>CAWBFN010000003.1:0-363591 GCA_963788125.1 uncultured Acidimicrobiaceae bacterium | reverse complement strand
TTCGGACCATCGCCACACCGGCGCGTCGAACGGACCAACCGAGGGATCGAACTACTGCGCCAAGCAGGTCAAGAGAGCCGGCCGCGGCTTCGGGAATTTCGACCGCTACAAGCTCGCGTACTTCTCCATGCTGGTGGTGTCGCGTGGCCGAGACCCATCAAGCCCCCGAAGATGGCGTCATCGGCTCCCCACTGAAACCGGAAGACCCCAATGAACAGGGAAGAAAGAGATATTTACGACGGGTTCGGTGGCGGCGACATATCGGGGCACGAGGCTCGTTTTTCGTACTTTAGATACATCGCAAGTGGCCATGTTGACCCGGGATACCCGCGATCCCCACGCTACCTTTGGCACCCCACTATGCCCGGTGATAAGTGAATCGCCAGGCGACCACAGAAGAAGCGTTGCCACGGGGCCCGAGCTCGCTTAACCGGCTATTCGACTGCGCCCGGGAATGCAGGTCTCTCAGAAACCACAGCGTCCATATAGGGAGTACTGCGGAGTGATCTGGCTACGACAGAGATCTCAAACCAGTCCCCGACAAGATTCCACTGAGTCAGTCCGATCGCCCCGCGCCGCTCGACCCGTTCCAGAATCTCTGCTTCGCTGATGACCAATTCACATGGGTCAAACGACCCATTGTCCATGTTCGCTCTGATGCCATGGACACTGCCGAACTCCAAGTGCGACTGACACACGCTGAAGTTGTACTCGTGTGTATCTTCATTAATCCAGCGATCGATCGGAATATCAGTATCCCAGATCAGGCGCATGGTTCCGGTATCGGGATTGGAGTCAAATCCCATCGAATAGATTCGGACAAACTCCCAAGCACTTGGACGTAATTCCAACTCCGGCATCTTCCGGGTCACCTCACGAATGGTATCAGCACAGCGTCGAGTCGTCCTCACACATCGCCTGCCGAAAGGCGATCGAGGGACTGTCGTACGGCTGCACAACGACATCTTGAAATGCCTGACTCGGAATCTCAGAGTTGGTCGCTGCCCTTACCGGCCCTCGGTTTACAACTACTTGTCCATCAGGAGCTTCACGTGTGACATAGGTTTGAACATGCGGAGTTGGAATCGACTCCCCAAGCGATTTCTCGAAGTGAGCCGCGCCCTGGAGGTCCACCCGCTTTTCTGGAAGTCCGCTCTTGCCATAGACCTCATAGCTTGTTATTCCCTTGTTGTTCGTGCGATACAGAATTTCTCCCGACGATGCCTCGCTAGGAAATCTTCCTCGAGTCTTTTTGCCGTTCTCGAAAATCTTGAGATCTATTTTCTTCTGAAATTGCCGTCGAATATATATCCGAGGGGCTGAGCCCCAACGGGTCCGTCGCATTCAGCGGGTCGTCCCCCGTAAACGCATACGGCTGACCCGTCTCGGCCAGATCCGGATCGACGCTCAGGAACTGGTCGGTGCTCGGGTCGTAATAGCGGTCGATTAGGTAGATCAATCCAGAGGGGTCGGTGTAGGACCCTTGGAAGCCGAAAGGGGTCACATCGGTTCCCGCCTGGATCGTCTGGACTCCCCAGACCGAGTAGGCGGCTAGCTCTTGGAGCGCAACAGCGGACGTCGTCGTTACCGTCACGTCATAGGGCCCAATCGAGTTGGCTGGCGCCACGGCGGTGATCGACGTGCTACTGGTAACCGTGTAGGAGGTGGCAGGGGTTGACCCGAATTTCACGGCTGTCACTCCGCTGAAATTCGATCCTGTGATCGTAACCGAGGTGCCAGTCGCCCCCGAGCACGGAGACACACTGTTTACGATCGGGCCAGTCCCTGAAGCGGTTCCAGTTGTGCAACTTCCGCCCGACCCCGTTGCCGTGATCAGGGCCCCAATCGCCTCGGACGTGCCCGCCGGGGATTGTGTGGCACTGGGCGCGACTGTTGCCGAGATGCTCGGGTTGAAGATGAACGGGTTGTAGTACTCGCTGAGGTCGTAGGTGAAGCCACTATTCGAGCCTGAACCACCGGTGTTGGCCACGTTGGCGAAGCCGGCGTAGAGCTCAGCAGTGCCGGTCGGTGTGAGCGAGGGGAAGGCGACCGTGGTCGACGACGTCGTGTTGTTGGAGGTTCCCGCCACGTCTTTGGCCCAGGTGGTCGAGGTTCCGGTGCTGCTTTCGAACTCCTGGGCGTTGAGCTCCGAACTATCTCCTGACACGCTGCTCGAATAGGTCACGGTGATGGTCGAGCTACCGGTCGTGGTAATCGTGCCCAACCACAGCTCCTCTTCTATTCCACCGCTCGTGCTGCTCATATTGGTCAGCTTCGACCAGGTGGCGCCCCCGCCGCTGACGCTGGACACCGTGACGCCCGAGTTCACCACCATGGTCGAAAGCACGAAGGCATCGCCGACGTGTTGGGGGGTGACCGAAAGGGTGGTTGTGCCAGAGCCCGAGTTCTTGGCCAAGGAGCCGACGGCCGAGATGGTCCCAGCGCCGCCACCCCCTGAGGCCGATGCCGTAAAGACAGCGGCGAGAGATGAGGATATCCCGGCCGGCGACTGGCTCGCCGTCGGTTGGAAGGCGCTGGGCGAGGAGATATCGGTGTTGTATGTCACCTGGTTGGCCTGGGCCGTTTCGGCGTAGGTGAAGCCCGAGGTGGCGCCGGCCGATGGGGTGTTGGGAAGACCCACGTATCCAAAGTACAGCTCCCCGGCCCCCGTCGGGCTGAGGCTCGGATACGTAAGGGTGCTCGACGAGGCGTTGTTGAGCGTGCCCGTCTTGTCGACCGCCCACGTCGTGCCCGAACCGAACCCCGAACTGAACTCTTGGGCCGAGTACTCCGGCGCCTCGCTGGACACCGAGCCGGACCAGGTGACGGTGATAGTCGACGAGCCCGTGGACGACACCTTGCCGTACCAAATCTCCTCGTCCGAGCCGACCGAGCCACTGAACCCAGTTGCCTTGGTCCAGGTGGTGACCCCGCCGCCCGAGATCGACGAGACGGTCCGGGTGGTGGTCGGGATCTGGATGGCTATGGCCATCAGGTCGCCCGCGTTCTGCGGGTCGACCGACAGCGTGGTGAGGCCGGTGCCCTGGGCACTGGCCAGGCTTCCAACGGCCGAGACCGAACCGTAGGTGAACTTGTCGGCCGACGAGGTCGGGCTGGTCTTGGTCGTGCTGCCGAAGACCGCTTGGACCCCCGACGGCGTGGAGGCCAAAAAGCTGACCCCGCTCGGCGAGATCTGCTCGATAGGCGCCGTGCCACCGAAGAGCAGCGGTCCGTAGACGTAGGAGTTGGTCCCGTCATTGGTGTCGAGGGGGATCTTGCCCCCGTCCACCGTGTCCCAGTCGAAGTCCGAGGTGCTTGCCCCGGTCTTCGACGTCATTCGCAACCCGTCGCCGTCGTAGGCGTACGAGGTGGCCCCCGAAGGCGGCGACGCGCAGGTGGCCGAGGTGCTGGTCGAAGTGCCTGACCAGCACAGTTGGCCGTAGGGGTTCCAGCCGTAGGCGCCGACGACGGTTGCCCCAGAGGGCACCGTGCCACAGGTCACGCCGGAGTACGTGCTCGATCCGACCACGGTCAGGCAGCGCTGTCCATCGGCGCTGAAGCCGAAGGAGTTGTCCTGAGACGCCGACGGCTTGTTCGGATTGGTGACCGTGGTCAGCTCGTCGGCCGCGTCGTAGTTGTAGGTAATGGCGGACGCACCGGTCCCCGGTGGGGTGTCGGTGTGAATCTCGTCGTTGGCGTTGTAGGCATACATGTCCGGGCCCGACTGCGAACCCGTGCCCGACGTGGCCGGGTTGGTGGCCTGGTAGACCCGGCCGTAGGTGTCGTAGGTGTCGCTCGACGAGCTGTAGCTCCCGAGCGAGCTGCTGGCCCCCACCTGGTTGTTGGCGTTGGGGGTGTAGCTATCGGACCCGCTCAGCCCCGAGATGAGGGTGCCCGAGTACGAGATGCCCGTCACGTTGCCGTCGGCGTCGTAGCTGTAGGCCACCGACTCGCCGGTCGAGGAGGGATAGGCGATGGACTGGACCTCGGAGAGCGGGTTGTAGCTCGAGTACGAGACCGTGTTGCCCAGCCAGTCCGTGGTCGAGTTCAGTTGCCCTGCACTGTTGTAGGCCACGTCACATAGGAGCCCGAGCGTGAGCCCGGCGTGCAGTTGGACGCCGAGATGTTCGGGTAGCTCACACACGTCGGGTCGTCGGCGTCGTCGTAGGAATAGTTCGTGGTCTCAGCGTTGTCGTTGGTCGACGACAACAGGTTCCCGTCAGCGTCATAGGTGTAGGAGTCGATGGCTTGACTCGACGTGCCGTTGTTATCGGTCATGGACGTCTTTTGGTTGGCCTGGTCGTAGGAGTAAAGGGTGACCCCGGTGCCGCTCGGCACGCTGGTGCACGAGATGGAGGCGGTGGAATTGGCCACCACGCAGGGGCGACTGTCGGCGTCATAGGCCGTCTCGACCGTGGCGCCCCCCGGATCCTCGGTAGCGGTGAGCCTCCCGTCGGCATCGTAGGTGTAGTCGGTGACCTTGCTGAGCGGCCGGGTCATCACGGTCGGATAGGTGGGGAAGGCATTGTCACCGTAGGTGTAGGTCGTGGTGTTACCGCTGGCGTCTTCGGAGCTCGTCAACTGGCCCTCGGGGTTGTAGAGGTCCAAGGTGTCGCCCGACGTGAACGTGCACGTGCCAGCCGAGACGGGACCGGCCGGCCCGGACATGCAGGTGTCCTTGTAGTCGTCGTAGCTGTCATAGGTGACGATGTTGGACTGCGGGTTGCCCAAACGGTCGCTTCGGTGGTGACTGTGGCCGAGGTGGGGAACCGGTAGTCGCTGTAGGTGTAGGAGGTGGTAGCACCGTCGGATCAGTCACGGCATTCGGGACATCGGTGTCACCGTTGTAGCCGCCTGAGTACACAGTGGCCCCTGAAGATGGCGGGCTGGTGCATACGCTCGATCCGTAGGCGGTGGCCGCCCGATAGCTCCAGCACAGTCGGTTGTCGTGATCCTAGGCGTTCGAGGTCACGCCAGCCGGGTCGGCCGTGGTCAGGACATTGCCCACGGCGTCATAGGTGTACGAGGTCGTCCGACTCAACGGTCCCGTGGTCGACGCCACCTGGCCATCGGCCTCGTAGGCGTCGTAGGTCTCATACACGTTGGAGCCGAACGCACCAGCACCCTGGCCGTTGGGCGGGATCGAGTAGGTGACCTGGTCGTCGAGATTGTATTCCGCCGTCGTCGTTTTGGTCGGCGATGGCGACGCCGGGACCGTCGTCGTGGTGGCATCGCCATGCGTCGTAGACGTACGTGGTGGCACCAGACGGCGCGCCGTTGGGCGAGGACCCGGTGTTCGTGCACGGACCTCCGGCGGCAGTGACGGTGGGTTGAGCCGTCCAGCACAAGAGGCCGTTGGAGTAGTAGCCCGAACGGGTGGTGTTGCCCAGTGGGTCGGTCTCGCTCAGTTGATTACCGTACTGGTCGTATGTATAGGTAGTCGCGCCCGTCGGCGGACTCGAGCACGATGCGTTCGAAGGGATGCTGACCCCCTGAGCGGCACTCCAGCACAGCTCATCGAGATCGTTGCCACCGGTGTCGTTATACATCGAACTGGTTGTGTTGCCGTTGGGATCGGTATACGAGATGACGTTGCCCACCGAATCGGACACGATGGTGGCCGTCGCGCTCCCGGTTGGGAGATAGACCGTCTCGATACTTGGAGCATCTTGACTTGAAGAGCCGGGGTAGGCGTAGTTGAAACTCCACGTCTCGGTATCCGCACCGCCTGAGGCGCTCTGGCCCCACGTATCCATGATCAGCTCGCCATCGGAATAGACATCGGAGTCCTGCTCCCCATCGGAATACGTCACGGTGGTCGTCTGATTTGTGCTGCCGGTGACGCAGTCGGTCGAGGTGGTGCAATTATTGAGGTAATAGTTATAGTGGGTGGCGGAGGCGTAGGGATCCTGGATCTCTGAGACCATGCCTGCCGAATAGGTGATCGTCGTCGTGTTGCTATCGGCGTCGGTGACCTCGGTCAGGTCGGAGTTGCTCGGCGTGGCGTAGGTCAACGTCGTGGTGGCCACACCGCCTGCCGGGGCCGGAGAAGGGGATTCGATCGAGGTCAAGTTGCCGTTGGTCGTGTCGTAGCCCAGTTCGTACGTGCGACCGGCGGGATCGAGCACGGCAGTGACATACCCGCTATTGACCTCAGCGGTGACGTGACGCGTGGTGTCCGATCCATCGGTCTCGACGAAACAGCTTGAAACGCCCGAGCTCGGACAGGTCCCGGTACCGGGGCTCACGCCATAGGTGAAGTTGATGTCCTGGCCGTTGTCGGTGGTGTTCGTTCCGACGTCGGCCAGCTGGCCGTAGACGTCGTAGGCATCGGTGGTCTGTCCACCCCAACGGTCCATCTGATAGACGCCGTAGGTGGGGAAGTAGCCAAGTTGGGCGTCGACCCGATTGGCCGCGCAGAAGGCATAGGAACTGCCATAGACGGTGTACTTTTGGAGATCCTGATAGTCCCCCGGCGGACATCCGTCTTCGGACGTGGTGTTATAGAACGTGGTCTGGGCGCCGTTCTCGTCGTTGAGGACCACGCTGCCGCTCAGAACATCGAGCGATCCGTTCATCGTCGATGTCCAGCCATAACCGAAGTACGGGGTAGGAGATGACGTGGCCCGTTCGGAGGCCGCCAGGC
This sequence comes from uncultured Acidimicrobiaceae bacterium, assembly GCA_963788125.1. Classification (GTDB taxonomy): domain Bacteria; phylum Actinomycetota; class Acidimicrobiia; order Acidimicrobiales; family RAAP-2; genus Bog-473. The sequence continues at coordinate 356,945 of CAWBFN010000003.1, read as the reverse complement.
CAGAGTCATAGCTGAGGGTCATCTCCAGATCGCCACCGTCCGCTTTTACCGACACGAGCGAATCGCTGAAGCTGTAATCGCCGACCATGGGGTCCACGTCCTGGCCAGAGTCCGTACTCTGTCCGCCGGACTTGCCCAAGATCCCGCTCGGCGAACACACCGAGCAATTCTCGAGCTCGGAACCGCCGCCCCAGAACTCGCCATTCGAGTAGATGGGTGGATTGGACACGCCACCGCTCGTCAGTTGGATATTGGTCAGCGACCTGAGCGCCGGGACACCGTTGGCCGCCATCAACGTCGCCGCCATGAGCACCAGGCATACCAGGCCGATAAACCAGCTTGAGGGCGTGCGACCCCCACGCTGAGGCGGCGTCTTGATCCAGATCCAGAGCGTTCGCCCCATCGACGACGCCTCCTCTGTGTTGTCGTTCTTGGGCAAGGGCCGCCTCACGAGATTGCATCCGTGCTCGGAGGAGTGGCGTTGCCCGGAAGGGTGGTGGTGCTCCAGGTGGACAGGTCACTGCTCGCCGCCGTGGCCGCCGTGCGATCGAGCTGGCGGCCGACGATGGCGCATTGGTTGGCGGCCGGGCACGAAAGCCCGGCGATGGCGGAGATATCGGGTGGCGGACTGGCGTCTTGTGTCCACGTCACTCCCCCGTCGCTTGATTGAAAGAGCGGAGCAGCACCACCTGGAGTCGGACTCGACCCTCCGGCGACGCATTGGGTGCCGGTCGAGCAGCTGACCTCGTTGAGCGGGGCCGATCCGGCGGGCAGGCTCAGGCTGGTCCAGGTGTCGCCCCCGTCAGACGTCTCGACGGCGACTGCGGGCGCTGCGGGGTCTTGGAGACCTTGTGGGTTGGCCCCAATGGCCACACATTGGGTGGCACTCGAGCACGAGATGCTGCGCAGCGGCCCGGTCCCTCCGGGAACAGTCGTGGAACTCCATGTCGCTCCGCCGTTGTGGCTGACCAGCAACGAGGCGCCGATGGCGATGCAGTCGGTGGACGTCGGACAGGCCACGTCGCCGATGCCAAGCGTTCCCGGTGGGACGGTGGCGCTCTGCCACGTCGTCCCGCCGTCAGTCGATCGCAACACCGCCCCGGCATAGGGGCCGGTCGGGTTGTTGGTCACCCCGGCAACCACACAAAGCGAGGTGCTCGGGCAGTCCGCTCCGATGAGGGTGGTGTTGGCGAGCGGCAGAGGCTCGAGGGACCATTGCGAGCCTTGATCGGTGGTCACCGCCACCGCCCCTTGCCCGACTGCGATGCAGTGCGAGGCATCGGCGCAGGCCACGGCGTCGAGAACCGGGGTCCCGGTTGGCAGGGTCAGACTGTCCCAGGTCGAACCTCCATCGCTACTGGTCGAGGCCACCCCATTTCCCTGGTCGTCGACCCCGACGGCAAAGCATCGCGTGGAGCTCGCACACGTCAGCGCATTGAAGTCTCCGAAGGCGGGTTGGCCGCCGCCCGCCGTCGGAAACGCCGGCGCATGGCTTTGGTCCGGACCTGCGGCAAGCGGACCCGGCAGTGTCGTCGACGTTGTCGTCGTGCTCGACGACGAAGACGAGGAGCCAGTCGAAGCTTGCCCTGTTGGAGATGGCGAAGCCGTCCCCGAAGTGGCGGCGTGCACAGCTATGACTCCAACCGTTGTGGCCAGCACCGCAGCAAAGATGACGAGAAGCACCAGCGCTGTCGAAGACACGGCCACCCCGTGGCCGAAGATCCTCAACGTCTTCCTGCCTCCGGCCCCACTATCCGCGGACTTCACGCCGGCGGTCGGCTGTGGGTCAACGTTCTCGGTGGCCTCGTTCTGCTCTGACCCTTCAGACATCGGTCCCTCCGTAGGCATCTTGCGTGCGGTCGCGATTGGGGCAGACGGGACGACCCGCTCTATTGGCCACTGCGCTCCGTGAGGGTGTGCCATGGACGGACCACTGCGTTTGCTCTTGCACGAGTCGCTCCTTTGCCCCTTATTTCGTGACCGGACCCCGACCGCGTCAAGTCGCTATGTGGGTTGTAGCACGACTACGGGAAATTAAGCAATCTTTTTTTCTACTTTCTGAGATCTTCTTGGTCCTCGCCCACAACCGGCGCCGGTGACCAGCGGGCGCGGGTCATCCGCTAGTTTTCTGTCGTGTTCACCGATCGAGGTGTCGAGGGATAGTGCCGGCCAAACGAAGCCCGAAGAAGAAGCAGAAACCAGCCGCGGGTGAGCGGACCCGAGGTCCTGGGCGCTCGACTCCGCCAAGCGCGACTCGATCGTCGACTCTCACTCCACGAGGTCGAGGAGCGCAGTAACGGCGCCATTAAGGCCACGACGCTCAGCGCCTACGAGCTGGGCGACTCCAACATCCCGGCCGTCCGTCTCGGTCAGCTGGCCGACGTCTACGAGCTTTCCGTCGACACCCTTTTGGCCTCGGCCGAGCCAAACGCGGCCGCCCCGGCCGAACCTGCAGTAGCCCAGCCAGCGGCCAACAAGGTACACCTCGACCTGATTCAACTCGAGCGAGCCAAGGGCAAAGACAGGGACGTCGAAATGGTCTCCCAACTGGTCGATTCGATTCAGAGCCGAAGAGGTGCTCGTCCGAACCGCTACTTCGCCATGCGCAGCGATGATCTCAGCACCGCCGCGGCCGTCATCGGTCGCCCCGTTGAAGCCGTGCTCGCCGCGCTGCAGTCCGAAGGGGTGCTCCGTCGCCCCCGGGGGCGACCACTCGGGCGGTCGAAATAGCCCCGCCCTCGCGCATGCCCCAATGGAGAAAGCTCCCTTTCTTCGCAGATGATGGAAATAATGATTGCATTTTTTCCTGAATCCGTGGTAAAACGCTGAACGGCGACCCGAGCATCACAGGGTCGCCTCACGGAACCACTCGGATGAAGGAGGCGTCAGGTGCGCGAAGGGTTGCAGCGGTGGGGCCATGACGCAACGACCCAGATGGACGCGGCGAGGTGGCGTCGCATGACCCTTTGGATGTCTGCCCTCCTTCTCGCGGGCCGCTCTGGGCCGTGATCGCTCCCGCCTCGGCCCCGACAGCACCGTTGACCCAGTCGCAATTAACCACGTACACCACCACCTACGGCCAGGGCTACCGGCAGGTCGGAAGCGATGGCGGGGTCTATGACTACGGCACCGCCAATTACTACGGCTCGGGCATCGGCGCGGACAGTCATCCCATGACGGGCATGGCCGCCACCCCCGATGGTGCCGGTTACTGGCTGGTGGGGAGCGACGGTGGGGTCTTCACGTATGGCGACGCCGGTTTCCACGGTTCGGGCGTCGGCGCGGACAGCCATCCCATGGTGGGCATGGCCGCCACTTCGGATGGGGCCGGCTACTGGCTGGTGGGGAGCGACGGCGGGGTCTTCACGTATGGCGACGCCGGTTTCCACGGCTCGGCCGCCGGCGCCACCACGGCGGCGGTCGTGGGAATGGCCGCGACCCCCGACAGCGGCGGCTACTGGCTGGTCAGCTCAGACGGCAACGTCTACAGCTTCGGTGACGCCTACCCGTTCGGCTCCGAATACGGGCATACTCTCGGCGGGGCCATCGTCGGGATCGCGGCCACTCCAAATGGAGGGGGATTTTGGCTGGTCGGCAGCGACGGCGGGGTCTATTCCTTCGGCAACGCCAACTTCTATGGCTCGGCCGGGTTCCTCTCCTCCCTTCCCAACCCCGTCGTCGGCATCACCGCCACGGCCGACGGAGGCGGCTACTGGCTCACCGCCTCAGATGGCAACGTCTTCCAATACGGTGACGCCATATACCAAGGGGCCGTCCTCACGCCACCGGGACCGGCCGCCCCGATTGTCGGCATAGCCACGCCACACCCGGCGGCGACGGTGCCACCACCGCCCACCTACACGGCATTTGTCTCGAGCTCGAACACGCTGTGCATCTATTCGTCAGCGACCGGTACGACCTATAACACCGGCTACGGAGTGGCGTCGGGTACCAGCCCAAGTATCACCGCTCAGGGCAGCAGCTACATCGTGGCGTTCAATGCCGGCGCCGGCGGCCTCTACGCATACTCGCCCGCCGGCGGACTGGCCAACCTGTCTTTCGGCATCGCCAGCGGCACCAGTCCGAGCATCACCACGCTAAGCAACGGCCAGTATGAGATCGCGGCCCAGTCCAATACTGGGGGGCTCTGGACGCTCGGTTACGTCGATACGGCCCCCTCACTAGGGATGGAGGCCGGCACCAGCCCGAGCATCACCGCTCAGGGCAGCGGGTACACAGTGGCGTTCGCGGCCAACACCGACGGACTGTGGGCCTACAGCGGAAGTTCGGGGTCCAACTTGAGTTTTGGAATGGAAGCGGGCACCAACCCGAGTATCACGGTGCTCAGCAACGGCCAGTACGAGATCGCAGCCCAGGCCAATACCGGGTCGCTCTGGACCGTCGGTTACGTCGATACGGCCCCCTCACTAGGTGTGGAGTCAGGCACCAGCCCAAGCATCACCGCTCAGGGCAGCGGGTACATCGTGGCCTTCGCGGCCGACACCGACGGACTGTGGACCTACAACGGAAGTACAGGAGCCAACTTGAGTCTTGGAATGGAAGCCGGTACCAACCCGAGCGGGATCCCACTGGCTAACGGCTCGTACTGGATCGCCTTCGAGGCCAACAGCGGAGACTTGTCGTTCGACGGCACGCCGGGCAGCACGAGTCAGCCGATGAACACCAGTTCGAGCCCATCGGGAGTCGACTGATCAAGCGAACGTTTCCGAGCGAGCATTCGGCACACCGATCACAAGGGCGTGGGCCATTTAAATGAGCGGGGGTAGGCAGGTGACCGGCGTTCAGGCCTGCGCGCAGCGCGTCTGAACGCACGCTGCAAAAACGTAACCCAGGACGTGATGAACTGGCCTGGGAGGATGGAGCACGATGATATCGGCCAGCCGGCCCATCCAGGAACTGGGACCGGACGTCTGCGCGAGAGCTTTGTGAAACGCTATCGGCTCTCGTCGCCTCCCTCAGATTCGGCGCCTCTTCGACTATCGACTCTCCAAGTTCGAGTAGGAAGGGGTAGGCGCCGAAGAAAAATCGGAGGAAGGCGCCGAATCGGGTGCCCTCTTCCGCCCGCGCTGGGACACATCGCACCTGGCCGCCTTCCACCGACTTCAGCAGTCCCGAGTCAAGCACATCATCTGGATTGACAACCCCTCTCGTATAGCGACGACCTAAACCGCTTCTGGCCCCTCCATAGCCGCGTCAGATTGCTTCACACGTGTGGCATTCGAGGAGGACAGGTCGGGATCGCCGAAGGGGGCGATGGTGGTCATTTGCCTCTCTGAAGCTGCGGGGCGAGGGACGTTCCGAGCATTGGTTAAAGGACTGGATCGGGCCGTGATCTCGTTGCGCAGGATGACCCTGGGGTCGGGCTATCGCTACCTGATGGAGTCCGTCGCCGTGGGGGACGGGGCGCCGGTGCAGTCTTCGAACCTCACCCGCTACTACGCCGAGTCCGGCACCCCTCCCGGCATGTTCTTGGGCGCCGGTCTCGCTGGCCTCGACGGCGGCCGCGGGGTCGAGCCCGGGTCGGCGGTGACCGAGGAGCACCTGTTCAATCTGCTAGGGATGTGCGCCGACCCGGTCACCGGAAATCCGCTGGGGCGCCAGCCCAACCGCACCCACCTCTCCTTATCCAAGCGGGTGGCCCAGCGGATCGCCGCCATTCCGCCGACTCGCACCATCGCCGAACGGGCCGAGGAGTCGGCCCGGATCGAGGCCGAGGAACGGATCAAGGGGGGCGCCTTCCGCACGCCGGTGGCAGGGTTCGACCTGACTTTTTCACCGTCCAAGTCAGTCTCGACCGCCTGGGCGCTGGCCGACCGGGACACCAAGGAACGGATCTACGCCTGCCACCGCCGGGCCATCGAGGTGGTGCTCACCTACGCCGAGCGCGAGGTGTTCCACTCTCGCTCGGGCACCAACGGCGTAGTCCAAGAAGTCATCGAAGGCGTCGTAGCCGCCGCCTTCACCCACTGGGATTCGCGGGCCGGGGATCCGCAACTACACGATCATGTGGTGGTGGCCAACCGGGCCCGTTCCGTTTCCGATGGCACCTGGCGCACGCTCGATTCCCGAGGCCTGTTCAAGTCGCTCGTCGCCCTCTCCGAACTGCACCAGGGCGTACTCAGCGATCTGTTGACCGAGACCTTGGGGTGGGGCTGGGACGGCCGAGCACGGCGCCATTCCGAGCAGCTGCGCTTCGAAGTGACAGGCGTCCCCGAGGCCCTGATGGCCGAGTTCTCGCAGCGCTCGGTCGCCATCGAGGAGCGCAAGACGGACCTTGTCAGCCAGTTCGCCCTCGCCTATGGGCGCCAACCAACCAGTGTGGAGGTACTCGAGCTCCGCCGTCGGGCCACGTTGGAGACCCGGCAGGCCAAGGAGCACCACAGCTTGGCCGAGATGACTGAATCCTGGCGGCGGCGGGCCGAGAGTTACATCGGAGGCGACCAGGTCTCTTGGGTCGCCGGACTGGCAGAGCGCAACGACCTGCCGCTTCTGCACGCCGGCGACCTGGCCGATGGCATTTTGGAAGACGCGGCCGGCGTGGCGGTCCACCGCGTGGCCGAGCGCCGGGCCACCTTCTCCCGTGCCAACGTCTTGGCCGAGGTGCACCGCCAACTCCACGGGGTTCGCTTCGCCTCCCCCGAGGACCGGATCACCGTCGCCGAGCGGACGGCGGACCTGGCGTTGGCCCAGTCGCTTTTGATCTCGGCGCCGGAGCTGCACCACACGCCCGAACGGCTCCGCCGGGCCGATGGGACGAGCCGATTCCGGGCGAAGGGTCACGAGGTCTACACCACGACCACCCTGCTAGAGGCCGAGGCCCGCCTGCTCGAGGCGGGTCGACAGACCGGCGGTCCGGTCGTCGCCGTGGGCACCGTGGCGGCCGTCACCGCCGCCGCCCTGCCCGGGCGGGACCATGGAGTTGCCCTCGACCAGGCCATGGCGGTCGAGCAGATCGCCACGTCCGGGCGAGAACTCGACGTGCTCGTGGGGCCGGCTGGGACGGGCAAGTCCACCACGATGGCCGCGCTGCGGGCCGCCTGGGAAGCCGAGCACGGCGCGGGGTCGGTGCTCGGGCTTGCGCCCTCCGCCGCCACCGCCGAGGTGCTGGCGAACGAGCTCGGTATCGACACCGAGAACGTGGCCAAATGGCTCTACGAACACCGTCAAGAGGCCGAACGGCTGGCCAAGATCAGAGAACTCCGGAGCCGACTCAGATCCCTTCCCAATGTCTCGCGTGCCCGCACACCGTTGCGCCAACGCATCGCCGCCGCCGAAGGCGACGTCGCCCGATGGCGCCTCCGGGTGAACCAGCTGGTGATCGTGGACGAGGCAAGCCTCGCCGGAACCTTCGCCCTGGACGAACTGGGCCGTGCCGCGGCGACGGCTGGCGCGAAGATCGTCTTGGTAGGCGATCAGGGTCAGCTCAGCTCGGTCGAAGCCGGGGGAATGTTCGCCGCATTGGTGCGCGACCCGAGCGGGCTTCGCACCCGAGCTAACCGACGTGCGCCGCTTCCACCACACCTGGGAGAAGCGGGCCAGCGTCGAGCTGCGAGCGGGGTCCCCCGACGCTGTCGATGCCTACCACGCCCATGAGCGCATCACCGAAGGCGACCGCGAACAGATGCTCGACGCTCTGTACTTGGCCTGGAGGAAGGACACCAAGGACGGACAGACGACTCTGATGATCGCCGGTGACCTCGGCACCGTGAGTGAGCTCAACGCCCGGGCCCGGGCCGACCGAGTCGCAGAAGGAGCGGTCGCCGAGGTCGGAGTCGAGGTGGCCGGCGGGGGGACCGCCGGGGTCGGCGACCTGGTGGTAACCCGCCAAAACGACCGGCGTCTTTGCACCGGACAAGGGTGGGTACGCAACGGAGACCGGTGGACTGTCACAGCGACCGATCAAGATGGAACCATGACCGTGCAGAGGACAAACGGAGGCGGGATGGTGGTCCTGCCGGCCGCCTACGTGGCCGAGCACGTGGAACTCGCCTACGCGTCGAGTGCCCATCGAGCCCAGGGCCGCACGGTCGACACCGCGCACGCCTTTGTGACCTCGACCACGACCCGCGAGGCGCTCTACGTGTTGGCCACCAGGGGCCGTGAGTCCAACCGGCTCTACGTGGACACGCACTACGACCCCGATCCACAAACCGCCCACGACCAAGCAACCGAACAGGTGAGCGCCAAAGAAGTGCTGACTGGCGTGCTCCGCAACGAGGGCGCCGACGTTGCCGCCCACGACATGATCCGACGCGAGCAGTCCGAGGCAGAGGGCATGGAGCGGCTTTCGGCCGAGTACCTGACGCTGGCCACGATGGCCCAAAGTGAGCGGTGGGACTCCCTGCTGGCCCAATCGGGACTTTCCGACGGTGACCTCGAAGCTGTACGGGCCAGCGCGGCGCATGGCCCGCTCCTCGCCGCGTTCCGCGAACGCGGAAGCCCGCCGCCTTGACGTCGAAGTCGCACTTCCCTCACTTGGTGGCCAGCCGGTCCTTAGCCGACGCCGGCGATGTGGCCGCGGTGTTGCACGGACGGGTCGAGCGTTGGACCCAGGCAGCATCCGGCCGCAACCGGAGAGCCGACGATCTGATTGCAGGGCTCATCCCCCGGGCACAAGGTGTCAGCGACCTCGAGATGGCCCGGGCTCTGGCCGAGCGAGATCGGGCCATGGAAGAGCGTGCCCGTACGCTGGCCGATAACGCGGTGGAGAACAGCGAAGGTTGGGCACGGCGTGTCGGGATTCCGCCAACGACCCCCGCCCGACGCGAGCACTGGATGCGCGAAATCTCGACCATCGCCGCCTACCGCGACCGCTGGCACATCACCAGCGAGAGCGCTCTTGGGCAAGCAGGGTGACGTCGAGTAGCACGGAACAGACAGGTCAACGCCAGCGGGCGCAGGCCGCAGCGGCGCGGGCGATAGCTATCAGCAGCGCCGGTGCCGAACAGCAGGCCAGTCCAAACCACGAGGTCGCGGTCGAGGTGCAGAGAGGAGTCGAACTGTGAGCAAGCGCAAGGAAGCCAAGGCGCTCACCCGGTGGGAAGACGAGGCCCGCCAGTGGGCGACTGCTAAAGCACGAGAGCTCGCCCTCGACCTGTACTACGACCGGCAAACTGCCACCCAGCCGTACGGGGTCGGGGTCGTGCTCGACGCTGGCGAGAAGGTGTGGGCTGAGGTGCCGATCAGATTCAATCTCGATTGGGCCCCACTCACCAAGCGTGGCGAACGCGCACAACCGACCTTCCGGCCCTGGCTTGTGACCTCTGCCCGGATCGTAGGAAGACTGAGCGATGACCGGCTGCGCGGTTACCGATGGGAGAAGGCTGTTGGGGTGCGCGTCGACCTCGCACCAGGACGCGAAATTGTCAGTCTTGACATAGACAGCGAACCTGCACTGGCGTGGACAGGGGCACCGGTGGCTCCTATGGCAGTGGCGGCAGTGTTCCACCTCTATGGCCCTCTCGCGATGGTCCATCATCCGGGACTGGCGCCTCTACGGCTTCCCTAAGCGATGCGTGGGTCGGACCCGTTCAGTCCCAAAAGGTGCAGCAACCGGAAGCTTCGCCCGCGGCCGGTGCGGGGCGAGGTGTGAGTGTGATGGACCCGCGCCCTGGGCCTATTCATGTGACCTGTTGGGCGGTCCGGCGCCGGGCCGGAGTTCGATAGCTGACCTCGGGCCCACCATCTGCTCGGATGAGCCGGGCCAGCTCGCGCACGTAGAACCCATAATCCACCTGGCGACCACCCAGAGATATCGGGAGGCGCTACTGGCCGCCGGGCAACTGGTTATCGTGCCGCCCCCCGGATGCCTCGAGTCCTCTTCCTCTTAGCCATGGTGAACCTCGTCCACCGAGGAGCCACAATCGACCAACTTGGCTGCAGCAAGAAATGCGCGTAAAGACACTCGACCCCGTTTTTCGGGATGTTGTCTTTGCAGGAGTCCCACCTTCAGTCCTTTAACCCGGACCTTCTCGGTGGAGGTGACATCGCTGGGCGATGGACATCCGTGCCTCCACCCAGGCGAAGGGGCTGGTCCGGAGCCGTGCGTTTCGCAGCCACTAGGGCTATGACCTGCTCTTTCGCCGCGCGGCCGCTCCTTCAAGCCCTCATTCACTCGCCCCGGCCCTCCGTCGAACGGAGCGACCCGTCGCCGTGCCGGCAACGCTCGCCGGGGTCGGTGACGCTCAGGCGTCCTCCAGCCGTCCGAATGTCTAGAGTCGAATACCTTGACCGCCACCACGACGTATGAGATCCAAGTCATCCAGACGGATCGACCCGACTGGCTCGCGCAGCTACGCCAGGCGGTGGCAGCTGAACTGGAGCGGGTGGGGTTACACAAGACGGTAAACGTGGCCGTCCTCGAAGCGCACCCGTCCCCAGGCACCCCCGCGGTGACCACCTTCTTCGGAAGCGTGGACGCGGCCATCGACCCGAATCTCGTCGACCTCGTGACCGACGCGCTAACGTGTGGCCGACCAGTGGTGCCCGTAGTTGACGATCTTGCCTCGTATCAGCAAGCGGTGCCTGAGTCACTATCACCGATCAACGGCTTCGCCTGGGAAGGCCCTGATCCAGCTCAGCGACTCACGCTCCTCCTGCTCGAAGAACTCGGGATCGAGGACGAGCAACGTCGTGTCTTCATAAGCCACAAGCGAGACGACGGGCTCGGGGCTGCTGAGCAGCTACATGATCGACTCACACATCACGGCTTCATACCATTCATAGACCGATTTGCCATCCGATCGGCGGCCCGTGTCCAGGAGACCATCGCCGACGCACTTGAAGACAATGCCTTCCTTTTGTTACTCGAGACCCCGCTGGCTCACACGTCCGACTGGGTGTTCGACGAGGTCGACTACGCCCTGAGCCATACGATGGGCACCCTGATACTGCAGTGGCCGAATGATCCAGAACCGGTGCCAGGAAGCAAAGGTCTGGGTCGAGAGCCACTGATAGCGGCTGATCTGATGACAGACGACCATGGCTATGACATCCTGACTGATGCCGCCTTAGACCGGGTTGTCGGCTTGGTGGAAATGGCTCACGCCCAAGGGCTGGTCCGACGCCGGCGGATGCTGATCAGGAGTATCGAGGAGGCCGCGCTTGCGGCCGGGTGCACCAGCTGCATCCCGACTCGATCCTGGCGTCTGCTGGTCGAGCAGGGTGGCAGATCGACGCTGGTCGGCATCACCCCCCGACTTCCGACGGCAACGGATCTTCAGGAACTCGACGAGGCTCGGCTGAATGCCGGTTCGGACATTGGCGCCACCTTGGTGCACAGCGCCCGGATCCTCCGCGCCGAGCGGCGTCAACACCTGAGCTGGGTGGTCAGTGATCGAGACCTCACCGTAACGCCCGAAAACGCCATTGGAGGGTGGTGGTAATGCCCTTACGCTTCCACGAGCCCGTATCCACCGAGCCGAGCGATGCCGCGGTCTTCTTGTCAGCGAGCATCCCCAATCCCGACACGTGGACTGGAACCTTTAGTGCTTCAGAAATCACGGATGCAGTGGTCGCCTTCGCACGCGTCTTCCTGACGGCAGGCGTCCGGCTGGTCTCAGCAGCACACCCGACGATCGCGCCACTCTTGCTGTACGTGGCGGCCGAGATTGAGCCCCGGCAGACCGAACGTGTGGTTATCTACCAGTCTCAGCTCTTCGAGGATGTGCTCCCCACTGCTACTCGCCGATTCGAAGCAGAAAATATCGGACAAATCATCTGGACGGAGGCGCGAGACGGAGACCCAGGAGTGCGGGCAACGTGGGGACCGAGCCTCGATCTCATGCGCCGCCAGATGCTGAATCAGACCGACCCTCGTGCAGCAGTCTTCATCGGTGGGATGGAAGGGATACAGACCGAATACGAACTCTTTCGTGAAGTCTTCCCCGATCGGCCGACGTATGCCGTCGGCTATCCAGGCGGCGAAGCCCGCCGGCTGTCGGACCAGCTGGACTCACCGTTACGTAATCGACTTGCAAATGACGACGTCTATCCGGCTTTGTGGTACTCGGTTCTCGAGGACCTTCGCGGACGGTACTAGGGGCGGACTGCGCGGGCTGTGTCATTCGGTGGTTCACCGACCGGCAGATTTAGCAGCAGCTTCAGCCCAGAAACCCAAGTTGCCGTAGCCGTTGTTCTGGACCCAGTCATATGCGGGAAAACATCGATCGAGCGTTTTGTTCTCACCCTCGGCCACCCGCCATGGAACAGAGGCCACCGTGACACCAGGAAAGTCAGGGCACCAGATCCACTTGCCCTGAGCCGCGTATTCCTTGAGTCGAAGGGTTCCGCCGGAGACCTCGTAGCCGAGGTAGGCAAGCGGATTCGCGCCTTGGACGTCGCCACGTTTGTCCCATGCTGCTATGCCGGCGATGGCTACGGCGAAGATGCCCTTCCCTTCGAGGAAGCTGCGTAGGACCTCATACCGCACCCATCGCCGCCAGACGGTCTCAGCCCCGTAAAGAACGGCCGTCACCGACGATCCCTTGAGCCCCTCATCGAGAAAACGCTTCAGAGCGGCCTCACCGTTGCGCTTGGTAGCCTCGAACACCGAGGTGTCAAAGAAGCCCGCTTCCTCACGATCGGGCTTAGTAACCCAGCTGTTGCGAACCACGTGAGCGCGCTGAACATCTCTGGTGTAGTGAAACGAGAAGAACACTCGACGGGCCATCAGCTACCGCCGCCCTCGCTCATGGCAGGGGACCCCTGTCGTAGTTTGATGGCTACAGTTCGAAGTCATCACGGATCTTGATCGCTTCTTCGACTGCGGCTTCGATGTTGTCGGCGATCCAGCCGTACGCCTGCTGGCTATCCGTGAATCCGGGATCGTAGGCCTTGCCGACAGATGAGAGCCTCTTCGAAGGCTGTTGCACAAACACGATCTTGTCGAGTGGGCTGGTGCCTTTGACCGATTGCTTCTGATCGGAGTCCTTGAGGTTGTGGACGTATATACCGACTACGCCCTTCCCTGCGTTCCAGGCTTCCTTTACCTCGTGTATCACCCATGGTCGCTCCGACGTTTGGGAACCGATCAGGCATATCAGGCAGCTCTTGCCTTGGAGCTGTGCTTCGATCCAGGCTTCGATGGCGGGGGCCCCGCCGAGCTCCTCCCAGTCGTTCTTTGATACTGGGGAATCATGCTCAAGGGCGCCGATATTCCTGACTTGCTGCGTGCGCCAGTAATCGCCATCGAAGTGGAAGCTGTAGAAAACTCTACGGGCCACGATTAGTTGTACCTCCGGGTCTTCAATACGAGTGGTGCGTTTCGGCGATGTTCACCTGACATCGACGCAGGCCTCTCGGATCTTCGCGGCAGCATCTTTGGGGGTTGGGTTCTCGTTTGCGCCAGGCGGGGGCCAGATGTCACCAAAGCCGTCACCGGGCCACCGCGGGACGAGGTGAAGGTGGAGGTGAAAGACCGTCTGCTCGGCAATTTCGCCCGCCGAGGTGATCAGGTTCATACCCTCGGGAGCAAGAGCCGCTTGGATTGCCCGGCCGACATCGATCACCGCAGTCATAAGGTGGTCGCCCAGCGGGGGTTCGAGCTTCCAGAGATCAGCTACATGATTCCGTGGAATCACGAGGGTGTGCCCGAGAGTTGCTGGATGCAGGGGAAAGAAGGCTACCCACAACTCCCCTTCGCATATGATCTCCGCAGAGGGATCTTCCCCCCGTGCGATCGAGCAGAAATCGCAATCCGTCGGCAGTTCCTTCGATGCCGTCACCCACCGACCGCCTTCGTTGCTAGCCTCGATCCATGTTCCGGGGTATCGGTACCCGTCGTTGCCCCATCGGTAGAAACTCGACGAGCCATCACTTGCTCCTTATGAGGAATATTCCGACAACATCGACGATGATGATCACGCCGTAGAAGAGCCATAGATGTGGTCGACCCGCACACGTTCCAAGCCACCGGCGAATAGCGTTGGTCTTGTCGGGGGCCATTGCGAAGTCGATCTCGCCGGGACCTTTGGCGGCAACCTCGTTGTGAAGGGTGATGAAGCAGCGCTCCAGCCAGAAGTAGTAGCCATCGAGGCCCCAAAACATGATCGTTGAGGCGAGCGCCAGGACGAGCAGGGCCGTACGCGACTCCACTGCGGCGAATGCAGCGAGCCCGGCGGCAATGGTGATTGCCCATCCTTTGAAGAGGAAGGAATTCGTCGCCATCCGGGAAATGACCGCTTGAATGAACTCCAGGTGCTTGAGCTTGGCGTCGAGGTTGGGGGCTTCTTCCGTCGGGGCCACGACTATGACCACCAGTGGCGACCGCAGGCGAAGCAGTCGGGCTTCTTGTGCTTGAGGCAGTCTTTGCCGGCGGCGACGGCCGCCCATTCCACCCAGCGGCCGAAGTTGTTGCGGTCCCAGTCGTAGACGTGGAAGCCGCCGCCGGTGAGGGCAGCAGGCGTGGGACCTCGGTCGCTGCGGTGGCCCGTTTGGTTCTTGATCCGGTGGATGCGCACACCGAGTAGGCCGTTTCCTTTCTCAAAGCTCCGCTCTATTTCGTACTCGACCCAGGGACGGCTTGCGGTTTCGGTGCCGATGAGGACGACGGTGACGCTCGTTCCGCGGAGTCCTTCGTCGATCAGGCGTTCGATTTCGCGGCGGCCCTTGCGTTTTGCTTCCTCCCAAAGGGAGGCGTCGTTCCAGCCGGCCGCGGTGGTGGCGTCTACCTTGCCGGAGTTGCGGACGTTGGTGGCGCGCCACACGTCTTGTTCGTAGTGAAAGCTGAAGAAAACGCGGCGGCCGGGCATCTCGTTACACCGTGACGAGGGGTCGGGGGTCTGGATTGCCGGTGATGGCGTCGAGGTCTCCAACGGGCAGGCAAGCTTCGGACGCGATCTGCTCTCGGCTCACGCCGGATCGTTCAGCCACCTGGCACGCCGTGGCGAGAAGGACGGACATCTCGGGGCGTTCGAGCGGGTACGGCTCGGTCCTGCGGCCGTACTGCTTGTTCATGATCATGACCGCACGTCGGTAGGCAGCGTCGCCAATGACCTCGAGGGTCTTTGCCCTGTAGAGCAGTGCGGCGATCGACACGCCCCACTCCTGCTTGAGTCGAGCGTAAGCGCCTAGGTCGAACCGACGCGGGAGGAGACGCATGAAGGTGGCGCGTGGCATGAGCAGCTCGGCCGCGAAGGCGTGCGCCTGCTGTTCTTGCTCACCGCCTGGATCGGCGTCGGGGTGGCAGACCAAGTGGCCGAGCTCGTGAGCAGCATCGAAGCGGCTTCTCGCTGCGTCACCCTTGTCGCTACCGAGGATCACCACCGGCCGCGATCCCTGTGCGTGGCTGAAAGCGTCAATGCCCCGGTTCGCTACTTCGAGTCGGGCAACGAGAATCCCGTGTGCCTCCATGTGCCGCACCAGGTGTCCGACGGGTCCGTCGGGGAGGTCCCACGAGGAACGCAGGTCTCCTGCTGCCACCACGAAGTCGTTCTCGTCGGCATCCACGCCTACCGGGACGAGCGGAACGCTTGGGTCGGGTAGACGGACATATCGTTCAAGCACTTCGGCGACATCGAGCACCAGTTCTGACCAGCCCCACGCTTGGGCCCGGCCCTGCCGGGTGGTGGATCGCAGGCTTCGAAAGTGGGTGCCGTCCAGCCCGCCTCGTGAGATCGGGCGCCCCCCGAAGGTGAAGAAGCCGGCGGAGACACCGGTAGCGATAGCCAGACGGGCTAGAACCGCTGCGGTCGGCCGGTTGCGGTCGTTCTCATACTGGGAGATCGCCGTGTGGGTCACGTCCACCCGCTCGGCCAGCTCACGTAGCGTGAGGCCCGCCCGGAAGCGCGCCAGCCGGAGCCGCTCCCCGGAGAAGGCAGCGGCCGCATCCTCAGCCCTCATCAGCGTGGCCGACGTTGGATCTCGCTGCTACCACCAGAGCCGGTTCGGGCTGGTCTGCATAACTCGGCGCCGCCGCCACTTCAGCTGCGTCTTGCTGGTCGGCGAGTGCGGATTCGTCCAGACGGACGAGGACCGACCAGACGAGGCGATCTCCAGTCCCAGCAACCAGGCGACCCGCATGAACCGCAGTCAGGCCGGCTTCAGAGGTGCCGCTCCAAACGACGTGCACGATGGGTCCGGCATCCAGCTGCGGCATGCCATCGAAAGCGAGCTGCGTGGCGTTCACGGCCCCGGCCTTGCGCCGAGCGGGCGAAGAGTCCGCGTCGAAGCTCGCTGGATCGGACAGGTCCGTGCCGCGCGCGACGGCGAACTGCAACTCAAGTCCCTCCCGTCGGGCAATCAGGCCGGCTCCTCGTCGGGTAACGCTGAATCCCTTGTCGCGAAGGACTTCGATGGCAAGCTCGGTCGAGCGCTGATAGCGGTCGGTGCCGAAGGTAAACCCGTTCGATCCTGGGTCGTTGTGGTGAGCTTGCGCCACACGGTGGCCCTCCCGGCCGCAGCGCACCAGTGCTTTCACCAGCCCGTCCTCGAGCTCGACTTCGGATCCGATCTCCATGGTCCAAAGTATAGCCCTTCATCGCGTCTCACGCGTGTATGTAAAGTTATAGCTCTCGTCGTCTGCAGGATGTTGACGGGCGAGCCCAATTTCGAGGCTCGCAGTGGTGATCTCACAAGTCGAACGCCGGCCCGGCCGCTCCTCGAGCGTGCCAGCCATCACCTCCACCCGTGTCGCCACCGTGACCTTCGCCGAGGTCGTCGGCCTTACCGGCCTCGGCCGACGGGAGGTCATCGACGGGAATCCGCCAATTGCGATCATTATTAGTGGAGGATCCGCGACTCGGAGCCCGTCCGCAACGGCCGTGGTTCTTGGGTATCCCGCAGGACCGCTTGGTCAGCATGCCGCTGGCAGAAGCGTCGGCACGCCGTGCGGATCACAGAGAATTGTGAAGTCGTGCCACACCCGTGCCACACGCAATGGCACGGGAGGGTATTTGGCAGTCAATGAGGTGTAATGCCGGAAATCAAAGAAAACACCTCTGAGCTGGTTATCCAGTGTGATTTCCTGGTGGAGGTGCTGGTACGGTATTCGAACCTCTCTGACCAGGGAGAACGCCTTCGAGACCTCCTAGAAATTGTCCCCAATGGGTCTCCGGAGGTCAATTTCCGAACCCCGAAGCGGGTGATCCACCGTTTGGAGCCGCCTGAGATTGAACGACTCCGAGAGGAGTACCTCTCCGGATCGGCTATCCAAGAACTGGCCGATCGGTTCGGGGTACACCGTTCGACTGTAACGGTCCTGCTTAACCGGGCTGGTGTTGTCCGGAGGCCAGTTGAGTCCCAGCCAGTGGTGTACGAGATCGTGAGGTGCGACGTCCCTCGCATCAACCTGTTCTGTGATTGGTGATCTTATGTTGCGCTGTCGGTGTCGGCCTCCTTCCCGGCGGCGTCGATCGCCGGGCGCGGGTCCTCGGGTGAGGGGTCGCGCACCTTGGTGGTCTTGAGTGACTCGGCGCTCATGTAGCGCTTGGTGATGGCCCACTCGTCGGTCTGCTCGGCCAGTAAGGCGCCGACGAGCCGGGTCACGGCGGCTCGGTTGGGGAAGATCCCGACCACGTCGGTGCGTCGTCGGATCTCCTTGTTGATGCGTTCTTGGGGATTGTTGCTCCTGATCTTGGGCCAGTGCTCGGCGGGGAAGGCGCTGAAGGCCAAGATGTCGTCGGCGGCGTCGAGCAGGTAGGTCACCACGTCGACGAAGCCGGCCTGGGTCAGCTTGTCGGTGACGTCGGCCAGCTGGCTCCAGGTGGTGTCACGGTCGGGCTGCTCGAAGATCGAGCGCACCAAGGTGGCGATCATGGGCCAGTTGCCCTTGGCCACCCGAGAGGCCAGGTTGGCCATGAAATGGGTGTTATGGAGACATCTCCATAACACCCATTATGTGGACTGGCGGATTATGTGGAGTGCGGTGCGGGATGAGGGCGTTTATCGAGGTCAACGACTCGTGGCGTGCTGAGGGGTGTACATAATCCGATCGCTCTGAGGGTTGAAGCTGCTCTTCGGAAATCAATCCGAAGGGAGTGCAGCAATGAGCAGTGTCCGGAAGGTCATCATGTCTGGCCCACTCGTGCCGTTCAGAGCGGGCTTTCACAAGGAACTCGAGCGTCAGGGGTATACCCCGCTTGGGGCAGAGTGCCAGCTGCGCGTCATGGCGCACGTGAGCCGGTGGCTGGACAGTCGGAGGCTCGGGCCCGGCGATTTCACCTCGAAGAGGGTTGAGCAGTTCCTGCGGGCGAGACAACGGGAGGGGTACACACTGTGGCTTTCGCCCAAGGGCGTGGCTCCGCTCCTTGCACATCTGCGCGCCATTGGGGTGGCTCCCATGCCCGACCCGGTTCCGACGACGCCAGTCGACGACTTTCTCGTCACGTATCGCCTCTATCTTCTCGAAGAGCGCGGGATCGCTATGACCTCGTCCGTCAGCTACGTGCGCGTGGCGTGCCTGTTCCTGGACGAGCACTCAGACTCCGTCGGAGTGCACATCGAGGGACTGACGGCCGCCAACGTGGTGGAGTTCGTGAGCGAACAGTGCCGGGTGCGCAACCCGGCGTCCATCGTGTGCGGGCTTCGCTCTCTGTTGCGTTACCTGCATCTGCAGGAGCTGACATCTGGGTCCTTGGTGGGGGCCGTTCCGAAGGTCGCCAGTTGGCGGCTGGCGCCGCTACCCAGGGCCCTCGAGCCCGGCGATGTGCGGCTGCTGTTCGAGAGCTGCGATCGGCGGACCACCTTCGGCCGGAGGGACTTCGCCATCTTGAGCGTGCTCGCCCGCCTCGGCCTGCGTGCTGGTGAAGTAGTTGCCCTGGAGCTGGGCGACATTGACTGGCGCGCCGGGGAGCTCGTGGTCAGAGGAAAAGGTCCGAGGATTGATCGGCTTCCCCTGCCTGTCGATGTCGGAGAGGCGATTGCCGATTGGCTGCAACAGGGCCGCAAGTCCTGTGAGTGTCCGAACGTGTTCACCCGAGTGCGCGCTCCACGGAGGGCACTCACAAGCAGCGGGGTCTCCAACGTCGTCAGCGCTGCGTGCCGGCGTGCGGGACTGCCGGAAGTGAACGCCCATCGGCTCCGGCATAACGCCGCCACCGAGATGCTGCGAGCCGGGTCGAACCTGGCTGAGGTGGGCCAAGTCCTCCGGCACCGGAGCCTTCTGACCACGTGCATCTATGCCAAGGTCGACCGCAGTTCGCTTTCCGCCGTGGCCCAGCCTTGGCCCGGAGCTGTGGCATGAGCGCCCTACGTCAGTCTCTGACGGACTACCTGGTTGTGCGTCGGGAACTTGGTTACAAGCTCGAGCGAGCCGGTCGGCTGCTCGCGCAATTCGTCGACTTCTGTGAAGAGTCGCAGACCGAGATCGTGACCGTCGAGGTCACCCTCGCCTGGGCGATGCTGCCCGAGCGCTGCAGCCCGGGATGGGGGGCCTTTCGGCTCTGCGTGGTCCGCGGCTTCGCCCGCTACCTCCACGCTTTCGATCCTCGCACCGGTGTCCCTCCGACCAACCTGCTGCCTTCGAACTACGGACGGGCCACGCCTTATCTGTACTCATCGGACCAGGTCACGGCACTTATGGCGGTGGCCCAAGAGATCCCCTCGGCCCTGCGGGCGGCCACAACTGAGGCGATCGTCGGGCTGCTCGCCTGCACCGGCATGCGCGTGGGAGAGGCGCTCGCCCTTGACCGGGGAGATGTCGACCTTCGCCAGGGACTCTTGACCATCCGAGGGGCGAAGTTCAACAAGACCCGAGAGATCCCCTTGCACCCGACGGCCACCACGGCACTCGCTGAATACGCCAAGAAGCGCGACCGGCTCACGGCGAGAGCGGCCGAGCCCGCCTTCTTCGTCTCGGCGGCGGGGACCCGGGTGCTCTATTGCAACTTCCATCTCGCCTTCCAGAACCTGGTGCGCCGAGCCGGCATCGAGGTGGGCTCGGCGTCGTGTAGGCCCCGGCCTCATGACCTGCGCCATCGGTTCGCGGTGGCAACGCTGGCCCGCTGGTATCGAGAGGACGCCGATGTGGCGGCCAACTTGCCGTGGCTCTCGACCTACCTTGGCCACGTCGACCCGGTCGCCACGTACTGGTACTTGTCGGGGTCGCCCGAACTGCTCGCTCTGGCGGCCAGGCGCCTGGAGGCGGCCTACGAGGTGGAACCATGAGCGCGCTCGCTCCGACCCTCCAGGCGTTCTTCACTGAGCGGCTCATCGGACAACGTCGTGCCAGCCCGAACACCGTGGCTGCCTATCGCGACACGTTCCGGCTTCTCCTTGCGTTCGCCCAGGGAAAGAACAGGCACGGCACCGTCGGCACTGCGCCTAGAGGATGTGGATGCGCCGCTGGTCGGATCATTCCTCGATCATTTGCAAACTGAACGAAACAACAGTGCGCAGACCCGCAACGCTCGGCTCGCCGCCATCCATTCGCTGTTCCGTTTCGCCGCCCTGCGCCACCCCGAGCACGCAGCGCTCATTGAACGTGTGCTCGCGGTCCCTCCGAAGCGCTTCGAGCGGGCGATCGTCTCGTTCCTTAGTGACGAAGAAGTCGATGCCCTGCTCGCCGCCCCGAACCGCACGACGGTGCTCGGACGTCGAGATCATGCACTATTGCTCCTCGATCTGCAGACGGGACTCCGGGTCTCCGAACTGGTGAGTCTGCGTCGCAGCGATGTCGCGCTCGGTTCGGGCCCCCACGTTCGGTGCACCGGCAAGGGTCGAAAGGAACGCATCACGCCGTTTACCAAGGCGACGGCTGAGGTGGTGCGTGCATGGATGGAGGAGCGAGGCGGCCGAGATGGTGATCCACTCTTTGCAACCTTGCACTCCGGTGGAGCGTTGAGCCGCTACGCCGTGACCGCCCTCTTGACCAAACATGTGGCGACTGCCGGTGAGCGCTGTCCGTCACTCCGGTCCAAGAAAGTATCGCCCCACGTGCTGAGACATACCTGCGCCATGCGCCTGTTGCTCGCCGGCGTCGACATTTCCGTGATCGCCCTCTGGCTCGGCCACGAGGCCATAGAAACGGCCCAGATGTACATGCATGCCGATTTGATGCTCAAAGAACGCGCCCTATCACGCACCAGGCCAATCGGCTCGGCGCCTGGGCGTTACCGGCCACCCGACAAGCTGCTCGCGTTCTTGGAAGCTCTGTGATTATGTGGACAAAACCCATTCGAGCGCCGCCCGGACCGGGGAATCCGCACCGCACTCCACATAATCCGCCAGTCCACATAATGGGTGCGGCAGCGTTGCCAGGTGGCCTCGGAGAAGACCTGGGCGATGGCCGCCTTGATGCCCCCGTGGGCGTCGGAGATGACGAGCTCGACCCCGCTGAGGCCCCGGGCCACCAGAGCCCGCAAGAAGGCCGTCCACGCCGCGGTGTCCTCCGTCGTGGCGATCTCCAAGCCGATGATCTCTCGTCGGCCCTCGGCGTTGACGGCCGTCGCGATGACGGCCGAGACGTTGACCACCCGGCCACCCTCACGCACCCGCTGGGTGAGCGCATCGATCCACACGTAACGATAGGGGCCCTCTGTCAGAGGGCGCTCCTTGAACTCGGTGACCACCGTGTCGAGCGCGGCCGCCATGCGGGAGACCTCGGACTTGGAGATCCCGTCGATCCCCATGGCCTTGACCAGGTCGTCGACCCTCCTCGTGGACACCCCCTCCACGTAGGCGGCACAGATGACCGCCACCAGGGCCTGTTCGGCCCGCCGGCGGGGCTGGAGCAAGAACTCGGGGCTGTAGACGCCCCGGCGGAGCTTGGGCACGGCCAGCTCGATCGAGCCGACTCTCGTGTCCCAAGGACGCAGCCGATAGCCGTTGCGCGAGTTCTCCCGCTCAGGGGTCCGTTCGCCATAGGCGGCACCGCACTGCATGGACGCCTCGGCACTCATGAGCGCCTCGGCGAAGGCACCCAGCATGGCCTGGGCCAGGTCCGCGTCGCCGTTGGCGCCTTCGAGGTACTTGCCAAGCCAGGCTGCCTCGTCGATAGTGGTCGGGACGTTCACCGTGATCCTCCTCAAGTTGTTGTGTGGAAACTGCTTCTTGAGGTTGACGCGGTGATCGTCGCGTCAGGGGGATCCCCCGCACCAAAGTGTCAGGGGGCCTGTGGATATCGCCTCTCGGGGCAATCAGGGGGCCGGTTTTCCCACCGATCCCCCGATCAACTCGCACACCACTCGTTGGGACTTAACCGGCCGCCCCCTGGCCTTTCCCCCGCCGAGGTTAGGGAGGCTGTGGGGTTGTATGCGAAAGCACAGTCAGCCATCACCATCGGAATGAGATTTGGGGTCAGTCCCGACACTGTCCGCCGGAGGCTCCGCGAACAGGGAGTGAAGATTCGCCGACCCAATGACTGGCGGGGGATCTGAAATGCAGGCGACTAGTGGAAAGGAACCGGCGCAAATAACACCGCACCCTATATGCGAGATGCGGATTCCGGTCTCTGACGCCCATCAATCACCTTATAGTTCAAAGTCTTGCTGGTCGCAGTTGCTACCCTCCCTACTCGTCCAGGCTGTTCATTCATCCGTTGCTGTGATGCCCGGTTGCCTCGATAGCGAATGGCTACGAACCAACCCTCGTTCGCATCATCAGACGTCAAGTAGCTGGGTAACTGACTCTCAAGGCCATTCCAAAATTTGCCATTGTGTGCCTTCCCTTTACCTCAAGGATCATTCGGGCTTGTGTGCCTCGAGCGAACTTGAAGTCAACGGGCCCTCGACCAAGCTCAACTTCGCGGTCAACTTCAACGTCGAAGAGACGCAAATAGTTTTGGGCGATTCCCAGGAAAAGGAGTTGGGCTGCCTCTTCGTTCTTCTCAGTGCCATCCGAATTCCACAACAATGCCCAACCGTGTTGCTGCTCTATGAATTGCTTGAACTGCTCCAAGACTCTTTCAACGAGTACTCGAAGTTCGGCCCTATTGGTGGGCGCGGCCAGCTCAATTGGGTTCTGTTCAGTAAATGCACACGTAGGAGCGTCCCACTGAACAACGCCGCGCCGGTCCTCTTGAAAATCATACCCCTGAATATCCGATCGAGTCGTTTGTTCGCGTGCCCATCGTCTGAACGCGATCGGGGTGCCTTCGGGCAAATTCAACAATCTGCTCCTTCTTAACTCTTTTTCCTACAGCCAAGTTCATCTGTGTGCGCAAATCATCATTGATATTGGCTTCGAACCAGTCCTCAGCGTTCAGAGTAGGAAGGTCGTTGAGGAATCCTTCGGGAACTAACAGAATTGGATTTCCGTTATATGGATTTGTTGGAAGATCAAGCGTTTCGCTCATCCAACGGCCCTGCGCAAGCTGACAGCGAGAATTCTGAACCCGATGAGGATCAGTTGGAAGAGCATGCCTGGTGACCACCTTGCCGGGTGTAGGAAATGAGACGATTCTTTAGAACATTGGAACATTGCAAACGGCATCGGAGATCCGATCAGCGCCAATACCGACATTCAGAATGCCGATCTCTTCAATATGTTCGGGATTGTCCAACCCGGCAGCAAGGGCTACAGCAATGCCATCCGCCATCCGTCTCGCAAATTGTGACCCAGTGCCGGAACCACGGGTGCCTGAGGCCGTAAACCCAAGGCAGCACTCAGACGGTTCTGGAAACGTCAAGAGACGCCGAGAAGCAATGGCGCTCGTCGACTGTGCGCTGGTTGCTTGGGCGACAAGCTTGTAACAATGCACAAAGTGAGCGATCAACTCATCGTGGGCATCTGTCCAACCAGACTTTTCCGTTAATAAAATGAGAAGTGGGTCGACAAATAGCTTCGTGTCTACCGACAGATGCGGATCAAACCAATCATCCGCTCGACGCTTCGTTATTCCGAACGCCTCAGAAAATCTCACGCCGCTTTCTCCCCTTCCTCGGCCTTCATGCTACGGGCTACCTCTAGCAGAAGCCGGGACAATTTCTCGATGTCCGGTTCGGGCTTGGCCATCGGGTAGATGCGGATTCGTCCTTTACCGGTTCGAATCTTGATTCTGGTGAGTTCCTCCTTCTCCGGGTGGCTCAGACGGTACTCACGGACCTTCGCGGCAGTGAAGACCCCGACCAAGAGCTTGCCGCACGTTGCGGGAGGCTGGGCTGTTGACGGTCTTACTTGACCGGTCTAGTTCGTGGAGGCCTGGCTCCACCAACAGGAACAAGCACTCGCACAGTGAGTGGCTCAACCATCGTGGTCACCCTCTCAGCCATCGCCATGGAATGAAATTCGGCGTCAGTCCAGACACTGTCCGACGGAGGCTCCGTGACCAGGGCGTAAAGATTCGCCGACCCAATGACTGGCGGAAGATCTCTCCTATATACCGAAGCGGCTGTCGCAAAAAACAGCTGAAGGAGCTGGCCGCCGCCTACCGGGCCGGGGCCACCCTTAGAGATGTGGCCCAGCGCTACGGAATTCCAACGTCAAACGCTTGCGTGCACAACTGCCCTGTAACGGCAGCTCGGCGCCGAAAGGTGGTCCCTACGTTGGATCCCGGCCAGTCGACGCCCGATTCGTCTTCGGAACACCTCTCGGTTCACGGGGGGGGCAGCGGGCGGTCCAATCACTGTTCGTATCGAAGAGAATCCCGCGGCGCGACAGAGCGCATGTAGCCCATTGATTGTGGGAACGAACCAATTCCCAAAGTCAATGTGAAGGTCACCCCCAGAATGGAATCGGAGAAGACTCTCATGATCGAGATCCTGAAAATGAATGGCTTCAGTTTCTATGACCGCCACTTCACGCGTAATCCTCCTGACCCGCTTTAGGCAAGTCAGCGGTTCTTGCATGTGGTACAACACTCCCAGGTAAAGCACCACATCGAACGCTCCTAGTTCCCCAAGGTTCATCGTCGTAAAGTCGCCGACGTGGGCCTTAACTTTGGATCCCAGGTTGGACACGGCAAAATCAAAGGGTCGGCGACCTGGAAGATCCGGTAGCCAGAATTTTGTGAGATCAAGGTCATGATCCGGAAGCACGCCTTGTAGGAAGCAGCTGTTCCAGTAGGCATTTCTGGCTTCGAAATCTACGCCCCAAGCATAGTTATCGAGTGCAACCACGCGGGAAGCGCCTCCCCTCTCAGCCAGAAACGAGTAATAACCGTCCCAAGCTCCGATATCGAGAACAGTCTTCCCACTGAAACTTGGAAATGCTTCCGCCGAGACTGGCTCGTCAGAGTCTCCCTTAGTAATCACTCCATTTCCAAGGTCGATACTGTGAAACCACTTCAATGCATCCGCCTGTAGTTGGAGCTCTTCGGGAGTGACCATAAGATACAAGTCTAATATTCGAAGGGACGGAGTCCGTGCCACAACATTCAGGTGGAAGCACTTCGAAGTGAGGACGGAGGGGTTCTCCGAAAGAGCTCCCCTGAATCGCCGTTGAGGCTGACCGAACGAGAATGAGCTCCAGGCAGCAGCTATGGGTCCCCGTCTCCGAGAACGACAACTTTGGCAAGGCAGCGTTGCTTGGCCTTGCGTGATCGGCTGATCTGAAGCGGACTTTGAATCTCTGGGGACATCAGACTCCTTGCGTAGTGCGCGAGTCCTCCCAGCGGTGCCGCTTATTTTCGAGACCCTATAGTGCGCCTCAACCACCAACCTGAGGCAGACAAGCCAAACCCCCGGCGACGAAGTATTGATCGCGCCGGGGGTTCGAGCTCGCTCTAGAAGTACCGAATCAGCTGATCCACCGCCGTTTCGGCAGCGGAGTTGGGGTAGTTGTTGTACCAAGTATTCCAGGAACTATTCTGCGCGTCCCCGGAGTCGGAATTAAAGTATTGCGTCTCGAGAGAGAGACTATTCAGGTAGGTGTTTTCGACAGCGGAATCTCGTGCAGGCAAAGCGAACCCTGACGGGTGAAAATATGCGATGCTACGTCCGCAAAACGCTGAGCACATCACCGATTCGTCTCCTGCGGGGACAGTAGTCGGTAGCGTCGTCGGTTCCTGTATTAAGTTCTGATCGTTAGACGGGATGGAGGAACAAAGGCTATAGAATGTCTTTGTTTGAGTGTAGAGTCCGTCTACGAGACACCCCGAGGGCGGAGGATTCGTCGGCTCATAGTCAGCGAGGGCGTCATCAGACGAGAGCATGTAAAGATCTTGATTTGGCTGCGCGGTGGGAATGTGCTGCAAATCGTCACCGATATCAAAAGTTTTGAAGTAAATGCAGTGCACTCCGTAGATGCTTTCGCACGAGCCAGTTGTGTTCTCCGGAGTAAGTGTGACTTCAATACGATTCACGTACTGATCGCTAATAGCACTGCCGTCAATACCAGTGTACGTCGAACTGGTATCATTGGCATTGTTGAAGCGGTAGGTGATTATGTATTGGACATTCGCCGTGTCACCGTTGCTGTCCTTCATGGTTTGCGTACCGTTGTATTCTTGCGTCAAATAGCCGGTGAACTGAAAGAGTTGCTGGTAATCTCCTATAGTTTCTTCATAGCTCAGATCGACGCTGCCCGTCGGATCGAAGGTCCCCTCACCTGACACCGTGCTTCCGTCTGTGCCCCCCGTCGCGATTAAACGGATACCGAAGCCCGCATCACCTTCATCAGCGGCCGCGTCGTTGCCATTCGAACCAGGAAAGAGCATGTTGGGTCCCCAGTTGTGTACTCCAACGATGTACTCGAAATTGGCATTGCCCGAACCATCAACGTCTAGCGGCCACTCACCGGTCATCAGGCCTCCTCGATCGGTGGCGTCGATCCAGTAAAGACCGGTCTCCGTCGCCACGACAAGGTCGTTGCTGTGCATCTCGCCTGCGACGTTGTAATCGAGTGGGTCTTGCGTTGCCATTCCGCGGTCAGCCCATTGGACAAGATCCGTCACCCGAGAATTTGGGTAGGGACTGGCGTTGTAGACGTTGACCGTGGTCGTGGCAAGTGACGCGACGTAGCCTTCGCAGACACAGGAACCAATAGAGTAGGAAAAGTCGTCGGACCCGCTCGTGGTTGACGTACCTTGGGGCGTGCTGACGGTGACATTCACTGTGTTGGCCGTTCCGCCTGCCGGAGCACTAGCCGTTATCGAACTGGAAGAGAGAACCGAGACTCCCGTGGCGGGTGTGGATCCGAAGTCCACTGTGGACCCGCTGGTGAAGTTACTTCCGGTCACCGTTACCGTTGTCCCACCCGGTAGGGTTCCACTGCTCGGCGAAACTCCGGTCACGACCGGTGGTCCGCCCGATCCCGTCGCCGTGATAAGGGCGCCGATGGCGTCCGAGGTGCTCGCCGGCGTCTGGGCGGCGGTTGGGGCAACCGTTGCCGACACGCTCGGGTTGTAGAGAAAGACATTGTAAAGCGGGGTCACGTCGTAGCTGAAACCGCTGGTCGACCCTGCTTCCCCGGTTTGGCCCACGATGGAATAGCCGGCGTAGAGTTCGTTGGAGCCCGAGGGATTGAGAGAGGGATAGGTCACGGTTGTCGACGACGTGGTGTTGGCAGAGGTTCCTGCAACGTCTTTCGCCCAGGTGGTCGATGTTCCCGTGCTTGAGGAATACTCCTGGGCAATGAACTCGGTGAGGTCCGAGGACACGCTCGAGGAGAAGTTCACGGTGATGGTCGAGCTGCCGGCGGTCGTGACGGTGCCCAGCCACAGCTCCTCTTCGCACCCGTCGACCGAATCGACGGCGCTGGTCAGCTTCGACCAAGTCGTGACCCCCCCGCCGCTGACACTGGACACCGAGGGAGTGGTGGAACCCACAAAGGTTGCGAGCACGAAGGCGTCGCCCACAGTTGCGGGGGTGACCGCAAGCGTGGTCGTTCCCGTACCGGAGTTCGAGTACTCAGACCCGACGTGGCTCATGGTGCCACTTGAGCCACCACCGCCCGAACCGGTGGCCGTGATCAGGGCCCCGATCCCCTCGGACGTTCCTGCCGGTGACTGGGTGGTGCTTGGGGCGACCGCTCCCGACACGCTGGGGTTATAGATGAACGAATTGCTGTACTGGTCGACATCGTAAGTAAAGCCGCTGGTCGTACCGGTGTTCGACGCATTCTCCACGTTAGCGAAGCCGGCATAGAGCTCACCAGTGCCGGTTGGGGTGAGCGAAGGGAAGGCCACGTTGGTCGACGAGGTGTTCTCGGAGGTGCCGGTCACGTCCTTGCTCCAGGTGGTCGAGGCTCCGGTACCGTTCGTAAACTCCTGAGCATCGAGTTCGCTGTTGAACCCCGACACGCCGCCCGAATATGTCACCGTGATGGTGGACGGCCCCGTCGTCGTAATGGTGCCAAGCCAAAGCTCCTCTTCAATCCCACCTGGGGTGCTGTTCATGCTCGTTAGTTTCTGCCAGGTAGCGCCTCCACCGCTGACCGAAGACAGGGAGACGCTGTTACTCACGACCATGGTCGATAGGGCGAAGGCGTCGCCAACGTTCTGGGGATTAACCGTCAGCGTAGTCACACCGGTGCCCGAAGTCTCTGCCAACGACCCGATCGCGTAGATGCTGCCGCTGGCACTGGCAGGCGAAGTGAAGAGAACAGAAGGGACAATTGCGGACGCCATCACAACGCACAATGCGATGACGCATCGTCCAAGGGGGATTCTCCGGACTCGCCCCGCCCCGATGGCACCAATCAACCGCCGGCGCCCGCGAGACCCAAAATGACTAACAACCGTCTCTTGAACCATTTTCCCTCCATGCCCTGAGGGAGATAGGCCGCTTCGAAACGGGCGTCGTTAGAGCCAGCAATTCGGCGGCCCGGCTGACTCAGAGAGTCCCGTGGCTTTGCGTCCCTCTTTCTCAAGAGGTTTGCCTTTTCGACTGCTACTGCACACCGTGATCGAATGGGTCGTAGAAAGGAGGCCGACATTGCGACGGCTCCGCTTCCAGCCGATCCATTGGATCGATGCACCCTCAGTGTGACGGTTGAGAAGGAGTTCGTCTATGGCCCTTTCGGGCCATTTTTTTGGAGGGTTGCGCCGACTGCCGGTCGGTCACCAACTTGTTCACGCGTATCGGCCCGTCCGTGTGCATCCCTGCACCGTGTCAACACCGGGCCACGAACGATGATCGCAACCCAAACGGAAGGGGCGGGCCGCACGACCTTTTCGACCCTCGTCGATGAGCGACTTGCAATCAGACTCACTGACCCTCTGCGCCCAGCAGTATCGGTCAAACCGGTCTCGTTCGTATCGGTTTTTCGGATTCGACTGAGTCGAGCTTGATGCGAAATGAAATCAGGCCACGAGCAAAAGGCATCGGACGGGGACGTGAGCGTGGTCAGCGACACCTGAGATCTGCTTTGAGACCTGCGTGACGTGACAGTGGCGATTTGGTTGCAAGCAGGGTGCAAATTCTCACCCCGGTTGCATCAGCTGATTCCCAGGAGTAAAAGTGCCTCCATCCTCTTGCTGGTAGACAGAGCCAAGAGGAGTCAACACCCTGATGAGAGGACGGAATCACATGCTGGTCTGCGGTTTCGATGAAGTTGCAAGGTGCCAGCCGGCGACTACGGAAACCAGCGGCTTCTGCGTCGCGTCCACATGCCGGGCCTCCACGTGTTGAGCGCCAGTGACACCGTCTTCGTCTGAGAAACACAGAGAGAGTTCTGAATCGGCCAGCTGGAGCTGGCTATACCCGAGCATCAGGCCTCTATGGAATGGCAGGTCCCCGACATGATCCCCACCGGAGCGGGGCTAGTGCAGCGACAATAAAGGTCGGTAGGTAAATCGCATCCTTGTAATCTGAGGAGCAGTCGCGCATGATGGTGGTGTTGGAGTTATCGCGTTGAAAGAGGACGTGTATGGCTCGCCCAGCCGGAGTTTTCGTAAGGACGTTGCGCGGAAGGAACGGCATTGGTTGCGCTCGCTTCGGCGACGCGGCACCGAGTTCGCATCGGCCGTGATGGTGCGCCGAGCCCAGGTCATCGAGATGTCCAGTCGAGGCTACAGCGCCCCTGAAATCGCCGACGCTCTTGATGCGACGGGTGACTGGGTGCGCAAGGTGATCCACGACTTCAACGACATCGGGCTCGAGGCGCTTGTGCCGGCGTGGGGCGGTGGGCGCCCGAAGGTGATCACCGACGAGATGCGAGCCCGGATCATCGACATCGTCGGCTCGCGTCCCCAAGAGCTCGGTGAGCCCTACATCACCTGGTCGTTGTCGCACCTGCGCTCCTATCTGATCCGCAACGGGGTGGTGAAGACGATCTCCAAGGAGCGCCTGCGGGTCATCTTGCTCGAAGAGGGGCACACCACCCAGTCCACCAAGGGCTGGAAACACTCGCCTGATCCTGAGTTCTCCACCAAGGCAGCGCGGCTGCGACGGCTCTATGCCGTGGCCGAGTCCGGACGCCTTGACGGGGTGCTGGTGTGTTTCGACGAGCACGGACCGGTCACCCCTACCCCCAAGGGTGGCAAGGGCTGGTGGAAGCGCGGCCGTCCCGGACGTATCCGGGCCAACTACCGAAAACCCCACGGAGTGGCGCATTTCTTCGGCGTCTATGACGTGGGAGCGGATCAGCTCTTCGGCCGTTGGTACTACCGCAAGGGGGCCGACCACGTGATCGCCATCTTGAAAATGATCCGAGCCCGCTATCCCGGCCAGCGCATCTGGGTCATCCAAGACAATCTGTCCTCGCACTGGACCAAGGACGTGCGTGCCGTGGCCCGCCAGTTGTCGATCATCTTGGTCCCCACCCCCACCTACGCCAGCTGGCTCAACCGCATCGAGTGCCACTTCGGGGTCATGGTCAAGGCCGTCTTCGCCGGCTCGGACTACCGCGATCACGCCGAGATCCAGACCGCGGTGGCTGCCTACCTACGCCGACGCAACGCCGAGGCCCGTCGTGATCACGACGAGCGCCGGGCCGCTCAACAGGCACGACGCCGGCATCGGCGGGCCAAGCAGCGCCTCTCAGCTGCGGCCTGAGCCGTCCCCTAACATCGCCCTTGTGGCCATTCCCGAGCGAGCACGTCTCGAACTCGAACGGCGCCTCGAGGCGCACCGCAAGGACCGCTGGCCCGAACTAAAAGAGACCAGGGTCCGCTTCCGCGCCCCCTACGCCTACGTCGGAGCCACCCTGCCCGACGGTTACGACCAAGAACTGTTCCGCCTGCGTTGGACCGGACACCCCCAACACAAATGGGCCTTCGCCATATGGCTGGCGAGCAAGGACGGCTACGAGAACTCGGTCCTGCCCAGTGGCTCGATGGTCGGCACGGTCGAAGAGGCAATGGACTGCGCGTGTGGCCTCTACCTCGGCGACATCAGTGCCTGGGAATTACCCCCTCAACGTTTCGCGCCTCGTCACTAGGCGGCCACTCTACCGTCGACAACAAAAAGCGGGCTCAAGCGTCGCTGACCCCACGCGAAAAGGAGGTACTGCTGCTGCTGAAGGAAGGGCTCAAGAAATCCGAGATCTCAGAACGCCTCGTGATCAGTCCGGATACAGTCAAGCACCACGTCGAGCGCGATTTACCACAAGCTCGGTGTCCACAACCGCATGAAAGCACTCAACAAGGCGGTGGAACTTGAACTGGTGAACCTTGAGTAGGGCCGCCACTGTGGATCTTGAGTTGCTCTGGTGTCCGATCCGGTAGGCGCGGAGGTCGAACGCCTCGATGCACCTTCTGCCCGCGAACTTCCCTCGAATTTCGGTCCAATCGCTCATGTCGGTCTGCACATACCCTTGTCCCGTTCTGAAAGCTCATAGCTCTCCGTGGGTCCAAGCCGCCAACGGTTGACTACCCGTTAGTGCTCGGAGGTGCACCACAGTTCTGTAGGGTCCACTGGTTCACCCTATTGACCGCTTACTGCCGCCGACCGTCACTGGTGGGTCTCGGCACACCGACGCCGCCGGTCAAGATCCCGAGACGCACAATCCTGCTGGGAGATGCCACCAATCGACTGCGAGAACTGCCGAGCGGTGCCATTGACTGCACCGTTACCAGCCCGCCGTACTACGCCCTCCGTGACTATGGAGCCCACGGGCAGATCGGGCTGGAAGCCAATGTCGACGAGTGGGTGAAGGGCCTCCGGGTGGTGTTCGCTGAAGTGGCCCGGGTGCTCAAACCAGGCGGCGGCCTGTGGCTCAACCTCGGGGACTCCTTCTCCCGTCTCGATCGCTACGGCGCACCACCCAAGGGGATGCTGGCCGCCCCGGAGCGGCTGCTGTTGGCGCTTATGGGCGACGGCTGGATCGTGCGCGGCAAAGTCATCTGGGGCAAGCCCAACGGCTTGCCGAACTCGGCCGCCGATCGGTTGAACCTCAACTACGAGATGGTCTACTTCTTGGTGCGGGAGCCCAACTACTTCTTCGACCTCGACGCCATCCGCGAGCCGCACCGCTCCCGCGCTGGCAAGAGAGAAGGCGGCGGCAAGGTCGCGACGCCGGGTTGGGCCGGGCCGCTGGCCTCCGGCGCCCAGGACGGTCTGCGCCGAGCCCGGCCAGCCGATCAGCCGGGCCACCCGCTCGGCAAGAACCCCGGCTCGGTCTGGGAAATACCAACCTTCGGATTCCGTGGGCCGCATTTCGCCACCTTCCCGCCGCGGCTGGTCCGCCGCCCCATCCTGGCCACTTGTCCGGAAGCCATTTGCAGCTGCTGCGGCACGCCCTGGAAGCGGCGAGTAACCGTCACGAGGCTGCCTGTTGGTCCGGCTTCGAAGTCTCCGAAACCCCGTGACAGACAGGTGATACGCTTCAACGACCGCTGGCACACCGTCCGTCAAGTGGGTGAACTGGTTCCCTGCGGCTGCCGGGCGCCAACTCTGCCCGGGGTGGTACTCGACCCCTTCATGGGCGCTGGGACTGTCGGGCTGGTCGCCGAGGAACTCGGTCGTGACTGGCTCGGAGTAGAGATCTCACCCGAATACCGCGAGATGGCGCTCAAGCGGATCGGCTGACAAGTAGCGACATTCCAGGATCCTGGGAGTGGCCAGGCTGATCTCGCCGGGCCCTAACGACCAGCTGCTCCGCCGACCAGTGCCCACGAGGCTGGCGCTTGGTGCGGGGCTCGGAACCGCGGGGCTGACCGGCACCCTCGTCGGACTTGAGCCTTACAACCTCCCTCCAGATGACCGTTGCAGTAGCCGGTGGTTCCCCGACCAAGGAGTCGGCAGAGGGTCCTTGCGCTCTAGGCCCCGTTCGGCTCTGGATAGTCCTTGCCGATCAACTCTCGGCATTGCGCCGCGCAAGCCGAGTGATCCGCCCGACGTTCGGTCACTGGGCCCTAGCCTTGCGCCTATGGCTTACCGAGTTTTCGTATCCCATTCCGGGACGGACCGGATGTGGGTGGAGTGGATCAAGGGGCAGACCGGTCCAGGCGTGGAACTCTGGCTGGCCGAACATGATGTTCGGCCTGGCACGCATCTACCTAGCAAAGTACAAGGCGAACTGGATTCGTGCCATGCCGTGCTGGTGTTCATCACTGAAGCGAGCCAGGCATCACCGTATGTGCAACAAGAAATCGGCTGGGCACTAAAGGCCAAGAAACCGATAATCCCTGTGGTTCAACAGGGCATCACAGGTGATCAGCTCGCCATGCTTCAAGGTGTCGAATACATCGCGTTCGGTTTTCAGAACCCTGAACAAGGGCGGACGGTCCTACTGCATCACTTGCAGTCACTCGCTCAGACCAAGGCGGCAAGCGACGAACTACAAACCGTTCTACTGCTTATTGGAGCCCTTATCGTGATCGGCGTCGTCGTTTATGGTGCCAATAGCGGGATGTCCTAACACGACGCAACGCGACCACGACGCAAGAGGGTGAGACGAAGATGGCCACAACTTGGGTCGATTCTCGTGACGTGTATTCAGGTAGTTGTACGATTGGAAAAACTTATGTGGTTCTTGAAAAGCAAGAAGGGACTGTCCGACTGCACTCCAATTCAGGACGCTGCGGCTCTCTTATGGGACGAATCCCGACGACAAATCACCCGCCAAGAGTCTGACTTGGACACCCTGCACAACAGAGCAGTGGCGCTCTTGTCGGTTTCGTCGATTGTCGCGGGACTTTTCGGTAGCCGCCTCGTAACAAGCCACCATCACCCCGGATATGTCACGGCGGCGATTGTTGTCGCCTTGGTATTCTTCGCCCTCAGCGTTCTAGCCGTCATCGTTGTTCTCAGCCCCAAGAGAAAGGGGTGGGAGTTCGCGCAAAATCTAGATCAGTGGTTTCCGCTCCTTAGGACTGGCGACCTTGAGCCAGTCGATGTAACCGGAAATCTTGCGAGGCACGTCGAGGCGTCACGGAAGAGGAATCAGGTCGTCTTGGAAAGACTCTATTTGTGGTTCAGTATCGCTTGCGTGCTCACCGGGCTTGAAGTAATCGCTTGGGGAGTTTCGATATTATGAGCCGTCCTGCTTCTTACGTGTTCCCTTGTCGGGATCTGCCGGGATCTCCCTGGGCGGCCGGTCTTTACGAAACGGCTCCTCTTTGGGCGGCGGCTTTGATGGTGGTTTCGGTGTGGGACTGGCTGGCCGTTTCTCGGCGCCTCTCGGAGTGTTAACCCCCAGAAGCGCCTCACGTTGCTGAGGACTAAGTCTCTTTGACGATGTCACCCTTGCGACTCTGCCACATCACGGCTGCGGCGAAGCGGAAGGAATGCAAGTTATGAATGCCCGCGAACACGCTCCCGACACGAGCGGAGCCACGGTGAGTGTCTTGTTGTGCTGAGGCTGCAGGCCGGTCACCTTGGCCTCTTGTGTTTCTTGCGCTGGATGGCTCGCCGCTCAGCCCGCTTGGGCCGGAGTCCGTCGTTTACCTCTGCACGAATGACGCCTGCCGCGACTCGGCCAGCCCGCACTGCCGAAGCAAGCCCCCTCATGGGATCGGTGTCCAACTCGATCCCGTCCCCGCCGATGAACAGGCAGCGTCCTTCCTCCCGCAACGCCGAGAGCCAAGGGGTCCACTCCGGCGCTACATCGCCGGTATATGCCTCGTGACCCTGGCCGTCGATGATCGAAACACCGCCCGGTGAGCAGCGCACCAGCCAGCCACGAACCTCAGGTCCACCCTGAAAGTCGACCAATGGGTTACCGAGGGCTGGCTGAATCCATCCTCAAGTAGCTTGGCAACGAGTAGCCCCGTACGGTCAGCGCCCGGTTCACTAGCCCCCATAATCATTGTGCTCATCGAAAACAGACACGCGGCCTTCGGATCGTCGTCGCTTCCTCGCACTATTACCGTCAGACTCGCGTGATCCCCCATCGAAGGCGCAGGCTCATCGCTCTCGTACGCGGCGGATTCGCCACACGATTCATGCAGAATGCTGATTCGATGCCCGTCCGGGTGGACTACGACAGCAATCGAAACCGGGATGCCGGTTGAGATGAATCCTTCGCCCCCGCACTTCACGCACGTGAAGTCATCGGGCCATGGGCCTCTACGAATCTCGGCGGCATACTCTTGACCAATAATCGCTTCGACCACAGTGCTGATCGTGACGTCTCGGGTCACGGTTGAACCATATCGGTCCCGGCTACTTCACTAATCATCGAGGACCTCCCGATCTTGATGAGAGTCGATCACCAGACCTTCATACCGGCGTCGGATGCAGCGTTGCATGTCAGCTCCGAGGCTCTCACGAGCGGCCCGCCATGGCCGCTGCGCCGGGTCACGGTGAACTTTGCCGTCACGATGAGCAACGGGTAAGTACCCCACCCACCGGCGGGGTGATGGCAACCGACCGGCTACTAGCTGTGGGGACCGGCCGGCCTTCGTGAATTCCTAGTTCGGTTCATATCGAGGCGTCTCTCCTGGTGGCCCAAGCGGCCCCCGATCGGCCCCGCTGTAGCCGTCGAAGGTCATTCCCTCTGCAGCCAGCGCGTCGACTAAGGCGGCCGACTGAGCTCCGAACTGCTCGCCCTCGAGGCAGACGCACCTTTCTCCGTGGTCATGTCGGTGCCAGTCGGCGAGGGTGAATATCCCAATTCGGATCGCTTCGTCCCGGGTCATGGCTTGACCGTACCGCCATCTTGCGAGCGTTGGGTACATCGCAGCGGAATCGGCAGTCGAGCCCTCACGGGTCACAAACAATCACGCTATCGTGTGGTATCGGAGTGCCGGCAAGCGCCGCTGCACTTGCGATCCCAAACTCGCCTTTTGCGCTTGAAACTCAGAGGGGTGATCCCGAAGAGCATACGTCTGCCTTGGTCGGCAAACCGAAGAAAACGGACCCACGGTACGCTCCACTCAATGAGGAAGATGCCACGACCCGGCGACCCGTCGCCCGGATTCTTCGTGCACCCGTGGCGATGCTTCCAGAATATCTACTCGCCTCAACTTCAGTTGACCCACTATTACGAGCCTGCGCCGTGGAGAGGCCGCTACACCGATGACCGAGGCAAGGTGCATTGTGTGTGGAGCTGCGATGACCACGCGGATGAGATCGAAGGCGTGCGACGTGTCGGCCGACCGTCGTCGGACGGACCTCCGGCACCCGTCGATTGCCACCATCTCGACCTATAACGTGGACCAATGAGCGAGCGAAAAGTCTCCCTACTCGTAGCTCCACATTTCGACGATGCCGTCTTCGGGGCAGGGTATTGGCTCCTGCGCCACCCAGGTACCGCCGTCGTTACAGTGTGCTCGGGGAATCCGGGTTCTGTCCCGATGCAGGGATGGGACACTCGATGCGGTTTTGACAGCGCCGACGAGGCAGCACGAAAGCGACGGATCGAAGACGAAGTGGCACTCTCATTGCTCGGAGCACATCAGCTCTGTCTCGGGTTCTTGGACAACGAGTACCGCAACGACGGCCTCGGCCGGTACCACGAATCCGAATCTGGTAGTTCCGCGGATATTACGCTCGCAGTTGCAAACGCGCTGCGCAAGCTCCTGGAGACTTTTCAGCCTGATCGGTGTTACTTCCCGCTCGGCTCGGAGCACGCAGATCACAGACTCACGTCGGAAGCCGCCATCCTCGCTTTGGCTGGGACGAACATAGCCGCGATTGCGTACGCCGAACTCACCTACGCCCTCGCGACCCCGGAGTTTCCGCCGCTCCGACTGCGCGAGCTGGAAACTCGCGGAATCCAATTTGAGGAGTATCCCTTGAAGCGCGGCACTTCCGACCTCAAGCAGAGGGCTGCGGAGTGTTACGGATCTCAAGGCATCGACACGACAGGGTGTTTCGAGCCGGATGCCGAACGGTTTTACCGAATGACTGTGAGTGGAGCCTCAGAGAACCTCTGGTAGGTCAGCTGGGCGCCGCCATTGAAGTAGCAAAGCCGCACCCAACGCCCCAAAGGGTATTAAGGATTGACTTAAGCCCATTCTGGACAACGTTAACGCTGCTTCTTCGTGAACCGTTGGTCATATTGACCTCCCCACTACCCGTAGCCTTTCGGCCCGGGATGCGCTCTGACAAATAGCTCAGGAGCGTGAGGACAGCAATGCCCACTCCGAACAGCACCCAACCAGGCTCTAAATGCGAGACCCAGCTGACCTACCAACAACACCCCACTATACGTCCCTCGTCCGCCCGCTCATCCTGCACCGTCCAGTCTCAACCGTAAAGACATAGGGTTTTCGTTCCTCTAGCTCGCCCTCCGAGCTTCGCGCAACTGTTCCACTCGAGCAGCTGCACTGTCTTGTGACCCGTCCAGAAGGTGCGCATAGAGACGCTTTGAGGTCTCGGTGTCGGCATGGCCGAGGATGAGTTGCACTTCGATGTCACTCGCTCCCGCGGCCCACAACAACGCCGCTGCCGTGTGCCTCAAATGGTGCGGCGTCAGATGCTTCAACTTTTGAGCGGACGCGACCGCATCAGCGGTGGCCTGCGGGCGCCTGAGGCCGTCAGCGAGTAGTCGTTTTCGTTCCCCCACGGCCCACCGTACTGCCGTCGAACAGATCACTGGACGCAATCTCCGCGCCAGGTAGTTATTCCACCGAAGACCGTCTCCCGACGCGCTCGTCAGCAGAGGTGCCTCCGGCGGCGGCATACCCATGCGCATGAGGTGCTCGCGCAACAACTGGGCCAACTGAGGACCCACCACCACCGCCCGGCTACGGCCACCCTTCGGAGTCAGATTGCGAACGAGGCGGCCTTCTACTTCAACCACCGGCTGTCGAACCCACACCCGCTTGGCCGAGAAGTCGACATCCCCGACCACCATTCCCGCCACCTCGGAGCGACGTCCCCCAGTCCCCAACAACAGCTCGAAGACCAAGCGGTCCTGACCTGTCCCCAATCTAGTTGAGAGCATGTCGATGAACCGAAAGTCGGGAACGACAATGTCACGCACTCGGTCCAAGACGGCGTCGGCTGACACAGTTGCCTTGGCGATAGGACTGACGGTCAACACGTCCTCGTCGAATAGCCATCCGAAGAATGCTTTGATGACCGACCAGTGCGTCTTGATCGTCAGCGGGGCCAGCCCCGCCTGTTCCATTGAATCGATTACGGCGGTGATGTCGCGCTGGGTAACCATGTGCGGCAGCTCCGAACCAATGGCGGGCGCCCACCATTTCGACCAGTAGGCGCGGTCACGCGCCGCTGTCGATTCCGCTCCCCCGCGCTTGTTGTTGACCCGCACCCTCGATCGCCGAGCCTTCTTGGCTTCCTGCCAACGAATGAACCACTCGTCGCAACGAACTCCTCCGACCGCCACACTGGCTGGAAGCTCGACGACCTGCTCGGGGTCGTCTGCCGACAATAGGTGGGTCAGGCGCCAGCGAGCCTGAGCGTCAGCGGCCAAATCCTCGGTGAGGTAGGTCCCGTAGGTGACCTGGCGGCCCTCGAGGGTCACTCGAAGGCGCCACCGACCACTGGGGAGTTGCCTGATTGTGCCAGCCCCCTGGATACCTCGCCTCCTCCGTCTATTTGCCATTACATCCACAGTCCAGCGAAGAACCACAATCTGCCATAAAGACACGTAAAGACACGCCTGCCCTTCTTTGGGGAGTCGTGTCTTTACGGGGATTCCACCCTCAGCCCGTTGACCTGGGCTTTCGTTGGTGGAGGTGATGGGATTCGAACCCACGGCCTCTACATTGCGAACGTAGCGCTCTGCCAGCTGAGCTACACCCCCGGCGAACAACAGGTTAGCCAATGGCGCCGTGGCCACCGCCACGGTCCCCCGGGACGAACCCGACGCCAGCGAGCGGTCAGCGACCAGCGGCGACCCGGCGGGGAGGCGCTTCGTCGTCTTCGTCCCACGCCCCCGGATGACCCGCTCGGGCGGAAGTGGTGAACGGGTCGAGGTCAAGGTGCGCCAGGCGCGCCATCGGACGCGGCCGGCGTTGCCCCTCGATCTCGCGGGCATAGGCGATCAGGCCGATGAGGGCCAGGGCGGCGACGCCCGTCAGGGCGGTGAAGATCCAGGCCACACGCAGTGCGGGCAGCATGCCGAGCAGCGCCGTGATTGCCGTCCCGACCAAAAGGACACGGAGCATGACGGTGCACCGTCGGCGGGCTTGGTGGCGCCGGTATGCCGCCAGCTCCGCGTGGGTCTGGGCCGGGTTCACCGGTGGCGCGGGCGCCTCAATCGCACCCACCCTCTCGTAGTGTGCGCCGTCCGCCCCGTCGATGTCGGCCGACCGCGCGTCATCGACCGGTCGCAGCAGGACCAGGTTGGGGCGCGACGATGCCGCGGCCACCGTCGGTGGGCGCCCGCGTGCGCCTCCCCCTGGCAGCGCGGTGTGCAGGCGATAGGCCGGTGACACCAACTTGGGGCCGGCGTGCTCCAGCATCTGCAGCTGATGGTGGAAGTGGTCGATGGAGCCGGCACGGTGCCGGTCCCGGACCCGCCCGAGCAACCCCGGGGCCAACACCACAATCCACGCTACGGCTACCAGAACCAGCAGGATCACAATCGTCACTCCCCGACGGCCTACCTACGTCCGGTGCATGACCCTAGTGAGCAGGCCATTCCAGATGGTGGATGGTGGCGAGCGCGACCTACTCGGCCGAGCGGCTCCACCATCGGCCGTCCTGCCGGCCGACCGTCACCGGAACGTCGAAACAGGCCGAGATCAGTGAGGAGCTGAGGACGTCGTCGAGGGGTCCGGCCGCGAGCATACGGCCGTTGCGTATGAGGCCGGCGTGGGTGAAGCCCCGCGGTATCTCCTCGCAGTGGTGGGTGACCAGTACCGTCGTGGGGCTGCGCGGGTCGGCGGCCAACTCGCCTAGACGGGAGACCAGGCGCTCCCGGGCGCCCAGGTCGAGCCCGGCCGCCGGCTCGTCGAGGAGGAGCAACTCGGGTCGGCCGATGAGCGCGCGAGCCACGAGCACCTGCTGGCGCTCACCTTCGGAGATGACGCCGAAGGGTCGGTCGGCAATGTCCGCGAAACCGCACGCAGCGAGCAAGCGGTCCGCTTCCGCCCAATCGTCCGCCGAGTACGTGTGCCACCAGGTCTCCAGAGCCCCGTGCCGACCGCTGACCACCACGTCGCGGGCCGGGAGCTCGGCCCGGAGCTGACGGGTCACCGAGCCGCTGACCAGTGAGATACGTGGCCGTAGCGTTCGGACATCGACCTCTCCGAGACGCGAGCCGAGTATCTCCACCACTCCGGCCGAGGGCCACAAACGGGCGCCGGCCAACGTCAGCAGGGTCGTCTTGCCCGACCCGTTGGGTCCCAGGATCACCCAGCGCTCTCCATGGCGTACGGACCAGTCGACGTCCTGGAGGACGACGGTGCCGTCGCGGCGCACGGCAACACCGCGCAGGGCGATCACCGGTCCGTCGTCGGCCGGCGGTGTCACCCGGCGGCGGCGGCCTGCGCGATGCGTCGGTTGACGCGCCCGACGAGTCCCGAGCAGGACTGCGTCCAGAGCCTCTCACCGGCCAACCAGAGCCATAGCTCGCGTCGGTACTCCAGCACGATCAGCGCGAAGTCCTCGCGCACCATACCGGCCTGACCCAGCACGCTCCAGCGGGACCACAACCACGGGACGAGCCCGTCCTCCCGGGTCAGGACGTCGGAGAGGTCGTTGCCGTCCAGAACGGCGGACAACCAGACCTGTGCCCGAAAAACAGGCTCGTCGGGTATGTGCAGGCTGAGCGTCGAGGTCACCGTCAATGGCGTATAAAGACGGGCTTGCGGTCGGATCCCTCGTAGGACCGCACGTGCTCCTCGAAGTCGATGAACAACGGCGCATCGGGATCGAGCTTGCGCTGCAGCGAGCGCCCGGCGATCTTCTTGTCCAGCGCGTCGAGCCGGAGGAGCGCGGCGGGATCGTCAAGACCGCGCACGTCCAACTTGGACCTCGCAGCCTGAAAGGCCAGGCGTCCCCTCTCGGTGCGCACGATGACACTGGTCCAACCGTCCATGGAGCCCACGCTGCCCACCGCAATGTCGGCCGAGCGGCCGAGGAAATCCGCGCACTCGTCGCAGCCCTTCAATGCCGCACCGTGGAAGTCCTTGACCGGTTCGTCGACTGCCAGCTCGCCATCGCGGTACTCGACGATCATCCGGCCCCGAATGACGTCCATCTTCGATACCCGATCCAGATCCACGCCTCGCTTGTCGCGCAACTCCCTCAGGGTCAGGGCCTCGTAGTCGAAATTCTTGGTACACATCAGGGCGATGCTCAGCACCACCGCATCGACGCGGTGGGCGCCGGTGGGCCAGCGCCGTGACTGCATGGCGCGCAGGCCCTGCACCTCGCACGGCGTCCCCACGACGGCGATGCGCGGCCTGGCCGGAAGCTTGTACCGGGAGAGGTCGAGCTCGGCCAGGGCCATCGTCTGGTTGTAGAAGCTGCCTGAGGCGGCGCGGATTTGGTCGGCGGTCGTGGCGATGGTGGCGACGCCCTTCCACTGTTCGTCCGGATCGCCGCTCGGTTTGGACACCAGTGCCCCGTCGATCTCCCCGGCGGCGAGCAGCCCGATCAACAGTGCGCTCACCGCACCACCGTCTTGGACGTCCTCCAGCCTGGACGATGCCCGCACGGCGAACGTCTCCACGACCGCTCCCAGTCCATCGCCCGGAGGCCCTCCCGTGATCTTCCAGTAGGTATCCGAGGAGTCCGAACGAACCTGGGCCGGAAGCACCTCGGCCTCCTCACCGGGGGATCTGGTGGACGGTGGCCACAGTGCCTCGTAGCGCAGACCTCCGCGCGGGCAGAAGTCCCAGCACAACGAACACCCGGTGCACATCTTCACCAACTCGGGAAGATTGGTGTCCTCATGAATGCCGATGGAGTTCGACGGGCACACCGCGATGCAAGTACCGCACTCGATGCAGCGGTCGGCGTGGATCACCCCCGCCTCCAGCTCCCAGAACCAGACCTTCCCGGGCGGTTCTTCGATTCCATTCATCTCCTCACGGATCCGGTACCGCTTCACGAGTTGACCGCCGCCGAAGCGCCCGACACGGTGTCCGCCAGTTCCGCGCCGGGGGTGCGACGGGCCCAGAGGTGGAAGGGCTCCCGAGCGCGGCGTTCCCGCTGATAGCGGCCCACGAGGCGCAGCAACGCGTCGGGGACCGAGTCCACCGGCATGGCACCGGCGACCCAGTCGATGAAGGCGGCGTCCGGGCCCAGGGAGCCACCGACCCCGATGTCGACCGCCTCTTCAATGTGCTCGTCCACGTGGGCGATGTCCCCCCTGAATCCGATGTCGGCAATTTGAGGCTGTGCGCATGAAGCCGAGCAACCCGAGAAATGCATCCGGATCACGCCGGCTTCCCCCGAGCCACCTCCGTCCGCCCCGTTGTCCCTCAGCTGGGCGTCCAGCTGACGTGCCCACTTGACCGCCCGCTCCTTGGTCTCCACCACGGCGAAACGGCAGAACTCGGAGCCCGTGCAGGCCACGACGCCGCGCTCGAAGGGTCCCGGGAACGGCGAGTACTTCGCCAGGAGCGGCTCGGCGAGGAGGTCGTCGAGGCGCTCTTCGGGCACACCGGAGAGAATGAAATTCTGGTCGATGCCGATCCGCACACCCCCGTCGCCGTAGGTCTCGGCCAGCCGGGCCGTT
The DNA here is from genome assembly GCA_963788125.1 of uncultured Acidimicrobiaceae bacterium. Taxonomy (GTDB): domain Bacteria; phylum Actinomycetota; class Acidimicrobiia; order Acidimicrobiales; family RAAP-2; genus Bog-473. Next base: position 314,123 of record CAWBFN010000003.1, on the reverse strand, counting down.
TCGACCAGTTCGATCCCGTGCATCCGGCCCACGGGAACCGAACAGCCCACGTAGAACAGCCCGTCCTGCTTCTGGTGGTGCACCCCCACGTGGTCCCCCCGGAACCGGTCGGTCAGCTCCTTGCCGGCCGGATGCAGGGCGAAGTTGGTCCGCTCGTCCAGGGCGGCACGGAATCCCTCCGGACCGAGCTCCTGGGCCAGGTACCGCATGCGGGCCAACCCCCGGTTCTCACGGTTGCCCAGCTCGCCGAAGAGCTGGGCGACGCCGCGGCACAGCTCGACGGCCTGGTCCGGGCGGATGAAGACGTCGATGTCCGACGCCATCCTCTCGCCGTCTGACAGACCGCCACCGATGAGCACGTTGAACCCGAAGGAACCGTCGCTCTGCTCCGCCGGCCACAGGCCGACGTCGTTGATCTCCACTCGCGCACAGTCCTCGAGACATCCGGTCACGGCGATCTTCCACTTGCGCGGCAGATTGGCATACTCACGGTTGCCCGTGAAGTAGGCGGAGATGGCCCGGGCCACCGGAAGCGCTTCGACGACCTCCTGGGCGTCGATGCCGGAGACCGGACAGGAGCACACATTGCGGGCCGAGTCGCCGCACGCCTGGACGGTGGTCAGGCCCACGTCCCAGAACCGCTGCCAGATCCGGGGCACGTCGGCGATGCGGATCCAGTGGAGCTGAATGTCCTGGCGTGTCGTGAGATCGGCGTACCGGTTGCCGAACACCGGGCTGTCGTCGGGTCCCTCGGCGTAGGCCTCGGCGGCCACCCCCACCTCGCGGACCTGCGCCGCGGTCATCACGCCTCCGGGGACCTTGATGCGCATCATGAAGGCATCGCCGCCCTGACGCTGGGGATACATCCCCACCCACTTGAGGCGCTCCTGCTCGCCGGGAACGGCGTTGATGGACTCGGGGCCCTGCTTCGAGTAGGTGTCGATGACCGCCTGGGCCACTTCGAAGGGATGGCGGGACAACTTGAGCTGCTCGACGGGGTTCAACTCTCCGATGTTGCGGTAGGGGCGGACGAAGCGCAGTGCCCGCTCGCGACCGCGGAACTGCATCCCGTAGGGGTTGTCCAGGTCGCGTGCCATCGATGCTAAGCGTGCAGGCCGCACTCGGATTTGTCCAGACCCGCCCAGCGGCCGGCCCGCGGGTCCTCGCCCTCGGCCACCGGTCGCGTGGTCGGCGCGCAGCCGATCGACCGGTAACCCCGGTTGGTCAGAGGGTGAACCGGCAGATGGTGATCGGCCACGTACGAGCTGATGTCGTCGTTGGTCCACGTGACGAGGGGGTTGATCTTGACCAGACCGAACGCCGCATCCCAGCTGACGATGGGTGCGCCGGCCCTGGAGGGTGCGTCGACCCGCTTGAGGGAGGTCATCCAGGCCCGGCGGCCCCGAACGGCCTGGCGCAACGGGGCCACCTTGCGAAACTGGCAGCACTGCTCGCTTCCGCAAGGGTGGGCGGCCGCCTCGGGGCCGGGCTTGGTCACGGTGAGGTTCAGGGCGAAGCGGACCCGCATCTCCTCGACGAAGTCCAGCGTTTCGGGGAAGTGGGCCCCGGTGTCCAGGAAGATCACCTCAATGTCCGGGGCCACCTGGGTGGCCAGGTCGATGAGGACGACGTCCTCGAACGACGCCGCCAGGACCAACGAGTCACCGAACGTCTCGAGGGCCCAATTAATCACCTTGCCGGCCGGTGCCGACTCGAACTCGCTGTTCACGGCCGCCAGCTCATGGGCGCTGGGCCACCTCTCGGCCACCGTCGATTCGGTCATGGATCACTTCCTTCTTCCTAAGATAGGTGGTGGGATCGCCTGTGGGTCCCTCATAGCGCCCCGTAACCTGGCAGCGGCCGCCTTGACGTCCGAGGGAATCCAGACCAGAGTATACATGACTAAATTGGTCAACATTTGAAGAGGTCGTATGGACACCGCAGCAGCCCTTCGCACCCCAGCGCCTCGCCCACCGACCGGCATCTCCTCGTCCCGGCCGGGATCGCCCGACTCCTCGGTGACAGCCCGTGCCCGTCGCTCCGGCCACCCGCTCGGCCATCTCGATCTGCTCGAGTCACTGGCCATCTTCATCATCCGTGAGGTAGCGGCCGAATCAGAACGTCCCGTCCTCCTGTTCAGCGGTGGCAAGGACTCGGCGGTCCTCTTGCACCTGGCGGCCAAGGCGTTCAAGCCGGGCAAGATCCCCTTCCCGGTCCTCCACGTCGACACCGGCCACAACTTCCCCGAGGTACTCGCCTACCGGGATGCACAGGTCGAGGCCGAAGGCGCACGGCTCATCGTGGCCAAGGTACAGGACTCCATCGACCAGGGCCGCGTGGCCGATCCCGGCCCGGCCGCCTCGCGTAACCGCCTGCAGACAACCACACTGCTCGACGCCATCAACGAGCACCGCTTCGACGCCGCCTTCGGCGGTGCCCGCCGCGACGAGGACAAGGCACGGGCCAAGGAACGGGTGCTCTCGTTCCGCGACTCCTTCGGTCAGTGGGACCCCAAGCGCCAGCGGCCCGAGCTGTGGCAGCTCTACCAGGGCAGCGTGCGGCCCGGCGAGCACCTCCGTGCCTTCCCGCTCTCGGACTTCACCGAGCTCGACGTGTGGCAGTACATCCGCAGGGAGGACATCGTGCTGCCGTCCATCTACTACGCCCATAGCCGTGAGGTGGTCGAGCGGGACGGCATGCTGCTGGCCGTGAGCGAATGGGTGTCCGCCAAGGGCGCCGAGGTGGCCGAGGAGGCCACCGTGCGCTACCGCACCGTGGGCGACGCCACCCTGACCGGCGCCGTCCGCTCCGATGCGGCCACGGTCGATGACATCATCCGCGAGGTTTCGGCATCTCGTATCTCCGAGCGGGGGGCGACCCGCGGCGACGACCGGTTCTCCGAGACGGCGATGGAGGACCGAAAGCGCGAGGGGTACTTCTGAGACCATGAGCAAGATGCCCGGCTCACCGCCCGCCGGCGGACAGGAGCCCGGCGCCGACACCATGGACCTCTTGCGCTTCGCCGCCATAGGGTCGGTCGACGACGGGAAGAGCACCCTGATCGGCCGGCTCCTCTTCGACACCCGTCAACTCTTCGACGACCAGGTCGACGCCATATCAACGGCGTCGGAGCGAAGGGGGCTGGGCGAGGTCGATCTGTCCTTCGTCACGGACGGACTGCGCGCCGAGCGCGAGCAGGGCATCACCATCGATGTGGCCTACCGCTATGCGGCCACGCCGCATCGAAAGTTCGTCATCGCCGACTGCCCGGGCCACCTCCAGTACACCCGCAACATGGCGACGGGCGCCTCGACGGCGGACCTGGCCCTGGTCCTGGTCGACGCAGCCGCGGGTCTGCGTGAACAGTCGCGCCGGCACATCTGCATCGCCGCCCTGCTCGGGGTGGACCAACTCGTGGTCTGTGCCAACAAGATGGATCTGCTGGAGTGGGACAAGTCGGCCTACCAGGGCATTGTCGACGAGATGGACTCGCTCTCCCGCACGCTGGGCCTGGCCTCCTGCACGGTGATCCCCATCTCCGCCCTGAACGGCGACAATGTCGTCGAGCGCTCCGACGCCGCACCCTGGTACGACGGCCCGACCGTGCTCAACGCGCTCGAGTCGGCCGAGGCCGGAGGGTGGGCCTCCCAGCACGGCCTGCGGCAAGGCAACGGAGGTCGACTTCCGGTGCAGTGGGTGCTGCGGCAACCCGGCGGGGGGCGGAGCTACGCCGGGATGGTCAACGGAGGCCCGTTCCGCACCGGCGATCCGGTCGTCGTGCTCCCCCAGGGCAAGTACACCACCGTGCACTCGATCGAGACGGCCGACGGACCGATCCCCCGGGCCGAGGTCGGTCTGTCCGTGTCGCTCACATTGAACGACGATCTCGACATATCACGGGGCGATCTCATCTCGTCGCTGGAGGAGCCGCCGACGGTGACGGACAATTTCGAAGCCACCGTGTGCTGGTTCCATGAGCGACCCCTGGTGGCCGGAGACCGGCTCAAGCTCAAGCACACGACGCGGGTGACGCCGGTGGTGGTCGACCATGTCGAAGGCACCTTCGACGTCAACGCGCTCGAGCTGCAGGATGCGTCGGAGCTGGGAGAGAACGACATCGGCGTCGTCCGCTTGCGCACGGCCGTCCCCCTGGCCCTCGACACCTACCAGGTCGACCGCATCACAGGGAGCTTCGTCCTCATTGACGAGCTGACGATCGCCACGGTGGCGGCCGGCATGGTCGGCCGTCCGACCCTCCAAAGCTGAGGAGCCCGATCTGCTCACCGCGTTCTATCCGGTCTCGCTCAACGTGGAGGGCCGCCCCTGCCTGGTGGTCGGCGGTGGCCCTGTCGCCGCCCGCAAGGCGCGCGGTCTCCTGGACTGCGGTGCGGCGGTGACGGTGATCGCCCCCGAGGTGTGCGACGCGATGGCGCAACTGCAGCCGCTCACGCTCGAGCGCCGGCGCTACGTCGCGGGCGATGCGGGGCACTACCGCCTGGTGGTGACCGCGACCGGCATCGCCGCGATCGATGGCGCGGTGTGCGCCGATGCGGACGCCGTCGGCGTATGGGTCAACTGCGCGGACGATGGGCTGCGCTCCTCGTTCATCCTCCCGGCCGTCCATCGGGAGGGTCAGGTGACGGTCGCTGTGTCCACGGGGGGCCGCAGCCCCGCCCTGGCTTCATGGTTGCGCACCCGGCTGGCCGGCCAGTGCGGTCCGGGGCTGGCCGAACTGGCCGACCTGCTGGCCGGTGCTCGCCGTCGCCTGCACGAGGCGGGCCGGAGCAGCGAGGACGTCGACTGGGCCGTGCTGCTCGACGGACCGTTGCCGGCCCTGGTGGAGGCGGGACGACTCACCGAGGCCAGCGCCATCGTCGAAGCCGCCGTGGGAGTGGGTATCGTTCCGTAGTCCGCTGCGTCAGGGTTGGGCCACCATGAGCACCGAGCCGACCAGGAGAAGAACGATAGCCACGGTTGCCCAGAGGGACACCACCCGGGCATCGCGCAAGGAGTCCTCCGCCGGTGCGCCGGCGCTGAGGGTGAGCAGTGCGCCCTGAAGCCTTCGCTCGGCGGGCCACAACATGCCCTCGGTCACGAGCACCATGAACACAAAGATGCCCAGACCGGCGGTGACCCACCCGTCGCGCAGCGAGTAGGCCCCATGGCTGAGAGCCAGGAGAAGGAACCCGAAGAGCGGTATGCCGTAGACGCTTCGCCCGGCCCAGTTCACACCGGGCCGGAAGTACCGCACCACCGATTCGGGGAGGGGGGCCGAGTCGCTCAGCAGCCTCCGGAGGCGGGCCGCGATCACCCCGCTGGTCGCCACCGTGGCCAAGCCGGCCACCACACATCCGACGTGGAGGATCAGCACGATGTCGAATGCCGGTCCGTCCGGCGACTGGTGCATTGGGATATCTTCACCCAGTACGGGGGGGCGCCCGGGCCCACCCCGAGGCGGTGCAGCCTCCGGAGGTATCCGACCCTGTACCGTAGGAAGAGATGGGAATGAAAAGGCCAGTGCCGATGAGCGTGGAACGGGCAGTACCACAGCGCGAGGATCGATGAACCAGCTACGACTCGACCCACTCTCTGGGCGCTGGGTGGTCGTGAGCCCCGGTCGCTCCGAGCGGCCCTATTCGTTCGTCACCCGTTCACCGTGGGCCGAAGAGGTGCCACCTCGCCCCTGCCCGTTCTGCCCCGGTAACGAAGAGACGACGCCGCCGGCGCTGGAGACCTACGGCCCGACCGGTTCGTGGTTGGTGCGGGTGGTGCCCAATCTGTACCCGGCATTCGAAGGCGACGAGCCCTTCGTGGTGGCCAACCGGGGACCCGTGTTCACCCAGGCGACCGCGGGCGGTATCCACGAGATCCTTATCTTCTCCCCCGAACACGATGCCACGTGGGGCATGTTGGGCGAGGAGCAGATAAGCCTGGTCATGGCGGCTCTGCGCGACCGTTTGGAGGAGCACGCCCAGCGTCCCAACCTGCGGTACACCCAAGCCATCGTGAACTCGGGACGTGAGGCGGGGGCATCGCTGGAGCATCCCCACGGCCAGCTGCTGGGCATGTCGTTCATACCCCGCGAGCTGGCCGAGGAACAGGCGAGATTCGCTCGCTTCGTCGGGTCGTGCCTCTTGTGCACCACGATCGAGGCAGAGGAGGACTCGGGCGAGCGGGTGATTTACGGTGACGATCGCGTGGTGGTGATCTGCCCCTTCTGGAGTGCGGTCCCCTACGAAATGCTGGTCATACCCCGTGAGCACTCATCCCAGCTGCACAAGAGCCCGACGCAGGACCTGCTCGCCGTGGGTGAGGCCATCCGCCGGTGTCTTGGCCGACTGGCCGAGGCGGTGGGGGATGTGGCTTACAACATCGTGTTCCACTCGGCTCCGTACCGCGCCGGTGAGCCCTTCCACTGGCACGCCCACATCTGGCCCAAGGCCACGACGACCGCCGGATTCGAGCTGGGGACCGGCGTGGCCATCAACGTCGTGTCGCCGGAGGAAGCGGCGAGCACCCTCAAGGTGCCCGCCTTGGCCCACTAGCCCGGCCGCACCGATCGGGCCAGTTCGAAGACGGCCACCAGACTGCGCACCACGTCGCGGTCGGTCCCGGTGAGGCCCAAGATGCCGGGCGTGTTGAGGTAGCCGTTGAGCACCGCCCGACGGTTGCGCGTCTCCCAGGCCTGGCCGAGTGGAGCGAGGTCCAACCGGCCCGCCGGGTCGCGTTCGAGCGCGGCCTCCCGGCTGGCCTGGTGCAAGGACCACATCAGGTCGGCCACGTCGGCCAGGGGGGACCGGCGCGAGGGTCCCGCCTCACCGGGGAGCACCCCGCCCGGAAGGCAGTCGCTGACCACCCACCCGTGATCGGTGCGCGACATCCGCCCGAGGTGAAAGTCCCCGTGCGTGCGGATGACCGGCAGGCGCACGTCGGGGGTCCGCAGAGCCTTGGTCAGATCGGCCATTCCCCGGGTGTCGAGGAGCGCCGGGTCCGACCCGGCGATCGTCGCCTCCGCCGCGTCGAGCCACTCGGCCACCGGCTCGGGGTGCCGCTCGAAGGCACGATCGAGTGCGAGGTGCATCCGGGCCGTCATGGTGCCGAGCGCATGGGCTTCGGGGCCGAAGTCGCCACCGGCCACCTCGGGAGGGCCGCCGCTCGCGTAGTGGTCACGCAACGACGTCATGGCGAGGGCCCATCCGCCCGATCGATCGGCCAACGGCTCCTGGACGAAACCCAGATCACGGCCCTCCCACGTCCACCGGGCCAGCGGGGCCGCCACGTGGTTGAAACCCGCGCGCTCCAGGGCGAAGAGGAGTTCCACGGCCGGATGCGGGCCCTCGCGCACCCACGGGAACACCCACAGATCGCCACGGTCGCCGCAGTCGAGCACCGTCGCCTCCTCGTCCTCACGGGCCAGGGCGACCGGGCCGGGGCGCGGCTCGACGCCGTGAACCGCGGCGAGCACCAACGGGGCGAATTGGGCGTCGCGCAGTGCGTCGGAACAGGCCGCCGGGCCATCGTCGTCGTCGACCAGCCCCAGCGCAGCGTCGTCACCCGCCCGCAAGAGGTGGGGCTCATCCTGCGGGCCGCGCAGGCCGACCACCACGTGGGCCAGACGGCCGCCGACCTCGGCCAGCAGGTCGACCAGTCCGGGCCGACCGGGACGCAGCACCTCAACCCGACGCAGGGCGATGTCGGTCGCCGCCGTCCCCTCCACCCCATTCGCCGGGCGGCGGGAGAGCCAGACCTGCACCGCACTGCGCAGGGCCTGTGCTCGCTCGGGGCTCATTCGACCGATCGCCGATCCTCGTCGACCAGGTCGAACCACAAGAACCCATACGGCGGCAGGGTGATGGCGTACGGCTCCTCGGTCACCTTGGGAAAGGGCACGCGTCCCAGCACCTCGTGGGGAGTGGTCCCGGCCCATTTGGCCAGCGACAGCTCGGCCGGCTGGGCGAACCGGCTCAGGTTGTGCACGCAGAGCACGGCCTGGAACCGCCGGATCACCTCGTCGCCCGCCCCTTCGTTCCCGGCCGGCACCGTCCGAGCCATCACCAGCGTGCGCTCCCAGTCGCGGCCCTCGAGCTCCGAAAGGTTGACCATCGGCCCCGCCACGGAGCCCGGCGCCGTCGTCATGATGTCGGCAACCTCGCCCGAGCGCATGTAGGCCAGAACGGAGGGATTGACGCAGGGCAGGACCTCCATCTCGCCGGCCCCCATCACCGGAAGCGCGCGACGTTCGGTGAGCATGCGCCTCAGCCAATGCAGGAACGAGCCCTGGTTGCGCAGCTGCGCCTCGACGTTGACCGCACTGAACCCGTAGACCGGATCCATCAGCGGCGGCAGGTAGAGCTGGGCGAAGTCGGCCTTGGAGAACCCGCCGTTGCGGTCCGGCGACCACTGCATGGGTGTCCGCACCGAGTCCCGGTCACCGAGGTAGATGTTGTCGCCCATCATGAGCTCGTCCCCGTAGTAGATGACCGGGCTTCCGGGGAGCGAGAGAATGAGTGCGTACAGGAGCTCGGCCGTCCGGCGGTCGTTGTCGAGCAAGGGCGCCAACCGCCGACCGATGCCCATGTGCCGCTTCATGCGGGGATCCTTGGCGTACTCGGCGATGAGGTAGTCGCGGTCCTCGTCACTGACCTTCTCGAGGGTGAGCTCATCGTGATTGCGCAAGAAGATCGCCCACTGGCAGGAGTCGTTGATCACCGGCGTCTGGGCCAGGATCTCGGTGATCGGGTAGCGCTGCTCCCGCCGCACGGCCATGAAGAGCCGCGGCATGAGGGGGAAATGGAAGCACAGATGACATTCGTCGCCGTCTCCGAAGTAGTCCGCCACGTCGCTCGGCCAGCCGTTGGCCTCGGCCAGGAGGATGCGCCCGGGGTAGTCGGACTCCAGCTGCTTGCGGACGCGACGGATGAAGGCGTGGGTCTCAGGCAGGTGCTCGCCTGCGGTGCCATCACGCTGGTACAGATAGGGCACCGCGTCGAGTCGGAAGCCGTCGAACCCGAGGTCGAGCCAGAAGCGGACCAGATCGATCATGGTGTCGGCGACTTCGGGATTTTCGTAGTTGAGGTCGGGTTGGTGGTGGAAGAAACGATGCCAGTAGTACTGCTGGCGCGTGTCGTCCCAGGTCCAGTTGGACCGCTCCACGTCGGTGAAGACCACCCGCGCATCGGGCCAACGCTGGTCGTCGTCGTTCCAGACGTACCAGTCGGCCTTGCCGTTGTCCCGGCTCGAACGGGACTCGATGAACCAGGGGTGCTGATCACTGGTGTGGTTCATGACCAGGTCGGCGATGACCCGTATGCCCCGGCTGTGGGCCTCCTCCAAGAACGCCACCAGGTCGCCGATGCTCCCGTAGTCGGGGTGCACGTTGAAGAAGTCACTGATGTCGTAGCCGCTGTCGCGGAAGGGCGACGGGTAGAAGGGAAGCAACCAGATGCAGTCGATCCCCAACCACTCGATGTAGTCGAGCTTCTCTCGCAACCCCTTCAGGTCGCCGGTTCCGTCGTTGTTGGAGTCGTAGAAGCCCCTGATCAGGACCTCGTAGAACACCGCGTGCTGGAACCAGCGCACGGACGGGTCGAAGGGCCCCTCGCCGGAATTGATGGGAATCGGCGGCAGGCTCACGGGCCCATGAGGCGGTCGGCGGCCTGGTAGGGATCGACTTCACCCGCCGCCAAGGCCTTCACCGCACTGGCGAACTCCTCCCCTGCGGCCAGCTCCTCGATACGCGCCGCGCTGCGGGCCATGAGGACCCGCCGCAGCTCGTGTGCCATCCGGTCGACGCGCCGCCGATCCAAGGCGCCCGAGTCGCGTAGGTGGCTCCGGTGCCGGGAGATCTCCCCCCAGAGCTCAGGGACCCCTTCGCCCCTGGACGCCACCGTGTCGATGATCGGGGGGCGCCACGAGCCGGGTGGCGAGAGATCCAGCATCTGTTGGAGGTCGCGCCGAGCCTCTCGCGCCTTGACGGTCGGCCTTGTTGATGACGAACAGGTCGGCGACCTCGAGGAGGCCGGCCTTGCTGGCCTGCATGGAGTCCCCCCATCCCGGCGTGACCACCACAATGGTTGTGTCGGCGGCCGAGGCCACCTCGACCTCCATCTGCCCCACGCCCACCGTCTCGACGATGACCACCGGCAGTCCCGCGGCGCCGAGGACACGGATGGCATCGGGGACGGCCAGAGCCAGACCGCCCAGATGTCCCTTGGTGGCCATGGAGCGGATGTAGACGGTGGGGTCGAGTGCGTGTTGCTGCATGCGGACACGGTCACCGAGGATCGCCCCGCCACTGAAGGGAGAGGTGGGATCGACGGCCAGGACCCCCACCTGCCCGACGGGTTCGGGAACCGGGCCCGGCCACCCCGAGCGGACCTGGGTGATCAGGTGATCGGTCAGGGTCGACTTGCCCGCCCCGGGCGCGCCGGTGAGCCCCACGGAGTAGGGCACGGCCGACCGGTACGACAGTCGCGCGACCGCCAGGCCGGGCTCACCGCCTCGCTCGACCAGCGACAGCAGGCGGGCCAGCGCCGACCGGTCGCCGTCCCGCGCCCGCGCCAGCAGGACCGCGGGGTCCGCGGGGGGCCGGTTCACCGGCTCGTCACCGTGGCGCCCAGTGACCCCAGCGTGCCGACGAGGTTCTCGTAGCCCCGGCCGATGTGGTGGGCACCGGTGACGGTGGTCTCCCCCTCTGCCACCAGACCGGCCAGCACCAGCGCGACCCCGGCCCGGATGTCCGGCGCCCGCACCCGCGCCCCGGACAGGCGCGGCACCCCGCGCACCACGGCGTGGTGGCCCTCGGTCTTGATGTCGGCTCCCATACGCCGCAGCTCCTCGACGTAGCGGAACCGTCCCGAGAAGAGGTTCTCGGTCAGGATGCCCACCCCGTCGGCCCCGGTGAGCAGGGCCACCAGAAGCGGGCTGAAGTCGGTGGCCACGCCCGGGTACGGTAGCGTCGCCACGTCGGCCGCCGACAGGCGGTGGGCGGCCGTGGCCCGGAGACCCTCGGGTCCCAGCGTCGTGACCACGCCCATCTGCCCCACCTTGCGCAGCAACATCTCCATGTGGTCGGGCCGCGCATCAGCGATGGTCACGTCGCCGCCCGTGATGCCGGCCGCGGCCACGTACGTGGCGGCGACGACGCGGTCGGGCACCACGGTGTGCCGGGCCGGATACAACTCTTCAACTCCTTCGATCTCGAGCCGCGAGGTCCCCGCCCCCCGCACCACCGCGCCCATGGCACAGAGCAGGGCGGCCAGGTCGGCGACCTCGGGCTCCTTGGCCGCGTTCTCGATCACCGTGGTCCCCTTGGCCAGCACGGCGGCCATGAGCAGGTTGTCGGTGGCGGTGTGACTGGGGTACTCAAGCACCACGGTGGTGCCGACCAGGCGCCCGCCCTCGACGTGCCCGCGTACCTCTCCGTGGGAGATCTCGAAGTGCGCGCCCATGGCGGCAAGGCCGTTGACATGAAAGTCGATGGGCCGTTCGCCGAAGTCGTCGCCCCCCGGAAGCGGCATACGCACCTCGCCACAGCGGGCGAGCAGCGGCCCGAGGATGACCACCGACGCCCGCATGCGCTCGATGAGGTCGTAGGGGGCCTCGGGGTGGAGGTCCTGGGCGGGCGGGGTCGTCACCGCCACATCGCCGTTGACGAGCCGCTCGACCCGGGCGCCCACCGCCCGCAGCACCGCGGCCATGGTCCCCACGTCGTCGATACGGGGCACATTGGAGAGGACGGTGCGCCCGTCGGTCAAGAGGCAGGCGGCGAGCAGCTTGAGGGCCGAATTCTTGGCTCCCCCCGCCCGCACGGTCCCGCTGAGAGGGCCATTGGGCCGAACCACTATCGTTTCCACGGCTCAAGTATCGCTCCTGGCGTACCCCCGGCTGTCGGATCGGGACCAGGGACGAACTATGGTCGGGTCCGTGCCGCCCGCCCCGCAAGCCCCGGACCGCAACCTGGCGATGGAATTGGTGCGCACCACGGAGGCGGCCGCCATGGCGGCCAGCCGGTGGATGGGCCGGGGCGACAAGTTGGGTGCCGACGCCGCCGCCGTCGAGGCCATGCGCGTGGTGCTCTCCTCGGTGCCGATGGACGGCATCGTGGTCATCGGTGAGGGTGAGAAGGACAACGCTCCCATGCTCTTCAACGGCGAGCGGATCGGGGACGGATCCCCGCCACAGACCGATATCGCCGTCGACCCGATCGACGGCACGACACCGACCGCCCTGGGTCGGGGGGGCGCCCTGGCCGTCATCGCGGTGTCCGAACGGGGGACCATGTTCGATCCGGGCCCCTGCGTCTACATGGAGAAGTTGGCCGTCGGCCCGCGGGCCAAGGGTGCCTGCGACATCCGGCGCAGCGCGACGGAGAACCTGCATGCCCTCGCCGAAGCCCTCGGCCGTGCGGTGCGCGACCTCACCGCGGTCATTCTCGATCGACCCCGCCATGACGCCCTCATCGCCGAGGTGCGCGCCACCGGGGCGCGGATCCGCCTGATCACCGACGGGGACGTCGCCGGGGCCATCGCAACCGGGTGGCCGGGAACCGGCACCGACATCCTCTTCGGGATCGGCGGCACCCCCGAGGGCGTGCTGGCCGCCGCGGCGCTCAAGTGCATCGGCGGGGAGATCCAGGGGAGGCTCTACCCCCGAGACGAGGCGGAACGAGCGGCGGCGACCGAGGCGGGCTACCAGCTCGACGCCGTGCTCTCCACCGATGACCTGGTCCAGGGCGACAACTGCTTCTTTGCGGCGACGGGTATCACCGACGGGGAGCTCCTCCAAGGAGTCCGGTTCCACGAGTTCGGCGCCACCACCCAGTCGCTGGTCATGCGCTCGAAGTCGGGCACCTTGCGCACGATCCACGCCAACCACGCGCTGGCCAAGCTCTCCGAGTTCAGCTCGATCTCATTCTCCTGAGCCGGCGACGCTCAATCGGAGCTCTGCCCGGGCCAGTGCGGCCTCGGATGCAGCCAGCGCCAAGGACGGGGCAGCATCGCCTTCGGCCGCGTCGCTCGCCCCACCCCGTCCCGATCGCAGCTCGGCAACTCGTTGGGACAGCTCCTCCCGGGCCCTCTGGGCGCGGGACACGTCGATCTCGTCGGCCAGTTCGGCCACACCGGCGAGAACCGTGACCCTCGTCGAGAGGCCGGGGAGGGGCCCGTCCCCCTCGGCCAGGCCCTCGGCGGCGCCCGGACTGGTGTCGACCTCCATGAAGCCGCCGTGCACGGCCAGCCTGAGCCTGCCGCCGTCCGCCAGCGTCACCGTGACCTCGCCGGGCACCACATCGCCCACCAGGGGCGTATGGCCGTCGAGCACGGTGAGCGCGCCTTCCGACGTCGCCAACACCACCGACGTCGCACCCCCGGCGACCAGGGACTGCTCGGGTGTGAGGACCTCCACGCCGAAGACGCCGTCGGCCACTACCCGGCCTCGTCCTGCAGCGTCTTGGACTTGGCCAGCACCGACTCCACGCCTCCGACATTGAGGAACGCCTGCTCGGGGATGGTGTCCAGATCGCCGTTGACCAGGGCTTCGAACGACTCGACCGTCTCGTCGATCGGTACGAAGATGCCGGGCACCCCCGTGAAGACCTCGGCCACGAAGAAGGGCTGGGAGAGGAAACGCTGGATCTTGCGTGCCCGCGTGACGGTGACCCGGTCCTCCTCGGACAGCTCGTCCATGCCGAGAATGGCGATAATGTCCTGGAGCTCCTTGTACCGCTGCAGCACCTCCTGCACCCGCCGCGCCACGGCGTAGTGGCGCTCCCCGACGATCTCGGGCGACAAGATGTTCGAGGTCGAGGCCAGGGGGTCGACCGCCGGATAGATGCCCAGCGCGGCAATCTGGCGTGAGAGCTCGGTGGTGGCGTCGAGGTGGGTGAAGGTGGTGAACGGCGCCGGATCGGTGTAGTCGTCCGCCGGTACGTACACCGCCTGCAGGGAGGTGATCGACTTCCCCTTGGTCGAGGTGATCCGCTCTTGGAGCTCACCCATCTCGTCCGCCAGCGTGGGCTGGTAGCCCACGGCCGAAGGCATACGGCCGAGCAGCGTGGAGACCTCCGAACCGGCCTGGACGAAACGGAAGATGTTGTCCACGAAGAGCAGTACATCCTGGTTCTGCACGTCCCGGAAGTACTCGGCCATGGTGAGGGCGGCAAGGCCGACCCGCAGGCGCACGCCCGGAGGCTCGTCCATCTGGCCGTAGACCAGGGCAGCCTTGTCGATGACGCCCGACTCCTGCATCTCCAGCCACATGTCGGTGCCCTCACGGGTCCGCTCCCCCACGCCGGCAAAGACCGAGACGCCTCCGTGCTGCTGGGCCACCCGGTGGATCATCTCTTGGATGATGACGGTCTTCCCCACCCCGGCGCCCCCGAAGAGACCGATCTTGCCACCCTGGACATAGGGCTCGAGCAGGTCGACGACCTTAATCCCCGTCTCGAACATCAAGGACCTGGGTTCGAGCTGGTCGAAGGCGGGCGCGTTGCGGTGGATCTCCCAGTAGTCGTCGACCCCCTCCACCCGATCGGTGTCCAGCGGTTGGCCGAGAACGTTGAAGACATGGCCGAGAACGGCGTTGCCGACCGGGACGGTGATGCCCCGGCCGAGGTTGCGCACCGCGGCCCCCCGAACCAGACCGTCGGTCTGCTGCATGCAGATGCAGCGCACCCGGCCGTCGCCGATCTGCTGGGCCACCTCGGCGGTGACCTGCTGGGTGGCGCCGTCCAGCTCAATGGTGAACTCCACGGCGTGGTTGATCTCGGGCAGCGCGTGCGGCGGGAACTCCACGTCGATGACCGGGCCGGCGATGGACACGACGCGGCCATCCTCGAGTGTGCCCGCCGGGGTGGTGTCCTGACTTGCGGTGGTGGTCATTGTGGTCAAGCTCCCTTCGATTGGCGGAGCGCCTCGGCGCCGCCAACGATTTCCATGATCTCGGTGGTGATGGAGTCCTGTCGGGCACGGTTCATGACACGGGTCAGGGTGCGGACAAGCTCATCGGCGTTCTCGGTCGCGGCCGCCATGGCCCGTTGCTGAGCGGTGAAGAACGACGCCGACCCTTCGAGCAGGGCCGAGAAGATCTCCGACTCGGCCGCCCGAGGGGCCAGCTCTTTCAGCAATTTCTCGGGCTCGGGTTCGAACTCGGTGTACCCGACGGCGCGGCTGCTCGGCGGCGTGTCGATGCCGGCCTCGGCCGGGTCGCCGTCGCTCGGGAGCGGGAGGGGCAGCATCTGCAGGACCTCGACCCGTTGGGTGCCGGCCGAGATGAAGCGGGTCGAGACCAACTGCACCAGGTCCATCTCGCCTGCCACGAAGGGCGCCGTCACCACGTTGGCGACCTCGCGGGCGTCGTCGAAGTCGGGGCGATCGGCGATTCCGGCGAACGAGCCCTCGGTGTCGATACCCCGGTAGCGGAAGTAGGGCGGCGCCTTCTTGCCCACGGTCCACAACGTCACGGCGGCGCCGTTGGAGCTGTGCTCGGCCACCAGGCGCTCGGTCGCCCGCAGGACACCGGAGTTGTAGGAGCCGGCCAGGCCGCGATCGCCCACGATGGCCAGGACACCCACGCGGGTCGGCGTCTCGGGCGTCCCCAGCAGCTTCCGGGCCGCCGTCGGGTCGGCCGCCGCTGTCCTGCGGAGGATCCTCGTCATGCCCAGGCGATACGGCCGGTTGGCGGCGATGCGGGCCTGCGCACGCACGATGCGAGAAGCGGCGATCAGCTCCATGGCCTTGGTGATCTTCCTGGTGGACTGCACGCTGCGGATACGCCGCCGCAGAACACGCTCTTGGCCTCCGGCCATGGATCAGTCGACCTTCCCCGTGTCGAAGCCCTCGAGGAACGAGGTCAGTCCCCGGTCCAGCTCGTCGCCGTCGGGCAGCGCCCCCTTGGTGCGTATCGTCTCGAGAACCGACGCGTGATTGCCCTTGAAGTACTCCACCAGCTCGGTGGCGAACCGCTGCACCTCGGTCACCGGCACCGTGTCGGTCCAGCCCTTGGTGCCGGCGTAGATCACCAGCACCTGCTCCTCGACGGGCACGGGGGCGTTCTGCGGCTGCTTGAGCAACTCGGTCAGGCGGTAGCCCCGGTCGAGCTGGGCCTGGGACACCTTGTCGAGCTCGGAGCCGAAGGTGGCGAATGCCTCGAGCTCGCGGAACTGGGCCAGGTCGAGCTTGAGTGTTCCCGACACCTGCTTCATGGCCTTGACCTGCGCCGCGCTGCCGACCCGGCTCACCGAGTTGCCGACGTTGATGGCCGGACGGATACCGGAGTTGAAGAGGTCGGACTCCAAGAAGACCTGGCCGTCGGTGATGGAGATGACGTTGGTCGGGATGTAAGCCGAGATGTCCCCTGCCTTGGTCTCAATGACCGGCAACGCGGTGAGCGAGCCGGCGCCAAGAGCGTCGGAAAGCTTGGCCGCCCGCTCGAGGAGGCGGGAGTGCAGGTAGAAGACGTCGCCCGGGTAGGCCTCGCGGCCCGGTGGGCGGCGCAGGAGGAGTGACACGGAGCGGTACGCCTCGGCCTGCTTGGAGAGGTCGTCGTAAATGATGAGCGTGTGCTCGCCGTTCTCCATCCAGTGCTGCCCCATGGCGCACCCCGCATAGGGGGCGAGGTACTTGAACGGCGCCGGTTCGCCGGCCGAGGCCACCACCACCACGGTGTACTCCAGGGCCTGGTGCGCCTCGAGGGTGGCGACCGTCTGGGCCACAGAGGAGTTCTTCTGCCCCACGGCGACGTAGATACACTTCATGCCCTGTCCGGCCTGGTTGATGATGGTGTCGACGGCAACCGTGGTCTTGCCGGTCTTGCGGTCCCCGATGATCAGCTCGCGCTGGCCCCGTCCGATGGGCGTCATGGCGTCGATGGCCTTGATCCCGGTCTGCAGCGGCTCGGTGACCGGTTGGCGGCCGACGATGCCCGGCGCCTGGACCTCCATGCGGCGTGACTCGGTGCTCTTGATCGGGCCCTTGCCGTCGATCGGTTCGCCCAGGGCGTTCACCACTCGGCCCAGGAGCGCGTCGCCCACCGGTACCGTCTGGATCCGCCCCGTGGCCTTGACCGTCTGCTCCTCCTCGAGGTTGTCCACCTCGCCCAGCACGACTGCACCGATTGTGTCCTCGTCGAGGTTCAGGGCCAGGCCGAGTGTCCCGTCCTCGAACTCGAGCAGCTCGTTCACCGCCGCGCCGGGCAGCCCCGACACGCGGGCGATCCCGTCGCCGACCTCCACGATCCGGCCGATCTGCTCGGTCCCGACCACCGGGGTGTACTCCTCTACGTTGCGCCGCAGCGCCTCGGTGATCTCGCTGGCGTCGATCGTCAGTTCTGCCATCAATTTGCTCCCTCCGTCTGAATCGTCGTGCCGCTCGCCGGCCTGGCGCCGGTGTGGAACCCGCTGTCTTCCCAACCGCCGGGCATGAGGTGCTCACGCAGGGCGTCGATCCGTCCCCGGGCACTGGCGTCCACCTGCAGGTCGCCAATCTGTATGACGGCGCCGCTCAACAGTTCCTCGTCGATGACGACCTGTAATTCTACCGGTGCCCCGGCCAGACTGGTCAGCGAGTCGGAGAGCTCGCCCCGTTGCCCCTCGTCAATGGGCGCCGCCGCCCGCACCCGGGCAATGCGCCAACCGCGGGCCTTGGCGGTCTGCTCGACCAACCAGTCCAAGGTGCCGACGATGTCACGGGCCCGGCCACCGGCCACGGCGTAGCGGACCACCGAGACGGTGCTCGACCGCACCTTGCCCTCGAGCAGCTGGGTGACCAGTCCCTGGCGCGCCTCAATCCCCAGATCGCGATCCGTAAGGGCGGAACGCAGTGCGGGGGTGGAGCCCACAATCCGGGCGAAGCGGAAAAGGTCATCTTCCAGGGACTCCAGCTCGGCCGTGGAGAGATCCTCGTACACCGCGGTGGCGAACCCGCCGACCCGTTGACGGGCCTGCACCAGGCCCAGCACCGGCTCGTCGAACTCCGTGCCCTCGGCGGCGTGACGGGCCCGGGAGGCGACCCATCCCAGGGCGGCGGGCACTTCGGGTGCCCGCACCGCGGCGCAGGCAAAGGCCGCCAATCGGCGCGCCGGGTCCGAGACCTTGCCGGACAGGAGGTCGAGCATCACGGCGCGACGCACCGCCGGCCGCATGGTGGTGTCGGTCAGGGCGGCGTTCAGGGGCCCATTGGCCAGGACCAGCTGCTCAATCGCTTCGAGGTCGTTCGCCAGGGTGCGGAGCGCACCGCCGCCCGTCGAACCGGTGGCCTCGAGGACGGCAGAGGTGTAACCCTGAAGGGTGGGGTTCACTGACGGGCCCCCGAACTGGCGGCCGCGCTGCCGGTCGCGTCGGCGTTCAACGCACTGACCGCTTCCTCAATGAGGTCGTGGTGGGCCTCGGCACCGACCTCACGTGCGATGACGCGCTCGACCACGTCCATCACGATCTCACCCAAGCGGTTCGCTGCTTCATCGACGGCGCGCTGGCGCGCCAGGGCCACCTCGACCTCGGCGCTACCGACGATGCGCTCGAAATCTGCCTGGCCCCGGGCCTGTGCGTCGACGCGCACCGCCTCGGCGGTCCGGTTGGCCTGCGCCACGATCTCCTGGGCCGCCTGGCGTGTCTCTTCGAGCGCGGCATGACGCTCGTCGTCGGCCGCCATGGCGTCGGCGCGCGCCTGGTCAGCCGCCTCGAGGGAGACGCGGATCTGCTCTTGCTTTTTCGCCATGGCGGCGAGGAGCAGCGGCCATACCTTCTTCCAGATGATGTAGAGCAGGATGACCGAGACGATCAGCTCAATGATGAAGCTGGTCACTGGCGGGCTCCGGAACTGGCGGCCGCGCTGCCCGCTGCATCGGAGTGCAGGGCACTGACCGCTTCGGTAATGAGGTCCTGGTGGGCCTCGGCACTGACCGGACGCCCGATCACGCGCTGGACCACGTCCATGGCGATCTCGCCCAGACGGTTCGACGCCTCCTCCACGGCGTGCTGGCGCGCCAGGGCCACCTCGGCCTCGGCCCCGCCGACGATGCGCTCGAACTCCGCCTGGCCCCGGGTCTGAAAGTCGACGCGTACCGCCTCGGCGGTCCGGTTGGCCTGCGCCACGATCTCCCGGGCCTCCTGGCGTGCCCCTTCGAGCACGGCACGGCGCTCGTCGTCGGCGGCCGAGGCGTCGGCACGCGCCTGGTCGGCCGCGTCGAGCGAGGCGCGGATCCGCTCCTGTCGCTCCGACATCGCCCCGGTGATCGGCGGGACGATCTTCTTCCCGATGATGACGATGAGGACGACGAAGACAATCAGCTCAACGAAGAATGTCCCATTTGGGAGAAGGAAGATGCCTGCTGTCGTCATGTCGCTCTCGGTCTCCGGGGTCTAGCCGGCCTGGTCACGGTTGCCGTCGGTTGGCTGCGGGACAACTGTTCCTACTTGACGGACTTGGCGGCGAAGACGTAGACGAACACCACCATGAACAGCAGGTTGATGAAGTACATGGCCTCCACCAGACCTACGGTCAAGAAGAAGTACTGACGGGCCTTCGCCTCGATCTCGGGCTGGCGGGCGATGGCGGCGATGGTCTGCGAACCGGCCAGGCCGTCACCCACGGCGGCGCCGATGGCGCCTCCCCCGAGCGCAAGGCCGCCACCCACGAGGGCGCCGGCGATGCGTATCGAGCTTTCTACTGTGTCTGCTGCCATCTTTCTCTCCTTTATCGAAAACTGCTGAGATCGGAACGATGTTGTGTGTGGCGGGCCCTAATGCTGCTCATCGGTGCTCATCCCCATGCCGAGGTACATGATGGTCAGAAGGGCGAAGATGAACGCCTGGATGGCGCCGATGAACAACTCGTCGAAGGGCTTCCATACGGCCAGGCCGATCCACGACAGGTAGGGCGGGATCAGGGTCACGATCACGGTGATCATCAGGACACCCGAGAAGATGTTCCCGAAGAGTCGAAAGGTCATGGTGATCGGCTTGGTGATCTCCTCGATGATGTTGATCGGGACAAGTGCGGCATAGGGCGTGGCGTAGTGCTTGAGGTATCCCTTGAAGCCGCGGGTCCTGATCGAGTTGTAGTGGACCAAGACGATGACGGTGAGGGCCATGGCCAGTGGCAGATTGACGTCACCGGTGGGCGGAGCCAGCCAGCCCGGATCCCCGCTGGGGACGAAGGCCAGCCAGTTGCAGACGAGGATGAAGATGCCGACGCTGACGCCCAGGCCGACGAAGCGCCGACCCTGGGGTCCGACGGCCGAGTCGGCCAGGTCCGAGACCTGCTCGGTGACGGTCTCCCAGAAGAGTTGCAGTTTCCCAGGTACGCCCGAAGTGACCTTGCGCACCATCACGAAGCCCAGAGTGAGCACGATGGCGGCGGCGATCAGCGTGGTCCACACGACGTCGAGATCGATCGTCAGACCGCCGACGTGCGCGACGCCCCGGTGATTCCCGATGGTGATGTTGCCGGCGGCCAGCACGTAGTGCCCGCTCACTGCAGCCCCTGGCTGACCACGATCCGACCCACGTTGACCACGAAGAGCATCTGGAAGATGACGAGCCCGATCACCGTGCCGATCCCCAGTGGCGCGTTCAGGAACACCAGGCCGATGGCGATCGCCGTGATCACGCCGAGGCGGGTCACGCTCTTGGTGCCCATGGCCCGCCGTTGCGCCTTCTTGCTCTCCCCCTTCGTCTGGACCTTCGCCACCCCGGCGTCGAGAAAGCGCAGATTGAGGATCGCCATGCCGAGTCCGATGGCTATCCCGAGGGCGGCCAACGGCGCCGCCACGAAGAGGGCGACGATGATGGCCCCCCCTCCGGCGATCAGGGCCGACACCACGGTGCGGCGCAACACCTTGGCCAAGGCGGTGCCCTCGAGGTCCGAGAGACCCGACATCATGCCCGCACGGCTCCGCTCAGAGATACCTGCGGATCTGGCCCACGACGAAGAAGACCGCCGCGGTCACCCCGAGGATCAGACCGACCGCCAGCATCGCCGGCGCGGTGTGCCAGGCACTGTCCGCCCACAGCCCCAGACCGACGCCGATGCCGATGCACGCCGCGATGGTCAGGCCCATACCCAGGAAGGCGGCCACCCCCGGCAGTGGCTTCATGCCGTCCCCTGTTTCCGGCTCCGGCGGCACCCGCCCTGCCTCCGTCACTGGTCCGGGCGCGCACAGCAGAGCTTACTTGACCACACATACGGAAATCGATCCTTTACGCGGTGCGTGGCGCGCCGGAGTCCTTCGGCCGATCGCCCGGAATGGGGGCGTCGAGCGAGGCGAGGTGGACGGGGTACACAGCCAGTATCATCGCACCCCGCTCCAGATGGCGTCCAAACGATTCCCTGGACCACGGTCAGGGGAACCGCACTACCTCGGCCGATCCGTCGGCGCCCGGCGCCTCTGGTCTCGTCCCGTTCGCGCCCGCACCCCCACCCTCGTCCAGGTCGTCGTTGCCCTTTCGCAACCCAGGGTGGAACAAGGTGTAGAGCCCCACCCCGAGGGCGGCTGCGCCCAGGGGGATGAAGGCGTTGGCACGGTGCATGAACAGGGGAAAGAGGAGAAACCCCGAGAGGACGGCGGTCCAGGCCCACAGGATGACCACGCTTCGACGGGGTCCGTGGCCCAGCCGCAGCAGACGGTGGTGGATGTGCTCCTTGTCCGGCGTGTGGAAGCTCATTCCACGGGCCGTGCGCCGGACGAAGGCGAACGCCATGTCGACGATCGGCACGCCCAGGATGAAGAAGGGGATGAACAGGGGCGCAAAGAAGAAGTAGGTCTCCCCGCTGGTGCCCACGGGAACCCGCCCGCCGATGACCATGGTGGCGGCGGCCATGAGTATGCCCAGGAAATGGGCGCCCGCATCACCCATGAAGAGGCGTGCCGGACTGAAGTTGAACGGGAGAAAGCCCAGGCAGATCCCGCAGGCGATGACGGCGACCAGGGGGCCCACGTTGTCCCCGTTGAGGATGCCGAGCCCCGTGAGACGGAGCCCGTAGATCGCCAGTGCCCCGGCCCCGATGGCCACCACCCCGGCGGCCAGACCGTCCAGCCCGTCGATGAAGTTGATGGCGTTGGTCAGCGCGATGACCCAGGCAGCGGTGATGAGCGGGATCACCCCCGGGGTCAGCACGAACGACCCGGCCAAGGGGATCCTGAACTCCCACATCGTGACGCCGAAGAAGTACAGGATGCTCGCTGCCAGGACCTGGCCCGCCATCTTGGCCGGAGCCGACATGTCCCTCACGTCGTCGATGAGGCCGACGACGAACATGGCGCCCGCCGCCAGCACCACCCCCAGCATCTCCGGAGAGTCGGTGAAGATCGGCCGCAGGGCCGGGATGGCGGCCGCGAAGAGCACGGCCACCAGAAAGCCGAGGTACATCGCGGCACCCCCGCCGTACGGGATGGGCCGGGTGTGCATGTTGCGCTCGTTGGGCAGGGCGACGTAGCCCACGCGCACCGAGAGCTGGCGGGCCGGCACGGTCAGGGCGGCGGTGGCTCCCGCCGCCACGACCAGCACCAGGGCGTACCAACCGATGTCGGGCACCCCTACCCCAAGAGGTCGGGGTAGGGCGGGAAGGCGGCGCAGAGCTCGGCCACCTCGGACCGCACCGCCCTCACCTCACCCTCGTCGGACCGGGCCCGGAGCATCCGACCGATCAATCGGGCGATCGTCTGCATTTCGCCAGGTCCCATGCCAGCCGTCGTCTCGGCGGCCGCTCCCAGGCGGAGCCCGGAAGTCACGAAGGGAGAGCGGGGATCGTCGGGGATCGTGTTGCGGTTCAACGTGATGCCCGCCCGGTCGAGCACCTCCTGGGCCTCCTTGCCGGTGAGCTCCTCGTCGAAGGTGCGCAGGTCGATCAGGACCATGTGGTTGTCGGTGCCGCCCGAGACGAGCCGGAAGCCCTCGCTGGCCAACGCCGCGGCCAACGCCGCCGCGTTGGCCACCACCGAGGCCGCGTACTGCCGGAACTCGGGGCGGGCGGCTTCGGCGAACGCCACCGCCTTGGCGGCGATGATGTGCTCCAAGGGTCCCCCCTGCAGCCCGGGGAAGACGGCGCTATCGATCTTCTTGGCCAGCTCGGACCCGCAGAGTATGGCCCCACCCCGCGGGCCACGCAGCGTCTTGTGGGTGGTGAAGGTGACGACGTCGGCCACACCGACCGGGCTGGGATGGACACCGCCGGCGATCAGCCCGGCCGGATGGGCGGCGTCGAACATGAAGAGGGCACCGACCGAGTCGGCGATCTCCCGAAACGGCCGGGGATCGATCGTCCGGGCGTAGGCGGTCGAGCCGGCCACTATGAGGGCGGGCTGCTCCCGCTTGGCCAGGTCCCTCACCTGGTCGAAGTCGATGACCTCGCCCGGGTGGGAGGGGTCGTCGCTGGCCGGTGACACCCCGTAGGAGACGAAGCGCCACACCTTGGAGGTGATGGAAGCCGGAGAGCCGTGCGTCAGGTGGCCGCCGTGGTCCAGACGCATGGCCAGAATGGTGGCCCCGGGCTCCAGAAGAGCCTGGTAGACCGCCAGATTTGCGTTGGCGCCGGCGTGCGGCTGCACATTGGCGTGGTCGGCGCCGAACAAGGCGACCGCTCTCTGCCGGGCGAGCTCCTCCACCGCGTCGATGACCTGGTTTCCGCCGTAGTAGCGCTTGCCCGGATAGCCCTCGGAGTACTTGTTGGTCAGCACGGACCCAGAGGCGGCCAGAACGGCGGGAGAGGTGAAGTTCTCGGACGCGATCAGCTGCAACGTGGTCTGCTGGCGGTCCAGTTCCTGGTGGATCAGGCCGGCTACCTCGGGGTCGGAGGCCAGTGCGTCGTCGTAGGTGCTCATGGAGTTCCTCCGCTGTCATAGACGGGTTCACGGTCCAGGTTGGCCAACTTGGCGATCCGGACATCATGTCGGCCCAGCTCTTCAGGGGACGAGAGGAAGGCCACCAGAGCCTCGACGGCCACGGCGGAACCCACCACGCGGCCACCGAGGCAGACCACGTTGGCGTGGTTGTGTCGGCGGGCCAGGGCGGCGGTGGTCACGTCGTGCACCACCGCCGCCCGGACTCCGGCGATCTTGTTGGCCGCCATGGCGATCCCGATGCCCGAACCGCAGGTGCACACGCCCAGATCCACATCCCCGCCGGCGACCGCACGACCGACGGCGGCCCCGAAGTCGGGATAGTCCACGGACCGCTCCGGACTGTAGGTCCCGACGTCGCACACGTCGTGACCCCGTTGCGCAACCTCGGCCTTCAGGATCTCCTTGAGGGCAAAGCCGGCGTGATCCGAGCCGAACGCAACGCGCATGGGCATGGAGTCTACCGAGCTCCCACGCCGGCCCTAGGACAGCGACGCCGCGTCGGGTCCCGCCCTCTTGGTGCGCCAGCGGGCTCGCCGGTTGCCCATGATCAACGCCGCATCCACGTAGCTCTCGGGGAACGCGCCCACCCGGCACACGACGGGGGGTGACGCCGTGCAGTCGACGACGGTGGGGCCGGGGCCACGGCAGGTTCCCCCGTCGACGACGAGCGCGATGTCGTTGCCGGTGAACCGTGCACACACCTCCTCGCGGGCGACGAGTGGCCGACCGTTGGGGTGCCCGAGCGCCAGGAGGGCCACCGGTCCACAGGCGCGGCACAGCGCCCGCAGGGCGCGCGAGGCCGGCATGGTGATGCGCACAACCCCATCCCCCGATCCATCTGCGGCGGGCGCCTGTGATGGCACGACGACCGTCAAGGGGCCAGGCCACATGCGGTCGGTCAGGATGCGCGTCTCCCTGCTCCACTCCGACGCCTGAGCCATCGCCTGGGCACCGAGCCCCACCATGAGCTGGAAAGGCGCCTCGTGCAGGGAGGTCGAGCTGCGGGCGCGCGCCACGGCGACGGCCTCGGGGTGGCCGGGAAGCGCGGCCAGGTGGTAGCCGCCGTGGACCGCGAGGGCGATCACCAGCCCCTCGGCCAGGGCCGCCCTCGGCTCGGCCCGACTTCGCCCCCCCACGATGCGAAGTTCGGTCACCGGACACGACCGACCAGGGTCCGTGGGCGTCGTGCCAGATCCCTCTCCACCCCGACCTCGACGTACCCCATGCGCCGGGCCATGGCGACCGCGGCCTCGCGCTGCCGGGGTGCCAGCTCTATCACCACGGCGCCCGGACGCGAGAGCCACATCCGCGCCTGGCACAGCACCTCCTCGACCTCCCCGAGCCCGGGCGTGCCGTCGGTACCGGGACCGGCCACCAGCGCCCCGCGGGGCTCGCGGCGCACGACCTCGGGGAGATCCGGCCACGTCTCGGCGGCGACGTAGGGAGGGTTGGCGACGATCAGATCGACCTGGCCCGTCAGCGCTGGGGGAAGCGGGGTGAGCCAGGACCCTTGGGCCAACGTGACCGGCAGGACATGGCCGCGGTGCTGGCGGCGGACGCGATCCAGATTCGCTCTCGCCACGGCCAGCGCCTCAGCACTTGCGTCGGTGGCCCAGAGGCGGCCCTCGGGACAGCGATCGGCCAGTTCCGTCGCCATGGAGAGGGCGATGGCGCCCGAGCCCGTGCCGGCGTCGACGATGATGGGTGCGGCGGCCAGCCGCCGCACCTCGCCCAGCGCAACCTCGACCACCTGTTCGGTCTCCGGTCGGGGGATGAGCACACGTCCGTCCACCAGGAGATCCAGCGACCGGAAGGCCCAGTGACCGAGGACGTACTGCAAAGGTTCGCCGCCCTGCCGGAGTGCCGCCAGGGAACGGGCGGCGTCCACCTCCGCTGTGCTGACGACCTGTCCGCCGAAGGAGGGCGTCGAGCCCAGCACCTCCTCGACGATGAACCGTGCCTCGTGGCGGGCGCCCAACGACGCGGCGAGCTCAGCAATCAGCTCGCCCCGTGTCACGGAGTGCCTTCCTCCTCCCCCGCCAGCTGACGCGCCCTCTTGTCGGCCATGAGAGCGTCCGTCAGCTCCGTGAGGTCGCCCGCCAGCACCTGATCGAGCTTGTAGAGGGTGAGGTTGATCCGGTGATCGGTGACGCGGTTCTCCCTGAAATTGTAGGTGCGGATCTTGTCGGTGCGCCCCCCGGCGCCGACCTGGCCCCGACGCTGGAGAGACATCTCCTCCGCCTGGCGGTCCTGCTCGGCCTTGAGCAATCTGGCCCGCAGCACCACCATGGCCTTGGCCCGGTTCTGGATCTGGCTCTTCTCGTCCTGCATGGCGACGACGGTCCCGGTCGGGAGATGCGTGATGCGGACGGCCGAGTCGGTGGTGTTCACCGACTGCCCGCCCGGGCCGGTGGAGCGGTAGACGTCGACTTTGAGGTCGCTCGGATCGATGGCGATCTCCACATCGGCCGCCTCGGGCAGCACGGTGACCGTGGCCGTCGAGGTGTGGATCCGCCCCTTGGCCTCGGTGACCGGTACCCGCTGCACGCGATGGGTGCCCGCCTCGTGTTCCAAGCGGATGTACGCGTCGTCACCCTTGATCAAGAAGACCGCTTCGTTGATGCCGTCCCTCTCGGAGGCATCCTCCGAGAGAATCTCGACCTTCCACTTCTGCAGCGCGGCAAAGCGGAGGTACATGTCGTAGAGGACGCGGGCGAAGAGATTGGCCTCGTCTCCGCCAACGGCTCCCCGAATCTCCATGATCACATTGCGACCGACGTTGGGATCTTTGGGTAGCAGGAGGGATTGGATCGTCTCCTCCAGCTCGGCCACCGACGCCTCGGCCTCTTCGACCTCCTGCCGCATCAGCTCACGCTCGTCGCCCGTGGCTTCGGTCATCATCTCGCGGGCGGCGACGAGGTCGGCGCGTGAAGCGGTCAGCTCGTGCCAGGCGCGGACGATCTCGCCCAACTCCTTGTGACGCCGGGACAGGTCACGCACCCGATCAGCGTCGGACAAGACGGTGGGGTCGACCAGGTCGGCCTCGACCGCGTCGAACTCCGACTCGATCGCGGCAATCCGGTCATCGAACGTGGACACGGGCATGGGTGAAGCGGACTATCCGGGCAACCAGGCCCGGCCGCGTCGTGACGGGACCTAGTCCCGCGCTGTCGCGGTCGGGGCCGGAGCCGACTTGGCCTTGCCCTTGCGGGCACCGTAACGACGCTGGAAGCGCTCGACCCGCCCGCCGGAGTCGACCAACTTCTGCTTACCGGTGAAGAAGGGGTGGCACTCGTTGCACAGTTCGACGTGGAGATCGGACTTGGTGGAGTGGGTGACGTAGGTATTGCCACACGAGCACCTCACGGTGGCCTCTACGTAGTCGGGATGGATGTCGGGCTTCATGGCGTCTCCTGCGTCGATTCGGTCGGTTCAGTGTAGGGGTTCGCCGGTGGCTTCCATCCGGCGCACGCCCTAGGTGGCAGGCCCCTTGGCGATTTCAGCCAAGAATTCGTCGTTGCTGCTGGTCGTGCGGATCTTGTCCATGAGCAGTTCGAGCCCGGCCGCTTCTTTCCCGTCATTGGCCAAGGCGTTGAGCACCCGGCGCAGCTTCCAGACCTGCTGGAGTTGCCCCCGCTCGAAGAGCAGCTCCTCGTGGCGGGTCGAGCTGGCGTTGACGTCGATGGCCGGGTAGAGGCGGCGCTCGGAGAGGCGGCGGTCGAGCCGGAGCTCCATGTTGCCGGTGCCCTTGAACTCCTCGAAGATGACCTCGTCCATCTTCGAGCCGGTCTCCACCAACGCCGAGGCCAGGATGGTGAGTGAGCCGCCTTCTTCGATGTTGCGGGCGGCGCCGAAGAACTTCTTGGGGGGGTACAGAGCGCCCGAGTCCACACCGCCGGACATGATCCGGCCAGTGGCGGGCGCGGCGAGGTTGTAGGCGCGCGCCAGTCGGGTGATGCCGTCGAGGATGATCACGACGTCACGTCCTACTTCCACCAAGCGCTTCGCTCGCTCGATGGTCAGCTCGGCCACCTGAGTGTGCTCGTCGGCCGGTCGGTCGAAGGTCGATGCGATGACCTCACCGTGCACCGACCGGCGCATGTCGGTGACTTCCTCGGGACGCTCGTCGACCAGAAGGACCATGAGATGGACCTCAGGATTGTTGGCCTCAATGGAGTGTGCGATCTGCTTCATGACGGTCGTCTTTCCCGCCTTGGGGGGGGAGACGATCAGGCCACGCTGTCCCTTGCCGACGGGCGAGAGGAGGTCGACGATGCGAGCCGTGAGGTTGTCCTTGTCGCCGGACTCGGCCATCTCGAGGTGCAAGCGGGAGTCAGGGAACAACGGGGTCAGGTCTTCGAAACGGGGGCGATTGCGCGCCACTTCGGGATCGAGCCCCGAGACCGTGTCGATGCGCAGGAGGGCCGGGTACTTCTCGTTGTTGGACGCTGGACGGCACGCCCCTTCCACGTAGTCGCCCTTGCGCAGAGCGAATCGCCTCGCCTGGCTGATGGAGATGTAGACGTCCTTTGGTGACGGCAGGTACCCGCCGCAGCGCAGGAACCCGTACCCCTCGTCGCGCAGGTCGAGCATGCCCTTGACCTCGACCATCTCGCCCGAGTACGGCTGCTCTTGAACTCCTCCCCCTTGCAGTTCTCCCCCGACGCCCCGCTCGCGGCCGCGGCGCCGGCGGCCGCGCCTGTTGCCGACGTCGCCACCGTCACCCTGTGAGGAGTTGTTCTGGTTGTTGCGGTTGTTCTGGTTCTGCCCCTGGTTGGGGCGGTTCCGGTTCTGCTGCTGGGGAGAGGACGAACCTTGACCGTTCTGCTGGTGTGTGCCCGTCTCGGCGGCGTCCGCCAGCTCGGGCGGTTCAATGAACACGGCCGGTGCGGCGTCGATCGGAGTGCTGACCGCCGAGGAGCCGGCGGCGGGCGTTTCTGCGGCTGGTGATGCCTCGGCCGCCACGGTCTCGCTCACGCCGGATGCAGCCGAACGGGCGCGGCGGGTGGGCTTGACGCCGGAGCCGTCCCCACGTGCGGGGCTCCCGCCGTTCGTGCCGCCGTTGGCCCCGGGGTCATGTGCGGAGTCGCCGTTGGCGGTGACGCCGGTGGCGTCGAGTATCCGGTCGATGATGTCCGCCTTCTTCGTCCTGGTCGTCGTCTTGAGAGACATTGCCTGGGCGATGGCGCTGAGCTCATCGCGCTCTTTGCCTTCAAGTACCGATCGTTCGAGCTGCTGTTCCGCAGTCATCGGGCACCTCTTCCATAGAGGGGTTGTCACCCGCCCGGGATGTCCGCGCGAGGTGAGTTAGGAATAGGGAGGGGGAGGGATTCATGCCGAACCCTCCCCCGATCACCTCTGCAAGAAACACCCCGGGACCATTTTGGTACCCGCGGGGAGCGCTTCACTGCGCAGCGGGGATGTACCTACACTAGCGGGACCGGACCACCAATGCCAACATACCCGGCTTGCTCGGGCTCCGACGGCAGCCGGCGGGCGCCAGGGCTAGAGGGAGAGCTCGGCCAATATGGCGTTGAGATCCAGGTCGACGACCGATGGCACGGAGATCTGCCCGATGGCCAGATCGGGGTCCTTGAGACCATGACCGGTGAGCACGCACACCACTTCGCAACCTTCGGGCACCCCGATCTTCATCAACCCGGCGACCGACGCGGCGGAGGCCGCCTCGCAGAAGACCGACTCCTGCTGCGCCAGGAAGGTGTAGGCGTGAAGGATCTCCTCGTCGGTGACCGCGGTGATCGAACCACCCGACTCGCTGGCCGCAGCCGTGGCCGAGTACCAGCTGGCAGGGTTGCCGATCCGGATTGCCGTGGCGATCGTCTCGGGATTCTCCACGGGCTGGCCCAGGACGATCGGCGCCGCGCCGGCGGCCTGGAAGCCCAGCATCCGAGGCAGCTTCGTGGCGCGACCGGCCTCCTTATACTGGAGGTACCCCTTCCAGTAGGCAGTAATGTTGCCTGCGTTGCCGACCGGAATGCAGTGGACGTCCGGCGCGTCCCCCAGAACGTCGACGATCTCGAAAGCACCCGTCTTCTGTCCCTCGATGCGATGGGGATTCACCGAATTGACGACAGTGATCGGCGCGCGGTCCGGTAGTTCGCGGACAATGGACAGCAGCTGGTCGAAGTTACCCCGCACCTGGAGCACCCGCGCGCCGTGGATCAGGGCCTGGGCCAGCTTCCCCAAGGCGATGTGGCCCTCTGGGATCAGCACCACACAGGTGAGTCCCGCCCGCGCCGCGTAGGCCGCAGCGGAGGCCGAGGTGTTCCCCGTCGAGGCGCACACGACGGCCTTGGCCCCCTCGTCGACGGCCATGGAGATGGCCATCGTCATCCCCCTGTCCTTGAACGACCCCGTTGGGTTTGCACCCTCGACCTTGAGCCAGACGTGCGCGCCCATCCGCTCGGACAGGCGCGGGGCGGGTACCAGGGGCGTCCCGCCCTCCAGCAAGGTGACGACCGGCGCGTCCGGCCCGATGGGAAGGAAGGAGCGGTACTCCTCGACCACCCCCCTCCATCCGGCGCCCACGACTATCCCTGCTCTTCGCCGATGACGCGCAGCACACCACCCACCCGATCCACCACCTGCAACAGGCGCAGCTCGTCGATGGTCGCCAGTAGATCACCCTCGCGGGCGGGATGGGTGAGGAAGATCAGGCGGGCCTCGTCGGCCAACCCCACCTGCTCCATGGCCCGGATCCCGACCTGGTGGTCGCCGAAGACCTTGGCCACGGCGGCCAGCACCCCGGGTCGATCGACCACGTCCATACTGAGGTAGAACGCGGACCAGAGCTCGGGCTGGGGTCGCACGGCGATGCTCGTCCGCTTGGGGGCGCGCGCCGGCGCGCCGGCACGCAGGTTGCGCCCCGCATCGATGAGATCGCCGAGCACGGCACTTGCGGTCGGCCCCCCACCGGCACCCCGGCCGTAGAGCATGAGCTCGCCGCTCACGGCTCCTTCGACGAACACCGCGTTGAAGGCGCCGCGCACGGACGCCAGGGGATGCGTGTCGGGCACCATCGCCGGGTGCACCCTGACCGAGAGCTCGGGACCTCCATCCACCAATTCCGCCACGGCCAGGAGCTTGACCGAATAGCCGAGCCGCTTGGCGTAGGCCACGTCGACCGCCCGTATCCCCGTAATCCCCTCTCGATGGACATCGGCGTCCACCACGTCACTCCCGAAGGCCAGGGCGGCCAGGACAGCCGCCTTGGCGGCCGCGTCGTGTCCTTCGACGTCCGCAGTGGGATCGCGCTCAGCCAGCCCGAGGCTCTGCGCCTCGGCCAGCGCATCATCGAAGTCGACTCCGTCTTCTTCCATACGGGTCAGGATGAAGTTCGTCGTGCCGTTCACGATGCCCATGACCCGCACGATCTGCTCGCCGGCCAGCGATTCACGTAGCGATCGCACAACCGGGATCGCGCCCGCCACCGCGGCCTCGTACAAGAGGTCGACCCCTTGAGAGGCCGCCAATTCGGACAACTCGGCCCCCGCGACGGCCAGAAGGGCCTTGTTACCCGTCACCACCGGCTTGCCGGCGCGCAGGGCCGCTTCTATGAGCTCATGGGCCGGGTGCGTCCCCCCGATGAGCTCCACTACGACATCGACATCGTTCCGTACCACTAGTGCACCCGCGTCCGTCCCGAAGAGTTCGACCGGAATGCTCGCCGAGCGCGGGCGGGTGGTGTCGGCCACGGCGATACCCACCAATTCCAGACGGATCCCGGTGCGGGCCGCAATGTCCTCCTGGCGGGTCGTCAACAGCTCGGCCAGGGCACCTCCGACGTTGCCGCAGCCCAAGAGCCCTACCCTCACCCGGGACGGGGAGTCCGGCTGCTCCGGGCGTGTGGTCATTCGACCAAGTTACAGCCTGCCTGCACGGCGACCGGCTTGGCGGGCCTTACGCATCGAGACGGGTCATGTCGTCGACCGTCTCCCGGCGTACGACCAGGCGCGCGCTGCCGCCGGCCACGAACACCACGGCCGGCCGCGGCACCTTGTTGTAGTTGGACGCCATGGCATAGCCATACGCTCCCGTGACCGGCGTGGCGACGATGTCGCCCACCCTGAGACCCTCGGGCACGAAGCCCTGGGGAACGACGAGATCCCCGCTCTCGCAGTGCTTTCCCACCAACCGGATGGCGGTGGGCCGGGCCGCGTCGACGGCGCGCGGGAGGAACGCCTCGTAGCCGCTCCCATAGAGCACGGGGCGCGGGTTGTCGCTCATGCCGCCGTCGACGCTGACGTAGGTTCGTATTCCGGGAAGCTTCTTGATCGTCCCCACCGTGTAGAGCGTCATTCCCGCCGTGGCGACGATGGAGCGTCCCGGTTCGGCCGAGATCCGAACCGACGGGTCGACGCCGACATGCGCGCACGCCCAGCGGGTAGCGGCGGCCCACTCGGCCTGGGTCGGCGCCCGCTCACCGTTCACGTAGGGCACGCCGAGCCCGCCACCCACGACAAGCTCGGGAAGGTCGAGGGGTGCGAAGAATCGGCCCAATACCTCCGCCGCCTGTTCGAACGACGACACGTCGAACACCTGGCTCCCGATGTGCGCATGCACCCCCACCAGCTCCACTCCGGGCAGCAGCTCGAGTGCGGCGACCGCTTCGGCGGCTGCGCCCTCGGCGACCGAGAAGCCGAACTTGGAGTCCTCCCCCCCGGTGCGGACGAACTCGTGCGTGTGGGCTTCGACGCCCGGGGTCACCCGGACCAGGACCCGGGGGCGGCGGGAACCTCCCCGAGGCGTATCGAGCAGGCGACCGAGCCGCGCGATCTCGTCGAAGGAGTCGACGACGATGCGACCCACGCCGCGCTCGACGGCGGTGGCCAACTCCTGGTCCGATTTGTTGTTGCCATGGAACACCAGCCTCTCCGCCGGCACGCCGGCCGAGAGAGCGACGTGGAGCTCGCCTCCCGACGCCACATCGAGCTGCATGCCCTCTTCGTACGCCAGACTGGCCATGGCACGGCAGAGGAACGCCTTGGTCGCGTAAGCCACCCCGTCCCCCCACGCCTCGACCGCCTCCCGGCAGGAGTGGCGCAGATGGTCCTCGTCGTAGACGAAGAGGGGTGTGCCATACTCGGCGGCCAACTCGAGAAGGTCGATGCCACCGACCCACAGGTGGCCACCGGGTCCGACGGTCGCCGTCCGAGGCAGGAGTACGCGCTCTACCGCAGCGGTGGCCACGCCGTCGTCCGTAGGCATGGTGAAGCAGGATACGGCAGCCCGGGGCCGCCCGAAACGGAGCGACGGCGGAGAGGACTACGATCGTTGCCCTGCTCATGCCCCCGTAGCTCAGCGGATAGAGCACCGGCCTCCGGAGCCGGTGGCGCAGGTTCGAGTCCTGCCGGGGGCGCCAGTGAGATCGACCCGCCAAAAATCGGCCGATGCGAAACCACCTATGGGAAGCTGCTGCTCATGGAAATCGGTGTCGCGTACCCTCAGATCGAACTTCGAGGCGACCCGGCCGCTGTCGGCCAATTCGGCCGAGCGGTCGAGGACTTGGGCTTCGATCACATCCTCGCCTACGACCATGTGCTCGGAGCCGTTCACGCCGATCGAACGCCGAAGCTGACGGGCCCCTATACCGAGCGTGACCCTTTCCACGATCCGTTCGTCATGTTCGCCTATCTGGCTGGCATCACCGAACGAATCTCCTTTGCCACCGGGATCCTGATCCTTCCGCAGCGCCCGACGGCACTCGTCGCCCGGCAAGCGACCGATGTGGACCTTCTCTCGGACGGTCGACTGCGCCTCGGTGTGGGTATCGGTTGGAACTACGTCGAGTACGAGGCGCTCGGTCAGGACTTTCATACCCGCGGTGCGAGGCAGGAAGAGCAGATAGAGCTACTTCGCCGGTTGTTCACCGACTCCGTGGTCGACTTCTCAGGTCGCTTCGATCGAATCGAAAGGGCTTCCCTCGTCCCGAAGCCAGCGAGGTCCATCCCGATCTGGCTCGGTGGATCCGGCGAGAAGGCATTCGACCGGGCCGCCAGGGTCGGAGATGGCTTCATCTTCTTCGGTGGTGGGGTCGCTCACGCCGTCGCCTCCTGGAGCCGGCTGCGTGAGCGTGTGGGTGATTTCGGCAGACCGGTCCAAGAGTTCGGCGGGGAGTACGTGGCGTTGAGCGGAGCCGACGTAGGTGAACTCACCAGGGAGATCGATGCCTGGCGCGAGGCGGGGGGCACCCACGTCACCGTGGTGACCATGGGTCTGGGCCTGGACTCGGTCGGCAGCCACATCGACTACCTGGCCAACCTCGCAAGCAGGTTCAGTGTGCAGTAGTCGGCGGCGGCACCTACCTGGCGGGCTCGGCGATCGACGTGACAGTGGAGTCACCGGGGTCGAACGAATCCGGCAAGCAATGTGCCGACCTCCATCTCTGCAGTGCCGGACGTAACCACCGGATCGCCCGCAGCAAAGGCGCGGAGGTCCTCCTCGTCATCGGCTTCGACCACGCCGAGACCCCACGATCCGCTGCCGTCGAGGACGGGTCCAAAGATCACCATACGACCGGAGTCGATCAGGGGCTGCCAGTAGGCGGCGTGACGGGCCATGATCCCGCGCTCCTCGTCGGTCATGTCGAGGGCAAACGTGGGACGCGGCGCCTTGAGCCTGAAGACGAACGTGTTCACGTTGTCGAACCCGCCTTTCGGTCGGTGCGGGTCGACGCGAGGGCCTCGCCGGTTTCGAGAAGGGTCTTCAAACTGGACAGGAACACGGGCCAGCCGTTTCTCACCATGGTCGCCGCAGTGCTTCCAGGTTCGAAATCGTCATGAATGACGGTCAGTTTGACCATCTCCCCCACCGGTTCGATGTCGAACGCGACTCTTGAGCGACGCTCACTCGAGACCTTGGCGAACGTCTCGTCTCCAAGACGTTCCCTGTGCTCGGGAGTGAAGGTGTGCCACGTATAGGCCAGCCTCCGGTAGGGATCAGATTCGAGAACGACCTGCTCCGGATCGGCGATGACCAGCCCGGCGTTGTCCCAGGTCATGGGCGATCCCACCTCCCAGTCCGTTTCGAAGCTCACCTGCCACCAGCGACGGGTGAACGACGGTTCGGTCAAGGCCTGCCACAGCAGCTCGGGTGTGGTCCTGATGTACGTCGTGTAGACGAACTCCGGCTTCTCCATCGGCGTGTCCTCCAGTGCTCGTTTGAGGTCCGAGAGGGCCCGGGCCCGTTCTCGGTCGTAGCGATTGATCCAGCGTTCGGCGATTTCGTTGATCGGTGCGGCGTTGAGGTAGTGGAGCTTCTCGCGACCCCGTCGGATGGTCGTCACCAGGTTGGCCGCCTCCAGAATGGCCAAGTGCTTGCTGACGGACTGTCGGGCCATGTCCAGACCTTCGGAGAGTTCCCGAAGGTTCTGTCCGTTGCGAGCGTTCAGGCGATCCAGAAGGTGGCGACGACTCGGGTCGGCGAGCGCCTTGAAGACATCGACCGTCAGCGGCTCCACGGTAGCCGTCAGAATTTCAAGTCCTCTGGAAAGGGTGTGCCCTGGCCGGTTTCCACGAGGCTCTTGAGGCTCAGGAGAAAGTAGGCCCACCTGGCGCTGCAGTGCGCCATGAATTCGACCGGCTCTCGCCAGTGGGCGTGGGTGAACAACACCACCGTCTCGTCGTCTTTGTGGGTGAGGTCGAAGGTGAGCGTGGTCCCGACCCACTCGTCAGCACCCTCGATGCAGTTCCAGCTCACATGCCCATCGGGGTCCAGCCGAGTGACCTCCATGACGGCGGCCGGATCCGGCTGACCGAAGAAGAACTGCAGTTTGGACCCCTCGCTGGCCTCCCCGCGCACGCCGTCTCGGGTCCACCATTGGGAGATTCCCTCCGGTGTAGCCACGGCCTGGTACACGCTCTCGATCGGGGCCGTGATGGCCACGCGGTGTCGAATGTCCGGCATTTGTCCCTCCTTGGATTGGCAGCTGTTTGGTTGCCTAACTATAGGCAGCCAAATGGATGCATGTCAACCCAAAGTGAGATCCTGCGTTGAAGAGCTCCTTCATCCGAATGGCCCGCTGTCGCCCCCGCTCTGCGGAAGCTGCTTCCGCCGCGGGCGGAGTGACACCCGATCGTTACCATGGCCCATGACCTCACCAGGCCCGGTCGAGCTCGGCCGAGGCGTCGCGCTTCTCCCGGGTCACCGGCCACCCGAGGCCTGGGAGTCCTGCCCCCGCGTCGTCGTCGGCGATGCCGCGCTGAGAGACCCCGGACCGGCGGCAGAGGATCTCCACCGTTACTGGATCGATCGTCAGCCTGTCGTGGTTGAGCTGGGCGTGGATCCCGCAGCTCTGCGGGCTCCCGAACGTTGTCACCGTCCCGTCTACGAGCTCACGCCCGACTTTGCGTTCGGCCGCGAGCGCCTGCAGTTCCTGGTCTGGGCCAACAACTACGACGCTCGAGGCGGCGATCCGATCTGGTGGCACGGCCGGAAGGCGGCCCGCCACTTCGCCGGCGACGGGGTGGGGGAAGGTGGCGCGGCCGACATCATGCTCGCCGACGGGACCCCGATGTTCATCGACGGCGGTCCCACCCAACCGCCGGCACTCCCTTCGCGGATCGGGGTGGTCCACCGCTGGAACGCCGAAGCCGGCCGGCTCCAGCCGGCCGGCTTGCGACAGCCCCGGTCAGAACTCGCGCCCGACCAGCTGGCCGCGGTCTGTCACCGTACCGGCGGCGCCCGGGTCATCGCACCGGCGGGATCCGGCAAGACCAGGGTTCTCACCGAGCGTCTCCGCCACCTCGTCGGTGACTGCGGTGTGCACCCGGGCACGGTCACCGCGTTGGCCTACAACACCAAGGCGGCCCGCGAACTGAAGGAGCGGTGCGGGGACATCGAGGGTTCGGAGAAGCTCAACATCCGCACCCTGAACAGCTTCGGGTTGTGGATCTGCAACGAGTTCGGGTCAGCCGGCCGACGACGCGTTCTCGAGGAGCCTGCCGTCCGGGAACTCTTGCAGCGCCACATCGAGATCCGCCGGCAGGCCAACACCGACACCGTGGCCCCCTACCTCGCCGCCCTCTCGGCAATCCGGCTCGGGCTCAACGCACCCGAGGTGGTCGAAGAGGCTGATCCAGACGCCTCGGGCATCGCGCAAGGATTCGAGCTCTACCGCGCGGCGTTGGCGGATGCCGGTGCGGTCGATTTCGACGAGCAGATCTACCAGGCCATAGAGATCCTCCTGACCAATCCCGACGCCCGCTCGGCGGTTCAATCCACATGCCGGCATCTGCTCGTCGACGAGTTCCAGGACCTCAACCCCGCCCACCTCCTGCTCATCCGGCTCCTGGCTGCGCCCGCCTACGACTGCTTCGGGGTCGGGGACGACGACCAGGTCATTTACGGCTACTCCGGGGCGACCCCGGAGTTCCTCATCAACTTTTCCCACTACTTCCCCGGCGCCGGCGCCCACGACTTGAACGTCAACTATCGCTGTCCACCGGCGGTTGTCGACGCGGCACGTCACGTGCTCTCCTACAACGCAGGCCGGATCGAAAAGATCATCGGTGCCCCCGTCGGGCGCACCGACGAACTGGCCGACTTCGGCGGGCCGCTGTCCGGATGCGGACCCGTCGCCGTCGTCAAGGCCTCGGCGGACGCACTGGCGGGGCTGGCCGTCGAGGCCATCTCGGCCTGGCGCGCCGGCGGGGTCGACCCCGGCGACATCGCCGTCCTCGCCCGGGTCAACTCGGCCCTCTTGCCGGTGCAGGTGGCCTGCATGGAAGCGGGCGTCCCCTGCACCACCCCACTGTCCGCCAGCGTGCTGCAACGGACGGGTATCCGCACCGCGTTCGCCTACCTCCGGATCGGGACCGACCCGGACGACATCAGGCGTGAAGACGTCCTCGAGACGATCCGCCGCCCCTCCCGGGGCATCGCACCCAACGTGGTCGACATGCTCACCAGTCGGTCGACGACCTCACTCACCGACATGCGCCGACTCGCCCGCCGCCTCTCAGGTCGCGACGTCCCGAAACTCGAGGCCTACGCAACCGACCTGGAGACCGTAGCCAAGGCCTGTGGTCGCTCACCTGCCGCAGCGCTCAGAGCCATCCGAGTCGACATCGGGCTCGACGAGACCATGGACATCCTCGATGGCTCGCGCAAGGAGGCGGACCGCTCCACCCATGCCGACGACCTGACCGCGCTCGAATCAGTCGCCGCCCTGCACGGCCACGTGGCCACCTTCGAAACCTGGTTGCGAGAGGTTCTCTCCCGGACCCCGCTCAACGGACCGTTGGTGCTGCTGTCCACGGTGCATCGCATCAAGGGGCGGGAATGGGGGCATGTGGTCATCTTCGATGTTTCGCAGGGACTCTTCCCACATCGACTGGCCAACGACGAGGAGGGTGAGCGGCGGGTGTTCCACGTCGCCCTCACCAGGGCCCGGAGCCAGGTGGTCGTTCTCGCCGACACCGAGGCCCCCTCGATGTTCCTCGCCGAGCTCGACGGGAGCCGTGTCCGAGCTTCTTCCCGGCGCCACGCCGACCACGACACCGAGAGGAGGCACCGCCCTTCCGACGGCGCGGACCGCGGCCGGCGAACGCCGGGGCCCGGCGGAGGACGCCGGAACGGCCGCGGGAAGGCCGGTGCGCGCGAGGTGCGGCTGCCCACGGTGGAAGCGACCCTCGGGCTGGTCGTGGAGGACAGGGGCACCACCGGGACGATCGTCGAAATCACGGCGGCCGCGGCGGTCCTGTCCGTCGGTGCCGTGAGGATCAAGGTGGCGCTCGGCTCAGACGTGCGCGTCGACGGGAAGAGCGTCACGCTGGTCGGCCCGGCAGCTGGCCTGAAAGGCGGGAAGGCAGCCACGACCCCGGTCGAGGAGGCGCTGCGCACGTGGAGGTGGGCGATGGCCAGCAAAGACGCAGTGCCCGCCTACGTCATCTTGAAGGACATCGAACTCGCAGCCATCGCCGACCGGGATCCTCGAACGCTCGCCGAGCTGGCCGACTGTCGCGGCATTGGCCAGATCCGCCTCGAGCGATGGGGCGACGAAATCCTCGCCGTCCTTGATGCGGCCCGGTCGGGCTACTGAGGGGGACGGCGCGCCGGAGACCCACCGTACCCGTGGCCAGGGCTCGAGGATGTATCCCCAGCGCATCGGGGTGGTGGTCTGTGTTCCACCGGTACGCTGCATCGGAGGAGAGGAGCCGACATGACCGACGAGCAGGGAAAAGCCCAATGGAGTGCGGCCGACTGGCAGGGAAAGATGCTCATCGACGTCAATGGGCACAAGATAGGCAAGTTACAAGACGTCTATGTCGACGTCGAGACCGACGTACCGCAGTTCGCCACGGTCAAGGAAGGCATCATCGGCCGTCATCTCACCTTCGTGCCGCTCGGCGGGATCCAGATCGGTCCCGACGACCTCCAGGTCGCAGTGACCAAAGAGCAGGTGCACTCTGCACCTGACATCGATCTCCATGGCGGAGAACTTTCTCAGTCGGACGAGTCGACCCTCTATCACCACTTCGAGCTGAACTACACGCCGATCGATACCCAGAGCGGTCGCCGTTTGGCTCGTCGCTGAGGTCCACTGTCCGTCCGCTCCGCCATCACGGAGCCGGTCAGCTGATCTGCCGGGGCTCCTCGTCGAGGATGATCGTCTTCGCCTCGAGGTAGGGCAGGAGCCCGTCACGCCCACCTTCACGCCCGATACCCGACTGCTTGAAGCCGCCGAAGGCGATGCCGAAATCGGTGCGGAACGAGTTGTGGCCGACTGTTCCGGATCGGAGCTGCCGCGCCACGTCGTAGGCCCGGTCGGCGTCGTTGGTGAAGACCGAGTTGTTGAGGCCGTAGATGGTGTCGTTGGCGATTGCTACTGCGTGCTCTTCGTTGTCGGCAGCAATCACGCTCAAGACCGGCCCGAAGATCTCCTCTTGCGCGATGGTGGACGAGTTGTCGACGTCTCCAAAGATCGTCGGTTCGATGAACCAGCCCCGGTCGAGATTCCCCGGTCGATGGCCTCCCGTCGCCAACTTCGCACCTTCGTCGATTCCCTTGGCGATGTAACCCTCCACGCGGTCGCGTTGACGCTCCATGGCCAGCGGCCCCATGCTGCTGTCCGGATCGAACGCACTCCCGACCTTCACGTGGGAGAAGGAGTCGCTCAACGCCTCCACCAGGTCGTCGTGGCGGTCCCGCGTGACCACAATGCGGGTCAGTGACGAGCAGACCTGACCGGTCATCAGGCAGGCCCGGCTGGTAATCGTCGACGCCGCAGTGGCGATGTCGAAATCGTCCAGCACCACGGCGGCTGACTTCCCGCCGAGTTCGAGAGTCACTCTGGCAATGCGCTCCCCGCAGAGAGAGGCGATGCGCCGGCCGGCAGCGGTCGAGCCGGTGAAACTGATCTTGTCGACCCGTGGGTCGCGCACCAACAGCTCCGAGACGGCCCGATCTGCCGTCACCACGTTGATCACTCCGGGGGGAAGCCCTATCGCCTCGGCGACCTCGGCGAAGACGTACGCCTCGCCGGGCGCTTCCGGTGAGGCCTTGAGCACGACCGTGCAGCCGGCGAGGAGTGCCGGCGCGACTTTGTTGCCGATGAGCCCCATCGGTCCGTTCCACGGGATGATGGCCCCCACGACGCCGACTGCTTCTCGGACAATGAGCCCGACGTTTCCTCCGGCTGAGGGAGTGTGCCGCTCTTGGAACGGGAACTCATCGGCCAAGCTGGCGTAGTACCGGAAGGGTCCGCCGAAGCCGGGCCCACTCGCTCGGGCCATCGAATGCAAGATCCCAGCCTGTCCGGACCAGATAGAACCAATTTCCGGCACGCGTTCTTCGATGGCCGCGGCGATCTTCAGCATGTAGTCCGCCCGCTCGGCGTGGGTCAGCCGCGGCCACGGTCCGCGATCGAAGGCCTCCCGAGCCGCAGCGATCGCCCGATCCATGTCCTCCGCCTTCGCCTCGGCGACTCGAAGGAAGACCTCCTCCGTGCTGGAGTTGACGACGTCAATCTGGTCCGAGCTCGAGGGCTTGACCCATTCACCGCCGATGAAGAAGTGGTCCGGCGCACTCAGGGATACCTTGGCGATTTCTGTCAGGCTCATGCTGGCCCTCCTGTCGGCAATTTCGGCCACACTACCCGCGAGGTGGCGACGCCGCTCAGGGGAGGTCGCCCCTGTCTTCGGCTTACATGTAGGCCAGTTCGTCGATCTCGGGCTCGCGGCCCGACGCGACCAGCAGCTTGGACCCGGGCCGGAACCGGACGAGATCGAGGAGGAGCTCGGCGACCTGCTCGGCGGTGTAGTGACGCTCCAGCACTGCCCAGTCCTCGGCCGTGAAGCTCCCGGGCGCGGTGAGGAAGGCGTTCGCCAGTCGGAGCACGACCTGTTGGCGCTCGGGCAGGTCGCTGTTCGTGGGGTCCTCCAGATGGTCGACCATCGACTCGTCGAACCCGCGGTCGATCGCCGCCTGCAGGCGGAGGTTGCGACAGACGCTGCAGTGCGACAGCCGTCCGCTGAGGATCCGCAGGAGCTCACGGGTGACGAGGTCGACGGCACCCGGATACGCCACCGCCATGAAACGGGCGTGGGCGGCGGCGAGCTCGGGCGCGACCTCTTCGAGGGTGACGTCGGTCCGGGGAACGCTTCTCATCTCACCACCTCGTACGCGCCGACGATCAGCCGGCCGCGTTGCGTCGTCTCGAACAAGCCGCACGCGTAGGCGAGCACCAGAAAGCCTCCTTGTCCCACCGCGTCGATCACTCGGTCCGCCTCCTCGTCCGAGACGCCTTGCGCGTCCATCAGGAGCTGTTCGGCGTAGCCGAGGCAGACGCGCGCCTGGCCGGAGAACCTGGCGTCCGTCGGCCACTGCGACAGCGAGCTCACCAGGCTTTCGTCGAGTCCGGCGGCGACCGCCTGCGGGGTGCGGTGAGCGAGCGCCACGCCACAGCCGAGCAGCTGCGCGATGCGCAGGCGGCAGAGCTCGAGCAGCAACGGAGGGACGGCGTCCTGCCGCCACAGTGCTGCCTCAATATCGGCGAGGACGGCCGCGTAGCGGGGACGATGGCCTACGATCCGCTCGAAGCTCACCTCCTCGGCGCCGTCGGACGCCCACTGGTCGCCCGGCACCGGGGACGGACCCCGATCTGCCACGGACGCCTGCGCGGTCGCCAGGGGCCCGGTAGGTTTCGAATCCTGCATCCATCCTCCCCACGCGGCGGTCACTGCATGACGTCGAGCAACCAGACCATCTTCTGTATGACCCTGAGCGCTGCGGAGAGATCCTCGTCCGGCATGTGACCGAAATGCTCCTGCCACAGAGCGAGCCAGTTCGCCTGGCGCTCGTCCAGGATCGCCCGACCTTTTTCTGTGAGCGACACCATGCACATTCGCCGATCCTGCTCTGCCCGGCGCCGTTCGATGATGTCGTTTGCCTCAAGCTGATCAAGCATGGCGGTGACGCTCGCCGGGTTGAGATCAGCGCTCTTGGCCAGTTCCCCGGCGGTGACCTCGTCGACCTTCGAGAGCGCCGACAGGGCGCGCAGCTGTGACTGCGTGAGGTCGCGCGAACGGTTCTGCTCGCGACTGCGGAGGCGCCGCTCGGCCCCCAGCAGTTCGACGAAGGCCAAGCGGACTTCGTCGAGAACGCTCGGCTGAAGGGTCGACGACGATGCCTGCTCGACGGCCGTCACGTCACGATCTCCATGAGCTCCGGAGCACCAACTGGTTCGTAGCCCTCAACGCGTGGTCGGCGCTCCAAGCGCCACAACACCACACCGGGGATGAATGCCAGGAGCGAGATCACGATCACCCAGAGGTACGTCTGATTGAAGGCGTGGGCCACAGCATCGGGGGAGGGATGCCCGTTGGAGGTGGAGGAGGCGTGCGCCAGGTTGTCCTGCAGCACAACCGCGACGATCGCCGTGCCCAGTGATCCCCCGACCCGCTGGATGATATTGAGCTGCGGGCTCGCATCTCCGACCTGATCGTGGGTGAGGCTGGAGAACGCGGCCGTCATCGCCGGCATGGCAGCCAACACGATACCGACGCCGCGGACCACCATGATCGTCGATATCGTCCAGTAGGAAGTCGACGGGCCGACGAAGAGGAACGGCGCGGTCGCCGCCACCAAGATGGTCAAACCGATGAGCGACGTCAGACCGGCGCCGAACCGGCGGATCGCCGCGGCCGAACGGTTCATGCCGAAGGCTCCTCCGATGCCCTGCGGGATGAGAAGGATGCCCGTGCGAAGGGCGTCGTCGCCCCTGACGTCTTGGAAGAACAGCGGAAGGAGCAGCATCGCCCCGAAGGACACTGCACCCATGCAGAACATGACCACGGTGGCGGCGCTGTAGACACGGACCGAATAGAGCTTCAGGTCGAGCAGGGGGTTCGCCAGCCGCCGCGACCGTACGATGAATCCGGCGATGCACAGACAGCCGACCAGGATGGGTCCGACGACCGAGGTCGATGTGAAGCTCCCGGCCGAGGCGCTCTGGGAGAGCCCGTAGGTGATACCGACGGTGCCCGCGGCGGCCAGAACCAACCCCGGCCAGTCCAGCGCCCCGGCTGCCTCGGGCTCCGGCCGATCACGCGGCAGCAGTCGTAGTGCCACGATCCCCGTGGCGATACCCACCGGCACGTTGACCAGGAAAATGGCGTGCCAGCCGACGCTCTGCAACAAGAAGCCACCGAGCGTCGGGCCCAGAATTGGCGCCAGCACCATCGGGACCCCTATGGCGGCCATCACCTTCGGGAGGTTCTCGTGACCCGTGGCCTTGACCAGGATGGTCATACCGGTGGGGGCGAGCAGGCCGCCCCCCAGCCCCTGCAGGACCCGAAAGGCGATGAGCTCTCCCGTCGAACTGGCCAGACCACACAGCGCCGATCCGAGAGTGAACAGCACCAGTGCGTACATGTAGACGCGGAACGCGCCAAACTTCTTGACGGCCCAGCCCGCCAGCGGTATCACGGCCGCAAGAGCCAGCAGATAGGCGGAAACGACCCACTGCACGCTGGCCAGTGAGGTGTGAAGATCGCGCGAGAGGCTGTCCAAGGCCACGTTGACGATCGTCATATCGAGGATCGAGAGGATCATCCCGAGCACGACAACGGTGGCGATCCTCTTTATGTAGGGATCCATTCGACCGGTGTAGACGGCTGTCGGGGAACTGGCCATGCGTGAGGCTCCTGCTT
Organism: uncultured Acidimicrobiaceae bacterium; assembly: GCA_963788125.1. Taxonomy (GTDB): domain Bacteria; phylum Actinomycetota; class Acidimicrobiia; order Acidimicrobiales; family RAAP-2; genus Bog-473. The sequence continues at coordinate 270,114 of CAWBFN010000003.1, read as the reverse complement.
CGGGCGACCACCGTCGCGTCACAGGTACTTTGTCTCCTAACTGTTGGCCATAAAATTAGACGCCCAAACATTGCCTGTCAAATGAGCCCGCCGTGACCACCTCGTCGGGCCCGGAGCGGAGAGAACCGGCCACCACCAGGACGTTGTCCCACGGCGTGGCAAGAACGGGCGGTAGGCGCAACGGTCCCTGGGCCCGGGCGACGGCTACCCGAACACGACAGGGACCGCCGTCACCCCCCGGTGGTACATGCCGAGGAACGCCGGCGGCTCGGCGTCGGCGTCGAGACGAAGGTTGGGAAGCCGGTCGAGCAGGGCGCCGATGCCAACCTGCATGGTCGCTCGGGCCACGTGCATGCCGAGGCAGACGTGCGGCCCGCCGCCGAAGCCCAGGGCGGGTCGCGGGGGTCGGGTGGCGTCGAACTCCTCGGGGCGGTCCCAGCGCGCCGGATCTCGGCTACCTGCCCCAAGACAGAGGTGCAGCAACGAGCCCCGCGGGAGGTGGGTGCCGTAGAAGTCGACGTCCTCGGTCACGAAGCGGGAGAACATCGGGTTGGTGGGCATCCAGCGCACCGACTCCTCGATCGCCGCCTTCAAGAGCTCCCGGTCGTTCCGGACCGCCTGCAGGAGGCCCGGCCTCTGCAACAGCGCCGTGAGGGTGATGCCCATCTGCCTCCAGGTCGTCCCCGACCCGGCGGCCAGGAGCAGCAGAGCAAAGGAGTTGATCTCCGGATCGGACAGGCGGTGCCGGCTTCCGTCCTCGTCGGCGATCTCCGCGTCGACGAGAGTGCTTATGAGGTCGTCCTCGAGGGACTCGCGTCGGGACCGGACGATCGGGGACACGATCTTGACCATCTCGGCGGGGCTGGTCAGCGACGCCCGGAGGTCGAGGGCCTGGTCGACCGGGATCCCGAAACTGCCGGTGATGGTGAGGACCGGCACCGGCGCACAGAAATCAAGGTTGAGGTCCGCACGCCCGTCGTCGACGAAGGAGTCGATGATCCGGTGCACCGTTTGTTCGGTCCACTTGCTGACCCACCACTGCGCCTTGGCCGGCACGAACGATGGCTGCACGAGAGAGCGGTAGCGCCGGTGCTGGGCGCCACCCATGGTCAGCATGCTGTTCAGGGGTGCCAGCTCACCGCCGACCGGGTCGACCGTTCCGGGCGCCGAGGCGAACAACTTCTGGTCGCGCAGGGCATCATCGGCCACCTCATAGGTGAAGGTCGAGAAGTGCGGCCGATCGGGATAGGGCAGGCCCTGGAAGATCAACGGTGCGTTGTAGCCGGTCAGGTCGTGGACCGTACCCGGATGTACCGGCGCCTCCTCGCGCAACCTCCGCCATATCGGATACGGGTCGTCCCGGTAACCGGCGCCGCTGTCGACGTGGTGCTCGCCACGGAGGTCGAACAGCTCGCGCAGGCGCGCCCGATCGAGCACCGACTTGTCGCTGATCATCGCACGACGTCGCTCATGGTCCACGAAGCCTAGCAACGCCGACGGCGCGGATCCTCTTCGCGTACGGACGCCGCAACGCAGCACGCGCCCTCGGCCACGGTCGGCTGATCCCCCGAGTCCGAGCATTCGCCGGGAGAGGTGGAGTAGCGTGGCCAGCCCGCCGTTGCACGTCTCCGGCGACATACGGAAGAAGGGGAGGACATCATGGAAGAAAAGGGTGAAGGCTGGCTGATCTTTGCCGCCATCGTGCTCGGAGTTGCCGGCATCATGCGCATCTTCGACGCCATCTGGGCGTTCAGGTACCACGGGGTGCTGCCGGAGAACCTGGAAAATGCCATCTTCGGCCACAGCCTGAAGACCTATGGCTGGGTCTACCTCGTGGTGGGCATCGTGCTCATCATCTGTGCCGGGGGCGTCGTGGCACGCTCACAGATCAGTCGATGGATCGGAATCTTCGCCGGAGCGGTGATGGCCATCAGCGCCATCTGGTGGATGCCCTACTACCCGGTGTGGTCTCTCACCTACATTTTCGTAGGCGTCCTCGTCATCTACGGCCTGGCCGTCTACGGCGAACGCGAGGTGACCGCATAGCAAACCGTTCGTCGCGTGCCGCGCCGCGGCCCTTGGGACGCAGGGGTCGCGGCGCGTGAGGACTGCAAAAGGCACCCGCCTATCGTTGGGATCCATGACCCCGGATTCGAGCCCTTCCCACCGATCCGGCCCCATTGCGGTGGCCCTGCGACGGATCGACAGGAAGAAGCCATAAATCTCCGAGCGGTGCTGGAGTTCCCGGCCGATGTACCAACTTCCGATCAGCTGGAGGACCTGCCAGAAGACGGTGGCCAGGGCGGAGCCGAGGACGACGTCGCGCCAGGTGAACTTCTCGGCCGTCATCACCAAGAAGGCGGCGAGAATGAGGGCGAAGTTCACGGCGAGTGAGTCGTCATCGTCTTGCTGACCTGGATCTACCTGGGTGCCCAGCTCTTCCTCCTCGCGGCAGAAGTCAATGTGGTGCAGCGCCACCGTCTCTGGCCGCGCTCCATGAGCACGCCACCGTTCACCACGGCGGACAAGTTGTCTTCAGACGTCTAGCGCAGATGGAGATCTGGCGGACCGAGGTGCACTTCGAGGTCGGATTCTCGCCCGAGGCAGACGCCGAACCACTCGAGCGCCCCCACGGCGCGTCGAACGCCGACACGCCACCGTCACCACGTGGCCGGGCCGACTAGTTGTAATACAACTAGTCGGACGCCGGCAGAAGCTTGGGCTTGACCAGTTCGAGGGGCATGCCGCCGACCGCCAGGGCGCCCCGACCCTGATGGACACAGAGCACCTCGATGCTCCCGTCGGCCGTCCGATAGCGCTTGCCCAACAGCGTCCTGTCCAAAGCGACGTCGCCGGAAGGGACCGCCGGTGTTGTGTCGGCTCCCTCGCTCGGCACCATCGGCTGACCCGAACAGGACAGGGCGCCCCGAGGGGGGGAACCCTTGGTGACGATCACCTCGGTGGTGCACACCACGCTGCGCAGGCGGGTTCCGAGCTTCACCTCAGCCAACTAAATGACCTCCAGCTTCTTCAACTCGCCGATCCCGTCCCAGTCCATGCCGAGCACCTCGAGGAGGACGTCCTCGGTGTGCTGACCGAGCTCGGGCGCCGGGCGCCGCAGGCTGGCCGGCGTCTCCGACAAGGCGACCGGGAACCCCGGCTCGCGGACCCGGCCCATGACGGGGTGGTCGAACCAGGTGACGTAGTCGTTGGCGATGGCCTGGGGATCGTCGGCGACGTCCGCCGTGGTGTTGACCGCGCAGATGGGCATGTCGCCCTCGGCGAGGAGACGCGCCATCCACTCGGCTCGCGTCCGGGTGGCGAACACGTCATCGAGCAGGGCAACGCAGGCCCGGGCGTTCTGGCAGCGGGTGATGTGGTCGGCGAACCGGGGATCGCTGGCGAGCGGTTCGGGACGGCCGAGTGCCTCCAGGAAGTTGAGCCAGTGAGGATCCGACTGGACCATCGCCATTGCGATCCACTTGCCGTCGGCGGCGGCGTAGGTGTTCCACAGCGGGTTGCCCGGGTTCTGCCGCGACGGTGGTTCGCCCCCCATGTGCTTGTGGAACGTCGAGGTCGCCACCCGACCGTCCTGCGTCATGAGCTCCAGCGCCAGTGCGAGGCCCCGCAGGGACAGCATGCTGCCGAACAGAGAGGTGTCGACCCGCTGTCCGACGCCGTGGCGTTCCCGTGCGACCAGGGCGGCGAGCACGCCGTAGGCGAGCATGATGGCGCCCATCTGATCGGCCAACCCGCCATCTTGGGCCTTCTGCAGCTCCGTGCTGCTGGGGTGGAAGAGCAACCCCGAGCGGGCCTGGCCCAAGAGGTCGTAGGCCCGACCGGTGCGCTCGGGGCCCTTGGCGCCATAGGCACTGGCCGAGCCGTAGACGAGGAGCGGGTTGTCGGACCGCAGTGTCTCGTAGTCGAGCCCGATCTTCTCGGCGATGCCAGGTCGGAAGTTCTGGATGAAGACGTCGGAATTGGCGACCAGCCGGCGGACCAGCGCCACGCCTTGGGGCTTCTTCATGTCGACGGCGACACTGCGCTTGTTGCGGTTGTTGACCTCGAAGTAGGGCGAGGCGCCGGTGTCCTCGAAGGCGTACATGGCCCGCCCCGAGTCACCGCCCTCGCGCTCTTCTACCTTTATGACGTCGGCGCCGAGGTCGCCGAGCATGGCGCCGGCCACCGGGCCGTGCTGCCAGATGGACCATTCGACGACGCGGACGCCCGCCAGCGGGCCGCCGTGCTCGGTCATGACCGGGCCCAGATGCCCTGGCGGCGGTAGTCGTCGGCCAGCTCGCGCATCGTCGGGATGTAGGTCGAGCACAGGCGCATCATGTGGGCCGGGTCGGCCGGATCGATCTTGGAGTGGACCTTGGCCGGCGTGCCCATCACGAAGCAGTATTCGGGGATCTCCACCTGCTCGAGCACCACGGAGCCCGCGGCAACGGCGCAGCCAGCCCCGATTCTCGACAACGGCATCAGCGCGGCAGTGTTGCCGATCAACGTGTCGTGTCCGATGAACGCCTCAATGGTGCAGGAGTGACCGATCATCACGTTGTCCTCAATGTGCGTGGACGTGTGCAGCACCGAGTTCTCTTCAATGTGGACGTTGTTGCCGATCCGGATCGGCGTGGTGTCCGAACGGATCACCACACCGGGCCAGATGGAGCACTCCTCGCCGATCTCTACGTCGCCGATGAGGGTGACGTTGTCGGCCACCAGCGCCGAGGCGGCGACCTTGGGGCTCTTGCCCTTATAGGGATAGATGAGCATGGGTTCTCCTTTTCCTACGTCTCAACCTGCGTCGATTTCAGGCCACGAGGCCACGGCTGGCCAGCCCGTAGCACTCGATGGCGTTACCCCGCAGCAGCGCCCGGGCCTCGGCTTCGTCCAGTCCGGCGCTGGTGACCATCCGCTCGGCCACCGCCTTCGAGTCGGGGAAGGTGGAGTCGGTGTGGGGGTAGTCGGTCTCGAACATGAGCTGCCCCATGCCGATCCGGTCCCGCAGGGCGAGGCCGGTGTACTCGTCGTAGGTGCAGGCATAGACCCGGCCGGGCACATAGGTGCTCGGCGGCCGCGAGATCGGGGCGCCGGACATGGAGCCCCACTGGGCCTGCGAGCGGTCGAGTCGCTCCAAGAGGAACGGGATCCATCCCGCCTGCCCCTCGCTCAACGCGATCTTGAACGTCGGGAAGCGCTCGAGAATCCCCGAGCAGAGCCAGTCGGTGAGCGCCCGTTCGGCGGCCTCGTGGGTCAGGGCGATCGACACCAGCGGAGGGGCATCGTCGCTCGTGCGCGGGAATCTCGACGACGAGCCGATGTGCATGTTCACGACCGTGGCCGTCTCCTCACAGGCCTGCCACAACGGCTCCCAGACGTCGGTGAAGATGCTCGGTAGGTCCAGGTCGGGGGGGCTCTCCGTGAAACAGATGGCGTGGGAGCCCTTCTGCGCGCAACGCCGCACCTCGTCTGCCGCCGCCGCGGCATCCCACAGCGGCACGAGGGTCAGGGGGAGGAGCCGGCCGTACGCGTCGCCGGCGCACCAGTCATCGATCATCCAGTCGTTGTAGGCACGGATGCATGCCGCCGCGAGCTCGCGATCTTTGGCCTCGAGGAAGGTCTGACCGCAGAAGCGGGGAAAGGTGGGGAAGCACAGTGACGCCTCGGTGTGGTTGGTGTCCATGTCGGTCAAGCGCGCCTTACGGTCGTAACAGCCGGCTCGCATGTCGTCGAAGATCATCGCGCCGGACCCCCGGTCCTCACGGGGAAAGCTCACCGCAGCGAAGGTACGATCGATCGGGAACAGGGTGCCGTCGTAGCTCCAACTATCGGCCCATGGGGCGGTGTCGTCCTCCTCGAGTACCCACGTCTTGCCTGCGAACACCGACCGGCCGCGTCGCCGCACCAGCACCGGCCCCGAGTCGCGGTAGCCGATGGGAAGGTTCTCCTGCCAGACGTGGGCCGGCTCTATGACGTGATCGTCGACCGAGATCAGCCGAGGAATCTCCATTCCCAACCCCCTATCCCCCGTCCACCGGCTGGACTATAGAAACCACGTTATCAGAGCAGAAACGACGTTCCAAAACCCCGGCGCCCTGCCATTCCGGCCCAGCTCGGAGCGAGTCTGTCTCTTCGGCCCGGTGGGCGAGCAGTCGACCGTTGGGGGCTGAGCGGGTCGGGTCGGCCAGGGGGTACATCCTCTCAAACCTCTAGACTGCAACGGTGTCTGCCCCCCGAGCGGCCTCGCGCACCGAGCGTCAGAGGTCGCCCGATGGCCGAGCGTCACCGGTATGACGATTGTGCGCGTTGAGCCGTCCGGATTCGAGTTCGATGTGCGACCCGGCGAATCGGTAGCCGAGGCGGCATGGCGGCTCGGCTACCGGTGGCCGACGAGCTGCTGGGGTCAAGCCGAATGCATGTTGTGCTTCGTCACCGTGACGGCCGGTGAGCTCCACACACAGCCGCCGGAGGACGACGAGCTCCTGGCGATGCAGACGCGTATGCCGGCGCGGGCGAGGACTCCGCTGACCAGGCTCGCCTGCCGGCTGAGGCTCAACGGTCCCGGAGTCGTGGTGGAGAAGAGGGGCGTGCGAGCACCGTCGCCGTGACGCGGGAAACACCACGAGAGCGACAAGCGGTGATCCACAAGCGATGATCCACAAGAGAAGCGAGGGGGCCGGCGGCGGCCTCACGGGGAGGCGAAGAGATGCAGCTCGATCTATCCGGCCGGACGGCATGGGTCACGGGAGGTTCCGGAGGCATCGGCTCGGCGATCGTCGCCCAGTTGACCGCCGCATCGGCGGCGGTGGCCGTGCTCGATCTGGTGCCACCGGCCGAGGAAGTGCCCTGTGCCACCTGGGTCACGTGCGATGTCGGTGACCCGCCATCGGTAGCCAGCGCGGGCCAACAGCTCGAGGACGACCTGGGTCCGGCCGACATCCTCGTCAACTGCGCCGGCATCTCCGACGGCGCTGCGGTGCACCAGATGACCGACGAGCTCTGGGACAGGATGATCGCCACCAATCTGACCGGGGCGTTCCTGGTGAGCCGCCACGTGCTCGGCGGCATGATCGAGCGGAGGTGGGGCCGGGTGGTCTCCATCTCCTCGGGATCGGCCTTCCGGGCCGGGCCGGGCACCGCGGCGTACTCGGCGTCGAAGGCCGGGCTCGTCGGGTTCACGCGCGCCATGGCACACGACGGGGCGGCCGCCGGCGTCACGGCGAACGTGGTCGCCCCCGGAGTCGTCGACACGCCGATGACCCGCCGCTCATGGCCCGAGGATCGGCAGATGCTCGAGATGGCGACATCCTCTCGCATCGCCAACCCGATGGGTGTGGTCCTCGTGCCCGACGACATCGCCACCGCGGTGGCGTTCCTGGTGAGTGAAGAGGCGCGCTACATCACCGGCCAGACGCTCCACGTGAACGCCGGGAGCACGATGCTCTGAACAGATTGCCCCGCACCTGAACCGATTGCCCCGAACCAACTGTGGGAGCGAGCGGGTAGGATCCCGCCACGCAGGGCGGGTGACCTGCATGGCGGGGAGGCCGGCCCGTGGCGTTGATTCTCAAGCCAGGTACGTCGTGGTGGGAGACCTACGCGCGGTGCGTCCAGGTGGCGCCCGAGGCGTTCGACTCCGATCGCCTCCGCAACCTCACCCGCGGCGAGTGGCGGAGGATCGGCATTCCGGGAGACCACGTCAACGCCGTTGACGGCACACCGATCCCGGGCCCACCGCTGGTCGACTACGAAGAGGCTGTGGCGGCGGTGGAGCACGCCCTCCATGAGCATCGGGCGTGGGTCGCGGTCGATCTGGACGAGCGCCGGTCACGGGTGTCGGATGCGGTGGACGGACTGATCGAACAGCGCGACCTGCTTGCCCTCCTCCTCGTGTGGGAGATCGGCAAGCCCTGGCGTCTGGCCTGCGCCGACGTGGATCGCTGCATAGACGGTGTGCGGTGGTACCTCGGCCAGATCGAGCGTCAGCTCACCGCGGGCGACGGCACGCAGCGCCAACCCCTGCCCGGACCGGTGTCCAACATCGCCAGCTGGAACTACCCGATGAGCGTGCAGGTGCACGCCGAGCTCGTCCAGGCACTGGCCGGCAACGCCGTGGTGGCCAAGACCCCGAGCCAAGGGGGGTTCCACTCCCTGACCCTCGCCCACGCCCTCATGCGGCGAGCCGGACTGCCCGTCACGCTGCTCTCGGGAATGGGATCGCACATGGGCGAGGTCCTCATCCGCTCGGAGGGCATCGGGGCGTTGGCCTTTGTCGGAGGCCGGGCCAACGGGCGGCGGGCCGCCGTCTCGCTGGCCGACACCGGCCGTCGCCACATGCTCGAGCAGGAAGGCCTGAACGCGTGGGGGATCTGGGACTTCTCGCAGTGGCATCTCCTGGCGCAACATATGCGCAGGGGGTTCGAGTACGCCAAGCAACGCTGCACGGCCTACCCGCGCTACGTCGTACAGCGCCGGCTCATGCCCGCCTTCCTCGCCACGTACCTGCCGGTGGTCAGCGCCGTCCGATTCGGAAATCCGCTTGCCGTCGACCATCCCGACGACCCCCTCCCCGATCTGGACTTCGGACCGGTCATCCACGCCAACAAGGCGTCCGAGCTGTCGGCGCAGTTCGATGAGGCGGTGAGGGGCGGGGGCATACCTCTCTACCGTGGATCGGTCGGTGACGGGAGGTTCCTCGACGTGCAGGACACCTCGGCCTACATCGCGCCCTCCTGTGTGCTCCAGCCCCCCGCGTCGTGGTCGCTCCACCATGCCGAGCCGTTCGGCCCGCTGGACTCGGTGGTCGTCGTGGACACCCGGGCCGAGCTGGTCGCCGCGATGAACGCGTCCAACGGATCTCTCGTTGCCAGCATTGCCACCGACGACGTCGAGGCGGGCGCCCAGATGTCCGAGGAGCTTCAGGCCTTCAAGGTGGGCATCAACAAGCCCCGCAGCCGCGGGGACCGGGAGGAGGTGTTCGGGGGGCTCGGTGCCTCGTGGAAGGGAGCCTTCGTCGGTGGCGATCTCCTCGTGCAAGCGGTGACCTACGGCCGCGAAGGCGAGCACGAACAGCTCTTCGGGAACTTCGCCAGCTACTCCCGCCTGCCCCCGCGGTGACACACCTTCGTCAGCCGGTCGCGGGGTCGGCGCCCGCTGGTACCATCGCCTTGTGCTGCGCCTTCACCACGTCAACCTGAGCATTCCGGTCGATGGAGCGGACGCCGAGACCGCCTTCCTCACCGACCTCCTCAGCTACCGGCCGATGGAGCTGACCCCCGGGACGCCACCCACCGCCCTGTGGTTCGAGGGCGAGGACGGTACACAGATCCACCTCAGCGAGGATCCGGACCACCACCCCTCGACACGAGCCCACGTCGCTCTCGAGCTCGGCGACTCGCTCGGCGCGCTGGAGGAAAGACTTGAGGAGGTCGGGCTCGAGTACAGCGCCCGCAATGCGGAGAAGCTCCGCGTCGTGTTCTGCCAGGACCCGGCCGGCAATCGGTGGGAGTTCCGCGGCACCCTCCCGGGCTCGACCCTCTAGTTCCCCTGGGCCAACGACACGGCCGATCCGTCACACGAAGGCGTCACCGATCCATGACGGAAGTCGGCGCGCCCTGCCGTCGGCGTCGACACACCCGTGCACGGTGACCGCCGTGGCATGGACCTCATGATCGACCGTCAGCAGGTATCCCAACTGGAAGGTGGCGCGGCTCCTGGCGGCCGCCCGCACGTGGATGTCGACCTGGTCGTCAAAGAACAGAGGTCGCCGGTACTGGACCGCCACCTCCAGCACGGCGAAGTTGATCCCTTCCCTTCGCACCTCGCCATAGGGGTGCCCGAGCCGGCGCAGGTACGCCACGCGCGCCTCTTCGAGATAGGGCAGGTAGGCCGCGTGGTGGATGATCCCCATGGCGTCGGTTTCGGCAAAGCGGGTGCGGATCGAATGCACGAACCGGTAGTCGTCCGGATCGGACGACGCCGCCGGGGGACGTCGTTGTGCTCCGCTCGTCGTCTCCCGTCCCACAGTGGCGCGAACAGTACCGCCCAACACCGTCCCCACCGATCCCCGCCCGCCCGTCAGGCCCGGAACACCACCCCCGTCCGGAACACCAGCCCCGTCCGGAACACCACCCCCGTCCGGAACACCACCCCCGCCCGTAACATGGAAGGCCATGGCGACCGAACACTCCGTCCACTTCACCAGCGGGAGCCCGGAGACGGTGCTGGAGCCACTCAGCCCCGATCTGGCCGATGCCCTCGAAGGCGCGCTGGCCCTCCCCGAGGCCGAGCGCCGGGCCGCCGTCTCCGCCGTGGCGGCGCGCGATCCCCGCTGCCTCCAAGCCTGGGCCACCCTGGCCGAACTGGCCGACGCCCACATCGACCGGTACGCCTTCGCCCGGGTCGGCTATCACCGGGGGCTCGACGCCCTGCGGGCCGCGGGCTGGCGGGGATCGGGGTATGTACGGTGGGGCCACGAATCCAACCGGGGATTCCTACGGTCCCTCCACGCCCTCGAGCTGGCGGCGGGGGCCATCGGGGAGACCGACGAGGAGCAGCGCTGCGCCCTCTTCCTGCGCCAGCTCGATCCCGAGTGGAGCACCCACCGTTTGTAGTTAGAAAGCCTAACTGTATGATGGTCGAAGTGTCTACTCCCACGACCATCACACCCTCGGTACCGGCCGGTGAACGGCCGGGACCCGGCACCTACGGGCGCGTCACGGCCTGGTTGTCCAAGCGGGTCGAGATCGCCCTGGCCCAGATCGATCTGACCCTGCCCCAGTACCGGGTGCTGGGGATCCTGTCGGAGGGCTCGGCCGCCGCCTCCGGTCTGGCCCAACGCCTGGCCGTGCGCCCACCGTCCATCACCGCCGTCATCGACGGGCTCGTGGCCCGGGGCCTGGTGGACCGCAGCCACGAGGAGAGCGACCGGCGGCGGATCACGCTGCGCCTGACCGCGGAGGGCGAACGCATGGTGGCGGCGGCCGACCTGTGCGTCGACGAGTACCTGGAGTCGATCGCCGCCTGCCTACCCGACCCCGACGAGCTGATGGTGCTCCGCTCATTGGAGCTGTGGGGCCATGCCATGGCCAACTTCCACCAGATGCGGAAGCAGGTCCAGTGAGCACCACCGAAGACAGGCTCGCCGGCGCATCGGCCGGCCGGGGGGAAACGGCGCCGGGGAAGCGGCCGGCGCCGACACGGTGGTGCGACAACTGCCCCTGGCGGCCTACGTCCCCATGGGGGTCACCAGCATCTACAAGAGGCCCAAGGCCACCGTGGATCCCGACTCCTCCAAGACCTGGCTGCGGCGGGCCTACCCGGTCGTCGCTTCCCACAAGGCGCTCTTCCTCACCGCCATCATCCTGTCCTTCGTCGGCCTGGTCATTCAGGTCCAGATCCCCGACCTCCTCAATCACGCCATCGACAACTCGCTCGAAAAGCACACCGTGCCCCTGCACTTCTACGTCGAGTGGGTGCTGGTACTCGGGCTGGTCGGGGCGGTGGCGGGGTACATCTCGCGAAACGCCCTCTACAAAATGGCCTACAACATAGAGTTCGACCTGCGCAACGGCATCTACGAGCACCTCACCCGTATGTCGTTCCCGTTCTACGACCGTGTGCAGTCGGGTCAGCTGATCTCCCGGGCCAACTCGGACATCCGCTCGGTGCAGATGTACCTCACCTTCGCCCCCCTCATTTTGGTCCAGTGCTCCATCGCCCTGGTGGCCTTCGGCTACATGCTCTCCATCAACGTGGTGCTGGCCCTGGTGGCGATGGTGACCATGCCCTTCATTTACTGGACGGGCATTCGCATGCGCAAGGTCCTCTTCCCGGTGTCCTGGCTGATCCAGTCCCGCCTGGCCGAGGTGGCGACCGTGGTCGACGAGAACGTCAACGGCGTGCGGGTCGTCAAGTCGTTCGCCGCCGAGGAGGAACAGCTGCGCAAGCTGGCCACCGCGGCCGACAGGGTGCAGTGGAGCTACATCAAAGACGCCGACCTGCGGTCCCGCTACACGCCCGTGATCCAGAACCTGTCCCAGGTCGGACTGGCCCTGGTGCTCCTCTTCGGCGGCTATATGGTCATTCAGGGGAAGCTGGGATTCGGCGCCATTCTGGCGTTCAACGCCTACCTGCTGATGATGCAGGCCCCGTTCATGATGCTCGGCATGCTGATCATGATGGGGCAGCGCGCCTCCGCGTCGGCCGAGCGCATCTACGAGATCCTCGACGAGCGGCCCTCCGTGGTCGATCGCCCGGACGCGAAGGAACTGACCGACTGCCGGGGTGATGTTCGGTTCGAGAATGTGCGCTTCGCCTACGGGACGCAGAGCCGGGTCGCCCTCTCGGTCGAGGACGGGGGGAATCCCGACGTGCTGTCCGAGTTCAATCTGCACATCCGACCCGGAGAGACCGTGGCCCTGGTCGGCCGGACGGGTAGCGGCAAGTCCACCATCGCCCGGCTCGTCGCCCGCTTCTACGACGTGAGCGACGGAGCCGTTCTCGTCGACGATCAGGACGTCCGGGACCTGACCCTGACCAGCCTGCGGGGCAACATCGGCGTGGTCCTCGACGAGCCGTTCCTCTTCTCGGTCTCCATTCGGGACAACATCGCCTACGGGCGTCCCGACGCCGGCCGCGAAGAGATCGTCGCCGCGGCCCAGGCCTCCGGCGCCGACGTCTTCATCAGACAGCTCCCCGCAGGGTACGACACGGTTGTCGGAGAGCGCGGCTACACGCTCTCGGGTGGGCAGCGTCAGCGAATCGCCATCGCCCGTGCGCTCCTCGTCAATCCCCCGATCCTCATTCTCGACGACGCCACGAGTGCCATCGACGTCAAGGTGGAGCAGAAGATCCACTCCGCGCTGCGCCGGTTGATGCAGGACCGGACGACGCTCATCGTGGCCCATCGCCTCTCCACCATCAGCCTGGCCGACCGGGTTGTGCTGCTCGACGGCGGGAGGATCGTCGCCGACGGCACGCATGCCGAGCTGCTCGCCTCCACGCCGCTCTACTCGGAGGTCCTGGCCCAGGCCGAGGCGGTCGAGGCGGCCGAGGACGATCTCCAGGTCGAGTTCGATGGCGGTGTCGCGTCCGGTGACGGTGTCGATCGCCGACAAGGCCCGGTCCGCTGATGTTCGGCGGAGGAGGAGGTATGGGGGGATTTGCCCAGGGGCCTCCGGGTCAGGCCCAGCCCGGCTTGCCGTTCGGCGGCATTCCCCCCGAGCTGCAGAGCGGCGTCGATCTCCTGCTGGCCGAGGAGCCCGACCGGGGCGAATCCGATGTCACGTTCTCCCAACAGCCCTCGGACGCGGAACGGCGCCAGCTAAGCCTGGGCGGCCTCCTCAGGGTGTACCCCCGCATGCTGGCCGGGGCCCTGGTGCTGGTAGGGATCATCGGCGTCACCACCCAGCTCGGTCCGTGGCTGACCGAGACGGCCATAGACGACGGGATGCAGCCCGGCCACCACGACTTCGGTCTGGTCGTCCTCCTCTCGCTCGCCTACCTGGCCGCGGTGGGGATCTCGGCGGCGGCCCAGTGGGGCCAGGTGCGGGTGACGGGGCGTCTGGCCTCATGGGTGATGAACGACCTGCGGGTCACCATCTTCCGCCACCTGCAACGGCTCTCTCTCGACTTCTTCACCGAGGAGAAGGCGGGCGTCGTCATGAGCAGGATGACGAGCGACATCGAGAACCTCCAACAGCTGCTCCAGGACGGTCTGGCCCAGTTCGCCATCCAAGCGCTGACCATGGTCGTCATCTCGGTCTTCCTCTTCACCACCAACGTCCGGTTGGCCGTCATTACCATCGTCGTGGTCATCCCTCCGCTGACCGCCATGTCGATCTGGTTCAAACGGGCCTCGGAACGAGGCTACGACAAGGTGCGCGACGGCATCGCCCTCGTGCTGGCCGACCTGTCCGAGAGCCTGCAGGGGGTGCGGGTGGTCACCGCCCACAACCGCCAGAGCTTCAACGTCGTGAAGCACCGCAACATCGTGGGCTCGTACCGCGAGGCCAACTACTACACCGGCCGCATCAACGGGGTCTACGGCCCGGGCACCCAGCTACTCGGCGTCATCGGCCAGGTCGTGATCCTCGCCGTCGGCGGCAACATGTACCTCCATCATCAGCTCTCGATCGGTGCGCTGGTCGCCTTCTTCCTCTACGTCGGGCGGTTCTTCCAGCCGATCCAGCTCCTCGTCCAGCAGTACAACGTCTATCAGCAGGGTCAGTCCTCGGTGTTCAAGCTGCGTACCCTGCTGGAGAGCGAGCCCTCGGTCACCGAGAGCCCCGACGCCACCGAGCTCCCGGCGATCCGCGGGCGGATCCGCTTCGAGCATGTCTCCTTCGGCTACGACCCGTCGGTCCCCGTGCTCGAGGACATCGACCTGACCATTGAGCCCGGCGAGACGGTGGCCTTCGTGGGCGCCACCGGGGCCGGCAAGTCCACCATGGCCAAACTGGTGACCCGCTTCTACGACCCCACCGCGGGCCGTGTGCTCATTGACGGCTTCGACCTGCGGTCGGTGACCCTGAAGTCGTTGCGCAGCCAGCTCGGTGTCGTCCCCCAGGAACCCTTCCTCTTCGCCGGCTCCATCCGGGACAACATATCGTTCGCCCGGCCGGGAGCACCCGACGACGCCGTCTGGGACGCCGTGCACCAGGTGGGGCTGACCGAGCTCGTGGCACGGCTCCCCTACGGACTCGACACGGTCGTCCACGAACGCGGCCAGTCACTCTCCTCGGGCGAGCGGCAGCTGATCGCGCTGGCTCGGGCCTTCATGGCCCACCCCCGCGTGCTCGTGCTGGACGAGGCCACCTCCAACCTCGACCTCCAGTCCGAGACGATGGTCGAGGCGGCGCTCGACGTGCTCCTGCAGGGCCGTACGGCGGTGCTCATCGCCCACCGGCTGTCGACCGCCATGCGCGCCGACCGCATCGTGGTGGTCGGAGAAGGCCGGTTGCTCGAGCTCGGCACGCACGAGGAGCTCATCGCCCGTGGCGGGGACTACGCCGAGATGTACGCCACGTGGATCTCCCAGTCCCACGCCGAATAACGGGGTTTCCTAGGTAACAGAGGGTTCGTACCCTCTCGGATGGCCCCAAAAGTCACAACTTGGTCACGCAAGTTAAGCGTTGTGGACGAGCACGGCGACCGCCAGCGCGGCTGAGCTGCCGGCGCCCGGTAGGAGGTGCCCATAGGTCTGCAGCGTGAACGCGACGGAGCTGTGCCCCGTTGAGGCCGCCGAGGCAGTCATGGCATATCGGCATGTCGGGGTGGGAGCGCAGTCTCACCCACCAGTCGACCGACATTGAGCAACAGGCGCACGTCACAGCCATTCAGACCCTCCTCCGTGCGTAGTAGACGATGCCTTCCCAGTCGGGAACCGGGTCAAGAGGCCAGAACCCCGCCGAGAGTAGGCATTGGACGGAGGCTGTGTTTTCAGGCTCGATGCCTGCCGCAAAGAGCGATACCTTCTCCAGAGGGAGTACCCGCATCAACGACAGGATCATGCCGACCCCATAGCCCCTTCGCCTCAGTGCCGGGTCGGCGACGTAGGCAATGCTGCCCGATGGTTCGTCGATGACGCTCACCACTCCCCGTCCACCTGGACCACCTTCCCAGGTGGCCCATCGGTCGAAGGTTCCACAGTCCACATAGCCAACAGGCACATCCTTGTCCCACGCCAAGAATTCGTAGCGCCCCGTCTCTTGTGCCCCCCGGAACTCACCCAAAGGAGCGTTGGCGAGATCGAGACTCATCCGTGGCCAGCCCGGACCCCCCAGCCAACGTTGCGTCTCAGAGTCCTCGAACCACGGCTCGACCAAGGGGAGTTGGTCACGAACAAAAGGCCGTATGGCCAGGGTCATCGCAACCGCGGGTAGGCTCGGGCGAGCGACTCCACAATGAGGGCGATCGTGAACGCAAGCAGGATGGCCCCGGCTTCAAGCACGGCCAACTGTGAAGGACCGGCAGCATTGCCATTTGACCCGATGATCCCCCAGAGGTTGCCTCGGAAGGCCAGCGCCACGATGGCCGCCGCGCCGGCGATGACGGACGCATCGAGCACTCTCCGTCGCAACCCACGCGACGGGTTGGTACTCCGCACGAGGCCGAAGTACGAACCGGCCGGGATCAGGAAGGCAAACATCCCGCAAAACCCGAGGCCCATGGACAGTAGGGTCACCGATGGCAGGTATCCCTCTCGGTACCCCTGCCACCCGAAGACGGCAATGCCGAACCCTGCACTCGCTACCGCAGCGGTGATCACGGGATGCCGGCGGACTTCCTGGAGGAGCGTTCGGTCGCACCAGTCAAGGATCGGTATTGCACGGCTTCGAAGTGAACCCAGCCAACGACTCTCACGCTTCGCTACGGCAACCGCATCGCCGATCCAGTCGGGCTCAGCCTCGTCCCAGTGCGCACTGTGTTTCGAGAGACGAGGGACACGGGCCAGGCAAACGATGGCAATGGTGGCAACGACCGTCGCCACGAGGAGAAGCCCAACTTCCAGACCGGTAGATCCCGGCGTCCAACGACTCTCGTTGGCTCCGAGCATCACAGCCACCCATGCCGATGACAGCTCTACGAGGATCGCCCCGACGGCCACCCGGCATGCACGAAGGATGGAGACAACCCGTGCCACAGATAACGGCTCGGACCGGAGACACAGTGAGACCTGAACGAGGAGGAATGCAGCCACCAACGGCACTAGGAACATCGTGAACGAGATCACCGTGTCATAGGGGTCGTTCAACCACGGGGCGTTGTTGTAGATCTTCGTCTCCTTGGTCGCCGTGAAGACGACGAACATCGCTACCGCCCACAGCGTCCCGAAGACTGCTCGCCGGATCGATGGGCGGCTGGGCTCGCCCACTGGCAGGACGGTCGGGGACTGGTCGCTCATCCCTCCATTATCCCGCGGACGCGCCTCAAGGGCCGCATGTGGAACCCCCGAGAGGCTTCAGATCGGATAGAGCTGGCGGTGCCGCAAGCTGCCCGGGAAAGTGGTGGATTAGTAAACGACCTTCTGCATGCACGTTATGGGACATTTAGCCCCTGGGACACCCCCTCGCCTTAGCCTGCGTAGTAGGCGCACCGTGGCGCCACGCTGCTGACCTGCGAAATCGAACTGGATGCAGTCGACATGGATGGATGGATCTGGTGAAGCGACGCGCAGGCCATGCCGGCCACCGGGACTGGCCGGGGAAGGCGAAGGGGCTCGTGGACGCGCTCCGGCTGATCTTCCGGGCCGAGCTGCGCCGCCGCTGGCGATCGTGGCTGGCGATGGCGATCCTCATCGCAGTCGCCCGAGGCGTGGTCATGGCGTCGGCGGCCGCCGGCAGGCGGACGGCGACCGCGTTCCCCTCCGTTGTTCGGACCCACGGCTACGACTTCGTCGTCTTCAACGGGTCGCCGCTCCCGCAACTCGCCCGGTATCCCACCGTCTCTTCGATCACGACTGCATCGGTCGCCTATAACGGTCAGCCCGTGTGCGCATGCACAGACCCGATCGACAACAACAACTTCAACGTCGTGTACATGTCGCCTAAGGAGATGTCTCGGACCGTCAACCTCGTCGCCGGCAGGATGCCCAACCCGTCGTCGCCCGACGAGATTCTGGCCACCTTCAACCTGCAGCGGGACAACGGGGTCCACGTCGGGACCGTCCTGCGGATGAGGATGTATGCCGCCTCCCAATCGGAAGCCGTCAACAACGCCACCGGCGCGGGTCCCCCGCCGACGGGCCCGTTCGTCTCGTTCCACGTCGTCGGGATGGAAGCGGCCGTCGACGAGTTTCAGGCCGGGACCACCCCGCTGTACGACGTCTACACGACACCGGCCTTCGCCCGTTCCGTACTGCCAAAGACGACATCAGGGGTCCTCTACCTCGTGAAGCTGCGCCACGGAGCCGCCGAGGTCGACGCATTCAAGACCTACGCCAAGTCACTCGGCATCGAAGATTTCACCGACCTGAGTACCCCCGAGGTGCAGATCGCCGGCTCCATCCATCCGCAGGCAGTCGGCTGGTGGCTGCTGGCCGCGCTGGCCGCGCTGGCTGGGGCGGCCGTGGTCGGGCAGGCGCTGAGCCGGACCCGCCGGGTGGAGAGCGATGAGTTCCCCATCCTCCAGGCGCTCGGGCTGGGCCGGAGCGTCCTCGTGGCGCTGGGCATGGCATCGACCCTGCTCGTCGCCCTGGTGGGCGCCGCCGCGGCGTCGGCGCTCGCCTACGCCCTCTCCTCGTTCGCACCCGTCGGCGACGCTCGCCTCGCCGAACCGTCAACGGGCCTCCGCGTCGACGGACCCGTCCTTCTGCTCGGCGCGCTCGCCACTGTGCTGGTCGTGCTCGCCCTGGGGTTGTGGCCGTCGCTGCGCGCCGCTCGTGGTCGGGCGGACGCAGTCCGTCCCCGCTCGTCGGCCGTCGTCGGGATGGTGGGTGCGGCGGGTGCGCCGCCGACCATGGTGGTCGGGGTGCGCAACGCGCTCGAACGCGGGCGCGGCGCCGCCTCCGCGCCGGTGGCCACCGCACTCCTGGGCGCGGCGCTCGCCGTAGCCGCGCTCTGCGGCACAGCCGTATTCGGGTCGAGCCTCTCGCACCTTGACGCCACCCCGTCGCTCTTCGGCGATAACCTGGGCGCGGCCGTCCTGGTGGGAACCTTCGTTCTGGCCATCGGCCCGGCGTTGGCAGCGGCACGGACGCGGCCCGCCCGGCTGCTCCGGGTGGAGTGAGGCGGCCGCCACCGGTTCAGTGGCTCACCCACTCGGGAGCTCCACCGCTAAACGCCCAGCCCGTTCCAGGACGACCAGACGCCCAGCGCGCCAAACACGGCAATACGAGTTGGGCGGGCAAGGTCACGGCCGGCCCAACACGCCACTGGACGAGACCGAACTGCGGCTAGATCTGGACAAGGCGCGGTTCGGGGCTTCCATAACGTTGCGCATAGCGGAGATGGAGCCGGAGGAGCCTGTTGGACCTAGCAATCCCGTGCAACGTCGGAAGTCGCTTGGCCAGCAGGAGCAACACGCGCCACAGGCGGATCGTTTCGCCGGCGAACACATTCGAAGCCCGCGGTACGTGCCGGCCCGAGACGAGGGTGCGATATACGAAGCTATGGTCGAAGCGGCCGAGCAAGGCCCCGAATCACTGCATTGGGCATGGCAGTGCCCCTCACGCCCCCCTTTGGGTACGCGGGCTCGTCCGAACCTCGAAGTACTGCTCCGCCGCCTGCGTCAGACCCCGGGCGATCGCCTCCTGGCCACCAGTGCTGGCGGCGATGGAGCCCTCGAAGGGATCGGTGAGGAAGAGGGGCTCGATGAGCGCGCCGGGCATCGCGCTCGGGGTGGTGAAGTAGCCGGGCTCGGCCGGGCCCAAGAGGAGCAGGTGATCGTAGTGTCCGGCCGCATCGGTCAACGGCGGGCCGCCGAGGTAGAGGTCCGAGACGACTCCCGCATTCGGGATGTCCCAGCCCTGCGCGTTCAATTGGCTCAGGACGTCGTTCTGCACCAGGGTGGCAAGCTTCAGATTGGCCGACGAGAACGCTCGCTCCGCGTCGTAGCCGGTGATGCTGCCGGCATTCTGCGGCGAGGCGCCCACGTCGAAGTAGATCCCGATCAGGATGTTCGCCTTGGCCCGGTTGGCGCAGACATCGCGCGCCGCCACGTCATCATGTTCCCCCTGCACGGTGAAGACCCCGTCCGACTCGTCGCCAGCCTTCATGCGCGCCACGGTGGAGTCACTGGTCCGTGAATCGACGACCCTGAAACCTCGGCGGCGCAACAGGGCCGTGGTGTCCAACTCCACCGGCAAGGTCTCGTTCGCCTCATAGATCGTCTGACCGGACTCGGTGACCCCGACGCCGCCCGGGTCGGGTCCGCCGTGGCCGGCATCGAGAAACACCGTCTCGTGCTGGTCGCCGACGGTCGGCTGGAACGCGACGCATGAACCAGAAGCAAAGAGCCGGGGGTCGATCGCTCGCCGGGAGGACGACGATGCCCCCGACTGGGCGACGAGGAGGAGCCCGGCGGCGAGGAGCACGGCCCCGGCGAGACTGAGATGGCCCACGGAAGGGCGGATGCACCGACTCCCCACCACGGACGGATTCCTCCTGCGTTCCCTCGCTGCAACTCGGTCGTCACTGTAGGGAGTGAACCTGACGGAACCATGAAGGCGACGATCAGTCGGAAGGATCAGCCTTGAGTTGCTGAAGCCGTGCCCGCGACAAGGCCGACGGGCGGGGTAAGCACTGTGATGAAATCACGGGTCCACCCGATGAGGTACTGGTCGGCCGGACGCAGTTGACCTGGTACGACCGCCTGCAGGGGACCTCCGGTCCCCGAAGCCACATCGAGCTGGATCCATTCGGGGTTGATGTCCAGCTCCATCGCCACCGTCGCCCCATCCTCGGAGAGGGCGGAGGCGAGGTCGAGGGGCAGGGCAGACATGGCGGCGGCGTACAGGATGTCCCCCTGGGCGTCCTCTCCGAGCGCGCTGCGTGCCGTGGCGGCCACGCCGTGCAGTACGTCGCCCCATTTCGCGATGTCTCCTATCACTGGGCTGATCTGGCCGTTTTCGATTAAGGGGGGGAGGTTCTGGCGGACGCTGGACACCTGTTCGCTGGGCACCGGCACGGTGGAGCCCCACACCCCGACTCTGCCCGTGCCGTCGGTGTCGATCACGAAACTGGCGAATCCGTCGACCAGCGGAGTGAGGACCTGTCCGCCGACCTCGACGCCGCCCGCGGACGCGTTCGCCTTGAATCCACCGTTGAAGGCAGCCAGGAGATCGGGGAGTTCGGCCGAGCTCACCGACGACGAGGACTGGGGGCCGAGCACCGCCGCTCCCGAGGGGGGGTCCAGGCCGCCAATGTGCAGGTTGAACTGCACCTGTCCTGCTCGAAATCGGACGACCGTGATGGGTCGACCGTCGTGGGTCGCCACGTCCCGCTCGTCGATGATGACGCCACTGGGGCCGACGCTGATCGGCGTCCAGCCGGGTTCGGCGGCCACCGTGGTGGTGGTCGTCGTCGGATCCGTCGTCGACGCCGCCGCCGACCTGCTGGCCGAGATCGATCTCCCCGTTGGTGGTCCGGTCCCGGAGCAAGCGGCCAGGGTCAGCAGCGCGCACGCCGAGGTGATCAGGGTGGCGCGCCCCTTGGGGTGAATCACCCCGGTAGCCGTCTCCAGAGCAGCTGGGGCAGGGCACGCAGGCCGAGAAAGACCCAGCGAAGCGCGGCCGGCACCCAGATGACCGGCTGGTCGCGCTCGATCCCCCTCAGCACGGCGGCGGCAACCGTTCGAGGATCCACGGCGAAGGGAGCCGATCGCAGGCCCGCCGTCATTTTGGTGTGCACGAACCCCGGCCGGACCACGTGCAGGTGCGCACCCGATCCCTCCAGGGACTGGGCGACGGCCCGTGCGAACGCGTCCAGCCCCGCCTTCGACGAGCCGTATACGAAGTTCGCCAATCTGATCCTGACTCCGGCCACCGACGACAGCACGACGATCCGCCCGTAGCCCTGTGCCCGGAGACGCTGCGCCACTGGCCCGAGGGCTGCCGCGGGCCAGGCGAAGTTAACGGCGATGTTCTCGGCAATCCGCTGGGCGTCCATGCCGTCCTGCGCTGCATCCCCCAGGTGACCCAGCGCGAGCACCACCCAGTCGACGGTGTCACCCGCCGCGTCCAGACACTCTGAGACGACGTCCTCCACGTGGTGGAGGTCGAGGGCGTCGAACACCACGATCCTGATGTCGTCGGCCCCGCCCTCTTTGGCCCGCTGCGCGGCGCGCTCGAGGGCCTCGGAGTCCCTCCCGGCAAGGACCACCGTTCGGCACCTCTTGGCCACCAGCCGGTCGACCAGCGCACCGGCGATTTCGGAGGTACCCCCGAGCACGACCACTGACTGGGGGTGACCGAAGGCGTCCCTCATGATTCGTACTCTTGTCGATCGATACCGAGACGCCGGGAGAGATCGGATCGGAGGACGCCCAGGGGATCGACTTCTCTCCGTACCGCCGCCAGCTCCCCGATCCTCGGATACATGACGTCCACCACCTCCGGCCGCAGCCGGGCGTCCTTGGCCAGGTACACCCGCCCACCGGCGGCGGCGACCAGCTCGTCCAACCGGTCGAGCAGGCCGGAGAGTCCGGGCGGTCCCAAGGGAAAGTCGAGGGCGAGAGTCCAGCCCTCCATCGGGAACGACAGCGGGCCCGGATCGCCCCGCCCGAACCGCTTGAGGACGGCCATGGTCGAGGGGACTCGCGAGGCCGCCATCATGGAGATCGCCGTGTGGACGACGTCGCCCTGATCCGGCGGCACGACGAACTGGTACTGGACGAAGCCCCTGGGGCCGTAGAGCAGGTTCCAGTCGGCGACGGCATCGAGGGGATGGAGGAAGGTGGTCAACGGGACGAGTGCCCCGAACTCGCGCCGCGGCGCCTTGCGGAACCACAGTTCGTTGAAGGCGCGCGCCGTGTTCCGGCCCACCAGAGAAATCGGCGGGCGGAAGGGCAGCCGCAGACGCGCGGTGCCGGGCAGGGCGAGTGGTTTGTCGCGCAGCCGGGGAGTCAGGGCATCGGCCGAGGCATGGTCACCCCTCGTCATTACCGACCGACCGAGACTCCTGTGATGGGGGTTGCAGTCCACCCACGCCACGGAGTACGGGTACAGGTGGTCGGTGGTCTGCATGACGGACATGGCGTCGTCGAGGTCGTCGAACCGTTCCGTGTCCACCTCCACCCAGGTCGTCTCCACTCCGCGGAGCCGCAGTGTCGCCGCCACCACCACACCGGTGAGCCCCATCCCACCGGCGGTGGCCCAGAACAGCTCGGGATCGCCTTCGGGGTCGATCGTGCGGATCCCGGCCGGCGTGACCAAGGTGAGGGACGCCACGTGGCGGCAGAAGCTTCCGTGTCGGTGGTGGTTCTTGCCGTGGACGTCAGCGGCGATCGCCCCGCCCACCGTCACCTGGCGGGTCCCCGGCGAGACCGGGATGAACCAGCCCGATGGGATGGCGGCGCGGATAAGGGCGTCCAGGCTCACTCCGCCGCCCACCTCGACGGACCCGGTCTGTGGATGGATGGGTCCGATGGCATCGAGCCTCGACGTGTCGATGACCACCCCGGCGGCGCACTGAGCGGCGTCGCCGTAGCTCCGCCCCAGGCCGCGGGCGATCATGGGCGGCGCTGCCATCCCACCCGGTGCACCATCGCCGTTGACCAAGAGTCGAGTCAGTGCGCCGAGGTCGTCGGGTACCACGACCCGGCTGGCCGAGGGCGCCGTGCGTCCCCAGCCGGTAAGCAGGCGTTGGGGGGTCACCCGTAAATTCCGATGGCGAACAGCCCGATCCAGAGCGCACCGAGCCCCTGGAGGAGGTGGTCGTGGAAGACCAGTTCTTCCGGCGCATCGACGAGCCCGGCGTCGACCAGGCGCAGGATGTGCAGGACGCCTACGATGATGGGGATAACCGAGAGCTGAATCCACACGTAGTGGTGCGCGGCATGCGACAGCAGTCCCGCCTTCTCGAAGGCCCACAGGCAGTATGCGGTGACCGTGACCGACGCGGTCAGCGTCAGGGCCGATCGCAGGAACGACGCCGTGTAGACCTCGAGCACATAGCGATGCTGGCCCGCCGTCTCGCCCAGGCGAAGGTACTCCCCCAGGCGTTTGCCGACGACCACGAACAGCGCGCCGAAGGAAGCGACCGCCACGAACCAGCTGGACAGGGGGATGTGGGTGGCCACGCCGCCCGCAACGGCACGCAGAAGAAAGCCCGACGCCACCGCCGCCAGCTCAATGACCGGCTCGCGCTTCAACCTGAGCGTGTAGGCGAAGCTTATGACGAGGTAGACCGCAATGAGGACGACGAGATCCTGGCGCGCCACGAACCACGACGCCGCCAAGGCGCCACCGAGGAGTCCCAGAGCGATCGGCACGGCGAGACGCGGGGAGACGGCGCCCCGGGCGATCGGACGATGGCGCTTGACGGGATGGCTTCGATCGGCCCCAACGTCGACGAGGTCGTTGACCAGGTAGACACCCGAGGCGGCCGCACAGAAGATCCCGAAGGTGGCCAGCGTGTGGAGGAGGTCGATGCGGTGAACGAGGACGCCCGCCGCTGCCGGGGCCACGAAGACCAGTGCGTTCTTTGTCCACTGCCGCGGGCGCATGCTGGCGAGGACGTCGGTGAGGATCCGGGTGGCGGTCGCCGCCCGACCCGTCGCGCCCTTCAGGGCGCCAATTCCCGGCACGAACACCTCGGCCGCTTCGTCCCGCGTGCTCACCTCAGGACCTCACGGCTGTCGACATCGTGATGAAGTCCCGAGCCCACCAGGACTGGAAGTACCGAGATGGGGATCCCGTCATTCCGGGAAGCAGCTCGGTGCCGTTGGCTCCCGACGCCGGCCCGTTCGGCGTGGCCGGGTCGTATACCGAGTAGTTGACCCAGTCGGTGTTGATGTCGAGCTCCATGGCCCGCACGGCGCCCGCCCGGACCAAGATATTGGCCAGGTCGGTGACGTTGAGTCCCGGTCCGCCGACATAGACGAGGGCACCGTCGGTGGTGACCCCGATGCCCGAGCGCCAGACGTAGACCTGATTGCCCAGGGTGTCACCCCACTGCGTAGTATCCGCGGCGTTGAGGCCGGGAACCGGCTTGCCCCCGTCGACCAGGAGATCGAGGTTCTGGCGGACAGACACGACGTTCGGGGTCATGGTGACGTCGCGGCCCCACTCACCGACCGTGGCCGAACCGTTCCGGTAGATGACGAACGACGCCGCGCCGGCCCGAAGAGGGAGAATCGTCTTGTCCTCCGTGTAGTACCCGCCGTTGGCGTCGCTCATCAGGAAGCCGGCATTGAACGCGGCGACCAGGCTGTCGGCCGCTCCGGCCTGCACCGGCGCCGTGTAGGTGTAGGGGCCGCCCCCGGGGATCTGGCTGCCCGAGTAGAGCGTCGCCTTCAACAGCTTGGTGTCCATCCACGCCACGCCCACCACGTAGCTGGTGTGGACGGCGTCAGGCCGGAGGGTGGTCTCGTAGATCGCCGGGACTCCCCCCACCCACCGTCCGGCCTGCGACCACTGGCCCTCGCCGGAGATGGCGGGGCTGGCCAAGGGCACGATCGGCACGGGTGGCGGCAGATGGGGGGGCCCGGATGCCACCAGGGCCAGCGACTTGTGGGGAACGCGTATGGCCCCGGCCGGGGGCTTTCCGCCGATCGGTGGTGGATGGTGGCTGTACCACTCTTTTTCCACCCAATTCACGATGGAGGCACCCCCGTGCTCGCGGGCCCACTCCGAGAAACGGGAGGCGAACGAACTTCCGAGAGCCGGGTTGAGCAGCGCGCCCCCGAGCGAGACGCCGGTCCAGATGATGAAGACGGCCAGCACCAGAGCGATGGCCGCCTTGATCCGACGACGCCGGTACACCCGTCGGGCTCGCTGGGGTCGCCGCCGGGGACGCGAGTCCCCCGGCTGCCGCACTCTGTCACAGCCGCGAGATCGGATGGGGGCGGAAAGGTCGCTGTCGACCCCGCCGTCGATGTCGTCTACGAGGTCCGGGTTCATTGGCGGCGCTCCACCAGGTGGAGAGCCAGCCGCGGGCACGCGGCGACCGCCCGCCGGGCGTTATCGCTCAGCACCAGCGGGATCTCCTCGTCGTCAATGATCGGATAACCCCAGTGGTCCATCGTGACCCTCTCGGGGAACAGCTCCGCGCACACGCCGCGCCCGTCGCACGACGTGGGGTCGACCACCAGCGTGAGGCGCCTTCGCGGCAGCGCTGCGCCGTTGACCCCGGTGCCGTTGACCCGGGCGCCGTTCACCCGTGCGCCTTGAACACCTTGAACACCGACCGTACGAACCTCCATCACCGGCTCCATCCGTTCGGGGATGGCGTCGGCAGGTACGCCGGTCGGCTGACCGCGTCGCACGGACCACGGCGGAAGTGCCCGTCCACGTCGTGCCGAAAGACTGTCAGGGCGGTGCGGACGAAGCGCGTGACGCCATCGGGGTGCCGGCACGCCCCCCTCCCTTCGATCAGATTGCACAGTTCGAGAATGGGCGGGAAGCGGCCGCGGAACGAGTCCGGACGGAAGGCGAGAAGCTCGAATTGGCCGGCGAGGTCGGCCAGACCGTACCGGCAGGGACCGCACTGGCCCGCCCCCTGCTGCTCCATGTAGCGGACCACCCGAGCCGCTTCGGCCACTGGACAGCACGAGCGCGGGAGAAGGGCGACAACCCCGGCGCCGAGCGAGGAGTGCTGCTGACGGGCCCACTCTTCGCTGAGATTCCCCTCGAGGAGTACCGACGGCGGTAACCACCCTCCGCCGTACCCGCCCAACAGGGCCCCCCAGTACCGGCGGGTGTCCTCGGTCGCCAGGTGCAGGAGATCACGAAAGGCCACGCCCAGCGGGGCCTCAACGACCACCGGCTCGCCCCACCGGCCGGTGATGGTGACCAACATCGTTCCCGGAGAGTCCGCCGTCCCCACCGAGCGGAACCATTGACCGCCGTAACGGCTGATCATCGCCACGTGGGCGAGCGACTCCACGTTCTGCACCAGGGTGGGACGACCCCGCACGCCGCGCTCCCGGATGGACTGCAGCCCGACGAAGGTGGGAACGGCGGGGCCGTCGTTGAGGGCGTGGACGACGGCGGTCTCTTGCCCCGAGAGATAGGCCTCGGCGGCGGCGATGACTTCGATCTTCACTGGGTCGATGCCCGAGCGGTTCCGTGCCTGTACGCACCGGCGGAGGCTGTCGACGTGACGCAGCGGGACGAACACCACGACCCGATGGGCGTCGAGCGTCGCGGCGGCGAGCGACGCCCCGTCGAGCACCAGGTGGGGCGAGTGCGTCAGTAGGAACGCGTCCTTCCGGCTGGCCGGCTCTGACTCGGACCCGTTGGCCACCACGACGGGCCGGCGAGATCCGTCACGTATGCCGCGCCACTTCTTGCCGACGGGGAACCAGGCTCCTCCATGGCCGCGCAGGCCGCCGGAGTCCAGTTCGTCGAGCAGCGTCGACCGGGCGCTGCGCAGCGGCAGTGCCCCCCAGTGCGCCAAGTGCCTTTCCAGATCGACCACCGAGTCGGGCGCCTCGAGGGCGCTCAGCAGGCGCGGGGACGAAGGAGCCTGGGGCAGGGTGGCGGTCGAAGAGACCAGGTGGGCTCTCACTATCGTCCTCCCGAAGATCCGCTCACGGTTCCACTGACGCTGCGGGCGGACTTGTCGATGTTCAGCAGCATCTGGAGATCGATCGGTCCACCCGGCCCGCGCACCGTGGCCCCGACGCTGGACCCGTCGAGTGCGGTCACCGTGCCCTGGGCGTCGCCGAAGACGACCTGGCTGCTCGACATCGCCACGCCTCCGTTGACCGCCGTGCCCGTCAACTTGACGACCAGGGGAGCACTCGAGCCCTGCACCTGCAGGGAGAGGACCACCTCCACCTCCCCGGCGGCGTTCGGACTCGACGATTGAACAGTCCCGTTCACGTTGGCCGTGAACGGGACGGCAGGGATGCCCGCCGCCGAGGACCCCGCGCCGCTCGAGGGCGCTGTCCTGGTCACAGCGCCGATCGGTGCGGCCGCCGACTTCACGGCGAAATGAGCGTTGATCTCGGCCAGCACCGCCGGGGAGGTGCCCGCCCGCTTCGACCACCCGGGCTGGAGCGGTCCGACGAGAGCAAAGACGCCGATGCCGATCACCAGCACGGTCGCTGCGCCGGCGGCGGCCAGGCGGCGCGTGCTCGGAACGCCGCGGGCCGCGATGAGCCGCCAGGCCAGTGCCCCGACCACCGCCCCGATGCACAGCACGTTGATGAGCACCGTGACCGACAGGCGCGCATCGGTACCGCTGCCCAGACCGTGCAGGACGGCGATGGGCCAGCAGACATAGGCCAGATAGTGCACCCCCCGCCAGGTACGGACCCCGATGCGTGCCCGCAGTCCACTGGTGATGGCCACGGTCAGCAACATGTCGAACGCCAGCGCCCCCAGACCGATCCACAGCGGACGATAGGGCGAAAGAAGCGGCACGAACGCGTCCAGGTAGCCGATCGGGACGAACCCGTCGGCGACGGTCGTCACGATATGGACGGCGATCAGCACGATGCAGAACAGCGAGAGATTCCGGTGGACCGCCTGGGAGAGGAACCTCGGCCATCGGGCCGCCGTCCAACCCACCGAGGCGACGATGCCGAGGACGACGGTGGCCGACAGCAAGACCAGGGAGACGAGACCGGTGGCGCGCGTCAGGTACCACAGGGCCGTCCCGTTGTGGACGACGACAGCGAGGGTGGCGGTCATCGGACGGGCCCCACCGCTTCGGGCGTCGGTGCGACGGGGGCCGGCCATCCCGCGACCCGCACCACGCTGCCGTCTAGGGCGACCAGCCGGGCCGGAAGGTTGAGTGCCGCCAGCCACTCTTCCGCGCCGGGGCCCTTGACCATGGCGGCGGTCGACGCGGCATTGGCGTCGACGCACGACGCCGCCGCCACCGTGATCGTGCGCCACGCCCGCGCGGGTGGTAGCCCGGTCGACGGGTCGACGATGTGGTGGACGACGTGGTGTCCCACCCGCCACCACCTCGACATGATGCCCGAGGTGGCCAGCCCGCCCGAGGTGATGGCCACCGTTTCGGACGCCTCGGCTGCGCCGCTCACATCGGCCAGGCCGGTGCAAAAGCCCCCGGTTGGTGGTGATCCGGCCACGGAGATGTCCCCTCCCAATGAGACGAGTGCGCCGCATCCAAAGGTCTCGGCCACCCGTTGGGCGATACGGTCTGCCGTGAGCGCCTTGGCGCTGCAACCCAGGTCGATCACTGTGCCCGCCGGCACCCGCACCGTCCGGCTGGCCTGGTCCAG
Organism: uncultured Acidimicrobiaceae bacterium; assembly: GCA_963788125.1. Classification (GTDB taxonomy): domain Bacteria; phylum Actinomycetota; class Acidimicrobiia; order Acidimicrobiales; family RAAP-2; genus Bog-473. Next base: position 241,254 of record CAWBFN010000003.1, on the reverse strand, counting down.
CTCGACGCTCCGCCAGCCCGGCACGGGAGCAGTCTCGGGCAGGTCCCCCGGGATTCCGGCGCCGATGGAGGCGAAGTCCCGGTCGTAGCCGAGCCGGTTCAAGGCACCACCCACCGTGGGATCGACCGCGCCGCCGGTGGCCACGGCGACACGGAGCGCCACCGCCACGGCCTCGAAGAGGCACGGGCTGACGCTGATGGGACGCCCCTCGGCCCGGTGCACCAACGCGATCTCTGCGTCAGGGCGGAATCGGCTGGCGGCGCGGTCGATCCGGTCGAGTTCCTCGTGGACGATGTCGACGCTGCCGACCACCGAGTCCGGGTCGGTCAGCACGATCTCGGCCAGACATCCGAGCCCTCGTGTTCGGTAGATACCTAATGTGTCCATCGACGGCGCGGTGACAGAGAGAGTCAAGACGCTCCCGAGACGACCGGAGCCGGTTGTTGGGTCTGCACGGGCGCCGACGCGGGTGGCGTCAGCGTGTTCGATCCCGAGGAGTCCGTCGACTGGCTCTGGGAGGACTGGCTCTGGGTCGAAGCTTGGTGGCCCGGCAGGGCCTTACCGAGATAGAGCCCCAAGACCCCGGTCGCCACGAGTGCTGCGGCCCCGATGGAGCGGTTGATCGTGGCGAGGCGGCTCAGGGCGTCGTCTCTACGAAGGCGGGCTAAGCGGGTGTGGTCCTGTGCCGGACGTTGGCTCCTTGGTGCCATGCGTTGGAGGCTACGGAGCGTTCCTGACGGTCACATGACAAAAAAGCAGCCCACAACAACTTAGAAGTTTCTAAACCTCCGTCACCGGCGCGCCCGGACCGGATCCGGGAGCGAAACTCCCTCGGGAATACCGGACTCCTCTTGTGTCGCCGGACCGGTTGTGCGCCGGGACGAGGTCTTACGCCACGAAACCTGCATGCGGGCGCCTCCCTCGGGCGACTCGGTGATGAGCCACGTGCCGAGGGTCGCCCTGACGACCGAGTCGGCGATGGCCAGGCCGAGACCCGTGCCCGGATGGTCCTCATCGGCCCGGTGAAAGCGGTCCATGATGAGCGCCCGCTGATCGACCGGTATCCCGGGCCCATTGTCATCGATTTGGAGGACGATCCGGTTGCTGGCCGTTCCGATCCGCACCGCAACCCGACCGCCGTCACCGGCGTACTTACACGCGTTATCGACAAGGACACCGATCAGCCGGTCGATCCAATCAGGCTCAGCGCGTAGCAAGAGCGGGCCATGCTCGCCCTCGTCGAACGAAAGGCTCACCCCCCGCGTGGCGGCTAGCGCTTGAAAGCGATTGGTACAGGTCCTCGCCATCTCCCGTACGTCGACAGTCGTGCCCGTCGCGACCTCCATGCCCCCGTCGTCGGCGCGGGCCAGCCACAGCAAGTCGTCCACGATGCGCCGGAGCCGTCGTCCTTCGCCCGCCACACGCTGGAGAACGACGCGGTATTCCTCCTCACCGCGGCGCCGGCGCAGCGCCAGATCCACCTCGGCCTCAATCACGCTGAGCGGGGTCCGGAGCTCATGGGAAGCATCCGCGGTGAACTCCGCCTGCCGGCGTCGCACGAGCTCCAATGGAGCGGACGCCTTCAATCCGATGACGAGCGATCCGGCGAACATCACGACGAGAAGAGCCAGGCCGAAGATGATCTCGGGTGTCACCAAGGCGCTTCCAACCCGGTTGATCTGAGCGATGCTCTCCCCCGCAACCAGGGTCTCGGATCCCGTGGTCGCGGTGTGCACCCGGAACGGTGTCCCGCCGATGTCAACGGTGCTCACACCGCTTGCCGGCGTCACGCGGGGGAACGACGGCGCACCCGACGTGAGTGCCGTGGTCGGCCCCGAATGGCTCACCTTCCAGACGAAGATGGGCGCATCGTCGTCGTCCTGGTCCCCGGTGGGAGAGGGTGATGCCGATGCGTGGCTGGCGATGCTCAGTTTCCCTGCGTCGGCAAGGCGTTCGGAAAGTCGCACGTCGGCTTGCGCCGTGAGGCGGTGCAGCACCGCATGATTGAAGACGAGGACCCCGGCGATGTAGGTGGCCATGACGATCAGCGTCGCCACGACCGCCACCTTGACGGCGTGTGATCTACCCAGCTTCCGGCCCTTCACCCCGCTACCAGCCGATATCCGCTGCCCCGGACCGTCTCAATCCGGGCCCGAGACCCGGTGAGCTTGGCCCGTAGGCGACCGATGTGCACATCGATGGTGTTCGACCCCACTGCGTCAGCCTCGTCGTCCCAGACCTGCGTGGCAATTGTCCGGCGTGTGACGACGGCGGGCATTCGGCGGAGAAGCAGTTCCAGTAGCGCGAACTCGGTCATCGTCAACGGCAGCACCTGCCCTGACACCGTGATCTCTCTCGTGGACGGATTGAAGATCAGGTCCCCGCAGGCAAGCATCGGGTCGACCGTCAGGGCTGGTCGCCGCTGCAGCGCACTGAGGCGGGCCAGCAGTTCGTCGAAGTCAAAGGGCTTCACCAGGTAGTCGTCGGCGCCGACGTTGAGACCCGTGACGCGATCGCTCGGGGCGTCCCGGGCGGTCAGCATTAGGATCGGGGTGCGAATGCGCTGCTGGCGAACGACCTCGAGAACCTCGATGCCATTGGCCCTGGGCATGCGCCAGTCCAGGATGGCCACGTCGTACTGGTACGCCCTGAGGTACTTGATGGCGGCATCCCCGTCGGCCACGGTGTCTACTACGTAGCCGCTCTCTCTTAGTCCCCGATCGAGCACGGACCGAAGAGACGCGTCGTCCTCAGCCACCAACAGCCTCATGGAGCTGGCCGCTGACGACGGCAGGTACAGCAGCGTATGGGAACCATTTACTCCAATGTACGTCGCGAAACTGACGAAATGATGACGGGCCGGCGGCCACCCACGCCCGCTTCATGAAAGCGTAAGGTCCGGCCCTTACCCTGGCACGTACACGCGTGGGTCGGCCACGAGGCGGGCAACCGAGAGGGCAGGGCGCGATGAGGGCGAGCGGTCGAGTGCGAGGGCGGAGGCTCGACCGGGCAGGACAGAGCGTGCCACACCACTGCGCACCGCGGCACGCGAGAATCACCCGGTAATGGTCTCCGACCTGGACGCCACGACGACGAGAGCAGCCCGACGCCGGCCCCGTCCGGGACACGCACCGAGGCCCGGGTTCGCCGACGCCCTGGCCGGACTGGCCGGTCTCGGCCTGGGCGTCACCCTCGGTCTCGTCGTCACCGGCGAGACCCGTGGTTCGCTGGCCGCCCCGGGGGGTTGGCTCATCGCCGGGGGGCGTCTGGCCGGGTTCAGCGGCGCGTACCTGATCCTGGTCATGCTGGTGCTCATCGCCCGGCTGCCCTGGCTCGAGCGAGCGGTCGGGCAGGACCGGCTCCTCCGTTGGCACCGGCGGATCGCACCGTGGGCGCTGGCGCTGATCGCCACCCACGTCGTGCTCATCACGCTCGGCTACGCGCAGTCGGCGAAGGAGGGCGTGCTCCGCCAGCTCTGGCTCTTCATCACCTCCTATCCCGACCTCCTGGCCGCCACGGTCGGCTTCTGCCTCTTGGTGATGGCGGGGATCACCTCGGTCAAGTTGGCTCGCAAGCACCTCAAGTACGAGACCTGGTGGATCGTCCACCTCTACACCTACCTCGGGCTGGCGCTGGCGTTCGCCCACCAGATCACCACCGGCGGGTCCTTCGTCGGCCACCCGCTCACCAAGGCGGTGTGGATCGCCGTCTGGGCCTCGACCGCAGGGGTCGTCATCCTGTTCCGGTTCGTCGGACCGGTCGTCCGCAGCCTGCGCCATCAGCTCCGGGTGGCGACGGTGCGTGAGGAGGCGCCGGGCATCTTCTCGGTCATCTGCTCGGGGCGGCGGCTCGATCGCCTGGCCGTCTCGGGCGGCCAGTTCTTCCGGTGGCGGTTCCTCACCAAGGAGCTGTGGTGGCACGCCCACCCCTACTCCCTCTCCGCCCTCCCCCAGCCGCCCTACCTCCGGATGACCATCAAGGGGGCGGGCGACCAGAGCCGGGCGATCCGGGCACTCAAGCCCGGGACCCGCGTGGCGATCGAAGGCCCCTACGGCGCCTTCACGCATCACGTGCGCACCTATGACCGGGTGGCGCTGATCGGGGCGGGCGTGGGCATCACCCCCCTGCGCGCCCTGCTCGAGGACCTGCCCGCATCGGTTGACGTCACGCTCATCGTCCGGGCATCGGCCGCAGAGGACATCGTGCACCGCGACGAACTCATGTCACTCGTGGAGCACCGTCACGGCCACTACCACGAGGTCATCGGCACGCGCCGCGAGGTGCAGCTCGACGATCGGCTGCTGCGATGGCTGGTGCCCGACCTCGCCGACCGGGACCTCTTCGTCTGCGGGCCGAACGGCTTCAGCGACGCCATCGTCGCCGCGGCGCGCCGGATCGGGCTGCCAGCGGGGCGGATCCACGAAGAAGCCTTCGCGTTCTAGGGTGCCGGACCGAGCCCACCCCCATGTCCGCCCCGACGAGACCAAGAGCCCATGAGACGGGCACCGATCGTGATCGGCGCCACGGTTGCCGGGCTCGCCGGTGTGCTGACCTTCCATGCCCGGTCGGCATCCCTCACGCCCGGCTCGCTGCCCGGGGTCTCCTCAACCGGGGGGTCGTCCCCTTCGAACGCCGCCGGTGCGCCACCGTCTACATCGCCCACGACCTCCTCACCCAGTGCCACCCCGGCGACCACCCCCTCGTCGACCACGCCCTCGACGACGACTCCCACTACGGCACCGGCGGCGACGAGGACGGCGACGGGCGACACCGTCAACTACACCTACGGATCCTTGTCCGTATCGGTCACCGCCTCGGGGAGCAGGATCACCAAGGTCGGGATCGCCTCCCTCGACGACGGGGGGGACTTCCGCTCCCAGTCGATCGACCAGCAGTCGATTCCGATCCTCGAGCAGCAGGCCCTTCAGGCACAGAGCGCCAACATCCAAGGCGTGTCGGGCGCCAGCTTCACCAGCGGCGCCTTCGAGAGCTCGCTGCAGTCCGCGCTCAAGAAGCTCGGCCTCTAGTGCCGGTGCCCGGCGGCCCTCGGGCTGCTGCACGGCACCGGCACCACGAGGAGCACGTCATGGGCACCGTGGTGACCATCGACCTGTACGGCGGCGAGGATCAGATGGACGACGAGGACGACGAGGACGACGAGGACGACGAGGACGACGAGGAGACGAGGCCATCGGCCGGGCCCGGGCCATCCTCCACTCTGCCGGTGGCGTCTTCAGCACGAAGGGAGATAGCCCCTTTGCCGCCTGCGCCGAGGCTAGATCCATCTAGAACAGGCACCGTCTGAGGTGAGCCGAGGTGTTGGCTCGCCGCCGGGCGCCCGGGAGATGTCCACCGGGTGGTTCGATCCGTGGGCCATGCCGGGAGGAGTCGACCCGACGGGCTTGTGAAGGGATGGGCGCAGCAGCAGGCGCCAGAGATGGCTTCATCCGATCGTCAGGTTCCATTTGTATGTTGCAGTGGTGACGATCATCGGGGTCGTGCGTTGACGGCGCAGGACCGTTCCTTTCGGGGTGTGCGACGAGTGGCGAGTTCGAGCGGGCGCCCGTCTGAGCCGCGTCGCCACCGCTCCGACTTCCCACGATCTCCGGTTGCGGCATGGGAGGCGGCAGCCACCCATGGGAGTCTGGGGTCCTCGCCCGCACCGGCGCCGGATCGAGTGGCTACGGATGACCAGTCCGCCGACGACCGTGTGGAGGCCAATGCCCGATTGACCGGAATGACTGCCGCCGTCCTCCTGGTGCTCCTGGCGATTGAGGGCTTCACTATCTTGCGGATCGGCAGGCTACTCACCCTGCACGTGGTGATCGGCATGGTGCTAGTTCCCCCCATCCTTCTCAAGATCGGCAGCACCACATGGCGGTTCGCTCGCTACTACCTCGGATCGCCCGAGTACCGGCGAAAGGGACCTCCACCCGCACTCCTCAGGCTTCTCGGACCCTTACTCGTCGTACTCACCGTAGCGGTCGTGGGCACCGGCATCGCCCTGCTGCTCGGCCCGGCCAGCATGCGGCACGAGTTCTTGTTTCTCCACAAGGCCACCTTCATCGTGTGGATTGCCGCCATGACCCTGCACGTACTCGGCCATATCGTCGACACGGCGCGCCTCGCACCCCGAGACTTCTACAGGCGGACCCGTCGCCAGATTCGCGGCGCCGGAGCGCGGCAGTGGGCCCTCGTCGGCGCGCTTTGTCTGGGTGTACTCTTGGCTATTGCGGTCGCGCCCAAGGTTGGCTCATGGCGCGCCAGCCGGACGCCGGCACACCTCATCCAACCTCCTGGCGCGGTGACCGCCCATCCAGTTCGCCAGCACTGACACGTCGCTGCGATTCACAGGGGTCGGCGTCGCTGCCTGCGAATGCTCGCACCTTTGCTGAGTACCGGCGGCTCGTCCGGAACCCAGAGTTTCGTATGCCCGGCTAGCCGGGGTTCACCGGCACCACCACTTGACGGGCCAGACGGTGACCTGGAGGGGCCCTTGGCGCGACATCAAGGGTCGAGGTCCCTCCGCCCCAGCACCCTAGGCGCCAGGACGGATACGCTTCTACGACAGACAATCAGCGGACCGCATTTGGAGGATCTATGGATCGCACCACCCATAGCCGCCTGCGTGTGTTACCAGCGATCGCACTAATTGCCAAGGCGCAATAAGCGGTACCAATGGACCTAAAACCCCATCGCGGCCTAAGGATGGACTGCTCGCAACTGCGGGATACCGGATGGCCTGGCCAAAAATAAATCGCCTACCCCCATGGTAGGCCGGGGTGGCACCCGAGCCCGAACAGAGGCTGCCTCTGTGCTTATCGTTACGCCGTGACGGATGGAGATACAACTTCGGGTCCTGAGGCCAGCCAGGACCGCGTCACTCGACTCGGTCGTGCTTGTGCGGGGGAGCAGATTGCCCCAGGCCCGCCCGAAATCAGTCTGTCCAAACAAGGTCGACGTCACGCCCATGCAGGCCGCACCGATTGGTTACGCGATGTCATTCTGGGTGGTCAAGACGGACTAGTCAACATCCTTGGGATCATCTTGGGCGTTATCGCCGGTGGAGGCGATCGGACGGTGTTGCTGGCGACTGGCTTTGCCGCGGCTATCACCGAATCGATCTCAATGGGAGCGGTCGGATTCACCTCAACCTCAGCAGATCGTGATTTCTTCGAGGCTCAACGCGTCGTCGAGGAAGAGGCGGTTCGTGATGAACGGACCTTGAGTGCCGCGAAGTAACCGAACTGTACCGAAGTAAGGGGTTCTCTGGCCCATTACTTGACGAAGTGGTTGCCACGATCACGGCGAACCGAGACAAATGGGTCGAGACGATCCTTGAGGAGGAGCGCCACCTACGGCCTGTGTCCAACCAAGACATCATGCGCAGCTCGGTGATAGTCACCGTGGCCACGTTGATTGGCCACCTCGTTCCTCTACTTCCGTTCGTTTTTCTCCAGCGCTCCGCGGCCTTGGTCCTCGCAGTAATCTTGAGTGGACTCGTGCTCTTTGGGGTCGGTGCATACCAAGCGCTCACCAGGGTTGGCTCCTGGTGGAAGCAGGGCACTCGCATGGTTCTCATCGGCCTCGGCGCCGCGGCGCTCGGATTCGCGATCGGCCACCTCTTCCATGCATCGGGGGCGTGACTTAGCGCCCGCCGCCCTGCTCGCGGCTTGTCGCTTCGTTCGCGTATCGATTTGATCTTCGATTTCATCCTCTTCGTCGCCTTTGGAGTGGTGTTTTCGCTGAACCTCACCGGCGAAGAATGGCACGAATGGCTCGGATTAATGTTCGGTCTCACACTGCTCGTTCACCTCACCCTCCATTGGGATTGGGTGGTGCGCACGGCTCGTCGGATAGTTACCACGATGGGACGTCGACGCTTGATGTTCGTCGGCAACTTTCTGCTGTGTTTCGACCTAGTTCTGTGTGTTGGCTCAGGCATACTCATTTTCCGCTATGCCATGCCATCGCTTGGCACTCACTTCTTCGATACGAGTGGCAGCGGGACAAAGATTCACGAGAAGACCGCTGACGTAGCAATTGGGTTGATAGCGATACACGTGGCGATCAATTGGCGTTGGGTTACGAACGTCATCTCGTTAGGCGGTCGGCCAACCAATGGACGAGTCGATGCCGAGAGCTAAGAGCAAGCAACGCGTCGCCAGGAGGTTTGTCACCCAGCTGTTTGCTGCGGTACCCGTCAACGGACTTCGGTTCGCTGGTGTCGGATTCTCACGGACCGTGATTGCTCGACCACTCGGCGGGGACGAGTCAGGATCGAACGGAATACATGCAATCGTGCCCAAAAACTTTAAGCTACCGAAGGGCCTCATACCGCAGCCAGGCCAGACCTACATCCGAGGAAAAAATGACACAGCTCCGCTGGTCATCCACTTGAATCGAGGAGACGCGGCGATTGACTGCCATGCCTGGACGAGTGCACTCCAGATCGATCTGCTTGTTGGCATGATCGCGATTGCGCTCGCCTGGATCGATCGAGGTCTTCGCATTGCGCGTCGCCACCGCATATCGAGCTAGTAATAAGTTCGACGCTCGGAGTTACGTCGAAAACCAAGACATCAGCCCCCACCGTCAGCGGGGACGGTGGAGCACTGCGACCCAAACTGGTGAGGGAACTCTAAACTGGAGAGGAAGCGGTGGCCCTGACTGTACCCAGCCGGGAAATGTCGCACCGCGGGTAAGGACAAAATAGAAAAGCTGACAGCGAGGAGGTTCGGACTAATGAACGTCCAGTTCGTAACGAGCGTCGCCCCGATCGTGCGAGATGCTGACGCAGCTCGCTCGTTCTATCGGGACGCCTTGGGCCTGTCATTTGAGGGCGAAGAGGGCGATTATGTATTCACGCACGAGCTGGAAGGGGTGAAGCACTTTGGCCTGTGGCCCCTTTCGGAGGCAGCGAGCGCATGTTTCGGCACGAACGAATGGCCCGACGACGTGCCGCTTCCCCAGGCCAGCATCGAGTTCGAGGTCGCTGATGTCGCCGCCGCAGCCGCCGAACTCACCTCCAAGGGCTATCGGCTCATTCATGACGCCCGCACGGAGCCGTGGACCCAGATCACCGCTCGACTGTTAAGCCCGGAGGGCTTACTCGTCGCCGTCTGCTACACCCCGTCGTTCCACGACACATTCGATAGTTGAGCTTCGTCCCTCCGCTTGCAGGGCACTGCCCTCAAAGCTCGACCGAAGGCGTATCACCCACGCTGGTGGGTAGCAGTCCCCCTTGATCGCCACGATCATAGGATTGCCCGTCGGCATTGCTGCTGGGCGGCAACTATGGATCCTTTTCGCTCGCAACATCAATGCTGTCCCCCAACCCACCGTGCCTACCTCACTGATATTGGTCGCGGCGGGAGTTCTCATCCTCGCCAATCTCGTTGCGGCTGTCCCCGCCCGCACCCCCGCAGCCCTCGTCTTGCGAACCGAGTGACTGACGAATCCCGGGTCTAAACCCGCCCGGCGACTTGGGCGTGTACCCGAGCTATTAGGGCAAACCTCAACACACGCACAACAGTCAAGCCGCGTATTCCGCGGCGGAGCGTAACCTAATCGGCGCCCACGTGAGCCGTCCGACCCCAGCTCGACGTCATAGAGGATGAACGGGTGCAGGCATAGATGTTGACCTCCTGCCCCATCGTTTGCCCGCTGGGATCTCGTGAAGGTTGGCGTGCAAATCGTTTTCCGACCATCAACTGGCGATTGAGGGGCTCTTGCATTTCGATCCAGCCCGTACCTCTGCGCGCAGGCGGATCGAGGATCTTCCCGAATCACTTTGGCGTACCGGCCAATCGAGATGGCCGGCGGGTTCTGCTACCCAGCCGCCGCACCATTCATATGTGGACACGGCGTCGTCGTAGACGGCGTCGTCGTAGAGGGCGTCGTCGTAGAGGGCGCCGTAGTGGAACTCGGCGCCGTGGTCGATGAGCCTGACGAAGTCGTGGCCGCCCCGGAAACAACTGATCCGATTCCGAATCCCAACCCTAACGTTCCTCCTGCGACACCCCGACCTAGCAGAACCTTGCTGAAGGGGCTCTTCATTCCCAACCTCCTTTGGCGAAGCGGCATAGTTGCTTCACCTATGTCGGACATGAGCACATCTGCCTCGCATTAGAACACGGGAAGATTCCAGCGAGCTTGATTCCAGCTGCGAGTTCAATGACGAGATGATGACAGTCCGCCAACACCGTTATGTCCTCCCGTCGACCCTTCGATTCCCAAACACAGAAGGCGTACAGGTAAGCAGGACGCTTGCGGACAGCGTGAATGGAGCCGGATGAGCCTGGTGGATTTCCCAGTCCCACGCCGACGAGTAGCGCGTACTCCCTGGGCGGGGGTCGGCTTTCCTGATCGATGGTGTGAGGACCGGCCCGGCGGCGGGCCACTGCGGCCGTTCGGATCCGGGACGCCTATAGTGAGCACCGAGAAGGGCCGGACGAACTTTAACCTCATGGTCGTCGGCGCCCGAAGATTGGTACCGTGCCAACAACCCTGCAAGCCGTGCGCCGACATGATGGTCGTCGCCCGGTCCCCCCGGCCCCTCCGGCCCCTCCGGTCACCCCGGCCCCCTCGGCCATGAAGACCTTCGACCCGGTGACGGAGATTCGAAGAAAGGCTGACCACTGGTGTCTGTCCCTCGTGCAGTCCTGGTCGCTCGGACCGGTGATCACGCAGGTGGTGGACGTCATGGACGAGCTGCTCTCCAATGCCCTCCAACATGGGAAGGGTCGAGTGCGAGTCGACCTGCAGGTGCGGGGCGACCGGGTCTGGATCGGCGTGCGGGACGAAGGGCCCGGTCCGATGCGTCGCGCGGGAGGCTGGTTCCCGCCCCTGGGTGACACGCACGGCCTCGGTCGGGTTGCGCAGGCGTCCCATGTCTGGGGAGTGAAGCGCCACGACGGTCACGGGGCCACGGTCTGGTCGGAGCTGGACATCCCCAACTGAGCACGCACTCCTGTGGGAGCGGCCGACTCCGGTCAGTCGACCCCCAGGGCCCGGCGCAACACGGTCATGCTCTCGAACTGGGCCCGCTGGGAGACGGCGGCCGAGGCCGCGAGCGCCGAGCCGTGGTAGGTGCCGGGAAACTGGTGCAGCTCGACGGAGACCCCGGCCTGCAAGAGTCGCAGCCCGTAGAGGATGCCTTCGTCTCGGAGAGGGTCGTTCTCGGCCGTCGAGATGTAGGCCGGGGGAAGACCTGACAACTCGGCCGCCCGGGCGGGAGCGGCGTAGGGCGAGACGGCAGCGCGGTCGGCGTCGGCACCGAGATACGCCCGCCAGCTCTGCTCGGCCAGAGGCCGGTTCCACATCGGCGAGTCGACGAACGCCCGCATTGACGGCGTCTCCAATCGATCGTCGAGCTCGGGGATGTGCAGCATCTGAAAGCACACGGCGGGCCCGCCACGATCCCGGGCCAGCAGGGCGGTCGCCGCCGCCAACCCGCCGCCCGCGCTGCTGCCCACCAGTGCCACCCGGGCGGGGTCGACCCCGAGATCGCCGGCCGAACGGGCGACGAACACCAGGGCGCTGTAGCAGTCGTGCAGGCCGTCCGGGAACGGGTGCTCGGGGGCGAGCCGGTACTCGACCGAGACCACGACGGCGCCGGTCTGAAGGGCCGTCGTCGCGGCGCGGGCGTGCTCGCCCTCGACACTGCCCAGGACGAAACCGCCGCCGTGGATCAGCAGCACGACGGGCGCCGCACCCGAGCGCTCCCGTGGCCGGTAGACCCGCACGGGCACCTCCGGGTCCCCCTCCCAGCCCGCGACCAGCCGGTCCTCTATGTCGAGCGTCTCAATCCCCGCGATCTCGGTCCGGAGGCCGGCCGACAGGGCCGCGAAGCCGGCGCGGGCCGCGACAGGGTCCGAAAGATCGATCTCCGGTATCAGGGCCAGGGCCTCGGTGAGTTCTGGGTCGATCACTGCCTTCTTCTCCTCTCCGGAGGGGCGGGCCCGTCTCTCACTTCGGCCGCAGGCGGACGCCGGCATCGATGCGGACCGTCTCGGCGTTCATGTACGAGTTGCCCAGCAGCTCCAGGGCCAGGGAGGCGAACTCGGCGGCGTGGCCCAGCCGCCGGGGAAAGAGGACGTCTTCGGCCAGCTTGACCTTGAACGCCTCGGAGTCCTCGAACGCGCCGTAAATCGGGGTGTCGATCAGCCCCGGGAGGATGGTGTTGATCCGGATGCCCACGACCGACAGGTCCCGGGCGACGGGGAGGGTCATGCCCACGATCCCCCCTTTGGACGACGAGTACGCCGCCTGGCCGATCTGCCCGTCCTCGGCCGCCACCGAGGCCGTGTTCACGATGGCGCCCCTGCACCCGTCCTCGTCGGGCTCGTTCAGACTCATCTTGGTGGCGGCCAGGCGGATGCAGTTGAACGTCCCGATGAGGTTGATCTCGATGACCCGGCGGTAGGCCCCGAGGTCGTGGGCGGAGGCAAAGTCGCCGTCCCGTCCGATGGTGCGCATCGCCCAACCGATGCCGGCGCAGTTGACGAGCGACTTCAACGGGCCCATCTCCGTGGCGGCTCCCACCGCGGCGGTCACGCTCCCCTCGTCGCTCACGTCCGTCTGGGCGAACACGCCGCCGATCTCCTTGGCCAGGTCGGTTCCCCTGTCCACCTGGAGGTCCGCCACGACGACACGGACACCCCGCTCGGACAAAAGACGGGAGGTCGCCGCCCCCAGACCGGACGCTCCACCGGTGACGATCGCGGATGTCCCACTCAGTTCCATCGGTTCTTCGACTCCTTCGTTGGCGCCCCACCATGGGACCGGCGCGAGATGTGCCCGGCAGAGGATAGGGGGGTGCGCGGCCGGTCCCCAATTCGCCGACCTCGAGGGAGGGATCGCTACATCTGGTCGGGCGCTTCCATGCCCAGGAGCGACAGCCCCAGCTCGAGCACCCGGGCCGTGAGGTCACAGAGGCCGAGGCGCGAGTTCCGCAGGACCTCGTCGTCGACCAGGACCCGGCAACCCTCATAGAAGGTCGTGAAGGTGGTCGCCAGGTCGAAGAGGTAGGTGCAGAGCTTGGCCGGGTTGTAGGCCGCCGCGGTCGCCTCGACCGCCTCGGAGAACCCGAGCAGCTGCATGGCCAGGGCGCGCTCGGCGGGCTCGTCGACCAGGGGTGGCGCCGCCCGGTCCGGGGCGGGCACGCCGGCCTTCCGGAAGATCGAACGGATGCGGGCGTGGGCGTACTGGAGGTAGGGACCGGTATCGCCTTCGAAGGCCAGCATGCGGTCCCAGTCGAAGACGTAGTCCCGCATGCGCTCGGTCGAAAGGTCGGCATACTTCACGGCGCCGATGCCCAGGGCGCGCGCCACGGCCGCCCGCTGCCCGGCGTCCAGGTCGCTCGGGCGCTCCGCCATGGAGGCCGTGGCCCGGGCGATGCCTTCGCTCAGGAGGTCGACCAGGCGCTCCGAACCCCCGCCGCGGCTGGAGAACTTCTTGCCGTCGGCACCGAGGACCAACCCGAACCCCACGTGCACCGCGGCCGAGGTGTCGGGCAGGTAGCCGGCCAGGGTGGCGACGGCGAAGACGAGCCGCAGGTGGAGCGCCTGCTCGGCGCCGACCACGTAGACGATGGTGGTGGCGTGCCGGCGTTGCGTGCGGTCCCGGATGCAGGCCAGATCGGTAGCCGGGTAGCCATAGCCCCCGTCGGACTTGCGCACGATCAGGGGGAGCGGGTCCCCCTGGCGGTTGGTGAACCCCTCGGGGAACACGCAGAGGGCTCCGTGGTCCTCCACCAAGAGCCCCTTCGCCGCCAGCTCGTCGACCACCACCGGGAGCAGGGGGTTGTAGGAGCTCTCGCCGGCGATGTCGTCGTCGGTCAGCAGGACGCCGAGCATGCCGTAGACCTCGTCGATGTGGCGCAGGCTCTCCGCCACGAAGATCTGCCACAGCCGCAGCGTCTCGGGGTCACCCTTCTGCAAGAGCACCACTCGCCGTCGGCAGCGCACACCGAAGGCGGGGTCGCGGTCGAAGTGCCGGCGGGCCTGGGCGTAGAACTCGTCGAGGTCCCGCACGCTGAAGGACTCGGCATCGGCCGAGCCCCCCACGTCGATCAGGTGCTCGATCAGCATGCCGAAGGGGGTGCCCCAGTCGCCGATGTGGTTCTCGCGGAGTACCTCATGGCCGAGAAAGCCCAGGACGCGCGCCAGCGCGTCGCCGATCACCGTGCTGCGCAGGTGCCCGACGTGCATCTCCTTGGCCATGTTGGGCGCCGAGTAGTCGATGACGATCGTCTGTGGATCCGCGGTCGGAGCAACCCCCAAGCGGTCGTCGGCCCCCATGGCCGCCACCTGAGCGGTGACGAACCCGTCCGACAGGGTGAGGTTGATGAAGCCCGGCCCGCTGACCTCGACCACGGAGCAGAGATCGTCGAGCGCGGCGGCCGCCACCACCTCGTCGGCCACCTCCCGCGGGGAGCGCCCCACCCGCTTGGCCAGGGCCAGCGCGCCGTTGGCCTGAAAGTCGGCCCGGTCAGAGGGACGCAGGACCGGGTCGGCCCCGGGTTCGATGCTGCCAAAGGCGGCCTGCAGGCGTTGGAGGAGAGCGCCGGATGGGTCGGGCATCTCCCATTGTCGCATCCCACGCCGGCGGCCGAGGTTGGCCGCCGGGGGTGCGCCGCCTCTCAGGGCTGCGCGAAGGCGTAGATCCCCACCCCGTTGTACGAGAGCGAGTCCACCGGAAGGTAGGGGCCGTTGATGGTCACCGAGAGCCAGCCGTTTCGACCCGGGCCCGAGTCGCCGTCGACCGTGTCGATCGCCCCGTCGGGCCAGACCTGGGTCACGATCCCCACGTGGACGGAGGTGTAGACGTTCCCCGGCCCGGTGCCGTACAGGACGGCGTCACCCGGAGCCGGCATGGCCGTCGGCGCAAGCACGGCGCCGTGGCCGGCCGCCCAGTCGTAGATGTCCCCCACGAAGCCGTAGGAGGGGATGGGTATCCCTGCATGGCGCCAGGCCCAGGTGGCGAAGAGGGCGCACCACTCCTCGCACGGCCCGTAGGGGTTGCACCACGCCCGGGTATCGGGATCAGGCTCAATCTGGGACGCAACGGCGGCGACGATGGCGGCCGACCCGGGGGGCTGGCCCTCAGGGGTGGGCAAGGCGAAGGTGTAGCTCCAGGCCTCCGGATCGAGCAGCCAGTAGCCCGTTCCGGCCCTGTTCCCGATGATGGCCGATATCGGGGTGGCATCGGGATCGAGGGTCAGCCCGCCGTAGGAGTGGGCATCGCCGGCGGCCAGCACCACCCCGTTGGCCGTGGTCACCGCGTAGCCGTCGCCGTCGGGGCTGGCGATCATCCCCACCACGGGATCGGGGAGGTTGGCACTGCCCCAGGACCCGTAGAACCGGGCGTCACCGAAGGTGAAGATGCCGCCGTCGGACGCCACCAGCCAGTAGCCGCCTCCGTCGGGGGTCGCCGCCATGCCGACGATGGGCTGGTTGAGTGGGGTCCCGCCCGCGCTGCCGTCGAACGAGGCGTCACCGAAGGAGAAGACGCCCCCGTCGGCCGCCACCAGCCAGTAGCCGCCGCCGTCAGGGGTCGCCGCCATGCCGACGATGGGCTGATTGAGATGGGTTCCGCCCATGCTGCCGTAGAACTGGGCGTCGCCGAAGGAGAAGACACCCCCGTCGAGCGCCCCCAACCAGTAGCCGTGGCCGTCGGGGGTGGCGGCCATGGCGACGATGGGGCCCTGCAGTGGCAGGTCGCCGAGTGATCCCTCGAAGGTGGCGTCGCCGAAGGCGAAGACCCCGCCGTCGGCACTGGCCAACCAGTACCCGCCCCCGTCGGGTGTGGCCTCGCCGGTGAGCACCGGGGAACTGAGGGGTTCGGGCATGGCGGGCGCACTCAGGTCGACGCTGCCGAACCCGATCATCCCCCCGCCCGGGTAGCCCGGTCCGGCGACCGCTGCCCCGGCGGGACGTGCGGCCAGCAGCGACGGTGCGGCCAGCACCGACAGCACAGGAAGGAGGGCCAGCACCCAGCGCCGGGCGCGGCGAGCGGCGGCACCGGTGCGTGGACGCATCGCTCGATTCTGCCTCGCGGACGCGCCCGAGATGCGCAGCCCCGCGTACCGACCGGCGCACCGGTGGTCCGGCAGACGGCGGTCTCGGCAAAATGGCTGCCCGGCGCCGATGCACGGCAGAATGGGATCATGGCATCACGACCCACGGCCACATCCCATCCCGACAGCTTCGGTGCACGCTCGGACCTACCGGTAGGGAACCGTGTCTATGAGATCTTCTCCCTGAGGGCTCCGGCGCTCACCTCCGAGCACGACGTGGAGCGCCTGCCGTACTCCATAAAGGTGCTGCTGGAGAACCTGCTGCGCCACGAGGACTCCCCGCACGTCTCGCCCGACGACATCGTGGCCGTGGCCGCCTGGGGCGCCAATCCCGAGGCTCACGGGCAAGGTGCGGGCGATGCCGCCCACGAGATCGCCCTGACGCCCGAGCGCGTGCTCATGCAGGACTTCACCGGCGTGCCCGGGGTGGTGGACCTGGCCGCCATGCGCGATGCCCTGGTCCGCCTCGGGGGCGACGGGGCCCGCGTCAATCCCCTGGTCCCCGTGGAGCTGGTCATCGACCACTCGGTGATCGCCGAGCGTTCCGGCGACGCCATGTCCTACGACCAGAACGTGTCCATTGAGTACGCGCGGAACATGGAGCGCTACAAGCTGCTGCGCTGGGCCCAGGGCGCCTTCGACGGGTTCCGGGCCGTGCCGCCGGGCATGGGGATCTGCCACCAGGTCAACCTCGAATACCTGTCGCGGCTGGTCTTCGCCACACCCGATGGCCGGGCGTTCTGCGACACCCTGGTCGGCACCGACTCGCACACCACCATGGTCAACGGCCTCGGCGTCCTGGG
The DNA here is from genome assembly GCA_963788125.1 of uncultured Acidimicrobiaceae bacterium. Taxonomy (GTDB): domain Bacteria; phylum Actinomycetota; class Acidimicrobiia; order Acidimicrobiales; family RAAP-2; genus Bog-473. The sequence goes on along the minus strand of CAWBFN010000003.1, from coordinate 224,370 downwards.
CTGGGGCGTCGGGGGCATAGAGGCCGAGGCGGCCATGTTGGGCCAGCCCCTCTCCATGCTCCTGCCCCCCGTCGTGGGACTGCGCATCTCCGGCGAGCTGCGCCCGGGAACCACGGCGACCGATGTCGTTCTCACGGTCACCGAGCTCCTGCGGGACCACGGTGTCGTCGGGGCGTTCGTCGAATGTTTCGGCCCCGGCATCGCCGCCCTCCCGCTCGAGACCCGCGCCACCATCGGCAACATGAGCCCCGAGTACGGGGCGACGTGCACCATGTTCCCCATCGACCAGGTGACCATCGACTACCTGCGCTTCACCGGTCGGGACGAGGAGCACCTGGCGCTGGTGGAGGCCTACGCCAAGGAGCAGGGACTCTGGCACACTCCCGACGGCGCCGAGCCGGTCTACTCCGAATACGCCGAGCTCGACCTGGGCGATGTCCAGCCCTCGCTGGCCGGGCCCTCCCGACCCCAGGACCGCGTCGCCCTGGCCGGCGCGGGCGACGCCTTCCGGGTGGCCCTGGACCGGGCCCCGCGTCACTCCACCGCACCGCCCGAGGCGGCGCCGCACCACCTCCTCACGGACGGGGACGTGGTGGTCGCCGCCATCACCAGCTGCACCAACACGTCGAACCCTCAGGTGATGGTGGGTGCCGGCCTGCTGGCCCGGCGCGCCGTCGAGCGCGGCCTGCGCGCCCGGCCCTGGGTCAAGACCTCGCTCGCCCCCGGCTCCCGCGTGGTCATGGACTACCTCGAGCGGGCCGAACTGGTCGCCCCCCTCGAGCAGCTGGGGTTCTTCCTCGTCGGCTACGGGTGCACCACCTGCATCGGGAACTCCGGGCCGCTGCTCAACGGGGTCAGCGAGCTGGTCCACAGCGACGATCTCTCGGTGGTGGCCGTCCTCTCGGGCAATCGCAACTTCGAGGGCCGCATCCATCCCGATGTCCGGATGAACTACCTGGCCTCGCCCCCCTTGGTGGTGGCCTACGCCCTGGCCGGGACCATGGACATCGACCTCACCGTCGATCCCCTGGGGGAGGACGCCGAGGGGAAGCCGGTGTTCCTCGCCGAGATCTGGCCCAGCGCGCAAGAGGTCGCCGACACCATCCGCACGTCGTTGACCTCGGAGATGTTCCGCACCCGCTACGGCGCCGTCTTCGAGGGCGACGAGTACTGGCAGCAGGTGCCCGTCGCCCAGGGCGAGACCTTCTCGTGGCAGGAGGACTCCACCTACGTGAAGAACCCCCCCTTCTTCGAGGGCATGTCCATGACCCCGAACGCCGTCGGCGACATTGAAGGGGCCCGCGTTCTGGCCATGGTGGGCGACAGCGTCACCACCGACCACATCTCGCCGGCCGGCTCCATCGGCCCCGACACGCCCGCCGGGCGCTACCTCACCGAGCACGGCGTTCCCCGCAGCGATTTCAACTCCTACGGGGCGCGCCGCGGCAACCACGAGGTGATGATGCGCGGGACCTTCGCCAACGTACGGCTGCGGAACCGTCTCGCACCGGGGACCGAAGGCGGCTACACCCTGCACCTCCCCGACCGGACCGAGACCTCTATCTACGAGGCGGCCATGCAGTACGCCGCCGAGGGCGTCCCCCTGATCGTGCTGGCCGGCCGGGAGTACGGGACGGGATCGAGCCGGGACTGGGCGGCCAAGGGGACCGCCCTGCTCGGAGTGCGGGCGGTGATCGCCCAGAGCTACGAGCGCATCCACCGCTCCAACCTGGTGGGCATGGGCGTGATCCCCCTGCAGTTCTACAAGGGGGACTCGGCGGAGGGGCTGGGTCTCGTGGGCACCGAGCTCTTCACCGTCGCCGGGATCACGGCTCTCAACGACGGCGAGATCCCCAAGGAGCTCACGGTGGTAGCCACGGCCGATGACGGATCGGCCACCGAGTTCAGGGTGATGGTCCGTATCGACACCCCCATGGAGGCCGAGTACTTCCGGCACGGGGGGATCCTGCGCTACGTCCTCCGCCAGCTGGCGGGCTGAAGAGCAAGAGTCGGAGCACCGCCGAGGTGGCCGGTCGACCGGCTCAGGGAATGTGCGTGACCCGGAAGAGCTCTGCCGTGGACCCTTCGGGCAGGCCGGCGGCCGCAGCCGACGCCCGTCCGCCCGCCAGCACCCGCTCGGCCGTTGCGGCCGGATCGCCGATCTGGCTCTCGTGGCGCAGCAGCGCCGCTACCTTGCGTTCGACAGCGGCGGTCGTGTCGACGGCGACGTTGGGCCCCGCGGCCGTCATGATCCACAGCTCGGAGACCGACCAGGGCTCCAATCCCTCGTCGTCGAGCAGCTCGGGGTGGGCAAAGGGATTGCGGGCGTCGGGATAGACGGCACAGACGGTGGCCTCGCCGGCGGCGAGGTGGTCGGGATGGCTGGCGAAAATGAAGTCCCAGCGCCGTTCGGGCGACTGGGTCAGGACCCGCTCCGGCCTGAGCTGGCGGATGACACGGCTGATGTCGCGCCGCAACTCGATCGTGGGCTGCAGCTGCCCGTCGGGATGGCCCAGGAAACGGACGTCGGTCACGCCCACTTCGGCCGCCGCGGCGTACTGCTCGCGTTGTCGGAGCGCCGCCATGGCGGGGCGGGAGACAGAGCGGTCGGATCCGCCGGCCTCGCCATTGGTGACCAGGCAGTACGTGACCTCCAACCCTGCCTTGGTGAAGGCCGCCACCGTCCCGGCGGTGCCGAAGTCGACATCATCGGGATGAGCAACCACGATCAGGACGCGCCGGATCCCGTCGTTGGGCGACCAGATGTCCGGCGATGGCGCGTCGCTCAGAGCACGCTCTCTTCGGGCGCCGGCGTCCATTCGCCCAAGTTGGCCAGGCGAGGGTCGTTGGAGAACATCTCCACGATGGGAATCCGCAGTCCGAGCCGGCGCTGGATCACCTCTACCTCGACCAGCTGGTTCCACAGGGTCAGGCTCACCACGACGCCGGCCTTACCGGCGCGGGCGGTACGTCCCGAGCGGTGGAGGTACGCCTTGTGGTCTTCGGGTGGATCCCAGTGGATGACGCAGTCCACGGCCTCGATGTGGAGACCTCTCGCCGCCACATCGGTGGCCACCAGGACGGGCAGCTTGCCATTGGAGAAGTCGGCCAGGGCGCGCTCCCGGTTGGCCTGGCGCAGGTCGCCGTGGATCGCCGCGGCGCGCAACCCCTCCTTCTCGAGGTTCTCGACGAGCCGATCGGCCCCCCGCTTGGTGCGGACGAAGATGAGCGACTTCTCCTGCGAGCGGGCGATGGCGGCTGCCACCTTCACCTTGTCCATCTGGTGCACCTGAATGAAGCGGTGCTCCATGAGCGTCACCGTCTGGGTGGACGACGCCACCTCGTGGAAGACGGGCTCGGTCAGGTAGCGCTGGACGAGCCGGTCGACGGCGCCGTCGAGGGTCGCCGAGAAGAGCAGCGTCTGGTGCGGCGTCTCGAGGCGGCGGAGCACCCACTCGACCTGGGGCATGAAGCCCATGTCGGCCATGCGGTCGGCCTCGTCGAGCACCAACGTCTCGAGCTGGGAGACCGAGATCTCGCCCCGGTCGCCGAGGTCGATCAGCCGCCCCGGCGTGGCGATGACCACGTCGACCCCCTTGTGCAGTCTGGACACCTGCCGGTCGATGTCTGCGCCGCCGTACACCGCCACCGCACGCAGGCCGAGCATTTTGGCCAACGGCTCCAACACGTCGTGCACCTGAACGGCCAACTCGCGCGTGGGAAGGAGGACCAGCGCCAGCGGCCGTGCCGGCCGGACCGGGGATCCGCCGGGAGAGCCCTGCGCATCCCTGGTCGCCTTGGTCCGCTGCAGCAGCGGCACACCAAAGGCGAGGGTCTTGCCCGAACCGGTCTTGGCCTTGCCGCACACGTCCCGCCCGGCCAGTGCGTCGGCGATCGTCAGTGCCTGAATTGGAAAAGCGCTGACGATCCCGTGATCGGCCAGCGCTTTGGTCAACTCTTCGGAGACTCCCAGGGACTCGAACGTCCGGGCCGTCTCGTAGGTGTCATCGGCGGAGAGTTCTACCTCTCCCCCTAGTAAGCCGGCGTGCGCGCCAGCCACCGCGTGAACTGTCATATCTCGCTCTCTCTGTTGTGTGGCGGGACCCTGCGCCAACCAGAGGAGGATGAACGGCCCCGACCTACCAGCCCCTTGCCGGCGGTCGCACCACCATTGTACCAGCTCGGACGGCACCTCCCTGCGGATGGACCCACCCCGCCCCTGCCCACGGGGCAGATCGGAGCGGAGCCCGGCGGATCCCCTGTGCCAAGCTGGGCCTCCCCCCACCCACAGGAAGGAGACGGTCGATGGCCACACTGGAGGAAGGCTCCACCGCCCCCGCGTTCACGCTGCCCGACCAGGACGGGAAGCCGGTGAACCTCTCGGACTTCAAGGGTCAGCAGGTCATCGTCTACTTCTACCCGGCCGACGACACGCCCGGGTGCACCAAGGAGGCCTGCCAGTTCAACGACAACCTGAAGACCTTCGAGAAGGCGGGTGTGGCGGTGCTGGGGATCTCCCCCGACGGAGCGGAGAAGCACACGAAGTTCCGTACCAAGTACAAGCTGAAGTTCCCCCTCCTGACCGACTCGGACAAGAAGGTGATGGAGAAGTACGGCGCCTGGGGCGAAAAGACGATGTACGGCAAGAAGACGGTGGGCACCATCCGCTCGACCTTCCTGGTCGGTCCGAACGGCAAGATCCAACGGGCCTGGCACCACGTGCGGGCCGACGGCCACGCCGCCAAGGTGCTCGAGACCATCTCCGCGGGGTGAGGCAGCCAGCCTAGCGCTGGTGGGAGGGGCACCACCATGTGGTGCGTCCACCCACGGTGGCCCGCCGAAGCTCGGCCCCGTCCTTGGGGCAACGCCCACCCGGGCGTCGCTGCTCCATCAGGTCGCCCATGTGCGACCCTCCGCGACGCCCCAGTTGGCGCACCGTGCTGCGCACGGCCCGGTGCAGGGCGCCCAGCTCCGCGTCGGTGAGCGGTGTGCGGCGCGCCGGATCCAGTCCGGCCCGCCACAGGATCTCGTCGGCCAGCAGGTTGCCGATGCCCGCCAGCCGCCGCTGATCCATCAGGCGGGCTTTGAGCGGCGCCGCACCGGCCAGGGCGTCGCCGAGCTCGACCCGGGTGACGGTGAGTGCGTCGGGACCGAGCCGGCTCTCGTCGGGCCCGAGCTCCAAGGAGCCGAACCGGCGGGGGTCGTGGAGGAGCAGACTGCCCCCGTCGGCGAAGGCGATGCCCGCCCTGACCCACTTGTCGTCGAACGACCCCGGGCCGTAGCGCAGACGGTCGAGGGCCTGGGCACCGTCGACGACCAGGCCTCCGGTCATACCGAAGCGAACGCCCACCGTCGGCCCGCCGTCGGAGTCGAGCAGCAGGAGCTTGCCCCGGCGCCGGGCGGCCGTGAGCCTACGGCCGACCAGTGCGTCGGTGAGCCGGCCCGCCGTCGTCCCGCCACGGCCGTAGCGGGAGTCGACCATCCAGACGTGGTCGATCGGGCGTCCGAGCGCCCGTTCGGCCAGGCCGCGGTAGAGCTCGACCTCGAGGATCTCGGGCATGGCCCGACCGTAACGGACCATGGTGCCTCGGCCGAATATGGTGGGACGATGCCACCCGAGAAGCCCCAATGGGCCGAGCTCTTCACCGAAGTCGTGACCTCTGGTCTGTGCACCGGCTGCTCGGCCTGCGTCATCGCCTGCCCCTACGACGTGCTCGAGTACGACGATGCCGACGGCCACTACAAACCCTTCCACGTCCTGGCCGAGGGGGGCCCGGACAACTGCACCCACGGCGAGAAGGGGTGCACCCTGTGCACCCGCGCCTGCCCGCGCTTCCGCACCTGGGAGCCCGACATCGAGACCCATCTGTTCGGTCGGCCGCGCACCGACGACGAGGTGGCCGGGATCGCCCGGCGGACGGTGCTGGCGCGGGCGACCGATCCGGAGATACTGGCTTGCGGCCAGGACGGCGGATTGGTGTCGGCCCTCTTGATCTGGGCGTTCGAGCACGACGTGATCGACGCCGCGCTGGTGTCGGGCCTCGAGGGCGACGGGTCGACCTGGAAGGCCGTTCCGGTGGTGGCCTGGTCGAAGGAGGACGTGCTGGCCACCTCGGGGTCCCGCTACACCTACTCGGCCAACCCCTTGGCCTACGCCGAGGCCATCGCCGGCGGCGCAGAGCGCATCGCGTTGGTCGGCATGGGCTGCCAGGCATCGGCTCCGCCCGTCATGGCGGCGCGCAAGGCGGGCAAGATCGCCCGCCGCTTCACCCTGTCCATCGGGCTCCTGTGCTCCAAGACCTTCGACGACGCCATCTTCCCCGAGCTCTTCGAGGCCAAGTACGGCCTGGCCCGGGCCGACATCGTCAAGATGAACATCAAGGGGGTCTTCCAGGTCTGGATGCGTGACGGCGCCTACCATGAGATCCCGCTCAAGGAGGCCCACGCCTGGACCCGGGAGGGGTGTACGAGCTGCCCCGACTTCGCTGCCGAGCACGCCGACATCTCCACGGGTGGTATCGGGGCCTTCGGCGATTGGACGCTGACCCTCCTCAGGACCGAACGCGGCGAGGCACTGTTCGACGAGATGGAGGCGGCGGGGGTCATCGAGACCCGGCCCATAGAGGATGACCCGGGCGCTGTCACCCTGCTCAACCGCTTGAGCCGGGTGAGCCGCAAGCGGTGGCCGTCGACCGCCGTACCCATGCCGGGGCGGCTGCCCGCGCCTACCGCATGACGGAGGCGTCGCCCAAGAACGACGAGTTCGCCGCACTGCTGGGGATCGGGATCGAGCGCCTCGGTCCGGGCCACACGCTGGCCACCATGACCACGGACGCCCATCACGCCAACCCTCACGGCACCGTGCACGGCGCCGTCTTCTACGCCGTGGCCGGCGCCGCGGTGGCCGCCGCGGCCAACGACGGGGAGCATTCGGGGATCGTCTCCTCCGTGCTGGTCGACTACCTCCAGCCGGCCGCCATCGGGGATGTGCTGCGGGCCGAGATCGCCCGGGAGGTGTCCACCGGCCGCGAGGATGTCTTCACCGGGACGGTTCGCCGGGGGGACAAGGGGGACCTGCTGGCCTGGGTGCGCGCCCGGGGGACCCGCCGTCCCCGACCCGCCTAGAGGCGGGCGGGGTCGCGCACCCGGGCGCGGCGGCCGGTCGAGACCCTCACGACGGGGAGCGCTGCGCCGCGATCTGGCCGGCGCGCCGGAACACCGCGTCGAACATGGGTCGGGTGAGGACCCCGGTGAAGGTGTTCTGCTGGCTGGGATGGTACGAGCAGAGGAGGGTTCGCCCGTCGGGGAGCGGGTGCTCGGCCAGGTGGCCGAAGTGCGGGCGGGGGCGCAGGCCGTACAGCTGGGCCACGCTCTGACAGGCGAACTGGCCCAAGGCCACCACGACCTTCACGTCGTCGAGGAGCTCGAGTTCGCGGGCCAGGTAGGGTGCGCAGGCCGCTCGTTCACCCGGCTCGGGTCGGTTGGCCGGCGGCGCACAGTGCACCGCCGCCGTCACGTAGACGCCGCGCAGGATCAGGCCGTCGTCTCTCGCCGTGCTGGTCGGTTGGGAGGCGTACCCGGCCCGGTACAACGCCGAGAAGAGCCAGTCCCCGGATCGGTCGCCGGTGAACATCCGCCCCGTCCGGTTCGCCCCGTGGGCCGCCGGGGCCAGGCCGACGATCGCCAGAACGGCGCCGGCATCGCCGAACCCCGGCACGGGGCGTCCCCAGTAGGGTTGGCCGGCGAACGACGCCCGCGGCGTGGCGGCGACCTGCTCGCGCCAGTGCACCAGTCGCGGGCAGAGCCGGCAGGACACCACCTCTCGGCGGACCGCGTCGAGGAGCTCCACCCTGGCCCGGTTCGGTGCCACCGAGCAGAGCATACGATGGGCACTCGTGCCGCTCTCCGCCCGACCATCGCCCTCCGGCAAAGCTCCTGCACCCACCCTGGTCCTGCTGGTACGGCACGGGACGACCCCCACCACCGGCAAGATGCTGCCCGGCCGGGCCGCCGGGCTGCATCTGGCACCCAAGGGGCGTTCCCAGGCCGGCGTGGTTGCGGAACGCATCGCCGCCATGGCGACGCCGCCATCGGCCGTCTACTCCTCGCCGCTGGATCGGACACGCGAGACCGCCGCGCCCATTGCGGCGGCGCTCGGGCTCCGGGTCCGCATCGAACGGGGGCTGCTCGAGGCCGACGTGGGCGACTGGACCGAGAAGTCGTTGGCCCGGCTGTCCAAGAGGAAGGAGTGGTCCACCGTCCAGCGCTGGCCCAGCGGGTTCCGGTTCCCCGGCGGCGAGTCCTTCGCCGAAATGTCCACCCGCAGCCTCACGGCCGTGCTGGGACTCGTGGACGACCACCCGGGTGAGACCATTGTCGCCGTGTCGCACGCCGATCCCATCAAGGCCGTCGTCGCCGCGGCGGCGGGCGTTCCCCTCGACCTGATGCAACGGCTCGTGGTCTCGCCGTGCTCCGTCTCCGCGCTTCTGTTCACCGGTGGGGGCCCGGCCATCCTGTGCGTGAACTCGACCGCCTCCCTCGGGGAGCTGGTCCGGTCGTGACCGACGAGGCCGACTACGGCGCACCCGACCACTGCACCGTCGGGGTCATCGGCGAGGTGGGACATCGCCTCTTTCTCTTCTACTGTCGCCAGGGTGTCGCCGAGACTACGGTGAAGGTCGAGAAGCAACAGGTCGCCGTGCTGGCCAGCTACCTGGGCCGCATCGTCAAGGAGCTGGGACGCCCCGACCACCTGCCCGAGGACCTGAGCTTCGACGGCTCCGAGGAGCCCGAGTGGGTGGTGGGAACCATCGGGGTCTCCTACGACGAGGAGCTGGACCGGGTCGTCGTGGTGCTCGAAGAGCTCCACGACGAGGAGGACGAGGAGGAGCGCGGCCACGTGCTGCGCATCGCCCTGACGCGCGAGCAGGCTGCCGCCTTCGCCATTCACGCCACTCGCCTGGTCGAGGCGGGGCGCCCCCCGTGTCCGCTGTGCGGGTTCCCCCTGGACCCCTCCGGTCACGACTGCCCGCGCACGAACGGCCACCGCCCACCGGTGGCCTGAGCCACGGTGGCAGGGCCAAGCGTCGCGCGTGTCCTCACCGACGGTGCCATGGAGGTACACGGCAGGATCGCCGGCAGCTCCAACGCCACGCTGCTCGTCTCCTGCCGGCTGGGCGACCAGGAGCTGCTCGCCGTCTACAAGCCGTCCCGCGGCGAACGCCCGCTGTGGGACTTCCCCGGCGGGCTCTTCCGCCGCGAGGTGGCCGCCTACGTCCTGTCCGAGTCCCTCGGCTGGGGGCTGGTGCCCGAGACGGTCGAGCGGGCCGACGGGCCGTTCGGGGAGGGATCGGTGCAGCGCTACGTCCACGAGGACGGGTCCTCGCACTACTTCACCTTGCGCGACGAGCCACGATGGCACCCGACCCTGATGCAGATGTGCGCCTTCGATGTCCTGGCCAACAACGCCGACCGCAAGAGCGGGCACGTGCTACTGGCCGAGGACCGCCTCTGGGCGATCGACAATGGGCTGTGCTTCAACGAGCAGGACAAGCTGCGCACGGTGATCTGGGACTTCGGTGGGGCGCCACTGCCGCCCGGGGACAGGGCGGCGCTGGAGCGCTTCGTGCGGGACGGCCCGTCGGCCCGGCTGTGCGAGCTCCTCACGGCGCGCGAGGTGGCCGCGCTCAGTGCCCGAGCGGCGTCGCTCCTCCGCCTCGGGGCGCTGCCCGAGCTGGTCGACGACGGGGGGTGGCCCCCCTATCCGTGGCCCCTCGTCTAGCGCGGCGCCCGACGCTCACGGCAGCTCGAAGTGGAGCGGCCCGCGCAGATAGCTCAACACGGCCTGGGAGAGGACCTCCCCCCCGGCGGGGGTCAGGTGGATGCCGTCGGGCGTGCGCACGTTGAGCACCGAGCCAGAGGCGTTGGTGATGAAGGCGGTGTACTTGCCCTGGGGGGTGCCGAGCAGCGTCCAGCTGCTGATGAAGTCGACCGGGGGCTTGCGCAGCGCCGCCTGCTGTTGCCCGACGGCGTTGACGTCGGACATCTCGGCCGACAGTTGCGGGTTCTGCATGGGTGGCATCCCGACCCAGATGACGGTGGCTCCGTCGCTCTGCGCCAGGCTCATGAAGGCCGACACCCGCTGCGCATAGAGGACGTTCCACTGCGGTGAGCTGAAGGGGACATCGGGGGGGCCGAGGAAGTCCTGGGCATCGTTGGCCCCCATCATGATCACCACCACCTGGGGTCGCGCCTTGACCAGATCGGCCTGCAGCTCCGCCGGCCAGTTGAAGTAGTCGGGCCGGGTGAGCCCCGTGCTCTCCCGGGCATCCAGCGTGGCCTGGACCACCCCGGTGTTGGCCAGGTCGTTCTGCAGCGGGCCGCCCATGTCGATGCCCAGCGAGTCCCCCACGATGAGGACCCGCAACGGATCGGCGGCGGTCGGGTGGGTGATGGCGGGGAGGGTCGTCGGGGGCGCCGACCCCTGCCCGACCGTGGAGGGGGGTTTCGGCGTCACGCGACCGTGGTGGCCGCGGGGGCCGATCACGGTGAGCGCCGTCCCGTTCCCCGGTTGATTACCGGTGCGCCCGGTGGCCTCGTCGGTCAGCGAGACGATGCGGGAGAGCTGCAACGCCCGGCTGGTGGCGGCGATCGGTCCGAGTATGTCCATTGCCACCGTGCGGCGGGCGCCCACCGGCGAGACCTGTGCGTTGTGCTGCAGGGTGGGGGCGAAGAGGAGGAGCCACACGAGGAAGGCCGCCACCGAGATCCCCAGCACCCGCGTCCAGGGGGCCGTGCGCCGGGCCACGTCGGTGACCTCGCTGGTGGACGGTGCCGGCGGCGCGTTCTCGTCCACCATCAGAAGCGGTAGTAGATGAAGGGGGCCACGCCGACGGGCCCGAAGGTGGTGACGCCGAGCAGGGCCACGGAGAGCAGGCCGACCTGCACGGTGGAGCGCTGCCGGGAGAAGAGGGCCTGCAGGCGCTCCACCCTTGTCTGGGGCACCAGCTGGGAGACGATCGTCCCGACCACGACCAGCACCAGCAGCGGAGTGACCAGCGGCGAGGGCTCTCCCCATCCCGTGAAGAGACGCCCCAGCACGGCGAAGGCGTTGGAGAGGCCGCTGGCATTGAAGAACACCCACCCCAGACAGACGAACTGGAAGGTCAGGAACCGCTGCACCCAGATCCGCACCGGACCGTCGAGCACGGCGGGCAGCCCTCGCCGCACCCGGGACAGGCGGCGCACGTGCGCCACGGACTGCCCGACACCGTGTAGCGCCCCCCAGAACACGAAGGTCCACGCCGCCCCGTGCCACAGGCCCCCCAGCACCATGGTGATCATGATGTTGCGGACCGTCTGTGCCTCCGATCCGCTGTTACCACCCAGCGGTATGTAGAGATAGTCGCGCAGCCAGCGGGAGAGGGTCATGTGCCAGCGTCGCCAGAACTCCTGCAGGTTGCGCGCCGTGTAGGGCGCGTTGAAGTTGTCCGGGAACCGGATCCCGAGGAGCAGGGCGAGCCCGATGGCGATGTCGGTGTACCCGCTGAAGTCGCAGTAGATCTGCACGGCGTAGCCCCACGCGGCGAAGATGGCCTCGGGGGCCGAGTGTTGCGCCGGCGCCGTGAACACCGGTTGCACGATGGCCGTCGAGACGTAGGAGGAGATGACCACCTTCTTGAACAGACCGGCCAGGATCAGCCACAGGCCGCGCGAGTAGTCGACGGCGGAGGGATCGCGCCGGCGGCGCAGCTGCGGCAGCAGCTCGTTCCCGCGCACGATCGGCCCGGCCAGCAGGTGGGGGAAGAACGACAGGTAGAGAGCGAGGTCGAGCGGGCGGGCCGGCTCCAGCTGGCGGCGGTAGATGTCGATCACGTAGCTCAGCGCCATGAACGTGTAGAAGGAGATGGCGATCGGCAGCGCCACCTGCAAGAGGGGCACCGCTCGCCCGAGCCCCAGGACATGGGTGAGATTGTCGAAGTTGACCGAGACGAAGCCGTAGTACTTGAACCAGCCGAGCAGAGCCAGCAGGGCGGCGCAGGACAGGCCCATGGTCACCCGCCGACGGCGCTCGCTCTCCGCCGAGGAGACCGCGGCACCCCCGATGAACGCGACGGCGGTGGTCGACGCCAGCAGCAGGCAGTAGCTCCAGCCCACCCAGCCGTAGAAGAAGTAGCTGAGGGCGATCATCGAGAGCTTCCACGGCACCGGATAGGGATTGAGCAGCCAATTCACCATGAAGGCGATGGCGAAGAAGATGGCGAAGTCGAAAGTGGGGAAGAGCATGCGGCCCGATCAGTTGGCTGCGCCGAATGTACCGCCGCCCCGCGCCGCGCCAGAGCCGCCTTTCGTCACAGGCGGGGACGGTTGACGCACCGCCGCGGCACGGCCCCGGCGCGGTCGGCGACCCGATCAGACCTGGGCTTTGAGCGCCTCGATCAACGCCGGGAGGACCTTGTGCACATCGCCCACGATGCCGAGGTCGGCCACGGAGAATATCGGTGCATCCCGGTCCTTGTTGATGGCGACGATGTTCTTGGAGCCCTTCATGCCCACCAGATGCTGCGTCGCCCCGGATATCCCGCAGGCCACGTAGACCGTCGGCTTCACCGTCTTGCCCGTCTGCCCGACCTGGTGCGAGTACGGCACCCACCCGGCGTCGACGATGGCCCGGCTGGCACCGGCGGCACCGTGGAGCAGCTTGGCCAGCTCCTCAATGAGCGCGTAGTTGGCCGCGTCGCCCAGGCCTCGACCGCCCGAGACGACCACGGCGGCCTCGTCCAGCTTGGGGCCACTGCGCTCTTCGACATGGCGCTCCACGATCCTGGCCCCGTTGGCGGCGCCGATGTCGGGCGCCGGGGCGGAAACCACCGCGGCGGGCGAGCCGCCGGAGGGCTCGGCCACGAAGGACTTGGCCCTGATCACAAAGATGGCCGGGCCCGGACCGGTGAAGCGTGCCGTGACGATGTGGCTCCCGCCGAACACCGGGTGCTGGCTCAAGAGCCCGCCCTCGTCGGCGACGAGACCGGTGACGTTGGTCAACACCGGACGATCGAGCTTCGCCGAGAGGCGACCGGCCACATCGCGTCCGTCGTAGGTGGCGGGCACCAAGATGGCGTCGGGACCGTTCCCGCCCTCGATCAGCATGGCCATCGCCCCGGCCACCGGGGAGCCAGGGAGGGCGCCCCCGAGGTCCCCCACGTCGTAGACGGTGGTGGCCCCGTACTCGCCCAACGCCGCGGCGAGGGAGGCGGTGGTCGAGCCCCACGCCACGGCCTCGACCGTCCCGGCGACCGACCGGGCCTCGGACAACAGCTCGAGAGTGATGGGCGTCGGGCCCGAATCCCCCGCTTCGGCCAGTACCCATACCTTGTCGATCGCCATCTCAGATCACCTTCAGCTGCTCGAGGAAGGCGACGACGCGCTGCGCACCGTCACCCTCGTCCACCACGATCTCACCGGAGCCGCGCGACTCGGCCTCCGACACGTCGGTTATCTCCTGGCCGCTGCCCGCTGTGCCGACCTGCGACGCCTCGATGCCGAGGTCGGCCACGGTCAGATTGTCGACCGGCTTGGACTTGGCCGCCATGATGCCCTTGAAAGAGGGGTACCGGGGCTCGACCACCCCGGCGGTGACCGTGACCACCGCCGGCATGGGGCACACGACCTCGTCGAAGCCCGACTCGGTCTGGCGCTCCACCTTGACCGAGTCACCGTCGATGGCGATCGCCTTGGCGAACGTCACCGAGGGCAGCCCGAGCAGCTCGGCCACCTGGACCGGGAGGGTGCCGGTGTAGCCGTCGGTCGACTCGGTGGCCATGACGATCAGGTCCGGATTGGCCCGGGTGATGGCGGCGGCCAGCACCTTGGCCGTGCCCAGCGCGTCACTGCCCGCCAGGGCGTCATCGCTGATCAGGATGGCCTTCGCCGCCCCCATGGCCAGACCGGTGCGCAGGCCCGACATCTCGCCGCCGGGAGCCATGGACACCAGGGTGACCTCGTCCCCCTCGCCCCCGGCGAGCTGCAGGGCCATCTCGACCCCGTAGTTGTCGGAGTCGTCCATGATCAGCTTTCCGGTGCGGACGAGGGTCTTGGTCACGGGATCGAGTGCGGCGGGAGCAGCCGGATCGGGGATCTGTTTCACGCAGACAACGACGTTCATGGCCGCTCATCTTTGACGAACTGGGGCCCCTCCCGCCATTCGGTCTCCCCGGGGTCGCCGCCTCTCACCCGGCGCTGCCACCGCTGCGGGCGATGGACAGGGCGTTGTCCAGCAGGTCGGTGATGACCCCGTCCACGCCCAGCTCGACGAGGGCGGCGAGGTCCCGGGGGGAGTTGACCGTCCAGACGTTGACGGCCAGGCCGGCCCGGTGGGCCCGCTCGACCAGAGCGGGGCTGACCGCGGTGACGAACGGATGGATGGCGTACCACCCCTCCTCGACGGCCAGGTCCACTGCGGCGTCGGCGTCGGCGAAGACGGACCACAGGGCTCCCAGCCTCAGCCGTCCGTCGGCCACCTGCGCAGCGCGCAAGGTGCTGGCCTGGAACGATGAGACGATCACCCGCTCGGTCCAACCGGCCTCGGCCACGGCGGCCGCGGTGAGCGCGGCCACCGACTCGCCCGGGTCGTACCCCGGCTGCGCGGGATCGTTCTTGATCTCCACGTCGACCACCAGGCCGTCACAGACGGTCAGCGCGTCGGCCAGCAGGGGTACGTGGGCGGGGAGGTCGGACACCGTCAGGCCGGCCACCGGACCGAGCCCGGCAATCACGGGATCGTGGTGGACAGCCAGGGCCCCGTCGGCCGTCAGTCGCACATCGAGCTCGACGCCGTCGGCGCCCAGCCGCTTGGCTTCGGCAAAGGCCTCCAGCGTGTTCTCCCCGTAGCCGACCGTACAGCCGCGATGGGCGTAGACGGCCGTCACCGCCCCTCTCTCCCCTGCATGACGCGCATCTTTGTGCCCCCGTTCGAAAAATTCACCAAACTGCTTGCCAGTGGCGTGGCGACCCATTACCCTCTTCTCGTCAATCCCTTCTCTTTGACGGATACCAATTTGGGTTCGATCATGTGAAAAGGATCACAACCGCGTGGGTGGAGGCTCTCCCAATGGCTCTCATGTGGAACCGGACCGTCGACTGGGACGCAGACGACTGGCGTCGTGCGGCAGCATGTCGGAACACCGAACCAGACCTGTTCTTCCCCGTCGGCACCACGGGCGCGGCCATCGACCAGATCGATGCCGCCAAGGGCGTCTGCCGCTCGTGCGAGGCGCTCGAGCCCTGCCTGGACTTCGCGCTGGCCACCAACCAGGAGTCCGGCGTGTGGGGCGGCACCTCAGAGGAGGAGCGTCGCAAGCTGCGCAAGGCCTGGTTGGCCGCTCGCCGGTCCCAGCGCACGTTCTGATCCCCCCGGCTAGCGGGGGGCTCGCACCGGGACCGTGATCACCGCGCGGGTCCCGCCGCCCTGGGCCTCAGGAAGCGCCTCCATGGAGATCCTGCCCTCCAGTTGGCTGGCCACGAGATCGCGCACGATGGAAAGGCCCAGACTGGTGGTCTTCTCGATGTCGAACCCCTCGGGGAGGCCGCGCCCGTCGTCACGGACGGCCACGGTGAGCTCTCCACCGTCGTTGGTGAGGGTCACCTCGACGTGACCGACCGGCGCACCGTCCCCGTAGCCGTCCCCGGCTGCGGCGGGGTCGGCCGGACCGTCCTGGCCGGCGGAGGCGGGATCGAAGGCGTGCTCCACCGCATTTTGCAGGAGCTCGGCCAGGGTGACCGCCAGGGGCGTGGCGACATCGGCCTTCACCTCGCCGAGGTCGCCGTCGGTCGTGATCACGATGGGCTGCGAGGAGACCACTGAGTCCTCGGCCATCTGGATCAGCGAGACCACGATCTCCGCGAAGGGGACCTGGTCGCTGGGGTCGCGGGAGAGGATCTCGTGCACCAGGGAGATCGACCGTACGCGTCGCTCGGCCTCGTGCAGGGCGACGCGGGCGGCCCGCTCGCCCACCCGGCGGGCCTGGAGGTTCAAGAGCGACGAGATCGTCTGGAGGTTGTTCTTCACGCGATGGTGCACTTCGCGAATGGCGGCGTCCTTGGAGAGCAGGAGCCTGTCCAGCCGCCGCACGTCGGTCACGTCGCGCAGGAGGATCATCGCTCCGGTGACCACGCCGTGGGACAGGAGGGGGATGCAGTGCAGGAGGACGATCACATCGGGGCGCCGTTCCACCTCCTCGACGACCGGGCGTCCGTTCGCCAGGGCCCATTCGATCGCCGACTCCTCGATATCGAGGTCGCCCAGGCGCCGACCCTCGGGAGGTGCATAGATCCCCATGCGGTGGAAGGCGTTCAGGGCGTTGGGCGAGGCGAACTCCACCCGCCCGTCGGCATCGACCACCACCACGCCGTCGCCCACACGCGGCGCCTCCTCGGTGCCCACGTCCTCATCGGGATAGGGGAAGGCGGACTGGGCCACCATGTCGGCCAGGCGCTCGAACACGTCGAGGTAGGTCCGCTCGTACATGCTGGTGGGCCCCTTGAGCGGCGCCAGCGATACCCGCAGGAGGACGGCGATCACCTCGTTCCCGAGGCGGACGGGGATGTTCTCCACCGGAACCTGCTCGCCCAGGATGGGGTGGTGGATGCTGCCCCTCACGATCTCGCCGCTGTGCAGGCAGCTGGCGGCCAGCGCCCACTGCGTTTCGTTGATCGTCTGCCCGACCAGGTCCTGATCGACCAGGGTTGGTCGGTTGTTCGGGCGAATCTGGCCGAGAACCACCAGCTCGGGGTCGTCGGGCACCGGCAGACCCGGGCCGGCGGACACCGGGACCACCAGGAGCAGGTCGGAGAAGGAGAGGTCGGCGAGGACGCTCCAGCTTCCGAGCAGGCGCTGGAGATGATCGAGCTCCTCGGGCGTGAGCGCCGTGTGGGACTGGGCCAGCTCGGCCGGGGTGGGCACTCCCTAGGCCTCGCCCACCGGGGCCGGCAGGCCCCCCACGTCCACCCTGTGGGGCACCCGCGCGCGGTAACCCCGCAGGGAGTCGACCCCGACGGAGCCCAGGATGGCGCGGAGACCGGGGGCGGCGTCGGCCACGTGCTCGAGCCGGTGCGCGTCAGAGGCCGTCGTGAAGGGAACGCCACGATCGGCGAACCGCTGCAGGAGCGGGAGGGCGGGATACTGCTCCCCCACCGGCTTGCGCCACCCGGCCGAGGAGAGCTCCGCCGCCATGCCCGACGATGCCGCCGCCTCGGCCATGCGATCCCACCACTCCTCGGGAGCGTCGGGGACGTGGCCCGCCACCTTTATGAGGTCGGGGTGGGCCAGCACGTCGCAGGCGCCCGATGCGGCCAGCTCCTCCAGCGCGCCCGTGTACTGCTCCCAGCAGGCGTCCACCTGGCGGATCGACCACTCGTCCATCTGCAGCGGTACATCGAGGTCGTCGAAGCGCCACGCACCCAGCCAGTGCACGGATCCGAGCAGGACATCGAAGGGGTAGTCGACCAGAAGGGTGCTCACCTCGTCCATGCGGCCGGGGTAGTAGTCGACTTCCATCCCGATCACCACGGGCAGGCCGGCGTCCTTCGCCTCCTCGACGCACCGCACGTACTCGTCCAGATCGGCGGTGGCGTGGAAGGCCCAGTAGTCGGCCATGGACGCCTGCAGCGCCGGCGGCACGCCGTCGTCGGCCCAGAAGCCGCCGAGAAGGTCAGCCGCCTGGCGGAAACGGAAGAGGTGCTCGGTGACGGCCAGCTCCTCCACACCCGCCGCCTGCGCCCGCTCGCAGTACGCCGCCAGCTGGTCGAGGCGCAGCGGCGTCTCGGCCTGCGAGTGCGGCCAGAGGTGGAGGTGGTAGTCGAGCACCCGGTGCCTGGTCCGAGCCTCAGCCGGCGCGGCGGATGAGCGTCACGCCGTCCCGGACGGTCGTCAGTGCGCAGACCACCCGGGGATCCTCCACCAGCTTGTCGTTGAAGGCGCGCAGCGCCGCGGCTCCTTCGCTGCGGTCCGCCGCGCTGTCCAGCACGCCGCCGGAGAACAGCGTGTTGTCGGCCACGATCAACCCGTGGGGCGCCAGCTTGGGCAGCACCGCCTCGAAGTAGGCGTCGTAGCCCGGCTTGTCGGCGTCAATGAAGACGAGGTCGTAGGGCCCGCTGAGTTCGGCCAGTGACTCGAGGGCCGGCCCCTCGATCACGCTGATCCGGCTCTCCAACCCCGCCGCCGCGATGTTGCCCCGGGCCGTGGTCGCGTGGTGGGGGTTGACCTCGAGCGAGACGATCGACCCCCCCTCGGGGAGGCCGGCCGCCATGGCGATGGAGGAGTACCCGGTGAAGGTGCCGATCTCGAGCACCCGGGTGGCCTGGGCGGCGAAGACCAGGAGCTCGAGGAACCGGCCCTCCTGGCGACCCACCATCATCCCCCAACTGGGAAAGTCGTTCCGGGTCGATTCGTCGACCGCGGCGAGGTGGGGCGGGGGGGCGGTGGAGTGGGACTCCGCGTAGGCCACTACTTCGGGAAGAATGAGCGCGTCCATGGCCTGCATGGTAGGCGCCAGGACTCAGTCCCAAACCTGTTGGCCCAGACGGATCAGTCCCTCCATGTCGTAGATGTCGGCGTCGAAGAACGGCACGGTGACCAGAATCTCCGGCGCGCCCACCAGCTCGTTCTGCTCTTCGGCCTCCCGGCGGGCCACGATGCCGAAGTGCAGGAAGCTCTCGGCCACCTCGGTCAGGACCCGGGCGGCCAGCACGGGGTCGTCGGTGAGTCCCTCGCCCAGGGTGTCGAACCGATCGGCCATGTGCTGGGCCAACCTCGCCGTGGCCGAGTCCCGCAGATAGTCCGGCAAGACCTTGTTCAAGACGATGGCGCCCAGGTGCAGACGGCGGGCGATCAGCTCGGCGGAGAAGAACTCGGCTTCGCGCAACGGGGTGGCCTCCAGGGTGGAGACCACCATGAAGGTGGTCCGCCGGTCGGACAACAGCCGGGTCACGGCCTCCGACCGTTTCACGAATCCTTCGTACATGGACTGGAAGAGAATGAAGAACTCCGAGATGTCGGCCAGGAACTGGGTTCCGAGGATCCGGTCCGCCACGGTGTAGAACGGCTTCGTGGCGGCGTTCACCAGACGCGACCGGTAGGGCGCGATGAGCCAGCGCAGCAGGCGGGACGAGAAGAAGTCGGCCAGGCGCTGCGGCGCATCGAGGAAGTCCAGGGCGTTGCGGGTCGGCGGCGTGTCCACCACGATCAGGTCGTACGTGCCCTCCGAGTGAATCTCGTAGAGGCGTTCCATGGCGATGTAGTCGTGGGACTGCACGAACCGTCCCGAGATGTTCTGGTAGAGCGGGTTGGCCAGGATCTTCTCCCGAGTGGCGTCGTCCGGCGCGTGGAGCCTGACCAGGTCGTCCCAGCTCTGCTTGGAGTCGAGCATGGCGGCCCACAGCTCGCCGCGGGGCGCGACACCGGCCCGCCGGAACACCTCGTCGGAGATGCGCACCTCCTGGTTGCCGATGCCCTTCAGTCCGAGCGCATCGGCCAGCCGCCGCGCCGGATCGACCGTGAGCACCAGGACCCGGCCCCCGTGCTCCGCGGCGGCCATGGCGCCGACCGCCGCCGCCGTGGTGGTCTTGCCCACCCCCCCAGGTCCGCAGGCGATGACGATCTCCTTGGCCGAGAGCAGGTGGGCGATCGTCTGCGGCGGGTCGGCGGCCCGCTGCGGTGCCATCAGTACCCCAGCTCCTCGCCCAGGGCCTGGGCCATCTGGTGGGTCGTGCGCAGACCATGGGTGCGGGTGAAGAGCTCGGGCAGCAGCAGGACCGGCAGGGCGGCCGGAAGGCCCGCCTGCAGCCGCTGGAGATGCCCGGCCCCGGTCCGGCGCAGGGTGACGGCGAGGCGGGCCGCCTCGAGCACCGGGGCCACCGGACCCCCCGCCCGCTCCGACAGCACCGAGACCGCCGCCGGCTCCCGCAACTGCTCGAACACCTCCTCCTCTCGTTGGCCGAAGAGCTCGGGGAGCACCCGGTTGACGACGACCGCGGACGTCTGCACCGTGGTCTCCTCTCTCACCCTCGTCGTCAGCTCGAGGGTCTCGTTCACCGGCATCTCCTCGGGCGTGGTCACGACCACCAGACCCGTCCGGCGGGCATCGGAGAGGATGTCGAGCATCCAGTCGGTCTGGCTGCGGATCAGACCCACCTTGACGAGGTCGTTGATGGCCTGGGGCGCCGCCAGCTGTCCGACGATGTGCCCGCTGGCCGGCGCATCGACCACCACGAGGTCGTAGTGGCGTTCCCGCACCTCGTAGCAGAGCTTGCCCACGGTCAGGATCTCCCGCACGCCCGGTGCCGCCGTGGCCACGAAGTCGAACGCCTTGGCCAGCGGTCCGATGCGGCCCACGACCGGGATGCGCAGGTGCAGCTTGAGGTACTCCCGCAGCGACGCCTCGGTGTCCATCGACATGGACGAGATGCGGGGCGCGATCTCCCGCGGCACGAACTCGGTGGGCGCCGCCTCGAAGAGACCGGCCAGATCGCCCTTGGCGTCCACCTCGCAGGCCAGGACATGCTTGCCGTGCTCGGCCCCCAGCTGGGCCAGGGCGGCGGCCACCGTCGTCTTGCCCACCCCACCCTTGCCGGTGACGAAGACCAGCTTGAGCTGAAGGAGGTCAGGAGCGGCCGGGGGCACGGTCCACCTGCGGGGACATGGCTGTCAGGGCGCCCCGAAGCCGACACGCCGCTCGGCGGTGGGCGCCCCCACCTCGACGTAGGCCACCTTGACCACCGGGACGCCCACCTTGCGCCCCTTGCGATCGGTGAGCCACAGGACGCCGTCACCCGACTTGAGCAGCTTCTCTATGTCGGCCACCACCTTGTCGCGGTCTTCGTCGTCCTTCAGCTCCACCTCCAGCTCCCTCGGGGTCTGGATGATTCCGATACGAACGTCCACCTGATCTGGCTCCTCTCGGCGGTCCCGGCCGGGACCTGCGGGCACTTGGACGTTACAGCGAAGGGACAGAATGCATGACATGAACAGTGACACCACCGGAACCGGCCCCCAACACAGCGGCCCCGGCGGGGGCGATGCCGGAAGATACCCCGGCGGGGTCGATGCGGGAAGCAGCCCCGGCGGGGTCGATGCCGGAAGAGAGTCGCCCCGCAGCCGGCGTTGGGCGTCGACCATGTCCGGCTACTCGGGCCCCGTCCGCCTGGCGCACGCCGACTCCGCCGCCCGGATCGACCGGCCCGGGGACACCACCGGGCGCGCCGACGACGAGCCCCTGCACCGGCTGGCCCGCGAGGAGCAGGAGGACGTCCTCCTCGCTCCGGGTGCCACGCGCGCGTCGGGGGCCGGGAGCCGGGCCCGGGCGGAGGAACCCGATGAGTGGCGCACCTGCTTCGAGCGGGACAGGGATCGGATACTGCACGCCACCTCCTTCCGTCGCCTGGCCGGGAAGACCCAGGTGTTCGTGTTCCCCCAGGACCACCAGCGCACCCGGCTCACCCACGCACTCGAGGTGGCCCAGGTGGCCACGGCGATGGCCCGGGCGTGCCGGCTCAACGTGGCCCTGACCGAGGCGATCGCCCTGGGCCACGACTGCGGCCACGGCCCGGGGGGCCACGCCAGCGAGGACGCCCTCGACCCGTACCTCCCCGGCGGCTTCGATCATGCGCCGTGGGGGGCGCACGTCTCGCTGGCCTCCCTCAACCTCTGCACCCAGACGATCGACGGGATCGCCAACCACAGCTGGTCCCGCCCGGCACCGGGCACACCCGAGGGCGAGGTGGTCAGCTGGGCCGACCGGGTGGCCTACGTCTGCCACGACTGGGAGGATGCCGTGCTGACCGGCATCGTCTCCCCGCACCAGCTGCCCACGACGGTGCGCGATCTCTGCGGGGAGCAGCGCGGCAGCCAGCTGGCGGCCTTCATCCGCGGCGTCGTCCTCGCCACCATCCGCAGCGGCCAGGTCGGCATGGAGGAAGAGGTCGCAGAGGCCCTCTCGGCCTTCCGCTCGTGCAACTACGAGCGGATCTATCTGCGCGACGCCTCGCTGCGCCAGGGCGAGGCGGTGGTGCGCGTGCTGCGGGCGCTGGTCGAGCACTTCTCCGACCGCCCGCACCTGATCGCCGAGACCGGTGGCGGTGCATATCGGGACATCCTCGCCGGCAGCGAGCTGGCGATAGAGGCCGCGGTCACCTATGTGGCGGGCATGACCGACCGCTTCGCCTTCCGTCAGGCGGTCGCCCTGCTTGGCTGGGACCCCGAGAAACTGCCGGCGGGTGTGGGCTCGTGACCCCTGCGTCCCGACCCCCGGCGCGCGCCGGGACGGCCTACTTCAGGGTGAGCTCCTTGCGGTAGACCCGCGCCGGCCCGAGGGAGGCCAAGCGCGCGGCGATGGAGGTGAAGGCCTGCGCCGTCTCGCTCTGCGGCTCGACCACCACGATGGGCCGGCCCTCGTCCCCGCCCTGGCGGACGGCGGCCACCAGGGGGACCTTGCCGAGGAGGGGAACGCCCAGATCTGCCGCCAGGGTGTCGCCCCCACCGGCGCCGAACAGTTCGTAACGCCGGCCGTCGTCGCCGGTGAACCAGCTCATGTTCTCGACCACCCCGCGTACCGAGAGCTTGAGGCGGCGGGCGGCGAACGCCGAGCGTTGGGCCACCCGCTGCGCGGCCGGCTGCGGTGTGGTCACCACGATGATCTCCGCCCGGGGCATCACCTCGGCCAGCGTGAGCGCCACGTCACCGGTACCGGGGGGCATGTCGACGAGCACGAAGTCGGGCCGACCCCAGTAGGCGTCGGTGAGGAACTGCTGAATGGCCTTGTGGAGCATGGGGCCGCGCCAGATGACCGGCTGGTCGTCGGGCACGAAGTACCCCATGGAAAGGCACTTGACCCCGTGGGCCGAAGTGGGGATCACGACGTCGCCGAGGATGATCGGGTCGTGGTCGGTCCCGAGCATCTTGGGCACGGAGAAGCCATAGACGTCGGCGTCCAATAGGCCGACGCTGTGGCCCGCCCGGGCCAACGCCACGGCCAGGTTCACCGTCACCGTCGACTTTCCGACGCCCCCTTTCCCCGACGACACGCCGATGACACGCGTGGCCGAGTCGGGCTGCAGGAACACGGGCGTCGGCGCCTGGGCCCCGTCCGCGTGCCCGTGCCCTGCGTGGCCGCCTCCGGTGCCCTCGTCCTCGAGCTCGTCCTCTTGGCCGGTCACCCCGAACATGTCCCGCCGCAGGGTCACACGCAACGCGGCGCGCTCGGCGTCGTGCATCACCGTCAGATCGAACTCGATCTCCTCTACGCCGGGAACGGTCCGGGCGACGCGGTGCACCTCGTCGGCCAACGCATCGGAGCCCGGCCAGGCGGCCACGGGCAGGGCCAGCTCAATCCGCACCCGGCCGCGACGCGCCTTCACCTCCCGCAACAGCCCGATGGTGCCCAACGGCAACCCGAGCTCGGGTTCGACGATGGCACCGAGAGCCGCCGTGAGCTGTGATTGATCGATTGCCATGCACTCCCTCGTTCCCGGTTGGTGCTGGACCGACCTGGCGCGTGACTCTCCCGCGCCGGCGCATCGCCCCAGCTGAAGAGGGCCGATCCTTCGGTAGACTACCCATCGTGACATCGGCCCCGATCGCAGCGGCGCCACCAGCGCCCGAGGCACGGCCGGAGGGCGACTCCGACGACGGGCGGTTTACCGCCGCGGTGGCCGCCGTGGCGGCCGCCTTCGGCGATCCGACCCGTCGCGACATCTTCCTCCATGTCCGGACCAGGCCCGGGGTGACGGCGACAGAGGTGGCCTCCACCTTCTCCCTCCACCCCAACGTGGCCCGGCACCACCTGCAACGCCTGGTGGACGGGGGGTACCTACGCGTCGAGACGACCCGGAAGGCACCCGGCGCCGGTCGGCCGGCCAAACAGTTCTTCTGCGTCGAAGAGGAGTTGACGATCGGGCTCATGCAGCGGCGGGACGACCTGCTCATGCGGCTCCTGGCCGAAGCCATGCAGCGGTTGGGCCTGGAGGAGGCCGAGAAGATGGCGGCGCACGTCGGCGAGCAGTACGGGCTCTCCCTGGCCTCGAGGATGACGGCGACCGAAGGGCAGCGGACCATCCGGGCGGCCATGCACGTGGTGGCCGACACGCTGACCGCCCACGGGTTCGCCGCGCACGCCGAGGACCGGGGCGACACCACGGCAGTGGTGGCCGAACAGTGCCCGTTCGGCAACGCCAGCACCACGAACCCCGTGCTGTGTGCCGTCGACCGGGGCATGGTCACCGGGCTCCTGTCGGGGCTTTGCGGCCAGGCCTCGGCGCGCGCGCTCCCGGTCATCCTCTCCTCGCGGGCGCGGGGCGACGCCGCATGCACCGCCTCTGCCTGAGCACCCGCGGTGAGGCGTGCCTACCTCGATCACGCCAGCACCACGCCGCCGCGCCCCGAGGCGGTGGCCGCCGTGCTGGCGTGGTTGGCCACGCCGGCCGCCGACCCGGGCCGGCTGCACGAGGAGGGTCGCGTCGTGCGGGACCTGCTCGAAGAGGCGCGCCGGCAGGTGGCGGCGTTGGTCTCCGCCACGACCCGCGAGATCGTCTTCACCTCGGGGGGCACTGAGGCGGTCAACGCGGCCGTGTGGGGGGCGACCCGTCAAAACCCGGGCGCACCCGTACTCTTCGCCGAGGTGGAGCACTCCGCCGTACGCCAGGCGTCCACCCGGCTGGCGCCGACCGAGACCGTCCCCGTCGACGGCACGGCGAGGATCGACCGCGACTTCCTCGAGGAACGCCTGGCCGCCACGGACCGGCCGCGCCCGGCGCTGGTGCACTGCCAGTGGGCCAACCACGAGGTGGGAACGTTGCAGCCGGTGCGCGAGATCGTCGGCATCTGCCGGGCCGCCGGCGTCCTGGTCCACGTCGACGCGGCCGCCGCCTGCGGCCACGTGCCCATGGACCTGGGCGATCTGGGGGCCGACCTGGTGAGCCTCAGCGCGCACAAGATCGGGGGGCTCCCCGGTGCGGGTGCGCTGGTCGTCCGTCGCGGCAGCCGGTTCGAGCCGCTCATCGTCGGCGGTGAGCAGGAACGGGCCCGCCGCGCCGGGCTGGAGGCCCTACCGGCGCTGCGGGCCTTCGGGGCTGCCGCCGGCGCGCTCGGCGCCGACGATCAACGCCTGCTCCACCGTGAGGCCGGCCAGGCCCGGCGGCACCTGGCCGTCCTTTCGGCCGCCGCCACCGCGGTCGAGGGGGTGGAGATCGTGGGACCCCCACAGGCAGAGGGGCGACTGCCCTCCCTCCTCTGCCTGGGTGTGCACGGTGTCGAGGCCGAGCCCGTCCTGATCGGCCTCGACCGGGCCGGCGTGGCGGTCCACTCGGGCTCGGCGTGCTCATCGGAGAGCATCGAGCCGTCACCCGTGCTCGAAGCGATGGGCGTCGACCCCAGCCACTCGCTACGCGTCTCCGTCGGCTGGTCGACCACCGACACCGACATCGCCGCCTTCGCCACCGCGTTCGCCGACGTCGTGGCCGGACTGCGGGCGCTACGGGGCTGAGGTCGTCGTCGTCGTCGAGCTGGTGGCGGGCGTCTTCGTCCCCGCCGCCAGCGCAGTCGCCAGCGCGGCGGGAAGTGGCACCTTCGCCTCCTGGTAGGCGCCGGCCACCAGCGGGGCGAAGCTGGCGACGTCTTCCTTCGGCGGGCCGTCGGCCAGGAAGTCGTCGAACTCCCCGACGGCACCCGTGGCGTTGTGGTCCTGGTTGAAGAGGATCAACCCCAGGTACAGCCGGGCGGCCCAGTAGGTGGGGGCGAGCCGCACCGCCTTCTCCTCGGCCTGGCGACCGGCGGCGATGATCGCCGGGGACTTCCCGGTGCTGCCGTAGTTCCACGCCAACCAGCCGTAGGCGGAGAGCGCCACGGGATCGTCGGGGTCCTCGGCGAGCACCTTGGTGTAGAGCTGCAGGGCGGGAATCGGCTTGCCCTCATTGTTCAACAGCACCGCCTCGGCCAGCTGCTCCTCGATCAGCTGCTCCTTGCTCTGGGTGATGCTGCCCGACGGCGCCTGGCCGGGCAGGGCCGGGCTCAGCGCGTGGTCGACCAGGATGACGGCACCGGCCACGATGAGGGCGCAGGACGCGAGGATCCCGACGCGACGCCAACCCCCGAAGCGGCGGCGCGGCGGCGGTTCGGCGAGGGCCGGAGCCACCTCGTCCCCACTCGCCGGTCCGAGCGCGGCGAGCTCGGCCTCCACCTCGGCCAGGCGCGCCCGGTCCCTCGCCACGAGCACCCGGTAGTCCTCCTCGGCCAGGTCACCGGCCCGGCGCTCACCTTCGGCGTCGTCGATCGACCGGAGGAGGAACTCCCGCTGGTCGTTGAGGAGCCAGCGCTCCTCGCTGGCGTCGGGGCGGGCGTCGGCGCCACCCGTCTCGAGGTTGTTGGTCATCCCGCACCCCCAGTGAACTGGCCGGTGTCCACCGTGGGCTGCGCCGCCTCCGCCGTGAGCCCGGCGCGGGTGTCGGCAAACTGACGGGAGCGACGCCAGAAGAGGACGCCGATCACCCCGAGGGCGACCACTGCCGCGGCGATGGGCAGGATCCAGATCACGGCGAAGCCACCCGAGTCGGGCGGCTCCAACAGGATCGTCTGACCGTACTGGGAGACCAGGGACTGCTCGATCTGGGCGGTCGTCCGCCCCTGCGCCACCTGTCGTTCGATCTGGTGCCGCACGGCCAGCGCCGTCGTCTGGTCGGACTGCGCCACCGAGACATCGATACACGAGGGGCAGCGGACCACGGCCTCAATGGATGCGGCGCGCTGCGCCGAGGTCTGCGGCTTCCCGGACAGCACCCCGCTCCCGATCACCAGCGCGACCGCCAGGACGGCGAGCGGGAGACCCGCCCGCACCCAGAGGGGGGAGTGCGACGCCCGCTCAGACACGGGATCCCTGCGCCGGCGGGCGGGCCAGCTTCTGCGCCTGCTCGATCATCTTCTGAAGATCGGCCACGGTGGCCGGCCCGAGCTCGGGCTCGACGGTGATCCGCCCCGAGGGGTCGATCAGGAACGTCGTCGGCGGTGAAGACACGCCGTAGTTCTCGGCGATGGAGCCCCCCGTGTCGTCCAGCGCCGGCCACGTTGCGCCCTGGCTCTTCAAGAAGCCCTCGGCCGATGCGACCTGATCGTGAAAGACGACGCTGACGACGTCGGCGTTGTCCTCGTGGGCCTTTTGGTAGAAGAACGTGATGAGGTCCGGCGCCTCCGTCTGGCACGGGCCGCACCAGCTGGCGAAGAAGTTGACGAAGACGTAGTGGCCGCGTAACGAGCGCAGCGAGAGCGGAGCGGCATTCGGGTGCTGTATGTCAGAACCCGAGAACATCGGGGCCATGTGGCCCACCAGGGGGCTGTCCACCGCGGTCGCCTCCTGGGGGGTGCGGGTGGCGAGGACCACCCCCACGAGGGCCAGGAGGAAGAGGGCGGAGCCCGCCACCCAGCGGGCCGTGTGGCGCCGTTTGCCCGGGGCCTTCACGTGGTCGGGACACCGCGTTCGACGGGCACGTCGCGCGGCGCCGGCGCGCCGCCCCCCACCGGCGCGAGCTCGGCGAGGCGCCCGTCGTCGGGTTCCGCCGGCCCGAGCTCGTGCTCGGTACCGGGACCGGGACCGGGACCGGGACCGGTGACCATGCTCGAGGGGGCCGAGACCGCATCCGTCGCCCGGCGGCGCGACCCGGGCACCAGTGCGAGGAAGCCCCCCAACCCGACGAGCAGGCCTCCGGCCCACAGCCAGGCCAGCAGTGGCTCGACGACGACCCCGATGGCGACGGAGCCGGCGGGCAGGTTGGGGATGGGCGAGCTCCCCGACGTGGTGCCGAGGCCACCCAGCTGGTCGAAGGTGAGGTAGACGTCCCCCAAGACACCCGAGTCGATGGCCGGCGTCCCGACCGTGGCCAGCGCCCCGCCGAAGCTGGTGGTGGCCGGGGTGAACACGCCACCGCCATCCACCCTCACCAGCGCCTCGAGCGACTGCTTGGAGGGAGTCGTGACGTTGCGCAGGCCGACGAAGTCGAAGCTGTGCCCGTCGTAGGTGACCACGTTGCCTGGCCGCAGGGCCAGCTCGGTCTGCTGGCGGTACGTAGTGGCGGCGATGATGCCCACGGCCATGACGATGACGCCGAGATGCACCACCATGCCGCCGTTGGTCCGCCCGATGAGTCCCCGCCACCAGCCCACGTGATGGGCGCGGGTGGCGCGCACCGAGAGCACCAGGGCGCGAGCGGCCGTGGCGGCGGCGAAGGCACCGAGCCCGAAGCCGACCAGCGTCCCCAGCCCGCGGAGGCCGAAGGCGACGCACAGCACCACGGTGAGCACGCCGATCCACACCGGAACGGCCAGGCGCCGCCAGAGGACCTCGGCGCTGATCTTGCGCCAGCTCAGGGCGGGAGCCACGGCCATGAGGAAGAGGAGGGCCAAGCCGACGGGCACGGCGATCGTGTTGAAGAAGGGTGCGCCGACGTTGACCTGCTGCTGCGTCAGCGCCTGGTAGAGGAGCGGATAGAGCGTCCCCAACAAGACGACGAAGGCGAAGCCGACGAAGAGCAGGTTGTTCAACAGGAAGGCACCCTCCCGACCGAGCGGCGCGTCGATGCCACCCGGCGAGCGGAGCCGGTCACCCCGCCAGGCGATCAGGCCGAAGCCGACGATGACCACCACGAAGAAGAAGCCGATCAGGGTCGGGCCGAGCGTCGACTCGGAGAAGGCGTGCACCGACTGGATCACCCCCGAGCGGGTCAGGAACGTGCCCAGGATGGTCAGGGCGAAGGTGGCGACGGAGAGCGACAGGTTCCAGACGCGCATGAGCCCGCGGCGCTCCTGCACCAGCACCGAGTGCAGGTACGCCGTGCCGCACAACCAGGGCAGCAGGGCGGCGTTCTCCACCGGATCCCATCCCCAGAAGCCGCCCCAGCCGAGCACCTGGTACGACCACCACGCACCGAGCACGATGCCGACCGAGAGGAAGGTGAAGGCCACCAGCGTCCAGCGTCGGCACTCGATCTGCCAGCGATCGCTGATCCGTCCGGTGGCCAGCATGCCGATGGCGAAGGCGAACGGCACCGTGAACCCGACGAAACCGATGTAGAGGAGAGGCGGGTGGATGGCCACCAGCGGGTTGTCCTGCAGAAGCGAGTTCGGCCCCAGCCCCTCCGAGACGGCGCGCGTGGTGACGAACGGGTTGGCCGGCCCGGCCATCATCCCGAAGAAGAAGGCGGTGACGACGTAGAGGACGAGCGTGGCCCAGCGGATGACCGGATCGCTGGCGACGCGCCGGTAGCGCCACACGAAAATGGTGGCGAAGACCGTGAGGACGAGGCCCCACAACAGGATCGACCCCGCCAGCGCGGACCACAGACCGGTGATCGAGTAGAGCAGCGGGGTGACCTTGCTGTTGTTCTCGGCCACGAAGACGATGGAGAAGTCGTGCGTCACGAGGGCGCGCTCCATGGCCAAGGTGGCTAGGACCCCTCCGGTGAGCATCGCCGGTGCGAAGGCGCGGCCGGCGGCCACCAGGGTGTGGCGGCCCGCCGTCGGCCGGGAGGACCTCGCCCGGGACTCCCGCTGGCGGAAGAGCCCGACCACGATCACCCCTGCACCCACGACGCTGGCGGCGAGCGCGAGCCAGACGCCGAAGAGGCCGAGGGCGGCGTTCAGCACAAGACGACGTTCCCGCTCTTCGACTTCACCCGGCTGGGGTTGGCGGCGCAGTAGTTCTCCGAGTGCTTGACCAAGATCTGGTGGGACACGAACCGGTCCGAGGTGGCGGACGTGAAGTGTCCGACCACGACGACGGCGATGCCCACCTGGAAGAGCTGCGGCGGGCTGCCGGTGTTGGCCACGGCCACGCTGTGGCTGCCCTCGGAGATGGTGAAGTCCGTGCCCACGGCTGTCGGGCGGATCGACCCGGCGACCACGTCACCCTCGAGGTTGAACGTCCCGGTGCCCAGGGAGGCCCGGTGGGCGAAGGCCTGATCCACCGTGTCGAAGAAGTTCAGTGAGCTCCCGAGCCCCTCGACCAGGAGGAAGACGAAGGCGGCGGCCAGCACGGCGAAGACGAACCAGAGGCGCTTGCTCCGGCGGCGCCCGGGACGGGGCAGCGCCGGGCCTCCGGTGACCGTGCCCGTCGAGGGGCCGGGAGAGGAGTTCGGCTCGTCGAGCGTGCTGGTCACGAACGTGCGCCGGGACCCGCCGGCTCTTCGCTGTCCGTGGCCTTGACCGCCTTCTCCCAGCGCCGGCGGCGCAGCACGAGCGCCACGCCGTACACGAACAGCGAGACCAGGGCGACCGTGTACCCGCCGTCGACGTAGCTCATTGGCCGCCCCCTCCGGTCGCTCCGGGGTCGCCGTCCCAACCGCCGTCCCAACCCCGATGAGCTCGCTCCCCTCGTCCCACCGTTCGGCCAGCGAGATCTCCATCTCCTGGTCGCCCACCCGGTCCTGCAACACCTCGATCTGGTAGCGGACGCCGAGCAGCCACACGAAGATGAGGGAGAAGGCGATGAAGCCGAGGAGGAACGTCCATGCCATGGAACCGTGGACGTGCAGGCGGAATCCGGGATCGAGCACCGTCCCGCTCTGGTGGAGGGTCTGCCACCAGACGACCGAGAAGTGGACGATCGGGACATCGAGGGCGATGAGGAGGGCCGCCACCGCGCAGCGCCGGGCCCGCACCGCCGGATCGGCCGGCACGCGGCGCAGGGCCAGGTAGCCGAGCTCGAGCAGGAGCAGGAGCGCGGTCGAGGTGAGCCGGGCGTCCCAGGCCCACCACACCCCCCAGGCCGGCCGGCCCCAGATGGAGCCGGTGATGCAGGTCAGAGCGGAGAACACGGCGCCCACCTCCACGGCGGAGGCGGCCAGCCGGTCCCAGAAGAACGACCTGGTGCGAGGCCACAGATAGAGCAGGCTGCCGGCCAAGGCGACGCCGCCGGCCCAGTAGAGGGCGACCGTGGCGATGGGCGGATGGATGTAGAGGAGCCGGGCCAGATTGCCCTGCACCGCGTCGGGCGGGGTGATCCACAGACCGAGCCAGACGGTGAAGGCCAGGGCGATGACGCCGAGGATCCCCACCACGCTGAGCCAGCGCGGTCGGGAGGCGGTGGCGATGGCGTTCATGCAGCCTCCTGGAGCGGACCGTAGAGGACAATCCCGACGACGAGGTAGATCACCGCGAAGGGTATGAGGATGCGCAACCACTCGGCACCCGAGCTGGCATTGCCGTCCAGCGCAGACTGCCACGCCTTCGATCCGGCCAGCAAGACCGGGGCGAGGACCGGGAGCACCAGGATCGGCAGCAAGGTCTCCCGGACGCGCAGGCCGGCGGAGAGCGCGCCGTAGAGCACGCCGGCGCTGGCCAGCCCGACGGTGGCCAACAGGGAGGTGACGATGGCGAGCCACGCCACGTGGACCCGGACGTTGAAGAGGAACGTCACGCCGACCCACAGCACGATCTGGAGGACCAGGAGCTGCAACCCGACGGCCGCCGCCTTGCCCAGGAAGATCCCGGCCGGATCGATGCCCGAGAGCCGGAGCCCGTCGCGGGTGCCCTCCCCCGACTCGATGGCCACGCTGCGCTGGACGCTCAGCACGGTCGAAAAGAGCACGGCGATCCAGAAGATGCCCGGGGCGGCGTTCCGCAGGGATGCGGTGTCGGGGCCGATGGCGAAGGCCACCAGCACCAGGACGAGAACGGCGAAGGGGACCACCTGCCACAGGCCGACCCGGGAGCGCAGCTCGATGCGCAGGTCCTTGCCGGCCACCAGGGCCGCGTCACGCCACATGCCACGCACCCGTCGTGCCCCGACCGGGCACCTCCACCGGGGGCAAGGCACTCAGCGGGGGCCGGCGGCCGCCGGGGCGGGCATCGGTGATCCGCCCGCCACCCATCACCACCACCCGGTCCGAGAGCGGCACGGAGAGGCCGGGCTCGTGGGAGGAGAGCAGCACGGCCGCCCCGTCGGCCACCGCCTCGCCGATCAGCTCGCCCAGGAGCTGCCGCGAGGACGCGTCGAGCCCGGCGTGCGGCTCGTCGAGCAGCCAGAGGGCCGGTCGGCGGGCGACCAGGGCGGCCAGCGCCACCCGCCGGCGCTGGCCGGCCGACAGCCGGCCGGCCGGGGTGGTGCGGAGGCGCCCGACCAGCCCCAGCCGCTCCAGGGCCCCTTCCCCGGCCGCGGCCGGGAGGCCGAGGGCCCGCACGGCGAAGCGGACGTTCTCCGCCGCGCTGAGGTCGTCGTAGAGAGGGGCGGCGTGGCCCAAGAGGCCCACGTGGCGTCGGACGGCCGTGTGGTCGGTGGTGAGGTCGACG
The DNA here is from genome assembly GCA_963788125.1 of uncultured Acidimicrobiaceae bacterium. GTDB lineage: Bacteria > Actinomycetota > Acidimicrobiia > Acidimicrobiales > RAAP-2 > Bog-473. The sequence continues at coordinate 192,053 of CAWBFN010000003.1, read as the reverse complement.
CCGAGCACCTGGGCCTCGCCCGAGGTGACGGGCAACAGCCCCGCACAGGTCCTCAGCAGGCTGGTCTTGCCGGCCCCGTTGGCGCCGAGCACCACGACCACCTCCCCGGTCTGGACAGAGAGATCGACACCGGCGAGGGCGGGGAAGCGGCCGGCGAGAGCGACGGCAGCGCGGAATTGGACGACAGGGGCCATGTCCTTCGCCACCATGGTAGGGGGGGAGGGCGGGGCGGTTCCAAGCGGGGTCAGCTGGTGCTGAGCCGCTTCAGCCCGATGTGGTCGAGCAGCGACTGGAACTGGGTGGAGATCCAGCCGAGGTGATCGGTGAGGAGCAGGACGCCGAAGACCACGAGGATGAGGCCGCCGACCACCTCGACGATCCACAGCCCGCGCCGGGCTCGGGCGATCACCGAGGTCAGCCGGCCAAAGGCCAGCCCGGCGGCGACGAACGGCACGGCCAGCCCGAGCGAGTAGGCGAAGAGGAGGAGGACACCCCCGGGCAGCGAGCCGTTGTGGGCGGCGAGGCCGAGCACGACGGCCAGGACCGGTCCGATGCAGGGCGTCCAGGCGAAGGCGAAGGCCATGCCCACCACCGGGGCGGCCCACGTCCCGAGGGTCGATGGCCGCACATCGAAGCGCCGCTCGCCGTTGATGCGGGTGAGCGCCCCCAGCGGGCCCGCCCCGAGGCGGGACCAGTAGCGACCGGGAACGGCACCCAGCAGCAGGAACAGGCCGAGCAGGACCACCACGATCCCGCTGGCGTGGGTCAGCATCTCCCGGTGCGAGGCCAGGAGGTGGCCGATCCCCGAGGCCACGGCGCCCAGGGCGACGAAGACGACGGTGAAACCGGCGATGAAGAGGCCGATGCCCCGCAGCATCGGGCGCATGGTGACCACGGCGACGGTGCCGCTCCCCGAGGCCGACGCCTGGCTGGCCGTGAGCTCGGCCGCCGAGAAGCCCGAGACCATGGAGACGTAGCCGGGGACCAGCGGGAGCACGCACGGGGAGAAGAAGGAAAGGATTCCGGCGCCGAAGGCCACCAGGACGCCCAGGGGGTCGGGCGCAACGGCACCGACGAGGACCTCCATCGGCGCCCCGCCTACCTGAGGTTGTTGCGGACCAGGTCCATGTCGGCGTCGACCATCATGGCGACCAGCTCCGGGAACTCGACCTCGCGCTGCCAGCCCAGCACCTGGTGGGCCTTGGTCGGGTCGCCCACGAGAAGGTCCACCTCGGCCGGGCGAAGGTACTTGTCGTCGATCACGACGTGCTGTTCCCAGTCCAGGCCGACGGCCGAGAAGGCCAGCCGGCACAGCTCACGCACCTCGTGGGTCTCCCCGGTCGACACCACGTAGTCGTCCGGCCTGTCCTGCTGCAGCATCATCCACATGGCCCGGACGTAGTCGGCCGCAAAGCCCCAGTCCCGTTGGGCGTCGAGGTTGCCGAGGTAGAGCTTCTCCTCGAGGCCGTTGGCGATGCGGGCCACGCCGTTGGTGATCTTGCGGGTGACGAACTCGAGTCCTCGGCGGGGTGATTCGTGATTGAAGAGGATGCCCGACGTGGCGTGGAGGTCGTAGCTCTCCCGGTAGTTGACCGTGATCCAGTGGCCGTAGACCTTGGCCACGCCGTAGGGGCTGCGCGGGTACAGCGGCGTGGACTCGCGCTGGGGAACCTCTTGCACCTTGCCGAACATCTCCGAGGAGCTCGCCTGGTAGAAGCGGATGTCGGGATCGACGAGGCGGATGGCATCGAGCAGGCGGGTGACCCCGAGCGCGGTCGTCTCGCCGGTGAGGACCGGTTGGCTGAAACTGGTCTGGACGAAGGACTGCGCCGCCAGGTTGTAGACCTCGCGTGGCCGGTGGTCGCGCAGCATGTTGATCAAGGAGACCTCGTCGAGCAGATCCCCGGCGACCAGCTCGATCTTGTCCTGAATGTGGGCGATCCGCTCGAAGTTGACCGTGCTCGACCGGCGGACCATTCCGACGACCTCGTACCCCTGCTCGAGGAGGAATTCGGCCAGATATGAACCGTCCTGTCCCGTCACTCCGGTGATCAGTGCCCGCTTCGCCATTGGGGGACAACGCTAGCCCACCAGTGCCGTGCCCTCTCCCGCGAGCGGGCGGCCTACAGTGCGGCGCGTGCCGACCGCCGCGCTCGTCTCGTTCCGACTCGGCGGCGGCGACGGCGTATCGATCGAAGCGGCCAAGTGGGCCGCCGCGCTGGGCAGCCTCGGGTGGCGGGTCGTCACGGTGGCCGGCGCCGGCCCGGTCGACACCCGCCTCGAGGGCCTGGCCATCGACGCCGCCGCGGCGCCGACCCGGCGCGAGCTCTCCGACGCGCTGGCACCAGCCGACCTCGTCGTCGTCGAGAACCTGTGCTCGCTCCCCCTCAACCCGGCGGCCGCCGCCCTGGTGGCCGAGGTCTGCGCCGGGAGGCCCACCGTGCTGCACCATCACGACCTGGCGTGGCAGCGCCCCCACCTGGCCCATCTCCCCGCGCCGCCCGACGACCGCGCCTGGGCCCACGTCACCATCAACGAGTTGAGCCGCCACGAGCTGCGCCCCCACGGCATCGCCGCCACCACGATCTACAACTCCTTCGATCCGAACCCGGCGGCCGGCGAGCGGGAGCGGGTCCGCCAGGCGCTCGGCCTCGCGGCCGGTGACCGCCTCCTGCTGCAGCCGACGCGCGCGCTGGCCCGGAAGAACATCGAGGGCGGTCTGGCACTGGCCGCCGCGGTCGGAGGCACGTACTGGCTCCTGGGACCGGCCGAGGACGGGTACGGCCCGGACCTCAGCCGCCTGGTGGCCGCGGCGGACTGCCCCGTGCTGCTCGGTCCGGGTCCCGGCACGTGCTCCGTCGCCGACGCCTACGCATCGTGTGACGCCGTCCTGTTGCCCTCGCACTGGGAGGGATTCGGCAACCCCTCCGTCGAATCGGCCACCTACCGACGTCCGCTGGCCATCGGGCGGTACCCGGTGGCGTCCGAGTTGTCGGCCTTCGGATTCCGCTGGTTCGACAGCGCCGTGCCCACGCCGCTCTCCGAATGGCTGGACCTGCCCGACCACGAATTGCTGGACCACAACCAACGGATCGCCGCCACGTTCTTCAATGTGGCCGATCTACCGGCACGTCTGGCCCGCGTCCTCGACACGCTCCCCGGCGCTCGAAGGTAGTGGGCGAGCGTCGGGGTTGGTGGGCGGCCGTCGGGCCGGCCGTTGGTGATGGGTAGCGTGGGGAGGGAATGACGAGCGATCTGCAGGTTTCCACGCGTCGCCTCACCGCAGAGCAGCGGCGCCAGCAGCTCGTGGCGATCGCGCTCGAGCTCTTCGCCCGGCGCGGCTACCGGGCCACCACGATGGACGACATCGCCGAGGCGGCGGGGGTGACGAAGCCCCTCGTCTACCAGCACTTCTCATCGAAACGGGCGCTGTACCTGGAACTCGTCAACTCCATCGCCCAAGAGCTCCTCATCGCCGTGCGCACCGGTGTGATGCAGGCCAAGGGCCCCCGGCAACAGGTCGAGATGGGCTTCGCCGCGTACTTCAACCTGGTCATCAGCCGGGAGGACGAGTTCCGGCTGCTCTACGGTCGCGACCACGCCGACGACGAGGAGCTCGGCCGTGCGCTCCGCACCGTGGAGGACGCCATCGCCGAGGCGATCGACCCCCTCATCGACGCCGGGCTCGACGACGACCACCGCCGCCTGTTGGCCTACGCGGTCGTCGGTATGGCCGAGGGAGCCAGCCGCCGGTTCATGGAGCAGCGGCCGTCGGACGACAGGGCGGTCGAGGAGGAGGCCCAACGGCTGGCCCAACGCATCGCCGACCTGGCGTGGGCCGGCCTGCGATCTGTCCACGCCGACTGAGGGGACGGGGCCGACTGAGGGGACGGGGCCGACCGAGGGGACGGGGCCGACTGAGGGACGGGGCCGACTGAGGGGACGGGGCCGACCGAGGGTCGTCCGTGCTACAGCGACTCGATCAGCCTCTGGCAGAGCAGCCACAGTTCGGCGGCGCAGGCCACGTAGGCGGCCTCGTCGCCCCCGGCCGGGTCCATGACGTCGTCCTCCCCGAGGAGCTGCGCTCCGGCCAGATGGAGGGCGGCCACCCGCTCACCCAGTGGCGCCGGGCCGGGCCGCAGATCCCGGCAGAGATGCCGGATGGTGGCGGTTCGACCGGCTGCCCGCGGGAACTGGCGGCGGATGAAACGCACGTGGTCCGCCTCCATGACCACCACGAGCTCCGCCCTGTCCAGGTCGCCCTCGTACACCTGACGGCTGCGATGCCCACCGAGCGCGGCATCGGTCAGCCCGGGTATGGATCGGAGTGCGGCCCTCGTCCTCGTGCTCATCGGTTGACCGTCCACCGAGTGCGTCCCCGCCGTGACGACGTGGAGATCGGCCGTCGGTCGACAGAGGTCGAGGTGATCGAGCATGAAGCCGGCCATGACCGAGCGCGCCGCATTTCCCGTGCACAACACCAGAAGCTCGGTCATGTGGTCCTCCGGAGCGGGAACCCGCTCGTGTGACGCGGATCCCCGTGATGGCCCGCCCGATGGGTGCACGCTACCGGAACGTGCAGGTACCCCTCGTGCCTTGTATATTCCACGGCAGTTGATCGGGAGGGGGTTCGATGGCACGAGGCATCCCACGTGCAGTGCTCGACGGCCTGGCCGCAGTACCGCTCTTTTCCGCCTGCACCAAGGCTGAGTTGCGCATGATCGCCGGTCTCGGCGCCGAGATCGACGTACCCGCCGGCAAGGTGCTGGCCGAGCAGGGCAAGACGGGCCGCGAGTTCTGCCTGATCATGAACGGAAGGGCGCGCTGCCTGATCGACGGACAGGTGGTCGCGACTCTGGGCCCACGCGACTTCTTCGGCGAGATGTCGCTGCTGGACCACGGTCCCCGTCACGCCACGGTCATCAGCGACGAGCCGATGACACTCCTCGTGCTGAATGTCAACGAGTTCAATCAGATGCTCGACGAGTCCCCCACCATCGCCAAGAAGCTGCTCCTGTCCTTCGTGGCCCGCGAGCGCGCCAACGCAGCCCTTCGGCACTGAGGTCGGTCGATCAGTTGATGTGTATCCCCGAGATCGCCCGGGCGATCACCAGGCGCTGAATCTCCGAGGTCCCTTCGAAGATGGTGTAGATCTTCGAGTCGCGGTGCCAGCGCTCGACGGGGTAGTCCCGGACGTAGCCGTAGCCACCGAGGATCTGAATCGCCTGCTCGGTCACCCATACCGCGTTCTCGCCGGCGAACAGCTTGGACATGGAGCCTTCGCCGTTCTCGAACCTCTGGCCGGTGCCGGCCATCCACGCGGCGCGGTGGACCAGGAGGCGGGCGGCGTCGGTGCGGGTCTTCATGTCGGCCAATTTGAAGGCGATCGCCTGGTTCTCGATGATGGCCCGACCGAACTGCTTGCGCTCCTTGGCGTAGTCGAGGGCGTACTCGTAGGCGGCACGGGCGATGCCGACCGCCTGGGCCCCCACCACCGGGCGTGTGGTCTCGAAGGTGGCCATGGCAGCCTGCGTCGAGGTCTTTCCCCCTCGCGAGCCCGGGCCAGGCGCTCGTCGAGCTTCTCCTTGCCGCCGAGGAGGCAGTGGCCCGGGACGTGGCAGTCGTCGAGCACGACCTCGGCGGTGTGCGAGGCCCGGATGCCCATCTTCTTGAACTTCTGGCCTTGGGCGATACCGGGGGTCCCCTCGGGCACCACGAAGCTGGCCTGGCCGCGGCTGCCTAATGCGGGATCGACCGAGAGGACGAGGACGTGCGTGTTGGCGATGCCCCCATTGGTGATCCAGGTCTTGGTGCCGTTGAGCACCCACTCGTCCTTCGCCTCGTCGTAGACGGCCCGCGACGTGAGGGACGACACGTCTGATCCGGCGTCGGGTTCAGAGACCCCGAAGGCGGCGAGTTTGACGTCGTCGGCCGTGCCGAAGCACTGGGGGATCCACTCGGCAACCTGCTCCGGTGTGCCGTTGGCCACGATGCCGGCGGCAGCCAGGGTGGAGCCGAAGATGGCCAGGGAGATGCCCGCATCGCCCCAACTCGTCTCCTCGGTGACCAGGCACATCAGCAGGCCGGTGGGGTCTGCGAAGCACTGGGTGACGAAGTCGAAGGAGTAGAGCCCGTTCCTGGCCGCCTCCTTGATGATGGGCCACGGGGTCTCCTCCCGCTCGTCCCATTCGGCTCCTGCCGGTCGGATCACGTTCTCCGCGAACTCATGGACCCACTTCTGGATCTGCACCTGGTCCTCGTTGAGCGTCAGTGAGAAGTCGGACATGGTAGAGACCCTCCTCGGGCGGCAGCCCGACGACGCCGGACACTCTGGTGAGGTTACTGTATGGTAACCTAAAGCCCCGTGCCCGTCCAGTGATCCACGCCGTCCAGTGATCCACACCGTCCAGTGCGGGTGGAGCCCTGACCGGTTTGCCTGATCGCAACCGTCAGCGGCGGATGGCCGTCCCGTCCGGGGTGTCCTCGACAGTCCAGCCCCGGGCGGTGAGCTCGTCGCGCAGCGCGTCGGCCCGCTGGAACTCTCTGGCCCCCCGGGCCAGGTCGCGCTCGGCCACCAGGCGGGCCGTCTCCTCGTCGATCACGGCTTCGTCGTCACGGAGCGACAGTCCCAGGGCGGCGGCCAGTGCCGCGGCCGACCGGGCGAGATGCGTGCCCCGTTCCATGTCGCACGCGTCGGCGCTCGTGTGGGCCGCCGTGACCAGGTCGAAGATCCCGGCCAATGCCCCGGGCGTATCGAGGTCATCGTCCATGCGGGAGCGGAAGGCAGAGAGGGCGTCCTCGTCGATCCCGGCCGTGGGCGGTGTTCCCTCCACCACGTAGCCGGTGGCGGTGCGCGACAGCAGCCCGCCCACCGAGAACCGGCGGGCCAGGGTGTCGAGCCGTTCGAGGCCCTTCTCGGCGTCGGCCACCGTCTCGGGGGTGACCTCGATGGGCGAGCGGTAGCGGGCACGGAGCACCAGCAGCCGATACGCCCGGGCATCGTGGTGGGCCAGAAAATCGGGGAGGGTGGTGAAGTTGCCGAGCGACTTGGACATTTTGGTGCCGTCGACCGTCACCCAGCCGTTGTGCACCCAGTAGCGGGCGAACTCCCGACCCTGCGCCACCGCCTGGGCCCGCTCGTTCTCGTGATGGGGGAAGATCAGGTCGATGCCGCCGCCGTGGAGATCGAAGCCCTCGCCGAGCAGATCGAGGGACATGACCACACACTCGGTGTGCCAACCCGGTCGCCCGGGCCCCCAGGGCGACGCCCAGGTCGGCTCACCCGGCTTGGCCTTCTTCCACAAGGCGAAGTCCAGCGGTGAGCGTTTCTCCTCGGTGCTCTCCACTCTTGCCCCCGATCGGAGCGAGTCGAGGCTCTGCCGGGCCAGGAGGCCGTACCCCTGCACCTGCTCCACGTGGAGGTACACGCCGTCGGAGGTCTCGTAGGCGACGCCGCGCCCGACGAGGTCGGCCACCAGCCGGACCATGTCCTCGACATAGGCCGTCGCGTGGGGCGTGCTGGTGGGCCGGAGGACACCCAGGCCGTCCATGGCCTCGAACCAGGCCCCCTCGAACTGCTCGACCACCTTCTCCTCGCTGCGCCCTTCGTTGCCGGCACGCGTGATGATCTTGTCGTCGATATCCGTGACGTTCGAGACGTAGTCGACCTCGAACCCGTTGAAGAGGAGGTACCGTCGCAGGATGTCGTAGGTCAGGTTGAACCGCCCGTGACCTATGTGGGGCAGGTTGTCCACCGTCGGACCGCAGACGTACATCGACACCTGCCCGGGCGTGCGGGGCTCGATCGCGCGGACCGTACCGGTAGCGGTGTCGTGGAGGTGCAGCATCCGGGTACGGTAACCCGATCATGCCGACCGACGCGACAGGCGCGCCCCACGTTCCCGACAAGCCCACACTCGACGGGATTGAGGCGATCTGGTCCGCCGCGTGGGACGAGGAGGGGACGTACCGCTTCAACCCCGAGGCCACTCGGGAACAGGTCTTCTCCGTCGACACCCCGCCGCCGACGGTGTCCGGCTCGCTGCACATGGGCTCCGTCTTCGGCTACGTGCAGACCGACGCCCTGGCCCGCTACCGGCGCATGAGCGGCTGGGAGCTCTTCTATCCGATGGGATGGGACGACAACGGGCTGCCCACCGAGCGCCGGGTACAGACCTACTTCGGGGTGCGCTGCGATCCCTCGCTGCCCTTCGACCCCGACTTCGAGCCTCCCGAGGAGCCCGGCAAGGAGGACATCCCGGTCAGCCGCCCAAACTTCATCGGCCTGTGCCACCAGCTCACGGCGGAGGATGAACAGACGTTCGAAGCCCTGTGGCGCAGAATCGGCCTCTCGGTGGACTGGACGCGGAGCTACGCAACCATTGACGACCGCAGCCGCCGGGCCAGCCAGCGCATGTTCCTCCGCAACCTGGCCCGGGGTGAGGCGTACTCCGCGGAGGCCCCGACGCTGTGGGACGTCGACTACCAGACGGCCGTGGCGCAAGCCGAGATGGAGGACCGGGAGCGAGCCGCCGCCTACCACCTCCTGCGCTTCGAGGACATCGAGATCGACACCACCAGGCCCGAGCTGCTCGCCGCCTGCGTGGCGCTGGTGGCGCACCCCGACGACGAGCGCTACTCCGCCCGTGTGGGCACCACGGTGCGTACGCCGCTCTTCGGGGTCGAGGTGCCGATCGTGGCCCACCCACTGGCCGACCCCGAGAAGGGATCGGGCATCGCCATGATCTGCACCTTCGGGGACGTCACCGACGTGATCTGGTGGCGCGAGCTCCAGCTCCCCACCCGATCCATCATCACGCGGGCGGGCCGCATCACCCACTCTCCTCCTCAGGGAGTACCCGACGGCCCCGCCTGGAAGGCGATCGCCGGCGGGACCGTCAACGCGGCCCGGCGCACCATGGTCGAGCTCCTCACCGGATCGGGCGACCTCATCGGCGACCCCCGGCCCATCACCCACCCGGTCAAGTTCTACGAGCGGGGAGAGCGACCGCTCGAGATCGTGACGAGCCGCCAGTGGTACATCCGAAACGGCGCTCGGGACCTCGCCCTCCGTGAGGCGCTGCTCCGGCGCGGGAACGAACTGCGGTGGCATCCGCCGTACATGGCGGTGCGCTACGAGAACTGGGTCAACGGGCTCAACAGCGACTGGCTGATCAGCCGCCAGCGCTACTTCGGGGTCCCCATCCCGGTGTGGTACCCGCTCGGCGCCGATGGCGCGCCCGACCATGCGCGCCCCATCCTCCCCGATGAATCGAGCCTGCCCATCGATCCCACGACCGATGTGCCTCCGAGCTACGAGGAGTCCCAGCGCGGCGTCCCGGGCGGATTCACCGGGGACCCCGACGTCATGGACACCTGGGCCACCTCATCGCTGACACCGCAGATCGCCTGCGGGTGGGAGGACGATCCCGCCCTCTTCGCCGCCACCTTCCCGATGAGCCTGCGGCCCCAGGGCCCCGAGATCATCCGGACATGGCTCTTCTCCACCGTTCTGCGTTCCCACCTGGAGCACGACGCCCTGCCCTGGCGAGACACCACGCTCAATGGATGGGTACTCGATCCCGACCACAAGAAGATCTCCAAGTCCAAGGGCAACGCCGTCACGCCCATGCCCTTCATCGACGAGTTCGGATCGGACGCCGTGCGCTACTGGGCCTGCAACGGCCGCCCGGGAACCGACACCGCGGTGGACACCGGCGTCATGAAGATCGGGCGACGTCTGGCCATCAAGATCCTCAACGCCTCGAGATTCGCGCTGGGCCGCCTGGGAGACAGTCCCGCGCCGGGACCCGAAGCGGTCTGCGATCCGGTCGACCGGGCGCTCCTCGCCCAACTGGCCGGCGTCGTGTCCCAGGCCACCGCCGCCTTCGAGGAGTTCGACTATGCCCGCGCGCAGGAACTGGCCGAGACCTTCTTCTGGTCGTTCTGCGACGACTACGTGGAGCTGGTCAAGACGAGGGCCTACGGCGAAGGGGATGCCGGTGCCGCCGCCTCGGCCCGGGCCACGCTGGCCCTGGCCCTCTCGGTGCAGCTGCGGCTCTTCGCGCCCTTCCTCCCCTTTGTGACCGAGGAGGTGTGGCGGTGGTGGCAGCCGGGCTCGGTGCATCGAGCACCCTGGCCGGGGGTCTCGGAGTTCGCCGACCACGCCGCCGGGGATCCGGGCGTGCTGACCGTGGCGGCCGAGGTCCTGGGCCACATACGCCGGGCCAAGACCACCGAGAAGCGCTCCATGCGCGCCGCGGTACGGGTGCTCACCGTGTCGGGACCGGCCCGCGACCTGTCGGCGATAGAAGCGGCCCGTGGCGACCTGTGCGACGCCGGCGGGGTGGAGACGCTCCGGCTGTCGGAAGCCGACGTCCTCTCCGTCAGCGTCGAACTGGCCGAAGGGCCCTGACCCGGCCGGCGATCCTCCGACCGGTCACCGCTGGGTGACCGGTCACCGCTGGGGGTCGGGCCCTGTCTCGAGGGAGGCCGGCCAGGGAGGCCGCCCAGCACGCAGACGGGTCCTCGCCCGGGCGGCGTCGAGAAAGGCCGCCACGCCCCCCGTCGTCGCCTGGCAGCGCAGCGAGGCCAGGATGTCGAACGCATGCTGCGCCAGCGGGAGCTCGGCGTAGGCCACCGGGGCCGTGGAGACGGCGTGCAGCGCCGTCACGAACGTCCGGGCGACCGAGACGGGTACCAGCGTGTCGTTCTGTCCGTGCAGAACGAAAAAGGGGGGAGCATCGGCGTGGACCCGGTAGGTGGGCGAGGCGGCGCGGAACAGCTCCGGATGCTCGGACGCCGGCACCTTCATGACGCGCCGCTCGAGCAGCTCGAGCAGCCCCGATCCGTAGCGCGTCGCCCCTTCGTCGGTTCCGGTCATGTCCATGACGCCGTAGAAGGGGACGCAGGCGTCCACCGAGGTGTCCGACTGCTCGAAGCCAGGTTGGAACGCCGGGTCGCCGGGAGTCAGGGCGAGCAGGGCCGAGAGGTGCCCCCCGGCGGAGCCCCCGCTCACCGCGACGAAGGAGGGATCGCCGCCGTACGCCGCGATGTGCGCCTTGACCCAGGCCACCGCCCTTTTGGCGTCGACGATCTGCGCCGGCCAGGTCGCTCGGGGACTGAGCCGGTAGTTGATGGCGACGCACACCCAACCCCGGGCGACGAGCTCGTAGAGCATCGGCTTGCCCTGCTCGCGCTTCTCACCCATTACCCACGCCCCGCCATGGATGTACACCATGACGGGCGCGTCGACGGGAGGGGTCAGGCGTGACCGGTAGATGTCGAGACGGTGACGGCGGAGCCCGTCGCCCCAGTAGTCGATGTTCTTGGAGGCCAGCACCGAGCGACCCTTGAGGGGAATGGCTCTGGTCACCCGCCAGAAACGACCCCAGCCGGGGGCCACCGCCTCGGCGGGAACCGGGAAGTCCACGCTGCGCACCTCGGCCAGGGCGGCGTCCACCACACGGTCGGCCCGCCGGCCGGAGGCGGCCAAGCCGACCAGGCCCGCCCAGCTGCACGCCGCGATGGCCAAACCGAGCCAACCGGCCCAACCCGTAAAGGCGCCGAACAGGCCGAAGGCGACGGTGGCAGCCACCTGCCACACGATGTTCTGAATCGGTAGCTCACCCACGAGCCAACCGACGACGAAACTGGGGACGCTCAATGGCTCTTGGCGAAGAGGGTGGTACGTCACGAGCACGGCTGCGGCCCCGAGAACGGTCAGACCCAGGTAGAGGTACGGCACCGGGACATCATCCCCGAAATGCCCGGAGGCGCGCGCCCTGGACCCGCCCCTCGCCGGTTGCCGTGACCGCCAGGAGGTGCCAGGTTATGACGGGGCCGACGTGAGGAGGGAGGGTCGATGACGCCAGAACGACTGACCGGTCTTGACGCCAGCTTCCTCTACATGGAGACGCCCACCCACCACATGCACGTGGCCATCGTGGCGGTCCTGGACCCCTCGACCGTGCCCGGCGGCTACTCCTTCCGTCGCATCCGCCAGATGATCGTCGATCGTGTCCCGCTGGTCCCGGTGTTTCAACGCCGATTGGTGGAGGTCCCGTTGCGTCTCGGGCATCCGGTCTGGGTGGACGACCCCGAGTTCGACATCGACAACCACCTGCGGCGGGCTGCACTGCCCTCGCCCGGGGGCATGCGCGAGCTCGGTGACTTTGCCTCGGACGTCACCAGCCGCCAGCTGCACCGCGACCGACCGCTGTGGGAGATGTGGGTCGTCGAGGGACTCGAGGACGGCAAGATCGCCCTCGTGGCCAAGATGCACCACAGCACCATTGACGGGGTCTCCGGTGCCGAGCTCCTGGGTGTTCTCTTCGATCTGGAGCCCAACCCGGCAACGCCCGAACGCCAGGGCGAGCGACAGCTCGACCTGCGTGTCCCGTCCAGTTTCGAGCTGTTCTCCCAGGCCCTTCTGGCCAGGATCCTCCGGCCTTTGGGGATCGGCCGTATCGCCTGGCGGACGGCCCAGGCCGTCTTCGACATCCGCAAGGTACGCCAGGGGGGCGACGGCCGGGGCGCCATCCCACTCACCGCCCCGCGCACGTCGATCAACGTCTCCATCCACGCACGCCGGCGGGTGGCATTCGCTGCAGCCAACCTCGCCGACGTCAAGAAGTTGAAGAACGCCATGGGCACCACCGTGAACGACGTCGTGCTGGCCATCTGCGCAGGAGCCTTGCGCTCGTATCTGCTGGCCGGCGACGAGCTACCCGACATCCCGCTCGTCTCGGTGGTTCCCGTCTCCGTCACACCGGAGATGGCGGAGCTAAAAGGATCCAATAAGGTGTCGGCCATGTTCGTGCAGCTGCCCTGCGAGCTCGACGACCCGCTCGAGCGACTACGGGCGGTCCACGAAGGGACCAAGGGCGCCAAGGAGGAGCACAACGCTCTCGGCGCCACCACGTTGCAGAACTGGGCCGAGCACGCCACACCGAACGTCTTCGCCGCCGCGGCGCGCCTCTACACCCGGATGAAGTTGGCCGACCACCACCGCCCGCTGGCCAACCTGGTCATCTCCAACGTCCCCGGTCCCGACGTCCCGCTCTACCTAGGCGGCAGCGAGATGCTCGGCATGTTCCCCCTCGGGCCGGTCATGGACGGCATCGGGCTCAACGTCACCATCATGAGTTACCGGGGTGTCTTGTACTGGGGGCTCTCCTCGGACGCCCGAGCCGTCCCGCGACTGTGGGACATCGCGGCGGCGATCCCCGCGGCGCTCACCGAGCTGATGGAGGCAGCCGGGCTGGAGCCCGAGCCCTTCGACGTTCCCCTCCATCTGGGGCCCGGCATGCCGGCCCACGCCCACTGGATCCGCACGGTGGAGACCTCCCCCAACGGGTCGAAGGACGCGGCGCGGGCATGACGGTGCGCGAGCTGGGCCACCTGGTGCTCTACGTCCATGACGTGCGGCGCTCCGCCGCCTTCTACCGCGATGTCCTCGGTTGGCGTCAGATCATGCCCGAACCCGGGGTCGATCCGGTGGGAGCGGCCGCCTTTTCGTCGGGTCGCACCCACCACGAGCTCCTCCTCATTGAGGTGGGCGCCGACGCCACGCCCATTCCCCGCGGCCGGCGGGTGGGGATGTACCACTTCGGCCTCAACGTGGGCGAGAGCGACGACGACCTGAGGGCGATGGTGGCCACGTTGAAGGAGGCGGGCGCCACCATCGTGGGCGCGTCCGATCACACCGTGACCCACAGCCTGTACGTAGAGGATCCCGACGGCAACGAGATCGAGCTCTACGTCGACGTGCCGGGCGTCGATTGGAAGACCGACCCCTCGTTGTTCGCCGCGCCGATCCGACCCCTCAGGCTCTGAGCGCCCCCACCGATGAGGGCTCCATGCGCAGCGTCCACGTAGACGACGAGGACGCGCTCCCCGCCGCGGCCGCGGCGCTACGGGCGGGTGAGGTGATCGTCGTTCCGACCGACACGGTGTACGGGTTGGCCGCCCTCCCGGGCGACGCCGAGGCGGCACGTCGGATCTACCTGGCCAAGCAGAGGCCCGCGCACCTGCACCTGCCCGTGCTGGCCGCCTCGCTCGACCAGGTCCGCGGGCTCGGTGTCGACGTCTCCCACGCGGCGACGACGCTGGCCGACCGGTGGTGGCCCGGCCCCCTCACCATGGTGTTCGGGCTCCCGGCCTCCGCTGCCCGTCCCTCCTGGCTGGACGGCCGCGAGGAGGTGGCGCTCCGGATACCCCAGCACGCCTTCCTGCTGGCCCTGATGCGGCTCACCGGGGTGCTCCTGGTCACCAGCGCCAATCGGCACGGTGCGCACACCCCGCCCTCCGCCGCCGAGGCCGCCTCCCAACTGGCGCCCCACGTCGGTCTGGTCGTCGACGCGGGGACGCTCGACGAGGCCCCGTCTACCCTGGTCAACGTGCGCTCGAACGTGGCCGCGGTCGAACGCGAGGGGTCCATCACCCGCGAGGCGATTGCCGCCACACTGGCACGCTCGGCATGAGCGGCAACCTTCTGGCCATTGAGACATCGTGTGACGAGACCGCAGCCGCGGTCATCGGTGACGGCTACGAGGTGCGCTCGTCGGTGGTGGCCAGCCAGATAGACCTGCACGCGGAGTTCGGCGGGGTCGTCCCCGAACTGGCCAGCCGCGCCCACGTGGAGTTGATCACCCCGATCGTCGACCAGGCCCTTTCCGAGGCGGGCGTCGCCGGTCCCGAGCTCGCCGCGGTCGCCGTGACCTCGGGGCCGGGACTGGTCGGGGCACTGCTCGTGGGCATTGCCACCGCCAAGGCCCTGGCTTTTGGGTGGAGCGTCCCGGTGGTGAGCGTGAACCATCTCGAAGGCCACCTGGCCAGCGTCTTTTTGGCCGATCCCGAGGTGCCGTTCCCCCAAACGGCGCTCCTGGTCTCCGGGGGGCACTGCCTGTTGACACGCGCTCTGCGACCGGGCGTCTACGAGCTGCTGGGCGAGACCGTCGACGACTCCATCGGAGAGGCCTACGACAAGGTGGCCCGGCTTCTCGGACTGGGCTATCCGGGCGGCCCCGTCCTGGACCGGTTGGCCGCCACCGGCGCCGACGTCCTCGGCTTTCCCCGCCCCATGCTCAACGACGGCTATCTCTTCTCCTTCTCGGGCCTGAAGACTGCGGTCGTCAACTACGTGCGCAAGGAGCCCGGGTTCAACGTCGCCGACGTCGCCGCATCGTTCGTCGGCGCCTGCATGGACGTGCTGTGCGCCAAGGTCCGCCGAGCGCTGGAGGAGTTCGGTGACCCGGCCCTGGCGATCGTCGGCGGCGTGGCCGCCAGCCCGATCCTGCGGGAGCGGGCCCGGGCCGTCGCCGAGGAGTTCGGGAGCCGGTTGCTGATACCCCCCCAGTCGTTGGCCACCGACAACGCCGCCATGATCGGCATCGCCGGCTGGCAGAAGCTCGACGCCCACGGCGGCGAGGAGATGTCCTTCGGCCCCCAACCCGATCTCCGCTTGACCTTCACCTGAGCCCGCGGCCGGCCAGCTGCGTCCGCCAGTCTGCGGTCCGCCGGTCTGCGGTCCGCCAGTCCGGGTCCATCAGTACAGGCCGACCACGTTGCCCTCGTCGTCGATGTCGATCCGCTCCGCAGCAGGACTCGATGAGAGTCCTGGCATGGTCCGCATGTCGCCGCTGACCAGGTAGACGAAGCCGGCGCCGACGTTTGCCCGCGCCTCTCGCACCGGCAAACGCCACCCGGTGGGGGCGCCCTTGAGACTCGGGTCCGATGAGATCGACAGGTGCGTCTTGGCGATGCACACCGGGAGCGCACCGAAGCCGGCCCGATCGTAGGTGTCGATCTGACGCGCCGCCAACGGCAGGTAGTCCACGCCGTCGGCCCCGTAGATCTCGGTGGCGATGGTCTCGACCTTCTGGCGCAGGGTGGCTCCGTCCTCGTACAGCATCCGGAACTCGCCCGGCTCCTCTGTTGCCCCGACGACGGCCTCGGCCAATTCGACCGCACCCCGGCCGCCGTCGACGAAGTGGGTGCACACCGCGGCGCGCACCCCCATGGATGCCGCTATCTCGCGGATGGCCGCATGCTCTGAGGGGAAGTCCTCCGGGAAGGCGTTGATGGCCACGACGGGCGTGACCCCGTGCCGGCGAACGATGTCGAGATGCTTGACGAGGTTGGCTGCGCCGAGATGGACCTCGTCGGGGTTCTCGACCACCATGCCTGGCGGGAGCGGTCGTCCCGCCGCCACCTTGTGCCGGCCGGAGTGGAGCTTGAGCGCCCGCACCGTGGCCACCACCACGGCGGCGTCGGGTACCAGGCCCGAGGTGCGGCACTTGATGTTGAAGAATCGCTCCGCACCCATGTCCGATCCGAACCCCGCCTCGGTGATCAGGTAGTCGCCGCCGTGGATCCCGATGAGGTCGGCCACCACCGAGGAGTTGCCGTGGGCGATGTTGCCGAAGGGGCCGGCGTGCACCAGCACGGGCGTGTTCTCGAGCGTCTGCAGCAGGTTGGGCTTGAGGGCGTCGCGCATGATGACGGTCATGGCCCCGGCCGTCTTGAGCTGCTCCGCGGTGATCGGCTCGCCGCCCGGCGTGTACCCGACGACGATCCGCCCGAGCCGCGCCCGCAGGTCCGGCAACGACGTTGCCAGCGCCAGCACCGCCATGACCTCTGACGCCGCGGTGATGTCGAAGCCGGTCTCCCGCGGGATCCCGTCGTCGCGGGTGCCGAGACCGGACACGATGTTGCGAAGCGAACGGTCATTGACGTCGAGCACCCGCCTCCATGTGATGTGGTGGGGATCGATGCCGAGGCCGTTGCCCTGGCGCAAATGGTTGTCGACCATGGCGGCCAGCAGGTTGTTGGCCGCCGTGACGGCGTGAAGGTCTCCCGTGAGATGCAGATTCAGCTTCTCGAAGGGGACGACCTGGCTGTACCCTCCTCCGGCGGCACCTCCCTTGATGCCGAACGTCGGCCCCATCGACGCCTGACGGATGGCGATCGTCGCCTGCCTGCCGATGGTGGTCAGCGCCTGCCCGAGACCGATGGTGGTCGTGGTCTTCCCCTCACCGAGGGGGGTCGGGGTGATCGCCGTCACCACCACGTACCGGGCTTTGGGCCGGCCCGCCAAGGCGTCGACGGCGCTGAGGTCGACCTTGGCCACCCCCGTCCCGTAGTGCTCGAGCAGCTCCGGGGGGATCCCCATCTGGGATGCGATCTCCTCGATCGGCCGCAGGGTCGCTCGGCGCGCGATCTCTATGGACGGTGGGAAGGCCACGTCAACGATGCGCGGCGCGGGGAGCGGTGGAGTCGGGGTGGCCCTGGGCACGGCGTGCATCATGCCCTGTGGCGAGCGGGAATCTCGACCCCGGGAACGGCACGGTGGCGCCGGGTCGGGAGTGCAACCCCGTGAACTGGTGTTTTCTCGGTGGGCTGGACACCGGCGGCCTCGGGCCCGTTACGGTGAATTGGGCGAGCGTTGAGACTGCGTAGCCCGCCCGGTGATCTGCAGCGCGCAGTGTGGTGGTGCACACGTTGACACCGACCCTGGAGGGTCGCGCCACCAGGCGCGGGCGACGACGAAGGACAGGGACCTGCACTATGGAGATGAAGAGGGGGTGCCGGTCCTTCATCAACGCCGCCCGGCGTGGCCGCATGACGACCCTGACCATCGCCGTCGGGGTGCTCGCCCTCGTGGTCGGCTCGGTCGTCGGCGTGCTGGAGCAGCCCCGGACCGTCGCCGGAGCGGTCAACCCCCATTCGATCCAGTTCGGTGCACCCGTCTGGCAGCAGACCATCTCTGACGGGTCGAACCCGATCGCCCTCTCCTCGCCCAACGTGGCCACTCTGCCCGGAGGCCCCTCGGTCGTCGTCGGCGACGAGGCCGGATACGTCTACACCTTCAACCTGGCCACCGGAGCAAAGGGGTGGACGTACAACGCCGGCGCCCCGGTGAACTCGACCCCGTCGGTGGCGGCGGTCAGCGGAAGCTCACTCGACTCGGTCTTCGTCGGCACGGGTGACGCGGCCGAACCGACCGCCGGTGGCTACCAGGCCATCAGCCCCAGCGGCGCTGATCAGTGGTTCGTGCGCGAGTCGAACCCGGGCAGCGACCACGATGCCGCGAACAACGGCGTGCAGGCCTCCCTCGCCGTGGGGAACCTGCAGGGGAGCACCGACGTGACGGCCGGCTCGCTGGGACAGGAGCAGGACGCGCTCACTGCCGCCGGCGGCGCAATGCTGAGCGGGTTCCCGTGGTTCCAAGCGGACAGCAACTTCACCACCCCGGCGTTGGCCGATCTGTACGCCAACGGACAGACCGAGATCATCGAAGGTGGCGACTCGACCGCCGGCGTGGCCTATGGCCAGACCTACACCAACGGAGGGCACCTGCGGGTCGTGAACTCCGGTGGCGGGCTCGACTGCCAGTACAACACCAACGAGACGGTCGAATCCTCTCCGGCGGTGGGTGAGTTCCTCGGTGGCTCGTCGGTCGGCATCGCCTTCGGCACGGGCGCCACCTACAACCAGTCCGACACCGACAAGCTGATCGCGCTGAACAGTCAGTGCCAGGCCGTATGGATAGCCGCCCTCGACGGCAACACCAAGAGCAGCCCGGCCCTCGCCGACGTGCTCGGCAACGGCCAGCTGCAGGTCGTTGAGGGAACGGACAACGGGACGAGCGGGACGGTGTACGCCCTCAACGGCGCCAACGGTGCCGTCCTGTGGAGCACCAACGTCGGTCGGGTGATCGGCTCGGTGGTGACCGCCAATCTGGGCAGTGGCTACCAGGATGTGCTGGCGCCGACGATCAACGGCGTCGTGGTCCTTGACGGCACGACCGGGTCGGTCATCACGACCCTCCAAGCCGACACCGGGTTCCAGAACTCCCCGTTGGTCACCGACGACCCCAACGGAACCATCGGGATCACCCTGGCCGGTTACCAGGCCGGGGGAAGCGTCATCTACCACTACGAGATCGCGGGCTCCAACGGGTCGCTCGCCGACGAGTCAGGCGCCTGGCCGCAGTTCCACCACGATCCGCAGCTGACCGGCGACCCGGGCACGCCGGTGAGCCTGCAGGTCCCGTGCAACGCGCCGGCCGGCGGGCCAAACGGCTACGACATGACGGCCTCCGACGGCGGGATCTTCACCTTCGGCAATCTGCCCTTCTGTGGCTCGACGGGGTCCATCCTCCTCAATAAACCGGTGGTCGGCATGGCCACCACCCCCAACGGAGGGGGCTACTGGTTGGTGGCCTCCGACGGCGGGATCTTCGCCTTCGGCGACGCCACCTTCTACGGCTCGACGGGCTCCATGCACCTCAACGCCCCCATCGTCGGGATGGCGGCCACCCCCGATGGCCGGGGCTACTGGCTGGTGGCCTCCGACGGCGGGATCTTCAGCTTCGGTGATGCCAACTTCTTTGGTTCCACGGGAGGCATGCACCTCAATCGGCCCATCGTCGGCATAGCCACCACCCCCGGCGGCGGGGGCTACTGGCTGGTGGCCTCCGACGGCGGGATCTTCAGCTTCGGCAACGCCCACTTCTACGGCTCCACCGGCTCCATGCGCCTCAACGCCCCGGTCGTGGGGATGGCCTCGGCCCCCGGCGGCGCGGGCTACTGGCTGGTGGCCTCCGACGGCGGGATCTTCAGCTTCGGCAACGCCCACTTCTACGGCTCCACCGGCTCCCTACGCCTCAACGCCCCCATCGTCGGGATGGCGGCCACGACGTCCGGTGCCGGCTACAGATTCGTCGCCTCCGACGGGGGCATCTTCAACTTCGGCAACGCCGCGATGTACGGCTCAATGGGCGGGAAGCCCCTCAACAGGCCGGTCGTGGGTATGGCCGGCTTCTGAACCCCGCCCGCTGACCTCCGCCATCGGCGAGGGCGCGATACTGGTCGGGTCGGGATGAAAGGAGCGCGCCGATGGACCCCGTCGACGGTGAGGCGACGATCGACAGGGATCCGTACGCAGACTTGGCCCGAAGCTTCTCCGACACGGCCCGGATCCTGTTCTCGGCCGGCAGCGTGGACAGCACGCTCGAACGTGTGGTCGACATGGCGGTGACGACCATAGAGGGCTGCGACTTCGCCGGGCTCTTCGTCGCGCACGGAGGGGTCGTCTCCACGCCGGTCTGCACCGACCAGATCGTGGCGGACATCGACGCCCTGCAGCATGAGACGGGCGAGGGTCCATGCCTCGATGCCATCGCTCACCGACTCATGTTCTATGCGGACGATCTGAACGAGGACGACCGCTGGCCCAACTTCGGTCGCCAGGCCGCGGAGGGTGGGCTGCGCAGCGTGTTGGCGCTGCCGCTCACCACAAACGGCACCGATGGGGCGGTCAACCTCTATGCCCGTTACCCGGCGGCGTTCGGGGTGATCGACCGGGCCAGAGCCATGATCCTGGCCTCGCTGGCCGGCATCGCCCTCTCCACCGCCCACCTGCTCGAGGACGAGGGACGCCGGATCGAGAACCTCCACTCCGCGTTGGGCAGCCGTGAAATCATCGGCCAGGCACAGGGGATCTTGATGGAGCGCGAGCGGATAGCACCCGACCAGGCCTTCGACGTCCTCCGACGGGCGTCGCAGCACCTCAACGTGAAGCTGAGAGAGGTCGCCCAGAACCTGGTGGACACCGGGGAGCGGCCCGACACCGGCCCCGCCTGACCCGTACCCGCCCGGAGCGGCCTCCGCCCCACCCCGTCGCACCGACCCTACGATGCAACCGTGCCGGATGGAGAGGAGCGTGGGGGGTCCACCGGCGGCGCGGTGTGGAGGGTCCTCCTCGGCAGGCCGCTGCGGACCAGCGAGGCCAGCAAGGAGAAGATCACCCCGGTCGAGGGGCTCTCCGCCCTCTCGCTGGACGCCCTGACCTCGGTGGCCTACGGCCCCGAGGCGATCCTCGTCGTCCTGGCCCTGGCCGGAGCCGGGGCCCTGCACGTCGTCCTGCCGATCACGGTGGCCATCGTGCTCCTGCTGGCCATCTTGGTGTTCTCCTACCGCCAGGTGATCGACGCCTACCCGGGCGGTGGCGGCGCGTATGCCGTGGCCCGGGCCAACCTGGGAACCCGGGCCAGCCTGGTCGCCGGCGCCGCGCTGATCGTCGACTACACGCTGACCGTGGCCGTGTCCATCGCCGCCGGAGTTGGGGCCCTCACCTCGGCCTATCCCGGCCTGGCCTCTTCCACCGTCCCTCTGTGCCTCTCCATCCTCGCCCTCATCACGCTCCTCAACCTCCGGGGGCTCGGGGAGACCGCCCGGGCGTTCCTGCTACCCACCATGCTGTTCATCGTCGGCTTGTTGGCCATCATCGCCATCGGCCTGATCCACCCCCTGGCACTCAACGCGCCGCAGCCCGGCCACTCGCTCGTGCCGACTCACGGGCTCGAGACCCTGGGCGTCCTGCTGGTGCTGAAGGCGTTCTCCGCCGGCTGCAGCGCCCTCACCGGCGTGGAGGCGATCGCCAACGGCGTCCCCCTCTTCAAGGAGCCCCGCGTGGTCCGGGCCAAGCGGACCGAGATGCTCCTCGGGGTGATCCTGGGCGTCATGCTGCTGGGGCTCGCCGTCCTGGCCCGGCGTTGGCACATCGGCCCCCGATCGAACCAGACCGTCCTCAGCCAGATCATGGCCGAGGCGGTCGGCCGGCACTGGGCCTACTACATCGTGTCCCTCACCATCACCGTCGTCCTGGCGCTGGCCGCCAACACCTCGTTCGGTGGCCTGCCCATCCTGGCCAGCCTGCTGGCGCGGGACAACTACCTCCCCCACCTCTTCTCCCTGCGGGGCGACCGACAGGTCTTTGCCAACGGCATCTGGGTGCTCGCCGGACTGTCCGCCGTCTTGCTCATCGCCGTCAGCGGGAACACCAACGAGCTGATCCCGCTCTTCGCCATCGGCGTGTTCACCGGGTTCACTCTCTCCCAGAGCGGTCTGGTGGCCCACTGGTGGCGCACCCGCCCACCCCGATGGGCTCGGCGTGCGACCATCAACGGCACCGGCGCAGTCGTGACCGGACTGGCCACGGTCATCTTCTTGGTGTCGAAGTTCACCGAGGGCGCGTGGGTGGTGGTGCTCGCCGTGCCGGCCTTCGTCGTGCTCTTCGTCCGGATCCATGCCTACTACCAGCGCGCCGGGGTGGAGCTGGGCGTGGGCGTCGTGCCCGACCGGCCGGAGGGCAAACGGACCCTGGTCGTCGTCCCGGTGATCAACGTGTCCCGGCTGACCCGGCACGCGATCTGTGAGGCGCTCTCGCTCGGCCAGGAGGTCGTGGCGGTGAGCGTGGTGATCGATCAGGGTGACGACGGGGGGGACGCGGCGGCCCTGGAACACGCCTGGGGGCAGTGGGATCCTGGGGTGCCCCTCGAGATACTCCACACCGAGTACGCCTCGGTGGTCCGCCCCATCGTGGCGTTCATCGACGAGGCACGACGCCGCAGCGACCAGCAGATCGTGGTCCTGATTCCCGTCGT
Source organism: uncultured Acidimicrobiaceae bacterium (assembly GCA_963788125.1). Lineage (GTDB taxonomy): Bacteria > Actinomycetota > Acidimicrobiia > Acidimicrobiales > RAAP-2 > Bog-473. The sequence continues at coordinate 169,603 of CAWBFN010000003.1, read as the reverse complement.
CGTCCCGACACGCTACCGCTACCGCCTCCTGCACAACCAGATCGACGGCGTCCTGTCGAGGGCGCTACGCGACCGCACCGACCTGGTCGTGGCCCGGGTCGCCATGCCGCTCACCCCTCCACCGGTCGGCGAGGCGCCCGAGCAGGTCGAAAGCGGCGCGGCGGCCGCGGAGGGACCGGGAGGGCCAGGGACGGGGGGGCGGCGGAACGAGGGTGGCAGCCGAGGGTGAAGGTGTACTTACTGGCCGGTCACCGGCATCTTCCCGTACCCTGGCGATGTGAGTTCTCAGACGCCAGTCGGCACGTCAGCCGCATGCCCGGACGCGACCGGTAGTTGGTGAGCGAACGGGGCTGTGTCATCACCGGTTGGGGCAGCGCACTCCCCCCGACGGTCGTCGCCAACGCAGACCTGGAGTCGATCCTCGACACCAGTGACGAATGGATCGTCGAGCGCTCCGGGGTGCGGACCCGCCGAGCAGCCACCGGCCCCTTCGTCCCGATCGACCCGCCGGGCCACCCCCCGGGGGGCGTGGGCACGACGGCGGCCCTCGCCATAGAGGCGGCTCGGCGCGCCCTCGACTGCTCGGGGACGCGGCCGGACGAGATCGGCTTCCTCCTCCTGTGCACCACCACCCCCGACCAGGTGATGCCGGCGACCTCCTCGGCGGTGGCGGGCGTGCTCGGCATCGACGGGGGGGCGGTGGACCTCAACGCCGCCTGCGCCGGATTCACCTACGGGTTGATCACCGCGGCGGGCATCGCGGCGACCGGAGCGCGCAAGGTACTGCTCATCGGGGCCGAGACGATGACGCGCACGCTCGACTGGCAGAACCGCACCAACGCCTTCCTCTTCGGAGATGGCGCGGGAGCGCTGGTGCTCGAAGCGGTCAACGGTCCCGGTTCGCTCCTCGGCTGGGACGCCGGCGTGGACGGGACACTGGTCGACCTGCTCTACGTCGATCACGGCTCGGGGATGATCATGAAGGGCCCGGAGGTCTTCCGGCGCGCCGTGCGGGCGACCGTCGACTCGGCCAACGCCGCGCTCAAGGTGGCCGGCGTCGGCGCCGAGGAGATCGCCCTCTTCATCCCCCACCAGGCCAACCAGCGGATCATGGAGGCGATCGCCGATCGGGTCGGCATAGCGGCCGAGCGAATCGTCTCGGTGATCGACTGGACCGGCAACACCAGCTCCGCCTCCATACCGCTGGCCCTGGTCGACGCGGTCGAGCACGGCCGCCTCACGCCCGGCGACGTCGTGCTCTTCGCCGGCTTCGGCGCCGGCATGACCTGGTCTTCGGTGGTGTGGCGCTGGAACCCCGACGCAGCAGACGTACCGGAGCTCTGAACGGCCCATTCTTCTGAACCGCCCACTCTAAGGAGGAGGATGCGCAATGACCGATGACCGGGTCGACCCGTCGGTCCCCCCGAGCGGGGAGGGCTGCGTCGAATGCCTGGCGGCCGGCGGCTGGTGGTTGCACCTGCGCCGCTGCGCGGCGTGCGGCCACATCGGGTGCTGCGATACCTCGCCGAGCCAGCACGCCACCGGCCACGCCAGGAGCACGGGACACACGGTGATCCGGAGCTTCGAGCCCGGCGAGGACTGGTTCTGGGACTACGCCACCGAGAAATTCTACGAGGGGCCTCCGCTCGCGCCGCCCGAGCACCACCCCCTGCAGCAGCCCGTGCCCGGGCCCGAGGGCCGTGTGCCGCCGGATTGGCAGCAGCACCTGCACTGATCCGAGGCCAGAGATGAGGTGGCCACGGCGGTTCAGGCCGGCGGTAGGAGGGCATTCGGGTTCAGAATTCCGGCCGGGTCGAGCGCCCCTTTAATCAGGCGAAAGGCCGTGATCTCCGCCTCGCTCCGATTGAGGTGGAGCCAGGGGCGTTTCGCCGCCCCGATGCCGTGCTCCGAGCTGATGCTGCCACCGAGCCGGGCGACGAACAGCAGGACCCGGTCGTCGACGGTCAGATCGTCGGGTTCGACGCCGGTGACGTTGACATGGACGTTGCCATCGCCCACATGACCGAACAGCCACGTGGTCGCTCCGGGGGCCGCATCGCTCACGATGTCCGGCACCTGGTCGAGGAACGTGGCCAGCGCGGGCGCCGGGAGTGTCACGTCGAGCTTGTGGGGGGCGCCGAGCCGGTTGATGGCCTCCGTCAGTCCCTCGCGGTACCGCCACAGCTGGGACCGTCGATGACCATCGGTCGCCACTGCCACATCCTCGACGGCCGCCACGGAGTCGAGCACCGCGGCGAGGGCGTGTGCCGGGTCCTCCCGGCCGGCCGCCTCCACGAGGAGGTACGCCCGATGCTGGTCGGCAAACGGTGGCGGGACCTCGTGCGTGCGGCAGACCAGCTCCATCCCGGACTGCAGGAACAGCTCGAGAGACTGCAGCTCGGGCAGGGCCCGGCGCAGGAGTGAGGCCGCCTCCACGGCCGCCGTGGCAGAGGGGAAGGCCAGGAGCGCGACCACCCGCTCGGGGTTGGGGGTCACCAGTCGCAGGCGGACAGCGGTGACCACGCCGAGTGTCCCTTCGCTCCCGCACAGCAGGCCGCCCAGGTCGTACCCGGTGTTGTCCTTCGTCATGCCGCCGAGGTGGCTCACCACGGCGCCGGTGCCCAGCACGGCTGCAACCCCGGCGACCTGGGCGCGCGTCGGCCCGTAGCGCAGCATCTGCAACCCGCCGGCGTTGGTGGCCACGGTGCCCCCGATCGTCGCGCTGTCGCGGCTGCCGAGGTCGACGCCGTAGTACCAGCCGGCCGCGGCCGCCGCGGTCTGGACGTCGCCCACCGTCGCCCCTGCGCCCGCGGTGAGCTGGCCGCCGAGAGGATCGACATCGGTGATCGCCGAAAGCCGGCGAAGGCTCAGGACGAGCTCGCCGGCGAGGGGCACCCCCCCGCCGACCAACCCCGTGTTGCCTCCCTGGGCGACCAGCGGCGCTCCCGTGTCACGACAGTGCGCCACCACGGCCGCTACCTCGGCGACGTCGCCCGGGCGGACGACCGCCGCCGGTGTGCCGCGGAATCGACCGGTCCAGTCGATGCCGTAGGGCGCCATGATCTCGGGGTCGAGAACGACGTGTGCAGACCCGACGACGTCGCGTAGATGCTCGAGGAGTGAAGGGGCCGCCGGGCTGGCGGGACGTCGACGCGTGGCGGCCATAGGTACATCCTTGCGCAGTCCCCGGGGCGGCGCGAGTGGTCTATTGCGGAGCGCGGTGAATGGGTATATAACGATCGTGAGGACCAGATTGAGACTCGGTTAGCACGCAGCCGGAGGACACAGTCGTCCGCGACACGCACGTGCCGTTTGACGCGACACCCGCGAGTATCGGAGCGGGCGATACTCCGAGGGCTGCAGTCAGGGAACGCGGCACTACGTGGTCCCAGCCCCAAACCAGGGTTGGGCCGCGCCGTCCGCGAAGGCAGGAGAGAGCGGTCGGAGTGTGCCAAAGGGAGGCTCCCGCGCCTGGGCGTGGGCCGGTGAGAAGGAGCGAACCGTGAGTGCCAACGGACTGCTCAAGAAGCAGACGCAGGATCTCCTCTCGGGACTGGGGGACTGTCGAACCGAGGTCGCCGAGGAGATGCGCAGGCTCGGAATACGGGCCGCTCCGAGGGATCCCCACGGTTGCGCCATCGCCGTCTACCTCACGGCGGTGCTGGGCGCCGACCTACGCGTACGGTCGCTCGCCGTGGAGAGCGCCGCGGTCCGGGTGCGGCTCGAGGGATCGAGGCGGCTTCACTGGCCGAGGTTCGTGACGGTCCGGCTTCCGGAGCCCGTCCGGGAGTTCATCGTCGCCTTCGACCAAGCGCTCTATCCCGCCCTGATCCGGGCGGAGGGAGTCGATGAACAGTGCCAACCGGAAACGGTGCCGGGCTCGGCGCAGCCCCCGCGATCCCATTGCGAGCAGCAAGGTACATAATGCGAGAGGTGCACCTGTAGTCCCGGCCGCGTCGCACCGAGGGAAGGGAGGAATGCCGTGTTCCACCGTCGCAACAAGGTCATCCCAGAACCGCCCCTGGCGTCACCTCGGTCGAGGGTGGTACGCGTCCTGCAGGGTCCCGAGGAGTTGCACGAAGCAGTGACGCGGGCGAGAGAGTTCGAGCGCAGGGGGGTGCACGAGTACCAACGTCGGATAGGCGACTACGACCGCTTCCTGGTTCAGGGCGCGGGCGCGCCGGCCAACGTGGTGCTCATCGACCCCTCCAGAGGGGGAGATCCGCTGCCCGAGCCGGACCAGAACCTCGGAACCGAACGCACCTGAGGGTTGCCGTAGAGGAAGGCGCCCACCGAGTCACCAGTCCTCGTCACCAGTCCTCGGCACCAGCCCGGTCGAAACGGGGCCATGGCCTATGCTCACGCGGCACATGGGCGCGGACTCCTTCCACCCCGATCTCCGACGCGCCGCCCGTTGGCTGCCGCGGGGCGGCATTGGTCCGCGGACATATCGGTCCATCCGCGCACTGAGCAGTTTGCAGGCCAAGATCCCCGCAAAGGACGTCTCGGTGGAAGACGCCCGTCCGATCTCGGTCCGGGTGCACCGTCCCGCCTCGAGCGACGGGCCTCGGCCGGCGCTGTTGTGGGTGCACGGCGGCGGCTACGTCATCGGTTCGGCAGCTCAGGACGATGCCATCTGTCGTCACCTGGCGCAGAGCCTCGGGATCGTCGTCGCCGCAGCCGAGTACCGGCTCGCACCCCAACACCGGTTTCCCGTACCCCTGTACGACTGTTACGACGCCCTGGCCTGGCTCACCTCCCAACGCGACGTCGACCCGGCTCGCGTCGCGGTTGGTGGCGCGAGCGCGGGCGGCGGGCTCGCCGCCGCGGTGGCCGTGCTGGCTCACCAACGTGGCGAGGTACAGCTCGCATTTCAGCTGCTGTCCTACCCGATGCTCGACGACCGTACGGCGACCCGGACCGACCTCGACGAGCGACAGTTCAGGATGTGGAACAACAAGGCGAACCGTTTCGGCTGGCAGTCCTACACCGGGCATCCGCCGGGCTCGGACAAGGTCAGCGGGTTGGCCGCACCGGCGCGCACCGGCGACCTGTCCGGTCTTCCGCCCGCATGGATCGGGGTCGGAACGCTGGATCTGTTCTACGAGGAGGACGTCGCCTACGCCACACGACTTCGGGAGGCGGGCGTCGCGTGTGAACTGGAGGAAGTGCCGGGCGCCTTCCACGGGTTCGACAGCATTCAGCCGAAGACGCGAGTCACAGAGGCGTTCCGCGCCGCACAGGTGGCCGCGCTCGGCACTGCGCTGGGCCGGGACTGAGGTCGTCCACCCGCGACCGGCTCCGCTGGCCGCCATCCTCGAGCGTATGTTGTGGCGGATGCTCGGTCGCCCCCGGTGACTCCCCGGTCCGGGCCCGGCGTCAGCCGGTAGAGTAGCAAGAGTAAGCGTTCGCTCAGTCGGGTGGTCCCCGACTGCAGTGGCTGGGCGGCCGACGCCATCAGGAGGGAGAACGAGATGGTCGAGCGAGTCGTCGAGCGGTCTCGGGAGGACACCCTCCTCTCGGGCGTCGAGACGCTCGCCCGTCTGCTCGTGCTCCGTCAGCAGCTCGACGAGCGCGATGGGAGGACGACCGCCACCATGGTCTCGGGCTACCCGGGGTCGCCGTTGGGCGGGTTCGACCTGACCCTGCACCGCATGGCCGACGTGCTCGACGAGCACCGGATCATCCACCGCCCGGGGCTCAACGAGGAGCTGGCGGCGGCAACGGTGTGGGGCAGCCAGATGGGGGCGACTCTCCCCTACGCAGAGGTCGACGGCGTGGCCGGCGCCTGGTACGGCAAGACGCCGGGGCTGGACCGTTGCGGCGACGTCCTCAAGCACGCCAACGCCATGGGCTCGGGGCCCGGCGGTGGCGTCGTGATGTTCTGCGGCGACGACCCGTCGGCCAAATCGTCGACCCTGGCGTGCGATAGCCACTACACGTTCCAGGACGCGTGCATGCCTGTGCTGTACCCGGGGGACCAGCAGGACGTCCTGGACCTTGGCGTCCACGCCTTCTGGCTGTCCCGTTACTCGGGCGCATGGGTCGGGCTCAAGATCGTCACGACGGTGGCCGACGGCATCGGTACCGTCAACCTCCACCCGGATCGGCACCACCCGAGCGACCCGATCGGGATGGACGCCGATGGGCAGCCCTGGCGGCATCGACCTTTGGCCACCGTGGGCGCGCACCCCGTACCGAACCAAGAGGCGCTGTTGCTGCAACGGCTGATCGCCGCCACGGCCTACGCCCGGCACAACGGACTCAATCGGATCGTGGGCGCCGGGCCCGGCGCACCGCTCGGGATCGTGTGCGCGGGGAAAACCTACGTCGACGTGCTGCAGGCCTTCTCCGACCTCGGGGTCCACGATGTGGCCGACATCGGCGTGCGCGTGCTCAAGCTGGGTATGACCTACCCGCTGGTGGAAGAGACGATCAGCGAGTTCGCCTCCTCGGTCGACGAGCTGGTCGTCATTGAGGAGAAGCGCCCGTTCATCGAGACCCAGCTCCGCAGCATCCTGCACGAGGACAACATCTCGGTCCCGGTGCTGGGCAAGCGAGACCGCGACAGGCGCGAACTGGTGTCGTCGGTCGGAGAGCTCGACACCGCCGCGGTGCGCACGATCCTGGCCCGGGTGCTCCCCGTCTTGGCCGAGCAGCGCAAGGGAGCCACGAGGGCCCCGTTCCCCCTCATCGCCCTGCCGGGTCGTTCGCCGGGCTACTGCAGCGGATGCCCCCACAACCGCTCCACGGTCTTCCCCGAGGGGGCGCTCGTCGGCGGAGGGGTCGGCTGTCACGGCATCATGTACTTCGAGGCCCGTCACCAGGGCATGAAGAGCCTGGCGCCGACGCCCATGGGGGCCGAGGGTGTGCCGTGGATCGGTCTGTCGCCGTTCGTCTCCGAACCGCACCTGATCCAGAACCTCGGAGACGGCACACTGAGCCATTCAGGCACCCTGGCCATCCGGGCGAGCGTCGCCGCGGGGGTCAATGTCACGTTCAAGGTCCTCTACAACTCGGCCGTGGCCATGACCGGTGGTCAGGACGTGACGGGCCTGATGGATGTGCCGTCCTTGACCCGGTCGCTCGAAGCCGAAGGTGTGACAAGGATCGTGGTGTGCGCCGAGGACCCCACGCGCTACGGCACCAAGGCGCGCTGGGCACAAGGGGTCGAAGTGCTCGGACGCGACCGGCTGCCCCAGGTACAAGAGCAGCTTCGAGACGTCGCGGGGGTGACCGTCATCGTCTACGACCAGCGGTGCGCGGCCGAGGCCCGCCGGTTGCGCAAGCGCGGCCTCCTCCCTGAGCCTCCCCGGCGAGTCGTCATCAACGAGGCGGTCTGCGAGGGTTGCGGGGACTGCAGCGCCAAGAGCAACTGCCTGTCGGTGCTGCCGCACGACACCGAGTTCGGTGAGAAACGCCGTGTCCAGGACTCGACCTGCAATCGTGACTACACGTGCCTGGAGGGCGACTGTCCCTCCTTCGTCACGCTCACCCCGCGGCGCGGGCGGCGACGCCGGCCGGCTCCCGAGAGCGACCGCCGCTCGACCCGCCCGGTGCTGCCGTCCGGCGTCCTTCCCGAGCCGACGATCCCGGATGTGGACGGGCAGTACGGCATCTGCTTCACCGGGATCGGGGGTACCGGGGTCGTGACCGCGAACCGCATCATCGCAGTGGCCGCGGAGGACGCCGGCTTCGTCATCGCCGGCATGGACCAGACGGGACTGGCCCAAAAGGCGGGCGCCGTCGTCTCTCATCTTCATCTCGCCAAGGATCGGCGTGCGCTCGGCTCGGCCACGGTCGGCACGGAGGGCGCCGACCTCTACCTCTCGGGTGACATCCTGCAGGCGGCGGCGGCGAACCACCTCGGCCGGGTGAAGCCCGGGCAGACCATCGCCGTCGTCGACTCGTCGCTCACCCCCACCTCGGCGATGCTCCAGCGCGACCTCCCTCCGCCCGATCTCGCCACCTTGCAACGGGCGATCACCGAGCGGATCGGCGCCAGCCGTGTCGTCTTCGTCGACTCGAACCGCATCGCCGAGCTGGTCTTCGCCAACCACCTGCTGGCCAATGTCGTCCTACTCGGCACGGCGTTCCAGCGCGGAGGCATCCCGCTCTCGCTGGCCGACCTGGAAGGTGCCATCGGCCGGCAGGGCAGGGCGGCGGCCGACAACCGCGAGGCATTCGCCTGGGGGCGTTGGGTCGCCCACGACCCGGCGGCGGTGGAGTCGGCCTTGCGCGCCACCGAGGGCGGCACCGACGGGCAGCCCCGGAACATCTTCGACCCGTCCCCCGAGGCGCTGGAGACGGCGGCACGACTGGTGCGGGCCCGCGCGCTTCCCGAGGAGCTCAACGACCTTCTCGTCCGGCGCAGTGCGCAGGTGGTGGACTACCACGACGCTCGACGGGCCGAGCGCTTTCTCACTCTCGTCGTGGCAGCGGCGCAGCGCGACGACGCGGCGCGTGCGTGGGCCCTGACGCCGCGCCGTGGCGGAGTCGTGGTTCAAGCTCTTGACCTACAAGGACGAGTATGAGGTCGCCCGCCTGCACCTGTTGGTCGACTACCGAGAGGTGGCGGACCACATGGGAATCAACGGGCCCTACACCGTGACGTACCACCTTCACCCACCCATCCTCCGGCGGATGGGGATGAAGAAGAAGCTGCCGATGGCCACGACCTACCAGGTCGCCTTCCACGCACTGCGCGCCATGAAGCGCCTGCGGGGAACACCCCTGGACGTCTTCGGCTGGGATCGCGATCGGCGGATGGAACGGGCCCTCATCGCAGAGTACGAACAGCTCATTGAGGAAAGCCTGCGCTCGGCCGATGCGCTGCCCTACGAGGAGCTCGTGCAGTGCGCCGAGTCCGCCATCTCCATAAAGGGATACGGTCCGATCAAGGAGCGCGCCGTGGCCGGCTGGCGCACGCAGGTGGGTGAACTGCGGCGCCAACGTGCGGGCACCACCTTGTGATCAAGGGCCGAGTGCTCGGGAAGCGAGAGGAAGGTTGCTCGAGAGGAAGGTTGCTCGAGAGGAAGGTTGCTATAGCATCGTGAATCCGATGAGCGATCTGCCGTCAGTGCTGCGCGTGGAGCCGGTAGGTCCACACCGGTGGACAGGGCCCAACCCGGAGAAGGATCCGGAGGGGCGGGACATCGTGTTCAGCGGTCAGATCCTTGCCCAGATGATCATGGCGTCGAGTGCCGCTCTCGAACGCAAAAGAGAGGTCAAGTCGATTCACGCCGTCTTTGCCCGAGCCGGTAGGTACAGCAACGGCCCGGTGGAGCTGATCGTGGATCCGATGCATGCGGGACGGGCGTGGGCCAGCAGCACGGTCACGGCGGAACAGGGTGATCGGCTCCTGTCGCGAGGCCTCGTGCTGTTCAGCGCCGATGAGCCCGACCTGATCAGGAGCTCTCCACGGATGCCGGACGTGCCGGCGCCCGAAGCCTGCCCTCCGGCGGAGTACGGAGTGGTCTTCCCGGACACCGACGTCCGGACGGCCGACGCTCCCTACGGTGGGCCTGACGACGGCTCGGCTGCGATCCGGTTCTGGGTCCGTGCCCCAACGTCCTACGGCTCCGCCGTGGCAAACCAGGCCATCGTTGCCTGGGGACAGCCCGGCTTCATCATCGGTGCCGCGCTGCGGCCGCACTCGGACGTCGTCGACATTCGGGAAGCCCACCGAACGATCTCCACCGGTGTCATCTCTCATACCGCGCACTTCCATGAGCCGGCCGACGTGGGAGATTGGCTCCTCTACACGAACCAGGCCACCTACGCCGGGCACGGGCGCGTCTTCGGGACGGGTTCCGTCTTCACCCGTGCCGGCGAGCTGGTTTCGACGTTCGCCCAGGACAGCATGGCGCGTCGGGTCGAGGGCACGCTCGACTTCAAGACGGACATGTGACCCCCACATCGCCGAGGCGGAGCTGAACAGATGCCGACCGACCGAATCACCGTTGGAGCGGCGGCCCTCCCGGAGCCCGATCGGGACTGGCTCGACGCAGTCGAGCGCCTACCCATCGAATCGGTCTGGCAGGGCGGCCATCTGCTGCCTCCCGTCGGGACCGGTGAAGCCATCGTCCGCTTGGCCCTTCTCTCGGCGTGGACCGAGCGGGTCCGCGTCGGAACGGCAATCCTCCTCCTGCCGCTCTACCAGCCCGTGGTCGTCGCCAAGCAGCTCGCCGACATCGACTCCCGTTCCGGTGGGCGAGTCTCGGTCGGTGTGGGGGTGGGCGGCGAGTTCCCGAAAGAGTTCGAGGCGGTCGGGGTGCCGATCGTTGAGAGGGGCGCCCGTACCACCGAGGCGATGGAAGCGCTGCGAGCCCTGTGGAAAGGCGGTCCGGCGAGCCACCATGGCGAGTTCTTCCACTTCGACGACGTTGAGCTGCGGCCGGTCGTACCGCCGGGTGCTGCGCATTCCCAGATGCAGCCGGGTGGCCCGGCGCTGCTGGTCTCAGGCCGCAAAGAGGCGGCCATGCGACGCGCCGCCCGCTTCGGCGATGGATGGATGCCCTACCTGATGTCCCCCGCGGCGTATGCGCGGTCCGTCGAGACGATCCGGGCCGAAGCGCACACCATTGGTCGGGATATCTCAGATTTCGAGTGGATGATGTACCTCTACTGTTCGGTCCGCCGGGAGGGCGACCGAGCGCGCCGGGACGTCGCCTCGTTCATCGGTCGCGGGTATGGAGACAAGCCCGGTGCCATGCTCGACCGCATAGCCCCAGCCGGCACCCCCGAGGAGATCGCCGTGCGGCTCCAGGAGTACGTCGACGCCGGCGTCCGCCACTTCATCATTTCGCCGGCGACCATGGAGGACACGCTGGAGATCGTGCAGCTCGCCGCCGAGGAGGTCGTCCCTCGCCTGTCCCTGCCGGACGGGCCGGCAGGCGTCTGAGCCGCGGCGCGTTCTGTCAGGCCTCTGTCAGGACGTTCGGCGGGACGCCCATACTCCGCAGCTCGAGGAAGCTCATGAGGCCTTCGGGCCCGAGCTCGCGACCCACGCCCGACTCCTTGAACCCACCGAAGGGAACGAGCGGGAACGGCGGGTAGCTCCCGTTCACGGCCACGCTGCCCGTGCGTACCCGCCGGGCGACCTCGACGGCGCGCCCGGCGTCGGCAGACCAGACGCCGCCGGCCAGACCGTACCGGGACTCGTTCGCCATGCGGACCGGGTCGTCGCCGTCCTCGTAGGCGATGACGCACAGGACCGGCCCGAAGATCTCCTCTTGGGCCACCCTCGACGAGTTGTCGATGTCGGCGAGGATCGTGGGTTCGACGTACCAGCCTTTGGGGAGGTTCGGCGGACGTCCGCCGCCGGCCGCCACCCGGCCCCCTTCCTCGACTGCCAGCGCGATGTAGCCCTCCACGCGGGTCCTCTGCCGCTCGGCGACCAGCGGACCGACCAGGGTCGAGGGGTCATGGGGGTCGCCCACCTTGACCGATGCCGCCGCTGACGCGGCGGCATCGACGGCCTCGGAGTACCTGCTGCGCGGGACCAGGATCCGCGTATCGCGCGCCACAGACCTGGCCGGAGAGGTGCATCCCGGTCATGACGATCTTCGGCACCACGGTACCGATGTCCGCGTCGTCAAGGACTATCGCAGCCGACTTTCCACCCAGCTCCAGGGAGACCCGCGTGATCCGATCGGCGCAGAGGGCCATGATCCTCTTGCCGGCCGCCGTCGAGCCGGTGAAAGCAATCTTCTCGGTGCCCGGATGGGTCACGAGATGCTCGCCGACCTCTCGGCCGCCCGGCACCACGTTCAGGACCCCGGGTGGGAGACCCGCCTGCTCGACCGCTTCGGCGAGAATGAAGTTGGACAGGGGCGCTTCGGGGGGCGGCTTGAGGACGACGGTGCATCCGGCCGCCAGAGCCGGGGCGACCTTCCATGACGCCAGCGTGACCGGGGCGTTCCACGGGACGATCGCCGCCACCACGCCCACCGGCAGAGAGCTGACCAGGGCAGCGCGCTCACCCGAGACCACCGGGCGGTCGAACTCGAACGACCGGATCAGGGACGAGTAGTACTCGAATACCGGCGCCACCGTCCCGGTCTGCGCCTGCGGAGACTGGCTCATGGCGCACCCCATCTCCTCGGTGGTCACCGAGGCGATGTCCGAGCTCCGTTGGCGGAGCAGATCGGCGACCCGTCCGAGCAGTTCGGCCCGGGCCTCAGGGTTCATCTGGGGCCAGGGGCCCTCCTCGAACGCTTCCCGGGCCGCCTCGACGGCCCGATCCATGTCCTGGTCCACCGCCACGGGAACCTCGCCGACGACCTCTTCGGTGGAAGGAGAGATCACACCGAGCCGTTCGGACCCAGCTGGCTTGTGCCACTCGCCGCCGATGAAGAAGCTGTCCCGATACAGCAGCCGTTCATCCATCGGCGGGCACCGCGCGGTGAGCCGGGGCGAAGCGGATCGGAAGGCTGAGCGGTGCCCGGTTGTACGCCGAGTGGAAGGGGACATCCCGGGCGGGTGTCAAGAGCTCCATGTCGTGCAGCCGCTGCACGAGTTCTTCGACCGCGATCCGGAGGTTCATCCGGGCCAGGTTCGAGCCCGCGCACCGGTGGGGTCCCGCGCCGAACGAGACGTGCCGGTTCTTGGACCGGTGCGGGTCGAAGGCGTCCGGATTCGAGAACTCGGACTCGTCGCGGTTCGCCGCCGCCCAGGAGATGAGAACCTTCTCGCCTTGTTTGACGGTGTGCCCTGCGATCTCCGCATCGTGGCGAGCCGTCCTGCCGACAAAGATGAAGGGGGCTTCGAGGCGGAGTAGCTCCTCGACCGCGTCGGGAACCAGATCGGGCCGATCGCGCAGCAGAGCCGGTATCCCCGGCTCCCGGCAGAACCGGATCATGAATTGGCCCAGCGCGCCGGCGGTGGTCTCCAGCCCGCCCAGGATGAGCAGGAGGACGAGTGCGCGGATCTCCTCCGAGGTGATCGGGCGCTGCTGGATTTCGGCGTGCAAGATGGCGTCGACCACGTCGTCGTGGCGCGGCCGGGCTCGGCGGAGCTCTACGAAGTCATCGATCCAACCGGTCAGTCCGGCCCAGCACGCTTTGAGGTCGGGGTTGTCGGGCTTCGATGCTCCAGTCGCCCACTCGTTCAGCTGCTCGACCTCCTCCGACGGTGCGTTGAGTACCAGTTCGAAGAAGGCCAGCCCGGGCAACGGCCGGGCGAAGGCGGACATGAAGTCGCAGGTGCCCCCCTCGATGAAGCCGTCTATCAGACGGGTCACGAGCGCTCGGGTCTGCCCCTGGTACCGACCGACGACATCAGGCGTGAAGTAGGCGTTGACGAGCCGCTTGTAGTCGCGATGCAGCGGTGGGTCGATGTGTTCGGGAATGGCCAGAGGCGTCGTGCCCTTCTCCGGGATCCCCACGCCGAGCTGGGAGCTGAATGCCTCCCAGTCCTGCGCCACCCGCAGGACCTCTTCGTACCCGGTGACGACCCAGTGTCCTCCCAGCTGGTCGGAGAAGGTGACCGGGCAGCTCGCCCGCATGCGAGCGAGCGTCGTGTGCAGCTCACGGGACAGGTCCGGGTGCAGGTAGTCGAAATGATGCGCACACCACTCGTCGGTGATCGGAGCCGCGGTCGAAGTGGTCGTGTCCATGGCACCCCCTGTGGGCAACGGTCACCTGACCGTACGGTGGGTCGGCAGTGTAACAGGGTGAGCGTTCAGTTGCTTAGTGGTCGATCTGCCCACGGTCGACACGCGGCACGGCGGGCTGCTCAGGGTCGGGATTTCGGCTCAGCGTCGGGACTTTCGTTGCGGCGCCGGTGGGAAGAAGCCGCGTATGCACCCGTCGCTGGCGATGGCGATCGCCCGGTCCACGTCGTAGTTCTTGTTGTAGTAGCTCTCGAGGGCGAGGATCAGCGCGATGCCCATGACCGCCCGGGCGGTGATGTCCGGGGCCACGAACTTGTGCCCGTAGCGACTCTCCACCTGCAGCCACGCGTCGCCGAGACGGTCCATGGCGACGGCGAAGTTCTCGTTGTAGAAGCGGCGGGCGGTCTGGGGATCGCCGAAGAGTACGAGACCCAGAAGGGGAACGACTTCCTTGAGGGTCGAAATGAGCTGACGGTGGAGACCGTTCAGACTCTCGAGCTGGCGCTCGGGCGTGAGCGGCTCGTCCCGGTCGATGGTCTCGGCGGCCGCGACGAGGCTGTCGACCGCTCCACGGAGGGGTTCCACCACGGCTTCGAAGAACAGCTGATCCTTGCTCTCGAAATGTCGGTAGATCACCCCCTCACTGATTTCGGCGTGTTGGGCGATGATCTTGATCGTCGTGCCGTTGAGATCGCCGGTCTCGCTGAAGGCTTTTCGGGCCGCCTTGAGTATCGAGCGCTTCCGCGCGTCGGCCCTCATACGCCGGGCGACGGGCGCCTCGGTCGTGCCGCGCCCCCGGGTGGCCTTGGGCATCTGAGGTCCTCGATTCGCTCGCACGCTGGACGGCACCCTCCAACAATAAGGCATGCTCCCACGGGGAACGGGGAGCGACAGGGAGACCATGCTCCCTTCGCGCTCCACGTGTACATGGCGAGGTCCGTCACCCGCTCCCGGTGGCGGCATTCGTCGTCGCCATGTATCATGAAGTAAGCGTTCGGTTACTTGTGCGGTTCGATCGGGATCGCCCGTAGAGGAGGGTTTGATGACGCTCACCTGGTTCGTCTCGGTCGACGACCATCTGATTGAGCCGGCCCGGCTCTGGCAGGAGCGCCTCCCGGCCCGGTGGCGGGATACCGGCCCGCGCATCGTGCGCGACGGCAACTCGGAGTTCTGGACCTACGAGGACCGTCAGATCGTCACGACCGGCCTGAACGCCGTGGCCGGCAAGCGGCGCGAGGAGTTCTCGCCCGAGCCGATCACGTACGACGACATGCGTCCGGGCTGTTATGTCCCGGCGGAGCGGGTGGCCGACATGAACCGCGGATCCGTCCTTTCATCCCTGCTCTTCCCCTCGTTCCCGCGCTACTGCGGACAGGTGTTCCACGAGGCGCACGACAAGGAGCTGGCTCTTCTGTGCATTCAGGCCTGGAACGACTTCATCCTGGAGGAGTTCGCCGACGCCTACCCGGGCCGGTTCATCCCCATGATGCTCATTCCGTTGTGGGATCCCTCCGCTGCGGTGGGCGAGATCGAACGAACGGCAGCTCGCGGGGCCAAGTCGATCGCCTTCTCGGAGAACCCCACCAAGCTCAAGTTGCCGTCCATCCACACCGACTACTGGGATCCGGTCTTCCGCTGTGCCGAGGAGACCGGGCTCGTCCTCTCAATGCACGTCGGGTCCTCGTCGAACATGATCAAGACCTCCGACGACATGCCGACGCTGGCCGCCATGGCCTACGGTGCCCCCGTCAACCAGGCCGGGGCCCTGCTCGACTGGCTTTTCAGCGGCAACTTCGAGCGCTTCCCAAGGCTGAAGATCGCCCTGTCGGAGGGTTCCATCGGTTGGATCCCCTACTTTCTCGAGAAGGCCGAACAGGTCGTCGACAAGCAGCGGTTCTGGGCATCCCGGTTCGATATAGACCTGAACCCGAATCATGAGCGCGGTGAGGCCAAGAAGGAAGGCCGCTTCTCTCTGGACACCGACATCCGCCGCCTCTTCCACGATCATGTCTACGGCACGTTCATTGAGGATTTCGCCGGGATCCGTCTCCTCGACGTCATCGGCGAGGACAACGTCATGCTCGAGTGCGACTACCCGCACTCGGACTCGACGTGGCCGGAATCGATGAACCTGGCCCGCAAATGGCTCGGTCATCTCCCCGAGGACGTCCAGCACAAGATCGCCATCGGCAACGCAGCCAGGGTCTACAACTTCACCCCGGCTGATCCGGCCACCATCGCCCTCACCTGACCGGCGAGAGCAGTGGGGATCGTCGGAGACACGACAGACCAGAACCTTTGGTGAACCACGGCGAGTCGGGCGGCCTCTTCGAGTCCGCCAACACCCAACCGTGTAGTGGCCTGTCGGTGGTGGAGGTCGCCATCGGCGTGAGCGAACTGGGTCTTGGTCTCGCGGCAGGCGTGCCCGGCATGATCCTCGGCGACCTCGGCGCTCACGTCGTCCGGCTGGTGGGCCCCTCGGCTCCGGAGATCGACCGGACACTGCCCTGGGGCCGAGCGTGGCACAGGGACAAGGAGATCGTCGTGGCCGAGCATCGGGCCGACGTGCTGGCGCACCTCCAGAGCAGCGACGTGGCGCTGGTGTACGGACCCGAAGCCGCGGTGGAGGAGAACGGTCTGGGATACGTCGACGTGCAGCGGTCGAATCCCTCAATCGTCTACGCCCGCTGCCGGCCGAGCCGTACGTCCAAGGGGACGGTCGGCGACTTCGGTCTACTGGTCGAAGCGCAGTCGGGGTTCTACAGCCAGGTGGCCGGCCACCGGCCCGGCCCGGTCTTCGTGGACGCCCGTGCGTCGGGTAGCGGCACGGCGTTTTTGATGACGGCCACCGTCCTGGCGCTCCTCGGCCGACGGGAGCAGGCGGGACTGGGCGGCTGGTCCGAGACATCGCTCTACGACGGGATGCTGGCCACGCTCGGCGCCCTCATCGGCCGGCCCGAACGCGCTGCCCCCGATGTCGAAAGCTACTGGGCAAAGGGTCCGACCTTCCCGAACTTCATGTACCGCTGCGCCGACGGCGAGCTGATCCAGGTGTGGTTCGGCGGCAAGGGCATGTACCCCAAGCTTCTCGAGACGCTGGGCGACGAGCCCAGCACGGAGGGCTACTACACGGACCAGCGGACCGGTGCGCTCAACTCTCGAGCGGTGCGCTGGAAGGAGACGTTCGCGACCCAGCCGCGGGCCGTCTGGATCGACCGTCTCCGCGCCGCCGGCATTGCGTGCGAGCCCGTCCTCGCCCCGGGCGAGGCCCTGCCGCGACCAGCAGTTGGCCGGCGCCATCATTGACGAACGGACCGAACGCGGTACCCGGAGGGTCTTCGTGGGGAGTCCGATTGAGGTGTCACCGTCGGTCGCCACCGCCCGCTCCGGCGCGGAGAAGCCGCGGACAGCGGCACACCTGGGTGGCGGCCTGCTCGAGGGGATCAGGGTGTTGGACTTCTCCGCCTTCGTGGCCGGGCCCCTCGCTGCGGAGGTGCTGGCCGATCTCGGCGCCGACGTGGTGAAGGTCGAGCCTCCCGAAGGAGAGGCGATGCGGGCGGCCGCCTACGCGATCGCCTCGTGCCAACGAGGGAAGCGCAGCCTGGCGCTGGACATCGCCGCCCCCGAGAGTCGACCCGCCATAGAGAAGCTGGTCAGGTGGGCTGACGTCGTGTTGCACAACTTCCGGGCCGGCGTGTCGGAGCGTCTCGGAATCGACGAGGACGCCGTGGCCCGGCTCAACCCGGAGGCCGTCTACTGCCACGCCAGCGCCTTCGGGAGCACCGGGCCCAGGGCCGGCTATCCCGGCAACGACGCACTGATGCAAGCCCTCACCGGCCTCGAACGGGCTGTGGGAGGTGCGGGGAACGACCCCATCGCTCCCAAGTGGATCCCGATCGACATGTCCGGAGGCTGGCTGGCCGCGATCGGCATCCTCGCCGGGCTGCTGGCCCGCGCCAGGACGGGAAGCGGACAGAGGGTGGCGACCAGCCTGTTCGGCGCCGGCATGCTGCTGCAGAGCGGCACGTTCGAGTGCGACGGCGAACTCCTCAGTCAGCCGGGGTTGGACTCGACGCAGACCGGGTACGGACCGGGCTACCGCGTCTACCGGGGCGGCGACGGGCAGTGGTTCGCCCTCGTGCTCCCGGACGAGGCCGCCTGGGGGCGCCTTCGCTCCCTCCCCGGACTCTCATCGCTCGCACCCGACTACACGCCGCTTCGACGCGGACCCGACGACGAGGTGGCGAGGCGCGCCGAGGCGGTGCTCGAGGAGGCGTTCGGGCGGGTACCGGGCTCCGAGACGGTGGCTCGGCTCCGTGGCCTGGGGATCCCATCGGAGCTGATGGAGGAGATGAGCCCGGACGACTTCCGCCAAGCCATCCTCGACGACCCAGTCAACCGCCAGCTCGCCCGGGTGGCGGCGTACGCCACAACCGACTGGGGCTGGTTCGAGCAGATCGGCCCCTTGCTGCGGTGCGGGCCACAGGTTCCCTCCGCCCCGCGCTCGATGTGGCTGCCCGGCATCGGTGAGCATACGGTGGACGTGCTCACCGACCTCGGCCTCGAACCCGGTGAGATCGACGCGCTGCTGGAGGCGAAGGTAGCCCGGCAGCTGTAGCCCTACCGCCGGCCACCGCAGGCGACGTCACACGATAACGGTGCGGATCCCCTCCGATCGGTGCAGCATGGCGATCCCCTCGTTAATGTCTTCCAGGGCGATGCGGGTCGAGATCATGGCGTCGAGCCTGAGCTGACCGGTCTCGGCGAGCCGGATGAACCGGGGGAAGTCTCGCAGTATCTGCGAGCCGCCCACGGCCGAACCGACCAACCGCTTTCCGGAGAACACAGCCTGGGTGGCCGACAGCGTCAGCTTCGAATCCCGAGGGGGCATGCCCACGAGCGTGACCGTCCCTTCGATTCTCGCCATGTCGAACGCCTGCACCATCAACTCCGGGTAGCCCACCACCTCAAAGGTGAAGTCGGAGCCCCTGCCACCCGTGAGCGCCCGTACCTCCTCGACCGGATCGCCTCGGGTGGGATCGATGGCGTGGGTCGCACCGACCGCCAGGCTGGCCTCACGCCGCGACGTCGCCGGGTCAATGGCGATGATGATGGAGGCCCCGGCGATCCGCGCCCCCTGCACGACGGATTGGCCGACTC
Organism: uncultured Acidimicrobiaceae bacterium; assembly: GCA_963788125.1. Classification (GTDB taxonomy): domain Bacteria; phylum Actinomycetota; class Acidimicrobiia; order Acidimicrobiales; family RAAP-2; genus Bog-473. The sequence continues at coordinate 150,828 of CAWBFN010000003.1, read as the reverse complement.
CTCCACAGCCGATGACGGCGACGGACGAGCCCGGGGTGACGTGCGCCGTGTTCAGGGCCGCCCCGAGACCTGTGGTGACCCCGCAGCCGAGCAGGGCCAGCTGTTCGTCGGGCAGCGAGGTGGTCACGGAGACCACCGACGCCTCGTCCACGACCATCTCTTCGGCGAATGTCCCGCAGCCGCACACGGCCGTCGCCCACTGGCCGTTGGCGAGTTCGAACCTCGGGGTCTTGGAGACCACCGGTCCGCGTACGCAGTGGTTCGAGCAGCCGTTGAGACACCACCAGCAGCTCCCGCATGCGGGCGACACCGAGGCGAGGACCCGGTCGCCCACCGCCACCCGCCTCACTTCGGGGCCGACCTGTTCTACTGTCCCGCACGCCTCATGGCCGGGGACCAGAGGGAGGGGGAGGGTGGACAGGCCGTCGATGACGGTGACGTCGGTGTGGCAGATGCCGCTGGCCGCGATCCGGACGCGCACATCCCGTGGTCCGACCGAAGGAACCGGTAGGTCTTCGATGACGAGCGGCTGCCCCACTTCGAACGCGACGGCGACCTTCACCTGCGGCGAGCTCCTTCCCCCTCCCGGTGGCGGTGACACCCTACCGCGGCGGGACCGGCGGCGGATAGAGTGAAGGAGTAAGTACTCGCTCATGCCGCACGGAGGGGGTGATGCCCACCTCGGCGTGCCAGGGGAGCCCGGGAGGAGACAGATGACCGAGCGAACGCTGTTGAGGAATGCCCGGGTCCTGGCGTGTTCCGGGGATCCGTACGAGAAGCTCGCCGACGGTGACGTCCTCATCGAGGGGGATCGGATCGTGCAGGTGTCCGCGGGGCGCTCCGGCGTCGATCCCGCCTCCGCCCGTGTGGTCGACCTGGCCGGCGCCACCGTGATTCCCGGTTTGAGCGACGCCCACACGCACATCAGCTGGCCGCTCGACTTCGTGTTCGATCACGCCGGTGTCGGGGCGTCGCCGCCCCACAGACACATCCTCGACGTCGCCGCCGTAGCACGTACCTTCCTCGAGAGCGGCTACACGCTGATCATCGGCGCCGGCGTGCTCCAGCCGGACGACGACGTCGTGATGAAGGACTTCATAGACCGGGGGCTCCTACCCGGGCCGAGGATCGTGCCGAGCGGCCGGATGATCACCGAGCCGGGCGCCATCGGGGCGGACAGCGAGACGATGGACATTGCGAGCGGTGCGACGCAGATGCGGGAGATCGTGGGGCGTCAGTGTGACGCCGGAGTCCGCGCCGTCAAGCTGTTCATTTCCGGTGATGGCATCCTGCCCGAGTACCCGTCGGAAGACACCTACATGAACGACGACATGCTGACCGCCGCGGTCGACGAAGCCGGCAAGCACGGAGCGATCATCACCGTCCATGCCCGGAGCAGCGAGAGCATCGCCATGGCCGCCCGCACCGGTGTCCAACTGATCCATCACGCGTGCTTCGTTGACGACAAGGCTCTGAGCGCCCTGGAGGCCAGGCGAGACGACGTGTGGGTCTGTCCCGGAATGCACTACGTCTACGCCATGGTCCACGGCCACGCCGAACCATGGGGGATGACCCCCGAGCGGCTCGAGCGATCCGGCTACAGGAGAGAGCTGGACGCCATGGCCGAGGGGCTGCGCAAGCTTCATGCGGCCGGTATCCGCATCCTGGGCGGGGGTGACTTCGGCCACCAATGGACCCACCACGGCACGTACGCGGCCGAGCTCCAACGCTATGTCGAGTTGCTCGAGTTGACACCTGTCGAGGCGATCCATACCGTCACCCGCAACACGGCTCCGCTGGTGGGGCTCAAGACCGGTCAGGTGGCGGAGGGGTATCTCGCCGACCTCCTGATCATGGACGGCGATCCGACCGAGGACATTACGCTGCTCCAGGCTCCCGAACGCCGGCGCGCCGTCCTCAGGGGTGGTTCGTTCGCCTACCTCAATCCATCCTTCTATCCGTGATCTCCTATCCGTGATCAAACGGATACGTTTCGCAACGAGAAAGTCCGGAGTCTCCCCCGGCCAGTTCGCACCGCGTTGGCCAGACGCCATGGAGGCCTCGGCCTCCGCTCCCGTGGACGCCAGGCCCTTGCGGATCGCCGTGTGCACGAGCCTCCCGGATGTCATCTCGGACCCGGTGCACGACGGCATCGGGATCGAATGGTTCACCGACGCCGAACATCTCGATCGATTCGAGAGCTGGCTCGCCGGTGCGGGCGGTGACTCGGTGTTCGCATCGCTGGACGCGGCGATCGACGTCGGTGCGAGCCCGGTCGTTGTGGCGCGCCAGCTGGTGTTGCGGGGCGCCGATTGGTTGGAGAACCGCTGGCGGTCAGGCGGAGCCAGGCTCAAGCACATGGCGATCGCCAGACGAGCAGCGGAGCTCTCCCCCGAGGAGTTCTCGGAGCGGTGGAAGAGCCGGGCAGGCAGCCTCAAGGACGCGGATACGGGGCACGTGGTGGAGATTCCGGCCAAGGCGCGCGGCCACGCCTACCTGCAGAACCATCCGCTGGCCACGCCCGGCGGGGGCTGGGCCTACGACGCCCTCAACGAGGTCTACTTCGACGAGCTCGCCGACCTCCGCGTCCGGATCGCCTGGTTCGAACAGAACCTCGGAGACCACACCGAGGAGGATCTGGTGAGCGAGTCGTGGTTCATCGCCGCTCGAGAGGACGTGCTTCTCGAGTCCTAGTGCCCGGTGCCCGGGACTGGCGTCGGGGCGCCAGAGATGATAGTAAGTGCTCATGCACATAGGGCTTGGTCTGACTCTCCAACGGCTCGACGACAACCTCACCGACGCTGAGGTGTACCGAAGGGAGCTGGCCCTCGGCGTCCGAGCCGAAGAGGCCGGCTTCGACTCGGTATGGTTCTCGGAGCACCACTTCTCGGACTATCAGCTCACCTCCCAGACGCCGATGGTCCTGTCGTGGCTGGCCGGCCAGACCACGCGGATCAAGCTCGGCCAGATGGTGAGTGTCCTCCCGTGGAACGACCCGGTGCGGGTGGCCGAGAGCTACACGGTCCTCGACCATCTCTCCGGCGGTCGGGCGATTGCCGGGCTCGGCCGCGGTCTCGGGCGGATCGAGTTCAACAACTTCCGACTGGAGATGGGCGAGTCGCGCCAGCGGTTCACCGAGTACAGCGAGGCCATCTTGGAGGCGCTCGAGACCGGCTACATCGAGTACGACGGTGAGGTCTACACGCAGCCCCGCGCAGCGATCCGTCCGCGTCCGCTCGCCAGCTTCAAGGGACGTACCTTCGCTGCGGCCGTCTCACCGTCATCGATGGAGTTGATGGCACGCATGGCGGTGGGGATTCTGGTGATCGCGCAGAAGCCCTGGGAGACGGCGGAGGCCGAGCTCGCCGCGTACCGTCAGCGCTACCTCGAGGTCAACGGGTACGAGGCGCCGAAGCCGGTCCTGGTCCTGGTGGTCGGCGTGAGCAACGACCGTGCCCAAGTCCAGCGGATGCGCGAGGTCTACCTGCAACGCTGGGCTCGCTCGACGGTCGATCACTACGAGTTCGACAATCCCGGGTTCGCCGACATCCCGGGCTACGAGTACTACGGCGCACTGGCCAACAACATCGCCAAGCACGGGTTGGAGCGGTTCAACGGCTTTCTCGCCGACCTGCAGGTGTGGGGCACGCCGGAGGAAGTGACCGAGAAGCTGCTCGACTACAGCCGGCGATGCGATGCGGGCGCGCTGGTCGTCGACATGACCTTCGGCGGTATGCCGTACGACGAGGCAGACGCCAATTTCGAGCTCTTCTCCACGGAGGTGCTCCCGGAGCTCGCCCGTCACGACGTGGGCGGAGACATCGGCGTGACCTACGACGCGACCCTCCAGGGGGCCCCGGCCGGGACCTAGGTCACTAGAGGCTCGTGAGGAGGGCGGCCCCGGCTTCGTAGCCGCCCACATTCCCGATGGCCGCGACCTCAGTGCCGGGGACCTGACGCTCTCCCGCTTCCCCGCGCAGTTGGCGGACCGCTTCGGCGGTATGGCCGAAGCCGGCGTGCAAGCGACCGCCCGAGAGTTGTCCACCCCATGTGTTGAGCGGCAACTGGCCGTCGAGTGAGATCCGTTTTCCTCCTTCGACAAAGGAGCCGGCCTCTCCTGTCCCGCAGAACCCCATCGCCTCCAGCCACCACACCGCCTCTATGGTGAATCCGTCGTACAGCTGCGCGACATGGACGTCGTCGGGCGTCAGATCGGTGCGGTTCCACATGGCCGCGGCCGTGGCGTAGCCAACCCGGCCCATGTCCTCCCACTGTTCCCATGACGGCCGCTGGTCGATCACACCGGCCATCGCCGCGATGCGGACCGGTGCGCGGAGATCGGGAACCGTGTCGACGGCGGAGACGACGATGGCGGTGGCGCCGTCGGCCGGCACGTCGCAGTCGTACAGGCAGATCGGGGAGGAGATCATGCGCGACTCCATGTACTCCTCCACGCTGAGAGGCGTGCGGTAGACCGCGTTGGGGTTGCGCGCCGCGTGGGCGCGCTGGGTGACCGGGATCCAGGCGAGCTGCTCACGCGTCACGCCGTACTCGTGCATGTAACGGGTGGCGAACGGCGCCACGTGGCAGACCGGGGACAGCGCGCCCAAAGGTAGCCACCAGGCCATGGACCCCTCGGCCACCGGCTTGTTCGCACCGTAGGCGGGGCGCCCGCCGGCACGGCGGGCCGCGCTCCCCTCTTTGACCGTGCGCCAGATCACCGCATGGCGCGACTGGCCGGTGGCCACCGCCTGGGCGGGTGCAGAGAACGGAAGGCTCATGCCCTCGACCTGCCCCTGGCGCCATGTGGTGGTGATGCGGAGGGCGTCCTGCACCTCGTAGAGGTTTCCGTTGGCGTACCCCGGCAGATTGGCGACTCCCCCGCCGGGGAACATGGCGAGTCCGTCGATGTCGTCCACGGTCAGACCGGCATCGTCGATGGCGGCCAGCACGGCGTCCAACGTGAGCTGAAACCCGGACCGGTCCACCTGGCGGCCGATGACCGACTGCCCCACACCCGATATGACGACGTGCTGCTCGAACCGGTCCGTGCCCATCAGCGGGCGTGGGCGGCGGCCACGAAGCTCGGGATGGCGTAGCCGCCGGGCCCGGGCTCGAAACCCACCTCTACTTCATCGTCGATGGCGATGTCCTCCGGCGGACACCCTCTCAACCGTCCGACGACCCGCACCCCCGGGTAGTCGGGGAACTCCACCAGCACGATGGCGAAGGGCACGTCGAGCTCGGGAAGCCACCTCTGGTAGTTGACCGTGTAGCTGTAGATCCGCCCCCTGCTGGTGATCTCGACCGGGGACATTGTTCGACCTCGGCACGTCCGGCACATCCCCCTCGGGGGGAACGAGTATGCGCCGCACGTGTCGCAGCGATCGACGACCAATCGGCCCTCGGCCGCAGCCGCCCAGAACGCCTCTGTCTCCTCGGTGACCGCGGGAGGTATCCCGGCAGTTGCCTCCACAATGGACGGAGTATACGCTCACTCAGCGATGGCCGGCCCTCCCGCGAGCTCGCCGGCTGCGCGGCCGACGTCCGAAGCCGAACTGGAGAGCTTTCGCGCCGAGGTCAGAGAGTGGTGCGTCCAGCACGTTCCTCGGGGATGGCGTGCGGCGCAGACCGGCGTGTCCGAAATAGAGTTCGTCGCTTTCCAAAAGGCCTGGTTCGAGGAGTTGCGGCTCGCCGGTTTTGCCACGCCGCACTGGCCCGAGGAATGGGGAGGTGGAATGCCGGTGGCCCGGCAGATCGTCTTGTTCTCCGAGCTGGCGGCCCACGACGCCCCGAGGTTGGTGCTTGCCTTCATGGGGATCCACCACGCCGCCTCCACGCTGCTCGCCGCCGGCACCGACGAACCGCGACAGCGCCATCTGCCGGCCATCCTCGAGGGCGAGATCTGGAGCCAGGGGTTCTCGAACCCGAGGCCGGATCGGATCTGGCCAGTCTCAGGACGTGGGCCCGCAGGGAAGGCCATCACTACGTCAACGGCCAAAAGCTCTGGGCGAGTTCGGCGGCGCGGGCCGACTGGTGCCTCCTGCTCGTTCGAACCGATCCCAACGCACCCAAGCGCCGGGGCATCTCCTACTTCCTGATGGACATGCGAACGCCGGGAGTAGAGGTGCGGCCCATCAAGAACGCCAACGGTGAATCGCACTTGCGAGATCTTCCTCACTGACGTCGTCATCGACGAATCGAACCGCGTCGGCCCCGAGAACGCCGGCTGGCGAGTCGCCCAGGAGACACTGGGCGCCGAGCGGGGCATGACCATGCTCGAGTTGGCCGAGCGGGCTGGACAAGGCGGGGTTCGATCGCTGGTGGAATCCTGCTCGACGGCCACCCCGTCAGGTGGCCGACCCCTGGACGACCCTCTTGTGCGAGACCGGCTCGCCGCCTTCGAGACCGAACTTCGCTGGCTACGCGGCATGACCCGCCGGCTCGTCGAGCGCCACGAAGCAGGTACGGCCGGCGCCGCAGACGCCTCTATCGTCAAGCTCTACTACAGCGAGCTCCTTCAGCGAATGACCGACTTCGGGGTCGACGTCGCCGGTCTTCCTGCTCACACGGTGCTCCACAAGCCCATGTCGAGCGGCTGGGAGTCCGGGGCCTGGATGCTCGACTTCATCGGGTCCTGGGAGTGGACCATCCCCGGGGGCACGAACGAGATCCAGCGCACGATCATCGGCGAACGTGGTCTCGGGCTGCCGCGTGAGCCGGTCGAGGGAGCCTGATGGCGGAGTTCTCCGAGGCCCACGACGAGCTGCGCACCGTGGCCCGGGAGGTACTCAACGGGTTGAGCCCTCTCGTGACAGGCGGCAAACCGCCTCTGCCGGCCGACTGGGACGTCATGGCCGCATCGGGGTGGCTCGGCCTGGAGGTGCCCGAGGCGTGGGACGGCGCCGGCGCCGGCGCCGAAGTCGCCGTGATCCTGCACGAACTGGGTCGGGCGGCCGTCGCGAGTCCCTATCTGGGCTCGGTGGTGCTGGGCGTCGGGGCGCTCAACCTGCTCCAACCGCGTCCTCAGGTCGGCGAGATGCTCGAGAGCGTGGCATCGGGACGGGAATGCGCCGCCGTCGTCCTCCCCACCGGTGCCGAGTGTCTGGCTGCTCCCGCCGCTCCCTTCACCCTACGACGGGACGGCCGTGGGCTCCTCCTCAACGGTTCGGCCGACTTCGTGCCCGACGCAACAGAGGCAGATCGACTCCTCATCGTCGCCGACGACCCCGACGGCGGCCCCGTCATTGTCCAGGTGGGCAAGGAGCAACCGGGCTCCAGATCTCTCCGCAACCGGTGATCGACCTCACCCGGCGGCTCGCCCTGGTGCGAGCGGTCGATGTCGAGCTCGACGCAGCCGCGGTCCTCACGTTCGCACATGATCCGCCCGGTTCGTGCGCACGGCTGCTGGATCGGGGTGCCGTGGCGACCGCCTGCGACAGCTTGGGAGTGGCCGAAGCCGTGCTGGAGGCCACGGTGGCCTACGTGGAGGTACGCCACCAGTTCGGCCGGCCCGTCGGCTCGTTTCAGGCGGTCAAACATGCGTGCGCCGACATGCTGGTACAGGTGACCGTCGGCCGGGAGTTGGTCGAGCAGGCGGTTGTGGCGGTCGCCTCCGGAGCGGACGACGCATGGATTGCCGTTTCGCAAGCCACGTCGCATGTGGGCCAGTCGGCCGTGGAGGTCGCAGGGAAAGGCGATGCAGCTGCATGGGGGGATCGGTTACACCTGGGAGCGCGGCATCCACACGTTCCTGAAGCGGGCCGCCCTCAACAGCTCGCTTTTCGGGTCTCCCTCGGCCCATCGCCGGCGGCTCGGCGCACGGTTCACCTGAGCGGGGCCGTGCCACGGGTGGAGACCGGTCAGGACTCGATGCCCAGGTACCTCTCGTAGATCTCGTCGGCGCCGATCTCGGCGGCCTTTCCGATGTGGATGACCTTCCCCCGATTCAGGATGTAGACCGTCTCGGCGAGGTCCAGGGCTTTCTGCACGTACTGCTCGACCACGACCAGCGAGATCCCTCGCGCCGACGAGTTGGCGGAGGGCCTCGTAGATCCTGTCCACGACCAGCGGCGCCGAGGCCGAGCGAGGCCTCGTCGACCAGGACCAGCTTCGGGTGGGTGAGTGTAGGCCCGCGACAGGGCCAGCATCTGCTGCTCGCCCCCCGAGAGGCTCCCGGCGGTCTGGCCGAAGCCGGTCGCCGAGGACGGGAAAGAGCTCGCGTCGCCTCGGCCACGATCTCGTCGGCTATCCCGCGGTCCGGGCCTGGATCGTGAGGTTCTCGCAGCACGGTGAGCGACGGAAAGATGCCCCGACCCTCGGGCAGATGGCAGAGGCCCCGACGGACGAACTTGTGCGGCGGCCGCCCGGTGAGGTCCTCGCCGCCGAACTCGATGCGGCCCGACCGGGGCTTCACGAAGCCCGGTGGCGGTCCGCAGCAGGGTCGTCTTGCCGGCGCCGTTCGGCCCGAGCAGGGCGACCACCTCGCCGTCGCCGACGCGTGAAGTCCACGTCGCGCAGCACGATGGACTCGCCGTAGCCGGCCGTGATCGAACGGAGCGTCAGCATCTGGGCTCACTCACCTGCCGGCGTGATCGAGGCTCGCTGGCCGTGGACCGCGTCGGCCTCGGGGGCGCGACCGCAATGGCCGTGGCAGTCGCCGAGGTAGGCGGCCCGGACCTCGTCGGAGAGCGTGCATCTCGCTCGGGGGTGCCCTCGAAGATCAGCGACCCCGAAGTCGAAGCACGTAGACGTAGTCGCAGATCTCGCGGACCAGGGTCATGTCGTGCTCGACCAGGAGGATCCCGCAGCCTCGCTCGCGCACCACGGTCTTGAGCACCCGGCCGAACTCCTCGGTCTCGTGGCCGTCGAGGCCCGAGGACGGCTCGTCGAGGAGCAGCAGATCGAACGGGCCGGCCAGCGCCCGGGCCAGCTCGACCAGGCGCCGCTGGCCGATCGGGAGCAGCCCGACCTGGAGGTCGGCGAGGCCGCCGGTCCCGGTCAGGGCCAGCGCCTCCTCGGTCACCGCCGCCACCAGCCGGTTCGCGCGCCGCGACCCGACGATCTGGGCCAGCGGGTTGCGCCCGGCCAGCGCGGCCTCGCGGCCCATCGCCACGTTCTGGCGCACCGTCAGGCTGTTGAACAGCTCGGTGCGCTGGAAGGTCCGCCCCAGCCCGTCGCCGGGCACGCTGGGCGGGCCCCTCGTCGGCTGACGTCCACGCCGTGCAGCAGGATCTGCCCCGAGGTCGGACGGTTGAGGCCGCTGCACGCGTTGAAGGTGGTCGTCTTGCCGGCCCCGTTCGGACCGATCAGGCCGGTGATGGCCCCGGTCGGGTGCCCTCAGGCTGACGTCGTTGACCGCCCTCACGCCGCCGAACTGCACCGACAGGTCCCGGACCTCGAGGCCACCCCCTCCCGTCGGCTGCTCGTCTCGTGACACGGGCCGGGCGTCGTCGAGCGGGGAGGTGCGAGCGGGGCCGGCGAGTACGGCCGGCGCCAGCGGTCGACCGGCTCCCGCGCCGTGCGACCGCCCAGGCGGTCGAGGAGCGTGCGCAGCGCTGCCGGAGTGGTGCCGCCCCTGGACGCCGTAGGCGGCGGTGGCAGCCGCGACGCCGAAGAGCAGCTGGAGGATAGGTGCTGGTGTTCGCATCGGTGATGTAGCCGGGGATGACCGTGTAGCCGATGGCGCCGATGACGGCGTACCAGGGGTCGCCGATGGTGATGATCACCACCAGGGCCACCAGGGTCAGCGAGTTGAACGACGCGAAGTCGGTGCCGACGCCGAAGTGGTACGAGCATGCCGGTGAGCGCGCCGGCCAGCGAAGCCAGGGCGGCGGAGATGCAGAACACGATCACCTTGAGGACGCTCGATGGTGGCACCGTGGGTCTCCAGCGCCAGCGGCGAGTCGGCCATCGCCTCGAGCAGCCGGCCGAGACGGCCGTTGCTGATCAGCGGTCACGATGACCACCACCAGCACCACGATGATCAACAGCACGTAGTAGAAGCCGGTGTCGGTCGACAGGTTCCAGGCCCCGATGGAGACGTCCGGCCGCGGATCGGCGATGCCCGAGGCGGCGAGCCGCCGAACATGAAGCTCGCGGTCGTAGAAGACCTGCTTCCATCAGGATGCCGAACCCGAGCGTGGCCAGGGCCAGAAAGACCCCCGAGACCCGCACCGCCGGGATGGCGATCAGGGCGCCGACCGGCACCGCCACCAAGGTCGCCAGCACCAGGGCGACCAGCCACGGAAGACCGGCTGCCGCGAAGTGGCCGAAGGTCGCCGCCCCCACCGCGGCAAACGCCAGGTGGCACAGCGAGATCTGCCCGGACCGCCGGACCAGCAGGCCGAGCGACAGGAACAAGATGATGTCGATCAGGGCGGCCGACCACACCGCCAGGTGGGCGGTCTGCACGACCGGCACGATCGCCAGGAGACCGATCACGACCACGCCCGCGCGAGACCCGCACCCGCGCCGGCGCGTGATAGGACCGGCGGGCCGGGAGCTGGGCCACCAGGCGGCGTCTGCGCCAAGCAGCCGCGGCGGCAGCACGATCAGCACCACGAACAGGATGAGGAACGGCAGGCTCGGCGGCAGTCCCCCGATCCACGATGATGGTGGCCGAGTACTTGTCGACCAGCGCGCCGGCGATGCCGATCACCAGTCCGCCGACGAAGGTCAGCGGGCAGGTTGGTGAAGTACCCGATGGCGGCCGCCCCGAAGGCGGCGAAGACGGCCGTGGTGAGGGTCACCCCGTCCAAGGTGACTGCGTCGGCGCCAGCATGAGGCCGGCCACCGAGGCGAACACGGTGCCGATGATCCAGGCCCAGCGCCGGACCCGCGACCGGGTCGTCGCCGCTCATCGACACCAGTTCGGGGTTGTCGACCACGCCGCGCATGACCACGCCGAGCCGCACCGACCGGAAGAACCAGTACAGGACCGCCGACGCCACCACGCGAGAACACGAACAGGATGATCTGCTCCCAGGTGACGTTGACGCCCGAGAATCCGCACCGTCGACTGCGAGAGGAAGTGCGGGAACGTCGGCGGGTTGGTCCGGATGCCACAGCTGACCCGAGCGCCTCGACGATCAGGATCAACCCGACCGTCGAGACCACCTTGATCGTCTCGGTGGCCCCGCTCGAGCGACCGGGCCAGAAGCTCGAGCACCGAGGCCGAGGAGCGGGGCGAACACCCCGAGGCAGATGACGGCGGCGGCGGGCCACGGCACCCCGTGCTCGGTGTGGAGGAAGTAGAAGACGAAGACGTCGAGGGCGGCGACCGACCCGTAGCCGAAGTTGAAGATGCCCGAGGTCTTGTAGGTGAGGACCAGGCCCAGCCCGGCCAGGCCGTACACCGCCCCGGTGGCGAGCCCGATGACGATGAATGGAAGGAAGTCGTTCACTGCACGTCCGAGCGCTCAGTTCGTCTACCGGTGGACTGGCCGGGTTCCACGGCCTCGGAGTCTAAGCGCCTACTTCTCGCAGGTCACCCGACCACCGTCCACCAAGGCGGGCACGCCGTTCTCGCACCCGGGCCGGTGAACCAGCAGTTGACGTCATGGACCTGGCCTGCCTTGAAGGTCAGCGGCGGCGCCATCCCGTCCAGGGTGTTCGCCCTTGATCGTGTCGAGTCCCTTCACGATCTCATTGGGGGGGGGGTACCGCTGGTCCCGAGGCCACCCGCCTTCACGGCCGTTTCGAGGAGGAGTCCCGAGGCCCAGCCCTCGGCCGCCGAGCTGGCTCCACGAGGTGGTGTTGGTGCGGAGGCCCGGGTAGTACTTGTCCACTGCCTTGTTCATGGCCGTGATCTGCGGCGTTCTTGGCAAAGATTGGCAGCGTGCCGTAGTCGGACCAGAGCTTGTCCTTCAGCCCGGGGAGCGGTTGCCATGGCCAAGCCGAAGCCTTCGCCCTCGGTGACGTAGATGGGCTCGTAGTTCTGCTGCGCGCAGTCCGTCGCCACGTTGACGATGACAACGCTCGCATCGCCGATGAATATCGATTGGACATGGTCCTGCTTGGCGGCCAGGCACTGGGCGGTGTAGTTCGGCGCGGTCGCCGCAATCTCTGCGTTGTAGACGACCGGCACGCCCACCTTCTTGCCGGCCGCTTCGATCAGGGGGACACCCTCGGCGCACGAGGCCGCCTCCGCGCAGTAGAGGTCACCCATGTTGGTCGCACCGGCAGTCTTGGCCGTGATCGAATTGGCGTAGGTGGTCGTATTGTTGGTCTGGCCTTCGGGATAGAAGTCAGACTCCGTGTAGAAGGGCGTCTCGGTCTCGTCGAGGCCGACGACCGGGATGTGCGACGCCTGCACGGTGGCTGCCCATGTCTGGTCCACGATGGAGTCGTCCACGATGGCGTCGACATGGTCGGAGATCAGGGTCTGGGCTTCCGTCGCGGAGGTGCCCGGGTTGGCAGCATCGTTCTCGAGGGTGAGTTTGATCTGGTGTCCGTCGATCCCGCCCGACGCGTTGATCGTCTTCACCCAGGCGATGTAGACGTCTTCAGAGGCGAGAATATCCGCCCCGAACGGCCCGGAGCAGGTGCAGACGACACCGACCTTGATCGGAGCCCCACTCGCCGATGCCGCCACCGAGCCGATGGATTGGACTGCGCCGAATGCCGCGAACATGCTCATCACCGCCGCGACACGGAACAACCGCATTTTCCTCACGTCGTAACCCCCCTTGTTCATCGTTACGGCACCCAACATGGGCCCCCCGCCCCGCGTACACGCTGACGGCCCGTGTGCCAGAAGGCTACCGCGGCGAGGGTCTTGTGGCAAGTGAGTATTCACGTTGTTCCGGAACATGCGATGGCATGGTTCGGCCGATCTCGGGAGCGCCCGGCCCCGGTCAGGCAGCGGGCGGCGGTGGTACCTCCAGCACCATGGCGCTGGCCATGCCGCCGCCGGCGCACATGGACGCGACGCCGACGCCACCCCCCCGCCGCCGGAGCTCGTGGATGAGGGTGATCACCATGCGGGCCCCGGTCGTCCCGGTCGGATGGCCCAGGCTGCATCCGCTGCCGAGCACGTTCACGATGGCGTCGTCAATCGCGAGGATTCGGGTCGTGGCGACGCACATCGCCGCAAACGCCTCGTTGATCTCCCACAGGGTGACATCGCCGATCTCCAGCCCACAGCGCGCAAGCGCCTTGGGGATTGCCACCGTCGGCGCCAGACCCGTGTCACGGGGCTCAACTCCAGCCGAGGCCCACCCGCGGACCACGGCCAACGGACGGAGGCCGTGGTCCTCACTGAACGCTCGACTGGCGATCACCACGGCGGCGGCGGCGTCGTTGACGCCCGAAGAGTTGCCCGCCGTGATGCTGAAGCCCTCAATTTCGGGGTGCAACGGTTTCAGCGAGGCGAGCTTCTCCAGGCTCGAATCTCGCCGGGGGTGCTCATCGACGGCAAAGGTGAACCGCGAGCCATCCCGGCGGACCACCTCAACGGGAAAGATCTCTTCGACGAAGCTGCCCGCATCGATGCCGGCCACAGCGCGCTGGTGGGATCGGTGGGCCCAGGCGTCCATCTCCTGGCGAGTCACGCCGGCCTTGACGGCGGCGTTCCACCCGACCGAGATCGACATGTCATCGTTGGGCGCATCGGGCGTCTCGCGATGGCTCGGGGGGGCCCAATCCCCCCATTCATCGGTGCCGGGTATCCGCTTCGTCGAACGCGGCGCCGTCGACGGCGAGTGGGAGCCGCCGGCCACGACGACACGGTCCATCCCGGCACCGATAGATGCTGCTCCGCTCTGGATGGCCGTCAACGCAGACGCGCAGTGCCGATTGAGAGCGACACCGGGTGCATTGACCAAACCCGCTTCGATGGCGGCGTAGCGGGCAATGTCGCCCCCGCCATAGCGCGATTCACCCATGAGGACGTCGTCCACGTCGGCCGGATCGATACCGGAACGCCGAACCGCTTCGGCCACGGCACGGGTGCCAAGCTCCATCGCATCGACATCGTGCAACGAGCCCCGGAAGGCGGTTCCGATGGCGGTCCTGGCGGTCGAGACGATAACCGGGTGATCCATGGTGCACGCTCCTCCCGACCGATACTCGGCCGTCGATGGGCCACACGGTGCCGCGTCAATCGTGTCGACCGCGTCGACCGCGTCGACCGGTTCGGCGGTCCGATGGCTGGTGAGAAAGTAATCGCTCACCCAGTTACGTCGCAAGTGGCATCTTCGGCAAAACCCGGCTCTACCAGCGCCGCTGAGGTGATCTGGGGACGATCGGGGCACGCTGGGGTGCGCCGGGATGTCCTAAAGTGTCGACATGCGCTCACTCCATCGGGGTCATGCCGTACGGGGCGGACGCACGCATGGCTAAGCAGCCGACCCGGCTCCCGAAAGGCGCCACCCCCGCGCCGCGGGCACGCCGCCTGACTGCCGAGGCTCGCAAGAGTTCGATACTCACGGCGGCACGGCGCGCCTTCATCGAGACCGGTGATGTCAACGGGACAACGATCAAGACCATTGCCGAGCGGGGCGGCATCAGCGAAGGGGTGATCTACCGGCACTTCGAGAGCAAGGATCAGCTGTTCCTCGAGGCCGTCGTCGAACCGCTCAGGGAGGCCGTGGACGATCTGGTGGCCGCGTCCGAGATCATCGACCGGGACGAACCCCTGACGCCCGAGCGACAGATCGAGACGATGGACGGGCTGTATCGCCAGCTCGTCTCGACGCTCGAAGAGGTGCTGCCCTTGCTCGGCCTGGTGCTCTTCGGCGACCCCACGGTGGCCCGACGGTTCTACCGGGAGAACTTTGCGACCGCCATGGATCGCCTTGCCAAGGCATGGTACGAGGTCGAAGACCGTTACGGCTTCGCCTTCGCGTCGTCCGATGTCTCCGCCCGTGCCGTCATGGGCATCGCGCTCGTCCTGGCGCTCGAGAGTCGCCACGGCACCACGTTCGATCGTGACCGGGCCATCACCTTGGTGAGCAGCGGAACGTGCCAGGGATTCTTCCCCAAGATGGAACCGGCCGGACGCGCGCACAGGGGCGCGGGGACGTGAGCCAGGCGGGTCGCCCGACCCAGCCCGTTGAACTTGTCAGGGAGCTGGCCCAGCGTTTTGCGGCCGGTGACCGCCAAGGAGCGATGGAGCTGTTCCATGCCGACCTGCGCATCGAACAACCCGGGTCCCTCCCCCACGGTGGGTGGCATCACGGCCTCCAGGGAATGGATGCGATGGGTCGTCGCTTCGCCGAGTACTGGGACCGGGAGATCACAGACCCCCGGATCTTCGGCTGCGGGGAGGTGGTCGTGCAGGTCACAACCCAGACATGGACCGCCAAGAGCTCGGCCCGCTCGGCCACCGTCGACGTCGTCGAGCTCTTCTCCTTCGCCGACGGCCGCATCGTGGAGATCAGGGTCTTCCAACAGGACACCCATCTCCTCCTCGAAACCCTGGACCCCGTGTGACACCCGTGGGCCGATCGGACGGCGCGTCCGGCCGAAGCGACGGGTCACGCCCTCCGATCCGGCCTTCTCAGCTCTCCGAGAACGGGTACGGAACGTCGTCGAGTGCGAAGATTCCCGAGAGGCCCTGCCGCCCCACGACACGGGTCAGGTGCTCCCGTGTCTGAGAGAGGCCCAGCGGCAGCCGCCGCAGCGGCTGGCTGTAGCGCGACAGCCATGACAGCACCGCCTCGTCACAGAATCCCGTTGCGCCGTGCAGCTGGTGCGCCACCCGAAAGACGATGTCGGCCGCCTCGATGGCGGCCAGGCGGAGAGCCAGCGCAGCGTCCAGGGCCTCGGAAGGGTCCGCGCCGATGCTCCACAGTGTGAACTTGGCCAGCTCTTCGAGGCCACTGCGCTCGACTTCGGCCTCGGTGAGCTGGAACTGCACGCTCTGGAAGGAGGCCAGGGGCTGTCCGAACTGACTCCGCTCGAGCACGTAGGCGCGGGTGAGGTCGAGGGCGCGGTCGAGCATCCCCAGGAGGGTCCAGCACGGCAGTACCAGTCCGAGGGGCACCGAACCGGCCCCTTCGCCGTCGATGGGACGAAGGTCGAGTTCGACCACGAACGAAGACCGACGCACCGGCTCGGTGGAGCGGAGCGCCCGCGCCCAGCTCCGGCGGCCGTCGAGGCCAACGGCGACCCACTCCTCAGAACCGTCGGCCGGAACGCAGGCCCGCGGCGCACCGTCGACGACCACGAGACCACCGGCCTCGAGGTCCCTCGGGCGGCACAGACGACCAGCCACCGGGTAGGGGATGGCCCAGTACCCGGTGCTGCGGCAAAGGGCGGCCGCCGCTTCGAGCTCGTCCCCGTCGGCGGCGGGGTCGAGCTCGTCCGCACCGAGCTCCTTCAACACCGGCGCCACGAGATCCTCCCACCGCTCCGGTTCCTCCTCGGCGATCTGGACCAGCCGATCCCCCCCCGCCGATTCGAGCGCCCGCAGCGAGGCCTGGCCGTACTCGAGCGCCTCGTCGCTCAGGTCGAGGTTCATGACGCGGACAACAGTTGTCTGGCGAGCAGGATCCTCTGCATCTCGATGCTCCCCGAGGCCACCGTGGCCGCTTGTGCGTAGCGCCAGTGGTCCTCCACCGCCCGCTTGAAGCGCATGGCGTCCTCCCCCGATGGATCGAGCAGTCCCACGATGTCCATGAGGACGTCGGCGCTCTCCTGGTCGAGGCGGGTCACGGCAATTCGATAGCCCGCCGCATCCGCCGGGCGGATGCGGCCGCTGTTTTGGAGGGCGACCACGCGGTAGGCGAGCAGCCGGGCGCGGCGGCAGTGCACGCCCATCCGTGCCCACCGGCTCCGCAACTCCGGGGGGAGCTCATCCCACTGCGAGCCCAGCACGATCGGTGCGGACTTCAAGAGGCGCTCACATCGGGCGTAGCGGGCGATGCCCACCCGCTCGTAGGCGAGCACCTCCTGCACCAGCTTCCAGCCCTCGTCGAGCGTTCCGAGTATGTCCGCCTCGGTGACCCAGAGGTTGTCGATGAAGACCTCATTGAGATGGTGAGGCCCGATCATGCTCTTGATCGGGCGCACCTCAATGGCCGGGTCGTCCATCGGCACCAAGAAGACGGTGATGCCCTGCTGTTTCTTCTCCGCCTTCGTCGTCCGGGCCAGAAGGAAGCACCACTGTGCCATCCCGGCGTACGAGGTCCACACCTTCTGACCCGTCACGCGCCAGCCGTCCCCGTCCCGCCGAGCCGAGGTCTGCAACGACGCCAGGTCCGAGCCGGCATTCGGCTCACTGAAACCCTGGCACCAGATCACCTCCCCGTTGGCGATGGGTGGCAGGTGGGTACGGCGCTGTTCGGGCGTTCCGTAGCGCATGATGGCGGGCCCCACCCAGTTGACGCCCATGTACTGGGCGCCGCGGGGCTCATGGTGCGCCCACATCTCCTCGCGAACGACCGTCTGCTCCCATGGGGACGCGGCGCGGCCTCCGAACTCGTGCGGCCAGGCCATGCACAGCAACCCCCGGGCGGCCATCGTCCTGCAGAACTGCTGCGCCACCTCGAGGTCGCGCGGATCGTCCGTGAACGCCCCGAGAAAGTCCGGTGGGATGTGCTCCTCCACCAGTTGGCGCAACTCGCGCCGCAGGCTCTCAGCGTCGGCGCCCAGGTCGTAGTCCAGGTTCATGATCTACAACGATCTTCTAGCGCGCCGTCCAGCCGCCGTCAACGACGATCGACTGTCCCGTCACGTAACGCCCGGCGTCGCTGACCAGCCACAGCACCGCCCCCACCAGGTCCTCGGCGGTGCCCAGGCGGGGAAGCGGCGTGTTGCGCGTCAGCCAGCTGCTGGTGCGTTCGTCGTCGTACATTCCCTGTGTGATCTCGCTGCGGAAGAACCCAGCCGTCAAGGTGTTGACCCGAATGGAGTAGCGGGCCCATTGGACGGCCAACTCCACGCCGAGCCCCGTCAAACCTGACTTGCTGGCGGCGTAGGCCGCCTGCGGGATTCCCGGAATGCCCACCCGGCCGCTGATCGATGCGACGTTCACGATCGCCCCGTTCCCGGCGTCGGCCATGTAGGGGAAGACCTTCTGGCAGAGGAGGAACGGCGCCACCAGGTTCAGGTTGAGCGTGCGCTCGATGGCGTCGAGGGACTCGCGTTCGGCCGGAACGATGTCGGCGACCGCACCGGCCACGTTGACCAGAATGTCCGGACCGTGCCAGGCCTCGGCCACCTGGGCCACCAGCGCATCGAGCTGATCCGCCTCGAGCAGGTCGCAGCCGATCGCCAGGCCACCGATCTCGTCGGCCAGTTTTGCCAGGCGGTCGTAACGACGGGCCGTGACGGCCACCTTTGCCCCTGCGTCGGCCAAGGAGCGGGCTACGGCCTCCCCCAGGCCTGACGATGCTCCCGTCACCAACGCCACTCGGCCGGTGAGGTCGAAGGGCCGGGCCCGCTCGGAGGTGACGATGGGAATCGACACCGTTCAGGCCGGAGTGGCGCGGCGACCGTCGGGCTCGGTGGGCACCTGGCCGTCAGGCCAGCACGATGGCGCGTTCGGGACAGTTCGCAACCGCTTCCCGGACTTTCCCCTCGAGTCCACCGGGCACCTCGGACTCCAGCACGAGAGCATGGCCTTCGTCATCGAGAGAAAAAACCTCCGGGCAGATCTGCCAGCACCGAGCATGACCCTGGCACACCTCGGCTTCCACGGTCACCCTCATCGCTCGTCGTCGTGGCCCGCGGGCCGAGTGGGCCACGACGATGGTTGGTGGGCGCTCACTCCCTCATCATCGGCATTGGTCTTGTGCCTGTCAAGCTCAGCGGGGCCTCGCCGAGCGGCGGTCTCGGCATATTTGTAGAGTGAGCAGTTACTGACTAATATGGGCGCGGTGCCGCCTGAGCAGCGAAGGGGTTCTGAGCGACTCCTCAGTGCCGCGCCGATGAGGGGGTGAGAGGTGGATAGGGAAGCACTCGAGCACAGCCTCGTGCGCAGGCTGTTGGACCACATCGAGAACGGGACCACCGACATGGCCGAATCGGTCCTGGAGGTGCCGGCCGCGACCTACACCTCGCCGGAGCGCCACTCCGAGGAGCTCGAGGTCCTCTTCCGCGGACACCCGCTCGTGCTGTGCCTTTCCGGCGCCCTCCCGACCCCGGGGAGCTACCGCACCGTCGACGTGTGCGGTACGCCGGTCCTGCTCACTCGGGACACCGACGGGCAGGTGCGGGCCATGCTGAACGCCTGTCGACACCGGGGCGTTCGGGTTGTGGACGGATCCGGATCAGCGAGACGCTTCACCTGTCCGTTCCACGCCTGGGTCTACGACCTCGAAGGTCACCTCACCTGGGTCCCGGTGCCCGAGGGATTCGAGAGCCTGTGCCGTGAAGAAAAGGGTCTCGTGGAGCTCCCGGTGGCGGAGGGCTACGGCCTCATCGTCGGTCGTCTCCGCCCCGGCCCGGAGGTCGACATCGACGACTACCTCGGACCGGGCTTGGCCCAGGAGCTCGCCATGCTGGAGCTCTCGGACTGGAAGCCGTACAGCGATCCCCACATTCACCGGGTCAACGCCAATTGGAAGGTGACGCTCGACACCTTCCGAGAGAACTACCACTTCGACTCCCTGCACCGGACGACGCTCAAGGACTTCGCCTTCGGCGGCGTTCTGACCTTCGACCCCTTCGGGCGCCACCTCCGGAACTGCTCCGCCATTCGCACGATCACCGAGCTCACGGAGCGGCCCGAGGAGGAGTGGGGCGATGTGCTGCCGCACTTCACGTATCAGTATGCGCTCTTCCCCAACACCAGCTTCACGGTCGCCAAACGGCATCTCGAGCTGTGGCAGATACTGCCGGTCGATGCGGCGACCTCAGAGGTGATCCACACGGCGTACATGGCACCGGATCTCACCGAATCGGAGCGGCAGGCGGAGTTGGAGCAGATCGCGTGGATCTGTGAGACGGTGGTCGACGCCGAGGACTTCTGGGTCGCCGGCCGGACCGAGCCGGGAATCCGAACCGGCCTGCTCGACAACGTGGTGTTCGGGATGAACGAGCCCGCTCCCCAGCATCTCCACCGGGGATTCGAAGCCGCGCTCTCGGACACTCGTGACCGGAACACAGCAGCCCGCGCCTAGCCATCACCAGTTTGGACGATAACGGTGGTGGTGCCACCGTCGCCCTGACCGGGCCGTCGTCGGCGTGGCCAGCGGCCGCCCGGCACCACCCGACAGTGGGCCTGATGCTCCCCACCGCCGCCCGCGCCGACGACGGCCACGTCGACCCCGGACGGGTCGTCGAGGCGGCCCGGCGCGCCGAGGCCGCGGGGTTCGACGGCGTGTACGTCGGGGACCACCTCCTCCACCCCCGGCCGCTGCTCGAATCGATCGTCACGCTGTCGGTGGTCGCGGCATCGACCCAACGGGTCTCTCTGGGCCCGTGCGTCGTGCTGCTGGCGCTGAGGAACCCCGTTGTGCTGGCGAAGCAGCTCGGGACGCTAGCGAGCTTCGCTCCGGGCCGACTCCGGGTGGGTGTGGGCGTCGGCGGTGAGTACCCCGCCGAGTTCGAGGCAGTCGGCGTCCCACTGACAGAACGCGGCCGGCGGTTGGAGGAAGGACTGCGCGCCGTGCAGGGTCTGCTCTCCGGGCGGATCAGCCCGTCGAGCCCCGATGGCGCCGCCGTCACCATCGCGCCGCAGGGAGGGGAGATCCCGTTCCTACTCGCCGGGTGGAAGGACGTCGCGCTCCGGCGGGCGGCACGGTACGGAGACGGGTGGATCGGCTACCTGTTGGATCCGGACGGCTTTGCCCGGCGACGGTCCTTCCTCTCGGATCGTCGAGACGAGCTGCGCCTCGCATCCGAGCCCTTCACGACGGGCATGCTGCTGCCGGTGCACGTCGACACGGCGTCCAACGGCGCCCAGGGACGCGCCGCTGCCGCCTGGGCGGCGTTGACCCAGAAGGACACTTCGTTCCCCGAGCGACTGTTCGTGGCCGGCTCGGTCGGACAGGTGGTCGAGCACCTTCGCCGGTACTGGGAGGCCGGCTGCACCGAGCTCATGCTCGGGCCGACCGACCAGGGCGCGGGCTATCTCGACCAGGTCGACCTGCTGTCCGAGAAGGTGCTCCCCGAGATCCGCTCGTTTGCATGACGCGTGTGCTTCGACCGGGCCGGTCGGGCGGAGACGCCCGGCCGCGGTGGGCGAGCCCGGACTACGAGAAGTCGATGACGCCGCGGATGTTCCTGCCGGCGTGCAGGTCGTCGTAGCCGGTGTTGATCTCATCGAGCGAGTACGTCCGTGAGACGAGCTCGTCGAGCTTCAATTGACCCTGCTCGTACATGGCCAGCAGCCGGGGGACGTCGCTCGAGGGGGTCATCATCCCGTACAGGCAGCCCTGCAGCCGCTTCTGGAACATCGCCAGAAGAAAGGGGCTGATCGGAATTCCGACGCTCTCCATCGGGGCGACCGCGGTGACGACGACCGTGCCGGCTTTGCGGACCGAGTCGAACGCCTGCGCGATGTGCTCGCCGGAGAGCACGCCCACGGCGACGATGGTCGCGTCGGCCCCCTGGCCGTTCGTCAGTGAACGGGCCAACTCGGCAGCCTCGTCGATCGACGCCGCGACGTCCGTCGCGCCGAGGCGCAGCGCGGCGTCGCGCTTGAGGCCCACGGGATCGGCGGCGATCACGTGTGTGGCGCCGGCATGGGCCGCTCCCTGGACGGCGTTGATCCCGATCCCACCGACACCCATCACGATGATGACATCGCCGGGCTGCACCTGGGCGGCGCGGACGGCCGAACCCCAGCCGGTGGGCACCGCGCAGCCGAGGAGAGCAGCCGAGAGGAGGGGAAAGTGCCGGGGGATCTTGACGCAGGACCACTCGGGCATGACGCTGAATTCGGAGAACGCTCCGATCAACGACGACCGGCCGACATTCAGACCGCCGTAGTGCATGCGGAACGTGCCGTCGAGCTGTGTCCCCTTCATCATGAGGGCGCCGTTCTCGCAGAGGTTCTGCATCCCGCTGGCACACCAGCGGCAGCGACCGCAGCCCGGAATGAACGACGTCACGATGTGGTCCCCCGGCGCAAGAGAACGCACCCCCGGCCCTACCGCCTCGACGACCCCGGCGCCCTCGTGCCCGCCGCAGTAGGGGAAGTGGGCGATCTTGCCGTCGGCCTTGGCCACGTGGTCGTCGGAGTGGCACAGGCCAGAGGCCACCAGCCGGACCAGCACCTCGTGGTCTTTGGGATCGTCCAGGTCGACCTCGACGACCTCCCACCGGCCGGGTTGCTCCAACAGCAACGCTGCTCTGGTTTTCATGGGCGGCTCACTGCGGTCATGCCGATTTGCGCTCCGGACGCCAAAACGTCAGGAGCAGGCCCGCCGCACCGAGCGCTCCGACGCCGGCGGCGATGCCGAATCCGGGCCAGCCCCACAGATCCTGTAGAGCACCGACGTGGCCGTCGACGCTCCAGTAGCCGGGTCCCAACGTCCCGACGACGATGGCGACCAGGGTGAGCGTCGCCACGTACTCCCAGCCCTCGCCGGGACGGAAGATGAAGAACCCGTTGTGCAGGTGGTTGGTGATGAGGGCGACGAGCATGGTGCCGACCACCCCGGCGGCGGCGATCGGGGTGAGGAGGCCGATCGCCAGCAGCACCCCGGAACCGATCTCGGTCAAGGAGGCGGTCCAGCCGTGGAGGATCCCGGGCTTCATGCCCAGGCTTTCAAACCACCGAGCGGTACCGGCGATCTTGCCGCCGCCGAAGATGTGGTTGATCCCGTGCGCCAGGAACACCACTGCCAGACCGAGCCGGAGTACGAGCAGGGCAAAGTCCGTCGAATGCAGCGTAAGGTCGCCGAAGAGGGCGCCTCCATGGAACAGGATCACGTCGCAGACCTCCTAAAGAGTGACTACTCATTCTGTTAGGCTACCTCGCGCCATGCGGTCCATAGAGGGCCGCTTTTACACCAGGAGGGCTGATGGACGCGACACCTCCGGCCGCTGATTTAATCACCGATGAGTGGTGCGTGCACCACTTCGACCATCTGTCTCCCGAACTGGCGGCAACGCTTCCCGACACCCTGGCTCGCATGCGGTCGCTCTGCCCGGTCACCCACAGCGAGAACTACGGCGGCTTCTGGGTGGTGACCGAGTACGAGGACGTACTGCGCGTGGCCCAGGACTGGGAGACGTTCAGCTCGGCGCATGGGCTCACCGTCCCCCCCAGCCCGATAGCCGTGCGCAACATACCGGTGGAGGTCGATCCCCCTCTCCACCGCATCTACAAACGCCTGATCAACTCTTACTTCACGCCTGCTGCCGTCGCGCCGTGGGAGCCGGCGACCCGCGCGCTGGTCACCCACCTCATCGACGACTTCATCGAGCTCGGACGCTGCGAGTTCATGGATTCGTTCGCCCGGCCGTTCCCGGCTCGGGCGTTCTTCGAACTGGCGCTGGACGCGCCGCGCGAGAGTGTCGAGAAGGTCGCCTACCTGGCATCGAAGTCGTCGACCCCCAACGATCCCGAGGCGGCCGAGTGCTGGCTCGGCCTGTCGAATTGGATCGCCGAGTTCCTCGAGATGCGGCGTCGTCAGCCGGCGCGTGGAGACGTGATCGACGGGGTGCTCAACGCGGAGATAGAGGGCCGGCCCATCACCCAGGACGAGATCGTGGGCACCGTCCAACTGCTGATTCTGGGCGGGCTGGAGACCACCGCATCCGCGCTCGGGATGATGATGGAGCGGTTCTGCCGTCATCCGGAGATTCCCGCTCTCCTCCGACACCAGCCGGAGCTGCTCCCCAGTGCCGTCGAGGAGCTCCTGCGCCTCGACACACCGTTCATCGCGATCACCCGGACGGCGACGCGCGACGTCAAGCTCGGCGGCCATCAGATCAAGGAGGGCGACAAGGTCATCATCTACTGGGCCTCTGCCAACCGGGACGACACGGAGTTCGCGGACCCCGACGGATTCGATCCGGGGCGCACCAGTAACCGCCATATGGCCTTCGGCGCCGGGCCGCATCGCTGTGCCGGCTCCAACCTGGCGCGAATGAACCTGCGGGTGGCACTGGACGAGCTCCTCGGACGGCTCGACGCGTTGGAGCTGCAGGAAGGCACCGAGATCCACTACCACTCGACGTTCACCCGGGCACCGCTCGCCCTGCCGATCACCTTCACTCCCGCATCGCATCGGGGAGCCCGCGCCGCCGTCTAGCGGGCTGAGCGATGCCTGCCGCGCCATCACCCACCTCGACCAGGCTCCGTACGGCCATGAGCCGCGCCACAGACGGACTTGCCACCCGCCTGCTCGGCCTCCCGCCGGTCACGACCGACTACACCGTCAGCCGCGGCATCCGGGTGCCGATGGGCGACGGGGTCGAGCTCGCCGCGGATCTCTATCAGCCGAGATCGGACGCCGTCGGGACGCTGCTCATTCGGGGGCCCTACGGCCGCCACCTGCCCCTGGCGCTGCCCCTGGCGAGGGTCTTCGCCGCCCGCGGCTACCACGCCCTCTTCGTGAGCAGCCGCGGCACCTTCGGCTCGGGAGGGACATTCGATCCCATGAGGGACGAGGAAGGCGACGGTCACGATGTCGTCACCTGGATGCTCCGCCAGCCCTGGTTCACCGGCACCTTCGCCACGCTCGGCCCGTCCTACCTGGGGCACACACAGTGGGCGCTCCTGGCGGACCCGCCGCCCGAGCTGGCTGCCGCGGTCGTCGCCGTCGGGCCCCACGACTTCTGCGAGCACGTCTGGGGCACCGGCGCGTTCAGGCTCGACTTCCTCGGGTGGAGCAACCAGATGGTCCACCAGGAAGACGGCACTCCCCTCCATGTCATGCTGCAATCGGCTCGGGACCGACGGCGGATCCGCCCCGTTCTACACGAGCTGCCGCTCGTCTCGCCCGCGTCGACCTTTCTCGGCGGCCGGGCCCCGTGGTACACCGACTGGGTCACCCGGCCCGACCCGCGCGATCCGTTCTGGGCGCCGATGCAGCACGGCGTTGCTCTCGATCAAGTCGAGGTGCCCGTGCTGCTCTTCGGGGGTTGGCAGGACATCTTCCTCGAGCAAACCGTCCATCAGTATCAGCGCCTGCACGAACGCGGTGTCGACGTGGCCATGACGATCGGCGTGTGGTCCCACGTCGACACCGTCGCCAAGGGCCTCCCGATCACCACCCGGGAGACCTGGGACTGGCTCGAAGAGCACGTGGCGAAGCGGGCAGGCCGCCGGCGTCCGAGCCCCGTCCGCGTCTACGTCACCGGAGCCGATGCATGGCGCGACCTTCCTACCTGGCCACCGCAGACCTCCGCACAGACCTGGTTCCTCCACCCCGGCCGCCGCCTCTCCCTGGACCCCCCGCCCGCGGACGGCCCACCCTCCTCCTTCACGTACGACCCCGCTGACCCGACACCGACGATCGGAGGGCCCCTGCTGTCGACGAAGTCCCGCGTCGACGACACGGGACTGGCCGTCCGGCCAGACGTGCTGTCCTTCACCAGCGCCACATTGGACGGTGCCGTCGAGGTGATGGGCTCACCGGTCGTCGAGCTCGCCCATGGCAGCGACAACCCCCACGCCGACGTCTTCGCACGTCTCTCGGAGGTGGGTCGGGACGGTACCTCGCACAACGTCACCGAGGGCTACCTGCGCCTCGAAGCGGCCGACGCGGCCGGCATGGTGACCCTCCGGCTCCGCGACGCCGCCCACCTGTTCACCGCGGGCTCGCGCATCCGGCTGCTCATCGCGGGCGGCTCCCACCCGCAGTTCGCACGCAACCTCGGTACCGACGAGAACCCGGGGACCGGGTCGGCGCTACGCGCCGCCCGCCACTCCGTTGCGCACGGTCGGGGTGGCACCTCGCGTCTGGTCCTCCCCACGGTGGACACCTGAGCCGTTCAGCGCAGGCGCGGTGCGCAGCGTGCGTGCCGGCCGACGGTCGCTGGTCTGAGCGCAGTCGGTCGGCCGGTGGCATAGTGGGACGGTGGGCATGGAGTTTGATCTCTCGGGCCGGCGGGTGCTCGTCACCGGTGGCGGCCAGGGAGTCGGCAGCGGTATCGCCAAGGGCTTCGCCGCTGCAGGGGCCGGGGTGGTGGTCAACGATGTCCGACCGGAGCGGGCCGAAGCCACGGTGAATGAGATCCGGGAGCTCGGCGGTTCGGCCGACGCGTCGGTCTTCGACGTCACCCGGTACGACGCCGTCACGAGCGCGATAGAGGCTGTCGGCGACGTCGACATCCTTGTGAACAACGCCGGGAACGCAGGATCGGAAGATATGGCCGGCAGGGTCAACTTCGTGGACAGCGATCCATCCGACTGGGATCGCTACGTCCGGGTGAACCTGTACGGCGTCATGCACTGTGCCCGGGCGTGCCTCCCGGCAATGATCGCCAACGCCTGGGGTCGGGTGATCACCATCGTGTCCGACGCGGGCAGGACCGGCGACCCCGGCATGGCCGCCTACAGCGCCGCCAAGGCGGGCGCAGCCGGGCTGACGCGGACACTGGCCATTGAAACCGGCCGGTGGGGCGTCACGGTGAACAACATCTCGCTCGGCACGATGCGCACACCGCTGACCGAGGCGCTGTGGGCGGAGCCGGACGACCCCCGTGCCAAGGCGACCCTGAAGCGCTACGTGGTCCGCCGCCCCGGTCTACCGGACGATGTGGCGCCCTTGGCCGTCTTCTTGGCCAGCCCCCAGGCGTCGTGGATCACCGGCCAGACCTATCCTCTCAACGGCGGCTACTCGTTCGGCCTGTGACTCGCCGGCATCCGTGCTCAGGCGCCGGCCTCGACGAGCTCGACCGACCGTCCGTCCTGCCAGCGACGCAGGACGAGATAGCGCCCGTGCAGGGCTCCACGATCGTGATGGCCGAACCCGAGCAGCGTGCCGTCGTGGCCCTCGGCCGCGCGCAACCATTTCACTTGCTCGAGCCCGTCCTTGACCCCCTCGCGCGTTCTCTCCGGCGCGCGGGCCAAGCCCTCCGCGACCAGCCGGCTGAGGTCATACCCCCGTGCGGCACCGTACTCCGTTGCCGGAGAAAGATCCGGAGAACGATTGAGACGG
This sequence comes from uncultured Acidimicrobiaceae bacterium, assembly GCA_963788125.1. Lineage (GTDB taxonomy): Bacteria > Actinomycetota > Acidimicrobiia > Acidimicrobiales > RAAP-2 > Bog-473. The sequence continues at coordinate 123,820 of CAWBFN010000003.1, read as the reverse complement.
GCGCGGAGCGCAGCAAGGGTCGTGTTGCGGTCGGACTCCATGTCGACATAGACCCAGCCGTCGATGGTCCTGCCGAACTCGGGGCTGTAGCCGCGCATCCCAGCCGTGTTCATCGCCCGGGGCCCGTCCCAGTCTCGGGCACTCAGCGCTCTCGCCACGGCCGGAGCGGCGAGGCCCAGCCCGAGATAGACCAGCGAGTCGGGAGCGGCGTCGAGCACCTGCCCGACCTGTTCGCCGGCGTCTTCGGCCAGCGGGCCGACGGAAGCGACCGTGGCGATCCGTAGGCCCAGCACGTCGGCCTCGGCCTGAAGGAACTGCGCGTATCTGCGCCCGATGGGTGACCGGTCCTGGACGAGGCCGACCCGGCTTGCGCCGCTGGACGAGAGCCAACGGGCCAGCACGATCGACTCGTCCTCGTGCGATCCGACCTGAAGATGGAACATGAAGGTACTTCGGGCGCGTTCGGTCCCGGCCCAGTTGATCGTCGGGACGCCGTAACGTTCGGCGAGCGGCGTGGCGACAAGGGCGTTGTCACCGATGGCCGGCCCGACGATCAGCAGAACGTCCTGATCGACGAGGTCTGCGTAGGCGCGCTCCACCGCGGCGGCCGTCCCGGAGGGAAGACCCAGCCCCCAGGAGTGCACGAACTCCACTCCACGGTCGAGCCGGCCGCCATCCACCAGGTCGTCCACGGCCACGCGGAGCCATCGTTCCATGTCGGTGAGGTCCGGCGGACCCTCCGACATGTCGTTCAAGATTCCGACCCTCATGGACGACGCGGCCATGGCCCCTCCTTGTCGCCGCCGCATCCTACTTAGAACCGCTGCGGGAGTCGCCAGCCGCTGCGGACCGGGTTACGATGAGCGAGCACTCGCTCAGGTGCGCGTGAAAGAGAGTGGGGAGACGCGGGATGGTAGAGCGTGCCGGACGGGTCGAGGGCAAGGTCGCGATCGTCACCGGAGCCGGCTCGACACCCGGTGCCGGTATCGGCACGGGAAAGGCGAGCGCCGTGGTGCTGGCGCGCGAGGGCGCACGCGTTCTGCTCGTCGATCTCCACCCCGAACGAGCGGAGGAGACACGGCAGATCATTGAGGAGGAGGGAGGCAAGGCCGAGGTCTTCGCCGCCGATGTCACACGGGCATCGGACTGCGCCTCCATGGTGAAGGCCGCCGTCGAACACTTCGGGACGGTGGACATCCTGGTCAACAACATCGGGCTCGCCGCCCTCGGTACCGTCGTCGACACCACCGAGGAGGCATGGGACAACACCTTCGACGTCAACCTTCGGACCGCCTTTTTGGCGTCCAAGTATGCCGTTCCGGTGATGGCCGACAAGGGGGCCGGGGCCGTCGTCAACATTGCGTCGATCTCGGCCCTCCGCGGCGACGGTACGGTCGCCTACTCGGCCGCCAAGGGCGCTCTGATCGCCATGACGGTCGACATGGCCTACTCCCACGGACGCCAGGGCATCCGCGTCAACGCCATCGCCCCGGGCCATATCACCACACCGATGGTCCACTCGGTCACCGCTCCGGGTCCACGCGCCGAATATATGGACACACTGCGCGCCGAGGCCGGCCTGCTCGGCACACCGGGTACCGGATGGGACGTGGGCTGGGCCGTCGGATTCCTCGCGAGTGACGAGGCGCGCTGGATCACCGGCGTCACCCTTCCCGTCGAGTCCGGCGTCCTCAGTGTCACCCCCCTCATGATGGCGCCCTACCTGCGGGCGATACCCGAACCGTGAGGCGTCGTCGACCGGCGACGGCCGGAGGCCCTACCCGTCGGTAGCGGGTGGTCCTGCGATCGTGCCCGAGGCGGTCAGGGTGGCGAGCTCGTCGTCGTCCACGCCCAGCCCGATAAGCACATCGGTCGTGTGCTCGCCCAAGCGGGGGATCGACAACCGTGCGGCCGGACGCGGGTCTGGGCCGAGCCTGAGGGGGAAGCCCGGCTGCTCCAGACGCCCCCTCGGCCCCCAGTCGAAGCTGACGACACGCCCGAGCTGGTGCCCTACCGGGTCGTCGAGCAGTGTGGCGACGAATCCGGCCCGGTCCACCTCGGCGACGAGCTCGACCGGCACTCCGGCCGCCGACAGCTCGCGTACCCAGAACCTGGCATCGTGGGCCCGGAATGCCTCCTCGAGAAGCGTCTCGGCCGGCTGCCGCTCGCCCGCCTGCAGTCGCAGAGGCGGAGGTGCGTCGGGTAGCCCCTCGGCCTGCACGACCGCACCCAGTCGTGCCCAGGTGGGCCCGTCGGGGACCACCACGGCCACCCAGGCGCCGTCACCGGCCTGATAGATGCGGTAGGTGGCGCCGTAACCGGTCTGGTCTGCGTCGAGGACCGGGCCCCCGACGCGCGTCTCGCCGGCCAGGAAGGCACCCGACTTCAAGAGCATCCCCGAGCCGAGAAGAGAGGTGCTCACCGACTGTCCCGCACCGGTGCGCCGCCGGGCGTACAGACCGGCGATCACCGCGCAGGCCGACACCCAGCCGCTGGTGACGTCGATCGCGCCCCACACCAGGAACGTCGGCGGCTGACCGGGGCTTCCCTGAGACCCCTCGACGCCGGTCAGGGCCTGCATGAGGTGGTCGTTGGCGGGCAGCGACGCCCATGGTCCAGTGGTCCCGAAACCGCTGGCGAAGCTGTAGACCACGTGCGGATTGACGGCACGGACCTGGTCCTCGCCGTATCCGAGCCGCTCGGCCAGCCCGAGCCGTGAGTTGTGGTGCACCACATCACTCCAGCGGAAGAGTCTGTGCAGCACCCCACCGGCGGCCGGAGCCTTCATGTCCAGTGCGAGTGCACGCTTGCCGCGCTGGCCCGCCGCGAACATCGGTTCCATGGAGCGGTGCACATCGCCGGTGATGGGCTCCACCTTGACGACGTCTGCGCCCAACTCGGCCAGCACCAAGGGAGTGACCGGACCGGCCAGGTACGCGGAGAGGTCCAGCACGCGGACTCCGGAGAGCAGCCTCGGCGGCACCCCTGCCGTTGCACCACCGGAGTCGGTCCGACCCCCGTCGGTCCTCGCCCGGGGCACGGCGGTGACTGCGGCGAGCGGGCCGAGCCCGGTGAGCTGTCCACGTTCTGGGTCCTCGAAGTCGACGCTGAGGCCGACCTGGCGGAGATGCTCCTCCCTCAACGCCTCTCCGGGCAGCAACACCGGCTCGCACCGAAACTTCTGACCCGCCAGCTCCGTCAGCCACCATGACCGCTCGCGGGTGGCGAACTTCTCCTCCCATCGGGCGCTCCGCTCGGTCATTCCTCCACCCACCAGCTCGGCCATGTACCCGACCTCGCTCGGCTTGTCCCCCATCTTGTTGAGGAACGCCTCGAACGCACCCTTGGCACCGAACCAAAGCTGGACGTACCGCCCGTCCCCGCAGCGGTAGGCCAACGCCTCAGAGGGGCCCTGCTCCTCCCAGAGCAGCACGGTAGCCGGCGACGGGGCCTCCACCCTGCCGATGATCATCGGGAGAATCGCCTGCAGACCGTCGTAGAGCGACGTCTCGACCCATCCACCCCGTCCGGTCATCTCCCGCTCATACAGGCAGGCGAGCGCACCGGCCGTCGCCGAAAGCGCGGCACCGGCACCGGCCACGGTGAGATCCCCGAAGATCGGCCCGGAACGGTGGCCGCGTATCTGCGTGAGCACGCCGGTCCGGGCATGGACCAAGAGCTCGAAGTCCGGCGTCACGCCCATCGCGTTGTAGCTGGGCCGCACCCGTACGTGGACGAGGCGGTGGTTCACGCCGCTCAGCACGCTGTAGGCGAGACCGCTCCCTTCGAGGTGTCGCTCTGATCCGGTCAGGAAGAGCACGTCCGCCTCGGCGGCCAGATCAGCGATCGTCCGGGCCGGACCTGGCCCGCGCTCCTCATCGACCTCGATGATCTCCTTGCCGCGATCCCACACGCGGGCGAACTCCACTCCCGCGTCGAGTGTCGAGCGGCGCGCCGACTGCACCCGAACCACATCGGCGCCCAGGTCGCGCATCAGGGCACCGGGAAGGCTGGACACCAAGCCCGCCCCGACCACACTCACGCCGATCGAGACCTCCACGACGCGGATGCCGGTCAACGGCGAGCCCTTCTCCACTGTCATCGTGCTTCCCCCGAACTGTTCTCGCGTCCCGAAAGGTCTTGTCGATCAGGGTAGCAATCGCTCGCTCACGGGCCGGAACGGCGTCGCGCCGCGGTTGCTCACCAACGTCGGAGCAGTACCCCGCCGCCGGGTGACGCCCCCACCCCGGAGCCGTAGAGCGCGACCTCGGCACCGGCGAGCTGGTTGCACGACGTGCCGCGCAGCTGGCGAACCGCCTCCAGAATGTGGGTAACGCCCTGGAGGTACACCTCGGCCAGGTGGCCACCGTGCGGGTTGACGGGGATGCTGCCCTCCGACGTGATGTTGCCGTCGGCGACGAAGGGGCCGCCTTCGCCGATGCCGCAGAAAGCCCAATCCTCGAGGCCCAGTATCACCGAGGGGGTGAACGCGTCGTAGAACAGGGCGACGTCGACGTCGCCGGGCCCCAATCCGGACCGCGTGTAGAGGTCTCGCGCGGCACGCCGTTGGCCTGTGCTGACGAAGTCCTCGCCGTTCGTGTTGAACGACGCCGTCCCCCACTTGTACTCACCGCTCATGGCAACCGCCCGGATCCGAACGGGAGGCTGGCGCAGATCCGGCGCCCGGTCGGGCGTGGTGACGATCACCGCGGCCGCCCCATCTGACTCCATGCAACAGTCGAGGAGTCTCAGAGGATCGGCGATCAGCCGCGACGCGTGGTGCTCCTCCACCGTGATCTGCGTCCGGAACCGCGCGGTCGGGGTTGTGGGCGGCATTGCGCCGGGCATTGATGGCCACTGCGGCCAGGTGGTCGACGGTCGTGCCGTAGAGCGCCATGTGCCGCCGGGCCTTCATGGCATAGATCGCCGCCGGAAGCGCCATCCCGAAGGGAGCCGTGTAGGAAGCCGCCAGGGGAATGGCTTCGCCCAGTCCGACGCCGGCTGCCACAGACTGACCGAGACGCTTCTCTTGAATAATGGAGCGGACGACCACCACGTAGTCCGCCAGGCCGGTCGCCACGGCCATGTAGGCATTCGAGAGGGCGCCGGGAATGCCCGAGCCGCGGCCACCCCACACGAGACCCGAGTAGCGGAGCTCCGGTGTGCCGAGGGAGATGGCGAGGTCGGCGGGGAGCGTCGGATCGTCGCAGTAGCCCGCGAACCCGTCTATGGCCTTGACGTCGAGTCCGGCGTCGTTGCAGGCGTCGTGGATGGCGTCGAGAGCAAGGCGCGTCAGTCCGAGGTCGGCCAGTGAGCCACGACTGCCGTACGTCGAGCGCCCGATGCCGACGATGCACGCCGCGTCCTGAGGGAAGTCCGCCATCAGGTCGACGTACGGAAGCACGGAAGTGCGAGGCCGGGTGCAAAGGGGACGGCGGCCAACGTCACGCCCTGCCCGACACAGATGTCGTCGGGACCCCACGCGTCCACCACGTTGCTGAGCACGCGCACGGGCTCGCCCTCCGTGCCGTCCACGGTGACCACCACGACGTTGTAGAGCACCTCACGGCCCTCGACGGCTGATCGAGCGCGGTCGGGGACCCAGATGTAGGAGTAGACGGTCCCGGTGCCAGGCAACGTCGACCACTCCCACCGACACGAGCTGCACCGATAGCAGCCGTCGGTCGGGGGGTAGCGATGCGCGCCGCACTCCACACAGCGCTGGACGGCGAGCTGGTCGCCCGCAGCGGCTTTCCACATCCCTTCGTTGAGCGGCGCCACCACGGGATCGGGCATCCCCGAGGGCCGATTGAGCGCTTCACCCACGTTGCCGACGTACCCGCAGGGAGCGGGCCCGTGCTCCACCACCGCCTGCCCAGTCCAACAGCACGCTCGCCCGATGACCGCGCCGCTCAGTCCGTGAGACCGAGAAGGCGGGCCGCGTTGTCTCGCATGATCATGCGTACGGCGGCATCATCGAGCCCTTCGAGCTTCGTCAACCAATCGATGGGGTCGGAGACGCCCTCAGGGTGAGGGTAGTCCGATCCGAAGAGCACCCGCTCTGGTCCGATGGCATCAACCAGACCGACGACGTCCTCCTCGAAGAAGGGCGACACGTAGAGGTGCTCCAGCAGGACCTCGCTCGGCCGGCCGATCACCTCGCCACCAGGCCAGTGACCCTTGCGGCCCATGTGGGCGGCGTGATCGATGTCGTGGAGCAGCGGCACCACCCAATTGATCCCGCACTCGAGCGCCACCACGGTCAGGCGGGGGAACCGGCCGAAGAGGTTGTTCAAGACGTACGACGCCAATGTGTCGGCCACCGGCTTCCCCGAAATGAGATACCACTGAAACGGGGTCTGGTTCTGCAGCGCCGGCGTTGCCAGCTCGCCGAACTCGACCCCCAGCATCGAGATGTAGCGCGGGTCACTGCTATGGAAGACGAGCTTCACGTCTGCGTCCTGCAAGCGGGCCCAAAAGCCGTCGTACATCGGCTCGACCGGTGAATGGCCCCAAAGCGGTCCAGGCTTCATGACGACCGCACGGACACCCGCCGCGACGAGTCGATCGAGCTCGGCGATGGCTCGCTCGGGATCGATCAACGAGATCAGGGCGGCCGTGATGATTCGGCCATCCCGGTTGAAGCCCCACTCCTCGTCGAGCCATCGGTTGTACGAATGGATATTGGCGTACAGGGCGGGGATGTCACCGTGGAGTTCGTTCTCCATCTGCAGCGCCATCGTCCCCAGCAGCAAGCCGGACTGCACTCCCTGCTCGTCCATCTTCGCAAGGCGCGGCCCACGCTGCATCATGTCGGGATAGTCCCAACCCCTGATGACGTCCCGATGGACGAACCCCTCCTTGTTGTCGCCATCGTCGAGCATCTGCCGCAGCGAGCCGGGCGCGCCGATGTAGTCGGTCTGGATCACCCTCAGGAAGCGGAACTGTTGATCGCCGAAGAAGAGCTTTCCCCGACCCTTGTCATCGACCCGTACGTTGACAGCCCGGTCGGCGAATTCAGGCTCGATGTGGCGGGTGAAGCAGTCGTAGGTCTCGTAGTAGTGGTGATCCGCATCGATCAGGTCGTAGTCGAGACGCTGACGAGTGGCAGATCGTTGGGAACTCACGTTGGATGCTCCTCTGTCAAAAGGGTGCCCCCGTGGGTCAGAGAGATCTCCGGTCGGGCATCACCGGGCGCAAGCATACGAGTGAGTGCTCATTTTGGCAAGGAGCGCGCTCCCCATCCGGACCCAGGACCCGGCACACGGCCTGGGCCCCCGAGCGGCGGCCGAAGTCTGACAATTAGGGTGGTTTCCGACCCCAGCGACGAAAGGAAGCGGAATGCCTCTCTCCAGACGCACCCTCGGACGGCCGGACGGCCTCGTGGTCTCCGCTATGGGCCTCGGCTGCATGGGCATGAGCGACTTCTACGGGGCGACACCCGACGACGACCCCGAATCCATCGCCACGATCCACCGGGCTCTCGAAGTTGGCGTGACCTTTCTGGACACCTCCGACATGTACGGCAACGGCGCCAACGAGGAGCTGGTGGGCAAGGCGATTGCCGACCGACGAGACGACGTGGTCGTCGCCACCAAGTTCGGCATCGTGCGACGGGCGGACGATCCCACGTTCCGCGGCGTGAACGGCCGGCCGGACTACGTGCACCAGGCCTGTGACGCGTCGTTGCGCCGGCTCGGCGTCGACCATATCGACCTCTACTACCTGCACCGCGTCGACCCCGAGGTGCCGATAGAGGAGACGGTCGGCGCTATGGCCGAGCTCGTCGACGAAGGCAAGGTGCGCCACCTCGGCCTTTCCGAGGCCTCCGCCCGCACCATCCGACGCGCCGTCGCCGTTCACCCGATCACGGCGCTCCAATCGGAATGGTCGCTCTTCGCCCGCGACATCGAGGCCGAGATCGTCCCCACCTGTCGGGAGCTGGGCGTGGGGCTGGTCCCCTACAGCCCACTCGGTCGAGGCCTCCTCACCGGCGCCATCAGCTCCGCCGGGGATCTGGCCGACGACGACTTCCGCCGACGCGTGCAGCCCCGATTCCAGACCGACAACCTCGAGCACAACCTGCGCCTGGTCGACGTGATCAGGGAGGTCGCGGCTCGACACGGTTGCACTGCCGGACAGGTGGCGCTGGCCTGGGCCCTCGACCGTGGTGACGACGTCGTTCCGATTCCGGGCACCCGTCGCCGTCATTTCCTGGAAGAGAACGTCGCCGCGGGTGACGTGTCGCTCGACACGAAAGACCTCGAGGCTTTGGACTCCCTACGGCCGGCCGGTGATCGCTACCTCGACATGGCGGCGGTGCGGGGCGACACGAAGGAGCCTCAGGGGTCATGACGGCCAACCGGTCCTGTCGTCGCACAAGTGACGGGACGGTCCGTCGAAGCGACAATGTTGGTACCGACGCTCGGGGCACTACTCTTTGCCGGTGACCACGCAGCAGCTGCGTCGAGGGAACACGCGCGAGCGCATCCTTGACGCCGCGTTCGACGTCTTCGCCGAAATGGGGTTTACCGGCGCCACGATCAGCGAGGTCGAGCGTCGGGTCGGGCTGGCGGTGGGCACCGGGAGCCTCTACCGGCACTTTCCCACGAAAGCGGCGCTCTTGCAGGCTGCGGTGGAGCACGAGGTGGCTCGCCGTCGGGCCGAGATAGAGCAGGCCCGTTCGGCGCTTTCCTACGTCGCTGATCCGGTGGAGCGGCGCATGAGAGCGTACGAACAGATCCTTCGCGACATTCAACGCTTCGACCGACTCATTCGCCTCATGCTCACCGAAGGCGACCGGGTCCCCGAGCTGAGGGAGGCAATCTGGGCCGCCGTCCAGCGGCCGGAGGTGCCGGGAACGCCCAACGGTGCGGAGGCGGTTGACGCCGTGGCCATGGCGGCCCTCGGCGGGTACCACCTGTTCTCCATCATGCAGGGCCGGCCGTTCAACGGCGTGGAGCAGGAGCGGTTCGTTCGCACCCTCATCGAGGCCACCGGCAGCGGGGGTGGCGCGCTCGCAGAGTAGGTGGACTGGGTGGCGCGCCGAGGCGACGCAGCGGGCCCACCCACGCACCCCGCGCCGTCCGGCGAGCGAGTACCCTAGAAATGGTGTTATCAGAGAAGAAACTTCGTTTCCAATTTCCCGACCCCGAACCGCATCCGGCCGAGCGCATCCTCGACGTGGTCATCGAGATGCTCGAGTCCGGCGGCTACGACGCAGTGCAGCTTCGCGAAGTAGCGCGCCGGGCCCGTATCGGGCTCGGCACCATCTACAAGCTCTTCCCGACCCGTGACGACCTCATCGTGACCGCCATCGAGCACTGGATGGACATACACACCTACGCCGAGCTCGCCCAACCAGTTCCGGGCGAGACCTTGTACGACGGCCTCATGCGCGTGTTCCGCGACGTCTACGAGCCCTGGGAACGCAGCCCACGCATGCTCGAGGCCTTCCACCGGGCCCGGAGCGGGCCCGGTGGCGAGCGTCTCCAGCTGCAGGGGGCCAACGCCATCGTGCCCGTGATGCGCGCTGTGCTCCGGCGGGGTGACCCGGTCTACGTCCACGACGTCGGCGCAGTCCTCACCAGCGTCGCCCACGGCCTCATCGCCCGCTTCGCCGCCGGCGAGATCGACATCGCGGAGATCCTGCCGACCCTCGAGCGTGCCGTGTTCCGGATCACCACCAACAACGAGCCCGCAGCGAGAACGGCGAGCGGCCCGCGGGGCGCCCGATGACCGCCGTCGCCCCGGCGTGAGCGGATTCGAGCCGAACCACCGACTGAGGAGCAGCGGCCCGTGCCCTACAGAGAGGGCCTGAGACTCCTCCCCGGCGCCCGGCAGGCCTGCCTGCTGTTGGTTCACGGGGGCTTCCATGGCGCCTGGTGCTGGGAAAAGCTCATCGTCAACTTGACCGAGCGGGGGGTGCGCGTCGAAGCAGTCGACATGCCGTTCACCTCGTTCGCCGATGACGTCGCCGCGGTGTCGACTGCCATCGATCGCCTCGCCGCGGACGGCACGCCAGTAGTCGCCGTGGGTCACTCCATGGGTGGACTGCATCTCACCGAGGCCGGAGCGGGGGGCGCCGGCCACCGCTCGGCCACCCATCTCGTCTATGTCACCGCCACCATGGTGGACCCCGAGAGTCCGCCGGATGACGGCACCTTCAACGTGACCGATGCCCTCCTGCACGATGGGGAACAGGTCCGCGCCGATCCGGAGGTGGCGCCGTCGATCTTCTACAACCGATGCGACCCTGAGGTCGCGGCCTGGGCGACGTCGCGCCTGCGTGCGATGTCCATCGCCAGCCTGTTCCACCACCCGGCGCGACCGTCGCCTGGCGCACCGTCCCGAGCACGTACATCGTCTGTACCGATGACCGGGTCATCAGCCCCGATGGCCAACGGAAGATGGCGGCGAACGCCCGATCGCGACTGGAGATCGATGCGGACCACTCCCCATTCCTCTCCAAAACCGGACAGCTGGCCGATCTGCTCGTCGTACTCTGCCGGTCTTGCGAGTCGTAGTTCTCGCCCACCCAGCGGGCGCGCTCGGCCGACGGCCCGCCAGCGTGCGCCTTTGGGTCGTCGACGCACGGGCACCGGGTTGGCGGTAGCGTGGAGTCGAGAGCGCAGCTCTCCCGGGGAACGCCCCTGTCAACCCAGGGCAGTGAGGATGCGATGCACACCGACGACATGATCCTGATCAGCATCGATGACCACGTCATTGAGCCACCCGACCTCTTCGAAGGTCATGTGCCCGAACGGTACCGGGACGCCGCCCCGAGGGTGGTGCACAATGAGAACGGGACCGACGTCTGGGTCTTCCAGGGTGAGCCGGTGGGCGCCCCCATGGGACTGAATGCGGTGGCGTCGTGGCCGCACGAGGAGTACGGCTGGGATCCCTGCGGGTTCGCCGAAATCCGCCCGGGCGCGTACGACATCCACGAACGGGTTCGTGACATGAACGTCAACGGCGTGTTCCAGTCGATGTGCTTCCCGACCATGGCCGGGTTCAGTGCAAGGATCTTTCTCGATCCGCCCGACCGCGACCTGTCGCTGATCATGCTGAAGGCGTACAACGACTGGCACATCGACGAGTGGTGCGGTACCTACCCCGGTCGGTTCATCCCACTCGGCGTCGTCCCGCTCTGGGACCCGGTCGCCGGGGCCGAGGAGGTGCGGCGGCTGGCGGCCAGGGGTTGCCGTGCCATCTCGCTGCCGGAAGCGCCCCACGCTCTCGGGCTTCCCAGCTTCCAGACCGACCACTGGGATCCCCTGCTCGCGGCGATGTCGGATGTGGGCTCGGTCCTGTGCCTCCACATCGGAATAAGCCACAGCACGATCTCTCTGGCCGACGGAGTGCCCTCCGATCATCGGACGATCCTCGGTCAACTGGTCGGCTCCATGTTGACGGCGACGGATATCCTGTGGGGTCCCCTGCTACGAAAGTTCCCCTCGCTGAAGATCGCTCTTTCGGAAGGCGGGATCGGCTGGATGCCCTTCTTCTTCGAGAGGATCGACCGGCACCAGCGGATACAGAGTGCGTGGACGAAGCAGGACTTCGGAAACAAGCAGCCGAGCGACGTGCTGAAGAGCCACATCCTCGCCTGCTTCATCAGTGACCCGGCCGGGTTGCGCCTGCGCGAGCAGATCGGCACAGATCTGATCGCCTGGGAGTGCGACTACCCCCATTCCGACAGCACGTGGCCCCGGTCACCGGAGGATCTCATGGGGGAGTTCGTGGCCACCGGGTGCACCGACGATGAGATCGCCAAGATGACCCACCGCAACGTCCAGCGGTTCTTCGATTACGACGCATTTTCCGTGATCCCCCGCGAAGGGGCCTCGGTGGGTGCGTTGCGAGCCCTGGCCAAGGACGTCGACACGAGGACCACGTCCCGCGCCGAGTACCGCTCACGGTACGCCCAGGCACACGCGTAGCGGCTCCACACGGGATCGTGTAGTGGGCTCATTGGCCCGACGGCGAGCAGTGCGCCGAGAACGACTGACGGGCAGAGGAGGGATCTCGATGGAGAAGTTGATCGTCGTATCGGGGGACTCCCACGCGACCCCCCCGCCCGAGCTGTGGCCCGAGTACCTCGAAGCGAAGTACCACTACCTCCTGCCCGAGGCACGCGAGGACAACGAGCGGTACACGCAGCTACTCGGGATGTTCGCCGACTTCTCGCCCGAGACCCTCGAGGTGATCGACGCACAAGGTGTTTGGGAGTCGGGCGGCTACCTCGGTGCCTGGGACCCGGAGCGGCGTCTGGCGGAGATGGACCGCGAGGGCGTTGCGGCGGAGCTCGTCTACGGCGGTGACCCGCGGGCGATCCTCCCGCTCAGCCCCCTGTACCACCGCTACCCCCAGGACGTGGTCGCCGCCGGGACGAGGGCCTACGACCGCTGGGCGGCGGACATATTCGGCGCGGCAATGGACCGCATCCTCTTCGTGGGGGACCCGGCGACGGCCCCGGACATGGAGGGGATGCTGGCGGAGCTCGAGTGGATCGCCCATCACGGCTTCGCCGGGACCTACGTGCCCGGCGTCGGTGCGAGGGCGGACCTGCCTGCCCTGTACGACGGGTTCTTCGATCCGTTCTGGTCGGCCTGTGAGGACCTCGGACTGTCGATCGTCATACACGCCGGCTACGGCACGGAGCAGTGCGAGTTCATGGACAAGGTCGACGCCCTCCGGGTGAAGATGGAAGCCGAGGGCCGCGACGACCTGCTCTCGGAGATCATCAACAACGCCGAGGGGTTCTTCTCGCTCGATCTGCGGCCGCGTCGGGCCATGTGGCAGCTGATGCTCGGTGGGGTCTTCGATCGCCATCCGAGGCTCCGCCTGGTGATGACCGAGGTGCGCGCCGACTGGCTGCCGGCGACGCTGGGGCACCTCGACGCCGCCTACGAGGAGAGCCGAGCCGAGCTGCCCTCCCGACGCCGGCCGAGCGAGTACTGGCACGAGCACTGCCTCACCTCGCTCTCCTTCGTGCACAAGTCAGAGGTGGCCATGCGCCACGAGATCGGTCTCGAGACGATCACCTTCGGGCGCGACTACCCCCACGCCGAAGGCACCTGGCCGAACACCGCCGACTGGCTGACCGATGCCTTCGCCGGCGTTCCCGACGACGAGCTGCGCCTCATGCTCGGCGAGAACGCCATCCGGGTGCTCGGACTCGACCGGGACGCCCTCGCCGCGGTGGCGGAGCGGATCGGGCCCACCATCGCCGACATCACCGGGCGCGCGCCCGACCTCGACCCGCGGCTCATCGCCAACTGGGATGCCCGCGGCGGCTACCTCAAGCCGGCCGAGCAGATCGACACCGGGGCCATCGACGCCTTCCTCCGCCAGGACCTCGCGCACGTGGCCGGCAGTGGCTGAGTCGTCCTCGCGCCACTTTTCCGTTTACATTGATCGCCAGCCAGACATTTGGAGGTAGAGATGCCCAAGACGATTGTCGACTTTCCCATCTTCGACGCCGACAACCACATGTACGAGATGACCGATGCGTTCACGAAGTTCCTGCCACCCGAGTACGAGGGCCTCATCAAGTACGTGCAGGTTGGCGGGCGGGACAAGATCGCCATTCGCAACGTGATCTCCGAGTACATCCCTAATCCGACCTTCAAGGTGGTGGCCAGGCCGGGGGCTCAGGAGGAGTACTTCAAGATCGGCAACCCGGAGGGCAAGTCCCGAAGGGAGATAATGGGGAAGGCCATCACTGCTCCCGACGCGTTCTTCTCACCGGAGCCGCGGATCGCCCTGATGGACGAGCTCGGAATTGACCGGGCCCTCATGTGGCCGACGCTGGCCAGCCTGTTGGAGGAGCGACTCCGCGATGATCCCAAGGCGACCCACGCGGTCGTCCACGCCCTCAATCAGTGGATGCTCGAGCACTGGACCTTCAACTTCGAGGGCCGCATCTTCCCCACCCCGGTCATAACCCTCCCCATCGTCACTGAGGCGATCCGCGAGCTGGAGTGGGTGGTGGAGCACGGGGCCAAGATCGTCCTGATCCGGCCCTCTCCGGTTCCCGGCTACGAGGGGTACCGGTCGTTCGCCCTGCCGGAATTCGACCCGTTCTGGGCGAAGGTGGCGGAGTTCGACATCGCCGTGGGCATGCACTCCTCCGATGACGGGATCCAGCGGTACTGGAACTTGTGGGAGGGGCGCGGTGACAGTGAGCACCTGCCCTTCGCCGGGCCGTCGGGCTTCCAGCACCTCATGCACCTGCAGAGCCGCGGGATCTTCGATGCTGTGGCCTCCCTGATCGGCCATGGCCTTCTCTCACGCTTCCCCACTCTCCGGATCCTGCCCGTGGAGAACGGGTCGGCCTGGGTGCGTCCCCTGGTGGAGGGGTTCGGTCAGTCCTACGCCAAGGAGCCGGGCCTGTATGCCGAGGATCCCGTTGCGGTGCTGAAGCGAAACGTCTGGATCCACCCCTTCCACGAGGAGGACCCGCGCGGGCTGATCGAGTTGATGGGGGCCGATCGCGTCGTGTTCGGCTCCGACTTCCCCCACCCCGAGGGAATGTCCGATCCCGTCTCGTACGTCAACGAGCTCGAAGGCCTGCCCCACGACGACATCGCCCGCGTCATGGGAGCCAACCTCGCCGAGGTGATGAAGGTCGCAGCCTGACCGGGTACCGCCCTCCGAGGTGACGCCGCCTCGGGGCGGTCAGACCACGTCAGTCTGGCGGATGGCCATGAGCGGCGACGGAGACCGACTCCCAACTGCGCCAGATGGCGAGTCTCTTTTCGTATTCAGCCGCGACGCTCTGCAGCGCACCGGCGCCCAACAGAAGTCTCAGGGGCGGGTCCTCGGCATCGACGACCTGGAGTATGGCCGAGCGAGTCGCCACAGGATCTCCCTGGAAGCGATCGAATTGCACGCGACGGCCCTCCATCCGCGCGTGCTCCCGCTCATAGGCCGGGTTGGGCGCCGTGCGCCGCGCCGCGCGTTCGGCCGCGGTCCGATATCCGGTCGGTTCGACGATGGTGACCCTGATCCCGAACTCGCGCACCTCGAGAGCCAGTGCCTGGCTGAGACCTTCGAGCGCCCATTTCGACGCGTGGTAGATGCCCAACCCGTCCGCCGCCGTCACGCCGCCGATCGACGAGACCTGCAGGATATGGCCGCTGCCCTGGTTGCGCAGAAAGGGCAGCGACGCCTGCGTCACCCAGAGGGCACCGAAGAAGTTGGTGTCCAGTTGGGCGCGAGCCTCCTCTTGGGTCAGCTCCTCGACCACGCCGTACTGGCCGTAGCCGGCATTGTTGACGATCACGTCGAGGCGGCCGAAATGCGCGTGCGCCTGGGCGACCGCGGCGAAGACCGCGTCGCGGTCGGTCACGTCGAGCGTGATGGGAAGGGCCCGCTCGCCGTACGCCGCGGCGATCTCAGCCAGCCGGCCCTGATGGCGGGCGGCCACGGCCACACAGTCGCCGCGCTCGAGCGCGGCGACGGCCCACTCACGCCCCAGTCCCTCCGAACCTCCGGTGATGAACCAGGTCTTCTCGGCCACTCGTCCGTCAGTCACCGCTTCTCCGCTCGTCGATCCGCAGCTCTCGACCATCGCAGAGATCAGGTCGGATCACCAGGTCGTGCACGTGTCCCCCGTCTCCTCGGTGACGGCCCGATGCTAGCCGCAGGGAGAGAGACGGGACCGAGTGCCCCGAGCTAGGCTCACCTCCGCGCCCATACCGACGAGTCCGGTCGCCCGAGGAGAACCGCGTGCCAACCGTTGCTTTCGCCCCTGACGTCTTCACCTGGCCGGCCGACGAGCCGCAGCTCATCGCCAGCCGGTGCGCGGCATGCGGGGCGATGACCTTCCCCACGAAGCCTTCCTGCCCGCGCTGCGGCCGCACCGAGATGGCGCGCCACCTCCTGCCCCGGCGCGGCACGCTCGTGACGTGGACGACGCAGGACTTTCTCCCCAAGGAGCCCTACGCGAGCGGCGAGACCGAGGAGACCTTCACGCCGTACGGCGTGGGCCTGATTCAGCTTGGCGACGAGCTCCGCGTCGAGGCTCGGCTGACGGAGAGCAACCCGGCCAAGCTGCAGTTCGGGATGGACGTCGAGCTGGTCGTCGTACCGTTCCGCGTCGAAGCTGACGGGACCGAGGTCATGATTCACGCCTTCGCGCCCGCCTGATGGAGAAGGAGAGTCCGCATGCATGATGTTGCGATCATCGGCGTAGGGATCCACCCGTTCGGCCGATTCGGGCCCAAGTCGGCGATCGACATGGGTGCCGAAGCGGTCCGATACGCCTGCTCGGATGCGGGTGTCGCCTGGACCGACGTGCAGTTCGCCTTCGGCGGCAGCAACGAGGTCGACAACCCGGATGCCGTCATCGGGCTCCTCGGACTGACGGGCATCCCGTTCATGGACGTCTACAACGGCTGCGCCACCGCCGCGACCGCGCTCGAAATGACCGCCGACGCCATTCGGTTCGGCAAGTACGACCTCGGTGTGGCGGTCGGCATGGACAAGCATCTCCCCGGCGCATTCACCGCCGACCCGGTGCACTACAGCGCCCCGTCGTGGTACGGCGAGATCGGACAGTTCCTCACCACGAAGTTCTTCGGGATGAAGATCAACCGCTACATGCACGATCACGGCATCTCCTCCGAAACGCTGGCGAAGGTGGCGGCCAAGGGTTTCCGCAACGGCGCCCTCAACCCGAACGCCTTTCGGCGCAAGCCCATCTCCGTCGAGGACATCCTCGCCTCCAAGATGCTCAACTACCCGCTGACCCAGTACATGTTCTGCGCCCCCGACGAAGGCGCCGCCGCCGCCGTGCTGTGCCGCGCCGACATGGCGTCGCGTTACACCTCAACGCCCGTGTACCTGCGCGCAACGGCGCTGCGGACCCGCCGCTACGGTGCGTACGAGGTGCACAGCACGTGGGCGGCCGTCGAGGAGGATCACGCGCCCACCGTCTACGCGTCCCGTGCCGCGTACGAGGCGGCAGGCATCGGTCCCGAAGACGTCGACGTCATCCAACTGCAGGACACCGACGCCGGAGCGGAGGTCATCCACATGGCCGAGAACGGGTTCTGCGCCGACGGCGAGCAGGAGAAGCTCATCGCCGACGGTGCGACCGAGATCGACGGCCCGCTGCCGGTGAACACCGATGGGGGGCTCATTGCCAACGGCGAACCTGTCGGGGCCTCCGGCCTCCGCCAGGTGCACGAGCTCGTGTTGCAGCTCCGCGGGCAGGCGGGTGAACGCCAGGTGCCCGGTAGACCCCGCGTGGCGTACTCCCAGCTCTACGGCGCGCCCGGGACGGCTGCGGTGTCGATCCTGACGACCTGAACGGGAGAACGGCCAATGATCGACACGGAGCGGATCACGACGTGGCTGGACGAGGTCGGCCTCCCCGGCAAAGGGGAGATGACGGAGATCAGCTATGTGTCGGGCGGCTCACAGAACGAGATCTACGAAATCCGCCGCGGTGAGCTGCACGGGGCGCTGCGCATCCCGCCCTCCACCGCGCCAGAGGCACGCGACCAGGGGATCCTACGGGAGTGGCGGATCATTGAGGCACTCGACGGCTCAGAGGTGCCACACACCCGGGCGCTGGGCGTGTGCACCGATCGCTCGGTTCTCGGACGAACTTTCTACCTGATGGGCTTCGTCGAGGGCTGGTCGCCCGTGGGACAGAAGGGCTGGCCGGCGCCGTTCGATACCGACCTCGAGGCGCGGCGGGGACTCGCCTACCAGCTCGCCGAGGGCGCCGCCCTGCTCGGCACTCTCGACTGGAGGGCAAGGGGACTCGAAGGCCTGGGCCGTCCCGACGGATTCCATGAGCGCCAGGTCGACCGCTGGACGGCGTTCTTCGAGCGGGTGAAGACGCGCGAGGTCCCCGGCTTCGACGTGGCGGCCACATGGCTGCGTACCCACCGTCCGATCGACTTCATCCCCGGCATCATGCACGGCGACTACCAGTTCGCCAACGTCATGTTCCAGCACGGCGCGCCGGCGCAGCTGGCCGCCATCATCGACTGGGAGATGGGCACCGTGGGTGACCCGAAGCTCGACCTGGCCTGGATCGTCCAGGGCTGGCCGGCCGACACCGGAGCGCCGGAGCTCGCCGACAGCTACACCGACATGTACGGCATGCCGTCACGCGACCAGGTGGTCCAACACTACGCCGGTGTGTCAGGCCGCCAGGTCGACGACCTCGACTACTACCTGATCCTGGCCAAGTGGAAGCTCGGAGTGGTGCTCGAGCAGGGGTACATGCGCGCCAACGCCGCAGACGGCAGCGTATCGCCCGACCAGATGGAGAAGATGCAGATGTTCGGCCCGATCGTGCTCAATGCCATACAGGCTGCGGCAGACCTCGCCGAGAGCACCGACTACGGCCGGTAGTGAGTACAGCGGTTGGAGAGTGAGGCACACGCCGCGCGCTAGCGTCGGGTCGTGGTGGGACCACAAGCCGGTGAGGGCAGCTCGCCGCCGTGGCGACAGGTTGGGGAGGGAGTCATGACCGAGGCAACGCACTTCGACAGAGCCGAGGCGACCGAGGAGATACGCCGGATCGTGCTCAGCTATCCCGAGGCAAGCGATTCCGGTGACCTTCCCGGCGTGGGGCGCTTCATGGACGGTGTGCGCCTGGGTCACTTCGGGCTGTCCGATGAAGAGATGCCCATCGGCTCGGCCGACGCGGCTGCTGAGATGTACGGGCGCTCCGTCGTCTTCTACCCCGACGGGCTCTCGTATGCCAAGCACCTGATCACCAATGTCGATATCGCATTCACAGACGGCGGTCACTCGGCTCGTGCCCACTCGACCTACGTCGTGCTCCAAGCTCGACCCGAACTACCACTGCAGCCGATTTGCACCGGGCGGTACGACGACACCTTGAGCCGGACGGACGGCCCATGGAGGCTGGTGGCTCGGCGGGAGTGCATGGACCTGAAAGGCGAACTCGGCTTTCACGTGAGCGAACCGAGCCACCTGGACGTCACCCCTGACGCCTCGTTCGCTCCGGTCGGTCGGGACGCCGGACCGGAAGAGGACGAACCCGGACGCTCCTTCGATCGGGCTCTGGCCACCGAACAGATTCGACGCATCATTCTGACCTACCCCGAGCGGGTGGACCGAGGGGACTTCGCCGCAGTAGGCGTCTTCCTGGACGGGGTCGCATTCGGGGGCGCGGTCGGACGAAACGCCGAAAGGGTCCCGGACGACCAGATGCGGTCAATGACGGCAGCGGAGATCGAATCGCTCTACCGTGCGGCAGTTCTCACCCACGACAACGGGCTACCTCACACCAAGCACCTGATCACCAATATCGACGTTCGATTTTCCGATGACGGCCGTTCGGCAACCACGCGGTCCTACTACACCGTGCTGCAGGGGTGGTCGGATTTCCCGCTGCAGATCATCATCTCGGGTCGATATGACGATGAATTCGAAGCGGTCGACGCCGGCTGGAGGCTCGTGAGCCGTCGCGAGTACACCGACCTCGTGGGTGACCTCAGCAAGCACGTCTCGGCGGACACTCTCGGCGAGTTGTCGGCCGATCACCCGGCCTGAGAATGACGCACGAGACGCCGTCAAGGAGAGGAGGTGCACGTGGCCGGAACGTTCAACCGGGCCCAGTCGACCGAGGAGATCAGGAGGATCATCCTGTCCTATCCGGACCTGGTCGATCGCGGGGATATCGCCGGAGTCTCCCGACTTCTTGACGGGGTCAAGATGTGCAACGCGAACGGAATACTCGCTCCCGAAGTGCCGGAGAGGGAGATTCCGACCCTCACCGCAGACGAAGTCCGGAGCATGTACTCGGGCGTCATCTTCTACGAGGACGGGCTTCCGCACACGAAACACGTGATCACGAACATCGACATCTGGTTCACCGACGACGGTCAGAAGGCGGCAAGCCGGTGCTTCTACACCGTGCTGCAGGGCTTCGACGACTTCCCGCTCCAGGTGATCATCGCCGGCAGGTACGAAGACGTCTTCACTCACGACGGCACCGCATGGAGACTCCGGATCCGTCGGGAGTACGCAGATCTCGTCGGTGATCTCTCGCGTCACGTGAAGCCGGAGGTTCTGGCCATGCTCTCCCATTAACAGGCCCGACCATTCACAGGGGCCGAGCACGGTGCGGCCGCTTCACCTACGCTCTTCGTCATGACCACACCCGGTGCGAGATTCCGTGAGTTGTTGGCCGGCGAACCGTTCCTCGCCGGCGACTGCTATAGCGCGGCTGACGGCACGCATCGTGCAGGACATCGGGTTCCCGGCCGCCTACATGGGCGGGCACGCCACGGGCATGATGCACCGCGCCATTCCGGACTACGGGGTCTTCACCCCGACGGAGATGATCGATATCGCAGGGTGGGTGGCGGAGGTGATCGACATCCCGCTCGTGGTCGATGCTGACGAGGCGGGCGAGAACATCGCTTCCGTACACCGTTCCATCCAACGTTATGAGCGGGCCGGGTTGGCCGGCCTGCACATAGAGGATGAGGTCGATCCGAAGCACTCCCCGTGGGACGGGCCGCTTCTGCCGATAGGCGACATGCAAGCCCGGATCGAAGCGGCCGTGAAGGCGCGCCGCTCGGATGACTTCGTCATCATGGTGCGCACCAACGAGTTCCAGGTCGCCAACGGAGGCGGGAATGGGTCGCTCGAGGAAGCCATCGCCCGGGCTGTCGCCTACACCGAGGCCGGGGCCGACGCGCTCATCCCCACCTTCGCGGACGAGGACCAGATCCGGGAGATCGCTGCCGCGGTCAGCATCCCACTCGGCGGATACCAGGAACTGCTGCCCGGGCTGCAGTTCAGCCTCTTCACCGGCTACGGGGTGGTTGCCGCCGCGCAGGCCCACTACGAGATGGCCCGCCACGTCTTCGAGCACGGCTCCCTGCCCGAGCGCTCCTGGAGCATTCCCAACAAGGGGTGGCTGACACGCCAGGGCGCCTACGACGAGGTCATCGGGAGGTGGGCCGAGAGCACCGGTAGGCCTGTGCGCACGCTCCCCTGACGGTCACGGCCGCGCCTCTCGCCCTACCCATGCTCTGCCACCCGCGCTGCTCGCTCAGAGCGTGGTCCGGCCCCCGTCGACAGCCAAGGTCTGCCCGGTGACGTAGGCGGATTCGTGCGAAAGCAGGAAGAGCGCGGCATACGCCACTTCCCAGGCGGTGCCATGGCGGCCCAGCGGCACCGGAATGGTCGTTCGACCCGTGGCGTCGTTCGCGTTCCGACCCAAGCCGGTGTCGATGAGCCCCAGCATCACGACGTTCGCCCGGATGGAGTGGTCCTTGCCCTCCATGGCCACGGCCCGCATGAGCCCGCCGAGCGCCGCCTTCGACGTCTCGTAGGCCACGAGCCGGCCGGTGGGCTTGAGCGCGGCGATCGACGAGATGAACACGAGCGACGAACCAGGCTCCATGATCGGGAGGGCAGCGCGGGCGGTCAGCATCGCTCCCCGCAGGTTCACGTCGAACGTCGCGTCCCATTCCTCGGGCGTTGCGGCGGAAATACCCCGCGGGCCGGGGATGCCCACGTTGTAGGCGACGCCGTCGATACCACCCAGCCACTCGTTGGCGCGGCCGATCATCTCCTCGACGTCGCGCGGGTCGGCCACGTCCGCGACCACCGCACGCGCCTCACCCCCGGCGGTAGTGATCAGATCGACGGTGGCAGCGGCGGCCGACTCGTTGCAGTCGACGGCGACGACCCTGGCACCCTCGCGAGCGAGCAGGACGGAAATGGCCCGTCCGTTGCCGATCGGCTGGTCCGCCATGTGGAAGTCGGTCTGTCCGGCTCCGACGACGACGACCCGGCGCCCGACCATCCGGCCGTGGCCCGGTGCCTCCCCGCGGGACTCGAGCGGCAGGTCGGGCATACTGGTCGCGTCTGCACTGGGGGTCATGGCCGGATTCTAGATGCGGCTGCGGGGGCCGGCTCCGATCAGTCGCGCCTTCACCGGACCTCCAACGGGCTGGGTGCCGTAGCATGGTGAGACGGCATGGAAGGGGGGTTGGCGATGAGTGGCGACATCTGCGTGACGAAGCTGAGCTCGTCCATAGGCGCACGGGTCGAGGGAGTCGAGCTACGACGCGACATCGCTGAGGACGTGCAGCTCCAGCTCGCCCAGGCCCTGTGGGACCACCAGGTCCTGGTCTTTCCGGGGCGCGACGTCGGAATGGACGAGCAGATTCGCTTGGTGTCCTGCTTTGGAGTGGTCCAGCCGCTGGAGGTCTTCCGATTCCTCGGTGAGCCGAATGCGACGCTGGTCGTCGACGCGAAGGCCGGTGGGACGGTGGATCGGGAAGGGAAGAGCCAGAGAGCAGTCGTCTTCAACCAACACCACCGGGTCTCGGAGTTCCAGGGCTGGCACACGGACTCGTCGTTCATGAGGGAACTCCCCCAGGCCGCTGCTCTCCGAGCGGAGGTCATTCCTCCGGTGGGCGGCGACACGGGCTTCGCGTCCCTGTGCGCGGCGTACGACGCGCTCTCGCCAGTCATGCAGGAGTGGCTGGTCACCTTGAAGGCGGTCCACGAGGTGCCCGAGGGTTTCAAGCAGGGGATCCAGATCTGGCAGTACGGCGAGGACGCTGAGGCCCGATTCGATGCCGAGTATCCGCCGAGGGAGCATCCGGTGGTCATCGAACATCCACACAGCCGTCGTCGGGCTCTGTTCGTGAACCCGAACTACACGACACGCATCGTCGGCATGACCGACAGCGAGAGTGCGAACACCCTCCGGTTCCTCCACCGCCACATCGCCACTCCCGACTTCGTCTATCGGCACCACTGGTGCCCCGGCGACATGGTCGTGTGGGATGAGCTCGTCTGTCTCCATCTGGCTCCGCAGGACTACCGTCCGCACGAACGCAGACTCGTGCGGGTCACCGCGGGCTCGGTAGCGCCCGTGTCGCCGCTCCATCTCCACAGTGCCGCCTAGGTACCGATCACCCTGCGCCGACGGGTGTCGGACCCCGGATCCCGACGGCCGGATGATCGTGGCGTGACCAGGAAGCGGGTGCTGCTCACCACGCCGATGCTCGACCCTCTGGGCCTCGACATGCTGCGTGGCGAGGTCGACGTCGTTGAAGGTTGGCGCCTGGGTCCCGACGAGCAGACGGTCGCGCTGGCGACCGTACAGGGCCTGGGCGGCGGGGGCTCCTCGTCCGACATCGCCCTCGGCGCGCGGTTGGAGGTCATCGCCAGCTACGGGTCCGGGTGCGATCACATCGACATTGCTGCCGCCACGCAAGCCGGAATCATGGTGGTCAGCGCAGCCGGGTCCCAGTACTCCGCGGTAGCCGAGCACGGCGTGGGGCTCATGTTGGCCTTCGCCAAGCGCATTGCCTACGCGGACCGGGTGATGCACAGCGAACGCCGTTTCGTCGGACGTAGGGCGTTCAACGGCACCGGGTGGCCCGGTTGGCCGACCCAACTTCGAGGCAAGACCCTCGGCGTCATCGGCTTCGGATTCATCGGGAGGGACCTGGCCGAGAAGTGCCGTGTGGCCTTCGACATGGACGTCCTGGTGTACTCGCCGAGCTGCGATCCCGAGGAAGCCGCCCGCCAGCGCGTCACGGTCGTCGAAGACCTCGACGAGCTTCTGGGGCGGTCCGACTATGTGAGCCTGAGTGTCCCGCTCAACGGTGAGACGAGGGGCATGATCGGCTCGGCCCAGCTGGCGCGGATGAAGCGCGGTTCCGTGCTGGTGAACCTCTCGCGTGGGGGCACGGTCGATACGGAGGCGTTGGTGGAGGCGCTCACCGGCGGCCACCTGGCGGGGGCGGCACTCGACGTGTTCGACCCGGAGCCGCTGCCGGACGGGCATGTGCTGTTCGAGCTCGACAACGTGGTCCTGACTCCCCACATCGGCGGCTGGGTGGCCGACAGCTTTCCGGCGCTCGCCCGAACGGCCGCCCGTGAGATGCTTCGGGCGCTGCGCGGCCAGCGACCCTGGCGGCTGGTGAATCCCGAGGTGTGGCCCAACCGCCGCGCCCTGCGGAGCGCAGCGCAGGCGGGACCGGTCGAGACGACGCCGTATGTCGGGTAGAAAGGAGGGCATGATCCTGTCGTTCGAGGAGTGGCCGGGGACGCTGGGCACCGTGACGCGCACGCCGGACCGCCTGGCGCGCTCGCTCCGTCGAACGACGAGCATCCGCTCCACATGGCCTGACGGGTTCGACGGGGATTTCGCACTGACTGCTCGGGGCCGAGATCTGCTGACGACGGCCGACGGGGCGGGAGTTGTCATCGGCGACGCACGGGTCGACGTGCGCGCCGAAGGGCCGCTGAAGACCGTGCGGTCCATCACGTCCGTTCCGGCGGTGCCGAACCTCCCCCTCCTCGAGGGCGCCAACCTCACGAGCGGCTTCCGCAAGGCAGCGGCGACGAACCTCGCGCTCGGCGACGGATCGGTGCTCGCCCTTCTCTTCGACGATCTGCCGGCTGCGGCGTTGGTGAGCGGCTCGGCCCGGCTCCGGGCCATGATTGAGGAAACCGGTGAGCTGCCCGGTTTCGCCAACGTCGACCTGCCGGTGGTCTGTATCGGTCGACGCCACGACGGCGTGATGGATCAGCGCCGCAGCGAGGGCCATCCGCTCATCGGCCAAGGCCCACCGGCGGGGAACCTCGACCGCCCGGACGACCCCCTCGCCTGGCCCTGGGAACCGCCCCTTCCGACGTACGGCATGCGGCGGCTGCGGCGGATCGACATCACAGTGGTCGACGACGCCATCATCGTCGACACGCACTTCCGCGACTCCTACCAGGAGAGCTCCGGAGTCGAATCGGCGGTGCACGAGTATGAGGTTCTCGTGAGCGCCGGGGCGGTCGACCGCAAGGTGCGCACCGTGGAGGTCCGGCCGAGAGTCTTGCCCGGCCCCGACTGCCCCGCCGCCGCTGCCAGCGCCCGGGCCATCGTCGGTCAACCCCTCGAGCAACTGCGCGCCTTCGTGCGCGCCGAGATGCGGGATGACACGATCTGCACGCACCTCAACGACCAGCTCCGCTCCTTAGCCGACGTTCCCGCGCTGGTCGAGGCCCTCGAGGGGTCATCACTCGGCCCGCAGCCTCTCTGACGAGTCCGTCAAGGTGCAGCGTGAGGGAGCGTTGACACCCTCTTGGAAATGATGGCAGAATACTGCTACCAATTTGCGGAAGCGGGGGCCATGGCCATTGACCTGACAGGTGGATTCAGCGACGACCGCGAGTACGTGTTCGCCACGCAGCCGGACAACCCCGAGATGCGTGAGTCGGTCAACGCGTGGATCTGGGACAACGGCACCGAGTTCGGGATGCCACGTATCGGGGTCGAGGCGGTGGCCGACCAGTGGGACACCCACGACATTCAGGTGAACCTGGCGTTCGCCGACGGGCAGGTGGTCAACATGTTCGGACCGGGAAAGGTGCATGACCCACTGGGCGCAGACGGTCGGCCCCGGATCCTGGGGGCCGGGCCACTGTCGTTCGAGCTGATTGAGCCCTACCGTCACTGGCGGTGTCGGATCGACGGTACCGGGACGTCGACATCGGCCGAGGCGCAGCTGGATGGCTGGTTGGCCGGGGAAAGCGGAGGGCCCCTCGTCGAGGTCGAGCTCAATGTCGATATCAGGTCGGCCGTGCCGCCCTGGGAGATCGGTACGCTCCGTGACGATCAAGCCCGAGTACTGGCGACCCAAGAGGAGGGCGACCTGATGGGCGGCCCGCGCTTCGAGCAGCTCTTCCGGGCCACCGGCAGCCTGCGCATCGGGGACGACGTACGCCAACTCGACGGCGGCGGGCTGCGCGTTCGCCGCACGGGCATCCGCCGGTTGGCCACCTTCAGGGGCCATGCCTGGCAGTCAGCGGTCTTCCCCAGCGGGCGCGCCTTCGGCTACTGCACCTATCCGCCGCGGGCCGACGGCAAGCCGACCTTGGACGAGGGTTTCTTGTTCGAGGGCGACGGAGAACTGATCCCGGCGCGGGTGGTAGAGGCGCCATGGCTACGGAGACTGCAGCACAAGGGCCAAGAAGTGTCCCTCGTCCTCGAGACCGACCGCGGCGCGACGAGGATCGAAGGCGAGACCGTCGTTTCGACCTTCCACATGCTGCCCGGAGCCGACGGGGGGTTCAACCTCCAGCAGGCCATCGCCCACTACACCTGGGACGACGAGTCGGCCAACGGGATGCTGGAACGGTCGAGCCCTGCGGAGCAGGTCGATCGAGCATGATACGGAATCGAGCATGATACGGAATCGAGCATGATAAGCGGAATCGTCAGCTCGACGAGCGACGATGATCGCCCCCTCTCCGCATGACGGACCGTCGCGCGGCGCGTGAACCGGTTCGGCCGGGAGACCACCGCGGAGGAGGTGGCGCGATCTGCTGACCTGAGTGGTCGACTCGCCGTCGTCACGGGGGCGTCTTCGGGGATCGGTGTGGAGACGGCGCGTGCGCTGGCAGCAGCCGGCGCGGACGTGGTGCTCGGTGTGCGCGACGTGGTGGCGGGCGAGACGGTCGCCCGCGCCATCGCGGACGAGACGACGAGCGCGCCACGGGTCATGGCCCTCGACCTGCGAGAGCTGTCCTCGGTGGCCGACTTCGCTGATCGCATTGAGGGGCCGGTCGACCTGCTCATCGCCAACGCCGGTGTTTCCAAGACGCCGGATGCACACCTCCCCAACGGGCTCGACGTGCGATTCGCCACCAACCATCTCGGCCACTTCATGCTCGCGCTGCGGCTGAGAGCGCAGATGGCCGAGCGGGGGGCGCGGATCGTCGTCGTGAGTTCGGGCGCCCACCACAACATGCCGGTGCATCTCGATGATCTGCAATGGCACGGGCGCGAACACCACGCCGGCATGGCCTACGCCGAATCGAAGAGCGCCAACATCTTGTTCGCCCAGGAAGCGAGCCGCCGCTGGGGCCCCGAGGGCATCTTCGCCAATGCCGTTCTGCCCGGATCGTCGCTCACGGGACTGCAACGCTTCCACGGAGAGGAGCTCAAGCGCGCCATCGGTTTCATTGCCGAGGACGGCTCGCTCAACCCGATGCTCAAAACGGCCGCTCAGGCAGCGGCAACGACGCTGTGGGCGGCGACGGCCCCCGAGCTCGAAGGGCGCGGGGGGCTCGTGCTCGAGGACTGTGCCGAGGCGGTACCGGCGGGGCCGGACACGCATCCGTGGTCCGGCTACGACGCCACCATTGCCGATCCGGACACGGCGTGTCGGTTGTGGGACCTGTCGGTGGAGCTGATCAGCGCCCTGACGGTCGACGCGTGAACCCTCCACGGCCGGTCCCCACCCGAGGATCGTTGCGGTCGGCCGTGATCAGAGTCGCTCGGTCAGGTGGGCACCGACGCGCAAGGCATTGGCCATGGCGGTAAGTGCCGGGTTCACCGCGCCGATGCTCGGGAAGAAGCTGGTGTCGACGACGTAGAGGTTGTCGAGCTCGTGCGCCTTGCAGTCGACGTCGAGCACCGAGATGGACGGGTCGGTGCCGAAGCGACAGGTGCCCGCCTGATGGGCCACGCCGGCGACCGGCACGTCCATGCTCATGTAGAAGTTCTTGGACAGCACGTGGTGCTCGGCGTGGCCGCAGTGGTTGAGGATGGTCTTGAGCTCGCCGTAGAGGTCCTCCGCCTCGCTGTCGTTGCTGGAGGTGTACGCCAGGGTGACACGGCCCTCCTTGTCGAGGGTCACCCGGTTGTCCGGCTTGGGGAGGTCCTCGGTCGTCAACCACCAGTCGACGGCGTGCGCCGCCACGTCGTTGAGCGACCAGCGCGGCGCCAGGAAGGTCAGCTTGGGCTCCTCGCCCTTCATCGCCCCGGCATTGGACTTGCCCACCATCTGGATGTTGCCCAGCGGCCACGGGCGGCCGTCGCCGGCCAGGTAGAAGTCGTTGATCCCGAGCGTCTTCTGGAACACGGTGTCGTTCGGTTCCGTGGTCAGGGAGACGGCCGCCTTGCAGTTGTGGAACATGTAGTTGCGCCCGACCTGGTCCGACCCGTTGGCCAGACCGTTCGGATGGGCGTCGTTGGCCGAGGCCAGGAGGAGCTTGGCGCTACCAGCGGCGCCGGCCGAGACGACGACGACGTCGGAGGAGTAGGCCTCGCGCTGGCCGTTTCGCTCGACTTCCACTGCGGTCACCGTGTGGCCGGCGGCATCGGTCTCGAGCCGCACCGCCTCGGCGTTCACCAGCAGGGTGACGTTGGGGTTCTCGAGCAGGGGGCGCACGGCGATGACCTCGGCGTCGGCCTTGGCGTGGACCAGGCACGGGTACCCGTCGCACCAGGCGCACCGGATGCACGCGCTCCTGGCCCGGTCGGCTTCGTCGAGCAGGATGCCGCACGGGGCGGAGAAGGGGTGGTACCCCTTGGCCGCCAGCGCATCGGAGATCTCTTGCAGGCGCGGCTCATGGCTCACCGCCGGCCAGGGGTAGGGCCGGGACGCCGGCCCTTCAGTCGGGTCCTCGCCGCGTGTCCCGTGCACCTGGTAGAGCCACTCGGCCTCGGTGTACCACGGTTCGAAGTCGTCGTAGCCGAGCGGCCATGCCGGCGAGGTCCCGTCGACATGCGCAACGACGCCGAAGTCCTCCGGACGCAACCGGTACAGTGCGGCACCGTAGAGCTTGGTGGCGCCGCCGACGTAGTAGTGCACCTGCGGCTGGAACCCGCTGCCGTCGGCGTCGTACCACGTCTCGGGCGAGACGTAGCGGCCTTCAATGAACACCTCGTCGGGGCTCCAGTTCTCCATCTCCCGTGGCAGGAAGTCCCCCCGCTCGAGTAGCAGGATCCGTTTCCCCGACGGGGCGAGGGCGTGGGCCAGCGTGCCGCCGCCGGCGCCGGTCCCGATGATGATCACGTCGTACTGCTCGGGCATGGTGCTCCTTAGGGTCGGGGGACGAGTGCTGCGATCACGACGCCGGTACGGCCGCGCGCACCGGCGCCGGCGCCGCCGATCCCCCGTCGCCCTCGCTAGCCATGGCCCTCCCCGGGTTCGTCGCCGCCCGGGGACGGGGGCGACGGGCTCACCTTGGCGGCGTCGGCGAAGTCCTGCACGACAGGTGTGGGGTTGGGCTGAACGATGGCGCGGACCGATTCGGGCAGGCTCAGGTCTCCGCCGGTGTGGACGGTGCTGAACTCGCGCTCGGCTCTCCCGCGTCCGATCATCGAGCGAAGCCACCGGAGCATGGTGTTGAAGCGGTTGCCGAACCCGGTGAGGAAGGCCAGATGGACGAACATCCACACCAACCAGCCCGGAAACCCGCTCAGACGCAGACCGCGCACGCTCACGACGGCCCGAAAGCGCCCGATGGTGGCCACGCTGCCGAGATCCCGGTACTTGAAGGGAACGCCCGGCTTTCCCTTGAGCCGGCGCAGGACCGTGTTGGCGGCGTGCAGGCCTCCCTGCATGGCCACCTCGGCGACCCCCGGGAGGTCAGCGGCCGCCATGTCCCCCACCGCGAACACCTCGGGATGGCCAGGGACGGTGAGGTCGGGCAGGACCACGATACGGCCCGCGCGATCGACCTCCGCGCCCGAGCCCTCGGCCAGGAGCGCCGCCAGGGGTGACGCCTGCACCCCCGCCGCCCAGACGGTGGTGCGCGCCTTGATCCGGGCAGTGGTCCCGTCGACTTCGGTATCTACGCCAAAGGCATCGACGCCCACCACCCGGGTCCCCATGTGCAACTCCACCCCGAGATGCTCGAGAACCTTTGCCGCCTTGGTCGCCAGCTGGTCGCCGAAGGTGGCCAGCGGCTCGCTGCCGCCGTCGAGCAGGAGTACCCGCACGTCGGCGGGGTCGAAGGTCCGGAACTCCCCGCGTAGGCTCCGCACCGCCAACTCCCTGACCTGTCCGGCCAACTCGACCCCGGTGGGCCCGGCCCCGACGATGGCCACCGTGAGCCACTGCGTCCGCTCCTCGGGGTCGGCCGCCAACTCGGCCATTTCGAACGCACCGAAAATCCGCCGTCGCAGCTCGGCGGCGTCGTCGAGCGTCTTCATGCCCGGCGCGTAGAGGGCGAACTCGTCATGGCCGAAGTAGGACTGCGTGACCCCTGCGGCCACGATGAGGCTGTCGTAGGGAACCTCCATCGCCCGTACCCCGGCGACGGTGGTGTGCACGACGCGCTTGTCGAGGTCGAACCCGGTGACCTCGGCCAGCTCGACCCGGACGTTCTTGCTCCGGCGCACGACGTGACGCAGGGCCGGCGCGATCTGGCCCGGAGCCAGCATGCCGGTGGCCACCTGGTAGAGCAACGGCTGGAACAGGTGGTGGTTGCGGCGGTCGATCAGGGTGACCTCGACCGGCTTTTTCTTCCCGAGCAAGCGCTTCTTGCCGAGCAGGCGGGTGGGGGGCAGACCGCCAAAGCCACCGCCGACAATCACGACCCGGTGCGTGGAACTCGCCCGTTCAGCCATCAGAACCCACCTCGTGCGCTAGAGCCCCGGGCTGCTGTGCATGATGCCGCCGTCGGCGAAGAACGTGGTGGCCGTGACGTAGCTTGCGCCGTCACCGGCCAGGAAGGCGACGACGCTGCCGATCTCGGCGGGATTGGCCATCCGTCCGAGGGGGATCGCTCTGTTGAGTATGGCCAACTTGGTCGGGTCGGCCTCGGTCTCGGCGTTGATCGGCGTGTCCACCGCACCGGGTCCCACCCCGTTGACGGTGATCTGGTGGGGGCCGAGCTCGAGCCCGGCCGTCCGGGTCAACATGCGCATCCCCCCTTTGGAGAGGCAGTAGGGGGTGTTTCCCGGCATGGGCCAGTCCTCGTGGACCGAGGAGATGTTGATGATGCGGCCCCCGCCGCCCTGGGCGATCATCTGCTTGGCGGCGATCTGGGTGCCGAAGAAGGCGCTCTTCAGGTTCACGTTCATCACGAAGTCGTACTGCTTCTCGGTGGTGTCGAGCACCGAGGTGCGCGTCTCGACGCCGGCGTTGTTGACCATGATGTCGAGGCGTCCGAAGGCGTTGACCGCCGAATCGACGAGCATCTGCAGGTCGTCGATCTTGCTCACATCCGCCTCGACGCCGATGGCCTGGTCCCCCAGGGCGACGACCTGTTGCTCCAGTTCGTGGGTGGCGTCGGGATTGGAGACGTAGTCGATGACCACGTTGGCCCCCGCCTCGGCCAGGGCCAGGACGATGGCCTTGCCGATGCCGCTGTTGCCGCCGGTGATGATGGCGGACTTTCCCTTAAGTCCCTCTGACATGGAACATCATCTCCTTCAATCGTTCAATCGTTCAATCGTTCAATGGTTTCTGTCGGACCCGGGGGTCGGCCACTCGCAGGACGCGGCGGACTCAGGAGGATGCCGCCTCCGCCTCCGCTTCTGCCTCAATCAGACGGGAGAGCGCATCGATGAGGGCGAGGTGGGTGAAGGCCTGAGGGAAGTTCCCCAGATGCTCACCGGTCGACGCCTCGATCTCCTCGGCATAGAGCTGGAGCGGACCGGCGAACGACAGCAGCTTCTTGCACAGGGCCATGGCCCGATCGGTCTCCCCGATCATCGCCAATGCGGTGACCAGCCAGAACGAGCAGATGGTGAAGGTCCCCTCCTTGCCGGCGAACCCCGTGTCCGTGGTGTCGACCTTGTAACGCAGCACCAGGTCGTCCTCGGTGAGTTCGTCGGCAATGGCCAGGACCGTCGCCCGCACCCGGTCGTCGTCGGGCGGGAGGAAGCCGAGGATGGGAATGAGCAGCAACGAGGCGTCGAGCTCGTCATTGGCGTAGTGCTGGCGGAACCGGCCCCGCTCGTCAACCCCCTTGTCCAGGATGTCGGCCTTCATGGCCTCGGCTGCCTTGCGCCAGCGCGCCGCTCGCTCCTCGTCGCCGCGTTCAGCGGCCAGGTCCGTCCCCCGGTCGACGGCAACCCAGCAGAGCACCTTGGAGGCGGTGAACTGCTGGGGATCCCCCCGGATCTCCCAGATGCCCTGGTCGGGGTCGTCCTGGTGCTCGATTGCGGCCTCGACGAAACCGGCCAGCCCCTCCCAGGTCCCCGAGGCGATGGTCGCCGCGCCCTGGCGCAGGTGGGTGTCGACGGCGTCGAGGAGCATGCCCCAGACGTCGTTTTGGTGCTGGTCCCAGGCCCCGTTGCCCACCCGCACCGGCTTCGACCCGCGATAGCCGCTGAGGTGGTCCAGGGTGTGCTCGGTGAGGTCGCGTTCCCCGCCGATGCCGTACATGATCTGCAGCGAGAACCCGCCGTCGCCCCCTTTGTCACCGCCCCCCGGACCACCGGCTACCGCATCGATCACGAAGGCGAAGTACTCGAGCGCCTCCCAGTCGAAGCCGAGCCGGTACAGGGAACGCAACATGAACGCCGAGTCCCGGATCCACGTGTAACGGTAGTCCCAGTTGCGCGCCCCACCCGGGGTCTCGGGCAGCGACGTGGTCGACGCCGCCATGACGGCGCCGGTGGGTGCGTAGCTCAGTCCCTTGAGGGTGAGCGCGCTGCGTTCCAGGTAGGAGCGCCAGGGATGATCCGGGAATTTGCCGTTGCCCAGCCAGTCTCGCCAGAACGCCACCGTGGCCTGCATGTCGTCCGCCGCCGCCTCCTGGTCTGCGGGCGCGTGCCCGTTCCAGGAGAGGGTGATGAACGTCGACTCACCTTCCCCCAGGGTGGTGCGGCCGTAGCAGCGCGCCCCGACCTGGCCCAGCCGGAGGCCGCTCTCGATCTTCAGCGACGGATCTCCGCTCGGTGGGAGCACGGTCATCGACCGGTAGTCGTCGTGGTCGTAGCTCCACGCCCCGGTTTTGGCCCCGTACTCGAAGAGCGGCATGCAGTTGGCGACGACCTCTACCTTGCCGCCGATGCAGGTCGCCGTGCGCACGAGTGTCCCGGTGGCCGCGGCGTCCGCCGGGGCCCGCCGATAGCCGGGGCGTCGCTCGTTGACCTCGACGGGTCGGACGACGAGGAAGTCGTGGACGACGAGCCATCCGGTGGGGGTGTGCCACGTCGTTTCGAGCACCATCGTCCCGGGCAGGTACCGGCGTTGGTGTGGGACGAGGGTGCTGGTCGGCCCGAATCGAAACTGGCCCGCCGTCCGGTCGAGCAGGGCCCCGAA
Organism: uncultured Acidimicrobiaceae bacterium; assembly: GCA_963788125.1. Lineage (GTDB taxonomy): Bacteria > Actinomycetota > Acidimicrobiia > Acidimicrobiales > RAAP-2 > Bog-473. Next base: position 90,785 of record CAWBFN010000003.1, on the reverse strand, counting down.
GACGCTGGGCGAGTCCGGCCGGGGAAGGCAGAGCCATTCGACCGAGCCGTCGGGCGCCACCAGACAACTGTTCTCGCAGTCGGACAGGAAGCCGTAGTCGGCGATCGGAGGAAATGCGCTCATTGGTATCGATCTCCTTCCGAAGGGACCAAGGTCACCGCAAGGCATACTTGCACGACCCAATTAAGTGCGCCACTTGACCATTCGATGGTCAGGGGCGCTCTGTCCCGATTGAAGGCCCGGTGCATACCGGCACACACCCCGCTGCGCTGGCCGATCGGAGTAGGGACCTTGGTCCCCGGGTCCGCGATCAAATTCCGAAATGTGCGCGTACCGCTCACCGGCCTGTCACCTGACTTCACGCCGCGATCACCGCTCAGTCCCCTCTGACCGCTCGGGTCGACGGTCCCGCCGCACGCGGCAACGCATGCCCCGAAGGGGCTGATCGCCCACGAAGCTCGAGAGCGCCGGATCTGACGGCGTGATGGAGTTGGCGTTCGACTCCCACGCGCCCGAGAGGTCCGGGCCGGGCCGGCGCGACGGATCCCACCAGTAGCCCGTGACATTCACCGTCCCGGCTCGGATGTCGTCGGTGATCTTGGCCCGCTGGCGGATGGAGCCTTCGGGGCGCTCGATCACCACCCAGTCTCCGTCGCTGATGCCATAGAGGTCGGCGGTCTCGGGATGGATCTCCACGATCGGATCAGGGTGCAAGGCCCGCAGCCGCCGGGCCTGGCGAAGCGTGGAGCCCATGTAGGCGAGGACGCGGCTACCGGTCAGCATCTGGAGCGGGTAGGCGCTCTCGTCGTCGACGTCGGGCCGTGCGTAGGGCGGCCCTGTGTAGGTGGGCCGCGGATCGATCCCGAAGCGCTCGAGGAATCGGGGGATCAACTCGACCTTGCCGGACTCCGTGGCGAAGCCCCGCTCCTCGTAGCTCCGCCATCGACGCCGCGGCTGCGGGTGCCAGTTGCGCTCCCCGCTGGCCCACTCGGCGAAGCTACGGCCGCTCGGGGCGAGGAATCGGTCGTACATCTCCTCGACGGTCTCGGGCCAATCCGCGGGCTCCAGTAGGCGCCGTCCCAAGGCGGCCCACAGGTCGTAGTCGTCGTGGCGGTCGCCCAGCGGCCCGGCCGCCTGTTGGCCCATGGAGACGAAACGGGCCAGCCCCCAGCGCATTGACAGCTCGGGTTTCTCGAGAAAGTCTGCGGCGGGTAGCACGTAGTCGGCGAGCTGTGCGGTCGGCGTCTGCCAGAGGTCCATCACGACGAGCAGTTCGAGTTCGGCGCTCGTGAAGGCGTCATACGCCAGCTTCGAACCGCCGTAGTTCAGCAGCGGCTCGCCCGACTGCACGATCACCGCGCGGACCGGGTAGGGCTCGTGCTCGAGGATGGCGCGGTACAGGTGGGGCTGGCTGGTGAACAGCATGTACTGCGCGGCCGTGTGTCCGTCGGGCTGCACCCTGGCCATCGTCTCGCAGAAGGCCGTGTAACCGGCGACGGAGGAGATCGATATGTCGCCGGCGTTCACGTTGTCACGCGTCCGCCGCGGGTGGTCGATGAGCGACCGGAACCCGATGTTCGGCAGGTAGTCGAGGATCTCGAACGGCTCATCGTTCAGTGCCTCACCGCCTGGTACGTCGAGATTGCCACTGATGGACCGCAGTATCGCCTGGCCGAGAAGCGCAGATCGCGCCGCACCCTCGCCGATCTGGCTGGTCGACACGCCGAAGGAGATGCGGGCCGGCGCGTGCCGGGCGTACATTCGGGCGGCAGCCACGATCAGGTCGGCCGGCACGTCGGTGATCTCACTCGTCCGCTCGGGCGTCCATTTGGCCACTTCGGTCCTGACCTCCTCGAAGCCGAGGCACCACTGCTCGACGAACGCCTTGTCGTACAGGCCTTCCTCAATGAGGACGCGGATCAACCCGAGCGCCAGAGCACCGTCGGTGCGCGGGCGCGGGGCCAGGTGCAGGGTGGCGATATCGGCTGACTTGGTGCGCCGGGGGTCGATGACGATGAGCTTCAGCCGCCCCTCGGCCACCAGCCGGCGCACTACCGGCCACCCGATGGGGTTCGACTCGGCGAAGTTGCTGCCCCACATCACCAGGCACTTGGTGGCGACGGGATCGAAGCCGGCCGACACGGTGTCCCACCCGTACATCGCCGTCTCCGTGATCAGCGATCCGGCTCCGCAGTTCCGCCCCTGGTTGATGAAGTTAGGCGTGCCCCACTGCGCCGCGAAGCGCCATGAACCCCAGTCCGACGATCCGTGCTGGGTGCCGCCCAGTAGGGCGAGGGCTTCGGGACCCTCGCGGTCGCGGATGTCACCGAGCTTGGCGGCGATCTCGTCCATCGCCTGCTCCCACGGGATCTGCTCCCAGCGTCCATCGCCCCGCCGGCCGACCCGCTTGAGCACATGGTCCACCCGGTCCGGGTGGTCGTGCAGCTCAAGGCTTGCCGTGGCTTTGATACACAGCTTGCCAGCCGCGGTGGGGTTTTCGAGGTCGCCGATGAACCGGACCGGCCGGTCGTCCTCCACCTCGACAAGCATCCCGCAGCGAGCCGGGCAGAGCCCGCATAGCGCTCGCTTCACGTTGCCACCGAAGGTCAAGCGGCTTCGCCGAACCTGATCCGGGCTCATGGTGAGCCTCCTTTCCCGTCGTCGATGACGGCGATCACCTGATCTTCCTCGACCTGCGCATCGGGCTCGACGCACAGTTCCGACACGACGCCCCCGGACGGTGCCTCCACCGGGATCTCGATCTTCATCGACTCGAGCACGGCGATGACGTCGCCGGCTTCGACCGGTTGGCCCACCTCCACCTTCACCTGCCACACGAAGGCGGCGACCTCGCTGCGGACCTCGATCAGCACTGGGCGACCGCTCCCGCGGCGAGCAGCGCGTCGATACGGGACCCCGGATAGCCGAGCAACGCCTCCAGGAGCTCGACGGTGTGCTCACCGGCCACCGGTGACCGCTGTCCGGTGCGCGACAGACGCTCCGCCGAGTGCATCGGCAGCGACGGCATCCGCCCCACCCGGCCGGCCAGCTCGACGTCGACGATGAAGCCACGCTCGACCATGTGTGGATCGTGGGCCAGGTCGGCGGCGTCGAGGACTGCGAAGGCGCACAGTCCCTGGGCCCTTGCCGCGGCCGCCACCTCGAACTTGTCCGCTCGGGGGGCCTCCTCGGCCAGCGTGGCGAGCTGGTCGTCGCTCGCTTCGAGGGCGACCCACGCGTCCTCGCCCCGGCAGCGGAGCAGCCGGCCACGGCGCGGATGGGGTGACCACGTTCCCTCCACCGAGGCCTGCAGGATGTCCTCTCCGCACAGGACCGCATACGCCTCCAGCTGCGAGATGTCCAGATAGGCGCCGCCGCCGGTCGTCGCCCGCGCCCGTAGCCGGTTGAGCACGGCGAACAGGCCGGCGAAACCGCCCACCGGGTCCGGGAGCGAGTGCCCGAGTTGGAGCGGCACACCGTCGTCGTACGCCGTGCGGGCCTGCATGGAGGAGGCCGCCTCCAGGAGCGGGCCGAACGACGCCCACGCCGCATGTGGACCATCCTGTCCGAACCCGCTGAGCGAGAGGTACACGATGCCCGGGTTGCACGCCGCCACATCGCCGTACGCCAGCCCCAGCCGTGCCATCACCCCCGGGCGGAAGTTCTCGACCAACACATCGGCACGACGGACCAGCTCCCGTACCACCTCTCGCCCGTCTTCGGCCCTCAGGTCCACGGCGAGGCTCCGCTTCCCCCGGTGCATCTTCCAGTCGACGAAGGGGCCGGCCGGGTGGGCGTGGTGCCGGGAACCGGGTCGCTCGACTCGCACCACCGTGGCGCCCAGGTCGGCGAGCAGGCGGGTTGCCATCGGACCGGCCCAGAAGTCGGTGAGGTCCACCACCAGGGTGCCCGACAGCGCCAGCTCGCCCTCGGTCAGCGGCGTCGGCGGGCACGGCGTCTCGTGGACGTGGATGGGATCGCCCGGCGCGCGTCCCGTCTGCCTCCCGTCGCTCCACTGCTGCCAGAAACCCCGATGGGCCAGCTGCGGGTCGTCGAGAACGGTGGCGGGACTGGTCAACGAGACGGCCGGCACGTGGGCCGCCTGCAGCACCTCGACGATCCGGTCCGACGGGCGAGCCGTGAACCAGTCACGCACCACCGCGTCGAGCTCGTCGGCATGGACGTACCGGCTCCGGCCGTTGGCGAACCGTTCGTCGACGACGAGCTCGGGGTGACCGACGGCGGCGGCGAACGCATCGAACTGCGCGTCCGTCACTGCCGCCACGCTCACCCACCCGTCGGCGGACCTCACCAGGTCGAGCGGGTGGATCGGCTGCGGGTGCCGGCGCCGGCGCCGTATCTCGCCGGTCGCCGCGTAGTCCGAGAGCGTCGTCTGGTGGGCCGAGGCCATCACCTCCATCGTCGACACATCGATCCGGGGCGACGGGTGGCCCCGGTCCCGCAGGCGCAGCCCGACTTCGACGGCCGAAGCCCCGGCGTACCCCGCCACATAGGCCGGTAGGTTGGCCGGGCCGGCCAACGGCTCGCAGCCCGGCCGCCCGGTGATGGCCAGGTAGCCCCCGGCGGCCCACTCGGCCAGGGGACCGCCGCGCAGCCCGGCGTAGGGGCCGTCGGTGCCGAAGGTACTGACCACGACCTCCACGACCGACGGGTTGGCGGCAGCGAGGTCGATGTCGTGGGACGGGTGCCCGGCGTCCCAGCCGCTGAGGACGACATCGGCCCGTCGCACGACATCGGACAGTTCGGAGCGATCGACCGTCGGGACACCCGAGCGCAGGTAGGAGCCGGCCCAGCCGGACAAGGTGCCGGCCGCCACGACGTCCTCGCCGCGCTGGGCGAGGAGGCGGGTCGCGAAGGCGCCGGCGATCGAGTGGGAGAGGTCGACGACGAGCACGGGCGTCAGGGCCGCATGGTCGTCGTCGTTTTCCCGGGCTCGAGCGCCCTGTAGGCCGTGGCCGCGAACTCGCACAGGACGACGCGGGTGTCCCTCGGGTCGAGGATGTCGGTCACCCCGAACTTCTCGGCGGCACGAAGCGGTGAGCGGGCGTAGGCGAACCGCTCCTCGATCTCGGCGCGGAGCGCGTCGGGGTCGTCGCTCGCCTCGAGCTCGGCGCGGTAGGCGGCGTCGATCCCACCCGCGAACGGCATGGAGCCCCACTCGGCCGACGGCCACGCGTAGAGCGGCGAGAGCAGGTTGGGGTTCACCTGGGCCGCCGCGCCGAGCCCGAAGAACCGGCGCAGCACCACGACGCACTGGGGGATTGTCGTCTGGTAGACGGCAGCAAGTGTCTCCGCTGCGAACCGCACCGTGCCGGCGGCCTCGGCACGGGTGCCGATCATCAGCCCGGGAATGTCGTAGAGGCCCACACGGGGAAGGTGGAAGGTGTTGGCCATGTCGATGAAACGCCGGAGCTTCTGGCAGGCGGCGGCGTCGAGCCCGCCACCGTAGTGCTTGGGATCGGATGCGACCACGGCAACGGGCCGGCCGCCGAGGCGGGCCAGGCCGGTGACGATCGACCGCCCGAACAGCCTCGAGATCTCGAAGAACGAGCCCTCGTCCACGACGGCTTCGATGATCCGGCGCGCCTCGAACACCTGCCGGGCCGAGCGCGGGATGGCATCGGCGAGCCAGTCGTCACGCCGGTCGACCGGGTCGGTGCACTCCAGTACGGGCGGCAGCTCGAACACCGAGCTGGGGAGGTAGCCGAGAAATCGCCGGACCCTCTGGAGGGCTTCCTTCTCGTCGTCGGCCTCGTCGGAGATGACACCGTTGCGGGTGTGCACGGCGCTGCCCCCGAGCTCCTCCTTCGTCACGTCTTCGCGGGTGTGACGCACGAGGGGCGGACCGGCGGCAAAGACCTGCGAGGTCCCCCGGACCATCACCGAGTAGTGGCTCTGGCATGCCTTCAGCGCACCCAGACCGGCGACGGATCCGCCGACCATCGATACGACGGGGACGGTGCCAAGCGCGGTGACCGCGTGCTCCCAATCGCGCAGGATGGGCGGCGTGGTGGTGTAGATGCCCTGCTCGTAGACCTTCATGCCGCCGCCGCCACCGGAGCCGTCGACGAGCTGCACGAGGGGCATGCGCCGCTCGACGGCGAGGCGGACGGCATAGATCGCCTTGGTGAAGATCCCCGCATCCGAAGAGCCGCCCCTGATGGTGAAGTCGTCGCCCGAGACGACCACCGGCCGCCCCTCGATGGTGCCGCGCCCGCACACGAGGTTGGCGGGCAGCACGTTCGCCAGCTCGCCGTCGGCGTAGGTCGGCGTGCCGGTGAGCGTGCCGTCCTCCCGGAACGACCCCGCGTCGAGGAGCAGATCGATGCGCTCGCGCACCGTCAGGCGGCCCTGCTCGTGATGGCGATCGACCTTCTCTGTCCCACCGAGCTCGAGCGCCATGGCACGGCGCCGCTCCAGCTCGTCGATCTCGGGATCCCACGCCGTTCCCATTCCGCCTCCTCACATCCCCCGGAAGACGAAGTCCACGGTCTCTTCCGCCGAGCGGAGCACCTCCTCGATCGACGCCGTTCCCCGCGCATAGCGGTGGAGAAGGCGGTCGAGGACACTCGTCACGATGAAGACGATCTGGAGGGCGACCTCCTCGGGCAGGTTCGGCAGCGCTTCGAGGAAGCTGGCGGTGTTGCGTTCGGCCACCTCCTTGGTCAGCGCCACGGCGTTGGCATCGTCCGAGTTCTCCAACACGATCCCCAGGCGCAGGAACTGCGGTCGGCGCTCGAACGCCAGGACGACCCGCCGGACGAGCTGCTGCAACCGGTCGCGCGGCTCGCCCCGAAGCGGCCTGCGCTGCAGGTTTCCCTGGAGAGATCTGGCCCATTCGACCTGCACGGCCGCGTAGAGCTGTTCCTTCGAGTCGAAGTAGCGGTACAGCGTGCTCAGCGCGAAGCCGGAACGCTCGGCGACATGCCGGATCGGGATCGTCTCGTAGTCACCGTCCTCGAGCAGCTCGAGGGCAGCGCGCACGATCTGGTCCCGGCGGGCTTGCTGCCAGGTTCGCAGCTCGGGCTGCTCGAGGCTGGTCGCGCTGGTCACCTTGGGCATCGTACCCCGCGTCGATTGACAGTACTAAGAGTCTCGTTTTCATAATGGGTGATGACAGCGAAAGGGGCATCTCGACGATGGACTTCGCCATGTTCGACGCCGACAACCACTACTACGAGGCCGAGGACGCCTTCACGAGGTACGCCAGCGAGCGCATGCGGGCCGAGCGGTATGTGCGCTGGCTCGCCGAGGGCGACGGAAAGCGGCGTCGCCTGTTCTTCGGAGCCCGCGAGGCGAACGTCATCGGCAATCCGACGTTCAACCCCATCACCCGGCCGGGGGTATTCCACGCGACGTTGAAGAACCTGGAGGCCGGACTGGACCGGAGCGCGCCCGCCTACGGCGAGCTCGTGCCCATCGACCCGGCGTACCGTGACCGGGACGCCCGCCTTACGACCATGGATCGCCAAGGCGTGGAGAAGGCCCTGCTCTTCCCCACCCTCGGCGTCACCCTGGAGGGCATCCTCAGCGACGACGGCGACATGCTCTACCAGTGCTTCCACGCGTTCAACCGCTGGCTGGACGACGACTGGGGCTTCGACTACCGAGGTCGGATCTACGCCGCGCCCTACCTGTCGCTGCTCGACCTGGATCGGGCGGTGGCTGAGCTCGAGTGGGTGCTCGACCGTGGAGCACGCATCGTGACGATCCGCCCCGGTCCCGCCTACGGGCGCTCTCCGGCTGACCCGCACTTCGACCCGTTCTGGGCCCGGATAGAGGAGGCCGGCGTGCTGGTGACCTACCACGCCCTCGAAGGCCCCTCGACCTACACCGAGCAGTACCGGCAACTGTGGGCGGCGCCACCGGCACCACTCACCCCCGAGGCCCGACTACTCCAGCACGCCCTGACCGGGATCGACACGGCGATCATGGACACGCTCTGTGCACTCGTGCTGCACAACCTCTTCGGGCGGTTCCCGAACCTCCACGTCGCCACGATCGAACTGGGCTGCGGCTGGGTTCCGTTCCTGCTGCACCGCCTCGACCACGTCGGCGGCCTGGTCGACCGGCGCATCTCGGCCTTCGGCATGCCGCTGGGCGGGCGGCCGTCGGAGATCTTCCGCCAGCACGTGTGGGTCTCGCCGTTCCCGGAGGAGGACATCGCGACCCTCGCCGCCCACATCGGCGTCGAGCAGATCCTCATGGGGTCGGACTGGCCCCACGCCGAAGGGACGGCCGAGCCGGCCGACTACCTCAAGGCCCTCATCGCGTTCGATGACGCCAGCATCCGCCGCATCATGCGGGACAACGCCCTCGAGCTGGTCGTGGCGTAAGACCGGATCCCCAGCGTGATCAGGTGAGGCGAAGAGAGTCCGCCACGTCTCTCGCCACGGCGAGAGCCTCGGCCGGGGTCAGCCCGGCCGTAGCCGCCAGCCAGCACGACAAGGGCGCGGCGGTGCGCTCGGATGCATGGGCGGCGGTGCCGGCCAGATCGAGGAGGACGTCCGCCTCGGCCGGCGAGAGCGCGCCAACGCCCAGTGCCGCCGCGTAGCGGTCGATCCAGGTCCACGCGTCAGGTGTCATCGGACGTGGATCCTACCGACGGAGGCTCCGTCGGTGAGGCGGAGAGCCTGTCGGCATCGAGGAGGAGCACCTCCACGCGCCCACCGGAGCGGACGCCCTCCCCGTCCGGGAGCAAAGCCAGGGCGTTGGACTGGGCCATGGCCCGCAGCATGTGCGATCCCTGGCCACCGGCCAACCTCACCCGAAGCACCCCGTCGGGTCCGACGCGGGCCGTCACTCGCAGTACGTGCAGCTTGCCGTCCCGCCGACGGGGGAGGTCGACTTCGGCGACGGCCGCCAGGCGGGGCCGATCGAGCACGGTACAGCCGGCCATGGAGCGCAGCGCGGGGAGGACGAGCAGCTGGTAGGAGAGGAGGGCAGATACCGGGTTCCCGGGAAGCCCGAAGACCGGGGTTCGGGTAGCCGCCAGCAGGCCGAAGGCGAAGGGCCGGGCCGGCTTGACGGCCACCTGCAGGGAGCGCATGGCCGGTCCGCACAACTTCTCGAGCGCCGCCTTCATCATGTCCCGGTCACCGACGCTGACTCCCCCGCTCGTCACGATCGCGTCACACCGAGACGCCGCCTCGTGGAGGAAGGCGGCCAGGGTCGCCCCGTCGTCTCCGGCGATGCCCAGGTCGACGGTTCCGAAGCCGTCTGCCCCGAGCTGGGCCAGCAGCGCCGGGCGGTTGGCATCGCGGACCTTCCCGGGCGCCCGCCGGCCGCTGCTCATGACCAGCTCGTCGCCCGTGGAGAGCACCCCCACGGTGGGACGTGGGTGGACGAGCAGACTCTGGACGCCGAGGCTCGAGAGCACGCCGATGTGGGCCGGTCCGAGATACGTCCCCGGCCCGAACACCTCCTCGCCGGCGGCAACGTCCTCCCCGGCGCTCCGCACGTTCGTGCCCGGACTCACGGGCTCCTCGACGATGACGAACGATCCGTCCCCCTCGACGCGGACGCGCTCGACCATGCAGACGGTGTCGGCGCCGGGGGGCATCACTGCGCCGGTCATGATTCGAACCGACTCACCTTCTGACACGAAGGCCCTGGGGTCATCCCCCGCCATGACGCACCCCACCACACGAAGGCGCGCCGGTGCAGCGACCGTATCGGCGGCCCGTAGCGCGTAACCATCCATGGCCGAATTGGCAAAGGGCGGCACCGCCTCCGTCGCCCGGACGGTCTCGGCCAGGACATGACCCGAGCCGGCACCTATGGCTACGCGAGTAGGGGCGAGGGCTCCGCAGGCGGAGAGAACGAACTGGCGAGCGTCAGCGACAGAGATCATCCGTCGCCGTCCCGCCCGACCGGGTCGGGTTCAACCTGGTCCAGAGAGGATCGGCGTGTCCCAACCCAGGGCGAGTCTTTCCAGGTCCGCGGGTGTGTCCACGTCGGTGAACGCACGCCGGTCCACCCCTCCCGGCCAGCGGTCCTCGGTGACCAGCTCCACGTCTTGTCGGTCGAGGAGCGACTGCATGGACCGCATCCCGGCCCCGACCAGGTTTGCCGCCGCTTCCAGGTCCCGCGCGCGGACCAACGCGCGCACAGCGGCTGCGGTCGACCGCCGATCATCGGCACTACCGAACGGCTCCCCGGCCAGTCGGCGAGGGTCCGCAGAACGCTCTCGGTTACCAGGGGGAGATCGCAGGCCACCACGAGCGCCGGCCGCGTGCTTCCCGACTCCTCGAGAGCTCTCGCTCCCGCACACACGGCCACCAAGGGCCCGCCGCCGGGTGGCTCCTCCCGAACCGCCGGTAACCCAGAGGTCCCTGGACCCACCTCCACGGCGTGGGCGACGACCGCCCGCAGCACCTTCGCGACCCTCGCGGCGCAAGGGACGCCCCCGATCGGGATAGATGCCTTGTCGAAGCCCATACGACGGCTCGTGCCCCCAGTGAGGAGGATTCCGGCCACCGGTGGTCCGAGGCGGTGAGCGCCTTGCATGCGCCCAGCATGGCAGGACGGACCGGGATCGTCCATCGGCTGTCAGTTCGCAGTGATGTCGACCGGCAGTTTCATCCGGCGCCTGAGCCCCTTGACAAACGACATCCACCGCTGGCGGTCAATGAGGTCTGTTTGCCCTGCTCGAGGGACCTGGGCGGCCTAAGGTTCCGCCTTACCCACGAGCTGCTACTGCCACGTTCTTGGCATGTTGTTCTTGCCGTCGAGGGACATCACCTTTGTCCCCGTCGCCTCGAGCAGCGCCAGGCTCCGGAAGGTACCTGCGGTCACCTCCTCGGGGCAGCGGGCCAGCAACAAGATGGCCTCGGCCATCGTTTCGAGCGGTTCGAGGTGCTTCGGGTCGGGGTTGGGCCCGAGCAGCGCCGCCATCCCCTCGGTCAGCACCGCACTTCTGGGCAGAACGCAGTTCACTCGGACCCCGGTCCCCCGCAGCTCCTGGGCCAAGGCGTAGCTCAGCCGGTTGAGGGCCGCCTTCGATGCGGCGTAGACGGCCAGTGTGGAGCTCAACCCGCCCGGTCCCGGAGCCTGCCCGTCGGTTCCTCGGTCGTAGTCGGCGGTTGAGCTCGACACGTTGACAACCCAACCGGAGCCCCGCTCGAGCATCTGCGGCAGGGTGGCCTGAATGAGGTCCACCGGAGTCTGAAAATTGACCTCGAACATCGCCCGCCGGCTCTCCAGCGAGTAGTTCGCCACGGGCGCGTACACCGAGGCGGCAGCGTTGTTCACCAGAATGTCCACGGGTCCTCCGAGCAGCCGGACCGCTTCGTCCACCACCGTGCCTCGAGACGTCCGATCAGCAAGATCAGCCTGGATCATCGCCACCTGAGCGCCATGGGACTGACACGTGGCCATGGTCTCGAGCAGGCTGCCGCCCAGCTCTGCGTGCGCGTCGCGGGTCCGGGCCACGAGCGCCACCCGGGCCCCTTCCGCGGCGAAACGTTCGGCAACGGCGGCACCAATTCCCCGGCTGGCGCCGGTGACGATCGCCGTCTTGCCTTCCAGCATTCCGTTGCTCATCTGGACCCCTCTTGCGCGGCGCGGGCATACCGTGCGGCCGCGAAACTACCCGACGGCGGCAGGACGGGCCTTCCCCGCGGCCCGTAGTGAGCTGCTCAAGCACAAGGGCATCGTCATGTCCAAGTCCTGGCCGGTCGGTTCCCGGCTCTCGACCAGGAGGGCCAAGGACCGGGTGGTCGCCTGCCTGCAGGCCGCCCGGCCGCTCAACGCCTGGCTCGAGCGCTACGTGGCCTGACGCGCCAAAAGTGGGGCGGATCCACGGTCGCCTCGGCCACCGCCTCGTCGCGCCGAGGATCTTGCTAATTTGAAATCGACGTCACAACCTTGTTATGTGGTCACCGGCGGTGTAGGCCGCCACAGCGAAGGGGGAAGGATCGCAATGAGCGACACCCAGTACATCCAGGTCACGCACCGCGAGCTGCCATACTCGACGTTCGACGCCGACAACCATCTCTACGAGAACGGCGACGCACTGACCAAGTTCCTCCCCCGTGAGTACGAGGGCGTCATTAAGTACGTCGAGATCAATGGGCGAACGAAGCTCGCCATTCGTGATCACATAACCGACTACATTCCCAACCCGACATTCGGCAAGGTGGCCGCGCCGGGCGAGGCCGGCATGGACATCACCCGGGGCGGTGGGGGGTTCGGCAGTTCCGAGGTCGGACTGCACCGCAAGAAGATGCTGGTGATGCCCGGCATCGACGCCTTCTTCGATCCCGAGCCCCGCTTGGAGCTCATGAAGGAGATGGGGATCGACCGGACGCTGCTGTGGCCGACGCTGGCCAGTGCCTTAGAGGAGCGGGTGGCCGATGATCCCGATGTCGCGGTGGCGGTGATCCACGCACTGAACCAGTGGATGCACGAGCACTGGAGCTACGTCTACTCGGACGCGATCTACTCGACACCCATCATCAGCCTGGCCGCCGGTGTCGATCGGGCGCTCGAGGAGCTGGAGTTCGTCCATGAGCGCGGCGCCAAGATCTTCCTCATCAGGGTGGCGCCGGTCCCGACCTGGAAGGGTCGGAAGTCGTTCGCCCTGCCCGAGTTCGATCCGTTCTGGGAACGGGTGCAGGAACTGGACATCGTCGTCGGCATGCACTCGGGGGACCCCGGATACCACCGTTACCTCAATGAGTGGGAAGGGCTGGGCGGGCTTGAGATGAGCATCGCCAAGGGCGCCCGGAGGGCGAACCCGACGTTCGTGGCGTTGTCGTCGGAGAAGGACAACCTGATCGATGCCATGGCATCGATCATCGGCCACGGCCTGGCCACCCGCTTCCCGCGGCTGAAGTTCATGCCGGTCGAGTACGGCAGCCGCTGGATCCGCCCGTTCTACGCCAAGCTGCAGCGGGTGTACGACTCGTCGCCCATGCTGTTCGACGAGAACCCGGTCGAACTGTTCAACCGCAACGTGTGGGTGCACGCGTTCCACGAGCCCGACCCCAAGGGCCTGATCGACATCGGTATCCCCGTCGACCACATCATGTTCGGGTCGGACTTTCCCCACCCGGAGGGGATGGCCGATCCCTTGGCGTACTCGGAAGTGGTGAAGGACCTTTCGCCGGACCAGCAGGCCGAGATCATGGGCGGATCTCTCGAGAAGGCGATGAAGGTCGGCAAGTACGCCGCGTAGGCGCATCCCCGTCAATGGACGGGAGTGTGGCCGGCGTGACTCGAACTACTCCCGCAGGGATACCTGGACTACGTCCTCGACCAGCCGTGTCCGATAGGTGCGGAGCGTTCCTGTCCAGCCGTCCTGCGAAGGCAGCACGCACTGGCCGGTGGCCACATCGAACATCGATCCGTGCTCGGGGCACTGCAAGAGCGTCTTCCTGACCAGAGGGACGCCGCCCAGAGGTGTCGACTGGTGGGGACAGGTGCTCTCGTAGGCGCACCACGTCCCGTCGGCGTTGGCGATGGTCACGGGGATCCCGTCGACGTCGACCGTGGCTGTCTCACCGGGGGCCAGGTAGTCAGCCGGCATGGCGTCGATGAATCTGTCGTCGTCGGTCACCGCAGTAGTCTGCCCGACCCGTGTCGACCACGAGCGCGAAGGGGCCACGGGACAAGCGGCAAACGACACGGGACGCTCCTCCCATTAGCCCGGCCATGCCTGGCCGGTTACTGTCACCCGACAAAGGGAGGGAGTCCTATGGCCACCGATACGGACACGTGGGCCCAGGCCGGTCTGATCTACGAACTGTCGGACGGCGTGGCGTGGCTGCGCCTGAACCGGCCGGAACAGCGCAACGCCATCGACCACTATCCGGGAGGCCAGGGCCCCAACGGAATGGGTCTGCGCGACGCGCTCTTGGAGGCGATCCGCGACGCCACCGAGGACAAGGCGGTAAAGGTCGCAATCATCACGGGCACCGGTTCGGTGTTCTCGGCGGGTGCCGACCTCAAGTCGGAGGCGTTGGAGATCCCGGTGGAGCGCCGGCGAACGACGACCGTACCCCGCGACGACGGGCTCCTCTACGGCTGGTACCGCCTCCTTGAGTCGATCTGGCGTAGTGAGACGCCGTTCATCGCCGCCGTCAACGGGCCGGCCATCGGTGCCGGATGCCAGCTCGCCTTGGCGTGTGACCTGATCTACGCGTCCGAGCAGGCCACGTTCTGGGAGATATTCGCCCGCATCGGCCTCCCGCTCGAGGGCGGGGCGGCCTGGCTGCTGACCAGGTCGCTCAGCCTCCCGCTGGCCAAGGAGATGGCCCTCTTGGGAGAGCCTCTGCGCGCCCCGCAGGCGGTCGAGTGGCGGCTGATAAACGGCTGCGTGCCCGCCGCGGAGCTCGAGAGCGTGGCCGCCGATACGGCCCGGAAGTTGGCGACGCTGAGCGCCCCCTCGAAGGGTCCGGCTGCGTCCGGAACCAGTCGGGACGTCAGTGCCCGCCTGGGCCACATAAAGGGTCAACTGAATGCCGCATGGGAGCAGACGATGTGGCAGACGTTCAGGGAGGAAGTGACCCTGCTCAACATGCCAGCCGGCGGCCCGCCGGACTAGAGGAAGGAGGGCAATGAGATGCCAACCGCTGACACCCTGACCGAGCTGAGCGAGCGGCTCCAACGGCTGGAGGACATAGAGGAGATCCGCCGCCTCTACGTCGACTACGGCCGCCACCTCGATGACGGCGACCCGGTCGCCTACGCCTCCCTCTTCGCCCGGGAGGCCAAGCTCCGGATCGGACCGGTACTGCGGGCCGACGGCCGCGAGGAGATCGCCCGGGCGGCGGCCCAGATGCTCGGCAACCGCTCGCCCGGTGAGGAAAAGAGCTCGGTCCACCTCATCGACACCCCTCGCATCGAACTGTCCGGCGGCGACAGCGCGTCGGGAGAGTGCGTATGGACGGCCGTAGCCAAGGGCAAAGACGGCGCGGCGCCGTCAGTCCTGGTCGGTCGGCACGTGGACGAGTTCGTGCGCGAAAACGGTCACTGGCGCTTCGCCGTGCGCCGCGGATTCATCGACATCGGCGCGCTCGGCTGAACGAGCTGAACGAGGGGATCAGCCGACCATCTGGAAGACCGCAGACGCCGAGGTCACCGCACGATCCCCGTTGCCCTCGTCGTGGAGGACCATGCGCGCGCCGACCCTGCCATCGGCGCCCCGCACCCCCTCGCCGTCCACCCGGAAGGGGCCGACCTTGCCGCGGGCGAGGAACATCACATGCCACGTCTGCATCTGCAGCGTGTCGGTGCCGATCAGGTCGGCGGCGAAACTAATGGCCGCAGTTTCGAGCACCACGTGTTGGGGGCCGATGTGGAGGGCGGCGTCCGGCGATGCCAGTTCCACCGACAGCTCCGGGAGGATCCAGTGACCGTCGCCGCGGCGGGAGGCTCCGAACACCTCCCACAACGGCGGCAGATCCGGTGAGTCCACGATCTCGATCCTGTCCTCGGGCATCTTCTCGAGCCCTTCGGGTGGGGTTCCCAGGCTGACCCCCTGACCCTCGGTGAACGCGATGACCCGATCGTGGTCGTCGGCGTCCACGATCTTGGACCGGCTGTAGCCCATTCGGACACCCGACTTGAGGACCTCCGACTCCACCACCTCAATGCGCTGCACGTCGCGCGCCGCGTCCAGAATCTGGCAGGAGTGGATGACGGGGTTCGGCACCGCCACCAGGTCGGGCCCGACGTCGCCCTCGGGCGAGGCAATGGCGATGGGTGCGACGAGCAGCCCACCCGACGCGTTGCGCATGTCGCGGCGCAGCCTGACGGTGTTGTCCACCGGCCCCGTGTTCATCGAACCATGGTTGCGCCCGATGTAGCGGTAGCTCAGAAGACCCGTCCACCGGCGCTCCAGCTCCTTGGCGTAGGCCTCCGGATCGTCTTTCAGCTCGCGGATGTCTCGCACCATGTCCACCATCCCCTTTGCGCCCGGCCTGCTCTGGTTCTCCGAATGACCGGGTCGTCGGTCCCCCGAGGGGAAGCGTAGGACAGTCTCATCCCACCAGCGACTTGGCAGAACCGGGCGCGCTGCGGGGGAGACCGAGAAAACGTTCGGCCACGATGTTACGGAAGACCTCCGTCGTGCCTCCGTAGGTGGCGGTGCCCTGGGCGAAGCGGTGGGCGTACTCCAGCCAGCCTCCGCCGATGGCGCCCTCCTCGCCGGGGGCGAGCAGTCCACGGGGCCCCACCAGGTCGATGAGGTCCTCGTTCACGCGTATGGCCACCTCGGAGGAGATGACCCGTCCCGCCGGCCCGGTGGAGGCGGTCGCCACCGCCACCTCGAGGGCGGCCTGGGCCAGGCGCTGGCGCACGAGCGGATCGTCGATCGGCCGGCGTCCGTCCGGCCCGGTCGTGCGGGCCCACTCGAGGGCGACCTCTAACGAGGTGGCCGAAGAGGAGCCGTACATGCCCCCCTGGTCTTCGAGGGTGACCCGGTGACTGTCCTCGCCAATGGCGTGTTCGGTGTTCAGCGGGCCGAGCAGCACCATCCAACCCTGGTCGACCGGTCCCAACCGGTAGTGGTCGAGGACCCGGATGGAGTCGTAGAAGACCATGTTGGTCCGTTCCCCGCCGAGGGTGTGGATGGGGCGGATCTCGGCCTCTGCGAGCGGGCAGAGGAACATCGTGAGGCCCTTGTGCTTGGGGGCGTCGGGGTTGGTGCGGGTGAGGAGGAACGAGTACTGGCAGTTCTGGGCCCCGGTGGTGAACATCTTCTGGCCTTCGATCACCCACTCGTCGCCGTCCCGCTGGGCCCGGGTCCGGGCCGCCGCGATATCGGATCCGGAGTCGGGTTCGGTGTAGCCCAGGCAGAAGCGGACGTCGCCCCGCGCCACCCCCGGCAGGACGTCAGCCTTGAGCTCGTCGGTTGCCCACTGCTCCACAGCGGGTAGCACGTTCATGGTGGTCCCCCACGAGATGGTGGGAGCGTGGCGGGCCCGCAGCTCGCGAGTGAGCAGGGCCGCCTGCAGGGGGGTGGCACCGGCCCCGCCGGCCTCGCGGGACCACGTGGGCACGATCCAGCCCCGGGCGCCCATCGCCTTGTGCAGGCCCTCGTTGAAGCCAGAGCCGGTGCGGAACTCCTCGGCGATCACCTCGGACGTGACGTGTTCGTCGCAGAATGCCCGCGCATCGTCCCAGAAGGCCCGGGTCGCATCGTCGAGCTCGATGGTGCTGAAATCCATGAACGTCTCCCTCCTGTTTCAGTTGACCGTGGCCCCCGCCGGCCCGAAGCTCGCCTCGGCGATCTCAGCCAGCGTCGCCTTCGGATCGCCCGCGACCAGCGTCCATCCCTTCACCCGGCGGAAGTACAGCTGCTGGTCCGACTCGACGGTGAAGCCCACACCCCCTAGCACGTGGACCCCGACCGTGGCGGCCCGCATGGCCGACTGCTCGGCGTACAGGTAGGCCATGGGGGTCAGCTGCCCGCCGGTGTCCGGCTCGTACTCCGCATACCAGGCGGCCTTGTGCACCAGCCGGCGCGCGGTGTCCACCGCCATGGCGACGTCGGCCAAGGCGTGCGAGACGGCCTGGAACGCGCCGATCGGCGCGCCGAAGGCCACCCGCGACCGGGCGTGCTCCACCCCGATGTCCAGGGTGGCCCGGGCCATCCCGACCAGGGCGCCGGCCATGAGCAGCTTCCATTCCCGCCGGGCCCGGTCGAACGAGACCATCGCCTCGGGCCCTGAGTCGATGACGACGCGGTCGCCACCGGCGGTGCCCGGGTCCCACCAGGCGATCGGCGCGTACCCCTGGTTGGCCACGGCAGTGGGGTGCCCGTCCAGCGCGGTGAGCACGAGCTCGTCGTCGACCACACCGATCACCGCGTCGGCCACCGCGCCCGCCGGCAGCAGCTGCGGTCCGGCGCCCGGGTGGAGTGCGAGGGTCACCAGACGGTCACCCGAGACGGCGCCGGCCACCCACTCCGCCGCACCCGTAGCCGCCGCGGCAAGCAGACGGGCCGCCACGACCGCCTCGATCAGGGGCGCCGGTGCCAGCCGCCGCCCGAACTCCTCGGCGAGCAGGGACAGCTCCACCAGGCCGGCCCCGTCGCCCCCGGCCGACTCGGGCACACCCATGGCCACCATCCGCATGTCGTTCAGCCGCTTCCAGAAGTGCGGGTCGAACCCGGTCGGTTCTGCCTCCCGCACGCGTTCGCTCGTGCACTCGCGCTCGAAGAAGGCGGCGAAGGCGTCCCGCAGGGACTCCTGCTCGTCGCTCAGCGAGTAGTCCGCCCGTCGGGGGCCGGGCTCCGCGCTCAGCGACACCACGACTGAGCCTCCACCACTGTTCTCTCCCGGCGCATCCGGCGTACCCCCTGATTCGGCGTCCTCGCAGCAAGCCTCCGCATTCTTCGATGGCGTTCAGCGGATGTCAAACCGACGACCACTTCGGCGCTTTGCCCCGACCATGTCCGTCGGTCGAGACCGATCACTACACACCGAGACTGGTCAGGGCGTCTGTGCTGTCGAGTTCGAGGAAGGCGGCCGCGTAACGCTCGCAGAGCCGCACACAGACCTCTCGCCGTTGGGCGGTGTCGGTCCCCAGGGTCGCCAACCAAACCGCCAGGCCGTAGGCCGATGACGCGTGGTAGCGCAGCCAGGCTTCTTCCTTGGACGGTCGCTCCCCTTCCGGCGGGGCGAGCGCGCCGCGGTAGGCCTCGATCAGCTCCGCCTCACTGCGGCGGCGGTCTGCAACGGTGAGCGCGCTCACGAGGAAGTACCCCACGTCGTGAGACCAATTGCCTCGCCTGACGACCTGCCAGTCGAGGAAACCTATGTCGTCGTGCGGCAAGACATAGGTGTTGCCAATGTGGGGGTCGCCGTGCAGCAACGTCAGTGGCCCCTGTGCCAGCGACCTCACGACGCGCGCCCAGGCACTCAGGATCGCCTCGACGGGCAACTCCCGGACCTCTTCGGGAAGGCACGCTGCTCCGCGCTCGAGACCCTTGGGGATCCGCGACGCCAGACCCTCGGCGAAACCCTCGGTCGGCTCCCAGGTCTGCACCCAGGCCAACTCCGGATGCGTCACCGCCGAGAACGCCCAGTACTGGCTGTGGAGCCGAGCCAGACCCTGCAAACCACGGTCTACTTGGTCGACCGTCATCGGTCGGGTCGCATCCCTCGGGTCCGCGCCGCGCACGGTGACATCCTCCATGACGATCACATAGTCGAGGCCCGGCCGGTCGATGAGGACGGCGTAGGCCAAGGGATGGTCCACCGGGATGGGCACGCCGGCCGAAAACAGGTCCGGCTCGTTGAACATGTTGCCGTTTCGAGCGTGGGCCTCCCGGTAGTCACCTTCGGCCTTGACGAAAACGACACCAGGACCCTCACCGGCGTCGTACCTCACCCGTAACCGGGCCCTTCGATTGGTGCCGTCGTCGACCATGACCACCTCGACATCGCTCACATGGGCGCCTGGACAGTGGCGGGAGAGGGCGTGCGTCATCCACTGCGGCGTCACCTCGTCCCACTGCGTGGGAATCTCGGACAGGCCCAAGCCCTTCGTCGACACCGCGCCATCTTGTCAGCCGGGACGACATGTGGGGAGGTCCCCGGCTGGGTGGCTTCGAGTCGCCCAGAAAACCTGATAATTGAGCACCCGAACCGACGGGACGACGTGGACGGAGGACTGAACATGACGGCGAACATGGACCGCCTGGAGCAGATCGTCAGCCGCCTCCCCGAGGCGGAACGGGTCGATATAGAGGCGTGGGGCGGAGAGCCCACATTTCGGGTCCACGGCAAGAACTTCGTATTCGCCAGTCCTGACGCCTCCACCCTCACCGTCAAACTCCCGGCCGACGAAGCCGCCGCGGTCGTCGCCACGGACCCACAGGTCTCCCCCACCGCATACGGACTTGGCCGTCACGGCTGGGTTTCGGTTACTCTCGGTGGGCGCCCCACCGCCGCCAAGCGCTGGCGCGAGATCGAAGAGTGGGTCCGCACCTCGTACACCCTCATCGCACCACGAAGACTGGCCCGACAGGTCCTGGACCAGGACACGTCGGCTTCGTAGGGGCGAAAGCTGGACTGCTGGTGACACCCCGCGCCATAGTGGGCCGGACGACAACCCGGCTGGGGATGGGACGAGCATTGACGATGACGAGTCGCGACGAGATCTACTACGACCCCTACGACCCCGATCTGCAGCTGGACCCCTACCCGATCTTCCGGCGTATGCGCGAAGAAGAGCCGCTCTACTACAACGAGAAGCACGACTTCTACGCCGTGAGCCGGTTCGACGACGTCGAGAGCGTGCTGAAGGATGCCCGCACGTTCAGCTCGGCCCGCGGAGGGATCCTCGAGCTGATTAAGGCCAACATCGAGCTGCCATCCGGGGTATTCATCTTCGAGGACCCGCCACTCCACACCGCCCACCGCGGTGTCCTGTCCCGCGTCTTTACGCCCAAGAAAATGAACGCTCTGGAGCCTCAGATCCGCGCCTTGTGCGCCGAGGTGCTCGATCCACTCGTGGGCTCCGACCGCCTGGACTTCGTGCTCGACCTCGGCGCCCGGATGCCCATGCGGGTGATCGGGATGCTGCTCGGCATTCCCGAACAGGACCAGGAGGACGTGCGGCTCCGCAAGGACGAGGGTCTGCGCCGGGAGCCCGGCCAGCCGGGTGAGTTCCGCGAGGACCAGTTCGCCGACGCCGCGTTCTTCGAGGACTACATCACCTGGCGCGTGCAACATCCCTCCGACGATCTCATGACCGCCCTGGTGCAGGCCGAGTTCGAGGACGAGACCGGAACCGTGCGACGACTCACACGCGACGAACTCCTGATCTTCGTCAACGTGCTGGCCACCGCCGGCAACGAGACGACCAACCGGGTGATCGGCCACTCCGGGAAGATCCTTGCCGAACATCCGGACCAGCGCCGAGAGCTGGTCGACGACCGGTCCCTGATCCCCAACGCCGTCGAGGAGATCCTGCGGTTCGAGCCGCCGGCGCTCCAGGCCTGCCGCTACGTGACGCGGGATGTCGAGTTTCACGGCCACACGGTCCCCGAAGGCAGCGCGCTGATGATGCTGATGGCCTCAGGCAACCGCGACCACCGAGCCTTCCCGCCCGACGGTGACGTCTTCGACATCCACCGCCAGATCGGTCACCACCTCTCCTTCGGCTACGGCATCCACTTCTGCCTGGGCGCCGCATTGGCCCGGCTCGAAGCGCGCATCGCCATCGACGAGATCCTCAGCCGCTTCCCCGAGTGGGAGGTCGACCTGGACAACGCCACCCTCGACAGTTCGCAGGTGCGCGGCTGGTCGACCCTGCCCGTGCACCTGCCCGCAGCCTGAAGGCCACCGGGCAGACGTGCCGATGTGCGGGGTGCGGGTGCGGCCGCCTCGAGCGATTACGAAGCGGACGTCAGTTCGAGGTGCAGGGCACTGAACCCGCGGAGGATCCACGACTGGGTGTAGTCGTAGTGGCGGTCGTCCGGCGGCCCGTGGTGCACCTCGGAGATCCGGAACTCCTCGAACCGGCTGAGCATCCGCTCGAGGGTGGTCTTGGCGTCTGTTCGA
Source organism: uncultured Acidimicrobiaceae bacterium (assembly GCA_963788125.1). Classification (GTDB taxonomy): domain Bacteria; phylum Actinomycetota; class Acidimicrobiia; order Acidimicrobiales; family RAAP-2; genus Bog-473. Next base: position 69,246 of record CAWBFN010000003.1, on the reverse strand, counting down.
ACCAGCGGGCCCCCGGGACACGAGTGGATCCCGCGTCCGAACGCCACGTGCTCACGGGCGTTCTGGCGCTCGATGTGGAACTGCGCCGGACACTCGAACCGTTCCGGGTCGCGGTTCGCCGCCTGCAGGAGCAGCATGAGCGCGCTCCCGGCGGGAATGGGCACGCCGGCGAGCGTCGTCGACCTCCGCGCCAACCGGAAGCCCACCTTCACCGGGCTCCGAACCCGCAGCCCCTCCTCGACCAGGTTGGGGATACGGTCACGTTCGCTCCGGATGAGCTGCTGGAGGTCCAGATCTTCGGCGAGCAGGTGCACCACGTTGCCGAGGAATCGCGCGGAGGTCCCCTGCCCACCGGCGAACAGGAAGGTCGCCGCCTTCACGACCTCGACCACCTCGGGCATCGATCCGTCCGGGAACGTCGTCAGCGACATTTCGGTCAGGACGTCGTCGCGAGGATGGCGCCGGCGGTCCTCGATGTAGGCGGTGAACCAGTCGTCCAAGAACGAGAGCGGGTCCTGCGCGAGTGGCTCACCGAGCTTTCCGGGCTGGCCGGCGGCCACGAACTCGGCGCGCAGCGCGGCATGGTCCGACTCGGGGATCCCGAGCAGGTCGGCGATGACCAGCAGCGCGAACGGCTGGGCGTACTCGCCGATGAACTCACAGCTCCCCCGCCCCGCGAACTCATCGATCACCTGGTCGGCCAGCCGCCACATGAAGGCCTCGTTCTCCTTCAGTCGCTTGGGTGTCAGCATGCGCATCATCAGCCCGCGGTGCGCCGCGTGCTCGGGCGGGTCCATGGTCCCGACGAGGTCGTGGGCCGGGAAGCTTGTCCGGTATCGCCGGATCAGTTCGTTGGCGTCGTCATCCTCGGGCTGTTCGGGCAGCTGCACCAACGGTCCGCTGAAGGTATTCAGCGACGAGAACGTCTCTGGGTCCCGGTAGACAGCCGAAATCTCGTCGTAGCCGGTGATGACGAACGCCCCGTGGACCGGCTCCTTCCACACCGGCCCATGGGCCCGTACCTCTTCGTAGTAGGGATGCGGGTCGGCGATGAGCGAGGGATCGGTGAAGAAGTCGATGGTCGGACCGTCAATCGTGGACATGTCAGTTCCTCCCCGCGCTGCGTCGCGCCAACCCTCGCTCGCCAGAGCATACCTCGGCCGCGGCACCGCGTGCCATCGTCGTGCTAAAGTCAGCCCGACAGAGAAAGGGGGACGCGATGTCGCAGGACGCTCACGGGAGCTCCGTCGGTCAGACCGCCGCCTCGGACGAGCCCTACATCGTCGTGTCGACCGACAGCCACGTCGGTCCGTCCGTCAAGGGACAGCTGCGCGACTACTGCGAGTCCAAGTACCTCGACGACTTCGACCGCTTCGTGGCGGAGATGGAGGGACACGGACTGCTCTCGTGGCGGTCCTCGGAGGCCGCCAGGCCCGGTGAGGACGAGAACTGGTCGCTCGGGAAGTCCACCGCCGAGTTGGGGAAGGAAGAGGCCGAGCAGTTCGGGAAGGTGGCGGGCATCCGCAACGTGGACCAGGTCGACCCCCGGTTCCTTCAGCGGAGCTACGAGGCCAGCCTGCTCCCGGGGCTGCAGGACCACTCGGCTCGTCTCGCCGATATGGACAAGGCCGGTGTCGCCGCCGCCGTCATCTACCACGGCGGCCTGAACGGTCAGTCGATCCCGTTCTCGACCACCGGTCTCATCGCCTGGGGTGACTCCCGGTACAACCACCTCGAAGCCGTCGGGGTACGCATCTACAACCGCTGGCTCGCCGATTTCGTGTCGGAGGCGCCCGAGCGTCATGCCGGCATCGCCCACATCCCGATCTCGGATCGCGAGGCGTGCGTCCGGGAGGTCGAGTGGGCGGCCGAGGCGGGCCTCAAGGGCATCAACCTCCCCGCGCCGCGTGGCGACTTCCCCATGCTCAACGACCCGGCATGGGATCCACTATGGGCTGTGTGCGCCGAGACGGGCCTGTCGCTCAACACGCACGGTGGCGGAGGGGAGCACTACCCCTACAAGGGCCCGGGTGCGCAGGCGATGTACATGATGGAGACGGCCTGGCGGGGCCGCCGCGGCGTATGGGTGATGATTCTCGGCGGCGTCTTCGCCCGCCACCCGGATCTGAAGCTGGCGCTGACCGAGCAGTGGATGGACTGGGCGCCCCAGGTCATGTCCGACATGGATGGGCTCTACAGCGGCCCGGGGGGCTCCGCCCTGAGGGCCGCCCTTCCGAAGCCGCCGTCGGAGTACTTCCGCCAGAACTGCTTCATCGGGGCCAGCTTCCTGTCGAACTGGGAGGCGAAGTTCGGGATCGAGCACGATCTGGCGTCAAACACGATGTGGGGTGACGACTATCCGCACATGGAGGGCACGTGGCCCCACACACGCCAGGCGATGCAGTTCACGTTTTGCGACATCGATCCGAAGTACACACGCCAGTACCTCGGCGACACGGCGATCGAGCTGTACGGGCTCGACCGCACCAATCTGGCGCAGGTCGCCGCCAGAATCGGCCCGAGCGTGTCCGAGATCGCGACGCCCTGTACCCTGCCCGCGGACGAGATGGTCGGTCTCTATGCCTTCCGCACCGGGCCGGGGATCTTCGTCTGAGATCGAGCGTTCGGAGGAGAGTGACATCATGCAGGACGCGATTGGGCTTCGCTCGACGCCGTGCCGGTCGGTGACCGCCGAGGAGGTGGACCATCTCCACCAGTTCGGCTGGGTGAAACTGCGGAGCTTCGTGGACCCGGACGTCATTCGATCCATGCTCGACATCGCCCGCCAGACGATGGGCGACGATGCTGACTCCAACCCGTTGTCTCCGTTCCTGGAGGCGGCGGCGGCGGAAGGAAAGCCGGGGACCGCCTACTTCAACGCCCAGCGCAGCTCGGGCCTGTCGAACCCCCTCCTGCGGCCGCTGATTCTCGAGGTGGGCAAGAGCGCCAAACTGCTGCAGCGCCGCGCCAGCGCCGATGGGCGTGGCACGGAGGTCCGGTACTACACCGATCTCCTCGTTCCCAAGCTGCCAAGCTCGAAGGGATCCCGGCACGGGGGCAACGGGCCGACCGCCTTCCACCAGGACTTCATCACCTTCGCCGTCGACCGATCCGGTGGGATGACCTTCTGGTTCCCCCTCGAAGCCTACGGCGCCGAGGCGGGGACCATGTCGTTCGTGAACGGCTCGCACCGTTCGGGGGTGCTCGGCGACTACACGACCTACGGCGAGGGCGACGCCCTGGACGCCTTCCCCGAGCTTCGCCAGCTCGGGATGTCGGACCCGATGACCTATGAGGTGGGCGACATCACCGTCCACACCCACCACACCATTCACGGCGCCGGGGCCAACCTGCTGGACCGGCCGCGGTGGGCCTACATCATCGTCACCCAGCCGGCCGATGCGTGCTGGAACGGCTCGCCGTGCCCGAACTTCGATCACTCCGCCATGAAGCAGTGGGAGCCGCTAGGCGACGAGCGCTTCCCGGTGATCAGTTGAACCCCATGGCGACAGCTCCGCTGGGAAGGACGTACCGATGACCTCGCTGCCCTTTCCGAACCGGAACTTCATGCAGGTGTGCTGGCTGGTGTCCGATCTCCGCGCCGCCATCGACTCCTGGGTGCACACCGCCGGTGTCGGCCCGTTCTTCTGGTTCAACGAGGTGCCGTTCGCCGACGGCCGCTACCGCGGCGAACCGGCCGAGTTCCCCTCCGTTACCGCGGCGATCGCCTACGCCGGTGACATGCAGATCGAACTGGTCTGTCAGGACAACGACGACCCCGGGGTCTTCCGGGATGTCTTCCGCCGCGATGAGTTCGGTCTCCATCACATGGCGTTGATGTGCGACGACTACGAGGTCGAGCGCGACACCTACATGAAAGCAGGCGCGGATCTCGCCTTCGAGGGCCGGGCCGGGACCAGTCGCACGTCCTGGGTCGACACGTCGCCCACCCTCGGTTTCATGGTCGAGCTCCTGGAACCCAGTGCGACGCGCGAGGCGTGGTTCGCCAACATGCGTCAAGCCGCCGAATCGTGGGATGGCGGGAACCCCATCGTCGGCCTCTCTTGAGCCGACGGCGCACGGTCGAGAGGAGGCTGATGGAGGAGGCTGAGCCGGCATCGACGTTCCCCGAGCTGTTCGCAGAGATCGTCGCGGCGCGCGGCGAGCACGTCGCGCTCATCGTCGCCGGCGAGACCATGACCTACCGGGAGCTCGACCGGCGTTCCGGCCGCATGGCGCGGGCGCTGCTGGCGAGCGGAGTCGGGAAAGGCACCCGGATCGGGCTCCTGGCACCTGACGGCGCCCTGTGGCTGACGACCTTCTACGCCGCTCTGCGCATCGGCGCGCTGATCACGCCCATCAGCACCCTGGCGGCGCCGCCGGAACTGGCGCAGATCATCCGAACGAGCGATGCCCATATCCTCATCGGCGTGCGTCGCTTCTTGCGGCGCGACTTCGTCGACAACCTCACGGCGGCGCTGCCCGGTTTGAGTGAGAGCAGAGCTGAGTCCCTGCGTATCCTGAGCGCTCCCCTTCTGCGTTCCGTCTGGCTCGATGACAGCGAGGGCCTGTCCTGGGCGCGGCCGGTCGAGGACCTCCTCACCCGAGCCGATGCGCCGGATGCCCCCGACACGGTGCTGCTCGCCGCCGTCGAGCGCGAGGTGTCGCCGGCCGACGATGCGTTCGTCGTCTACACCTCGGGAAGTACGGCCATCCCGAAGGCGGTCGTGCATGGACAGTGGGCGGTGGCACGCCAACCCCGGGCGCTCGCCCCGTACTTCCTGTTGACGAGCCGTGATCGCACCTTGTCGCTGCTGCCGGCGTTCTGGATGGGCGGCGTCGCGGCGGCGCTGCAGGTGCTGAGTACCGGTGGAACGTTGGTCTACCCACCGTCGCCGGACGTCGAGGACGTGCTCGACGCGATCGAGCGGTACGACATCACCTACGTGGTCGTGTGGCAGATGCTGGCAAAGCTACGCGCCGCGGCGATGGCGCGCGGCATCGACGTCGATAAGATCCGGGGCATGGGCGGCCCACCACGCGAAGAGAACGGTGTGCTCATCCCTCCCGGCCTCCGGGCCAACCTCTTCGGGATGTCGGAGAGCTTCTCCGCCCACAGCGCCGAGCCGATCAATTGGCGCATGCCCGACGGCAAGGCCGGCGCGTCCGGGCGCGCCGTGAACGGCATTGAACGTCGGGCGGTGGATCCCGAGACGGGCGAGGAGGTGCCGCCGGGCGAGGTCGGTGAGCTGCAACTCCGTGGGGGCGCGTTGATGACCGGCTTCTACAAGGTCGACCGGCGCAAGGTGTTCACCCCCGACGGCTTCTACCCGACGAACGACCTTGTGCGGATCGATGCCGATGGCTACGCCTTCTTCGTCGGTCGAACCGGCGACATGATAAAGACGAACTCGGCCAACGTCTCCCGACTGGAGGTGGAGGCGGCGTTGAACGCGTTGCCCGAGGTGGAGCTGTCGCTGGTCGCCGGGCTGCCCGACGCGGCACTCGGCGAGATGGTCGTCGCGGCGGTGGTGCCGCGCGGGGGCACCGGCCCGACCGAGGAGGGCCTCAAGACCGCACTTCGGGAGCGGCTCTCGAGCTTCAAGGTGCCGCGCCGCATCGTGTTCATCTCGCACGACGACGTCCCGAGGACGGCGACCGGGAAGCTGCAGCTCGTCGACATGGCCGCACTGATCGCGTCCCGGCTGGCCGGGGAGCCGGCAGTGGAGCAGGGGGCGCCGGCCGTGGGCTGAGCGGAACCGCTGGAGGGGCAGTTCGTCCACGAAAGGAAGGAGTCGCATGGCAGGGAAGAAGAAGCGTCCGTCGGCGGAGGAGATCGTCCTCTACGAGAAGGACCCGGCGACGAAGATCGCCACGATCACCTTCGATCGCGCCGACGAGCTCAATGCCATGACGATCGATGCCGAGCACCGCTACGCCGACCTCATCCGTCTGGCCGGCATCGACGACGACGTCAAGGTGCTCGTGATCCGGGCCAACGGCCCGGATCTCGGCAGTGGCGCCGACCTTCCCGAGCTGATGGACATCATGGCCCGGCGGGGCGATGTGACCATGAAGACCGCCCTGCGCATCCCCGAGGACGCCGACGTCGAGTACCCGCCGGGGAAGTCGTATCGCTACAACGCCTCCAACGTGCAGTTCTACACCGACCCCAGCGCCGGGATGCGGAGCCTGCAGGACTTCAAGAAGATCAGCATCCTCGAGGTGCGGGGCTACTGCTACGGCTGGCACTTCTACCAGGCGGCCGACGCCGACCTGGTCATCTCGTCGGAGGATGCCCTGTACGGCCACGCCGCCTTCCGCTACGCCGGCTTCGCGGCGCGGCAGTGGCAGTGGTGCACGATGATGGGCGTCCGCAAGTTCATGGAGATGGTGTTCACCGGTCGGCCGTTCACCGCCAAGGAGATGTACGACTGCAACTTCGTCAACGCCGTGGTGCCCTTCGACGAGCTGGAGGCCATGACGGAGAAGTACGCACTGGCCTGCGCCCGCTCCCGACCGACCGACACCGTCTTCGTCCAGAAGACTTTCTTCGAGATCTTCAAGCAGCACCAGGGCGAGTACATGGGCAGCATCATCTCCGGCCTGCTCGAGTCCACGGGCCGCATGCTGCAGCCCGACGGTGCGTCGCTCGAGCTCAACCGCGAGACGCTCGACCGCGGCCTGACCAATTCTGTGCGCGACAACGACGAGCTGTTCCCCCCGAATGGCGCCTGAGCCGCCGCGGGCGGGCGGCCGAGTAGCCCATGAGGGAGGAATGCCCATGTTGGTGCTGACGAACGCCAAGGTCTTCGACGGTCGCGAGATGCTCCCGGGCCGGCACACCGTCCGGGTGGAGGGGAACCGGATCGCCGCCGTCGACGACGGGCCGGGCGAGGTGCCGGGCGACGTCATCGACGTCGGTGGCATGACGCTGATGCCCGGCCTCATCACCTGCCACCTGCACCCGGACTTCTACAAGTTCGACATCTTCGCCGGCGAGAAGCCGGGCAAGGAGCTCCCGCCCGGCGTCATGATGGCGATCGGTGTCCGCACCTGCCGTGTCCTTCTGGAGAGCGGCTTCACCGGCTACGTCGGCGCTGCTTGCGCGCACGACATCGATGTCCAGCTGAAGATGGCCATCGCCCAGGAGATCATCCCGGGCCCCCGCATCCGCGCCTGTGGCCACCACATCGGCACCACCGGTGACATGAACAACCGTTCGCGCTGGTGGAAGCCCTACCAGACAGCAGGCCTTGACCTCTGCGACGACGGTCCCGACGCGTTGCGAAAGCTGGTCCGCCAAGAGATCAGTCGCGGCGTGGAGACGATCAAGATCATGGCCAGCGCCGGCCACGGGATCCCCGGTCGCATGGCGCGCAACATGGCGCGGGACGAGATCGCCTCCATCGTCGATACCGCCCACGAGCGCGGCGCGAAGGTGCGGGCGCACGTGGCCAACAAGGAGATGATGCTCGAGTGCATCGAGCTCGGGGTCGACATCCTCGACCACGGTGACGAGATCGACGAGGAGTGCATCGAGAAGATGGTCGGGGCGGGAACCTTCTGGGTGCCCAGCCTCGTCTATCTCTGGAGCGTGCTCGAGGTCGGGTACGCCGAGCAGTTCGGCGTGACGCGGGTGATCTACGACCACGTGCGGGCCATGCTCCCGGTGGCGCAGCGGGCGGGCGTCCGGATCCTGATCGGAGACGACTACAGCGGGGTGTTCCGCACCATGATCAAGGACGATCCGCTGGACCACCAGGTTGGCAACTACGGCCGCGAGTTCGCCTACTACGGCGAGATCGACGGTCTGTCGCCTGCCGAGGTGCTCCGTTGGGGCACCGGCAACGCCGGCCAGCTGCTGCTCGACCCCCCGGCGAGCGTGGGCGTCATTGAGCAGGGTGCCCTGGCCGACCTCATCATCGTCGACGGCGATCCTCTCGCCGATCTCTCTTTGCTCGCACGCCCACACGAGGCGCTGAAGGCTGTCATCCGCGACGGTGCCCTGGTGATCGACCGCCTGCCCCCGCGGGCGAGCCGCGCGGCAGCCTGACCCGGCGGCCGGACTGCCGGACGTGTTGACGGAAGCGATCGAGAGCCGGGGAGCGATGGACGGAACTGAGAAAAGCAAAGTCGCCTTCGTGACCGGTGCGGGTTCGGGCATCGGCCGGGCCGCGGCGGAGGCCTTCGTTCGTCGCGGCTATGCGACCGCCCTGGCGGACATGAACGAGGAGGCCGGACGGGCCGTGGAGGCGGAGCTACGCCAACTTGGGGTGTGTCGCTTCTTCCACTGTGACGTGACCGACGACGACGCTGTCCGTGAGGCGGTGGGCGAGACCGTGGCGAGCTATGGGCGTCTCGACGCGGCGTTCAACGCCGCGGGTATTGATGGGGAGCACGGCAAGCCGACCGCCGAGTGCACCGTGGAGAACTGGAACCGGGTGATCGCCGTGGATCTCACCGGCACCTGGTCCTGCATGCGCCACGAGCTGCCCGAGATGGTCAAGGCGGGCGGCGGCTCCATCGTGAACTGCGCATCGGTGGCCGGGCTCCGGGCGGCGCCGACCGTGCCGGCCTACACCGCGGCCAAGCACGGCGTCGTCGGCCTGACCCGGGTCGCGGCGCGCGAGTATGCGGCCCACGGGGTACGGGTGAACGCCATCTGCCCAGGGACCGTAGACACCCCGATGTTTCGCCATTCGATGTCGCCCGAACTCATCGACCGCCTCACCTCGACGAATCCCACCGGGCGCTTGGCCGAGGCGAGCGAGATCGCCGAGGTGGCACTGTGGCTCTGTGATGATGCCCCCGGCTTCCTCACCGGGCAGGCCATCGCTGTTGACGGCGGCGCCGGGGCCTGAACCCCACCGTCGTCGGCCCCGAGCGCCACGAGGCACTTCGTGCCACGTGGCGGTAGAGTCTCACGGCGGGAGCCCGAAGGCGCCGACGCCAGCCGTTCACCATCAGCATTTCCGAGCTCGCCATTAGTGGCAGAAAGGGGTTGTCGTGCATCGCAACCTGTTGAGCACCTTCGTGATCGACGCACCGTCCGGCGTTCGCGACCAGACCGTCGCCTTCTGGTCAGGAGCCCTGGGCGCGACTCCGACAGCGACGCGCTTGGCTGAGTACCACATCCTCGAAGACGCCGCGCCACCCAACAGGATCGTCGTCCAGGACGTCGGAACGGGGTCGGCCGGCGTCCACTTCGACATCCACACCGATGATCTCGACGCGGAGGTCGAGCGCCTCGTTGCCCTGGGAGCCACGGTCGTCGACCGGACGTGGGCCGATCACCCCGGCCGCTGGGTCATCATGCGGGACCCGGCAGGAACGGAGTTCTGCGTCGTGTGGGCCCTCAACAAGATCAGGCCGGAGGACGTCCGTGACGACTTCGAGCGCAGAGCAAAGACGGTGACCTGACACCCCGAGCGGCGCGGAGGCGCGTTGGGCTCGGACTGGCGGCCGTCGCGCCGTCGTGACAGGGTCGTACCGATGACCAGGTGGCACCGGGGCGGTCTCGGTTCCCACAATTGACACAATTGAAAGGAGCGTTGACGCTGATGAGTTTGCCGATCGAGGATGTCGTCGAGCTGGAGCAGCTTTGCGCGATCTACGCACTCAAGATGACGCAGGGCGACATCCACCAGATAATGGAGCACGTCTTCACGGCCGATGGCACCTACAGCGCCTTTGGGGAGATCTATGGGCTCGAAGACTGGCCGGCCTTGGTGGAGGCCGCACCGAAGGGCCTCTTCCTGACCGGCGCGCCCGTCCTCGAGCTCGACGGTGACACGGGCTCGGGCCAGGTTCCGCTGCTGTTCATCGACCAGACCAACCACCACATGCGGATGGGCTGGTACAGCGACACCTACCGCCGCACCGAGAACGGGTGGCGCCTGGTGACCCGCAAGATGACGTTTCTCCGCCGCCACGGCGGGGCCGACTCGGGCAAGCCGCACGACCCGCGCCGGCCAAAGCCGACGGCCACGGAGGCCTAGTCGTTCCGAGCGAGGTAGTGGTCGAGCGCGGCGTGGAAGTGACGAATTCGGCTCTCCTGGTAACGGGCCAGGTTGGTGCTCGGCCTCACTGAGGCATGGAGTCCGCGTTGGACACGCCCGAACGTCGAGCTGTCCTGGTTGAACACGCGGCCGAAGACACCGAGCCCGGCCGCATCGGCCCAGCTCTCGTCCGGACCGAGATAGCGCGTCGGCGCGGCCGGCGGGCGTGGGCCACCCTCGGGGATCGGCTCGAGCGCCATGATGTCGATCACGCACGAGTCGGGATCGTGACCGTTCGGACGGAAGCGGTAGGCGAACGACGTCAGGAACCCGGCCCACGGCATGAAGTTGGGGAAGAGGAAGTACTCGATTCCGTCGAGCAGCTCCGCGTCGGTGACGGCGGAGAAGTCGCCACCCGTGCGGGTTCGCAGCGATGCGCGCAGCCGGTCGCCGAGAACCTGCCGCGCGTTGGACCCGGGTTCGACGATGACCTCGTCATCGCGTGAGCCGAGCATCGCCCGGACGATCTCGGCGTCGTCGAGCTGAGCGTCGAGGTGCTCGCTGCTGACGCCGACGGCGGTGATCATCCGACTGACGTGCGGCCCGTAGACGTCGTACTCGGTCAGCGAGTCGGCCGCCATCGGAAGCAGCTGCGGGTGCACCGCCATCGTGTGGTACCCCTCAATGAACGCCTCGAGCGCCACCTTCCAATTACACGGCATCACGCGGACGACATGCGCCGAGAGGTAGCGATCTTCTAGCGGCCAGTCAGCGAAGTGCCACGGCAGGTTCTCGAGGTACTCCTCGAGCGGCGGCCCTTGTGGATCGACGTTCACAAAGACGAATCCGCCCCACGTGCCCACCCGGGCCTGCGGGAGGCAGAAGTTGGCCTGGTCGATCTGTGGGAAGTCCCACGCACTGGGGATCTCACGCAGCGTGCCGTCCAGGTTCCAGGTGAACCCGTGGTACGGGCAGCGGAATCCCGTGACCCGACCGGGTCTGGTTCGGAGCTGCGTCCCGCGATGGAGGCACGAGTTGTGGAACGCTCGGATCTCGTTCGGCGCGGTGCGCACCACGATGAGCGACCAGTCGGCGATTTCGTAGACGAGCGTGTCACCCACCTCGGGGACCTGCTCCTCCCGGCACGCCATCTGCCACACGCGGCCCCAGACCCGCTCGACCTCGAGCCGATGGAACGCAGGGTCGAAGTACCGGGCGGGAGCGATGTCGACGGGCTCGGTGTGGCCGGTCGAGGTGGCGCGGAGGCTCACGGGAACCGGCCGGCTTTCCTGATCGAGCAAGGTCTGGTAGAACCGCTCACCCCGGGCAATGTCGTCCAGCTCCCCAGGTCTCGACCCCTTCTCTGACGTAGTCACCTTCGCACCTCGGCTTCCCTTCCGCTGCCCATCGCGCCCCCAGTCAGTCCCTTGGCAAGAGTACCGGCCGCATGGCCAGATCGACTATCTCGATACAGAGCCCGCTGCGCGCCAGGTGGTACACGCACATTGGCGGTGCCTCGTCGGCCATGGCGACACTCGCCAGCCTCTCGTTACCGGCACGGACGAGCGCCGCGGAGGTGGCCGCCACGTCGTCGGCCCAGTAGCCGAGGTGGTGCGCCTGACCCGGAGGAGTGGCGGTCCACAGCGTGCCCTCAATCGACTGGACCAGCTCAATGTGGTGGGGACCCTCGCGCGAGAGCGCGTAGGCCGTTCGAACCGTGCGGGCGCCGTCATCGGTGAGCAGCCTGACGGCGGCGCCACCCTCACGCCACGTGACACCGAGCGCAACGGCGAGTTCGTCCTTGGCGGCGGCCAGGTCGTCGACGACGATCCCGGTGTGGAAGAGGTCCGCGTACCGAAGCACGGGCTGATTGCTCCCACTCACCGGCTCAGTCGCTCCAGCACCATGGCCAGAAGCTGCGCGTTCTGCACCTTCATGCCATTACCGTTCATCGGGATCTGGCCCTCGGAGAAGAAGAGCACACGCTTCGGCACCTTGTAGCTCGCCAGCCGCTCGCGCAGGAATGACATGATGTCCTCCTCGGTCGCCGTGGCCCGATCCTTCAGTTCGACGCACAGCACCACGATCTCGTCACGCCGCTCATCGGGGACGCCGATGGCACGCGCCAACTTGACGGGCTCGAAGGCGTGCAGCTGGACCTCAATCTCCGCCGGCGACACGTTGGCACCCCCGGTCTTGATCATCTCCGTGCGACGGCCGCGGAAGTATACGCACCCGTCCTCGTCGTAGGAGCCCAGGTCGCCGGTGTGGTAGAAGCCATCCGCGTCGAAGCACTCGGCGCGTGTCCTCTTGACGTGGTGCTCCATGAGGGTCGGCCCCCGCACGATGAGCTCGCCCTCCTCGTCGGGGCCGAGGAACCGGCCGGTCTCGGTGTCGACGACCCGTAGCTCGTTGCCCGGCAACAGGCGTCCGTAACTCCCCCTGCGCAGCACCTCACGCGGGGTCGTGTAGGGGAAACCGGTCACCGACGACGAGGTCTCGGAAAGGCCGTAGCCCACCGGCATGTTCCAGGTGGTGTCGCCCTTCACGCTCGGGTGCCGGGTGAACACCGACTTGCCGAACACGCGGGAGCACGACGAGAGGTCGGTCGACGGCCAGTCGGGGTGCTCCTCTATGGCGCGAGCCTGGTGCGCGAAGGTGTGGGGTTCGGTCACGCGCTCTCGCTCCATGAGCCGCAACGCGTGGGCGGGCTCGAACATCTCCTGCATCACCCACGTCCCACCGGCCGCCAGGGTGGCCCCCATCGCCAGATTGAGGCCAGCGGTCCAAAAGAGCGGCAGTGCGCACCACACCCGCGTCGACTCGTCCCGGCCGAACAGTCCCGCTTGCACCCACCACTGCAACGCGACTGCCCGATGGTTGTGCAAGACGCCCTTTGGATGGGCTGTCGTCCCCGAGCTGTAGATGATGGTGCCGAGATCGGACGGGTGCACCTGGGCAGCCACGGCGTCGAGGAGCGCGTCGTCCACCGCGTCGCCGCGTTGTAGGAACGATTCCCACGAATCGATGCCGCACGCATCGTGCTCCGGACCAAGGGCGGCAACGTGTCGCAGGTACGGGTACGCGGGATCGGTGATGGGCGACCGCCCCGCGACAGACGGGCACAGCTCGGCGACATCGGCCGCGAAGCGGTGGCTGCCCATTGCCGTCTGGAGCAGAAGAACGCTGATGTCGGCGTGCGCCAGCAGGTAGGACAGCTCCGGCTTCGGTGAGAACGTCGACAGCGGCACGGCGACGGCACCGGCCAGCGCTGTGCCGAAGAGGGACGCGACGGCCTCTGGTCGGTTCCCCATGAGCACGCCGACCCGGGCGCCCTTTCCGACGCCCGTCGCCAGCACCGCCTTGGCGACGCGCCGGGCGTGGCGTTCGAGGTCCCGATAGCGCCACCGCACGGTCGCGCCGCCGAGCAGTGGGTCGTCGAAGACAAGCGCCTCGTTGTCCGCGAACTGTGCGGCCTGCTCGGTGAGGACGCCCCCGAGAGTGAGGGCGCCGATGCCGGAGGCGTCCTGCAGCGGCGGTCCCGTCAGCGTCTCCGACTCCCTCGCGGGGGTGACACTGCTCCTCACGGGTGCGACACTACCCCACCGTGGCACTGAATGCCAGGGTGGGGTAGTGTCACGTCGACATCGTGACGGGGGAACGCATGAGCACGCTGAGCTTCGACGGAGACGTGATAGTGGTGACGGGTGCCGGCGGCGGCATGGGCCGGTGCCACGCCTTGGAACTCGCCCGCCGGGGGGCGCGGGTGGTGGTGAACGACCTCGGCGGTCATCCCTTCGGCGGCGGGAGCGATCCGGGTCTGGCGGAGGCCGTCGTGGAGGAGATCCGGGCCGCCGGCGGCGAGGCAGTGGCCAACAGCGAGTCCGTCTCGACCCCCGACGGTGCCGCCAGCCTCACCGAGCAGGCACTCACGCAGTGGGGGCGACTCGACGCCGTCGTGGCCAATGCCGCGATTCTGCGCGACAAGCCGTTCGACGAAATGACGCTGCAGGATTTCGATGACGTCATCGACGTGAACCTCCGGGGCACCATGCGTGTCTTACACCCCGCGTTCAAGGCGATGAAGGCCGGCGGGGGCGGACGGATCGTCACGGTCACCTCCAGCTCCGGGATGCTGGGCGCGCACGCCCAGGCGAACTACTCGGCCGCCAAGGCGGCGCTGATCGGTCTGACGCGTACCCTGGCCCTGGAGGGCGCGCCCCACGGCATCACGGCGAACCTCTTGGCGCCAGGTGCACTCGGTACCCGAATGCACCTGGCCATGCTTGAGTCGGAGACCTTCCACGCCGACGCCGATGCCGACCTCGTGCGCAATGAGCAGGCGGCAGAGTTGTTCAAATCCGAGCGGGTGAGCCCCATGGTCACCGTGCTCACCCATCCCACCTGTCCCGTCACCGGTCAGATCCTGTGCGCCTGGGGTGGCTGGTATGGCCGCTTCGGCATCTCCCTCAACACCGGCTGGGCCGAACGCATCGGAGTCGCCACTGCGGAAGAACTCGTCGCCCACTGGGACGAGGTGGTCGACGAAGCTTCGGCGCACGATGCCGGGCTCGACGCCTTCGCGCACGGCACCCGCAGCGCCGAGGAAGGAAAGGGCTAGCCGTCCTGCCCGATATGGCGCATCGACCGCTTGGGGGACCGCACGGCAGAGCAGGAATGCCAGGGTGACCACCACCGCGGCGGGGTTCACCCGCTACGCCGGCAGCCGGATCAACCGGGTGGAGGACGCCCGCCTCCTGCGGGGTCACGGCACCTACGTCGACGACATCGTGCGGCCGGGCATGCTCCATGCGAGCTTCGTGCGCAGTCCCCTCGCCCGGGGCCGGATCGTGTCCATCGACACCGCCGAGGCCCGGGCGCTGGCCGGCGTCCGAGCCGTGTTCGTCGCCGGGGACCTCAACCCGGGTATGCACGAGCAGTGGCACTCACAACTCGGTCCCGACTCGCCGGAGACGCCGCGACCGCCGCTAGCCGAAGACGAGGTGCGCTACGTCGGCGACCCGGTCGCACTCGTCGTGGCGGACAACCGGTACATCGCCGAAGACGCCTGTGAGCGGGTGGTGGTCGACTATGAACCCCTCCCGCCCATCGTCGACTACGTCGCCGCCATCGAAAGCGAGGTGCTCGTACACGGGGCCTACGGGAGCAACGTCATCCACGACGACGGCGCCCCGGCCTCCGCGGCGCTGGAAGAGGCGTTCGCGGCGGCCGCCCATGTGGTCGGGGAGTCGATCCACCAGCAGGCCTACGCCGCCGTGCCGATCGAGACCCGCGGCATCGTGATCGAGTATGAGCCGGGGCTCGGCGAGATCACCATGTGGGTCGCCACCCAGGCGCCACACGAGCACCGGGCCTTCTGCGCCCGCCTGCTCGGCATCGCCGAGCACCGGGTCCGGGCCATCGCCCGCGACACCGGCGGTGGCTTCGGCCAGAAGATTTTCGTGCTGCGGGAGGAGATGTGCCTCATGCTCGCCGCCACGAAGCTGCCGGCCGCGGTGAAGTGGATCGAGGACCGCCAGGAGAACCTGACGTCGGCGGGGTGGTCACGCCACGAGCACGCCGATGTCCGCATGGGCTTCGATGACGACGGCGTGATCCAGGTTGTGCACCTCGACTTCGTGTCCGACGCCGGGTCGTATCCCACACCCTGGCCGGCGATGCCTGCGACCCTGGTCGGCACCCTCTTCCCCGGGCCCTACCGCGTGCCCGCGGCCGGCTTCCGGTTGCGCTCCGTCTACACCAACACCGCTGGGCGCTCCGGTTACCGAGGGCCCTGGCAGTACGAGACGCTCGCTCGGGAGGTCGTCCTCGAGATCGCTGGCCGGCAGATGGGTATCGACCCGGTCGAGCTGCGCCGCCGGAACCTCCTGCGGCTCGACGAGATGCCGTACTCGAACCCGAACGGCGTGCGCTACGACTGCACCAGCCCCTTGGAGACGTTCGAGCAGGCGGTCGCTATCCTCGACTACGAGGCGTTCCGCCACGAACAGGCTGCCGCCCGCCAGGCCGGGCGGTACCTCGGTGTCGGCTTCTCCAACTACATCGAACCGACCACACCGGTGTTCGGTATCTTCGGGACCGAGGCCGCGACCATCCGCATCGAACCCACCGGAAAGGTCAACGTCTACATCGCCGGCGGCTCCGCCGGCAACAGCCTGGAGACGACCGTCGTCCAGCTCACCGGTGACGCGCTGGGCGTGGACATTGACGATGTGCACACGATCCAGGGGGACACCGCGCTCGCAGGATTCGGTGCCGGTACCGGCGGGAGCCGCAGCGGGGCCATGCTCGCCGGCGCCATCGACGAGACCGCCGGCGTGCTACGGGCCCGTATCGCAGCCATCGCCGCCCACCGGCTGGAAGCTGCGGTGGACGACATAGAGGTCGCCCGGGGCTGGGCGAGCGTCCGGGGGACGCCCGCCGCGAAGATCGCCGTCGCCGAGATCTCAGCGCTGGCCTACTTCTCCCCGGACTCGCTGCCGCCGGGAATCCCGCCCGGTCTGGAGGCGACCAGCCGGTTCGCGCCGGGAGCCCGGTCCAACTGGGCGAACGCGACCCACGTGTGCACCTGCGAGGTCGATGCCGCTACGGGGCAGGTCACGCTGCTCCGCTACATCGTCAGCGAGGACTGCGGTGCCATGATCAACCCGAACGTCGTGGAGGGCCAGATCGCGGGCGGCACGGTGCAGGGCATCGGTGGTGCCCTGCTCGAGCAGATCGCCTACGACGAGGCCGGCAACCCGCTGTGCACGACGTTCATGGACTACCTGCTGCCCACTGCCGCCGAGGTGCCGACCATCGAATATGGCCACCTGGAGAGTCCGGGTCCGATGCCGGGAGGCTACAAGGGCGTCGGCGAGGGCGGTGCCATCGGTGCCCCGCCAGCCGTGGTCAACGCGGTCAACGACGCCCTCGCGCCGTTCGGGGTGAGCCTGACCCGGCTACCTCTGACACCGGCGAGCATCTCGGAGGCGATCGAGAGGGCGGTCCGCACCGTGCCCTAGCCACCTGCGCTCGGTGCGCCGACCCTGGTGGTAGAAACTGTGGCATGGCGAGAGAGCGAGATGGGACGAGGGGGCAGTACCTGACGTCCATCGAAGCGATAGAGAAGGTGGCCCTCGAGGTGTTCGCGGCGCGTGGGTTCGACGAGACTCCGGTCGAGGACATCGCCGCCGCCGCCGGCATCTCGCGTCGGACCTTCTTCCGGTACTTCTCGTCGAAGAACGACATCCCGTTCGGTAACTTCGACTCGCTTCTCGATGACCTCGATCAGTGGCTCTCGTCGGCGCCGGACGACCGGCCGATGTTCGAGGTGATCGCCGACGCGGTGGTGCGGTTCAACCGCCTGCACACCGATGGCCCCGTCGCGCACCGCGAGCGGATGGAGCTGATCCTGCACACGCCGGCATTGCGGGCCAACTCTGCGCTCCGCCACACCAACTGGATCGCCGTCGTGGCGCGCTATGCGGCGCGCCGCATGGACGTCGCCCCCGACGACATGGCTGCGCAGCTCGCTGCCCACGTCTCGATCGGCGCGGCGAGCGTGGCCTACGAACAGTGGCTGCGGGACGCCTCGAGTGATCTCTTCGAGATCATCCACCGCGCGTTCAGGATGGTCCAGACACTCCCCGAGCTCGAGGTGACGAACTCCACGCCGCGGCGTCGCCAGCGGCCGATCGTCGCGCGATAGCAGGGCGTGACGGGCGTGACGGGCGTGGGGGTCGCCGATGGCTGAGCGGGGGGTGGACCTCACGTACTTCGAGCGGCACTACGCCGTCAATGACCCGGATCTCGCCGATCACATGTGGGATGTCGTGGCGCACCTGCAGTCGGCCTGCCCGGTCGCCCACAGCGACGCACCGATCGAGCTCGGTGGCGCCGGGCGGGGCATGTGGGTTGTGACGACGTACGACGACGTGTTCGCCGTCCTGCAGGACTGGGAGACCTTCAGCTCCGGCCACCGATGGAAACTGGAAGCTCAGACCCCGGGCCAGTTGGGCGACATGCCACCGATCTCCACCGATCTGCCGCTCCAGCGCGAGTTCCGCCGACTCCTGAACCCCTTCCTGACCCCGCAGGCTGTGGCGGCCCACGAGCCGCGGGTGCGGCGGATCGTCACCGAGCTGATCGACGACTTCATCGAGGACGGCCAGTGTGACCTGGTGAGTCAGCTGGCCTTCCTGCACCCCCCTCGCATGCTCTACCAGGTGCTGTTCGGGATTGAGGACGATGCCGAACTGCACCGCACGCTGGGGTTCCTGCACGGGTTGTCCGCGGCTGGGGACGGGGCCAGTCACCGTGAGGCGTTCACCGCCTGGAACGACTGGATCACCGAGTTCGTGGCATTCAGGCGAGCCTCCCCTCGGCGAAACGACGTGATCGACGCCCTCCTGCACGGCACCGTGGACGGACGACCACTCACCGACACCGAGATCTCCGGCGCCATCCGCATCTTGATCCTGGGTGGTTTCTACACGACCACCGACGCAACGACGTCAACGATGATGCTGCTGCTCGAACACCCCGAGATCGAGCAGCAGGTGCGTCGGGATCCGAGCCTGCTCCCGAAGCTGTTCGACGAGACGTTGCGCCTGGAGTCCCCGGTGATCTCGCAGTACCGCGTCTGCACACGGGACGTCGAACTTCACGGCCGGCAGCTTCGGCAGGGCGAAGCCGTCGTCGTCCATCTCGGCGGCGCCAACCGCGACCCTGGCCAGTTCGACGACCCGGCGGAACTGCGAACGGACCGGCTGCGCAACCGTCACCTCGCCTTCGGCGCGGGTCCGCACCGGTGCATCGGGTCCAACGTTGCGCGGTTGAACCTGCGAGTGGTGTTCGAGGAGATCCTCTCGCGCCTGCACGACGTCCGGATCGCCGAAGGCAAGACTCCCCGGCACTCCCAGGCGTCGCAGGGTTGGGGGTGGGAGTACGTTCCGCTCGCCTTTGCACCCGGACCCAGGTTGCTCTCGTGAGGCGGCCGTTGAGCTCGACTAGAACGTGGCGATCGGGTTCACGGGGCTGCCCGAGACACCGGCCATCCGGAGCGGGCACGTAGACAGCAGGAACTCCCACTGCTGCAGATCCTCCGCTGTTCTCGCACACGCTTCGAGGTCGCAGTTGTCCATCAGCCACAGTCCCATGGCGGTCAGGGATACGGCATGGACCGGCATGAAGATGCCCGGGTATCCGGACGGCATCGAGTCGTTGGCAGTGTCGGCGCCGATGTACGCCACCTGCCGATCGTGGAGCCACGGCAGGCAGGACGCGTGCCATCCCGATTGGCTCATGTGCAATGGATCGTCCCACTGATGGGCGGTCTCATGGCGCATCCGGCCGTAGCCCGTTCGCAGGAGTACGGCGTCACCGGGCTCGACGTGGACGCCCTGCCGCTCTTCGGCGGCTATCAGTTCCTCGGGGTACACCGGCTCACCGTGCTCGAGCCAAGGCACCCCACGAAGGCCCGGAATGTCAAGGAGAATCCCGCGCGTCACCATGCCCGTGGCCGCAGTCGTGACCGCGCACCACGTCGCGCCCTCGTCGGCGTTGACCATCTCCCAAGGTCGGCCGTTGTACATGTGCCCGTCCCAGAAGATATGACAGAGCGAGTCGACGTGCGTGTGCAGGCTGCCGTGGAAGGCCAAACTCAGATGCTCGCCCGAGGAGCCCCACCGGGCGTGATCGTGCTCGCCCGGAATTCCGAGGTCCGCCGCCGACCCGAAGGACATCGTGGCGCGTTCGATACCGCCCGGGCTGGTGTCGAGCTCCCAGGCGCACGACACACTTGTGCCGTGTCGCACCGCGGACACCGCCCGCTTCCGGGCCTCCGGCGTGATGAGGTTCAGTGTGCCTCGCTCGTCCCGCTCCCCCCAGCGACCCCAATTCGACAGCGAATCGAAATAGCCGAGGACGTCCTCTTCGCTCGGGGGATGCTCCTTTGTCGCGTATGCGGTCGTCATACCCTCTCTTTTGCCGATGTAGGGGTCGTGGTCGGTCACCCGCCAACCGTACTCTCCGGGCCGGCGCCGCGGGCGCGACGATGCTCCGTGGTGAGGGTCGCCGCCGCGGGGGGCACGCCGGCGTGCCGGCTGATCCGGGCGAGGATGCTCGCCTGCGCGGACGGGTCGCTCGTCCAGTTGAAATGGCCGGCGATCTCGCTCGTCCGCGCTGCTCGCTCGGCGGCCAGGGTGCGCCGGAAGCGCACCAGCTCCCGGACCCCGGGCTGTGGGTTGGCGAGGATCGTGCGGGCCAGATCTTCTGCCACGGAGAGGTGGTCGCCGTCCTCGGCGAGGGCGGCCAGCAGCCCGGCCGCGGCCGCCTCCTCGCCGGTGAAGAACGCGCCGGTCAACCCCGCCCGAATGGCGAGCGGGCCGCCACCGAGCTTGTCGACGAAGCTCGCCGTCGGCACGCCGATCAACGCCTCCGTCACCTGGAAGCGGGCGGTACGGGCCGCCACCACCAGGTCGCACAGGAAGGCCACGTTGATCGCCTGACCCATGCAGTAGCCGTGCACGGCGGCGATCACCGGCTTCCAGTTGGTCGCGTGGAAGAACGCATCGGACTCGTCCGGCCCGGTGTACGCCCCACCCTCTTCAAAGGCTCGTTGCATGCGCATCCCCACGTCCGAGCCGCTCGAGAACGATCGCCCCTCGCCGAAGATGATGCCGATATCGGCGGCATCATCGGCATCGAAGGAATGCAGCGCCTGCGTCAGGTCGGCGAGATCCACGTCGCGCAGCGCGTTGTGCTTCTCAGGCCGGCAGAAGGAGAGATAGGCGATGCGATCCCGGACCGCGTAGGTGAGCGTCATGTGGGGATCCTACGATCGATTGTGCTCACTCAACCGCGTACCGGGAGGCGGTCAGCGCTGGAACGGGGGGTCAGCGAACCATCCCACCAGGACTCATTCCGAATTGAGGAGAAGAAGGGTCTTGGCCACGGTCTCACGAGATTCGATGGCCAGATGTGCCTTCGATGCCTCATGGAGTGAGAAGGTTTGGCCCACGAGAGGGGCGAGCCGTCCGGCGCCGACCTCGGCAAGAACGGCGGTGAGCAGCCGAGGACGGTCGCCCTCGCCGTATTGGAGGTCGGCCAAGGTCGTCACGGTTACGCCACGTCGCTCCGACTCGCCCCGGTCGATCGATGCGAACGAGCCGCTCGGGGTGCCATGCGCCGAGAACCGTCCAGCGTCGGCGATGAGCTCGAAGGCTTCCCCGCCGATCGTGCCCCCGATGCCGTCGAGGACGAGGGTCGGTCGGTGCCCGCCGGTGGCATGGAGGACCGCATCGCTCCAGGCGGGCTCGCCGTAGTCGACGGTCGCTACTGCCCCACCGGCCGATGCGACGTCTCGTTTGGTCGACCCTCGAGCGGCACCGACCACCTTCACCCCCCGAACGGCGAGCAGTTGGACGAGGAGTATCCCCATGCCGCCGCCGGCCGCGAGGACCAGCGCCCATTCCCCCTCGCGGGGCGCGGTCTTCTCCAGGACGCGCAGTGCCGTGGTGCCGTCGTGGAGGACGGCCGTGGCGTCGAGGAGGTCGACGCCATCGGGCACGGGGACGCAGTCCTGCAGGTCGACCGCTGCCGATTGGGCGTAGCCACCGGTGCCGCCGGGTCCACCCGTGTGGGCCACGACCGGCCGGCCTCGCCAGCTGGCGGCAACCCCGTCGCCGACGGCCGCCACCGTGCCGCCCACACCGTTGCCCGGCACATAGGGCGGCCGGATCGGGAAGTAGGCCGTACCTCTGCCGGAACGGATCAGGGTGTCCACGAACAGCACGTCACACGCGGAGGCCGCCACCACGACCTGCCCCCGCGCTGGAGCCGGATCGGGCAGCTCGCGCACTTCGAGGACGTCAGGGCCGCCGAAACGGGCCACCTCAACGGCACGCACGTCAGGCCACCTCGGTCCCGTGATCGGCCGGCACCACGTCCCGGGCCCCGAAGCCCGGGTGGTCGGGGTCGACGTTGAACGTGACGATGCGCCGCGGATGGATCCTGATGATCTCGGGCGCCAGATGGCCCTGCGGGTCGTGGGTCCCCACAGCGGTCTCGGCAACGCCGCGGATCTCGAGGAAGTGGGCACCGTCCATCGACTGTTCGGTGACCTCGTCGACGACGAAAGCCACATGCGGATTGGCCTGGACATTGTGGTATTTGGCACTGCCGCTCATGTTGAAACCGGTTATATCGATGGTGCCGAGCGTCGGGTTGTACGCGAATCCCAGCGGTTTGACCTGGGGGGTCCCGTTCGGCCCCAGCGTGGCCAGGTGGCCACGGGGCTGGCGGGCGAGAAAGCGCACTTCGGCGTCGCTGAATGTCATACCGCGCGAGACTAGAACCTCAGGTATGGTTTAGGTCAAGCACATGTCCAGATCCTCCCTTCCAGCGGCCGAGCTGACGGTGGGCCAGGTAGCGTCCCGCAGCGGGATCGCCGTCTCGGCCCTCCACTTCTACGAAGCCGAAGGCCTCATCCACAGCACGCGCACCTCGGGGAACCAGCGGCGGTTCCCGCGGGAGGTGCTGCGGAGAGTGGCGTTCATCCGCGCCTCCCAGGCGGTCGGCATTCCCCTTCGGCGAATCAGGGACGCTCTCGACCGGCTCCCGGACGGCCGCACCCCGACGCGCCGGGACTGGGAGCGGCTCTCCGCGGCGTGGCGCGACGACCTCGATCAGCGGATCATCGGCCTGCAGCACCTCCGGGATCGCCTCAGCGGCTGCATCGGCTGCGGATGCCTCTCCCTGGGCCTGTGCAAGCTCGTGAACCCTGACGACCTTCTGGGCGAACAAGGACCAGGCCCGCGCAATCTATGAGCGCAACCGACGAGCTCGCTCACACGCTCCACGAGGCCCCACGTATGAGGTATCCGTGACGGTAATGTCCGGTCGGGGACTACACCGAGCGGTAGTAGTGGTCCTGCTCGAGGTCTTCGAGCAGGCTGGGCCCGGTCGGCTCCCATCCGAGCAGCTCCCGTGTGATGGTGGCGGTGACCGGGCTGTCCAGGGCAACGAAGTGGGCCATGAAGCCGAAGTGTTCGGGGGCGTCCTCGGAGGCTACTGACTTCGTCGGGATGTCGAGGTGCTTGCCTATCGCCTCGGCGATCTCCCGGAAGACAACGCCCTCGTCCGCGGCGGCGTGCAGGACCGAGCCGGCGGGAGCGGCCTCGACAGCCAGACGCGCCAGGCGGGCGGCGTCGGAACGGTGCACTGCGGGCCACCGGTTCGAGCCGTCACCCACGTAACCGGCGACGCCTCGCTGACGGGCGATGCCCACGAGCGTGGCCACGAACCCGTTGTCGCCGTCGCCATGCACCGTCGGCGCGAAGCGCAAAACCGACGAGCGGACGCCGATGCCCCGCAGCGACAGGGTAAGCAGGGCGGTGGCCGCCCGGCGCCCGGCGGGGTTGGCCCGAACCTCGGGACTGGCGACCAGCCCGTCGTTCTCTGTTGCCACCCGTCCGGTCGTGAGACCGAGCATGCCGGAGGCAAGAACGAAGGGTCGCTCGGAGTCGGCCAGGGCGGCGCCCATGGCCTCCACGGCCCGGCGGTCGGCGGCTGCGGCGGCGGCGAAGTCGCCGCCGAAGGCCACCTCGTGCTGGAAGGCCAGGTGGATGACGCCGTCTGAGTCGGCCGCCGCCTTGGCCAGGGCCTCCGGATCGTCGAGGTCGCCCCGCCGAACGATGGCGCCCACGGCTTCCAGGCGCTGTGCTGATTGGTCGGAGCGGGCCAAGCCGACCACCTCGTGGCCGGCGCCGATGAGTTCGGGGACGACGGCTGAGCCGATCCAGCCCGATGCGCCGGTGACGAATACTCTCATGACTGACCTCCGAAGCTATAGTGATGTCGGCAACAGACATCACTATAGGACTGATGTCAGTGACTGTCAACACCTAGGATGGAGATCATGGGTCGATGGGAGCCGGACAGTCGGGGCAGGCTGCAGGAAGCGGCCCTCGCCCTGTACGCAGAGCGCGGGTTCGACCAGACCACGGCCGCCGAGATCGCCGCCCGGGCCGGTGTGACCGAGCGCACCTTCTTCCGGCACTTCACCGACAAGCGGGAAGTGCTCTTCGGCGGCTCCGAGCTCCTTCGAGAGCGGATCGTGTCGGGCGTCGCCGGGGCGCCCGCGAGGCACACGCCCCTTGAAGCAGTCGCCCGCGGTCTCGACGCCGCAGCCGCCCTGCTCGGCGAAGCCCGCCGGGATCTCTCCGCCCAGCGCCAGGTCGTCATCGCCACCAACCCCGAGCTACGAGAACGCGAGCTGGCCAAGCTGGCCGACTACGCCGCAGCAGTTGCTGCCACCCTGCGCCAGCGGGGCGTCGGCGAACTGCAGGCGACCTTGGCCGCCGAGGCCGGCATGTCGGTGCTCCGTGTGGCCATTGAGCGCTGGGCGAACGGCCATGATGACCGGAGCCTTCCCGTCATCATGAAGACCTCCATGGCCGAGCTGCGAGCCGTGACTGCCCACAGCTGAGCCACGTCGCCGGGAGATGCACTCCCTCCATGCCATGGCGAAAAGGTCGTCGCAGCCCATCACCGATCGTGAGGAGGATGGCGTCGCGGAACTCTGCTCCACGACGACTGGCAGCAATATCCGGCCTGGGTGTCACATTCGATGCGTCCGCGGTGTCTCTATGCCGAGAGCGTTTGCACAACAAAATGGAGGAGACATCATGTCCAACAGCCCCAGGATCCCCACGGCCGAGCTGACCGGCTTGTACGGCGCAATGGTCAAGCGGATGTCCCGCAAGATGTTCGGCGAGGTACCCGAGCCCGTCGGGGTGGCGTGGCACAACCGCAAGGTGCTGAACCTAAGCTTCAGCATCGGTCGTAAGGCGCAGAAGTGGGACCGGTGTGACGAGAACCTCAAGTCGTTCGCCCACATGGCCACGGCCAGCCTGATCGGCTGCAGCTTTTGCCTGGACTTCGGCTACTTCCAGGCCAACAACAAGGGACTCGACGTCACCAAGGCGCGTGAGGTGCCGCGGTGGCGGATGTCGGCTGCCTTCACGCCGCTCGAGCGCGACGTCATGGAGTACGCCGAGGCCATGACGCAGACCCCACCGACCGTCACCGATGAACTCTCGGCCAGGCTGCTGGCGGTGCTCGGCCCGGCTGCGCTCGTGGAGCTGACGGCGTCCGTGGCGCTGGCCAACTTCATGGCCCGCTCCAACGTCGCCATGGGTATTGAGTCGCAGGAGTTCTCGGCCGCCTGTGACCTCGCGCCGCTCGCCCTTGCATCGTCCACATGAGTGGCGACCCGTTCATCGCTCACCGTGGCCTGCTGTTCACCGTCGCCTACGAGATGCTCGGCTCAGCGGTCGACGCCGAGGACGTCGTACAGGAGACCTGGCTGCGGTGGTCCGGCGTGGACCAGGCGGAGGTGCGTGACCCGCGGGCCTATCTGGTCCGGATCGTCACCCGGCAAGCGATGAACCGGCTCCGCTCGGTGTCGCGGCGCCGCGAAGAGTACGTGGGGGAATGGTTGCCCGAGCCGCTGCTCACCAGTCCCGATGCGGCCGAGGACGTCGAGCTGGCCGAGAACCTCTCGATCGCCATGCTCACGGTGCTCGAGACCCTCGGTCCGGCCGAGCGGGCCGTGTTCGTGCTGCACGAGGTGTTCGAGACGCCCTACGACGAGATCGCCGAGGTCGTGGGCAAGACTCCGGCCGCGGTCCGCCAGATCGGGCACCGTGCCCGCGCCCACGTGGCGGCGCGGAGGCCGCGGATGCACGTGGACCGGGCCCAGCAGGAGGCGACCGTCCAGAAGCTCATCGCCGCCATCTCCTCCGGCGACGTGCCGGGACTGCTGGAGGTCCTCGCCCCTGAGGTGGTGCTCATCGCCGACGGCGGCGGCCAGGTGCGGGCGGCTCGCAAGCCGATCACCGGCGTCGACAGGGTGGTGGCGTTCCTGGCCCGCGTGACGGATCTCCCGGACCTGGTGGCGACCGTGGCCTGGTTCAACGGGATGCCGGGCGTCCGGGTCGAGGCCGGTGGCGGAACCACCGCGGTCAGCCTGGTGGTCGAGGACGGCCGGGTCACCCGGATCTACGCCATCAGCAACCCGCAGAAGCTTGGTCGGCTCGAGAAGGTGGCCGAGCTGCGGCGATAACCGTCCACGGGTACTGACCGGAGAACCTCGCGACAACTCATTGACCGGTGTTCGTCCCAGGCGGCGCTACGCTGCCGAAAATCTCAGCACCCTGTTCCATTACCTCTTACGGGACACGCGTTTTGAACGTAGCTCGACGAACGGGTCGCGAGAAGGCACTGGACAATAGTTCCGATGCGGAAATCCAAGTATCCATTGTCAATCCTTCTTGATTCTGGGATTGACGGTGGTCGTCTTGGTCGCCGTCGTGGTCCTTGTGGGATCGCACGGATCAGTCGCCAAACCGGGGTCCGGACTGATAACCGCCGAGAAGTCCGGATTGAATGTAGCCAAGAGATCGGCTGTCGACACTCCCGAGAGCATCCCGGCGAGCGGGTTGACCATGCCGGTTCTGCGTCAACGAATCGTTGCATACGCCGCAGGAACTTGATATTGAACCTATTGACAGCGCGGCGTGTAGCTCATGCCTGACTGCTTCACGACCTCCTGCCGAGGGGGTCGCGGTCGCCCATATCGCATCGAGACCTGGGCAGCGAGCCTGTGGATCCGTTGCCCCAACGGACTACATTGGTTCTTATGGACTCTCCTTCGAACGACGCGAGGTTGAGCTTCGCGACCGACATCAAACCGCTATTCCGGCAACATGATCGCCAGTCCATGGAAAAAGCGTTTGACCTTTGGTCCTTCGACGACGTTCGTGCTCATGCTTCTGAGATCTTGGAACGTGTGAAGAACGGCTCGATGCCATGCGATGGGGCGTGGGCCCCAGAGAGAGTGGAAATCTTTGAACGTTGGGTCCAGTCGGGTATGGCCGCTTGACTCTTATCGGGTCGCGCGTTGTTGGCAAAGCGCCACTCTGACGGGGGACTGGCAGATGCCGTGAGCGAGTCCCGTCGATCCGAGCCATCCACGACATAGCTGACGATCGCGTCATCCGAATCCAGCGGAGACGGCCAGAGATCGGGAGCCACCCGCAGAACCGTCTCCTCGAACTCCCTCAGGTTGGGTTGGAGCGTCACTAGCTGCTCGAACGCCTCCGTTTCGGGCACTCGGTCGAGCTGTTCGAGACGTGAGAACCACTTATCTTGTTCATCCGAGAGTGGCTCGAACACCCCGCCTGTCACTGCCCCGAGCAGATTCTTATTGGCGACATGGTGTGCACGGTTCTCGTGATGCAGTCCGCTCATGCGGACTCGGGCAGCCGCTCGCCGCAGATCCCTCTCGTGGCTGGGCGATGGCGCTCGAATCGTTGGCGTCGGACTTCGCTAGACGGAGGGCCAAACGTTCGAGTTTTTTCGCCCTCTCAGTGAGGAAGACGGCCTGCGGTTCATCGTCTTCGATTGCCGCCTCTCCCATTTGACGACCCAGTAGAGCCAAGGCAGCCGCCCTCAGGACGTCCCCAACGTGACCTCTGGCCGATGGGACTTCTGGCTCCATACGGTAACGATACAGATGCTCGGGAGCATGTCCTGGGGTGCCCCCCGACCGCCGCGCTGGGGTGCGACGGATCGGCGCATATCCCCGAACAATGACAATGTCCTGAAGGGTCCACCGCTTGACTGCTGGTCCTGAATAGCTTCGGGAGTACTGGAAGATTCGGTCTGACTCGGAGTCCTGAGGCGTCGCTTGTGGCGTCGTCGCCCGGGCTCTTCCAGGTGCACATTGACACGGCACGCCCCGTCTCCGAGATTTGGGTGATTGGTCAGGTTTGCTACCAACAAGCCTGACCGCCCGTCACTCCGATCCGCGACGGCCGTGCCACCCCTCAACAGTTAAGGAAGAAGGGATGGCCATGACAATCGTAGATGCCGCGCGCGGTATCACGGGCGGAGTCGACACCCACCTCGACACCCACGTCGCGGCCGCACTCGATCCACTGGCGCGCCTCATCGGATCCGAGCCCTTTGGGGCGGATGCGGCTGGGTACAAAACGCTGCTGGGCTGGCTCGAGGGCTTCGGACAGGTGACCAAGGTCGGCGTAGAGAGCACCGGCTCCTATGGGGTGGGTCTGGCCCGCGTCTTGCGCCGCAAAGGTATCGACGTCGTCGAGGTCAACCGTCCCAACCGCCAGGCCCGACGCAATCACGGCAAGTCCGATCCTCTCGACGCCGTCGAAGCGGCTCGAGCTGCATTGTCTGGTCGGGCCTCGGGGGCAGGCAAGACCAAGGACGGTCCGGTCGAGGCCATCCGGGCCCTGGTCGTGGCCAAGCGTTCGGCCCGGGGAGCCCGGATCAAGGCGATCGTCCAGATGCGCCACCTCGGAATCAGTGCCCCTGAACAGCTTCATTGCCGATTGAAAGGCCTCTCGGTCACCGCGCTGGTGGCCGAATGCACGAGGCTGCGACCGACCAGATCATCGAATCCGGTGACAGCAGCGACCAAGGCGGCGCTCTCCTCGTTGGGCCATCGCGTCGAGGCACTCGACGACGAGATCGCCGAGCTCGACGAGAAGATCGAGTCACTGCTGGCTGCCACCGCACCGCCGGAACTAGGCGGAGGCTTCCGAAGCACTCGCAGGAACAACTACCGGAATATTCCAGCGTCCCTCCGGGCCTTTTGCCCACCCACAACTCGGGCACCGTCGGTGGCTCGGGTCACCAGGAATGGTCATGAGCATCCGTTCACAAATGGTACAGCGGGGCTCATCGGTCGTCGGCACGATGGAAGCGAAGCGCCGGCAGAAACGACCCCCGCCTGGACTAACGACAACCTGCCCACTCCGCCAGGAGGAGGGAGAGCTCTACGAGGTCCCGCGACGAATTCAGCTATAACATCGACATGAGCGAGACTCCCGAATCTCGACCAAGCGATGGGCAGGATGTTTGTAAAGCGGCCCAAGCGTAGTTCAAGACGGGAGAAATGGATCAGGGCGGCTGGACTTGATTGAAGAGGATTCTAAAGAACCTTGCGATCAAACCAACATGTGTGACACACACTGACGACCATTAGGAGAGAACGACCGAGTGGAGGTAGGGGAGCAATGTCCAAGGCCAAGCACTGGAACGCGCGGCAGCAAGCCCGCACCAAGGCATTCTTCGGGAAGGCCAGAACGTTAGGACTAGGGGGGATGGTTGTCCTCCTAGCCTTCGTCGGCGTAGGAGTCGGACTCGCTGAGTCAGCGTCGACCTCCCTCCCGCCGCTCACTGGCGGCGAGACCGCGACGCAGTCATGTAGCGGCAGCTCGCTTACGACCTCGAGGGTCAATAAGACGGAAATCAATGAGACGTGCGTGGCCAGTCCAACAACAACCACGACCACGGGTGGGACCACGACTACTACAGGGTCGACCACCACGACGAGCAGTAGCACAACGACAACGACCACTGGCTCCTCGGGGTCGTCAGTTGCCTTTGTTCAGGCCGACGACACGGGCACCTTTACAGGGAACACCACCAGCCTCAGCAGTGGCACGTCCCACCAAGTGCTCGCCAACAACACTGGGATTGGTCACTCTGTCGTTCTCATGATTCAGACCCTGACCAACCCAGGCACCCAGACGAATACCGTCACCAGCGTCTCGTCGGGGATGGGCACTTTCCAGTTCGTCAACTCGTACAACGATGGTGCCGACTATGAGATATGGGTCTGCACGAACACGACGGGCGCATCCGACGCGGTCACGGTCAACACGCCGACCAATGCGTGGGACGCCTTTGCCGTGGAGTTCAACGCTCCCGCTACTGGCTTCATAAACGGCGGTGGAGCGCTGACTGACCCAGGCTACCTAGCTAATCAGAGCTGGACGGTCTCGCCCGGAGCGGCTGGAAATGTCGCCGTTATAGGAGCCGACACCCTCGACGCCTACGTGACTGGGCCTGCCGCACCGTGGACTTATTACAACCATGGGTACTGGTCGTTCTCCAACGGGACCTCGGCGGCGTGGCAGGTGGCTCCGTCGTCGGCTCCTCTCACCGCCACCTGGGAGACAGACGGAGGACTGAGCAGCGCTCAGGGTGTGGTGCTTGAGTATTAGGAGGCAGCCAGATGAGAATGGGATGTCGCCACGCCCGCTGTCCGTTGCAGGGCGAGGGGAGTTCCCCGACTTATGGAGTCCCGAACAGCCCGCCTTACAGCTGGTGAAGGCGGTCGTACCTGGTCTCCGTGACAGAATTCGGCTCCTCATCCGTTCGGCCGGCCGGGGTGGCATTCAAGCGGGCAGGGAGCTAGGTGCCGCAGCGCACCTTCGGTCAGCCTCGTCGGTGACGTCTACTCTGCACCGATAACCGCATGACCGTAGGCTCGATGGACAGCTTCAAGTGCGGTATCTGCTCGCGACTCGTACCCCGCCACAGTGACCTTCCACGTCTCGCCGTCTCGCTCGGCCACGGCGTGGAAGGGAGCGAACTGGTGAGCGACCGTCAGGCACGCCTCTAGAAAGACCTCGCACTCTTCCGACGTCTCCAGCCTGGTCCCGTCGTAGCGCTCCACCAGTTCGTCGCCCTGGAACACCAGCGTCTCGTCGTCGCTGGTGAACCCGATGTCGGGTTCTTCCCGACTGTAGGGATAGATGACGATGGGAGTCACGGGAACGTCTCCATCGTTGGTCTGGCATACGAGATGAGAGTTCCTGGGCTGCGGCGGAAGCGGGCGAACCTCGCCGTTGTCGCGGATGATGAACGCCTCGATGTTGGTGCTACCACCCACAGTCGGGGCTGACCCACTTCACGTCGTCGTGGGCGTTCTCGATGTAGGTCACTCGCTCAGCAGTCATTCGTATTAAGAACGGCCTTCGGTCTGAATGACGAGTGCTTGAGATAACGGCACATCCTTTCTGTGGAGCCTATCGAGAACGGGGCTGCCGGCTCGCAGACTCTGCGACCTCTGCAACGCACGAGATATCAAAGGCTGCAACGCGATTGGCCGTAGTGTGGCACTACCGCGAGTGGATCAACAATCACAACTGAACGTCACGCACTTTCACAAAAGAAATCTGAAGACCCAGTAGGGCGGGTACAGCCACGCCTGAGCCAGGATGATCGAGCGCGAGCGGCCCGTTGGCACTTTTCTTTGACGAAGTCTCAGCAAGTCTCGAATCCGCCGTCGAGGCCTTTGGCCTCACAGTTGGCCACCTAGACATTCTTCGTAAGCAGGTCCGGGTTGAGCAACAGCTGCTGCAACTCGTCGGGGAGCCGGAGTTCGGTCCGCCCAAGACGAAGGCAAGCCGACGGAAGGTTCCCGTCCCGGACGTGGTCGTTGAGGTGTTGGCCCCGCACCTGGCGACGTTCGGTACGGGGGCGAACGACCTGGTCTTCACCGACGACCTTGGACAACCACTACGCAGAAGCCGCTTCTCGGCGAAAGTCTGGCGCCCCGCCGTGGCCGCTACGTTTGGGGGGGCCGAGTTTGGTCCGGTTGAGGACGCATTGAGGACTACATCGTCCGCGTAAACAGGAAATTCCTGGTCAAAAGCCCAGTGACGAGGAGCTGGTCAGAAGGCGAGGTACTGGTGTACGGATCGCACCGACGCCGAACCCTCACCCACGGCCGCCGCCACTCGCTTGGTGGATCCCGATCGCAGATCGCCGACGGCGAAGAGGCCGGGATGGCTGGATTCGAACGGCAACGGCGACCGGGCGGCCGTCTGCCAATCCTGATCGAGCTGGTCGGGGGTCAGCGAGAGGTCGGTCAACACAAAGCCAGCGTCATCGAGGGCCGCGCAGCCGTTGAGCCAACCCGAGGAGGGGTCTGCCCCAATGAAGGAGAACAGTCCGGAGCATGGGAGGACGATGGTGCCGTCGGGGCCGTTCAGATGCACGGTTCGTAGGGTCTCGTCCCCGTCCAGAGCGACGATGGTGGCGCGTGTTTGAACCGTGATGTGAGGGTCGGCCTCGACTCGTTCGACCAGATAACGCGACATGTCCTTGCCGAGGTCCGAGCCTCGGATGACGAGTGTGACCCCGCACCCGCCCTGGCTCAGGAAGATGGCCGCCTGACCGGCCGAGTTGCCACCTCCGACGACCACCACGGGCGACCGGCCGCAGATGCGTGCCTCCATGTCGGTGGCGGCGTAGTACACGCCATTGCCTTCGAAGTCGCTCAGTCGTGAGGCCTCCAGTCGGCGGTAGGAGGCGCCGGTTGCGGCGATGACTGCCCGTCCCGCGACCTCGCTTCCGTCGCTCAGTCGCACGACCAAGTGCCCGGCCCGGCTTCCCAGCGAGACGACCGTGCAGGGTACGGTGAGGCTGGCCCCGAACTTTTCGGCTTGGATGATCGCCCGCTGGGTGAGCTCCTCACCAGAGATGCCCATGGGAAACCCCAGGTAGTTCTCGATCCGTGAGCTCATCCCTGCCTGCCCACCGGGTGCGGTCATCTCCACGCCCAGCGTGCGCAGCCCTTCGGAAGCTCCGTAGACCGCCGCCGCCAGGCCGGCTGGGCCGCCCCCGACCACCACCAGATCGAAGCAGCGATCCGGCAGACTTTCGACCGTGAGTCGGAGATAGGCCGCCACATCGCCTGGGGTGGCCTGGCGCAGCACGGTGCCGGTGGCGATGACGACAGGCAACTCCGTCGCGGCGATGCCGAACTGCCCCAGCAGAGCTTCCACCTGAGGGTCACTATCTGCATCCAGCCACTCGTGGGGTATGTGGGTCCGGACCAGGAACTCCCCGATGCGGAGGGATTCGGGGGAGAACCGTGACCCGATGACCCGGATCGCCGGCGCTGCTCCCGTCATGAGCAACCCTCGCCGGGCTACGAACGCGGCGAGGATGGTGTCTCCCAGCCGAGGATTCGTCGCCATCAGTTGCCGCAGCCGGTCCCGGGAGACCACGACAACTTCGCCTGGACTGACGACCTTGGCCGAGACGAAGACCCGTAGGCCGCTCAGCATGTTCAGCTCGCCAAGAAAACGGCCGGGTCCGTGGTGAACGATGACGCTCTCGCCGCCATCGACCGCCACCACGATGTCGACCTCGGCGCTAACCACGACGAAGAAGTCATAGGCGTCGTCGCCCTCTCGGAAGAGGTACTCCCCGTCCGAGACCCGGCGTCGAACGCCCAGCTGGGTGACCAACGCCATGTCTGCCGCGTCCAGCATCGGAAAGGCCTCATCTTCATCTGTCATGGTGCGGACCCTCCGTTCCTATGCAACCCACCCCGGGATCGGTGACGACGTCAACTCTTCAGCCACCGTATTCGACCGGAGCCCGGTCACCCCCAGCTAGGAGCGGGGGACTACGGTGACCAGGGTCTCAGACCCGTCGGCCCCCACGATCTGTACGATCAGGGGCAGCCTGGGAGGCTTCGAGTCGGTCAGGATCGAGGTGGGATGCTCGACCGAGTGTCGGAGCACAACCGGGTAGCGGCCGTCCCGACCGCCCACGCCCACCGACGCTTCGTCGGCGTGTTCGTCGTACTCAATGTAGGCAAGCGGCATCCGCTCCGCCTCGAGAGCGTCGCCGAACTCAGCATCGAGCAATTCGATCGTGACGTCGTCGCCCGTGCGCACCTTGGTGAGCTCGTCGAGCAGTTTGTGCCAGCCTTCCCTGGGCCGCTCATGGATCACGTCCGTGTGCCGGTGCTTCGCACGCCCTGCCACAACACGATTTTCGCGCCGTGTGCGACTCAGCACAAGGGCCCCTACCGCGCCCTTTTGCTCGGGAGAGCTCTGACACCGAGGTCAGGTGAGCTCGAAACGGTCGAGGTTCATGACCTCGTCCCACACCGCGACGAAGTCCCGTACGAACTTTGGCTGCGCGTCGTCGCAGGCGTAGACCTCGGTGATGGCTCGGAGCTGGGAATGCGATCCGAAGATGAGGTCGACGGCAGTAGCCGTCCACTTGACTTTCCCCGTTGCGCGGTCGCGGCCCTCGTAAACGTGCTCGGTCGAGGACACACGCCACTCGGTGTCCATGTCGAGCAGGTTCACGAAGAAGTCGTTGGTCAGCGCTTCGGGTTGACCGGTCAGTACGCCGTGCTCGGCGTGGGCGGTGTTCGCACCCAGGACGCGCAAGCCGCCGACCAGCACCGTCATCTCCGGAGCCGTCAGGGCCAGCAGGCTCGACCGGTCGATGAGTAGCTCCTCCGGTCGACGCTTGTCGCCCGCTCGGAGATAGTTACGGAAACCGTCCGCGGTCGGCTCGAGCACGGCAAAGGCGTCGACATCGGTCTGCTCGGCTGATGCGTCCGTACGCCCCGGCGAGAACGGAACCTGAACATGGTGGCCGGCGTTCTGGGCAGCCTGCTCTACCGCGGCACATCCGCCCAGGACGATCAGGTCGGCGAGGGACACCTTCTTCCCATCCGTCCGCGAGCTGTTGAAGGCGGCCTGAATCCTCTCCAGGGTCACCAGCACCTTCGCCAGCTCGGGAGGATGGTTGACCTCCCAGTCCTTCTGCGGAGCGAGGCGTAGACGAGCGCCGTTTGCCCCGCCGCGCTTGTCGCTGTCACGGAAGGTCGAAGCCGACGCCCACGCCGTGCTGACCAGCTGGGAAATCAGCAGTCCGGAGGCCAGGATCTCGCCCTTCAGGACCGCAATGTCGTCCGCGTCGACCAACGGGTGATCGACAGCAGGTACCGGGTCCTGCCAGATGAGCTGCTCGGAAGGGACTTCAGGGCCGAGGTAGCGCGAAGCGGGCCCCATGTCACGATGAGTGAGCTTGTACCAGGCCCTGGCGAAGGCGTCCGCGAACTCGTCCGGGTGCTCGTAGAACCGTCGCGAGATCGGCTCGTAGGCCGGGTCGACCCGAAGTGAGAGGTCCGTGGTGAGCATCATCGGAGCGTGGCGCGTGGACGGGTCGTGCGCGTCGGGCACGGTGTCGTCCGCCGCTCGATCGGTGGGACGCCACTGGTGCGCGCCGGCCGGGCTCTTCGTGAGCTCCCACTCGTAGCCGAACAGGTTTTCGAAGAACCCGTTGTCCCACTTCGTCGGATTGGTGGTCCAGATCACCTCCAAACCACTGGTGATCGCGTCGTCGCCCTTCCCGCTGCCGAAGGTGTTCTTCCAGCCCAACCCCTGCAGTTCGATCGGAGCTCCTTCGGGCTCGCGACCGACATAACGCGAGCCATCGGCGGCACCATGGGTCTTGCCGAAGGTGTGCCCGCCGGCGATGAGCGCCACCGTCTCCTCGTCGTTCATCGCCATCCGAGCGAACGTCTCTCGGATGTCCCGGGCCGCGGCAACCGGGTCAGGGTTGCCATTGGGGCCCTCCGGGTTCACATAGATCAAGCCCATCTGCACCGCACCGAGAGGATCCGCCAGCTCCCGATCACCGCTGTAGCGCTCGTCGCCGAGCCAGGTGTCCTCCGGGCCCCAGTAGATGTCCTCCTCCGGTTCCCAGACGTCCTCGCGCCCGCCGCCGAAGCCGAACGTCGTGAAACCCATCGATTCCAACGCGCAGTTCCCGGCGAGGATAAACAGGTCAGCCCAGGAGATCTTCTGGCCGTACTTCTGCTTGACCGGCCAGAGAAGGCGGCGCGCCTTGTCCAGATTTCCGTTGTCGGGCCAGCTGTTGAGCGGCGCGAAGCGCTGCGTGCCTGATCCCGCACCGCCTCGGCCGTCGTGGATCCGGTACGTACCGGCGCTGTGCCATGCCATACGAATGAACAGGGGGCCGTAGTGGCCATAGTCGGCCGGCCACCACTCCTGTGAGATCGTCATCACCTTGACGATGTCGGCCTTCAGGGCTGCGAGATCCAGCGTCGCGAATTCGGCCGCGTAGTCGAACTTCTTGCCCATCGGATCGATCAACGGTGAGTTCTTGGCGAGCGGTCGCAGGTTCAGCTGATCGGGCCACCAGTGCTGGTTGGCCATCGAACCACTTGCGGCCTGGGGATGGCTCATCACTGGGCACCTGGCTGCGGGCGTTGCTCCTTCGGAGGAGGTAGCGGTTGCGCCCCCGTCGTCGTCGTTCATGGTGAATCCTCTCCCATTCATGTGGCTGATAGTTCAGGTGCTGGTAGTTCAGGTGCTGGTGCTTCGGCTCCTGGTCATGTGGCTGGTACTTTCAGATCTCGGGCTTGCCGCAGTCCCTAGGCTCCCTGGCATACGGGGCACGTGCCCCAGTAGATGACCTCGGCTTCGTCGACGATGAACCCGTTGTCATCGGCAGCCTCCAGGCAGGGCTTGTACCCCACCGCACAGTGGACATCGACAGTGACGCCGCACCTTCGACAGACAAGGTGGTGGTGGTTGTCGTCCACCCGGTCCTCATAACGAGCCGGCGAGCGTGCCGGCTGGATCCGTCGAATGAGCCCCTTCTCCGTCAGGATGCCGAGTGCGTCGTACACCGCTTGGCGCGAAACGGCACCGATCTCGGCCCGGGCGAACTCCTCAATCTCCTCTGCTGTGCCATGAGGTCGCCCCGACACCCCCTTCAGGACGGCCAGGCGCTGCGCCGTCACCTGCACACCGTGCCGGCGAAGTAGATCCGCTGAGTCCGCTGACTCTCCGAGCATGGCTGCAGTATTAATCTTATTTTGGATTTTGTCAAGAGTTAGATTCGTCCCGGTATCTCAGCTAACCGTCCACTACCGACCCAGCCTGCTCCGAGCAGCGGCGACTGTCCGTCGGAACTGTTTGGCCGCCCCATAGCCCGATGGCTCTGGGCGGGACCACCATCGGTAGTCGGGCCGATGACACTCTTCACACTCGGCGGCCTGGCCGCCGTTCCGGCGTCGACCAGAACCGACCTGCTCGCCCCGTCAACCCGTGCCTCGTTGGAGGCCCCCGAACTGCTTGACGCTCCTCGCCAATCACTGCCCCCGCCAGGGCGGCGAGACGATCAGGCCCCACCGATCAATGACCGCGCCTCTGCGGGTCCGACCACGAGATCGTGAAGGTCGCCACCCACCTCGAGTCGACCCGACTGTTCGATCCCGCCGACCTTCACCGGCTCGAACCCGGCCGTTCGGATCAATCGCTCGACCTCCTCGCCAGCACGGTCGTCGTCGGCCGCGTAGAAGAGGACCGCCGGCTCCGGTGACCGGTTGCTCGAGGACTCGAAAAGATTGGCCGACAGGGTCCCGAACGCCATGGCCAGGTGCGCCCCCGCCGGCAACCACCCGGCGACAATCTCGCCGGAGGACTGCCCTTTCGGCAGGAGATGTACGACGTCACCTTTGGCGTCGACACTGAGCGGGTTGCTCGGAACGACCACCAGTTTGTCGGTTAGCGGGTCGGCGATCTCGTCGATGACGCCCTCCAACACGGCAAACCGCAGCGCGAGGACGACGGCAGCGGCGTCCCGCAACGCGTCGCGGTTGTCGACGGCGACGACCGCATTTGGGCCGATCTTTGCAGCCAGCATTCGAGCGGACTCCTGGTCAGCGCTCGAGAGCCGCAAGGTCTCGCCGCCTGATGCGAGCTGGCGGGCGATGACCGATCCGACCCCTCCGGTGCCGATGACCGCGGTGGTCATGACCGAAACCTTCTCTCGCCGGTGATCTCGGCCATCACTCGGACTCCCCGCCGGACGTACTCGAGGGCCAGTGGGCGGGTGACCAGTCCCCCTCTGGGTCCGTGGTTTGACCCACTTCGATCAGATGACCGTCGGGGTCCCGGATGTAGCAACGGATCTCATACTGGTGCTGCTTCGGCGGCGTCAGGAATTGAGCACCCCGGGCGCTCCATTCGGCGTACACGGCCGCGATGTCTTTGACCCGGATATTGAGGAAGCTGCTGACCCGGTCGGGATCGCGTGGCGTTTCCAGGGTGACCGCAGGCTTGTCGTCGGTCGGACCTCCGCCGACGTTGATGATGATCCAGCTGTTGGATAGCGCGACATAGGTCACGTCTCCTGAGAAGACCACCCTGCCACCGAGTACTTCGGAGTAGAAGCGCCGCGAGCGCTCGACATCGTCCGAGACGATGAAGTGGGCCAGCACAATTTCCTCTGGGGACGACGGGACCTCGGCCATTTAGCACCTCCACTGGGTGGATCTCACACCCGTCGTACGACGGGTCTGCAGCAGCCGATGTTACGACCGTAGAACCCGCACCGCTACCTACGTCGACTGGCTCAAGCTTCAGTAAGGCGTTGCTACTTGCGGCGACCCGACAAGACCTGCTTGGACCGTTTCAGCAGGTAGCGCTTCTCCGGCTGACTCGCGGTGCGCCGTGCTGCGGCCTCGAAGGCTTCGCTGGCGGCGGTGTGATCTTCCGCCATGTCGAGGAGATGGCCTCGGACCGCGTAGAACAAGTGATGCTGGACCACTCGAGGGTCGTCTTGGAGTTTGACAAGAAGATCAAGACCGGCGATGGGACCGTGCACCATTGCCACTGCAACGCAGCGGTTCAGCGTGGCCATGGGGTTCGGCGAGACTTGATCGAGCAACTCATAGAGGGCAAGCACCTGAGTCCAGTCGGTCTCCTCGACCCGTTCGGCTTCGTCGTGCACGGCGGCGATCGCCGCTTGGATCTGGTAAGAGCCGACGGGGCCATGAGAGAGCGCACCGGTGACAAGCTCCACCCCCTCTTGGATCAATCCCCTATCCCACTTCCTGCGGTCCTGCTCACCGAGCGCCACGACGTCCCCGCTGGGCGTGATCCGAGCCGGACGGCGCGCCTCGGTCAGCAACATCAGCGCCAGGAGACCGGTCGTCTCCGTGTCAAGAGGACGGAGACGGTGCACCTCACGGGTCAGCCGGATCGCTTCGGTCGTCAGTTCACTCCGGTGCACCTGTGGGCCAGACGACGAGGTGTACCCCTCATTGAAGATCAGGTACAGCACGTGCCGAACAGATCGGGTGCGCCCCTCGATCTCTTCGGGGGGTGGTATCGAGAAGACGGCGCCGGCGTCTCGGATGCGCTGCTTGGCCCGGCTGATGCGCTGTCCCATCGTGGACTCGGGCACGAAGAATGCGCCAGCGATCTCGGCGGTGGAGAGCCCACCCACCGCCCGAAGGGTGAGGGCGATCTGCGCCGGCGCTTTGAGGGCCGGGTGGCAACACATGTACAGCAGAATCAAGGAGTCGTCCCGGTCTTTGTTGGCCGCCTCGCCGAGCCCAGCCAGCTCGGCCGGAGGGGCGCCGACAACGAGGCGCTCCTCGCGGCGGCGCCGTGCGGTATCGCTGCGAACGTGGTCGATGAGTCGACGGGTGGCAACCGTAAAGAGCCAACCTCTCGGATGTTCGGGTACGCCGCTCTTCTTCCATTCCACCGACGCCTCGAAGAGCGCTTCTTGGACAGCGTCTTCGCAAAGGTCGAGTTGACCGTGCCGGCGCACGAGCGCGCCGAGGACGTGCGGTGCCAATTCCCGCAGCAGGTCCTCGACGCCCTCCGCCTGGGTCACATCTCCTGCCCGGCCTCGTGCAAGATCGGCCACACATCAACAGCATTGTGGGCCGCGAAGGGATACTCCGCTGCGATTTCCAGAGCGCGCGCCTCGTTCTCGCAATCGAGAATGAAAAAACTCGACACGAACTCTTTGGCCTCGAGGTAGGGCCCGTCGGTCACGGCCGGGATCCCGTCGCGTACCCTTACCGTCTTGGCCGTCACCTCGTCGCCCAAGCCGTAGGCGGCCAACAGCTCGGCGCTTTCGATGTGACGCTTGTTGAAGTCATCGACGTCCGCGATGGCTTTGCTCGCGACGTCTGGCGGGAACGATTGCCACAGGTCTTTGTTCCCATAGATGATCACCATGTACTTCACCTTGCCTCCTTGTGCTTGCGGGCCCGAATGGTCCCGTCGCCTATCAATCGGAACCGACCGGCCATTCTCGACATGTCGACTCCGCCGGTCGAGCGGCTGTTCGGATATTCGAGTAGTCACGACACTCGAGCCGGAAGTGTCGAAATCTTGCCCACTGTCACGGATCCGTCGAGGTGGCAATACCCCAACCTCCGGCTTGAGCTTCGGTGGTCGGCGCATAGAGCTTGGCAAGGAGCGCCACCAATTGACGACGCTCGTCGGCGTCGAGCGAGGCTAAAAACTGGCGATCATGCGTGTCGACGGCTCTGGCGATATCAGCCAGTGTTGTTCGCCCGCTCGGGGTGATCGAGACCACATGTCGACGGCGGTCTTGGGCGTCGGGCGCCCGCTGTGCGTACCCCTTGGTCTCAAGCGTATCCAACAACTCGACCATGTTCCCGCTGTCGATACCGAGCGCCCGGCACAGGTCCTGTTGCGACGAGCCTGAGCGGGATCCCAGGGCGCTCAGAACCAGGAAGTGGAGCGGCCGGACGTCCCATCTCGCCAGTACGTCTTTGAACCCCGATTGCACTGCCGTACCCACCCTCGACAGCAAGAACCCAGCCCGGTCGGAGGGAATCTCGGGAAATGCTTCGGGGGCCATGACATACTCCTATCTGATACAGTTACTGTTTACTACAGCGGAATGTGCGAGACGGTGACTCACAAACCACGAACAGAGCAACGGTGACGGCGGTCAGTGTGTCGGGGCTGCGCAAGTCATTCGGTTCTGTTCGTGCCCTCGACGACGTGAGCTTCGAGGTGGAGCCGGGTCAGGTCTTCGCTCTCCTCGGCCCCAACGGCGCCGGCAAGACCACGTCGATCGAAATCCTTGAGGGGTTCACCGGCCGGGATTCCGGAATCGTGCGGGTCTTGGGGATCGACCCGGGCGAACGACACCAGCAACGTTGGCTGCGGACGAGACTCGGGATCGTTCTCCAGGAACTGGCGGTCGAGCCGTTCTTCACCGTCCGTCAGGTCCTTGATCGCAACGCGGGCTTCTACCCCTCGCCTCGCCCGGTCGGCGAGGTCATCGAGCTCGTCGGGCTCGGTGAGAAAGCCGATGCCAAGGTAAAGACCCTCTCTGGTGGCCAGCAGCGACGGCTCGACGTGGGTCTGGGCATCGTCGGCAATCCCGATCTCCTGTTCCTCGACGAGCCCACCACCGGGCTCGATCCCGCTGCCCGGCGCACGACCTGGGACCTGATCCGCAGACTGTCCGGCGAAGGCACGACCGTGCTGCTCTCCAGCCACTACATGGATGAGGTCGAGGCGCTGGCCCAGAACGTGGCCGTGTTGGCCCGCGGTCGGATCGTTGCCACCGGAGCACCATCTTCGCTCGGGGGACGCGACCACGGAAGCGTCTCGATCCGGTTTGCCCTTCCCGAGGACGTCAGTCCAGCAATGCTGCCCGTCCCCCCCTCAGTGCTCGACGGCCGGACGGTCGAGATCACCACCGGCGATGAGGTGGCAGTACTCGCCCGGATCCTCAACTGGGCGCTCGAGGGCGGAGTGGAGCTCCACGGCCTCAGTGTTACCCGGACCACGCTCGAGGATATCTACCTCGACCTGACCCGATCGGACGCCGACGGGCCGGAGAGGCATGACCAGTGAGAGATCGCACTGCCACGGAGACTCAGACGTCCGGGCGCCTGAAGGACATGGGACTCATCGCCCATATGGTCCGCTACGAGCAACTGTCGTTCTGGGTGAACCGGATCGGCGCAGCCTTCACCGTGGGGTTCTCCGTGGTCTTCTTGGTGCTGCTCGGCGCCAGCGCCGGCAACTCACGAATCAGCTATCTGGGGAACATCAAACTGGTCGACTACTACGTCCCTGGCTTCGTCGCGTACGGGGTCATGGCGGCCGCCTTCACCACCCTCGCCGTTAGTCTCGTCGTGCGGCGAGAGACCGGCCTGCTCAAGCGCCTGCGCCTGAGCCCTCTCCCCACCTGGGCTCTGATCATCGCCATCTTCATCAGCACGATGATCGTCGCGGCGGTCCAGGTGATATTGCTGTTGATCATCGGCCGACTCGGCTACGGGGTCCATCTCCCAACCTCGATCGCAGCATTCGTGGTCGTGCTTCTGGTCGGGATTGCCAGCTTTGCCGCCATGGGAGTGGCCATGAGCACCGTGATTCCCAATCAGGAGGCGGCGGGGCCGGTGACCAGCATCGTCTTCTTCGTGCTGTTGTTCCTGTCCGGGCTGTGGTTCCCGCTCAAGGCCCATTCGGGCCTCGCGACGTTCTCGAACTACTTCCCGGTGCGCCACTTCATCCTGGCCGTGGCCGCGCCGTTCGAGTTCCAGCCTGGAGTCTCACCGTGGCCCTGGCACGACTTGCTGATCGTGGCCATCTGGGGAGCGGTGGCAACCGTGGTCGCCCTCCGACGATTCCGTTGGTCACCTCGCCGGAGTTGAAGCGCTCGATTTGGCGGATCCGCCTCGTGGTTGCAGAACGACGGGTGCCACAGCTGCAAATCGACATTGGCGCACCGGGGTCCCCGATGAGGTCAGCTGTCGATTTGGCCCTCTCGACGGTATTGACCCAGGGAGTTGGGTTGGCGTAAGCATCTAGTGTTGGGCGAGATAGCGGTTCTTCCCAACTGATCGGCCCTCGAAATGATGACTCCGTCCAGGAACTCCTCGCTCGTGAGCTGCGAGGGCGGCGCGCTGTGGGTGCACCGGTCGTGAAATCCTCCTCGGCGCTGCGGGCAGCGGTGCGCCGATGATCCTACGCTTTGCCAACTGCGAGCTGGACGTGGCCCGGGTCACCCTTCGCCGCGACGGTCGGGAGGTGAAGCTCGAGCCGCAAGCGTTCGACGTGCTCTGCTACCTCGTCGAGCACCGAGGTGAGGTTGTCCGCAAGGAGCAGCTCCTCGATGACGTCTGGGGCGACCGTTTCGTGAGCGAGTCGGCACTCACGACGCGCATCAAGTCCGTTCGCCACGCGCTTGGGGATGACGGCAGCCGCCAGGCGATCATCCGGACGGTGCACGGCAGGGGCTACGAGTTCATCGCGACCGTGGAGACCCTGGAGGGGCCCGCGCTCGAACACGGAGCGCCGGTGCCACCGCCAGATCCGACGCTCCCCGCGGCGATGCAAACACTCATCGGCCGCGAGTCGCTCCTCGAGCGACTCGCGGCCGTCCTCCGGGAGCACCGCCTCATCACCCTCGTCGGTCCGGGGGGTGTCGGCAAGACGTCAGTGGGCTTGGAACTGGCGCGCCGCAT
The DNA here is from genome assembly GCA_963788125.1 of uncultured Acidimicrobiaceae bacterium. Lineage (GTDB taxonomy): Bacteria > Actinomycetota > Acidimicrobiia > Acidimicrobiales > RAAP-2 > Bog-473. Next base: position 26,256 of record CAWBFN010000003.1, on the reverse strand, counting down.
CGCCGACCGCTACCCCGACGGGGTGAAGCTAGTCGAGCTCGTAGCCGTCGGCGACGAGGACGCCACACTCGAGGCCGTCGCGACGGCGATCGACGTGCACTTCCGGCGTGGCAGCTCCATCGGGGACGCAATCATCGAGACACTGCGGCTGCGATGTTCACTCGTCGTGCTCGACAACTGCGAACACCTCGTCGAGCCGGTGGCGTCCCTCGCCGCCCGAATCGTCCGCGAGGCGCCGGCCGCCTCCATCGTGGCGACCTCCCGTGAGCCGCTCGGCCTGCCAGGTGAACAGGTGTGGTCGGTCGACCCACTGTCGACAGGCGACGCGGGAGCGGGGGCTCTCGCCGGGGGTGGCCTCGGCAGCGCCCCGGCGGTGGCGCTCTTCGTTGAGCGCGCCCGCGCGTCCGATCCGGAATTCGAGCTCAGCGAGGAGAACGCCAGCTCGGTCGTCGAGATCTGCCGGCGCCTCGATGGGATCCCGCTCGCGATCGAACTCGCAGCGGCACGGGCCCGGACGATTGACCTCGCCGAGATCGCGGCACGCCTCGATGAGCGCTTCAGTCTGCTGAAGGCCTCCCGTCGCGGCGGTGACCCTCGCCATCGGACGATGGAGGACGCCATCAGCTGGTCCTACGACCTCCTCGCGCCCGAGGAGCAGGAGCTGTTCAGCGCCCTCGCCGTCTTCGCCGGGCCCTTCGACCTCGCGTCGGCCGAGTCGACGTGCCGCTCGGGCGACGCGCTCGACGTGCTCACTCGACTCGTCGAGCGCTCCATGGTGTCGGTTCGCCGCCCCGCCGGCGGGGGCACCCGTTACGAGCTGCTCGAGACGCTTCGTGAGTACGGCCGGAGCCGCATGAGCTACGACCGTCGCGCGGAGGTCTTCGGGTCGCACGCAGCGCGCTTCGCTGCGTTGGCGCACTTCGTCGAGGAGGAGATCCGCACACCGGGCGAGCCGCAGGCGATCGAACTAGCGGACGCGTCGTTCGCGGACCTGCGCGCCGCGCAGCGCTTCGCCCTCGAGACTGGGGACCTCGACACGGCGATCGGGCTCATCGTGTCGTCTCGGGAGTTCGCCATGCGGGCCATGCGCTATGAACTCTTCGCCTGGGCGGATGCCGCGTGTCGGGCGCAGGATGCACTCGAACACCCCCTCGCGCCGGTGCTCACGGGAGTCCGTGCCTACGGCGCGTGGGTCCGCGGCGAGTTCGAGCTCGCGGTCGCCTTGGCGCACGAGACTCGCGCCTTGGAAGACGGCCTCGGCGTCGAGCCGAGCGGGCTGGCGGAGCGGGCGCTCGGGAACACGCTGCTCGTATTGAACGACGACCTCGGCGCACTTCACGCCTCGCTACGCCAGGTGGAGTTGGCGGAGGCGTCCGGCGTCGCGTCGCGGATCGTGCACGCGTGCTACATGGGGTCGGTCGGGATGAGCGCCATGGGCAATCTCGAAGGCGCCGCCAACTACATCGCCCGCGCCCGGGGGCTCGCCGCCGTGACGGGCAGTCCCACCGACCTCGCTTCGGTCGCGGTCGCCGAAGGGTTCGCCAGTCGCAGCGACGAGGGAGCGCTGGCGGCCTTCCTCAGGGCGGACGAACTCGCGCGGATGGCGGGGAACCGGTGGATGGGCGCCTTCGCGCTGACCGAGGCGTGCGGGTTCCTTGTCCACCTCGGCGATCTGGCGCGCGGTTGTGCGGGGTTAGCGGAGACCGTCGACCTTTGGTACCGCTCCGGCGAGTGGGCTCAGCAGTGGCACACGCTCTCGCGCTGTGTCATTGCGCTGCACCACATCGGCCAAGCGGAGCTGGCGGTGGAACTGATCGGAGCAATCGACGCACACTTCATTTTCGGCGTCACGCCGATTTCGGCAAGGTTGCGCGACGTGGCACTCGCCACGCGGGACGAGCTCGAAAGCGGGCTCGGTGGAGTCCGCGCCGCTGAGCTCGCGGCGATCGGATCGTCACGCCCGGTCGATGCGGTGGTCCATCGGGTCCGGAACGCGCTGCTCTCCCGCCCCCTCGACGACTGAGCGGCAAGATCGGCGTTCGGCCCGGATGGGACGTGCGCCGTGGAGGTACGCAAGTAGGTTCGGGAGCAACTCGACCGCGTCGTCCCCCACTCCCGCGATCAGGTTCGAGCGGCGTCGCCGGAGGAACGGGAGCCCGAGAACATAGAGTCCCGGGATCGGGGAGACGCCGCCGTCGTGCACGATTCGGCCGCGACGGTCGAAGGCAGCCGGCTCCAGCCACGGATACGAGGGGCGGTACCCGGTTGCCCAAATCACGGTGGTGAACCGCTCGAGGTCGACCTCGGTGGGTACCGCACCGAGGCGGGTCGGCTCTGGCCGGTCGGGCCCGGTAACGTCGCCCGAGAGCCCGTGCTCGGTGACGAAGTCGTCGATGCGTTGAAGGAGGCGTGCCTGCTTCAGATCCGCGTTCGCCGTCAGGCTGGCGAGGGCGCCGGAGAATTGCGCCACCGGGCCGGACACCCGCATGAGCCGTCCGACGAGGTCGACGCCGGCGGCGGAGAGCGCGTTGAGGTCGAGCGACTTCCGTGCCGGGTTGCCGACTAGCTGCACCGAGGCGTGACGGCGTGCCCGCTCGATGTCTTCGACCTCGTCGTAGCGCTCATCGAGCTGGCCGATCGCCGCGAGCCAGCAGTAGATGTCGCGGCCTCGGTAAGTGCGCGGGAGCCGGACGTGCTCGCCGACCGCAAGGGTGACGCAACGTCCTGAGCGTCGGAGCTCGTCCGCGATCTGGACGCCCGAGGCCGACGCACCAACCACGAGCACGTCGCCCGTAGTGTCGAGTTGTGCGGGGCTGCGGTAGCGCATGGCGGTCACTTGGTTGATTCGGCGGGGCAGTTCGGCCGCGACCGCGGGGATCCGCGGGTCGCTCGAGGCACCCGCCGCGACGACGACTGCCACGGCGCGGTAGCAGCCGTCGTCGGTCGCGACCTCGAAGCCGCCGGTCACCCGCCGCACCTGCAGCACCGTGACCCGCGTGCGGACCGGGGCGCCCGTGCGGCAGGCGTAGGCCTCGAGCCAGCCGGCGGTCTCCGCCGCCGTCTGGAAGCCGTCGCGATCCGGCCCCTCGTACTGGTACCCGGGCAGACGGCACATCCAGTTCGGGGTGAGCAGCCTGAGCGAGTCCCAGCGCTCTGCGAGCCACGATGATGCCACCTCGCCACGTTCGAGCACGACGTGGTCGAGCCCCGCGAGGGCAAGGTGACGGCTCATCGCCAGACCGGCCTGCCCGGCGCCAACGACGACGACCGTCACACGCATCGCTCGCATCGTCGTGGCAGTTCGGGACGAGGGATCCGGTCCGCAGCCCGCTCAGGCGAGGGAGACCTGAACGGTGGTCGGATTGGTGATGATGTCGAAGACGGCCGAACGCTTCTGGGACTGGGCGAGGATCGCCTCGAGGTCCGCCCGACTGGCGTCCGCGTCGATATCGTAAGTCACGGCAACCTGGTCGAAACCATTGCGGACATCACCGTCGATGCCGAGGATGCCTTGCAGGTCCATTCCGCCTGTGACGGTCGCCTTCACGGAGTGGAGCTGGATGCCGCGGTTCGACGCCACCGTCGCGACACCGGCCGTGAGACACGATGCGAGCGCGGCGAGCGCGATCTCGGGAGGGGTGGGACCGTTGTCCTCGGAGGCGAAGACCTCTGGGTGGTCGGCGTCGACCGTGTAGGCCTGACGGTGTACGTGCTCCGCGCCGAGGCCGGAGAAGTCGGTGATCGCGCTGCGGCTGTGGGTCCCTCGCACCCACTCGCAGCTCGCTCGCCACTCGAATCTGGCGGCCTCGGGGTGATTCGTGAGCGCCTCGCGGGCGCCGCGCAGCGCCTCGATGTTCACGCCGTTGTCAACGGTCGGGGTATCGGTGGTGGTCATCGTCACTTCTCCTTTGTGATTGCGGCGGGCGCTCGCCGGCCACAGCGATCACTTTCCGCCGACGCGGCGTCGGAGTCTTGGAGCCGGGGTGGAGATCAACTGACGAAGGACGTCGCGCCATCTTCAACCAATCTTCAGGACTTCTGGCGCTCGCCTGGTGCACCATGCAGTACATGGCGATGCGAGCAGCACCCCAACGGACCGGCCAAACCGCCGAGCGCAACGGCGGCGCTGAGCCCGGTGACGGGCACGATTGGCGGGTGGCCGGCGAGGCGTGGGGCCACCGAGCGGCCGACTGGGCCTGCCTGTATGAGCACTATGCAGTCGACGTGCTCGTCGCGATCTTCGGGCGGGTGGGCGTAGGGCCCGGAACCAGCCTGCTCGACATCGCCTGCGGGTCCGGCCTCGCCGTGCGCCTCGCGGCTGGTATGGGGGCGACGGTCTCGGGCATTGATGCCTCGGCCGAGCTCCTCGCCGTGGCGACCGTCCGTACGCCTGAGGCCGATCTGCGGCTCGGCTCCATGTTCGAGCTGCCGTGGCCGGATGGCTCGTTCGACGCCGCCATCTCGATCAACGGCATCTGGGGCGGATGCGAGGAAGCGCTCGACGAGGCGTTCCGAGTCCTCAAGCCCGGCGCGCCGCTAGGTATCAGCTTCTGGGGAGCGGGGCCCCCGCTCGATATCCGCGGCATCTTTCGCCCGCTCGCCCGCCATTCACCCGAGGCGCACCACGGATCGATGCGGCGACTGAACGACATCGCCGTACCGGGCGTCGCCGAGGCGATGCTCGAGGCAGCCGGCTTCTTCGTCACTGAGCGGGGCACTCGGGTTTCGGTCATCGAGTGGCCTGATGCGGATGTTGCCTGGCGGGCCGTCTCGAGCATCGGACAGTCGGTGCCGGCGCTCCGAGGTCCCGACGCCGACGTGGTTCGGCGCGAGATCATGGATGCCCTCGAGGCTGGCCGCGACGAGCGCGGCATCTACCGCGTGCGCAGCGACCACCAGTTCGTGATCGCCAGGAAACGTTGACGGGGATCGGGCGGCGTCGCCCGGACTAAGGGTCGCGACCGAGGTCGACGGTTACATCGAGGAGCGATGGATCGCCTCACCGCCGTCAGGATTGTCGTTCACGGGCGTGCATCGGCAGCCTGAAAAGAAGCAGGAAGGTGGCGGTCAGCGGCACGAGACATGCCCACGCCGTTATCGCCAGGGCGTGTGTCGGGAAATGTCCGTCGAACGCCGAGAAGAAGATCGTGCCCAGCACGGCGACCCCGAGCGCGCTGGAGAGCTGCTGGACGGCTTCGAGCACTCCAGAGGCAGAGCCAACTTCGTCCATGCCAACTCCGGCCAGGATGAAGTCGAACAGCTGACCGATGCTCGAGCCAGCACCGAGCCCGATCAGGAACAGTCCCGGGGCAAGGTCCAGCGTCGAGACGGTGTGGGCGCCGGTCACGGTGAGGGCCAGCACGACTGTTCCTGCACCGACGATCAGGACGCCGAGATGGAGCAGGTGGCGGCCAAGCCGGGCGACGAGGGCGAACCCGGTGCCCATCCCGGCGATCATGCCGACGACCATCGCCATCAGGGTCAACCCGGCATGGACCGGTGAGAAGTGCTCGCCGAGCTGAGCGAACAGCGAGACGCACAGCAGCAGGCCGCCGAACGCGCCGAAGAAGGCGAGCGCGACGAGGATGCCAGCCGTGTAGCTGCGGTTGGAGAGCAGGGCGGGCTCGATCAACGGAGCGGCGCGACGGCGGCGCTCCCACAGACCGAATGCGCCGAGCAGCATCGCTCCGACAGCGAGCAAAGCGAAGGTCCAGGCAGGCCACCCGTCGGCACGGCCTTGGATCAGCGGGTAGATGATCGCCGTCAGCGCGACACCGATCAGCACCATCCCGCCAATGTCGAGACGGATACCTGGGTGAGCCACAGTCCTGGGCAGCACTCGGACTGCGCCGGCGAACGCTGCGATGCCGATCGGTACGTTGATGAGGAACACCAGTCGCCACCCGATCCCCCACAGATTGGCCTCCACCAGGCCGCCGGCCAGGATGGGCGCCGCGAGGATCGAGAGACCCATCACCGGACCAAAGGCGCCGAAGACCTTGGTCATCTCGTCTTCGTCGAAGACCTCTTTGAGCATCCCGAATCCTTGGGGGATCATCAGCGCCCCGAACGAACCCTGCAACACGCGGAAAGCGATCAGCACTCCCGGCGATGGGGCAATGGCGCAGGCTGCGGACATCACCGTGAAGCCGGCCGAGCCGATCAGGAACAGACGGCGGCGGCCGAACATATCGCCCAGTCGGGCGCCCGTGATCAGGAACACGGCGAACGCGAGCGTGTAGCCGGCGGGCAGCCACTGCAGGGTGGAGGCGCTGCCGCCGAGGGCGGCTCGGATCGACGGGCCGGCGACGTTGACGATCGTCGCGTCCATGAGATCCATGATGTTGGCGGCGATCACGACCGCGAACACGAACCAGCGCTGCGAGTTGCGGGCGGCATTCGCCAGAACCTCGCCCGTGACCGTCGTTCTTAGGTCAACGCCCGTTGCCATCTATGCTCCTTACTGAGTACGCCGTTCGCAGTTACCACGGTAGCAGACTGAGTACACTGTTCGCAATGAGTTCGAGTGCGAGTCGTGGAGTCATCTGGGATCGTCCCGAGCGGGCCGCTCGCGGCCCTGCCCCGTCCCTCTCACGTGACGAGATCACGGCGGCCGCCGTGGCGATGGCCGACACGCAGGGAATCGAGGCGGTCTCGATGCGGACCCTGGCGGTCCAGCTTGGCGTTGGAGCCGCATCCCTCTATCGCTATGTCGACCGAAAGGACGAACTGATCGACCTGATGGTCGACGCGGTGATGGGTGCCGACCTGCAGTTCGAGATCCGGGGGGACTGGCGTAAGGACCTTCGTTCGTTCGCTCACGGCCTGCGGGCGATGACCATGCGCCATCCCTGGATGGCGGTCCATGGCGCCGGCCGACGCAATCTGGGGCCAAACACCGCTCGACGCTACGAGCAGGTGCTCAGTGCGATCGACGGTTTCGGCCTCGAGATCGATGAGATGCTCGTGATGGTCGAGACACTTGACGCCTTCATCCGCGGTCACGCGCTGGATGAGCTCTCAGAGCGAGAGTCCGCCCGGCGCTCCGGTCTCGACCAGGAGCAATGGATGCAAGTCCAAACTCCCTATGTCGAGAGTCTGATCAACAGCGGCCACTACCCGCTTCTCACTCGTGTCGTCTTCGATGCTCGCTCACCCCACGATCCCGACCGCCTCAAGAACAGCTTCGACCTGGGGCTCGAGCGAGTGCTCGATGGCCTGGCGACGATGATCCCACCGGCGGACCACCCGTCAGCCGCGTCAACTCCCTTGAACCCGCCCAGCTAAGGCAAGCCCCCGAGGCGTTGGACTACTCGATGTCGGCGCATAGCGGTCGGAGTTCCCATAATCGGCCACGCCTCTTGACCTGACCGAACCTCGGGTTACGTGCCCGATGCTGCGGCTTCGCTGGGCAGCTAAGTACGGGGTCATCATCAACATCACCAACCCCACTCGGCGTCAACCGGCTGAACTCGTCGCCGCATCCGGCACGCGCCCCGTCCCGGCTGAAGGGTCCCCGCCTGCGCCGAGCGGTACCGCTGCCGTGGGGATGGCTTTGTCGACGAGGACGGCCGCGATGGCGGCGGCGGTGGCGAGGGTCTCGGAGTTGAGGACTCGGCTGCGGGCCGAGGCACCATCCAGCAGCAACGCCAGTTGCTCGCCGAGCTGTTCGGGGTTGGTGGCGCCAGCCTCGCGGGCGGTATCGGTGAGCCGCGCGGCAAAGGCTTTCTTGTAGTCGCGGGCGTAAACGCGTGCCGGGTGGACCGGGTCGGGGATTTCGACGGCCGCCGCGATGAACGGGCACAGAGGCGCGTGGACGTCGAAGGCGGCGAGGAGTCGTTCGCGGGGTGCGAGGTCGGTGCGGTCGAACACTTCCGGCAGGATGTCGGGATCGAATCGGCGTAGGCATTCGGCGATCAGCTCGTCCTTGCCGGTGAAGTGCTGGTAAAGCGTGCGCTTGGACACCTCGGCCACCGCGCAGAGCTGGTCCATGCCGGTGCAGTTGATGCCTTGATCGCGGAATAGTTGTTGTGAAGCGCTGACGATTCGCTCTCGTGCGCCCCTGCCGCGGCGCAGGCCTCGCGGCCCCTTCTCCAACTTCGTCACATGCCCAGCGTAGCCCGATGGGTACCAGCCTGTGTACATAGCTTGCGCCCCGCGTCACCGGCTGGTACGTTAAGCACACAGATCGGTGTATATAACATCGGCACGGCGAGTGGATGGAGTAGTTATGGGAAAGCTCGATGGCAAGGTCGCGGTGATCACAGGCGGGACAAGCGGTATGGCGCTGGCCGGTGCCAAGCTGTTCGTCGACGAAGGGGCTCACGTCTTCATCTCGGGCCGGCGGAAGGACGCGCTGGACGAAGCCGTCAAGCTGATCGGCCGGAACGTGACTGGCGTGCAGGCTGATTCGGCCGACCTCGACGATCTGGACCGGCTGTTCGAGACCGTCAAGCAGGAAAAGGGCACGGTCGACGTGTTGTGGGTAAGTGCCGGGGCCGGAGAGCAGGGCAGGCTCGGCGAGATCACCGAGGAGCAGTTCGACGCCGCCTTCTCGGTGAACGCGCGCGGCACGCTGTTCACGGTGCAGAAGGCGCTGCCGCTGTTCAACGATGGAGGCTCGATCTTCATGACCGGGTCGAACGCTTCGCTCCGGGGCTACCCCGAATGGAGTGTGTACGCAGCGAGCAAGGCCGTGCTGCCCGCCTACGCACGGGTGTGGGTGTCCGAGCTGAGAGACAGGAAGATCCGGGTGAACGTGCTGACCCCCGGCCAGGTCGCCACGCCGATGATGGAGGAGGTGATGGACGAGGAGATGAAAGCGCAGTTCGAATCCGTGATCCCGCGGAGAAAGATGGGGCGCCCTGAGGAGATCGCGTCGGTCGCGTTGTTCCTCGCCTCGGGCGACTCGAGCTACGTCAATGGCATGGAGCTGGTTGTCGACGGCGGCACCACAGTGATCTGAGCCCCTCGACGAGATCGTCAGCGGACTGATTTGACACGGCGGGTTCAAGCACCTGCCCTCGTACGCAGGCACTTTCGGGCAATGTTCGTCACGACATCGCCGACGACGACAAGCGCCGGCCTCAGCACGATCCCGCTGAAGCGCGCCTTTGCCCAGCTGCGTCATGGCAACGTCACCGAAGCCGTCGCCTGGTACACAAGCTCGAGGAGATCGCCGCGTCGCCTCCCGTGTCAGGCGACCCGGAATGCGACGAGCTGCATGACCCAGCTGCTGGCGTTTTGGGTGGCGGTCCCGGCGTAGGACCCCGTGGTCGTGACGACGCGATCCTCCGTGAGATTGCCGAAGCCCGTGAGACGCGTCGTAAAGCCGGTCCCGGGGGTGGTGACGGTGTTGGCAGATGCACCGGCGGCGAAGAGGAGGTCGTTGGCCTGGGTGGTCGTCACCGCTCCGCTGCTCATGGACGCCGACGTGCCGGCGGCAGACGCACTGACGTCGACTGGAGACGCCGTGGCGAGACCGGAGTACTCGTGCAGGTACACGATGCCGAAAGATTTGATCGCCGTACCAAAGGTCGCCTTGACCGTGTTCGACCCTCCGAGGATGTTCGAGGCGTAGAAGGCCTGGGCACTCCAGTTGCTCCCCCAAGTCTGGCGCGCCGTAACAGCCGTGTAGATGTTGCCCCTCGTGTCGGACACCGTCACGGTGCCGGGGTTGTCCCAGACTACGTACACCACGATCAGGTTCCCCGAGGTGTTCGCGCTGGAGAACGCCAGGCTGGCCGTCGTACCGCTCCCCACCTGGGTGTCTCCACCTTGCACGAAATGGGCGGAGGCACCCGTAGTGATGTTGAAGGTGGCCGAGGTGGCCGCACTGTACGCGGGCGTGCTCGAGGCCGTCAGCGTGTAGCCGGTACCAGCCGTGTTGATGGAGAGACCCGAGAAGGTGGCGATGCCCGAGGCCACCGTGACGGCCGAGCCGCCACTGAGCGTCCCACCGGCGGGGTTGGTCCCGATGGCCAGGCTCACCTTGGTGGTGTTGTCAGAGGTCTCGACGTTGCCGTTGGCGTCCTCGACCGCCACCTTCACCGCCGGGGTGATGACCGCACCGGCGCCGGTGTTGGAGGGGCCCTGGACGAAGCCCAGCTTGGCCGCTGGTCCGATCACAGTAGTGATGTTGAAGGTGGCCGAGGTGGCCGCGCTGTACGCGGGCGTGCTCGAGGCCGTCAGCGTGTAGCCGGTACCAGCCGTGTTGATGGAGAGACCCGAGAAGGTGGCGATGCCCGAGGCCACCGTGACGGCCGAGCCGCCACTGAGCGTCCCACCGGCAGGGTTGGTCCCGATGGCCAGGCTCACCTTGGTGGTGTTGTCAGAGGTCTCGACGTTGCCGTTGGCGTCCTCGACCGCCACCTTCACCGCCGGGGTGATGACCGCACCGGCGACCGTGTTGGAGGGGCCCTGGACGAAGGCCAGCTTGGCTGCGGGCTTCTGGTTCACCGTGAGCGTGTAGAGGTTGCCCGCCATGTCGCCTTCGTACAGCGTGCCGTCGGCGATGGACGGAGGACCCCAGAATGTGCCTGTGCCAGCGTAGGTGAACAGTGACGCTCCGGTCGCCGCTGAGAGGACCGCGATGTTGTTGCCTTCGCCCACGGCGACGACGCCGCCGGACGCGCTGGTCACTCCGCCGAGCACGTAGCCGCCGTCTGTGAAGCAGTGCTGCCAGATGAAGGCGCCCGTCGATGGATTCAAGGCATTCAGGGAACCCGAACAGCTGTTCGTGGCATCACCGCCGACGTACAGCGTCGTGCCATCGAACGCCGCGGACGCAACATCACCCTGTCCAGTCGTTGGATCGCCGCCACCAATCGCGATCTGGGTGCTCCAGACCGGTCCGGACGGGAGCGCGCCGCGCTCGAACGCGTAGAAGATGCCGTTCTTATTGATCACGCCGACCAGAGGCTCCGATTGCCCTCCGATGACGCCGTTGAACAGCGTCGGCGTGGCGCCGAAGTCGCTGTCGTCTGACTGCTGTGCCGGGGGCACCGCCCACGAGCCCACCAGGCTCAGGTCCGAAGCGTTCACCTCGACCACTGCCGCGGCGAGGGGTTCGCTGGTGCAGCCGCCGGGGGGGGGTTTGCTGCCGGTGCCGAAGTAGATGGTGCCGGCGGCTGCGTCAACCGTCGGCGAGCTCCATACGCCGCCGCCCGTGCATCCATTGGGAACAACGTCAAAGGTGTTCTGCAGCGCACCGGTGACCCGGTTGAGCTGAAGGAGTTGACCCTGGATCTCCGGACAGCTGCTGCCGGAGTCAGTGCCTCCACCGAACGAAGCGACACCGATATAGACACTGTTGCCGAACACGGCCGGCGACGACCATACGAAATACTCCGAGTTCGGTCCGACCGCGTACGACCAGAGCACCGCGCCGGTCGCTGCGTTCAACGCGTACATCTTCGCGTCGCCGCCGCCGACATAGAGGACCGACGTCGCCGTCCCGACCGGAACGTCCGTCGTGACCGTCGCCGTGCTCGCGACGCCTGCTTCAGAGGGGTCGGTGCAGCCCGAAGAGGTATCAGTTCCCAAGTTCTGCTGCCACACGAGGTTCCCCGACGTCGTGGTCGCTCGCTCGTAGCCGTCGAATGATCCCCAGTAGACCAATCCGTTCGACACGATCGGTTGGGAGAACACGCCGTGGGACGGCCCGGCATCAGACGTCTGCCAGGCAAGTCCCAGATTCGGGACGGACGTCGGATTGAACCCGCTTTCACTCGAGGCAAAGCCGCTGCGGTCATTGCCCCCCAAGTACGTCGTCCAGTCCGACGACGTCCCCGTAGTGATGTTGAAGGTGGCCGAGGTGGCCGCACTGTACGCGGGCGTGCTCGAGGCCGTCAGCGTGTAGCCGGTACCAGCCGTGTTGATGGAGAGACCCGAGAAGGTGGCGATGCCCGAGGCCACCGTGACGGCCGAGCCGCCACTGAGCGTCCCACCGGCAGGGTTGGTCCCGATGGCCAGGCTCACCTTGGTGGTGTTGTCAGAGGTCTCGACGTTGCCGTTGGCGTCCTCGACCGCCACCTTCACCGCCGGGGTGATGACCGCACCGGCGACCGTGTTGGAGGGGCCCTGGACGAAGGCCAGCTTGGCCGCTGGGCCGATAACGGTCGAGGCGACCCGGAATGCGACGAGCTGCATGACCCAGCTGCTGGCGTTTTGGGTGGCGGTCCCGGCGTAGGACCCCGTGGTCGTGACGACGCGATCCTCCGTGAGATTGCCGAAGCCCGTGAGACGCGTCGTAAAGCCGGTCCCGGGGGTGGTGACGGTGTTGGCAGATGCACCGGCGGCGAAGAGGAGGTCGTTGGCCTGGGTGGTCGTCACCGCTCCGCTGCTCATGGACGCCGACGTGCCGGCGGCAGACGCACTGACGTCGACTGGAGACGCCGTGGCGAGACCGGAGTACTCGTGCAGGTACACGATGCCGAAAGATTTGATCGCCGTACCAAAGGTCGCCTTGACCGTGTTCGACCCTCCGAGGATGTTCGAGGCGTAGAAGGCCTGGGCACTCCAGTTGCTCCCCCAAGTCTGGCGCGCCGTAGCAGCCGTGTAGATGTTGCCCCTCGTGTCGGACACCGTCACGGTGCCGGGGTTGTCCCAGACTACGTACACCACGATCAGGTTCCCCGAGGTGTTCGCGCTGGAGAACGCCAGGCTGGCCGTCGTACCGCTCCCCACCTGGGTGTCTCCACCTTGCACGAAGGCTGTCGATGCTGCATTCGCCTGAGAGAGCGACACAATGCTGGGAATGGCCGCGGTAAACATGAGGGCGGTGACGAGCACAACGTAGGGAATGGTCCGAGCAACCCGCGCCTTCACTTCGAACCCCCGCTCGCAGGCCCAGCTCTGTTGTGGCGCGGGCACGATGATCTTTCCATGGGGCGCCGGTGCTGTCGGGGGGGCACTAGCTCTACGCCGACCTGCTCGCCAACGGCCGTAGTGACGGGAATGGCGACCTCTCACGTTGGATTAACGCCACCCGGGACCGCTGAGAAAGACACACTCGTGCTCGTCCCGTTTTGCGTGACAGTCACCTGCGACAGCGTGGTCCTAGTTGTGTCTAATAAGGCGGCGAGCATCGGGCCACTGATCCGTTCCCCTGCGGAATATCATAGACGCAAGGCTCACATCATTACGTGCCACATTGGCGTTATCTAGGGCATTAAGTCCCCCGTACGAATACACGAGTGCCTCGCCGATGGATTCATGCAGAACCTCCCGTCCGAATCATCGCCCTCGAATAGTGTCCGCTGCCGTTCTGCGTCAACGAATCGATCCACCTCTCTAATTTTGGGGAAGATTGCGAAGGCTTGCTCCGTGTCCCTCTGCCAAAGCATGAACTGGAATTTCACGGTCATGCCTAGCCAGACAGGGCCGACATGTCGGACCGCGAGATAGGAGGAGACCGGCGAGCCGAAGCTTGTCGTGGCAGATTCGGGCGACGATCGTCGTGAACTAGCCATCGTGTTCTCGATCGCAGCCTCGTGACCCGCGTCTCGGTTGATCGGGCAAGTGCATAGGGCTGCACCAGTGCTGCCCCTATCAACCGTTCAGACCGAGCCTTCCAGTCGCGAAGCCGCAGCGTACGGACCGCGTGCGCGGCGCCACCGTGCAGTAGGGCAGGGTAGGCAAAGGGTGAGTAGGTCCCGAGAGAAAGCCCCGGGAAACCCCACTCTTCGACCTCGCCCGGACGCGAAACCGCTGGTCAGGTGCCTGTGCCCCATGCATGGGACGCGCCGACCAGCGTTTCAATGGTGGCGGGGGTTCCGTTGGTTCGCAGGCCGCCCGGACCTCGGTAAGCGCGAAGGTGCTGGTAGTGGTGCCGTGCATACGCAGCCGCCTGCGCGTTGCACTACTCAATGTTGGCGGTCCGCGGTCGGAGTCCCCATATAACACGACACCCTCCGGACGGGGCCGACCTTCGGGCAGAGACCCGAAGCTTGGTCCGCCGTTCGGAGTCGTGGAGGACGCCGGCACTCCCGGCCTGCCGGCTGGCCCAGGACGTGGCGATCGAGAAGATCCTGGCGATGGCCGCGACTCGCGACGGGCTGGGCAACCCCCGACTCCCGGACCCACGGGCCGCGCCAGGTGCCGACCGCTTATTCCCGCGGCGGTCGCCGCGGGAATCAGCCCTGGAGCGTGATCACCACTCCGGTGTCCGCATAGGGGAAGGGGCCCTTGCCCAGGTGTCGCACACTGTCTACCAGCCGCATGATTGGCACCATCAGGCCGTACTTGGCCTTCACCTTGGACGTGATCACCTCGAAGTCCGGACCGGAGGTCACCAGCTCGACGGTGCCGGTCACAGGCGTGGTGCCGACTTTGACCCGGCCTTTGACGTCGCTCGGCTGCAGTGTCACGCTCGGGTTGTTCCGTAGCCGCTTTGCCTTCCCGGAGGCCGAGGAGGTCAAGAGGCCGAGCCGTTCGTCGTCGAGCGGGACGATCCAGGTCGTCGTCTCGACCGCCACCCCGGTCTTCCGGAAGGTGGCAACGGACACGTACTTCTCCTGCGAAATCGTCTCTTCGGCGTTGCTGCCAGTCATCTGCTTCTCCTCTCTAATGTGATATCCCAGATCGGGATCTGCGTTTGGTAAGAGGACGAACGGCGAAACCAAAGGAGGACATCGGTAGCCCTGGAATCGGTCAGCCTTGCAATCTGTCAGCCGGGATCCGGCCTCACGTCGAGGAGACGGGAGAGAAGCAGACGTCGTTCGCCCTCGGTGGGCGCCAGCGAGGCGGCGGTTTCCAGCTCCCCGGCAGCCTCTGCTGTCCGGCCAAGCCGTCGGAGATTGTCGGCCAGAGCGGCGTGCCAGAGATGGGAACGTTCCAGCCCGACGATGGCCTCCACTGCGGCCAACCCGTGCTCAGGCCCGTCGCGCTCAGTCACTGCAACGGCCCGGTTGAGCGCCACCACCGGGTTGGCTGCGACCGACCCGAGCAGGTCATAGACCTCGATGATCCGGTCCCAGTTCGTCTCGGACCAGCTCGTCGCGGTGGAGTGGGCCGCGGCAAGGTGAGCCTGAAGCTGGTAAGGGCCGGCCTTACCGCCCGACCAGTCGACAGCTTTGTGCAACCACCTTGATCCCTCCGCAATGGCCTCCGGGTTCCATCGACCGCGGTCTTGGTCGGCCAGGGTCACGACGTGGCCCTCGGCGTCGCTTCGCGCCGGGGTGCGCGCTGAGGTGAACAACAACAGAGCCAGCAAAGACAGCACCTCGGGCTCGTCGGGCATCAACTCCACCAACAAGCGAGCTAGGCGGACGGCCTCGGCCTCCAGATCCACCCGGGCCACCGCATTCCCGCCGGTCGGGGCGTGGGCCTCCGTGGCGATGAGGTACACCACGGCCAGCACCGCGGCCAGACGATCGGGGAGCTCCGCGTCGGAAGGAATTGCATAGGGGATGTGGGCGGTGGCGATCTTGGACCTCGCCCGCACCAGGCGCTTGGCCATTGTGGGCTCGGGCACCAAGAAGGCTCGGGCGATGCCATCGACCTCGAGACGGGCCAGCGTGCGCAAGGCCAAGGCCACCTGGGCCTCTCGGCTGAGAGCGGGGTGGCAACAGGTGAAGATCAGGCGCAGCATGTCGTCTCGCAATTGGCTCTCGGTCTCCATGGCGTCGATCACCTCCTCGATCTGGTCTTTTACGCGCGCCGTTCCCCATCGGAACGCCGCCGTCTCCTTGTCGGTCCTGGCCGACTCCCGTCGCATGAGATCGAGCGCCTTGCGCCGGGCCACCACGGTCAGCCACGCCCGGGGGTTCTCCGGGATCCCCGACGCGGGCCAGGCGCCCAGAGCAGCGATAGTGGCTTCGGAGAGAGCGTCCTCGGCCACCGACAGGTCCCCGAACTGGCGCACCAGGGTGCCGAGCACTCTCGGGCCTTCCTCCCTCAGCACCGTGACCAGGGCGGCGCTGGCGTCCACAGCCGGACGCCTAGGCGTGGTGTGGCGCGATCGGGCGGAGCTCGATCTTGCCCCTCCACGCGGCTGGGATCTGGACCGCCCAGGAGATCGCCTCGTCAAGATCGGCCGTCTCCAGCACGAAGTAGCCGGCCAGGACTTCTTTTGCCTCCGCGTACGGACCGTCTGTCAACATCACGTCGCCGCCCTTGCCGCCCGCAACGGTGAGGGTGGTCGACATGGTCGCCGGGTGAAGGGCCTCACCGCTGCGCATCACCCCCGCTTCGGTGGCCCGCCGGGCGAACTCCGTATATTCGGGAGAGAACTCGGTCTCGGGAGGCTCGTCCCAGTACCGGTCTCGGTCGTAGTAACACAAAGCCACATAGAGCGCCATCGTCAGCACTTCCTTTCTGTATTTCGCGGACATCTAACGTCTACTAGACGATCAAGGCTGCGCCAGGAGGACAGGGCATTTCGGGCCGAAGCCCACTGGCGACCGTAACTCGATCCGGCCAGCCCCGCCGGGGGTACGAGGCGGCTTCCCACAGAACCAGGGAAGCCGCCTCAAACCCCAATCACTAGTTCGCAGCGCTGTAGTGGTACGCCACGACAAGCCAGCGGCCGTCGCGCTTGGCCAGCACCCAGGTGGCCCGGACCATGCCCTCGCTCGGCACGGAGTTCTGTCCGGGAAAAACGATCCCACCCTCGCTGATCACGATGGCCGTGTCCTCATTGGGGAAGCGGACGTCTTGGGGTTGGTCGATCACCCGCGATCCCTTGAGCGGACCCGCGAACGCACCGCCCATGGTGGCCCGGATCTCTTGCCGGTTCTTCAGGTAGACCCCGGGTTGGACCACGCTGGCATCGTCGAGGTATTCGGCCACGAACGCCTCGGCGTCGTTGGCCTCCCACGCTTTGTACACGCCCTTGAGGACGTCGAGCACCGCCTGCTCATCTGCCTTTGATCCAACTGTCTTGGTTGTCATGGATTTCCTCGTTTCTCTCCTCGGAGTGGCGATCGCCGCTCGTCTGATAGACGGACAGACCCGGCGGTAAAGGACACCAGCCTCGAAGGAATCTTCGGAGACCTCGACTTCGTGTCCAGGATCCCTCCGCTTGACGGGCGTCGTCGGCCGGGGGCGAGTGACGACGTGGGGAGCCATTGCGGTCGTTCGACGGCCTCGCCAAGTGCATTGCGAAGGCTCTGCTAGTCGGGCCGAGCGCATGCAGCCGCACAGGCGCTGCACTGTTCAAGATCCGTCGCTCTGCCTGCGGAGTCAGAAGAAACGCGCCACAGGCGTGGAACTTCTCGACCTTGGGGTTGGGGATCCGAAGGTGGTCCCGGTCACAGCGACGGGCACCTGCACCGCGATCGACCGCCTGTCAGGTGCCCAGGTGGGCCAGCACGGCCAGGACGGCCAGGACGGCCAGGACGGCCAGGACGCGGCGATTGTACGAAAAGATAGGCATTCTCGCGCAGGGAGGCCAACAGCGGCCTAGACACGAGCTTCCTGCAGAACGAGAACGCCGAGCTATCAAAGTTCCGTTGGTTCGCTGGCCGGCCGGGGTTATCCTGTGGGAACCCTGCGGCACCGAGCCTCATGATCTCCGTGGTCGATTAACGAGGTCCTACTCGCTCCGTCGGCTCCAGTGCCTCCGTGCCGCCTCAACGGAGGGCCAGTTGTTCTCGCTCCATTGTTCGAATGCGGCGAGGGGCTCTTCGAGGGCACGACCGAGGTCGGTCAACTGGTAGAGGGTGGCGGTGTCGACTCGGCCTGGATCGAGGTGACGTACGACCAAGCCGTCGCGTTCCGCTCGTCGAAGCGTGTCGGTCAGCACTTTGTGTGAGATACCGTCGAGGGCTTCGTCGAGTTCTTGGTAGCGGCGACCGCCGTCCTGGAGTTCGGCGAGTACGGCGAGACTCCAGCGGCCGTCGATGAGGCTGACGACGCGCTGCGGTGACGCCCATCGGTTCGGCACGGTCTCACATGCTCCACAGGTCTTGGGTGAGTGACATGCGTTCCAGGGCCTCGTCGATGTCTTGGTAACGACGACCGGCGTCCTCAAGTTCAGCCAACAAGCCGACGGTTCAACGCCCTGCCAACATTCTGAATGGATTGATGTGACGGCGCGTACCTCATACGGTCCACAGCGCTTGCGTGGGTGACATGCGGGCGGCCCGTAACGCGGGGAGGAGACCGGCGACGGCGCCAATGACGAGGGTGGCTGCGAACCCGCCGACCCAGGCTTCGGTGGGGATGACCGTGGCCCAGCCTTTGGTGTGGGCGTAGACGGCGGTGGAGAGGACACCAAGGATCACTCCGACGGCGCCTCCGAGGAGGGAGAGGAGGATGGCTTCTGAAAGGAACTGGACCCTGATGTGGCCTTTGGTGGCACCGAGGGCGCGCCGCAGTCCGATCTCTGATCGCCGTTCGAGGACGGAGATGATCATGATATTGGCGACGCCAACAGCACCGACGAGCAGAGCTACGGCGCCCAGACCGAGAAAGAGGTCGTTGAGGGCGCTTTGTGCGTCGGCCCGGGCCACGAGGGCTTGGGATGGTTGGCTCACGTTGACCTGGCTCGGAGCTTCTGGGTTTGCCGTGGATGCAAGGAGCGCCTGGACGGCGTCGACGCTGTCGGTCTGGGCCCGCACGTAGATCGTGGAGGGATGACCGTCTGAACCGAGGTAGGTCGCGGCCGCCTGGTAGCCGACGAGAACGGACGTGTCGATGTCGGGGGCGAGGATGGCCGGGTTGAGGATTCCGGCCACGTAGAACCATTGGCTACCGACCCAGATGCGCTCGCCCGGGAAGACGCGGTCGATCCCGAGCCGTTGCGCGGCCACGGCCCCAAGCACCGCGACTGGCTGGGTGGCGGTAGCGGCATTGAGGAAGCTGCCCTGCGCGAGGGTGTCTCCCGTGGCGTGGAGCAGGCCAAGGCTTGCTGCTTGGACGCTGAGCGCGTTGGTGTCGATGGATGGGATGAGTTCGCTGCGGAAGACGTCGATGTTGGGGACATACGCGGTGTCTTGGACCGCGGTGACGCCCGCGATGCGTCCGATCATGGCCGGGGCGGTCTTGGGCAATTCCGCTGGTTGGCCAAAGAGCGTCTGGCCGTTTTGGACGGTGAGCATGTTGGTGCCGAGTTGGTCGATCTCGGCCAGGAGACCCGCTTGGGACGACGAAGACAAGCCCAGCACGGCGACGATGGCTGCTACTCCGATGGCGATACCGAGTGCGGACATGGCGGCCCTGAGCTTGCGGGTGCGCAAGCCGACCGAGGCCAGCCGGCCGAGATCTGCTGGTGGCAGCTTCCGTCGAGCGATGACTGGTATGGCAGTCATCACATGCGCCCAGGGGGGATCTGCTCCGGATGGCCGGTCAGGGCGCTCCCGTCGAGGGGTGCGGGGCCGTGGGATGTCGCAGTCGGGGTGTCAGAGACGATCCGCCCGTCGAGCATCTCGACCCGGCGCGGCATGCGCTCAGCGATTGCCCGGTCATGAGTGATCACGAGAATCGTGACGCCGCGTTCGTGGAGCTGAGCAAGGAGGGAGAGGATTGCCTGGCCCGTGATCTGGTCCAGGTTGCCCGTGGGCTCGTCCGCCAAGACGATGGCCGGATCGCCGACGAGGGCTCGGGCGATAGCCACACGTTGGCGTTGTCCTCCCGATAGCTGCGTCGGTCGCGACCACAGGCGAGAACCGAGGTCTACGAGGTCGAGCGCTTCGCAGGCCCGCTCCCGACGCTCGCCCTGACGGACACCGGCGTAGAGGAGTCCGTCGGCCACATTGTCCAGGATGGTCTGGTGTTCAGCTAGGAAGAACTGTTGGAACACGAAGCCGATCCGGGTGGCTCGCAACGCGGCGAGATCGGCGTCGGCCATCGTGGCGACGTCGAGACCCGTGAGGCGCACCGTTCCCGAACTGGGACGATCGAGGGTGCCCATGAGGTGCAGCAGGGTGGTCTTGCCCGAACCTGAAGGTCCGACGATGCCGACGAGTTCGCCGCGCTGCACCGTCAAGCTCACACCCCGCAGCGCTTGGACCGGCGGAACGGTCGGGTAAACCTTGGTTACCTGGTCGAGCTGAAGCACCGGGCGAACGCCCCCGCCGTCGGAAAAGATCACCTCCGGGTGGTCCGTGCCTGTGGCGAAGGAGGCGGTCTCGTTCACCGAGGTCATAGCTTCGGCACCACCACACGGTCACCGGCCGACAGCCCCGAAGCGGTCACTTGGACCAATCCGTCGGCGTCGTCAAACAAACCGAGCGTGACCGGCACCAGATGATGGACGCCTGCAATACCGACGACTTCCACGGCGAAACGGCCGGCCGACAGAGCGAGTAGCGCGTCCACGGGGACGACGAGCACGTCATTCACGGTGGCGGTCGTAATGGTGACGGACACCGGGGCCTGATCGAGGGCTCCTGTCGACGATGGATCGTTGGGAGTGATGTCCACCTCGATGGTCGGCGTGCCGCCCGAGCCACCCGACGATCCACTCGCTGACCCGCCGCTGTTAGATCCTCCGGTTGATGGTGTCGTCGCCACCGTGCCGACTTTGCTCACTACGCCAGGTGTCGTCTGATTACTAGGGAGCGTGATCATCACCTTGTCGCCGACCTTGACCTCAGACTGCTGGTCGGCGTCGAGCTGGGCGATGACCGCTCGCGTGGTGGAAGTGGCTTGCACGACAGTCGAGCCGGGCTGAGCGGGAGCCCCGAGCGTGGCCGAAACACTGGTCACTCTCGTGGCGCTGGGGAGAAAGACTGCCTGTCCGAGAGTTAGGGTGCCCGTCTGGGTCACCCCAAGGTTGGATTGGAGTTTCTCGACTCCGGCCGCCGTAGCGGCGGAGAAGTAGTCCGAGCTCGGGTCGAGATCTGACTTCGATGCGTCACCGAGCGAGACCAAGTCTGCGTTGAGTTGCGCGACGTCGGCACCGCTGAGGCCCTCTGACAATGTCCGCGAGACCGGGGTTGCGCCGTACAGGAGCGCGACCGGGGTGAGGCTCACCGAGTAGAGCGGCTGCCCCTGGACAACCACCTGCCCGGCCACCGGCAAGGCCGTGAAGGTCCCTGCCGCCTGGCCCGACGCCTGCTGACCACCGCCGCCACCCCCCTGGCTCGAACCGCCCTGAGAGCCGGCTCCAGCCGAAGGGACGACAACGGTGAACGTGCCGCTGTAGCCCAATGTGGCGTTCACCTGGGTCTGCGACGACAGCGACTGGCGGGCGACCGTCGCCAGCGAGGTCGGATCGGACGCGATCGGCGCGGCGGCTTTTGGGCCGGCGAAAGGATCGGTGACCCACAGCCCTGCCGCGATCGCGACCAGCGCAACGACCACGCCGATCGCCATCACCCCGCGGCGTCGCCCGGGTTGGTTGCTTGGACGCAGTGCTTCGGAAGCAACTTCGTCCGTCGTCTCGGAGAGGGTGTCGCTCAAGGTTCAGCCTCCGAGGCCGGCGCCGTTATTGGGGAGCAGCGAGTCGCACGCCTGGAACGCCGACTTGAACTGCGGGGAGTTCGCATCCACCCCCGAGGGAATCCCGATCGCTCCGCTGCTCGACGGGTCTGGGAAGCTCGGGACGCCATGGGTCTGCATGCAATGGGCGAATGCCAGCTCAGCCGAGCCGTTCGATCCCCCGCCACCACCGTTCGTCCCGGAGCCTCCCGACAGCGATCCGCCGGGCAAAAGATGCTCACAGGCTTGGGTAGCCGACTGGAAGTTCGGGTTGCTCTGATCGCTCCCGTTGATCAGAAAGTGCCCGTTCTGGGGGTCGGGAAAGTCCGGCACCCCGTGCGAGCGGACGCATTGGGCGAACGCGACCTCGCCACTTTGCGAGGAGTTCGACGAGCTCGACGACCCACTCGACGTTGAGGTCGACGTGGGCGGGGATGAGCTCGGATCGGAGCTACCGCCACAGGCGGCGAGGGTGACGGCCAGGCCCACAAGCACTGCGCCGAGGAGGCCCGTTACCTGTAGCCGTCTGCGTCGCCGCGACCTCGGGGTTTTATGTGGTCCAATTTCCATGTCGTTGCGACCTCCTCTGGGGCGATGTTGGTCCATGGAGGCGTTTTACGACGAGCGTGGTAACGGGGCCGTAACGCTGTTACCCACTTGTTACCGATCAACGGGCATCCTGGGACCCACGAATTCCCATCTCAGCTCACCACCGCGCCATGCTCGTCTCGGTTGCGAGCGACAATCGACGACGCGCAAGTTGACGGAAGGGTCCACATGAGGGTGCTGCTGGTCGAAGACCACGCCAAGCTCGCCACGACGGTAGCGAAGGGGCTCCGTCGGGCAGGTATGGCGGTCGACGTGGCCTTCGACGGCGAGGACGCCCTTGGTCATGTTGCCGGTACCGACTACGACGTAATCGTGCTCGACCGAGATCTCCCTCGCGTCCATGGCGACGACGTGTGCCGGACCCTCGTTGCCGAGCGACGTCAGAGCCGCGTGCTCATGCTCACGGCCGCGGGAACCGTCGACGACCGAGTCGAGGGCCTCGCCCTCGGCGCCGACGACTACCTACCCAAACCTTTCGCCTTCGCCGAGCTCGTCGCCCGCATCCAGGCGCTCGGGAGGCGATCCACACCGGCCATTCCGCCCACGCTCGTCCACGGCGACCTCACTGTCGACACGGCACGACGAGTCGCCACCCGTGCGGGCCAAGACCTCAAGCTCAGTCCGAAAGAGCTCGGCGTACTCGAGCGCCTCCTCGCCGCCCAAGGGAGCGTTCTCACCATCGGCGAGCTCCTCGAAGGAGTCTGGGACGAGATGGCCGACCCGTTCACCCAGACCGTCAAGATGACCGTCAGTCGGTTGCGGGCCAAGCTCGGAGACCCACCAGTGATCGAGACGGTTCCCGACGGCGGATATCGGATCTGAGCCACGATGCGTGTGATCGACCGGTTCACCATGGTCCGCTCCCGGCTCCTGCTGTCGGGGCGCAGCATGCGGTTCCGCCTCACCGTGCTCTATGGCGGCCTGTTCCTCGTAGCGGGCATCGGTTTGCTCGCCATCACCTACGTGCTGGTCGATCACTCCACGACGACCGCTCTGTTCGTCGACAACAAGAACGGAGAGCGCGTCGCGGTCAGAGGTGGGCAGCTCGGCTCGTCGACGCGCAGGCCGCAGCTCAAGACCGGCACTCCCTCGCCCGAACAGCTGCAGGTCGCCCGCCAGCTCGCCGCGCAAGCGACCGCCCAGCACACCCACGACCTCCACCAGCTCGTCACGCAGTCCGCCATCGCGCTCGGTGTCATGGCGGTGCTGGCTGTCGTTCTCGGCTGGCTCGTGGCGGGCCGGGTACTGCGCCCATTGCGGACGATGGCGGCCGCTACCCAACAGATCACCGAACGGAACCTGCACGAAAGGCTTGCCCTCTCCGGACCGAATGACGAGGTGAAGCACCTCGCCGACACCATCGACGGACTGCTGGCCCGACTCGACAACGCCTTCCAAGCCCAACGGCGCTTCGTCGCCAATGCCTCCCACGAGCTGCGGACCCCGCTCACCTTCGACCGAGCGCTCCTTGAAGTCGCCCTCGCCGACCCTGACGCGTCCTCCGAGGAACTCCGTGCCACGCTCGAAGAACTCCTGGCATCGGGCGAACAGCAAGAGCGCCTCATCGAAGCTCTGCTGACTCTCGCAAGTAGTGAACGTGGCCTCGACCGGCGCGAACCTGTCGATCTGGCCGCAGCCGCCGAGCAGGCACTCTCGTCGATTGGCCCTGAAGCCGCTCGACAAGGCTTGCAAGTGACGTCCTCGATCGAAGCGGCCCCCCTCACCGGCAATCGCGCACTCGTCGAACGGATGATCGCCAACCTGATGGAAAACGCCGTTCACTACAACGTCCCCGAAGGATCCATCGACCTTCGCACCGAGTGCCGCGACGGATCAGCTGTGCTCACCGTTGCCAACTCCGGCCTCTCGGTGTCACGAGACGACGTCGACCGGCTCTTCCAGCCATTCCAGCGCCTAGGCAACGACCGCACCACGCACCCTGGCGGGCACGGACTAGGGCTCTCCATCGTCCGGGCGGTCGTCACCGCCCACGACGCCGGCCTGAAGATACAACTCCGTCCGAGCGGTGGGCTCATCGTGCAGATCTTCTTTCCGCTTTCACCCGTCGACGGGAACAATCACAGAGACGTTGCCGTGCCGCCCACGGCAGACATTCAGCGAGTTCGAAGGGCCGGATCACCGATCGAACAATGAGGACAGCCGGAGCCGGTCTTCGCGCAAGGCGCTGGCACAAGAGGCGACTGCGTTGACATCGAAACCGACCGCATCCACGACGCAGTGTGGCGAACGCAAACGGCCACCCAGGCAACTCATACGGTGCGCAACGCCTCAGTCGGCGACAGCCGGGCCGCCCGCATCGACGGGTACAAACCG
The DNA here is from genome assembly GCA_963788125.1 of uncultured Acidimicrobiaceae bacterium. Taxonomy (GTDB): domain Bacteria; phylum Actinomycetota; class Acidimicrobiia; order Acidimicrobiales; family RAAP-2; genus Bog-473. The sequence goes on along the minus strand of CAWBFN010000003.1, from coordinate 1,947 downwards.
GCGATGCCACCAATAATGAGAGCGGCGCCAACACCGCCATAGAGGGCCACCGAGGGAATCTGTAGCGACCAATCCTGGCTCCGCGCGTAAATGGCGGTGGCCGCCAACCCGAGGAGCGTGCCGGCCACACCGCCGATGACAGCGAGCAGCACCGCCTCAACGAGGAACTGCTCCGCGACGTGGCGCCGGCTGGCGCCGAGCGCCCGGCGCAGTCCGATCTCGGAACGGCGTTCGAGGACCGAGATGACCATGACGTTGGCGATACCGACGCCGCCGACGAGGAGGGCCACGGCGCCGAGAGCGAGGAACAACCCGTTGTACGCCCCTTTGGCGGCTACTTCGGCCTTCAAGATATCCGATGGCAGGTTCCACGCCACGGTCGAGGGGTCTGCCGGGTCCACCGTGGCGTCCAGCACGCCGGCCACGGCGGTGACCTGGCTCGGCACCGTGCGCAGGAACAGCTCGGTGGGGTGACCATCGAAACCGAAGTACTGCTCGGCGATGGGGAACCCGATGAAGGCCATAGAGTCCATCTGGGAGACCAGTTCAACGGGACGCAAGATGCCGACGACGGTAAACCAGTGTCCGCCGATCCAGACCTCGGTCGGGTTGGCCAGGTTCTCGATGCCGAGCAGGCTGGCCGCCTCGGCGCCGAGCACAACCGCCGGGAAATGAGCGGTAGCCGCGTTCAAGAAGGCGCCGTGGGCAATGGTGGCGCCGAGGGTGGCCGGCAGGGCGGCGTCGGTCGCGGTGAGCGAGATGCCGTTGGTGTCGATGCTCGGAACAAGAGCGGTCCGGAACACGTAGGTGTTCGAAACGGTACCGATCTTGGTCACGTCGGTGACCGGTCCGATACGTGCCACCATGCCTTCGGATGTGGTGGGCAGCTCGGTCTGCTGGCCGGAGGCGGTGTTGCTGGCTTGGACGGTGATGAGGTTCCCGAGCTGCCCTAGCTCGTTCAGCAGGCCTGTCTTCGAGGACTGGGAGATGCCGAGCACGCCCACGATGGCCGCGATGCCAATGCTGATCCCGAGGGCGGACAGCGCCGCCCGCACCCGTCGGCTGCGTAGCCCCAGGCTCCCGACCCGCAACAGGTCGTGGCCCGTTAGCCGCGAGCCGCCGGCGTCACGAACGGGTCGGCGTATCACCGATGATCCTCCCGTCTTTGATCTCGATGCGCCGCTCCGTGGCGGCGGCCACCTCGAAGTCGTGCGTGATGACCACGATCGTCGTGCCCTCTTGGTGCAACTCGCGCAGCAGTTCGAGAATGGACGCCCCCGTGGCGGAATCGAGATTCCCGGTGGGCTCGTCGGCCATGACCAGCGCGGGTCGGCCGGCAAGGGCCCGGGCGATGGCGGTGCGCTGCTGCTCGCCGCCCGAAAGCTGGTTCGGCCGGTGACCCATGCGGTGGCCGAGCCCGACTCGCTCGATGGCCGCACGCGCCGAATTCGCGGCGATCGGCCAACTTTGCGCCACGGTACATCAATCCGTCGGCGACATTGTCGAGGACACTCAGGCCGTCGAGAAGAAAGAACTGCTGAAAGACGAAGCCGAGACGCCTGGCGGGAGTCCGAGAGCTCGGTGTCGGACATGGTCGAGGTGTCCTCACCGGCGATGCGGACCACGCCGCGGCTGCACCGCTCGAGGGTGCCCATGACGTGGAGCATGGTGGTCTTGCCCGACCCCGACGGACCGACGATGGCGACCAGCTCACCCTGGTCGATCCGCAGGTCGACGCCACCCAGGGCCACGACCGGGGGGTCGCCGGGATACTCCTTCTGCACGTCGATCAGCTCGAGGACCGGCGCGGGGGCATGCGGCTGGACCGGGAGGGGCAGCGTTGGGTCCGAGACGATCAGGGTCATGACGACGGCACCTGGACCCGCATGCCCACGCTGATACCCAAGCCGCTGACCTGGACCAGGTTGCTGTTTGAAGAATAGAGGC
>CAWBFN010000002.1:0-2377482 GCA_963788125.1 uncultured Acidimicrobiaceae bacterium | reverse complement strand
ACGGCTCAGGAAGCACTGAAGCATGTACCAGTACATCCGCTTCCGTCAAGAGTTGAGGCGCATCGTGGACGAACCCACGGAACTCAACTCGATCACCAATCCCCAACATTCTTACAAGTTCCACCAATGATTGACCGTAGGATTCTTCTCCAAACAGTGCCGATCCCCCCACGATTGCCCTTTCTGTGCCACCCTCAAACGCCTGAGCGAACGCTCGGAGAAAGATGTCTTGGCCTTTCCACGGTGCCAGCCTTCCCACCATCACAAAGCAAAGCACGCTCCCGTCATCAGCTCGTCCACTAGGGACGATTGTCCATCCGCACCGGACTGGGTACAACAGTGATTGCCGAGGTCCGACCCCTACGCTTCGTGCCGCGATGACTGACTGTCAAAGCTGCGAGAGTCGCATTTGAGTTAACGACGATTTCTGTTGGCAGAATGCGAGCCGGTAGCCGGATCGCCCGGACTGAGGTAACGGGTAGATCGTCCTCGGAAATTCGATCACGGATGTGCCAAAGACATGGTCGACCGCAAGCTTCGCCGCAGTTCCCCCGTAAAGGGCTGCCTTTAGCGTGTTTGTATGAACCAAGTCAGGGTTGGATTTGTACGTATTCGACGAGCCAATCGTACGGTGTAACACAACTACGAGAGAGAACCGACCGAACGGGAACAATCCTCGGTGAAGTCTGGTCACGCCGGAGCTCTCTCGCCCGTGGGTGCAGTGGGAGGACCTCAACAGTCGCGCCAGCATTTTCCAGTAGAGGGATGAGCGGTCCGTACTCCGCGAGGATCACATGTACCCGCACGCCGCGCATCGCCTCAATCAGGCGCATGATCGCTAGCTCGCCGCCCGACAGCGCAGCCGTGTGTCCGACCACGACCACCCGAATGTCGCCACGGTAGGCGGGTGCTTTCGGCTCACTCGACTACGGAGGTTGACGAGCCAGCACCTCCCGGAAGAGCACTACGTGCTTCTGTGCGACCTCGTTCCACGAATACCGCTCAACGTAACGCCGACACTGGGCAGATGTTGGTACGTCAATCGTTCCGAGGAGTGCTTGCTGCAATCGATCCGCGAGTGCGCTCGCGTCCCCCGGGGGGACTAGAAGGTTCTTAGACAACGAACCGATCGCCTCGCGTAATCCTCCTACATCCGATGCCACCACTGGTGTGCCACACGCGAGGGACTCCAAGCTCGAGAGCCCGAACCCTTCCAGATCTAAGGATGGAACAACGGAGAGATCGGCCGCCTGATAGCACTTCACTAGTAGATGCTCATCGACGGCCCCTAGAAAGTGAACGTTAGCCTCTATGCCTAACCGGGCAACTCGGTCCTCCAGATCGCCCCGACTAGGGCCATCACCGACAACGAACCAGTGCGCCCCGCAGCCCAGACCTCGATACCACCTCTCCCCATGCGTCTACCATTACGTCCAACCCCATGCGTGGAACCAGACGACGTACGGTAATCACAGCCCATTCCACCGCGGGCACGCCCAGGTTCGCCCGCGCTGCCTGCTTTTCTCCGGGACTGAAGTGATCAGTGTCGACTCCGGGATGGATCACCGCGACGTTCCACGGAGCCACCTTGTACCTCTCAATTAGTAATCGCCGGAACGAATTCGATAGGACCACAAAGGCTGACGCCTTCCTATATACAAGGCGCTCCAAAGCTCTCTTTAGCCGCAACGGACTTTCGCCTGCCCGATCGCCGCGCTTTCATCGGCCCATGGGCCTTGGAAGTGGACCACCAACGGCCGGTGTCGGAGGCGCCCCCGTCAAAAGAGGGAGCGCCGTTAGTACAAAATGTGAGTCGACAACGTCCGCCGAGTAAAATTCATCGCGCACCGCTCCCGCGAATCGCAATAAGTCCACGCAAGGTCGAGCCACTAGCCGGAACGACCACCCCGTTTGAACTTACTCCGACCTCGAACGCTCGTCCCATCGTGATCGAACGCACGGGTACGCCCATCTGCACTAGTGATTGAGTAAGTTGCGAGAAATACCGATTCAGTCCACCCAGACGACAAGAGAGCGTCTCCAAGCCGACCTCAAGAAGTCGGAAATTAAGTCGACGACATACGATCCGGGTCAACGCTATCTCGGGCGCTCGTCACAACCCCAGCCCCGACAACACGAAATCAAAACCGGTGGACGTGGCATGGATGTGAAATTTGAGGGACGAGTGGGCCCCCGCTACCCTGGATCGAATACACCTAGCTGAAGCGAGAAGCGGAAAAATACATAAATGGCGCATTGGAAGTCGCCTTGAGGATAGCGTTCCTCCAGAGTCATTGCCCCCGGTCGGGTGTGGTGGCGTCTCCCACCAAGTCGACCTCTTGGCAAGGACCATGGTTGAGCGAGGACACGACGTCACAGTGTTCACCCTTGCGCCCGCCCCGGGACCCCGGTCGTACCGGACAGTCGTTCTCCTTCGCCGCGGCCCTCCACTCGGTCCACTGAAACCCGATTTTCGGCGCCGGACTAGCTTTCCGCACCATCGACTTTCGCCCAGTTCGACGTGGTCCACGCCCATGGCGACGCCTGGGCGATCTCGAAGGTACCGTTGGTCCGCACGTTTTACGGGACTGCCCTTCAGGAGGCCCTCAGTGCCACATCGATGCGACGCCGGGTGGCACAGACGCTGCATTACGGACTCGAGTTGATCTCAAGCTTCCGGGCGCCAGTCACCACAGCAATATCGTCAACACTCGGCGCTTCATGCCGGGGATCGACTTGGTGGTGCCATGCGCCGTCGATCGTGTCTATCAGCCGATGCCGATCAACAATCGGTTCGACGAACCAACGATCCTTCTCGTGGCTGGCCTTCCTCGGTGGACGGAAACGTGGTCACCTCGTGCTGTCTGCCTTTCGAGAGGTACGCCGACAGCTCCCCCACGCCCGACTCATCGCCGTCACTCATGACGCCATTGACCAGCCGGGCGTCACTGCCTTGAGCAACGTACCTGCACAAGAACTCGCCACCTTGTTTCAGCGGAGCTGGGTGCTGTGCTCCGCAAGCTCCTATGAGGGATTCGGTGTCCCTTTGGCCGAGGCCATGGCATCCGGGCTCCCCGTTGTGAGCACTCCAAACCCTGGCGCTCGAGAGGTCCTGCGCGGTGGCGAACTCGGACGTATCGTCCAACCCGAATCGCTGGCCGAAGCCCTGCTCGAGGTGCTCGGCGACGAGAAAGCTGGCTACCGATCTGCGAATCCGAGGGCTAGAAGCGGCCAGACGTACGCCCTCGATACGGTGTGTTCCCAGTACGAGGCTGCGTACATCAGGGCGATCGAGCTCTGAGCTGGAGAGAACCATGGTCGCATTCCTGACTGACGCACGCTGACGCTAGGCGTCTCGACGAATGTCGACCACAGAGCGAACTGGTCAGTCTCAATGGCAGCCAGCGTCGCGTCGTCACTCGCGCGACCGCCTGGATCAGTGGTGTCCCACATCCATCAGTGTCTCAAGCTGCTGACGATCGGCCCAGCCCAGAGTCAACCAAAACAGCCAGGCGACCGAGTAGAGATCCCCGTTCAACCACTGAAAGAGGGTTGCTCCGGCCACGCCTAGGACTGCGATGCTCAGTGGGTCCCGGCGGAGCGCGCAAGCCGGTACACGGTACCCAGACCTCTCCCCAGCGACAAAGAGATAGAGCAACAGTCCGACAAATCCGAACGCCACCGCCGCGTTACTCGGGTCCAACTCGGTACCGAGCACAGCGGCATTTCCAAGGTTGCTGGCCGCCAGCGTGATCGAACCGGTCCCATGCCCGATCGGCTCGGTGAAACCTGACGCAATCCCCGACTCAACTCTTGAGAGATGCCCCGGCAGGGTCGACTGCTGCCCCGTCGGATTGGCGATGCCAGAGACGAGATGCGACGTAAGCGCCGACACGGAATTGGTCGCGGTCGCCTGTGTGTCACTTGTTGACGCGAACTGACTGACCCCGAAGTAGAGAACCAGAAGGAAGAGCGCGCCAGCCAAGAGCGCACCAGTAGGCCGACGACCGGTCCGAGCTGCCGCCATGGCGCCGAGTGCGAACACGACTATCACGAGCGCCGACCGCTGCGACTCAAGCACCACCGCCGTCCCGATGAAGGCCGATCGCCATGAGCTGGAGCACTACCCACACGAACCGTCCCCGCCTGAACAGTGCCACCCATAAGACCAGGCCGATACACAAGAAGACCGCGTACTCCTGAGACGAGGAGAAGCTCCCGAACGCCCGGTCGAAACCCGCCGACATTCAACGCCGTGTAGCCCGATGAGTTGATCCATCGAAGGTCCCATGAGGGGAACCCCGCGAACTGTTGGACCAAACCATAGAACGCGTCCAGCAGCGCAAGGACCGAAAGAAGTCGGAAAAGCTGGCGCAAGAGAGTCCGGTCAACCAGCACGCGCCCCACCCAGAAGGCGAGCATGGGGAACACCACCAGGAGGAGGCCCCCTAGGCCGATCAGAAATCCTCCCTGCAGCGGATTGAATGCCTCGACGAGAGCAAGCAGCGACAAGAGGAGCACCGAGGACGCCAACGGTGTCCTCTGGCGGAAGGCTCCCCGTCCGGCCGAGACGACAAACAGCGCACCCAGGGCCGCCGGTCCGACGAGCAGAAGCGGGTCGTGCGAGACGCTGGCGCCGGTCCCACTGGAAACCAGCCGGCGAACGAGGCCCAGTGCCACCAGCCAGACAGCGAGACCGATGAAGCGTGCCTCGCGTCGACCTGCCCACGACGGCGACGACCAGCGGGAGGGCCGACACCAGAAGCGCGCCGCGGAGACCCAGATTGCCCCCCACGCCGATCAGCGCCCCCACCACGACCGCCCAGCCCACTGCCGCAAGGGGAAGCGAGGTTGTGACTTCCAAGGAGCCGGTGCGCGCTCCGGACGGCCGGCAATCCGCGGCGGGCGCATCCCCAATCCTCGCGCAGACGACCTACGGGAGCGAAAACTGGGACCGGCCGCAGGCATTACAGTGTCGCGGTGGCAGGTACCGGGACGGGCTCTCCCGTGACACCCAGCTTCTTTGACTCCGTCGGCGTTCTGTGGCGACGGAAGCTCGCTGATCCTTCTCGTCTTGCTGGTCGCCGTCGGGGCAACCTTTGGGATCGACAAGTCCCGCACCAAGCAGTACCAGAGCACGGCGACGCTGTACTTCCTGGCCCAGGGCGTCAACGCGAGCTCGGGCGCCTCCACGGCACTCAGTGCGCAACAACTCGCAACCGACGTAGAGCTGGTGCAGAGCACGCCGGTCCAGAACGCCGTGAGCAAGACCCTGGGCGTGCCCGCACCGCCTGTTTCGGTCGCCCTGGTCGGCACCACACAGATAGCGGACTTGACCGTCCAGTCGACCGACCCGGCGTTCGCCGCCCGAGCGGCGAACGCATATGCGACGGCGTACATCTCAGCAAACGCGTGAACAGTTCGTGAACAGTCAGCTGGCCTCGGAGGCCTCGGTCCAACGTCAGATCAACAGCCTGCAGACCCAGATCGACAGCGTTCAGTCTCAACTGGCAGGGACCCCGAGCAGTGGCGCCGTTTCGCAGAGCGCCCTGCAGATCGCAGTTGACCGGCCTGTACCTGCAGCAATCAGCCTTGAAGTCGCAGCTCAGCCAGCTCCAGCTGACTACGGCACAATCGTCGAGCGGGGGCCAATTGGTGACCCCCGCTGTCCCGTCGGCGACGCCATCGTCACCAAAGATCGGCCGCGATATCGGTATCGCCATCGTGGCGGGACTGTTGGTGGGCATAGGGTTCGCCCTCCTGCGTGACAACCTCGACGACCGGGTCCGGGGCAAGGATCAGCTCGAGCAGCTCGTTCCCGGAATCCCCGTACTCGGCCTGATTCCCGTGATCGACGAGTGGCGCGATCGCAAAAGGCCATACCTCGTTGCCCAGACGCATCCGAAATCGCCTCCAACTGAGGCCTACCGAGGACTCCGAACCTCCGTCCAGTTCATGGCGTTGGAGAATCCCACGAAGATCCTACAGATCACCAGCCCGTCTGCGGGCGACGGCAAGACCACCACGTCGGCCAACCTGGCCTGGATCATGGCCGACGCAGGCCAGCGGGTCGTGTTGATCGGCTGCGACCTGCGTCGACCTCGAATCCACGAGTTCTTCGGACTGCCGAACGACATCGGGTTCACCTCAGTGCTGCTGGGAGAGGCCGAGCTGCAAGACGCGCTCCTTCGGGTCCCCGATCAGCCTCGCCTCCATATGCTCCCGACGGGACCAGTTCCACCGAACCCCTCGGAGCTCCTGTCGAGCGCCAAGACCCGTGAGGTGTTCAAGCGCCTCAGCGACTATGCAGACATCGTCGTTGTAGACAGTGCGCCCGTTCTGCCGGTGACCGATGCCGCCGTCCTGTCGACGCACGCCGATGCCATCCTGCTCGTGGTGTCCGCAGGGATGGACAAACGCCGAGACGTGGTCCGGTCAGTTGAGATGCTCAATCAGATCAATGCTCCACTTGTTGGCACCGTTCTGAACCGAGCGCCGGAAACTGACTCGTACGCGTACTACCACTACGGGTACGAACAGAAGTCCTCGGACAAGGTGAAGTCGAAGGACGACAAGAAACGCAGCGCGCCGACGACCACGAACGGCAACGGTAAGGTTGCCCACGACATGAGCCCGGTGAAGATCCTTCCCGCCGTAGAGGACGAAAACACCGACTGGCCAATCGTGGGGCGACACGCCAAGGTCGCGCCGGCGCCGGGGTCGCCGACCCTTTTCCCACCGCAGACCGGAGACGTGGACCCTTCAAGCCAGTAAGTGGCCACTTACCGACATCGGCGGCAGCGCCGTGCCCACGCATACCGCTACGGTCCGGTCCACTGGTTGCAACACCGCCGCAGCACACCCCATGCGCACCGGCGCCGGAGACGTCCGGAGATCAGCCGCTCGAGGCGTCGCGTCATATTGATTACAGGTGCTGCGGTGGTGGCTGTCGTGATCGCCCTCCTTATTGTTTCCAGCTTCTCCGCCTACCGTTCGCTCAGCCAAGCTCGCAGGCTGCTCAATCAGGCCCATGTAACGATTACCGCTTCAATTGGGAACGAGAGCGACCTCACGTCCCCCTCTGGCCGGACAAAGGCCCTGCTCGGTGTCGCCCAGGTGTCGGCAGACGCCGCCCAGGCGGAGCAGGACCTTCACTCGTCGTTCGGTCTGTCCGTGCTCGGCGTGTTGCCCCTCCTTCACACCCAGAGAGACGGTCTTCTTCAACTCGTCGATAACCTCAGAGCTTCGGCAACGACCGGTGGCGTCCTGATTCGCCAGGTAGACGCCTTGGCCGGCGCCAGCGCCGGGACCAACATCGCCCTCCCCCAGCTTCGGGAACTGCAGACGACCGTCGCGGCGGCGCACAAACAGTTCGCTTCCTATGACCGACCTTCCACCGGACTGTGGGGACCACTGGGCACGGCGCAGCGTGAATTCGACCGCGAGGACGTCGAAGATCACCCGCTTGCTCGCCGATGGCAATCGGGCGATGTCCTACGCACTCCCGTTCCTCGGGACCGACGGCCCGCGGACTTACCTGGTCATGGGAGAGAACAATGCCGAAATGCGGGACGAGGGCTCCACGCTCTCCTATTCCCTCCTGCACACGAGCAATGGGGTGATCACCGAATCGCCCGGAGGCTCGGTCGACAACATTGAGCCGACTGCACCTGTTCCCGGTGTCCCGATACCCGCCGGTACAGAGGCGGACTTCGGTGAGCTCGATCCCACCGGAATCTGGCAGTCGACCAATGCCACGGCCGACTTCACTTTCAGCGGCCTGGACATGGATCGCATGCTGGCGGACACAACGGGAATTGACGTCAATGGTGTCATCGGCATCGACGTCGTGGCGCTCGAGGCGTTGTTAGGGCTAACCGGGCCGGTAACGGTCGCGGGTATCCCCGAGCCCGTCACTTCCCAGAACGCGGCCTATGTCTTGCTGGACCAGCTCTATGCCGGACTACCGCCCGGTTCTTCGCAGGGTTCCAGGCGCGAAGCGCTGGCCGCCGTCGCATCGGCGGTCTTCCATCAGCTGGGGGTGCAGAAGATCGATGTGATCGACCTGGCCCGCACGTTGGCCACAGAAACGACAGAGCGCCATCTCCAGCTATGGGATTCAAATTCTCGGTACGAACGGACGATCACGGAGCTCGGCGCTTCCGGGGACATCGACACCGACGACCCGACCACGGACGTTTCACGTCGCCGTGGAGAACGCCACCGCGACGAAGCTCGACTACTTCGTCGACGTGGCGGTTTCCGACACGGTCACCATCTCTCCCAATGGGAGCGCCACCGTCGACACGTCGGTGAAACTGACCAATCACGCGCCGGCAGGGCAACCCCCGAGCTACCAACTCGGTCCCGACGACGTCAATACTTTCGTGTCCGGAGAGTACGTCGGCCGGGTATTCCTTTGGGGACCTCGCGGCTCCGTGCAGAAGGGAAGTGTGGACGAGTCGGGTCTCTCACTGGCCAACGAGGTGGACCTCCCCGTGATGCCGGGTAAGTCGGCCACGGCGCACTTTGCAACGACAATCCCCGATGCGATTCAGCACGACCAACTGCGACTCATCTTCGTGCCCCAACCCCGCCTCGCCCCGGAGTCACTCGCCGTCCACGTTCTCGCTTCGGGAACGCAAACCACGGTTCGGAGATCCCTGACCAAGACCACCACGTTGACCTGGGAGTTTCAACGGACCTAGCCCAGCAGGTGACATGAACACACCGTGAATTAGTCAAAGAGTCTATCTGTGGGCACGGTCGTCCTGTAAGATCAATTCATCAGGAGTGCGGACCCTGGAGAGAGCGGGAAGGGTTTCCATGATGCGTCACATACCGAAGCTGGCTGCGATCATCGGGGCTGTGACAATCGGCGTCTTTGGGTTCCAAGGCGTGGCTAATGCTGGCGGCAGCAGCCATAGCAGCGGCAGTAGCAAGAGCAGCCAGAGCAGCGGCAGTAGCAAGAGCAGCCAAAGCAGCCAGAGCAGCCAGAGCAGCAGTCAGAGCAGCGGCAGTAGCGCTTGCTCGAAGAGCAGCGGCAAGGGTGGCCAGGTAGACGGGCTCGACGTTCAGGGCGGCAAGGGCAATGGGGGTAAAGGTCAGTGCTGCTACGGCCAGGGCGGCAACGGCAAGGGTGGCCAGGTCTACGGGGGCGACAATCAAGGCGGCAGCAACAATGGGGGCAAAGGTCAGTGCTGCTACTACTACAGCCAGAGCGGCACCGGTGGCCAGAGTGGCCAGGTCTACGGGGGCAACAATCAGGGCGGCAACAACAATGGGGGCAAAGGTCAGTGCTGCTACTACTACAAGCCAGAGCGGCAAGGGTGGCCAGGGTGGCCAGGTCTACGTCAACGGGGGCACAATCAGGGCGGCAACAATAATGGCTATTGCAAGCCGTACCCAGGTCCAATAAAAACGACCGGTTCGACCCCCCCAGCCCAAGCACTATGTCACAACCGCACCATAAGGGCGGTAAGAACAACAAGGGCGGGTACCAGCTACTGAGTAGCGATCACCACCAAAAGGGTCACTGAGCCTCACCCCGTCGTCGACACCTCGCACGACTCTGCTTCTTGGTAGGAGACTAAGCACTTGAAAACAAATTCAGAAATCTACCAGTTACGAATATACAAATTAACATTTAAATATATTAAAATAAATACAACAATAAAATAAATCATTAAAAACTCACACATACACAAAAAATAACTACTAAAATAAAAAAATTACAATATTCAACATCACAATATAACAACAACAAAATATACTAATAAAACATCTCACAAAAATAATCACATCAAAGTAACATACAACAAAACAACACTCATCACAGATACACAAATCATCACACCTTCAAACCTGATAATACAACTCAAACTCAAAAATCTAATGAAACAAAAATACATCTAATTAATCACATCATAAAGCGCACCAAACACAAAGTACTAAAACTAATAAAACAATCTCATCAATAAAAATCACATCTATCATACTAATAAATTACGAGCACGGCACCCATCGTGAGCTTCCGTCCGGTATGGTGACCGGATCCCCGTGAACTGATCCACCCGTTGTGCGAGTCCGATGCTCCAAGATGGGGCAAGGAGGACAGCACACGATGAAGCGACGGCACCACACGCCCGAGCAGGTCGATCCGCAAGCTGGCCGATGGCGAGAAGCTCCTCGGCGAAGGCAAGAGCATCGAAGAGGTGGCCCGACATCTCGAGATCACCGAGTCGACCTGGCACCGCTGGCGCAACCAGTACGGCGGCATGAAGGCCGACGACGCCAAGAGGCTCAAAGAGCTCGAGCGGGAGAACATGCGCCTGAAGCGGATCGTGGCCGACCAGGCCCTCGACATCGACATGCTGAAGGAGCTGAACCGGGGAAATTTCTAACCCCGGACTGCCGCCGGCGGGCCGTCGTGGCCCTCCGAGAGCAGTTCGGGGTCTCAGAGCGACGGGCCTGTGCGCGTCGTCGGCAGCCCCGTTCCACCCAACGCCTACCTGCCTCCTGTTCCCTCCGATGAAGAGCTCGCCCTGCGGCGTTCTTGCGCGTCTTCTCCGTGCGCCGTCCACGCTGGGGCTGGAGGCGAGCTGCCACCGCGGCCCGCAAGGCCGGCTGTACGGTGAACAACAAGCGCATCCACCGCCTGTGGCGTGCAGAAGGCCTGCGTGTGCCCTATCGCAAGAAGAAGAGCCTGTTGCGTGGCATCGGGTGGTCGTGGGTGCCATGTCGCTCGATCCCGCCCAACGTGGTCTGGCCGCGGAGTCAACTGGTCGAACGCGACAGCTCCTGACCTGGAGGTGGCGCGTGAACAAAGGGAAGAAGTCATCAGACGAGCTGTCCGCCCTCGACCAAGCCGTCGAAGCAGCTGATAGCCGGTGCGAGCTACAAGAGCCGCCGTACAGCTCTATGGAGTTCCGAGTTCTACGGTGTGGCTATCACGTCGTCCAACGTGGAATCCCTCGCCAGTTCTATTCCACGGTCCGGGCCGAAGCTGCACGCAGACGCCGACGTCGAGAAGGCACTTGCCGCCCTGGCGGCGCGCTACCTCTTGGCGGAGCGCAGCTGAGACCGGAGGGATCGGACTATCCACCCTCTATCGGCACATCCGCTGGGAACGTAGCGTCATGCCAAAGCGAACGAAAGCGACGAAGCACTAGCCTTGACGGCGATCGAGCAGAAGACATCAGAGTCGGTGTTGAGCTCGGCGAGTCCGACATCACAATCGCCGAGCGCATTAGCCGCCATCAGTCGACCATCTGGCGCTAGATCCGAGTCAACGAGGGACGCGTATCTACAGAGCCGCCGCAGCCGAGCAGCGTGCGGCGAACGCTGCTCGTCGCCCCAATACCGTGATCGACCCATATAGTGGCCCTGGCTGTGGGACGAGGTCTGCGAGATGATCCGTTCGAAGAAGTGGTCACCCGAGCAGGTTGCCCGTCGCCTCCAAAAAGACCATCCTGACCAGCCACATGGTGGGTGTCTCACGAGGCCATCTACCAAGCGATCTTCGTTCAAGCCAAGGGAGAGCTGCGTCGTGAGTTGTCGGCGTGTCTGCGCTCAGCGAGATTCGTCGTCGTCCCCGCACGAGGACCTCGTCACGGAGCGAGAACAAGATCATCGGAATGGTGAACATCGCCGAGCGCCTCGCCGGTCGAAGATCGGCCATTCCTGGACATTGGGAATCTCAATGGATTTGTCAAGCCGCCTGAGCGAGTCCCGGTGGTGCGGTGGCCCAGGTTCGGTTGTCGCGCAGGAGCGCCCAAAGCACGTCGATGCGACGGCGGCGAGGGCGATGACTGCCTGGTTGTGGGGGCGATTTTGGGCTCGTTTCTTCAGGTAGTAATCCCGGTTGCGGTCCTGGGCGGATCATGCTTGTCTGCGCTGATAGGTATAGGACGCGCCGGAGCGGTCGGTTGTAGCGGCGTGGTTTGTGCAGGTTGCCACTTCGGCGTCCTGAGTCGTTCGGGACAGGAACCAGTCCGGCAGCCGCGGCGAGATGTCCGGCGGTCGGGAACGCCGCCAGGTCGCCAGCGCTCACCAGCAGCGAGGCACCGAGGATGGGACCGAAGCCCGGCATCGACGTGATGATCGCGGCTTGCGGATGCTCATCAAAAGTGGCTTCGATCTGATTGTCGAGTGCTTTGACGCGGTCGTCGAGAGCGAGGATGTTGGTGGCCAGTTCACTGATGATCGAGGCGGCAAGCTCCTGGCCCGGCAGCACGATCAGCTGGGCACGGGATGCGGCAACGGCTCGAGTTGCGAGAGCGTCGTAGTCGCGTACCCGGCGGTGCCGCAGCCACGCCGCCAGACGAGCCTGACCGGTTCTGCGTATCTTGCTCCGGACTGGCGTAAGCAGGTCAACAGCACGACGGCTCCTTTGCACGACTTGTAATCGAATTCTCTTTCCAAACTCGGGAAGACGCTGGTCATCAGGTCACGCAGCCGGTTGATCATGCGGACCCGATCAGCAATCAAATCCGCCGCGATGGCCAGTGAGCATGGCCAGATTACGGATCAGCTCGCTGTTCCAGTCGACGACGACGAGGTCTCGGCGGATGCGCTCGGTCTCAGCGATGACGTAGGCGTCCTTGGCATCGGTTTTGCCCTCGCCGACATAGGCTTCACTTATCGCGGCGACGACTCGACCCGAGGCATAACGCACCGGCTGCTCAGAGCTCGCCAACAGCGCCAGGATCAGTGCAGACGGTGCGCCGATGATATCGACTGCCCAAACCAGCTCTTCAGCGAGCTCTGTCACGGTCGTGATCATCGCGACGATCTCACTCTCGTCGTTTACAAGCTTCATCGACAGCAATACCGTGCCGTCGGCGTCGAGCACACAGACCCAGTGGTGGACCTTGCCGATATCGATCCCAACCCACGCCCTTTTCGATTTCGTCATGCACGCTCCGATTCCTCGAGGTACTCATTCTCCGGTCGACAACGACCCCGCGGAACTCGCATGGAATACTCCTGCGGAGAGATTCAACGAGCTGTCGATGTCCACCACTTGAACTCGGCGGTCTCTCGACTTCCAGGTCGATCAGACGTCCGACGGCAGGTTGCTCTGGTGTTGAACGTCATCGACGAGTATACCAAAAGTGCCTATCCATCGACATCGAACGCTCGCATCGACGGCACGCCGTGGTGGCCAGCCTAGAACACCTGGCCGCCAAGCGCTGGGCACTCGTGCTACGTGCGCTTCGACCATGGGCCCGAGTTCATCGCCTACACGGTGGCCGACTGGTGTCGCTTCAACGACACCGACACCGTATTCATCGACCCCGGCTCGCCGTGGCAGAACGCCTGGATCGATACTTTTAAACGGTCGTCTACGTGACGAGCACCTCAACGGCCAGCAGTTCGACTCCCTGCTCGAAGCCAAGGTCTTCACCGAGGACTGTCGGATCGACTATATCATGTAGCAGGCCTCACGCGCGCACGGCTCTCTCACCCCGTCGAGTTCGTCGAAGCCTGGCTCACCCAACCACATCTAACATTCACATAGCGAGTGGACCATCAAGGGATCCCCTCAATGGCGCCTTCCACGCTCAGCTCGTTCTTGCGTACCTTCACCTTCGTCACGTCCGCCAGCTCGACGCCGTCGTCGCCGAAGCGATCCGTCGGGCCTGGTCCCTCGGTGCGGGTCCGGGCGCTGGCCGATGACGATCGACGTTGACTCGACGATCTGTGAGGTTCGGCATGGCCAAGGGTGGTGCCGCCTATGGCTACACCAGCGTTCTTGGCTATCACCCTCTCTCGCCACTTGTGCTGCTACTGGCGATGTGCTACATGCCGTCTCCGCAAGGGTTCGTCACAGCGGGTGGCACGGTTCGTCGAAGAGCTGGTCGCCCGGGTGCGCCGGGCCGGGGCCACAGGCTCTCTCATGCTTCGCTTCGACTTCGGTTTTCTTCTCCTGATGCGCTGATCGACACCTTCTAGCGCCGATCGGTTTCTCCTGCTCGTCACGGTCATCATCAACTCACGTTCCGGGCCTGCATCGAAGCGATCTACGACTCGGCCTGGCAGATCGATCTTCTATCCCTACGGCGGCGAGGCCCAGTGGCCGAGACTACGCTATGTGGCCGGCAAGTGGGCAACGACCGCTCTTTGCCTCGTTCGTGCGCCGCACCCGCCTGGTCGGATCCAGCCAGCAGGCCCTGTGGCCCGACTGGCGCCACTTCGCCTTCTTCACCAATCTCGATGCGCGACTCCGTCGACGTCGACGCCGTTCCACCGCGACCACGCCAGCGGTCGAGTTGGCCATCCGCGATCTCAAAGAAGGGCGGGGCTCGAGCACTGTCCTTCGGGCAAGTTCTTCGCCAACGCGGCCTGGCTGCTCGTGCGCCGTGTTCGCCCACGACCTCATCCGCTGGACCGTCAGGCTCGGGCGACGTCCATCCCGACGATCAGCTCACCGTGGCGCGCACTCGTGCGCACCCGCTTGTTCTTCGGTTCCCGGACGCCTCGTCAGCCGTTGCGGGCATGCTCGACCTGCGTGCTCCCCCAGTGATGGCCCTGGGCCACAGCCTTCACCGTGCGCTCGCGCTGCTTCCGGGCCTTCCACTGGTCCCCATCTGAGCTGACCGCCACCGCGGACCGGCGCAGCCGCAGATGATCTCCGATGCGCTGACAATCGACCAACTGCAAGAATCCTTGGATCGCACGCCCGTCCGGCCTGATCGCTCCGAACGCCGGGGCAGCCTCGCTGACGATGCAACGGCGCCGTCAGGTCCCGACTCGCTGGGTCATTCGGTGAGGTAGGCCGCTGGTTGAGCGATTGACTACGTCGGCGACTGACGGTGGCCCGGCGACGGGTCGTCATTTTGGTGCTTCTCTGTATCTCCGACGTAGTCGCCTGCTGTCCCCAGCGGCCCCCGTTCAAACCGTGCATGCCGTTCTCCGGCACACGGCTTTCCGACATCGTTCATCACAGCGCATGCGCAGTCGGGTAGCGCACCGTCCCGGTGAGGCGGTAGATCCCGAGATTCCCCAGCCAGTCCCACGTGAAGCGGTCCAGTCCAGTTTCGTCCCTCGGAGGCTGTGTTTCCTGCTGGCCAGTATTGCCACCCGCTCGTGGACGTAGGTGTCGATGGCGCCGAACTTGGCCGACGAGTTGCCCTGTCGGAAGTAGGCGCCCCAACCCCGCAGGACGGGATTGAGATCATCGACCACCACGCCCAGATCGAGCCCGACTCGACTCGGGGTTGTCAGCGCACGGACCTTGCTTCTGATCGAAGCCATGGCCCGTGGTGACGGCCACTTGTGGAGCCAGTAACGACCCGGTCGTTTCCAGGACTTGACCATCCGGTGATGGAAGCCCAAGAAGTCGAAACCCTCCGCCCCTTTCCGAAGATCGGCGATCCTGGTCTTGTCGGGATGCAGGCGCAACCCGAGGGGTTCCAGGGTCTCTTCGGCCAGGTCCCGAGCCGCTTCGGCTCGTTCCCGGGTCGGGCAGAGGACGACAAAGTCGTCGCAGTAACGGACCAGCGTCCCCAGTCGCTTTCCACCGCTGTCCCACGCCTCGTCGAGGACATGGAGGGCGATGTTGGCGAGCAGGGGGAAACAGGCGAGCCTTGCGGGGTTCCGGCCTCAGAGTCTGAAACCACCCCGCCCTCGAACACCCCGGCCCGCAGCCAAGACCGCAGCAGCTTCAACATCTGCCGGTCAACGATCCGGCGTTCGACCTGCGCCATCAGGGCGTCGTGGTCGATGTTGTCGAAGCACGCCTTGATGTCGGCGTCGAGCACCCACACCCGACCCTGGTTGGCCGTCTGGCGGACGGCTTCGAGGGCCTGGTGCGCCGATCGCTTCGGGCGGAACCCGAAGCTCACCGGGTGGAAGTCGGCTTCGAAAATCGGCTCAAGGACGATCTTCGCTGCCGTCATGATCACCCGATCGGCGATCGTGGGAATGCCGAGTGGCCGGGTCTCGCCCGGCTTGCCCGGCTTTGGGATGTTGACCCGCCGCAGTGGCTTCGGCCGATAAGTACCGGTTCGAAGTTCTGCGGCGAGGCCGTCGAGGAAGGCCCGCACCGACTCGGTGCCCCCGGCTTGCATGTCGGCGATGGTTACGCCGTCGACGCCGGGAGCGCCTTGGTTGGTGGCCACGTCGACCCATGCCCGCCACATCACATCACTGCGGGTGAGCTTGTCGAAGAGGGCATGAAAGCGACGTGTTCGGTCCTGCTTGGCACTGCGATAGAGCACGCGTTGAAGGGCTCGAACGGGGTCCAGGCCATCGGCCTGTCTGACGGATCTAGCCGAGTTCTCGGCACTCATCAGCGTTCCTCCCAACATTGTCGTGCACCGATGAAGCAGGGGCCCTTCGCTCGGGGCAGGTTGTGTTGTCCTGCCCGTCATCACTACTACGACCCCCTCCGACTCCCTCTCGGCTGCCGGCCATTTCCCGGGGTCACCGGTTATAGGCAAGCTCGCTCCCGATCCCCGCAGGTTCGGGGCCGAGTAGGGCCTCTCCAGTTCCCTCGCCACCCTTCTGACCGTTCCACGTCCCCTACGCCGGAGGGTCCATCACCGCCCGCTCCAAGATCCCAGGCGGCTTCCATGGCCTTCGCCAAATCCACACAGGCTCGGCACCCTCTTGCCCCGCCAAAGGCGGGAAGTCTTGACGACGCTGCAGACTTCGCTTCATGCTGCGGACCGGCCAGTTGCTCGGCCCCGCTTCGACCCCGGCCTCTCGACCGGACCCGGGGGCTCCACTACCGGGGACCTTGGCGTCTCCCCGGACCGGACTCTCACCGGCTGGCTGACGAGAGCTTGCGCTCGGTTACGTCATGATCACTCCTTTGTGCTCATGGCGTCCGAGCTACTGGACGCACGTGGATCGAGGCTTAGAGGTCTAGCGACGTTAACCTTGAAAAGATGTAACGTTTCACATAATACGATCCTCGGTGTTACAGTTCGCTTGGCAACGCAGAAAACTTACGAAGCCAACCACCCGAACTTGCCGTGGCTTTCCCAGAAAGCGGTCAAGTATCTCGATTCCAACCTCGACCGAGAAGGCGAAAACTAAGAATTCAGCAGCGGCGGCAGCACGACATAATTCACCCAACGCCTTCGATCCCTACCACGTCGAACATGACCCCGTCTGATACGAAAAAGTCAAAGTGAAACTACACGGCGTCTAGAACGTCGAGCTCATCGTGTGCGATACTCTGTGTCCTCGAGACTAAACCGAGTACATACCGATTATCGACCAAAATCCACGATCAAAACCTAGCTTCGCTGACAGCCACCATCGTGAGGATTACGTCCTCGCCGCGATGCCGACACTTAACCCTCGAGGACTCTTAGCAGTGGACAACACCGATTAAGAGTCCTACATCTCGTTTCTAGCCGAGACAGTACCGTGACCCATCATGCATCGCAGTCACAACGCCAAGACGCAGACGACGATCTGGAAGATCCCCTGAATCACCTTTTTCTCCCCGTCTCAACAGTCGCAGATCCTTGGCTAGGGCCAGGTCAGCGTGTGCAGTGCTCGGGTCAGCGCCGACACTTCCGTAAGCATCGCCCGGTAGTCCTGGGAGGTGCCACCCATGGGATCAGGAATGTCGTCCACGGGCGATTCACCGAGCAGATCCTGGTGACGTCTTCCGGCACCGATTTCCTCCAGCCACGCGTGAACCGTCTGTAACTGGCCCCGCCCCCCGTTCTCGTGGCCCCGGCGAACGATCTCGCGCAAGGTAAAGGCCTTGGTGAACGAGGGAGGATCCGCCACGACGATCTCTCGCACGTGGGCCCGTGCCATGCCGATGACCAGGTCGGCTCGAGCGACGGTGTCGATGTCCACTCTGCGGGGCACATGCGAGCTGAGGTCCAGGCCGTAGGCAGCAGCCTCCTGTAGAAGTTGCTGGGGCACCGCCATGGTGGTTCCCGTCGTCCCCGCCGATTCGACCCTGACGTCGGGTGGACCGAACTCTGAGAGGCGTTGGGCCAGGAACCCCTCGGCTGAGGGCGAACGGCACAGGTTCCCCGTACAGACGAAGAGCACCACCGCCATGGCCCCCAACCTTGCCACATGGCGGGCTGGGAAAGTCACGCCCACCAGTAGGTTTGGCAAGGTGAAAAACAGAGCAATGAACGCCGGAGGTGCTTTCTAATGTCCATACCAGGCCACGCCATGGGCGGCGGAGGCTGGGCCAGCATGCGTTCGCTTCGCCGGGATCGCTCCCTCTTGCAACACCGCGTGCAGAAGGGCACGGCCCGGCGCATGATGACGTTCGCCGTCCCCTACCGGAAGATCCTTGCCCTCTTCTTGCCGGTTGTCGTCCTCGGGGCGGTGATCGGCGCCATCAACCCGCTGATCCTCCGCGCGCTGATCGACAACGGCATTGCGAAACACAACGCCGACCTGGTCATCGGATTGGCCGTCCTCGCCGGAGTCTTGGCCCTGCTTGACGCCGGACTGTCCCTCACCGAGCGACGGATCTCCGCGGTGATCGGCGAGGGACTGATCTTCGACATGCGGTCGAAGGTCTTCCGGCACATCCAGAGCATGCCGTTGGCCTTCTTCACCCGAACCCAGACCGGCGCGCTGATCAGCCGGCTGAACAACGACGTGCTCGGTGCCCAACAGGCCTTCACCGACCTGCTGTCCAACGCGGTGGGCAACCTGGTCACCGTGCTGATCGTCTTAGGAGCCATGTTCTACCTGAGCTGGCAGATCACCCTGGCGTCGCTGATCCTCCTCCCCATCTTCCTCATCCCGGCACGCATAATCGGGCGGCACATCGGCTCCTTGACCCATGAGGGCTACAACCTCAACTCCGAGATGAACATGGTGATGCAGGAGCGCTTCAACGTGGGGGGGGCCATGCTGGTCAAGTTGTTGGGCCGGCCAAAGATGGAAGCGGAGTCCTTCGATGCCAAGGCCGGACGAGTGCGCGACATCGGCGTCCTGCAGGCGACCTACTCCAGGGTCTTCCTGGTGGCGCTCACCCTCACGGCCGCCCTGGCCACCGCCATCGTCTACGGCTTCGGCGGCGTCGCCGCCGTGCGGGGGACGCTCGAGGTGGGCACGGTCGTGGCCCTCGCCCAGTACCTGACCCGCCTGTACGGGCCCCTCACCCAACTCTCCAACCTGCAGCTCGACGTGGTGACGGCGCTGATCTCCTTCG
Organism: uncultured Acidimicrobiaceae bacterium; assembly: GCA_963788125.1. GTDB lineage: Bacteria > Actinomycetota > Acidimicrobiia > Acidimicrobiales > RAAP-2 > Bog-473. The sequence continues at coordinate 2,358,329 of CAWBFN010000002.1, read as the reverse complement.
AGCGGCTCTTCGAGGTCCTCGACATCGTCCCCATGATCACCGAGGCCCCCGACGCTGTCGACATCCCCCGGGGTTCGGTGTCGATCGAGTTGGAGGACGTCGACTTCACCTACCCCAGCGCCGAGGAGGTCTCTTTAGCCTCGCTCGAGTCGGTGGCCGTACTCGAGACGGGTCTGCGCACACGAGATTCTCCACGAGGTCTCGTTCCGAGTCGAAGCGGGCCAGATGGTGGCCCTGGTCGGGCCGTCGGGTGCGGGCAAGACCACCATCTCGTCGCTGATCCCCCGCCTCTACGACGTCACCGGGGGCTCGCTGAAGTTGAACGGTGTCGATGTGCGCCACGCCACGATGCAGTCCATCCGCGACGTGGTGGGAGTGGTGACCCAGGACCCCTACATGTTCCACGACTCGCTGCGAGCCAACCTGCTGTTCGCCCGCCCGGAGGCCACCGAGGAGGAGGTCCTCGCCGCCCTGGAGCAGGCCCAGATCGGCCATCTGGTGGCCGAGCTCCCTGATGGACTGGACACCGTCATCGGGGAACGGGGCTACCGGCTCTCCGGCGGCGAAAAGCAGCGGGTCGCGCTGGCCCGCCTCATGCTCAAGGCGCCCGACGTGGTGGTGCTCGACGAGGCGACCGCCCACCTCGACTCCGAGTCAGAGGCCGCCGTGCAGCGGGCGCTGCGCGAGACGCTGAGCGGTCGCACCTCCCTGGTCATCGCCCACCGGCTTGTCCACCGTCCGCGAAGCGAACCAGATCCTGGTCATTGACGACGGCCGCGTCGTCGAGCGCGGTACCCACGCCAGCCTGTTGGCCCAGAACGGCCTGTACGCCGAGCTCTACCACACCCAGTTCGCCGACCAGGAGGTCGCCGGACCGCAGTCGCCGGCGGCCTGAACAGCATGGGTGGCACGTTTCAGGCGGTCGTAGTGCTTCCTCGTGACGTAGGAGTGGATCCGGTGTCGCCATTCTTTCCCGAAGGTGAGACGCGGTCGTCGGTGGTTACGTTGACGGCCGCTTTCCGATCTGAATAGAGTTCTGAGACGTCGATGCGACCTCCAGCCTGGTTGGCGGCACCTGTCAACGTCCTGAAGCGTCGGTTTCCCAGGCTGAACCGTGCCATATGGGACGCCATGTATCGGCTCGGCATGTGGAAGCACCTCGATACTTCGCTGTCCACCGGCTCCGAAATCCTTCAGTTGGTCGATGAGTATGCCCCGAATCCCAGAATTCTCGACCTTGGTTGCGGAACCAGCGCCAACCTGCCCTTGACTCCTGGTCGGTATCGGCATTACCACGGTGTTGATCTCAGCACGACAGCAATCCGGCAGGCCGAAGGCTTGGGACGTTCGGATGCGTCATTCGAGGTTGCAGACATCGCCACCTACAGCACCAGCCAGAGGTACGACGCCATTCTCCTTCGTGAGGTGCTGTACTACTTTCCTCCGGAGGAGGCCGCACAGCTTCTGAGGCGGTTGGCCGGCTTCCTTGACCCGGGGGGGAAGATCTTCATTCAAATGTTCGAGAGTGCCGGCTTCGACGAGGTCGTCCGCAACTGCGGCCTCTCACTCCTCTACAGTCGAATCGAGACGACTCCCGATGGTGCGCCCGGAGCGACGTTGATGGTCGTGGGAAATGACGCTCACTCGTCGGGTTCGGGTTCTGGCATAGCGTCTGCGCCGAACACGAGGAGACGACGCGCTCCGGTCCTGAAAGGTGTGGCGATAGGCCTGCGGACTGGTGTGGACCATCTGGCCGAAATGCTTGCGCAGGTTGCTCGCCGTGCCGAAGCCGCTCTTCTCGGCCACGATCTCAATGGAGAGGTCGCTCGTCTCGAGGAGTCGTTGGGCCAGCTGGACCCGCTGGCGCAGGAGCCACTGATAGGGGGTGGTTCCGGTGGTGGCCACGAACCGGCGGGCAAAGGTGCGGGGACTCATCGCCGAGCGGACCGCCAGGTCCTCGACCGTCACCGGTTCGTCGAGGTGCTCCTGCAACCACGCCACGGTGTCGGCGAACAGGTTGGAGCTGTCGAGCGCCGGCAACGGCTGCTCAATGAACTGGGCCTGGCCCCCGTCGCGTTGGGGTGGGACGACCAGTTGGCGGGCGAGCTGGGTGGCCACCTCGCTGCCGTAGTCCTGGCGGACGATGTGCAGGCAGAGATCGATGCTGGCCGCACTGCCCGCCCCGGTCAGGATGTCGCCCTCGTCGACGTAGAGCACCCCCGGGTCGACCGACAAGCTGGGATAGCGGCGAGCCAGCTCGTCGCATTCGGCCCAGTGCGTGGCGGCCCTCCGGCCATCCAGCAGGCCCGCCTCGGCGAGGACGAAGGCTCCCCCGCACAGCGAGAGGATGCGACATCCCCGAGCGTGCGCCTGGCGCAGTGCCTCGAAGACGCTCTCCGGGACGTCCCCCGGCCGGTAGGTGGGTGCCACGATGACCGTGTCCACGCTGGCCAGCCGGTCCAGGCCGTGCGGCACCAGGATCTGGAAGCCGCCGTCCGCCGTCACCGGGGCCGATGTGTCCCCACAGATGAACAGCCGGTACCAGGGGTCGCCCGGGGGCACCCACCGGTCGTCGCCGAACACCTCGCAGGCCACGCCCAGTTCGAACGGGGTGAACCCGTCGTAGACGACGATGGCCACGTCGTGCCCGGTCGGACGAGGAGATCGGTCCCGATCAGGCGGGGCCGTCGCATTGGCAGTTTTCGCTCGCACTGTGTCAATCATGCCACTTTCTGAGAGTTCCGTTCTGGCCAACGATGTGGTCATGACCCTGCTGCTGATCGACCCCGAGAGCCCCGCGCCGCTGACCGTTCGACCCAATCGGCCATGGGTCCGCCTCGCTGTCCGACTGCTGGCCTCCACCCTCGATCGCCAGCTGGCGGAGGGACGGCCGCCCGAGTCCAACCGGCTGCTGGCCGCCCGGGCACAGGAGCTCGTGGCACCGGCGACCCGTGGTGCGCTGGCCCAGAACTTGGCCCACCTCTTGAAGACGGCTCGCACTCCCCCGCCCATCGGCACGCATCGGGTGCCGCTCAATCGCCACGGCATCGTCGCCTGCGAAGCCGAGGTCCACCAGATACTGAGCGCCCTGGTGGACCCGTTACCCCCGCCGGCCCGTGGGGCGGCCATGGTGAGCTGGCTGCTGCGCGACGGCACCGGCCCCCTCTACCAACGGCGCCGCGCTGCCGAGCTGGCCGTCGCCCTCCGGGAGGTCAACGCCCAGCTGGACCCCTCGCTCACTCTTTGAGGAACGGCCCAGTGCAGTCGCCGGCTGACTGAGGGAACGCACGTCGCTGTCCGCCCGCCATCAACACCCTCGCTGGACGAGCAAGGTGTCCAGGAATCCTCCCCACTCGTGCAGCACGTTGTCCGAGGAGTCCAGGAGTGGTGCCGAGGCCGGGACGACGACGATCTTTCCCGAGAAGCACCGCTCCATCAGCAGGTGCGCGCGACTCACCTGTGGGCGGCCGGGCACGATCATGAGACTGTCAAAATGGTGCTGCTCGGCATAGCGCGCCGCGAATTGCGCCTCGCCCCTCGTGTTGTTCGCCGCGTCGTCGAAGCACACGACCACCACTCCCTGCACCTTCGGACACGGCGTGTCGTTGCCGCCTCCGCCGCGCGAGAAGAGCAGAACATGGGCGTACCCCTTCTCGGCCAGCGACACCGCCACGGCTTCGCGGGCTGCTTCGTTTGGTCCGTTGAGACTGAGGATCGCATCAACACGCTGTGGCGAGTCCGTCGCCGGCCACACGAACAGGATGGCCGTGAGGGCCAGAAAGACAGCCACAACCAGCACGATCCCCGCCAGCAACGGATGTCGGCCGACGAGATGTGTCTTGCGGGTGGCCGCGGTCACTTCGCTGTGGCCGGTCGAGTTCTCTACGCGGCCTGCCCCCGGACGAACGGGCGCAACATGCACAAGGACGTTGTAGGTGACGAGGGCGACGGCGAGATGCATGGCCATCAGTACCGCGACAGCCTCGGCCGGCTGACCCCTGGCCAGCAGCCACAGGTCGGGGAGGTAGAGCACGAGCGTCACCAGGATGGCGAGCCGAAGGAAGAGCCACCGCGGCGAGGAGCTGACCCGGGTCACGACCGGCCATGCCGCACAGGCGATGACGACACCGATCACGGTCAGCTTGGCGTAGTCGGAGAACTGGAAGTGCGCGTACCCCCTCGTCGAAGGGAACGCAGCTGTACCGAACGAAACGAGCAGCGCGTCGATCAGGAGCGATCCAGCGATCGCAACCACCATTGCCAGAACGACCCGTACCACCGAGGGAGGTCGGTCGACCGGAGCAAAATCGATCTTGGCGTAGTTGAGGGCCCGCTGCACGGTCGATGGAGGCGTGCAACTCTCTTCAGCGTCGGGCGGGTCTTCGAGGGCTGCCACCGAGGACCTACCATCCGAGCTCGGTGTCATCAGGGTATGAGGAGCACCTCCGGCCCTTTGATACCGAACGTCGGTCCACCCGTCAATGGGTCGCCACCTCGGTGAACCGGGCGGCGGCCGGTGAGAGCGGGCCGGACCGATGGACCAGGGCGAGCGCCCGCACGATGGGCGGCTCGGGGCGGGCGGTGACCGCGCCCAACCCCGAGGCGGCGCGGGCCACCGCCTCGGGCACCAGGGCGGCGCCGGCCCCGGCGATCACCAGGGGCAGGATGGCGTCGCGCTGGGCGGTCACCACGGCCAGCGAGGGGGAACGGTTGACCGCGGCCAAGGCCTCGTGCAGCAGCCGGAAGGTCGAGGTGCCCCGCGGGGCCACCACGAACGGTGTCTCCTCCAGGGTCGCCAGGTCGAGTGGGGCCCCTTCGGGGTGCGCCGATCCGGGAGGCAGGATGAGGACGAGGGACTGGCTGCCCAACGAGTGCGACTCGAGCGCGTCGGGGACACCGTGGGCCTCGGTGACCCCCAGCTCACAGGTGCCGGACACCACCAGGTCGAAGAGCTCCCCGGTGTGCTCGGGCGCGGCCAGGTCGATGCGGATGCCCGGGTGGCGGCGCCGGAACGCCCCGACCAGGGGCGCCACCGGATCGGCCGCCAGCGTGGGCAGGCTGGCCATGGTCAGGTACCCCGCCTCGAGGCCGGCCACCGCCTCCACCGCCGCCTGGCCGGTCTGCAGGTCGCGCAGCACCTGGCGGGCGGGCTCGAGCAGGGCCGCTCCCGCCGCCGTCAGCTGCACCTTGCGGCCGGCGCGGGTGAACAGGGCCACCCCCAGCTCGGCCTCGAGCTCCTTGATGGCCAGCGAGAGGGCCGGCTGGGAGACGTAGACCTCCTGGGCGGCGGCGGTGAACCCGCCGTGGTCGACCACGGCGACGAAGTGGCGAAGTCGTTGGGAATCCATATGGTATAGCTTATCGATTTCATCAATAATCGGTCTTTTACTTGTCGCTCATGGTCGGCCAGGGTGGAAGGGTGGGCCACCTCCTGCTTACCGAACCCCGCCGCCCCCGGTCCATCCGGGAGCACCCCGGTGCGCCCTGGCTCGCGGTGGCCGCCGTGTGCATCGGGGCCCTCATGGGCCAGCTGGACGCCAGCATCGTGACGGTGGCCCTGCCCACCCTGCAGAAGTCGTTCCACGCCAGCGTGGGCTCGGTGACCTGGGTGGGGCTCAGCTACCTGGTGGTGCTGGTGGCCACCGTCACCGCGGTCGGCCGCTTCGCCGACATGTGGGGCCGCAAGCTCCTCTACGTCTACGGCTTCGTGGTCTTCATCGTCGCCTCGGCGCTGTGCGGCCTGGCTCCCAGCCTCGGCGCGCTGTGCGTCTTCCGCGCCTTCCAGGCGGTCGGTGCCGCCATGCTGCAGGCCAACAGCCTGGCCATCATCACCCTCGTCGTCCCGGGCCGGGCCCTCGGGCGGGCCATCGGGTTCCAGGGGGCGGCGCAGGCCATCGGCCTGGCCCTCGGGCCGTCCGTCGGCGGTCTGCTGTTGGCCGCCGGCGGGTGGCGGCTGATCTTCTTCGTGAACGTCCCGTTGGGTGTCCTCGGTGCGATCGCCGCGCTCCTCTTGGTCCCCCGCAGCCGGGACCTCCAGGACCGGGTGGCCTTCGACTGGTCGGGGCTCGCCCTCTTCTTCCCCGCGGTGGTGGCCCTGCTCACCGCCATCTCCTTCGGCTCCGACGAGGGGTGGACCTCACCGCTCATCGTCGGCCTCTTCCTCTGTGCCGCGCTGCTGGCGTTGTGCTTCCTGCGCCACGAGCGCCGCGACACCCAGCCCATGCTCGACCTGCGCCTCTTTCGCAACCGGCGCTTCTCGGCCGGCATCGCCAGCGGCCTGGGCTCGTACCTGGTGATGTTCGGGGTGCTCCTCTTGGTGCCCTTCTACCTCGAGCGTGGGCTCGGTCTCGGGGCGGCCCGGGTCGGGGTGGAGCTCATGGTCCTGCCGGTCTGCCTCGGACTGGTCGCCCCCACGGCCGGCCGGCTGGCCGACCGGGTCGGCGTCCGGCGCCTCACGGTGAGCGGCATGGCGCTGGTGGCGGCGAGCCTGGTCTCCCTCGGGCTCCTCCGGCCGGGCACCAGCGGGCTGCTGCTCCTGCTGGCCGCCACCGGGGCGGGCCTCGGCCTCTTCACCGCCCCCAACAACGCCGCCGTCATGGGGTCGGCGCCCCCCCAGCAGGCGGGCATGGCGTCGGGCATCTTGAACATGACCCGCGGCCTGGGCACCGCCCTCGGGCTGGCGCTGACCGGCCTGCTCTTCAGCGTGAGCGGCGGGGTCTCGGGCGGTCCGGCCGGGGCGGACCACGCCTTCACGGTCACCGCCCTAGTGCTCGGGGCCATCGCCGCCGGGGCCGGCCTGGTGGCCGCCCTTCCGTTGCGATCGGGCGCCGGGCCGGGACGGCCGACGGTCTCAACCACCCTGCGTCCCGGTAGAGGACCCGCCCGTCCCGTGGCCATCCGAGCGGACGACCGGAGCGGACACTGAGGCGGTGCAGGATCCGCGGCCGGCGGTGCCGTGGCCACGGTCCCCGGCTCAGCCGCCCTGCACGAGGCGTTGCGCGTTGGCCCTCATGGCGGCCTGCGAGACGGCCAGTTCCTCCTCAGGGCTGAACATGACGAACTCCGTTCCCGCCTGGGCCGACGGCACGTGTCCGGGTGGCATGTAGAACGCGTCACCGGGCTCCAGGACCTCCTCGTGGTCCGCGTAACGGACGGTGACTCGGCCGGCCGTCACATAGCCCCAGTGCGGGCACTGGCAGCTGTCCCCGGGAAGTCCCTTCAGGAGCGGCGCCAGGTCCGAGTCCACCCGGATGGACGTGAAGTTGACCGTGTACCCGTGGAAGTGGTCGGTACGGTCCTCGGCGGGGCCAAAGTCCTCGACCTCGGGGGCGGTGTCACGTGAGACCTTCGACATCGGTAGTTCTCCTTTTTACGTTCATGCTCGGCTCGGTGGTTACAGACTGGTCCCGCCCAAAGAGGAGCGGGGTTGACGACCCGTGGGGGCCGTGGCGCACCCCACGATGAAGGGGCTCACGAACTTCGGGACCTTCTTGGCAGTTGTGTGTTCCACGTGTGCGATGTCGAAGTCCGCGGCATGAATGGTGGCGAGGGTCGGGCGATTGCACTCGCAGCCGATCAGGAACCGGTTGAGCCCGTTCATGCGGTCCTGTCGGCGGGCGAGGCGGGCGTCATCGGCACGAACGTGCTCAATGAAGAGGAGCTTGCCGCCGGGGTGCAGCACCCGGCGCGCCTCGCGCACGGCGCGGGGCTGGTCGTCGACACCACACAGCACCAGGGTGGAGACCACCACGTCGAAGGTATCGTCCTCGAAGGGCAGGTCTTCGGCCGGGGCACGCAGCACGGTGGCCGTCGGCGCCGTTGCCCGCACCGTGCGCTCCAGTCGGCGCAGCATGGCAGGGTCGGGCTCCGTCACGGTCAGCGACTCGACGCCCGGACCGTAGAAGGCCAGGTTGCCTCCCGTCCCTGCACCGATCTCCAGCACCCGGCCGCTGGCCTCGGCGAGCAGGGCCTCACGATGGGCGCGCAGACCGGCTTTCTCCACCTTCGCCATCTGGCGGTCATAGGTCAGGGCGAAGAATCGCTTTCGTAGGGTCATGGCTGCCTCGTCACGTCGGATCGGTTGCGTCCAACGTAACGAGGTACCGGACCCGGGCGCATGAGGCGTTTGCCCCATTTTCCGGGCCTACACGATGACGAGCTCCCCGTCGGGAAGCAGTCCCTGCTGCATGGCGAACAGGCTGGCCGTCACCCGGCTGGACGCGCCGATCTTCACGTAAATGTGCTCAATGTGGTTGCGGGCGGTCTTCGGCGAGATCACGAGCCGCGCGGCGATGTCCTTGCTGGAAAGCCCGCGCGCCAGAAGCCGGAGGACGTCCACCTCGCGCGCCGTCAGGCCGGCCGGGCCTTCGCGACGGTGTGTCACCCGGTGCCCGGCGGCTTCGAGGACCGCCTCGGCTGCATGTGCGTCGAGTCGTTTCGCCTTGACCTCGGCACGTAGCTCCGCCGCGGCCTCCCGCGCCGAGAGTGCCCGACGATACGGTCGTGGTTCACGCATCGACTCGTAGGCGTCGACCGCGCCGAGGATACGGGCGAGCCCACCGATGGCCCCTCCCGCAAGTCCCCGCGGATAGCCCGAGCCGTCGAGGCGCTCACGGTGCTGGACGGCGATGGAGCCGAGCGGGGCGAGCGACGACGACTGGTGCAGCATGCGCTCCGTCAAGTACGGGTGCATGCGCACACGCTCCCACTCGCCGTCGCCCAGCGGCCCGGCCTTGTCCCAGATCGCGTTGGAGACTCCCAGCCGTCCCAGGTCGTGCACGAGCCCGGCGCGGCGCAGGGTATGGACGTCCTCGGCCGTCAGACCCAGCTGCGCACCCGCCTTGGCGGCCAGGTCGGAGACCGCTCGGGCGTGACCCAGCGTGTACGGCGACTTGAGGTCGACGAAGTCGGCGACCGCCAAAAGGGCCACATCGAACTGCTGCTCGGAGAGGGCGACGCCGAGCGCGGGTTCGGCACCGATCACCGCCTCCCAGGTCCGGGCGGTGTCCAGTCCGTCGAGGATCTTTTCGGCCTCGGCGAGCACGATGGCCGACAAGGTGGGGTCGAACTGCGATCCCGCCCGCTGGCCGGCCATCGCCACTGCCGCCTCGACCCCACCGACCCGGTGGGCCACCTCGATGAACTCCGAGATCTGCGCCAGGCGTGACGCCATCGGCACGGCCTCTCCCCGCAGCTTTCCCGGCCACCCGCGGCCGTCCCACTGCTCGTAGGACGCCCCGACGGCCTGCTGGACGGGGTCGGGCAGACCCAGCTGGTCGGCCAGGGCCTGGGCCAGGGCCGCATGCTGCGCAATCATCCCGTCGAGGTCGCGATGTCCCGAGAGCGCGAACTCCAGGCCGACCCGGAAACGGTGGAGCGGCGGGTTCCCCGAACCCACCAGACGAAGCGAGGCCGCCGCGGCGCGCACGCCCCGCAGTTCGTGGTCGTACTTGCCCGACTTGAGCGCGATGTCATCGCCGAACCACTTTGCCTGCTCGTGCGCGTCGGAGTGACATCCCACGTTGACCAGCAGCGCGGTGTAGTAGACGACCGAGCGTTGCTCCTCGTCGAGCCCGACGCGCTCGGCCAAGCGGAGCGCGATGAGGCACTGGCGCAGCACATGCTCCATCGGTTGCCCGAATCCGAGGTCCACCCCCAACGACAGCGCGGCCACCAGCTCGGCCAGGCGCAGTTGCGAGCGCTCCTGCACGCCGTCGTCCTTCACCGCGGCCAAGCTACTACCGGGCCTTCTCTGGGGCTCCGTAGCCGCCGCGTCGGCTACGGGCGGGCGTAGTCGGCGAAGCCCTGCCAGTCGATCACCACGCAGGGCTCGTCGCCGACGACCCAGGCGTCGTGGCCCGGCGCCATGACGGCGAAGTCCCCCGGTCCGTAGTCCATCTGCTCGCCGTCGTCCATCACCACCGTCATCCGACCGGAGACGAAGTAGCCCGTATGGGCCGCTTGACAGCTGTCGGTCTTGGCGATGGGCTTCACGTGCTTGGACCACATCCATCCGGGCTGGAAGGTGGCACGCCCGACGGCACCGCCGTCGAGATTGACCAGTTCCAGGTGGCCCTTGTCGTCCTCGAAGGGTCGCGTCTCTTCGGGTGCATCGAGGCTCATTCGAACCAGGCTTGCCATGGTGCTCTTCCTTTCTCTCCGCACTGGACGTGTCTCTCTATTGTGCGCTTGCTGAGGTATCTATTCTGGGCTTGCTGAGATGTATTAGAGATCTTCTCCCGTGTGCGAGGCGACCGGCGTCGCCGATTGCCGGCCCCACTCCGCCCACGAGCCGTCGTAGACGCGGACGTTCTTCCGGTCGAGGAGGTACGTCAGCGCGAACCATGCCGTACTGGCCCGACCACCGATGGTGCAGTACGTGATCAGCTCGCCGTCGCCGGCGAGGTCGACGGACGAGAAGACCTGCGCAAGCTCCGCCGCATGACGAAACGATCCGTCCTGATTGTGCAGACCCTCGATCGAGAGGTTCACCGCCGACGGGATGTGACCGGCCCGGCCCCCTGGCTCCTGACCGCCCGACGGCCAGAACCGCTCTCCCCGGAACTCGGGCTCGCTACGGACGTCGAGGAGGGTGGTGGAGGGACTGTCGATCGCCCGCTCCACCTCCGAGCCCCGTACCCGTACCCGTTCGTCCTCGCCGGGGAGCGGGTAGCGCGAGCGGGAGGGGGTGCACACTTCGATGGTCCACGGTCGCCCTTCGGCGCGCCAGGTGGGCCGGTCGCAGTCGAGGATACGGGCGTCGGCGTGGCCGAAGAGCTTCATGAGCCAGAAGCCCGTGGCCGGGGCGTAGCCGTAGAACACCACCGTCGTGTCCGGCCCGATCCCCGACCGTTCGAACAGCTCCTCGAGCGCCTCGGTTCCGACCAGCCGGTAGTCGCCGTCCTTGAGGTCGCGGTAGATGTTCCACAGCACCGCTCCGTCAATGTGCCACTCGTCGAAGTTGGCGGAACCGACATCCACCTCGACCACACGCACTCGGGGGTCGTCGAGGTGCTCGGCCAGCCACTGCGGCCCCACCAGGACATCGCTCCTCGTGGGACCGTCGCTTTTCGTCGCACTCTGTGTCGTCGCAGTCTGTGTCGTCGCAGTCTGTGTCGTCGCACTCTGGGCAGTCATGTCGGACCTCCTCCGTCCCGTGTCGTTGCTCTGCATCTCTATTCGACCTGGATCCAGCCGAGCAGGTCGTCCCGCCCGACGCTCTCCAAGAGGGCGGGGTGGTCGGTACCCATGTGGCCGCGGATGGTGCCGATCACCTCGTCGTCGCTCTCGCCTCGGGCAACGAAACCGCACTCGCATCGGATGATCCTGGCCATGTCGTCCTCCTCTCCGGTTGTACACAGAGTGTGTTGAGAAGATGTTGGCGTGACCTTGGCGTCGACGCACGCGATGAGAGTCCAACTCTGCGGTCCGACGGCCATCGAACGCGACGGGGAGCGGCTCGAGCAGCGGCTGCCCGGCCGCCAGGGGCGGCTGCTCTTCGCCTACCTGGCCATCAACCGCCACCGTCCGGTCGGGCGGGACGAACTTCTCGAAGCGTTGTGGTCCCAGGGGCTCCCCTCCGCGGCGGAGGCCGGCCTCAATGCCCTGGTCTCCAAGGTCCGCAAGGCCCTCGGGCCCGAGGTGCTCGAAGGTCGTTCCAGCCTGCGTCTGCGGTTGGCCGAGGGCACCCGGATCGACGTCGAGACGGCGGTCGAAGCCGTGCACCGGGCCGAGTCCCAGATCGCCCTCGGTGCGTGCCGGCGCGCCTGGGGCCCGGCCCTGGCCGCACTCTTCACCTCCGAGCGGGAGTTCCTGCCCGGGGAGGACGCACCGTGGGTCGACGACCAGCGGCGCCAGCTGGCCGAGGTGCGGATCCGCGCCCTCGAGGCCTATGCCACCGCGGCGTGCGGCATCGGGGGGACCGAGCTGCCCGCGGCGGCACGGGCCGGACGTGAGCTCGTCCGTCTCCTGCCGCTCCGGGAGACGGGCTATCAGGTGCTCATGCGGGCCCTGGCGGCCCAGGGCAACGCGGCCGAGGCGCTGCGCGTCTACACCGAACTGTGCGAGACGCTGCGCGAGCAGCTCGGGGTGTCACCCTGCGCCGCCAGCCGGGAGGTGTACGACGCCATCCTGTCGAACTGAGGCGCGGCCGCTCAACCACCCTGGGTGCTGGTGGAGGGCCCGGCCGTGCCGCTGTCACCGGAGCAGACGACCGGGGCGGACGCCGACGCGGTGCAGGATCCGACGCCGGTGGTGCCCAAAGGCGGAGGCGACGGCAGGGACTGCACGTCGAGCGGCTCGCTGGTCGTCCCGCTGGGCGTGGTGAGCTCGGCGGAGGTGACGTCCTGGCTGCCCGGCCACCAGGCCACGAACCAACCGCCCCCGGTGGTGGCCTGCACGACGCTCCCGTCGCTGCGTACCAGCGCCACGCCCGTCACGTCGGACTGAATCTGGCCCTCGGCCAGGGTGTAGGGGCCGTCACCGGTCGAGTCCAGGTGGGCCACGGTCATCCGGGTGATGTCGCCCGATGCGGTGCCCCCGATCATGACCGAACTGCTCCCTCCCCCGCCGGCTGCCGGCCCGCTCACGCTCTCGCTGCCCGAGGAAGCGTGTGCGGTGACACTGCTCTGGGAGAGGACGGTGAACGACGGCCCGGTGAAGCAGGTCGCCGCCGAGGTGCCGTCCTGGAAGATCACCACGGTGAACGGTCCCCGCACGTCGGTGGTGACGGCGGTCCATCCGCTGCCCACCGTCGGGCCGTTGGGCGGCGGGTTGGCGGCCAGCTTGGCCTGGCAGGCGGCGTCGGCGCTGGAGGCCTGCGTTCCCGTGGCCGCGGTGGGTGACGCGCTCCACCCGGCGAAGGCCGGCTGGGCGGCCCCGAGTACCACCACGGAGATGACGGTGCCGGCGGTGACCACCGCGCCGCCCAGGGCGCCCACGGTCAGCCGTGGCGAGAGGCGGCCGGTGCGTGGGTTGTAGTCGACGGCCCGCAGACGGATGCCGGCATCGGCGGGGAGGCGCGCCGCCTGCCGGGAGAGGGCGGTGTGGAGGTCGGTTTCGAGGTTCTGGTTCATGGTCGTTGACTCCTTAGGTGGTGGTGCACTGCGGGTCGAAGGTGGTGTCGTTGGTGGCCAGTACCTGGCGCAGCCGCTCGAGGGCACGCCAGGTGGTGCTCTTGACCGTGCCGGCCGAGCACCCCATGGCCTCGGCCACCTGCGCCTCGGTGAGGTCTTCGAAGTAGCGCAGGACCAGCGCGGCGCGCTGGCGGGGAGCGAGCTGGCCCAGGGCGTCGATGAGCTCGGCGGCCGTGTCGACCTCCACCAGGGCGCGGCTGGCCGCCTCGTCGTGGTGGTCCTCCAGCGGCCGGCTTTCGCCGGCGTCCAGCTCCGAGCTGTGGCGCTGCCGGCCCTTGGCCCCGTCGAGGGTCAGGTTGACCAGGATCTTGCGGGCGTAGGCGTAGGGGTGTTCCATGGCGCGCACCCGGGGCCAGCGGCGGGCGACGCGGAAGAGGCACTCCTGCACCAGGTCCTCGGCCAGCGCACTGTCCCGCACCACCAGGTAGGCGGTGCGCAGCAGCCGCTCGGAGGAGGTGGCCACGAACTGCTCGAAGTCCTGGCGAACCTGTTCGTGTCGCACCTCAGCGCTGCCCCGTGCCATGCATCACCCATCTAAACCCCCGCCATGGGGCCGAGGTTGCCTCGCCGCCGAAGAATTGCGCCGGAGATTGGTCAGTCGTCGGTGTCCAGCACGCCGCCCGCCCACTCACCCAGGCCGGCGGCGTCCACCAGGGCGCGCCGCACGGCGCGGCACTCCGAGACGCTGGCCCCCCAGGTGGTGAGCTGGACGGCGCACTCGGAGAGCGGGAGGAGGACGCCCGAGGCGGCCTGGGTGCGGGAGCCCGGCGCCCGTCGGGCGGGCTCGACCACGACGATGCTCTGCACGCAGCGGGCGCCGGCCAGGACGGCGGGCGATGCCCAGCCGGCGAAGGCCTCGCCGAGGGCCAGCTCGCCGACCACCAGGGGCCGGCCGGCCACCTCCACCCGCAGCCGGCTCGACCAGGAGCCGCCCCGCTCGCCGGCGCGGCCGAGGACGATGGTGTCCTTCCAGTACAGCGCGGCCGTCGGGTGCAGGCCGACGACGGCGTCGGCGGCGTGGCGGCTGCCGTTGGCCGCGATGCCCGGGGCGGGCGACCAGTGCAGGGTTCCGCCCGGCCCCACGGTGGCCGTGATGTCCAGGCGGGACGGGCGCGGCGGATCACTCCCCCGGGCCAGGGTGGCCGAGGCGGAGTGGACCGAGAGGAAGGCCTGGGCCCCCACGTCCATGGCCACCGCCAGGCGGTCACCGCCGATGGGGTGGGCGCTCGCCCCCACCAGCCAGACCCCGTCGATGGTGGCCCGGGCCGCCAGGGCGCCCGACGAGTGCAGGGTGGGGTAGGTGCCGTCGGCGGCCACGGCGATCTCCACCAGGCCGTCGAGGTCGGCCGGGCCGGCGCCAGCGTCATGTCCCGTCGCCGGTCACCCAGCGCTCGACCCACTGGCGCACCGCGCCCATGCCGGTGCCGTGACGGACCGAGACCAGGGCCACCGGGCCGTCGCCCCGCATCCGCCGGGCGTCGTGCTCCATCACCGCCAGGTCGGCCCCCACCAGCGGGGCCAGGTCCACCTTGTTGATGACCAGCAGGTCGGAGCGGGTCACGCCCGGACCGCCCTTGCGCGGCACCTTGTCGCCCCCGGCCACGTCGACCACGAAGATCTGCCGGTCGATCAGCCCGTAGCTGAAGGTGGCGGTCAGGTTGTCCCCGCCGCTCTCCACCACCACCAGCTCGAGCGCGCCGATGGCCGGCCTCCAGGCCGGCGATGGCGTCGGCGTTGGCGCTGATGTCGTCCCGGATGGCGGTATGGGGACAGCAGCCGGTCTCGACGGCCACGATGCGCTCGTCGGGCAGGACGGCGGCCCGGCGGAGGAAGTCGGCGTCCTCGGTGGTGTAGATGTCGTTGGTCACCACGGCCAGGCTGAGGGTCGGGCCCAGCGTGCGGCACAGGTCGGCCACCAGCGCCGTCTTGCCGCTCCCGACCGGGCCCCCGATCCCCAGGCGCAGCGGTCCGCCGCGCCTCGGAGCGCTGTGGTCGTCGGGGTGGTGATCGTGGTGGTGCCCGTTCTCACGAGGCAAAGAGTCGCTCCTCTCGCGCCGCGTGGCGCTCGCCCAGCAGGTCGGTCAGGGGGGCGGCCGGTGCCGGGAGGTCGCGGGCCGAGCCCCCGGCGTCGGCCGCGGCCTCGGCGGCGAGGCGGTCGATCTGCGCTGCCAGCGCGGCCAGGGCGGCGGTCACCGACACCGGGTCGAGGCCGAGCAGGCGGAGGGCGGCGGAGGCGGCTCCGACCACCGTGGCGTAGGCGGCGATCAGCGCCGCCTCGGCCGGCGCCAACCCGGCCGCCCGGGCCAGCGCCCCCTGCACGACGGCCAGGTGCGGGCCCTCCGGGGCGCTCTCGGCCACGGCGGCCAGTCCCGCTCCGGGCACCAGGGCCATCCCGGTGCGCAGGAGCGCCCGGCCCTGGCGGCGCGAGGTGGCCCGCAGCGCGGGGGCGACGATGCGGGCGGTCACCTCGGCATCGAGCTCGGCCCAGGTGCACGTGTCCAGGGCGCAGGCCCGGGCGGCCACGAAGGCGGCCAGCCGGCCGGCGCTGTCCAGCCGGCCCTGCAGGAAGGGGGTCAGGGTGGCCAGGCCGGTGACCACCCCGTCGTCGGTCGCCTGCTCCATGCCGCCCGAGTGGGCGTGCGACCCATCGGGCAGCCGGGCGTCGGCCAGCAGCAGGGCCATGGCCGAGGTCGCCATCTCAGAACAGGAAGTAGCGCTGGGCCAGCGGCAGCGTGGCGGCCGGGGCCGGCTCCACCTCGTCGCCGTCGATCAGCACGGTGAAGGAGTCGGGGCGGATGACGATGTCCGGGCGGGCGTCGTTGTTGGGCATGTCCGCCTTGGTGAGTGCCCGCACGTCGGCCACCGGGGCCAGGCGGCGGCCCACGTCGAGCCGGTCGGCCAGCCCGTCTTCCAGCGCCACCGGCGCCACGAAGGCCAGGCTGGTGGCCCGGGCCACCGAGGCCCCGAACATGGGCCGGGGCAGCACGGGCTGGGGGGTGGGGATGGAGGCGTTGGCGTCACCCATGGCGGCCCAGGTGATCATGCCGCCCTTTATCACCAGGTGGGGCCGGACGGCGAAGAAGGCCGGCGGCCACAGCACCAGGTCGGCCAGCTTGCCCGGCTCGACCGAGCCGATCTCGGCGTCGAGGCCGTGGGCGACGGCCGGGCAGATGGTGTACTTGGCCACGTAGCGGCGCGCCCGGGTGTTGTCCGACGGGCCGTCGCCGGGCAGCGGGCCGCGGCGGCGCTTCATGACGTGCGCCGTCTGCCAGGTGCGCAGGACCACCTCGCCCACCCGGCCCATGGCCTGGGAGTCCGAGCCGATCATGGAGATGGCGCCCAGGTCGTGCAGCACGTCCTCGGCGGCGATGGTGGTGGCCCTGATCCGGCTCTCGGCGAAGGCCAGGTCTTCGGGGATGGCCGGGTTGAGGTGGTGGCAGACCATCAGCATGTCGAGGTGCTCGTCGACCGTGTTCACCGTGTGGGGCATGGTCGGGTTGGTCGACGACGGCAGGATGTTGCCCAGCGAGGCCACCACCATGATGTCCGGTGCGTGGCCGCCTCCCGCCCCCTCGGTGTGGTACGTGTGGATGGTCCGCCCGGCGATGGCCGCCAGCGTGTCCTCCACGAAGCCGGCCTCGTTGGTGGTGTCGGTGTGCAGCGCCACCTGCACCCCGGCGTCGTCGGCCACGCGCAGGCAGGCGTCGATGGCGGCGGGGGTCGAGCCCCAGTCCTCGTGCAGCTTGAAGCCCGAGGCGCCGCCCCGGAGCTGCTCCCACAGCGCCTCGGCGGAGACGGTGTTGCCCTTGCCGAGCAGGGCCACGTTCACCGGTAGGGGATCGAGGGCCTCGAGCATGCGGGCCGTGTACCAGCTGCCCGGGGTCACCGTGGTGGCCCGGGTGCCTTCGGCCGGGCCCGTCCCGCCGCCGATCAGGGTGGTGATCCCGGCGCCGAGGGCCTCGTCAATGATCTGCGGGCAGATCAGGTGGACGTGGCAGTCGACGCCCCCGGCCGTGAGGATGTAGCCGTTGCCCGAGATGATCTCGGTGCCCGGCCCGATGACCAGCTGGGGATGGATGCCGTCGGAGATGTCCGGGTTGCCGGCCTTGCCCAGGGCGACGATCCGCCCGTCGCGCACCCCGATGTCGCACTTGACCACCCCCCAGTGGTCGAGCACCACGGCACCGGTGATCACCAGGTCGGGCGCGCCCTGCGCCCGGGTGGCCAGGGCCTGGCCCATCGACTCGCGGATGACCTTGCCGCCCCCGAAGATGGCCTCGTCGCCCGGTCCGGACCGGTCCTCGGTGACCTCTATCCACAGGTCGGTGTCGGCCAGCCGGATGCGGTCCCCGGCGGTCGGGCCGAAGAGGGCGGCGTAGCGCGCCGCCCGGGGTCGCTCATGCGGGGGGGTCCAACGCGCCGCCGGCCAGGCCGCGCAGCCCGGGCACCCGCCGCGCCCCGCGCAGCGGCGTCAGTTCCACCTCGCGCTCGATGCCCGGCTCGAAGCGCACCGAGGTGCCCGCCGGGATGGCCAGGCGCCGCCCCCACGCCGCCGTGCGGTCGAAGGCCAGCGCCCGGTTGGCCTCGGCGAAGTGGAAGTGCGATCCCACCTGTATGGGGCGGTCCGCCGTGTTGGCCACGGTGAGGACGAGGTCGGGCACCGCCGCCGGGGGGAGCGGGCCGTCGCCCACCACCACCTGGCCCGGCACCAGGGGGCCGGTCATTGAATGGGCCTAGTCATTGAATGGGTCGGTGGACGGTGACCAGCTTGGTGCCGTCGGGGAAGGTGGCCTCCACCTGTACCTCGGGCACCAGCTCGGGCACCCCCTCCATGACGTCGTGCCGGGTGAGCACGTGGCGCGCCGCCTCGGCCAGCTCGGCCACGGCGCTGCCGTCGCGCGCCCCTTCCATGACGAACGAGGTGATGAGGGCCACCGACTCGGGGTGGTTGAGGGCGAGGCCCCGCGCCCGGCGGTCGCGGGCCACCATGGCGGCCACGTGGATCAACAGCCGGTCCTGCTCGTGCGGGCTCAGTCGCACGGGGCGCCCTCGCTCATGGCGTAATGCTTCCACACGACCCCCAACGACGAGCGCAGCGCCTCGGGGCCCTGACGCGCCGCGCCGACCAGCTCGACCAGCCAGCGCCGGTACTCCAGCGACACCCTGTCCGCCTTGACGCTCAGCTCGGCCGCCGGCCCCAGGGGGAACAGCGGGTCCTGGTTGCCGACCACGGGAGCGTCCTGGGCCAGGATCAGGTCCTGGAACTCCATCAGCTCATGGTCGGGCTCGCCGTCGGGGTCGTTGCGGCCGAGGTACCAGAAGGTCCGGCACGAGACGGCGTCGAGCGGCGAGGCCGTCATCCACAGGTGGCGGCGGACGCCCGGACGCCCGGCCATGGCGAACTCGATGTTGACCGTCCCGGGCATGACGACGTGGTAGTCGCTGTGCCCCATGAGGGCGACCGCCGACTGGTCGTCGAGCTCCGGCGAGGTGTACTCGAAGCGCAACGCGCCCTGGCTGCGGCGCACCTCGGGGAGGGGCGGCACGGGCTGGTCGCGGCGGCCGAGGGTGGTGTCGTGCACCCAGGCGAAGTGGCTGAGGTCGGTGAAGTTCTCCACCCGGCGGCCGACCGAGACCGGCCAGGTGTAGGGCTGGCCCGCCACCATCTTCATGGTCGGATCCTCGAAGCCCGGACAGCGCGGCACGGGCAGGCCGGCCCGGTCATCGAGGCGCACCCAGACCAGGCCGTGGTGCGCCGCGGTGGAGAACGAGGGCAGCACCGCCCGGGCGGCGATGGGGGTGCCCGGCGCGGCGGGGATCTCGACGCACATCCCGGCGTGGTCCCAACGCCAGCCGTGATAGGCGCAGCGGATGGTCCCCTGCTCGACGCAGCCGATGGACAGGCGGGTGGAGCGGTGCAGGCAGCGGTCGACCAGGCAGGCCAGGCGGCCCGCGCCCAGATCGGCCACCACCAGCTCCCGCCCGAGGAGCCGGACGGCCAGCACCCCGCCGGCCGCAACGTGTAACTCGTCGAGCGTGCAGACCGGGTGCCAGAAACAGGCCAGGGCGTCGGTCAGCTCCTCCTGGGTGGGCACCTCACCAGTCCTGATCGGACGGGGGCTCGGTCCAGCTCCGGCCGTGAGAGGCGAAGCTGGCCACCGGGAGGGCGGGGACCCAGGCCCCGGCCCGCAGGCAGCCGACGGGCTCCACCGCCAGGGGGGAGTCCATGACCTCGTGGCCGTCGCTCACCGGGAACGGCCCGTCGGTGCGGAGGCGGACCACGCTGACCTCGGCGGGCCGGCCCACGGCCAGGGAGCCCAGCTCCGACAGCCGGCCGATGGCCCGGGCCACGTTGGTGGTGGCCATGGCCACCACCGCGGGGAGCTCCACCCCCAGGGCCAACAGCTTGGTCAGGTTCTCGCACAGGGAGAACACCGGCCCGGCGGTGGTGAAGACGTTGAGGTCGGTGGACGCGGTGTCGGGCAGGTAGCCCTGGTCGAGCAGCCGCCGGGCCTCGCGGAAACGGAAGTCGGTGCCCGAGTGACCCATGTCGAGGACGACGCCGCGGTCGACGGCGTCGCGGAACTCGGGGACCACCTTGCCGTCCGGCCCCATCATGCCCCCCGCCCCCCGGAAGGCGTGGGTGATGATGTCCCCGGGCCGCGAGGCTGTTGCACAGCGCCCGCGGCGTGATGACCGGGGTGTGGGGGAAGCGGCCCAGGTGCACCATGACCGGCTTGCCGCCCGAGGCCTCCTGCGCCGCGGCCAAGAAGGGGCTGTGCTCGGGGTCGCCGACGTGGCAGGCCCGCGCCTTGAGGCCCACCAGCACCTCGGCGTTGCGCTCCATGCTGGCGGCCAGGGCCCCGGCGTCGAGGTTCCCGAGGTCGTCGGCGATGCGCAGCCGGTGGCAGATGAAGTCCTTGGTGGCCAGGTAGAGCTGGCCGGGGTCGATGAAGGCCAGCACCTTGGTGCGGGTCTCGGGGTGGTCGATCACGGCGCGCCGGCTGATGTCGAAGGTGGCGACGCCGCTGGTGCCGCCGTCGATCACCACCGGCACCCCCATGTCCACTCCCACCTGGTCGGGCGGGCACGCAGAAGTCCCCCAGTCCGGGCAGCACGTGGGTGTGCATGTCGATGAGCCCGGGCGTCACCACCAGGCCCGAGCAGTCGACGACCTCGACCGGTTCTCCGGGCTCGGGCCGCTCGGCGATGCGCCCGTCGCGCACGAAGAGGTCCCCGGTCTGGTCGCGCCCGACCGAGGGGTCGATGATGCGGCCGTTCCGGAGGAGGACCCCGCCCATGCGCTCAGGCGGCCCGGAAGCGCTCGACCACCGGGCGCTCCACCAGGGCCACGACGTTGTACATCAGCACCGAGGTGATGGTGATGACGGCCACCGAGGCCCACAGCGTGTTCCACTGCGAGTCCGAGGAGCACACCAGCATGAGGTTGCCCAGGCCGTTGCCGGTGGCCAGCCACTCGGCCAGCGTGGCGCCGACGATGGAGCCGGGCACGGCGATCTTGGCCGAGGCGAACAGCGCGGTGAGGCAGTAGGGGAACTGGATCTTGCGCAGGATGGTGGCGTCCGACGCCCCGTAGGCGCGCATCAGGTCGAAGGCGTGGACGGGGGCGGAGCGCAGGCCGAAGACCATGTTGACCAGCGTGGGGAAGAAGGAGACCAGGCCGGCGATGATGGTCACCGACAAGAGCCCGCGCCCGAAGATGAGGACGAGCACGGGCGTCATGGCCACCAGGGGCACGGCGCGCAGGGTGATGGCCACCGGCATGACCGACTGCTCGACGGAGCGGCTCATGACGATGGCCAGGGAGACACCGATGGCGGCCACCGTTCCGGCCACGTAGCCGAGCATGGCGTCGAACAACGTCACCCCCAGATTGGACAGGATCAGATGCCGGTTGGCCCCCGCCTCGGGACCGCGGAAGAGGAAGTCGAAGACGTCGCCCGGGCCCTTGGCGAAGTAGGGGTTGAGGTGGAAGAGGGAGATGAACCCCTGCCACACCCCCAGGGTGACCGCGATGGTCAGCAACGAGGCCAGCACAATGCGCAGCGTGCGGCGCGCCGCCCGGTGGGCCCGGGAGTCCCCCTCCCCCGACCCGCCGTCGAGCGGGTCACGGGACGGGGTGGCGACCTCCAGGCCGCTCAGCGCGTCGGCCAGGTCGATGGTCATCGGCTTGCCCGGGTCCGCGGCGCCCAGGGGGTGACGAGCCGCCCGACCATTGTGGTGGCCATGAAGGCGGCGCCGGCCAGCAAGGAGGCCACCAGCGCGATGGCCCACACCCGCTGGAGGTCGAACGCCTGCTCGGCCAGGACCATGGTGGTGCCCAACCCGGTCTGGCCGCCGAGGTACTCGCCGATGATGGCGCCCAGCACGGCGGCCGGGCCGGCGATGGCCAGGCCGGCGAAGGTGGCCGGCAGCGCCGCCTTGAAACGCACCTTGGTCAGCTGCGCCCACCGGCCGCCGCCGTAGGCCCGGATGAGATCGAGGCTGAGGGCGTCGGCCGAGCGCAGCCCCACCAGCGCGCCGGTGAGGGTGGTGAAGACCACCGAGATGGCGGCGACGGCGATGCGCGGGCCCGACCCGGAGAGGACGACGTAGAGGATGGGCCCGATGGCCACAATGGGCATGCAGTAGCTGGCCAGGGCCAGCTTGAGCAACGGGCCTTCGAGCACCGGCGCCAACAGGAAGAGGAAGGCCAACGTCGAGCGCGATGGCGTTGCCCCACAGCCACCCGAGACCGGCCTCGACGGCGGTGATCTTGAGGTTGGCCCACACCGAGTAGCCCGGGTCGTGGAACATGGTCGCCACCACCGACTGCGGCGTGGGGATGACGTGGCGACCGCCGAAGGTCAGCGTGGCCATGATCTCCCAGAAGCCGATGATGGCCAGGATCCCGATCGTCCCGCCCACCCACGGGCGGTGGCCACCGCTCTCCCGCTCGCGCCGCAGGGTCAGGCGCCGCCGGGGCGCCTCGTCCTCGTCACCGGGGACGGCCAACCGGGGCGCGGTGACGCTCACTCCCCGGATGGTACGGAGGGAACATGTCTCGGGCTTTGCCGGTGTGTGAACGTCGTGTTACCCCGGCGGCGACGGCGCCGACCGGCCTTGAGCACCGAGGCGCCGCTCCGCCATGATGGCGGCGCAGCCCCCATCCGACCACTCGATCATCCGACCACGCGACCATCCGACCACGCGATCATCCGAACGGAGCCACGAATGAGCCCAGCCGGCGATGTCGGCCCCGAGCCGGTGGACCTCGTGGTGCGCGACACCCTGTGCGTGGCCACCATGGACGACGGCCTCGAGATCGACGGCGGCTGGGTCGCCGTCGACGGCGGCTTGGTGGTGGCCGTGGGGCCGCCGGGAGACGAGCCGGCGGCGGACAAGGAGGTGCGCGCCCGGGACTGCCTCGTCACACCGGGCCTCATCAACACCCACCACCACATCTACCAGAACCTGACCCGCTCCTTCGGCCCGGCCACCAAGGCCGACCTGTTCACCTGGCTGACCACCCTGTACCCCATCTGGGCCGGCCTCGACGAGGAGTCGGTCTACCTCTCCACGTGGATCGGGCTGGCCGAGCTCGCCCTCGGGGGCTGCACCACCTCTTCCGACCACCTCTACGTGCACCCGCGGGGCGGTGGGGACCTGCTCGGCGCCGAGGTGCAGGCCGCCACCGAGATCGGCCTGCGCTTCCATCCGACCCGGGGCTCCATGAGCCGCTCCAAGAAGGACGGCGGACTCCCTCCCGACGAGGTGTGCCAGGACGAGGAGACCATCCTGGCCGAGTCCGAGGAGGCGGTACGGCGCTACGACGACCCCTCCCACGGTTCCATGGTGCGCATCGCGCTGGCCCCGTGCTCGCCCTTCTCGGTCACGCCCGAGCTGATGACGGCCAGCGCCGAGCTGGCCGAGCGCCTCGACGTGCGGCTGCACACCCACATCGCCGAGGACCCCGACGAGGACGACTACTGCCTCGCCACCTACGGCCGGCGGCCCTTGGAGCACCTCGAAGCGGTCGGCTGGATGTCCGACCGCACCTGGGTGGCCCACTGCGTCTACCCCAACGAGGCGGAGATCACCCGCATGGGGGCGGCCGGCGTCGGGGTGGCGCACTGCCCGAGCTCGAACATGATGATCTCCCAGGGCCTGGCGCCCGTGGCCGAGTTCCGACGCGCCCGGGTCCCGGTCGGCCTGGGCTGTGACGGCTCGGCCTCCACCGACAGCGCCTCGCTGTGGATGGAGGCGCGCAACGCCATGTTGCAGGGACGGGTGCGCTCGGGCCCGGCGTCCATGGGGGCACGCGACGCGCTGGAGATCGCCACCCTCGGCGGTGCGGCCTGCCTCGGCCGCCAGGGCGAGCTGGGCGTGCTCCGGCCCGGGGCGGTGGGCGACCTGGTCTGCTGGCCGCTGACCGGTATCCCCTTCGCCGGCGCGCTGAGCGACCCGGTCGAGGCGTGGCTGCGCTGCGGCCCGCTCTCCGCCCGGCACACCGTGGTGGGCGGCCGGTTGGTCGTCGAGGACGGGCAGGTCGTCGACGGTCGAATCGACGATCTGCTGCGCCGGCACCGTGTCGCCGCCGGGCGCTTGCAGGGGCGCGGCTAGCCCTGTTCGACGCGCCGGGGACGGTCCGTGACAACTCGATCACGGCATCGCGCTCCGGAGTAGACACGCCGTGCCCGCGGCGAACGACCCGGGGGCACCCCGGGGTTGCATCATCGCACCCCGGGGTTGCATTTCGTTCAGGAATTGGGCTGACGTTGGGTCGCAGTCGGGAGTCAGGAGATTCCTCCTTGGGATCCTGTTTGGATGACCCGCAGCCGCGCCGCGATCCAGTTCACGGTGGGTGCGGGGCCTGATGGCGGGTGGACCTGATGGCCGACGAGCATCTCGACTCGGGGCGTCGGTGGAAATCGTTCTCGCGCACCAGCTTCTTCATTTCGGCATCGGTCGTCGCACTACCTCTTGCGGTTTCCGCCGCGGCCGCCCTCGTGGTGTCCCACCTCGTACCACGAGGCCACACCCTTGCCACGCAGGCTCTGTGGTGGATCGCGGTGCTGGGGACCGCCGGGCTCCTGGCCATCGGGGCCGGTCGTCTCTCGCGGCGACTCCTGCCACTCGCGGCGCTCTTGAAGATGTCGATGCTCTTCCCGGACAAGGCACCGTCGCGTCTGGCGGTGTTGCGAAAAGTGGGTTCGACCCGCGGCCTCAAGCGACAACTTCACGCCGAGGAAGGTACGCACAGTGAGCTCAACAGCGCCGCCATAGAAATTCTCGCCCTGGCCACTGCGCTTGGACAGCACGACCGGCGGACGCGCGGGCACTCGGAGCGCGTCCGGGCACTGGCGGACCTGATCGCCGACGAAATGCACCTTCCCATGGACGATCGCGACCGGCTGCGCTGGTCAGCACTCCTGCATGACATCGGCAAGATGACCGTGCACCCCGACCTGTTGAACAAGACGGGCGAGCTGACGGACGAGGACTGGGCGACGCTGCGCCAACACCCTCTGGAGGGCCGTCGCCTCATTGCGCCGCTCCAAGCGTGGCTCGGCGATTGGTCCTTGACGGTCGAGCAGCACCACGAGAATTTCGACGGCACCGGTTATCCCTTCGGACTCGCGGGCAACGAGATATCCCTCGGAGCGCGGATCGTCGCCGTCGCCGACAGCTTCGAGGTCATGACCTCCTCCCGCTCCTACAAGAGCGCCTCGAGTCCATCGGAGGCGCGCAACGAGTTGACGCGTTGCGCCGGGACACAGTTCGATCCGGCGGTCGTCCGGGCGTTCCTCAACGTCTCGCTCGGACGGCTGCGCTGGATCATCGGGCCGTTGTCCTGGCTGTTCGACGTCCCCTTCGTGAGCCAGATCGGCAACCTGGGCCGTGCCGCCGCTCTCACTTCTCAGACCACCGCCCTGGTCAGTACCCTCGCGGTCGGCGCCTTGGTGGCGGGAAGTCAGGTCCCCGTTCAACATTCAGGAGCGGTCACGCCCGCACCGACAGTCTCCTCAGGCGCGAAGGGTTCCGCGGCGGGCGCCAGCTATCAACCGTCCATCTCCCTGCAGGGCTCCTCCTCCACCATGACGTTAGGCAGTGCGGTCGACCTCACGGCCACCCTGTCCGGTGCCGGGAGCAACGCGGGCGGCACGGTCACCTACCGCGTGTACGACAGTGCGAGCTGCGCGGCCAGTGGACTGGTCGCCACCCTGGGGCCCGTCACGGTCACTGACGGCAGTGTCCCGCAGTCGCCTCCATGGACGGCGACCGGCGCCGCCGGCACGTACTACGTCACCGCGTCCTATTCGGGCGATGCCGACGACAGGAGCGTGACGAGTGCGTGCTCCAACGATCCGATCACCGTCAGTCGGGACCAGCCGCGCATCGAGACGCAGCTTTCCGCCACGACGGTGATGGTGGGGAACGCCGTGCACGACACGGCCGTTCTCTCGGATGTCACCACCGGCGCCGGGGGCACGGTCGCCTACAGCGTCTTTGACAACGAAGACTGCTCCAGTGGCGACGGCCTGATCGCCTCTCTGGCTCCCGTGTCGGTGACCGATGGGAGCATCCCGGACTCGCCGGCGTGGTCGCCGACCTCAGCGGGCACCTACTACTTCGTGGCGTCCTACTCGGGCGACTTGAACGACGAGGCGGCCCGAAGCGGGTGCGGTGCAGAGCCCCTCCTGGTGGTGGCGCCTGCGCCTGCGTTTGAGCCGCCGCCACCCAGCCCCAGCCCTCCCGCCCCCCCTCCCTCCACGGTGACCATCGCCACCCATCCCTCGGCGACCGAGGTGCCCATTGACGGTTCGGTCTACGCCACCTCCACCCTCTCCGGTGAAGCTCCCGGCGCCGGCGGCACGGTCACCTACTCCGTCTACGACACCGCCGCCTGCGACGCCACTGGGCTGGTGACCACGCTCGGCCCGGTGAGCACGACCGGAGGTGCCGTGGGCAACTCGCCGCCGTGGACGCCCACCTCAGCAGGCACCTACTACTTCGTGGCGTCCTATTCAGGCGATGGCGCCGATACGGCCGCCACGAGCGACTGTGCCTCGGCTCCGGTCACGGTTCCCCGCGACGGGCCCACGATCGCCACGCTGCTCTCAGCCTCCACCGTGGCCATTGGTGGATCGGTGCACGACTCAGCCGCCCTCACCGGTGCGAGTGCCACCGCCGGGGGCATCGTCATGTATCTCGTCTACGACAACGACACGTGCTCCAGCTCGAACAACGGCCTGGTCACCACGCTCGGTCCGGTCAGCGTCAGCGCCGGCAGCGTTCCGGACTCGCCGGGGTGGACCGCCACCGTTGCGGCGGGCACCTACTACTTCGAGGCCTCCTACTCCGGCGATACCAACAACACGCCGGCGGCCAGTGGCTGCACGGCCGAGCCCCTCACGGTGAGCCCCGACCAGCCGACCCTCTCGACCCAGCTCTCGGCCACCACGGTGGCCGTCGGTGGTTCGGCGTACGACACGGCCATACTTTCGGGCGGGACGTCCAACGCCGGCGGCACGGTGACCTACCGCGTCTACGACAACGACACGTGCGCGGGCGGGGCAGGCCTGGTCGCCACGCTCGGTCCGGTCAGCGTCATCAACGGCGGCGTTCCGGACTCGCCGGACTGGACGCCGGACGTGGCGGGTGCGTACTACGTCGTGGCCTCCTACTCCGGTGACCCCGACAACACCGCCGCCATCAGTGGCTGCGCGGCCGAGCCCCTCACGGTGAGCCCCGACCAGCCGACCCTCTCGACCCAGCTCTCGGCCACCACGGTGGCCGTCGGTGGTTCGGTGTACGACACGGGCGTACTTTCGGGCGGGGCGTCCAACGCCGGCGGCGCGGTGACCTACCTCGTCTACGACAACGACACGTGCGCCGGCGGGAGCGGGGGCCTGGTCACCACGCTCGGGCCGGTCAGCGTCACCAACGGCAGCGTTCCCGATTCGCCGGACTGGACCGCCACCGTCACAGCCGGGACCTACTACTTCGTGGCCTCCTACTCCGGCGACCCGAACGACACCCCCACCGCCAGTGGCTGCGCGTCGGGGCCCCTCACGGTGAGCCCCGACCAGCCGACCCTATCGACCCAACTCTCGGCCACCACGGTGGCCGTCGGTGATTCGGTGTACGACACGGCCATACTTTCGGGCGAGGCGTCCAACGCCGGCGGCCCGGTGACCTACCTCGTCTACGACAACGACACGTGCGCGGGCGGGGCGGGCCTGGTGGCCACGCTCGGTCCGGTCAGCGTCACCAACGGCAGCGTTCCGGACTCGCCGGACTGGACGCCGAACGCGGCGGGTGCGTACTACGTGGTGGCCTCCTACTCCGGTGACGCCAGCGACACCACCGCCATCAGTGGCTGCGCGGCCGAACCCCTCACGGTCAGTCCTGACCAACCAACCGTCTCCACCCAGCTCTCCACGGCGACCGTCGTGCTCGGCGGCGCCGTCCATGACTCCGCCACGCTTTCGGGTGCGAGTCCCGACGCCTCTGGCACGGTGACCTACCTCGTCTACGACAACGACACGTGCGCGGGCGGGGCGGGCCTGGTGGCCACGCTCGGGCCGGTCAGCGTCACCGCCGACAGCGTTCCCGACTCGCCGGACTGGACGCCGAACGCGGCTGGTGCGTACTACGTGGTGGCCTCCTACTCCGGTGACCCCAACAACACCACCACCACGAGTGGCTGCGGGGCCGAACCTCTCACGGTCAGTCCCGACCAGCCAACCGTCTCCACCCAGCTCTCCACGGCGACCGTCGTGTTCGGCGGCGCGGTCTATGACTCCGCCACACTCTCGGGTGCGAGTCCCGACGCCTCAGGCACGGTCACCTACCTGGTCTACGACAACGACACATGCTCGAGCGGGAGCGGTGGCCTGGTGGCCACGCTCGGGCCGGTCAGCGTCACCGACGGCAGCGTTCCGGACTCGCCGGACTGGACGCCGAGCTCGGCTGGTTCCTACTACTTCATGGCGTCGTACTCCGGTGACCCCAACGATGCCGCTGCCGCCAGTGGGTGCATGTCCGAGCCCCTCACGGTCAACCCCGACCAGCCGTCGGTCTCCACCCAGCTCTCGGCTCCCACCGTGGCAATCGGCGGATCGGTCACTGACACCTCGGCCCTTTCCGGTGCCAGTGCCGGTGCCTCAGGAACGGTGACCTACCTGGTCTACGACAACGACACATGCTCCAGCGGGAGCGGAGGCCTGGTGGCCACGCTCGGGCCGGTCAGCGTCACCAACGGCAGCGTTCCGGACTCGCCGGACTGGACCGCCACCGGGACGGCCGGCACCTACTACTTCGTAGCCTCGTACTCCGGCGATACCAACAACCTCATGGCCACCAGCGGGTGCGGGTCCGAGCCCATCACGGTCACCCCGGATAACCCGACCATATCGACCCAGCTCTCGGCGACCACCGTGGCGGGTGGCGGATCGGTCACTGACACCTCGGCCCTCTCGGGTGCCAGTGCCGGTGCCTCAGGAACGGTGACCTACCTGGTCTACGACAACGACACGTGCTCCAGCGGGAGCGGAGGCCTGGTGACCTCGCTCGGTCCGGTCAGCGTCAGCAACGGCACCGTTCCGGACTCACCGGACTGGACGCCCACCGCCGCCGGCACGTACTACGTCGTGGCGTCGTACTCGGGGGATGGAAGCAACCTCTCGGCGACGAGCGGGTGCGCGTCGGAGCCGCTCACGGTGACCTCATCGGTTATTGAAGGCGCGCTGGCCGTCAACAACGGTCCTGGCGGCAACGCGGGACGAGCGGAGCAGGGCGACACGATCGTCGTGACCTTCACCACCCCGCCGGACCCGAGCAGCTTCTGCACGGGCTGGACGGACTCGAGCCAGCCAGAACTCTCTGGACCGAACGTCGTGATCACGGCGACCGAGACCGGGGGTGGCGACGGAATGATCGCCTCGGTGGACGACTACACGGACTGTGGTCTGGGTGGGTTTCACTTCGGTTCTATCGACCTGGGTCAGAGCGGTTACTTCAACGGCACCGTGACGTTCGGCGGCCTCGGCGTCGGTTGCGGTTTCTACCTCGGTGCCTCCTGTAGCTCCATCCAATGGAACGGTACCAACACATTGACCATCACCCTGGGGGCGCCGAGCGTGGGCAATCCGACCCAGAACGCGCCCAGCGTCGCCGTCTACACGCCGGATCCAGCCCTCGGGTACACGGGCACGCTTTCCAGCCCGGACGAGAAGCATTTCTAAATGTCCGTGCCGCACCACGATCGGAGGAAAAGATAACTGATGGAGACGTCCACCAGAGCCACCAGACGGTGGGTCAAGGACCTGGGAGAGCTCGGAGCTGACTCGCTTCGGTTCGCCCGGGCGCTGGGCGGCCGCCGAGAGTCTTCCGATGGACTCCTTGTCGTGGGAACGGCGGAGTATGAGCCGTGGCACTTCGTTGCCCACTTCGCCGAGGAGGCGACGCGGACCGGTCGAATTGATCTGCATCCAACCTGGATCCGCTGGAACGTACCGCCTGGAGCGCCCTCGCACCTTGCGGTCTCGGTGGACAGACTCAGCGAGGCGACACGACATCAGACGTTGCTGGTGGTGTCCTCAGGCTCCGATTCGCCCGAGTTGCTCGAACGGGTGAGCGATGTGAAGAAACGAGGAGCGCGCATCATGTCCGTTCACCGCGGGGACGATGAGCTCTCCGCCCTCTCACATGAGATGGTCGCGGTCAGCCGGCGGCGACCTGACCACGACTTCGATCTCACGCAGCACATCGTCTCGGACGTCGCACCGACGGCCGACGACCGGCCGCGCACCTGGTGGCCCCGGCGAACGGCGAAACGGTGAGGCACCGACCGGAACCCGCCGTGGGGAAGTGACCGTGCCCTGACCCGGCTTGGTCCACGCCGGCAGAGAACGACTGGCATGTTCCAATCGCATGACATCTGTAACGAGCCGTTCACAAAGGAGAAATAGCGGGGACACGAGCCGTCTCTAGCGTCGTCGCATGGGAGACATCGCAAACCTCATGCAGACCCCGTTCAGCCGCCGGGCCTTCCTCGGCACCGGCGCCAAATTCGCCGGGGCGGCGGCGGTGGCCGGAATGGTGCCGTCCTTCCTCGGCTCGGCGGTGGCCGGAGCGTCGGCCCCGCTGACCTCGCTGACCTACCAGCTGTCGTGGGTCAAAGACGCCGAGTTCGCCGGGAGCTTCCTGGCCGAGAAGCTCGGCTACTACAAGAAGCACGGCCTGGCGGTGAACCTGCTGGCCGGCGGGGCCACGGTGGTGCCCGAGCCGGTGGTGGTCTCGGGCAAGGCGCTGATCGCCACCAGCGCGGCGGACAGCTGCGCCGAGGCCATCAACCAGGGCGCGCCGCTCAAGATCATCGGCGTGCGCTACCAGAAGAACCCCTTCTGCATCATCAGTCTGGCCAAAAAACCCATCAAGACGCCGCAGGAGCTCTACGGCAAGAAGCTCGGGGTGTCGGCGGCCAACGAGAGCGCCTGGACCACCTTCGTCAAGGTGGCCAACATCGACGTCTCCAAGATCACCGTCGTCCCGGTGCAGTTCGACCCCACCCCGCTGGCCACCGGGGAGGTCGACGCCTGGATGGGCTTCAGCACCGACGAGCCGGGCGAGCTCGCCGTCAAGGGGGTCAAGACCTACCTCTTCTTGTTCGCCGATTTCGGCTACTCCATCTACTCCGACCTCTACGAGGTCACCGAGGACACGCTCAACACCAAGGAAGCGGAGCTGGTGGCCTTCTTGAAGGCGGAGAAGCAGGGCTGGACCTACAACTTCGCCCACATGGAGCAGGGCACCGACACCGCCATGGCCTACGCCGCCTCGTCGGGGCTGGAGAAGTCCCAGCAGATGCTGGAGAACATTGCCCAGAAGCCGCTCTTCTACACGCCCTACACCGAGGCCCACGGCATCTTCACCATGAACCCGGCCGACATCGAGGCCAACATCAAGACGTTGGCCCTGGGCGGGATCAAGGCCACGCCGGCCATGTTCTCGGACAAGATCATCTCGCAGATCTGAGCGCGCGTGGACGGGGTGCCAGCAGTCGGCTGCGTGGCCGACATCGCCGACGAGGAGTGGGTGGCGGCCGACGAGGAGTGGTTGCGGGCCCTCCCCAAGGCCGAGGTCCACGTCCATCTGGAGGGCACCTTCAGCGCGCCCGATCTCGAGCAGCTGGCCGGCGAAGCGGGCGTGCCGCTGCCCCGGCCCCTCGACACGCTCTTCGACGTCTCCACCCTGGCCGACTTCCTCGACCTGCTGGACTGGGGCTGCAGCCTGGTCCGCACGGCCGAGCAGGCCGCGGCGGCGGCCTACCGCATGGCCGAGGGGGAGGCCCGGTCGGGCGTGGCCTACGCCGACGTGATCGTCAACCCGACGCACTGGCCGGCGTGGCGGGACCGCCTGGGTGAGTTCCTCGCCGCGCTCGACGAGGGCTTCACCCGGGCGGAGGCGGACGGCATGACTTCCACGGGCATCTGCGTCAGCCTGCTGCGCCAGCAGAGCGCGGACGACGCCGCCGGCCTGGTCGAGTGGCTGGCCGACCGGCGCCCGGCGCGGGTCGTGGCCCTCTCCATCGACGGCAACGAGGCGGCGGCCGGCCGCACCGGCCCGCGTTTCGCCGACGCCTTCGCCGCCGCGGCGGCGGCCGGGCTGCACCGCACCGTGCACGCCGGCGAGTCCAGCGGTCCCGAAGGGGTCTGGGACGCCATCGACCTGCTGGGCGCCGAGCGCATCGACCACGGCGTCCGGGCCGTGGAGGACGCCGCGCTGGTCGACGAGCTGGTGCAGCGGCGCATCCCCCTGGGGATCTGCCCGACGTCGAACGTGAGGCTCGGCGTCTGCGCCAGCTACCGCGACCACCCGCTCGAGCAGCTGCGACGGGCGGGCGTGCGGGTCTCGGTCAACACCGACGACCCCGCGCTGCTCGGCACCCGGCTGGAGTGGGAGTACGCCCGCATCGGCCGCGCCGCGCACTGGGGCCCGGCCGAGTACCTCGAGACGGCCCGGACCTCCATTGAGGCCGCCTTCTGCACCGACGAGGTGCGGGAACAGCTGCTGGCCGAGTTGGACGCCTTCGCCGAGGAGAAAGGAGAGCGGACGCCATGACACGCACTGCGCAGCTACACCTCGAGGAGGTGGGGTTGTCCATGCGCCCTCTCGCCCCCAACCTGGGCGCGGTGGTGAGCGGTCTCGACCTCTCCCTCCCCGTCGGCGCCGAGTTCCGCCGGGTGCTCTACGAGGCCTTCCTCGTCTACGGGGCGCTCCTCTTCGAGGGTCAGGACCTCACGCCCGACGACGAGGAGCGGGTCCTCGGGTACTTCGATCGCCTGCAGACGACCAACCGGTACGGCACCGACTTCCGACTGGACGGGCACCCCGCCATCCGCGTGCTCTCCAACATGGTGACCGAGACGGGGCGGGTCGGCATCGTGATGGGCAAGCAGGGCCCGGAGTGGCACTGCGACGGGACGGCCTCCTTCCGCCAGCCGGTGGCCTCCCAGCTCTACTGCCTGGAGTCCAACGAGGTGGGCGGCGACACGCTCTTCGCCGACGGCGCGGTGGCCTACGAGACGCTGCCCGACGAGCTGCGCGGCCGCCTCGACCCCCTGATCGCCATCTACAACAGCGACCATCTGCAGCGAAAGCTGGGCGTCTACGACCAGCGCGAGGTGCAGCTCACCGGTGCACCCGACGTCGACTACCCGATCGTGCTGGTCCATCCCGAGACCTGCCGGCGGTCGCTCTACTTCTCCGGCGGCGAGATGGTGGCCATCGTCGGGCTGAGCGAGGAGGAGCGGCTGGCGGTGGTCGAGGCCATGTCGAACCACCTCTTCGACACTCCCGGCCTGGCCTACCGCCACCGTTGGCGCCCGGGCGACCTGATGGTGTGGGACAACCGGAGGGTGATCCACAGCGCCACCTTCTACGACTACGACGGCCATCCCCGTCTGTTGCACCACATCTGCGGGGCCGGGAGGGGGATCTTCGGGCCTTGACGGTCCCCCACCACAGCGAGGACCAGTGGACGCGGGTGCGCACGCTGCACGACCTGGCGGCCGACGAGGTGCGCTCCATGCTGCAGAAGTCCATCCGGCGGGGCTGGCTCGAAGAGGCGGTGCTGGCCGCCTACGAGCTCTACGCCACCGGGGTGGAAGCCGAGGAACTGCTCTGGGCCCGCCTGGCCATCATCGCCGCCGAGGACATCGGTTTCGGCCTCATCGAGGC
Organism: uncultured Acidimicrobiaceae bacterium; assembly: GCA_963788125.1. Lineage (GTDB taxonomy): Bacteria > Actinomycetota > Acidimicrobiia > Acidimicrobiales > RAAP-2 > Bog-473. Next base: position 2,324,949 of record CAWBFN010000002.1, on the reverse strand, counting down.
CCCGGCCATCATCGCCGCGCTCGACGCGCAGCGCCGGCGCTACCCGCGCTCGGGCGACCGCTGGCTGTTCGCCGCCCACGCGGTGCGGGTGCTGGCCACCGCCACCAAGGACCGCACCACCGGCGAGCTCGGCTCGTGGGCCATGGAGGTGGTGGAGAGCGGCGAGCGGGTGGTGGCCATCGACGACCTGGCCGTGGACATGCACACCAAGGCGGGCATCGAGCGCGGGCGCGACCAGGCCCACTTCTACGCCGAGGGTGCGGTGGTCTCGCCCGAGCTCGAGGGACGGGACACGACCTGGGGCGACTACCTCCGGCGCAAGTACGTCCCGGGTTGGGACGGCGAGCCGCTCACACGTCGTCCCCGCTGAGCGGGACACCTTCGGAGCTGAACAGGTGGTCGGAGAGCTGGTCGCACAGCTGGTGGAAGTCGGGCGTGCGCAGCACGGCCGGGGTGCGCGGGCGGGGCAGCGTGATGGGCACCACCGCCCTGATGCGCCCGGGCCGGGCCGACATCACGTAGACGGTGTCGGCCAGGAAGACCGCCTCGCTGATGGAGTGCGTCACCAGCAAAGTGGTGGTGGCCCGCTCGGTCCAGATGCGCTGCAGCTCGAGATTGAGCCGCTGCCGGGTCATCTCGTCCAGGGCGCCGAACGGCTCGTCGAGGAGGAGGATCTCGGGGTCGACCACCAGCGAGCGGGCGATGGCCACCCGCTGGCGCATGCCCCCCGACAGCTGCGCCGGGCGGGCTTTTTCGAACCCCTTCAGCCCGACCAGCTCCACCAGCTCGGCCACCAGGTCGCCGCGCTCGCGCAGCCGGCTGATCTCGAGCGGCAGGCGGATGTTGGCCTCCACCGAGCGCCACGGCAGGAGGGCGGAGTCCTGGAAGGCGATGCCCAGCCGGTGCTCGCTGCAGATGTTCTTGGGCGTGGCCCCGTGCACCTTGACCGTGCCGGCGGTGGGCTGCTCCAGGTTGGCCAGAATGCGCAGCACGGTGGACTTGCCGCAGCCCGACGGGCCGAGGAGGGCGACGAAGCTGCCGCGGGGCGCGGTGATGTCGACGTTGTCGAGGGCCACGATGGAGGTGCGGCCGATGCGGAAGACCTTGGAGAGGCCCGAGATGTCGATGCCCGACGCGCCCCCGCTGTCAGCCGCCGCATGGGTCATCGATCTGCCGGGTTCCTCATTCGCCAACGCCGCCTCGGTGGCCGTCGGTTCGCTGCCCAACCCAAGAGGCAGTCGCAGGGCCATGGCACACGGTATGTGCAGGAGATTTCGTCGCTGTTTCCCGTATGTGAATGGGCAGTGACGGGGCGTGGACCGACCAATTTTCATGCTCTCGTAACCGTGGTCGGGACCGGGCGCGCCATCATGAACGGATGAGTGTCGGTGCGGAGGGACCGCAACGATCGCGCCTGTTGGGCAACGCCCATGAGGCGCTGCGCCGGTGCTGGCATCCGCTCGCCCTCAGCGAGGAGGTCACCGACGTCCCGAGGCGGTTCTGGTTGGTGGGCGAGCCCTGGGTCGCCGTCCGGCTGCGCACCGGCCTGGCCGTGCTGAAGGACCGCTGCCCCCACCGCCTGGCGCCCCTCAGCGCCGGCTCGGTGGTCGACGGTGAGCTGCAGTGCGGCTACCACGGGTGGCGCTTCTGCGCCGACGGCGGCGCCACCACCGTGCCCTCGCTCGGCCCCGCGGCCACACTGCCGCCCCGGGCGCGCGCCGAGCGGCCCTTCGGCGTCGAAGAACGCGACGGCCTGGTCCTGGTGGCCATCGACGAGCCCATCGTCGAGCTCCCCGTCGACGAGGTGGCCGGCACCACCCCGGCGGCCGAGACCCGCGTGGTGCGCATGGGGCCCTACGAAGGACGCTACGGTGCCGCGCTGCTCATCGACAACCAGATCGACGTCAGCCACTTCCCCTTCTTGCACCGCGGCACCTTCGGCTCCGACGAGGCGACCGTGGTCCCGGCCTACTCGGTCGAGCGCGAACCCTGGGGTTTCGGCGTCGGCCTCTCCGTGCCGATCACCGCCGGCAACGACCCGGGCGTGGTTGCCGCGGTGCGGCCCCTGGCGCAGTACCGCGAGATGACCTACCGCTACCGCGTCCCGTTCCACCTCACCCTCACGCTGACCTATCCGGTCATGGGCGGCTCCAACCACATCGTGTTCTGGGCCCAGCCCCAGACGGCGGAGCGCTGCCGGCTCTACGTCACCATGCACCTGTGGCAGCCGGGCGGGTTCACCGAGGCCGAGCTGGCCGACCGGATCGCCTTCGAGGAGCGGGTGGCCACCCAGGATCTGGAGTTCCAGTGCCGGTTCGACGAGCTCGCCCTGCCCCTCGACCTCACGGCCGAGTGCCACGTCCGCGCCGACCGGGCCAGCCTGGAGTACCGCCGGCTGCTGGCCGCACTGGTGAGCGAGGCGGCGGCCCCCGAGGGCGGCGCGGTGGGCGGGGCCGACCCGGTCGAGGCGGAGCACGCCGCCGACGCGGCGCGGTGAGCGGGGCGCTACGCCGGTACTGGCACCCGGTCGGCTGGGAGCACGAGCTCGGCCCGGCGCCGCGGGCCACCATGCTGCTGGGCCAGCGCGTCGTGGTCTGGCGCGACGCCGCCGGGCTCCCCCACGCCGCGGCCGACCAGTGTCCCCATCGGGGCACCGCGCTCTCCCTCGGGACGGTGGACGCCCAGGGGTGCCTGGTCTGCCCCTACCACGGATGGTCCTACGCCACCGACGGCCGGTGCACCGCCATCCCCCAGCAGACCCCCGGGGCGCGCATCCCCGAGCGGGCCCGCCTGGAGGTCTACGCCTGCACGCCGCGCTACGGCCTGGTCTGGGTCTGCCTGGAGGAGCCGGCGGCCCCCGTCCCCGCCTTTCCCGAGTGGGACGATCCCGCCTACCGCCACGTGGCCTGCGAGGCTTACACCTGGCAGTGCGGCGCCGGGCGCATGGTGGAGAACTTCACCGACTTCGGCCACCTGGGCTACCTGCACGACGGGCTGCTCGGCACCCGCGACGACCTGGTGGTGCCGGCCCACCGCGTGCGCACCGAGGGGACTGAGCTCCGCTACGAGCTGACTATGACCGTGCCCAACACCAACGACCAGTTCGCCGTGACCGGCGTCACCGGGGAGCGGGGCCTGCAGACCAACAGCTACGTCCTGAGCCTTCCCTACGCCATCCACCTGGCGTGCCGCTACCACGACACCGGGGCGCACCGCACGCTGTTCTTCGCCGCCCAGCCCCGCAGCGGGACCGAGTCGACGGGGTACTGCTTCCAGTCGCGGGACTTCGACCTCGACGCCGACCCCGAGCCGTTCGCCGAGTTCCAGGCCGTCCTGGCCGAGCAGGACCGGCCCATCGTCGAAAGCCAGCGGCCCCTCGAGATCCCCCTGGATCTGCGCCACGAGCTGCAGCTGCCGTTCGACAAGGTGGCCATCGCCTACCGGCGCGCCCTGGCCGAGCTTTTGGGCCAGCCGGCCGCCGGTTCAGTCGGTGCCGGCTCGGTCGGCGCCGGTTCAGTCGGTGCCGGCTCGGTCGGCGCGTCCGAGCTCGAGGCGGATGAGGCCGTACGAGGGGTTTCCTGAGGTGTAGGTCACATGGCCGCCCTCGGGCCGCGGCACCATGGGGCGCGCCCAGGTCCGGTTCTCACCCTCCAGCCAGACCCGCGTCAGCTGGGGGAAGCGGCGCAGCATCCTCTGGGCGATGTGCCACTGCACCTCTTGGATGGAACGGCCGGGTACGTCGTGCAGCACGGCGGCGCACAGGTCGACGACCTGGCGGTGGGGCACCCACCGGCCGAGGTCGCCACCCCCGAGCCGTGCGGCCGATGCCAGGTCGTAGGTCCAACGCAGCGTCAAGGGCAGGGCCAGCGGCCGGTCGTCGTCCTCGGGCAGGGTGGTGAGGTGGTCGCGGGGGAAGCCGACGAAGGAGTTGCCCGAGGTGCGCACGATCTCGACCCCCTCGGTGCCCGAGAGGAGCTCGGTGAGTTGGGCCCTGCCGTCGCCGCCGCGGCGGACCGTGGCCATGGTCACACCGGTCGGCCCGGCATCGAGCACCCAGGCCACGTCGCTCGGGCCCGACGGCGTCTTGGCCGGGCGGTAGGCGATCTGCGCCACCGAGATGCGCGCCCCGTCGAAGTCGTCGTAGCGGTCGACCAGTCCCGTCCCCCAGTAGACGGCCAGCTCCTCAATGGTCGAGCCGTCGAAGGTCGAGGCGTCGTAGATCAGCGCGTTCTTCATGGTGTCGGTGGCCACGCAGCGCGAGTTGTCGCCGTCGCGCCAGGCCGGGAGCAGCTCCGCCCCGTCCACTTCGACGGTGGCCCGCACGGCGAGCAGGCCGCCGGCCGATCCGGTGAAGTCGGACTCGGCGATGGCCGCCACGCCGGCCTGCGCCGGCACGTCGAGGCGGTAGACCACCACCAGCCCCTTGCCGTAGGAGAGCGAGACACGCCCCTCGGGTCCGGAGGTGGCGGGCCGGGTGAGCGGCGCGGTGACCGGTCCCGCCGCTCGGGCATCGGGTCTCATCATCCATCCCCTTTCACGGGTTCGGCCCCCCTTGCAGCGGTTGGACGCGGTCGGCCCGTCAGGGCAGCCCCCTGCTTCGCGGCGCGGTCGGCCGCGATGTCGAGCACGGCGCGCAAGGCGGTGTCGAGCTCGGCCTCGGATGTGTTGGCCAGGCGACGCCGCAGGACGGGGACGATGTCGGCCAGCGGCCGGCCGGCCACGAACTCGACGAAGGGGAAACCGAAGCGCTCCTCGTACTGTTGCCCGAGGGCCAAGAGCGCGCCACGGACGCCGTCGTCGTCGCGGCGGGGAGCCTGCGGGCCGAGTCGCCGTCCGGCCGTGCTGCTCGTCGAAGGAGACCTCGCTCATGGCCTTGAGCCGGCCCGGGTCCTCGCCCAGCCGGGCGTGGCCCGAGAGCAGCGCCACCTGCTCGGGGCGCGACATGCCGGCGATGGCCTCCGCCGCCGCGTCCATCACCTCGTCCCACGACGAGAAGCGCACCCCGGCCAGATGGCGGGCGATGGCCCGCTGTTCTCGAACAGCGGTGCGAGGGCGGCCTCGAGCTCATCGGTGCTGAGCTGTGCGAGGGCCTGTGGCGCGGGGAGCGGCACCTCGGCGGTTCACGCGCCGAGGTAGGTGGTCGCCGAGTTGGGGGTGGCCAGCACCGGCACGTGGTAGTGACGGTCCTCGTCGAGCACCAAGGTGACGTCCAAGGTGGCCAGGCAGCCGGCGCCCTCCCCGAAGTAGGAGCCGAGCGCGAAGGTGAGCCTCCACAGTCCCGCCGCCACCGTGCCACCCAGCCCGTCGGCGATCCGGCCCTCGGCGTCGGTGCGCGCCATGGTGGCGTCGTCGTCGCTGCCCGCCGGAACCGGCGACAACGTGACCTCGACCCCGTGCGCCGGCCGCCCCGCCGCGACGTCGAGCACATGGGTGGAGACCGTCGGCATGTCACCAATGCCTAGCGGATCTGTACCGCGTCGCGCAAAGAACAGTCCGTCAGGCGGCTGGGGATGGTGTGGGTCGATCCGCCATGTTGGACCTAAGGAGTTGTGCCTATCGGCTTTCGACGATTTCCAGTGCATGAAATTCGGCGTCTTCATCGGGGTCGTCAGGTGTGTAGTGGCCGGCGACGAGAGACACCTTCCCCTCCGCCTGGGCGCGAGGCTCGGTGAGCAGTTCGCGTTCGATGCGCCACTCGAGACCATCCTGGGCGGTCAGCCAATGGACGGTCGATTCGGAGGAATCGATTCCCCACCAGCGATGCAATTCCTCGTCGAAGGGTACCGCCTCGTCAAAATTGCTCCCGTTGATGCGAAGGCGCAAGATCAGTCGTTCTCCACTCTTCCCAATGGCGAACAGATCGTCACCCTCCATATCGAGTATCAGGAGCGCTTCGCCGCTGGGGCTCTTCGGAAGAACCCCTGTCTGCACCCGCGCGGTCATTCCCATCAGGTCGAGACCTCTGCGACTAGTCACCGCACCCTGATAGTCGGTCGTACCCTTGATACGCAGTACTCCACCACCGAGCTCGACGGTGCCGGAACTCTCCAAGAAACGTGCGTCGAGGTCTTCACCTGCCGTATCGAGACTGAAAATCGGAGCTTGGAGGTGAGGCACCTCGGGCGGCAGCGACGCGATGAAGATCATCCCCTCCTTCGGGAGGAGTGTGACGGCGGCGGGCGCCGCTTGGCCGTTCTCGTCGACCAGCCCATGTGGTACTTCGAACCCTACGTTTTCGGCGGTGCCCAAATTTACAGCCGCCCACCCGTTGGTGAAGCGCTGCGCCCGACCGTTCCCACGAACGATGGTGGGCCCGATGGGAGCGCCCAAGTCCCAGGACTGCTGAGGTAGGTAGGGAACGCCCGAATACTCGTTCGGTGGTGTTGCGGTGTAGGCCCACCCTCTACCTCTGCCGAGTACCCAGAAGGCCGCCAACCCGAACAAGAAGTTGGTGTGACGACCATCGCCATCGGAGTTCACTCGTACAATGCTTATTCCCGGACCATAAAGGACACCCGCCTGTTGTAGGCACGTCGCGGCGTCAAAGTGATCCCTCTCGGACCACCCCAGCCACTCCTCTTCGAATCCCCCTCCAAATCGCGCATGTCGTGCCCAGCGGCCACGCTCACGGCGGGACTCAGCGATGTTCGGGACGAGCAGTTTGCCTGCGTCATTGAGCGAGTTCCCCACCTCCTCAACCATGCACTCGAGTGCATCTCGGATTTCGCCCATATCCCTTGCGTCCTCGAGAGGAAGAATCCCGTAGTAGTCGCCATAGATATCGTTATCGGCAAAGACGCCGTCCCAGCCGTTGGCAACCACTTCGGACACAACGTTGTCCCGCCACCTCCGGCGGTACGTATCGTCCCACACGGCCATCTGCCAATGCTCGCTGAAGCCCCTCCACTCCACCGCGTCCGGCCGTCGGAACGGTGGGCAAACCAGTCCTCGCCACGTCTCTCGGCTTCGGCGAAGGAAACGCCTGAGCTCACAATGTCACGGCCGAGTTCCGAAGACCGCGTCGACGAGAGGCACTTGTAACACAGGACCACCATGTCAGGCCGTCGCTCCTTAAGCTGGGCGCGGGCATCGAGCTCCCACGGCTGTAGGAGGGCGACCCGGTAATGGGCTGCGGCGATGGCTATTTCCTCGTATTCGACTGAACGACCGCTGTAGCGAATCCACGCCGCAAACCGGCTTCTCTGATCGGTGAGGCGCCGCTCCAGCGCCGCCGTCCGAAATTCGAGAAGGGCGAGTGCTGCGCCCCGCGTCAATTGCTCGCTCCCCACTGGGGGTTTGCTACCTGACTTCAATGAGATCACTTCTGGGCGGATCTAAGGCGGCGACCGGCTCGGCCTCCGCGGCGACAGGCTCGTCTATGGCGGCGACAGACTCGGCCTCCGGTGACATCATGCCCGCGTAGAGAACGGTATAGGAAGACATCGCATCCGATAGCTGAAACGCGTGTTCTATCCGCTTTGGACCGTTCTCTCGAAAAGAACTGTAGAGTCCTTGGTCGCAGATCATCCTGAGGATGGCGTCAGCCATATCGGAAATAGCATGCGGTTCGATCACAATCCCGCACGGTCCGACGACCACCCCATCACGCTCCAGGGGATCGCACAGCAACTGCTCCATTCCGCCCACGCCGGTCCCCACCACCGGGACTCCGGCTGTCATTGCCTCCAGAATCACCAGTGGCTGTCCCTCGTTGTGACTCGGCAGAACGACGAGATCGACCTCTCCGAAGGCTTCCTTCAGGTTCTGACTGCCCATGAACATCACCTGGGATTCGAGGCCGAGTTCGACGGAGCGACTCTTGCACCGTTCAAGGTATTCCGGTGTCTCGTCGGCATGACCCATGACCCGAAGTTCAAAGCGCGAGTGGCCGCGTTCGACAACGACGGAGAGTGCGTCGAGTAGGTCGAGGAGACCTTTGATTCGCACCACCCGGGCCACATATGCCAATGTCCAGTGATGTCCGCTCGAGGCGCGCAGACTGTCTCGCTCCACCTGCTTGCGACGAGGCTCGGAGAACTGACCGAGGCTTGAGCCATTGGGTATCACACGGGCGCGTGCGACCGGAGCGCCGAGAACCGCGGCTTCCTCGAGCGCCTTTGGGTAGAGATAGGTCAACTCATGTGCCGCGTGATAGCCAACGGTTCCCATCTCTATCAGCCACGCCATCCACGCCCGGTGACTCTCTGAGACATCCGCACTCGACCAATCCCCACGCGTTACCGGCAACGCCATGCTCCTGTCGAGCATTTCGTTGATGGTGTCACGGACGTAGAGGTTGTGCTCGGTGAGCAAGAATCGGCCGTCGTTCTGCCTCGCTGCTATGGCCGCCGCCACGGCCGCGTAGCCTGAGGTATGGGCGTGGTAAACACTCGCGTTCGGGTAGTCGTGCCCTGCGAGGGCGCAACCAAGGGCGAAGAACTCGCGAATGAGCCAGAACAGCGCAGCGAGCGACATGTTGTGCGAGGACGATTCTACTTCAACGAGGCGCATGAATTCCCGGCTGCCGAGAATTGGCCACAGCGGGACCACTCGGGTCCGCGGGTTCATGTAGCGATCGTAGAGTTGCCAGATGGGTCCACAGTCATTGGCGCAAATAGCTCTGAGCGCTTCGAGCAGATCCGTCGACAGCTCGGTGCGCTCGCGACTCCTCATGTGCAGGTCGCGGACCTTGAGGTCAAGAAAATCCTTCTGGTGTTCCTTCATGCTGAGGAACGCGTGGTCGATCCACGCTACGTTTTCAGGGACTTCATACAGCGGCGTGGACGGCGCATAACGGTCCCACGTGATGTGAATTATCCCAAACCGCGCTCCAGGATTGGCGCAGAGAATGTCGTGCATCACGGCCGAGACTCCACCCCGAAGATAGGGGTACGTGGACTCAGCGACGAGCGCAACGTCCACCGGCGAACAGCGCGCCGGCGAGTGTGAGCGCGCCCGAGGCGGATAACACCTGAACTCGAGCTGCTGATCCATACGCGTCCTTCCATAGGCCATGTTCAGGCCATCTCTCCTTTCGATGGTGACGAATTACGATTTACGATTGCCACGTCACCAGCTACCACGCGGTCGCTCTTCCCCAGAACAGTGCGTACTCAGGCTCAGCGATCTCTCGGACGTACATGGTGACCAGTACCGCCAGAATCAGAAACTCCACTGCGGTCGTCCACTCGTAGAGTCGGGCGCTCGGCCCCCAGAGGGCGACCACGCCGGCGAATGCCAGGAAATGGATCGTACTGTGCGTCAAAGCAAAGCGATTGCGGCGAAACACAACCAGGTCGGAGACGAAGATGGCCTCGAGACAAAATCCAATGGAGCACAGCGTCATCGCTCCGTAGAACCGATATTCACTAGGCCCTAATGTCATTTCGATCATCAGGCTCAACACGGCAACTGCGGACATCGCCGTACCTATTGAAGCAATCTTCCTTCCGGCTTGCGCAAACAGGGCACGGCGCGCTTCAAAGAGACTGCGAACGGGGTCATCTTGGAGAGTGTGTTGAAGCTTCTCGAAGTACTCGCTAACTTTTGGAGCGTTGACGACAAAGTAAAAGTTGTACAGCAATACCGCCGGAAGCAGTGATAGGAAAATCTGCGCGGCATGGAACTGCCCGCCGAGGGCAAAGAAAGCAATCAGAGGATTTACCCAAATTAGATTCCCTAGTACGGCGCCCTCGAAGAGACGACGCCCCACTCCTTGCGTCCATGCGAGGTGGCCACTCGCACCTCGTCGCACCACGGCAGTCACGAGCACGACGAGAGCGGCACAGGGTGGCAGGACGTACAGGCGAGGTGCAAGAAGTAGCGCCAGGGCGTACGTGACCCACGTCACTGCCCAGAGCCAGTAGCGGTGCTCCATCACCGGCACGACGAACCACTGGGTCAACGCCAAGCTGACCACCCCAAAGAGAAGGTAGGCGAGCGATGCACCCCTCGACCAACGAAAAACGATCGTGAATGAGATGTCAAGGACGGCGACGGCGGGAATCGACGATAGAAATACGGCGGGCCATCGAGAGAGAAAGCTACGAAGGAGCGCGTCGGGCCCGTTGTTGTAGATATCTTCTCCTATGGCGCGATAGAGCGGCGCACAGCCAATCTGTGCCAACCAGGGAACAGAGAGTGCGGCAGCCAGCAAAACAGAACTGAGTGATGTGTGACCGAATTTAACTGCGGCCAAGTGGGTGCCGACAATCGGAAAAACAAGAGCGAGAGCAATAATCGGGGTGAGTTGTGCTGCGAGCGAGAGCAGGGTTCTCGATCCGCTGCGCCACCCTGGCGCTCGGACGTGACGCGCCACCTTCCAAAAGGCCCACGGTCGGTAATGACGCTGTGGATTTCCGATTGCGAATGCGCCCCGCACCGCGAAGAGTAGGACAGCGCCGAACGTTACGCAGCGGGCCGCTCTCGAATGGGGGTGGTAGAGGTAGACGAGAAAGAGAAGAAGGTAAAGCCCACCCAGGTAGACTGTGGCGGCGAGCAGACGTGATGGGTCCCGGGAACCTGCTTCTGGTCTCCGGGGAACGAGGTATGTGTCGTTATGTTCAGTTTTGTTGTCCACCGCCGAGCGCAACGCCAGTCTCCATGTTGGCTAATGGACCCGGTTTCGCCACTCGCTCCGCGAACAGCTAAGGCGACCAATTTGCCGACCCAATTTGCCGAGCGCATCTCAACGCTGTCCGTCCGTCTCAGACCAATCCTCTACGAAGGCATGAGACCTGTCAAGGCCCGACGACGCCAGGCGACCGATGTCCTCTGGCAAGGCTTAGTGAGCAAGGATTTACGTCATTTATCAGGGAATTATGTCACTTTTGGAGCTAGTGAAGCGATCGGAGTGGTGTGGAATTCCGAGTGTTCAGCAACACAGGTGACCTCTTCAGCGACACAGGTGACGATCGCGTTAACAAAGCCATGACGCGGCGAAAGCGGAGGCGGGAATGGGCGCTCCCATCGCATCGGTGGGCATGGAAGGTGATGGTGCCGGCGGTCTGCCTGGTCGTGGGCACTGCGACGGGCCACTGGGCACGTGCGGTCCCGCAGTCGGTCCGTGCTGGCACCGACGCTTCCAACGGGCATGTCCTCACGAGCGCGACGGTCTGCGGCCGCGTGCTTGCGCCTGCCTACTTCTATCCCGGACCCAACTGGCAGCAATTGCTCAGCACGACGCCAGCGGGCTCCGCGGTCATCGTCAATCCGCAGAGCGGCCCAGGCTCAACGAGTGATCCCAACTATGCCGCCGTGGTCAGCCAGGCCAGAGCCGCTGGCCTGGTCCTCTACGGGTACGTCGACACACTGGACGGTTCCCTTTCTCTCGCGGTGGCTGAGAACGAGATCGACGACTACGCACAGTGGTACGGCATTACAAACGTCTTCTTCGACAATGCCTCCACCAACGTCGATGAACTGGGCTACTACCAGGCCCTCAGCACCGACGTCCACGCGAGCGCTAGCGGGTCACTCGTGATGCTGAACTTTGGCACATACCCGCCCGAGGTGTATATGAGTCTGGGCGACACAGCGCTCGTCTTTGAGGGCCCTTACAGCGATTTCGTGGCCACGCCTCCTCCGGCCTGGATGTCCCAGTATCCGTCCAGCAGATTCGGCGTCTTGCTGACCGGTGTGCCGGCCAACGAACTCTCAGCGGCGATCGCTCAGTCTGCGGCATGGAACGACGGCTATCTGTACGTCACCGAGATGACGGCCGAGCCGACGCTCTATGAACAGCTGCCCAGTTACTGGTCCGATGAAGTAAGCATGATTACCGCAGAGTGCACGACCACATCGGTGCCTCCTTCCGCGTATTGGGAGGTGGCATCTGACGGCGGGGTCTTCACCTTCGGTGACGCCGGGTTCTACGGGTCGACGGGGGGGATGCGACTGAACAAGCCCATCGTCGGCCTGGCAGCCACCCCCGACGGCAGGGGCTATTGGGAGGTGGCCTCCGACGGTGGGGTCTTCTCCTTCGGTGACGCCCAGTTCTACGGCTCGACGGGGGCCATCCACTTGAACAAGCCGATCGTCGGCATCGCGGCCACCCCCGACGGCAAGGGCTACTGGATGGTGGCCTCCGACGGCGGCATCTTCTCCTTCGGTGACGCCCAGTTCTACGGCTCGACGGGGGCCATCCATCTCAACCAGCCCATCGTGGGCATGGCCTCCACCGCCGACGGCAAGGGCTACTGGCTCGTCGCTTCAGACGGCGGCATCTTCACCTTCGGTGACGCCGCCTTCTACGGCTCGACCGGAGCGATTCATCTCAACAAGGCCATCGTGGGCATGGCCTCGACGTCCGACGGCTTGGGCTACTGGTTGGTGGCTTCGGACGGGGGGATCTTCACCTTCGGTGACGCCGGGTTCTACGGCTCGACCGGGGGGATGCGACTGAACAGCCCCATCGTCGGTATGACCCCCACGGCTGACGGAAAGGGCTACTGGTTCACCGCCTCGGACGGTGGGGTCTTCTCCTTCGGCGACGCCGGTTTCCACGGCTCAGAGGCCGGTACCCACCTCAACTCCCCCATCGTCGGCCTGGCCGCGAGCTGACCGCATCCATCTCGGCAGGTGGCGCGACCCGACGTTCCGCCTGACCGCCCCCGTTCCGCCTGACCGCCCCATCGGGGCCATCACCGGGGCGACGTAACATCGCGCCGTGCATACGAGCGTCATCGACGGCGACCGCATGATCGAACGCCTGGCGCAACTGGCGGCGGTGACGTCGACCCCGGGCCGCGGGGTGACCCGCCTGGCCTACTCGGCCGAGGACCGAGTGGGTCGCGCCATGGTCGCCGGCTGGATGCGCGACGCCGGCCTCACCGTGCACGAGGACGCCGCCACCAACGTGATCGGCCTACGGGCCGGGCGCAGCGATCGCATGCTGATGTCCGGCAGCCATCTCGACACGGTGCCCGAGGCCGGGCACCTCGACGGCGCCTACGGGGTGCTGGCGGCCATTGAGGTGGCCGACGCGCTGCGGCGCGGCACCATCGCGCTCGAGCACACCTTGGTGGTGACGGGGTTCAGCAACGAGGAAGGGGCGCGGGGCACGCCGGGCATGACCGGGAGCCACGCGCTGGCCGGACTGTGCCGGCCCGAGTGGCTGGAGACCACTGATCTGGAAGGGGTCTCGCTGGCCGCCCGCCTGGCGTCGACCGGGGGGCGGGCGGAGGGGATCGGGCCGCCCAGCCTGGACCTCGCCCGGGTGTCCGGCTTCCTCGAGCTGCACATTGAGCAGGGGCCGATCCTGACCGGCTCGGGGTCCGACATCGGCGTGGTCCGCACCATCACCGGCCGGGACGGCGTGGAGGTGGAGCTGCGCGGCGTGGCCAACCACGCCGGCACCACGCCGATGGAGAACCGCCACGACGCCGCCGTGGCCGCGGCGAAGGTGGTGCTCGGCGTCAAGCGCCTGGCCGACGAGGGGTGGGTGCGGGTGGCCACCGTCGGGGTCATGGAAATCGGTCCGGGCTCCTCCAACGTGATCCCCAACCGCGCCACCCTGAGCATCGAGATGCGCGACCCCAACGACGCCAAGGTGGCCTCCGCCCTCGAGGAGCTGCTGCGCCGCATCGACGCCATCGCCGTCGACACCGGGTGTACCTACACCCACCGGCGCGTCCCCCACGTCCTGGCCGTCACCATGGACCCCGTGCTGGCCTCGTGCGTCGCCGCGGCGGCGCGCTCGGTCGGCCGGCTCGCCGAGGAGATCGACAGTGGGGCCGGGCACGACGCGCAGGTCCTGGCCGCCGTGGTGCCGGTCGGGATGATCTTCGTGCCCAGTGCCGAGGGGGTCAGCCACTCGGCGCGCGAGCACACCGACGACGCCCAGCTGGTGGCCGGGGCCGAGGTCCTGGCGGCCGCGCTCGTCGAGGCCGATGCCCGGCTCTCCGTCGAAGGGGCGGAGAGCCGTGCCAGCGCCTGAGGGCCTCCCCCGCGACTTCGTCGGCTACGGCCGCCACACCCCCGATCCGCAGTGGCCCGGCGGCGCCCGCCTCGCCGTTCAGTTCGTGCTCAACTACGAGGAGGGCGGCGAGATGTCGGTGCTCGACGGCGATGCCCACGCCGAGACCTTCCTCTCGGAGATCTCCAACCCCGAGGCCGTGCCCGACCGCCACATGAGCATGGAGTCCCTCTATGAGTACGGCAGCCGGGCCGGCCTGTGGCGCCTGTTGCGCCTCTTCGAGCGTCACGACCTCCCGCTGACCGTCTTCGCCGTGGCCAGCGCGCTGGCCCGCAACCCCGAAGCGGCGGCGGCGTTCACCGAGCTCGGCCACGAGGTGGCCGCCCACGGCCTGCGCTGGCTCAGCTACCAGCACGTCGACGAGACGCTCGAACGCCAGCACATGGCCCAGGCGGTGGCGCTGCTCACCGACCTGACCGGGCAGCCCCCCGTGGGCTGGTACACCGGGCGCGACAGCCCGCACACCCGACGGCTGGTCGTCGAGCACGGAGGGTTCTTGTACGACTCCGACTCCTACGCCGACGACCTCCCGTACTGGGTCACGGTGGAGGGACAGCACCATCTCGTCGTTCCCTACACCCTCGACACCAACGACATGCGCTTCGCCACCGCCGCAGGCTTCAACTCCGGGCCCCAGTTCTACGACTACCTGAAGGACGCCTTCGACGTCCTCTACGCCGAGGGCGCGGCGCATCCCAAGATGCTCTCGGTCGGCCTGCACTGCCGACTGGCCGGGCGGCCGGGACGCACGGCGGCACTCGAGCGTTTCGTGCAGTACGTCACCGACCACGACGGCGTCTGGGTGGCGCGTCGGGCCGACATCGCGCGGCACTGGCACGCCGCGCACCCGCCACCGTCGGGGGATGCGCCCTGACCGGCGCCCTGAGGGAGGAGGTGCTGCGGTGCGACGGATGTTCTTGAACGGGACGGCCATGCGCGGCCAGCCGGACCACCATGCGGTGGCCGGATCGACCTATCTCGGCCCGCGCCGCACCGCGGCGCTCTACCGCTTCGTCGCCGTGCGCGACAGCTTCCCCGGACTCCTGCCCATGGCGGCGGGAGGGGCGTCCATTGACGGCGAGCTCTACGAGATGACCGAGGACACGCTCTTCGGCACCCTCATGCCCGAGGAGCCGGCGGAGCTCGAGCTGGGGACGATCCAGCTCGACGACGGCGAGATCGTCAACGCCATGCACCTCCAGCCGGACCGCCTCGCCCCCGGGGACCTCGTCGTCGACATCACCGCCTTCGGCGGATGGCGCGCCTACCAGAGCCATCTGGCCGACGGGGCCGAACTGGCTGAATGGCTGGGCCGAAGCGGCCGGCGCCCGACATGAACCGGCCCTTCTCCCCCGCCTACGGGGCCTTCCCGCCGGACGCCACCCTGGCCGAGGGGGCCGGCATCGAGGGGGTGCGCGACGTGGTCACCGACGAGGCCCTGACGCTGGTGGCGGCGCTGTCGCGGGCCCACGGCCACAGCCGCGACCTGCTGCTGGCCGCCCGCCAGGAGCGCCGCCGGGCGATCGCCCGGGACGGGCTGGTGCCCGGGCTGTTGCCCGGGACCGCCGACGTCCGGCAGGCGCAGTGGACCGTCGCCCCCGCACCCCCCGACCTCGCGCACCGCCGGGTGGAGATCACCACGCCCGCCGATCCCACGCGCCTGGTGGCCGCCCTCAACAGCGGCGCCAGCGTGTGCGTGGCCGACCTCGACGGCGCCCTCTCCCCGACGTGGGCCGACGTCGTCGGTGGACACCGGGCGCTGGCCGCCGCGACGCGCCGGTCGCTGCCCGTCCCGACCGAGGACGGCGCGACGGGGCGCCCGGGACCGGGGGCAGCGACCCTGACGGTGCGGCCGCGCCGGGCTGCGGTCGCCCGAGCCGAGCGTCCTGGTCGACGACGAGGCGGCGGCGGCGTGCGTCGTCGACGTCGCCCTGCTCGCCGTCCAGGTGGCCGACGCGCTCGCCGCCCGCGGATCGGGCCTCTACCTCTCCCTGCCCGAGATGGAGAACCACCACGAGGCGCAGTGGTGGGACGCCGTGCTGGCCGACGCCGAGCGCCGCTGCGCGCTGCCCGCCAACAGCATCCGGGTCACGGTTGTCGTCGAGCACATCCTGGCCGTCTTGGAGATGGACGAGATCCTCTTCTTCCTGCGGGACCGGATCACGGGACTGAGCGCCGGCCGGTGGGACGCCCTCTTCTCCAGCGTGCGCCAGTTGGCGACCGACGGCGATGTCGTGCAGGCGGAGCGCGACGCGCTCGCCATGCAGGCTCCGTTCCGATCCGCCTACTCGGCCCGGCTCGTCGCCACCTGCCACCGCCGGGGCGCCTACGCCATCGGTGGCCTGTCGGCCGTCGTCCCCGACCGCACGGCGCCCGAGACGACCCTCACGGCCATCACCGAGGGGCACGAGGAGACACGGCGCCAGGCCGCCCTCGGCTACGACGGCACCGGCGTGGCGCACCCCGATCTGGTGGCGACCGTGAGGGAGGTCTTCGACGACGCCCTGGGCGAGCGACCCGACCAACGCGAGATCATCCCGCATGTGGTCCCGCTGACCGAGCTCATCGACTCCCGGGTCGCCGGCGCCTAAGCCATTTACGAGGCGTCCACGACAACAGACGCGTGGCGTGGCGCACCGCGGCGCGTGGTGGAGGCGACCGTCGACGTCCGGTGCATTTCCTACTTTTTCGCTTGAATCGCAATTGAAAAACTTTGCCGCGGCGTGCAAACCGCGTCTGGCGCGTGGCTCCCAGCACTTTCCCAGCTACGAACCCGTCAGGCGGTGCTTTTTGGTGATTCTCTTAGGAAAAAGTGCGTTCGGTCGACCAGGTACAGCCAATGCACAGGAATGTCCTATCACGTTCACTGTGTGTTCACAGTCGCAACTCAGTGCGGGGGGGCAGAGTGGACATGACATGGACGACACTTCCCGCACACTCTGGTTGGTACGGCACGGAGAGAGCACATGGAACGTCCTCGGGTTGGTCCAGGGACAGATGCGCACTCCCTCGTTGACCGAGAAGGGCCGCCGCCAGTCGCACGACGTGGCGGCGTCCCTGCGGGGTCTTGCCTTCGACGCCATGTATGCGAGCGACCTCGACCGGGCCCAGCAGACGGCCGACATCATCGCCCGCACACTCGGGCTCGAGGTGCACGCACACCCGGCGCTACGCGAACGGTGCTTCGGCGGACACGAGGGTCTGCAGTCGAGTGCGTTGGACCCGGGCGTCACCGGCATTGACGGTCAGCGGGTGCTCGACGTCCACGCGCGACCCGAAAGAGGCGAATCGCTCCACGATCTGTACGAGCGAGCGGGCGCATTCGTCGAGTGGCTCGACACGCAACCGCGCCACGGCGCCGCCATCGTGGTGACGCACGGTGGGACCATCCGCGCCCTGCGCGCCTACTGCGCCGGGGTGCCCGTGGAAGAGATGACGTGGGCGACGGTGGACAACGCCAGCGTCTGGAAGATTCCCCGTCCCGACTTGGTCTCCGCTTCAAGGTTCTCCCGCTAACTACAAGGAGGTTCACATGCGTCCCACACCCCTGCACCTTCCCCAACGAACGGACAAGCCCAGGACGAGCGGCATCACCATGATGGTCGACGGCGGGCTGCCCACGCAGTACTTCCGTGACGTCGTGGAAAGCGGGGCGGAGTACCTCGACTTCGTGAAGTTCGGCTGGGGCACGGCGCTGGTGACGACGGACCTGGGCGAGAAGATCGCCGTGCTGAATGACGTCGGGGTGAACTACTACTTCGGCGGCACCTTGTTGGAGAAGTTCTTGCTGCAGGACCGCTTCGACGACTTCCGCGACCTGTGCCACACGTTCAGGTGCAGCTACGTCGAGGTCTCGAACGGGACGATCGACCTGTCGAACACCGAGAAGGCCGGGTTCATCCGCAAGCTCTGCGGTGAGTTCCAGGTCATCTCCGAGGTGGGCTTCAAGGACTCGGTGCGATCGGAGAACCTGCCACCGAGCCGGTGGATCGACTACGTCGACGAAGACCTCGACGCCGGCGCGACCTTGGTCACCTTGGAGGCCCGGGAGAGCGGTCGTTCGGGGATCTGCCGGCCCAACGGGGAGCTGCGCTTCGGACTCATCGAAGAGCTCTTGGCCAGCGGTCTGCAGCCCGACTCATTGCTCTTCGAGGCACCGTCAAACGAGCTGCAGAACTACTTCGTCACGCGCGTCGGCCCCAACGTCAACCTGGGCAACGTCGCCGCCACCGCCCTGCTCGGACTCGAGACCATCCGACTCGGCCTGCGGGCCGACACCCTCACCTGCTTCGAGGAGGGCGCGGCGTGAGGGAGAGCCGGGACGTCTTCCACCTGGCCATCCCCGCCTACGACCTGGCCGACACCGAGGAGTTCTACGTGGACCGGCTCGGGTGCAAGCTGGCGCGGCGCTACGACGATCGCATCACCTTGGACTTCTTCGGCGATCAGCTGGTGTGCCACCTGAGCGAGCCGCCCGAAGGCGCGATCGAACCTCTCACGCTCTACCCCCGGCACTTCGGCGTGACCTTTCGAGAGGCGGCCGACTTCGATGCGGTCCACAGCCTGTGCGTCCAGCGCAAGATCGAGTTCTTCTCGGACATCACCAGCCGGTTCGAGGGAATGGTCGAGGTGCACCGGACCTTCGTGGTGCGCGACCCCTCGGACAACCTGATTGAGTTCAAGCACTACGCCGACCACCGGATGATGTACTGAGATGGCGATCGTCGCCCCCGAGCTGGCGTCGGCACCGCCGAGCGCGCCGTGGGGGACCCTCCTGTCCGACCTCATCCGCCAACGATCGGTCTCCTTGGGCAGTGCGGCGTACGTCAGCCACGCGCGCGAGGACCGGGGGCTCTCGTTCCGGGAGCTCGAGCGGGCCGTCGACCGCTGGGCGGTCCGGCTCGAAGGGGCGGGTGTCGCCCCGGGCGCGACCGTCGCACTGGTGATCGGCGATCCACTCGAGTTCTCCGTCGCCTACCTCGGCACCATCGCCTCGGGACGCTGGGCCGCGCCCCTCGACCCCGCCACGCCGCGGCGCGGCGCCGGCGGCCTGGGCACCGCCATCGCACGGGTGCAGCCGGGGATCGTGATCGCCGACACACCCGATCCGGGAGGGCTCGACGTCGACTGGGCCTATCTGGGTGACGACTCGTCGTTCGAGCGGGGCACGGTGACCGAGCCCGGCGCCACGGTTCCCGTCAAGGGCACCTCGGGCGGGGTGATCCTCGCCTCATCGGGGACCACCGGAGCTCCCAAGGTGATCCCGCTCCACCAGCACCAGCTCCTGTGGGCGGCCCGCAACGTGGCGAGGCACCACGAGCTCAGCCCCGAGGACCGGGGGTTCAACCCCCTCCCCCTCTTCCACGTCAACGCCGAAGTGGTCGGGCTGCTCGCTTCGCTGGTGGCCGGATCATCGCTGGTCCTCGACGACCGGTTCCACCGCAAGGAGTTCTGGCGCTGCATGGCGGACCACCGCATCACCTGGATCAACGCCGTGCCGGCCATCGTCTCCCGGCTGGCCGAGCCCCGAGCCGGCGAGGTCATCCCAGCGGGCATCCGCTTCATCCGTTCGGCCTCGGCCCCGCTGCCGACGGCCACGGCGGCCCGGTTCGAGGCGACCACCGGGATCGGGGTGCTCGAGACCTACGGCATGACCGAGGCGGCCAGCCAGATCACGGCGAACCCGCTGAGGGGGAGACGCGAAAAGGGGTCGGTCGGGTTGCCCGTCGGCGTGGATCTGCGGATCGTCGCCGACGGGCGACCATCGGCAGGGCCCATGGTCGGCGTCACCGGTCACGTCGAGATCCGGGGCCCGTCGGTGATCACCGCCTACGGCGGCCACCACCACCAGGAGCGCTTCGACCGTGACGGGTGGCTGCGCACGGGAGACCTCGGGCACCTCGACGCCGACGGGTACCTCTACCTCGACGCCCGCGCCGACGACGTCATCAACCGGGGCGGGGAGAAGGTGTTCCCCCGCGAGATCGAAGAGGTGGTGGCCGAGGACGACGAGGTGGCCGCCGTGGCGGTGGTCGGCACGCCCGACCCCGAGCTCGGCCAGGTCCCGGTGGCCTACCTGGTGGTGCGCGGCGTCCTCGACGCGTCGGACCTCGACGTCGCCCGGGCCGCGCTGGCCCGGATCCGCACGCGCCTCGACGGGCGGCTGGTGCGCGGCAAGCGGCCGGTCACCCTCAACGTGGTGCCGAGCCTGCCGACCGGCGCCACGGGCAAGGTGCGTCGACGTGACCTGGGTGCTGGCACCGGGCCGGTCCTGTACCACCTCGACTGTCGGTGACCGTGTGTCGGTGACCGTCGACGCCTCGCCGCTCGCGCCGGAACAGCCGGTGCGCGGCACCCGCAAACGCCTCGAACACATAGACGCCATGCGGCCGGTGAAGCAGGCCGGCGTGGTCTCCACCCACACCCTCTTGGCCTTCGCCCCCGTCGGCGCGGGACTGGCCGTCGGCGCGTCGCTGCAGCTCCTGCACGTGACCCGCGAGGCCTTCTTGTTCGTCTCGGCCTGCATGCTGGCCTACAGCCTGCGCGAGACGCTGCGGATCGACGGGCACACCTTCTGGCGTCGGCGGTTCGCCGCGGTGGCCGTGCCCTACCTGTGCTGGACGGTGATCTACTTCCTCTTCATCGCCCCCACCATTTCGGAGTCCTTCTCGGCGCGGGTGGGCCACCTGTTCTACCTCTTCGCCACCGGCTACTACCAGCTCTACTACCTGGTGGTCCTGCTCGAGTTCTACGCGCTCTTTCCCCTGTTCCTCCTCCTGCTGCGCCGGACGGCGGGGCACCACGGCACGCTGCTGGTGGTGAGCGGGGTCATCCAGGTGCTCTACGTCTCCCTCATGCACTGGCAGGTGTTTCCCAGTTGGATGCAGGGGTTCTGGGCCTCCCGCGAGGTCACCTCCTACCAGTTCTACCTCATCGCCGGCATGGTGGTGGCGCTCCACCTCGACGAGGTGCACGCGTGGCTCTGCGCCCACGTGCGGCTGGTGATTATCTTCACCCTGGCCTCCGCACTGGCCGCCGAGGGGTGGTACTACCTCGCCTCCTATGACGTGGTGTCGTGGTTGGGCGCGAACTCCGACCCGTTCCAACCCATCGTCATCCCGTTCAACATCGGAGCCATCGCCTGCATCTACCTGATCGGCGTGGCGTTGGTCCACCGGCGTCGCACGGCGCGCACCCGGGCGGTCGTCTCGACCGGCTCGGACGACGCCTACGGCGTCTACCTGGCCCAGATGATCTTCATCACCGCCCTCACGTGGCTCGGCTGGAAACACCTGAGTGCCGTCGTTCCCTGGCCGATCCTGTGCATCGTCACCGTGGCCATCGTCTTCTTGGCCTGCGTCGGCCTGACCGAGCTCTTGGCCCGGACGCCGCTGGCCAAGCCGCTGACCGGACGCACCCGCGTACCCCGGCGTCCGCGCGCCGACCGCTCGCCGCCCGGGGCCTTGGACCGTGAGGAGTACGTGCCCTCAGTGGGCGGCGATGACTCAGTGGGCGGCGATGACTCAGTGGGCGGCGATGACGTCGGCGATGGCCTCGGCGATGGCCCGGTAGCCGGCGTCGTTGGGATGCCGGTTGGGACCCAACGGTGACGGGGCACAGACCCAGGTGAGCGCGCAGGCCCGCGCCACGTTGCGCGGCACCGCGCCGATGCCCGGTGCGTCGGTGACCCCGGTGCCCGTCACGTCGAAGGCCGCCGCCACGTTGGCCATGGGGACGCCGGCGGCGGCGTAGGCGGTCCGCAAGGTGTCGTTGAGCCGCCCGATCACCGCGAGGCTGGCCGAGGCGAAGGGGGGTCCGTCCGGGCCGTCGACGTAGTACCCGAGGAAGGGGTCGTAGTGGCCGACGCCCACGATCTCGAGCCCGGGCCCGCCGGCCGCCCGTAGCCGGTCGAGGATCACCGGGAGCTGGGCGCGCACGCGGTCGATGGCCAGCGTGGCGCAGTCCTCGTCGAGCGTCTCGTGGCGCAGGCACGGCTGCAGGTCGTTGAACCCGAGGTCCAGGGTGACCAGGACGGTCGAGGGGTGATCGTGGAGGAACGCCACCGCCGCGTCCAGCTGCGATCCCTCGGCGTACAGGCACTTCCCCCCGCCCGAGAGCATGGTCTCGGTGGTGGCGCCGGGACACCCCAGCTCCACCAGGCTGAGATCGCTCCAGCGGGAGCGTTCGGCGACGACGAGGTCGTTGGCGTACCCCCGATCGGTGCGCTCACCCTCCGGATGGGCCGGCGTGGGCTGGAACCCGACCGAGCCGGACCCGCCCAGCGCCAGGTAGTAAGGGGAGGCCTGGTCGCTGGCGCCGGCGGACGATGCACCTCCGGCCAGCCCGACGAGCACCCCGGCGGCGCACACCAGCGCCAGGGCCATCGTTCGCCATCGGGAGTGGAGCAACCTCATCTGTCTCATTCACGACGAGCGCACACGTCCGTCTTTCGGTACGGGGGCGAGTCGCCCGGCAGTGTAGAGGACCTCCGACGGCGAAACCGGATCACCTCAGGGGCCGAATCCCCCCGGACCGTCTCCCTACTTCCGCCCGCCTACTCCCGCTCGCGCAGTTCCACTCGCCCTACTCCCACTCGATGGTGCCGGGCGGCTTGGAGGTGATGTCCAGCGCCACCCGCGTAACCTGGTCGACCTCGTTGGTGATGCGGGTCGACATGCGCTCGAGAACCTCGACGGGCAGCCGGGCCCAGTCGGCCGTCATGGCGTCCTCGCTGGTCACCGGGCGCAGGATCACCGGGTGGCCGTAGGTCCGCCCGTCGCCCTGCACGCCGACGGAACGGACGTCGGCCAGCAGCACCACGGGGAACTGCCAGATGTCGCGCTGCAGCCCGGCGGCCACGATCTCCTCGTTGGCGATGGCGTCGGCCGCCCGCAGGATGGCCAGGTTCTTCTTGGTCACCTTGCCCACAATGCGGATGGCCAGGCCCGGGCCGGGGAAGGGGTGGCGCCACACGATCTCGTCGGGGAGGCCGAGCTCGGCCCCGATGGCCCGGACCTCGTCCTTGAACAGCGTCCGGAGGGGCTCGACGAGCGAGAACTGCAGATCGTCGGGGAGCCCGCCGACGTTGTGGTGGCTCTTGATGTTCTGGGCCCCCTCTCCCCCACCCGACTCGACCACGTCGGGATAGAGGGTGCCCTGGACGAGGAAGCCGATGGGGTCGTCGTGGCTCTTGTGGGCCATGATCTCCTCGGCGGCGTCCTCGAAGGTCCGGATGAACTCGCGGCCGATCCTCCTGCGCTTCTCCTCGGGGTCGCGCACGCCGCTGAGGGCCTTGAGGAAGCGCTTCTGGGCCGGCACGACGTGCAGCGAGACGCCGGTGGCCTTCACGAAGTCGATCTCCACCTGCTCCGCCTCGCCCTGGCGCAGCAGCCCGTGGTCGACGAAGACGCAGGTGAGCTGGTCCCCCACGGCGCGGTGCACCAGGGCGGCGGCCACGGCCGAGTCCACGCCGCCCGAGAGCCCGCAGATGACGGGATGGGGGCCCACCTGCAGGCGGATCTTGCCTACGGCCTCTTCAATGATGCCCTGGGGAGTCCAGTTGGGCGGGATGCCGGCCCACTCGTGGAGGAACTGCTCGAGGAATTCCTGACCCCCCTCGGTGTGGGCCACCTCGGGGTGCCATTGGACCCCGTAGAGCGCCTTCTCCTCGTCCTCGAAGGCCGCCACCACGGCGCCCGGGGTGTGGGCGGTGGGCCGGAAGCCCGGGGGTACCTCGACAACCGAGTCGTGGTGCGACATCCAGACCGACGCGCTGCCCACGCTGCCGGTGAACATCTGCGAGGTGGCATCGAGCGTCGCCGGTGACCGCCCGGACTCCTCGTGCGGTGTCCGCCTAACCGTCCCCCCCAGCGCCAGGGCCATGGCCTGGAAGCCGTAGCAGATGCCCAAGATGGGCACGCCGGCGGCGAAGAGCGCCGGGTCGACGGCGGGCGCGCCCGGCGCGTAGACGCTGGCCGGTCCGCCGGAGAGGACGATGGCCAGCGGGCGCCGCTGCAGCAGGTCGGCGGCGGACAGGGTGTGGGGGACGATCTCGCTGTAGACGTGGGCCTCGCGCACCCGGCGGGCGATGAGCTGTGCGTACTGGGCGCCGTAGTCCACCACCAGTACCGGCCGGGGGGGCCCTCCAGGCTCACTCACGGTGTGTTGCCCGAACTGCCAGCTTCATCTCGGAAGATTACACCGGTGTACCTACCGTTCAGCGTTATCCGACCGGGGACGGCTCCCTCGGCGCGGCGGGCCGCTGCAGCCATGTCTCGAGGCAGCTGATGGAGCAGAAGAGCACCTCGGAGCCCATCCCGTCGGGGGCGATCTCCTGGGCCGTGGCCTCGGACAGCGGGAGGCCGCAGATGGGATCGCGCGAGCGGACGGCGATGGCCTCGGGCATGCCGATGCTCCAGGCCAAGACGGTGTGCTCCACGCCGCGCAACGCCACCTCCCGCCGTGAGCGGGCGATGCCCCACGGGGGCAGATCGCTCATCACCGAGCTGTCGGCCAGCGCCTCACCCTCCTCGGCCAGGTCGCACAGCCGGGCGGCGACGTTGACGCAGTGGCCGATGTAGTCGTCGCCCTCCATCAAAATGACGTCGCCCGAGGTGACGCCGGAGCGGATGGGCGTCTTCTGCGCCGGGCCGGGGACGGCGCCCACCACGTAGTGCAGCTCGAGGATGGTGGCCAGCAGTGGCTGGGTCTCCACACCCACCAGCATGGCCCCGTCGCCCAGCCACTTGGCGATGCGCACGCCGCGCCGCCCGCAGATGTCGCGCAGCAGTCTGCGGAAGGCGGCGAGCACCTCGACGGCGCGCTCGTCCCCCTCGTGTTCGGTCAGCGCGGTGAAGCCCAGGATGTCGACGAAGGCGAAACTACGGTGCACCCGCACGGATGGATCGTGCCACGTTTTTGCTCAGCGGGCCGACAGGGCGGGCCCGGGGCCCGAGCGGAGCTCGCGCCGCCAGACCAGACGCAGCGCCGACCAGGTCTCGTCGACGGCACACACCTTGTTGTCGACCAGTCCCCGCCCCAGCGCCGTCTGGCGCACGGCCTCGTCGCTGAGGTCGGTGACCCTGCCCGAGGCCTTCTTCGGCCAGGCGATCCACAGGCCGCCGGAGGGGAAGATCAGCGCGCCGAGGGCGTCCACCCGCCGGCTGAGCGCGGCCCGCCGCGTGAAGAAGGCCATGACCACGTCGGCGTGGCCCCGGGCCTGGCGGGTGACCACGACGCCGGGCGGCAGCTCGCACTGCCAGCCCTCCGGGGCACCGAGCAGGGCCAGCCGCGATCCCGGCCCGACGCCGAGCTTGGTCGCCAACGGGGTCCCCGAGGTGCCCACCATCGCCCCGCAGTCTCGCACCGTAGTCTCGCACCGTGGCCCCGAGCGTTCGGCGGTCGAGGCGTTGGCCGTAGTGTCGAATTCGGGTGCGCCGCGGCGCCTCCCGAGCAAAGGTGGTCTCCCCATGACGACGCTGCAGGACTTCATCGACATCGCCGGCCGGGAGGGGTACCTGGCCGTCGTCTCGACGGTTCGGGCCGACGCCAGCATCCAGTCGTCGGTGGTCAACGTCGGCGTGCTCCCCCACCCGCTCGACGTGACCGAGGTCGTCGGCTTCGTGACCTACGGCCGGGCGAAGCTGACCAACCTCCGCCACCGTCCCCAGGCCAGCGTGACCGTCCGTTCGGGGTGGACCTGGGCCACGGCCGAGGGCCGGACCGAGCTCTTCGGCCCCGACGACCTCCATGGCGACATCGACGCCGAGGGGCTCCGCCTCCTGCTCCGCCGGGTGTTCACCGCGGCGGGAGGCTCGCACGACGACTGGGAGGCCTACGACCGCACCATGGCCGAGCAGCGTCGCACCGTGGCGCTGCTCACCCCGACGCGGATCTACAGCAATTGAGGTCACGTACCTCAGCAATTGAGGTCGCGTACCTCAGCAACTGAGGTCACGTACCTCCGTGTGAAGTACCTCCGTGTTACTTATAGTAATATGTGTTTTCTGACCTATGATGTCTGGAACTCAGTATAATTCTAGATGTTGTGAGACATGACCGTTAAGCAAGTAACTCCCCTATAACCATATGATTATGTGTGTAGATTGCGTATTCTGTGATAAACTACAGAATAATGGATGTTACCCGCAACTATAACACGATCGAGGAGTGGGAGTCGCTGATCGGCGAGCAGGTCCGGGCCGCCCGGATCGCCGAAGAGCTCGACCAAGAACACCTGGCCGCGCTGGCCGACGTCTCGGTGGGGGCGCTCTCCAACCTCGAGCGGGGCAAGGGATCGTCGCTCAAGACCCTGGTGGCCGTGGTCCGGGCGCTGGGTCGGACGGAGTGGCTCGAGGCCCTGGCCCCGCCGGTGACCGTCTCCCCCATGCAGATGCTGCGGGCCAAGCGGAGGTCGCCGCGGGCCCGGGTGCGGGTACGGACGGGCGATCCGCCGGCGGGACGGCATCGCTGATGCCCTACCGGCCGGTGGAGGTGGTCGAGGTCCGGGCCTGGGGCTCGCGCGTCGGTGCGGTGGCGCTGGACGAGCGGTCGGGTTTCTACGTCTTCGAGTACGACCGGGCCTGGGCCGGTCGGGGTGTCGAGCTGGCGCCCACCACCATGCCGACCACCCGCCCGGCCCGGCCCTACGTCTTCACCACGCTGGCCCCCGCCACCTACCACCGCCTCCCGGCCATGGTGGCCGACTCGCTCCCCGACGACTTCGGCAACGCCCTCACCACCGCCTACCTGGCCAACGAGGGCGTCCCGGCCGACCAGATCACCGCGCTCGACCGGCTGGCCTACCTCGGCACCCGCGGGATGGGCGCGCTGGAATTCCACCCGCTGCGCGGTCCACGCACCCGCAAGGCGACGGCGATCGAACTGTCCGAGCTGGTCACGGCCGCCCGCAGCGCGCTCTTCGGGGCGACCGGGGCCGATGAGCATGGCCTCACCGAGGCCATCGCACACCTGATCGCCGTGGGCACCTCGGCCGGCGGCGCCCGGGCCAAGGCCGTGGTGGCGCTCAACCCCGAGACCGGGGAGCTGCGCTCGGGGCAGGTCCCGGCCGACCCGGGCTTCGAGCAGTGGCTGTTGAAGCTGGACGGCGTCGGGGCCGATCTGGACCTGGGCGCCACCGGGCACTTCGGCCGCATCGAGTTCGCCTATCACCGGATGGCGCTCGCCGCCGGCATCGACATGATGGAGTGCCGCCTGCTCGAAGAGGGTGGGCGCGCCCACTTCATGACCCGCCGCTTCGACCGGGTGGACGACGGCCACAAGGTGCACACCCAGACGCTGTGCGCCCTGGCCCATCTCGACTTCCGCCAGATCGGGGCCCACGACTACGCGCAGCTGCTCCTGTGCATGGAGCGGCTGGGTCTCGGCCCCGAGGCCCGCGCCGAGGCCTTCCGCCGGATGGCCTTCAACGTGGCCGCCGCCAACTGCGACGACCACACCAAGAACTTCTCCTTCGTGCTGCCCGAGGGCGGCCGGTGGGCGCTGTCCCCCGCCTACGACGTGACGCACGCCCACGCCCCGGACAGCCGCTGGACCCGCCAGCACCTGATGGCGGTGAACGGGCGCACGACGGGGATCACGCGGGCCGACGTCCGCGAGGTGGGCGACCGTTTCGCCGTGCCCCGGCCCTCGGACATCGTCGAGCAGGTCCTCGAGGCCGTCGTCAAGTGGCCCGCCTTCGCCGACGAGGCCGGGGTGCCCGAGGCGACCGCCGACCACATCGCCGACGACATTGCGCGGTGGTCGTCTCCCCTCCGCTGACGGCGCACCCTCGCGCCTCGGTGCGGCTCGGTGCGGCTCGGTGCTGCGGCTCACTGCCATCCGCCCAGTGCGATCGGTGCAGTGCGATCGGTGCAGTGCGATCGGTGCAGGCGCCGGTTAGAGCCAGCCCCGCTCGTCGGCGACCCGGAGGGCCTCGGTGCGGTTCCGAGCGGCCGTCTTGGCGATGGCCGCGGACAGGTAGTTGCGCACGGTTCCTTCCGACAGGTAGAGCTTGGCGGCGATGTCGGCGACCGTCGACCCCGAACGCGACGCCACGAGCACGTCGCGTTCGCGGGCGGTGAGGGGGGACTCACCCGCCGCCAGGGTCGAGGCGGCCAGCTCGGGGTCGATGACCCGCTCCCCCGCCATCACCCGGCGGATGGCGGCGGCCAGGACCTCGGCGGGAGCGTCCTTCACCACGAAGCCCGCGGCCCCTGACTCCATCGCCCGGCGCAGGTAGCCGGCGCGCCCGAAGGTGGTGAGGATGACGACGCGGCAGTCGGGTACCTGGGTGGCGAGCACCGCCGCCGCGGCGAGCCCGTCGAGCCCGGGCATCTCGATGTCGAGCAGGGCCACGTCGGGTCGGTGCGCCAGGGCGGCCTGGGTCACCTCGTCGCCGCGGCCGACCGAGACCACGACCTCGAAGTCGTCTTCCAGGTCCAGCAGGGCGCACAGAGCGGAGCGGACCAGTTCCTGGTCGTCGGCGACGAGCAGGCGGACGGTCACCCGGGCAGCGGGTCGGCCGGTTGGAGCGAGACCAGCAGCCTCCAGCCCCGCGGGCTGATCGGCCCGGCCTCGACGGTGCCGCCCGCCGCGGTGACCCGTTCGTGCAGCCCGGTGAGACCGCTCCCGCTGGTGGCGGCTCCACCCACGCCGTCGTCGACGATCTCCACCACCGAGGGCGTCAGGGTCACCGTGCACCGGGTGGCCCGGGCGTGGCGGGCGACGTTGGTCAGCCCCTCGCGCACCGCCCAGCCGAGCAGCTCCTGGTGGGTCGGATCGATCACCTCGGTGGCCGTCGGCAGGTCGGCGGTGACCCCCGACGCCCGCAGCAGCTCCTTGCCGCGGGCGAGCTCGCCGGCGACGGTCACCTCCCTGTAGCCGAAGACGGCGGCGCGCACGTCGGCCAGCGCCTGACGGGACAGCTCCTCGACTTCGCCGATCTCCCGGATGGAGGCCTCCCGGTCACTCGGTGCGAGCCGGCGGGCCAGTGCGGCCTTCACGGTGATGGCGGTGAGAGAGTGCCCGAGCAGGTCGTGCAGGTCCCGGGCGATGCGGTTGCGCTCGGTCTCCGACGCCAGCCGGGCGATCTCGGCGTGGGCCTCGTGCAGCGCCCGGTTGGCCGAGACGATCTCGGTGAAGGCGTAGGCCGAGATGGCGGTGAACACGATGCTGATGGTGGGGCCCCAGCCCGGTCCCTCGTGCCACGAGGGCACCGCCCAGGGCACGGCGAAGGCGGCCAGTGCCGCGGCGGCGACGAGCGGTGCGGCGCGCCGCTGGAGGCGGCCGACGACGGGCACCGCCAGGGCGGCGAAGAGGTAGAAGGCGAAGCCCTGGGCGAAGAACATCTCGACCACCGTGAGCACGGCGAGGGCACCGAGCAGCGGCCACAGATACCGCAACCCGAAGAGCCGTCCCGCGGAGAGGGCGATGGCCAGGAAGCACGCGCAGAAGGCGACCAAGATGGCGTAGCCGGCCACGGCGGCCGTCCCGCTCGAGTACTGCGCCACCCCGGCCGCCGCGGCACCCACGTAGCCGAGGAGCCCGGCGAGCAGGAGCCGGGGCGGGCGCCTCTCCGCCCAGCCCCGCGGGTCGCCGGCCGCCCCTGCGCCCACCGCCTCCTCTACGGGTCGGTGCACCGTGCTCACGCTACTGTCCACGCCCTGACCAGGGCGGCGCTCAGACCCGGCCCGTGTCGCGTCGGTAGGCCACGGAGGCGAGCACGATCATCGCCGCCGTCCACACCGCGATCACCACCCAGGCTTCGAGCGGCCACCCCCGGCCCCCGTCGGCCACCCGGCTCGCCTGGACCAGCCAGTAGGAGGGCAACAATTTCACGACGCTGAGCATCGCCCCGGTTTTGAACAGCGGGCCGAAGGCGCCTCCGAAGAGGGCGAAGAGGACCACCACCCCGGCGATGGCCGGTGTCAGGGAGTCGGGGGCGAGCAGGTGGCCCAGCGCCACGCCGATCACCACCAGAGGGGCGAGCCCGATCAGCAGCAGGCCCCCGATCTCGAACCACCGGGCCGCCGCCATGTGGACACCGAACGTGCTGCCGGCGAGAAACAGCGCCACCAGGCTGGCCAGGGCGACCAGGTAGGCGGTGAGCACCTTGGAGGCGAAGTAGGTGCGGGCCCGCAGCGGGGTGATGCGCAGCTGGCGGGTCCAACCGGTGGAGCGGTCCAGGGCGATGCGCGCCCCGGGCTGGACGGCGGCGAACATGGCGCCGTAGGCGGCCATGGCACCCATGAAGTACAGCGGAAAGGAGATCCCGTCCACGTGCGCGTGGCGGTTGGCGCCGGCCACGGCGAAGAACAGTACGAGGGGGAGCCCCAGCGTGATGCCCAGGGTGCGCGGGTTGCGGACGGTCCGCAGGATCTCGCAGCGCACGTGCGTGGCGGCGCTCATCTCGCGGCCTCCAGCGTGCTGGTCGCCCGCGGGGCGGTGTCGTCGGCGGTCAGCTCGTCGGCGGTCAGCTCGTCGGCGGTCAGCTCCATGAACACCTCTTCGAGACTGCCCCCGCGCACCTCGACGTCGCGCAGGCCCCCGATGTCGCGGTAGAGGGACTCGAGCGCGGCGTCGGCATCAGAGCACATGAGGATCACGGTGTCCCCGTGGCGGTCGACGCTGGCCACGCCGGGCAGCCTCCCCAGCCGGGCCAGGTCGGCCTCGGGCAGCGTCGCCCGGATGGTGCGCAGGCCGGCCAGGGCCTTGATCTCGGTAGCCGGCCCGTCGGCGACGATCCTCCCCCGGGCCATGATCACGATCCGATCGGCGAAGGCGTCGGCCTCTTCGAGGTAGTGGGTGGCGAACAGGATGGTCGTGCCCCGCTCGGCGATGGCCCGGATGGCCTGCCAGAACTGGCGGCGACCCTCGACATCGATCGCCGCGGTGGGCTCGTCGAGCACGAGCAGGTCCGGGTCGCCCACGATGCCCGCGGCGAACCGCACCCGCTGGGCCTCCCCACCGGAGAGCTTGGTGGTCCAGCGGGACGCCAGGCCGTCGGTCCCGGTCCGGCGCAGGACCTCGTCGACGTCGAGCGGGTGCGGGTAGTACGACGCCATCAGCGCCACCAGCTCGCGCACCCGCAGGTGATCGAGCGGTGCGCCGCTCTGGAGCATGCCCCCGACCCGTCCGGCCCGAACGGCCGCCGCCGGGGGCAGGCCGAACACCGACACGCTCCCGTGGTCCGGTGGGGTGAGCCCGAGGATCATGTCGATCGTCGTCGTCTTGCCGGCCCCGTTCGGGCCGACGAGCGCCACCGTCTCCCCGGGTGCGATCACCAGGTCGATGCCGCGCACCGCCTGGACCGAGCCGAACGTCTTGGTGAGGTCGGCTACGGCAACTCCGGCTGGGTGAATCTCGGAAAGTGTCATGCGACCATGGTGAGCCGGACGCGTGCCGTCCGGTAGTGAGAGTCATCACCACTCTCCCATGACATTTGTCACGAATCCCCTCTACAGGAGCGCGCACGACGGTCTCGCAGGTTTCCCGGGCCGATTCGCCGGAACGTAGGCTGCCCGTCTGAGGGGGGCCGTACGCCGACGGTGCGGACACCTGACCGGGAAGGAACGAGGTTGGCTGCAGCGGACGGACCCCAAGAGCTCCACGGCCGCAAGCTCGCCCTGGTCTTCGCCGGGCTCATGCTGGTCATGCTCATGGCGGCGCTGGACGCCACCATTGTGGCCACGGCGCTGCCCACCATCGCCGGCGATCTGGGTGGGCTGAACCACATCTCGTGGGTGACCACCGCCTACCTGTTGGCCCAGACGGTGGTCACCCCGCTCTACGGCAAGCTGGGCGACCAGTACGGACGGCGCATCGTCCTTCAGGTCGGCCTGGTGATCTTCCTCATCGGCTCGGCCCTGTGCGGGCTGAGCCACACCTTCGTCGAGTTGATCGCCTTCCGGGCCTTCCAGGGGCTGGGCGGGGGCGGCCTGACCGTCAGTGCCCAGGCGGCCATCGGCGATGTGGTCCCGCCCCGACAGCGCGGCAGGTACCAGGGGCTGTTCGGCGCGGTGTTCGGGCTGGCCACCGTGATCGGGCCCCTTCTCGGGGGCACCTTGACCACCAACCTGTCGTGGCGCTGGATCTTCTACATCAACCTGCCCATCGGGGCGCTGGCGTTGGTGGTGCTAGCCGTCACCTTCCCCGCCGCGGCCGCCCGCGTCCACCACCAGATCGACTTCCTCGGTGCCGCCCTCTTGGCTCTGGCCCTGTCCGCCCTGGTGCTCATGGTGAGCCTGGGCGGCACCACCTATCCGTGGGCCTCGACCCAGGTGATCGGCCTGGGCGCCGTGACCGTGGTGGCCCTGGGCGTGTTCGTCCTGGCCGAGCGCCGGGCCGCCGAGCCCGTCCTGCCCCTCAAGCTGCTCAAGAACCAGGTCTTCGTCACCGCCGGCATCGTCGCCTTGCTGATCGGGTTCGCCATGTTCGGGGCCATCACCTTCCTCCCCCTCTACTTCCAGGTGGTCAAGGGGGCCTCGCCCACCGGTTCGGGGCTGGACCTGCTCCCCCTCATGGCCGGGCTCCTGATCACCTCCATCGTCGGTGGTCAGATCGTGTCGCACACCGGGCGGTACCGGGTCTTCCCCATCGCCGGAACCGCCATCATGACCGTGGGCCTCTTCCTCTTGTCGCACCTGTCGCCGTCGACGTCGACGTTGCAGGCCGCCCTCTTCATGTTCGTGACCGGCTTCGGGATCGGCCTGGTCATGCAGGTCCTGGTGGTGGCGGTGCAGAACGCGGTGGGCTACGAGGATCTCGGGGTGGCCACCTCGGGCAACACCCTCTTCCGCAACATCGGCAGCTCGGTGGGGACGGCGATCATCGGCACCATCTTCGCCACCGGGCTGGCCAGCCAGCTACGCGCCGACTTCCCCCACGCCTCGGCGGCCCAGCTCAATACCTCGCACTTCAGCTCGGCCAGCCTGGCCAAGCTCCCGCCCGCCGTCCACGACACCTTTCTGGCCGCCTACGCCGGCGCCCTGAACACCGCCTTCGAGGTGGCCGCGTTCGTCTCCATCGTCGCCTTCATCTCCTCGTGGTTCATCAAGGAGCTGCCGATGCGCACGACGATGACCACCGAAGACCTGTCGGGCGCGTTCGGCGCCCCGCGTGCCGCCGACTCGTTGTCGGAGATCATCCGGGCACTGAGCGTCCTCGTCGGCCGTCAGCAGATGCGTG
Source organism: uncultured Acidimicrobiaceae bacterium (assembly GCA_963788125.1). Taxonomy (GTDB): domain Bacteria; phylum Actinomycetota; class Acidimicrobiia; order Acidimicrobiales; family RAAP-2; genus Bog-473. Next base: position 2,291,789 of record CAWBFN010000002.1, on the reverse strand, counting down.
AGTGGCTCCAACGGATTGCCGTCGAGGTCGGAACGGACCTGCCCCTGTCGGCCGGCTGGGTGCTCATCCAGCTGCGCCGGGACCCCGCGGTGGACCTGCCGGCCCTGGCCCAGGTGCAGAACGTCCCCACGTCCGCGCTCGATACCGCCGTCGGCGAGCTCCTCGAGCGCGGCCTGATCATCGAGGCGCTGCCCGCTGGTGACAGCGCCGGCGCGGACGGGGCCGGCGCGGACGGGGCCGAGGGCGTCTCCGCTCCCCTCGCCCTCACCCCGAGCGGTGCGGCCGTGGCCGATCAGCTGATCGACGCCGTGCGCCACAGGCTCGAGGGGCTCTTGGCGGGGTGGTCGCCCGAACAGGTTCCCGAACTGGTCAAGCTCCTGCAGTCGTTCGCCACCGAGATCGTGCCCGGCACCGCGCCGGTGACGGCCGGAGCCGGGTCAGCGGCGCTCGGCCCCTAACCGAACTGGTCGACGGCGGGCCATTCGGGATGCCGCCCGTCCGGTGATGCCGTCCGTCCAGTGATGCCGTCCGTCCAGTGAGGCGCGCGGGAGATCGGCTCTTTTTGGCGGTTTTAGCTGCAATTAGGGGCTTTCGCCTCTATCGGGCACCCACCGTTGGGGTGAGAGGATGAACCACGGCCACGCACAGGCCGTACACGCGACGTTCAGGTCGCCGGGGCGATCTGCCACAGGTGCGTCTATGAGGGAGGTAAGGGTGTTCGACTTCAGGCAGCCGGATAAGCAGCTCGAACGACTGAGTGCCCAGATAGACGCGGTGCGCGTGCTCTGGGAGAAACTGCCCCTGATCGTCGAGCCGTACCGGAGCCGCGCGCTGCATCGCACACCCGAGGGTCTGCGCGATCGCGTCCAGGCCGCCCACCGAGCCGGGCGGGGACACTGGGCGGACGCGCTGTTAGAGGCGGCCCGCGCCCGTCCTCCGCGGACGGAGCCCTCGGAGATGTCGTGGAACGACCTCCTCGACTACGCCAGTCGGGTCGAGCAGCTGGCCTAGCGCATCGCGGATCGCGGATCGCGCATCGCACAAAGCCGGGAATGTTCGTTCCTTCGGTCGAGCCGACCCGTGACAGCATGTGGCATGGACGCACGACGCCACGCCGCCGCCTGGGTCACCGCCTGGAACGCGCACGATCTCGATGCGATCATGGCCTGCTACGCCGAGGATGTCGACTTCGTCGCCTCCACTGTCGTTCAGAGATGGGGCCGCGACGACGGGCGCCTTCACGGTAAGAGCGAACTACGTCGCCATTTTGAACGTGGACTTGCACTCGCCCCTCAGCTGACCTTCACCGAGGAGGCATTCCTCAGTGGCCCGGTGGGGTACGCGTTGTGGTACCGCCGGGAAAACGACAACCGTGTGCTCGACGTGGTCGAACTGAACTCGAAAGGCCACGCTGCCAGGGTCCGAGTCTTCTATGAGAACCCGCAGAGGTGAGGTCGGGTCAACGCTCGGTCGCCACCCGTTCGAGGTTTTCGACGGACTTTTCCAGCATGGCCACCGGTACGACCGGCCAGGTCAGTCGGGAGCGGAACTCCTCGGTGGCGTTTGACCAGTCGCAGTAGTTGGTGACATCGGTCTCGGTTTGACTGACGGAGTCGAGGACCCAGCCATAGGTGTGTCCGAACGGCGGGTTGTCTCCACTGCCCACGGTCCACTCAATGAGGTGGTCGGGAACGATCTGGGTCACGGTATTGCGAACCTGGTACTTCGTCAGGTTCGGAATATCACCGAGCGGTGTTCGGTCCATATCCATATCGAAGGTCTCACCGACCTTGGTCAACGGTCGGTCGTCGGGAGCTGCCTCGAGCATCCCGGACCCGTCGATCGCAACCTGGCCCGAAGGACTGGACACGATCTGGAACAGCGTGCTCGCCGGAGCGGCGATACGACGGCTGGCAGACACTCGTTCGGGGGACACGGGACCTCCTGGCGGTCATGGGAGTGGATGTGGTCGCTACGAGACTAGTGACCTCCGCCCGTGAGGCGCAGGGAGATGCCGATGGATCAGTCAGGGACGGTTCTGCGCCTCCGCGCCGCGTCGGTCAGCGAGGGTGGCTCATAGCCGGCGTCGGTAGGGGTGAAGTTGGTGCCCGGCCTGACGATCTCGTCGATCCGATCCAACACCGCGTCGTCGAGGGTCACGTCGAGGGCTCCGATCTGGCTGTCCAAGTGCTCCTGGGTGCGGGGACCGATGATGGCCGAGGTGACGGCCGGATGCCGGAGCACGAAGGCCAGCGCCATGTGAATGAGCGTGATCCCCGCTTTCTCGGCCAGGTCGCCGAGATCGGTGGCCGCCTCCAGCTTGGCCTGGTTGCCCGGAAGCGACAGGTCGTAGCGCTGGGGAAGTCGCTCGGCGCGGCGGCTGGTGAGGTTCTCCACACCCTTGCGCCACTTGCCGGACAGCCAGCCTCCGGCCAGCGGGCTCCATGGGATGACCCCCATCTCGTACTTCTGGCACGTGGGGAGAACCTCGGTTTCGATGCCGCGTACCAGCATGGAGTAGGGCGGCTGCTCGCAGACGAACCGCTCGCGCTGGCGCCGTTCGGCCGTCCATTGGGCCTCGACGATGGACGAGGGCGGGAAGGTCGAAGAGCCCAGGTACCGGACCTTGCCCTGGCGGACCAGGTCGGTCAGGGCGCCGAGGGTCTCGTCGATGGCAACGTCGGGATCGGGACGGTGGATCTGATAGAGGTCGATATAGTCGGTGCCCAGCCGCCGCAGGCTGTTCTCGCACTCCTGAATGATCCACCGCCGCGAGTTGCCCTGTTGATTGGGGTCGGTGCTGGCCGGAAAGTGCACCTTGGTGGCTATCACCAGACTGTCCCGCCGGCCGCTCACCGCCTTGCCCACGATCTCCTCTGACTCCCCGGCCGAGTAGGCGTCAGCGGTATCGATGAAGTTGATCCCGGCGTCGATTGCCGAGTGGATGATCCTCATCGAGTCGTCATGATCGGGATTACCCCAACCCCCGAACATCATTGCCCCGAGACACAGCGGGCTGACCTTGACCCCGGTCGAACCCAAGTTGCGGTAGTTCATCGTCCCTCCTCGCCTCGCGCCACAGAACAGGGACAGCCTAGGGGCCAAAAACGAGGGTGCTACATGCTCAGCGCGCGTCGTCCTCAGTGTCTGGAGTTCTCGCCTCGACGAGAACCAGATGGTGACCCGGCAGGCCGCACCACGTCCGCCAGTCGAGCCGGCGAGCCTCGATGTCGACGCATCCCGCATCCTGCAGCGGTCCCACATACCCCTCGGCATGGAGGTCGACGATGCGAAGCCGTCCCCCCGGACGCAGAACGCGCACCACCTCGTCGAGCGCCTCCTTGCGCTCGTCGGCGTCCCGGATGTTGTGAAGGGTGAGATTGCTCATCACCAGATCGAACGACCCGCCCCGAAACGGCAGCTCGCGCGCGTCACCGTCGTACACGTCGACCCGGTCGTCCACGCCCTCCAGCACCGCGTTGCGCTCGGTGGCGGCCAGGCTGTTGCCGCTCTGATCGATACGTCGCCAGACATCGACGCCCACCGCTCTCCCCCGCGGGATCCTCTGCGCCGCGAGCATGAGGACCGCACCTCGTCCACAGCCGACGTCGAGCACGTCCTCGTCGCCGCCAAGGCTCAGCTCGTCGAGAACCTCCGTCCAGATCGATCTCTTGCCCGGCCCCGTCGAGTAGAAGTAGCTCACCGCAGAGCCCACAACGGCCACAGCAGCTGACCCGGCAAGAAGCGCTTGGACACCGTGTCCGCGTCGAGACTGGCGGAACAAGGTGACGGCGAGCGCGCTCAGCGCACCTCCGTAGACGAAGAGGGTGATAGATCCGCCGTCGACCCCGTACTTCCCACGCCGGCCGGAGGCCCGCTGACGATGCCGGTCTCGCCACGACGTCGGACGCTGCGCAGACATCTCGTTCGTGTCTTCGGTCACCCTCATAGCACCCGCCTCCTCGAGGTGTCTTTGTAGTTTACGAGGGTCGGCTGGGCGATCCGGGGGATGGAGTGTAGGCGCGTGTATCTCGCGCGTGAAGAACTTTCAACGTCTCTCCCATGGAAGGGAGGGCATTGTGGACCATCCCCGAGGCGCGTACTCGAACAATTTCGTCAATTGCCCAGGTTGATGAGCAAACTTGGGCATTTCGACCCTGGTATCCCAGAGTGAATTCATCCATGATCGTGGGACGAGGCCATGGCGGAGTTCGCGCCATTGAACGGATCGGAAGTGAGACCCGGCGATGGGACACGTTGCCCTGGCGAATGTCAAAGCAACGAAGAGGGCCGCAGGCTTCGTCGTGGTGATTGCACTGTCGGCTGCCCTGGTCGTGCTCGACCTCGGCGCGATGACCGGAAAGGGTCTACAGGCCACGTGCACCTCTAACGTCACGGCGGTTGAGACAGCGGTCGCGGCGTTCCATGTCGAAAATCCTGACGTGGCACCGACACCGGGACTGCTGACCGGTCACACGGATGGCGGACCATTTCTCACGTCCTGGCCGGAGAGTGGTGGCACCCGCTACGCCATATCCGTGACCCCAGCCGGGGCAGTGATGGTTTCGGTTCCGTCGACGGCGAAGGCGGTCTCGCATGAGTCCGCGACTAACTGTCGCGCCGTTTCCTAAGCCCTCAGTCCCTAGCTCCCCAGGGCGCGAACGATGCCGACCAGGTTGCTTCCGGGTCCTTGAACCACGCGCCCTCGCGCCCATCTGGCGTCCGAGCAATACCGTTCTCTGTCCACGTCTCGGCGTTGTCGTACTCCTCGAACTTCACGCCGGGACCCCTCATCTCTTCGACGGCAGCGCGCACGTCGGTGACCTGAAGGATGGCCTGTGTGAACTCCCCTGACGACCTCGCCGAGGCCGGATAGAGGGCGAGCTGGTTGACGCCATCTCCAACCGTGAGGCCCAACTGTCCATCGCTGGCGACGAGAAAGTGGGACCCGACTGCCTGAAGTCCCACTTTGTCGAGGTAGAACGCTTTGGCTCGGCTCAGGTCCTGTGCCGGCAGCGCCGCCGTAATCCCAGACGTCTTCATGACAAGCTCCTCTCACCGGTAGAGAACCGCCTGCATAGTGCCATGAGCCGCCGCCGGGACCAACTGGCGTCGCAGCTCTAGTACCGACTCGAGTACTCCCCGGCCTTCAGTCGTTTCCGCGGTCCGACCAGGTAGACGACCGACACGATTGCTCCGATGATTCCGAAGAGGAACCACCCGCCCACCATGCCGGCGATCCAAAGCGCCTTCCATCTGGGCGCGAGAGCAGCAGCGGGACGTCGTACCACGTCGATGACCGCCCAGATGACGACCGCGAGGGACGCAACATTAATAAAGACCAACAGTCCGTGGCCCATTTCTCCTCTTTCCTGCGAAATGCGGCCCGTCCATACGTCCGAAAATTCACTTCGCTCAAGAGGCATTCTACCGCCGAACCTCTGAGCCCCATCAGAAGTCCATAAATTTCTCCGCAGAAAGCGGCGGCCGAGCGTACCGGAGCGTCAGGCGCTGCCCGGTCGTCTGGGCACCCCCTTGGGTCGCGGGTATGCATCATCCCCGCTCATTGGAGCACCCAACGATCCGCCGCGAAGACGTACCCCGGTCACAGGCCGCCCACCGGGATCCCACATGAACGGCTGGCACTCTGGACTCACGACATGAATACGAGGACCACCATGATGAACGATCACGACGCATCAGACCCCGACGACGAGCCCACTCCCACGCGCTCCGTATCGAGCACAACTTCCGGGCCGTCAGCGACCACGACCAAGCCGGTACGCCAGTCTAAGGCTCGGCGATTGCTGACAAAGAAGAAGTGTCGAAGCATTCTGGCCGCTGCGCTGTTCGTTCCCATGATCGGACTTTCGGTCGGACTCATTGAGTCCCCCTCGGCGTCAGCAGCGCCAACGTCCAGCAGCCAGTCCGCGGGGAGCCCCGGGTCCGCCGGCGGGGGATCCAACGCTCGGTCCGGACCGGCCGCCGGGGGATCATCCGGCACGGTCGGCACCGTGTCCAAGTCGGGCTTCACCCTGACGACATCAGCGGGTCAGAAGGTGACCATCGACGAAACGTCCTCCACCAAGTACAAGAAGGGGACCAGCTCGGCCTCGAAGAGCGCCGTGACGAAGGGCGAATCCGTGCTCGTACTCGGGACGGTCAGTTCAACGGTCATCAAGGCCACACAGGTCATCGTGCAGCCGACTTCCAGCGGATCGGCAGCCTCCACGGCGGCAGCGGTGGTCCCTTTCCAGAAGGGTGCACCGACCACCTCGAAGCAGGTCGGTCAGATTCCGGCGAGCTACAGCGAGGGGTCGGGGACGATCGTCAGCGGAACGACAGCGAATAAGGCCACGGAAGCTGCGCTGGCCGCCTATCCGGGGGGAGTCGTCGACCGTGTGGTGAAGCTGAGCAACGGCGAGTACGAGGTCCACCAGATCGGCGTCAACTGGCCCCATCACATATTTGTCAACCAGGACTTCAAGGTCGTCGGCGCTGAGTAGGTAGGTAGACCCCGCACTTCACGATGGAGGATTCACGACCTCACGACGGAGGGTTCACGACCTCACGACGGAGGATTCACGGGATGAAGCTCTGAGATGGAAGCGAAGCCTTCCACGAATGCCTGCACATCGCTGGACGGTTTGGTGGCGGTGCTCGAGCAGTTCACGGTGGAGATGGAGTAGCCCGAAAGCGACGTGGCGAGAGCCACCTTCACCGGCCCGCGAACGTGCCCGTCGGCGCATGTCGGGACGTTGAGATTGCCATTCGTGCTTCTGGCCGTTTCCTTCGTGGCGCTGAGGAGGGCCTTGCGGTGCGACTGCACCCAGTCCACTAGATACTTCGCACCTTGAGAGAAGTTGGGCGACTGGCCGTTGTCGACCCCTTGACTGACGGCGAGGGCGGGGATGCCACGGGCCAGCGCAGTCTCGGCCGCTCCCACTGTCCCGGAGAGAGCCGCCAAGGGACCAATGTTCTCGCCAAAGTTGATACCCGACACGACCAGATCGGGGCGCTGCGAGATGCCATGGTCGTCAATGGCCCAGATGATTGTGTCTGCGGGATAGCCGGCGACCGCCTTGGCCGGATACCCGCTCGCCGTCGTCGCATTGGTCACCGTCAATGCCCCCGGTGTCACCTTGGCACCGGTCCCACTCTGATTGACGAGGGGTGCCACCACGGTGACCTTGGTCTCGGGGAGAGCGGCGAGTGCCTTCACCGTCGCATTAATCCCCGGCGCACCCACACCGTCGTCGTTGGTGACCAAAATCCGCAGTGTTTCGGGCTGCTTCGACGAAGCTCCAGCGGTGGCTGGGACAACGCTGCACAAGGCCAGTCCCGCCGCCGCCCCGAGAAGGCCGGCTGCGAAGGCGCGGCGGTGGATTCCAGGTTGCAATGTTCGTCCCCTTGCTACGTACGTCATGGCTCTCGAATGAAGAGTGGGAACGTAGCATGGTGATCCGCGAGACTGGTGGCGCCCTGCACGTCGGAGTGATCCGGTCCGGTTCGAAAAGCGGCTAGCGGATCGCCAGGTAGGCCGAGTACGCCGCCAGTACGAGGAGCACGCCGGCCGTAATCTTGCGGAGCGTCGAGATCTTCAGGTATCGCAGAAGTGTCTGACCGCTCGCAACCGCGATCGCCGCCACCGCCCACAGGGCCAAGATTGCGCCCACAGCGACCGAAAACGGTGAGTGGTACTTGGCAGCCAGATTCACCGTGAGTATCTGGGTGAGGTCACCCCATTCGGCGATGAAGATGACCAGGAAGGCGGTGGCGACCGCTCCGTGGCGGGACGCTTCCTCTTCGGTGACTTCCTCGACGTCCTTGGTCCCCTCGTGCCAGGCGTACGCCGCGCCGAAGAGGAACATAGCGGTTACGACTCCTTCGACCGCTCGGTGCGGGAGGATGGCAAAAATGGCCAACCCGAGGGTGACCGCGATGATCACATGGACAACGAAGGCTCCCGCGGCTCCCAGCCAGACTTGGCGGGGTCGGCCCCGCGTCGCCATGACGAGGCTGGCGAACATGGTCTTGTCCGGCAGCTCCCCCAGGAAGATGACCGGGAACACAGCGAGCACTATGAGCGGGTCCACAGCAGCCCTTCCTGCTGGGACCGAAGGTGACTGCCTCCCGTCTCAGCCTAGATACAGCACGGCTAAGTCGGAAGGTCTCGCCCATCTGAGCCAAGGCTCAGACCTGGGGACCGGGCGTGCACTGCACGCCAGCATGTCGATCGACCAGCGGAGGGCTACTCCCCTTCTTGGATACCAGTATAGCCGCTGCTCAATGTCGGGATCAGGTCGCCGAAAGAAGGTGGGCACGCACAGTACCGGATGTCGGTGTCGCACCACCACGCTTCGGCCACGGTCGAATTCCCCGCAGTGTGTCCGCCTTGGTCATCTGGCGCTATCCCCACTATAGTTTGCCATATGGCAAACTATAGTGGGGAACTGGACCGGACGTTCCATGCGCTTTCCGATCCGACACGGCGCGCCGTGGTCGAGCTGCTTGCCGAACGCGGCACGGCCTCGGTGAAGGAACTGTCGGCGCCATTCCCCATCGGACTGCCCACGTTCCTGAAACATCTGCGAGTGCTCGAGGAGAGCGGACTCGTCTCGTCCAAAAAGACGGGCAGGACTCGTACCTGTCGCATGCACACCGAGCACCTCGGCAAGGCGGAGCGCTGGCTTTCCACACGACGCCGGGCCGTCGACCATCAGCTCGACACCTTCTCGACCTACGTCGAGGCCATCCAACGAACCACGGGAGCGCAGAAGTGAGTGAACACCAACCCCTGAAGCACGGCACGATCGCGGCCAGCCGCCGGATCGATGCGCCACGCGAATTGGTCTATGAGGCGTGGACGGGACTCGAACACCGGCGGCAGTGGTTCGCCGGTCCGGCGTGGACGGAGATCGAGCGAAGCCTCGACCTGAAGGTCGGAGGGCGTGAGATCGCTCACGGTCGCTTCGAGAGTGGCATCGAGACCATCTACACGGCGCACTTCCATCTGATCGAACCCAACGTGCGCCTGCTGTACGCCTTCGACATGCACGTCGCCGGGGACCACTTCTCCGTGTCCCTCGCAGGCGTCGAGTTCGACGACACCCCGGGCGGAACCGAACTGACCTACACCGAACAGGCCTTCTTCCTCGTCGGCGAGTACGACGCCGAGGAACGGTCGCAAGGTTCGGCCGGGTTGCTCGACCAGTTCACCGCCCACGTGGCGACGCTGACCTCCACGTAGGACAGGAGCACGCGCGAACGGTTCGCCGGCATCAGGGATTCGGCTTCTTGTTCACGCGGCGACGCAACTGCCAGATTCGCAGCGCAGCGGCCACGCCGGCGATCAACACACCACCCGCGGCGGCGAGTAGCAGAGCCACGCCCAGCGGCATACTTCCATTGAACGTGAAGAACGATATCTTCACGTCCTTCCTGTTCTGAAGGATGAACACGAGGAGCAACACCAGCGCCACCGCGGCGACAATGACGCCGATCCAAGCCGTCGAGAGTCGCGATCTGCGGGTGACATCCGCTGCAGGAGTCGCTGGCTTGGCCTCCCCGTCAAATGGCGGCGTGTCAGTCATTGACGTTCCCCTCAACCTTGGCCCCGGTCGGTTCACACTACCAGCCACCTACCCCCGCGCTGGTCGGAGCAGGGCATCGAGATGTGCCCGTGGCGTCGAGCTCCCTTCTGCTCGCCGCCTAAGGTGAGCCAGTGGACACACGCTACTGGCGGAGCGCCGCCGAGGACGAGGCGATGCAGGACGAACACGGCTTCGTCTGGCTGGCGATGCTCGAGACGATAGATGGAAACCTGGACGGGAAGCGGGTGCTCGATGCCGGTTGCAATCGAGGTGGCTTCCTCCGCTTGCTCGCTGACCACTGTGGCATCGCAGAGGGGTTCGGGTACGATCCCGCCGCCGGCGCAATCGACGATGCCACGAGGCTTGTCGGAGACCGTCCACTTCGCTTCGAGGCCGCCGATACGGTGCCCAAGGGCTGGGGAGATTTCGACGTGGCATTCAGCCACGAGGTGCTCTATCTCATCCATGATCTCTCCGCCCATGCCGCCGCCGTCTTTGGTGCGCTCGCTCCAGGCGGGGTCTACTACGCGGTCATGGGCGTCCATACGCGGAGCCCGTTGATGGCCGAGTGGCACGCGGCCAACGTCGACGACCTGCGTCTACCCCGGCTCTACGACATCAACGACGTGGTGGCTACGTTTGGCGCCGCCGGGTTCGACGCGTCCGCGGCCCGGCTGGCGCTGAAATTCGTGCCGGCGGCCAGCCACGGGCACCACGAGGGATACCAGCTGTTCGACTGGCTCAACTACTACTACGACCAGAAGCTGCTGCTCCGCTTCGGCCGTTAGGTCGGGTCATCAGGCACGCCCTTGGTCACCCGCTCCGTGGTGGTCCGATCGTCCTGGCGGCGGCCATCGGGAGGATCGGTGCTCCTTCAGCGTGGTCGGATGGAGCGCTAAGGTCCGGTGAAACTGGGAGGGAGACTCATGGAGAGGATCGAAGGACGGACCGCGTTCGTCACCGGTGGAGCGAGCGGCATCGGACTGGCGACCGCCGAGGTGCTCATCGCCGCGGGGGCACGCGTCGTGCTGGCCGACTGGGATGCCGAAGCCCTCGAGCGCGAAGCGGCGCGTCTCGGGGTATCGGCACTCGCACAGCATCTCGACGTGCGTGACAGGGCCGCGTTGGGCGAGGCGAAGGAGGCGACCGAGAAGGCCTTCGGCCCGGTCGAGATCCTCTTCAACAACGCCGGAGTGGCCCCGGGACCGGACGAACTCGCCGACATGTCGCCCGAAGAGTTCGACCTGCGCGTCTCCATCATGTTGACTGGGGTTTTCAACGGAATCCACACCTTCGCAGCGGGCATGCGCGACCGGGGCGAGGGCCACATCGTGAACACGGCCTCCATGGCAGGGTTGGTCGCCAGCCCTCGGTTAGGGGCCTACACGACCGCGAAGTTCGGGGTCGTGGGTCTGAGCGAAGTCCTGAGGGCCGAAATGGACCGCCATGGAGTCGGTGTCTCGGTGCTCTGCCCGGGCCTCGTGCGGACCAACATCGGCCTCCACGGACTCAGCGAGAGCGAGGCGGAGGCCGGCCGGGCCATCATGGCTCAAGGCCTCGACCCGAGCATCGTCGGGGGCCAGGTGCTCGATGCGATCCGCAGGAACGAGCTGTACATCATCACGCACGGCGAGTACGGCGCTTCCGTCGCCGAGCGGGCGGCTCGTCTGCAGCGTGCCTTCGATACCGCACCAGTTCGCAGCGACACCATCCACCTGCCCGGCACCGAGCCGGCGGAGAGTTAGACGGCACCTTTGCGTTCGTCCCCCCATCCCTCGGTGGCGCCCGCCACCACGCCGAAGGGACCGGCGGGCCAGCCATAGGCATCGCGGACCAGCTGATCGACCTGTTCACGAGTGGCCAACCCTTCCTCGACGACCCTGTGGGCCTCGTGGACTGCGGCCACGAAGATACGGTTGGCGACGAAACCCCATACCAGGGGATTCTCGGTCACCACGACCGGGTTCTTGCCACACCGAGTGGCGAGCTCCACCACCGCATCCACGGTATCGGTCGCTGTCTGGTCGGTACGGACGATCTCGGCGAACGGGCGGATCTGGGCCGGGGAGGCCCAGTGCCACCCGATGACTCGCTGCGGGCGGTCAGCCACCTCGGCCAGGGCAACGATGGGGAAACCCGACGTGTTGGAGGCGAGGACAACGTCGGGATGGGTGGACGATCCCAGTTGGCGAAAGAGGCGCAACTTGGTGGAGAGAACCTCTGGCACCGCCTCGAGCACCATGGATGCTCCGTCAACGGCCTCGGCCAGATCGGTCGTGAACAGGAGACGGTCCCGGGCGGCGGCGGCGTCGGCGGCGGAGATCTTGTTCCGAGCTACCGCTCGCTCCCATCCGTACCGCCCTTCCACCACGACTCGGCGAGCCTCGTCGAGCTGAGCCGAGGACACGTCGACCAACTGGACGTTGACCCCTGCCGTGGCCAGGCTCTGGGCGATGCCCGCGCCCATGACTCCTGCTCCGACAACTGCTACGCGCTCGATCACAGCACTGGGCCTCCGATTTTGTCAGTTGACCGAGAACGTACTCCCCGATCGCCCGTGGGGCGCGTCCACATGTTCCCCCGAAGGACGATCAGCTGGGCCAAACCATCCGCCATAGCGGCCAGGTATACCCTCTGGTATGGCACCGAAGACCCGCTGGGAGCGGTTCAAGCTGTGGGTGGCCCGTCTCGTCTCCAACCGACGATAAGCGCCCCCCGATCAGCCGCGCTCGGGAGAGTCCTCCACCCCAGGTTCAGGGACCTCTACCGGAGCGGGCCTTTCGGGAACCTCAACCAACGCTGGTTCCGGCGGATCGAGGGGGCTTTGCTCTTCGGGCACGGTCATACCCTTCCGCTACCCGTAATCAGCCGGGCGAAAACGGCCCGGCGGCTACGCTGACAGCTGATCGACGACGCAGACCGTGAGGCACTGCTCCCCGACTCACTAATGACTGGTCAGACTGGACCAATGATTCTTATCGACGCCGCCAATGTGATCGGGTCTCGTCCCAACGGCTGGTGGCGGGACCGACCAGGCGCTGCTCGAGGCTTCGTGGAACGAGTTCGTGCGGCGGCGGTGACGGGACGGCTGGCCGAACCCGTCGTCGTCGTCCTCGAAGGGAAGGCTCGCGACGGCGTCGAGTCGGGCGTGGCGGACGGGGTCACCGTCGTTCATGCGCCTGGCAGTGGCGACGACACCCTCCTCGCTGTGACAGCCGACGCCAGCGGTCAGGTGACACTGGTCTCGGCCGATCGAGCCTTGTGCACACAGGCCGAGGCGCTGGGAGCGGACCTCGCTCGACCCGGGTGGCTTCTCGAACTTCTGGGCGAATGATCCACGACGCGTACCCGTGGCATCGGAAGGGTTCGCATCGTCTTGGGGGTCGAGGGCGACACGAAATAGGCTCCGCCGGGTGAGCGCGGCGGAGGAGGGCGAACCCGGCGTCCATCAGCTGGAGGCCCTCGTCGGCAGCCGACCGACGGGCGTCGCCACGGCCGTGGGCGAGCCGGGCGGGAGCGTCGGCCACGGCGGCGGCAGCTACGGCGGCCCGCCTGGTATCACAGGCCCTCGCGGCCTGCGCCCACACTGTCGAGACCGGCTTCGTACCGGAGTCGATGCACGCCTACCTGCTCGCCGGTGGCAGCGCGGCCGAGCCGATTGACTTCACGGTCGAGCGGCTCCGCGATGGGCGGGCGTTTCAGCACCGGAGCGTCCGCGGCTACCAGGACGAACGACTGCTGGTCACCGCCAGCGTTGCCACCGTCGTTCCCCAGGCGGGCGGTGACTGGCAGCGGGACCCGCCGCACGATGTCCCCGGACCGGGGCTGGCGAGCAACTGGGCCGGACCCCTCCTCGGTGACGTGTTCGAGGCGGCACTGCCCGAGGGCGGACCCTCGCCGAGACGGGGGAGCTGCTGCACCCGCTGTGGGTGCGCAGCCTCGTCGAGCTCCCGAAAGACCCTTGGCGACGCCGCCGCCGTCGCCTACCTCTCGGACCTCGGGCTCAACGGCATGGTCCGCCACGTCCACGCCCACCGGCTGGGTTCGGCGGTGTACAGCCTGAGCACCAGCCACGCCCTCTGGTTCCACCGGACGAGCCTGCTCGACCGCTGGCACGTCCTGGACGTGGACCCGGTGTCGATCGCCACCACCCAGGGCTTCGTCGAGGCGTCGCTCCGGGACAGGACGGGGCGCCTGGTGGCGTCGATCGGCCAGGGCGTGTTCATTCGCCGATGAGCGCAGTCCACCAGACGCACTGGACCCGGTCGCTCCGGCCGCCCGGCCGCGGCGCACGCCGGTCGGGTCCGGTGGGGGGCGAGCGCTCTGACGGTACCGTGGCTGCGTGGACGACACCGATGCCATCGTCGAACGTATCCTCCTCACCTACGACGCCATCACGGTGGTGGGCGCCAGTGCCGCTCCGCAGAAGGCGGCGCACTCGGTCCCGGCGTACATGCAAGCCCATGGCTGGCGCATCATCCCGGTGAATCCGCATGCCCACGAGATCCTCGGGGAGCCCGTCTACCGGACGCTCGCCGACGTCCCCGAGCAGGTGGGCTTGGTCGATGTGTTCCGACCGTCGCGGCAGACGCCTGACATCGCCCGACAAGCGGTCGCTGCCGGCGCCAGCGCCCTGTGGCTCCAGTCGGGCATCGCATCGGACGAGGCACGGGACATCGCCGAGAAGGCCGGCATGCTCTACGTCGAGGACCGTTGCCTGATCATTGAGCAACGGCGCTTTGGCGTTCGCTCACCGAGGTAGTTCCGCATCAACGCCGACCGTCATGTACCTCGCCCTCTACTGCGGACACAACAAACAAAATCTGATTGACTGAAGCTTCAGACCCCGTCATAAGCGGGGCACGAGCCCAACGAGTGGAGGTCCAATGGCCGAACCCACGCAACCCGCAGCGCGAATGCTCGTGGGCCACTTCATCGTCTCCGATGACGTCGAACGCTCCCGGCGCTTCTATACGGAGGTACTCGGCGGCAGGGTGGTCTTCGGTCCAGTGCCGACCAACGTGGAACTCGCCAACATCTTCATCGTCATCAACGGTGGCGGGGGCCCCACCGACGACAAGCCCTCGGTCACCCTTGAGACGCCACGCGACCCCGACCGGGTCAGCAGCTTCCTCAATATCCGGGTCGCAGACATCCACGCCGTGTACGCCGAATGGAGCGCCAGAGGCGCGCAGTTCCTGACGCCGCCGAAACAGCATGAGTACGAGACCCGTTGCTACATCCGAGATCCCGACGGTTACATCATCGAGGTCGGGCAAACCACCGACCCGCAGGGAGACTGGTGGCCCGCCGACTGGCCACCGATCAACCCCGGCGACCAGTCCGACTGATCCCGTCCCTTGGTGACAGGGTTATCGGGCCCTTCGAACACTGCCCACCTGGCTGCTGGCTTCACTCTCGGAGTTGTCGAGGGGGACGCGGTCGTCATTTGGAACACCACCGTCAGTGGAACCAGATCCCCCGTCAAGCAACTCGTCGAAGAGCATTCTGTAGGAAACGAATCCCTGCCGAAGGTCTTCCGTCGATGCCTGTCCGGCTTGGCTCACTTCGAAAATCTCATGCGCGCGGCGATAGTGCACAACCACCTCGGGGTGGTCGACCGAAATGAGGTCGGCCTGTCGATCGAAGTCTCGCATCGGATATCCCTGGTCGACCATCACGTCGGTGACCAACGCATCGGCTCGGCCAAGCGAAAGCGCCGGGGTATCGACGAACTCAATCTGCACTTGGCGCCAATCAGACGCGTAACGGTCGCGCTGCCCAGCGTTAAGCGGCCGAATCGAGAGCCTGTCGCGCTCTTCGGCGCGGGCCTGCAGGTCGGCCTGGGCTTGCCTGGAGCTGCCCGATGCTTGGACGGCCCGGTCGTATTCAGGACCGAAACGATCTCGGAGTTGGCGACGCCGCCTCGCTCGCCGCGCCATCACGAGGCCGCAACCGATAATCAATAGCGCGACCGCTGCCGCGATGATGATGACAACTACTGAAGTGCTCATGGGCTTGTCCTCTCAGAGCGATTATTGGTGACTGTAGAGAAAGAATTACCCCGATACACGCTTGGCCATGCACGTTCATTCATGACCCCCTCCATTCAGGGAGAACATGGCATCCGCCTTGAGAAAACGGGAGGGTTTCGTACGAATCGACAACGCACCCACGGCGACGGCACTCTGCCAGCCTGAGGACGCTCTACGAGCCCGCGTAGGGAATTCCGCAACGCCCGGTTTATTCGCCATTCCGTTGGGGTACCACAGGGTGTACCCGAAAAGGAAGGGGGAAAGTAAATGGCCGGTGGTGGTTTAGTTACGAGCATCATCGTGTTTGCAGTCGGAGCGATCTTGCGCTTCGCGGTGACCATGAGCACCTATCAACATGGATTCAACGTGCACACCGTCGGCGTCATCTTAATGATCGTGGGCGCAGTGGGAGCCCTTCTGTCGCTCATTGCCATGATCGGCACCGACATGCGCAAGCACCGAACGGTCATCGACGACGGGCGGGGAAACGTCGTTCGGCGCGACGACACCTACATCTAACACACCTGACATTAACACATATTAACAGGAGAGAGACACATGTTACTTTTGCTGGCACTTTTGCTTGTCCTGCTGTTCTTCGGCTTAGGGTTCACCGCCCACTTGTTGTGGATCGTGGCGGTCGTACTGCTCGTTCTTTGGCTCGTGGGATTGGCCATCGGGCGAGGAGAATCTGCGGGAAGACACCGCTTCTACCGCTGGTAACGACCGTCAGCGCTCGATAGCAGTAGGTCTGTAAAGGGGGCGACCTCGGTCGCCCCCTTTACAGCGCCCCGAGTGAGCGCCCCTGATGGTTCCACGGCTTTCTCGAAAGGAGAAACCCGATGAGCAAGGTATTGGTCGCCACCGCGGGAACCGAGTTCGATGCGAAAGCCGTTGACGAGGCGCTAAGCCTTCTCGGTCCCGGGCACGACTATCTGATACTTACAGTGCTCCCGGGGGAAGTCCCGGCATTCGCTGGGGACGCAATGGGAATCGGTACGGTGATGCCCCCGTCTTCCGAAAGTTGGACGGAAGAGGAGAACCAACACCGTCTCCTGGCCGAACGCCGTATACGGGAAACATTTAGTTGGCTGGGTCCCGAAGTCGAAGTCAGAGCAGAGAGCGGGGATCCTGGAGAACGGATCTGTGCCATTGCCGCCGAGGCGGCCGTCGACCTTGTGGTAGTCGGCTCACATGACGTCGGAACACTGCGGCGAATCCTGGGCGGCTCTGTTGCCGATGATGTTGCACATCACGCCCCTTGCCCTGTCCTTATTATCAGGCAGGTCAGCAACACGTAGCCGGGTCCCCCCGTTTGCCGGGTAGTGGTGGCGGCGGGTTCTACCGGAATAGGGTGGTGTATGCCCAATGTAGACGTCGTGGCCGTGATCAAAGCCAAGCCGGGGTCGGAGCCGATCGTAGAGGACGCTCTGAAAGCGCTCGTCGGTCCGAGCAGGAGTGACGGCGGCTGCATCTCCTACGATCTGTTTGCCTCCGAATCGACACCTGGCACATATGTCACCATCGAGAGATGGCAGTCGAAGGAAGACTTGGACGCGCACATGGCGTCGCCGCACTTGGCTGCCGCAGTCACCGCGGCGGGAGATCACTTCGATGGATTCCCTGCCATCCACATTCTCCGCTCGCTGGAGTCGTAGCGGTCGAGCTGACCGGAACAGGCATGGCGTCACACGGGGCGCAGTCGGACTCCTAAGGGAACGTGCCGATCGCGGCAGCGTTCCACGTCGACTGGGCCGGAATGTGGTCCTGTTGGCGTGCACAAGCCAGGATGAGCTAATGGGGCCGATCGGTCGCTTTTCCACAGCGATATCCTCGTTGGCCACCTCGGACGAGCAGATCGCAAGCCGAGGTCCGACTCACGGGGTACTCGCCGGGGGCTCACCGCGGGCCAGCGATTCGGCGATCAGCGAGAACTCAGCCAGAGCCGCTTCCAGATCTTCCACGATCTCGGCTGCAATGACATCCGGCGGTGGCAGATTCGCCGTGTCTTCCAGCGACTCGTCACGGAGCCAGATCAGGTCCTAATACTCAAGCACCACGCCCTGAGCGCTGCTCTGTCCTCCGTCTGTAACCCAGGTGGCAGTGAGAGGAGATGATGACGGAGCCACCTGCCAAGCCGCCGAAGTCCCGTTGGCGAACGACCAGTACCCCGAGTTGTAGTACGTCCAGGGTGCCGCAGGCCCGGTTGTGTAGGCATCGAGGGTGTCGACTCCTATAACAGCGATATTTCCAGCTGCTCCCGGAGAGACGGTCCAGCTCTGATCACCGAGGTAGGGCGGATTGTCGACCTGGCCACCACCGTTTATGAAGCCAGTGGCGGGAGCGTTGAACTCCACGGCAAAGGCGTTCCACGCATTGGTCGGCGTGTTAACCGTGACTGTGTCAGCAGCGCCCGTCGTGTCCGTGCAGACCCATATCTCGAAGTCGGCGCCATCGTTGTACGAGTTGACGAACTGGAAGGTGCCCATCCCCGACGAGACGCTGGTGACGGTATCCGTTTCGGTGCTGCTTAGGGTCTGGATCATGAGAACGACAGAGTGGCCGATCCCGGTGTCGTGAGCGAGCACTTGGTTGGACTGGCCACTACCGATGCTGGTGGTGTTCCCGTTAATGGTGCCTGTGTCGTCGGCCTGAACGAAGGCAACTGATGACGACGGGGTAGTGGTCGTTGTAGTAGTGGTGCTGGTCGTCGTAGACCCAAAGAATGGAGCGTCTCCGAACGTGAAGACGCCGTTGTCGGTACCCACCAACCAATAGCCCATGCCGTTCGAAGTCGCTGCAATCCCCACCACTGGCCCATTGAGCCTCGTCCCAGCCATCGAGCCATAGAACGGCGCATTGCCGAAGCTGAAGACACCACCATCAGCCGCAACGAGCCAGTAGCCGCCCAACACGCTGGCCGCAATCCCCACCACTGGCGCATTGAGCTTTGTCCCGCCCATCGAACCGTAGAACGCTGCGTCGCCGAAGGTGAAGACACCACCATCAGCCGCAACGAGCCAGTAGCCGCCACCGTCGGGCGTGGGCGCTAAACCGACGATCGGTGCATTGAGGTGCAGCGCCCCAGTCGAACCATAGAAGTGTGCGTTACCGAAGCTGAAGACTCCGCCATCGGCAGCAACCAACCAGTAACCCTCTCGGTCGGGCGTCAACGCCATCCCAACCACAGGTGCATTGAGGGTCTTCCCGCCCATCGAGCCGTAGAAGGGCACGTCACCAACGGTGAACACCCCACCATCTGCCCGCACGGTCCAGAACCCGCCCGTGTCCTCGCCTGTTTGAATCCCGACCACGGGTGCGGGACCACCAGCTTGGCCCCCGGCAAACACGCCGTCTCCATAGGCTGAGACAAATCCATTCGACGTAATGGTGAGGTAGCCCTTGTCGTCTGGTGTCGGTGATATGGCGACAACGCTATCTGGAGTGTTGGGTACGAACGCCCCATGAGGAGAGAGGTCAGAACTGCGCACCACAGCAGCCGACGCCGCCGTCATTGAGCCACTTACGAGACCCGATCCCATCCCGATTACGGCAAATGTTGTGGCGACCATTGCCGCCAAATGGATGCAGGAACGAGGGCCAGCCGTGAGTTCCATCCGCTTACGCCGACGCAGCCGATCACTTTTCCGCAGGTGAGCCACTTCGAAATCCTAGATCGATCACGCGGGACGATCTCCACGTTCTCGCAAGTTATCGTCCGTCGTCATCCTCTGAATAGGGTACGGAAGGGTTTTGCCAAGTTCCTCGAAGCGTTCGTTCAGGGGGTGGAGGGAACTGTTCACGCCGCCCGGCTACGGCTCGACGACGATCGCTTGCTCGGGACAGGTGAGCGCCGCCCGCTTGGCTGCCTCAATGACCTCGGGGGTGAATTCGGTGATCTTGACGAAGGCGTGGCCGTCTTCCTCGCGCAGTTCGAAGACCTCGGGAGCCGTCATGAAGCACTGGGTGTGGCCTTGGCAGACGTCTTCTTGGACATAGACGCGCAACGTGGTTCCTCTCTCGTGGAGCTGCTTTGGCGGCGGTCAGGCAGACGCGGCAACAGCCTCGGCGTCGAGCACGGCCTGCCACTTCTCGATGGTGGCCTGGAGGCCAGGGCCTTGACGGGTGCCGGACGGGAAGGTCATCGGCATGTTCCTGTTGCCGTTAATGGTGCCGATCGTCTCGTAGCGCTGGAGGCCGTCGTAGTCGATGGCGTACTCCGGGATTCTTGCCAATGACTCCTGCATGATCCCTTTGAACTGCATCCGAGCAAGGTTCGATCCGATGCAGCGGTGGTTGCCGAGACCGAAGGCGGCGTGGCGGTTCGGGAAGCGGTCGAGCTTGATCGTGTCCGGGTCCTCGAAGTGCTTCGGGTCCCGGCTCGGCATGGCGAAGGAGACCAGCGCGCGATCGCCCTTGGAGAAGGCGTATCCAGCCACTTCACAGTCCTGCGTCACAGAGCGAGCAGTTCCCTGGGCAGGCGCGTAGAAACGGACGAACTCCTCGGTGGCGGTATTCCAGAGCTCTTTGTCGGCCATGAGCCGAGCCTTCTCCTCAGGGTTTTCCGCCAGCCAGCGCCAGGCATTGGACGTGAGCGCCGTGGTGGTGTCGAAGCCGCCGCCGATCACCAGCAGGAGGGTGCCCATGATGTCGATGTCGGTGAGGGGTTCTCCGTTGATCTCGGCATCGATGAGCGCCTTGAGCATTCCGGGCCTGGGGCTGGTGCGGAACTGCCCGATGTATTCGAAAAGGCGTGTCGCCATCTGCGCCTGCATCTCGGCGACGCGGGGATAGTCGGGGCTGTCGGGCGGTGTGTAGATCGATGCGTGCGCTGGTTCGTTGAATATCACCCAGTCCTCGAGCGGCATGGCGATCATCGCCATCGTGAGAACGGCGGGGACGATGTTGGTCACTTCCTCGACGAAGTCACCGCGGCCTCTCTCGATCAAATCGTCGATGCACGCGTTCGTGAACTCACGCACCAGCGGATCCCATTTCATGACGGCGGCCGGCGACAGGAGGGGATTGAGGACCCGTCGGTACTCGAGCTGCTTGGGAGGATCCATCTCGATGAAACCGCCGACGTAGTCAGTGTTCACCGCCGGAATGGTGATCCCCTTGTACACCGAGTCAGGGTTCCCGAGCTCTCGGGCCGAGGAGAAGATGTCGGGGCGCTTCTGAAAGGCGCTCGCCTCATCGAGGCCGGTCACGAACCAGTAGCCACCGTAGTGCTCGCTCCACGCGACCGGGCACTTCTCACGCGTCTCGCGGGCGATCTCCATGCCACGCTCGCGGTACTCCTTGGAGTGGTGGTCGAAGTCAACCACGATCTTCTCGGTCATCGCCGTGTTCCCCCTCCCTGATGCCGCGCGCCCCCTTTGCGACACCGTCCGCTGGCCCTATCACTCCGCAGGCTCCTCGAACGCTTCGATTGAGCTTGCGTTGCGACACGTACAATAGCGCTTCCTCCCGGATCGGGTGAAGGCGGCACGTGACGGAGATCGTTGGCACTCCCCTATCTCCCGAGCCTGTAGGGCACCTCCCACGCAGACACCTTTGGGCCAGCAGCGATGGGGTTCGCCGAGCCACGCCGGAGCTACCGTGTGGGTGTGACGACCCGGTCCACACGACGACCATGACGGGCGACGATCTTCCGGCGGCATCTCGTGCCGGTGCGGACGCCACGCCTGAGCTGCGGGCCTCTGACCAAGACAGGGACCGGGCGGTCGAGATCCTCCGAGTTGCGGCTGGCGACGGGCGGCTGAGTACGACCGAACTCGACGAGCGTCTTGGGACGGCCCTGACGGCCCGGACGATCGGCGAGCTGGCGGCGCTGACGGCTGACCTGCCCGAGGGGGTCACAGCGTGGGCGTTGGATAGCGCCCCACGCTGACGAAATCGTCCGGATCGAGTGTCTGGGCGGGAATGCGACACGACGCGGCCGGTGGACGGTCCCGTCGCGGATGGAGATCGTCGTCGTCGGTGGGGCGGTGATGCTCGACTTCACCGACGGAGAGATCACCCACCCCACGCTGCACATCCGGGTAGAGGTTCGGGCCGGGCGGCTCGTTCTGGTGACCAAGCCAGGGATTGAGGTTGATGCCAACGGCGTGGCAGTGCTTGGCGGAAAGGTCAAGGTGCGGCCAGTGCGAGGCCCCATTCGTCCCGTGACGTTGAAAGTCGAGATGTCAGGTGAGGTCCGCGGCGGCAATATGGTCGTGCGGCCACCGCGCCGAACCCGTCGGTGGGTGCTGCGAAGATCCGGGCCCTACCCCAAGGAGTAGTGCCCTCGGCACTCAGGCAGCGGGAGACAAAAACCCCGGTTGCTACTTCAGCCCAGTGAACTTAGAGTGCCACGTGTTCCCCACCGACAGGAGTGGGCGGCCGAGCGGGATGAAGGAGAGTCATTGTGAGCGTCATTGTCATTGCTCGATTCACGGTTTCTGATGTCGGAAAGGCTGTCGAATTTGCCAGGACCAACGCAGAAATACCCAACGACATCACGGCATACGGCAAAAGCCTGGGTCAAATAGGACACAGGATGACCACCGACGGCAAGGACCTTGTCGTGATTGACGAGTGGCCGGACGAAGGCACGTTCAATACGTTCTTCGCGGGGGCCAAGAGGATGGGAGAGTTCCTCAGCGGAGCAGGCATCGTCGGAGAGCCAGAGGTGACGATTCTCGACGTAATAGATGTTCCCGGTACGTTCTGAAATTCCCGGGCAGGAGGCCGGGCTTCAGTTGAAGATTACCGTCGAGGGAGTCTTGAAGTAGGCCACTGGTTCGGCCTGCCCCATGCGGCGGATGGGGTCAGGGCCCGTCGGTTGCCCATTGGGTGGCCATGCCCGGCACGTGGCACACTGGCACTCGCCGTAACAGGGTTCGTCATCGCCGAGAAATGCGGCGATCAGCTGCGCGTGGATATGAACCGTGATCATTCGATGTCCTTTCGGCTAAGTGCCGCGCCGCGTCAGCGTTGGCGGATGATCTCGCGGAGCATTCCCACAATATGAATCAGCGGATTCCTGCACCAGAGGAATAAGTCCCGCAACGCGCAGGGCACAAAGACCTATTTATCGTCAACAATGCCACTTGTGAGGCTTACGGCCCGGCTTTTTGATGAAGAATTTACGAACTTCTGATCGTCTTCAGAGATTGGGCAGTAAACTGCTCAGCGAGATAAGCAAACTCCGGATTTGGGAGCCTTTGTCTCTATTTGGCCGATCCGCGGAAGCGGTGCGCCATCGCCTACTTCAGGTGCTCGTCGAAGAAGGAGACGATGCGCCTGCGAGCGTCGTGGGCTGAGGGCTCGTGGTAACCACCACCAATGACCTTCCCCATCATTGCGAACAGAGCGTTGTCGTGGTCGTTGAGGAACGAATGCCCGGCATCCGGGTACTCCGTGACGTCGTGGGCCACGTCATTGGCCGTCAGCGCACGTTCCAACCGATTAGCGGCACCACGAAGCGTCCGATCCTTGGCGCCATAACTGCCGACAATCGGACATGCGCCGGACAAGAAGCTCTCGGCGTCCTTGGGAATCTGCCCATAGTTGACGCTCGACGCCGAGAACCCGTGGCCCGGGGCAAGCAGCAGGGCGAACCCGCCGCCCATGCAGTAGCCGATAACGCCGATCTGGCCCGTACAGTCATCGCGGTCCGCCAACCAGGTGCGCACCGCGTCGACCTCGTCGAATGCCCTTCCTTGGCGGGCACGCAAGTCGCGGAAGATGGACCGAATGCAAATCCTCTTCTTGCCCCAATGGAACAAGTCCGGTGCGACGGCCAGGTAACCTTCGCCGGCCAACCAGTTGGTCTGGTTCCTCAGGTCCTGGCTCATCCCGAGGGCGTCGTGGATGACAACGATCCCCGGCCACGGCCCCTGGCCGGGCGGAGTTGCCATGTAGGTTGGCAGCTCGCCGTAGATGGGAACTCTCACCTCGACCATTGCGTACCTCCACATCGTTTCGATGGCACATGTGCCTTCGTAGTCACCCTCATGATGCATGTCAAGAGACGCTCAGCAACGTTCACCGAGTCCCCGGCCGAACTAATCGGTGGCGTTGGCCATCCGTGCGGCCACCAACATTGAGGGGTCGAACAACTCGCTGTCGTCATTCATCGAAATGACCGTTCGCGGTGCTGGATGCCGACCACCGGGTGACGGACGCGCCACAACAGTGCCCCACGCCGAAAAGGAGAGGACGTGGGTGGCAAAACGAACAGGACCAGATGACAAGGAGACCTGGACGATGCCCTGACCGCCGAAGGCGTGCGCACGCTCCTCGAGCTGGATCATTGTCTCTTCCCGAGCAGTCGCCAATGCCTGGGTTGGATTTGTCAGCTCGACATTCTGAAACTTCTGCGCCATCGTTTGGGCCGCGCCGCGCCGATAGGACCGTACGAACTGGCAGCCGGAGGCAAGTCCCAAAGGCGTCCACCTCGCGTCGAGGAGCAGCACGAACCCCTGGGGTGTCAGGTTCGAGGTGAAGGCCCGTCCTGCAGTCCGGGAGCTGCCCTCCGGGCGAACCGCCGTTCCGAGGAGGTTCACGGACACGTAGCGGGGCTCGATCTCGGTGAGAATATCGACCCCGATGACACCGTGGCCGCCCGACGCTTGGCACCGAGCTTCGAGTCGATCAACAGCGAGCGCCATCGCTGATCCCAGGGCCAATGAGGCCCGAGCATCTTGATCGGCCCCCCAGACGTTGACCGTGTCGCGACGCATCCCCCAGACAGCTGCGCCAGAACACAGATCCACGGCCTCCCATCCGATCGATGCCAAGAGGAGATTCTCATTGACGGTCAGCCCAGAGAGGTAAGGGGTCCGGCCGGTATCGGGTTTCATCCGTTGGACCGCGGTGGCCTGACCGGCCAACATCCGCGTCCGGAGAGCCTCGTGGGGCGACTGGTCTGTCATGACATCCGCAGGATCTGTTCCGAGGACGGTGGAACTGCTTGAGGATCGAAACGCCGCACGCTCGTCCCACGCAGCGTGACGTTCATGACCCACGCACCGAACCCAAGATGGGTATCGCCCCACTCGACGTCGATCCCGAAGACCGAATCAGACTGTGCGTCATGACGGACGTGCGCCGCCGCAATCTCGATCAGTTTCATCTTGGCGTCGGAAACCTGGGTGACCTCCTGCACCGGATCTCCCATGAGGTCGCGCTGTCGCAGCTTGCCCACTAAGAAGAACTCCGTGAGGCAGTACGGCCACACGGCCATCCAGGTGCGCTGGACGATGGCCGATATCGGCATGTAGCCGCCGACGATGGCATTGACCAGGCGTTGACCGGCGAGGTGCGTCGTCCACGGATTGGCGCTGGAGACCTCAGCGCCAGTCACGCGGACGGCTGTACCCGTGGCCCGGTACTCGATCGCCGGGGTATCGGCGAACGGTTGGTGGCTATCAGATACCCCAATGACGCCGTGCGCGCCGGCGTGGCGCGCTTGGTCGACCATCCGACTGAATGCCACGCCATATCCGCGTTGCCAGGCCGAATGCAACAGGACCTGCTCGGAATTGGCTCCCCACGTGGCATGTGGACCGGTAATGACCTCGTAGGTGTGGGGGCACCGATAGCTCTTCCAATAGCCCTGAGACATTCGTGCGCGGATCTGTTCGTTCATGATTCGACCTGTGGTTCCGACAACGTCTCCGCTTCGTGTGAACCGCTGCCCAGTCATTGTGATTCCACCCGAGTACAGCGGAGGAGATTGGGCCAGGACGGCTGATCCCTGAACCATTGCTACGGGTTCGAGCCCCAGAGACGTGCACGCGGCGAAGTCGTTGATCGAGAGAGCTGAGGTGAAGGCCCCTGTACCCGACCGGGAACCAATCGAACCTCGCGTCGCTCCCGCCGGGTGGTCAGGGCCGGACCTCAATCAGGCACCCATAATCAGCGTTATCCGCTTCGGACGCGCCGGAAGAGATTCATTGCAAGCGTCGACCCGTCAAACACGTTGCCGTACTGGCTTCGTTGATGAAACCAGAATGAGGTCGCCTCCAGATGATGCCCCGCATCTTCGTACTGCGCGAGGCTCTCGTAGGTACTCAAGAACATCATGTCCCTCGAGAAGCCCGTGACGTTGCGGAGCAGAGTCACGGGTATTCCCGTGGTGTTCGACACCTTCCCCGCGAGTTCGACGCCGTTGTCGATCGCCGCTTGCATATCCTTGAGAGCGCTGATTTCCAAGATACGCAAATACTTGTGGGACTGGTCGAATTCAGTGGGACCGGCGATCACGGTAAGGAGGCGCTGTTCCACGGGCGCTCGGATCGCCTCGACTCCGTCTTCGTTGCGGTGTTGGTGCCGTTCGGCGTCACGGAGAATCTCCGAAGCTGTTTCCAGTGCGGCGAGACTCTCCCACCATGCCGTCAGGCACACACACCCGGCCCGCAACGAGTGCGCAGCCTCCCAGATTTCGATGTTGTTTCCGGTTGCCGCGGTGCGTTCGCCGACGTGGACCACCTCTTCGAGCCCGTTGCCTCGGACTTGCGCCTGGTCGACAGTCAGGTACACGCCCTTGATGATAGTGGCCGCCTTCCCACAATGTGCTGGGTGCAGCTATGTGGGCGGACCCCCAGGAGCGAGACCAAGCTGCTGCATCATCGACATCATGTCCATGATGCCCCAGTGTTCCTGTGCCAAACCATCTTCACCAATGTGAACGATGTCGATTGCCTGAATATCGATCGTCTTGTCAGTTGCCGGCATTCCCATAAAACTGCCCGTGTTGGTCCCGGTCACCTTTGCCCGCCCGACCACCTTGTTGCCATCCACAAGCATGTCCTCCACGTCGAAACGCAAGTCGGGGAATGCAGCGATCATCATGGCAAAGAGCTCCTTGGTCCCGGTTTTCGTAGGAGACAGACCGGGCGCAACCTCGTGCTCAATGAAGTCATCGGCCAGCAGATCGCCAGCCCCGTCGACATCACCATTGTTGATCAGCTCATAAAAGCGTCGCAGGGTCGCGATGTGGTCCATGGATCCTCCTCCATTGGTGGTCGCCTTTGTGATCATACTCACGGTCTGCCCTTGGTCAGCTGGCCGTGTGCCTGGTGATGGGATCCATGCTGGTGACGTTTTCATAGGTGCTGTCACCCGATGACCGCTCCCGACCGACCTGATCGAGGGCATTGATGAGGTCCGCCCGGGCTCGGGCCACCCGTGAGCGAATGGTCCCGGTTGGGCAGCCGCAGACATCCGCTGCCTCTTGGTAGGAGAGGCCGAGCAACTGGGTCAAGACGAAGGCTTCTCTTCGCTCGGGAACCAAGCGAGCCAGGACCTCGGTAACCCCGACCTCTTGCTCAGCGTCGGCCGCCACGTGACTCTGGACTGTGATGGCGGCGGCCAGCGAGGAGTCCCGCCGCCGCTGTCGACTCCTGGTCCGTAGTTCGTCCATGCATGTGTTGCGAGCAATGGACAAGATCCAGGTTCGGGCCGAGGACTGGCCACGGAAATTGGGGAGTGCACCAACGGCGCGGACATATGTGTCTTGCGCCACGTCGTCAGCACACTGTTCGTCCACCAGTCGGGCACACAGACGCCAGACCTGGTCATATGTCCCTTCCACCAGACGGTCGAGGGCGTCGCGGTCTCCCCCTCGTGCCGCCAGTGCCAGCCGGCTGAGAGCATCCACCGGCCGCACTCTAAATACCCCGGGCAGAGCGGCGCCATTCGAACTGCCCGATCTGTGGACCCCCCCTGAAACTCCGCGACTGCGGGAACCAAATCAGCTGCTGGTTCGACTACCTCATGGAGCGCGCTGCGCCCGCAGTCGCCACATCACACTGAACAGAGAAGGTGGGCCAACGTGCCGGGCATGGGGAACGGTCTGACTACCAACGACCCCATCGTTGTCTCTGCCTTCCACACTGCCCTGCTCCACCAGGGCCTCATCGTCCTGTTGATCCTGGCGGTGGCCGGTGTGACGTGGAACGTCGTGCGATCCCTCCACCTCCGCGGCATGGCTGGGGGGGCGGAAGGCCAGCCGCTGATGATTCGGCCCGAGAGTGCTCGCGAACCGCAGGCCCGTCGGGTCCTGCGGATCGGCTTCGGACTGATCTGGCTGTTGGACGGGATACTCCAAGTACAAGCGTCGATGCCGCTCGGCCTGGTCCCGCAGAGCATTCAGCCCACCGCGGCGGCGTCGCCCACATGGGTCCAGCACGTCGTGAACGCCGGGACCACGATCTGGACCTTTCATCCTGTCCAGGCGGCCGCGGCGGCGGTATGGATCCAAGTGGGGATCGGCCTTTGGCTCATCTTTGTCCCGCGGGGAAGGTGGTCCCGCCTCGGCGGGTTAGCCAGCCTCGGATGGGGTCTGGTGGTCTGGGTCTTCGGCGAGTCGTTCGGGGGCATCTTCGCGCCAGGGCTGACCTGGCTATTCGGTGCACCCGGGGCGGCGCTCTTCTACTGCGCCGCCGGTGCGCTCATCGCCCTTCCGGATCGAGCCTGGGCGACCCCCCGGCTGGGAAGGACCGTCCTTCGTGTGATGGGAGTGTTCTTCGTCGCGATGGCGGTCCTGCAGGCCTGGCCGGGTCGAGGCTTTTGGAGCGGCCTCACCAGGTCGGGTGGGGTCGGGACGCTCGCCGGGATGGTCCAGCAGATGGCCCAGACACCGCAACCCCATGTCCTCTCGTCATGGGTAGCGAGCTTTGAGACGTTCGATGCGGCGCATGGGTGGGGCGTCAACCTCTTCGTGGTGCTCGCCCTCGCCGCCATTGGGTGCGCCTTCATTTCAGCCCAACCCCGGATTGCCCGGGTGGGCGTCGTAGCAGCCGCCGTCCTCTGCCTGGCTGATTGGGTTCTTGTCGAGGACTTCGGTTTCTTCGGTGGCGTCGGCACGGATCCCAACAGCATGATCCCGATGGTTTTGGTGTGCATCGGTGGGTTCCTCGCCATGACCAGACTGCCGGTGGCGGCCAGTAGCGATGTTGTGCCCATCGTTCCGGACCGGGCCGGGACGGAGTCCTGGCGCCAACGCCTGACCATCAGTCCGGGTTACGCGGCCAGATCTTTGGCGGCAGTGGCCGCCTTGGGGATCGTCCTGGTGGGTGCGGTACCGATGACGGTGGCGGCGGCGAACCCCAACGCCGATCCGATATTGGCCAACGCCATCGACGGCTCACCCAATGCCCTCCACTACCCGGCACCGCCCTTCAGCCTCATCGACCAGCACGGCCAGGCGGTGTCGCTGCCCAGCCTTCATGGTAAGACGATCGCCCTCACGTTCCTCGACCCGGTGTGTACGTCGGACTGCCCGGTCATCGCCCAGGAGTTCCGCCAGGCCGATCAGATGCTCGGCGCCGAGTCCAAAAAGGTCGACCTCATTGCCATCGACGCCAATCCGCGCTATCTCGCCCCCGAATACCTCGTGGCCTTTGACGACCAGGAGAATCTGGCCACCATCCCCAACTGGCTCTACCTGACGGGTACCGACAAGGAGTTAGAACGCATCTGGGACGCCTACGGGATCCTGGTCGGCTACGCATCCGGCGGGGCGATGATCGCCCACAGCGACACCGCCTACGTCATCAGCGGTGATGGGGAGATGAACTGGGTCCTCGCCCTCGACCCGGGTTCACCGACATCAGCTACCAAGTCGTCGTTTGCCGTGACGTTGGCCAACGCCATCAAGAACTCTCTCAACGGCTCGTGATCCGTATCCAGCGTGGTCATGTGTGGTGCGTTCGGATGGTTGTGGTCCTCTGCGCCCTGGTGGTGATCGCCCTCGGGTGGGGCGGGCCGAGTGGTCCCCCCGCCTCCGCTGGCGCAACGGTGGTCACCCCGATCACGACGCCGCTCGCGACCTCGTTGCAGTCGTCCTCGGGAACCTGGGCCACTCTCCCGATGGGCCACCTCAGCGAACCACTCAACACGTTCTGGCAGTTGTTCTACCGACCGACCGGTGTGACAACGTGGTCAGACAAGGTGGAGGCGACGGCCACGGCCACCAATGGAGGCCTGGTACTGGCTGCAGCCGCCGGGCAACCGTTCATCGCCGCGGTGCGACCGACCAACTTGTTGCACTTCTCTCCCCTGATCTACACGTCCGACGGTGGTCGCGCATGGGCCAACGGATTACTTCCCGAGGGCCTCTCGGCACGCCCCGACGCACTGTCGTCGGCACCGACCGGCGAGACACTGGCCATTGTCGATCGCGGGCCCGGTACTGCCGTTCTGGCCAGTGACGGGAGCCTCTCCACCTGGAGAACACTGACGACATCGAGCCAGCTCGCATCGGGGTCGGCGGGCAAGACATGCGGGCTCCAAGCGCTCACCGCCGTGGTCTCCTGGACGAACAGTCCAGTCGTCGGAGCGAACTGCACCCGCCCCGGAGTGGTGGGGATGTTCCAAAGGCGCTCCGGGACATGGCAACTGGACCCGATGACGCTCCCCGGATCGCTCGCCGAGGCTCGCGTCGAAGTCCTCTCCCTCGGGCAGACCCCCTACGGTGTGGACGCCTTGCTCGGGATCACCGAGGCGACCGGGAGGGCGGTTGTTGCTGCCTGGACCACCAGTCAGGGAGGCTGGAGTATCTCGCCGCCACTTGCCATGGCCGCAGATGATCACATCGTCTCCTACGGATCAGCCAGTGGTGTCGGACTGTTTTCCCTGACGGCAAGCTCGTCGGGCGCCGAACGCTTGGCGGTGATCGACGGACCTGGTGCCGAGTGGCACACACTGCCAGCGCTCCCGCCCGACACGGCGACGGTCGCCTTCGGCCCGACCTCGGTAATTGAGGCCCTGGCCGCCCACGACACGACAATGACCGTCTGGAGCTTGGCATCGGCGTCAAGCGATTGGATAAAGGGACAAGTCCTGCCGGTCAAGATCGAGTACGGCTCGTCGTCATGATCCCCTGGCGGCGGAAAGGCCGGATGAAGAACGGTGGGCCCGTACCGTGCGAAGCCGTTCGCCTTTCCATTTCGGCGTGGCTCGACGGCGAGCCAGCTGACATCAGTAGGGCTCAGGTCGAGGCTCATCTCGCGGGGTGCCCCGACTGCCGGCGATTTGAGATGGCGGCGAGCACCCTCACGGGTGAACACCGGCTCCAAACGACCCGGCCAGTACCCGGTGCACTGAAGGACTTGCTCGCCGCCGAACTGGTCCGAGCCGAGGGACCCGCACCACGTGCGTGGTCACGGCCCAAATTTTGGCTCATCACGACTTTCGGGTGGCGTCGCGGCATCCAATGGGCTGGCGCGGTAGTCCCGGCCGCCGCGGTGACGATCGTCATCTCGCTCGGAGTGCTGCCGAGCCCAGGGGGACACCCCACACATCCTTCGACCCCGTGCACCATCCACCTCCGATCCCACCACACAGCACCTGGAGCTTCATCCGCCGTATAGGCGCCCTTGGCTAGAATCGGGCTGAGGGAGGAAAGATGAGCTACAGCGATGCCGAGGTCGTCGCGGCGACTTCCGCGATGGACAAGTACAGAAGAGGCGAAGAGGGCGAGGCAGGCTCCGCTCTCGTCGTCGTGGGCCTCAGCGCAGAGAGGGCAGCTAAAGAAGTCCGGATCCGCGACGACATGATCTGTGTTGCCCATCGTGCCGGGGCTTCGATCCGCCAGCTTGCCGATGTTTCAGGCTTGGGTCGTAAGACCGTGACGGCGATCATCTCATCTGACGCTCAGTCGCACCGCTGACCTCAGGTCGCGGGCAATGCGACATACTTTCGCGTCAGCTACCACCCGCGAGTCGGACGAGCAGTGCGGCCACGAGGTCGGGGCGCGACAAAAACGGCGAGTGACTGGTGGGCCACTCCACGACGGTACTGCCCGCCCGCGACGCCAGGGCGCGTTGAAACGGAGCGGGCATCACCTGGTCTTCCGTGCAGACGACGTACGTCGACGGGATCTCCCGCCAGGCGGCGTTCCGTAGCGGTTGCACAAAGCTGGTCGAGCTCTGCGGACCCAATCGCTTGAGACTGTCCGCTGCCGTGGCGGGTTCGCAGTCCGCGTAGAAGAAAGGTGCGGCACCAGAGATGTCGATCGTCGTGGTCCCATCCGCGTGCACCTGTATCAGTTCGCCGAGTTCACCCGCACGATCATCGGTCGGCAAATCCTCCATGGGTACGGCGCCGACCGTTTCACCGATGTCGGGCACTATGGCGCACACGTACACCAGACTGCGAACTTCGGGCACTCCGGAGGCGGCTTCGCTGATGACGGCACCGCCGTAGGAGTGACCCACGAGGATGACGGGCCCGTCGATCGACCCGAGCACGCGGCGCACGTGGTTGGCATCGCTGTAGAGATCGCCGACGGGGTCGGTGCTCGCGCCGTGGCCGGGGAGGTCGACGGCGATCGAGGGGATTCCCGCGGCGTCAAGGAGCGGGACAACAGCGTCCCAGCACCACGCGCCGTGCCACGCACCGTGCACGAGGACGACCGTGGCCCGCTCTGGGTTATCTGACATCTGCTCAAGCTACCACTGGCTCACGAATTCGACGTGGGTGCCGACGAGGAGGACAGCCATCACCTACATGGTGCGCGGCGCCTCCATCATCGGCCGGGTACGCCCACTGGCTCTGCCGTTGCCGGCGTCGGCTGAGGTTGCTGGGCAGCCACGAAGTCCCGGGACCGTATCAGGGAGACAGAACAGATCGCCCCGGCGAAGGCCAGCGCTCCACTGACGACGAGCAGGAGGTCGAGGGTGTCGGCGAAGCTGGAATGGATGGCAGCGACCAGTGTCCCCCGGAGCGCTTCGGGCACGGCGTGGATCGCTTGTGCGCCGTTGC
Organism: uncultured Acidimicrobiaceae bacterium; assembly: GCA_963788125.1. Classification (GTDB taxonomy): domain Bacteria; phylum Actinomycetota; class Acidimicrobiia; order Acidimicrobiales; family RAAP-2; genus Bog-473. The sequence continues at coordinate 2,259,403 of CAWBFN010000002.1, read as the reverse complement.
CCTGCTGGATATCGGTGACCACCGATGGCAGGAGGCGGTGGAGGGACGGGGTACCGCCGAGGGCTTGGTCCATCTTGTGGCGCAGGGAGGACGCGAAGATGGTCCCGTAGACGGCGATCCCGGTGGCGATGCCGATCTGGCGGAAGGTGGTGTTGACACCCGAGGCCATGCCGGAACGCTGGGGGGTGACGACGCCGACGGCGGTGGAAGCCAGGGGTGGGTTGACCATTCCGGACCCGGCGCCGGCCACGATGAAGCCGGGGATCAGGTGGGTCCAGGAGCTGGACCCGTGGAGCCCGGTCATCAGCACCAGACCGACCCCGACCAGAAAAAGGCCGGGCCCGATGAGCCAACGGACGGGCATGTGGGTACTGAGCCGCCCGGCGATGGTCGCCGTGACGAGGGTCACCCCACTCATGATGAGGAGGCGAAGGCCGGTGCCCAGGGCGGAGTAGCCAAGATCGTCCTGCAGATAGAGGACGAGGTACAAGAGCATGGCGTACAGCGAGCCGTTCATGGCGAAGGCGGCGGCCAGCCCACCGCTGAAGGTGGGAATGCGGAACAGCTGCAGGTCGAACAGGGGGTTCTCCGCCCGGCGCTCCACCGCGACGAATGCCCCGAGGAATACGGCGGCGAGGGCGAGGCAGATGACCACGCCGCTGTCGCTCCAGGCGATCTCGCCCGCCCGTATCAGGCCGTAGACCAAGCTGACCAGCCCGGCGGTGAGGGTGGCGAACCCCGCCCAGTCGGGCTGGGCCGCATTGGGCGTCTTGGACTCGTCCACCTTCATCCTGGTGACGACCAGCGCGGCCACGCCGATCGGCAGGTTCACCAAGAAGATGCCCCGCCAGCTGATGCCGGTGGTGATGATCCCCCCGAGCACCGGCCCGAGTCCGACGGCCACCCCGGTGATCGCACCCCAGACCCCGAACGCCACCCCTCGCTCGTGGCCGTGGAAGCTCTGGGCCAGCAGGGCCAGCGAGGTGGCGAAGAGGATCGCCCCGCCGATGCCCTGGGCGCTGCGGGACAGGATCAACATGATCGGCGACTGGGCCACCCCGCAGAGCAGCGACCCGAGGGTGAAGACGATGAGGCCGATGGTGAACAGGAATCGCCGCCCGTAGCGATCGGCCAGGGAGCCGGCGGTCAGCAGCACCGAGGCCAATGTCAGGGCGTAGGCGTCGACGACCCACTGCACCTCGCTGAAGCTGGCGTGCAGGCCCGACTGGATGGTTGGCAGGGCAACGATCACGATCGTCACATCGAGGAGCAACATGAAGGTGGCTGCACACACCACGACCAAGGTCCACCACTTCTTTTCCATGACCAACAGCCTGCCCTTCCGTCCCAATGCCGGCTATCGGGTTCGCACTATCTGCTTGTTTCTGCCATGGTCTACGATTGATTGCGTGGGATCCATCACCATTGACCTGTTAGATCGACGGATCATCCAAGCCCTCTACGTCGAGCCCAGAACGTCGTTCAGTCGACTGTCCGAGGTCCTGGGCCCCTCCGAACAGACCATCGCCCGCCGCTATCGGCGCTTGTTCTACGGCCATGTGGTGCGGGTCGTGGGTCAGCTCGACTCCCAGCGCCTCGGTCGGTCGGACTGGGCCGTCCGCATCCGCTGTGCTCCAGGTTCCGCGCCCACCGTCGCCACCAGACTGGCGCAGCATCCGGACACCGCCTGGGTGCAGCTGACCTCCGGGGGAACCGAGATCTTCAGCACCATTCACTCCCGCGACATGGAACAGCGAACCCCACTGCTCCTCAGCCAGCTCTCGGTCGGCCGCCAGGTCGTCGCCGTCGAGGCCTACTGCCTCCTCCACCTGTTCGCCTCGGGGGTGTCGCCTCCGCCCGGGGCGAACTATCTCACCCAGGACGAGATCGATCGGCTCCTGTTGCCGGCACGGGGCAGGACGTCGGTCGAGCGAGCGACCGTCACGCTGCAGGACACCGACTGGCCACTCGTCCAGGCGCTCGCCGAAGACGGGCGTGCGTCCTACCGGCAGTTGGCGGTACGCACCCACTGGCACGAGTCGACCGTACGACGGCGGGTCGAGGAACTCACTGCCTCGGGTGCCCTCTCCTTCGACGTGGACCTCGCCACCGACGCCCTCGGATTCCATTCGGCGGCGCTCCTGTGGATGTCGGTGTCCCCCGCCAAGCTCGCCCACGTCGGGGAGGCCCTGGCGGGTCGACCCGAGATCCCCTTCGTGGCCGCCACCACCGGATCGACCAATCTGGTTGCCGCCCTGCTCTGCCAGGACGACCGCTCGCTCTACGAGTACATCACCAAGGAGATGGCGGTGCTCGATGGCCTCACCCACATTGAGACCGCTCCCGTGATGCGAGCGGTAAAGATGCACGCCACCGTGGCACCGCTCCACGCCTGACGGGAGGCCGAAGGATGGCGCGGCCGCAACGGGCCGCTCGTCGGGCGAGAGTCGGACGCTACAACGTGATGTCGAACCAGACTGCTTTGCCCGCGAGACGCGGCTCGACCCCCCACGAGGAGGCCAGCGCATCCACCGTCGCCAGTCCCCGCCCGTGCTCGCTGGTCGGCTCAACCCGGAGCGGTTGGAGATCGAGCGTCGGCTCGGAGTCGGCGACCTCGACGTGGACATGGCCCTCGTACACCTCGACGACAAGAGATGCCTCGCCCGATCCATGCACAATGGCATTGGTGACCAACTCGGAGACGAGCAGCGCGGCGGTCTCGACCACCTCGGGATCGACCCCGGCCAACGTCGACCGAACGCCTTCACGGGCGTCGGCAGGGTTCAACGCAAGATCGGTGAATCGGCTGGTCACAATGGCTCTCCCTAGGGCTCTATACCCACGGGCTGCGTGCTATATCATTCCCTGACCTTCAAAAAGAGAGGGCCACGTACTGCGGTTGCGTTCTCCCAAGCGTACCGCCGGATGACGGGGAACTGTGGATGAGTCACTCACCGAGCCAATTTTCGGCCCACCTCGAGAGTCGTGACGGAGCCGCTGTCGTGGTGCTGCTCGGTGAGTTGGACATCGACGGTGCCCCTGAACTGACCTCACTGCTGGCCTCGGTGGTCGAAAACGGCCCCGCCGAGGTCATGGTTGAGTGCTCCGGCCTTTCCTTCATCGATAGCTCGGGACTTTCCGTCCTCATCGCGGCGCAAAAACGATTGACGGAGCGTGGGGCGCGGCTCGTGGTGCGCTCGCCACGACCGAACGTGTTGAAGGTGATTGAGATCACGCGCTTGGGGGAGTACCTGAACGTCGACGACGGAACCGCCGAAGGACGCAGGGCACCGGATCCCAGCCCGTCCCCCACCTGATCCACCACGAGGCGGCGTGATCAGGTTCGCCGCTCCGCACGCGGGTGGCCGTCATCGGCGAGGGTGACCGATTCGATCACGTCACCGAGTTTCTGTCGGCGGCCGTACGCCGCGCGCTGACGTGCGGCTCCGTTGCCCCTTCGCACGATGGCGTCAGTGAGCGCCCCGATCTCGGCACGTTCACCCCTCTCCTCGAGCGCGGGACCGATATGGCCGAGCAGCTCCTCTATTGCCACACTGGCGGGACGCCGCCGCCCATCGATCGGCGACAGCAGGTCCGCTGAAAGCCCCGAACGGGCGGCGCGCCAATTCGCTGCACGGAGGAGTTCCCACCGGTAGTCCTCTCGCGGACCACACGCCTCCGCACACGAGGCAACAAGACCTCGGACGATCCCCGCCATCGCCACGACATCATCGATCCGCGGCATCACGTCGTTGACTCGTATCTCGATGGTGGGCTGAGCTTCTGATGGTCGGACGTCCCAGTACGCCATTTTCTTGTCGATAATGATCTCCGCCTCGACCAATTGCCCTAACAGCCGTTCGTACTCCTCGTGGCTCTGGAAGTTTCCGGGAGGACCGGATGTCGGCCAACGGGACCACACCTCGGTCCGATAACTGGCGAATCCGGTGTCCTCGCCTTCCCAAAACGGCGAATTGGCCGAAAGTGCCAGAAGATACGGGAGCCAGGCGCGGATGCGATTCATCACGGCGATCGCCCGCTCCGGGTCGGGTACCGAGACATGAATGTGGCAGCCGCAGATGAGCTGTTCGCGAGCGAGGATGGAGTTCGCCTCCGCCATGGCCTCGTAGCGATCTTTCGGCGTGATGCGTTGCCCCGCATCTCCCATTCGATCCGGATAGGTTCCCGAAGCCACGACCACGGCCCCTTCGGCGGCGGCGGCCCGCACGAACGTGCGACGGAGGTCTACGAGCTCCCGGCGCAGATCGTCCAGAGAGTCGCACGGGGACGTTGCATGTTCGATCTGCGCCTGATGAAGCTCTTCTTGCGCCTGATCGCCCGCCAGTGCGGCCGCCTTGGGGATGACCCGTTCGATCCGTGGCGTCGGCGCTCCTGTATGGCCGTCGACCAGCAGGAACTCCTCTTCTACACCGACCAGCAGGGGTTCGGACGAGTCAGACATTGGTCACGACGCCCAGACTGACACTGTCCGACTTCACGCGCCGCGTCGTGATTCCTACGACCGGCGCCGGGGGCGCGGCGTCGTCTGTCGCTCCGCCCATGTTGTTCTCTTACCCGAAGTACATACGGTTCAGACGAGTGAAGCCATCCGTCACCCGGGAATCGGCGGCTCCGCAAGGACTTCTACCTCGTTTCCCCTGGCGATGCCTTCGGCCTTCTTGGCGCGCAGGTGATGAATGGCGGCGATACCCAGACCGCCGGCCAGGAAGCAAGAGAGTGCCCCTACGCCGAGCCCGGCGCGCGCACCGGCGACGGCCGTGATGAAGCCAATTGCTGGTCCACCGATGGGAGTGGAGCCCTGGAACGCCACTGACCACAGCGCCATCACCCGACCCCGCATCTGGGGTTGGGTGCCGAGCTGGAGCGTCGAATTGCCCATGGAGAGGAACGAGACGCTGGCGCAGCCGACCAAGGCCAGCGCCACGAAGGCCACGACCAGCACGGGGGCGACCGCGGCGAAGGAGAGTGCGATCCCAAAGGCGCACGACGCCAGCACCATTGCCCGCAGGCCGGTCCGTCCCCGCGCCGCCGTGATCAGGCCTCCGACCACCGCGCCGACGCCCATGGCGGCGGTCATGACGCCGAAGGTCTCGGCACCACCGTGAAACACCTGCTGGGCAAAGACGGGCAGGGTGACCTGGAACTCATAGGCGAGCATGCCGACCAGGCCCATCATGAGGAGGGGCACCCCGAGTTGCGGGGTGCGCGCCACGTAGCGGAACCCCTCGCGCAACTGCCCCCGGCTCCTACTCGTCGGCCGACTCGGCGAGAGCTGGGTGCGGTCCATGGTCAGCAACGACGTCACGACGGCGACGAAACTGACGGCATTGAGGATGAAGCACCAGCCTTCGCCCACCGTGGCGATCAGAATCCCGGCGACGGCGGGGCCGACGGCGCGCGCCACATTGACCAGTGTGGAGTTGAGACTCACGGCGTTGCGGAGGTCGTCGGGGCCGACCATCTCGAGCACGAAGGCCTGGCGTGAGGGATTCTCAAAGCAGTTGTTCAGTCCGAGGACGACCGCCAGGATGCACACTTGGACGAAGGTCACATGATGGGTCAAGGTGAGCAGTCCAAGGACGAGGGCCTGCACGCCCATCATGGACTGGAGCACCACCATGAGCCGACGCTTGTCGACGCGATCGGCGATCACCCCGCCGTAGGGACCGAGTAGGAGCATCGGCAGTGTCTGGAGTGCGACGACCACCCCAAGGTCGGTTGCTGACCTGGTCAGGGTCAACACCAACCAGGACTGGGCGGTGGTCTGCATCCAGGTGCCGACGAGCGAGATGGCCTGGCCGATGAAGTAACGGCGATAGTTGGGGACCGCAAGCGAGGAGAACGTGCGGTGTGCCGAGGCCCGGACGTTCACTGCCGAGGGTCACTCAGCCTCTCCACCAGTGACTCCAGCACAGGCAGGGCGGCCATCAGCCTCTGCTGCTCGTCGTCGCTCAGAACCTGGAGGGCGACTTTCAAGGCGTCGGACCGCTCGTCACGGATGCGAGTGACCAGATCACGCCCCTTCTTGGTGGCGGCGACGTGCACAACCCGGCCGTCACCGGAATCGGCGAGTCGGGTGGCGAGACCGGACGCCTCGAGTTTGCCGATGATGCGAGAGAGCATGGTCGGGTTGAGTCCCTCAATGAGGGCGAGATCGGCATGTCGCAGCGGTCCGCGACCGACGATCGTGGCCAGAACTTCGTACTGGCTCGGTGAGAGTTGCGCACCGGCACGGGTCTGGCGGAGGCGCCGGTTCAGGCGTCCGATGGCCCGTCGCATTCTCGATGCGAACTCCGTTGGGTTTTCCAGCATCACCATGCTCCTAGTGTAGTAACTAGATACCTGCCGGCAAGCATCTAAATACCGCCGGGCGCACGGGAGGGCAACGCCGATTGCCGCGCTGACCGGCCCCTCCGGATCAAAAAACAGGCTCAGGCACCCAAGGGGTGTGGACGCCCCGCCCTTCTCACCCCTATTGGCTCAGCGGTGCTCGCGGGTCGCGTCCCATGAAGGCGGCGAGGCGGTCCCAGTCGTCGGCGCCCGGGGGTGCGGGCACCTCCTCTCCGAACGGAGATCCCGGTTCCACCGCGTCGCGGTACTCGGGTTTGATCATGGCCCGTGCCCCCTCTAGCGCCGCTATGGCGATGGAGGGGTCCAACTCGTCGATCTGTCCGGTGGCCCGGGCCAGATCCCAGGCGTGGGCGGCCAGCTCTGCCAGGTACATGTCGACCAGGGTGGCCCCCGTGTACTCCTCACCCCACGGCATGGTGAACGTCGATGACAACCTGGAGTCGTCGTCCCATGCCTGCGCCGCGCCCTCGGCAGCCTGGCGTAGCCGACCGGGCGCGTCGGACAGCTCCACGTGGGGGGAATCGTCTCCGGGTGGGGGTGCCTGGCCCCGGCCAAGAGCGGCCGCCCGGTGGCCCGCTTCGACGATGTGGTCGACCAGACCAGCCACGTCATACTTGCGGCATGGTGTCGGCTGGCCGAGGTCCGCGGCATCTATTCCCGACACGATCACCGCAGCGTTCTCGTAGGAGTCCAACAACTTGCTTCGTCGGTCATGGTTGACCATGCGGTTACTCCTGGCTGCGACACGGTACCTACGACGCCAGTATCGCTCAGCAACTCCGCCAACGTGCCGCCGAAGCGATCATCTGGTGCCTGGGGCTAGTGAAGCCACCGAATCGCCAGGATCGCCGTGTCGTCATCGGAGACTCGCCCGGCAAGGGCGTGCGAGACGATATTCGCCACAAGGTCATCAACCGATGGAGCGTCCTGAGAGGCCGCCTTGCGCAGACGCTCCATTCCGGAATCGATGCCTTCACCCCTTCGCTCAATGAGCCCGTCCGTATAGGCAATGAGCGTCGAACTGGGGGTAATGGGGATGGTCCTCGCCTCGTAGGCCGGCGCTCCGATCCCGAGCGGGAGTCCGACGGGCACGGTGACGAATTCGCTGCCACTGTCGTTGAGCAGAAGTGCCGGAAGGTGACCAGCACTGGCCATCGTTACCTCGCGCCGTTCATTGTCGGCCAGTCCGACGAGAACGGTGGCAAAGTGGCCATCGGAACCGATATTGATCTCTTTCGATGCCATCTCGAGAATCCGTGCCGGGTTGTAGGCCAGTGACGCATAGGCGCGAATCGTGTAGCGCAGGCCGGCCATGATTGCCGCCGCCGCCAATCCTCGACCCGCCACGTCGCCGACAACGAACGCGAAACGGTGATCGTCAATGGCAATGGCGCTGTACCAGTCACCACCGACCTCGACACCAGACTCCCCCGGGATGTAGCGGGCGGCGAACTCCACTCCGGCAATGGTCGGGAGCACCTTCGGCAGCAGGGACCGCTGGAGGGTCACCGACACATTCCGCTGCTCGCCGTACAAGCGCCGGTTCTCTTCGGCGAGCCCTTCGGCGTACTGCCGTCGCCGGACAAGCCGCTCGGTCATGACGGTGAGCCCGGCCGTCGAGAGCACGCCGACCAGGAGAATGCCCCACGGAAGGAACTCCGAAAATCGTCCACTCAGCGGGCTCATCGGCGAGATGACAAGGGTCAAGACGCTTGATCCGAAGGGCACGACGGCCGTGGAGACGGTGCCGGTGAGCGGCAGGTGCGAGACGTTGGTCTCGACCAGTGCAGCTGCGCTGGTGGTCTTGCCGAAATAGATCGCGATATTGAGTCCTGCGTCAGGTGAGTTCGAGGGGATGACAAGTCTGCGGCTGGCGGGCAAGGCTTCTCCGGCGCCGACGACATACGTTCCACCCGGTCCGACGAACGACATCAGATACCCGAGGCGCTGCTGTCCTTTGCCCACCACTCTGGTCGTGACCAGCGACGTCGACTTCGCGGCTCGCTCGAACAAGGCCGAGGCCGCCTTTCCGGTTGGACTGTTGATCGAATTGGCTCCGACATGCGCCAGGACCTGGACCTGCCCACCGCTCACCAGAGCGAGCGATGCGCTGGCGAATGGTCCGACTGGCGCAAGCGACGGAGCGATGACCCGAGTGAAGGTGGCGACGGGGTCAGACGCTTCGCCGGCAGCCGCCGCCGCTTGACCGAGCCGCCGTTCCAGGTCGACCGGGGCGACGCCCAGCGCAGAGGCGGTCAGACCGGTCTGGAGGTTCGATAGGTGCTGCTCACTGTGGAGGTAGCTGAGCCGGGAGCTAACGGTGAGCGCTCCGGTCACCACGAGACCGACGATCAGCACGACGAGGCTGAGCCGATGGAACTTGCGACGGTTTCGGGTCGCCGGTGCCGGTCTCGGCGACCCGACCCGCTCCCCTCCGGCGGCGGATGTTTCTCCCACCGGCCCCGTCGTTGGTGGTGGAGGCCGCGTCCCTAGGTCCTCGAGTGTCATCTATCGCGAATCGCTCATCGACATGTCACCCGGCTCACTTCGCACCCTCCCTCCTTCTCGCGCCCTAGATCACGACCGCTGGTCTCAGCCGTCCGGGTTGCGATAATGCAAAACTGTATAGCTATGGGGGGCCGATGACAACCATTGCAGAGATTTTGCCCTATCCGAGCCTCCTGATTCTTCTGCAATACATTGCTCACTACTTACCAGTGCGATATGATGCCGGGTCAGTGAAGCCCGCGAAAAATGACGGGGTCTACAGCATCGGCGCGGTCGTCAAGATGCTCGGCGTCCCGGCACAGACGCTTCGCAGCTGGGAAGAGCGCTACCACCAGATCGTCCCGGCACGCAGCGCCGGCGGCCATCGCCTCTACAGCCGAGACCAGGTCGATCAGCTGCACTTCATTCTCGAAGAACTCGACCGAGGAATGCAGCCGGCCGATGCCCACCGACTGTTAGAAGAACGAAACCACTTTCCGATTGAGCCTCGAGCTGGCGCCGACGATCTCGTGACGATCCTGCTCGCCGAGCGCGATCCGTTTTCGGCAGAGCTCTCCGAGTACCTCTTGCGCACCGAGGGCTACGCCACCCGAATCGCACTCGACGCCACGACGGCCCGAAAGATGCTCCAAGAGGAGGCGCCGAGCCTCGTGGTGATCGATCTTCTCATCTCTGGTGGGGCTGGACAGGAGCTGTGCCGGCTGGCGCATGAGCGGGCGTCGATGCCCGTCGTTGCCGTGTCGGCGATCGACTCCCGAGACCAGGCGCTGCAGTCGGGTGCCGACGCCTTCTTGCTCAAGCCGCTCGATCCTCTCCAGTTCGTCTCAACGGTTCGAGACCTCCTCGGGACCAGCGCCTACCTACGTCGACCGGTTCGAGTTTCATGAGTGACCGGCTGGCGAGCGGCTCGGCCCGGCTCGACGCCATGCTCGATGGCGGGCTTCTGGTGAACGGGATCAACCTCATCATTGGGCGTCCCGGTTCGGGCAAGACGATCCTTGCTCAGCAGTACCTCTTCCATAACGCGACAACCGAGCGTCCGGCCCTCTACCTCTCGACGGTTTCCGAGCCCCTCGAGAAGATCCTCCGCTACGGCCAGTCGCTCAGTTTCTTCGATACGTCCGTCGTCGGGACGAACGTTTTCTACGAGGACCTCGGCCAGACCCTGAACGAAGGCGGTCTTTCCGATGTGCTGACCAAGCTCGTCGAACTGCTCCGCGAGCGACGTCCGGCGCTGATGGTCATCGACAGCTTCAAGGCGCTCCGGGCGTACGCTCCCGACGACGGATCGTTCCGCCGGTTCCTCCATGACCTGGCTGGACACCTGTCCGCCTCCCGGACTACGTCGTTCTGGGTCGGCGAGTACGACAGCGCCGACGCCACCGAGGCTCCCGAGTTCGCCGTTGCGGACGCGATCGTTTCGCTCGGCATCGAGCGCCGCAACGATCGCGAGACCCGCGTCTTCCAGGTCCTGAAACTCCGCGGCAGCGGGTTCGTCTCGGGGAAGCACGCCTATCGGCTCTCACGCGACGGCATCGACTTCTTCCCGCGCCTGGCCGACCACTACGACGGCGACCCGTACGAATTCGCTCGCGAACGCATCTCGTCGGGAGTTCCCATCCTCGACGACATGCTGGCTGACGGGTACTGGCGGGGAGCCTCGACGCTTGTCGCCGGACCGTCCGGTGCGGGAAAGACTCTGGTGGCGCTGCATTTCGTCTTCAGTGGTGCAGACCTCGACGAGCAGGGCGTCTACGCGACCTTCCAAGAGAATCCCATCCAGCTCGAGCGCGTGGTGCAGGGGTTTTCCTGGTCGTTCAGAGAGCCGAAGGTCGAGTTGATGTTCCGGCCACCGGTCGATCTCTACCTCGATGAGTGGGTCTACGACCTCCTCGACCTGATCGAGCGCAGCGGCGCGCAACGGGTGGCCATTGACAGCCTCGGCGACCTACGTGCAGCGTGCGGCGACGAGATTCGATTTCGCGAGTACATGTACTCGCTCCTGCAGCGCTGTGCGCGACGCAATGTCAGCGTCATCATGACCCAGGAAGTTCCGGAACTGTTCGGAATTACCCGCCTGTCCGAGTTCGGGATCTCCCACGTCTCGGACAACGTCGTCCTCTTGCAGTTCCTCCGGGGCGACTCCGAGGTCAAGCGCGCCGTCACCGTCCTCAAGACGCGCGGCAGCACGCACGACCCACGCATCCGACAGTTCGAGATCACCGCGAAGGGGCTCTCGCTTGGCGATCAGTTCCTTCCGGACCAGAGCTTGCTGTAAGGCACCTTCACGCGACCGCTATCTCGGGGCTCGGCTCGCCGCCCTCGAGAAGCTCGATCACCGCGCGCTCGATGCGGGACTTCACCCTTGTGCTGAGCTCGTCCAGACCCCGGGGAACGTCCGACACTACGGCTTCGATGGTCTCCCCGTGTTCGAACCGGTCAAAGATTCGCGGATCGATGTAGGACTTCCGACAGACGGCCGGCGTGTTGCCCAACGCCCCTGCGACCTCTCGAACAACGCCTGCCATTCGCCGGGCCTTGGCGCTCGCAGAGGCCGCCGGCGCCGCCTGCGCACAGAGCACCGCGGCAAGCAACGATGCATCCCATGTACGAAAATCCTTCGCCGTAAAGGGTCCGCCCGAGACTTCTTTGAGGTAGGCGTTGATATCGTGAGACCGCACGTCCACCCAATGTGCACCCTCGCGCCACGCGAGGAGCTCGGCACCTCCTCCCCTGCGCCGCCTGAGCGCCGCAATCGCAGCAACGGCGCCGGGATCGGAAACCTCGAGTAGCCGCTGGGCACCTCCCTTGGCGCGGTAGTCGAAGATCGCGGTTCCACCTCGGAGTTTGACGTGTCGTTTCTCTAAGGTCGCAAGTCCGTAGGTCTCATGCGCTTCGGCGTACTCCTCTCCGCCTACTCGAAACATCCCGATGTCGAGGAGGCGGATACCCAGGGCAAGGACGCGCGACCGCCCAAGTCCGGGCTGATTGAGATCGTGCGCCACGGTGGTGCGAGTCTCCGGAAGAGCGCGGGCGAACGTGGTCATCCTCGAAAATTTCTCTACATCTCGCTGCCGGCGCCATTCGTCGTGGTAGCGATACTGACGCCGGCCGGCAGCGTCAATTCCTACTGCTTGAATGTGACCATGTGGCCATGGACAGATCCAGACGTCGGCCCATGCCGGCGGGATCGCCAGCCCGTTGATGCGCTCGATCACCGACGGATCGGTGACCCTCTCGCCCGTCGTCCAACGGTAGGAAAAGCCACGACCACACCGGCGCCGTTCTATCGCAATGCCATCGAAGCGTGATCGTCGCAAGCGCACAGAGTCTCTGTACCCAAAGAAGCACGCCGGTTACCGAATTCTGATGGTCGATGGCCCTTCGTGGTGTGGACGTGTAAAGGGGGTGTCCGTCGCCCTACTGCAACAGCGCGCGCGTCCAATGGCGGTGCCAACTGAGCGCGTCGATCACATCATTGGCGAAGCCGCGATTTGCGGTCGCGCTGGTCACTACTCCCGGCGCGTCGTCTGGGATGGCGCACGACTCGAGGATCGTGCGTCCTTCGCCCCACGCCGCAATCGGCTTGTAGTGCCGGAAGGCTTCGCCCAGATAGAGCGCCGTGTATGGATCCGCTCCGAGCGCAGTGACGCCCTTCCCTCCCGCGACGACGAGCGCGTCGTACTCCACCGACTGGGTGGTCATGGCACTTCGGTCGACGGGGATGGCGCCGCCGTCACCCGACACTTCGCCCCCATGCGGTGCGATGATCACCGAGACTGCGCCAGCTGATGCCAGGGCCTTGACAAGCGAACGAACTCCTGTCGCGTCGACCTGCTCGACGGCCAATATGCCGACCGTCCGACCTGCGATCGGTGCCGGCTTCGTAGGCAGGAGGCTCAGTGCGGGAGAGCCTTTGATACCCCTCGCCGGCTTTCCCTTGGGAGACGCCTTGCCCAGATTGGTCGCGATCGCTTTGGTGAGCTCCGCGTCCACGCTGGCCAAGTTGGCGAGCACGCGATCTTTGACCTCCTCGCTCAGGCATTTCCCCAACTCAAATGAGAAGGCCCCGATGATGTGTTCTCGCTCGGGTGGGCTCATGCTCTCCCAGAACAGCGTGGCCTGGGAGAAGTGGTCGGAGAACGAGGCGGCCCGGGCCCTCACCCGCTGGCCGGACACCTCACGCGGTACGTGCACAAATCCCTTTCCGTCGGCGGCAAATGGACAGCCACCGGCGAGCGAATTCGGGTTGTAAGGGGCGATTCCCTCCGCCACGGCTTGTTGCCCGAATCCGTCTCGCTGCGTCGTGTGCACCGCCGAACGGGGCCGGTTGATCGGTAGCTGGTCGAAGTTCGGCCCACCCAGCCGGCTCAGCTGGGTGTCCAGGTACGAGAAGTTGCGGGCCTGGAGGAGTGGGTCGTCGGTGAAGTCGATTCCACGAGGCACGTGCGCCGTGCAGAAGGCGACCTGCTCGGTCTCGGCGAAGTAGTTGGTGGGGTTCCGATTGAGAGTGAGCCGTCCGATGACCTGAACGGGCGCCACCTCCTCGGGGACCAACTTCGTAGGGTCGAGGAGATCGACTCCTTCGAACGTCTGGTCCTCATTGTCAGGAAAGACTTGAATCCCCAAGTCCCACTCCGGAAACGCTCCAGCCTCGATAGCCTCCCAGAGATCCCTCCGGTGAAAATCGGGATCGATGCCACCCAGCTTTTGCGACTCCTCCCACACCAAAGAGGCCAACCCTGCGGCGGGCTTCCAGTGGAACTTCACAAGAGTTGTCTTCCCGCGGGCGTTCACGAGTCGGAAGGTATGGACCCCGAAACCCTCCATCGTTCGATACGAACGCGGAATCGCTCGATCTGACATGATCCACATCAGCATGTGCGTCGACTCGGGGGTAAGCGAGGCAAAATCCCAAAAGGTGTCATGGGCCGTTTGGGCCTGGGGGATCTCGCGATCCGGTTCGGGCTTCGCCGCATGGATGACGTCTGGGAACTTGATCCCGTCTTGAATGAAGAAGACGGGAATGTTGTTGCCAACCAGGTCCCAGTTTCCCTCTCGGGTGTAGAAACGAACGGCAAACCCCCGGACATCCCGGGCGGTGTCCGCCGAACCCCTCGATCCCGCAACGGTGGAGAAGCGGACGAACACCGGGGTCTCTACCGACGTGTCACTCAAGATCGCCGCACTGGTGAGGTTTTCGACGGACTTGGTGAGACGGAATATGCCGTGGGCACCCGCTCCACGGGCGTGCACCACGCGCTCAGGTATGCGTTCGTGGTCGAAGTGCATGATCTTCTCGCGCAGATGGAAATCGTCGAGAAGCGTCGGCCCACGCTCGCCCACGCGCAGGCTGTTGTCCGTGTCGTCTACCGGAACGCCAGTTGCGGTCGTAAGCGTCTCTCCACTCTGAGCCCAAGACGGGGCGACGGCCTCGCGGGCTACTCCCTCCGAGACGGAAGCCTTGCGCCGTCGGGGCGCAGTCGCGGGGGTGGAGGAGGATTTCGCCATAGCGGTGACCTTTCGAGAGGAACGCCGAGTGGCGCGGAGCAGAGGTACCCGATGGCGATGGATGCAAACTGCCCGATTGCGAACGGGGCGAGGTGCACGTCCTGTGTCAGCGTGCATCCGTTTGTTCAAGGTCGGTTCGGGTACGAAGGGGGGACAACACAAAGGAGGGTTTCATGAGTGCAACCGACAAGGCAAAGGACAAGGCACAGGCAGCCAAGGGGCATGTCAAAGAGGCAGCCGGCAAGGCAACTGGGAGCCCTGGTCTGGAGGCCGAAGGTAAGGGTGACAAGGTCGCTGGCAACCTGAAGCAGGCCGGAGAAAAGCTCAAGGATGCGGTCAAGAAGTAAGGAGACGCGCTCGCGTGGGCAGGCCGACAACGCGGACGGACACCTAACAAGGAGTGAGCGATGCCACCGCATGTAGTCATCGTCGGTGGCGGACCGGCGGGGTTGGAGGCTGCCCGTGCCTACCGAGAGGCTGGCGGGGAGGGCGGCGTGACCTTGATTTCGGCCGACGAGTTTGTGCCCTATAACCGGCCCCCTCTGTCGAAGGACTTCTTGCGCGGGGAGTCCGATGAGAGCGACTTACCCCTGGAAGAAGAGGGTTTCTACAAATCCAATGAGATTGACGTCCTGCTCGACACCAGGGCGACGGTTCTGCGTCCCCATCAACACCGGCTGACGCTCTCGAATGGAACGGAACTCGAGTACCACACCTGCATTCTGGCCACCGGCGCCATCCCGACATCACTCCCGGCACCCGGAGCACAAGGTCCAGGGGTCCGGCACCTCCGATCACGACGCGACGCCCGGACGCTGTGCGAGATTGCCGCTTCGTCCCGCTCGTCGGTGGTCATCGGCTCGGGATTCATCGGGTGTGAGGCCGCTGCCTCCTTGGCGCGCCGGGGTCTCGTCGTGACGCTGGTGACGATGGAAGAACTTCCCCAGATCGACCGCCTGGGCCGCGGGGCGGGCGAACGACTTCGCAGTTGGTTGCGGAACGAAGGAGTGACGCTCCGTCTTGGTGTCGAAGTTGCCGAGGTTCAGGGGGACCGGTTGGTCCACCTCTCCGACGGGACGACGGCGGAGGGCGATTTCATTCTGGTCGCTGGTGGGGTGAAACCGGAAGCCGCGCTGGCCGCGGACGCCGGCTTGGACATGGCGCAGGACAGAGTCACAGTCGACACCCACATGCGTTCGAGTCACCCGGACGTTCTGGCCGCGGGCGACGTGGCGTTTGCCTACAACACCGGCGCCGAGCGCCACCTGGCGGTCGAGCATTGGGGCGAGGCATTGGCCATGGGACGAGTCGCCGGCGCAACGGCCGCCGGACGCGAGACTGCGTGGTGTGACGTGCCGGGCTTCTGGTCGACCATCGGGGACCGAACGCTCAAATATGCCGCGTGGGGCGATGGCTTCGATGGCGATCACCTAGTGGACCACGGCGACGGAGCCTTCACTATCTGGTACGAACGCGACGGCATCGCGGTCGGCGTGCTGACCCACGAGGCGGACGAGGACTACGACCTTGGAAAGGACCTCATCGGGAGGCACCGGCCCGCGCCCACCAAGGGGTGATGGTCAACTCCAGAGGATGGCCGCTGACAGGAGCGCGAGTCCCGCCGAAACCAATACCGCGTAGTACGTCCGCGTCCCGACTGCAACCAGAGCGGCAACGATGAACACGATCACCGCAATGAGCGCGAGCAGCTGTTCGGTATGGATGCTGGGCGTAACGATGAGGGCGAGGGAATTGATCATGTTTGGGCTTATACCCCCCTTCTCGTCGCCGAACCAGTACCGGCGCAGGCCGAGGGGAGAGCGTGGCTCTCGATCAGTGGGACTGCCCGGAGCACACCCGTTGATCGACCGGCAGCTTCAAGAGGGCGTTCTCGACCACCTCGCTCAGCGCCGGATGAATCCAGTACTGGCCCCGGGCAAGGTCGGCCACCCGCTGGCCGTGGGCCACCGCTTGGATCAGCGGGGTGATGAGCAGCGAGGCCTGGTAGCCGAGGATGTGCGCCCCAAGCAGGGTGCCGGTCTCGGGGTCGGCGTAGAGCTTGCAGATGCCGCCGTGGTCCTGAATGGCCCACCCGTAGGCGGTATCGCCGTACTGCTGCGTGGCTTCGACGTACGGTCGGTCGATGAGATCCTGGGACCGGGCGCCTACCGAGGCGACCTGCGGGTCACTGAACACGGCCGAGGGTACCCAGTCGTGCGGCAGCGGTCGCAGATCGTCGGAATGCGCCAGGTTGTGGGCGATGGTCCGGGCCTCGGCGTTGGCCACGTGTTTCAGCTCGAACGGCGAGCTGCAGTCCCCCAGCGCCCAGATGCCCGCGGCGGCGCGCCCGAACTCGTCGACCACCACGCGCCCGTCCGCCGAGAGGGTGACCCCAGCCAGCTCGAGGCAGAGGTCGTCGGTGTTGGGCTGTCGTCCCGTGGCGACCAGCAACATCTCACCGGTCACTTTGGTCCCGTCGTTGAGGACCACGACTACTCCCCCGCCATCGTCCCGCACGTCGGTGACCGTGGCATTGAGGTGGACGTCCCAGCGCGCCACCGCCTGGACCGTGAAACGCTGCGAGATCTCGGCGTCGAGGCTCTCCATCAAGGTGGCGGCCTTCTCTACGACATGGATCTCGACGCCCAGACTCGAAAAGACGTGGGCCATCTCGGCGGCGACAGAGCCTCCGCCGAGAATCACCATGCTGGCGGGCAGCGCCTCCAGCCACATGACCGTGTCCGAGGTGTGGAATTCGACCCCCGAGTCGGACACCACCGGAGGGATCGACGGCCGGCCACCGGTGGCGATCACCACCTGTTCCGCCTCGATACGGGTATCGCCGTCGATCACCAACTCATGTGGACCGGCGAAGCGCGCCTGCCCGTCGAAGAGGACGACGTCCGTGGACTCGGCCCGCCCCCTGCGCCCAGACGACGAGGCCTCATCGACCCGGGCGATGACTCGATCCCGGATGGCAGGCCAATCGACCGCCTCGAGCCTCGCCGAGAGGCCGAATTGCCGCGCCCGGCGGACCTGGAGGGCGAGGTCCGCCGTGTAGGAGAACATCTTGGACGGGATGCAGCCTCTGTTGATACAGGTCCCCCCGAATGAGCCTCGCTCGATGAGAGCAACCTTGCCTGCGCCGACGTGATGGGGGATGGCGACGTTGCCCGAACCAGAACCGAGAACGGCGAGCGCGAACTGTGCCACCCGCATGAGCCTACGGCCGTCCGCCCTCACACAGGCGAATCCGACAGTTCGAATCCTGGTCGCCGGCGCGGTTCACCGATACCAGCACAGCTGCTCGCTCGTGGCCAGCAACGCGCCCTGGCGGCTCCAGATCCTGGCATGCTGATCCGAGGTGGACCGATGGCCTCTGGTCCCCGTCGTCTCTGCCAGTAGGTAGTCGCTCCCTGCCGCGGCGAGCTCGTCGTCGGTGGCGTGGAAGTAGACCGACATGGTGAGGGTCGCCGACGGGCGGGGTCCGGGTCCCCAGAAGAACGAGCGGGGGGCGTTCTGGTCGGCCAGGTAGGCGAGCAGGACGTGATCGAGCGGGCGCCCCGACATATCGCGCATCCAGTGCGTGCTCGAGGAGTCGCCGCTGGCATAGTCCCCGGAGATCCGCCGGAGCATCGTCTGCTGGCCCTGTGGTCCCGGGGCGTGGAACTCCTCGAGCGTCTCGGGATCCGGCACCGCCGGCATGGCGAACTGGGCGTGGCCGTCGGTGTCCCGTCGGTTGGTCAGCACCACCATCGCCGAGGCCAGGACCGTCTGGAGGGCCGCCGGTCGGACCTCGGCCCGCCAGTGCTCGATGGAGCGACCTCCGCCCAGGCGATGGACGTCGATGGCCACCTCTTGGTCCGGGGTGATCGCCCCGATGTAGTTGATGGTCATCGCCGACGGGGTGGCGCCGCCGGTGGCCGACCGTAGAACCGACCCGAGGGCGACCCCGGCGGTCCAGCCCCCGAACATGGCGGTGATCGATTCGTGGTCGGGGTCGGCGAAGGCCAACCACCGATCGGGCCCGTCCGGGCGCAGGGCCAGCGCGTCACCGACGGAGCCCATGCGCCGACTACCCGGGGACGAGCCGGATGGCCTCCTCAAGGAGGAGCCGGCGCTCGAGCGCCCGTCCACCGAGCAGCTCGCGCAGCCAGTGGGCGCGCCGGTAGTGCAGGGCGAGGACGTTCTCCCACGTGATGCCGATCGCACCCTCGGCGCGCATCGCCTCGGCGGTGACCGAGGCGTAGCCGTCGCCGCAGAACACGCGGGCCATGGCGGCCGAGTGGGGCAGGGCCGGCCAGTCGCCGTGCGCTCCCTCCAGCGCGGCACGCGTGGCCAGCGCCCGCATCTGCTCGAGGCGGATGCGCGAGCGGCCGCACCGGTGGGAGACCGCCTGGAACTCGCGCAGCGTCGTGCCGAACTGGCGCCGGTCCTGCAGGTAGTCGACGGCCAGCCCGAGGGCGCGCCAGGCCGAGCCCACGCACATCGCCGCCATGGCCAGCCGGGCGAACGACAGGGCCCGGACCAGCGGCCCGTCGGCCAGGTCGACCTCGGAGAGCCGCCGCGCCGGGGCGCCGTCGAGGTGGACGGCCGAGACGGCCAGGCTGGCATCGATCGTCGGCGCCTCGACGACGGTGAGGCCTTGGGCACCACGATCGACGGCGTACAGGTGCGTCCCGACGTCGTCGGCGGCGACGACCACCAGCACATCGGCCGTCGCGGCCTGGGCGACGGCGCGCTTGGTCCCCGACAGCCGCGGCGTGGAGCCCCCGGCCGCCCTCGTGGCGTACTCCCCCTGGGCCCAACGCAGGCCCGGTTCTTGGATGGCCAACGCCAGCCCGGTCTCGCCCGAGAGCGCGGCGTCCCTCAGCTCGGCGGCCCGCGCCGAGCCCCCGGCGAGCAGGTGGGTCATGACGGCGCCCAAGGCGACGCGGGCGAGCAGCCCGGCGCCGACGGGGCTCGGCCCCAGCTCCTCGAAGAGGACCAGCCAGGCCAGCCACTCGACGTCCGGCGGGTCGGCGCCGTCGTCCGACAGTAGGTCGCGCGCGGCCAACTGCTTGAGCACGGACGGGTCGAGTGGTGCAGTCGGGTCGACTTCGGACAGATCGTCGGCCAGGCCGCGCAGCGAAGTGCGCAGCATCTCGTAGTCGCTGCCGAGAAGGGAGGCGGGGTGTTCGGACGTCATCGCTCCCCCGCCCAGGCGGTGAGCACCGGTGATCCGGTGTCGAACAGGCGCGCCGTGACCGTCTCGAGGTGGATGTCGGACCCGCCGTTGGGCACCGTGGCGACCGCCGCCCGGAAGATCGTCCCGGCGATGCCCAGCTGGTCGAGACGTTCGACGGCGGCTCGACGGTCGAGCGACTCGCCCTCGGCGCGCACGTCGTGGACGAACTCGAGCACGGCGCGCCGGAACTCCTGCGTGAGCCAGCGTCGGATATCGGCTCGCTGCACCGACACGGTACCCGTGGTGTGCTCCTCCTCGGCGTCGAGGATGGCCAGGGCATCGATACTCTGACTCTCGACGTACAGGTCGAGGATCGTGTCGGCGAAGCTGCCGGGGAGGTCGTCGCCCTCGGCCAGGTCCAGCAGCCGGAAGACGGCGGGGTCGTGGCCCGCCCCGAACCCCGCGTTGAAGGGCACGGTGGGGACCGGATCGTTGGGTCGTCGGATCCTCAGCCCCGCGCCGAGCTCACCGATCAGGTTGTCCGCCGGTATCTCGACGTCGTCGAAGAACACCTCGCTGACGGCGGAGGCCCCGCCGAGATCCTTGATGGGAACGATCGTCACGCCGGCCGACTGCATCGGGACGATGAAGTACGAGATTCCGTCCGGGTCGCCGCGTGCACCCGACGTCCGGGCAAGCAGTGCGCCGAAGTGGGCGCTGGTGGCGCCGAAGGTCCAGATCTTCTGCCCGTTGATCCGGTAGCCATCGGTGGTCCGCTCGGCACGGGTGGCGATCATCGCCAGGTCCGAGCCGGCGTCGGGTTCGCTGTGCAGCCGGCACCACCGCTCCTCCCCTTCGAGCAGGGGCCACAGGTAGCGGGCGCGCTGGCGATCCGAGCCGAACCGCAGGATCGCCGCTCCCGCCCAGTTGACCTCAATCTCCGAGAGCGGCGCGGTGAGGCCGACGGCCGCCAGCTCGTGGCGGACGACCAGTTGGCCGCCGACCCCGGCGTCGAGGCCCCACGGCGGCGGCCACCCGGGCGCGACCAGGCCGCCCCGGGCGAAGTCGGCCGGCGACGGGTCGGGATGGGCGGCGGCCCAGGCGCGGACATGCTCCCTGACCTCGTGATGCCGGTCGGCGAGATACGGGGGGAACCGGAACACGAGAGGTAATGGTAGGCGGACCCCTGTGGCGGCATCAGAGAGGCGGGGCGCCGGCGCGGGTCTTATGCTTCGCATCCCATCCCCGAACAGTCAGGACGAGGCCGTGGCGAACTGCGAGGACCTGGTCAGAGGGCTGTTCGTCGCCATCGGCGCCCGGGACCTCGACCACCTCACCACGACGGTGACCGAGGACGTCCGCTTCGAGGCTCCCTACGCGGGCGGCGGGACCACCGTCGTCGGTCGAGACGCCTTCGTCGAGACGTTCAGCCGAACGCTGGGCGGCTTCTTCGACCGTCTCGATCTGGAGATCACTGCCCTCTACCCCGGCCTGAACCCCGACGTCCTAGTGGCCGAGTACCAGAGCAGCGCCACGGTCCTCTCCACTGGCCGGCGCTACGAGAACCGCTACATCGGCGTGTTCGAGCTCCGCCGCGGCCTCCTGGCCCTGTGGCGGGAGTACTTCAACCCCGAGATCCTGGCGGCGGCGTTGGCGCCCTGAGCGGCGGCCTTGGCGCCCTGAGCGCCGCCCACGACCCGTCACGAGCTCGACCGGGCGGCGGCGGCTACTCTCCGAGCGGTGCGTCCGTCCGTGTCGAGTGGGAGTCCGTGTGAGATGAGCGTGAGCGTCACATGAGGGTCACCGGAGTCGGGGTGTGGAACGCGGGTCTGCGCTTCGGCGATGCCGGTGAGGCCGCCGAGGCGGCGGCCGAGCTCGAAGAGCTCGGCTACACGGCACTGTGGATACCCGACGCCGGCGGCGACGTCTTCGGGGCCGTCGAGGGGCTCTTGTCGGCCACGCGCACCATCACCGTGGCCACCGGGATCCTCAACCTGTGGATGCACACGCCGGAGGAGACGGCTTCAGCCCACGCGCGGCTGGTCGCCGCGCACGGGGACCGCTTCCTGGTGGGCATCGGCGCCAGCCACGCGCCGACGGTCAACAGCCGGTTGGGCGAGGGACGCTTCGCCAAGCCCCTCGGCGCCATGGAGGCCTTCCTCGACGGCCTGGACGCGGCCGAGACCCCCTTGGCGTCCGAGAGCCGGGTGCTGGCGGCGCTCGGTCCGAAGATGCTCGAACTTGCGGCCCGCCGGTCGGGCGGCGTCCACCCCTACAACGTCACCCCCCAACACTCGGCCATCGCCCGCCAGGCCCTCGGTCCGTCGAAGCTGGTCCTTCCCGAGCAGGCGGTCGTCCACGCCGACGATCCCGCCGCCGCCCGCCGGCTCGGCCGCCAGCACCTCACTCACTACATGGAGCTCCCGAACTACACCAACAACCTGCTGCGCCTGGGCTTCACCACGGACGACTTCTCCGATGGCGGTTCGGACCGGCTGATCGACGGACTGGTCGCCTGGGGCGACGCCGACGCCATCGCCTCCCGGATCCGGGCGCACCTCGACGCCGGCGCCGACCACGTCTGCGTGCAGGTGCTGAGCGACGAGGGCATGTTCCCACGGCAGGCCTGGCGCGACCTCGCCCCGGTGCTCACCGCCATCTGAGGGTACGCCGGACCCCCCGGTCCACCGAAGGGAGCGCCCCCGCAACCGTGGGGGGCACGGTCCGGGGGCGATGGTCGCCATCCACCGGGGGGAGGAGGGGCGACACCTTCAATACTACGGGGTAACTATGAGTCTGAGCTGTGAAAGTCCTGGCGAGCGCATGAAGATTTGGCCCGCCACCTGGTCCCCAGCGTAGCTACCCCGGCGCTGCGGCGACGGCCACCGTCGGGTCACCGCCCGGGTCTCCGGCGGCAGAGCCGGCAAATCCGGCGGCGCCGTAGGTGAAGATCCCCCCGTCCGCCGCCACCAGCCAGTAGCCGTTGCCGTCGGGGGTGGCGGCCATGCCCACGATCGGCGCGTTGAGTCGGACGTCGCCGCTCGAGCCGTCGAACGCCGCGTCGCCGTAGGTGAAGATCCCCCCGTCCGCCGCCACCAGCCAGTAGCCGTTGCCGTCGGGGGTGGCGGCCATGCCCACGATCGGTCGGTTGAGGTGCATACTCCCGGTCGAGCCGAAGAACGGGGCACCGAAGGTGAAGATGCCCCCGTCCGCCGCCACCAGCCAGTAGCCGTTGCCGGCCGGATTCGCCGCCATGCCCACGATCGGTCGGTTGAGCGCGACGCCACCCAGCGAGCCTTCATAGGGAGCGTCGCCGAAGGTGAAGATCCCCCCGTCCGCCGCCACCAGCCAGTAGCCGTTGCCGTCGGGGGTGGCGGCGATGCCCACGATCGGTGCGTTGAGGTGCGCTCCCCCTGCGCCGCCGATATACGGGGCGTCGCCATAGGCGACGACGTTGCCATCGGCCGTGGTGGTCCAGTAGCCACCACCGTCCGGGGTGGCGGCGGCGGCGACCACCGGCGAACCGGGCGACGAGGGCGCCGAGCCGAAGGAAGGCGCGTTGAAGGCGTGCACGGCGCCCTCCCCACCGAACACCCAGTAGCTCGACTCGCTCTCGTCCTGAGGCACCGGGACGAGGTGGGGCGTTCCGTCCTCGAACGAGACGGACGCCAGGTACATGGCCCTGTACCCCCCGTCGGGGTACCCGGTCGTCCCGGCCCACGCCGAGAAGGCCATCTCCAGTCCGCGTGGTCCAAAGAAGAGCGCAGGCCCACCGGGCCCCGCCATGCCGCCCCCGCTGACCATCATCGGACTGTTCGGGCTGTCGGCACACGGCCCGAGCGGTGACGCGCAGGTGGCGTAGCCGATGGCGTAGGCCGCGCCCTGATAGTTGTTGGCGCTGTAGAACAGGTAGTAGGCCCCGTCCTCGGCCACCATGGCCGGGCCCTCGATGTTGTCTGCCTGCCAGAACTGATCGTCGGTCAACAGTTGGCTCGGCAGGCCGGTGAGGGTGAGGTCCGGACTGAGCGTGGCGGCCCATAGCGAGCTGGGCTGGCCGATGGAGTTGCCGTTGACCTTCCAGATCAGATAGCTCTGGCCGGTGGTCGCATCGGCGAAGATGTAGGGGTCGATGTCTCCGCCCTCGGCGGGATCGCACAGCACCGGAGCGCCGTTCTGGTCGACGAACGGCCCGGCGGGAGAGGCGGACTGGGCCTCCCCGATGCACTCGGCGCCCGAGCTCGTATCGAGCGCGGCGTAGAACATGACGTACTGGCCGTCCGCACTCCGGGCCACGGTCGGCCCCCAGGTGTCACCGAAGCTGGCCCAGCTCGGCAACGCGGGGAGCGCATCGCCCATGGCCGAGGACCACTGCGTTCCGTTCGTCGACGTCACATAGGGGACGTCGTCGAAACCCACCTCGGTCGAGTAGGCGTAGTAGACGCCGTCGGCGTCCAGGACGCTCGGATCGGGGAAGTCCTCGTTGACCGCCGGCTGCCACGTCGTCGTCGCCGACGCCGGACCCGCTCCGGCCAGCACGGCGAGGGCAGGCAGGATCAGCACGATCATCAGCAGTGCTCGATGCACGATGCGGCGACCGCCCGCCACCCGGCTAGCCGTCCCCCCGCTGACGCTCTCCCTGGGGTTTCAGCCGCTGCCCCTCGGTTTTCAGCCGCTGCTCAATCCACGTTGCAGAGCGGCGCGCCGGTCGCCGGAGGGCAGTCACTACGAACAGTCTGGCCGACCTGGCCCGGAAATTGGCGCATTTCCGGACGGAGAGCGCCCGGTTTACGAGAACGACACGTACGGGTGCGCCATCGCCTCAACGAGGCAGCAGCGGACCGACGGGCGAGCTGGCCGACGCGTCTTCGAGCAGTACCGCCACGGCCGCCGGCTGGCTCAGGAACGGAGAGTGCGAGGTGTCCATCCAGAAGGGTTCGACACCGAGCCGGACGATGGTCCGCGCCGCGGCGGACGCATCACCGCCCGCGTGATCCTGGTGGCACAGGATGAGGCTCCGCGGTAGCTGCGCCTCCCAGAACCTGGGGATGGAGATCGGCTCGAACATCGGCCCGAGTGGTTCCGGCGTGAGTCTGCTGCAGGCCCACCGGGCCAGGTCCGCGTCGCAGTCGTGGTAGAAGAAGTCGATCGCCGCCGCGTCGGTGCGGAACCGCATGCGCCGGCCGTCGTCAATGACCTCGATGGTCTCGGCCAGACCTCGCTCGTCCTCGTGTATCCCGGCTCCGGCAGCGACCAGCGGTTCGCCCTCGAGCGGCAGTCCCCCGGCGAGATAGACGACGTGGCGCACGACGTCCACGGCGGCGTCGGCGGCCAGGCTGACGACGAAGCCTCCCATGGAGTGACCCACCAGGATGTCACCGGGCTCGAGGACCTCGACCACCGCGTCGCGGTAGCCGAGGAGCGTTGCGTCCTCATCGACCCGGTCGCCATGGCCGGGCAGGTCCACGGTGGCGGTCGAGTGTCCACGCCTGGCCAGTTCGGGCACCAGGCGATCCCAGCACCACGCCCCGTGGAATCCGCCGTGCACCAGTACGAACCGCACAGACGCCCCGCGCTAAATCGGTGGCTCGAGCGGGAAGATCTCGGCCGGTCCCGCCGCGGTGCGCCGAGCAAGGGTGCGATAGTGGCGTCGCGAGAAGCGCCAGGTCCCTTCGAAGAGCGCATACTCGTCGTCGTAGAGACCGTAGTGCTCGATCCACTCGCCGCTCTCCCGCTCCTCGGCGACCTCGAGGCAGTAGGAGCGCCCGTGTGCCGTGCCGTCGTCTCCGAAGGTCACGACGAAGTTCACGGGGATGAAGTCGCTGAAGGTGAAGCGGTCGGCCAGCTCGGCGCCGGACTTGGCGAACGCCGTCGCCCCCTCAATCTCGAAGAGGCCGTGCCGGGTGTCGAACGAGAAACGGCACGCCGGGGTGGCGATCTCGACGACTTCGCTCCAGGCTCGGCGTGTCGAGATGTCCGCGTAGCGGCGCTGTAACTGCGCGATGGCGATGTAGGCGAGAGGGTCGTCGGTCATGGCGCTCACTCTTGCACGGCCGACGGGCGGGGCGCAGGCAAGAGTACCCTTGCGCATCTCGGGCGGGCCGGCCCGATTGCAGCGCCGGAGCCCGTAATGAAAGGATCGGCCGTGCTCGACTGCTACCGCGTCCTCGACCTGAGCGATGAGCGCGGCCAGATGGCGGGAGCGATCCTGGCCGGCCTGGGCGCCGACGTGCTCCTCGTCGAGCCTCCCGATGGATCCCACTCACGTCGGGTCGGACCGTGGCTCGACCGTGATCGGGACCGGCAGCACTCGCTCAGCCACTGGGTGCACAACCGGGGCAAGCGGTCGGTCGTGCTCGACCTGGCGCACTCGGAGCCCGACCGCGACGAGCTGCGACGGTTGGCGGCCGGCGCCGACGTGCTGATCGAGTCGGCCACGCCGGGCGACATGACGTCGCTCGGTCTGGACTACGAGGCGTTGCGGGACCTCAATCCGGCGCTGGTGTACGTCTCGATCTCGCCCTTCGGCCAGAACGGTCCCAAGGCCCGCTGGCCCGCCACCGATCTCACCGTGTGGGCGTCGGCCATGGTCCTCGTCCTCACCGGGGACGCCGACCGGGCACCCGTACGCATCAGCCTCCCCCAGGCCTTCCTCCATGCCGGAGCGGACGCCGCCGGGGGTGCGCTCCTCGCCCTCTACGAGCGGGGCGCATCGGGTCTCGGGCAACACGTCGACGTCTCGGCCCAGGCGTCGTCGCTCCCGGCCGCGCAGGCGTACGTCCTGGCGGCCCCGCTCCGCTCGGTCGTCCCCCGGCGCAGCGGCGGTGGTGCTCGGCTGGGGACCTACGACGCGCAGTTCGTCTGGAGATGCCGCGACGGCTACGTGGCGGTGACCGTCCTCTTCGGCGCGGCGCTCGGTCCGTTCACGGCCCGCCTGATGGCCTGGATCCACGAGGAGGGGTTCTGCGACCTCGCGACGCGGGACCAGGACTGGCTCGGTTTCGGTGCCCGCCTGATCGCCCAGGACCCCGAGACCGTGGCGGAGTACGACCGCCTCAAGGCGATCGTGGCCTCCTTCACGGCGGCCAAGACCAAGCACGAGCTGTTCGAGATGGCCCAGCGGCGCCGCCTGTTGATCGCCCCGGTGAGCACGATCGGGGACGTGGCCGCCAGCGACCACCTGGCGGCCCGCGGCTACTGGGACGAGGTGGGCGACCGGGAGATCGCGGCGGGGACGTGCCGGGTGCCCGGTCCCTTCGCCCAGCTCTCGGCCACGCCACTGCCCGCGCTCGGGCCCCCACCCGCCCTCGGGGCCGACACGGCGGTGGCGCTGACGGCCGCGCCGCGTACACCGGCCCATCTGCCCCGAACCCCGGATCGATCCGGTGCGCCACCTCTGGCCGGAGTCAAGGTGCTCGACCTGATGTGGGTCATGGCCGGGCCGGCGATCACCCGGGTCCTGGCCGACTTCGGTGCCACGGTCGTGCGGGTGGAGTCGGCCACCCGTATCGACCCGGCGCGGACCATGGCGCCCTACCTCGACGGCATCGTGGATGTCGAGCGGTCAGGGCTGTTCTACAACATGAACGCCGGCAAACTGGACCTCTCCCTCGACCTCGCACAACCCGGATCGCGTGACGTCTTCACCGAGCTGGTGCGCTGGGCGGACGTCGTGACCGAGTCCTTCTCACCCGGGACCATGGAGGCCTGGGGCTATGCCTACGAGCGCCTGCGCCAGATCAACCCCTCGATCATCATGCTGTCCAGCTCCCTCATGGGACAGACCGGGCCGCTCGCCTCCTTCGCCGGGTACGGCACCCTGGCCGCTCCCCTCATCGGGTTCACCGACATCACCGGCTGGCCCGACCGACCGCCCTCGGGCCCCTTCTCCGCCTACACCGACTACGTGTCGCCGCGCTTCGGTCTCGCCGCCCTCCTCGCCGCCCTCGACCATCGTCGCCGGACCGGCGAAGGTCAGTTCATCGACCTCTCGCAGGCCGAGGCGTCGGCCCACTTCCTCGCGCCGGCGCTCCTCGACTACTCCGTCGACGGCCACGTGCTCGAGCGCGGCGGCAACGCCGACACCGACATGGCGCCCCATGGCGTCTATCGCGCCCAGGGAGACGACGCCTGGGTGGCCATCGCCTGCCGCTCCGACGAGGAGTGGCAGATCCTCTGCTCCATCATGGGACGGAGCGACCTGGCCACCGACCCGTCCCTGTGCACCCTGTCGGGCCGACGGGCGCGCGCCGCCGAGCTCGAGCGCTTCGTCACCGAATGGACCGCCGGACGGACGGCCGACGACGCCGCCCGGTGCTGCTGCGAGCGGGGCGTCCCGGCGCACGCCGTCGCCAGCAGCGCGGCGTGCGCGGCCGACCCCCAGCTCCGCGCCCGCAACCACTTCGTCGAGGTCGAGCACCCGAGCTTCGGCCCGGTGACCGTCGAGGCGCCGCGGCTCGCGCTGTCGCGCACTCCGGGCGCCCCCGGTCCGATACCGGTTCTGGGTCAGCACACCTGGGAGCTGCTCGGAGAGACCTTCGGCTACAGCGACGAGCAGATCGCCGGTCTCTTCGCCGACGAGACGCTCGGCTGAGCCCGCTCGCTCGTCGCGCCGTACTACGTGCAGACGGTCGGGTCGTAGGACGGCAGCGCCGGGGTGCTCGGCGTGGGCGGTGTGGTGGTCGAGGTGTGCGGAGCGACCGTGGTGGTGGAGGCCGGTGGGGCGGGGGTCGGCGTGGGGACGGTGATGGGGTAGCCGTACCGGTCGAGCGGTGGCGTGGTGACCGGTCCGGGCGGTGCACCGAGGAACTCGGTGATGGTGGTGACGTAGTCGTTGGGGGCCTGGGTGTTCACCAGCTCGACGTCGCCCGCCGGGGTGCCCGCCTGGGCCACGGTCGGCAACGTCCAGGTCTGCAAGGAGGACGGCGAGAAGGCGTGGTACCGCTCGACCAGGTCGTAGACCGTGCCGAGGGACAGCTTGTTGTCGATGGAGACGTTGCCCTTGACGGCATCGATCAACGACTGCCAGGTGAACGGGTTGATCGTCCCCTTGGCCTTGGCGATCATGGCCTCGACGATGACGTTCTGGCGCGCGATCCGGCTGAGGTCGTAGCCGGGATCCGTCTGCCACTCGCCGTCCTCGTAGTACTCGTAGTACCGCGAGCGGGAGAGCGCGAGGACCTGGGTGCCGTTCAAAGGTTGACAACCGGTTTGCGTGATGTCGAGGCCCGACTCGTTGACGCCGTCGTTGTCGTCCCGGACGGGATACTTGAAGTCCAGCTCGATCCCACCCAGGGCCTTCACCGAGTCGATGACCCCGTCGAAATCGATCACGATCCAGTGGCTGATGGGGATTCCGAAGGTGTTCTGTATGGTCTCGACAAGCGCCTCGGGACCGTTGTTGAAGGCCGCATTGATCTTCTCGGCTCCCGTCAGACCGGTGCTGGGTGCCAAGCCGGACGTGGTGACGTAGGTGTCCCGGGGAATCGAGAGGACCCGAGCCGTTCCGGCCGCCGGATCGATGTGGAAGATCTTGATGGTGTCGCTGCGCTGACCGCCCACGGTTGAGTACGCCCCAAATGACTTGGCCGCCTGTCCCGTATTGCCGGCCCGTGAGTCCGAACCTATGACGAGCAGGTTGTAAGGCTGGCCGTCCGCCACCTGGACGCAGGCGTGACAGGCGGCCTTGTGCACCTGGTCGAACTGGTAGCGAACATAGGCATATCCACCGCCGACAACCGCGCCAGCCAGCACGACGAGGACGGCGCAGACGGTGATGACCCGGCGCTTGACGCTCCACCGGGGCTTGCCGGCCCGACGGCGGGCAAGGCGCTGACGCAACGACGCCAGAGGGCCCGCACCGCGTCCTCCGGCTGCCCTCTCCATCTCCTCACCAAGGGCGCGTAGTCCCGCTTCGTTGGCGACGGTGCCGAGGGGTTCTTGGGCGTCAATCTGCTTAGCAAGCGAGTCGAGGCCGCTCTGGTTGACGGATTTCCTGCGTCTCACGGCCGCTGGAGCATAGTCAGGCGCTCACGCAGAGTGTGTGCAGGCTTCGTTCGCGACTGCGACATACAGTCGACGTACACAGCTGCCACTCATACAGCTGCTGCTGCTCCATGTACAGCTGCGCACGTAGCTTCCCCGCCACGATCACTATAGCGCCCAACGGACGTTTGCGGCAAGGCCCTGCTCGGTGCGCACAATCTTCGGCTCGAACCAGAAACCTACGGAAAAAGGAGGGGGTGGCGCATGGCGATGCCTGCAGCCACGCATGCAGTGGTGATCGCCGGAGGCGGTCCGACGGGGATGATGCTCGCCGCCGAGTTGGCGTTGGCCAAGGTGGACGTGGCGGTCGTCGAGCAGCGTCCCGATCACGTGCTCGTCGGCTCGCGGGCCGGCGGTATCCACGCGCGCACCATCGAGGTGCTCGATCAGCGCGGGGTCGCTGATCGGTTCCTGGCCGAGGGTCAGGTGGCGCAGGCCGCGATCATCGGCACGACCGTGTTGGACATGAGTGACTTCCCGACGCGTCATCCCTATGCGCTCGGGATCTGGCAGAACACGCTTGAGCGGGTCATGGCCGACTGGATCGCCGAGCTCCCGGTACGGATCACCTACGGCTGCGAGGTGACGGGATTCGTGCCGGACGACACCGGCGTCGACGTCGAGCTGTCCGACGGTCGCTCGCTGCGGGCGCGCTATCTCGTCGGGTGCGACGGAGGACGCAGCGTCATCCGTCGAGCAGCGGGCATCGAGTTCCCGGGCTGGGATCCGACCAGGAGCAACCTGATCGCCGAGGTCGAGGTGACCGAGGAACCGCCGCGAGGCGTTCGCCACGACGAAACGGGTGTCCATGGCCTGCACCGGTTGGAGGATGGTCGGACGGTGCGGGTCATCGTGACCGAGCAGCAGCTCGGACCGAGCAGCGAGCCCACCCTGGCCGATCTGCGCGCCGCGCTCATCGCCGTGTACGGCACCGACTTCGGGGTCCACACCCCCACGTGGATCTCGCGGTTCACCGACATGACGCGTCAGGCTGCGGCCTACCGCGCCGGACGAGTGCTCCTCGCCGGCGACTCGGCGCACGTGCACTACCCGGCCGGCGGACAGGGCGTCAGCCTCGGCATGCAGGATGCGGTGAACCTGGGATGGAAGCTGGCGCAGGTGGTCAACGGGACGTCGGCGGACAGCCTCCTCGACACGTATCAAGACGAGCGCCACCCGGTGGCGGCCCGCGCCCTGCGGCACACGATGGCCCAGGGCGTGCTCCAGCGCCCCGACGCGCGCAGCAAGGCCCTCGCCGATCTGGTTGCGGAGCTGGCGAGCATGGACGAGCCCCGCACGTGGCTCGCCGGGATCATCTCAGGGCTGGACATCCACTACGACCTCGGCGAGGGTCACCCGCTGCTCGGACGCCGCATGCCCGATCTGGACCTCTTGACCGCCCAGGGCCCGCGGCGGGTCTTCACCCTGCTGCACGAGGCCAGGCCGGTGCTGCTCAACCTCGGTGAGCCGGGCGCCCTGTCCGTCACCCCGTGGGCGGCCCGTGTCCAGACGGTCGATGCGGAGTATGTCGGCCCCTGGGTGCTTCCGGTACTCGGCGCGGTCACCGCTCCCACGGCCGTGTTGATCCGGCCGGACGGCTATGTCGCCTGGGTGGGGGACGGTACCGAGACCGGACTGCGTGACGCCCTGACGAGGTGGTTCGGAGCACCGTGACGGGACACGACCCTCGACGGAGCGAGTCCGTCGGGATCGGGGTCGGGGTCGGGATCGGGGTCGGGGTCGGGGTCGGGATCGGGGTCGTTGGTGCTACCACGCCCGTTGCCCACGGTGCTGGCCTCCTTGGAGGCCGAGGTTCGATGCGTCACACTGACGGCGGAGGTGATCTTGGGCGCTGTCCTGCTGGTGTTCCGGGCGGAGTTCCGCCGTCGGTGGCGATCGTGGCTGATCCTGGTCGTCCTCATCTCCGTTGTGGGCGGGCTGACCCTGGCCGCCGCCGCGGCCGGACGCCGTACGGCCTCGGCCTTCCCCCGTTTCGTCGCGGCACACGGCTATGACGTGTACATCTTCAACCCCCAGCCCGTCCACGGTCTGGCCACGCTGCCCGGCGTCGCCACCGTCACCGACGTCGCCATACCGGCGGTCGGACAGCCGACGTGTAGCTGCACCCACCACGTCATCAACGCCAATGACTTCTACGTCAACGAGCTGTCGAGCCGAGGGCTGCGCCGACTGGTGAAGTTGGTCGCCGGTCGGATGCCCACCCAGTCGTCGCCCGACGAGGTGCTGGTCTCCTACAACCTCCAACAGGACTACGGGGTGCACATCGGGTCGGTGCTGCACCTCCCCCTCTACGCCACCTCACAGGGGCAGGCGCTCATGAGCGGCGCCAATGCGGCCCCGTCGGGCCCGACCATCGCCGTGCACGTCGTGGGGATCGAGGCGGCCGAGCTGGAGTTCCCCGCCGGACAGGGCCCGGAGTACGACCTGTTCACGACGGAGGCGTTCGCCCACAGCGTCAATCACCGCACGGTGCTGGCCGACGTGTATCTCGTCCGGCTGCGTCACGGGACCGCCGACCTTCCCCGATTCGGCGCCGCACTCACGCCTTCCCGCGTCGAGTACATCTCCAACCAGGACGCATCCGCGCAAGCCGTGGCCGAGTCGATCCACCCTCAGGCCGTGGGCTGGTGGATACTGGCCGCGCTGGCCGGGCTGGCCGGCCTGGCCGTCGTCGGGCAGGGGCTCGGTCGTCAGAGCATCGTCGAAAGCGAGGAGTACCCGAAACTGGTGGCCCTGGGCCTGCCGCGGCGTCAGCTCATCATGCTGGGGACGGCCCGAAATCTCGCGGTAGCCCTCGCCGGAACGGTCGGTGCGGTCATCGTCGCCTTCGCCCTGTCCCCGCTTGCTCCGGTCGGCGAAGCGCGCCTGGCCGAGCCCTCACCCGGCTTTGCCTTCGATCCCCTGGTCCTCCTGCTCGGCGCGCTGGCCACCGTGGTGGTGGTCGTGGCCCTGGGCCTGTGGCCCTCGGTGCGCGCCTCGCGCGTGCGGGCCGACGGCGGCCAGTCGCGCCGGTTCCACCGGTCGTCCATCGCCGCGCATCTGTCGGCCACCGGCGCTCCTCCCAGCGCGGTGATCGGCATCCGGCACGCGCTGGAGCGTGGGCGGGGCGCCACATCCGTCCCGGTAGGTACCGCGCTCTTCGGCACCGTCATCGCCGTGACCGCGCTTTGTGCCACCGCCGTCTTCGGCGCCAGCCTGTCGCACCTGACGGCCACGCCCAAGCTCTACGGCCAGGACTACCAGATCGCCCTCTCGAGCCTTCACGGCAATCCGACCAAAGAGTTGGCCGCGGTGGAGCGGGATCATGCCGTCACCGGGATCATGGTCGGCACGAGCGACGAGATATCCATCAACGGGGTGAGCGTCGCGTCGGTTGCCGGAAAGACCGTCCGCGGCCCACTGCTCATTTCGAAGGTGGACGGCCACGTTCCGTCCGGTGACGGCGAGATCTCTCTCGGCGCGACCACGCTCCATCAAGTGGGCGCCCACGTGGGTTCGCACGTCCACGTGACCTTCCAGAAGCCGACAGGCGGTACGGCCGTGGCGTCGTTTCGCGTGGTCGGGACGGCGGCGTTCCCCAGCGACTTCGGCCTCGGGGGCTTGGGCGCGGGGGCGGCGTTCACCTCCGCCGGCTACGTGCACGCCCTCTGCCCCGCCGGACCGGCGCAGAGCTCGTGTCTCAGCGCGTACCACGCCGCTGAACAGTTCGTCGTCCTCGTGCACTTCGCCCCTGGTGCGGCGGGACGGGCCGACATCGCCCACTACCTACGCGCCTACCCGGGCATCGCCCAGCTACCCGACACCCCGATCTCGCTCATCAACTTCGGGGAAGCGGTGAACTTCCCGCTCATCCTCGGCTTCGTGCTGGCGTTGTTCGGCGCGGCAACGCTCGTGCACCTCTTGGTGGTCAGCGTGGCTCGACGGCGCCACGAGATCGGGCTCTTGAAGGCGCTCGGGTTCGTCAAGGGTCAAGTGGGCGCCACGGTGTGCTGGCAGGCGAGCACGGTTGCCCTGCTGGGAATCGTCGTCGGCATCCCGTTGGGCGTGGCCCTGGGTCGGGCCGTCTGGCGGGCCTTTGCCTACAACCTGGGTGCTGTGCCCGTCTCCGTGGTGCCCGTCGAGGTGATGGCCGCGCTGGGGGTGGGTGTGCTCGTGGTGGCCAATCTGTTGGCCGTCGCTCCGGCCGTGGTGGCGGCTCGGTCGAAGACCACGGCGCAGCTCCTACGTGCCCTGTAGGCCGGGAGCCGGGGCGCGGTGCGCAGGTCAGGGTCGCTGGTCGAGGCTCAGCGCCCGGCCGGCCACGACCAGGAGCACGCGGTCGGCGGCCCAGGCCACCTCCTGGTTGAGCGAGCCCAGCGCGTCGCGAAAGCGGCGGCCCGCCTCGGTGGAGGGGAGGACCCCCATGCCCACCTCTTCGGAGACCACGATGGTGTCGCCGTCGCGTTCGGACAGCGCCCGGCAGAGGTCGGCGCCGTCGACGACCATGCCCTCAGGGTGGCGGGCGACCCAGGGCCCGAGCGACTCGAGGAGGACCGAACCGGTGGTCTCGCGCAAGAGCATCGCCAGGTCGAGGCCCGCCTCCTCCGTCCGCCAGTGGCCGGGGCGGCTCTGGCGGTGGAGCGCCACCCGCAGGGCCAGCTCGGGGTCGTCACCCACCTCCGTGGTGGCCAGATAGGTGATCGGCAGGGGGTGGTGCGCCATCAACCGCTCCGCGTAGCCGGACTTCCCCGATCGTGCGCCGCCCAGGACGAGGGTGATCATGGCGGTACCTCCGAGCAGCCCGAGAGGAGGGCGCGGTGCACGGCCCGGGCCAGGCGATCCCCCCACAGCGAGCGCGGGTCGCCGTAGGGAGGGGCGACGCCCTCGGGCCTGAGGTCGGTCGACCCGTGCACTACCCGATCCCCTGACGCGCCGCGGTACCCCTCACCACATTGGTCTTCGGCGCCCGCTGCACCACGCCCCGCACCACCTCGCATCGACCGGTACCCAACCGTACGTCACGGCGTCGGTGAGCGCGTCAAGTCTGAGCGAGCCGTACTCCCAGAGGCCAGCGTTTGCCCGGGCCGGAAGCGGGCGCAGAGGGACACGTTCCCTCGCCGGTCTGCACCGCTCCGGGTCAACGGAGCGTGCGTGACGCCTACTGGTGGGGCGAGGACCATTGAACCGGTCGGCTTTGTAGCCTCTGGGGATGAGGCCCGAGAGCGACGAATGGCGCACCGACGAGCGGTGCGGTCCCACGTGAGCTCCCCCGATCCGGTCACCTCGTGGACGGGGTGGGACGTCCGTGGCGGCGCCTCGGCCGAGCCCGGCGCAGCCGAGGCCTTCGCGCGCGGCGCCCCGAGCGACCTGGGCGCACCAGCCCGCTACGAGCTCCTCGCCGTGGCGGGGCGCGGGTTCCGACCGCCCCGCTTCCTCAGTGTCGTCCCCCACTCCGAGGAGAGCCCTGCCGATCCCGATATCGGGGCGGCGTCGAGCATGGAGGGGCTCCGCCAGACCTGGACGCTGCTCTACCGCCAGGTGGCGGAGACCGGCCCGGCGATGGTGGCGCCCTACGCCATCTTCCTCCTCGGGGTGAACCCGCCGGAGGGCGCGACCGACGAAGAGCTCGCGGTCTTCAACGACTTCTACACCACCGTCCACCTGCCCGAGGTGGCCGAGCGCCGGCACGCCCTGCGCGCCGTCCGCTTCGAGCTCCTGCGCGCCGTGCGACCGCCCTACCAGGGAGCGCCCCGCTTCCTGGCCACCTACGAGGTCGACGAGACGTCGGCCGCCAACCGCCGCCACGTCGGGCCGCCGTACGCCGCCGGGCCCGACGTGTGGCAGCGGCACACGACCCCCTGGCGGCTCTGGTACCGCCGACTGGGCGCACCGTGATGGGCGCGCCGTCCGCGGGGCACCCGACGGTCCGCCCGGCGGCACGGCGTTCGCCCGGGATGGCGGTCGCCGTGTGTGTTCTGCTGGCCGTCGTCGTGGTCGCCGTCTCGGGCTGCGCCGCCGAGGCGGGGACACGACGGACCGGGTACCCCTTTGCCACCTCGGTCAGCAGCAACCACCGCTACCTCTTGGACCAGTACGGCCACCCCTACCTGATCGTCGGCGACTCGGCCCACACGTTGTCGGTCTACGAGTCGACCAGCGAGATGAACGCCTATTTCGCCGACCGTCAGACCCACGGCTTCAACGCGGTCCTGGTGCAACTGATCGTGGGGCCGTACATCGACGACAACAACGTCGCCAATTCGGCCAACTTCGCCACCTTTGACGGGATTACGCCCTTCACCACCGATGGGGACATCGCCACCCCCAACCCGGTCTACTTCCAGCGCATGCAGACCATGGTCACGCTGGCCGAGAACCACGGGATCACCCTCTTCCTGGACCCGGCCGACACCGGACAGCTGGTGGACAGTTCGAACTTCCTGGCCGCCAACGGCAGGAAGAAGGACTACGACTACGGCGTCTTTTTGGGCAAGACCTTCCGGCGGTTCCCCAACATCGTGTGGTCCAGCGGCAACGACTACCAGAACTGGGGCCCGGCCAACGACGCCTACGTGTTGGGCATCGCCAAGGGGATCCGCTCGGTGGACCCCAAGCAGCTGCAGACGGTCGAGCTGAACTACAACGCCAGCCTGTCCACCGACGACCCGCAGTGGGCGTCCTTCGTCAACCTCAACGGCGAGTACAGCTACTACAGCCCCTATGCCGAGGTTCTCAAGGGCTATAACTTCGGTCCGCCGACCCTCCCGGTGTTCGGCGTGGAGAACGACTACGAGTTCGAGAACAACATCAACATCGATCCCGGCACCACCGCGAACCTGCGCCGCCAGGAGTACTGGACGATGACCAGCGGGGCCACGGGTCTGCTCTACGGCAACCACTACACCTGGGACGATCCCAGCTGGGCCGACGAGGAGACCCATCTCGACACGCCGGGCGTGCAGCAGTTGGAGTACATGCGCAGCCTGTTCAAGAGCATCGCCTGGTACGACCTGGTGCCGGACCAGGGGCACACCTTGGTGACCTCGGGCTACGGGACCTTCTCCGCGCAGGGCGTCGAGGGCACCGACGACTACGTCACGGCGGCGCGGACGCCCAATGGCCGCCTGGGCGTCGCCTACCTGCCGCAGTCCACGACCCTGACCGTCAACATGAGCAAGATGCACGGCCCGACCACGGCGCGCTGGTACGACCCGACCACCGGCACCTACACGGCGATCGGCACCATCCCCAACCGGGGCACCCACTCGTTCACCTCACCGGCCGACCACAGCGACGGCTCCGACGACTGGGTACTGCTGCTGCAGGCCTAGGGCATAGACGGACCGCCGGCCCGCTGCGGCCTCGTGGTCCGCAGATCGAAACCCCCACCCTGTACGTCGTCGGACCACATGGGGGCACGATCAGGGACTTCCCTGATTGTGCGCCGGTGGCACGATGGCCCATGCTGCATGCAGCGGAGGCGGTGGGTTTCACACTCCTCGCCGAGGCGGTAGACATGGCCGGGTTCTGGGCCGTCAGCCTCGGTGATCGCCAGTGAACGACGTCAAGGGAGAGTTGTGATGACCACCACGGACCAGCGCACGAACCAACCGGCGGCGCCGGCCGTTCCCCCGGCGGCCCGCGCCATCGACCTGCGCAAGACCTACGGCAAGGGCGACGCGGTGGTGCGCGCCCTCGACGGGGTCAACGTCGAGTTCGAGCACGGCCGCTTCACCGCCGTGATGGGGCCCTCCGGCTCGGGAAAGTCCACCCTCATGCACTGCATGGCCGGCCTCGATACGCCCACCTCGGGGCGGACCTTCGTGGGCGAACGGGAGATCGGCCTGCTCGACGACGCGGGACTCACCGAGATG
The DNA here is from genome assembly GCA_963788125.1 of uncultured Acidimicrobiaceae bacterium. GTDB lineage: Bacteria > Actinomycetota > Acidimicrobiia > Acidimicrobiales > RAAP-2 > Bog-473. The sequence goes on along the minus strand of CAWBFN010000002.1, from coordinate 2,221,930 downwards.
CGACGCAACCAGATCGGGTTCATCTTTCAGTCGTTCAATCTGGTGCCGACCCTCACCGCCCGGGAGAACATCACCCTCCCCGCCGATCTGGCCAAGGTGGACGTGGACCAGGCCTGGTTCGACTACCTGGTGGAGCAGCTCAAGATCGCCGATCGACTGAGCCACCGCCCGAGCGAGATGTCCGGCGGCCAGCAACAGCGGGTGGCCTGCGCGCGGGCGCTCATCCGACGACCCGACCTGGTCTTCGCCGACGAGCCGACGGGAAACCTCGACTCGAACTCGTCCACCGAGATGCTCTCGTTCCTCCGCCACTCGGTGACCGAGCTGCGCCAGTCGATCGTGATGGTCACCCACGACGCGCGGGGCGCGGCCTACGCCGACCGGGTGGTCTTCCTGGCCGACGGGAACATCGTCGACGAGCTCCTCTCCCCCACCGCGGACTCCATCCTCGAGCGCATGAAGCTCCTGGGTACCTGACGTGCGCAAGGTCGTCCTCCAGGGGCTGCTGGCCCACAAGCTGCGCCTGGCGCTCACCGCCCTGGCCATCGTGCTCGGCGTGACGTTCATTTCCGGGACACTGGTCCTCACCGACACGCTGCACAACACCTTCACCACGCTGTTCGGCCACGTCTACGAGAACGTCGACTTCGTCATCCGCGGGAAGGCGGCGTTCGCCGACACCACCGGCGACACCGGGGCGATCAGGAAGCCGATCCCCCAGTCGATTGCCACCACGGTGCGCCGCATCCCCGGGGTGGCCTACGCCGACGGGTCCGTCACCGGCTACGCCCAGTTCGTCTCGCGCCAGGGGAAGGCCATCAGCACCGGTGGAGCCCCGACGCTGGGCGTGTCCTACGTCACCAATCGCCAGCTGTCGTCCCTCCACCTGTCGTCGGGTTCGGCCCCGACGACGGCGCATGAGGTGGTGATGGACGCCGGGACGGCGCAGAAGTACCACTTCGTCGTCGGGGACCGGGTGCGGGTGCTCCTGGCCGGCCCGCCCCAGACGTTCACCGTCAGCGGGATCGTGACGTTCGGCACGGCGAACAACTTGGCCGGCGCCACCATCGCCGCCTTCGACCTGCCGACCGCCCAACGCCTCTTCGGTGAGGAGGGACGCTACGACGCCATCAACGTCTTGACCTCTCCGGGTGCGGACAAGCAGTCCGTCGAACACGCCATCGCGGCCGCGCTCCCCACGGGGGTCCAGGTGGTGACCGGCCAGACCGTCGCGGACGAGCAGGCCAACGACATCAATCACGCCCTCTCCTTCTTCTCCACGGCCCTGTTGGTCTTCGCCTTCATCTCCTTGTTCGTGGGCGCCTTCACCATCTTCAACACCTTCTCCATCACGGTCGGCCAGCGCACCAGGGAGCTGGCGCTGCTGCGCATCGTCGGGGCCAGCCGGCGCCAGGTGTTCCGCTCCGTGCTGGCGGAGGCGCTCATCGTCGGCGTCGTGTCGTCCCTCCTCGGCCTGGGGCTGGGCGTGCTCGCTGCACTGGGCCTCGAAGCCCTGCTCAAGGGATTCGGCATCACCTTGCCGTCGGGACCCCTGGTCTTCGAGACCCGTACCGTCATCGTCGCCCTTCTCGTCGGCGTGGGAGTGACCGTGGTCTCGGCCATCAGCCCGGCCCGGCGCGCCGTCCGCATTCCTCCCGTGGCCGCCCTGGCGAGCTACCGGGCCGACGACCAGGAGTCGTCCCGACGCAGGATCACGACCGGTTCGGTGATCGCCGTCCTCGGCGTCGCCGCCCTCGTGGCGGGGCTGACCATCCCGGCGATCCAGCTCGTCGGTGTCGGAGCGGTCGCCCTGTTCATCGGGATCGGGATGCTGGCTCCCGTCGTGGCACGGCCGATGTCCAGCGTGATCGGGCGCCCCCTGGCCAGGGCGTTGGGGATCTCAGGGAGGCTCGGCCGGGAGAACTCCATGCGCAGTCCCCGCCGCACGGCCCAGACCGCCTCCGCCCTGCTGGTCGGCCTCGCCCTGGTGTCCGCCATCGCCGTGTTCGGCGCCTCGTTGTCCAAGTCGGCCACCAGCAGCGTCGACAACGCCATCAGCGCCAACTACATCATCACCGCCTCGGCCACGGGTGGGACCGGCCAGTTCAGCGCCGCCGTGGCCGACGCCGTCACCACGGTGCCGGGCGTCACCGCCGTCTCGTCGGTCTACCAGGGCGAGTTCGAGGTCCGCCACTCCCTCTCCGACGTCACCGCCGTGTCCACCGACCACCTCTCGAGCACGGTGATCCTCCGGATGGCCAGCGGCGAGGGGGCCCCGGCGCTGGCCAGAGGTGAGCTGCTCATCGACACCACCACCGCCAGCTCTGATGACCTGTCGGTCGGATCGGTGGTGCCGGTGAAGTTCGCCCAGACCGGGTCGTCCACCATGCGGATCGGCGGGATCTTCCAGGCCAACGCGCTCATCGGCAGCTACGTCGTCGGCGACCGGTTCTTCCTGGCCCACTACGAGAGCCCGTTGCCGGTCGCGGTGCTCGTGCAGACAGAACACGGGGACGCCGCCACGACCCACGCCATCGACCGCGGGCTGGACTCGTACCCGGGCATCAAGATCCAGACCCGGGCACAGTACGAGAAGTCCCAACAGGCACAGGTCAACCAGCTGCTCGGCCTGGTCTACGCCCTGCTGGCCCTGGCGGTGGTCATCGCCCTCATCGGCATCGTCAACACCCTGATGCTCTCGGTCTTCGAGCGGACCCACGAGATCGGTCTCCTCCGGGCCGTCGGCATGAAGCGCCGACAGGTGCGGGTGATGATCCGCTCGGAGTCGGTGATCCTCGCCGTCTTCGGGGCCATCATCGGGATCATCGTCGGCACTGCCCTGGGCACGGCGTTCGCCGCCTCCCTCAAGCAGCAGGGCATCACCGACATCGTCATCCCGGTGGTCAGCCTGGTGGTCTTCTTGGTCCTCGCCGCCCTGCTCGGCCTCGGTGCCGCCAGCTGGCCGGCACGTCGCGCCGCCAAGCTCGACGTGCTGACGGCGATCGCCACCGAGTGAGCCGTCCGGTGTGAGCAATCCAGTTAGATCAGTTAGATCAGTCCGGTCAGGGCAGTCCGGCTTTTCCCGTACCAAACGTGCTCGAGACCGGCGACGCGTTTGGCCCGCCTTGAGGGACGTACGACCATAAGAGTTCACTAATTCTCTGGGGGATCAGGATATATTACGAATCGGTTGCGGTATCATGACAGACAGGGGGCTGAACTACCACAGAACCGGTGCCCCCTTTAGGAAGTGTGACGCAATGCCCAAGACAAGGACGCGGCCGGCGAGTAAATTTCACGCCTGGAGCGGCTGGGTCGTGGTGCCGACTCCACGTGAGCCGATTGAAATCTTCTCGCGCGACTGCATCGTTGAACAAGAGGCGGAACAGTGGTCGGGGGACCTCCTCGAGTCCTGGTCGATCCAGCCCGCTGCGCGTGCCCAGGTGGAGGTGGTCCTCCACGAACTGTTGTCGAATGCGACCAAATTCGGAAGCGGTTCAATCCAAGTTGAGATGCAACGTCGGGCTGGACGGATATGGATTGGAGTACGTGACGACGGCCAGGGGCCAATGCGAACCGGGGACGCCTTTCCGCCCCATAGCGGTGCTCACGGGCTCGGACGCGTCGCCAAGCTGTCCCACGTCTGGGGAGTGACCCGCCACCCCGGCGGCGGTACCACGGTGTGGGCGGAACTGGATCCCTGAGTCCGTCGCTGAGGTCGGTCGACGCCGCGGCCTCGACCGGTCGGAGCAGGTGATGCAACAGCACGAGGACGTGGTTCCGGCCTTGCCGTGGCGGGAGCACCCAGTGACGCTCGCCGTCAAAGATGATGGCTCCCACCCGATTGCCGTTCCGGACGAGCAGCTGGCCGAAGACCGCCGCGAGCTCGCACAGGACGTGTTCCTTGGTCCGTCCGGCTGGGCCGAACGTCATTGACCGCGAGCGGTCGATGACGAGCCACGCGGTGAGCTCGCGGTCCTCCATGAAATCCCGGACGAGCAGCTGGTCCATCCGGGCCGTGGCGTTCCAGTCGATGTGTCGGACATCGTCGCCCCACTGGTACGCCCGCAGGTCGAGGAAGTCGGTGCCGTCGCCACGGAGAAGAGTCCGGTAGTCGCCTTGTAGGCGTCCGTCGAGCCGTCGGACGACCTGCCAGTCCAGACGTGATCGCAGCGCAAGCGTTGGCGCTCGTGCGGGGGCGCCAGTACGTGTTGCCCGAGGACCTGCGCACGATCGCAGCGGGTCCACAGCACCTTTCTCGCTTGGACCGATGGAGTCCCAAGCCCTAGGCACAGCAGGATTAAGGCGGGAGGTCTCGCCCATCCCTACCGTGATACGGACCTGGAGGCGGGTGCTCCGTGTCCTGGCACGGCACTCGTTCTTCGTCGGCTGGGCGACCATTGATCAACGCCCTAAAAACGCTCAATTCTGGAGAAATATTGGCGCCGCGCAATCCCCCTAAGAGCTTCGACCGTATACCCGGCTACCCGAGGAGAGGACGTCAGGAGATGGCAACACGGATGGGTAGTTCGAACTCGAAACGGAGGGAGAGTTCGAGCCGGAGGGGCGTGGTACGGCTGGCTGTAGGCATAGCGGCCACCGTTGCTCTGGGCGCGGGTGCTATGGCTGCGGTCACCTTGCCATTCTCGGTCTCCGCTTCGGCCATGAGCGCATCATCGGGAAAGTCGCTGGTCGTTAAGACGGAGCACGTGCCCAAGGTCGGTAGCGTCTTGGCCACCAGCTCGGGTTTGACGCTCTATCGCTACACCGTTGACCCGGCCGGGAAGGCCACCTGCACCGGGGTGTGCGCCAAGGTTTGGCCACCCCTGTTGTTGCCCAAGGGCGTCGCCCGTATCAAGGCACCCCACGGCGTTAAGGGGCTCTCCGCCATACGCGTAGCTGGCGGGCGTTTGCAGGTGTTCTTCCATCGCGAGGCGCTGTACGCCTTCGCCAGTGACACCAAGAAGGGCCAGGCCACCGGGCAAGGCGTCGAGGGCACCTGGTTTGCCGTACTGTCCGACGACAAGTCTTCGGCACCGACCTCAGCCACAACCACGACGTCCCCTGGGGCAGCCGCCACCACGGCGACGGTACCTCCGACAACCACCTCAGTCCCATCGAACACCGCACCTACTCCAAAGACATCGAACGCGCCCTCCGTGACGCCGGCTACCACGCCCAAACCGGCCGTCACAACCCCGGCCGTCACAACGCCGCCCGTCACGATGCCGCCCGTCACTACGCCGCCGCAAACCACGACAACCCAACCGCCAACGACCACCCCGACCACTGGGTACGGCTATTAGCTCTATGAGACGACGGCGCTCCTTCGCCATATCGTGGTCGCGCTCGTCGGACCGGGCGCCCTGCTTCTGGTGGTCCTGGCGCTGAGCCGGATGGTGATCGTCATGCCGGGGTCGAGCCTTCTCTTGCTGGGCATCATTATGAAATTCATCCCGGTGAGACAGTCGCCATCTTCGGATTCACCCTCCTCGAAGTGACCGGTTGGGTGGATCTCGCTCTGGTCGCTGAAGTGCTCGGCACGGTTGCACTGGCCGTGGTTCTGGTTCGCCAAGCCCATCTGGTTGAGCCGGTTGCGGTTGGCCCAGCATGATCCGATTTGCGGTGGTGACCGGTGCCGCAGTCATGTCTGTGATGGTGTTGGGTGCGACGGCTGGGACCACGTCGGCGAACCCTTCGTCCGTGCCGGCGCCCGCCCTTCGCTCCTATGTTGCGCAGGTCGAAAAGGTCCGCCTGCCGGTAAACGCCATGTTGGAAGGGACCGATCCCATCATCGAGGCCTTCAACGATCATCAAGTGACCCCAGCCCAGGCCTCCCTCGAGATGAACAACTTGGAAGAACGATTTGCCGGCTACGTCCTGGCCATGCAAGAGATACGGCCCTCCAACAAGGCGCTAGCCCGTGCCAACAAGCCCTACGCCGATACGTACTACCTTGAAGACAACTACCTCAGCACGCTGGCCAGCGACCTCAATGAGGGTGACTTCGAGAATCTGCCCAATACCCAGGACCAACAACGGTTGGACATCATTGTCTGGCGCACGCAGATGGAGTTATTGGCCAAGGGCGATGGCGTGAAACTGCCCGCGGATATTCAGCAAGCGGGACGAGGGGAGATTGCTCCTTCACTCTCGGGCAGCTGAGCTGTACGCCAGAGCGAATGGCGGCGACAGTGAGGATCGTGTCGATCGCTGTAGGTGTGCGGATCGGTTCTGCTGGCTTCCACGGTGTCAACACGGCAACTTTTTCTGAGTTGCGCAACATCGTCGGCCCCCGAGATGGCTCGGTGGCCGAGAGGTTCGGCGAACCGTGCCAGTCTCGATCCGTTGATGAGAGCCCGAATCAAATGAGAGCCCCAGTCCGGTCAGCCCGATGCATCCATCTCGTGCCACAACCCGCCATTCAGATTGATGTTGTTGCCGTTGGCCTGACCGGGAGCAGAATCACCGATGTAGGTGTAAAGGGGATGTCCGTCATAAGAGGCCTGCAACACGCCGCCTGACCGTCTGATCGTGCCGAGCTTCCCGGTCACTCCCGGGCCGGCGACTGGACGCTCGGTCACCGGTGGCCAGTAGGCGGCACAGGTGCCGTAGCAGACCGATTTGGTCGGCGTATCGGGGACAAACCAGTACAGCGTGAATCCTCGCGCATTGGTCAGGACCGATACCCCTTTGATCTCGACCGTATTTACGAGCGGGCTGGCCGAGGCAGCGCTCGTTGGGCTTGGTCCCGCTGCCGCCACGGATACGCCGAGCAGAACGGCGGCCAGTGCTGCGAGCGCGACGCAGGCCCAGTACGCGAGGGGGCTGTTCGCCTGCAGCCTCTCCACCAGGCTTTTGCCGCGAGCGGTCGGAGGAGTGAGCTGACGTTGCGTGCCCCAGCCCAGCGCGAGCGCGGCCAGCACCGCGAAGTCGATGACCTCTATGACTCCGGCGACGATCCCTGCAGTCGTGCGGACCTCGCGGAACCCGAAGAGTCCGATCCGCAGCGCCAGCAGGTAACCACCGAGGGTCGAGAGGGCGAACCCGGCACCCGCCGCCGCGGCCAGCCGGCTACCGGAAACCAGGACGAGCGCGCCAAGGCCAAATGCAGTTATCACCTGAAGAAGGAAGAGCCAACCGATCGTCGGGATCGTCCGGTAGCCGGTCAGGTACAAATCAAGATGGATCGCCCCGGTTGCAACCAGCAATCCGCCACCGATTAGCCGCAGAACAAACTGCTGCCAACCCGGTTCCTGCCGATGCGACTTCCCTACCAGCGTGCCTTCGTCCCGGCCCTGTCGTCGCACCATCAGATCCTCACCACGAGCGAAGCAAGGAACGCTTCATGGCCTTTTGTATCTCATAGACCATCGAATCCTTCTCATGTCCTTCGTTGACGCTCCTTCACCCATCCGGCTGGGGACTACCAGACCAAGGGGACTAACCTCCACCGGACCTGAGCGCGATAGGCGTCGTACTGCTCGTTTGTAGCGAGTACGCGGTCCTCTACGAATATCCGGCCGATGTTGCAACTGGTCACAAGCAACAGCACGAGGGCGTTCCACCCTGAAATGCTCTGTAGCAGGTAGCCGGACTGAAGCAAGAGGTAAGAGGCGTAGATGGGATGGCGGACGAGGGCATATGGGCCACGTCGTACCAGCCCTCGATCCGCAGCAGCGAACCCGAACGAGCGGCCAAGAGTGAGGAAGGACAAGATGCAAATAGCCAGACCGATCACCTGGAGGCCGAGCCCTCCGACGATCCCCCAGTGCGGATGAGCTCCGACTGGCCGGAGCAGCACAGGAGCGAACGTTCCGCCGAAGGCAAGTAGCCAATCGCCCAACCGTCGGCTCACCGCGCGTGCAGGGCGCCGGATGAGGTAGGCAACCACAATCCACATCTGCTCGACCACGAATGCCCCGCCGAGCAAGCGATGCGTATGCAGGTAGGCCTGGAGGGTTGCCTTCGCAAACAGCGCAGCGCCGGCGGCCCCGACGAGGTTCGCCGAGATCCTGATGAGCCTCTTCGCTCGGGCAGACAGGAACTCGGGCTCCAGCCAACGCAGCAGCACGAAATGGGGAGCCTTGGGGTGACCGACAGGCTGGCCCGAGGAACCAGCGAACGCTTTGCCGGCGGATTCCCGGCTGTCGCTAAGGCTCAACACTTGCGGCACTGGCTTTAGGCGTTCGCAACCTAACTCGCATCGTCAATGTCGGATTGATAATTCCATCCCGCTTCGGGGCGGTCGCGAGGAGGTTGCCGCGCGTTCGGCAACAAAAGTGTGCGTACTGTCGCCCGTGTAGGGTGCAGACCCGGGGCAGAACTAGAAGACGACGATGTGTCGCCTCCAGTTCCCCGATTGTCAAGAGAAGCGGCTGGGCCAGGGGCGGGCGGTGCTTCCCTCGCCACCACCCGCCGTTCAATGAGCGCGTCGACGCTGAATCGTCCCCCTCCAAAGACGGCGACAACGAGGGCGAGGACACCGAGCGCCAGGTTCAATTGGTAGCCGGGAGGCGACGTCTGCGAGTTGATGCCCGTCGACCACGTGACAGTGATCATCGCCATCACCATGTCCCCGAACAGGGCGAGGCCGGCAAGGCGTGAGGCGAGGCCGAGAGCCAGGGCGATCCCGCCGCCCAACTCGATGAGGCCGCCAAGGAGCGCAAAGAACCCCCCCGGGTGGAGATGAGCGGTGTTTGAGAAATAAAGCGCTGTGCGGTGAAATCCCGGTCCGTTGAAGGACCCGAAGAGCTTGCCCGCTCCGTAGTAGATGAAGATCCAGGCGAGCGCGATCCGCGCAGCGACAAGGGCGAGGTCAGCCGGGAGCGGCGCGGTACGGGTACTGACCACCATCGCTAACAGTGCCCGAGCGCGTTGGCGAGGGGTTGGGGGCACAGTAGTCGTCGCCATCAGACCATCATTCGTTCCCGCTCGGCGCCGGGCGCGGCGAGGTCCATGGGAAACACATCGTCCGGCGACCGTCTGTCCGATTCTCGCCTAGGCAGAGGAGTGGCTCTCCGGATTGATGGGGGGTTCGTGAGGTCGTGCATCGGGCGGAAAGGCGCGACGAGCTGGGTGGCGAGAACGGAGAGGTGGTGCGGTCGCTCCGCCGCTTGTTCCACTCTCAGCGGCCGGCCCGGTAGTCCGGTGTCGGTCCTGATCGTTTCGGGCGTCGGGAACACCGCCCGGCCGAAGACTTGATCCCAGATCGTCAGCGCGAAACCGAGGTTCACGTCTTGTGGTCCGTCCAGCTTATGGTGAATCCGGTGGAAGTTCGGACTGACGAAGATTCGTCCGAGAGGCCCGAAGCCCAGGTTGGTGTTCGAATGCGCGAATGCCACGCTGCCCCCGTAGATCACCAAGAGGGTGCTCGGCAGCGCCCCGTTGGCAAGGAGCACGATACCCGGGATCAGCGCAATGAGGTAGGAGACATGGATGAGTGGATGCGTGCGAAAGACCGTTAGCACGCTCATGTCCTCTTGGGAGTGATGAAGCTCGTGGAAGCGCCAGAGCATTCGGACGCGGTGATTCGCCAGGTGGGCAAACCAATTTAATCCGTCCATCGCCACGAAGATCACCGCAATCGCGCCCCAACGTGGCACTGTGCCGAACTTCGGCAAGACGATCCACGGGAGGCTCTTGCGGGCAACCTCGGAAAAGGAGAGACTCAACGCGATGACGAGTGGCACGACGAGTGTCGCGTTGAGCACCGTATAGAGGACGTCTTGTCGGTATCCGCGGGCGAAAATCGGTCGCCGTTGTGCCGGCCGCAATCGCTCCACGACGAGGAACACCCCTAAGAAAACTAGGGTAAGCGGACCGATGACGATGGCACGAAGAGTTGTCATCGAGTCGACAAAGTTTGCGCCACCCCAGCGATTCGACCAGCCGATCCCGACGAGCACGGCAGCTAGGCCAACAATCGCGCACGCGGGGAGATAGACATGCGCCGACAGCGCCAGCCTCGACCCGTTCCCCCCCGACTTCTTCGCTGCGAGTGAGTACGAGCGAGGGAGCGATCGGGTGAAAGGAGAATAGATGTCATGAAAACCTCCCCGCACCTAACTCTGGCGGTTAGAACCCAGCTCCTCCACTGCCCGAGCTCGACCCGCCCGAACTAGAGCTCGAGCTCGACTTCGCCGGCTTTGCCGTCGCAACCACGGTCCATTTGCCCCATGTGTCGGTCACATTTCCGTGCACCTGTCCGGCAGCAGTATCTCCGGAGAACCAGTAGAGCGGCTTACCGGCGTAGGTTACCTGGAGGACTCCACCGGAGCGAGCTACCGTTCCGAGCTTCGAGGCGCTCACACCGGTACCAGCCGTTGCCTTCGTCACACCCGCAGGCAGGACGAGCTCGGGCCAGATCGTTACGCACTGGGCGGTACAGGCCGTCTTGCTCGGCTTGAGGGTGTACAGCGTCTTGCCGCTGGCGAGGATCTTGCCGAACTTGTCGCTCTTGACGGTCGAAACGGTGACAGTCTTCGCTTCCCTGCTGGTTGCAGCGCCTGCCGTACCCACAGCGAAGGCGGACGCGGACAGCCCGCCGACGGCGAACGCGGCGACTGCTATGCGTCCAAGTCGGATTCCATGGGTGGTTTCTCGGCGCTGCTTGGTCTGCCCCATATCGCTCGTCTCCTCGGTCGCGGCGGTTGTGTCGTAGGGACTACGGTCCAGCCCGGTGAAGGGATTGCGCCGACGGCTTGACGAGCCTGCGAGACGAGGGACTACGTGAAGGAACGGCATAACAGTGCGCGCTTCGGGTCAGAGAACCCCAGCTCAAGCCCATATTTTCATAGATTGACACCCGGAGGCCCTCACCGGGACATGCGTGGACGCCGCTGATTTTTTCGGGTCCAAAGCTCCTCCAAGCGCGCTCTGGCGTATCGAGTTGACGGACGGTCAATCTTTTTGCCGGTCTCGGACGTACCTCTTCTGATGGGACACCTGCACGTGGCCGACCCGGGACCAACTGATGAGGCACTTCTCGCCGGCATGGCGGTTGGGGAGCAGGCCGCTGCGGTGGCGTTCGTGCGTCGTTACCAGCGCCGGGTCTTCGGGCTGGCATACTCCATGACAAGCGATCACACTCTGGCCGAAGAAGTGGCCCAGGAGTCGCTCATCAGAGTGTGGCGCCACGCCCCGGTCTTCGACCCCCGTCGGGGATCGGTCACCTCATGGGTCTTGACCATTACGAGAAACCTGACCATTGACGCCCTGCGCATGCGCCGTGCTGTACCCACCAATCCTGATGACTTTGCGGCATCGGCGCTGATGAGCCTCGATCAACCCGAAGACGGAGTACAGCGAGATGATGCGCGTGCCACGGTACGCAGCGCACTCTTGGGGTTGCCATCGGAGCAGCGCCGGGCCGTTGTCTTGGCCTGCGCCTATGGCCGGACCGCAATCGAAATCAGCGAAGAAGAAGGTATCCCACTCGGCACGGCGAAGACGCGCATCAGGGCCGGACTGAAACGGCTCCGCTCCGCGCTCGAACACTCGGGGGAACTGGAGAACAGCGATGGGCGATGACACCATCTGCGAGAAGTTCGCGGACACCCTCGCCGAGCTGGCTCTTGGAATCCTCACTGGCCGTGAGCGTGCGGCCACCTTGGCCCACGTCGAGTCATGCGCCCACTGTGCCGATGAGCTCGATCATCTCTCACGGGCGTCAGATGCAGTATTGAGCATGGCTCCTGAGGTCGAGCCGCCGCTCGGTTTCGAGGACCGGCTCTTCAGCCGCATGCGAAACGACAAAGTCGGATCCCCTCGCCACGTTCCGCATCGGTGGCTTCTTGCCTGCGCAGCCGCCGTCGTTGCCCTGGCAGCAGGGTTGAGCATCGGGCTATCGACGGGTTCATCGCCCCCCAGCGCGAAGGTCGGGACGCAAACCCACCCAACAACGTCCAAGCCGGTGCTCACGGCCAATCTCATCGAGGACGACCGTACGGTCGGGCGAGTCTCATTGTACGGAGGATCTATCCCCATGCTGACGATGCAACTTGCCGAGTCGTCGGTGCACGGCACCGTCACCTGTGAGATTGTCACCGACAACGGTGCCACCCACAACCTCGGCACCTTCGAGGTGACGAACGGCTATGGCGCGTGGGCGGCTCCCCTCGGCGTCGCGCCCAGCGATGTGCGCGTGGCTCAGCTGGTCTCGCCCGACGGGGCGACGACCGCCACCGCCATGTTGGGCTGATGGGCCACAGGAGCGATCCACTGATTCGCCGACAGCCTATTCACCCTCGAGGCTAGGTCGCTGGCGACCGACTGGCCGAGGAGCAGCCCGGCGGCCGGCATGGCGGCCCAGAAGACTCCGAAGATCACGACGACCCGGAGTCCCAGCGCCCCCTCGGCACCCGAGACGCCGACGGCGGTGGCGGGCTCCGAAGTTGTCGAGCCCGTGGTCGCGTTCGCGATGCCGGGCGACGGCGCGTGATCAGGGCGGGGAACCGTCCACCGCCGGCTCCCCCGGTGGCTCCGCCAGGCGAGCACCGCTGGTCGAGCTTTGCGGCGACGACCGTGGCCCTGCTGCGATAATCGACCGTGGCCCTGCTGCGATACTGGAGTCCTGAAAGGAGGGTGCCCGTGGACTTCTCCGAGGAGCTCCCCGCCGTCGACCCCCGCTCCCTGGCTGTCCTCTCACGCAATGTGGCCGAGTCGGCCCAGATCCTGTTCCACGCAGGGAACGTGACCGACACGTTGGCCAGCGTGGTCGATCTGGCGGTGACGACCATCGACGGATGTGACTTTGCCGGCATCGTGCTGCTCGACGGCGGGGTGCTCAGCACCCCGATCCACACCCATCCCGTCGTGCTCGAGGCCGACGCACTCCAAGAGCTCTGCGGTGAGGGTCCCGGCCTCGACGCCATCGCGCACCGGTCGGTCTTCTATGCCGAGGACCTGAACACCGACCATCGCTGGCCGCAGTTCTCACCACGAGCGGCGGCCACCGGCCTCCGCAGCGTGCTCTCGCTCCCTCTCTCGGCCGACGCGCAACACGGCGCCCTGAACCTCTACGCGCGTAGCCCCGTTGCGTTCGGTGTCGTCGACCGGGCCAAAGGCGCCATCCTGTCGTCGCTCGCCGGCCTGGCCCTCTCGGTGGCCCACTCCCATGAAGACGAAGAGCGTCGGGCACTCAACTTCCAGGCTGCGCTGAGTACCCGCGAGGTCATCGGCGAGGCCCTCGGGATCCTGATGGAGAGGGAGCGGATCAGCGCCGACGAAGCGTTCGACATCTTGCGACGAGCGTCCCAGTACCTCAACGTAAAGCTGCGGGAGGTGGCGCAGAACCTGGTCGATACAGGAGAGGACCCCGACACCGGTCCCCCGCCCCGGTCGCACTGACCGGTAGGTTCCCCCTGGGTGACGTTCCGATCTTCCGTGCCGGGCCAAATGGGTGTAGGCTGAGAATGCTTACCTTCAGCAAAGAGGGTTCTGTGAGGGCGGCTTACGACGTCCGCTGCACCCGACGAGGCACCAGCCTCCAGTCTGTTCCTCTGGGAAGCCTTAGCCGTGACCCTGGGCGATCACCTTTTCGCCCCCGGCCGCCACCCCTCTACTTCCGGATGGACAACTGATTGCGGTGGGCGGCGCAAGCCGGCCTCCGCTCACGAGGGGACGCGCCGTGCGTCCGACATCTCCTTGACGGCCAATCCCTCCAGTTTCGAGGCCATCACCACGACGCACGGGCAGAGCACGGTCCTCGCTCTGCGTGGACGGGTCGAGCACGGGGCCGCCTTCGAGCTCGGGGCTCTCCTCGATTCGGTCATAGAGCGGGACCCCGACGAATTGGTGCTCGACCTCTCGGAGCTCGAGTTCGTGGGAGCCGCCGGGATGGTGGCCATCTCCAACGCCGAGAAGCGCCTGAGCGATCTGGGCCGGGCGTTGATCGTCCGCTCGCCCTCGGTGCTTGTCAATCGACTCCTCGACATGATGGAGATTGCCGAGGAGTCGCGGCGTGAACTCGCCCTCCCCGGTCACCGCCCTCTCGGGCCCGAGGAAGAGGGCGCGCCCTCGACGGCCCCAGGCGAACCCCTCCCGAGTCTCTCGTCCTCGGACCCGCGCCGGGTCACGGCCTTGCCGGCGCACCCCGACGTGGTGGACGGGGCGCTGCGATTGGTCGTCGAACTGGCCCGAGCCTTCGTGGGCGGGGCCGACGGCGTCAGCGTGTCGCTGTTGCGACACGGAGTCCTCTCGACGGTGGCGGCCAGCGACCAGACCATCCTGGCCATGGACGCCGACCAGTACGCCACCGGCGAGGGGCCCTGCGTGGACGCCTCGCTCCAGGGCCACTGGTTCCATGCCGCGTCGCTCGAGACCGAGACGAGGTGGCCGTCGTTCACCCCCCGAGCGCGGGCGCTCGGCATTAAGGCCATCATGTCCTCGCCGCTCAAAGCCTTTGACCAACCGGTCGGAGCTCTCAACATCTACTCGCGTACGGCGGAGGGCTTCGAGATAAAGGATCAGCAGTCCGCCGCCGTCTTCGCTCGGAAGGCATCGGTGATCTTGAGCGACGCCGGGGCCGGGGTCAGCGAGACGCAGCTGGCCTCCCGGTACAAGGAGGCTCTGCGCAGCCGAAAGGTCATCACCTTGGCCACGGGGATCGTCATGGAACGCGAGGGCATCGACGAGGAAGGCGCGTTCAGCGCCCTCCTTCGGCTGTCGCTCTACCACGGGGAGCTCTTGCGTGACCGGGCCCAGAAGACGGTGCTCTCGGCCGGGCAGTCCGAGGTCGGATTTGGAACGGACTCCCATGCCTGAGCAGCCGATCGACGTCCTCGATGCCTACCGCCAGTCAGCCGGGCTCTCCCACGGCGAGCTGTGGTTGCGCTATTTCGAGTTGGGCGGCATGAGCACCGGCTTCGAGCTGGAGACCTTCCTCTACGGGTTGGTGGCCCCAGAGTCCCATGACCACGATGTCATCGCCCACGCCCTCAACGAGCGGTTCACCGAACTCGGTCGCAACCACCCCGTGGCGTACGAGCGGGACGAGCGCGACAGCCAGGACGAGCGGGACAGCCAAGACAGCTGAGCAGGTCACTCCTGGTGCTCGCCTACTGGCCGACGAGAGAACCCCGGGCGGGGTCGGGCCAGTAGGTGTCGCGCAGCTGCTTCTTGTAGAGCTTCCCGTTCTCCCCCGGGGCAGGGCATCGGTGAACTCGACCGATCGGGGGCACTTGAAGTGCGAGAGGTGATCCCGGCAGAAGGCGATGATCTCCTCGGCCAGGTCGGGACCGGACACTACACCGGCTGCCGGTTGGACCACGGCCTTCACCTCCTCGCCCATCTCGGCGTTGGGCACGCCGAACACGGCCACGTCGGCGACGGCGGGATGCAGCACGAGGACGTCCTCGACCTCCTGGGGATAGATGTTGACGCCGCCCGAGACGATCATGAACAGCTTGCGGTCGGTCAGGTAGAGGTAGCCGTCCGCGTCGAGGTGGCCGACGTCCCACAGCGTGCTCCAGCCCCGATCGTTGATCGTCTGCCTCGTCTTCTCGGGATCGCCCTTGTACTCGAAGTTGTTGTTGGCCCCGCCGAACCAGACGACGCCGTCCTCGCCGGTCGGCAGCACGTTGCCGTCGTCATCGCAGATGTAGACGGTTCCCCATATGGCCTGTCCCACCGAACCGGGGTGGGTCAGCCACTGCTCGGGCGTGATCCACGCCATGCCGCCCCCTTCGGTGCCGGCGTAGAACTCGTGGATGATGGGCCCCCACCACTCGATCATCCGGCGCTTGACCTCCGGCGCACACGGGGCGGCGGCGTGGACCACGCTGTGCAGGCTGGAGATGTCCTTGGCGCCCCGCACCTCCTCGGGCAGTTTGAGCATCCGGACGAACATGGTCGGGACGAACTGCGCATGGGTGACCCGGTGGGTGGCGATGAGGTCAAGGCACAGCTCGGGATCGAACCGCTCCATCAACACCACGGTCGCCCCCAGGGCCTGGGCCGTCATCGACCAGAACAGCGGGGCGGCGTGGTAGAGCGGAGCCGGGTTGAGGTAGACGTCACCTGCGGTCAGTCCCAAGATGCTCCCGAGGAGGGGGGCGACGGTCGACTCGCTGCCGTGGGCCAGCCCGGTGAGCGGGCGGCGGATGCCCTTGGGCCGTCCGGTGGTGCCCGAGGAGTAGAGCATCGCCGACCCCTCCAGCTCGTCGGCCAGGGGGGTGGCCGCGTGGTGCCGCACGAACTCCTCGTAGGCGAGGGAGCCGACGGGAAGCGGGTCGCCGATGGCCAGGCGCAGCTCGATGTCGGGGGTCAGTTCCACCAGCGCCTCGGACAGACCGGTCAGGGCGGCCGACGTGATCAGCACCCGGGCCTCGCAGTCGTTGACGATGTACGCCGTCTCCTCGGGGGTGAGGTGGGTGTTGACCAAGGTGAAATAGAGGCCGGAGCGCTGCAGGGCCCAGGCCACCTCGTAGGTCCGGGGGTCGTTCACCAGCACCGCCGCCACGTGGTCGCCCGGGCGCAGGCCGTGGGCGTAGAGAGCCTGGGCCAGCCGGGACGAGCGCTCCTCGAGCTCCCCGAAGGTGACGGTCAGGCCCGAGGGGGTGATGACCGCCGGTCGTTCGGGATGCGACGAGGCGGTGTTCGACAGCGTGTAGGGGGCGGTCGTCGGGGCGGGATTCTCGGTGCGGGCCACGGACATACTTCTAGTCGCGCCGGCCGGGCGGCGCTCGCGGGTGGGGTCCCCGGAGGGGGCCACGAGGTGGGAATAGCCTCGCCGACCGCCCGGTTGGGCCAGCTGGCGAGCCCGTGCGCCGCACCAACCCACAATCCACTGGAGTCAGCATGAACCCGATCTACACCGCCACGGCCCACTCCAGCGGGGACGGCCGCAACGGCCATGTCAGGAGTGACGACGGATTCGGGCTGGCCGCCGCCCTGGTGATCTACGCCCCCCGGCTGGACAAGGCCACGGCCGAGTCCCTGGTGGAGTCCGCGCACAAGGTCTGTCCGTACTCCGACGCGACCCGGGGCAACATTGAGGTGACGCTCTCCGTCATCGAGTAGCGGCGGGCGACGCCGCCGACACCCGGGCCGGGCCATGAACCCCGTAGCCCAGCGGGTTCCCCCGGAGAGGGGGACCTACCTGTTGAATTGCCCCCCGGGTCAGGCCTACCCTGGAGTGGTTGCGGGCCAAAAGGGGGTCCGCGCTCGATGCTGGCCAAAGGAGCAGCGTCCGTCACTCCGGGTTGGAAAAACTGCTTAGGAGAATCGGCCATGACCCTTCGAAGAGTTCCAGCGGAACAGATCGCCGTCCCTCGCCGCCCGACCCACAACCTCGCTGCGCCCCTACAGGTACTGGTGAGCCACGAGGACGGTCGAACACACGTCGTGCTCATGGGGGAGCTCGATGTCTCCACGGCTCGATTCCTGGCCGAGCAGCTCCTCGACGCCACCGCGGCATCCACCGGCGACATGGTGATTGACGTCGGCCTGCTGGACTTCATCGGTTCGACCGGGCTCTCGGTGCTCGTCTCGCAGCACAAGGCCCTCCAGGCGCAGGGACGAACGCTCACCTTGCTCGACCCGACACCCTCAGCCCGCCGGCTCTTTGCCATCACCGCGCTCGATCAGGTCATGACCATTGAGCCGGCCACGGTGCAGACCGCCGAACCGGGTTAGCGAGCGAGGGACGGGTCGGCAACCGTAGACCTGCGCTGCAACGGCGGAACCGGGTCAGGTCGAGCCGGGCGGCACCGGGTCAGGTCGAGCCGGGCGGCACCGGGTCAGGTCGAGCCGGGCGGCACCGGGTCAGGTCGAGCCGGGCGGCTCGGTGGCCGGTGGGGGCATGCGGATCCGCAGGACGGCAGCGGCGAACCGCTCCCGGGGACCCCCGCCGGTGCCCGTCGCTTCGTCGTCCGGTTGGGCGGGGGCCGGCGACGGGGCATCCACCATCCTCAGGTCCACCACGGAGTCGTCACCGCCGTAGCCGTTGGGGACGTAGAAGTCGGCGTGCCAGTCGTTCTCCCAGCGCTGGCCGTCGAGCAGATACCGGAAACGGTAGGGGCGCCCGACCTCGAGCTCGATCGTGAGGGAGAAGCCGTCCTCGACGACGTCCATGACGTCGGCGTCGGGCGACCAGTCGTTCCACTCCCCGCAGACGGCGGCCTGCCGGGCGCCGACGGCGGCGGGCAGGGTGAAGATGACCGAGGCCTTACCGTTCGGTTCCCTGGACTTGATCATTGCGCCCGTGCCTCACTGTTTCCCTGAGTGACAGTCTCTCACGGGGGTTGACCGCCCCCCGCCGCGCCCAGAGGGTCGTGCCACCACGAGCGCCCGGGCGGCGGCTACCCACCTTGGCCAGGGCCATCGGCCCGGCCACACTGGTGAGATCGAGATGAGGTGAGGAGGACACCTTGGGGGCGGTCCGGCTGCTGTTCCACACCGAGTTGCGCCGGCGTTGGCCGTCCTGGCTGGTCGTCGCCCTCCTGATCAGCGTCGTCGCAGGACTCGTGCTCGCCGCCACAGCGGCCGGCCGCAGGACCGACTCGGCCTTCCCCCGGTTCGTCGCCGCCCACGGATTCGACACCGTCGTCTACGCCACCCGGCCGGTACCCCAGGTCGCCCATCTCCCCGGGGTGGCCTCCGCCACCGAGCTCGTCTTCTCCGACAGCGGCAATCCCACCTGTGACTGCACCCACACGATTAACGGAGAGGACATCACTGTCGCCGTCGCCCCGGCGCGGGGTCGGTCGCTCTTCACCCTGGTCTCGGGCCGCCTGCCCGACCCTTCCGACCCCGACCAGGTCCTGGCCTCGTTCACCCTGCAACAGGACGACGGTGTGCGGGTCGGATCCGTGATCCACGTCCCGTTCGAGGCGCCCTCGCAGTCGGCGGACTACAACAACCCCGACACCGGGCTGCCGACTCCCAAGGGGCCGACGCTCGCCCTCCACGTGGTCGGGATAGAGGCCAGCGAGTTCGAGTTCCCCGCGGGAATGGCTCCCGTCTACCTCCTCTACACCGATCGGGCATTCGCCCGCGCCGTGCTCCCCCACACCGGGAAGCAGTACCAGTACTACGTCCGCCTCCATGACGGGGCGGCCGGCATAACCCGGTTCGATCAGCAGGCGGCGACCTTGAACCTGGGCAGCGGCACGGTCGGAGACTCGAGTGAGGACGGGGAGGCCGCCACGATTGAGGCCTCCATCCATCCCCAGGCCATCGGCTGGTGGATCCTGGCCGCGCTGGCCGCTCTGGTCGGGCTGGCCGTCGTCGGCCAGGCGCTGGCCCGGCAGAGCAACGTGGAGAGCGAGGACTACCCGACGCTGGCCGCCATCGGCGTGGACCGGCCGCAACTGCTCGCCCTCGGCACGGCGAGGAACCTGGTGGTGGGGGTGGCCGGTGCGATCGGGGCCGTGGCGGTCGCCGTCGCCCTCTCCCCCATCGCTCCACTCGGTGAGGCACGGATGGCCGAGGCCTCCACCGGCTTCGATTTCGACGCGCTCGTGCTCCCCCTCGGCGCCCTCGCCACGGTGATGGCCGTGCTCGCCCTCGGCCTATGGCCGGCGTGGCGGGCGGCGCGCACCTTGCGGGGCGACGACGGGGCCGCCGCGACGCGGCCTTCGGCGGTGGTGACGCGGCTGGTGGCCCTGGGGGCGCGCCCGGCCGCCGTAATCGGTGTCCGCAACGCACTCGAACGTCGTTCGGGTGGCTCCACCATCCCCCTGGGCTCCGCCCTCCTCGGGATGGTGTTGGCGGTGATCGCACTGTGCGCGACGGGCGTCTTCGGCGCCAGCCTGACCCACCTGACGGCCTCGCCCCGACTTTGGGGCGATCCTGAACAGGTCAGCTTCAGTTCCCCCACCCCCCCGCTGCTCCGAAGCCTCGAGCACGACAAGGCCGTGACCGCCATTACCGCAGGCGTCGGCTCAGGGTTGATCGCGGTGAACAAGGTGAACGTGGGGGCCATTTCGGGGTCGTCCCTCCGAGGGCCGCTCCTCTTCTCCACGGTCGATGGCCGGACCCCGAGCGCCGACGACCAGATCGGTCTGGGCGTCACCACCATGCGCCAGGTCGGCACCCATCTGGGATCGGTTGTCAAGGTGACGGTGACGACGCACTCGGGGGCGAAGCGGACTGAGCCGTTCCGGGTCGTCTCGCAGAACTCCTTCCCCCAGTACGGAGGGTTCGTCAGCCTGGGTACCGGCGTCCTTTTGACCACCACCGGTCTCGAACGCGCCGCCTGCCTGCCCGGTCCCACCCTGGCGCGCTGTCACCAGAGTTTCGGCGATGTCACCAAGGGTGTGGTGCGGGTGACCTTCGTGCCCGGCCCTCGTGGGAAGGCGGCGCTGGACCACTACGTCGCGGCGTACTCGTCCATCGCCTCCAAGCCGCTCACCCCGACCTCCCTGGTCAATTTCGGCGAGGCGGTCAACTTTCCGCTGATCTTCGGCGCCATGCTGGCCATCTTCGGGGCGGCCACACTGGCCCATCTGCTCGTGGTCAGCGTGGCACGGCGCCGTCGCGAGGTCGGCCTCTTGAAGGTGCTGGGGTTCGTCAACGGCCAGGTGGTCTCCATGGTGGCCTGGCAGGCGACGGCCCTGGCCGCCGTCGGGATCGTCCTCGGCGTCCCCTTGGGAGTGGTGATCGGCAGGGTGGTCTGGAATGCCTTCGCCAACAACTTGGGCGTCGTCCCGATCACGGTGATCCCCGTCCTCCTCATGGTGGTGCTGGCGGCCGGCGTCCTGGTCGCCGCCAATGTCATTGCCATCGCTCCCGCGCTGTTCGCCACCCGCTCCAAGCCGGCCGATCTCCTGCGGACAGGGCCGCTCAACGGGCCGGGCCGCGGCTGAGCCCGGCTCCTGGCGGGCTGCGGGACCACTCGAACCAGAGGATGCCCGGCTTGGCCGGGAGGCGTCAGCCTCCGTGCTATCCCCAACTGAGCGTGAGGTTCTTCACGTGCCGGAGGCCGGGCGGGTAGTCAAGCGCTTCGTGGCCCGGTTTCAGGCGGTAGTCGGGGATGCGACGGTGCCACTCGCGCAGCGTGACCCGCAGCTCACGGCGGGCCAGGTGCTGGCCCAGACAGCGGTGTGCGCCACTGCCGAAGGCGAAGTGCTGGTTCTTCACACGGTCAAAGCGCACGGTCATCGGGTCGTCGACCGCCGAGGGGTCGACGTTGGCCCCGCCCCAGTGCGGCACCACCGCCCGGCCGGCCTCGATGTGCGCGCCCCCGGGCAGGTCGACGGGACATCGGGTGATTCGAGGTGCGCCCACCGGGGCAGGTGACTCCCACCGCAGCAGCTCCTCGACCGCGTACGGGATGAGCGCCGGATCCTCCACGATCATCTGGCGGTGCTCGGGATGCTGCGCCAGGAACGCATAGGCGCACGTGAGCGCATCGGTGACCGTGTCCAATCCTCCGATCAACAGCATGTAACAGATGTCGAGAATGTCCTCACGGGTGAGCCTGTCCCCTCCCACATCGGCGGCGAGAAACCGGCTGATGATGTCGTCGGTGGGCTGATCGGCGCGCTCGTCGACCAGGCTCCCGAAGTAGTCGTAGACCTTCTGGCCGCTGGCGTTGATGACCCGCAACCGCACGTCGGCGTCGCTGGCCGCGACGGGATCGATCCGCTCGGGGTGGTGGATGCCGTCTCGCATCTCGAGGAACATCGAGAGCTCGTCTTCGGGGAGTCCCATGAGCCCCAGGAAAACCGAGGACGGGAACGGATCGGCGAACTCCTGGGTGAAGTTGCACTCGCCCCGGTCGACAAAGGTGGAGATGTAGGCGTTCACCCGACGAGCAATGTCCTCCTCTTGGGCGTCCATCCGCCTCGTCGAGAACAACGGGTCGAGCAGCTTGCGGTACTTGGTGTGCTCCGGGGGATCGATGTTGATCGGAATGATCGGACGCACGTTGCCGAGGTCGATGTTGGAGCGGTTGGAGAACTTGTCGGGACATCTGACGATGTACTCGGTGTCAGCCCGCGTGAAGGAGATACCGAGACCCTCTTCGACTTCGACGTACCCGCCCTGCGCAATAGCGGCGAGGTAGCCGGCCTGCGGCGCCTCGCGATCCGCCTGCTGCGCGGTGATCGCCTCCCGGTTCGAGCGGCTGGCGTACTCAGTCGGTTCGCTCATGGTCCCCCCAAGTCGGACACCAGCGTATCGTCCGGGGACGTCCCTAGGCCGGTGCACCGGGAAGGCGGTGGGAGATCTGGCTCTGGGAGATCATCCCCAGCGGACCTCTGAGGTCACGGAGCCGGGTGACCGCCAGGCCGATTCCCTCTTCGCCGGCGTAGCCGGTCGAATTGAGGCAGAACCACGGGCCAACCGGTGACCGAAAGAGTGAGACGTTGACATCGACGTTGATCAGCCCCACCCCCGAACCCGGCAGCACGGCCCACGAGAGCGCTGATCCGAAGTCGGCGACGGCAAGGAGCTGAGCCAGTGCGGTCGGGGCCTCACCGGCGACGGTGGTACCCCGCAGACGGAGCCAGGCCACGGCCGGCCCCAGAACTTGGAACCCGCCCTCCACGAAACGCTGCTCGATGGCGTCGATGTGGAAGGTCGGTGAGTCCCCCTGGCCCTGGCCGACCCAGCTCATCGGGGCCAGCTCGTCGGGCCCGGCAGGCGCTACCTCATCGCTCGGGACGATGCCGACCGGCTCACCGCGCAGCAGGAGCACCTTCGCCGCGACGACACGGCCCGAGGCGGCATGAACTTCGACGTTGAGGCGGCTGATCCTCCGACTCTGCGGCCGACGTTCCACGACGACGCGCAGCGGCTCGAGCGGGACCGGCCGCTCGAGATCGATCTGGACCCCGGCCACGTGCTCGCCTTCTTCGACCATTTCGGTGATCACCGCACCGATGAGTGCGCTCGGAGCACCACCGTTCATGGCGTCAGGCCGCCATGGTCCGGTGGTGAACAGCGTGGGGACGAACTGGTCGCCGTGGCGCTCGAAGAGCGCGATGTCTTCGTGGCGCTCGAAGAGCGCGATGTCTTCGTCGTCTCTCACGGGACCGTCCGTACTCCTCCTCGCGACCCACCCTCTGGCGCCGACACAGTAGCGCTCCGCGTCCTTCGCACAACAGTGTCGGGTGGGCACGTCACACCGATGTGCCCTCGCATGCCCAGAGAGCCCCGACCGATGAGTTACCGTTCTCGGACATGACGGACCAGTCCGACGATGAAACGCTGCCATGAGCCGGACTCGGCGTCTCACGCCCTACGCGCTCGTGGGAGTGCTAGGGCTGGCCACGGGTCTGGGCGCGGCCTTGGGGGTCTCGCACGCGCCGGAGACCTCTTCTGCCGCAGTCGTGAAAGTGCCATGCGCCATCTTCGCGGGGACCGGTAACGCGGGCTCGTTGTGTGGCCATGGGACCAAGACGTTCAACTACCCACTGAAACCCACGGAGGGCTTCGTCGCCTGTGTGACCGAGGGCGTATCGAAGGTGGACACCTCCAGTGCGGCCGACTTTCAGAAGGGGATGCGGGCGGTTCTCTCCCGTTGCGAGAGCCACGAGGGCCATGGCCACCATGGGGGGCATGGAGCATCAGCTCCCCTGACCATGGGAGTCGGTGACGTGGGCCTTCCGTGACGTTGTGGATTGAACGTGCGATGATCTCGCAGTGCTGAAAGAGATACTGCCCCCCGAGACAGGCATCGTCTTCTCCGCCATGCGACAGTTGCGGACGAACCTGATCAGACAGGAGACCTTCATCAAGCTCATCGACACGGAGCAACGACCCTCTGGCTATCGGCTGGTGGCCGTGGTGCCCGACGGCGGCGGCGACGCGCTGGCCGTCGCCGGCTTCCGGTTGGGCAACAGCCTGAGCAAGGGCCGGCACATCTATATCGACGACCTGTTCACCGTGCCATCCGCCCGGCGCAACGGTCTGGCCAGCCAGATGCTGGCCTGGATTCACGACGAGGCCGAGCGCTTGGGCTGTAGTCAGGTGCATCTAGATTCCGGCGTGGGCCCGGAGAGCTATGCGGCGCACCGGTTCTACCTGGACTCCGGCTACAACATCACCGCCCACCACCTCACGCGCTACTTCTGACAGACCGTGATCGCCGGGCACCGGGCCGGTACTGGATCGAAGACCCAGCGGCACACGTGCGCCCGGCAACGAGGGCGGCTGCAGGAACTGTCCCATACCGATGCTCCACGGACTTGTAGATTCGAGAAATGCCTCGCCGGTCGCCGTCGACGAATAACACCACTGTCCGCTGATGGGGCGACGTATCCGGTGGGTGGGCGTGGTCATGGTCGTCTGCTTCGGGTTGGTCGTTGTCCAGCTGGTGAACATTCAGTTCGTCAAGGCGCACCAACTGGCGAGCTCGCCCAACAACCCACGCGAGGCTGCGCTGAAGTACAACAACCCCCGCGGAACGATCTACGCCGCCGGCGGTACGGTCCTGGCCAAATCGGTGCAAGCCACACCCGGCCAGTACAAATACCCCTACCACTACATTCGCGAGTACCCCGACGGGCCGCTCTACGCCGGCATCGTCGGATACGACTCGCCTCTGTACTACGGGACCGCAGGCATAGAAGAGCAGTACGACGCACAGCTCAGCGCCCACAGCGAAGGTCCTCAGAACCTGAGCCAGCTCATCTTCAGGCAATCCACTCCCCTGACCACTGACGACGTCACCCTCACCGTCCAGCCGAGCCTGCAGCAAACGGCGTGGAACGCGCTGACCACGCTGCCACCGGGGGCGAACAAGGACGGCGCAGTCGTCGTGCTCGATCCTGCGACCGGTGCCGTCGAGGCAATGGTGTCCAATCCGACCTTCGACCCCAACGCATTGGTCAGTCCGAGCGTCGCCGCGGAGGTGTTCGCCCACGGGGGCTACGTCACCCAGGATCACGAGGGTTTCTACCCCTTGCTCCCCATCGCCACCGGGGAACGGTTCGCACCGGGGTCCACCTTCAAGGTGGTCACCAGTACGGCGGCCTTCAACCTCAAGCCGTCACTCGCCAACTTCGACTACCCGTACATGGCGTGCCAGTCCTTCCCGGACTCCAACAAACCCCTGTGCGACGAGAGCGGCCCGTGCGGAGGGACCATGACCATCATGCTCCCCGCATCGTGCGACCCGGGCTACGGCGAGCTGGGTGTCCAGCTCGGCGTTCCCATCCTGCAAGAGCAGGCCGAACTCTTCGGGTACAACTCGACGCCCGGGATCGACCTCCCCCGCGTCGTACCTTCGGTGTTTCCGACCCTTCCATCGGGCTCCCAAGCACTCTTGGCCTATAGCGCCATCGGGCAGTACAACGTGGCGGCGACCGCTCTCCAGAACGCCATGGTGGCCGCCGGCATCGCCAACGACGGGGTCGTCATGGTCCCGCACCTCATGTCCCAGATTCGGGGTTCCCAAGGCAACCTGGTGGAGAGCTACTCCCCCAAGCCGATGCCTCGCACCGCCACGCCACAGGCAGCTGCCCAGGTGACGAACCTCATGAAGCGAGTGGCGGTGGACGGGACGGCCTCCGGAGTCGGCTTCCCGCCCTATCTCTGCGTGGCGGTGAAGACCGGTACGGCGCAGACGAGTCCGACCCAACTGGAGACAGAGACGTGGATGATCGGCTTTGCACCGGCCAACGATCCCAAGGTCGCCGTGGCGGTGGTGGTGCCCGAACAGACCATCGCCTCGGACGGTGCGGAAGTGGCGGGACCCATCATGAAGGCCGTTCTTGAGGCTGCGGTCCCCCCAGGTTCGACCAGTGGAAGCTGCAACTCGTAAGCGAAAGAAAGCAGATTGGTCAATGCACGCAGATGGGTCAATGCACGCAGATGGGTCAATGCACGCAATCGACGTGGCCTTTACATGAACCGTGCGCAACTTCGGGATCGCTTCGACATGACCGGTCGCGTCGTCCTGGTGACCGGCGGCACGCAGGGAATCGGTCGCGCCCTGGCCGAAGGGTACGTGTGTGCCAATGCCAAGGTGGCCGTCGTGAGCCGGAATCCGGACAACTGCAGGGAGGCTGAGCAGCACCTGCGTGACCTCGGCGGCGAGGCGATCGGGTTCGTGGCCGACGTGGGACACCTCGACGACATCGCCCGGGTGATCGAGCGGACCGTCGAGGAGTTCGGCGGGCTGGACGTCCTGGTCAACAACGCCGGTACCAGCGGGCACCAGCGCGTGGGCTCCTTTACGGTCGAGGAGTGGCAACGGCTCTTCGACATGAACGTGAAGGTCCCGGTCTTCTTGCTCCAAGAGGCGATCCCCCACCTGAAGAAGAGCGGACACGGTGCCGTGCTCAACATCCTCACGATCGCCGCCTTCTTGAACTCGCGGGAATCTCCCATGTACGGGTCGAGCAAGGCGGCCCTTTTCGCGCACACGCGCGCCGCGGCGGCCGAGCTGGCCCAGTACGGCATCCGGGTCAACGGGCTCGTCCCGGGACCCTTCGAGACGGCGCTGCTTCGGAGCCAGGTCGACGATACCGCACGCGTGGGTCAAATGACGATGCTCAAGCGTGTGGGCCACCCCGACGAGGCGGTAGGGCCCGCGCTGTTGTTGACGTCCGATGCCGGCAGCTTTGTCACCGGTCAGGTACTGATCGTCGACGGAGGGCACGTCGTCGCCCGCTGACACATTGGGAAAGTGGCCACCTTATAAACGATGGCCAGGCGCGATCGGATGGATCGTCACCCGTTATATTGACCGAGATGACTGCGACGGATAGGCACGACAGTACCGAGAACGTGGACACCTCTTGCGGAAATGTCGATTCCGATGCCGTGTACGCGTTCGCCCGCGCCACCAACGATGCCAACGAACTGTACGCCACCGGTGCGCGCGTACCGCCGCTGTTCACCAGCAGCTTGCTCCACGGCGCGTGGCTGACCGCGCACGAACAAGGCACGGCTCGCGCCGTCATCACCGACTACCGGGGTGGTGTGCACGGCGAGCACGACGTCGTCTATCGGGCGCCAATCCGCCCCGGTATGACGGTTCGTTGGCAGTCCGAACCTCGCTCCGCCAAACGAACGAAGGGCGGAGTGGTACTCACGATCGGCCTGCGAATAACCGACTCTGAAGGCACGCCACTCGTCGATCACTTGTGGTCGAGCTACTTCATCGGTGGGCGGGCAGCCAACGAATTCGGTCCCGACCTTCCCGACCACTCGTTCCCTGAGCAGGCACGAAACAGCAGTCCGAGAAGCGTGACCATGTTCGTCGATCGCGACCAAGGGTTCCGCTACGCCGGCGTCTCTGGAGACCGTGTGGCGCATGCGATCGACGACGAGGCAGCGCGAGCTCAGGGATATCCCGGCAAGATCATGCAAGGGATGTGCACCTTTGCCATGTGCAGTGGGGCCGCGGTCACCACGCTTGCTGGTGGTGATCCGGACCGTCTCCACCGACTGGCTTGCCGCTTCGCCGCGCCAACGCGCCCCAACCGAGAGCTCATCGTCGAGTTTCGCGATGGCGGGTACAACGAGCAAGGCGGCCAGGCTGTGGCATTTGAAGCTGTGCAAGACGGCGTGAAGGTGATCAAGCACGGGTGGGTAGAACTCCTGCCCGAGTAGTCGCCTGATCCCGCAGTGCAAAGATCTTTAGTTGACCTGACCGTACTCGTCCGTGCAATTGGGGTGGTCAACTGGCTGGAGCCAACCGATGCTCGAAGTCGTCGGCGAGGGCGAGGAGCGCATCCTCAGCTTGGCCGCCGTAGGAAGAACCGTGCATGATGGCAAGGGTGGCAGGCCCCAGCGCCGCGAGACGACGGATGGTGGGTGCCGACTGAGGCGTGAAACAGCTGGCGCCGAACATGTCCTCGGTCTGGATGGCCGCAGCGACCAGGTCCTCCCCTGTCAACGCCGGTCCGTCTCCCACCTGAGACAGGAGGTCACCACAGAACAAGGTGCGGGTGGTCTCCTCGTAGAGGACATGGGCATCCCATCCGTGGGGCACGTGCGGAGTGTCGATGCTGCGGATGCGCCGACCACCGAGATCAAAAGAACCGTCGGCTCCGATGGGCACCGGCGGTCGGTCGGCGAGGTCGTCGATCGATACCATGCAGCCAATGGCCGTGTGGGCCACCTGGGCGTTCGGCGCAGCCGCGAGGAAAAGGTTCATCGCGCCGCACTCATCTGCTTCGAGATGGCCGAACATGATCCAACGCAGCCGATCGATCGGCATCAGCGAGGCGATGGCCGCCGCGACGGCCGGGAACATGCCGCGCGGGCCGGTGTGAAAGATGGTTGGCTCATCGGCGTCTATCAGGAACTGATTGAACGTGAAGCCGGTCGGGCCGATATCGGGTACGAACGTCGATAGCCGGTAGATGCGATCGGCGATCTCGTCGATTCGGGTTTCCATGGTTTCGCTCCTTTTCAGAGTGGGATGTCGGGATACGTGATGAAGGAAAGTTACAGGGGGAGGGGATGACCGAGGACCCCCACGCCGGGCAAACGGCCCGAGAGGGTGCGGATGAAGTCCAGCGCGTCGATCTCCACGCGCTCGCCGGCGACGCCCTGCGTGAACTTCCCGCCGGCGGGGCCATCGAGCACGAGCTCAAAGGGTTGGCCGTGGATATCGGCCCACTCGGCGACGATGTCGGCGACAAGGCGTCCGTCATGATCGGCCGTGAGCTGCATCGGGCGCCCGATGGCGGCGTGGATGTCGATCCGGTGGGCCCAGACGTCGCGGGTGAACCCGACGTCGAGCAGGTACTTGAGGGGTACCCATCCGATCGGCGGCCCGAACGAAAGGGGGATGTAACGGGCCGGAGGCGGCGTTCGCCACCGTCCCTTGACCGCCTTCGGGCCTACCGCAGCGATCTGCATGACCAGCTGGTCGCTCGAGAGTTGGCTCCGCTCGCGAATCTGCAGCTCGTTCATACCGTCGACCCAGTGGTGCGAGTCGATCTCCTTGTTGAGCGGCATGCCCCGCCTCAACTGGTGGACGAACTCTCGGACGGACGCTTGGGCTTCGCCTGAACCGAGGATGTGCAGCACCATCTTGCGAACGTCCCATCCGGTGCAATCGGTTGGCGTCGCCCACTCCTCCGGGGTGAGCGACGCGACCAGATCGGCGAAGCGGGTGAACTCCTCCTCGGCGAGCACCCGCGCCTCGGGACGGGTGATTCGGTGTGTCATCATGCGTGTCTGCTCCTTATCTTTCGAGTACGTCATCGACGTACAGATCGACGAGACGGTTGAGGTGACGGATCCACCGGTTGCCGCCAGGGTCATTGCTCAGCTGCGCCTCCATTAAGCCGGCCACCATGGCCACGATGCAGTCGATGTCACCCTGCTTGGTGACGCCGGCCTCGTTGATCAACTTGTAGGCCCGTCCCAGCACTTCCTCGGCGCGGACGTAGGACGTAGGAGAAGGCGTGAATCCCGGGACGTGACGCTCGAAGAGCAGCTCATAGCGCGCCGGGTCCTCGAGTGCGAATGCCACGAACTCTCCCAAGAACTTCTTCAGGGCAGCACGCGGATCCCGAGGGAGTCTTACCAGGTCGAGACGGTGAAGCAGTCGGCGGTTGCCGTCGGCAAACATCGCGTCATACAGCGCAAGCTTCGAGTCGAAGTAGGCGTAGAGCGACGGCTGACGCATCCCGACCTCACGGGCCAGGGCGTGCAACGACACCCCGGCGATCCCGTGGTCGCGTGCGAGCTTCCACGCCGACTCGACGATGGCAGCCACCTTGGCCTCTCGTCGCTGCATGACCTTGCCCGGCATGAACCGATGGTCAGCGCCTGCCTGTCCCTCTATCATCGATAGGTAGTTTACCTATTATCGATAGGTACGTCAAGAGGCGTCGAGCGCAGCGGAGCTTCGACAGCTTGACCGAGGGCATGAAGGCACGCTGGGGATGCACGGTGCGGGAGGAGGCCTGCTCCGCCAGACCTACGCGTGTATCTTCGCAGCCACGCCACAGCCACTTGCCACTTGCCAACTCCGCACAACAGAAGGGGCCCCATGGGAGCCACCGGCCGACAGACGTTCAGGCTCTGGGCCAAGCTCTTTGCGGTCATTGCGGTGTTGACCGCAGCGGTCTGGGGCTTCGACACCAGCGCCGGGGCGGGCGGGCGACCGCTCCGTCTGGCCGCACCGCTCGGCGCTCCGCCGGAGGTTCGCGGTGCGGCGAACGCGTGGCCCCTTCCCGATCACGACTACCTGAACTCGAGGGACGCCGGTGTCTCGCCGATCCGCCGGTCGACGGTGTCCCGACTGGTGCGGGCGTGGAGCGTCCCCATGGCGATCGGCGCATCGACGTCGCCGATCATCGTCGCTGGATCGGCCTACGTGCAGGACCAAGCTGGGACCGTGTACGCCATCGACGTGAAGTCGGGTCACGTGGAGTGGAGGACCAAAGCGCTCGGCTTCAGCATCGGCCCCTACGGTGTTTCGGTCGGATGGGGGAAGCTGTTCGCGTCCACACCGGGCGGGGTGGCCGCATTCAGGCTGTCGGACGGCGCCCCGCTGTGGAACCGTCAGATCACGACGACGGCGGGTCAGGGTGTCGACATCCAAACGGAACCCTACGGGGGGAAGGTCTTTGTGGCCACCGTGCCGGTGGCCATCGGCAAGCTCTACACCGGGGGTTCGGTCGGCTATCTCGAGGCGTTGGACGCCAGTACGGGCAAGGTCGACTGGCGCTTCGACACCGTCGACTCGAAGAATCTTTGGGGCAATCCGGCCGTAAATTCAGGCGGAGGCGGATGGTACCCGCCGGCCATCGATACGCGCACAGGGGCCGTGTACTGGGGGGTGGCCAATCCCGCTCCCTTTGTCGGCACCACGCAATACCCGAACGGATCGAGCCGTCCCGGTGACAATCTCTACACGGACTCCATGGTGGCGCTCTCCGCGAAGACCGGAAGACTTCTGTGGTTCCACCAGGCATTCCCCCATGACCTCTACGACCGCGATCAAGTGCAGGCGATGCTCGTGCCCGTGGGGCGTTCGGTGGACGGGTCCCGCTTGGTGGCGGTCAGCGCAGGGAAAGGAGGCTACGTCCTCGGGCTCAACCCCGTGACCGGCCGACTCCTGTGGAAGACGGCAGTGGGGATCCACCGAGACGGTGACCTGCCCGGGCTCACCGGACCGACCACGATTCTGCCGGGAACATACGGAGGCGTGCTCGCACCGCCCGCCTCAGCCGGCGGCGTCGTCTATGCAGCGGCGTTGAATGCCCCCTCGACGCTGGCGCCTGATCAGACTGCCTACTTCGGCGGCAAGATCGGCACGATGGATGGCGACATCGTGGCCATGTCCGCTCGCACCGGCAAGATTGCCTGGGACACCAAGGTCCCCGGTGATCCCACCGGTGGTGTGACGATCGTGAACAACCTCGTACTCACGGCGACCTATCAAGGGGAGGTGCTGGCCCTCAACCGAGCGACCGGCGCGGTGGTGTGGAGCTACCGCGCGCCAGGCCTGGTCAACGGGTGGATGTCCGTCGTGGGCAACCAGATCTACCTGCCGGTCGGCTCGCCGGCACAGCTACTTGCACTGAGGCTCCCACCGGGTCCATAGGAGTCTGGACTGCCCAGTTCACCAGAGGCGCAAGGACGATGTCGCATGTTCCTTCTTGTGACTGTAGGACCCCCGACCCGCTACCGTGGCCGTGTGAGCAGCCCGCGAGTGCCCGGTGGGGTGGTGCACAAGCTGCCAGGAGACCTGCGCAACGCGCTGATCGCCAACCCCACGGCGCTCGATGCCTGGAAGGACATCACGCCTCTGGCCCGCAACGAGTTCATCTGCTGGGTCGAGGATGCCAAGCGGGAGATGACCCGAGAACGCCGCATTCGCCGCACCCAGGAGGAGCTGGAAGAAGGTCAGCGTCGGCCCTGCTGCTGGCCCGGGTGCACGCACCGCACGCGCACCGGCGGATAGTAGTCGGCTGAGTGCCCCTCTCACCTGGACCGGCCGGGGCACCCGAGTACTACTCATCCATCGATCGTTGATCGAACAGAACGACAACTGGCCATGATCACCACCTAGCGGGATAGACGAAATCAGCGGCAGGTCGTCCGATCCACTGCACGATGCGCATGGCCACGTCCATTCCTGTCGCGAACCGGGCCGTGCGCAGGCCGGTGAGCTGGCTCGGTGTGCATCCGAGCAGATCGGCCAGCTGTCGCCAGGTCAGGCCCTGCTGGCGGCGTTTCTCGTCCATGGCGGCCCACAACAGCTTCAGGCTCCAGCGAAGCCGGCGGTCGGGACCCGCCTGGGGCAGGGCGAATCGGTGGTCGTCACCGTCCTCGATCCCCACCAGGAAGCTCTCCGGAGTCCGATCCAGCCAGCGCAGCATGAACAAGGCGTGCTGGCAGCTGGTCCTAGGTCTGTCGGCCATCTTGCTCAGTGTCGAGGGGCTGATCGGATGATCGCGGCGCCGGTCGTTGAGCTCGGCAGAAAGATGCCAGAGCTGATCGGCCACCTGCTTCCAGGACAAGCCCAACTCGACCCGGCGCGCGTGAAGTGCCGCGTACAACGCGGAGCCGTCAAAGCGGCGGATCACGACATCCGTCACCGCGTCATTGTGTCATTTCGAGGACCCCGGGTAGTGGTAGACCTCCCGGGCGACGTAGCGCCTGACGACGCGCATGATCTCTGTTTTGCACTTGCCCTCAGCGGTGCGACGCCGCAGGGCGTGGCCCAGGTGCCTGGTTGCGCAGTCGTGAGGGGTCGTCGCCGGTGGGGAGGAGGAGGAGGAGGAGGAGGAGGAGCGCGGCGGTGGCGGGGCCGAGTCCCGCCAGCACTCGGCGCTTCGGAGACGCCGGTCGAGGTAATGCTACGTTCAGACATTGGCTTGCCAGCAGGAACCAATGCCGACAGATGTTGTGGCGAGTGGTCCGGAGGTGAGCCCTCAGCACGAAGGACGAAAGATGGATCCTATCGAGTTGCAAGTGGACGTCACAGAGGTGGCGGGATTGGGGGAGCAGATGACGCTCGCCATGAGCTTGTTCCTGCCTGATGCCGACATCGCGTCTTTTCCAATCTTGCTCTTCTGTATTCCCGGAGGGACACGACGACGAGAGTCCTGGAACATGACGGTCCCTGGTCGCAACGGATACAGCTTCGCCGAGTTCGCTTCCAACAAGCGTTGTGTTGTGTGCGCATTCGACGTCTTGGGCACCGGCGACAGTTCCCGACCTTCGGACCCCGGCTTCCCGACCGAGCTGGTGGCACGAACCAACGACGCCCTGGTGCGAGATGTGTCGGAACGTTTGCGGGACGGCACGCTCGTCTCGGGGATTGAGCCGTGGGAGCCGTTGCTCACTGGGGCGATTGGGCACTCGATGGGGGCCTTCTACTTGATCCGTCAGCAGGCACTGTTCTCCACCTACGACGCTGTCGCCATCCTCGGCTATTCCACGCTGTTCCCCCAGCTGCTCTATGGGCGGGCCGATCAAACCCTCTTCATTGGCCTGACATCTGAAGTCCAACTGGTCGAACAAGGGCGCTCCAGCGGAATGGATCCCTATGCCACGAGCACCTCCGACCAGGAGAAAGCAAGACGGATGAACTACCTGGGCGATGTTCCGGACGACGTTATTGCGACTCACGAATCGCTAAAGACGAATGCACCCGGGTACTCTTCGGCCGCCACCTTGATCCCAGGCATTGTCACCGCGGACGCGGCCGCAATCGACGTGCCTGTCTTCTTAGGATTCGCGGAACGAGATACATCGCGAGATCCCTTGATGGAGGTCTCTTCGTATCCAGGCGGAAAGGACGTGACACTTCACGTGCTCGAAGGCTCAGCACACGCCACGAGCTGTGCGACAACCCGCCAGAAGCAGTGGGACCGAATCCTCCGTTGGCTTTTCAGCCTGGCGAGGGAATGAAGTGCTCACCTTCGGTATTCAGGGTCCCTTAGAGGTCCCCTTCATTCACAGAAGCAAGGTTCGGGCTCACTTCGTCACGAACGGCCGTTGGTTGCGACAAGTATCGGCGCAACGGCGATGGAACCCAGCTCCGTGCCTGGAGCGCGCGCTTTTCGACCAGCCACCAACTTGCTGCTGCCAATGGTGCCGTGCAAACCAGGCTCGTGAGCATGAACGGAAAATACCCAGCAGCTTGAACACCGGCGAGTACCAAAAGTTGTCCGACCGGCCAACCATAGATGTAGACCCCGTAGCTGATGTCGTTGGCCGCACCGATCCGACGGCACGGCAGATGGGCACCAAGCCACAACACGGGGTAGACGAGGGCCGGTCCAGTCAGCCAGTCTGAGGCAAGCAGGTTGGGCTGTCCAGTCATCAATCCGGCGGCGGCGACCACAGTGAGCCCTAGAGCGAGATAACCCGAATCCGGAACGCGATCACGATACAAATAGAAGAGCGCGCCGATCATGAAGATCGGGGTGAAGCGCAACATGCTCCACAAGAGATGCGGAACCACCTGGATATGTAGGTACATCAAGAATTCACAGAACCACGCGAGCACGCCAAGGAGCAAGACCACACGTCGTCGCAGCAGTAAACCAAGAACGGCGAGAAGGCCGATTCCCAAATAACACAGGAACTCCAACTGCAATGTCCACAGGGAGGCGTCCCAGCCCCCGGAGTCGGGAACATGGGCTGGCGTTCCCGAGATCAGATACGAGTGCATCACCAGCCGGAAGTTCCCGACGATGTAATAGACCGGACCGTCCGCGTGGCTCACGTATCCGCTCAAGGAGTGGTGGTCCGACATCCACCCGATTGGCCCGAAGATTACAGCTGTCACAATGAGGCAAACCCAAAATGCGGGGTAAATCCTGAGTACCCGATCCCAGAGATACCGGGCCACTCCATACAATCGACCATGCTGCCCAGTGTGACGCAGAGCCGAGGCGCAGATCAGATAGCCCGATATGCCGAAGAATCCGTCTACGGCCAGAGAACCGAGTGTCTGATTTCCTAGAATTTGCTGGTTACCGAATCCTCCGATCACGATCGAATGGGAAACGATGACCAGCGACGCCAGCACGAGACGAAGAAAGTTGAGGCTATTGGCTCCGCGGCGCAACACCAGAGCGCTTTGTAATCGCCTCACGTGCCGGGTAGCCGTATCCGTCATTTGCAAGACGTATTTACATTCATTTGCAAAACGTATTAACGTTGAGTTGCCGCCAGGTGGCTAATACGTGGAAATGAGGTGGCGAGCAGGCTGAGCCCTGTCCCGAGCTCCGGCGTCGACCATCAGATCAAACCCAGCCGGGAACAATCACAGCCTGTCTTCGATACCCGTGGCCAAGTCAGGCCTCGGTGTAGTCACTTCCTGAACGAAGAATTAATCCTGATCAGGTTGTTGTCAATGTCGACGTGGACGGCCTCTCGCATCTTGTACGGGGTATCGTAGGGATCGCTCGTTCCGCTCGCTCCCGTGGCGCTCCACGCGCGCTCAAGCTCGTCAACATCATCGACCATGAGGTCCGCCGCAGCCGCCGTGGTGTTCGGGTCGTGGTCCCTCTTTAAAAAGAGATGGAGTTCCGCAGCGCCGAACCGCACCCACGCCCACTCCATGCCGTCCTCGTACGGCATCACGTCAAAGCCAAGTCGTTCATAGTGTGCGAGTGCTGCCTGCACGTCACGGACCGGGAAACACGGCGCGAAGCCGCTACTCGGACGAGGACCCGCCTCTGATCGATCGCTGCTCATCAACCGATTTTCGCACACGCTGCCAGGCGCCTACCGAAAAAGGCGAAGGTTGACGGTCATGGCACCAGACCGGGTGCGACGATCCCGGCGATGGCACGTACGTGGACCGCCGGACCGGTAGTTCAGTTAGGGAAGTCGACCCACAATCTCGCTGGTTTGGAGCACAGGCGCAATGGTCGTGTAGTTGGCAACATCAGCCAGCACATCGCCGGTATTCTCATTCCCCATCGCCGCTGCAAGAGCCTCGGGCGAATCGAACTTGAAGTGCACCGCGGCCACGTAAGGACCGTTGACGCCCTTATCGATCTCCGCGCCTTCAAGGCCCCATGCCTTGAGTGCGAGGGGCACATGCTTGTTCCGGTAGTAGTCGTGGTCGAAGGTTGCGCCTTCGGTGGACGGATAAAAGACGCTTAAGCGAATCATTGCGCTGCTTCCCTTTCTCTTTGTATGAAGATGTCGTGGGAGCCACCTGTCGTCGCTCCCCGCATGGCGAGAGATTATCGAATCATCCCTGCCAAACCAACCGCCCAGAAGGCCAGGCAGTGCCGCCGCAATGGGGCGACACTCGCCGTCTACAGGACTCACGCGCTGGCAAGATGCCTTCAATTCTCGACGATGACGGATCCGCTCTCAGTCATTTAGCAGAGCGTTGACCTCTGCGACCTCTTCGGGGCTGAGAAGCCAACTACTGGCCGCCACGTTAGATTTCACCTGATCGATCTTCGTTGCACCGGCGATCACCGACGATATGAGGGGGTTGGCAAGCAGCCATGCGAATGCCAGTTCCAAGATGGAGTGATCGTGCTTGTTTGCATACGCCGTAAGAATTTCAACCTTGTCAAGGTTCTCCTCGCTCAGTACTCGTGCGGCGTAACCAGCGCCCCAACGCTGCAGCCGAGTACCGTCGGCCGGCTCATCCCCTTTCCGGTACTTCCCGGTCAACAGCCCGCTTTCAAGCGGAAAATACGGCAGGTAGGCCAGCCCGAGCTCCTTGCATAAGGGCAGCACCTCGGCGTCGTCGGCTCGATGCAACAAGTTGTAGTGGTTTTGCACACTCACGAAGTGTGCACCATCGCCCGCTGATGCGTGCGCCTCACGGAGCTGGGATGCCGAGAAGTTCGAGCACCCAATTTCGCGAACTTTCCCCGCCTTCACCGCTTCGTCCAGCGCCGCGAGCGTATCGCCGATTGGCGTCGACTCATCGGGCCGGTGGATCTGATACAGGTCGATACGGTCCGTACCTAGCCGTCGCAAGCTCGCGTCGAGTGCCCGGCCTACATAGTCCGGCTTTGCCCCGCCTGTGTCCTCCTGGCCGGCGACCGGGCTGCCGAACTTGGTCGCGACGATTACATCATCGCGATGGTTTCCCAGGGCCCGACCCAGGCGTTCTTCACTGTCACCATACGAATCGGAAGTGTCGAAGAAGTTCACGCCCTCTCCGAGGGCAGCACCAACAATCTGGTCGACGTCGTTCGCGGCCATGCCCATGCCGAAGTTGTTCGTCCCCAATCCTACGACCGATACCTCGAGCGAACCAATCTTACGGGACTGCATATGCGGTTCCTTTCCGTGTTGTTGGGTTCACCTCAAACCTTGGCGGGTTCGCAGCTTCTCACTGAGACAAAATCTGCGATTGG
Organism: uncultured Acidimicrobiaceae bacterium; assembly: GCA_963788125.1. Taxonomy (GTDB): domain Bacteria; phylum Actinomycetota; class Acidimicrobiia; order Acidimicrobiales; family RAAP-2; genus Bog-473. The sequence goes on along the minus strand of CAWBFN010000002.1, from coordinate 2,184,713 downwards.
GCCTTCACCAGGTCCCTGCACCTGAACCTCTTGCATCCGATACCCTTCCACCAAGACAGATTTTATCCAAATTGGGATTTCTCCCGGTCACCAAAGATCGCAGAGTCCTCTTCTCCCGATCGCTCGATGGATGGCCAGTTCAGAACTCCTGCATCCGACGACCAGGAAGCATTGGCGACGGTCTGGGGTTATACGGGTGTGATCTCCGAGCCGGTGACCCTCTTTTGGCGGCCAGGTTGTCTCTATTGTCGGCGATTGCGAACCAAGCTGAAGCGGGCCGGCGTACATGTAGACGAAATCAACATTTGGGAGGACCCGGCCGGGGCAGCCTTCGTCCGGTCAGTCACGGGCGGCGATGAAACGGTCCCGACCGTTCGCATCGGGACACGGTCCTTCGTAAACCCCTCACCACGTCACCTCCTCGAGATAATCCGCGAGAGTTCCGGTTAGACGGAACACGCTTCTCCGGAGGACAGCGCCGATGAGTGAGCGGCTGCGTTCCGCAGTCGAGACCTGGTGGCGACCAAGCTGAACCTCTCCCCCACTGTCACCTGTCAGCCGGCTCAGTGCAGCCGCGTGTGGGCGTACAGGCAGATCTGCTCACGTGCCGAGAGGTCAAAACGATCAAGAGTCGCCGAGCCGGGGCGGAAAGCCACCCCTGCTGATAGGACCCCAGCGTTCGACAGCTATTTGGATCAATACCTTTCCTTGGTCGATCATGGCTTGGCGGTATTCGTCCCAATCGGAATGTTCCCCACTGATAGAACGAAAGTAGGTCACCAGACCTTCTACCGCTTCAGGAAGATCCACCACAGTGGCTGTTCCTGAAACCTGGACCCACTCTCCACCAAAGTCATCGGATAGAACGCACAGTGCCGCCTGATTGTGCAGTCGCAAATTGTGAACCTTGGATCGTTCCGGGTAGCTCGCCACCAGAATCGCCCCGTCCGGGCCGACACCCATTGTGACCGGAGACATCTGGGGACTTCCGTCGCGTCGCTGAGTACTGAGAATGGCGTGGTGCCGGGGACGGATGAACTCTTCCAAACCGGAGCGGTCTACGGGCGTGTCGGAAGCGAACGTTCGGGCCATTTGGCGACGGTACCATTGCGCAGCTCATGCCAGCCAGCCTGTTCACATGGGCTGTTGTCGAACGTTACACCCTTCGCCAAAAATCTGTGATCTGCACGCCAACCTCCACGAACATCGCTCGAAGGAGGGGAAGCGACAGTCCGAGGACGTTAGATGGAACACCGTCAATGCCGTCCACGAACGGCGCGCCGAAGCCCTCGATACTGAACGCACCTGCAAGGTCTAGCGCCTGACCGGTGGCAGCGTAGGCCTTCACTTCCTCCTCAGTCGGGCTGCCAAATCGGATCAGCGTATGGGCAACTTCTCGCACACGCACGCCCGACCGGGTGTCAATCAGACAATGACCAGTAAACAGCTGAGCGTGTCGACCCGACAGACGCCGCCATATGTCTAGGACCTCGGCCTCTGACGACGGTTTGCCCAATGAGATGCCATCGAGGTCGAGCATCGAGTCACAACCAAGCACGAGAGCATTCTCGGATCGGGAGGCAACTGCAGACGCCTTCCGTTCGGCGAGCGTGACAACTGCCTGCGGGGTCGGCATGTCGTCGACGTCTTCGTCAACGCCGCTCACCAGAACTTCCGGATCGATTCCGGCATCGCGTAGGACTCGAAGTCTCGCCTTGGAACCGGAGGCAAGAACCAGACGGGGGGGTTGGGACATCATCGCCCTCCTCGCTCACGTGACCGCGGCCCCCGCTGCCATACCGCAACGTAGCGCCGTTTTGCAACTGCCGCTTGAGCAACTGACCCGATTCGCCACGAGCAACAGAGTGGACATCAGGACCACGGTCCATTTGACTCCGGAGAGGTCGACACTGCCGTGAACTGGGTGGCGAACGCTCAGGATCGACAGTACGAATGGGCCAGGCTCAAGGGACTAGTTTCTTGATGATCCCCTCGACGAGTGATACCAGAAGTGGCCCCTTCGAGGGGAACCTGACAAGACGGTCCAACTCTTCTTCGGCTAGCCGGACCGCCCGTGCCTCGGGGACCGATCTTGGTCTGATCTTTAGCGCGAACAGTGCGACCAGTTCTGCGTAGGAGTCGGTGATTCTTCTCCGCGCACTGACCGAACCCCTGACAGCCTGGGGAAGGAGTCGCTCCTCCTCGTCCCGACTGAGCGGCCGCGGCCCTTCAGCAGCAAAGACTTCTTCGACGGCTGATGCGAGCCCGCTTCTACCGAGCGGAACCGGAGGGCAGTTCGCCGGACGGGCGAATACGGTGTTGGGTCCAATTCTGTCCAAGTCGCCGCCGGATCCGAGCGCCCACCCAGAGAGGAGATCGAGCACACGCCTCTCGTCCTCCTTGGATGTCCGCGTGACGATGAGTACAGGGTGAGAGGCCTGGAGGATCGTAGTGACGACCTTGATGTCCGTGAAGTCGCGGACGACGATCATCCGTGGAGTTCCAGGAGCGGGAACGCCCCCCACCGCTTCAATCGGCACCTCCTCAGGTTACAACCAGCCGAACCCAACGGGAAAAGGGAACCGGAGCATCCCGCAGGTCCGAGGAGCGCGGTCGGCGCGGCACATCTAACATGTGGGAGGTACGCATGGGAGAGATGGGAGGCAACGTGGCGATCGTGGCTGGCGTGGGAGGCGTGACCGATACAGCACACAGGGCCAAGTTTTCGAGCTTCGAGGAGTCGACCGAGGAGGACTGGGCGATCATCGCACCGCAGCTCAACGTGACTCAGAGCCTGGTTCCGGCCCGGGTGGTGACGTTGTTGCGCGCCCTCTCGAGCGATCATGGTGGCTTTCCCGTCAGCCGCTTGGAGCACTCGTTGCAAACGGCGACCCGAGCCGAGCGCGATGGGCGCGACGAGGAGTACGTCCTATGTGCTCTGCTTCACGACATCGGCGACACGTTGTCCCCGTTTAACCACCCGTCCATCGCCGCCGACATCCTCAAGCCGTTCGTATGCGAAGCGAATCACTGGATGGTCGAGCATCACGGGATCTTCCAGGGCTACTACTTCTGGCATTACATAGGACTGGATCGCAACACCAGAGAACAGTTCCGCGGCAACGAGTTCTTCGAGTACACCGAGGAGTTCTGCGCCAAGTACGACCAGACGGCCTTCGACGCCGACTACCGCAGCGAGCCTCTGGAGCACTTCGAACCCCTCATCCGGGCCCGGTTGGTCACCTCCGTCTCGGCGGCATGACACGTTGACCTCGCCCATGCGGCGGACACCATTCAGAGGGTGATGTAAGCCAGGCTCCAACGGTGGTTTCCGGTGTACCGAGCCGGGGCAGTGTCTGCGAGGTAGGGCGGCGCGTAGGATCAGGCCGTGAGGGCGATCCCTTGGTGGGTGGTCGCTGCGGCCTGCGCGGCCCCCGTGTTGCTCATCGGCGGCTTCTCCGTCGCCACAGCGCTTCAGCCACCTTCGTACGACCCGGTCCGCGACACAATCAGCGAACTTGCCGGACAGGGAGCGACGGACTCCTGGGTGATGACCTCAGCTCTCGCCGGTGTGGGCCTCTGCTTTCTGCTCACCGCGATCGGACTGCGGTCTGCAAGACCTGTTGGCCGCGCCCTGCTCGCCGCCGGAGGCGTGGCGGTGCTGTTGATCGCGGTGTTCCGCCAGCCGCAGCGTGGATACTCGCTCCCGCATGAGCTCGCCGTCATCGCGGCGGGCATAACCTGCTGTACGTGGCCGGTGTTCGCCTCGCATCGACGACAACCTGCGCTGCTGTTGACCCGTACTCCGAGTATCGCAGCGGCCGTAGTCTCGCTTGGGCTTGCGGCGTGGTACTCGCTCGAAAGCCACGGCGCGTTGCTGGGACTCGCCGAGCGCTGCGCAGCCGCCGCGCCTCCTCTGTGGCTGCTCGCCGTCGCTGTCACGACTCGCCGCACATTCACGAAATGTGCGGCAGCCACGCGTTTCCGGGTTAACGAGCCGACGACGTTCGTCGCGAGTGAGCCGACCCTGAGTCCGACGAGCCCACCGATGCCGCCTGGGCGTTCCGGGTCGGGAGTGATGTAGGGGTCGGTCGATCCAGAGGTGGTCGCTAGCATGACCTCGATGGCAGCACGACAGCCCGAGGCCAGCCTTGGAAGGCGTATGGAGGCTCTCGCCTTGACGCCCCTTCTACTCATTGTGACCTTGGGCATTGGCTGGCTCATCTGGAGCATCCTCGAATGGCGCAGCGGTCGCACGCCGAGTTATCGACTCTTGGGCCTGCGGGTGGTCCGACGAACTGACGAACGACGGATAGGTCTGGGAAGGTCATTCGTTCGGAGTGGTGTCTGCTGCACGCTCTTGGTCATACCGACCATCGTGGTCGGCGCGGTCATCGCACTCTCCTTTGCCATGGGAGCTTCACCGCCAGATGGCTTGCTGAGTCAATCTCGCGCCGCGCCATGGGATCAACTCACCGCCACGAAGGTGCTTGACGAGAGGGCTGAACCATTGGTCGATCCCAAATCGGTCATGATCGTCGACTCGATTCGCCCTGCACGCACAATTGATCTGAAAAAGCCGAGCCAAAACGGACACGCGCGCTAGTCCTCTCGAGGATCCCGGACCTGCTAGCAATAGACCATGAAGTTCGTCAACCCATCGGACGCCACGGCCATGAGGCGGTTGTTGGATGCCCTCCGCAACGCCCAGCCGACCTACGACGAGCTCGGGGCCACCCTCGCCGGTGGTCGACCCAATGGCTTTCACCACAACCGATACGCGTCCGACCTCGGCCACGGACATGAGACCTTTCAGCGTGCAGTCGAGGGCCTCAGAGCCTGGGATGCACACCGTCTCCCCGGCGTTCGGGTCTTCCCCGAAGGCCAGGAGATACAGACTGGTGCGACCGTCGTAGTGACGATAGGGATGCCCTTCCTCGCTCTTGCCGCACCGTGCCGGATCGTAGCCGTCATCGACGAAGAAGCCCGTTGGGGCTTTGCCTACGGGACGTTGCCTGGCCATCCCGAACAGGGAGAGGAGGCATTCGTCGTCTCGATGGCAATCGACGAGACCGTGCAGTTCGAGGTTGTGGCGTTCTCCCGTCCGGGTGACCTCCTCGTCCGACTGTCGGGCCCCATTGGCCGGGGAATCCAGCACGCCGGCACCAAGGGCTATCTCCATGCACTTCGCCGATCTGTCGATCACAGAAAACGAAACGGTCCGTAGCACTACGGCGCTGGGATCGATTAGGAAAACAAGTGTTTCGGTCGTCCGTATTCGGACGCGGGGCTGAGGTCCCAGACTTCAAGAACAGGAGGGGTGGCGCGGTGGCCGCTTCGTTCGGCGCGCCACCCCGCTCGCCGGAGTCTCACCTCGATATACCCAACAACGTCCTCATTCTGGGGTATGCGACCATCGCCGATGGCCTCGCGGACTTCGTCCAGAGAGATGAGCTCGGACCTCCAGGTGTTGTCTGCGTGCCCCCAGCTTCCGCCGGTAGCCATCTCTATCTCGACCACCCAATGATCGTCCTCCGTTCTCAATACGGCCCGAATGGCCGAGGGGTCAAACTCCAATGACATTGCCGCCTCCCCTTTGACACTCTATTTGGACAGTCTTGTGTTTCGGATGATCACGCACAACCGCGCACACCGAACTACTCCGCACCCCAAGCGCTTCCCATTTGGCCGACAACATGCTCGAGGGGCGCGCCGCCTCTGAATGGAACGACGACGGTGATCTCCTCAAAGACCACGCGGCCCAACCACTCTCCGGGATCTGACAGGGAGATCGAGACCTTGTACTTCTTGAACGCACCGGTGACACAGTCGGGTACGCACGAGTCCTCGTGGAAGGTCCCCGTTCCGCTGGCCGAGGTCGGCGTCCACGAGGTCCAGTCGATCGCGGACAGGTACGCATCGAGCCCGCAACCGATCGCCGTTGGACGGAGCACCACGGCGCCAGGCTCGCCGGTGCACGACTCGACCTCGGGCAGTGACTGATCGTACGCGCTGGTCGCCTGCGGATGGGCGCCAGTCGCAGGCGGGCGTGGGGTCGAAGAGGAAGTGCCGACGGCCACCCCGACGCCGATCGCGGCGCCGACCACCGCAAGGACCAGAAGGGCGACGGCTACCCTGAGGACCTTGCTCCTTGGCAGGAATTTCACTGGTGCGCGGTGGTCCGCCATACCGTGAACGCTACTTTGACGTACGGCCGCGGACACGACAGAGCCCGACGGGCCGGTCGCGAGTCTCGAGGAGGGGGTTGAGTCCACTCGTTATGCCCTTTTCTCAGCTCACAGGCGGGCGAGCGGTCGGATATCGTCGTGGGTATGACGCCGCAGGAGATGGTCGACCTCGTGCACCTACGACGGGCACGGGACCTCATAGACCGGGACTACGCGCGGCCCCTCGATGTTCCTGCTATGGCGCGAACCGCGCTCATGTCGCCGGCGCACTTCTCGCGCAAGTTCCGTGCGGCGTATGGCGAGACCCCCTACTCCTATCTCATGACACGACGCATCGAGCGCGCCAAGGCATTCTTGCGGGAGGGGAAGTCGGTCACCGACACCTGCGTTGCCGTAGGCTGCACGTCGCTCGGTTCGTTCAGTTCGCGCTTCACCGAGATTGTCGGCGTGCCGCCGTCAGAGTACCGCGGGCGCGACCACCGCGACCTCGAGGTCGTTCCGTCGTGCGTGATGAAGGTCGCGACCCGGCCGCGACGTAGTGCGATCACGGTCTGACAGCTGCCGAACGGCGTCGACGAATACACCGGTCCGGGTTGGTACCAGACGCCCTACCCGCTTTGGCACCGAGCAGGATCGGAGAAGCAATTGAGGGTCAGTATTCGTATGATCACTACATGTCCGTCACCATCTCTGCAATGTTCATCTCCGTCCACGACCCCGACGCCGCATTGGGCTTTTACCGCGACGCTCTCGGCCTCGAGGTGCGAGCCGACGTCGCCTCCGAGGGTTTCCGCTGGGTCACCGTTGGCGCCCCGGGGCAGAACGTCGACATCGTTCTCTCCCAGCCGCACGGCGGTCGTTCGCAGGCCGAGGGCGACGCTCTCCTGTCGCTCGTGACGCAGGGGTCGCTGCAGGCTGCGATCTTCCGCTCCGACGACCTCGACGCCACCTTCGAAAAGGTTCGGGCGTCGGGCGCCGAGGTACTCCAGGAGCCGACGTCGCAACCCTGGGGAGTGCGCGACTGCGCCTTCCGTGACCCGTCGGGCAACCTTGTCCGCATCGCCCAGGCCTGATCGTGGAGGCGCTGTGGACTAGACACCAGGCGATCGACGTGCCAGAACGACGGCCGACCACTCGTCGCGCGTCCTGCACTCGAGCACCTGCAAGGGACTGAACAACGCTGCGACGTGCGCGCACTGGCCCGGTGAGATCCCGCTGAGCGCGAGCCATCCACCCGGCGAAAGGTGCTCAAGGAGGTCTGCCGCCAACTCGACGGCCGCCGCCCTTCCGATGTTGGCCACGACGACGTCGAAAATTCCTTCGATCTGGCCGAGCGGAGCCTGGGTCGCCTCCACTCGTCGTTCGAAGCCGTTCAGCGCGGCGTTGCGCCGGGTCGCCTCAATTGCCCGCCCTTGGATGTCGACGCCCACCGCGCTCGACGCGCCGAGCCGTAGCGCGGACAGCCCGAGCACGCCGTTCCCGCACCCGACGTCGAGGACTCGCTCCCCGCCGGTGATTCGCGCGGCAAGTTCCTCCAGCAACAGCCTCGTCGAGGGGTGCTCGCCGCTGCCGAAGCCCCCGTCTGGGTCGAGTTCGACCACGTTCGACAGGCTCCTGCGGTCGTGCTCGGACCACACGAAGCACAAGGCGAGCCGTTCTCCGACCACGATCGGGCGGGTATTTCGATTCCAGGCACCAAGCTGCGGGCCGCCAGCGGGTCGAAGCACCGCGAGTCGGCCCTCGGCGCGCAGGACGGCGACCAGACGAGCGGCTTCCGACTCGTCGTCGATACTCGCGAGAACTAACCGTCGGGCATCGCTCGGCTCCACCACCTCTCCGGCGATCAGGCCGAGCTCGCGAAGCCGAGCGCTCGCTTCGGGAAGCTCGTCTTGGGTCGTTGCGACCACAACAATCACGACGCCCATCTTTGCCTGGGATACGGAGAGCTGCCACGCGACGTCCGCATGGCCCTGCGGTGCTACTCGATATTGAGGACAGCCGATGCGACTCTGCGCACCCGATCGGGGTCGGCGATCATGTCGATCTCGACGACCTGGTCCTGGGCGACGGTGAAGGCCATCACCACGTGCGCTCGTCCATGGAGCGTGATGACGACGCCGGCCGCCCCGTTCACCAGCGCGGGGTGGAGCTGTGCCGCCGGATTGGCACCCAGGCGTGCTTGACGGGCGACCGCGGCTGCGCCGTGCACGACCGAGGACGCAGCAGGACGCCCGGGGCTGAAGTCCACTCGCAGGACGACGTCGGGGTGGAGGAGGGTAACCAACGCGTCGAAGTTGCCACCACGGGCCGCCAGGAAGAACGCGTCGACCACAGCGCGTTGACGAGCGAGGTCGGGGTCGGGTGCGTGGAGTGCGGCTCCTTTGACCCGGCGCCGGGCCCTGCTCGCCAGCTGCCTGGCCGCGGCCGGGGATCGACCCACCATGGGGGCGATTTCCTCGAATGGTAGTTCGAACATGTCGTGGAGAACGAAGGCCAGGCGCTCAGAGGGTGCCAGTGCATCGAGTACGACCTGGAGCGCAAGGCCGACCGAGTCGGCAAGCAGCGCCTCTTCTTCCGGTCCACGTTCACCCTCACGGCTGATGACCGGGTCGGGTACGTGCACCTCCGAGGACACCTCGCGCCGGACACCACGCGAGCGCAGCATGTTGAGACAGACACGGGCGACAATCGTCGTCAACCACCCGCCGAGATTCTCAACCTCTCTCACCCCGGCCCGGCTGCATCGCACCCAGGCGTCCTGGACGGCGTCGTCGGCGTCCGAGAGGGAGCCCAACATCCGGTAGGCGATGGCCCGCAGCTGGGTCCTCTGCTCCTCGAAACGCTCCGCCAGCCACTGGTTCTCGTCCATCACGCGCATCCTCGTTGAAAGGGTTACCACGATGACCCCGCAGCGGCCACCGATGTGACGAGGAACGGTGAAGGCGAGCCGTCGCTCGGAGCCAAACTCCTTCAAAACTGCTGGCCAGCACGCCGCGTGCGTGTGACCGTCACATTCGTCGGTTGCCAGGTGTCAATGAGGATGACCACTCAAACCGACCGAAGCGACAAGGAGAGAGCGATGGAACCCCGGATGACCAATCCAGCCCTCAGCGTACCGGGCGTCTTCGACGCTCTTCAGAGCCTCGGCCAAGCGGCCCATCAGGCGGCGACCGAGGCCGGTCTGCCGCGCTCCACGGTGGATCTGGTGAGTCTGCGCGCCAGCCAGATCAACGGCTGTGCCGTCTGCTTGGACATGCATACCCGCGGCGCGAGAAAGGCCGGCGAGACCGACGAGCGCCTCTTCACCGTGGCGGCCTGGCGAGACGCCCCGTACTTTACGGAAGCCGAACGGGCCGCCCTGGCCTTGACCGAAGCGGGGACCCGACTCGCCGACCGGGCCGACTCAGTGTCGGACGCGGTGTTCGACGAGGCAGCCACGCACTACGACGAGCGGGCTCTGGCTGCACTGGTCGTCTGTATCGCGGCCATCAACACCTGGAACCGTCTCAACGTCATCACCGGACAGAAGGCCGGAGAATGGACGGCACAGTGGGCCGACTGAACTCCGAAGTCCGCGACGCTGTGGACCATTCAGCCGAGGACGAGGTTAGAACCAGCTCAAGGCCATCGATGTGATGGCCGTGACCTCCTGGACTGTCGCCGGTCGTGCCGTTCCCGAACGCCAGGGGGCGCCTTCGGGCCGACAGACCGTGAGTTCGCCGACATCACGAAACGTTCGACGAATGACGGTCACCGTCCCCGGGAGCTGGTGGCTGTCGTGCAGCTCATGTGCCAGCTGGGCGTACTCGTCCCCCTCTCGGTACGTCTCGACAGTGCCGGTGAGCTGCACGAGGTCCGTAGTACGGACATCCTCATTCGGGGGCATGTACCGCTCTCGAAGGTACGTGAGGCCAGAGGGATCGACCACGTAGCGACTGTTCGTCATTTCACCGGCCAGGACTCTGGAGGTGAAATCAAAGGGATGATCGTGGATCACCGGCGACCCCGACCAGCGATCAGGCGCCCAGACGTGCAGTCGATACTCCCGTTGGTCGTCAAGACGAAGGCCGAGGAGCCCGAACTCTTGCAACGTCCAGGGGTAGTCGTGGGCGTGCTCCAGGATGTTCCGGACAAGCACCTTGTCCAAGTTATGGGTGTCCACACGCGCCCTACCCGGCCCTTGGCTCGCGGGAAGGTCGCGACTGGCGGTGAGCCCCACTAATCTCATTCCTGTAACTACAGCATTGGGATTTGGGCGTGTCAAATGTCCCAGTCAGATGTTCCAGTCAGATGTTCCAGTCAGATGTCCCAGTCGGATGTCCGTGGGCCGGTTCGGGGAGCGACGAGGCCCCTCGACCATGACCGGGGCGCCCCATGACGTCGTCAACAATGCCGGCTATGCCGAGAGCGCTCCCATCGAGGAGATGTCTGAGAAGAGCTTTCGTGAGCAAATCGAGACGAACCGGTTCGGCGTCGTCAACGTCACGAAGGTAGCGCTTCCACTCTTCCGCCAGCAGCGTTCCGGTCATTTCCTCCAGTTCTCGTCTATCGGCGGCCGAGTGGGCGGTACGCCGGGAATGGGCGCGTACCAGAGCGCAAAGTTTGCGGTCGAAGGGTTCTCCGAAGTGCTGAACGCGGAGGTGAAACCTCTCGGCATCAAAGTGACGATCGTCGAGCCCGGAGGCTTCAGGACCGACTGGGGCGGCTCGTCGATGTACACCTCGACGGTGGGCGCCGACTACGAGGACACGGTCGGTGTCATGAACCGCTTCCGGGAGTCGACCGTTGCGACATGGCGCGGCGATCCAAAGAGAGCGGCCAACATCCTCCTCACTATCGTTGATCTCGAAGAGCCACCGCTCCGTCTTCTGCTGGGAGATGGAGCAGTAAGGTCAGCAGACACGTCCTGGCGGGAACGAGCCGCTGAGGCGGAGCAGTGGGCTGACCTAAGCCGGTCAGCAGACTTTCCAGATGGCGAATATCCCGGCGTCTCGACTGCGTCATCCTTTGGATCGGTTTTTCATCCGTCGTCGGTCCACCACCAATAGACGCCACTCCGAATCCCCTCACGCCAGATGCGATAGGCGACTTCGATCATTTCCGAAGCGATTCCGGCAGCTTCGCTGTCAGGCATGGCGTTCAGCGTGGCGCTAATCCTTCCTTGCCCTTCGGCGCCCGGGTCGAGTGCGGATATTCGAACGTGCACAGCCTCCATTCGGAGCAGTAGATCCGAGGGGAGGTAGTCCTCCAACTGGGCATCGTCAACGGCGCCCTCGAATGCCGGATGGATGGCCGAGGCAAGACGGTCCTGCAATGTGCCATGTCCCGTCGCAAGCGCATCGACGACCTGACTCATTTTCTCACACGCGTATCCGAGACTCACGAGGCCTCACTGGCTGATGGCATCCAAAAAGGGTAGCGGGCGTCGGGGAGGCAGGCGCACGGGCCTCGACTCAGATCGCCGGCTATGCGCCAGCGTCGGCCCCCGCATCTTTCATGGTTGATCAGAGTGCGGAGGCGGCAGGACGTACACGAACTCGTGCAGCGATGTCCCGTCGTCGAAGTGTGAGGTCACCTCGCCTGCGCACACCCATCCGGATGCTTCGTAGAGCTTGATGGCAGCCCGATGGCTAGTCACGACATCGAGAATCGGCGAGAGGCCGCGGGTGGCGCATACGTCCGAAGCCTTCTGGAGCAGCGAGCGCCCGACCCCCTCCCGACGGGCATGGGGAGAAACGAGGAGTCGGGCCACCACGCCGAGACCCTTGGACGGCCGCTTCACGTAGTGGCCGGCCAAGGCCATGACCTCCGAGGCGGTTCGCCGATGGAGCGCAACGTGGCCGACCAGCGCGCCGTGACGCTCAGCGACCCATGCCCCAATGGCGTCGGACGACGCAATGAAGGCTCGGAAGTCACGTGGCAGGTGGACCGGATAGCCGTCCAGCTGGTGGACGACACGGGCCATCTCAACACAGAAGTCCAGATCGGCGTCGGTGCGCGCACGTAGCTCCACCCGAACAACTTCTCACAGGGACAGCGGAGATACTCTCACCAGGGCGGGAGGCAGACCGCTCGTGCTGTTCAGTGGCCCGTCGTCAGGCGTTCGATCCATTGGAGGGCGTCCTCCACGAGTGGCCGAACTGCGCCCAGAAAGTGGTTGGCGTTCGGCACCGTCGTGAGCGTGGTCGTCTCCCATTCGGCGACAAGTGGGGCGACGACGGCTGGAGGGGAGAACTGGTCGAGTTCGGGGACCACGAGAGCCTTGGGCCTCGGGTCGTGACCGATGGTCGCGACGGACAGCATCGCCGAGGGCGGCGCAAGCAGGTACCAGCCGGCGATCCGCCCGTCGTCGATGCCGGCTGCGATGCCGGCCCCGAAGGAGTAACCGACCAGGAACGTCGGAAGCTGCGGCCAGCGAGCAGCCCCTTCGTCCATCGCGGCCACCACTTGCTGACTCGCTGCGGATGGTTCGGCCGAGGTGAAGTCGAACCGGATCGCGCTGACGGCGATGTCCGGCAGACGACGGAACAGGCCTTCGATGAACGGGTGGAACCGGTCGCCGCCGAAATGAGGATGAGGGTGCAGGAGCACGGTGACGCCCCGTGCTTCGTCGGCGGTGTTGATCTCGAGAGCCATGTCAGAGCTCGACCTTGACCGTCACTCCGAGAATTCGAACAGCAGGCCGAGGTTGTCCTCCGGCGCGATCATGAGTGTGTCGGGCGCGTCACCGGGGCCGAGCGTGACGCCGCGTTCGGCGAAGTGGCGTGTGACCCGACCGAGATCCCGGACGGCGAACACGGTGGACCGGATGCCATCACCGTAACGGGCCAGGTGCTGCTCAATGGGGCCCGACCCGATCGGGCTGATGAGCTCCGCCACGGTGTCATCGAGGGTGAAGCCGATAGCTCGAGCGGCGACCGCTGGACGCGCCTGCTCGTAGAGCACGGTGGCCCCGAGGAACTCCCGGAAGAACGTGGTGGCGGCCGCTAGGTCCGACACGGCGACGCTGAAGCGCTTGAGCCCTCTATAGCCGAGTGGATGCTCGCGCCAGTAGTCCGGGGGTTTGAGCGGCTCGACGTACTGCACCGGCGGGGGATCGTCATGGAAGCTATGGCCGTAGAACTCCCAGGCCACACCGAATGCTTCGGCGGGATGGACGTGGATGGCGACACCCAGCTCCCTGATGACCCGCATACCCCGGGCCAGGACCTCGGCACGGACGTCATCGACATCGGGTACCTGGTACTCAACGCCGACGTAGTGGGGCCCGAAGCGGGCGTGCAACAGATACTCCGAAGGCGCAAACAACTCGAACATCACGCCCCCGATCGTTATGAGGCACGCGTGCCAGTGCTCGCCGGGCAGATCCCGGTTGAACTGCGCCCCATAAAGATCGCGCAGGTGGGCGACCCCGCGGTCGAGGTCTTCCACCATGGCGTTGATGTGGTTCATGTGCAGGCACTCGAGAGCTTTCGGCATGGGTCAGCCCTCGCGGTGATCGCAGGCGTAGGAAGGTCGGAGTCGGTGTCGGAGTCGTAGTCCGCGCCCCTGCACTGGCGCCCCCCAGGTGATGGGCGCCACGCTTCCGTCACCTCGATCCATCTCGCCCTCCCGCTCCTGGCCCGCTGGCTCTCCGAGCTCCCGAGCCGACTCTACCCCGGCGGCGAACTCAGTCCAGTGCCTGGGCCTCCCCCTCATTTGTGCCCTGGTCCCTCCCCAATTCCCACTGACCCGGCCCTGCCTGCCACCGCCGTGCCGATGATCGTGCGATAGAGGGTGTGCCATGTCACGGAGCCGAACCCGGCCGCCGTCAACAGGGCACCGGCTCGACGCTTTGTCCGTGCGCGGTTCCGGTGGCCGAGGAGCATCGTCGGAGCGAGCCATATGGAGAACAGATCCGTCAGGACCAAGTGGCCGCCCGGCGCGAGCACCCGCGCACACTCGGCGAGCCCCGCATTTTGATCCTTCCAATGGTCGAAGGACGTCGTGCTGACCACGACGTCAAAGGACTGGTCGGGATACGGCAGGCTCTCCGCCACTCCGCGGGAGAGACGGATGCGGGGGTCGTTCGCCATCGAACGCCCAACGGCGATCATGCCCTCTGCGGCATCGATTCCGACCAGTTCGTCGCTCTCAGGGAGGCGCTCGGCGAGGAGCCGCAGGAGCAGACCGGTTCCGCATCCCACGTCGAGCACCCGCCGGGGCGCGGGGTTGAGCGTGAGCGCGATGTCCGCCGTGCGGAGGGCTATGTCGTAGTGCATACGACCGCGCCACCCGCGTTCGTAGCCCGCGGCCCGATTGTGAAACGCCTCGATGTCTCGGTCCTTGGGCATGTGCTCAGTATGCGGTGCGTTCTATGGAGAAGCGCGGCGGTCATCCACTCCCGGTGGTCAGGCGGCCAGGTCGTTCAGGATCGCGGCCAGTGCCACCGGTTGGCCGACCATGCACATGTGACCGGCGTCGATGTCGACCACCGAGCAGTCACCGACGTTGTCGGCAAAGCGCAACTGCTTGTCTGCCGGCACGATGAGGTCCTGCAGCGTTCGAACCCAGGTGCACGGCGTCGGTGTGCGCAGTGGTGAAAGGTCGACCGGGTCCATCGTCAGCCGGGGCGCCTCGGGCACCAGTCGTTCGACGCACCATGCGAACTGCTCTTCGTCCAGGTCGTTCCCGAGGACGACCTTGGCGATGGCGGGATCCATGGGCCGAGGTTCGAGCGGCTCATCCGCTTCTCGGATCATGGCCTGAATGTCCGGGTCGAGAGTGTCGAACGCGCTGTGGCCATCTTCGGGCACCGTGCACGCGACGAAGACCAAGCCCGTCACCCGCTCACCCATGAGGGCAACCATGGCGGGCATGGAGCATCCGGCCAGCGAGTGGCCGACGAGCACGACCGAGTCGAAGCCGGCGGCGTCGACGTCGTCGCGGACAGACGCAGCGCATTCAGCGAAGCCAACCGAGTCGAGTAGAGCCGGATGCGTGCCGCGACCGGGCAGGTCTATCGCCAGAGCCGGTCCGGAAAGCAGGGGCAGAAGGCGTTCCCAGCAGCGGCCGTCGAGGCCACCACCATGGATGAGGACAGTAGGGATCATGTGCAAAGACCTCCGGGGATGGTCTGGAACGGCACGCCTGTTGATCGTCTCGCACTACACGACGCGAGCCTCGTTCTCCTCAATCCAGGCAATCAGCGCCTCGCTGCTGTCGAAATCGATCTCCCTGTCCACGTCCGGCAGGTAGACCGAATGCACACCGTCGATCACAGTGACGCCGATCAGGATGTCACCGTCGGGATCGAAGCACCACGACGGTTGCGCCCCAGGTGTGGTCGATGGCTCGTATCTCCAGCCCGATCGACGGTTCAAGATGAGGCCTACCTGGTGGAACAGCTCGTCGTCAGTGGACATCGACTATCTCCCATGCTCAACGGTGGTTCGCCAGCCGGTTACGGGGACTGGAGGATCAGGCAGCTGCCTCAGGGCTCGACCACGACACGGAAAACTCCCTTGGACTTGTCCTGCGCCACCCGGAAGGCCTCGGGGGCATCGTCAATGGGGAATCGGTGCGTGATGAGCATGGCGGTCAGCTCCGGACGGGCCGCGAGCATCTCGGCGGCCTCGGCGAACTCCCGCCGTCCGTGGTGGCCGCAGTAGCCCAACGACGAGCGGAGGGCGATCTCCCGTAGGAACGCCTCGTGATGGGGCCAGGCGGTGTCGGGGTCGTACACGCCGAGGTAGACAACGGTGCCGCCGGGGCGGGCGAGCTCGACGGCCCGGCGCAGCGCGCTCTCGCTGCCGCCGGTTTCGATGACGACGTCATAGTCTCCCGTGGGCGTCGATGCTCCGACGCTCTCACGGGCCTCCTGCTGGTGAGGGTGGCGCGCCTCGACGGCCACCTCGGGCGCACCCATGGCCTGGGCCGAGGTGGCCGCCAGTATGCCGATGGCCCCCGCACCGACGACCGCCACACGGGTCTCGGGGCCGACCCCACCAGTGTGGCAGCTGTGCCAGGCGACCGATGCCGGCTCGACGAGCGCGGCGTCCGCCAGACCGAGGCCCTGTGGGAGGGGCATCAGCGCATGGCGGGGCGCGATGAACCACTCGCACATCCCGCCGGGATCGAGCATGCCCAGCGCCGTAGGACCACGCTCGCAGAGGTTGTAGTTCCCCTGTTCGCAACGCGGGCACGCACCGCAGCCGAAGATCGCCTCGACTGCGACCGGCGTCCCGTCGCCGAGCACGCCGGCGAACTCGTGGCCGGCGATCTGGGTGCTGCCGAAGCGCAGGTAGGTGAGGTCCGACGCGCAGATCCCGGTCGCCGCCACCCGCACCAGTTCGCCGTCGCCCTGCGGCTCGTCGATCTCGACGACCTCCACACCGGGCGGCGTGTTCCGCACTGCTTTCAAGGCGCCTCCTCCCCTGCCCTTCTCCCCTGGTACGTCTCCCGACCGCAGTCCCGCACCCTACTCCTGATTCCGACCGGGCAACGGGCTCGGGCACAAGAGGTCGGCCCGGTGATCACCGGTCCCGGCGACGGTTCCCCCAGCCCCTTGTGGTTGAATCCCGGCATGGAACTCGACGCCCTGTACGCGGCGCAACAGGAACAGTTCACCTCCGTGGTGCTCGAACATGCCGACCGGCGCAGCGCCCGGGTTGCGGCCTGCCCGGAGTGGGAGGTACACGATGTACTGGCGCACGTCGTTGGGTTGGCCTCGGACGCAGTCACGGGGCGCCTCCCCACGATGGAGCTACTCGAGCAGTGGCGGGATGACGAGGTCATGGAGGCGCGTGATCGCATGACAGCACGCCAGGTCGAACGGCAGCGTGATCGATCGATTGAGCGTCTGGCGGACGACTGGCGACGGCTGATCCCCACGATCTCCCCGATGTTGAGGGATGAGATCCCCTTCCCGGATCCGGCACCGTTCGGTGTCGGCGCGGTCTTGATCACCGATCTCGAGATTCACTACCAAGACGTCCGAGGAGCCCTCGGACTGCCAGCTGCCACGGACGGCCCCGCACTGTCGCTGGCTCTGGCCACGTACTGCTTCGGCGTCGACTATCGCATCCGAACGCTGGATCTGCCCGCCCTCGCCGTGCAGTACGCCGGCAAACAGCGGATCCTCGGAGACGGCGAGCCTCGGGCGAGCGTGGCGGGAGACCGGTTCGAGCTGCTCCGGGCGTTCGGTGGTCGGCGCAGTCGGAGACAGATCCTCGCCCTGGACTGGCAGGGGGACCCGGGTCCCTACCTGCCCCTCATCCCGGCCTACGGCGAGCGGGCGGACGATCTGATCGAATGAGCCGAAACGGTCCGCCGCGGGTCGGGTGCCGCCACCCTGCGCCTGCACCGCCGGGTGGCCACCGGTATCGTGCCCTATGACCATCGTCGTCTCCGATATCGGCCTCGGGTGCGCCAATCTGCTGGGGGACCCGCTACCCGCGTTCATCGACGCCGCCGAGCATGCCGGTTTTCGCCGGATCACCGTGCGGCCCTACGCCTTCGCCCAGGCGCTCGAGGCGGGCTGGACCGAGGCCGCGCTCCAGGGCCGATTGGCCGACGCGGGCATTCTCGTCACCATGATCGACGCCCTCACCATCGCGCTCCCCGGCACGCCGTCGCCCCACGACCTCGACGCCGGCGTGCGGGCACGCCTCCCACCCGACGTGTTCGACCCGCCCGACGAGGCCACCTGCTTCCGCGCCGCCACCGTGCTCGGGGCGTCGATCGTGAACGTGGTCCACTACATGGGTCCTCCCGTGCCCGTGGACACCTTGGCGGCCGCCGTCAGCGGCATCTGCCGCCGCGCCGCGCCACTCGGCCTCCGGATCTGCCTGGAGTTCTTCCCCGGGAGCGGGATTCCGGACCTTCCCACGGCGCTGTCCGTCGTGGAGGCCTGCGGCGAGGCGAACGCAACGGTCCTCCTCGACGTGTTCCACCTCGATCGTTCCGGGGGCAGCCTCGACGACGTGCGGCGCCTGCCGCCGGGCGTGCTCGCCGGGATACAGCTGAGCGACCGGACTCCGACACCGGCGGGGACACCGCATGTACCCCTCGGCGGCCGGCAGTTGCCTGGGCAAGGCCAGCTCCCGCTGCGCCAACTGGTCGAGGCCGCGCTGGCCAACAGCCCGCGGGCCACGCTCGACATTGAGGTGCTCAACGACGAGCTGCGGAACCTGCCGTCGGACGAGACGGCCGCCCGCTTGGCCGCGGCCATCAGCGCCTGGCGGGCCAGCTGAGCTGAGACATCACGGCGGCGCGTGCGGATCCGGGCTCGCGCCCCTGTCCGACCGTTCAGACGAAGAGCCGCACCTTGGCCATCGTCACGGCCTGGCCCCCCAGGACCACGCGCCCCTCCTCACGTCGCATACGCACCACGCCGCCTCGGGCGGACGCCTGCTCCCCCACCAGGACGGTGCGATCGAGACGCTCGCCCCAGTACTCGGCCAGTGTGCAGTGCGCCGACCCGGTCACCGGGTCTTCGGGGATCCCGGCGTTCGGCGCGAAGACCCGGCTCACGCAGTCGATGCCGTCCCGGTCGCCCGCAGCGGTGAAGATCACCGCCCGGGTACCGAGGGCGGCGAGCGCACCCGTGTCGGGCATGAGGTTGCGGACCCTGGTGGCGTCGTCCAGCTCGATCAGCGCATCCCAGGTGCCCGTGCCGTACCAGACCATCCCGTCGGTCGGCAGCGTTGCCGGTGCGTCCGATTCGTGCGGGGGATCGGCGGGAAAGTCCATCTCGATCCACCCGTCGTCGGTGGGGACGCACGAGAGCGCTCCGCTTCGGGTGTGAAATCGTGTGGCGCGGCCGAGGACGTGCGCCGCGGCCAACGTGGCGTGCCCGCAGAGATCCACCTCGACGGTGGGCGTGAACCACCTCAGATCGTGGCACCCATCCTCGTTGGCTACGACGAAGGCCGTTTCAGAGAGGTGCATCTCGCCGGCGACGGCTTGCATCAGGTCGTCATCGGGGAACTCGTCGAGAACTGCCACCGCCGCCGGGTTACCGGTGAAGGGTCTGTCGGTGAAAGCGTCGACAGTCGTAAGTTCGAGCGTCATCGGTGAAACCTACCTGGACGAAGCCGCTCACCGGAACGCCGGGAAGATCTCGTCGGCGATCCAGTGCAGGCTCTCGAGGTGGCCCTCGAGGGAGTCGTCCACCGGGATCACGCACGGCACGCTCGTCCAGGTGACGCCGAGCTCCCCGATCCGGCCGACCTCGTCGACGACCTGCTGGGCGCTGTGGGGAACGAAGGTCGGCGGCAGGACCGTGTGGTTCGGCCCGATGTTCGGTTGCACAACCGGCAGGCTGATATCGAATCGGCCGTCGTTGCCCGCACCGGCCCGGGTCTCCGCGACCTCGGCGAGGAGATCGGGCAACTGCCCGTCGTCCTCGAACCACGGGCCTTTGCCCAGCAGCCCTCCCGCCGGTGCCCAGCCGTCTCCGTACCGGGCCGCCCGACGCAGGGACGCCAGGGAGCGACCACCGAACCACAGGGGCGGATGAGGTCGCTGCACCGGCTTCGGCTCGAAGACGACATCGACGATGTGGACGAACTCGCCGTCGAACTCGGGGCGCTCCTCGGTCCACAACGCCTTCATCGCCGCCACGTACTCGTCGGTCACCCGACCCCGGCGCTCGAACGGCACTCCCACGGCGGCGAACTCGGCCGGCGCCATACCGACGCCGAACGTGAGCATCACGCGACCGCTCGAGAGCACGTCCAGGGTGGAGACGGCCTTGGCCAAGGCAACGGGGTGGTGGTACGGCAGGACGATGACACCCGAATTGACCTTGATGCGCGAGGTGGCGCCGGCGAGGAAGGCCATGGCCGTGAAGGCGTGGGGCCAGTAGGCGCCCATGTTGGCCTCGAGGTCGACGGGCAGGGCCAAATGCTCGGGGATCGCCATGGCATCGAAGCCCAGCTGGTCGGCCGTCCGGGCGATGCGCTGGAACTCCTCGCACGTCAGGTTGGCCCGCCAGTGGTGGCTTCCCGAAGGGAACGAGCCCGGCGGGTAGCGGTCGAGGCCGGGCAGGCCGGTCAGGAACTTCACGGCTATCGACCTCCCCGAGGCGGCAGGCGGTCCTGTCAGGCCGCCGGCTCGAGGGCCAGCGGGAGGCTCGACAAGCCGCGCACGTTGCTCGAGTAGGCGCGCTTCATCGGCTGAATGAGCTCGTACTCCGGGTAGCGCCGGAGGAGCTCTTCGAACGCGATCCGGGTCTCGAGCCGGGCCAGGGCCGCCCCCACGCACAGATGGATGCCGAACCCGAACCCGACGTGGCGGTCGATCTGCCGGTGGAGGTCGAACAACTCCGGTTCGGCAAAGGCCCGTTCGTCATGGTTGGCCGAGCCGGTGAGCAAGATGACCCGCGTCTCGGCCGGGATGGTGACCCCGTGCAGGGTCACGTCCTTTTCGACCCATCGACCCTGATAGTGCGAGGGCGGGTCCCAGCGGAGCATCTCTTCGACCGCGTGGGGGATGAGCGACGGATCGGCGACGAGCTCGCGGCGCTGATCGGGATACCACGCCAGCGCCACCACCCCGTTGGCGATGAGCTTGGCCGTGGTCTCGTGCCCGGCGGCCACCAACTCGAGCAGACGGTAGGCCACCTGCTCCTTCCGGAGCATGACCTCCTTGCCGTTCTCGTCCTGGACCTTGGCGCTCAGCAACAATGAGGCGATGTCGTCGGCGGGATGCTCGTACTTCTCCTCGACGATCTCACCGATCAGAATGGCGGCCTGCATGGCCGCATCCGGCGCGTCGCTGTTGACCGAGGCGGACCCCTCCGCCTCGCTGCGGTCGAGCATGCGGTCGGACAGCTCTCTGAGCTTGGGGCGAGCCTCCATCGGGAGCCCCAGCATCTCGGCGATCACCATCATCGGCAGGTAGGCGGAGAACTCGGGCACCACGTCGATCGTCCCGCGTTGGCGGGCCTCGTCGAGAACGCCGCCGGCGATGGCGCGCACGTGTGACTCGAGCTGGGCGATGGCCCGGGGGGTGAACACCCGCGAGATGATCTTGCGCTGCCAGGTGTGGACGGGCGGATCCTGGGCGATCAGGACGTCGATGCCGCCGTCGCCGCTTTCGAAGGTCTCGATGGAGGGGCCGTGGTTCGAAAGGAACGTCCCCGGGTCCAGGTGCGCCTGCAGCACGTCGGCGAAGCGCGAGATGGCGTAGAACCCGATCTCGGGGTTGTGGTAGACGGGCGCCTCGTCGCGTAACCAGCGATAGACCGGGTACGGGTTCGTCTGCGTCTCTCGTGCGAACGGGTTGTACTCCACTGCATCCCCCTCAAACTGTGGCGGTCAGCGGAACGCTACTTCCTCTCCATGGCGGCCGCAGGCGGGGCGGCAGGCCGGGGGGCAGGGGGAGCCAGGGTCAGGCTGTGTCGACCGCGTGGTGGCTTCCGTCCAGGTGGGCGACGACCTGGGGAAGGTCCAGGACGCTGCGGATACCTGGTTCTGCGGCCACCACGTAGGGGATGGCGTTCACCGGCCGGTGGGCCGTCAAGCCGGGCGACATGGCCGGGTACTCCTCCTCCGACACCGGGAAGCGGATGCTGATGTCGAGCGGGGTGTCCCCCTCCACCAGCACGCGCCAGCCGGTCTCCCGCAGGTCCCACGCCGGGTCCAGGTCGGTGGTCATATACCAGTTGGCCCGGAAGCGCAGCAGCTGCTGGCCGCCGCTCATGCAGCTCACGGTCATCCGTTGGGCCGCCACGGTGCCGGCCTCGATGACCCCGGCCGCTATCTCCACCCGGTTTCGGGCGACGGCCTGCTCTCCGGACGACTCGACGGAGTCGATCGGAACGCCGATGGCGTCGGCCACCAGTCGCAGGGACGGGCCGAAGGAACTGGCCGCGTGCGCCGAGAGGCCGGCGTTGAACGGCCCCGGCTCCCGACCGAAGCCGAGCAGGTCGAAGATCATCTCCGGCGAATTTCTCGACGACATGTCGGCGAACTCGTCGATGGTCAAGCGGTCCAGGCGGCGTTGAATGGACAGCAGCACCAGCGGCAGGGCCTCGCTGATGAACCCGGGGCTGATGCCGGTGCTGTGCAGCGAGGAGCCACCCCGCTGGCAGGCCGCGTCAATGCGGTCGCGGATCTCCGGGTCGACGCTGTCGGGCCGGTGGAACTCCATGCGGGTGGTCACCACGTTGGCCCCCGATTCCAGCAACCGGCACAGCACGTCGATCTCGGCTTCGCTGGCCATGTACAGCACGCAGTCGGGCTTGAGGGCGAGGATCTCCTCGATGTCCCGGGTGGCCACCACCCCGGTCGGGTCAGCCCCGCACAGCTCCCCGGCGTCCCGGCCGACCTTGGCGTCCGAGTACACGTACAGCCCGACCAGCTCCAGCTGCGGGTGGTCGATCACCGCCCGCAACGAGCGCAGCCCGATGTTGCCGGTCGCCCACTGCACGACCCGGTACCGATCGCTTGCCATGTGTGACCCCTCCCCTTCGACGCTCCGGCGGGGCATCGTACTAGTAACGTTGGGAGGGTGAGTGTTCGGTGGTCCACGCCAGGGAAGCGGATCGGGGGCGCGAGGAAGCTGCAGGCAACCCTCCCGATCATCGCCACCCTCGGCGGCGTCCAGAGGTACCGGCGCCTCGTCGCCGACCCGCAAAAGGTGCGGAGATGGACGCGCAACGGAGCGATCGTGCCCGCGGTACTGGTGGCCACGGTTTCGTTGGGCCAGGCCGTGACTCGCCGCCGGGCGCCCACCGGCGAGGCCGCTCCGCAGCACGACGTACCCGTCGGCCGGCCCCGCTACGGCCCAAGGGCTCGGGTGCTGGGCCTGCTGCGTCCCCTGTGGGCGTTGCTCTTGGTGGAGGTGTTGATCGGCCGACGGGAGAAGATCTCTCGTGGGCGGGCCGTCCTTCTCGCTCTCGAACCCGCGGTCTACGTCGCCGTCGCGCAAACGCTCAGGACGCGGGGGGCGACGCCGCTCTCCAGGTGGTCGGCGCTCGGGAACCCACCAACCGACGAAGAGTAGGCTCGGTGCATGCAAGGTTCGGTCACCGTCCACATGGCCGCACCACCCGAACGGGTGTGGTCGCTGGTGAGCGACGTCACCAACACGGGCAGGTTCAGTCCCGAGACGTTCGAGGCCGAGTGGTTGGACGGTGCGACCGGTCCCGCGGTTGGAGCACGTTTCCGGGGCCACGTCCGTCGTAACGGGAAGAAGTGGCTCGTCTACTGGACGAAGTGCACCATCACCAAGTGTGAACCGGGTCGCGAGTTCGTCTTTCAACCGGAGCTTCCCGGCGGCAAACCGGTCATCGAGTGGAGCTACCGGTTCGAGCCCAGCGGTGACGGGACCGATGTGACGGAGTCCTTCAGGCTGCTGGACTACACCGGGAGCCGTCTGTACACGAAGATCGCCGGCGAGGCGCGCACCCGAACCAATGTCAAAAACATGCAGGCGACGCTGGACCGCATCAGGGCGGTGGCCGAGGCTCCTTCCGGCCCAGCCTCCTGACCCGCTGATCGTCCCGGCGCTTGGCGGCTTTGCCCAACATCCCCATGAACCGCCGCTGCCTCTCCACGTACTTTCGGAGAGGATCGTCGCGGGGAAAGTCGCTCACGATCTCCCCGTAGACGGTCTCGAAGAGCTCTGCCGCCTCGGCGGCGCGCTTCAAGCGGACGAGGTCGCTCACCATGTTCAGCTGCAGCTCGATGATCGTCCGTCGGTCGACCTGCTGCTCGACGAACCCATCAACCACGATCTGGCTCAACTCGAAGGCCAGGTTGAAGTGCTCCAGGTTCTGGTTGACCACCGCCAGGTCGGCCAACGACCGGAGGAAGGCGACGTCCTCTGGTCCCAGCGCCCGCCGTCGGGCATCGACGACCCTCTCCCGCAGCACCAGCTCGGCGTCGTAGCGTTTGAGTTTGCGGAGCGAGTTGGCCAGATTGATGGCGGCCCTGGTCGCATACTCGCTGTCGGCCCCGTACTGTCGTTCGGCCGACTGCAGGACCCGCTCTTGCACCTCGCAGGCCGAGAAGTGGTCGCCGAGCCTTCCCAGCACCAGGCCGAGCTCGAACTCCGTCCGGGTGGTGTCGACGTGATCGTCGCCGAGCAACCTCCGCTGGGCCGACAGGACATCGACGAGGATCGAACGGGCCGTCGCAGTGTCCCCGGCGTCGCGGTGGGCACGGGCCAGCCGCATCATGGCCTCCAGCGTTTCGGGATGATCCTCCCCGTAGAAGACACGCGTGGCGGCGAGGTCGTCGCCGGCTTGTTGGACGGATGGAGATGCGGACCGGTCCTCCACATACTCAGAGTAGCTTTCGTCTTCGGCCGGCCCAATGGGCCTGACTCCACGGCCATCCCAACGCCCGGTCAACCCGCGCCCAACAGCTCGACAAGAGGTCCTTAGGTCCTTACTTCCGCGCGCCGGCGCGGTCAAGATGGTGGACGATGGAGAACGAACCCGAAGGTGATCCTGTCGCGCCGCACGTCGTGACGCCCGAAAGGGCGCCCCGGCCCACTCCAAAGCGGCACCTGCTGGGGTGGTCGCCGCTGGCCCTCCTGGTGGCCGGTACGACCGCCGCCGCCGCCCTCGGGGTGGCCACGGGAGGCTCGGTCGTGCCCGGTGCGGGCATGGTCCCCGCCGACTTCGTGGTCTCCTCGACCCAGCAGACGCTGGCTCAGCACACCGCCGATCTGGTCGTCAGCGGCCGGATCTCCGGGCCGGGAACCGACGTCTCGATCACCGGCACCGGACAGGTCGACTTCGCCTCGAACTCGCTCACCGCCGATCTCGCCACGGGGACGTCGGGCACCTCGGTGAGCTCGCGGGAAGTGGTGGCGAACGGGAACGTCTACGTGGGTCTCACGATCGACGGGATGAGCATGTCACAGCTGACGGGCGGGGCCGACTGGGTCTCCATCCCGATACCGGACCAGAACGCCACGAGCGCGTTCGGAACGGGCAGTGTCAACCCGCTCAGCGAGATCCAGTTCCTGGAGACGAAGGGGGCGACCGTCGTCCCCCTGGGCACATCGGTGATCAACGGGGACGTGGTGTCGGGGTACTCCGTCACGCCCACCCGCGCCGAGGAGTCCGAGATCGTCCAGCACGAGATCAGCACCGGGGAGTTGCCCGCCTCCGACCAGCAGCAGGTCCTCAACAGTCTGAACCAGCTGGGCACCCTGACCTGTGACGTCTGGTTCGATTCGTCCGGGCTTCTCCGGCGGGAGTCGGTGAACATCGGCGGCGGCTCCAGCGGAGTCAGCGGCCAGGTGGACTTCACCTATCAGAACTACGGGGTCCCGGTCAGCATCGAGGCTCCGCCGGCCTCCGACGTGATCAGCTCCAGCCAGTTCGCCGCCGATCTGCAGTCGCTGCAGGACACGACGGACTGACGGCCGGGGCGCCAGCGCGGCCAGCCCCAGCGCCCCCCCTTCTCGACGCACGTCTCTGTCTATTTGAGGAGGGGGTCGCGCGGCAGTCCGAGGATGCGCTCGGCGATCTGGTTGCGGGTGATCTCCGACGACCCGCCGGCGATCGACATGGCCCGCGTCATCATCTGGAAGCGGGCGGCGGCACGTCCCTCCCCGGTGAGGAACGCTGCGTCCGGGCCGACGAACGCCGCCTGCAGGGCGGCGCGGGCGTGCCCGGTCTCGGCGAGCACGAGCTTGGTCACATTGCCTTCGGGCCCGGGACCCGAGCCGATGACGGCACGCTGCGCCCGGCGCACGTTGAGCGCCCTGAGCGCGTGCTCCTTGGTGAGCACGGAACCGACCTGGGCCGCCGCGCCGGGGACGCGGTCACCGTGGCGGCGCAGCAGATCGAGCAGGCTCACACTGACGAGCAGGGTCGCGGCCCCGCCGCCGATGGAGACGCGTTCGTTGCCCAGCGTCGACCGGGCCACCGTCCAGCCGTCGTTGGGGGTTCCGACCACGTCCTCGTCGGGGACGAAGACGTCGTTGAAGAAGACCTCGTTGAAATCGGCGTCGCCGGTGATCTGGCGCAAGGGGCGGACCTCGACGCCCGGCGCGTGCATGTCGATGACCATGGTGGTGATCCCCGCGTGCTTGGGAGCGTCGGGATCGGTGCGCACGGTGGCCAGCCCAAGGTCGGAGAGATGGGCGTCCGAGGTCCAGACCTTCTGGCCGTTGACCAGCCATCCGCCGTCGACCCGGACTCCCTTGGTCTTGACCGCCGCCGCATCGGACCCGGCGTCGGGCTCGCTGAAAAGCTGGCACCACACCAGCTCGCCCATCAGCGTCCGGGCCACCCAGCGCTCGACCTGATCGGGCGTGGCGTACTGGTTGACGGTCATGATCACCCAGGCCGTGATGCCGAACCCGGGCACCCCGACGCCGGCGGCCTTGAGCTCCTCGTCGATCAACAGCTGCTCGACGGCGCCGGCCTCGCGCCCGAACGGCTTCGGCCAGTGCGGCACCATCAGGCCCGAGTCCAGGAGGGCCCGGCGTTGCTCGGCTCCGGCCAGCGTCGCCAGCCGCTGGGCCTCGGCCCGCACCTCGGCGCGGATCTGCACCGCTTCGGGGGGTAGCTCGAGGGTCACCTCCCGTCTCGTCCCCTGGACGGTGAGGGTCGTGACGTCCTCGGCGTCCCTCGGCGTGCCCAGTACGGCGTTGAGCACCAGCGCGCGGCGCAGGTAGAGATGCGCGTCATGCTCCCAGGTGAACCCGATGCCCCCGTGCACCTGAATGTTCATCTGGGCGTTGTGCTCGTAGGGCTCGAAGGCCAAGGTGGCCGCCATGGCCGCCACGAGCGAGAACTCGTCGGTGGCCTCGCTGGCGGCGCGCGCCGCCTCCCACACCACGGCCGTGGCCAGCTCCGCCGCCACCAGCATGTCGGCGCAGTGGTGCTTGATGGCCTGGAAGGTGCCGATGGTCCGGCCGAACTGGACCCGCTCCTTGGCGTAGGCCACCGCATGCTCGACACACGCGGTGGACCCGCCGACCGCTTCGGCGGCGCCGAGTGTACGGGCGAGGGCGAGGGCCCGGGCCGCCGCCCCGGTGATGACGTCGCCCGGCTCGACGACGACGCCGTCGGCATGGGCGCGGACGGAGCGCCGGGTCGGATCGAGGTTGAGCGGGTGCGCCAGGGTCAACCCCACTGCATCGGAGGGCACGACCACCACGTCGTCGCCCACCCGCACGAGGATCAGGTCGGCCAGACCGCCGCCCAGGACCGTGCCGGCGTCGCCCCGCAGCGTCGAGCTCCCTCGGTCACGGGTGAGGTCGGCCGTACCCAGTCCGAACGCGGCCGTCCTCGAGCCGTCGGCCAGCCCGGGCAAGAGGCGCGCCTTCTGCTCGTCCGAGCCGCACTGCTCGACGATCGCCGACGCCAGCACCGTGGGCAGGTACGGTCCCGGAGCCACCTGTCGGCCCAGCTCCTCCAGTACGACCACCAGCTCGGGGAGGCCGGCACCCGAGCCTCCGAACTGCTCGGGCAGGTGCACGCCGAGCCAGCCCAGTTCGGCCATCTCGTTCCAGTACGTGGGGAGGCTCTCCTCGTCGGCCTCGAGGAGGGCCCGCGCCGCCTGGAGCGCCTTGTGGGACGTGAGGACCCCCCGCACCGTGGAAGCCAGCTCCTGGTGCTCGTCGGTGATGGCTATCGGCATCTGACGCCCCCTTTGCGGATGGACCCACGAGGTTAGAGCGGAAACTCAGCCGTCCCAAGTCAGCGCCGCACCACGGCGTCGGCCTCGATCTCCACCTTCCGACGCGGGTCCAGCAGTCCGGTTCGCAGTCCGGTTAGACGAGGTGGTGCAGCATCTCTATGCGACGGGCCAGGTTCACGGCGTGGTCCCCCAGGCGCTCGTAGAAACGCGCCAGGAGCGTCACCTGGGCGCCGACGGCCGTCGGCATCGAATCGCCGGCGATCTCCTTGGTCAGCCGTTCGTGCAGGATGTCGATCTCCTCGTCGGCTTCCTCGAGCGCGGCCGCCCGCGCCGCGCTGTCGCCGTAGGCATCGGCGGCGTCGTGCCACATCTCGAGCGCCACGTCGGCCATGCGCTGAATGATGCCCCGGCTCAGCGGACTCATCTTGGGACCGACATTGGTCACGGCGCGTTGCGCGATGTGCTCGGCCAGGTCACCCGAGCGTTCCAGCTCGGGCACGATCAGCAGCACACCCACCAGTTGACGGAGGGTCGTGCTCGACAGGGCCTGCCCGTCGATCTGCTTCCAGACCAGAAGCTCAACTTCCGCGGTTAGGTCGTCGACCGACTGGTCGCTCACGATCACGGCCAGACCCGTTGCCGAATCGCTGCTCAACAGCGCGTGCGTCGCGGCCGCCAGCGCCTCGGAGACGAGGGCGAAGAGCTGGTTCATGCGGGAGTCGACCTCGAGGATGTCGGTGGGGCCGAGCGTCATGTGGGCCTACGCTACCCGCGCCTCACGTAGTCTTCGCCTCGTGACGAGCACAGCCGACAGCCAGCTCCTGGAGCTGGAGGTGGGCGACATCGCCGGGGGTGGTGGGTGCGTGGCGCACGCCCCCGACGGGCGAGTCGTCTTCGTGCGTCACTCGCTGCCGGGGGAACGGGTGGTTGCGCGCGTCACCTCCACCACGTCGTCGTTCATCCGTGCCGATGCCACCGAGATCCTCCGGGCCTCCCCCGATCGCGTCGACCCCCCGTGCCCGCATGCCGGTCCCGGGCGCTGTGGTGGCTGCGACTTCCAGCACGTGGGGCTGGCGGCGCAGCGTCGACTCAAGGCGGCCCGCGTGGCCGAGCAGCTCCAGCGGGTGGCGGGCATCGCACTCCAGGTGGAGGTGGAGCCGGTCCCCGGTGACCAGGACGGTCTGGGGTGGCGGACCCGGATCCGCCTGGGCGTCGACGCCGCGGGGCGGCTCGGGTTCCGGCGGCACCGCTCCCACCAGCTCGAGCACATTACGGGCTGCCCGGTCGCCTGCGCGCTGGTCACGCAGACCGGGGCGTTCGACACCCGGTGGCCGGGCTTCGAGGAGCTCGAGGTCGCGGTGGCGCCGGACAGCGGCGAGTCCCTGGTGTCGCTGGTCAGCCCGAGGCCCCGACCGAGGACGCACCCGCCGTTGCCGGAGGTGGCGGCCCGGGTGGTCGTCGACGGCCGCCCCCAACAGCGCTCAGGGGCCGTGCACACCACCGTCGCCACCGTCACGTATCGCGTGTCGGCGGGCGTGTTCTGGCAGGGGCACGTCGGCGCGGCGGAGGTACTGGCCAAGGCGGTGCGCGGCGCCCTGGGCGCGCGACGGGGCGACGCGGTGGTGGACCTCTACGCCGGTGCCGGCCTCTTCTCGGTCCTGCTGGCCAACGACGTGGGCCCGCGCGGATCGGTGCTGGCCGTCGAGCGCGAGCGGCGAGCCTGCGCCGACGCCGCGTACAACGGGCGGGAACGCCCGCAACTGCGCGTCAAGCAGGCGTCGGTCACCCCCCGTCTGGTCGAGCACGGCATCGGCACCCCCGACCTGCTGGTGCTCGACCCGGCCCGCGAGGGAGCTGGCAGGGCCGTCATGGCCGCCCTCGACGGGCACGCCGCCACCTTGCGACGCGTCGTCTACGTGTCGTGCGACGCCTCGTCGTTCAGCCGGGACATCGACGTCCTGCTCCAGGGCGGATGGACCCTCGACTCCCTGCGGGCCTTCGACATCTTCCCGATGACCGAGCAGGTCGAACTGGTGGCAAGTCTCCGACCACCGTCGTCCTAGGCGTCAGGGTTCGGCGTTCGGCTTCAGGGGTCAGGGGTCAGGGGTTTCGCTGTCAGGGGTGACGTGTCACGGATGACCGCCGAGCTCATGGTCGAGATGGCCGATGGCCTCGAGCTGCAACGTCGAATGGGCGACGTCGAAGTGCCCGGCGAGACAGCCCTGGAGGCGATCGAGAACGAGGCCGACGTCGCCGCGGCGGATGCAGTCGTCGGTGACCACGACGTGGGCGGTCAGTATGGGCAGCGAAGAGGTCAGCGTCCAGGCGTGCAGATCGTGCACCGAGGCCACATCGTGGAGTTCGAGGAGATGCTGGCGCACCTCTTCGAGGTCGATGTCCTCCGGCGTGGCCTCCAGGAGGATGTGCAGCGCGGGACGGAGCAACCGCACCGCGGCGGTCAGCATCAACCCCACGACCACCAGTGAGGCGATGGAGTCGGCCCGGTTGAAGCCGGTGGCCACGATGACGATCCCGGCGACGACGGTGCCGATGAACCCGTAGAGGTCGGTGACGACGTGGCGATAGGCCCCCTCAATGTTGAGGGAACGGCGGTTGGCCCTGTACAGCATCATGGTGGCCACCACGTTGACCGCCACACCCACCGCCGCCACCGCGATCATCGTGCCACCGTGGACCGCGACCGGGTGCACCAGCCGCTCGACCGCTTCGCTGGCGATGAGCACCGCGACGACGAGCAGTGTGATGGCGTTGCACGCCGCGGCCAGGATCTCGGCGCGCTTCAGGCCGAACGTGTGCGACCCGGTTTCGGGCCGCTCGGCCAGGCGCAAGGCCACCAACGACCCTGCGATCGCCCCGACGTCGGCCAGCATGTGCCCGGCGTCGGCCAGCAACGCCAGGGAGTGCGAGAGGAACGCCGTCACCACCTCGAAGGCCATGAAGGCGGCCAGGAGGACCAGGGTGGCGGTCAGGTAGGTGCGATCCGTCCCCGCCCCGACGGGGTGGGCATGGTCGTGGGCGTGATGGCGATCGTTGCCGTCCAGGCGGTCGTGGCGATCGTTGCCGTCGTGGCGATCGTTGCCGTCGTGGCGATCGTCGTGGCGATCGTCAGGGCTGTGTGGCACGTGCCCGTCCCGTCGTCTTCGGCGATGGTCCCCCATCGGCTCCGTCAGCCCCACGGGTCACGTGGTCGGCGTGCGACAAGACCTGCTCGACGAGCCGCCGCACGTGCGTGTCGTCGGCCACGTAGTAGATCCGGGTGCCGTCCCGGCGGGTCCGGACCAGGCGGGCCAACCGGAGCTTGGCCAGATGCTGCGACACGCCGGCCGCGTGGGCCCCGACGAGCTCGGCCAGCTCGTTCACCGAGTGCTCGCCGTCGAGCAAGGCCCAGATGATGCGCAGCCGGGTCTCGTCGCCCAGGAGTTTGAGCATTCCCACGGCGGAGCGGAACTCATCCTCGGTCGGAACTATCTCTATCTGCGTAGCCACGCAGGTATCATAGCAAGCCGGCAGTGGAACGGCACCGCGGGAAGTGCCGGAGGGATTGAGGCGTTGTACCAAGGGTGATCCCTCTTTCCGTGCTCGACCTGGCCACCGTGGGTACCGGTTCCACACCCGCACGGGCGCTGGCCGAGACGATCACCATGGCTGGCGCCGTGGAGCGCCTGGGCTACAACCGGCTTTGGGTGGCGGAGCATCACGGCCTGCCCGCCGTGGCTAGCTCCGCCCCGGCGGTCCTCATCGCACACCTGGCCAACGCCACCTCCACGCTGCGCGTCGGGTCGGGTGGCGTCATGCTCCCCAACCATTCCCCTCTCGTGGTGGCCGAGCAGTTCGGGACGCTCGAAGCCCTCCATCCGGGGAGGATCGACCTCGGACTGGGCCGCGCCCCGGGCACGGATCAGGTCACCATGCGGGCGCTCCGCCGCACCATGGATCTGGGCGGCGCCGACAGGTTCCCCGACGACGTCGTGGAGCTGATCAGCTACCTCCTGCCCAGCGACGGTCCCCCCGCCCACCCCTCAGCCGTCCCGGGGAGCGGCTATCTCCCCGAGGTGTGGCTGCTCGGTTCGTCGCTCTACAGCGCCCAGCTGGCGGGGATGCTCGGGCTGCCCTTCTCGTTCGCCTACCACTTCGCACCCAAGCTGTTGGACGCCGCCCTCGAGACCTACCGGACGAACTTCCGCCCCTCCATCTTGCACGACGCGCCCCGCACCATGGTCGCCGTCACCGTGCTGTGCGCACCGACCGACGACGAGGCCAGATGGTTGTCCGGCTCGTCAGCGTTGAGCACGCTGCAGCTGCGTACGGGGCGCTTCGGTCTTCTCCCAACGCCGGAGGACGCCGACTCCTATCCGTTCACGCCTGAAGAGAGGTCAATCGTCGCCGAGGCGACAGCCAGCCACCTGGTCGGCGACCCGGAGGCCGTGCGTTCAGGGCTGGCCGAGCTGCAGAGCCGGACCGACGCAGACGAGCTGATGCTCTCCACCCGCGTCCACTCCTACGAGGCGCGGCTCCGGTCCCTGGCCCTGGTCGCCAAGAGCTGGGGGCTCACCCGCGGCGGGGGGGGCGTAGTCGCACCGCTCCGGTAGCGGGCCGATCGGCTGAGACAGAAAAAGGGACACAGAGCTGGTGACTATGTGAGCCTGTCCAAGGGCTCTTCTAACCGTCGATGGCCGAGCGAAGGGCACCGAGTCGCTCCCTGTTGAGTGAATACCAGACCCACTTGCCCCGCCTATCACCTTGTACCAGTCCCGCCTCGCTAAGGACTCTCAGGTGGTGGGAGATGGTCGGTTGACTCTTGCCCAGCGGATCGACGAAATCACAGACGCAGACCTCGCCCTCGGAAGACGCAGCGAGCATGCTCAACACCCGCAATCGGACGGGATCGGAGAGCGCACTGAACCCGGCGGCCAGTTCGTCTGCCTCTTCGGCGTCAAGAGGAGCGGAGAGGACGGACGGGCAGCATTCCGTGAGTGCCTTCACGTCGATTGTCGAATTTGCTTTCGCCACAGTGGATTCTCCCATTGACGTACATCGATGTATCCATCATACTCTACGCATCGATATCCGTAAATGCAACCGGAGGTCCGTCGTGTCCAGAGTTCAGCTTGCGCTCAACGTCGCCGATATTGACGCAGCCGTAGGGTTCTACACGAAGCTGTTCGGCGCCGAGCCAACCAAGCGTCGTCCCGGCTACGCCAATTTCGCCATTGAGATGCCACCCTTGAAGTTGGTCCTCTTCGAGACAGCCGATGCTCGCGGTCATGGCATCGCTGGCGCACTCAATCACTTGGGAATCGAGGTCGAGACGCCCGGCGAAGTGCAAGAGGCCGCCCTCCGGCTGTTCGCAGACGGGCTCAGTCCCGAGGTACACGAATCGACCACCTGCTGCTACGCCGTCCAGGACAAGGCGTGGGTGAATGACCCCGATGGGGCGCCGTGGGAGGTGTACACCGTTTTGGCCGATGCGGCGGATGCAACTGAACTTGGATGCTCGACCGATACCTGCGCCCCCCTTCGTCTTACCTCCGTCCCCGTTGAATCCGAACAAGCCTCGGAGGGTTCGTGCTGCTGATCGAACCTCTCTCGACACCCAAGAGATGAAAGATCCACCTCTTTGGCGACTCCTCCTGGCCGAGTTCCTCGGCAGTGCCTTCCTGGCGGCGGTCGTCGTCGGCTCGGGCATAGCCGCTCAACAACTCTCTCCGGGCAACGCCGGGCTTCAGTTGTTCGAAAACGCAGCGGCGACGGCGGCTGGCCTCTACGCCATCATCTTGATGTTCGGTCCCGTTTCCGGCGCCCACCTCAACCCCGTGGTTTCCTTCGTCGACGCCGCCCTGGGCGGGATCAGGTGGAAAACGGCCGGTGCCTACCTCCCGGCCCAGTTGGCTGGTTGCATCGCCGGAGCGTTTGTGGCGAACCTGATGTTCTCCAAAGCAGCGGTCAGCATCTCCACCCACAACCGATCCTCACCCGCCCACTCCCTCTCCGAGGTGGTCGCCACCCTCGGACTGATTTTGGTCATCTTCTCCCTTGCCCGTAGCGGACGATCCCGTAGTGCTGCCGCTGCGGTCGGGGGGTACATCGGGGCCGCCTACTTCTTCACCAGTTCAACCAGCTTCGCTAACCCGGCAATCACGGTCGGTCGAATGTTCTCCAACACGTTTGCGGGAATCTCCCCCTCCTCGGTCCCGAGCTTTGTAGGTGCTCAATTGGTGGGCGGAGCAGCTGCGCTGATCGTCATCAAGGTGCTCTATCCGGATATAACGCCTTCCGAAGCCGCCGACATCATGTTCCCCCATCACCACGACGATGGGGGCGTGTCAGTGTCGGACGATGGATCGCCCCTGAGCCCACAACCCCTCGTCACCACAAAGGAGGTTCCATGACCACCAAGCCCACCGTGCTGTTCCTCTGCGTGCACAACGCCGGGCGCAGCCTGGCGGCTCGGGTGCTGCTTGAGCACTACGCCCAGGGCCGCCTCGTCGTCGAGTCGGCCGGTTCAGAACCTGGTGATCAGTTGAACCCATCGGTCGTGGCGATTCTGGAGGAGCGGGGAATGGACCCAAACCTAGAGTTTCCGAAGCCACTCACCGACGAGAGTGCACGGGCCGCCGACGTGATCGTGACGATGGGCTGCGGCGACACCTGCCCCGTGTATCCGGGCAAGCGCTACCTGGACTGGGAACTTGATGACCCGGCGGGACTGTCAGTCGAGCAGGTACGGCCAATCGTGAATGAGATCGACCGTAGGGTCCAAGCGTTGCTCACGGAGCTAACTCCCACTGTCATATAGGTGCTGCGACACCACGACGACGGCCGGGGAGCGCATGCTTGTGGCCGTTCGTGTCAGCCCCGGCGGCAAATGGGGGCCGTTCGACGAGAACAATAGACTATGCAATACTTAGCTAGTGCACATAAACCAATCGTCACCGGACGGTACGCAAGACTCGGTGGTCGATGCCGTACTCAGCGCTAGCCGGGTACTGGTAGCTATCGCTGCGAGGTCGCTGGCTGACGCTGGGGAAGAGGTCACCCTCACCCAGTATCGATCGTTGGTGGTCCTTGCCTCTCGGGGGCCGCAAAGCATGGCGACACTGGCCGAGGCGGTCGGCGTCGCCGCACCGACCGCATCTCGCCTGTGCGAACGGTTGGTGAAGAAGGGATTGGTGCGAAGACGGACCGATCGCAACGATCGGCGCCAAGTTCGCATCGGGCTGACAGAAGCTGGGCGCAACCTCGTCGACACCGTCTCGACCCGCCGTCGCCAGGAAATCACCGAGCTCTTAGCGTCGATTCCGCCCAAGACGCAACGCTCGGTGGCCACTGCGTTGGCGCAGCTGGCCAAGTCTGCCGGTGAAGTGCCCGAGCAGGACTGGAGTACGGGATGGGACCTCTAGGCGAAGTCTCGGCGCCCCATCCAGTTGACGCCGAGAGGTTCAGGGCCCTTTCGGCCAGAGGGGCCCGTTGGGTGTCGTCCGCCTCGTATCTCAAGAAGTGGACCGTGCTCGGTGTGATCATCGGCGCTGTTGCCGGACTCGGCGCCATCGTCTTCTACGAAGCCTTGCTCGCCTGCACCCACCTCTTCTTGGGTGTGTTCGCTGGCTACCAGGTGCCGACGCCAGTGGGCGAAGGCGGTCAGACGGCGTCTGCCGCAGCGGCTCGTCCGTGGGCACTCCCCCTCGTTGCGGGCTGCGGAGCACTGCTCGGGGCGATAGTCGTCTACCGCTTCGCCCCCGAGGCCAAAGGGCACGGCACCGATGCGGCGATCTCGGCGGTGCATCACAACCCCCGTGGCGTCCGGTTCCGGGCGGTGATCGTGAAGATCGTGGCCTCGGCCCTCACCATTGGATCGGGGGGCTCAGGTGGGAGGGAAGGACCGACCGGGCAGATCAGTGCTGGCTTCGGGTCCCTGCTCGCCCGGGTGCTCGAACTCGAACCCGCTGACGGTCGTATAGCTGTGGCGACGGGTGTCGGGTCCGGCATCGGAGCGATCTTTGGAGCGCCCTTGGGTGGTGCCGTCCTGGCTGCCGAGATCCTCTACCGAGACGATTTCGAACCGGCGGCACTGTTGCCCTGCTTCATCGCATCGGCGGTGAGCTACGTCGTCTTCAGCTTGGTCGAGGGGTTCTCCCCGCTGTTCGGTTACGTGGAGACCTACCACTTCACCGACCCCGTGCAGTTGATTTGGTTCGCCCTCATCGGCGTGCTGGCCGGTCTGATCGGGCTTCTTTACGCCAAGGGCTTCTACGGGATGGCCGACCTCTTTGACCGACTGCCCTGGCCCCGTTGGGTCAACCCGGCCCTCGGGGGACTCGTGGTTGGCGCCATCGGTATCGCCATCCCCGAGGTGCTGGGCACCGGCTACGGCTGGATACAAACCAGCCTCGGTCAGGGGTTGCTCTCGATTCCACTGTGGATCGTCTTGATCGTGCCGTTCGCCCGGATTCTGGCCACTGGGCTCTCCATTGGCTCGGGAGGGTCGGGAGGGATCTTCGGACCGGGCATGGTGATCGGCGCCTTCCTGGGAGCATCGGTGTGGCGACTCTTTGAGCCCACGTTCCCCTCCATGGGCCACGATCCCGCACCCTATGTGATCATCGGCATGATGAGCTGCTTCGGCGGCATCTCACGGGCGCCTCTTGCCGTCATGCTCATGGTGGCCGAGATGACCGGGAGCCTCTCCATCCTCACCCCGGCCATGGTGGCAGTCGGCATCTCGTGGCTCATCGTGCGGCGCAATGACGACACCATCTATCGCAGCCAGCTCAAGAATCGGGCCGATGCACCGGCCCAGCGTCTTCTCGCCGGACTGCCACTTCTCGCTTCCATACCCACCAGCCGGGCCATGGTGAGGCCAAAGTTGGTGATCACCGCTGGGGAAAGCGCTGACACCGCAATACAGGCATTGGAAGACGTCGGCCTCAACGGTGCCGCGGTCGTCGACGGCGCGGGTCGCTTCATGGGGACCACGTCCGTCGCAATGCTTGGCGAACCGAGTGACCAACATCAGACGGTCAACGACTTCGTCGACCCCGGAGCGCCCGCCGTCTCTGTTTCGAGCAAGCTCGATGTGGGCTTAGACAGCTTGACCGAGGCACCTTCGTCTTGGGTGCCGGTGCTCGACGACGACCGTCGAGTCGTCGGCACATTGTCGGTTTCAGATGTCGTGCACGCTTACCTCCAAGAACTGGTGGCGA
Source organism: uncultured Acidimicrobiaceae bacterium (assembly GCA_963788125.1). Lineage (GTDB taxonomy): Bacteria > Actinomycetota > Acidimicrobiia > Acidimicrobiales > RAAP-2 > Bog-473. The sequence continues at coordinate 2,147,708 of CAWBFN010000002.1, read as the reverse complement.
GTGCTGAGAGGGCAACCGGACTTGACGCAATGAATGGGGCGCCGCAGTTAACGATCGCTGCAGATTCACCTATCGCCGGCATGACCCTTCGCTTGGCGGGACTACCTAAGGGTCTCCTGATCACTTCTGTTACTCGAGGGAGCCACATATTCGTACCCGATGGAGACACCGTGTTGGTCGCGGGTGATCGCCTGTCGGTACTAGGTCATTCGGGTGACCTGGAAGAGTTCCGTCAGGTTGTTCCGCCCCGTACTCAGTGATTGCGACCCATTCGGGCCGAAGGTTCTCCTCAGGAGCGCACGTCGAGCCCGGCGACGTTTTGTGCCGTAGATGAGACTTGGGTGAGGTGGATGTGGACGTCAACGGGGAGTGTCTCGTCGCCGTGCTGCAATCCGGTGCCAAGCTGCCCGTTACTGTCGTCGCCCCACGCCCATAGCCGCCCGGTGGTGTCGATGCCGTAGCTGGCGTAGCCACCGGAGTTCACCTGGACGAAAGTGACCCGCCTTGGGACATGGACCTGTACCGGGATGACAGAGTTGGTGCGAGTGCCGACGCCGAGCTGGCCTCGATCGTTATTCCCCCACGTCCAGACCGATCCATTCTTCAAAAGAGCGACGGTCTGTCCATTGTTGGGCCCACTGCCGCCTTGGGACACCTGGACGATCGGGCCGGGAAGGTTGACCCTGGCGGGCGTTGCGCTGTTGGCGGTGGTACCGATGCCGAGCTGGCCTGCCGCGTTGTAGCCCCAGTCGTAGTACTTGCCGTTGGCGAGCAGCGCGCCGGACCCCTCCCACGATGAGGTGAGAGCGGTGACCTTGGTCTCGCTCGGTAGACCGAGGACGGGGGTTGGGATGCTGGTCGAAGTTGTCGACCCGTTGCCGAGCTCTCCGGCGTCGCCGCTGCCGCAGGCGTAGAGGCGGCCGTTCGAGTCGAAGAGGGCGTGGGTGCGAGCGCCGGTGACGAGGGTCACGTCGGAGAGGGGGAGTTGCTGGGGGCGGGTTTCGATGAGAGAGGACAGGCAGAGATCGTCGTTGCCGTTGAGGCCCCAGCCCCAGGCGTGACCGTTCGAATCGATCGCCAGGCCGGCGTCGAACGGCATCGGGTTGGCGAGCGCTGTGATCTTGACGCCGACCGGGAAGTCGACCTTGACGGCCTCGGTCTCATACGGCGTGAGTTGTCCATCGCCGAGCTCGCCGTAGCTGTTCACACCCCACGCCCAGACCGTGCCGTTCGAGCTGAGCGCATAGCCGTCTGAGTTGGAGGTGGCGATTTGGACGATGACCCCTTTGATGCCAACGACGACAGTCGGCCTGCTGAGCTCGAGCTGGGCGATCTTGCCTTTGTTCCCGACGACACCGAATCGGTAGACGACGGTGTTGGACGGGCGATTTGAAGCCCCGCTGGGGCTCCCGCAACCGGCGAGTAGAAGGGCCGCCACGAAAGGGACACCGAGCAGCGTTCGCGCCTTTTGTGGATTTGATCCGAGAGGACGACGCATCACCGCAGTATGCGGCGCCCGATACCGATTGTCAACTTGGTTTACATTCTGCTACCATCTTCCCGGTGCACGCCGATCCCAGTCCCTCCGATGCCGACGTCGGCAAGGGCATCACCTCGCAAAAGGAATCGATTGGCCTCGGACCGGCGCTGCGACGCGGCTGGATCGGTTACCAAGTTCGACTGGACGAGGCGATGGCGGCGGCGGGATTCGGCGAACGCCGGTTCCCGGACGGGCGGGTGCTGCGCCTGTGCTCGAATCCCGCAGGATCGACGATCTCAGCCATCGGGCGGGAGATAGGCATCACCCGCCAGGGCGCGACCAAGGTCGTTGCCCACCTCAGCGACCGTGGCTACGTGTCGGTTGCCGATTCGGCATCGAGCGGACGAGAGAAGTCGGTAACCGTCACCTCGCGGGGGATCAAGTATCTCGAAGCCCACAGGAGCGCCGCTCAGAGCATCGAGGTTGAACTTCGTTCCGAACTCGGAGAGGCGGGATTTTCCGCTCTGCGCACGCTCCTCGACGCGCTGGGGGGTCAAGGTGAGCAGATTCGCATGCGTGACTACTTTCGCAGATGACACACAAGGAGACGTAATGCCTTTCGGTTCAGGGCAGGTGATCCGCGAAGCGCTCATTCACGCCAAGCCCTGGCAACGATATGTGATCAGCGCTGCGATGATCCTGGGCGGTGCCGGTCTGGCCGCTCTCGGGCACGTGGCCGGGGTCCTTCTCGCAGGGGTTGGAGCGCTTCTCATGTGGCAAATGCTCCGGTCTCGGATGAGATCGCGGTTCGGAGCTGGACGCGGTGCAGACGGCATTGAGTCAGACCGAAGTGGCGAGGCGTCCGAGAGGTCCCCATGATCGAGTGTGCGGCCTCCCCAAGGGGGAGAGGAGAGTTCACCGCCCGACTCGGTTCAGCAAGGTCCACTCACCCGCGCGCCATCCCGGACCAACGGCTCGGAGACGCGCCCCACGAGGCGAACGTTGTCTGACACGGCACTAGTAAGCAACTGCTCAGTCACTTGCGAGCACTCGCTCTGCTAACGTTCCCCTACCCGTGAGCTTCCTGCGACGATGTGATCCGTCCTCCCGCCCCACCGTGGACGTCTGGCTCTTTGTCCTTGGCGTTGAACGCAGCGACACCCGTGGCTAAGTCGAACCCACCCACGAATCAACGAGCTCGGCGATCCGCTCGCGTCACGAAGAGCGCCAAGGAGACGCCCCGGGCTCGCCGGCTCCCGGCCGAGGCCCGCAGAAGTTCGATCTTGAAGGCCGCCCGCAAGGCCTTCAGCGAGATTGGCGATGTCAACGGCACGACCATCAAGGCGATCGCCGACCATGGCGGTATCAGCGAAGCGGTCATCTACCAGCACTTCGACAGCAAGGAACATCTCTTCCTGGAGGCCGTCGTCGAGCCACTGAACCTGGCCGTCAACAATCTGGTGGCCGCCGGCGAGGTCGTCGACCGCGATGAGCCACTCACACCCGAGCGTCAGCTGGAAACCTTGAACGGTCTCTACCGCCAGCTCATCTCGACCCTCGAGGAGGTGCTCCCGCTTCTCGGCCTCGTCCTTTTCGGTGATCCCAAGATCGCCAGACACTTCTACAAGGACCACTTCTCGGTCGCGCTGCATCGACTGGAGGAGTCATGGCGCGAGGTTGAGGTTCGGTACGGATACAAACTCGAGCCGCTCGACATCACGGTCCGCGCTGTCATGGGTACGTCGCTGCTCTTGGCCCTCGAGAGCCACTACGACAAGAACTACGAGTTGGATCGGGCGATCTCCCTCGCCACGAGGGGCACCGTGAACGGGTTTTTCCCGTCGTTCCCCCCGGCTCCTTCCGAATCCTGAGATCTGAGCGACGCCTTCGTCCGCCTCCTGCACGGTGCTGCGAGCTCCGCCGTGCGCGCGGGGATCAGGAGCGTAACAACCGGCCCGGGGCGACCCCGGCCACTTCCTCCTCGTCGCGGCGCGTCGCCGTCCCGTTCACCCACATGTGATGCATGCCTGTGCTGCGCACCAAGAGCCGATCCGCGCCCCCTGGCTGGTCGGCGACGCGGTCGACGGGCATCGTCCCGACGGTACTGGGGTCGAAGGCGACCAGGTCCGCAAAGTACCCTTCGCGGACCAGGCCACGATCCGCTATCCGGAAGGCGTGGTGCGGCTGACCCGTCAAGCGCCATACTGCATCCTCGAGCGAGAGCGCCTTGCGCTCGCGGACCCAGTGGCCCAGCAGATGCGTCGAGTAACACGCATCACAGAGCTGACTGGCGTGAGCTCCCGCGTCGGAGAGGCCGAGGAGGGTCCGCTTGTCAGCGAGCAGGTCGCCGATCTCGTCATCGCCGTCGTTGTCCATCACGACGCGGAACCGGGTCGCCAGGTCGTCGCCCAGCGCGAGGTCGAGCATCAGGTCGAAGGGGTTTGTCCCGCGGGCGGCGGCGAGGTCACTCAGCTTCATCCCGAGAACATCGTGATGAGTGGTCGTCTCGTCCACGTCGATCTTCGCCCAGCGATGACTCCAGGCCTCGAGCGTCGTCGGACGGGCTCGGTCGCGCCATGCCGGATCCTGATAGATGCGCCCGCGTTCGGCCCTGGGCAGGGCCAGGACCTCTTTCCACTCGTCGATCTCCCCCAAGGGCGTGGGGTCGGCCAGGCTCATCTGCATCACGATCGGACGGCACGCGATCTGCGGGTAGACCTCACCGGGCAACCCTGCGCCTCGCTCGACCGTCCGCAGCGCTGCGCCGGGCTTGTCCGCCCGCGCCACCAGCGCCGTCCAGGTAACCGGCACCCCGTACTTGACAGCCAACTCGGAGAACTGGTCTACGAACAACCCCGGACCGATGGAGACCTCAACGACCCCCTTGCCGAGCTCTCCCAGCACCCCCGTGAGTGCGTACACCTCCTCCACATCGGCGAAACGACTCGGCACCGGTCGGCCGAACGCCCCCTGATGATTTGGCTGGCGCGAGGTCGAGAATCCGATCGCACCCTGCTGCATGGCCTCCTTCAGGACAGCGCGCATCTTCGACACCTCCTCGGGCGTCGCCGTGCGCTCCTCGGGGCCGATGACGAACAGGCGCAGCGTGGAGTGTCCCACGAACGCACCCACGTTGATCCTCTTTCGCCGTTGATCGACTGCGGTCAGGTACTCGGGAAATGTCTCGAAACACCAGTCGATGCCTTCGTTGAGGGCATCCATCGACATGCCTTCGACGTTCTCGAATGTCCGCACGATGATGTCGCGATGCTCCGGACGCGTCGGGGCGATGCCGAAGCCGCAGTTGCCCATGACAACGCTGGTCACCCCGTGCCAGCTCGATGGCGTCAGGTCGCCATCCCAGAGAATCTGGGCGTCGTAGTGGGTGTGGATGTCGATGAACCCGGGAGCCACGACAAGGCCATCCAGATCGATCACCTCGGTGCCGTGGGTGGGCGTCAACTGACCAGGAGAAGCGACACCGGTGATGCGCTCACCGTCGACGGCGACGTCGGCCGGCCGGGCGGGCTCGCCTGTTCCGTCAACGAGCGATGCCCCCCGCAGAAGAAGATCCATCACCCTCCCGTTCCGTCGTGGGCTCCCAAAGATAGCAAATACTCGCTCACATTCGCAAGCCGGTGGGACGCCATCTACCCCGGCGTCGCGTGACCGTGGGGGTGAGACGCTGTTGAGGCGGAGGCGTGTGCGGCGGACCATTTGCGACCCTCCATCGGCCCTCGGTACCGCGCACGTGGCGTTCGGTCTGGCGGGCACCTGCATGACATGGCGGCTCACCGGGATGAGAATGGAGCTGATCCCCTTTTCTCGGAGGGAAAGAGAACCAAAAGATGAACACCAACATCGGAGCAGTCGTCATTGGAACGAACTACGGAGTGCTCGCGCATGTGAGGGCCCTGCGCAATGCCGGGTTCGACGTGCTCGCCCTCGTCGGTCGTGACACTCAGAAGGCTGCCGTTCGCGCCAAGGCACTCGGAGTTCCGCACGGACTCGGGAACCTCGACGAGGCACTCACGTTGCCCGGCGTGAACGTGGTGAGCGTCACCACCCCGCCTCATACGCACGCCGAGATCACCTTGGCCGCCATAGCCGCCGGTAAGCATGTCCTGTGCGAGAAACCGTTTGCGCTCAATCTGGCACAGGCGAGAGAGCTGTTGTCGGCCGCCGAACGCGCCGGAGTGGTGCATTTCATGGGCAACGAGTACCGCTTCGGGACGACGCAGGAATCGCTGCGCCGCGTCGTAGCGTCAGGCGCGATAGGTGACCCGACAAAAGCGATCATCATCCGCCACCGCCCATCGCTGACCGACCCGGCGACCGAGCTCCCGCCGTGGTGGGAATCCGCTGCCGACGGCGGTGGCTGGCTCGGGGCGCTGGGCTCTCACATCATCGATCAGGTCCGATCCACTGTCGGGGAGTTCGAGGCAGTCGAGCGCGCTGCTCGAAACCCTCGCACCGCGTCGCGCGATGACCGCCGACGACACGTACACCGTGCAGTTCCGGCTCGTCGGCGGGTGCACAGGCATTCTCCACAGTTCGTGTGCCATTCCTGGCCCTACCATCGCCACAACGAAGATCAGCGGGACAGGCGGCGTTGCCTGGCTGGAAGGCGATTCCGTCATGATTGACGTAGGGCACGGGCCAGACGAAGTTCCCGATCCGGAGGATCTGCCACAACTCCCACCCGATCCGCCACCCGTTGAGTTCTGGCCGGCGTACGCGAAGGGTACCGGGTGGCATATTTCCGGACTCGACCTGGCGCTCTTCACCCGTCTGTATGAGCGGATGCGAGCGCAGATACTCGGCACGCCCTCAGGGCAGGATCCGCCTGCGCCGACGTTTGCCGACGGCGCCGCATGCCAGTCGGTGCTCGACGCGGCTCGAACGTCCGCGAAGGGGGACGGTCAGTGGGTGGAGGTGGAGCCAGTCTGATCCGGGGAAGACGGGTCCAGACTGCTCCACTGCTCCCTATTCCTAGTGCGTCCTATTGCGCCGCCCCGCCCAACGCATATCTGGCCGCGGATCGACCGGCCACCCGACCGAACACGAAGCAGTTACCGAGGCTGTTGCCACTGCTCAGATAGCGCGATCCGAGAGTTCCGCCGGTGCATTCGCCCGCGGCGAACAATCCCTCGATGGGCGCCTGGCTTTCGCCGAGGACCTGGCCGGACGCGTCGATCTGCACGCCGTAGCTGGTGCCGCCGATGGCCGCTGGGCGTAGCTCCACGCCGTAGAACGGCGGCTGCGTGATCGGACGGACGAAGCGGGGGTCCTTCCCGAAGTCCCGGTCCTCGCCGAGCGTGGCCGATTCGTTGTACCTGCGCACTGCCCCGGCCGTGGCCGTCAACGGCAGGTCCAGCATCGAGAACAGCTCCTCGAGGCTCTCCCCTCGGACGATGCTGCCCCCGTCGATGCAACGCCGGATGGTATCGCTCGTCCAGAACGCCACCGGGCGGAGCGCCCCGCTGGGGTGGGGTTTGAACGTTGGCAACTCAGGCGCGCCGTTGTGAGTCAGGATTTCCTCGTCGAAGAATCCGAAGACACGCCCACCGGCCTCGTTCAACAGTCCGCAGGTGATGCCATACGGAGATGTCTCGTCGCAGAGCCGTCGGCCGTCAGGGCCCACGACCAGCATCCATGCCGGCAGGTAGGAGTCAAAGTCGTGGCCATCCGGCCTTGGTACGGGAAGCGAGATGAAGTGGTCGTGACCGGTCATCGCGGCACCGACGGACTCCCCCAGTGCCAGCGCGTCGCCTCGAGAGCTCGTCGGGCCGATGTAGAAGACCCAGTCACCCAGGCGGCCCACGCTCGGCAGATGTTCGTCGACGAGCACGCGGTTGGCACCGAAACCGCCGGTCGCGAGAACAACCGCGCCGGCCTCGAGTTCGTCGTCGCCGACAGAAATGCCCACGACAGCGTCACCGCGCGTGAGCAGTCGATCGACGCGCTGACCGAGTGCGATGTCGATGCCCTGTTGGCGGCACTGACGCTCGAGCAGGTCGACGATGCCTTGGCCGTATCCTTCCGGCGCGTGCGTGCGGGGGACGAGTTCCGGCCCACCCTTTTTAATGTCGGGGTCGAACCGTACTCCCTGCTCGAGGAGCCACGAGATCGCGTCGGCGCCGCCCTGAGCGAGGCAGCGGACCAGCGCTGGCTGCAGGCCGAACTGGTTGATGAACATGTACTCGTGGAAGAGGTTCTCTGCGCTGTCCTGCAGTCCGGCTTGTCGCTGGAGTTCCGTCTCCGCGGCCATCACCCAACCGGCCGAGAGGCGGGTCGCGCCACCCACGACCGTTTCGGACTCGGCGATTGCCACCCGCGCCCCCTCGGCGCGGGCGGTGAGCGCAGCCGTCAACCCCGCGGCGCCCGATCCGATAACGACAACATCAAAATCAGCGGCCATCGATACGTCCTTTCCTCACCGGGCGGCATCGCCCGCCATGTCGATTCCGTCTACAGTGCCACCATGACGCTGGTCCTGTCGCACATCGGCCTGGCGGTGTCGGACCTCGACGCCGCCGTCCAGTTTTTCACCGAGGCGTTGGGTTTCGAAGCCGGTGCCACATTCTCCTCCGGTGACGAGGTCGCCGATCTCGCCGAGATTGACGGCGGACGCGCCCAACAGCGCATGCGCTACATCATGAAGGACGGCTTCCGCATCGAGCTCATGTGCTGGACCGTGCCCGGACCCCTGGGGACGCCATCGCAGTCGCGGGCCCATCTCGGCCTTACTCATCTGTGCATCCAGGTCGACGACGTCGACGCCGAGGCACGCCGTCTCGCTTCGTACGGAGCCACGACCCTCGGACGCACCCGCACGGAGGTCCACAAGGAGACGGAGGACATCACCATGCTCTGTGTCTCGGTGCTCGACGGCCTTCGCATCGAGTTACTGCAACGGACACCCCGAGAGAACTGACCCGCGCCGGACTTCGGCCGGCCTTTGCGCCAGTCTGGTCTCGTCGGCCTCTTCGGCGTAGACTCCTGCGCAGAAGGGAGCATCATGGTCACCTCCGCCGAGAACGAGCTTCTGACCCGCGTCGAGGGTGATGCCCCGATGGGTCGGCTCATGCGCGAGAACTACTGGCTCGCCTTCGCACTCTCCTCCCACCTGGTGGCCGGGGATGCCCCCCTACCCGTCCGTCTGCTCGGTGAGAACTACATTGCCTTTCGCGCCGAGGACGGCCGCGTCGGCTTCCTCGATGAGCTGTGCCCCCACCGCCGCGCCTCGCTGGCGCTCGGACGCATTGAGGGCAACGGCGTGCGCTGCATCTACCACGGATGGAAGATCGATGTCTCCGGCTGTGTCGTCGAGGCGCCTACGCAGGTCAGCCGTCCCGAGCAGTTCGCCGCCAACGTTCGAGTACGTCACTTCCCCGTTCATGAGGCCGGGGGACTCGCATGGGTGTGGCTCGGCGGAGCGGACGCGCCAGCCTTTCCCGACCTTCCGTTCGCCGCTGAGACCGCAGGTTACTCGTGGATGACGTCATCGCGCGTTCCCTGTAATTGGCTCCAAGGAGTGGAGGGCACCATCGACTCAGCCCACGTCGGGGTTCTGCATCAGACCTGGCATCGCGAGGCTGCAAAACTCGCCGAGCACGCCAACCTCGCCATCGCCCTCGACTACGCGCCGCGCTACGAGACGGAGACCACCTCGTACGGCATGCGGGCGGCGGCCCTGCGGCGGACCGCCGATGGCAGCACCTACGTACGCATCACCGAGCACCTTCTGCCGCTCGTCACCGTGACGCCGGTTGGCCGCGCCCATCCTCTCGACGGCTCCGCATTCGTCATCTCTCCGGTCGACGACACCCACCACCTCGTCTTCTTCGGGATATTCTCCAACACGCCCCTGGTACCTCCGGAGGAGACGACCGGCTTGTCCGCACCCGGTTTTTCGCCCCATCCCTATGACTTCGCGGGACTCGAAGGGGACCGGGAGAACCGCTGGGGCCAAGACCGCGAGCTCATGGCCGCGGGGCACTTCACCGGATTCGGGAGGAACCTTCTTGAAGAAGACGCCGCAGTGCAGGCGAGCATGGGGCCCATCCTTGACCGCACCAAGGAGAACCTCAGCACGGGCGATGTAGCCGTAGCCCACGCCCGTCGTGTGCTCCTCGATGCAGTGCGCACTGCGGGAACAGGCGAACTGCCGCCTGGAAGCGCGCGAGCGTCCGCTGCCGTTCGACTCCCGAACGCCCTCGAGGCGATCATCGATGAAGGGGATCGCTGGGAAGACATCTCGCTTCATCAAGTAACGAGCTGACGCCCTACGACAGTAGGAATCCTTTGTAACCGGCCGTCACGACCTCGTCACAGATCTCCCGGTAGCGGTCCAACCCGCCGACGTAGGGCATGAACACCCGCGGCTTGCCGGCGATGTTGGCCCCGAGATACCACGAGCTCGCCTTCATGTACAAGGTGCGCGCCGCGACCTCGTTGGCGTTCGCCACCCAGTCCGACTGGGCATCACTGCTCGGCTCGATGGAGTTGTACCCCTGAGCCCGTAGACGAGTCACGCACTCCGCGATCCAGTCAACGTGCTGTTCGATCGCAGCCACCATGTTCGTGAGCACCGAGGGGCTGCCCGGGCCGGTAACGACGAACATGTTCGGGATTCCGGCAACCATCAATCCGAGATACGTCTCGGGCCCCTCGGCCCAAGCGTCGGCGAGCCGCACACCGTCGCGGCCGACGATGTCCATTCGCAAGAGCGTGCCGGTGAGCGCGTCGAATCCGGTCGCGAAGATGATGCTGTCGAGCTCGTAGTCCGCCTTCGCGGTGCGGAGCCCCGATTCGTACAAGCCGACGAGCGGTTCGGTTCTCAGATCAACCAGAGTGACCGTGCTGCGGTTGAACGTCTCGTAGTAGTCCGTGTCCTTGCAGACACGTTTCGCCCCGAACGGGTAGTCCTTGGGGCAGAGCAGCTCAGCGACGTGCGGATCCTCGACGACCTCCCGGATCTTGGACCGCATGAACTCCGACACGACACTATTGGTGGCCTCGTCCACGAGGAGATCGGTGAACGTGAGCTGCATCGCGTTGCCACCGAGCTCCCAAGCCCGCTCGAGAATCGCAGCCCGCTCGCTCTCGTCGACGTCAGAGACCCCGACGGTGGGCCGTGCGGAGGGAAGGCCACCCGGCGAGCGCTCCGCCGCGGCGCGCCTCTCCCGGTAGTTCGCCTTGAACTCCGCCTCGATCGCGGGGTCCAGCGGGCCGTCGCGGGCGGGGAGGGTGAAGTTGGGTGTCCGCTGGAACACGACGACACGATCTGCCTGGGCCGCAACCTCTGGGGTCACCTGAATCCCCGAGGAACCTGTTCCAATCACGCCGACGCGTTGTCCCCTGAAGTCGACCGGACCCGGCCAGGTGCCCGTGTGGAAGATCCGGCCGCGATAGTCCGCTGCCCCAGGAAGGTCTGGCATCTGGGCGGTCGACAGACACCCGGTCGCCATGACGCAGAACTGGGACGAGACGGCGTCCCCCCGGTCGGTCCGGACGGTCCACCGGGACATGTCGGCGTCGTAGGCGAGCCCCACCACCCGGGTGTCGAATTGGATGTCCCGACGGAGATCGAAGCGCTCCGCCACGTGCCGCAAGTAGCTCAAGATCTCCGGCTGGGTGGCGTAGCGAGCCGACCAGTGCCACTCCTGCTCCAGCTCGGGTGAGAACGAGTAGCTGTAGTCGACGCTTTCCACGTCGCATCTGGCACCGGGATACCGGTTCCAGTACCAGGTTCCACCGACGTCTGGCGCCGCCTCGAACACGCGCACCGAGAACCCAGCGCCGCGGAGCTTGTGGAGCGCGTAGAGGCCACCGAAGCCAGCGCCGACGATGACGACGTCGAACTCGTTTCTATCCTCTGTCACGACCACACCCCACGCCTACGAAAGATACCGTCTCGCCTGCCGTTGCGGGGTTGGCGGCAGGGCGTTGCGGTCCCTGCGGTCGTACGTCCGTCCCCTTTTCCACGTTGGACCCCAGCGACCCCTGCGCGCAGTGGTCTCCCCTTTCACAACGGTGTGAACAACTGCCTTTAGGATCTGCGCTTTGATCCATTGTATAATCTATGCGCAGCGGTCGAGGCCGTCAAGCGAGCCCGGGAGACGACGCGGTTGGAAGGGCCGTCGGTTGCCGTCGCTGTGGGCGCAGATCAGCTGGGTGCGGACGGACCCGACTCAGCGAGACCCTGTCGCGGTGATACTCCGGCCCCCATCTATGACGACGGCTTGGCCACTGATGAAGCTCGCCGCCTCCGAGCTCAGCCACACCACCGCGTCTGCTATCTGCTCCGGGCTGGCCAGCGAACCACGTTGCTCTCGGATCGTAGAGATGGCGTCCTGTCCAACGAGCCGCTCGAGCAGGGGGGTGTCGACCCCACCGGGACAGATGGCATTGATGCGGATCCCATGGGCTGAGAACTCCTTGTCGGCGGTCTTGGTCAACCCGATCACGCCGTGCTTGCTTGCGGCGTAGGCGACGCCGGAGCTCATCGCCGGTCCCAGGCCCGCGACAGAGCTGGCGTTGACGATGGATCCTCCACCGTGGTCGACCATGTACTGCAGTTCGTACTTCAGGCACAGCCACACACCCGTCAGATTGGTGTCGATGATGCGACACCACTCCCCGTAGTCGAGATCGGTGGTGATGGCCCCGGACCGCCCCTCAATTCCGGCGTTGTTGAAGGCGATGTCGAGCGAACCGAAGTGCGCGACCGATGTGGAGACGAGCCTCTCGACCTGCACCTCGTCGGTGACATCCGTGCCCACGAAGACGCATTCACCGCCTTCGTCGCGAAGCTGATCGGCCGCGCGGCGGCCGGCGCGCAGATCGAAGTCGGCGAGAACCACCTTGGCCCCAAATCGGGCAAAACTCGCCGCGGTGGCCTGGCCGATGCCTGACGCGGCGCCGGTGATCAGCGCGACCTTCCCACTGAAGTCATAGTGCGGTTTCGTCATAGGAGTGGATCCGGGACGGAGACTACTTCTTAGGGCTCCAGCCTCCCGCAACGGAGCAATCCTGACGGAAAATGTCGGGTTCCCCTCCATGCGAACCGCTACGCTCTCGGCGTGCGAACGATCGTTGTGACCGGCAGCGGGTCGGGCCTGGGCGCAGCAGCCGCCCGGCGACTCAGCGAAGCGGGAGACCGGGTGATCGGGATCGACATCAAGAATGCCGAGGTCTTCGCCGACCTCGGCACAGCCGACGGGCGGGAACAGGCGATCGATGACGTGAGGCGGCTCAGTAACGGGGCGATCGATGGGTTGGTCACCTACGCCGGCGTCGGAGGCACTGCCGACCGGTCCGGTGCGCTCCTCGTCTCTATCAACTACTTCGGAACCGTCGTCCTGGCCGAAGGCCTGCGGGACCTCCTGGCGGCCAGCGGTGAGTCCGCAGCCGTGCTGATCTCCTCCAATACGACCACGACCATACCGGGGATCGACGATTCCCTGGTAAAGGCATGCTTGTCCGGCGACGAAGAGCATGCTCGGGAGATCGGTGAGTCGATCGGGTCAATCCCCTCCTACCCCGCGACCAAGACGGCCATCGCCAGGTGGATGCGTCACCACGCCGTCGAGACCGAATGGATCGGCAATGGGATCACGCTCAACGCAGTGGCCCCCGGCCTGATCGAGACGCCGCTCACCGAGGAGAGCCGTGTCGACCCCGTGAAAGGCCCGGTGTTCGACAAGTTCCCCATGCCCGTCGGGCGCCTCGGGTACCCCGATGAGGTGGCCGCATTGGTTGCGTTCCTGCTCGGACCCGATGCCCGCTTCATCTGTGGATCGCTGATCTTCTGTGACGGCGGGAGTGACGCCCTGCTCCGCCCCGACGACTGGCCGACGGCCGCGACCTCGTCATTCCTCGACCGCCTGTAGCCTACGCCCCGTGCCAGCTGTGTCCGCGTGCACCGATCGCGCCGAAACGTGTGGAACGTGCGGAACGTGGAGGCGGTCATGCAATTCGGCCTCTTGACGCCGGTACTGTCTCTCAGTCCCGGGAAGCACGCCGTGTGGGAGATGGACGGGACAATCGACGACGTCGCCAGAATCGCCGAGGCCGCTGACGGCCTGGGCTACGACTACATGACGTGCAGTGAACATGTAGCCATACCGGTCGATCACGAAGGTGGATTCGGAGGTGGTCAAAGGCCGGGGGCACGGTACTGGGATCCCCTCCCCACGTTCGCCTACCTCGCGGCTCGGACCCGTCGTATCCGTTTCACGACGCTCGTACTCGTCCTGTCGTACCACCACCCCCTCGACGTCGCCAAGCGCTACGGATCGCTCGATCGGATCTGCCGTGGCAGACTGAATCTCGGAGTCGGTGTCGGATACCTCAAGCCGGAGTTCGAGCTACTCGGCATCCCGTTCGAGGACCGCAACGCCAGAAGCGACGACGCCCTTCAGGCCATACGGGCGTCGTTCGGACGGTCCATTCCGGAGTACGAAGGGCCGTACTTCACATTCTCCGGCATGGTCGTCGATCCGTGCGGACTCCAACAGGACATCCCCATCTGGGTCGGGGGGCAAACGCGCCGATCACTCCGGCGTGCCGTCGAATTGGGCGACGCCTGGTGCCCCTTCGCTCTCTCCGATGAGCAGCTGCGGATTTGGATCGCCGAGGCCGCGGAAACGGACACATGGCACGCACGCCGGCACCCTCTGCACGTGGCAGTCAGCACTGTGCTCGACCCTCAGGGCGCACCGGACGAGACGGCCGAAAGGGTCGCCGCCCTGTCCGAAATGGGGGCAACGAAGCTGACGCTGCGGTTCCCCCACGACTCCGTCGGTCACTATCTCGAACAGCTCGAGGCGATGATGGAGTTGGCAACCGCGCGCGGCCTGCTCACAGAGGCGCAGCATCCATCGACGCCGGCAAACTAACGGCGAAGACCGTTAGCGGGCACCGATCATGCGGTCTCGAGTTTCGGACGAGCGCGGCCGCGGGCCGAAACCTTAGCGCTTGCACTTCGGCCGTTCTTGACCGAGTACGCGGATTTGGAGACATTCGCCTGCCGGCGTTGACCGCCGGCGGTAAGGGCCGCGTTGCCGGAGGGCCCGACCGGGTCGTTCCCCTCGTCGACGATCGCCCGCAACTGCTGGAACTCAGCGGGTGTGAGCGCCCCCGGAAGGATTCGAAGGTCTTCGGTCCGTACGCGATCTTGGAGGACCACTCCCGCCATATCCACCCGGTAGCCGCGGATGAGCTCGCTGACGCGGTCACCATCCCTTGCGAGACATGCGGCGTACAGCTGGGCGAAATACGCCTTGCCAACGTCGGCGATCCGCCGGTTGGTAAACCACATGCTGCTCAGGAACACGTCCGTGTGGTGTACGGACTGCATCGCCAGCCGGTGCATCATCGGAGCGCCCGCCGCGTGGAACAGCTGCGCGTGGAAACGCTGGGCGGGGTCCACCATCTTGGCGTGCTCCTCGGGGAGCTTGATCGCTTCGATCTGTTCGAGCAGCGACTCGAGTACGTCGAGATCCGGCTGCGTGATGTTCCTCGCCCCCACCCGGCCCAGCGTGGCATCGAGCACCAAGCGGGTGCACAAGACGTCTTCGATGTGGTTCAGCGTCACATCGATGATGGTCGCCCCGCGTCGCCCCGACAGCTTGACGAACCCCTCGGCCTCCAACCGTTCCAGGGCGAGCCGCACGGGGGTGCGGCTCGCGCCCATCCCCTCACCCCACTCATCGAGGTCGATACGCTGACCCGGCCGCAGCTTCCCGCTCCTGATGTCGTGACGGAGTGCCTCAACCAGGGCGTCGACAGCGCTGTTCTGTCTTCGAGGCGGCGGCATCGACTCTCCTTCGGAACGTCCCCCTTGGACGCAGCAAGTCTAGCTCCCCGCTGCGAGTTTCTTTGTTTGACTGCACCGGGACCAGCGTGGTCCGCGGTGCAGGGTGGCTGGTGGGAGGCGAGATCGGATGGATTTTTTGGGTGGTGAGCTGGCGCCCGGGGCGCCGGTATGATAGTAAGTACTCATGCACATTGGATTTGGTCTCCAGTTCGCCAATATCGACGGCCACACGACCGATGCAGAGGTGATGCGTCGTGAGATAGCCATGGCCGCCCGCGCCGAAACGGCCGGTTTCGACTCGGTGTGGGCCTCAGAGCATCACTTCTCGGACTACCAGCTGACCTCGCAGACCCCAATGTTCTTGGCCTGGGTGGCGGCCCAGACCACTCGGGTGAAGCTGGGCACGATGGTGACGGTGTTGCCGTGGCATGACCCGGTGCGGGTGGCCGAGAGCTTCTCCATGCTCGACCATCTCTCCCAAGGCCGGGCCATCCTGGGGATCGGCCGGGGCCTCGGGCGTGTCGAGTTCGAACGGTTCCGGGTGCCCATGGGCGAGTCGCGCCGAAGGTTCACCGAGTACACCGAGGCCATCTTGGAAGCACTCGAGACCGGCTATATCGAATACGACGGCGAGATGTACCACCAGCCCCGGGCCGCCATACGACCCCACCCACTGGCCAGCTTCCGGGGTCGGACCTTCGCGTCGGCGGTATCCCCGCAGTCCATGGAGCTCATGGCCAGCCTCGGGGTGGGGCTGATGGTGATCGCCCAGAAGCCCTGGGAGATCGCCGAAGCCGAGCTCGCCACCTACCGCGAGCGCTACGTGGAGCTCAACGGGTTCGAGGCTCCCAAGCCGATCCTGGTGGTCGTCGCCGGGGTGAGCAAGGACCGTGCCGCCGCCCAACGCATTCGTGAGGTGTACCTGCAGCGTTGGGCCCGCTCGACCGTCGAGCACTACGAGTTCGACAACGTCGGGTTCGCCGAGATCGAAGGCTACGAGTACTACGGGGCACTCGCCAACAACATCGCCAAACACGGGCTCGAGAAGTTCAACGGGTTCCTCGCCGACCTGCAGGTCTGGGGCAGCCCCAACGAGGTCGCCGACAAGCTCCTCGACTACGCGACCCGCTGCGACGCCGGCTCCCTCGTCGTACCGCTCGCCTTCGGCGGCATGCCGGGCCGCGAGGCCGAGGCAAACTTCGATCTGTTCGCCACCGAGGTCCTGCCCCAGCTCCAGCGCCACGACGTCGGCGGGGACATCGGCGTCACCTACGGCGCCGTGCCCGAAACCGTGCCCGCCACCGGCTAGACGCTACGACCCGACTCCGCGCATCGGGGATCGGGTGCGGACCGAGCCGTCAGGCGGTGATGAACACCGAACTGTCAGGCGGTGATGAACACCGAGCCGTCAGGCGGTGATGAACACCGAGCGTGCCACGTCGCCTTCCGCCATGGCGTCGAACGCCAACTGGACCTGGTCGAGTTCGAGCCGCTGGGAGACGAGCTGGTCGAGCTGGAGCGAACCGTCTTGATAGAGCGCGACCAACTTGGCGTAGCCGGTCCGGAAATCCCCCATGCCCATCAGATTTCCCTTGATCGTCCGCCCGGCCCGGATGAGGTCGTTGACGTTGAACGCAAGTTCCGGATTGCCCAGCCCGGTCAGGACCAAGGTCCCCCCCCTGCGGGCCATCGCCAGCGAGTCACGCGCCGTCTTGAGCAGTGCCGACGAAGTCGAACGCGAACGTCGTTCCCAGGCCGCCGGTCAGATCCCGCACCTGCTGGACCGGGTCGCCGCTCAATGAATCGACGACGTCCGTAGCTCCGAACGTCTTCGCCATGTCCAGCTTCGTCTGGTTGACATCGACGGCGATGATCTGCTCGGCACCGGCAATCCGACCGGCCTGGATCGCACTGAGCCCGAGCCCGCCACATCCCACCACGGTCATGGAGTCCGCGGACTGCACCTGGGCAACGTTCGCCACCGCGCCGTAGCCCGTGACGACCCCGCAGCCGAGCAAGGCCGCCGAGGCGAACGGCATGGCGCGGTCGATCTTCACCGCCGAGCGGCGATGGACGACCGTTTCCTCGCTCCAGCAGCCCAGACCCGCCATCTGCCCCACCGGACTACCTCCCAAAGAGAGGGGCATGCGTCCGTCGGGCAAGGTGCCGGTGACCGTCTTGGGATAGGTGACACACAAGGTGGGCGTGCCACTCCGGCAGTAGGTGCACGTACCACACTGCGTCACCGTGCACAGTACGACATGATCGCCCACCGCGAACTCGTCGACGTCTGCGCCGACGTCGATCACCTCGCCGGCCCCCTCGTGACCGAGGACCATCGGCAGATGCATATTCGGTGCGCCGGCGTTGTAGATGTGCAGGTCGGAGTGGCACACCCCCGATGCGCCGAGACGGACCCGAATCTGTTCGGGGCCGGGACCCGATAGGTCGAGCGCTTCCACTTCTAGTGGAACGTCCTTGCCGCGCATGACTATTGCTCGAGGCACGCTATCTCTCCCTTGACTCTTCCCGATCCTTCGTCGGCCCGGTGGCTCGAACGCAGCCGGCTGCCGCTCACTCCCAAAACTCGTCGTAGGCGTACTGGTCCACCGGCACCGTCGAACCGTGCGTGATCTTGCCCTCCTCACAGTGCACGATGAACACGTTCTGCGCATCCAACGTCTTTCCTGGACGAGACGCAGTGACGTGCCCGACCACGACCGCGGCGTCATCATCACCGAAGCTCAGTTCCGGAGTCATGTGGAACGTACCCCCGCTCCCCTCACGTACTCCGTTGAGGAGCGCGGCGAGGCCCTCGACACCGTGGTAGCGCCCCGCGTAGGGGAACCGGCCCATGACCTCCCATTCGAAGCCGTCCGTCACGCACGTCCGGGCTTCGTCCAAGTCGCCCCTCATGACCGCATCGGCCATGTACCGCCAGAGCTTCGCCGCTCCTGAGTCTGCTGCCACTCAAGCCTCCTCGTCCGTAGTTCCTGCTGCAGTTCCTGCTGCCTGTGTGATGAGGCGAGGTGACGTTTCGCCGGCCAACTCTGAGCACGCCACGGCCCGGAGCTCGGGCTTGACCACTTTGCCGACGGCGTTCAGCGGCAAGGCCTCGACGATGGCGACCCGACGCGGCACTTTGTAGTTTGCCATCTCGTCGTGCGACCACGCGATGATCTCGTCGCCCGTCGTCGAGGCCCCGGGCTTCAGCACGACGAACGCCATCCCGACCTCGCCCATCCGCTCGTCTGGAATCCCGATCACGGCGACCATGCCGACATCAGGGTGGCGCAGCAGGTCGGCTTCGATCTCCGCTGGGTACGCATTGAAGCCGCCGACGATGTACATGTCCTTCAGGCGGTCGGTAATTGCGAGGTAGCCGGCGTCGTCAAGAGTGCCGACATCACCGGTGTGCAACCATCCTTCGGCGTCAATGGCCTCGGCCGTCTGTTGCGGGTCCCCGAAGTACCCCTTCATGACGTTGTAGCCCCGCACGAGGACCTCACCGGCGACACCGGTGTCGACGTCCGTTCCGGTCGCATCGACGATGCGGATGGCAACGCCGGGAAGTGCCCGACCGACCGTACGCGAGATGATCTCCGGCGAATCGTCGAAGCGGGACATCGTAGAGACGCCTGTGGTCTCGGTGAGACCGTAGCCCGTCACCACTGTTTCGAACAGCTCGTCCTGCATGCGCTTGACCAGGTCGACCGGGACCGATGCCGCCCCGATCGCAGACAGCCGAAGCGACGAGAGGTCGTACGTGTCCCGCTCGGGATGGTTGAGAATCGAGTAGAAAAGCGTCGGGGTGCCTGGGAGCATGGTGATCCGTTCCCGGCTCACCATTTCGAGCAGGACGGACATGTCGGCTACCGCGACCGGATACGTCGTCGCGCCGGAATGGATCGCCCCGATGAAGCCGCACTTGTACCCCGAGGTATGGGAGAAGGGACTCACGAGCAGGTATCGGTCCCCGGCTCGGAGCCCGACGCACGCCGCCCACGCTCGAGGGACATTGACCGTTTGCGTTTGCGTCGACATGACCCCTTTGGGTCGCCCGGTCGTCCCCGACGTGAAGATGATGTCGGCCAGGTCCTCGTCGGTGACCACGGGTGGATCGTCGTCCGTGCCGCTGTCCATGTACTCGTTCCATGACGGAGAGTCGAACAAGACCGTCCGCTCCACATTCGTGTCGTGACCCTCGAGCAAGCTCACGTAGTCAATCCCGAGGAAGCCCTCCACGGTGAACAGCAGACGCGCGCTCGTGCGCCCGAGCACATAGGCGGCTTCGTTGCCTCGGTAGCGGGTGGTCATGGGCACCAGGACACCGCCGGCCGCCTGCACGCCGAGAGCCGCCACGACCCACTGCCAGGAGTTGGGCGCCCAGATCGCGGCGCGATCGCCTTTGCCGATTCCCGCGGCCATCGCGGCACCCGCGGCGCGCCTCACGGTCCGATGCAGGCCAGCGAACGTCAGGCGGACGTCGCCGTCGACGAGTGCCTCGGCGTCAGGCCACTTCTCGGCGGCTATCTCGAGGAGGCGAATCGTGGTGTTGTCCGAACCCATCTCCCCTCCCCTCCTCGCGAGCAACCGCGGTCACTCGTCCACTGACGCACGTGCGAACCTTCTCGCCATTCCTCCGATCGAACCGAGGGGACACGTGGCACCTGGCCGTGTGACAGGGTTCTGCGTACCTGGGCCCCGTCTGCTCGCCCCATTACAGCCGAAATCGAAACGGACGGCTATAAATCCATTCATGAGTCTATGGGTGGGTCTGCACATCGTCAACTCGCAGGGGGCCAGCCCGTGGCCGCTATGAGCCGAAGGCGGCGCGCAGCGCTGCGGCAGCCTCGTCTACTGCTGCCTTCGCCGCGTCGAGGAAGGCGTCCAGAGTGAAGAACCCGTGGATCTGGCCGTCGTAGCGCTTCAGCCTGACCGAGACCCCAGCCTGCTCCAACCGCCGCGCGTACGCTTCGCCCTCGTCACGGAGCGGATCGAATTCCGCGGTCATGACGAGGGCGGGCGGCAGGTCCGCAATGTCCTCGTCCTCGGCGTAGAGCGGCGAGACGAGAGGATCCTTCGGGTCGCCGTCGCCTAGATACAGCTCGTAGAACCACTGCATGGCATCGGCCGTCAGCTGGTAGCCCTCGCCGTTCTCCTCATAGGACGGGCAGCTCATCATCCCGTCGGTGACCGGATAGGCGAGCAGCTGGTAGCAGAGCTTGGGGCCGCCGTTCCGCTTCGCCTGCAGCGCGGTCACCGTGGCGAGATTGCCGCCGGCGCTGTCACCCCCTACGGCCACCCGGTCGGGATCGCCACCGATTCCCTGAGCATTGGCGGCCACCCACGAGACGGCCGCGAGTGCATCATCGACCCCGGCCGGATACGGGTTCTCCGGTGCGAGCCGATAGTCCACACTGACAACGATGGCGCCGCTCTTCGCCGTCAGGCTCCGACATGTGCTGTCGGCCGTCTCGAGATCACCGAGCACCCACCCTCCGCCGTGGAACCAGACCACCACCGGGAGGGGCCCGACACCATCGGGCCAGTAGATACGGACGGGGATATCACCGGCAGGGCCCGGGATGTCGCGATCCTCGACGCGTCCGACCTTCGGTCCGTCCCCCTTGACCGCGATCATCGATCGCATGAGGAAGCGGGACTCTTCTACGGTCTGGCCCCGGAGCGGAGGCCGACCGGCGGCGGCCGCCTGATCCAGGAGGACTTGCACTTGCGGATCGATCGGCATCTTTGTGCACCTTTCTGAGAATCGGAACCACGGACCGGCTGTCGATGCGGGCAACGCCTCACGCGAGGCCCGGAACCCGCAACGCGGTTCAGGGCATGCCGGCGACGAAGTCGTCGGGCTGCGGCACAACGGCCCGGTCCCTGAATGCGCCCATGGTGAACGGCCACTGTGTCACGACTCGCCCCGAAGGTGATCGGTAGTATCCGTTGCACCCCGCCTGCCAGTGCACCACTCCACCGATCGCCTGCTGCACCTCCTGGTTGTACGACACCATTCGTTCGGGGCGCACGTCGATCCACGCCAGGCCCTCGTCGGCCAGCCGCCGGAGGTGCGCCAGTATGTGTTCGACCTGGAACTCGATCATGGTGATGATCGAGCCGCTGTTGGTGTTCGGCCCGTAGAGCATGAACAGGTTCGGAAATCCGGCGGCCGTGATGCCCAGGTAGGCCTGGGCCCCGTCTTCCCAGACCGTGGAGATCTTCGTTCCGTCCCGGCCGACCACATCGATCACCGAGACATACTTGGTGGCGTCGTAACCCGTGGCCAGGACGATCGCGTCCACGCGGCGCTCGACCCCATCCTCGGTCACGATCGTGTCTGCCGTGATGTGGTCGATCGATTCGGTGACCAGCTCGAGATTGGGTCGGTTGAACGCGGGATAGAACTCATTGGAGAGCAACGGCCGCTTGCATCCCCACGGATGGTTCGGCCGAAGCTTGGACCGGACGACCGGGTCTTTCACGACCTCCATGGCGGCCAGGACGATCTCTTCACGGGTCGCCCGGGCTGCGGCGTCGGCACCCGCCACGTTGTTGGCCTCCTGCGTGGCGAACACCTCGTCGCGCGCCGCCTGGCGTGCACTCGGATCGTTGAGGAACCGGTCCAACTCCTCAGGCGAGTACGGAGCATCCGCCTTGGGGAGCACCCAGTTCGCGGTCCGCTGGAAAAGGTGGACCTGGCCGGCGTGCTTCACGATCTCGGGCACGAACTGCACCGCGCTCGCCGCGCTGCCGATCACCCCCACAGTCTCTCCGGTGAGGTCGTAATCCCAGTCCCAGCGGGCTGAGTGAAACATCGTGCCGGCGAAGGATGCCAGGCCAGGGATGTCGGGCCAGACCAGTTCGTTGAACATGCCGACCGCGCTGACGACCGCGTGAGCCTCGAGGATCTCGCCGCCCGCCAGCTCGAGAGCCCAGCAGGCCCGGTCCTCTTGCCAGCTCGCCCGAGTGACGGAACTCCCGAATCGACAGTGCGGGAGCAAGCCGTACTTCTCCGCGCAGCGCTCCATGTAGGCCAGAATCTCCGGTTGCGTCGCGTAGGGGCGGGACCAGGCACCGTTGAGGTCGAACGAGAACTGGTACACGTGGGTCGGGACGTCGCACGCGCAGCCCGGGTAACGGTTCGAGCGCCACGTGCCACCGACGCCGTCCGAGCGCTCGAGAATCACGAAGTCGTCAAATCCTGCCTGCTTGAGCTTGATGCCCATGCAGACGCCCCCGGGCCCGGCTCCGATGATGGCGATCGGCACCCTCCGCCGCTCGCTCCCCGTATCGCCCACTCTCTCGTCCTCTCTCACCGCAAGGCCCCCCGCAGCTTAGACGCGGTCTCGGGAGAGAGGACCCGAACTCCTATCCGAGCATCGTCGTGCCGCCGTCGACGACGATCGTCAGGACTAGGGTTTCTGGCAGTAACAGTATCGTTTCGGGGCTTTCGAAGGCGCCGGCACAGCACTGGAGGATCGTTGAAAACTCGTACGCTCGGATCTCTCGAAGTTTCCGTCGTGGGCCTGGGCACCAACAACTTCGGCACGGATTTTTTCGGCAAGAGCTGCGACCTCACTCAGGCAACCCGGATCATTTCGGCGGCGCTCGACGTCGGCATCAACTTTCTCGATACGGCAGAAGAGTACAGCGTCCGCTCCCGGAACGGGACCGGACAGTCTGAACAGTTCATCGGCCACGCCCTGCAGAAGCTCGGTTCGCGTCGCGACGAGATCGTCATCGCCACCAAGTTCTTGAACGAAGACCTCGCTGCGCCGGAAGAGCGCGGGCCGGAACGGATCATCCGAGCGCTCGAGAGCAGCTTGCGGCGCCTCAACGTCGAGTTCGTCGATCTCTACCAGCAGCACCGTCCTGATCCGGACACGGCGCTCCACGACACCCTCAGCGCACTCGACACGCTGATCCAACAGGGGAAGATCCGAGAGATCGGCTGCTCCAACTTCAGCGGCGAGCAGATCGACGCGGCCCAGGCAGTGAGCGCCCGGGACGGTCTCGCCGCCTTCGTCACTTCGCAGAGCCGCTACAACCTCCTCGAGGGACCACGGGAAGAGGGCGCGCTCGAGGGGTGCCGTCGCAACTCACTGATGCTCCTGCCCTACTACCCGCTCGCCAGTGGGCTCTTGACCGGCAAGTACGGCAGCGGAGGTGTGCCGCCCGCCGGCTCCCGCCTTGCCGAGCACACGACGATCAACGACAGGTTCAGGGGCTCCCTGCTGACGCCGGATCACCTTGCCCAGGTCAGCGAGCTCGAGACGTTCGCCAAGGAGAGCGGGCATACCCTGCTCGAGCTCTCCATGTCGTGGCTCACATCTCAACCCTTCGTCGGATCGGTGATCACCGGCGCCACGTCGCCCGAGCAGATCATCGCCAACGCGCGCAGCGCATCGTGGGAGCTCTCCGAAGAGGACCTCCAATGGGTTGCACAGATCTCGGCTCCGGCAGACCACTAGCGAAGGTCACCACCCGTCAGCGGTTCCCGTTCGTAGTGTGCCGGCGCCTGCGCGCAGCGCCTACGGGTACGCTCCTGTCGGGGTTCCACGTTCCGGGCCTCCGTTCACGCCCCCACATCGGAGTTCAAGGAGGTTGCAGGAGTGCCAGCTCTATCGATCAACGGCGGCGACGTCGTCTATGAGGTTCTTGGCGACGACCGGTCACCCTTGCTCGTTCTGACGCCCGGCGGCCGGTTCAGCAAGGACATCCCGGGCGTGCGACCGCTCGCCGAGGCCCTCGTCGCCGGCGGCCTGCGGGTCTTGCTCTGGGACCGCCCGAACTGCGGACACTCCGACGTTCAGTTCTACGGGCAGACGGAGTCGCACATGCGGGCTGAGACGCTGCACCACCTGCTCACCACGCTGGAACTGGGCCCGTGCGTGATCGCCGGGGGATCCGGCGGGGCGCGCGACTCGCTGCTGACGGTCATGCTCTATCCGGAACTGGCCACCAAGGTCGTGGTGTGGAATCTCGTCGGCGGTATTTACGGCACCTTTGCGCTCGGTGCCTACTACATCGTGCCGTCCGTCCGGGCGGTGCGGATCGGGGACATGGAGGCCGTCATTGAGCTGCCCGAATGGCAGGCCCTCATTGAGGCAAACCCCCGGAATCGAGACCGACTGCTCGCCATCGAACCAGAGGAGTTCCAGCGGGTCATGCTGCGCTGGCTGATGGCCTTCGTGACCAAACCCGGGCAGACCCTCCCCGGCGTGGAGGACTATATGTTCGACCGGGTCACCGTCCCGACCCTCATCATTCGCGGAGGCGCAAAGGACATCGACCACCCCAAACGCACGTCGCTGGAGGTGAGCTGCCTGATTGAGGGGGCGAAGCTGATCGACCCTCCGTGGCCCGAGGACGCGTGGGAGGCGGCCAACCGGGAGCGCCACAAGTACGACCGCTACACGATGTTCGACACCTGGGTACTCGCGGCTCCGGCGATCCTCGAGTTCGTCCTGAAGGAGTGAACGCTCAACTCCACGCGCCCGAGTGCCGGAAGGCCAAGGTGTAGGGAAGCTCGGGTATCGGTTCGGTCAGCGGGTTCAGCACGTCTCCCACCCGCGGACCGATCCTGTCGGCGACCGGACGTAGCTCGTCCAGTCTGAACCCGTATGCAGCGGCGGCATTCTCGGAGAGCATCTTGCGTATGTTCTCCGGAGCGATGCCATCGAACGTGGTCCGCAGTGATTGAACGGTCCACGGCCAGGTTCCCTCAATGTGGGGATAGTCCGAACCCCACATCGCCCTGTCCTCGAATCCGAGCTCCACGAACATCTTCGCTTCGCGGTTCGACATGAAGCTCGCGCCGACGTAGAGATTGGTGCGGAAGATCTCCATGGGCGAACGGTGCATGACGTCCCGGAGCCGGTGTTGCGCACCGGACTCGTAGACCGACTGCAGATAGGCGATCTCGTACTTCGGCCAGTCGCCCGGTTGCTCGGTGATGATGAACTTGAGCTCGGGGTGCCGCTCGAAGACCCCGCCGAATATCAGCCACCATGTCACGCGCCGGGCCAACCACGGCCCGTCGGCGAGCACCAGCGCGTACCGTCCGGGTCCGAGATCGCGGTAGAGATTGAGATCAGCCGCACCGTGATTCACGAGCGGAATATGGAGCGCCTCACATGCCGACCAGAACGGCTCCCAGATCGGATCGGTGTAGGCGGGCCACGTGAGGTCCTCCAGCCGCATCGTCGGCAAGTTCACCGCTCCGAGCCCTGCGGACCGGGCCCACTCCACGGTACGAACGCAACCCTCCGGGTCCCACCCCGGTAACTGGGCGAGACCCACGTGGCGATGCGGCTGCACCGAGCAGAAATCAGCCAGCCAGCGATTGTAGATCTGGATCCCTTCGGCTTCCTGGACGCGGTCACCATGGCCGCCGTAGCCGAAAGGGAGCGGGTTCAGGTTCTGCGAACCGTGGAACACGACCTCAGCGGCGATGCCGTCGTGATCCATGTTGCGCAGGCGCTCTTCCGGGTCGTGCTCGCCGGATGAGGCGACATGCGCCAGCATCTGCTCCCGGTGCTCCGCACTCTGTGCGTTGCCGGCGGTGGGAGCCTTGCCCAACTCCGCCGCGCGCTTGAAGAATGAATCGAACTCTTCCAGAAGGTGCGCCGGGCAGTAGGGGCGGAGTTGCTCCGGCGTGGGCCCCACATGCGTGTCCGAAGAGATGACGCAGAGGCGGTCGTCCACAGTCGGCTCTGAAACGTCTGGAGAACGTGTACCCAAGCTCATGGTGCAGACCTCCGAAGGGCGCCGGGCGGAGCGAGATACCCGGGTGACGACACGCCAGCTCGCGCTTCTCTTTGTTGCCGCTCAGCTCGGGAACTTGTAGAGGTTCGCGGCGTTGGAGTACGTCGAGGACACGGTGACCTCGGGGGAGCGACCCTTGAGTTGCGACTCGAGGAACTCACGCGAGTTGGGCCACGTACTCACGTTGTGCGGGAAGTCACTTCCCCACATCAGCCGGACGTTGGTCACCTCCGACACGGCCGGCGCAGCGAAGTCCCGCGTGAAGGTGAGCGAGACGTTGTTCACGATGATCTCGCTGGGCACGCGCGTGTTCTTGAGCTGGTCAGCCCGGAGGTTCTGGTAGCGCCGGTGCACGTAGTCCGCCCTCTCGCAGATGTTGCCGATCCAGCTGGCGTCGTTCTCGGCCGACACCACCTGCAACCGCGGATAGCGATCGAACAGGCCGCCAAAGATCAGCCCGCACAGCTGGCGCTCCATGGTGGTCGGCTCGAGCACGAAGTCGACGACGCTGTTGCTGCTGATCAGCTTTCCGCTCCGTTTCGTCGACGAGTGGAAGTGGACCGGCACCTCGAGATCCTGGGCCGTTGCCCAGAAGCGGTCGAACTCGGGCTTCAGCAGTCGCGGTGCGTCGTCGGCATCGAGAGGGAGCATGATGCCCGAGAGCCCCAACTCTCGGCACCGCGCGACCTGCTCGATGGCGACGTCCCCGTGTCCGTCGTCCAAGACGAGCATGCCGATACCTTTCAGCCTGTCCGGATGCGCCCCGCAGAACTCGCCGAACCACGAGTTGAACGCCCCCAGGAAGGCCCACAAGAGGTCGTGGTCCTCGATCCCGAACATGGAGCTGCCGAGTGTCGGGTAGAGCACTTCGCCGACGAGCCCATCTTGCTCCATGGCCGCGACGCGGGCGTCGGGGTCGTAGGCCGATAGTGGCACATCCTCGGCCCACCGGCCTTCCGCCCGGACCTCTGCGTCCTTGCGCATAACCCCGGCGGCAAGACCGACGGGAAACTCCATGTTCATCCCCGCACACACGATCCGGTCGGTCTTCTCGTCCGAAACGAGCCTCGGGGCTTGGTCTCGAAACGCGCCCGTCAACCGTGAGGACCACAGGTCATGAGGCTCGATCACGTGGGAGTCAGCTGAAATCACCTTTTGCAGCGGGACCGTTAGCACATCCGTTTCACTCATGTCGTTTCAGACTACCCTCCCGGAATGGCTCGTCTCCGGGCCAACTTCCGTGACACGTGCCGGCGCGTTTTTGTCAGCGCACCGTTACATCCAGTTATGAATCTATAGATGAGTCTATAAGTAGGTGGGGAGGGCGTCAAGCGGTCATCCTGAGGCGGGACCTACGAAGCTGAGGCCGGACCTACGAAGCTGAGCTCGGGCCTACGAAGAGCTCTTGCCGTTGAGGCAGGTCAACCTTCCCCCGTCGACCAGCTTCGGCACACCGTCTTGGACCCGCCCGGTGAACCAGCAGTCCACGGAGACGGGCTTGCCCGAGGTGAAGGTCAGGGGCGGCGACCACCCGTCAAGCGTGTTGTCCTTGATCGTGTGGAGACCTTTCAGGATCTCTGTCGACGTTGGCGTCTCCCCGGCCGTCAGACCACCCGCCTTCACGGCATCCTCGAGAAGGATGCCCGACGGCCACGCTCCGACACCCTGCTGTGTCCAGTCGGTGACGTTGGAGCGCAACCCGGGGAAGTACTTGTCGACGGCGGCGTTCATCGCCTTGACCGGCGCGGAGGTCGCGAAGTACGGGAGGTAGTTGAACTGAGCCCACAGCGTGTTCTTCATTCCCGGCGCGCTCGTCGTGATGGAGCTCACCGAGTTGCCCTCAATGACGTACGTCGGCGTATAACCCTGCTTGGCGCAGTCTTCGCCGACCTTGGCGATGATCGGCGCGCCGTCTCCGATGAAGACCGCTTGCACTTGGTTCTGCCGAGCGGCCACACACTGGGCCAGATAGTTCGGTGCCGTGGCCAAGATCTGGGCGTTGAAGACGTCGTCCAGGCCGATTTTGGCGCCCGCGGCCTTAATCAGGGGAACCGCCTCCTGGCATTGGACGGCTTCAGCGCAGTAGATCTGCCCGAACTTCTTGGCTCCCGCTTGCTTCATGGTGGCGACGATCGCGGCCACGAGGGAGTCGTTGGTCTCACCCTCGGTAAAGAAGTCTGCATCGGTATAGAAGGGCGGCGACGTGATCGTGCTGCCGACGACAGGGACCTTTGCCGCTGCCACCGTCTTCTCCCAGATGGAGTCGAGGGCGCTGGCGTCCACGATGGCGACCACTCCGTCGGAAAGAACATCTTGTGCGTCGGTCTCCGCGGTGGTCGGATTCAGCCCATCGTCCTCATAGATCACCTGGACCGGATGTCCGTTGATCCCTCCGGAGGCGTTCACCGTCTTGACCCATGCTTGGTAGACGTCGTACATGCCCACGCCGATGTAGCCGAACGTGCCGGAACACGAGCACAGAAAGCCCACCTTGATCGGCGCCCCCGTCGCCCGAGTGCTCGCCCCTGCGTTCGTGCTGAGCACCGCACACAGCAGCGCGACCACGATGCCCAAGAATTTGAGTTTCCGCGGCACTTGCCATCCCTCCCCTGTTCTGACCGTTCCAGCGGGCCGGACGCGTAGTCGTGCAACGACAGGCTCGGCCGCGGTGACCCACCGAATCATATGATAGATCGACTCATAGATCAATAGATCAATCGCCGGCCGGAGCGTTGGTGGCACTCTCGTGCCGACGTCGTACGCCACTGGTGTTACGACAGACGCTCTCGCCTACGACGGGCGCGCCCGCGTACCGCCACGAAGGGGCCTGGTTGGGACGAGCGCTTCTGGGCAGAGCGCCTCGCCGGTGTGAGCCTCCTAGCTCACGACCACAAGGGAGCGAACCGCTAGTCGACCGGCCAGGTCACGGCTTGATACTCGAGGTAGTCATCGAGGGCCCACTTCCCGCACTCCCGTCCGAGCCCGCTCTGCTTGAATCCGCCCCGCGGCGCGTGGAGCGAGTCCATGGCACCGTTGATGCTGACCGCACCGCTCCGGATGCGCTTGGCGATGGCCAGTCCGTCGGCCACATGGGCGCAGGTGACATTGGCCTGCAAGCCGAAGACGCTGTCGTTGGCCAGACGCACCGCTTCGTCCACGCTGTCGTAGGGGATGACCGAGAGGACGGGCCCGAAGATCTCGTCCCGGGCGATCGTCATGTCGTTCGTGACGTCGGTGAAGAGCGTCGGCTCGTAGTAGTACCCGCGCTCGAACCCCTTCGGACGGCTCCCGCCCACCACTAACTTCGCGCCCTCGCCCACGCCGGCTTCGACAAAGCCCTCGACGGCCGCGCGTCGCTCCTCGCGGATGAGCGGGCCGACTGTCACCGTCGGATCAGTCGGGTCGCCGACCTTCTGCCGGCGGAGGACGTCAGCCAGCACTTCGACCAGCGCCGGCGACAGCTGTCGAGGCACGAGAACGCGCGACAGCATGGAACACGTCTGACCGGCGTTCACGCAGGCCTGCAGAGCGACGGCCGGTGCGATCGCGTCCAGATTGACATCGTCGAGGATGATGTTGGCGGACTTGCCGCCGAGCTCGAGGGTGACCCGCTTGAGCGTCCCCGCTGCCGCGGCCATGATGCTCCGACCGCTGGCCAGACCGCCGGTGAAGCTGACCATGTCGACCAGCTCGCTACGCACCAACTCCTGGGAGGCCTCAATTCCGTCGCCGGTGACGAGGTTGAACACGCCCGGGGGCAGGTCACTCTCGGCAATGATCTCGGCCAGCTTCAACAGCGCCAGCGGCGTCTGCGGCGGCGCCTTCATCACCATGGTGGACCCCGAGGCGAGAGCCGGACCGAGCTTTCGCACCGCGATCATGATGGGCAGGTTCCAGGTCGGGAGCAGCCCGCAGACCCCGACCGGCTGCCGGAGCACCTGGCTGGCGATGAGACGGCCCCCGAGGCTCTGCGGCGCAACGGTCTCGTCGAGCGGAAAGGTCATGGCGAGCTCAGCGAAGTCGTGCATCATGGCGACCGAACCCATCTGGCTCACGAGCGGCCCGGTGGTGCCCGTCTCGGCGACCACCAGGTCCGACAGGACCTTCTCGTGCCGCTCCATCCCCTCGGCGATCTGCCGGATGATCCGGTACCGCTCGGCGCGGGGCATCGTCGGCCACGGGCCCTCGTCGAACGCCGTCCGGGCCGCGTCGATGGCCCGGCGCATGTCGGCGGGATCCGCCTGCGGTGCTGACCCGAGTAGATCCTCGGTCGCCGGGTTAACGGTTTCGTAGTTCCGACCTTCGATCGAATCCACCCAGGCGCCACCGATGAGCATCTGCGAGTGCGCCGAGTCGACGGTAACCACTGTCCCCTCCGCTTCCGTGCCGGGTGAAGCATCCGTGCCGTAGGAACGGTCGTTCCCTGGGGCTCTGGCCAAGCTACCCGTGCCGGGGACGCCCGTACAAGTACGCGCCACCCCGCTTCGAGCCCCGCCATTCCGGCCACGGCCAGCGGCGCTCAGTCGAACAGCGCATCGGCGGCCTGGCGCAGCCGCACGGCCATCGACTCCGGTCCCCCGGCCGCCAGGTCGGCGTTGAAGACCTCCATGGCGAAGAACGGATCGGCCCCGATTTCGCCGAGCGCCCCGAGGAACGCCGGTATGTCGACGATGCCGTCACCGGGCACGGGACGGGCGCGCAGTGCCGTGGAGATGTAGTCGTCGAGGGCGGGAGCAGGTTGCACTGCGTCGCAGACCTGCACGTAGTGCAGGTGCCGTGCCGGGATCCTCCGCAGCAGATCGAAGTCGGGCCCCCCAACCTGGTTCTGCCAGTGCATCAGGTCCAGGTCCAGCCCGCCGTTGGCCGCACCCGAGCGGCGGACCACCTCCCAGGCGGTCGCCAGGTCGCGCAGGGCGCGACACGGGATGAACTCGATGGTGACCCGCACGCCGCGCGTGGCGGCTCGCTCGCACAGCGCGCCGAACCCCTCCGCCGCCTGCGAGAGGTCCAGTTCGGTCGGCTTGGCTATGGCCAGGATCATCTCCGCGCCCAACGCCTCGACCTGGTCGAGCTCTTCTTCGAGGCCTTCGACCGCGGCGTCGGGTCCATCGGCCCACCTGATCCTGCACTCCGTCAATCGAACACTGACGCCCGCGTCGTCGAGGATGGTGCGGGCGATGGGTATCCCCATTTCGGCGACGCGCCACAACCACAGCCCCACGTGCCGGAACCCGGCGGCGGACGACGCCCGCGCCACCCGGGCGAACTCCGTCGCGTCGCATCGCTGGGGGTCTGCTAGCAACGTCTCGAGGCACATGCCGACCGCTGCCGCCGTGAACCCCGACGTGGACGTCGAGCGCAGGTTGCCCTTCACGAGCCACCTCCCCTTCGTCTCCAACGGCGGGCCACGGCGAGTACGCATTCGCACCATTGCATACCGCGTTCGGTCCTGCCAGCGGCTGGACGGGTATGACCCTGAGCTACTGTCTCGCTCATGGGCGCTGCCACCCTGCAGTCGCGGGGTACCGGCGGTCAGCGAGTGGGCGTCGTCGGGCTCGGCACGATCGGTGGGGGAATCGCCGTCAGCCTGGCGCGCCGAGGACGCGTTCCCGCCGTCCACGACGTCCGGCCCGAGGCCGCACGGGGGCTCAGCGGGGTGCCGACCGCCCTCAACTCGGCGGGGGACGTGGCCGCCAGGAGCGACATCGTGTTCATCTCGGTGGTCGACGCCGAGCAGGTGAGGGCCGCCCTCGAGGGAGGCGAAGGCATCTTGCGCGCCGCGCATCGGGGTCTGGTCGTTCTGGTGACGGCGACCATACCGGTCCGGGCCATCCGCGACCTGGCCGGTCCCTGCGCGTCGCAGGGGGTCACCCTCCTCGACTGCGGTGTGAACCTCGGCAGCCGCGCGGCGGACAACGGGTTGCTGTTGTTCGTCGGCGGGCCAGACGACGTACTCCGCCGAGTCCGGCCGGTGCTCGACGACATCGCGCAACAGGTGATGCACTGCGGCCCGCTGGGGGCAGGGATGGCGACAAAGCTGGGGTGCCAGGTCGTCACGGCCGGCCGTTGGCGAGCGGTGCACGAAGCAGTGGAGCTTGCGTCGGCCGCGGGCGTCGACCCGAGGACGTTGGTCGCGGCGGTCGAGGCCTCCGATCCCGATGGCAGCTCCCTGTTGCGGCTGCAGCGGCTCAGGATGTCGGCCAGCACGGTGGACGAGTTCTCCCGGCCGGTGCAGCACTACGCGCGCAACCTCGACAAGGATCTGGAGGCGGTGCAGGAGTTGGCCGCCGAGACCGGGGTCGCCGTCCCCCTCGTCGATCTCGCCCGGTCCCACGCGGCGGAGACATTCGGGTGGGTCGAGCAGACCGAAGAGTCCCCGCAGTCCTAGGACCCCGCCTGGGCGCACGCGCCGGGAGCGTCGTAGGGCACGGGCGTGGCCGTCTTCGGTGCGGCGACCATCACCACGCCCGAGACGATGGAGATCGAGAAGTCCGGGCTGGAGGGGAAGGCCTGGAGGTAGGACGAGAGCAGTGCCGGCGTCACGCCCACGGCACTGCCGTGCCCCACGGCGTACGCCATGACCGCCGTCTCGACCTCCGAGGCGTCGGAGTTGCACGCCGCGACGGCCGCGGCGCGGCCCACGGCAGTGGTGCCCGCTGGGGCGGCGGTGGTCGGTGTGCCGGTGGTCGGCCTGCCGGTGGCAAGTGTGCCGGTGGGAGTCGTCGCCCCGGTGGCGGTCGGGGTCTTCGTCCCGGTGGCGGTCGTCGCCGTGAGGCCGGAGACGGTCCCGGACGTGAGACCGGTCGTCCCCCCGTCCAAGGCCGAGACCGACAGCGCCGCGGCGACCCCCAGGATGGCGATGACGACCAACAGCCCGATCAGGTTGAAGCCGAGTCCGAAACCGAACCCCTTGCCTGCACCGTTTCCGAACATGTCCGCTCCGTTTCCTGGTGGATGTAGACACTCACGGGGTGTTCGGCGTTCACCCTCGGATGCTTACCCTCGGAAATATACGGATTACGCCACAATTCGCCCCAAACGTCGGCTCAATACCCCCCCAACAGAGTCGTCCGCGCCCCTCTTGTACAGTTGTGACATGACACCCACGGCCGGGCGCTCCCCGCCGGGGAGGAGACGCGCATGACGGTGCCGCAGCTGCCGCTCGACGTCGTAGCCGGCGACGATGGGCCGCAGGCGGGCCTCCACGCACCGGCCACCGAGGGTCGCGACGGCCAACCCGCCCTCGTCGTCGACCGGCTGACCAAGCGCTTCGGCCAGCGGACCGCCTTTTCGGAGGTCTCCTTCGAGGTCGCCCACGGTGAGGTGTTCGGCTTCCTCGGACCCAACGGGGCCGGCAAGACGACCACCGTGCGCACGCTCGGCACGCTGATCGCCCCCACGTCGGGCACGGCCACCATCGCAGGCATTCCGCTCACGCCGGAGAACGGCGTGGAGATCCGCCAGCGCATCTCCATCATGCCCGAGTCGCCCGGCCTCTATCTACGGCTCACGGTGACCGAGAACCTGGAGTTCTTCGCCGGCCTCTACGGACTCCACCAGGCCGGCGCGCGAATCAGGGACGCCCTTGCGGCCGTCAACCTCGGCGATCGGGCGGGCGATCTGTGCGGAGGGCTCTCCAAGGGACTCCGCCAGCGGGTGGGGCTGGCACGGACCCTTCTGAGCGACCCGACGATCATGTTCCTCGACGAGCCGACGTCCGGCCTCGACCCGGTGGCCGCCCGCGAGGTGCACGAGCTGATCCACAGCCTGCGGGAGAGGGGGGTGACCATCTTCCTCACCACCCACCGGCTGGAAGAAGCCGAGCGGCTCTGCGACCGGGTGGCCATCTTGAACACGACGTTGCGCACCATCGGCAGGCCCGAGGACCTGCGGGCCCAGCTCTTCGAGAGCGCACTCGTCGTCAAGACCCTGGCGCCGCTCGAGGACCCCGGGCAGATCTTCTCCCGCATCCCCGCCGTGGAGAGTTGGCGGGCGGAGGATCCGGCCTCCTACGTGCTCTCGGTGACCGACACCCGGGCTGCCGCACCGGAGGTGGCCCGTGGGCTCGTCGGGGCAGGAGCCGACGTCCTCTCCATCGCCGAAGCGCAGCACTCGCTCGAAGACGTCTACCTCGAGCTGGTCGACGAGGACGTGGAGGCCCGCAGACCGTGAGGCGCACGAGGATGGGCAGTCTCGACGCCGCTCGCGTCCGCGCCGTCGTCCGCAAGGAGCTGCAGGACTACCGGCGCAAGCGGTCCATCGTCGTGGCCATGGCCGTCCTGCCGGCCATCTTTCTCGTGCAGCCCACGCTCTCCATCTTCCTCGCCCCCTACTCCGCCTCGGACACCACCTACTACGACCTCCCCCTCCTGCTCCTGCTCCTGATCCCGGTCATCATGCCGTCGACCCTGGCGGCCTACACGGTGGTCGGCGAGCGCGAGCAAGGGACGCTCGAACCGGTGCTCACCACGCCACTGCGGACGCAGGAGTTCATCGTGGGCAAGGCCGTGGCGGTCATGATGCCCACCTTGACCCTCTCCTACGTGGTGTTCGGGCTCTTTCTCGCCGTCGTGGCGCTGTTCGCCCACCCGGACGTGGCCTCGGCCGTCTTCAACCAGGGCCCGGTGCTGCTCGCCCTCTTTCTCCTCGCCCCCCTGCTGGCCGGTTGGTCGATCGTGGTGGGAATGGCAGTGTCGGTCCGGGCGAGCGAGGTGCGCGTGGCCCAGCAGCTGGGGACACTGGCCAGCTTTCCGCCCCTCGTCGTGGTCGTGCTCCTCGGGGTCGGGGCCATCCATCCGACCTTCAAGGTCGCGCTGATCTTTGCCATCGCGCTGTTGGTGATCGATCTGCGGGCCCTGCGGATCGTCTCTCGGATGTTCGACCGCGAACGCCTGATCACCGGTGCTCGAGCCGTTCGATCCTGAACCCCGGCCCCCGGCACGTCGCCCGATATTGCCGATAGGGTCTGCACCATGTCGATCTACACACAGAACATCTCCTCCCTGAGTGGAGAGCCCTTGAATCTGGAATCGCTCCGTGGAAAGGCGGTTCTCGTGGTGAACGTGGCGTCCAAGTGCGGCCTGACGCCCCAGTACACCGGCCTCGAAGAGCTGCAGAAGACCTACGCCGAGCGCGGCTTCACCGTGCTGGGCGTCCCCTGCAACCAGTTCGGCGGCCAGGAGCCGGGCTCGGCGGAGGAGATCTCGACCTTCTGTTCCTCCACCTACGGGGTGACCTTCCCGATCACCGAGAAGGTGGACGTCAACGGCCAGCGCCGCCACCCGCTCTACGCCGAGCTGACCGCCACGCCCGACGCGGCCGGGGAGGCCGGGGACATTCAGTGGAATTTCGAGAAGTTCCTGATCTCGCCGTCCGGTGAGGTCGTCGGCCGCTTCCGGCCCACCGTCGAGCCCGATGCCGAGGAGCTGGTCGGCGCGGTCACCTCCGTCCTGCCCAACTGACGATCCCTCCGGCCGAGTCGCCGGGGAGCCAAAGGAGTAACGCGCGCACCATGTCCGAAACGTGGAAGACAGTAAAGGCCAGCGACGTCCGTGTCGGCGACGCCGTGCGTACCCGGACGGGCGACGTGGTGACGGTCTCGCGCATCGAGAGTGCGTTCTTCGGCCGGCCCGGCATGCTGGCGTTCATCGAGGACACGCCGGATCGCTGGTTCAAGCAGCCGATGCCCGACGACGCCGACGTGGAGGTCCGCTCGGGCTCGTGACGTAGGTCGAGCGGCAAGGATCCGCTCGGCGCCTCCCGTACGGGCAAGCACTAACATGCCGCTCCGGCGGGCACCCCCGCCGCGTCCTACGGGAGGGTGCGAGTGACGATGCTGGACGGGTACCGGATCCTGGTGGTGGGGGCGTCGACCGGCATCGGGCGCGCCGTGGGGATCCAGTCGGCGCAGGCGGGCGCCGCCGTGGCCTTCGCCGCCCGGCGGACCGAGCTCCTCGAAGACGCCGTCGACGCTGCCGGAGGGAGCAGCTTCGCCGTGGCCTGCGATGTGCGCCGCGAGGAGCAGTGTGCTGGCGCCGTCGAGGAGGCGGTCGAGAGGTTCGGCGGCCTCGATGCCGTGGTCTACGCCGCGGGGAAGTCCCCCCTTGTGCGGTTTGCGGACGCCGACGGGGACACCTGGCGCGACGTGATGGAGACGAACGTGGTGGGCGCCGCCCTGGTCAGCCGGGCCGCCCTCCCCCACCTGGAGGCATCCTCGGGCCGGCTCCTGCTCCTGGGCTCCTCGGGGATCGTTCGGCCCCTCCCCGGCCTCATCGCCTACACCACCAGCAAGGCCGCAGTCCACCAGTTCGCTCGCAGCCTGCGCAACGAAAACCCCTGGCTGCGGGTGACGAACTTCGTCGTCGGTCCGACCATCACCGAGTTCTCCGCCGGCTGGGACCCCGACCTGGCCGGAACCCTCCATAGCCGCTGGGCCGCCGAGGGCTACATGTCGTCCTCACCACCCATGACCGCCGAGGCCATGGCCGACCAGGTCGTCCGGGTGCTGGGCAGCGGCGCACGGATCGACGAGGTCCACGTGATGCCGGACCAGTTGCCGGCCGGTCGTGAGGGGTCGACGGTCGTACCGAACCCCTTCTCGGCCAGTACGATCGGGCCAGGACCCACTGCCGATGGAGGGGAAAGGCCATGACCGCCGAGACCACGCTGAGCGAGATGCCGCTCGAGTTCGATCCGTTCTCCGACGAGTACTTCAACGGTCCCTACGACCTGTACCGCCGCATGCGCGACCACGCCCCCGTCTACTTCAACGAGAAGTACGACTTCTGGGCGTTGTTCCGCTACGACGACGTCTGCGCGGCACACAAGGACTGGCAGACCTTCTCCTCGGCCCACGGCGTCGACCTGTCGACCATGCACACCGACCCGGACATCATCAGGATGTACCGCTCCATCATCATGATGGACCCCCCCGACCACGACCGGTTGCGGGCGCTGGTCTCCCGCGTCTTCACCCCCAAGGCCGTCACGGCGCTCGAGCCGATGGTGCGCGAGGTCATCGTCTCCTTCCTCGCCCCCTTCGACGACGCCGACTCCTTCGACGCCGTGGCCGACTTCAGCGGCCCGTTCCCGGTCGAGATCATCTCGCGCATGCTCGGCGTCCCGGCGGAGGACCGCCAGCAGATCCGGCACTGGCTCGACATCGGGCTGCACCGTGAGCCGGGCCAGATGGACCCCACGCCCGAGGGGATTGAGGCCCAGATGCAGAGCGGCATGTACTGGCTGGCGTTGACCGAGGAGAAGCGGCGCAACCCGGGCGACGACATGTTGAGCCGGCTGACCCAGGTGGAGGTGGACCGGGGTGACGGGGAGATGACCCGCCTCGACGACGGGGAGATCGCCGGGTTCGCCGGCCTGCTCGGTGGGGCGGGCGCCGAGACGGTGACCAAGCTGGTGGGCAACGCCGTCTACCTGTTCCACAAGAACCCCGACCAGTACGCCAAGGTCCGCGACGACCCGGAGAAGATCCCCTCGGCCGTCGAGGAGATCCTGCGCTACTACCCCCCGTCGCAGTATCAAGGCCGCTACTCGGTGCGCGAGTCCACCTACAGCGGCGTGACCATCCCCCCCGGCCACCCGACGATCCTGATCACGGGGTCAGCCACCCGCGACGAGCGCTTCTACCACGAGCCCGACGTCTTCAACGTCGACCGCAAGCCGACCTTGGCCCTCGGCCTCGGCTACGGCATCCACAGCTGCCTGGGCGCCGCCCTGGCCCGCGTGGAGAGTCGCGTCGCCGTGCAGGAGCTGATCAAGCGGTGGCCCAACTTCGAGGTGGACGAAGACGGCCTGGCCCGGGTGCAGATGTCCAACGTCGCCGGCTACTCAAACGTGCCGGTGCACCGCACCGCCTGAACCACCCCGCCTGGGCCCGGGGCGGTCAGTCCTTGGCCGACGTGCAGCCGTTGAATCACCTGGCCCGGCCGGGGCGATCAGCCCTTGGCCGACTTGGTGGGCGGTCCCTCGACCGCCTCGGGCACCGTCACCAGGACCGGCGGCGGGTTCCGCCAGTCGACCGCCCCGTCTTCGGGCGAGGCCACCACCATCTTGTTCTCGTGGATCTGGGCCCAGTGGGAGTGGTTGAGCTCGTGCAGCGTGAAGCAGGCGTTGAGCGAGTTGTAGAAGCCCATGTTGTCGACCGTCTGGTTGACCGCCTGCTTGATGAGTAGCGCCGCCATCGTGGGTGTCTTGGCGATCCGCCGGGCGTACTCCAGGGTCTTCTCCGAGAGCTCCTTTGTCGGGAAGATCTTGGAGACCATGCCCAGGCGGTGGGCCTCCTCGACATCGATGGCGTCGCCGGTGAGGAGGAGCTCCTTGGCCTTGCGGGGCCCGAACTCCCAGGGGTGGCCGAAGTACTCGACCCCGCACATGCCGAGGCGGGTGCCCACCACATCGGCGAAGTAGGCGTTCTCGGCGGCCACGATGAGGTCGCAGGCCCACATGAGCATGAGGCCGGCGGCGAACACGGTGCCCTGCACCTGGGCGACCGTGATCTTGGTCAGGTTCCGCCAGCGCAGCGTGTTCTGGAAGTAGTAGTGCCACTCCTGGAGCATGAGCGACTCGGCGCCCACGCGCGTCCCGCCATCGATGGCCCTCGTCGGGTGCGAGGTGCGCTCCTCCATGGCCACCGCCGACCCCATGTCGTGACCCGAGGAGAACAGCGGTCCCACCCCCCCGAGAATGACCACCCGGACGTTGTCGTCCTTCTCGGCCGTGCGGAAGGCGTCGTCGAGCTCGACGAGCAGGCCCCGGTTCTGTGCATTCCGGGTGTCGGGCCGGTCGAGCAGGATGCGGACGATCGTGCCCTCGTCGTGCTCCTCGTACTGCAGGAATTGGTAGTCAGGCATGGACCCGTCCCTCTCTTCGTTGGCGTGGTCTCTTCGTTGGCGTGGTCGATCGTCGCCGAAGGAGGAGGCCAGGTCGAGGCCCCCCCGATGGGCGAGCAGAACGCTATACCGTCGCGCCGGAGGGCCACGAACCCGTCCACCGCCGCCGGACCTCCCCCGTACCACCGCCGGCGGCCGTGCCCTCCCCCGCCACCCGACGGCCGCGACCTCCATTGCGGGGCACGTTGACGGCCGCCGTGCCGGATGATAAAAGTTCCACCTCGACGTCGAAATCAAAATGATATGTTGCGATATCGACACGTAATGTTGCGCGAGATGTAATGTTGCGCTCGGCGTAGATAGCTGACTCAGCGCTACCTAGCTGAATGGCTGGAACGCCGGGCCGCCGCGAGAGCGGGACACGACCACCAAGGGGGGTTGGCGATGCACAGCAGGAGCACGCAACGGGGGAGCTGGTTCGGGGTTCGGATCTTCTCGGTCATGGCCATCGTCGCCGGCCTGAGCGTCGTCGGCGGGGGCGTCCTCAGCCAGACGGCCGGGGCGAGCACCCCGGACACGTTGGAGATCGGCTTCATCTGCAGTTGCACCGGCCCCGAGGCGTCGA
Source organism: uncultured Acidimicrobiaceae bacterium (assembly GCA_963788125.1). Lineage (GTDB taxonomy): Bacteria > Actinomycetota > Acidimicrobiia > Acidimicrobiales > RAAP-2 > Bog-473. Next base: position 2,108,154 of record CAWBFN010000002.1, on the reverse strand, counting down.
CCATTTCCCAGACCGCGCCGGCGGCGGAGGCCTGGGCCTCGTGGACCAATGCGCACGGCGGCCTTGAAGGCCACAAGGTGCAGCTCACCGTGAAGGACGACGGCTACAACCCGAGCACCTCTTTGACCGACGCAGAGAGCCTGGTCCAGCAGAACCACGTCCTGGCCATCATCGACAACAGCGACGAGGACCAGGCCTGGGCGAACTACGCCAAGCAGCAGGGCGTACCGGTGCTGGGCGACACCGACACGGAGGCTGGCTACACCAACTCGGACTTCTTCACGCCCGGTATGACCTTCAACAACAGTTCGGCCGCTGAGGCCGACGCCATGAAGAAGGCGGGGGTGACCAAGGTGGCCGATGTCTACTGCGCGGAGGTGGCGATCTGCGCCCAGTCTGTCCCCTTGCTGTCCGCCGCGTTGAAAAAGGTCGGCGGGAGCGTGGTCTACTCAGCCGCGATCGGGTTCGCCGCCCCCAACTACACGGCGCAGTGCCTGGCCGCCAAGCAGGCCGGAGCCAAGGGCATGGAGGTGGGCGACGCCTCGGGGGTCGTGGTGAAGGTGGCCTCGAACTGCGCGTCGCAGGGCTATGAGCCTCTCGAGTTCGGCGGCGACGGCACGGTGTCCAAGTCGTGGCTGACCACCCCGGGCATGCAGGGGAACGTGGACGTCCAGCCGGACGTCCCCTGGTTCGTCCACGACGCCGGGACCAAGGAGATGTACGAGGCCCTGGACAAGTACGCGCCGGCTGTCCCCTCCGGGCCGAACATGGGAGAGGTCGTCGTGCAGGACTGGTCGGAGTTGATCGAGTTCCAGCAGGCCTTCGAGGCGGCACACTCCACCGGCACCCCGACCGCAGCGACCATCCTCAAGGGTCTCTACGCGCTGCCCAAGGGCACCACGCTCGGCGGCATCGCTCCCCCGCTCGGCGGCTTCGTCAAGGGCAAGCCGGCGAACAACACGTGCTTCTTCCTGATGGGGATCAACGACGGGAAGTTCGTGACCATCGACAACAACAAGCCGGTCTGCCCGAGCTGACGCCGCTCGGCGGCCGGAGCTGACGCCGCTCGGCGGCCGGAGCTGACGCCCCTCGGCGGCCGGAGCTCCGGTCCCGCGAGCCGAACGCTCCGGTCCCCCTAGCCGAGCGCGCCGGTCCCGCGCAGTTCGGTGATCTGCTCCCAGGTGAGCCCGCGCTCGAGCAGGACCTCCTCGGTGTGCTCGCCGGCCTCGGGGGCCCGGCGCGCCACCCCCCAGGGCGTGCCCGAGAAGTCCACGGGTGTCGAGACCATGAGGGCGGTCCCCTCGGTCACCGGCGCCTCCACGAAGGCGCCGGCGGCGATGGCCTGGGGGTCGTCGACGATGTCCGTGGGGCCCTGGACGGGGGCCCACCACACGCCGTTGGCATCGAGCCGGGCGCTCCACTCGGCGAAGGTGGCCGAGGCGAAGGACTGGCTGAGCAGCTCGATGAGCGCCGCGGCGTTGACGGCGCGGTCCCGGGCGCCGGCGAAGCGGGGGTCCTCGAGCAGCTCGGGGGTGCCCAGCGCCGCCACCACGGGCTCCCAGTGGCGATCGGGCTGGAGCCCGAGAAGGTACACCCACCGCCCGTCGCTGCACTGGTAGGTGTTGTACAGGGGGTTGGGCACCTCGGTGCGGCGAAACGTGCCGTGCGCCTCCCCCAGCCGCAGGACCCGGTTCATGTCGGCGCCGATGGTGAAGATCCCGGTCCGGAACAGAGAGCTCGATACCATCTGGCCCCGCCCGGTCCGCTCCCGGCTGGCCAGGGCGGCCGAGATCCCGGCCACCGTGGTGATGGCCGTCATGTGGTCCCCCGACCCCCCCGGGGTGTAGGGCAGGGGGTCACCGTCCCGGGTCATGGTGGCCAGCACGCCCGCCCGGGACCAGAAGGCACCCGCGTCGTAGGCGGCCCGGTCCCGGTCGGGGCCGACCGGTCCGTAGCCGGTGATGGCCGCGTACACCAGCCGCGGGAACCGCTCGGCCACCGACCCGTAGTCCAGCCCCATCGACTCGAGCACGCGCGGGCGCATGTTGGTCACCAGCACGTCGGCGGTCGCCAGGAGCTCGAGGAGCACGCCGATGCCCTGGGGCACCTTGAGGTCGAGGATGACGCTGCGCTTGCCCCGGTTGTCCAGCTCGAAGGCCGGGTTGCGATCGGTCGTCCAGGCCCGGTTCGGGTCGCCGTCGGGCGGCTCGACCTTCACCACGTCCGCCCCCCAGTCGGCCATGATGGCCGCCGTCGAGGGCCCGACGACGAACCCGCCCAGGTCGATCACCCGGGTGCCCTCCAGTGGGCCCGCCACTAGACCGCCGCCCGGTCGGGAGTCTCTTCGGCCGGCTCGGGCCCGTCGCGCTCGAGCACCAGCGCGCCGCGGTTGAGCTTCATGGCGTCACTACGGGGCAGGGCGTCGAGGAACTCGACGGTCTTGGGAACCTTGTAGGGCGACAGGCGCTCCTTGGCGAAGGCGATGATGTCGGCCGGGTCGGGCGGATGGGTCACGTCCGCCGGCTCGATGATGGCGTGCACCCGGCGGCCCCACTCGGGGTCGCGCAGCCCGATCACCACGACGTCGCGGACCTGCGGGTGCTCGCTGAGGGCCGACTCCACCTCGGCCGGGTAGACGTTGGCCGCCCCGGTGACGATCATGTCCACGCGGCGGTCGGCCATGTACAGCCATCCCTCCTCGTCCACCCAGCCCATGTCGCCCACCGTGACGAACCCGTCGGGGGTCGGGGCCAGCTGCGTGACGTTCTCGCCGATGTAGGTGACCCCGGCGCCCAGGGGCGAGCGCATGTAGATCCCCCCGATCTCCCCGGTGGGCAGCTCGTCGCCGTCCTGGTCGAGGATCTTCACCTCGGTGCCCATGAGGGGCCGGCCCAGGGTGCCCGGATGGGCCAGCCACTCGTCGCCGCGGCAGCAGGCCAGGCCGTGCCCCTCGGACGCGCCGTAGCTGAGGAAGAAGTGCTCGGGGCCGATCAGCTCGCACCAGCGGCGGCCCAGCCACACGGGGAGCGGCGAGGCCCCCTGCTGGACCCAGTCCAGCGAGGAGAGGTCGCGCCTCCCGACGTCGGGCACCTGGGCCAGGCGCTGGAGCATGGGCGTGGCGGCGATGAACCCCGTCACCCGGTACCGCTCGACCAGGTCGAGGATCCGTTCGGCATTGAACCGTTCGAGCAGCACGATGCACTCGCCGGCCATGAGGTTCCTGGTCGCCGTGAAGCCGTTCGAGTGGTACAGCGGCGCCGGCACCAGGACCAGTTGTGGCGCGGGCATGGCGCCGTAGGCCTCCACCACGGAGTTCCCCCCCGCCGCGGGGAAGAACAACCCCTCGGTGTCCCGCTCGATCACCTTGGGTGTCCCGGTCGACCCCGAGCTGCAGATGCCCCACCCCCGCGGGGGCACCACCTCGTCGAGCAGAGTGGTGGGCGCCGAGAGGCTGGCGTCGAAGAACTCGGCGCTCCCCGCATCGATGGTGACCTTGGGCCGGATGGCTGCGAGCACCCTTCCCCGCTCCCACTCGGGGAGGTCCCAGCGCATCGGGACGACCGTGGCCCCCACCTTCCAGCCGGCGAAGCTCACCATCAGGTGCTCGGGCGAGTTGCGCAGGCAGACCGCCAGGTGATCGCCCACCCGCAGCCCGCGCTCGACGAGCAGGTGGGCCATCTGCGTCGACCGCTCGTCGAGCTCCCGCCATCTCACCTGGCGATCGGTGCCGTCTTCGGCGGCGAAGATGATGCCGACCCCCTCGGGATCGTCCTCGGCGACCAGGTGGATCTGGGTGCCGAAGGGCACGCCACCCGCCGTGACCGATGTCATCTCATCCTCCCGTCTTCCTCTTTGCGTCCCTCGGGTTGGTCGGGTGCGGCACCGTGCGTGAGTACCCGGCGCGGCGTCATGCCGGAGCCGGCGAGTCGAACACCCCGGGGGGCTCCTCGTCTTCGACACCCACCATGACGATGACGAGGACGCACGGCTCCTCGTAGCGATTCCACCACTGGTGGACGCCGCCCAGCTGGACGTTCACGTCGCCCTTCTCCAGCGTGACGACGCTGCCGTCCGCCATGGCCAGGTCGATCTTGCCCGAGACGATGTACTCGTAGTCGATGGTGCTCGTCCGGTGCCAGCCGCTCGGTTCGGGCGTGGGCGGCATGGACTCAATGACGAAGCGGCTCGAGCCCGGGGCGAGGTCGAAGATCTCGGTCATGCTGGCCTGCGCGGTGCCGTCCGTGGTGTCGAGCGACGACGTGGGGGCGTTCCACAGGTGGACGATGTCGAAGGGGGCGTCCTGGACGACGAAGCTCTCGATGGCGGCGGCCTCGCCGTCCTGCAGGACGGCCCACGAGCCCCCGGCGGCTCTCCCGCTGACGACGCGACGGTAGGGCGGCATGGTCACCCGTGGAGAGTAACCGGTCGGTTCGCGTCGCGCTCCCTTCTGCCCGGCCCCAGCCGACAAAGGGGCACCGGGACCTGGCCGGATATAGCATGCAGGTCGACACGTAGACCGCAACCGGTGCCGCCGGTTGACCAGCCAACGAGAGACGGGGGAACCCATGGGCCTCAGCACCGACGACGTAGTGGAGATTCAGGGTCTGGCGGCCCGTTACAGCCTGGCCGTGGACAGCGGCGACGCCGACGCTTTCACCGCCTGCTTCTCCGAGGATGGCGTGTTCGACATCGTCGGCACTGCGACGTTCGAGGGGCACGCCGCCCTCAAGGGGCTGGCGGTGAGCAACGGGAGCGCCGAGGGATCGCCCCGCCACGTGCCCTCGAACCTGGTGATAGAGGGCGACGGAGACCGCGCCACCCTGAAGGCCTACGTCCACGTGGTCAAGCTGGTCGGCGACCCCCCGGAATTCACCGTCACCACGGGTGGTGTCTACAACGACACCCTGGTCAAAGAGGACGGCCGCTGGAAGTTCTCGCACCGTACCTTCACCTCGGACAAGCCGCTGGCCCTGTAGCCCCGTTCCGGCGGGTCGCGGCCGAGCCGGCCCTCGTCAGTCCACGATCGAGATGGCGGCCGGGCGGCCGGCCCTCGTCAGTCCACGATCGAGATGGCGGCCTTCGGGCAGACCCGCACGGCGGTCTCCACCTTCTCGCGCAACTCGTCGGGCGGCTCATCTTGGAGCACGTAGAGGAAGTCATCGTCCCGCACCTCGAAAACCTCGGGTGCAGCGGCCATGCACAGGGCGTTGGACTCACACAGATCGAAATCGACGACAACTCGCATGGCGCACAATCTAGCGATCCGGCGTGACCCGTGTGGAGGCAATCCCCCCCTCACCGGCCCGCGAACGTGGCGGTGAGCGTCGGGACAACCCCCGTAGCCCGGCCCGGGGCGGCCGAATCCCGGGTGGGGGGGCCCAAAAAGTGTGACGATGGACCACATGGACTCCGAACGAACGATCTTTGAAGGCTTCGAGGGCGTGCACCTGGTGGGCGACGTGTGGGGGGATCCCGAGGCCTGGCCCGTGCTCTTCCTCCACGGTGGGGGCCAGACCCGGCACGCCTGGGGCCGGACGGCCGAGATCGTGGCCAAGGAGGGTTGGCGTACCATCACCCTCGACCTGCGCGGCCATGGCGACAGCGACTGGGCACCCAAGGGTGACTACTCGTTCACCGCGTTCTGCGCCGACACAGTGGCGGTGGCGGACCAGCTGGGCAAGCCGCCCGTTCTGGTTGGAGCCTCGCTGGGCGGCATGACGGCCATGATCGCCGAGGGGACCAGCGACCGGGCGCTCTGTTCGGGCCTGGTGCTGGTCGACATCGCCCCGAACACCAATGCCCCGGGGATCGAACCGGATCATGAACTTCATGCGCTCCGGTCTCGACGGGTTCGCTACCCTCGATGACGCAGCGGCCGCTATCGCCGCCTACACCCCCAACCGCGAGAAGCGGACGACCAACCCCGAGGGGCTGAAGAAGGTCCTGCGCGAGCGTGACGGCCGTTGGTACTGGCACTGGGACCCGGCGTTCATCGCTGGTGCCCGCACGGAAGTCCCGCCGGACACGCTGACGGGACTGATCGATGTGGCCGTGAGCAATATCCATGTGCCGACTCTGCTGGTACGGGGCCTGCTCAGCGACGTCGTGACCCAGGAGGGCGCCGACGAACTGGTCGCCCGCATCCCGGGCGCCACCGTCGTCGGCGTCGCCGGGGCGGCCCACATGATCGCCGGGGACCGCAACGACGCCTTCTCCGATGCGGTGGTCGCCTTCTTGGAGGAGCGGATCCGGCCGACCCTCCCGCCTCTGTAGGCCTAGCCCGGGGCGAGTTCCCGCCGCTTGACGGCAAAGGTCAGGGTCGCCGTGGCCACGTGGAGATCCTCCGCGCCGATGTCGTGCACCTCGACCCGGACCACGGCGGTCCGGCCGCCCCAGCGCAGGACGTGGGCCACGGCGCGCACCGGACCGACCCGGGCGGCATCGAGGAAGCTGATCTGCATCTCCGTCGTCGAGCTGCGCTCGTAGATGTCGTCCCCCCGGAAGAGGGCGGTTCCGGCCACCACGTCGATCAGCGTGGCCATGACCCCGCCGTGGAGCATGCCCGAGCCGTTCATCACCTCCGGAGTGACGTCCAGATCGATGACGAGGTCGGCACCCTCGACCGGGACGTACCGCCAGGAGAACGTGCCGAGGACGTGCCCCGGGGTGGCGCCTGAGCTCGGGGAAAGGACGTCTCTCGGGAACTGGGGCCCGTCGGGGAACGGAGGTCCCGGACGGGTCGGTTTCGATGTCACCCGCGAGCGGTCAGCTGGGACCCTTGGGCCCGAAGCGGATCGCCCCGTCAATCCGGATGACCTCGCCGTTGAGGTAGTCGTTGTCGACGATGGCCAGCACGAGCTTGGCGTACTCGACCGGTTGCCCCATCCGCTTGGGGAACGGGACCGCCGGGCCCCAGAAGGCCTCCACCTGGTCGGGGTTGTCCCCGTAGGCGGGGGTGATGAATGTGCCGGGGGCGATGGTCACGACGCGGACACCGACCACGGCGAGATCGCGGGCGGCCGTCAACGTCATCCCGATCACGCCACCCTTGGCCGCAGCGTAGGCCACCTGCCCGATGGTGCCCTCGTAGCCGGCGATCGACGCCGTATTGATGATCACCCCGCGGGCGTTGTCGGCCAGGGGCTCGTTGGTGGACATCTGGGCCGATGCCAGGCGCAGGACGTTGAACGTCCCCACCAGATACGGGTCGAGCACGTTGCGGAAGTCTTCGAGGGAGTGCGGCGTGCCGTTGGACTTCAGGGTCCGGCCACCTCCACCGAAACCACCGTGCACCGCCACCGATACCCGCAACGGCCCCAGCTCGGCGGCCCGCTCGATGGCGTGCTTGACGCTGCTCTCGCTGGTGGCGTCGGTCTCGACGAATTCGGCGTCGGCACCCAGCTCCTTGGCCAGGTTTTCGGCCTTCGATGATCCCAGATCGGCGATCACGACCTTCGCGCCCGAAGCGACCAGGCGCCGGACCGTCTGCTCGCCCAGTCCCCCGGCCCCACCGGTCACGATCGCTGACGCTCCACGTACCTCCATGCGGACTCCTCGTTTCCCTCTCTGCACGCTGCCCGTCTGGGCACGGTGCGCCGCGTAGGCTCTCTGCCCTGCAGGCGGCGGCCACCCTAGACGATGCCGGGCCGATGGGACCAGGTGGTCGTGCGGCTGGTGCGGGTGGTGCGGGCTAGCCGTCCGGGCGGTGGCCGGCGGTCCCGGCGGCGCCGGCGGCTCGGGCGGTGCCCGGTGGTTCGGGCGGTGGCGGCAGTTCAGGGGGTGCCGGCGGTCGCTGTCCTATATATCGTGGAGCAGGCCGCCATGATGGCGGGCGGGCGCACCGACCGGGGGGTCGGCGGCCGAGAGCGAGGTGCGGGATGCGATTCAACCACATGGAACTCACGTTCGGGCGGGGCGGGTTGGACGAGGACACGCGGGCCGATATCAACCGCTTCTACGGCGACATCTTCAACTGGCGCTGCGCTCCCTACGAGCTGTTCGGGCAGCTCGGGCACATCATGCTGCCGCCCGACGGGGACCAGTTCATCCTCCTCATGGAGGTGGACGAGCCCATCCACTCCCCGAGCTATGACCACCTCGGCTTGCTCCTTGACTCCCGCCAGGAGGTCGACGACGTGCTGGAGCACTGCCGGCGTTTCCAGGAGAAGGACGAGCGGGTGCAGATCAAGGAGTTCGACGACATCGTCCTGCCCGAGATCACCCAGCGCGCCGTCTACGTGCGCTACATCCTGCCGATCTGGTTCGACGTGCACTCGCAGGAGTACCCGCCCGGGACGTCCCGCGGGCACTGGGAGTACGTGGAGGCGTAGTCGGGAGAGGTCAGCCGTCCTGCGCAACGGTCGCCGGGGCGTTCTCGACCGGCCTGAAGCGGTAGAGGGTCAGGTCGGGCGTGACGTCGTCGAAGATGATCTCGACGCGCATCCCGATCGTGACCGCGGCGGGATCAGTGCCGACGAGCGTGCTGATCATCCGGGGCCCTTCGTCCATTGTCACGTGGGCGATGACGTAGGGCGCATCGGCCTGGTAGGCCGGCGTCGGCGCTCGGTGCACGACTGTGTAGGTGTACACCTCACCGGTGCCGGCGATCGGCGTCCAGGTGTACTGCGCCGAGCCGCAGGTGCACAGCTCGCTCGGGATGAAGCGGAAGCGGCCGCAGCGGTCGCAGCGCTGCAACACGACGCGGTGCTCCCTCAGGGCTGCCCAGAACGGCTCGTGGAGCGGCGTGATCTCCGGTGTGAACTTTTCGTAGTCGGTCACGGTTTCTGCCACGGTCCCCTCATGCCCGCGCCAGCACCGCGCCGTACTGGACCTGCGATACGCCGCCCACCCCGTGGGCGTAGGCCAGGGACGCGCCCTCCACCTGCCGCGGGCCGGCCTCGCCGCGGAGCTGGCGGACGAGCTCGATCACGGTGAACACGCCGCAGCTCCCGGCGTGACTGGCGGAGAGGAAGCCTCCGTCGGTGTTCACCGGGAGCCGACCGCCGATCCGCGTGGCCTGGCCTTCCACGAATCTGCCGCCCTCACCCACGGCGCAGAACCCGGAGGCCTCGAGCTCCACGATGACGTTGATGGTCGAGTGGTCCGAGATGCCGGCCACGTCGATGTCGTCCCGGCCCACGCCGGCGATGCCGAACGCGGTGTCCGCGGCCAGGCGGCCGCCCTCGAACCTGGCCAGGCTCGGGGCGCTGCAGGGGTCGAGGTAGCTCTGACCCTCCCCCCAACCCAAGAGCACGACCGGGTGGTGGCGCGCCTGGGCCCCGGCGTCGGCGGCCGAGGTCATCACCATGCACCCTGCGCCCTGGTTGACCAGGCAGCAGTCGAGCAGTTTCAGCGGCTCGGCGATCGGGCGCGAGCCCATGACGTCGTCGATGGTGATCTCGCCCCGCCGGCCGTTGACCGACAGAGGGTTCAGCGTGGCGCCGTGGCGCTGGGCCACCGCCACCTCGGCCAGCTGCTCCTCGGTCGTGCCGTACTCGTACATGTGACGGCGAGCGATGACGGCGTAGTCGGCCACCCGGGTGGTGCCCCAGATGTACTCGTAGGGGCTGCCCAGCCGGGCCATGTGGGCGATCGCGGCGTTGCGGTCGGCGCCGGCGTACCCGGCGACCTGCCCGGCGGCGACGGTGGGGATCACCACGACCGACGCCATCCCTTGGGCGATGGCCAGGGCAGCGAGGCCGATACCGGCGGACTGCCCCGAGGCCCCGATGCTCGTGGCGGCGTGGAAGCGCAAGGGGTGGCCGACCAGGTCGGCCACCGCCCCGCCCGGCAGCCCCGAGCGCAGACCGACGCCCGGCGGAGCATCGCCGATGAGGCCGTCGACCTCGGCGAGGGTGAGGTCGGCATCGGCAAGGGCATCCTGGACGACCTCCCAGTAGACGTCGGCCGGGTTGCGATCGCTCAGGTCGCCCTGCTGGGTCATGGAGATGCCCGCGAATGCCGCGTCACGGAGCTGAGGCATGGGGGAACGGTAGCAGTGGCCCCCGAGTTGTCGATCTGCACGTCGCCGCCGCCCCACACTGGATTCCAAGTGCGAGACGTATTAGACAACGTATAGCAGAGGGCGTACAGATGGCTGTCCGCCCATGGAGGAGGAGGCTCACGTTCTATGGCGATCGCGGAATCGTCGAGTGCCGCCGATCAGGTCGGCGCTGCCCGGCAGCTCGTCGGCCATGTCGCGATCGTCACCGGCGGGGCGTCCGGGATCGGTCGAGCCACCGTCGGGGCGCTCGCCCGCGAAGGAGCCAGGATCGCGGTCGTCGACCGTGATGGGGATGGTGCCGCAAAGGTCGCCGAGGAGGCAGACCGGGCGGGCGCCGAAGCGTGGCCCTTCACCGTCGATCTCGCCGAGCCGCCGGCTGTCGTCACCCTGGTAGAGACCGTGCTGATTCAGTTCGGGCGCATCGACCTCCTCGTGAATTCCGCCGGTATCAACGGAGGGCGCCACTCGTCACTCGAGTTCACGGAGGAATCCTTCAACGAGGTGTTCGCGGTCAACGTAAAGGCGCCGTTCCTGCTCGTGCGAGAGGTGGGCAACCACATGGTGCAGAGAGGCGGTGGCGGACGGATCGTGAATCTCAGCTCGAGCGCCGCCTTCCGGGCCCAGCTGTCCCCCGCCCTGTACGCCGCCTCGAAGGCGGCCATTTGCGGTTTAACCCGGGCCGCCGCCGCCGATCTCGGTCCCTACGAGGTCAACGTGAATGCCGTCGCACCAGGAATGACGAAGACGCCCATGACCGCAGGGGTGGGTGACGACGAGGCCTACACGGCGATCGTGAGCTCCGGGCCGCTGGAGAACCTCCTTCACCGGCCGTCCGAAGCGGAGGATGTCGCCGCGGTGATCCTGTTTCTCTGTCTCCCGGCCAGCCGGCAGCTGACCGGTCAGGTGATACACACGAGTGCCGGGCTGGTGATCTGACCATGACGGTGAACGAGCAGGAGATCAGGGGCGCCGACCGCGTCCGGGAGGTGTTCGCCCGTGTGCGCAACGCGGATCCGGCGGTCGCTGACCTGTACGCCGAAGACGCCGTCATCCTCTACGGCCAGAACGGCAGGGCGGAGGGTCGAGAGGAGATACGCGCGTTCTATGTCCGGACCTTCGAAGCGATCTCTCCACAGCCACAGGTGGAGGCAGTCTTGGAGGAGCCACCGCGCTTTGTGGCGATCGTGGACGTGCCGACCGGGGACCGTCATCACCGGGCGCTCGATCTTTTCGAGTTGGATGACGACGGTATCCGGCGGCTGGAGATCTTTTCCCGGGGCTGACGCCCGTCAGAACTCCAACGCCCGGCGAGAACGCTCAACGGGAGAGACAACGGGGGTAACGAGAATGGATCATCTCGAGGGCAACGTTGCCGTAATCACGGGATCGGCGAGCGGCCTTGGTCGAGGGATGGCTGAGCGTTTCGCACAGGAGGGAATGACGGTGGTGATAGCGGACAACCGGATCTCCGAAGCACAGTTGGTGGCCGAGCAGATCATCGACAGCGGCGGGAGCGCTCTTGCCATCGAGGTCGATGTCACCAACCGGGACTCGCTCGAGGCGTTGGCCGACAGGGTGGATACAGACCTGGGAGGGGCCAGCATCCTCGTGAACAACGCCGGCGTCGTCTCCTACAGCCCTGTCCTGAAGCCTGAGGAGGAGGGCTGGCGCTGGATCGTCGATGTGAACCTGTTCGGCGTGGTCTACGGCCTGCAGACGTTCCTTCCCCGGATGCTCGACAGTGGACGCCAGTGCCATGTCCTCAACGTCGCGTCGTTCGCCGGCGTCATCGGTGGCTCGGGGACAACGGACAACCGCCTGCATCTTGGCGTCAGCAAGCCTCAGTTCGGCGCCATGTACGGCTACATGGCCACCAAGCACGCCGTCGTGGCGATTTCGGAGACGTTGGCGGCTGATCTGAGAGACACGCCTATCGGGGTATCGGTGCTGTGCCCCGCTCACCACGAGCACACTGGCATCTGGGACAACTCGGCCCGTTACCGGCCGGAGAGGTTCGGCGGGCCGATGACGAAGGAGGAGATAGAGGCGACCGGAGGAAACCTCGAGGAGAAGTCCGCTTCATCACGGGTTGCCTTCCAACGCGAGCCGTCCGAGTGCGCCGCCAGAGTCGTGCGGGCGATCCGCGAGGGCCACTTCTACATCTTCACCCACCCCGAAGCCCGGCCGCCCGTGGAAGCCCGGATGCGACAGATACTCGAGGCCTTCGATGACGCGCAGGACTTCAGTGGCTGAACCTGCGTGGGCAACGACGTGCGTCGCTGGCCGTCTCGGCGACTCAGTTCGCCTGTTGGCAGATCACTCGTCGTCGAAGCGCCAGCGTCGAACGCCCTGCCCGGCAAGGAGACGGCCGAACTGCAGGCCCGCGAAGTGAGCGCCGGCGACCGGGATGTTCGACCCCTCCAGCTCTCGCGCGTAGGACTCCCGCACCTGGGACGCGAGCTGCTGATCATGGTCCACCAGGAGGTCGAAGTCATCGTCCATCAACTCGAGCGGACAGTGGATGATGTCGCCGAGAAGCATGGCCCGATCGACGCCGTCGGAGAGGACGATGACGCTGCTGCCGGGAGTGTGGCCCGGAGCGAGTCGCACGTCGATCCCGGGTAGGACCGTGCCATCCGATTCCCACGTCGTGATCCGGTCGAGCACCGGGCCAAGGCGCTCGCGGCACCTTGAGGGTGCAGTACACCAGCGCGGTGGTCTCCTCCTCTGCGGCGCCGGGGAGGAAGTAGTCGAGATCGGCGGAAGCGCAGTGGATCGCGGCATTGGGGAAGAACGCCGCGCCCCCGGCGGTGGCCCAACCGATGTGATCGAAATGCAGGTGGGTGAAGATCAGGTCGGTGACGTCCTCTGGACGAACACCCACCGCATCGAGCGACGCCGGCAGCCGACCACTCACCATCTGTGTGCCGCTGAAGAATTCGGCGATCCCGTGGATCGCCTCGAGTGACATGCCCATCCTCTGGAAATGGGCGACGAACGGGTCGTCGTCGTTGTCAACATCGACCGTGGGCGGCGAATAGCCGCCGGGGACGGCTTGGCCCGCACCGGCATCGACCAAGGCGAGACGGTCACGCGTGCGCACCAGGAACCCACCCAGGGTGCTCTCGATCATTCCGTCTGGACGGAACATCTGATGCTGTTCCTTCCATGCCAGAGACTCGGCATCCGGCAACGGTTTGGTCGACGGTAGCCGTGAAACGATCATCCCATCGATGATCGGCAGGATCTCCATGTCCCCAACCTTCATGACCACTCCATTTCGCTCAAACTCTTACTCCGCAGGTTTCCGGTCCGAGACAATCAGGCAAAGGGCAGTTCCAAGAGGCGGCCCGGGATCAAGCTGGCCATGTCAATCAGGCTTTGCTCAGGTACACCCGCCGTCCAGAGCGCCTCGAGAAACTCCCGAAACCCGGTCGTTGGTGGCGGTGTGATGGACCGGTTCCATCCGTAGTCCGTTGAGAGCGTGCACCGCTCGATTCCCACGGCGCGCAGTATCTCAAGCATGTCCTCGTGTGATTTTGGTTCTAGACCGAAGAGCTCGTGGCAGGTCATGGCAGTGAGCTCAATGGTGGCTCCCAGATCAGCGAGTTCCGCGCACTGGCTGGGCGAGAGTCCAGCTCCACCTCGTGACTCTCCGGCGTGGGTGACCACGATCCTTCCCGAGCGGCCGAACTCGTTGGCGATCGCGTAGTGCTCGTCCACGGAGATGTGACCGGTAGCCAAGAGGGCGTTCTTCTGCCGGACCATGTCGAAAATGTCGTGGACGGCGGGAACGACGCGCCCGTCCTCGTCGACGACGTGCACCGCGCCGAGCGACCTGTGCCGATCGTCCATCGGATAGTGGCCAAAATCGACTGAGCTGTGCACGGTGGGGAGCCACACGATGCGGGCCCCGTGCGAGAGTGCCAGCTCGACCGCGTAGACGTTCAGCCCCCCTGTCGGATAGTCCGTGCAGATGCCTCCGAACACGCGCAACCCCGGCACGAGGAGTGCGACGTTCTCCGCCAATGCGGTCGACGCGAATCCGTGCGCCTTGAGAACAATGGCTGCGTAACCGGTCTCGTGCGCTTCCCGGGCGGTCTCGACGGCGGGGATCCCCCGATCAGACCCATCGACCTCGAGTGTCCCACCGATACCGTCGGGACCGTAGTGGCAATGAAGATCGACTGCGTTCCCGATGCGGAGCGACACCCTTGACTTCTCTCTGTCACCGACGACGGAGTCTGGCTCGTCGCTGAGTCACTGCCCTGCAGCCTTCTGGAACACAGGCATGTTCACCTCGTCGGGGTCCAGGTTGAAAGGGCCACCCACCTTGCGGAGTGTGCGCTCTGGGCCGTCGAGGGTCACCGTGCCGCGGCCGTGTTGGATGGCAATGTTGTCCCACACGACGAGGTCGCCCGTCCGCCAATCGTGTTCCAAAATGTGCGACGGTTCGTACTGGTAGCTGAAGAGCTCGGCCAGCAGGGCCTCGTTCTCCTCCGCGGAGAGTCCGAGGATCTCGATGGTGGCCTGCTGCGACACGTAGAGCAACATTCGACCGGTTCGTGGGTGGCACACGATGACGGGCCTGACCGTGGAGCGCGATGTGCCGTAGTAGGCGTCAATGACATCCTCGTCACCACCACGGTTCGGATACTTGTGCTCGAACCCGTGACGGGCTTCGAAGCCCTCGAGGCGGGCGCGGAGCTCCTCGGGAAGCCGGTCCCACGTCTCACCCATGCTGACAAAGGTGGTCGGTGCAGTGGGTGGTTCGACCAGGACGCCGTACAGCGAGAGTATGGGCTCGAAACGACGGGCCCACATGTTGTCGCAGTGAAAAAGCAGTCGCCCGTAGGGGGCCGCGCCATCTTCCATCTTGTTGGAGACCATCCGTGGCCGCTTCTTGGCTGCCGCGAGCTCGACCGGCACCTCCTCCCCGATCAGGCCGAACACGATCGAACGCTGCATGTCCTCGTCGATGTCCAGGTTGCGAAACACCAGGACGCCCCGCTCGTCGAAGGCGGCCCGGAGCTGGACCAGCACCTCCTCGTCCAGTGGACTACTGGGCTCGAATCCTTCAACCTCGGCACCAAATGCCTGGGTCAATCTCCGTAATTTCAATTGTGCCATCTCCACTCCTTCATCGTGCCGCTTCAATCTGGCTGGGAAGCGGATCCACGCTCAGCCGCGTGAGAGCGGTGCTCCTGATCCGCCATCCCTCAGGAGTGCGGACGTAGGTCTCGTGGTAGTGCCCGGCCCCTCGGAAGCTGAAGGGCTTGCCATTCAGCTCCATCTTCACGTGGTCCTGCATGGCCCAGATCCCCGTGGCACTATCGGGACCGGTGATGGTGATCTCCGGAGTGTGACAGTGGTGTGCGGTCGAGGCACCGGCCAAGCTGGAGGCCACGGACTCGATCACCTGATCGCGCCCGTCCATGACCCCCCGATCCGTCTCGGAGTGGAAGTCCTCGGTGAGCACGCCCCGCAATGCCTCCCAGTCCTGGGTGTCGATGTAGCGCGTGTAACGCGCCCGAAGCTGCTTGATCTCTTCAATGTCGGCGAGGCGCCGGACCTGACCGACTATCTCCGTCAGGTCGTCGTCATTCATGTGATCTCCCCTTTGATCGACCGCTCGATCAACCGCTGGCGGGTCACACCAAAGCCTGCCCGTCAACGCAGACTCGCGTTGGGCGAGACGGTGTCCCCGCATCCGAGCACCGCGGTCAGCCGACCGTGACCGGAAGCCTCTCCCATCCTCGCGTGTCGATGCCCTTGGTCAGCGAGGCGTTGTCGTAGTCGACGGTCCACTCGGGGATCCGCGACAGGATCGTCTCCAACGCAACACGTCCCTCCACCTTGGCCAGGTTGGCACCGAGGCAGAAGTGGGGGCCGAAGCCGAACGTGAAGATCTGCGCCGGCTTGCGAAGTATGTCGAAGCGATCCGGTTCTTCCCACTTCGTCTCGTCACGGTTGGCGGCCGGCGGCACCATCACCACGATGCTGTCGGCTGGAATGGTCTGGCCGTGAAACTCCGCGGCCTTCGTCGACCAGCGACACATGTGGTACGACGGTGGTTCGTACCGCAGCACCTCCTCGAATGCCTGGGGGATGAGCGAGGGGTTCTCGACCAGTTCCCTTCGCTGATCCGGATGGTCACTGAGCAGGCTTCCCGCCCATCCAATCGCGGTGGCCGTGGTGTCGCTACCCGCCGTTGTGATGAGGGTGAGGTAGGTCACCATCTCGTCCCGCCGCAGCGTGCGAGTCGTTCCGGTGTCGTCCTCGAACTCGAACTGCATGAGCTGGGTCATGACGTCGTCGGAGGGGTTCTTCTCGCGCCAGTCGAGGTACTCGTTGAACCACGCTGCAGAGTCGAGGATGCCCTGGAGCAGCTGCTGCTCGGGGTTGGCCGAGCCCTCGTGCAGGTTCTTCTGGAAAACCGCCAGGAGGTCGTCCTGGTCCTTCTTGGGCACGCCCACCAGCATGCCGATGACCTGGACGGGAAGCCGCAACGCGAAGTCGCGCATGAAGTCGAATTCGTCGCGCCCCACCAGGTCGTCGGCGATCTCCTCGGCCAGCGAGCGGACCTGCCCCTCGAGGCTGGAAACGGCACGGGGTGTGAACATGCGGGACACGATCCCGCGA
Source organism: uncultured Acidimicrobiaceae bacterium (assembly GCA_963788125.1). GTDB lineage: Bacteria > Actinomycetota > Acidimicrobiia > Acidimicrobiales > RAAP-2 > Bog-473. The sequence goes on along the minus strand of CAWBFN010000002.1, from coordinate 2,091,509 downwards.
TGCATCGTGTGCATCGGGGGATCCTCGGTGATGAACAGCCCGGGCGGCATCTCGAAGTCCGTGGAGATGATGTTGTACACCATGCCCTTGCCCGAGATGAAGGTCTCACGATCGCCCAGGACGCGCCCCAGATCGTCGTGACGGCTGAGGGCGTAGAAATTGTACTTCTCGTTGTAGTAGACGGGTGCCTCGTTCCGCAGTCGACGGAACGTTTCGTACGGGGATGCATAGACTTCCCTGTCGTACATGTCGTAGTAGACGCCTGCGTCCGTGATCGTCACGCCGGTCCTCCAAGGTTGCCTTACTGCGTACAAGTTACTACATATGCAATAACCGACTCCGGTAGGGTGTGGACGGTAGTTCCGGCGCGACCACGGTCCGCTTGACACCTTCGGACACCATTTTTCGGACAAAGAAACCTCAGGACGAAAATACCAGTCAGACAGAAAAGGCCACAATGAACGACCAAGCCTTTCAGAAGACAGACGTTGCAAGAACATATGCTGGCCGCTGAATCCGCCCTCGCCACCCGTGAGCTGAGCCCGCTCGTCGGCACGGCGATCGATGCCGACCCCGAGACCCTACTCAGTGGTCGATTCGCGCAGGACCTACGCGCCCTGTTCGAACAACGGAGTGTCCTCGTCTTTCCCGGCGTTGGCTTCGACGACCACCAACAAATTGTCTTCACCCGGACACTGGGGACTCAGGCGTTCGAGAACAACGGTGTGGCCCAGGCCAACGGGGAAAAGCAGGCCATCTTCAAAGTCAGCCTCGACCCGACCGTCAATCCCATCGGAGAGTACCTTCGGACTTCGTTCTTCTGGCACCTCGACGGCTCAATGCACGAGGTCCCCATCCTGGCTTCGATTCTGACCGCCCGCTATCTGCCACCGGGTGGCGGTGCCACCGAGTGGTGCAACACCTACGCAGCGTACGATGCCCTTCCCGATTCCGACAAAGAAGCGCTCGGAGGCCTCAAGGTCGTGCATGCCAACTGGGCTCTTCAGCGATACGTGAACCCTGAGCCCTCCTATGAGGCCTTCTCAGGAGCGCGAAGGGTGCCGGCACGCGAGCAGCCGCTCGTGTGGAACCATCGCTCAGGGCGCAAGTCACTGGTGATCGGATCGACCGCGGCGTACGTGGTCGGGCTGGAGCCAGCCGAGAGTATGGATCTACTCGTGCGGTTGCGGGATTGGGCGACCCAGCCCCAGTTCGTATGCCACCACGACTGGAAGGTCGGGGATCTCGTTATGTGGGACAACACGGGCACGCTCCACCGAGCACTCCCTTATGAAGCCGACAGTGGTCGGCTGCTGCACCGGACCATGCTCCAAGGTGAGGAGCCCATCGCCTGACGGTCTCGGCCGGCCGCTCAACTCAGAGCCGGTAGAACTTGCGCGCCGTGCCGCCCCTGAGGAGGCGCTTCGCCTCGTCGTCGAGCTCGAGCAGGCTGAGCTCCTCGAGCTCGTGCTTGCAGGACTCGACGCTCACCTCGTGCGGGAAGTCCGACACGTACATGAAGGGCTGGCAGCCGAGATAGTCGACGGCGCTCGCCAGGTGGTGCTCCCCGCCCTCGCACCCCAACACGATCCGGCCCTGCGACATGAGCTCGCGCAGGTAGTCGATGACCGACGTGCCCTCCTTGAGCTGCAGGACGCGCGGCGAGATCGGACGAAGAGCCTTGTACGACTCGGTGAAGCGTTCACCTGCCATCAGGATCCATCCCGCGCCCGCCTCCAGGTACGCCGTGCGCAGACCAGGGAAGGTTTCAAATACGTTGTTGAACAGCATCCCGGCAAGCGCGATGAGTTGCCCGATGGGGTGGCCGAGAGCGTGGGCGCCCACGAACACGTTGAAGTCGTCGAACCCGAGACCCTCAAAGCCGGCGCCGTGGAACGCGATGCCGACGTCGAGGTCCTGACACGCCTCGTACACCGGGTAGTAGAACTCGCTGCCCAGGTGGTTCGGCAGCCCGTGCGCCTGGGTGACCGATCCCACAAACCCGAGCTGTTTGACCGCGCGCTTCAGCTCCTCGACGGCGGCCGAGGGCAGTTGCATCGGGATGAGCGCGACCGCTCGGAACCTCCCCGAGGGGTGCCGGAGGTAGGTGTCAGCGACCCAGTCGTTGTACGCCCGGCAGACCGCGATCGCGTAGTCGAAGTCGCGGGAGCGGTGGACCGTCTGGCCGAAGGTCGGATAAAGGACGGTCTGCTCGATGCCGACGGCATCGAGGAAGTAAAGCCACGACTCCGGCGTCCTGCCCGTCTCCTGCGGCTGGCGGTCAAGGACCGCTTTCTGCTCGAATGGTGTTGCGTTCAGGAAACCGATCGGCGGGAACACGCTGCGCTGCCCCATGAAGGAGAATTCCGCCTCCTTCTTCTCGCGATATGGGGAGGGCAGCCTGTCAATGATCGCCTGGAAATCCTCGAAGAGATGGCCGTCAGCATCGAGGAGCCCCGTCCCCGTGACGTCAACATCCACCGGCACTTCAACAGCCGTCATCGGGTTTGTTGCAGTAGGTGAGATCGCCCAGGCTCTGCACGTCGCTCCTTGAGCCGATCGAAACCGCCGGCCTGACCTAAACATAAATGAGATACGAAAAGACAGTCAAGGGGCTTCCGGGCGAGTCCGCACGTTCTTCGTGTTCGGCCGACGCACGGGGCACCGGGGGACTCCGGCGGCCTGAAGGGGGACTCGGAGCAGCAGCGGTCGAAGTTGCGGCGCCCATAGCGCAGCGTCATGGCGGATCATTGAGGTGCCCACCGTCGTGAGCACCAGCCGGCGGATGCGATAGAGCGGGTCGCCCTTGTGCTCATAGTGGACCAGTGTCTCCGGTTGCACCCAGCGTCGCACTTCGTCGGCACAGCGGTTGACGAACAAGTCGCCGACGTCTACCTTTCTACAAGGTAGAAAGATGTTGTCGTGGCAACAACATAAGGGGGGATTGTGACTGTTCGGTTCATGACGAGGTTCATCGCCGTTCTTGGGCTCGCATTGGGGGTTTCGGTGGCGACTCCGCTGACCGCGCCCAGCCAGGCGGCGTCGAAGGAGTCCCCGATCACGATCGGGTACGTCGCTCCGGAGACGGGCGCCCTTTCCGCAGGTTCGAGCAACAGCCAGGACGGAGCCGAGGCCTTCATCAAGGCGATCAACGAGCAAGGCGGCTATAAGGGGCATCCCCTGCAGCTGATTAACGAGGATGACATGTCCGGGCCCGCCGGCGCGCAAGCCGCCATCAACCTCCTCGTCAGCAAAGGTGTGTTCGCCATCATCTCGAACAGCGACTTCTTCTTCACCGACGACCGGCCGGTTGAGCAGGCCGGGATCCCAGTGTTCGGCGGTGTCACCGACGGCCCCGAATATGGAGAGCAACCCTTCACCAACATGTTCGACATCCGCGGCGACGTGGATTCGAACCACGAAGGACTTCAAGTCCAAAGTGTCCCCTTGTTCAAGAGCGTCGGTGCCAAGGATATCGCCGGCTTGGCCCTCAGCATCTCGCCCTCGTCGATCAAGACCGTCGAGGACTTCAAGACGGCACTACAAGACCAGGGTCTCCAAATGGGTTACGAAAACCTTACGGTGCCTTACGGTCCCTTTGACCCAACCGCTGATGTCCTGCAGATGAAAAATACTGCCGGGGTGGACGGGATGGTCTGCTCGTGTGGAACCTCGACGTTCCTCGAATTCCTAACCACGATGCGGGCAGAGGGACTGACCAACATCAAGTCCCTCAGCTGGGATCCCCCTGACACCTCCATCTTTGACAGTTCCACCGATACCGCCGCGGTGCAAGGGTCCTACTTCTTGACGCCGGAGCCGCCACTCACCAATCCGCAATCCGTGCTTTTTGAGGAGAGGCTTCACGCCGTGGAACCCAGCTACAAAGTCGGGCCACCCCCGAGCTACACCACCTTTGAAGCGTATTTGGCAATGACCTACATCTATGAGGGTCTCAAGCTCACGGGTAGTGCGAACCCGACGCAAGCGGAGTTCATCAAGCACATGCTCACGGTGAAGAACTGGACTGACAATGGATTGTTGCCAGGACCGATCGGGCTCGACCACTTCGGGACGGCCGATTCGAAGTACTGCAGTTGGTTTACCAAGGTGGAGGGTACGAAGTTCGTGTACGTGAACAACGGCAAGCCGTTCTGCGCGACGGTACCCTCCAATCTCTAGCAGTCCAGGCAAGGGGTATTTGGTCGATGCTTCAGTGCAATCCCAGGCGACCTCGGTCTTTCGGCGGAACGATCGGTCATCACGGGCCGGGGCGGCAAGTCCGCGCGATCCACGGGGTCGAACTGAGTTCACCGTGAAAGGCAAACCCTCCGATCGATCACTACTTCGGCAGGCGAGATCCGGGACAGGGGGGGAGCAGTGCTCCAGTTCGTAATTGCCGGGTTGGTGTTGGGCGGCATCTACGCAATCGCCTCGGCTGGACTCGTCGTCACATACCTGTCGGCGGGCGTCCTTAACTTCAGCTTCGGCGCACTGGCCTACACGATCGCCCGCTTCTACTACTTCTTGAACTCCCAGCACAACTGGGCCATCCTGCCGGCTGGGCTGCTCTCGATCCTCGGTTTGGGGCCCGCCTTGGGCATCTTCTTGTACTTCGCCCTGTTCCGGTTCCTACGGCTGTCCTCCGTGCTGGTGAAGGTGGTGGCCACCTTGGGCATCTCGGTGGCCCTCCCCCCGCTGTGCACGATCGTCTTCGGGAACCAGACCATCCTCCAGGCTCCGGGCCTGGCCCCCCAACCGGTCCGGGTCTTTAAATTCCTGGGCGCGCCGGTAACGATGGACCAGATCATCGTTTACGGCTGCGTGATAGCCATCGTGGTCGTGGGTGCCCTGGTCCTGCGCTACTCCGACGTGGGCTTGCGGGTCCGGGCCATGGTCGACTCTCCGGCCATGACCTCGTTGTCGGGGACCAGCCCCGACGCGGTGTCGGTCGGGGTCTGGGCGGTCAGCGTCGGCCTGGCCGGGTTGGTGGGGGTGCTGTCGGCCCCGATCATCGGCTTGGACCCAGCGGGCTTCACCCTCCTCATGGTGGCGGCGTTCGCCGCGGTGGTGGCGGCCAAGCTGCGCAGCCTGCCCGTGGCGGTGGCCGTCGGGCTGGCCATGGGGATCGCCGGGGCCCTCGTCCAGTACTGGCTGCCGCCGTCGAGCTCGTTCACCGCGGCGGTGCTGCCGTCCATCCCCTTCATCTTCACCGCCATCTTCCTCATCTACTTCATGATCCGAAACGGCGGGGTCGACGAGTCGGCTGGGGTGGGCGGGGCCTTGGACCGGGCCATCACGCCCCAGGGCGAGGCCCAGATCGCCGCCAGCACCAGCGGCGAGCCGGCGGCCAGGGCATTCGGGTGGCGCTCGGGGGTCTTCGGGTTCGCCCTGGTGTGCATCCTGCCACTGGTACTGCACAGCTTCTGGGTGGGTGCAGTCGGCCAGGGCATCAGCTACGGGATCATCTTCCTGTCCTTCACCTTGGTGACCGGCGAGGGAGGCATGATCTGGCTCTGCCAGGCGACCTTCGCCGGCATCGGCGGGTTCACCATGGCCATCTTGGTGGTCAACCACGGCTGGCCGATGATGGCCGCGGTGGTGCTGGGTGGCGTCGTGGCGGCGCCCTTCGGGGTGGTGATCGGCTTCTTGACCATCCGGCTGGGCAACCTCTACGTGGCCCTGGTCACCCTCATCTTCGGGCTGTTGTTCGAGGATCTCATCTTCAGCCGCCAACTCTTCCAGAACAGCGGGATCGGCATCAACGTCACCCCGCCGCAGTTCGTATCGGGACCCAAGGCCTTTGACTACCTGGCCCTCGCTATCTTCGCCGTCGTGGCACTGGTCATAGTGAACCTCCGACGCTCGACCAGCGGGCTGGCCCTCAACGCGGTCCGCTGGAGCGAGCCGGGGTCCAAGACCCTCGGGATCAGCGTCCTCCAGATGAAGGTGCTGGTCGCCGGTCTGGCCGCCTTCGTCGCAGGCATTGGGGGGGCAATGCTGGCAATGTCCCTCGGGATCGCCCTGTCGACCAACTACGACACCTTGACTGGGGTGGTGTGGCTGGCGGTGCTGGTCACCTTGGGCATCCGCTCGAACCTGGCCGCCCTCTTGGCCGGCATCTCCTACGTCATCGTGCCCGCCCTGGTCCTGGTCTATCTCCCAAAATCCTGGGCCAACGTGCCGCCGGTGCTCTTTGGACTGGGCGCCGTCGCGGTGGCCAAGAACCCCGAGGGCACCCTGGCCATGCAGGCGCGCCACGTCCGGTGGGCCTGGACCAAGGTCACCCGGCGCGGTGGCCTCCCCAGTGCGCCCTCGGAACCGCCGGAGCCGGCGCTCGAGCCCAAGCCCGAGCCGACCACCGTGGCCTCCGCCATAGGTGGGGTGGGCGGATCCCGACCGATGAGCGGACCATGAACGATCACCCGCCGATGACGGTCGCCGACGATGCTCGATCGGCAAAGCCGGGCGTCGGCGGTTCCGGGACGCTCCTTTGGGCCACCAATGTGTCGGTCCGCTTCGGCGGTTTGACAGCCCTCTCCAACGTCGACCTCGCGGTCCCCCCGGCCACCATCGTCGGGCTGGTTGGCCCCAACGGCGCCGGCAAGTCCACCCTCTTCGGGGTGCTGTCGGGGTTGCTGCGGCCCAACACCGGCTCGGTGTACCTGGCCGGTGAGAACGTGACCAAGATCTCCCCCCAGGGCCGGGCCCGCCGGGGCCTGGCCCGAACCTTCCAGCAGCCCGAGCTGTTCATGGGCCTCACCGTCCGCGAGCACCTGGTGCTGGCCTACAGGGTGCGCCACGCCCGTTCCCGGCTGTGGAAGGACATGTTCTTGGCCGGGTGCCTCAAGCGGTCCGACCGGGCGGAACGCGACCGGATCGACGGCCTGCTCGACCTGCTCTTGCTGACCCCCTTCGCCAATCAGCTGGCCGCCACCTTGCCCCTGGGGACCAGCCGCCTCGTCGAAGTCGGCCGGGCCCTCGCTGTCGGGCCCTCGGTAATCCTCCTCGACGAGCCCTTGGCCGGCCTCGACGTCCACGAGGCCGAGCGCCTGGCGGCGGCGCTGCGGCGGACGGTCGAAGAGGAGAACATCTCCTTGGTGCTCGTCGAGCACGACGTCGGTATGGTGCTCAGCCTCTCCAGCCACATCTACGTCTTGGACTTCGGCCTTGTCATAGCCCAGGGCAATCCCGAGCACGTCCGTACCGATCCCGCTGTGCGCGCCGCCTACCTGGGCGACGAGGACGTGACCGCTCGCACCTCCACTCACGAAGGGATCCGATGAACGCCGAAGTTTCCCCGGCCGCCACCGCCCAGGCGCCCAAGTCCCAGACCGGCGGCTACGGGCTGGTGGTGGAGAACCTCGAGGTCCACTACGGGCCCTCCCAGGCCCTTTTCGATATCTCCCTGGCCGTCCCGAGCGGGGGTGCCCTGGCCATCTTGGGCCCCAACGGGGCGGGCAAGAGCACCTTCGGACGAGCCGTCTCGGGTCTCGTGCCGGCCTCGGGGGGGCGCATCCGCTTCGGCGATCGCGACATCGGGGGCTGGGCGCCGCACCGCATCCGCCGGGCCGGGCTCACCTACATCCCCGAGGGCCGAGGGATCTTTCCGGGGCTATCGGTGCTCGACAACCTCCGCATGGCCACCCGCCAGCTCGGGGGACGCGCCGAGCGCCAAGCGGGCATTGAGCAGGCCGTCGAGATGTTCCCCGTGCTCGGTCAGCGCCAGCAGCAGCAGGCCTCATCCCTGTCCGGTGGCGAGCAGCAGATGCTGGCCATGGCCCGTGCTCTGGTGGTGAGCCCCAAGCTCATCATCGCCGACGAGATGTCGCTCGGCCTGGCCCCGCTCATGGTGGACCAGGTCTTCCAGAGTCTGGCCGCGGGCGCGGGAGATGGGCATCGCCGTCGTGCTCATCGAGCAGTTCATCCACCGGGCTCTGGCCTTCGCCGACAACTGCGTGATCTTCAGCCGAGGGCTGGTGGGATGGAGCGGCCCCTCGGCCGCGGCCGGCCAGGAAGTGCTCGACCGCTACCTCGGTGAAGCCGCCTCAGCGGCATCGGAAGGCGCGGCCGTGGCGTCCCATGGTGGCATCGCCGATTCGGACGACGCTGTGCCGTCCTCCGAGGGCGCGCCTGCATCCGGACCCTAGTGAGGTCGGGAGCGATAGCTATGGATATCGACTACCTCTTGGCCGCCATAGACCCCGTCCCGGCCAGTTGGGTTTGGCTCAGCCCGGTCGACCGGCCCGGGTCGCGACCTTCTGGGAAGCCCCGCGTCGTGACCCATTGTCAGATGCCGCCGCGGCTACCGCGTCGGACTCGAGCATGATGCGCAGGGCAGTTACGACGGAGTTGATCCCGAATTCGACGTAGTCACGAGCCCGTAAGCCGGTTTGCCGCGGAGCCGCGGGCTGATGGGCCAAGTGGGCATCCACGCTGATGCGGCCGTGGATGTAGGTCATGGCGAAAGACCATGCCAACCCGGCACGCTTGGGCGTAAACCCGATCTCCTCGAAGAATCGGACCTCGGATTTGAATCGTTCGGAGGTCACCCCGAGGTCGGGCTGGTTGATCAGATAGCTTCCGAGCCCCGGGTATTTGGTCGAGTTTTCCCAGAGCTTCAGCAGGTAGAGTGTGAGGGCCCCCTCCCAGTCCTCTTCCGACTCGAGGCTGAGCGAACCGGACATAGAGGAGATCCGCTCGGACATCAGGCTCATGAGTTCTTCTTTGTCGGCCACGTAGTAATAGGCGGCCATAGGGGTTACGCCGAGCCGTGCCGCCACCGCTCGCATTGTGAGGGCTGAGAGGCCCTCGTCGGCGACGATGCCGATAGCTTCATCGACGATTGCGTCCCTACTGAGCGCGGTGGTCCGCTTGGGTCGAGCCATGGGGCATTATCCTACCGAGCGGAACCGACCCACCGCCCCATTTCGTAGGGGCACAGTCCCTCCGCGACGCCTAACCCAGTCGTCCCGGGAGGTTTTCGAGTGTACCCGCATAACATGGCCACGAACCCTGACCTGCTGCCCATCCCACGGGAAGACCACATGGAGATCCGGAGAGACGCATGGTCCAGCTGAAGATCGACGGAGCGTGCACGTGACCGGCCGACCGGGTATCCGCCTCGGCATGTACATCGACATGCGCAACGCTCCGCAGTGGCAGCGTCCCTGGGACCGCCACTACGGACGTTGGCTGGAGCGGATTACTGAAGCCGAGCGCCTGGGCGCCGAGGCGGTCTGGCTCACAGAGCATCACTTCTTCGACGACGGGTATCTGCCCCAGTGCTGGACCCTCGCCGCCGCTATCGCCGCCCGTACGGAGCGGGTGCGGATTGGCACCGCCGTGGCGCTTCTGCCTCTGCACCATCCTGCCGAGTGGGCTGAGCAGATTGCGCTCGTGGATGTGATCAGCGGAGGCCGGGTCGAGCCCGGGTTCGGCGTGGGGTACCGCAAGCCGGAGTATGTGGCGTTCCAAGGCGATTTCAAGCACCGCTACGGCGTGTTCGCGGCGCGGATCACCGACCTACGGCGTCTCTGGGGCGAGGAGCCCGGTGCGACCTATCCCGTGACGCCGGCACCGATACAGCGGCCGGTTCCCATGTGGGGTGGCTTCGGAGGGCCCAGAGGGGCCCGCCTGGCGGGGCGGCTCGGACTAGGCCTGCAGTCGATCGACCCGAAACTCCTGGCTCCATACCAGGATGGCCTGACGGCCGGCGGCCACGATCCGTCGCAGGCGCGTATGTCCGGCGCCCTCGAGTTCTTCCTGACCGACGATCCCGAGCACGCGTGGGCCGAGATCGAGTCCCACGTCATGTACCGGTGGGAGTCCTACAACCGCTACATGTTCGAGGGGACCCGGTACGAGACGCAACACCCCGCGCACTTCGACCCTGCAGCCATTCGGGCCAAGTTCCTATTGGGCACGCCAGAAGTGGTAGCTGAGGGGATCAGGCAACGAAGCGCCGGACTCCCCGTGACGGACCTCTTCTGCTGGTCCGACTTTCCGGGCCTCTCCGACGCCACCGTCGACCGGCAACTGGAGCTCACCTTTACGCGACTTGCCCCTCTCCTGGCGTGAAGGACGGGGTCGTCAATTGACCGTTCGTCTCAGGTGCACCGAATCGACATCGTTATAGTAAGCCAGCGACCTTCTGCCGGTATCGACTCGACCGGCGCCACTGATATCGGAGAATCCCGGGAGGCTTGAGATGAGCGGGTACTTGGAAGGCAAGGTGGAGGTCGTCACTGGAGCAGGCCGGGGCATCGGCCGCGCCATCGCCCTCGGCCTGGCTGCAGAGGGCGCCCGCGTCGTGGTGGCCGACTATGGGGGGGCACTCGATGCTCGCCAAGCGGGCTCGTCAGCACCCGCCGACGAGGTGGTCGCCGAGATTGAGGCCCTTGGCGGAGAGGCTGTCGCCTGCGCCGAGGATGTCTCCAGCATGGACGGGGGCCGCCGGATCGTGCAGGCTGCGGTCGACCGCTTCGGGCGGCTGGACGGGATGGTGTGCTGCGCCGGGATCATGGTGCAGAAGTACCTGTGGGAGATGGATGAGAAGGATTGGGACGACGTGATCGCGGTCCACTTGAAGGGGCACTTCAGCTGCGCCCAGGCCGCCGCCCGCGTCATGATGCCGCAGGGGTCGGGCCGACTCGTCTTCATCTCGAGCGGGTCCTACGCGGGAATTGCGAGCCAGCCGAGCTACTCGGCGGCCAAAGCCGGGATCCTCGGTTTCACCTGGAGCTGCGCATCGGCGCTCTTTCCGCATGGGATCACCACCAACTGCGTGGTGCCGAGTGCCGCCACTCGCATGTCTGACAAGACCCTGGGCGACTACATACCCCTCAGCGATCAGGCCGGCGAGACGGTCCGTAGCGATTCCGCGGGCGGGACCTACCGGGACCCTGCCAATATCGCTCCGATCGCCATCTACCTCCTGAGCGACGCCGCCGCGGAAGTGAACGGCCAGGTGTTCCGCTCCGTCGGATTCCAGATCGACCGCCTCGGCGAGCTGTTGTACGACCACACCATCACCAGTGACGGTCCGTGGGAACTCGACTCGCTGTTCAAACGGTTCCCCAGTGAGATGGGTTCCGATCTGAAGCGGGAACCACTCCCCTGGCCTCCCCCCGGTCGTTGATACGGCGCTCGGCGTGTCGGCCGCTCAAGACCAGGTCCAACTCGGAGGGCGCTTCTCCACGAAGGCCGTGATCGCCTCCTGGGAATCGGCAAAGGTGCGGAGCCTGGTGGTGTAGTCGTTCTCGGTCCGGTACCTCTGCATCATCTCGTCGGCCTCAATTCGCAGGATCGACTCTTTGGCCAGCCTCAGCGCGATGGGGCTCTTCGTGGCCATCTGCCGGGCCAGCTCGACGGCGCGCTCCTCCGCCTCACCTGTCGGCACCACCTCTTCGACACCGCCGAGCCGGTAGAGCTCTTGCGCAGGGAGGAGTTCACCGAGGAAGAGCATCCGCCGGGCCTTCGACGGGCCGAGCATCCGCAGGGCTTTGCTGGCCCCACCGAGGACGCCTACGTTGATCTCGGTGAGACCGAAGGTGGCGGACTCACCGGCCACTACCATGTCGCACGCTCCGACCAGACCGAACCCGGCGCCTATCGCCGGCCGCTCGACAGCGGCAACGACCGGTACAAGGCACTGGTGAATGGCGTACTGCGCTTGCCTCCATTCCCAGAACGGGTCCAGGAAGGCGCGTACGTCACCGCCGTCGTCGACCGAGCGCGAGGCCGTCTCCTTCAGCTCGATTCCACCACAGAAGGCCCGGTCACCGCGGGCCGCCAGGACCACTGCCCCTACGGACCGGTCCTGCGAGAGCGCGTCGAAGCTGCGACGCAACTCATGCATCATCACCTTGTTGACGGCATTTACTGGAGGACGGTTGAGACGGACGACGGCCACGCCATCGGCTGCTTCAACCTCCAGAGTGTCCATCTCCGCGTGCATCGCCCCTGTATAGCGCCCGGGCCTGCGGTTGTCGCCATGGATGAAGCCCTCCACGCGAATTCCGTGACCATCCGGGCTGCCGGCGACGATCAGATCGGGGCGTACGCTGCCCAGCCACCGCCATGATGCGTCGTGTCAAACTGCGGACCCGTCGGAGTCGGACACCCCGCCGGCCGGGGCGGATGCAAGAACTCGGTCTCTCAGACCGCGTGGGCTACGTGCATAAGACGAGCCAGGTTTCCTCCCATGACCTTCCTGATCATCTCGTCATTCAGACCGGCGAGGTCGTCCACGAAGGTGATGGGATCCGACATGCCTTCAGGGTGCGGGTAGTCCGAACCGAAGAGCACCCGGTCGGCGCCGAGAAGGTCGATCAATCCCAGGGGATCCTCCTCATGGAAGGGGTGGACGTAGATGTTCCTCTTGAAAACCTCCACCGGGTCCTCGTCGAACTCCTGAGGAGCGACGTGGTACGCACGGGCCAGGTCGTCGAGGAGCGGCCGGACCCAGCCGCTCCCATTTTCGACCGGCGCGATCTTGAGAGTCGGGAAGCGGCTGCAGAGACCGTGCCCGATCAGGGAGGCCACCGTCTCGACGATCGGACGATGGATGGTCTGCATGATCGTCGCGAACGCCGAGTTCTTGGTGAAGGGGAGGAACTCACCACTTCGCGCCCCCTCCCATTCGTTGTAGTGACGCTGGTATCCGCTGTCCGACGAGTGCATCCCGACCAGGATCTCTGCCTCGACGACGCGGGCCCAGAACGGGTCGAACTCGGCGAGGGCCATGGATCGTCGTCCGCTGAAGCCGGGAACGGGAGCGGGGCGGATGAGCACCACCCGCGCGCCGCGGTCGAGCACCCACTCCAGTTCCTCGATGGCCCGTTCCACGACACAGAGCGTCACCACCGGAGTAGCAAATATCCGGTCCTCGTAGTTGAAGCTCCAGTGCTCGAGCATCCACTGGTTCAGGGCGTGGACAATGGCGTGCGTGGCCAGCGGGTCGTCGCTCAACCGCTCCTCGAGCAGGCTGGCCAGGGTGGGCCACATCAGGGCCCGATCGATGCCGAGCTCGTCCATGAGCCGGAGTCGCGGCTCGGGATCGCGGAAGGCTGGGAGGGAACGGATCGGTTTGCCCAGGATCTCCCGCCGGGATTTGTGGTCCGGGTTGCCGTGCCTGAAGTACTCCTCCTGCGCTCCCGGCGCAGCGACCACCTCGAACGTGGGATTGGGAATGTAGTCACTGATCATGTTACGGACGGCGATCTTCGTTCGGCCTTTCACATCGACGTACTTGATCAGCCCCTCGTACTCCGACGGCAGGAACCTCGTAAAGGCGTCAATGGTCTCGTACATGTGGTTGTCGGCGTCGAACACCGGAAAGTCGAGCACTCGTGACGGCACGGCTGTCTCCTCCCCCGTTGAGCGACGGTCGCAGCCCGGCGCTCCTCAGAACTCTTACCATCGTACTACGGGGCGGTTTACTACGTATAGCGAGGGCCTCGAACCTCTCGGCCCGAGAGCCGCTTACTCGACCTCTCTGTTCAGGCCACGACGCCTTTGACCTTGAGATCGATGATGGTGTCCTCATCGAAGCCGAGCTCGGCGAGGATGCTGTCCCCGTGCTCGTTGAACTCCGCTGACCGGTGGACGGGGGCCGGCTCCCCACCGAACTGCACTGGGGCCGCGACAAGCGTGAAGGGCGACCCCGACGCCGTCTCGCACGCCTGGAGGTATCCATTGGCGCTGGTCTGGGGGTCCTCCGCGACTTCGAGGGTGTTCTGCGCGACGGCCCACTGGCCGCTGTAGTCGGCGAGCATCGCCCTGATCTCGGTGATCGTGTGATCGGCAAAGAAGCCTTCGAGCAGCGCCACGGCCTCGGCCCGATGCTCCATCAGAGATCCGTGGTCGGCGAAGCGAGGATCAGCGGCCCACTCGGGCTTCCCGAGGAGAGTGACGAACTCGGGCCAGTACTTCCCGACTTGTAGGCTGGTGATGACGAACCAGCGCTGATCCTTCGTCAGGTACTGCCCGACGAGCGGGTTGGGGTGCAACATGTCGAGCGGCAACGGCGCCTGTGGGGTCTTGTTGAGCAGCGACAGGGCGATCGACTGGCCCATCGCCCACATGCCGGTGGCCAACAGCGACACATCGACAGTGAGCGCCTCACCGGTCCGCTCCCGGTGGAACAGCGCCCCCAAGATACCGCCCGCGATCGTCATACCACCGAGGGAGTCGCCGAAGCCGGGCCCGGGCAGGCCGACCAAGTGGCCATACTCCGGCCGCGTCGTCGCGTAGGCGATGCCAGTACGCGACCAGAACGCCAGCGAGTCGTAGGCGCCCCGATCCGCCTCGGGTCCCCGCTCGCCCTGACCAGTACCCGACACGTAGATGATCGTAGGGTTGTAGGACCGGATGTCGTCGAGGTCGATCTTCAACTTCCTCCGCACGCCCGGCAGCTTGTTGTGCAAGAAGACATCGCTGGTGGCGGCGAGCTTGTAGAGAATGTCTCGGCCTTCGTCGGTGGCCAAGTTCAGTCCGATGCTCCTCTTCCCCCGGTTCGAATGCTCCATGAGCGCATGGACATCGCCCCCCGTCGACAGGATCCCCGCCGACATCAGGCCTCGCATGGCGTCACCGCGCTCATGGTGCTCGATCTTGACGACCTCGGCCCCATAGTCCGAGAGCAGAGCGGCGGCCGACGGCACGAAGGTCTGTTCGGCCACTTCGAGAATGCGGACACCCTCCAAAATTGCCGTCACAGTTCCTCCTCAAGGATCCGGCTCAATTCACGACGTCGCTCGGCTACAGGTTGCCAAAACGGCCGACGAGGCGGGACCTCCCGAACTCGGGCTCGAGCTGACGGGCCACCAGATAGCCCGCGCCCATCCAGCCCCGGCGAGTCCACTTGCCGAACGACAGACGGGTCCCCGGCGCGCCGGCCGCAGCGGGAACCATCTTTACCCGCTCCAACGCCTCCTTCACCCCTCGAGGCGTGAGCGGATGAGCGTCGGCGAAGGCGTGGAGCAAAACGGTAGCGAAGTCGTGGTTCATCACCGGGGCGCAGTATGCAGGTCGGCGCCCAGATGCTTCCTGGTAGTGATCGAGAAAGGCTTGCCCTACGAGATTGCTCTCGTCGTACTGGTCGAGACCGGTCCACCCCTGGATGGCGTCCCAGAGAGCCTGATTCAGCCATGCGTTCTGGAATGCAGTACCCATATAGCGCGGCGGATTCCAATCCAGCTGTTGCAGAGCCTGATTTGCCAACGCGATCCCGAATCCGAATCCGCAATGCACCAGGGCTTGTGCCTTCGCCTCATACAGGCTCTGGACCGCCGGGCCGATGTCCTGAGCGGTCTGCGGAATCCATTCCTCTGCGACGATCCGGACGCCCTGCGCAGTGCAGGCCTTGCGGAAATTCTGGATATACGACTCACCGACGAGCGACTGCTCGATCAGCACACCCACTTCTCTCTGGCCGGCCTTGACCAGGAGATCGCTCCAGAAAATCGGCTCATCGGTCATGGACCCTTGGGGCAGGGCAAATGTCCATTCGCCCAGCCAGTCATCCGTTCCCGTGCAGCTGATGGCAGGAACTCGGAACCGGTCTTCGATGGCTTCGCGAGTCGGCACGCAGTTGTCGGTAATGTACGGGCCGAACACCACGAGACATCCTTGCTCGACCAGCTCACCATACGCGTCGATGACGGATTTGATGGTGCCTTTCGGCAGGCCCTCCACCTCTCGGAACACGATCTCCACCGGGCGATCGATCATCCCCGAGTCGAGTCCCTGTCTGAACACGAGTTCAAAAGGAAGAGTGAGGTCCTCGCGCGCCTCCTTCGGGAAGCCGTCCGGCAGTTTGAAGTCGAAGAGGTAGCCCAGTTTGATCGGTTCAGCCGTGCTTTCGTACGCCACGGGTTCTACCCCCTCCCCTGATCCAATGTGCTCAAGCAGCCTAGTCTTGGCGCCGCAGAGATCAGGGAGACCAATGGACATCGACTACCTCTTGACCGCCACTCGGTCCGTGCGCCGGCTCCTCGACGTTCACGCGCCGGTCGATCGGGACGAGATCCGTGATTGCCTGCGCATCGCCTGTCAGGCGGCGAACGGGACCAATATGCAGACGTGGCGTTGGGTGGTGGTGAGCGATCCTGATCTTCGCCGTCAGATCGCCGAGCTGTACAAGGCGGCCTATCTCGCTCAGACCGGTCGCGAGGAGATTGGTCTACGCCCCTTTCGTCCAACCCCTCTCGGGAGGATCATGTCATCGACAGAATGGCTGGTGGCCCACCTCGGCGAGGTCCCGCTTCACGTCATACCCTGTTATGAGCCCTACCTGCAGGACAAGGGGGTGGACTCCTTCTCGACGGCGACACTCTATGGCTCGATCTTTCCTGCGGTCTGGAACTTTCAGCTCGCACTGCACTCCCGCGGCTACGGGTCGTGCATCACCACCTTGCACCTTCACTACGAGCGCCAGTTCGGTGAGTTGCTGGGTATCCCCGAGAACTACGTGCAGGGTTGCCTCCTGCCGGTTGGACGGCTACGAGCGGGCCAAATGTTCACGCCCGCTCCCCGACGGCCGATAGAGGAGGTCGCGGTGGTGGATAGGTTCGACGGCCGGCCGCTCTGATCGAGCGCACAGATGGGAGAACTCCGATGAGTAACAGCGATGCGTTTGCCACTGAGGTACGGGCCTTGGTCGATCGGTCCGCGATCACCGACTGCCTGCACAGATACGCCCGGGGCATGGATCGTCACGACCGTGAGATGGTTCGATCTGTCTATCACGACGATGCGATCGACGTACACGGATCGAAGGCGTTCGAGGTTGAGGATTTCATTGACTGGGCCTTTACGTATCATGCGGACCAGTTGCACCATCAGCACTACTTGACCAATGTCACCATCGAATTGGATGGCGACACCGCACACTGTGAGACCTACTATCTCTTCGTCGGGCGCTACCGGGAGCGTGACACGCCCTTGACTTTGGCCGGCGGGCGATATGTGGACCGATTCGAGCGCAGGTCAGGGCAGTGGGCAATCTCGAAACGGGTCTGCACAGCCGAATGGCGGACGACGCCTCCGTCGAAGCTCCCCGATCGCGGAACACCCATGGTGGTGCCGGACGTCGTCGTGGGCCACGACATGAACGACGTGTCCTACGTTCGGCCGCTCGCGGTTGAACTCATTGTCGGCTTCCGTTAGCAGCCACGGATCAGTGGTTCGGGCCTTGCACCTCCCGGCACGATGACAGGAGCGAAGATGATTAGGACGCGCTTCACGGCCGAATCTACGGCGACAGAGGTGGTGACCGGTGTGGATCTGCACGGCCGCCGTGCCGTCGTGACTGGCGGATCATCGGGCATCGGCATCGAGACAGCGCGTGCCTTGGCGTCGGCTGGTGCGGACGTCACGCTGGCCGTGCGCGACACGGCTGCCGGTCGGCGCGTCGCAGCCGAAATAGTGAGCGAAGATCCCGCGTCGAAGGTATCGGTCGCGGCGCTCGACCTCGCCCAGGTGACATCCGTCCGCGCCTTTGCGTCGTCCTGGGACGGCCCGCTCCACATTCTGGTCAACAACGCCGGAATCATGGCCACCCCCCTCTCGCGCACCGGGCAAGGTTGGGAGATGCAGTTTGCGACGAACCACCTTGGTCACTTCGCGTTGGCGACCGCCCTCAGACCGGCGTTGTCGCTGGCTCAGGGTGCCCGCATCGTCGCCGTGAGCTCCGCGGGCCACTTCTTCTCTCCAGTAGTAGTGGACGACATTCACTTCGACCGGCGGCCGTACGATCCGTGGTCCGCGTATGGCCAGTCCAAGACAGCGAACATTCTCTTCGCTGTAGCAGCCAGCAGCCGGTGGGCTGACGACGGCATCGCAGCCAACTCTCTGATGCCGGGGAATATCCGTACGAGGTTGCAGCGCCATGTTCCGGCGGAGCAGATGGCCCAGATGGCAGCGGGCGCCGAGTGGAAGACCCCGGCGCAGGGGGCAGCCACGTCGGTATTCGTCGCGTGTTCGCCTCTGCTCGAAGGCGTCGGCGGTCGGTACTTCGTCGACTGCAATGAGGCTGAGATTGCGGCCCGGAGCGCGAACTCGGTTGCCAGCTACGCCATGGACCCCGAACAGGCGGGTCGCCTGTGGGAGGTGTCGTCCGAGCTCTTGGCCGACGGCTGATGGCCTGGAACGGATCAGGTTCCCACGCCTGGCGCAGGTGTCAAACTGCGGACCGGTCGGAGTCGGACACTTCTCATCTCCCTCAGCCTTGTCACTCGGCCGAGAAGATCGCTCCCTCCTCTTCGAGGGTGTTCATCTCCGCGTCGGGAAGCCCCAACCATCGACCGAGGATGTCCCTGGTGTGCTCGCCGAGGCGAGCGGGCGGAACGGGGGCGTCTCCCGGGGTCCTGCTCCACCGCTGAGGCGACGAGGGGTAACGAACCGGGCCCAGGTCCTCCTGGTCCACCCTTTGGGCGAATCCGCGGCTACGGAGCTGCAGGTCCCGATAGATAGCTTCGGAGTCCTGCACGGCTACCGCGGCCAAACCGGCCCGTTGAAGATGGTGCATTGCTCCGTAGGAGCTGTAGTTGGCCGTCCAGGACCGGAGGACCTCCGACAGCTGAGGTTCGAGACGCTGGGCCTGCTCCAGGTTCTCCGCTTCGAGGTCTCGCCGCTCGAGAAAGGCACAGAGCCCGTTCCAGTCGGAGCCGTCTTCGATGTCGACGGCCAACCATTGGTCGATCCCACCGCAGGGGAAGATACCGGAGAGCCACGAGCCACAGACGTGGTTGGCCCTCCACGGTTGGGTGTCCAGGTGATTCAGCGGAGCGGCGTAGAGCTCAGTGAGAATCGGGGCCATGGCGTCTATCTGAGCAAGGTCGAGATGACGGGGAACGCCACTCCGGCGCGCCTCCCCCAGTGCCGCCACCGTGGCGAGCGCCCCAGCGGCGGCAGAGATGTAGTCGGTCAGCGTGCCGTGGGTGTATCCCCAGGAGGATGCCAACCCGATGTAGGAAGCGATGGTCGCGGCGTATGCCAGGTAGTTGGCCCTGGGACCGCTTCGCCCGTAGCCCGAAAGCGACAGCATCACAAGGTCCGGTTTGTCATGGAGAAGATCGTCGTAGCTGCATCCCCAACGGTCGAGGACCGAGCTACCGAAGTTCTCGATGACGACGTCGGTCACGGAGACCAACCGGTGGAACAGAGACCGTCCCGCGGGGTGGGCCATATCCAACGACAGGTTGCGCAGCCCACGCGTCGAGCGCGGCGTACATGACCGTGTTCGGCGCCCCCGAGGGTTCTGTGACCGCGTCACCGATGGCGTACACGGGCCCACGAAGCACTTCTGGTCGTGACCGGGCCTCGATCTTGACCACGTCGGCACCGAGGCTGGCGAGCATGCACGCCGCCGAGTTCCCGGCGACGAAGGCGCCGAAGCTGAGCACCCGCACTCCCGCCAGCAGCCCCGCCTGCTCAGACAAGGCCATCTGCTTCCCAGTTCTTCAGTTGGGCCTCCGAGAAACCAAGCTCGTCGATGTACACCTCGGCGTTGTGCTCACCGACGCTCGGGGCGGGACGCCGCAGGTGGATGAGCTCCGGAGTGGCGTTGCACCACCGCCACGGGATCGTGACGGTGGGTCTTCCCTCCGCCTCCGGAGAGGCGAACACCCCGCGGGCCACCGGTTGGGGATCCTCAACGAAGTCGCTCGGGGAGTTGACCGGGGCGCACGGAAGGCCGGCCGCTTGGCCACGGTCGAAGAGATCCAACCGGCTGCGGTTGGCAACCAGGCCACCGATCACCAATTCCAAGCCGTCGAATATGAGCCGTCGTACCACCGGATCGTTGAGCGAGGACTCGGACAACTCGTCTGGGTGGTCCAGCATCGTGAGGAATGCCTGCCAGTGATGGTCCTGATGGGCCGCGATCCCGATGGGGCCATCGGCGCACTGCCAGGTCCCGCTCGGGGGAATACCGATTCCCGCGAACCTTCCACCCCACTCACCCGGTCGGCCGACGTCATAGCGCTCCAGCACGAAGTCCTTGCCCGCTTGGACCTCATGAACTGACAGGTCGAGGAGCTGCCCCCCGGCGCGCTCGCGACCGAACAGCGCCGCCACGATTCCGAATGCGGCGTGCAGCCCGGCTTCGTCCCACGCCAACTGACCAGGGGCGGCGAGTGGGGGACCGTCTTTCTTGCCCACCCAGTGCATGCCACCGCCAACGGCGAACGACAGAAAAGGAGTGGCCCTCATGTCGGCCATCGGTCCGTCCAGGCCGAACGGGGTTATGGACGCGACGATGCAGTCGGCGGCGGCCCAGTCCACGCGATGGAGGACACGGTCAAAACCCGCGACCGGAGTCCTCGGCGTTGGGGAGATCACGACCACATCGCGGTCCTGGGCCAGAACCTTCAGCAAGGACTGCGCCTCGGCCCGACCGACATCGAGGGTGATCCCCCGCTTGTTGGCATGGTATGACGCGAACACGGCGCTTTCAGTGTCAGCCGTGGCTCTTCCAACGAAGGGGGGAATATTCCGCATTACGTCGCCCCCTGGCTGTTCGACCTTTAGGACGTCGCATCCGAGGTCCGCCAGGAGCTTGGTGCAGTAGGCCCCGATGGGGCCGGCGAGATCCAGCGCCCGGTACCCGTTGAGGGGTCCGACTGGCAGGTCGGCTTCGACTCTCTCCGCCGTGTCGTCAGCCATGTCGCCCAAGGGGGGCTCCTGGGACGGCCGCACCGAGCATCGTCTGGGTATGAAGGAGGCCGCCCACTGGCATCAGTTGTGCGGAACTTGGTTGAACGGTACGTCCCGGTCCAATGCGGGTTCCCTCGGGAGGCCGAGGACCCTTTCGCTGACATTGTTCCGCTGGATCTCGTCCGTACCGCCGGCGATCGAGGAGCTCCGGGAATTGAGAAACTGGCGGGCCCACGTCAATTCTTCCCAATCATCCGGATCCCATGTGACGCCGGCTGCGCCCGCGAGAGCGAGGGAGAATTCAGCTCGTCGCTGCGTGACGATGTCGTCGCCGAGCTTGAGCAGGCTCCCATAGCCGTGGGCGAGCTTCCCGTTGGCAACTCCGGACGACACGCGAGCGGCTACCAGCTTCTGCGCCTTGCCGGAGACGTGAAGTCCCACAACCTGACGACGGACTCCCAGATCACCGGCCAGTTCCCGCTTCTTCACCAGAGAAACGAGTTCGGACATCGGATCCCGCGTTCCGACGCTTCCTCCGCCGCGACCGACCCAGGCGTGCTCGATCTCGAGAAGCCCGCGGGCCACTCGCCATCCCCCGTCCTCCTCTCCCACCAGGTTGGCAGCCGGGACGATCACATCTGTGAAGAACTCCTCGCAGAACTCAGATCCGCCGTCGATCTGCTTGATGCGCCGGATCTCCAGACCGGGAGAGCTGAGGTCGACGATCAGGACTGATACGCCTTTGTGCTTCGGTACGTCCCAGCGCGTCCGTACGGGGCAGAGCGCGAAATCCGAGATGTGTGCGGCCGTGCTCCACGTCTTCTGCCCGTTGACCACGTAAGAGTCACCGTCGCGAAGTGCACTGGTAAGCAGGCCAGCCAGGTCCGATCCGCCGCTCGGTTCGGAGAGGAATTGCAGCCACAACTCCCTCCCCGAGAGGATGTTCGGGACGTGCGCCAGCTTCTGTTCGTGCGTTCCGAACTCGACGAGCGTCGCCCCCAGAATGTTGATCGACACGCCGAAATTCCCCGGCGGCATGACGTAGCCGATCGCCTCCTCGTCGAACACTCGCTCGTGATCCAGCGTCAGGCCCTGCCCTCCGTACTCCGTGGGAAACGTGAATCCGGCATATCCCGCCTCATGCAGCCTCTGCTGGAGAGCCTTGAACTCCTGCAGCCGTTCCACTCGTGGATCATCGTGCCTCTCTGGCGAGTGCTCGTCCACCCGTTCGAGGTTGCCGGCCAGCCACGCTCGCGCCCGGAGCCGGTAGTCCCGCAGCTCGGGGCTCTCTATCCACGTTTCGGTCACCGCTTCCTCCTCCCACGTTCGACGCGGGCACGTGAACGACCTTGGGATCGCCCCATCTGAAATGTAATCAGTCAGCCCGCGCGGCGTTGGAGTCGCCAACGTTCGAACTGGCAACGTCGTCGGGCGTCCAGGGTGCGTGGGCGCGTTTCACCCCTCTGGAAGGGGAAGGATTGAACCGGAACAGGTTCTGATATATTCTACAGCGTACAGTCTTTAGCTTCGAAGGAGTGTCATGACGGCTACAGCTTCGCCGACCGAGCTCGGGTACTGGATCAACGACGCGGACAATCATTTCAACGAGCCGCTCGACTGCTTCGAGCGCTACATCGACCCCAAAGACGCCGAGCTGGCCATTCGGAGCGTGACGGACCCCGACGGCCACCCCATGCAGCTCTTCGCCGGCCAGCCCTCCAAATTCCACTCCCGCCAAGTCACCTTCTCCGCCGATGAACTTCAGAGACTGCTCGGCGATACCACCAAGGTCGGCACCGGGCGCGGCACTGTGCCTCACCAGGCCGGGGAACCCCAACTCGACGTTATCCCCGGGATGCTGCTCAATCGTCTCAACCCCCTGAAGGGCCTGGACGACGAGCAACGCAAAGCCTTCATCTCCGAGTTCCGTCACAAGTCTGAAGCGTTCGGCAACCGGGACCTGCGCCTGGCTCTCATGGACGAACAGGGCATCGGTAAAGCCCTCATGTTTCCCGCCGCTGCCCACGACATCGAATACGAGTTCGTCGACAACATTCCCGCCCTCTACGCCAACATCAGAGCCTTCAACCGCTGGATGCACGAAGAAGTCGGCTACAACGTCCAAAACCGGATGTTCCTGCCCCCCTACATCGCCCTCGCCGATCCCGACCTGGCCATCAAAGAGCTCCAACGCGTCATCGCTGATGGCACCACCATCATCCAAACAAAATCGGGGCACGCTCACGGCGGCCCCACCAACCCCGGCGGCGGCCGCTCCCCCGCCGACCCCATCTACGACCGGTTCTGGTCGATCGTCAACGACGCCGGCATCCGCCTCGCCGTCCACCTCGGCGGCACCGACTACCAAAAATACGGCACCGACTGGTCCGAAGACCCCCAAGCGGTCTTCGGCGACTTCGACGCTTTCCAATGGGTCATGTACTGGGGCGATCGGCCCGCCATGGAGCTCACCGCCGGCCTCATCCTCCACAACTTCTTCGGCCGCTTCCCGAACATCAAGGTCTGCCTCTCCGAAATGGGCACCGTCTGGCTCCCCTACACCCTCCGCAAGATGGACCACGCCTTCCTCATGGGCCGCAAAGCGAAATACTCCCCCAGCGGTCGCCTCGACCAGCGTCCTTCGGAGATCTTCCGCCAGCACTTCATCGTCGCCCCCTATCCGGAGGAGAACGTTCGCCGCATCGTCGACGAGATCGGGATCGATCCCATCGTCTTCGGGTCGGACTTCCCCCACGGCGAAGGCCTCGCCTACCCGGACCGGTATGTCGACGCCCAACTGAACCACTTCAACCCCGACGACCAACGCAAGATCATGCGAGACAACCTGGAGAACTTCCTGACCTTCGCCTCCTAGGCCGAGGTCTTGCGCTCCGTGAGGATCTCGGAGGATGAGCTTGGCACGGCGGTCCGCCAGTGGCTGGCGGAGGCTTGGGACCCCGACATCACTGTTAGGGAGTGGTGGGGGAGGTTGGCGGACAGCGGGTACGGGTTCCCGCACTGGCCGACGGAGTGGTTCGGGAAGTCGATGTCCGGCCCGGAGGCCGCGGCCGTCCGCAAGGAGATGGCCTCCGCCCGCGTGATGGGGCCGCCCATCGGGGTGGGGACGTCTATGGCGGCCCCCGTGCTGTTCGCGTACGGGTCGGACGATCAACGGTCCCGCTGGCTCCCGGCGCTCGCCCACGGCGATGAGCGCTGGTGCCAGTTCTTCAGCGAGCCCGACGCCGGATCCGATCTCGCCGGCGTCCGGACCCAGGCTGTCAGTGACGGTGACGGTTGGCGGGTAAGTGGACAAAAGGTTTGGAACTCCGGAACGTTGACAGCCGACCGAGGGATCCTTCTGGCCAGGACCGATCCGGACCTACCGAAGCACCGAGGTTTGTCGTTCTTCGTCATCGACGTCGACCAGCCCGAAATTGAGGTGAGACCGATCCGGCAGATGAACGGACGGGCCGAATTCAACGAGACCTTCTTCACTCAGGCCTGGGTCGGACCCGACGGCTTGGTCGGTTCCGCCGGGGACGGTTGGCGGGCTGCCCTCACGACCCTGAGCAACGAACGGCATGACTTCGCCGGCGGCTGGGAGCATCCCCTGGTGATCGTTGCCCCGGGCGGCAAGGGAGGCTACCTGGAGCGTCAAGTGGGTGAGGTGATGGAGGACGCCCGGCACGATGAACTCGACGAGGCGAATACTCCCCCGATCCACACTGCCGAGCGCCTGATGGACTTGGCGCGGGAGTGGGGTAGACACGGCGACCCGATCGTCCGTCAACGGCTGGCCCACGTGTACGCCATGGCGGGAGCGTTGCGCTGGACGGCGGAGAGGGCCGCCGCGGCAGAGGCGGCGGGTCGCCAGCCGGGCCCGGAGAGCTCCATCGGTTACGTGGGTGGTGTGCGACTACTCCGGTTGCTTCGTGACCTGGCCGCAGAGTTGGCCGGACCCGCCGGACTACTGACCGGTCCGGATGCGCCGTCCGGAGGAGAGATCGCCATGACGGTCCTGACGGTCCCCTGCCACGGGATCCAGGGCGGCAGCGAGCAGATCCAGATGAACATCCTGGGAGAACGGGTTCTCGGGCTACCGAAGGACCTTCAGGTCGACCGGGATATCCCCTTCCGGGAGTCGGCGTCGCGCACCCCGGAACACTGAGGAGAGTGATCTCGCGCCCATTGCTCATCCGCCGAGGTTGGACATGCATTCCAGGCGGGTGGGCGGTCACGGCGGTAATGTGCGCGTGAAGCAGGAGATCGCGATGGCCCGATCCGATGCGGCTAAAGGTTTACGCCCGGGGGGACCCTCGACTCGTACTTTGTGGCGGGACCAGTGGCGCCATTCGGTCAGCTGGCTTCAACGAAACAGCGCTTGGACACGCAGAAGACCGCCTCACGGGGAGCAAAGGGGAGAGGACGGAGCCTGATGGCGACGACGCGTAGGGCTGCAGAGCGCTGAGATGAGCACATTCCTTCCCTACGTCATCACCGGCTTGGTCAGCGGTGCGGTCTACGGCCTGGCGGGCACCGGTCTCGTGCTTACCTACAAGACGTCGGGGGTCTTCAACTTTGCCTACGGCTCCGTGGCGGCCATGGGGGTCTTCGTCTTCTACTGGCTGAACGTTCAGGAAGGCCTTCCGTGGGGGTTGGCGGCGGCCATCTGCGTGCTCGTGCTTGCCCCGGTGGAAGGACTGCTCCTGGAGTTGCTGGGCAGAATTCTCGAGAACCAGGGCACCGCTGTCAAAGTGGTGGCCACCATCGGCCTTCTCCTCATCGTCTTGGGTGTGGGAGGCATCTGGTACGGGTCTTTGAGCGGAGCAACGGTCCCTCAGTACCTTCCCAGTTCGTCGTTCTCTCTGGGCGGGGTAAATGTGACCTGGGGTGAATTCATTGTCTTCGCCGTCGCGGTGCTCGCCGCCGCCGCCCTGTACTACTTCTTCCGTACTTTCCGGCTCGGAATGGCGATGCGAGGCATCGTCGACGTTCCGGAGCTGATTGACCTCAACGGTGAGAATCCAACGAGGGTGAGACGCTGGGCGTGGATCATCGGCACGGTTTTCGCCACGATCGCCGGACTGCTGATATCGCCGAGTCTGGGCCTCGATGCCACCGTCATCACCCTGCTGGTCGTTTCGGCCTTCGGCGCGGCGGCCATCGGATACTTCGAGAGCCTGCCGCTGACCTTCATCGGCGGCCTGGTAATCGGGTTGCTGACCTCTTTCGGAGCCAAGTACAGCGTCGAAGTGTCGTGGCTCGGTGGACTGCCAGCCGGCATCCCTTTCATCGTCCTCTTCCTGGTACTGATATTCATACCGGGCCGGAAGCTGATCGACAGGCGTCCGCGTCACGCCCTACCCGTGCGGCGGTCCTGGAACGCTCCCCCTCGTGTCCGATTGCTGGCTGGCGTTCTCGCCCTCGTCGCCTTCGTCGTGATCCCCCCGGCCGCGGGATGGAACATCACAGCCTGGACCAGTGCGGTGATCGACATCCCGCTCTTCCTCTCCGTCGGTCTGCTGGCCCGGACAGCAGGGCAGATCTCTCTGTGCCAGTACACCTTCGCGGCCATTGGAGCTTGTGCCTTTGGCCACCTCGTGGGCGACTGGCACATCCCTTGGCTCATCGCCGTTTTTCTCGCGGCCGTCGTGGCTCTGCCGGTCGGTGCGCTGGTGGCGATTCCGGCCATCCGACTCTACGGTGTGTTCCTTGCCGTCGCGACCCTCGGGCTGGCCATATTCGTGGGCAATGTCGTGTACCCGACCAACTGGATGTTCGGTGTGACTTCCTCGGGCATCGCCACTCCGCAACCGGACGTGACCATTGCCGGGATTCACCTCAACTCACCCCACGGCTTCTACTACCTTGTGGTGGCGTTCGCACTCGCCGCCACAGTTCTCGTCATCGCGATCGAGAGAAGCCGCATGGGGCGGATGCTGAGGGCCCTAGGAGACTCCCCGACCGTCCTGGAGGTCCAGGGCCTGAACGTCAACGTCACAAGGACCGTGGTCTTCTGCGTCTCGGCATCGATGGCGGCAGTCGTCGGGGTACTCATCGGAGCGCAGTACGGGTATGCACTCGCCGACCAGTTCCAGTGGTTCAGCTCCATCCAGGTCGTCGCGCTGGTCATCATCGTCGTAGGGGCGACACCGTGGTACGCGCTGTTGGCGGCCGCCCTTGATGGGCTGATCTCGGGTTACGTGACGTCGCCCAACGTCGGCAACTGGCTGAGCATTGCGTTCGGAGTCGGCGCCATCGCCTACGTCTATGGCATGCATCGGGGGATCGCATTGGAAGTCCCCCAGCGTGTACGTGACATGGCCGTGCGTCTCGACGAGCGCATGGCGGCGATCGGGGCACGGGTCAAGGCGCCGGTCCCCGCCCTGGCCAACCACCGGGCTTCGCGCACGGCGAACCGCATGGAGCCCCAGATCCGTCCAACTGCGGTGGTTCGCGCCCAGGAGGGACTCGAAGCCCGGCACATCAAGGTGAGCTTCGGTGGCGTGCTGGCTCTGAGCGATGTCTCACTCAACGCGAGGGTCGGCCAGGTCACGGGGCTCATCGGTCCGAATGGGGCAGGCAAAACGACACTGTTCAACTGCTGCTCGGGCATGGTCAGGCCGAGCGCCGGTCAGGTGTTCTTCAACGGTGACGACATCACGTCTCTCAGCAGACCCCGCCGGGCCCAGAAGGGATTGGGTCGGTCCTTTCAGCGAACCGAGCTGTTCGACTCGCTTTCGGTACGGGACAACATCGCCGTCGGTCGCGAGGCCGGCTTGGCCGGCAGCAGTCCCCTGCGGCAGCTCACATCGAGGAGAGGGGACGACTTCGCAATCCGGGAAGCAGTGGAAGAGGCCATGTCCCTGGCGGGGATTGAGGACCTGGCCGACCGGCAGGCGGGGCTGCTCACGACGGGTCAGCGCCGGCTGGTCGAACTGGCCCGCGTGCTGGCCGGATCGTTCAGTCTCGTCATGCTGGACGAACCCTCTGCCGGGCTCGACAGCGACGAGACGGCTCGGATGGGCGAGATACTGCGGCACGTAGCGGACCACAAAGGCCTGGGCATACTCATCGTAGAGCACGACCTGAGCCTGGTCAGGCAGGTGTGCGAGAGGATCCATGTCCTGGAGTTCGGACAGCTGATCTTCGAGGGCACACCCGACGAGATGCTGGCCAGCGACGTGGTCCGCGTCGCCTACCTCGGGGAGGAGACTGACACCACCCTGGTCAGCGAGAAAGCGGGAGACCGGCTTTGAGCTCTTCTCATACGAACGGGCATGTGCCGCAGAGTCTCCTGGAGTTCCAGGGCGTAACCGCCGGCTACGGCGCAGTCACGGTCTTGCGTAATATCAACCTGACCGTCGAGGCTTCCTCCGTGGTGGCTGTTCTCGGACCGAATGGTGCGGGCAAGACGACGCTTCTCCGGACCGCAACCGGTCTGGTCAAGCCGACCGACGGGCGGATCCTGCTCGATGGGGAGAACGTTACCGGAAGTCATCCGCATGCCCTGGCCCGCCGGGGGTTCTGCCTTGTCCCTGAGGGACGGGGCATCTTTCCCTCCTTGACGGTCAGGGAGAATCTGATTCTGGCCTGCACGAACGGCAAGGACGCGCGTGGCGCGGCCATCGAACGAACAATCGAGGTGCTGCCCACCCTGGGCCAGCGTCTACGGCAGGTAGCCGGCAGCATGAGTGGCGGAGAACAGCAGATGCTGGCATTGGCCCGCGCCATGATGAACGACGCCAAGCTCGTCGCCGTGGACGAGGCGTCGCTCGGCCTGGCTCCCACAATCGTCAGCCGCGTCTACGAGGTCCTGCAGCGCATCGTCGCCACTGGGGCGGCGGTGATTCTCGTGGAGCAGTACGTCACCCGTGCCCTCGACTTTGCCGACCGCGTGTACATGCTGAACAAGGGAGAAATCGTGTTCTCGGGCCGTGCTGACGAGGTCAAGCGCGATCAGCTGTTCGCCCAGTACCTCGGGACCGCCTCGTAGCCGTCGGCGCGCTGCTTGCTGTTCGGGTGGACTCGGCGTACTCTGCTAATTGAGTAGGTTGACTTAAGGGAGGGAGATTACGTGGGGAATCTCATCATCGTGTCGTCGGACTCACATGCGGCGATGCCTTCGAAGCTGTGGCCCGACTACTTCGACAGGCGCTATCACGAACATCTGCCGCAGATTCAGTACGAGAGCGATCTCTATTCCGGCTCCGTGGTGCCGCTGAGCAAGATGGTCATGGGTCGAGCTGAGATTGTCGAGGAGCACCTGTCAGCTTCGGGCGGGTACCGGGGTGTCTACGACCTCGACATACGGCTTGCGCAGATGGATCGCGAAGGGATTGCGGCAGAGGTCATCTACCATGGCGACGCTCGAGTCGGCGATCTGGCTCACAATGTGACCAACAGCGTCTGGCCGTTCGAGATCTGGGACGCCGGTGTACGTGCCTACAACCGGTGGGTCAAAGACACGTTCGGTGCTGCGCCGGATCGCTTACTACTCGTCGGAGCCATCGGTTCGTGCACCGACATGGATGCCACCGTTGCTGAGCTGGGGTGGCTCGCTGATCAGGGGTTCACCGGAACCTTCGCTCCGGGCTTCCTCACCCACCCTGACATGCCTCCGCTCTACGATCCCTACTGGGAGCCCTTATGGTTGGAGTGCGCCGCACGGCATCTGGCCATCTTCGTGCACGCCGGCTTCGGCTTCGAGCAAGGCTTCCTCTACGAACAACTCGACCGGGTCAACCGAGAGGTCAAGGAGGCCAACGGCAGCGAGATGGACCTCGTGATGCGCCTCGCCACGGAGGTGTTCAAACAGGAGTTCTTCTCCGACATCAAGGCACGCCGCCCCATGTGGCAGATGATGTACAGCGGCGTGTTCGACCGGCATCCCGACCTGCGACTGGTCTTGACGGAGGTCCGCCTTGATTGGATTCCGTCCATGCTTGGACACCTCGATGCGCTGTTCGACCAACACCGGGCCGACATCCCTGCGAAGCGCCCGCCACGCGAGTACTTTGCCGAGCATTGTCTTGCCGGCGCGTCGTTCGTGCACAAGGTCGAGGTGGAGATGCGCCACGAGATCGGCGTCCCCACCATCGCCTTCGGACGCGACTACCCGCACCCGGAGGGCACGTGGCCCAACACCCCCGACTGGCTGCGCGACGCGTTTGCCGGCGTTCCGGAAGACGAGCTCCGAGCCATGCTCGGGGAGAACGCCATCGCATTTTTCGGTCTCGACCGGGGGCGACTCACCGCGGTCGCTGAGCGCATAGGCCCGAGCGTTGAGGAGATCTCCGGCAGCACGACTGTCGATCCCGACCTGCTTGCCATCTTCGATGGCCGCGGCGGCTACCTCCGCCCGGCCGAAGGCGATGACCGGTTCCCTGAGATCGCTCCGATGCTCAATGACGACCTGGCACGCGTCTGCAACGCCGGCTGACGCCGGCTTGCACGAACTAAGATTTGCATCTTAGACTGGACCTCAGACCAGCAGCTCCCACGGGGGGACCCACATGATCCCTTGGATCCTGGCCGTTGCCGTGCGAGGCAACGACACATACGGCCATACGCCAGGAGGCACCTATGCGTAACGTGACGATCGTGTCAGCCGACGGCCACGCGGTCATGCCGGTCGAGGCGTGGCCCGACTATCTCGAGGAGCGTTTCCACGACTACCTGCCGGCGTTGTACGCGGAGAACGAGGTCAACCGGCGAGCCATGCTGCCGCTGAACGACATGCTCCTCGTCCCGGCCCTGAACCTGTTCGACACCGAGGGCGCGTACCGCTCCGAGGGATGGACGGGAGCTTGGGACGCCGACGTCCGCCTCGCACAGATGGACCGCGAAGGCATCGCCGCCGAAGTGGTCTACCATGGGTTCTTCCGGGTTGCCGATCTGGGCTTCAGCGTAATGAACGCCACCTATCCGCCGGAGATCGTCGACGCAGGCGTGCGCGCGTACCACCGTTGGGTGTTCGACGTCTTCGGTGGCAGCCCGGATCGCCTCCTACTCGTAGGGGCGATCGGCGCGTGCACTGACCTCGACGTCACACTCGCCGAAACGAACTGGCTCGCCGACCACGGTTTTGTCGGCATGTACATGCCCGGATTTGTCACCATTCCGGGGCAGCCGCCGCTCGACGACCACTACTGGGACCCGCTGTGGGCACTGTGCGCGCAGCGTGGCGTGGCCCTCGTCGTGCACGGCGGGTACGGTCTCGACCAGGGCTACGCCTACGAACAGATCGATTCGGCCTGCAAGAACGTGGACAGCTACGGGGGAGGCGAGCTCGACCTCGTGATGGCACTGGCGCAGGGGATCTTCAGTGAGAAATTCTTTGCCGATCTGCGACACCGGCGGGCGATGTGGCAGCTGATGCTCGGCGGCGTGTTCGATCGTCATCCGGACCTGCACCTGATGATGACGGAGGTTCGGGCCGACTGGCTCCCGGCGACGCTACGCCACCTCGACGAGGTGTACGCCAGGCATCGGGATGTCATCGCCAGCCGCCGCTCACCGAGCGAATGGTGGCACTCCAACTGCCTGGCCGGCGTCTCGTTCACGCACAAGTGCGAAGTGGCGCTGCGCCACGACATAGGGGTCGACCGGATGGCCTTCGGACGCGACTACCCCCACGCCGAGGGCACGTGGCCCAACACGATCGACTACCTCCGGGACCTCTTCGCCGGCATCCCGGAAGACGACGTCCGACAGATCCTCGGCGGCAACGCCATCCGTTTTTTCGGGCTCGATGTGGCGACCCTCGATGCGACAGCGGAACGGATCGGCCCGAGCCTCGAGCGGATCACCGGCGGGGCCCACGACATCGACCCGGCGCTGATCGCACACTTCGATGCCCGTTCGGGGTACCTGAAGCCGCCCGAAGAGGGCACCCGGCTCCACGAGCTCGACGAGCTCCTCGACCGTGACCTCCATCGGATGGTCGGGACAGGGCCAGTCCTCTAAGGGCCTTCCTATCTATGAGAGCACAGAGGGGGTAGATGCACGTGGCCGAGGATCAGGCTGCCGATGTGAGGACTCTGCTGGACAAGCAGGCCATCGCGGAGATGCTCCACCGGTACTGCTACGCCATGGACGCCAACGACCGCCAACTCGGTTACGAGGTGTGGCACACCGACGGCACAGCACACTACGAGGGGATGTTCGACGGCCTCGGCCGAGACTTCGTGGATTTCGGGCAGAGCGGGCACGAAGCGGCGTTCGGCCAGACGTCGCACCAGCTGACCAACATCTTGATTGAGGTCGCTGGGGACCAGGCGACGAGCCGTAGCTGCGTGACCGCCGCCGCGCCGATCGCCAACTCCGATGCGATCTACATCATCCGCGGCCGGTACCACGACCAGTGGTCTCGCCGCGACGGCATCTGGCGGATCGACAACCGACGCTTCACCACCGACACCTGGCAGGTCCTGCCGACCAACCACGAGCTGTCGCAGATTCAGGAGTCGCCGGCGGGAGGGGGCTGAGCCATGTCGAGACAAGGGAGAGCATGAAGCGCCTGGTAGGAAGGACCGTCCTGCTGTTCGGGGGCGCTGGCGGTATCGGCAGCGCTGTGTCCCTGCGTGCCGGCGCCGAGGGAGCCAACGTGGTCATCGGCTCGCGCCAGGATGACCACGCCACTGCCGTGGCCGCTGCGGTCGAAGCGAACGGCGGCACCGCACTTGGTCTAGGGGTGGACATCCGCTCCGAAACATCGATCGACGCCGTCGTCGATGCGGCGATCGCAGCCTTCGGTGGCATCGACGCGGTGCACGTCAACGCCGCCGATATGTCACCCGAGGCCATCCAGAGCGATACCGACGCCGTTGCTATCGACCTCGACGTCTTCGATCGGAGCGTGCAAACCAACCTGCGCGGATATCTCGCGTGTACCCAACGGGTGATTCCCGCCCTGCTCGCCCGCGGCGGCGGAGCGATCGTCTACACCAGTTCGGCGGCGGCGTTCGTCGGCGAGCCAGAACGGCCCGCGTACGCCATGACCAAGGCCGGCCTGAACTCGCTTGTCTGGCATGTGGCCTCAAGATGGGGCAGGGAGGGCATCCGGGCCAACGCGGTGGCTCCCGGCCCGACCGTGAGCGCCGCGGTGGACAGCGTCCTCCCTGATTCGTACAGGCAAGAGATGCTGGCGACGCTGCGCAGCCCTCGTCTCGGGCGGCCCGAGGACATCGCCGCGATGGTGGTCCTGCTCCTGTCGTCTGAGGGAGAGTGGGTAAACGGCCAGGTGATCAGCGTCGACGGCGGGCGCACCCTTCGATGAGCGACCGAGCGACCGGGCGACCGTCACGATCTCTTCAGTCTCGTGCCCTTGAGCGGCGTGAGCGGACGTGGCTCAGCCCGGGCCCCGACCCAACGAGGAATGGAGGAATGTATGACAGAAGATGAGTTACTCCAGCTGCAGCGTGATGTCCGCGAGTTGAAGGACATTGAGGAGATCAAGCGACTCAGGTCCCGCTACTTCCAGTACGTCGACGCCCAGGACTGGACGAGGTGGGCCGAGGAGATTCTGACCGAGGACTTCTATTTCGACAGCGACGCAGGCGTCCTCAGAGGCAGGGACGCCATCGTCGCGTACATCTCCAAGTCCCTTGAGGGCGCCCAGACCGTGCACCACGGTCACACCCCTGACATCGCCGTCACCGGCCCCGACACCGCCACCGCCGTGTGGGCCATGAACGACTACGTGACGATGCCGGGCGTCGACCAGACCACCTACGTCATCCGCGGGTACGGCTACTACCGCGACGAGTACGTCCGAACACCGAGCGGATGGCGGTTGAGCAAGTCGGTCATGTCCCGTCTCCGCGTCGACGCCGAAGGGGTGCCCCACTTCGCCGCGTCGGCCGACGAGCATTAGACCGCCACCATGACAACGAACGGATCCACCCGAGGAGACGACGCCGACCTGCTGGTGCTCGGCAGCGGCGCGGCCGGACTGACCGGTGCACTGGTCGCGGCGACTGAGGGCGCGAGGGTGACCGTCCTGGAGAAGGCTGCGCTGGTGGGAGGTACGACCGCCCTGTCGGGCGGTGGTGCGTGGATCCCGTGCAACCCGCATATGGCCGAGGTGGGGGTCAGCGACTCGAGGGCGGAGGCACTCGAGTACCTGCGCGCCTGCTCCGGCGAGGGTGGCGACGAGGAGATCCTTACGGCCATCGTCGATCACGGAGCGCCCATGATCGAGTTCCTCGAGGCGCGGGCCGGTCTGAAGTTCCAGCCGTGGCCATCGGTCGGCGGGACGATCGACTACCGGCCTTGGCTACCAGGCGCCAAGCACGGAGGCCGGACACTCGAAGTCGAAGGGTTCGCGCTCGGAGCGCTCGGACCGTGGGCCGACAAGCTACGGACTGACAGCCGCCTCTGCAGCGAAATCAACCTCCTCGAGTACTACCGCCAGGTGATGCATCTGGAGCCGCCGGGATCGCCGGCCTTGCGCATGGCCGGTAGGGGATCCGACGACGTCGACACCTACTGGCGAGGCACGGCGTTGGCCGCCACCCTCCTACTGGCCTGCCTGGAGCACGGTGTCACCGTGCTGGTCGAGACAGCGGCCAGCAGGCTGATCTTCGAGGACGGGCGGGTGGTCGGAGTGCACGCCTCGCGGCAAGGTCGACCGGTCGAATTCCGGACGCGCCATGTGCTGGTCGCCACCGGGGGCTACACCCACAACGACGAACTCAAGCGGCTCTGGATGCCGACACCGCTCGTGTACACGTGCGACGTCGAATCGAACGAAGGTGACGGGCACCTCATGGGGATCGCTGCTGGAGCCCAGGTGGCGGGCCTGGGTGATGCCTGGTGGATGCCCCACGTTCCCATGGGAGTGCACGACGGAGTCGTCAACGCCGGCGGCACCCGCGAGGATCGCATCCTCCCCCACACGATGATGGTCAACCCGGCGGGGAAGCGCTTCATGAACGAGGCGGTCAACTACTACGACGCCGGCGAATCGTTCGGCCGCAAGGTCGGTGCTGCGCCGCGCAACTACCCTGCGTGGCTGCTCTTCGACCAGGAAGGTGTCGATAGGTATGCGATTCTCGCGTTCAAGGTTCCGCCCGGCGACCGTCCGGAATGGCTGCACGTGGCGGACTCCATCACGCAGCTCGCGGCAACGATCGGGGTGGACGCACAGACGCTTATAGCCTCGGTCGGGCGGTTCAACGGCTTCGCGCAGACCGGTGTCGACGAGGACTTCCATCGGGGTGAGAACCCGTGGGACCGGGCGTGGGGCGACCCGCGGCACGGGCCTAACCCGTCGCTGGGCACGCTGGCCAAAGCGCCTTTCTACGCGGTGCCCGTCTACCCGGGCTGCATCGCCACTCGCGGCGGGTTGCGGGTCGACGGCTCGGCACGGGTGCTGTCTGCGGCCGACGGCACGCCGATCCCCGGTCTCTACGCATCGGGCAACTGCTCCAACGCCGCGGCAGCGGGCGCATATGCGGGCCCCGGCGCAACGATCGGGCCGGCGATGACCTTCAGCTATCTCGCGGCGCTCGATGTCCTGTCCCAACTCGAAAGCACGCACCAGGGGGTTTTGTAAATGTCCATGACCGTATCCTCCGCACCCGACGCGTGTCTCCCATGAGACTCATCACACTTGGCATCGACGCAGAAGGACGTTCGTTCGTCAGAGACGAACGGGACATCGAAACCACTCAGGCCCTACCGGGGGTGGATGTCGCCAACCTCTTTTCGACCACGGAATGCCCGCCGACCGCCCCGCCCCCCGGTCAAGGGGCGTTCGACGACATGGGTATGACCCCTGGCACGGTCACCTGGATGTTGGTTGATCTGGCGCCGTACTCCGAGCAGAACAGGTCGATCCAGGCGACCGAGATGCACTACAACAACACCATCGAGCTCTTCTGTGTCCTTGAGGGGAGCGTCAACACCATCCTCGGGAACGGCTCCCTCGATCTCCGGCCTGGCGACTGTGTCGCCATGCCGGGAGTCGACCACGCAACGCGAGCCGGAACCGAAGGCGCCCGGATACTGTCGATCAGCATCGGCCTCAGCCCTCCCAACGAACAGTCCGAAGATGTGTGAGGCTATGTTTGATCGCATTGCTCTCGAAGAACTTTTCAACCGGTTCGCTGACTCGCTCGACCGTAAGGAATTCGAGGAGCTTGCCGATTTCTTTACCGAGGGTGCGGTCGGCGAGTTCAAGGCCCGGGATCCCCGGATGCAGCCGATGGTGATCACGGGGAGGCAAAATCTGATCGAGTTCGCTCGCCGGTCGATCGGAAGCCCCGAGATCGTCACCCAGCACCTGCTGGGCAACTTCTCGGCCCGGATAGACGGCGATACTGCTGAGGCGAGCAGTCGGATGCGCGGGTACCACGCCGGACAAGGACCACGCGAAGGGTTGTTCGAAGAGAGCATCGGCCACTATGCCGGACGATTCGAACGGACTTCCGAGGGATGGCGCTGCAATTGGTGGGAAGAGGAGATCTACATCATGCTGGGCGATCCCCGGCTCTTCGCGCCGGAGGGGACATGACCGAGATGCGCTTCGACGGGCAGGTTGCTGTCGTGACCGGTGCCGGCGGCAATCCCGGATTGGGTCGTGCTCATGCCATGCTCCTGGCATCGCGGGGGGCCAAGGTGGTCGTCAACGACCTGGGTGTCGGCCCCGACGGCCGAAGTGTCCTTCCATCTGACCCTCGTGCCGTGGTCTCCGAGATCACGGCGGCCGGTGGCGAGGCGGTCGCCGACCTGCACAGCGTCGCCGACGAGGCTGGCGCCCGTGCGGTGATCCGGACCGCGCTCGATGCCTGGGGCAGGGTCGACGTCCTGGTCAACAACGCCGGCATCGGGGTCGTGTCCGGATTCGACGAGATCGAGTCGACGCATCTCGAACGCGTGATCGGCGTGCACCTCATGGGCAGCATCTGGATGTGCCGGGCGGTGTGGCCGCACATGCGGGAGGCGGGATACGGACGCATCGTGAACACGACGTCCGGCGGCATGTGGGGTATGCACGGGCTGACGGTCTACGGGACGGCGAAGTTCGGTGTCTACGGGCTGACCCGCGGACTGGCCCTGGAGGGAGGCCCATACGGGATCAGGGTGAACGCGGTGAGCCCGGGCGGTGTCACCAACTCGTTCCACCATTTCTATACGATCCACGATCCGGAGGCGCTGAAGGCCTTCATGGGCCACCAGCCGGCCGAGTTGGTATCGCCGATGGTGGCGTTCCTCGCCCACAGGTCGTGCGAGTTGACCGGGGGACTGTTCGACTCGTCGGGCGGAACGGTTACGGCCCGGTTGTTCGGGGCGACCCCGGGTTACTCGAACCCGGAGCTCACGATAGAAGACGTGCGGGACCATCTGGCCGAGATCCTCGACGCTGGCCACCTGGTGATCGCCACCGATCCGCGCGACGCGGCGGAGACTGGGAACGACGAGGTCGTAAAGATCCTGGAACCCAAGCCCTACCAGCCGCTCTGACACCGAACGGTGACGTCGGCCGAGGTAACCGGTGTGAGTGATCGGCTGACGCCGAGGCGTAGAGTGCTCGAATGACGTCGACCGGACGGACCAGTGGCGAGGAGTCCCGACCGCCGGCCGGTAGAGACCGCACGAACGTTCGCGGTGAGGCCACTCGGGAGCTCATCCTGCTGACGGCAGAGCGCCTGTTCGCGGAGCGCGGCATCGAAGCGGTGCCGCTCCGCGACATCGGTCTGGCGGCGGGTCAGAAGAACAACTTCGCCGTCCAGTACCACTTCGGTGATCGCGAGAAACTCCTCAAGGCGATCGCCGAGTACCGAGCCAGCGCGCTGATGGAGGCCAACACCCGCTTGATTACCGATCTCGTGACGGGCGGTCAGGTGCCGACGGTGGGCGATTTCGTCCGCGCCTTCGTGACCGCGCTGTCGGCGAACCTCGACGAACACAGTCACTTCCTGCCGTTCATCTCCCGCTACATCAGTGAGCGCGGGGGATATGCCGGGCTGGAGGAGACGGTACCGACCGGCTCCGTGGCGATGATGCAGTCGATATTGCTCCGGTTGTTGCCAGACCACCCCCCGAGCCTGCTCGACGAGCGATGGGAGATTCTCTTCACGAGCGCCGTCCACACCCTGGCGCGATACCAGGTCGCGCAGCGGAAGGACGCCCTCTGGGCTCCCCTCGACTACTTGATCGCGGACCTGATCCAGACCCTCGCCGCCGGCCTGGAAACCCCTCCGCTCCCCATTGACCTCGATCAAGACGCCAGTACCGCCAAGAACCCTCGGAAACGTCGGGCTGACCGCTAGCGGGAGCGGGCCCTCCGTGCGTAGCGTAAGCATCGTTTCGGTCGATGGCGCCGTCCCAGGTGGCCCCGGGGGGCTTTCCAGGTGACGTGCCCAACCTGACATGGAGGTTGTGATGGCGACGAACACGACACGACACACCCGAGCAGCAGAGATGACCGACCTGGACGAGCAACCGCCGCTCATGGTGTTCTCGGCAGACACCCACGTAGGTCCTCGAGCCGAGGATCTGCGCCCCTACTGCCCGCACAAGCATCTCGAATCATTTGATCAATTCGCAGCCCAGTTCGTGGGGCTGTACAAGGAGATGTTCGAGTCCCGCGGCTTCTCCGATGAGTATTGGGAAGGCCGGCGGCAGAACGACAGGACTGCTGGGCATTACGATCCCCGCGCTCGCCTGCAGGACATGGATCGCGATGGGGTGGCCGGGGGCGTGATATTCCATGACAGCCTCAACGGCCAGCCGTTCCCGTTCGATCTGACCAACTCGCTCGGCAACGGGATACCGTTACCCGAGGCGCGAGAGCTGGCGGCGGTAGGTCGGGCGATGTACAACCGGTGGCTGGCAGACTTCTGCTCGGTCGAGCCTGAGCGGAATATCGGGCTGGCGCAGTTGCCCTTCTGGGACATCGACGCCGCTATCGAGGAGCTCGAGTGGTGTGCCGACCACGGACTCGCGGGGGTGAACTTCCCCTCACCCGGCCAACCGGGAATGCCGCAGCCGCGCGACGCTGAGCTCGACCGCTTCTTCGCCGCCTGTGCACTACTCGACATGACCCTTGCAACGCACATAGGTTCACTACCTCCCCAGGAGGACTACGGCGATCAGGGCGACGAAAAGAATTTCCATTTCGGCCTCCTCGACTCCGGGGAATGGGGGATCCGGACGGTATATCAGCTGATCATTTTTGGAGTATTCGAGCGTCATCCCAACCTCAAGCTTGTCCTTACCGAGGTTCCCGGGGTCTTCTGGAACGAGATCTGCATGAAGATGGACTCGCTCCATCACACCCCCATCCGCCGGAAGGAGACCAAGCTGTTGAAACTGCCCAGCGAATACGCGGCGACCAACGTTTGGATGGGTAATAGCTTCCAGTCGCGCCAGGAGGCTGTCGCAGCCATAGGGATCGGTAAGGAGGACCGCTTCTTGTGGGGCTCGGACTACCCCCACGCCGAGGGGACGTTCTTCTTCTCCGAGGACCCGGAGCAGTACCCGCGGACCCGGCTCGCCCTGGCCAACACCTACCATGACCTGTCGATTGACAAGGTCCGCTTGCTCGTGGGCGGCAACGCCTTCAATGCCTATCGCCGGCTAGACCAGGCGGCACTCAACAAGGTCGCCCAGCGCATCGGCGTCACGGTGGAGGAAGTCTCCGCCGTTCCCGACTTGAGCAAGTACCCCTACGTTCAGAACACCGGAACCTTGGCCTTTCGCACCCAAGGTCCTTGGAACTGACCGGCGACATGAAGGACCTCATGGAATACCCCTTTGCCGAGCCAATCGCCCTCCAGGTGGACCCGCTCTACCGCGACCTCCAGTCCCGCGGGCCGATCAAAGTCCAGCTTCCCTATGGAGAACCCTGCTGGCTGGCGACCCGCTACGAGGACTGCCGGATCGTCTACGGGGACCGCCGGTTCGGCCGTGAGCGTGGTCTCGACCACGACTGGCCCGGGATGTGGTCAGGCGAACGGGCCAAGGACCCCAGCCTCCTGCTCAACATGGACCCGCCGAAACAGAGCAGGGTCCGGCGCCTGACGTCGGGTGCCTTCTCACCGGCTCGTGTACTGCAACTGACCGGACGGATCCAGGGCCTGGTCGACCGGCTGCTCGACGAGATGGTCGCCGCCGGCCCGGGTGCGGACTTTGTAACCCACTTCTCGTCGCGGCTGCCACCTTTGGTCATCGCCGGCATTCTCGGGGTGACGGAGAGTGACGCCCCTCACTTCGCGGCATTGATCGACGAGTTGGTCGGAGTGGGCATCCCTGACGAAGCCCGGGCCCACGCCCACCACCAACTGCAGGAGTTCGTGCTGGGCCTTATCGCCGAGCGCCGCGTTCGTTCCACCGACGATCTTCTCAGCCTGCTGGTGGAGGCGCGCGACGAAGGCGATGAGCTCAGCGAGGTTGAACTGTGCAGCCTGACGTTGTCCCTCTGGCTCGGTGGCGTCGACACCACCCACAACCAGTTGGGGTCGATGGTCTACACACTCGTGACCCATCCCGCCCACTGGCGGGAACTCGTCGACCATGCCACGTTGCTGCCGGCCGCCCTGGAGGAGCTGTGGAGGTGGATACCGAGCCACAAGTACGGGACGTTGTTCCCCCGGTGGGCGAACGAGGACGTGGTGCTGAGCGATGACACCATGATCCGGGCGGGCGAACCGGTGATGCCCGAGCACACGGTCGCCAACCGCGACGAGTCGGTGTTCGAGAACGGGTGGGACCTGGACTTCCACCGCGTGGACCCGAAACCCCATCTCACCTTCGCCCACGGGGCCCACCACTGCATGGGGGCCTCCCTGGCCCGGCTGGAGGTCCAGCTGTCGATGGATACCCTGCTGCGTCGCTTCCCTACCCTTCGGCTCGACGTGAGCCCTGCAGACGTCGAGTGGTCCACGACCTCAATGCTGCGCAGCGCCGTGGCGCTGCCGGTGCGGTGGTGAGCTTGTCCGCTCTCGTTCCGGGTCCCACAGAGCTGAGCCCCTGAGGTCCGGCTCGCAGGGGGGTACGAGCCGGACCTCAGGGGTGAGGTTGCCGGCCAACCGGGCGGCCCTCGCCAGTTCGGCCTCGCTAATTTCGGCTAGCGGATCGTGTTGTACAGAGTATATCGATCACCACGGACCGGTACGGGGCGGGAGCGCACGCCTAGAATCAGCCTCATGTCCGGCGAGTCCTTCGTCACCTATGAACGGGAGGGGGAGGTCGGCGTCATCACGATCGACCGTGAACCGCTCAACACGTATGACGGCGCTTTCGACGTGGCGTTCCAGACCGCATGGGCAAACGCCAAGGGCGACGACAGCCGCGTCATCGTCATGCTGGCGAAGGGACGACACTTCTGTGCCGGAGCCGAGCTCAAGAACCCCCGGCAAGCTCCGCCGGGAACAACGGTGCTGCCCGCATGGGACGAGATCCGTCTCATCAAATCGGTCATGAAGCCGACCATCGCGGCCGTGCAGGGTGGCTGCATCGGCGGCGGCCAACGGATGGTCTGGCCGTGCGACCTGTTGTTCTGCACCGAGGACGCCTTCTTCCGTGATCCCACGGCGCGAATGGGTATCGGCGGCATTCAATCCCATCTCCATACGTGGTTCTACGGGCCCCGGCTGGCCAAAGAGATGATCTACTCGGGAATGCGACTACCGGCCCGCAGACTCTACGAGATGGGCCAGGTCAACCGGATGTACGCGGACGTCGAATCGCTCCACTCCGAGACTCTGTCCTTCGCCCACGAGATCGCCGAGCTCGACCCGGTCCCCCTCCGGCAGGCGAAACGGGCGGCCGACATCACCATGGACATTCAGGGCCAGCATTACGTGCTGTCACGGATGGAAGAACTGCTGGACGAGTTCCCCCGTATGGATCTCCACCTGGGCGACTGACCGCCGGGAGGTTCTATCCCCTCACCTCGGCCCAGAAGGTGTCCCACGTCGGGAACGCCTCGGGCAGTTGGCTGGTCGAGAGCCGCCCACTGGCGACACCGGCGCCGTGGCTCGGCCGGGTCAGCGCGTCCACGATGTACCACCGGTGGAACTTCCGGCGCTCGAAGAACCATTCACCGTCGACGCGACGGTACGTGTCCCAGTACTGGAGAACCCCGATCTCCCACTCCTCCCGTTCGGGAAAATCAAGTTCGTCCCGACAGTAGACAACACCACGGGCCAGGTCCGGTGCATCGAAATCGATTACATGGTTGCCGACGAAGTGCACCGTCGACTTCATCCGGCTGAGTGAAGCCCGGAACCACTCCTTCAGCGCCCCGCGTCCCTGCTCGTTGCGGCCGACGCGTACGTCGGGCACGAACAGGGATACGAGGGTGTCGAGGTCACGCGAATCGACTGCCAGCCCGTACCGCTGGGGCAGTTGACGGATCTCCGCCAGAGATTCGAGTCGGTCGATCCTGGCCGCGAGATCCAACGGGGTCCAGTCTCCCATCCGGGTCACTCATCCCACCTTTCGGGCTCAGACAACTTCGACGCGCCGGTCGCTAGACATTTTTGGA
Organism: uncultured Acidimicrobiaceae bacterium; assembly: GCA_963788125.1. Lineage (GTDB taxonomy): Bacteria > Actinomycetota > Acidimicrobiia > Acidimicrobiales > RAAP-2 > Bog-473. The sequence continues at coordinate 2,049,349 of CAWBFN010000002.1, read as the reverse complement.
ACCGCCACCTCGAGTCTCGCTCGCCCATACTAGGTAAGAGCCGGAGGCGCGGCTGCTTCCATGAGCGCGACGATGTCCGCCGGTCCAAGAGGCTGCGCCCGAATTTCAACCCCCAGATGGCGAAGAGCGTCGGCCACCGCGTTGATAACCGCCGGCGGCGCGCCGATCGCTCCCCCCTCCCCCAGGCCCTTATGACCTCCCGGATTACTCAGGGCCGGAGTCTCTATGTGGGCGTACTCAATCTCCGGCACTTCGGTCGAGGTCGGCAGGAGATAGTCGAGGAAGGTGGTGGCCAGCGGGTTGCCCGCCTCGTCGTGTTTGAGGTGCTCGTACAGGACCCCCCCGATGCCCTGCACCACCCCGCCGGCTATCTGGCCCTCGACCACGTTCGGGTTGATCATCACCCCGCAGTCCTCGCTTACGACGTAGCGCAAGATGGTGACCGTTCCCGTGCCGGGATCGATCTCCACCGCACACATGTGGCAGGCGTTGGACCACGTCGTGAAGGTGTTCGGGCTGAAGCGGTTCTGCGCCTCCAGCCCGGGGGGACCCCGTCCGGCAGCGTGGCCGGTTGGGTGTAGGCAATGGCCGACACCTCTGAGATGGCCAAGCCTTTCGTCGGTGTCCCTACCACCTGGACTCGGCCACCGACCAGCTCGAGGTCCTCCTCCGAGACCTCGAGCGTCTTGGCCACGATTGCCAGCATCCGCGACCGCAGCTCACGGCAGGCCAATCGCGCCGCAGTGATCGGAATCATGCTCCGACTCCCACCCGTACCCGGGCCGAGCGGGGTGGCGGAGGTGTCGCCGCCCTGGATCACCCGGACATTGTCAAGGTCCACGCCCAGCTCATCGGCGACGACCTGGGCGATCGTGGTCTCGTAACCCTGGCCGTGGCTCGCCGTGCTCGCAAACACGTCTACCTTCCCGTTACGCCCGATGCGGACCGTGGCGGCGTCGGTACTCATCCACCCGAAGGCCATCGCGGTGGGCTCCGCCAACAGGCTCATCCCGATTCCGACGAGGCGCCCTTCGTCCCGTGCCGCCTGCTGGCGGGATCGCCACTCCTGATAGCCGATCACGTCGGCTGCCTGCTCGAGGGTCTCGGCCGCGGTGATCTGATCGAATACCACACCAGTGGCCATCGTGTAAGGGAGGTCCTCGGCCCGAATGACGTTCCGGCGGCGGAACTCGAGTGGGTCGATTCCGAGACGAGCAGCCACACAGTCCATCATCTGCTCGCGCGCAACGGTCTCGAACATCCATGGGCCTCTGTACGACCCGCGGCCCATTAGGTTCGTGAGCACGGACTGGGCGCTCGCTCCGAAGAGGGGTACTCGATAAGGTCCGGGGAAGATCATCGTCGAGAGGATCGCCGCGCTCGAGAGCGCCGCCGGGTAGGCGCCCAGGCTCTCGACGAAGTGGGCCTTCTCGGCCAGAATCCGTCCCTGGTGGTCCGTGGCCACGGTGACGGTGGCCAGATCCTCCCGCGCGTGATCGTCGGCCAGGAGGTTCTCGTGACGGTCCTGGATCCACTTCACCGGGCGGGACAGCTTGAAGCTGGCCAACACGGCAGCCAACTCCTCCGAGCGGGCGTTCATCTTGAGTCCGAACGATCCCCCGACGTCCGGCATGATGACCCGCACCCGGGAGTCGTCCAGTCCCAACAGGCGGGCGAACAAACTGCGCGCACCGTGGGGCCCTTGCGTGGAGATCCAGACGGTGAGCTCCTCGCGGTGGCGGTCCCAAGCAGCCAGTACGCCCCGTGTTTCCATCGGGACGGTCGCATACCGGTGCTGGCGGAACGTCTCCGTCATCACCAGCTGCGCCGATTCCAGCACCGCTTCCAGTTCGGGATTGTCGAGGGCCGGCATGGCCGTCAACACGTTCGAGTCCCGCTCAGGATGCACGAGCCGTGCCCCGTCGGCGAGGGCCTCCTCGAAGTCGACGAGAGGCTCTTCGGGCTCGATCTCGACAACCACCGCTTCGATCCCGTCTTCGGCCAGGTACCGCGAGTCGGCCACAACCATGACGATGGGCTCACCCACACAGCGAACATCTCCATCGGCCAGGATCCGCCACGGCCGATTGGCGTCGTACTCGTCGTCGACGAGGTAGTCGTGCACCAGTGGGGCCAGGTCGCCGGCGGCGTACACGGCGCGAACTCCCGGAATGGTCGCCGCTTCCTTCGTGTCGATCGAAATGATCCGACCACGAGCCGTGTCGCTCCGTACGAAGGCGGCATGAAGGGCTCCCGGCAGCTCGATGTCGTCGACAAACAGGCCATGGCCGGTAAGGAAACGCGCGTCTTCCTTGCGGGCCACTCGCTGCCCCACGAAGCGGGCCCCGCCCCCCATCATCTCGGACATGTAGGCCTGCCTCGTCGTTCTCCTTGCACGGGCCGATGGCCGATGAGAAGAAGCCGATCGGTGACGAAACCGGTGGCCGAACACACGCCTGCTCGGCGTCCCGGAGGGTGATGCGAATCTCCCGGGAAGATGATGAGCTCCTCCATCACACGTGCTCACTCCCTCCCGGACGGTCCTTGTACTATTCACGCCGTCAACCGAATATAGCGGTCGGTCGAGCGCACAATGGGCGCTTGTCGCGTTGTCACGCAGATGAGAGACGCTACGTGTCCTCTCCATCCATCCGATTCTCCAACTTCAAGAAAGGGGCCCGGTGCGCTTCATACTCGTCCACGGTGGCTTCCACGGAGCGTGGTGCTGGGACAAGATGGTCCCGCAGCTCGAGGGGCTCGGGCACGAGGTGCTCGCGATCGACCTTCCCGGCTCGGGCGAGAGGATGGAGGAGAAGGCGACCCACGCCTCCTGGCGGGCTGCCTTCCGGGAGGTGGTGGACGATGGTGACGTGTTGGTCGGTCACTCCCAGGGCGGATTCGCCATCTCACTCGCGGCCGATGAGCGGCCCGAGAAGGTCGGCCGGCTGGTGTACCTATCGGCCGCCGTACCCATAGAAGGCGAGGCGATGGGTGCCGCCACCTCGGGCAGTACTGAACGTTGGCCGGCCACGATCGGACTGCCCATGGAGGACTTCATGTCCCTGGTCGACGTTCCCGGACAGGGACCGTGCGTCTCGATCACCAATCCAGAAGCCGCCAACGAACTCTTTTATCACGACTGCGTTCCGGGCGACCAGGACTGGGCCTTTTCCCATCTCACTCCCCTGCCGCTCGCCCCGACCCTTGAACCATTCGTCCTTTCCCGGTTCTGGGCCACCCGCATCCCCCGCAACTACATCCTCTGCACCGACGACCACTCCCATACGGTCGCATCGGACAACGAGTTCATGCGCCGTTTGGGACTGAGCGCGTGCATGAGCATCCTCTCGTCCCACTCCCCCTTCATCAGCCGTCCAGCCGAGACGGCAAGAGTTCTGGACGCATGCGCGAGCGGCGTCCTGAGCTGACCCAGACCCTCTCCGTTCTGTTTTCTATCCTCGGAATTTCCTCAGTTGGACGCCCTCGTCGACCAGCTGCGGCGGCCGCCGACACCCTGAGCCGTACATCGCTACGATGCTCGCTACACGCGGTGGGAGGGCTGTCGATGATGCTCGAAGGCAAAGTGGCTTTCATTACCGGGGTAGCTCGCGGCCAAGGGCGGAGCCATGCGGTGCGGCTGGCCGATGAGGGCGCCGACATCATCGGCATCGACATCTGCGCAGATATCCCATCCAACAACTACCCGCTGGCCACGCGGGAGGACCTGGACGAGACCCGCACCTTGGTGGAGGCGAAGGGGCAAAGGATGGTGGCGACCATCGCCGACGTGAGGGATTTCGGTGCAGTACGTGACTCGCTGGAGACCGGTGTGCGCGAGCTGGGCCGGCTGGACCTTGTATGCGCCAACGCCGGGATCGCGCCGATGTCGGTGGCCCGAACCACCACTGAGGAGGACCTCGAACATTGGGCGGACGTCGTCGCCGTGAACATGACCGGGGCGTTCTACACGGCCAAAGCCTCCATCCCGCACCTGATTGCCGGTGGGCGCGGAGGATCGATCATCTTCACCAGCTCGACCGCCGGGCTCCGGGGATTCGCCAGCGAAGCGGGCAGCCTGCTTGGCTACTCGGCTTCCAAGCACGGGTTGGTCGGTCTGATGCACAGCCTGGCGAACTACCTCGCTCCCCACCAAATACGGGTGAACACAATCCATCCGACGGGCGTTCGCACGAAGATGGTGGTCAACCAGGTGATGCTGGAGTGGCTCGAGAAACACCCCGGCGGATCCAGCCATCTGGAGAACCCGATGCCGGTGGACATGCTCGAGCCCGAGGACGTGTCCGCGACCGTTGCCTTTCTGGCCTCCGACCAAGGGAAGTGGATCACCGGGGTGGCGCTGCCCGTTGACGCCGGATTCACCAACAAACTTTGACTCTCGGCGATTCGTCTGTCTGGCCTCACGGGCGAAGTACCCCTCCTCGACGCCCTGAGCCCGGGCCCATGGTTGAGGAAGTCGATGTTCGGGTGGACCGTATCCACCTGTCGGGGCTGGTCGCCTCCCCTCTTCAGGGGGAGCCGCGCGCGCTCATCGTCGCCCTGCACGGAGCGGGTATGCATGCCGGGTACTTCGACGCTCAGAACGCTCCCGGGCTCTCGCTGCTGAATCTAGCGAGCTCGGCCGGATACCTGGCCTGGGCTCCCGACCGGCCCGGAGTAGGGGCCAGCGCCGAACTCAGCGAGCGGAAGCTCTCCCTGACCGACCAGGCGGCGATCATGCTCGAGGCCATCGACACGTTCAGACGAGCCAACGGCGTTGAAGGCCGAGTGTTGCTGGTAGGGCACTCGTATGGCCTGAAGTTGGGGTGGACCATGGCCGCCCTCGACACCACGGACCGTCTCCTGGGAGTTGACGGATCGGGGGCGGGATTGAACTACGCCTTCGACTGGCACGAGCGTCAAACACAAGGAGGTGGTCGCCCCCGGCTCAATGCAAGAGTCGAGGTGTGGGGACCAGACGACCTTTACCCACCCTCTACGAGAAGGCGCGACCTACTCCCCGCACACGGAGGACCGGCCGTCAAAGAGGGCGAGGGCGCAACCTGGCCGTCCGATCTCCGCGCGATGGCCCACCGGATTCGGGTGCCGTTGCGGATCACCCTCGGGCACCACGACGGCATCTGGTTGAAGGACGCCGACGAAATGGCCAAGCTGCGACGCTTGTTCGTTCACACTCCGTGCTCTATTGAAATCGAGCAGTATGGAGGGCACAACCTCAGTCTGGGCTGGGCCGCCCGCGCGTACCACCTCAAGGTTCTGGGCTTCCTCGAGACGTGCCTCCTGCGGCAACGCCGCCGGCCGGAGGTCGTGTGACACATCGTCTGCCCGGCGCCGTCATGTCGCTGCTCACTAAGGAGTCACGGCCGAACACTCGCTTGACAATGCAGCACGCAGGCCATACGTTCTACGCTGTATGAATTTCATGAATCTCACGATCTTCTTTGCTGCCTGCGACAGGATGTGACTGGCATGACATTTGACCTTCTGGTGCGAGGTGGACATGTGGTCGACGGGAGTGGCCGGTCCGGCTTCCAGGCCGATGTGGCGGTATCGAACGGGAAGATCGTCGCAGTGGAACCGGGCATATCCGGGACCGCCACCCGCGTGATCGATGCCGAAGGTCGGATCGTCGCTCCGGGCTTCATCGACATCCATACCCATTTCGACGCTCAAGTCCTCTGGGATCCGCCCCTGGCTTCGACAGTCCGCCACGGAATCACGTCAGTCGTGGCCGGCAACTGTGGCTTCACTGTTTCACCCGTCAGCCCAGGTGATGGCGACTTCATCATCCAGATGCTGGCCCGCGTCGAGGGAATGCCCGCTGACGCCCTCAAAACTGGCCTGAACTGGGAGTGGGAGAGCTTCGGCGAGTACGTCGATCGCCTCCGCAGCCGGGTAGGGGTCAACTATCTGCCCCAGATCGGTCACTCCACCCTGAGGCGGTATGCCATGGGCGATGCGGCGTTCGAGAGGGCGGCGACCGACGAGGAAGTCGCGACCATGCGCCGCCTCCTCGGCGAAGCCGTGCGTGCCGGTGCCCGTGGATTTTCGACATCGACCTCCGCCACCCACAACGACAGTTTCGGGCGACCGGTACCCAGCCGGCTGGCGGAAAAAGAGGAGTTCCTTAGCCTGGCCGAGGCCCTCCGAGGCTCCCGTCACCCCCTGATCGGTATATCGCCAGGGTCGAAGTTCGTCGGGATCAACGCCGACGAACGATCTCTGATGGTGGAAATGGCGACGCGAAGTGGGGCGGTCGTCCACTGGAACCCCCTCGTGTACTCAGCGGCATATCCCGACCTCCATGCGAGAACGCTCGAGGTGTCTGATGAAGCCAGAGCTGCCGGGGCTCGGGTGGTCGGCGTCTACAACCCTGGTCCCGCCGGTCCCACGCGCGTCGACCTCCGCAGCGGGTTCCTCTTCGAGTCTCTGCCTCACTGGAAAGAGATCTTGCGGTTGTCGATCGACGAACGCTGCGAGGCCATGAAGCAGGCCGAGGTCCGGCGCAACCTGAAGGCCGACTTCGACGACGACTCCACGATGGGTCACCTCACAGCTCACCTGCGGCAGATGTGGCCCGTCCTCACGGTCGCAACGGTGTCGAGCGAAGCGAACCGAAAGTATCTGGGCCGAACAGTCGGATCCATCGCGGCTGAGGAAGGTGGCGACCCTATGGACACGATGCTCGACATTGCTGTCCGTGACCACCTGGACACCGTCTTCATGAACGACAATGTGACGCCCTCCGATCCCGCGGCGAACGAAGCGATGCAGGCGCTCACCCACCACGCGGACGTCGTGTTCGGTGGTTCCGACGCAGGGGCCCACCTGGACTTCATGTCGAACGAGCCGTTGCCCAGCCGGGCTCTGGCCCTCCGGGTACGGGAGCAGGGTGTGCTGTCGCTCGAAGAGGTCGTCCACGGCTTCACCGGGCGATTGGCCGAGGTCTTCGGACTGGAAGGGCGGGGTGTCCTGGCACCAGGGATGGCAGCCGACATCTGCGTCTTCGACCTCGACGAGATCGGTGCGGGCACGCCCTACATGGTCAACGATCTGCCGGCCAAGAGCGAACGATTCGTCACCGAGCCGCTGGGCATCTACCAGACGATCGTCAACGGCGTGATCGTCAGCGACGAAGGAGAAGCCACCGGGGCCCTCGCGGGCCAGGTGCTCTAGGCCCTTTAGATCCCTTTAGGAGGCTCTTCCCGCCACAGGGCGATAGGTAGCGCTTCGACGCTTCGCATGAAGGTTGACTCCGACCAACGGACCTCATCCGCCGCGACGGCCAGATCAAGTCCGGGGAACCGTCGGAGCAAGCTCTCGAAGGCGACCTGCATCTCCAGATGGGCGAGATGGGCACCCATGCACCGATGGGCGCCGAACGCCAGCGACAAGTGGGGCCTCGGACTGCGACGATGAAAGTCGAGTTCCCATCCGCTCGGAAACACCGACTCGTCGCGGTTGGCCACCGAGTGCTCGGGAAGGACCGGCTCCCCCGCCCTCACCACCACACCTCCGCTCAGCTCGACATCCTCGCTGGCCCAGCGCGCGAACGGCACTCCGTACTTGAAGCTGGGAATCCAACGCCACAGCTCCTCGAGCGCAGCCGGTAGCAGCTCACGGTCGTCGACCAACTCCTGCCAGTGGCTGCGATGGGTCATAAGGGCGAACAGAGTCGTTCCCAGTTGGTTTACGGTGGTCTCCAACCCACCGAGCCACACGGCCATCGTCAGGTTGTAGAGCTCTTCCTCGTTCAGCCGGTCGTCATCGTCGTGAGCGTGAACCAGGACGTGGAGAAGATCGTCGCTCTCCTCCGACCGACGCTTGGCGATCAGCCCCTTCACGTACTCGTGCACGGTCTCCTCAGCGGCATGACGGGCGTCGGGCTCGGTGTCGAATCCGGTGAGCGTGTCCACCCACACCCGGAACTGCTGCGCCTCGGACACCGGAACGCCGAGGATCAACGTCAGCACCCGTGGGGGCAGCTGTCGCCCGAACATGGAGACGAAGTCGACGACCCCACCCTGATCGGCCATTGCGTCCAGCAGATCGTCGACCATGACCTGGACCTGGTCGCGAAGCGAACCTATCCGCCGTGGAGAGAAGGCCCCGGAGGTGAGCCGGCGCAAACGGGACTGCTCGGGAGGATCCATGTTGACCAACATCGTGGGGTCCTTCGCCATAACCGCGCCGATCCAGACCCCGGGCGCGTCCCGAGGGAGTCCGAGCACCCGGCCGAAACGGCGATCACCGTAGACCGTGCGAACATCCTCGTAACGGGTCGCCAACCAGCAGGGCTCGCCGAACGGCAGCTTGACCTTTACCGGTCCGTTGGCCTGCAGCTCCTTGTACACGGGATCCACGTCCAAGGCCACATCTGTGACGAGGGGGTACTGCATCATTTCGCTCGCCTTCGCAGCCACCGGTGCAGGCCTCCCTTTCCGGGCCGCTCGACCCTGCCACTCGACAACGTACAGTAGTTTGCCCGCGCCGGAGCATGCCGCGAGCGGGCCGCCGGCCGCCGCCTGGCAGATCGCTCGGAAGGTTTGGAACTGTGCGTTATCTCGACGAAACGTAGAGGTCGTGACCGGTGCGGCGCCGACGGGTGTCCACCCGGAACCCGATAGCGGCCATCGACGCACGCTCTATCGTGGCCCCATGGACGTGGCGATGAGAGCTGAGACGATTACCATCACCGGAGCCGAAGGCGACCAGATTGAGGCCTACCTGGCCCAACCCCTTACGCCGGGCCCCCACGGGGGGGTAGTGGTGATCCACCACATGCCCGGCTACGACGAGGCAACCAAGGAGATCACCCGTCGGTTCGCGGCACACGGGTACCTGGCTGTCTGCCCCAATCTCTACTATCGGGAGGCGCCCGGCGCTTCACCCGACGATGCCGCAGCCACGGCTCGGGCGGCCGGAGGCGTGCCCGACGACCGTTTGGTCGGCGACGTGGACGGCGCGGTGCAACATCTGAAGTCGCTGCCCAATTCCAATGGCAAGGTCGGTGTCATCGGGTACTGCTCCGGCGGTCGCCAAGCGTTCCTGGCCGGGTGCAGCCTGCAGCTCGATGCCGTTGTGGACTGCTACGGCGCCTTCGTCGTGGCCGCGCCGCCGCAGGGATCCTCGGTGCAGCCCATTCTCCACATGACACCGAAGCTTTCGGCCCCGCTGCTCGGACTGTTCGGCGCCGAGGACGGGTACCCCTCGCCCGACGAGGTCGGCCAGCTGGAAGCGGCCCTCAAGGAGAACGACAAGTCCTACGAGATCCACAGTTTCGAGAACGCGGGACACGCGTTCTTCGCCACGGACCGGCCCAGCTACCGAGTGGAGGCCGCCAATGCTGGGTGGGCTGCGATCTGGGCCTTCTTCGGGGAGCACCTGGCCTGATGTGCACCTACGAGACCGAACGGGTGTCCATGGAGGGGTCGGCCAAGGGTCCCTCGGGTTGGTTCGACGTGACCACCGCCACGGTCTACTTCGACCACCCGGTGCATGCCCCCTTCGGGCACTCTCTGAACATCGATTTCCTCAATCCGGACACCGGTCCGTCCACACGTACTGCAGTGGAGCTCAGCCCGGAATCAGCCAGGTTGTTGGCCGAGTCCATTCTGAGGACACTCGACTCCGTGCCGAGCGGCCTGGTCTGACCTGAGCCAGGTGTCGCTGAACCTGGGCTAAACAGCTAGCGATCAGAGGACGTATCGGCTCCGACGGCATCGGCCAGCTCGCTGACGTCGTCAAGAGTGTCAAGTCGCCAGCACAGATCGATGATCTCCTCGCGCCGTCGTTGCGGAAGCAGCGCCTGGGCACATTCGTGGAACTTGCCAATGAGCTCATCGTCGGTCAGGGGGTCTTCGGGCCTACCGTGAGACAGAGCAACCGTCTCGTCGAAAGCCTCTCCCGATTTCAGTTTCAGGTCCACCCGGCTCTCCAACTTCACGTTGGTCATGTCTCCGTCAACCGGAACGTAGCGGACCCTGCTCATTAACTCCCGTGCCTCCGGGCGGCGCACTGCCTCATCGGTGTACTGGTACATCCCGGCCCGCCCGTCGAGCGCGATCGCGGCCATGTCGTACTCAATGCTGTACTTGCCCTCCAGGCCGGTCTTGGGATCGTGGTAGGGGAGCATCGCGGTCAAGAAGGCCGGCAGCGACACGGTGATCGAGTCGATCTCGGCGGGATCGATCGGCCGGCTCCGGACGATCTTCTGGAGGGCGTCCTGCCCCCAGTGGCCGGCACCGCACGATGCGTGCAACCTCATGGTGGACCCTCGCGTCGCCATCTCCCAGTTACCGAGGCCCTCCAGCACCTTCTGGGGATCCCCGACCTCCAGTCCGAGCATCCTGGCGATTCCGTCCTCACCATCGATGATGTCCTCGTTCGCGGTGAAGCCCAGGCTGATCAGCTCTGCGGCAATCACTCCGTGCATGGCTGCGCTCCCGGCGCTGAACGATTTGGTGTCGCTCCCCCGGTTCTTCATCACTCCGGCCATGGCGGATGCCGCATTGCCGAGCGCCATCCGGGTCTGCGTCACGTCAAGTCCCAGCAACTTCGCCGTCAGAGCTGCCACGCCCAGTACGGGCTGGAATCCCTGGTTGAACCAGCCGCGCCACAGCAGTGTATTGCGCGCCCCGTCCATACAGGGTTTCGCCGTTTGGCAGATCACCTCGTAGCCGACCAACCAGGCCAGGATCACGTCCCGTCCCGACGCGCCGAGCTTTTCCCCAACGGCCAGGGCGGCGGCCGTCAGGGGATTGGCATAATGACCGCTGAACAGCGCGATGTCGTCGAACTCCAGGGCATGGCCGGCGGTGGCATTGGCCAGCGTGGTCAACGACGCGGTGCTCTTGAAGCCGGCCCCGACGAGGCTGCTCTCCTCCCGTGCACCCTGGGCCCGGACCCATTGGTTGATGATCTGACCGGTCGAGACGGACAACCCGGCGAACTGCACTCCGAGCGAGTCGATGAACCGCTCTTTCACCCGCAGGGCTCCCGGGTCCGGAACGTCCTCGTACTGCGACTTGACGATCCACTCGGCCAGCTGTTCAGTCACTGACACTGTCATTGTCCTCCTTCCGTATGGAGATGGGTCATTCCGGCCGGCCCGCGGCCAACACCTCGGTTGCCGGAGCGAGGTATCCCTCCCTGCGCAGCATGTCCTCGACTCCACCGGCTTCGACGATGTCCCGGAGCGCCGAATGCACTGGAACCCCTTCGATGCTCGTTCCCTTGGTCGTATTCTCGACGTGCCCGGTGTGCCAATTCACTCGAGCCACGTCGCCCTCATCGAAGAGGTCGGTGACGCCGGCGCAGGGGAGGACCGGCATCCCCACATTGACGCAGTTGCGCAGGCCCAGGCCGTTGAACGACTCGGCGACGATGCCCGCCATCCCGAAGCCACGGAAGACGTCCCCGATCGCCCGGGCCGAGCCGACGCCGAAGTTCCGTCCTGCAATCAGGACATCGCCGGCCTGCACCTCGTCCACCCAGCCCGGCCGGTTGGCCACGAAGCACTGGCGCCGCTGCTCCTCGGGGGGCATGAAGAGCGCATAACCCGGGATGATCAAATCCGTGTTGATGTCGTCGCCGAACTTCCACACCCGGCCGCTGAACGTGCTCGCCATCTTCTCTCCTGTCCTCTCTCTTCCCGACTCCTACAGGTCGCGTGGATCGGTGATGACCCCCCGTATGGCGGAGGCGGCCACCGTGGCCGGCGAACCCATGAAGATGTCGGCTTCCGCGCTACCCATGCGACCCTTGAAGTTTCGCGTCGAGGCCGTGATGCACACCTCGCCGTCGGCCAGCAGACCCATGTGCCCCCCGAAGCAGGCGCCACACGTCGAACTGGTCACGACTGCTCCCGCCTCCATCAGGGTCTCGACATAGCCGGCCCGGACCGCCTGCTTCAGGATCTCCTGGCTGCCGGGTGTCACGATGAAACGCACGCCGGGAGCGACCGTGTGCCCCTTGACCATTTCCGCGGCGACGGCGAAATCGCTGAGCCGCCCGTTGGCGCAGGACCCTATGAACGCTTGATCTACCTTCTGCCCTACCACCTCGCTGACACTGCCGGCATTCCAGGCGACCCGTCCCGGCTTCACGATCTGGGGCTCGAGCGACGAGAGGTCGACTGTGATGACGGTTTCGTACTCGGCGTCGGCGTCGGGATGGGCCGGCTCGTACGGCCACTTGGCCCGACCCTCCAGGTACTCCTCAAGGACGTCGTCGTAGGGGAACAGCGAGAATTCAGCCGACAATTCGGCGGAAATCGTCGCCATGGTCAGGCGCCCATCCATCCCTATGTTGGCCAGCCCATCGCCGTGCCACTCGAGGTTTCGGTTGGCGAAGTCGCCGTACTGACCGGGGATGAAGTGGATGATGTCCCGCGCGTAGACCCGTTCTTGGAGCTTGCCCTCCAGGTTCACCTTGGTGGTCGGACCGACCATGAACCAGGTCTTGCCTTTGCAGAGGATGTGGGTCATCTCCGACGGACCCATGCCGCGGGCCAGGCAGTTCAGTGCACCCGACGAACAGGTATGGGAGTCCGGATTGGCGAGGATCTGGCCCGGTAGGGCAAACCCCTCCTGGGCCACCAGCACATGGGAGATACCGTGTTGACCGACAGGGAAGTAGTTCTTCACCTGGAACTTCTCGACGAACTCCCGCATCTGCTTGGCCATGTTGGCGGCGCGTACGGTGGGCGAGGGCACCTGGTGGTCGTGCAGCAAGACCAGCTTGTCGGGGTCGAATACCTTGAGCACGTCCGGACGCATCCAGTCGAAGAAGACGGCGACATCCACGTCCACCACGACCACGTCGCCCGGTGAGACCTTCGACTGACCGGAGTGACTGGCCAGAATCTTTTCGACTGTTGTCATCCCCATGGGAACCCCCTGCAGTAAGTTGCTACGCGGGACTGAATAGAGCCGCCAGGTCAGAAACGTTACCAATGCGTTCCAACCCGCGTGCGTGGTCGTACAGCTGGTCGGCCTGCTTGTCACCGAGCACCCTGCTCGCCATGTTCATGAACTTGCCTCGGAACTCGTCCTCGGTCATCGGGTTCGCTGGGTTGCCCTTCGGGTAGAGCACTTCGTCGGTGTACTCGCGGCCATCTTTGGTCCGGACCGTGACCCGACCCGGCATGCTGAAGGTGACTCGGCCATAGAGCTCCGTGTCCTGGTGCACGGTCGTCTTCGGAATCATCCCCTGGACGACCGGGTCGCCCACCGTCTCTTCGGTGAACTCGTCGATGGTGACACGGCCCCGGACAGCCGCCACCGCCAGGGCGAACGGCAGGCTGGCCTGAGCGGACACGACCGTGGAGACCTTGTGCTTGGCGAGGAAGGGCTCAACCTTCTGCCACGCGGCATCAATCTGCTCGATGTCGGTGTGCGTGAGGTCGTGCTCCCTCATGACCTTGAGCAGGGCCTCCACCGGGGCGTGCAGGGTCAGGTTCATGGGATACGCCTTGGCCCAGCGCCGGGTGATCTCGAAGGACTCACCAAGGTCGTCGAGCAACACTTCGACGTCCAATCGGCCGTTGCAGTACATGTTGGAGAAACCCTGTATCCCCTCCAACCCGAGTTCAGTCGCCCGAAACCCGGTCTCGGCGAGTTCGGCCGCCGTGACCCCGCGCTCGCTTGCCATGCCTCCGTTGAGCGACCGTTGCCAGGCGCCCTCCTCGTGGCCCTGGAACGTTCCACCCGTGAAGGCGGCCGCCAGTCCGAGGGCGTAGTTGGTGAAGAGAGGGCTTAGGCCGAGTAGCCGGGCGGCGCCGGCGGCAGCTCCGAAGGTGCCGTAGAGCGCAGGCACGTAGAACGGGGACGGTGTCGGTCCGATCGTCGCCCTGGTCACCCGGCCGATCACCTCGTAGCCGATGACGATGGAGAGGGCCAACTCCTTGCCCGAGAGTTGACGCGCCTCGGCCAGTGCCAGGGGCGCGGTCACCGCGAACGGATAGGGGCGACCGAGTCCGTTGAAGTCGGCGTACTCGAACCCGAGCGCCATGGTGCCGTTGGCGAGCGCGGCCCTGGAGGCAAGCGTCTTTCTCCCCGTGGCGATGATGGTGGATTCGGGTTGCCCGCCGCCCTGGCTGGCGCAGAATGCGGCGATGGACTGGCCCCAGGGCTTGGTGGCCCCGACGAACAACGATTCACCCAGGTAGTCTGCCATTACCCGTCCCGCCTCATCGATGGCGGGCTGAGGAAGGTCGTCGAATTTGAGACCGGCTACCCACTCGGCCAACTCACGCGTCACCAATCGGCCGCCCGTGATCGTTTCGCCACTGGCGTCCATCAAACCTCCTGCGGCATGTAGGGTGAACGCTTCCGTTAGATATGGACGAGCCGCTGGACCGACTCGAACGGGGTCGGTGTGATCCCCTCCTCGTAGCCGGGCAGCCGGTAGAGGCGCGCCGTGTTGCCGGCGAGTAGAGCCTTCCTGTCCTCGGTGGGAAGCTCCTCGCTGACGCGCATGGCCTGCTGGCGGTCGTCGGGCCAGTTCGCCGCGTCAAGCGGGAAGTGGCTGGCCCAGAGGAGATGCTCGGCTCCGATCAGATCGCGGTGCTTCACCGTGGTCCTATCCTGCTGGATCGTGAACCAGAAATGCCGGCGCATGTACTCGCTCGGGTACGAGTCCTCCCGCTCGAGCTTGAAACGCTGCAGGTGACGTTGCCGGAGGTAGGTGTTGTCGAGGAACTCCATCCAGTGGAAGGACCAACCGGCATCGCCGTGCGCCACCACCATCCTCAGGTTCGGGAACCGGTCGAACACACCCGAGGCCACGAGGGGTAACAGCGCCGTCGCGACCGGAGGCTTGAGCCCCGGCGTGATAGCCGTGGTCGGCGCACTCCGGGCGTCGCCCAAGCCGTAGTGCAGGCTGATAGGAATCCCGGCCTCGTTGGCCACGTCCCAGATCGGATCGAGCGCCGCGTCGCTCGGGCCCTTGCTGCCCGACGGCCAGGCGTCGATCACTGCGCCCCGTAGACGGGGATCGCCGACAATGCGGACCAGTTCCTTCTGTGCGTCCTCGATGCTGGAGGTCGGGAGTTTGCCGACGCCGATCAGGCGACTCGGATCGTATGAGCAGAACTCGGAGATCCAGTCGTTGTAGGCCCGGGCACACTCGAGTCGTAGCTCGGCGTCCTCGACCTGCTTGATGGCGTCCCAGAGATGGGGGGACGCATAAAGGACTTCTGCGTCCACACTGTCCGCTTCTTGCGCCTTGATCCGCTCAGCCGGATCGTACAAGGCGGGCATGAGCTCGTCGATGTTCACCGGTCGATCAGGGTCGGTGAGGTCGCGGGCGCGGTAACCGGAGCCCGTGACCGCCGACGGGGGGAACGGTACCGGCATGACGTCCTCCACGAACCAGGCGCTTCCGCCGTTCGACTCGCGCACGTGGGGAGCGCGGTCTCGCAGATGGGCCGGCAGTCGCGCCTCGAACAGATCCGCCGGCTCGAACACGTGCGCGTCCGCCGAGATCAGGCCGTAGTCAATCTTGTCGTTCACGGTTACCTCTCCGTCTTGGGCCGGTCAGCCGACCGGGGTTGCGATCCGCTGCTCTCCTGCCGGCCATGTGACCACATCGTCGTCCTTCAGCCGAGATATCTCGTCGTCGCTCAAACCGAGACCGCCCAGGATCTGCCTGGTGTGTTCACCCTTGTCGCAGTACGGCAGCGCCTGTCCGGGCGTGTCCGAGAACCGGAGCACGGGGGCGTACCGCCAGTACCGGCCACCTAGGCTCGGGTGTTCGGTCTGGACCATCAGCTCATCGGCCTGGGCCTGACGATCCTCGTACAAGAACGCGAAGTGCGACATGCCGTCGGCGACCACACATCCGACCCCGGCAGCGAGAAGACTGCTCTCCCACTCCAGGGCAGACCGAGATGAGAACAGTTGTTCGATACGCTGCTCCAGATCCGATCGGTGCTCCTGCCGGGCAGCGGCGGTGGCGTAACGGGGGTCCGAAGTCAGATCCTCCCCGGCAACCTTGCAGAACCGGGCGAACTCGTCATCGGAGACGGCCGAAAGGAAGACCCAGCGGGGATCGGGGTTCTCGTAGGGTTGACGCTCCGTGCCCGGCTCGATCGGCGCCGTCTCGTACAGACGATACGTCGCGCCGGTCCCGAGTTGCCGGTAGTCGATAGCCGGTCGGTGCGCCTTTCCGGCGAACGAGAAGGCATCCTCGAGATTCAGGTACAGGTTGGACAGAATCATGGCCGACTCGATGTACTGGCCCTGTCCCGACCGATGACGTTCGTAGAGCCCCAGCATCAGGCTCGTGGCGTGACCGACCGCGGCGATGGGGTCGGCACCCGCCTCGCGCAGTGGAGGATGCCCCTCCCCGCTCTGGTAGGCCGTCGTACCCGCGAACGCGGCGATGATCGGATCGATGGCGGGTTGGCGCCGGTACGGACCGACCGACCCGTACGAGGCGGCGTAGTGGTATACCAACTTCGGGTTGATCTTCTCCAATGTGGCGTAATCGATTCCGAGTGACTCCGGCACCCCAGGTCGAAAACTGTGAACGAAGGCGTCGGCTTCGGCGACCAATCGGTAGAGAATCTCCCGGCCCCGAGGGTCTTTCAAGTTGAGAGCCAGGCATTCCTTGCCCTGCATGGCGCGCACCATGTTGTTCTGACCCAGGTTCAGGAGTGGGTCAGTGACGGCGCCGCCCTGCACGCCATACGGGTCTCCATTGAGCGCCCGGTAAGGATCGCCCTCGAGACGCTCGATCTTGATCACTCTGGCGCCCAACTCGGCCATCAGAGCGGTGGCAAAGGGCGTGGCGTAGTAGTAGGCGGCCTCTATGATCGTGATTCCCTCGAGCGGACCCTTCAGGGATCGTCCTGACGGTGCTGCAGCCGGTATCGGGGCCAGCTGACCGCCGAGCACTTCTTCGGTGTGTTCACCCGGACGAGGCGCCGGCCTGCTGATCGCAGCAGGCGCACCCGGCATTTTGACGAGAGGACCGATCTGGATCATGTGCCCGACCCTTGGATCGTCCAGCTCGGCCAAGTAGCCGGCCTCGACAACCTGCGGGTGCTCCAACGCCATCTGCGTGGTCTGGATCGCGTCGCCGCAGACGTTCCCGTTTTCGAGGTAGGCGGCCATCCACTCGTCGGCGGTCCGCTCTCTCATTCGCTCCTGGACGCGCTCGATGAGCTCCTCCTTGTCGACCTGGTCGGCGAAGCGGAAGGGGGCCCCTTTGAAGCGATCGTCCTGCCAGATCCAGTCGAACCCGATGACGCTGATCCACGCGGGGAAGAAGTGTGGCTCGGTCAGAGAGTGGGTGATCCAGCGCCCGTCCTTGCACTCGACCATCATCCCGATCAGGTTGACCTGTCGAGGGTCCTGATGATGGGCCAACGTGTGCTGGTCGTCCTGTGGTTGGCCGGTCTTCGCCGTGGCGTCGGGTGGAAGTGGCTCACCGTCTCGCAGGATCCAGCGGACCTTCGGGTTCTGCCGGCAGGTCAAGGCCCTCAGGAAGTCTGTCTCGACCAGCTGACCCCTACCGGTGAGATCCCGTGCCCGCAGCGCGGCCAGGATGCCCTGTACGGCCAGCATCCCGGCAAAATACGACGCGTCCTTCGGCCCTCTGAACACGGGGCGTTTCCCGTCCTGGAACCACCCGTCCTGGTCTTTGAAGATGCCGGCCTTGGCCATGGCCAGCCCGTCATCGGCGACGACGTCGGCGAACGGGCCGGTCGGGCCGTAACCGGTTATGGAGCAGTACACCAAGCCGGGATTGATCCGGGAAAGGGCTGGATAATCGAGTCCCAACCGCTTCGCTTCGGAAGCGCCCATGCTCTCGATCAGTACGTCCGATGCCGCGACCAGCCGCTGGAGCTCGCCCTGTCCCTCCGCTGTCGCGAGGTCGAGCTCGATGCTCCGCTTTCCCCGATTGACGAGGAGGTACGTGGACTCCTCCCAAGCCGGGTCGCCACCGGGCGGCTCGACCCGGATCACGTCCGCGCCGAAGTCGGCAAGGACCATCGTTGCGAGCGGACCGGCACGGCCCTGGCTGAAATCGAGGACCCGCAGATCCGAGCATGTTCCTGGCATCGGCACCCCCCTGGAGCTCGTGTGAAGACTCAGGCGGCGACCTTGATTGAGGCCGGCTCGTCGTAGGGCAGCTTGTAGAGGTCGGCTGCGGTACGCCACATGATTCGCTCAATCTCCGATGGAGTCGCACCGGCCCGCTCGAGGAATTCCTTTCCGAGTTGGAAGTCCACGGGCCAACTGCTCGTGGAGTGTGGGAAGTCCGGGCCCCACATGATGTTGCCCACCCCCACGTCGTAGCGCTCCAGCAGGCCGACTTCGTCGATGATGTACACGACCAGGGCGTTGCGGTGGAAGTACTCGCTCGGCAGCATGGGCAACGTCCAGCGATGCCGGTTGCGCCGAACGGACTCGTCGAAACGCTCCAGGTAGTACGGGACCCAGCCGGCGTAGCTCTCGGTCCCGATGAACCTGAGGTCGGGGAAGCGCTCGAAGACGCCCGTGGTGATCATCTTCGAGAGGATGACCGGGAACTCGGCGGCCGCGATGTCGATACCGAGAGCCTTGGCCCGCTTGTCGCGCCCGGGAACTCCCTCGGCATTGACGACGGACCCGAGATCGCCCGTGGGGAAGAAGAACTGCTGGTGCACGTTGATCGGTATTCCGAGCTCGACTGCCGCAGCCCAGAACCGGTCGTCTTCGGGGGTCGGTTGGCTGAAGTTTCCACTCGGATAGGCCTCGAGCTGTGCGGTCCGCAGGCCCATGTCGGCACAGCGCTGCAACTCGGCGATGCAGTCGTCGATGCCGGTCGTCGGAAGGGTGGCGTTGCAGACGAACCGCTCTGGGGCGTACGCCTGGAAGTCCGCCATCCAGTCGTTGTACACCTTGTAGCACGCCAGGCTCAGAGCCTTGTCGCTCATGAGCTTGATCCCGTTCCACACGGTGCTGACGCCGTTGAAGATGACTTCGGCGTCCGTTTCGCCCTCCGCCATCTCCTTCACCCTCGCCGCGGCGTCATACGAGCCGGGGAAGAGGTCCTCGTACCGAACGCCCCGATCCTTGATGTTCTTGAATCCCTCAATGATGCTGGCGCGGTCGTAGCGCTTCGAAGATTTGAAGTAGAAGGAACTGAAACCCATCACCGCCGGGCGCGTCTGATCCTCCATGATCCAGGCGTGTCCCTTCGTGTTGGGCGTCTCGATCACGCGGGGACCTCGCTCCCGGTACTTCTCCGGAAGATTCTCCACCCACAGGTTCGGAGGCTCATTGATGTGGCCGTCTGCTGAAATCGCCCTGTACTGCATTCGTACCTCCCTGAAATCCTTACCTTACCCCGTACAGTAACACCGCCTGTGGGAGCCGTAGTTGAGAGGAGATCGGGCCCGATCGCATGTCAAACTGCGGACCAGACGAGGTAGGACACGCCATCGGGACAGCGTCGAGCGGCTGACCCGCTCCTATATTCTGACACTGTATAGGTCGTAGGGGTTTCAAAGGAGATCATGCGCGACAACCTGGGGAACTTCCTCAAGACCGGTTCTTGACCCAGCTCCGGTTCAGAACCGCGGAAGCACGAATGTTCAGGCAGTAGCCAGCGCGTAGGGCGGATCCGCCTCATACCGCGCCCGCCTCTCCTCGCGGGACACGATCGAAGTGTCGACGTCGGGCGACTGCGCTCGGAGGGCTCCAACCGTGGCCGCGTGGCGGGGGATGAACTCGAACGCATTCCATCCGCAGAACCTGCTGGCGTTCTGCCAGCTGATCTTGTCGATCAACTCGTCGGAGCAGCCCGCACCCTCGCACTGGGCCAGCAACGCTTCGGGAGCATCCGGCCAGAGCGAGTCCGAGTGCGGGTAGTCGGTCTCGAAGGCGAGGATGTCCTCGCCTATCTCCTGATGGAGCTTGAGCGAGGTGGGGTCTGCGATGAAACATGCGAGGGAGTGCTCTCGGAAAACCTCCGACGGCTTCTTCGAACCGAAGTCCTGTCCGGTCCAGCGTTGGTTTTCGTAGTGCCGGTCGACGCGGTCGAGCATGAACGGGATCCATCCAATCCCGCCCTCCGAGAAGGCCACCTTGAGCCCGGAGAACTTGCGGAAGACGGGTCCCCACAGGAGGTCTTGGACCGCGAGAACCGAGACCTGGGTGGACAGGACCATGAATTCGTCGAAATTGATGTCCGGTAGGTTGATCGCATTGAGACCCTGGCCGATGTGCAGACACATGACCAGGTCAAGATCACACATCGTCGTGAAGAAGGGATCCCACCAATCCGACTGATAGGTGGGATAGCCCTGCAGGTGGGGCAACTCGGGCAGCGTCACGGCACGGGCCCCCTTCGCCGCCACCCTCTTGAGCTCCTCGACCACCGCATCCATGTCCCAGAGCGGCAGGATCGACAACGGGATGAAACGGCCCGGGTAGGCGGCGCACCATTCGTCGATGTGCCAATCGTTGTACGCCTTGAGCATCACGAGCGAGAGGACCTTGTCCTTGGCTTCCTGGAAGGTGCGACCGCTGAAGCCCGCCATGCTGGGGAAGCACATGGACGCCAGCACACCGTTCCGGTTCATGTCGCGTACCCGCTCGTGGATGTCGTAGGCCCCCGGCCGCATTTCGGCCAGCGCCGACGGGTTCATACCCCACTGCTCCTTGGGCCACGTCACCACCGCATTGAGACCGACCATCCCCATGACCTGGTCCTCGAAGATCCACTCATCCTTGCCGTCGCCGTTCGTCACCAGGCGGGGGGCCACGCTCCGGTAGCGATCCGGCACATGGCCGACGAATAGGTTCGGGGGTTCTATCAGGTGGTCATCGATGCTCACGATGATCATGTCGTCGATGTTCAAAATCGTCCCCTTCTCGACCGTTTGGGACCGGGTGCTGTTGGCGCCAATGTATCGCTCCGGCCCCGACACCCGCATGGGATGTCTACCGCGTCGGGGGGCTAACTTGAGCCGGTGCCCCTCGAAATTGATCTGGACGGTCGGCATGCACTGGTCACCGGAGCGGGCCAGGGAGTCGGGCGAGCCATTGCTCTCGCCCTCGCCGATGCCGGTGCCGAGGTAGCGATCAACGATGTGGTCGAATCGCGGGCCGACGAAGTCAGGAATGAGATTCGAGAACGAGGCGGACGGGCCGAAAGCGCGCCCTTCGACGTTACCGATTGGGACTCCGTCCACGCCGCGCTGGAGCGGCTCGGAGGAATCGATATTCTCATCAACAACGCCGGGAACGCTGGGGTGGAAGGCTTCTCCGCCCTACGCCCCTTCGTCGAAACCGACCCAGCCGAGTGGGATCGGTACATCCGGGTCAATCTCCACGGGGTCATGAACTGCACCCGGGCCGCCCTCCCGTCGATGATCGGCCGGAACGGTGGTCGGATCATCACGATCGTGTCCGACGCGGCACGCAATGGCGACGCTTTCTTGGCCCCGTATGCGGCAGCCAAGGCCGGAGCGGCCGGCTTCTGTCGCTCGATTGCCCGCGAGGTCGGCCGCCACAACATCACGGTCAACTGCGTGGCGCTGGGCACCATACGGACGCCGACCACGACGCTGCCCGGCGTCGACTCGTCGGCGAACGTGGAGCGCGAGCAGCAGCTGCTCAAGAAGTACATCATCAGACGCAAGGGCGAGCCGGGCGACGTCGCCGGTCTGGTGGCATTCCTCGCCAGCCCCTCGGCCTCATGGATCACCGGCCAGACCTACCCGGTCAATGGCGGTTATTCCGTGTCGCTGTAAGGGCGTCGAACTGCGGTCGCACGCACTTGGACGGGGGTAGGGAGTAGGATCGCGCGCCCGGCGCACGCCCAACAGAGCGGTTCCCGAAACGCCGTCTCACGCTACGCTCCATCACAGAACACGGTCCTCGGTGCTGCACCGGGAAGACCGACCGTCACGATCGCCACGTGTAGAGGAGCATCGCACCAGTGACCACGAAATTTCCTCGCAACCAGGCGGCCATCGCTGGCATCGGTGCCACCGAATTTTCCAAGGACTCCGGGGTCAGCGTGTTCTCGCTGGCGGCTCGAGCGGTGAAGGCTGCGGTGGCCGATGCCGGGCTCCAGCCGAAGGACATCGACGGATTGGCGACATTCGGACCCAATGACTCAGTGGCGCCAAATCTTCTGGCCCCTGCGCTGGGTCTCAAGAGCCTCAGTTGGTATGTGGACCAGTTCCTCGGTGGAAGCGTCTCCATGTCGATACTTGGACAAGCGGCGCTGGCGGTGAGTGCGGGGGTGGCCGAGTGCGTCGTGTGCTATCGCGCGCTCAATGGGCGCTCCGGCGCCCGGATGAACGGATCTGGGGCCTTCGTGCAACGACCGCCCTGGGATATGCAGT
Source organism: uncultured Acidimicrobiaceae bacterium (assembly GCA_963788125.1). Taxonomy (GTDB): domain Bacteria; phylum Actinomycetota; class Acidimicrobiia; order Acidimicrobiales; family RAAP-2; genus Bog-473. Next base: position 2,026,980 of record CAWBFN010000002.1, on the reverse strand, counting down.
TCAAGGCATCAACCGGCTACATCGTTCCGGCTCAGGAGATCGCCATGGCCGCCAAGGCACACATGCTGCGCTATGGCACGACCTCCGAGGACCTCGGACGCCTGGCCATCCTCTGCCGCGACAATGCGATCGACAACGAACGAGCGATGATGCGCAGGCCGCTCACCATGGAGGACTACCTCGACAGCCGCTGGATCGTCGAGCCCTTCAGGCTCTTCGATTGCTGCCTCGAGACCGATGGCGCGGTCGCCGTTGCAGTGGTGAGCGCCGATCGGGCCAAGGACCTCCCCCATCGACCGGTGATGGTTCGGGGAGCCGCCTGGGGCGGGGGCGTGAATCTGATCAACAACGGGCACACCGACCTGGCTGATTCGCCGGCGAAGCTGATAGCTGATCGGCTGTACGGTGCCGCCGGGGTGGGCCCGTCGGACATCGATTTCGCCGAACTCTACGATTGCTTCACCTACACGCTGCTTTCGCAGATAGAGGGCTATTCGCTCTGCGATGCCGGCGAGGTCCCCGCCCGGCTGGTCGAGGGATCGTTCGCCAGGGACGGCGGCTCCCTACCGATCAACACGGCAGGGGGACTCCTGTCAGAGGGGTACCTGCATGGCATGAACCACGTGTTCGAGGCGGTCGAACAGATACGAGGTTCGGCCGGGCCACGACAGATCGATCGTCATGACACCGCCCTGGTGACCGGCCAGCTGGGCTACGTCAGCGGCTACTCGTCCGCTCTGGTCCTCGAAGGTGCCCGATGAGCGGGACCCCGGTGCTGCCGATCCCAGACCGAGACTCCGAACACTACTGGGCCGCCCTCGCGGCCGGGCGCCTGGAGCTTCAACAGTGCCTGGACTGCGGTCATTGGACCTGGCCTCCCCGACCGATCTGCTCGTTCTGCCAGAGCGACCACCTGTCGTGGCAGGCGGTAGCCGGCACGGGTGAGGTGCACAGCTGGGTGACGACACACAACGTCTACTCCGCCGCCTTCGCCCAATTGGTCCCGTACACGACAGTGCTGGTCCGCCTCGACGAACAGCCCGACATCTTGATCCCCGGCCAGTTTCGGTCGGACGTCGAGCTGCACCAGGGCCTCAGGGTACGGGCTCTCACGGATCCGCTCACCGACGAGATCGGAGAGCTCAGCTGGGAGGCTGACGCGAACTAGCGGGTCATCTTCGACGTCGGCCGCCCCACCCTGGCGGGCACCGACCGGGCCCTAGGCCAGGTCCGTACCGTGGCCGATGCGGGCGATAAACCTTCCGTCGTTGGCCGGGACGTGGAACTCGGCGGTGTGGAAGGCGACGGACTGACCGGCCGTCGAACCGCTCTTCACGTCCGCGGTGACCCGCACCTCGGCAAATACATACCAGTCCTCGGCGACGCGATAGAGGGGCTCTGCCGAGACAACCTCGAATTTGTCGAAGAAGGCTCGGTAGTAATCGGCATGGGCCTCCCTGCCGACCAGCGCGGTCAACGTCCCCGTGTCCTCGACATAGTCGCGTACTGCCGATGCGGCGCGGTCGTGGATCGTGCCGAGGACGCCGTCCAGATCACCGACCAACAGTGCCTGCAGGAAGCGATCGTGTTGCTGGAAGACCTGGTCCCGCACGTACATCTCCTCGGCCGGGACATCGGCCGGGGGATCACCCCCGCCGAGGACCGATCGAGGCACTCGCACCCACACCAACTCCCCCGTGATGCCCTTGCCGGTGGCGGAGGGGAAGAGGCCCAACGTCTCATGGGCCCCCTGCTGGTCGGTGCCCTTGCGCTGCCCACGGGAGATGGCGTCCTGAAACGTGTACCAGGTGCCCCGGATCTCCGTCAGCGGGTTGACGGACAGAAGGTCACTGGCACCCCGGATCATCTTGTAGGCCTCTTCGATGCCCTCCCTCGTGGAGATGACGGGAAGGCTCACGCCCCCGTCGGGAAGTACCTGGGGGGTGATCGTGTAGCCGTAGGGTCCGTCCTCAGTGAGGGTCTCCATCAACTCAGGAATGACGCCCTTCCTCTCCGCCTCTATGTGCGTGATCGCTTGGTCATAGGCGTGCGCTGTGGTTTCCCCGACCTGGCGGAGAATCGTGGGATCAGTGTCGATCGCTTTCATCCACCGTCCTTTCCTCGTGTTCCCGCAAACGATAGTCCGCGACGCACCGGACCCGGCGGGGACTGCCGCCCCGGATACGCGGCCGCTCACCTCTTCGTGGCTCGGAAAACATCCATGACCGGAACGGAACCGCATTGACTTCGGACTGTAAGGTGAGTTCGGCATTTGCCGAAGGACGGGGGAGTTCACATGGCAGTTGGAACAGGCCGGGATCGCCATCGCGCCTGGGAGCCCACGATCGCCCAACTGCGGAAAAGCCGAACATGGTTGCCACGCGACGGGTAGGAGTAGTCGGCGTGGGCCGAATGGGCTTGCCTATCGTCCAACGGCTCCTCGTCCAAAATCACCCGGTGACCTTCTACGCACGCAGGCCCGAGGTCGGTTCGGAGCTGGTTGCCCTGGGGGCCTTTGACGGCGCCTCACTGGCCGGCGTGGCCGACAACAGCGACGTGGTGATCATCTGCGTGTACGACGACCACGACGTCAAAGAGGTGTGCCTGGGAGCACAGGGCGTTATCGCCCACATGCACCCCGGCTCCGTGCTGGTGAACCATACGACCGGCGATCCCGCAACCGCGCGGCTGCTCAGCCGGCACGCGCGTGTGCAACGGGTGCATTTCCTCGACGCGGCGTTGAGCGGCAGTCCGGCAGACATAGCAGACGCGAAGTTGACGCTCCTCGTGGGCGGGCGCGAGGACGTGCTGCGCCGAACTCGACCAGTGCTCGCGTGCTACGCGGATCCGGTCATCTTGGTCGGACGGATCGGAGACGGCCAGTGGATGAAGCTGGTCAACAACGCACTCCTCGCCGCCAACGTGGCCATGGTGCGCGAGGCGGAACGGGTCATCTCCGCCCTGGGTCTCCCGCTCGAAGGAACGCTTGAGGCACTCACGCACTGCAGTGGGGACAGCCGCGCACTGCGTATTGCCTCCCAGCTGGGCTCGTCGGAGAAACTGCTCGAGCAGGCCGGACGGTTCATCGACAACGACATCAGAACCATTCGGGATGTGGCCCGAGCCCGCAAGGTACCCTGGGGCCTTCTCGGCATTGCGGCATCGTCAGTGGGAGGAGAGACGTGAAACGGACGATTGAGCAGCTCTGGGACATCGAAGAGATCAAACAGCTGAAAGCCCGATACTTTCGCTGCATCGATACAAAGGACTGGGATACGTTCGCCCAGCTGTTCACGGAGGACTGTGTGCACCACCTCCCGCAGGAGTCCTCGACGGCGACCGTCAGCAACGACCAGTACCTGCGTGACATGAAGGTGCAGCTCGGCAACGGCATGACCATCCATCACGGGCACATGCCGGAGATCACACTCCTGAGCGACACCGAAGCCGAGGGCATCTGGGCGATGTTCGACTATGTCGAAACCGAACTCCCGTCAGGTCCGATAAAGATTCAGGGTTACGGCCACTACTTCGAGACCTACCGCAGGGGTTCCGACGGCGCGTGGCGTATCAGTTCGAAACGGAACGTGCGGCTGCGGCTGGACCGTCTCGACCAGACCTGACGCCCTCGGTCCTGAGGGACACACGGCCCTGCGGAGCGCCCCCTACCGCAGCCAAGGTTTGGATGGCTTGACCGCGTCTCTATCGACTTGGGCCGTGGCGATGGGGTTCCCGACCTGGGTGTACATGAGCGCGGTGGCCAACGCCTGCGCCCTCGTGGTGTCGAGCGACTGCCATAGGGCCTTCACCGTCCCCTGAACCGCCGCGGGCGGTTGTCCAGCGATGACGGTGGCCAGCTCCTGAGCCCGGGCCAGCAGGGCGGGACGGGCGACGATCTCGGTGACCAGGCCGGCGGACTTGGCCTGCTCGGCCGTCATCCTCTCGTGCAGGCCCAGGAGGGCCATGCGCATCACCTCTGAAAACGACATTCGGAAGCGAAGGGCGATGGGCTCCAGGGCAGCCACGAATCCGTAGGTCACGTGCGGATCAAAAAAGGTGGCCTCCGGAGTGCAGATGACGATGTCGCAGTCGGCAACCCAATAGAACGCCCCGCCCGCGCACATGCCGTGTACGGCCACGATCACCGGCTTCCAGACCTCGTGCCGGCGGGGACTCAACTTTCGTCCGGGATCCTCGTTTTCAGCCCAGGGATGCTTCGTATCGAGAAACGGGCTCTCCTGGTCGAGCCGCTCGCCGACGTCGACGCCGGTCGAAAAGGCCCGGTCCCCTGCCGCGGTGATGACGACGGCGCGAACGTCGTCCGCGGCTTTCACCTCCGACCACAGATGGGCGAACTCGTCCTGCATTTGCTCGTTGAATGCGTTCAGGACTTCCGGCCGATTGAGGGTCACCGTCATGACCCCGGCATCCGAGGTTTCGACGAGGATGGTCCCGTAATTCACTTTCGACCTCCAATGGTGAGAGGGGTAGAGGAGCCGGTCCGCCCGATCGGCCGCACAACGCCGCGCAAACTGGAAGCTACACGGCCGACACCCGCACTCTATAGTGCGCTACCCCGACAAGGAATGCCGACACCCATGACCGAAATCGCGGATCTATTCAGCCTCGAAGGGAAGACGGCGGTGGTCACCGGGACCAGCGCCGGCATCGGTGCCCGCCTGGCCCGCACTCTCGTGGTGGCCGGGGCTCGGGTCGTGGCCATGGCCCGACGCACGACCCACGTCGACCTCCCGTCGTCCTCCCTCGGAGAGCTGATCCCCATGAACGTCGATCTGGAGCAGCGTGATCAGGTCGCCGACGCCGCACGGGCCAGCCTCGAGGCGCTCGGTGGACGGGTGGACATCCTCGTCAACAACGCCGCCTTCCTAGCCGGCGGAGTGAAGGCGGAGGACGAGTCCTACGAAGAGATCCGCCGCACGTTGGCCATCAACCTCGAGGCACCCATCTTCCTCGCCCAGACGTTCACTCCGGCGATGCGCGCCGCCGGAGACGGTTCGATCATCAATGTCGGGTCGATCGTTGCCTCCGCTGGTATCGGCCGGCTACCCCAGGCCGTGTACGCCGCCTCGAAAGGCGGCCTCGAGGCGATCACCAGGGAGTGGGCGGCTCAATGGAGCCGCTACGGCATCCGCGTCAACAGCCTGGTGCCGGGGTTCATAGAGACGGAGACAACCGCGCCGATCATCCACATCGAGAAGATCCAGGAATGGATCCTTCGGAACACCCTGCTCCCCCGCCACGGCCAGCCCGCTGATTTCGACGGAGCCCTGCTTCTTCTCGCCAGCGACGCCGGCCGCTACATCACCGGCCAGCGACTGGTCGTCGACGGCGGATGGACCGCCCACTGAATCACAACGGACGGTGGGAGCCCGTCGTAAGGGTGTCGGCCAGTCTCCGAAGATCCCCCTTGAGAACCTTGCCGGTTGCGTTACGGGGCAAGGCGTCCACCACCCAGATGACGCGAGGCACCTTGAAGTTGGCCAGGCGCTCGCGCGACCAGGCAATGAGCTCCCCCGGGTCGGGAGTGCCGTTGGCGGCCGACACCACGAACGCGGCACCGACCTCGCCGAGACGCTCGTCGGGCACGCCGATCACCGCGACCTCCCCCACCGTGGGATGTTCGGCCAGGAGCGCCTCGATCTCGGCCGGGTAGGCGTTGAATCCACCGACGATGAACATGTCGCCCTTGCGGTCGACCACGGCCAGATTTCCATGGACGTCAATGCGCCCGATGTCCCCCGTGTGCAACCAGCCGGCGGGGTCGATCCGCTCAGCGGTCTCGTCGGGCGCATCCAGATAGCCCTGCATGATGTTGTACCCGCGGATCCACACCTCGCCCAACGCTCCGGTCGCCGCCACCACCCCATCGTCGGTCATGACCACGACCTCGACGTCGGGCACGGCGCGACCCGAGGTGGTCGTCAGTGTCTCCATGTCGTCACCAGACCTGGACACGGTGGCCACCGCCGAGCATTCCGTCATTCCGTAGCAGGTCGACACCCGTTCGAACCCGAAATCGGAGAACAGGCGCCGAATGAGCACGGGTGGAATCGACGCTGCACCCGTGATGGCCAGTCGTAACGATGACAGGTCCCGTTGTGCCATCTGCGGGCTGGCGAGAAGCGTGGCATAGAGTGCCGGTGGCCCGGGAAGGACCTGAATCCGGGCGCGTTCGATCTGCTCGAGCAGTGAGTCTGCATTGAGGACGCGGTGGGGATAGATCGTCAGTCCGTGCATCAGAGAAGTCAACCAACCGGCTTTGTACCCGAAGGCATGGAAGAACGGATTGACGATGGCGTACCGTTCAGCGGGCTTGAATCCGGCGAACCGGGACCAGTCGTAGTAGGCCCGCAGATTCTGAGAGTGGGTGGTGATCACACCCTTCGGAGGCCCCGTCGTACCGGAGGTGAACATCACATCGCTGACGGTGGATCCTCGGAGCGAGGACAGCCGGCCGGCCACTCCAGGGTCGGACCCCCCGTCGACCACGAAGTCATCCCACGGGCACTCCGCTTCGTTCCCCGCGGTCACGATCGTGGACACCATCTCGGTGTCAATGCCCTCGGAACGGAGCATTCCCAGGTAGTCGTTGTCGAGGAAGCCCTGGTGCACAAAGAGGGCCTTGGGCCTCGTGGTACCGACAATATGCGAGGCCTCCCGGCCCCGGTATCGGGTGTTCATCGGCACAACGGCGGCCCCCGCCATCTGCGCACCCAGAGCGAAGACCACCCAGCGCCAACTGTTCGGTGCCCAGATGGCGACCACATCTCCCGTTTCCACGCCGCGCCGCAACAGTGCGGCGCTGACCTTCCGGGCGTCAGCTGCCAACTCCGAATAGGTGAGGGTCCGATCCACGTCGACGATGGCGGTTCGGTCCCCCCACTGTGTCGCGGCATCGGAGAGGAGGTGGCCAGTGGTCCTCCACCGCTCGTCCCCTCTCCCGCCGGTGGGGGCCAGATCGTCGGTGCGCTGCTCCAAGGCAGGAAACTGTAGATGCACACGGTGCACGTCGCCGTGGCGTCCACCTCGGAAGTTGCATCGGTCCGCTGAAACACCACATGGTCATCGGTGGCGATATTCACTACCCTGGTGCCGGCAACGGAAGGGGGCATCGGGTGGACCTCGATCTTTCGAGCGATCAAGAGCTCTTTCTCGAGACGACGGGTAGATTCCTCGCCTCGAGTTGGACCACGGGTGAGGTGCGCCGTCTGATAGGCGACCCCGTCGGGTTCGATCGTGTCGTTTGGGACCAGGGCGCCGAGCTCGGCTGGACCTCCATGCTCGTACCCGAAGAGTTCGGCGGGGGGACGATCTCCGGTGAGGGTGTCTGTGACCTGGGCATCATCGCCGAACTCCTGGGCCGCTCCCTCTTCGCCGGGCCGGTGCTGCCGACGAACATCGTGGCGGGCGCGCTGGTGCGCAGCAGCTCAGAGGGGCTGGCCAAAGAGCATTTGACGAAGATCGCAGCCGGTCAGGAGACAGCGGCCTGGGCCGTGGCGGAGGACCATGACGACTGGATCGCCCGGTCAGGCTCGGTCAAAGCCGTCAAGACTGACGACGGATACCGACTCACGGGGGTCAAGATCCCGATCCAGGACGCACATGTCGCCGACCAGTTATTGGTTTCGGCGACGACCGAGAAGGGGGTCGCCCAGTTCCTCGTGGCATCGTCTACCCCCGGTATCACCGTGCAGCCCTTGGACGGAATGGATTTGACCCGTCACTACGCACGTGTTGCGTTCGACGGGGTCGAGGTTCCCGCCTCGGTGGTGGTCGGCGAGTTCGGCCCCGACGCCACCGAACTGGAAACCCAGTTCGCCCTGGCGTTGAGTCTGCAATGTGCCGAGACCGTGGGCGCCACGGACCGAATGTACGAGACGACCCTTCAGTACGTGAAGGACCGCAAGGCGTTCGGGCGTCCCATCGGCTCCTACCAGGCGTTGAAGCACCGGCTGGCCGACATGCTGCTCTGGCTGGAATCAGCGAAGGCGGTGACGGTAGCGGCCCTCAAGGCCGTACAGCAGGATGCGGACGCCAGCAATGCGGCGAGTCTGGCCAAGGCGTACGTCGCCGATCGCTGCCCCGTCATCCTGCGGGAATGCCTACAGATGCACGGGGGGATCGGGTACACCTGGGAGCATGACCTCCATCTCTACATGCGGCGAGTCGAGACGAACGCCGCCATCTACGGCGGTGTGGACTTCCACCGCGACCGGTTGGCGCCGGCGATAGGGCTCTGAAGCCGCATCTCGGGTCCCGACGGTCCCACCCGGCGCACTCCGTCCAACTGCGGTTCTCTTTCGGCGGCGCTGGTCTCGAAAGGGTCGCGCGGGCCTCATAGAGTCGCCCACATGACCCTCTACCGAGTGTACGGAGACGAAGCCGGGGAGACCCATCTGGCCACCATCGAGCTTCCGGTGCTCGATGTCCACTCCGAAGGCGTCGCCCGGCTCCGCGGCCTCATCAACATACCGGCGACCAGTGCGGGGGTGGTCGAACTACTCGAACCCACCCCGTCCCAGGATCTGCACCCGGCGCCGGAGCGACGCCTTCTGGTGTTCCTCCGCGGCGAGACCGAGATCAGGACGACGTCCGGCGATCGTCTCGTTCTGCGCGCCGGCGACTGCCTCCTGGCTGACGACGTCGACACCAAGGGTCACTACCACCACCGATATCGGCACCGAGCCACGGACCATGGTGTCGATCGGGATTCCCCCCGACTGGCAACTGCCGACGCACCAGCAGTCAGCGGCCTCTCGTCACGTGCGATCGGCCCGCCCCGACGAAGCCGGCATTCCCTGGGTGGCGCCGCCGCAGACGGAGATGACCTGGCCCGTGATGTAGGACGCCTCGTCGCTGCAGAGGAACCCGACGGTGTGGGCGATGTCCCACACGTTGCCCATACGGCCCAGCATGTTCATCCGCTTCTGTATCTCGGGGCTCGGCGTTCCGATGGAGGCTTGAATGGGGCTGGCGATCATCCCCGGCAGTACCGCGTTCACCCGGACGTTGCGGCGTCCGTACTCTCCGGCCAGGTCCACGGTCAGGGCCAGGACCCCGCCCTTGGATGCGGCGTACGCCGGATGGGTGACCCCCGCATCCCGGATGGCCACGACGGAACCGATGTTGACCAACGACCCCCCACCGCGCTCGATCAGCGCCGGGATGGCGTACTTGCACGCCATGAAGGTCCCCCGGAGATTGACGGCCATGATCTGCTCGTACAGATCGAGCGTCGTCTCCGTGATCGGTGCGTGCAGGCTGATACCGGCGTTGTTGACCAGGATGTCGAGGCCGCCGAAGGTCGCCCGGGCAGCGCCGACCATGGACTCGCAGTCGGCTTCGCTCGAGACGTCGGCCACGCAGACCGCGGCCCGTCCCCCCTCTTCCTCGATCAGACCGACGGTGGCCTTGGCGTTGTCCTCCTCACGGTCCACGACGAGGATGGACGCTCCCTCGCGAGCCAACACCCTGGCGACCGCGCAACCGATGCCGATCCCCGGCAGGCGAGTGCCGCCGCCCGTGACGATCGCCACCTTGCCGTCCATTCGAAATGCCATGAAGACCTCCCCGGTCGCCGGACAACGCAGCAGTCCCCTCAGGGATAGCTGGACGGGCACCGCAGGTGCCACAGGCGTCCCAATATAGGATCCGGGTCCCCTGGACGGTTCAAGGGAGGTCACGTCCATGACCGCAAGAAGTCCCTCGCGCTCGGCGCGGATCCGAGAACAGTTGGGTCACCCGGTACTCGACGGAGATGGTCACATCGTGGAGCTCTTCCCCGTCTTCTCCGACTTCGTACGGGACCACGGTGGCGGGCCCGCGCTGGACCCCATCTCCCGCGGGCGCGGGCCATCCGACGACATGCCGGCAGAGGAGCGGCGACGCGGCGGACTTCTCCCCACCTCGTGGCACGTGCCGTCCAGTACGGAGTACTACGCGACGGTCAGCTCCCCCGCTCGTTACTACGAGCGGCTGGGCGAGGCGGGGATCGACTTCGCCGTGCTCTACCCCACCATGGGCATCGCCATGTTGCAGATACTGGACGACGAGGCACGGACAACCTTGTGCCGGCTCTACAACGAGTTCATGGCCGATCAGTACCGGGCCTACGGCGACCGCTTCACAGTCGCCGCCCTGATCCCGATGAACTCCCCCGAGGAGGCCATAGGCGCCCTGGAACACGCCAAAGCCCTCGGGAGCAAGGTCGGCCTGATCGCCAGCCATGTTCACCGGGGCGTACCTGGTCAGACGTGGCCCCCCGACGACGACTGGGCCGCCCTGCGGATCGCCGAATGGGAGGTCTACGGGTGGATCGACACATTCGGCATCGACAGCGCCTACGACTACGATCCGGTGTGGGCGAAAGCGGTGGAGTTGAAGATGCCCCTGGCCGCCCACACAGCGGGCATCGGCTTCAGCGATCGGGCATCCGTCACGAACTTCGTGTTCAACCAGATCGGGCATTTCGCCGCGTCCGGGGCGGCACTGGCCAAGTCGCTCTTCCTGGGCGGCGTCACCCGTCGTTTCCCCGAACTGAGGGTGGCCCTGCTCGAAGGGGGCGCAGCCGTGGGCGTGGAAACGTTCCTCGGCCTGGCGTCGACCTGGCAGAAGCGCGGCGGGCCGGCCATCCGGGCGCTCAATCCGGACAACATCGATGCAGACCTGCTGTACCGGCTCCTCACCGAAAGCGATCCCCGGCTCTCCCGGTATACCGCCGAACAGCTGAAGTGGCAGGGATCCATGAAGATCCCGCGGGACGACTTCGCCGCGGTCGGGATCACCTCACTCGAGGACGTCCGAGATCTGTTCTGCACCCCGTTCTACTGGGGCTGCGAGGCCGATGACCCGCTCGTCGGCCTGGCCTTCGATTCCAGGATCACTCCCTTGGGCGCCAGGGTGCCAGCCTTCTTCGCCTCCGACCTGGGTCACTGGGATGTCCCCGAGTTCGACGAGCCTCTCGAGGAGGCCTACGAGCTGGTCGAGCGTAAGATTCTGCGAGAGGACGAGTTCGAGCGACTTCGTCTTCACCAACCCGGTCCGCTTCTACGCGTCGATGAATCCCGATTTCTTCTCCGGGACGTCGATCGGTGCGGCAGCGGCGGAGGCCACCGGCACCTGAGGTTCCGGCGATGGCAAAGAGTGCTGGCGCGCCGCCCGTCCGACCACTCGATCAGAAATGCACCAGCCGCGCCATCGGTTCCTCCTCGGCGCCGGCAAACCCGTCTTCGAATCCGGGGAGCCGGTAGAGGCGGGCCACGTTCCCGCCCACAATGGCGTCCCTCTCTCCGGCCGGAAGCTCTTCGGTCAGCTGAACGGCCTGCCGTCGGTCATCAGGCCAGTCGGCGCCGTCAAGAGGAAAGTGGCTCGCCCACAGGAGATGGGTACGGCCCAGCTTGTGGCGATTCTTCACCGCCGACCGGTCCTGGTGGACCGTGAACCAGAAGTGGCGACGTAGGTACTCGCTCGGTAGTAGATCCGGGTTCAGCAGCTGGTAGTGGGCCAGATGCCGATGCCTCACGTAGTTGATGTCGGTGAACTCCAGCCAGTGCGTCGCCCATCCGGCGTCACCATGGGCCAGCACGAAGCGCACATTGGGAAAGCGGTCGAAGGTCCCGGCCGCCACCAGCGGGAGCGCGGCATCCGCCATGGGTGGGCGCAGGCCCGGGGCGATGCCCGCCACAGGCGTACTGGGCGATGTACCCCCCAGCGCGTAGTGGATGCTCACCGGGACACCCGTCGCATCGACGACCTCCCAGAACCCGTCGTCGCCGCGGCCGGGCGCCGGGCCGAGGGCGGGCCATGCGTCGAGGATGATCCCGCGCAGGCCGAGATCGTTGACGCAGCGCAGCAGCTCGTCGCGGGCATCGTCGAAGCCGGTCACGGGGATGCGACCCAGGCCAATGAGACGATCTGGGCTGTGCGCGCTGAACTCGGCGATCCAGTCGTTGTAGGCCCGCACACAGCCGAGGATCAGCTCGTGATCCGCGGTGGCCCGGATGGCGTCCCAGAGCCCGGGAAAGGGATAGAGGACCTCGGCCGCCACCCCGTCGGCGTCCTGAGCGACCAACCGCTGCGCCGGATCGTACAGGGCGGGCAGGACGTCCTCGAAGCTCCGAGGCCCATGCGGCGGTCTGCGCCATCCGGACCCATTCACCACCGAATCAGGCAGTGTTGCCGACTCCCCTGCGACAGACCAGCGGCAGACCCCGCGTACCGAATCGAGCCGGGGCGCCCGGTCACGCAGCTTCGCTGGTAACCGGGCAGTGAAGACGTCGGGAGGCTCTATGACATGGCTGTCGGCGGAGATCAGGCTAGTGCCGGTCATGTCACGCACTGCCCCTCCCTGCGGTCGCGCCCACCATGGCGGGCTCGTCGTACGACAGCTGGTACATGTCGGCGGCATTGCGCCACATGATCCGCTCAATCTCCGAAGGGGTGGCGCCGGCGCGCACGAGGATCTCGTGGCCCAGTTCGTAGTCGACGGGCCAGTTGCTGGCCGAGTGGGGGAAGTCCGGGCCCCACATGATGTTCCCCACGCCGATGTCGTAACGATCGGCCGCCCCCGCTTCGTCAACGACGTAGACGACCGACACGTTGCGATGAAAGTACTCGCTCGGCAACAGGGGCAGGTTCCATTCGTGGCGGTTCCGCAGCACCGACTCGTCAAATTTTTCCAGGTAGTAGGGGATCCAGCCGGTGTGGACCTCGGTCCCCACGAACTTGAGGGTCGGGAACCGCTCGAAAACCCCGGCACAGATCATCTTGTAGAGGATCACCGGGAATTTTCCAGCGTCGAGGTCGATCCCGAGGGTCTTCGCCCGGAGCTTGGTTTCCGGTACACCATCGGCCGTGAGGTTCGAGCCCAGGTCACCGGCCGGGAAGAAGAACTCCGTGTGCACGTTGACCGGCATGTCGAGCTCCACGGCCGCCGCCCAGAACCGGTCGTCCGCCGCCGAAGGGTCGCTGAACGACCCGCTGGGGTAGGCCTCCAGTTGGACGGTACGCAACCCCATGTCCACACACCGCGTCAATTCGCTGAGGCAGTCGTCGATCCCTGTACTCGGCAACGTGGCGTTGCAGATGAAGCGCTCCGGGGCGTAGGCCTGGAACTCGACCATCCAGTCGTTGTAGACCTGGAAGCAGGCCAGACTCAGTTCCTTGTCCTTCATCAGCTTGATCCCGTTCCAGACGGTCCCGACACCGTTGAAGATCACCTCGGCGTCAATCTGGTCGTCGGTGATCTCCCTGGCCCGGGCGGCGGGGTCCCACGACCCTTCGAACATGTCTTCAAAGCGGACACCCCGGTCCTTGATGTTCTTGAAGGTGTCGATGAGAGAAGCCCTGTCCCCCCGCTTGGACGACCGGAAGTACATGCAGGCGAAGCCGAGTACCGACGGCCGACTCTGACCCTCCATCACCCAGGCGTGGCCTTTCGTGTTGGGCGTCTCGATCACTCGGGGGCCTCGTTCCTTGAACTTGGCCGGAAGCCGGTCCTCGAACAGGTTGGGCGGCTCGTTCACGTGGCCGTCCGCCGAAATCGCCTTGTACATCATGTCGGTGCCCTCCTCATCTGCTGATCGGCATACGCCAGGTAGTCATCGGCCATCCTGCTCAAGAGTTCGGCCACGTCGTGCAGTTCGTCCGCGGACCAACCGTCGAGCGCGCCGGCCAGCGCGGATCTGCTCGCCTCCCGTATCCGACCGGCCGCATCGCGCCCGGAGGGCGTGAGGCCGATCAGCTGAGCCCGCCCGTCGCATGCATCGGCGATCCTCGTGACATAGCCGAGGTCCTCGAGCAGCTGGACCTGGCGGGTCACATGGGGGGCCTCCACTTCGAGTTGGGCGGCCAGCTCGCTCGGTCGGAGCGGCTCCGACTCCTCCAGCCGGCGGAGGATGACGGCGGCCGCCCGGTCCACCGGAATCCCGGAGGCACTACGGATCCATTGGTGCCGCCGAACCCGATTGATGAGATACGAGATCTTGCCGAGTCCCTGCTCTATCCGCACCAGATCCGGTGAATGCCCGATGAGGTCTGCTGTCGTCCGACTCATGCGTGCATCGTAAAACTACTTACCGAAGTTATGCAACTACACCCTCGGGGTGCCGCACGACCCGGCATGCGCCGTCGCGGGTCAGGAGCTGCTCAACGGGTTCGGGCCTCGAGCAGGCTGGCAAATGATGTCCAGACGGCGGCCCTCCGACGGGCCTCGTCGACTACCTCGTACACCCTCCCCAAGGGAATGGTCCAGAGGAAGTTGTGCCAATCCTCACTGACATTCGTCGAGGAGAACCACTCGGTGAACTCACCGCAGGCACTGAGGGCCTGATCGGCCTCCCACTCCTTTTCGTTTCGGTTCCGATCCGTGCGGTCGTCCGGTTGGGCGAAGACCGAGAGCACCGACACGGTCGTCGCGTGGGACGGCTTGCGGACCGCAGGCGGCCGGTCGGCCTCGGGGAGACCCGGATCGCTCATCTGCAGGCGGGCCCGTACCGATCGAACCGTCTCGGGCGAGGCTCCGGCCACGGCGGCAATGGCGCGCAATGATCCCGCCGGGTTCTCCTCCAGTGCCTGGCGGATGCGATCGCGTACCTCGCCCGGCTGAACCGGACGTATTTTCCCGTCTCTGCCGACTCGACGGTCCACCGACATGCCAAGCGACCCGACCCGCCGGATTCTCCCCACCGTCTTGTCCGAGAGGCCACACAGCGAGGCGATTCGCCGATCCGACCAATCTGGGTTGCGGAAGAGCACCCGCCGGGCGGCGCGGCGACGATCGGCGACACTGAGCGGCAGTCCATGGCCCACATTGCGCCGTATCGCCTCGATGAAGGCCTCCTCGGGTGAACCGAGAAAGCGAAGTCCCTCCACGTGTTGGCGCCCGAGGCGGCGGGCCGCCTCCACCCGGTGGCAACCGTCGACCACCACCATTTCCTCGCCCCACACGACGATCGGCGGCCACGCATCGATGCACTCCATCAGCAACTCCACGTGGCGCTCGTCCAAGCCTCCCGACCGGATCCCCTCGCCGACGCGGAGTTCGGAGACGAACAGGTCTTCGACCTGGCCGCCCACCCCGAAGCTGACTGGTGTCTCAAAGGCAATGGCCATTGAACTCCCCCTCTTACGCCCAGCACCTGGCGACTGAGCCCGTGGCCGGGCTCGCTATACGAAGTACATTATACGTGGTACAACAGGTCGTCAAGGGGGTAGGGCGAATAACTGGGCCAGAGGCCCGAGTTCAGCCGAGCGGTGCCCACGTCACCTACGAACGCGGGGAAGGCGCTTGCCCTCTCACCTACCGGCATTAGGGAGCATTGCGTGGTCGCTGGTAGCCCCCCACGGTGCCCAACATCCCGCCATCGACCGGCAAACTCACGCCCGTGATGTGTGCTGATTCGTCGCTCGAGAGGAACAGCACCGCGTACGCGACATCCATGGCTGTGCCGAAGCGCCCGAGGGGATTGGAACGGCGAGCCAGCTCCTCGACCTCGTCCTCGCTGTGTACCACCCCCGCCTGGATCAACCCATCCATCGAGTGCTGCGTCGCCACCCACGACGGCAGTACGGAGGTGCAACGAATTCCCCACGGCGCGAAAGCCATTGCCAGCTTGTGCGTCATGGCGTCAACCCCCGCTTTCGACAGGCCGTACGCGAACAGGTTTCCACCGGCGGTGCGCGACCCGGCGGAGGATGTGTTGACGATCGTCCCTCCCCCTTGCTCCTGCATTAGGGGGATCACCGCCTGGCAGGTGAGCCACATTGCGCGGTAGTTGACATCCATGACCCGCTGCCATCCCTCGACGTCGAGTGTCAGGGGATCGCTGTCCCCCTCCTCGGTGGCGACGTTGTTGACGAGGGCATCGACGCGGCCCATGGTGCGGTGCGCCTCATGGATGAGACGGGCGCAGTCGGCCGGCTCGCCCACGTCGGCCTGAATGGCGCTCGCCCGACCACCGGCGTCGACGATCCCTTTGACCGTGGCCTCGGCCCGGTCGAGGAAATAGTCGACGACGCAGACCTCGGCTCCCTCGCGAGCGAATAGCTCGGATATGGCTCGACCGATACCCGTCAGCTTGCTCGGCAGCTGACCGGCACCGACCACGACCGCCTTCTTACCGTCCATCCGACCTGCCATAGGACCCACTCCCTTGCCATGGTTCTCTGTCCGAGCTGCACCACCAGGCGCACGAGCACCAAGTATCGCTGACTCGCGACCACCCCGACCCGGTTCAGCCAAATGCGGACCCGCCTCGCCGCTGAATCGCGTTCCCCGTTCCGGACGCAGAGTCTCCGCAGTTGGACCGTGCCGGTTGGACGCAGATGTTGTGCGCGGCCGGGGGGTGGACCTGGGGGTATCGTCGAATGGAGACCTATCGACCAGGTGGGACAGATTCAGGAGGAATTCCGTGGCAAAAGTCTTGTTCGTCTCGTCCGACTCACATGCAGGTGTTCCGAAGGAGCTGTGGAGCGAGTACCTCGACAGCCGGTTCCACGATCTGCTGCCGAAGCTCCAAGAGGACAACGAGATCTATCCCACAGCGATCTATCTCATCGGGGCCAAGTCGCGCGCCACCCAGCTTCCCGAAGTGGCAGAAGCCCATCGCACTGGCTATCACGGCCTCCACGATGCCACGTTGCGCCTGGCCGACATGGATCGCGAGGGGGTCGCGGCAGAGTTCATCTACCACGGCGACTTCCGGCTCGGCGACATGTTCCACAACACCACCAACGACACATACTCCTTCGATGCGTGGCACGCGGGCTCCAGGGCCTGGAACCGCTGGGCGGCTGACAACTTCAGCTCGGCCCGAGAGCGTTTTCTCGCCGTCGGCACGATCGGACCCTGCACCGATATGGAGGCGACCGTCGGGGAGTTGCGGTGGATCGCGGATCATGGGTTCGTCGGGACCTACGCGCCGGGTTACATGACCCATGCGGACCTGCCACCGCTCTTCGACGAGTACTGGGAGCCCTTCTGGTCAACGTGCGAGGACCTCGGTTTGGCACTGGTCGTCCACGCCGGGTTCGGCTGGGAGCAAGGATCTGCGTTCCCGCATCTGAAGCGGATCTACACCCAGGCGGCGGAGGCCGCCGGCAGCACCGACCGTGACCGCATGTTGGCACACGCCGATGGCGTCGGACCCGAGGGGTCGGAGTTCTTCCACGAATTCTCCAGCAGCCCGCGCCCGAGAAGGCCGATGTGGCAACTGATGCTGAACGGCGTATTCGACCGTCATCCCCGGTTGAAGCTGGTCCTCACAGAGGTTCGCGTCGATTGGATTCCGGCCACCCTCCACCACCTGGACGAGGTCTACGACGAGAACCGGGCTGATCTCACGGCCCTCAAGCGACCGAGCGAGTACTGGCGGAGCAACTGCCTGGCTGGCGCCTCGTTCATCCACAAGGCGGAAGTCGCCATGCGCCACGAGATCGGAATCGACACAATCGCCTTCGGTAGGGACTACCCGCATCCCGAAGGCACGTGGCCCAACACAGCGGACTGGCTGCGCGACGCCTTCTCCGGCGTTCCCGAGGACGAGATCCGGAAGATGCTGGGCGAAAACGCGGTCCGTTTCCTGGGCCTGGACCGGGATCGGCTCTCGAAAATTGCAGAGAAGATCGGTCCGACCATCGCCGCCATCCGCGACGACCCGACCCCGCTCGCCGACGAGCTGATCGCCAGCTTCGCCGCGCGCGGCGGCTACCTCAAGCCCGCCGAAGGCGAGGCGCGACTGGGGGAGGTCGACGACATGATCCGCAAGGACATGTTGGCCGCCGCCGGCCGCGGCTAAAAAGCTGAGCTGGCGGCTCAGCTGCCACCGGCTCAGATCGGCTGTCACCGGTTCAGCGCACGCAACACTGGGAGTCTCTGCGGTTGCGCCAGGTCCGATGCCGCATCGACGTTGACAGGCCGCTCCGCATCTGGACAAAAAGGCACCGGAGCGCGCTGTAATACTCTCCTGCGTTGCTCGCCACCAACGAGAGCGCATGGTGTCGTGCGGTGTGAACGTAGGCGCACGTGGGAAGGATCTCGATGGCATCTTCAGGCAAACTCCAGGGCAAGGTCGCCGTGGTCACCGGCGCCGGGTCGAGCGGACCGGGCCTCGGGACCGGTCGCGCCATGGCCATTCTGTTCGCCCGCGAGGGCGCTCGGGTGGTGCTGGTCGACAAGTTCGAGGAGCGAGCCAAGGAAACCCTGGACATGATCGTGTCTGAAGGTGGGGAGGCGTTCATCGTCGTCGCCGACCTCAGTGATCTGTCCGAGGCGTCGCGCATAGTGGAGGCCGCCGTGTCCCACTACGGCACGGTGGACATCTTGGTCAACAACGCCGCTATCTCGTCATCCACCAGCCTTCTGGACACAAGCGTGGAGCTCCTTCAGTCGATACTGGCCGTGAACCTCGCCGCACCGTTCATGTTGACCAAAGCGGTCGTTCCCGTCATGCAGGCGGCCGGCGGTGGCTCCATCGTGAACATCTCGTCCATCGCCGCGCTCCGTGGCCAGGGAGGCAGCGGTCAAACCGCGTACGCCTCGGCCAAGGCAGGACTGGAAGGACTGATGAACGATGTGGCCGACGCCTACGGCAAGGACGGGATTCGGGTCAACTGCATTGCACCCGGAATCATCGACACGCCGATGCGCAACCAGGCCATGCAGAAAGCCGGGATAGAACCCGGCACAATTGACCTTACCTTCAAGGTCTCGCTCCCCCACGAGGGGGACGCATGGGACATTGCCCGCGCCGCCCTCTTCCTCGCCGGCCCCGATGGGCGCTATCTCACCGGCGTCATGATGCCGGTGGACGGCGGCACAGTGGCCCGCTCGCACTGACGGGCACTCGCTTCCAGCCTCCTGATGATCGCGGGACCCCCTGAGCGCTACACGTCAGCGACCGTGGGTGGCCCAAGGCGCTCGTTCACACGATGCAGGTAGTTAAGGTACCCAATGGGGAGACGGCTTCCGCCCGTGATGTGTATGACCTCGCCTGTGATCCACGAAGCCTCGTCGGACGCGAGGAACACACACAGCGGTCCGACATCGTCGACCACGCCCAGCCGACGTAGTGGGATCGACTCGGCCTGTCGTCTCCGGCGACTCGGTCGGTCCATCGCTGCGACAGGCTCCTCGGTGAGAACGGCGCCGGGGGCAACGGCATTGACCCTGATTCCCAGGTGCCCCCACTCCACCGCCATGGTCGCCGTCAGGTTGTCCACGCCGGACTTGGCCGCGCCGTAATGGCCTGTCATCGGATTGGGCTGCGACCCGCTTCTGGACGAGATGTTGATGATGGACCCGCCACTCTCCTTCATGGCACGGGCCGCCGCCTGAGCGGCGAAGAACGTCCATTTCAGGTTCACGTCGACGACAGCATCCCACTGCCCTTCGGTCAGGTCCATCAGTGGTCCGGAGTCCTCGTTCCTCGCGCCGCCGGCGTTATTGACCCAGACATCGAATCCGCCACGCGAGTCGATGACTCGTCTGATCAGCGCGTCGACTTCTTCGACCCGAGTGATGTCAGTCGGCACGTCCAGAGCCTGGCCGCCAAACCCGCGCAACTCCGACACCGTGTCGCGGAGGTGCTCCGGGGAACGCCCCGCCACCACAACATCGGCGCCGGACCTGGCCATAGCTCTCGCGATGCCTCGGCCGATACCGCGACCTCCGCCGGTCACCACCACCGTCTTGCCGCTCAGATCGAACATCCGACCATGCTCCCAGACGGCTGCTCGGAGCAGCTACCGGGATCACTACCCACGCCGGACGAGCCCGTCAGCCCCAGAGGTCGAGGCCCATGACCTGGGCGTCCTTGGTGTCCATCAGTCGGTCGACGTTCTCGGCCAGATCCTCCGGCGTTATGTCGTTCTCGAAGGTCAGTCCGACCGTCTCGATCAGCGCCAATCGCATCGCCTGAAGACCACCGCAGACGATCACCTCGCCCGTCAACGAGCAGGAGTCGTGAGCCAGGAAGGCGACAGCCGGCGACACGTACTCGGGCAGCATTTTGTCGAAGAACTCGTTGATGAAGTTCTCCTCGGGCTGATCGAAGGTCTTGGCCAGGACGTCGGGTCCGGACATCCTCGTGTTTCCCCGAGGCGCCACAGCGTTCACCCGAACGCCGTGCATCTTGCCATTGAGGGCCAATGCCTTCGTGAAGGCGAAGACCGCGCCCTTCGCACCCGCGTAGTCAGGACTCTTCGGAATGTGGCCGATAACGGCCTCGGAACTGGTGTTGACGATACAACCGTGTTCGGCCGACTTGAGATGCGGCCAGGCCGCCTTCGACACGAACACAGTGCCCAGGTAGTGGTAGTCGACCATCCTCCGGAACTGGGCGTTGTCTACGCCGTCGAACCAATCCCCGGCGTAAATGCCGGCGTTGTTGACCACCACGTCCAACCGGCCGAAGGCCTTCAGGGCAGTGTCGACGATCGCCTGGGCGCCTTTTTCGTCGGTAACGTTGGCGAAACACGCCACCGCCTCGCCCCCCGCCGACTCAATCTCCTTGACGACCTGCTCAGCCGGCTCAGGAGACGAGCCGCTGCCATCGAGCTCGACGCCGTAATCTGCGACCACCACCCGAGCGCCGCGCGAAGCGAGCAGGAGCGCATGGCAGCGCCCGAACCCGCGTCCACCCCCGGTCACTACCACTGAGCGTCCATCGAACCGCAACTCGTTCGTCATCCAAATCTCCCCTTCTTCCTCGTTACTCGCTTCTTGTACTTCGAATACGCCGACGCTTCCGACGATCAGACGCTAACCGGCAGAGATTCCCAACCACGTGTGTCTATTCCTTGAGTGAGTTCACCTTGGTCGAGGTCGACAGACCACTCGGGGATACGCTTGAGAACCTCCTCGAGAACTATTCGACCTTCGAGCCGAGCCAAGTTGGCGCCGAGGCAGAGGTGGGCGCCGAAGCCGAAGCTGAGAATGCGACCGATCTGGCGATCGATGTCGAAACTATCAGGGTCGGGGAATCGGCGATCGTCGTGATTGGCCGCTCCGGGCAGAACCACCATGATGCTCCCGGCCGGCACAGTTTGCCCGTGGAACGTCACGTCCGTGGTCACGTAGCGGCCGAAGTGGTAAGGGGGAGGCTCGAGGCGAAGTATCTCCTCAATGGCGTTCGGGATTAGCGTCGGGCTTTCGACGAGCCTTCGACGCTGATCGGGGTGCTCGGCGAGGATTTTTCCGGTCCACCCTATGAGGCGACTGGTCGTGTCCGTGCCGGCACCGGCTATCAGGTTCAAGAAGGTGAGTATCTCCTCCCTTCGCAGTTTACGTCGGGCTCCCGTGTCGTCCTCGAACTCGATGGTCAGCAACTGTGTCATGAGATCATCGGAGGGCTGACGGGTGCACCGGTCAAGGTGAGCGCCAAAGAGTCCCTCGGATTGAGCCAATGCCTCGAACGGGGGCTTGGTCGAATCCTGAGTTCCCTCATTGAGGAGCTCGTTGAAATGGTCCCGAATCTTCTCCTGGTCCTCTTCAGGGATACCGACCAGCATGCCGATGACCCGCATCGGCACCTGAGCAGCGACATCTTTGGCCCAGTCGAACCGATCGGCGCCAACGAGGCGGTCGACAACCGCAGCGCAGAAAGCCCGGATCTCCGGCTCAATGAGATTCACCCGCTTCGGCGTGAACACCCGCGAAATGAGGGACCGGTGCATGGTGTGCAGTGGTGCGTCCTCGCATATGAAAAGGCCGTTCGGGATGCCTATGTCACCGCCGATGACGTAGGGCATGATGTTGAAGACCATTCCTTTGGACGAAATGAAGGTCTCCCGATCGACCATCACACGCTCGGCGTCCTCGAACCGGCTCACCGCGTAGAACCCCATCTGCTCGTTGAAGTACAGCGGCGCCTCATCGCGGAGTCTCCGGTAGGTCGGGTACGGATCCGCGTAGATCTCGCGGTCGTACATGTCGAAATAGACGCTTGCAGTGGTCAAAGTCATGTCCGCCGACTCCTGGGTTGATGTGACTTTCGACACCGAACGGTCACCTCGGGTACGTGACATCGATCTGCCTGGTCGCTCACCAGGAGAAAGGTTACGACTGCCCCCGATAGCTCGTGATCCGCAGTCGGACAGTCCTGCCAGCACCCTCCTCCCCCGGGTTTGCCGTCCTGATGGACGCGCCCAAGTGCGGAGAGTTTTCGACACTTCTCACCACGTAAGGGATAGCCTGGGCGGACGAGTTCGCCACTGCAGGGGACGAATCTCAGCGACGGATTGCACGTGATAGGAGGCTCATTCGGATGACTGCGCTGACGGTAAAGGATCTGCATCCAGCGTTGGGCGCCGAGGTGTCGGGGCTGGAGCCGCAGCCTCTCGACGACGACACGATCAGCGAGCTGCGTGACCTCTTCGACGCACGTGGAGCCCTCGTCTTTCGCAATCTGGATATTGACGAGAGTTTTCAGCGCTACCTGGTCTACACACTGATTGGTGAAGAACCACCGGCAAAGCCGGGCCCCGAAGTGGACGACGAAACGCCACCATCGTACTTCGTGTCGAACAGGGAGGCCGGCGGGGGCGCTCCCTATGGCCGACTGCTCTACCACTGCGACGCGATGTGGGCCGAGCGCCCACAGCCGGTCATCTCTCTGTACGGGATCCAGGTCGAGCAGCCGACCGTGCCCACCATGTTCGTAAACATGGGCTACGGATGGGACACGTTGCCCGAGCATCTTCGCTCCCGCGTCGAGGGACTCCAGGCTCGTCATGGTTTCGACCACGCCTACCCCAACCGGGGCGGCGACGAGAACGTCATCGATTCGTACTACGAACTGCCTCACTCGACCGTGACCCCCGTGGTCCATCACCACCCGCGCACCGGTCGGACCCTGCTCTATGTCTCACAACAGGCCACCATTGAGATACTGGGGCTGAGCAAGGAGGAGAACGAAGAGCTGCTCGCTGCCCTGTTCGACCACCTCTACAACTCGCCCGGGGTGCTGCGCCATGACTGGCAGGAGGGTGATCTGGTCGTGTGGGACAACCGGCTCCTCCAACACGCACGCGGTACGGTGGACCTTGAGGGGCCGGCCCGCACACTGAGGAAGGTGGTCGGTCCGATGTTCCTGTCCGAGGCCGAACGGATGAGGCCGACCTTCAGCAAGGTGTCGAGCGGCTGATCAATCCGGCTCAATCCGGCATTCACCGAGGGGCATCGGTCCTACCCAGGGCGTGGGCACACCTGCTCAGGGCCGCATACAGCGGCCACCGTCGATGTTGAACGTATCGCCGGTGAGGTAATGGGCGCCGTCGGAGGCGAGGAACACGACCAGGGCGCCAGCGTCCTTCTCCGGGTCCCCCAACCGACCGAGCGGTATGTTGGCCAATGAGTGCTTGTAGTGCTCGGGGTTGGCGTCGAAGAATTCCTTGGATCCCTCGGTGAGCATGCCGGGGATGATGCAGTTGACCGTGATGTTGTACTGGGCCCATTCCCGAGCCGCGGTACGGGTCAGGGCCCGGTTGGCTTCCTTGGCCGCGTTGTAGCCGACCATCCCGACGTTGCCCAGCAGGCCCGCCTGCGAGGCAAAGTTGACGACGGTGCCCTGTGCCTCCTTCAGGTAAGGGAAACACGCCTTCATGTAGCGGAACGATGCCAGGAACCCGGTATCGATCCCGTCCATCACGTCGGCCACGGTCTGGTCCTCAATGTTGACACCGGTGACTGCAGTCTGCGCGTTGTTGATCAGGACGTCGACCCGCCCGAATGCTTCTACGGTCTTGCGTACCGCATCGTTCACCTCGTCATCTTTGGTGCCGTCCGCTATGAGGGCCAGATGCCTGGCCCCTTTGATGTTGTCGAACTCCGCGCTCGTCTCATTCAGCGTCTCTTGTCTGATGTCGGTGATCGTGACAGCGGCACCCGCCTTGATCAGGGCCGTCGCCATCCCCTTGCCGATGCCACGGGCTGCTCCGGTGACAATCGCGACCTTCCCATCCAATTCGATTCCCACTCGTCTTCCCCTCCTCGACTCAAGGGCACCCATGCCGGGACCCTGTATACTGTACAAAACATCGAGCAGACTGCAACAAGTTGTCCTGCCAAGAACCTTTGCGACGTTTCGTTCGTCGGCCCCTCCCGTCCGATGAGAGGAAGGCAAGGTCGCCGAGGCGAACGGACGGGCCAGCCCGCTCTCGACCCCGCTCGCTTGTGAGAAGGAAAGGTGTGGACTGTGACGACGACGTCAGCCGATCTGAGGTACAACCCCTACGACAGCGAGACCATCCTGAACCCGCATCCGCTCTTCCGTCGGATGCGGGAAGAGGCGCCGCTGTATTTCAGCGAGGAGTTCGACTTCTACGCCATCAGTCGATTCAACGACATTGAGAGCACGCTGCTGAACCGAGATGTGTTCATCTCCCGGAAGGGCGTAACGCTCGACATGTTGAAATCAGGCATGGAGATCCCCAAGGGGACGGTTATCTTCGAGGATCCCCCGACACACAACATTCACCGCGCCCTTCTGTCACGCATGTTCACCCCCAAGGGAGTGGCCTCCCTCGAGGACCGCATCAGGCAACTGTGCGCGTCTCTCTTGGATCCTCTGGTTGGAGCAGGCGGCTTCGACTTCGTCGGCGACCTGGGCATGCTGGTACCGATCAAGGTCATCGGCATGCTGGTGGGTATTCCTGAATCGGACCAGGAGTCGGTCCGGGACCACTTCTATGGACAGCGGTCATCGGACCCGGCCGGTTCGAACTCCCTTTCGGGCGACATCTTCGCCGAGTACATCGAGTGGCGGGCGGACCATCCGTCCGACGACATCATGACCCAGCTGCTGTACGCGGAGTTCGAGGATGAAACCGGAGTCACGCGCCGATTGACCCGTGAAGAGCTTCTGGCCTACATCAACATCGTCGCCGCAGCCGGCAATGAGACCACGCGCCTGTTGATCGGCTGGACCGGCGTGCTGTTGGCCCAGAACCCGGATCAGCGTCGACTGCTGGTCGAGGACCCGACCCTGACCCGCAATGCGATAGAGGAAATCCTGCGTTGCGAGCCCAATACGTTGCAGAACTGCAGATTCGTAGCTCGAGACATCGAAATCTGCGGCCAGATCGTCCCCGAAGGCAGCATTCTGGCGACGCTGACGCCATCGGGAAATCGCGATGACGGACACTTCGAGGATCCCGATCGGTTCGACGTCACGCGGAAGATAGACCGGCACCTGACATTTGGATTCGGATCGCATTACTGCCTCGGTCAGGCGCTGGCGCGGCTCGAGGGTCGCGTGGTTCTCGAGGAGGTTCTCAAGCGTTTCCCGCAGTGGGACGTCGATCTCGACAGATCGACGTTCATGTACTACGCCGACATGCGGGGTTACGAATCACTTCCGGTCACCATCCCCTGATCGATACTGTCGTCCAACTTCGCCAACGATGAGGGCGATACTGTGGTTGCTATGGCGTTGACGAAGGTGTGCGAAGCCGACGACCTGGTCAAGGGTCAGATGGCCGCATTTTTCGTAGAAGGCTGGGAGGTCCTCGTCATCCGGGACGACCGAGGAGACCTCCACGCCCTGGACGGCATCTGTCCGCACGAGGAGTACCCGCTGATTTACGGCGAGCTCGACGAGGACGTGCTTGTGTGCGCCGGCCATGCGTGGTGCTTCGATGTGACCACCGGAGACGGCCTGACTCAGCCGGGGTGCCGGTTGGCGAAGTACCACGTCGAGGTCCAGGGAACAGAGGTGTACGTCGATCGCGACCGCGAGCCGACGAAGATTCCTTCGACTGATTAGTCGAAGGTCGCTCCCCTGCGGCGCGCTTCACGCACCGACTCTCGCATCCAGGGCGTGGTGCCCTGGCCGAAGCGCTTGAAGGTCTTGTGCCGGATCAGCCATCCGCTCTCGGTCCTCACGACCACATCGGTGTAGATGCCCTCGAAGAACTGGAAGTCGGGGATCGGGAACATTCCTTTCGACCGGACCATCACCTCATCGGGGGAGATGTCGTCGATCACACTGGTCACGATCATGTGCTGAATGGGGTGGACGTACAGGTCCCGGAAGGCCCGCACGATTTCTTGACGCCCCTCGATCGGGGTGAAACCTCGCGGCGGGTCGTGGTCGTGATCGCGGGGGTCGAACACCGCGTCATCGGTGAACACCCGCTCGAAGCCGTCCCAGTCCCGGTCATCGACGACAAAGCCGTACCGGCCCACCACGTCGAGGATCGCCAACGTGTCCTCTGCGGGTCGGCGATATTCGGACTGCATTGTCATGTGTCCTCTCCTCACCCCTCGACGGACAGCAGATTAGTTGTGGGCCACTTCGTTGAACGGAACGTCCCGGTCCGACGCCTGCTCCCGCGGTAGCCCCAGCACTCGCTCGCTCACATTGTTGCGCTGGATCTCCGAGGTACCACCGGCGATCGTCGTTCTTCTGAGGAAGAGGAACTGCTCCGACCATTCGCCCTCCTCGGGATGATCTGGCCTCCACGTGACCCCTTCGCTCCCAGCCAGTCGCAGGGCCAGCTCCGACTCTCTTTGCGCAAGGAGGTCATTCCCCAATTTGAGGAGACTGCCGTAGCCCGGCACCAGCGCGCCGCTGGCGACTGCATCGGAGACCCGCGCCGACACCAGCTGCTGCGCGGTCGACGCGATGTGCACGGCCACCACCTCGCGACGCACACCCTCGTCGGCCCCGAGTCCCCGATCGGAGGCCAATGAGACGATCCGACCGACGCCCTTCGGAGCGGTGCTCCTGGCGCCTCCCCTCCCGACCCAGGCATGCTCGATCTCGAGCAGGCCCCTGGCCACGCGCCACCCTTCGTTCTCCTCACCCATCAAGTTCTCAGCCGGAACCATCACATCGGTAAAGAACTCCTCGCAGAACTCCGCTCCGCCGTTGATCTGTCTAATCCGGCGGATGTCGATGCCCGGCGTCCTCAGGTCGATGATCAGCACCGAGATGCCCTTGTGCTTGGGGACATCCCAGCGGGTGCGCACGGGACACAGGGCGAAGTCCGAGGCGTGCGCGCCGGTGCTCCAGGTCTTCTGCCCGTTCACCACAAAGTTGTCACCGTCCCTGATCGCACTGGTCAAGAGCCCACCCAGGTCCGAACCCCCGCTCGGTTCTGACAGCAACTGCAGCCAGATCTCCGCGCCGGACAAGATCCTCGGCAGATGACGGAGCTTCTGTTCGTGCGTGCCGAAGGCCGCCAGTGTGGCGCCGAGGATGTTGATGGAGACCCCGAGGTTGGTCCCTGGCATGCGATACGGCCGTGCCTCTTCGTTGAAGATGCGCTCGTGTTCCAGGGTCAAACCCTGCCCCCCGTACTCGGGTGGGAGCGTGAAACCGGCGAAACCGCCTTCGTGGAGCTTGGCCTGGATGCCCCTGTCTTCGATGATGCGCGCCATCTCGGCGTCTTCATCCTCTGCCTCGAATCCGACGGCCGGGTTCAGATTCGCCTCCACCCAGGCACGGACGGACTTCCGGTACTCCTGCAGCGTGACGTTGCCAGATTGCTGGGTCACATTGACACCCTCCGCGACTGAACGCTCGCTCTGAAACTTGACTCCCACATACTGGATGGATCCAGCATATGTCCGGTTCCCTCTCCAAGGAGAGGTCGGTGTCGTCTCAGGTAGCCGGGTCACCGCCGGGCTGAAAGAGACTGTCGAAGCCTGATTGCTCAACTTCGGCCGCGAGCCGTCTGAGACACTCCTCAATCCCGAACGGCAACCGGAGTCGAGCCTGCAAGGTGAGGGTGATGATGCTCAGGTCATGCTCGTCGCATTGACCGACTGCTCCCAGAACCTGGTGTGCGATCCTGAGGATCCTCGGCCCGCTGTCCGCGATCGCCCACTTGAGGGTCAAGGCGTCCGCGAGCGACGACTCAGGCGACTCGTACACGCTGTTGAGACTGTACAGCGCGAGCTCGTAGAGGGCCTGCAGTTCGGAACAGGCGTCGGCCAGCGGGAACGCGACGCCCTGGTAGGCCGCTATCGGTGCGCCGAAGGCGACTCGTTCGGTTGCGTAGATGGTGGCCAGGTCGAGAGCCTTCTCCAAAGCACCGAAGACGTACCACGAGCTCAGGACGTGGAGCATGGCGTGCTCGAAGGAGGTGATCGGTTCTCCCTCCCCGATTCGGACCGGAGGAATCTTGTTGACAAATGGTCCGACCTTCGAGCCGATCAAGTCAGGACCCGACGTGACCACCTCCGTCCGCCCGGCACCCATGGCTACGTCCCATTCGGAGAAGAGGTCGCCGTGCTCGAGCCTCCCGTGGGCCGACTGGAGAGCGAGCGGTCGGCCCGAAGGGCGCCTCAGCAGCATGGCCTCGATCGGAAGGGGGAGCACGACGGAGCCCGCGCCACGGCATATTTCGGCGGCCGACACTCCCTCGAAATATCCGTCTCGTGGGTCCAACGACTGGAGCAGGGGACCCACAATGGCCAGGAGGTCCGAGCGGGACGTCGGCTCCGCTATCGCCCTTCGCGCCGCGTCGACCCCACCCACGTCCCTCATCACCCTGTCGACGACGGCTCGCATCTCGGACCCGTCCTCAGTGGCACGTATCCGCTCGCCTCGGAACATTGTCCGCGAGAGGTGGCGCTGGAGCATCTCGGTCGTTCCCGATGCAATCGGGCCGGCCTGCATATACCTCCAGAAGAATTCCACTGCGCCGTCCACCGGGGCCCCGGGGGTGTACCGGTCCTCGAAGAATTCGTCACCCAGAGCTTCGCCGAGTGCGTCTGCCGTAAGAAGATTGGTTCGGGTAGTGATCATTCGAGCCGCGGAGACGATGAAGTCGTGAGAGCCCCCGTCGCGCTGGAACCACAGAGCCCGCCGGCACATGAGACGGGACATACGGTTCCTGACCCGAACCTGGAGCCACCGGCCCGGAGGCAACACCGACGCGGTCGCCGGGTCCGCCAACAGCTTCGAGATCAACCGGTCGTCGCGGGCGTAACGGGCGATACCGACGCGCTCGTTCGAAAGGGCATCCCGCATCACCTTCCACCCATTGCCGACCTCGCCGAGGACCTCCGACCGGGACGCCCATACGCCGTCGAAAAACACCTCGTTGAGGTGATGCGGGCCAGGGATGCCGTCCAGTCCCCGCACCGTCACGCCTTCCCGGTTCATCGGAATGAGGAAGACCGTGACCCCCTCGGACTTGCCAACCGGCGAGCCATCAATACGCGCCAGCAGGTAACACCATTCCGACCAGAGCGCCCAGGAGGTCCATATCTTCTGTCCCGTTATGCGGAAACCATCACCGTCGGGAACCGCCCTGGTCTTCAGATTGGCCAGATCCGAGCCGGCATCGGGCTCGCTGAATCCCTGGCACCAGATGGCCTTCCCCGATGCGATGAGGGGTAGGTGAAGTCTCTTCTGATCGTCCGTCCCGTAGTCGAAGATGGACGGCCCCACCCAGTTGGGACCGTAGTACTGGCCACCGCGCGGCTCGAAATGGGCCCACATCTCCTCACGTATGACAATGGACGAAGCCAGATCAAGGTCTTGGCCACCGTAACGGGCCGGCCAGTTGGGAACGAGCAGACCCTCGTCGGCGAGGATCTCGCAGAACCGGTTGCTGATCGCCAGATCGGCAGGATCCTTGGTGAAAGGGCCCAGCCAATGGGGGGGCAGGTGCTCATCGATCAGCGCGCGGATTCGGGTCCGGAGCGCGACCGCCTCCTCGGGATCACGGTAGATAAATGAATCGGATCTCGGGTCAGTCATCACTGCGCCACCCTCCCTGGTGATCCCCGCCCCACGAGGATGCTAGGTGGGTGTGCCGTGCCATTCCATCTTCGGATTTTCCTCAGTTGGACACCGGACTACGAGCTGAAGCGCCACAAGCCGGTCGCGATCTCCAAGCTCAGCTCGACGGAACGCAGGTTTCCTTCAGCCCGTGCGGAAGGGTGAACTTACCGTTCTCGATGCCCGCAGTGTAGAAGCAGTTATTCGTCTCGGACTTTCCCTCGGTGAAGGTGATCGGTGTGCTCAGGCCGCCGACAGTCGTCGTGTGAATCGCAAGGAGTGCGCTCTTGAGCGCGGCGGGTGTGATGGCGGTCGACTTCGTGAACTTGCCCGCTGCGGCCGCCTCCAGGAGCAGGGTCCCGATCCCCCAGTTCCACGTGGTGTTGTCGTTGTAGTAACCCGACGCCAGGATGGAGGGATCGTACTGCTTGAGGTCGTCCGTCATCGTCTTGATGGCCGGGTCGTTGGTGTCGAAGAAAGGAACGCTCCCGACCGTGATGATCGACCCATTGGTGCCGGGGCTCCCAGCGAAGGACTTCTGGTAGTCTCCGGACGCGCCCAACAGGTGTGGGGTGTATCCCTGCTTGGCGCAGCTCGCTTGTACCCGCTCCGCAGTAGCCGAGGTGGATCCGATGACCAGGGCGGTCGCCCCGGCCGACTGGGCGGCCAGACATTGCGGGAGGTAGTTGGGCGCCGACCCGGACACCGCAGCGCTGTAGACGAGATCGATCCCTTGCTGCTTTGACACTGACTGATAGAAAGGAACGGCTTCACTGCACTGCGAGTACTCCGTGCAGTAGAGGAGGGCGAGCTTGGTGATTCCGGCCTTCTTCGCCGCGATCATCTCCTCGGCCGGAAGGAGGACCGGCGACTGAGGTATTCCGAAGGCGTCATCTCCGGTAAACGCAATGGTCTCGGTCGAGGTGAAGACGGGGACGCCAGCCTTCTCGGCGATCGACGCCCACGCAGCGTCGTTTCCGTCGGCGTCGACCAGAGCTGTGTCGCCCTGAGCGATGAACTTCTGGATGTCGGTGACGGCGACAGCGACGTTGCCTGGGTCGATGTCGGTGGTGACTTGGACAGGATGACCGCTGACGCCTCCGTGAGCGTTGGCCCACTTGACCCACGCGCTGAACACGGCTGCCTCGTTGGCGTCCGACGAACCGGAGTTCGTCATGAGGTATCCGATCTTGATCGGTGTGCCGCTCGGCTGCGCGGCGCCGGCGGTGCCGGACGAGAAAGCGAATCCGGAGCCGATCAGCGCGCCCGCGCCGACCAAGCTCGACAGCTTCGCGCGCCAACCCCCCTGAAACATCCCCATCGTTTGCCCCCCTTTTCTGAGTCTGTGGCGATACTGAGTCTGTGGCGATACTGAGTCTGTGGCGATCCTCAGTCTGTGACGACCCCTGTCTGTGACGACCCCCAGTTTCGTGATCGATGTCTTACTCTTCGTGCAACGGTAGCGTGATCGCAGCACAACTTCATGTTGGACGTGGAGGGCTGTCGGAGCGACCGCTCAGGCCGTGGGCGCGTCCTCGGCTGCGTGGAGTTTCGCTTCTGCCTCGGCGAGCTGGGTCCCGCCCTGGGCGTTCTCGGACCCCAGGTAGGCAGCGCGTACCACCGAGCTGGCGAGCATCTCGGTCGGCGTCCCTTCGAAGATCTTCTGCCCGAAGTCCAAGACGTGCACTTGGTCGCAGATCTGGCGGACGAGTGACACGTCGTGCTCGACGATGAGGATCCCGATCCGGCGCTCGGCCACGACATCGGTCAGGATCCGGCCCAACGACTCGGTTTCGCGTCCGTCGAGGCCAGCGGACGGCTCGTCCAGCAGAATCATGTCAAACGGTCCGGCCAGCACCCGAGCCAATTCGACCAGGCGTCGCTGACCGGTGCTGATCTCACTCACCTGCTCCTCGAGGAGATCAGAGATTCCGGTGGCGAACGCCGCCTGCTCGACTGCCGCAGTCACCAACTTCGAGTCGCCCCGGCGGGTGAGGAACTGGCGGATCGGGTTGCCGCCGGCCAAGAAGGCCTCGCGACCGATGGCCACGTTCTGTCGCACCGTGAGTGAATGGAACAGCTCAACTCGCTGGAACGTCCGGCCCAGCCCTCTCCGGGCCCGGGCCGACGGCCCGAGGCTGGACACGTCCTGGCCGTGGAGCAGGATCTGACCGGCCGTCGGCTTGACGAGCCCACAGCACGCATTGAAGGTCGTCGTCTTGCCGGCGCCGTTGGGGCCGATGAGACCGGTGATCATGCCAGTCGGCGCCCGCAGATCGAAGTGGGAGACCGCGGTGGTACCCCCGTAGCGCACCGACAAGTCGCGGACCTCCAAGCCCTCACCCCGCACGGGCGCAACGAGCTGAGCCTTCGTGGCCACTGGGACGGCATTGTCGATCGGACCCAGCGCGGGTCCCTTTCCGCCCAGCAACCGGTCCAGCCGCGTCGCCAACCTTCGCATGCTATGAGGCGTCGTCCGGCGGAAGTAGACCACGATGAGCGGGGCCAGCATGGCAGACACGCCGAACACGACCTGCAGGTAGTCCGTGATGTTGTTCAGGTTGATGTACGCCGCCGGGAGCTCCAACGAGAAGGCCGCGATGATCGCGTACCAAGGGTCGCCGACGGTTATGATCACGACCAGGCAGACCAGGGTGAGCGAGGCGAACGAGTCGAACTCGCTGCCCACGGCGAAGTGAAACAGACTGGCCGTCAGGGCTCCGGAGATGGCAGCCATGAACGAGGCGATGCAGAACACGATCAACCTGGCCACGTTGACTGTCGCTCCGAGGGTCTCGAGGGCGAGGGGTGAATCGGACATCGCCTGGAGGATCCGTCCCAGCCGGCCCTTGCGGATCGCCAACGTCAGCAACGCCGCCAACACGGCGAACACCACGATCACGTAGTAGAACCCCGTGTCGGTGCCGAGAGAACCCAGATGCGGTCGTGCCGCGGACACCCCGTTGGTGTTCGGGCCGAACATCCAGTTCTGTGTGTAGAACATCTGCTGGAGCAAGACACCGAAACCGAGCGTGGCCAGGGCGAGGAAGACCCCGGTCAGACGGATCGCCGGGATGGCCACGATCGCCCCAACCGGAATGGCCACCAGACCGGCAAGGAGAACCGACAGCAACCAGGGAAGACCCATGGTGGTGGTGAAGTGCGCCATGGCGGCCGCGCCCACCGCGGCGAACGCATACTGGCACAGTGAGACCTGCCCGGCGTTGCGGATCAGGAGACCGAGCGAGAGGAAGAGGATCACGTCAACGACCGAAGCCGAATAGAGCGGCAGGTTGTCTCCGGCGAACGCGGGCACGCAGCACAAGAGCACCAGGAAGAGGCCGCCCACGAGCAACCGCACCCGCCACGGGGCGTACCACGAGTCCGACCACGACTTCGACGGGACGAACCGACGGCTCGCCAGCCTGCCTCGCGGTGTGACAATCAGGGCGATGAACAAGATGATGAACGGCAGTGAGGGCGGCAGGCCGGTCAGTGACGGGATCTGCGTCACGTATTTGGCGGAAACGGAGGCCAGGACGCCGATGATCAGGCCTCCGGCATAGGTCAGCGGAAGACTCGAGAAATACCCGATCGCCGCCGCTCCGAAAGCCTGCACGACAAGGAGGGTGAGGACCATTGCGTCGAGATTGACGCTCGGCGCCAGAAGGATGCCCGACAACGCGGCAAACGTGGTGCCGATGACCCAGGCCCACCGCCGCACGCGCGTGGGGCTCACGCCGAGCATGGAGATCAGATTCGGATCGTCCACGACTGCCCGCATCGCCATGCCCATTCGGATGAACCGAAAGAAGTAGTAGAGCGCACTGACCAACACGAGGGAGACGACGAAGATGGTGGTGTCATCCCACCCTACGCTCACTCCGAAGAGACGGTAGGTCTCGGTTGGGAGGTACGAGGGGAACGCCGGCGTCGA
The DNA here is from genome assembly GCA_963788125.1 of uncultured Acidimicrobiaceae bacterium. Taxonomy (GTDB): domain Bacteria; phylum Actinomycetota; class Acidimicrobiia; order Acidimicrobiales; family RAAP-2; genus Bog-473. The sequence continues at coordinate 1,993,290 of CAWBFN010000002.1, read as the reverse complement.
GGGGAACCAGATCTCCCCCAGGCTCAGCACGATCAGGACGATCCCGATGGTGGAGGCGATCTTGAGCGTGTCGTTCACGTCCGCCAACACCAGCGCCAAGCGTTCGAGTGCCAAGCCCATCCCCGGCCCGACGACCAGGAGACACACGGCCATGGTCAGCGGCCATGGCCAGTTGTGATCGACGTGGAGGAAGTAGAAGGCGAAGGCGGCCAACGCGGCGATCGAACCCTGGGCGAAGTTGAAGATGCCCGACGTCTTGTAGGTCAGCACGAGACCCGTCGCCGTGAGTCCGTAGACCGCGCCCGTGACGATCCCGACCACGATGAACGGCAACAGGTCGCTCATTCCGCCACCCCCCTCACGGTCGCCACCAAGCTGCGTGGGAGTATAGACAAGGCGCCGGACAGAGAGTCGAAAAGGAGCCGGACAGAGAGTCGAGTTGGCCTCCATCCGCGTGCGTCCATGATGGGTTAGTGCAACCGAGGCGTTCCGACGCCGACGACGAAGGAGCGGAGGCCGTCCGGTCCGACCCGCCATGCATGATCAACGCCTGTCGTGACCACACAGTCTCCGGCGGACACGGCGTGCTCGCCGTCATCGAGTACCAAGGCCGCGTTCCCGGCCATCACGTACATGATGTCGAGGGCGTCGGTGCTGTGCATGGTCGTCGCAGTCGTCGCGCCATCGTGTCTCTCGTGCGGGAGGTGTTCGACCACCATCACGCGCACGATGCCTGGCGGAAGCTGCACATCGACGTGCGCGCCTCGTCCGGGCGTGCGGGCCGGTGGCGGGCTCTCCGCCGTCCGGTACAGGACAGCGTTGAGGATCCCCTCGATCCCTGGGGCGGAGGCGAGAGCGATGTCGTCCTCGTGCACCAGGCACGACCGTCGTTGCGTATCGACGCCGGTGATCAGCGTGCGCATCTACGCGGCGACGCCGTTGGTAGCCGGTTCGTCGTAGGGCACGTTGTACGACTCGTTCACGCGTCCGTCAGCGGAGATCGATCGATACTGCATGTCCCTCCCACGATGGCACGATCGCCCGGTCCGGCAGCGAGCGGTGATGCTGTGATGCGGTGGCCGAAGCGATGCCGAGAATCTAGTGCTGTGACCGGCAACCTTGGAGGGTCGCGTCCACCACACTTACCCCAGTCCTGCTCTCGGAGTGCGAGACGCAGTGTCGCAGCGGTTCAGCGGTAGTAGCCCGATCCGCCGTCGACGAAGAGCGTCTGTCCGGTCACGAACTCCCCGGGTCCCGAGAGGTAGACGACGGCGGCGCCAATGTCGCGGTACGGGTCGCCGTCGCGCCGTAACGGGATCCGTTGGAGCAACTCATCATTGAGCCAGTGAGCGGACGCCCACTTCTCCGGGTCGTGGGCGAACGGGCAGATGGTGTTCACCCGGATGCCCGCCGGACCCCATTCCCAGGCCCCGACCTTGGTCACCAGACGGATGCCTTCCTTTGCCGATCCGTACGCCAGCATGCCCTCGGTTCCCGCCGTCCCACCGCCGGACCCGAAGTTGACGATGGAGCCACCGCCCCGGGCGACCAGGTGGGGATGGCAGAGCTGCATCATCCGGACCGTGGCGAGGACGCCCGACTCCCACGACACGAGCATGTCGTCGTCGCTCACCTCAATGAAAGGGATGAAGGCCCGGAACTTTTGGGCCGTGTTCACCAGGATGTCGACCCCGCCCAACTCCTCCACCGCGTGGCCCACCACGGCTGCGCACTGTTCGCGTTCGGTCAGGTCACCGCTGAGCGCGATGGCGCGCTGGCCACCCCCTCGTAGCCGGACGGCGAGATCCTCGGCTGCCTGGATGTTGATGTCGATGATGGCCACGGCGGCACCGGCGTCCGCCAGGGCGCGCACGACACCGGTCCCGATCTGACCGGCACCGCCGGTGACGATGGCGATTTTGTTGTCGAGTGGAGGCATGCCCCCATTGTCGCCTGTCGGTCCGGGTACCTCGCCGAATGTCCGACGAGACGGCCGGTTGGACGGACGAGTGAGTAACGTCTCGAGTATGCGCAACGTGGCGTGGGTCACAGGGGCCAGCCGCGGTATGGGGGCGGACACGGCACTGCAATTGGCGCGGGCCGGCTTCGACGTGGCCTTGACCGCCCGAGACCAGTCCCGGCTGGAAGGGGTAGCGGAAAAGATAGAGGCGGTGGGAGGGTCTGCCCTTCCGTTCTCGGCCGACCTGACCGATCGCAACGCCGTTTCGGCCTTCGCCGATGCAGCCCTCTCCCGCTTCACGCGCTGTGACGTGATCTGCAACATCGGGATCTACCAGGGGCCCGGGATGAACTCGCTGTTCCTCGACACCCCGGTTCACGAGTTCGTTCTGAGTTTCGAAGCTGACGTGCTGGCCCCCGTCATCCTGTGCCAACGGGCGGTACCCCTCATGATCGAGCAGGGCGGGGGAACGGTGGTCACCATGAGCTCGTCGTCGGTCTTCCTCGACCCTCCGGGAACAGTCGGGAACAACGGTTGGAGCCTGGCCTACGTCGCAGCCAAGGCGGGGATCGACCAGTTCGCCAGTATCCTCAATGTCGAGCTGGGAGCGCAGGGCATCCGGGCGTTCAACGCCGAGCCCGGCTTCGTCGCCTACGGCGAGGAGCTCGCGACCAGCTTGGAGAGGTATCCGGGGATGCCCGTCTCACCGCCGGAATCCATAGGCCCGGCCATCGTGTGGCTCGTGCACTCTTCCGACGCCGATCGCCTCCTCTCCAAGAGGATCTACCTGCCCGGCATCACCCATAAGCACCATCTCCTGGCGGAGTGGGACGGACCAGGGTCGGTCTACCCGCGCCCGAACTGAGGCGGCCGCCGCCCACGAACCGATCCGCACGTTCCACTCCAGCCTCTGTCCAAATGCGGCGTCGCGAGCCCTTTACCCGAGATGGCACGGGGCTTAACGTCAGAGGGAATCGAGGGAGGACACGTGACAGATCCCCGCCGCTATGTACTCATATCGTCCGATGCCCACGCGGGCGCGGACCTGCTCGACTACAGGCCGTACCTCGACCACGAGTTCCGCGACGAGTTCGATGCCTGGGCGTCCTCGTTCAAGGATCCGTGGAGTGAGCTGGATCTCGAATTGGCCCAGGACGACCCCAACCTGCACCTCGGGCCGGCATCGTTTCTCTCCCCGTACAACTGGGAGAGCGGCCGGCGGCTCGAGCACATGAACGGGCAGGGCATAGCGGCCGAAATCGTGTTCCCCAATACGGTGCCGCCTTTCTACCCGTCCGGGTTCGTCACCGCGGGCGCCCCCTCGACTCCTGAGGAGTATCGGCTCCGTTGGGCCGGGGTGAAAGCCCACAACCGTTGGCTGGCCGAGTTCTGCGCCGAGGCGCCAGGGCGCCGAGGCGGCTTGGCCCAGGTCTTCCTCAACGAAATCGAAGATGCGATAGCCGAGGTTCGCTGGGCCAAGGAGAAGGGGCTGGCCGGCATCGTCATCCCACCTGACCACATCACCAAGCTGGTCAACCTCTACGAGCGCCACCTCGATCCGTTTTGGGCTGCCTGCTGCGAACTCGAGATGCCGGTCCACCGGCACACGATCTCGGTCAACCCGCCGGAGTCTGCGGACACCGGGCCGGCGGCCCCGGCCATCGGAGCGCACGAATGCTTCCTGCTCTTCAATCGCGGCCTGGGCCACCTGGTGCTGGGAGGGGTGTTCGAGCGTTTCCCGGAACTCAAGTTCGTGTTCACCGAGACCGGCTTGGCGTGGGTGATGATGCTCCTGCAGCAGCTGGAGCTCGAGTGCAGGCATGGGACCGACAAGCGCACCACCCTCTATCCCCACTTCCACCGGGCTATCGAGGCGTTGGGCCTGACGCCAACCGAGTACTTCCGCCGCAACTGTTATCTCGGGGCGTCGCTGATGGTCGGCGCCGACGTGGCCTTACGTCACCAGATCGGCGTCGACCGGATCATGTGGGGGGCCGACTACCCCCATCACGAGGGAACCTACCCCCACACCCTGACCGCGCTGAGGGTCAATTTCGCCGGTCTGCCCGAAGCCGAGGTCCGAGCGATGACCTCCCTCAACGCGGCGGAGGTGTACGGATTCGATCTCGAGTATCTCCAGACAATTGCGGACAGGATCGGGCCCGCCCCCGAGGAGGTCGCCACGCCTGTCCCGAAAGAGGAACTGCCGGTCGACTCCAGGTGCATGACGATCGCCGACGCCCTCGCCCCGCTTTACTAACGACGCGACATCGATTCGAGGGAGGGCGACAGTGGGTCGTTGCTGTGACGGTCTGGTGGCCTTGGTCACCGGGGCTAGCCAAGGCGGTACCGGGAGGGCGGTGGCCATCCGCCTGGCCGCGGAGGGAGCCAACGTCGGTATCACTGCCCGCTCCGAGGACGGGCTGAAAGAGACGGCGTCCCGGATCGAGCAGTTCGACGGCCGCGTGTTGGTCATGCCGGGTGACCTGAGTGAACCGGAGGGAGGTAGGGCCACCTTGGTGGCCCGGACGGAGGCGGCGTTCGGCCCCATCGACATTCTCGTCAACAACGCAGTAGCTCACACGCTCAAGCCGGTCCATGAGTTCACCATCGAGGAGCTGGAACGGTATGCGCAGGTCAACCTCTGGGCTCCGTGGCTGCTCATGTCGCAGGTCCTTCCAGGAATGCAGGAGCGAGGCCGCGGCTGGATCCTGAACCTGACCAGCTTCAGTGGGGAGTTGCCCCCGGGACCACCGTTCGCATTCAAGGCCAAGGACGGCAGCTCAATGTACGGCGCGACCAAGGCCGCCCTCAATCGGCTCACGGTGGCGGCTGCGGGCGAGAACGAAGGAAAGGGCATCGCGATCAACGCCCTGACTCCGCAGGTGGCCATCGTCAACGCCGTCGGTTCGGCCCTCGTCCCTAACTCCGATCTGTTCGAGCCGGTCGAGACCATGGCCGAGGCCGCCCTCGCCTTGTGTACCGGGGATCCGTCCGTGCTCACCGGCCGCATCGCCTACAGCCTGCAGCTACTGCTCGAGCTGGATCGACCCGTCTACAACCTCACCGGTGAGGAACTCGTGGACGGCTGGCAGCCCGCCGACCTGGTGGCGGCCATCCGGGTCCGCGAGAAGTTCCACGAGGGCAACAACTGGCCCCACGCCTTTGAGTTCCATCGGGTTCACACTCCCTACCCGGAGGCCCTGCAAGGGGGTTCGCCGCTGGTCGAGGGATGAGTGCGGGATCACGGTCCCATGTGCGCCCGTCACCGGGGCGGGTACTATACGTTGTCGAATTATCCCACCGCCAGGTCCGACCTGGTGGGGCGATCAAGTGGAGCAGGGCCCCGTCCGGCCAGTGGCGGTGACCCGAGTCGAGGATTGGAGGCAGCCGACGTGAGCCTGACCGAAGCAGATGTCTACTTCGACATGTACGACCGGGATATCTACAACAACCCCTACCCGGCCTACAGAACACTCCGCGAGGAGGCGCCGCTCTACTACAACGAGCGCTACAACTTCTACGCGGTCAGCCGCTTCGAGGACGCCGAGCGGGTCATGGTCGACCGCGACACCTTCGTCTCCTCCAAGGGCATGGTGTACAACATCATGCCCTACGTCATCAGCGGGGACGCGGAGATACCGAAGGGCCTCTTCATCTGTGAGGACGCTCCGCTGCATACCATCCACAGGTCCCTGGTCTCGCGGGTGTTCACGCCGAAGCGGGTGGGGGCCATCGAGCCCGAGATTCGAGCCTTTTGTGCCGGGGTGGTCGGGCGTCTCGTCGGCGCCAGACAGTTCGATTGGGCGAAGGACATCGCGGCCGAGGTCCCGATGCGGGTCATCGGGATGCTGGTAGGCATTCCCGAAGCAGACCAGGCCGCCATGCGGGACCACTTCCATCAGCAGCTGAACGCGGAGACGATCGATCCGACCAAGCCCCCCTTCGAGGCGATGGCCACGGCCGAAGGTTTGTTCGGCGACTACCTCGACTGGAGAGCCCAGCACCCTTCGGACGATCTGATGACGCAGTTGCTCACCTTGGAGTTCGACGACGACACCGGCACGAAGCGGCGGCTCCGCCGAGAGGAGATACTCACCTACCTGAACCTCATCGCCAGCGCCGGCACCGATACCACCAGCCGGCTGATCGGCTGGACGGGCAAGCTCCTCGGCGAGCACCCTGATCAACGGCGCGAACTGGTCCAGGACCCCTCCCTCGTCCCGAACGCGATCGAGGAGGTCCTTCGCTGCGAGCCGCCCCCGTACCACTTCGGTCGGTATGTCATTCAGGATGTGGAGCTGCATGGCCAGACGGTCCCGGCGGGCAGCATCATGATCGTCCTACCCGGCTCGGCCAACCACGACGACCGGCGTTTCCAGGACCCCGAGAGCTTCGACATCCACCGCACCATCTCCCGGGTCCTCAGTTTCGGCTTCGGAGCCCACCTTTGCCTGGGCGCCAACCTGGCCCGGCTGGAGGGCCGGATCGTCCTGGAGGAGGTGCTCAAGAGGTTCCCCGATTGGACCGTTGACCTCGAGCACGCCGAGCTGACCTTTGGCATCGACACCCGTGGCTGGGATTCGCTCCCGGTCGTCGTCCAAACCTCCTAGTTCAGCGAAAGGACGGATTCCTGATGGTGGTCCGCGCCACGACGACTATCGGGAGATGATCTCTTCTGTGCTGGGACCAATGCGCTGGACCGTCGAAGCGAGACTGCTCCGGTCGATCCCGTAGCATTCAATGGCGTTCCCGCCAACCATCGCCTTGACTTCATCCTCGGCGATACCCTTCATCAGGGTGCGAAGCTTCTCCCGCGTCTGTGGCCAGGCCGACTCCATATGCGGGTAGTCCGATCCCCACATCAACCGCCCGAATCCGAGGGTCTCTCGATCACCCGATGACGCCCATCCGAGCGCGTCAGTGTTCGTGGCGCCGAGCCAGCACTGACGGAAGAAGTACTCGCTCGGCTTGATCGAGTACATCCGGCGCCGTTCGCTCTCGCTAAAAGGCGTGATCTTCGCGTCGAGCAGGTAGTCCATCATCATCAGGGCGCCGGGCACCCACTCAACACCCTGCTCGGTGAAGACCAGCTTCAAGTTCGGATGATTCTCGAGCACGCCGCCCAGGATGAAGAACCACAGTGGCCGGTGCACCCAGAACGTAGATTCCGCTGCCCACAACAGCCCGCCGACGAATGGGTCGTCGGAGTAGTAGGGGCTGCCGAGACCGACATGTGTGTGGAGTGGCATGTCGAGCTCGCTGCACACCGACCACAGAGGGTCGTATCGCTTGTCGTTCCAGAACGGTTCGACGTTGTTGTAGTAGTTGACCGGCAGCATCAAGCCTCCGTTGATGCCGTTTTCCCCGCACCAACGAACTGTCTCGATAGCGTCATCGACATCAGCGAGCGAGCCGATGAGGCCGACGCCCAGAAGTCGATTCGGGTCCTCCGAACAGAAATCGGAGAGCCACCGGTTGTAGGCGCGTGCGCCCTCGCGTCGTTGCGCCGGTGACCAACGGTCCCACTCCTCGCTGAAATCACGGGCCAGGCCGAGGAACGGGGGCGAGTTGGCGGACTGGTCGTCAGGGAACATGACATCGGCGGCGACCCCGTCTATGTCGAGTGCCTCGAGTCGACGCCCGGAGTCCCATTTACCTTCGATGCCCCACGGGATCTTCGCCGCCCGAGCCTCGAAGGCTCGCTGGTACTCCTCCCCCCACATGACAGAGTCCGTCACGCTCTTGACCGACTCTCGAGCGGTCGTCCCCTTCGTGAGCCACACCGGGATGTACGAGGAGAACCACTCGTCGAAATCGTCCACGTACTTCGAATCCATGTAGTCGCGAAATCGCTCCGCCGGCGGGCCGATATGCCCGTCAGATGACACAAGGACCATCCGTTCTGATTGGGCGGTCCTGTCGTTCTGGTGGTCAATCTGCGTCATTCCATCTCCCTTCTCAGTGCTCTCAAGGGTCTTGCCTACCCAGCCGTTCCGTCTGACCCTCCAGCACTGGCCTCCTCCATAACTAAGAAGCAATTCTTAGAGTATAGGCCCCAGCTCGGAATCGTCAAGCAAGAAGCTCGTGCTCGATCGACGCGCCAAGGACCATGGGGAAGGTGTAGGTCGTGCGGATGACCGGCGTGAACTCGAGCTCGAGACCAGGCTTGATCCGGTAGTCGGGGATGCGCGAATGCCACACCCGCAACGCCGTTCGGAGCTCGAGGCGGGCCAGATTGGAACCCAAGCAACGGTGCACCCCGCCGCCGAACGACAGATGGCGGTAACTCAGGCGGTCGAATTTCACCTCCCCGGCGTCCAGGAGCCCTTCCTCGTCGGTGTTGGACGCGCCGTGGAACATGAACAGGTTGTCGCCTGCCTTGACAGGGCACTCCCCGAGCTTGGTGTCTGCGGTGACGATTCGGGACGTCATCATGACCGGCGCTTCGTAGCGGAGCAGCTCCTCGATCGCGGGGGGTATCAGGGAGGGGTCCTCGACGATCTGGCGGCGATGGGTTGGGTGCTCGGCGAGGAACGCAAAGAAGCAGTCCAGCGACGCAGACACCGTGTCGAGCCCACCGATCAGCAGGATGAAGCAGATGTCGAGCAACTCCTGACGAGTCACTCGGCGACCGTCGACCTCACCCTCGAGAAGTCCGCTCAAGACGTCATCTGTGCGTTCACCCTCCCGAGTGTCGAGGGCCCGGTCGAAGTAGTCATAGATGGCGCCCGCCATCTCTTTCTTCAGCACCTCGCAACGCGGGTCGTCGAAGTCGGTACCGAGGACGTGGTGCGCTCGGAGAACACCGTCCTTCATCTCGAGCAACCTCGGGAGATCGTCGAGAGGCAACCCGATCAGGGTCAGAAACACCTGTGACGGAAAAGGTAGGGAGAACTGCTTGGCGAAATCGATTTCTGACGCACTGCCGAATCGGTCGATGAGCTCGTTCACGAGTTTCTCGATCGGCGCCTCGAGCGCCCGCATCCGCTGGGGAGCGAACAGCGGGTCGATCATCTTCCGGTACTTCCTCTGGTCCGGGGGGTCAATTTCGATTGGGATGAGCGGACGGTCGGTGCCCATCTGACCACTGTTCCCGGCACTGGAGAAGAGTTCGGGGTGGCGCAGCACCTCCTCCTCGATCGCTCGGCTAGCCACCACCACGGTACCGCCGGCCGCGCTCTCCGTGCGAACGACCGGCCCCGCATCGTGCATCATCTTGTAGAGCACCTGGGGATGTCGTGTGACAGCGGCATCCATAGCCCCGATGAGGTTCCCTGCACTAGATTCGCCCGTCATGGCACACCCCCCGGAACACCAGACCACATCGACAAAATCCGACGGTCGGTCTGGCTGTACCTTACTCGTGGCGAACGTCGAACGGGTCCCGGGTTTGTGCCCCGTACGCGCGACCGCGTCCAGCTGAACGGGTTTCGAGGGAAGGTGGCATGAACCTGGAAGCCGGCCAGGTCGCGGTCGTGACCGGCGCCGCCAGCGGACTGGGGAAGGCGTTGGCGCAGTCGTTCGCCGCTCGGGGGCTGACCGGAGTGCTCGCAGACGTCGAGGAGGGTCTGCTCGCCGAAACGGTGGCGGCCATTGAAGCGACCGGTGCCACGGCCATCGGCGTTCCGACCGACGTGCGCTTCGCGGACCAAGTCGAGGCGCTCGCTGCGACCACCCTGGAGCGGTTCGGGCGCGTCGACATTGTGGTGAACAACGCCGGGATCATGCCGGGCATGGGCCCGATGTGGGTCTTCGAGGAAAACGACTGGGAATGGGTGTTGTCGGTCAACCTCCGCGGCGTCGTGCACGGCATACGAGCGTTCGTGCCCCATCTCGTGGCTCAGGGAAGGGGGCACGTCGTCAACACCGCCTCGATGGCCGGCGTGTCGGTCGCACCAGGGCTGGGGCCTTACATGGTGTCGAAACATGGTGTTGTGGCGCTGTCCGAGGGCTTGGCCGCCGACCTGGCGCTCGCCGGCGTCAACGTCGGCGTCACCGTGGTATGCCCGGGCGGAATGGCCACGAACATCTCTACTGCCGAACGTAACCGTCCGGTCGATCTACGGGTGCCCCCGAGGGAGTTGGACCCGAAATCCGTCGAGTGTCTCGTCGAGTGGATGTCGACAGTGAGCGGACCGGACATGGGTCCCGATGACGCTGCGGCCATCGTGGTACAAGCGATCGAGAACGACGTGCTCCATGTCGCGCCTAACGGTTTGCCGTCTGGACTCCAGCCACGTCTCGAGAGTTTGGTGAGCGACTTCGGTCGAAGTTACTGCCCTTGAGGTAGGAGTTCCGGTCCTCACCAGGAGATCTCTTTCATGCCCCCAACTGTCCTGGCTACGAGAGTTCGAGTCGGGCGAGGCCGACGGTCAGCGTGAGATACTGGCCGAGGCAAGGTGAGAGACGCTGAGAGGGGAGGGGAACCGATGCGCATCCGCAGTGACCGCCCATCGTTCATGCAGCCGTTGCACACCGACGAGCACAGTGGGCGCTCCCCTTCGCCGCAAGTCGAGCGGGCGGTCCACCGGGCGGAAGACCTCGTCGACTCGGTTTCGACCAGTAGGCAGGAGCGATTCTGGTCTGGAAGGCAAGGGACAGCCGCAGCGCTCATCGGTATCAACAAGGAGCTCGGAGCGCAGTTCTACGCGGTCCCCGACGAGGCTGCCGAGGACATTGAGGCGGCGAACGAGGCGCTCGGGGGCAACCAGGTCGTTGTCGACGTGCAGACTCATTACGTCGCCGACAGGGATCAGATGACTGCTCCCAATCTGATCAACATGTATCGCGCTGCCATGCCCTCATGGTGGAAAGGGCTGGAGGGCTTGTCGGCGTATAATTTCGCGGAGTATCTGAGATGTGTCTTCATCGAAACCGAGACGGCGGTCGCCGTCCTCAGTTCTTCGCCAGGTGTTGAGGAATTCCGTCAGCTGTACAACGAGGAGTTGGCGGCAACGCGCCGCCTGCTGGACGAGCTCGGGGGCCGAGGCCGGCTTCTCAACCACTCTGTCGTCGATCCAACTCGTGCCGGCGAGCTGGACCAGATGGGTCGATGGGTCGAGGAGCTCGCTCCCGTGGCCTGGAAGGTCTACACCCTCGGCGAGGCGAACGCGGATCCCAGCGCCTATGGGCCGGAATTGACCTGGCGGGAGCTGATGCCAGGCAAATGGACCAAGGGCTGGATGCTGGACGACGACAAGCTCGGCAGGGGCTTCTTGGATCGGGTCAGCGAGCTGGCCCGTACCGGAGGGCCCAGCATTGTCTGCGCTCACAAGGGAATCAGCGGGCTGATCGACACGGGAAGCCCGCGAGATATCGGGCCCGCGGCCAAGGCCTATCCCGACCTCAACTTCGTCGTCTACCACTCTGGCTACGAGATCACCGAGAAGGAGGAAGGCGCGTATTCGGAACAGGACGCGGACATCGGGACGAACCGACTCGTGAAGACGCTGCGCCAGAACGGGATGGGCCCCGGTGGAAATGTCTTTGCCGAGTTGGGCTCCACGTGGTTCTTGGCCACGACCCGTCCTCGAGAGGCCGCTCACGTGCTCGGCAAGTTGCTTCTTGCCGTAGGAGAGAGCAACGTCCTTTGGGGTACGGACAGTATGTGGTATGGCCCCACCCAGCAGCTCATCGACACCTTCCGGGCTTTCCAGATCCCACTCGACATGCAGGAGGAGTTCGGCTACCCAGCCCTGACCGACGCCGCCAAGGAAAATATTCTCTCGAACAACGCAGCCCGGCTCTACGGAATCGATGTAGCCGAGGCCCGTCGGAAGGCAGAGAATGACGATCTCGCCTCGATCAAGGAGGCGCTCGTCTACTACGGGCAGCACGGTAGTCCGCGCTGAGAGCCTAACCTGGAGAGTGACCTCGGGAGGGAGGGGCGATGGTGGATCGGCTGATGGTGGTTTCGGTGGATTCTCACGCGCAGGCGCCTCCGGAGGCATGGCCCCGTTATCTGGAGCGTCGCTATCACGACTTCCTTCCTGCTCTTCGCGAGGACAACGATGTCTACACGACGGTCATGGGGACGATGAGCTACCCCCTCTCGTGGTCGCCCGAGGCATTGGCGATCTATGACACCGAAGGAGCGCAAGCGGCAGGCGGCTTCCAAGGCATCTGGGATGCCGATGTCCGCCTCCGTGAGATGGACCGCGAGGGCATTGCCGGCGAATTCGTCTACTTCGGTGACCACCGCGCTTCAGCGATCTTCTACAACGTCTTCAACCGAAGGTACGACAACGACGTGTGCGAGGCCGGTGTGCGGGCCTACCACCGCTGGCTCCACGACACATTCGGCCATGCGCAGGATCGGCTCTTCCTCGTCGGTGCCGGGGGTCCTGGCATCGATATCGATGCCACCGTGGCCGAGCTCACCTGGGTGGCCGATCACGGCTTTCACGGGACGTATCCGCCCGCCTTCCTGAGCTACCCCGGCGTCTTGCCGCTGTTCGACGAGTACTGGGAACCCGTGTGGAGGCTTTGTGAAGAGCGCGGCCTGTCCCTGTTCGTCCATGCTGGTTTCGGGCAGGAGCAAGGACACTTCTTCCCCCAGATCGCGAAGATCAAGGCGGAGATCGACGCGGCGGGCGGTACGACCGAGGAGCTCGTCGCTCGGGTCAGGCGGGAGGTACTGGCCGACGACTTCTTCGCCGATGTGGCACCTCGCCGGCCGATGTGGCAGCTCATGTTCGGTGGCGTCTTCGATCGTCACCCCGGGTTGAAGCTCGTGATGACCGAGGTGCGCGCCGATTGGATCCCGGCAACACTGCGCTATCTCGATGAGGTCTACCTGCGCCATCGCGCTGACCTGCCTGCCAAACATATGCCCAGCGAGTACTGGCACAGCAACTGCTTGGTGTCTGTGTCGTTCCCCCACCGGGCAGAGATCGATATGCGCTATGAGCTGGGCCTCGAGACGATCGCATTCGGGCGCGACTACCCGCACAACGAGAGCACCTGGCCGAACACCAAGGCTTGGCTGCACGATGCGTTCGGAGCAGTCCCACAGAATGAGCTCCGGTTGATGCTGGGGGCCAATGCGGTCCGCGTCCTCGGCCTCGACGGAGACAGGTTGACCGCTGTCGCCGACCGGATCGGGCCAACCGTTGAGGAGCTCAGGGACGGATCCGCCGTCGACCCTCAGCTGATCGCTCACTTCGATTTACGGGGCGGCTATCTCAAGCCGGCTGAGGGCGACACGAAGATCCCCCTCATTCTCCCGACCGTCGACCACGACATCGCAGCCCTCACCGCTGTGTAACGACGTGCCTTCGCCTCGGATCACAGGTCGGGGACCATAGGGACGATCTCGTCCACTGTGCCCCCGTCGATTTTGAGGAGCGTGCCAGTCACCCACGACGCCGCCGGCGACGCCAGGTAGACCGCTGCGTACGCGACGTCGTCCGGTGTGCCGATCCGGCGTAGGCGCGTGTGATCTGCCAGCGTCTTTCGAAGATCGGGCGCCTTCGTATCGAGATACTGCCGCAGCGCATCGGTCTCGATCGCGCCGGGAAGAATGGCGTTGACCCGGATGCGCGGCCCGAGGTCTGCGGCCATCGAACGGGTCAGTTGTGCCTCGGCCGCCTTACCGGTGTGGTGCGCGAGATGGGCACGCACGGACTTGCCGACGACGATTGAGCTGATGTTGATGATCGATGCGCCGGGTCGCTCCAGCAGATACGGCGTGGCGAGGCGGGACAGTTCAAATGGCGCGGAGACGTTGAACCGGACTGCGGCCTCAATGTGGTCCACGCGGGTTTCCAGGAAGGTTGGCGTGATCTCGCCGCCCGCGTTGTTGACGAGAATATCGAGACCCCCGAAGGTCGAAGCGGCTTGATCCACGAGTGCCGGCAGACGGCCGAGGTCGTTGACGTCGAGCGGTAGCGGTTCTGCCCGTCCGCCCGCGGCGCGAATCTCGGCCGCGATGACCTCGAGATCGGCCCCCGTCCGCGCGGCGACAACGACGGCTGCGCCGGCCTCGGCGAAGGCCCGGGCGATCGCCGCACCGATGCCTCTTCCTGCTCCCGTGATGAGAGCGACGCGGCCCGATAACGAGAAGGCGTTCACGGTTTCGCCGCTGACCCGTTGGTGGACCCAGTGGTCACAGGTCAGGGAACATCGGGTTCATCTCACCAACGGTCCCACCGTCGACATCGAGCAGCACACCGGTCACCCAGGCCGCAGCGGGGGAGGCGAGGTACACCGCAGCCAGACCGATGTCGCGGGGGCTGCCGAGGCGCCGCATGCGCGTCTGCGAAAGCAGCTGATCCAGTACGCCCTGATGCTGGCCAACGACCGCTTTCATCGCTTCCGTCTCGATGATCCCGGGCATGATCCCATTGACCCTGATGCGGGGGCCGAGGGACGCGGCCATCGAACGTGTGGCGTAGAACAAGGCACCTTTCGATGCGTCGTAGGACAGGTGCCCGCGTACCTGCAGGTTAATTGCGCCCGAAACGATGTTGACGACCGACGCTCCCGGCCGCTCGAGGAGATGGGGCACCGCCACGCGGACAAGCTCGACGGGGACCGCGACATTGAAGTGGAACGCTGATTCGAGCTCCTCGGCCGTGTTCTCGAGGAAGGCACGCCACATGTCTCCCCCGCCGGCGCAGTTCACGATCGTGTCGAGGCCGCCGAACTCCTCAACCGTTCGCTCGACCAGTTGCTCCAACCCGCCCACATCCGTGATGTCGGCTGGAAGCGCAACCGCCCGTCCACCCGACGAGTTGATACCCGATGCGACTGCTTCGACTTGCTCTTTGGTGCGCGAGACCAACGCAACCGCCGCACCGGCGTCGACAAAGGCCCGAGCGATGCCCTCTCCGATGCCCCGGCCACCTCCGGTGATCAACGCCACTTTTTCGTGCAGCGAAAATGGATTCGAACTGTCCATGGGCCAGCGCTCCTTCACTCGGCGACGGTCGCGACTCATCGTTACTGCGTCGACGTGACAAGCCCCAGGCCATCGTTCGAGGTGGGCGGTATCCCGAGCGGGCTCAGGAACTGGATGGCACGAAATACCGTGCGTCCAACCCAGCTACATCCCCCATGAGTGTCCATCCCCCAGTCAGCCGACAACATTAAGGCCTTGTACTTACTGCAGTATATGGAAGCTGTGCGAGAGGTTCAAGGGTGCAGGCACGCTCGACCGGCTCGACATCTACACTTTTTGGACTACGACGGACAAAGGAGAGTACGTCCGATGCCTCCGCTCGACATCGATCCGCAAATCCTCAGCATCACCGCGGCCGCGTCAGCACACGCGTACGCCCAGTCGATCTGGCACATTGAGGAGGAGATCAAGGCGGCCAGCGGCGTCATGGAGCCCCTCTATGACTCCCTGACCCCCGAGGGACCCTACGCGTACATGGTGATCCCCGAGGTCAGGGCGGACGGCAGCGTCAAGCTCCCCCGCCTCACGCTGCGGGAAGAGATCGTCGACGCCTACAACATGATCCGCGGGCACAGCGATCTGACCGAGGTCATCGGCCTCACGGAGGTTCGCGGCACGTGGTACACCTTTCAGGACAACGTCTCGCGGGTTCGGATCAAGACAGACCCTGACCCCGTCTATTCGACCCAGACGCTTGGCCTCTTCCCCTCCGGTGGCGGAGCGGGCATCACCGGCGAGTTGATCTGGATTCGCGTTCCCGTCGAGACCCTCGGTGGTCCCGACGAGGCGAACACGATCCCAACCGACCAACTGCTCGCTCGAGAAAGGGTCTTCGAGCGCTACGAGCGGTTCCTGAACGGCATGCGCGCCAACGACACCGACGCTGTCATGGACGTTCTCCACGCTGACGTGGTTTCGACCGTCCGCGACTACGTCGAGAACACCGGAACAATCACCGATCTCGAAGGTGCCCCGGCACACCGGGCGTACTACGAAGCGTTCTTCGATCGCTACGAAGTGAAGGAAGTCCAGAAGCTCTCGCAAGTGACGGAGGATTGGTACGTCTTCGCGGAGCTCCGCGTGACCGTCACACCCCGCCACGAGGCGAGGAGCCACGCGTTCCACACCGCCGAATTCTGGGCACCCGCCAAAACGGGCCAGTTCATCGCGCGTATTGGCCACGGTACGGACGCCGTTCCCTTGGGTTGAGTTCGCGGCCGCCGAATAGTGTCAGCGGGATGGGCGTGACGACCGGCAAGGTGGCCTTCGTCACGGGGGCGAGCAGGGGCCTGGGGAAAGTGTGTGCCGTGGAGCTCGCTCGAGCGGGTTACCGAGTAGCGGTGAGCGCGCGCACCCTCGCTCGCTCGGATGAGCGCACCCTCCACGGGAACCTTGATGCCACGGCCGCCGCCATCGCGGAAGTTGGCGGCGACGCCGTGGCCATAAGGGTCGACCTCGACGACCGGCAGTCGATTACCGCCGGCGTCGACGCGGTGATGGAACAGTGGGGTCGCATCGACGTCCTGGTGAACAACGCCTTCTACCAGACTCGGGAGAGCCAGTTCTCGTTGGTCGATATGACGATGGAGCACCTCGACAAGCAGATCCGCGTGAATCTCGTCGCGCCGATGTTCCTGGCCAAACTGGTCCTGCCGCAGATGCTTGACCGCAACGAGGGCGCCATCATCAACATGGTCTCGGGCGCAAGTGTGCACGAATTGAACGTGGCCCCTGGTCCGCGGAGCTGGGGCATCGGTTACGGCACGAGCAAGACCGGCATGATCGAGATCGCAGCCATGCTCGCGTCGCAGTTCGGAGATCGCGGCATTCGATCCTTCAGTGTTCAGCCGGGCACCGTTCTGACAGAACAGCTTGCGGTCGCGCTCGGTGACGGCAGGCTCGAAACCGACCAGTTGACGCCTCCCGAGTACGCGGCCCGGACCATCGTCTGGCTCGCCACGGCGACTGAGGCCACTGGCATGAACGGCGCCCTGATCTCGGCACCGACATTCGTGCACGATCACGGCTTGCTACCGACAACTCCGTAGAACGATTCATCCCGCCCGCCCGACGGGGTTCCACTCCGAGTAGCTCTGGTCACTCAACCGGACGTCACCAGCTGAGCTCCGATTTCCAGATCCTTGCGGCGCCACCGGGCCCGGGCGATGCCGGGTGGGGGTGTCGTACCCTTCCATCTTCGGATTTTCCTCAGTTGGACACCCGACTACCAGCTGAAGCGGTACAAGCCGGTCGCGATTTCGAGCCCGCCCGAATCCTGATCCACCATCCGGGTTGCCACTGCCGGTGCCGGTGACGCCTGGCCGATTGGTTCGGGTGTGACCTCGAAGGGGCCCTTCCTACCGGCCCGCACCAGGCGGAGTGAAGCGGTCGATATCCACGGGTCCTCCGGCGTGCCTCTGGAGTGGGCCGACGCCGCGGCGGCCTCCGACATGACGAGGATCGGTCCATGGTGGAGCACTTCGGTACCTACCAGGCCGGAGAGCCCCCTGAGCCGGAAACGGCCGTCGCCGACCTCCTCGGCACCGAACCCGGCGGCCAGCGCCGGAAGGTCGGCGGAGTCGCGCAGTCCGGGTCCCGGATCGCGATAGGAGAATCCGGGTGGCGTGGCGCCGATGATCGACCAACCGACGGTCCCCGCGCCCAAGACCCGTTCGGGCTGGGCAGCGTCGACGAAGAGCGCCTCGGTGAAGACCGCGGTGCGAGCCTCTCGCCGAACGGTTCCCAGTATCTGGATCTCGTCGACGTTGCGTCCCGGATCCCAGAGGTGCACGTCGATGTGCGTGCATGCCGCGTGATAGTAGGGATCGATGTTGATACCAGCTGTGTCCAGCATGGAGATGGCGATCGGCGCCGTGAGCAATGCACCCCCGGGCAACCGCATGTCCCGCCGGATTGGCATCCGGCCCTGGGCGTGTTGACGATCCACCAGTACCGACGAGCAGCCCACGTACCGGTACGTGATCAACTCGGTCGAGGACTCGAACACTCCTCGTACAGCACCGGCTCCCTGGTCAGGGTTCTCGGAGGCCACTAGCGGTGGCTGGTGTCCATCAGTTGCCTCCCGGCTCTATCTCCATCGGCCTTACACGTAACTCCGGGCCACTCATGGACCCGACGCCGGTTGGAGCGTCCCAACTGATAAGAAAGGACCCTGGACAACCAACCGACCTCGACGTGTCCTATCATCACACCTGCTGCCCGCTCCGTCACTCGGTGAGGGCTCGGGCTGGGCGTCAAGAACCAGTTGGACCAGTTATGCCGCACAAGGCAGGGGGGACAGAACCGAATGGCGCACTTCAGACGGTCTCGCACGACGATCGCTGCACTTTCCATCGCCGCCGTACTCGCCATGGCGGGCGGCGCATCCGCACAAGGTGCGTCGGTACGTGCCCTTCGTGCTACCAGCGGTACGCCGATCAAGATCGGGTACATCGAGAACGCCGTCTCGCTGGGGGCCGGGAGCGTCAACCCGTACACCATTCCCGCCTTCCAAGCTTGGGCGAAGTGGCAGAGCGCCAATGGAGGTATCAACGGCCATCCGGTCGAGGTGGTAGTCCAGCGCGAACCCGATAACCCCGGAATCGCCCTGACCGACGTCCAGAACCTGGTTCATCAGGGAATCGTCGCACTGGTCTCGGACGACACCCAGGACGAGACGGCGTGGGAGCCCTTCGTCGCCAAGGCAGGCATCCCCATGTTCGAAGCCACCAGTGGCAGCGTCAACCTGGCCACCAGCCCCCTCGGCTTCAGCACCCAGGTATCCCTGCTCGATACCCCAGCGGCCATCGTCGCCGCGGCGGCCAAGGCCGGGAGCAAGGAGATGGCCGTCTTGTACTGCGGTGAGATCCCTGAGTGCGCGCAGGCAGTGCCGGCCCTGGCCGGGGCGGGCAAGGCCATCGGTGTCAACGTTGCGTTCAGTACCTCGATCCTGGGCAGTGCACCCAACTACACGGCCCAGTGTCTGACCGCCAAGGGGCATAACGCCACCTCCCTGGAGGTTGCCGACGCCTCCCAGATCATCATCAGGGTGGCCGCAAGCTGTGCGGAGCAGGGCTACACGCCCCACGAAATCACCGACGGTCTCAATATCCAGCGCAGCTTCGCCGGCGCTCCGGGAATGGACGGCCTGATCTCCTACGAGTCCACCATGCCGTTCTTCGACACCAGTTTCCCGGGCATCAAGACCATGACTGACGCCTTCAACAAGTACGATCCTGGCCTCACCAAGATGGCCGGTTACGGCGACCTGACGACCAACCAGTGGACCACCGGACTCCTTATTGCGGCCGGAGCGAAGGCGGGGGGCGTCGGCACCACCCACCCGGTATCGCCGGCGGCCATGCTCCAGGGCATGTACACCCTGCACTCAACCAATCTGGACGGGATGATTCCCACGATCACCATGACGGCCGGTAAGCCGCAGGTGAACAAGTGCTGGTTCTGGGCCTCACTCGAGCACAACAAGTTCACGATGCCGTACGGGAAGACCATCGCCTGCATCAAGTGATCAACGTCAGCGTCATGGACCTCGTCTGAGAGAGACGATTAGACGACCGATCAGCAAGAGACCCCGGGGGCGAACCACCGGGGTCTCTTCTCGAGCGGAACAGGTCAGAACAGGTCAGACGCGAGCGACGGCCAGCCCGGCAAAGTCCTCCTGCACGATCTTGTCGACCTTCGGGATCTGGAGGTCGCCCTCCGCCGGCTTCAAGTAGCCACCCCGCAGTGCGAAGCTCTCGAGCAGTGCTCCGCCTACGGGCTCACCGGCGTGGATCTCCTCGACCGTGGGTCCAATGCGTCTGGCAATCTGGTCCAATCTGCCCCGGTCGAGATTCAAAAATCGGATGGCGTTCTCGCCCAGGATCAGCCGCAACTCGTCCTCGGGCACTCCCTCGAACGCGTCCCTCCACCACGCACGGGTGTTGGGCCACGTGCTCTCGGGATGCGGATAGTCCCGGCCGAACAACATCGTCTCGATGCCGATCTCGTGGCGCATCTCCACCTCTGCCTTGTGGATGAACGACGCTCCGGCCATGCAGTTGGACTGCCAGTACTCACTGGGCTTGCGCTTGGCCGGCAGGTCCGCTCGGTGCTCCTCGTAGAACTGGTCCAGGTAGGCGAGCGTGGCGGGAATCCAGTCCAGCCGGATCTCGGTGGGCATGTACCGCAGTCCTGGGAAACGATCGAAGACTCCGCCCAGCATCATCTGCCACATGGGGCGCCGGGCATCCACGCTGCGGTTCAGGAAGTTGGAGAAGAACTCGAGTGACTCCTCGGAGACCGCTCCGGCATGGGCAAACAGGTCGTCGGTGTCGGTCGAGTTCGCCGCCTTCGCCACATCGTTGTAAATCCGCTCCAACTCCGGGAATACCGCACCTTGCTCGGTCCCGAAGCCGGCGTGAACGACGATGGCCAGGTTGCGCTCTTCGCACACCGACCAGAAGCGATTCCAGTAGGGGTCGTAGAGGGGTGGCATCCCACGATGGTGCAAGTAACCCGGGCCATAGGTGCCAGTGAAGCCGTGGTCGGCGACCCATTCCAGTTCTTTCACCGTGATGTCCATATCGACACACGGTCCGATAGCCGCAGTAAGGAGGAACCGGTCGAGAGCGAAGCCGAAGTTGTCCGCCGCCCACCGGTTCCAGGCCCGTGCGCCGGCCTCCCACGCCTCGAAGGAGAACTCCCTATTTGTCACGTTGTTGAAGAGGTCCCCGAGACGGTTGTCGCCGAGATACACGAGCTCGGCAGCGACTCCTTCGCGATCCATGTCGGCCATCCGTAGCACCGGGTCGTAGAGCCCCTGCCATCCCGTACGGTGGATCTCTTCGTGCTCGGGGTAGACGCCGAACTGGTGCTTGGAGCCCAGAAGGGCGATGGCGAGTGGGTAGAGCTCGTTGTCCTTGCGCAGGCCGGGGAGCAGATCGTGGAACCGGCTCTCGAGATACGTGGTCCACAACTCCTTGGGCATCCCTGCATGCGAGTCCGACGAAACGACGATGACTCTCTCGACCATGACACTCCCTCAGCTGACGATGCAGCCATGGCGGCTGCCCCCATGAATTATACGCTCTATAGTAGCGAACAACGGTCCATTTGAACAGAGCGAGACCGGCTGAGGATGGAGTCCTTCGCGACGGATACGCCCAGGTAAGCGGTCACCAATGCCCCATCGGATAGTACGGACCTTTCACTCGACGTGCATGGTCAACAGCTATGACCGCACCGTGAACGAGCTGGGGCACGTCGTCGGGCTCCGGGTACTCGAGTACAGCGAGGCAGCAGTAGTCGGGCGCCGGGGCGGCATGACCTGGGTCGGCGACGGTTCGATGGAGGTGGCCGAGCCGATCGTCCCTGGTCATGCGGCGGCGCGCTTCTTGGAACGCTTCGGCCCGGGCATGCATTCGTGCGCCTTCCAAGTCGAGAACCTGGACGCAACCATTGAGCACCTCGCTCGCGGTGGCGTCGAAGTCGGGGTGCGCCCGGATGCCGGCTTCTGCTTCACGGATCCACGACGATCCGGCGGGCTCCTGTTCGAGTGGTCGGACTTCACGGTCCCCGAAGATCCGCGCAACGGCGCAGCAGCGCCGCCCCATCCCGGGAAGCCGGTGATCGACGTGCGCACCCACGCGTTCATCGGTGCACTGGTACCAGAGCCGTCCAGGTGGTCGGACAACTTCGGCGAGTTGTTCGGGCTCGTTGAGACATTCCACGACCCGAAGGCCGCCCCCGATCAGCCAGTCGTGGGGCTCGCGGCCCCCGACTGCATGCTCGCCCTGTTCCGCCTCAGTCGGAATACGAGTGCGCAGTACTGGGGAACGACGCACACCCGCGCCCGCTGTCACGTCCTGGGACTGGGAGTCCGTTCGCTGGAGACCGCCGGACGCTCGCTGGAAGACGCAGGCGTTGTGATACGGCGGCGGACCGACGAGGCAATCTTCATCGATCCTGAGGAGACGGGAGAGGTACCTCTGATGCTGATCGAGGGACTCCTGCCCGGCGATCCGCGGCGCGTGCGATCCGAGTCGACGACCGGAGCACCTTAGAACTCGACGTCGGACCGTCCGTCAATGAGGACGCAGGAACACCGCCAAGCGGGCGATGAACCCGTCGTCGTCCACGGTGAAGTGATTGCCGGACAGCAGCACCGGGTCGTCGAGAGGAGGGTTGGCCAGCTCCGCCCAGCAGTCGTGACCCGCTTCCACGGCGCGGTGGATGTGGAACGTCGGGATCACCGTGGCCAGGTGTCGGGCATAGAAGGCGGCGATCTGCTCTCTACCCCGGTACACCGATCCGTCGGGAGCATGGAAGACGCCGTCGGGAGCGAACAGTTCGGCCAGCGCGGCCTTACCGTCAGCCGTGGCGATCTCGACGTAGCGGTCGGCAACCTGTCGTGGCCCGGGCATCGCGTGCAGTCTGACAGAGGCTGTAGCCCGCGGAGACCGCTGGACAGGTCATCTACGATTGCAGTGGTGACGCACAGGAGCGAGCCGAACGCGGAGCCGATCTCCACAGAGGAGTGGGGCCGGGGAATCGACCACGGGCGAAGACTGCTGGGAAAGCGGGCGCTGGTCAGCGGCGCCGGCACGTCCCCGGGCGTGCAGCTGTTCGGCATCGGCGAGGCCATCGCCATACTCTTCGCCTTGCAGGGCGCCCGGGTTTCGGTCGTCGACATCTCGCGCGAGCGGGCCGACGCGACCAAGCAGCTGATCGACCGACTCGGGGGAGACGCGATCACCGCGGTAGGGGACCTCACGGATCCCTCCGACAACGAGAGATGCGTACAAATGACCGTGGACGCCTTCGGAGGCCTCGACACGCTGGTGAACAACGTTGCGCTGTCCCAGGGCGGTGGGAACCCGGCCACCCTGAGCCTCGACGCGTGGGATCAGGTCATGGATGTCAACCTTCGCGCTCCCCTGCTCACGACCCGCCACAGCGTTCCGCATCTGATTGCCGCCGGGGGTGGGTCGATCCTCAACATATCTTCGATCGCCGCGATCCGGGGCTTCGGCTCCGGCGCGTACGCCGCGTCCAAATCCGCACTGTTGGGTCTGACCAGGGACTGGGCCTACCTCTTCGGGCGCGACAGCGTCAGGGTCAACTGCATCCTGCCGGGTCACGTGTACACCCCGATGGGGGATCAGGGCGGCGAGGTATTCCGAGAGCGGAGGCGCCGGGCCGGCCTGCTCCCCATTGAAGGCCTGGCATGGGATGTCGCCTGGCCGGCTGTATTCCTGGCCTCGGAAGAGAGCCGCTGGGTCACCGGCGTCGAGCTACCCGTCGATGCCGGCACGACCTCGACGGCGGCCTGGGCCATCCAGATGCTCAACGAGCGGCGGTGATCCCGTTCTGAGGTTCAGGAGGGATGCCCGATGCACCGAGCCGGGAACGACGCGGTAGCCGACTCCTGCTTTTTCCGGCAGACGGCGACCAACAACCCGACGATCTTCAACCTGGGCCACTACGATGACGACCCAGATTCGTCGAGGGCGATCGGCGCCTGGCTCGACGTCAGATCACCATAGGTTGATGCACCGGTCCCTCAACCGGATCACGCGTTGACTGCGGCGGAGGGACACCCCATGGACGTTGGCGTCGGCATCCCCCACTACGGACCACTTGCGTCCCCGGAGTTCGTGATCGACTTCTGCCGATCGGCCGAATCCGCCGGGTTCGATTCGGTGTGGACAGCCGACCACGTCGTGGTCCCAGCCCAGTTCGAGTCGGAGTATGTCCTGCCGGCCACGCCCAAGCGCTTCGTGTTTGCCGACATGCAGGCAACCATGGGACTGAATCTGGAGATGAACACCACCCTTGCCGTCGCGTCAGCGGTGACGCGGCGGCTCAAACTCTGTACGGGGATCGCGGTCCTCCCGATCCGGAATCCCGTGCTCAACGCTAGGCAACTGGCCAGCATCGATCTCTACTCCGGCGGGCGCGTTCTCTACGGCGTTGGAGTTGGCTGGCTCAAGGAGGAGGCCGACGCGATGGGTATGCCGTGGGAGCGGCGCGGCCGGCGGGTCGACGAGCAGATCTCCTTGCTGCGAACCCTATGGAGTGCCACTGGTCAGACCGTCGAGTTCGCAGGAGAGTTCTACCACGTCCCCGCCATCTCCCCCGACCCACGGCCCGTACAACGACCCATACCCATCCTGATCGGTGGACACAGCGATGCAGCCTTGGGCCGGGCGGCCCGACTCGGAAACGGGTGGATCGCGGCCGGAATGGGTCCCGAGCGGCTCAGGGAGGCCATGGATCGTCTCCGCGTGGCGTGCGACCGGGCGGGTCGTGATTTCGATGAGCTACAGATCGTCAACGGCGAACGATCGGACGTGCAGCTCGATGCGGAATCGACCGATGGCAGGGACGAGGCTCGTCGGGTGGTCGACGCCCTCGCCAGGTACGAATCGATGGGCGTTACCCACATGAAGGTTGGAATTCGTGCCGCCGACGCCGCCTCTGCCCTCAGGATGATCGAGCGGTACGGAAGCGAGGTGCTGCCGGCGCTTCGATGAACCTGACCGCGAACGTGTCCTCTCGCGTAGGCTTCCACGGTCGTCAGAGCGAGAGTCAGGGTGAAGATCCAGCGTGGTTGATCCGGAGAATGCCGGTCACATCATGTTCGAGTTGGCCGAACGCAAGGGCGACGAGATCGCGCTCGCCGACCCGAGCGGGCATCTGACCTGGGCCGAGGTGGCGATCAAGGTCAACGCCGCGGCTCACGCCCTCTTGGAGATCGGATTCGACCAGGGACGGTTGGCTGTGCTCGGGTCGAACTGCAGTGCCACAGCCATCATCTACGCGGCCGCCCTCGTGTCGGGGGTGGGATCCATCCTGGGCAACTACCAGTCGACCGCAGAAGAGGTGGAGTACCTTTCGGTCGATGGCGCGGCGAGAGCGATCTGGTCCTCGCCCGACTGCCTCTCGAATGCCCGGGAGGCGGCTGACCGTCTCGGCATTCCGCTTCTATCCGATGAGGAGCCGCACGGGTGGACCTCCCTGCTCAGCCAGCCACGGACCGATCCGTCACCCTTGACGGGGAGTGCCACCACGGATCTTATCTACACATCGGGGACCACCGGCCGGCCCAAGGGAGTCGAGGTCCCTTCCACCCCAGCCTCGACTGTGCGGGACCGCTTGGCGATCGTGGCGCGCCATCACATGAACGGGCTCGGACCACATCTGGTCTCGGGCCCTCTTTACCATGCCGGCCCGCACGCTGCCGTCGGGCTTCTTCTCACCGGAAACCCGGTGACGCTCGTTGGACGGTTCGAGGCGGACGCCGTACTCCACGCCATTGAAACTCAGCGGATCGCCACGACTGTCATGGTTCCCACCCATCTGGTCCGTTTGCTCGCGCTTCCCGAGGAGAGGCGCCGGCGCGCCGACGTGTCATCACTTCGGATGGTGGCGCTCACCGGTTCCGTCTGTCCGGTTCCAGTGAAACGCGCGATCATCGATTGGTTCGGTCCCGTTCTCCGGGAGGCCTATGGCGCCAGCGAAAGTGGAATCATCAGCTACATAAACTCGGACGACTGGCTGGCGCATCTCGGTTCAGTGGGGCGGGTATCCGCCCCGTTCCGAGCGCTCGTGCTCGACGAGCATGGCTCCCGCTGCCCGCCGGGAGAGGAGGGCCAGCTCTACTTCGAGGACGAAAGCGGGCGGGGCATCCGGTACTACAACGATCCGGACAAGACAGCAGCCGCTCACCTCAAGCCTGGGGTATTCACTCTCGGCGACGTCGGTCACGTCGACACAGAGGGTTATCTGTACATCACGGGTCGGATGACCGACATGGTGATCTCCGGCGGGGTCAACATCTACCCAGCGGAGTGCGAGCGTGTACTGAATAGCCACCCCGGCGTCAAGGACGTTGCGCTTTTCGGTCAACCGGACGACGAGATGGGTGAACGGCTCGTCGGCCTGGTGACGACAGCCGACCCCGGGGTTACAGCTGACACCCTCATCGACTACTGCCGCCAAGCCATCGCTGCCTACAAGGTCCCCAAGCAGTTATTCGTGGTCTCAGAGGTTCCTCGCTCGGCGATGGGCAAGGTCGACAAGGCCGCGGCCAGGCAGGTCTTCGCCAATCTGACCGAGAAAGGCTGACTGATCGGCTCCGCCCAACTGCGGAACCGGCCGCGGGTTCGACCCGGCGCGTAGTCTCCGACGGCATTGACACCGCGGCTGGAGACCCTGCCGATCCGAGCAGGCTCGGCCCACGTCAGGAGGCAAGCGCGGGATGGTTCAAGCTGACGCTCTAACTGCCAAGGCCCGAGAACTGACCGGCTTGTCCGACTTCGGGCTCGATGGCTGGCAACAGGGCCTCGGACGTCTGGTCAGTGCGCTCGAGACGGACATCGGCGACGCCGCCGCCGTGGCGTCCGTCGAGGATCTGATCGTCGCCCGACTGGTAAAGCGCCTCGAAATCCAGGAGTGGTGCAGGGTCCATTCTGCCGAGATGGACCGTCCCGTCGAAGGTCCCCTGGTGATCCTGGGGATGCCGCGCACGGGCACGACCGCCCTCCACCACCTCCTGGCGCTCGATCCGAAGTTCCGCGTCGCTCGGAAATGGGAGCTCGACCAGCCCGTCCCGCCGCCCGAATCGGACACGGAGGTCCGCGATCCGCGCCGCCTGGGCGTCTCCCCCGAACGCAATGTCCAGCACGTGTCCACCGTTGACGGCCCCACCGAGGATCGCCGCATCCATGAACTCGCCTTCAACGACAACGAGGGTGTGCTGCCTGTTCCCAGCTTCACCAAGTGGTGGAGGACATCAGACCACAGCGCGGCTATGGCATTCCACGAGCGTGTGCTCCGACTCCTCCACTCTCGCCGCCCGCCCTCCCGCTGGTTACTCAAGGATCCCCTGTACCTGTTCCAGCTGAGGGAGTTCTCAGCCCAGTACCCCGCCGCCCGGTTTGTCATGACGCACCGCGACCCGGTGTCCGTACTCCCTTCGACGTGCAGCGTCATCATCTCCTCACGCCGACTGCGCCTACCAGACTGGAGGTCCGATCCGGTCGAGCTGGGGCGTGAGGTACTCGACTTCTTCCCCGACGGCATCCACCAGGCGGTCGTGGCGAGGGCCGCCTTGGGCGAGGATAGGTTTCTCGACGTCTCGCAGCGGGATCTCGAAACCGACGCAGTGGGGACCGCCGAGCGCATATACGAATTCGCCGGGCTCGAGCTGTCGGGTCAGCTCCGGGCGGCGATGGGTCGCTGGGCGGTGGAGAACAAACCCGGATCGCGGGGCGAGCACCGCTATGACCCCGGGGATTACGGTCTGACGCCGCAAGACATCCGGCGAGCGTTCGCGGAGTATATCGACCGGTTCGGCGGGTATTGCGTCTAGTAACTCAGTCCCGGCTCAGTCGCACAACAACCTCGCCACTCCCTCGCGGCGCTCGCCGATCTGTGCTCTGCGCTCCTCGGTCGAGAGGCGCTCCCCACGGACCACCTGGTGCAGTTCAGCGAAGTTGGTCAAGGTCGTCCTTGGCGCCGATGGGGACTTCGCCTCATAACACCTCAGGAAGAGGGCTCCGTAGTGCAGACCTCCGGTATCCAACCAGTTATAGACACCCGGATCCTCGTGGGCGAGCACGAACCGGTAGGTCCCGTCTGGATCCTGATGAGCCTGGGCGTTGTTGAAGCTGGTCAAAGCCTTTGAGTAGTCGAGGGTGTGCACAAGTGATGAAGCGACCTGAAGTCCCCAGTAGGTCGCCTGGGGATCGGGCAGCTCAATGAGCAGCGCTTGGTCCGGAGCGAGGCGCCAAGCGCCAGGGCACACGACAGGAAGCTTGGTCTCCCCTCTACGGAACTCACCGAGGAAGGCATTCTCGGACCGTGTGAGGATGTCGGTCGAGTGCTCCAGCCAGTAGCGAACCCCACCCTCCAAGATCCATCGACCGATCACCTCGAATGCGGCGGCGATCCGATCTGACTCGTCGCCGCGATGTGGCCGATCCGGCCCGTCGACACGGTCGATTCTGAGTTGGGCCTTGCGAGCTCCGGCCCAATTGTCGAAGAACTCCCGCGTGACGATCGCGTGGGTGCCCGCGTGCATCGGCCACCAGCGACCCTGCTCGCGACCACCGACGTACATCTCGAAGCGGCCTTCCGCGTCGAGGTTCAGTTCGGCAGGTGTCACGGTCTCGTTGTGGGAGGTGGGCCGGAAGTCCAGGCTGAAGTACCGGGCGTTGCCGATCCGGCCGCGAATCACATACGCGCAATCGTCGCGGACAAGCACCTTGCGATATACCCCGTCGGGGTTGGCGGCACCCCAGTCCAAGCGGTGGGCAGGATAGGCAGGAGAGAACATCGGCGCCAACGGGTCCCCGCTGAGGATGCCCCAATCGATTGCGAAGGCCGTGAGCGACAGCAGGTAGCGGAAGGCGTCGGTCCGATCGATCCCTCCTTGGGTCAATGGATGGTCCGCAATCAACTGGGCGCTCTCCTCCAAATGCTGACAGAGCCCCCTGACGACGGTCGCATCGAGGTGGCCACCTTCATTCGCGGCGTTGCGCAGGGCCTGATCCATCAGCCCGGCCGAGGGCAGGCGCCCGGCGTCGATCAGACGGTCCAGCTCCTCACTCGGCGACAGGTGAGGGTCGGTGGCGTCTGCGCTCACTCGCTCACCACACCCTCGCCTACAAGGCGATCAACCTCTGCCGAGCTGAAGCCGGCCGCCAGCAGGACCAACCGGGTGTGCTCTCCCACGGCCGGGACTCCAACAGGACCTTGACCACTGCCATCCGTATCCGAGCCGGTGCGGATCGGATTGGCCGGAACCACCACGCCGTCGACGTCGACCAGACTGCCTCGGGCCCGGACCTGCGGATCGGCCAGCAAGTCAGAACCGAAGTTGACCGGGCCAACGGCCGCACCGCGAGGACCGAGGTCGGCCACCCACTCATCGGCGGATCGTCGCAAGAACACTTCGGCCAGGCGTCCAGTTGTCTCCGGCCATTCATCCACCGTGATCCTGCGCGTGGCCAGGTCGTCCAGACCGAGACCCGTGCAGAGCGCTTCCCACGAACGAGGATCTGCCGCGGCCACGCTCACGTGGCGGTCGTCGCCGCACCGATAGAGGCGCCGGTCGGGTGACGAGGGAATGCTGAACCCGCTGCCGTTGATCAGGGCGTCGAACCCCGACAAGACCCATGTGGCTGACTCGGAGAGGCTGATGTCGAGCTGGCACCCCTGTCCGGTCGCATGCCGGGAATAGAGCGCTGAGACGATACCGACCACCGCCATCACGGCCCCCATCGGGACGGACAGCATCATCTGAGGGTGCCAGGGCATTTCGGACTCGAGCGCGCCGAGCAACCCGGAATGAGCGGTGTAGGTGAGGTCGTGCCCGGGCCACAGGGCGTAGGGCCCATCCTGGCCGAACCCGGTGATCGAACACCACACCAGCTCCGGGTGGTCCTGGCACGCCTGCCGGTAGCCGAACCCGCGCTCGTCGAGGTCGCCGGGCCGGCTGTTTTCGACGACCACATCAGCCCACTCACAGAGCCTCCGGAGGACCTCGTTGCGACGAGGGTGACGAGGATCGAGGGCTATCGATCGCTTACCGGCACCGAGACCCGTCCCGATCCCGAACATGGCCGGTTCGGACCCCGGTGCGTCCACCCGGCACACCTCAGCACCCTGCTGAGCGAGCAGTCGCGTGCAGTAGGCGGAAGGTGGGAATCGGCCCAGGTCGAGGACCCGGATGCCTCGCAGCGGGTGTTCGGCGCCGGTCAACTACCGACGCTCGTGCCGATCACACCCGGCGTGCATGTCGTCGGCCCCCGGGGTAGCCAGGTTTGCATCTCGATCATGCCCTCAGGCATGGAGGGGCTCCCTGAATATCGAACAGTACGTCTCCTCTGGGTACTTTGGTCTGGCACTCGCCGGCAGCATCGTCTGTAGTTCGGCCACGGTCGGTCCGACATGCTCCGCCACGAGCTGGAGCTTGTCCAAATCGAAGCCGTATACCTTTGCAGCGGTGGTGGCAAGCAGCCGGTCCAACTCGGCTTCGGAAAGGTCCCACAGAGAGGCGCGGAGCGCCTCGTGGGTGTAAGGACCCGTTCCCTCCGAATGGGGTATGTCGGCACCCCACATCAGATTCGGGATCCCCGCATCCTTCGCCTGACGGAGATCGTGCGGTCCACCTACGTAACAGTTGGACGCGAAGTAGTCGCTCGGAAGGCGCGTGAGCTCCTCGAGGGCGTCCTTGACGTGCGCGTAAAAGGGTGTCCCAGTTCCCATATCACGGAGTCCGGCCATCATGTCCATCTTCGCCAGATCGCGGGCCAGTTCGGATGCTCCGGCGATCTCGGTCGTGACGAACTTCAGGTCCGGATGTCGCTCGAAGACTCCCGAAAAGATCAAATGAGATATGGCGCGTGCGGAGTAGAACTGTATCTCGACGAAATGAACCAGCTGTGACGCCTTCCCGCCCTCGTAGAAGGACTCGGTCGGCGCCGCAGCATGGCGATGGATCGGGAGGTCGAGCTCCGCGCACACCGCCCATAGCGGTTCGTACCGCGGGTAGTAGAGGTTGGCCATCTTGAGAACGTGGTCGCCCGGAAGCAACACGCCTCGCAACCCCGCGTCCTTAGCCCGTCGGACCTCGGCGATCGCGTCATCGACGTCGTCGAGGAAGATCTGGGCGAAGCCGGCTCGACGATCGGGGGCCTGATCACAGAAGTCGGCAAGCCACCGGTTGTGGGCCCGCAGTCCGGCGAACCGCAACTCGTACTCTTCGGGGCTGCGGGGCCCCGGCGCGGTGAGCACCCCCGAGGGGTAAAAGGGTGGGACGGTGTTGGGAAACAGGACCTCGGCTGCTATCCCCTGTGCGTCAAGGTAGTCAAGACGAAGTTGGCTATCCCAGTTGAGGGGTGCGCGCATGGACGCCACCCCCGATCGGTTGTTGATCGGTCGCTCCTGGTCCAACTCTTCAGACCACGGGTCATTGAAGCTCCTCGCCCAGGGATCGAACTCCTCGTGATATTGGCGATCGAGATACTGCTTGTAGTCCCACAGCGGGGCGCCACAATGCCCGTCGGCCGAGATAACGATCTGGTGGCGTGTCTGCACGACGCAATCTCCCTACTCAAAGCCCCTCCGACAACTTCCTGACCGGGGGTTGGAGGCGATTCCGGTCCAAGCATTGCCGACCAGTAGTTATCACGCATCATTCCGCGCTTGGACGCCGCGTATGCCACCAACCCGTTGGGTTCGGGCCCACGACGGTCTCGATGGCGGTCGCTGAGGCACGCGTCCCAGGTGCCTATCTCGTTCGGTCATTCCGCTCCGGCTCGCACCATCTTCGGCTTGGCGATTCCCATCGCGGTCGGTAGCGGGCCGATTACTTTGCGCAACGTGCGCTCGGGCCCTTCGATCTCCACGTTGCCTCGAGCGTGCTGCAAGGCCAGGTTGTCCCATACCACCACGTCGTCCTGCCGCCACTCGTGATCGAGTACGGCCTCCGGTCGGTAGAGGTGGGCGAACAGCTCGTCCAGCAGGGCCTCACTCTCCACCGGGTCAAGCCCCTCGATACGGGCGGTCATCTGCTGCGACGTATAGAGCAGTTCTCGTCCCGTTCTCGGATGGCGCCAGATCACGGGCTTTACGGTCGAGCGGAGCACTTCGTGTTGTGGCACGACCAGCTGGTCCTTGTGGGCACCCCGCCGTTGCTGGCCAGTCTCGTGGACGGCTCTGAGGTCGGCGACCCGCGAACGTAGGTCGGCCGGCAGCGTTTCTAGCGCACGGGCCATGCTGGCGAACCTGGTCGGCACCGTCGGCGGCTCGACTCTGTAGCCGTAGAGCGATATGACCTCCGTCGGGGTTTCCGCCCACATCATGTCGCAGTGGAACAGCAACTCGCCGAACCGAGCGTAACCGTCCTCATCCTTATTCGTCACGTAGTTGGCGTATGTGTGGGTTCGGCCCAACGCCGCTGCCCGATCCGCTGGAGCGGTCTCCCCGATGAGGACTCCTACGAGGTACGCCTGGTCCTGCGGGGTGAGTTCGACGTCACGGAGAAGCAAGAGCCCAGTGCGATCGAACAGATCCCGCAGGGTGCCGACGCTCGCCGCGTCCAGCTCCTTGGACAGCTCAAGGCCGGCGATCTCGACGCCCACCGCTGGATGTAACTCCTCGTATCTGAAAGCGACCATCCGTGAACCTCCTGGCGTTGGGAGTCCTCCGCTACGGTCCTACTTTACGCTGTCGAAATAGTACGACCCTTTCCCGTTCGCGGATGGTCGCTTTCGTCACCGATAGGGTCACAAAAGGTCACGAAAGGTCACGTCGGACTAAATGAAAACCTGGAGAATCCCAGATGGCCTGGGCTTCTGGTGGAGGTGACGGATCCGCCCACCGCCTGCCGAGCTCGCTGCAGAAGCCGATTCAGTGGGGTGCCTGACGTTGCCAACAGGGGCAGTCAGTCACTGCATTTCTCCAAATTCGCAAAGCTCCCGTTGGGGGTTCCCGAGACCCTGTTACCGGCGAGGCCGGCTGCCAGAACGTGCTTACTGGCGGTCCCCTTCGCGGAAAGTTAGTCCGGTTTCGAATAGCTGGTCGTGTTCGGTATGGATGAAGGCGTCGATGCCCGGGTTGGTGTAGAAGAAGGATTTCGTGGTGACCAGCGCAGCGTGAGGCGCACGCGCGACCTGGACGGCGAGCTCGGTTGTCTTCTCGAGTAGCCGGGCCCGCTCGACGACGTGGTTCACCAGTCCGATCCGCTCCGCTTCCGCGGCGGTGATCGTCCTGCCGGTCAGGCATAGCTCTCGGGCCCAGCCATCACCGACGACGGATCGAAGGGGGGTGAAGAGAGGTGGTCCGCCGGAGATGATCTCGGGATGTCCGAACACTGCATCGTCACTGGCAACACGGAAGTCGCATAGCACGGCGACGTCCATCCCGGTGCCAACGGCTGCCCCGTGCACCATGGCGATGGAGGGGATGCGAAGTTCGAACAGCTCCCGGTGGAAGCGGCTCGAGGCGAACTGCAGGGTGCGGCGTTTTTCCGCCGAATCCGATTGGATCCAGTCCCGGTCGAGACCGGCACTGAAGTGCGGCCCCTCGGCCTTTATCACCACGACGTTGACGGAGGTGCTCTGCGCCCAGGCCTGCAGGCAGGCGACGATTTCCGTCAGCATGTCCGGCGATAGCGCGTTGCGACGCTCCGGCCGGTTAAGCGTCAACCAGCCGATACGTTCGGTCACCTCGGCCCGGATCATGGCAAACACCGGGTGTCCGGGTGGCGGGACACCGCTGTCTGCGCTCTCTTCAGCCGTCACGGCCATTTGCTAGCACATCGCCGCTCGGCACGCTGAGTTCCATTGCAGACCGAGGCCAGGGCGGGGCCACTTCACCCGGGCGAGCTGTCCCCGTGACGAGAGCGTGATGTACGCGGTCCTCAGGTCGGCACCGCCGAAGCAGATATTCGTCACCAGCCGGTCCGGAAAGGATACGAACTCTGTGGTTCCATCCGGTCGGATCACAGTGATCCCTCCGTTGAACAGGGTGCCGACGCAGAGGTTGCCGTTCGCTTCCACGGCTAGGGAATCGAAGAATGGGGCGCCGGCAGGTGCGGCGAGTAGGTGCCGGCCGCGGCCGATGACACCTTTGTGATCGACGATGCCTGGTTCGCCTATCTCCCACCACCACACCCGGCCTGTCGACGTGTCGGCTACGTAGAGCCTATCGCCCGCCGGGGATAGGCCGATGCCGTTGGGCGAGTCGAGCGGATGGATCGTCTCAGTGATGGATGAGCCGTCAGGCTGGGCGTAGTAAACACCGCCCCAGTCGCGGTCACGGGTTCGGGTCTTGCCGCTATCGGTGAACCAGAATCCCCCCTCAGCGTCGAAAACGATATCGTTTGGCCCGCGGAGGCCATAGCCGTTGCAGTCGGAGTACAGGGTGGTAACTTGCCCTGTTTCTAAATCGACGCGTTGAATGCTGCCGCCGACGTAGTCGTTGGGCTGATTCGCTAGGGGGATGAGATATTCGTCGGCGTCGCTGAGGAAGTTGTGCCCGCCGTTGTTGCAGACATAGACGGCGCCGTCGGGGCCGATGGCGGCACCGTTTGGACCGCCGCCGCATTCAGCAACGACGGTCACGGCACCGTTGAGTTCTATGCGCGACAGTGTCCCTCTGGCGATTTCGACAAGGAGCACTGAGCCGTCGGACAGCGCGATTGGTCCTTCGGGGAACTGGAGCCCGGAGGCAACGATCTCGAAGTCGACGGTCACAGTGGGTGTCGTCGCCGCGTCAGCTCTACGAGTGAGCTTGTGTCGCCGACAGGCCGGAGTGCAGCATCAGCCCGGGAGTGGCACCCGTAGGCGAGCCGTCGCATTGGGTCATGCAACCTGCGACGACCGTTGCCCGGTAACCCCCCGAGGGCCGAGTGAACCGCCTGGCCCCACCGGGCATATCGCCGACAAGCCGTTCAGTCTCGTATTGCAGTTCGTCTAGGGCGAAGACTGTGAGATCCCCGGCTGCGCCGGGGGCGATGACACCGCGGTCATGGAGGCCGAAGGTGCGAGCCGCGAGGCCCGTCAGCTTGTGCACCGCGCGCTCTAGAGTTAGATCGCCGCGCTCACGAACGTGGCGGGTGAGCAGGAGGGTTGTATCGCCGGCTCCACAGAACAGGAGCCCATGGGCACCGGCGTCGCTGCCGCCCACGAGCGTTCCCTCTTCGTTGAGCAAGGCCCCTAAGTAGTCAAAGTCAGCGTCTGCCGTTCCTCGCTTAACCAGGCACGGCTGAGCGTTGGTCTCGAGCACCCAGCGGGCGAGCACATCGGCCGGATGACCCGGCCAGGCCGCCAGTACTTCGGAAAAAGCACGGCCCTGGAAGCGGACAAGATCGGGGTTGACCACTTCGCTCACAAGCAACTCGGAGAGCTCATGCTTGGGAAACAACGTGAAGATGGGACTTTCCCAGTCGTAGCGTGCCCGCTCCTTCCAGGCCGGATCTGTGAGAAGCGCAGCCTTGTCGGCTCCGACCGTCTGGCTCATCTCCGCCCATGCAGGCATACCGGCGAAGAGCAGCGCCGATCCATCGAACACCACCCAGGTGTCCAAACCGGCGCGTGGCGACACTTGGGGCCACACCTGCGATCCTTCGGCGCGAAGGGCGCGGGTCCGATCCAAAACGGCGTCGGTCGTGTCTCGGGAACGGCGCTGCGCATGCAGGGGCGCGAACGTGTTGGGAATCCTGTTGCCACGGCACGTTGAATCGACCCTTTCAATGTCTTTCAGATAACCGTCGGTCCGCATGAACCGTGGTACGTACTGGACGATGCCCCGACCTACCTGCGCCAACGCTGCGGCGATATCAGATCGCTCCTCCATCCCGGCCTGCCGGCTGGGGACTCTCCGTCCCTTGCTGTCACTGTCGACGAAGCTCAACGACACGCCGAACGCTCCGCTTTCGATGCATTCAACCAGCAGATCGCTCAGGGAGGCGCGTTCCTGCTCGTCCGCCTCCCGGTCAAAGGACTCTTCGCCGAGGACGGTCATACGAAGATTGTTATGACCCACTAGGGGAGCAATGTTGCAGCTCGCACCGCGTTGATTGAAAGCATCGCGGTACTGGGCCCAAGACGACCATGTCCACGGCACTGCGTCGGCGACCGCGGGTACGGGTATGTCTTCGATGAAACAGAACATGTCGACCAGCGAGGCGCGGTCGCCGGCCGTCACGGGGGCCAAGGAGATGGCACAATTGCCGGTTACCACGGTAGTGACACCATGCAGCGGTGACGGGTCGAGACTCCGGTCCCACCACATCGCCCCGTCGTAGTGCGTGTGCACATCGATGAACCCAGGCGTGACATATGCGCCGTCGGCGTCGAGGACCGGGTCACCATCGGCCGTGAGCATGTGGCCGACCTCGACAATCACACCACCTCTGACGCGCACGTCACCCTCGAAGGCTGGACCCCCAGTCCCATCCACAATTCGTCCACTGCGTACCAGGAGGTCGCCCATAGCCCTTCCTTTCCCAAGACCAGCCATCGCTAGGCGTATTGAATGGGACCATTGTCAATACAATGCCGACAAGCGCCGGGGAATCCAAAGAGAAGGAGTTGGACTGCCGGCATTCAACTGAAGAACAGTGCGTGGGCATTGCCGGATATGAACCTGTCGAAGCGTTCCTGGTCGCGGAACGGCAACCTAACCGCCTCCTCCATGCAGCGCGATAGGGAGAGCAATGGGTAGTCGCTCGCGTACATCACTCGATCAGCGCCGCGGGTGTTGGCAAAATCGATGATTGCCTTTGGAATGTACTTCGGGGCGAAGGCTGAGCTCATGTAGTAGAGGCGGGGGTACTTGACCATGAGCTTCACGCAAAGATCGACCCAGGGCTCTCCGCCGTGCTGTAGGACGACGGTGAGCTCAGGGAAGAAGGCGCATACCTCGTCGACCGCCAAGGGATCCTGATACTTGGCCGGAACCATCGGTCCGGGAATGCCGACGTTCAACCCGACAGGCACCCCCAACTCTGCACATTTGGCATAGACCGGGTAGTACCGAGCGTCGTTGTAAGGGATCTCCGTCTCGAGCGCAAGCATACGAACGAGGCGGCATCCATCGTTATGGGTCAAAGCCTCAACCAACCTTACGGCGGCCATACCCTTCCTCGGATCCACCACCGCCGAACTAGCGAATCTGTCCGGATAGCTGGCAACCGCCTTGCGGACCCAGTCGATATTGTCGGCCCCGCCATACCCCGAGCAAAGCAATGCCTTCGCAACGCCGGCTTCGTCCATCTCATCGATGAGCTGCTCAAGTGAGGTTCCTCGCTCAACTCGTTCTCGCATAGCTGGAAACAAGTAGAAGACCTCCGCCGCCCGAGCGGGCGGCAAACCCGTATTGGGGTTTACCCAAGCGTCAATGGCGCCGTCCTTGAGACTGAACGCCGTCACGGCTGCCAATCCGGTGACACGCCGACGTGTCGACCGAGCGGCGCGCACTCCGCCGCGGGAAGCTTGAACCACGTGTGCATAACGGGCCTACCTCCGGCAGTTGTACCTGGTACAAAGCTTATCCCTTCCCAAGGTCGCGACGCTACTTCGCGACTGTTATCGCCCACCCTCGATCGTAATTGAGGTACGAGACTTCTGTAGTCCTCTCCGCTGAGCATCTCGGAAATGCGGACCGATATCGAAGAGTCGGTCCAACGGCTGACCCTTCGGTATTGCCGGCCATAACAGCGTTCGCTCCGGCAACCTCCAGTGCGGACTATCCGCAGTCGGACGGCCGCGCTTCTGCCCCACTACTCAGAACATCATGTGCGAGATAGAGCACAATGCCCAGAGAATCCCCACCGTTCGGGGTTAGAGCGTAAGCGAATAGGGCTCAAGCTGGGCTCCATCGATCACGATCGCAACGAGGGCCGCCACGACGACCCGGACATGAGAGGCTGGCGGCACCTGCGAATCGTGCCATCACCGGCGCTGGCGCCGGCATGGGGCGGACCTCCGTAGGAGGTTGCTGAGACGGCGGCGTTCGTCGCCTCCACTCGCGCATCCTTCGTCACCCTGAACACCCATCGTTGTAGGCGGTCGTTGGACGGCGAAGGTCGCCTGACTACGACGATGCGTGAACTCTCGCCCCTCGAGTCTCCGAGTGAACACCTCAAAGCTCCAGGTACCTGGGGCATCATGGCGCGCATCGAGGACATGGACATCGATGGCGTGTACGCGTCGTTGAACTTTCCGTCGGCACTCGGGTTCGGTGGCGTGCGGCTCACGATGCTCGACGACCCTGAGCGTCAGAAGCTTTCGGCAGTGGGGCCTCGGGCGGCTGCTCAACTGCCGGGCATCGGCACGCGGGCAGCCTCTGCTTCGGCTCTAGCCTTCATGGCACCGACGTCTTCCGGACGGAGTGCGCCGGTCGCGACGAGAGCGTCGACGGCATCCGTCCATTGCTGCACGAAGGCCTCCCGCGACGGGTAGAGCGACCGCAACTCGTCGGTGGTGAATGGCTGCGATCCGCCGAACATCGGCGGGTATTTCGTGTCGAAGGTGATGCCGAGGTGCATGTAAGTCGGCGCTCCCAACTCGGGGAGTCGGATTCCTCCGAGGGCGTTCCCAAAGGCGTCGCGCACGATGGCCGGACGCGGCTCGACGACGTGTTCGATACGCGGCTGGTGCGGGGCGGGGGTGCCGTCGATTAGCCAGCGGTTGAGTTGGCGGAGTGCAGCGTGCTGCACCGGCTGGTAACTGAGCGGATTGGGGACGACGCCGCGCTGGTCCGGCTTCACCGGCCCGGGCCACACCCCGTGCGGCGTGCCCGCGACCTCCCAGAGCCGCCGAGTCTCGTGATCCTCGACGTCGAGCCCCGCGAGCGCCAGCACCTCACACTCGCTGTTCACGATCACCGCCGGGGTCCCGAGGTCGGCGCGAAGCGTCGTGCGGACGTAGTAGAAGTCCTCACCACCGGCTGTCAGCCTCGGGGCCCGGCCCTCCCAGACCGTCAGTAGGAACCCGTCCACGACCGGAACGAGCGGGTGCACGGCGTTGGCGTACGCCACCAGTCGCATGGCCGACTGCGACGCGCCGGCGGCAATCACCCGCTGCACCTCGAGCCCGCCCATGGGGTCGACGTCGCTGCTGCGGTCGGGCCCCACGGCGCGCGCCGCTTGAGAGAAGATCTCGAACGAACCACGGTCACCGGGGTGTCGAAGCGAGCCATACCGCTCGGGGTCCTGCGCCCGAAGCGGCCGGACGCTGCCCTGCGCGCTCCAAGTTCTTCTACCGCTGGAGAAACCGTAGATGCCGACTTCCTGGGCCGACACACCGACCCACGCATATCCCTCAAGGGCTTCGTCGCCCGGACTCAGGCCGCCGTACTCGTAGCCGGCCGACACGTTCTGCCAGTTGAGGACGACGGTGCCGTTGAACGCCGCCGGCTCGCCGGGACGAACGACGAGAATGCGCGTGAGATAGGGCGCCGTAGCCCCTGCCACCGCGGTCCACCGTCCACCCTCGGAGTCGTCGGAACCGTGCACCGGGTCGTAGGCGATGGTGGTGCCGCCGAGGTAGAACTCCTCGACCACGTAGCCCGCGCTAGTCACGTCCAAGCGGGGCCCTCCCCACGGCGGGTTCGACCCTTGCACCGGCCCGACCACCTCCGGTACCAGAGCGCTCGTCGTCACGCCGCAACCGCTCGCACCCGGCAAGCCGAAGGGGAAACGATGACTACAGATAAGCGTAAGACAAGAAACATCTGGACCAAACTACGGCAGGGTGCAACAGGCGGTCGTGCACTACGAAGCAAGACGCGGCCAAACCCGAAGATGGCGCTGACGGAGGCCAGGACGGGCCTACTGACCCACCACCCTCGACCTACGCCACCGCGGCCATGCCCGCGTTGGGGAGCTCACCGAACACTGCGATTAAAGTGCAGGTCCGCACGCAGGTTGCCCGACCTTTTGACCAGATTGTCTTCTAGGATCCTCCTAGTAGGTGGCCCTTTGACTCCCTCAGCTTCCATTCGGATCCTCGTTTTTCAAGCCGTCCGCCTACGATTCCCCGGGACCTGAGTGTGCGGTTTCGAACGCCTATCGATCAGATCAGTGGGGCAGACTGAAACGGACATGCCCGAGCTCTTACGGATCGGCCACAATGTGCTCCATGAGCGCAACGGTCGACCAACTCCTCGAGCGTGCCTGCGTAGAAACCGGGTTGTCCGATTTCGGGCCGGGTGACTGGCGGGAGGGATTGTGCCGCCTGGTCGAGTCGGTCGAGGCAGAGATCGACGAGGACAGCGGATTCATCGACCGGATCGAATCTCTGCAGGTCGCACGACTCTGCAGGCGTCTGCGCGTTGAAGACTGGTACGCCGGTCACGCCGCTGAAACGAGGGAGGCGGTCGAGGGCCCATTCGTGATCTTCGGCCTGCCGCGTACGGCGACCACGGCGTTACATCACATGCTCTCGCTCGATGCCCGGTTTCGCTACCTCCGCAAGTGGGAGGTCGAAACTCCGATCCCCCCTCCCGACCTCACCACCGAACGCACCGACATTCGTCGCCAGCGACAAGTGGACCAGGCCGATTCCCAGCACATCCGACGATTGGATGGGCCAGTCGAGGACGGACCCATCTTCGAAATGTGCTTTCACCACAGCGAGATGGTGCTCCCCGTTCCCTCCTATACAACCTGGTGGCGAACAGCCGATCACCGAGATGCCTTTGAATACCATGAGCGAATCCTTCGCCTTCTCCACTCTCACCGGCCGCCCCACCGTTGGCTGTTGAAGTTCCCGAACTATCTCTTCTTGCTACCCGAGCTCACCGCCCATTACCCGGAAGCCCGATTCGTCATGACCCATCGTGATCCCGTGACCTCGGTGTCGTCCACCTGCAGCGTGGTTCTGTCCTCCCGCCGGAGGAGGCTCCCCAACGCCACATTCGAACCACACGCCATCGGGCCGGAGATCCTCGAGCACTTTCTCGACGGAATGCGTCGGACCCTCACGGCCCGGACGGTGTTGGGCGAGCACCGGTTCGTCGACGTGGGACAACGAGAAGTCCATGAAACTCCTATCGGGGTCGCCGAGCGAGTGTACGACCACGCCGGACTGGACCTCGACCAACCCACGCGGAAGGCCCTCGGCGAGTGGGCGGCCGAGAATCAACCCTCCTCGCGAGGGCAACATTCCTACCAGCCGGAGGAATTCGGACTCACCGCAGTGGGCATTCGACATGCGTTCGCTGAATATCTCGACACGTTTCCGGACTACGTGCGATGACGCCGTTGCTGCCGGTAGCCGGGCACAGTCACCACTTCCTTGAACGGCACCACATAGAACACCCTTTCGGGGCAACTCACCACTGTACTGGCACGGCCACGGGACTGCGCAGAAACGTCGATGACGACCACATGACCTCGTCGGCCGGTGCCGCCAGCTCGAGCTTGGGGAAACGGCGGAGCAGTGCCTCGAGGGTTGCATCAACTTCGAGGGCCGCCAGATGCATCCCCAGACACCGATGAGCTCCGACCGCAAGGGAGAGATGCGGCCAGGGTTCGCTCCGGTGGAAATCGATCTCCCACCCCCTGGGAAACACCTTCTCGTCCCGGTTGGCGACCTGGTGCTCGGGCAGAACCGGATCACCGGCACGGATGACGACACCGCCGCTCAACTCCACGTCTTCCTTCGCCCAGCCAACGTGGGGCATGCCGAATCGGAAGCTCGGAATCCACCGCCACAGCTCCTCAACGGCGGCCGGCAGCAGTGCAGGAGCGTCGACCAGCTCCGACCAGAGCCGACGTTCCGATAGAAGCACGTACAGGGTGGAACCGAGCTGTGCAGCCGTGGTCTCAAAGCCCGCGAGGAACAGAGAGAGCGACAGGCTGATCAGCTCCGCTTCGGTCAGCTGATCTTCGTTGTCGCGGGCATTGACCATGATGCTCAGCAGATCGTCCGTGGGATGTTCTCGACGCTCGGCAATGAGTGCGCCGATGTATTCGAGAAGATGCCCGAGCGCCTCGGACTTGCCCTCCTGCTGCTCTTGGTCCTGCTCCTGGTCAACGGCCATGAGCGTGTCTACCCAGCCGCGGAACAGCGGTATATCCGATTCCCTCACACCCAGGATCCCCGTCAGCAGCCGCAGCGGAAGCTTCCATGCCACGAGCTCGACGTAGTCCGCCCCGGGGCCAAACGCTTCGAGTTCCGACAAGAGCTCATCGACGATCTCCTCGACCCATCCTCGCAATTTTCGTACTTGCGAGGCGGAGAACGCGGTCAGCGTCAAGCGCCGCAAGCGCGTGTGCTGGGGTGGATCCATATTCGCGATGATCGAGGGGTCGTCAGAGAAACGCACTGGCCTCATGCGGGGTGTGTCACGACCGGCACCGAGCTCCCGGCCGAAACGGCGATCACTGTAGACGGTTTTCACATCCTCATAGCTGGTCGCCAGCCAGCACGGCTCGCCGTAGGGAAGTTGAACCCGTACCGGTCCCTTCGCCTGCAGATCCCGGTAGAAGTCGTCGATCGTGAGATCGTCGCGTCGGACGACTGGATATTCGATCTCAATTGTTTCCGTCACGTCAGCAGTTCCCGTTCTCGCCCGTCAGGCGGCCCAGCCCTCGCGCCCGATCAGCGTCGAGCTACGACTCCGACGAGGTCTTCTTCCACCAGCGGCTTGATCGCCGGAATGCATTCGTCGCCCTCGGGAGGCTTGAGGTAGCCGCCGCGGGCGGCGAAATTGTCCATCAGTTCGGGGCGGATGTTCGGATCGGTTGCATTGATCTGCTCCACCGCGGGACCGATCCTGCTGGCAATTTCCGTCAATCGGCTGCGGTCCAGGCCGAAGAACCCAATGGCGTTCTCGCCCAGCATCAGCCGCAGCTCGTTTTCGGGAACGCCATGAAACGCATCTTGAAGCCACTGAGTGGTGTGAGGCCAGGTGCTCTCGAAATGTGGATAGTCGCGCCCGAATAGGATCGTCTCCACCCCGATTTCGTGCCGCATCTCGACCTCGGCCTTGTGGATGAACGAGGCCCCCGCCATGCAGTTGCGTTGCCAGTACTCGCTCGGCTTCAAGACCGCTGGTATTTCAACTCGATGAGCATCGTAGAACGAGTCGAGAAAGTTCAGCGTCGCCGGGATCCAGTCGAGCCGGATTTCCGTGAGCATAAGCCTCAGGTGCGGGTGTCGGTCGAACACCCCCCCGAAGACCATCTGCCACAGCGGCCGCCTGGAATGGACGTTGCGATTCACCCAATTGAAGAAGAAAAGCGCGGAATCGTCGCCCACGGCGTCGGCGTGTTGCAGAATCTTCTGCACGTCATCGGTACTGCCGGCCGCTGCGGCGGCCGCACCGTAGATCTTCTCGATCTCCTTGAACACGGCACCTTGCGCGGTGCCGAATCCTGCGTGGACGACAATGGCGATGCTGCGTTCCTCACACGCCCGCCAGTAGGGCTCCCAGTATTCGTCGTAGAGCTCCGGGAGGCCGGGACGCGTCAAATAGTGCGGGCCGTAGGTGGCGGTGAACCCGTGATCGGCGATCCAATTGACCTCTGCGACGGCCACGTCGACGTCGATGCAGGGACCGACTGCAGCCGTCAAGAGGAACCGGTCCAGGGCGAATCCGAAGGCGTCGGCCGCCCATCGGTTCCACGCGCGGGCACCGGCCTCCCAGGCCTCGAGCGAGTACTGGCGATTCGTCCCGTTATGAAACAGATCGCCGAGGCGTGAGTCGCCGTGGAAGACGAACTCCGCTGCGACTCCCTCCCGATCCATGTCAGCAAGCCGTAGGACAGGATCGTGAAGGCCATGCCAGCCCGACGTGTGAATCTCGCGGTGCTCCGGAAGCGGGGCTGCAGTCGTCTTTTTCGCCCCGAGCAATGCTGTGGCAACCGGGTAGATGGCGTTGTCTTCGTGAAGCCTGGGTATCAGGTCATGGAAACGCGGATCCAGGTAGTCGGTCCAGAGCTCCTTGGGGATCCCGGCGTGGCTATCGGAGGATACGAAAATCAGTCTGTCATCCATGTGTGCTCCTCTGGAGGTTGCTACTCATCCTTTCAACGGCCTTAGCCTCGCCGGAGGACAGCTCCGGGTATCGAGCTGTTGGCGGCTCCCTCCTCGACAACCGGGACGCCGTTCACCAGGACCCACGGGATTCCCTTCGAATCCTTGGTCATGCGTGTCCCACCCCCGGGGATGTCGTCGAGCGTTCGTAGGTTCAGCGGCTCGACCGTCGCAGGATCGAAAACGACTACGTCAGCGGCTTTGCCCACTTCGAGTACCCCGCGATCGTTCAGGCCGAGGAATGTGGCCACCCGTGAGGTCAGTGCTGCGACGCCCTCCTCCAGGGTGAAGGACTGCTTCTCGCGCACCCAGTGGGCCAGGAAGTAGCTCGTATAGTCACCGCCCGCGAAGGTCTGCAGATGAGCGCCGCCGTCAGAGATGCCCACGAGCGTCGCCGGGCTCTTGAGAATCCGCTCCAAGCGCGATTCGTCGACGTTCACGGGCCCGCTGATGCGGAAGAACGTTTCCAGATGGTCCGCGATACCGACGTCGTACATCACCTCGGAGGGTGTGCA
This sequence comes from uncultured Acidimicrobiaceae bacterium, assembly GCA_963788125.1. GTDB lineage: Bacteria > Actinomycetota > Acidimicrobiia > Acidimicrobiales > RAAP-2 > Bog-473. The sequence continues at coordinate 1,949,349 of CAWBFN010000002.1, read as the reverse complement.
CCCCCGCTCCTCGGCGATGTCGATCAATAGCCGGCCCTCCAATGCCTTGGTCTCGGGAGTTGCCGCCTTCTCGACCGAGGTGTTCACCATGAATTTGGCCGTGTCCCAGAACTCGGACAGCTTCGCCCGCCACGTGGGATCAGCGAAGGCAGCCAGCTTGCCTTCAGTTTCCATCCTGGAGAGGTCGACCCACGGCTCGGAGTTCGCGAACACAGCCGAAAGCTTCTTCAGCGTGAAGCGGGTCTCCGCTCGCTGGCAACGTGCGACGGCGTAGATCTCGAGCCCTCGCGAACGTTCGGCTTCCATGAAATCGAGGACGCTGTCGCCATTGGGAGTGCCCATGCCGAAATCGTTCCACGACACCACCGCACCCGAGAGTTCGGCCAGTTCGACCAACAAGGCTCGATCCCCGTCACTGAGCCCGTCCCGCTTGCTACCCGGATTAATCGACAGCAGCCGGGCACCTTTGCGGCGGACAGCCCCAGCAAGCGCCCGCGTTTCGGCCGAGTCGGCGAAGAAGGACGGGATGTGCTCGCCATGTTCGCCACGCTGATGGGGGGCCTGACTGCTGCTCAGTCCAGCGGCACCGGCAGCGATTGCCGCCTCGACGATAGCGACCATCTCCGACACCTCATCCGGCGTCGCCGCTCGCTCGAGTGCAGCCTGTCCCATCACGAAACGGCGCACGGCGCTGTGGCCCACCTGGGCGACAACATTCACACCGATGCGGTCTTGCATTGAGTCGAGAAAGTCCGGAAAGGACTCCCATGGGAACGGTGCGAAAAGCTGCAGTGCCCCCTTTGGGATCTCTTCCGCAGCAGCGAAGAGGCCCATGAGATAGTCCTGGTCATCCTTGCGGACAGGCGCCAGCGAGTAGCCGCAGTTTCCTGTCAGAACGGTGGTGATCCCATGAGTGGTCGACGGGTTCGCTGTCGGGTCCCACAGCAGCTGGGCGTCGTAATGGGTGTGGGCATCGATGAAGCCGGGTGCCACCACGTACCCCGATGCATCGATCGTCCGGGCCGCGACGCCGTCGACGTCGCCCAACGCCGCAATTCGTCCCCCTTCGACAGCGAGGTCACCGTCGAAGGCGACCGCGCCCGTTCCATCGACGATGCGACCGCCCTTGATGACGACGTCATAGGCCACGGTGTTGCTCCTTCACTACTTGTCCGATCATCTTGTTGGAGTAGCTCGGGACCACGAGATCGGTAGTGATGTCGCCCCCGAACCTCCACACCTTGCCAGAGAACGTGTTGGCCATGGGGCGCTCCTGCTCACATATCCCGCCGATCGGCTATGACGCCGGCCCAGACCGAGGCGGCAACAGTGGCCGGCGAACCCATTGTAGACACGTGGTTCTTGTAGACGCTCGTGCGGGGTTGCCCATCCCGTCGGTGATCCTTCGAGCACGACCTTCGTCGTCGGGCCTACCCTATCTGTGCAAGTGAACCGTGCAGCATCCGATGAACGACTGGAGCCTCGAACATGGCGACTGCTCGGAGAACCTCGACAGCGGACTACGACATCGTCATTCGTGGCGGAACGGTCATCGATGGTTCGGGCCACGTTGTTCAGGACCTCTTTTCGGCAGACGATCAGGCCAGAGCCGCCTAGCGCCCTGACTAGAACACCCGGCGCGCCGACGGGCTACGAAGAGGTCGTTCCGAGGCCGCCCACCCATGCGCTCGGGAGTACGGTCACCATCCCCCCGTCGACCAGCACGTCGCTACCCGTCATGTACGAGGCGGCATCGGAGACCAAGAACGAAACAACGTGAGCCACCTCTTCGGGACTGCCACGCCGACCGAGCGGGCTGTTCTTGATGATGTCCTGCATGATCGGGTGCTCAGCCTCATCGGCGCGATTCATCGGCGTGTCGTTGATCCCCGGCGACAGGGAAAGGATGCGGGCCCCTCGCCGACCCCACGCTGCAGCGGTCTTGCGGACCAACCGGTGCACCCCTCGTTTCGACACCTGATAGGCAAGGGCGGAGTTGTCGACATCGAAATGCTTGCCCAGCTCGTCGAAGAAACCTTCGGCCAGAGGCTCCTCCAGCAGAGCGAAAAGTGGCGGTAACTCGGGCACCATGTACCCCGATTGGGACGCGAAGCACACCCCCACTGAACCAGGTCGAAGGAGTGGTTCGGCTGCGCTGAGCACACGGGCCGTGCCAACGAGATTGATTTCGAGGACGCGACGCCCGGTCGCCATCGTCCCTGACACGCCGGCGGTGTGGACCAGCGCGTCCAACTCCTCGATACCGGCAAAGAGTGCGTCAATCTGACCCTGGTCCGTGATATCGCACTCCGCGGCTCGAACCCCGGGCCCGAGGTCGGCGGCAAGCTTTTCGGCTCCGTCAATATTCTGGTCGGCGATGAGGAGCGGCCCTCGGCCCGCTAACTGCCGGGCCACCGCGGCACCCATTCCCGAGGCCGCCCCGATCACCACGTTCGTCATCCGGCATCTCCTTCGCTCGATCGACCTGGCCGAGGCCACGGCAAGCCAATTTCCCAACCAGCTCCATTCGGGATTTCCAACGTGCCCTGTCGGCTAAGTGCGGAGACACCGCAGATAGTCGCTGGCAGCGTAGGAGGACATGTCGCGGTACCGTCGGTTGGCCGGCTGGCGTCGAATTGAGGGGTCTCTGGAGGTGGTTATCGGGATCGAGGGCACCGGCTCCTCTGGACTCGGTGAGCGCGTTCCGAATTCGACGGGCCGCACCATCAGTCGGTAGCGGGAACCGCACCGCCAATCGCGGCGCCCAGCCCCTGGTCCCCCAGAGAGATGACCGCAGCTTTTTCGCGGGTGAAGTCAAGTACGGAATCGTGACCGTAGCCGCTTTCCTTGATCCCTCCGAAGGGGAGCTCGAATCGGGTCTGCATGTACGTGTTGACCCAGACGTTGCCGGACTCGATGTCCCGAATCATGCGATGGACCCGATGCAGATCCTGCGTCCATACTCCAGAAGCCAGCCCAAAGCGTGAGTCATTGGCGATAGCGATCGCTTCGTCATCGGAATCAAACGGGATGACGGCGGCGACCGGACCGAAGATCTCGTCGCGATTGATCTGTGCGCCGTTGTCCGAAGTCATGAACAGTGTCGGCTCCACCCAGTACCCTCCGGGGAAATTCGGAGCGACGTCAACGCCGTGCCGTCCGCCGAACACGAGTTCCGCCTCCTTCTTGCCGATCTCGATGTAGCCGACGATCCGGTCCAGCTGCTCCTGTGAAATGATCGGACCCATAGTTGTGGCCGACTCGAACGGGTCTCCAATCACGATGAACTCGCACATCGCCTGAATGCGCTTCACCATCTCGTCCAGGATCGGACGCTCCACCAAGATGCGTGAACCCGCGACACATGCCTGGCCAGCATTGAAGTTGTAGACCGATGCGAACGTCACTCCGATCGCAGCCGCGTCGAGGTCGGCATCGGCGAAAACGATGTTCGGCGACTTACCGCCCAGTTCGAAGACACTCGGCGTGAGGGTCTCCGCCGCCGCTGCCTGGATCCTCTTCGCGGTAGGGGACGAACCAGTCATGGTCACCTTCGCGACATCAACATGACGCACCAACGCGTCGCCAACTTCACCCTCCCCCGAAACGATATTCAACACTCCGGGAGGGAAAATGTCGGCCAGGAGCTCGCCCAGGCGAAGGATCCCGACAGCCGCCTGTTCGGGCGGCTTCGCTACAACCGTGTTGCCTCCTGCGAGCGCCGATGCCGCCTTGTTGCAGAACATGCCGATCGGCATGTTGAACGGGATGATCGCGGCCACGACGCCATAAGGCTCGCGTCGCGTGAGGCCCAGGGTATTCTGGTCGAGAGCGACCGTTTGGCCGGTTACCGCCGAAAGCGTTTCGTGGGCGGCCCGGTTCCAGAGGACGGTCATACCCACTCCGTTCACGGCCCGGCTCACCTCGAGGAGGTTTCCGTTGTCCGTCGTCTCGAGATGGGCCAACTCTTCGCCGTACTCGACGAAGACCGCAGCCGCTCTTTCCAGATATGCCGCACGGGCCGTAGGCGCGAGCGCAGCCCAGGCCGGAAACGCTGCCGACGCAGCGGCGACAGCGGCATTTGCATCGGCCCGACTGCTCGCCGGAATCTGCGCCCATACCTCACCCGTCGTCGGATTTATCGAGTCGAGAAGAGCGCCTGACTCTGCGGCCCGAAGCTCTCCGCCGATGAGATTCCGATACTCACGCAAATCCGTCACTTTGCCTCCACGGGCTGTCGACTCTGACAGTACGCCCGCGTCGGAACGTACACTCGGCTCGAAAGCCGCGCAAGGAAGGACATGGACAGCTGTGTCGCCATGAAGTAAACACTTGCCTGCCCAGGTTGCATCCAGCCTCGTGCGAGGGAACGCTCGACCTCCTCGTGAGGGACCTCCCCGAAGCGAGCGCCGATACGACCGAGCGTTTCACCGAGCCACATGTCACCCCGACCCCCGAAAAACCGCGCAATTTGCTCCCTGCGAAAGGTGCGTGAGCCAGGACCAGATTCGGTCGTTGCTTCAGGCGCAGACGAAGCCTCCGTCAACCGGCAACGCCACGCCAGTGATGAACGACGATTCGTCACTCGCCAGGAACAGCGCGGTATTCGCAATCTCGGTCGCCACCCCCCAGCGGTTCATGGGGACACTGATGGGTGGTGGATACGCCTCGGGTGGCGGTTGTCCCCCGACCGTGCCAGTGTCCCGTGCACCTTTCACCAGACCAGTCCAGAACATCCCCGGACAGATCGCGTTGGCCCTGATGCCCAGCTCGGCGTAGTCCATCGCTGCGACCTTCGTCAGCTGTATTACTCCGGCCTTAGCTGCTCCATATATCGAAAGGCCCTTCATACCGACCAATCCGGCAGTCGATGCAGTGTTGACAACGGAACCACCTCCGTTGCGGAGCATGGCCTGAATGCCGTACTTCATCCCCAAGAAGACGCCTTTGAGGTTGGTGCCCAGGACCGTTTCCCAACTCACCAGCGTCTGCTCGTGCAGAGGCATGATCGGGCCCCCGAATCCGGCGTTGTTGAACAGCACGTCGAGCTGGCCGAATTGCTCCTCAGCAGTGGCGATCATCTCCCGGATGTCGGCTTCGACGGAGACGTCGACGTGCGCTGCAACCGCCGAATCACCGATGACTTTCGCCGTCTCGTCCTCGTCGCCACTGCGGTCCGCGCAGACGACCTTGGCCCCTTCTGCGGCAAACAGTGCAGCCGTCGCTCTGCCCATGCCAGAGCCCGCGCCCGTTATCACGGCCACTTTCCCGTCGAGTCTCCCCACTAACTTCGAACCTCCTCCTGATACCGTCACGAGACTCCGACAGGTCCTGCGAGGTGCTCTATATATGCCTAACACGAGGGTTCCAGCAGATCAAAAAGGGTTAATGACCTCTGAATCGGTAGCGACGTTGTTCGAATCCTTCCTGGCAGGGGTCCTTTTTCGAGCCTGCGTTGACAACGTCCGATGCGAAGAGATTCGCCGCGAAAGTGGATCGCCAGGGCCAGTCGCTACCAGGTCTTGACAGCCGTATCCGAAATGGCTTAAGCATCTTCAAGATTGCAACTGCCGGGAGGACCACGTGGATCTCGCGTCCGTCGACTATTTCACTGACCCGTCGTTGATGGCTGACGCCTACGAGTACTACGAGGCCATACGGGCAAAGGGACCCGTGTGGCAGGAGCCACACTACGGAGCGTTCATGGTCACGGGACACGACGAGATCTCGACGATCTGCCGCGATCCCGAGACTTTCTCATCATGCAACTCGTTCGCTGGTCCCTTCGTCGAGTTCCCAGACGAGCCGGACAATCCCGATGATTTCGGCGTGTTGATCGAGAAATACCGTCACACGTTCGCCTTCAGCGAGAACTTCATAACCTTCGATCCCCCCGAGCACACCGCGCACCGCGCCCTGATGATGCGTCTGCTGACACCGAAGCGGCTAGAGGAGAACGAGGCTTTCATGCAGCGAGCCTCTGACGCGCTCATCGACCGATTCGTTGACAGCGGCACTTGCGAGTTCGCCGGCGACTTTGCCCAGCCCTACTCCCTGGTCGTGATTGCCGATCTGCTGGGGATTCCCGAGGAAGATCACCGGGTGCTACGGCAACGGGTCGTCGAGCAGGGCCCCGCCGGAAAACTCGGAAAGATCCCGCAGGGCAACATCTTGGGTTTCTTGGAGGAGTTCTTCACGCCCTACATCGAAGACCGCCGGCGAGAGCCGCGCGACGACGTTCTCACAGCCATGGCGCATGCACGATTCCCCGACGGGTCGCTGCCAGAAGTGATCGATGTCGTTCGCGTCGGTACCATCCTGTTCTCAGGGGGCCAAGGAACGTCGGCTCGGTTCCAAATTGCCCTTCTCAAGCTCATTGCCGAGCAGCCGGACCTGCAGCAGCGCTTGCGACAGGACCGCTCACTCATCCCCGACTTCGTGGAGGAGGGACTGCGTTTCAAGAGCCCCACGAAGGTGAACTTCCGCCTGGCACGGGTGTCGACCCAGGTAGGCGGCGTCGACATTCCCGCCGGAAGCTCACTTGTCCTTCTCCTTGGCGCGGCCGACCGGGACGAACGCCGTTTCGAATGCCCGGCGGAGTTCCATCCGGACCGCCCTAACGCTGGGCAGCATGTGGCGTTCGGGCGCGGCCGACACTCGTGCCCAGGAGGACCGCTCGTTCGATCCGAGTCGCGGATAACCACGAATCGGATCCTTGACCGCCTGGACGACATCCGGATCTCGGAAAGCCATCACGGACCCCCCGACGCCCGGCGCTTCCAGTACACACCTTCGTACATCATGCAGGGTGTCGAAGCGCTTCATTTGGAGTTCGCTCCGCTCTGAGTCCTACCTACATGTCATCGCGGTCGGAGTCCCACAGGGCGCCGAGATCTTGCAGTCACGGCGCGATCATGCGAGACCGAGCTTCGCCCCATCGCAGACCTTGCGAGTCACTTCAACGACCGCCTACAATCACTCGGTGCCGTCGATAGCGATCGAGCAGTTGGTGGAGCTCGACGGTCACGAGCAGTTCGCCTCACTACGCCGGCCGACCGACCTACTCGCGAGCGTGGCCGGATGAGCCCGAGCGGACCCCGGATCAAGCCGCTGTCGCGCGAACAATGGTCGCCGCAGATGCAGGTCGCTCTGGAGGCGATGCGGCCCCCAAGTCCGCGCCACTTCGTGCCACCGCCAGGTGGGAGGCCCGGGCGGCCAAAAGCACTCGGAACGTTGGGCACCTTCGCCTACCACCCGGACCTCGCACAGGCATTTCTTACCTTCAACGGGCACATTCTCTACGGAACGACGTTGACGCTGCGCCAACGCGAAATCCTGGTGTTGCGCGTCGCCGCGGTGCTTCGTTCGTCCTACGGGTGGGGGCAACATCTCGTGCACAAGGACGATGCAGGTCTCTCCGACGAAGATATCGCCCGCATAGCGTTCGGCCCCGAGGCGCCATTCCTCGACCCGATGGAGCAGGCGATGTTGCGCGCTGTCGACGAACTTCTCGGTGACGGCGAGATCGGCGACACAACATGGAATGCACTGGCTGAGCACTTCGACGAACGCCAGCTCCTCGACCTGATCTTTACGGTCGGGACCTACACGATCCTCGACTGGATGGCCGACTCAATCGGATTCCAGCTGGAACCGGACATACTCTCAGCGGCGGGTCCAGGCAACACTCCTACCGAATGAAATGGATGAGTGACCGACACGCCCAACGCAACCGGATCCGCGTCGAGCAGCTGCTCGGTCCAACGCCCCTGAACGTCAACCTGAACGTGCAGGGCCCCCGGCGACGCCCTATCGGCGGTTGAGTTGACCTGCGTCGACGGGAATGACGCTTCCGGTGACGTAACGGGCGTCGTCAGAGACTAGCCAGGCGACGGCGTTGGAGATGTCAATTGCCTCAACCATGTCCACAGGCATGGCGTTCTGCATGGCGGATGCCAATGCCGGGTTCACCTCGAAGAGATCGGCGATCGACAGGTTTTGCGCCATTGGCGTCCGGACCGCGGTCGGCGCGACACAGGTCACCCTGATGTTGTGCGGAGCGAGGAAGTTGGCCCAAGATCGCATCAACCCGACGACACCAGATTTTGCCGCGGTGTAGCCCAAGAGCCCGGTCTCATTTGTTCCGACACCCAACAGACCGGCGGTCGAGCTCGTGATCACTATGGCCCCACCCGCACCTGCCTCGATCATCGAGGGGATGGCGATCCGGCCGGTGTTCCACACGCCGGTGAGGTTGACGCCAATGACGTCGGCCCAGACCTTATCGGAATTCTGCCCCCCGACGCCGATTCCGGCATTCGCCAGCACGATCCCCACCGGTCCGAGCTCGGCCACGCCGTCGTCGAACGCCTGACGCAGGGCATCCACGTCTCGGACGTCGGCCTGGCGGGCCACGATACGACGTCCTTCGGCCTCGACTTCCTTGACCGTCTGGGCCAGATCCTCGGGACTCGCCATCTCATAGGACACCGTGGCGATCTGGGCGCAGATGTCGACCGCGATGATATCCGCGCCCTCCTGGGCGAGGCGGACGGCATGGCTCCGACCCTGACCTCGTGCCGCCCCGGTTATGAACGCAACCTTTCCCTCGAGCTTTCCCACTTTTCCCTCCCGCATCGAAAATTCCGGCTCCTGCATGATTCCGACTGCTGCATGATACTGACACTATTTCGATTCGCCCGCAGGCTGCCGGCTTCACCTTGGATCTCGACCAGTCACAATCGAGCAAGACCACATTGAAGACTGCGAAGGCCTTGGACCGCGGCGGGGGCCGAGATGTCCCAGATGCCCGACCGGCGCACGTCACTTTGACTACACCCCCACCTACATTCTCCGGGGAGTCGAAGCTCTCCACATAGAGTTCGACCCCATCGCGTCTCAAACAGTTCGCGAGGATCGCCCAGATAGATGATCAGCTGGCCATCGATGCGCAGGCGGCCACTGTTCCCGAATATGTCAGCGTGCGACGACGTGTCCTCCGTCGACGAACAGCACCTGGCCGGTGACAAAGCTGCCGGCATCGGATGTCAACAACAGCGCGGGCCCTACCGCCTCATCGGGGTGGGCCACACGCTTGAGCAACGCCATTTGACCCACGAGTGCGGTGTCGTCGACCTGGCTTCGGAGCAGCGCCGTCTCGAAGGATCCCGGAACGAGCCCGTTGACCCGGATGCCATACTGCGCCAGCTCGGCCGCCGCGGCGCGGGTGTGCGCGAAAAGGGCTGCCTTGCTCGACCCGTACATGGGAAACTCTCGCGAGTTCAAGAAGGCAGCGATCGTGAGGATGTTGAGCACGGCACCGTGTCCGCTCTTCTTCAGGTGGGGGATCGCCTCTTGGAGCAAGAAGACCGGGACCTTCACGTTCATGTCGAAGATGCGCTGCCACTCCTCGACCGTAAAGGAGCCGACGCGCTGCTTTCCGCTGGTACCGGCGTTGTTGACCAGGACATCGAGCCCGCCGAACTCCTCGACGGTCCGCTCGATGATCCGGGCGATGTCGTCGGTGTGTCCCACGTCGGCTACGAACCCGATCGCCTCGCCACCGAGCTCACGCAGGTGCTGCTCAGCTTCCCTGCAGTTGTCCGGGTTCCGGCTCACGACGGCCACCTTGGCGTTGGCACACACGTACCCTTCAGCGAGGGCGCGACCGATTCCCTGGGTGCCGCCGGTGACGAGGACGACGCGTCCGGTCATGTCGAAGCGGTCCCGAAGCTGCGCACGGTTCATTGCGGTAGGTCCCCCTTCGCGGTCCACGGCGCACGTGGCACACTCTCAACTTGTGCGGTCACTCGGGTACTGTAATAGACAACCTTGTTAATGAATGATGGCGTTGTCGAACGTAGAACATTCCCGAATCCACTACCTGAGCGACGTCGTACGATGCACCGAGTGCGGGCACACCGAACCTGCGACGGTGCAGGCGCAGGTCATGGAGGAATCCCTGAGCCAGGTGCGGACTAACCCGGTGTGCGGCGTTTAACGGGCTTCATCCCTCATGCCGGCATGAGTGGCGTCACTGTGTGGCGAGCTGCGGTACCCCTTGGGCGAGGATTTCGTCGGGGATGTCGAATACTGTCGCCGCTGGCGCCGGGTTGAAGGCCGGGTCGAGGCCAAACGTCTTGCGGCCGTTCGTATCGACGATCTTGCGGGCGACATCTCCCTCGAGGCCCAGCTCGTCCGAGATGACGTGCATCCCGTCGGGGTCGGCGCCAAGGTCGAGGTGGCCGTAGTCGGTGCCGTGGATGAGCACGTCAGGGCCGAGCAGCTCGGTGAGGTAGGGGATGTCGTCGTCGACCTGGCAGGCGATGGTGAACTTCCGGCCCTCAATGACCTCCATTGCCGAGTCCCGCCAGTCGCGGAAGCTGCGGAATGCACCAGTGGCGTCGGCCCGGAACGTCTCCCGCAGTACATAGGGCACCCAGCTGGCCCCCGCCTCGAGGAACGACCACCGCAGGTTCGGGAACTTGTCCATGACCCTCCCCCAAAGCAGGGCGAAGAAAGCCCCCGGCGTAGTCATCATGTTGGCGTGCAGGGCGTTGCCCGGCTGGCGCCGGCTGTTGCGCAGATCGCCACCTACATGCACCGTGACCGTCAAATCGAGGTCCTGGGCCTTGGCGAAGAGGGGGAACATGGTCGGATCAGCCAGACTCAGCCCGTGGGTCTGCCCCAGAAGGAAAACCGAGACGGCACCGTTCTCCTTGGCGTACTCGAGGTCCTCGAATGCGCGATCCATGCGGCGCACCGGGGCGAGCGCGGCCCAGCGGAGGCGACCGCCGCTGTCGGCCGTGCCCTCGGCCATCCACCGGTTGTAGCTGCGGTACATGGCGGCCTCCTGAGCCGGGCTGGCCACCGGGTACAGCAGCCACCATGTCGGGAAAAGAACCTGGAGGTCGACGCCGAAGTCGTCCATGTGCTTGAGGCGGGCCTTGATGTCGACCAGGTCGGTGCCGGGGAACACCACGTCCTGCCACTTCCGCGCCATGGGCGTGGGCCAGTCCATTTCGAGGTCCTCGACGTTCCAGCGGGACCCGTTCATCATCGGTCTCAACCGCTCCTCCCCCGGATCCATGTAATCCCAGGTCTTTGCGGTCTCGATGACATGGGTATCGCAGTCCACGTATCCCATCCGGGCCTCCCTACGCTTTACGGCGGATTCGTCCACTTGCTCAAGCCACACGCTCTACAACAGGGCGAATGACAACCGTACACCCTCCCCTACCAGACTACGTCCCTCCGATGTAGTGTGCGACGGAGGCCCATCCGAGCCGAACGCTCCACATTCTTGGCTCGGTTAAACCTTCTCGGTCAGGAGTCCACAGTGAACGACCGATCGACCACTCACAGCGCGGGATGACGATGCGACCTTTCCGTTTCGCAGTTCAAGCTACGGCAGCAACGTCCGCCAAAGAATGGCGCGACCTTGCTCGCAGGGTCGAGGCTCTCGGCTACTCGACCCTCTTCCTGGCCGACCACTACCTCGGGCCCGGTCCGGCCGGGGCAAGCAGTTTGATGGAACCCCAGCACCTGGCGCCGATTGCGGCCATGGCCGCGGCAGCTGCCTGGACCACGACGTTACGGGTGGGTTGTCGCGTCTTCTGCGTCGAGTACCACGTGCCAGCGGTGCTGGCCAAGGAGGCTGCGACCATCGATCTCCTTTCGGATGGGCGGCTCGAGTTCGGAATTGGTGCGGGCTGGCACGGTGACGAGTTCCGAGCGATGGGTCTCACCTTCGACGAGGCGTCCCGACGGGTGTCCAAGCTCGAAGAGGTCGTGGCGATGGTGCGGGCTCACTTCTCGGGCGAGCAAATGGAGATCCACGGCGACTACGTACACGTTGCCGGTTATGCCGGGCTGCCGGCCCCGGTGCAGCAGCCCTGCCCGCCCATCATGATCGGCGGCAGTCGTAAACGGGTGCTGAGGTTTGCGGGTCGTGAGGCAGACATCGTGAGCATTTCCACCGTCCCGTGGGCCGATCCCGAACCCCACGCGGAGGCCCTCCGGCGTCTCCGGTACGTGCGAGACGCAGCCGGCGAACGATTCGACACGCTCGACATCGAGAGCTCTCCGTCCTGCTTGGAGATCACAGAGGAGGTGGACGCCACGCTCCGCAGGGTGGCCCCAACTCTGCGCAATGCCGACCCCGAGATCCTGCGTACCCATCCCAACGTGCTCGTGGGCCCGGTTGAGTCGATCGTCGATCAGCTCGAGGAGAATCGAGCATCGCTCGGGGTCAACTATGTGACGGTGCCTCAGGGGGTCATCGACGACTTCGCCCCGGTCGTCAGCCTTCTCGCCGGCAGGTAAGGCAGGTACCAGAAGGAGCTTCAGGAGCCGAAGGTCTGCCCAACCTGCTCCTCGGACCACCGCCAGAGCCGCTCGGCGTCGGCCGGGTCGGTGGCGTGCGCCGCCGCCTCCCCCACCTGGCAGTCGGCCAGGTAGCTGCCCGAGGGAATGCCGTCCGCAGTGGCGGCCCACACCAGGGTCGCCGAGCCCTGCGACACCGTCTTCAGCCCCGGTTCGTAGCCGGAGGATCGGCTGCTCATGCCCGCCAGCTCTTCGGTGCTCAGGTGGCGGTAGAGCTCGGTCATGATCATCCCGGGATGGACCGCGTAGGCGGTGTAGCCGCGCTGGGCCAGTCCCAGCGTGAACAGAATGTTCGCTGTCTTCGATTGCCCATAGGCCTGCCATTTCTCGTAGTCACGCACCCGAAAATGCGGGTCGTCCCAGCTCATGCCCGAGACCATATGGCCCAGGGATGTGGTGTTCACGATGCGCGCCGATTGCCCGAGTGCCGGCGCCAGCAGCGCCGTCAGAAGGAAGTGGCCAAGGTGGTTGACGCCGAGCTGCAGGTCGAACCCCTCGACGGTGCGCAGCGGAGGCGTGCTCATGACGCCGGCATTGTTCACGACCACGTCGATGCGGGGCCACCGCTCGATGAATGCGGCGGCGGCCTTCCGGACCTGATCGAGGGAGGCCAGGTCGAGTTCGACGAGGTGGCCGTTCGGGCCCACGGTCTCCGCCGCTGCGGCGGCCCGGACCGGGTCGCGCACCGCCATCACCACCTCTGCCCCATGGGCCGTCATCGCCCGGGCTGCCTCGAGCCCCAATCCGCTCGACGCGCCGGTCACGACCACCACCTTGCCGGTCAGATCGACACCTTCGAGCACTTCGTCTGAGGCGGTCTCTGGCCCGTAGTTCGTCACCGATTCCCCTCCCCGTCCGTCAAGAGCCTAGTTGTAGATGGGCATGGTCGCGGACCATCAACTCGGTCCAGAAGCGTCGGGTTACCGAGGTTGCTACGTCTGCGAGAGCCTTCTTGTAGGGCTCCGTCGATCGTGAGGAAGCTCCCTCGCGAAGCCGAGCGAGTTGCGTGCACGTAGTACAGCGGCCAGCAGTCCAACCCTGGGCTTCGCTTGCCGACTCCACCTGCGCCCTGCGAGGATCATCGCCATGTCCGACGACGCACCGGTTCAGCTCGAGGTGCGCAATAGCGTCCTCATAATCACCCTCGACAGACCTCACGCGCTCAACGCGCACAACCAGGCGATGCGCGACCACCTCGTCGATGCTCTCGATCGGCTGGACGGCGATGACGAGCTGCTGGTCGGCGTCATCAGAGGTGCCGGTCGCGCCTTCTCTGCCGGGGCCGACCTCAAGGAGCTGCGCGGCGACTCCGGCAGTATCCGGCCGGACGTGGACCGGGCCACGAGGATGCGACCCTTCTACCGGCTCGATGCGACGCGGAAGCCTCTCATCGCGGTTGTCCACGGATGGACCATCGCCGGGGGACTCGAGCTGGCACTGTGCTGCGACATACGAGTGGCGGCCGCCGACGCCAAATTCGCGCTCCCCGAGCCGCGCAGCGTCGGTGTCATGCCTGGCGTGGCCGTCCTCCGTCTCGCACAGATGATCCCCCAGGGCGAGGCACTTCGGCTGCTCCTGACCTCGCGGCCGATAGACGCGGCACGCGCCCACGCCATCGGCCTCGTCCAAGAGGTCGCGGCCGATGCCGACGCCGCCCTCGACGTGGCGTTGGAGCTCGCCGCACAGATCGCCGAGTGCGATGCCGGCGCCGTGGCGAACGCGAAGCAGATCGCTCGGTGGCCGCTCAACCGCGACATCGCCATGTCGGGTCGGTTCGCCGTGGAGGTCGGCGCGTTCGGTGCATTCGGCACCCAACAGTTTGGGCCAGCGCCAGCCTCCTGACGTTGCCGACCCCTGACCCGACTCCCTGATCCGACCCCCCCTACCCAACCGCGTGACCCGACGCCCTTAGACCTTGAGCCGGGGGTCTCCACGCCCTCTTTCCTGTCACACCCCCCTGATTCAATTCACCCGTGGAACTCCTCACTTCCTTGCACGAGGCCATCGACCAGTTGGCCGGGTGTGATCCGGGCGAGCTGGCCGATCCCCACTCCATGGTCGATCTCGAACGCCAGCTGGCCCGCCTCGAGTGCGTCGTGAGCCGGGCCGTGCGGGCCTTTGAGGTCTCGGGGGCCTGGGCGCCCGAGGGGGCCAAGAGCCCGACGGCCTGGCTGGCCACCCGCTGCTCCATGCCCAAGGCGGGGGCTCGGGCCCAGCTGCGCCGCGGCCGGGCGCTCGGACATTTGCCGGTGGCCGCCTCGGCCTGGGCGGAGGGGGAGATCGGCGGGGCCCACCTCGACGCCCTGGCCAAGGTGCGCACCGAGGCCAGCGCCGAGGCCCTGGCCCGTGACGAGGCCCTCTTGGTGCACCACGCCAAAGAGCTGCGCTTCGAGCCGTTCGTGGGGGTGCTGGCCTACTGGGGGCAGCTGGCGGACCCCGAGGGGGCCGAGGAGGCCGACCTGGCCCGCCGGACCCGGCGCGACGTCTATTTGACCGCGAGCATCTCGGGCATGTTCCTCGGCCAGATGGCCCTCGACCCCATCTCGGGGACGATCGTCTCCAGCGAGCACCGGCGCCTCGAAGCCGAGCTCTTCGAGGCCGACTGGGCCGAGGCCCGCGCCGCCCTCGGCCGAGAGCCCCACCTGAGCGAGCTCGCCCGGACCCCGGCCCAGCGCCGGGCCGACGCCCTCGTCGAGATGGCCACCCGCTCGCGCACCGCCCCGGAGAACGGGCGGCGCCCCGAGCCCCTCTTCAGCGTCCTGGTGGGCTACGAGGCGCTCCATGGGCGCATCTGCCAGCTCTCGAACGGCGCCGTCGTCACCCCGGGCTCATTGTTGGCCTACCTCGAGGGCGCCGACTTCGAGCGGGCCGTCTTTGCCCCGGGTAAGCGGATCGAGGTCTCGGTCACCGCCCGCCTGTTCAGCGGGGCCACCCGCCGGGCCATCGAGCTACGCGACCGGACCTGCACCCACCCCTTTTGCGACGTGCCCGCCGAGCGGTGCCAGATCGACCACATCGTGCCCTACGCCTTCGGCGGGCCGACCACCCAGGAGAACGGCAGGGTGCTCTGCGGCTTCCACAACCGCCTGCGTAACCAACGGCCACCGCCCGCCGGCCCGGGCTAGGACGAAACGGGATGGTCCGAAACGGGCGGCGGCCAACAGAAGTCCCGGCGGACGGACATGGGAATTCCCAGGGACGGTCACTACAAGTCCTCCACCACTGATTGGTCCCTCCCTGGCATCGATGGAGCCGCATGCACCCACCGAGTCCGCGGCCAGCCGCGAGCCAGTCAGGCAGAAAGGGCCGCAGTCACGCGCCCATCAGGCAGCCGAACGCGGAACCGCGGCCCTCGCCGGGCCGCGGTTCCGAACAGAAAAGGCCGAAAGGCCGAAAGGCTGTGCCGAGGTTCAGGCCGCCGCCGTCGCGGTTGCCGTCTCCTCGAAGCCCAGTAGGCGGTTGAGGTTCCCTCCCATGACCTTCCTGATCGTGTCGTCGGGCAGGCCCTTGAGCTCGTCGACGAAGGTGATCGGGTCCGACATGCCTTCGGGGTGCGGGTAGTCCGAGCCGAAGAGCACCTTGTCGGCGCCGAGCAGATCGATCAGGGCCTTGGGATCCTCCTCGTGGAAGGGGTGCACCCAGATATTGCGCTTGAACACTTCGAGGGGGTTCTCTTCGAAGGAGTTGGGCGACATCTCCCAGGCGAGCTCCATGTCGCTCAGGAGGGGCCGGACCCACCTCGACCCGTTCTCCACCGGCGCAAAGCGCAGGGTCGGGAAACGCGAGCAGAGGCCGTGTCCGATGAGTGAGGCCACCGTGTCGTTGATGGGACGCCCGGCGTGGGCGGTGATGGCCGCAAAGCCCGTCTGATCGACGAACGGCCTCATCTCTCCGTCGCCGATGCCCTCCCACTCGTTTACGTAGCGGTGGTAGCCGCTGTCCGATGCGTGCAAACCCACCAGGATGTTGGCCTCGGCCACCCTGGCCCATAGCGGGTCGAACTCGGGCAGGGCCGGGGACCGCGGTCCCCGGAAGCCCCAGGCCGGAGCAGGACGGACCAGGATGACCCGAGCACCCCGCTCGAGCACGTAGTCCAGCTCACGGATCGCCTCGTCGACGATGCCGAGGTGGATGACCGGGGTGGGGAACATGCGGTTCTCGTAGTTGTACGTCCAGTGCTCGCCCATCCACTGGTTCAGGGCGTGTACCACGGCGTGGACAGCCGGCGGGTTGTCATGCACCCGCTCTTCGAGGAGGCTGGCCAACGTGGGCCACATGAGCGCCCGGTCGATGCCCAGCTCGTCGAGGAGCTTGAGACGGGGCTCGGGGTCGCCGAACCCCGGCAGGGCCCGGATCCCCCTACCCAGGATCTCCTTGCGGGACTTGCCCTCGGGATTGCCCGACTTGAAGTACTCCTCCTGGGCGCCGGGCGCGGCCACGACCTCGAAGGTCGGGTTGGGGATGTAGTCGCTGATCCTGTTGTTGATGGCGATCTTGGTGCGACCGTCCACCTGGACGTACTTGATGAACCCGGCGTACTCGGACGGGAGGTACTTGGTGAACGCCTCCGGCTTCTCGTACATGTGGTTGTCCACATCGCACACCGGGAAATCGAGGTTCCGTGACGGCATCGTTGCCCCCTTGTCGCTCAGCCGACCCCCTCGATGTCCTTCGGACCTCTGGTGGGCGGCCAATGGGTTTTCTGTTCTCTGGGACGTAATGCTATCAGCGTTCTCCAGGATACTGCCAGGGGCAATTTCACCTTTGAGGGGAGCTATCGCAAAAATTGAGAGGATAATTATCACACAGACAGAGGACCAATCTCGCCATCGATCACCAGGTCGGCCACCCATCGACCCCCAGGTCGACCACCCATCGACCCCCGGGTAAACCACCGGCGTCGACCGCCAGAGCACAGTTCAGAACCATTTTCACCCCCATTTTCACCCCGTCGCACGGTCGCTGACGGTCGTTCCCCTGCTGCCTCCATAGCCACCCCGCTCAGCCCGTCGTCCCAGAATCGCCCGGTCATCCGGCGACGCCGGATTCCCCTGGTCCGGTGGCCCGGCGTGATCGGCTAGACCTAGTGGTGATCAGCCTCGGTCACCGATCAACCCGGCGCACAGCCGGGGGCAGGGGCCGGCCGGGGCACCGTGGGCACCGTAGATAACCGTGGGCACCGTACATAAGAGGAGCGCTGCAGTGTTGTACATCGATGGCAAATGGGAGACCGCCTCGTCCGGCCGAACCTTCGACTCGCGCAACCCCGCCAACGGCGAGAAGCTCGGGGAAGCGGCCGACGCCGACCGCGGCGATACCCAACGCGCCGTGCAGGCGGCCCAGGAGGCATTCGCCAGCTGGTCGCGTACCACCGTGTACGAGCGTTCCGCCCTGCTCTACGAGGCATGGCGCATCATGACGGCGCGGCGCGAGGAGCTGGCGGAGCTCATGACCGCCGAGCAGGGCAAGCCGCTGCGCATGGCGCGCAATGAGGTGGGCTACGCGGCGGACTTCCTCCTCTGGTTCGCCGAGGAGGCCAAGCGGTCCTACGGCGAGTCCATCCCGTCGGCCCGGGCCGACCAGCGCTTTGTGGTGCTGCGCCAGCCGATCGGCGTGGCCGCCGCCATCACTCCGTGGAACTACCCCGTCTCGATGCTGACCCGCAAGATCGCCCCGGCCGTCGCCGCCGGCTGCTCCATGGTGCTCAAGCCGGCGGAGCAGACCCCTCTGTGCGCCGTCGAGACCTTCCGGGTGCTCGAGGAGGCGGGCTTCCCGCCGGGCGTCGTCAACCTGGTGACGACGAGCGACCCGATCCCCGTGGCCGACGAGCTGCTGACCAATCCCTCGGTGCGGAAGATCAGCTTCACCGGGTCGACCGAGGTGGGCAAGGAGATCGCCCGCCGCGCCGCGGACCAGCTCAAGCGGGTCTCCCTCGAGCTCGGTGGTCACGCTCCGTTCCTGGTCTTTGCCGATGCCGACCCGGTCCACGCCGCCAAGGGCGCCGCGCTGGTCAAGTTCCTCAACGCCGGACAGGCCTGCATCTGCCCCAACCGGATCTTCGTGCACCGCTCGGTGGCCGAGCCGTTCGTCGCCGAGCTGACCGCCCGGGTGGCCAAGCTCCGTCCCGGCAACGGTGCCGCCGACGGGGTGACGGTCGGTCCGCTCATTGACGAGGCAGCCATGGACAAGATGGAACGCCAGGTGGCGGACGCCCAGGCCCACGGCGCCACGGTGGTCACTGGCGGCGCCCGCCTGCGAGGCGACGAGTTCGACGCCGGCTACTACTTCGATCCGACGGTACTCACCGGCGTCACGTCCGACATGGCCATCTACCGCGAAGAGACGTTCGGGCCCATCGCACCCGTCGTCGTGTTCGACGACGAGAACGAGGTCATTGCGGCCGCCAACGACACCACGTACGGGCTCGCGTCGTACATCTACACCCGCAACCTCGATCGGGCGATCCGGGTGGCCGAACAGCTCGACTTCGGCATCATCGGCATCAACGACATCAACCCCACGTCGGCGGCCGTCCCCTTCGGGGGTGTGAAGCAGAGCGGCCTGGGCCGGGAGGGCGGGCACGAAGGCCTCGCCGAGTACCAGGACATAAAGGTCTGCGGGATCGCGCTGGGCGATTGAGAGCGCTGGGCGACTGAAACGGTGGGCCCCGTCGGCTCCCAGTAGGCTCCTCCGGCGTGGGTGACGACGGAACTCCGACCCCGTTGCTCGTCGCCACGAGTTCCGCCGGGCCTGGTGACGTGGCTCTCTGCACTCGGGGTGGCGCCCCCGCCGAAGTCGAGCTGCTCATCGCCGCCACCTGGGCGGTGACGGCCCGCACCGGCAGTTTCGAGCCCTCGGTACGCGAGATCCTTCAGGAAGCGGGCATCTCCACCAAGGCCTTCTACCGGCACTTCCCGTCCAAGGACGAGCTCTTGCTGGTGGCCCTCGAGGCGGGCTCCCTGGAGCTGGTGGCCTTCATCGAGGAGAGGATGGCCGGCTTCGAACAGCCGCTCGACCGGATCGGCGGCTGGATAGAAGGATTCCTGCAGCACGTGGCCCTCCGAGAGGCGGCACCGCGCTACATCCCCTCGACGCTCGGCGTCGGGCGGTTGGCCACCTTGCACCCCGATCACTTCGACCGTTGCCAGGCCCTGTTGATCGCCCCCCTGGTGCGTGAGATCACCGACGCCGTGGCACGTGGGGCGGCACACAGCCCGTCGCCGTCGAAGGATGCCCGGATCATCTACGGCTACACGATGGACGCCATCCGCCGTCACCTGGTGCACCGGATCGAGCCCACTAGCAGCACCATCCGCGAGCTCGTCGATTTCACCTACCGGGCGCTCGGAGCCACCACCTAGCCCCTCGGCGAAGCCTGCGCCGCACTCGGCCCGCGCCCTGCGCCCCCCGCTCTGGGCGCCATGTTGGCGGCCAGGAACCCGAGCGCGATGGTCCAGGCCTTTTCGGCCGATTCCGGCAGATATCGGCGGGGACGACTCTCGTTGGCGAAGAAATGGCGCCCGGGAACGACATGCACCTCGTGGCCCACCGCGGCGTGCACCCGGAAGAGCCGGCTGAGCTCATCGACCTGCTCAGAGGGGATCATCTCGTCGTCGGCCCCGAACACCGCGCACACCGGCGCAGCGAAGCGCGCCACGTGCTCACCGGGAGCCAGGGCCCGAGGGCCGACCGCGGCGCCCGGCCACACACGGGTGTACATGGTCACGACGGCACGCAACCCGTGGGGCTCGGTCGTCATCATCATGGAGTAGCGACCTCCGACGGAGAACCCGACCGCGCCCAGGCGATCGGGATCGACCTCGGGAAGGGCCTCGAGCCAGGAGAACGCCATGGCCAGATCGGAGAGCTGGCGGCGGTCGTTCAGCCGACTGAGCCAGGCGTGGGTGTCCTCCATGGTGCGCAGCCTCGGAGTCGAGCCGTAGGGGGCGAAGAGATCGAGGGCCAGCGCCACGTATCCAGCGGCAGCCAGTCGCCGCGCCGCCGCCACGGTTCCCTCGCACAACCCGTCGATCTCGGGCAGCACGATGACCGCCGGGAGCCGGGCCGGGGCATCGGCGCTCCCCCGAGTCGGGGCCCCGTCATGTTCAGCCCCCTCGGGTTCGAGGAGCACTCCCGTGAGATCGCCGTCGACGCCGGGGATCACCACGTTCACGGCCGGACCTCGGACATGGCCGAGCACCTTATATGGCTGAGCACCGGATGGACCCGATCGCCGTTCGACGAGCCGATGGCGACCCGTCCGCGACTCAGCCGGGGGCGACCTCAATGACCAGAGCGGAGCCCATGCCGCCACCGGCGCACATGGAGGCGACTCCGATGCCGCCGCCCCGGCGCTGGAGGTCGTAGATCAGCGTGGTCACCATGCGCGCGCCGGTGGCGGCGATCGGGTGACCGAGGCTGCAGCCGCTCCCCGAGACGTTCACCAGCGTGGGGTCGATGTCCAGGACCTTGCAGGCGGCGACGGGCACGACGGCGAATGCCTCGTTGATCTCCCACAGCGCGACGTCCGCCACGCTCAGCCCGGCACGGGCCAGCGCCTTGGGAATGGCCACGGTCGGCGCCAGTCCGGTGTCGTAGGGATTGACCCCCACCGAGGCCCACGAGCGCACGGTGGCCAGCGGTGCCAGACCGTGGTCGGCGGCGAAGCCGTCCGAGGTCAGCACCACGGCCGCCGCCGCATCGTTGACGCCGGAGGCGTTCCCGGCGGTGATGGAGAATCCCTCGATCTCGGGGTGCAGGACCTTCAACGAGGCGAGCTTCTCCATGGAGGTCCCCCGCCGCGGGTGCTCGTCCACCTCGAAGACCACCGCCGACCCGTCGCTGGTCGTGACCTTGATCGGCACGATCTCCTTGGCGAAGCGACCCTCGTCGATGGCGGCGATGGCCCGCTGATGGGAGCCCAGTGCCCAGGCGTCCATCTCCTCCCGGCTGATGCCCAGGGTCTTGGCCGTGTTCCAGGCGACCGTGATCGACATGTCGAAGGCCGGGGCCTCGGGGGAGTCCGGGTGCGAGAAGGACGTCCAGTCGACCCAGTCCGTCGTGCCCACGATCCTCTTCGTCGAGCGGGGCGAGGTGGAGAAGGAGTGGACGCCGCCGGCGATCACCGCGCTGTCCATGCCGGCCATGATGGAGGCCGCCCCCGTCTGCACTGCCGCCAACCCGGCGGCGCAGTGTCGGTTCTGGGCCAGCCCCGGCACGTTCTCGAGGCCCGCCTCGACGGCCACGTAGCGGGCGATGACCCCGCCGCCGGCCATGGACTCGGACAGGATCAGGTCGTCGATGTCCTTGGGGGCAATACCGGTTCGTAGCATCGACTCATCGACCACGGATCGTGCGAGCACCGTCGCCTCGGTCTCGCTCAACGTACCTTTCATGCTGGTGCCGATGGCGGTACGGCAGGCAGAGACGATCACGGCTTCAGGCATTGCGCTCCCTTCAGAGAATCGACCCAGTTTACCGGGGCCGACCCGAGGCGGACCAACTGTGGCGCCCGCACACCGCAGATACACTCCCGCGCGGTGAGAATTGTCCTCGATACCCAGCGGTGCACCGGCCACGGTCGCTGCTACTCGCTGGCCCCCGAGCTCTTCGACAGCGACGACGAGGGCCACAGCGTGGTCCTGGCGGCAGAGGTCCCGGCCGGACTCGAGGAAAAAGCCCAGCTGGCGGTGGAAAACTGCCCCGAGGGCTGCATCGGCCTCAATGAATGAGCCTGCGGCGGACCGGTTGCGGGCCGAGTTCGCCGCCTGGCTCGACGAGCATCTGACCGCGGAGATCAGGGAGGTCGCGGCCGAGGGCGGCGTCATCAACGACGACAACATGACGGTCCTGCGGGACTGGAACCGGACGCTGGCCGACGCCGGATGGGCGGCGCCCGCCTGGCCCGAGGAGTACGGCGGCCGCGCCGCCACCGTTCCCGAGCAGCTGGCCTGGCTCGAGGTGATGTCCGCGGCAGGGGCGCCGGGCGCCGTCAACGTCATCGGCACCGCCAATATCGCCCCGGCCATCATGGCGGTGGGCACCGACGAGCAGCGTCGGCGCTATCTGCGGCCGATGCTGCGTGGGGACGAGATCTGGTGCCAGGGCATGTCGGAGCCCGACGCCGGCTCGGACCTGGCGTCGCTGCGGACCTCGGCCCGTCAGGACGGCGAGACATTCGTGGTCAACGGCCAGAAGACGTGGAACAGCCTGGGGGCCTACGCCGACTGGTGCCAGCTCTACGTGCGCACCGATCCCGACGCGCCCAAGCACAAGGGCATCAGCTGCCTCCTGGTCGACATGCGCTCCCCCGGGGTGGAGGTACGCCCGCTGCGCACCATGGCCGGGGACCGCACCTTCTCCGAGCTCTTCTTCACGGACGTCGTCGTCCCCAAGGCCAACCTGTTGGGGAACCTCAACGAGGGTTGGCGGGTGGCCATCACCACGCTGAGCCACGAGCGCGCCGGCGTGGCCCGGCTGCACCTGAGCCTGCAGGAGCGGCTCAACCGGCTGATGGCCGATGCCCAGGGCCGCCCGGCCATGCAGGACCCGGTCGTCCGGGACCGGTTGATGGGCGCCTACGCGCGGATCGCCGCCATGCGCTGGACGACCACCCGCGAGCTGCATGCGATCGGGGCCGGTCGCCAGCCCTCCCCCACCATGGGATCGATCGCCAAGCTGATGTGGTCGCGCACCGAGCAGTCCCTGGCCGAGCTGGCCGTCGACCTCCTCGGCCTTGAGGCCCTCGGGGGACGCTGGGGAAAGAATTTGGCCTCGTCGCGCCAGAGCACCATCGCCGGGGGCACCACCGAGATCAATCGGAACATCCTGGCCGAGCACGGCCTTGGGCTGCCTCGCTGAACAGCCGCGAGGAGCCGCACCACCTTGACGACCACCTTGACGGGCTCCGGGGGGTGGGTAAACATCGGGTCCACGTCAGGGCCGAGGGCTCGTGGTCGTTCGAGTAGAGGGGGGGTGCCCCGTGGCATCCGTGTGGGACTACGAAGGAACCCGGGTCATCGTCTCGGGCGGTGGAGGAAGCGGCATGGGAGCGGCGGCGGTGACCGAGCTCGCCCGTCTGGGTGCCGAGGTGCACGTCATCGACCTGCGTGAGCCGCCGCCCGGTGCGACCGGCTATTTCAAGACCGACCTGCTCGATCCCGACGCCGTGGCACAGACCGTCGACGCCATCGGGGGAGAGATCGATGCGCTCTTCAACTGTGCCGGTCGTCCGGGCATCAAGTTCCCGGACCTCGAAGTAATGACGGTCAACTTCCTCGCCGCCAAGCACCTGGCCGACCTGGTCGTGCCCCGCATGCCGAGGGGCGGTGCCATCGTCACCATCTCGTCGGGGGCGGGAGCCGGGTGGATCTCCAACCTGGCCAAGTGGATGCCACTGGTGACCAGCGACGGGTTCGACTCCGGCCTCGACTGGCTGAAGGAGCACCCCGACGAGATCGAAGGCGGCTACGCGCCTTCCAAGGAGGCCATCATCGTCTGGACCCTGTGGGCCGCGACCGCCCTGGCGGAGAAGGGAATCCGGATCAACTGCACCAGTCCCGGCCCCACGCAGACGCCGATGATGCCCGAGTTCGAGGAGACCGTGGGCAAGGAGTTCATGGAGCGCTACCCCATTCCCGTCGGCCACCGTTCCAGCCCCGAGGAGCAGGCCTACCCCCTCATCTTCCTCAACAGCCGCGCTGCCTCCTTCATCACCGGTGAGAACCTGAACGTCGACGGCGGCACAATGGGTGGCATCATGACCGGCTGCGTCGACCTCACCGAGCTCCTCGCATCTCGTACGGCCGCAGCCGACTGAGGATCATCACAACCGGCAACACGGGGGCACGACAGCACGACAGCACGACAGCACGGCAGTAGGCCACACAACCAGGCAACACGACGAAAAGGAAGAAGAAGCGGTTATGGGAACCATGGATGGCATCCGAGTTGTCGAAGTCGCCTCGTGGACGTACGTGCCCATCGCCGGGGCGGTGCTCGCCGAGTGGGGTGCCGACGTCATAAAGATCGAGCACCCCGAGTCCGGTGACCCCCAGCGGGGCTTGGCGGCCATGGGCCTGGTCCCCACCGGACCCGGTGGCGTGGCGCACATGATGGAGCTCCCCAACCGGGGCAAGCGCAGCGTGGGCCTCGACCTGAAGTCGGAGAAGGGACGCGAGCTGCTCCTGCAACTGTGCGCCACCGCCGACGTGTTCGTCACCAACTGGCGTCCGCAGGCGCGCCGCAAGGCGCGGATCGACGTGGAGGACATCCGTGCGGTCAACCCCAACATCATCTATGTGCGGGGATCGGGCCAGGGTCAGCGGGGACCCGACGCGGAGAGGGGCGGCTACGACGGCTGCACCTTCTGGGGGCGGGGCGGCCCGGCGGACATCATCTCGCCGCCGGACGACTATCCGCTGAACCAGCCCGGTCCGGCCTTCGGCGACGTGATCGGCGGCCTCACCATCGCCGGCGGTATCTCGGCGGCGCTCTTCCACCGGGAGCGCACCGGCGAGCCGGTCATCGTCGACAACTCCCTGCTGGCCACGTCCATGTGGGCGACCGGCGCGACATCCCTCGCCGCCGGCCTCTTCGGCATAGAGCGCATGGTCATCCCCGACCGCACCCAGATGCCCAACCCCATCGTGGGCATGTACCGCACCTCGGACAACCGCTACCTCTCCCTGGTCATGCTGGAGTCGGATCGGTACTGGGGCGACCTATGCCAGCTGGCGGGCCGACCCGAGCTCGAGACGGATCCCCGCTTCGTCGACGCCAAGGCCCGCGCCGAGAACTCGGCGGCCTGCGTGGGGATCCTCGACGAGATCTTCGCCCAGAAGACCTTTGCCGAGTGGAAGGAGATCCTCGCTGCGGCCAAGGGCGTCTGGGCTCCGGTGCAGACGCCGAGCGAGGTGCTCGTCGACCCCATGGCCCTGGCCAACGGCTATGTCCGCGAGGTCGAGGCCAAGTCCGGCACGGTGTTCCGCATGGTGGCCTCGCCCCTGCAGTTCAACGAGACGGCGCCCGATCTGACCAGGGGGCCCGAGCACGGCGAGCACACCGACGAGGTCCTCGGTGAGCTGGGCTACGACACCGATGCGCTCCTGGAGCTCAAGATCGAAGGGGTCATCCTCTGACCGACGGCGGCGGCCTGCCGCGGGACGGCGGCAGCCTGCCGCGGGACGAGGTCCCGTGGTGTGTGTCGGACGAGCAGCACTCCTGGCGCAACGTCCTGCGCGAGTTCTGCCGCGACGTCGTCGCCCCGGGTGCGGCGTCGAGGGACGAGACCCGGACCTTCGATCTCGATCTCGTGCGGGCCATCGCCAGACTCGGGGTCTTCGAGCTCATCGACGACCGCAGCGATCCCCCGACCATTGATGTGACCAGTCTGTCCATCGCCGTCGAGGAACTGGCCCGGGTCGACTCCTCCCTGGCGGTGACCGTGCACGTGCAGGCCATGAGCGCGGCGCTCTTCGCCCAGCTGGCTCCCCCGGGCCTGCGGCACGAGCTGCTCCCCAAGATGACCTCCGGCGAGGAGTTCGTCGCCTTCGGCCTGACCGAGCCCAGCGGCGGCTCCGACGCCGGCAACATCGCCACGACGGCCGTGCGGGACGGCGACGAGTGGGTGATCAACGGGGCCAAGCAGTTCATCACCAACTCGGGGACCCCTCTGACCAAGTACGTCATCGTGTTCACGGCCACCGGGGCGGCGACGAACGGGCGTCCACCGGTGACCGCCTTCCTCGTTCCGACCGACGCCCCGGGTTTCACCGTCGGCGAGCCCTACCGCAAACTGGGATGGCGGAGCTCGGACACCCATCCCCTCTTCTTCGACAACGTCCGCGTCCCGCACTCGGCCCTGCTGGGCGAGGAGGGCCGCGGCTACCGGGCCGCCCTGGAGTTTCTCACCTGGTCACGGATCCCCATCGCGGCGATGGCCGTGGGTCTGGCGCAGGGATGCCTCGACGAGTCCCTGGAGTTCGTCGAGGGAAGGACCTCCTTCGGGCGTCCTCTCGGGGCTCATCAGGCGTTGGCGTTCTCCCTGGCGGACCTGGCCGCCATGGTGACGACATCCCGCGTCGTCACCTACGACGCCGCCTGGCGGCACGACCACGGCCACGACTACGAGCACAGCGCCGCGGTCGCCAAGCTGGTGGCCGCCGAGATGGCCATGCGTGCGGCCTCGATCGCCACCCAGGTGCACGGCGGGTACGGCTTCATGGACGACTCGCCGGTTACCAGGCACTTCCGCGATGCGAGGATCCTGACCATCGGCGAGGGGTCGTCAGAGGTGCAGCGGATGCTTATCGCCCGCCAGCTCGGCCTGCCGACCTAGGTCCTCATTCCTAGGTCCCGCCATCCCTGGGTCCTAGTTCGCGCCCCGCTCGACAATGTGCTCGGCGTGCCGCAGCACCGGCGAGTCCACCATCCGCCCCTCGAAGGAGAACACCCCGCGGGCATCGACCGCGGCGGCCAGCACCCTCTGCGCCCAGGCCAGCTCCTCTTCGGTGGGCCGGTAGGCGTCGCGCACCACGGCCACCTGGCTGGGATGGATGCAGGCGGTGGCCACGAATCCGGACGCCGCGGCGTCGATGGCCTCCCCCCGGAGGCCCTCGAGATCCCCGATGTCGAGGTGGACGGCGTCAATGGCGGCCACCCCGTACGCGCCGGCCGACAGCAGGACCTGCGACCGGGCGTGGCGGGACACGTCGCCGTAGGGGCCGTCGGGCCGGCGGCTCGATCGGCCGCCGAGCGCCGCCACGAGATCCTCTGCCCCCCACATCATGGCCACCGTGGCGGGGCAGGCGGCGATTTCGGTGGCGGCGAGCACGCCACGCGGCGTCTCGCACAGCGCGACCACCTGGCGAGGGGACAGGCCCGCAACCTGGTCGGCGGACTCGGTCTTGGCCAGCATGACCAGGTCGTAGGGCGTAGTGGCCAGGGCCTCGAGGTCCAGGGGGTGATCCGGTGTCCCGACCGGGTTGACCCGGACGATGGTGAGGGTCGGGTCCAGGTCTGCCTGTTGCAGGGCCCGACGCGCCGCCGGCCGGTCGGGCGGGGCGACCCCGTCCTCCAGATCGAGGATCACCACGTCGGCGGCCCGGGCGGCCTTGTCGTAGCGCTCGGGCCGGTCGGCCGGGCAGAACAGCAGGGCTGGGCCCGGCGGACGCCAGCTCACGCCGGGCCTGCCTCCTCCGGTCGGCACTGCACCAGGGTGAGGCGCACGACCGCGGCGACGACGACCCCGTCCTGGTTCCTCCCCGTGTGCTCGAAGGTCACGATGCCCTCCCCCGGACGGCTGGAAGAGGGTCGCTTCTCCAGCACGACGGTGTCCCCGTAGAGCGTGTCCCCGTGATACATGGGATGAGGGAACCGCACGTCGCGAAAGCCCAGATTGGCCACGATCGTGCCCAGCGTCAGCTGGCTGACCGACAGGCCGACGAGCGTCGAGAGGGTGAGCAGGCTGTTGATCAGCCGGTGCCCGAAGGGTTGCTGTGCGCTCCAGGCCTCGTCGAGGTGGAGCGGCTGAGTGTTCATGGTCAGCGTGGTGAAGAAGACGTTGTCCGCCTCGGTGAGGGTGCGACCGGGGCGATG
This sequence comes from uncultured Acidimicrobiaceae bacterium, assembly GCA_963788125.1. Taxonomy (GTDB): domain Bacteria; phylum Actinomycetota; class Acidimicrobiia; order Acidimicrobiales; family RAAP-2; genus Bog-473. The sequence continues at coordinate 1,921,368 of CAWBFN010000002.1, read as the reverse complement.
CACGTAACGGGCGCCGAGGTCGAGCTCCTCGAACCAAAGGCCCCGCTGCTCGACCACGTGGCGGTCGACGTCCCCGCCGTCCCCCGCCCCCTCGGCCTCTTCGGCACTCCCGCCCAGCCCGGCACTCCCGCCGTCAGCCATGACCGTCCCTCCTCACAGGTCGACGTGCAGCAGGGCACCGGTCGCAGCCAGGACCTCGTCGGGCGTCACACCCGGAGCCGTCTCCCGTAGGACGAGCCCGGCGTCTTCTACGTCAATGACCGCGAGATCGGTGATGATGCGGTGCACGCACCGCTCGCCGGTGAGGGGGAGGGTGCAGCGCTCCACGATTTTGGGCGCTCCTTGGTTCGTGGTGTGCTCCATCATCACCAGCACCCGCTTCGCCCCGTGCACCAGGTCCATGGCACCCCCCATGCCCTTGACCATCTTGAGGGGGACCATCCAGTTGGCCAGGTCTCCCTGGGCCGACACCTCGAGGGCGCCCAGCACCGCCACGTCGATGTGCCCGCCGCGGATCATGGCGAAGGAGGTGGCCGAATCGAAGTAGGACGCGCCGGGAAGGACCGTCACGGTCTCCTTGCCGGCGTTGATGAGGTCGGGGTCGATGGCGTCCTCTTCGGGGTAGGGGCCCACTCCCAAGATGCCGTTCTCCGAGTGCAAGAAGAGCGAGATCCCGTCGGGGACGAAGTTGGGCACCAGCGTGGGCAGCCCGATCCCCAGGTTCACGTAGAGACCGTCGCTCAGCTCCTCGGCCACCCTCTTGGCCAGCTCGTCGTGGGTACGCGCCATCAGCCCTTCCCTCCGGGCGCGACGGAGGGGCGGGCCACCGTGCGCTTCTCTATCCGCTTCTCGGCGACGGAGGCCACGACCACCCGCTGCACGAAGATCCCCGGGGTGTGGACCATGGCCGGGTCGATCTCGCCCGGTTCGACGAGCTCCTCCACCTCGGCGATGGTGATCCGGCCCGCCGCCGCGCAGAGGGGATTGAAGTTCTGGGCCGACTTCTCGTAAATCAGGTTCCCGTGGCGGTCGCCCACCCGGGCGTGGACCAGGCCGAAGTCGCACCTGATGCCCCGCTCGAGCACGTACGGCGTGCCCTCGAAGGTGCGCACCTCTTTGGGCTCGGACTCGATGGCGACCCCTCCCTTGCCGTCGTAGTACTGCGGCAGGCCGCCCTGCGCCACCTGGGTCCCCACCCCGGCCCGGGTGTAGAAGGCCGGGATCCCCGCACCCCCGGCCCGCAGTCGCTCGGCCAGCGTGCCCTGAGGGACCAGCTCCACTTCGAGCTCGCCCGAGAGGAACTGCCGGGCGAACTCCTTGTTCTCACCCACGTACGACGAGGTGGTGCGGGCCACCCGGTGGGCGGAGACGAGGATCCCCAGCCCCCAGTCCTCCACACCGCAGTTGTTGCTCACCGTCTGGAGGTCGGTCACTCCTGAGTCGAGCAGGGCGGCGATGAGCGTCGACGGGATGCCGCACAGACCGAAACCTCCGACGGCCAGTGTCGACCCGCTGGTGACGTCGGCCACGGCTTCGTCTGCGCTGGCGACGACCTTGTCCATCAGGGCCCCGGGGTCCGCGCCACCAGGACGGCGGTCCTCATAGGCAGACGTGCATCTGGGGCAGGGGGTTCGTCACGCCCCGTAGTATGCCTCTTCCGCGCGGATGGGGTCATCCCTCGGGGGGCGGCTCAACGCCCTCCGCCGCTGGCGCAACACCCTCGGCTGGCGGCGCAACACCCTCGGCCGGTGGCTCAATGCCCTCGGCCGGCGGCGCAACGCCCTCGGCCGGTGGCTCGATGCGGGCCACCACCTCGTCGGCGGCGACCAGATCACCCTCCCCGACCAGGACGTCGACCGTGCCGTCGTGCGCGGCCACCAGCACGTGCTCCATTTTCATCGCCTCAACGACGACGAGCGGTTGACCGGCACGCACCGGCTCTCCCCGGCTCACGTGTACATGGACGACGGTTCCGGGCATGGGGCTGCGGACATCCCCGTCGGCGGCGCCCGCCGCTCGTGACCGGCGGGACGCCACGAGCTCTCGGAAGGCCCAGGCGTCACCGTCGACGAAGATCCAGGTGGTGGCCGTCGCCTCGTCCGCCACGGACCAGACGCGTCGGGTGGTCCCCTCCATGCTGACCAGAGCACCGTCGGGAAGCCGCTGCAGCTGCACGGAGACCGGTTGGCTCGTCCCCACCCCCACCTCGGCGCGCTCGGGCGTTCCGGTGACCGTGACGACCAGCGGATCGCCGGCGCCATCCGCCAGGGTGAAGGCCACCGGCCGGATCCGACCCGGCCGCCAGCCGCTCGGGATGTCCCAGGGGTCGACGATCGGGCCCACGGGCCACATCTCCCTCAGGCGCAGGAGGGCGTACGCCCCGTAGGCCACGGCGGGCGGCGGCCGCTCGATCAGGCTCTCGGCCAGCCGTTCCACCAAGCCCGTATCCAGGCGCCCGGCGACCACGTCGTCGTGGCCGGCCAGGGTGCGGAGGAAGGAGACGTTGGTGCCCACGCCGAGCACCACCGTCTCGGACAGCGCATGGCGCAGGCGGGCCAGAGCCGTCGCCCTGTCCGCACCGAAGGCAACCACCTTGGCCAGCAGTGGGTCGTATCCGGTCCCGACGTCGACGCCGTCAGCGATGCCGCTGTCGACGCGGATGCCCTCGCCGGCGGGGTCACGGACCATCAGGATCCGCCCTCCGGTCGGCAGGAAGCCGCGCCGGGGATCCTCTGCGTAGATACGTGCCTCGACGGCGTGGCCCACGCTCCGCCCCTCGAAGGGACCGAACCCCAGCGGCTCGCCGGCCGCCACCCTCAGCTGGTGCTCGACCAGGTCGAGGCCGGTCACCATCTCGGTGACGGGATGCTCGACCTGCAAGCGGGTGTTCATCTCCATGAAGAAGAAGTCGTCGGGGTGATCGGAGCCCACGATGAACTCCACCGTCCCCGCCCCGACGTAGTCCACGCTGCGCGCCGCGGCGATGGCCGCCGAACCGAGGCGCTCCCGGGTGGACGCGCCGATGAGGGGCGAGGGGGTCTCCTCCATGACCTTCTGATGGCGCCTCTGCAGGCTGCACTCCCGCTCGCCCAGGTGCAGGGTCCTTCCGAACGAATCGGCGAATATCTGCACCTCGATGTGGCGCGCCGGCGTGATGAACCGCTCCAGGAACAAGGTGTCGTCGCCGAAGGTGGACGATGCCTCCCGGCGGGCCCCGATCAGCGCCTCCTCCATCTGCGCGGGGGACTCCACCAGCCGCATCCCCTTGCCACCCCCGCCCGCCGACGGCTTGAGCAGGACCGGGAACCCGATCTCATCGGCCGCGGCGGCGATGTCCCGGTCCGACATGCCCCGCTCGGCCCGCCCGGGGACGGTCGGGACGCCGGCGGCGGCCACCGTCGCCTTGGCCCGGATCTTGTCCCCCATCAGCTCGATGGCGTGCGGGGACGGTCCCACGAACACCAGTCCGGCCGCGGCGGTCGCCCGGGCGAACTCGGCGTTCTCGGCCAGGAAGCCGTATCCGGGATGCACCGCCTCGGCTCCGGTGGACCGCGCCGCGGCGAGGATCCGCTCGGCGTCCATGTAGCTGTCCTGGGGCGCCGCCGGACCGATCCGGATGGCCACGTCGGCCTCCCTCACATGAAGGGAGCCCGCGTCGGCGTCGCTGTAGACGGCGACCGAACGGACGCCGAGTCGCCGCAGGGTGCGGAAGATGCGCACGGCGATCTCCCCGCGGTTGGCCACCAGTACCGTGGTGAACATGGCGCTCACATCCGGAACACGCCATAGGAGACCGGATCGAGCGGCGCATTGGCACACACCGAGAGCGCCAGCCCGAGGAGCGTCCGGGTGTCGAGCGGGTCGATGACGCCGTCGTCCCACAGCCGCGCCGTGGCGTAGTAGGGATCCCCCTCCTCCTCGATGCGCGCCCGGATGGGGGCCCGGAACGCCTCCTCGTCCTCGACGCTCCACGTGCCCCCCTCCCCCTCTATCCTGCTCCGGCGCACCGTCGCCAGCACCGCCGCCGCTTCGTCGCCCCCCATCACCGAGATACGGCTCCCGGGCCACATCCACAGGAAGCGGGGTGAGAAGGCACGACCGCACATGGAGTAGTTGCCCGCACCGAAGGAGCCGCCGACGATCACGGTCAGCTTGGGGACCCGGGCACACGACACGGCGTGGACCATCTTGGCCCCGTGCTTGGCGATGCCCCCCGCCTCGTACTGGCGGCCCACCATGAACCCGGTGATGTTCTGCAGGAAGACCAGCGGCACCTTGCGCTGGTCGCACAGCTCGATGAAGTGCGCGCCCTTGAGCGCCGACTCGGAGAAGAGGACGCCGTTGTTGGCCACGATGCCCACGGGGTGCCCGCAGATCCGCGCGAACCCGGCGACCAAGGTCGCCCCGTACTCGGCCTTGAACTCGCGGAACCGGCTCCCGTCCACGAGCCGGGCGATCACCTCACGTACGTCGTAGGCGGTGCGCGGGTCGGCCGGCACGACGCCGTAGAGCTCCGCCGGGTCGACCACCGGCTCGTCGCTGGGCGCCACCTCCCATGGTCGGGCCGCCCGGGGGCCCAGGCTGGCGACGATGGAACGAACGATGGAGAGCGCATGGGCGTCGTCGTCGGCCAGATAGTCGGTGACACCCGAGGTGTGGGCGTGCAGCAGGGCGCCGCCGAGCTCCTCGTCGGTGACGACCTCGCCGGTGGCCGCCTTCACCAGCGGCGGCCCGCCCAAGAAGATGGTCCCCTGGTTGCGGACGATCACCGCCTCGTCGGCCATGGCGGGGACATAGGCGCCCCCCGCGGTGCACGAGCCGAGGACCGCGGCGATCTGGGCGATGCCCCGCGCGCTCATGGTGGCCTGATTGAAGAAGATCCGGCCGAAGCTCTCCCGGTCGGGGAAGATTTCGTCCTGCAGGGGGAGGAAGGCACCGCCCGAGTCGACCAGGTACACGCAGGGCAGGTGGTTCTGCAGGGCCACCTCCTGGGCGCGCAGGTGCTTCTTGACCGTGAGGGGGAAGTAGGTGCCACCCTTGACCGTGGCGTCGTTGGCCACCACGACGCACTCGCGACCGCTCACGCTCCCGATCCCGGTGATGATCCCGGCTCCGGGGGCCTCGTCCTCGTACATGCCGAACGCGGCCAGCGGCGACAGCTCCAAAAAGGGGCTCCCGCGGTCGAGCAGGACGTCGACCCTCTCACGCGGCAGCAGCTTGCCGCGCGCCACGTGGCGGACGCGGGCCGCCTCGGGTCCGCGGGACGACGACGCCAGCCGGTCGCGCAGCTGGTCGACCGCGGCTCGCTGGACCGCCTCGTTCCGCTGGAAGGAGTCGCTGTGGCAGTCGACAAGGCTGCGCAACTGCTCCACGAGATCACCCTCTCCGTATCTCAGTTAATCATCCCTAACTGAGATACGGTAACATGCGACCCACCGGCCGTCCACCGACCCGGGCCGGCACAACCGGGCCGCGCGGCCGGGCCCAACCGAGCCGGGCCCAACCGGACCCGATCCACGCGAGCGAACAGAGCGCCATGAAAGAGCAGACACAACGCAGCCGGCGCAAGGCGGAGCGACGCCAGCAGCTGCTCGACGCCTCGGCGCAGCTCTTCGCCGATCGTGGCTTTTACTCGGTGTCGATCGAGGACCTGGGCGCCACCGTTGGCATCAGCGGGCCGGCGGTCTATCGCTATTTCCCCAGCAAGGAGGCCCTCTTGGCCGAACTGCTGGTAGGGGCGAGCCAGCGGTTGTTCGACGGGGGCCAGGCCGAGGTGCATGCCGGTCGGTCCGGCGAGGACGTCCTGCGACGGCTGGTCGCCTTCCACACCGACTTCGCCATCAGGGACACCAGCCTGATCCGGGTGCAGGACAGGGACTTGGCGAGCCTCCCCCCGCACGAGGCAGGCAGGGTGCGCCGGCTACAGCGGGCGTACGTCGAGCTGTGGGTGAGTGCGCTGAGAAGGGTGGACCCGTATGCGCCTGCCGGCGTGGCGCGGACCAAGGCCCACGCCGTCTTCGGGCTCCTCAACTCCACGCCCCACATCGCCACGAACGAGCCGGCGGACGGCACCCGACGGGTCCTCCAGACGATGGCCATGTGCGCCCTCCTCGGCACGAGCGATCCCGTTTCCTCCGAGGGGTCACCGGCAGGGAGGTAGGCTCGTCGCCCGACGCCGGATACCCACGGGAGGACTGCACGCAGTGATCACCAAAGCAGGCTTGCGACTGAGCAGTGTCGTCTGCGACACCGAGGTCATCGTCATCAAGGCGCCGCCGGACGATCTGGACCTGCGCTGTGGCGGCCAACCGATGGTCGAGCTGGGAGACGCCACCCGCAGCGGGGAGCCCGTAGCCCCCTTCGACACCGGCACGCTCATCGGCAAGCGCTACGCCACCGATGATCCGCCCGTCGAAGTGCTGTGCACCAAGCCGGGCAGCGGCTCCCTCTCCATCGGAGAGGTTCCCCTGCCGGTCAAGTCCGCCGCGCCACTCCCCTCCTCGGACTGACGCCGGAGCTGGCCCGGCCCGACGCCGGACTGGCTCGGCCAGACGCCGGAGCTGGCTTGGGCTGACGCCGGAGGCCGGGGGCCGGTCGGGTCGCACCACGCGGCGTGCGATGCAATAGTGTCGGGCGGCACACGAACGGAAGCAAAGGGGGAAACGTTGACGGAAGCGGAAGAAGAGAAGGCCCGCGCGCCGTTCAAGATGCATGTCGAGCTGGGGAAGATCCGCGAGTTCGCCCGGGCCACGAAATCGAAGAACCCCGAGTACCTGGAGGACGAGAGCCCCACCGCGCCCACGACCTTCCTCTGCACCGCCGGTTTCTGGATGCCCGAGGTGGTGACCCCGGCCGGCGAGGACGGATCGGGTTACGAACGCATCTTGCACGGGGGGACGGAGTACACCTTCTACGGCCCACCGCCGAAGGCCGGAGCTGTGCTGTACGTGTCGTCCAAGCCGGGGCCGGCGTGGGAGAAGACCGGACGCCGCGGCGGCGCCATGAAGTTCCGCGACAGCATCATGGAGTACCGCGACGAGGCGGGCACCCTGGTGGCCGAGACGCGCAACACCGTCATTGAGACCGAGCAGGCTCCGACGACGGGAGCGGGCGCATGACGCCCCCCCGCACCGAGGAGCTCGAGCTGGTCGAGGGGGCCGAGCTGACCCCCTTCGTCGACAAGCCGCTCACCGTGACCGACTTCGTCCGCTACCAGGGCGCCTCGGGCGACATGAACCCCGCCCACCACGACACCGAGTTCGCGCAGCGCGCCGGCTTCCCCACCCCGTTCGCCGTCGGCATGCTCCAGGCGGGCGTCCTGGCCACCTACCTCACCGACCACTTCGGCGCGTCGGCGATCCGGCACTTCAAGGTCCAGTGGAGGGAGCAGGCGTGGCCCGGCGACGTCCTCACCTATGCGGCCAAGATCGTCGCCGTGCGTGAGGAGGACGGACAGCGCTTGGTCGACCTGGAGGCCACGGTCACCCGGCAGACCGGCGGCGTTCACCTGCTGGGCTGGGCCACCTTCGTCATTTAGGGATTCGATAGGTAGGGCAGGTACGGCAGGTACGGCAGGTACGCCAGGTACGCCAGGTACGCCACGCCGAACCGTGCGGCGTGCCGCTCAACGTGGCTGACTGTCCTCCAGGGTCCTCACCCGTTTGCGTAGCGCGCTCACCTCACTGAGCAGGGCACCTACCAGCTCGTCATTTGACAGCTTGTAGATCTTCCCGTTCTCCCACTCGTCCCAGTCGAAGACCTCAGGTTCAGCCATGCGGCCACCATACGCGCCCGAGCTGTTGACCAGGTCCCGCGTGGACGAGGTCCGCCGGGCCCGGGCGCCTCAGGCGCCCACCAGCCCGCGCGCCTCAGGCGCCCACCAGCCCGCGCGCCGCGGCGGCGATGTGATCGGCGTCTATGCCGGCCCACGCGATGAGCTCCGCCCCGGTGCCCGAGCCGGGCATGCCCCTGACCGCCAGGTGCGCGATATGGAGGCTCGTTCGCCCCTGCGCCAACAGGCATTCGGTCACGGCCGATCCCAGCCCGCCTTCGGGATGGTGGTCCTCGGCCACGACGATCCGTCCGGCGGTGACGGCCGCCGCGTGGGACAGGGTGGCCGCGTCAATCGGTTTGACCGAGTAGCAGTCGACGACCCGAGCCTGGATCCCCTCGGCGGCGAGCAGCTCCGCCGCCTTCACGCACTCGTGAAGCGTGACGCCCGCTCCCACGAGCGTGACCTCGTCTTGCTCGGTGGAGCGCAGGACCTTCGAGCCGCCGATCGCAAACGTCTCTCGCGCCTCGTAAAGCCCGGGATAGGCGCCACGCGTGGTGCGGATGTAGCTGATGCCCGGGGTGCGCGCCATCGCCGCCACCAGCGCGGCCGTGCTCGTGGCGTCGCTCGGGTACAAGACGCTGGACCCGTGAACCGAGCGCATCATGGCCAGGTCCTCGAGACCCATCTGCGAGGGCCCGTCCGCGCCGATCTCGACCCCACAGTGCGATCCCGACAGGCGCAGCCCGACACCCGAGATGGCGCCCATGCGCACGAAGTCGAACGCCCGGGTGAAGAAGGCGGCGAAAGTGGAGGCGAACGTGGTGTAGCCACGCACGTTCAAGCCCGTGGCGGCGGCGACCAGCTGCTGCTCGGAGATGAACATCTCGAAGTAGCGATCCGGGAAACGGTCCTTGAATTCGTCGGCGTGGGTCGAGTTGCTCACCTCGGCGTCCAACACGACGATACGTGGGTCGGCGGCGCCGAGGGCGACCAACGCGTCGCCGTAGGCCTTGCGGGTGGCGACCGAGTCGCCGACGTCGTAGTGGGGGAGCTCGACCGTGGCCGTGGCCGCGGTCGTCGTGGACGACTCGGGACCGTCCAGGACCTTCTCGGGGAGCGGGCCACGAACGACCAGGTGCCGCTCGCCCCCGAGCTCTCCGATGGCGCGCGCCGCCATGTCGGGTGGCAGAGGCTTGCCGTGCCAGCCTTCTTTGTTCTCGACCTCCGAGAAGCCCCGGCCCTTGATGGTCTTGGCCACTATCACCGTGGGCCGGTCCCCATCCGCGTGCTCTGCCTCGGCCAACGCGCCGTCAATGGCTGCGAGGTCGTGTCCGTCGATGACCAGGGTCCGGGCGCCGAAGGCCTCGAAGCGCCGCTGGTAGTCGTCGACGTCCCAACCGAGATCGGTCGGCCCCCGCTGCCCCAGTCGATTGATGTCCGCCATCACGACGAGGTTGGACAGCCTGTAGTACGAGGCCTTGTCGATGGCCTCCCAGATCGAGCCTTCGGCCAGCTCGCTGTCGCCGCAGAGCACCCAGACCCGGAAAGGAAGGTGCTCGAGGTACCGGCCGGAGAGGGCAATGCCCACGCCGTCGGGCAGGCCCTGACCGAGAGAGCCGGTCGCCACGTCCACCCAGGGGAGCACCGGGGTCGGATGTCCTTCGAGGCGCTGCCCGAAACGGCGGTAGCCGGTCATCAGCTCCTCGTCGCTCACCGCTCCGGCTGCCTTGAACAACGAGTAGAGAAGGGGTGAGGCGTGGCCCTTGGAGAAGACGAGATGGTCGTTGGCGGCGGCGTGGGGCTCGTCCCAGTCGTAGCGCAGGTGCCGCGCCGCCAGCACGGCGATCAGGTCAGCCGCCGACATGCTCGAGGTGGGGTGACCCGAGCCGGCGCTGGTCGAGGAGCGGATCGAGTCAACCCGGAGCTGCGCCGCCAGCTCGGCGATGGTGTCGAGGCCGGTCACCTCGGTCACGGTTTCGGTCGTCATGGCGGCTCCTTTCGGGTCTGTTCTCCCCTAGCCTAAAGCCCCCGCCCTGACCCGTCCCGAGCTGCGGCCCGGCCAACCGACGTCCCCGGATTCGTCGCCCGCGGAGGGCCCATCAGGCGTCCAGTGGCACATCAGACGTCCACTGAATGAGCCAGAGTGGCAATCGCCCGGAAGTAGTCGAGCCCGAGCGTTTCCTCCTCGGGGAAGGAGACGAACACCAGAGGCAGGTTGTCCGGATCCCGTCCGCGTAGGAGCTCGGCTGCGCCGTCGGCAAATGATTGACGGGAGGTAAAGAGATCACGGGCTCGCAGTACGGACTCGATCCGATCCAGCTCGCCCAGCGAGCCGACGTTGAAGGTGATCGACCGGAGACCCAGCGCCTGCTGGCCACGGCGAGCGAAGATGCTCCGCGCTTCACGGAGAATCAGGATGACGGACGCGGGCGAGACATCACCGAGTACTGCGACGGCGTCCTCGCGCACGATCTCCTCGAATGGCCCGAGTTCCTGGTAGAAGGCGACCGATCGATCGAGGTCGGATACAGCGACCAGCGTGGAACGCAGAGCCCATGGGTGTGCGACGTGGTCAGCGGGCATGGTGTCCTCCTCTATGTCTGCGGGGTGCCGGCCCTCTGTCGAGGGCTCACCTCATCAACGGATTTTCCGCGTCAAGGCGGGATGGGCCGGGCAGCCACGCTCTTGCCTCTCGCCGACTCGCTCGCGACGTGTCAGGGAGTGACTTCGATGCGCTCCTCCACCAACCTTGAGCGATTCACCTTACCGGCACTCGTTCGTGGCATCTCTGCGATGACCTCGAACGACTTCGGAACCTTCGGAGCGGTGAGGCGAGCTTTGCAGAAAGCCCGAAGATTCTCCTCGCTGGGGGGATCGGTGGCCAGGCGCGGCTCGACGATGGCGTGCACTCGGTGACCCCACTCTGGATCGGGCAAGCCGATCACGACGACGTCGGCGACGTCTGGGTGCTCGGAAAGAGCACTCTCGACCTCGGCGGGATATACGTTGACGCCGCCGCTGATGATCATGTCCTGACGACGGTCAGCAATATACAGATAGCCGTCGTCGTCCAGCCAGCCCAAGTCACCGAATGTGAGGTACCCGCCCAGAATCGGTTCAGGCGTCGGCATACCGACGTATTCGGTGGCCCTTTCGCCATGCGAACGCAGCCATATTTCACCAATCTCACCGACTCCGAGCGGTCGATGCTCCGAGTCGAGGATCAGGACGTCCGCACCGACGGGAATTCCAACGGTGCCAGGGCGCTCTAGCCACTCCGCGCCGGTGCACATGACGAGCCCTAGCTGTTCACTGCCGTTGTACGTTATGTAGAAACGCTCGGGCTTCACCAGCTGCAGCCATGCGCGTGCTGCCCATTCTGGAAGAACGGCCGCTCCGTACACGACGCACCGGAGGCTCTCGAATTGTCGTGGGCTCACGTCCTCGAGCCGGGCGATCCGCTGGAGCATGGTGGGCACGAGGACCGCCGTCGTGATGTGATACTGCTCTATGAGCTCGACGGCGCGCGCGGCGTCGAAGCTCTCCATCAACACGACTTGGGCACCCTCGAGCAACGGTGAGAAGCACGAGAACGTACCGTTGCCGTGGTAGAGGGGGGAAGCACCGAGGGCCACGTCGTCGGGCATTGGCATGAGCTTGGAAGGGTACTCATTTTCGACATGGAGGCCCGGGTGCATGTTGGCGACGATTTTCGGTGTGCCGGTGGAACCGCCCGTTCCAATCATGACCGAGTGCTTTGGCACACGATGTCCGGGAATCGCAGACGTATCGAGGGCGCGACTTCCTTCGAGATCCTCGCTAGAGAGAACCGGCAGATCGGTGTCGGTCCAGTCGGCGACGACGAGACGGAAGACACCAATTCCAAGAATCCGCTCCCGTTCCCACCTCGGAAGATCCTTGCGCAGCGGGAGAACGGACGCTCCGACCTTCCAACCGGCGAATGTCGCTGCAACCTGATCCGGTGTATTCCCCAGAGCGACGACAACGACGTCGCCGTCGGCTACTCCGGAGCGCTCCATCAACCGTGCGATCTGGTTCGCTCGAGACTCCAGGTTGATCCAGGAGAACGTTTGATGGTGACCCACTCGGGCCGCGAAGACAAGCGCAGTGCCGTGCGGGTTCTTCGTCGCCAGCTGAGTGAGCCTCCGCCCGTATGGCACGGGCTCCGCAGCCGTCGACATTACCGGACCTCCGTCTCCGTCAGAATATAACCGGACCCCAATGTGGGTACTCGTTCGTCCAATGGGGACGACGAGATGGGCGGCTGATGCCGACTCATGGGAACGAGGTCACCGGGATGGGACCCGGCCACGCTGCGACTGTGGGCATGATCCCCTCGCGGATAGCGAGCTGCCGCATGCTCTCAAGTTGGCGTGTGTAGGTGAGCGGTTGATGCAACATCCAGACCAGGCCTTCGGCAGCGGCCTCCGTCGTGATCCAGTCACTGAGATCCTCACCCGGCAAGTGCGCCTGGGCACCTTCAGATGCGATCGGAGTGTCCACCCGGAAGCAGTTGACTGCGATCCTGTCCTCGGCGAGCTGCCGCGCGAGGTCTACGGTCAATCGTTCCAGGCCGATCTTGGCGATGCCGTACGACATCGACCCCGTCGTGCCGCGGAAGGACCGCAGGGCGAAGAGTGACGAGATGTTCAAGATTCGACCGCCGCCTGCGGCACGGAGGTACGGCACCGCATGACGCGAGGCGATAAAGGGGGCGTCTAAGTTCACCGCCATGATGGCGTCGTGCTCCGACAGCGGAATGTCCAATCCACCGGTCGTCCCATTCGCCGCGTTGTTCACCAAGACGTCCAGTCGACCGAACTCTGAAACGGTCCGCTCCACCATCGCTGCCACGTCTGCCCGGTCGGCGAGATCAACCGGGACGCTGATCGCGGTCCCACCGGCGCCTTGTATCCGCTCGACCACGTCGTCAAGCGTCCCGGGCACTGGCTGTGGGTATTCCCGCGTTGCACGTGCAGCGCATGCGACGGCGTATCCGTCTTTCGCCAGAATCTGTGCCAGCGCGGCACCAAGACCCCGGCTCGCCCCCGTGACGATCGCTACCCTCTGGTCAGGATGCATGCGTTGCCTCGACCTGCATCAGGCGCGCCAGGTTCCCACCCATGACCTTCCGGACCGAGTCCTCGGCCAGACCCTCAAGCTCGTTCACATAGCTCGCTGGGTCGGCGAGCCCTTCGGGGTGCGGGTAGTCCGAACCGAACAGGACGTGATCGACGCCGATGAGCTCAATTACGGCCCCGATATCTTCCTCCCAAAACGGGCTGATGTAGATGTTGCGTCGGACCATTTCAACAGGATCGTTCAGGAATAGGTGTGGCATCTTTTTGTACGTGTCGGCGAGACGCTCCAGCAGCATTCCCAACCAGACGGCGCCATTCTCCACTACAGCCACCTTCAAAGCTGGGAAGCGCTCAAGAGCGCCAAGGCAAACCAGCGCTGACACCGCGTCCTGGGCCGGCCGCCACCACCACAGCTGTCGAAAGGGATCGGGATCGTATGGCAACATCTCCCGATCCGAGCCAAGCCACTCGTTGAAGTACCGGTCGTAGCCGCTATCGGATGAGTGAAGAACGATCAAGGTTCCATGCTCTATGACCCGTTCCCAAAACGGGTCGAACTCCGGCAGGCCGAACGAACGCGGACCCCGATAGCCCGGAACCGGCGCTGGCCGAATGATAACTGCCTTTGCCCCCCTCTCAACCACCCACTCCAATTCCTCGATGGCTCGGTCAACGATCGTCAGGCTGATCATGGGTGTCGAGAAGATGCGGTTCTCGTAGTTGAATTGCCACGTCTCGTACAACCATTGGTTGAACGCGTGAACTACGGCGAGGGTCAGCTCCGGATCGTCCTTCATCCGTTCTTCGACCAAGCTGGCCAGCGTCGGATACATCATCGTGGCGTCGACGCCCTGCTCCCCCATCAGCTCAAGTCGAGGTCCGGGCTGGCTGAACGCGGAGAGTGCCTGCATCTGCTCGCCAAAAATGGCTCGAAGATCCTTACCCTCAGGGTTTCCGTGGCGGAAGTAATCCTCTTGGACGCCCGGACGTGCGACCACTTCAAAGGTCGGGTTCGGTATATAGGTGGAGATCTGCCCTCGCACGGCGATCCTCGTGCGGCCTCTCACTTCCACGTAGTCGATCGCATCGGCGTAGCGGCGCGGTAGGAACTTTTTCAAGGCATCCTTCGTCTCGTACAGGTGGCTATCGGCATCGAAGATCGGAAAGCTGCGAACCGTAGACATTATCTCCTTCTTTTGTTCGTCACTGCGTTCCGAATGGGGTGTGCTTCTCCGAGCGGACAACGGCTACGCGGTGCCGTTCCGGCACCCACCAGTCGATGGCCACGGCTAAGAAGAGCATTGTGCTTGGGCGATATACGCGCTCCGGTGAGGCCCTTAGGCACTGGTGCCTGTGACCTTGGCGGGAGCCTTAGCGAGTGCGAGTGGCAGGTTGTAGCATTTGATGGCATTGTTGCGTCCAATCGCCATCTGATCCTCAGGCGGAACCCCGTCGAACTGTCGTTCCAACACCGCGGTCGAGTTGGGCCATGCTCCATCGAAGTGGGGGAAGTCCGCTCCCCACATCAGGTTCTCGCGACCGATGATCTCCCGATTGAGGATCGCGGTACGGTCCCGCATGAACGTGCATGCGACGTGGTCGTGAAAGATCTCGCTCGGTTTCCGGCCCGAAGTGATCTCAGCTCGTTGCCCCATGATCGGGGCCCACAGTTCGTCATGGGTCCAACGGTCGTCCATTCTTTCGAGGACCGCAAGCGGCCAGGCGGCATCGTTCTCCACCGACAAGACCTTGAGCTTCGGGTGTCGGTCGAACAGGCCCGAGAAGATCATCGAAGTGACCGCGTACATTGTCGGGGTAAACACACATGAGAAGTCCACGAACATGCTCCCCGTGCTCGTCCAGCTGGTCTCGGTTGCCGCGACGTGGAGGCTGATAGGCACTTCAAGAGACTCTGCCGCGGACCAGAACTTCTCGAACCTGGCGTCGCCGTAGCTCTCGCCGGACTGCTGTCCAATGGTGATCATGGCCCCCCGTAGACCCATGTCGACACAGCGTTCCAGCTCCGCGACGCCGCGGTCTACGTCGTCGGTCGCGATCATGGCCACCCCGAATAGCTGCTTCGGAGCGCCCGAGCAGTGTTCGGCGAGCCAATCGTTGAAAGCGCGGAAACAGGCGTAGCGAAACTCGTGATCCTCGAGCGAATAGAGCGTGAGTCCCATGGTGGTGTAGAGCAGCTCGGCCTCGATTCCCTCTCGGTCAAGCTCCTTAGCCCGAGCCGCTGGGTCGTACGCTCCTTCAGGCACGTCTGCCCAACGCCCTTGAACGCCAAAACGTGCGTCGGGATTCGCGTACTTCGCCTTGGTCGCAATGAGCCCCACCAGACTTCCAGCGTTGAGCACCCCATCAATGACGTAGGCATCTCCTTCGTCTTCACTAATCATCCGAGGAGCGCGATCACGGAACTTACGGTCGATGCGGGTCGTCCACAGATCCGGGGGCTCGGCTATATGTGAATCCGCCGATACCAGTTTAAATGGAAGCGTCATATCGGTTTCCCTCCCTTTGTTTGGTTTTAGGTATCTGTCAAGGCTGAACGCGCATCCTCGAACCGTTGTGAGGGGTACTTGAGAATGTCATTCGTTTGAAGCCGCCAATTGGCGCACGCGAGCACCACGTCGGTGTCGGGCCGTAGTTCGACACACCAGCCACTTCGCTCCGATCCCTCGTCCGATCCCTTGGTCCGATCCCTCGTCCGATCCCTTGGTCCGGTCCCTGTCCCCGGTCCTTTGGTCCGGTCCTTGTCCTGTCCGCCGTACATCATGGCTTACCGTGCTCCTCGGCCGGGGACCGAGTGGCGAGGGGCAGCTGTTAGTGCAGAAACGGGGCGAACCGTCGGCGGTAGCTACCGAACCGGCTCTCCAGGGCATCTTCGGTGATGCCGAAATCGGCTCCGTCGTAGTCGTGTCGGCCGTGTTTGTCCTTCGGGTTGTCCGCTCGCCAGGCCAGCATCCCCTCGACGATCGTTTCCGGCAGGTCGTCGCCCAGCCACCGGTAGAGCTCTCGTATGGCACAGATCGGGTCGGACTGAAACTGGGTGAATCCGATGTCGAAGAACCGCTCGTCCCTTGCCGGATCGCTCCGGAAGGCGAGGCAGCGGTCCAGGGCGAGGCCCCACTGCTCCATGTTGAGCTCCCCTACGTAGGAGGGATCGGTGTCAGGGTTCCCGGTCTTCAGCATTGTGAAGTAGAGGTCGGACACCGATGGGAGAACCTTCGACACGTCGCGATGGGTCTGCACGAATCGGGCATCGGGGAAGACCTTCTCGTAGGCCTCGAGGAACAGGGTGTGGGTGGGGCTCTTGAGCCGCCACCGCTTCTGTGGTGTCTTCCACTGGAGAAGCTTGAGGACCCGCTTCTCGTAGCGATAGGTGGGTTCCATGTCGCAGTGGGCGAACCAGTCGGCGTAGGACGGGATGTGTGCTGAGACCAGGAAGAACTGAGCCTTGAATTCCAGGGCCATCAGGTCATGATCCTCCATGGGGCCGGTGGCCGACTGGGGCAGCATCGACCTGAATTTCTCGGCCATGTAGGTCTGCCCCATGGTCACCATCTCCTCGGCCGCCGAGATGCGCCGCTGATCGTCTTCGGCCGAGTGGCCGGGGGGAGGGCAGGGGGTCACCTCCTCCCACATCCGCAGGTTCCGAAATCTGAGGTCCTCCCCGAGCATGTGCGCCAGCGCGGTCGACCCCGTCCGGGGGAATCCCACACCCAGGAACTCGATCTCCACATCCTGGTCATCGATCTCGGGGTGCCGCGCGTACCAGTCCTCTATCCGGAGCCGATTGGCGAGAGGCTGGACGAGCGAGGAGTAGAACGCCTGCTCGCCGTAGTCGTTGAACCGAGCCTCTGCCTGCGCGGAGCGGACCAGGACCTCGAGCCCTTCTCGCCAGGTGTCGCCGCCGAACTGCGACAGCCCGGTGGCCACCTTGGCTTCATCGACCAGTTCGTCGATACGGGCCTTGACCGTGAGCGCACCACCCCCGCCGTTCATCAGCGCTCGATCAGGCCGCCACGGGTGGACCGCTCCATCATCCCGTTGGCCGTCTGCCCGTCCCACGTGTAGCGCACGACGGCCTGCTGAAGCACGGGGAAGTCGGGATGGTCACCCACCCCGCCCATGACCATGAAGTTCGACACGACCGACACCCCGTGGATCTCGGTCGTGCCGTCCGCCGTCTCGAGCACGACCGAGACGTCCTCGTCGCTCGGTCTGAGCCGCCGCAACCATGGCGCCTCGACGACCCACGCCGGGATGAGCTCTCCGTCGCCGTCGAAGGTGTAGCCCTCGTTGTAGGTGGGCAGGTCATCCTCGCGGGGCGGATAGACGATGTAGCCGAAGCCCCTACCGTCTGGAAACAGAGCGGACTGCCAGGCATGGCCACGGAAGGTGCCCAGCCGGCGGACGCCCTGGCGGCGCACCCGAAGGGCGCCACCGTCAATGGTGAACTCACGCTCCCCGATCCGGACTGTTCCCGTCGCCCGCGACAACTGCTCGAAGCGTGGGCCGCCCATCAGGGCACCCTCGTCCTGCTCGTCGAGCACCCGCTTGGCCTCGGGCAACAGGGCCCCGTTCTCCCAGGGTGGTACCGCTCCGGTGATGTCGATCTCGGCCGCCACGGGCACGGATCGCTGCTCGGTCGGCGGAACGCCCGATATCTGTTGCGCAACCGTGTTCTCGAGCAGTTCGCCGTCCAAGCGCATCTTCCAGTGCTCGAAGGGCTTGATCAGCTCGAAGGACAGCGGGCCGGCGCCGAGGACCCGCGGCCGGCCGTCGGGGCCGAAGGGGTCGTGGACCTTGCCCGGGGCAACCGCGTTGAAGACCCGTCCATCGGCGGTGATGATGTTGACCTGAATATCGTGGGTCTGCCACTGATCGGCAACGGCCTCCACGCCGATCCGGGGCAGGCCGATCTCGGTCCCGCTGTCCCAGATCCAGGCGTTCACCGACTCCCGCATCTCCGGGTCCTCAGGCTGAGCCCCGAACACGAACTCGCGGTCCTCACCCAAACCACCCGTCAGATCGGTAGCCACATCGCCTCCCCCGTGCGTGCAGGGCACGCCCACTCGGCGCAGTCTAGGCAGGGATGGCGGGTGCGACAACGCCGGTCGAGGGGGCGAGGACCACGCGCTTGCCGGGGCGAGGACGAACCCGGTTAGGAGGAGGATCCCGGTGATTCCGAGGCGCGCACGGCGTCTGACAAGCTCGTGCCCGACGGAGCAGCCACAGCCGTCGACACCGAATAGGAGGTCCAGTGGATATCTCTCGCAAACCGCCCACCGCCAAGGGGCCCACCGAAACGTTCACGGGGGACGTGTGGATCGATTCGATCACGCGGGGGCTGCCACCCTCGCAGCTCAACGTGGCCGCTGTGCACTTCAGCCCGGGCGCTCGCAGCGCGTGGCACTCCCACCATGGAGGTCAGACCCTCTACGTGACCGAGGGCCGTGGCCGGGTCCAGGTGCGCGGCATGGACATCGTCGAACTCACCCCCGGCGAAGTCGTCTTCGCTCCGGACGGCGAAGAACACTGGCACGGAGCGGACCCCGACCACTTCATGACCCACCTGTCGATCACCGAGGGTGCTCCCCACTGGGGGCCGCATGTGACGGACGACGAGTATCTCGGCACGGCACGAGAGGAGATCACGTGACCCTGCACCGAGTCTCGCCCACAACGAACCAGTGGTGACCGATCGACGAATCAGCTCGGAAAGGAAAGCTATGCACCACATCCACCTGGGGACTCTCGATGTCGCACGTATCGGTCTCGGCACCATGGGCATGTCCAGCGCCTACACCGGCGCGGGCAGCGACGACGCCGAGTCCATCCGCACCATCCATCGGGCACTCGACCTGGGCGTCACCCTCATCGACACCGCCGAGATCTACGGCCCCTTCACGAACGAGGAGCTCGTTGGCCGGGCGATCAAGGACCGTCGCGACGAGGTGGTCTTGGCGACGAAGTTCGGTCTCGTCTCACACGGCGGCGACGGCTCGTGGAACCTCGATAGCAGCCCGGCCAACATCCGCACCGCGCTCGAGGGATCCCTCAGACGGTTTGCCACCGATCACGTCGACCTGTACTACCAGCACCGCGTCGACCCGAAGACCCCCATCGAAGACACCGTGGGCGCTCTGGCTACGCTGGTCGCCGAGGGCAAGATCCGCCACATCGGCCTCTCCGAGGCGGGGCCCGACACGATCCGCCGAGCCCACGCCGTCCATCCCGTCACCGCCGTGCAGTCGGAGTACTCCCTCTGGACCCGCGACCCCGAGGCAAAGGTGTTGCCGCTGCTGGGCGAGCTGGGCATCGGGTTCGTGGCCTACTCCCCCCTTGGCCGCGGGTTTCTCACCGGAGAGATCCTTTCCACCGACGACTTCGCGGACAATGACTCGCGCAAGACCAACCCGCGCTTCATGGGCGAGAACTTTCAGCGCAACCTGCAGGCGGTCGGTGAAGTCACGGCGATCGCGGCCGAGGTCGGCGCCACCCCCGCACAGGTCGCCCTGGCGTGGGTCCTCGCCCAGGGAGACACCATCGCCCCGATCCCCGGGACCAAGCGGGTTGTCCGCGTCGAGGAGAACGTCGCCGCCGAGGGCATCGTGCTGAGCCCCGGGCAGCTGGACAAGCTGACGAACCTGACCCCCGCGGCCGGCGATCACCACAGCGAACAACAGATGCGGATGATCGAGCGCTGATTCGCTGCGCGCCGCCTTGTCGGGTTCATAGGTTGATCAGGTTCAGGGGTTTATCGGGAAGCGGGCGACCTTGGTCCTAGTCCGTATGGCGATTTGGACCGTCCAGCCGCTACAGCCAGGCCCGTGTGGCCAGCTCAGAACGAGCGCAGCGTCAACCCCGGTCTTTGCGGCGCCTTGCTGACTAATCCGTCGAAATAGATCTTTGCCTGTCTCTGGGCAGCTGATCTCCAGTCGGGAACGTGTGGGAGCGGTTGGGCCAAGAGCGCGCCAAAGACGATGATGTCGAATGCCGTTACGTCGGGTCGGATAGTGCCGTCTTTTCGTCCTCGGCGTAAGACCTTTTCAATGGTGGCGTGTACCTCGGACCTGAGGGTGACAGTCTCGTCGTCGAGGGGTACGGGGCCGCCGTGCATGGGTAACACGAGCTCGGGACCGTGTTCAATGGTCTGCTCGATGAAGCGACGGAGGGCGACGATCCCTGAATCACTGCAGTCCGCAGCGCTCTGGGCTGCGTCGAGAACAAGGCGGAACGATTGGAGCGTGAGCGCGGCAAGCAGGGCTTCACGCGAGGGATAGCGACGGTAGAGGGTGCCGACACCCACCCCGGCGTCCGCCGCGATGGTCGCAATGGGCACGCCGGCTCCTTCGCGCCTGATTGCTGCCGCGGCAGCGGCGAGCACACGGTCTCGGTTCGCCGCCGCGTCGCGTCGAAGGTCACGTCGCCCGGAACTCTTTGGCTCCGCTGCCCCACGGCATTCGCCCACAGGGTTGATGATGGCAGCCCTTGACGTGCTCACAGAGCTACGTTACCTTGTAAGTGGATGATTTCGTCCACTTAGAGTTCGCTCGGCTCCTGTGTGTACCTGTTCGAGTGTGGCTACGGCCATGCACCCCAGTTGAGGTCGTGGATCCGATCAAGGAGATCCCAATTGGCGTTCACACTCGACCCCGAGGTGGCCAAAGCCCTCGAGCCGATGGCGGTCGCCATGGCCGAGGCGACGACATGTACCCAAAGTGACGACATGTACCCAAAGTGAGGAGCAGACCATGACAGAGTCCTCGGCTAGTTCACCCGAAGGGTCCGTACCACCCGATGATCCGCAGCGACACCTCACCGTCGCTCGACCAAACGAAGACCAAAGCCTTCCTCACTTCGGCCTCGTCGGGGACACCTATACCGTCCTTGTGACGGGCGACGACACCGGCGGCAAATACACACTCATCGATATGCATGTCCCACCCGGCGGCGGCCCCCCTCCCCACCGTCATGACTTCGAGGAGATGTTCACCGTGCTCGAGGGTGAGGTCGAGCTCAGCTTTCGAGGCCGGCATCTGGTGGCGAAGGCCGGGGAGACGGTCAACGTGCCGGCCAACGCACCTCACGGCTTCCGAAACGCCTCATCTGAGGCAGTTCGCCTCCTCTGCCTCTGCGCCCCGTCCGGACAAGAGGAGTTCTTCGC
Source organism: uncultured Acidimicrobiaceae bacterium (assembly GCA_963788125.1). Taxonomy (GTDB): domain Bacteria; phylum Actinomycetota; class Acidimicrobiia; order Acidimicrobiales; family RAAP-2; genus Bog-473. The sequence continues at coordinate 1,900,313 of CAWBFN010000002.1, read as the reverse complement.
CGAAGTCGGTCAACCCGTGACGTCACGGACCGAGCCGCCTCCCGCTCTAGACGAGGCAGCCCAAGCTGCCTTCATCACCAAGTCGAAGGCACTCGCGCCGGAGTACCACACGGAACTCCTCCTGCCGTAGAGCCCGAGATCCGAGGCATCACGGAGCCGCCGCGAGCCCTGCGGCGCCATCTCGCGGCCAGCCGCTAGCCCTGCGCCATCTCGCGGCCCGGCGGTCTCGAGGGCGCCGTGTTGTGGCGGACCTCGTCGAAGGGCCGATCCTTGTCTGCGGCGTACTCACGGGGCATCCCGAGGACCCGCTCGCTGATGATGTTGCGCTGCATCTCGTTGCTGCCCCCGCCCAGGCTGCCCCCCTGGCGCATGAGGAACTCGATCCCCTTCTGCCCCGCCAGGTCGCCTTCCTCCCACACCGTCGCCCCCGCCCCGGCGATCTCCAGGGCGATGTCGGTGAGACGCTCGCCGCTGGTGGCGCCGTAGAGACGCATGAGCGAACCGGCGGGGGCGGGGTAGCGACCGGCGGCGATCCCCTTGGTGACCCGGCCGATGAGCTGACCGTTGACCACGTCGCTCACCCGCGCCTCGGCCAGCAGCTGGCGGACACGGGGATCACCGGTCCGCCCGGTGGCCTGGGCCAGCGTGACCAGGTCGCTCCGGCCCATCCCGCGGTCCCCCCGACCGCCGTGGATGCCGCTGGTGTAGGGCGAGCCACCCCCGACGGCGTCACGCTCGTGCTGCAACAGACGGGTGGCCACCGTCCAGCCGTCGTCGACCTGACCGAGCACGTTCTCGGCCGGGATGGCCACGTCGTCGAAGAACTCCTGGCAGAACTCGTTCGCCCCGTTGACCATCTTGATCTGCTGCACCTCGATGCCGGGCTGGTGCACCTTCACGATGAAGCAGGTGAGGCCGCGGTGCTTCGGCACGTGCCACTCGGTGCGGGCCAGGCACAAGGCGTAGTCGGCCCGGAACGCACCCGAGCTCCAGATCTTCGACCCGTTCAGTATGAAGACGTCGCCGTCACGGGTGGCCCGGGTGACCAGGCCGGCCAGGTCCGAGCCCCCCGAGGGCTCGGAGAGGAACTGCACCCACAGCTCCTCGCCGGTGAGCATCTTGGGGATGTGCGCCCGCTTCTGCTCCTCGGTCCCGAAGTCGAGCAGGGTGGCCGCCAGAATGGAGAAGGTGGGGGTGTTGAACACCACCGGCATCTCATAGGGCACCGACTCCTGGGTGAACGCCACCTGGTAGGGCAGGCTCAGACCCAGTCCCCCGTACTCCTTGGGGAAGCAGATCCCGGCGAAGCCGCCATCGAAAAGGGTCCGCTGCAGCTCGCGGGCCCGGATGCCCATCTCGTCGAGGGCCATGAGCTGGGAGTTGGTCCGCCCGTTGAGGCGGGGCAGGTTCTCGGCCAGCCAGGTGCGGGCGCGGAGCCGGAACTCCTCGACGCTCTCCGCCTGTGCCGCGACGGTGTCATCGACCATTGGTCTCCTCCAGTCCAAGCGTGCCGGCGATGCGTTCCCGGTGTTCGTGCGGCGTCCCGAAGAGGGCGCGGTCCTGTACGGCGCGCCGGATGTAGAGGTGCAGGTCGTGGTCCCAGGTGACCCCGATGCCACCGTGCAGCTGGACGCAGTCCTGAAGGATGGCCGTCGCCCGGTCCCCGATGTAGGACTTGGCCACACTCACCAGCTCGAACGAGTCCCCCGAGCGGCTGTCGACCGCCCGGGCGGCGGCCGCGGCCGTGGCCAGCGAGGCCTCGGTCCACATCTTCATGTCGGCGAAGCGGTGCTTGAGGGCCTGGTACGAGGCGAGCGGGCGCCCGAAGGAGTAGCGGTCGAACGAGTACTCGAGCGTGAAGGCGAGGACGCGGTCGACGACCCCGGCCATGGAGGCGCACTGGAGGGCGACGGCCAGCTCGAAGAGGCGTTCGATCTGTCCCGCCGCTCCACCGACCTGGCCCAGCACCGAGTCGGGCGGGAGGACGACGCCCTCGAAGGCCACCGTGGCGAACCGCCGCACCAGGTCGATGCTCTCGACCCGTGACACGGTTACCCCCGGGGCATCCGCCGGGACGATGAACTGGGTGGGCTCGCCGTCCACCAAGGCGGCGACGACGAACACGTCGGCCTCGGCCGCCGCCTCGGCCGCCCCCTTGCGGCCCGAGAGCTCGAACTCCCCGCCCCGACGGGTCGCTTCGAGGGTGACGGCACCGGGCAGGGCCGAGGCGCCCGGCTCACCGAGACACCAGGTGGCGATGGACGCACCGCTGAGGAGGCCGGGCAGGTAGGTCGCCCGCTGGGCGTCGGTCCCGAACTCGGCCAGCGCGGCGGCCACCACGTTGGTGGGCAGCAGGGGGCCGGGCGACACCCATCTCCCCATCTCCTCGGCGACCAGAGTCAGGTCCACCAGGCCGCGGCCCGACACGCTGCCGCCCCCGTCCTCCTCGGGCACCAGCAACGACGTCCACCCGAGCTCGGCGCCCTGCTGCCACCACGCCGCCGGAAAGCCGGTGGGCTCCTTCTCGGCCCACTCGCGGACCGTCGGCAGAGGGCTGGTCCGCTCCAAGAACTTGGCCGTCGTCTCGACGAACAGCTCCTGGTCCTCTGTCAGCTCTATCTCCACTCGTAATCCTTTCCGGCGGTCGGCACCCCCCCTACGCCTACCACCTGAGGGGCAGGGTGTCGATCTGGCGCAGCCCGAACATGAAGTTGAGCTCGGTCCCCGGCACGATCTCGTAGTCGGGAATCCGGCGGTGCCACTCCCGCAACGTGGTCCGCAGCTCCAGACGGGCCAGGTGCGAGCCGAGGCAACGGTGCACCCCGGCGCCGAACGCCAGGTGCTTGGTGTTGCGCGTGAGGATGACCTCGTCGGCGTCGGCGAGCTCCTGCTCGTCGGTGTTGGCCGACCCGATGCTGATGCCGACATGCTCGCCCTTGTGCATCGGGCACCCGCCGAGCTCGACGTCCTGGGCGGCCACCCGGGCCACCCCGGTGACCGGGGTCTCCCAGCGCAGGAGCTCCTCGACGGCCGTGGGGATGATGGCCGGGTCGCGCACGATCAGCGCGCGCTGGTCGGGATGCTGGGCCAGGTAGGCGAAGAAGCACTCCAACGTGTCGGTCACCGTATCGAGGCCGGCCAGGAGGAAGAGGAAGCAGATGCCGAGGATCTCGTCGTCGGTCAACCGGTCGCCCCCCACCTCGACAGCGGCGAACATGCTGAGCAGGTCGTCCTGGGGCTTCTTGCGCCGCTCGGCCAGGGTCTCGCCGAAGAAGCGCTCGATCTCCGCCGCGTTGACCTGCTGCGCCGCCCGTATCTCGTCCAAGTCGGCGCCGGCGGGACGCAGGATGCCGTCCTTCATCCCCAGGAACATCTGCAGGTCCGAGACGGGCAGCCCGAGCAGGCGCAGGAACACCGAGGAGGGCAGGGGCTCGGCCAGCGCCGTCGTGAACTCGCAGGATCCCTCGTCGATGAACCGGTCGATGAGCTCGTTGACCAGCTCGGCGATGTCCGGCTCAATGAGGTTCATCCGCTTGGGGGCGAAGATCGGGTCGAGCAGCTTGCGGTACTTGGAGTGCTCGGGCGGGTCCACCTGCAGCGGGATGAGCGGCACCGTCTGCCCGAGATCGACCGCCTCCATGGCCGAGGAGAAGATCTCGGGATGCTGGAGGGCGAACTCCACCTCCCGCCGGCCCACGATCGTGCGACCGCCGAACGGACTCGGGACGACCGCCCCCGCCGCCCGGGCCACCTTGTAGAAGGCCTGCGGGTTCCGCCCCGTCTCGGGGTCGGTGAAGAGGTCCGGGTCGAAGGGCTGTTGCGCCAGATCCTGCACGTCCACTGTGGCCCCCTGTTCGCTGTGTGACCGCTCCGGCCCCATGGTCCAAGGCGACGGACGAGCGGTGATTTCAAGGTAGCACGTCGGTTCTCGGCGCCGACCGGCGCGCCATGGCACGGCGCCGACCGGCGCGCCATGGCACGGCGCCGACCGGCGCGCAATGGCACGGCGACGAGCGGCGATGCCAGACTGACCGGGACCGCAGGGGGGGAACGCCATGACTGACCAACCGACCACCGTCGTGGTGCTGCCGGAGCTCACCGATGGCAACCGCCACTTCTGGCAAGGGGGGCGGACGGGGCAGCTCGTCCTGCTCCGTTGCCAGGACTGCGGCTACTACCTCCATCCCCCCATCCCGATCTGCCCCCGCGACGGGTCCAAGAACCTGGCGCCCGAGGCGGTCAGCGGGCGGGCCACCGTGGCCACCTACAGCGTCAACTACCACCCGTGGATCCCCGGACTCGAGCTGCCCTACGTCGTGGCCCTGGTCGAGATCGTGGAGCAGCCCGAGCTCCGCTTGACCACCAACCTGGTCGGCTGCGCACTCGAGGAGATCCGCATCGGCATGGCGGTCAGGGTGGTCTTCCGGCAGATTGAAGACTCGCGCGGCGACGTGTGGCTGCCGCTGTTCGAACCCGATCGGGACGCGCAGTGAGCGCGGGTGAGAGGAACCGGGCGGAGAGGCAGTGCGCCATCTCGGGCATCGGGCAGTCCGACGTCGGGCGCCGGCTCGGCCGAGATCCGCTCGAGCTGACCCTCGATGCCTGTTACGCCGCCATCGGCGACGCCGGTCTGGCGTCTTCGGACATCGACGGCCTCTCGACCTATCCGGGCATGATGTTCGGGCCCAAGGGGTTCACCGGTGCGGGGGCCAACGAGGTGATCGACGCCATGCGCCTGCAGGTCAACTGGTTCGACAGCGGGGTCGAGACCTCCGGCCAGCTGGGATCGGTGATGAAGGCGATCATGGCGATCGCCGCCGGCATGGCCGACCACGTCCTGTGCTTCCGCTCGGTGTGGGAAGGCAGCGCGCAGGGTGCCGGGGGTCGGGCCAGCCTCGGCCCGGGCGGCGGTGCGGGCGGTGCCGGCGGCGGGCGCGTCACGATCTACGCGCCCCCCTTCCAGCAGTGGCAGCTGCCGTTCGGCTCGGCCGCGGCGCCCATCTGGGTCGCTCTCTACGCCCAGGCCCACATGGACCGCTACGGGGTCACCCCCGAGCAGCTGGCCCAGATCGCCCTCAACGGCCGGCGCAACGCCGGGCTGAACCCCAAGGCGATCTACCGGGACCCCATCACGCTCGACGACTACTTCAACTCGCGGATGATCACCACCCCCCTGCGCATCTTCGACTGCGACGTGCCCTGTGACGGGGCCACGGCGGTCGTCGTGTCGCGGCGCGCGCTGGCCGAGGAGCTGGCCAAGCCGCCGGTCTACATAGAGGCCATGGGAGCGGCCATCCACGACCGGACGAACTGGGACCAGCTCCGGGACCTGACCCGCACGGTCGGCGCCGACGCCGCCGCCCAGATGTGGGCCCGGACCAGCCTCACCCCGGCCGACGTCGACATGGCCCAGCTCTACGACGGCTTCAGCTACCTGACCTTGCTGTGGCTCGAGGCGCTCGGGCTCTGTGGCCCGGGCGAGAGCGGGGCGTTCATCGAGGGCGGGACACGCATCGGCCGCGACGGGTCACTCCCCCTCAACACGGCTGGAGGCCAGCTCTCGGGGGGCCGCCTGCACGGCTACGGCTTCCTGCACGAGGCCTGCGTCCAGCTGCGGGGCGAGGGCGGCGAGCGCCAGGTGGACCCCTGGCCCGGGGTGGTGGCCGTCGCCGCCGGGGGCGGGAACACCTGCGGCTGCCTGCTGGTCACCAACGTCGACTGAGCCCCACCGGGTCGCTGCCCGCTGGGGGCAGGCTCAAAAGCGCGAGCGCTCCCCTTCCTTGGGCCGCTGGGCCTCGGGGAAGTCGCGGATCATGTTGTCCTGCACGAACGAGGCCACCACCTGGCCGTCGGCGCTGAAGATGTTGGCCCGTCCGTAGGAGCGGCCCCGGCCGGCGTACGGGCTCTCCTGCGCCAGCAGGTGCCACTGGGCGGCGTCCACCGGCTCGTGGAAGGTCAGGGTGTGGCTGAGCACGCTGGTCGAGATCGACACGTGGGAGAGCGCCTGGCCGACCCCCTCGTGGGGGCGCATGGCGGTGCCGATCAGGAACCCGTCGGTGGCGTAGGCCAGCAGGGCCTGTCCCACCACCCCCTGGGCCTCGGCCCCGGGGAAGCGGACCCAGACGAAGAGCTCGGGTGGACCCACGGCAGCCGGGTCGGAGATGTCGACCTCGCCCACCACCCTGACCTCCCAGAAGCTGCCCTCGGGCGAGCTGCGCGGCGTCTCCTCGGGGTCACCCACCGGCGGGACGTCGACACCATGGCGGATCAGGTCCGGCTCCACGGCGCTCAGCAGCACCAGGGATCTCGTGCAGAGGCGCTCGCCCTGCCTGACGGTCACCGCCGCGCTGGCCAGGGCCCGCCCGGTGTGCATCGCCTCGACCTCTATGTCGAGCGGCTTGCTCAGGTCGCCCCCCCGGGCGAACACCGTGTGGATCGACTTGACCTCCTTGGTGAGGTCGATGGTGCCGCCGGCCACGATGGACTGGGCCAGGAGCTGACCGCCGAAGATGACGCCGCCCGGTCCCTCGGAGAAGTTCTGCGCCCGGAAGCGGCCCTCCCCGACCGGTTCGAGGTCCAGGACCTCCAGCAATTCCTTCAGCTCTGCCACGTCGCCTCCCTCGTCCAAGGGGTCCGACCCGATCGGGGACCTTCCCCCCGCCGAGCCCCTCCCCCGTGGGCGGGAAGGTCCCCGGCGGATCATGCCACAGGCGGGCACCGGCGATCCTCCTGAGCGGCGCGGCGGGGGCCTACGCTCGTCGGGTGACCCGCATCGTCCATGGGAGCACGCCCCAGAGGCAGCGGACGATCGGGCAGGCGGTCGCCGACCGCCAGGATCTCCTGCTCGTCGGCGACGCCGCGGCCACGCTGGTGGACCTGCCGCCCGCCACCGTGCAGACCGTCGTGACCTCACCGCCCTACTGGTCCCTCCGGGACTACACCACGGACGGCCAGATCGGCATGGACGAACCGCTCCCGGCCTTCCTCAAGGCCCTCGTCGGTATCTTCGCCGAGGTCGGGCGGGTGCTCGCCGACGACGGGACGGTGTGGGTCAACCTCGGGGACTCCTACACGTCGGGCAACCGGGGCTGGAGGGCACCGGACCCGAAGAACCCGGCGCGGGCCATGCGGTCCCGGCCCCCGACGCCCGAGGGGCTGAAGGACAAGGACCTGATCGGGGTTCCCTGGCGGTTCGCCCTGGCCATGCAGGAGGCCGGATGGTGGCTGCGGGCGGACATCGTCTGGTACAAGCCGAACTGCCAACCCGAATCGGTCCGGGACCGCCCGACCCGGTCGCACGAGCACATCTTCCTCTTCTCCAAGTCGGAGAACTACCACTACGACGTGGAGGCGGTGCGCGGCCCCAACGGCCGGCGCCTGCGCGACGTGTGGGAGATCAACACGGTCGCCTACCCCGGTGCGCACTTCGCCACCTTCCCGCCCGAGCTGGTCCGTCGATGCGTCCTCATCGGTTCCCGCCGGGACGACTACGTGCTCGATCCGTTCCTCGGGTCCGGCACGACGGCCGTCGTCGCCCGGCAGCAGGCGCGTCGCTTCATCGGCTGTGAGGTGAACCCGGACTATGCAGAGCTGGCGAGGGGGCGCCTGGGTGGGGGAAACCTATGATGAGGCCGTGGGGGGGATGAGGCCGTGGGGGGGATGAGGCCGTGGGGGGGGATGAGGCCGTGGGGGGGATGAGGCCGTGGTGAGCGGCGGACGCCGATGACCCTCGAGGGCCTGCGCGTCGTGGACCTGACCCACGCCCTCGCCGGGGCGTACTGCACCAAGATGCTGGCCGACGCGGGCGCCGACGTCGTGGTGGTAGAAGCCGCCGGCGGCGAGGGGCGTTGGCCCGAGACACCCGGGCTCTTCGACTACCTGCACACCTCCAAGCGGTCGGTGCGCCCGGGCCACGAGGAGTCGGCCGTGCGCTCGGCCGACATCGTCGTCGCCGGAGGGGAGTTCGCCGTGTCCGACGCCCTGCGGTCGACGCCGAGCCAGGTCGTCGTGACGATCAGCGCCTTCGGGACGGACGGGCCCTGGGTGGACCGCCCGGCGACGGAGTTCACGCTACAGGCGGCGTGCGGTTCGACCGGCGGTCGGGGGCTGCCGGACGAGACACCGCTGGCCGCCGGGGGTCGATTGGGCGAGTGGCTGACCGGCACCTACGCCGCCGTCGGCGCGTTGGCGGGCTGGTGGCGCGCCCAGACCGCCGGTGTGGGGACCCACGTCGACGTGGCCATCCTCGACTGCATGGGCATCGGCATGAGCGCCTTCCCCTCAGTGTTCGCCGATTTCGCCGCCACCTGCGGACGGCCACCGCGCGGGACGCAGTCACGCCGGATCGAGGTGCCGTCCATAGAGCCGACCGCCGACGGATGGGTGAACTTCACGACCAACAGCGCCCAGCAGTTCGCCGACTTCGCACTGCTCATCGGACATCCCGACCTGCGCGACGACGAGCGCTTCGCCCTGGCGGGCGCCCGCTTCACCAATCGGGAAGAGTTCTGGAAGATGACCAGGGCCTACACCCGGCCGCGGACGTCGGTCACGGTCCTGGAGGAGGCGGGCCTGTTGCGGATCCCGGTGGCCCCGGTGCTCGACGCCACGACGGTGCGTCAGTTCGAGCAGTTCGTCACCCGGGGGGTCTTCGTGGAGCACCCTTCCGGACGGTTCCACCAACCCCGCGTTCCCTACCGCCTGCACGGCCTGGTCCCGCGCCCCTTCGGCCCGGTGCCCGAACCGGGCGAGCACGACGAGGCCATCGACTGGGAGCCCCGCCGTACGCCGGAGCCCGACGTCGCCGAGACGCTCCCCCTCGACGGGATCAGGGTCATCGACCTCACGGCGTGGTGGGCCGGGCCGTCGGCCAGCCACGCCCTGGGCTGTCTCGGCGCGGACGTGATCAAGGTGGAGTCGATCAGGCGTCCCGACCTCATGCGCTTCTCCAGTGCGCTGGCGCCGGGTGATGCGCAGTGGTGGGAGTGGGGGCCCCTGTTCCATGCGGTCAACACCAACAAGCGGGGGATCACGCTCGATCTGACCCAACCCGCCGGCCGCGACGTGGCCCTTCGCCTGCTGGCCACCGCCGACCTGGTCTTCGAGAACTACACGCCGAGGGTGATGGAACAGTTCGGGTTGGACTGGGACCGGCTGCACCAGGTCAATCCCCGCGTGAACCTGGTGCGCATGCCGGCCTTCGGCCTGGACGGCCCCTGGCGCGATCGACCCGGCTTCGCCCAGACCATGGAGTCGCTGACCGGCATGGCCTCCCTCACCGGCTGGCCCGGCGGCTCGCCGGTTCTGGCCGGCGGGGTGGGTGACCCGATCGCCGGCCTGCACGCCACCTTCGCCGGCCTCGTCGCCCTGCGCGCCCGCGACCGGAGCGGGCACGGCTACCTGACCGAAGCCACCATGGTTGAAGCCGCCCTCAACGCCGCGGCGACGGCGACCATCACCCACCAGCTCACCGGCGAGGTCCCCGGGCGTCTCGGCAACCGCAGCGCCACGGGATCGGTGCCCCGTGGGGTGTACCCCTGCGCCGGGTCCGACCAGTGGGTGGCCCTGGAGATAGAGAACGACCGCCAGTGGGTGCAGCTCTGCGCTGTCGTCGGGCCGCCCCCGCCGGCCGGCACCGACCACGACGAGCTGGCCGGTGCCGATCTGGGCTCGAGCCCGGCACGACACGCCCATCTGGACGCTCTCGACCGGTGGCTGACGGCGGCGACCCGGGGGTGGGACGCCGGTGAGCTGACCGAGCGGCTGGCCGGCGCCGGGGTCCCGGCCGCCGTCGTCATTCCCCCACCGGGGGTGGCCGACAACCCGCAGATTCGTCATCGCGGCCTCTTTGAGGCCGAGGAGCACCCGGTCACCGGCCGGCAGCGCATGCCGGGGCTTCCCTTCGCCATGTCGGGCGTCGGGCCCTGGATACGAAGGCCCGCACCGTTGCTCGGCCAGCACAACGACGAGGTCCTCGACGACCTCGGCCTCGGCGCGACCGAGCGGGCCGCCCTGCGTGCGCAGGGCATCATCGGCGAGCAACTGGTCGGAGCATGAGCACGGTGGGGCGGAGGAGAGTGTGACCAGCCATCCGCTGCGCGACGTGGCCATCGTCGGGGTGTGCAACTCGCGGCAGGCCCGCCTGCTGGAGGACGACAACAGCGAGACCATCGCCCTGCGGGCCGCCCTGGGGGCGGTCGCCGACGCCGGGCTCAGGCCGCGGGACATCGACGGGGTGATCGGGACCGGGGGGGTCACGGACTTCGTCTACCAGAACCGGATCGGGCCCGTGTGGCGGTCGATGTCCGGCGCCGGCATCCCGGCGGTGCTCGAAGCCGCATCGGCCATCGCCGCCGGCTTCGCCACGACCGTCCTCATCGCCGCGGGTACCGCCGGCGCCTACACCGAGCGGGCCGCCACCGCCCCGTGGACCCGGCCGTCCCACGAGTTCGTCGCCGCCTTCGGGATGTTCACCGCGGCGGAGTTCGCCCTCGTGGCCCGTCGGCACATGGAGGTCTACGGCACCACGACCGAGTCGCTGGCCACCGTGGCCGCCACCATCCGCAACAACGGCCACGTGAATCCCGAGGCCGTCTACTACGGGAGGGGGCCGTTCACACCCCAGGACATCCTCGACAGCCGCATGATCGCCGACCCCTTCCATCTGCTCGACTGCGCCATGACGTCGGAGGGCGGGTGCGCGCTGGTGTTGGCCCGCGCCGAGGTCGCCGGTGATCTGGCCAAGCCGCCGGTGTTCGTCCTCGGTGGGAGTACCGACCACTACGGCCCGGCCTACAAGAACCCGCCCAGCTTCGACCTGCCGGGGCGAGGCGACCCCCGCCTGGTCAACGGGTGGGTCGGACGCGCCGCCGCGCAGAGGTCCTTCGCCATGTGCGGGCTCGGACCGGCGGACGTCGACGTCTGCGAGTTCTACGACCCCTTCAGCTTCGAGATCATCCGCCAGTTCGAGGCGTTCGGCTTCTGCGCGGAGGGCGAGGGGGGAGAGTTCGTGCTCGGCGGGAGAATCGGCGAAGGAGGCCGGTACCCCGTCACCACCGACGGTGGCCTCATGTCGTTCAGCCACGCCGGCGCCCAGGCGCAGATGCTCCAACGACCACTGCGCGCCGTCCAACAGCTGCGCGGGGAGTGCCCCACCCGCCAGGTCGAGGGGGCCGAGGTGGCCATGTGCTCGGGAGGCGGCGCCGGGGCGCTGTTCACCGACGTGATGATCCTTGGCACGGAGCGGCCGTGACCCTGCTCGAGCCCCAGGGCGGCGCCATACCCCATCCCTATCCCTCGCCGATCTCCCGGCCCTTCTGGGACGGCCAGCCCCGGGGCGAGCTCCTCTACCAACGCTGCGAGAACTGTGGGCTGAGCACCCACACGCCGGCCCTGGTCTGCGCGCACTGCGGCTCGCCGCAGCTCACCTGGGTGCCGAGCTCCGGGCGGGGCACCGTCTACAGCTGGACCGTCGTGTGGCGGCCCCAGACCCCCGCCTTCACCGTCCCCTACGCGCCGATCATCGTCGAGCTGGAAGAGGGCTGGCAGATGCTGTCCAACCTGGTCGGCTGCGAGCACGACGCGGTCCACATCGGCCTGCCCGTCGAGGTCGTGTTCCACCCCCTGGCCGACGGTGTGACGCTGCCCTACTTCCAGCCCCGCGCGCTGGCTGATGAGTGACGCCCCGCGGACCGGGGCGCGTGCCGTTCCACGGGACGCGCACGGCCGCGGACGCGGCCAGCGTTCTCAACCGGGCATTGGTCGAACGACCCGACGCCGACGCGGTGGTGGCCCGCAGCGGACGGTTGCGCTACCGCGACCTCGATGCGCTGGCCGATCGCCACCTGCGCGCCCTGATCGCCGCCGGCGTCCGGCCCGGTGACCGGTTGGCAGTCTCGCTGGTCAACGATCTCCCTCTCGTCGTGCTCTTCCACGCCGCCATGCGCCTGGGCGCCATCTGGGTCGGCGTGAACCGCGCGCTCGCCCCACCCGAGAAGGCCTACCTGCTCGCCGACAGCGGAGCCGCCTTCTTTGCCGGCGACGAGGAGATGGTGGAAGAGGTCCGGACCGAGCGCGGCCACCACCAGGTGACCCGACTGCTCAGCGTCGACCTCACTCCGGGGTCGGAGTGGAGCGGGCTCTTGGACGAGGAGCCCGCATGGTCACCCCCGACCCCCGACCCCCTCGCACCGGCGGCCATCGCCTACACCAGCGGGACCACGGGATATCCCAAGGGGGCGGTGCACTCCCAGCACAACCTCATGGTCCCCGGCATGATGGTCAACCGGGCACGCCACTTCGGACCGGAGCTGCGCAAGGCGGACTGCTTTCCGCTCACCATCTTGAACCTGCAGATCCTCTCCACGCTCCTCGTCGCCCAGTGCGGGGGGACGGCCATCGTCATGGACCGGGTGGACCCGGTCGGGATCGCCGAGTGGATCGACCGGGAACGAGCGACGATGTGGAACGGCGCGCCGGCCATGCTGTACGGACTGGCGAGCAACGACGACGTCCCGGCGACCTCCCTGCGCACGCTGCGAGAGGTGTGGAGCGGCGGCAGCTTCTGCCCGCAGGCCACCAAGGACCGCTTCCAGGAGAAGTTCGGCCTGCCGGTGTCCTCGACCTACGGCCTGACCGAAGTCCCGACGTTGGCGACCATCGTCCCGCTCGGAGTGGAGGTGGAGGCCACGGCGAGCGGGCTGCCGCTCCCTCATCTGGCCGTACACATCGTCGGTGACGACGGCGAGCCCGCGCCGAGTGGCGGCAGCGGGGAGATCTGCCTGGGCCCCACGGACGACCCGGAGCTCGCCTCGCTCTACCGCTTCATGCTGGGGTACTGGCACAACCCCGAGGCAAGCGCCCGGACCGTCCGCGGGGATCTCTTGCACACCGGGGACGTGGGATTCCTCGACGCCGACGGGTACCTCCACGTGCAGGACCGCCACGAGTCGCTGATCCTGAGAGGCGGCGCCAACGTCTACCCCGCTGAGGTCGAGAGGGTGATCAACGACTTTCCCGGCATCGCCGCCAGCTGCGTCGTCGGGGTGTCCGACGACCGCCTCGGCGCCCGCGTGGCCGCCGTGATCGAGCTCGAGGGAACCGCACCCGACGATCACCGCATCGATATCGACGCACTGCGCGCCCACTGCCGCGCCAACCTCGCCCGGTACAAGGTCCCCGAGGCGTTCGTCGTCCGTTCGCTGCCCCGTAACGCCATGGGCAAGGTCAGCCTGGCCGACGTCCGACGTTCGCTCCAAGACCTCGATCTCGACGCCTGAGCGAACTCGCGACGCCGGGCCGAACTCTCGACGCCGGGCCGAACTCCCGCCACCCGATCGAAGAGGAGCTCGTCGAGGCGCCGACTCCACCCATGTCCTACGCTGCACGCATGGCGGGGGCGCCGGAGAACGACGGGCTCAGAATCGGTTTCATCGGGCTGGGCAACATCGGCAGCGGCATGTGCGCCAACCTGCTCGCTGACGGCCATTCCGTCACCGCCTTCGACGTCGATCCGGTCCGCCTCGCCACCCAGGTCGACGCCGGGGCGTATCCCGGTCACGACGCGCGCGACGTGGCGGCGCAGGCAGAGATCACCTTCCTCTCGCTGCCGACGCCCGACATCATGGCCGCGGTGTCCGAGGAGTGGCTGACCGGCGCGGCACCGGGCTCGCTGTTGGTCGATCTCACCACCAACTCGCCGGCGACGGTGCGGGACGTCGGCCGACGTCTGGAAGCCGGAGGCTGCCATCTCGTCGAGGCCCCCCTCACCGGCGGAGCGATCGGCTCCCGCAACCGCCAGCTGGTCTTCATCGTCGGGGGCGACCCGGACCAGGTCGCCCGGGTGGCACCCCTGTTCGACTCCCTCGGGCGCGCCACCTTCCACCTGGGTGGCCTCGGAACGGGGAACGTCGGCAAGCTGGTCAACTCGCTCATGGCCTTCACCACCATGTGGGTCTCGCTCGAGGGACTGGCCCTGGCGGCCAGCAACGACATCGATCTCCGCCTCCTGGTGCAGATGGTGCGCACCTCGGGAGGGGCGAGCTCCTACCTCGATCGTCGCGTGGACGAGATCGGGACGAGAGGGCGCCCGGCCGATTTCGCCATTGAGCTCGCCGCCAAGGACGCCGGGCTCATGCTCGAAGTGGGTCGCCAGTCGGCTGTGCCCCTCCCGGTGGCCTCAGCGGTGCACCAGATGCTCGTCTACGCCAAGGCGCAGGGTCTGGGGAACCACGACATCAGTGACCTCGTCGAGGTGATGGAGCGAGCGGCGGGGATCCCGCTGGTCTTGGGTCCCGCCGAGGAGTAGAGCGGCGCATGCCGGTCGACTCCCCCGCCTCTCACTCGGTGCCGAGCACCGGGGCCGCCGTGGTGAGGGCGGCGACGCCTATGGGCACGCCCGCGTAGACGCCGGCCTGCATCAGCACCTCGATCAGCTCTTCCCGGGTGATCCCCACGTTCAACGCACCGCGCAGGTGCCCGGCCAGCTCCTCCTGGCGACCCAGCGCGGCCAGCATGGCCACCGTGATCAACGAGCGGTCCCGCAGGGCCAGGTTGGGGCGGTTCCAGAACATCCCGAAGCAGAACTGGCGGACCAGGGCGAAGTAGTCCGGTGCCAGCTGCGCGGCGGGTAAGGCGGGGGCCGACGTACCGCCCACCCGCTCGCCCCACAGCAGACGCTGGATCGCCGCGCCGGCCTCGTCGTAGTCGATCTGTGTGTCGTCGATCTCTGCGTCCATGTCAACGTTCCTCCACGGTGAGCGGTCCAATGTCGGGCAGGTCGTACAGCTTGGCGTAGTTGTCCCACAGCAGCTTCTTCTTGGTGCCGTCCCCGAAGGGAAGTTCGAGGAGGGCCTTCGTGGCGTGGGGGAATTTGGAGTCGGCGTGGGGATAGTCCGTCGAGAAGACCACGTTGTCGTCGCCGAAATCCTCGAAGTAGTGGACGGCCGCCGCCTCGTCCGCTTCGCAGGACAGATAGCAGTTGCGCACCAGGTACTCCGACGGCTTCAGCCGCACCTCGGGCGCCTCGAACCTACCGGTCCACTCCCAGTGCTCGTCGAGCCGGTACATCATGAAGGGTGCCCACGAGCAGTTGCCTTCGAGCAGCCCGACCCGCAGGGTGGGGAAACGTTCGAGGATGCCGCCCGAGGTGAAACAGGTGGCGACGAACATGATTCCCAGCGGCTGATTGAACGAGTGCCACAGCATGAGCTTGTCGAGATGCTCGCTGAAGGCGAAGTCGGGCTTGAGCGACGTCACGCCTCCCCCGTGGAAGCAGATCGGGACGCCGAGACGCTCGGCCTCCCGCCACAGCGGGTCGTACTTCTGATCGTGCCACGGCTTGTTGTCGACGAGGCCGGGCGCCACGAAGGCGGCCACAAAGCCTCGCTCGACATTGCGCGCCAGCTCGTCGACGGCGCTCGACACGTCGTGCGGGGCCAGCATGGCGGCACCGAAGACCCGGCCGGGTCGCCGGCAGTCCGAGACGAAGTCGGCCATCCAGTCGTTGTAGCCCCGGGCGATCGCCGCCGCCAGCTCCGGCTCGAGCCCGTTGGGCCCGATGTGCTCGGTGCTCTGCATCGCCAGGACGAAGAGACCGCGGCTGGGGAAGAACACGGCGGAGTCGAGGTGTTCCATCTCCATGGCCATCACCTGTGAGGCGGCGTCCCAGTGGTGCGCCTCGGCGTGGACGAAGGCGGAGTCCTGCGCCGGCTTCCAGGCGCGGCCGGCCGCCTGCGGCCGCATCGGCCCCAGACGCAGCAAGACCTCGTTCTTCACCTTGACCCGCATGTCGCGCTCGAGCTCCTCGAGCCCGACCGGTATGGCGTGCCCCCAACGCGGATCCATGTAGCGCTGCCAGAGGTCCGCCGGTTCCATGACGTGCATGTCGCTGTCGGCGGCCGACCACCCGTTCACTGCCATGATGAACCTCCCTCATTCCGGCCTGGCGGGGTGCCGGACCTCGCCCACCAACCTGCGTGAGATCTCCGGCGTCACGCCCGACGGGCCCTAATCGAAGAGGAACCCGTCGATCGCCCGGTGGTAGTTCCAGATCGTCATCTCCTGCTTGGTGTTCAGCCGGTGCCCGTCGTAGTGGCGCGAGTGCAGGCCGGCCGTCACCTCGGACATGTTCGAGAAGTCCTGGGTCAGGACCTCGCCCACGTCGCCGGTGCGCCAGTCCTCGAAGAACTGGGGCGGCGCCGTCGGGAGCCCCACCGCCGGCGGGAGCTCGAGCCCCTGCACGTCGAAGATGCAGCTGTCGGGGTCCTTGCCGTTGGGCCTGGCCCGGTAGGTGAGGCAGCACCCCATGTCCAGCAAGAAGACCGTGTTCGGGAAGACGTGCCAGTCGTACATGCCGTACTTGAGCTGGTCGCCGGTGAGGTCGGGGCAGTCGATGCCGGCCGCCCGGGCATGCTTCTTGCGCAGCTGTTGGTAGATGGCGTTCCCCGACGGCCCGTCGGCGCCTTCGGTTCCCTGCAGCTCCTCGGCCGCCCCCAGGTCGGTCTTGAGGTAGAGGGCGCGGAGCTCGCGCAGGTTGTAGTCGACGTTGGTGTAGATGGCTCTCGGGTCGACACCGTAGGTCGCCCGCAGCTTGGTGGTGTCGCCGTCGGGCCCGTAGCGGAAGGTGTCGGCGTGGCGCGAGTGGTAGCGGAACAGCTCGTTGAACGTCGCGCCGTACTGCTCGGACTCGGCGATGGTCGGCGGGGTGTGGTGCTTGTCGGGGCGCAGCAGCTGGGGGTGGGTCCCGGGCACGTGCCAGCTCTCGACGAAGGCGTCGATCGAGGTCTTCCAGTTCGCCGGGAGGACGACCGTCTTGTACCAGGCGATCCGCATATCCTCGAGCTTGAAGCCGTCCAACCGCTCCGGAAGGGGCGACAGATAGTCCGCCAGGGGTTCGGCCCGGCCATCCATGTTGATGAACACCCATCCGCCCCAGGTGTCCACCCGGCACTCGGGCAGGCAGAGCTCGTCGGGCGGCCGGGGATCGAAGTTGCCGGCGTCCGCCTGGAACTTGAGGGACCCGTCGAGGTTCCAACGCCAGGCGTGGAACGGGCAACGGAACTCCCCGATCCGACCCTGGCCCTGCACCAGACGGGTGCCCCGGTGCCGGCAGGCGTTGAAGTAGGCGCGCAGGCCTTCCTCGGTGCGCACCACGACGACCGACTCGCCGCCGATCTCGAAGTTGACGTACTGTCCCACCCGCTCCACCTCATCGACGCGGCAGGCGTTCAGCCAGGTGCGCGGGAAGAGGCGCTCGAGCTCCAGGGCGAGAAAGTCGGGATCGATGTACCGGCCTCGCGGTACGAACGCCTCCGAGAGACGCCACTGCGGGGGGACCTCCAGCGCGCCGGCCTCGCCCTCCTCCCACGACTCCAGTTTCAGGCTGCTCATCAGCCAACCACCTCCCCATCCGATCGGTCAGAGCCTCCCGGAGATCACGTCGTGACCCTCCCCCGGCCGAGCACCGTCGACGCTGCGAGCTTACCGGCAGGCCCCGCCGCCGAGGTGGGTAGGGGAAAACCGCCGGTCCTCGTCGCCCTCGGGCATCGTCACCGGGCCTCGGTCCTCATTGGGCCTCGGCGCCCCCGGTCCTCATCGGGCTTCGGCTCGCCGCAGCGCGTCGTTCGCCGCGATGTAGGAGAAGACCATGGAGGCGGCGATGCTCGCTCCCGCCCCCGGGTAGGTCCGGCCCATCACCGAGGCGGTCGAGTTGCCCGAGGCGTACAGGCCGGCGATGGCGCGGCCCTCGGTGTCGAGGACCCGGGAGTGCTCGTCGCAGAGCAGTCCGCCGCTCGTGCCGACGTCGCCGGGATACAGGGCGACGGCGTAGAAGGGCGGCGCGTCGATCGGGCCGAGGGAGGGGTTGGGCTTGTTGGAGGGGTCGCCGTACCAACGCTCGTGGTCACCCTCCCCCCGGTGGAAGTCGTCGTCGGAGCCCCGAGCGGCGAAACCGTTGAACCGCTGCAGGGTGGCGTCGAGGACGCTCTCGGTCAGACCGCACGCCTCGGCCAGTTGGGCCAGGCTCTCGGCCTTGATCACGAAGTCCTTCGTCTTCCATTTCTCGGGATTGAGGCCGGGACGCCGGAGCGCCAGCGGATACCGGCGCCGGTAGCGGCTGTCGAAGATCAGCCAGCTCGGGATGGCGGCAACCTGCCGGTCGCGCTTGTACATGAGTTGACCGGCCTCCATGTAGGAAACCGCCTCGTTGAAGAACCGATGGCCGGCGGAGTCGACGATGATGCAGCCGGGCTTGCAGCGCTCGCCGTGGACGAAGACGCGGGAGCCACCGGGCCGGATGGCGGTGGGAATCCACCACGCCTCATCCATCAGATCGGTGGCCGCACCGAGCTTCATGGCCATCTCGATGGCCTCACCGGTGTCGCCCGGGTTGGCGTGGGTCCACTGCCCGCTGTTGGGCTGCTCGCCGGAGTACTCCTCACGCATCTCCCGGTTGTGCGAAAACCCACCCGTGCTGAGCAGCACGCCCCCACGGGTGCGGACGCGGACGGGCTTTCCCCGCCGGTCGAGCAGTGCGCCCACCACCTCACCGTCTTCGACCAGCAGCTCGGCGAGGGCCGTCTCGGTCCATATCGGGACGCTCCGCTCTATGAGGACCTTCAAGAGCGAGGCGACCAGGGCCGCGCCGTTGGTCAGGCGGTCCTCGCCCCGGAGCATTCCGCCGACGGTGCGACGGATGATCCTGGCAAAGACCCGCGCCCCCTCAGCGGTGCGGATGACCAGCTGTGCCCGGGACGACTCCCCGGTGAAGACGACGATGCCGCCGGTGAAGGCACCTCGCATCTTCTTCTGCCAGGGGCCCAGCTGGCGGGCGTCGAAGACGTCGCACTCCAAGGCCCGGCCCCGTGCCACCCCGCCGCGGTACCCCGGAACGCCGGCGTAGTAGTCGCTGTAGCCCTCGTCGCGAACGAAACGCACCCCCTCGCTCCGGAGCAGATCGACCATGGCTGATCCCTCGTGGAGGTAGGCCCGCCGCCGTTCGAGGGACGACGCCGGCGTGGGCGGCCCGACGACCGACTCGCAGTACTCGAGCCCCTGCTCGAAGGAGTCGTCGACCCCCTCCTCGACCATCAGCGGATTGTTCGGAAGCCAGATCACCCCTCCCGACATGGCCGTCGATCCACCGACGAGGTTCGCTTTTTCGACGACCAGAGCATCGAGGCCTGCGGTGGCGGCCGTGACGGCGCCGGTGAGGCCGCCGCCGCTGCCCACCACCAACAGGTCTGTCAGGTAGTCCCACTCGGTCATGTTCTCTCCAGCAACGGCCACGGATCGTTCGTCCCGGGAGTTCCGAGCCATCGGACGCCCCAGCCACGTACCCTACGCCCAGAACGCCTCGGTCCAGCGGGGACGGACCAGCGGGGAAGGAATGGCTACGGGGTAAGTTCGGGGCCATGGCGGATGGGGCATTTCCGGCGTGACCGACGTGACCGACGTGACCGACGCAGAGCGGGCGACCATCGACCGTCTCCTCACCACCACCCGCTCGGTGCGCCGGCGGTTGGACCTCAATCGCCCCGTGCCCATCGAGACGGTGATGGACTGCCTGAGACTGGCCATTCAGGCCCCCACCGGCAGCAACGTGCAGGGTTGGCGGTGGATCGTGGTCACCGATCCGGCCGTCCGCGCCGCACTGGCGGAGCTCTACCGAGACCCGACCGGCGGCCCGGGCGGCGACGATCCGCTGGTCGCCGATGCGCTTCGGCGCATGCCCAGGCCAGCGGACTCCCCCCAGCAGCGCCGGGTCACGGAGTCGGCCAGGTTCCTGGTGGAGCACGTCGGCGACGTGCCCGTCCTGGTCGTTCCCTGCACCGCGGAGGCGGGCGCGGCGGCCGGCTGGCAGCCGTCCATCTATCCGGCCGTCTGGAGTTTCATGCTGGCCCTGCGCAGTCGCGGCCTGGGCTCATGCCTCACCACCGCCCATCTCTTTCGCCGCGCCGAGTCGGCGCAGCTCCTCGGCGTACCGCCCGGCTACGTGCAGGCCTGCCTCGTCCCGGTGGCCTTCTACACCGGGCACACGTTCAAGCCGGCGGACCGGCGCCCCATTGAGGAGATCACCTACCTCAACCACTGGGGCAACGCCGTCGAGGCCTGAGCTCGGCGTCGTCTTAGCGGCGCGTCTTTCAGGGGCGTCGAGTCAGCGGCGCGTCGACTCGGCGGCGTCGTCTCAGCGGAGTCGACGGACCGCCTCCGCGATGCCCGACCGCTCGGGGTAGTGCAGGACCTCCAATTCGGTGGCGTAGGGGACCGGCGAGTACGCCGCACCCATCCGCTCGACCGGTGCATCGAGCTCCCCGAAGAGCTCGTGACTCACGACGGACGCGATCTCCGCCCCCGGACCGGCGAACCGTGTGGCGGCGTGGACGATCAGGACCCGCTTCGTCCTCTCCACGCTGGCCAGCACGGCATCGATGTCCAGGGGCACCAAGGTACGCATGTCGATGACCTCGACACTGATGCCCTCGCCCTCCAGCTCCTCGGCGGCGGCGAGCGCCTCGTGCACCTGCCATCCCCAGGTCACCACGGTGACGTCGTCGCCCGACCGCTTGACGTCGGCCACCCCCAGCGGGATGACGACCCGCCCGGGCCGGACCGGTCCGCGGGTGAAGAGCAGGGGCAGCGACTCCATGAAGATGCACGGGTCGTCGTCGAAGATGCACGAGTAGAGCAGCCCCTTGGCATCAGCGGGCGTGCTCGGCACGGCCACCTTGAGGCCCGGGGTGTGCATGATCCAACCCTCGAGCGACTGCGAGTGCTGTGCCCCGAACTGGCGGCCGCCCCCCACCGTCGTGCGGATGGTGATCGGCACGTTGGTGCGGCCACCGGACATGTAGCGCAACTTGGCGGCGTGGTTGGCGATCTGGTCCATGGCCACGGCGACGAAGTCCATCAACATGATCTCGGCGATCGGGCGCATACCCACGAGGGAGGCGCCGATGGCCGCACCCACGATGGCCTGCTCGGAGATGGGCGTGTTGCGGACCCTCTCCCGGCCGTACTTGGTGGAGAGCCCCTTGGTGCACTTCATGACGCCACCGATCGGGTCTTCGACGTCCTCGCCCAGGACGAAGACCTCGGGGTTCTCCTCCATGGCGATGTCGATCGCCTGGTTCACCGCGTCGGACAGGGTGCAGACCGGGTTGGCCTCCCCCGTCGTGGCCTGCTGTTGGGGGGTCATCGGGGAGACGCCGCCAGGCTCGAGAAGACGTCGGTCACCAGCTCGCTCGCCGGTGGGGGCTCGCTCGCCTTGGCGAACGCAGTGGCCGCCTCGACCTCGGCGCCGACCGCCGCCTCCATGTCGCTGAGCACGGCCTCAGGTATGCCCCGGTCCTCGAGGAGCCAGCGCCGGTTTCGTCCGACCGGCTCGTCCGCCTCGGCCTGGGCCAGCTCGTCGGGGTCCATGTACTCGGTGGTCGAGCCGAAGGAGTGCCCCCCGAGCCGGTAGGTCATGCACTCGAGGAAGGTCGGGCCACCGCCGGACCGCGCCTGCGCGATCGCCGTCTCGGCGGCCTCGCTCATGGCCTCGATGCTGTTGCCGTCCACCGAGCGGGCACTGAGCCCGTAGGTGGCGAACCGCTCGGCCAGGCTGGAGCTCCGCGTGTAGTCGGCGAACTTGGTGTGCTCCCCGTAGCGGTTGTTCTGGCAGACGAACACCACGGGCAGCTGCCACAGCGCCGCCAGGTTGACCGCCTCGTGGGTCGCGCCGATGCTCGTGGCCCCGTCACCGAAATTGACCACGGTCACCCGGCCGTCCCCCCGCATCTGGCTCGACAGGGCCAGCCCCACGGCGATCGGCAGCCCGCCCCCCACCACCCCGGTGGTGACCATCAGGCCCGAGTGGGGATCCGACAGGTGCATGGGGCCGCCCTTGCCCTTGGACGTGCCGGTATACTTCCCGCACATCTCCGCCAGAAGCTCGTCGAGCGGGACCCCCTTGGCGATGCAGTCATGGACTCCCCGGTAGGTGGTGACCATGTAGTCCTCGGGGAGCAGGTGCTCGCCCATGGCGGCCGGGATGGCTTCCTGACCCCGCACGGTATAGAAGGTCATGGTCAGCTCGCCGGAGTTCAGGCCGCGGACGATCCTGTTCTCGGTCAGACGGATCATCGTCATCGTCCGGAAGATGCGCAGCGCGGCGTCGTCGCTGAGCGATCCGCCGGACCCGCCGGGCCCGCCGGGCGGCGCGGTCCGATCGGTGGGTGGTGTCATCGCGCTCCCCCGTTCCCCAATCCCATGCCCGTTCCCCATGCCCGTTCCTCAGTCCCCCGCCGGTCAAAAGACTCCGCTGCCGCTCGCCAGGCGGGATCGCAACAGACCCGCCGGACGGGCCCGATGGTAGGCCCCACTCGAACTCCTCGTCGAGCGAGCGGAACCCGGCCGGGACCTCCACGTTCGCCTGTAGCCAGCGGCGTGCCTCCTCCCCGAACGCCTCCTCCTCGGGCGTCAGCGCCAGGTCCACTGCGGCCCCCTCCCGGGTGCGTCGGCGGCGGTCGCCGGCCAGGTGCGCGCCGTTATCAGATGGTCACGCGCAACGCGGCCGCCCGCTCCTTGAGGAGGGCCCGGTCGGGCTTGCCCGCCGCCAGCAGCGGCACCTCGTCGATGTGCACCACCACCTCGGGGGTCTTGAACCGGGCCACCCCGTGCTCGGTGAACCAGCGCCGGCACTCCGCCGGGTCGATGTCGCCGGAGCCCACGATGAAGGCGACCACCCGCTCGCCCCACCGCTGATCGGGACGCCCGACGACCACCGCCTGCTTGATCCCCGGGTGCTGCTCGAGCGCCCGTTCGACCTCCGAGGACGAGATGTTCTCCCCGCCCCGGATGATCAGCTCCTTGATGCGGCCGGTGATCGACAACCACCCCCCGTCGTCCATCACCCCGAGGTCGCCGCTGCGGAACCAGCCCCGGTGCATGGCGGCGGCGGTGTCCTGCTCGTCGGCGTACCCGGCGAAGAGCTCGGGCCCGCGTATCCAGACCTCACCCTCATGCCCGGCGGCGCGCCACCGCCCCGTGGTCGGGTCGGCGATGCGCAGGGCGGCGTCCCCCACGGCGCGGCCGTCCGTGTCGCGGCAGCGCTCCGGGGGATCGCTGTTGGTGCAGGAGGACACCGTGGGCGCCTCGGTCGACCCGTAGCTGCGCTTGACGACGGCGCCCAGGCCGGCGCGGGCCGCCTCGATGAACTCGGGGCTCACCCCCATCATCCCGCTGGACACCACCCGCATGGTGGCCACCTTGGCCGGTTCGAAGGAGGCGTCCTCCATCATGGCCATGAACATGGTGGGGGGGCCGATCATGTAGCTGACGCGCTCCTGTGCGATGAGGTCCAGCCCCCGCTGGACGTCCCAGCGCTCCATGAGCACGGCGCGCATGGCGGTCGCCCCGGGCAGCAGCACGGCGTTGAGCAAGCCCGAGATGTGGGCCATGGGCGCGGGCATCAGCGTGGCGTCGCTGGCCGAGAGCCCGTGCACCCCGGCCATCAGCCGCGCCTTGTAGGCCAGCCCCCGCTGGGTGTGGAGCACGGCCTTGGGCCGCCCGGTGGACCCCGAGGTGAAGAGGACCACCGCCAGGTCGGCCGGATGGTTGGGGCTCGACGACACGGGCGGCCCGGCCAGGAGCTCGCCGAAGCGGGAGCCGTCGCTGCGCACGGCGATGGTCCCCTCCCGTTCGGCCAGGGGCGCGGTCGGCGAGGCGAACGCCACCTTCGGTTCGAGCAGGTCCGCGGCGTACTGGACCTCGGCCGCACCGAACAGGTGGTGCAGGGGGGCGGCCAGGGCGCCGCAGCGCCAGCAGGCCCGGTAGAGGACGAGCGCCTCCCACCAGTTCGGCATCTGCCAGGCGACGACGTCGCCCCGGCGCACGCCGAGCCGGCGCAGCCCGCCGGCCAGGCCCGCCACCATGTCGTCCAGCTCGCCGCCGTCGAACCGGCGGTCCCCGTCGACCACGGCCGCTCCCCCGGCGGCCGGCCGCGTGCGCATGACCGAATCGAGCACCGGGACGTCCCAGGCGCCCCCGGGGGCACGGTAACGGGGCGCATCCGGGGCCCGGTAGGTGGCGCGGAGCTTCATCGGGCCCCTCGGCCGGTTCTCACGCCGAAGTGTCTCCCTCCGACGCCACCCGCGCGTCCTCGGCGAACTGGCGCGGCCGCCGGCCGGCCAGCTTGGACATGAACTCTTTGACGTCGCTGGCACCGCTGGCGATCTGGCAGAAGTCCGCCGTGTTCTGCAGGTGCACGCGCATGCCCATGGTCTCCCAGGCGCGCTTGACGCTCTGCTTCACCGTCATGATGGTGGTGAGCGGCATCAGCGCGATGGTGCGCGCCATCTCCTCCACCGCGGCCTCCAGGTCCCCCCGCGGGACGACCCGGTTGATGAGGCCCCACTCCTTGGCTTCCTGCGCGGTCAGGGTCGGCCCCAGATACAGGTACTCGTAGGCCCGTTTGAAGTTCATGAGCACCCACGGCTCAATGATGGTCTGCGCGCCCGGCAGCCCGAAGCCCTGGGGCAGCGGCATCTGGAAGTAGGCGTCGTCGGAGGCGACGGTGAGGTCGCACAGGTAGCCGTAAATCGTGCCGCCGCCGACGCAGTACCCGTGGACCTGGGCGATGGTGGCCTTGGAGAACTCCCACAGATTCAGCGGTGGCCACAGGAAGAGGTCGTAGTTGTGCTTCTTCCAGGTCCGCTCGGGTGTCGGCCCGGTGGTCGGGTAGACCTCGGGCATCTCCTCGGGCCCCACGATGGCGTGGCCGGCACAGAACCCGTTGCCGTTGGCCTTGACGATGAGCACCTTCACCTCTTCGTCCCGATCGGCCCATTTCAGGCAGTCCTCGAAGTCGTACACCTGCTGCGCACTCTGGATGTTGGCCTTCTCGGGCATGTTGAGGACGATGCGGGCGATGGGGCCGTCCTTCTCGTAAATGATGGTGGCCAGTTCCGTGCGGTCCATGCTCTGATCCTCCCTCTCGGACGGGAACGCGGTTGTCCCGATTCCCGCACCCTCAGTGCTGTGACTTCAGTGCTGTACTTCGGTGCTGCGACGTCGGTGCTGCGACGTCGGTGCGGCGACGCTGACCGGCCTCAGCGGTTGGCCGCGCTGACCGGGCGGTTGGCGGCAGTGACCCGCTCCGCGATCTTCGCCCACGCCCTGAGATCCCGCTCGTCGGCCGGCCGTCCCACCCGGGTCACCGTGTCGACGTCGGCGGCCTGCGCCCGCAGGGCCCCGGCCCGGCACTCGTCCTTCGTCCGGTGGGCGAAGGGGTCGAACCGGTAGTGGGCAATGGCGTTGCCATGGGTGATCTTGTCGATCCGCTCGTCGTCGAATCCCTTGAACGTCTCGGTCAGCACCTCGGGTGCATTGGGCCAGATCCCGTCGGAGTGGGGGTAGTCGGACTCCCAGCAGATGTTGTCGATGTTGAAGGCCTCGATGTTGGCCAGGCCGACGGTCTCATCGATGAAGCAGCACAAGATGTTGCGGTGGAAGACGTCCGACGGGCCGTTGACGCCGTCGGGGAAGGTCTGGCGCGTCCAGCCCTTGTGGCGCTCGAACACGTGCTCGGCCCGCCACAAGAAGAAGGGGATCCAGCCGATGTCGCCCTCGGTGAGCGAGAACCGCAGATCGGGGAAGCGGGCGAAGGCGTCACAGAACATGAGATCGCACAGCGTGAGGATGGAGGACACCGGCGAGAGGGTGGTGGCCACGCTGGCCGGTGCGTCGACCGAGGTGTGGAAGATGCGCGATGAGGACCCGACGTGGCAACACAGGACCGTGCCCTCGTCCGTGGCGGCGGCGAAGAGGGGGTCCCAGGCCCTCGAGTGGATGCTGGGCATCCCGAGCGCCTCGGGGTTCTCCGAGAAGGTCACCGCATGACAGCCCTTGGCGGCCAGGCGTCTGATCTCCTTGGCGGCCAGCTCGGCGTCGAAGAGGGGGAGGATGCCACAGGGGATGAACCGGTCGGGGTAGGCCCCGCACCACTCGTCGACGTGCCAGTCGTTGTAGGCCCGGATCATGACCTCGTTGACGTGGGGGTCGGGGCCCTGGTTGAGCACCTGGCCGGAGAACCCGGTCCAGTTCGGGAAGTTCAGCCCGGCCAGCTGGCCCCCGGCGTTCATGTCCCGCACCCGCTGGTGCACGTCGTAACAGCCCGGGCGCATCTCCTCGTAACGGCTGGCGTCAATGTTGAAGTACTCGGGGGATTTGCCGGCGACGGCGTTGAGGCCGAGATTCCGGCCACGGAGGTTGCCGTAGTACCACTGCTGCACGCCGCCGTCCTCCTCGACGACACGCGGGGCGAGGTCCTTGTACTTCGCCGGCAGGTGCTGCTCGAACATGTCGGATGGTTCGGCGATGTGGTCGTCCACGCTGATCAGGATCAGGTCATCGGTATGCATGGTGCGACGTCCCCCGTGTGCCGGTGCTCGAGACACGTCCACCGTGTCCCGCTTGTAGAGACGAAGTGTAGGCACCCCCGCGCCGACGTGCCGCCACCGGTGCACCAGCCCCGTTCGGCCGGGGGGGCGACAGTAGCCGTCGCCCGGGGCTACTGTGCGGTCCACTCGGTACGGTCCACCATGGCCGGGGAGAGCCGCGGTCGGCGCAGGGAAGGGGGCAATGTGGAGGATCTCGAAGGCAAGGTGGCCCTGGTGACCGGGGCCAGCCGTGGTGTCGGGGCGGCGACGGCGCTGGCCCTGGCCGAGGCCGGCTGCGACGTGGCCTGCGCCGCCCGGGCCACCGAGAGCAGTCCCCAACGCACGGCGGGCACCATTGACGAGACGGTCCGCCAGATTGAGGCGACCGGCCACCGCGCGCTGGCCGTCCCCACCAACCTGGCCGTCGATGACGAGGTGATCGCCATGGTCGCGGCCACCAAGGAGCACTTCGGACGCCTCGACATCCTCATCAACAACGCGGCGATCACCTTCGTCGGCGACCTCGAGATCCCCCTCAAGCGCTACGACCTCATCATGCAGGTCAACCTGCGTGCGCCGCTCATCGCCATCAATGCGGCCACCCCCTTCATGCGTGAACAGGGGGGCGGCAGCATCGTCAACGTCTCCTCGGTGGCCGCCCTCTACCCGCATCCCGCGCTCTTGGCCTACGGCATCTCCAAGATCGGCCTCGAGCGTCTGACGGTCGACGCCGCTCTACAGCTGGCCGAGGCCAAGATCGCGGTCAACTGCTTCCGCATCGACATCGGCGTGGCCTCCGAAGGGTTCGTGGCCAACACGCCCGGCGCCGACCACTCCCGCTGGGAGCCCTCCGCCGTGGCCGCCGAAGGCATCGTGTGGATGGTGCGCCAGCCCCT
Organism: uncultured Acidimicrobiaceae bacterium; assembly: GCA_963788125.1. Classification (GTDB taxonomy): domain Bacteria; phylum Actinomycetota; class Acidimicrobiia; order Acidimicrobiales; family RAAP-2; genus Bog-473. The sequence goes on along the minus strand of CAWBFN010000002.1, from coordinate 1,873,000 downwards.
CTCCTACTCCGGCCACCGTGAGAGCATGTTCGCCCTGCGCCACCGCGAGGGCATCATGGCCAGCAGGATCGCCAGACCGGTCACCGAGGCGCCGCCCACCGAGCTGTACGACGGCCTCGCCGCAGAGGCGGGTGAGAGCTTCTTCGAGGAGCCCTACCCCGACGCCGGCGGACCCGGAGGGGGCGGGGCATGAAGATCGCTCTCTCGCTCGGGGCGCTGAACCCGAGCCTGTGGGTCGAGGCGACCCAGGAGGCCGACCGGCTGGGCTACGAGTCGGTGTGGCTGCCCGAGCACCTGGTGATCCCGGTGGCCATGGAGGGCAGCCCGCACGCCGGTCAAGAGCACCCGCCGATCCCGTCCAACGTCCCCGTCTTCGATGCCCTGGCCTACCTGTCCTTCCTGGCTGGAAAGACCGAGCAGATCCACTTCGGCACCCAGGTCTACAACATCGGCCTGCGGCATCCCTTCGTGGTGGCGCGCGCCGTCACCACCTTGGACGTGGTGTCCGGCGGACGGCTGGAGTTCGGGATCGGTGCCAGCTGGCTGCGGGCCGAGTGGGAGGCGGTCGGGCTGGACTTCGACAGCCGCGGCCGGCGGGTGGACGAGGCCATCGGCATCTGCCAGCGCCTGTGGAACGAGGAGGTCGTCGAGCACCACGGCGAGTTCTTCGACTTCGGACCGGTCATGTTCGAGCCCAAGCCGACCCATCGCCCATGGCCGACGCTCCACATCGGCGGCGACGGGCCGGCGGCCATCCGACGCGCCGCCACCTTGGGCGACGGGTGGATCCCGATGAACCACAGCCTGGAGCAGATCCCGGCGGACGCGCAGCGCATCGCCCGGCTCCGGGCCGATGCGGGCCGGCCCGGTTCGACCGAGATCACCTTGTCCTCCGGGAGCGAGCTCGACGACCTCCGCCGCATGGCCGACGCGGGCATCGGCCGGGCGATCGTCAAGCCCTGGCAGTCCAGCAAGGACGCCATCTCCTCCATGCGGCGGTTCGCCGACGAGGTGCTCCCGGTGGCGAGCCAGCACCCGGTCACCGCGGCCACGCCCTGACACCGGCTGTCCGCTCGGGCTGACGCCGGCCGGACGCTCGGGCGCCGGGTACTAGGCGCTTATCTCTATGCCGAAGTAGCGCTCGAAGATCTCGTCGCCCTCGAGCTCGTCGGCCGATCCCGAGAACACCACTTCACCGCGGTTGAGCAGGCAGGCCAGGTCGGCCAGGGCGAGCGCGCGGGTGACGTACTGCTCGACGAGGAGCACCGAGACCCCCGTGGAGGCGATATGCGCCAGGGTCTCGAAGATGCGGTCCACGATGATGGGGGCCAGCCCGAGGGAGGCCTCGTCGACCACTACGATCTTGGGGTCCGAGGCGATCGTCCGCACCAAGGACAGCATCTGTTGCTCCCCGCCGCTGAGACTGCCCGCCGTCTGCTTCAAGCGGGTGGCGAGCGCCGGAAAGGAGGTCACCGCCTGGTCGATGGTGGCGGACTCCTTGCCCTTGGGCGACTGGAGGATGAGATTGTCCTTCACCGTGAGCGAGGGGAAGATCCCCCGTCCTTCGGGAAGGCTGCACATTCCCCGGCGCGACAGGTAGTACGGGCGCTTCCCGGTGACGTCCTCGCCGTTCAAGATCACCCGCCCGCTCATGGGCCTGATGATGCCCGAGGCCACCCGCAGCAGCGTCGTCTTGCCGGCCCCGTTGGGCCCGAGAAGGGCCAGGACCTTGGAGTCGGGAACGGACAGGCTCACGTCGCGCAGCACCACCGTGTCGCCGTAGCCCGCCGTGATGTTCTCCAGCTCTAACACTCAGCTTCCCCCTCTCGCCGCGCCCGCTCCGTCCTCATGCCGGCTCGACGACGCCTTCGGTCACCGCGACCTCCTGGCCGGGCCCGCCGGCACCGTTGGCGCCGGCGGTCGCCTCCGCCACGCTCTCCGAGCCGAGATAGGCGGCGCGGACGACGTCGCTGGCCAGCATCTCTTCGGGGCTGCCCTCGAAGACCAGGCGGCCGAAGTCGAGCATGTAGATGTGGGCGCACACCTGTCGCACCAGAGCCATGTCGTGCTCGACCAGCAGGATGCCGGCGCCGCGCTCGGCCACCACCCCGGTCAGCACGTTGCCGAACTGGACCGTCTCGGTGGCGTCGAGCCCGGCGGAGGGCTCGTCCAAGAGAAGCAGGTCGAAGGGGCCCGCCAGGACACGGGCCAGCTCGACCAGGCGGCGCTGGCCGGTGGGGAGGAGCCCGGCCTGGACGTCGGAGAGCCGGCCGATCCCGGTCAGCTCCAACGCCTCGTCGACCGCTCGCTGTATGACGCCGCGATCGCGACGTCTCCCCACCAACTGGGTGATGGGGTTGGCCCCGGCCAAGGCGGCCTCGCGGCCCAGGACCACGTTCTCGCGCACGGAGAGCGAGTTGAACAGCTCGGCCTTTTGGAACGTCCGCCCGAGGCCCAAGCGCGACCGCCCCGCCGGCCCCATCCCCGTCACGTCGCGATCGTGCAGCAGGACCCTCCCGGTGGTCGGCTTGAGCAGACCCGAGCAGGCGTTGAAGGTCGTCGTCTTGCCGGCCCCGTTCGGCCCGACCAGTCCGGTGATGCGGGCCATCGGCGCCTCGAGGCTGACGTTGTCGACGGCCCGGACCCCGCCGAACTGTACCGACAGCTCGCGCACCGCGAGGCCGGCCTCGCCCGTGGCGCCCACCGCCACGCGGCGGGCCATCTCGCGGTCGGCCCGGGCGCTCTGCCTTCTCCTCCGCCTCCGCATCGGAGACCAGCTCTTCGAGCTCGCCCTCGCCCAGCACGGTCTCGGGTTGACGACCACCGAGGCGGTCGACGAAGTTGCGGAACGCCAGGGGTAGCTGGGGGATACGGTTCACCTGCACCGCGAAGGTGGCCGCCGAGATCCCGAAGAGCATCGACTCGTAGTAGTTGATGTTGCCGATGTTGATGTAGCCCGGAATGACCTCGAAGGTGATGCCGGCCACGATGGCGTACCACGGATCGCCCATGACGATGAGGACGACGATGGCCACCATGGTCAACGAGGAGAACGAGCTGTAGTTGGTGCCCAGCCCGTAGTTGTACAGGGAGCCCAGCAGGGCACCGGCGACGGCGGCCAGTCCCGCCGTGATGCAGAACACCAGAACCTTCATGACGTTGGTCGTCGCCCCGTGGGTCTCGAGGGCCACCGACGAATCGGAGAGGCCCCTCAACAGGCGTCCCATGCGACCGCGCAAGATCGACTGCACGGCGACGACCGTCAGCACCACGAAGATGAGCAGTACGTAGTAGAACCCCTTGTCGCTGAAGAGCTGCCAACCGAAGATGGTCACGTCGGGACGGGGGGTGGGAATGCCCGAGGTGGTCGGCCCGAACATGGGACCGGTTTGGTAGAACATCTGCTCGAGCAGGATCCCGAACCCGTAGGTGGCCAGCGCCAGGAAGACCCCCGAGAGGCGGATGGCCGGGATGGCGATGATGGCGCCCACCGGCATGGCGACCAGCCCGGCCAGGAGCAACGCCCCCAGCCACGGGATGTGCCAGTCGGCGGTGAAGTGCCCGAACGCCGCCGCCCCCACCGCGGCGAAGGCCAGGTGGCACAGCGAGATCTGACCGGAGGTCTTGATGAGCAGGCCGAGCGACAAGAAGAGCATGACGTAGACCAGACCGCTCGACCAGGTGACCAGCTGCGTGCCGACGAAGACGGGTACGTAGGCGAAGAAGGCCAGGGCGATGACGGCCGCCACCAGGCGCATCCGCGTCGGGGCATACCACGACTGGCGCAGCGGCACCGAGGTCACCACGCGGCGTTCGGCCAACCTGGCCTTGGGCATGACGATCAGCACGATGAACAAGACGATGAAGGGCAGCCCGGCCGAGAGCCCGCCCAACCAGGAGATGGTGGCGGCGTACTTGGTGGCCAGGGCGTCCACCACGCCGATGAGCAGGCCGCCGACGAACACCAGGGGGAGATTGGAGAAGTAGCCGATGGCCGCTGCGCCGAAGGCGGACACGACCAGCAGGGCGATGGTGTAGGCATCGAGGTTCAGCGACGGGGCGATGAGCAGACCGGCCATGGAGGCGAAGATCGTGCCGATGATCCAGGCCCAGCGGCGCACGACCAGCGGGTTGGTGCCCGTCATGGAGACCAGCTCGGGGTTGTCGACCACGCCGCGCATGGCCACCCCCAGGCGCACGAAGCGGAAGAAGTAGTACAGGACGGCCGTGGCCACGACAGAGATGATCATGACCATGATCTGGTCGAAGCCGATGTTGACGCCCAGGAACCGGACGGTGTTGGTGTCGAGGAACGAGGGGAAGGAGGTGTTCGAGTTGCCGTACCAGATCTCCCCCAGGCCGACCATGAAGAGCAGGATGCCGACGGTGGAGACCACCTTCAAGGTGGGCGTGGCGTTCTCGAGGGTGCGGGCGACCAATTCGAGGACCAGGCCCTCGAGCGGCGAGAGCACGAAGAGGCAGAGGGCCGCCGCGTAGGGCCAGGGCATCCCGTGCTCGGTATGCAACCAGTAGAAGACGAAGACGGCGAGGGCGGCGACGGCGCCGTAAGCGAAGTTGAAGATCCCCGAGGTCTTGTAGGTCAGCACCAGGCCCACGCCCGCCAAGCCGTAGACCGCTCCGGTCGTGATGCCGATGACGATGAACGGAAGGAAATCTGACAACTGAGAATGCCCCCTGAACTGTGGGCGGTCCTACCGGCCGCCTACCGAACTACCCTGACTCCGCTGTTCCGTACCCTTGACTCGTGCCCGTGAAGCTACGACCACTCAGATGCTGCCCAGCGACACTAGCGCGTGTGGGCGCAGGGCGCGGACTGGCCAAATGGCTCGGACCACCAGGGAAGACGCGTTACAACCGGGGATGCTACGCCGGCGGGAGGCCTCCGGAGTAGGTCTTCGTCTCGGAGTACTGCTCGAATCCTTCGAAGCCGCCCTGGCGGCCGACGCCACTGGCCTTGTAACCACCGAATGGAGCGTCCGCCCCGTACCAGATGCCGCCGTTGACCGAGACCGTTCCGGCGCGGACCCGGCGCGCCACGGCGAGGGCCCGCTCCTCGGACCCCGAGGTCACCGCCACCCCGAGGCCGTACTCACTGTCGTTGGCCACGCGGACCGCGTCGTCATCGTCCTCGAAGGGCACCACGACCAGGACCGGTCCGAAGATCTCCTCGCGGGCGATGCTCATGGAGTTGTCCACATCGGCGAAGAGGGTGGGCTCGACGAAGTAGCCCTTCTCGAGGTGGGAGGGTCGTCCGCCGCCGAAGACCAGCCGGGCTCCCTCCTCCTTGCCCTTCTCGATGTAGCCCAGCACCCGCTCCCGCTGCAGGGCGCTGATCTGGGGGCCCTGGAGGTTGGAGGGATCGGTCGGGTCACCGTAGGGGACGTTCTTGAATCCCGCCTCGATGATGGCCATCCCCTCGTCGTAGCGCGACCGGGGGAGGAGCATCCGGGTCATCATGACGCACCCCTGGCCACCGTGGATACAGATCATCCAGGCCATCGACAGCTTCTGCTCGAAGTCCGCGTCGTCGAGGACGATGTCGGCCGACTTGCCGCCCAGCTCCAAGAAGAGTCGCTTGAGCGAAGGCGCGCCCTTCTCCATGATCCTGCGGCCCACGGCCGTCGATCCGGTGAAGGAGATGAGATCGACCCGGGGATCGATGACCAGATCCTCGGCCACCGCGTTGTCCGAGGTGGTGACCACCTGGAGCACGCCCGGCGGGATGTCGGTGCGCTCGGCGACCAGCCGGCCGATCCGGGTGGCGTTCCACGGGGTGTTCGGGGCGGCCTTCAAGATCACCGTGTTGCCGACCGCGAGGCTCGGCCCGAGCTTGTTGATGGTCACCTCGAAGGGGTAGTTCCAAGGGACGATGGCCCCGACGACGCCGACGGCTTCCTTGGCCACCCGGCGCCAGCTGCGCGCGCCGAACGCCGCGCCCTCCGGCAGGTCCCGCTCCCAGGGGAACTCGTCGATGTACTGGGCCGGCCACAGCAGGCCCTCGGCCAGCGGGGCGTCGAGCTGGGGTCCGTAGGTCAGCGCGATCGGAGCGCCCACCTCGGCGACCAGCTCCGCCCGCAGGAGCTCCCTCTCCTCTTCGAGAGCGGCCTGCAGCTGGCGGATGCAGCGCTGGCGGAACGCTTTGTCCGTCGCCCAGGTCGTCTCGTCGAAGGCCCGCCGGGCGGCGGCGATGGCCTCGTCCATGTCGTCGTGGCCGGCATCGGCCACCGGCCCCAGGACCTCTTCGGTGGCGGGATTGATGTTGTCGAAGGTCTTGCCGGACTTGGCGTCGACGAGCTTTCCGTCGATCAGCATGCGGTGCTCGCCCTGTGTCGTGCTGGTCATGGCATCTCTCCCCTTCGACTCGTTCGCCGACTGCGTACGCTGGCTGCCGGGGCCAAGACTACCGGCCCGAACTACCCGCCGCCCTAGCCACCCAGGAGAGAGCCATGCTCATTGAACGAGAACGTGTGGAGCAGATTGAGATCCTGACCCTCAATCGGCCCGAGGCCGCCAACTCGCTCAATCCGCCCCTGCTGGCCGAGCTGGGCGCCGCGCTCGACGAGATTTTGGCCGACGACTCCGCCCGGGCCGTGGTGCTGACCGGAGCGGGAGAGAAGATCTTCTGCGCCGGAATGGACCTGAGCACGCTGGGCGGCTGGGAGGGGCGGGGTGACGGTGCCGAGCGCCCCGGGGCGGCGACCCTGGCCCGGTTCATGGGGGGCACCTACGAGAAGCCCCTCGTCGCCGCGGTCAACGGGGCCGCCGTCGGCGGGGGGATGGAGCTGGTGCTGAGCTGCGATCTGGTGGTGGCCGCCGACCACGCCCGCTTCGGGCTGCCCGAGGTCAAGCGCGGGCTGTTCGCCGCCGGCGGGGGTACCCTCCTCCCGCTACGCATCCCCCAGGCCATCGCCCTCGAAATGGGCCTCACCGGCCGCCTGTTCAGCGCGGTGCGCGCCGCCGAGGTCGGCCTGGTCAACCAGGTGGTCCCCTTGGCGGAGCTCAAGGCCGCCGCGTTGGCCCTCGCCGCCGAGGTGGCGGCCAACGGCCCCCTCGGCGTGCAGCTCACCAAGAAGTTGATGCGCAACGCCCTCACTCACGGGACAGAGTCGGGGATGGCCAGCACCGAGGAGAGCAGGGCCGTCTTCGGGAGCGCCGACGCACGCGAGGGCGCCCAGGCCTTCATGGAGAAGCGTCCCCCGGCCTTCACCGGGCACTGAGCGCCCTGGTCAGGCGGCCGGGCGGCTCTTGGGGAGACCCAGTCGCAGCTCGGAGATGATCTCTCGCTGGATCTCGCTCGACCCTCCGTAGATCGTCCCGACGACCGTCGAGCGGAAGTGAGCCTCGAGCTCTCCGCCCATCGGCGCGCCATCCCCCTGGAGCACACCGCTGGCTCCCAGCATCTCTACCAGTTCGGAGTAGTGGCGCAGGGCAGCCTCGCTGGCGAACAGCTTCTGCATGGAGCCCTCGGCGCGCGGCAGGCCGCCGGACTCCGAAATCCACCGCACCCTCATGCCGAGCAGCCCCGCCACCTCCTCGTCGATGGCGATCCGCGCCAGCCGCTCCCGTGTGACGGCGTCGTCCATGTCGATCCCGTACTCGCCTCCCGAGTGACGAACCCAGTCCGCCACCTTGCGGGCCAGCGTGACACCCGCACGGCGGTCGCCCGCCCGCTCGAAGGTCAGGGCGACGTGCATCACCGACCAACCCGCGTCCACCCCGCCGATGCGCGCCGAGTCGGGCACCCTCACGCCGGAGTAGAAGGTGGCATTGGTCTGCTGGCCGCCCAGGGTGTAGATCGGCTGGAGATCGAACCCCGCCGCGGCCGTCGGCACCAGGAACAACGTCAGCCCCTTGTGCTTGGGCACCTCGGTGTTGGTACGGGTGAGCACGAAGACGTGGCTGCACACCTGCGCCGTGCTGGTGAACATCTTCTGCCCGTCGATCACCCACTCCTCGCCGTCACGCACCGCCCTCGTGCTCGCCGCCGCCACGTCGGAACCCGAGTCCGGTTCGGAGTACCCGAGGGAGATGAGCAGCTCGCCCCTCAGGGCAGCGGGGATGATCGTCCGTTTCTGCTCCTCCGATCCGACGTGGGAAATGGTGTTGATGACCATGACCGTCGTCGACCACCCGTCCCACATGAGACCGAGCGAACGGAGCTCGTCCATGACGGCATGGGCGAATCCGGGATCGACGTCGGTCCCGCCGTACTCGGGCGGCCAACCGGCGCCCAGGAGCCCGTCCCGGGCGAGCAGCCGGTGCAGCTCGGCCGTCTGGTGGGTCCCCGATTCGTGCTGCTCCTTGGCCCACGCCGGGTCCACGTTGGCCTCGGCCCAGACCCGTGCCGCCTCCCGGTGCTCGGCGAGGTCGTCGACGACGGAGAAGTCCATCTGGTCACTGTCCCCTTTCGTCGAAGAGCAGCCCGGCCAGCCGCTGGAACTCCCGCCGCGGGTCGCCGGCGGCGAGTGCCCAGGCCTTGGCCCGGCGGAAGTACAGCTGTATGTCGTACTCCAGGGTGTAGCCGTAGCCGCCGTGAAAGTGAAGACTGTCTCCGGCCGTCTTGAACGCCGACTCCGAGGCGAAGAGAAAGGACATGGAGGCGAGCGCGCGGGCGTTGGCGTGCTGCTCCTCGGTCGCCCAGGCTGCCTCATAGGCCAGGAGGCGAGCGCCGTCGGTCTCGGTTGCATCGTCGGCCAGTCGGTGCTGCACCGATTGGAACCATCCGATGGGTACGCCGAATGCCCGCCGTTGCTTCACGTACTCCACGGCGATCTCCAGCGCAGCGGAGGCCAGCCCCACCAGGGCGGACGCGGTGAGGATCTGCCATTCGGCCACAGCGTGGTCGTGCAGGGACCGGGCCGGGGCACCGGATGCGAGCACCGTCCGGCTACTGCCGTCCGTCCGGCGGTCGGCCATCGGCGCGGCGCCCAGGTTCGCCGGGGCCGACGCCGGAGCCTCGGGGTCGCGCTCGAGAGTCACCGCCACCAACTGGTCACCGTCCAGCGCCAGGAGGGTGTCCGCGATGGCGCCGGCGGGCGCCAGCCGGGCCACCCCGCCGCGCGCCGGGCAGACGGCGAGCGACACCAACCGACCCTCGAGCGCGCCGGACAGCAGCTCGCCCGCCACCCCACCGGCGTCCTCCTCGGCCAGCCGGGCCAACAGGTCGTTGGCCACGGCCGCCTCGATGAACGGCGCTGGAGCAATCCTGCGACCGAACTCCTCGGCCGCCAGGGTCAGATCCCCGAGACCGGCGCCGCCACCGCCCAGAGCCTCCGGAACGGCCATGGAGGGAAGCCCCATCGCCAGCATGTCGGACCAGAGTCGAGCGTCGAATCCGAGCGGTTCACTGGCCCTCACCCGCTCCGTCGTCGACTCCCTGGCGAAGAAGTTGGCCAGGTGCTTGCGGAGGGTCGACTGCTCTTCCGAGTCCGAGAGATCCATGTCGAGCTGAACTGGGTCTAGGTGAATTGGGTCTAGGTGAACTGGGTCAAGGTGAACTGGGTCTGGGCGATCTGGGAACCGCTCGGACGCCTATCGCTGGCCGGCGAAGGCACCGAGGTCGGCCGCCCTGGTCGCCTTCGGCATCTGCGGGCCCTTCCGGGTGGAGTGGACCGCCACGTCCCGGCCGCTGGCCCTGGAGCGAAGTGCTCGTACGGTGGCCTCCTCCCTGGGGATCACCGCGAAGGGGTCGTAGTGGAAGTGGCGCATGGCGTTCTCATGGGTGATCCGGTTGATGTCGTGGTCGGAGAGCTTGCTCACGTACTTCCAGAGCTGCTCTGGCGCCGTGGGCCACGTGGTGTCCGAGTGCGGGTAGTCGCACTCCCACGTCACGTTGTCCATGTTGAGGTAGTCGCGACTGGCCACGCCGAAGGCGTCGTCGATGAAGCAGGTGATGATGTGTTCGTTGAACACCTCGCTGGGCAGCCGGTCACCGAAGTCCTGCCCCGTCCACGCGTGATGCTTCCTGTAGTTGTAGTCGATCCGCTCGAGGAAATAGGGAATCCAACCGATCCCACCCTCGGAGAGGGCGATCTTGATGGTGGGGAACTTGCGCAGGACCGGTGACCAGATGAGATCCGCCGCCGCCTTCACGATGTTGATCGGCGTGACGGTGATCAGCACGTCGATCGGGGCGTCCGCCGAGGTGATGGTCATCTCCGAGGAGGAGCCGATGTGCAGGCACACCACCACCTCTTCGTCGACGCACGCCTGCCAGAACGGGTCCCAGTGGTCGGAGTGGATGCTGGGCCAGCCCAGTTTGGAGGGATTTTCCGAGAAGGTGACCGCATGGGCCCCCTTGGCCGCGCACCGCCGTACCTCGGCCGCCAGGACCTCGGGCTCCCAGATGGCCGGGATCGGGCAGGGGATGAACCGCCCGGGGTGGGACCCACACCACTCGTCGATGTGCCAGTCGTTGTAGGCCTGCACCATGGCCAGGGCCACGTCCTTGTCCTTGGTGGTGGCAAAGGTCTGGCCGCAGAAGTGGGGGAAGGAGGGGAAGTTCAGCGAGCCGAGGACCCCGTTGGCGTCCATGTCGGCCACGCGCTCGACGACGTCGTAACAGCCGGGGCGGATTTCGTCGAGCGACGTGGGCTCCAAACCGAACTCCTCGGGAGGTCGCCCGGCCACGGCGTTGAGGGCGACGTTGGCGTGCTCGACCCCCTCGTACAGCCACGCGTTGGTGCCGTCGGGGCGGGTGATGAACGTGGGGGCAAGGTCGGCGTACTTGGCGGGCAGTCGCCCCTCGAAGAGGTTGGGAGGCTCGACGACATGGTCGTCCACGCTCACCAGGATCATGTCGTCCGATTCCACTGCGAACCCTCCCCATGTCTCTACAGCATTTGCGCCAATCTACCACGGCCCCTCCGGGCCTCCGCAGGTCAGCGGCGTTGCCGTCCGGGGTCGTCGTTCCGGGCAGACCCGTGGGCGGGCTCGTGGGCGGGCCCTCTGGGCTCGCAGCCTGCGATCGGTCGTCGTGCCGTCAGCGAGCCGTCAGCGATCGGTCGTGAAGAGGAAACACCCCCCGGGCGTGCCCCCTCCGGTGCTCACCACCGCCACCTCGGCGTTGGCCACCTGCCGGGCCCCGGCGTCGCCGCGCAGCTGCACGACGGCCTCGTGGATGTAGCCGTAGCCGTGTGTCCGGCCCGCCGACAGCTGGCCCCCGAACGTGTTGAGCGGCAACTCGCCGCCCAGCGAGATGCGGTCGGGATCGGCCAGATAGTCGCCGATCTCGCCGATGCCACAGAAGCCGAGGGCCTCGATCCAGCTCAGACAGTTGAAGGTGAACCCGTCGTAGAGCTCGGCCAGGTCGACGTCGGCCTGGGTCAGCGACGACCTGGACCACAGGTGGGCGGCCGGGCCCTGTGTCTGGGGCTCATGGCTCAGCGTTCCCTGGTCCCAGCTCAACCGCTCGACGATCTGCGTGCCCACCGACTCCACCAGGATCGGGGGGCGGGGCCCGTCCCGCGCCGCGTCCTTCGCCGAGACGACGACGGCGACCGATCCGTCGACCGGGACGTCACAGTCGTAGAGCCCGAACGGTGTGGTGATCATCCGGGCGGCGTAGTAGTCGTCGATGGTGAGCGGCTCGCGGTAGATGGCGGCGGGATTCAGGGCAGCGTTGCGCCGGGCGTTGAGAGCCACCGCCGCCAGGGCGTCGCGCGTCGTGCCGTACTTGTGGAAGTGGTTCGAGGCGTTCATGCCGATCCAGTTGGCGGCGCTCATCGCCCCAAACACGTGCCGCCAGGTGGCGAAGTCCCCCTCGAGGCGCACGCTCGCCGGAGGTTGCGCTCGCCGCCGGTCGTTGGCGGAGGACTCCCACACCGTGCGGAAGCACAGGACGTGGCGGCAGAGGCCGGCGGCGACGGCCAGCATGGCGTTGACGACCGACCCTCCCTGCCCGGGGGTCTCCATGGAGCCGTTGAACCAGGTCGGCCGCACCCGAAGACTCTCTTCGAGCGCGGGCACCCCGCCTTCTGAGAACCCGCTCGACGCCGGTCCGCCCGGATAGGTCGACAGGCCGTCGATATCGGACATGGAGAGCCCGGCGTCGGCCACGGCCTGGCGGCAGGCGTCGATGGTCAGCGAGAGCGGGTCGACGCCGGAGTGGCGGCTGATCTTGGACATACCGATACCGGTCAGGGCCACCTTGTGCTCGAACTTGTCCTTGTCGGCCCCGATCATCGGGCGCACGTGGGGGGCGATGGGCTCGTCCTCGGGGATGGGGCCCGGCTCGGTGAGGTCGGTGCGGGCGGTGAAGTTGGGGATCCACACGTCCTCGACGTGTTCGAAGACGACGGAGACCCGCTGGCCCACGAACACCTCGTCGTGCGGAATGTCGACCAGGTTGGTGGTGAGGCGGACCCGGGCATCCTCGTCGATCGCCACGATCGCGATGACGTACGGCGGCGTGAAGTCGGGGCTCCAGCTGTGCTCGTTGATGGTGAAGCCCACCACCACGCCGTGGCCGCTGACCGCCTCGGGCGCAAGGTCAGCGGACCCACAGGTGCGGCAGATCGGGCCCATGGGATGCTGGTACGACCGGCACACGGCGCAGCGGCGGAACCGCAACACCCCGTCCGCACCGGAGGTCCAGAAGAATTCGTTGTCCGGTGTGAGCAGGGGAAGAGGTCGCATTTGGCGGGAGTATAAGGGGTCGGGCCAGCGACGTCCCGTGCTCGCCGCTCCGAGGTGGTGGCTAGGGAGGGGCGGCGGACAGCAGGAGGAGATCCATGAAGAGCGGTCCCGAACCTCCGCCCGTACAGAGCGCGATCTCGGCTCCCGGCTTCTGGTTGGAACGGCACGTGCCGCGCAGCTGCTGGACGCCCCTGATGACCCGCTGCAGCTTCTGGGTCAACTCACCGGGATGGCCGAAGGACATCGTGCCACCGTCGGTGGTGACGGGAAACCGTCCGCCGGGGCCGATCGTGCCGTCGAGCACGAAGTCACCACCCTCGCCGACACCGCAGAACCCGAAGGCCTCCAACTGCCGGATGATCTCGAAGGAGAACGGATCGTAGAGCTCCAACACGTCGACGTCGGCGTGCACCAGCCCCGCCTGGCCCAGGGCCCTCTCGAAGATCCTGCGGCCGAGAAACTGGAGGGTCAGATCGTGGTCGCCGCGGCCGTGCAGATCGAGGCGGGGAGGGTACCGGTACGACGGCCCGAACTGCTCCGCCCCGCCGGCGAGCAGGGAGACGGGCCGTGGGGAGGCGTTCTGGGCCACGTCGGCACGAGCCAGGATCAGGGCCGCTCCCCCCTCCGAGGTCGATGCGCAGTCGAGAAGGTGGTAGGGCTCGGCGATCAGCCGGCTCGCCAGTATGTCCTGCGGCGTGTACGGGCCCTTGCCGTAGTAGAGCGCGTCCGGATTGACGTGTCCGTTGTTCCTGATCGTCGCCGCCACCGTGGCCAGGGCCTCCGCCGGCACCCCGTACTCGTAGAGGTAGCGCTGCGCCACCAGTGCGAACTGCGTCGCGGTGAACATCCCGAACGGCTCCACCATCTCGTTGTTGGGGCGCGTCCACGGAGCCGTCGCCTCGCGCGCCGTGTAACGACCCGCCGTGCCGGAGAGCACCAGCACGACCGTGGCCATACCGGATTGAATGGCGAAGACGCTCTCGAGGAGCGTGGGGATGCCCACCGCGTTGTGCGTGTACCACGCCGGGGCGATCCCGGTCTGGTAGATGAAGTCGCTGCTCAGTGGTCCGGCCACCCCATCGACATCGAGCGGGGTCAGGCCCGCGTCGCTGAGCGCCCCGTAGGCCGCCTCGAACGCCACCGACATGGAATCCTTACCCGGGAGCTGACGGGCCTGTTCGGTGTTGTGCACGCCGACGATGGCGACATCGGCCAGCGGCGCGGTTGGGCGCCGGCTCATGGGGAGCGTCCGGCCAGGGGCCGGAAGTAGGGCAGCACCGCACCACCGGCAATGGCGTGGAAGTCGACCTCCACCCGCATGCCGATGGCCGCCTCGTCGGAGTCACACCCGATGAGATTGGAGACGAGCGACCACCCCTCGTCGAGCTCGACGATGACCGCCACGTAGGGGACCACGAACGCCGGTGTCTGCGGCCGCCATATCCGGGTCCAGCTGTAGACGGTCCCCCGCCCCCCGCTCTGCTCCCACGCGAGCTGGCGACCACCACAGTGGCTGCACGCGACGGCCGGCGGGTGCAGCGCGTGACCACACGACGCGCAGCGCAAGAACAGGAGGCGCCGCTCGGCGCACCCGTCCCAGAACGGCTTGGTCGTGGCCTGGGCTACCGGGGCAGGGATCTCTCCGAGCTGCGGTTCGAGGTACGTCATCGGTGGCGGGGGAGCATACCCCCTCCCGACAACCGCACCTCTCGGACCGGGCGCACCTCTCCGAGCAGGGGCCGCCTACCCCGGCGGCGCAGCGAAACGCGACTCGAGCTGGCGCCGGGTCTCGGGGTCGGTCCACTGCGCGATGACGGCCGCATCGAACTGCGGACTGGCGTGCTCGATGCGCTCGAGCGTCGCCGCTCGCATCGACCACTTGGTGAGCGCGAACGCCGTGGCATCGAGTTCGCCGAGCCGCCTCGCCTCCTCGACCGCTCGCTCGAGCACGAGCCCTCCGTCCATCGCCTCGTGCACGAGGCCCGCGGCAATCGCCGTCTCCACATTGACGAGCTCCGCCCCGTAGACGAGTCCCTCCATGCGCGGCCCGGCGGCATGCCGGAGAATCTCGAGGGCCGATACCGGGAAGGCGACGCCGACCGAAAGCTCGATCACCCCGATCTTCGCGCCCTCCGCGGCGAATCGCACGTCGCAGGCACACGCCAGGAGGCAACCTCCGGCCACGGCGTGCCCGTTGATCGCCGCCACCGTCGGCTTGGGAAAGGCGAAGAGCGTCGCCAGGGTCTCGCCGAGTGCGACGATGAACCACTCGGCGTACGCGGGCTCTTCATCGAGCATCCGGCGTAAGTCGACCCCCCCGGAGAACACCCTCCCCGCTCCCGTGATGACAACCGACCGGACCGCCGGTGACGCCGCGCACGCGGCGAGCTCGTGGTCGAACGCCGCCAGAAGCTCACGGTCGAGGGGGTTGGCCTTTCCGTGCACCAACTCCACGACCGCGACCCCATCACTGTGGCTCACGCTGACTGATCCGTACTCTTCGTTGGTCACGCCGATCCCGCCATCCTGCTTCACTGGTCGCTAGGGCAGGTGCGATCCTAGCGGGAGCGATCGGACCGTTCCCTGCGCAAACTGGCCGGGAGGGCCGGCACAGGTAGTGTGGCGGAGCCATGACCCAACTCAACGAAGTCGGAGCTGCAGACGACGCGCCGGGCGAAACCGAGGGACGCACGTTGCAGCGTTACTTCATCGGCAACATCCCCTTCGGCTTCGAGGTGGCGGAGAACGGCATGGAGATGGCGGGTGACGCCACCCTCTCCGACGCACTGCGATCGTTCGAGTCCGGACCCCCCCGACCCTCGGTCCTGGCCACGATCGCCGACTGCATGGCGGGCATCCCTGCCTGTTGGGTGACCTCGCCCAATCTGGCCGTGACCCTCGACATCGCCGTCTGGCTCGCCGCCGAGCGCTGTGGGGACGATCTGTCGATGACCGGGAGGATCGTCAAACGCGGTCTTTCGACCGTAGCGGGCGAGATCCGCTTCTCCGACGCCACGACGGCCAAGCTCGTGGCGATCAGCTACCTCACGTTCATGCCCTCGCCCCGTCCCCAGGATCAGGCCCCTCCCCATACGACAACGATGCGCACCAACGGCTCCATGCCTGTCCCGTTCCCCGAGCACGTCGGTGTGCGCGTCCTGTCCGCAGGAGTCGCCGAGGTCGACCTGGTGCGCTTCACGACGCAAGCGGCGGGAACACTCCAGGGCGGGATCGTGGCGCTGGTCGCCGAGGTTGCGGCCGAGTCTCTCACCGCGACACCCGTCCTCGACCTCGACGTCCGCTACCTCAACGCCGTGCGCGTCGGGCCGGGCCGGGCCACCGCCGAGAGGGTCGGCAGAGACCTGGTGCGGGTGGAGGTGCGCGACGGCGGAAGCGACGACCGACTGGCCGCGCTCGTCATGGCCCGCACGGCGCCCCCGCGATGAGCACCATCACCTTCGGCATCTACGTGCCACAGGTGTCCTTCGACTATGCGGCTATTCTCGACCGGGCCAAGCTGGCCGAAGAGGTCGGCTTCGACTCGCTGTGGTTCTTCGACCATCTCTACAGCCCGGCGCAGCCCGACCGCCCGTCCTACGAGGGGTGGACACTGGCCACCTACATCCTGGCGCAGACCACCCGGCTGCGGGTCGGCCACCTCGTGCTGTGCAACAACTTCCGGCACCCGTCGCTGCTGGGCAAGATGGCCACCACGCTCGACGTGCTCTCGGGGGGCCGTCTCGACCTCGGCATCGGCAGTGGATCGGTCGAGCACGAGCACCATCAGGGGGGCCTGCCCTGGGGGACCTTCCCGGAGCGCTCCGAGCGCCTGGGCGAGTCCCTCGAGATCCTCACCCGCATGTTCACCGGCCAGCCCACGACCTTCTCCGGCCGGCACTACGAGGTGGACGATCTTCCCAACCTCCCACCACCGGTCCAGAGCCCGCGCCCGCCCATCCACATCGGGGGCATCGGTCCGCGCCACACGATGCCGCTCGTGGCCCGCTACGCCGACGTCTGGAACGTCCCCACCTACGGACTCGCCCGCTGGGAGGAGAGCGAGAAGGTGCTCGAACGCGAGTGCGCGGCCATCGGCAGGGATCCGGCGACGATCAGACGATCCCAGGAGGCGATGCTGGTGCTGGCCCCCGACGAGTCGTCGCTGGAGCCGGCGCGGGCCAACGCCCAGCGCCGCTTCGGGGCCGAGGGCTGGGGTCTCGATGCGGGCGGCTACATAGGAACTCCCCCCATGGTCGTCGACCGAATCGGGCAGCTGGTCGACAAGGGGATCACCTCGTTCGTCTTCTTCACCTCCGATCGCGCCGAGCCGCAGACCCTCGAGCTGTTCGCAGAACAGGTACTGCCGGAGTTCTCTTGATAGGCCGGACGCCACGGGACCGGGAGTAGGGGGCGTGGAGCTCTGGGAACTGATCGCACGCGAGAGCATCCGCGATCTGGTGGCGCGCTACAACGCCAACGGTGACTCGGGCCGGTTCGAGGAGATGTTGAAGGTGTTTGCCGACGATGCCGTGATGGAGCTCGTCGCGCCCGACGGCACCGTCCAGCGCTATGAAGGCGTCGAGCAGGTGCGGACGATCTTCACCAGCACCAAGGCCATGTGGGATGCGGGCGCCAAGGAGCTACCCGCGGGCCACCATGTGCGCCACTTCACCGCCACCCATCAGATCGACCTGGTGGACGAGACGCACGCACGCGGCCGCTGCTACTTCATGGTCCTGATGGGGCACGGCGTGGACCACTGGGGCCGCTACATCGACGAGTACGGCGTGCGCCACGACCGCTGGGTGATCACCCGCCGTCGGGCGTTGTCCGACGGCAGTGTCGCCGGCGGCATGACGCGCTGACGTCAGGTCGAACGGGCGTGGCGGCCCACGGCGGCATCCTCGGGGAGGGCGATGCTGAGCACCTCCACGGCGTTGGCGAGCTTCGTGATGTCGTCGACGACCGCGGTCAGCCGATCCCGTAGTGGCGGCGCACCCGGCGGCGCAGGTTCGACGCTGTTCTTCACGAGCATCCCTCCGATGGCGGCCGGTCCGGCCGAAGGATCGAGCGCGGTTCTCTTCGCCGCCGATCCTGCGGCGCTGATACCAGGGTTCAGACCGGACGGGGACGCTCCCCGTCGCCTCCCATCGCCCGTGGGTTCACTCGTCATTCGACGTTCCCCGTGGCGCGATGGCGGTCCGTTGCTCTGATCTCCTTCACGCCCGAGCCTCCAGTGCGGTGGCGGTTCCGCGGTCGACTTTCCATCGAACTGTACGGACCGCGGCGCAATTCCGACCGAACGCCCACCCAACACTGGCACAATGCGGGACCACACCGCCGGGAAAGCCACCGGCCCCGGGCTGCCGGCCCGACACCGAACCGCCCCCCATAGTTGAAAGACCAGATAGAAGAAACCTCTTGCTTCGGTGTGAAGTTTCTCCCTAGAATTGCCCGGTGACACTGCCCATCGACGACGAGAACGCGCCGCTGTATTCGGTCGGCCAAGCCGCCGAGATGCTCGCCGTGCAGCGGGCCTACCTGCGCCGGCTGGACGAGTACGACGTGGTGCGACCGGCCCGCTCCCCCGGCGGTCAGCGCCGCTACTCCCGTCGCCAGATTCATCTGGTCCAGCGAATCAGCGGACTGGCCGACGAGGGGATAGGCCTCGCCGGGGCCCGGAGGGTGGTGGCCCTCGAAGAGAAGGTAGCGTCACTCACGTCCGAACGGGACGCTGCCATTGAGGACGCGCGGTTGGCGCGCCTCGGCCAGCGGGCCGGGAGGGGGCGCGTGAGCGAACGGCACCAGGGCACGAGATTAGAAGACCAGGTGAACCCGTGAATGGACCTGAACCCATGCTCGTCGAGCGGCGCAGCGACAACCGGCGAGCCCTCCGCATCGCCATGGTGGCGCCGCCCTACTTCACCGTTCCGCCCAGCGGCTACGGCGGCGTGGAAGCCGTGGTGGCCGACCTCGTCGACGCGCTGGTGGACCGGGGCCACCATGTGACCCTGATCGGGGCCGGGCACCACGGGACGAAGGCCCAGCGCTTCTTCTCGACCTATGAGCAACCGCCATCGCACGGACTCGGGCTGCCGTTGCCAGAAGCGGTCCACGCAGCCCTCGTCGGCCGCATCGTCGAGGGCCTCGCCGTCGATCTGGTGCACGACCACACGTTGGCGGGACCACTGCTGGCGCGTGGCCGCACCTGCCCCACGGTCGTCACCGCGCACGGTCCGGTCGACGGGGAGCCCGGCCTCTACTACCACGCGTTGGACGACTGCGTGGAGCTGGTGGCGATCTCAGAAGCCCAACGCGCCAAGGCTCCTTTCCTGCCCTGGGTGGCGACGGTCACCAACGCGATACGTGTGGAGAGCTTCCCGTTTCATCACGAGAAGGAGGAGTTCGCGCTCTTCCTCGGACGCTTCCACCCCGAGAAGGCCCCGCACCTCGCCATTGAGGCCGCCCGTGATGCACGACTGTCGATCGTGCTGGCGGGCAAGTGCGCCGAACCGGTTGAGCGCGACTACTTCGCGCGCGAGATAGAGCCGCGCCTCGGTCCCGATGTCGTCGTCTTCGGCCCCGCCGACGCGCTCGAAAAGAGGGACCTTCTGGCTCGAGCGAGGTGCCTGCTGTTCCCGGTCCTCTGGGACGAGCCCTTCGGACTTGTCATGACGGAGGCCATGGCGTGCGGCACCCCCGTCGTCGCGCTACGACGCGGCTCGGTTCCCGAGGTGGTGGTGGACGGGCACACCGGGATCATCGTCGACCACCCCGACGAACTGGCGGGCGCCGTGGCGCGGGCGGCGAGCATCGATCCCGCCGAATGCCGCCGGCACGTCGAGGAGAACTTCAGCATTGAGGGAATGGCGGCGGGCTACGAAGTCGCCTACCGGCGTGCACTGCGGCGGGCACGCCGGATGCGCACCTTCTCCGGGCATCCCTCGGGTGCGAGGATCGTCCCGCTGCCGCCTCTGGCACTCGGCGGCGGCGAAAACTGACACACCGAGTCCCGGAGTGGTTGCTGCTCAGCCCCGCATGTCGACGGCGTTCACCCGTTTCGGGATGACCCGCACCACCACCCGGCTCTCTCCGGGGCGGTCGTGGTCACGAAGGTTCGAGCCGTACTTCTCCCCGACCCGGTCGGCGAAGGCATAGTCGTCGTCGGGAGTCACCTCCGCATCACCCCGCAACTCGAGGTAGCGCTGCGGGGCCTCGAGGTCCAGGATGAACAGGCAGCACTGGGGCCGCTGCACGAGGTTCTTCGTCTTCTGGCGACTGGTGTTCAGCGAAATCGCCACCGAGTCGCCGTCGGAGAGGAACCAGACCTCTGAGAGCTGGGGCCGACCGTCGGGGCCGATCGTGGCGAGCGTCGCCACCCGAGCGTCAAGGAGGTCACGATGGCTGTCGGGAACTCGGGTCATGGCACGTCCTCAGTGGAGACGATACCGGCGAGTCGCCTCGTCACACGCGGTGGTGGTGGTGGCGGCGGTGGTGGCGGTCCCCCCGTGTCGCCGGTAGTCTCGTCGATGGACTCGGCTGCCACCGTCACGACCGCTCCACCGGCACAGGTGGTCAGGCGCACAGGTGGTCAGGCGCACAGGTGGTCAGGCGCACGCTCCCACCGGCTGAGAGGCCCCAGAGTTGGTCCGGGACCATCGGCTGTGGTGCGCATCGCCGGCGCGGCTGCTGGCACCAGTCCCAACGGGAGGTGGTAATGGGATTCAGCGACCGGGCCGATGCCGGTCAGCGGCTCGCCGAACTGCTCAGGCAGCAGGGCCTCGAGCGCGAGAACGTCGTCGTTCTCGGACTGCCAAGGGGCGGAGTGCCGGTGGCCTTCGAGGTTTCCCAGGCGCTCGGTGCGCCACTCGACGTGATCGTGGTCCGCAAGCTGGGTGTTCCCTTCCAACCCGAGCTCGCCATGGGCGCCATCGGTGAAGGCGGCGTGCGCATCCTCAACGATGACGTGCTCCGGATGGCCATGGTCGACGAAACCGAATTGGCTCTGGTCGAGCGGCGGGAGCGGACCGAGCTCGAGCGCCGGGCGCGCCGCTTCCGCGGCAACCGGCCCCCGGTGGCGCTACGCGGCCGGACCGTGGTCGTGGTCGATGACGGCATGGCCACCGGTGCGAGTGCTCGAGCAGCCTGCCAGGTGGCCCGCGCCCAGGGCGCGGGGCGCGTGGTGATGGCTGTGCCGGTCGCCTCGCGATCCGCCGTCGACGAGCTGGCCAAGGCCTGCGACGGCGTGGCCACGCTGGAGGCTCCCGAGACCTTCCACGCCGTCGGCGCGTGGTACGGGGACTTCAGGCCTACGTCGGATGACGAGGTGGTGATGCTCCTGGAACGCTCCACCTCCGGTTCCGCGGGCGCGCCCGCACCGGCGGGCACCGCTGGCCATCCCCCGTCTGTCGACGAGGAGGTCGAACTGCGCCTGGGGACCCTGCGCCTCGCGGGGCAATTCACCGTGCCCGAGGCGCTCAAGGGGATGGTCGTGTTCGCCCACGGCAGCGGCAGCAGCCGGCACAGCCCACGGAATCGCTTCGTCGCCTCTGTCCTCAACGAGGCGGGTCTGGGGACGCTCCTCTTCGACCTACTCGGTGCAGACGAGGAACGCGATCGTTCTCGGGTCTTTGACATTCCCAGACTCGCTGATCGTTTGGAGCGGGTCACCGGGTGGCTTGCCGCGCAGCCCGAGTCGGCCGGGTCTCGCATCGGCTACTTCGGTGCCAGCACGGGAGCGGCAGCGGCCCTGTGGGCGGCGGCATCTATGCAGCACATTGCCGCCGTCGTCTCGCGGGGAGGGCGCCCCGATCTCGCCCTGTCGGTGCTCGGGGACGTGCAGGCACCCACACTGCTCATTGTGGGTGGGCACGACGACGTGGTGCTCGACCTCAACCGTCGCGCCCAAGATCGACTGGGCGGCGAGACCCAGCTCGCCGTGGTGCCGGGCGCCACCCATCTCTTCGACGAAGCTGGAGCGCTCGAGGGTGTGGCCGACCTGGCACGCGACTGGTTCGTCCACCACTTGGCTCCCCTCCCCCATCCACTTTTCTGATCGATCCATCGCCTCGCACCTCACCTTTCGTCGGGCGTGCCGAGCACGTGGACCAGGGAAGGACGCGTCCTCAGGACGTTTGGCTCTATACAGACCGTCCGCCCTGATCCAGCCTGGTATCAGAGCCTGATTTGCCGGATCCTGATGTACAGGAGTGAGATGGCCGGAGTCAGATGTGCCGTGACGGAGAGGGGCATGCGATGAGAAGGCGGCGGCGGCGCGACGACGACGGCGAGGATCAGGTAGCGGCCGAGTGCGCGGCGTTTCTGAGCGGAACCCTGGTCGAACGCCTGGAGGCGGATGGCCGGGCCATCCCTGTGTGGGCCTGGACCAATCTCCTGGCCCACGGCAGCGCGGAGTTGATCGCCGGATCCAACACTCGGCCGTGTCGGCATCGCCTGCTTCTCCGGAGCTGGTGGACTGCCCGGGCTCAGCTGGCCGATCTGATTCTCGAGATGACGCGTGGTCAGTGCACCATCGACGAACTACAGGAGTCCGTTCTCATCCCGCTCGAACTCGACCTGTCATCGCGGGCGGAGGTTTCCTTCTGGAACCATCACCAGTGGATGGATACCGTCACCGATGCCCTCTATTACCATGACCACTCGCGCCAGAGCTCATGAGCTGACGGAGCCGGGCAGCCCCATCAGATGATCTTCGACCAACCGCTACTACCATCGGCGGCGGGTCAGGCGAAGGAGGCCACGGGGACGACTCGGGCAAGGAGGGGCACAGGGCGCTGACGATCATCGAGGCGGCGCTTTTGGCGGTGGTCGCCGTCATGGCCGCCTACTCCGGATACTCGTCGGCCAAGTGGGCCACGGAATCGTCGCTGAAGCTGGCCAAGGCGTCGGCTGCCCGGACGGAGGCCAGTCGCGTCGCCGACGCGGGCTTCACCACCAAGAACTTCGATGCGTTGACCTTCAACGCCTGGTTCACCGCCTATGCGGTGGGCAGTCAGAAGGCGATGACCGTGGCGGAACGACGATTTCGCCCCCAGTTCCTCGTCGCCTTCAACGCCTGGCTCGCGACGGATCCGTTCACCAATTCCCACGCCCCACCCGGCCCCACCTACATGCCGCAGTACGTGCAACCCGGGCAGGCACAGTCCAACGCGCTCGATGCCCGGGCAAACCGGTACTACAACCTCGGCGCCACGGCCGGTGACAACTCCGACAACTACGTCCGGATCGTGGTCTACCTGGCCACCGTGCTGTTCCTCGTGGGTATCAGCGGCCACTTCCGCCTGCGCGGGGCGCGGATCGGCCTCGTCGTCGTCGGCGGGGCGATCCTGATCTTCTCGGTCGTGAACTTGATTGAGGCGCCGAAGCCACCCTTCTGATCATCGATCGCCGCTTCCCGTTCGGGTGGGCGGCCTACGACGAAGCGGGAAGGGATCGGCCCGCAGCGCGGTCACCGCTGAGATACTGGCCCAATGGCAAGCAGCCCCTTTCCTACCCTGGAAGAGTTCGAACGCTCTCGTATTGCCCGGACAGGCGTCCGCGCCCTGGCGAGCGCGGCCGTACTCCTGACTGCCTACTACGTGGTGCCGGCCGCCCATCGCGCCCACGAGGCGATCGGGTTGCGTCTAGGGGTGAGCATGGCACTGTTCGTGGCCGTGCTCAGCTTCGAGGTGCGCGCCATCACCAGGCATGCTCAGCCCATGTTGCGGGCGGTGGTTGCCATGGCCACCGTGCTACCGCTCTTTCTGGTGCTGTTCGCCTGGATCTATCTGACGATGTCCCGGTCGGATCCGGCCGCGTTCGGGCAGACGCTCGATCGTGACTCGGCGCTCTACTTCACGGTCTCGGTCTTCTCGACGGTCGGCTTCGGCGACATCGTGGCCAAGACGGACGCGGCGCGCCTCGTGGTCACCGTCCAGATGCTCGCCGATCTGGCCGTGGTCGCCGTTGTGATCCGCTTGATCTTCGGAGCCGTCGGCCGTGGCGAAGCTCGCAAGGGGGCGGATCAACCGGTCGCCCCAGCCGGTGTCAGCATCGCCTCGGGTCCCGATCATCCCGATGCGGGCTCACCAGCGGGAGCGTGACCCGGCACGGGGGCGGTGGTCGGCGGCAACGAGCCACACTCCGGCAATTGAGATAAGCAGAAACCCGATTTCGGCGACTTTTATCCCGGTTGTGGGAGTCATGGCGAACGTGGGCGGCTGGGATTCAGCGCCGCCGGTGGGCCCGGATGAGGGGAACGCCATAAGGCACAAACGACACCACCGCGGCGGCCAGGGCGACAAAGGCGCCCCACGACCAGCTGAAGGCGGCCGGCTTGAGGAGCACACCCAGCACCACCAGGGCCAGATTGACCCCGGTGATGAGAGCCAGGAGCTGATCCTTGGACATACGGCCCTGTACCGCGAGATCGCCGACGCCGAACGCGCTGATCAGGACGTAGAGCACCACCACGATGGCGTCCACCACGGCGATGAACAGCCAACCGTGGGCACTCAGCCCACTAGCGGAGATGGGGCCGAAGCTGTACCAAGGCAGCCAGAACGAGACCAGGAGGACCAGGGTGGCGGGGCCCATGACCCGATCTCTCGGGTCCAGGTCGTTCAGCCGTTGTCGCGACTTCCCGACGCGCTTCGGCGTCGGGCGCGGCAAAACGGGCGGCCTGATGGCGGCGCCGCACTTGGGGCAAAGGGCAGTCCCCAAGGGCACCTCGACCAGGCAGCGGGAGCAAGCAGGCAAGCGGCCGACCTCCTTCCTTTGTCACGGGCGCGCCACATCAGGCTACAGGCGAAGGAGGTTGCGACCTGTCCCACGGTCTATTGAAGCCCTGACGGTTGTCACCCGTTACCATGACCACTCACGTCCATGACCCACTCACGTCCATGACCACTCACGTCCATGACCCACTCACGTCCATGAGGAGTCCCACATGCCCGAGACCGTTTTCCTGTCCGACCGCATCGAGGTGACCCGGCCTATCCCGGCGCCGCCCGCCGCGATCTTCGACATCGTGCGAAGCCCGGCGGGCCACGTGGCCATCGATGCCTCTGGCATGCTGCAGGACTTCACCGGCGAGCCGGCGGAGAAGGTGGGCGATACGTTCGTCATCCATATGGACCGCGAGTCGCTCAACGACGTCCCGCTGGGCAAGTACGACGTGAC
Organism: uncultured Acidimicrobiaceae bacterium; assembly: GCA_963788125.1. Lineage (GTDB taxonomy): Bacteria > Actinomycetota > Acidimicrobiia > Acidimicrobiales > RAAP-2 > Bog-473. The sequence continues at coordinate 1,848,163 of CAWBFN010000002.1, read as the reverse complement.
GGTGCACATCATCGTCTTCGAGCGCGACAAGGAGATCGCGTGGGATCTCGGGCCCGACGTCCCGGTTGCGCACTTCTACGGTTACCGCCTGGATAGTGACGAGGACGGGGTCACCAAGGTGACCTCCTACTACGACTGGTCGAAGGTGAGCGACGACCGCAAGGAGCACTTCCCGATCGTGCCGGAGTCGGCCCTCCGCGCCACGCTGGGAATCTTGGAGCGAACTGTCAGAAAGGGCCTGTGAGTTCAGCGCGCTGAAGAACGAGTTCCGTCGACCTTTGACGAGGGGAGCATGCCGGCCTTCGACGTGCCGGTCATTGTGTCGCCCTCGACGGTGACGTCGAATTGCAGTTCGAGTCGCATCGGCGTCGTGACCTTTTGGGACCAGGTGAGCCGGTTCCCATCAGCGACCGGATTGAGGAAATCGACGGTCTCCGCGTCCGAACGGGCGATACCTTGAATCGCACCATCTTGTTCGGTGATGTCAAAAACGGCGGCGATCTTGCCAATGGGCGTCGCGATGGTCACGTCCCATGATCCTGCGAAGGTAGTCAATGCGCTCGTTGTCCTTTGAAGATCGTTTGTCCCAGGGTGTGGGGCGGCGTTCTCACGGCTGAGTCTGCTCCTGACGCGCCTTTGCACACAGTACCCGCGTCAGCGTCCACTTCCGGGGATCACGCCGTCCGCCCTATTCCGGCTGCCCGCGCCTCAGCACGTCAGTGATGGGACCTCTCTGTCCACCCGGTCACGTTCGATCAAATCTCCATCGTGTGGCGCCTCCCGGCTCAACCGTGAGGAGGGAAGTTGCCTGGTGTGCCACGATGCGGAAAATGGTCCACGGGGGAGGTCCAGCTGACGGAGCGCTGTATTCGGCCGTGAGAGCCACACCCGAATCATCCACTCGGGCTGGCCATCCCTGCGCGCTCCACTGCTCCGCCATGGTGGCAACCACGCTCGGATCGATGACCTTCTCGGCCACACCCTCTACGACGAGGTCGAACTCGTGAGTGGCAACGCTCAACGTGCACCGCGGGTCGCGCGCCAGATTCCTCCCTTTGCGGGAGAGCTCTCCGGTCTCGAACCAGAAGGTGCCGTCGAACCAGAGCGCGCCCACACCTGTCACATGCGGGCTTCCGTCCCGGTTGATCGTCGCCAACCAGCTGGTGTGCCGGTCAGGGCCGCCAGTCCCGGGGGCTTGGCTTACCCCTTGGGCGAGACGGTCCTCGATAACGGCCCAATCGATGAGTGGCAACCCATAGAGGTCGGCAAGATTCGTCGTTTTCATGATGGTATGACGAATCCTACGACGGAGATTCATCGCCCGTGCATCAAGGAGCTGTCGTTGCGCACCCCGATCCGGGTCACGCCAGCCGTGGCGGAAGGTCGAAAAAGGGAACAGTGCCGGCTGGGCGAAGAGCGAGATCCGGGTGATGTGCGTCGAGGTGGTGGCCAGCACGACGACCGCGAACGGGAGGTAGGCCCCGACGGATCCTTCCACCAGGTGATGTACAACCTCCACATGGGAGGCGCCACCCCTCCGCCCGAGCCCGGCGCCGAGCGTCTCATCGTACGGATGCGGCCCGACAAGGTCTATGGGCCGCCCCTCTACCAGGCCACCCCCGAGGACGGGTGATCCGCAACCACCCTGCGTTCGGCCTGGGCTCTGCCCCGGCGGCTCCCTCCGCACACCCGCTGTACGAAACTCCCGGCGCGGACCATGATGGAAGAAAGGCCGCACGGTCATACGAGGGAGACTGAGGGAACTATGGCGATCCAGACTGAAGAAGCGAGCCACGCAACCCAGACCGTCCCGCACCTCTCGGTTGACGAGCGGGCCAGACTGGGTAAGGACGCCCGTTCCCGGGTGCCTCGCTCCTCGCACGGCGAGTTCAACCCTGCGGCCGACCGCCCCGACCCCGTCAGCCTGCTCGAGGGTCAGGCCGTCTCCCGTGTACCGGAGTTAGTCCCCATCCGCTACGGCCGCATGCTGGTCTCCCCGTTCACCTTCTTCCGGGGAGCGGCGCTCATCATGGCCTCGGACCTGGACTCCACCCCCAGATCGGGCCTGACGACCCAGGTCTGCGGGGATGCCCACCTGTCCAACTTCGGCCTGTTCGCCTCGCCCGAGCGGGCCATGATGTTCGACGTCAACGACTTCGACGAGACCCTTCCCGGCCCGTGGGAGTGGGATGTGAAGCGCCTGGCGGCCAGCGCGGTCATCGCCGCCCGCGACCGGGAGTTCACCGGGAAGGAGGGCCGCACGGCAGCCCTCGAGGTGGGAGCCGTCTATCGCACGGAGATGAACCGGCTGGCCGCCATGTCGACCATGGATGTCTGGTACTCCAAGATCGACGTGGCCACGGTGCTCGCCGACCTCCAGGCCACGGCCGGGACCACCGGGTCCAAGTCCGACAAGTACATGGCCGAGCGCACCGCCAAGGTCATCTCCAAGGCCCGCACCCGGGATAGCCTCCAGGCGCTCGACAAGCTCACCCAGGTGGTCGACGGCCAGCGCCGCATCATCAGCGACCCGCCCCTGATCGTCCCCGTCGAGGAGCTGTTCCCTCAACTGGTGAGTGAGGGCATCACCGACCAGCTCCACCAACTCCTGCGCAAGTACCGCCACAGCCTCCAGACCGACCGCCGCCACCTGGTCGAGGAGTTCGAACTGCTCCAGGTCGCCCGCAAGGTCGTGGGCGTGGGCAGCGTCGGCACCCGCGCCTGGATCCTTCTGCTGCAGGGCCGGGACGAGAACGACATCCTCTTCCTCCAGGCCAAGGAGGCGGAGGCCTCGGTGCTGGAGGCGTTCGTGGGCGGGAGCAGCTACGCCACCCACGGCGCGCGGGTGGTGGCCGGCCAGCACCTGATGCAGTCGGCCAGCGACATCTTCCTCGGTTACGAGCAGGTACTGGGCCCCGACGGTGTCACCCGCGACTACTACGTTCGCCAACTGCGTGACTGGAAGGGGTCGTACGACGTCGAAGGGGCGATCCCACAGGGCCTGACCAAGTACGTCGGGGTCTGCGCCCAGGCCCTGGCCCGGGCCCATGCCCGCTCCGGCGACCGGATAGCCATCGCCAGCTACCTGGGCAGCTCGACCACCTTCGACCGGGCCATAGCCACCTTCGCCGAGACGTACGCCGACCAGAACGAGCGGGACTTCGAGGCCCTCAAGGCAGCCGCGGCCAGTGGGCGGATCACCGTCGAGTCGGGCCTGTAGGGAGATCACGCGACCATTCCCGACGGCGCCAGGACCCGTCGCGCACCGCCCGCACTCGACGGGGTCAGCCGTCCGCTCTCGACGGGGCCAGATCGGCCGGAGCGGTCCTCGACAGCATCGTGACCCCTCCGGCCATGACCGCAAAGGCCACGGCGGCCACGACGATGTTCGCCGGACTGTCCGTGAAGTGTTCGTCGAAGAGCCAGACGCTGAGAATGATGCTGGCGAACGGGTCGACGACCACCAGAAGCGGCTGGGAAATGCTCAGCGGACCGACGTGCAGAGCGGCCTGTTGGAGCAACGTGCCTACAACGGCCGCCGCGGCGAGAGCGTAGAGAGGCCAATGGGTGAACATTCCGAAGAATCCGAACGCGGCCAGTGTGTCTGTGGTCGATTTGATGAAGGTCGCCATCACGGCCCAGGAAAGACCCGCGGCGGCGGCGAAAAGTGCGGCACGGCGCACCGGTGACCCCCGCATGGCCAAGAGGGACAGCAGAACGACGACGCCGCCGAATGTGGCCAATGCCGAGAGCCACTCGCCCGGATCGGGGTTGGGGTGACCACCCTGAGGCTCGGCCACCGTCAGGAACACGGCGAGGGCCACGCATACGACGAGTGCGGAGGTCCAGGCGCCACCGGTCACGTCCTGGTGGAGCCAGGCTCGCCGCAGGATGAGGGCGAATACCAGCTCGGTCACGAGGAGCGGCTGGACCACCGACAGCTGGCCGTTGTGGAGGGCAAGAGCCTGGAAGGCGAAGGCGCCCACGGCGGCGACCCACCCGAGCAGCCACAGTGGCTGGTGCAGTAGGTAGCGAATGAGCTTCCAGAGCTTGTCGCGCTTCGGGGCACCGACGCTGGCCGAGTGCTGCGTCATGAGATTGACCGCATTCGAGAACGCGGCGACCAGGGAGAAGACGACGGTGGTGATCAAGACGCCACTTCTGGCCGCATCCGCTCGAAAATGCCCGTCCACGCCATGGGCAGGACTCTACGCATACGGTGGCCATGGTCGTGCCGGCGCAGGCAGTCAGTCACGTATCCCCGGCCCAGTACTACAGGAGACCCACGAGTCCCCTGGTCAACTCCCACACCCCGAGCACGGCCAGGACAATGGCGAAGAAGTTGCGGCCGTTGCGCGAAAGCCACGCGTTGACCGCAGCGAGTCGGGGAACCGTCCAACCCGGGGCCAACCAGTAGAGCAGGATGGGGACCTCAATGGTGATGAGCAGGAGCAGCACCACGATGATGATCCAGACCGACGTCGCAGCATCGCTCAGCTTGGAGCTGTCGACCACCTCGAGAGCGGCCAAATAGGTGGGGGAAGGGGTGTACATCGCAATCCCCGCCATGAAGACGGCGAGGATCCCCGAGCCAGTGACCGCCTTGGTCACCCGCGACGGTCCGGCGTCGGCTGGTTTGGGCTTCGGGGCACGGCGGACGAGCACCAGTGCCGCCACCAGAAACAAGGCTCCGATCGCCACTTCGAGCCCGTAGTGGGGCGTCTGCGCACTGCTGTTGTTCACTCCCGCATCTCGAAGCACGAACACGAACACGAAGCCGACGGTGAGGGTACAGAACGCCGCCCCGGCCAGGAACACCACGGAGCGGGTCAGGGCACGCGTCGACTCGAAGAGCAAGAACAACGCGGCGAGACCAAAGGGATAGAGGCTGGCGATGAGCGCCAGCGGAATTGCCTCGAGCGGCATCAGAGACTCGGCATCACGGCCCGGACGGCTTCTGGCACGGCTACCACCGTATCCAACAGCGTGGCACGCTCACGGGAATCCCGCTCGACCCACCGTCGCAGGACCGTTGCCGAGATCCGTTCGACAGGTGTGCCGGAGGTCGGTAAAGACGGACCCAGTCGACGGCCAGCTGTACCTGGCTACAAGGTGTGTGTCGCGTGAATCTCCAGCGTGGCGACCAGCAAGACGGCGAATATGATCACAACACCCAAGAGGATCCCTCGCCGCCACGACACCGCCATCCACTTCGAGTGCCGAATGGGGTTCTCTACGATCGCATACGACAGAGCGGCCAGAACGAATGCACCAAGAACCGTCAGCAGACGTTGTGACAAGGAGAGGGGCTTGGAAGAGGACTCGGCGGCAATGGTGAGCACAGGCCAGCTCCACAGGTAGAGGGAGTACGAGAGCTTGCCGAGCCAGCGAAAGACGACGGTACCCAGCACGAATTCCGCGCCCCAACGCCCCGCGGACATTCCCCCGGCGATGATGAGGGCGGCACCGGCAACCGGAAGAACGGCCGCCCAACCGGGATACGGCGTACTCGCCGTGAACAGCGTGGCGGCAATGAGGATGCCGGCGATACCGAGCCACGTCATGCACGCGGCAACGCCGCGCCGTAGGCGCAGCCAGTACTGGGTCCCAGCCGCCACGAAGCCTCCGAGCGCAAGTTCCCACGCACGTGTGAGGCTCGAGAGGTACGCCCCGTAGGGGTCGGCCGACGTTTGGTAGATCGACCAGGAAAGGGAGCCCAGGACGACTGCGCCGGTGAAGATCATGATCTTGTGCCGAACGGAGAGCTTGGGTATCACGACCAGGCTGAGCGCCAACGCGCAGGGATAGACGAGATAGAACTGCTCCTCGACGGCCAACGACCAGAAGTTTTGCAGTGGTGAGGGCGGGAGCTGGCTCGAGAAGTAGTTCGTCCCGATGGAGAGAAAGTGGAAGTTGGCCAAGAACACGGCGCACCAACGGGCATCGTCGGCTACCTCCGCTCCGCGGATGAAGCCCAGCCAGTGGTAGCTCGCGAGGATCGTGGCGATGAGGACAAGCCCGGCTGCGGGCAGGATCCTCCTGGCTCGACGGGCATAGAAATCCTTGAATCCAAGTGAACCCGACGCTTCGAGTTTTCTCAGCAACACGCCGGTGATGACGAAGCCCGAGATCACGTAGAACACATCAACACCGACAAACCCCCCCGAAAAGCCCGCCAATTTGGCGTGGAAGAGAATGACGGCACCTACGGCTACCGCTCTGAGGCCTTCGACGTCGGGACGATACTTTCTGTCACCGAGCAGAGTGCCCGGGTCATCCTCCAATCGAACGTGGCGGCCCACCGGAGCCGGCACATCCAACGCGTCATGGTCGGACAGGTGGGGCTGGCCCATTCGGACGTGGCGGCCCACAGGAGCCGACACATCTAATGTGCCAAGGTCGGACAGGTGAGGCTGGTCCATCGACTACTGAACAAACGGCTTCACGGAGCTCCACAGAACGCCGGTCAGGTAGTTCAGATAGGTCTTGTCGCCGTGATACGCGTCAATCGTGTAGGGGATGATGGATGCAACGATGGGTGGACAGGTGGCGGCGCAGAACCACGGGGTCTGGTTGATGAACGCCACGCCGGCGACCTTGGATGCCGACTGGGCGGCGGCGTTCTCCGCGTCGACGGTGCCCGACGGGACAAAGTTGCACGAATCGATCTTCTTCGGCCCCTTGGAGAGGCAGAGCGTGGGATTTGCCGTATCCGCGGGTTGGGGGAATCCGCCGAGGACAACCGTTTTGGAGGTCTTGGGCAACGACTCCAGGAACTTCACCATGTCCTGCTTGACCTCTTTTGCGGAGGCATCGTGGGCAGGATCGGCGAGATCGAGCTGATAGTTGCTCGAGACGACGATGACCGCCGGGTTGAGAGACTTGAGCGTCGATGCGACGAAGGAGTGAAAGGAGGTGCAGGCCTTCCATGGTGACGTCGAGACGGCCCCGTTGTTGTTCGTCTGATAGGTACCGAGAGGCACGGGACACCCGCTCTTGGCCATGAGGACGAGCTTGAAGTGCTGGGAAAGTCCCAGGCTATTGAAGACATCGAGCCACATCTGTGCCCGCGAGTCCCCGACGAGGGCGACGACGGTCGCGGAGCTCTTGTCACCAAAGGTGCAATTGGCAACATCGAACGTTGCATCATCCACACCGAGCGAAGGGCAGTTGCTCTGGTCCTGCAGGTCGCCACCCCAATCTCCTTGTGCAGCCAGCGCGGAGAGCGAGGGGACGACATGCGAAGGCGCAGACGACATGTGTTGAGCGGACTTGATAGCGGCGCGCACCTGAGCAAGGGTTGCGTACCCACCAACGCTTGTGACACCTACGCTGGATCGGGCTTGCGCCGATGCAGCAGGCGACATCGAAATCCAGACCGCGACGCCGAGAATCGCGGCGATCCTCAACAGTTGCACCTGGAAGCCAACCTTGCGACCGATCAAGGGACTCTGATTCTCATGCCGGTGCGCGCCTCGGGGGCGTCGTCCATTTCACAACCACCTTTCCGCTACAGGGTCGAGTAGTGCTCAAAGCCGGAGGAATATCGTGTTGGGTGACCGTCATCAAAAGCCCGCGGCACACTCTCCGACACGTTGGAAAACGTTCGTCGCGTGTGCTGTGGAACTTGCGCCGTGAGGTCTTCGCGCGTTCAATCGTTCTTTGTCGATCGAACTCTGACTTGGATTTCTACGCGAGTCAATCGCCCTGCGTCATTCTCCGTGAAATCAACCGGCTCGCAACGTTCCTGCAACCAAGAACCACTCTGGGTGCGATAGAGGTCGCCTTCTCTGCGTGCGTCCCGCGTGCCGATTCAGCCGACGATCGTGCCGTACATGTCGTTGAGTGGATAGGAGAGCAGTTCGAGTCGCTCGCCGTCGGGTCCCGGAAAGTAGGCCGAGGAACCGTTCACGATGTGGGTCTCGATCCCCGCCGCCTCCAGCTTGGCCACGAGCCGGTGCCACTGCTCGGGAGTGACCGAGATGGCGATGTGATGCAGACCCCCGAGTACTTCGCGGTATTCCCTGAGGTCGAGGCCGGGGAAGTCGAAGAACGCCAGATAGTTGCCGTGGCCGACATCGAAGAAGAAGTGGGTGGATCCGCTGTAGTCCCGGTTCTCGAACAGCTCGACCAGGGGGAACTCGAGGAGATCCTGGTAGAACAGGATGGTCCGTTCGACGTCACTGCTGAGCACGGCAAAGTGATGCAGGCCATTGGCCGAGGAGGCGGGTCGTTCGTCCAGGGGCCGGAGATGGCGCTCCTTCAGGGACTCCCACTCCGCGCGTCGGTCGGTGTCGCTCCCGTGCTCAGTCATCTGTCTCTCTCCCTGCAGTTCCCACTCCCAGAGCCTCTCATGGTCGAGACCCGAACGCTCGGGATCGGTGGTCTCAACCGTCTACGATCGGTCACGTCCGCGTGACGCTTCATGGGGAGGCTGGCGTGTCAGTGACGAGTACGAGTGACGTGTACTACGACCCATACGACGTTGAGATCGATGCCGACCCGTATCCCGTCTACCGGCGGCTCCGCGAAGAGGTGCCGCTCTACTACAACGACCGCCACGACTTCTTCGCGGTCAGCAGGGCCGATGACGTCGAGGCGGTCCTCACCGACCACGAGACGTACATCTCTGGCCGCGGGGCGTTCTTGGACTTCATCCGCGCCGACGTCGAGATGCCCCCCGGCTTGCTCATCTTCGAGGACCCGCCCGCCCACAGCCGGCACCGGAGACTGCTGTCCCGGGTGTTCACCCCGCGGAGAATGGCCGAGCTGGAGCCGCAGATCCGCGCCTACTGCGCCCGGAGCCTGGACCCGCTCGTCGGTTCGGGGCAGTTCGATTTCGTGGCCGACCTCGGCGCGCAGGTTCCGATGCGGACGATCAGCATGCTCCTCGGCATACCCGAATCTGACCAGGAGGCCGTCCGTGAGCGGTCGACGGGGAGCATGCGCACCGAGCCGGGCCAGCCGATGCAGGTCGAGGAGGGCTTCGGCGACAGCGGGATGTTCGGCGAGTACATCGATTGGCGGGCCACGCACCCCTCCGACGACCTCATGACCGACATGCTCCGCGCCGAGATCGAAGACGAGACGGGTGCGGTGCGCCGCCTGACCCGTGAGGAGATCCTCACCTACGTGTCGCTCGTCGCCGGCGCGGGGAACGAGACGGCCGCCCGCCTCATCGGCTGGACCGGCAAGGTGCTGGCCGACCATCCCGACCAGCGTCGGGCGCTCGTCCAGGATCCGCCGCTGGTCCCGGCCGCCATTGAGGAGGTGCTGCGCTTCGAGCCTCCCGGGCACAACTTCGCCCGCTACGTCAACAAGGAGGTGGAGCTACACGGGACGATCGTACCGAAGGGCAGCGTGCTGGTCTTCCTCATCGCCTCCGCCAACCGCGACGACCGGCGATTCGACGACGGCGATCGATTCGACATCCTTCGGAAGCCCATCAAGCACTTCACCTTCGGCTACGGCATCCACTACTGCCTCGGTGCCGCACTGGCACGGCTGGAGGGCCAGATCGCGCTCGACGAAGTCCTCAAGCGCTTCCCGGAGTGGGAGATCGACCACGACAACGCCCGCATGTCCTCGGCCTCTGTCGTCCGAGGATGGGAGACCCTCCCCGCGTTCATCCCCTGACTCCCTCGGAGCGTGTCCTAGAACACAACCGGTCGGACAGGGTCGGTGACGCCGTCCCAGTCGGCGGCCGCCGCGGCGACCATGTCGTTGAACGCTCGCGTGCCCTCGGTGAGCTCGGACAACTCAATGACCGTGCTCGTCACCCCACCGGCGTCGAAATACGCGAACCTCGTGCCGCCTTCACCGCCGTCCTGCACCACGGTCCAGCCCGTGTCTTTGGCTCTCGCCATCGCTCCCTCGAAGTCCTCGGCCCACCACGCCAGGTGGTGAAAGCCCTCTCCCCCGGCGTCGAGGAACTCTTTGTAGGCACTCGGAGCGTCGTTCAGCAGCTGGACCAGCTCGATCTGCAACGTGCCCGAGTTGCTCCAGGCGATCGACTGGACCGGCTCGCTCGGCTCACCGCGATAGCGAAAGTCACCCAGCCGCAGGTCGCGCATGGTGAACCACGGGCCTACGCCTACGGCGCACCACGACGCGATCGCCGCATCGAGGTCACGCACGATGTAGCCGTTTTGGCGTACGACACCAGGGAGGATCTCAGACATCGGCGCTCTGGGTGCGGCCGGACGCCGCGCTCCCATCCCCCTTTCTCCAGTGAGACTGCGCCCACACTGTAGCGACATTCTTGGGGACGTTCATCGGCTTCAGCAGCTCGACGGCGACCGCGGCCACCGCCACGGCCGTTCCGGCCACCGCGCCGGCCGGAACGGCCGTGAGCTGGGAATTCAACCGACTCCGGCCCGCACCTTAGAGGGCATTCGGGGATACACAGGGTTCATTGCCTTGGCCGTTCCACACGGGTCGGCACCGCAGGCGCAGATCCCACCCGTGGTTCACTGAAAAGGGACGGAGTCGAAGAGGCTGAGCCCGAGCTCTTCGGCCAGGTATCGGGTCATATGCTGCCCCCGCACGCTGTTTCCGGCTGCATCGAGCGGGGGGGAGTACGTGCCCACTCCTCCCTTGCCCGGTGACACGGTCACGATGCCCCCGCTCACGCCGCTTTTCCCCGGCAGACCGACATCGTAGAGCCAGTCGCCCGAGCGTTCGTAGAGCCCCGATGTGGCCAGCACCGCCAGCACGTGCTGGCAGTGTCTCGTGGCAATGGCCTGCACACCAGTCATCGGATTCACGCCCCCGTTTGCCAAGGTGGCCCCCATGACGGCCACGTCGCGTGCGCTGACCAGGAGGGCACACTGACGTGTGTACACATCGGTCGCGACATCAGGGTCGCAGTACATCCGTCCGTAGCCGTCCAGCAGGTGCGCGATACCTCGGTTGCGGAAATTGGTCGTCGCCTCGGACTCGTACACGTTGTCATCCATCACCAACTGCCGACCGGCGAAGCACGAGAGGGCGGCCACGATCGACTCAAACTTGTCGCCCGCGGTTGCTCCGGGCACCAAGCTTGTGGTGGCCAAGGCACCGGCATTGACCATCGGGTTCATCGTTCGGTCGGCATTGAGTTCGATGGCCATCACCGAATCAAACGGGAGTCCTGTGCTGTTGACGCCGAGCTTTCGACGCGCCTCCTCGGGTCCGATGGATTCACAGATCGATGCAAACACGAAAATCTTGGAGATGCTCTGGATCGAGAACTCCAGTTCTGCGTCGCCTATGGCAAAGAGTCCCCCGCGTGCTCCGGCGACGCAGACGCCGAAGGCGCTGGGCGAGGCTTGCGCCAGAGCAGGTATGTATGTGGCCACTGTCCCTTCTTCAAGTGAGCGGAACTGTTCGTAGCCGTCTGTGACGACGGTCCGCACCTCTTCATCAGACGGGAGTGCGCCGGTCGAGATCCGTTCGATCCGCGTTCCGGCATGGGTCGGGGTGGTGTTGTCCAGTTCGTCGTCCATCATCCCTTTCCCGCGCTCGATGTGACCGCTGGTTTGTTCAACCCGTCATTTTGCTCAGGGCCACATCGAGGTCGCCTCCGGAGATCACGGGCAGCTCGGAGATCGCATCCAAAATGAGCCGTTCGAACATCGGACGCAGCTGTTCGAGGAGGGGCGAGTCACTCTGGATCCGAAGCTGATTGATCTCGCGCGTTTCGTTCAGATAGATGCCGACGTCGTAGGGGGGGCCGACCGAGAGATTTGCCCGGGTCGTGCTCATCATGGATGCGAGCGCGATCTTGGCCGCGGTCCGGAGGTCGACGTTTGATGCAACGGCCAGCTCCAAAAGGTACTTTCCGTACTTCGTCTCGCCGATCTGGAGAAAGGGCCGCTCGTCGGACGCGCGGATGTAGTTCCCTTCGGGGTACACGAGGAGGATATCGGGCGATTCGTCGCCGACATGACCTCCCAGAATGAACGTGGCCGTGCCGTCAACGCCGACTTCCTTTAGGGCATCGCGATGTTCTCGTGCAACCTCACGGCTCAACTGGCCTAGATACAAGGCGGCCTCGAACAGGTAGTCGACAGAGGCCAGAGTAAGACGTCCGTCCGAACTGGCCAGGTCGCGCTCGATGCGGTCGAGGACCTCTTGAGTGGCGGCCAGGCTCCCTGCCGATTCGATCACGAACACTCGATCGGGCGTGGGTATGAGAACGTGCAGCTTGCGGTAGATGCCGACGTCGTCGACCCCGGCGTTGGTGCGCGTATCGGCCATAAAGACCAATCCCTCGTTGAGGCGGAGCGCGAGGCAGTAGGTCATGCGTGTCGGGCCTTCCTGTCGGTGTCGTCGGTTCGCGGGCGGTCGATCTCCAACATACCCTGGGCGAAATTGGTCCAGGGCTTGACCAGGCCGCCGCCTCTCGACAGAAGGTCGCGGGACCGAATGGTGCCTCCCCCGGTGCTGAACCACAGGAGAAACGGGTTCTCGTCCACCGGATCACGTGGCGTCTCTTCGCCGTTCTTTCCTCTGCGAGCGGTAGTAGTAGCTCCGGCACCGTCCGCGCCGGCGGCACAACCGCGGAACACCCGTGACGCGCTCCGTGCCGTGCCACGGCAGCAACCACTATGACCTGGACATTTGAGTGAAACCCTCTATCAAACATATGTTCGTAGGCCATGGATCGTCGACACGAGCTGGAAAACCTGAGACGGTCCATCGCCATGCTCCGGGTGGGAGCGCCGGCACTTGATCGAGAGGCGGCCATGAAACTCATCAGGGAGCTGCAGGCATTAGAGAGCCACATCCGGCGGCTGCGGGACGGTATGCAGCGCCTGCTCGATGACGAGGGATGACGAGGGGACGGTGATCAAGACCTGTCCCTATGTCAACCGTTCACCGCGGGAGCGAGAAGAGGCCAGGTCCACCCAGGTTAATCCGGCGCTGCATCGGTAATGACGGCCTGAATCACGCATTTCGTTCGAGTTGCGCCTGCGTTGCGAGCCGGTTAGAAACGTAGACACCGGCCACGCGAGCATTGACTCACGGCGAATATTGGGACAGCCTTTCACCCACCACGCAATGCAAAAAGCACACCTCTCATGAGGGAGGGGCGCAAAGCCACGGGACGTTCGGAGCTAGCTCATCGCAACGTGATACCCGGTAGCCCTTCTCGGCCGTCACGTGCTCAGAACTGTGCCCGGAACGAACCAGAACTCTTGAACGAATCAGAACGAATCAGAATTTAAGGAGAAAATGCGCGAGGTTGAGCAGTTCGGAAAGTCGGCGTGGACTCTTTGGCGGATCGCATTGCTCGTCGTGTTGTGCGGCGTCGTCTCGACGGCAACTGCCCTTACCTATGGAAGCCCCTCCGCGACGGTCGACAAGTTGGCCCACGCGACCTTGGTCGCCGAGACGACCCAAACGTCGTCCTACAGCGGCGGCCACCTATTGGCGGCTGATCCAAGCGGCGGATACTGGACCGTCAACTCGTCGGGTGGAGTCACCTCCTACGGTGGCGCGCCTCTGTTCGGGTCTCCGGTACTTTCGGGTCTGAAAGTCGCCAAGCCGATCCTCGGCATGGCCGCCACGCCCGACGGGCAGGGCTACTGGCTCGTCGGGAGCGACGGCGGGATCTTCAGCTACGGTGACGCCACGTTTTACGGGTCGACCGGGGCCCTGCATCTGAACCAACCGGTCGTCGGCATGGCCGCGACTCCCGATGGGCACGGCTACTGGCTGGTTGCCAGTGACGGCGGCATCTTCACCTTTGGTGACGCCACGTTCTACGGGTCGACCGGGGCCCTGCATCTGAACCAACCGGTCGTCGGCATGGCCGCGACTCCCGACGGGCACGGCTACTGGCTGGTTGCCAGTGACGGCGGCATCTTCACCTTTGGTGACGCCACGTTCTACGGGTCGACCGGGGCCCTGCATCTGAACCAACCCGTCATCGGCATGGCCGCGACTCCCGACGGTCTGGGCTACTGGCTGGTTGCCAGTGACGGTGGCATCTTCACCTACGGGGATGCCACGTTCCAGGGGACGCTCGGCGGCAGTGGTGCTGGCGTCATAGGCATCATCGTCAGCCCGAAAACTGCGGACTACACCCTGGTCCAGTCAGCGGGCACCGCGATCGCTCCGACACTCACAAGTGTGGGAGGAACCTGCAGTGGAACCTCTGACCCCACCCCGCCAACAGCCTCCACCTACTCTGGCTACTCGCTGAAGAACGCCATGACCGGCCCGCAAATTGTCAACGATGCCGCCCAAGACGGGTACTCCAACTACGCCGCAGGTGGGCCCCTCGTACTCCCGCCCAATGGATGGATCGATGCGAGTCACATTGTGGTGACCAATAACGCCCTGGAAGAACTCGGCTACGACGATCCCGCCCATCCGGGTGTCACCGGGGCGGGAATGAATATCGCCAACGATCAGGTGGGTAGTTATGGCGGGTTCACCTACTGCTTCTCGATATCGGGTGGCAACTGGCAGAACGTCTCCGTGGTCTTCGAGGTGTGGCCAGCCGACCAGGTCTGGCAAGAGGGCGAGATAGATTTTCTGGGCGGTACCCCCCAGCAACCGGGGATCGACGTTGTCCAGGTTGGGGGGTGCAACTCGACCAACAACCCCTGCAAGGTCGAGTGGCAGTCGCAGTGGCCCGCGAGCATCGCCAGCGGTCTGCACGAAGTCACCGTCCTTTGGAATCCGACGACAGGCGATAGCTTCTATCTTGATGGCACGCTCTTCGCCACGGCCCCGCCCAGTGCCAGTGTCGGTATACCCTCCACCCCGCACATACCGGCAATGCAGATACAGGACCTGGGTGAAAACAGTTCGGTTCCCGAGTCGTCTCCCTTGACAGCATCGCTGTACTGGATAGCCGCGTACTCCTACAACTAACAGGAGAGGTACGGGGAACGGCTCTATCTGATCTGCGGACCCTTCTCGGTGAAGTACCTGCGGACGTACTCTCTCGCCGCGATGACCGCCTGTTCGTATTCCGGCATCTGTTCATCTTCGGGCACGACAAAGATGATCTCCTGCGGATCGTCAGTTCCGAGAATGGACTCAACGGTTATGACCGTCTGCCAACCTCTCATGTCGTCATCGAGCCTGATTGCCACTTCCTTCATGTGGAACATGCCGGCCACGGTAGGCGCTGGATCCGGGCCCGGTCCACGCCGCTCGCCGTTACCGCACTAGCCCCGCCTACGCCACCGCCCTCATCCTCTGCCGCTCCCGCTCAGTCGTCCCGCCCCACATCCCCGCCATCTCCGGGTTCGCCAGCGCGTAGTCGAGACACTCCTGGCGTACGAGGCAGCTCGAGCAGATCACGCGAGCCCTGGTTCCGTTGCCGCCGTGCTCGGGGAAGAACAGGTCGCGCTCCACGCCCCGACACTGCGCCCGCCTCATCCACGCTGGGCGGTGGGCCAGATCCCCGACCGTCGGCAGCTGCTCCCCCCTGCCGGGGGTCATGAGCCAGGCGATGAGGGCTGAGGCGGGGTCGGGCACGGTGCGAAGGTACCGACCGGGTGTATCACGGCCATTGCGCGCCCGCCGATAGTTCCGCTGAACTTGTCACTCTGGGCGAGAGGGTCACTCTGGGCGAGACGGGCCACTCTGAGCGAGACGGGCGCTACATCGGCACCCGATCTAGCGGTTGACGATATACCGGATAACGATATATATTCCCCGAGTGGGCCGGACCCGGGACCTTGACGGTGGCGATTGGATCGAAGCGGTCCAGCCTCCCGCGCGCTCGGTGTGGTTCGCCTGGTCGATGTTGTTCCTGGTGCTCCTCACTACCGCCCTGGTCATCATTACCGCCCTGGTCATCTTCGTTGTGGCGACATTCGTGTCCTCGGCAGGAGCAGCTGGAGGATGCGGTGGAGGCTGATGCCGCTGCCAGTGCAGCTGCTCGTGGGATCAGCGGCGTGGGGTCGTGGGGTCGAGTGTGGCTCTGGACGTCTCTACTCCTGACCCTCGTCGCGATCGTTTCGGCCGCAGTTCTGTCACCGACCGGAAACGCCGTGCCGGTGCGTTCGTTGACCCTGTTGATCTTTGTCGGATCGTCCGTTCATGTGGCAACGACCGGATACCTGTTCACTGAGGCGGAGATTCGAGCCCATGTCGTGGGCCATCGCGCTCGCTATGTCTGGAGTCCCATAGTCCTGGTTCTCTCGGGCGCCTCATTGGCAGCAGTCGTCTCGGTGCGCGACCTCACATGGCTCCTTTTTCCCTACTTCGCCTGGCAGTTCTTCCACTTCCACAAGCAGAACGTCGGCATGGTGGCGCTGGCGTCGACCTCTGCCGGGCTCCGTGGTCCGTCCGGTCCGGAACGCCGCGCGATGTCGGCGGCCTCCTTGTTCGGGATCGTGGCGCTCTTGGCCCATCCGGGCCTGCTCCAACTCAGTGACCAGACACCTCTGCGTCGGTTCTCTGTCGTTGCGTTGCTCGGCTTCATCTGTGCCGTGGTCTGGGGTGTGGCGCTCGTCCTGGGCCGTCCGAGAAGCCAGCGGAACATAGGCGTTACGGCCACCTACCTCATGGCGCTCCTCTTCTTCACTCCGGTCTTCGTCTTCCGCTCGCCCTATGCCGCCGTCGGGGGCATGACGATCGCACACGGACTCCAGTACCTGCTCCTGGTTGCACTGGTCGCTGCAGGAAGGAGTCGAGGCAAGAGCCGAGCGGTCGGATTGGCTCTTCTCTTCAATCTCGCCCTGCTGGGCGGAGTCCTCTTGAGCACGGCCTCGCACCTGCACGATGCGCCGGCGCTGGGTCGAGCGCTCTTCGGCGCCTACCTCGGGGTGGTGATGGCTCACTTCGTGATTGACGCCGGGATCTGGCGCCTGAGGGAGCCCTTCCCTCGAGCATTCATGGCGTCCCGTGTCCCGTTCCTCGTCCCGCCCGGTGGTTCTCTCATCGTTGGGCGATAGATCGTGATCCGATATAGGGTCTCCTCCATGGCACGGACCAAGGGCGGGACCGCTGGGCACGAGGGCACGCCCTCGCTGGGCACGTTCGGTCGCTACGCGGGGCCCGCCACCCTGATCCTCTCCAGCCTGGCGCAAGGCCCCAAGCATGGCTATGCCCTGACAAAAGACATTGAGGAGTTCGCCGAGATCCGACTGGCGCCGGGCACCCTCTACGAGGCATTGAGCCGTCTGGAACGTCAACACCTCATTGAGGCGGTCCCCAGTGACGACCGCCGTAAGCCCTACAGGCTGACGACAGCGGGTGCTGCGGCTCTGCGGACCCACCTCAACTCCCAACGAGAGGTCGCCGAGGTCGGTCTGACCAGGTTGGCTGGCAACTGGAGCTCTCCGTGAACGGCACCGGTTCAGCTAAGGCACATGCCCGGCGTCTGATGCGCTTGTACCCGGCGGCGTGGCGGCGTCGCTACGGGGACGAGTTCGTCGAGCTGTTGATCGCCGACCTCACCGAGCGTCCACACTGCCCGTCGCGGACTCTTGATGTCCTTCGGGGTGGAGTGGTGGCCCGCATGAACGGAGCCGGACTCGTGGGCCCGGCCGTGGAGCCACGGCGGCAAGCTTCAACGAGCCTCGCGGTGCTGGGAAGTGCTTTGGCGCTGTTCTTGACGTTCGGAGTTTCGGTGTGGGCACAGCTCTCCATTGGTTGGCAGTGGTCGGCTCCGAGCACCTCGGCCACCACCATGGCCATGATCACCATGTCGGTCTGCGTCCTTCTCTTCGCCCTCCTCGGCGTGGCAGCCTCACTTCCGATTGTCGCCGGCGTCCTGCGGGCCGTTGCCCGTCATGATGCTCGCAGCCTCGGTCGCCCGCTGCTGTTGGTGGCGAGCGGCGCACTCGTGCTGATCGTCGGAAGCCGACATTTCGCCAACGGGTGGCCCGGCACCGGAGGCCACGCGTGGGCGCACCAGGGTCTGGTCCCCGGCGGCGTTGCCGCATTCGCCTGGGCTTCCACCCTGTCCGTCACTTCGTACTGGGCCCATCCGTCGGCGCTGGCGGCATTCCCGCCGGCCGAGGTCGCCTGGATGCTCATCAGCCCCTTCGCCCTGTGCAGCGCGGCAGCCGGGCTGGTCACACTCGTTCGACGTGTCGACCTCTCGCCGGCTGCGTTGCGCTTCGAGGTCCTGGTCGGCACCACCGCGGCGCTCGTCATGGAGTCGTTCCTCGGTGCGGCCTGTTGGTGGGTGCTCCGCGGTGGGTCAGGACCCAGAGGGCTCTATCAGACCGGGTGGATCGACATCGCTGCTTTGTTCCTCATGGCAGGAGCCTTCGTGGTGGCTCTGCGGGCCATACAGCGGGCTCGACATGCGGGTCTCCTTCTCCGCACCTCTTGACCGCGGAAGGCGGATGCCACACGGGACCATTCTTCACTTCCCAGGAGGCAATCATGGGTACTCCGGCCCTAGCCCACGAGACGTCGGAGGAGTAGCGTCGGTCGTGCGAGAGTCACGCCCCCGGACCACGGGGGGGTCTGCGGTCCAGGGGCGTGCTCTCCGTCCACCATGGCGGCGACGGCGGGACGACGCAAGGCCAACAGCGCGGACTTAATCGGGAGTTCACCAGATGGCACCCGAGCTGTAATAGATCACCCGTGCGAAGGGCTCGCCGAGGCACTTCCGGCACCTCCAGCGACACTCTCCGTCCTGCGACCGATCACCGCCTAGCGTCTGAGTACCGCCGTTGGGACCGAGGCCCTTGCCACGTCGGTGGGCCGGTGATACCTTCGCTCACATGTCATCCGCTGAATCACTTGGGATCCTCCTCGGTAGCGTGGCGGGCGGTTTGGTGATCATCGCGATCCTGGTCCGTTTCCCGATCCGCTGGCCTCACTACAAGGACTGACCCCCTCCGCAGGCCACCTCCTTCGCTGAGCTCGACTATGGAGCCGGGGGTGAGGCGGTCATGGAGAGACATCCGAATCCGGCGTCACTGCCGTCCTCCGTCCGGCGGAGTGGGGTGCCCGGTCCCGGCTCGGAGCGAGAGGACCTTGAGCGTCCCGCTGCCATCACGAGTCGAGTTCAGCGTCGATCTCAGCTTCCATGATCTCGATAGCGACGCCTAAGGCCTCGGTGATCGCGAGGGAGGCTGACATCACTCTTGCCGTGCCCACGATCGGCGCTATGGCCACCAGCACGTCTTGGACCTGATCGATTGTCACCCCAGCGTCCACGGCAGGCCCCACATGCAACAGGTACGAGGCGGGCTTGGCATCGACCGCGGCCAACGCGGCGATGCGAACCAAAATCAATGCGTCGGCATGAAGACCACATCGTGCGACCGATTCCAGGGTCATAGCGGCAATCGTGTCGAGCACGGGTGTTTCGTTGGCCATGGTCGTCTCCTCGCTCACGCGCTCGACCGGCTGGAGGAGCGTCGACATATTACTTAACAGATCAGGACTCAGCCCGCTGCATCCATCGCGGCATGACGTCTGGGCACACAGGAAAAAGCGCGCAGGTTCACAGAATGTTTAGATCGGCGTCACCGTAGGTTCATTCCCTCCTGGGTAAGACCGACGTGCAGGCATCTCCGTTGCGATCACGTGCAGCGGGCCACCGGAAGGAGTATGCCCATGTCGACAACCGGGACCTACACCGCCTTTGACCCCAAGAGCGACGCCCACGTCAGCCGGGAGACATTGGAGCAACTCGACGGTGCTCCAACGTCGCGGGAGCAATGGAAGATCATGTTCATCTCGGGAATGGGGTTCTTTACCGACGCCTACGACCTCTTCGTGATAGGGATCGTCGCCACCCTGATTACGACGGAGTGGCACATCGCTGGCTACCAAAAGTCACTGCTCACCTCGCTGGCCCTCCTGACCTCGGCCGCTGGTGCCATCATCTTTGGCAGGGTCGCCGACCGACTTGGACGAAAGAAGATCTACGGCTATGAGGTGCTGGTACTGGCCGCAGGAGCGATTGCTTCAGCCCTGTCCCCGGGCATCTGGTGGCTGATTGGCTTTCGGGCCATCTTGGGGTTCGGCATCGGGGGCGACTACCCGGTGAGCGCCACGATCATGAGTGAGTATGCCAACAAGGCCAATCGTGGACGGATGGTGTCGTTGGTCTTCTCCATGCAAGGGGCTGGGCTGATTGTCGGCCCGCTACTGGCCATCGCGCTGCTATCGACAGGGATGTCTCAGGATCTGGTCTGGCGGCTGCTGCTCGCCTTCGGTGCCATTCCAGCCCTTTCGGTCTTCTACCTACGCCGTCAACTCAACGAGACGCCCCGCTTCCAGTTGGCTCAGATGGAGGCGGAGGAGGCCGATAAGAAGGCGAAACAAGAGGGTAAGGCGACGGGACTACGCGGGGTACTTGCTGATCGTCGCCTGCTGCGCTGGCTGATTGGTGCGTCCTTGGCCTGGTTCCTCTTCGACCTCGTCTACTACGGCAACACCATATCCAGCCCACTCATCGTCAAGTTGGTGGCCCCCGATGCCACGTTGATCACCCAGACCGCTTACGTCCTGGCTATCTTCGCCGTGGCCGCGCTCCCGGCCTACTTCCTCGCCGCCTGGACCATCGATCGTATCGGGCGAAGGCGTATGCAGACGGGTGGATTCGTGATGATCGCCCTGGCCTTCTTCGGTCTGTGGCTCATCCCATCGGCCACGACAGAAGTCGCCCCCTTCCTCATCCTGTTCGGTGCAACCTACTTCTTTAGCGAGTTTGGGCCGAACACGACGACGTTCGTCTACCCCGCCGAGATCTTTCCGGTCCGGGTGCGAACGAGCAGCCATGGAATCGCCGCGGCATCCGGCAAGATCGGTGCTTTCGTCGGAACCTATGCGCTCACCAGCTTGTTGCCACGAATCGGTTTGGGTGACACAAGCGCCATCGTCGGCTTCGTCGCCCTCATCGGCGCGGTCGTAACGATCAGCACGCTTCCTGAACCTAAGGGGCAGAGCCTAGAAGAGATAACCGAAGCGGGTGAACGGTTCCCGACGAGTGCAGTTACCCTGGGGTTAGCCCACAGCCGGGGGGTGCGCCCACCGGCGGCATAGGTGCTCACGATCACTGGTCCGCAACAGTCGGGCATCACGCAGGACCGCAGTCGCCGGACAATTTCGGAGCCAGTGCGAGTCGGCCGGATCCGAAGCGAATCCGAGGATCCGCACGGCACGCCCTTCCGCGGGTCAATATGCAATGTGGCCACGGCATCAGGCACCCGCCTTCGGGCGTTCCATAGCGGGTTCGCCCTCCGGCGGGTGTTGTTCGCCCTCGTCATTGGGTTGGCGGCCGGCGGTGTCTCTGCGCTGTTCCTCCCGTGGCAAGGGGCGACGCTCCTGGGCTGGGACCTCGCAGCGATTCTCTACCTCGTCGGAGTGTGGTCGACGGTCCTGCCCATGAACGCGGCCGCATGTTCCGAGAATGCCCTCAAAGAGGATCCGAGCCATGCGTTGGCCGACTCAGTCATATTGGTCGCTGCCATAGCTGAGCTCGCGTCGGTCGGACTGATCCTCGTCAAGGTCGCGAGTGCCCATGGGGGGATGAAGGCATTTCTTCTCACCATCGGCGTGCTGAGCGTCGTGCTTGCGTGGGGGGCGGTCCACACCATGTTCACGTTGCGCTACGCGCGGATCTACTACGCCCCTCCCGACGGTGGAGTCGACTTCAACGAGAAGTCAGCTCCTGACTATGTCGACTTCGCCTACCTCGCCTTTACCATCGGCATGACGTTCCAGGTATCCGACACCGATCTGACCTCTAAGGCCGTGAGACGTACCGCCTTGCGACACGCGCTGATCTCGTATCTGTTCGGTGCCGTGATCATCGGCCTCGTCATCAATGTCGTGGCGAGCCTGCTCCACTAGGAGCCGACTGCACGACACAGCGGCGGTCGTCTGAGGCCCGGTAGGCTCGGTCCGTGTTTGAGCGCTTCACCGACCGAGCCCGGCGCGTCCTCATGTTGGCACAGGTAGAAGCACGGCTCCTCGACCATGGTTTCATCGGTACCGAGCACATCTTGCTCGGCCTCATGCACGAGGGCGATGGCCTCGCCGCCAAGGCCCTGGAGCGCCGCGGGATGACCCTGGAAGCGGTGCGCAGGAAGGTGGAGGAGAAGATCGGGGCGGTTGGACGCCTTCCCACCGGATCGCAACCGTTCACTCCGCGGGCCAAAAAGATCCTTGAACTTGCCCTTCGCGAGGCTCTCCAGCTCAACCACAACTACATCGGCACGGAGCATCTCCTGTTGGGCGTGATCGATGAAGGCGAGGGGGTGGCGGCCCTGGTCATCCAGAGCCTCGGTGTGGACCTGGACGTGCTGCGCGCGGACGTCTTCGCCTTCATATCCGGATTCGTTCCAGACGTAGAGAGCAGCGAAGCGGTCGAAGGTGCCACCAAGGTGGGAGTCGGAGTGACCGGCACCGCCGTGCGGGCCGATCAGCCCCGCTGTCAGCGTTGTCGGGCCGGACTTGCCGTGAAGGCCCGGTACCGGGTGATCGACGTACCAGCCGACGACCCCGATGCCGACGAAGATGTCTTGTCGGTCAGCGTGATCTACTGCAGTCGCTGCGGGACCGCGATCGGGACGGCCTGACTCGACCGGCGACATTCACGTTCAGGGCTTCTGAGTACGTGTCAGATCGCGGCATATGTGTCAGATACCGGCAAGCCAGCGTCATACACCAGCGTTGCGCGACGAGACCGTGAACGTGTCATCAAGAACTTATGCGATCGCAACGCTGAGATCAAAGTCCGTTTACCTACGTCCCATAACGTAGAGCGAGTCCGAACGAACCGCACTCAGTCGGGGCGGTTCACAATGGAGGTGCAATGACCGCTAAGAATATGCTCCGTGTCGTCACGCCCGATACTGCTCACGCCATAGATATCGCGTGTTCAGATGTCGAGTCTGCTATTGGGCTGCCGGTACGGGCCGAGTTCCAAGAGATTGAAGGCGACAGCCTGATCATCGAACTTCAACTCGGTGGCGAGGTCGACCAGTCGCCCCACCCGTCACGACTGGCGTCCACCGTCAACAAGGCCGTGGCCAACATGGAAGTCCTCAGCTCGTGGAAAGAATCGACGTTACCCGAACCACCTCCTCGTCGATGTCCCGACGTGCTGGGGGTGGGCTACGAACCTTTGCCCGAAGTTGCCCAGCGCGCTCTGGATGATGACCTTCCGACAGCCAAGTGGGACCGCTCTGACTCGACATGGTATCTGGCTGTGCCGTCAGCCTGTGGCGGCAAAGCGATCGTTGGAATGTCGTATCGGTGCGGATATAGCCGCAGATTCTCAGCGCACGATGCTGCCGCGGTCAGGTCGGGCCTCGCGTCATAGCCCCACGGCATGGGCGTGACGACCCGGTCACAGAGCGTCCCTGACTCTCGGGCGCTTGAGGCCGCGCTGAGCGCACGGGTTCGTTATCCCCCTTTCGAGTTCTGCACACGGGTAGGGTCACCGGCCATGCCGAACGACGTCAAGATCGAAGAACATCCGGCCGCCACCCGAGCCGTGCTGCAGAAAGGAGTAGGCACCTGGTATCTGGCCTTCACCGGACCGGCAGGATTCGATGGGAAGATACAAGCCATCACCAAGAACGAGATCGATGATGCGATCGATAACGGATTCTCCGACGAGAACGCCATCGCATACATTCAACTGCGCATCGCCGTTGCGGGTTACGTGGCTCAACGGCGCACGCCGCCACGCGTTCGGAGCGACGCCGCTGAGTGGGCGCTCACCTACGTCGGCCGGCTAGGTGCGGCCTAGTTGGCGTCGAGGTTCGGCCCAGGGCTGAAGCAGAATTGGGCAAGAGTTGAGGAGATCTCGCCATCCGAATTGTTATGGAACACGCACTGTGGCCGATGTGGAACGAACTGGTGAACACCCTGCAAGGACGACCGTATGGTGACCGAGGAGGAGTGGGAAGAGGCACAGAAGCGCCAACTTCGTCTTCGGTTCCTGAGCTGCGCCGCCGGAATCGTGATTCTCGGAGCGGTCAGCCTCCCGGCAATGGCTCTCGGCGCGGCCATCACTGATGGCGGCTTTGTCCGCTACCTAGTGTCGGCCGGAATACTAATTGGATTTGTGGTGCCCAGCATGTGGGCGATGATCTCGGCGGCCAACAAGCAGCAGGCGATCGCCGATGGCAAGGTAAGGCAGCTGAACCGCGATCTTTCCGACGCCATCGTCGCTGCGGACCGGGAAGCGGCGCAGCGCCAGGTCCAGGCACGTCGCCAGCAGTTCGAAAGTCGTTTGGCGAATGCTTTGGACATGGCAGAAGGCGAGCCCGAGGTCATTGACGTGATCGAACGATCTCTGGCCTCGGTGGTTCCGGACTCGCCGGCCGAACTCCTCCTGGCCGACAACAGCCACGCCCATTTGCTGCGGATGGCCAGCGTTTCTCCAACAGGAGAACCACCCGCGTGCGACGTCGACTCCCCGGACCGCTGCCCGGCCGCCCGACGCGCGCAGGTCCAACGCTTTAGTGACAGCGACGACCTCGATGCGTGTCCGAAGCTCCGCAACCGGGTGCAGGGTCGCTTGTCGGCCTTATGTGTTCCGGTCTCGATCATGGGACGAACCGTCGGGGTGATCCATGCCACTGGTGTGCCAGAAGAAGACATAGAGGAAGACTCCGTGGAGGACCTTGAAACCTTGGCCAAACTGGCGGGTGCTCGAATAGGGCTACTCCGCGTCATGGCCGAGACGCAACTCCAAGCGGCCACCGACAGCCTCACCGGGTTGTTCAATCGACGTGTGTTCGAAGAAAAGGTTTCCGCCGTTCGCAGGGAAATTGATAGCGTGGCGGTGGCGATGGTCGACCTCGACCGTTTCAAGATCCTGAACGACACCTATGGCCACGAGACCGGGGATCGTGCTCTGGTGGTCTTCGCTCAGGTGCTGAAGGAGTCCTTCCGCGCCCAGGATCTCTTCTGCCGCTATGGGGGTGAGGAGTTCGCCATCGCTTTCCCGGCGTGCACGGCTGAACAGGCTCGAAACGCCCTCGACGCCTTTCGCTCTCGGTTGAGCGGCGCGATCGCTGTCGCCGGTCTGCCGACATTCACCGTAAGTGGCGGTGTCGTCGACGCCAAGATTCGTGAAAACCTGCCCGGCGTCCTCGCTCGAGCCGATGCCGCCCTCTATCAAGCAAAGGATGCCGGACGGGACCAGGTGGTGGTGCACGACGGTGCCGGCGAGGTCATTCCCAGGGCTGAGGACCAGGCCGACCTCGCGGAGTCCAGCCGGACACTGGCTGCCGTCTCGGACGTTCGACGAAAGCTGCGCTAACCGGCACGCTCAACCCGAGGGCGTTGTCTTCGGCGCCACGACCTTGATGTAGCTCATCATGCCGGCACCTTCATGCGCGGCGACAGGGCGGATAGCGCCAGGCCGCTCCCAGCCATGTCGTGGCCGAACGAGCCCAACAGGTGGGCGTACCCGGCGAGTTCTGGTTGTCCAACCTCGCCTCTCCCTGAGTTAGGCCACCCTAATTAATTAGGTGGCCCTCACGTAGGGAACTAGGAGGAGCTTTCGCAACTTCAATGATTCCGCTCCTCCCCACGACGCCGCCGGCAGGAACTCTCGGCTGGGGCGACCGCCCTCTTTCGACTACTGCCTCGCCATCGCGACCGAGAGCCGGTCCTCGGGGTTGATCAGATGTGAGTGATCGTCCGCACCTTGGTCCAGTTGGACCCAGTTCACGGTGCCGGTGAACCGACTCGTGTCCGGTGCGTAGTCGTCGCTGACCGATGACCCGTAGTCCACGCCGACGTCCAAGGTCTCATCTCCCGAGAACAACATCGGGATGCTGGCCTCCTGCCGTGCCGATCCGACCTTGGATCCGTCGACGAACAAGGACGTGTCGCCGCCCTTGGCCAGGCCGTCTCCGTCGTAGACAAACTCGACCCTGACCTGATGGCCTCCCGGACTGAGCGGCTCGACCCCTGTGGCTTTGATTCGATTGAGTCCGAGCAGGTTGTAGCAGTGGGTTGGCACACCGTCGTTGAGGTAGGGGGACCAGCCACCAAAGGCTCCCCCCCTGGGCCACGATCACACCACGAGCCCCGCCCTCGGGAAGATGGGCCACGTCCAGGACGGTGGTGGCGACGTCGATGACGTGGTGGAACTGGTTTCGGATCTTCCCCCTGGCGCTGAATCCGTTGGGCCAGTGGACGATCGTGCCATTACGGGTCCCCCCGAAGTGCGAGGCGACCTGTTTGGTCCACTGGTAGGGCGTGCACATGGCGTGTGCCCAACCGACGGCATAGTGGTTGTACGCCTCGGGTGTCCCGAACTTGTCGATGTTGGCCGCCATGAACTCTGCCGTCTCGAAGGCGGCGGCTCCGTTCAACGAGAACAGCTCGTTGAACGTCCCGTTCGGTGTGCCTTCGGCGCTGGCCCCGTTGTCGCCGATGATGTAGTAGATCAGGGTGTCGTCGAGGACTTGCAGTTCTTCGAGCGCGCCGATGACTCGACCGACGGCGTGGTCGGTGTGCTCCAAGAACCCGGCGTAGACCTCCATCTGGCGGGCGAGCACGGGCTTCAAGATGTCGGGCACCTCGTCCCAGGCCTGAATCTCCTCCGGACGAGCGGTGAGATCGGCGTCGGCCGGGATGACGCCCAGTTCTTTCTGCCGAGCGAAGACCCGTTCCCGCAGGACATCCCACCCGGCGTCGAAGCGGCCTCTGTACCTGTCCGACCACTCGGGGGCGACATGGTGGGGGGCGTGGGTGGCGCCGGGGGCGTAGTACACGAAGAACCGCTTGTCGGTCTGCAGCGCTCGTTGCTGGCGGAACCAGGCGATGGCCTTGTCAGTCATGTCGTCGGTGAGGTGGTAGCCCTCGGCCGGAGTAGACGGCGGCTCAATGGGAGTGGTGCCCTCGTAGAGGGCAGGGTAGAACTGGTTGGTCTCGCCCCCGATGAAGCCGTAGAAGGAGTCGAAGCCGCTCCCTGTCGGCCACAGGTCGAATGGTCCGACCGGGCTGGTCTTCCATACCGGGACCTCATGACACTTTCCGAACTGAGCCGTCGAGTAGCCGTTCTGCTTGAGGATCTCGGCCAGCGGTGCCGTGGACTTCGGGCGGATCGAGGTGTACCCCGGTGCGGACGTGGCGGTCTCGGTGTGATCGACCCCATGCCGACAGTGTGGTGATTTCGCCCGGTGAGGAGAGCCGCCCTCGTCGGTGCGCACAGGGCGGTGGTATGGAATCGGCTCAACTTGATACCGCGGCGTCGTAGGTCGTGATGCCGATGGGCTGAGGATCGTGGATCGGCAGAATGAATCGGTTCACTTCGGGGGTCGAGTCCATGGCGCTCCTCTTCGACGGGGGGTCACCCGACGGTATCCTCCTCTATAGCCAGTGGATTCGGCTCTCTGCCACGATGCCGCGCCGGCCAGGTTCTTAGGTACTGCGCGTGACTGGCGTTCGTGAATCACCAGGTTGCCTCGGCTGTGGTCTGGCAAGCCACGACGTCAGGCCTTGGTGGAATCCGTCGATCTGACCCGTCCGTCACAGAGGCCGGATCGATGATTCTGGGCGCGGATCGCCGTCTCACTTCTGTACGGTCTGGGCTACAGGGTAACGATCGATTGGAGGGGACATGACCAAGCTGATCTATTCGGTCATCAGCTCGCTTGACGGGTACTTTGAGGACGCGGAGGGCAAGTTCGACTGGGCGGAGCCGGATGACGATGTGCATGCCTTCGTCAACGATCTCGACCGGTCGATCGGCACCTACCTCTACGGCCGACGGATGTACGAGACGATGGTGTTCTGGGAGACCGTGCGCACCGAGGCCGATGTGCCGATGGTATATCGGGACTATGCCGGGATCTGGCGGGCAGCTGAGAAGATCGTGTACTCACGTACGCTTCAGACACCATCGAGCGCGAGGACGCGAATCGAGCGCGAGTTCGAACCGGCCGCGATCCGGCGGTTGAAGCTATCCTCGACGGCCGACATCTCAGTCGCCGGCGGCGAGCTCGCCGGCGAGGCGATCGGCGCCGGGCTGGTCGACGAATGCCATCTCTTCTTATGCCCAATCGTGGTTGGTGGCGGAAAACGCGCCCTGCCGGACAACGTCCGCGCGCAACTCGAACTTCTCGATGAGCACCGCTTCGAAAACGGCGTCGTTCATCTTCGCTACCGCGTCAGCGTCTCATCATGACAACGAGACGTCGGGAAGAGACCCGCTCTGTGGTCGCCCGAGGATTGGTCCGGCGCGGTGACGGCGCGTTCCAGCCGGAAAGACTCCTTGCGGGCACAGTAACCCCGTTGATGGGTGCTGCAGCCGGGGCGTCGAAGGTTAGTCCTTCACCACCTGGTAGATGCCGTAGATGACACCAGGGATGTGCCCAAGGAGCTGGAGTAAGAAAGCCCAGAGGACTTTCAAACACGGACCATCCTTTATGAGGACAGCCAGGAACGGCAGGAACAAGCACAAAATTACGAGGAGGACTTTTACCATGAGGTGACCCCCGCGTCGGTCGATTGGGATGCTCAGTAAGAGGGCGGCCGTCGGTCGCCCTCTTACTGAGGTTACTGATTAGCTCTTGAGCGACGTACGTACTGCCCTCGAGCGCTGACGGTCGTTACCAGCGATAGAAGTGGTGTCTTCCCGCAGATTCTCCCCGCCCGATGGCCAATCCCACGAGCCAAAGAACGAGCAGCACGACCGCCACGATCCACAATAGGTGGGCGGTGAACCCTAAGCCGAAGAACAGCAGGACAAGCAAAAGTGCCAGCAAAAGTAACATGTGTCTCTCTCCTGTTAGTTATATCTAGGTGTTAGATGTAGGTGTCGTCGCGGCGAATGACGTTTCCCCGCCCGTCGTCGACGACCGTTCGGTGCCTGCCCATGCCGGTGCTCATCATGGCGATGAGCGACAGAAGGGCTCCCACTGCGCCCACGATCATCAAGATGACGCCAACGGTGTGCACGTTGAATCCATGCTGATAGGTGCTCATGGTCACCGCGAAGCGCAAGATCGCTCCAACTGCGAACACGATGATGCTGGTTACTAATCCAGGACCAGCCATTTACTCTTCCCCCTTCCTATTCGGGTACACCTGTGGTACCCAGCAGAGTGGCGAATAAACCGGGCGTTGCCTACAAAGTGAGGTCGAACCAGACCGCCTTGCCCGCCAGTCGAGGCTCGACGCCCCAAGAGGAGGCCAGAGCATCCACTGTCGCCAGTCCCCGCCCGTGCTCGCTGGACGGATCCACCTGGAGCGGTCGGAGATCGAGCGTCGGCCCGGAGTCGGCCACCTCGACGTGGACATGTCCGTCACCCACTTCGACAACGAGGGATGCCTCTCCGGACCCGTGAACGATGGCATTGGTGACCAACTCAGACACGAGCAACGCGGCGATCTCGACCACTTCAGGATCGACCCCGGCCAACGTCGACCGAACGCCTCCACGGGCGGCGGCTGGGTACAAAGCGAAGTCGGCAAATCGGCTGGTCAAAATGAGCGCTCCCGGTCTGATCTATACCCACGGATGGCCCGCTGTACCATCCGCCGTGCCTTCCGAGGGCCCCCCAGAGCCGATGCGTTAGGTGATCCTTGAGTGCTCCGCCCTCTCCTTCATCGATAGCACGGGAATCTCTGTCCTCATCGCCGCGCAAAAACGCCTGATGGCCCGTGGAGCCCGCCTGGTGGTGCGCTCGCCGCGACCGAACGTGTCAAGGATGATCGAGACAACGCACTTGCGGGAGTTCCTCAACGTCGACCACGGGACTGCCGAGGCACGAACGGCACCAGATCCAAGCCGGTCCTCCATTTGAATGAGCGTCCGAAGGTGTGTCGATCGGTCGGACTTCACGCCCATTTGGTGGCAGCATCTGTGCCGGTGTCCTGGTTGAGCTCGATCGTGAACATGTCGGTCAGTCCCGTTATTTGCATGAGCCGACGTGCCGTCGACGTGGGGTTGAGGAGAGTAAGATTCCGGTCCTTAGCCTGCAGTGCCAGGTGGTGTGAGACAAGCACGGAAAAGCCAGTTGAATCGATGAAGCTGACCAGACTCATCTCGATCACCACGTCACCCCCCCAGTTCGCGGTGACGTTGCGCAACTGATTCGCCAAGACCGGTGCCGTAGCCAGGTCGAGCTCGCCCTTGATTGTTACCCGGGTTCGGTTTTCCTCTTTGCTCACCGCCACCGCGAACGGTGGTGACTCGTCCCCGAGAGCGGGTAGCTGGTCGGATTCGACGGCAGCGGCATCATCGCTAAGCGGGATCTTCCCCAGGGTCATGGTCATCCTCCCAAGCAGCTGTTCCAACTCGGAGTGACGGTCGCTGCCCCTCACCAGCGTCAACTCGGGCACCCTTTGGCCCGGTTGCTGGCATGATATTCCCAGCTACACGGCCATTTCAACGCAATGGGGAGTTGCGCGAAAGTGGGTGGGACGGAGGACCTTCCGATCCCCCGTTCAACCCGCACGCTCATCGGCGTCCCGAGGACGAATCAGCGCGGTGACGCGCTGTCGGGATACCTCAAAAAGAGAGGCGATCTCCCTGACCTGCATCCCCTCGCGGTGGAGTCCCACAGCCAACGCCCGGCGTAGCCCGCCGATGCCTCGTGCAAGGTCGCCGGCGATTTTGGTGAGCAACGACAACGGGCCAAGGACATCGCCGTCACTCACGATCCGTCGCCATGACCATCCTTGCTCCCGATGCTGGCGCATCTGGGCGAGATCCTTGTTGATTTCGACAAGGTCGCCCGCGCCGGACTGTGCGACATCAGACAGGCTAGTCAGAGCGGTGAGAACGGGATCCTTTTGCGTCTCCTGTTCCTCCGCCATTACCAACTCCAGACAATGGCGGCCGAGCGGGGTACGAGATCAGCCGACCAGCATGGTGCCGTACGCACTTTGGGCGTCGCGACGGCGACGAGGGCATCGATCATGTCCTTAGTGATACCCCCCGTTGCGTATCCAAACCGGTATTCAAGCGAGTCAGAGGCACCGCAGAAGCGAGCTACGGAACGATCGCCACGCGAACGGACCTTCGGATTGTGGGAACGGCTGGGTACACCGTGCCTGGTATCCCCGATGTGGATCCGGGGAGCTCGGAGCGGCACAGGTGACAACCACGGGGGCGCGAGCTGGGCTGCTTCATCCGTTCAGTAGGTCGTCGGTGACGGCCTCCCAGGCGTTCACGGCGCACGACCGAAGAGCGAGTGGGCGACAGTCCGGAACGGCACCATCAAGAAGATCGCTATGGCGAAATAGAGGCAAATAGCAACGATCGGAACCAAGAGGCCGAGCAAGATAGTGACCACGTAGCCGCCGACAGCAACGCGGAACTTGCTGCGCGCTTCCGTGAGGTCAGGATCCTCAACGCCCGGTCCACGCAGGTGCGCTCTTCGGACGTAGGCGGACAAAGCGGTGAACACAAGCCGGATCATCAGAAGCGTGAGTCCGTATACGACCGCTGACATCCGCTGCCAGTCCGTGCTCTTGTCAATGGCCTCTGCAACAAGCCTCGTCGGAAACGGCAGGAAGGAGACCACCAGTAGGAACAGGAGATTGAGCCGTAGGAAGATCCGGTCGACCCGATCGAGGCCGTCGGTGAGGCCGTGATGGGCGATCCATGCACCACCGATGGTGAGGAAACTCACGAGATAGGCGAGATAGGACGGCCAGCCACGTAGGAACTCTTCGGTTGGAGAACCGGGCGGGCGGACTGCGACATCGAGCACGAGCAACGTAATGGCGATGGCCAGCACTCCATCGCTGAACGCCTCCATCCTGCCCTTACCCAGCGTCACACGGGATTGCGGTGCCTGTTCCTCGTCAGCCATAGTTCACCTCCGGTCGGCGACGGTAGCAATCCCGACCGCAGACCATCTAGCCGAGGGCCGCCGTCTGGTTAGTCCGGCATGAACCAAGTACCCGGCTCTCCTCGAGTGACCCGGTGGTGCTGGCACCCCCAAGGGTTTATGTGTTGGCACCATGGGCGAAGCCCTGCGAGTGGCGCATGCTTACACGGCCACCGACTGAACCGGTTTTCAACGTCACCCCTTTTAGGAGAATCATGACAGGAGTCGTCAAAGCTGTGCTCGGTATAACTCTGCTTCTGGGTGGGTCATTGGTCGGAAGTGAAGCCGCCTTCGGGGCAACTACCCCGGCAAATGGCGCCATCAAGGTATGGGTGACCCCGAGCATCACAGGGAGCGGGGGCACGATCGTCATGACTGGAGTAGTCGGTGACTACGGCAAAACTGTCAATGCCAACGCTTCGGGTAAGCCACAGAAGAAGGGTGGCTATGAACTGCTCGTCATGAAGAAGGGGAACATACTGGTCGATGGGCAGCAGTTCAACAAGGCCACCAGCAACGCTCAGCCAACGGACTTCAACGTCACGTCGTGTTCAGGATCATTTGTCGCCAGTGCGCCCGCTCCCATCGTCAGCGGGACCAAGGCGTACAGTGGCATCACCGGCTCGGTGACCCTCACCGCGAACTTTGCCTTCGTCGGGCCGTTCTACACGAGCGGATCAAAGAAGGGCCAGTGCAACACGAGTAACAGTGGCCCGAACCCTCCCGGCTTCTTCGCCACGATTACCGGCACTGGCACCGTGAGCTTTGGCTAGGAACCGAGCATCCTGAATCAAACGGGTATAGGCAACAGCAAGGCCGCCGCCTCGGCCTCCCGTCCTATCGTCCATCGGCACTTGGGTTCCGAGACATACGCCAGGATGAGGGGGTCGCCCTTGCTCACTTCGAGGGCGGCCACAGATTGACCAACGCGGCGAGCGTCTCTTTCGTGTGCGCCATGCGCTCGGCACCCACGGCTGCGACAAGCCGCGCGTCGATCTCCTCGACCGTGGCAAACACGGCGTCCGACGCTGCCTTCCCGCGCTCAGTGAGGCTGACGAGCACCCGTCGCCGATCGTCAGGGTCTGCCGATCGTTCGAGGTAACCACGTATCACCAGGGTATCGACCAGTTGGCTCGCCGTTTGCTTGGACACACCCATATCGGCGATGACGTCGCTCAGCGCGAAAACCCCCGACTCGATGAGCCCGAGGACGTAGCCGCCATTGGCGGGCATGTCGTTGAACCCCGCGTCGGCCAGCGCCTCGCGAATGAACCTGCCGTAGACACCGCGGCCAGGCCGCAGCAGGATTGGCAACAGCACCTCAGGACCGTATTTCGAGTCTGTAGTCATGTCCCCCGAGGATATAGACCAATCTCATGACAGTCAATATACTAGACTATATCATCCCACTCACCACGTTCGCCTTGCGGCCGGCATCACCGACAACCTCGACCGGCCCGGCGCTGACCCCCCGATTCGCCGGTCGGCGACGAACAGATGCAGGTCGTTGTCCGTGAATGCTGGGGCTCACTGTCACTCTTGTCCGAACCGATCGACGAGATGCGAGCTGATGCCGTCGGAGTCCAGGCGCCGGGCGACGAGGTATCCGGCACCCATCCATCCCCTCCGCGTCCACTTCCCGAATGACAGTCGTGTCCCCGGCGCGCCACTCGCCGCAGGCAGCATCTTGACACGTTCGAGTGCTTCCTTCACCCCACGCGGAGTCAGCGGATGGGCGTCGGCGAACGCGTGGAGTAGCACCGTGGCGAGGTCTCGGTTGACGACCGGTGCACAGAACTCGGGCCGTCGTCCGTACGCCGCATGATACTGGTCGAGAAAGCGCTGACCGACGAGGTTGCCTTCGTCGTACTGGGATAGACCACCAGGGTCGAAAGCGTACGGTAGGACAAGGGAGGGTAGCCGTTGCTCGCGGGGGTGGGCCGGCTGTGGTCGGTGAAGGTAATGGTCGTCGAAGCGACCGGAAAGCTCTTCGTTTCCCTGACACTCGCCGTTGCGCCCGACGCGGACGTGCTGCACGCTGACGACACGAGAGCTACGGCGCCGACCGCGGACAGGGCGAACCAGTAGATGCGCTTCATTGCGGCCCCCCAGGCTCAATTTTTTCTGTCGCTAACACAATCACTCCGGTGCGCCCCGAGCCCCCCTCCGCATCAGTGGCGCTCTGTCACCCTGCCCCCACCCTCGACCCGGTTAGGTGAGCTGCTGCCGGGGAGACCAGTCCGACCTGACACAGACCTCATCGGACATACCGAGCAGATCGGCGGCCCACCTCCGGGAAGAACTGGACCGTAATCGGCTCCTCGTCACGGGCGTCTTGTCGACGGTCCACCACCACTGCGTGCTGCTCAATGACCTCGCGGAGCTCCACTGCTTCGGCCACGGTTGCGTCTTGCATCTCCGCGTACGCGACGAGC
Source organism: uncultured Acidimicrobiaceae bacterium (assembly GCA_963788125.1). GTDB lineage: Bacteria > Actinomycetota > Acidimicrobiia > Acidimicrobiales > RAAP-2 > Bog-473. The sequence continues at coordinate 1,813,992 of CAWBFN010000002.1, read as the reverse complement.
ATGGCCTCGAGGTGATGACCCATTGAGGGGTCGGGACACGGGTTGTCTGTGATCCACCGCGCACACTCAAGAGCATCGGATGACGCAACGTCCACCCATGGGGCTCTGTGGTGTGATTCAAGAACTTTGAAGGAGTGGCAGGCCGCCGAAGCCCTCTGGTACCACTGCGAGGTCGACTCGGGGGTCGCCTTCTGGCGCGACCGCAGCCGGGCCATGTGTAAACCCTCCCCCGCTCGCCTTCTAGTACATCCTGGCGTGGCCACGACTGCGAGACAAGCCAAAGACCCAGCCGGCAAAGAGGACCAGAGCAACGATCCACAAGATGGGATATGCGAACCCGAGACCTCCGAAAACCAGTGCCAACAGCAAAATAACCAGAATCAGTCCCATACGTCTCCTTCCTGATGTCCTCGGTCACCTCTGACAACCGCACCCATTGTCGGGCCTCCGACCACAAGGACCTCCCGTACATCCGTCATGGGGTCACGGCGATCTTCCTTTCTCACGGTGCGCCAAGAGGAGTAACAAATGCAGCAACAGCGAGGACGCCCGGGGGCGCCTGCGCCTACGGCGGCCGAAACTGCGCCGTAGTGCCAGAATGTGCTCATGACGACGGAAGCTTTGCTGGTGATGGACATGCAAAACGGGCTCGTCGAGCGTTTTGGGGAGCAGGCGTCCCCACTGCTGGTGACTCTGGCCGACACGATGGCCGCGGCCCGTGCGGCAAAGAGGCATGTCATCTTTGTCCGAGTCGCCTTTCGTAGAGGTTCGCCGGAGGTGAGCCCCAAGAACCTCGGCTTCTCGGTCCATGCTGGCACGGACGCCATGGGAGAATTGGATCACACGACGCAGATCCATGACGCCGTAGCTCCTCAGCCCGGCGAAGTCGTCCTCATCAAGAAACGCGTGAGCGCATTCTCCGGTAGCGATCTCGACGTCGTACTGAGATCACTCGGAATCGAGTCCTTGGTGCTCACCGGCATCGCCACCAGCGGAGTCGTACTTTCCACACTGCGGGAAGCAGCCGACCTTGACTTCATCCTCACCGTGCTGAGTGACGGCTGTCTCGACCGCGACGCAGAAGTCCATCGGGTTCTCATGGAGAAAGTTTTTCCACGTCAGGCAGCGGTCGTGTCCGCTGCTGAATGGAAAGGACACATCACTACCAGCATCAAGGGTTAGTTGAACTTCGACCACTGATCCCATCACTCCGAGGGCCTGGGAGTGCCGGTGCCCGATTTGTGGACAGATCGGGATACTCGCAAATGACCACCGTCACCAGGGTTTGTCTGGGAAGAGGCGAGACAAAACGATTGACGGGAATGACCGCATCCGTCGCGCGACGAAAGTCGGGGCGTGGTCAATAGGGGTGTTAGCACCAGCCTCGCCCGTGTGGCCACCCTCCTCGATTCTGGCGGAGAAAGGAGCAGACTTGGAATCAAGCTGGTCGATGCGTCCCCGGAGGTCATTTGAGGTATGAGCCAGGTGTTCCGCGTCGCCTGGTACCGGTTCCGTACCACCTTCGGCCGCAGCTGGGGCGGCTATCTCACCATCGTGCTGCTCGTGGGGCTCCTCGGCGGACTGGCTATGGGGGCTGTGGCGGGCGCGCGGCGAACCCAGTCTGCCTATCAGACCTACCTCTCCGGTTCGCACGCTTCGAATCTTGAGGTAGCGGTCTACCTCGATGACGGAAATGACCCCGCGAAGAGCTACTCCCCGCAACTATCACACCAGATTGCTCACCTTCGCGACGTAGTGCAGATGGGAGTGGACCTAGAACTCCTCGTCACTCCGCTGAACTCCAAAGGTCTCGCGGCCAACGACGCCGCTCTCGCTGATGGACAGGTACTCACGATTGGCAGCTTGAACGGGCTCTTCTTCAACCAGGACCGACCGGCTGTGGCCCAAGGTCGTCTGCCCGACCCTGACAGCGCCGGCGAGTTCATGACGACCGTGACCGCCGCCCGGCTGCTCGGGTGGCACGTCGGGGAGAAATTCATAATGGGTAGTTTCACCCTCGCACAGGCCAACTCGTCGGTCTCTGCTGTCCCCCAGGTGCGTCCGGCTCGGCAGTTCGCCACCACGCTGGTCGGCACGGTGGTGCTGAACACTGAGGTCGTGAGCGATGATATCGACCGATATCCGACGGACGCGATCTTTACCCCGGCGCTTACGAGATCCCTCTTCCATGCGGGTGAGGCCGTATACCCGTCCTATCAGCTGAGGCTCCTCCATGGGAGTCAGGACGTGCCGGCTGTTGAACGCGAGATTATCGGCCTGCTGCCGACAGACACCCTTTACAACTTCCACGTGACGTCGGTGTCGGTCGGGGACGTCGAACGTGCCACCAAGCCCGAGTCGATAGCCATGGCGGTATTCGGGATCATCGCCGGATTGGCCACATTGGTGATCGGGGGCCAGGCCATCGGCCGTCGCATTGCCTCTCGACGTGAGGAGTTAGCGGTGTTGCGAGCGTTGGGGGCCGCACCATCCATGACGATCGCTGACTCCTTGATCGGCCCCACCAGCGCGGTGCTGGTCGGGGTTGTCGTGGCGATAGTCCTTGCCATTCTGCTGTCGCCGCTGGCACCCATCGGCGCTGTGCGCCAAGTCGATCCGTCACCCGGTTTCACCGTCGACTGGACCGTTATTGGTCTCGGGTTCTTACTGTTGGTGATCGGGCTGGGCGCAACGACGCTGATAGCGGCCTATCGGGCGGCCCCCCACCACGTGCCCCAGATCAGCGACATGCCCGCTGCCCGGTCGAGAATCGCCGGCTCCGCTGCGGCCGGCGGCATGCCGATTTCCGCAGTCGCAGGTATTCGATTCGCCCTCGAACGGGCCCGGGGGGCCGTGCCGGTGCGTTCGGCGCTGGCGGGATCGGCCGTAGCGGTGATGCTGGTGGTAGCAACACTCACCTTCGGCAGCGGTCTCAGCACGCTTGTGACGCATCCATCCCTCTACGGATGGAACTGGAACTATGCCATCGTCGAGGTGGGAGGTGGGCAGGTCCCCCCGTATGCTCAGCGCCTGCTGGACCACAGCTCTGTCGTCGCCGCGTGGACCGGTTTCGACTACGCAGATGCCGAGATCGATGGCCAGACCGTCCCGATCCTGCGCGTGCCCGCCAACGCCCCCTTCGCACCTCCGATCCTGTCCGGTCATGGGGTCACGGGAGACCGACAGATCGTGCTCGGTGCGGCGACTCTGGCACAGCTCCACAAGAAGGTGGGCGCCACCGTCGTGCTGAGCTACGGAGCGCCCAAGGATGCGCCCGCCTATCTCCCGCCGACCTCTCTGCGAGTCGTCGGCATCACCACTCTGCCGGCCATCGGCAACGCCGGGGTGTTGCACCCCTCGATGGGTGTCGGGGGAATCGTCGAGGATGACGCCGCACCGGCTACGTTCCGGCGAACGCTTACCAGCCCTGACCCCAACCTCAACGGTCCAGCCCTTGCCGCAGTGCGTCTGCGTAAGGGTGTGAGCCCGGCCTCAGGGCGCGCTGCGTTGCAGCGGATCGCCAACGCCACCACGAGGGCCTTGGCGTCTGACCCGGATGCAGGTGGCACCTTCGAATTAATTGGCGTCCAGCGACCGGCCGAGATCGTGAACTACCGCTCGACCGGTACGACGCCCACATTGCTGGCTGTCGGATTGGCGGCCGGCGCGGTGGCGGCGCTCGGCCTGACTCTCGCCGCGTCGGTGCGACGGCGCCGGAGGGACCTCGCGCTGCTCAAGACTCTCGGCTTCACCCGGCGACAGCTGCTGGCCACCGTGGCGTGGCAGGCGTCAGTAGCCGCGACGGTGGGGATCGTGGTGGGCGTGCCGCTGGGAATCGTGTTCGGCCGCTGGTTGTGGACCCTCTTCGCTCGAGAGATCTTCGCGGTGCCATACCCGTCAGTCCCCCTGGGTCAGATCATCATCGTCGTCGTCGGGGCGCTGGTGCTCGCGATCCTCGTCGCGATTCCGCCAGGGGTATCCGCCGCCCGCACGCGGACGTCGCTCCTCCTTCGAGCTGAATAGGAGAAGGGCAGTCATCCCGCTCAGCGGAAATCGAACACCAGACGGCCGTCGACGGCACCCTTCTCGATCTGCTCGAACGACTCATTGACCTCGTCCAGTCGGCGGGTCTCGCGCACGACGCGGGTGCGACCTTCGGCGTGCAGTTGAAACGTCTCGGCCAGATCGACCCGTGTACCTACGATCGATCCTGTCACCGTGATGCCTTGAAGCACCGTTTCAAAGATTGGCAAACGCACATAGTTGTCAGCCGGTAGTCCGACAAAGACCAACGTCCCGCCTCGCTTAAGGCTTCGAAACGCCTGCTCACACGCCGTCGGTGACACAGCGAGAGCGACTGCCTGATCTGCTCCCCCGAGGGCTTGGATGGCCTCTGCGGGATCCTCAATCGCTGCATTGATCGTGTGCTCAGCTCCAAGTTCTTTGGCCAGGTCGAGCTTGGAGTCGACCAGATCGACGGCGGCCACGGACGCTCCGGCAATTCGGGCGTACTGCACGGCCAGATGTCCGAGACCACCCACTCCGAAGATGGCCACCAGGTCCGACGACCGAGCCCCGGACACCTTGATCGCCTTGTAGGTGGTGACGCCGGCACAGGTCAGTGGCGCCGCATCGAGGGGGTCGAGACCTTGAGGAACGTGTCCCATGAAGGACGCCTCGGCCAGGGCGTACTCTGCGTACGCTCCATTCACCGTGTAGCCGCTCATCTGCTGATTCGGACAGAGGGTCTCTCGTCCCGAGGCGCAGTACTCACACGCTCCGCAGGCGTAGCCGAGCCACGGGATGGCCACCCGATCGCCCTCGGCGACGCCGCGAACGCCGGCGCCAACGGACTCAACGATCCCCACGCCCTCATGGCCGGGGATGAACGGCGGATGGGGCTTGACCGGCCAGTCTCCGTGGGCGGCATGGATGTCGGTGTGGCACAGTCCACAGGTCTCCATCTTGACGACCACCTGACCCGGTCCCGGCTCTGGCTTTACCACTTCCTCGACGCGCAGTGGCTGATCGAATGCATGAACAACGGCAGCTCTCATGGCCATCTCCTCTCACTATGTGTATTTGCGATCCCGTGTCGATCCATTGGTAGGCGTGTCGCCGCACCACCGCTAGGGCCGAACGTCCCACCACAGGGTGGAATCGGCGACGAAGGTGAACCAGGGCCGAAGGTCCTTTCGACTAGGGACGTTCGCCTCTCCTGGTTCCCACGATGGCGGAGCACGCTACAGGAGTCAGATTTCAACCAAACAATCAGATTTCAACCAAACAAAAGGAGCAGTTATGCAACGCAAGGTCTTCGATGTGCTGGCCAGTGCCGGCGGTCTGGTAATGGTCGTTGTCCTGGTGGTGGCCGGAGCACTCTTGCTCTGGGGTTACAGCTTCGCCAACTCCAGCGTGCACAACCAGCTGGCCCAGCAGGACATTACGTTCCCGGCCGCGTCGGCCTTCGCCCACCCGGTGGCGGGCACCGAGATCACTCCGTCGATGGTCGGTACGGTCTCCACCTACGCCGGACAACCACTGCTGACCGGTCAGGAGGCTGCCGTCTACGCCAACGACTTCATCGCCGTTCACCTCAAGGAGATCGGCGGAGGTCTGACCTACTCGCAGCTCTCCGCCAAGGCAATGGCCCTGCCCAAGGGTTCGGCGGCCTACACGGCGACCGAGGCAAAGGTGCAGACCGTCTTCCAAGGCACCACCCTCCGAGGGCTCTTGCTTGAGGCCTACGGGTTCTCCGAGTTCGCTGCCATCGCCCTGTGGGCAGCCGTCTCGGCCTTCGTGCTCGCCGGAATCATGGCAGTTATCGTGGCCTTCGGTTTCTGGCACGCCCGCCGCACTCCAGAGAACGTCGAACTCGAAGTGCCCGACCACGCCTACGTGCCGCGAGAGCTGGTCACCGCCTGAACCATCTCGCACACAGAGCAAGTGCTCCACCCGGCCCGGCTGTCCAGCGGGTCGGGTGGAGTCGCGTCCGGACTCCATCGGCGGTCGAACTTCCCCCTGGGCTGAATTCGGTACTTCCCTCTGCACGACCAGTCCTTCAGTCCAGTGATCTACCTGCACATCTATATCGACACGTACGAACCTCCCATCCCCTGACCCGGAGCGGAGCTGGGCGAAAAGCTGGCGACCCTGCGGGAGCAATGGGCACGTGCTCAACCGACGCAGGCAGGCTACTGTTGCGACCAGCGTTGCAAGGAGGTTCTCTCATGCCCCAGTACGTGATTCTCATGAACCACTCCGCCGACACGTGCCCGAGTGCCAGCGAGCGAGTGCGGAAATGGACCGAAGAGGCGCTCGGGGACCGACTCCCCAAGGCATGCCAGGAACACGGCGTCAACGTAACGCTTGGGCCATTGCATCTGGATCCAAGCCACCGCACCCTCACGATCGCCGAGGCACCGAGCATCGAGGCCGTCAATCGAGCCCTCCAAGAGGGTGGGCTGATCCACTTCAACGACATCGAGACGTTTTCCGCTACGCCCGTCCCCGAACTCATGGGCCGGATGGCGGACGTTCCCCGCATCTTCGACTGAGCGGCCGCTCTCGGGTCTGATCAGAGCGACGAGGGCGTCCTCCCAGCGGCGGCCGGGGAGCCGGTGCAAGACAATTCTGGGATGGTGTCGATGACGATTCGACGCGGATCGAGACTCTATTTTGATAGTTGTGTCGCTGGCGTACCGCAAGAGGTGCAGTTCGTCGCACCCGCGAGCAAAGTGCCGCAACTCATACAGTAGACCGTGGGCCTCTCCATGGAGCCGCAGTAGTGGATCGCTGGGGCGTTGACGGCTCTCTCCTTACCGCACCAACTGCAGTAAATGACACTGGTCTCGGCCGCGGGTTGCTTTGCGGGGACCCCGACCATGTCGTGTGGGGAAGAAGCAGGTGGTGCCGCAAAGGTGGGCGAAGCGGCCGCCAAATTCGGGCCGGCCGGCATCGTTGCCGCAACACCAACGGGCACCGGCGGGGCCCATTGGTTCATGGCCAACTTCGCGTCGGGCAAACCTACAAGTCGCTCGTACTCCTTCTTGCGGAACCAGAGGTGCAGATCCGGCAGGTGGACATAGCCTCCTGATCTGAGAGCAGTGGGGGTGGCCAGCACGCCCTGAGGGAGCACGGTCAAAACCTTTCTCGGCTGACCGTTGAACTCACTTCGAGCAAGGACGGCCACTCCTCCATTTGTGACGGCTACTGAAGCAGGTCGTTCGATCGCCCCATACAGAGCGTACAAGAGCAATATGCCCATTAAACCGGGGTAGATGACCATCCCGAAGAACAGAAGTACAACGGCAACGACGGCGACGAGCACGCCCACGATAATCCATGTTGTCAGCCGTGGATCCGGCCCGATTACTCCGATGCCATACTCCTTGGCTACCGCGCCAGCACCCAGTAGCTGTTCACTCTTCTGAAGCCCCTTTGCTCGAGTTTTGTTCCTCATGACCATCGGTCGGCACCAACCTTCGGACGCACCTCGTTCCAGCTGTTCCCGTTTGTGGCCCAACCAGCCCCCCCAGGCCCCGCGGGCAATGGAGCGGAAGGAAGACCACTCAAGGCGGTTGGGTACCGTCGCTTTCGCCCGATCACAAATACCGCAATGGTGAGGGGAATGCCGAGGACGAGCGAAGAAACTCTCCACCAATCTGTCGTCCGGTACACGCAAGGGCAGTTGGTCGGCGGAGTGCCCGAAGCATTTGCCGCCTGTCGGGTCGCCAGCGCGACAGCGTCCGTGCCGGTGAGGTCACCCGACGAGCTGAGGACTGCCACAGCGAACGCCGTACCACCTCTGGCGAATGTCACCAGGTACTCGGCGGTTGGGCCAGCAGCTGCTGTTGTCTGAACCTTGTACCCCGAGGATCCGGCGATGCCCGGAACGGCGAATGTCACTGCACCCGGCTGGTTCGCCACCGAGGCGTTCATGGAAGCCAGGAACGCCGCAGTTGCTCCCTCGTCGTTGAAGTCAAAGGCCGTGATCTCGACAGCGTCTCCATTCAGAGGCTGCCGCACCCACACCCGCTCGTAGGCGCTTACGGCGCCATTCGATAGTTGCTGGGAAAACAGAGCAGCCGCAGAACCCGTCATCCCAGTCGCTTGGCCTAGGTCGGAAGGAGTGATGGGGCCATTCTCAGGGCCGGGTGCAGTGAGTACCAGACCTGGAAAAGTCTCGCTGAGAACTACTGAGGACAGACCGGCGGCCGCAAAGGCTTGAGATTGGCCTAAGAGCAGCCCCGCGACGAGCACCGACACAGCGAGCGTTACACCGCCAGCTCGGCGCCGCCATTTTGTTGCCTCATGCGTCAGCACCCGACCAGGAGCGCCCATTGCCTTCTGACCTCCCTCGTCGGCTCGTTGCTCAGCAGACTCCGTCGAAGTCTGATTTAGACGTCACAACTTCAGAGAAACGATTTCCCAACGTTTGCCCAACGGAGAGGGACGTGTTGTCTAGTTCTGAGTGAAGCGTTCAGTCAATGGCGCCAGCAGGTCGCAGGGCGCCCGTCCGCCCGTCCAGCTTCATCTCGATGCTTGAGCCGTAACCACCCTGCACGGTCGAGCCGATTTCTGGTTAAGGCCGACCAATGGTTCCAGATCCGTGGTTGCCTTGGCTTCATTCCGGGTCCCTAGCCAAAGATCAACCTGTTCGTAGGCCTTGCCCCCTAATACATCGACTCCATCCGGTTGGCCACCACACGAGGGAGCAGAACTGACCCGCCCGCGTCCGAGGTCGACGTCCCTAAATCCATTTTGACTTGGCGCCACCCATGGGCCATTAGGGCTTGTGGCCACAGCAAAGCCCGTACCGGTGCCATTGCAAAAGCCACAGTTTGGATCGGAATACGTGAGCACCCAGCCCATTGTTGGGTCATGGAATACACCCGGTGATTCCACATTGGTAAGTCCGGCGAGGTTGATCTCTGCGGTATCAGGCATGCCATCGAGGAAACGGTCGAGCTGTACGGAAGCGAGGGTCTGACCGATGGTGGCGCAGTACAGATAGATGTCTCCGTTGTAGGTCAGCACCTGATATCCCGTAGCCTCTCGGGCACATGGGCCCAAGTCGGCTGGTGCGTGAGCCACAGCGGTGTTGCACGGGCCAGCTGGGCCCGTGCAGGGCATGACGAGCAACGCTGGGGTACCCGAGTCGACCAAATTGTCCACCACGTTCATCCACAGCGTCCAGGTACCATCGATCTCGTACATGCGGGGCTCGAAGCAGCCCTCACCGTCAGAGCGCATACAGGCGTTCTCGTAGTCATCTTCGGCACCATTGAACGTGGTGTCCGAGACCAAGGGCGTGGGCGCACTCCAAGGGCCGTCGAGTGATGTGGAAGTGGATACGCCATAGCCGCACCACTGTGATGCCGGATCCCGCCACACAAAGGGAACCGTGCAGTTCGTTTTCGCCTCGTTCGGCGCATACATGGTGCCGTAGAAGTAGTACGTCCCGCCGACCTGGATTACCTGGCCGTCATGGAGGTCAACGCCTCTGATGTCTGCTCCGTGGCCGGAAACTAGCGTGGTCAGCGAGAGGATGACTGCTATGGCCGACTGCATGACTCCTCTTCGGCCTCCAAATACGACGTGGGAGCGACGGGCGCATGCTCCACGTCAGAGCCCTCTGGTGAACCGGGTTGTGCCGCCATAATTCATGATCGTCCTACATATATACAGACGATCGACTCATGAGGCAGCGATGCTCTGACGAAGGAAGAACCTCGCTCGGTTCAGTGGGTGACTAACCCACGCTGTCCCTCTGGCGGTGCGCCGGTTCGGTCAGCACCGCGACCGGCACCGACGAGGGGGCCTCTTTGGTGGATGCTTCAGCGAAAGTGGATGCTTCAGCGAACCAGATCAGCGAGGGAGGCCATCTCGCTCTCTCTCGACATTCGCCAGGACGGGTTCAATGTCCATATCGATTTCCACGCCAAACGCCAAGACCGCGGCAGCTCGAGAGCCGAGGCAAGGGTGCCCGGTCGCCCTTCCCTGCCTAGGGACGCACGGACGACGGGTTCACGGTGAGCAACGGCCGTTACTATTAGCCTGTTGTCGCTCGGCGATCGGGTCTCTTTCGTCCGTCAGTCGCCCTCGAATTCGCCTTCTTCGACCAGGTCAGTGTCGTAAATCTCGCTCCACGTCCCGACCTCTTCGAACATCCCTGACTCCGTCAGGTTGATTCTTGCGCTGAGCAGGTCCACCGATCCCACCCTCAATTCTCCACCAATCTGGGGATCCGTAATCTACCGGGATTGGCCCCGCATTCGACCGCGGCAGTCACGGCCGCCCAGCGGTCGCCAGCTCCCCCGGCGAGACGCTGCAGACGTCAGTAGGTCGCGGGGTGGCGCGCTCCGGAACTTCTCGTGCCACCCCAGGGTGCCAGGGATCGCCGCCAAGGAGACCGACCCCCGGCAGCGAAAGTCACCTGGTCCGTGCCCGGTACGATTCCTCGGAAGAGGGACGCGAAGTGCCCCCGGCCGTCGGTGGAACGAACCGGGGGCACCTCGCACACCAGCCCTTACGTCCCTGGAATCCCGTGCGGACGCGGTGCCGAGGAAAATGTATACGTCATGGATTCGTAATAATTGTCATGTTATGAAGAATTTAGAGACACAGAAATCAAGGCGATAGCTCACCCGCCAGCAGGTCGTCTGCTCCTACTGGCGCTCATCGATACCAGGGCTCATCGACGACTCGGTGGCCTTGGTCGATCGGCGTCAGCGCGAGCCAGGTCGGACGCAACAACGAATGCGATCATGCCTACGGACGAGCTTGGCGGCCCTTCATTCCGGGGCTCGCTGCATGGCCACATCTACTTCACGTTTGAGGACGCTACGTTCCAGGTTTCACAGGCTGGCTCCCACGTTCGAACTGGTCCGTGTCGTGGGCCGGGTCATCCCCTGGCGTGTCAGCGGTAGGGACTCCACCGACCGTAATGGTCTCCATGAGTTGCCAGGCACGACTGAGCGCCACAGCGAAACATCCAATCACAACGAAGGCGAGATCAGTCACAAGGTCAGTGTCATGCGGATGCACAACGAACGCGATGGCGATGCAAAGTTCGGCCCCATAGGCCAGCAGGCTGATAACGAAGAAAAAGATGTGCCGTGCACCTGGAAGGCTCAAATGCAACCGCAAGGTGTGGAACAGACTGAAGGCTGCCACGATAGCGGCGCCGATTCCGATGTTGTGGCCCGGAATAAGGGCGAGCAGCGAGACAAAGCACGCGTTGACGAGGCCCGTGAAACTGCTGGCTGCGAGTCTTCTGGACGTCGGTTCGGCGCGAACTCCCGACTATCTTCCCCGGTTTCAATGCGATCACGACGAAGAGCAAGCCGATTAGCGCACTGGCAGCTTGTGACGCTGCATCAAAGAAGCCCGTATAGCTGCTCGGAACCACGATTACCTCAGTTGACGTCTGATTCCGTTCGCTGTGCCTCACCGAACGGGCGCTTGGGTGCTCACGGGTCGAACGGGGCCAAGTTACTCATGCCTATCACGTCTCGGCCGAGCGCCGATAGGTGTGGGGTCGAAGTCAATCCTCGGAATCGGCGAGTTCAAGCGCATCACGCCAGGCCTGGTGGTCGGAGAGGGGGAGGCTAGCGATCTGTACCGCTCGAGGCCGAGAAAAGGCCCGATCTGGTCTCGACCACCTTGACCGGGTACTGGGTCTAGGTGGCCGGTCCCATCGCCGGAGCGGTGCTGGCCGTCCTCATCGTCTTCATTCTGCGAGGCCCTGGCGGCCGCAAGTCCGGCGCGGGACGGCGCACGGTGATCTCGTCACCGAGACCTATGAGGTGGGAACGTCATGCGTGGACGATGCGAGTATTGAGGATGAGTGATCAGCCGGGTCAACAGAAGGGGAAGGGATGAGCGACACTGTGCTTGCCAGCTGGAAGGATCGCCCGCCAAGGAGGCCATCGTCAGTTTCGTGACCTCGGCGACGACACCAGGACCGGCGTTCATCGACGTGGAAGACCGCATCGCCACCTTCGACAATGACGGCACGTTGTGGGTGGAGCAGCCACTCCCGCCCCAGTTCGGCTTCGTGTTCGGCCACTGGGCCGAAGAGATCAAGGCGGACCCGTCACTGGCGGGCCGATCCCAACGTGCCGTAACCGCATTCGGTAAATCAGAGGTGGACGATTCTTCTTTCAATCATGAGCGCCTGCTGAACCCTGATGTGCCGCCGCAAGAACTTGGCACTTCCGAGCACAACGCCAGGGGTGTCAACCTGATTCGTCTCGGGTCGGCATATTTGGCGCCCATGGCGACGATGAAGACGACGCCGCTTGGCGGGGTTTGATAGCGGCGGCCGGGTCATGAGTGATGTAGAGGCACGAGTCGCAACATCAGCTCCGTTACGCCCAAGCTGATGTTCTATCCAGTACCGATCGCTTCATCCGCTCAAACTCCTCCTCGGTGAGCACTCCCCGTTCTTTGAGATCCACTAGCTCGACCAAAGGGTCGGATGGGGTTCGGGCCACGGACCGCACGTAGCGTCGGAACGCGTCTTCGTTTTGGCGAGCCATCTCAATCGCGTGCGCTTGCATCTTGTCGCCGCGCACAATCAGATAGGCCAGGATCCCAATCAGAGGAACGACGAGCACGAAGAGCACCCAGAGGGCTTTAGCCCAGCCTCTCAGGTCATGACTGCGGAAGATGTCAGTAAATACCATGATCATGAGCCAGATCTCAATGAAGAACAGAAAGAACCATAGGATGGAGAAGACCAACTGGCCTACACCGAACGTCTCGGCGATCACGATGTACCTCCTTCTCGTGGTGGAGCACTAGCCGCTTGATCTACGGCCAAAGCCGACATCACTTGGCTGAACAGATCATCCCCTTCGGATTGAGGATCGCCTGCCGACGAGCCAGCTGGCCAACTGACCGCTCACCTTGGTCGATAAACGCCACGACGGAAACAGTGGTGCGCATGCCTTCGGCATTAGCGATGACCGTTTGGCTGCCCTCCCCTCGACGGCCGCAGTCACCGAATTGGTCATACCGAGGTCAATCCCGACTGCTCGTGGCATGATCCCGCTCCCTTGGAACTGAGTTGAGTCGTTGTCAGCACAGTTCGCCCTTTCGGGAACTGCGTTGGCCGACGGAACGCAGGTGAGCTCCGACTACCGTCCCATGGTGCGCCCCTGCGTTTCTCACAACACCCCGCGGGCGCGTGGGGTTACTCGGTTCACATGAACGCGGAATGTGGGGTCTTGGCTCCTATCGATTGAAGCACTTCCTCTCCCGGATGAGGCGCTCGCCAGAGGCTGGGTCCAAGGAATCAGCCGCGGACTAACCGTGCGGAGAGAACCCTGGGTCCACGTCCATTACGTGATCACGTGAAGCGTCGGGCGCGCAGAGGGATCACTGTGAACGGAGCGTAAAAGGAGGAAGGGATGGAGTCTGCAGAGAGCCGCTCGACGGCAATTCAGGCAGCACGGGGAGATGCCATGAGCGAATTGAATCGAATGCAAAATCGCTTCGGCCAGTTACTCGATATCTGGTCACAACCTTCATTATTGGAGGATGGATTGCCTTTGGCCGACATCGAGGAAACTGATGAGAGCTACATCATTGAACTCGACCTACCCGGTGTCGACAAGTCGGACATCAATACCGAGATGGCCGGACGGAGACTCATCATCTCCGGTGTTCGTAAGGAGAAGGAGCGGACGGGCGTTCTTCGCCGCCGATCCCGTCCAGTCGGAGAGTTCCGGCATGAGATCGTACTCCCGGGCAAGATCGATGCTGATCGGGTGACAGCCAAGTTTGTGGACGGCGTGCTGACGATTGAAATTGCCAAGGCATCCACGGAGAAACCTAGGCACATCAAGATTCAGTAGCGAGTTAACACCGTCGGCTTGCTGGGCAGGACTATTCGTGGTGTCTCCTCACCAGGCTTTGTGATGACGTCGAAACCAAGGTACTGGCGCTTGTTCCTGCCATTGATCTTCCTGGAGCTCGGGGTGATAGTTGCCTTGGCATCCACCTCGCCCGCGCCCGCGGGTGCAGCCGTGAACTCGCCGGCAGGTGCGTGGAGGGCGCTCCTCGATGGTGCCCGTAATCTTGGGCCGAGCGACGCCTCGTCGGCAGACGTACTAGTGGAGCTCCGCAGCGACCAGCGCCCCACGATCTTGCTCCATTGGGCCAGACGGCATGGAGTGCGCGCGAGCTGGTTTCCTGGCCAACTGACCGCCCTGGTGATGGCGCGTCCATCCGTGCTCGCCCGTGCCCTTGGGACGGTGATCGACGACTACCGCCTTCCTGGTTTCCAGCGCTTCTACGCAGCAGTAGGGACCTTGCCCGTGCCGGAGTTGCTGCGATCCGAGGTCGCCGCGTTCGGGCGGATCTCCTCCCTCGGTGAGCTGCACGCCGAAGGTATTCAGGTCGAAGGTATTCCGGTCGTCGGGCTCGGCCCCGACGGATTCCTTGACGCGTACAACGCACGCCCACTGCGGAACCGAGGCGACGCCGGCCAGGGCGAAACAATCGTGTTCTTCGAGGTGGACGGCTATTCCGCAAAGGACCTGGCGACGTACGCCTCGCACTTTGGCCTTCCCCCCTTCGCAGATCCCCTACCTCATGTCGGCGCGCTTGACCTTAAAGCCGAGGGTGAGAGCACCATGGACCTCGAGACCGCGCATGCGATCGCGCCGGACGCCAAGCTCGTCTACGTCAACCTCATGGCGTTCGGCGGTGGGAATGCGTCACCCTCGTCCCAATTCGCGCAGGCGTTCTCGACCGTCGCAAAGCGTTATCCCGGCGCCATCTGGAGCATCAGCCTCGGCCAATGCGAAGACCTGTTCTCGAGCACAGATCTGCACGCGGTGAACCGCGTGGTCGCCAGTGCCGAGTCCAAAGGGACCACGGTGTTCGTGGCGAGCGGTGACTCGGGGGGTCTTGAGTGTCTTGGGGCTCACCAGGACATTTCCTCCATTCCGGCTGAGGGAGTCTCCTTTCCCGGCGACCTTCCCAACGTCACGAGCGTAGGCGGGACTACGCTCCACGTCAGCAGATCGGGCGGCTACGTGGGCGAGACAAGCTGGTCTGAACCGCTGCTATCCCAGGGGTCGACGGGAGGCCAGTCCATGCTGTTCGCCAAGCCCTCTTGGCAGCGTGGGCCAGGTGTTATCAGCTCGTACTCGGATGGCGCAACCTGCGGGGCGAGGTCGGGGACCTATTGCCGCGAGGTGCCCGACGTCGCGGCAGACGCAGCTCCCACCACCGGCGCGGCCGTTCGTTATCATTCAAAATGGCTCACCAGTGGCGGAACCTCGCTGGCAACGCCGGAATGGGCTGCGTTTACCGCGCTGATCGATGAGTATCTGCACTCGATAGGGATTAGATCGGTCGGTTTTTTGAACCCGTTGCTGTACAAGCTCGCCAGTGGCACGCCCTCATTTGCGCCGTTCCACGAAGTGACCTTCGGTGCGAACGACTTCTACCCGGTCACACGGGGGTACAACATGGTGACCGGGCTCGGTACGCCCGATGTATGGAATCTCGCTCGGGACCTCGTAC
The DNA here is from genome assembly GCA_963788125.1 of uncultured Acidimicrobiaceae bacterium. Lineage (GTDB taxonomy): Bacteria > Actinomycetota > Acidimicrobiia > Acidimicrobiales > RAAP-2 > Bog-473. The sequence goes on along the minus strand of CAWBFN010000002.1, from coordinate 1,798,449 downwards.
CCCTCCTCAAGCGAAGTGCAACATGAGCACCACAAGCACCACGGAGCAAGACGTCTCGCAGACGGTCTCTTGTCCACACTGCGGCGCGACCGTACCGGACGCTTCATTCTGCGGAGCTTGCGGCGCCAAACTGAATCAAACTCCCTTCCATAAGGCATCGAGAAGGTCGCACAACTATGCCGTCTTCCCCGACGAGTCCATGCTGCGGTCCTCGGTGGTGAGTTCCCTCTTTCCTCAGCTGACGATCCGGTCTCGAACGACCTTTCGAATGGCCTTCTCAGTGTTGGTTGTCGTGCTGTTCTCACTCGCGCTGGCACGTCTCGAGCCTGCGGTGATAGCGGTCAGCGCACTCGGGTTCCCGTTGCTATTCATTTGCTATGTCGTAGAGATCGATCCGATTGAGTGGCGATTCGTCCTACCGGCAGTCGGTGTAATCCTCGTCAGCGCTGCCCTCGGCGTCGCCTTTGCGCTTGTGTTGGGACCGACGGTCTCGGAGGCCCTCCAGCCTGGTTTGTCGCCGTCACTCACGAACACCACGGTGCTCCGCTCGGCTTTGCTCGTCCCGGTCATCGCTCAATTGCTCCTCATTGTCCCGCTGGTCCTGCTGCTGCCGCGACGACCACATGAGACCGAGGCGCTTGACGGTTTCACCGTGGGTGCGATGAGCGCGCTGGGCTTCACGGCAGCCATGACGGTGACAGAGCTCGCCTCCAGAGTCAAGTATGGAAATGTGATGCACGGGTCGGTACTCGGGGTGCTTTCGAGCGCCGTGATCCGCGGCCTAACCCTTCCTCTCATCGCCGCTGCGACTACCGGCTATGTTGGTGCCGCATTGTGGAAGCGAGATGGCCCTCGCTCAGAAGTTAGAGGCCGCTGGTTGGCTTCACCGCTCTTCGCTCTCGCCATCTCTCTCCTCTTCCTCATCGGCCTTGGCTTCGCCGACGATGCCGGACTCTCTGACGCCTTACTCGCTTTGGTGTATCTCGCGGCGGCGGTCCTTGCCCTCGCGGTATTGCGTGTGGGACTACATCATATTTTGCCGTATGAGCAGCGTGATGTGCGCATCGGCGAGTCCCGGCTGTGCCCACACTGCCTCCACAGCGTCCCGGCCATGCCGTTTTGCCCGAACTGTGGTGTCGCCGAACGGGCAACGGCGTTACATCCCCTCCCCCTGCACCGCGGTTTACTGAAAACTGGCAAAGACTCTCAGGGACTGGCTGAATCGCAAAGAGAGGCTTCGAGTCGGGCCCAGGCTCGGGCCACATCGACGGATCTCACCCAGGGCGCATTGTTTCCTAGCGCCACCGCTGGTCAGATTCGTTCGATTCGCGGCGTAGGCCCTCGCCGCCTCGTGTTCGTGCTGCTTGCCGGGCTCGGCGTCGGCGTCGGCGTGTTCGTCATTCTCGCCGTCCTCGTGCCCAGCAGCGCACCCGCGCCGTGTGTCTCGCTGCATTGCTTTACGCCATTTGGCCCGACGCCGATCACGAAAGGGACCACGTACACGAGCACCGAGGGATGGGGCGTGACCTGGTATCCCGCACGCTCCGTCTTCGAGACTTCGCCACCGACCACTACGGCCCGCTCCACCGACTACGAGCTTCGCCTTGAATTCTCCTCCTCGTCGAATCCAGCCGAGGACGGAGAGCTGTTCTTCATCGGTGGGCCGGCGCAGGGACAATCTTCGAGCCAACTCGTTAGTGCGCTGCAGCAGTCGAATGTCCCGAACGCGACGCCCGACTACGTCCTGCCGGGCGCGACGCTCGGCTATGAGATCGGCTACGGGGAGGCTTTCGAGACCACACCGAACAGTTTTGAAGGCGACGACTTCACCTACGAGGTGGTGATCACTTGTGCCGTCGTGAACGGCTATGCGGTGTGTGCCTATGCCGTCGGACCTCGGGTTCCTGTTAGCCAGTTCGTCAACCACCCAACACCGTCCCAGTTGGTGCTCTCCTTGTGGAGCGATCCGGATTTAGAAGGAGTCTTTTGGAAGGGGCATCCCGTTCCGTAAGTGGGCATCGCATCGGCAATTCGTCAATCCGAGCGGATCCTCCGTAATCTGATTGTGAGCTGAGTATCGATCAGGATTTCGAGTTCGTCAGCGTCAGATCTGCGGCTGGAGGTATGTCACGACCGAATCTCCTCGCGGTTCTTCCGGGCCGACACCAACGCCTGATAGTCGAAACGCGTCTGTTCGCCGTACTTGGCGGCGAACGACACCATTGCGTCATCAAACTTCGTGCTATTGCCCAGATATCCACTGATGATCGCCGCGTGTCCGGAGCGTGCATGGGCTCGAGAAAGCGTGTTCCCACACACCTCGCAATAGCTGGCGAAACCTACTGGTTGCATCCCGTCGATCTCAACCGAGCCTTTCATGTCACGGAACTGTCGTACGTAGTAGTCGTGGCTACGAAAGCTGGTCCATCCAAGGAAGATATCGCTCGCTGCTTGCATCAAGCGCTGGCCCACGACCACTCTCTGACCGTGATTGGGGTACTCCGATCGCCCCGCGTGCCGGGCCAACACACCCTCGTTGGCTTCCTTCAGCTGCAAGAAGATCGGCGCCCGACCGTCTGGATCCATCAACAAGGAAAGAAAGCAGCGAGTCCCCACACTCCCGATACCAACGACCTTGCGAGCCGTGTCGATCACGACGTACTGCTCGAGCAATAGGCGGCGGTCCGCGGGAAGCGACTGCGCGTAACGGGAGATCATGCTCGCACCCTCTTGTGCTTCTGGATCTTCATGATCGATCAGCGGAGGGTCGTCCACGATGCGCCGACCGCCTTCACTATAGGCCGTGAGCCTCGGCAGAGCCGTCAGGCTGGTGCGCTGACGAACCTTATCCACTCTCAGCGCCCGCTTGAGGTCCTTTGCCTTCCTCTGGCGGGCCATCTCCAGTACCTTTTGCACGTCGATGCGGTCGTACCAAACGTCGAGAGGTCCAAGTTCCGCCAGATCTCGCATGCGCTCTCGGTACGCCCGGACCGTTCCGGCGACGCAATCCGCGGCTTGAGTGACGTCCATGCCGAGACTGTCCGCCGCGACGTACGCGCTGACTACCAGGCGTTTGACGTCCCACTCCCAGGGAGCGGGAAGCGTCTCGTCAAAATCGGTGATGTCGAAGTGGAGGTTCCGTTCGGGCGTGGCAAAGATGCCGAAGTTTCCGAGGTGCGCGTCGCCACAAGTCTGGACCCGCACACCGATGTTGGGAGTCGTAGCAAGATCGTCTGCCATGATGGCTGCCGCGCCTCGCAGAAACGCGAAAGGCGACTGCAGCATCCGCTCGTAGCGGACCGGCACAAGTACTGGCACGCGAGTTTTGTCATCTTCTTGTAGGCGAGAGACTGTATCCCGTTCCGCCGTCGCCTCCCATTCGCCGTGGGACTCCAGAGGTACGCCCTCGCGCAAGGAGCGCCCCATCCGGCGACGCTGTTCGGATGACTTCTTCTGTGTCACGTATCCGGTCCCGTGGTGGATTCCCACACCCATCGACGTTCAACGGGTGAGTCAGCGATGATGGCGCGATCCCTCGAACCCCAAGTATGTCCAATGGCAACGCATGGGCACATCCCGCGATCGCGTGTTTCCAAACGATTCTCGGAGGCTGTCCGGCGGCCATTGCGATGCACTCACCAGGAGGACGCTTTTCGTCCGCATACCAACGTCGCCTCCCTCCTTTTTGGGGGAAACGGCTCGGCTGTGGCCGTACCGACGGGTGGGATCTCGCTGCGGAGAATGGACTTTTGGCCGTTGAAAGATGCGCGTCGGCACCGCGGCAGGCAGGGAGTGGCGTTGGCGAGCGGTTGCTCGCCGATGTGGCTGCCCGACGTTATCTGTGATGTCATTCTCTTGGGTATGTTGTGTGGACCGCCGACGACACCCCCGACCCGGGAACTTTGGCGGTCCGTGCACCAACGCATGGAGGCGTTCGAAGTTGGCGGAAGGCCGGCGGACGTGTCTTACCGCGTCGCGGCGAGCTCCGCGAGGCCGGACTCGAGCCACTGCCCGAGTGCCTCCTCCGAGACAGCGCCGATCTGGCGAGTCACAACTTCCGCTCCCCGCATCAAGAGCAAGGTGGGGATGCTCTGCACGCCAAAGCGTTGTGATAGATGGGGCGCCCGGTCAACGTTCACCTTCACCAGCTTTATCCGACTTGCGAATTGACGAGCTAACGATTCAAGGGCGGGGCTCACCATCCGGCACGGCCCGCACCACTCGGCCCACAGGTCAACAACGACGGGGATCGATGATTTCTCGACGACAGCGCCGAACTCTTCCTCCCCCGCATCGACGATCCAGGGCAACCATCCGCCGCAGTTCCCGCACTTCGGGACACCGTCCGCCGCCGAGGGCACCCGGTTCTTCTTGCCGCAGTTCCCACATCGGACGATCTCGGAGTGCACGGTGTCATTATCGATCACGGTGCGACCTTGCGGATCCCGTGATCGCGTCGTACGCGGCCACGGGAGGTGCGTATCTGGGGACAGTGCCAGCAAGGATTACGCGATCGGGGGATAGACCGCGAAAGGTGGCGTTCGCAAGCTGGAGGTATGGGGGTTACGCCGACTAGCTCAGACGTACTCCTCGTCCACGTAGCACCAGCGCCAGTTCTCCCCCGGCTCGATCGATTGGACGATCGGATGGCCTACCAGGTGGGCGTGGGCGGATGCGTGGCGGTTCGGCGAAGAGTCGCAACAGCCGACCAGACCACATGTCGTGCACATGCGGAGGTGCACCCATCCGCTCCCCACTGCCACGCACGCCTCGCACCGGTTGGAGTTCGGGACGACAGGACGGATGTACCTCAGATGCGTACACGCCATGGTCTGTATCCTCTCTGCAGTTGCCGGGCACCTTTGGTAAGGCCGGCGCTCGAGTCGCTCCACGTAACATCACCCGATTGGCGATCCCCACGCATCTCCCGGTCGCGTAGTTGTCAATCCAGCGCCGTCCGTCATGGGAGCGAGCAGTGAGCGGACCGACGAGCGATCGCTCGCTGGAGCTCCAAGAGACCGCCGACGTCTTCGGAGCCTTCCCGAAACTGACGGATGAACAGGTCGAGTCGCTCAAGGTCGAGGGCACGCGTCGGGCGACGGCTCGCGGCGAGGTGCTCTTCCGCGAAGGGGACCTGACCTGCGACTTCTTCGTGATTCTGTCTGGCTTGGTGGCCATTGTCGACGGCTACGGGCGAGAGGACCGGGTCATCAGCGTCCACGGTCCCGGCCGGTTCCTCGGTGAGCTCGGCCTCCTGACGGGTGAGGCGGTGTTTACAACTGCAGTCGTTCAGGAGCCGGGTGAAGTGCTGGCGATTCCGGCGCGACGCGTGCACGAGATCGTCGCGCAGGATCCCATACTGGGCGACCTGATCCTCCGTGCCTACCTGATCCGGCGCTCCATACTTGTCGACCTCGGGGTCGGGCTCAGGATCGTGGGATCCCGGTTCTCGCCGGACGCCCATCGGCTACGTGAGTTCACTATCCGCAACCGCCTTCCCCACCGATGGATCGACGTGGAGGAGGACCCTGGCGCCGAGGCCCTCCTCCGGGAGATGGGGATCGGCCCGGAAGAGACGCCCGTCGTCATTTGGCAGGGAACGCACGTGCTGCGAAACCCGAGCAATGTGGAGCTGGCCAGGGTTATCGGCCTGCCATCGACGGGGGTGCCAACCGCGCAGTGTGACCTGGTCATCGTCGGTGCCGGTCCAGCCGGGCTCGCCGCCGCTGTCTACGGGGCGTCGGAGGGATTGGCCACAGTCGTGCTGGAGGCAGTGGCCACCGGTGGTCAGGCCGGGACGTCTTCGCGGATCGAGAACTATCTTGGCTTTCCCGCCGGTATTTCCGGTGCCGAACTCGCAGAGCGGGCCGTCGTCCAGGCTCAGAAGTTCGGGGCATCGGTCAGTGTCCCGTCCGAAGCCGTAGCACTTGACCAACGCGAGGGCGGCTTCGTGGTCCGGCTGGGCGATGGGCGCGAGATCGCATCACGGACGGTCCTCATCGCCACCGGGGCGCGTTACCGCCGTCTCGAAGTCCCACACATCGAGAAGTTCGAGAACTCCTCCGTGTACTTTGCTGCAACCCAGGTGGAAGCCCAGCTCTGCCGCGGCCACCCGGTGGCGGTCGTAGGAGGTGGGAACTCGGCCGGTCAGGCAGCGCTCTTTCTGGCCAGACAGGGGTCCGTATGGCTCCTAATCCGTGACGAACATCTGGACAAGCACATGTCGCGGTATCTGGCCGACCGTATCGAGCGCGATGAGGCGATCCATGTTCTTACCTGTACCGAGGTCCGAGAACTCGTCGGCGATGGCACTCTCGAGGCACTCGTCGTCGAGGACAATCGCTCTGGGGAACGGCGACGACTGAGTGCCCGGGCTCTATTCGTGTTCATCGGGGCACAACCACAGACGGCGTGGCTCGGTGATCAACTGGCGATCGACGACCATGGCTTCCTACTCTCCGGCGGCGAAGCGGCCGGCCTGGCCGACCCCTCCTATCGGCCTCTTCCCGTCGAGACCAATCGAGCCGGTGTGTTCGCCGTCGGCGACGTGCGGCACGGATCAGTCAAGCGGGTGGCGTCGGCAGTCGGCGAAGGTGGCATGGCCATCCACATGGTGCACGAGCGACTGGCCAACCTTGACCATGCGTGACCGTGGGAGGACCACGCGATCGGGAGTGTCCGTGGCGCTGGTGTCATGATGAAAGAGAAATCCGGCTCCAGCTCCACCGGCAAATGGGTGCATTGCAGCCAGTGACTATCTCGATGGACGCTTACCCAAAAGACTGGAGAGACGGGGCCCGGTCGAGGAATGGATCAACGAATACTCGTGCCACCTCGTGCCACACGCAGCGGCACGAGGTGGCCTTTTCATGACCAATGAGGTGTACTGCGGGTGATCGAAAAATCCACTCTGAACTGGTAGTGGGGTTGGCCATTGGCCGGGCTGGACTGACTCGGCAGGGTCCGCTCACGGACCACCCTCAACCTCCACGACTCCCCCGCCCTTCTACCCATCGAGTCTCCACCATGCTTATTTGCGCCCCTCGCCCCGGAACTCGCCACAGGGGTTTTCCATATCACCGACCATCTGCCAGCCCCTTGCGGACTTATAGAATCGAACGTATGTTCGTAGAGACGGACCGCCAGTTCGAGCTGGAGAACTTGCGGCGCTCGATCGCCATGCTCCGGGTGGGAGCGCCCGCCCTCGACCGAGAGGCGGCCATGAAGCTCGTCAGGGAACTGCAGGCCCTGGAGGGTCAGATCCGACGGCTGCGAGCCGGGATGCAACGCTCCTGGACGATCCTGGGGCCTGATGGCGGCCAGGCTGGCCTTTTAACCCTTCCACGAGTATGTGGGCGTATCAGACGGCTGGGTCGGGGGCCTCCTACGGGCAAGCCGACTGAGCCGAGGCTCGGGATCGTGGGCACCTTAGCGCCGGAGATCTTCGCCCAACCTGGCGGTGCTGGAGATTGGTGTTCGAGAAACGCCGCGGGCCAGGCGGGGCGGCTGGCTTGGCGAGAGCTGTACCAGTACGCAAGGGGGTGCTCGTCCCGTGTGGCCATGGGACGAGCACGTTCAGGGGCTCGTGGCGACTAGGCGGGTTACCCAGGAAGGTCGAAGCAAATAATGCAGGCGGGTTGACCGTCCAACTTCAGATGTCCGCCACGAGGGCGCCCCTCGAGCCGAGCTGGTACTCAGCCTCTACCCCGCCGGTTTCGGAGGTTTTGGTGCTGGGGGGCTAGGAGGGGTGGGCGTCGGCGGCCTGGTCGTCGTCGTGGTGGTGGTTGGCGGCTTGGTCGTCGTGGTGGTGGCTGGCGGCTTGGTCGTCGTGGTGGTGGTTGGCGGCTTGGTCGTCGTGGTGGTGGCTGGCGGCTTGGTCGTCGTGGTGGTGGCTCGGCGGCTTGGTCGTCGTGGTGGTGGTTGGCGGCTTGGTCGTCGTGGTGGTGGCTGGCGGCTTGGTCGTCGTGGTGGTGGCTGGCGGCTTGGTCGTCGTGGTGGTGGCTGGCGGCTTGGTCGTCGTGGTGGTGGCTGGTATGTCCGTGGGCAGCGAGACAGTTGATGCCGAGGTCTTGATGGTCGACGGCGTCACTGACTGGCCCTTGACGGTCGTGGTTGTGATGATGCTCGTCGTCGTGGAGGGCGGCGCCAGCCCGATGGCGCCGTACTTGATCGTCGTGGTGGTCGGCACCGCCGGAGGGGGGTGCGACAGCGACGTGGCCCCTCCCCCTCGAAACAGGACGATAAATACTCCTGTGATGACAATGACGGCCGCGACCGCGAAAATCTCCCACAGGGTCCATGTGCCACGTCCATCTTTCGACATGGGGAAGCGGATTCTCCTCTTGTTGGTCCCCACTTGCCCTAGTGCCGACCACGACGCAGCAAGATCGCCACATTGGAGGGACCGCTGTGCGGCCGTGCGGCGGGTACTTACCCCGTCACCGTCCCTTGTACACATGGGTTAGACGTCATGGGCGGCGGCCCGCCCACGCATGAGATCGACAGGAGCCGGTAGGCCCGTCCACAGCTCCAACCGTTCCGCCGTTTCATTCTCAAATCCGCCGATAGCGGGCCTCGAATGCTGAGTAAAGGCCGAATGAGAAGAGACCTGCGCAGGCGACACTCAGCGCCCAGACGCCAAAGGGTCTGCGCGCTAGTGCTTGCAACGCCTGATCAAGGCCCTTGACCTTGGCGGGATCGTTGGTGACAGCGCTTGCCGTGAGATAGATGCCGATGAGCCCGATTAAGAGACCTCGAACGGTGTCGCCAATGATCCCTGCCGCATGGGCAGCACCATACATGCGGCGCGTCATCAGGCTTCGGTTCAAAGGCTGGGCATAGTCGTGCGTCCAGCCCCAGATGAGAAGGGCGAGTCCGCCACCGATGAATACCGCGCCGCAAAGGCCGAGGAACAAGGGGCCCCCTGGCCACCGCAGTATGGTCGCAGCAACTGGACTCGGATTCGATGACGCGCTATTCGTGTTTCCCGAGCCCACCGCCAGCGCGACCGCTTGGATGCATAGACTCAGATAGACGGCGCCACTCGCCGCCAATCCCAATCGCTTAGCCCACGCATATTCGTGGAGATTTGCCGTGGCGACCGCGCTCACCAGACGCCAAAGGGCATAGCCTGCCAGGCCGATGGCGACAATAAACAGGATTGCTGGGCCCGCTGGTTGGCGTGCTATTTCATTGAGGGCGCCACTGCTGTCGGCGGGAGCGGGCGATCCACCGTGCAGGGCAATATCGGCTGTGAGGTAGGCGATGAGGAAGTAAAGAACCGCTCTCACCCCGAGCCCGGTGCGTGCAAGGACTCTGAACCATGGGCGACGCTCGACTCGCCCCGCATCCCGTTCAACGTGAGCAACAGGGCTCTTTACACGGACGTCGCTCTGAACCACCCTTGGGGAATACCCCCGGCTCGCCGTCCTAAGCGGGCGGATCCGACCGACGCTCCTCCGCTCTTCAAGGTTTACGGCGCATTGCGACCCGGCCAAGCTCTTCCGCGGACCCCAACGCAGCAGGGTCACTGTTTCCGTATTACTAAAACCGGGAATAGCTCAGGAGCAACGAAGTCCGCCGATAAGGAAGAAAGAAGTTTGGCGCGATGCTCAGGAAACGGGCGCTCCAAGACCAAGTGGTTGAGTTGCTCGACAACTTGGGCCTTGACGTCAACGATGTTGCCGCAACGCTCATTGAAGCCGGAGCCCAGGGCGTGCCCAAGGACGCTGAGAGCTGCGTGATCGCCGCGTACCTCCACGCTGTGCTGGGCGCTGAGAGGGGGGTACGCCGGGTCAAAGTAGGTTCAACCGGGGTTGACTTCGGGCTCGGCACCTGGTGGCGACGGCAGGCGTGGGTCGCCCATCCGCCGCCCGTGAGGAGTTTCATTCGTGCCTTTGACCATGGCACGTTCCCTCTGCTCACGCGTGGCGCCACGCCCGAGGTTCGGAATCCAGATCAGAAGGAGGTCGCCAAAAATGACGACGACATTCGGCCACAGATACGCAGCTCAGAGCACGACCCCCACCGGTTCGGCCACTCGCACCGTACCGGCCAGCCTTGCTTTGCTAGGAATATTGACCATACTGATCTCGGCGTGGGGCGCCATCGTTGCTTACGTGGGCCCCAGCTTTGGGTATAGCGCCGACGGGGCGTCGTCATGGACGTGGAGCCTTAGCCATACCGTATTGGCTCTTGTTCCCGGCGCTATCGGACTGCTGGCCGGTATCGTGATCTGGGCTCGCTCATCGAATCTCAGCATCGGTAGCGGCCGGATTGGGCTGGCGTTCGCGGGGTTCGTGGCACTGATCTGCGGATCGTGGTTCGTGATCGGTCCGTTCGCTTGGCCCGTTATCGACAACACCCATGCCTATTTCGCACCCGCGTCACCATTGCATCTTTTGGCCAACATGGTGGGCTATTCGTTGGGTACTGGACTAATCCTCGCCGCCTGCGGAGCTTTTGCTCTCGGATGGGCTGTTCGCCACCAGCGGCCATTTGAAGCAGCCGCTGCGCCCGTGTCGACTGCTCCGCGCCGCCGCCTCTTCGCTCGGCGGGCGGTGACGGAATCCGATGCGACTGCTCCCCCGGAGTGACCATTGATGACTGCTTCCCCGGAGTAACCCTGGATCGAGTCGATCGCCCTCGGGGGCGGACATACTTCGGCCAATAGATGGCCAACACGAACTGGCCACCTACAGAAGGCCCTGTAGGTTGACCTGGTTGTTTACGAGTCAACTAATCGTTCCAGGTACGATCTGGGTCTGGTTATCCGGCCATTACTCCGGAAACTATCGGCATGCACGCACGACCTGGAAGGGCTTCCTGAGTTTCGGGCTGGTCAACGTGCCCATCGGTCTTTACCCGGCGACGCAGAGTAGACGCAGAGTAAGAGTATTCACTTCAACCAGTTCGAGAAGGGCACGGCCGACCGCATCCGCTACAAGAATGTGAAGAGCGTACGGGTAAAGAGGTCGAATCCGCCAACATCGTCAAGGGGTTCGACACCGGTGGCGGCGGCGAATACGTAATGGTGTCCGACGCCGAGCTGGCCGCCGCGGACCACGGTCAAGAGGACAGGGCTCAGCTCCTCGAGGGCTTCATCGACGACATCGATGCCGGGGTCTGAATGTGCTTCCATGTTCTCAGCCCAGGTCCCGTGGATCACCTATGTAATCGCACTTTGGGCTACCCGAGGGCAGCGTCATGCCACCTCGATCAACGAGGTCCTAGTGTCCACTGGGGAATAGCGGTAGGTTTGCCGCGGTGCCCTTCGGCAGCAGCGACCCAGATCCCGAGAGCGACGTAATGGCCCTGATCAGCCTTCGGACCTGTCGTCTTGCCTGCATTCAATGCTGGCTCTGTGACCGCGGAAGGACCGAGATGGAGACGATGGCCGCGATGCTGGATCACTTCGACGCGCATCGTGCCGCCGGCCATCGGGTCCCGGAATCCTTCTACCAAGGTTTGATGGAGTGGCGTGGTATCGACGATGACATACGCACCACCTACGCCTGGGGCGGCAGGGAGGAAGACGGGAACCTGTCCGTAAGTCGGAAGACGCCTGGTGACTGTCTGTGCTGCTTGTCTTGCGTGTTGAACGAAAAGAAGATGGTCGAATGTTTTACCACCGACCAGATGGTGGAGCATCTCGACGAGCATCGCACCTGGGGACTGTTCGTCGCTGACGACGTCTACGACAGGCTGGAACGGGATCACTCGGACAACGACCAGATCATTCAGAGATAGTTCGACGAACGCGGCCTCCAACGACCCGCAACTCCTCGTTGGGAACCACATAGCATCTATCCCGACTTCACACAGTGTTCGACGCGCCACGAGACTCTCGGTCAGCTTGCCACCATGCTCGTGATCGCCATCCGTCGTTTTGTCGAACCTCTCACCGATTCGGAGCTCTCAGCGGGCTGGACTCAGAGCTGCAGCGACGCCATCGTTGAGGGCCTCCGGGCGGTGTTGGGAAAGGTTGAATCGGCGCATCGGGACCAAGAGTTTAATTTCCGGCTCATGAAGGACATGAAGCGAATCACACGGCACCCCAGAGACCAGGGCGTCAGCACTTATTTCGATCAGAGGAATAGTGGACTCAATGGCATCGAGGCCTTCATTGAGATGGAGCTAATTGGCCACGAGCGAATGCATGAGTGGCTGACCGCAGCGGCTGAGAGCGGGCGCGCGATAAAGGGGGAAGAGGAATCGGGAATGAAGTGGATCGGTGTACGGGACTGGGACGGCCTCGAAGACTTCTGATTGGTATGCACACGAACACGGCGGGGTGCCCCCGCCCCGCCGGTTGGTGGGCATCCCCATGGAGTGAAGATCGTCTAACCGGAAGGCGTCAGGCATCACCGCTGAGGCGAAGAAGGCGATTTAGTCGCAGTTCCTCTTTCAATGTCCGACTGTCATCCTCACCGAGGCAGCGACTGCAAGCGTCAAATACATCTCGCTGCATCGTGCACGCTTCGTCAATCCGACCTAGTCGTTCAGGAACGTCCGCTATCAGTGACCTGTAGTTTGCCGTAGCGAAGGTGTCGGGACCGTCGAGCCGCAGGTGCTGAGCAAGTCGCCCTTCTAAACGAATCAGCGGCGTTCGGGGTGTTCTCTTAGGGCGACCATCTGTTCGATCTGCTCGTTGCATCCAAACTGTGTAATGCCTTTGTCTCCTGGATGGTCACGCCTGAACCGTGGGTCACCGAGGCGCAACTGATCGCATCAGTGAATCTGCCTCTAAACATCGATCAGAACACTACGAGCCCATCACTTGAGGCGGTTCGCATGGCTCGCCGAGAAGCCAAGAGGATCGCACGCTGCCTTCCAATGTGGACGAAGGATTACGGGTGCCGGTCGACGTTCCAATCACTGTCCAGAATGTCAACACCTGGCAATCCATTCATTAGACAACGTGCGGCGAGATCCAACATGTTTCCGGGATCGTCGGGAAGGTACACCGCTACATCAGAAATATAAGCTGGTTGCGAATCTTCAGCGTCAGGATCTGTTGGGTCGACCCACTCCTCGCTGTATGAAATATCGGGCAGACATTCAATGTGCTCGCCCACCCAGTTCTCTAGCTGGCCGACGTCGGAAACGACGACGCTCATGCTCACAGTGACCACATACGTCTGTTGCTCTTCGTCACTCACGTCTTGATATCTCCTCATCGAATCGAAGGTATGCGACATAGTTGTTTGCGGATATTTCCGATTCACCGTGAACGTCGCCAATGATGTCGTAACCCGCCATGCACTTGATTGTCTCACCGGTTTCGGATCACATCAGCCAGGAATTATCCCATTTACCAGGCATTCGAGTGTAAGAGTCGGTTGCCTGGGGCCCCATTGGGATTAGGCACGGCGATGATGGGGGTCCCCCGATTACTCAAGCGCCACCGCAAATGGACCCCCAACGTCACGGAGTAATGGGCAAATCAACCGTCCCTCTACAGGAGCTGCCGACATTGAGGATTTTGCCTCTTGCGATCTAGCCGTACCTGGGGCACGCGGAGTCGGGGGATCTTCCAAATGAGGGGGGCGGGCGATGCGGCAGTCGGGGGCAACTGGGCAACGGTCGCGCACGGCCGACACGGCGAGTGAGCACCGCTTGACATCCTTAATCGCTAATCGGGTTGGATAATGCGTCGTTACCAGTGAGGATCGTCTACCCAGTACCTGAGCGCCGCTCCAAACAGCGTTCCAAGCCGGTACCGGACCCATCGTCGCTCCTCGGCGGAACAATCGTCCTCCTGATTCTCATAGGCCAGGACGATCAGGGCCGCTCCTTCTACTTCCAGCGGCTCGATGCGAACTTCGACAGCGGAGATATGAGGGTCAACCCAGGGCTGGAAGATCACCCCAACTGCCCGCTGAGACGCAACAATCCTGGGTTCTAGTTCGTCGGTCAGCAAGTTCATCCAACGCTCACGGTCATCAACAAGTGCCTCATACATGACCCACGGCGGGGGTGCGTACTTCCATCGCCGTCCAACAACGACGTGCCCGACCGGGGACTCCCAGGCAGGTTGTCGTTTGCCCACAGCTAGACAGGTTAGGCATCATGGGCGGGTGGCGCCCCACCGACTTCGGTTGGTGGGGCGAACCACGTCCGCCGGCGTTCAGTGATCCGAGGACCTTGTCCAGCCTGTCCCACTTCGCCGGGACCGTGGAGCACCTGCCGATTGACGCACTTCACGATTCCGGCAATAGTTGTGATCCTTCCAGGGCTTCACGAGGAGGACAACATGCGAGTGATGGCGAGAGTTTCGATCCCAGTCGAAGCAGGAAACAAAGGCATCCGAGATGGGTCGTTGCCCAAGGTCATGCAGCAGACTGCCGAGCGGTGGAAGCCGGAGGCCGCTTACTTTACGACCTTCGACGGAAGGCGGACGGCCTTCTTCGTTTTTGACATGCCCGACGCCTCTGGTATCCCTCCCTTCGCCGAGCCGTTTTTCATGGAACTCGACGCTGAAGTGCAAATCTCGCCGGTGATGAACACTGATGATCTGCAAAAGGGTCTTTCAGGGATGGCGTGAGCCTCAGCCTGACTCCGAGCGGTAGCGTGGAACACATCGGCACTTCGGGCAAGCCCATAAGGGCTCTGAACGCAGTTGGTGCCAGACGAAGTCGGCTGTCCTAGATAGCAAGGTCTTCCTCGATGTGCTCGATAACCAGGTTCACCCCGATGTCATCGAGGTATTCGTTTAGGGCGATCGCAATGACGTTGAACTCATGTCGGGTTGGTCGGAGCGCTCCGTGAATGTACGCATCTATGTCCAGAGGAGTACTCGAACCTCCCAAGGCGACGTAGCGAACCCAAACTCATCAACGGAGAGAGTGACGTACTGACGGTAAATCTCAAGGAGTTGGGCCTGACGTTCACGTATCTTCAACACTTGGGCCGCCCCCGGAATGTTGCAGCCACTGAACCCTCCCTGTCTAGAAGGTGGCAGCCGTCGTACACCTATACCCCGCACTCAGTCGCCCTCTCGTAACGAGGTCTTTATCTCAACTGCTTGTGACGGTCGACGACCTCACGACCAGTGGATTATCCCTTTACTGAAACGGTGACCCTGTACGTCACCTGCCGGAGTCCCGGCGGTAACCAGGCTGGTAATGGTGGGGGTGATGCATAATGAGCCGTTGCACGCCGACAAGCTCTGGCCTAGGGCCGAGGTCTTGGCTCGGCCGAGCGCTCGTCAGACTCTTCTAAGTCCCCTAGCGCTGGATCCACTGATCAACATTGAGGCGACGATCCCCAGTGGGAGCATGCCCCAGTACCCCACGTGAAAGTGAAGGTTTCCGAAAAAAAGCATGAGCAACCACGTTGCGGGGAACGTCGCCACAAGGAATATGAATGCGGCAAGGAAGACGGTTCGGATCATGATTACTCCCGTTTTTTTGTCGATGAGACTGGGTCAAACCATAATCCCTCGGCCCGTGGCCACCAAGAGACCCCGGCTTTTGCCACGAGAAAAAGATCAGTGAGGGAGCGCATGGACATGTATTCCACCATCGAGAGGTAGCGGGCTAACGGGTCGCAGCCGAGATCTGCGGAACCACACCCAGGAGTTCGCCCGGCTACTCGGGCTCGCTTAGGAAGCGGTCGACCCAATCCGCAATCTCACGGGCCGCCGGGATTGTCCGTGACCATTGGCGGTGGGCACACCTACTCACTCAACGGTGCGGGCGGTAATCCCCCTGCTGAGTGCTTATCCAATCCCACGCCGTCGTGAGGATGTTTATCTCCTGCCCTCTGGTTCGCCCGTAGAGATCTGGTGAAGGTGGGGGGGTGGTAGGTACCAAGCAATGTGGCTACCTGTTGCAGGGGAGGCATCGGTGGTTATGACGAGGTGACCATGCAAAAGGGGGGCTCGAATGGTCCATGTGCATCAAGTGAGTACCGGGTCCTCTCCGGGTAGCCCGGTGGTGCTGGCACCCCCGAGGGTGTGTGTTGGCACCATGGGCGAAGCACCGCTAGCGGTGCAGAGTTGCATTACCGGCGGGATCCGGCTCTCAACCTCACACGTAGGGAGAATCATGACAAGTGTCGTCAAGGCTGTGCTCGTTCTACCTGTCCTTCTAGGAGGCCTGTTCTTGGGGGGAGAGGCGGCCTTAGGAGCGTCGCCATCGAGTGGGGCGATCAAGGTGTTTGTGACCCCGAACGGTTCTGGGAACGGAGGGCCAGTCGTGATCACCGGAGTGATCGGTGATTACGGCGGTAGCACCAACGCCAATGCGTCGGGCAAGCCGCAGAAGAAGGGCGGCTACGAACTGCTTCTTCTGAAGAAGGGCACGATTCTGGTCAACGGATCGCAGTTCAACAAGGCAACGAACAACGCCCAGCCGACTGATTTCAATCAGACGACGTGCTCCGGCACCGTGGTCGCCAGTGCGCCCGCCCCCATCGTCAGCGGGACCAAAGCGTATAGCGGCATTACCGGCTCGTTGAGCCTCACCGCTACCTTTGCCTTCGTCGGGCCGTTCTACACGAGCGGATCAAAGAAGGGCCAGTGCAACACGAGTAACAATGGCCCGAACCCTCCTGGGATTTTCGCCACCATTACTGGCACAGGCACCGTGAGCTTTGGCTAGGAGCATCCTGTTGCAGACCAGCCCTTGACATTCCCATGAAATCGTTCGGGCGGTGGATTATCCGATTACTCGAGGGCTGACTGTATACGTCACCTGCCGGAGTCCCAAAGCGGTGATCAGGGCCGACTATGGGGGGGTCACTAGTCTCGCCTCATCCTCGGGGCTACACCATCGCAGCGGTGAGCCGACTAGCTCTCATAGTTGACCACGGCGAAAGAATGCAGCCTGCGGCCCGCTACACGGGTGACACACCACACGGCCGTGGTTGTGTCCAGCGTCGTCAGCGCTGCTACCCAGTCGTCGCACCATTCATATGCGGACACGGCGTCGTCGTAGAGGGCGTTGTCGCTGAGGGCGCTGTCGTAGAGGGCGCTGTCGTAGAGGGCGTCGTAGTGGAATTTGGCGCCGTGGTTGATGAACTCGATGGAGTGGTGGCCGCCCCGGACATAACTGATCCGATTCCTAATCCCAACCCTAAGGTTCCTCCTGCGACACCCAGTCCCAGCAGAACTTTGCTGAAGGGGCTCTTCATTTCTGTCCTCCTTTTGGCGAAGCCGACTGTGCTTCGCCTATGCCCAACATGAGCACCTCTGCCCCGCATTAGAACATGGGAACATTCGGGCGAGCTTGGTTCCAGATACGAGTTCGATGACGAGATGATGACAGTCCGCCGACGCCGCCACGCTCTCCGTTCGACACGTCGGTTCCACAACACAGAATGCACACAGGTACCGCACAGGACCTACACTCGCCGATCACCTAGCCCGGATGTTTCACTAAGCACCGCACCGGAGTGGTGATTGGCTTTTATCGATGCCCGGATCACCGACTCCGTGTCCGTGACCGCAGTGCGAGTCTGTGTGTTGACGGATTTGGCACGCGTGGGAGGTCGAAATCTTCGCGAGTTTGTCCTCCGTAGGCGTGACGAATCACACTGAGGCCAGCCCTGGTTTTCTCGGCGACGGTGCGAGCGAGTCAGGTGGCGAAGGACAGCGTGTGCAACTTCTCGAATGCTTCCGCCAGTTGTCGTCCCCACGGCCACTCGCTTTGGATGTGCAATGTGGCCGTGCGTCCGGTGGTCGTAATCCGTCCCGCTGCGTGCAGCAGCATGTAGCGCAGGCGCTTGGGCTCGGCGGTGGCGATGTCCCCGTCGAGGACGAGGCCCTGAGCGAAGGCCATCAGATCCTGGGCCATGAGCACGAGTTCCACCCAGCAGGCGTTGTTGGCGAAGGCGGGGAATGGGAGATTTCTCAGACCGGTGTCCTTGGCGCTGCGAATCCGGTCCTCGATCCGGGCATGGCCCCGGTGTCGGGCCTCCAGATAGACGATGTCAGGGTCGGCCGAGTCGCACAAAAACACCTGGTGGCGATAGCCCTGGGGGTCGAAGAGGTTGAAGGTGGCGCCCGGGTGCGGTAGCTCGCGGCGCACGATCATGCGTGTCCCCACCGGCCACGTCGAGAGGTCGACCGCCTCGGTCAGCTCGGCCACCTGGGCCTCCTCGCGCACCTCCATGTCCTGGGTCATGGCCTCCATCCACGCTGATTCGGGCAGCTCGCAGATGGCGAGGCGCACCTCCTCGCGTACCCGGAAGCCGACTGAGAACTCGATCCCGTGGTTCCGAAGGGCATCGACAAAGGCATGGCTGGACCCAGCCGAGTCGGCCCGCACGAGCATGGCCACGCCATCTGTCCCATCGGGATTCACCGGCAGCTGGGCCAGGGCCAACTCGAGCAGGGCGACGTGGTCAGCCGGGTTGTGGGGGGCAGCATTGCCCGGGCGCAAGATGGCCGCCAGAGCCTCTCCAGTGGCGTCGAGGTAACAAAGAAGGGGTGAGAACCCGAACCCTCGCTTGTAGGTGGGAGCTGCACTCTCCTTCTCGGAGTGCGAGTCCACCAAGGTGGCGTCGAAGTCCAAGATGAGCGGATGCACGTCGGCGGTGGGATCGAGCCCCGCCGCCCAGGCGGCCGCTCGGGCCTGGGCCCGGGCCCCCCGGATGGCGTCGAGTCGCTCCGCGTCGACGGTCTCCACCACCCGTGAGGCCGTGGGTGTGGACGCCACGGCGCCGAAAAGCGACGGCTGGTTGCGCAACACGGCCAGATCCGACAGACAGTCACCACCGTCGGCGATTGTCACGGCCAGGTCGACGAGCACCTGGCCCGGATCGTGGCGGCGCCTTCGGCGCACCGTCGGAGCCAAGGCCTCGCTCATGGCCGCGGCAAGACCGGTGGCCTCGGCCATTTCCGCCAGCAGTCGGGATCCGGCGTGGGCTGCCACTCCCTTGCCGTCAGAGGTTACCTTCAACGCCGGAAGTCGCTTGCTACGCTTCATCTTGGAAGTGCCCTTCTAGTTTGGTCTCTTGGTGGTTCGCAGCTCCAAGTTTTCCAAACAGGAAGGGCATTTCCGCGCACCCCTGTAGGTGATCAGCGGTGCTTAGTGAAACATCCGGGCTAGGTGCTTCTCTTGACTCCGCCATTGCTCTTCGCCCTGAGTGCGCCCTCGATCACGTGTGTATCGCCGACCCGATGCACGACATTTGCGATTCACTTCAGAGGTGCTCGATAACGTGTGCACAAATGCTCCTGTTCGATGTGGAATCCTGATGACGTCGCCTGGAGCTAACGACTTTGGTTTATCCGATTACTCGCAGGGCCGACCTTGTATGGCACCTGGCGGAGTCACCGTAGAGACACTGAACGAGATCGTCGAGCTTGAGCTTGCTGGCGTCGTACGCTTTACCCAGTACTCCCTCATGGTGTTCGGCCATGCCCGGATTCCCATAATGCATTGGATGCGTGAATAGGCGTAGCAGTCTCTTGCCCACGCCCGTTCAGGCCGGTGAGGAGGTTACTGCGCTCGGAGCCAACGAATCGCTGAAGATCGGTGAACTGGTCGGCACACACCATGCATCTGTCGATGACATCCTTAGAGAGATGCTGATTCAAGAGCGCCGAGGCATTGATCTGTACCGCCAACTATGACCCTGGCCGAGGGCTGCAATGTATCGCTCGAAGAGTTGGCTCGTCAGATGATCCGGAGCGAAGAACTCGACGTCGTCGAGATTGAGAAATGTTGCGCAAGAGAGGCGATGCCTAGGGCGGTCACCGTGCCGATGACGAATAGTCGCAGACATTGGTGAAGAACCGACGCCCGAAGTGATCATCGTGGGAGTGTGATCGGAGCCGCAGAGAGGACCATCCTCAACTTGAGAGAGCGTCCGTGTAAGCCTTTACCATGCTCATTCGGACCTCCATTCATGCCCATGGCGTCCTTCGAGTTCGATCAAGGCGACTACTCGCAGCCTCCTTGGTTGCTGCAGTCATTGGTCTCATGGCCATCTCGACTCAACTCCCGAGTCAGGCCTCTTCATCCGGCTGGACGATCGTGGCTGCCCCGAGCAGCAGCCCTACGGCTGACGACATCGTACTTGGATCCTCGTGCGCCAATAGCCTCTCCTGCTGGGCCGTCGGCGTCACAATCGACAATATCAACTCGAATGCATCCTTTTCACCACTCGTTGAGCACTGGAACGGCTCGTCGTGGTCCCTTGTCGCCACTCCACCGATTCCCTCCGGCAACGGTGGCGGCCTGTTCAGTGTCACCTGTCTCGATGGCTCCGATTGCTGGGCTGTCGGAGCAGTGCTCGGTGTGGCCGGGGATGGTTCTCCTAGTGGATCGCTCACCGAACACTGGGATGGGACCTCGTGGTCGATAGTGCCCAGCCCAACACCGGCCGGTGATGTTGGGGCGCTTCTGCAAGGAGTGAGTTGCACATCGGCGTCGGACTGCTGGGCTGTCGGATTTGGAACTGACCAGAATGGAGAGAACCTGAACAGTGTCACCGAGCACTGGGATGGATCGTCGTGGTCCCTGGTGTCGAGTGCCGCAACGAATGAGTCCTACGACCAGCTCGACAACGTCTACTGCATCTCTGGAACGGACTGTTGGGCGGTGGGGAACGCGGGACCGGTGCAGCAGAATCCCAACTTCCTCCCTATCTTCCCAGGAGCGGTCGGCGATCAAGGACTGATTGAACACTGGGACGGTAATGACTGGTCCGTTGTGCCTAGCCCGAGTGAGCCGCCCCCTGGGGGTGGGTACCTCAACGGCCTCACTTGTGTCGATGCCAGAGACTGTTGGGCATCGGGATCCACGACGGACAGCACCGGCATGGCCTCGGGAGTGCTCATGGAGCACTGGAACGGGTCCGT
Source organism: uncultured Acidimicrobiaceae bacterium (assembly GCA_963788125.1). Lineage (GTDB taxonomy): Bacteria > Actinomycetota > Acidimicrobiia > Acidimicrobiales > RAAP-2 > Bog-473. The sequence continues at coordinate 1,777,637 of CAWBFN010000002.1, read as the reverse complement.
GTGGTCAGTTACGCCAACGGCTGTTCCCGATGCCACCACGAGCAGCATCCTCGGCAGCATCTCCTGCATCAGCGCATCACAGTGCTGGGCCGTCGGATCATCAGGTTCGTTTGGCGGTGGCGGCGGATCGGGATTTCAGCCGAACGGTTTCGTCGAAAACTGGAATGGCTCGGCGTGGTCGATCGATCCGAGCCCCAATATAACGGCGCTCAGCTTCTTGAACTCGGTGACCTGCCGGCAGGGAATCGGATGCTGGGCCGTCGGTAGTGCGGCGACGGAGGCCCAGCAGAACGATCCAGGGCTTCAATCACTGATTGAGCAGATGACCCTGGTCCCCGCCTCAGCTCAAGGATTTGAGCTGACGGCAGGGGACGGCGGCGTCTTCACGTTCGGCACGTCAACATTCTTTGGTTCTCTGGCTGGCCAACATCTGAATAAGCCGATCGTCGGGATCGCACCCACGCCAGACGGCGGTGGCTATTGGCTCGTGGCATCCGACGGTGGCGTCTTTAGCTTTGGCGACGCTCACTTTTACGGTTCAATGGGCGGTCAACGCCTGAACCAGCCGATCGTCGGGATCGCACCCACGCCAGACGGCGGTGGCTATTGGCTCGTGGCATCCGACGGTGGCGTCTTCAGCTTTGGCGACGCTCACTTTTACGGTTCAATGGGCGGTCAACGCCTGAACCAGCCCATCGTCGGAATGGCCGCAACTGCGAATGGTGCGGGGTACTGGCTGGTCGCCACCGACGGCGGGATCTTTACGTTCGGGGATGCGCGCTTTTTCGGTTCTACCGGCGGCGAACCTTTGAATAAACCAATCAGTAGCATTGCGACCACGGCGGACGGTCAAGGCTATTGGTTGGTCGCTTCGGACGGAGGGATCTTTACATTTGGAGATGCCCGCTACTTCGGCTCCGTGCCGGGGCAAGGTGTCTCAAACCAACCACCCGTTGTCGGAATCACCCGAACACCGAGTGGAATGGGCTATTGGTTGGTTGACGCCAATGGTGCGGTCTTCGGCTACGGCGACGCCGCCTATTTGGGATCGGCAGACGGTACTGCCCTGGCCGAACCGATTTCGGCCGTTGCGTCACCATAACCAACGTCGTCGTCAATGGCGACGCAACGGCCGACCATCCAGGGACGGGAAGAAGGTTCATGAGGATGGGGGCGTAACGATATGCCGTTCCCCCAGATTGCTGCCGTTTTGGAACAGACTTTCGCCTCTTGTGATCTGTAGCGCTCATACTTGTGGCCGCCTATGGGGGTCTTGGGATCGGCGAGCTTGCCGGTCTTCGGCGTTCTCGTGTGGACACCCTCAACGCCAGAGTAAACGTGGCCGAAATAGTGGTGGAGCTAAAAGGCCAACTCACATACGGGCAGCCCAAAACACGGGCTGGTCGTCGTTCGGTAACGCTCCCCGCCTCGGTCATGAAGATCCTTGTCGATCACATGGCCACGTTCACGCCAGCCGACCCAGATGCCTTTGTCCTTCAAGCCCCCGATGAAGGCCCCACCCGAGTACCTCTGTGGCGGCAGCGATTCTGGCGCCCAGCCGTCATCAAGGCGAGGCTCGTTCCCCTTCGACCCCACGATCTTCGCCACACCGCCGGGGCCCTCTGGATCAAGACGGGAGCTAATCCGCTTGAGGTGTCGAGACGAGCCGGGCACAGATCGGCCAGCTTCACTCAGGACCGCTACGGGCACCTCTTCCCGGAAGCCGACCGTGAGGTCGCCGATCGTCTTGATGCACTGATCCTCATTACTTCAACAAAAAGGGCCCCCCTGAGAAGACGGACGAGACCGAGGCCGAGTCAAACTCTGACGGACAAAGGACGGACAGTGTTTCCGAAGACTACTCCGACGTCCTCCCCTTCATTCCCCCTGACCAGGACAAACGTGGTGGGCGCTGCGGGACTCGAACCCACGACCTCAGCCGTGTGAAGGCTGCGCTCTAACCAGCTGAGCTAAGCGCCCGGGTCGAACGGGCTCGGCCAACGCACGCACGCCAGACCCCGGAGGTCCGAGGATAGCCCAGTGATTTGGGCGGGGCAGATGCGCCAGGTACCCTCGGGGGGAGATGGCATCGGCTTCGAATGGCAAGGACGACAAGGTTGTGCCGGCTCCCGAGACCGAAGGGATCCTGAGCCCGTCCGAGCGCCGTGCCGCCATGACCGGCCTCGATCCGACCGAAGTCAAGTGGTCCAAGGGCGCGTTGACCCTGGTCGCCCTCATCGGCTCCATCATCGTGATCTACCTGGCCGCGGACCACCCCACCCGCAAGGTGACGCAGAAGATCCACGGGGTCGACCACATCCGCATCGTGCCCATTTCGGACACCTATCTGCTGCTCGGAGCCATCGTGGTGGGCGTCTGCCTCATCGGGTTCGAGGGGGTGCGACGGCGACGGCGGACGCTGGTGGCGTTCTCCCTCTTCCTCTGTGGCTTCGCCTTCACCTTGGTCTTCGCGCCGCTCGGCCTCGGGGTCATCATCTGCGGCGGCTGGCTCATGCTGCGGGCCTACCGGATCCAGAAGTTCGGCACGCCGAACGCCAAGAAGGCGGCAAGAGTCGCTGCGACCCGCCCTCGCCGCAGTGAGCGCAAGCGGGAGGCAACCGCCGCGGCGGCCAAGACCTCCTCCGACCGCAAGCCCCCGACGGCCAACAAGCGCTATACACCCAAGGCGGCACCCCGCCGCAAGGTGGCGAAGCCGGCCGAGTAGGGCCGGCCGATCGCCAGGCTCAGCCCGCGCCGCTCAGCCCGCCGCTCAGCCCGCGCCGCTCAGACCGCGTCGCCCAGCCCAGGCGGCCCTCGTCGGGGATGACCAGCGCCGAGCGCAGCAGCGCCAGCACGTCGGTGCGTCGGCGCACGAGCGAGCGGGCCGTGGGCTCCTCGCCGAGCGCCCGCAGCACTTCCACCTCGGTCACCATGCCGATCACCGTGGAGTAAATGGCCAGGAGCAGCAGGCGGGGATCGTGCCGCCGCATGCTGCCGGCGTCCATCTCGGCCTCCAGAAAGGAGGAGGCACGGCGCACCAGTGGCTCGAGCGCCACGGTCATCTGGGTCGCCGCCGGGGGGCCCAGCCTCGATACCTCCCGCAGCAGACCGAGCAGTTCGGGCTGTCGAGCTGCCAGCCTGAAGACCGAGCGGACCACCGCTTCGACGCGCACCCAGCCGGCGCCGGCACTCCGCAGCGCGCTCTCCAGCGCGTCGGACAGATCGGCGGCGCTACGGGCGATCACTGCCTCGAGCACGGCGTCCTTGGAGGGGAACCAGTAGAGGATGCTCTGCTTGGTCAGCTCGAGCCCCTTGGCCAGGGCGTCCAGCGAGGTGGCGTCGTAGCCGCGGGTGGCGAACGAGGCCAGGGCGGCGTCGAGGATGCGGTCACTGGTCGATGGCGGGCGTCGGGTCGTAGGCGCCTGGCCACCGCCCGTCGCTCCGGTAGGCGCCTGGCCACCGCCCGTCGCTACAGCGGGCTCCCTGACGCGTCCCGGCCCCGGGACGGGCCCCCCGGAAGTGCCTGTCGTGTCCACTTACCAAATGGTAGACAACATCGGCATCGGATGCTAGACAATTCCCGTGCCCATCGCCCGGGACCTCCGTGCCAAGCGCTTCTTCATAACCGGTGCCACCGGATTCTTGGGCACTGCGCTGGTCGAACGCATCTTGCGCTGCGTGGAGGACGCCGAGATCACCGTACTCGTTCGCCCCGGCCGACGGGCTGATGCCGCGGCGCGACTGGCCCGCGAGGTGATCCGCAACGACTGCTTCGACCGCCTCCGCACCGAGCTCGGCGACCGCTTCGCCGGGGAGGTGGCCCGCCGGGTCCGGGCCGTGCCCGGTGACGTCGGGCAGGATGGCCTCGGGCTGGACGACGAGGGCCGGGCCGCCCTGGCCGCCAGCGACATCGTCATCCACTCGGCGGCCACCGTCTCCTTCGACGCCCCCCTCACCCAGGCCGTCGAGGTCAACCTGCTCGGTCCGGCCCGGGTCGCCGAGGCCATGGTCGCCACCGGTTCGGCCGCGCACCTGATCTCGGTGTCGACGGCCTACGTGGCCAGCACCCACCAGGGAGAGGCCAAAGAGGAGCTGCTCTCTGAGAACCGGTTCACGCTGGACATCGACTGGGAACAAGAGGTCACCGCCGCCCGCCGCCTGCGTGACGACCTCCAGGCGGCCTCCCGCCGTCCTGACCGACTGCAGGGCTTCACCAAGGAGGCCCGCTCCGAGATCGGCGGGGCGGGAGATCACCTGCTCGCCACCCGCGCCGAGAAGATCCGGGAGGAGTGGGTGCGCCGGGAGCTGGTCGACGCCGGAACGGCCCGGGCGCTCTCGCTGGGGTGGCCCGACGCCTATCCGTTCACCAAGGCCATGGGCGAGCAGGCGCTCGTGACCACCTGGCTCGGCAAGGTTCCGATCACCTTCGTCCGGCCGTCCATCATTGAGTCGGCGCTGGCCGAGCCGCGGCCCGGCTGGATCCGCGGCTTCCGCATGGCCGAGCCGATCATCATCTCCTACGCCCGGGGCCTGCTGCGCGAGTTTCCCGGCGTCCCCGAAGGCATCATCGACGTCATCCCGGTGGACCTGGTGGTGGCCGCCATCCTCGGCGTGGCCGCCCGCGGCCCTGAGCCGGGCGGTCCGACCGTGTACCACGTGGCCTCGGGCGTGCGGAACCCTCTCGCCTACGGTCACCTGGTCGACCTGGCGGAGGACTGGTTCAGCCGCAACCCGCTGTACGACGACCGCGGGCAGCCGATCAGCGTGCCCGAGTGGTCCTTCCCCGGGCGTGGCCGGGTCCAGCGCCAGCTGCGGCGGGCCGATCAGGCCATGACCGTCCTCGAGCGGCTCTTGACGGCGCTGCCCGTGCGGGGCAAGCAGGCCGAGTTGGCGGCGCGCATCGAGGACCGCCACGCCCTGGCCAAGCGGGCGCTTGGCTACGTCGAGCTCTACGGCGCCTACAGCGAGACCGATGCCCGCTACCGCGTCGACCGGCTCATGGCGCTGTGGGACACCTTCGATGCGGACGACCACGCGACGTTCTGCTTCGATCCCGGGGTCATCGACTGGGACCACTACGTCCACCATGTCCACCTGCCGTCGGTGGTCGAGCACGCCCGCGTGCGCACGACGGCGGGCCGCTCGGTGGTCGAGAAGCGCCCCGAGCGGGCCCGGCGGGCCATCCTTTCGGCCGACCGGCACCTGGCCGTGTTCGATCTGGAGCACACCCTGATGGCGTCGAACGTCGTCGACACCTACGCCTGGCTGGCCAGCCGCCACCTCCCGGCCGATCGCCGGGCCAGGTTCGTCGCCGACCTGCTGCGCCAGGCCCCGTCGCTGCTGGCCCTGGATCGGCGCGACAGAGGCGACTTCCTCCGGTCCTTCTACCGCCGCTTCGCCGACGCTCCCATCGCCCAGTTGCGCGCCGACTCGTGGGAGCTCTTCCACACCCAGCTCCTGACGCGCTCCTTCCCCGACGGGTTCGCCCGGGTCCGCGCCCACCGCGCCCTCGGCCATCGCACGCTGCTGATCACCGGTGCGCTCGACTTCATCATTGAGCCGGTGCGGCCGCTGTTCGACGACATCGTCTGCGCCCAGATGGAGGAGCGCAACGGGCTGCTGACCGGGCACCTCACCAACCTGCCCCCCATCGGGGAGGCCCGGGCCCTGGTGCTGGCGGACTACGCCCAGGCACACGACCTCTCGCTCGAGGAGTCGGTGGCCTACGCCGACTCGGCCAGCGACCTGGCCATGCTCGAGGCGGTCGGGTTCCCGGTGGCCGTCAACCCCGAGGCCCGCCTGGCCGCCATCGCCCGCCGGCGGGGCTGGCACGTCGAGCACTGGTCCAAGGCGAAGGGCGGCTCGCACCGACCCCTGCCGCTGGGGCCCTTCGACGTGAGGTCGCCCAAGGCGGTGACCGCCCGATGAGCGCTGGCCGATGACCACGCTCCTCTTCGAGCGCTCGCTGCCCCGCTTCGCCGCGGCCCGCATCGCCTCGACCTTCGGCTCGGGACGGGGCGCCGCGCTGGGCCCGCTGCGCCTGGTCGAGCACGACGCCCCCTCCCTGCCCGGTGAGGGCTGGGCCCACGTGGACCCCGTGCTCTCCGGCATCTGCGGCTCGGACCTGGCCACGCTGGACGGGCGCAGCTCGCGCTACTTCGAGGACATCGTCTCGTTCCCCTTCGTCCCGGGGCACGAGGTGGTGGGGACGCTCTCCGGTGACGCCGTCGGCGCCGACGGCGCCGCGCTGGCAGCCGGGACCCGGGTCGTACTCCAGCCGGTGCTGGGCTGCGCTGCCCGCGGCATCACCCCGCTCTGCGAGTGGTGCGCGGCCGGCCACGTGGGCAACTGTGGGCACCTGGCCTTTGGGCACATCCGGCCCGGGCTGCAGACCGGCTACTGCGCCGACACCGGAGGCGGGTGGTCCACCACCGGGCTGGTGGCGCACTCCAGCCAGCTTTTCGCCGTCCCCGAGGGGCTGAGCGACGCCGACGCGGTCACCACCGAGCCCGTGGCCTGCGCCGTGCACGCCGTGCTCCGCTCGGGCATCTCGGAGGGCGACCTCGTGGCGGTGCTCGGCGCCGGCACGGTGGGGCTCACCGTGACGGCCGCGCTGGCCCACTTGGTCGCCAGCGGGCGCTGCCCCGCCCCGCGGGCGCTGCTGGTGGGCGCCAAGTACGGCCATCAGCAGCGGCTGGCCCGTGAGCTCGGCGCCACCCAGGCGCTCCCTCCCGATCAGCTGCCGCGCGCTGTGCGCCGGCAGAGCCGCTCACTCTCCTTCGGCGGGGCGCCGGGTACGACGGCCACCTTGTCGGGAGGGGCCGATGTGGTCATCGACTGCGTGGGCAGCGCCGAGTCGATCGCCCAGTCGATCGCCATGGTCCGGCCCCGTGGCACCGTCGCCCTGGTCGGCATGCCGGGCCGTGTGACGCTCGACCTGGCCCCGCTCTGGCACCGCGAGATCCGCCTGGCCGGCGCCTACGCCTACGGCACCGAGACCGTCCCCAAGGTGCGCGCGCCGAGATCGAGCGCAGCAAGATCCGCCTCTGCCGCCTCTGCCGCCTCGGCCACCTCGGCCACCTCTGCCACCTCGGCCACCTCGGCCCCCTCCGCCGGTTCCGCTGGTTCCGCCGGCGCCCGAACGGGTGGCGCGAGATCCAGCGTCGCAAAGGTGGAGGAGGTGACCACGTTCGCCCTCGCCTTCGAGGTGGTGGCCGCCCAGTCGACCGGGCGCCTCGTCTCGGCCACCTACCCGCTCACCCGTTTCGAGGAGGCCGTGGCCCATGCCGGCGCCGCCGGCCGCCGCGGCTCGGTGAAGATCGCCTTCGACATCACGAAAGGACACACCCGATGAGCCGCCGACCCGGATTCGTCCTCGAGGTGGACAAGTCCACGCCCCCGACGCTCTTCTGGAACGGTGAGGGCTTCACGCTCGAGACCCTCCCCGAAGGCAGCCGGGTGGTGTACGCACCCGAGCCGATGAAGGCCCTCGACGACCCCTACGCCGCCGTCCGGCACGCCCTGCTCCATCCGGTCGGCGATCGCGATCCCCTGCCGGCGCTGCTCCATGCCGGCATGAAACTGACGATCTGCTTCGACGACATCTCGCTCCCCCTGCCACCCATGGAGGCGCCGGACATCCGCCAGATAGTCATAGAGACGGTGCTCGACCTGGCCGCCGACGCCGGGGTCGACGACGTGGTGCTCATCGCCGCCCTCGCCCTGCACCGACGCATGACCGAGGCCGAGCTCCGCCACGCGCTCGGTGACCGGATTTACGATGCCTTCGCCCCCCACGGCCTGCTCACCCAGCACGATGCCGAAGACCCCGACAACCTCATCCACCTCGGGCAGACCGAACGGGGCGAGGACGTGGAGATCAACAAGCGGGCGGCCACCTCGGACCTGCTGGTCTACGTCAACATCAACCTGGTGGCCATGGACGGGGGGCACAAGAGCGTGGCCACGGGGCTGGCCAGTTACAAGAGCCTGCGCCACCACCACAACCCCCAGACGATGCAGCACTCGCGCTCGTTCATGGACGCCCCCGCCTCGGAGCTGCACACCTCGAACTGGCGCATGGGGCGGCACATCGCCGACGCCGGGGTCAAGGTCTTCCAGATAGAGACCACGCTCAACACCAACACCTTCCCGTCGTCCTTCGCCTTCTTGCAGAAGCGGGAGTGGGAGTGGAACCTGCGGGACCGCGCCACCTACGCCGCCACGTCGGCGTCGCTCAGGGGGGTGCCGCCCCGGGTGGCCCGTCAGATCTTCCACTCCATTGAGTCCCCCCATGCCATGACCTCGGTGCAGGCCGGCGAGGTCGAGGCGGTGCACGCCGTCACGACGGAGAACGTGTGGCGGCAGCAGGGGGTCGACGTCACCGGGCAGACCGACATCTTGACCATGGGACTGCCGTACATCTGCCCCTACAACGTCAACTCCATCATGAACCCGATCCTGGTGGCGTGCCTCGGGCTGGGCTACTTCTTCAACCTCTACCGGGGCAAGCCCCTGGTGCGCGAGGGCGGCGTGCTGATCCTGCGCCATCCCACCCGTCCCGAGTTCCACCCCGGGCACCACCCCAGCTACATCGACTTCTACGAGCAGGTGCTGACCCAGACCGTCGACCCGGTGGCCATCCACAAGCAGTTCGAGGAGTCGTTCGCCACCGACCCGTGGTACGTCCACCTCTACCGCACCGGCCACGCCTACCACGGCGTGCACCCGTTCTACATGTGGTACTGGTGCGCCCACGCGTTGGAGCACCTGGGTCGGGTCATCGTTATCGGCGGCGACCCCAAGGCCGTGCGCCGGCTCGGGTTCTCACCGGCTTCGTCGTTGAACGACGCGCTGGAGATGGCCACCGACGTGGTCGGGCCCTCCCCCACCCTGACCCACCTGCACGCGCCACCGATCATGATGGCGGACGTGCACTGATGGCCCGCACCGCGCGCTTCCCGCTGGCCGCTCCGTCGTGGCCGGCGTCGGTCGAGCGGCCGGCGCCGGACCGCAAGATCGGGCTCGAGTACGACCATGCGTGGTCCCGCCGGTACCCCGTCCGCGTGGCCCGCGCCATGATCATGGACAACGTCGCCCGTCCGGTGGCCCGCGTCCTGGCCCCGGCCACGGTGCGCGGCCTTGAACACCTGCGCCACGTGGAGGGTCCGGTCATCTTCGCCGCCAACCATGCCAGCCACGTCGACACCCCTCTGGTGCTCACCAACCTGCCGGTCGAGTTCCGGCACCGCACCGTCGTCGCCGCGGCATCGGACTACTTCTTCGACCGGACCTGGAAGTCGGTGCTGTGGTCGTTCTCTCTAGCAGCCATCCCCATAGAGCGGTCCAAGGTCAACCGACGCTCGGCCGATACGGCGGCGGATCTCATCGCGGCGGGGTGGAACCTGGTGATCTTCCCCGAGGGTGGCCGCTCGCCCGACGGGTGGACGCAGCCGTTCCATCCGGCGAGCGCGGCCTACCTGGCCCACCGCACCGGCCGACCGGTGATCCCGGTGTACCTGCACGGCACCCGGCGGGTGCTGCCCAAGACGGCCGGCGAGCCGGGCCGCGCCCCGGGGGGCTCGGGCACCGAATCACGTCGGGCCGGCCGGCTGCGCCGCTCACCGATCTCGGTGCTGTTCGGCGCGCCGTTGACCCCCGACGAGGGGGAGAACACCCGGCGCTTTGCCGACCGCCTGGAGGCGGCGGTGGCCACCCTGGCCCGCGAGGTGCGCACCGACTGGTGGCGGGCCCGGCGCGACGTGAGCGCCGCCGACCCCGTGGCCGGTGCGGCCGCTGCCCACCGCGGTCCGGACGCTCCGGCCTGGCGGCGCGCCTGGGCGCTGGACGCCCCACCCCCGGGCGGGCGCGCCACGACCTGGCCCTGACCCGTTCGTTCTACAGGCTCCCCCGGCTGCGCCGCGGCCGGCCCGTACGCCGCCGCCGGCCCATGGCGGCGATCCGCTCGCGGCGGAGCCCCTCGGCGGCGGTGTCGTCGAGGGGCGGGAGCTCTTCGACCTCGAGCCCGAGAGCCCAGGCCAGCAGGAGGTCGGCCAGGGCCGGGTTGCGGGCCAGCAGCGGCCCGTGCAGATAGGTGCCGAGCACCCGGCCGCATACCGCACCCTCGCGGCCCGAGCCGTCCCCGTTGCCGACCCCGGCGATGACCCGGGCGAGCGGCACGGTCGGGCCGGCCGGACCGGTCACGACCGCGCCGACACCGGCGACGCCAGCTGCGCCGACACCAGCACCATCGCCGACACCGGAAGCCGCGCCGTCGAGCGCCGTCCGCCCGCCATGGTTCTCGAACCCGGTCAGGGTGGGCAACGACGCCAGGCCGGACTCGGCCACCACCTCGGCCACGACCTCTCCGACGGCACGGGCGGCCGCTCCCTTGGTGGTGGCCACCTCCAAGAGGCCGACTCCCTCGTGCGGCACGCCGTCGGCGCCGGGGAACGTCGTGCCCACGATCTGGTAGCCGGCGCAGACGGCCAGCACGACGGCGCCGCCGGCGACCCGCCGGGCCAGGGTCCCATCGTCGATGAGCGAGCGGGCGGCGCGCACCTGTGGTCCGTCCTCACCCCCGCCCAGGCAGTAGAGGTCCGCCTCGGGCAACGGGGCGTCGGACGGCGCCTGCACCAGGTCGACCTCGTCGCCGCGCCACTGCGCCCGCCGGGCCAGGATCACCCCGTTGCCGCCGTCGCCGTAGGTGCCGAGCAGGTCCGGGTAGACGACGCAGATGCGCAGCGGCCGGTTCATGGCCCGACGCTCATGGTGCGGGCACGCCCGCGGCGAGGAGATCGTGGAACGCCGTGTAGTTGCCGATGACATGGACGCAGTCCCCGTCGACACGGACGGAGTCCCCGATGGAGTCCCCGTCGACACGGTCGCGGGCCCCGTCGACCCGGACGGAGTCCCCGATGGAGTCCCCGTCGACACGGTCGCGGGCCCCGTCGGCGGACGCGCCCTGTGTGGCCGCCGTGCGCACGGCCGCCACCGGGTCGGCCTCCGTCACGTGGGTCACCCCCGCATAGTGCAGCCGCACGGACAGGTCGCGGCACCGGTCCCCGGTCGCCACCACCACGCGGGGCGCCAGACGCTCGAAGGGCACGTCCCACAGCCAGCTCGGGTCGGCTCCATCCGCCGTCCGCGCGTTGATACTGATCACGATAGGTCCCTCGTCGTCGCCCACCAGCTCGAGGAGCTCGCTCCACCCGGCGGGGTTCTTGGCGAGCATCAGACGGGCACGCACGCCCCCCACCTCGCGGAGGGTGAAGCGACCCGCCACATCGCCGACGGTGGCCATGGCGGCCAGGCCGTCCACCGCGTCGACGCCCAGGGCGGTGGCGGCCACCGCCGCCATCAACGCGTTGGCGTAGTTGAAGCGGCCGGGCAGGGCCAGCGCGATCTTCTGGCACGCCCCGTCGGACCAGACTGCCTGGTAGGAAGCGCCGTCGCCCGAGGCCCGCAACGTCGCCATGGGCTCGGGGCGGGCGAAGCCGCAGCCGCTCACGCAGGCCCAGGACCCCCCGGCGTCGAACGCGATGCGGCCCTGGCACGCGGGGCAGCCCACCGCATCGAGCCGCCAGCCGAGGCCGGCACCGACCCAGCGCACCTGCAGCGCCGCGCCGGCGGCCCAGACCACGAGTGGGTCGTCGGCGTTGGCCACGACGGTGGCGTGCGGTGCGGCCGCCAGCGCGGCCCGCCACGTCCCCGCCACCATGCGAACCTCGTTGGTGCGGTCCAGCTGGTCGCGCGAGAGGTTGAGGAGCACGACGACGGCGGCCCTGGTAGCGGCCAGGACCCGGGGCAGGTAGACCTCGTCGACCTCGAGCACGGCCAGGCCGGCCCTACGGTCGCCGGCCAGGGCGGCCACGTGGCCCGGGGGCATGTTGGAGCCCGTCTCATTGGAGACCACTCGGGCCCCGTCGCGGCCGAGAGCCACGGAGAGCAGGCGGGTCGTGGTGGTCTTGCCGTTGGTGCCCGTCACCAGCGCCACGGCGCGTCCGGTGGTCAGATGCTCGAGGAGCCGCGGGTCGATCCTGAGCCCGCAGCGACCGCCGGCCACCGTCCCCTGCCCCCGCCCGAGGCGGCGCGAGGCGGCGTTGACCACCCGCGTCGTGGCGACAGCCAGGCGAGACCTCACGAAGGGGGCTGCGTGCGCGCCAGCTCCTCGGCCGTGGGCGCCGGTCGCGTCGTGGACTCTTCGGGCAGCAGGGCGGCGATCGCCGCCATGATCGTCGCCGTGTCGGCTTCGGCATCGGTCAACGGCAGTGAGAGCGGCTCCCCCACCCGGACGGTGACCGTGGGTGGGCGGAACACCAAGGTGACGTCGGGCGTCCGGGCCGATCGCGGCCATACCTTCTCGGTGCCCCAGATCCCGATGGGGATGACCGGCGCACCGGTGGAAGCGGCCAGACGGGCCGTCCCCGTCCTCCCCCTCAGCTCGGGGTCGAAGAACGCCGGGCCACGGGGGATGGTTCCTTGCGGCAGCACCAGCACCACCTCGCCCGCCCGCAAGGCCGCGTCGGCGGCGCGCAATGCCTGGTCCGATCGGCCACCCCGTTCCACGGAGATCCCCCCCAGCGCCCGGGCGATGGAGCCGACCACCGGCGCGTCGAAGATCTCCTTCTTGCCCATGAACCGCGCCGGCCGGCCCAGCCGGGCGATCAGGAGGGCGAGTGCCGCCACGTCGAAGTAGCTCCGATGGTTGGCGGCCAACAGGACGGGGCCACTCCGGGGGATGTGCTCGATGCCGCTGATGTCAAAGCGGGCATAGGGAAACCAGGCGGACCGCACGAACGGACGCAGTACGTCGTAGGGCTCCAGGCCCAACAGGCTCGGTATGCCCGGTGGCGCGTCCCAGTGCTCAATGGGCCAGCGCCGGAGGGTGGCGATGGCGATCAGCGGCAGGTCCGGGTTGACGGCGTGCGGCCAACCGACGCTGGCCAGCAGCGGGGTGTCGAAGACGCTGTCACTGCAGGCGTGGCAGTCGCCCAGGTCGATGCCTTCGCCGTCGGCCCAGGTCCGGACCGCCTTCAGCTTGCCCGTGCCCCACACGAAGCCCTCGTAGAGACGCCCCGTGTAGCGGCCGTCCCGGGTCTCGTAGGCGGTGGCGATGACGGCGTCGAAGCCCATGGCCCGGGCGAAGGGGGCGATCATGTCGACCGGCGTGGTGGTGGTCAGCACCAACTGATGGCCGTCGGCCCGGAAGTCGTCCAGATACTGCGGCGCGAAGGGGGCCACGAGCGCCGTGAGTTCCTCGACGGCCCGTCGGGCCGCCGCCTGCACCTGGTCCTGGCGCCACCCCTTGGCGACCCGGGCCGCCGCCCGCACCAGGCCCATGGAGAGCAGGTTCTCGCCCAGGCGGTCGTTGACGGCGTAGAGCAACCGGTCACCGGGCAACGAGCGCCCCTGCGGGACCACGCCCTCGTCCATCAGTGCCCGGTTGAGGACCTGGCCGGAGGCGTGACCGAGCAGCGTGCGGTCAAGATCGACGAAGACGGCGCTCTTGCCCATGGCGGACCAGCCTAAGTCCCCCCGAGCGGGCCGATGCGGGCCGGTACGGGCCGGCACGGGCCGGCACGGGCTGATGCGGGCTGATGCGGGCTGGTAGGGGCTGATACCCTCGAGACCCGCATGTAGCGCCGCCGGGCAGGCGGGGGGCGGAGGCAGCGTGGGGGCCGGAGGCAGCGTGGGGGCCGGAGGCAGTGTGGGTGGCGGAGAGATGATCGAGCTGGCCAGCGGTCTGAAGTTCCCCGAGGGCCCTATCGCCATGGACGACGGCTCCGTCCTGGTCGTCGAGATCGAGGGCGGCGACCTGATTCGCGTGTCGCCCGACCGCACGGTCTCGGTGGTCAGCCGCTGTGGTGGTGGGCCGAACGGGGCGGCCATCGGGCCCGACGGGCACGTCTACATCAGCAACGATGGCGGCCTGGCCTTCAAGACGGTCGACGGCGTCCGCCAGCCCTTCGATCAGGCCGCCGGCTACCACGGCGGTTCCATCCAGCGGGTCGACCTGGCCACCGGCACCCTCGAGACGGTGTATACCCACTGCGGGGACACCCCGATCACCTCGGGCAACGACATCGTGTTCGACGTGCACGGCGGCTTCTACTTCAACGACACCTCGGCCGGGTTGGTGTACTACGGGTTGGCGGACGGCTCCTCCATCCACCTGGTGGCCGGGGGTCTCCAGCTCAACAACGGTCTCGGGCTCTCGCCCGGTCAGGATCGCCTGTACGCCTCGGAGACCTATACGGGCCGCATCGTCTATTGGGACGTCGTCGGGGTCGGGGCCCTCTCGGACTCCTTCGCCGTGCTGTACTCGACCGAGGGGCGGCACCACTGGGACGGCTTGGCCATCGACAGCGAGGGCAACGTGTGCGGCGCCGATCTGGAGGAGTCGGGCATCACCGCCATCTCGCCGGAGGGGCGGGTCGTTGCCAAGGTGACGGTTCCCGAGCACGATCCGTTCGTCACCAACGTGTGCTTCGGCGGCCCCGACATGCGCACCGCTTTCATCACCTCGGCCGGGCTCGGGCGCCTCTACGCCACCGAGTGGCACTGCCCCGGGCTCCGGCTCAACTTCAACGCCTGAGCCACGAGACCTGAGCTACGACGCCTCGGCTACGACGCCTCAGTGACGGCGCCTCGGCTACGGCGCCTGAGTGACAGCGGCGCGGCCACGGCGCCTGAACCACAGCGGCGCAGCTACGACGCCTCGGCCTGCCCGGCCACGGCACTCGGGCCCACGGCAGTCGGGTCCTTCGCAGCCGGGTCCTTCGCAGCCGGCTCCTCGTCGGACACGGCGTCGACCATGGAGTGGTACACGGCCAGGAGGGCGCTCTTCTGGGTGTCGTTGAGGTGGGGATCGTTGAGGATGGCGGTGCGGGTGGTGGTCGCCCGTTCCTCGCCGGACGCGATGTCGGCGGCGTGGGCCAGCAGGTCGCTGACGGAGAGGTTGAGGGCCTCGGCCAGCGACTTGATGATGTTGATGGACGGACGGTGGAGGCCCCGCTCGATCTGGCTCAGATAGGGGTTGGAGACCTTGGTGAGCGCCGCCAGTTGCCGCAGGCTCAACTGCGCCAACTGCCGCTGGCTGCGTAGATACGTTCCGAAGGCGTCCCACGGCTGATCGGTCTCCGCATTGTCGGCCACCGCCAGACTTTACCGGGGGGGCGAATTGCGATCGTTCACTTCCTGGTGATTTACCAGTACATTTCACGCGCCGTTGTGCTTGACTGAGACAAGGACCCGGGATTGAAGGGGGCAGTACCCGGAGGTGGTGATGCAGTAAAGAGGTGGCCCATGGCAAGACTGTTGACATCCGAGCGTTCCGGTCGGGTTCTCGGGCCACGACGCCTCCTGCGACGGGTGGATCCGCTCGGTTTCGCCGGTGCCCTCATGCAGGTCGGCGCCAGGACGGCGACCCGCACGCTCCCCCGCCGGATGGTCGGCCTCGGTGTCGAGATCTCCAAGGTGGCCGTCGGCCGCTCGTCGATCGCCCCAGAACCGAGGGACTGGCGCTTCGAGAACCGGGCCTGGAAGGAGAACCCGGCCTTCCACCGCCTGTGCCAGAGCTATCTGGCGTGCACCCGCACGGCCCTGGAGCTGGTCGACGACGCCCATTTTGACTGGCGCACCAACGAGCGGGCCAAGCTGGCGGCCACCGTTGTCACCTCGGCCCTGGCGCCGACCAACTTCCCGCTCCTCAATCCCGCCGTCGTCGAACGCGCCTTCGAGACCGGCGGCAAGAGCCTGGTCAGGGGGCTCGGCAACATGAGGCGCGACGTTGTTTCGAATCACGGCTTCCCCCGCTACGTCGACCGGGCGGCCTTCGGGGTCGGCCGCAACCTGGCGGTCACCCCCGGCGCCGTCGTCTTCCGCAACGAGGTGTGTGAGCTGCTGCAGTACACGCCGACGACCGACACCGTCTCCAGCATCCCGCTGATCATGGTGCCCCCGCAGATCAACAAGTACTACTTCATGGACCTGGCCCCCGGACGCAGCTTCGTGGAGTTCTGTGTGGCGCAGGGCCTCCAGATGTTCACCATCAGCTGGCGCAATCCGACCAAGGAGCACCGGGACTGGGGGCTCAACGCCTACGTCGACGCCGTGGACGAGGCGGTGCGCGCCGCCACCGAGATCACCGGCACCGACCAGGCCAACACCGTGTCACTGTGCGCCGGAGGGATCACCACCGCGGCCCTGCTGGGTCACCTCGCCTCCCAACAGGACCCCCTCATCCGGTGCGCCACCTTCGCCGTCACCCTCCTCGACTTCTCCGTGCCGACCATGATCGGCCTCCTGGGCGAGAGGACCATCGTGGATCACACCCGCCGAACGACCGACCGGCGCGGCGTGCTCCTGGGCAGCCACGCCAACGCCCTCTTCGCCCTGTTGCGTCCCAACGACCTCATCTGGAACTACTGGGTCAACAACAACCTGTTGGGGGAGGACCTGGCGACCTTCGACGTCATGGCCTGGAACAGCGACCCCACGCAGCTGCCCGCCGCCCTCCACGCCGATTTCCTGGATTTGTTCATGCACAACACCTTGGCCACCGGCGGCTGGACCGTCCACGGGAACCCCATCGATCTGAGCAAGGTCGAGGTCGATTCGTTCGTGGTGGGCGCCCGCAACGATCACCTCACCGCCTGGAAGGCCTGTTACGCCACGACCCGGCTGCTCGGGGGGGACAGCCGGTTCGCACTGTCGTCGTCGGGCCACATCCAGAGTCTGGTCAATCCCCCCGGTAATCCGAAGATGAGTGTGACCATCGCGCCGGCGACCGTGGCGGACCCCGACGAGTGGCTGACCAAGGCGGAGCCGACCAGCGGCTCATGGTGGGGGCCGTGGGCGGCGTGGGTCGCGGCGCGTTCGGGCGGGCGTCACCCCGCGCCCTCCTCGCTGGGCAGTGCCGAGCACCCGGCCGGGGACCCGGCGCCCGGGCGGTACGTCCTGGCCCGCTGATGCCGCCCCCGTCGGGGGCGGGGCACGTCGACGGGCAACGGTAGAAGGATCGGATACCGTCGTCCCATGATGATGGACACGCCGCTGAACGCCTGGCTCCTCTTCGACCACTCGCCCAACCACGCCCCCGACGCGCAGCTGGTCAGCCGTTCCCCGTCCGGCCGCCTGGAGCGTCGGACCTACACCGAGTTCGGCCGCCGCACCCAACAGCTGATGCATGCCCTGGATCGTCTGGGCCTCGAGAAGGGCGACCGCGTGGCCACCCTGGCCTGGAACAGCTCGAACCACCTGGAGGCGTACTTCGGTGTGCCGTGCTCGGAACGGGTGCTCCACACCCTCAACCTGCGGGTGTCGCCCGAGGAGCTGGCGTACATGCTGAAGGACGCCGACGACCGGGCCGTGCTGGTCGACCCCGACCTGCTCCCGCTGCTCGAGCAGGCCCTCGACCACGTCACGGCTCCCGCCCACCTCGTCGTCTTCGGCGACCACGTGCCCGAGACGCGCCTCGCCGGCGTCATCGCCTACGAAGACCTCATCGCCGACGAGCCGACGCACTACCCGCGCCGCGAGATCGACGAGCGTCAGGCGATGGGGCTCTGCTACACCTCGGGGACCACCGGTCGCCCCAAGGGCGTCGTCTACAGCCACCGCTCGACGTTCCTCCATGCCCTGGCCGTCACCTCCCACGCCGGCATGTCCATCGGGCCGGGCGACGCGGTGCTGCCCCAGGTTCCGATGTTCCACGCCAACGCCTGGGGAATGCCCTACGCAGCGGCGGCTGTCGGGGCCAAGCAGGTCTTCTACGCCGGGGCGCTCGACCCGTCTTCCTTCGTCGACCTCCTGCGCGACGAGCGGGTCACCGTCACCGCCGGGGTGCCCACGGTGTGGTTGGGCATCGCCGACGAGCTGGCGCGGCGGGCGGAGACCCTCCCCCACCTCCGCCACATCGTGTGCGGCGGCGCCCAACCGCCTCGCTCCATGATCGAGCGCTACGCCGCCGAGTTCGGCATCCGCATCGTGCAGGCCTGGGGTATGACCGAGACGTCGCCGCTGGCATCGATGGCCTGGCCGCAGGAGCGCATGCGGGACTGGAGCGAAGAGGAGGTCACCGCCGCCGCCCGAACCAAGGCCGGGCTACCCCTCCCGGGCGTGGAGATCACCGTCAGGGACGAGTCGGGTGGCGAGGTCCCGGCGGACGGTTCGTCCATGGGCGACCTCTTCGTCCGCGGTCCGTGGGTGGTGGACGGCTACCTGCACGGGCAGGGTGTGGAGAACTTCACCGAGGACGGCTGGTTCAAGACCGGCGATGTGGCCATCCGCTCGCCCGAGGGCTACTTCGTGATCGCCGACCGCACCAAGGACCTCATCAAGTCCGGGGGCGAGTGGATCTCGTCGGTCGACATGGAGGATCGGGTCATGCAGATGGATTCGGTGCTCGAGGCGGCGGTCATCGCCGTGCCCGACCCCAAATGGCAGGAGCGGCCGCTCGTCTGCGTCGTCGTGAAGCCCGGCGAGACGCTCTCGGCCGACGATGTACGGGCGCACCTCTTGGCGGGGGGGTTCGCCTCGTGGCAGCTCCCCGACCGCATCGAGGTCATCGAGGCGGTGCCGCGCACGGCGGTGGGCAAGTACGACAAGAAGGCACTGCGGCAACAGTTCGGCTGACGGGCGGCGGGCCGGGATGGTGCGCCTGGTGCGTGCCAGATGCGGCTGGTGCGTGCCCAACCGCCCGTTGCTTGATAAACCGCCCGTTGCTTGATATAGTAAGCGACACACGGTAATTCCCACGTGCCTGTATATCCCCGATATCCCCGCCGTTCGCAGCTGTTCTGAGAGGAAGGTTCCACATGACCGCCATTGAAGTGACAGAGAAGATCCAAGATGGAGTGCTCAAGGCCGTCGAGACCAGCCAGGCCTGGACCCTGGGGGCCATGAAGTCCACCTCCTCGGCGTTCGACTCGATCGCCATCAAGCCCGACCCCTCGCTCATCCCCTTCTCCGACAAGATCCCCACCGCCTCCGAGTCGCTCGACCTGGCCTTTGGCTTCTGGGGCAAGCTGCTCGATGCGCAGCACTCGTTCCTCGCAGGGGTCGTCGACATCTACGCGCCGGCACCCGCCAAGGTGGTCCCCGCACCCGTCAAGAAGGTCTGACGCGATCGGCCCGGGGACGGGTCGATCTGGCCGAAAAGTCGGTACTGGTGGAAGTCCCCGCCGTGGCCTAATTTAGGGTGGCAGACGCCGCGTGGCCGTACGCGGTATCCAAGGAGCCACTCGTGTCGCAGGCCACACTCACCATCAACAGCCGCAACTACGGCGCGTGGTCCCTCCGGGGCTGGCTCTTGTGCAAGCTGGCCGGGCTGGACTTCGCCGTAGAGATGGTGGACAACAGCGACCCCGACGCGCGCAACGAACTGCTGCTCCTCTCGCCGTCGTTCCTGGTGCCCCGCCTGCGCCACGACGACCTCGTGGTCTGGGACACCCTGGCCATCGGCGAGTACCTCTACGAGTACATCGACCGCACCCTGTTGCCGGAGGAGGCGCGGGCCAAGGCCTCGTGCCGATCGGTGTCGGGCGAGGTCCACTCGGGGTTCGCCAACCTGCGCTCCGGCCTCCCGATGAACCTTCAGGCGCACCACCCGGGCTTCCCCGTCTGGGCCGGCGTCCAGGCCGACATCGACCGCATCGAGACGGTCTGGAACGAGTGCCTGGCCGCCTCCGGGGGCCCGTACCTCTTCGGCGAGACCCGTACCGTCGCCGATGCGATGTACGCCCCGGACTGCACCCGCCTACAGACCTACGACGTGAAGGTGGGTGCCGTCGCCTCCGAGTACGTCGAGGCCATCCTGGCCATGCCCGAGATCGTCGAGTGGTACGAGGCGGCGCTCCTCGAACCTCACGACGTCGAGGAACTCGAGATGGAGTTCTGACCGGCGGGTCGGGTCCCGCCTACCTCACTGGTTGGCCAGTATGAAGTTGCGCACGATCGGGTAGATCTGCCGCTCCCAGCGGCTGCCGCTGAAGACCCCGTAGTGGCCCACGCCGGCCTGAAGGTGGTGACGTTTCTTGCGGGGCTTGATCCCGGTGCACAGCTCCTGGGCGGCCAGCGTCTGGCCGACCCCGCAGACGTCGTCCTTCTCCCCTTCGACCGTGAGGAGGGCGGTCCGCCGGATGGCGCCCGGGTCCACCGGCTGCCCCCTCCACGTCAGCTGACCCTGGGCCAGCAGCTCGCGCTGGAAGACCCGGTCGATGGTGTCGAGGTAGAACTCGGCCGGCATGTCGAGCACGGCGAAGTACTCGTCGTAGAAGTCGGAGATCTCTGCCGCCTCCTCGTAGTCCCCCCGGACGAGGTCGTTGTAGAGGTTCACGTGCTGGCGCACGTGGCGCTCGAGGTTCATGGTCACGAACCCGGCCACCTGGAGGAACCCCGGGTAGACCCGCCGCATCGCACCGGGGTAGCGCAGGGGCACGGTGGCGATCACATTGCGCTCGAACCACCCCAGCGCCTTGGAGTGGGCCAGCTCGTTGACCTTGGTGGGGTTGACCCGGGTGTCGATCGGACCGGCCATGAGCGTGAGGCTCTTGGGCTGGGCCGGATGGTCGCTCGCCGCCATCAGCGACGTGGCGGCCAGCACCGCCGGGCAGGGCTGGCAGACGGCGATGACGTGCGCCCCGGGGCCGATGTGCTCGAGGAAGGAGATGACCTGGCCGATGTAGTCGTCCAGGCCGAAGCTGCCGTGCTCGAGCCCGACGTCCCGGGCGTTGCGCCAGTCCGTCACGTAGACGTCGTGATCGGGGAGCAGCGAGCGCACCGTGGCCCGCAGGAGGGTGGAGAAGTGCCCGGCCAGGGCGGTCACCAACAGCACCACCGGCTCGGGATCCTCCACCTCCTTGCGGAAGTGGAGGAGGGAGGAGAAGGGGGTGGAGACCACGGTCTCCTCCCACACGGGCGTCGGCTCGCCGCCCACGATGACCTGGTCGATGCCGAAGGGCGGCCGCTCATGGGTCAGGCGGGCCCGCTCGATCATCTCGTAGGTGGCGGACAACTGACGGGCCACCCGGTTGTCGGTCCAGCGGTCGGGCATCTCGCGCAGGGTCCATGAGGCCAGCCCGGCGAACGCCCGGGCAGGCGCCGTGAGGTCGCGTTGCCTCTGGTAGGCCTGGTAGAGCACGCTTCTAACCTAATGTCGAACGCCGCTGTCTGGCGAACCCACAGCCTCGCCACTCCCCTGTCCGTACGGCGCATCGCCCCCGGCCCGACCGTGCCACGGTCCCCCGGCGGGAGCGCGCCACCGTCCCGAGGGGGAAACGCGAAACTGTCCCGGAAAAAGGAGAAGGGATCGCCGGGGGGGTGGCGATCCCTTCTCACGACTCACCAGGTTCAGGAGGGGGGGGTTCCGTTCCCTGTGGTCTGAATCCATTTTGTCGTGCCCCGCATGATCTGTCAAGCAGCTTCAAGAGATATCTACCATCTTATATCCTGATACCCTCGGGACCTCCCGACGAAAGGAAGGCGGTGCGGTGGAGCTCAAGCACTTGCAGGCACTCCTGGGCATAGCCGACACGGGCAGCTTCTCGGCGGCGGCCACCACCATCGGAACGGTGCAGTCCAACGTCTCGGCGCACATCGCCCGGCTCGAGCGCGAGCTCGATGTGCAGCTTGTCGACCGCGCCTCCGGCCGCCTCACCGAGGAGGGGGAGGTCGTCGTGGGTCGGGCGCGGCGGATCATGAACGAGCTCTCCGACATGATGGCCGACGTCACCGCCTTGCGCGAGACGGTGGTCGGCACCGTGCGCCTGGGCATGATCGGGACCACCGGCCGCTGGCTGGTACCGCAGCTCTTCGACCTGCTGCGCGCCCGGCACCCCCACATCCACCTCAACATCGCCGAGGGGTCGAGCGCCCAGCTCGAGCTCCAGCTCGGGTCGGGCCAGCTCGACCTGGCCGTGGTCACCCTGCCGCTGAGCGGTGACGAGGTCATCGTGGCGCACCTCTTCGACGAGGACCTGGTGCTCGTGGTGCCCCGCGACCATCCCCTGGCCCACGAGACGTCCCTCCCGCTGGAGCGGCTGGCCGACATGGAGCTCCTCCTTCCCGCGCCGGGCACGGCGCTACGGACCGAGATCGACAGCGCCGTGGTGCCGGCCCGGGTGGAGCTGCGACCCGCCATGGAGCTGGACGGCGTCCGTATGATCGCCTCGCTGGCCTTCGACGGCTACGGGCCGGCCATCCTCCCCGCCACCGCCGTGCCCGGCCACCTGCGTGAACGCTTCGCCGTCATCTTCCTCGTCGGACTGCCCCGGCGCCGGGTGGGCATCGCGCAACGCCGGCGCGGCCTGCCCTCGGCCCCCGTGCGGGCGGTGATCGACGTCCTCGGGCAAGTGGTGAGCGATCCCCTCTCCATGCCCGAGGGTATTCACCCCAACCGATGAACGTGCGTTAGCGTCCCTGAGAATGATCCCCCTCGATGTGGCGCCCATCAACGCGGGTGGGACCGGTGCAAAGACGACGGCCGTATGTTGAAAGTCGGGGTGCTGGGCACCGCCCGTATCACGCCGGGGGCACTGCTCAAACCGGCCCGCCGCACCGGTAGAGCAGAGGTGGTGGCGGTGGCGTCACGCGACCCGGCACGGGCGCGCAAGTACGCCAAGAAGCACAAGATCTCCGGCGTCGCCGACTCCTACGAGGCCCTGCTGAGCGATCCCGAGATCCAGGCCATCTACAACCCGCTGCCCAACGGCTGGCACGGGCACTGGACCATCGCCGCGCTGGCCGCCGGCAAGCACGTGCTGTGCGAGAAGCCGTTCACGGCCAATGCCGACGAGGCGCGGCAGGTTGCCGAGGCCGGCGCGGCCCACCCGGGCCAGGTGGTGATGGAGGCGTTCCACTACGAGTACCACCCCATGACCCGCCGCCTGGTCGAGATCGTGCAGTCGGGCGCGCTGGGGACCATCCGGGAGATCGACATCTCCTTCTCGGCGCCGAACTTCAGGCGCGACGACATCCGCTACCAGCTGGGGCTGGCCGGCGGGGCCATGATGGACATGGGCTGCTACCCGATCTCCCTGCTGCGGCTGCTGGCCGCCGGCCCGCGGGTCACCGAGGCTTCGGCCAAGCTGTCGTCGCCCGGTGTCGACCGGGCCATGGACGCCCGGTTCTCCCTGCCCGAGGGGGGCACCGCCCGGGTCCGCTGCTCGCTGCTGTCGTCGTCCCTCTTCCGGATGCGCGCCGTGGTGGTGGGCACCGAGGGGACGCTCAACGTCCTCAACCCCTTTTTCCCCCAGTACGGGCACCGGGTGCGCATCGAGACGGCGTCAGGGACGCGCCGGGAGAAGTTCTCCCGGCGGGCCACCTACGACTACCAGCTCGAGGCGTTCGCCGCCGCCGTCGAGGAGGGTGCGCCGTTCCCCACGACCGCCATCGACGCCATCCGCACCATGGAGCTGATCGACGCCACCTACGTGGCCGCCGGTCTCCCCATCCGCCAACCCTCGACGCGATGACGCTCGACCGGACCCGGTGACCCCCGACAGGGCGACACTGACCGACGCCGCCCTCTCCACCGCGGCGGCGGCCGGCTGCACGCACGCCGAGATCCGGATCGAGCGCATCCGCTCCCAGCGGCTCCGCCTCCGTGACGGCACACCGGAAGGCTCGTCCGACGACACCGAGTTCGGCATGGGCGTGCGAGTGGTGGTCGACGGAGCAGTCGGGTTCGCCGCCACCGTCGAGGTGACGCCCGAGGAGGCGGCCAACCTCGTACGCAGCGCCATCGAGACGGCGCAGGTGACGGCGCGGGCCGGCGGGGGGCGGGTAGAGCTGGTCCCCGAGCCCTCCCACGGCGAGGTGCGGTGGACGAGCCCGTTCGAGACCGATCCGGGCGACGTCCCGCTGGCCGAGAAGGTCGCCCTGCTCAAGGAGTGGAGCCGGGAGCTCCTGGCCCACGACGCCGTCACCCACGTGACGGCCGAGGTGCTGAGCGCCGGGGAGGAGACCTACCTGGCCGACCTGGGCGGGACCCGCGCCACGCAGCGCCGGGTCCGTATCCAGCCGCAGATCGAGGCGTTGGCGGTGGGGAGTGACGGGTTCGAGACCATGCGCTCGCTGGCCCCGCCGGTGGGGCGTGGATGGGAGTACCTGGCCGGTGGGGCGGGCGCCTGGGACTGGGCCCGGGAGCTGGCCCGGATGCCCGAGCTCCTGGCCGAGAAGCTGGCGGCGCCCTCGGTCGAGGCCGGCGTGTACGACCTGGTCGTCGATCCCTCCAACCTGTGGCTGACGATCCACGAGTCCATCGGCCACGCCACCGAGCTCGACCGTGCCATGGGGTTCGAGGCCGCCTACGCCGGTACGTCCTTCGCCACCTTCGACCAGCTCGGCTCCCTGATCTACGGGTCGCCGGTCATGCACGTGACGGGTGACCGCACCGTCGAGCACGGCCTGGCCAGCGTGGCCATCGACAGCGAGGGCGTGGCCGCGCAGTCCTTCGACCTGATCCGTGACGGGGTACTCGTCGGCTACCAGCTCGACCGCTTCATCGCGGCGCGCATGGGGCTCGGGCGGTCGAACGGGTGTGCCTTCGCCGACTCGCCCCTGCACGTGCCGATACAACGCATGGCCAACGTGTCGCTGGCACCGGCGCCCGACGGGACGACGACCGAGGACCTCATCTCGGGCGTCGAGCACGGCCTCTACATCGTGGGCGACAAGAGCTGGTCCATCGACATGCAGCGCTACAACTTCCAGTTCACCGGCCAGCGGTTCTACAAGATTGAGGGCGGGCGGCTGGCCGGGCAGGTCAAGGACGTGGCCTACCAGGCCACCACGACCGACTTCTGGGGCGCCCTGGAGGCCCTCGGCGACGCATCGACCTACGTGCTCGGCGGCGCCTTCAACTGCGGCAAGGGGCAGCCCGGTCAGGTGGCACCGGTCAGCCACGGCTGCCCGTCGGTGTTGGTGCGCGGCGTGCGGGTGCTCAACACCCGCGAAGAGGCCGGACGGTGACCGGTCGCGACGAGGTGTGCCGTTGATACCGGCGCAGGAGGTCATCGAGGTGGCGCTGCGCGAGGCGGGGCGGGGCGGGGCCGACGGGTGCATCGTGCTGGTCGACGAGACCAGCCACGCCGACGTGCGCTTCGCCCTCAACACCACCACCACCAACGGCGTGCGCCGTGACCGTTCGGTGACCGTCATCGCCATGACGTCGTCGTCGTCGTCCGAGGCGGCGCCCTCGGTCGGCGTGGCCCGGCGCAGCGGTGTCGTCGACGTGGAGCAGATGGTGTCGGCCGCGTTGACGGATGCCCGGGGGGCGCCGCCCGCCGAGGATGCCGTCACGCTGGTCGACGGGATGGGCATCCGCACCCGGAGCGTCGCCGCGGCCGCCGTGGCCTTCGGACTTGCCCCGGTCGAGACCGACCTGTCGGCGTTGGGCGGCGTCCTCTCGGGGCTGTCGTCGGCCTTCCGTCGTGCCGAGGCGCACGACGTGGTGCTGGCAGGGTTTGCGGAGTACGGGGTGTCGACGGTGTATCTAGGGAGCTCGACCGGGCTACGGCTGTCGTTCTCGCAGCCGACGGGTGCCGTCAACCTGGTCGGCCGATCGCTCGACGGTGTCCGGTCGGCCTGGGTCGGCCTGGGCGCCGAGATGGGCGAGCTGGCCTTCGACTCCCTGGAGGCGGAGCTGTGGCGACGCCTGGAGTGGGCCCGGAGGCCGCCGCTCTTGCTCGACGCGGGCCGCTACGAGGTGATCCTCCCGCCGTCGGGGGTGGCAGACCTGATGGGCTCCCTGTTCTTCTACGCTATGGGCGGGCAGGACGCGGAGGACGGGCGGACGGTGTTCTCGGCCTCGACGGGCGGCGGTGGCGGCGGTGGCGGCGGTGGCGGCGGGGCGGCGGCGGTGGCGGAGACGGTGGGCGCGACAGGAGGCGGACTCGCGTCGGCGAACGGGTCACCGACGTGCCCTTCACCCTCTACAGCGACCCCCACGAGCCCGGGATCGAGTGCCTCCCTTTCGTGGTCTGCGGCTCATCGAACTCGGAGTCGTCCGTCTTCGATAACGGCCTGCCCTTGGCACGGACCGACTGGATCCGTGACGGGATCCTCGCCCACCTCCGCTACCACCGGGCCGGGGCGGCGCGTTCGGGCGTCGAGGTGGCGCCCTACATCGACAACCTGATCCTGCGTGGCGGTGATGCCCCAGGAGGCGGCGACGTTGCGGGGGGCGGGACGGTAGATGAGATGGTGGCCCGGACCGAACGAGGGCTCCTCCTCACGTGCCTGTGGTACATCCGGGAAGTCGATCCGGCCACGGCGCTGCTCACCGGGTTGACGCGTGACGGCGTCTACGTGATTGAGGACGGCGCCGTCGTGGGGGCGGCCAACAACTTCCGTTTCAACGAGAGCCCCGTCGACCTGTTGGCCCGGGCCACCGAGGTCGGCACGAGTGTCCGCACGCTCGGCCGGGAGCTGGGCGAGTATCTCAACCGTTGCATCATGCCGCCGCTGCGCATCCCCGACTTCAATATGAGCTCGGTGAGCCAGGCGAGCTGAGCGGGATCGGTCCCTGCGGGCCGGGAACAGAGCCGATCGTCCCGGCGGGGGCGGGACGAGAGCGGTCCGCCCTTCATCGCCACATCGGGCGACTGTTCTTTGGTCATGGAGCTCGTGGTGGAGAAGACGTCGACGGCGGACCTGATGGCGGAGGCCGAGCGGCTAGGGACGGTCATGTCAGCAGCACTGGGCGCACTCTTGAGCGTCGTCGGTGAATTGGACCGGCGGGAGGCGTGGCGGATCGACGGGGCGACGTCGTCGGGGGCGTGGCTGACCCAGCGGTTGGGAGTCGCCGAGAACACGGGACGGTCGTGGTCCCAGGTTGCCGAACGCCTGTGGGACCTGCCTCATCTGGCCCAGGGTCTCCGGGTGGGCGCGCTGACCTTCGACAAGGTGCGCGCCGCCGTCGACATCGCCACACCAGAGTCGGATGCGTCCGTCCTGCGCCAGGCCGAGGAGTGCACGGTCCGCCAGCTCACGGACCTGGTCCGCGCCATGCGGGGCACGAGCGACGAGCAGGCCGAGTCCCGTTTCGACTACCGCTACCTGCGCTTCAACGATGCCCGACGCGTGGTCAGCGCGCAGCTTCCCGAGGACGCCTACGCCGAGGTGCGAGCCGCGGTCACCGAGCGGGCACGACTCTTCCCCTCTGACGGCGAGACCCGCTACGACCAACGCCAGGCCGACGCCCTGATCGACATCTGCCGCGGGCCGTCGGGGAGCGCGGGCGGTGGACGGGGAGCGCGGGCGGCGGGTCGTCGGGTTGCGGGCGCCCGGCGGCGGGATCGAACTTCTTCGTGGTGGCGCACACCGACCTGTCCTTCCTCCGTGGCGGGACCGGTGGAGCGGAGATCGAGCGGCTGGGCCTGCTCAGCGCCGAGGCCATCCGCCGGATCAGCTGCCACGCCCAGGTGGCCCTGGCGCTCGACGACGCGTTCGGGCACACCATGCTCGAGGGCCGTTCCAAGCGGTTCGCCACCGAACCGCAACGGCGAGAGGTCCAGCGGCGCGACCGACGATGTCGGTTCCCCGGATGTGCCAACAACATCTTCACCGACGTCCACCACATCGTGCACTGGGCCGACCAGGGGACGACCGATCTTCCCAATCTGGTGATGCTGTGTGACCATCACCATCATCGAGTCCACGAGGGGAAGTGGCAGGTGACGGGCAATGCGAACGGCATCCTGCAATTCGTCGGGCCCAGCGGCCGGATCATGACCTCGCGCCCATCGCCCCTGTGGACGCGTCGCCGATGATCGCGGCCTCCACGCGGCCGGATCTCTCGTCCGCCGAGCACGTGGAGGTGCTGGCCAGGGCAGAAATCTTCTATTGCTGATGTTTGTGCAGCGCAGCGCGCTATTGTTGTGAGCGAGGGCACCACCATTACAGATTTGGAAATCCCTCTGGCTCGAGAGAGTCACCGGCCATGACCCCCGACAATGGGGTCAAATCTGGCCAGGGAAGGAGTGGATTTTCAATGGCAACTGGTTCCGTGAAGTGGTTTAACGGTGAGAAGGGCTTCGGCTTCATCACTCAGGACGGTGGCGGCCCCGACGTATTCGTGCATTTCAGCGCGATCTCTGGTACGGGGTACCGCAACCTCGAAGAAGGACAAAAGGTCGAATTCGAGACCAACCAAGGCCCCAAGGGGCTGCAGGCCGCCAACGTGCGCGCCATCTGAGACCGATTCGCGGACCCGGATCGTGAACGGTCCAGGTCGGCTCGGATAGAACAACCAGATTGCAGGGCCCTCGCCGAGCGAGGGCCCTGACTGGTTTTGGGGGATCAGTAGAGGGTGGTGACCCGCAGCACGGCCTCGGCCAGCTCCGGTCGGCACACCATGAGGTCGGGCAGCCAGGCGTCGCGGGCGCCATAGCGCAGCGGATCACCGTTCAGTCGGGACGCATGCAGTCCGCAGGCCGTCGCCACCGCCACCGGTGCGCACGAGTCCCACTCGTACTGCCCGCCGGCGTGGACGTAGACGTCGGCCAGGCCCATGATCACCGCACCGATCTTGGCCCCGGCCGAGCCCATCGGGTACATGACCCCGTCGATGGCCTGGGCCACGTCGTACGCCACGTCGGGGGGACGGCTCCGGCTCACGACCAGCCGCGGCGGGGCCGTGTCGTCGAACGCGGCCAACGGGGGCGGATCGGCGGTCGACAGGGTGACGCCCACGGCGGGCAGCGCGACGGCGCCGACGACGGCCGACCCGCCCTCGGCCAACCCGACATGGACGGCCCAGTCCGGACGGCCGAGCTGGCGGAACTCGCGGGTCCCGTCGAGCGGGTCGATGATCCACAGGCGCCCACTACCCGAGACATGTTCCAGCCCCTCCTCGGAGCGCACGCGGTCGTCGGGATAGAGCCGGTTCAGCTCCCTCACCAAGAGCCGGTGGGCCAACTGGTCTCCGGCCGCACCGACGTCGCCCTCGGTGAACGGCCCGGCGCGCAGTTCCAGCAGGGCCCGCCCGGCCATCGTGGCGAGCGCGGCCGCGTCGCGGTGCTCGACGTCCACGTCTTAGACGAGCCGACGATCGGTGGCCCAGCGGGTGAGTTCGTGCCTCGTCGAGAGCTGGAGCTTGCGCAAGACCGACGAGACGTGCGATTCGACCGTCTTGACGGAGATGGTCAGGTCCCGGGCAACCTCCTTGTACGTGTACCCCCGGGCGATCAACCGGAGCACCTGTCCCTCTCTCGGGGAGAGCTGGTCGAGTTCGGGGTCCAGACCGGAGGTGACCGTGCCTGTAGCGGTCCCCTGGGAAAAGGCATCAAGGACAAAGCCGGCCAGCCGGGGCGAGAAGACGGCATCGCCGGCCCCGACCCGGTACACCGCCTGGAGGAGCTCGCCGCCGGAGATGGTCTTGGTGATGTAGCCCCGGGCGCCGGCGCGGATGACGGCGATCACATCCTCGGGGGCGTCGGACACCGACAGGGCGAGGAACCGCACTCCGGGGTGGAGGGGCAGGACGCCGCGCAGGACGGCTTGGCCGCCGCCGCCGGGGAGGTGCACATCGAGCAGCACGACGTCGGGGACGCGCTCGTTGATCATCTCGATGGCGGGACCCACCTCGTCAGCCTCGCCGACGACCTCGA
The DNA here is from genome assembly GCA_963788125.1 of uncultured Acidimicrobiaceae bacterium. GTDB lineage: Bacteria > Actinomycetota > Acidimicrobiia > Acidimicrobiales > RAAP-2 > Bog-473. Next base: position 1,748,025 of record CAWBFN010000002.1, on the reverse strand, counting down.
CGGCGTCACCCAGCTCGGCGCGAACGCCGGCCCGGAAGACTGCGTGGTCCTCGACCAGGAAGATCCGTGGCCGGGCGGGCTCGCTCATCGGGACGCCGGCGCGCGCTCGGGCGAGGCCGCCGGATTGGGCATGGAGAGCTCCACTTCGGTCCCCTCGCCCGACGAGGATCGGATGGCCACCTTGCCACCGTATCGAGCCATGCGGGCCCGGATCGATTGGGCGATGCCTTGGCGGTCGCTGGGCACCCGGTCGGGATCGAACCCGCGCCCGCGGTCACGCACGAACAGCATGACGACATCGCGCTCGACCTCGGCGTACAGCGAGACCTGGGGGGCGCCGGACCACTTGGCGGCGTTGACCGTGGCTTCTCGTGCCGCATCGAGCAGCGCGCGCAGGCCGTCGGTGAGGGCGCACTCCCCCACCATCACCACCTGGACGGTGACACCGTGATCGTCTTCGACCTGGCGCTGGAGCAGCCCCACCCCTTCGGAGAGCGTCGTCGCTTCGTCGCCGATGGTGCCGGGGGCGCGCCCCTCGAACAGCCAGGCCCGCAGCTCGCGCTCCTGGCCCCGGGCCAGGCGCACGACCTGGCGCGGGTCGTCAGACGAGCGCTGGATGAGGGCCAGGGTCTGCAGCACCGAGTCGTGCACGTGGGCCGCCATCTGCGCCCTCTCCTCGGCCAGGGCCCGTGCCTGACGTTCCGACATCAGGTCGCGCACCAGACTCACCCACCAAGGACCGAAGATGACGACGATGGCGGCGATGATCAGCAGGGCCCCGCCGATCGGACGCAGCGCTGCGGCGGTCGTATGGCCGATGATCAGGACGACGATGCCCCCGGCACCCAGGAGCACCCCGGCACCGGCGCGCAGGACCAGCTTGGCGCGCCCTTGACGCTCCGTCCCGAGACTGAGCATCGGCGCGACGTCGTCGTTGATCCACACCCGCTCCGGCTCGCTGGCGTTGCGCCAGATCAGGATCGTGAGGCCCGCGGCCAGGAACACGGGCCAGCCGACGATCCCGATGAAGCCGATATGGAGGAGCGAGACGACGATCTGCGCGACCACCACGACCGGGATGACGGCGATGAACAGCCGAAGCCCGCGGCGGTCGTTGACCGCCCGAGAGAAGATGTTCGTGGTCTCCTTGTCCAACGGGACGACGAGCCACATCGCCGCATAGATCAGCACCGGGAACCCGCTCATCAGGCCGAGCGCGACGAACCCGATCCGCAGGAGCGTGACGTCGATGCCGGTTCTCTGCGCGAGGCCCCCGCAGATGCCGGCCAGCACGCGGTTCTCGGACGATCGGCGCAGGCCCTGCAGGGGGTGATGACGTCGACGACGGCCGTGCGACCACGACCCTTCCCAGCGGTGGCGGGACCAGGGACCGGACGTACAGCTGTCCAGGGAGGCCTCGGGGGCCGTGGTTTTGGTCGTCGTGCTGGGATCGTTCGATTTAGGGATACCACGATGATCGCGCGCCGGCACCCCCATGACCATCAGGGACAACCCCGACCGGCGGGGTCCCGAGCAAGGGTGCGACCAGGGTAATTCCGGATTTCCCCGAAGCCGCCGATCCTGCAGGCTCGTGACATGACCACCACATCGAACGAAATCCCGAATCCCGAGGCGCCGAGAGCCGAGCCCGTGTCGGACACCCTGCACCGGGCGGGCCCGAACCGCATGCTGGCCGGCGTGGCGGCCGGGCTGGCCGAGTACTTCGACGTCGACCCCACGCTGGTCCGCATCGGATTCGTCGTCTTCTCGTTGGCGGGCGGCCTCGCCGTCCCCCTCTACCTGGCCGGATGGCTGCTCATTCCCGAAGAGGGCGTCGAGAACTCGGTGGCCGAGGAGCTGTTGGCCCGTGAGCGAGCCCGCTGACCCCGGGCGGCCCGCGCCGCGTCTCTTGCACGACATCGACAGCCTGCTGTCCCGCTACGACCTGAAAGGACACATCATGTGCCTGCGCGCCGACTCTGCCCGATGGACGGGCCCCCCCAAGACCTCCCACCTGCGGGTCTCCGACTCCGAGCGCAACGAGGTGGCTGACAGGCTCTCCCGCCACTTCGCCGATGGCCGGCTCGACCAGGCTGAGTTCAAGGAGCGCCTCGACGCCGCCATGTCGGCCACCACGAGGGGCGACCTGGCCGGCCTGTTCGACGACCTGCCGCCCTTGGACACAGAGCTGCCGACACCTCCGTCCCGTCGTCGACGGTTGGTCCCGTTCCTAGTCATCGTGGTGTTCCTGGCGCTGGCGGCCGGCTCGACCCTCTCCATTTTGCCGGTGCTACGGATCCCGTGGCTGCTCATCGCCGTCGTCGGGCTTCTTCTGTGGCACCGGGCCGGGCGTCCCTACCACCCCCATCGCGTCCAGTAGGCGTTGGCCTCGCCCTGGTCCTTCTGGCGTCCTACGGGCGGGTAGCGTTTTAGACGAGGCGGTCCCCCCGTCGCCTCCAGACCAGTTCTCGGGAGAACTCTCCACATGCGCACCTTTGCCGGCTGGTGTGTCCACCATCGCCGACTCGTACTCTTGATCTGGGCGATCGTGCTGATCGCTTCGTTCGGTTTGATGAAGTCGGTGGGGACCGCCTACACCAGTTCGTTCACCCTGCCCAATACCGAGTCGACCGACGCCATCAAGCTCCTGCAAGCGGCCGCGCCCAAGGTATCGGGCGACACCGAGCAGATCGTCTTCGCCACGTCCGGCGGGGTCAAGGTGACCGACCCGTCCGTCGAAGCGAGCATCAACACGATGATCGGCAAGGTCGAGGCGCTTCCCCATGTGACACAAGTCACCAGCCCCTACAGCGCAGAGGGCGCCCACCAGATCAACGAGGACCAGACGGTGGCGTTCGTGACGGTGACGCTCGATCAGCAGGCCAATAACTTGAGCCAGTCGGAGGCCAAGGAGTTCGTGTCCACTGCGACCTCGGCGGCAGGGCCCCACCTCCAGGTCGCCGTCTCGGGCCTCCTGGCCGAGGACGCCAACAAGCCGTCCATCGGCGGGACCGGTCTCGGCGTGCTCCTCGCCCTCGTGGTCCTCCTCGTCATCTTCGGATCGGTCTTCGCCGCGGTGCTCCCCCTGGTCTCGGCGCTCTTTGCCCTGGGCACCGCCGTCGACATCGTCGGGATGCTGAGTCACGTACTCAAGATGCCGGTGTTCTCACCCGAGCTGGTCCTCCTCATCGGGCTCGGGGTTGGCGTCGACTATGCCCTGTTCATCGTCACCCGCCACCGCCAAGGACTCGTGGCGGGTCGGGACACCGAGAGCTCCATCATCAACGCCGTGAACACCTCCGGGCGGGCGGTGCTCTGCGCCGGCATCATCGTCTGCATCGCCCTGCTCGGGATGCTCGCCCTGGGCGTCAGCTTCCTCTATGGACTGGCGGTAGCCGCCTCCATCGGCGTCCTGTTGACCATGATTGCGGCACTGACCTTGCTCCCCGCACTCTTGGGATTCATCGGCCCCAAGGTCATGAGCCGGAGCCAGAAAAAGAACCTGGCTGAAAACGGTCCTCGGATCGTGGGCGCCGACAGTCGGGGGTTCTGGCCCCGCTGGGCGGACCGCATACAACGTCGTCCCGCCGTCTCCGGAGCGGTCGCCCTGATCATCGTCGTGGTGATCGCCCTGCCGTTCTTCTCCCTGAGGCTGGGCTCGGCCGACCAGGGCAGCGATCCCATCGGGACGACGACCCGGACGGCCTACGACCTGCTGGCCAAGGGATTCGGACCCGGCTTCAACGGGCCGCTCCAGCTGGTCACCGTCGTTTCGACACCGGAGCAGAGGGACGCCATCACGACCGTGGTCGACGACGTGAAGGATGTGCCGGGCGTGGCCAGCGTGACCCCGCCCATCTACTTCCCGAGCAAGACCGAGAACGGCGCAGACGTCACGCTGATCAACGTCTACCCGACGACATCGCCGCAGGCGGCGGCCACCACGGACCTCGTCTACCACCTGCGCCAGGCCACGATCCCCGCAGCGGTGGGCGACAGCGGGCTGCACGTACTAGTGGGTGGCAATACGGCCATCTTCGTGGACTTCGCCAACGTCCTGTCCGCCAAACTGCCTCTCTTCATCGCGTTGGTGGTGATCCTGTCGTTCATCCTCTTGACCATGGTCTTCAGGAGCCTGATCATCCCGCTCATGGGCGCGGTCATGAATCTGCTCTCCATCGGCGCCGCCTTCGGGATAGTGGTCGCGGTGATCCAGTGGGGAGACGGAGCCTCGCTGATCGGCATCGACCGTACGGGTCCGGTCGAATCGTTTCTCCCGGTGATGCTCTTCGCCATCCTCTTCGGGCTGTCGATGGACTACCAGGTGTTCTTGGTGTCACGCATGCATGAGGAGTATCTCAAGTCGGGCGACAACCGGATCGCCGTCCGCAACGGCTTGGCCGCCACCGGCAAGACGATCACCGCCGCCGCCCTCATCATGATCCTCGTGTTCGGATCGTTCATCCTCGGCGGTCAGCTGATCATCAAGGAGTTCGGCATCGGCTTGGCCGGCGGCATCCTGGTCGACGCCGTGTTCATCCGGATGGCCGTGGTCCCGTCGCTGATGATGATGTTGGGCAAGGCCAACTGGTGGGTGCCCAAGTGGCTCGACCGGATCCTTCCGCATCTGTCGGTGGAGGCCGAGGACCTCTCGGCGACGGTGGCGCCGTCGATCCCCGCCGCCGGGCGGCCCGAGCCGGGACGCGACCCCGAACTCGTCTAGGAGCCCGTCACCACGCGTAGTCCTCGGGGGCGGTCTTGTGGCCCGGGAAGATGTCATCGAGTTGGCGAAGGGTCTTGTCGTCCAGCGTGATCTCCACCGCACCCAGCGCCCCTTCGAGCTGCTCGACGGTCCGGGGCCCAATGATGGGTGCGGTCACCGCCGGCCGGGTGAGGAGCCAGGCCAGCGCCACCGTGGCCGGTTCATGGCCCAGCTCGGCGCAGAGGTCCTCGTACTGTTCGAGTTGGGACCGGCTGGCCTCGATGTCCGCCTCGGCCCGTCCCCCATAGCGCCGGCTCCCCTCGCGCTGCTTGCGGACCACGCCGCCGAGGAGTCCGCCGTGGAGCGGCGACCACGGGATGACGCCCAGGCCGTAGTCGACGGCGGCCGGGAGCACCTCGAGCTCGACCGTGCGGGCCAAGAGGTTGTAGATCGACTGCTCGCTGACCAGCCCGAGGAAGTGGCGCTCGGCGGCGGCAGCCTGCGCCTTGGCGATGTGCCAGCCGGCGAAGTTGGAGGAGCCGACGTAGAGGATCTTGCCCTGGGTCCGCAGCACCTCCATGGCCTCCCAGATCTCGTCCCACCCCGTGTCCCGGTCGACGTGGTGCATCTGGTAGAGGTCGATGTAGTCCGTCTGCAGCCGGCGCAGGGACGCGTCACAGGCGCGGCGGATGTTGAGCGCCGAGAGCCGACCCTCGTTGGGCCAGTCACCCATCGGGACGAAGAGCTTCGTGGCGAGCACGGTACGGTCCCGGCGCTCGCCACCCTGGGCGAACCAGCGGCCGACGATCTCCTCGGTGGCGCCACGCCCCTTGGTGCGGCCGTAGACGTTGGCCGAGTCGAAGAAGTTGATGCCGACTTCCAGGGCCCTGTCCATGATCGTGAACGATGTCGGCTCATCGGTCTCCGGACCGAAGTTCATCGTGCCCAGGCACAGGCGGCTGACGCTGAGCCCGGTCCGTCCGAGGTGTGTGTAGTCCATGGATGCAACCTAGCGAGATTCGCCGGCGGGGCGGCACAGTTCGGCGGCGGGGGCGGCGGGGGCGGTGGGGCGGCCAGTTCGGCGGCGGGGCGGGGCGGGGCAGAGCAGGGCGAGGCAGAGCGGGGCGGCGCAGAGCGGGGCGGCGCGGCACGGACGGTGGACGGGGCCGCACAGTTCGGCGGCTGGGCGGCGTCCGGCGGAGGTCCCCCGAACTAGCGTCCGATTTCCCCAGCCCGCTACGGTGACGGGGTACCCGACAAATTGGGGGAATGATGTCTGAGCAAGTTCCGCTGGTCGACTATCTCGCGCTGGGCGACTCCCCGCACCTCGTGGCCAATGAGTGCACCTCGTGTGGCGCCCGCTTCTTCGATAGGCGTAACGCCTGCGCCAACTGCGGCCACACCGAGTTCACCAAGGTGGACGTGGCCACCACGGGCGAGGTGCGGGCCTTCACCATCGTGTCCTTCGCCGCACCCGGCGTTCCGGTCCCCTACGTGGCGGCGGTGGTGGACTGCGAGGGCACGAGCGTGCGGGCCAACCTGATCAATGTCGAACCGGATCCCGAGCACGTTACGCTGGGCATGAAGGTCCGCCTGGCCACGAACATCATGGGCACGGACGAAAGCGGCACCGAGGCAATCGGGTTCGGCTTCGAACCCCTGGGAGGTTGAGCACCATGGCGAGTGAAGACGTATGGGTACTCGGTATCCACATGACGAAGTTCGGCAAACACCCCGATAAGGACATCGTCGACCTGTCTTCGGAGGCCGTCCTGGGCGCGCTGGCCGATGGCGGGGTCGAGATGAAGGACATCGGCGTGATCGGCGCCGGGAACCTGATGGGTGGTGGGAGCGGTCAGAGCCTGCAGAAGCAGCTCGGTCAGACCGGGATCCCCGTCTACAACGTGTCCAACGCCTGCGCCACGGGTGCCACCGCGCTGCGAGTGGCCGTCATGGCGATCAAGGCGGGCGAGACGGACATGGGCCTGGCCTACGGGGTCGAGAAGCTGGCCGGGGCGGGACTGCTGGCCGGTGGAACCCGTAAGGAAGACTCGCCGACCTGGGAGCCGTCGGGTCGCTTCGGGGCGGTGGCCGCCGTCGACGGGCGGATCGGTACCGAGACCATGCCCGGCGTCTTCGCCCAGATCGGCATGGAGTACGGCCACCGTTACGGGGGGGCCAGCTTCGAGCTCTTCGCCAAGATCAGCGAGAAGAACCACGCCCACTCCACCCTCAACCCGCTGGCGGCCTACACCAAGCGGATGAGCCTGGAGGAGATCATGGGCGACGTGATGATCGCCTATCCCAACACCCGCCCCATGTGCTCGGCCAACTGCGACGGGGCAGCGGCGGCGGTCGTGGTGAGCGGCTCGAAGCTCAAGACGCTCTCGCTCGAGCAGCAACGGCGAGCGGTGAAGATCTCGGCCTCCATCCTCACCACTGACCCCTGGGAGGAGGCGTGCCAGATACTGCCCGACGTCAACACCCTGACGCGCAACGCCGCCACGCAGGCCTACGAGCAGGCCGGCATCGGCCCGGCCGACCTCGACCTGGTCGAGCTGCACGACTGCTTCGCCACGGCGGAGCTCGTGCACTACGACAACCTCATGCTCTGCGAGCGGGGAGGGGCGGTCGACTTCTTCAACTCCGGTGCGACCTGGCGGGACGGGACCACGCCGGTTAACGTCTCGGGCGGTCTCGAGTCCAAGGGTCATCCCATCGCCGCCACCGGCGTCGCCAACGTCTGGGAGGTCACCACCCACCTGCGTGGCGAGGCCCGCGACCGTCAGATCCCCGGCGCAAAGGTGGGTCTCACCCACGTCATCGGACTGGGCTCCGCCTGTGGGATCCACATCCTGGAGAAGGCGGCGTAAGGCAACTACATGACCTCCGTGGTGCGGGGCGTGGTGTCGAGGTCCAAGGGCGCGCCCGTCACCCTCGAAGAGATCGTGGTTCCCGAGCCCGGACCCGGAGAGGCGGTCGTCGCCGTGCAGTCGTGCGGCGTGTGCCATACCGACCTGCACTACCGGGAGGGCGGCATCAACGACGAGTTCCCGTTCCTCCTCGGGCATGAGGCGGCGGGCATCGTCGAAGCCGTGGGCACGGGCGTTGGCTCGCTGGCGCCCGGCGACTTCGTCGTCTTGAACTGGCGGGCGGTCTGCGGTGAGTGCCGGGCCTGCCGCCGCGGCCGGCCCTGGTACTGCTTCGCCACGCACAACGCCAGCCAGAAGATGACACTGACCGACGGCACCCCCCTCTCCCCGGCCCTGGGCATCGGCGCGTTCGCCGACAAGACGCTGGTGGCGGCCGGGCAGTGCACCAAGGTCGATCCGCGCGCCCGCCCCGAGGCGGTCGGCCTCCTGGGCTGCGGGGTGACCGCCGGCCTGGGCGCCGCCATGTTCACCGGCCAGGTGGGCCTGGGGGACTCCGTCGCCGTGTTCGGTTGCGGTGGCGTCGGGTGCGCCGCCATCGCCGGTGCCCGTCTCGCCGGAGCCACCACGATCGTGGCGGTCGACCTCGACCCCGGGAAGTTCGAGGCGGCCACGCGCTTTGGCGCCACACACACCGTCGACGCCAGCACCACCGATCCGGTCCAGGCCGTGCAGGGGGTCACCGACGGCCACGGTGCCGACGTGTGCATCGAGGCGGTGGGCAACCCCGTGGTCTTGGAGCAGGCGTTCTACGCGCGGGACCTGGCCGGCACGCTCGTCCAGGTCGGCGTGCCCACCCCCGATATGCGGATCGACATACCGATGATCGACTTCTTCGGCCGGGGTGGGTCGCTCAGGCCCAGCTGGTACGGCGACTGCCTGCCGACGAGGGACTTTCCGATCTTCGTCGACCACTACCTGGCCGGTCGTCTGGACCTCGACCTCTTCGTGACCGAGACCATCGCCCTCGACCAGGTCGAGCAGGCCTTCGACCGGATGCAGCGGGGCGAGGTCCTCCGGTCGGTCGTCGTCCTCTGACGCAGCGGCACCGCATCAGCCACCGCTCACGCAGCGGCCATCGCCACAGTCACCGCTCACGCAGCGGCACCGCCGTTTCACCAGGAACTCCATAATTCATGGATCATCAATGTTATAGTGATTGACATGCAAACAGGGACGACCGCTACCGGCCCGATCGTGCTCCTGACCCGGCTCGCCCGTGTGGTGTACCAGCGCAGCACGGTCGAGCTGGTCGGTATGCGCCTCAAGGAGCTCGGCGCGCTGACGTACCTGCGCGACCACCACCAGGCCACACAGACGGCCTTGAGCAAGGCGCTGTCCTTGGACGCCAACAACTGCGTGCTCCTCCTCAACGACCTGGAGACCCTGGAGTACATCGAGCGGCGGCGCGACCCGATCGATCGCCGGCGCCACCTGGTGGAGCTCACCACCGCGGGCCGGGCCGCCCTCGAGCGGGCCGAACTGGCTCAGGCGGGCGTCGAGGACGACGTGCTCGGTGCACTGAGCACGCAGGAACGATGCATGTTGCAGCGTCTGTTGCTGCAGGCACTCGAGGGCCAACTGGCCGACGCCGACGCCGATGCCGATGCTCGATAACCAGCTCGACGCCTCCGTGATGACCACCACGGCGCCTCAACGGCTCCGAATGACGCGGCCGTCGATGGATACGCCCATTCCCGACAGCTACAAGTGGACGGCGTTGTTCGTGGCCACCCTCGGGATGCTCATGGCGACCATTGACGGATCCATCGTGCTCATCGCGCTTCCGGACATCTTCCGGGGGATCGGCATCGACCCGCTGGAGGCCGGTAACAGCTTCTATCTGCTGTGGATGATCCTGGGCTTCTTGGTGGTGACCAGCGTGTTGGTGACGACCCTGGGCCGGCTGGGCGACATCTACGGGAGGGTCCGCACCTACAACCTCGGCTTTGCCGTCTTCACCTTCTTTTCCCTCCTCCTTACCGTCACCCCGTTTACGGGTCATCCCGGCGGGATGTGGCTGATCGTCATGCGCCTGTTCCAGGCCGTTGGCGCGGCCATGCTCATGGCCAACTCCGGGGCCATCCTGACCGACGCCTTCCCGGCGCATCGAGCGCGGCACCGCCATGGGCATCAATTCGGCGGCGGCGTTCAGCGGGATGTTCATCGGCCTCGTCCTCGGCGGCGTCCTGGCCCCGCTCAACTGGCGGCTCGTCTTCTTGGTGTCGGTGCCCATCGGACTCTTCGGCACGGTCTTCGGGTACCTGAAACTGCGGGAGTTGGCCGAGCGGCGTCCGGCCAAGATCGACTGGCCCGGCAACATCACCTTTGCGCTCGGACTCATTTTGGTCATGGTCGGGATCACCTATGGAATAGAGCCCTACCACCTGGCCACCATGGGCTGGACGAACCCGTTGGTCGAGATCTGCCTGACGCTGGGCGTCGCCCTGCTGGTCCTGTTCGCCATCATCGAGACCAAGGTGCCGGATCCGATGTTCCGGCTGCAGCTCTTCAAGATCCGACCCTTCACCTGCGGGGTGCTCGCCAGCTTCCTGGCCGCACTGAGCCGTGGTGGGCTGATGTTCATGCTCATCATCTGGCTCCAGGGGATCTGGCTGCCGCTCCACGGCTACGACTTCGCCCGCACACCGTTGTGGGCCGGGCTGGCCATGCTCCCGCTCACCGCCGGCTTCCTCATCGCCGGACCCATCTCGGGCCACCTCTCGGACCGTTACGGTGCCCGGCCGTTTGCCAGTGGCGGCATGGTCGGCAGCGCCATCTGCTTCGGTCTGCTCGCCCTGCTGCCCATCGACTGTCCCTACTGGCTCCTGGCGATTGTGCTCCTGGCCACCGGGCTCTCCATGTCCATGTTCGGCTCTCCCAACCGAGCGGCCGTCATGAACAGCCTGCCGCCCGAGCATCGTGGCGCCGGAGGCGGGATGAGCACCACCTTCCAGAACTCGGCCCAGGTCCTGTCCATCGGGATCTTCTTCTCGCTGCTGATCTTCGGGCTCTCGGGCTCGCTCACCGGAAGCCTGTACAACGGGCTCGTGGCTCACGGCGTGGCGACGAGCGCGTCGGCGCGCATTTCACACCTGCCGCCGGTCTCCACCCTGTTCGCCGCGTTCTTGGGTTACAACCCCATCCAGCACCTTCTCGGCTCCGACCTGCTGTCCCATCTCTCGACCACTCAGCAGGCGACCCTGACCGGGCGCCAATTCTTCCCCGGGCTCATCGCCAAGCCGTTCCGCGCGGGACTGCACGCCGCGCTGTACTTCGCCATCGTGATGAGCCTCGTGGCGGCCGTCGCATCGTGGGTCAGAGGACCGGTCGTTCGGGACCCCGACGAGGACGACCCGGTGGAGGAGGACGTGGTGGCCCTGATGGGGCTACCGGAGTGATCGGCCTGACCCGATCCCAAATGGCCACGTCACTGTGGTTGACTGACGGTCGATGGCGACCACTCGAATCGGGCAGCGACGGCGACTGCTGGGCGTCAGTGTGGCCATCCTGAGCTTCGCCCTGGCCTGTGCGCCGATGGCCGTCGCCTCGGCCAGCAACGACCACAAGGCCAAAGGCCACCACCACACATCGAAGCCCAAGGCCAAGCCGAAGGCGAAGACCGCATCGAAGGGGTCCGACCCCACCAACACGATCTGTCTGGACGTGAAGAACTCGGAGTCGAGCTCCTCGACCCTGGGCCCGGCGATCGAGAAGGCTATCGAAGGCGGCGCAACCGACAGCTTCGCGTCGTTACGGCAGGAGCTGCTCACCGAATTGAACGTCCCGTTGAAGTCGGAGGGAGCGGCATTGGCGGCCCTCAAGTCGGCGCCCGCCAACGTGCAAGCGGCCATGAAGAATCTCATCTCGTTCGACAGCACGTTCAGGTCGGCGATCGCCAACGCCACCAGCCTCGCGCAGCTCGAGGGGTCATTCGCGACCATCGCCGCCGGCGCGCCAGCCTTGCAGGCGGACGCGACGACCTTGACGAACTACGTCACGTCGCTCTGTGGCAGCACCTTGACGCCGACGACCTGACTACGCGGCATTTCCGGCGCGCGCCGCCCGCTGCCCGCTGACCTCGAAGGCCTCCCACATGGAGGCATAACGCCCACCGAGGGCGCGCAGCTCGTCGTGGGTGCCCACCTCGGCGATCTCTCCGTTGTGGAGGACGACGATCCGGTCGGCCGATCGGGCCGTCTGCAGGCGGTGGGCGATGATGACCGTCGTCCGTTGGCGGGACACCCGCTGCATCGCCTCGGCGACGCGGGACTCGGTGGAGAGATCGAGATTCGAGGTGGCTTCGTCCAGCAGCAAGATGGCCGGGTCCACCAGCTCGGCGCGGGCCAAGGCGATGAGTTGGCGCTGCCCGGAGGAGAGGGACCGACCACGTTCGAGGAGCTCGTGCAGGTACCCGCCGGGCAGCGCGGCGATGAAGTCGTGCGCGCCCACGGCGCGGGCCGCCGCCTCCACGGCGTCGTTGCCCGCTTCGGGGTTGCCGTAGGCGATGTTGTCCCTGATCGTCCCCGTGAAGAGGAACGCCTCCTGCGGGACGTAGCCGAGCTGGCGTCGGAACTGGTGGAGATCGAGCGTACGGAGGTCCAGGCCGTCGACGCGCACCGCGCCCTGATCGGGATCGTAGAAGCGCGCCAAGAGCTTCATCACCGTCGACTTGCCGGCACCGGTCTCGCCCACGAGCGCCACCGTCTCACCTGCTGCGATGTGCAGGTCGACGCCCCGCAGCGCCTCCGGTGGTCTGGTCGGCGCCGCGTCGGGGGCCAGCAGAAGGCGCGGGTCCTTCGGTCCGCGGCGCAACCCGCTGTCCCAACGGTCCGGCACGGCCGGATAGGAGAATCGCACGTGATCGAGGTCGATCTCGCCCCGCAACCGCCCCGGCACGAGGGGATGCTCGGCCGCCGGAGTGAGGGGCTCGAGCTTCATCAGCTCGGAGATCCGATTGACCGAGACCCTCGTTTGCTGCCACGAATCGAAGACGTTGGACAGCTGCTGAATCGGTGAGAAGAACAGGTCGATGTACAGAATGAACGCGATGAGCGCACCCGAGCTGAGGTGTCCCGAGGCGATGAGGCCCGCCCCCACTCCGAGCACGATGGCATCGGCGATCCCCGAGAGGAACTGGACGAAGGGGAAGTACACCGCCACCAGTCGCTGCGCGCCCACGCGGGACTCGAGGTAGTCGTGGCCCAGACGACGGAAGCGCTCGATCGTCTGGGCCTGGTGCACGAAGGCCTGCGAGACGCGCACGCCGGAGATGCTCTCTTGAAAGTCGGCGTTGACGATGGCGATCCGTTCGCGGGACAGATCGTAGAGACGAGCCGCCTTGCGGCGGAAGATCACGGTGGCGATGGCCAGCGGGACGACGACCGAGAGCGTACAGAGCCCGAGCTCCAAGTTGATGACCAGGAGCGCGATCCCGACTCCGACAAACGTGACGAGGGAGACCAGCGCCGAGAGGAGGCCGTTCTCGATAAGCGATTCGAACTGGTCAACGTCGGTCGTCATCCGGGTCATGATCCGTCCCGCCATCTCGCGTTCGTAGTAGTCCAAGGAGAGACGTTGCATCTGCCCCCAGATGCGTAGGCGCAACGACAGCATGATCCGCTCGGCGGCACGACCGGTGACGAAGGTCTCCCCGATCTCGTCCACAAAGTCGGCCAGCGTGATCGCCAGGTAGATGGCGGACGCCCCGAAGAGCACGGCCAGCGAATCCATGCGCACCCCGTTGTCGATGCCCGTCTTGACCAGGATCGGGCCGGCCAGGCTGGCCAACGCATCGAGCACAACCAGGACCAACCCGGCCAGCAGCGGCCGACGGAACTCGCGCAGCAGCCGTGTCAGGTTGAAGTTCCGGTCATGGCGTGACTCTTTGGCCAGGTCCACCCGAGCGACGTCGCGCACGGGGCGGAGCGCCGCCACGCGGGCCAGAAGTTCGGGCGTCGGCGCCAGGTTCAGTCGCCAACCGCCTCCTCCACCACCGCCCGCTCCTCCACGTCCCCCGCCGCCGCCGAGTCCCGCCCCGATGGTCGGGGGGCCGATCACGCGCACGGGACCCTGGAGGCCGTCGGCGCCGGGCGAGTCGGCCAGCCAGGCCGACTCGGTGGTTCCCGACGGCGACGACAGGGCGGCGAGCGCCTCGATGTGGTCACCTACCCCGAGATCTTCCTCGACCTCGATCCCCGAGAGCAGGCTCCGGTAGACGGCGCTGCGCGCCAGCAGCTCGTCGTGCTGGCCCTGTTCGATCACCTGCCCGTCGACCAGGACCACGATACGGTCGGCCAGATGGAGGGTGGAGCGCCGGTGGGCCACCAGCAGCGTCGTCCGATCGGCCATGACCTCCCGAAGGCCCTCGTGAATGGCCTCTTCGATCTTCGAATCGATGGCACTGGTGGCGTCGTCGAGGATCAGGATGCGCGGGTCCGACACGATGGCCCGGGCCAGTGCGATCCGCTGGCGCTGGCCGCCCGAGAGGGTGAGTCCGCGTTCGCCGACGACCGTGTCGTAGCCCCGCGGGAGCTGGGTGATGAAGTCGTGGGCCTGGGCCACGCGTGCCGCCGCCACGATCTCCTCGTCCGTGGCGTCCGGGCGGCCGTAGGCGATGTTGGACCGCACCGAGTCCGAGAAGAGGAAGCTCTCCTCGAAGACGACACCCACCTGGCGGCGCAGGGAGGCCAGCGCGACGTCGCGCACGTCATGGCCGTCCACCAGCACCGAGCCGCAGTCGGTGTCGTAGAAACGCGAGACGAGCATGGTGGCCGTCGACTTTCCACTCCCGCTCGGTCCCACGATGGCCACGCGCTCCCCCGCGTGGATCTGCAGATCGAAGCCTTGGAGGACCGGAGCCTCGGCGCTGTAGGCGAAGTGCACGTCGGAAAAGGTGACCTCCCCTCGTAGACGGGGCAGCTCCACCGCGTCCGGCGGATCGGCGATGGCGGGCGGGAGGTCGAGGAGTTGAAAGATCCGCTCCATCCCGGCTCGGGCCTGCTGGCCGATGGTGAGGACGCCGGCCAGCTGACGGGCCGGTGACACCATCTGGACGATGTAAGTGGAGAAGGCCAAGAACGTGCCGAGCGTGATCTCGTGACGGAGAGCCAACCAACCCCCGAACGCCAGGATGGCCACCTGGCCGATGGCGGGGATGGCCTCGAGGAGCGGCTGGTAGCGCGACTGGAGGCGCACGGCCCGCATCTGAGAGCCGTAGACGGTCTGGGAGGCCTCGGCCACCCGTTCGAGCTCTCGCTGCTCCTGGCCGAACGCCTTGACGACACGCACGCCGTTGATGTCCTCGTCGACGATCTGGACCAGGTCGCCCTCGCGTTGCTGTCCGTCCCAGGTGGCGGGGAAGACCCGGCGTCGCATGCGATAGGAGACGAGGAGGAGGGTCGGCGCGATGACCAGGCTCACCAGGGCGAGCAGGGGTGACAGATAGATCATGACCACGAGCGAGAACAACATCAGGAGCACGTTGCCGCTCATGACCGAGAAGAAGCTCAAAAGGCCCTGTACGAGGGCCGAATCGGAGTTGGCGCGCGCCACGAGCTGGCCTGTCGGCATGCGGTCGAGGTTGGCGAAGTCCAGCACCTGGAGATGCTCGTGCATGGCGTTGCGCAGGTCGTACTGGACACCGAGCGCCATCCGGCCGCTCCGGTAGCGCCGCACGTACTGGAAGCCGAAGGCGAAGAGGGAGAGGGCGACGAGAAGCGTGAGCCACGGCCACAGCGACGAGGTGTGCGAGACGATCACCCCGTCGACGATCTGGCGCTCCACCAGCGGGACGATGGTCAGGCAGACGCTGGAGAGCGCCGCCGCAGTCACGGCCAGTACCAGGTCCCGGCGGTGGACCACCATGTACCCGAACAGCCGTCGTACCCAACGGACGCGTCCGGCTGGAGGGGCGGTGTGCATCAGCTTCCCCGCCGCTCGGCGGCCCGTTGCGCCTGAATCTGATCGATGGCGGCTCCGAGCCAGACCAGCGACTCCATCAACTGCCCCCCGTCGGGCGTCCGGGCACACAGATCGTCGATGCGTCGGACCATGTCTGTCTCCACCCGGGCGAGCAGAGCAACCCCTTGGGGCGTCAGGTGCAAGACGGCTACCCGCTGGTCGCCATCCGCGCCCGAACGGACGAGGAGCCCGCGCTCGACGAGGGCCTCGACGGCGGCGCTGACCGTCGGCTTGCCGATGGCCAGCCGCTCGGCCACCCGAGACGCCCGCTGGTCACCCGAGGCGACGGCCGAGAGCACCCGGTAGTGCGCCAGGCTCAACTCGCCCGAGGCCCGTTCGAGGACGCGCGTGGCCCGGGCCAGGGCGCGCACCGCTTCGACCCCGGGTGGCACCTGCGCCGGCGCGGGGCCGCCGGGCCGTATCGCTTCACGACGATCCACCCACGACAGGCTAGCGGGATAGTTCGCTTAACGAACCATCTCCGGATGCCGTCGGGACCCGTCGGCCCGGCGCGATACACCCTGACCCGGATACGGTCGGCGCCGGTAGCCTGTCCCGAACCAAGCTGGACGGGACGAGATCCAAGCGAGAGGCGGAGAGGCATGCGCACGGCGGTGGTGGTCGGGAATCCCAAGGCGGAGTCCCGCACCCTTCGGGTCGCCCTGGCCGTGGCGGATGCGGTCGAAGAACGACTGGGAGGGACCTCCGACAGGCTGGTGCTCGATCTGGCCGGCGTCGCCGCCGAGCTCTTCGACCCGGAGGCCCAACAGGTGAACGACCTGGTGAACGCCGTCGCCGCCAGCGATCTCCTCGTCGTGGCCTCGCCGACCTTCAAGGCCACGTACACCGGTCTCCTCAAGTCGTTCTTCGATCGCTACGGCTCGAATCCGCTCTCCGGATCGGTCGCTGTCGCCGTCATGACCGGAGCCGCCCCGATTCACGCACTGGCTCCGGAGGTCCACCTCCGGCCGCTGCTGGTGGAGCTCGGCGCATCGGTCCCCACGCGGGGTCTCTACGTGACCGAGCAGCAGTTCGGTGACCTCGATACGGTGATCCGGGCGTGGGCAGAGTTCGCCGGCCCGATCCTGGCGCGCGCCCTGTCCTGACCAGCAGATGTACTGTCCCCTCCATGGTCTGGACGGCGAAGGTGCTCACCGTCTCCGATTCGGTCAGCCGTGGCACTCGAGAGGACGCATCGGGGGAGGCGCTCGACGCGCTGCTGTCCCGGAGCGGGTTCCAGGTCGTCGAGCGGCGAACGGTCCCCGACGGCGTGGCGCCGGTCTCGGCGGCGCTGACCGAGCTCGCCACGTCGTTCACCGGGCTCGTCGTGACCACCGGCGGCACCGGCTTCGCCCCCACCGATCTGACGCCGGAGGCCACCCAGGCCGTGATGGAGCGCGAGGCTCCCGGGCTGGCCGAGGCCATGCGGGCGGTCAGCCCTCTGGGACGCCTCTCCCGGGGGGTTGCGGGCACCCTGGGTCGCTCCCTCCTCCTCAACGTCCCCGGTTCACCCAGAGGGGCCGTCGAATCGCTGGAGGCGGTCGTCGACGTCCTGCCCCACGCACTCGAACTGCTCGCCGGCGGTCACCCCCACTGACCGTCGCGACCGTCCCGCTCGCAGCGCCGTATAGCTTGAGAATGTGCCACTAGCCAGGAACCACGGCGCGGTCCACCGCCCGGAGCCCTCCTGGGGCCACGCGGTCGGGAGCCCGGCGAAATGACGGAGGCCCCGATGCGGCCACCCGAGAGCCCCGATTGGATCGGGGTGAGCGAGGCGGAGCTTCCCGTGGAGCAGGCCTTCCGGTGGACCAACCTCCCCCACTGCGGCGGGATCGTCGTCTTCTGCGGCACCGTGCGGGACCACTCCGACGGCCGTCCCGAGGTGACGGAGTTGGAGTACGAGGCCTATGTCGACCAGGTCGTCCCGAAGCTGACCGACGTGGCCCGCGCCGCTCGAGCCCGCTGGCCGGAGATCGGCCGGCTGGTGCTGCTCCATCGGATCGGGCGGCTGCGGGTCGGTGAGGTCTCCGTCGTCGTCGGCGCCTCCACCCCGCACCGGGGCGAGGCGTTCGCCGCCGCGCAGTTCTGCATCGACACCCTGAAGCACACGGTCCCCATCTGGAAGCGCGAGACCTGGGCCGGAGGCTCCGATTGGAGCGTCTGCGCTCCGGACCACGTCCGATGATCCCCCTCGACGAAGCCCAGCGGTTCGTTCTCGGACAGCTCGCCCCGCTCCCACCCGGCCCGCTGCCCATCGCCGCCGCCCTGGGATGCGTGGTCAGCGAGGACGTGGTGGCCACGGAGCCCGTCCCGCCCTTCGCCAACTCCTCCATGGACGGCTACGCCGTCCGGGCCCAGGACACCGCTGATGCCCCGGTCAGCCTGCAGGCGATCGGCTCGGTCATGGCCGGTCACGTCTTCGACGGGACGGTCGGACCGGGCCAGGCGGTCCGCATCATGACGGGGGCACCGCTCCCCTCCGGAGCGGACGCCGTGTGCATGATCGAGGAGACCGAGACCGAGACCGAGACAGACAAACGCAGGCGCAGACGCAGACGGCCGCGTCACCGTGCTCCGCCGTCTCCAACCCGGCGACTTCGTCCGCCCCCCGGACGCGACGTGGCGGTGGGCGACGTGGTGGCCCCGGCGGGCACGGTCCTTACCCCCGCCTACCTGGGCGTGCTGACCGGTCAGGGCCTGACGCAGGTCCCGGTCCACCCCCACCCGAGGGTCGGCGTGCTGTCGACCGGGGACGAGCTGTTCACGGGACCCGGACCACTCCCGCCCGGGAGGATCCGCGACGCCAACCGGGCCACCCTCCTTGCCCTGTGCGCCCGCGAGGGGTGGGACTGCGTCGACCTCGGGATCGCCGGCGACGACGAAGCCGCGCTGGTCGAGGCGCTCAGCCGTGGCGCCACGACGTGCGACGCCGTCCTCACCAGCGGCGGTGTGAGCGTCGGCGACCTCGATCTCGTCCGGGTCGTCCTGGAGAAGCTGAGCGCCGGGTCGATGCGGTGGATGCAGGTGGCCATCCGGCCGGCCAAACCGTTCGCCTTCGGGGTCCTGGCCGGTTCGGGCCTACCGGTGTTCGGGCTCCCGGGCAATCCCGTGTCGGCCATGGTCAGCTTCGAGCTCTTCGTCCGCCCGGCGCTGCGGATCTTGGGTGGGCACCGCTCGCTGCACCGGCCGGTCGTGCGCGCCATCGCCCAACACGACCTCCACCGCCACAGCGACGGGAAACTCCACCTCCTGCGCTCGCTAGTGACCCTGGAGCCCGACGGACGCTGGCTGGTCCGCACGACCGGCGGCCAGGAGTCCCACCAGCTCCACGCCATGGCGGAGGCCAACGCCCTCCTCCTGCTGCCCGACGGCGACGGGGTCATGGCCGGGGGGCAGGTGGACGTGGTCCTCCTCGACCCTGGCCGACTGGGAGCCGACGAGGCGGAACCATGACGGCTGCCGTGCCGGTCAAGATCTCGGTGAAGCCCCACGTGGACGGACTCGACGGCCGGGTGATGCCGCTGGAGGGGCCGCTGGTCGACCGCTACGGGCGCGTCCACAGCGATCTGCGCATCTCGGTCACCGACCGCTGCAATCTCCGTTGCATCTACTGCATGCCCGAGGAGGGCCTCTCCTTCCTTCCGCCGCCCGAGCTGCTCAGCTTCGACGAGATCCTCCGGGTGGCCCGGGTGGCCCGAGGGCTGGGGGTCACGGCCGTGCGCATCACCGGGGGCGAGCCGCTCATGCGCAGGGGGCTGCCGAGACTCGTGGGCGGCCTGACCCAGATCGGGTTCGACGACGTGTCCATGACCACCAACGGCACCAAGCTGGCCCCGGTGGCGGCCGAGCTGGCGGCGGCCGGGCTGCGCCGCGTCAACATCAGCTGCGATTCGCTCCGCCCCGACCGCTTTGCCGCCATTCGTCGCCGGGGAGACCTCGCCGTCGTGCTCGACGCCATGGACGCCGCCGAGGCGGCCGGGCTGGCTCCGCTCAAGGTCAACGTGGTGCTTCTGCGGGGCCAGAACGACGATGAGATCCTCGACTTTGCCGACCTGGCCCGGCGGACCGGTCGGATCGTGCGCTTCATCGAGTTCATGCCGCTGGACGCCGAGGGGAAGTGGGAGCGCGATCGGCTCGTGCCCGGACGGGAGGTCTTCGAGCGGATCTCGGCCGTCTGGCCCCTCGAGCCGGTCGGGACGTCCGGGTCGGCGCCGGCCGAGCGGTTCCGCTTCGCCGACGGCGGGCGGGGCGAGATCGGCTTGATCTCGAGCGTCAGCGAGCCCTTCTGCGGGACGTGCAACCGCCTGCGGCTCACGGCCGATGGCGACGTGCGGAACTGCCTGTTCTCCGACGACGAGCGCTCGGTACGGGGCGTGTTGCGCGAGGGGGGCACCGATGCCGAGCTGGCGCTCCTCTTCCGCCGGGCCGTCTGGGCGAAGTTCCCCGGGCACGGGATCAACGAGCCGGGATTCCTCAGCCCGGCCCGATCCATGTCGATGATCGGAGGGTGACGGTGGCACGGCTCCTGTTGTTCGGGCCGGCCCGAGAGGCGGCCGGGGTGGCCAGCGCCACTCTGGCCGGACGAGATGTCTCCGAGGTGATCGCCGCCGCCGAAGCGCGTTACGGCGAGGAGTTCTGCAAGGTGCTGGCCGTCTCCAAGGTGTGGCTGAACGGCGACGTCGTGGCGCCCCACACACCGGTGGGCGACGCCGACGAGGTCGCCGTGATACCCCCGGTGTCGGGAGGATGAGCGCGGTGGATCGTCCGGGTGGGCTCACCCATATCGACGAGCGCGGCCGGGCCCGGATGGTCGATGTGACGGGCAAGCCGCTCACCCGGCGGGTGGCCGTGGCCCGATGCTCCGTGGTGACCCAGGTGGACACGTCCCGAGCCACCGACGTCGGCGACGGCGACGGCGGTGGCATCGATATCGTCGAAGCCGCCCGATTCGCCGGGATTCAGGCGGCCAAGCAGACGGCCTCGCTCATCCCTCTCTGCCACCCCATCCGCATCGACGGAGTCCAGGTCGACGTGGTCGTGCGGCCCCATCGCTTCGAGGTCAGCGCCGTCACCGAGATCGTCGAGCGCACCGGGGTCGAGATGGAGGCGCTGACGGCGTGTGCCATGGCCGCCCTGACGCTGGTCAAGGCGTTGGCCGACCTCGACCCCACTGCCTCCATCGAAGACCTGACCCTCTGGCACAAGTCGGGGGGGCGGTCCGGCGACTGGGAGCGAAGGGGTCCCGACGGCCGGATGGCGCACGACCCGTACTAACGGAGCGGCAGGCCGCTCAGATCGTCGATGCTGGTGGCGTTCTTCTCGGTCCAGTAGTCCCGGATGCCCTCGGCGCCCTTCCGGGCGCTCCACTGGTCCATGGTGGGCCGGTGACCGTCGAAGGTCATGAGAGGGACCCCATACCCGCACGAGTCCGAGATACGGCGTACGTCGACCACGATGATCGAGCGCACGCCGACGCGGGCCCCGCCGGGAAAATGGGAGGCCAGCTGGGAGAAGTCCGGTGCATCGGGCACGACCACCCGGCCCGTCCCGTGCAGACGCACGATCCGCGGAGGACCGTCAAAGGCGCAGAACATGACCACGATGCGCCCGTTCTCCCGCAGATGGGCGATGGTCTCGACCCCGCTCCCCGTCTGGTCGAGGTAGGCGACAGCTCGCTCCCCCAGCACGGTGAACTCCTCCCGGTTGCCCTTGGGCGAGCAGTTCACCGACCCGTCGGCCGCGAGCGGCGCCGTGGACACGAAGAAGACCGGTTGCCCCACGAGCCACTCGGCCAAGCCATCGTCAATGACCTGATACGTCTTGCCCATGCCGCCATTGTCGCGCCGTTCGCCGGCGGATCAGAGGTTGACGCTCTCGGCCCCATGTTCGAGGTCCTCGCCCTCTGCGCCCTCCATGGCGAAGGCCGCCATCGCCGGCGGAGGCTCGCGCCACGGATCGGGCAGGGTCCCCGCCCGCGCCGCCTCCATCGCCCGCCAGACGCGCTCGGGGGTGCAGGGCATGTCGATGTGCCGGACCCCGAGGTGGCTGAGCGCGTCGACCACGGCGTTCTGCACGGCCGGAGTGGACCCGACCGTCGCCGACTCGCCGATCCCCTTGGCGCCGAGGCCGTTCAACGGCGACGGCGTCTCGGTGTGCGCGGTGGTGAAGGACGGCAGCTCCGCCGCGCTGGGCATGGCGTACTCCGCCAAAGTCGAGGTAAGCGGGTTGCCGTCCTCGTCGTAGAGGAACTGCTCCCACAGCGCCTGCCCGATGCCCGAGGCGAGCCCACCGTGCACCTGGCCGTCGACCAGCAGCGGGTTGACGATCACGCCGCAGTCGTCGACGGCGAAGTGGCGCACCGGCACGACCCGGCCGGTCTCGGTGTCGACCTCGACGACGGCGACGTGGGCGCCGAAGGGAAAGGTCGAGCCCGAACGCTGGGTGTCGTGCTGGACGACGAGCGGTTCACCCTGCGCCGTGGCGGCGCGGGCGATCTCGGCCCACCCGAGCGCCGTATCGGGAACCCCGGCGACGCCGAGCATCCCCTCCCTGCTGACCACGATGTCCTCCGGCGCCGCCTCGAGCAGGTCGGCCACCAGGTTCTTGGCCCGCTCGACGACCAACTTCGATGTCTCCAGCACGGCGGTCCCCCCCAGCTGCACCGACCGGGATCCCCCCGTGCCGCCGCCCCGCGCCACGAGCGCCGTGTCGGACTGCACGTAGCGGATCCGCTCGAGGCCCACGCCGAACTGGTCGGCCGCGATCTGCGAGAACGCCGTGGCGTGACCCTGGCCGTGCGCCGACGTGCCCGCCCGGACCGTGATCATGCCGCTGTCGTCCACCTCAACCTGGGCGAACTCGGCCCCGCCCCCCGTCACCTCGACGTAGCAGGCCAATCCGATCCCGAGCTGCACCCGGTCGCCGCGCGCCCGACGCGCCTCTTGTTCACGGCGCAGCCCGTCGTAGTCGGCCAGGCGCAACGCCTCGTCCAGCGCGGCCTCGTACTCGCCGCTGTCGTACTCGGCCCCCATGAGCGTCGTGAGGGGGAACGCATCGGGCCGGATGAAGTTCTTGCGCCGCAACTCGGCGGGATCCATTCCCAGTTGGTCGGCCGCCATGTCGATGATGCGCTCCAAGAACGCGGCGGCCTCGGGACGACCGGCACCGCGATAGGCCCCCATGGGCGTGGTGTTGGTGACGACGACCCCCACGTCGAAGGCGATCTTGGGAATGCGGTACACGCCCTGGGACATGAGCTTGGTCGAGCCCACCACCAGGACTCCGCCGAATCCCCCGTACGCCCCCGCATCCCCGATCATCCGGCAGCGCATCCCGACGATGGTGCCGTCGCGCCTGAGGCCCAGCTCCACGTACTGCACCTGGCCGCGGCCGTGGGGCAACCCCACCATGTTCTCCGAGCGGGTCTCGACCCATTTCATCGGACGGCCGAGCTCGAGAGCGAGCCTGGCCGCGACCACGCCCTCCGCCGACAGGTGCTTCCCCCCGAACGAGCCACCGACGTTCGGTGCGATCACACGCACCCGGTCAGGCTCGAGGCCCAGCAGCCCCGAGAGGGCTCCACGGGCCATGTGCGGCATCTGGCAGGCCAGGTGCACCGTGAGGTCGAACTCGGGGTCGGTCGGATCGACCACGATGGCACTCCCCTCCATCGGCACGACGGCGAGCCGCTGATTCTCGAAACGGCCGCGCACGATGACGTCGGCGCCGTCGAGCGGATCGTCGCTCCCGGCTCGCATCCCGATCACGACGTTGCTGCCGATCGTCTCGAACTGCAGCGGCGAGTCGGGTGCGAGCGCGTCCTCCATGTCGACCACCGCACCGAGCGGCTCGTAGTCGACCTCGACCAGCTCGGCGGCGTCCATGGCGTGTGCCCGCGAGTCGGCGACGACCACCGCCACCGGGTCGCCCACGAAGTTGACGGTGCCCTTCGCCAAGGTTGGGCGCACGGCGTCGGGATGAATCTTCATGAAGACGGGAGCATCGGGCAGGTCGAGGTCGGCGGCGCTGTAGACCCCCACCACGCCGGGCATCTCCCGAGCGGCCGTGGCGTCGATGGAGCCGAGGGTGGCGTGCGCGAAGGGTGAGCGTACGAAGTACAGCGTGAGCAGGCCGTCCAGCTTCAGGTTGTCCACGTACGTGCCCGCGCCACGCAAAAGGTCGGGATCTTCGACCCGGCGCACCGGCTTGCCGGAGAACGTGCCGGCGCCGACCGTCATGACTGGGCCTCCTCGAGGGCGCGGCGAACGAGCACGGTCGCGAGATGGCGGCGGTACTCGGCCGAGGCGTTGATGTCGCTCGGTGGATCCGTCCCCTCGTGGGCCAACGTGGCGGCGTCGGTGGCGGTCGCGCCGCTGCGCACCGCCTCCTCGACCGCCGTCGCCCGCAACGGGATCGATCCCATGTTGACGAGCGCGACGCCGGTGGTGCCGTTGAGGACCGCCGCCACGCCCACGATGGCCCAGTCCTGGGCCCGCCGGTTGAACTTCTGGAACGACCACCCCGCACCGGGCACCTTGGGAACCCGGACCTCGACGAGCAGCTCATCGGGGGCGAGGGAGGTCTGGAGGAACGACTGGAAGAAGTCGACGGCGGCGATCTCGCGCCGCCCGCTCGGACCCTGGGCCACCAGCGTGCCCCCCAGGGCCAGGATCGCCGCGGGGAGGTCCGAGGCGGGATCGCCATGGGCCAGGGTGCCGCCCAGCGTGCCGCGATGACGCACCTGCGGGTCGCCCACCTGGTGGGCGGTGTGGGCAAGGAGCGGGACCTGCTCCTTCAGCAGCGACGACGACTCGAGCTGATGGTGACGGGCCAGCGCCCCAATGGCGATCTCTCCGTCCCGCTCCTCTATATAGGAACGGTCAGGGATGCGGCCGATGTCGATCAGCACCGTCGGGGTCGCCAGCCGCAGCTTCATCAGGGGCAGCAATGAGTGGCCGCCGGCGAGGACCTTGGCGTCCTCGCCGTGCTCGGTGAGCAGCGCCACGGCCTCCTCCACCGAGCCGGCGCGCACGTACTCGAACTCGGCCGGGATCACGATCCCGACTCCGCCAGCATTCCCCGATCGGCAGCGCAGGCCAGGACCGCCTTCACGATGTTGTGATAGCCGGTGCAGCGGCAGAGATTGCCCTCCAGCCCTTCCCGGACGCCGTGTTCACTCAGTTGGACCTCCTCGTCGAGGAGCGAGACGGCCGCCATGACCATCCCCGGGGTGCAGTACCCACACTGGAGCGCGTGGTTCTGCCGGAACGCCTCCTGGACCGGGTGCAACGTCCCGTCGGAACCGGCGAGACCTTCGATCGTCACCACCTCGGTCGAATCGGCCTGAACGGCCAGCAGCGTGCACGACTTCACCGACACCCCACCGAGCAGGACGGTGCACGCGCCGCACGAGCTGGTGTCGCACCCGATGTTCGTGCCCGTGAGGCCGAGGGTCTCCCGCAGGTACTGCACCAGGAGCAGCCTCGGCTCGACGTCATGCTGGCGTCTGGCCCCGTTCACCTGCAGCGATATCTGAATTGACGGCATCTCTCCCCGACTCTCCGGCCGATCGGCCACGGACCGATCCTACGCGGCTCCCGCCCGGCACCGACCCGGCGACCGTCTCCACGGGTGACGCCTCTCGGATCGACGCAGTCCGTAGGCTCGAGGGGTGGCCGCCACCTCGAAGGGTCAGACCGGCAGCAAGGCCGGCGCGTCGGTCGCCGTCGGCCGGAGAGTGTTCCTGGGCATGGCCGCCCTTGGTGCGGCGGGCATCGTCTTCGGGGCCAAGGTGCAGAACGTCTTCACCAAGGCCGTCGGCTCCGGGCTGGCGGGTCTGATCCCGGGAGGCAACTACTTCCGCATCTACTCGGTCAGCGATTCGCTGCCCAAGATCTCGGACGACGAGTACCGGCTGGAGGTCAGCGGGCTGGTGGACAACCCCCGGACCTACACCCTCGCCGATCTCAAGGCCCTGCCCCCGACGGCATTCGTCCAGAACTTCCAGTGCGTCACCGGATGGGTCGTCACCGACGTCCACTGGGAGGGCGTCAAGCTCTCCGACATACTGGACCGCGCCGGCGTGAGGAAGGGGGCCGTGGCACTCGCCTTCGAGTCCTACGACGGGGTGGACACCGAGAGCCTCACCCTGGACCAGGCCCACCTTCCCTACGTCATCGTCGCCTATCGGATGCTGGGGGCTCCGGTCACCACCGAGCATGGCGGTCCCGTCCGGCTCTATGTGGGTCCCATGTTCGGCTACAAGTCCCTCAAGTGGCTCTCCGCCATCCGGGTGGTCGACCAGGTGATCCCTGGATACTGGGAACAGAACGGCTATCCGGTCAACGGATGGCGCAACGGCTCGACCGGCCCCACGGAGAGTTGAGTCGTGACGGTCCGGACGGACGTCGCCGTCTCGCGCATCCTCCGGTTCGACCGCGTGCAGCGCGCGGCCCACTGGGCCAACGCCGTGCTCTTCGGCATCCTCATGCTCACGGCCCTGCCCCTCTACTTCTCGGGGCTGTCCACGACGATCGGCCGGCGGGTCCTGGTGGAGAACATCCACGTATGGACCGGTGTCGTGCTGCCCGTACCGGTCGTCATCTCGCTGCTCGGCCCCTGGGGAGCCCGCATGCGGCGTGATCTGCGTCGGATCAACCGGTGGACGAAGGACGAGGTCACATGGCTCAGGTCGTTGGGCTGGAACGCACCGAGGGTCGTCGACAAGTTCAACCCCGGCCAGAAGCTCAACGCCATCTTCGTCGGCGGCTCCATCGTGGTCATGCTGGCGACGGGCTTCATCATGAAGTGGTTCCGCTTCTTCCCCATCGGTTGGCGCACCGGCGCCACCTTCGTCCACGACGTCCTGGCCTTCGCCATCTTCGCCGTCGTCATCGGCCACATCCTCTTCGCCGTGACGCACCCTGAGTCGCTGCGCTCCATGATCAAGGGCTGGGTGACCGAGACCTGGGCCGCTCGCCACGCCCCGAGCTGGCTGCGCGAGGAGACGACCGACCCCGGGCCCTAGGTCCGGATCACTCATACTCCCCTTCCTGACGCGCCCCTGGCGCGTCCCCCGTCGCGGCCGGAAAGTTGGGTTGCCGTTGGGTTGCGGTGGAGAGCCTGGAGAGCCTCGACCGTCAGGCTTGTACGCATGCCCGCCGACCACACATCTGAGGTCACCCTCAGGTCGGTGGAGGTTTCCCGGATCGCCGTCGTGGTGGTGCTCGTCGGGTTCACGGCAAGCGTCGGCGGGTTCCTGGCGCACGGCTTCCCCTGGATCTCCCTCCTGGTCGGTCTGACGGCGACGTTGATCGCCGCCAGCCTGATCGGCCTCGCCGTCAGTCGGCGGGACGAGGCGCTCGCCCTCGTGGCCGAGCTGGCCATGAAAAACTCGCAGCTCGACGAGGCTCTCTCCCGGCAGGCCGACGCCGAGCAGAGCCTCCGGCAGGCACAACGCATGGAGGCCGTGGGCCAACTCGCCGGGGGGATCGCCCACGACTTCAACAACCTCTTGCAGTCCATCCTCAGCTACTCGGAGTTCATCTCCGACGGTCTTGACCCCGAGAGCGAGATGCAACGGGACGTGGACGAGGTTCAGAAGGCCGCCCACCGGGCGGCCGGCCTCACGCGGCAGCTCCTGATCTTCAGCCGGCAGCACGCGGCACGGCCCGCGGTGACGGACCTGAACGCCTCGGTCCGCGACAGCGAACACCTCTTGCGCCGCACCTTGGGCGAGGAGGTGCACCTCGACTGCCGGACCGATGACGACCCGTGCCTCGTGCTCGCCGACACCGGAGAGCTCGAACTGCTGCTCATGAACCTCGCTCTCAACGCCCGCGACGCCATGCCCTACGGAGGCACGCTCTCCATCTCGGTGGACACGGTGGCGCTCGACGAGCGGGACGATCTCCCCCCCGGCCTCTTCGGCAGGGTAGAGGTGAGCGACGACGGCCAGGGCATGACCCCCGAGGTGGCGGCCAAGGCCTTCGAACCGTTCTTCACGACCAAGGAGACCGGCCGGGGCGCGGGACTGGGCCTGGCCATGGTCTACGGGATCGCCCAGCGGGCAGGGGGGAGAGCGTCGATCTCGACGTCCGAGGGGGCGGGGACCGCCATCACCGTGCTGTTGCCACTGTCCGAGGCCACCGATCCGCTCCGTGCCTCGATCGCCCACGAACCGGTCTCGGTGTCCCCATGAGCTCGACGGTGACCTTCCCGCGGACGGCCCCCGACGCCCGGATCCTCATCGTCGACGACGAGGAGCCGATCCGTCGTTCGCTCGCCCGCCTGCTCGAGGGAGCCGGGTACGCATGCGCCACGGCGTCCGACGCGGCCGAGGCCCGCCAACTGCTGACGACGAAGAGGTTCGACCTGATGCTGTGCGACGTGACGATGCCCGGTGAGAGCGGCTTCTCCCTGCTGGCGCACGCCAGCGAGGCGCATCCCGACCTGGCCGTGATCATGGTCACCGCCGTCGACACACCGATCGCCACCGAGCCGGCGGCCCGCTACGGAGCCTACGGCTACGTCGTGAAGCCCTTCAACACCAACGTCATCCTCATCAACATCGTGGGCGCACTGGGAAAGCGCGCCGAGCATCGGGCGGAGATCGCCGAACAGTCCTCGCGCGCCACCTCCGATATCGCCGACCGCATCGCCGCGGTGAACGACGCGCTCAGCCGCCTCGCCGCGGCGGACGGCGCGTCGCGTGCGAGGAGTCGGTCGTGGGCGTCGCCGTGGCGGCCGAATGGCGCGATCCCGACATCGACCGTCATCTGCAGCGGGTCAGCACGCACGCGGCACGCCTGGCCGTGCTGGCCGGCCTGCCGCCCGCGGACGTCGAACTGCTGCGGTTGGCCAGCCAGCTGCACGATATCGGCAAGGTCGACATACCCGACGCCGTGGCGTTGAAGCCGAGGTTGCTCACCGAAGAGGAACGCCTCATCATGCAGGGGCACACCGAGACGGGGTTCAAGATGCTCGAGGGGTCTGACTCCCCCTTGCTCCTGCTGGGGTCGGTCATCGCCCTCTCACACCACGAGCGGTTCGACGGGACCGGCTATCCGCACGGGCTGGTGGGAACGGCCATCCCGCTCGAGGGCCGGATCGTGGCCATCGCCGACGTCTTTGATGCCCTGCGCAGCCGGCGACCCTACAAGCAGGCCTACTCGAAGAAGGAGTCGCTCGAGATACTGCGGAGTCGCCGGCGCACCCAGCTCGATCCCGAGCTGCTGGACCTCTTCATCACCGACCTCGAGACACGAACCGGGACGCCGGCATGCTAGGCCTCCTGATCGGCTACTGCGCCTTGTTCGGGCTCGTCGTCGGCTCGTTCTTGAACGTCGTGATCTACCGGGTCCCCCGGCGGGAGTCGGTGGTGCGGCCCCGTTCGGCCTGCCCGAGGTGCGGGGTGGCCATCGAGGCGCGGGACAACGTCCCCATCTTCTCCTGGCTGTTCCTGCGGGGGCGCTGCCGCAACTGCCGATCGCCGATCTCGGCGCGCTATCCGCTCATTGAGGCCGCGACGGCCTGTCTCTTCGCCGGGGTGGCGGCCCGCATCGGCTTCTCCTGGAGCCTCCCGGCCTTCCTCGCCCTGGCGGCGGGACTGGTGGCGCTGGCCAGCACCGATTTCGAACACCTGATCCTGCCGAAGCGGATCGTCTACCCGGTGCTCATCATGGTGGGCGTGCTGCTCGTCTTCGCCGCCGGGATCACGGACAACTGGCACGACCTCCTCATCGCCGCCATCTGCGCCATGGCATGGTTCGTGGTCTTCTTCGCCCTGAACTTCGCCAGCCCGCGCCTGTTGGGCTTCGGCGACGTACGGCTCGCTCCGGTCCTGGGCCTCGCCCTCGGATGGCTCGGCCTGCGCTACGTCCTACTGGGGTTCTTCTCGGCCAACCTCATCGGCGCCGTCGTGGCCATCTCACTCATCGCCACCAAGCGGATGAGCCGTACGCAGCAGATCCCCTACGGTGTGTTCCTGGCTCTCGGCACCCTCTTTGCCGTCCTCGCCGGGCCGGAACTGCTCCAGCCCCTTCAGTCGCTGAGAGGATGACTCACGCCTCGGGCATGGGTCCGCGTCGCTCGAACCGGTAGCCGACACCGCGCACCGTCGTGATCCAACGCGGGTGGTCGGGATCCACCTCGATCTTCCGCCGCACACGCCGGATGTGCTCGGTCACCGTCGCTTCGTCCTGCCACTCACTCGAGGATGCCCACACGTTCTGCAACAGCTGCTGGCGGGAGAAGACTTGGCGCGGCGAAGAGGCGAGGAAAGCCAAGAGGTTGAACTCCATGGCGGTCAGGTCGATGACCTCGCCGGCACGCTCGACCTCCCGCGTCGTGAGGTCGATACGGAGCTCGCCGAAGTTCAAGCTCGACTCGGAGACGTCCGACTTGGGTGGGCCATGGCGCGTCCGGCGCAGGACGGTCTCAATGCGCGCCGTCAGCTCGCCGCGTGAGAACGGCTTGACGATGTAGTCGTCGGCGCCCATCCGCAGCCCGGCGATCCGGTCGCCCTCCAAGCCCCGGCCGGTGAGGAAAACGGCCGGCACGTCGCTCTTCTCGCGCAGCTTCACCAGCAGGTCTCGTCCGTCGTCGCCGCCGAGCACCACGTCCAGCAGGACCAGGTCCGGCACTCCCACCGCCACGGCCTTGAGCGCACCCGCCGAGTCGCTCGCCGTCTCGACCTCGTAGCCGTCGGACTCCAGCACCCTTTTGAGCAGGTCACATATGTCAGGATCGTCCTCGACGATCAAGATCTTCACCCGAGCCTCCGAACTCACCCCCATCCCGACCAGCGTAACCTCATTCGCCCTGGTGAACGTGGAATGGCCGGTCGGAGCGGAGAATCAGACCTCGGTCATACGGCGAGCCCGCTCTCTTGAGGCGTCCGATCCGCGTCCTTTACGCGCTGCCGAGATCATCGGTCTGGCGGCCAGCGCGACGGCGACAGGCGCGAGGACGATCTGCCACAACCAGATGGGTGGCGAATCTCTCAACAGAATGTCCCCCCCGTGAACCGGGTCAAAAGCCAGTAACAGCAGGTAGTGTGAGTGATGCCCTTACGAGACCGCGTTACAGCCCGTCGACCCCGTCTCCGTGTCGAAGTTCACCCATGCCGAGTTCCCCTGCGCGGGAGCGACGGTGAGTGTTCCCGCAGGGGCCACGTCGACTTCCGTGCTCGAAGGTTGGGCCGACGCCGCCGTCATGCCCAAGCCGATGTAGTAGTGGCTCGGGTTGGAGGGCCAACTCTGCAGGAAGGGTCCACCGGCGAACGATGAGCTCAGCAGGTTTGCCTGCGTCACGTTCGCCGAAGGGTTTTCGGTCGCAAATGCAGTGGCCGCCGTTTCGACGGTCTTGGCATCCGCCATGCAGGCGGTCTTGGCGCTCTTGGTGGTCTGCGAGCCGAGGGCGAAGACGACGACGGCCGCCAGTATGCCGAGCACCACGATGACGATGAGAATCTCAATCATGGTGAAACCGGAATCTTCACGTCCACCGGCTGTTCTCTTCGGCCGGATCTGCTGGTGACGGCTACCCATGGTTGCTGCCTTTCGCGGAGTGGGGTCTTCTTGACAGTCAACGCGGCGCGGCTCTGCTTACCGGACGAACTCCATTCGCAGCCCCTCCTCGTCCCATTCCGGGTCGGCCGGGAGGCGTGTGCCGGCGCGGGCGAAGATCCTCCGAGCCGTCCACATGAGAGCCGCCGCATCGAGCTTGTGGGAGAGCGGCACGTCGTCGAGCTCGAAGTCGAGCACGCGATCGATCCCCGGCATTCTCTTCTCCAGGATCGCCCTGCGCTCCTCCCGTCCCGCCTCGAACCTCTTGGTCCAGCGGAGCGGCGTGTCGTTGTTGATCTGAAAGAAGCTGAGCTCGGGATGGACCGAATAGACGGTTCGCTGCCGGTACGGTGCCATCTCCGCCGCCACTTCACGGTAACGGGGGAGGAGCGCGGTGCTCACGGCGTCGAGGTGATCCGTCATATCCGCAGCAGCACCTTCTTTCAGGTGGGCCCGGGACGGCGCGTTGTGCACTGTCGAACCACGCCGACCTAGGAGGCCCCGAGCCTGACGATCACATTCCCTCACCCCTCCATCGGGCTTTTCGACATAGCCGATCGGCGCGTTCAGCGCGACCACCGCGAACGATGGCCGTTCGTCGAGCACCTCCATGAACGTCGAGAGGACCTTGGGCAGCTCCGGAGCGAAGGTGGCTCCGTGCAGCTTGGCACTGGCCACGAGCCAGCCCGGTGCGCACGGCGTGACACCCGCGACAATCGAATAGGGCAGATCTGGACCTGGACGAGCCGGCACGGTAGCGCCTCAGCCCTTGCCCGAGCGCTGCACGGCCTCCAGAGCACGGGCGAGCTCTTTCGGGTGTGCCGAGACGTCGAGCGCATCCTCGTAGTTGATGGTTCCGGCCACGATCAACTCGGCCAGACTGGTCTCGAGTGTGCGCATCCCTTCCTTCTGGTTCGTGGTCATGATGTTCAAGAGCTGGTTGGACCTACCTTCACGAATGAGGTTTCGCACCGGGTTGGTGGCAATCAGCACCTCGAAGGCGGCGACCATCCCACCTCCGGTCTTCGGTACGAGGCGCTGTGCCACGATGGCCGCCAGCGAGGCGGCGAGCTGTACCTTGGTCTGCTCCTGGCGCCAGGCCGGGAACACATCGATGATCCGGTCGATGGCCTGGGGTGCGTCGTTGGTGTGCAGAGTGGCAAACACCAGGTGGCCCGTCTCGGCCATGGTCAGGGCGATCTGAATCGACTCGATGTCACGCATCTCACCGACCAGGAGGACGTCGGGGTCTTCCCGCAAGGCCGACCGGAGGGCCCTGTCGAAGGAGGGGCTGTCCAGTCCGATCTCACGCTGACTCACCGCCGAGAGCTTGTGGTGGTGCACGTACTCGACCGGGTCCTCGATCGTCAGGATGTGGCATGCCCGCGTGTCGTTGATGCGGTCGATGATGGAGGCCAGCGTGGTCGACTTTCCCGAACCGGTCGGTCCGGTGACCAGCACAAATCCCCGCGGCAGCTCTGACACCCATTGGGCGATCGGAGGCAGGTCGAGTTCGTCGAAACTCGGCACACGTGAGGGGATCATGCGGAGGGCGAGGGCTGTCTCACCCCTCTGGGTGAAGGCGCTCCCACGGAGGCGGGCCCGATCCAACCACGAGAAGGCGAAGTCGACGTCCTGTTCGTTCTCCAACTCGGTCTGCTGCGAGGGCTTGAGGAGGGTGCGGACCAGTGTTCCGATCTGCTCACCCGAGAGGACCGGAGCTCCTTCGACCGGACGGAGCTTGCCGCTCACCCGGATCCGTGGCGCCGAGCCCCCCGACAGAAGCAGGTCGGAACCCTTTTGATCCCAGAGGATTTCCAGCCACGGCGTGATTGCGCTGATATCGGTGTCGTTCACTTGTTCGCTTCTTTCACGAGGAGGATGGATGCCGAAGAGCCCGGCCCTCGGGCCGGGCTCTTCGGATCATCTTGCAGTTTGTTGCCGACTACGAAACGGCGTAGCAACCAGTTGGGGTGGCGCCTCCCGCCTGGGTGTTGTAATTCTGCAGCCGTGCCTCCCTTTGGCGTCACGTCCACCTCACCGGCGGTCGTAGCGTTAAAGGAGATGGTGTAGTGGCTGGTGTTGTTCGGCCACGACTGCAGGAACGGACTGCCGGTGACAGCGGCGTTCGTGGCGGTGAGCGCGGTCTGTCCGGCCGCACCTACGAGGGCGCTGTTCGGGTTGCCGTCAGCCAAGTACGCAGCCACCGCCGTCTCGACGGTCTTCGCATCGGCGTTACACGCCGACTGGGCACTCTGACCGGTCACTCCACCGAGGGCGAAGACAACCACTGCGGCCAAGATACCCAAGACCACGATGACGATAAGGAGCTCGATAAGGGTGAACCCTTCCTCCCTCTCGCCAGCGGCCTTCTGGCGCTGGATTTCACGATACCGCTCAATCATTTTGGTTCTGCCTTTCTTTTAAGGGGCTCGCCGGGACTCGGTGCTGCCCTCTCGCTTCCGATGAGGTGCCGGCGGGTGCCTGCCCCTTCGTCTACAAGATTGCTGCACACACATCACTTCCCTGGCTACGCAAACTCAACGTTCCCCCAACTCCGCATTGCTATTTAGTGGCGATGCGGAACCCACGACGCGAGACGTGCGAAACCGGCCACCGATCGATATCGAGCTGGTCGACGCAGCCTCGGGCAGCGCGACCGTTTTGTCCGTGTGAAACGCCGCCCTGCTCGCTCGAGAGGCCGCTCAGGAATAGGTGAAGACAGGCCCGCCGCTGCTCGTGTAGGTGGTGGGAGAAGCCAGACCGGTCGGGATCGTGACGGTGACGAAGTACGTCGTGGCCGTGGTCACCGGGGGCGTGGTAGCCGTGATGGTGCTGGGTCCGGTCACCGTGACGTTGGTTGCGGAGAAGGTCAACAGCGGGTTGGGAACCCCACTGCTTTCCGCGATAAGGGTTACGGTTGCACCGAGGACGAAGCCTGTGCCATTGATCGTCACCGACGTACCGCCGGCAACGGGGCCGTAGTTGGCAATGACCCCCGAGACGGTCGGGACGAGGGTTGAGTAGGTGAAGACTTGGCTTTGGGCGCTCGTGTAGGTGGTGGGAGAAGCCAGACCGCTCGGAATCGAGACGGTGACGTAGTACGCCCCGGGGTTGGTGACGGCCGGCGCAACGGCGGTGATCGAGGCAGAGGAATTGACGGTGACGCTCGGTGAGGGGAACTCCACGGCGGGGTTGGATTTCTCGACGAATTCGACGACCGCCCCTGAGAAGAAACCTCCATTGCCGGTGATCGTTATGGAGTTGCCACCCGCGGTCGAGCCGGAGGGTGTGCTACCCAGGCTCGTCACGGATGGCACGACGGCCGTGTAGGTGAATACCGCGTTCGCGCTGTAGGCGCTGGTGCCCGCCGGCGATGTGACGGTGACGAAGTACGTTGTCCCGGCAATCACCGATGGCGTAGTGACCGTCACCGAGGTGGAGGTCACAGAACTGGGAATGGCATGGAGAACGACGTTGGTGCTCGATGGTGTCAGGCCGGCTACGGAACCTTGGACGAAGTTGACCGACGTTGCGCCGCTCGCGAACCCGGTCCCCGTGATCGTCACCGATGTGCCACCGGTTATGGGCCCCGTCGTCGTGCTGATGCTGGTGACGGTCGGGAGAGTTGGTGACCAGGTCCAGCTGTTCACGGTCATCCCGGTGCCGCAGTACACCACGCACTGCGCCGAGGTGGGCGAGCTCACGATGCCAGCAGGATAGTCGTCGTAGGTCACAACAGCCTGGAGCAAGGGTTGTGCCGCGCAGGCTGCTGCGCTCGCGACACTACTCGGACACGTCGAGAAGGTGACAATGCGCGTATCCGAACTTGTGGGGTTCCACGCGGTGCTGCACCAGACGTCCATGCTCTGGCCATCGATGGCGGGCAGCCCGGGGCCGTTGGCCCAACAAGGGGTGGGCGGGCTGGCGTTCAGGGTCTGACCGGGCGACAGAAGCGGCGTATAGCGGATGGCCTGGATCGCCACCTGGGTGGCGCCGTTGGCAGCAGACTGAAGCGACCGAGCGGCCGTGAACTTGGCGGTGTTGTTGAGATCGTTCGTGGTCCAATTGGCCAATACGCCCACCACACCACCTACGATGAGGAGAAAGACGAGGGCGAGGACGAGGACGGCGCCCGCGTCGTCGTGCGGACGTGCCCGTCCGAAACCACGCGCGACTTCAATCGTCCGTGGGTCCGGACCTGGCAGTGTTCGAGTGTCGCTTGTCGTGGGCATGTGTCGCGCTCCGGTCGCTCTAACTCAAGTTGAAGGCGCTGCTCGTCGCCGTTGCCAGTCCCGAGGCGGTTGCCGTCAACGTGTAGC
The DNA here is from genome assembly GCA_963788125.1 of uncultured Acidimicrobiaceae bacterium. Lineage (GTDB taxonomy): Bacteria > Actinomycetota > Acidimicrobiia > Acidimicrobiales > RAAP-2 > Bog-473. The sequence goes on along the minus strand of CAWBFN010000002.1, from coordinate 1,712,543 downwards.
CGGTACCCGCCGCGCTTATGGAACACCCGCCATAGGTCGCGGTGCCGCCCGCGGCGGTGACCGGGTCGGTGGTGCAGGTGAGTACGCCCCCGCCGGGATTCGCCCCGATGGCAAGGGTGATCGAAGCCGGGCTGGTCGTGACCACGTCACCCGAGGAGTCCTCGACCGAGACCACGGGCTGCGTGGTGAACGCCGTGCCGTGGGTCGGCCCGACGGGTTGCGTGGTGAACACCAGCTTGGTAGCCGTCCCCGCGACGGTGAAGCTCGAGCTGGTGGCCGTCGTGAGACCGGTCGCGGTGGCCTTCAGGGTGAAGGCCCCTTGCGTCCCCAACGTGATCTTGCAGCCGCCGAAGGTGGCCACGCCATTTGTCACGGTGATGGGGTTCGTGGTGCAGCCGCCCAACGTGCCCGTCCCCGTGTTGAGGGCCAGCGTCACCGACGCCGTGGTGTTGGTCGTCACCAGGTCACCGCTCGAGTCCTCCACCCAGACCACGGGCTGGGTGCCAAAGGCCGTTCCGCCGGTTGAAGCGCCGGGAGAGGTGGCGAAGCCCAGCTTGGTGGCGGCCCCGGCGACCGTGAAACTGGCGCTCGTGGCCTGCGCCAGGAGCCCGTCGGTCGCCTTGAGGGTGAAGGCTCCTTGCGTCCCGAGCGTGATCTTGCAACCAGAGAAGGTTGCGATGCCGCCCACCGCGTTGACCGCTGGACAGGTGCTGAGGGTACCGGTCCCGGTGTTGATGGCCACCGTGACGGTGGAGGTGTTGGTCGTCACGGTGTTACCCCCGGCGTCCTCAACCGTGACCACCGGCTGGGTGGCGAATACCGTCGCGGTGGTTGCGGCCCCCGGAGACGTCGTGAAGGCCAGCTGGGTCGCGGGGCCCACCGAGACGGTGATGGCGGTGCTGGCGGCCGACGCCAGGCTCCCATCGGTGGCCGTGAGGGTGTAGTTGACCCCCGACTTGTTGATGGAACAGCCCGCGAATGAAGCGACGCCGTTCACGGCGGTGACCGGGTTGGTCGTGCAGCTGAGGCTGGCCCCGGTCGTCCCGGTGCCGGCGGTGACGGCCAGGGTCACTGCGGACGAGTCCGTGGTGACCGTGTTCCCGAAGGCATCCTCGACCTTGACGACCGGCTGGGTGGCGAAGGCCGTGCCGCCCGTCGAGGTGCCGCTCGGCTGGGTCGTGAACGCCACCTTGGTGGCGGTTCCGGCGGTGATGGTGACCGTGGTCGTACCCCACGTGGCAGCGCCGTTCTTGGCGGTGATGGTGTCGGACTCGGCCTTCTCGTCGCCGTAGTAGGACGTCGCCGTCCCGACGCCGTTTGCGAAGCTGACGGACCCCGAGTTGCCCAGGATCCCGGCCCCACTCGCCCCGTTGGTGGCGGCGAAGAAGTCGGTGGCCGAGGGCGAGGTCAAGGCGAGCGTGGTGGTGCCGCTGCTGGTGGTGGCGTTACCGAACTGGTCCTCGAGCTGGAAGTTGAGCGCAATGTTGGTCGTGCCGCTGGCCGAGGCCGGCGACGGGCTCGGTGTGATGGCCACTTCGGCCGCGCCGCCCGGGGTGATGGTGACCGTGGTCGTACCCCACGTGACAGCGCCGTTCTTGGCGGTGATGGTGTCGGACTCGGCCTTCTCGTCGCCGTAGTAGGACGTCGCCGTCCCGACGCCGTTTGCGAAGCTGACGGACCCCGAGTTGCCCAGGATCCCGGCCCCACTCGCCCCGCTGGTGGCGGCGAAGAAGTCGGTGGCCGAGGGCGAGGTCAAGCCGAGCGTGGTGGTGCCGCTGCTCGTGGTGTGGTTGCCGTACTGGTCCTCGAGCTGGAAGTTGAGCGCGACGTTGGTCGTGCCGCTGGCCGTCGCCGTCGACGGACTCGGTGTGACGGCCGTCTGAGCGGCAGCTCCCGCGTTGACGGTGAAGGACGCCGTCGTGCCGGTGACGCCGGCCTGGGCGGCGGTGAGGGTCGTGCTCTGGGCGTCGGTCAGGACGATCCCCGACGCCGTGCCGACACCCGAGGTGAAGTTCACCGTGACCGGGTAGGTCGGCGCCGTCCCGTTCGGCCCGTTCGCCGGGCCCGAGAAGGCGATCGCCTGGCTGCCGGTGAAGCCGGTGGCCACGTTGCCGTAGGCGTCATAGGCGGTGATGGTGTCGCTGAAGGACGTGCCGGCGGTCTGGGTGCCGGGGCTGGACAGCGTAAAGGTGCTGACGGACGCCGGAGTGATGGTGACCGAGGTCGTCGCCCAGGTGTTCGAGCCGTTCTTGGCGGTGATGGTGTCGGACTCGGCCTTCTCGTCGCCGTAGTAGGACGTCGCCGTCCCCACGCCGTTGGCGAAGCTCACTGAGCCCGAGTTGCCCATGATCCCGGCCCCACTCGCCCCGCTGGTGGCGGCGAAGAAGTCGGTGGTCGAAGGCGAGGTCAAGGTGAGCGTGGTCGTGCCGGTGCTGGTGGTGGCGTTACCAAACTGGTCCTCGAGCTGGACAACGAGCGCGACGTTGGTCGCACCGTTGGCCGACGCCGACGTGGGGCTCGGAGCGATGAAGGCCTTGGTGGCCGTCCCACCGATCACGCTCACCGAGGTCGTGCCCCAGGTGGTCGAGCCCTTCTTGGCGGTGATGGTGTCGGGTTCGGCCGCCTCGTCGCCGTAGTAGGACGTCGCCGTCCCGACGCCGTTTGCGAAGCTGACGGACCCCGAGTTGCCCAGGATCCCGGCCCCACTCGCCCCGCTGGTGGCGGCGAAGAAGTCGGTGGCCGAGGGCGAGGTCAAGCCGAGCGTGGTGGTGCCGCTGCTCGTGGTGTGGTTGCCGTACTGGTCCTCGAGCTGGAAGTTGAGCGCGACGTTGGTCGTGCCGCTGGCCGTCGCCGTCGACGGACTCGGTGTGACGGCCGTCTGAGCGGCAGCTCCCGCGTTGACGGTGAAGGACGCCGTCGTGCCGGTGACGCCGGCCTGGGCGGCGGTGAGGGTCGTGCTCTGGGCGTCGGTCAGGACGATCCCCGACGCCGTGCCGACACCCGAGGTGAAGTTCACCGTGACCGGGTAGGTCGGCGCCGTCCCGTTCGGCCCGTTCGCCGGGCCCGAGAAGGCGATCGCCTGGCTGCCGGTGAAGCCGGTGGCCACGTTGCCGTAGGCGTCATAGGCGGTGATGGTGTCGCTGAAGGACGTGCCGGCGGTCTGGGTGCCGGGGCTGGACAGCGTAAAGGTGCTCGCCGACGACGGATTAACGGTAAAGGGAATGGAGGTCACACCGCTCACTCCGCTGATGCTGGAAGTAGCCGTCAACGAGTAGGAGCCCGACGTGTCGACAACAAGGTTGGGGAAGGTGGATACGCCGCTGCTCAAGGGAACAGTTGTCGTCCCCGAACTAAAGGTGGACTGCGGGCTACCCGAAAGGATGCTCATCGTGGTCGATCCACTGGCTGAGGGCACCACGTTTCCGAACGCGTCCTCAATCTGTACGCCCACATTGGGGATCGGGCTTCCCGCCGTGCCCGGGCCGGGCGAAGGGGTATTGAAGACCAGTTGCGTGGGTTGGCTCGGAGCGACCGTGAAGGGGGCGCTCGTAGCCGTCAGGGCGCCGTAGTTGTCGGTCGCCGTGATGGTGAACGTGCCCGCTTGCGTGGTGCTGCAACCGGTAAAGGAGACCACTCCCCCGAACTCGGTGCCGGAGCAGCCCGAGAGAACAGCCCCATTGGAGAGGGCCAAGGTGAGATAGGAAAGATCGTTGGTCACGATGATGCCGTTTTGGTCCTCGATCGCGACCTGGGGCTGGTTTTGGAACACTTGACCGGCCGTTGAGCTTCCGGTGGTCGGGGTCTGGAGGAAGACCAGCTTGTAGGCCGCGCCCGAAGAGGGAATCGGCTTGGTCGCGGGACCATTGACAACCACGCTGATGCTGTAGCTGGCACCAGTGGGAGAGGTGACGGTGATGGTGACCAGCTGGGGTACATCGACCCTGCACGTCGAATCGAACGTCGTGCCGTTCCAGTACTGCACCGAGGAAATGACCGCGCTATAGCCGGTGGGAAGGCTGAAATTGACGCTGTAGGTACCCGGGCATGTTTCGAACTCAGACTTGGTCTGCTCCTGCAGTTGGGCGATCGCCTCCTGAGACGCGCTCCTGAGCACGGTGTCAAACGTCGCCAGGCTGCGGTGCTCGGCGGAGCTCGAGATCGACGTGGCGAAAGCCGTGATGATCGCCACAGATGCCAGACCGAGGATGACGATGGCAAGCAACACCTCTATGAGGGTGTCGCCGTCTTCGGAGCGGCGCGGGCCGTCATGTTCGCTCGAATGAGCGATTCTCTCGGCCAATGAGCGAAACGAGCGCGGCATCACGGCAGCAACAGCCCCAAGAACATCGCTTGGAGGCCGGTCCCGACCATGGTCACGGTGAGGGACGCCGGCGCCGAGGCCTCCAGCATGACCGTCCCCGTCTTGTCGGAACTGATGGATGCGGCACACTCCACGGTCTGGGTACCAACCCCCGTCAAACCGTCAGGAGACGTCGGATCTGCGCAGGCGTTGCCGATCTGCGACGTCGAGCTGTTTGGAAGCAGGTTCAGAACTTGCTGGGACGTCGGCACCGAAGATGAGCCGGACCAGCCCGCTGTCCATATGAGGGATTCGCCGGCGTCCGTCGATTCGGCATCTCCGGCCGCCAGCTCCCAACCCGACGCGGGGTTGCCCTCGGAATCCAAGACCTGAATGTTGATGATCGTCACCGTCGTTGTACCCGACTGGTTCTGATAGAGCGCCGGGTTGCCTGGAATCCCGGTATAGAACCCGTTGTTGCCCAAGAAGGCCTCGCTCGTGGGAGGCGAGAAGTAGGTCGGGATGATATGCGGGGCAACCGTCGCTCCCGACACCTTCAGACAGAAGGTCAGTGTGTACGGGGTGTTGGCGATGGGCGCAGAAATCTGTTGATACCCGGGCGATCCCGGACACGAGACGGGGGTCTGCGCGTAGGGAGAAAAGTCCACGAAGCAGAGCGATGAGGCATAGGTGCCGGTCCCCGGTGAGGCAAAACCGCAGCTCGAGTTGGGTGTCGCAACGGTCGTCTGCGCGTTGGCCGGAGAGCTGGCGCCCGGGAGCGCCACCAGCGAGTAGGTGTAGTCGTCCGCGGTTTTGGCTCCCGGCTCCTTAATAGAGAGGGTGACCCCGGTGAGGCTCACTGCGCTGATCCATCCCGAGCTCGCACCGCAGTTGGTGTTCGCCCAAGATTGGTCCACCACTTGGGACCCGGTCGGGAAATTGGCACTGGCAGCCTGCGAACCTACCGAGATCGTGGTCGCCCCCGCACTCGCCGTCGGGGCAGCAGCGGTAAATGTCTGCGAAGGCACCGTCGGAGTGGTTCCGGGCGAACTCAGTGATATCGAGTCTCCGCTCGTGACCGCCACCGGCAGGGGGCTCACGCTCAGCGAACTGTAGGAGGTACTTTGCGTCAGTGCGCTCGAGAGCGTCGCGGCACACGTGACGGCCGCTTGCTCTCCGGAGCTCACGTTGGAGGAGACGACCGACGTGGAGTTCGGGATCGTGCTCCCGATCTGACAGACGTTGCGGACCAGTTTGTAGGTGGTTGAGCTGCCATTTACCACCGGGACCTCCACATAGGAGACCTCGGTCTGCATCGCTCCGGTCTGGCCGCCGCCCCACTGCAATCCGAGGACCTGGGGGTCACCGCTTTGCGCGGCCGACGCACACGGAGCTGGGTTGGTCGGCGCAATGTAGCTCGAACCTTGAAGGGGCGCACTGACAAGTGCCGCGCTCTGCACGTCCTTTTCGAAGTTGGAGGACACAACCTGGGCATCGCCCGAACCAGTCAGACGCCCGGACACGCTGCCCTGCAGGGAGAAGATCGATACGAGCGCCAGAGCAATTGCGCCGATGATGAGAGGAAGAACCAGGGTCACGATGACCAGCTCTATGAGGGTGAAACCATCCTCGTCTCGACCTCCGGCATTGTTGGCAAGGCTCCGCCACGGTGTCGGGGCGGTCCGGAAGCGCCGGTACATTCGTTTCACGTCTTTACCTGGCTGTAGATGCCGTACATGGCCGAGATGAGAGCCACCGCGACAAAGCCCACGACCACGCCCATGAAGATGATGACGGCAGGCTCGAACAGGCTCGTGAAATGCTTCACCCGCACTTCCAGTTCGCGGTGGTAGTACGACGCCGCCGTCTCGAGCTGAGTGTCGAGCGTTCCGGTCTCCTCGCCGACCCGGAACATCTGCTTGGCTGCGCCCGGGAATATGCCCGTCGCCGCCAAGGGATCCGCCAATCCCTGACCCTCCATCATCTGCTCTCGGATTTGGTTGAGCCCGTTGCGGAAGACGGCGTTATTGGAGGCGTCAGCGGTGACGGACATGGCCTGGGGGAGGTCGACACCGGCTCGCAGCATTGAGGAGAGGACCCGGCAGATTCGCTCGAGGATGGCAGCCTGCACCAGAAGGCCGAGAACAGGCAGTTTCAGAATTATCCCGTCCAGCATTGCCCTGCCGCTCTCCGATCGCCGCATTGCGACGAACCCAACGACAACGGAAATGATCACGGCCAATATCGCGTACCAGTAGTGCGAGACGAAGCCCGACGCGCTCGAGCAGCATGCGGGTGGGGAGGGGCAGCTTGGCATGCAAGGAGTTGAAGAAGACGACGAACCGTGGCATCACGAACGTGGCCAGGACCACGACGACCCCGACCGACATACAGGCCACGACACCCGGGTAGATGAGCGCAGAGGTCAAGGTCGAGCGAGCCTCCACGTCGCGCTCTATATAGTCGGCCAACTGGTTGAGCACGGTGTCGAGATTGCCCGTCAGCTCGGCCGACTCGAGGATGCCCACATAGAAGGTGGGAAATGCTTCAGGATGTGATTTCGCGGCCGCCGCGAAGGTGTCGCCCGAGCGGAGGTCGTCGATCATCTCGTTGAGGACCTTCTTCATGAGCTTCTCGGTCGTCTCGAGCTGGATCACCTCCAGCGCTTCCATGATCGGGATGCCGGCCTTCATGAACACGCCGAGCTGGCGGGAGAAGTGCATGACCTCCTTGCGGGACACCTTCTTCTTGGTGACCTCTACGGACGAAAGGCTCTTCTTCTCCCGCACCTCCAGGGGCTGGAAACCGCGTTGGACGAGAGCGAGGTGCGCGGCACCGGACGACATCGCCATCTCGACGCCGGAGACGGTATTGCCGGATTCATTGAGCGCGCTGTAGGCGAACCGGGAAAGTCCCTTTTTGCTCTTCATAGTGTGTACAGGCTCCTTATGACTTCGGCTACGGTCGTCACGTCCTGGGCGACCAGGTTGACCGCCTCGGTGCGCAGCGTGCGCATTCCCTGTTTCTGGGCGAGGTTTCGCAGTTCCTCTTGGGTCGCCCACCCCACGATGAGTCGCCTGATCTCGGGCGTCATCTCGAGGACCTCGTACACGCCGATGCGATCCTGGTATCCGGTATCACTGCAGAAGTTGCAGCCGACGCCGCGAAAGAACTCGGTCTTGGGCGGCCCACCGCTGTCCTCGTAGAAGGCCATCTCCTCGTCCGTGGGGACATAGGGCGTCTTGCAGGAGGGGCAGGTGCGACGCAGGAGACGCTGGCCGACGATGGCCAGCACCGACGAGGCGATCAGGAATGACTCGATCCCCATGTCGAGGAATCGGTGCAAGGCGGAGACCGCGTCGGTGGCGTGAAGGGAGGAGACCACGAAGTGCCCGGTGAGTGCCGACTGCACGGCCACCCGAGCGGTCTCGACATCGCGGATCTCGCCGACGAGGATGACGTCGGGGTCCTGGCGAAGGATCGACTTGAGCCCGGTGGCGAAGGTGAGTCCCGCCTGATCGTTGGTCTGTATCTGATTGATGGTCGGGAAGACGTACTCGACCGGATCCTCAATCGTCATGACGTTGAGCGTGGGGTTGTTGACCTCGCTGATCGTGGCGTAGAGCGTCGTCGTCTTCCCACTCCCCGTCGGACCCGCGCACAGCACCATGCCGAACGGAGCGCGGACGAGCCTCGAGTACGTCTTGTGGGTGTCGGCCGGCATGCCGAGGTCATCGAGCCGAAGGACCGATCGGGTCTTGTCCAGGACTCGCATGACGCACTTCTCACCCCAGATGGTGGACGTCGTGGCGACTCGAACGTCGACGTCCTTCCCATCGACGTTCGTCGTAAGCTGACCGTCCTGGGGTCGACGACGCTCGACGATGTTCATGCCCGCCATGATCTTGATGCGGCTCACCAGACCGAGGCCGATCGACGCCGGGAGCACAAGCGCCTCCTTGAGGGCGCCGTCTATCCGGAAGCGGACCCGTACGATGTTGTCCGAGGGCTCGATGTGCACGTCCGAGGCGCGGTCGCGCATGGCCTGGGTGAGAATGCGGTCGACCACCTGAACGACAGGTGCGTCCTCACCGCCCCCGTCCGACGCCGATGCTTCGGTCTGCTTCTTCCGCGACCCTTCCACCACTTCGAATGCCTGCACCAGTTGGGCAACGCCACCCAGTGCCTGATAGTTGTCGTCAATGGCCCAACGGATGTCGGACAACGGAGCCAGCATCAGGATCACTTGGCTCTTGGTCTTTTCGGCCAGCAGGGCGCGCAACTCGTCACTCGGCTCGGCCACGGCGACGCGCAAGCCGGCGTCGTCCAGACTGATGGGGACCACGAGGTGCTGACGGGCCAACTCTTCGGGAACCAGGGCGAGCGCTTCGGCGTCCGGCTTGAAGCGCCGGAGGTCCGCCACGACCATGCCCAGGAACTCGGCCAGCGCGTCGACAAGATCCCGCTCCTTGACGACGCCGGCCTGCACGAGAATGTCGCCGAGTCGTCCGCCCCCCTCCCTCTGCATCTCGACCCCGCGCTCCACCTGTGCGCGCGTGGCGAGGCCGCGTGCAACGAGAACGTCCCCGAGACGCTTGCCCGCGCTGCCCGCCTCACGGTCGAAGGAGGCTGCTTCCTCCGTGGTCACCCGAGTCGCCAGTAACACCTGTCCCTGCGACACGTCTCCGATTGCATCTTCTTGAGCGAAGCCGGGCCCTGACTGGACAGCCGGGCTCAGACCCACGGGCGCGGTCGAAGCGCCCAGGCCGACCGGCGCGGCGCCAGCATCATTCGAGCCGGCGGCGTCAGCGTCGCCGCGATCCTTCCGCTTGAGTTTCACCTCGACCCCGCAGCGGTCGCGGCGAGAGGCACCTGGTTCATGGCGACAATCGTGGCAACCAAGAGTCTCCGGACAGTCCACTGAAGCCCAACAGCAACCCAATTCCGTTTCCGGATCCCGGGAGGGGTTCGGGACGGCTGAGAGGCACGTCCACCCTGCCCGTGGGCGTCACGTGGGCATGCCGCCGGGATCCCAGCAGGGCACCGAGCACGGTCGCTAGGGTGCGGGAGTGAGCCCCGACTACCGCACGGACCGGCTGTCCCCCGAGGGCGCCGGCAACGCCCGGCAGGCCTGGAACGCGTACGCCAAGAAGCTCAACAAGAACGCCAGGCCCGTGCTCCTCCCGGTCGTCCAACCCGCCGCTGACTCTGTCGCACGCGACTGGCTGGCCGACCTACTCGGCTTCTGGGTCCTGTGGCACCTTTACGGCGGCTTCGAAGGACTGGAGCGCTACGGCTACCACCGGGCAACGATCTACCGGAAGATCAGCCGGTTCCGGCAGACCTTCGGGGTCCACCCCGACGAGTACGAGATGCGTGGCGTGACGGTCAACCCCAAGGCCTACTGGAAGTCGGCGAAGCGCAAGGGCGGTAACAAGGAGTAGGCCCACTCTCGCTATTCTGCGACAATGAAAGGACCGCCTTCCGTGTCGCCGATGTACGACATAGCAGGTCAGCGGTTCGATGTCGGCGAGGAAGCCGGAGGTTGCTCCTCGTGTCGCTGACTACGGGAGGGCGGCGACAGGACGTATCGCCCGCCGCCCGGTGCGCCCTACGGCGCGCGCCTGCATCGGCGTGGGGTGTCCGTCGAGCCACGCTCTCGCCTGCTCGTAGCCCAGCCGCAGCAGGTTCGGGGAATGGCCCAGGTAGGCCAGCGGTACGTGCATGGCCGGGGGCGGGACGACCCGCACGACCGGTGGAGCGGAGCGGTCGGGACCTGAGCGGTCGTGACTCGAACAGCGGCGGCTCGGACGGTCAACGATCCGGCTCATCTCCTCTCCGAGCCGGTTGACCCAGGACACGACCTGCGCGGGCGCGGTGGGCAACACGTACAGGTCACGCGCCCCGAGCGAGAGGGCCTGGCGGAGCGGGACGTCAGCGGCCGCCGCTCCGTCGACCAGAAGCCGGCCCCCGACCTCGACGGGCGGGAAGATCCCGGGAATCGCGCTGCTGGCCAGAAGCGCCGTGGTGGCGTCGCCTCGATCGAGAACGACCGCCTCGCCCGAGCGGAGATCGGTGGCGACGACGGCGAGTGGGATCGGGGCGTCCTCGAGACGGCTGAAGCCGAGGAACGACTCGAGGATGTTGCGGATGGACGATACGTCGAAGAGGTGGCGCGGGCTTCTGCGCAAGCCTCCCACCAGGGTGCCGAGGTCGATGCCGAGCACGTCCTTGCGGCGCAGGGAGGCCCACAACCGGGCGATCTCGGCGATGCCCGGGAGATCGGACCGACTGGCCAGGAAGGCGCCGTTGATGGCGCCGACGGACGTCCCGACGATCATGCCCGGCCGGAGGCCGCTCTCGACGAGGGCGTACATCATGCCAACCTGCAGCGCCCCGAGATTCCCGCCCCCGCCCAACACGAACGCGACCGCGGCCAATGAACCCGGCTCTCTCATCGCGCTGGCATCGAGGCTCTCTGTCGAACCCACAGGGGTGAGCGTACCCACTCGGTGCGTTCGAGCGCGCGGTGAACCGGTGCGGGGCACGGCGGCTGAGCTCGGCGGTCGCAGCTCCGCCACGGCGACGGTGCGTTCGGCGGTCGGACTCGGCCGTGGTTGGTCAGCCGATGTGGGAGTGCCCGAAGCGGATGGGGGGGCGCGTGAAGATGACCGTCCTGAGGAGATGGTTCCCCGGTTCCGTCGTGACCACGACCGCCGAGGACCCCGACGATCGGCCCCGCGGCTCGGACACGGAGGCCGCGGTGAACCGACCCTTGAAGGCGACCACGCAGACGACCTGGGAGGGATGGTCCGCCGTGTCCAGCTGCCCGTAGAGGCCAGGGGCCTCCTTGCGCAGCGTCGCCAAGGTGTAGCGATGGACTCCGGCCAAATGCCCGTGGCCACCGACCGCCTTGGTCGCGGTCGGCAGAGCGAGGTAGCAGGAGCTGTCGGACGTGCCGAGATCGCTGCGCACGCTCGTGCATCCGGAGGCGGCCACCGCCAGCAGGGTGCCGACGACCGCGCCGCCCACGCGTGCGCGCCGGCGCAGCCACCGGGCGCTGGCCATGGTCCCAAGGCTCACGTCTTCACCCCCGGCGCGTTCTCCACTCCGGGAGTCACTCCCGGCGGTACTCCCGGAGCCCTCTCCCCGGCTTCCGGAGCCGTCTCGATCCCCGGAGTCCTTCCGTGGGCCCCGGGCGTGTCCTCGAGCCCGGCGCCCAGCGTGGTTTTCTCCGCGCCCGAGCCCCCGAGCTCTGCTTCGACGGGCGCGTCGAGGGCACTGCGGCTCCAGCGTCCCTGGCGCACCTGGTACGCAAGGTGGCCCCACAGGATCCACCCGACCACCAGAACAAGCCAGAAACTGATCAGGCGGTACATCAACACGGCGTCCACGGTGGAGTCGTGCGCTCCTCCGAAGGCGACCAGCGCGATGGTGATGCTCCCTTCCACCACGCCCAACCCGCCCGGCGTGAAGGGCAGGTTGGCGGCGAGCTGCCCCGCCCCGTAGGCGAGCAGGAGGCCCTTCCAGGGGATGGACGAGTCCACCGCCAAGAACATCATGGCGAAGCACGCGCAGTCGAACAACCAGTTCGAACAGCCCCACAGCATGATGCGGATGACCTCCCGCGGCCCGAGACGGACGGCGGTGACGAGGCCCACGATCCTCTTTATCTGCTCCGCCACGTCGCCCCGGGGTCGCCCCACCACCTTGTGTGAGATGCGCAGACCCCACGTGACGACCATGGCGAGCGGGCGCTCGTAGACGAAGAGTGCTCCGACGGCGACGGTGATCACGAACACGCCGACGATGACCGGGACCAGATCGAGTGATGCCCCTTCCCCGGTGGCCAGCGCCAGCCCCGCCGTCGCCACCAAGGCGAGCGAGACGGTAGAGGCGACCACCACTCCGACTATCGACCACGCCGCCAGCGGATCGTCGGCGCCGAACCGGCGGAACCAACGGAACCCGTACACGGTGGCGACGGCGCTCCCGCCGGGCAGGGAGTTGGTGATGGCCTGCGAGGCGAAGGTCATGCTCACCAATGGACCTTCCGGCGCGATGAGGCCTCCGCTCCGCAGGAGCTCGTACTGCACGCCGGCAAAGCAGATGAACGAGGCGAACTCCGCGACCAGGGCAGGGGGGATCCACCACCATTTCAGATTGCTGAAGACGCCCGAGAGGCCCGACAGCTCGCTGCTGTGCGAGGAGAGGGCCCACAGGCCCAGCGCGACGGCGCCGATTCCCAGCAGGAACCGCACGAACGGCCAGGCGCGGCGGAAGGTCAAGCCGGATGGCCATGTCCGGCGCAGCGGGGAAGCGCTCGTCTCGACCGACTTCCCCTGGGACTGAGCGGCCATGCGCAGTGTCTAGCTCAGCTCTTCGGTCTGTCCGGCTCGGCTCTCGGGCTGGCGCACTCCTCGGGCAACTCCTTGGTCAGTCCGCCGTTCTCCAGGAGGGAGGCGTTCAGCCGGTTGAGGATGAGACCTAGGGTGGCCCTCTCGTCCTCGGACCAGTCGCCGACCAGACTCTCCATGTGCCGCCGGCGTTCGCGCTCCACTCCTTCCATCGTGCGGCGGCCCTCCGCCGTGAGGAGGATGGTCGACGAGCGCCGGTCGGTGGGGTCCGGACGTCGCTCGACGAAGCCCTCGGACTCGAGCGCGGTGACCTGCCGGGTCACCGTGGACGCATCGAGGTGCAAGGTGCCGGCGAGGGCTTTCGTGCTGAGGGGCCCCCGAGCCTCGATCGTACGCAGGGCCAGATAGCCGGCCCGGTCCACCCGCTGGTAGTGCGAGCTGCGACGCCCGAACGTCTCGAGATGGCGCACGAGCCGTAGAAGTTCCAGCTCGATCACGCCGATCGTGTCGGTCTCGTACGAAGTCGTGACCATTTTCTCTATCCTTCCCCCCTGAACGGCCACTACACTGTTGGTAGATACCTGCATGATACATGTATCTACCACGAAAGCAGGGCTTGATGGTCTTTCTCCTGGCGCTGGCGGCGTCGTTGTCGAATGCGCTGACGAGCGTGTTCCAACGCATGGGGGTCGAGAACGCCCCCGCCCAGTCCAAACTGCGCCTCAGCCTGATCACCTACGCGCTGAAGCGGGGGATCTGGCTCCTCGGGTTCGCCCTGATGATCGTCTCCTTTATCCTCCAGGCCGTTGCGCTCCACTTTGGGCGCCTCTCGCAGGTACAGCCCATCATGACGCTCGAGCTGGTGTTCCTGGTGGCGGTGCTCTCGGTCTGGCTCGGCTTCTCGGTCGGTCGGCGCGAGTGGATCGGCTCGGCCGCCGTGGTCGGTGGTCTGGCCGGTTTCCTGTACTGCGCGCACCCGCAGGACGGGAACCTCACGCCGTCGTTTTGGAACTGGGTGATCGCCGGTGGCGCGTGCAGCGCCGGCATCGCACTGGCCGTCGTGCTGGCGCTGCGGGGGCCCCGCTGGTGGCGGGCCGCCATGTTCGGAACCGCGGCAGCCATCAGCTACGCCTTCACGGCGGCCTGCACCAAGGTGGTCGCCGGCGTGGCGGCGTCCGACTGGACCTCGCTCTACCGTTACGGGGAGACCTACGCCCTCATCTTCTTCGGTGCGCTCGCCGTGTTCCTGACCCAGAACGCCTACCAGGCCGGGCCCATCGTCGCCTCCCAGTCCACACTCGTGATGGTCGACCCGTTGGCCAGCATCCTCATCGGTGTGGGGATCTTCGGCGACGACCTGCGCACGGGGGGAGCCTGGGGACCGCTCGAGGCGATCTCCCTCCTGATCATGTTCGCCGGCGCGTACGCACTCGCGCACTCGCCGCTGGTCAGTGGGATGAAGGGAGATGACGACGTCTACAACGAGTTGCTCTCGCAACGCTCACGTTCTGAACTGATTGCGAGCGGCGCCTCCCCCCCGCCGCTGCCGCAAACCTGAGGTACGGGCGGGCAAAGAAGGGTACAAGCAGAAAGGGTACAAGTGAGGAGGAGCCTTGGATCCCGACGTCATGAACCCGGCAACGAGCACGCCAGCGACAACCGATGCGCAGGCGGCGCACCGCGCACCGCCGCCGGCCGGGACCCGGCAGAGCGCTGCGGAGGTGGTGGCTCCCCTTCTGGAAGGACTCTTCGCTGACCGGGTGCCCGTTCGTTTCGAGTTCTGGGACCACAGCGCGCTCGGGCCCCCGGACGGGCCCGGAACCGTGCGTGTCCACTCGCCCAACGCCATCAGCCGGATGTTGTGGGCCCCCGGGGAGTTGGGGGTCGCCCGGGCGTTCGTCACCGGGGAACTGGAGATTGACGGCGACATGTGCCGTGTGCTCCGGGAACTGCACGGCGTGGTCGGTCGCGATCTGAAGGTCGGTCTCCGTCTTCCCTTGCGGGCCGTGCGGGCCGCACGACGGCTCGGCGCCCTCGGACCTCCGCTGCCCCATCCGGCGGTGGAGGCCTCGCTCCATGGCCGGCGCCACTCCAAGAAACGCGATGCCGAGGTGATCAGCCACCACTACGACATCAGTAACGACTTCTACCGGTTCGTGCTCGGGCCGAGCATGACCTACTCCTGCGCCCGCTTCGAGGACGAGGCAACGGGACTCGAAGCGGCGCAGGACTCCAAGCACGATCTGGTCTGCCGCAAGCTCGGGCTGCACGAACGCCGCGGCGCGCACCTGCTCGACGTCGGCTGCGGATGGGGCTCCATGGCCCTGCACGCGGCGCGGCACTATGAGGCGACCGTGGTCGGCGTGACCCTGAGCGCACCGCAGGCCGAACTGGCCCGACTGCGAGTGAAGGAGGCCGGCCTGGACGGCCAGATAGAGGTCCGGCTGCAGGACTACCGGGACCTGCGCGGTGAGTGCTTCGACGCTATCTCGTCCATCGGTATGTTCGAGCACGTCGGCGCCGAGAAGATGGGCGTGTACTTCAGCACCCTGCAGGCGTTGCTGCGCGTCGGTGGGCGGCTGCTCAATCACGCCATATCGGTGGTAGGCGGGTCGCGAATGCCTCGGGACTCCTTCATCGGCCGCTACGTGTTCCCCGACGGCGAGCTCATCGACGTCGGCCAGGTGGTGCTGGGTATGGAGCGGGCCGGTTTCGAGGTTCGGGACGTCGAGTCGCTCCGGGAGCACTACGCCAGGACGCTGCGGGCATGGGTCGAGAATCTGGAGACCAACTGGGATACCGCCGTGGCGGAAGTCGGCAGCCAGCGGGCGCGGGTCTGGCACCTCTACATGGCGGCCTCGGCCAATAGCTTCGACGACGGAGGGATCTCGGTGCACCAGGTGCTCGGGGTCAAAACCGGTGCCGATGGCGAGAGTCAGATGCCCCGCACCAGGAGGACGTGGGGCTAGCACGTGCGCGCGGGACTTGCTCACCCAGCCACTACCGAGGTAGGCACAAAGAAGGGTTAAAAGGCCACGTCCCAGGCGTCGGGGGAACGGTCCTGTGCGGTCTCCGTGGGCCACGCGGGGGACGATCCTGTGAAAGACGGCTAAATTCTCCCCCTTGTGCGTTGCGCTAGGTCGGGAGCGGGAGTGGATCCGGAGGCTCGGGTCACGGTGCGCGGCATGAAGGCACCGCTCTTCGCATTCGTCACGCTGGTCGCCCTGACCGGTCTGGTGGGCGCCACGGCGCCAGCGGGCCGAGCCGGGGCCGATCAGGTCGGCAGCCTCAATGGACAGGCGAAGAAGATCGCACAGGAGCTGGTGCAGGAGCAGCTCGAGGTGGGCGCCTACCAGCAGCAGTACTCGGTAGCGTCGGCCCGAGTGGCCGACGACGAGCGCGCCATCGCGTCCACGCAGACGCAGGTCCGCGTTGATCGGCTGGCGATCGACAAGAAACTCGACGTGGTCCGGCGATTGGCGATCGAGACCTACGTGGTGAACGGAAGCGTCGCATCCGCCTCGGGGGCAGGGATGTTCGCCGAGAACGTGAACACCGCGCAGACGGCGAACGAGTACGCCGAGATCGCCGAGGGCAATCTCGCCAAGGACGTCGACGAGCTGCACACGGCCCAACGCAACGAGCAGGGGCAGCAGCAGCTCCTGATCCGCCAGAAAAACGAGGATCTCACGGTGCAGAACCAAGAGGCCTCCTACCTCACCCAGGCCAACGCCACCGCGAGTCAGCTGCAGTCGCTGCAGTCCCAGGTGACCGGCCAGCTGGCGACGGCGGTGGCGCAGCAAGATGCCGCACAGGCACGTGCCGCCGCCGCGGCGGTGGCCGCAGCGCAACGCACGGCGACCCAGAGAACCAGCACCACCACGGCACCGGCCGCGTCCACGTCGACCTCGACCTCGACCTCGACGACACCGGACCCGCCGACGCCATCGGCACCGGACCCGCCCGCCGGCGTCGATCTGGCCGACCCGGCCCTCCCGCCGTTCCTCCAGTGCGTGGCGCAGGCGGAGTCGGGTGGCGACTACCAGGCGGTGTCGCCCAACGGCCTCTACATGGGCGCCTTCCAATTCAGTCAGGCGACGTGGGACTACGCGGCCGAGGCGGCGGGACTGGACTACCTGGTCGGTGTCCCCCCCAATGAGGCGACCAGGGCCGAACAAGATACCGTGGCCGACACCCTCTACAACCTCGACGGCCAGCGCCCCTGGCTGGGCGACCGCTGCTCGTAGACGGCCCGCTCGCGCTGCATCCCGCGGGCCGCTGCTCCCCGCAGTCCGGGGCCCCGTTCAGCCGCCGCGGATCAGCGCCACCGCCGCGTCGGGCTCGTCGACCCTGAAGCTGAAGCTCTCCTCTATATAGAGCCGCACGGTGTCGACATCGTGGTCCAGGTACCCGATGGACAGGTCCTGCCCCGAGTCGAAGATGAAGTCGCCGCCGCGCAGGCTGAGGACGATGGCCCCGTCGACGCCGGGGGCCCACACGAGCGGACCGCCGAGGATCTGGCGCAGGTGGTCCAAGAGGAGATACCCGCCGTGCTCGGTGGTCTCGACGATGCTCGTGTAGACCTTCGGGCAGATGGCCATTCCGTAGGGGCCGTCGATGCCGGTCGAGCGCAGCACGTCGGCCGCCCGGGCAACGACGTTCACGTACTGCTCCATGTCCTCCCCGTAGACGATCGGCTCGTGCGACGTGCTCTCGGTGATGCCCCGGATACCGGCGGCCTGGTAACCGTGGAAGACAGAGACGTTCTCCCCCATGGCGATCTGGCCCACCGCCTCGTCCAGCTCGGCGAGGTCGATGTCGGTAGCCCCCCGGTCGGCGTCGTCCAATTGGACGCGCGAGACCCGGAATTCGGTGCGCAGCTCCACCAGGGGCAGCACCCGACGCTGCGACCCCACGACGCCCTCGGAGGGGCTGAAGATCTCCGCGCTCCGACCTAGATTGGTGGCCGAGTGCGCCCAGCCGTACGGCCCGGCGAAGTCCACCAGCTTGCGCGCCGCCAGGTAGGTGGGGAGACGGGAGCTGGCCTCCTGATCGATGGCCTGCCAACCCGCCTCAGAGATCGGCGCCAGCTCCCGGTAGAGGTGGTTCATCGCCGTGCCCCCTTGAGGCTCCCAATGCCCAGTGATCCGGTCGCCGACGGCGCAGGCGCCCCGGCGGACCCCGGATCGGTGGGAGAGCCGGCGGACCCGACCTCGGTGATCGGCTCGGTGGTGAAGAGGAACCTGCGCAGATTCTCGTCGAGAGCGGGGTCCCGGCGTCGCAGCCATTCGAGGGTCATCGCGGCGTGCTCCTTTTCGTCGTCCCGGTTGTGGGCCAAGACAGCCGCGAGGCTGGCGTCAGCCGTCGCCTTCACCCGTTGGTCGTACCAATCGATCGCTTCGAGCTCCTCGCAGAGCGACGTCATAGCCCGGTGGTGGTCCACCGTCGCTTCGTCGAGGAGCGCGGCGGGCTCGTGTAGTCCTTCGCTTGCCATCGCCTCAGACTACCCATTGGGACCAACCTCCGGACGACGCCGCTCAGGCGGTGAAGGTGCACGTCCCGCCCCAGATCGTCGCGGCGACATGGCGGCTCGACGGTTCGAGGAGCACCGCGCCGAGCGGAGCGTCGAGCACACAGAGGTCGGCCGGCACCCCCGACCGGACGCGCCGTGCCGGCCCGCCGGGATGCTCCAGCGGGCCGAGAAACAGGTCGAGGGCCGAAGTGGGTGCCAGTCCCCGATCCCGCCCCACCACCGCACCGCTCGGGGCGCGGCGCTCCACGGCGGCCCGCATCGCCACCCAGGGATCTTCGGGACCGAAGGGGGCGTCGGTGCTCCCACCGACGGCCACCCCGGCATCGATGAGCGAGCCGCAGCGGTAGAGGTCCGGCCGGTCGGACGGTTCGACCTCGGCGAGGTACACGTCACCCCGGGCGGCGACGAAGGCCGGTTGGGTGACGACGGTGAGGGAGAGCCCGGCCAGGGCGGAGACCGCCTCGGCGGGGGTCACCGAGGCATGCTCTATCCGGTCGCCCGGCACGCTTCCCACCTCGCGCCATGCCGTCAGCGCCAGAAGGAGCGCGGTCCGGGTGACGCAGTGCACCGCGACCGGCCGGCCCGCACGGTGGGCGCGTTGGAACCACTCGCGCAGGTCGCCGAGCGCGGGGAGGGCGTGGTCAGAGATGAGTACCTTCACAGGCCCGCGGCGCAGAGGTGCGGGCGGGTACGTGGTGGAGAGCTCAGGGCCGCCCGTGCTCGCCACGGTCACCGGCAGCTGGCCCGCCCGCACGGCGCCGGCCAACGCCTCGAAGTAGCCGACGGACGCCGTCGGGGTGCAGTCGGTCACACCGGTGACGCCGTAGGAAGCCAGTCGTCGGCCGACCGCGCCCAGCGCCGTGCCGTCGGCCGTGCGGGATGCGTCCGGCGGCGTCAGCCGATCGTGCAGCCAGCCGTCGAGACGGTACAGCCGACCGGTCGGCCGGTCCTGCTCGTCCCGCTCAATGCCTTCCTCCCGCGCATCGACGATGCCCGCCTGCTCCAACGCCACCGTGCTGAGCACCCACAGGGCGCCCGAACGGTGTTGCACACGCACGGGGCGCCCGGGAGCCAGGGCGTCGAGCCGCCAGCGATCGAGTGCCCCCTCCCCCATCTCGTCGTAGTTCACCGCCCGGATGGCAGCGCCGGGTGGGGCCGCCGCATGGGCGGCGCGGAGCGATTCGTTCAGATCGACGGCGACATCGACCGATCCGGCCGCCGCCGCCATGGAGAGGAGGTGGAGATGGTGATCGTGCAGACCCGGGAGTACGGCGCCCCCGGCGCAGTCGATCTCCACGTCCGCCCCGGGCAGGGACCGGGCGGCTCCGATCGACGCGACGCGTCCGCCGTCCACTCCCACGTCGACCAGGACACCGTCGACCTCGGCGTCGCGCAGCACCAGGGTGCTCATGGGCGCAGCCCCAGGCTGGTGCTCATCAGCACAGCACTCAGGCTGGTGCTCACGAGAGCAGCTCGGCCAGCACCGACGCCGTGTCGGACCCCAGGGCGGGAGCCCGGCGGTCGACCGGCCGGGCCCGCGGCGGCCGAGCCCGTTGGCCGCGCACCTCGACGAGCGGCGGCCCGGCCGCGCCGGCGGCCATCGGCGCCATGGCGGCGTCGATCAGCCAGCGGCCGCCGGCGGAGAGCGCTTCGAGCACGGCGGCGGCGGTGACCATGCCGGCGAGAGGATCGGCCACCGCGTCGGCCAGGAAACAGGGGGCCGCCTCGTCGCCGGCCACCAGGCCGCCGGCCACCGCCGCCACGTCGCCGAACCCCACGCGCTGGCACCGTCCCGGACCCCTGCCGTGGCTGGTGATCGACGCCCACACCCGCGGGCCGCGGGGTGCTCGGAGCACCTCGAGCGCATCGATCCCCATCTGTTGGAGTGCCCGGGGGCGTGCACTCTCGATCACCACATCCGCCGCGCCCACCACGGCGCGCAGCTGACGCCGGCCCGGGGCGGACGCCAGGTCCAGGGCAACGGACCGTTTCGCGCCGTTGAGCAGATCGAAGAAGGCTGCGGGCCCCCGTCGGGCGCCGTCGGGCCGCCCGGTCGACTCGACCTTTATCACCCGTGCGCCCGCCGCGGCGAGGAGCTGGCCGCACAGCGGCCCGGCCCAGAGCGCGGAGAGGTCGACCACCAGCGCTCCGGCAATGGGGAGTGGCGCAGCGCCCCGCCCGTCCAGGCGCACCGCCTCGACCGGGAGGTCGAACACGCCGGCGGCGGGCGGGGCCACCGAGCCCAGAGCGGCGATGGGCAGCCCGAGCAGTGCCGCCCGCTCGTCGAGGATCGAGGACGCCACGCCGGCGGCGGCATCGGCCACCGACGGCCACGGGTCCTGGGCGGGCACGTCCCGGCCCAACCAGGCGGGGAGCGCGGCGACGTCCTCGGGTCGGGACAGGGACACGGCGAGCCAGCCGTCCGCGGTGGGCACCAGGCGGGCGCCGCCCCCACAGCTGACGGCGCCCCGGCGCGTCAGATGGGCCAGGGCGGCGCGCTCCCCGAGCAGGGCGAGACCGTCGACGCGCCTCGCCCCGGCGCCGTGGCGGCCGAGGACCTCGGCGGCGTGGTCGACGAGGTCGATGAGGGCGCACGGTGCGGCCAGCGGTGGTCCGTCGGCCGACCCGGTGAGCGCCATCGCGCCGCTCGCTGCCCATGCTGCTCCCCGTCGGTCCACCGCTCGATCCTGCCACCGGTCGGAGGCGGGCGGCGCATCGGTCTCCACTAACGTCGTCGCATCCGCACTCTCCGCACCACCGACAGCGAGCTGGCGGCGCTGGCGTGCTCACCGTTCGCCCCCGAGCTGCTGACGGATCCCGACGGGCTCGTGGTGCTCACGTCGTCGGACGGCGGGACCGGGACCGCCGACCCCGCCGTCACGGAGCGGCTGGCGTCACTGCCGTGCATCGTGATCGCCGTGGACCGGTCGGCCGACGAGGTTCCGCTCTTGGCCGACGTGACGGCCGAGGCGGGCGTGGCGTCGGTCGACGACATCGTCGCCGTGGTCGAGCGCAACCCGGTGGCCGCCACGTCGCTCGTCCTGTGCCTCCGGCAGGCGCCGTCGTCCCTGGGCCGTGCTCTGGTGGCGGAGTCCGCCGCCTACTCCGTGCTGCAGTCCGGGGCGGAGTTCACGACCTGGCGGGCCGCACACCCCGCTCGGCCGCGTCGGCGCGACGAGGGACCGGCGGTGCAGATGGAGCGCGCCGGCACCCGCCTCGACCTCGTGCTCAACCGGCCCCACGTCCGCAACGCGCTGGACCGGGCCCTGCGCGACGGCCTCCTCGAGGGACTGACCCTCGCCGCGGCGGACGCCTCCGTCACCGACGTCGTCCTGCGCGGTGAAGGCCCGAGCTTCTGCAGCGGCGGCGACCTCGACGAGTTCGGCAGTTTCACCGATCCGGCCGCGGCACACCTGGTGCGCCTGACCGCGAGCATCGGGCGGGCCATCTCTGCCCTGGGGCCCCGGCTCGTGGCCCATGTGCACGGCCCCTGCGCCGGCTCGGGGGTGGAGCTGGCGGCGTTCGCCGCTCGGGTGGTTGCCCGTGCCGACTTCACGGCGGCGCTCCCGGAGGTCAGCCTGGGACTCATACCCGGTGCGGGCGGCACGGCGAGCGTCACCCGGCGAATCGGGCGTCACCGGATGGCCCTGCTCGCCCTGTGCGGTACCTCGATCGACGCCGCCACCGCGCTGCGGTGGGGCCTGGTCGATGCGGTCACCGACGACTTCGACCAGGTCGGTGCGGCCGTCGGTCAGATCACTCCCTCAACTCGGCCTTGAGGATCCGCCGCATCAGCTTCCCGGTCTCGCTGTAGGGGAGCTCGGCCCGGAACTCAATGCGCTGGGGTGCCCGGGTGGACCGCAGGCGCTCGGCCACCCAGGACCGCAGCTCGTCCTGGTCGGCGACCTGACCCTCGACCAGCACCACGACCGCCGCGACCGCCTCGCCCCACTGGTCGTCGGGGACGCCGATCACGGCGGCGTCGGCCACCGACGAGTGCTGCAGCAGCACTTCTTCGATCTCGCCGGGCGAGAGGTTCTCGCCGCCCCGGACGATCACGTCGTCGAGGCGCCCCTCGACAAACAAATAGCCGTCCGAGTCGATCCAGCCGCCGTCGTTGGTGGCCAGCCAGCCGTCGGCGGACAGCGACGCGGCGCGCCCGAGGTACTCGCCCGAGACCTGGTCCCCTCGCACCCAGACTTCACCGTGGGTACCCGGGGCGACCGGCACACCCGAGGGGTCCCGGATCTCGACCTCCAGGATCGGGAGGGGCCGACCGACCGAGCCCAACCTGGCCCGCACGTCGGGGTCGGCCGAGCCGACCGCCTCGCGGTGGTCCTCGGGCCCGAGGACGGCGATGGTGGAGCTCGTCTCGGTCAGCCCGTAGGCGTTGACCAACCCGACGTGGGGCAGGTACTCGAGTGCCCGCTCCACGAGGGCGATCGGCATGCGCCCGCCCCCGTAGGAGAGGTGGCGGAGAGCCGGGAGCGTTTCCTTGCGCTCCTCGAGCACCTCGAGGATGCGGCCGAGCATGGTGGGGACGACCATGGCGTGGGTCACCGCCTGTACCGCGGCGGTGTCCACCCAGCTCTCGGCGGAGAACTGGGGCAGATAGACCAGGCGACGGCCCGACCACACCGAGGTCAGCACCGCCGCGATGCCGGCAATGTGGTACGGCGGCACGCTCACCAGCGCCGCATCCGTGGGCTCCGCCCCCATGAACTCGACCGTCTCGAGCACGTAGCTCGTCAGGTGCCGGTGGCGCAGCACGGCCGCCTTGGGCTCCCCTGTCGTGCCGCTGGTGAACAGCAGCACGGCGGGGTCCTCCGAGTCGGTGCTCGGGCTGGACGTGGGCTCGGGACCGTCGATGGCCAAGAACTCCGATCGGTCCAGCAGGGCCAGGCCGGCGACGCCATCGCCGAGCCGGGGCGGCACCGAGGGCTCGACCACGGCCAGGCCCGGGGCGGCGCGCTCGAGGACGGCCGCCAGCTGGGCGTCGGCCAGCCGGTAGTTCACCGGGACGTAGGGGATGCCCGCCTTGGCGGCACCGAAGAGGCCGATGGGAACGGCCTCCGAGTTCACATCGACGGCCACCAGTCGTTCCACGCCACGACCGATCAGGTTGCGGCTCACCGCTTCGACACGGGCCAACAGGCCCTCGTAGGTGAGATCGCCGTCGTCGCACGCCGCCACGGCGACCCGGTCGCCGAGCGCCTCGGCCGCTATCTCGAGCAGCGAGCTCAGGTGCATGTCCGGCCGGCCCCTCGCGTCACAGGTCTGCGCTCCATCTCTCCCCT
This sequence comes from uncultured Acidimicrobiaceae bacterium, assembly GCA_963788125.1. Lineage (GTDB taxonomy): Bacteria > Actinomycetota > Acidimicrobiia > Acidimicrobiales > RAAP-2 > Bog-473. The sequence goes on along the minus strand of CAWBFN010000002.1, from coordinate 1,689,056 downwards.
TGCCCCCCGCTCGATCCCCGTGTGGACCCCTTGGTCTATCGGTATCGCCATGGGCCCGGCAATTTGGCCAGGCAAATTAGCAGGAGGCAGGCGGGAGTGGCGGGCGGCGGGGCAGGCGGCGGGGGGATGGCGGGCGGCGGGCGGGCAGGCAGGCGGCGGGTCGCTGACGCTAGGTGCGCTCGGGCTCCCCGTGCGGGGCGTTGGCCCGGCCCTGCCGCCAGTAGGGCTTGGCCGAGATCTGCCCGGTCTCGAGGCCACGCGCCAGGAGCGCCGCCCGCATGGCGGCCACCACGCCGAGCTCGCCGGCCAGATAGGCATGGCCGTGGCCGGCGGGGAGCGCCAGCGCTCCGAGCGCGGCGACCAGGTTCGCCCCCGACGCCGGGTCGGCAGCTCCCCGGTGGAGCCACTGCACGGGAACCTCCCAGCCCCCGGGCGCGTGAGCCGGCTGCTGGTCGTCCACGCCGTCGACCTCCAGGACCACCAGCGCCCGATCCGGTCCGTCGAGGGACTCGGCCATGGCGAGGCTGGCCGGCAGGGCAGAGTCGTCGCCGGCGAAGAGGTGCCAGTCGGCGCTGGGGTCGACGGTCACCTTGCCCCGGGGCCCGATGGCCTCGATGTGCGCTCCCGGCTGCACCGTTGCCGCCCAGTGCGCGCCGGGACCGTCGCCGTGCAGGACCATGTCCAGGTCGACGGCCGGCACCTCCGGCTCGAACGACCGGATGGTGTAGCGGCGACGGTACGTCGCGCCGCCGGTCGCGGGCACCGAGAGCATCAGGTCCTGGCCGGGCAGGTACGACAGGTCCGCCAGCCCGGGGGCGGTGCAGCGGATACGGCGCATGGAGGGTGTGATCACCGTGGAGCCGGTCACCTCCAGATCCCACTCCGACACGTCGTCCAACCGCGCCACCAGGGCGGCGGTCTGAGAGGACGGTCCGGGACGCACCCCTGCGCCATCACCGGCGTCGGGCGGGGCGGCCGGCACCGATCAGGCCAGTTCCGGCATGATGCCGGCGTCCGCCTGAGGCGACGGCTCGAGGCTCTCCTGCGCCTCGGCCGGCGCGGGTTCCTTCGGCGCGAGAGGGGGACGATGAACGAGGCCAGGAACCCGAGGGCACCGAGGAAGGCGCCCACCACGAAGGCCCGGGCGTAGCCCGCCGCCAGGGCCGCCGCCGGCCCGTGGCCGGCGATCAGCGCCGAGTGGGTGTGGTCGATGGCGATGGTGGCCAGCACCGCCAGACCGAGGCAGCCCCCCACCTGCCGCGCCGTGTTGAGGACGCCCGAGGCCAGACCCGCCTCGCTGAAGTGCACCTCGGCCGTGGCGGCGGAGGCGAGCGGGACGAACAGCACACCGACCGCGAAGGCGACGAGGGTGCCCGGGCCGAAGACGTGGGCCCAGTAGTTGCTGTCGGCCCCGATGCCCGAGAGCCAGGCGAAGCCGACGGTGATGAGGGCGGTCCCCACCAGGAGGAAGAAACGGACGCCGAACTTGGGCAGCAGGCGCGCGCTGATCTGCGCGCCGATGATGATGCCGAAGGCCATGGGCAAGAAGGCCAGCCCGGTCTTGAGCGGGCCGTAGCCGAGGACGTTCTGCATGTAGAGCGACAGGAAGTACCACATGGAGAAGAAGCCCGCCCCCACCAGGAACATCACGATGTTGGCACCGCTGAGCGAGCGCGACCGGAAGAGCCGGAAGGGGACCAGCGGGGTGCGGGCCACCTTGAGCTGGATGAAGGTGAACACGGCCAGGAGGACGGCGGCCACGCCCAGGATGGCCAGCGTGTAGGTCGAGGTCCACCCGTGGGTGTCCGTCCCGACGATGGCGAAGATGAGGGCCCCGAGGCCGGCGGTCACCGTGACGGCCCCGCCGACATCGAGCCGGGGGGCGGCCTCGCCCCGCTCCTGCCTCTTGGCCTCGGTCAGGAACATCAGTGCCCCCGCCATGGCGACGGCACCGATGGGCACGTTGACGAACAGGACCCAGCGCCAGGAGAGCTCGGCGGTGAGGACGCCGCCGAGGATGGCGCCGCAGGCACCGCCCGCGCCGGCCACCGCGCTCCAGATGCCGAGCGCCTTGGCCAACCGGACGCCGGTGAACGTGGTCACGATGATGGTCAGGGTGGCGGGCGACAAGAACGCACCGCCGATGCCCTGGACGGCCCGGGCGGTGGTGAGCCAGGTGGAGTTCTGGGAGAAGCCCCCGACCAGGCTGGCCAGGGTGAACAGCCCGAGACCGAACAGGTAGACGCGGCGGCGCCCGTAGAGGTCGGCGGCCCGCCCGCCCAGCAACAGGAACCCGCCGAAGGTGAGCACGTAGGCGTTGACCACCCACTGCAGCCCGGTCGAGCTGTAGTGGAGGTCCCGGCCGATGGAGGGGAGGGCGACGTTGACGATGGACACATCGAGCACGACCATGAACTGCGCCACGCAGGCGATGGTCAGGATCACCCAGTCGGGCACCCGGCGGCCTGTGGGCGTCAGCGGCGCGACCGTCCCGGCTCCGGGAGCATCATCCATAAACAAAACTTAACGCCGCACCGGGTGGGGATGTTCCCGCGCTGCCGCCCGAGGCGACCGCCGTGGCGCCGTCACGCCGTGCCGGAGAGGACCGAGACCGGCAGGATCTTCAGCGCCCGCCCCACCTCGATCGCGCCGCCACGGGCGCCGACGCTCGCCCCGGTCAGGGCGTCGGTGAACCGCCCGGGAGACCCCTCCGGCAGCCCCACGCCGGTGCCGGCCCATAAGCGGAGCCCGGTGGGAAACCGCCCGTAGCCGGCCTCCCCGATTATGAGGCGGGGTACCAGCGCCACCACCCAGTGACCTCGGAACCGGCGGGCTACCGCGACCACGTGGTCCCCCAGTGGCCCCTCGGGCTGCAAGAGGTGATACGAGCCGCGGTCGAAGAGCGACGGATGCGCCCGGCGCAGGGCCAGGAGCGTGCGCAGGATGTACAGCTTTATGCGCCCGTCCACCCAGCCGGAGAGGAGGGCGCCGGCCCCCGCCGCTCGTTCGGCGGGGGGCGCGTCGCCGGGCGGCAGGCCGGTCAGCAGCTCGCGCCGCAGCCCGAAGTCGACCGGGCGGCGATTGTCCGGATCGGTCAGGGAGAACTCCCAGAGCTCGGAGCCCTGGTAGAGGTCCGGCACGCCCGGGCAGATCGCTTTGAGCACACAGAGCGCGAGGGAGTTGGTGGCCGCGGCCGGTCCGATGCGACCCACGAACCGCTCCATCTCGGACCCGAACCTGTCGTCGGGCGCCCGGGAGAGCCGATGGATGAAGGTGCGGAGCGCACGCTCGTAGCGCTCGTCGGGATCGGTCCACAGCGAGTGCCGTTTGGCCTCCCGCGCCGCCTTGACCATGTAGTCCTGCACGCGCCGGCATTCGGCCGGCGACATCGCGGCGTGCCCGACCGGCCACATGGAAGCCAAGGTCTGATAGGCCACCAGCTCGTCGTGCCCGTCCGGCCCCCCCGCCGCGGCGATGGCCCGGGCGTGCCGGCGATGCCAGCGCTCGACCAGCCCGTTCCAGAGCTCGGAAACCTCGGAGAGGGTGTAGAGGCGGGCCCGCACATCTTCACTTCGTTTTGAGTCGTGCGTCGAGGTGGCGTTGAGCGACGACCGGTACCGCCGTCCCCGCCACCCGGTGCGCGCGTAGAAGCCGGCGGGGTCGATGGCGACGTGCTCGGCATCGCCACCGACCTCGGCGTGACCGAGGAGCCCGGTGAAGCGGTAGGTGGCGGTGTCCTCCACGCCCTTGGCCGCCACGGCCCCCGACAGCTGCTGCCAGCGCCGGGCGACCTGCAGCCAGGGATCCGACGCCACCGTGCCCCCGCCACCGGAGCGGGCGCGCAGCAGGCCCCCGACGATGACCTCCAGCGCCCGCCGACCCTCATGATGCAGCTCCAGAGCGGCGGCGTGGGCCGCCCTCTGCACCCGTGACCTGTCCTCTCTGTCGATGGGGCCGGCATCCATATACGTGCGGTAGGCGTCGAAGTGCACCGTGAGGCCGATGAACGCCTCGGCCACCTCGGCCTCGGAGAGGTCATGGCCGGGGAGCTCGACGTCCAAGGTGGCGACCACCAGTCGGGACAGGCGCCGGAGCGGCGACCGGAAGGCGCGCGTGAGCACCTCGCGCTTCGATGCCCGCGCCAGTTCGGCAAAGGTCCGGCGTTCCCCGGCCAGGCGAGCTCCCACCAGTTCGATCCGGGCCGCCCCGGCGGGGTCCACCAGGAGCCCACCGGCGACGTCGGCGAACTCGTAGCCGGTCGTGCCGTCCACCGGCCATCGTCGCCGCACCGTCTCGCCCCGGGCCGAGGATCTTCTCGATCACGACCACCGCCCGGGACGCCGTGTGGTGGTCGAGCGCGGCACGCAGCCGTGCGACGTAGGCGCCGGGATCCGCCAGCCCGTCCACGTGGTCGACACGCAACCCGGCGATCCGGTCGTCCTCGGCCAGTTCGAGGATGAACCGGTGCGTCGCCCCGAAGACGTCCGGGTCCTCCACGCGCACGCCGATCAGGCCGTCGACGTCGAAGAACCGCCGGTAGTTCCCTTCGTCCCGACCGAGGCGCCAGTAGGCCGGCCGATAGTGCTGCCGGTCCAGCAGCTCCTCGAGATCCGAGCCGGTGACGCGCGCCGTTCCGGCCGGCACCGACTCGGGATCGAGCGGGAACGGCTGGCCGTCCAGCACGACCTCGCGCTGCCCGGCGCGGGTCCGCACGGTGGCCGCACCCCGGCCCAGCACGTCGCGCCGCGGTTCGGCCAGGCTGGGCACCAGAACCCGCCCGGAGTGCGCCGACCAGTCGATGTCGAATGTCGTGGCGAACTCGGACGCTTCACCGTGGCGCAGGACATCCCACCACCACGTGTTCGCCGGGTGCGCCGCCATGTGGTTGGGCACGACGTCGATGAGCAGCCGCATGCCGTGGCGGGCCAGCCCGTCGAGGAGGGCGCGGAACCCGGCCGCCGTGCCGAGCGCAGGATCGAGGCGGCCCGGATCGACGACGTCGTAGCCGTGGGCGCTGCCCGGCGCGGCGGCGAGTATCGGCGAGACGTAGAGGGTCTCGACGCCCAGCTCGTCGAGGTAGTCGACCAGCGCCGGCGCGGCGGCGAAGCCGAGGCCCTGCAGCTGCAGACGATAGGTCGAGCCCAGCGGTCGGGGGCCCGGGACCGCGGCGCTCACCCCTGGGGCCGCTCGGTGTGGCGCAACAGGAGACTCGAGTGCGCGGTGAGGTTCACCGCCTCGTTGCGCATCTGGCGGGCCCACGGCCCGGGTCGGGCCGTGTTGAGCAGCTCCTCCCAGACTCCGGGGCTCTCCATGCGGGGCAAGGTGTAGGAGTGTGACCTGGGGCTGGCGTTGAGCAGCAGGAGCAGTGTGTCGGCCGGGGCCGAGCGGCCCCGGCTGTCGACCTCGTCGGCCGCACGGCCGAACAGCAGCATCCCGATGCTCTGGTTGTTCGGTTCGCTCCACGCCTCCTCGGTCATCTCCTGGCCGTTGGACCGGATCCACGTCACGTCCTTGGTGTGGGTGCCCGGTACCGCTTTCCCGGTGAAGAACCCCCGCCGACGCAGGATGGGATTGTTGCGCAGGACGGCGATCAGGTCGCGCACGAAGTTGTACATGTCGTAGCCCGACTCCCCGACGTCCCAGTCGAACCAACTGATCTCGTTGTCCTGGCTGTAGGCGTTGTTGTTCCCCCTCTGCGTCCGCCCGATCTCATCGCCGCCGAGCAGCATCGGCACACCCTGGGCGAACAGCAAGGTCGTCAGGAAGTTCCTCTTCATGCGGTCCCGCGCCCGCTGTATCCGGGCGGAGTCGGTCGGCCCCTCGGCGCCCCAGTTGCGGCTGATGTCGTCGGGGGCCCCGTCACGGTTGTCCTCGCCGTTGGCCTCGTTGTGCTTGTGGTCGTAGCTGACCAGGTCGGTCAGCGTGAAGCCGTCGTGGCAGGTGACGAAGTTGATGCTGGCGTAGGTGCGGCGGCCGCTGGGGGCGTAGATGTCGCTCGAGCCGGTCAGGCGGGAGGCGAGCTCGGGTACCTGGCCCGGGTCGCCCCGCCAGAAACGGCGCACGCAGTCACGAAACGCCCCGTTCCACTCCGACCAACCGGTGGGGAACCGGCCCAGCTGGTAGCCGTCGGGGCTGGCGTCCCAGGGCTCGGCGATCAGCTTGACCTTCGAGAGCACGGGGTCCTGCTGGATGATCTCGAAGAACGCACTGGGCTGGCCCGCCTCGTAGCCCCGCACCAGGACGGGCGCCAGGTCGAAGCGGAAGCCGTCGACGTGCATGTCGGTCACCCAGTAGCGGAGGCTGTCGGTCACCAACCCCATGGCCCGCGGGTGCAGGATGTTCAGGCTGTTGCCGGTTCCGGTGTAGTCGAGGTGGTACCGGGGCTGGCCCGGCATCAGCCGGTAGTAGACCGAGTTGTCGACGCCGCGCAGCGAGAGGGTCGGCCCCATCTGGTTGCCCTCACCGGTGTGGTTGTAGACCACGTCGAGGATGACCTCCAGCCCGGCCCGGTGCAGGGTGCGGACCATGGACTTGAACTCGCTCACCTGTTGGCCGAGGCCGCCGGTGGCGTACCCGACATGCGGCGCGAAGAACCCGATGGAGTTGTACCCCCAGTAGTTGGTGAGCCCCCGTTCGACGAGATGGCGGTCGGCGACGAAGTGATGGACAGGCATGAGCTCCACCGCGGTGACCCCGAGGGTCAGGAGGTGGTCGATGACCGGGTCCGAGGCCAGACCGAGGTAGGTGCCACGCAGGTGCTCGGGGACGCCCGGATGGCGCATCGTCATGCCCCGGACGTGCGTCTCGTAAATCACCGTCTGGTTCCACGGTGTGGTGGGCGACCGGTCGTCGTCCCAGGTGAACGCCGGGTCCACCACGAGGCACTTGGGCATGGCGCCCGCCGAGTCCCGACGATCGAAGGAGAGATCCTCCTCGGGGTCGCCGATGGTGTAGCCGAAGAGGTCGTCGCTCCAACGGATCGGCCCGCTCACCGCCTTGGCGTAGGGATCGATCAGCAGCTTGTTGGCGTTGAACCGGTGCCCGCGCTGGGGCTCGTAGGGTCCGTGGACGCGGTAGCCGTAGAGGGCACCGGGCCGGACGTCGGGCAGGTAGACGTGCCAGACGTTGTCCGTCCTCTCGGGCATGGTGACGGTGGCCGTCGGCTCCCCCGAGGACTCATCCTCGAAGAGGCACAGCTGCACGTCGTCTGCGTTCTCCGAGAAGAGCGCGAAGTTGACCCCCTCGCCGTCCCAGGTGGCGCCCGAGCGGGTGGGGGCGTCCGGGCCAGACCCTCACCGCTCCCCCGCTCGGCCGGGCAGGTGGTAGGCGCAGAACTCCCACGGCCCGAGGCGAGCCACGTCACCCGGTGTGGGCCGCTGCGGCAGGGGCTCCCCGACGCCCCCGAACTCCGGGGCCCGGGCGTCGATCACCTTGGTCCACCGGAGCTCCCCCCCGGGCGCCGTCCCGAGTTTCGGCACTGAGGGGAGAACGGCGTCGACCGTGTCGGGGGAGACGTTGAAGAGCGCGACCACGGCGTCGAGCGCACCGGTGCGGACCAGGGTCAGCACGCCGGAGTGGACGGACGCACGCGCCGAGGCGCGCGAGGAGCGTCCGAGGGCCGGATTGGTGCGCCGCAGAGCGATGAGGGCGTGGCACAGGGCGAGGCGGTGGCGGTGCACTCCCCGGTGCCGGCGGGCGCGATCGGGACGTGCGGCCACGAACGTGGCCTCGTCGGCCGGGTCCAGCATCTCCTCCGGCGATCCGAGCTCGGCGAACTCGCGGGCCCGCCCGGTGCGCACCGCCTCGGTGAGCTCCTGGTCGCCATGGTCGACGAAGTAGGGGAACGGTGCGGGCTCGCCGTACTCCTCGCCCATGAAGAGCAACGGAACGCCGGGGGCCAGCAGGAGGAGGGCCGTGGCCAGCTGTGCCTGTTCGGGAGCGACCAAGCTCACCAGCCTGTCACCTCTGGGGCGGTTGCCGATCTGGTCGTGGTTCTGGGCGAAGACCACGAAGCGGTCGGGAGCGATGTCGATGGAGGGGGCGCCGTGGTTGCGACCCCGGAAATCCGAGTGTTCTCCCTGGTAGACGAAGCCCTCGTCCATGGCCCGGGCGATGTCGTCCACCGTGCCGAAGTCGCCGGTAGTACCCCGTGCGATCGCCGGTGATGGCGGCGTGCAGCGCGTGGTGGAAGTCGTCGTTCCACTGGCGCGTCCATCCCGAGGCCGCCGGAGGCCGTCGGCCGTGACCACCCGTGGATCGTTGTCCGCGCTCTCGGCGATGAGGAAGCCGCGGCGACCGCCCCGCTCTTCCAGCTCCTCGACGGCGTCGGACAGCTCGGCCAGAAACGGTCGGGCCGTGCGGTCGACGATCTCGTGCACCGCATCGAGCCGGAGGCCGTCGACGTGGTAGTCGGAGAGCCATTGGCAGGCGTTCTGCACGAAGTAGGCGCGGACGTCATCGGAGAGGGCGCGGTCGAAGTTGACGGCCGGCCCCCAGGGCGTGCGGTAGCGATCGGTGAAGTAGGGCCCGTAGGAGTCGAATACGTTGCCCTCGGGTCCGAGGTGGTTGTAGACGACGTCGAGGATCACGTCGAGGCCGCGGCCGTGGCACGCATCGACGAATCGCTGCAGCCCGGCCGGCCCGCCGTACGAGTTCTGCACGGCGAAGGGGAACACCCCGTCGTAGCCCCAGTTGCGCCGCCCGGGGAACTGGGCGACGGGCATCAGCTCGACGGCGCTCACCCCCACCGCCGCCAGCTCGTCGAGCACGACCACCGCCGCGTCGAAGGTGCCCGCCTCGGTCAGCGATCCGATGTGCACCTCGCAGATCACCTGCTGCCAGAGCGGTCGGGCCCGGTGCGCTCCATCACCCCACCGATGGGCTCCGAGGTCGACCACCTCGGAGGGTCCGTGCACACCGTCGGGCTGGGAGCGCGATGCCGGATCGGCACGCGGCCCCTCGCCGTCGAGCAGGTAGCCGTAACGGGTTCCCGCCCCGCAGCCGTTCACCCGAGCACCGTGATAGCCGGCTCCGAGCGGGCTGAGCTCCACGGTCCGATCCGTCCCGGCCAGGGAGACGGCCACCCGCTGGGCCCGGGGGGCCCACACGGTGAAGCGCGTCGACTCTGCGTCGACCGGCACCGCTCCGACCTGGAACGCCGCCGTCATCCGGGAGCGAGAAAGACGCACCCCAGGGGAGGAACGGTCAGGGTGAGGGACCACGGCCTGCCGTGAGCCGGGCTCGGGTAGGCCTCGACGACCCCGAGGTTTCCCATGCCGCTCCCCCCGTAGATCCCGGCATCGCTGTTGAGCAGCTCGTGCCAGGCTCCCCCCTGCGGGACGCCGGTCACCACCCCGGTCCGTGGCACCGGGGTGAAGTTGTACACGACCAGGACGGGTGGATCCCCCGGCGACAGTCGGAGGAAGCTGAGCAGGCTGGTCTCGGACTCGTCGGCCTGCGTCCAGGCGAAGCCGCCCGGCTCGCAGTCGAGGGCGTGCAACGCACGCCGTTCCCGGTAGAGACGGTTGAGATCGGACACCCAGCGCAGGATCCCGTCGTGTGCCGCGCTGTCGAGGAGATGCCAGTCGAGGCTCGTGTCGTGGTCCCACTCGCGCCGCTGCGCCAGCTCGTCCCCCATGAAGAGCAGCTTCTTCCCCGGCTGCCCGAACTGATAGCCGTACAGCAGGCGGAGGTTGGCGAACCGCTGCCAGTCGTCCCCGGGCATCTTGGTGAGCAGCGACCCCTTGCCGTGCACCACCTCGTCGTGCGAGAGGGGGAGCATGAAGTTCTCGCTGAAGGCGTACATGCTCCGGAAGGTGAGCTCTCCGTGGTGGTGGCGCCGGTACACCGGATCGCGTGCGAGGTACAGCAGCGTGTCGTGCATCCAGCCCATGTCCCACTTGAGCCCGAACCCGACGCCCCCGGCATCGACCGGCCGTGAGACGCCGGGGAAGTCGGTGGACTCCTCGGCGATGACCTGGACGTCGGGATGGTCGGCGTAAATGCCGGTGTTCAGCTGGCGGAGGAAGTCGAGGGCCTCGAGGTTCTCGCGCCCGCCGTACACGTTGGGTATCCACTCTCCGGGTTTGCGGGAGTAGTCGAGGTAGAGCATGGAGGCCACCGCGTCGACCCGCAGCCCGTCGACGTGGTAGGCCGACAGCCAGTGCTCGGCCGACGATGCCAGAAAGCTCCGCACCTCGTGACGCCCGAAGTTGAAGATCAGGCTCTTCCAGTCCGGGTGGAAGCCGAGGCGGGGGTCGGCGTGCTCGTAGAGGGACGTGCCGTCGAACCGGGCCAGCCCGTAGGCATCCTCGGGAAAGTGCGACGGCACCCAGTCGAGGATGACCCCGATCCCGGCCCGGTGGAGCTGGTCGATCAGGAACATGAGCCCCTGGGGGTCCCCGTAGCGGCGGGTGGGCGCGAAGAACCCGGTGGCCTGGTAACCCCATGACCCGTAGAAGGGATGCTCCATCAGCGGGAGGAACTCCACATGGGAGAACCCGGCCCGCAGCACGTGGTCGATCAGCGGCTGGGCCACCTCGGCGTACCCGAGGAACCGCCATGGTTCGGCGGGATCGCGCCGCCAACTGCCCAGGTGGACCTCGTAGACCGAGAGCGGGGCATTCAGCCGCACCCGGTCGCCGCGGGAGCGCATCCAGTCGCCGTCGCCCCACTCGTAGGCGAGATCCCACACCACCGATCCGGTTCGCGGCGGGCATTCGGTGCAACGGGCGAACGGATCGGCCTTCTCGAGGACCTCTCCCGCCCTGGTGGTGATGGCGAACTTGTAGACGTTGCCGGCCTCGGCCCGATCGACCACCCCTTCCCAGACACCGGAGCTTCCCCGCGGCGCGAGGGGGTCGCTGTCACGACTCCAATGGTTGAAGTCGCCGACGACGGCCACCCGGACCGCATTCGGCGCCCACACGCCGAACGCCACGCCGCCGCCGGGTCGTACGTGGGCGCCGAGCTTGTCGCCCATCTGGCGGTGGGTGCCCTCGTTGAACAGGTAGACGTCGTCGTCGGAGAGAGGGCTGTACGGCGGCGCACTCTTCGGGGTGGCCGAACGTCGTCGCGTCGTGGTCATGCCACACCCCCGGCCGGGGCGAGGGAGCCGCCGGTGGCCTGACGGAGCCGGTGAAGCTCGCGCAGGAAGGCGGCGGTCTTGGTGTCGTGCAGCACCTGGCTCAGGGTGCGGGCGGCCCGGCGGCGCCAGTTGGCCGCCTCGGTCCCCGTTCCCGGCCGGTTCTGGGGCTGGCGCTCACCCCACAGGTCGTCCAGGTCGACCAGGACGAGATCGGCCGGGCTGCGGGCCAGGTGGATCAGGCACGCCCGGAGCGCCATCGCCGGGCTGTCGGCCTCCTCACCGGGGCCGATGCCGGTGCCGGGACCGGCACCGGTGCCCTCGCCGACCGATCGCAGCAGGGCCTGGCGCCAGCGCTCCCGCTCGGCGCGCTCGCGGGCCGTCTCGGCCGGCGACAGACCGGCCGAGTCCTCCCTCTCGTCGATATCGTCGCCCCAGAAGTAGGCGGAGAACCGTGGCAGGTCGTGCGTTCCCCACGACGCCAGCACGCCGACGGGTGGGCTGGGCAGCGGCTGCTCGGGGGTCGATTCGAACTGGAGCACCCACGAGCGCAGCATCCGATCCTCGGCCATCCGGTTCCGCACCGAGTCGGGCACCGTGCCCAGGTCCTCGCCCACGACGACGACCCCCGAGCGGTGCGCCTCGAGCGCGACCAGGGCGTGCAGTTCATCGGCCCGGTACGACACGTACGCGCCGTGCCGGGCGTCGAATCCGTCCGGAACCCAGTACAGGCGCTCGAGACCCATGACGTGGTCGATCCGCACGTAGGCGGCGTGACGGAAGGCGCGCTGGATCATGGAGATGAAGTAGCTATACCCATCTTCCCTCATCCTCTCGGGGTGAAAAGGCGGAAAGGCCCAGTCCTGCCCCTCGGCAAAAAAGAGGTCCGGTGGCGCGCCGCCGTGCGCGCCGGGAACGAAGGACTGCGGCGACCAGCGAGGATCGAACCCTTGGGGATGGACGCCGATCGGGAGGTCGGCGTAGATCGGGGTCGAGTCGGCGGCTGACGCCAGTTGCTGGGCGGCGGCCCATTGGGCGTACAGGTGGTAGGCCAGGGCTGACTCATCGTGGCCAACGTCGTCATCTTCGGGTGCGCCTCCTGCCGATGGTCGCCCGGGCCGTTCGGCGGCGGCGCGAAAGCGGGCGTAGGCCACGAGCTCGGGATGTTCGTCCACGAAGGCGCAGAAGGACGCTCGCCGCGTCGAGCTCCCGGCGACCAGCGCGTCCGCCATCGGCGCCAGCACTTGGCGGCGCAAACGGGACACCTCCTCGTAGTCCACGAGGGTCGATTCGTGCGCCGCGACAAGCCGACGCCGGAACTCGTCCGCCCCCAGCAACCGGCGCGCCTCAGGCGCCGCTTCGAGCTCGGGCAGCGAGGTGACGTCGACATAGAGCTCGTTGTAGGCCAGCCGGCTGACCGGGAGGTAGGGACTCGGGTCGGCCGGTGGATCGAGGAATGACGGGTAGAGCGGCAAGGATCCGAGCATGGAGCCGCCGATCTCACCCACCCACTTCCCCAGGGCCGCCAAGTCCGTGTAGCTGCCGACTCCCCAGTCCTCGTCCGTCCGCAGGGCGTGGAGGGGGAGGAAGACACCCCACCCCCGTGGGGCGGAGGGGCAGGCCGGAGCCACCACGTAGAGGGCGTCGACGCGACTCCCCGACCACTCCACGACCAGGCGGTGGTAGCCGGGCTGCAGCGGCTCGGCATCGTGGCGCTCCAGCCGTACCCGGTACCGGTTGTAACGTTCCCCCCCGACCTCGGATCCGGCCGTCATGCCGGTGAGGGTCGCCGTCAATCTCTGGTGGACGATCCCGCCGCTCTCCAGCTCGATACTGCACCACACGTCGCGCGGGTGGACGCGGCTGGGCAAGCTCACCGTCGCCGAGGCGAGCCTCCCCGTTCGGCTCACGAGAACGGGCTCGAGCGTGCGGAGCGCGTGGGCCCGGCGGCCGGCGACGAGCGCCGCGGCCACCTCGGCAGCCGAGCCGACCGGGACCCCCATGGCCCCCAAGACGGCCAGGACGACCTCGTCGTCGGCGCGGTGCTCCCGGCCGTCTGTGCCCTGGTAGGCCGGCAGCACCCCGTGCAGCGCGGCCAACTCGGCGACCGCTGTCGCCGAGCCTCCACCTGACCTCACGAACCGGAGTCCAGTATGTCCAGGATGCCGCGCGCCGGGATGTCGACCCAGTCCGGTCGGCTGTTGGCCTCGTAGCCGAGCTCGTAGACGGCCTTCTCGAGGAGGAAGAAGTCGAACAGCTCGATCAGCTCCCCCAGGTCGTCGGGCAGGTAGGCCGCGTGCTCCGACACCTGCAGGTACGAGTCGAGAAACGTCCCCGATACCCACCGGTGCCAGAAGGTCAGCCAGGTGTCGATGGATGCCCTGTCGACCGAGACCATCGATGTGCCGAGATCGCGCGTCAGCCGAAGGGCCGCCGTCCGTCCGGCGTAGTGCAGGGAACGCACCATGCCGGCCAGGTCCACCACGGCGGGGCGCTTCAGGCGCCGCCGGCTGAGCGATCGGCTGGGCTCACCCTCGAAGTCGATGATGACGAAGTCCTTGCCCGTCCAGAGCACCTGTCCCAGGTGGTAGTCACCGTGGCAACGGATCCGCTCGGCCGAGATGGGCATCAGGGTCAGCCTGCGCATGCGGTCGATGATCTCGTTCTCCCGCTGCAGCACCTGCTCCACCGGGCGCGATCCCACCGGCATCGACCGGACGTCGTGGAAGACCTTGCGGGTCATGCTGCGCGCCCCGTGGTAGAGCGCCTGGCGGTCCTGCGCCGTGAACGGTTCCGGGGCGAAGTCGGGGTCGCGGCGATCCGACGTGAGGGCGCGGTGGAGCTCCGCCGTCCGGCGCCCGAGCAGCGATGCCCATTCGAGGTGCGCCCCGACCAGGAGATGGCCCGGCTCGAGCTCGTTCCGGTCGAGCGCGAAGAGGTTGCGGGGCGGAGCGAGGCGGAGCTCGGCGTCCTGGCGATGCGCGAGGGCTTCCTCCAGACCGTGCGTCAGGGCATCGACCACGTAACTCCACCCATCGTCCTCGTTGGAGATGAACTCCTCCAGGACGGCGACCGTGGCAGGGGCCGTGCGCACCCCATCGCCCCGGTACTCCACGCTCCCCCCGCAGCGGGGGGCGTGCGGGAAGTTCGCCCGCTCGCTCAGGAAGCGGCCGACCTCGACCCCGGGGTTCACGCCCTCCTCGAATCGCCGGATGAACTTCATGATGGCCCGGTCACCCAGCATCACCGAGCTGTTGGACTGCTCGGCGGAGAGAGGGACCGGCGTGTGACCCTCGGCCAGGAACCCGTCGAACTGCCGAAGGGACGGAGAGGGGAGACCGAGGAGCTTGCCGCCGCCCGCTCCGAGGGAACGACGTCGCGCCAGCAGCTCGACCATCACGTTGGTGAAGGCCGGCTCGAACACGGCGTCGAACAGGACCCCGTCGACATCATCGGCCCTCAGATCGGCCACCACCGAGTCGGCATGCCATTTCTTGAGCTCCTCGGCCTTGACGCCCGAGGCGAAGGAGAGGGGTAGCACGTAGCGCTCGGGGCTCCCGTGGTCCAACTCGACCTGGACGATGAGGAGCTGCGCCACCGGGGAGGTGCGCCGCCCGGGACTGGGGGGCAGGGGCACGTTGTCGACAACTGTCACCTTGGTGATGGAGCGAGCCTTCTGCACGAACCATCGACGCGTGGAGATGTACGCAGGCAGGGACGACTCGAAGGCGGGCAGCGACCGGCCGTTGAAGAGTTCGTCCCACTCCCCCGCCACCTCGAACGACGGGCGCAGGGGCGTCCCTTCGTCGGGCTCGCGCTCGAGGGAGAGCCAGTAGAAGCCGTGGGGGCCGAGGGTGACGAAGTAGGGCAGGTCACCGACCGAGGGGAACTCGGTGTTTCCGAAGAGCTCGACGGGGGTGGCGCCACAGAACTCCGAGAGGTCGAGCTCCACGCACTGCACGTTGCGGGACAGGTTGACCACCACCAGGATCCGCTCGTCTTCATAGCGGCGGATGAAGGCGAAGACCTTGCGGTTGTCGGGTCGGAGGACCTCGAGCGAGCCACGGCCGAAGGCCTTGTAGCGCTGCCGCAGGGCAATGAGCCGCTTCATCCACCACAGCAGCGAATTCGGGTTCTCCTGCTGGGCCTCCACGTTGACCGCCTGGGAGTGGTACTCGGTGTCGATGATCACCGGGAGGAAGAGCCGCTGCGGATTGGCGCTGGAGAATCCCGCATTCCGATCGCTGTTCCACTGCATGGGTGTGCGGACCGAGTTGCGATCGCCCAGGTAGATGTTGTCGCCCATCCCGATTTCGTCGCCGTAGTAGATGATCGGCGTCCCGGGCATGGAGAGCAGCAGCCCGTTCATCATCTCAATGAGCTTGCGGTCGTTCCCCAGCAACGGTGCGAGCCGCCGGCGGATCCCTACGTTGACACGCGCCTGGGGATCTTGGGCGTAGGCGCGGTACATGTAGTCCCGCTCCTCGTCGGTGACCATCTCCAGTGTGAGCTCGTCGTGGTTGCGCAGGAACAGCGCCCACTGGCATTCGGGCGGGGTGGCCGGGGTCTCGGCCAGGATGTCCACCATGGGGAACCGGTCCTCCTGGCGGGCCGCCATGAACATTCGAGGCATGAGCGGGAAGTGGAACGCCATGTGGCACGTGTCTCCACGACCCATGTAGGCCACCGCGTCCTCGGGCCACTGGTTGGCCTCGGCCAGCAGCATGCGGTCGTCGAAGCGATCGTCCACGTGAGCCCGAAGGCGCCGCAGGAAGGCAAAGGTCTCCGGCAGGTTCTCGCACGTAGTGCCCTCGCGAGCGTAGAGGTAGGGCACGGCATCGAGCCGCAGCCCGTCGACCCCCATGGAGAGCCAGAAGTCGACCACGTCGAACATGGCCTGCTGCACGGTCGGATTGTCGTAGTTGAGACTCGGCTGGTGCGAGTAGAAGCGATGCCAGTAGTAGGACTGCGCGACGGCGTCGTACGACCAGTTGGAAGCCTCGAAGTCCTTGAAGATTATCCGGGCGCCCGCGAAGCGATCGGGTGTGTCGCTCCACAGATAGAAGTCCCGGTGCACGGACCCGGGCTTGGCCATGCGCGCCCGCTGGAACCACGGGTGCTCGTCCGACGTGTGCGCCAACACGAGCTCCGTGATGACCCGCATGCCCCTCCGGTGCGCCTCACGCAGGAACACGCGGAAGTCCCGCAACGAGCCGTAGGAAGGATGGACCTGCCGGTAGTCCGAAATGTCGTAGCCGTCATCGCGCAACGGGGACGGATAGAAGGGGAGAAGCCACAGCGCGGTGACGCCGAGCTCCTGGAGATAGTCGAGCTTCTCGATGAGCCCGCGGAAGTCACCCACGCCGTCGCCGTTGCCATCGTGGAAGGCGCGGACATGCACCTCGTAAATGACGGCGTCCTTGTACCACCCACTCGATCGCGCCACGACCGCACCGTCCCGCAACGGCTTCGGGATCGCCTTCAGATCGACGGCGGTCATGCCGGCGCCCCGCGCGGTGACGAATCCACCGTCGGCTCGAGCGCGAACAGATGGGCGGGCACCGCGGCCGGGTCGAGCATGACGAAATTACGCGCACCTTGCCACGTGTAACGGGCACCGGAGAGCAGGTCGTGCACCACAAAGGGCCGGACCGGATCGATCCCGAGCACGCCGAGGTCGAGCTCGACCCACCCCGACTGCACGTTGGCGTGGTCGAGATTGACGACCGTCACGATCACGTCCCGCCCCGACTCCCCGGCCGCGGTCTCCGGCGATAGGCCATCCCGCACCTTCGAGTAGACGATGATCTGATCGTTGTCGATGTGGTGGAAATGAAGGGTGTCGTTGAACTGCAGTGCCGAGTGGTCCCGCCTGATCTTGTTCACCCGCGCGATGAACTCCGAGAGGCTGTCCGGACGCGCCAGATCCCAGTGACGCACCTCGTACTTCTCGGAGTGCAGGTACTCCTCGGAGCCCGGAGCGCGTGGGAGGTGCTCCTGCAGCTCGTAGGCGGGACCGTAGATCCCGTAGCTGGCGGCGAGCGTGGCCGCCAACACGAATCGGGCCATGAACGCCGCGCGCGCGCCGGTCTGGAGGGTTTCGGTGAGTATGTCGGGAGTGTTCGGCCAGAAATTGGGCCGGAAGTACTCGGCCATGTCGCTCCGGGTGAGCTCGGTCAGGTACGACTCGAGCTCCCACTTGGCGTTGCGCCAGGCGAAGTAGGTGTAGGACTGCGTGAATCCGACCTTGGCCAGCTCCTGCATCACCTTGGGGCGGGTGAAGGCCTCCGACAGGAAGAGGACCTCCGGCGTCTCCGACCTGATCAGCCCGATCATCCACTCCCAAAAGGCGAAGGGCTTGGTGTGCGGGTTGTCGACCCGGAAGACCTTGACGCCCTGAGCGACCCAGAAGCGGACGACGTCGAGCAGCTCGGTCCACAACGCCTGCCAGTCGGGCGTGTCGAAGTCGAGCGGGTAGATGTCCTCGTAGCGTTTGGGTGGGTTCTCCGCGTGGCGGATGGTCCCGTCGGGGAGGTGCCTGAACCACTGCGGGTGCTCCTGTACCCACGGGTGATCGGGCGAGGCCTGGAAGGCCAGATCGATCGCCACATCGATGCCGCGCGCCGCGGCGGCGATCACCAGGTCCCGGAAGTCGTCGAGCGTGCCGAGCTCGGGATGGACGGCCCGGTGGCCGCCCTCGGAGGCACCGATGGCCCACGGGCTGCCCGGGTCCCCGCTTCCGGCCCTGGTCGCACCGTCGCGGCCCTTGCGGCCCGTTCGGCCGATGGGATGGATCGGCGGGAGATAGAGCACGTCGAACCCCATGTGCGCCACATAGGGAAGCCGCGCCCGGACGTCGGCGAAGGTGCCGGGGCGGGCGTGGTCGGGGGAGGCGGAGCGAGGGAACATTTCGTACCAGCTGCTGAATCGGGCCCGCTCCCGGTCGGCGGCCACCGTGTAGATCTGCGACGTGGCCGACTGGTCGGGGTCGGACCAGCGGGACATGAGGTCACCGAACTCCTCGGAGAAGATGAGATCGCCGAGGCTGAAGCGTCCGGATCCCGACCACCCGACGGCCTCGACGGCCTCCCCGGACGCGGGGCTCTCCAGAACTCCTCTCGATCTGAGTTGCGCCGAGACCCCCGACAGCGTGCGCTGGTCGGTGCCCGCGGCGCGCCGGGCTGCCTCGTCCACCAGCTCGGCGCCCACCAGGAGCTCGACGGCCACATCCTGGCCCGCGTCCAACCTCACCCGCAGGTCGCGGCGCCAGGTCAGGAAATGGTCGACCCGGGCGTGCACGACAAAGCGGTAGTGGCCCATCGTCCTCACCGCGAACTCCGCGCGCCAGCGATCGTTGCCGAGGGGAGCCATGGAGACGGACGACCACTGGGGATCGCCGTCGTGCCGGAAGCGGAGACCACAGGTGAGGACGTCGTGGCCGTCGGCGAAGGCGTCCGCCTCGACGACGACGGTGTCGCCTACGGCCGCCTTGGCCGGTCGGCGCCCGCCGTCAACCTGTGGGCGTACCGAGGCGACTACCGGGCGCACGCGACTCGCCGGCATGAGGTGGGAGTTGCCCTCGCCAAACTCGTTGCCTTCGGTGCGCGCTCGATGCGAGATCGGCGCGGCGAGGAGCAGCGTGGCCTGTCGCCATTTGTCCGATACCACCTCTCTCGCCAGCCCTCTTACCGATCCGAGCCAGCTACAAACGAATTGCGTCGAGAGCCGGCCCTCAAAATGCCCACCGCCTGTGGTGGCTACGTACCCAATTCTACCGGCGCCCCGCGTGACAATTGCGCCACCCTTCATGTTACGTTCCCACGCGGGCGGATCGACCCGGCGGCGGGATTTGGGCCCCCAACCACGCCATCTGTCTCCAACGCCCTTGGTTTCCCCGGCGTCGTCACGGGTATGGCTAGGGGTAAAATTGTCGCTGCGTTGAGATTGTGTGCCGTTGAGCGGGACCGGATCACATGGAGGCGGTCGCGATGTTGGGTCTTGGGAGTCCCAAGCGTCCAGGCGTAAGCCACACCGAGAGCGGCAGCGGGCACGGAGGTGCGGTGGGGCAGCGCGCCCTGGTGGCGATGGCCGAAGCCGCCAGGAGGGCACGCGAGGCGTCGACCCCCACCAGCGGAGCGGAGTCCGAGGGGCGCACAGTCGTCGTGGGGCCCCCCGAGGTACGCCTGGAGATGCCCCCGGCCGCTCCCCAGCACCATCCGGCCGTCGCACCGGCCGGGGACGACCGGGGGCAGCGGCGGCTGAAGGTCTCGGTGCTCGCCCTGGCCGTCGTGGTGCTCCTTGCCGCGACGGCGCTGGTGATTGCCCTGGCCACCAAGCAGGGCCCCGTCTCGTCGCCCACCACCGGTCGGGCCGCCACCGGGACGGCTGCCACCGGGAGGGCTGGCACCGGAAGGGCCGGAACCGGGCAGGCCGGAACCGGGCAGGCCGGAACCGGGCAGGCCGGAACCGGGCGTCCCGCCACGGGCCGCTCGAGCGGCCAGGCACCACCGGCGCCCACCTCGACCAGCTCCGCGCCCCCATCGTCGGTTCCCGCGACCGGGGGCGGTCCCCCCGTCTTGTCGGCACTCAGTCCGTCGACGGGAGCGGCCGGCCAGTCGGTGGTCGTCTCGGGCGCCAACTTCATCAGTGCTGACGGTGTCATCCAAGCCCGCTTCGGCGGTCAGTTGGCACCGACCGCCTGCCCGGTCCAGACATCCTGCACGGTGACGGTGCCGACGATGACCGGCTCGCCAACCTCCGTGCCGGTCACCATCACGACGAACGGCGGTACTTCGAACGCGCTCACCTTCACCTTCGGGTGAGTGCCGATCCCTACTTTACGATGATCGTCACTTCACGATGATCGTCACTTCACGATGATCGTCCCCATCATGTACTGGTGGATGTTGCAGAGGTAGTGGTACGTCCCGGCCTTCATCGGAGCGGTGATGGTCTTGGTCTGATCGTGGGTGACGTCGCCGGTGTTGAACTGCCCTCCGGTCGCGGTCAGGGTGTGCGTGACCGAATCCTCGTTGGTCACCTTGATGGTCGCTCCGGGTGACACGGTGAGCGACATCGGCATGAACATGAAGTTCTTGATGGTGATGGAGGTGCCGCTGGACGAACCCGATGGGGTCGAGCTGCCACTCATGGTCGCTGTCCCGCTGCCGCACGCGGCCAGGAGCAGGCGCCGGCCAGCAGCAGGACGCCTGCTCCCAACTTCAGCCGCATTCGCATCTCAGGCGGCCAATGCCGTCGAGCTGAAGGCAATCGGTGTCCCGGCAGTGGTCTGCGAACCCGGGTACATGCCCATCACGTAGTACAAGATGGCGATGTGCTGCATCTCGACTGGCTCAATGGAGGCCGACAGCCCGATGGCCGATGTGCTCTTCAACTTGGAGGTCTCCGCCTGGTAGGTCGCGGCGGCCGCGCTCTCGAGCATGAGGGCCAACTGAGCCAGGCCGGTGACGTCGGTCACCTTGGCGAACGCGGCCTGAACCGTCGGCGTCAAGGTGGGATTGGTCTCGGTTATCTTCGCCTTGCCGTGTTGCGCCAGTACGGCGTTCCACGCCGCGGCGTGCTGGGTGTGCTGAGCCTTGGCCGTGGTGGCGAACGTGGCCACGGCGGGAGGTACCGCACCGAGCTTGCCTGCGGTGGCGGCCGTGAGGCCGGCGTTGTAGGCGAAGACGGCCAGGTTCTCCAAGCTGGCGGCCACAGCGGCGACCGCCAGATCTCCCGTGTAGCCGGCCGGTGGGAACATCGCTGCGTCCGCGAGGTGCAGACGAGACTCGCTCCGAGTGGCCGCAGCGGCCAGGCCCGGTGTGGCCCCCACCGCCATGAGGGCCGCTCCTCCGGCAACCGCCGCTCCGGCGCCCAGAAGGAACGTCCGTCGACTGGTCGACCGAGCAGAGCCTTCGGCACCGCGCATGGAGTCGATCATGTTGGATATGCCCGCCCACATGGACGGCTCACTCACATCGTTGTGGAGCTCAGTGAGCTCCGTCGTCATTGCCTTGAGCTCGCCTTCACTTCCGGCGAACTGTGCTTTCTTGGTGCGCTTGCTCACTTGACGGCTCCTTGGTTGGCTGGGGCGGCACTACTGGTCTTGTAGAAGGCATTGGGGAAGCCGACGCTGCCGGCCACGGCCGGTAGCGCCTCGACGGTGGCCGGCTCGCTGAGCGAGATCAGCTGTGGAGCTCCGGCCTTGAGCAGAGCCTGGACGGCGAGGAGCACGGCGACATGCTGG
This sequence comes from uncultured Acidimicrobiaceae bacterium, assembly GCA_963788125.1. Classification (GTDB taxonomy): domain Bacteria; phylum Actinomycetota; class Acidimicrobiia; order Acidimicrobiales; family RAAP-2; genus Bog-473. The sequence continues at coordinate 1,667,727 of CAWBFN010000002.1, read as the reverse complement.
GCCTCGATGCCCATGATGCTGGCGAAGAGCGCCTTGTTCGATTCGGACTTCACCAGGGTGGTGTCCTTCACGTACGTCTCCGCCGCGATGTTCTCGAGCTCGAGGGCCAACCCCACGACACCGAGGGCGCCTTGAGCGGCAGTCGCTCCGCTGAGACTGCCCACGGCCTTGTTGACGACGGGCACGAAGGCAGGATCGGGCTTGGTCTGCGCTTTGCCACCAAGGGATCTGACCGCCGAGTTGAAGGCATCGGCGTGCTGGGCGTGCTGGCCCATGGTGACCTGGGCGAACTTGGTAACCACCGCGTTGGCTTCGGCGCCGTCGATGTAGGGGAGCGTCAACGCCGTCTTGTACGTGGCGACCGCCAGGTTCTCGATCGACGCCGCGGTCTGGAGGACCTGGACATCCTTGGAGCTCGAAGCTCCGGCCGCCGAGGCGAGCACACCGATCAGGGCGGTACCGCCCGCCGCTCCCAAGAGAGTGGCACCAGCGAGGCTCGTGCGCAGTTCTCGCCGCCGCTCGTCATGGAAACTGATATTGGAGGCCGCGTCCTCGCCGTCTGACCAGTGGTGCATTTCGACCAGCTCGTCCAACGCTGCGTTCGCCGGCCGCAGGGCGTCGGCCTGCAGGTCTTGGGACTCTTCGAGCAGCTCGGAGAGCGCTCTCGGATCGACGGTCATAGTGACTTCCTCTCGGTGGGGGTACCACCTGTTCGCAGCCACTGGAGATCCGGATGTCAATAACGACAACATTGCGGTTACGAAGCAAAGTGGTGTCGTGAAGGTTGTGCCACCGTGTCCGGTGCCGAACCTTCTCCTCTCCGGTGTGCGGCCCACTGCGAGTCGCGTCACGTTTCACAGCATCCAAATGCCGCGCTGACTCCGAATACGGCGTGGAGGCCGGAAATGGTTGAGGTCAGCGATGCGCAACTCGTGACTTCGGTCGCTCGCTTCAGCGACGTGGCTCTGGCCGAGGCATACCGCCGGCATCGGGGCGCCGTCTACGGCCTGGCACGGCGCATTCTGGGCAGCGTTTCCGAGGCCGAAGACGTTACCCAGGAGGTGTTCCTGCGCCTTTGGAATCAGCCTGACTGGTTCGACGCCGACCGGGGATCCCTGCGCTCCTTTCTCCTGGCCCAGGCCCACGCTCGTGCCGTCGATCTCATCCGGTCCCTCAACGCACGGCGGCGCCGGGAAGCCAACGACGCGCGGCGGACGGCCGGCGCCGACTACGACATCGGCCACGAGGTATGGGGGATCGGGCTGGCCGAAAAGGTCTCGGGGGCCCTGCGAACACTCCCCTACGACGAGCGACGTGCCATTGAGCTGGCCTACTTCCAGGGACACACCTACGTCGAAGTGGCCGAGCTCCTGGATCAACCCGAGGGAACGGTAAAGGCCCGGATCAGAAACGGCATGCGCCGTATGCGCGCATCGTTGGTCGAAAGCGGAGTCCAGGGAGTAGACGCATGACCCACGACCACGCGAGCCAGCTGCTCGCGGCGTTCGCCCTTCATGCGATCGGGAGCGACGAGAGTGTCGAGCTCGAAGACCACCTGGCGAACTGCCCGCGCTGTCAGGTCGAGCTCGATGCCTACCGCGAGATGACGGCCGCGTTGGGCAACTCGGTCGAACCGTTGCCCGATGGGCTGTGGTCGAGTATCTCCAGCCGGCTCTCCGTGCTCCACGGCGTTGCGCCAACCCCGGTACCGGCTCGCCTTCGGGAATCGTCCGGCGCGCACACCGGCGACGTACGCCAGTTCCGATCGAGGCGCTCGTGGCGGTCCGTGCCCACGTCGAGGGGCCGAATGGTCGGCGTCGGCACTCTCGCCGTAAGTGCCGCCGCCGTCGCCGCCGTTCTCGCCATATGCCTGGTTGGGGCCGACGGTCAGGTGGCGCACCTGCAGGGCGCCATCGGCGAGACGGCCCACACTGCGGTCGTGGCTGCACTGGACACACCGGGTCACAAGGTGGTCAACCTGGCGGGTGCCGACCACGTGGCGCTGGCTCAGTTCGTCGTGCTTCCCGACGGTCGTGGCTATCTTGTCCAGTCCACACTGCCGGCGCTTGCGTCCACGGAGACGTACCAGCTGTGGGGAGTGGTCGGAGGACAGACACTCTCTCTCGGGCTCATGGGGCGATCCCCGAACTTGGTGACGTTCACACTGGCCGGTTCACCGCGTCTGACCAGCCTGGGCGTCACCGTCGAGCCGGCGGGTGGTTCGATCATGCCGAGCGGTCCGATGGTGGTCACCGGGACAGTCTGAAACTCTGGCGAGCCAGCCTGTGAGGTACTGTCCGACACATGAGACAGGTCGACTTCCTCAACCGTGTCCAGCCTGCGATTGGTGAGTCGGCCAGCAAGCGCTCGTGGCAGCGTAGGCTGCGTGCGACAGGCGCTCGTGGAAACGGTGGACCCGGTCGCATGCGGCACGACGACGAACGGAGCATCCACGTGGCACATCATTTCTCACCGGCCGGCCGAGTCCGAACGATGTTCACCCTCGCGCCGGCAGTGCTTGCCGTCGCAGTCACCGGGGCGCTCAGTACTCCTGTGGCCGGGGCGTCCAGCAAGCAGAGCGCCAAGGCCGTCCTTGCCGCGGCGCGTGCTCGACTAATAAAAGAGTCCCAACTCGCCGGCCAATGGACGGCGTCTTCCTACGGAGCTGGAAGCTCCGGGGGCGGATCGGCGGGATCGGATAGCTCGATCAACGTCTCGCAGTGCAAAAACGTCACCGAGCCAGGCGTCGACCAGGACCCGTACTACGTCGAAGGTGATTACTTCGATCAGAAGGGGACCAGCGCCGAGATTCAGGAGGAGATCGACGTCTACCCCAATAGCAAGCAGGCCACCAAAGACGTCGAGTTCACCGCCGGTTCGATTTTCCAATCCTGCTACCTGACCCTCTTTTCTCAGCGCAAGAGCTCAATCGCTGCTGGCATCGGCAAGGGTGCAACGGTCGGGACAATCACCCTTGCGCCAGTGCCGATCGCCAAGTACGGCCAACAGAGTGCGGAGTTCCGACTCGTAATACCGATTACTTATGAGGGTGCCACCTTTGTTCTCGACTACGACTACGTCGTCATCGCGGTGGGCAAGTACGAGGCAGAATTAGACGAGAGCGACTTGTCGACCCCGCTACCGGCCACAATCGCGGCCAACTTCGAACAAGCTGTCGTGCATGGCCTCAAGGTTGGATGACCTTCGAGCGAAAGTTCCAATCCGGCAGGAGGGGATATCCCAAAGGATGTCGGATGCATGAGGTTGGTCAACATGGGACATCTAACGGGTGCTTGTCATTAGTCGACCGCTACTTCGCGTCGCTGTGGCGGCTTGATCGGCCTCGATGACCTGATTGGGCGGGACGCCGACCAGAGTGGCGAGGCCGACAATTCATGCCGATCCTGTCATGCCGATCCTGTCATGCCGATCCTGGTTGTTGGGCGAGTGTTGGGCCGATGTTCGGCGGGCATAGAGGGTTCTGGGAGAGGTTAGTACGGACTCCAGTTATCGACTCGAGTAGCGGCCCTAGGAGCCCGATAGTGAAGAGAGTAGTCAGAAGGGATTCCACACGCCTAGGTCGGGCGTCAGGAGCCGGTACCAGCGACGGGAGTCTCCTTGGGAATCTGGCGGACCGGTTAGGCCGTCCGCTGGCGTTCGGATGGTGTGTAGTCGGCTGGGTGGTCGCTTCCCTTGTGTTCATAGGGCTCGTGGCATTGTTTGGGGGACCAAGCCAAGTCGACGCTCTCGAATCCATGTACTCCACTTGGGCCGTTGCCAATGGTCACGTGGCGTGCGCCTACCCTCCGGGTGCTCCATATCATTTCGCCAACATTGGGACTCCAGTTGGGTTCATTGCACCGCTTTGGCCCGTACTGTCCGGTGGTATTGCTGGATTGGTAGGGGTCGGCCATGGCGTTCCGTTTCCATCCCAGGCTGCACTTGGTTCACATTGCTCTACCGCATTGGCGGCAATGACCCATTGGTCGGCCGAATCTAAGGCGGTCAACCCCACCGTTCGGCTCGGGTATCTCAGCTGGTTCGCGCTCATGGCTGGAGTGGTCGCGTTGCTTAGGGCATCGGGCCGGGGACGTTGCGGCTGGGAGCCAGCGACTCTGATTCTGCTCGCGGCTACCCCATTCGCCGCCATGCCCTTGTTGGACGATTTTCATCCCCAGGATCTGATGGCAATGGGACTCGCTCTCGGAGGTGTGGCCTGCGCCCGACGCGGGCGGTGGGTGTGGGCAGGCTTGTTACTCGGGCTGGCGGTGACCGCACAACAGTATGCATTGCTGGTCTTCGCTCCACTCTTTATCGTGGCCCCTCCGTCCCGGCGTATCCGATTTGCTTCAGGAGCGCTGGCTGCAGGCGCCTTCGTTGTCCTGCCCCTGACGGTTATCACTTCCGGGCACGCGCTCAGAGCGATAGTGCTGGGATCTGGAAACACACCCTCACTCGGTGGCACCGTGGTGTGGGAGCTGCATCTCAAGGGGGTGCCCCTCGTGGCCACTTCCCGAATCCTCCCAATCGTGTTCGCGACGGCTCTCGCCTACTGGGCAATGAGAAGACTTGGTAGGTCAGTACTCGAACCCGTACCCCTGATCTCGCTCATCGCCACATCGCTTAGCTTCCGGCTCGTCTTCGAACAGAATCTGTTCGGCTACTACTTCATGGCCCTCGCCGTCTTGCTCATTGTGTTAGATGCGGTGAATGGTAGGATTCGCGGGCAGTTGGTGGCTTGGCTCTCTCTGGTCGTCTTGGCTTTTGACCCGGTTCCTCGGATACATCTGCTCAGCGAATATTCTCCTTCGGTGCTTATGGTGATCGTGTGTTTCTCGATTCTCTGGGGCATCCAACATGGTCGTGTCCACTGGTATTTGGTGGCGTGGGTGGGGGTGGTGGCTGTCGCTTTTGCCTCGTATCCGATCGGGAATTTCCGTTACCCTCTTCCAACGTGGTTGTGGCAAGTAGTGCTCGTCGGCACCGGCGTCACGCTCGCAGTGAAACCTCTGTTGTCCTGGAAGCCCGACGTTCTCGATCAGAGTCCCATGAATCTAGAGTTGGGAGCATCGAATAGCTCGCTTCGGAGCCGCGACGACTCTCCGAGCGCCGAACCGGATGAAATTCGCACTACCGGGTGGATCTCTCTTCCGACACACGATCTTCTCCACGCGCTACCGAGCAAGCTTCTCAGACGCAAGTCACACGAGATGAGCGTCAACAGTGATCATTAGCAGGGTCGCTACTACGATCCCACCACCGCTCAGCTCTGAAGCGTGGATCCGGGCCTGGCCGCTACGGGGCAGCATCGTGCAGGAGCTCGAGCCGGGTGACAGGATTGGTCCGATGCCGCTTGGCGTTACGGGTCGCCAATCACGACTGTCCACTGCCGGATGATCCATTTCTTGACGAGGCCTTCGCGGACGTAGGGGTCGTGGGCGACGAAGCCCCTCACGACTGAGTCGTCATCGGCTCGGAACACCAGTGCTGCACCGTCGGGCGGGTCAGCGTAAGCGCCCGCGAGGACCAACTCGCCCCGCTCCTTCGCCTCCTGTGCGAGCCCGAGGTGCTCCTCGCGGAACGCTTGCCGACGTTGGGTGTAGTCATCGACCACTTCGTAGAAAAGCAAGAAGTACATGACGATCATTCTCCCTGTTGCGAACCGGAACGAGCCCAGTACTGTCCTGGGCGGGAGATTCCCTTCGCATGCCTCGTGTGGGCGGCCGTGTGCGGACATCAGCCTAGCCTCCCGGCTAACTGCCCAAAAAATGTAGTCCTCAGCGTTCGTTAGCTGTGCTGCGGCTGCCCCATAACCGCCGAGACGTTGTCCAACTCTCATGCGCCCTACCCCGAGAGGATAGGACCCAGCGCTTGCTAGGTTCTTGTCACAACCACACTGCACGGCGCATTGCGCACGACGTAATCAGAGACCGAGCCCAGGAAAGCGCGCTTTAGTCCACCTCTTCCCCGAGAGCCCATCACGATTGCCCGAGCAGACATTTGAGTTGCAAGCTGACAGATCGCTGCGCCAGGGTCACCCCCAAGGGTACGGACCTCGGCACCCAAGAGCAGTAGCTCGCTTTGAGCCCTCTCAATGGCGGCCTTGGCGGCCTCGTGAGCCACCGCAACTTGGTCGTCGTACTCCTCCGGAGACAGTTCAGGCCCGGCATGCCCAGAGCCCACGAGCGATCCCTCGTCCGGTGCATCCATGACGGTGACCAGAACAAATTCGTGATCGCGGCCAAGAAGATCGAGGCCAGCGGATATCGCCCCCAACGCCTCATCAGATCCGTCGGTGCACAGCAGGATTGGCGGTGACATTGGTCCATCGTAGCCACTGGAGTCTGCTCCTTCACCGAGGGGACCTGGGTTTCTGGCCGAGCGATGGACGCCGGGACCATGGCACATCCGGACATCTCGGGGCAGTCCGTTGTTCGGACTCTGAGCGGCCCGATTCGAACTGTTCCCACGCTAGAACGACGTAAGGGCCTACCACCACATGACCACGCACCAAGTGAAAGCCTTTCTTGCGTCTACTCCAGCACGCCCTGGGACGCTCGCAACCACCCGACCCGATGGGCGGTCACACGTCGCTCCAGTTTGGTTTGTCACCGACAACAGCGGGGACATCATCTTCAACACTGGCAGAGACACCGTAAAGGGTCGGAGCCTTTCCCGAACACACTTTTCCGCACTGTGCGTCCAAGATGATCGAACGCGTATTCGTTCGTATCGATCGAAAGTACAGTCGCTCTTTCCGAGGAACTGGAAGAGGTCCGCAGGTGGGCCGTAATTATCGGTGGCCGCTATATGGGACCGGATCGAGCAGAGGAGTTCGGAGCTCGCAATGGAGTCAAGGGGGAACTTCTCGTACGATTGCACCCAGATCGGATCGTCTCAGCAGCAGCTGTCGCAAGTTCACGCTCGAGGCATTCCCAATCGCCGGTAGCAGTGAGGCACGATGAAACGTCCGTCATCCAATATTTGTCGTGTTCGCGTCGACAGGCACCGACGATGACGTATGCTCGGAACTGTGAGCTATGCCGTTGATTTCGTCAATGTATCCACCGTCGGCTTGGAGTCGTCGCCGGTAGCCGCCGCGCTGGCTGGCCTCCGGGCGAACGAGGCGCGCTACTTCAAGAACAAATACGACCACGTCTTCACGGTAGAACCGGCCGCCAAGGCCAAGAAGGCAATCGATTTGGTGCACCGCATCCTCAAAGAGGAGCGCGACATAGTCGTCACTTCGCTTCCGCTTGAGGCGACGAACTTCCAGGTCGAGAACATCCGATGGACCTACGTATTTTACGAGAGCGGGCTCTCGATTAACGTCCTGTACACGCTTGACGGACCGAAGCGGGCAGTCGGGTTCAAGCTCTCCGAAGGGATGGAGATCCCCGCCGAACTCGGATCGTTCAAGTTCGCGCGACAGAAGTCGAAGCTGGCAGGGACGATTCGCGGCTCGTATTTCGTGATCAAGGGAGAGTACTGATCCCATCAGGTTTCGGATCCGCCGATGTTCGGCCCTCATCCAACCAGACCCGACAATCCTGTCGCAGTCAACTTGTGTGCCCTTCAACGCACGACTTGACCTCGTTATGTCTCTGAGCAACTGTACGTCGGCGTAGGACGCCAGGGCTGCCTCCGAACGCAGAGCCTGAGCGCAGCCCAAGCCGCTGCGGTTACGCGCTCAAGCGTCGTAGGCTCACGCGCCGTGGTCTCTGGCAGTGGTTACCGGCGCCCCTCTGGATGGACACTTCTGCTGTTCCTCATGGCTGCGTTGGTAGCCGGATGTAGCTCGGGGGCCGTGGCCACCAGCAACCGATCCAAGCTCTCGGTGCCTGCAAGCCCGGTGAGGACCAGCACGGCGATCACAGTGCCAGCCACGACGACTACAGTCCCTTTGTTCTTCTCCAGCGTGTCATTAGTTACCACCACGCAGCTGGGTGGCACCTGGCATCCCGGATGCCCCGTCGATCCCAGCCAGCTTCGGTCGCTACAGCTCAGCTACTGGGGCTTCGACAACCAGCCGCATCTCGGCACGATGGTCGTCAACCTCTCGATGGTCGACTCGGTCATCAAGGTGTTCTCGACCTTGTATGCGGCTCACTTCCCGATCGAGGAGATGGTCCCCGAGGCTGCCTACGGTGGTAACGACAACGTCGCAGCGGCCGCTGACGATACGTCCGGGTTCAACTGTCGGTCCGCGGTGGCTCCGGGTCCGCCTCAATGGTCGATGCACGCGTACGGCGAGGCCATCGATGTGAATGACGTGCAAAACCCGTACATCGACGGCACGACGATCATCCCGCCCGCAGGCGCCGTGTACGAGGACCGATCCGATGTGCGGCCCGGAATGGCCGTTCCGGCGGGAACGCTCGTGGAGGCGTTCGCTTCGATCGGCTGGCAATGGGGTGGTCTGTGGACGGGAGCCTCTGACTATCAGCACTTTTCATCGAACGGTAAGTAGATGCGTGACCGCACTCCTCATAAGATCGAACTGCATCACCGCTCCTGTCGACGACCGGAAATAGCTCTAGGGGATCGCCGAGAGAATGATGGATACGAGCAATGTTCCGACGATCAGCGCCAGCACCATTTTTTTGGGGGGCACCTGACAGCAAAATCGCAGGTTAACCAGGCAAGCGACAACGAGAAGGCTGCCGTGTCATTCCGCTCTCAGTAGTAGTGCCGTAGGGGTTCGGGCAGCGATACGTCCGGGTACAGCAGCGACGATGTTTGCGAGTACGAGTCCTCCAATGACGATGAGGATGATCGACGGCACCGGGACGGTCGGTGCCGGAATCGCGTTGATTTCGCGGGCGAAGAGGTCCCAGAGAAACCGTCCGAGGATGACGCCCAGAGGGACCCCAATGGTGGTCCCGATGCCTACAGCCACGCTCGACTGCCACGCGACGACGGAGCCCAGCTGACGACCGGTAAAACCAAGTGTTCTCAACACGGCGAACTCTCGGCGGCGTCGTCGCACCGAAGCAATCAGCGTGAGGCCCAGCGCGACAACAGCACCGGCTGCCAGACCGATGCCCAGAAACGCCGGGGTGGTTCCCATCGTGCGATAGTTGACGATCTCCGCTGGACGCTGGACGGACAACACAGATATGGGAGCAGCATTGGGATCCGAATCCAGAGCGCTGACTATTCGCTGAAGCGGACGACGTGACGCCGACGGACTGGCGCCACTATGCAGCCGCACGAAGTACGCGTTCGGTCCAGGGGGTCCGCTTGCCGGATTGCGAACGCCGGCCGGGATGAACAGATCCGATACCACTGCCCCGGTTCCCATGGACAGGTGCAGACCCAAACCCGGTCCGACGGCGGGCATGGTGGCGGTCCCTACGATCCGAAGCGTCGTCTCCGTCGAGGACGTTCCATAGCTTGCGTGGACCGTGTCACCAACCCGCTCGTGCAGGTCGGCCAGGGTGGTTGCTCCGAGCACGATCTGGTTACGTGCTTGGAGCGTGTGACCGGATTGGATTGGGGGCCCAACCGACGAGGGTGGCGATTCGCCGATGATCGGCACCGTCTGACCGTCGATCCGCAAGGAGTCGAAGTAGACGCCTGTCCATGCGGCGACTTCAGGATCGCGGGAGAGAAGTTGGCTCGCTTCGTGCTCAGGTATATACCCGCCCCCCTCGGCGGAATTGAGTTCGTAGTTCCAGTTCCATCCGTAGAGCGCCGGATGCGACACCAAGGTGTTCAAGCTGTTACCGAAGCTGACCGTGGCGATAACCACCAATACCGCCAGGGCGGCACCCAGCATGGCCGAACGAACCGGAACCGAGTTGCGGCCCACACCTGGCTCGAGGGCGAAGCGTACGCCCATGACCGCTGATTCTGGGAGCCCCGCCGTGGCCAACGTCGTCGCCACTCCTGAGGGCCGTTCATGCGAACGTTGTCGAATTGGGTCAGATAAGTGGCGGGTCGAACGATAAGCACTCATCACAGCGAAAGCGCTCAGCGTCACCACGAGCAGCACCATTCCGAGGATGAGCACTGTCCAGTCGAACGCCACACCCGGTGAGGGGTCGACCGGACGAACCGGACCAAGGGGCCCGAGTGGCGAGAGCGCCACTGCAATAGCACCAGCAAGTAATGATCCGACGACGATGGCCCCGACTACGCCGATCAGTCCGTCAGCGACCAGCGCCGAAGGGCTTGCCCCGAGCGCCCGCAATGTGCCGAGGTCGCCGGCGAGAAAGCGTCGTTGGCGCCCGATGATCTGGCTGGCGATCAAGAGCACGGCCAGGCCGCAAATGCCCCCAAAGACACCAAGCGCGATGGCTTCGGGCTTGATCGCTCGCTGGACCTCTGTTTCGATAACCGATGGGTCAATGAAATAGAAGCCGGAACCAGCCGGAAGTGCTCTGTCGACCTCCGTCTCGACGGTGCTGACGTCCGCGCCACCGTGTTGGAGTTGGAGCCCGAATTCCGATAGACCGGTGCTGCAACACTGGGCAAGGTGCCTCGTGAGTGCCGGGGTCACGAGCACCAACGCCGAGATCGACTTCTGCGCATCATCTTGAACTACGTCACTGTTGGACACCACGATGCCCATTACTCGAAGATCGGCCCTCCTGGTCGGTTGAACGTCTGCTGTTCCGAACCCTGGCAGGCTGGTCTGCGCGTTGGTGTAAAAGCCAACCGAGACGGTCTGGCCCACGTGCAGCCCGAGGAGTTGAGCAGCTTCAGCTGTGACCATGGCCTCGTCGGCCCGATTGGGATCAGCCATCCGCCCCTCAACGGCGGTGACCCGATCCTCGTTGAAGAAGAGCCCTTCACTACCGACAGTGAATACCTCGTTAGTCGATGGACCGACCTTGGGCGCTCCGTTTGGTCCCAGCGGGAGTGTGTTGAGGACACCAGCACTTGCGACTCGTCGAACATCAGGAAGGTGGGCCAGCCGGCTCTCCGCCACTGTTCCGGTGAAGACGCTCAGATTGGAAGGGTGCGTGCTGGCGAGATAGGTGGGAAACGACGATTGGGTCCGCCGGGCCACACCGACCACCCCCATGGCCAACCCGCCCAACAGGCCTACGAGTAGCACGACAGTAAGGTAGCCACCCCACCGGTTGCCGAACGTGCCCCGGAGGCGGTACCAGGCGACGCGAAGTACGCCGCTCACGTTCCTGAATACCCCCTAGCCTGTGCCGATTGGCGTCTGATCCTTGAAGTCTGGTTCGCCTACTGACTGCTGTCGAGGTAGGTGGCCGCACTCGCTCGCCTCGTGCTAGTACCCCTGGACTGCCGTCGGGGCAGAAGTGTCCCATAGGGTCGTGCGGGTCACGGCTGTCAGCCTGCCCCCGCCTCCGGGACCGGGCGCCCCGACATCCGAGCCTATCGGCCTTTCCCGCAAGCCATCTGCTGGATGTCGACTCCGGTCCAATCAACGGTTTCAGAGCTTCGCTGAGTTCGTCCGTAGCAGTCGAGCAGAGGGAGTAACGCCTGACAGCATCGAGAACGGCGGGGTCGACGGCACATGCTCCACGTAGTGCGATGCTTTGGCGTATGGGTACGATTTCGGATTGGATGACTAGTTCCGAGCGAGTGGACACGCGTTGATGCTTCGGCGTGCACATCTATGGTCTGCGGTGTCATGACGCTCGCTATCGCGCACCGCGGCGACCCGATCGACGCCCGGGAAAATACGCTGCCAGCCTTCGCCTCCGCGATGCGCAAGGGCGCCGACATGGTCGAGCTTGACCTGCGAGTGACCCGCGACGGCGAGATTGTGGTCCTTCACGACCCCTCCCTTTCGCGTCTGTGGGGTGTCGAGCGAAACGTCCGCGATCTCGATCTGGCCGAGGTGCAGAAAATCGGACGCGGCGACGTGCGGATACCGACCCTGCGCCAAGTGCTCCAGCACGTCGGCGTCCCGCTGATGCTGGACCTCGCCGGGAGCGAGGTGGTCGAAGGAGCACTACGGGTGGTACGGGAGGCGGGCGCCATGGCCCGCTCACTCTTCGTCGGCGGCAACCTCGGCGCGCTGCGCCAGCTGCGCGGGAGCGCACTGGAGGCCAGAATCGGGCTCACCTGGGTCGAAGCGGAACCACCTCCCCCGGCGCTCCTGTGCGAGCTCGCGGCCGAGTTCTGGAACCCGACGTTTCGCCTGGTGACCCCGGAACGGGTCGCAACCGCCCACGAGCTCGGCTTCAAGGTCTCCACGTGGACGGTTGACAAGCCACGTCACATGGCTCGCGTCGCCGCGGCGGGGGTCGACGCGATCGTGAGCAACCGGATCGGAGAACTCCGTCGGCGCCTCGCCTGATCCGCCTCCCCCAGCGCTGCCTGAGATCCATTTCGGCGACGGAATCCCTTACGAGCGTGAGTTGACTCGATCGAGACTGATGAATCGGTCGTGGTGAGCAAAGTCGGGCCGCGCCCCCGGTGCAGTGGCGGGGACGCAGACCCGACTTGCTACGCGCTGGGCGATGGAGAAGCGGCAGGGGTGGAACCGGTTCTCCCCGCCTGCGCCGAAGGTGCCAGGCAAGCCACGACTGCGATGGCCAAGACCACGACCGTGGCGATCTCGACGGTGAACGCCACGTGGGCGAAGGGTGCGGACCACGAGTCGGTGAACCCGAAGAGCCCGTACTCCACCGAGATGAGAAACCCACCCATGGTCGCCACGGCGAATCCGGCGCCCACGATGGCGACCCAGATCCGACGAATGGCGATGACTGCCAGTCCCAACACGAGCCCCGCGATGGATTGAGCCAGGAACAACGGACCGATCGTCGGTATGTGGCGGTAGCCGACGCTCTGCCAGAGGTGGAAGTGGATGTAGCTCAACCAGATCATCAGAAGCCCACCGACGACGAACGCCGCTATTGCGACCGCCCCCGCAGGCTTGGCAACCGGACCGGGTCCATTGAGCAGTCGTCTCATTTCCATACTCCTTCTTCGATGCGAAAGACCAGGCGGATGAACATCCCCCGCTGTGCCTATCGTCCGAACAGTTTCCCGATACCGATCGAGATGAAGTAGAAGGCGACAAGCGGGACCGCCAAGGCCAGCATGGAGAACGGGTCGGAGCTCGGGGTAAAGACGCCCGCAACGATCACGATGCCGATGACGGCCCAGCGCCATGAGCGCAACAACCGGGCGGGACTGACGACACGGGCCAGTTCCAATGAGACCAGCACGACCGGGAACTGAAACGTGAGACCGAACAGCGTCATCATCAATATGATCAGGCCGAGATACGGAATGGGGTCGTAAATCGCCTGGAGATCCGGTCCCCCGACCGACTCGAGGAAGTGCAGGGCGTGGGGCAACGTGAGGTACGCCGTCGCCGCCCCGAGGACGAACAGCGCACACGAGGCGACGACAAACGGCACGGCGTACCTTTTCTCCCGGGTTTGGAGCCCGGGGGTGACGAACCGCCACATCTCGAAGAGGATGACCGGCAACGCCAGGACGAGTCCGCCGAATACGGCGATCTTCACCCGCAGGGAGAGGCCATCGAGGGGCGACGTGACGAAGAGGTTGCAGGTGCCGTGGGCCGCGAGCACCGACGCGCTGACCTGATGACGAGAGGACGCGTCTACGTCGCACAGTGGCTTGATCAGAAAATGAAGAATGGGCTCGTAGGCCACGACCGAGATGAGTGACGTAACGATGAAAACGGCGACACACACAATGAGCCGCCGGCGTAGTTCCCCAAGGTGTTCGCTCACGTTCATCTCGTCGGGCGAGATCCTCTTGGCGCGCGACCCGGGCACGGGTGGTGACAACGTCGACATAGCGATCGATCAGTTCAGGCCAGGGTCGCCGGGAGCCGGGCCCTCGGGTCGGGGCGTGTTCTCGTTCGCTGCGGTGGGCATGGAGGGATAGGTGCGAGGTACCCTGCTCGGAGGCTCTCCCGAGAGGGGCGTCGAGGCGGTGACCGGCGACCCATCGGCGTCCGGGGACAGGTTCGACAGATGGTCGAGCAAGGCCGAAGGAGAACGGGCCAGGCGGGCGATCTCGCTGGACGATGGCAGGTCGGGAATGGAACTGCGGACCTCGGTCTCCATGCGGTGTCGAACTTCGGTCACAGATCGCCAGGCCGCGCCAACTTGACGGGCCACCTGGGGGAGCCGATTCGGTCCGAGCAAGATCACGGCCACGGCCGCTATGACGAGAAGCTTTGCGGGATCGAGGTTGAGCACACTTTCTATTCGACTCACGAGCACACTCTGGATGAGGGATGCGCGGAGGATCCACGGTCTCGCCGGGTCCTGGTCATCCATCTGGCGTCGTCGATCCGAATACACTGAGATCAGGCAAAAGGAGCGTTACGTGGTCGCAGAGACATTCGGAGTCGTACCGCGCCATGCCGCGCGGTAGCCCGATCAACGGCAGATGAAGAGATCACCGAACAGGAACTGGTACTGGCGCTTCCTGCTCGTCTTGGGAGTTGCGCTCGCCATTGACTTCTTGGTCGACGACAAGCTCATCCTCGTCGGCGTCGCACTCGTGTGGATCGCAACATGCTGGTTCAGCCTACGGCGACTCGCTCGAACTCCGTCAGTTCGACGCCGGCTGTGACAGCCCACGACCACGGGCGACCGACACCGGCAGCGAGCCACTCGCACCGGCCATGGGCGATGGCCTCGATCGCCCTATCGCGCTGAACGGCAGTCCGCCGCGTGAAACTCGCTGACGCGACCGCCCGCGATGTCCACCAGGCCCAGCGGTAGGCCGTCCATCCCCCATACCGTGTACGTCCCCTCGACCAATTCGGGATAGACCCCTGCGATGAACTCGCGGTCGGTGGCCCGCCTTCTGCGGATCATCGTGTGCATGTGGTGCGACCGGGGAGCACCGGCCGGCGTCACGTCGACCTCCAGCCCCAGGCACGCTTCCTCCGCGTACAGGACGAGGGCACCGACGTCCCCGCCGATGTCGAGCACCAGCGCCTCGGCCGGACCGGTCAGCGGGCCGTCATCGACGTAAGGCGCTTCGGTGGCACCATGGGAGTGGGCGGCACCATGGGAGTGGGCGGCGCCGGGGGAGTGGGCGGCGCCGGGGGAGGGATCGGCGCCGGGGGAGGGATCGGCGCCGGGGGAGGGATCGGTGTGTGTCGTCAGGTTCATCTTCCTACCCAGCTTCCTAGAGCTCGGGGTCCGGGTTGTAGGCGGGAGTGGCGGGCGGGTTCGAGAAGCCTCCGTGCGGATCGGCCAGATACGGGAAGTGCGCCTGGTACGACCGCGGGCTCGCCGTGACGCCCTGGTTCACGACGGCCACGTCGGGATCGGGCGTGTAGGTGGAATCGACGAGGGGGATGGTCGCGCCGGCGACGGCCTTCAGGGCGATGGTCACCACGTCGTCGGTCGGGCGACGGCCGTTGGGAAAACCGGCCAGGTCGTTGCCGAGGAGCCCGAGGTTGCTCGTTCCGGGCTGGGTGCCGTCGGCCGAGGTGGGCGCGATCCCCATGTTGAGGCGGAGCATCTCGGCGATCACCTTGCCGCCCTGATAGGTCCCCTGGCCGAAGGCCGGCCCGATGACGCTGCCCGGGATGCCGGTGGCGAAGATGGCCACCAGATCGGCGCGTGGCTTGGTGTACGCCGCCAGGGCGGGGAACGCCCCGGGATAGAGGACAGGGAGCAGACCCTGCAGCTCGGGATGCTCCACCGCGGCTGCGAATTGGCTGTCCTTCACCGGCGGCTGGCTGTTGAAGTAGTCCTTGGAGGCCATGGGTACGACCACCTCGTTCACCAACGGGTTGCCCAGGCGTGACACCTGATCGTACGGGCCGGTGGCGGTCGTCGCTCCGGTCGTGGGGTTGAAGATGCGCACCGTCTGGCGCCTCGCCGTGGTGTAGACCCCGATGACCGCGTGGGGGTCGTTGGCGCCCATGGCCAACGGGCTTCCGTTGGAGGTCAATGAGCTGATGGGGATCTGCAGGGCGATGCTGTGGACGTTCTTGTCGGCCAGCGAGTTAATGCCCGGGGTGTTGGCACCGGGGATCAGCTGATGGCTCGAGATGGGCCTCAGGTCGCCGAGGTCAAAGATGGACCCGAGATCAACGAAGAAGCCGTCAGCGCGCTGGCCGGCGAAGACGGTGAGACCGTCGGGCAACCGGTAGACGGCGGGAGCCGACAGCTCCTGATAGTTCGGAGTGGAGCGGACGCCGACATTGCACGGGGGGCAGGCGAACACTCCCCCGCTCCCCCACGGCGGGTTGACACGCGTCGCCGTCGAGCACCCGGTGGCGGGATCGGTCTCGATCATCGTCAGGGTGTACGTCTGGCGGCGGTTCCAAGTCGAGCTGTAACCGGTTGTGGGTGAGTAGGTGATGGGTCCCGTGTTGTAGAGGAACGTCGACGGATTCAAGATCGTCGTGGTGAACTGGAACTGGTACGTGATGGAGGGGATCCCGGTCCCGGTGTTGTCGATGTGGATCTCGTAGAGCACATCGTCACCGACCGGCGGTGCTGTGCCGACGGCGGTCTTCGCGCCGAATTCGAAGAAGTTCGGCCCGCCGTCGGGATCCTGCAGTGGGACGTAGTTGGCCAGGATGGTGACCGTATCGGGTGCGTCCGGGCTGACGAAGGCGTACAGATCCGCGCTGTCAGCGGCCGGGTCTTTGGCAATTGCGGGGGCTTCCTTGTGCGACGACATGAGCAGTACACCTCTTGGTGAGTAGGGGGATCTCGGTTAGTGAATGGGGCTCAACGGGATGCGTTGAGGAGTTCCTGGGCCAGGGCCTGGTTGGTGTAGTCGATCTGCTTGGTGCCAACGAAGAGCGAGATCCGCCCCGACCGTGCGTCGACGACGTGCGCGACAATGTCCGAACCGTCCAAAATGGGGGCGTCGGGGGTCGTCGACTTCGGCGGTGTCTCGACCGCACCGCTGGTGCCGGTGAGCAAGCTCACACCACCGGCGGCAACGACTCCTGTGGCCGCAGCTCCGATGGACGCAGTCCTGAGAAAGTGACGACGGCTGATGCTGTCCATGCTGTGCTCCTTGCGATAGCAGACGGTGCGCTCGGAAACCCGACCTGTCTCCTCTGCGATGACCGCCCGGCGCGGCCCACCGATAGGCATTCGGCACGCCTAGGCAACCCGGATGCCAAGATTCCGAGATTCCTCGGAATCGACGGCGGGTCAGACGCTGTGCAGGAAGACGGTGAGGAGGATCAGCGCGATCACCGCTGCGACGATCGCCACCCTGGCCCGGCCGAAACGGCGCAGGGGGTGGATCCGTCGGGATCGTCGCGCTTCCCGCGGGGGCGGCGGTGGCTCGGAAGGAGCGTCGTCGGGATGCGCGCTGGCGCGGTGCTCCTCGTAGCGCCGGCGCTTCTCGTCCACACGTTTCATCTGCGGGCCGTAGTCCCACACCACGACCGAGCGCCGCATCTGCCGCAGTGTCCTGGTGGCGCCGTTCCAGTCCTCACGCAACCGGTGGCATGTGGGACAACCCCTCTCCGTCACCCTGCTTCGCCGTCTGCCCCGATCGAATCGAGAAACCGGAGCACGTCGAGCGTCTTCGGGTCATCTGCCCCCAGGACGCGTTGGCGCACGTGGAGCACGTGCCGCAACAGCCGGGACGCCCCCGGGAGATCGTGGAGATCGGTGAGGATCGATGCGAGGTGGAGTTCGGCCAGCAGCGCCAGATCGCTTTCGCCCGCTCCTTGCTCCCCATACCCGGCGACGACCTGTTCCTGGAAGGACCGGGCGTCGCTCAGCCTTCCAAGCTTCTTCGCCACGCTGGCGCTCCACGCCAATGCCGCCAGGGTCTGCGGGTCGCTGCGACCGAGGTCACGGGTACGACACTCGACCACGTGCGCCAGCAGCGGTTCGGCTTCCCCGGGTCGATCCAATATGGAAAGGCAGGTCGCCAGCTTCCACTCCGCGCTCAGGGTGGACTCGTCTTCGGGCCCACGCTCCTTGCGGAGGGCGTCCACGATGTTCTCCCGCATCTGCAGTTCCTCGCCGAGCCGGTCCAGGTGCGCGAGCTGGTTCGCCACCTCGGCCATCGCCTTGATCGAAACAGGCGACTGCGGGCCGTTCTTGCGGATCGACCAGCTGAGCACGTCCTGGGACTGCCGCAGCGCCTCGTCGGGTGCGGGGACCATGCTCTGCGCGGCACGCTGCGCCCAGCCCATGACCTTTCCCTCGGTCGGGCGGCTCGGATCCGCTTCCCGCTTACGACGCCAGGCCATTGGTAGTCAGGGGCGCAGTGTCCGACAAGCGGACCTGTTTCCCCATCCCCCTTTCGATCTGTACGTGCGGTTTTCCCGCATACAGCTCACCGACGGTCTTGTTGACATGGTTACGCAGCCTTCGGGTAACGGATGGTGCCCATGAGCTTGTGCAGGCCCTGGTCGTGGAACCAGGTGCGGGTCCACTTGTCCGCCTGGCCCGCCCGTAGGTTGCGACCACGCTGCTTGACCAGCAAGCGGTGCAGCCGCCATGCCACGTAACGGTCCATCTCGACGAACTTATAGGCCGCATTCCCGTTGCGGAAGTAGTTGCCCCATCGCCGAAGGAACGAGTTGAGCCGTGCGATGACGGTCGCCAACTGCTGTCCGACCTGGCTTCGAGCGGTGAGGGCCTTGACCTTTTGACGGGCTCGCTTCATGGACCGCACCGACGGCCAGCGGTGGAGGTAATAGCGGACGACCCGCCTTTGCTCCCAGAGCCTGCCGGACATGCGGGCCCGAAGGTGGCACCCGAGGAAGTCAAAGCCCTCTTTGCCCTCCCGGAGGTCGACCACTTTGGTCTTGTCCGGATGGAGGCGAAGACCGAGGCCACCCAAGACGGCAGTCGCCTGCCTCTGAGCTTCCTCAGCTTGGCTCCGAGACGAGCACAACACCACGAAGTCGTCCGCATAGCGGACGAGGTCTCCGGTGCCATGTTCGGCCCAGGCCCGGTCGAAGGCGTGCAGGTAGATGTTGGCCAAGAAAGGTGAGATCACCCCGCCCTGGGGAGTGCCCGAGACCGTCTCCCATAGCCGGTTCTGGAGGCGTCGAACTTTCTCCAGGGACGGTGGTCCCAGGGGGGAGATGGGCTGGGCGGTCCCAGCCATGCCCTCACTCGTTCCTCTTTTCCCGGCGTGACCGAAGTCGGGGCCCTTCCCTCCTGCTGGGTTTCTCCCAGCGATCGGCAGTACTACGGCCCCGTCGGACTCCCGCTTGCCTCCGTCCACTTTCACCATTGGCTTATATGGCCGGTCTTTGCTAACAAGGCTGGCAAGACGGGTCTCTCCTGTCCCGAACCAAACCGACGTGCCGCTCCCCGTACCCCGAGAGGACCCGATCATGGGCATGTCCGGTACGCCAGTCGATCGGATGCTGCCTTCGCCGTGACATGAGCGGCTCGGCTCCTCCGTTGTGGTTGTGACGAGGCTGCAGGACTCGTGCCTGGTGGCACTACGGCCCGCACGCTTGCTCCCTCCAAAGAGGCTTTTGACACCCCGCTCAGCCCGGCACCTCTCGGCGACGAACCGGGGCCTGCTACTGGGCTCTCCGGCGATTACCCAGGCGGGACTTGCACCCGCAGGTCTGGTCCAGTTTTCAGGACGCAACATGGAACCCAGCGTAGGACGCCGTGGCCGCTCGGGGGTTTTTGTCGGACACCTGGCGCACGCGAGCCAATCGGCCTGTTCAGGCCCTGATCTCGGCGCTCAATCTTCGGAGCACCTCGTCGACCACCTCCGACGTGGAGTGGTCACCACCGAGGTCGAAGGTTCGTATCCCGTCGGCGGCGACACGCAGGGTGGTGCGACGGATGGCTTCGGCGGCGACCGCCACCGCGACCTCCCCCCTTTGGGCGGCGTGCTCGAGCACCGCCGCACAGGCGAGAAGCATGGCCATGGGATTGGCGACGTTCTTTCCGGCCAGTGAGGGCGCCGTCCCGTGCGGAGCCTCGGCCATCGCCACGACGGGGCGCAGCTCGGCGTCGAGGGCCAACAGCACCGATTCGGCTCCCGCGATCGAACCGAACAGCGCCAGCACGAGATCGGACAGGCAGTCGCCGTCGCGATTCAGTGCCGGGATCACCAGGCTCTGGTGCCCGGCCTCGGTCAAGAGGCCGGCGTAGGCCGCGTCGATGAGGACGGGGCGGTAGGGGACCTCGGGATGGCGGGCAGCCGCCGCGTCCATCTCCTCCTTCAGCATCCCCTCGTAGGTCGCCGAGACCGTCCACTTCGGCCCCCCGTAGACGCAACCACCTTGGGCGGCCGCCGTTCGGAACGAGAACTCCGACACCTCGCGGCAGATCCTGCGCTCGATCCGCTCGGTTCGCCAGGCTCCCTCATCGGATCCTCCGGGCACCCCGGTGCGGCCCTCCTCCGCTCCGTACGCATCGCCCACCGCCATGCGCACCACCACGATCGGGTGCACAACGGGCGCCAGGGGAGACACCCCGGGGATCCGTCGACCGGTCCGGACGATCACCGACCCACCGATGCCCTCGCGCAGGATCCGGTTCGGGCTCCCGACGTCGCCGATCGTCTCCGGCGTAATGGTCGCCGCCTTGAGCCCCAGCCCACAGTGGCGCATGGCCTCGGCGGCGTCCCGCACAACCGCGTTGGCCGTCCTGCGCCGGTTCTCCAGGGAGAGGTCGAACCGGATCAGCTCGCAGTCGATGCCGACCACCGCGGGGTCGAGCACACGGAGCGCTTGTTCGAGCAACTCCTGTCCGGTCTCGTCCCCTTCACAGACCACGAGTTGCACGGACGAAGTCACGGCGCTCAGGGTGGCACGGATGGCCCGGGTTCGCCACTACAGCCCGGTTCGGGCGCGCGGCGGGTACCGGCGCGGCGGGCTCAGCGCCCGGAGAGGACGACCTCGAGCAAGGTGCCTACACCGGCCACGAGGAGCGAGATGCTCAGCACGATGGCCGTGACCTTGACCACGCCCCGATGGCGAGGCGGCCACTCTTCCTCCTCGTCGTCATCGATCTCCCACCACTCCCTCTCGACAGGTTCGTGGTCGTCGAGCGGCCGGGGCTCGCGGGTGGCGAGGTACCCGATGGCAGGAGCAAGCCCGACGGGGTAGACGGGGTGTGGGGGCGTCGGCAGGTGGCCCTGCATGGTGGCCAAGGCTATACCTTGACGACGCGATCCGGGCAACTGGGCGCCCGCGCCCACGGCCGGCGATCCGCTAGGGAGCGGGGACACCGGCGGCCTCGCTGAGCTCCGCGATTCGCCACGTGCCCGGCTGGCGACCCTCGCGGGCGGCTTCGAGCGCCACGCGCTGCAAGAGGGCGTTCACCGGTGTGGCCACCCCGTGAAGGGCACCCAGGAGGACGATCTCACCGTTCAGGAACTCCACCTCGATCGACCCCGTCGCGCGGGCCAGGCTCTGCCAACTCGATCCTCCGCTCCACGCGCCGGATGTGGTGTTGCGCAGCTGGAGATGATCGCCTCGGCGGGCACGATCCTCCTCGGCCGTCGCCACCGGGATCCCCGCCGCCTCCAACACCGCCTCGCCTTCCCGCTGCGCCTCCCTGACCAAAGGGCTGTCGCGGCCCTCGCGCCCACACAGCGCGTCCGCCGCGTTGGAGACGTTCTGGAGGAGCTTGCGGTACTTCCAACGCATGATGTCGGACCGCGCCTCTGACAGGAAGGTGGAGGCACTCAGCGCGTCGGCCATGGTCCGCGCCGTGTCGTCGACCCCGCGGGGATAGCGACCGAGATCGAGAAGTCCGCTGACCGGAGTGGAATGGACCTGAATCACACCGGGCCTCAGATGGGTGGCCGGGCACAACACGCACATGGCATAGGTGTTGGGGAAGCGCCGCAGGACACGGCGCTCGTTCTCCACGCCGTTCTGCATGCAGACGATGGGGGTGTCGGACGGAGCGACGCCCACCAACTGGGCCAGTGCCTGCTCGGTTTGCTGCCCCTTGACCCCCAGCAGCACGATCGTGTCGCTGGTCCACTGCACCGCCGCAGGCTCCGTCACCACGGGAATCGACAGCGTCACAGACTCGGCGGGCGTCTCGAGCACCAGGCCCGCCGACAGCGCCTCGGCATGGGCCCCTCGCGCGATCAGGGTGACGTCCAATCCCTGTTGATGAAGGCGCGCCCCCACCAGCCCGCCGATGGCGCCGGCACCGAAGACGACAACCCGCATGCCCTCACTCTCGCACGCGGGCCATGCCAAGCTCTAACGGTGACCACGGTCAACCCCCTTAGCAGTGCCACTACCCTCGGTGGAGCGATGGCGAGCGCCCCCTTGCGCCTCCTCAACGATCTGGCTGCTCCGGCACGTGCCGATCTGGCCGACGCCGTCCGGCGGTCCATCGGCCTCGGTCCGGCGCCGGTGGCCATCTGCACGGATCCGACCGAGTCCTACCTGCCGCCCGATGGGGTGGCCCGGCTGGTCCATGCCGATCTCCCCGCCATGTTGATCGGCGGCCTGAGCGCACTGTTGCTCCAGATGCTCCATCCCCTGGCTATGGCGGGGGTCGCGGAACACTCCAACTATCAGGCGGACGCGTTGGGGAGGCTGCGGCGCACGGCGCGCTTCCTCGGGACCACCACGTTCGGAACGGTGCGAGAGGCCGAGGATGCCATCGCCCAGGTCCAGCGCGTGCACCGTCGCGTCAAGGGGTTCGCCGCCGACGGCCGGCCCTATTCGGCGGACGATCCCGATCTCGTGACGTTCATTCACGCGGCCGAGACCTGGAGCTTCTTGGAGTCGGCGCGCCGCTTCGGTCCCCGCGACCTGACCCCCGAACAGTGCGATCGCTACTACGTCGAGATGGCTCCCGTGGCCGTGGCGCTGGGGGCCGAGTGGGTGCCGCGCTCCGCCGCGGACGTGGACGGCTACTTCCAGCGGCAACGGCCCCAGCTCCGCGCCGGTCCTCAGGCGTTCGAGGCGCGCGACTGGCTGCGGCACGGCGTGGCCCAGCGTCCCAACGAGCACGCCGTCTACGTGGTGCTGCTCTCGGCGGCCATCGGGATCTTGCCCCGGTGGGCTCGCTCGGAGTTGGGCCTTTCCGCTCCCGCCCCGCTCGACCTCCTGCTCGACACCGTGGCGTTGATTCCGCTCACCCGAGCGGTCTCGGCCGGCTTGCGCTGGACGGCCGCGCCCCGCTGAGAGCCGGGAGAGACGGGTGGTCCGTCCGTCAGCGGGGCACCAGGCCCCAGCGGCCGGACCACTCGTGGCCCGGTTGGAGCACGAGGAGATCCTTCCCGGTACGCAGCGCATTGGGTGGACAGGTCATCGGCTCTATGGCCACCGCCTGGCGCCGGCGGGACAGCTCGCCGAGCGTGTCTCCCGTGTAGACCATGAAGTAGCCGAATCCGGGATCGGCCCACAGTGCCACGCCGGCGGTGCCCGCCGGGTCGTCGAGGCTCGCCCATGCCCGGCCGTCGGTATCGCGGTCCAGGGTCGTAAAGGCGGTATCGAGCACCGTGGCCCCGACAGCCCGTGGCGTGGTGAAGTCGCGCTCCGTTCCCTCCACGGCCGTCAGCCCTCCCGTCGGCACCCCCCTGCCGTCCAGGTCGACCGTGTGGTGGGCCGGCAGCTGGAGGATCGCCCCGTCGATCTCCTCGAGCCCGGCCCGCAGATAGGGATGAAATCCGAGTCCGAACGGTATGGGGCCGCCGTCGGTGCTGTGCGCCGTCGTGGTGACGCTGAGACCCTCCCGGCCGACGTGGTACGCCATCTCGAGGAGCAGTGAGAAGGGATAGCCCGGGGACGGGTGCAGCTGCAGCCTCAGCGACAGCTGGTTCTGATGCCGGGTCTGCAGCGTCCACGGCAGCCAGCGGACCAGGCCGTGGATGGCGTTGCGCAACTCGGGCTCGTCGAGCGCCGCCTGGGCCTGGACCCCGTTGAACTCGTAGCGGCCGTCAGCCAGCCGGTTGGGCCATGGGGCCAGCACCTGTCCCCGCCCGCTGTGCGACCACTCGTTGGGTCCGAAGCCGTCTATCACCCGTGTCGGCCCGAGGTTGTAACTCCGCAGGGTGGCGCCGACCTCGCAGACCACGACGTCGTGGTCGCCGTGCCCGATACGCCACTGCTGTCCGGTGGGCGACGCGACGGAGATCCGGGGTGAATGAGGGCGCATGGTGGGCTGAATTGAAGCAGACCCGGAGCGGCGCAGGGGCTGACCCTGGGTGAGAGGACGCCACGCCGCCCCGCCGGGACGGTGACGCACCCGCGAAACGGGGTGGTCGCGCGCCCGGCGGCCGGTAGGGTGCGGAGCCGTGAGGGTGCTGGTGACCAACGACGACGGGGTGGACGCACCGGGGTTGGCCGCGCTGACCAGGGCGCTCGTGGGCTGGGCGGAGTCAGCCGCCGCTTCGGGCGGCCCACTCCATGAGATCGTCGTGATGGCGCCCAGTTCGAACTACAGCGGGGCCAGCGCAGCCGTGGGCTCGGTCTCCGAGGGCACGAGGATCGCCTACCGGCGGGCGTCCGTGAGTGGGGCGGAGGGCGTCGATGCCTACGGGCTGGACGCCTCCCCTGCTCTCTCGGTCATCGCCGGCGCCCTGGGAGCCGTCGGCGCCAAACCCGACCTCGTGCTCTCGGGCATCAACCATGGCGTGAACGTCGGCCGTTCCGTCCTGCATTCGGGAACGGTGGGCGCGGCGCTCACCGCGTCGCAGCTCGGCATCAGCGCCTTGGCCGTCTCGCTGCGGTCGGGCGCGGCGCCGGCTCCGTGGGAGTCGGCGGCAGACCTGGCCATCGCCCTGCTTCCGCTGCTTGCCGCGGCGCCGGTGAGCACCGTGCTGAACCTGAACGTCCCCTCGCTTCCCCTCCACGAGATCCTCGGGCTGCGCTGGGCGCGAGTCGGTGGGTCGGGGTTGATAAAGGCGGCCGCCGGGACCCCCGGTTGGGACACACCCAACCAGGCGGAGATGGAGGGGCCCGCAGCCGCCGAGGCGGCGCAGGCAGTCATGGAGGACGGCCAGGCTCCGCACGGCGAGATCGTGCTGAGCGTCGGGTCACCGTTCCCGCGCTCGGGCGAGATCGGGCTGGCCGATCCCGACGAGGACGCCACCTTGGTGGCCCGGGGCTACGCCGCGCTCACCGCGCTGCAGGGACCTCGGGCGGACGCGGATCCTGAGCTCTTCCGCCTGCTCGACGAGGGTCTGGCGGCGGCCTTGGGGCCAGTCGGGCTGGCCGGCTGAACCCTCGCCCATCGTCCGGGCTCACTCGCCGCCGGCGTCGGGCGGGCTCACTCGTCGCCGGCGTCGTCCGGGCTCACTCGTCGCCGGCGTCGGGGGCCCGCCGGCGGCGCTTCACCTCCGATCGGCGTCGCTTGTCCTCTACCCGGCGGACCTGCGAACCCTTGGTGGGCCGCGTCGGTCGCCGCGCCGGATCGACCCTGAGCCCCTCGGCCAGCCGGGTGGCCAGACGCTCCAGGGCCAGCTGCCGGTTGCGCGCCTGCGAGCGCGACTCGGACGCAGCCGCCCGGACAACGGGTCCGTAGCGTTCCAAAAGACGCGCCCGCTGGCGCGGGCCGAGCACGGACGACCCGGCGATCTCGAACTGGACCTCGACACGGCTCAGCGTGCGATTGGCGTGCTGACCACCGGGACCTCCCGAGGTGGTGGCGCGCCAGGTGATCTCGCTCATCGGAATGGACAGTGCCTTGTGCACGCGCAGCGCGGTACCCGGGACGGGTGCCACGACCGGACGTCCGGCGTCGTCGCCCGGATCCTCGGTCTCCACGGTGTGAGCGTAGGGCCAGCGGGTCGGCCCTCGGGGCCTCTCCGCAGCTCCGACGGGCGCTCAGGAAGACGCGCCCGAGAACAGGGTCCCCTTGGCGTCGAGCAGGTGGTGGTGGGCCTCGTGGACCGAGTTGCGGGCCAGGCCGGCGACGGTGAAGGTGTAGACCCCGTACTGGCCCCGGTCGTTGACGACGATGCGCGTCCACGACGAGGGGTCCATGGTGGCCCCGATCTCGGCCAGGCGCTGGGCCCGGGCCTCGATGTCGGCGGCCAGGTCCTCGACCTCAAGGGCGTTGTAGGCCTCCCAGACCTCTTGGGGAGGGTTGAACATCGGCACGGTGGGGTTGTCCTGCTCTACGGCGAGGACCATGCGCTCGCCGTAGACCTTGAGGATGTCCCGGACGTGCGCCCCGTACTGCAGCGGGGAGTTGACCCCGGGCTCGGGAATGGCCCGCAGGTACGCCTCGTCGGCCCCCACCAAGAACTCACGCCAGGCCGCCGCCAGCTCGACGGCCCGCCCGCCCAGTTCTTCGGGAGGGATCGACGACGGGTTGAAGCC
Organism: uncultured Acidimicrobiaceae bacterium; assembly: GCA_963788125.1. Lineage (GTDB taxonomy): Bacteria > Actinomycetota > Acidimicrobiia > Acidimicrobiales > RAAP-2 > Bog-473. The sequence goes on along the minus strand of CAWBFN010000002.1, from coordinate 1,641,530 downwards.
GCACTGGGGGCAGGGCTCGTACTGGATCCGGGGCCACTGCCACCCCTCGCCGCGGGCGGCCCGCAGCACCTCGAGGGCGTCGGGCTCGGCCACCTGGGGCGCCCCGGCTGTCTGGTGCGTCGGTGCATTCGACTCTGCGTTCGACTCTGCGTTGGCCATCGAGCCGCAGCCTAGGCCCCCCCGGCATCCCCGACAACGGCCGGGCGCCGGGGGGCCTCGTGCAACCGGGCCTGCCGAGCTCCCCCGAGCTTGCGCAGGGTCATGGAGATAGCATCGTCCTCGAGCACCTGGGGGACGATGTGTCGACCATGACCGTGGCGAAGCTGAGTGAGACGATCGGTGTCGAAGTGCAGGGTATCGACGCGGAGCGTCTGGTGGAGGACGGGGAACTGCCGCACCTGCTCCTGGACCTCCTGGACAGGCACGGGGTGCTGGTCTTCCACGACCTGTTCCTCGACCCCGAGAGCCAGGTGGCCTTCTGCCGACGCCTCGGCGAGGTCGACATGTCAGCGGGACACCACCGGGTGCCGGGCATCTACTGGCTCACCATGGACCAGTCGAAGAACCCCAACGGCGACTACCTGCGCGCCACCTTTTCCTGGCACATCGACGGCTGCACCCCCTTGGGCGACGAGTACCCGCTCAAGGCCTCGGTGCTGACCGCGGTCGCCCTCGGGGAGGAGGGCGCACGGACCGACTTCGCCAGTAGCTACGCCGCCTACGACGATCTCGCCGACGACGAGAAGGAACGGTTCGCGTCGCTGCGGGTGCTCCACACCTTCGAGGCCTCCCAGTGGACCGCCTATCCGGATCCCACTCGAGAGCAGATCGCCCGGTGGCGCACCCGTCCCCCGCGAGAGCACCCGCTCGTGTGGTGCCACCGGAACGGGCGCCGGTCCCTGGTCCTGACACCCACGACGGACTACATCGTCGGAATGGGGTACCACGAGGGGCGGGAGCTGCTCGACGACCTGGTTCGGCGGGCGACCACACCCGACCGGGTCTACCGACACGACTGGCGGGTCGGCGACACGGTGATCTGGGACAACCGCGGGGTCTTCCACCGTGCCCTCCCCTACGACGCCGGGTCGAGGCGGGAGATGCACCGCACGACGCTGCTCGGCGAGGAACCGATCGGTTCCGAGCCGGTCTGACTCCCACGCCACGGACCTTGACCGACATCCGCTTCGGACTCTTGTGGCCGTTTCGCAACCCTGAGTTCGCGCGCGTGCCGTGGGAGGAGCTCTATCGATCCCACCTCGATCTCATCGTCGACTCCGAACGCCTCGGCTTCGACCACGCATGGCTGACCGAGCACCATTTCATCGACGACGGCTACTCGCCCTCGGTCTTCCCGATAGGAGGGGCGGTCGCGGCACGAACCACGCAGATCCGCATCGGCACGTTTCTGCTCCTCCTGCCCCTGCACAACCCGGTCAGGGTCGCCGAGGACACCGCGACCGTCGACCTTCTCTCCGAGGGGCGCTTCGACCTGGGCGTCGGACTGGGCTACCGCAGAGCAGAGTTCGAAGACCAGGGCATCTCGCCGAGCGAGCGGGCCGCCCGTATGGATGAGGGTCTGACGATCGTCCGACGCCTGCTCAGCGATGAGTCCGTGACCATCGACGGCCGGTTCACCCAACTGCGCGATATCCGCATCGTCCCACCCGTGCTGCAACGTCCGCACCCGCCGATATGGGTGGGAGGAACGGTGCCGAAGGCCATCGAGCGGGCCGCACGGATGGGCTTCCACTATCTCAACGGCGGCGCGGCACACTCCGCCGGCATCTACGACACGGCGCTCGAGGCACATGGCCGCGACCCAGCCGACTACCAGATAGCCGCCATGCGTCCGCTCTACGTGGCCCCGAGCCGCGAGGAGGCCTGGGCGATCGCGGCACGCCCGCTGCACCACATGGCATCGGGATACGTCCGATGGACCGCCGAGGCGAAGGGCGTTCCTGACTTCGAGAGCACGGCGTCCGCGATCCCATCCGTCGAGGAGATGATCCGCTCCCAGTCGTTCGACTTCTTCGGCGAGAAGGCCATCATCGGCACCCCCGAGGACGCCATAGAGCAGATTGAGGACTACCGATCACGGGGTCGGCTGACACACTTCGTCGGTGCCCTGCCCCTGCCCGGTATGACGCCGCCACAGATCAGCGCGGGGATGGAACTGTTCGCCGAAGAGGTCATCCCCCACTTCCGCCAGCCGTAGCCAGTAGGGAGTGAACCGCCATGAGCACCGACTCGAACAAGGAACGAGCACGGGGTGCGCAACGGAGCGCGGAGGAGGTTCTCGCCATCCACGACGTGGTCGTCCGATACGGATACGTCATCGATGACCGGGCATGGGACAGGATCGACGAGGTGTTCACCCACGACGCCGTCGTCGACTACCGCGATCAGGGTACGAACCCCCCGAGCGGAGTTGCTCCCATCGTCGGTCGCGACGAGATCGAGCGCTACTTCCGCGACGTCTTCACCCACCCGTACCAGCACATGATCGTGAACCATCAGATTGAGGACGTCTCCGATGACGAGGTTATCGTCCGATCAAAGGCCCTCTGCCCGATGCCCGGCCGGGTCATCGTCGACCTCGAGTACCACGATGTCGTCGTCCGCACCCCCGTGGGGTGGAGAGTCAGGCACAAGTCGGTGAAGCGCTACAACCGAGATCCCTCGCCCTGGGCGGCGGAGCAGCTTGCCGTGTGGAAGTCGCGAGGGGCGCACGTCGTCTAGGTGGTCGACGCATGACCCCCGGCAAGGGCGATGCCGTGGTTGCAGAGCCTCCCTTTGCGCTCCGAAGCCCCGCACGCCACCATTCCCCCATGACCGACCGACAGCGCATCGCCGCCTATGGGGTCTGCGTCGACGCCCACGGCCGCGTGCTGCTGGCCCGGGCCGCGCCCTCCTTGAGCCTGCACGGCCGTTGGTTCCTGCCCGGCGGTGGGGTGGACCACGGTGAGCACCCGACCGATGCGCTGCACAGGGAGATGGAGGAGGAGGCGGGGCTGACCGTGGTGCTCGGCCCCCTGCTCGACGTGCTGTCCGACGTGCGCATGCTGCCCGACGGGACGAACCTGCACACCGTGCGGATGGTCTACCGGGTGTCGTTGTGGACGGGCACCCTGCGCGCCGAGCAGAACGGGACGACCGACGCCGTCAGGTGGGTCAGCCGGGACGAACTGGCCACTCTTCCCCTGGCCCACTATGTCGAGGACGTCGTGGAGCGGTTCCTGTGAACGAGGACGGCACGCAGCACCGCGTGGTGATCGTCGGCTCCGGGTTCGGAGGTCTCTTCGCGGCAAAGGCGTTGCGAACGGCGCCGGTACGGGTCACCCTGATCGATCGCACCAACCACCACCTGTTCCAACCGCTGCTCTACCAGGTGGCGACCGGAATCCTGTCGAGTGGGCAGATCGCCCCGGCCACACGCGACGTGCTGCGGTACCACCGCTCGCTGCGGGTGGTGCTGGCCGAGGTGGACTCCATCGATCCGGTGGGCCGGACGGTCAGTACCACCGAGATCGGCGGTGCCACGGCCACGTTCCCCTACGACAGCCTCATCGTGGCCGGAGGAGCGGTGATCTCGTACTTCGGGCACGACGAGTTCCGCGCCGCCGCGTCGGGCATGAAATCGCTCGACGACGCCATGTACCTGCGGGGCCAGATCTTTGGCTCCTTCGAACGGGCGGAGTCCGAGGACGACGAGCGGCGTCACGCGCGTCACTCATGACGTTCGTGGTGATCGGAGGGGGCCCGACCGGGGTGGAGATGGCCGGCCAGCTCCGGGAGCTCTCCCGGCGTGCCCTGCAACGCAACTACCGTCGGATAGATCCCGCCGCCTCCCGTGTCGTCCTGGTCGAGGGCGGGTCCCGGTTGGTGCCGACCATGGGCGACCGGCTCTCGCGCCTGACGGCCCGCGACCTCGGCCGCATGGGTGTCGAGGTGCACCTGGGGGCGATGGTCACCGGGGTGGACGACGGCGGCGTCGACCTCACCCGTTCCGACGGCATGCGTCAGCGCATCGAGTCGGCCACGAAGGTGTGGGCCGCCGGCACCCGTGCCTGTCCGCTCGGGGAGCATCTGGCCGCCACCACCGGGGCGGCGCTCGACCGCTCGGGACGGGTGCAGGTCGAGCCGGACTGCTCGGTACGCGGGTACCCCGAGATCTTCGTCGTGGGCGATCTCATGTCACTGGGCGACCTGCCAGCGGTGGCCGAGGTGGCCATGCAGTCGGGTGCCCATGCGGCGCGCACGATTCGTCGACGCCTGCGGGGGGACACGGCCGTCGTGCCCCTCCACTACCGGGACTTGGGGACACTCGCCGTGATCTCCCGCTTCCGGGCCGTGGCCAAGGTCGGCCCGCTCCGGGTGGGAGGCCTGGTCGGGTGGCTGATCTGGCTGGTCGTCCACGTCACGTTTCTCACCGGATTCAAGAACCGATTTGCCGCATTGGCCCGTTGGACCATCAGCTTCGTCGGGCGTGGACGCTACGAACGGGCGCTCACCGGCCGGTGGGTGGTGGACACCGGCCCCCCGCCGGGAACCTAGGGCCGCGCCGACCCCAGGTCAGGTCCCCACGTCAGGTCCCTCGGTCAGGTCGACGAGGTGGTAGAGCTGCAGAGTTGCGTCGTGTAGGTGTCGAGCACCTGAAGTGCGGCCTGGACCTTGGGGGCCGACTCGGCGGCCGTGATCCCCTTGTCGTACTGAGCCAGGCTTTTCGCCTTCTCAATGACGTTCCTCAAGGTGGCATCGAACGTGAGGATCACCGCTGCGGCCGCCTTCACGGTCCGGGGAGCGCCCTTCAGGTAGACACCGGCGAACTGCTTCTCGAAGTTGGACTCCGCACTGACCGTCGAGAGGAGGGCCTTCTTGCCGGCCGCCCACTTCCCCGTCTCCAACAGCTTGGTGAGCTTCGCATTCGCCTTCGTCTGTTTCGCCTCTTCGGCCTGATAGGCCTGGCAGATCGACGTCTTGTCGACGGCGGAGGTCGCCGTGGCCGCAGGCCAGACGGTCGCGCCCAACATGACCGCCGCTATCCCGGTACCTGCCAATACCCGTTGCAGCATGGATCCCTTCCGGTTTCTGCCGCGCATGGCGGAGGACTCTATTGCAGATGTGATCTTCCCCCGACCCGCCGCCTCCACCCCCGGGTGGAGGTAGCCGCCGGCGGCTCCACCCACAAGCCACCCCCGGGCCGATTCGATTCTCACCTCCGCGTGTGACGGTTGAGGTGTACCCCACACGAAAGGTGGCACCATGCCAACCGATGTCCTGATCATCAATGTGGCCCTGCTCTTCGCCGTCCTCGAGGCCGATCTCGGGCGACGCAGGATCACCTCCTTCCGCATCCTTCGGCCGATCCTGCTGGCGGCCGGCATCGTCCCGCTCTTCATCGCGCATCCGGCGACGTCCGGCAGCGGGGAGATGCTCGAGATCGCCCTCGCGGCCCTCGGCGTGCTCCTGGGCATCGTCGCCGCCGGAGGGCTCATGAGGATCGGCTACGACGACGGTCAGGCGGTCAGCACCGCCGGTGCGTCCTACGCGACGTTCTGGTCCCTCGTCATCGGTCTTCGGCTCCTCTTCACCTACGGCGCCAACCACTGGTACACGACCCAGCTCGGTCACTGGATGGCCACCAACGGCATCACACTGGACGCGTTGACCGACGCACTCATCTTCATGGCTCTGGCCATGGCGGTCACCCGGTCCCTCCGTCTCGCCGCCGGCCGCGCCCAGGTGCGACGCCGCACGCACCAGCTGGTGGCGTGACATGACCGTCACCACCATCGCCATGTACGTTGCGCTCGTCGTGCTTCTATTGGCCCGCCGGGTGAGAGGGCAGGCGCTGGCCACGCCCAAAAAGCTCTTCGTGCTCCCCGCCATCGTGGCCTTCATCGGTCTCCAAGACCTCGCGCACGCCAAAATGAACCATGCGGACGTCGCCGTTGTGGTGATCGGCTCCGCCCTCTCATTCGGGCTCGGTGCGCTGCGAGGCCAGCTGGACAAGGTGTCGGTGCGGGACGGGATGCCCTGGGTGCGCTGGGGAGCCGCCTCGCTGGTGGTCTTCGCTGCGGCCGTCGTCGCCCGGCTCGGCCTCGACGCCGTCGGCATCGCCGCCGGGGGCACCGACGGTGCCCTGAGCCGCTCGCTGATCTTGTCCCTGGGGCTCACGCTGCTCGGTGAGAGCGCCATTCTGTGGCTGCGCTCCCCGTCGGCCATGGCCAGGTCAACCGGTTCGACCCTGGTCGATCGGTGAGCGACCCCGGCCGGTACCGTGGGGCCGTGCACCGCTCCGGCAGGCAGGCCGGCCGGCCATGACGCCGGTGAGCCAGGACACCGAGAGCATGTACCTCTTCTTCTACGCGGGTCGCTACCACACTGCGATACGAGTGATCGGCCTGGCTGCGATCACGGTGGGCGTGGCGCTCGGCGTTCCTGGCCCCGCCGCGCACGGGCACGGCCTCGTGATCCTGGTCTCTCTCGTCGTGGCCGTTGCCACGCAGCTCGCCGTGGTGGTGGTCCCCTCGTTGCGCACATCGACGGTGCGGGTCGTGCTCGGCGCCGTCAGCTGCGGGCTGCTTGTCGGATACGACCCGGCCGTAGTCACGGCGATCCTCCTGGCCCTTGTCGGGCTCGATGCCGGGGCCAACTTGGAGTTCGCGCCGGGCGCCGTCGCGACCGGCGCCGCCGTCGTGGCGGTGGTGCTCGGCAACCTCGCCTCGGGCCTTCCGCACGGCAACGCCACCCTCGGCATCGTTGCCATCGCCGGATTTCTCGCGGCCACCACCAGGACGCAGTTCGTGCTCCGCGCCGAGGAGGCCGAGCTCCGCCTGGCCGACGTCGAACGGGCGCGGGAGGAGCACGCCCGCGCGGCCAATCTGGCCGCGCGGGCCAACGCCGCCCGGGAGATCCACGACATACTGGCCCATAGCCTCGGCGCCCTCGTGCTCCAGCTCGACGCCCTCCAAGCCCTGCTCGGCGGCGAGACCCCGGACCCGGAACGCTCGGCCGAGGCTCTCACCCGGGCGAGGGCGTTGGCGGTGGACGGCCTGAACGAGGCCCGCCGGGCCGTCGGCAGCCTGAGGGACGACCCGCCCCCGCTCGTGGACTTTCTCCGGCAGGTGGTCGACACCAGCGGCACGGGTCTGCTCGAGATCACCGGGACGCCGCGGCCGGTAGCGAGCGAGGCGGCGGTCGCCCTTCGGCGTACCGCCCAGGAAGGGTTGACCAATGCGGCCAAGCACGCGCCCGGCGCCGTGGCCCGGGTGCACCTCGCATTCGAGCCCGATGAGATCGTTCTCACCGTGAGCGACGGGGGTCGACCCGACGGGGTGGCGCCGACGATGCTCGCCCACACCGGAGGCGGCTACGGGATCGAGGGACTGCGCGAGCGGGCGAAGTTGCTCGGCGGAAGCGTGCACGCCGGTCCAGCGGCGGGCGGCTGGCAGACTCAGCTCCGCGTGCCCGATGGCCAGAACTCGACCAGTGGTGAGACCGATGGATGACCATGCGCCAGCATCGGTGCGGGTCCTGGTGGCCGACGATCAGCGGGCCGTGCGCGAGGCGTTGGCCACCGTGCTCGACGCCGAAGCCGGCATCGTCGTAGTGGGCCTGGCGTCCGACGGTGACGAGGCGGTCGAACTGGCCCACCGGCTCTCTCCCGACGTGGTGCTGATGGATCTGCGCATGCCCAACGTCGACGGCGTCGCGGCGACGCGGCGGCTGGCGGCCGAGTTGCCCGGCACGAGGGTCGTCGTCCTCACGACCTTCGCCGACGACTCGAACATCATGAACGCACTCGAGGCCGGCGCGACCGGCTTCCTCACCAAGGACGCCGGTCGCGAACAGATCGCCCTCGCCGTCCGCTCCGCCGCGGCCGGCCAGTCCGTGCTCGACCCGACGGCGCAGGCTTCCCTGCTACGGGCCGCCTCGTCGTCGGATCGGAGCCACCCGGCACTCCCGTCCACGCCCGCGTCCCATCCCCCACCACTGCCCGATGGCCTGACGCAGCGGGAAGCCGACGTGCTGCAGGGGATCGCCTCCGGCAGGACCAACGCCGAGATCGCCACCGAGCTCTACATCTCGGAGGTCACGGTCAAGAGCCACATCAACCACCTGTTCGCCAAGATCGGCTCCCGCAGTCGGGCCGAAGCCGTCACCTACGCCTACAGTCACGGACTGGTGACGCCGCCCTCGTGACCGCGACGAGGGGTTCACAGGCAGTTCCAATACGACGCTGCGGTGAGTACCAGGCTGTTGGGGCATGAATAGAAACATGGAGCCATTGGTGGTCGAGTCGTGTCACAGCACCTGGCTCTTCGACGAGGACCATCATCGTTTCCGTCGCATCCTCAAGGGCGTCGGCACCGACGAGCACCCGGTAGTCACCGAGTGGCGCGAGTACCACGCGCTCGAAGTTGACACCCGCTCGGACTTGTTCACCGTGCTGCTCAATGCCGATGGGACCCGACGGCTCTGTTCGTGGCGTCACACCCACGACTGCGCCGAGTGTGGAGGCCACGAGACAGCCGAACTGTCGCTCGACGAGCTGAGGCGCGCTACACACGGTATCGGTTGACCCGCGTGGCGCGGCGCGGGGCGGCGCGGCCGCGTGCGAACCTGGCCAACACGGGGCGGCCGATCGACCAGGCGAGCACGCCGAGCACCACCACGACGGCAATCGCAATCGTGAGGTAGAGATGGTTACGAAGGGGTCCGCTCAGCACGTCGAACACCGACACCGATGCCGCGTTGAGCCCGTTGCCCGTGTGCGTCTCGTTCACCATCCCGCCGCGCAGGGCGGCGAGGAGGCTGAGCAGAGCGACGGACACCACACCGGTGCAGATGGCAAGACCCACGACGACGATCCCTCGTCGTCGAGCCAGAAGCAGGGCAGCCAGTGCCGCGACGACCGCACTCAGCGGCAGGATCCACTCGAGGTCGGTGAGATCGTGGGCGGTCTCACTGACCGTTGCAACCCGGGATGTAGGCACCACGGTCACCGCCACCTGCGGCGCCGTGGAGGGGAACTCGTCGAGGTTCCCGTGGTTCTGCGCCCGGAGCGCACTGACCACCGCATCGACGGCGGGAGTGAGATTGACCACGACTGGCTCCCCCTGACCGAGCTGTCCACTGGACAGTGCGTGGACGGTCGGATACGCGGCGCGCAGCGCCGCCGTCCAGATCGGGGGGAACGCCGGCCCGTCGACGAAGGCGTCCACCTCCGAACGAACCTGTGCGGACGGGACGTGGACGGGGCTCTGGCTGTCCAGCGACAGCAGGGCGGAGGTGACCTCGCCGTTCACGGTGCTCGTCACCGTCTTGTCCGTGGCCAGCGGGGCAAGCGTGCCCACGAACGTACTCTCGCTGTCGATGGAGTTGGTCGCCCACAACACGATGACCGAGAGGGGAATGGCCAGCGCGGCCAGCACCACGCACACCCAGGCACCAAGCGACCGCAAGATGCGGCAACGTTAGACGGTGCGGGCAGACCGCCAGCGGCACGCCCGCGCCCACGCCCACGCCCGCGCCGCCCGCGCCCGCGCCGGCCGTGGCCCCACGATGCGCCGCCACGCTCGGCATGCCCAGGTGCCGCACAGGCGACGGCCAGCCGACGACGAGGCGCCCATGAAAGGCTGGCCCGTGTCTGACCAGCCAGCGGCCCCGGAGCGGCGCCCAGGGGTACAACCGGGGCATCGGTCGCGGTTGCTGCGAATCACCGTCGTCCTGACCGTCATCATGGCAGCGCTGGTCGTCGGCGGAGTCGTTCTGGGACAGCTGGCCAAGAACCCGGTCTCCGGAGCGTCAAGCTCCTCCCACGGCACCCAATCCTCCTCGAAGCAGTCCCCCGACGCGACCTCGGCCGCCGACTCCAGCGCGGCGTCCTCGTCCGCCGGCTCCACCGCCACTGCCGTCGACCCCACGCTGTTCGCCCAGGGTGCGTGTATGAGCTTCCCTCCGACCAGCGGCGACCGGCACATCACGGTCTTCCTCGACGCCGGCCATGGCGGCCTCGACCCCGGCGGTGTCGGCGAGACCGAGTCGGGTCAGCAGGTTGAGGAGTCCGACGTCAACCTGTCGATTGAGCTGGACACCATGGCCACTCTCCGGGCGCAGGGATTCCGAGTGGTCGTGTCGCGGACCGGGAACACGACGGTGCACAAACTCGGCGCGGGTGACACCGACGGGCAGGAGCTCTCGCTCCAGGGCGCCCTCGACGACGTGGCCGCCCGGGACGTCTGCGCCAACATGGCGGACGCAGATCTCCTGGTCGGCATCTACATGGACGCCGGGGTGAGCCCGCAGAACGCCGGCAGTGTCACCACCTACGACACCGACCGCCCGTTCTCGGCGGAGAGCCTCGCATTCGCCACGCTCCTCCAGGACGACGTCCTCTCGGCCATGAACGCCCAGGGCTGGGCCATCCCCAACGACGGAGTGGTCTCCGATGCCTCCGAAGGTTCCCTGGCGGGCAATCCCGCCGATGGAGGCCTGGCCGCCCAGGCCGCCGACTACGACCATCTGCTACTCCTCGGGCCGGCCGAGGCCGGCTACTTCACGACGCCGAGCCAGATGGCCGGCGCCGTGATCGAGCCTCTCTTTCTGACCGACCCCTACGAGGGTTCGCTTGCCGCCAGCGCCGCCGACCAGGCGGTCATCGCCCAGGGCATCGCCGGGGCGATCGAGCAGTACTTCGCTCCCGCCTCCGCGACCAGCCTCACGACCATGGCGGGGTAGGTGGCATCTGCGCCCGGGGCTCGCCCGTGCTGGCCGTCGCCCACCCGTTCGCTCGCCACCGCTCACGGGGCAGCAGCAGAGTCCTCTTGTTCGCTCGATGGACATCCGTCCCCCGTGCCGTCCGCGCGGCCGTCCGCGCCGCCGTCCGCGGGTGCGCCCGCGGTCACGCGCGCGTCGCGCAGCACCAACGCGGCGGCCTGCGGGGAGAGCGCGGCCCGCTCGGTGGTCTTCCTCCGGGTGAGGTAGAGGAGCATCGCGCTGCCGAGACCGGCCATACCCAAAGAGGTGATCAGCCGGTAGACGATGGTGGCGAGGAATGCATCGCCGACCGGCGTCCCGGCGAGGGCGAACGCGCCCACCATGCCTCCCTCGACGAATCCGATACCCCCCGGTACGGGAGCGAGGCTTCCCGCTATCTGGGCTACCGCATAGGCAAAAAGCACCGTTCGCCAAGGAACCGGCAGGCCGAGAAGCGGGAACGCCGCCACGAGACAGGCGACATCGAGGCCCCAGTTCCCGATGCTCAAGGCGAGGACCCGCGCCCCCACAACTGGCCTCGTGCGGAACTTGCTCACGTCCCCCATCCCTTGGCTGAGCCGGTGGAGAAGCCGGTCGACGCGTCCACGAATGTGCGACCGAGAGCGGAACCAGCGATCGACCGTATCGAGGTGGCGGGCTCCAGCGACAAACGCCGTCGAGCCTGCCACGAGGAGAACGGCGCACAGTACGAGACCGACCGGCGACAACAGGCCCGCAATCGCCGCGCCGACAAGGGTGAGCAGCAGAACCGAAACGGTGGCCGCAAACCCCCCGGCCAACACCGCCCAGAGGGCCAACGGCATCGGCACACCCCGCTTGCGGTACTGCGCCACCAGCCACCCGCTCGAGGGAGCCGTCCCTCCGGGCAAGAGGTTGGTGAGGCCGGTGGCCGCGATCGCCAGACGGGCCATATCTCGGCGGGTCAGCAGGGCGCCGCCCTCCATGAGCAGGTTCCGCTGTACGAAGGCATAGCAGAGGAAGGACATCGCTTCCGCCCCGACCGCCAGCACCAACCAGGGCAACCGGGATGCTTTGAAGTGGCGAATCACCGTGATGGCCTCGTGAGAGATCGATCCGGCGTGGAGCAACAGGATCACCAGGCCAGCGAGCACGGCGGCGCCAATGAGCAACTGGGACGCTGGCAACCACTTGCGCCAATGGCGATCCGACTTCGGTAGCTGCTCAGTGTGTGCCATGCGACCCTTCGACCTTGCTCTACATACCCCGCCCGGCTCCCTCTATGCGGAGCCAGGTCGTACGCAGGTCTTTTGCAGGAGTCGGCAGCGCGCGGCGCGCCTCTCCATCCTACCAGGTCCGTATCGGACGCCCCCGCCCCCGCCCCCGCCCCCGTCGCCGTTGAGGTCGAGGTCGAGGTCGAGGTCGAGGGGGCTGGGCAGAGGCGCTCGATGGCCGTGCACGGATTGGACGTCGGGATGGACGCCGAACGAATCGGTTGCCAGGGCCCGGACGACGCGACCTCCGCCGGCGGGTCGCGCCGGGCCCCGCATCCTTCGCCGTCCCGTCCCTACCGCCACGGTGGCGGTGAGCACCGGAATGAGGAAGAGGGCGGTATGCAGCGTCGTCGCAGATGCAAGGGCGCCGATCACCACCGGTCCCACCACGTAGCCCGCCCAACCACAGCCGGCCACCGAGGCGACTGCTCGTCCGGTGTCCACGTTGTCCACCGCTCCGGCCGCCCTGAGGGTCATCGGGACGACACTTCCGAGCCCGGCTCCGAGCAAGGCGAATCCGACCAGCACGCTCACGGGACGGTCAATGACGAGACCGCCGGCGAATCCGAGCGTGGCGACGGCGGCGAGCAAAGGGAGCACTCGGCGGGCGGCGAACCTGGTGAAGAGCCGATTGCCGGAAAGCCGAACCGCCAGCATGGCGAGGGCATAGACGGCAAACCCCAAGCCGGCCACAAGAGGTGTCGTGTGCATCGAGTTGTGCAGATAGACGGCGGCCCAATCGGCCGCGGCACCCTCGCAGAGCATGTCGGCGAAGACGATGCACCCGAGGACGATGAGCTCCCTCTGCAGCACGCCGTGGCGCCCATCGCGACCGCCCACCGAGGGTTCTGGGTCATCGCCCGCCCGCCGGTCGGGGATCATCCGGGTCGTGAGCCAGCCAACGACCAGCAGGCACGGTACCGCCAGGACCAGCAGCTGCTCACTCAACGAAACGCCCAGTCCCACCGCAGACGCTCCGATGACCGCACCGACGAGGGCGCCACTACTCCACGAGCCATGGAAACCGGGCATCAGGACCCGGCCGGAAAACCGCTCGACGGCGATTGCCTGGGTGTTCATCGACACGTCGAGCATCCCCTGGAAGAAGCCCCAGAGCAGGAACGCGATGAAAAACGTCCCGAACGATCCGGTTAGCCCGATGAACGGTCCCGAGACGCAGTACCCGAGTAGGGCCAGGCGGACCATCGGCCCGCTTCCCACTCTCGGCAAGATGCGGGCAGCCACCACCATGGCCAGGACCGAACCGATGGGAGCCCCGAGCAGGGCGAGTCCAAGGCGGCCGTCGCTGAGGCCGAGGTGCTGTTTCAGCTCGGGTATGTGGGCCGTCCAAGAGGCGAACAAGAATCCGTGCACGAAGAACACGGCGATGACGGCCAGGCGGGGCCAGCGGTCCACCGACGCTGGCGCGGCCCGTCGGCGTGAGGCCGGAGTCAGCGTCAGACGCAGCGGATGTCGACTCCCATCGCCTGCAACTCGTCCACCATCTGTTGATCGGCTCCGGCATCGGTGAGGAGGATGTCGATCTCGTCGAGATCGCAGACATGGCCGAACGCCACTCGCCCGAGCTTCGAGGAGTCGGCCACGACGATGACCCGCTGCGAGGCTCTGGCCGCGGCCCGCTTGATCGCCGTCTCGGCGAGAAGGTGGGTCGTCATGCCCGCCTTGACGTCAATGCCGCAAGGGCTCATCACACACGTGTCGAATCGGAGCTGAGCAAAAGACGGTTCGGTGAGACTTCCCGTCAACGACAGCTCTCCCGGACGGACTTCGCCACCCGGGAGGAGGAGTTTGATCTCCGGGCACTCGTGCAACTCGAAGACAGGCCGAAGGGCCAGCGGCATGACAGTCAACCGACGGCCACGAATTGCTCGTGCCACCTCCATGGCGGTGGTACCACCATCGAGGATGACCGTCTCCCCGTCGGCCAAGAGGCTGGCCGCGGCGGCTCCTATCGTCGCCTTGGCCTCACTGCACTCGAGGGACCGGATGCTGTACGGGGTCTCCTCGGCGCTGAGGAAGACGCTCACCGCCCCTCCGTGCACGCGTCGCAGACCCCCGCTGCGCTCCAGCGACTCGAGATCACGGCGCACGGTCATCTCAGAACACTCGAGCGCGTCGGCCAGCTCCCCGACCAACACCGGACTGCGTTGGCGGAGGGACCGCAGGATCAACTGGTGGCGATTGTGCACATCCATGATGTTCAATCTAACATAAACCATGTGCGTTCTCACACTGCCACTGAGCGGCCGCCGATCGGCGCGGTGGTGTTCGACGTGGGCGGTGTCTTGCTCGATTGGAACCCCCGGCACCTCTACCGCAAGCTGTTCACGGACCCGGTCGAGATGGAGTGGTTCCTCGACGAGGTCTGTTCACCGGCGTGGCATGCGCCCCACGACCGAGGTGTCTCGACCGCGACCTCGTGCGCCGAGCTCGCCCTGCGGCATCCCGAGCTCTCCGAGCTGATCTGGGCATGGTCGAGTCGCAGCGAGGAGATGATCGGTGGCGTCGACGCCGGATCTGTGGAGGTCCTCCGAGCAGTGAGAGAGACCGGGCTGCCCTGCTATGCCCTCACCAACCACGAGAAGGAGACGTATCCGCTCCGCCTCGAGCGCTTTCCGTTTCTCGGCTGGTTTGACGGCACCGTTGTCTCCGGTCGGGAAGGAGTGGCGAAGCCAGAGCCCGCCATCTTCCTACGACTGCTCGACCGTTTCGGCCTGACGCCGAGCACGACGTTGATGATTGACGACAGCCAGGAGAACCTCGAGGCGGCCAGCTCGTTAGGGATCCAGACCATCCTGTTCCGCTCGTCGAGCCAACTCCGGGCGGAGTTGGAGGTCGCCGGGGTTCTGCCCCGATCTCTCGCCGCGCCGTAGCGGAGAGGGCGTCGAAGCCCAGTGCTGTGTTAGTCGGTGGTTGCTACATGTCGTCGACGCGCTCGACATCCAGGTTTCGAAAGGTTGGCGAACCAGTGCACAGTGAAGCCAGACGCTCGGCGAACCTTCCGGTTTCCGGTCGGTTGGAGTTCTCCATCGCCGCTTCGTGTGAGGGAAACTCGACGATCTGCACGTAGGTCCCCGGCTTGTCGCGATCTTGGGTTTTCGTGGCCCGCGTCGCGGTCCGCCATCCGGCGGACGCAATCAGCCATTCATCAACGGCTGCATCGAACTCGTCGATGCGGTCGGTTTGGAACTCGATGAGCTGTAGGAACGGCACAGAGGTACCTCCTTCGTGGTGTGGTCTATGGGATTGCCTCGCCGCGAGCCTTCGTTCTTGGCATGGCGTCCTCCGTTGCTTGCTGCGATCAAAGTCTGCACCAAGGCCGACCGGCATGTTCGGAAAACCGACCGCCGCGGTAAAGCTGAGCAAAGCCTGAGAGGACTCCGACCGCCACAGATCGGAAGGTCTAGCCTGTGGCGCGGAATCCGCTGCGAGGCGACGTTGCTGCTGAAGCTCACAGAGCACGAGATGCCAGCGTGGATGCCTGCAGTCAAGCGAAAGGAGGCCCAAGGTGGCAGTCGTGTTGGAGGTCGTCTTTTCCGGACTCACTCGGGAGGCGTACGACCAACTGAAACACAAGGTGGGATGGGTGGACTCGCCTCCGGTCGGAGGCATCTCCCATCTCGTGTGGTGGGAGGGAGACGACTGCCACGGTATAGACGTTTGGGAATCCCCACAGACGTGGGAGGCATTCGGTCAGGAGCGGATGGGACCAGCTGCAGCGGAGCTGGGTATTTCGATGGAAGCGACCCCGGTATTCCACGATCCACACGAGATACTCATCGTCAAGACCTTGCAGCAGCCCTGACTCAGAGGAATCCGATCAACGAATCTGATAGCCAACCAACAAGGAGACCACTACCAACAAGGAGTTCACTACTCATGATCGCCATCTACATCGTCACCAAGAATATGACTCGTGAACAGCACACCAAAGGACGCGATCGCCTTCGTGAGGCTGGGGCACCTGAGAGCGCCATGAAGCTGCACTCATGTTTCGGTGAAGAGGGGCAGCTTCAGGTCTTCGATGTCTGGGAAAGCCAGGAGGCGTTCGACGACTTCCTGAAATACCTCGGGCCGGTCATGGAGGAGCTCGGCATCGAGCTGGCGCAACCGCCCACAGTGATGCCGATTGTGGACCTGGTTCAGCAATAGCGGCTGAAGCTCACGAAGACAGTCCCAGCGTCACCAGGCGCGAATTCCCACGACGTGTGAACGTTCATCCAATGTCCTCCCATCACGACACCTTCGCTCGAAGTCGTGAATGTCGCTGGGGACTCAGCTCTCGGGCGTGCCCGCATCCAATCGGCGCCGAACCTCCGACGCGTTCACGCCGAGAGCGCCCAGCAGCACCGCCGCAGGATCTGGCGGTCGGAGAGTGAGGATCTGGGCCAGCACCTGCTGAGCCGTCATGTAGAGCCTCCGACGGTTGGGCTTCGACGCTTCCTCGAGCACTTTCTTTGCCGCGGGCGTGATGCGGAGGCGATCCTTTTGCGCCACGTCTCTGAGTCTCGGCTTCTTCGGCACGGCGCGCATCGGCAGCTCGGGAGCGTCGGCGCCGGATCCCAGACCCAAGGTTCCCAGGGCTTCGTGATCGAGCGACTCCTGGGCCTGGCGAGCCTGCTGCAGGCTCACGCCCAGCAGCGCTTCGATCGAGGGATCCTCGAACAAGGCGAGCAAGATGTGATCGGTGCCATATCGGCGATCACCTCGGCGACGAGCCTCCTCGCCGGCCCGCAGGCAGATGGCCCAGGCGTGAAGCGTCTCTGGCGCAACGGATTCGCTGGTCATGATGACTCCTTGTTGTATTTGGTGTGCACGGATTGGCGGGTGACGCCCAAGGCGTCTCCGATCTGCTGCCACGACCAGCCTTTTTCCCGGGCGGCCGCGACGTGATTCCCCTCGACCCTCTCAGCCAGTCGATGGAGCGCCAACGAGGCGCGAAGCCCAATTGCCGGGTCATCCGACGAGAGATTCACGCTGAGTTCTTCGATGTCCATGTCTGTCAGTGTAGACTGACAGCCGGGATGTGTCAACCTAAACTGACACAGCGTTTCGCCACACCGGAGTGCAGCGCATTCGGGCGTTGACGACGCTCGCGGGCATTTCGTCGCGACCTACGGCATCGACGCGAAGGACATTGCAGCTTCATCGGGGCACTCGGCATAAAACGCCTTCAGGACACCGTCGCGCAGTGTCCGCTGGGCCGCTGGCGGGAGGATGTGACCGAACATGCGTTGGTGCAGTTCCCCTGGCCTTCGCACTCCGCGTCGACCGTGCGCGAGGGCAAGGTTGTCGAACACCAGCAATTCTCCGGGTTGCAAATCGACAGAGATCTCGACGTCGTCAACATCGAGGCCATGGCGAGCAAAGAAGGCCAACTCGGCAAAAAGGCTTTCGAATTCCAACCCGCAGCGAAAGCCTGGTCTGGTCTTCACACTCGGGAGAACAGGCGAGGTCCAGGCTGAGGCGCCCTCGACGATGCGCGCAAGACTCCCCTCCACGTAGCCCCGCTCATCGTCCCAGGCGCCGTGCGTCAGACCATAGGAACGCAGCCGATCGACCAGCTCCTCAGGTGGCGGCCATGAGCGCTGACTCAGGAGTTTCGCCAAAGGTACCAACCGAGTGACAGCCCGCACGGATGCGACGTCGGCTGGAACATAGAGGGCGGTGTAGAGCGCAAACTCCTGCTCAATCTTCGGTTCGAGCGGCAGGCCGAAGTCGAAGTGCAGCGTCTGAAAGTCCCGGGTCTTCCCACTGTCGAGGGGCGCGAGCACGAAACGTCCTATGGACGACAAGGGAGGAAGGCCATTGCGACGACGACACGCATCAACGAGGGAGCTCGAGACTTCGTCCGCCTCGTGAATCGTTCGCAGAGGCCCCGTGATCCGTACGAACCCGCATGAGACCAACTCTTCGGCTGTAGCACGCACGGCCGTATCTCGCGCAGGCCCAGCACCCACGAACGATGGCGCGTTGGCCATCGCCTACCGCGGCCACCCTTGGGCAATGCGGTGCTGCCCCACGCAAGCCCGCTGCTCGCGCACAGCTAACGCGCGGATCTCATCACACGCGACGTCCCGTGGCATCTTCACGCGAAATCGACGTCATCAACCGCGAAAGCCCTGCGTCACCACACGCGAGCTGGCACTACGAGCACCCGCTCGTCGTGCCGCAGCTGGCGCAGACATAGCACGAGCCGGCCCGCTGCATAGCGTTGCCGCAGCTGTAGCAGTAGGGGGCGTCACGCTGTTCGGCACGGGCCACCGGATTCGCACCGGGGCCTCCGGCGAGGGGGCCACCGGCTGGCGGGGGCACCACGTTGGCGTGGTGGCCGCTCGATACACCGGGACCCTTCGGCGCAGGAACCGCTCCCCCGCCGAGGCCGTCGTCGACGAGGCCGACCGACGGGGTGGCCATCTCCTCGACGCCGGGCAGCGTGGGCTGCATGCGCTCGGAGGTGGACAGGATGCCGAGCTCCGCCCGCTCCTCGACCGAGAGGTAGTCGAGGGCGATGCGGCGGAAGATGTAGTCCACCAGGCTGGTGGCGATGCGCAGCTCGGGGTCGTCCGTAATGCCCGCCGGCTCGAACTTCATGTTGGTGTACTTGCGGACATAGGTGGCCAGCGGCACCTGGTGCTGGAGGCCCAGGCTGAGGGAGATGGAGAAGGCGTCCATGATGCCGGCCAGGGTCGATCCCTGCTTGGAGACGTTGATGAAGACCTCGCCCGGCCGGCCGTCCTCGTACTCACCCACGGTGACATAGCCCTCGCAGTCGGCCACCCGGAAGGCGAACGTCTTGGAGTTCCGGCGCCGCGGCAGGCGCTCCCGGATGGCGCCCACGACGACCGACTCGGTCTTTCGTTCCTGTTCGTGCAGGAGCGCCGCCTCCAGCTCGGCGATGCGCGCCGCCACGGCACGGTCCTTGGCCTCGGCAGCCGATCCCGGAGGGGCGACGTCACCGCCCAGCCCGGCGGAGAGGGCGGCCTCCGCATCGGCCGTCTTGGTCGTCGAGAGCGGCTGTGCCACCTTGCAGTTGTCCCGGTAGATCGCCACCGCCTTTATCCCCAGCCGCCAGGCGTCGATGTGCAGCTGCTCGACGTCCTCGACCGTGACGTCCTCGGGCATGTTGACCGTCTTGGAGATGGCCCCGCTGATGAAGGGCTGCACCGCGCCCATCATGCGGATGTGACCCGAGTAGTGGATGGTGTTGTCACCCATGGAGCAGGCGAACACGGCGAGGTGCTCGGGAGCCACGTGCGGCGCTCCGATGATCGACATGTTCTCGTTGATGTACATGACGACCTCGGCCACCTGATCGGGGGTGTACCCGAGCTTGGAGAGCGCCCGCGGGATGGTCTGGTTGACGATCGACATGGTTCCGCCGCCGACCAGCTTCTTGGTCTTGACCAGACCGAGGTCGGGCTCCACCCCGGTGGTATCACAATCCATGAGCAGGCCGATGGTGTTGTGGCTGACGAACCCGTTGGCGATGTACGTCACGTTGTCGGGCACCGACACGTCGTAGGTGAACTCCTCGCCACTCAGTTCCGATGACTGCACGGTGTCGTAGAAGAACCCGAGTAGGTGCCCGAGCTCGGCGTCACCGGTCCGTTCGAAGAGCTCAGTGGCGATGCGCCGGCTGACCCGGCCGCGCGACTGCTCCAGAAGCAGCACCCTGCGAAGCCGGTCCTTGTCCGGAGCCAGCCTGTCGATAAGTCCCCTCCGTAGGGGCACATAGTCCTTGCGGCCGGTCTGGGCGACCGCCGGGTCGGCCACATATACCGCCCCGTTCTTCCGATCTCCCATGAAGCCGACCTCGTCCAGCCACCTCACACTGTACGAAGCGTTGAGGAGACGCACGACCGCGAGTGGAGCATTGCCCCAGCTCGAATGCGCCGTCCGGTCCTTGACCGATAACGTCGTCGGAAAGCCGAGGGCGAGCAGCATCGACTGGACGTCGCGCACCATCTGCACCGACGTGTTCTTCAACGTCGGGTATCCCGCACTCGTGTCCCCGTCGGCCTCGTACAGCCCGCGCAGGAACGCGGCGTAGACCTCTCGGTCATTGGCGTGGAGCACGGCGTCGGGGATGTGCGCAACGTACCCCTTGCCGACGTGGCCCTCCTGCGGGCGGCGCTTGGCGAATCCGCAGGCCTCCCACCACAGGGCGAGACGCACCGAATCGATGCGCACCTCGTTGTAGCCCTGCTTGGGCGTCACCTTGGTCGGCACGCCGAAACACTCCTTGGAGAGGATCTGCAGGCGCTCGAGCACATCGAAGTCCGTGCCCGCAACGCAGAACCGCAGTCCCCTGCTGTGCAGCGAGCCGTCACCCATGAAGTAGCCGACGACTTCGGCGAGCGACGCCGTCAGGTGGCGCGGCACCTGCACGTGGTGCTCCCCGGTCCAGTACGCGTCGGCCAGGGGTGGCAGCTCCACGTCCTGCGGCTCACCCAGCAGCGAGCCGAGCGCAAGCGGGACCAGGTCGCCCACCCTGACGTCCCCGAACCGTCGCCAGACCCACTCACCGCTGTCGGGGTCCACCACCTTGATGCGGTGCGTCGTGGTCCCCTTCACCCGATGACCACGGGAGGTGTCCACCGTGACCACGGTCTCGAGACCGTTCACGAAGAACTTCGTGGCTTGGCGGGGCCCGTCGTCGGTGGCCACCGGGACATCCAGATCCTGCCACTTCGCACCGTCCGGATCACCCAGCGAGCGCAGACGGACCAGCCCACGCCCGGTTGAGACCAAGGTTCCTCCGACGAGGCATCCCGTGGGCGCCAGCACCGACGCCTGCGAGTTGCGCACCCCGAACTCCTCGGCCAGCTCCACCGCTTCGTCCCAGGCCTCCTGGGCGGCCGAGAGCAGCTCGGGCGGGACGACCTCTTCGTCAATGCGCGACGCCTCCGTCTGGTGCATCCGCAGCACCTTGAGCATCGCTTCGGAATTGTCGTGGTAGCCGGCGAACGGTCCCATGCGTGCGGCGGTCCGGGCCGACGTGGCGTAGGCGTGCCCGGTCAGCAACGCCGTGATGGCCCCGGCCCAGGCGCGCCCGGCGTCGGAGTCGTAGGGCAGGCCCTGGGCCATGAGCAGCGCGCCCAGGTTGGCGTAGCCGATGCCCAGCTCGCGGAAGGCCCGCGTCGTCTCGCCGATCTTCTCGGTGGGGTAGTCGGCATTGCCCACGATGATCTCCTGGCCGGTGAACATGACGGCGACGCCGGCCTTGAATCCCTCGATGTCGAATTCGTCGTTTTCATTGAGGAATTTGAGCAAATTCATGGAGGCCAGATTGCAGGCTGAGTTGTCGAGGTGAACATATTCGCTACAGTTCGCTACGACGACCCCGTCCACCACGTAGGAGTGGTTGCGCGGCTCGGTCAGGTTGTAGGTCAGCTCCACCCCGTCGTTGGTGCGCTCGAGCAGATGGGCCGTGGTCCGGGCCGAGTAGGGGCCCTTCGGCGCGTCGACGACGGCGCTCCGCAGCAGGGCGGCCTTGCGGGAGAGCGAGAAGCCGATGTGTTGGGCGAAGCGGACCAGCGATCCCGACGTGATGCGAAGGTCGTAGGCCGACGAGTGCCCGTAGGTGACCGTCTCGGCCGCCTTGTTGGTGTAGCTGAACGATCCCGTCTTTGACGCCGACTTGGTCTGATACACGCGGCTCATGATGCCGAACGTACTGAGCAAGCGCTGCACGCCGCGCAGCAGCTCCGGGGAGCTCGACCCCAACCCCACGTAGCGGTTCTGACCGCTGGTCACGACACAGCCGTCGGCGTCGTACAGGCCGCGCAGGAAGGCCGCCACCACTTCGGCCGGCGCCTGCTCTATGGCCCACGGGACGCTCTTCTCGGGGCCCTTGACGGAGTGCACACCAAGGGCTTCGAGGAAGCCCTTGAAGGCGCGGCGGGCCAGCCGCAGCTGGGCGGTGCCGTTGGCCTGTTCGGAGAGCTTGATCGGGCGCTCACAGTTGACCCAGTCGAGCAGCTCGGTGTGGACCGGGAGGATCTCGTGGCGATCCTCCTCGCTCCCGTAAATGGTGGCGACGGTCGTCCCCGAGGTCGAGCCGTCCCCGATGACCCACCCGAGGTAGTGGGCGAAGGCGTCCGACCACATGTCGGGGAAGCGCAGGGGCAGGGCGTGGTCGCCCTTGGTCCAGTAGTCGGCCGGATCGGAGGAGACCGGTAGCCCGAGGTCGGCGTTCACCGCGGGTGCCTCGAGATCGAGCAGCTTGACCTCGTCGCGGAAGGTGAGGTGCCGGGCCTCGACGTAGCCACGGTTGGCGGTGAAGATCCGGTGTGAGGGCGTGCAGCGCAGCTCGACGCCGTTGTCCAGGCGCAGGCGCACGATGTCGTTGAAGCCGGTGATCATGAACGCCTCGGGGGAGGTGATCACCATCTCCTCGGCCGGGCTCTCGGGATTGGTGGCGTCGTGGGTGTAGATGCCGAAGCTCTCACCGGCGTTCGCCCGGCCCAGCAGCTCGGAGAAGGCGATGAGACCCTTGTCCGTGTGGACCTTGGCCGAGCCGGGAAAGCAGGGGTTGCTTCCGTTGATCTTCCCGGCCAACGGCGCCGTGTGCCAGCGGTTGATGGTGGTGTCGTACTGCAGGCCCGGGTCGGCGCACTCCCATGCCGAGTGGGCGATCTGGCGGAAGAGGTCGCGGGCGGGCACGGTACGCACGACGGTGCCGTCGGTACGGGCCAGCAGCTCCCACTGCCGATCCTCCAAGACGGCCTCCATGAACTCGTCGGTGACCCGCACCGAGTTGTTGGCGTTCTGGTACTGCGTCGAGTGGCTGTCCGAACCGTCGAGGTCCATGTCGAAGCCGGCGTCGCGCAGGACGCGGGCCTTGCGCTCCTCGATGGCCTTGCACCAGATGAAGTCCTCCACGTCGGGGTGGTCGACGTCGAGGATCACCATCTTGGCGGCGCGCCGGGTCTTGCCGCCCGACTTGATGGTGCCGGCCGACGCGTCGGCACCGCGCATGAAGCTCACCGGGCCCGACGCCGTGCCGCCACCCTTGAGCAGCTCGTGCGAGGAGCGGATCCTCGACAGGTTCACCCCGGCCCCCGAGCCGCCCTTGAAGATGATCCCCTCCTCGGTGTACCAGTTGAGGATGGAGTCCATCGTGTCCTCGACGGAGAGGATGAAGCAGGCGCTGCCCTGTTGCGGCACGCCGGGGACGCCGATGTTGAACCACACCGGCGAGTTGAAGGCCGCCTTCTGGTGGATGATGAGGTGCTTGAGCTCGTGGTTGAAGATCTGGGCCTCCTCGCTGTCGACGAAGTAGCCGTCCTTCAGCCCCCACGCCGTCAGCGTGTCGGCCACACGGTCGGCGACCTGCCGCAGCGACCACTCGCGCTCGCCGGTGTTCAGCGTGCCGCGGAAGTACTTCTGCGCCAGGATGTTGGTGGCGTTCAGGCTCCAGAACTCGGGCACCTCGACCCCGAGCTGCTCGAAGGCGACCTTGCCGTCGCGATAGTTGGTGATGCGGGCGTCGCGCCGCTCCCAGCGCACTTCGTCGTAGGGGTGCACGCCGGCGGTGGTGAAGTGCCGCCGGATGCCGATTCCTGATCGCTGGGGGGCGATGGCCATAGCGCTGGGATCCTCCTGATCTGTTTCTGGTCCGAGCCGACAGCGGAGCCAGCCCCAACTGCGGAACTGGCTTCTCCCGGCGCACGTCATCACCCTGTGCCCAAAGGCGCTGGATACAGCCTAACCACAAGATGTAGTGGTTGATCCGCCCCAGAGACACGAGATGCTGTGTTCATTACAGCACTGTAGTTACGTCCTTGTCAACGGTACAGCACCGCCAACGGCGCAGGTCACGGGGTGCTCGCGATGGTTTGCGCGCCCAGGGCTCCCGGAGGCCGCGCCCGGAGCTCCACCCCGGGACGGTGTGCCACGGCATCGCTAGCCTGCCCCCATGGGCCGGGTGGTGGCAATCGACGCCGGGACGACCAGGGTGCGGGCGGTGGTGGTCGACGAGCGGGCCGAGGTGACCGACATGGCCTACCGGGAGATCACCCAGTACTACCCGCGGCCGGGGTGGGTGGAGCACGACCCCGCCGAGATCTGGGAGGCCGTGCGGGCCACCTTGGCCGAGGTGGGGGGACGCCTCGGCGAGGCCGGCCACACCGTGGCGGCCATCGGCATCACCAACCAGCGCGAGACCCTCGTCGCCTTCGACCGGGCCACTGGACGGCCCCTGCACCGGGCCATCGTCTGGCAGGACCGGCGCACAGCCGACATCTGCGCCCGGTTGGAGCGCGACGGCCATCTCCCCATGGTGCGGGAGCGCACCGGGCTGGTGCTCGATCCGTACTTCACCGCCACCAAGATCGGCTACCTCCTGCGTCACGGAGACCTGGCCCTCCCGGCCGACTCGCCTGACCTGGCCTTCGGGACCGTCGACAGCTGGCTGCTGTGGAACCTGACCGGGGGAACGGAGGGGGGCGAGTTCGCCACGGACCCCTCCAACGCCAGCCGCACCATGCTGCTCGATACGTCCACCCTCGCCTGGTCCGACGACCTCTGCGCGCTCTTCGGGGTGCCCCTGCAGGCGCTGCCCGCCGTCCGCCCCTCGGCCGGGCGTTTCGGCCGGGCGCGTCTGTCGGGCCTGGGCCCGGCCGGCGCGGTGCTGGACCGGGTCCCGGTCGCCGCGGTGCTGGGCGACCAGCCGGCCGCACTGTTCGGGCAGGCCTGCTTCGCCCCGGGCATGGTCAAGGTCACCTACGGCACGGGGAGCTTCGTCCTGGCCCAGGCCGGACCGGAGCGGCCCGCCGCGCCGGACGGCCTCACGGTGAGCGTGGCCTGGGACCTCGGATCGTTCGCGGCACCGTGCCCCGAAAGGTCGGGGCGCGGTGCGGCGGTGGCCTACGCGCTCGAGGGATCGACCTTCGTCTCCGGCGCCGCCATCGGATGGCTACGCGACCTGGGCATCATCGGCGAGGCGACCGAGGTCGGGCCCCTGGCCGAGTCCGTCGGCGACAGCGGCGGGGTCACCTTCGTGCCCGCCCTCACCGGTCTGGGCAGCCCGTGGTGGGACCCCGCCGCCCGGGGCGTGGTGACCGGCCTCACCCGGGGTGCGGGCCGGGCCCAGCTGGCGCGGGCCTGCGTGGAGGCCATGGTCTTCCAGGTGCGCGACATGACCGATGCCATGTCGGCCGCCTCGGCCCACCCCCTGTCCGAGCTGCGGGCCGACGGGGGTGCGGCTGCCATGGACCTCCTCCTGCGCCTGCAGGCCGAGCAGAGCCGGATGACCGTGGCCCGCCCCCGATCGACGCAGTCCACGGCCCTGGGGGCGGCCACGCTGGCCGGGCTGGCCGAGGGGATGTGGGGCTCCCTCGACGAGCTGGCCGGGCTGTGGAGCGCGTCGGCCCGTTTCGAACCCGAGCTCCCGGTCGAGCTGACCGACGCCTTCTACGCCGTCTGGCAGCGCGCCCTCGACCGGGCCCGGGGCTGGGCGGAGGGCGGAACCCCCGGAGCGGCCGGAGGCCTCGGCATGTCCGGAACCCCCGGAGCGGCCGGAAACCTCGGCATGTCCGGAGCCCCCGGCACCCCCGTTCCGGGAGAGTGAAATAAACAAGGTTTCCTTGCTATAATCACCCGGGAACGGACATCTCGTTCGGGAAGGTGGGCGCTATGAGCGTGGCAGTGGTAACCGGGGCCTCTCGGGGGCTGGGACAGGCACTGGCCGAGGGGCTGGCCGCAGAAGGATGGTCACTGGTCATTGACGGCCGGGGTGCCGCAGCGCTCGCCGTCGCCGCGGCCCGGCTCGAACCGTTGCTGGCGCCGGGCGCGGCCCTCCGCGCCCTTCCCGGCGACATCACCGACGAGGAGCACCGCCGGGCACTGGTCGCCGCGGCCGGCGCCCTGGGGGGCCTCGACCTCCTGGTCAACAACGCCGGCACCCTCGGCGCGTCCCCCCTCCCGTCGCTGGCCGACTACCCGCTCGACGTCCTACGCGTCGCCCTCGAGGTGAACGTGGTGGCGCAACTGGGCGTGACCCAGGCCGCGCTCCCCCTCCTGCTGGCCTCGCCGCGGCCGCGCCTGGTCAACGTCACCTCCGATGCCGGGGTCGAGGCCTACGAGGGATGGGGCGGCTATGGCGCCGGGAAGGCGGCGCTCGACCAACTCGGCGCCGTGCTCGCGGTCGAGTACCCGGCGTTGACGGTCTGGTCGGTCGACCCCGGGGATCTCCGGACGCAGATGCACCAGGCCGCCTACCCCGGCGAGGACATCTCCGACCGGTCCGAGCCCGCATCGGTGGTGCCCGCCTTCCTCACGCTGATCCGGAGCGATCGGCCCAGCGGTCGCTACCGGGCGGCCGAGTTCCTCACCGCCGAGACGGCGCGGTGAGCGCCGTGACGGCCACCGCGCCGTTGGCCGGGACCCGGCCCACCCTCCCCGAGCTGCATCCGCTCCGGTTCGCGCTGCCTCCCGAGCTGGAGGCGCCGTCCCCTCCGGAGTCCCGTGGGATGACCCGCGACGCGGTGCGCATGTTGGTGGCCCACAAGGGTGACGGCTCGCTGGCGCACACCTACTTCTCCGAGCTGCCCCGCTTCTTAGACGAAGGCGACCTCGTCGTCCTCAACACCTCGGGCACCCTGGCAGCGGAGGTCGACGGGATCGCCGATGACGGCCGCAGCGTGCAGGTCCACCTCTCCACCCAGCTACCCGCCGGGCTCTGGACGCTCGAGGTCCGAACCGACGGCCACGCCTTCCTGGGCGCCGACGCCGGATCGGGCATTGCGCTCTCCGGTGGTGGCCGCGTGCGCCTCCTCGCCCCCTACGCGCCCGGGCCGGCGGGGGTCGGCGTACGTCTGTGGGTCTCCCTGATCGACACCCCCGAGCCGTTGCACGCCTATCTGGCCCGCCACGGCCGGCCGATCCGCTACGGGTACGTACGGGGGAACCATCCCCTCTCCGCCTACCAGAACGTCTACGTCACCGAGCCGGGATCGGCCGAGATGCCCAGCGCGGGACGACCCTTCACCCCCGAGGTGCTGACCCGCCTGGTGGCCAAGGGGGTCGGCGTCGCTCCCCTGCTCCTGCACACCGGTGTGGCGTCCCTCGAGGCCAGCGAACCGCCCTACGCCGAGTACTTCCGCGTCTCCTCCTCGACGGCGCACCGGGTCAACGACACCCGCCGCCGGGGCGGGCGCGTCGTGGCCGTCGGGACGACGGTGGTCCGCGCCCTCGAGACGGTGGTCGACGAACATGGGCAGGTGCACCCGGGTGACGGCTGGACGCAGACGGTGGTCACTCCTGAGCGCCCGGTGCGCTCCATCGATGGTTTCCTGACCGGCTGGCACGAGCCCGAGGCGTCCCATCTGGCCATGCTGGAGGCCATCGCCGGACGACCCCTGCTCGAAGCCTCCTACGCGGCGGCGCTCGACGGTGGCTACCTGTGGCACGAGTTCGGCGACGTCCACCTGATCGTGCCATGACGTCTGATGGTGCCGTGACGTCTGATGGTGCCATGACCGAGACTCCCCTCGACACCCTGCCGACCACCCGTCGCGCCATTCTCAACCTGGTCAAACGCAACGGGCCGATGGGGGCGGCCGAGGTGGCACGCGCGCTCGGGCTGACGCCGGCGGCCATCCGCTTGCAGCTGGCCCGTCTGGAGGAGGACGGGCTGCTGGCACGTGACACGGCGGCCGGTGCCACCAGCCGACGCGGCCGTCCCGCCCACACCTACGCGCTCACGACGGCGGCCGAGGCGCTCTACCCGAAGCGCTACGGCGATCTCACCACCGAGCTGCTCGGGTATCTCGGTGGGCCCGACGGCGCGCAGGTCGACGATCTGTTCGAGCAACGCCGGCGGCGTCGGGTCGACGGTGCTCTCCCCCGCCTGGCCCACCTGTCCTTCGACGAGCAGGTGGCCGCACTGGCCGCCATCCTCGACGAGGACGGCTACCTGGCCGACGCCACGCGCCAGGAGGACGGGAGCTGGCTCGTCACCGAGCACAACTGCGCCATCTTGACGGTGGCCCACGGGTTCTCCCAGGCCTGCTCCAGCGAGCTCTCGTTCATCCGCGACGCACTGCCCGGCGCGCGCGTCGAGCGGGTGGCGCATCTCATGGACGGCGCCCACGTGTGCGCCTACCGCATCGCCCCGTCTACGACGTAGCCGGCGGCGACGAGGTGGCGGGCAGCGGCGAGACGTCGAGCACCTCGGCCCCGTCAACCTCGTGGATCTCGGTGCGCAGGAGGTCCACCAGGTGCGCGCCGGCGAGCTCGACGACGAACTCGTCGACGGCATTGTCCTCCACCCGCTCGAGGATGTGGATGGCCACGATGTCGCCGCCCACCGCGCCGATGCGGCTGGCCACCAGTCCCAAGGCGCCCGGACGGTCTGGGAGGGAGATACGAAGGACGTAACCGGCCATCAGTGAGAGGCTAGGCGATCAATGTAAACAGGCTGTTTCGAACCGTCGGAGCCCGATTCTGCTCGAGCGCGCATTGGGTGAGCACTCACACCGGACCGAGCCGCCCGATCGATCGGGGCGACGTGGTCGGCGGTCGGGAGGGCACGTACTCGTCGACGTACGGACGCTCGGAGAGCCGGGCGATCTCGTGCATCAGGCGATCGGTGAACGCCCGGCACTCGGCGTGGTCGTGCCCCTCCAGCGGATCGTCGGGGTTCCGCGGACCCGTCATCTGCATGGGTGCGCCGAAACGGATGGTCACCCGCTTGAAGGGACGGAGGAACCGCGCATCGACCGGCTGCACCTCGACCGTCCCCAGCACGCCGACCGGGATCACGGGCACCCCGCACTCGCGCGACATCCGGGTGGCTCCGGTGCGCCCCTTGTGGACGAAGGCGTCGACCGAGCGGGTCCCCTCGGGATAGATGCAGAGGATCCGGCCCCGTCCGAGCACGTCGGCGCGCGCCGTCTCGAGCGCCCGCTCACTGTCGCTGCCACCACCTCGGCGAACGGGGATCTGCCCGATGGCGCGGAAGAACCACGCCGTCCTCTTGGAGTCGAAGTACTCCGCCTTGGCCAGGAACGTCACCCGTCGTCTCACCGCGATCGGGATGAAGACCGAATCGCAGAAGGACTGATGGTTGGCGGCCAGGACGGCCGGGCCCGACGTGGGGACGTTCTCCCGGCCGTCCACCTCAATCCTCCACAGCACACGGAAGATCGGGGTGAGGATCACCTTGAGCACCCAGTACGTCACCGGCCCAACGTAGTCCTGACGCCTCCGCGCCGCCGGGAGCGGGCGACGTGCGACGGGCGGCGGGCGACGGGCGACGGTCGACGGGACGATGTGCTGAACTGCGGTACCGGGCCCGGGGGGGTCCACGAGGAGGTCTGCGCCATGCCCAGCACATCCGCGGTCGCCGAGCCGTTCCTCGCGGGGCTCTGCTTCGGCGAGTGTCCCCGCTGGCACGACGGGCGCCTCTGGTACTCGGACTTCTTCGATCACGCCGTCGTCTCCGTCTCGCCGGCCGGCGAACCGCGGACCGAGGTCGCCTTCGACGGAGAGCCGGCCGGCCTGGGCTGGTTGCCCGACGGGCGGCTCCTCTTCAGCTCCCGCCAGGACCGGGCCGTCTTCCGCCGCGAGGTGGACGGGACCGTGGTGCGCCACGGGGAGCTCACGCCCTGGGCGACGGGCAACGCCAACGACATGGTGGTCGCCGCCAACGGGCAGGCCTACGCCGGGAACTTCGGCTTCGACCTCGACCGCCTGTACGACGGGACGATCGACCTCGCCACCACACGTCCCACCGCGTCGCTGGTCCGGGTGGATCCCGACGGCACCAGCCACGAGGCGGCGACCGATCTGGCCTTTCCCAACGGGGCCGTCATCACCGACGACGGCGCCCTGTTGATCATCGCCGAGTCCATGAGCGGTGAGCTCACCGCGTTCGACCGCGCGCCCGACGGGACGCTGAGCGGGCGGCGCCAGTGGGCGGCGCCGCCCAACGTCGCCCCCGACGGCATCTGCCTGTGTGCCGACGGCACGGTCTGGGTGGCCAACGCCGGGAGCTCCGAGTGCGTGCGGGTGGCCGAAGGGGGCGAGATCGTCGAGCGGGTCTCGACCAGCCAGAGCTGCTACGCCTGCATGCTCGGCGGACCTGACCGCACGACCCTCTACCTGGTCACCGCCCCGACTGCCGAGGAGGCCGAGGCCCGGGTGGATCGCAACGGCGCCATCGAGCAGGTCGTCACCTCGGTCCCGGGAGCCGGCCTGCCCTGACGGGCGCTCAGCCCAGTTTGGTGAGTGCGCCCCGCAGGTTCCGCACCGCCTGTCCGATGCGCTGCTCGTTCTCGATGAGGGCGAAGCGCACGTGACCGTCGCCGCCGGGGCCGAAGCCCACACCGGGCGAGGTGGCGACGTCGGCCTCGCTGATCAAGTGCTTGGCGAACTCGAGCGAGCCCATCTCGCGGTAGGGCTCGGGAATGGGGGCCCAGACGAACATGGTCCCCTTGGGCGGGACGAGATGCCAGCCGATGCGGTTGAGCCCGTCGCACAGGGCGTCGCGCCGGGACTTGTAGATCTTGTTGATCTGCCTGGGATACTCCGGGGCCTCGTTCATGGCCACAATGGCGGCGATCTGAATGGGTTGGAAGGTCCCGTAGTCGAGATACGTCTTGAGCTTGGTGAGTGCCTGCACGATCTCGCGGTTCCCGACCACGAAGCCGACGCGCCAACCGGCCATGGAGAACGACTTGGTCATGGTGTAGAGCTCCACGGCCACGTCCTTGGCCCCCGGCACCTGCAAGATGGAGGGGGGGTCGTAACCGTCGAAGCCGATGTCGGCATAGGCGAAATCGTGAACCAGGACCACCTCGTGCTCGCGGGCGAACGCCACGAGGCGCTCCATGAAGGAGAGATCGACACAGGCCGTCGTCGGGTTGTGGGGAAACGAGAGCACGATGACCCTCGGCTTGGGCCACGACTCCTCCCAGGCGTGCATCAAGCCGTCGAAGAAGTCGTCGCCCGGATCGGGGGCTCCCGTGCCGTCGACGTCGACCGAGGGGCCCCGGAGCGGAACCTGGCGCACGTCCGCCCCGGCGAACAGCGGGCCCCAGATGTGGATGGGGTACGAGGGAGAGGGCACCAGTGCGGTGTCACCGGGCTGGACGAGGACCCACATGAGATGCGAGAAGCCTTCCTTGGCCCCGATGGTGGTGACCACCTCGGTCTCGGGATCGAGCTCCACGCCGAACTTGCGCAGGTAGAGGTCCGTGATGGCGCTGCGCAGCTTGGGAATCCCCCGTGAGGCCGAGTACCGGTGGTTGCGCGGGTTGTGCACCGCCTCGGCCAACTTCTCCACGGCCACGTCGGGCGAGGGCAGGTCGGGATTGCCGAACCCGAGGTCGATGACATCACGGGCGGCTCGCCGGGCTTCGTCCCTCATAGTGTTGATGGTGGCGAAGACGTAGGGCGGTAGCCCGTTGATCCGGCGGAATTCCATCTGTCGAGTCTACGGCTGCGCCCCGGGCTCCCTCGACGATGCCCTCCGGGCGGCGGCCACCACCGCGGCGAGGTCGACCGGCCAGCCGAAGATGACCCAGCTGGCGCCGGCGTCGGCCAGCTCCCGCACCGTGTCGGCCAGGGTCGACGCCGGCTGGGGGGGCCCGCCCCAGGTGACCTCCACCGCGTCGGGCCCCTGCGACCGGCGGGCCACCAAGCCGGGCTCGGCATCCCAGACGTTGAGCGCCGCGCCGGTTGCCCGAACCTCATCGATCGCGCGCCCGTGGCCCCCCGGCCAGCCACACGGTGAGGCCCCGCTCCCGCAGCTGGCGGCCCAGGTCCACCATGTCCGACCGCCGCTCGGCGGCCGGGGCAAAGGGGAGGCCGTAGGCGCGGTTCTCCGCCTCGCTCAGGTGGTCACCGGTGCCCAGACCGGCGATGACGCGCCCCGGGGCCAGGTGTTCGAGGGCGTTGAACTGGCCCAGCAGGACGTCGTTGGGCACCAGCCCCACCCGGGCCACCAACGTCCCGAAGAACGGGCCGCCGCCCCGGCCCGGCGGAACGTCGAGAGTGGCGGCGAGGCTGGACAGCACGGGGAACGGCGCCAGCGCCGGCCGGTCGGGCTCCCCCAGGGGCCAGAGGTGGTCGTAGCAGAACACGCCGTCCACCCCGGCGGCCAACGCCCGGTGCGCCGCCTCGAAGGCGTCGTCGGGAGTCTCCCGGAAGATGGGCAGCACGATGCCGGTGCGGATCACCCCTCTCCCGTTCCCCATAGCCCTCCGTGACGCGCCGCCCACGCGGCGCCCACCGCGCCGGCGCGCTCGCCGAACTGGGCCGGGACGATCGCCGTCGGGGGGCGGACCGAACCGCCCAGGACCAGCTCCGAATAGGCCCGGCGGGCGGCGGTGAGAAGGAGGTCGCCGGCGCTGGCCAACCCACCCCCGATGACGAAGCACTCCGGGTCGAGGACGCTGGCCAGATTGGCCAGTCCGAAGCCGACCCACCAACCCACCTGCTCCAGGACGCGGCGGGCGTCGCGGTCCCCGGAGAGGGCGGCGGCCGTCACGTCCTCACCCCGCACGCCCTCGGGGTCACCGCCGGCCAGGGCGACCACCCCGGGCAGCGTTCCAGCGAGCGCCGCCTCGCGGGCCAGCAGGCCCAACCCACCCCCCGACGCGAAACGCTCCCAGCACCCTCGCCGCCCGCACGGGCACGGTGGGCCGGCGGGATCGACCACCATGTGTCCGATCTCCCCGCAGAAGCCGTTGGCGCCCACCTGGACGCGCCCATCGACGATGACGCCTCCCCCGATGCCGGTCCCCAGCGTGACCATCACCACGTGGCGGTAGCCCCGCGCCGCGCCCAACCGGTGTTCGGCCAGCACGGCCAGGTTGGCGTCGTTCTCGATGACGACCCGCCGCCCCGCCAGGCGGCTCCGCATCAGTTCCCGCCAGTCCACCCCCTGCGCGTCGGAGAGGTTGGGGGAGAGAAGGAGCCTCTCCTGTCGATCGAGCATCCCCGGCACCCCGATGCCGACGGGGACGGCGTCAGCGGGCCGGGTCGCCGGCGAGCCGCTGGACGCGTCGAGCCGGGCCACCACGTCGGCGATCACACCCGCCACCTCGACCCCCTCCTCGGGGCCCCAGGCCGGGCCGCCGCCTCGCCGGCCCCTCGGCGTGGGGACGCGGGACTCGGCCATCACCCGGTCGGCCGCATTCAGGACAACCCCGAGAACCTTGGTCCCGCCGATGTCGATCCCCAACGAAACGCCGTCGCCCGCCGAGGATCCGGCGTCCGACGTCACGACGACGACTCGACCCGCGCCTTCAGCTCCCGAATGGCCGTCGACATGACGCGACTCTGGGCCCGGTTCTTGATGAAACCGGGGATGGGGACGCGCAGCTCCGCCTCCAGGTGGTACGTGACGTGGGTCCCGGCCGCCTCGTCGGGATCGAAGACGTAGCTCCCGTCCCACTTGGAGGTGATGTCGCCCTTGGTCAGCTTCCACGAGAGGATGTGCGGCGCCTCGGTGAAGTCGTAGCGCAGGGTGGAGCTGGCGCTCCGGCCGAAGGCGGCGGCCCGGAAGGTGACCAGCACCGGCCGACCCTGGTCGTCGCGCTCTTCGACGACGACCTCCTTTATGTCGGCCGCCCATTCGGGATAGCGCTCGATGTCCGCGGCGACGGCGAAGCACCGCTCCGGCGATGCCGCCACCGACATCTGTTCTGTGGCTTGATCGGCCACTGCCTCGTGTTCCTCTCGTCTCGGGTCGATGTCTGTTGCCGACGCGCCCCGAGGTCTCGGGGCGGAGCGTCAGCCTCCCACTTTCTCCAAGGTGCTGGCCAGCCTAGAAGCGAGAATGTCATAGTCGAAGGATGCCGTGACGCGGGCACGGCCGGCCGCGGCCATGCGGCGTCGCAGCTTGGGATCGGCCAGCAGGGTGCGCAGGGCCGTCGCCACGCTCCCGGCGTCGTCCGGCTCGTCGACCACCAGGCCGGTCACCCCGTGCACCACGGCGTCGGCCGCACCCCCGCTGTCGCCGGCGATCTGGGGCGTTCCCGCCGCGGCGGCCTCCAGAAAGACGATGCCGAAGCCCTCCTGCTCCAGACCCAGCCAGCGGTTGCGGCACGGCATCACGAAGACGTCGGCTGCGGCGAGCAGCGCCGCGCGGTCCTCGTCGCTCACCCGACCGAGCAGCCTGACCGGGGCCAGGCTGGAGGAGGCCTGACGCCGGAGCCGGTCCGCCTCGCGGCCCTCTCCCCCGATGGCCACCACCAGGTCGGGATAGGAGGGGGCCAGCCGTCCGGCCGCGGCGATGAGCACGTCCATCCCCTTGCGGGGCACCAGCCGGCTCACGCTCACCACCAGCGGACCGGTGGTCGGCAGTCCGAGCCGGGCCCGGGCGGCGCGGCGCTGGGGGGCCCGCAGGGTGGTGATGGCCGCGGTGTCGACGCCGGGCGGCACCTCGACGATCGGCGCCGCGATGATGCCGGCCGCACGGCGCACCTCGGCCGCCGGGTAGGGACCCGCCGTGACCACCACCGACGAGCCCCGCACGACGCGGGCCAGCAGCGACCGCGCGCCGGGAATCCGGCCCGGCACGGTGACCTCGGCTCCGTGCAGGATGACCCCGTACGGCACGCCGATCCGTGGACCGAGGAGCCCGAGCGGGAGGGCGGGATCGAAGAGGACGAGACCGATGTCGTGCTCGCGGACGCACCGCCGTACCTCGGCGAACGCCCCGGGTGTCGGAAAGAACAGGATCGGCTCGGGGACCCGGACGATGCGGATCCCGCGCGCCGCCTGGGCGGAATCCCAGGCGGGAGCGTCCGGGTGCGACGACGCCGTAAGGACGACGAAGGAGTCCGGATCGACGCGCCTCCACAGCTCCCAGAGGTAGCTCTGGATACCACCCACCTTGGGTGGGAAATCGTTGGTGACCAGCAGGTGTCGCCTCATGGCGCCCGTCTCCCCCCGGCCCGCACCGAGGGCGGGCCACCGGCGAGCGCCGGGTCAGCCACTCCCGGCGCTGAAGCGCAGCGTCGGGACGAGACCGGCGCGCTCGAGCATCCGCATGGCCCGGGCCTCGTCGGCATCGATGACCACGGCGTCATCGGGCTCACGCCCCAGGAGGAAGGTGACCACGCAGTCGTCGCAGGCCGCGGACCCCTGGAGCTCGCAGCAGTCGCAGTCGATGGTGAGCGGTTCGGTCGCCTCGGGGTTGCGCATCTCGGGGTTGCGCATCTCGGTGTTGAACATCTCGGTGTTGAACATCTCGGTGTTGAACATCTCCAGATCAGGCATGGTCGTGGCCCTCCTTCTTCGCCACCAGCGTCGCAGGGGGTTGTGACACGCGGTCCGGGCCTCGGGCCCGCCACCATCACTGCTCCCCCGCAACGGCCTGCCGGGTGGCGCGCACCGTCTCGGCAACCCCCCAGGCCACGCCCTCGGTCCGTACCTCGTGCCCCCAGGCGACGGCCAGGAAGGGCGGGCCCCCGACGCGGTAGTCGCGGTAGGCCTGCGAGCTCATCACCGTGAGGCAGCCCGCCGGTGCCAGCGCGGCGATCGCCCGGGCGTCCTCCTCCTCGGGCCCCCGGGTGACGAGGACGACGTGGACGCCCGAAGGCAGCGAACGGTGCAGCTCCGCCGTCCCGCCCCACAGGTCGCGGCAGCCGAGGCAGGCCGCCGAGAGGAAGAGGAGGAGAACGGGCTCGGCCGACCCCAGGACCGCCACCCGGACGGGGGCACCGGAAGGATCCACGCCCTGGATATCGGCCGGCGAGGTGGCCGGATGATCCCGGTAAGTGGGGATGGGTCGCAGCCGGGCCAGGAACTCGGCCGACGTGGGGTCGGTCACGGGGTCAGAGACTCGCCCTCGCTGACCTCGACGACGCTGCGGCCGTGCCCGCACCAGCGGCACACGACCTCGTCGACCTGGCGGGACAGCACCGCCGTCTCTTCCACGCTGAGGTCGCCCCCGACGGTGTAGTGGTAGAACGACCTGGTCGTCTCCGACGTGGTCACATCGAAGCGGGTCAGGTTGCCGCAGCCGTCGCACCTGTATCGAGGCTCGCCCACCCGCACCACGGTAGTCGGCGCCCGGCAACCGCCCAGAAGCCTAAATGCGGCTCAGCAGCTCGGCCTTCTTGTCGGCGAACTCCTGCTCGGAGATGATGCCCCGCTGCCGCAGGTCGTCGAGCTCAATGAGCCGAATGCGAATCTCGCCCGGTCCGGCACCGCCGGTGGGTGGGCTGGCCGACGGGGGTGGACCGGCCGGCGGGGGTGGGCTGGCCGGAGGGGGTGGGCCGGCCGGCGGGGGTGGGCCGGCAGCACGCGGGCGTTCGCCCACAACGGCAGGCACGCCGAACGGCGGCGTGTCGTGCGTGTCGTCGACCTGCCTCCCCGATGCGCCGGACCGCCTCACCCGCGAGTCGATGTCGCGTAGCTCGTCGGGTATCTCCTCGGCCGGGGCGCCGGCCGTCAACTCGTTGATCTTGCCGTTGATGACCCGCTGGACGATGGCCGGTTTGCGGACGAACTCGAGGACCACGGCATCGTCCTCGCCCTGGACGTCGACGATCAGCCGGCCGGTGCCCAGCATGCGCTCCCAGAACTTCTGCGACAGGCTGATCTCGGTGATCCGTTGCAGGCGGAGCTGGACGATCTGCCTGCTGATGACCCCGCGACACTCCACGATGCGGGTCGTCGTCAGCGCCAAGATGTAGCAGCGCCACCGCAGGAGCCGACCGAGACACCACACCACAGGGAAGGCGGCCAGGATCAGCAACGCGTCGGCCGCCCAGTGGGGCATGGACACGGCGGAGAGCAGGGCGATGACCCCCGCCACGGCGACGAAGGCGACGAGCGCGGGGACGGCGAAGAAGACCCAATGGGGGCGGAGCTCGACAAGAAGCTCCTCGTCCTCATTGAAGAACTTCCGGGGCAACGGCATGCCCCGAGAGTAGCTGCGCGACCCGGAGAAACGATGCCTAGCGGGAGCCGGGCGCCGGTAGCCTGGCCCCATGTCTTATCGTGAAGTGTCACCTGACGAGGTCCGCGCTCGGCTGTCGGCGGGCGAGGACGTCTTCCTCCTCGACGTGAGGGAGCCCTCCGAGGTCGAGGAGTGGGCCTACCCGTTCGGGGTCAACATCCCGCTGGGTCAGCTGGGCGATCGGTTGGGCGAGTTGCCGCAGGACACCACCATCGTCGTCGCCTGCCACGCCGGCACTCGCTCGGCCAAGGCGGCCAGTGCACTCAGCGATGCCGGGTGGACGGCCGAGAACCTGACGGGCGGGGCGGTCGCCTGGGCCGCCACCGAACCCCAGCCGACCTGAAGAGCGCGCCGTCCGGCGCGTGTCGGTCCGAGCAGACACCGGTACACGGTCACCGAGTACACGGTGGGACGGGACACGGTGTGCGTGGGGCTGGTGGGGATCGAACCCACGACCGAGGGATTATGAGTCCCCTGCTCTAACCACTGAGCTACAGCCCCGCGAGGGGTACGTTCGCCAGAGGCAATCCTGTCCCACAGATGTCCTCAGCACCCCGGCTCTACGTGGCCGTGGCTGGCAGCATGGTACAGAGGTCAGAGGACCACGGCCTCCACCCCTCCCGTGGCTCCGCAGGCCCGGGGCAAGAGGATTGTCAGCTCACGTCGTTGGACCTAACGGTCAGCGATTCTGATAGATCTTGACCGACTGGATATCGAACGAACTGCTCGGCGCCCCGACGGCGTCGATGGCCAGGTTGGCCAGGAGGTACATCGGCGTATTGGGTACGCCCACTCCGCTGTACGTGAACACGGCCTTGCCGTTGAGATACCAGGTGAGCGAGGTGGGCGTCCACAGCACGCTGTAGGTGTTGTAACTGTTCGTGAGGTTGGTCGAACTGGTCACGTTGGCATAGGCCTGAAGGTTGGCCGAACTCCAATGAACCGTGCACTGGATCTGATTGGTCGAGCCGTAGTTCTCCATGATGTCGATCTCGGGCGGCCATGTGCCGTTCTCCGGCAACATCCAGATGGCGGGCCAGGTCCCGGTGCCTCCGGGCAGCTTGGCGACGACCGAGACGTAGCCGTAGGTGAAGTTGAAGGACCCGAACGTCGTCACCATCCCCGACTTGTAGGGGTAGACCTCGGACGCACCGGCTTGCGTGGTCCCTTGCGTGGGTGTCTCGGTGGCCACCTCATGCAGCACGCCGCCGGAGACTTGGTCGCCCCCTGGCAGGTACCACTCGAGTTCGCCGTTGCCGTAGTTCGTGCAGCCCGTCGAGGCAACGAAGTACTCGTAACAGGTATCCCACGCCGACGTGTTGAGCGTTGAGCCCGAAAAGCCCTGATTGAAGACCAGCGACATCCCGGCCGTCGGGTTAGCGGAGCCGCCGCCGTTTGAGGATCCGCCGTTCGAGGATCCGCCGTTCGAGAACCCGCCGTTACGAGCAGCGCCCGCCGGAACGGTCAGACCTACTACGACCAGCGGCACGAGCGCGAGCAGCGCGAGAGGACGTCGCATTGTTGGGCCCCTTTTCTCAGACGTTCGTGATCACGAGTACGTGCGGTGCGAAACGGAACGCGCTCCCGAGGTCGCACTCTGCGGTGTTCCCAGTACGCCGAACACGAGAAAGTTGCCGCCAGACGCCGGGTCGAAGGCCCCGAAGTGGATGAGGCTGCCCCAGGCGTCGGCGGGTGCGGAACGCACGCTCGGAGAGTCGCCGGCATTGCCGGACTCCCTGGGTCGCCCAGATGTTGTCAGACCCCAGATGGGCCGCCGCCATCGATCCACGGGCTGCATGATAACTGACACGTGTCAGTTGTCAAGCTGCGTCTAAATTACCTTATGTCCGATAGCTACACCCACAACAACGGGGGTTTTACATGGGCTACCGTGTGGCCGAAATGTCTGGAACATCCGATTGGTGACGCCTATCAGCACTGCGCTTCTCGCTGAAAGAACCAAGCGCGGCTGGAATCAGAGGCGGGCGGCACAGTTCCTCGGCACATCGCAGCCCCAGTATCAGAAGTGGGAGTCGGGGGAGAACGAACCGGGCGGTCACTACTACCCGGCCATCTTCACCTTCCTCGGTCTGGACGAACACGAAGCTGCCGTGCTCGTCCTCAGGGACCGACTCGCCCGCCAGAATGTTCCGTTAGATGCAGCGCGCGACTGGAGGGCGCACCTTGCCCAAGGGTCAGAATGAGACGATCGATCTCGTCGGCCTCTGCTCGCAAACGTCTGGCCAGTTCCTTGCCATCGGCGATCAGCCTGCACTCTTCGTCGGCGCCCAACCTTGCCATCACGCGCTCCTTTGAGGATGACAGTAAGCCGACTCCAACACGCCACCCGGTTCCACGTTCCCCGCTCTCCCGGGTGCCGACTACCGGAACAGGGTCAACGAACGGCTGTTCGTAACGCTGTCATCTTAGTACCAGACAAAAAACCAAGGGGGGGATCATTGGCAATTGGCAGCCAAGAAAATCGGCCACGTCCCAGCCTCCGCTGAACGGGCTATTCTCCGTCTCGTACCAGCCCCTACGAGCGTGATTGAGGTGGGCCATGGCCTCCAGCACCTGCCCCAACTGCCAGGCGGTACTCGACGCCGGCACCGCCGAGTGTCCCAGCTGCGGCAGCCCTCAATCCGGACTGTCGCCGTCAGCCGCTTCCGGCGCAGCGGGACCGCCGCCCGCCCCCGGCCCGGTGGGATCGCCGGGCGCCCCCGCTCCTCCTGCCAAGCCGCAGGTCAAGTTTGATTTGGCGTCGATCAATCACGTGGACCGGCTCGTCGGGATCGGCACGCTCGTCCTCTTCATCTCATTGTTCCTGCCGTGGTACAGCTTGAAATTCGGAGGCATCATCGGCACGGTGAGCTGGGACGGCCTCACGGCTCACGGTTATCTGTACATCACCCTGTTCGTTTCGCTCGGGGTGATCGCTCTACTGGCCGCTGAGGCGGCGGGCGCATGGAAGTTGCCGGCAACGTCCCCGATGGATCGTGACCAGCTGCTCTTGGGCGCGACCACGATCAACTTCGTCCTGGTCCTGATCGCCTTCGTGTTCAAGCCCGGCGGCTACTCATTCTCCGGGGTGGGATGGAGCTACGGATCGTTTGTGGCGTTGGCGGCCTCAATCGTGGCCGCCTTCCCATTGGGGTGGCCGGTGATCCAGGCGAGAAGGGCAAAGAAGTAGCCCTCCTTACTGCAGGTAGCCCTCCACCGTGTCGGCCGACCGCGGCCGCACGTCTCCGGGGTCCCCCCCGGCATTACGCCGGGCTCGGCGCTGCCGGAGGGTGTCCCAGAGCTGGTCGAGCGTCACTTCGATGCTTCGCAGCCGCGCCCGTTCCTGATCGGTGAGACCCTCACCGACGTGGGCCTCTTCGAGTCGCTGCTCGTCTTCGGCCAACGCGCTGATCTGAGCGATGATGTCCTCGTCTTCCATGTCGTCAGGCTACGGCCGGCAACAGGGCCTCGTCACCCGCACCGTCATCCGCACCATCCGCCGCCCCCTCCCCGGACAGTGCCGGGGCGAGGACGTCGGCGATGGTGGTGGCCAGATGGAACGTCATGACCTCCCTGACCTCTTCGGGGACGTCCTCGAGGTCGGGCCCGTTGCGGACGGGCAGAACCACCTCTTTGAGGCCGGCCCGGTGTGCGGCAAGCACCTTCTGCTTCACGCCACCGATCGGGAGCACCCGGCCCTGCAGGGTGACCTCCCCGGTCATGCCCACGGTGGAGCGCACCGGGACATCACGCAGCAAGCTGACCAAGGCCGTGGTCATGGTCACTCCGGCCGAGGGCCCGTCCTTGGGAACGGCGCCGGCCGGGACGTGCAGGTGAAAGCGCTTTCCGGCGAAGATCTTCGGGTCGATGCCGAGTTCCTCGGCGTGTGAGCGCACATAGGAAAGTGCGATCTCGGCCGATTCCTTCATCACGTCGCCCAGTTGCCCGGTGAGGGTCAACCCCTCCGGGCCCTCCGACACGCTCGCCTCGACGAACAGCACGTCACCCCCGGCCCCGGTCACAGCCAGGCCGGTCACCACGCCCGGAACGCTCGTCCGCTCGGCCGCCTCGAAGTAGAAGTGAGGTCGGCCCAGCCACGATCGCACATCGGCCGCGTCAACGGTGACGGGCGCCTCGCGCTCCCCTGCGGCCAGCTTGGTCGCAACCTTGCGCAGAAGCCGACCGAGCTCACGCTCGAGCGACCGCACGCCCGCTTCGCGGGTGTAGTCGGCCACGATGCTCCGGAGAGCCTCGTCGCTGATCTCCACCTCGTCGTCGCGCAGGGCGGCCCGTCCGAGCTGGCGTCCCACCAGATGGTGGCGGGCGATCGACACCTTCTCGCTCTCCGTGTACCCGTCCAAGCGGATGACCTCCATCCGGTCGAGGAGTGCCCCGGGGATGGTGTCCACGACGTTGGCCGTGGCGATGAACATCACCCGCGACAGGTCGAGGTCGACCTCAAGGTAGTGATCGCGGAACGTGTGGTTCTGCGCCGGATCGAGGACCTCGAGCAAGGCCGACGATGGATCTCCCCGGAAGTCAGCTCCGAGCTTGTCCACCTCGTCGAGGACGATGACCGGATTCATGGTGCCCGCCTCCCGCAGGGCCCTGACCAGACGTCCCGGCTGCGCCCCGACATAGGTGCGGCGGTGGCCCCTGATCTCGGCCTCGTCGCGCACCCCGCCCAGGGCGACCCGGACGAACTTGCGCCCGAGGGCACGGGCGACCGACTCGCCCAACGACGTCTTGCCCACTCCGGGAGGGCCCACCAGGGCCAGGATGGCGCCCGAGCCGCGACCGTCCACCGGCACCAGCCCTCGTTCGGACTGGAGCTTGCGGACGGCGAGGTGCTCGAGAATCCGCTCCTTCACGTCGACCAACCCGTCGTGGTCCGCGTCCAAGATGCGAGCCGCTTCGGCCACTTCGAGCCGATCCTCGGACTCGACGCCCCAGGGAAGCTCGAAGACGGTGTCGAGCCACGTGCGGATCCACCCCGTCTCGGGGCTCTGCTCGCTGGTCCGCTCGAGCTTGTCGACCTCGCGCTGGACGGCGGCACGCACGTGCTCGGGCAGCTCACGCTCGGCCAACTTCGTGCGGTAGTCGTCGGGGTCGGCGCTGTCGCCCTCACCCAACTGGCCGAGCTCCTTGCGGATGGCTTCGAGTTGACGCCGGAGCAGGAACTCCCGCTGCGTCTTCTCCATGCCCTCCTCCACGTCGGTCTTGATCCGCTCGCGCAACGTCAGGTCGGCCAGGGTGTCCCGCGCCCAGCCCAGAACCTTGCGCAACCGGTCCTCGACGTCGAGGGTCTCGAGAACCTCGACCTTCTGGGAGAGCGACAGGTCCGGCGAGTAGCCGGCCACGTCGGCCAGTCGGCCGGGGTCGGTGATGTCGCGCAACTGGTTGGCGATCCGCCCGGCGCCGCGGCTGAGCAGGATGTTCTCAAGAACGGCCCGGTACTCGCGGGCCAGCTCGCCCGCTTCC
Organism: uncultured Acidimicrobiaceae bacterium; assembly: GCA_963788125.1. GTDB lineage: Bacteria > Actinomycetota > Acidimicrobiia > Acidimicrobiales > RAAP-2 > Bog-473. The sequence goes on along the minus strand of CAWBFN010000002.1, from coordinate 1,599,086 downwards.
TCGGACGGCTCGACATCGAGGATCGGCTCCGCCTCCACCCACAGGGCGTCGCCCGTCCCGGGCACCCCTGTCCCGATGGTGGCCCGCTGGTCACCACGGACGGCTACCGCCGGCAGCCCGCCGGGCAGCGCCCCTTCCTCCATGACCTCCGCGATCACGCCCACGCTGGCGTAACGCCCCTCGATGTGGGGCACAAGCAGCAGTTTTCCCCCGGCCGACTGCGCGGCCTCTACGGCGGCCCGCGACTCCTCGGACTCCAGCGCCATCGTGAAGACCATCCCGGGAAGAACCACCCCGGACTTCAGTGGGAGCAACGGCAAGGTCACATTCTCGTTCGTCATTATCTAGTCCCCTCAGGGTCAGTTCTATTTGTCTGAGTGGTCAACAATAATTGTCGATGACTGATTCCCGAGCGCCCGACGTTGGCCGCCCCGGCCGGGAAGGGGTCCGGGTGGCGGCCTACGCTGGGTCGATGGCGACGACCACCAACCCGGGACGAACGTCCCCCCGAGGATCCCTGTCTCCCGAACACGAGGCAGGCACCACGCTGGCCCCGGCCCGTCCCGAGCAGGAGCTCGACGAGGGCGACCACGACCGGATGGCCCACATCGTCCTCGAGGGCTACCGGCCGAAGGAGGGCGACTTCGTCTCCACCGGGCCGAGCGTCGTGGAGGGCATCGTGAACGGCACGGCCGTACGCGCCCTCTGCGGGAAGGAGTGGGTGCCGGGGCGCAACCCCAGTCGCTTCGGCCTCTGCCCGACCTGCAAGGAGATCGCCGAGTCGATGGGGTGGAAGATACCGGCCAACTAAGGCCCGCCACACGGTCCGCCGCCCGGGGAGGTTGTTACGCTACGTTCTCGGCGGAAAGGATCCCCATGGCCCCCATTCGCTGGGTGTGCATCTCGGACCTCCATCTGGGTGCGCTGAACAGCCTGTTGACCAATGTCACCTCTGACGGCGAGCGCGTCGATCCTTCCGCAGCCTCGCCGTTCCTGACGTCGTTGAGCGAGTGCCTCCGGTCCCTCCGCCGCCCGGGCGAGGATCCACCCGAGCTCATCGTCCTGGGAGACCTCTTCGAGCTGGCCCTCACCGCTCCGGAGGACGCTGCGGCTACCTTCTCCCAGTTCATCAGCGCACTGCGGCCAGGGACGGGCGACGCCGCGGTCGCGCCGCACATCCGCTTCGTCCCGGGAAACCACGACCATCACCTCTGGACGCGTGGCAGCGACGACCGCTACCTCCGCATGCTCGAAGACGATCTCACGTCGACCCCCAAGGCCCGCGATCGTCACTCCACCCACCTGCTCCCGTCGAACGAGGGAGTTCCCGTGCGCGATCGATTCGTCGAGATCCTCGCCAAGAGAGGCAGCAACGGCATTTCGGTCACCGTCGAGCAGAGCTACCCGAACCTCGGCCTCGTCGACGGGTCGGGACAGCGGGCCGTCGTCCTCAGCCACGGCCACTTCATTGAGCCCCTCTACCGCGTGATGTCCTTGCTCGACCGGGTGTTCGGGACGGCCCGCTCCGGCGCCATCGAAGCCTGGCAGCTCGAAGCGGACAACGGCGGCTGGATCGACTTCTTCTGGTCCTCCATGGGCGACAGCGGCGACATCATGCGGGTCACCCGATCGCTCTACGAATCCCTCCAGAGCCACGAGGCCATGCACGCCGAGATAGAGGCCATTGAACGAGCGATCAAGGACGGGGGTCAATCCCATGTTCGGGCCGATGCCGAGGCCCATGCCGTGGCCGGGCTCCTCCATGCCTGTGTCGGGACGGCCGTACGCGAGCGCCACCGCCCGGGCGTCCTTCTCAGCCCGCAGGCCGAGGACGGCCTCCTCACCTACCTGAACGGCCCGGTGGCATCCCAGGTCGGCGCCGAGATCGGCAGCCCCCATGACGTCACATTCGTCTTCGGCCACACCCACAAGCCCTTCGTCGAGCGTCGAGACACCACGACGTTCGCCTCGACCATCGACGTGGTCAACACCGGAGGCTGGGTCGTCGACACGCCGCAGCGAAACCCCCTCAAGGGAGCCTCACTCGTCCTCATTGACGAGCAGCTCAACGTGGCCGCGATCCGCTGCTACACCGAGAGTGATGACGCGTCGTCGTACCAGGTCTCCATAGACCCCCCCGACGGTGCCGACTCGAACGACCTGGTCGACGAGTTGCGTGCCACCATCGACCCCGGCCGCGACCCGTGGTCGAGTCTGGCGCAGGTCGCCCAGGCGACCGTGCAGGATCGCGGGCGCCAGCTCGATGACCGCCTGCGTTCCGACGCCTCGACGCTGAACGAGCTCAACGAGAAGGTGGCCGGTGCCCGCTCCTGAAATTGTCGGGGTGCGCGCACCGCCCGGACCGTGATCTAATCCGCGGGTGAGAAGGAGAGCGGGGATGTCCGGGAACTCGAAAGGCGGTCGACGTCGGGTGGTGATGGCGATCGCCGCGTTGGTCCTGGCCGCGGACGCTTCCGCCCTCGTGGCGCACGAGGTCCGCGGTACGAGCGCACGCTCGGACCAGGCGGCCTCCCCGTCGGGCCCGTCGGGTGACGCCCGGACCGCCGCCGCCGCGACACCGCACTCTGAGCCCGTCCATTGGGCGTCCACCCGTGCCCGCCATGCGTCGGGCATAACGAACACGACGGCGCAGTCCACCAACTGGTCGGGCTACATCGACAGTGGACCGACCTTCACCGAGGTGACCGCCGACTGGGTGGTACCGACGGTGCAGGCCTCACAGGCCAGCCAGTACTCCTCGACATGGATCGGCATAGACGGCGATATCGACACGAACTCGCTCATCCAGACCGGTACCGCCCAGGACACCTCGGCCGGCACCACCCAGTACTTCGCCTGGTACGAGATGCTCCCGGCCGCGGCGGTGCCCATCGGTGACGTCGCACCCGGCGATCACATGGAGGCCACTGTCGTCGAGGACTCACCGGGAATATGGACCATCACCATCGATGACGTGACGGCGTGGGCCGGTCCCTTCTCCAAAACGGTCTCCTACAGCACTGCTGGCGATACGGCTGAGTGGATCGAAGAAGCCCCGAACGTCGACGGCCAGCAGTCCACCCTGGCGGATTTCGGGTCGGCCCAGTTCACCGGCATCGGCGTCACCGACTCGGGGGGCCCGGTCACGCAAACCCCGGTCAACATGCTCAACCCGGCGGGCACGAGCACCATCGCCACACCCGGCTCGATCGCCGGTAGCTCGTTCACCGTGAACTATGTCGGTCCGACGCCGACCGCCACCGCTGCCTCGGTCAACCCAACGTCGGTGTCCTCGGGGGGCCTGGTGACCTATTCGGCCACGGTGACCTCCTCGGGCGGCACGCCCACGGGAACCCTGACCTTCTCGGTCGGATCGACCGGGCTGTGCACGACGATCCTGGCGAACGGATCGGGATCCTGTACAGCAGCGAATGCACCGGCGGGGGACGATACGGTGACAGCCACCTACAATGGGAGCTCGACGTTCATGGGATCGATCGGCCTCGCCAACCTGGTTGTGTCCGGTTCCGGGGTCGCACCGGCGCACGGGTACTGGCTCGTCGGTTCCGACGGCGGTATCTTCACCTTCGGTTCGGCGCAGTTCTATGGGTCGACCGGGAACCTCAGACTCCAGCGCCCGGTCGTGGGGATCTCGCCCACCGCCGACCTGGGAGGCTACTGGTTGGTGGCCTCCGATGGTGGCGTCTTCACGTTCGGCGACTCGGGATTCCACGGCTCCATCCCCGGCCTGGGGATCGCTCCGGCGGGGAGCGCGGGAGCCGGCAGGAAGTTGAACGCGCCCATCGTCGGCATGGTGCCCTCGTCCGACGGCGGCGGGTACTTCATGGTGGCCTCCGACGGTGGGGTCTTCGCCTTCGGCGACGCCAAGTTCGAGGGTTCGTGCCCGGGCATCGGGGGATGCGCCGGGGCGGGGGTCGCCGTCATGCCCGACGCCACCGGAAACGGCTACTGGCTGGTAACCGCCACGGGGGGCGTCTACACCTTCGGAGACGCCGCGTACTACGGGGCACCGGGGCCCCAGGCCTCTCCGGTCACCTCGGCGGTGCGCACCCCAAACGGTGGGGGCTACTGGATCCTCCTGGCCAACGGGACCGTCTACGGCTATGGCGATGCGCTGAATCTCGGAGATCCGGTCGGCTCGGTCGGCGGTACCAACCCGGCCACGGCCATCTTCACCACGTCTAACGGCGGCGGCTACTGGGTCGCCGCAGCGAACGGCGCCGTCTGGAACTACGGCGATGCTCCCAACGATGGGGGCATGGCGGGCACCAAGCTCAACGGATCGATCATCGCGGCGTCAGGGTACTGAGTTCTCCCAGGAGGCGCCCGGCCTGCCTCTTGCCGGGCATCGTCGGGAGCAGCGACTACGTCTCGGTTGGAGACTCCCCCGCCTCGGGAGCCGAGGACTCCATGGAGGCCTCCCCGAGCGGACCGGGCGAGGCCCCTACGCCGGCAGCGACAGGTGGAGGGCTTGAAACCGCCGCGCCGCTCGAAGCCGCCGCGTGCTGCTGGGCCGAGGCCATGTAGTGGTCTGCGCCCTCCTTGGTGATCTGCGTGCCGCGGCCGCAACGCACAGGTGGTGAAGTACTTCGTGCCCAACGGGATGACTGGTATGAAAAAGAGGGTGAACCACCTGCGTGTTCGCACGAGTGCGTGCGCTGCAGGGGTGCTGCAGCTCCCGCACATGACGAACACCGTCCCCAAACGGCGCTGATCCGACGGGGCCGCCGGAGCTCCCACCGGGTGGGGGAAAATTCCGGGCGGCGTGATGTTCGATCCGCCACGTCCTTGGGCATACATCGATCACGAAGATTCGTACCCCAAAGGGAGGACCGCCATGGCAAGCGACGGTGCAAAGTTCACGACGACAGATGCTGCAATCCCAGTTGCAAGTGACGAGCACTCCCTCACGGTGGGACCCGATGGGCCCATCCTGCTGCAGGACCACTACCTCATTGAACAGATGGCGAACTTCAACCGGGAGCGCATCCCCGAGCGTCAGCCCCATGCCAAGGGGGCGGGCGCCTTCGGCCACTTCGAGGTCATCGCCGACGTGAGCCAGTACACCAAGGCAGCGGTCTTCCAGCCCGGCACCACCACCGACACACTGACCCGCTTCTCCACGGTGGCCGGCGAGCGAGGCAGCCCGGACACCTGGCGCGATCCGCGTGGGTTCGCGCTGAAGTTCTACACGTCCGAGGGCAACTACGACATGGTGGGGAACAACACGCCCGTCTTCTTCCTGCGTGACCCGATGAAGTTTCAACACTTCATCCGATCCCAAAAGCGCCGAGCCGACTCGGACATGCGCGACCACGACATGCAGTGGGACTTCTGGACGCTGTCGCCGGAGTCGGCCCACCAGGTGACCTGGCTGATGGGTGACCGGGGGATCCCCAAGTCGTGGCGTCACATGAACGGCTACTCCAGCCACACCTACATGTGGGTCAACGCCCAGGCCGAGCGATTCTGGGTCAAATACCACTTCAAGACCGACCAGGGGATCGACTTTCTCACCCAGGACGAGGGTGACCGCATGGCGGGCCAGGACGGCGACTATCACCGGCGCGACCTGTTCGAGTCGATCAGGCAGGGGAACTATCCCAGCTGGACCCTGAAGGTCCAGATCATGCCCTTCGAAGAGGCCAGGACCTACCGGTTCAACCCGTTCGATCTCACCAAGGTATGGCCCCACGCGGACTATCCGCTGCACGACGTCGGCCGCTTGACGCTGGACCGCAACCCCACCGACTTCCACACGGAGATAGAACAGGCCGCATTCGAGCCGAACAACCTCGTGCCTGGGATCGGTGTCAGCCCAGACAAGATGCTGTTGGCCCGCGTCTTCTCCTACGCCGACGCCCACCGTGCCCGGATGGGTGTGAACTACAAGCAGATCCCGGTGAATGCCCCCAAGGTTCCCGTGCACAGCTACAGCAAGGACGGGGCCATGCGGGTCCAGAACGTCTCGGACCCCGTCTACGCGCCCAACTCCAAGGGGGGTCCGGTGGCCGACCCGGTGCGCTACCCGTACGTGGAGAAGTGGGAGGCCGACGGCGAGTTCGTGCACGCCGCCTACACCCTGCATCGGGACGACGACGACTGGGGTCAGCCCGGCACGCTGGTACGCGAAGTCATGGACGACGCCCAGCGGGATCGCCTCGTGTCCAACGTGGTCGGCCACCTCACCAAGGGCGTGTCCGAGCCCGTCCTGGAGCGGGCCATCGAGTACTGGCACAACATCGACCGGGAGACGGGCGAACGGATTGCCAAGGGGGTCGTCGGTTCCTGAACGCGCGCGCCGCAGGCGCGCGCCGGCTCGCGACCCGAGGCCGCTACAGGCGCCCGTCCGCCACCGTGGTCAGGTGCCGGGCCAGCGAGGTTGGGAAATTTGTCTGGAAGGCGCTGAGCATGACGGTCTGTTCCTCTCTACCCTTGACGTAGTCGACCAGGGTGAGCTCGACGTTGATCGTCACTCCCTTTTGGGTAACGGGAAAGTACATCGTAAAGTCGGTTGTGTCGGGCCCATAGTCGGACGCGGGCGTCTTCGTCACCACGATGGTCCCTACATTGAGCCCTTCGCCGATCTGCGTGTCGAACTCGGCCTTCCCCGGTCCGTTCAGATCCGACGTCATACACTCCGGTGTCTTGGAATTGGCCAGAGAGGCGAAGTCGGCCTGGGCGGCCTTGGCTGAGGGGTAGACCTGCACGCTGTCTTGTACTGACAGCTGTTGATCCTTGCTGTCGAACTCCGGGCTGAGTACCGAGGGTGCGTTGTAGGTGATGACGCTCGTCGGAACGCCGATGCAGCTGGCCAGTTGCGCCGCTCCGGGAAAGGGGGCGTTGTTGTTGGACGAGGACTTGGACGACGTCCAACCCTTGGGCATGTCGGAGAGGACCAACAGGGCTTTCTTCGCCATCGTGATCCGGGTCGAAGAGTGGGAGGTGGCGCCGGCCGTGCCTTCGAGCGTGCCCACCGCCAGTGCGCTGACCAGACCGACAACCGTCGTGACTCCGAGGGCGATTCTCGGCTTCCCTAGTCGTCGCATGGTCAGACCACGCCCTCCCAATGGCTCGTTCCTCGGAGATTGGCGGCCACCGAGGAACTGTAGAGACGGGGTCACTACGTCCGGCGAACACTCTCCCAACGCTCTCCCAACGTAGCGCCGTCAACGCACCGAGGACCCGGCTTCTCCCCTCCCGCGGCCGGCGACCGAGGTGCGGCTGGCCGACGCGGCAGCCCGGGGCGAGCATCGGGACCAGTCCGTAATTACGAAATGGCTAGGGTGAGCGGATGAATGCCGTACCCGCGGGTCTGGATGATGTCGACGACGCGCCGCGCCGTGCCCACCGCGGCGGTCCTGCAGCCACCGAGGTCGGCCCCGATCTGGAGATCGAGCTGTGCGGATCCGAAACGGGTCCATCCGTCGTCTTGGTGCACGGTGCGCCGGATCGTGGGTCGAGCTTCCGATCCGTGCTCCCCTACGTGTCGCATCTCCGAGTGGTCCTCTACGACCGGCGGGGATACGGCCGGTCGCTGGCCCTGACACCGGCGCGGTCGATGCTCGACCACGCCGAGGACCTGTTGGATGTGCTGGACCGCTGCCAGCCGCCCGGTGTGGTCATCGCCCACAGCTTCGGATCCAATCCCGCGATGCTCGCCGCCACGCTCCGCCCCGAGGCGTTCACCGCGCTAGGGGTCTGGGAGCCGCCGCTTCCCTGGGTCGACTGGTGGCCGCCGACCACGAAGGAGGTTGGCGCGGCGATCGCCAGATCCGAGGATCCCGAGGGTTCGATCGAGGAGATGTACCGTCGACTGCTCGGTGACGAGGCATGGGATGCGTTGCCTCCCGAGGTGCACGCGCAACGCCGAGCCGAAGGCGTGGCGTTGCAGGTCGACATGGCCTCGGAACTCATCGCCCCCTTCGCATTCGGCGACGTGGGAGTCCCGACGCTGGTCGGCGTGGGCGGGGCGACCTCCTGGGAGCACGCGCGCGGGGCCGCATGGCTCACCGAGCAGTTACCCGACGCGCTCCTCCACGTCGTCCCGGGGGCCGGACACTTCGCCAACCGAACCCATCCAGAGGAATTCGCGCGGTTCGTGCGCGCCGTGCTGGCATCTCGCGGCATCAGGGAATAGCCCGCGGGTTCGCGCCGAGGCGGCCGATTCGGCGAGCAGCTGGTTCGCCCTGGCGATAGTGTCGCCGGTCACCGATGGCACTGCCACGGCTGACCATGCCGCCGGCATCCGCGAGAGGAGCACGATGACGGACGATGCGCCCACGCGCCAGGTCGAACTGTGGATGGCCACGAGCAACACGGGCGGTCACGCGGTATCGATTGCCCGTGAGGCGGAGGCCCTGGGTTTCGACGGTGTCAGCTTCGGCGACACGCAGTGCCAGAACCCCGATGCCTTCGTGGGACTCACCGTCGCCGCGGCCGCGACCACCCGCCTCAAGCTGGGTATCGGTGTCACCAACCCCGTCACCCGCCACCCCGCGGTCTTGGCCTGCGCCATCGCCACGGTCCAGCACGAGTCCGGCGGCCGGGCGATCCTTGGTATCGGTCGGGGCGACTCGGCGGTGACGAAGATCGGCCTCCCAGCGGCAACCGTGGCGGAGCTCGAGCACTACATCGTGCGACTCCAGTCGTATCTCTCGGGTACCCACGTCGAGGAGGATGGTCCGATGGCCCAGTTGGCGTGGATCGACGCGCTCTCGATCCCAAAGGTGCCCGTCGACGTGGCGGCGACCGGTCCGGGCGTCATCGGAGTGGGCGCCCGCCTGGCCGAGCGGGTCACCTTCAACGTGGGCGCCGATCCCGAGCGCGTGCGCCGCAGCATCGAGCTGGCACGGCGCGCCCGTGGTGCGGCCGGCCTTGCCCCCGACGGTGTCTCATTCGGCGCGTACGTCAACGTCGCTCCTCATCCCGACCGTAGCGTGGCCCTGGAGCTCATAAAGCCGGTGGCCGCGGTGTACGCCCGATTCTCCCGCGGACTGCCGGCCGACCAAGTCGATCCTGAGGACGAGTCGGTGATCCGGGCCGTCGACCAGCACTACGACATGTCCCGTCACGGGAGGGGCGGCGCCGCCCACCTGGCATACCTCACCGAAGCCTTCCTCGAGCGGTTCGGGGTGGCAGGAACGCCGGAGTACTGCATCGACCGACTCGCCGGTCTCGTCGCGCTCGGACTCGACCGCCTGGCCATCGTCGGGCCGACCCGTGACGCCGCGCCCGAGGTCGTCGAGGAGTCGAGGCAGCTCCTGTTCGAGGTGGTGTTCCCGGGGGTCCGTCAGGCGGTGGCACTGCAGCACACCGCGTAGCTCCACGGCACCCAGTCGGGTACTGTCCACCGCGCCGAGTATCGGAATCGGCCGAATGTGGGCCAGCCGGCGCGGCAGACTAGCGGTTGATGCGGACAATCGAAATCGACATCGACAGCTCCCAGCAGCGGATCGTGGACCTCACCACGCAACTCGAGCGGTTCTGCGCCGAACAGGGAGACGGGCTGGTCAACGTCTTCGTGCCCCACGCCACTGCCGGATTGGCCCTCATGGAGCTGGGATCGGGGTCCGAAGGTGATCTCATTGCCGCTCTCGAACGGCTCCTGCCGCGAGACGGCCGCTACCGACACGCCCACGGGTCATCGGGTCACGGGGCCGACCACCTCCTGCCCGTTCTCGTCAGTCCGTCAGTTACTCTCCCCGTGATCGGGGGTCGGGTCGCGCTCGGCACCTGGCAGTCCCTCGTGCTTGTGGATCTCAATGTCGACAACCCGCGGCGCCATGTGCGCCTCAGCTTCGTGCCCGCCCCATCCCATTAGGCGCCGCGGGGCGATCCGGGCTGGTTCTCGATGAGCCGGGCGCGGAATCTTCCCCTCTCACCACCACCCGGCGCACGTGTTGCCCACTGCACGTAGCCAACTACGCACCTCCCCGGGCGTTGAGCTCGAGTAGTGGGCGGTGTGACCCGCGGAGGACGGCACGGCACCAACATCTCCCTCGGGGGACTGCCCGGGGGCGTCGCTCGACCTCACCAGAGGCCCGAGGGCCGCCCCTGCGAGAGCGACGAGTGATGCCACGAGCATCGTCGTGTGAAGGCCCGACATGAAGGCTGCATGGCTTCCCTGCGAGATGGCCGCAGCGATACGGGCTGAAGTGCCCGCCGGGATGGGCGCCAGGCCTTGGGAGACCGTGGTGCCATGGGTGGAGAGCTGACGGGCCAGTTCGCTCGGCACCCCATGCGACACCAGGTCGGACCGCAGCGCACGGGTCACCGAGGTGAAGAGAATGGAACCGCAGATCGCCGTGCCGAGGACCCCTCCCAGCTGGATGGAGGTCGTCTGTATCCCCCCGGCCACGCCCGCCTCGTCTTCGGAGACCTGGCCGACGATGGAGTCGGTCGCCGCCGTAACGACGAAGCCGATGCCGAGCCCGATCAAGATGAACGGCGGCCAGAGGTGGATGTAGGAAGAGTCGACCTGCAATGAGCTGAGTGAGTACAGCGCCACCGAGGTGAGCAGCAGGCCGACGGTGATCGGCACCCAGGCACCGAACCTTTCGACGAGGCGCGAGCCGATCGGACCCGAGAAGGCAAAGGTGATGGTAAGAGGCAGGAGGCGGAGACCCGCCCCGGTGGGGCTGAAACCGTGGACGCTCTGGAGGTACAGGGAGACGAAGAAGAGCACGCCGAAGAGGGCGAAGAAGTTCAGTAGCACGATGGCGGTGCTCGCCGACACGGCACGGATCCGAAAGATCTCCATGGGGACGAGCGGGTGGCTCACGTGGCTCTCTATGACCACGAAGATGGCCAAGAGGACCAGGCCGAATCCGACCAGCAGCCAGGTCTCCCCACTCCCCCAGCCCCAACTCTGTGCCTTGACCAAACCGTAGACGACCGCGGAGAGGCCAGCCGCCAGCGTGAGCACGCCAGGGATGTCGAAGCGCGCCAGAACGGCCTCTCGGGACTCGGCGAGGGTGAGCATCCCGATGACGAACGCCAGGGTGCCGATGGGCACGTTGACGAAGAAGACGCTGCGCCACGAGAGATGCTCGACGAGGATGCCGCCGACGATCGGACCCGAGGCGGTGGCCGCCGCCGATGCGCTGACCCAGATTCCCACCGCCCGATTGAGCTTGTCCCCGGGGAAGGCCGCCTTGAGCAGCGCCAGCGTGTTGGGGAGGAGCAGCGCCCCGAACGCGCCCTGGACACAGCGCAGGGCGATCACCATGTTGATGTCGCCGGCGAAGCCGATGGCCAGCGAGCTTGCGGCAAAGCCGACCACCCCGGTGAGGAACATTCGTCGGCGACCGAAACGGTCTCCCAGCTTCCCCCCGAGGATGAGGGTCACGGCGATCACCAGCAGATAGGAGTTGGTCACCCATTGGAGATCGGCGAGTGACGCGTGGAAGCTCTTGCCGATATAGGGATTGGCCACGGCGACGACCGATCCGTCGATCCCGACCATGATCACCCCGAGGGCCACTGCGGTGAGCGTCAACCACGGACTACCCAGGAGCCCGCTCTTGGTGGGTGACGGTGCCGACATGTCAGACATCTCGAAGCCTTCCCTTTGAACGGCCCCCTTCGGGCCGTTCGCAGCTCGTCGGTCTATGCGTCGGCCCGGCGAGCGACAAGCACTGGGATGACTCGGGTGGTGGCAGCCTGGTACTCGGCGTAGGGCGGGTACGCGGCGACGGCCCGGTCCCACCACACCGCCTTCTCGTCGCCGATGACCTCGCGGGCGACGAAGTCGCGGGGCTCGGGGCCATCCTGAATCACCAGCGCGGTCGGCTCGGCGATGAGGTTGTGGTACCAGGAAGGGTTCGTGGGCATCCCGCCCTGCGAGGCAACGAGGGCGTACTCGCCCTGGTGCTCGACTCGCATCAGGGCCATCTTGCGAACCTTTCCGCTCTTGTTACCCCGCGTGGTCAGCACGATGATCGGAAGCCCGGTGTCCATCAGGGTGTTGGCCCGCTCGCCACCGGATGCCTCATACTCGGCGACCTGTTCTCGGACCAAATCCAACGAGCTGGGCTCGTAGTCTCCATCGATCGGCATACCTGCAGAGTAGGTGCTCAACCGATGGGACACCAGATCACGCCGGAGTTGACCAGGCTCGGGTGCTTCCCCTTCGCACCCGACCCCGATTGGGAAGAGATCGCAGTTGGCGACAGTTCCACCTCATCAGGCGCCACAGCATCTGACGGCCGCGGGATGTATCGACGCCGACCCCGGGGCCCCCACCTTAGAATGGGTGGGTGCTGCTCTTGTTGGTGCGTCACGGACATGCCGGCTCCAAACGACACTGGCATGGCGACGACCAACTTCGGCCCCTCACCCAACAGGGCTTGGCTGAAGCCGAGGCACTTGAAGAGCTACTCGCACCGTTCGCTCCGACGAGGATCTTGTCGAGTCCGTACGTACGCTGCGTACAGACGGTGACCCCGTTAGCCACGCGGCTGGGTATGCACGTCGAGCGAACCAAGCGCCTTGTTCCTTCCGCGGGCAGGTCGGCGGCAACCTATTTCAGGAGAGTCTCACGAAATGGCGATAGTGCGGTGGTGCTCTGCACTCATGGAGAAGTCATCCGCGTGCTGCAAGAAGAGCTTCCCAAAACCTTTGCTGAACTCTTCGGAGACGACGCACCACGGGAGAAGGGGTCGGTATGGGCTCTGAATCGGGTGGATGGGCAGATCGTGAGCTCGGCGTATCTTGCGCCGGCGCAACCGGGCCGATCGTGACCGTCAGTTCTCGTGGTCTTCCCGGGCGAAACCATGAGCGGTTCGTCCTTCGCACCCGGCGAGTGCCGTTCGTGGTAGTTCCATGAACCCCATTGCGATCAGGGCGATTGAAGCGATGGTGGCACCGGTGGTTCTGATCACCACCGCGGCCATTCTCTCGGGAGGCATCCTGTCGATGTACGGTTCGGTCAACGACCGAATGCGTGCCATGAATCGCGAGCGCCTCGAGAGCTTGACGAGTGACACCGGGGCCTTGCTGTCGGTCACCGTGTTGCCTGCGAGTAGTCGGGAACGACTCGCCCAGATCGATATTCAACTGCCCATGCTCCTGAACCGTCACCGTTTGCTGAAGAACGCGGTGCTTGCCATATTCGCCGCCATCGGCGTCCTCGTTCTGAGCGTCATTGTCATCGGAGCGGCGGTGACGAGCGGCTCGGGAGGGGTGGGAGTCGCCGCTCTCGCGCTGGTTCTGGCCGGGACCACGACACTCCTGGTCGGTCTTCTGATGGCCACCCGGTCTATCGTGATGTCTCAGGACGCGATCGACTCCGAGGTACGACGCGCGCTTTCGCTTGGGTCCTGATCTCCATCGTTAGCGAGCAACGCAAGGGACCACTCCCAAAAGGGTTCATCTCGGCCCCACGGCCCGGGCGTGGCCCAATGCCAATACGGGCGTGTGGAAAACGAGTTGGTGGGTATTGGGTTTATCGGCGGGACAGAAAGGCAGAGGTGGAGGTGTCACGTGGCGAAGTTCATCACAATCGGTTATGGGGACGACTCGGGATACGAACGCACGAGAGCGGACCTCAAGGTTGCCGCTCATGCGTACGACGAATGGCTCGTTGAACGCGGCGCAATCGTCGGTGTCGCGGGGAGGCCCATCCAAGTGAGGAACCACGAGAACAGCGGGCTACACACTGATGAGGGCGCCTACCTGCGTTCCGACCTACCTATCGCGGGGTTTGCATTGATAGAGGCAAGCAACGCAGAAGAAGCCGTCAAACTCGTGGCGGAAACTCCATGCGCCGTCGCCTACGGAGTCGTTGAGGTGTGGCCCCTGATTATTCCCCTCGACGACTAAGGACCCAGCCTGGTCGGGCGGAAGGACGGGGTTGGAAGCCTCGCATGTCAGTCTTCGATGAGAACCCCGTTCCCATAGTCTGGGGACGCGCCACACGAACAGTAGGGTACCCACCACGCAGGCCAGACCGCCTGACCACACGGCGAGCTGCGGTCCGCCAATGGCGGCGGCGAAGCCGGACTCGCCGTCACCCAATCGGTTGCCCGAGACCGCTGCGGCGTAGAACGTGCCCGACAGGCGTCCCTGCAGGTGCTCAGGAGTCCGCTGCTGGAGTATGGCGATGCGAAATACGGTTGACATCGGCCGCGCCGGCGAGGCCCAGCAGACATAGTCCGATCCACAGAATGGGAACCACACCGAAGACCGCGATGGCCGATCCCCAGCCCAACATGCAGACGACGAGGGCGCGACCCTGGGAACGAATCCGTCGTGCCCATCCACTCAGCAACGAACCGATGAGGGCACCAGCGCCTGGCGCTGCGAACAACAGCCCCACAGTCCCTGCCCCACCATGGAAAAGTTCGACCCCGAGTGCAGGAAAGACGGCTCGCGGCATACCAAAAGTCATCGCGATCAGATCGATTCCGAAGGTGGCCGTCAAGAGTTGTTCCGAACGCAAAAATCGCAGCCCTTCCATAACGGAGCGAACACCGATAGGTGTGCCTCCCCGCGCAGGTGGGAGTGCGGGAAGCATGATGGCGGCCGCCAGCGCAGCACCGTACGAGATGACGTCAACGGTGTAGACAGCCCCCAGACTGAGGCCGCTGATGATGAGACCTGCCAACAGGGGGCCGGCGACGACGGCCACGCTGGTTACGAGGGACTGAAGGGCGTACACGCTGGGCAGATCTTCTGCAGGGAGGATCATCGGCATGACTGCCAGTCGTGTTGGGAAATCCAGACCCTGAAAGGCGGCGGACGCGGAGGTGGCGACGAAAAGCACCCACAGCTCGGGGTGAGGCGAGAAGGCATTGAGGGCAAGCCCACCGCTCGCAGTGGCAAGCATCACCTGTGCCAAGATCAAAACCCGCCGACGATCCAGAGAGTCCGCGATGGCGCCCCCACTCAGGGCCCCGACCAAAGTAGGAGCGAGCTGGACCAAGCTGACAAGACCTACGACCAACGATGAGCGCGTCAGAACATAGGCTTGGTACGCGACGCCCACGACCGTCAGTTGGCTGCCGACGCTTGACACCGTGAGTCCGAACCAAAGTCTCCGAAACTGCGGGTGCCTTCGCAGCGGCGAGATATCAAGAAGTATGGAACGCACGCAAAAGTGTAACTATGGTCGTGACGCTTGGAACCTCTTTGAAATCACGACACGGACGCATGGTCGCGTCATCTTCTCGTCAAATGGAGCGAACCATTACCGCGTGCACCACATAATGCAAATTGCGAGTGAATCCGCAAATCTCAGGAATGCGGGCAGCTCGGTTCTGGAGCGGATCAGGGCGAAGTATCGGGGAGAACATCGAGGTCGAACTCGTTGCCCTCAGGATCTGCCATGCAGCGCCAGCGGAAGCCCTCAAGCTCTCGGGTCGTTCCCGGTTCTAGCCAACGACCGCCGAGTCGCTCGACCTCTGCGGTGGCGGAGTCCAGGTCATCGACCACGAGATCCAGATGGACACGGTTCTTTCCTGTTTTTGCCTCCGGAACGCGCTGAAAGCCGACGGTGAGGCCATCCTCGGTCGGCGACAGGATGAGAAATTAACCCTCTCCAATCGTCGTATCGACCTGGACTCCGCGCAGTCCGCACCAGAACGGCGCAAGACTATTTGGATCGACCGTGTCGATCGCTACATATCCGACCTTCGCTGCCATCTCACCCTCCGTCTCGTCGTTGACGGCACGTCACGATCTGCCTCGACGTAAGGGTAACCATGGAGCATCCGATGCTCAACTGGCCCGCTGTGCCCATTCGCCGGATGTGTGGGGCAGCTCAGAACTTAGGCCAGGGCGATCCCAAAATCAGTGAGTGACCGCTGCAAATCGACGCACTCGACTGGTCCATATTCCGGCGTCACAGAAACGGACGACCTGGCTCAGTTAGCTGAAGCCACACGAGTTCGAACAGAACAGAACGGACGCATCCAATGGCTCCGAGAAGCCTTACCGGGTTATCCCGACGATCGGTGCACTGAGCACCTGGCCTTCCATGGAGCCGAGGAAGGGCACCCCGAAGCTGAAGATTCCCCCGTCGGCGGCCATCAGGTAGTAGCCGCCCCGTTGGTAGCGGCCATCCCGACTACAGGCTTGTTCAGTGCACTCGGCAATCCTGGGCGGGCGGTGCGGGCTATCGTCGGTCGCGGTCCCGATCGGAGGCATCACCATGGCCAAGCTCCTCTACGTGGCGAACACCTCAGTCGACGGCTACACCGAGGACGTGGACGGTGGCATCGATTGGGGTGCCCCTGATGAGGAGTATTTCAGTTCCATCAACGACCTTGAGCGCTCGGTCGACACCTATCTCTACGGACGCCGCATGTATGAGGCGATGATCTTCTGGGAGACCGCACCCATCGCTGACCAACCACCCTGGGTCGTGGACTTCACCACCATCTGGCGAGCGGCAGACAAGGTCGTCTTCTCGAAGACCCTGGCATCGGTGTCGAGCGGTAGGACCACCCTTGAGCGGGAGTTCGACGTCGAGGCGATTCGGCGGATGAAGGCTGGCGGAACCCACGATCTCACGGTGGGCGGAGCTGATCTCGCTGCCCAAGCAATTGGGGCGGGCTTGGTGGACGAGTGCCACTTGTTCTTCTGGCCAATCGTGCTAGGAGGCGGCAAACACGTCCTCCCTAGACACGCGCGCCTCGACCTTCAACTGCTCAATGAGCGGCGCTTCCACAGCGGAGTCGTTCACCTTCACTATCGCATCACCCCGTAAGGACCTTCCGTCTGGAACCATCCGCAAGGTGCCGATCCCTGTGGTTTCAGCGGGATCAGCAAACCGTTCCCTAAACCCCGATCCCCGATCTAACCTTGGTGACGATGGCTGACCGTGCCGCTGGCCCTAGCGACGAGGACCACGACAATGCGGCTCGCCTGGGGTTGCTCGGTCTGACCGCGGCACACGGTCTGGAGGCGACCATGGAACGGCTGGCTGCCCTACATCCCCGCAACAACACCTTCCCAGCCGAGGTTCTGCTCGAGCTCGCCGGTGAGGCCATCGCAGAGTCCGGGGCGTCACCGGCCGAGCCCATCGTGTACGAAGGGATGCGTAATCGCTATCTCCCCGAGTACGACTTCCGTGGAAAGTCGTCACAGCACAAGAGCCACTACGCCCTGATGGCCGCCGCCATGGTCAGGGCGGGCGTCTACCCCGATCTCGTCGACGAGGCATACGGGTGGGGCCCAGACGACATGTGGGAGTACGCCTTCTACGCCCTGTTACTCTACGCCCGGGTCGCTGCCGAGCGGACGGGGCGACCGCTTGAAGCCATTGGAGCCGCGATAGCGAAGCGCCGGGGCATCCAGCTGGACTCCGCCGGGAATTCCTAGTCACCGGCGCAGAATTGTCGCCTGCGAATCTGACCCCCACGTATCCCTGGCACCTTATTCAACCAACGGGTTGCATACATCCATCTCCTGGTCTACTATTCAACCCGATGGTTGAACAGAGGATGTCGGGGGTCGAGATTGAGGATCGCAGGCTGAACGCCGTGTTCTCAGCCCTCGCCGATCCGACTCGGCGGGCCATTGTGGATCGGCTTTCGACTGGAGAGGCGACGGTTGGCGAACTGGCGCAGCCATTCACCATGAGCTTTCAGGCTGTCTCCAAGCACTTGCGAGTGCTCGAGCAGGCCGGGCTGGTCGACAGGAGTCGAAGGGCGCAGCAACGACCGTGCCGCTTGCGACCGGAGGCACTGGCTTATGCCAGCGGCTGGCTGGGCGACTATCGCAGGCTCTGGACAACTTCCTTCGACCGCCTCAACGAGCAACTCATGAATCAGGAAGGATCAGCACAATGACAGACCGAGAGCCCCACATCTCGATCACACGCACGTTCAATGCTTCGCCGAAATCCGTGTTCGAAGCATGGACGGACCCGACTGCGTTTGGCCGCTGGTTCGGCACGGAAGCCACAACTGTGGAAGATGTCACCATGGATCTGCGGGTCGGCGGTGCCTGGAGCGCCCGGATGATCCTCGGAGACGGCACGGAGATCGGTTGGCATGGTTCGTATCTCGAACTGGAAGCTCCGCATCGACTCGTCTTGAGTCTGAGTGACCGTCCCGGTAACCAGTTTGAATGGGTAACTGTGGATCTCAAAGAGATCGATGGCGGGACGGAGATGACCTTCACCCAGACGGGAGGCCACATGCCGCCGGAGAACTACGCTCAAGCTGAGGCAGGATGGCGATCGTTCTTTGACGACCTGTCGAAGGGTTTCTCCGGCTGACAATGTCGCCCACTCCCGGCGATCGGAGGCAGGCTGAGTTCTATTCAGGCGAATGCTCCCGACTATTCTCGTCTGCGTGGCCATCCCTCCGACGCTCTACGAATGGGCCGGAGGGATGGACGCCTTTTCCCGCATGATCAATGCCTTCTACGACCGAGTGGAGCAAGACGAACTTCTATCGCCATTCTTCCCCGGTGGGGTTCACGAGGACCACCGTCGTCATGTGGCCATGTGGTGGGGCGAAGTTTTCGGCGGTCCCGCTCGGTACACGGAAGACCTCGGTGGCTACGAGCGGATGCTGAGCAAGCACCTGGGTCTGGGCATCACGGAGCAGCAGAGATTCCGCTTCACCATACTGATGCGCTTGGCTGCGGACGACGCCGGGATGCCTGATGACCCCGAGTTCCGATCGGCACTCGTTGCCTATCTTGAATGGGGAACCCGTATCGCCCTTGGGAACTCCGAACACGGCGCAACGGTGATGGAACATGCTCCGGTCCCGAGATGGGGCTGGGGTGAGGCACCTCCCTATCAGCCGTAGGACAGCCCCAAACTATTGCGGGTGGCTTGTGATGTTGATAACCGTGCCATCGGGGGCACGAACGAAGAACCGTCGCAGACCCCATGCCTCCTTCGTGAGCGGGTAGACGATCTCGTACCCACGTCGCTCGGCCTCCTCATATGCCTCGTCCACACCGGAGCCGACATGAATCGAGATGACCGAATCTTCGGGGGCCGTGGCATCGCTGGTGACAAGTTGAACATGGGCTTTGCCATCCGGTGATTGGTAATGCGCAACCCACCCCATGTTGAATCCCTCGACACTCAACCCGAGATACTCGGTGTAGAAGTCACGGGCCGTTTCAATATCAGCGACCGGAAGGTTCGCAACAACGCCGGATACTTGCATCTGACCTCCTAAACCGAATCGAACCTCGGGAGCCACACACTCGAACACTATGCCCCGCGACGAGTTATCCACACCTTCTATGTGGCGGTAGTCCGCCGCTCACGTACCGGTGAGGGGGCCACGTCGCTCGATTGCGGTCCATCCAGATGTCGGGCGCTCGATAGACCACCACGGCTGCGAGGTTCCTACTTGGGGGTCGCGTTCAAGGCTTCCGTAATGTCGTTTATCGCCGCCTGCTCGGACTCGCTTACTTCTTGACCATGCTCTCGGTGAGCAGCGGCGACCCTGTGAGACAGCGTGACGATGAACCGGCGGTATTCTTCGACCTCTCCCGGCTCGGCCTTTCTCTGAAGAATAGCCACCGAATCACGCACGTGTTCCAGTCCGTGTTGCTTGAGTTCTTCGGGAGAGTGATAGTGCGTGTGGTCCCGCTCAGGTTTCGCCGCGACGATCGCATCGAGAAGCTCGCTCTTGCCGTGCTCTTGGCGAGCCTCGACATAGGCCTTGGCCATGGCGATGGTCTCGCGAAACGAGCCGCCTCGTTGGGCAGTGACCACGACCATCCCGGCACTTGGTGGGGCTTCCAGGATCAACTGCCATTCCTCAGCTGTAAAATCAGACTTCGAAGTCATTGTCTAGTCTCCGATCTCTACCAATCGCCAACCCTTCCTTCATGCACCGTAGTGTCTGGGTCGATAGGCGTGTGGCATCGCAGCACGACAGTCTCCGCCCAATTTCGGAGTTGCTGACGAGATCTGCGGGAGTCACCTCCAGTGCCTGGGGTGCCTCGGGTGCCTCGGGTGCCTCGAGGATCGACCGTGGCGACGGTATGCACTGTATGGTCCATGGGCATGGACCCACTGGTCGCCCACCAGCGGGCGCAGGACACCTTCGCCCATGTGCTTGTCAACGTGACATCCGATCAGTTGTCGTCACCCACGCCGTGTTCTGAATGGGATGTGAGAGCCCTCATCGAGCATGTCATAGCGGGCAACCAGCGAGTCGTAGAGCGAGCCGGTGGCCAGGTGGCGCCACTTCCCGAAGACCTCGGCGCCGCCCACCGCGCCTCTGCCAGGACGGCGCAGGAGACCTTCGCTGAGCCCCAGGCCCTAACCCGCACCTACCGGTTGCCCATCGGAGAACTTCCGGGCACCACATTCATCGAGTTGCGGACAAGTGACATTCTCGCCCACGCCTGGGACCTCGCCATCGCGACCGGACAGCCGACCGACCTCGACTCGGAACTGGCGGAATACGTACTCGCGTTCTCGAAGCAGATGATGAGCCGCCCTGGGCTCCGCGGTGATGGTGGTCCATTCGGTGAGGAGCAGCCCAGCGGCGACGAGCGCCCAGCGGCGGACCGAGTCGCGGCCTTCCTCGGCCGCGAGCTGCGCTGAAGGAGAGATCAATAGTCGCCTCACCCCGGACCAGGGGCACTTAGCTACCAGTATCGATCAGGTCGAATTGAGTTGGCCTCGAAGGTGTCTCTGGAGCCGGTGATCTCGGTTCCCGAACCCCAGCCGGATCATCGCCCTCGGTCCCTTCGACGATGGCCTGGCGGATCCACCACGTGGCATAGGTGGAGAAGCTAAACCCCTTCGATCCGCCAAAGCGGTCGATCGCAGCGAGGAGCCCCTTCTTCCCTTCGGAAGGAGTTGTGCCAACCATTCGCTGTCGAGTGAGCGTGTCGTGACACGCGCCTCCCGCTCGCCTTCGTGGGGGGTGGTGCGTACGTACTTGCGGGCGGTCATGACGACGAGGCGTCTGTGTGCGGCGACGAGACTCTCCTTGGCTTCGGCGTCACCCTTGGACTCGCCGGGTCAGCAGCAGAGCCTCGACTCGGCTCGGGCGAGGTGCGAGCCCTGCTTGACGGGTAATACGCCTCCACCCACCGCTCTGAATCCTCGTTCACGCATGCTGCCTATCGGTGGGCGATGGCTTTTCTCCCGGCGACTGGAGCACCCGCACCGGTGATGACTCGGAGGTCACTCAGCAATGACACCTGGCACGTCAAGACCGCGACGCGGCCACCTCAAGGACATTAATCTCGGGTATTCCCGAGGCAGCACAACGTAGTGAGGTCACGATGAGCACGGCCGACGTCCCCGAGGGGTGACACCCCTATAACCCGCGAACGGGGGCGGTCTTACCTGGACCATGAACAGGCGTCGGGGACCCTGAGCGCCGTGTGCAAGCATCCATACGGCCGATCGCGGGAGGGTAGTGCGTGCCGTCAATCCACTTGTCACTTGAACAGCGCCATCTCGCGTGGGACAACAGTCTGGACCCAGTTGTGGTCGTTGGACCCGGAGACGAATTAACCCTCGATCTGGCCGACGCGTCAGGGGGTCAGATCGATCGCCATGACGATGCATCCGCCATCGCCCGCCTGGACTTCAGCGCAATCAACCCCTGCACGGGACCAGTCTTCGTCGAAGGCGTGGCGGCAGGTGACGATGTCGTCGTGGAAATCCTTGAGATCGCCACCGAGGGCTGGGCGTGGACAGCGAATATCCCCGGATTCGGGCTCCTCAGCGAAGACTTCCCAGACCCACGTCTATGGATCTCCACCGTGAGCGATGGAATCATCACGGCTCCGAGCGGCGTGGAACTACCAACGCGCCCGATGATTGGCACGATCGGCGTGGCTCCGGCAACTGCCGGCCCTACGCCGCTCCTCATACCCACTACGGCAGGTGGCAACATGGATATCTCCCAGTTGGTTGCCGGTAGCACCCTCCACCTTCCTGCCCAGGTTTCGGGAGGGCTGCTCTCCGCCGGCGACGCCCATGCCGTGCAAGGAGACGGCGAGGTGTGCGGCACCGGGGCAGAAACCCCTGCGACCGTTCGCTTGCGCGTCAGCGTCTCGTCGCCCATGAGATCCTCCGCTCCATGGTACGAATGTTCGGGGCTGCGCCAAGAGACGGACTGGACATGCACCACCGGGATCGGTCCCGACCTATTCCGGGCAGCCAGGGACGCGACTCGTCGGGCAGTGGATATCGTAGCCACCGGTACGGGGCTGGTACCGGTAGACGCCTATCTGTTGCTGAGCCTCACGGGCGAGCTCCGAGTGTCCGAGATAGTCGATGCACCGAATTGGGTTGTGAGCATGCATGTCCCGACGCGTTACACGCGGGGGTGAACGACGAGACGTCTCGGTCCGAGGTCCTACAGCCAACAGAACAACAGGTTACGAGCGGGACCGTTCTTGGCTACTGGCCTGGCGCCAGAGCCGCCAATGAACTGGGCTACCCGCGGTCGAGCCGAGCACTGCGATTGTGCGCTGGCGGCCATGCCTTCGTGAACCAAAGCGATCATTGCGTCAACCGACCGTCGGATGGTTGGGTCATGGCGCTCCTCGGCGCCAACGCGAACTCAACAAATGGCAAATCGACAGTAGCCTGCGCTGATTTCCCGTGGCCTTGACTGCACGGTGCCGTGAATCGCCCGGTCGAAGCCGGGTGAGAGTCCCGGGAGCTGTGCGGTGATCGAGTTCCGTGGAGGCGTCGGGTCAACTCCCTACGTCACCTCAGTGTGCGCGAAGTCCCGGCGATCCGCTCGGCCAATGTCGCAGGGTTCAGGAACTGCGACATGTGGGACGCGTGCGGGACCAGCACGAACTCGGCGCCCGGAATGGCGTCGGCCAATGCCTGCATCTCGTCGGGCGTACCGACCCGGTCGAACTCAGCCGCGATCACCCTGGTCGGCGCCTCGATGTGCCCGAGGTCCCCGGTACGATCGTAACCGGCGATGGCCTGGAGATCGTCGGCCCACAGTGCCCGGTCTGCGCCCGTGATGCAAGCACGCACGAAGCGGACCATGGGTCCGTCGGCGGCAAGTTCGTCGGGCAGGAACCAACGAGCCAGCGATCCCTGCACGTCGAGAGGGTCGCCGCGGCGCAGTGACTCGGCGCTGGTGGCGAATGCCGGAAACGGAGTGGCGCGACTGCACAGGATGGTCAACGAGGCCAGCCGCCGCGGGGCCGCCAAGGCGACCTCAATGGCCACCTGTCCGCCGAAGGAATGTCCGACCACGTGCAGCGGCGCCTGCGCGTCCTCGAGCGAGACCAGCACCCGTCGTGCGATTTCGGTCTGCGTGCCAGGTCGTGGAAACTCCGGTGCGACGACGGGTCGACTCATGGCCAGCAGGGCTCCGACCTCGTCCCACACCCGTGGCGTCAGCGGTGTTCCGTGCAGGAGCAACCACTTCGGTTCAGCCTCCGGCGGGTTCACCACATCAGGACCAGATGGCTTCCATTGACGCTGCAAGTCGACCGTGATGAAACCATCGGAGATGGCGCACTTCGCCTGTGATCGTGCCCTCGATAGTTAGGCACACCCGATGCCGACGAGTGATGGCGGGTGTAACCACGGTCCGGGCGTTATGGGCCGGGCAGTGAGGTCCAACTCTCGGATGACAACGGTCTCCACCGCTCCTTACTATCTACGGAATGAGAACGTGAGTCTCGAACCCATTCTCCTGGGGCGGCGCTGCAAAGCCACTCTCGATCACTTTTTGCATCGCTGGTAGGAGTGTCCCATCACGAAAGCTTTCCCAATCAGCTTTCGAATCGTACACCGCCATCACCGTCCAGCCGCCTTCCGAGGCTCCTGCTGCGTGAAGTGTCTCGCCCGCTGGGCGTGGTTTCCCGCTTGGGTGTACGACCGACACAACTGCGTCATATTGCTCCTGGGTACCACCGGGAAAGAAGTGCACAACTCCGTACGCCATCTGTAGCCTCCTAATGCCTCGAAACGCGGCTGTCGATTTCGACCGCGGGTCACAGTACCCCGCAGGAAGCTGAGATGTGCGGGGAGCTCCATCATTGGGATCGGCAGTCGCACTCGTTCGTGCTCGATACCGGCAGTGTCACCTGCAGCCCCCAGATCAGTCGTAAGGGGGCGTGGTGCTCGGACACACCAGAGCGCGCCATTGTCGGGTCTGCTAGTAATAGGGCGGCGCTTACGCGCAGTCACCCTATGAAGGGAAGGTATCCCGTGTTTGTGACAGTCATCCACCATATTCACGACCCCGAAGGTTTTCAGGCAGCCGAGGCCAAGGCACTCGAGGGTGGGCTTCCTTCCCACGTTGCGTTGCCAATCCACGCGGCTACCAACGATCACGAACTCGGCATCTGCATCTGGGAAGGCGAATCGGTCGACGCCGTGCGTGAGGTGGTCGAAGGCGCGGTCGGACCATGGGCGAACAACGAGTACTACGAGATGCACGTGGACGGACTTACACCCCAGCTCAGTAAGTAACCGGCTGTTCGGGGCGACCCAGATCTACCCTCAGCGGAGCTCTCCAGGGTGGACCCGGATCCGGCGATTCGGAGGCTCACTGTGAATAGTCCGATTGGCCTATTTCCGCCTTAGCCTTCAAACCCACAAGAACCGCATGGGCGGATCTGCTCCCAGACGTCAGCCATCCTCAGACTTCGTTGCCTTTGTCTTCGAGGTCCGCGGCCATGGTGTCGTAGCCAGCACTCGTCAATATTCGGCGCAAGTCCACGAGTTGTTGTCCGTCGATGTCCTTGTCACTCGGACGCCTGAGAACCTCAGTCTCGTGGCCGATGCGGAACAGAAACATGTCGTCGTGCTGTTGTTCGATGGATCCGACCGCCTCGAGCAATGATACGACATCGTGCCATTCGACGTTGTGGTTCGTCTTCTTCTGAAAGATCTGTATCAGGGTGTCTCGATGATGGCCGCTGAGGTGCTCGGGCCCTGAGATTGACGACATCGGGATCCTCTCGTCGTGGTGAAGACCTCAATGTAGCGGGAGTCCCCGGTTTGCGCGAGACCCCGAAGGTCTCAGCCATTGCCGCACGGTTCCCGGCGTCCAGCAATGATCTTCTCGAGCCTCTCCAGGCTGGCCGTCATGGACTCAAGGAGCGAATTGTTCCCGTTGATCCACGCCCCGCCATCGCGCAACAGGGATTGGCGGGTCTCCTCCGTCACGGTGCCATAGTCAAATACCTCCGTGACGATGGTGGCATCGTCACCGTCCGGAGTAAGGATGTAGCCCCAGCGATAGCCCGCGGGGATGCCGACCTTGGATGGATCATCACCCTCAGCCCGAGAAGGATCTCCGGAAGCCGGTTCCCAAAATATACGCCGATCTGGATCGAACTCCACCACATAGTTGAGCATGAGGTAGTCGTCTCCGAGCCGATGCATCTTCATGGTGAAGGTGTCGCCCACGTCGGAGATGGGACGGTCGGAAACGGCTCCTCGGAGCATGATCCGTCGAAATCCATGTGACGTTGCGGATTCGCCAGGATCTTGAAGATGAGGGCCGCCGATGCTTCGATTCTGCGTGACACTTCGACCGGCTTGCTTTCCTC
Organism: uncultured Acidimicrobiaceae bacterium; assembly: GCA_963788125.1. GTDB lineage: Bacteria > Actinomycetota > Acidimicrobiia > Acidimicrobiales > RAAP-2 > Bog-473. The sequence goes on along the minus strand of CAWBFN010000002.1, from coordinate 1,573,580 downwards.
TGTCATCGTCCAGTCCTCTCCTTCTGTGCCCTGCACTCTGCGTCTGCTCTGGTTTCAGACGATCCCTGCATCTCCCAATTCTTGCCCTCCAGCACAAAGTCGCGAGTACCGCCGGCGCTTACATCAGCAGTCTCTAGGCGGCGACCTCGGCGAGCAGAGCGTCGATCTGGGACATGCACGCCTTCATTCCTTCGGCCACACCCATGGCGATCGCTTGCTCCATCCCTTCGAGCGAGTCGAAATGCGTGGTGAGGATCATGCGCGTCGTATCGCCCGCCGCTTCGATGTCGATCTCCATGCGAGTCATGGAATTGCCGTCGCTTGGCGTTCCGTCATCTTCGACGATGGCGTCTTCGACCACGAGCCTGGTCGGCGCGTCGACCTCGATCACGTTCCAGGTGCCGTCGAACCTGTCGCCGCCGTCGGGGCCGGACATGAAATAGGTGATCGTGCCACCCGGCGTGAGGTTGTGATGCTCGAAGGTGGCCGGGAATCCTGGCGGACCCCACCACCGCTCAAGTAGGCGCGGGTCGGCCCATAGCTGCCACACGTTGGTGATGGACGTCTTGAACTCTGCAGTGATGACCATTGTCTTGGCCTCTGCGTTCTTGTCGACATTCCAAACGGTCATTTACAATCCTTCCCAGTGGTTTCGTTGAGGACGTCTTCGAAGCGTTCGAGGCGGGCCCGCCACACCGTTTCGAGTTCATCGAGGAGTTCGTGCGCGCGACGAAGTTGGTTGACTTCGCCGTGCACGAGTTGTTCCCGTCCGCTCCGGTGCTTTGAGACCAGACCGGCGTCGACGAGGACCTCGACGTGCTTCTGCACCGCGGTGAGGCTGATCGGATACAGCCGGCCGAGCTCGCTGACGGAGCGCTCACGATCGAGAGTCCGCGTGACGATGTTGCGCCGTGTTGCATCGCTGAGCGCGAAAAACAACCGATCGGTCTGTGTCTCGCGCTCCAGGGAATCTACAACCATTTGGTTGTAGATTACACCTCCCGCCGACGATGTCAACTGGGCAGCGCGAACGGTGCCCGCCCGGGGAGGTTGTCCTGCGGGCCCGACCATGAGGGACTCAGAAGATTTGCAGGTCCCCCCGTCCCTGGTGCTTCCCGAACCCCCCCCGGAGTCCAGTGAGACAATGGCTGGCGTGCGGAGATCCCTTCTACTCCGCCTGGAGGCACACGATGGGACACAAGGCAACGGTGGAACTCGTGCTCGACTGTGCAGAGCCACACAGGCTCGCCAAGTTCTGGCGCGAGGCGCTCCACTATCGCGACTACTACGCGGATGAGAACTTGGCCGTGCTTGTTCCCAAGGAAGGGATCGCTTCACCGCTTCTCCTTCAGGGCGTCCCCGAAGCCAAAGTCGGCAAAAACCGTATGCATCTCGACATTGTGGTTGACGACATCGAAGCCGAGGTCCTCCGACTGCGAGGACTTGGCGCTCATCCCATCGACGAACGCTCGCAGAGCTTCGGGGGGACCCGGTGGGTCAGAATGACGGACCCAGAGCAGAACGAGTTCTGCGTCTCCACAGGTGTCGAGTGGTAAAGGTAAAGGCTTGCTGCTGGCTCGATCGCCAGTCCATTGTCCAGCAATCGGCCTAAGTATCGACACGCTCCTGCCCGGGGATCGGGGACACCCTCCGGTCAAACGACGGCTTCGCCCATGTGATGATGCCTCGCGGCCTGTCGTGGATCTAGGCTCCGCTCTCGAACCAAGGAGGAACGAAAGTGGACCGTGAGCAGCTCAGAGCGACTCAGGCACCACTGAAGGCTCAGTACCGGGAGGACCCAGCGCGAGCGTTCATCACGCTCCACGCTGACGGAAGACTCGGAGATGAGGATGTCTCATGCTCGGTGGCGACCGGTCGGGCGATGGTGGAGGCTGGCTTGCATCCGGCAACGGGTGGCGACGGTGCTCTGGCGTGTTCGGGCGACATGCTCCTTCAGGCACTCGTCGCGTGTGCAGGAGTGACGCTGCGATCGGTCGCAATCAACCGGGGACTGACCGTCGGGGGGAGGATCCGGGCCGAGGGCGACCTTGATTTCCGGGGTACCCTCGGCATCCAACGCGACGCCCCGGTCGGCTTCACGGCCATTCGGCTGCACTTCGATCTCAATAGCTCGGCCACGCCCGAGGAAGTAGCCGATCTGGTCTCCACGACCGAGCGCTACTGCGTTGTGCTGCAGACGCTGGCCGGGACACCGAGCATCACGGTTGGCTCTGAGGCTCGATCCTCAAAATGAGCAATGCAACGAGGCGGACAGGCCCCCCTCCCGGCGAAGTGCCTCACAGTTCCGGCGACTGAGGCAGTCGCAGATCGATTTTGATCTGTGCGGCGGCACCTTCAACAAACCGCCACTCGAGCAGGATTCTGGCGGATGTGTGCGGATTCTGGCCTAGGTTCGGGCCATGACGGCATTCATCAAATACGTGACATTCGACTGTGCTGATCCACGAGGGCTCTCAGCTTTCTGGTCAGAAGTCACCGGCTACCAATCCGTAGCCGAAGAGGATGACTTCGCGGCTCTGGCTGCACCTGACCACCGAGGCGTCCGGGGGATCTTGTTCTGGCGCGTTCCCGAGCCCAAAACTGCGAAGAGCCGAATGCACGTCGACCTGGCCACCAAGAACCCGCAAAACGAGATCGAGCGCCTCCTCGCTCTTGGCGCGATGAAGGTCGAGTATCGAGAGGGCAACGGTAGTAGCTGGACGGTCATGATTGATCCTGAGGGCAACGAGTTCTGCATAGGGTGAACCGCTACTGCGTCCTCCCTCCGGGCGCTTTCGCTGCCGGCATTCGGGGCTACCCAGGGGCTGGCGCGCCGACCGGTGATTTTGCGACCGACAGGCCGAGCCCGGCATAGTCGCCGAGTCTGGCCAGGGCTACCAGCAGCCTCCGACCGGTGGCCTGGATCGTCCGATCCCTATTGTGATGGACGTCCGCAAAGGCATGAGAGTCCTCGTTGTGAGCGCGATCGCAGCACTGAATTTGCTCCTTCAGGGGTGTACCGGCGGTTTGGTCGGATTGCACTCCGAGCGACACAACCAAAACGACGAAGCCCAGGGCAACGAGAGTGCTTGAGTTCGTGCTCAGCCGGTCAACAAGATCGCACTACCGGTGAAGTTGCCGATGGCCGTCCAGATCCACCAAGCTCGGAGCGACCGGGGTGCCATGGAGTCATTCCTCCGATAAGCCGGTGCCACAATTGGATCGACGTATGCTCGATCATCGTCAACGGTCAGTGCTGAGGAGGGGAACGACGTGGGTGGAGTTCTGGAGGCCGACTATCTCGTCGTCGGTGCCGGCGCGTCCGGTATGGCATTCGCTGATTCTCTGATCACGTCATCCGATGCCGAGGTGGTGATCGTTGATCGTCGTCACGGCCCCGGCGGCCACTGGAACGACACCTACCCGTTCATACGATTGCACCAGCCTTCGGCGTACTACGGCGTCAACTCGATGCCTCTCGGGGCCGACACCATTGACGCCTCGGGCGTCAACGCCGGGATGTATGAACGTGCTTCCGGGAACGAGCTCTGCGCGTATTACGAGCGTGTCATGAAAGACCACCTGCTTGCTTCCGGCCGAGTCCGATTCTTCCCGCAGTGCAACTATATGGGTAGAGGCGAATTCGTTTCGCTGCTGACTGGTGATCGCCATGAGGTTTTGGCCCGCAAAGCCGTCGTCGACGCGACGTACCTCGAACCGACCGTTCCTGCCACGTCCAAGCCTCCATTTGAGGTCGCCGACGGAGTGCACTGCGTGCCGGTGAACGAGCTTGCCCGCGTGCCGGAGCCGCCGGACGGGTACGTGATCGTCGGCGCTGGCAAGACCGGCGCCGACGCGGTCCTTTACCTGCTGGAAAACGGCGTTCCGCCAGCGCTCATCCGATGGATCAAGCCGCGTGAAGCGTGGTACCTGAACCGCGCGTTTACTCAAGGCGGCGAGTTACTCGGCACACTGTTCGATGGGCTGGCACAGCAGCTCGAGGTGTGCGCTGAAGCCGATTCCGCGACGGCCCTCTTCGACCGGCTCGGTCAGACGCGGCAGATGCTGCGAGTCGACGAAAGCGTCACTCCGACCATGTTCCGCGGCCCGACCGTGAGCACCGCCGAAATCGAACTACTGCGACAGATCGACGGAGCGGTCCGCCTTGGGAGGGTGCGGCGAATCGAAGCCGGCACGATATGGCTCGATGATGGCACCATCCCCACAACCGCAGGCACACTGCACGTGCATGCTGCAGCAGGTGGCCTTAACCCCGCGCCGGAAACACCCATCTTTGCCCCCGGAGAAATACGGCTGCAGTCCATGCGCATCGGCCTGGCTCCCTTCAACTCCTCGCTCATCGCCTATGTCGAGACGACCCGGCCCGACATCGCGAACAAGAACCGCTTGTGCCCGCCCAACCGTCAACCCGACACTCCCGCCGATTGGATCCGCGGCACTCTGATTTCCCTGCAGGCCGACTATAGGTGGGCTCAAGAAGACGACATCGCGGCGTGGATGGGACACGCCAGAGTCAACATTTCCTGCGGGCTGAGAGCGCAGCTGTCCCGCCCCGACGTCGCGACCAACTTGACGCGCTACCTAGCCAGCCTCGATCCTGCCATCGCAAATCTCCGCCGACTTGTCGCTGATTTTTGACCCGGATTCGGATCGGACACGCTGCGCAGTCATGTCCGGCAGCTCCTCACGTGCGGCGAACTGCGAGCATCTTTGGATCAATACCCTCCGAGAAATCTCAGGTGATGGCAGCCGTCCGCGGCAAGACCTTCGACTACCGCGGCGAGCACGAGCTCAAGGATGTATCTGGCACCCCGCGGGCTGTTCGCCGTCAGAGGCTGAGGTACCGGTATTCGCGCTCGGTGTAGAGAAGTGGAACAGGCGAGATGTGCCGATACCCATAGGTTCTCGGTGGCACTTTGAGAGGGCTCGGTGCCGGGCATACCCGCTCGCTTTGGCTCGACCGTCGATCTACGATCAGCCCAACGGATTCAGATGTGGTGAGGTGGTCGTATGAAGGCACCAGCCCAGTTTGCCCAAGCGGTTGAGGACCGGCCCGTTTTGCCGCCGGGCGATTGCGAGCGAGTATCGGGCTACGGCGTGATGGGACTGCCGTTCGCCTCGGGTCATGTCCTCGGACTGCGCCGGTGGACGGCTTCGTCCGTGGGCGACCAATTCACATCGATCTGGCACCGCAATCCCACGGGGCGCTGGACCTTCTATGAGTCGACTGACTGTGAAGTGGCGTGCACGCGCTACTTCGGAGCTGATGTGGAGCGTGTCCGGGAAGGGCCGATCGATCTTGAATGGGAGGCACCCGATCGCCTTCACGTACGCACCGGGGACGGCGCAGTCGAATGGGTGATCGAAACAGGGGCGAGCGCAGCGACACGGTTGATGAGCTCGATCGGCTCGCTCGTGCCGCTGGGCGCCTGGCGGTCAGGATTGGTGCTCAAGGCGATGGGTGCGACGGCCGGGCGGGTCCTCGGCGTCGGAAAAGTGCAGCTGACCGGGACAACCTCCAACCAACAGCATTTCGATGCCAATCCCTTGCGCATCTGGTACGTGACGGCGAGTCAGGCCGTCGTCGAAGGTGAAGATCTGGGACCGATCGGCCCCTTGGCCGAGCAGGCTCACATGGCCGACTTCTACTTCCCGCAACGCGGCATGTTCGCGGTTGGCCGGGTGTTCATCAACCCCCTCAATTCGACGCGGCCCTGGCCCGGGGCGTTGACGGGCTCTCGCTGATTCCCGGAGGCGCGGATGCCAGAGAGTGCCCACGTACCGATCGTGCCCGCCGTATGGGCCGACTTCTACACGGAGACCCGTATCCCAGCAGCCTTGCGAGTTGGCGACACCCTTCGTGTGACGGGACACACCGGGGAGACGGGTGACGGCGTTTTCTCCTCCGACCCGGAGACGCAGATACGTCAGGTGTTCCACAACATCGCCCTTACTCTGGACGAGGCCGGGGCGAACTGGTCCAACGTCGTGGAAATCAATTCGTACCACGTCGGTCTGGTGGCACAGTCAGAAGCCCTTCTCAGGGTTGCCGCTGATTTCCTCGTTGATCCGTATCCAGCATGGACGGCGGTGGGCGTCACAGAGCTCATCTTGCCGGAAGCAGTGGTCGAGATCAGCTGTGTTGCAATGATCCCGGAGCACGGCACATAGGCGACCGGAGATGTGGCCAACCGTTCCGCCAGGCATCGTCATGACGAAGTGACCGACTAGTTGACATCCAGCGGCGGGATGTCCCGCCTTTTTCTTAACTCCAAAAGTGCGGTTTCGCCCTGCCTCAGCCGGGCGCTTACGGTCGCATCCTCCCAGTTCAAGGCAGGGTCGGTCGCACTCGATCCTTCAGTGCGGCGGCGGTTCCCGCCGAAATGATGGGAGGAAAGATCGGATGACCGGGTTCGGGGTCCAGGTTGTGGTGACGACATGGCGGCGTTGCCCATCCTGCCCCCGTTCGGCCCCGGTTGACCGCGTATCTGGAGAACACTTCTGTGCTCATTATCGAGGTGGTCGTGCAGTAGACATTCCGACCCGATGCACGCCCTTTGGCGCACACATTGACCTATTCCCAAGAAACACTGCACTTCAGTTCTCGACAAGAACTGCGCCTTCGCCAGTCTGGCCGCGACCAGACGGTTCAGCACTTGCCATCTATCTCCGGTTCACCCGCACGAGACGCTCCCGCGGGGCGCATTGCGCCGAGGTTACGATCGATCAGAGCGTCTTTTCGGTGTGGAACTTCGCCGTGCGCGTCGTTCTCGCCCGAGTTGCCGCCTACGTCACCTCGGCAGCGGGGCTCCGGTGCCTCCAGCACGGCACCCTCCACCCGTTCCACAGAAAGGCCCGGAAGCGTCGGGTCACCTCCAAGTTCAACGATGCGCTCGTTGCGGTGGACTACGCGCTGTTCGAGGCCAGCTCACGACCTGAGAGCCAGAACCTCCGGCGACGGGTGCGGCTCGTCGAGGAAATCTTGTCGTCGTGTCCAGGCGGAAATCTGCTGGATGCCGGTTGTGGCCCGGGGCGTGTGGATCGCACGCTGTTACGCTCGCGTCCCCGCGATTTCCGCATCACCGTGCTAGATCAATCTCTTCCAATGATCGAATACTGCGTCGCGAACGCCCGCAACATCGGATCGCTCGCCCCGACCCTCGGTCGGCTGGAGCGCATGCCCTATGCCAACGCCAGCTTCGATGTCTCCTTAGCCCTGGGCGTCTTGGAGTACACCGATCTCGAACTGGCGGTCGGGGAACTATCGAGGGTCACCCGCCCGGGCGGACTGGTGGTCGTGAGCATGTTAACGCATTGAGCTTCTACAGATTGACCGAATGGTATGTCTACCAGCCTCTCCTCCGAGCGTTGGGTTTCACCGAACGAGTCCTTGGACTTCGTGACGAGAATCGCCACGGCGTTCAAAAGAGTGACATCCGCGCCTATTCGGCCCGGGGCTCCAGGAGCGCATGAAGAAAGCGGGTCTCCTCCCGATCGAGATCGTTGTACTACGACGTGACTTTCTCGTTCCACCTCTCGACCGCGTGCGGCTCCTACGGAGCAAAGCAGAGCGGTTCGCTCGCCAATACGAGGCACGGGGCAGGTCGTGTCGTTTGATGGGGACCGCATATCTCATCGTCGCAAGTCGGGCGCCGGTGAATCTGCGACGTCCATGCGTGATGAGTCGGCGACGCCGTGCGAGACGTCGCCTGGTCCCTCGGGACGCCAATTCGACACATTCTGGGTCGATTGATGTCGCAGAGGAGTAGAACGTCCGAGCTCCGGAGTCCCATCGGTAATCAGGCTCATGAAGAGACAAGGGGCGTGGGCTCTCGGGGCGAGTGGGATTGAGCCGACCCGCACTCGGGTGCGTGGACCCCCAAAATGTGGGAATCTCACCAGGCGGCAAGTCCCTGAGGACCTTCGATCCCGCAAAGAGAGGAAGCACCGTGATTGGTGTCAGTGTTGTATTCGACTACGAAGACGGGTTTGATCGCACTCGGATTATCGAGGTCGCCAAGAACGCTCGCAAGATGTTCGAGGGCATGCCGGATCTTCGCTTCAAGTTCTTCACACTGGACGAGAAGCGACAGCAGGCGATGAACGTCTATGTCTGGGAGTCACAGGCGGCGGCGGAAGCCTTCTTCACCGAGGAGCTCCGGAACAGGGTGACCGGATTGTACGGCGTTTCGCCCACCATCAACTTCTTGGAGTTGGCTGAAGTCGTCGACAACGTGCACCCTTAGGACCTCGGCCAACCAGAGCCAGTGAAGTGTCCATGCCGACGTGAAGCGGGAATACAGAACGGGGAATTTCACAGACCACGGACCGCGGAACTATTGGGCGAATCGCGAGCGATCCAAGAGTGGGCCCAGCCAGGAGACGGCGTTCCTGGCGGCTTCGAGAACCTCGCTCTCGGTCGAATATTCACGACCGGAGAAGTAGCTGACCGGTGTCCACGCGCCCATGTCCTCGGGATCTCTCCGGAACTCTTCGAAACCGTAGGTCCCGTCGGGGCGCGAAAAAATGTCCACGCAGCGATTGGCTTCGTCCGTCTGATGACTGGCGTGAACGACCCAGGACCTATCGAGCCGTGAAGACATCGTGCACAATGCTATCGGTCCATTCGACGTTTGCTGTCTGCCTCTGCCGTTCCAGGTGCCTCCGATTGGTCCGATGCGATCGCCCCGTCAACCGACGCACGTCGGGCCGGGGAGGGACCGGCGTCACGTCGCTGCAGTGCCAGTATCGAGGGATGACCGGCGAGATCGTGCTCAGGACCACGCGACTCCTACTTCGGCGGTGGCGAGAGGAAGACTGGACTGCCTTTGCCGAACTCAACGCCGATCCTCGCGTGATGGAGTGGTTCCCGTCGACACTCACCCGAAGCGAGTCAGATGCGCTGGCCGACAGGATCGCCCAGCGACTGAACGACCAGGACTGGGGCCTTTGGGCCGTAGAAGTTCCGGGTATCGCCGACTTCATAGGATGCATCGGACTGAACCCAGCTGATGACACCTTGGGGTACCCAAGCGTCGAGGTGGGCTGGCGTCTCGCCGCTTCGCATTGGGGATGCGGCTACGCACCCGAAGGCGCGCGAGCGGCATTGGACTATGGATTCCGTACGCTCGCTCTTGATGAAATTATCTCCTTCACTTCGATGGGAAACGCCCGATCCCGACGCGTGATGGAGAAGATCGGGATGGTTCATCAACCGGACGAAGATTTTGAGCATCCGCATGTTCCGCCAACGTCACCGCTCAGTCGTCACGTCCTGTATCGGCGTACCCGGTTGGGTACTCAAGGGCTGATCGATCCACCATGAATGTGAAGTCGGTTTGCGGCGCCCGGATGACGTCGCCGAGATGGCCTTTGTCACCTGCCCCGAAGGGAGAGCGTGGGCCTTCCACCGCAGCGAGCTCCGAGGAGATCATGCGCCGGGGGGATGGGCGACGATGAGGACGAAAGCTCCGGGGGAGAGACTCGAACTCTCAACCTAGCGGTTAACAGCCGCTTGCTCTGCCATTGAGCTACCCCGGAAGGAGCGCGTTGCCGGCCCGAACGATATCAGCGGTACGTCGGACCGAGGGTCGAATGGCGCCCACCGGACCGCCTAGGACTCTTCGAGGTAGTCCCGGAGCAGGTGCGCCGCATCGGGACGGCGCAGCTTGGCCAGCGTCTTTGACTCAATCTGGCGCACCCGCTCACGGGTGACGCCGAACTCCTTGCCCACCTCTTCGAGTGTCCGGATCTTCCCGTCGTCGAGACCGAAGCGGAGGCGCACCACGTCCTGCTCCCGCTCGGAGAGATGCGCCAGCGCCTCGCGCACGGCGACGTCGAGGAGGGACCGGGTGGCCGCATCGTCGGGGACTACCGCACCCCGGTCCTCTATGAGATCGGAGAGATTGAAGTCGTCCTCGTCGCCCACCGGCTGCTCGAGGGAGACCGTGTCCTGGTTGATGCGCAGGATCTCCCTGATCCGATCGATGGGGAATTCGACCCGGTGCGAGACCTCCTCAATGGTGGGTTCCCGACCGAGTTCCTGCAGTAGCTGCCGTTGCGCCCAGACCACCTTGTTGATCGTCTCCACCATGTGGACAGGAATGCGGATGGTGCGGGCCTGATCGGCGATGGCCCGGGTGATGGCTTGGCGGATCCACCACGTTGCGTAGGTCGAGAACTTGAACCCCTTCGTATGGTCGAACTTGTCGACCGCACGCATCAGGCCGAGGTTTCCCTCCTGAATCAGGTCGAGGAAGGCCAGGCCACGATTGCGGTAGCGCTTGGCGATGGAGACGACGAGGCGCAGGTTGGCTTCGATGAGCCCGTCCTTGGCCATCTGCCCCTGGCGCGCCAGGCGGCGGTTGCGGCTCAGCTCGGTGCTCTTCAACAGGTCCGACGCCGGCCCGTCTCCCCGCTCGGCCAATTCGTGCGCGGCACACTTGGCGGCGGCCTCGTTCCCGACCTCAATCGCCTGTGCGATCTCCACCTCGAGCGCCGCGTTGAGCAAAGGTACCCGACCGATCTCCTTGAGATAGGTGTGTACCGGGTCTTCGGCGCTGCCCGAAGACTCGGTGGCCGGGGCGGTCGGCCGCTTGCCGTTCGCCTTGCGCCGTGTCCCTTTTTGGCCGTTGGTCGTCGCTGGGGCCGGTGCCGGGGCGGGGTCACCACCGCCGATCTCCTGGGTCAGCTCCTCGACGTCGTCGTCGACCAGGGCAACGCCCTCGGCGTTGATGCGGGCCAGCAGCGTGCCCAGGACCTCGGGCGTCAGCTCCACGTTGTGCAGTGCGTCGATGAGCTCGTCCTGGGTGAGGTGGCCCTTCTCTCGCCCCGCCGCCAACGCGGCATCGAAGTCGAGCTGCGACACCCCTACAGGAAGCGCGTCGAGCTTCACCGCCTTGAGCACGGACCTTCGCTTGGCGGGCACGGCCTCTGTGGCGTCGTCGACGGCGAATGCCGAGTCGTCCTTCACCCGCACCATCCCTGACTGGTCATCCCTCTTTCGACTCCCGCGCCATAAGCCACGCTACCAACCGATCGGCCGCGCTGCGCGCCGAACCCGGATCCTCCAGTTCGGCCAGCCAGTGCCGTATCTCTGCGGTCAACGCCGCACCAGCCTTCCACGACTCTCCAAAGCCGCGAGAGTCCTTCTCCACTTCGGACAGCGCTCGCCGGACGGCCTCGCGCAGGAGTACCCCTACGACCAGGTCAACGGGATCTCCGAACTCGGGATCTCCGGCGAGCGGCTCCTCCACCGTGATCCGGCGCAGCAGCCCCGCCACCTCGGGTGACGACGAGGCGATGGCGTCGTGGAGGTCGTCGTTCTGCACCAACGCCGTAAATGCCTCACGCTGGAGCGGGTCGATGAACAGCACCGCCTGCAACCGGTCCGCCACCTCTTCGGGCCGATGCACGGCCAATTTCAACGCTTCGAGGCCGGGGCCGGCCCGGTGCACGACGACCTGCGACGTTGCCCGCGCGTCGTCCCAATCGCCGCCGTCCGCATCGTCGGGATCCCTGAGCTCCCCCGGATCTCCGTGCGGGTCCCGGCCGTTCGACGAATCGTGAGCTGCCCGTGGCCGCGAGGCATTCGGCTCGGCGGGGGGATGGGCGCGCAGATGTTCCAACCGCTCCCGCAGACGGGCGGCATCGAGTCGGCAACGATCCGAGAGCTGCATGACGTACTGGTCACGGACGAGGTCGTCGGGATGTTCGGCCACGGCGCGCAGGGCGGACTCCGCCGCGCGGGCGCGGCCCTCCGCGGTGGTGAGATCCCCCGAGCCCAGGACGCGGTCGACTCGGAACTGCAAGAAGGGTCGGGCCTCGGCCACGGCCCGGGCCAAGGTGGCCGGATCGCGGCGCGCCAGCTCCCCGGGGTCGCTCCCGCTGGGTAGGTCCGCCACCACCACATCGACCTCGTGCCGACGCTCCCACTCGTAGACGCGCGAGGTGGCGCTCTGACCTGCCCCGTCGGCGTCGTAGGCCAGCACGATGCGCCGGGCGAAGTTGCGCAGGAGGGTGAAGTGCTCCTCGGCCAGGGCGGTGCCGCACGTGGCGACCGCCCGGGGCACACCGGCCTGGAAGAAGCCGATGACGTCGGTGTAGCCCTCGCACACCACGACCTCACCCTGAGCGATCACGTCCTTCTTGGCCCAGTTGAGGGCATACAGGGTCCGGCGCTTGGCGTAAATCGCCGACTCCTGGGAGTTCTTGTACTTGGGCTCGGGACGCGCCGCGGCGGGTGAGTCGGACCGTGGCGGGAGGATCCGACCGCCCAGGGCCACCGGTCGTCCCGAGGGATCGCAGATCGGGAACAGAACGCGGGCCCGGAAGGCGTCCTGCGCCCGGCCCCTGCGGTTGATGAACCCCAGCCCCGAGTCGGTCAACACCCGCTCGGAGAGCTTGAGGGCACTGCTCAGCGCATCCCACTCGTCCGGCGCCCAGCCCAGCCGGAAGTGACGGACGACCTCTCCGTCGTAGCCGCGCGACCGCAGATAGTCCCGTGCCCGGCCCGCGTCGGGCGCGCGCAGCAGGCGCTCGTGGTACCAGACGACGGCCCTCTCCATGGCGTCGAGCAGATCGGCCCGGCGTTTGCGGTCCTTGCCGGCCTCGGCGTCCTCGTGGAGGGCAACGCCCGCCCTATCAGCCAGGAGCCGTACGGCGTCGACGAAGTCCAGGTGCTCCATGGCCCTCACGAACGTGATGGCATCACCCGAGGCCTGGCAGCCGAAGCAGTAGTAGAAGCCCTCCTCGGCATTGACGCTGAACGAGGGGCTCTTCTCCGCGTGGAACGGGCAGAGCCCGGTCCATCGGCGCCCAACCCGCTTCAGGGCGGCATGTTCGCCGATGAGAGCCACGATGTCGGTCGTGGCCCGCACCTGGGCCACGTCCTCGTCGGGTATGCCCATCTCTTGACGGTACCGCGGCGTTGCGCCCGCAGGGTCTGGCCGGGGGGCCGGCGAGGTCAGCTCGCCTTGGAGGCCTTCTGGCCCGACTTCTTGGGCGAGCCGGCCTTGGGCGAGCCGGCCTTGGGCGAGCCGGCCTTGGGCGACCCGGCCTTGGGCGACCCGGCCTTGGGCGACCCGGCCTTGGGCGAGCCGGCCTTGGGCGACGCCGGCCTTGGGCGGGACCGCCGTCTGGGCCGGGAGGGCCCCGCTGGTGGCCGGCTCGGCCGACAGCACGGCCTGGGCGGCGGCCAACCGGGCCACGGGTACCCGGAACGGAGAGCAGCTCACGTAGTCGAGCCCGGCGTCGTAGAACAGGGCGATCGACTCGGGATCCCCGCCATGCTCGCCGCAGACGCCCACCTTGAGCGACGGTCGGGTGGCCCTCCCCCGCTCGGTGCCCAGCCGTACCAGCTCGCCCACCCCGTCGGCGTCCACCACGTCGAAGGGGTTCCGGGGGAGGAGCCCCAGCTCCAGGTAGGCCCCCATCATCCGCCCCTCGACGTCGTCGCGGCTGAATCCGAAGGTCATCTGGGTCAGGTCGTTGGTACCGAAGGAGAAGAACTCGGCCACCTCGGCGATCTCGCCCGCCCGCAGTGCGGCGCGGGGCGTCTCAATCATGGTCCCGATGCTCACCTCCAGCTTGCCCGGCTTGACCTGCTCCTTCGTCGCGCCCTTGGAGGGACGCGGCGCCGGCTCGGCCGCCACCTCGGCCACGGCCCCTTCGACCCAGCTTCGGGCCAGGGCCAGCTCTTCCCGGCTGACGGTGAGGGGGATCATGATCTCCACGATCGGATGTCCCCCGTCGGCCACCCGCTGGCGGGCCGCCTCCATGAGGGCGCGCACCTGCATGGCGTAGAGGCCGGGCTTGACCACGCCGAGGCGTACGCCGCGGGTGCCGAGCATGGGGTTGGCCTCCTTCCACGACAGGGCGGCGGCGTAGAGCCGGCGCTCCTCGGGGCTGAGGCCGACGGTCGCGTCCTTGATCGCCAGCTCCTCGGTGCTGGGCAGGAACTCGTGCAACGGGGGGTCGAGCAGGCGGACGGTGACCGGCAGCCTGTCCATGGCCGCCAGAATGGAGATGAAGTCCTCCCGCTGGACCCGGCGCAGCTCCTCCAGTGCGGCGACTTCGTCCGCCGGCGTGTCGGCCAGGATCATGCGGCGCACGACCGGCAGGCGATCCTCGCCCAGGAACATGTGCTCGGTCCGGCACAGCCCGATGCCCTCGGCGCCGAGGGAGCGGGCGTTGGCGGCGTCCTCCCCCGTGTCGGCGTTGGCCCGCACGGCCAGGTGGCCCTTGCGGATCTCGTCGGCCCACGAGAGCACGGTGATGAAGGCGGGAGGGGGCGAGGCGGCCGTGAGGGGCACCTGCCCGGCCACCACGATGCCCGCCCCGCCGTCGAGCGAGACCCAGTCGCCCTCCCGCAAGGTGATGTCACCGACGGTCACCGCCCGGTCGGAGAGGCGCAGGGCCTCGGCCCCGACCACGGCCGGCTTACCCCAGCCCCGGGCCACGACCGCTGCGTGGCTGACCAGGCCGCCACGGGCGGTCAGGATCCCCTCGGACGCCAGCATGCCGTGCACGTCCTCGGGCGAGGTCTCGCTGCGCACCAGCACGACCTTCTCCCCCCGGCCGGCTGCCGCCGCGGCGTCGTCGGCGGTGAAGTAGATCCGGCCGACGGCCGCCCCGGGGCTGGCCCCGAGGCCCTTGGCCCACACCGTGTAGCCCGAGCCGGTGAACTGGGGATGGAGGACCGAGTCGAGATGGTCCTCGGTGATGCGTGACACCGCTTCGGCCTTGGAGATCCCGAGGTCGCTGGCGCGCTGCATGTCCACGGCCATCTTGAGGGCGGCGGCACCGGTGCGCTTGCCGACCCGGGTCTGGAGCATCCAGAGCTTGCCCTGCTCAATGGTGAACTCGGTGTCGCACATGTCGTGGTAGTGGCCCTCGAGGCGACCGAAGATGTCCAGCAGCTCGCGGTAGACGCGGGGAAACTGCTTCTTCAGCTCGGAGATGGGCTCGGTGTTGCGGATGCCGGCCACCACGTCCTCGCCCTGGGCGTTGACCAGGAAGTCGCCGTACGCCCCCTTCTCCCCCGTGGCCGGGTCGCGGGTGAAGCCGACACCGGTGCCCGAGTTGTCGTCCCGGTTGCCGAACACCATCGCCTGCACGTTGACGGCGGTGCCCAGGTCGTGGGCGATGCGCTCGCGCTCGCGATAGGCAATGGCCCGCGGCCCGTTCCAGCTTTGGAAGACCGCCTCGATGGCGCCGCGCAGCTGCGCCGCGGGATCCTGGGGGAACGGCGCGCCGGTGTGGCGCTCCACGATCTGCTGGTAGGAGTCGACCAGGTAGCGCAAAAGCTCGGTCGGCACCTTGGCGTCCGACGTGGTCCCGGCCAGCTCCTTGGCCGCGTCGAAGAGGGCATCGAACTCCTCGGCCGGGAGCTCGAGCACGATCCGGCCGTACATGGCGATGAAGCGCCGGTAGGAGTCGAAGGCAAACCGCTCGTCCCCGGTCTGCTTGGCCAGGCCCTCCACGGAACGGTCGTTGAGGCCCAGGTTCAAGACGGTGTCCATCATGCCGGGCATGGAGAACTTGGCCCCGGAGCGCACGGAGACCAGCAGGGGATCGTCGGCGTCGCCGATCACCTTGCCCATCGCCGCCTCGAGGCGCGTGCGGGCGGCGGCCACCTCGGCGTCGAGGCCCGATGGCCAGCCGCCGGCCATGTAGTCGCGGCAGGCATCGGTGGAGATGGTGAACCCGGGGGGGACGGGGAGCTCCAGCACCGACGTCATCTCGGCCAGGTTGGCACCCTTGCCGCCGAGAAGGTCCTTGAGCTCCATCGGCGGGCGGGCGTGACGGTGGTCGAAGTCGAAGACGTACGGCATGGGAGCCTCCTTGCCCTGGCACGGCAAGCCGCGGGCGTGCGGCGGTCATTGGGTGATCGATTCCCCGCCCCTGCCGGGGCCGGACGGCCACAGCCTACCGGCCCGCGACCACCCTCACTGGCCCGAATACGGCTCCGACCGGTCACGATGTCGCGGCCCGTGGCCTTGCACCGGCCCGGAAATCTGACGCTGGAAGACCTCCTTGGCCTCCCGCATGTAGTCACGCACGATCGCCAGCTCCTCCGCCTTGAAGCGCTGGGTGACCTCCTTCATCTCCTCGATGATGGGCTGCTGCGCATGGAGCAGCCGCCGGTAGGCCGCCGGCACCACCTCCACCCACACCCGGCGGCGGTCATCGGTGTCCCGCCGCCGCTTCACCATGCCGGCCGCTTCGAGCCGGTCGAGCAGGAAGGTCACCGCGCCGGTGCTCAACCCGCTCTCGTCGGAGAGCTGGCCGGCCGTCATCGACCCGCGGCGTCCCAAGAGTTCCAGGCAGCGTACGTCCTTGCGGCTAAGCTTGAACTTCTTGGCCACCCGCTCGTCGAACTCGCTGGCCGCCCCGAAATACCCGACGATCTCCGAACGGAGCTGTGCGATCAGATCGGTGCGGGTCCATTGCCTTGACATGGAAATAACTTTATCACTAAGTTTCTTTCGAAATGAGCGGTAATTCCCCCTATGCCGTGGAGGCGCGCGATCTCGTCAAGGTCTTCCCCCAGGGCAACGTGCGCGCGCTGGACGGGGTGTCGCTCGCCGTCGAGCAGGGGACGATCCTCGGGCTGCTGGGCCCCAACGGCGCCGGCAAGACCACCGCCGTACGCATCCTCGCCACCATCTTGAATCCCGACTCGGGCCGGGCCACCATCCTCGGGCGAGACGTGGTGAGGGAGGCCGAGGCGGTGCGGCGGATCATCGGCCTGGCCGGGCAGAACGCCGCCGTGGACGAGAACCTGACCGGCAAGGAGAACATCCGCATGGTGGGCCGGCTCTCGCACATGCGCCGGCGGGACGCCACCCGGCGCGCCGGCGAGCTCCTCGGGGAGTTCGGCCTCAGCGACGCCGCCGATCGGCCGCTCAAGACGTACTCGGGGGGCATGCGTCGAAGGCTCGACCTGGCCGCGGCGCTCGTCGCCCGCCCACCCGTCCTCTTTCTCGATGAGCCGACGACGGGTCTCGACCCCCAGAGTCGTCAAGACCTGTGGGGCGTCATCGAAGGACTGGTCGCCGAGGGCACGACGGTCCTGCTCACCACCCAGTACCTCGAAGAGGCCGACCGGCTCTGCAAGGAGATCGTGGTGGTCGACCACGGCAGGGTCATCGCCGGCGGGACGCCGGCGCAGTTGAAGGCCACGCTCGGCACCTCGGTGGTGTCCATCACCTTGAGCGACGACGGCATGGCGCCGAGGGCCGCCGAGCTCGTCGCCTCGCTGTCGGACAAGCGTCCGACGCTCGACGGCGCAATGGTGGAGCTGACCGTGGACAACGGGCCCAAGGTCGCCGTCGAGGTCCTGCGCAGGCTCGATGACGCCGGCATCACCCTGGCCGGCCTGGCCCTGCGTGAGCCGAGCCTGGACGACGTCTTCTTGAGCCTCACCGGCCACAAGACCGAGGAGGACCGGCCGCCACCGAACGCCCACGGCGACCCGGGCGGCAAGCCCAAGCCCAAGGGCAGGGGCAAGCCCAAGAGCAGGGGCAAGGGTCGTCACCGCATCGGCGCGGCGGGCGGGGGGGGCACCACCCCATGACCACCGTCTCCCTGCCTATCGCCGTACGTCCAGCCCCCTCGGGCGGCCGGCTCCGCTGGCTGCTCGCCGACATCGCCACCGTCACCTGGCGCGACCTGGTGGCGTTGACCCGGATCCCCGAGGCGGTGTTCTTCTCGACGCTGCAGCCCATCATGTTCACGCTGCTGTTCCGCTACGTCTTCGCGGGCGCCATCCCCATTCCCGGCAACGTCCCCTACGTCGACTACATGATGCCGGGCATCTTCGTGCAGACGGTGCTGTTCGGCTCCATAGGCACCGCCGTCGGCATGGCCGAGGATCTGCACAAGGGGCTGATCGAGCGCTTCCGCGCCCTGCCCATGGCCCGTTCGGCGGTGCTGGCCGGCCGTACCACGGCCGATGGCGTACGCAACGTGGTCGTGGTCATCATCATCACGGGGGTCGGGTTCCTGGTGGGCTTCCGCATCATGGACGGCCTGGCCAACTTCCTCCTGGGGTTGTTGTTGGTCCTGGCCTTCGCCTACGCCATGAGCTGGGGTTTTGCCGCCGTCGGCCTGGCCGCCCCCAACAGCGAGACGGCCCAGGTGATGGCCTTCCCCATCGTCTTCCCGCTCGCCTTCGCCTCGACGGCCTTCGTCCCCATCCAATCGATGCCCGGCTGGATGCAGGCCTTCGCCAGCCATCAGCCGGTCTCGGTGGTCGTCGACGGGGCGCGCTCGCTGATGGTCGGCGGCTACTACCACTCACCCACCTCGGTGTGGCACGCCCTGATCTGGATCGCGGGCCTGCTGGTCGTCCTCATACCGCTCGGCGTGTGGAAGTACCGCAAGACCAGCCTGTGACCTACCCCTGGCCGGTGCGGCGGCGCAGCTCGTCGACGAGGCCGTCGATGGGCACCCGCACCTGCTCGGTGCTGTCCCGGTCGCGCACGGTGACGGCGTCGTCCTCCAGCGAGTCGAAGTCGACGGTGACGCACCACGGCGTCCCCACCTCGTCCTGGCGCCGGTAACGCTTGCCGATACCCTGCGTGGTGTCGTAGTCGCACATGAAGTGCGGCTGCACTCGGGCGAGCACCTGGCGGGCCAGCGGCTCGAGGGGCTCCTTCTTCGAGAGCGGGAGCACCGCCACCTGGTAGGGCGCCAGCCGCCAGTGCAGCCGGAGGACGCTGCGCACCTCGCCGCCCACCTCGTCCTCGTCGAAGGCCGAGAGCAAGAAGGCCATCATCGTGCGCGTGGCCCCGGCGGCCGGTTCGATCACGTGGGGCACGTAGTGCTCGTTGGTCTGCGGGTCGAAGTACTCGAGTCGCTCGCCCGAGGCCCGGGCATGAGCCGAGAGATCGAAGTCACCCCGGTTGGCGATGCCCTCGAGCTCGTCCCAACCCCAGGGAAAGAGGAACTCCACGTCGGCCGTGCCCCGCGAGTAGTGCGACAGCTCGCTCGGCTCGTGGTGGCGCAGGCGCAGCTTCCCCTCGGGGATGCCCAGCTCGAGGTACCAGCGGAACCGCTCCTCCAACCAGTAGTCGAACCACTTGGCGCTCTCGTCGGGCGGCACGAAGTACTCCATCTCCATCTGCTCGAACTCGCGGGTCCGGAAGACGAAGTTCTGGGGCGTGATCTCGTTGCGGAACGACTTGCCCACCTGGGCGATACCGAAGGGTGGCCTCTTCCTCGTCGTCTGCACGACATTGGCGAAGTTGACGAACATGCCCTGCGCCGTCTCGGGCCGCAGGTACGCCACGTGCCCCTCGTCCTCCACCGGACCGGCGTGCGTCTTGAACATGAGGTTGAACGCCCGGGCCTCGGTCAGGTCGGTCGAACCGCAGTTGGGGCAGACACCGGCGATCTTGTCCTCGCGCCAGCGCTCGTGGCAGTTGCGGCAGTCGACCAGGGGGTCGGTGAAGGTGGCCAGATGGCCGGAGGCCTCCCAGACGGCGGGCGGGGACAGGATGGCCGCATCGAGGCCGACGATGTCGTCGCGTAGCTGCACCATGGAGCGCCACCAGGTGTTCTTCACGTTCCGCAGCATGTTGACGCCCAGCGGGCCGTAGTCGTAGGTGGAGCGGAACCCCCCGTAGATCTCCGCCGAGGGGAAGATGAACCCCCGGTGGCGGCAGAGGCGCACGACCTTCTCCATCAGGTCGTTCTCGCCGTTCGGCGCGTCGGGGCCGGCCTTCGGCTCGTCGGTCATCGGTGCAGACTACCGGAGGCAATTCTGGTGGTGATCTCGTTGGCCACGAGCCGTCCGTGCACCGTGAGGACGGCGCGGCCCCCCCGGCGCTCGACCAGCCCGGCCAGCTCGTCGGCCCGGTCCAGCTCCGCCCAGGGCACGCCCCGGGGGGTACGGAGCGAGAGTGAGAGCGACTCGAAGGCGCGCTGGCCGTCGGTGAGCACCTCGCGGCCGGCCTCGGGCGAGCGGCCGGACGCGACGGCCTCCACGTAGCGGTCCGGTGTGCGGACGTTCCACCAGCGGACCCCGTCGCTGTGGCTGTGGGCCGCCGAGCCGATGCCGAGATAGTCGCCCTGATCCCAGTAGAGACCGTTGTGGCGGCACCGGTGTCCGGGGCGGGCCCAGTTCGAGATCTCCTCCCAGTGGTACCCGGCACCCGAGAGGAGCTCGTCGGTGATCTCGTAGCGGCGGGCCAACGCGTCGTCGTCGGGGTGCCGGTCGGGCACCCGGGCCAGCGGGGTCCCGGGCTCGACGGTCAGGGCGTAGGCGCTGAGGTGCGGGGGCGGAGACGGCAGGGCGAGGACGGCCTCCAGGGTGCGCCGCCAGTCCCGGTCGGTCTCGCCGGCGCCCCCGAAGATAAGGTCGAGGTTCCAGGTGTGGAAGCCGGCGGCACGCACCGCCGCCGCACAGCGCCCGGCGGCGTCGGGGACGTGGCGCCGACCCAGTCCCTCCAGCACGTGGGCGTGGGTGGACTGCAGGCCGAACGACATGCGGGTGACGCCCCGCTCGCGGTAGGCGCCGAGATGCTCCCGGTCGGCATCTTCGGGGTTGCACTCGACGGTCACCTCGGCGTTCGAGGCGCGCGGGATGGCGTCGAGAATGCGGCAGAGCGTCTCGGGCGCCAGGCGCGACGGGGTGCCTCCTCCGAAGAAGACGCTGGTGGCGAGGGGGAGGCCGCCCATCTGGGCCCACCGTTGCAGCTCGGTCACGCAGGCGTCGGCGTAGCGCTCCATGAGGTGGTCGCGATCGGTGTAGGTGGCAAAGGCGCAGTAGTCGCAGCGCTGGCGGCAGAACGGCACGTGGACGTAGACGCCGAACGGGCGGCGGGTCACGGCTGGGTCACGGCTCGGTCGCGGGCTGGGGTCACCGGCGGGTGGTCACGGAGGGGTCGCGGGGTCAGAGCCCGACGGCGGAGCGCACCGAGCGGATGCGGCGATCGAGGTGGGCCTCCATCGCCTCGGTCGCCAGCTCGGCCACCTCGTCGGCCCCTTCGGGAGGCGCCCCGCTCAGCACCGCGGCCAGATCACCGCCCAGGATGCGCCGCAACAGGGCCAGGGCCGCACCGCTCATCGGGCGGCCCCGGCGGCAGCGACGGCAGAGCGCGCCGCCCTCGACCAGGTCGAAGGCGACCAGCTCGATGGCGCCTTCCGGCTCGGCGCACGAGGCGCACGCATCGAGCACGGGCGAGGCACCTTCGAGCGCGATGGCCTTGAGGAAGAACGACGGCGCCACCAGCGTGGCGTTGTTGCCGGAGTCTGACAGGGCGCGCAAGGCGCCCACCAGCATGGCGTAGAGCCGGCGATCGGGATTGCGCTCCTGGGCCATCTGGTCGGTCACCTCCAGGAGTGCCAGGCCCTTGGCCACGCGGGACAGGTCCTCGCGCACCGAGCGGTTGGTGTCGATCACCTCCACCTGGTTCACGATGTCGAGGTCGCCGCGACCCTGCCACAGCAGGACGTCCACGTGGGTCAGGGGCTCCAGCCGGGCCCCGAACTTGCTCGAGGTCCGCCGCACCCCCTTGGCTACGGCCCGGACCTTGCCGTGCCCCTCGGTCATCAGCACGACGATGCGGTCCGCCTCGCCCAGCCGGTAGGTGCGCAGCACCACCCCGACGTCCCGGAAGAGGCTCACCGCCCGGCGTCCTCGTCGTGACGTCGGCGGCCCCGCCGGTGCCGGCGTCCATCGGGCGTGCCCTGCACTCGGGCCTGCTCGCGGGCTTCGAGGCGGGCCTGACGGCGGGCGGCGTGAGCCTCGTCGATGGCCCGGTCCTGCGCGTCCTGGGCGGCGCGGACCCGGTCCTTGGCCATGGCCCCGTGCGAGTTCTTGCCGTAAAGGAGGTTGCCCACCCCGATGAGGACCACGAGCGCCACCAGTGCCACCACCGGGGTGGCGTCGCGGTGCGCGCCGACCATCACCACGACGAAGAAGCCGGCCACGAGGAGGGTGCCGGCCATGAGGGTGATGCGGGTGAACGTCACGGCCCCATTCTCATGCATCTCACGGATTCACCGCACCGAAGCGGCGCACCCGCCGCTGGTACTCGACGATGGCGTCGTAGAGATGGGCGCGCCGCACGTCCGGCCAGAGCACCTCGGGGAAGATCAGCTCGCTGTAAGCGATCTCCCAGAGCAAGAAGTTCGAGATCCGCGTCTCTCCCGACGTGCGGATGACCAGATCGGGATCGGGCATGTCGGGGTAGTAGAGGTGGCGGCGGATGGCCTTCTCATCGACCTTTTCCGGCGGGATCCCCTCGGCCATGAGCGCCCTGACCGCATCGATGATCTCGGCCCGGCCGCCGTAGTTGAAGGCCATCGTGAAGGTCATTGTCCGGTTGTGCCTGGTCATCTCGATGGCCTCGTCCATCCGGCGCAGCACCCGGCGGGGCACCCGCCAGTCTCGCCGACCGGCGAAGCGGATCTCCACCCCCTTGTCGTTGAGCTCGTCCCGCCGGCGCATGAGCAGGGACTCGTTGAAGCCCATCAAGAACCGCACCTCGTCGGCCGGGCGGCGCCAGTTCTCCGTGGAGAATGCGTAGACGGTGAGCCAGCGCACACCGATCTCGAGGGCTCCGTTGACCACATCGAGCAGGGCGATCTCCCCGGCACGGTGCCCCTCGGTGCGGGGCAGGCCGCGGGCCGCCGCCCACCGCCCGTTGCCGTCCATCACGCATGCCACGTGGACGGGCACGCGGGTACGGTCCAGCGCGTCGGGGACCGGGTCGATGCCCTCGTGATGCGCGGCGGTTGTCACCCGCTGAACCTACCGCGCCGGCCTTGTCACCATGTGCGGGCATGATCAAGGCGTGGACGAGGACTGGGACGAGGATCCCGACCCGGGAGATCCGGGCGTGGACGCACGCCAGGCCGGCGACGACGCCGTCGAGGCCCTGGCCAAGGTGACCGCCGGCATGGCCAACGGCGAACAGCGGCCGGAGCAGCAGGAGATGTGCCGGGCCGTCGGTGAGGCCCTGATCACCGGCACCCACCTCGTCGTCCAAGCCGGCACCGGGACGGGAAAGTCCTTGGCCTACCTGGTGCCCGCCGTGCTGAGCGGCAAGAAGGTGGTGGTGGCCACCGCCACCAAGGCACTGCAGGACCAGTTGGCGGAGAAGGACCTGCCCCAGGTGGAACGCGGGCTCGGTCTCGGCTTCACCTTCGCCGTGCTCAAGGGCCGGAGCAACTACGTCTGCCGGCAGCGGGTCGCCGAGGTGGGCAGCGGGGGGATCCAGCCCGAGCTGGGCAACGAGGCGGGTCCCGACCTCGAGCCCTACGAACCGGGCGACTCCCCCGAGAGCGGCCCCGAGGGCCTGGTCGACGAGGTGCGCACCCTGCTGAGCTGGAGCGAGAAGACGACGAGCGGCGACCGGGCCGACCTGAGCTTCGAACCCAGCGCGCGGGCGTGGAACATGCTCAGCGTCGGTCCGCGGGAGTGCCCGGGCGCCTTCAACTGCCCCTCGGGCAACAGGTGCTTCGCCGAGGCGGCGCGAGACCGGGCGGCGGCGGCCGACGTCGTGGTCGTCAACACCCACCTCTACGGCGCCCACCTGGCCAGCGGGATGGCGGTGCTCCCCGAGCACGAGGTGGTCGTCTTCGACGAGACCCACGAGCTCGAGGAGGTGATGACCTCCAGCCTCGGGGTCGAGGTGGCACCGGGCCGCCTCCGGGCCCTGGCGGTCACCGCCCGGTCGTTGGTGGACGAGCGCGAGGCCGATACGGTGGCGTCACTGCTCTCGGTGGGCGACCAGCTGGCGGTGCTGCTGGCCGACCGCGTGGGCACCCGGGTCCTGCACGACGACGCCGATCCGCCGGTCGACGACGGGGAGCTGGCCGGGCTGTTGGGGCGGGCGGCCGAGGTGGCGGGGCGCGTGACCGAGGCCATCCGCCGGACCGATCTGCAGGGCTCCCTGCTCTCCGAGGGTGGATCAGGCCCGGATCGGGGCGCCCACAAGACACGGGCTATCGGTGCCGCCGCGCATCTGACCGACGACCTGCACCGCCTGATCTCCCGGGACGACGGCGAGGTGGCCTGGGTCGACGGCACCCGCCGGAACGCGCGCCTGCGACTCTCGCCCATCGACGTGGGGCCCGTCCTCTCCGGCGTGCTCTGGGGTGAGGTCACCGCCGTGCTGACCAGCGCCACGGTCCCCCCGCGCCTCGTCGAGCGGGTCGGGCTGGGCGGGTTCGAGACCAATCAGCTCGACGTGGGCAGCCCGTTCGACTACCGCTCGCACGCGCTGCTCTACGTGGCCCGGCACCTGCCCGATCGGCGGGCCCCCCAGGCCGAGGCGTCCCTGCACGAGGAGCTGGCCCACCTGATCGCCGCGGCCGGCGGACGAACGCTGGCCCTGTTCACCAGCCGTCGGGCGACCGAGGCGGCGGCGGCGGCGCTGGCTCCCGATCTGCCCTACACGCTGCTCCTGCAGGGCCAGCTGCCCAAGGGCCGACTGTTGGAGGAGTTCGCCCGGGACGAGACCTCCTGCCTCTTCGCCACGCTCGGCTTCTGGCAGGGGGTCGACGTCCCCGGGCGAGCGCTCTCACTGGTCACCGTGGACCGACTACCGTTCCCCCGCCCCGACGACCCGTTGCTCCAGGCCCGCCGGGCCCGGGCCGGACCCGGTGCCTTCTCCCTGGTGGACCTGCCTCGGGCGGCCACCCTGCTGGGCCAGGGCTCGGGCCGGCTCATCCGAACGGCCGAGGACCGGGGGGTGGTGGCCGTCCTCGATCCGCGGCTGGCCACCGCCAGCTACCGGGGCGTGCTGCTGGCGGTGCTGCCGCCGATGCGCCGGACCGTCGAGCGCGCCGAGGTCGAGGCCTTCCTCCGGGAGATCCTGGCCGAGGAGAGCGGACCGTGATCGCTCCGGCGCCCGTGCGCCCGGCCGTTTGTTCCATGGGTGACGTCTCGTTTTCCCACGGGTGACGTCTCGTCGGCGGCCCCCGCGACGTGCGTGTTGGGCGAGCGTTGGGCAGCTGTTCGGCTGGAATCGTCCTATCGGTCGTAGAGTTCTGTCGTATCCGTTTGGATGATGCTCCAGAAGAGCGGATCAGACTCCAGAAGAACGGATCCGATATGAGCCGACAGTGAATTCCGTCGCGCGGACTGCGTTTTCCCCGCTGGCGACCGAGCCGTTCCTCTCCGCCCTGGTCCGATCCTCCAATAACGCCATCATCGGCAAGACGATCGATGGCATCGTCGTGTGCTGGAACGACGGGGCCCAACGCCTGTACGGCTACAAGGCCGACGAGATGATCGGGCGTGAGATCTCCGTCCTCATTCCAGCCGACCGACCCGACGAACTAGCGAACCTCCTGTCCCGAATCCTGGCCGGAGAGACCGTCCGGAACTTCCGCACCGAGCGGGTACGAAAGGATGGAACCGTCGTTGCGGTGTCGATCACCGTCTCTCCGGTGATCGACTCCGACGGCACCGTGCTCGGTGTGTCGACCATCGCCCACGACCTGAGCTTTTGCGATCAACACATGGCCGACCTCCGCGAGGCCCATCGGCTGGCCGACGAGACGCTCAGCACGCTCGAGACCCTGCACGGATCGGCCCCGGTCGGGCTCGGATTCGTCGACCGCGACTTCCGCGTCATTCACGTCAACGAGATGCTCGCCGCCGTCAACGGTTCAACCGTCGAAGAACAGATCGGCAAGACGGTGGCGGAGAGCGTTCCCGAGCTCTGGCCCCAGATCGAACCGGCCTTCCGCCATGTCTTGGAGCACGACGAGTCGGTGCTGAACATCGAAGCCTCAGGTGAGATGGCCGCCGATCCCGGCCGTTATCGCTACTGGCTGGCGAGCTACTACCCGGTGCACGTCAACGGCGAGGTCATCGGAGTCGGGATCGTGGCCGTCGACGTTACCGAACGCCGCCAAGCCGAGGACTTCCGATCGATCGTCATGAACAACATGGCAGAGGGCCTCTTCACCGTCGACGCTCAAGGTCGCTTGACGTCCATGAACGCTGCCGCCACCGCGGCGTTGGGCTGGACCGAAAAAGAGCTGCTGGGCACCGAGATGCGAGACGCACTGCTCGTCCAGGCGAGTGGCGACGAATCGATCGAAGAAGGAAACCGAAAGCTCCTGTCGGTACGGCGCGAACGTCGCCATGTCCGCCTGGACGATCACGTGTACCGGTGCAAGAACGGATCGATGCTCCCCGTGGCCATCTCTGCCTCGCCGCTTCTCAGCGGTACGTCGGCGGCTGGCGCCGTGATCGTCTTTCGGGACATCAGTGCAGAGAAATCAGAACGGATTCGGGTCAAGCGTGAGCTGGCCGCGCTCAGCTGGGTCGGGAGAATCCGTGAGGCGTTGGACGAGAACAGGTTGGTCCTGTACTCCCAGCCCATCGTCCCCCTCAGGGGAGGTCAAGCCAGCGAGGAGCTTCTCCTCCGCATGGTCGGGCGAAGCGGTGAGATCATCGCTCCTGACGCGTTCTTGGGGGTGGCCGAGAAGTACGGCCTGATCACCGAGATCGATCAGTGGGTCATTCAGCAGGCCGTCCGTCTGGCTGCGACCGGGCGGCACGTCGGAGCCAACCTGTCGGCCGAGTCGCTCGTGACCCTCGACCTACTCACACTGATCGAACGGGAAATACAGCAAAGTGGGGCCGACCCCGCCAACCTCGTGTTCGAGATCACCGAGACGGCGATCATGGGAGACATCGACAAGTGTCACGCCTTCGTCCGGGGGATCGTCGCCCTTGGTTGCGCCATCGCTCTCGATGATTTCGGAACGGGATTCGGGACATTCACCCATGTAAAGAAGCTCGACATCAAATATCTGAAGATCGATGTCGAGTTCGTACGGGGACTGAGGGGGAGCTCCGCCAATCAACACGTGGTCAAGGCCATCGTCAATCTGGCACAGGGATTCGGCTGTGAGACGATCGCCGAGGGCGTCGAAGACGCCGAATCGTTGAAGCTCCTGGAGGAGTACGGGGTCGACTTCGCGCAGGGCTACTACCTGGGTCGACCGGCGCCCTTGACCTGAGCGGGCCGGGGGCTGGTGCACCGGTGCTCCTCACGACCCGCCGCCGTCGCTCCCTCAGTAGCCGAGCCCCTCAGTAGCCGAGGCGGTTGAGCACCTCGTCGCGGTCCTGCCAGTGCTTCTCGACCTTGACGTGCAGGTCGAGGTAGGCCCCTTCGGGGAGCGTGGCGCGCACCGTGGTGCCGACCGCCTTGAGGACCTCACCCCCCTTGCCGATAATGATGCCCTTCTGCGAGTCACGCTCGACGATGATCTCACAGCGGATGTGCGGCCACTCCCACTCGGTCACCCGGCAGGAGATGGAGTGCGGGAGCTCGTCGTGGGTCTTGGCCAGGAGCTGCTCGCGGACCAGCTCGGCCACCCACAGGGCTTCGGGGGTGTCGGTGACCACGCCGTCGGGAAAGAACGGCGGGCCCTCCTCCAACGAGGAGACGATGTGCGCCGTCAACGCCTCGACCCCCTGCCCGCTGCGGGCCGAGACCGGGAAGTACTCGACGGACTCCGCCGCCGGCGCACCGAAGAGGGCCTCGACCGCCCCCTGCACCGAGAGCAGGCGCTCGAGAACCTGATCACCCGTCGCCTTGTCAATCTTGTTGACCACCACCACCACCTCGGGCGGCGCATCGCCCCGCCGGACCTCGCGCCACGAGTGCTCGAGCACGGTCCGGTCCCCCGGACCGACGGCGGCCGTGGCGTCGACCAGCGCCAGGATCACGTCCACGTCGGCCAGCGCACTGGTGGCCGTCTCGTTCAACCGTGCCCCGAGCACGCTGCGTGGACGGTGGAGACCCGGCGTATCGACGAAGACGACCTGCGCATCGGGCTGGTGCAGCACGCCCAGGATCCGATGGCGCGTGGTGTTGGGGCGCGACGAGGTGATGGAGACCTTGGTGCCCACCATCTGGTTGACCAGTGTCGACTTGCCGACGTTGGGACGCCCGACCACGGCGACGAAGCCGGAGCGCACCGGACTCAGTCCTCCGCGTCGTCGGAGGACGGGACCCGGACGGTGGGCTCAATCCGCACCCGGCCGATGCGCCGGCCGTGCACGTCGAGGGCCGTGAGCCGAAAGCCGTCGACCTCGACCGAGTCGCCCTCGTCGGGCACCCGCCCCACCCGGTCGAGCATGAGGCCCCCCACCGTGTCCCAGGCCCCCTGCGGAAGCTGGGAGCCCAACAGCTCGTCCGCGTCGTCCACCGTATAGCGGGCGCTGACCACCACCGACCCGTCGGCGCACCGCTCGACGCTCGGCTCCTCCACGTCGAACTCGTCGATGATCTCGCCGACCAGCTCCTCTAAGAGATCCTCCAGCGTGACCAGCCCGGCCGTGCCGCCGTACTCGTCGACCACGATGGCCATGTGGATCTTCTCCTCCTGCATCTGGCGCAGCAGCGCGGAGACCACCTTGGACTCGGGGACGAACACGGCGGGACGCGCCAGCGCCCGGACGGGTTCCTCCCCGCGGCCCACCCGCTCGGCCCGGACCAGGTCCTTGGTGTAGGCGATGCCCTCCACGTCGTCGATCTGCCCCTCGTGCACCGGGATCCGGCTGTAGCCGGCGGCCAGCGCCGTCTCGAGCGCGACGGTGACCGACTTCGCTCCCTCGACCGTCACCATGTCGGGTCGGGGCACCATGACCTCGCGGGCCACCGTGTCCCCGAAGTCGATGACCGAGTGGATGAACGCGCGCTCGTCGCGCTCGATCACGTGCTCCTCGTGCGCCACGTCCGCCATGGCCTTGAGCTCGGAGTCGGTGATGTAGGACGGCCGGATGCCGTCTTCGCTCTCGCCCGACTGTCCGATGATCAGGTTGGCCAACCCGATCAGGAGCGACGAGACCAGGCGGACCGGGGGGAAGCGGACGACGGCCGTCACGACGGGGGCGCTGAGCAGCGCGGCCCGCTCGGGATTGTGCACGGCCCAGTTCTTGGGCACTGCTTCGAAGAACACGAAGATCACGACCACTTCGAAGGCGGCGCCGACCAGCACGCCGATGCCGCCCAGGATGTGCTCGGCGACCACGCCGACCAGGGTGGCCGACACCAGCTGGCAGATGAGGACCAGCAAGAGGATGGGGTTGAGGAACTTGGCCGGCTGCTCCACCAGACGGGCCAACTGCCGGGCGCCCCGTCGCTCCTCGTCGACCAGCGACTTCGCCTTGATCCGGTTCATGCGCACCAGGCTGGTCTCGGCCAGCGCCAGGAAGCCCGACGCCGCCAGGAGCACGACGATGACGACGAGGAGAACGGCGTCCTCGGTGTGGAAGCCGGTGACGGCGGTCAACTCCCGGGCACCCGGTTCCGGTAGTGGTGGGTCAGGAGCTCCTGCTCGAGGGCCTCCATGCGCTCGGCCTCGGCATCCTCCTCGTGATCCATGCCCAGGAGGTGGAGCAGGCCGTGCACGACCAGTAGGGCCACCTCGTCTTCCAGCGAGACCTCGTGCTCCACCGCGTTGCGGGCCGCCACCGCCGGGCAGACGACCACGTCGCCGAGCAGGGTCGGCACTCCCTCGGGCGGGGAGGCGCCGGGCCCGCTGCCCCCCAGGTCGGGCGAGCGGCCGGTCGGTCCGGGATCGTCCTCAATGGGGAACGACAGCACGTCGGTCGGCCCGCGCTTGCCCAGGAACTGCTCGTTCAGCGCCGCGATGGCCTCCTCGTCGACGAAGAGCAACGACACCTCGGTCTCCCCCTTCACCCCGCGCGCGCTGAGGACGTTGCGGCTGAGCTCCGCCCAGCGGGACACCGCAATGGGGTGGTCGCCCTGCTCATCGGCGACGAAGACGTCGATGCTCACTGCGTCGTTCCCGCCCGCCCTTCTGCCACCTCGTAGGCGTCGACGATGTCGGCCACGATTTTGTGGCGCACGACGTCGCGCCGTGTCAGGTACACGAAGGCGATGTCTTCCACCTCCCCGAGCACCGGCTCGAGCCCGACCAACCCGGAGCGGCCACCGGGCACGTCGATCTGCGTGACGTCGCCGGTCACCACGCAGCGGGAACCGAATCCGATGCGGGTCAGGAACATCTTCATCTGCTCGGGCGTGGTGTTCTGGGCCTCGTCGAGGATGATGAAGGAGTTGTTGAGCGTGCGGCCCCGCATGAAGGCCAACGGCGCGACCTCGACCGTGCCCCGGTCCAGGAGCCTCTGGGCCCCCTCCGGCTCGAGCAGGTCGTAGAGCGCGTCGTACAGCGGGCGCAGGTACGGATCCACCTTGGCCATCAGGTCGCCGGGCAAAAACCCGAGCCGCTCGCCCGCCTCGACCGCCGGCCGGGTCAGGATGATGCGGGACACCTGTCGCGTCTGGAGCGCGTTGACGGCCTGGGCGACGGCCAGGTAGGACTTCCCGGTGCCGGCGGGCCCGATGCCGAACGTGATGATGTTCTTGGTGATGGCATCGGTGTACCGCTTCTGACCCGCCGTATTGGGTCGGATCATCTTCCCCCCGGCGGCGCGCACCACTTCGGAGCGCATGATCTCGCTGGGGCGAACGTCGTCCCGCACCATGTCGATGGTGCGGGACATGATGGAGTTGTCGAGGCTCTGCCCGGCCTGGAGCAAAAGGACGGCCTCGTCGAAGAGGCGCACCACCCGGTCGGCGTCGGGACCCTCGACGGTGATCCGGTTTCCCTGGACGGCGATCCGCTCGTCGGGGAAGGCCTGCTCGACCTGGCGCAGAAGTTCGTCCCGGGTCCCGAGCAGCCCTGCCATCAGATGGTTCCCGGGTACGAGGCATTCAGCGTGGGTGGTCGTCGTCATGCGAGTCCGAAGTGTCCTTTGAGAGGTTGGCCACCGAGCACGTGGAGGTGAAGGTGGGGAACGGAGTTCATGGCATCGGGACCGACGTTGAAGATGAGCCGGTAGCCCCGGTCCGGGCCGGCCACGCCGGCAGCATCGGCGACGGCGCGGGCGGCCATCAACATATCGGCCAGGACCGGACCGTCGGCAGCGGTCACCTCGGCGGCGTTGTCGATGTGTTGCCGAGGCACCACGAGGACGTGCAGTGGCGCCGCCGGTCGGATGTCCTTGAAGGCGACGGTGGTCGCCGTGCTGTGCACGATGTCGGCGGGGACATCGCCCGCCACGATCTTGCAGAAGAGGCAGTCGGTCACTGTGGTGGGTCGCTCATCGCTCACCGGCCTGCGTCGCTCATCGATCCTGGTCGCTCCCTTTCAGCGGGGGGTAGAGATGCTCGAGTTGACCGGGCTTTATCCGGCACGCCTCCATGAACCGGTCCACGTCCTCTTCCCTGACCCGGATCACCCGCCCGAACTTATAGGCCGCCAGGTCCCCCTCGTCTATGAACCGGTAGAGGGTCCGCAGCGTCATGCCCAACCGGGCGGCGGCCTCCTTCGTCCCCAGCCATCCCATCTCCTCGGCCACTACGAGGATTCTCCCACGGCGGCGGGCCGGGCCACGGCTGAGGGCGGTGCCGAGGCTGCCGGGGCTGCCGGGGCTGCCGGGGCTGCCGGGGCGGCAGCTGCCGGGGCCACAGCTGCCGGCGGTGCCACCGGGGCCACCGAACCGGTCCGCAGGGAGACCATCAGCGCGGCGGCGGTCACCGCCGCCGTCTCGGCCCGCAGCACGCTGAGGCCGAAGCCGACGGTGGGCAGGCCGGCCGAGAGCTCCGCTCCGCCCCACCCACCCTCGGGCCCCACCGCAACCACCCGCTGGGTCGCCCGCGGGCGGTCGCCGCTGAGTTGGGCGAGCACCACCTCGCCCGGCGCGCCCAGCCCCTCCAGTTCGGCGAAGGTGGCCACGTCGCTGATCTCGGGCAACCAGACCCGCCGACACTGGCTCGCCGCCTGGCGGGCCACCCGGCGCAGTCGCTGCACGGCCAGCTTGCCCCGCACGCCCTCCCAACGGACGATGCTGCGCTCACTGACCAGCGGCACCACCCGGTCGATGCCCAGCTCGGTGAGCTTCTGCACCACCCACTCGGGCCGCTCGCCCTTGACCGGGGCGAACGCCACCGTCAGGGCGGGGGACGCCGCCTCTTCGAACTGCACACTGCCGTCGCCACCCGGCCCGGTCCCGTCGCTGAGGGGCTCGAGCAGTCCGCTTCCGGTCCCGCTCCCCGTCCAGCGGGTGCGGGCCCACCGGCCCGCCCCGTCGCCCACGACGACCTCCTCGCCGTGGTGCAGTCGGAGCACGCGACCCAAGTGGTGGGCGTCCTCGTGAGAGAGGACCGGGTGGGAGGGATCCTCCACGAACACCTGTGTGGCCGCGGCGGCCCGCACTGCGATGGCGGCATAGGCCGTCACAGGCCTATCCAAAGGCGGAGCGAAGGCGGGAGAACACGCCCTCGCCGCCACCGCCACCGTGGGGGGCGACGTTCTCCCCACGCAGCGCGGCGAACTGACGGAGGAGTTCCTCCTCGGCATCGGTCAGCGCGGAGGGCGTCTCCACCACGACGTGCACGAAGAGGTCGCCACGGCCCCGACCGCGGAGGTGGGGCACGCCCTCGCCCCGGATCCGCTCGACGAACCCGTGCTGGGTGGCCGACCGCATCGAGATGTGATGGGTTCCCTCCAGGGTGGCCACGTCGACCTCGGTCCCCAGGGCGGCCTGGGCGAAACCGACGGTCAGCGTCGTGTGCAGGTTGTCGCCCTCCCGCTCGAAGCGGGGGTCGGGAGCTACCGCCAGGTGCACGAAGAGCGATCCGGTCCGTCCACCTCGCTGGCCCGCCGCCCCGCGGTCGGCCAGGCGCAACGTCGAGCCGTCGTCGACCCCGGCCGGCACCTCGACCGTGAAGGTGCTCTCTTCCATGCGGCGGCCCTCGCCGGCGCACTCCGGGCACGGGTGGGGGATGGTCTCCCCCAGGCCTCCGCAGCGCGGGCACGCCACGCTGGTGACGACCTGGCCCAGCAGGGACTGGCGCACGCGGCGCAGCTCGCCCGTCCCCTGGCAGTCGGCACACCGGACCGGCTCCGTGCCCGGCGCCGTGCCCTGCCCGTCGCACGCCGAACACGAGGCCGGAAGGCGAACCGAGATCTCCTTCCGGCAGCCGAACACCGCCTCGGCGAACTCGAGGTTCAGCCGCACCTCGGCGTCGGACCCCGGAGCCGGGCCCCGCCGCCGGCCGCCGCCGCCCTGCATCTGCCCGAAGAAGGCCTCGAAGATGTCACCGAGGCCGCCTTCGAACCCGAAGCCGCCCGCCCCGGCGCCGTTGCCGAAGACGCCTTCGGGCCCGAAGCGGTCGTAGCGGGCCCTCTTCTCGGGGTCACGCAGCACCTCGTAGGCCACGCTGACCTCCTTGAACCTCGCCTCGGCGACGGCGTCGCCGGGGTTGGTGTCCGGATGCAGCTCCCGCGCCCGGGCGCGGTAGGCCTTCTTGATCTCCTCGTCGCTGGCGCTCGGCTGGACTCCCAAGAGCCCGTAGAGATCGCCCAGTCCTTCAGTTCCCGCCATCGTGGCTCCCCGCTCCCGCAGGCGCCCCAGCCCGCCCTGACTCCCCCAACCGTTCACCCAGCCGTTCGCCCACCACGTGGGCGGCGGCCAGGGCCCGCGGATAGTCCATCCGCGTGGGGCCGAAGAGGCCCACCGCTCCCAGTTCGTGCCCGTCGATCGACACCGGGGACACCACCACGGCGCACGAGGCCAGCGGCTCGTAGCCGTGCTCGGTGCCGATGGCCACCGAGAGCCCC
The DNA here is from genome assembly GCA_963788125.1 of uncultured Acidimicrobiaceae bacterium. Lineage (GTDB taxonomy): Bacteria > Actinomycetota > Acidimicrobiia > Acidimicrobiales > RAAP-2 > Bog-473. The sequence continues at coordinate 1,539,926 of CAWBFN010000002.1, read as the reverse complement.
CGATTGAGGACGTCGCGCAGCAGGGTCACGACGACCAGCTGCTGCTCGAGGATGCCCAGCACCGACCGCACCGTCTCGACGGCGTCGAACGACTGGGCCAGGCGGGACGGCCCACCCACGAAGACCTGGTCGGCCACCATGGAGCGCTCGATGAGGCCGAAGGCCGTCCCCGCGGCGGCGACGACCAGGTCGACCTCCGCGTTCCCGCTCGGAGGTATCGACCAGCTCGTGGTCGCCGTGTGCCCCACCAGGTTGGCGTTCAAAAGGCTGCCGCTCTGGGCCAGCGCCTCGTCAGCGACGTTGGTGTCGAACTCGATCGTGCGCTTCTCCACCGCGCCGTCGGAGAACACCACGACCAGCAGGGCCAGGCGCGGCGCCAGTCCCACCATCTGCACCGATCGGATGGTCGCCGTGTCGTGCGAGGGCCCCACCACGACGGCGGCGTACGACGTCAGCTCGGAGAGCAACCCGGTCGCCCGCTCGAGCATCTCCTCCATCTCGCCGTGCACCTGGTCGAAGAAGCGGCACACCTGCTTGTGCTGGGTGGGGCCGAGGACACCGGGCTGCGTCAGATGGTCCACGAAGAAGCGGTAGCCCTTGTCGGTGGGGATGCGCCCGGCACTGGTGTGGGGCTGCACCAGGTAGCCGTCCCTCTCGAGGGCCACCATCTCCGAGCGCACCGTTGCCGAGGAGACCTGCACGCCCGGGGCGTTGGCCACGTGCGAGGACCCGACGGGCTCCGCGCTCGCGATGTACTCGGTCACCACCGCCTCCAGAATGGCGGACTGGCGGTCGTTCAGGGCGCGTTCCTCCGGGCTGCTGTGGGCGTTCGTCGCTCGGTATGCGTTCGTAGTCATGTCGTGCCTGGCACTCCAGTGTACCGACTGCTAGTCCGCTCCTTCCGAACACCCCTCCCCCCTGGTCAGTCGTCGAGCCTGAGGGCCGAGATGAAGGCCTCCTGGGGCACCTCCACCCGGCCGATGTTCTTCATGCGCTTCTTGCCCTCCTTCTGCTTCTCGAGCAGCTTGCGCTTGCGGGTTATGTCACCCCCGTAGCACTTGGCCAGCACGTCCTTGCGCTTGGCCTTGACCGTCTCCCGGGCCACGATCCTCCCCCCGATGGCCGCTTGGATCGGGACGTCGAAGAGCTGCCGGGGGATAAGCTCGCGCAGCTTCTCGGCCATGCGGCGGCCGTAGCTGTCGGCCGACGAGCGGTGCACGATGGTCGAGAAGGCATCGCAGGGGGCGTGGTTGATCAGGATGTCCACCCGGACCAGGTTGCCCGTGGCGTAGCGGTCGGGTTCGTAGTCCAGGCTGGCATAGCCCTTGGTCCGGCTCTTCAGCTGGTCGAAGAAGTCCAGCACCACCTCGGCCAGGGGAATGGAGTACACCAGCTCGACCCGTTCGGGCGAGAGGTACTCCATGCGGGTCATCTCCGCCCGCTTGCTCTGGCAGAGCTCCATCACGGTCCCGGTGTACTCCGAGGGCGTGAGGATGGTCGCCGTCAGCATGGGCTCGTCGATATGGTCGATCCGGCTGGCGTCGGGCAGCTCGGTCGGGTTGTCCACGTCAAGCTCCGAGCCGTCGGTCAAAAAGGCCCGGTAGGCCACGCTCGGCGCCGTGGCGATCAGGGAGACGTCGAACTCGCGCTCGAGGCGCTCCCGGACGATCTCCATGTGCAGCAGGCCGAGGAAGCCGCAGCGGAAGCCGATGCCCAACGCATGGGACGATTCGGGCTCGAAGGTGAAGCTGGCGTCGTTGAGCTTCAGCTTCTCGAGGGCGTCGCGCAGGTCGGGCAGCTCGTCGCCGTCGAGGGGGTAGAGCCCGCAGAAGACCATCGGCTTGGGGTCCTGATAGCCGGCCAGCGCCTCGGTGGCGCCATGGACGGACGTGGTGACCGTCTCTCCCGAACGGGCCTCGCCGACGTCCTTGATCCCGGCGATCAGGTAGCCGACCTCGCCTGGGCCGAGCCTCTCCACCGGGACTCCCACCGGCGTGCGCACGCCCACCTCCTCCATGTCGTGCACGGCGTTGGCCTGCATGAAACGGAGACGGGCACCCGCGTGCAGGGTGCCGTCGACGATCCGGATGGAGCTCACGACGCCTCGATACTGGTCGTAGGACGAGTCGAAGATCAGCGCCCGCAACGGTGCCTCGGGGTCCCCCACCGGGGCGGGGATGCGGTCGATGATCGCCTGCAGCAGCTCGGGCACCCCGGCGCCGGTCTTGGCCGAGATCTGCAGCACGTCTTCGGCCGCCAGCCCGAGCACGTGCTCGATCTCCAGCGCGCACCGCTCGGGATCGGCCGCCGGGAGGTCGATCTTGTTGAGCACGGCCACGATCTCGAGGTCGTTCTCAATGGCCTGGTAGCAATTGGCCAGGGTCTGGGCCTGTATTCCCTGCGAGGCATCGACCAGCAGCACGGCCCCCTCGCAGGCGGCCAGCGAGCGGCTCACCTCGTACCCGAAGTCGACGTGTCCCGGGGTGTCGATGAGGTGGAGCACGTGGCCGTTGAAGAGCACCCGGACGTTCTGGGCCTTGATGGTGATGCCCCGCTCCCGCTCGATGTCCATGGAGTCGAGGTACTGCTCGCGCATCAGCCGGGGATCGACGGCCCCGGTGATCTCCAAGATGCGGTCGGACAGCGTCGACTTGCCGTGATCGACGTGGCTGATGATGGAGAAGTTGCGGATGTCCTCCATGGGGACGGGGCCACTGGCGACGGGGACATAGACGACAGGGGGGGTGGCACGGTCCGTCGATCGTACCGGCCCGCGCCCCAGGTCCGGACCGCCCCCTCGACGCCGGCCCGGCCCCACGGGAGCGAATTGGGGCCGCGGCCTGCTAGGGTTTCCTCCCGCACCGGGGGCGGGCGACCGTTCGCCCGCAGCCTGTCCACCCGGAGCCCATCTCCCCCGCCGCCCATTTGCCCGCAGTCCAGTCGAAAGCACCGAGGATCTCCACGTGGCCAACATCGCCAGCCAGATAAAGCGGAACCGTCAGAACGAGAAGCGCCGACTGCGCAACAAGTCGGTGCGCGCCGAGCTCCGCACCCGCACCAAGAGCGCCGTCGTCGCCGCCGCGGCCGGGGCCGAGGACAGCGCAGAGCTGCTCCGCCTGGCCGTCAAGCGGATCGACAAGGCCGCCGCCCGGGGGGTCATCCACAAGAACACCGCAGCCAACCACAAGTCGCGCCTGGTCCGCCGTGTCGCCGCCCTCGAAGCGGGCAACATGGTCGAAGAGGACTACGAGGTCGACGACGAGGTCGACGAGAGCGAGTAGCTGCCCTCGGCGCGCCATGGCTCCCTCGGGCGCCGTCACTGGCTCATCTGGCCGTCACTGGCCCATCTGGCCGTCACTGGCTCATCTGGAATGTGAACACCTTCTCGGGCGCGATCCGGGCGCCGATCGGGTTCTCGTGGCGCAGCCACGTCTCGAAGGCCGGCCCCTGCCTCGGTAGGTAGAAGTCGAGCATCGCCTGCCGGAGATCTCCGTGCGCCGGATCGAGAACGTCGAAGAGCTCGGCGCGCCCGTGGACGGTCACCGCGAACGCGTCTCCGGCGAGATACGTCGCGCTGACCGCCGGTCGCGAGGCCAGGTGGCGCATGCGCACCGAGTTCCGGGCCGAGCTGAAGGAGAACGATCCGTGGAGGAAGTACCCGTCCACCGGGCCGGCCAGGGGACGGCCATCCGCGGTCACCGTGGCGACGACCAGCGGGCGCATGCCCGACAGCTCCTCGCACAGCGACGCCGCATCCACCCGCCGGTCTTCGGTGAGGATGGCCCGCAGGTGTGGTCCGGCGCCGGCGGCGCTGGCGTCGAGGATCCGCTGCAGCCGTGACAGTTCTTCGGGCGTCTCGTGCACGGAGAGATTCCAGCACGCCGGTGCTCGGTGTGACGCCCTCAGCGGTGCGAGACGCCGGTGCGCTGACGGCCGGGGCGGGTCTGGCGGGTCTGGCGGCTGAGCCGCGCCACGAGGATCTCGACCACCAGCTCGGGGGGCAGCCCCGTCGCCCCCTTCATGTCCAGGTCGGCGTCGGACAGCAGCGCAATGGCGTGCGCGATGCGCGCGCTGCCGAGCCGGCGCGACTGGTCGAGGGCCTTCTTGCCCACGAACGCGCTGCTCACCGAGAGCAGTTGCGCCGCCTCCTCACCCGACGAGATCATGGCCCCGTCGAGTGCCAGCAGGTTGGCGTAGTGCCGCTGCAGCGAGAACAGGACCTCCACCGCGCTCAGACCTCCCGCGTCGGTCATTCGGTGCAGGACACCGAGGGCGGCGGCCGGATCCCCCGCATCGATGGCGTCGGTCAGCTCGTAGCGGGCCACCGCCCCGGCCTCGCCCAGGTAGGGCTCCAGATCGGCCACCGTGATGCGCGATCCGGGGCCGTAGGCGGCGGCCAGGGCCCCCAGCAGACCCTCCACCCGGCCGAGATCCTCCCCCACGTGCTGGCCGAGGAGCTGGGCCGCCTGCGGCTCGAGCTTGACCGGCGCGCTGCGTAGGTGATCGTGCAGCCAGGCCTTGCGGTCCCCGGGGCGCTGCACCGAGACGTCGATGACCTTCCCTGCCGTCGAGATGGCCTTGACCAGCGGGGCGGGCACCGTGCCCCCGCCGCCGACCAGGATGAGCACCGTCGAGGGAAGGGGATCCTTGACCACCTCGACCAGGCGGGGGGCGTCCGCCGTGAGCAGCCGGCCGGCTTCGCGCACCACCACGACGCGCTGATCGATCAGGAAGGGCGGCGTCAGGCAGGCGTCCACCACCGCGCCCACGTTGATGTCGTCGCCCGGCCCGCCGCCGATCTCCTCGACCGCGAGCGAGTGGTCACGGTCGCCCACCACCTCGGCCAGCAGGGTGCGCACCTCCTGGGCCACCAGCGAGGGGTCGTCACCCCGTACGAGATACGTGGCCACGCTCACGGCCGGTTCACTGGGCCGCACGCACGGCCGATCACTGGGCCACGCTCACGGCCGGTTCACTCGGCCGCACTCACGGCGGCCAGGGCGTCACGGACGCGACAGGTGCCCTTGACGTCGTGGACCCTCAGTATCCGGCAGCCCCAGGCGAGGCCGAGTGCCGCCGCGCCGAGGGATGCGGGGGCCCGCTCGGTCAACTCGAGGCCCAGCGTGACGCCGAGGAACGTCTTGTTGGAGGCCGAAAGCAGAAGCGGGTAGCCGAGGGAGGCCAGTGTCGATGAGGCCCGGAGGAGCGTGAGCGACTGGGCGGCGGTCTTGCCCAGATCGAGGCCGGCATCGAGCACGATGCGCTCCGGCGGGATGCCGGCGTGGCGGGCCCGGCCGGCCCGCTCCTCGAGGAACCGGCTCACGTCGTCCACCACGTCGTCGTAGTGGGGCTCGGGATCGGCGACCCGCGGCGCCAGGCGGATGTGCGTCGCCACCACTGCCGCTCCGTACTCGGCTGCGGCCGCAAGGTAGTCCGGATCGGCGAACCCGCTGATGTCGTTGCCCATCACGGCGCCCTCCTTATACGAGGCACGCGCCACCGAGGCCCGCCACGTATCGACGGAGACCGGCGTGGCGAAGCGGGCCACCAGACCGGCGACAACGGGGACCACCCGGTCCATCTCCTCGGCCTCCGTCACCTCGGGTCCCGGTCCCGCCTTGACTCCGCCGATATCGAGGATGTCGGCGCCGTCCGCCACCAGCGCTTCGGCCCTGACGTAGAGGGCGTCGAGGGCGTAGGTGGCTCCCTTGTCGTAAAAGGAGTCCGGCGTCCGGTTCAGGATGCCCATCACCAGGCCCCGGTGAGTGAGGTCGTGACGCTGTCCCCCCAGGTCGAGCTGGCGGGGTTCGGCCATCAGTAGAGACGAGCGGCCAATGCCCGCCGGAACGAGTTCGTCCGGGGATCCTCGGCCCCCAGCGCCTCGAGAAGGTCCACGAACTCCTGACGCGCACCGTCATCGTCCCGTACGTGCTCGAGCAGCGCGTTGAGACGGGCATCGACGGCCCCATCGTCGGTCCCCGACACGTTCACACCGTTCTCGGCCAGGCGGGCCTGGGCGGCCAAGGTGCGGACGCCCGCCGTCTCGGGGACACGCGCCAGCAGCGCCAGCGCCTCGGTGGCCTCCCCGCGGTCGATCAGGATCCTGGCCAAGGCCTCCGTGGCGTCCTGGTGACCCGGCTCGAGCTCGAGCGCCCGGCGCAAGGACGTCTCGTCGCCCGCGGCCGCGAGCAGGTCGGCTTCGCTGCGCGCCGGCAACAGCTTCTCCACGAAGGCGACCACCTGCTGCTCGGGCAGAGCGCCGATGAACTGGTCCACCACCTTGCCGTCCCAGATGGCGAACACCGCCGGAATGGAGCTCACCCCGAACGACTGGGCGATACGGGGGTTTTCGTCCACGTTGACCTTGGCCAGCTCGACCGCTCCCCCGGTGGCGGACACCGCCCGTTCGAGCATCGGACCGAGCGTGGTGCACGGGCCGCACCAGGGAGCCCACAGGTCCACGACGACCGGAACCTCGCTGCTCCGGGTCAGTACGGCTGTCTGGAAAGTTGCATCGGTGACGTCCATCACCACTGAGGCTAGCGAGCGGCCACGCCAGCGGTCACGCCAGCGGTCACGCCAGCCGTCACGCCAGCGGTGACCGCTCTGGTTCCAGCGCCCCAGGGGTTCGGGTGCCGTGCCCGGAGGTCGGGTGCCGTGGCCCAGGGGCTCCGTTTCCCGCAGCCCGGCACCGATTAGCGTCGGGTGACGTGCCGGGGCTGACAGAGATCATGGAGATTCACGGCGAGCCCGAGCTCAACCGGCCTGTGATGGTGGTCGCCCTCGAAGGTTGGGTCGATGCAGGCCTGGGTGCGACCACGGCCATCGCCGCCCTCCTCGGCCAACGCTCGACCGCGCCGCTGGTCACCTTCAGCGGGGATCACTTCCTCGACCAGCGAGCCCGCCGCCCGATCGCCCGCATCGTCGATGGAGTGACGACCGAGCTCACGTGGCCCCACACGGTGGTACGGCACGGGCAGGACACGGCGGGTTCCGATGTGCTGTATCTCGTCGGCCCCGAGCCCGACTTCCACTGGCGGGCCTTCACCGATGCCGTGGTCGGACTGTCCAAATCCTGGCGGGTGCGGATGGTCGTCGGGCTGGGGGCGTTCCCTGCACCGGCGCCACACACGCGTCCCGTCAAGCTGGCGTCCACGGCTCCGGCGGCGTCGGCCTACCTCACCGAGCGGATGGGCAGCGTGCAGGGCGAGCTCGAAGTCCCGGCCGGGGTTATGTCCGCGCTCGAGATCTCCTTCGCCGACGCGGGCATCCCCGTGGTCACCCTGTGGGCGCGGGTGCCGCACTACGTGGCGGGTATGCCCTTCCCCGAAGCCAGCCTCGCCCTGGTCGACGGGGTGGCGGCGGTATCCGGCCTGGCCTTCGACTCCACCGCGCTGCGCCACGCGGCGGACAGCTCACGGCGGCAGGTGGACCAGCTCATCGCCGAGAACGTCGAGCACCAGGCCATGGTGCGCAAGCTCGAGGAGAGCATCGACTCCTCGGAGGGCAACGCGATGGGGGTCGAGGGAGTCCCTTCGGGCGATGAGATCGCGGCAGAGCTGGAGAAGTTCCTCCGAGGTGAAGAGCAGTAGGGTGCAGGGCCTATGAAGGTAGATGGTGGTATCGAGTTCGACCCGAGCGGGATAGGCGAAGAAGCACGGAAGGCGGAAGCCAGCGGCTACGACGGCGTGTGGTCGTCCGAGACGTCACACGATCCGTTCCTGCCCATCGCCCTTGGCGCCGCCGCCACGGAGAAGCTCGAATTCGGGACCGGCATCGCCGTCGCCTTCGCCCGGAACCCGATGACCCTGGCCACCCTCGCCAACGATCTGCAGCTCCTGTCCAAGGGGCGTTTCATGCTGGGACTGGGCAGCCAGATCAAGCCGCACATCACCAAACGTTTCTCCATGCCCTGGTCGCATCCGGCGCCGCGGATGCGCGAGCTCATCATGGCCATCCGGTCCATCTGGGCGACGTGGGACACCGGGGAGAAGCTCGACTTCCGGGGCGAGTTCTACACCCACACGCTCATGACGCCCTTCTTCGATCCGGGGAAGAACCCCTATGGCAGCCCGAAGATCCTGCTGGCCGCCGTCGGGGAGCTGATGACCGAGGTGGCGGGTGAGGCGGGAGACGGGCTCCTCGTGCATGCCTTTTCGACGGAGCGCTACCTGCGCGAGGTGAGCCTGCCCGCACTCCAACGCGGTGCGGACAAGGCCGGAAAGACGCGGGCTGACCTGACCGTGTCGTATCCAGGCTTCGTGGTCACCGGGCCGACCGAGTCGGACGTGGCGGCGGCGGCCAAGGCGGTCCGGCAGCAGATCGCCTTCTACGGCTCCACCCCGGCCTACCGGCCGGTGCTCGAGCTCCACGGCTGGGGCGACCTGCAGACTGAGCTCAACACCCTCTCCAAGCAGAGCGAGTGGGTGAAGATGGGTGAGCTGATCGACGACGAGGTCCTCGACGCCTTCGCCGTGGTGTGCCCCCTGGACGAGGTGGGCACCCGGATCAAGGCTCGTTACGGCGACGTCATCGATCGCTTCAGCTTCTACATCCCCTACGAGATGGACGCCGAGGCGTGGTCAGTCGTGCTGGCGGGGTTCCGCTAAGGCAGCTGTTCCACGGTGGGGCCGGACGGTGGGGGCAGGACCGGGGGAGGCCGGACCGCGGGGGCCGGACCTCTGTCCTACACGACCACGTTGACCAATCGCGGTGGCTTGACCACCAATCGCCCGGGCTCTCGTCCGGCGAGTGCCTCGCGCACCTTGGGCGAGGCGAGAGCGGCGGCTTGTGCCTCGGGCTCACTGATGTCGGGTGCGACCTCCAGCTTGTCGCGCACCTTGCCGTTGACCTGCACCACCATGGTCACCGTCTCCTCCCGAATGAGTTCGGGATCGAAGGAAGGCCACGGCTGCAGGTGGACGGAGGGTTCATCTGCGGGATGGCGCAGCTCCCAGATCTCCGCCGTGATGTGCGGGGCCAATGGAGCCAGAAGCGACAGGAGCGAGTCGGCTGCCTCGTTCCACACCGCTGCGTGGGGACCATCCTCGCTCCGTGCGTAGTCCCTGAGGGCGTTGAGGAGCTCCATACAGTGCGCCACCGCGGTGTTGTAGGACCACCGCTCGATGTCGTTGGTGACGTCCGCGATGGCGCGATGGGTGGCCCGGCGAACAACGCGGTCTGCCTCGGACTCGGGGCCCGATCGCGACGGTGCGTGGTTCTCGCTCGGTGCGAAGGTGCGCCAGAGACGATCGAGAAATCGACCGCATCCCTCAATGAGCTGTTCGGTCTGATCGGTCCAGTCCATGTCGTCGAAGGGCGGGCCCACGAAGAGGTGGAAGAGCCGGAGACCGTCGGCTCCCACGGACTCGTAGTAGTGCTCGGGGGCGATGAGGTTGCCCTTCGACTTGGACATCTTGGTGCCGTCCATGCGAATCATCCCCTGTGCCAGATAGCGACGGAACGGCTCGGGGGGGACACCCGGGGCGAGTCCGACATCGATGAGGGCGCGGGTGAAGAAACGGGCGTACAGCAGATGCAGGATGGCGTGCTCGATGCCCCCGATGTACTGGTCCACAGGCATGAAGTGCCGGGCCGCCTCGGGGTCGAACGGCCGGTCAGTGCTCCAGGGATCGCAGTAGCGCAGGAAGTACCAGGAGGAGTCGACGAAGGTGTCCATGGTGTCCGTCTCACGGCGGGCCGGGCCACCACAGATCGGGCACGTGGTGTGCAGGAAGCCCTCGTGCAGAGCCAGGGGTGACTGGCCCGTTGGCAGGAACTCGACGTCGTCGGGCGCCACAATCGGCAGCTGGTCCTCGGGCACCGGCACGACGCCATGTGCGGGGCAGTAGACGGCGGGTATCGGGCAGCCCCAGAACCGCTGCCGTGAGACCAACCAGTCCCGGAGGCGGTAGTTGACCTTGCGCTCGCCGATGCCCTTGTCCTCGAGCCATTGGATGGCAATCGCCTTGGCGGCTTCCACGTCAAGACCGTTCAGGAAGTCGCTGTTGATCTTCTCCCCGTCGCCGGTGTAGGCCTCTCCGCCGTTCTCGTCCCAACCGGGTGGCGGCTGCACCGTGCGCACGATGTCGAGGTCGTGCAGCTTGGCGAACTCCCAGTCCCGCTCGTCCTCGGCCGGGACGGCCATGATGGCGCCGGTCCCGTACCCCATGAGGACGTAGTCGGCCACGTAAACCGGGACCGGACGACCGGTGAAGGGATTCAGCACCCTGCTGCCGGTGAACGCACCTCGACTCTCGAGCGCCGCCGCGTCGCCGGTGGCGGAGCGCTCGATGTCGCTGGTCCTGGCGGCGCGAAGCAGCACTTTCTCGACGGCCCCCCGCTGGGCGTCCGTGGTCAGCAGATCGAGCATGGGGTGCTCGGGCGCGACGACCGCATAGGTCATCCCGAAGCTTGTGTCCGGCCGGGTGGTGAAGACACGCAGGCTCAGCTGCTCGTCGCCCACGACCGGGAGATCGAACTCGGCACCCTCCGATCGCCCGATCCAGTACCGCTGCATGGTCTTTACCCGTTCGGGCCACTCGAGGTCGTCCAGGCCTTCGAGCAGTTGATCGGCGTAGTTGGTGATGCGGAAGAACCACTGCTCCAGGTCGCGCTTGTAGACGAGGTCGCCCGAACGCTCGCAGGTGCCGTCGGGCAACACCTGCTCATTGGCCAACACGGTCTGGCAGCCCGGACACCAGTTGACCGGGGCCGTGGCACGGTAGGCCAATCCCGCCTTCCACAACCTCAGGAAGATCAGCTGTGTCCAATGGATATAGGACGGATCGTGGCTGCGGACCTCCCGCCGCCAGTCGTAGACGGCCCCCAGCCTGATGATGGACGACTTGAGCTCGGCGATGCGGGCTTCGGTGAAGGTCCGGGGGTGCATCCCGGTCTTTATGGCGGCGTTCTCCGCCGGTAGCCCGAACGAGTCGAACCCGAAGGGACTGAGAACAGCCTTGCCCTGCATGGTCTGGTAGCGAACAGCCAGGTCACCGAAGGTGTAGTTCCTCACATGACCTTGGTGCGCCGACCCCGAGGGGTAGGGGTACATGCACAGTGCGTAGAACTTCTCCCGCGGATCGTCGTTCTCGATGCGGTAGGTCCCCTCCTCCTCCCAGTGGCGTTGCCACTTCTCTTCGATCGCGACGACGTCGTACGCCCGGGCCATCCCACCAGGGTAGGCGAGGGCGCAGGGGCATCGAGCTCTCAGGCGGGAGCCGGTAGGGCCGTGGTCGGTCGGGCCGTGGTCGGTCGGGGGTCGGTCGGGCGGTCGGGTCGGGCGTGGTCGTGGGGGATCTTCGGGTGGTCGACGTGTGGTGCCCGTGGCGACTGCTAGCGTTGCCCCTCGCCACTGGGGGCGTAGCTCAGCTGGTAGAGCGCCTGACTGGCAGTCAGGAGGTTCGTGGGTTCGAGTCCCATCGCCTCCACTCCGTTGGGCCATCTCAGGATGGATGGTGGACCAGAACTCGGTAGGTCGACACGGTCGTGTGGAGAACTGCCCGGAGGGCTGCCCGGTACCAGCCGCAACTGATGTCTGCTCCCGCTCCGCCGGACCGGGCTCCGTCCGACCTAGCATCGGGCTACAAGAACCGTGACCCTGGACCCGTCGACACCACACGAGAGCGGTCGCAGTCGAGGTAGCAATTTTCGACCCGATATAGAGGGGCTGCGCGCAGTCGCCATCCTTGCGGTGGTCGCCTACCACGCCGGGCTCTCGGCCATCCCCGGCGGCTACGTCGGGGTTGACGTTTTCTTTGTGATCTCGGGGTTCTTGATCACCGACCACCTGGGCCGCGAGCTCGCCGAGAGGGGCGGGATCTCCTTCGGCGCCTTCTACGCCCGCCGCGCCCGGCGCCTCCTTCCCTCGGCCCTGCTGGTCATCGGGGTCACCGTCGCCGTCTCCTGCGTCGTCCTTCCCCCGCTCCAGGCCATGGTCGTGGCCAAGGACGGACTGGCCAACGCCTTTTACGTGGGGAACTATCGCTACGCCCTGCAAGCCACGAACTACCTGAGTGCCGGCGGCCCCGCGTCGCCACTCCTCAACTACTGGTCCCTCGGGGTGGAGGAGCAGTTCTACCTGGTATGGCCGGCGCTCCTCTTCGCCGCCTCCCTGGTCTGGTTGCACAACTCCAAACGAACGCGCTGGGCCCCAGAGCGCAAGGCCCAGCCCCTGTTCTCGGCCGTATTCGTGGCGATGGCGCTCCTGGCGGCCGGCTCCCTGGCCTTCTCCATCTGGCTGACTCGAGCCAACGAGCCCTGGGCCTTCTTCTCGCTCCCGACCCGGGCCTGGGAACTGGCCGTCGGAGGCCTCCTGGCCCTCGTTGCCCCCCGGCTTGGCCGACTGTCGGCCGGTAGGACGGCTCTGCTCAGTTGGGCGGGTATCGGGGCCATCATCTTTTCGGCCGTCACCTTCACGTCGGCCACCCCGTTCCCGGGCACGGCGGCCATCGTGCCCGTGGCCGGTGCCGCCGCCGTGGTTGCCGGCGGCTGCGCCCGCCCCCGACTGGGCGCCGTCTGGCTACTGGGCCGTCGTCCCATGCAGCTCATCGGGCGCGTCTCGTACACCTGGTACCTCTGGCATTGGCCGGCACTGGTTCTCGCTCCCTACATCGTCGGCCACCATTTGAGTACGTGGGGCAACGTGGCCGTCTGCGGCGTCGCCCTGGTGCTGGCCGGAGTGACGACGGTGCTCCTCGAACGTCCGCTCCAGCGGGCTCCATGGCTGGCCCGGCCGCGACGCAGCCTCCTTCTCGTGGCGGGCCTGAGCGGGGCCCTCGCCGCCACCATCCTGCTCTCGACGGCGACGCTGCCCTCGCTCACGGGGAGCGGGTACGCCCCCGCCAGCGCGCTCTCACGGCAACACCTCGAAGGTGCACTGGGCGGGGCCGAGAACACCAGTAACCCAGCCGCTTCCGCCGCCCAGAATCTGACGAACCAGGTGAAGGTCGACGTTGCCCAATCGGTCGGGATCCAAGACGTCCCGGCCAACCTCACACCGAACCTGGCCGACGCCGCGTCGGACGAGGCGGCGCCCTTCGTCGACGGCTGCTTCGACAGCTTCACCGAGAACTCGGTCAACGCGTGCAACTACGGGGACGTTTCGGCGCCGCCCTCAAAGACCGTCGTCCTCTTCGGCGACTCTCACGCCCTGATGTGGTTCCCGGCCTTGGACAGCCTCGCCAAGGAGTACGGGTGGCACCTCATCGCCCAGTCCAAAGCAACGTGCCCCCCCATCGACATCACCGTCTACAGCCCCGATCTCGGCGGGTGGTACACCGGGTGCAACCAGTGGCGGGCCGCCGTGGTGGCCCGGATTGAGGCCCTGCACCCGGCCCTGGTCGTCCTCGGGTTCTCCCGTGAGTACGGCATCCCCGACGACCGTGTCGTGGTGGACGGAGCGGCCTGGATACAAGGTCTGTCCTCCATGATGACGACGCTGCGGGCCACCGGTGCCCAGGTCGTCTTGATGGGCGACGTCCCCTATCCGCAGAGCGGGCTCGTGCCGGACTGCCTCTCGGCCCATCTCACCGATGCCACAGCCTGCACGATGCCCAAGCAGTACCCCTATTTCAACCCTTCCGGCGTAGGTCAAGAGGAGGCCGCGGCGGCCGCCGCCGGGGCCGGGTACATCGACACCCAGCCCTGGTTCTGTGCCGGCACTACGTGTGCCGTCATTGTCAACAATGTCCTCGTCTACCGCGACAACAACCACATCACCGACACCTACGCCTCCTGGCTGACACCCGTCATCGGGGCCGACCTGGAGGTGGTGACAGAAGGACTCTTCGGTACTCCGCCCTAATGGGTCGGACGCCTGGGACGCCCGTGACCATTCGGTTTGTGTGCCTGCTTGCGCGTCGGTGCGCAGGCGTGAGATGTCAGGCCACGGCACGTCGGAAGACACCGGTCGCCCAGGCCACCACGACGACACACAGTGGGCCGAGCACGGCGAATGCCTGCCAGACGGCCGGGTCGGCGTACGCCCCAACGGCCAGGGCCCTGGCTCCCTCTACGGCGTAGTACAGGGGATTGAAGTGAGCCAGCACGCGCATCCAGGTGGGCCCCAGGGTGATCGGCAGGAGCACACCGGCCAAGAGCAGCACCGGAAGGTTCAGGCCGTTGATGATGGCGGCGAAACTGCTGATGTCCTTGGTCACCAGCGCCGTCGCGACCGAGAAGGCCGACATGGTGACCATGAGGAGGCCGAGCAGCACGACGAGGACGGCGAGCCCGCCCCAGTTGATCGAGAAGCCAAAGCCCGTCGCCGCTGCGACCACCACCGCGTCGAAGACCAGCATCATCAGCATCCCCGACAGCACCGGTCCCATGAGTATGGCGAACCGGCTCGCCGGTGTTACCCGGAGGCGCTCGATCACTCCCCCCTGCAGTTCGAAGATGGTCCCGAAGCCGCCCGCCATTCCGCTGGCGAAGGCCAGCAGGGCAAGGATGCCGGGGAGGAACAGGTCGATGACGCTGACCGGGGACCCGGTCTGCGAGCTCGAGAGGTGCTTGAGCAGCGGCGTGAAGAGGACCAGGTAGAGCAGAGGCGTCGAAAAGCCGACGAACAACCAGACCGGGTTGCGAAGCATCTGGATGGTGTAGCGGTGAAACAGGAGCCAGGTGTCTCGGGTGAGCTTCATGCGGCCGCCTCCGATCCTTCCGCAGCGCCTGCGCTGAACTCGGTGTCGCGCAGCGACCGCCCCGTCTGGCGGAGGAAGACGTCGTCGAGCGTGGGCTCCGAGAGGTTCATGGAGCGAACGCCGATCCGCTCGTGGTCGAGGATGCGGAGCAGTTCTGGCAGTGCGGCGCTGCCGTCCTCGACGTAAAGCCGAACCTGGTCGCCGGAGGCGGAGATCTCTCGCACATAGGGCTCCCGCTCCAGGAGGGAGATGCTGCGCCCGACTGACTCCACGTCGTCCTTGAGGGTGATCACGACGGCGTCGCCCGCCACTCGATGCTTCAGGTCACGCGGTGATCCGAAGATGACCGCCCGGCCATGGTCGACGATCATCACACGGTCGCAGAGGACGTCGGCTTCGTCGAGATAGTGCGTGGTGAGCACGATGGTTGTGCCCCTGTCCCGCAGGGCACGCAAGTGGTCCCACAGATTGGCCCGGTTCTGCGGGTCGAGGCCGGTGGTCGGCTCGTCGAGGAAGAGGACCTTTGGTTGGTGGACGATGCCCAGCGCGACGTCGAGACGCCGTCGCTGGCCGCCGGAGTACGTCTTTACGCGCCGGTCGATGAAGGCCGAAAGGTCCAAAACGCCGGCCAGCCGGTCGACGCGTGGGTGCACGTCGGACAAGCTCGCGCCGTAGAGTCGGCCCTGGAGGATCAGGTTTTCCCGCCCGGTGGCCAATTCGTCGGCACCACCGAGTTGACTCACGTATCCGATGTTCTCCCGTACCTTCCGGGGTTGCTGGGTGACGTCGAACCCGGCAACGGTGGCGCTGCCGCCTCCGATCGGGAGCAGCGTCGTGAGCATGCGCATGGTCGTCGTCTTCCCGGCGCCGTTCGGGCCGAGCAGCCCGAAGATCTCCCCGGACTCGACCTGAAGATCCACTCCCCGGACGGCCTCGACGGGCCCCCTGCGAGATGGGAAGGTCTTGGAAAGTTCTTCGGCGTAGATGGCGTGCGTGGTCAGCGTCATGGGGCTCCTCGTGGTGGTCTCAGGATTGGTCGGTGAACGGTGGTAGCTGGGGAGGATCGGCGCCGCCACGATGGACGGCCTGCCACCAGTCGACTCCGTCCAGCGCACCCGACTCGATATCGGCGGCCAAACGACGGGCGAAGTCGAGCTCTGCTTCGAGCAGGACCCTTCGAAACTGTCCCTCGATGGAGAAGAGCTGAGGAAGTCCCATCTTCTCGGCGACGGCCTCTGACGCCTGCGCCTGGGCGATCTCCGTCTCCAGGCGAAGCGCCCGCTCCCGCAAGAGCCCGGTGACGTCGCTCGGCGGCAGTGCGGGGAGAAAGGACAACGCTGCCTCGAAGGAGGGGTACTCCTTCACCGGAGTGGCGATGAGGTCGGTCAGCCAGTCGTGCATCTCGACACGTCCGGCATCCGTGAGTTCGTACACCGTGCGCTCAGGGAGGCGCCCCTCACGGGCGGTCTCCAGGGGGGTGATATGCCCTCGTCGCTCGAGCGATGCGACCACGGCGTACAGCGAGCCGTAGTTGAGGCGAACGCTCTCGTGCTTGTTCCGCTGGCGCAGGGTGGTCGCCACTTCGTAGGGATGCATGGGCCGTTCGTAGAGACAGATCAGTACCGCAAGGGCCAGTGGGTTCGATCGATTGCGAGGGGCCATGACGCACTCCTAAACGGGTACTCTAATCAGAGTAGTCTGACCTGATGCTGAGCCCGGAGTCAAGCGGCGGGCCGAATTGGGTCGCTCTGTCCGCCACCCGTGGGCCGTCGAAGGAACGTGACCCCGAGTGATACGGTGGGCGTCTGACCAGGGTCGGAGTGATGCAGAGCGACCCACGGGACACGGCACCGCAACCGCGGGTGTGGGCTCGAGAAGGGCCGGTGTTGCGGCACCCGTAGCCAACGGTGATCAGCCGAGGGCGGGAAACCTCGACCGTCGCCCCGCACGACGCCGGGCGCGCAGCCGTCGGGGAGGACGTGAGTGATGGAGCAAGTAGGGGCACGGTCGGTCGGGGCTCGGGTGATGCGCGTGGAGGATCCTCGGATCCTGACCGGGCGGGGTCGGTACGTCGACGACGTCGTGCTGCCCGACATGTTGCACGCCGCCTTCCTTCGAAGCCCGATACCGCACGGCCGGCTGTTGGGGCTGGACGCCAGCGAGGCCAGGAGGCTGCCGGGCGTGGTCGCCGTCTACACCGGTGAGGACATCCGGCGGCTGACGACGGCGGCGCAGGCCGGGGCGGTGACCGGCATGAACGCGATGCCGAACATGAAGTCGCCGACGTTTCACGCCCTGGCCACCGACAAGGTCCGGCACATTGGCGATCCCCTTGCGCTGGTGGTCGCCGAGAGCCGCTATATCGCCGAGGACGCGCTCGAGCTCATCGTCGAAGACATCGAGATGCTCGATCCCATCGTGAGCTACGAGGACGCGCTCGACCCGGCCAAGCCCCCGGTCTTCGACGAGCTCGGTGACAACATCTATCTCACTGCGGCCATGTCGTTCGGCGACGCGGATGCCGCCTTCGCGGCGGCGGACCGGATCGTGCGTGCCTCCATCGACGTGCACCGCCATCAGCCGGTACCCATGGAGTGCCGCGGACTGATCGCCAGCTGGGACCCGGTGGCCGAGCACCTGACCGTCCACGCATCGACACAGTCGCCCCACATGATGCGCATGATCCTGCCTGCCCAGGTGGGTATCCCGATGGATCAGATCCGGGTGATCGCCCAGGACGTCGGCGGCGGTTTCGGCCTCAAGAACAGCGTGACACGGGAAGACGTGGCGATCGTGGCTGCGGCGAAGGATCTGGGCCGCCCGGTGAAGTGGATCGAGGACCGTCTCGAGCACCTCGCGACCGGAGGCCAGGCCCGGGAGGAGATGGCGGATCTGGAGGCGGCCGTCACCGCCGATGGCGTCATTCTCGGCGTGCGCATGGACATCAAGGTCAACATCGGCGCCTACCCGAGCGATCCCTTCCCCGGGGCCATTCAGTGTTACACGATCATCATGTCGTTCCAGGGGCCGACCCGGCTGCAGGCGCTCGACGCCCGGTCGGTCGCGTTGTTGAGCAACAAGGGCACCTACGTCTCCTACCGGGGACCGTGGGCGACGGCAGATTTTTTGCGCGAGCGACTGCTCGACATCGTCGCCAGCGAGCTCGGCATCGACCCGCTCGACATCCGACGGCGCAACTACGTGGTGCGCGACGAGCCACCGCTGGCCATGCTGACCGGGCAGCCCTTCGTCGGGGTGACGACACAGGAGTCGGTGGAGCAGGCGGCACTCCTCATCGGTTGGGAAGGATTCCGGCAGCGCCAACGAGCCGCTCGCGCCGAGGGCCGGTACCTCGGCATCGGCATGGCCTCCTACCTCGAAGCGGCGCCCGGACCCCGGGTGCCCGGGCAAGAGGGCCCCGACGTGATGGGCGACGAGACGACATACCTCTCCGTCGAAGACGGCGGCAAGATCGTCATCGTCACTCGCCAGCAGCCCCACGGCCAGGGCCACGAGACGACTCTCGCCCAGGTCGCGGCCGATGAACTGGGTGTCCGCTTCGACGACATCACGGTGCGCTACGGCGACACCGACATCACCCCGGTGGCGATCGTCGGCACCGGAGGCAGTCGGGCCGCCACCATGGCGAACGGGGCCGTCCTCCACGCCTCCCGGGAGCTGCGCGAGAAGATCATGACCCTGGCAGCCGATGTGCTCGAGGCGAACGCCGCGGACCTCGAGCTGGCGGCGGGAATGATCTCCGTCAAGGGTTCGCCGGCGGTGACACTCTCGCTCGCCGAGCTGACCCGGATCGTCCATGAAGAGCCCGAGCGGTTGCCCTCCGACGCCGAACGGAGCCTCTCGGTGACCCGGACCTTCGACGGAGGGAGCCCCGGCTGGTCGGGCGGCACCCACTGCTGCATCGTCGAGGTGGACATGGAGACCGGCCTGGTGAACTTCGAGCGCTACCTGGTCGTCGAGGACTGCGGCGTGCCCGTCAACCCGGCCATCGTTGAGGGACAGATCCGCGGTGGCGTGGCGCAGGCGATCGGCGCGGTCCTTCTGGAGCACGCCGCCTACGACGACGAGGGCCAGTACGTCGCCGCGTCGTTCATGGACTACCTCCTGCCCACCACGGACATCGTGCCGCGCATAGAGATCCACCACGTCGAGACCGTCGAGACCGATCCCGACGTCAACTTCCGCGGCGTGGGCGAGGGCGGAATGATCGTCGCTCCGGCGGCGATCACCAACGCCATTGAGGACGCTCTCGCACCTTTCGGCGCTCGGATCCTCGAGCAGCACCTGCCACCCGCCCGGGTACTCGAGCTCACCGGTACCGTGGTGGACCGATGAAGTTACCGCCGCTCGAGTACCACGCGCCCCAGACCGTGGAGGGTGTGCTCGACCTGCTCGACGAGCATGGCGACGAAGCGAAGGTGATCGCCGGCGGGCAGAGCCTCATGCCCATGATGGCGATGCGGCTGGCCCGACCGGCCCAGCTCATCGATATCAACGGCGTCAGCACACTCGGCGGGATTGACGAGCGGGGTGGCGTGCTTGCCTTCGGCGCGACCACGCGGGAGCGAGAGGCCGAGCGCTCCCGACTCGTCGCCGAGCGCCTACCTGTGCTGGCGGAGGCTCTGCCGTTCATCGGGCACGTCTCGATCCGGAATCGGGGGACGATCGGCGGCAGCATCGCCCACGCCGACGCGTCCGCCGAGCTTCCAGCCATCGCCCTGATCACCGACGCCCAGATTGTGGTTCGCAACCGGCGCGGCGAACGGACCATAGCGGCCGACGATTTTTTCGTCAGCCACTACACGACGACCCTGAGCGACGACGAGTGCCTGGTCGAGGTCCGTATGCCCACCGGGCCATCCGGCGCTGGTTGGTCGTTCCAAGAGGTGGCTCGCCGCCCCGGGGACTTCGCCCTGGTCGGTGCGATAGCCATGGTGGCCCTGGACGAGGACGCCGCCATCGATCGCGCCCGCATCTGCCTGTTCGGGGTGTCCGACCGCCCGGTGCGGGCCGCCGAGGTCGAGGCGGCTCTCGCAGGAGCGACCGCCTCCCTCGACACATTCGACGCCGCTGCCGCGGATGCAGCTGAGTATCTCGAGCCGGCATCGGACATGCACGGCAGTTCCGCCTACCGGCGGCACCTGGCCCGGGTCACCGTCCGCAGGGCGCTGACCCGGGCGGCGCAACGAGCAGGAGCACCGCTATGAACGAGCCGATTCAACTCGTGGTCAACGGCACGGCCCGGGCCGGAACCGCCGAGGTGCGCATCACTCTGGCCGACTTCCTGCGCGAGCAGCTCGGTCTCACCGGCACGCACCTGGGCTGCGAACACGGCGTCTGCGGCGCGTGCACCGTCCTCCTCGACGGAGTCGCCGTCCGCTCGTGCCTCATGCTCGCCGTGCAGGCACGCGGCCACGAGGTCACGACGGTAGAGGGCGTCGTCCAGGGCGAGGAGCTCAGCCCGTTGCAACAAGCCTTCCGAGAGAGCCACTCGTTCCAGTGTGGGTTCTGTACCCCGGGCTTCGTGATGAGCACCGTCGCGCTCCTCTCTGAGAACCCAACCCCTGACGAGGACGAGATCCGCGAGACCCTGTCCGGGAACATCTGCCGCTGCACCGGCTACGAGAGCATCGTCAACGGCGTACTCCTCGCGGCCGCACGGCTCGCCGAGACGCCGTCCGACTAGGCACCGCCCGATTGGTAGGGGGGCTGCTGCCCGACTGGTAGGGGGGTGCCCGCTTGGTGGGGGCTGCCTGACCAGCCGGGGACGAGCCACTCGAGCCCGGCGAGACCACTCGAGCCCGGCGAGACCACTCGAGCCCGTCGACCACTCGAGCCCGTCGACCACTCGAGCCCGTCGACCACTCGAGCCCGTCGAAACAAGCCGAACCGGCAAAACCGGCGACGGTAGTGTCGGTCCGATGGAAGACGCTCTCTGGGAGCGGCACGCGGGTTGGTGGCAACAGGAGTTCACCGCCGGAGCCGACGCCGAGTACGAAGAGCAGATTCTCCCCCTGATCGAGCATCACGCGCGTGGAGCCCGGCGGGTGCTGGACATTGGCTGCGGCGAGGGGCAGGTGAGTCGGCGCATCGCTTCACACGGAGCCCTCGTGGTGGGAGTTGACCCTACGGCGTCGCAGATCCGGGTGGCCTGCGGCCGGGGAGGGTCGGCGCAGTTTCTCCGCGCCCGAGCAGAGCACCTCCCCTGTGGCGACGCGTCGTTCGACACGGTCGTGCTGTGCCTCGCACTCGAGCATGTGGATCCCTTCGAGGCGGCGATTGACGAAGTTGCCCGCGTACTGGTCCCAGGCGGCCGCTTCCTGTTGCTTCTCGTCCACCCGCTCCTGCAGTCACCGGGTAGCGGATGGGTCGAGGTCATTGGCTCGGACGATCGCTTCTGGCGAGTCGGCTCCTACCTAGGGGACGACGTCTCGACCGACGAGGTCGGGCCCGGTATCGAACTGTCGTTCGCCCATCGACCCCTGAGCCGATATGTCCACGAGATGGGGCGGTGCGGACTGCTGATCGACGACATGGTGGAACCGCCACCTCCAGCCGAGGTGCTGCTGGAGACCGGCGGCTTCCCCCAGGCGTGCTCCATCCCTCGCGTGATGCTGCTCTCCGCTCGCAGGGTCCGGTCGTGACCGCCAAGGACGACCAGGTCACGGTGGCGTCACGGCGTCTCATGCGCTGGCGGCTCCCCTCCCGCGCCGAGGCCCGTTAGATGTTGACTGAATAGGTCGGGTTTGTCAGGATGAGAAGTCCACCCGTCGCTCTGCGCGCGTGGGGACCGATCAAAGGAGACGACCATGGCCGACTGGGGATTTGAGACCCGCCAGATTCATGCCGGCGCTGTTCCGGACCCCACGACCGGGGCTCGTGCGGTGCCGATCTACCAGACAACGAGCTACACGTTCCGCGACACGGCCCATGCCGCTGCCCTCTTCGGACTGGAGGAGTTGGGGAACATCTACACGCGCATCATGAACCCCACTCAGGCCGTCTTCGAAGAGAGGATCGCTTCACTGGAGGGCGGCGTGGCTGCGCTCGCCGTAGCCAGTGGCCAGGCGGCCGAGACCATCACCCTGTTGAACCTGGCGGAGAACGGCGGCCACATCGTCTCTTCGGCCTCCCTGTACGGCGGCACCTACAACCTCTTTCACTACACCCTGCCCAAACTCGGCATAGAGGCCACCTTCGTCGACGATCCGGACGACCTCGACGCCTGGCGGGCGGCCGTCCGGCCCACTACCAAGGCCTTCTTCGCCGAGACCCTCGGTAACCCCAAGGGTGACGTCCTCGACTTCGAGGGTGTATCCGCGGTGGCCCACGACCAGAAGATTCCCCTGGTGGTCGACAGCACGCTGGCCACGCCGTACCTCGCGCAGCCGCTTCTTCACGGGGCCGACATCGTCGTGCACTCGGCGACCAAGTTCATCGGCGGCCACGGCACGTCGATTGGCGGCGTGATCGTCGACGGCGGCAAGTTCGACTACGAGGGAAGCGGTCGCTTCCCGGGCTTCACCGAGCCCGATCACAGCTATCACGGACTCGTCTACGGCAGCTTGCCCGAAGCGCTCTTTCCCGCCCGCTTCGTCCTCAAGGCCCGGCTGCAGTACCTGCGGGACACAGGCCCGTCGATCGCGCCGCTCAACTCGTTCCTCTTCCTGCAGGGCCTGGAGACCCTGAGTCTGCGCATGGAGCGCCACGTGCAGAATGCCGTCGCCGTGGCCAACTGGCTCGAGAGCCGGGACGAGGTGTCGTGGGTGGCATACCCCGGATTGGAGTCCAGCCCCTGGCACGAGCGACAGAAGCGCTATCTCCCCAAGGGCGGCGGCTCCATCATCTCCTTCGGGATTGCCGGCGGCTCCGAGGCAGGGCGCCGGTTCATTGAAGGGCTCGAACTGTTCAGCCACCTGGCCAATGTCGGCGATGTGCGGAGCCTGGCGATTCACCCCGCTTCGACCACGCACTCCCAGCTGACCGAGGCGGAGCAGACGACGACCGGCGTGACCCCCGATCTGGTCCGTCTCTCCGTCGGCATCGAATCGATAGAGGACATCCTGGCCGACCTGGAAGCCGGTTTCCGCGCCGCAAAGGGAGCGTGACACAGACGCAGTTCCCGGGGGTCTGGCTGCCGGGAGACGACCCCGGTCGGCGGCAGTTCGCCACGCTCACGGGTGCCGGCGGGCGAGGGTTCTCGTTCGAGGGCGGCGGCCGGCTGGCCGAGGTCACCGTGGCCTACGAAACGTGGGGCGAGCTGAACGAGTCCCGCACCAACGCCGTCCTGGTCCTCCATGCACTGACCGGCGACTCCCACGCGGCCGGACCGGCCGGCTCCGGGCATGCCACCGTGGGCTGGTGGGATGGACTCATTGGACCAGGAGCGGCCATCGACACCAACCGCTACCACGTCGTCAGCCCGAATGTGCTCGGCGGCTGCCAAGGAACCACCGGTCCGGCGTCGTGGGGCACGGACGGAAGGCACTTTGGTTCACGGTTTCCCATCATCACCATCCGCGACCAGGTGGCGATTGAAGTGGCGTTGTCCGAGGAGCTCTCGATCGAGCGGTGGTCCGCCGTGCTCGGTGGCTCCATGGGTGGGATGCGGGTCCTCGAATGGTGCGTTGGTCAGCCCGATCGGGTGCAGCGTGCCGTCGTCCTGGCCGTGGACGCAGCGGCCTCCGCCGATCAGATCGCCCTCTGCTCGCTCCAGATCCGAGCCATTCGCTCCGATCCGGCGTTCATGGGCGGCGACTACTACCCGTCGGGTGAACGTCCCGTCGACGGGCTCTCCATCGCCCGAGGGCTCGGGCAGTTCAGCTACCGCACCGGTGCCGAGTTCCAGTCACGATTCGGGCGAGCGCCCCAGGAGGCGGAGGACCCCCTCAAGGGAGGTCGGTACGCCATCGAGTCCTACGTGCAGCACCAGGGCGAGAAGCTGATCGAGCGGTTCGACCCGAACTCCTACATCGTGCTGAGCGAGGCGATGAACCACCACGACCTTGGCCGGGGGCGAGGCGGCGTCGGACGCGCCCTGCGCCGCGTGCACGCCGAGGTGACCGTGGCCGGCATCACTTCAGACCGCCTGTACCCGCTGGCCCAACAAGAGGAGCTGGTCCGCCACCTGCCCGGTGACCAACCGCTGCAGGTCATTGCATCGGAGTCCGGTCACGACGGCTTCTTGCTGGAGCTCGAGCAGGTGGGAGCGATCATCTCATCGGCCTTGCGCTAGGCGGTGGCGCCGCAGCGGTGGTCGAGACACCACGCCGCGCCGAGGGACGATGCGAACGTGCCCCACTCCGAGACCGCTGTCCAGCTGTTCATCAGTCCACCTACCAGCGAGACCATCGACGGCCGGCCTGCGCCGTATAACCTCCCTGAGCAGTCGATGAACGACGCTGTAGAGGGAGGGGCCATGGCCAAGCTGGAAGAGGACCGTCCGTTGCCGAGCTCCGGGAACGCCCACACGCAGCTGCGCAGGATGCACCACATCGCCTACGTCGTGAAGGACCAGGAACGGACGCGTCGTTTCTATGAGGACGTCGTCGGCTTGCCGCTGCTCGCCGCCTGGGCGGAGATCGGCGAGATCTCTGCGTTCCCGGGCCGAAAGGTCGAGTTCTGCCACACCTTCTACGGCCTGGGGGATGGCGCCGCGCTCGCCTTCTTCGCCTTCGCCGACGACGACGTGTACGAGGCGATCAAGCTCACCCCTCGAAACGGGTTCACACACGCCGCCATCGCCGTCAGTCGCGAGGTGCAGCAGCAGGTAAAGGCCAGGCTGGAGGCCGCGGGCCATTCGACCCGGTGCATCGATCACGGGTACTGCCACTCCCTCTACGTGGACGATCCCGATCAGATGGCCCTCGAGTTCACAGCTGATCCCGACGACGCGTCCGAGATCGCGGCATGGCAGGCCGAAACGGCGCATGCGACGTTGTCCCGATGGGTGGGCGGCGACCGCACGACCAACAACGAACTGCGTCATCGATAGACGCGGCGCCAAGCGGCTCAGCCCCGCCGTGGAACCTTCGTGACCCCCAGGTGGTCGAGGATCGCGGCCGCCACCCGATCCGGCTCGGCCACCGCGAGGTTGTGGGGTGCGTCCTCAATGACATGGAGGAACGAGAGTTCGTAGGGACTGATGGCCTTGCGGACCGCCTCGACCGTCGCCCACTCGTCCGACCCTCCATGGATGAACAGCCTTCGCACTCCCCCGCTGGCCGCCAGGGGACCGTCAAGCCGATGGTGCACCATGCAGGTGAGCAGGCTCGAGCGGAAGGCCCGGTACCGGGCGCGCAGTGCGTCCTTGGCCATGGCGCGGGTATAGATGCTCCCTGTTCGAGCGACGAGTCCCGGCACCAGTCGGCCCGCCCACCAGATCGTCGGAACCATGGCACCGGCTGAGATCGGATGCTCCAGCGCCAGCCTCGCCCATATGTTGTGTCGAAGACCGGCGCGGGCCGCACGCTCGGACGGAAAGTACGGGAGCGCGACCCCGATCATCTCTTGAGCCTCATCGGGCCATGCGGCCGCGTACTCCAACATGAGAACGGAGCCCATCGAGAGTCCGACAAGGACGTAGGGCGGAGAGACGCACTCCTGCGCCAACGTAAACCTGATCGCAGCGACGTGGCGACGTGGCGTGTACGTCACCCGGGGCTTGGGTGAGTGGCCATAGCCGAGTAGATCCACGCGCACCACGGTGAAGTACGGCTCGAGCAGGGGGACGAGGCGATCCCAGATTACGTTGCTGCCGGCCACGCCGTGGATGAGGACCAGCGGAGGGCCGCTTCCACTTGTGACGGCGTGCAATCGGCGTGGGTCCCCATCCGCCCGGTGTGGCGGGTCCCCATCCGCCCGGTCTATGGGATCGGGGGTGGCATCACCGCCTGGGTGTCCCATGATCGCTGGACACTACCGGGCGCTGATCGACGACGGTGAGGCGCAGGTGCTAGGACTCCATGGATGGCGACACGATCACGGTCGTCCGGCCCGGTCGGCGTTCCGGACGTGGTCGGCGCGAACCTCAATGTGCTCTTCTGTGGCATCAATCCCGGACGGCGGTCGGGCGAATTGGGGCAGCATTTCGCCCGCCCGGGGAACCGTTTTTGGAAATTGCTGCACGCCAGCGGCTTCACCGATCACGTCATGTCACCAGCGGAACAAGACGCCCTCCCTGCCCTGGGCATCGGCATCACCAATCTGGTGGACAGGGTCACGGCCGCGGCCGACGAGCTCGACAACGCGGAACTGCGCGAAGGAGCTCACCGACTGGAAGAGAAGGTGAGAGTTCTACGACCCCACTGTGTCGCAGTTCTCGGGCTCCAGGCCTACCGCACCGCATTTCAACGACCGAAGGGGACGGTCGGTGAGCAGGAAGAGCTCCTGGCTGACGCCAGGTTGTGGCTGCTCCCCAATCCGAGCGGCCTCCAAGCGCGGTATCAATTACCGGAGATGTCGGCGTTGTTCCGGAGCCTGTATCTGGCCGCCTTTGACCGGTAACGCGTCCATGACGCTCCGTCACGGCGTCGCGGAACAAAGCTGCGCCCGCGTGCGCGTGTCGAATCACTCGGAGAGTATGGCGGCTCAAACGGAGAATGCAGCGCCATCAGCACCGCAATTTTGTGCCCACAGAACGAAAGAAACAGAATTACGAAACACAATTAAATGAAAGAAACACAATTAAACGTGCACAACGGTGCGCGCGTCGGCCAGAATGTAGCTATGAACAAACGAGAACTAGCAAAGTCAGTCGCGGTACAGGCCGATGTTGAGCTGAAAACCGTGACAGCCGTCCTCGATGGTTTCACCGATGTGGTGACCGCCGTCGTATCCAAGGGAGAGCCAGTTGCGATTCCTGGGTTCGCCAAATTCGTAAAGGTGGATCGTGCGGCCCGTATGGGTCGCAACCCGGCCACCGGAGAGGCTATCCACATCAAGGCTTCGAAGAAGGCGCGCATCACTCCGGTGAAGGCGTTCAAGGACGCCGTGTTGGCACCGGCTACCGCCCCCAAACTGAAGAAGGGCGCGTACCCCGTTGACAGCGTGGCCGTTGCTGCCGCAGGCAAGTCCGCTGCGGTTGCACCGGTCAAGGCGACGGTAGCCAAGGCCCCCGCCAAGAAGGCGCCGGCCAAGAAGGCTGCGGTGGCCAAAAAGGCAGTCAAAAAGGCAGTGAAGAAAGTAGTCAAGAAGGCTCCGGCGAAGAAGGCTTCCGCCAAGAAGGCGACTGTGGTCAAGAAGGCTGTAAAGAAGGCTCCGGCGAAGAAGGCTCCCGCCAAGAAGGCGACGGTGGCCAAGAAGGCCGTAAAGAAGGCGCCGGCGAAGAAGGCTCCCGCCAAGAAGGCGCCGGCGGCCAAGAAGGCAGTCACGCGGACTGCTCGTTGACCGGTTGAGCCCAGAGATGGGCAGCGATCGGCGATCGGCGCCCACGGGCCAACCGATCGCCGATCGCTGATCGACCGCCGATCACCCGCTGATCGCCCGTTCAACCTAGGACCCTCGGAGACTCCTCGCCTCGAAGGTCACCACGACGTCATCGAGAGGAAGAACCACCTGGGGGCTGATGAACTGGTGGGCGTCGGCCACCAGGCGCACGGCGGTTCCCCAGGCCGTAAAGCCGATGGCGTGGCGCGCGAAGCTCATCGGACCTTCGGTCACCTTGACCTCGACGACGCCCTGTCCGCCGACCTCGAGGGCCGAACGCTGCATCCGTTCCACGGCCGACTCGCGCGCCGAGTACATGGCCTGGGTGAAGTTCGTGAGCTCGACGTTCTGCGTCTTCTGCTTCAGCGCGTCCCCGGCCGACCGGCGGGGCGCGTAGACGAAACTGGCGCCGAAGGCCAACCCCACGGGCATCCAGCCCGCGCCCATGAGCAGGGTGAAGTCGCGAGCCGACAGGTCGGATACGAATGGCTCCGACGGATGCGCTCCGCCGCCGAGCGGTCGTACCGCCGTCCCGATCAGCTCCACGTGGATGTGATGGGTGCGCACCTCGACATCGACTCGCACACCGACGACACCATGGCCCTGCGCCTTACTGCACTCGCCCCGGAGGCGCTCCGAGGCATCCTTGACGGCTGAGTTGTGCGCCATCGATGCGCTGGAGATCTCCCCCTGCCCCCAGTTCCACACTCCGGAGGGCACCGAGACCACAGAGACGCCGCAGACCAGATCGACCGGTTCCCATCCCGCCCCATGAAGGAGAAGTGCCTCGTCGATGGAGAGGTCCGAGGTCACTCCACGGGACCGGCTGGGGGTTGAGGCGACGGCGAGCGACTGAGCACCTTTCAGCATCTCCGCCCTCACGTCGAGGGCCTCGGTACTCATGTGAGTCGCACGGTCGGCCGGGGAGGCGGCACGACGTCGAAATCCTTGAACCGGCGCATTCGGTTTCCCCGCAACGTGCAGTCGATGACCTCATCGCCCTGCGACAACTCCCGTTTGACCACGTCGATCCGCGCGCCGTGGAGGGTGTCGCCGGAAAGCTTCTCACGAACATGCTTGCGGGCAAGCTGCCGCACCGCCATGTGCGCCTTGCTCACCTGCTCGACTTCGTAGGGTGAGGTGGTGCCGCCCCAACCCCGGCTTCCCTCCATGAGGTACTCGGTCATGCAGTAGGCCCATACCCGCACCGAGGCCATGGAGGCCACCACCGCGACGGGCATGAATCCGGCTTCGATCGACTTGGTCAGGCGCTGGCCGGCGAGATAGGTGGTCCATGGCACATTGCCCGACGGCGGTGGCCCGTTCTCGACCTTGACGGCCGTGCCCAGAAAATGGAACTCGGTGTTTCCGGTGTCCGCCAGGTTGCCCACGCGGTCGACCACCCCGATGACCCCGTGGGCGCCGATCGACACCGCTTCTTCGAGCATCCGGTCGTAGGCCGATCCGTATCCATCCGACCACGCCGACTCGACCCAGGTCTGCTCCACGTTCTGTCCCCACGTGCGGTGCTCCGCCGACACGTACCCGTGCGGACACTGATAGGTCTCCGAGTAGGCACCCCCGCCCTGACCGCCGAAGGAGTACGGGTTGATCCCGCGGGAGAAGCCGGATCCCGCCCCGTACCAGCCCCACTGCATCACGCAGAACCCCTGCACCAGGCCGAGGGGCTGGAGGCCGAGCTTGAGGCAGGCGGCGAAGTCCGGCACGGACAGCCCTGAGGAGAACGCCGGTGAACCGAGGCGGCGAAGGGCAGCCTCGGGAAGATCGGCGTCGCCGGTGATGCTCATCAGTTGTCGAGCGAGATGATGGTGATCGGTTGTGGCAGCGTGACCTCGCCGGTCGTCTTGGTGACGGCGGTGCCCAGCGCCAGGAACTCGATCGTGTGGGATCCCCACTGGTGTGACTTCTCTTCGAGACGCACGCCAACGATTCCACTGGCGTTGAGCTGACCCGCCTCGTCCTGCATGCGGGTCATCGCCAACTCCCGGGCCTCGTAGAGCGCCTGGGTGAAGTTCGGCAGCTCCACGTTCTGCCCGACGGAGCCCAGGGCCTGGGTGAGCTTGCGATGGGCGATGTGGTAGACGCACGTCCCCATGACCAGACCCTGGGGCACGTGCCCCGTCTGCATGAGCGTCCAGAAGTCCTGCCCGGAGAGGTCAGAGGTGAACGGCTTCCCCAGCGCGTTGCGGTAGGAGGTGCCGTCCTCGGCCTTGACCGCCGTCCCGAAGGCGATGAATTCCGCCGAATCGTTACCCCACTCGTAGTAGTTCACATCGAGCCGCACACCCACCACCCCGTCGGCGCCGAGCTCGTCCGCCTCCTCCTCCATGCGGTTCATGGCCAGTTCGCGGGCGGTGTACATGGCCTCGGTCAGCTTGGAGAGCTCCTGGCTCTCTCCCCACTTCCGTGTCTGGAGGCCGATGTGGTAGATCGAAGAGCCCATCACAAAGCCGAGGGGGTGGAACCCGGCCTCCTTCACGAGGAGGAACTCGTTCACCGAGAGGTCGGACGTGAAGAGGCCGTGTTCGAGCTCCTCCAGGCGGTGGGCGGCATCTTTGGGTAGATCCTGAGGCTGCGTCACGACGACTCTCCGATCACGATGTTCTCTAGGGCAAGCCGGGTCTGCTCGCTGTGGGCCGCTTCGCGGTTCAGAATGGTGAGAAGGCGGGTGAGCCAGGCATCCATTCCCACCTGCTCACTGCGTATGCGGATGCCGCCCGAGGCGTGACCGATACTGCACCGTACCGTGGCGCCGTCGACATCGGCCCGCAGGGTGTCGTCCCCGAGGACGATCTGCACGGACTTGATCTCCTCTGACTTTCGCAGCCGGCCGCCGGCGCGTTCCACCCGGATCCGGTCGCCCAACACCTCGGAGAGCTGCGCGACGAGCAGCTTGAGCATGATGCGGGAGTCCGTGCCGTTGGATTTCAACGAGGAGACAGCCATCGAGAGATCGAAGGCGTCGCTCCCGCCGTTGCCGGCCGGCTCCAAGGTCATTTGAGGCATTGTAGTGCTTGACCTGGAAGAAGACCTGACGCCGCACGACACTCATCGGAGGCCTCACAGAGGGCGGTTTTCGCAGATCACGACCGGAATGTC
This sequence comes from uncultured Acidimicrobiaceae bacterium, assembly GCA_963788125.1. Classification (GTDB taxonomy): domain Bacteria; phylum Actinomycetota; class Acidimicrobiia; order Acidimicrobiales; family RAAP-2; genus Bog-473. The sequence goes on along the minus strand of CAWBFN010000002.1, from coordinate 1,509,714 downwards.
GCGCTCGGTCCTGCCTTGATACCGGCCGTAACCCTCGTAGGAAGCGACGATCCGGGGCCACAGCGCCGCTTTTTCGGCCGCCGAGGCGGTGCGGGCACGAAGCCGTCGGGTCTTACCGTTGATCACGACGTCGATGTCGGGGGTGACCGTCAGGTTGCGGTACCACTCGGGATCACGGTCGCCGCCCCCCTTGGATGCCACCAGCACCACGCGGTCTTCGTCGTGCACGGGCGTGGTGAGCGTGGTCGAGCGCATCCGACCGGTCATGCGGCCGATCGTGCGCAGCTCGACCACCGGCATCCCGAAGGCGGAGTGCGCAAACCTTTCCCCGCTGAGTCGCAGGATGGCGCGGTGGGTCCTGCTCATGACCTTGAGACCGAGATCGATCATCGAATGCCGCAGACGCACCGTCATGCGGGTAGGGGAACCGACTGGGCGAAGTGGAAGAGATCGTCGGGGTCGTACGCCCTCTTCACCTCCATGAGCCGAGGAAGATTCGATCCGTAGTAGGCCCGGGCCCAGTCGGGCAGCGTCGGATCGATGTAGTTCTGATAGGAGCCGCGGGCGATGGGGGCGAAGCTGCTCTGCATCCGTTCCAACCAGGCCTGAGCTGCCGCGACGACGGACGGTGACGGGCTGGCGCTGCCATAACTGACGGAGTACTGGGCACAGGCGATGGCGTCGCGATGCACGAAGGCCGTGTCGGCGGCCGCCACCTGGTTGATCGCCCCTCCGTAGCTGTCGAAGACGATGCCACCGCCCACCCCTGGCACATCGGAGGCCAATGCGTTGACGGCGTCGATCATCGCCGCCGTCGCCGTGGCCGGAAGTGCCGCGTTGACGAACGACGACTTGGCGCGGAACGCCGAGCGGCCGAGCACCCCACCGCGGTTGCGCGTCGGGAGGTGGCACTGCTCCACCGTCAATCCCTCGCAACCCGCCTCTATCAACGTGGCACTCATGTACTCCTCTGGCCCCACGAACCGGTACGTCGGCGCCACTCCAACGGCGGTGAGCAGCGGGGCCAGCGCACTCGTGCAGGCCGCAACCGAGCCGGCGAACACACCCGTGACCTTGAGAGTCCCCCCACCGGAGCTCCCGTTGGAGGCGAGCTGGCAGTTGGACCACAGCTCATCGGGTGTCGCCGGTATCCATCGCAACCACGAGTCGAGGACGGTCGCAGCCTCACCCCACGCCCACTCGAGCGTGAACAACGCCACGTCCGGGATGGGGTGGACATCGAAGATGAAGGACGTCACCACGCCGAAGTTCCCGCCGCCCCCGCCCCGGCTGGCCCAGTAGAGGTCGCTATGGCTGCTGGGCGAACATGTGCGCAGTGATCCGTCGGCCGTCACGACATGGAGCGACGCGATGTTGTCGCAGGTCAGTCCGTAGGCTCGCCCGAACACGCCGATGCCTCCGCCGAGCGCCAGGCCGGCGATGCCCACCGTGGGACATGACCCACCGGGAAGGAGCACGCCGTTCGCACCCAGCTGGCTGTAGATGTCGATCAACTGCGCGCCCGCACCCACGCTGGCGCGGCGCATACCCGACTCCACCGAGACGGCATTGAGGGACGACACGTCGATGACCAGGCCCGGGCACGACGAGTACCCCCCATAGCTGTGTCCGCCCGATCGGGCCGCCACGTCGATGCCGTGCGTGCGCGCGAAGGCCACGCACCGTTGTACATCGGCCGCCGTGGCGCAGTAGGCCACGGCCGCCGGCTGGGGCGCAAACAGCTCGTTGTAGAGCAGCGCACTGGCCGGGTAGGCGGCTTCGCCGGGTAGGACAAGGGTCCCGCTGAGCATCCCGGCGAGAGCACTCCACTTCGGGGGAGGCGCGGAGCTGCTCGTCGTCGTGCTCCCGGAGGACGACTGCGAGTGGTCCGATGGGCTCGAACATGCAGCGGCGGCGCCAAGGAGGACCGTGGCCCCCAGCGCCGCCGACGTGGTGCCGGCGCGCTGGAGGAACGTGCGGCGATCCATGCCGTCCCCTCGAGCGGACCCGGGGGGCGCAGCGATCTCCTGGGCACCGGACGCTTTCCCGGCCCCGCTACCCCCGCCAATCTCTGAGGCCATCCGGTGACGGTACCGCGACCTCGAACGATCCGAGTGGAAGGCTCCTCCGGTCCGGTTGGCGGCCAGGCCGTGGCGGGCCTCCGTCAGTGCCAGAGCTGCTGCGTCGCTCCCGACGTGTCGTGGAAGTCGGTGCCCGGATCCTCCTCGGCCACGTAGCACGACTCGACCCCCACTCGGCCCGGGCCGAAGAGCCGCAACCACAGGTAGCGGTTGCCCCATGAACGCCACAGCTTCATGCCGGCTTTCGGGTACTCGACGTGGAGCTGCATGTTGACCGTCGGGTCCTTGAACAGCAGCGCCGGCGGTTTGACCAAGAGGGACTCGCCCTCGGCGAGGTCCCTGATGAACGCTGCGCCGCCGGCGCCGATCATCACCACCCCCGGCCGCTCCCCCGCCGTGAAGGTGTCGACGTAGCGCCCGAGCGGGTAATGCCACTCGGTCTCGTTGCGGCGGTCGTCGCGGCGGTCGTCGGCCATGCCGACGGCCTGGAGCCCAACCTTGAACACGCTCAGGCCGGCACCGGTATCCGCGGCGTCGGTCCCGCCCGATGTCGAGTACCAGACGTTTGAGTCCTGCCAGCCGTACGCGACCCCCTCGCTCGCCATCAGCAGCCGCCCTTCGCAGACGTTGATGGACATGCCGGCCTCGAGGGGCAGGGCGATGACCTCACCCGGGGTGTCGTGCGAGAAGGCGATCCGGCCCGGGCCCTTGGCGGTGAGCATGACGAGGGGCAGGCCGGCCCGCATTCGCTTCCACACACCGTGCATCGACATCGGCGCCAGCTCGACCGACGGTTCCTGCCACAACAGGACGTGGTGCGGAAAGTAGACCCCTTCCCCGGCGGCCAGCGTCCACTCCGCCGCTGGGACCGACCGGCCGCTCACTTCCACCTGTGAGTGGCCGACCTGGATCCTGGCCATGTCAGCTATGGGTGGCAGCTCGGTCCAGCCGCCGGCGGTCGTCCGCAAGGTGATGTCGACCGGCGCGCCACAGTTCGGGCAACTCGCGCCCTCCCCGGTCGAGGGCTGGCGGCAGTAGGGACAGGTATACGTCATGGTGTCGGTCATCGTTGTCGGGTCCTCGCTCGGTTGCGCCGGCGCCGTCAGCCCGTCGCGCGGTCTTGGTACATCGACTGGATACCGACCCGCCCCGGACCGGTCAGGGCCATGAAGGTGGCGGCTCGGCTGGACGACAGCGCGTCACCCAGCACGGCGGCACCGCCTCCACCGAGTACCTGGGCGGCCGCACCGCTAACCCCTTCCTTCATCAGAGCCCGAGCCGCCTTCAGCCCTCGGAACCCTCGCCCGGCCATGTCCTTAGCCGCTTTCATCCCTTGGCTCGCCTTGCTGTCGCCCTCGACGGTGGCCAGGTCGACCGACACCATGTCGATGGAAACCGAGGCGTCCTTGTACAAGAACCCGCCCGGCTCGACGTGAATGCTCTCGCCCTCGGCCAGCGTGCGCTCAAAGACGTTGCCGAAACCGTGCACCACGATGACCCCGGGTTCACCCGTCGCCTCGAACCGGTCCATGTACAGCCCGGTCCCCGACAACAGCGCGGTCTTGAGACCCGGCACCTTGGAGAACGAGTACGACATCGTGCCCGAGGCCACCAACAGCGCGTGGCCGCGCAGTTCGACGGCCGCCGTGCCCTCGATGGGCAGCACCACGAGCTCGCCGGCAGCATCCCGCGAGAGTGCAATGTGCCCGGGCCCGTGGGCAACGCTCAGAACGAACGGCAAATCCCCGAGAAGCCTCTTCGCTCCACCCGGGGTGTCCATGACCGACATGGGGACGGTCTCGTCCTTCCAGAGCATGGCGTGATGCTCGAAGAAAACCGAGTCGGCGGCGTCGAGCGCCAGCTCGGCGACCGGGACCATGTCGCCGTCGACCTGTACCGTGCTCGACCCGAAGTGGATCTGGGTCAGGTCCCTGAGGCGGGGCGCCTGGCGCCACCCGGCGTCGCTCACCCGGTCCCGCTGATCCAGCGGCGCTCCACAGCGGTCACAGCTTCGAGCGTCGGGGAGGTTATGAGCGTGGCACCACTGGCACTCCACCCGCTGTCCGACGTCAGTCACAGTCACAAGCTCCCCCAAGGCGTTCTGCGCCAGAGCGCATCGTGGGCTACGCCCACCCCAGTGGTCCCGGTCAAGCGTGCCACAGTTTGGAGCTCGGTGACCTCACCACCCACGCCTCACCATGTCCCCGTCATCCCCGTGCCATGAGCGCCGGGCTCCACGCTGCCTCGTCGTTGGTGACCTTGATGCTCCCGAGGATGTCGAGCGTCGAGATCCGAAGCCGCGGGCGTGACGCCGTCGCCGGTGGGCCGTAGGTGGTGATGGTGCGGCCGCCGAAGAGGGACCGTTGGTCGACCGTCACCTGGACCCCGCTCGGCACGAGCACCCGCACGTTGCCGACGAGGGCCGTCACCCTCAGGCTCGGCTCCGGGACGAGGAATACCGCTCCTCGAAGGTCCAGGTGGATCTCGCCCATCAGCATGAATGCCCTGGTCCGCTCGGCCAGAAAGAATCGCCCCTGCACGAGCCGGTTTCCGAACGGGACGAACCAGTGTCTCTTGGCTCGCCCCGGCTGAATCTCCTTCAGGCCACCTGTGGCGGCGGCGAATTCGGTGCGCGAGGGCGTCGTCAGCACCAGGTCGGTTCGTCGATCGAACTCCTCCAGGCTCAACTGGCCGACCCCGGTGGCCCGCACCAGGGCGGCCAGGGCGGCGTTCCGCTCCTGCTCGGTCACCGGGAACTGCTCGCCGTCACCGGCGATCACCTCGCCGTCACCGGTGCTCACCTCTTCGTCACCGGTGCTCACCGCAGCTCCCATTGGGCGACCCCGGGGTTGAAACGCATCTACCATTAGCCTACCGACGGCAGGAAGGGGCATTCCAATGGGACTGCTGCACGAGTCACGACGAGAGTTCATCGCCGCGCCTGACACCTCGAAAGGCCAGATCGTCTACAAGTGGCCGGACGACAACATCCGGAAGTTCGCCCGGGCCATCGTCGAACCCGATGCACAGGCCGTCTTCATGAGTCAGGGCAAGGTGATGGGCGTCCTGCCTCCGGGCCAGCACACCCTCGATGCCTCAGAGCTGCCCTTCCTCGGTATGTTCATCGACTGGGCCTCGGCTGGCAACGCCTTCAAAGCAGAGCTCTACTTCGTCGGGACGCGCGAGTACCCAAGCATGCGCTTCGGCGGGCGGCTGGACGACATCCAGGACCCCATGTCCGGCCTGATCGTCACCATGCGGGCATTCGGTGAGTACGCGCTCAGAGTGGACGACCCGACGAAGCTCATCTTGAACCTGGTGGGAACCGTGGATGTCGCCGACAACGCCGCCGTCACCGACTGGGTCGCCCAACAACTGCTGAAGGTCACCCGCACCTCGGTCATCACGCAGCTGGCGTCGGGCGCCTGGCCCATCCTGGGCCTGTCCCAGCACAGCCCGGACATTGAGGCGGCAACGATGCCCGCCGCCAACCTCCAGCTCGCCGACTACGGCGTCTCCATCTGCCGGTTCGGAAACCTCGACGTCAACCTGTCCGAGGAGGACAGCACGAAGTTGAAGAAGCTGGCCAACGACTACGCCTACTCAAAGCTGGCCGGCGGGTTCCTCCAGGCGGCCCAGGCCGAGGCCCTCCAAGGGATGGGGCAGGGCATGGCCGAAGGCGGCGGCTCGTCCAATCCGATGATCGTCGGCATGGGCATGGGGATGGCGGGCCAGGTGGCCGCCGCCCCCGGTCAGGCCCCGTATGGCGCGCCAGAGGCCCCGAACTTCGCCGGTGCTCAGGTGGCCGGCGGCGGGTACCCGGCGGCGCCATCGGCAGCACCCCCGACAACTGCCCCCACCGGACCCCCGCCGGAGGCCCCGATCGCAGACGCCCAGCCTGCGGCACCGGCCACGGTCGCCTGCCCGAGCTGCCAGGCGCAGGTCCGGGAAGGAGCCAAGTTCTGCGACTCCTGCGGCTCCAAGATGCAGGCCCAGTGCGCCAGCTGCCAAGCCGAGCTCCGGCCCGGAGCCAAGTTCTGCGACTCCTGCGGCACTGCGGTCGCGTAGTCCCGGTGCGAGAGCTGGTCGAGACCGGGCCGGCCCCGGGCCACTGAGACGGACTGGACCATGGACAAGATCGAATGCCAGTGGTGCCGGGCCCAGAACGACTCGGGAAAGGCCACGTGCGACACCTGTGGTGCTCCGCTCGACGAGCAGTACAAGGTCACCGACGGCGGGTGGACCGAGGTACCCCAACTCCGGGATCTCACCCGCTTCGGCTTCTCCAACTCGACGTGTCAGGTCGACGGCGGGATCGTCCCCGTGGCGGAACTGGCGTTGGCCGAGGGGAACGCCGTGTTCTTCGAGCACCACGTCGTCCTCTGGAAGGAGCCCAGCCTGGCGATCTCGGTGATGGATTCCGGCGGCGGCATGAAGCGCATGGTCGGCGGGATGCCCCGGATCCTCAACGTGGCGACCGGCCCCGGCCGCATAGCCGTCTCCCGCGATGCCGCAGGCGAGCTGGTCGTCCTCCCGCTTGACCCGGGCATGGAGATCGATGTGCGCGGTCACGCCTTCCTCGCCGGCACCCATTCCCTCGACTACTCGTTCGTGCGCCTGAAGGGTTTGGCCAACGTGCTCCACGGTGGGGACGGGATGTTCATGGACCGCTTCGTCACCACTGCCGAGACCGGCCTCCTGCTTCTTCACGGCTGCGGGAACGTGTTCCAACGGACACTCGGCGCCGCCGAGACGATCCTGGTCGAGCCCGGGGCATTCCTCTACAAGGACTCGTCGGTGAACCTCGAGACCTCGCATCAGAAGGTCCGGACCGGCGCCTTCAGCCACGACCTCTACCTGGCCGAGCTGCGCGGTCCCGGTCGGGTCGGTATCCAGACGATGTACGTGCACCACGGCGCCGACTGACGCCTGGCGCCGTTTCCACCCTGCCCTCGCCCCACCATACGGCGCCGCGGCCGGGGCCGCCCCAGCAACCTGCACCTCGTCAGTCCCCGGATTGGCCAGGCGGCCATCGTAGGGTGGGGCCGTGATCAAGTACCTGGGATCCAAGCGGCGGCTGGTCCCCGTCCTCTCCCAGATCTGCGTCGCCAGCGGGGCCCGCACCGCGCTCGATCTGTTCACCGGGACGACCCGCGTCGCCCAGGCCTTCAAGTCCCAGGGGGTCGCCGTCACCGCCGTCGACACGGCCCGGTACTCCCATGTCTTCGCCCAGTGCTACATAGAGGCCGACGCTGCCGCGACCGACATGACGGCGCTGACCGCAGCCATCGCCCACCTGAACGGGCTCCCGGGGCGCCCGGGCTACGTGCACGACACCTTCAGCGTGGAGGCGCGATTCTTCCAACCGTTCAACGCCGCCCGGATAGATGCCGCCCGCGACGTCATCGAACGTGACCATGCGGGGTCACCCCTCTACCCCATCCTGTTGACCAGCCTGATCGAAGCGGCCGACCGGGTGGACTCGACCACCGGGGTGCAGATGGCGTACGTCAAGCAGTGGGCGCCCCGATCGGCCAACCCGCTGGAGCTGCGGGTGCCCGAGCTCTTGCCCGGAGGGGGGCGGGCGGTGCTCGGCGACGCGCTCGCCGTGGCGCCGGCGCTCGGCCCGTTCGACCTCGCCTACCTCGATCCTCCCTACAACCAGCACCGTTACTTCACGAACTACCACGTGTGGGAGACCCTGGTCGCATGGGATGCCCCGGTCCCCTACGGCGTGGCGCGCAAGCGGCTCGACGCGCGCGATCCCTCCACCCGGAGCGTGTTCAACTCGAAGCGGACCATGCCCGACGCGCTGCGCCAGGTGGTGCGCAGCGTGGACGCCGAGCTGCTGGTCCTGTCCTACAACGACGAGGCGTGGTTGGGGGTCCAGGAGCTCGAGGCGCTGTGCGGCGAGGGTCGGGAGGTGGCCACCTTGGCCTTCGACTCCGCCCGCTACGTGGGTGCCCGCATCGGCATCTTCGACCCGTCCGGGGTCAAGGTGGGGAAGGTGTCGCATCTCTCCAACCAGGAGCTGCTGGTCATCGCCGGCGAGGGGTCCATGGTCCGCCACGTCGTCGACGCCGTCGGCCAGTCCGGCGGCCGAGCGGGGCGCCGAGCGGGGCGCCGGTCGGGTCTTCAGCTGGGCCGCGAGCTGGACCCCCAGGTCCAACGCACGGTGGGGACCGGGGGTCAGTCAGCGTGATCACCGACGCGCCCGCTCTCCATCGGCTTCAATGGTCGTCGTGACCACCCGCCGCACCCATGCCCGGTTGGAGGACGCCGACCTGTCGGCGCGGATGTCGAAGGACGAGGAGGCCAAGAGGCTGCACAAGGCCCAGCTGCGGGTGCTCCACCTTCGCTTGATCAACGGCGGTCAGCTCTCCGGGGGCAGGCTGGGCCCTCCGGTGTGCATCGTCTTCGAGGGATGGGACGCCGCCGGCAAGGGAGGGGCGATCAAACGCCTGGTCGAGTCGCTCGATCCGCGCCACGTCCACATCGCACCCTTCGCCGCCCCCACCACCGAGGAGTTGCGGCACCACTTCCTCTGGCGCTTCTGGCCGCCCCTGCCCGGATGGGGTGGCATGACCATCTTCGACCGCAGCTGGTACGGGCGCGTGCTGGTCGAGCGAGTGGAGAACCTGGCCACCGAGGTGCAGTGGCGACGCGCCTACGACGAGATCAACGACTTCGAGCACTCACTGGCCGAAGAGGGAATGGTCGTGATCAAGTTCTGGCTGCACATGTCCCACGAGGAGCAGTTGCGGAGGTTCGAACGGCGGCGTGACGACCCCCTCAAATCGTGGAAGTTGACCGAGGAGGACTGGCGCAACCGGGAGAAGCGGCCGCAGTACGACGAGGCCGTCTCCGACATGCTCCGGCTCACCGACGGGCCGTTGGCCCCCTGGGACGTCATCTCGTCGGAGAGCAAGCGCAACGGCCGGGTCGAGGTGATCGAGACGGTGATCCGCCGGATGGAAGCGGGAATGGCGCGCTGGGGCATCATGGTGCCCTCGGACGACGAGGAGGAACAGCGGACCGAGCTCGCCCTCGCCTTCGACGACGCCGAGTACCAGCCCGACCCAGAACCCCCGGCCGGGTCGAATGGCGATACCGGCGATACCGGCGATCCCGGCCGTTCCGGCGATCCCGGCCGTTCCGGCGATACCGGCCGTTCCGGCGATCCCGGTGGTCCTGGCGATCCCGGCCGATCCGTCCGGATCGAGGCGTGAACGAACGCTGAGGGCGGCACCTCGCTCGACGCCACCGTCGTGGACCGCGGCCGGCGCGGCATGAGACCGCGGCCTGCACTCGGCACCACACCGCGGACTGCACTCGGCATCAGACCGCGGCCTGCACCCCCCGACGTGAACCGGACGCGAACCGGACGTGAACTGGGCATGAAACCAACGCGCGCCGCCCCGACACACCGCCGGGCTATCTGACACCGCCGGAGAAGTTTGCAAAGATCGAGGCCACCACCACCGGTGACTTTTCCAGGCGAAAGGCAGATGCACGATGGGTGTCGAGTCCGAGCGGGTCAAGGGTTTCGGTGGTCTCGAGAACGGCCTGCGCCAAGCCAGTGACTGGTACCTGTGGGGTCCCTATGTCAGTGAGCGACAGTGGGGCACGGTCCGTGAGGACTACTCCGCCGACGGCGAGGCCTGGGACTACCTGCCTCACGATCGCGCCCGGTCCCAGGCCTACCGCTGGGGTGAGGACGGCCTGGCGGGGTTCTGCGATGTCGAGCAGCGTCTGTGTCTGGGTCTGGCGCTGTGGAACGGCCGTGATCCGATCCTCAAGGAGCGGGCATTCGGGCTCACGGGGGCCGAGGCCAACCATGGGGAGGACGTCAAGGAGTACTGGTGGTACCTCGATGCCCTCCCCAGCCATGCCTGGAATCGCTGGCGCTACCACTACCCCCAGGGCGCCTTCCCCTACGAGGATCTCCGAGAGGAGAACGGCCGGAGGACCAAGTTGGACCCCGAGTACGAGCTGCTCGACACGGGCGCCTTCGACGAGGACCGCTACTGGATCGTCGAGGTCCACTACGCCAAGGCCGACCCCCTCGACCTCTTGATGTCGGTGCATGTCACCAACGCCGGGCCGGAGGCCGACACCCTTCATGTCCTGCCGACGGCCTGGTTCCGCAACACCTGGTCGTGGGAGTTCAACGCCCCCAAGCCGGGGCTGGCCGCGTCCGGCGCCGCGGCGGTCGCCATCGAGCATCCGTTCCTCGGTGACCTCGAGCTGTTGGGCGGTCCCGTGACCGGGGGCGCCGAACCGACGCTGCTGTTCTGCGAGAACGAGACCAACCACGGCCGGCTCTACGGTGTGTCCTCCAGCCCGGCCTACCCAAAAGACGGTATCAACGATCATGTCGTGGCGGGCGCGGCGACGGTCAACCCCCAGGGCCGGGGCACCAAGTGCGCCTTTTGGTACCAGGTGGCGGTGGAGTCCGGTGCCACCGTCGAGCTCCGCCTGCGCCTGCGTCCCCGGAGCACCGGTCCCGAGGCATCGACCGCACTGGGGAGCTCCTTCGACGAGGTCGTCGCCGCCCGGCGAGCCGAGGCCAACGAGTTCTACAGGGAGCTGACGCCCGAGGCGGCCTCGGCCGACGAGGCGGTGGTGATGCGCCAGGCGTTCAGCGGGATGCTGTGGAGCAAGCAGCTGTACTACTACGACGTATCTCGCTGGCTGGCGGGAGACCCCACCCAGCCGCCGCCGCCGGCGTCGCGCCTGTCGGGCCGCAACTCGCGGTGGCAGAACTTCGACGCCTTCGACATCATGTCGATGCCAGACAAATGGGAGTATCCGTGGTTCGCCGCCTGGGACCTGGCGTTTCACTGCGTCGCCCTCGCCCACCTGGACCCCGCCTTCGCCAAGTACCAGCTGATCCTCTTGTGCCGGGAGTGGTTCCAACATCCCGACGGGGCCCTGCCCGCCTACGAGTGGGACTTCGGGGACGTCAACCCTCCGGTGCAGGCCTGGGCCGCGCTCGAGGTGTTCGCCATCGACGGCGGCCGTGACATCGACTTTCTCAGCCGGGTCTTCGACAAGCTCCTGGTGAACTTCACCTGGTGGGTCAACCTCGAGGACCGGGAGGGCAACAACCTCTTCGAGGGCGGCTTCCTCGGGCTGGACAACATCGGGCCGATCGACCGCTCGCATCTCCCGGTCGGCGGCACGCTGGAACAGTCCGACGCCACGGGGTGGATGGCTGCGTACGCCCTGGCCATGACCGCCATGGCGTCCATACTGAACCGCAGCGGCCAGCGGCCGGCGCTCGATCTGGTGCTCAAGTTCGTCGAGCACTTCGCCGCCATCAGCGAAGCCATCGACACCCAGGGCCTGTGGGACGACACCGACGGCCTCTTCTACGACCGACTGGTCACCCCCGACGGGTCCAGGGTGGAGGTGAAGGTCCGTTCCATGGTCGGGATCATCCCCACCCTGGCGGCCGCCGTGGTCGACGAGGAGATGCTCGGCGGCATGACGATCGCCAAGCGGTTCCCCCGCCTGCTGCGCCGCCAGGGCCTCGAGAACCTGGAGAAGTTGGCCGAGGCCGGACTATTGAAGGGCGAGCCGGGCCACCGGACACTGCTGCTCGGCGTCGTGGGAATCGAGCGCCTCGAGAGGATCTTCACCAAGCTGTTCGACGAGAGCGAGTTCCTGTCCCCCTACGGGCTGCGAGCGATCTCGGCCTACCACCGCGACCACCCCTACCGGCTCGAGGTCGAGGGGATTGAGGCCTCCATCGACTACGAGCCGGCCGAGTCGACCACCGACATGTTCGGCGGCAACTCCAACTGGCGGGGGCCACTGTGGTTCCCCCTCAACTACCTGGTCCTCGAGTCGCTCGAGCGCTACGACCGTTTCTTCGGCGAGGAGTTGCAGATCGAGTACCCCACCGGGTCGCAGCAGAAACTGACGCTGGGCCAGATCGCCCAGGACCTACGCACGCGCCTGGTGTCGATCTTCCTCGTCGGCCCGGACGGCCGCCGTCCGTGCTTCGGAGGCGTCGATCGGCTCCAGACCGATCCGGCCTGGAAGGACAACCTGGTGTTCAGCGAGTACTTCCACGGCGACAACGGCGCCGGGCTGGGTGCCTCCCACCAGACCGGCTGGACCGGGGTGATCGCCGACACGATCCGCCGCCGCCACGGCGACGTGGTGTCCCTGGGCGACGTGCTGCGCGGCATCGGTCCGGGTTCGGCCCGACCGTGACCGCAGTGCACCCGCCGGTTCCCGCCCTGCAGCCGGGTAGTCCGTACGTGCTGGGCGCCACGCCCCAAGAGGGGGGCACCAACTTCGCGCTGGTGGCCGAGTTCGCCGGGGGGGTGGAGCTGTGCCTGTTCGACGAGTCCGGGAGCGAGACCCGACTCCCCCTGTTGGACGTCGACGCCGGGGTGTGGCACGGCTTCGTGGCCGGCGTGGGGCCGGGACAGGCGTACGGCTACCGGATCACCGGCCCCTACGACCCCGCCAAGGGGATGCGCTGCAACCCGGCCAAACTCCTCATCGACCCCTACGCCCGGGCCACCACCGGCCCGGTCCGTTTCGGCCCCGAGGTCCTGGGATACGCCGAGGACGACGCCGAGGGCCCGAGCGCCCTCGACTCGTCCGGCTTCGTGCCGCGCAGCCTGGTCGTCGACCCCGCCTTCGCCTGGAGCGACCGCCCCCGGCCCAATCACCGCTACGCCGACACGATCTTCTACGAGGTGCACGTCAAGGGCTTCACCATGAACCACCCCGAGATCCCGCCCGAGCTGCGGGGCACCTACGCCGGTCTCGGCCACGAAGCCGCCATCGCCCACCTGACCGACCTCGGGGTCACCGCCGTCGAACTTCTCCCGGTCCACCAGAGTGTCCCCGAGCCGTTCCTGCTCGATCGGGGGCTGACCAACTACTGGGGCTACAACACCATCGGATACTTCGCCCCGCACGAGTCCTACTCGGCCGCGGTGCGCGCCGGGCGGCCGGGGGGGCAGGTGGCCGAGTTCAAGGCCATGGTCGACGCCCTCCACGGCGCCGGGCTCGAGGTGGTGCTCGACGTGGTGTTCAACCACACGGCCGAGGGCAACGAGCTGGGACCGACGCTCTGCTTCCGGGGGCTGGACAACCCGGCCTACTACCGCCTCGTCGAGGGCGACCTGCGCCACTACGTGGACACCACCGGCTGCGGGAACACCCTCAATGCCGGAGATCCGGTCTCCCTTCGGCTGATCATGGACTCCCTGCGCTACTGGCTCACCGAGATGCGCGTGGACGGCTTCCGCTTCGACCTGGCGCCGGCGTTGGGCCGCCAGGAGGGCGGCTTCGAGAAGGTCTCGGCCTTCTTCGATCTGGTCGCCCAGGACCCGGTGGTATCCCGCGCCAAGCTGGTCGCCGAGCCATGGGACGTGGGCCAGGGGGACAGCTATGAGCTGGGGGAGTTCCCGCCCCTGTGGCGGGAGTGGAACGGCAAGTACCGGGACAGCATGCGGGACTTCTGGCGGAGCCACCCCGGTTTGCTGGGCGAGTTCGCCTCCCGGTTCACCGGTTCTTCGGATCTCTTCGGCGACGACGGCCGCAGACCCACCTCGTCGGTCAATCTGATCACCGTGCACGACGGGTTCACCCTCGCCGACCTGGTGTCCTACGACACCAAGCACAACGAGGCGAACGGCGAGGACAACCGGGACGGCACCGACGACAACCGGTCGTGGAACTGCGGTGCCGAGGGGCCCACCGACGACCCCGACATCGTCGCCCTCCGGGCACGCCAACGAGCGCGCCATGCTCGCCACCCTGCTCCTCTCCTTCGGGGTGCCGCTCCTCCTGGGCGGCGACGAGCTCGGGCGCAGCCAACAGGGCAACAACAACGCCTACTGCCAGGACACTCCCATCACCTGGTTCGACTGGACCCAGGTCGACACCGAACTGCTGGCCTTCACCCGGCGACTGGTGTCGTTTCGCAAGGCCCACCCGGTCTTCCGACGCCGCCGGTTCCTGGCCGGGATGGAGGCCTCCGAACTGGGCTGGTTCACGCCCAGCGGCACGGCCATGACCGAGGCCGACTGGGCCGACCCGGGCGCTCGCGCCCTGGCCCTCTACCTCGACGGTTCTGACGACCCCGATCGCGCCGAGGACGGCGGCCTCCTCGTCGACGACGACTTCCTGGTGCTGGTCAACGGCTGGTGGGAACCGCTCGACTTCACCGTTCCGCCGACCCGAGCCGGCCAGAGCTGGTACGGCGAGCTCGACACGTTCGACACCGCGGCCAGTCCGGCGCCCATTCCACCGGCGGCCGGGGGCACCATCACGCTGGGCCCGCGGTCCGTCGTCGTGCTCCGTGGGCCCCGTGGCGGGTGAGGGAGCGTCGGGTGAGAGGCCGGCGGGGAGCGTGAACGAGGGCCGCAGCCCGGTCGCGCGCTACGGCATCACGATCCCCTTTGACGGCATCCCACTCCACGCCCACCGGGAGTGGTTCACTCGGCTGCGCGAGGTCGGCTACACCGACCTGTGGTCGGCCGAGGTCGACGGGTCCGACGGCTTCACCCCGCTCGTCCTGGCCGCGGCGTGGGAGCCCGAGCTGAGGCTGGGAGTGGCCATCACCCCGGCCTACACCCGCGGCCCGGCGCTTCTGGCCCAGAGCGTGGCGTCCATCGCCGATGCTGCACCCGGGCGGTTCGCCTTCGGTCTGGGCGCCTCCTCGGAGGTCATCGTGGCCGGTTGGAACGGTCTGGCCTACGAGAACCAGTACCGGCGGGTGCGCGACACCTTGCGTTTTCTCCGGCGGGCCCTCACGGGCGAGAAGATCACCCAGGCCTACGAGGGATTCTCGGTGACCGGTTTCCGTCTGACCCGCGTCCCCGAGCAGACGCCCGACCTCTACGTGGCGGCCCTGCGCCCCGGCATGCTTCGGCTCGCCGGCAGGGAGGCCGACGGGGTCATCCTCAACTGGCTCGGGGCCGACGATGTCCGTACCTCGTTGGCCGAGGTCGAGGAGGCCGGCGGCACGGGCAAGGAGGTCGTCGCCCGTATCTTCGTGGCCCCCTCCGAGGACATCGAGCTGGCTCGGGCGGTGGGGCGCCGGATGATCACGGCCTACCTCAACGTCCATGCCTACGCCGAATTCCACCGCTGGTTGGGCCGTGGTCCCGCACTCGAGCCCATGTGGGACGCCTGGGTGGCGGGCGACCGCAAGGCGGCTCTGGCCGCCATCCCCGACGAGGTGGTGGATGACCTGGTCATCCACGGTTCGCTGGCCGAATGCCGGGCGCACATTCGACGCTACGTCGACAACGGGGTCACGGTTCCCGCACTGGCCATCATCCCCCTCGGCGCCGACCTCGGCGAGGTGGTGGACGGGCTCTCGCCCTCGGCGTTCTCGTCGCACTCGCCGGCGGTCTGACCCCGTCGGCTTCCGGCGCCCCGACCCGTCGGCTTCCGGCGCCCGGACCCGTCGGCTTCCGGCGCCCGGACCCGTCGGCTTCCGGAGGGCAGCCCACTGCCACTACCGTGTGCCTCGTGCCCACGACCACCCCTCTCTCGCTGCGCCCGACTGCCGCCACTCCCCCACCCCAGGCCCCGCTTCCGCCCCAGACGCCGCTCACGCGGACTGAACGGGGGGTGATCGCGGACGCCGAGCGGGCCCTGCTCGACGAGCGGCGCCTCCTGAGCGAAACGGAGCTGTCTGCGCTGGCGGCACTGCCCGACGGTGCGGTCATGGCCCTGGCCTCGCTGGCCCACCAGGTCCGGCTGGCCTGGTGCGGTCCCGACGTCGAGATAGAGGGGATCCTCTCGGCCAAGACCGGCGGCTGTCCCGAGGACTGCCACTTCTGCGCCCAGTCCGCCCGCTTCGACACCCCCGTCAAGGCCACACCCTTCTTGGACACAGAGGAGGTCCTTGGCGCAGCGCGCGAGACCGCAGCGCTCGGCGCATCCGAGTTCTGCATCGTGCTGGCCGTGCGCGGCCCGGACGAGCGCATCATGGGGCGCCTCTTGGAGCTCGTGCCGCTCGTCGCCCAGGAGACGGGCCTCAACGTGGCCGTCAGCGCCGGAGTGCTGACGGAGGATCAGGCGCGGCGCCTGGCCGACGGGGGTGTGCACCGCTACAACCACAACGTCGAGACGTCACGCTCCTTCTTCTCCTCCGTGGTAACCACGCACACCTGGGACGAGCGGGCGGAAACCTGCCGCCTCGTACGGGAGCACGGAATGGAACTGTGCTGCGGGGCTCTCATCGGGATGGGCGAGTCCGACGCGCAACGCGTCGAGCTCCTCACCCAACTCCAGGAGCTCGAGCCGACCGAGGTCCCGATCAACTTTCTCAACCCGCGACCAGGCACTCCCCTGGGCGACCGGCCCGTTGTAGGCGCCTGGGAGGCGGTCCGCTGGATCGCCCTGTTCCGACTCGCCCTCCCTTCGGTCATCCTGCGCTACGCCGGGGGCCGTGAGGTCACCCTGCGGGATCTTCAGGCGATAGGGATGACGGCGGGGATCAACGCCCTCATTGTGGGGAACTACCTCACCACCCTCGGCCGCTCCACCGCTGAAGATCTCCAGATGCTGGCCGACCTGCGCATGCCCATCGGTGCGCTCAGCGCCGTCATTTAGATGCCCGTGGTGGAGACTTAGATGCCCGTGGTCGGGATTTAGATGCCCGTGGTCGAGGGCCCGCCGGCCGGGAGCTACTGCACCGGTTGCGGCCAGCCGACCGGCGGCGCGACCCCAAGCCCGGGCTGCCCGGGCTGCGGACGCACGCTCGACCCGCCGAGATTCTGCCCCCAATGCGGGCGACGCATGACGGTGCGCATCGTTCCCACGGGTTGGGTGGCGCGCTGCCGCGACCACGCCGAGGTCCGCTCTTCGGACGTCAACGCCGCATCGGCTTGAATCCGGGCCTTCGCCACGTTGGCGAGGGCGCCGACTTCATCCGGTGGCCATGCGGGCCCTCGAAGGTGACGACGTCGTTTGCATCACCGCTCATCGACCAGCCCAACTCGTGGACAGCACGGTGATGGCGACCGCACAAGGTGATGAGGTTGGAGAGATTCGTCTCCCCACCAAGGGTCCAGGGAACCACGTGGTGTACTTCCGTAAAATCGGTAAAGCTGCAGCTCGCGAACCGGCAGCCCTTGTCCCGACGAGCGATCTCCATCCGCTGGAACGTCGTTGGGCTTCGTCGCACCCGCTTCTGGTCCAGAATGCAGCCATCACTGCGCTCGAGCGAGAACACGACGTTGGCATCGCAGGCCAAACGTCGCGCCACCTCCCGCGAGACCCGGCCGATACCAGCTAGTTCGGCGACGCCGTCGGGATGCAGGCCGGTCAACATCCCCAGCTCCGCATGCACGACCACCGTCGGGCGGTATCTAGTTGATCCACCTCGGCTCCCGGCACCACCCGGCGATTCACCCGACGATGCACCGTCGTCTCGACACATGTTCATGAAGGCGTCGTACAGTCGCTGATCGAACGGCACGTAGCCCGACTGATCCCGACCGCCGGAGGTGGGCGCCACACCGTGTTCCCCCGTTGGGCCGGTGTCCGAGCCCCACGACATCCGGCCGGTCAGAGCTGCCTTGGCCGCGGCGTAGTCGTCGGCGGTGAAGGCGGCCCATACGGTGTTCCGCGCATCGTTGAAGCGCAAAGTTCGCTGTTGGAACCGACGGGCGGCCGCCGCGTCGGTGGTCCCACGGTGCGAGGCGGCCAACTCCCGGATCTGCCTGACGCTCCAGTGCACCGACGACTGTGCCAGCTCGGCGTCCGTTTGGGGGGTTGCGACTTCGGCGAGGGGCGCCACCGCATCGAGCGAGAGGGCTCCCGCGGCCAGGGCGCCGGCCAGGTGGGGCAGCGACTCCAGATTGGCGGCTGCCCGCACCCATGCCGCGGCGGTCGATCGACCCACCCCGCACCGTTGCATCAACCAGGCCACCATCGACACAGCTCCGTCGCCCCGCCACGATTCGGCCCGGTCGAACTCCGCAATGTCGGCGAACAAGGCCCGTTGCAGGGCCGAGATGGCCCGACCGTGTTCCGCCATCCGTGCCGCCAGCTCCCTCGATCGTTGGTCCCCGCCCGAGTCGCGGCACGGCGGGCGCCGGCGCATTGGTGACGGCGGGGGCGGGGGCGGCGACTCCGACTCCGGGGGCGGCGACGACTGCGGCGGTGCTGTGAGGTCCACGACCATGAGGGCAGTATGAATGAGGGATGTGACGCGTCGGGTCACGGAACCCGGCGGACCGCCCAGCCCCACCCTGGGAAGAGGCCGGCAGGCCGCACCTCCCTGCCGCATCTCCGGGCCGCACCTCCCGGCCACATGGTGCGCGACAATGGCTCATGGACAACATCGGCGTGGTCGACACGATGTTCGCCCGCTACGACATGGGCGGCGAGGCGCTCGATGCGCTCAAGCAGTGTCCGGGCTACGGCACCCGCTTCACCACCATCCGCCGCACCGTCCCCGGCTTCAAGGATCTGGCGGTGGCGGCCAAGAAGTTGATCGAGGAGGAGGACTGCCGCATCGTCGTGGCGCTCGGGATGCCCGGCAAGGAGCCCATCGACAAGGTGTGTGCGCACGAGGCCTCGACCGGGATCATGACCGCCCAGCTCATGACCAGTACGCCGATACTCGAGGTCTTCGTCCACGAGGACGAGGCCGACGACCCCGCCGTGCTCGCCTCGGTCTTCAAGAACCGCTCGCGGGACCACGCGATCAACGCCTATCAGATGCTGTACGAACCCGAGAAGCTGATCGCCCGGGCCGGCCAGGGCGTCCGTCAGGGATTCGGGAATGCGGGGCCACTCACTCCGGTCAGCCCGGTCACTCCGCTCACTTCGGCGGGTGGCGCTGGATCGGAGCCGGCAGAAGGGTAGGTTGGGCAGATGACCACGCCAGCGAGAGACGAGCTCGGCGATCAGCGGGATCTGCACTCGCTGAGGCCAAGCTCGGCAAGCATGCAGCCAACCTCGGTGAGCATCGAGGAGGAGCGCCTGCACCGCAAGCAGCGGTTGGCCGGCGCGCTGCGCCTCTTCGGCCGTTTCGGCTTCTCCGAGGGCGTGGCCGGACATATCACGGCTCGCGACCCCGAGCTCACCGACCACTTCTGGGTCAACCCCTTCGGCATGAGCTTCCGCCAGGTGAGGGTCTCCGACCTCATTCTGGTCAGCCACACCGGCGAGGTGGTCGAGGGCTCGCGGCCGGTGAACCCGGCGGCCTTCGCCATACACTCCGCCGTCCACGCCGCCCGGCCCGACGTGATGGCCGCGGCCCACGCGCACTCGATCTACGGCAAGGCGTGGTCCTCGCTCGGGCGCCCATTGGATCCCATCACCCAGGACGCGTGCGTGTTCTTCGAGGATCACACCGTCTGCACCGAGGGGGGTGGCGCCATCGTTGTCGACGAGGCGGCCGCCAAGGCGCTGGCATCCGCGCTTGGACCGCACAAGGCCACCATCCACCGAAACCACGGGCTCTTCACCGTCGGTCATACGGTCGACGAGGCCGCCTGGTGGTTCATCACCATGGAGCGCTCCTGCCAGGCGCAGCTCCTGGCCGAGGCCGTCGGCACCCCCCACCTGGTCGACGCAGAGTCGGCGCGCTTCACTCGCGATCTGATCGGAACGCACCAGGGGGGTCGGTTCTCCTTCCAGCCGCTCTGGGACGAGATCACCCGCAGCGACCCCGACCTCTTCGACTGACCCCGGGGCTCCGGGCCCTCGGACCTCCGGGCTCCCTGACCCCGGGGCTCCGGGCTCCGATCACGCGGGCTCCGGGCCGCTAGGTTGGCGGCCATGTCCGAGGAGCTGCTCCTCTTCGCCGGGTCGGCCAGCCGCAAGCTCGGTGGCGCCATCGCCGACTACCTCGACTGTCAGCTCGGGGCGAGTGAGACGCTGCGGTTCTCGGAGGGGAACCTCTTCGTACGGGTCCTCGAGAACGTCAGGGGTCGCGACGTCTTCCTCGTGCAGGGCACCGCCTTCCCCGCCAATGACAACTTCATGGAGCTCCTCTTCTGGATCGACGCGTTCAAGCGGGCGAGCGCGGCCTCGGTGACCGCTGTCATGCCCTACTTCAGCTACGCCAAGGGCGACAAGAAGGACGAGCCACGCGTCTCCATCCGCGCCCGCGTGTGCGCCGACGCCATAGAGGCGGCCGGTGTGAACCGCGTCATCACCCTCGATCTGCACGCGCCCCAAGTGCAGGGCTTCTTCAAGGTTCCGGTCGACGATCTCTATGCCATGCCGATCCTCTGTGACGCCATCGCCGCCAAGGGGCTCTCGAACCTCGTCGTCGTGGCCCCCGATGCCGGGTTCGCCAAGAAGGCGCGCCTGTGGTCCGAGCGGCTCCGCGCCCCTCTGGCCATCGCCGACAAGCGCCGGGTCGACCACTCCGAGTCGGCCGAGGTCGTCGACCTCATCGGATCGGTGGAGGGCCGAACGGCGCTCATCGTCGACGACTTCACCGTCTCGGCCGGCACGATCGTGGACGCGGCGCGCGTCCTGACCGAGAAGGGAGCCGCCGCGGTCTACGCCGCGGTGAGCCACGGGCTGCTCACCGCACCGGCCCTTGAGCGGCTGGAGTCCAGCCCGATCGAGCGGCTGTTCATGACCGACAGCGTCGAAACACAACCCGTCACGTTGTCGGAGAAGGTGGAGGTGGTCTCCGTCGCCGCGCTCTTCGGCGAGGCGATCAGGAGGATCGCCCGGCGGGAGAGTGTCTCGGTTCTCTTCCGATGACGGACCCGGCCAGCCGAACCCCCGCCACCGCTCGAACCCCCGCCGCCTCCGCCACCGCTCGAACCCCCGCCGCCTCCGCCACCCCAGCCCCCGCCACCGTCCGTGAGGTCCTGCGTGCGGAGCGCCAGACGACACTGGCACGCATCGGCGCCTTGACCGGAGAGCTCGATGACATCGTCACCGCCTCGGCCGGCTCCAACATCGACGACGAGCACGACCCCGAAGGATCGACCATCGCCTTCGAACGGGCGCAGATCGCCACCCTGCTCCGTGAGGCGCGGGCCTACCTGGGCGAGCTGGATCGGGCGTCGGCCAGGCTCGAGGCCGGGGGCTACTGGGCGTGCGAGCGGTGCGGTGGGCCGATCGCCGAGGAGCGCCTGGCGGCGAGACCCGCGGCCCGGACCTGTGTCGGCTGCGCCAGTCGCCCGCGGGTCGCTAGGGCCTGAAGGCCGGGAACCTCTCGAGCAGCTCCGACACGCGGAAGGCCAGGTCGAGCGATTGGCGGGCGTTCAGGCGGGGGTCGCAGGCGGTGTCGTACCGGGTGTGCAACTCACCGTCTGCGACCGGATCCGACCCACCGAGGCATTCGGTCACATTCTCGCCGGTCAGTTCCAGGTGGATCCCTCCGGGCCACGTCCCGGCCCGCTCGTGCACGGCGAAATAGTCCGTGATCTCGCCGAAGATGTCGTCGAAGTTCCGGGTCTTCAGGCCACCCTCGCTGGTGAACGTATTGCCGTGCATCGGGTCGCACATCCAGGTGACGGGATGTCCCGCCGCACGCACCGCCGAAATGAGCGCCGGCAGCCGCTGGGCGACTCGGGCGCGCCCCATGCGGCTGATGAGGGTCAGGCGGCCGGGCTCCCGGGCGGGATCGAGTCGCTCGCACAGCTCGACCACTTCGTCCGGCGTGGTGTTGGAGTCGATCTTGCAGCCCAGCGGATTGCCAACTCCCCTGAGGAACTCGACGTGGCGCTGGTCGATGCGGTTGGTGCGCCGGCCGACCCACGGCATGTGGGTCGAACAGTCGTACCACCTGTCCCCATCCGTCGAGTCTTGTCTCGTCAGGGCCTCCTCGTAGTCGAGCACGAGCGCTTCGTGGCTCACGTAGAAGTCCACCTGGTGCAGGTTCGGGGAGTCCACGCCGCAGACGCGCATGAACCGCAGGGCCCGCTCGATCCCCGTCGCAGTGGCCTCGTAGCGGTGCCCCTCGCTGCTCGATGCCACGAACTCCCTGTTCCACGCGTGCACCGACCGCAGGTCGGCAAAACCACCCTTGGCGAACCCCCGCAGAAGGTTGAGCGTGGACGCCGCCTGCATGTACGCCCTCTCCATGTTCCTCGGATCAGACCGGCGCGCCTCGGGCAGTGTGTCGGCGCTGTTGATCATGTCGCCTCGATACACGGGCAGCACCTCGCCCGCGACCGTCTCGGTCTGGTTCGAGCGCGGCTTGGCGAACTGACCCGCCACCCTTCCGATCTTGATGGTCGGGACGCCAGAGGTGAAGGCCAGGACGGCGGCCATCTGGAGGACGATCTTGAAGTCGTTCTTCAGCTTGTCGGCGGAGAATTCGCTGAACGTCTCGGCACAGTCGCCCCCCTGGAGCACGAAGGCCTCGCCCCGCGAGGCGCGGGCCAGTTCGTCCTTGAGGTTGCGTGCCTCTCCGGCGAAGATCAGCGGAGGCAGAGCGGCCAGCCTCTTCGTGACCTCCTGCAACGCCTTGGGATCGGGCCACCCCGGGTCTTGCTCGCCGTCGAACAGGCGCCACGAGTCCGGGGTCCAGGTAGGCACGACACTCATCCTACGCGGGTCGGTGGGGCGGGGTGGTCATGAAGCTCATCGGGTGCGCCTCTGGCGGTTCGCTGCCTGCGGCTTCGTCCCCGGCCGCACGGCCGCAGCAGCCGGCAGCAGCGAGCGGGCCGCAGCAAGCCGGGCCGCCGCCAGCCGGGCCGCCGCCTTTCCCCCCATGGTGACGACCCCGACGTCTCCCTCCCCACGGAGTGCGGGGGCCGGATTCGTCTGGCCGAGGACCTACTTCACCAGCACGGCGATGGTGAACAGCGTGGCGTCGAAGAGGAAGTGCGCCACGATGGGGCGGGTGAGGCGCCGGTTCTTCTGGAACGATCGGGTGACGAAGTACCCGAACGGGACGGTCAGGATGAACCCGAGGCCGTAGTAGACGTGGTAGCTGGTCCGCAGGGCGAGGCTCAGCAGCAACGCCCGCTGGGGCCTCCACCCCAGCTGTTCGAGTCGGACCAGCAGGTAGCCGCTGACCATGACCTCCTCGGCGACGGCCGTCGTCGCGGAGATGGCGATGCCATAGATCACGTAGTAGGCGGGGACGTGTCCGACGCCTGTCGTGCTCACCAGCGATGAGTGGCTGGTGAGCAACGGGTTCAGGACCAGGAGCAGCACGATCTCCGTGCCCCAGGACGCGCCGATCAGGCCCAGGGCGGGCCACACGTCCCACCGGAGAGTGGGGCGCACGAGCCCGATCGATCGCGGCGTCTGTCCCGTACGCGCCAGGAGATGGAGGGCCAGCGGCACGGCCGCCGCAACGGGCAGATAGGCCAGGATCCCGAAGACCAGGTTGCCCACGGGGTCGTGGTTCAGCAGCACGGGAAAGCGGTTGTCCGAACTGGCGCCGTTGAAGTGCTGGGCCAGCGCGAGGACCGCCGACATGACAACCGGCCAGAGGAAGACGAGCATGACGAACGTGGTCTCCCAGACGAGGACCTTTCTCGTCGTCGGCTGCATCTGCACGGCGGGGATCGGGGGCGGCCCCGGCGGCGCTGGCGGCGCGGCGGCCGGGGACCACGAGCCGGGGAACGGTGGTGGTGGTGGCGGGGCGGATACGCCAGCGGGGGCGGTGGCGGCTGGATACGCCAGCGGGGGTGGCGGTGGCGGCGGATGCGCCAGCGGGGGTGGCGGGGGTGGCAGGGGTGCCGGCGGCGCCCACTCCGCGGGAGGGAGCCAACCTCCCGACGACTCTCCTCCGCCGACCTCCGACATTCCCCGAAACCCTACGTCGGGCATCACAATGGAGCCTCGTCGTTTGGGTGCCGTTCGGTTGCAGATCCCTGGTGCCGGAGCGTCCGCATGTCTGCCGGCGCAGGCCATCGCCTCCGCTGCCGGGTTGCGCCTGCCTGCTCCGGGTAGCCCGCCTGCCAACGAACCCGAATGCCGAGGTTTGGCACACCCCCGGGTCACAATGGCGTGGTGAGCCTCTTTGACGCATTCGAATTCACACTCTTCGAGGACGATGACCCTCAGTCGCTTGGCGGTGCGGTGCCCACCGAGACCCCCATCCCCCAAGCGAATTCCGACGAACGGCCGAGTTCGACCCGGCCGGACTGGCCCGAGGTGGAGGTCCGTGTCAGCGCGCGGAGACGCAAGACCTCGGAGGCCCGCTGGGTGGGAGGTCGCATCGTGGTGTCGTTGCCCGCCCACCTCTCCGCCGAAGCCCGCGAGAAGGCCATCGCCTGGCTGGTCGATCGACTGGTGGCCAAACACCCGCTGCGGACCGCCGTCGGAGATGCCGAACTCATGCACCGTGCCGTGGCGCTGAGCGATCGATACCGCATCGGAGCCCGCCCGACCTCGGTGCGATGGGTGACCAACCAGAGGGCCCGTTGGGGGTCGTGCTCGTTCCACTCCGGGGAGATCCGCCTCTCCCACCGCCTCCGATCGGTCCCCGAATGGGTGCTCGACGCCGTCCTGGTCCACGAGCTCGCACACCTGATCCATCCCGACCACTCAAAGGCGTTCCACCAACTGGCCGACGGCTATCCGCGTCACCACGAGGCCGGCCTGTTCCTGGCCGGCTACGGGTTGGGGCTCGCCGCGCCGCCGGCGTAGGCGTAGGCCGGCGTAGGCGTAGCCCTCTGGACACGCCCGCGCCTGACGGTCGACCCCGGCCACGCCGGTCGACCGGCGCCACCAGCCGGTAACCTGCTCTCGGCCTCGGGCAGCACCCGAGCGGGGCCAGACAGGGGTTCTCCATCATGCCTGAAGCAGTGATCGTCGCCACCGGTCGGACACCGATCGGCCGGGCCAACAAGGGCTCACTGGTCGAATGCCGCCCGGACGACCTCAGCGCCCTCGTCATCAAGACCGTCTTGGGCAAGGTGCCCCAGCTTCATCCCGACGACGTCGAGGATGTGATCCTCGGCTGCGGCCAGCCGGCCGGTGAGGCGGGCTACAACATCGCCCGGGTGGCCGCAATACTGGCCGGGCTCGGCGACGTGCCCGGAGTCACGGTGAACCGCTACTGCTCGTCCTCATTGCAGGCGATCCGCATGGCCGCCCACGCCATCCGGGCGGGCGAGGGCGACGTCTTCGTCGCCGCCGGCGTGGAGACGGTCAGCCGCTACGCACAGGGCGCATCGGACACGGGCCCGCACAACCAGGCCTTTGCCGTGGCCCGGGCGCGCACCAAGGAGCGAAACCCGGCGGTGACCGAGCCATGGACGCCGCTGGACGGCAGTTTCCCCGACGTCTACATCGCCATGGGGCAGACGGCGGAGAACGTCGCCGAGCTCGAGAAGGTCACCCGCAGCGAAATGGACGAGTTCGCCCTGCTCTCGCAGACACGGGCGGTGGAGAACCAGGCGAACGGCTTCTTCGAACGTGAGATCATCCCCGTGACGCTGGCCGACGGCACGGTGGTCACCAGGGACGACGGGCCGCGGGCCGGCACGACCCTCGAGGGGCTCGCCAAACTGCAGCCCGTCTTCCGCGAGGGCGGCACGGTCACCGCCGGCAACGCCTGTCCCCTCAACGACGGGGCCGCGGCGGTGATCGTCATGAGCGATACCAAGGCGAAGGCCCTAGGGATCACACCCCTGGCCCGGATCGTGGCCAGCGGCGTCACCGGCCTGAACCCCGAGATCATGGGATTGGGCCCGATCGAAGCCTGCCGCCAGGCCCTGCGGCGGGCGGGCATGACGATCGACGACATCGATCTCGTCGAGATCAACGAGGCCTTCGCCGCCCAGGTGATCCCGTCGGCCAAGCACTTGGAGATCAGCTGGGACAAGCTCAACGTCAAAGGCGGGGCCATCGCCCTGGGCCACCCCTTCGGCCAGACGGGCGCCCGCATCATGACCACCCTGCTGAATGCGCTGGAGGACACCGACAAGACGTTCGGGCTCGAGTCGATGTGCGTCGGGGGCGGCCAGGGGATGGCCATGATCGTCGAGCGGCTGAGCTGAACGGACCGGGGGGGCGTTCAGCGGACCCGGGGCGTTCAGCGGACCCGTGGCGTTCAGCGGACCCAGGGCACTGAGCGCGCCGGGGTCCGCTCGACCGGCCGGCTCCCCGTTAGCGCAGCGCAGCCTCCACGTCGCTGATCGCCGGGACCGGGCCCGGATCGATCCCCTCGCGACCGGCCATGTAGAGAGAGACGAAGTCACCGAAGAGGACCAGGTCGAAGAATCGACCGAGCGCGTCGTCTCCCTCCGCCCAGATCGGGATCACGTCCGCCATGACCTCGTCGGTGGCGTCGACGACCAACGCGAAGCGGCGCGCCATCTGGGGGCGCTCCCCGGCGTGGCGCAGCGTGACCAAGGAGAGGACCTGTCGGGTGACGTCGCCGTGCTGCCCCCAGCCGGCCAGCTCGTGATGGCAGACCTCGGGCTGCACGGCGAAGAACGACGGCGTCTTGGCGTTCTCGTTGATCTGGGTCTTCCAGCGTTGCGCCGCGACGGAGGTCAAGCCGGTGGCGCCGTACACGAGGGGGATGGTGCGGGCGATGCGCCGGCACACCTCGTCGGCCGGGCCCCCGGGTGCCGCCAGGACGTCCCGGCGGCGGCGCAACGAGGTGAGCGCCCGCTCCAGCGACGGGCGGGCGTCGGGAACGATCCCGAGGCGGGACAGGGTCATGAGCACCGGCACGGCCAGTGCCCCCAGTGCGGTCCGCGAGGCCGGTAGATCGGCGGGCACCGCAAAGCGGGTGAGACCGGACCCCTCGGCTAGCTCGACGAGCGCTCCGCCCCCGGAGACGACCACGACGTGAGCCCCCCGCTCCGCCGCGGCGGCCGCGGCGGCACACGTCTCCTCGGTGTCCCCTGAGTAGGAGACGGCGAAGACCAGCGTGCCCGGTCCGACGAAGGCGGGCGCCTCGTACCCCTTGCCGGCCCAGACCGGTACCGAGGAGTGGTCGGCGCCGTAGGCGGCAACCATGTCGGCTACCACGCCGCTGCCGCCCGTGCCGAAGACGACCACCGAGCGAATGTGGTCGGATGTCGGAAGCCGGGTGCCGGCCAACAGCTCGGCCGACGTCGTGAGCGCGGCGATCCCCTGCTCGGGCAGGGCGGCGGTGGCCTCCCACATGCCCAGGGAGTCGAGGTACTTCTCCGGAGTCACCCCGGGGCAGGTCCGGTGGAGCGCACGCTGTCGCGCGCCGCCTTGGCGAGCAGACGCTCGTGCTCGTCGTCACCCACGTCGACTCCCTCCTCCACCAGCATGACCGGCACCCCGTCGGCCAGCCGGTAGCCCTTGTGGAGCCGGGGGTTGTAGAGGAGCTCTTCGTCGGCGAACCACAGGAGCGGTCCCTTGTCGATGGGGCAGGCCAGCACGTCGAGCAGGAGCGGGTCCAGGGGCATGTTCGTCCTCGCCTTCGGTCCGCTACTTCGCGGTCTCGTTCGCGTACGTTGCGATGAGCTTCTGGACCTCTGCCACGTGCTCGGCGCAGAGGGGAGGCGTCCTCGCCTCGACGTTGAGACGGAGCAGCGGTTCGGTGTTCGAGAGCCGGAGGTTGTACCACCACTCGCCGTGGTCGACCGTGAGGCCGTCCAGCAGGTCGATGGACGCGCCCTCGTCGCGTTCGTGCTCGGCGATGGCGACGACGGCCGCCGCCGGGTCGTGCACGAGGGTGTTGATCTCCCCCGAATCGCTGTAGCGCCGGAAGGGCTCGAGGAGCTCCGAAAGGGGTTGACCGGTCACGCTCAAAAGCTCGAGCACCAGCAGCGCGGTGATGATCCCCGAATCGGCCCGGAAGTTGTCGCGGAAGTAGTAGTGGCCGGAGTGCTCGCCGCCGAAGATGGCGTTCGTGTCAGCCATCACCTGCTTAATGATCGAGTGCCCCACCTGGGTGCGGATCGCCGTGCCCCCCAGCTCGGTGATCACCTCGGGCACCACGTGTGAGCAGATGAGGTTGTACAGGATCGTCTCGCCCGGGTGCTTCTTGAGCATGGACGCCGCCACCAGGGCGGTGGTGAGCGAGCCCGACACCGGATTGGCGCGTTCGTCCACCAGGAAGACCCGGTCGGCATCACCGTCGAAGGCCAGGCCGATGTCCGCCCCCTGGGCCAGGACGGCTGCCTTCAGGTCGACCAGGTTCTCCGGTTGGATCGGGTCGGCCGGATGGTTCGGGAAACTCCCGTCGAGCTCGGGGAAGAGGATGTCCACCGAGAACGGGAGGCGGGAAAAGACGGTGGGCACCACCAGTCCTCCCATGCCGTTGGCCGTGTCGGCGACCACCTTGAGGGGGAGCAACGACTTCCGGTCCACGAAGGAGATCACGTGCTCGGCCCACTCGTCGAGCAGGTTGAGCTGGCGCCATGGCGCGGTGACGCGACCCGCCGGCACGTCCAGCAACTCCTCGGCGAGAGCCTGAACCTCGGCCAGGCCGGTGTCGCGCCCGATGGGCCGGGCACCGCTCAGGCAGAGTTTGATCCCGTTGTACTGCGCCGGGTTGTGCGAGGCGGTGAACATGGCGCCCGGGGCGTTCAGCCGTCCGGCGGCGAAGTAGAGGAAGTCGGTCGACGCCATCCCCAGATCGGTCACGGCGACGCCTTCGGAACGCGCCCCGTCGGAGAAGGCCTTCGACAGCTCCACGCCGCTGGCGCGCATGTCACGCGCCACGAGGATCTCGGGCGCCCCGGCAAAACGGGCCATGGCCCGGCCGATGGCCCGGCACATGGTGGCGTCCAGCTCTTCGGGCACCGTTCCGCGCACGTCGTACGCCTTGAACACCTGATCCATTCGTGTCATGACCACTCAACCTTAGGGGGCGACGGACGCTTCAACCTTAGGGGCCGACGGATGCTCGGTTCTCTGGCGAGCCCTGCGGTGGCGACTCCGGCGATTGCCCATCCGGCCCCAGATGGCCGCCGCGACGAGGCAGAGCACGCCGATGATGGTCAACGCGTCGCCGACCCGGTCGGCCGGAGTGGACCCGTAGTGCAGCACCACGTCGTGCGACGTGGGCACCACCACCATCAGGTTGGGCGTGACCCGGTAGGGACCGGTGGCCCCCGAGGCCTGCCAGTTCGGGAAGTACGAGACCTTGACGAGCACCGGTGTGCCAATCTTCGAGACGTGGAAGCTGACCGTGTTGTGGGTCTCGCGGACCTGAGTGACGACCGTCTTCGCCACCGGCACCTTCGGCGGCAGGCGATCTCCGATCGGGACCCGCGGCCAGTCCGCCGGCCCGCTCTGGGCCAGGAAGACGCTCCAGCGCGACGGGTCGTTGTACCAGCTCTCCGAGGAGGGTAGCCACGATGACTGGCCCGCTCCCACACCGACCTCCACGGCGGGTTCGTTGGCCAGCCCGGTCACCATCGGGGCCTTCAGGACCTGGTAGATCTTCCACGTGGTGGTGGTGGCGACCCCGCCCTCGCTCGACGACCACGGACCCGTTTCGGCCACCAGCGTGAGCGAGGGATCGGCGGACGCCGCCGCCTGCACCTGCGGGCTCGATGCCATGAAGTAGCGGACGCCCATCAGCTGGAGGTGCTCGATCCCCTGGGGAACGTTGAGGGCCGAGTAGTCCAGCCCGACCACGGGCTCGGAGGGACTGACCGAGAGCTCGGCTTGGTTGAGGAAGTGGTAGGGGGTCGTGGCGGAGGACTCGAACAACAGCCCCTCCATCGAACCGATGCAGCCGTCCGACCAGTACGGCAACAGCATCAGGGCCATCGTCGTCCCGAACCGGTTGAGGCTGGGGTCGTACTGCCACATCGCCTGCCCGCATCCATGGGTGGCCCCGACCCGCTCCATGGTCTCGACCAGCGCCCGGTACTCCGGATACGCCGCCTTCCCCTGGTAGCCGCTGTAGTTGAACGCCGCCCAGTTGGACACCTGGTTGGGCCCGGGCGTGATGCCGATGGCCTGCATGTCCGAGTACGACAGCACAAAGGGCGTCACGACCACCCCCAAGGCCACCACGAGGGCCACGAGGGGCCCGACCACGGCGGCAGCGGGCCACGACGTCCGGGCACGGTGCGGTTCGCCGTCGCCGACCAGGTCGGCCGGCGACGGCGGCGACAGCGAGTGCAGCGCCGGGCGTCGTCTCCGCGGCCGCTCCCAAAGATCGATGAGCCCGGTGACCGCCGTGGCGATCCCCCATCCCACCAAGAGGTAGACCGGCAGGAACCACAGGGGAAGGAAGCGGACGTTGTAGAGGCTGCCCTGCGGGTCGAAGATGACGGCGAGGGCGGCCGACACCGCGAGGGCGGTCATCAAGATCCCGAAGCGGCTGCGCAGTGCGAGCGCCGCCACGGCGGAGATGCCGGCGAGGATGAGCGCCCACCAGTCCGCCCGGGGGAACAGGATGGCCACGAAGGTGTGGACGTTCTGGTAGCCCATTGACGTCGTGTAGGCCTGTTCGGCGCCGAAGGGCACCCACCAGAACGCGACGAGCAGCCCGCCGATGCCGACCGTGGAGACCCCCCACCACAGTGCCTCGCGCCGGCTCAGGACCTGCGGGACGACCGGGTCCATGGGGTGGGCGTACCAGCTGTCACGCGGCCTGATCCGATCGGGGAGCACCTCCATGATGACGAGGAATGCCGCTCCCAACAGGGCGAAGAGCGCTGGAACGAAATGGGCCAGGATGCAGGCGCCGAGCGTGACCGCCGCCCAGCCCCGGTACTGGCCGGTCCGCAGCCCACGGGCCACGAGGCCGAGAAAGATCAGCGCCAAC
The DNA here is from genome assembly GCA_963788125.1 of uncultured Acidimicrobiaceae bacterium. Lineage (GTDB taxonomy): Bacteria > Actinomycetota > Acidimicrobiia > Acidimicrobiales > RAAP-2 > Bog-473. The sequence continues at coordinate 1,478,988 of CAWBFN010000002.1, read as the reverse complement.
GCGATGCTGAACGAGTAGGAGTACTCCCCCGCCAGGGTGGAGAAGAGGTTCCCCCCGTAAATGGTGTACGTGTAGTCGAACAGGTAGCACAGGGTCAGGGCGGCCAGCGCACCGGGAACGGCGCGCCGCATGCCGAAGAGGCGCCCCATGCTCCACGCCGCCACCGGAAGCAGCACCGAGCCGAGCACGGTGATCCATTTGAATGCCAGTGCGTAGGGGATGACGTGGGCCCAGCTGGCCAGCGCGGCGAACAGGTCCGGCAGGACGAAGTAGAAGGTGTAGAGGGGGAAGCCGTCGTACCACCCCGGGTCCCAGCCGGTGAGCTGGCCGTGCGACAAGAGCCCCGATCGCAGGAACGCCGGCATGGCGTAGTGCCCCCCGTTGTCGCCTCCGGTCGGGTCGGACGTGGACAACAGGAGGCTGGGATGGAGCTGCCACAGCACCACCCCGATCACCGCGACGACGCACAGGGCCGTCGCCACCTTGGGTGCCCAGAGAGCGGAAGGCCACGGCCGCGCGATTCGGGACCGACGATGGCTCACCGGCACAGGGGCGGCCTCGGTCGTGTCCGGTTCCTCGAGGGTGCTGGTCAGAGGATCACACCGCCCCGCTGCTGGAGGATCACCAGGACGGCGACGAGATTGAACGTCGCGTGCGACACCATGTTCATCCCCAGACGTCCCGTCCGGTAGGAGACGGTGGCCAGCACCATGCCGAACAGCGCCAGCCCGCCCAGCTGCACCCACTCGCCGTGGGCCAGGCCGAAGAGGAGGCCGTCGACGACCACCGCCACCACGACGCCCGCGCCCCGGGCCCGGGTGGCGCCGGCCCGCACGGGCGTGAAGAGACGGGCCAGCCCCTTGAAGAGGAGCCCGCGAAAGAACAGCTCCTCCATGAAGGGCGCCAGGATCACCGTGGCCAGTGCGATGAGCAGGTACCCCCCGCCGTGGGCTCCTCCCGTCAGCTTGTTGGTCGGGCCGTTGAAGTCGTGGATGTCGCGGCGAAAGGGCGCGTAGAGCGCGGAGATCACGAGCTGTGACCCCACGCCGATTCCGATCCCCCACAGGTCGACCCAGCGGAACCGCACCCCGAGGTCGGCCAGGAAGTGCCCGGTGCCCTGACGCCGGCTGGCCAGCCACGGGGCACCGACGAAGCCGACCCACAGCCCGAGCAAGGTCGAGAGCACGTACCACTCGGGAGGCACCGCTTCCTTGGCGATGGCCGACATCTGGGCGGCGCTCTTTCCGGCCACGTGACCCGCCACGACTCCGAAGACGGTCCCGGCGATCTGCCCGACCAGGAAGCCGATGGCGCCGTAGAGGAGCCATCGCCAGGCCGCGGGCCTGCCCGCCGGGGGGGCTCCGGGGCGATCGAGGAACGGCCCGTCCCCCTCGGCGCCGGCGGCGAGCATCGGACGAGGATCTGCCCAGGTTGGTGGGGCGATCCATGGCCCGTGATCGACCCGATCAGACGGCACAAACCCCTCGGGAGCTGGGACGGTGGGCCGAGATGGTGCGGCTCCTGCCCCCTGGCCCACCTCGTCGGGGTCGTCGCCGGTCATCGCCCAGACGTTACTAACACCCCCGGCGCCAATGACCTGCAGGTAGGGGCGGTCACCGACCAGGGGAAGCGCCGAATAGTCTGGTTCGGTGAGTCCCCAACGTACCGATCGGCCCTCCACCCCGCCCCAAACGCCGTCGGGTGATGGAAACGGGCCGGCGGGGAGCCCTCCTCCCGGTCAGAACTGGCGTTGGCTGTGGGGTGTCGCCGTCCTGGCCGTGATCGCCATCCTGCTCGCCGTCGGGTCGCTCAAGACCACCGACGCCAAGCAGATCAGCTACACCAAGTTCCTCCAGGACGTGCAGGCCCAGGAGGTGAGCACCGCCCAGATCAGCAACGGCACCGGACAGATCACCGGGAAGCTGAAGGACGGGACCTCCTACCAGGTGCAGGGGCCCAGCCCGTCGCTGCCCAACGACGTGACCGAAATGCGCCACAACGGCGTGCAGGTGAGCTTCCCGCCGGCGTCGACCAACCTGCTGAGCGACCTCCTCCCCTACATCTTCATCATCGGCATCGGCGCCCTCTTCATCTACTTCATCGGTCGCCAGACCAAGGGCCAGATGTCGGGGATCATGTCGATCGGACGGTCCAAAGCCAAGACGTTCAGCAGCGACCGGCCGTCGACCACCTTCGAGGACGTCGCCGGCTACGCCGGCGTCAAGCAGGAGATCAGCGAGGTGGTCGACTTCTTGAAGACGCCCGCCCGGTTCAAGGAGATCGGGGCCAAGATCCCCAAGGGCGTGCTCCTGGTCGGGCCGCCCGGGACGGGGAAGACGCTCTTGGCCCGGGCCGTGGCGGGCGAGGCGGGCGTGCCCTTCATGTCGGTCAGCGGATCGGACTTCATGGAGATGTTCGTCGGGGTCGGCGCCAGCCGGGTACGCGACCTGTTCCAAACGGCCCGCAAGCAGGCGCCGGCCATCGTCTTCGTCGACGAGATCGACTCCATCGGTCGCAAGCGGGGGGCAGGGCTCGGCGGCGGGCACGACGAGCGCGAGCAGACCCTCAACCAGATGCTCTCCGAGATGGACGGCTTCGACACGTCTGAGGGCGTCGTGATGATCGCGGCCACCAACCGTCCCGACATCCTCGACCCCGCACTACTGCGCCCGGGGCGGTTCGACCGTCAGATCGTGGTGCCGCTGCCCGACCTGGAGGAGCGACTGCCCATCCTGCAGGTCCACTGCAAGGGGAAGCGGATGTCCAACGACGTGGATCTCAGCGTGGTGGCCCGCGGCACGCCGGGAATGAGCGGCGCCGACCTGGCCAATCTGGTCAACGAGGCGGCGCTGCACGCGGTGCGGCGGGGCAGCCTGGACATCGCCATGGAGGACTTCGAGTCGGCCCGGGACCGCGTTCTTCTGGGCCAGCGCCGGGAGAGCATGGTCCTCTCCGACGCCGAGAAGGAGCGGATCGCCTACCACGAGGGGGGCCACGCCGTGCTGGCCTACGTCCTCGAGCACGCCGATCCGGTGCACAAGGTGACCATCCTGCCGACCGGCATGGCCCTGGGGGTGACCCACCAGCTGCCCATGGAGGAGCGCCACATCCACCCCCGTCAGTACATAGAGGACGCACTCTGCGTGCGCATGGGCGGTCGGGTGGCCGAGCTCCTGGTCTACGGCGACCTCTCCACCGGAGCGGCGAACGACCTGGTGGGCAACACCGAGTTGGCGCGCAAGATGGTCCGCGAGTGGGGCATGAGCGAGGCCATCGGGCCCATGGCGTGGGGCTCCCAGGGGCAGGTCTTCCTCGGTGAGGACCTGATGCACACGCGCGACTACTCCGAGGACACCTCCAAGATCATCGACGACGAGGTCGAACGGATCCTCCGGGCCGAGGAGGAGCGGGCGATGGAGGTCCTCAGCAAGCACCGCGGTGGCCTCAACGCCATTGCCCGGGCCCTCTTGGACAACGAGATCATCGATGGGCGGGAGGTCAACCGCCTGGTCGACGAGGCCTACGGCGAGCCCGTCCACACCGAGGGTGCCAAGGCGGTTCCGCAGTTCGTGAACGGCGCGCTGTCCAACGGGAACGGCGACGAGCCGCACGTCACGGGGGCCGAGCCGGCGGGGCTGGCCGTGGCGCCCAGCGCCCGGCGTGACGAGGTGACCGGGAAGTGGCCGGCTCCGCAGTGGCCCGTGCCCGAGGTGCCGGCCGCCGCTCCTCCCCCCGAGGACCCCTCCGGGGCTCCCACGCCCTAGGTGTCGGACGATGGCGCGAACCGATTCGTGCGGTCGGGCGTCATAGAGGGCGATGGTGGAACAGCGACTCGAAGACTGGCTTCACGACGGGTACGCCGTCTCCTTTCGCACGGCCTGCCTCATTCTCGGTAACCGCTCCGACGCCGAGGAGGCGGTCCAAGAGGCGTTCCTGCGGGCCTGGCGCTTCCGCGACTCGCTGACGTCGGTTCCCAGCGTCAAGCCGTGGCTCTATCGCGTGGTGGTCAACTCGTGCTACTCCAAGCTGCGCCAGGAGATCCCTCATCGCGATCGTCGGGACGGCGACGGCCCGCTGGCCGAGCTGGCGAGCGACGACAACGATCCCGCCGTGGCCGCCCAGCGCTCCGAGACGGCCGAGACGGTCCTCGGGGCGCTGCAGCGGCTTCCCGTCTCCTTGCGGGTGCCGGTGGTGCTGCGCTACTACGCCGATCTGAGCGAGCGCGACATCGCCCTGGCCATCGGCCGCCGACAGGGGACGGTCAAGTCCCGGCTGCACGAGGCTCGCCGCCGCCTGGCCGAGGACCCGAGCATGGTGGCACTGGCCGGCCACGACGCGATCGACGAGTCCGTGGAGGTGTGAGGTGACGATGCTCGACGACGAGATCCTCGGCGCAGCCTTCCACGAGTCGGGCGACTCGTTCGCCGTTCCGGTGAGAGGGGCCGCCGACATCCTGCTGCGCATCGAGGGGAGCGATGACCGCGGGGTGGGGCGTGGTCAGGCCTTCACCGACGCCACCGCCGGCCCCACTGACCCCGTCGGCCCCACTGACGCCGCCGACCCCGCCGACCGCGGCGGCGCCGCCGACCGGGGCGACGCCGCCCCGACGATTCGGTCCTGGAAGGGTGTCGTCCGTTCGCATCGTCTGCTGTCGGTCGCGGCATCCGTGCTCCTCCTCCTCGCCCTTGCCGGGGGGGCCGTCCTGTGGGGGAACAGCACGCCGGCCAACCGCACGGCCGCCCACACGGCCGGCACGAACGCCGGCACGAACGCCGGCACGAACGCACCGGTGCGCGCCCCGTCCAAGGCGGCGCACGCCGGTTCGCCGACGTTCAGCCCCGCCTCCCCCGCCACCGGCGCTGTGTCCGGGAACTCCGCCGTCGCAGCCCCTTCGGCTTCGAGCACGTCCGGCAGCGTCCGGCACGACCTCCGGGAAACCGTCCACGACCACCCCGGCCCTCCCGGCGGGAGAGGTCGGGCAGTCGGCCAGGATCGAGCAGACCGGTTCACTCGATCTCACCGTCGCCAAGGGCTCGCTCTCGGCGACCATGGGGAAGTTGAGCTCGCTGGCCGCCCAGTACGACGGCTTCGTGGCCAACCTCCAGACGCAGTCGGGCGGCACGGGTGGTGGGCCGCCGAGCGGGACGATCACGCTGCAGATCCCGGTGGCGAGCTTCTCGGCGGCCCTCGCCGGTGCGCAGTCCCTGGGCAAGGCCTCCCAACTCTCCACCAAGGCCACCGACGTCACCGGCCAGTACGTCGATCTGCAGGATCAGATCACCTCGCTGGAGGCCAGCAGGCAGCAGTACCTCACCATCATGACCAGGGCGTCCTCCATCGGCGACGTGCTGGCCGTGCAGGCACAGCTGGACAGCCTCCAGTCGCAGATCCAGCAGCTGCAGGGGCAGCTCCAGGTCCTCTCGAGCGAGACGGCGTATTCCACGCTGACCGTCACGGCCCGTGAGGCCGGGCCCGTCCACCACCCAACCGTCCCCGTTCGGAGCTCCAGCTTGGCCAAGGCCTGGCACGACAGCGTGCATGGCTTCATCGTCGGGATGGAGGGGCTGGTTCGGATCGCCGGCCCCGTCCTCTTCGTGCTGCTCTGCGTGGGGGCGCTGGTGATCGGCGGTCGCCTCTCGTGGCGGCGCCTGCAGCGGCACAACCTCTGACGATCAGCTTCCCCCGCCCGCCACCGGCAGCGGCAGCCCGGGCATGGTCACCACTCCCACGGTGCCCGTCGGGCCGACGTCTTCGCTCACCGCCGCCCGACCGCTCGCCCCGACGATCAGAGGACTGAGCCCAGCTCGGGACAGGACCGGCGAACCGAGCCAGAGCGACGTCGACGCCCCGATCGCACCCTTGGCGATGGTCCGGAGCCCGGAAGGGCCCATAGCGTCGATCACGTAGGTCTCGCGCCCGGTGCTCAGGTTGGTCAGGGCCAGCGCGTGTGGCGACGCCCCGGGGAGCGGCGGCTCGGGCACCACCCACCGCAGGCTGGGGGAGGCCGAGGTCAGGGCGTCCACCGCCGTGGAGAGCCCCCCTTGGGGGGCGAAGGCCGTGGTCGGCGCGATGACGATCCGGCCGGCGACCACTCCCGGACCTCCCCGGGCCTCGATGGACGTGGAGTAGGGGTCACCCTGGGGGATGCGCGTCTGCGTGGCCGTTTGGAGCACCCACGTCGAGCCCGCCGGCACCCGGTCCACGAACGGCGCCACCGGACCGGAGCTCAACCGGATGCGCACCGTCACATCCTCTATCGTCGGCCCCGGATTGAACACGTCGATGGACGACGATCCATCGGCGACCTCGGTGCTCTGGGGAATGGTCCACTGATCCTCGGGGCGCGGCGAACCGGGCACGATGGACAGTCCCGATCCGTTCCCCGACAAGAGCTGCAGCTCGCTCGCCACCACGCGGCCGGTGCGGCTCACGACGGTGGTGGAGACGTTCGACTTCTCCTGTACGAACGAGGCCACGCTCTCCACCTGCATCTGGCCGGGCTTCAGGACGATGCCCTGGAAGTTGATGGGGTGCACGGACCCCGTCGGGGTGACGAATCCCAGGTCGACGACGTCCGGCGTGGAGGTCGGGTTGAAGAGGGCGACGAACAGCGCATCGGACCCGGTCGTCACCCCGCCGGGGAAGTACCACTGCTGGGACGTGCTGCTCAGGCACGGGGACTGGGACCAGCCCGTCGGGCCGTCGGTGGCCTGGGTGACGGCCACGCCGCCCCCCGAGAGGACGACCGCCTCGGAAATCCAGCTGCCCGTCGCGGGGACCGGGATGGCGGCGATCTGTTGGCTCAGGGCGGCGACCGAAACTCCGGCCTCGACCTTGGCCCCGGTGTCGGTCACCCCACTGATCGTGCCCGTCACCGCGCGCCGGCCGGTATTGGTCAGGATGACCGAGCCCGGGGCCACCTGCCCCGCGGCCGTCGACTGACCCGTGCAGTACCAGGCCGAGGACTCGGCGTCGGGGGCGCCGACCGCCGCCGCCGACTCCGGCGGGGGCCCACCCGGCGAGCCCTTGCCCGGCGAGCGGGCGGCGACGGCCAGCCCGGCGAGCACCGCCACCACCAGGGTGAGGACGAGCCACCGTCGCTTCCCGGCCTGGTGCGCCGGGCTCACGGTTCGCTCCGCTCCACCCGGCGGCGCCCGAGCGCACGCGGCCAGCCCAGCACGGCGAGGGCCAGTGCCAGCCAGGCCAGGACCTCGAGCAGGACGGCCAGGGGGACGTACGGGGCCCGCCGCAGCGCCAGCGTCGCCGCCCCTGCGCTCGCCGCAGGGAACTGCGCCGCCCACCCGAACGCCGGTCGCCGTTGCACGGTCCGGCCGTGCTCGGTCAGTTCGAGACTCCCGGCGGGGGCGTAGCCGGCATACACCGTGCCCGACGAGAGCACCCCGCTCGCCGTCCGGCCGCTCGCCAGGCCGCCCAGCACCGGTCGCCACCCCACGATGTCCGCGGGACTCGGCCACGAGGTCGACACGATCGGCCCCAGCCGGGACGGGCGTTGCGCGCTGGCGGGAACGACCTGCTCGTTCTTGTAGACCTGGACGCCGAACTCGCCCGACACGATCTGCAGGTCGCTCTGGTCCAAGAGGGCCTGCTGCAGCCCGGCGGGGGGTGGCGCCTGGACCGACCCGGGCAGCGTGGCGGCGGGATCGACGCCGTCCACCACCACGATGTAGCGCACCCCCAGCGCCGCCAGGAGCTGCCCCAGGTGGACCGTTCCTCCGTCGATGGCCAGTCCGACGGCCCGGGACGCCATCTGCGCCGGGCCGGGGCCGGCGGGCGTCCAGACGTCGGCGGCGTCGGGCAGTCCCTGATCGGTCAGGGCGTAGGAGAGTCCTGGCTCCACCGACCACCCGCCCACCGGCAGCGCACGGGGGTCGCCCAGCCACAGGATGCGGAACGTGCCCCCACCGCCCCCCCGGTTCACGAACGCCAGCGGCTGCTCGACCCCGCTCGACGGCAGACCCCAGCGGCCGTCGGCCGCCCCGGCGACGGCGGGGAGCAGACCCAGGGTGGCGGCGATCAGGGCGAGCCCACTGACGACCTGGCGCCACCCGAAGGCCCGCCCGACCAGGTCATTTTCGAACGACGAGATCCCCAGCCCGATGCCACCGGCGACGGCGATCGCCGCCGGCACCAAGACGACCGTCTCCGACGGCGTGAAGCCGCCGGTCCATCCGTGGGTGGCGGCGTAGGCGAGGACCCACGACAGGCACGCCATCGCCCACAGCCGGCTGGCCCAGACCAGGCGGAGCCCCCTCCCCAACAACAGGGGGAGTGCCGCTGCGGCAACCAGGAGCCACACCAGTGGAGATCGGACCGTCGGGCCCACGGCGAACCTGGTCACCTCGCCCCAGCCCGGCGCCGACGCCGGGGAGATGGGCAGACCGAAGATCTCCAGGGCGTGATGGCCGGCCAAAAGGGTCCCCACCACCCAGGGAGCGCACAACAAGGCGGCCACCCCACAGGCGACGGCGGCGGCGCCGAGCACGCGACCGATGTGCTCCCGCTGCCCCATCAGGGCAGAACCGAGGGCCATCGCCACCGCGCACAGCAGCGTCATGGGCAGGAGGGCGGGAGCAAAGGACATGCCGGCCGCGAGGATGGCGCCGAGCACGGCGATCTGTCCGGAGCGCCCCGCCCGCCAACCCCGGCCGACGACCTGGTCGAAGGGGGCCATACCGGCCACTCGGGCCAGTCGCGCCACAATGAAGGGGAGCGCGGCGTAGGCCACCAGGCCGTCCCAGCGCCCGGTGCCCACCGCCGCATAGGGGAGCGGCAGGCCGAGATAGATGACCGTCGCCACCACCCGTGCCCGAGGCGAGACCAGGGGACGCATGAAGCGCGAGAGGCCCAGCGCGCCCAGCGGGAGGCACCCCAGCAGCAGGACCTTCTGCACCAGCCCCATCGACCCCAAGAGCACCGTGCCCCCCAGGGCCACGATCCCGAAGGCGGGCGAGGCGGGAGCGGTGGTCCCCACTCCGGAGGGCTGCCAACCCGAGAAGAAGTGGAGCCAGCTGGACGACCATCCGAGCAAGGGCGCCAGCTGGCCCACGGTCGGCAAGGCTCCGAAGAAGAGCCCCCTGGTGCCGATCACGACCACGAGCGCGGCCACCACCATGGCCACGGAGCGTTGGCGGCCCGTGCTCAGGAACGAACGAAGGCCCTGGACGCCCGAGCGGTCACGCCCCGAGAGGTGACCCAGGTCGTCGAGGTCGTCGAAGTCGGCGTCCTCGCTGAACGCGGCGCCGACACTGTCGGTCAGCGCGGGACGCGCCGGCTTCTCGTGCTGCAACAGCGGCACGGCGCGTGACGACACGACGGCGTTGGCCGCTTCGAACCCCTGGTGGGACAGTCGCGAGACATAGCGAGAGAGCCGGGCGCTCCCGTGCAACTGCAGGCGCCGCACCTCGGCGTCGGGGAACAGGCGATGGGCCGCCAGCTGCCGGCGGGGCGCCCGCAGCTCGGCGTGGTGCCGTCCGTTCCACAGCCACGCGCCGGCCACCGCTCTGGCTCTCTGCGGGTCGCGCGCCAGCACGGCCACGACACATTCGCCGATGGCGAGTATCGCCGCCTGGGGGAGGACCCGGATGAGGTGGAACCACGTGTAGCACTTCAAGACGGTGCGCAGCTCGTGTCGGCGCTGCAGGGCCTGCAGCGTCATCGGACGCGCGTTCTCCTGGGCCGCGGCGGCGGTCAGCGGCAAGAGCCCGCTGGCGACCGCCTCACGGTGGCGCACCCGGGCGGCGGGGGCCACGACCACACGCGACCCGGCCACCTGACTTCGCCAGGAGAGATCGAGGTCCTCCCCCATGGCCACGATGCCGGCATCGAACCCCTCGAGCTCCCGCCACAGATCGGCGCGGATCAGGACGCAGCCACCCGGCGCGACGAAGACGTCGCGCACCGCGTCGTGCTGGCCGTGGTCGACCTCGCCGTCCTGGATCCGGTCGACCACCGCTCCCGTCTTGTCGCAGTACATGCCGACGTGGAGCAGGACCGAGGGATCGTCCCAATTGACGAACTTGGGGGACACGACGCCGGCGTTCGAGCGGAACGACTCCTCGACCATGTTGTGCACGACGTCGTGGTCGAGCACGCAGTCGTCGTGACAGAGGAGGAAGAACGTGGCACCCTCGACCATGCCCAGCGCCTCGTTGCTGGCTGCGGCGTAGCCCGGCCGGCCGGGCAGCAGGCGCACGAAGGCTTCGGGCAGTATCCGGCCCACCCGCTGTGTCGGGTCCGATTCGTCGCCGGAGACCAGCACCAGGACCGACAGCTCCTCGTAGTGCTGCGCGGCAAGGGACGACAGGGTCTCTTCCAACCACGGACTCTCCCCTGTCGTCACAACGACCGCCACCACTGCCGGTACTCGGGCGTCCATAGGGTGCTTGACGCTAACCGGTTCCGGTCCGTGGATGAGGGTGGAACGCGGCCGTCGTTCGCTTGCAACTGTTTAACAAAAGCGATACTGTTGTATCAACGAGACGAGGCGAGCCAGGAGGCGCAGAATGGCTGAGATGACAAGTGTGAGCGTGCGCTGTCGAAGGGGGTGGCGGACCTGGCCCGGGACCTCGCCTACGTGGCGGTCGGCCTCGGTGTTCTGGGCTACCAGCGGGCCCAGGTGCAGCGGGTCGAGCTGCAGAACCAGCTCGCGCCCGCGGAGCAGCACCTGAACGAGGTGCGCGCCGAGGTGATCAAGGGCATCGCGCAGCTCGACGAGTTGCTGGAGACGGCGACACAGCTGATTGAGACCAGCATCCGGCCGTTGGAGGAGCAACTGCCCACCGCGGTCACACAGCTGACCACCAAGGCGCTCGGTCAGTCGCGCGAAGTGCGGAGCCAGATCCGCCAGAGGGTCGCCTCGACCTGAGCGGCCCCACCGGGGGACGTGAGAGGGTCAGTCCGCCTCCCAGGAGGCCAGGACGTCGGCCAGGGTGGTCGCCAGGGGGATGGAGGGAGCCCAGCCGGTCGTGGTGTGCAAGAGGGTGGGATCGCCGCGCAGGACGGGCACGTCCACGGGCCGCACCAGGTCGGGATCTGTCACCAGTTCGAGCTTCGCGTGAGCCAGGGTGAGCAGCTCCTGGGCCACCTCGGAGATGGCCACATCCCGCCCGGAGCACACGTTGTAGACGCCGCCCGGAGCTCCGTGCCGGACCAACAGCCGGTAGGCCGCCACGACGTCGCGCACGTCGGTGAAGTCCCTCCTCGTGGTCAAGGTGCCCACCCGCAGCGCGTCTGATCCCGACCTCCGGGCGTCGACGATGCGCTTGGCCAGCGCCGGGACGGCGAAGTTGGGCGACTGTCCGGGCCCGATGTGGTTGAACGCCCGCACCACGATGACCGGCTGGTGGTAGCCCCGCCACGCCTGCAGGGCGACAGCCTCCGCCGCCAGCTTGCTCGCCGCGTACGGCGTCGCCGGCGCCGTCGGCGTGTCCTCTCCCAACGGCAGCTGTTCGGGGCTGACCGCGCCGTACACCTCGGCCGAGCTCACCACCAGGACCACCGGCGGGCTCGGCAGGGTGCGGGCGGCCGCCAGGACCTCGGCGGTCCCCAGCACGTTGACCTTGAGGACCTCGCTCGGGTTCTCCCAGCTCTCGCCGACGTGGGTCATGGCCGCCAGGTGGTAGATCGCCTCGGGGGACGTCTCACCCACGACCCTGCGCATGGCCGCCCCGTCGGTGATGTCGGTGTCGATGTCGGTGACCACGATCTCGTCGCCGGAGTCCTCGAGGTGCGCCGCCAGCCACTGGCCGACGAACCCCTTTCCACCGGTGATCAGCGCGCGCATTGACGAACCCTACTTCGGGCGCCCGAGGGCCAACTCATAGGCCTCGACGTGCCGCGCCACGCTGGAGGTCCAGGTGTAGCCGGCGGCCACCGCCAGACCGAGCGACCGCCGTCGGAGCACCTCGGGCGCCGCCTTCCCCTGTTCGAGGGCGAGCCCCAGGGCATCGGCCAGCGCCGCGTCATCGCCCGGGCCGACCAGGTCGGCCGCCCCGCCCGCCACGTCGGCCATCGCCGTGCCCTCGGTGGTGATCAGCGGAGCGCCGCACGCCAGCGCCTCGAGGGCCGGCAGGCCGAATCCCTCCTCGACGGCCGGGTAGGCCACCACCGTGGCCTGTCGCAGGAGGGCGGGTACCGCCATGTCGGGCAGGTAGCCCACCCGCACGATCCGGTCGCCGTGTCGGGCGCGGGCCAGGGCCCGTTCGGTCTCGGCCAGACCCCAGCCGATCTGCCCGCACAGGACCAGTACGGCGTCGCGCCGGGCCTCGGCCACCCGGTCGAAGGCCGACACGAGCGATGCCACCCTCTTGCGGGGCTCGAGCGTGCCCACGAAGGCGACGAGCGGGCGGTCAGCGGGTATCCCGCTCTCCTGCAGCAGGGCGCGATCGGCACCGGGTGCCGGTTCGCTGGCCGTGAAGCGGGCGTGGTCCACCCCGTGGGGGGCGACCACGATCGGGGCCCGCACGTCGCAGCACGCCCGCACCCGGCTGGCGGTGACCTCGCTTACACACACGAGAGCGCCCGCATGCAGGCACGCGTGTCGAATGGCCCGGCGGAAGAGCAGCGCCTTCGACCGGACGTGCCACTCGGGGTGGTCGAAGAACGTGCAGTCGTGAATGGTCACGACGCACGGCACGCGCGCACGTTCGGGCATGGTGTAGTGGGGGCCATGGTGCACGTCCACCCCGAGCGTTCCGAGGAGCCTCGGGAAGCGTGCCTGCTCGAAGACGAGGCGACCGGGCCGCCGGGCGGGGACGGCGCCCACGACCCGGGCCGTGTCGGTCCCGACCGCCCGCCACCGCCCCTCGTCGCCGCGACGCGAGACCATGGTCAGTGCGATGTCCTGGCGCGCGCTGAGGCCGCGCGCCAACTCAATGGTGTAGTGCCCCGCCCCTCCGGGGCGCAGCGGGACGGCCGAGACGTCCAGGGTCAGCGCCAAACGGCCGCCGCTCACGCCAGTGACCGCCACAGCCGGATGTGCTGGCGGGCCACGTCCCGCCAGGTCCGGGAACGCCAGTGCGCTTCCCCGCGCGCCGCCAGGTCGGCACGGACGGCGTCATCGGTCATGATGGTCGTCAGTGCCCCGGCGATGTCCTCGACGTCGAAGGGGTCGACCACGAGGGCGGGCGGCGGATCGGGCTCATCGAGGTCCGCCACACTGGGCACCTCGTCGGCCACGACCACCGGCGTCCCGGCGCGCATGGCCTCGAGCGGCGGCAGCCCGTAGCCTTCGGTCAGGGGAACGTACACAAAGGCCCGGGCGCGTCGGTACAGTCCGGCGAGGACAGCGGCGTGGACCTCACCGGCGTACACCACCCCCTCCCGCTCGCGGCCGGCCAGCAGATCCGGTCCCCACCCCTTCGGCCCCACGATCACCAACGGCCACCGCTCGGGGAAGACGGGACGTGCCCGGTCGTACGCCTGCACGAGCCGGGCGATGTTCTTGCGGGGCTCGAGCGTGCCCACCGTGAGGAGAAAGTCCCCCTCCACCCCGAGACTCCCGAGCAGCGCGTCGGTCCCGCCGGGGTCTTCGGGCGGCAGGTGATCGCTGCCCCCGTGCACCACGGTGATGCGGTCGACGTCCACGCCGTCACCAATCAGATCGGCGGCCACGAATTTCGAGGTCACGACCAGCGCGGCGTCCGAGTCGCGGGCCCGGCGCAACGCCGCCTCGTGCCACGCCGCGCCCCGGGCCGTGGTGCCCTCGGGCCGGCGCCGCCAGGCCATGTCGTGCACGGTAACCACCGGGCGCGTCCCGCCGCCCACTCGGCAGGGCGGGAAGGCCAGGGAGACCGCGTGCATGATGTCGTAACCCCCCGGCGCGCGCACCCAGCCATGGTCCCAGGCCCGCGTCAGGAGCGGTCCCGGAAGGCGCGACAGGGCGAGCGGGCGGCCCAAGCGAGCCAGCGGGTCGGCCGGTGTCCTCCGTGAGAGAGCGCCCGGGGTCCGGCTGGCCAGGAGGCTGACTTCGACCGCGTCCCCCTCGTCCCCACACTGGGCCAGCCCGCCCAACAAGCCCCGGGTGAACGTGCCGATGCCGCCGGGAACGGCCCGTCGTAGCTGCTCGACGACCACGAGCACCCTCGGTGGGCCCCAGTCAGCGGCCGCGGTCATCCGCCACGTCGCGATAGAGCTGCGCCAGTCCGGCCCCACAGCGCTCCCAGCTGAACGACGCCGCCCGTTGTGCGCCGGCGGCCACCAGGCGCTGGCGGAACGCGGCGTCGCAGAGAACGCGGTCGAGGGCGTGCACCAACCCGTCGCGATCCCCCACGTCGACCATCGACGCCCCGTCGCCCAGGACCTCGGGGAGCGATCCGGCGCGGGTGGCGACCACCGGGACACCCGAGGCCATGGCCTCGAGCGGCGGGAACCCGAATCCCTCGTAGAGCGAGGGGAAGGCGAGCACCGCCGCCTCCCCGAGAAGGGCAGCCAACGCGGGGGGTTCCAGCCACCCCGTCCGCACCACTCGCGCCCCCGCCTTCGACTGCCCTATGGCCGACAGCAGTGCATCCTCGCCCCAGCCGGGCGGGCCGGCCAGCACCAGGGCGAGATCGGCGTGCCGATCGGCCAGCTCGCCGAAGGCTCGCACGAGGCCAGGGAGGTCCTTGCGGGGCTCGGCGGTGCCGACGGCCAAAATGAACCGCTCGGTGCCTTTGGGCAGGAGAGGTTCGACGACGGCACGCGAAGCGCCCGGCGCGACGGCGGGCAGGGGGGTACGCCCGGCGCCACCACCCGGACGCGGTCCGGGGCGGCGCCAAAGGCCTCCACGACCTCGCCGGCGACGAAGGCCGAGTCCGTGTGCACCCACGCGCCCCGCCGCAGCGCCCGGCGTATGAGCTCGGGGTAGGCCAGTGTGGCCTCGTTGCAGAGTTCAGGATGGTGCAGCGGCGTGAGGTCGTGCACCGAGGCCACCATTCCCGCGCTCTTGGTCGGTGGCACGACGAAGTTCGTCCCGTGCACCACGTCGACCCGCCCGACGAACCACTCCAAGGGGGGCAGGGAGCCGCGACGCCACAGTGCGTGTAGCGGGCGGGCGGGCATCGGGCGCCGGACTGCGACGACGCTGGCCGGCAGCCTCGCCTCTATTCCCCGCCGCCTGCGCCAACTGACGGCGAAGGCGCGCACGTCGAGGTCCGACCGCCGCCCCAGGGCGTCGAGCGCTCCCCCGCAGAAGGCACCGACCCCGGTCGGCACACCCAGCAGGGGCGTGGCGTCGATCGCCACCCGGAGTGGCGACCCCGTCGCAGCTCCGCTGCTCATGCGGCTGCGCATGGGTTGGCGGCGTGCGGCACCGACGGAGCCTTGCACACCGCCCATCGGACCACGCGGCTCGGGAAGACGCTGGCCACCGACATGGGGCCGCAGATCGTAGCAAAGCGCGGTAGCGATCACCCCGATCGGCCCTTCGGGGCCGCCTTCTATGCTCGCACCGTGCTCGTCACCCTCTGCGGCGGTGTTGGTGCTGCTCGGATGCTCTCCGGACTGGTCCGTGTGGTCCCTCCTCGGTCCATCACGGCCATCGTCAACGTCGGCGACGACACGGTCCTCCACGGTCTGCACATCAGTCCCGACCTCGACACCATCACCTACACGCTGGCCGGCATGGACAACCGGCAGACCGGTTGGGGCGTGACCGGAGAGACCTGGACCGTCATGGAAGAGCTAGCCGCACTGGGAGGGGAGAGCTGGTTCCGCCTCGGCGATCGCGATCTGGCCACCCATCTCTTCCGCACCGAACGGCTCCGGGCGGGGGACTCCCTCACCGAGGTCACGGCCCGTATCGCCGCCCGCCGGAAGATCGACGTGCGCCTTCTCCCGGTCACCGACGATCCGGTGCGGACCCGCTTGACCCTGGCGGCGGAGACGGAGCTGGGACCGCCCGGCACCGAGGTGGCGTTTCAGGACTACTTCGTCCGCCTCCGCCACGACGTTCCGGTGAGCGCCGTCCGCTTCGCCGGCGCAGAGAGCGCCCGCCCCAGCGCGCCCGTTGTGGACGCGCTGACACACGCCGAGCAGATCGTGGTCTGCCCGTCGAATCCGATCGTTTCCATAGGACCGCTCCTCGCCGTGGGAGGAGTCCTCCCCGCGCTCGCGGCGCGCCGGGACGACATCACCGCGGTCTCCCCGATCGTGCGCGGTACCGCCCTCAAGGGCCCGGCCGACCGCTTGATGGCCGAGCTGGGGACGGAACCGTCGGTTGTCGGTGTGGCGCGCCTGTACGCGCCCTGGGTCGGCACCCTCGTCATTGACGAGGCGGATCGGGCGAGCGCTCCGGCCGTCGAGAAGGAAGGCCTGCGCTGCGTCGTGGCCCCGACGATCATGGACTCCGCCGCGCGGGCCGCCGACCTGGCCACGGTGGTGATGGGCGGCCGTGTCTGAGGGGATCACCATCGTTCCCCTCTCCGGCATCGGCGAGGTCACGCCCGGTGCCGATCTGGCCCGCGTGGTGGCCGGCGCCCTGGCGCCGGCCGTGCGCGACGGGCCCGACCTGCGCGGAGGCGACGTGCTGGTCATTACGCAGAAGGTGGTTTCAAAGGCCGAGGGGCGCCTGGTCCCCATCGACCCCGACGATCCGGCGGCCAAGGCCGCCTTGGTCGAGCGGGAGTCGGTGCGCATCGTCCGTCGTCGCGGCGACCTCATCATCAGCGAGACCAGACACGGGTTCATCTGCGCCAACGCCGGAGTCGATCTGTCCAACGTCGCGCTGGGCACCGCCGCCCTCCTGCCGGACGATGCCGACCGCTCGGCGCGCCGGATCCGCTCCGGTCTACGCGCCCTCCTGGCCGTCGATGTGGGCGTGATCATCTCCGACACCTTCGGCCGGACATGGCGTCGCGGCGTGACCGACGTGGCCATCGGCTGCGCCGGTATCGCTGCGGTCGTCGATCTGCGGGGAACGGCCGACGCCAACGGTCGCGAGCTGATGGCCACCGAGGTCTGCGTGGTCGACGAGCTGGCGTCGGCCGCGGAGCTCGTCATGGGCAAGGACCGGGGCATCCCCGCCGCCCTCGTCCGCGGCGTTCCCGAGGGCTGGCTCCGCCGCTCCTCGGTGCGGGCCGAGATCGTGCGGCCGCCGGAGGAGGACCTCTTCCGTTGAGCCTTCCTCAGGCCAGCTGCCGGCGCACGAACTCGACCACCGCACGGGTCCCGTCGGCCAGCTGGGTCCAGGGCCGCCACCCGAGTTGAATGGACGCCCGTTCGATGTCGAGGCTCGAACGCAGCAGCTCACCCTGGCGCAGGGGGGCCATGACCGGTGCCGGCACCGTACCGACCTGTTCGGCCATCGTGGTATAGAGCTCGTTCACCGACGTCTCCTTGCCGGTACCGATGTTGCAGACCAGCCCTCCCCCACGCGACGCCGCCCGGACGAAGGCGTCAACGACGTCGTCCACATAGACGAAGTCCCGCGTCTGCCCCCCGTCGCCGAAGATCGTGACCGGCTCGCCTCTGAGCAGGCGATCGGCAAAGATGGCCACCACGCCGGCCTCCCCGTGGGGGTTCTGGCGGGGGCCATAGACATTGGCCAGGGCGAGGGCGGAGAACTCCAGGGCGTGCAGCTCACGGTAGGCCACCAGGTAGTCCAGCACCGCCTTCTTCGAGACCCCGTAGGGCGAGAGTGGCTGCTGGGGATGGGCCTCGCGCACGGGTAGGTCTTCGGGAACGGGCTCGCCGTACAGGGTCCCCCCGCTGGCGGCGAAGATCACCCGTTCGGACTCCGCCTGTCGAGCGCCCTCCAGGACGTGGAGGGATCCGACGATGTTCACCTCGGCATCGAAGGCCGGTCGGGCCACGGACACCCGCACGTCCGCCTGGGCGGCCAGGTGAAAGACGAGCTCGGGACGGCGCCGGACCATCAGGTCGATCACCGCGGGAGCGGTGATGTCGAGGTGGTGAATGTTGAGGGCCCTCCCCGCACCCGCCCGGGCATCGGCCAGATTGGAGAGCGACCCGGTGGAGAAGTCGTCGATGACATCGACCTCGTGGCCCTCGACGAGGAGCCGGTCCACCAGGGTCGAGCCAATGAACCCCGCTCCACCGGTCACCATCGTGCGCATGTGAGACTTCCTACCCTGCGACGCGTTCGCCGTCGACGACCATCCCCGAGGCGACGATGGAGTGCGCACCCAACACCGAGATGGGTCGGACATCACCCCGTTGCCCCACGGTGGCGCGCGGTCCCAAGATGGAGCCCGCGACCTTGGCATCGGCCGCCACGTGGCTGCCGTCCATCAACACGGAGTCCACGACGACGGCGCGGGCCTCGATCACCGAACCGGCGCCCAGCACGCTGCGCTCCACCCGGGCACTATCGGCGATCTCACAGTCTCGAAAGATAACCGAGGGACCGACCACCTTTCCTGTGATCTCACCGCTCCCTTCGACGTAGATCTCGTCACCGCGGTCGCGCAGGCCCGGCGCCAGCTCCCCCACCCGCTGTCCCGAGACCAGGTCACGGTTGGCCTGCAGGTAGGCCGCCGGCGTTCCCGTATCGAGCCAGTAGCCGTCGTCCGAGCGGGCGAAAAGTACGCCGCTCCGCGCCATGGCCGGGAACGTCTCGCGCTCGATCGACACGCGACCTGTGGCGGGGATCCGGTCCAGCACCGAGGGTTCGAGCACGTAGGTGCCGGCATTGATCTGGTTGGTAGGGGCTTCGTCGCGCGCCGGCTTCTCGACGAAGGCCGTCACACGTCCGTCTTGGTCGGTAGGCACGACGCCGAACGACGAAGGGTCGGCCACCGGGTGCAGGGCGATGGTCCCTTCCGCCCCGCTCGTGCGGTGGAAGTCGACCAGGGAGCCGAGGTCGAGGTCGGTGAGGACGTCGCCGTTGACAACCACGAACGTGTCATCGACCTTTCCGTACACGGCCGCGAAACGCACGGCACCGGCCGTGTCGAGGGGTTCGGGCTCGACGGCGTAGGCCAGACTGACCCCCGCGGCCCGGCCGTCGGGGTACGCCTCCCTGAACGCGTCCGGGAGGTAGCCCAGCGACAGTATCGCCTCGTCCACTCCGTACGATCGAAGGTAGGTCAGCACCCTCTCGATCATCGGCACGCCGACGATGGGCAGCATCTGCTTGGGAATCGACAGGGTGAGGGGACGGAGCCTGGTCCCCTCGCCTCCCACGAGGACGACCGCCTTCATTAGCTCGACGGCTTGGTGGTGGTGGTCACGTTCACCCCTGTCGTCGTCGTGGTCGTCGGGGCAGTGGTGGCGGTGGTGGGTGTAGACGTGCCCTCGATGGCCTGCAACACGGCCAGCTCCGTCGTCGCCGGCACCTTGGGCAGTGCCTGGGTCGTCGGTCCGAATCCTACGGTCATCAGCTGGCTGTTGCGCAGTTTCAGGTCGGCCGGCGCCGAGGAGTACGCCCCGCCGACCTGCGACAGCTCGCTGCTGCTGCTGCCGCTCTTGCTGGAAAGCAACCACGACCGGACCCGGACGACGCCCTTCTCGCCTGCGTCCGGCGTGCCGGCGGCGCACGTCTGGCCATTCTTGTACTCGGTGCCGCCGGGGTACTGCACGGCGGAGTTGGTCAACGTCAGGCCGGTGTACTCCGAGGCGAACTTGCCCAGGGTGGCGTTGTTCCCCGCTTCAGCACTGGTCTTGGGCGCGATGAGCAGGACGCCGCTGCCGGTCGTCGTCAGGCCGCCGCTCGAGCTCGATGGGCTGGCCGGAAGGGCGGGCTCGGCCGTGCCGCAGATGTCGAAGGCCAGGCCGGCATGCCAGGTCTGCCCGACCAACGGCTCGGTCGTCGAGGTGGTGGTCTTCGTGTAGTCGTACCGAGCCCACGCCACCGAACCGATACCCAGGATGATGATCACCACCAGCGCGGCGTACCAGTTCACCGGCATCTGCCCTCGATAGGACGCGCCGCCCCCCGTCGCGGCAGCGCGGGCGACGGACTTACCCGAGGAGCTTCTGGCCATGGCGGGACGAAACCCTACAGCCTTGCGGGACCCCCGCCGGTTGCAGGCGCCCACCGCGGCGCCTGCTCCAACAACGACGCCATGGTGCCGGGATGCCCGCCGTCCCCGGTCACACGGAGCAGCTCCGCAACGGCGACCCGCATTCCGACCCGGTTCCCCATGACCTCCGCGGCCTGGAGCAAGGCGCGGTAGAGCCGTTCGTCGAAGGGGCAGACCCGCAGGGCACGCCGGATCATCCACTCGGCCTCCTCGCCCCGGCCGAGCAGCAGGGCGTGTTCGGCCCCCCTCAACGCCGTGTCGACGACCATCGACTCGACCTGGGCCTGGGTGCCCTCCAGGATCGCCCAGTCGGTGAGGGTAAGCCCATCAAAGAGTCGTCCGCGCACCAGACCGAGTGCCTCCTTCCACGCGGCCGGATCGGGATCCGCGGCGCCCCGGGAGAATCGCTCCACGTCCGTGCGCACGGTGTCGCCCAGCCGCAGCCGTCGGCCGCTGCGCGGCAGGTGCTCGACCCCTTTCTCCGATCGCCCCAGCGCGCGCCGGGCCGCCGACGCCGTGGAGTGGAGTGTGGAGAGAGCCACACACCGGTCGGCCCAGAGGGCCTCCCCCCACACGTCGTTGCGCACTCCGTGCCGGTGGAACGCCAGGTACACCACGAGCTCCCTGGCCGACGCCCGGCAAAAGGCCCGGGCGGCTCCTCGGATCTCGATCGGACCGAGGACCGCGACCTCAATCTCCGGCTCGGACGGTGGCGATGCGGGTCGGTTCATGACGGGGAACGGTCGGCACCGCACCGGGGCGTGCCGGCGGCGATCAGGCCGAGGGCGATCAGGCCGAGGGCGATCAGGCCGAGGGCGACCCGTCGTACGCGGCCGGGCCGTCCCGGTCCACCTCCTCGACCACCGGCGACCCCGGCGCGCGGGCCAGCAGGACGGCACCGGCCACGACGGTGGCGAAGCTGGCCAGCCTCGCCACCCCCGCCGCACCGCCGGGAAGTGCCTCGTGGAACAGAAAGAGCCCACCGGCGATGGGGATGATGTTGTTCACCAGCGTGGAGAGACCGGCCGTCTCCAGGACTCGCCCCCGCTGAAACGCCAGCTGGAGTAGGACAAAGGCCAGAGCCGTGCACACACCGAGTACCACGATGAACACCGGGCCGTTCCCACTGACCGCGCCCTTGGTGGCCAAGTCCCCGATCCCGAAGAGGATCCCGGCCGCGCCGCCGAGCGCGGCCGCCGGTCGTCCCGTCCTCGCCCGGAAGCAGACCAGGAGCGCGGCCAGTCCCGCCCCGACGCCGGTGGCGACGAGCAGTGACGCGCTGCGCGCCGTCGATGCGGGGGCTCCGCTGGTCAGCGATGCGCCCAGGAGGAACAGGCCCCCGACCGCCACCCACGCCCCGACGCGTTCCCGCCGCACCAGTGGCGTACCGAGCCGGTGGGCCAGCATGGCCAGCACGCCGACACCGCCGGCGGCGACCGCCTGCACCAACGAGAGCGGGGCCAAGCTGAGCGCCGCGATGTAGAGACCCCATCCGACCCACCCGGTGGCGTAGCCGATCAACCACTGCCGATTCGTCACCAGCAGGCGCACCGAGCGGATCGGGCGCCGGGGCGTCAACGAGAGCATGGTGTGCGTCGCCCCGTGCTGGACGAAGAACCCCACATTGAGGGCCAGGGCCGCCGCCAGCGCCAAGAGGAGACCGCCGGCCAGGCTCATTGCGTCGTGGCGGCCACCAGCCCCACGTTAGACACCCCAGGGCCCCCGGGGGATGCCAGCTACCCCTTGAAGAGCCTTCGTAGCACCACGTCGAGCGAGAAGCGGCCCGTGCCGAGCAGGACGACGACGAGGGCAAGGGCGTGGGCGGCGAGAGCGAGGTTGAGCTCGTAGCCCGACTGGGCGGCGCTCCCGATCAGGCCGTACGGAACGTGACGGTCACCACGGCGATGACCATGTCGCCCAGCAGGCCCAGCGCGGCCAGCCGGCCGACGATGCCCACTCCCACCGCCGCACCTCCGAAGCACTCGATGATGCCACCCAGTACGGCCAAGAAGGTCGCCGGTTGGAGGTGGGCCACGTGAGCGAAGTACAGCGCTTGGGGGTGGATGCCCGAACCGCCGAAGGCTCCAAAGAGGGTACGCGCCCCGTGGTAGACGAAGATCCAGGCCAGGGCCGTCCGGGCCGCCAGAAGCGCCACATCGAGGGAGAGGGGCGCCTCCCGCGTCGCTCGAAGCTGCTCGGAGGCCCTGCCCAGTCGACCCGACGCGACGGTCACGATGCGCCGTCGGTGGCGGAACGCAGCCGGAACCGCTGGGCGAGTTGGGCCACGACGACCCGTGGGACGCCTGACGCCGGAGCGGACTGTTCGAGGGGGACCGGCCGTCCCGCTATCCCGGTCCGGCACGGCCGGGCACCCCGGATCGGGAGGACGGCGTGACCAGAGAGCTGATCCCACCAGACCAGGACGAATCCGAGGTTCACCGCCGCGCCGCCGTCGCCGGGGACCTCGGCGTGGTGAAGCCGGTGGTAGGCGGGGCTGACGAAGACCTTTGCCAACGGCCCGAAGCTCCAACGCAGGTTGGCGTGCGGCAAGGTGACCAGGCAGGCGTAGGCGATGACGGCCGCCTCGGGAACTGCACCGCTCGACCCCAGGGAGCAGCGCGGCGACCAGCGCCGGAAGATACGAGGCGTGCACGAGGGGGTGGGTACGGAACGTCGTGAGCACGCTCATGTCCTCCTGGGAGTGGTGGAGGGCGTGGAGCCGCCACAGGGCGAGCGAGCGGTGGTTGGCCAGAGGCGCTCGGCGAGCAGGACCACGGCCACGAAGACGAACAGGGCGGGGCCCGCCGAGTGGGCCCGTGCGGTCGCCAGGGCGCCGGAGAGGTCACCGGCGGCGCTGAGTGCCCCGAGGCCCACCAGTCCCAGCCAGGCCGACATGAGGCCGAGGGTGATGACGGCACACCAGGCCCCCACCCGGATCCCTTCGAGACGACCGGTGGCGATCGCGCCTTCGCTTATGGTGAGGAGTACGGGCGAAGAGGCGGAACGGATCGACCCGCGTCACCTTCGATCCGCTATTTTGGACCCGACATGCCTGAGCCGCCCACGACGGTCGTCCTGCTTCACGGGTTCGCATCGTCGTTCGACCACGGCTGGCGACAGACCGGTTGGGTGGACATCCTGGCCGACTTCGGTTGCAAGGTCCCCGAGATCGACCTCCCGGGCCACGGATCGTCGCCTCGCCTGACCGATCCACGGGCATATGACGACGTGGAGGCCCAGCTGTTCCGGGCGCTGCCACCGGAGACTCCGGTGCCGGCCGTCGGATTCTCGGCCGGGGCCGATCTCGTGCTGCGCCTGGCCATTGGGCACCCCGGTCGCTTCGACAGGATCGTCCTGCTCGGCCTGAGCGACCACGTCTTCGAGTCCGGCGACCCCAGGGCCCTCGTGGGCGCACTCGAGAGCGACGAAGAGCCCGATGACATACAGGCCCGCCTGTTCCACCGGCTGGCCCTGTCGGCCGGCAACGATCCGCAGTCACTGTCCGCCTTCCTCCGTCGGCGCCGGAGCCCGGTTCGAACGGAGGACCTCGCCGCGGTGACGTGCCCCGTCCTCGTCGTGCTCGGAGATCGCGACATGGGGGGACGAGCCGACCGCCTGGTGGCCGAACTGCCGTCGGCGACGTTGGTGATGCTGCCGGGGGTTGACCACTTCGCCACGCCGTCGGACTTCGGTGCGATCGACGCCACCATGAAGTTCTTGGGGCTGGGGTGAAGCGTCCGCGGCACGCCGTCAGCTGAGGGAGGGGACGTGTCCGAGTCGACCCGTCACACCCGACTGGTCGCCACCCAGGACTTTCTGACACGCATCGGGCGGGGCGACCTCGGGCCGGCCGTCCACCTCCTCTCGGAACACGTGGTCTACACGGTGCCGGGGAGGAACCTGCTGGCGGGGACCTTCACCGGCCCCCAGGAGGTCGCCGCTCATCTGCTGAAGCTCGCCGACGTGACCGGTCGGACATTTGCGGCATTCAAATGGGACGACTGGATGGTCGGCGAGCACCACGTCGCTGGCCTGTCCACGGTGCACGCCCACGCGGAGGGTCGCAAGTACAGCGGGCATCACCTCACCGTGGTCCGCTTCAACGCAGCCGACAAGATGGAGGCGATCACGGTGTTCTTCGAAGACCAAGGTGCCATCGACCGGTTCATTGGCCCTTCGTAGCCGAGAGAACGGCCACGTCCACCAACCTGCGGAGCGCGGCCAGTTGGTCGGGATCAGCGGCGACCTGGTCGACGAACGTCGACAGCACGACGTCGCCGAAGCGGCTGATCAGCGCCGCCGTGGCCTTTGCGGCTTGCGCCGCGACGAATTCGGTCTCGGTCATCGCGGGGTAGAAGCGGAAGGCCCGGCCTTCTTTTTCGTGACTCAGAATTCCCTTCTCGCCCAGGCGCGTACAGATGGTCAGCACCGTCTTGTAGGCCAGCGGAACAGTCCGGCGCCTGTTGAGGACCTCTTCGACATCCGAGACCAACGCCGTGCCACGGGCCCAGATGATCTTCATCACTTCGGCTTCCAGAGGGCCCAGCATCTCTTCGACCTTGGGGGCTTTGGACTTCCCGACCCGACTCCCGGTCATATTCACACATCCAACACTTCGTCACGCATGGTTCGCGAGTGGCCCTCCCTTTGCAACCAGACCGGCAAACTCTATTGCCACGGCGGACACTCGCCCCTTCACCATGGGCATTGGTGCCGAAACTCCGAGGTCAGCGGCGGCCGTTGCCCGACGTTCCATACCCACGTGCGCGACCTGCCACGGGACAGAATGTGACCCTGGTTGAATCTGCCCGGCCAGCGTCCATGCCAATGAGGAGCGTCTCAGTGAGCGACCACACGATTTACGACTACATCCCCCATCATCGGACGAAGGCTCAGCTCGAAGGAACGGTGGCGGGCCCGGTGAAGGTGCACGACCAGCTCCCGCGCGACACAGCCTGGCAACGGGCCAATGCCAAGGTCGGACTGAGGATCACCCTGCTCGTCGGCACGATGCTCTGCGGCTACGTCTTCGCCATCATCGCCTTCGTGAGCCTGCCATCGGCCATCTCCAGCCACAACCTGACCATCATCGTTGCCTGGATCTCGTCCAACTTCTTGCAGCTCATCCTTCTGCCCATCATCATCGTCGGCCAGAACATTCAGGCGAAGGCCGCCGACGCACGGTCCGAGGCCACCTACAAGGATGCCGACGCCGTCCTCCACGAGGCGGTGAAGATCCAGGATCACCTGCTCGCCCAGGACACGGTGCTCACCGAACTGATCGACAAGTTGGCCCGTGTGGAGGCCAGCATCGCCAGATGACGTCTTGGTCGGCTACACCCTCACCGACCGCGCGTACCCGAAGAAACCGCGCTTCTTGATCAGCTCCACCGCGCCGGGTGGCACCATCGTCTCCCAGGCATCGTCACCGGAGGCAATTCGTTTGAGCACATCGCGGCTGAAGATGGAGAGGTAGTCGGGCCGGAAATTGTCCAGATCCACAAAGCTGCCGCGCCCCGCCAGATAGGCGTAGAGGGGCCGTAGCTCCTCTTCGACCTGCAGATGGTCAACCGTCTGCACATCCTCCTCCTCGCTTCGCCGTAACGGGTAGATGTAGAGCTTCAGATCGTTCTTGAACAGCCGGCCGAAACTCTCGAGGATCCCTCCCGGCAGATGGGCATGGTTCGCCTCCTCGAAGAGGTCGAGCAGGCTCGGTACGCCCATGACGATGCCGATCCGCTCGTTTGTGCGGGCACCGATGTACGCGGCCAGCCGGTAGTAGTCGACGTAATCCGAGATGATTGTCGTCATCCCGCACGCGGCGAGCAGTTCCGCTCGGGCGAGGAAGTCGCGCCGGTCCACCTCGGCTCCTTCCGCCAGCAGGTTGCGCATCGTGATCTCCGTCAGCGCCAGCACCGGCCTGCCCGCGACGGCTTCGTCGGCTTCGAATTTGGCGAGCGCGCATTCGAGCATGTCGACGTTGACCACCGTTGTCGGTCGGAAGCTGCCGCGTTCGATGAGAACCGCCTTGTGGCGCAGCGTCTCGCTCGGCTGAAGGACTTCCCGGTCGGGGCCGAACATGGCCACGCCGCTCAGCCCGATCTGCACGAGCTTGAGCGCCATGAGCCGGTTGTCGACGCTGCGGAACTCAATGCCTCGGAACTGGATCATGTCGATCTCGATCCGACCCGTGCTCAGGCGATCGAGCAGGCTCTCCACCAACGCCTCGGGCTCGTGGTGTTGAAAGAACGCGCCGTGGAGCAGGTTGACGCCGACGATCCCGAGCGACTCTTGCTGCATCGACGCTTCGACGTCGAGCATCCGGAGGTGGAGGATGATCTGGCTCGGCTCATCACGGGGGTGGGACTGGAACTTCACCCCCATCCACCCGTGACACTCGTTGCCCCCCTGGTAGCTGCGGGCCACCACGGTGTCGGCGAACGCGAAGAACGAGGTGGAGTCGCCGCGCAGGTCGCCGAGCCGGTCGAGGTTAAGGCTGTATTCGTGATCGAGCATCGCCTGGAGCCGCGCCGCCGATACATAACGGTCGGCCTCGCCGTACACGGCGTCGCTCACCGCCATGTCGTATGCCGACATCGACTTGGCGACGGTCCCCGCCGCGCCCCCGACACGAAAGAACCACCGGACGACCTCCTGCCCGGCCCCGATCTCCGCCACCGTCCCGTACCAACGGGGATCGAGGTTTATCCTGAGCGCCTTCTGGTGGGTGTCGACCGGCTGCGTCGCTGCGAGCATGTCCGTCATGGCCGGTGCCAACCGCCACGACGACAGACGTACAGGCCCCGCCCGTCACAGGCAACGAGACGTTCGCTCACCGGACGTGCGATCACACGACAGCAATATCAGATCTGCGCCGACCTTGGTGTTACGTGCCGCGTGAATTCGCTCGTCGGACCGGGTGTAGCCCAGCCCCCCACCTCCTCCATGTCCCTCCTTCGCCCCGGTGGGCCAGGGAATTGTTATTCACCAGGAGATCACTCGTGGGTCCCCGGGATGGGGTTCACGAACCACTGGTTCTGCTCGACCAGCTTCTCGCTCTTCCATCCTCCGTCCGGCGTCCGCACGACGTCGTGGTGGTACCTCCCACCGCAGTAGCTCATGTCCGCCATACCTGGCAGCTGCATCGGGTTGTAGAACATGGCCTGCACCTTGGCCCGGTCACCGTCGAGCTCTATCTCTATGTTGGTGATGAAATGTTGCGACCACGGGAGTTGTGACAGTCCCTGCTCCAGCCAGCCGACGATCTCGTCGCGGGACCCGACCTCGCGCCCGACGGAGCTGTAGTCAAGCTGGGCATCATCCGTGAAGACCGAGGTGAGGAGCGCCCAGTCCCGAGAGTCGCACGCCCGGGCGTAGCGGTAGAGCAACTCTTGAATCTCGATCTTGTCCCGTGTTGCCCGCAGGTCGTCCATGTCGATGCTCCTCGAACTCGTCAAGTCCCGCAATTCCGGGCCTTTCGCCACGAGTGGGAGCATAGGCTCGCCCACGGCGCCGAGGCGGCGAGCGTTCCGAGCCGCCTACGGGCGGCTCAGACGACAACCCCGCCCTGAGTGAGGGCTACTGCTCGTCACCGGTATCGCTGAAACTCGGTTGTGCTATCCCGAGAGCTCGGGCCAGAGCGGACCACCGCAGGTTCCACGCCACGCGGGCCACGGTCGAGTCGGCGGCCATGAGGTCGAATCCGTGAAAGGCACCCCGGTAGACGTGCAACTCGGTGGACACGCCGGCCATCATCAAGCGCTGGGCGTAGTCGATGCATTCGTCCCGGAACGTCTCGATCTCACCCACGTCGACGAAGGCCGGGGGGAGGCCTGACAGGTCGGTTGCCCGCGCCGGGGCGGCGTAGTGCGATACGGCATCCGTCCCCGCCCGGTCCCCCAGGAGGGCGTTCCAGCCGTATCGGTTGGCGCTGCGGTCCCAGACGACCGACTCCTCGTAGGCGGTCGACGAGGGCGTGATGGCCCGGTCATCGAGCATCGGCTCGAAGAGGAGCTGGAAGGCCACGTGCGGCCCCTGGCGGTCCCGGGCCAACAGCGCCGTGCCCGCAGCCAGGCCGCCGCCGGCGCTGGGACCGCCCACCGCGATGCGATCGGGATCGATTCCGAGTTCGAGGGCGTGCGCCGCGGTCCAGACCAGTCCCGTATAGCAGTCCTCCACGGGCGCGGGGTCCGGATGTTCGGGAGCCAGCCGATATTCGACCGAGACCGCCGCCAGCCCCAGGCGCTCGACGGCGCTCGCCAGGAGCGCGTCGTCCATGTCGATGGTGCCGATCGTCATCCCTCCGCCGTGCATCCAGTAGAGGGCGGGTACGGCCCCCGTTCCGGGCGGTCGGTACACCCGCACAACCAGCTCGGTGTCGCCGTCCGGACCCGGGATAGCGACGTCCTCCACGCGGACCGACGGGGGCCTGACGGGGGGTGTGGCCGCGAACAGGGCTCTCATCCCCTCACGTACTACCCGAAGGCCCTCCGCGTCGTAGCGGCGGCCGGCAGCGAGATACGCCTCAAGGGTCGGCCGCAGCTCCGGATCGAGGTTGGCGATCGACACGGCTCAGGTGAGCCCAGCCGTCCGCTGCTGGCGCGTGGTCGAGATGGTCACGGAACCACGCTGGCATCGATTCCCGCCGGCCGCAAGGAGATCGACGGCTACATCGATCCGGTCGATGTGGAGGCCACCGTTCGCCGGAGCTGGCCCAAGGTCAGTTCCAACTCTGGGTTCGTCCGCCCCCGTGGCGGTGGTCTCGGCGGAAGCCGGACCACGGCGACCAGTACAAGACGGCAAGCAGTCCGAGGCCGATGACACCAACGATGAGGAGTACCAAGGCGACGGGATGGACCGCGCCGGCGATCTGCGTCCCCTCGAACGGTCCCAGCGAGCCGGGAAGGGAGATCCGGTTCGGACCAGGTGCGAAAACCCGCATCGGGTGGGCGGCGACGGCGAAGGAGTGGCTGCGGAAACCGACCAGAAGGGCCAAGCCGGCCCCGACGGTGAGCACAGCGAGGAAGGCGGCGAGGGCGACCGCCACGGGTCGTCGCCACAGAGACGGACGGTCGACCGCCGGTTGACTGGTCACACCCCGAGCCACGGCCCACGCCGACGCGAACCGCCGAGGGTCAAAGGCACTGTTCCCGAGCACGTCTTCGGGTGAACCTCCTTCAGCTTCGGCCTCTTCGAGGTCGGCCGAAAGGTCGGCGGCCATCTCGTTGGCGACGGGATCGGGAACTCCGAGCCGCCGCCACTCTCGGCGGCACTCCTCGACGAACTCGCTCACTGCGCTACCTCCGCGTTGGCCAGACCGAGCGCGCCATCGACGGCGTCTCGCGTCGCTTTCCATTCACTGATACCGGTCTCCAACGCCCGCTTCCCCTCGGGCGAAAGGCTGTAGTACTTCCGGGGCGGCCCGCCGTTGCTCGCGGCCCGATGGGTCTCGACCAAGCCATCACGCTCGAGCCTGCCCAAGAGGGGGTAGATCGAACCTTCCCCGACGATGGAGAGGCCGCGTCCCCGGAGCCGCTTGGTCATCTCATAGCCGTACGCCGGCCCGTCGCCCATCACCGCCAGCAGGCAGAGGTCGAGGACTCCCCGAAGCAGCTGGCTCCGCCTGCCCTCTGGATTACCCATGCACCACAAGCTAGCGTCTGCTACCTTGCTCCGCAAGGCATCTGTTGATTCGGTAAAGGAGGTCGGCACCGGATGACCGCTTTCCCCAGTCCCCCGCAGGGGGCAGACAGCCAGTGGGCGGTCGAGACCCACGGGCTGACCAAGCGATTCGGCGAGAACACCGCCGTCAACGACGTCGAGCTCCTCGTTCCCCGCGGCTGCGCCTTCGGCTACCTCGGGCCGAACGGGGCCGGCAAGACCACGTTGATCAGAGTGCTGCTGGGCCTGACCCATGCCGACGCCGGCGCAATGTTCCTTCTCGGCCACGCCGTCCCTCGACACCGTGATGTCGCCCTGGCCCGGGTCGGGGCGATCGTGGACGAACCGCGGTTTCACGCCCATCTGAGCGGCCGGCAGAATCTAGCGATCCTCGCCGCGGCGCGTGAGCCGGCGGCCAAGGGCCGCATCGACCCGGCCCTCGAGCGCGTCGGCATCTTGCATCGGGCCGACGACAAGGTGTCCAAGTACTCCATGGGCATGCGCCAACGACTGGGCGTCGCCGCCTGCCTGCTCGGGGATCCCCAGCTGCTCATTCTCGACGAGCCCATGAACGGCCTGGACCCCGGGGGCATGCTCGACATGCGCGACATGATCACCTCGCTCGTCGCCGAAGGTCGCACGGTGGTGCTGTCGTCCCACCTCCTCGAC
Organism: uncultured Acidimicrobiaceae bacterium; assembly: GCA_963788125.1. Lineage (GTDB taxonomy): Bacteria > Actinomycetota > Acidimicrobiia > Acidimicrobiales > RAAP-2 > Bog-473. The sequence continues at coordinate 1,448,677 of CAWBFN010000002.1, read as the reverse complement.
GAGGTCGAGCGCACCTGCGATGCGGTGGCCATCGTCGATCGCGGCACGGTGATCCGGCAGGGACCGATCTCCGAGCTCCTCGCCGGGTCCTCCTTCGAGGTGCAGGTCGAGTGCTCCGACCCCGACCGGGCCCGCACCGTGCTCGACGGGACGGCGTTCGCCACGCACGTAGAGGTCGGCCCGGACGGGCTCGCCATCTCCCTACCCGAAGATACGCAACGTGATGCCATCGCGGAGATCAATCGCCTTTTGGTGGAGGGCGGGATCTCGGTCTACCGACTCCAGCACATGCAGGCCTCGCTCGAGCAGTGGTTCCTCTCGGTGACCAGCCGATTGGGGGACTCCGAATGACGACGGTCTCGAACATCGACCCACCTGCTCCCGGCCCGGCTCCCACCTCCGTTCCGGCACAGCTGCGCAGCGATCACCGCGGCTCGTGGATCCCCACGTGGGGCATGGTCACCACGCGCTTGATGGAGCTGCGCAAGCGCCGGGGACTGATGATCGCCCTGATCGCCGTCAACATCGGCATCCCGGTCGTCTTCCTCGCCGTGCGTCTCATCACCCACGCCGTCGACCCCAAATCCTACGGGCCGGCCGGGGGCTACTCCATCTTCACCTCGCTGGTGACCGGCTTCATGTACATCTTCGGCTTCATCGTGGCGGCCGTCGTCGGCTGCACGGCGGGGTCGGTCGACCTCACCGAGGGGATGTTCCGCCATCTGGTGATCACCGGCCGCTCCCGCCTGGCCCTCTATCTGGCCCGGATCCCCGCCGGCCTGGCCATCGTCATCGCCATGGTGGCCGTCGGCTACACGATCGTCTGCGCGGTCTGCGTCTTCGCCGCCCCGACGCAGCTCAACTACGACGGCGTGATCGTGCCCCAGGGGCTCTCGCGTCCCGCCTTGGACACCTGGGCCGCGGCCCACGCCGACGAGGTGATCTGCAACTTCAACTTCAACGGGGGACCGGGGCTGAACGGCCCGCCGCCGGACGTGCCCTGCGGACATGGTCAGACCAGCGGTCCCCCGGCCGGTGCCGTGATCAAGACGCCGAAGGGCACGACCACCGTCCCCGCCAGTGAATCGCCGGCCCAGATCCGGGCGTTCGCCGTCGCGGTGGCCACGCAGGACTACGCCGACTACCGCGCCACCTTCACGGTGCCCTCCACCTCGCTGATGGTCGACGTCGGCCTGTGGATCGCCCTCGAGGCGACCATCGGGTTCATCGTCGGCCTCGGGCTGGCCTCGTTACTGGGTCAACGGACGGTCCCGGTCATCCTCCTCATCGTGCTCGAGCTGATCCTGACGCCGCTCTTCAGCCGCCACATCATTACGCACCTGGTCAACCTCGAGCGGGGCATCGTCGGCGTCGCCATGGTCCACATTGAGCCGGGCGGCCTACCGTCGCCGTTCGGCGGCGGGGGCCCGGGCGGAGGTGGCGGACTGACGCTGATACCGGAGTCAACCCTGGCGGCGTCACTGGTGATCGTGGGCTGGCTGGTGTTCTGGACGGCCATTGGGGCCTGGCGGATGGTGACCAGGGACGCATGAGCAGCCTGCTGCTCCACATTCCTACTGTTCCCACAATTCCGGCACCCCCGGTCCTAGGATTGATTGATGAGCACGGAGACGTTCGGATGGCGAGTCGAGCGCTTTGCTCACTTTCACGGTCATCTGTACGCTCAGGGTTGGGCCTTTCACCTCGAACTCCGCCTGAGGTCGCTCTATGTGCAGCTGCCCGATGGGACACTGATCAAGACGTCGGGCTACGGACTGGCAAGTCCGGACGTGTCGGCTGTGCATGGCGACCGGGCATCGGCATGCCGCTTCTCAATCGAAGTGGAGATTCCAAGTGCCGAGGAAGCCCTGCGGTCGAAGCTGCTCTTCCGTGACCGGGGACGATCGGTTGTCATTGAGGCGCCCACCGAGGAACTCGCTCTGGACCCGTTTCACCAGCTCTTCCCCAAGTTCCATCGTATGGTGCGCGCCATGGGGACTCCCAAGGTCGTCGAGATCGGGTCTCGCGCCCGCTCGGGAATCGTCAACACCGCATGGCTGCCCCAAGGGGCCAGCTACGTGGGGTTTGACATCGTGTACGGCCCTAACGTCGAGGTGGTCGGCGATGCCCATGAAATCGGCAAACACTTCGAACCGTCGAGCATCGATGCCGTGTTCGCCATCTCCACGCTTGAGCATCTCGCCATGCCGTGGCAAGTGATCGCACAACTGAACTCCGTCATGCGGAGGGGAGGACTGGCATACTTCGCCTCGCACCAGACATGGCCGCTCCACGACAGCCCCTGGGACTTTTGGCGGTTCTCGACCGGTGCGTGGCGCGCTCTGTTGAACCGGGATACGGGCTTCGAGGTCGTCGAGGTGGCCATGGGCGACCGCGCCGCAATCGTTGCCGAGTACCTCTCTCCTGCTACCGCAAACCTTGACGCACAACCTGCGCTTCTCGGTAGCGCCGTCATAGCCCGGAAAACCCACACCACCGATCTTTCGTGGCGTGTCGACCCGGCGCTCGCCCGTGACCAGGCGTATCCGGCATAGGAGACCAACCTGCGACGTTCTCCAGCCGTATGTGAGAGCACCTTGGAGATAGCCTGGCCCGGTGAAACGTTGCGCGCACGACGTGGTCGCCGCCGGCATCAGCTCCGTGGAGTTGCCCGGGTGGTGAAGCTGCGTGGCGGACACCGCTGAGCATCGAGCTACGGGGACCGGAATTGTCCTATTGACCTTGGCGTCAGGGCAGTTCTTGATGACCCTCGACAGTTCGGTGATGAACGTGTCGATAGCCACGGTGGCCAAGGACGTCGGCACGACCGTGACGGGCATACAGACGGCGATCACCTTTTACACCTTGGTGATGGCTTCACTCATGATCACTGGTGGAAAGCTCGGCCAGATCCTGGGCCGAAAGCGTGCCTTCGCCATCGGCTGTGTCATTTACGGGTTCGGTTCGTTGACAACGGCAGCGTCGAAGAACCTGACGGTACTGATATTCGGCTGGTCGTTTCTCGAGGGTGTCGGAGCGGCCCTGATCCTGCCGGCCATCGTGGCACTGGTGGCGTCGAACTTCGGGCGCGATGAGCGACCGAAGGCGTACGGATTGGTGGCGTCGGCCGGGGCCATCGCCGTGGCAGCCGGTCCCCTCATCGGAGGCTTGTTCACTACCTATCTCTCCTGGCGCTGGGTGTTCGTCGGGGAGGTCTTGCTGGTGGGGGTCATCTTGGTGCTCACCCGCCGGATGGCCGACACCCCGCCCGAGGAGGGAGCACACCTCGACCTGGTGGGCACCGGCTTGTCGGCGCTGGGCCTGGGCCTGGTGGTCTACGGCATCCTGCGCTCAGGGAGCTGGGGATTCGTCCAAGCCAAGCCGGATGCTCCGCTTTGGCTGGGCGTCTCCCCCGTGATCTGGCTGATACTCGGCGGCGGCCTGGTGCTGTGGGGCTTCGTGTGCTGGGAAAATCACCGGCTCGCCCGCGGCAGATCAGCCCTGCTCGACCCGGCCATGCTCCGCAACCGAGTCCTGCGCGGCGGACTCTTCGCCTTCTTCTTCCAGTACCTGCTGCAGGCCGGCCTGTTCTTCACCGTGCCGCTCTTTCTCTCGGTGGCGCTCGGGCTTTCGGCCATCGCCACCGGTGTCCGCCTCCTGCCGCTGTCGGTCACTCTTCTACTCGCCGCCGTCGGGATTCCACGGGTTCTCCCGAACGCGTCGCCGCGCCGGGTGGCGCAGTTCGGTTTCCTGGCGCTGCTCGCAGGGATCGTCGTCATGGTCGCCGCGCTCGATGCCGGCGCGGGACCAGAGATCGTGACCTGGCCCATGCTGCTGGCCGGACTGGGCGTCGGCGCCCTGGCCTCCCAGTTGGGAAGCGTGACCGTGTCATCGGTACCCGACGAGCAGAGCGGCGAAGTGGGTGGGGTTCAGAACACCGTGACCAACCTGGGTGCGTCAATCGGCACCGCCCTGGCCGGGGCGGTACTCATCTCGGCGCTGACCGCATCGTTTCTGAGCGGGATCCAGCACAATCCCGCCGTGCCCGCCGATATCGCCACCAAGGCACAGGTGGAACTGAGTTCAGGCGTCCCGTTCGTTTCCGATGCCGACCTGAAGACCGCTCTCGACAAGGCCGGGGTGGCTCCCATGACGGCCGATGCCATCGTCGCCGAGAACGCCGACTCCCGCATCAACGGACTTCGTGCCTCACTTTCGGTACTCGCCGTCCTCGCCCTCATCGCGCTGTTCTTCACCCGTCGACTGCCGACCCGCCAGCCAGCTCACACCTCCACGGACGAGCCCCCACCGTGATGGCCGGGCTGTCACCGACGTCGACGCCCGCGCTTTGGTCCGTTTACCGACCGAGAACCCAGTGGATGGCATTTACAGCGTCGCTCACGGTCCAGGTCCCTCCGCCGGGATTGCGGAGATCCGCCTTGCCTTCGCTGTCGAGAAGTTTCTGCAGATTCGGTGGGATCTTTCCGATGCTGGTCATTCCGCCCGCTATGAAACGCTCATGGAGATCGGAGTCGAGCAGGACGAAGCCATCGGAGTGGTTGACGTCGTAGGTGTAGGGAAGGTGGGTCTCCCAGTCGATTCCCGGGGGCGAACCCTCAGGGACCTTTTGGTAGTAGATGCCGAAGTGGTGCCACAGCGCGGCGAGCACGGTGGGCGAACCGGTCAGCAGCGGCCACGTCGATCCGGTGAGCCGGCCGTACGCCGCCATGCGCTGAGGAGTATCTCTCTCAGGGTCAACCGTCACCTCGATGATGACCACCCGCTTCGACAGGCCCTCACTGATGATGGTCCGCTGCACGCTCAGGAGCGCTGCGGTCGTGATGGGACACTCCTCCTGGCATGAGGTGAGAAAGGGGGCCAGAAGGACGGTCCGCCCTTTGAACTGGTTGAGCGTCACCGGCTGGCCCTCTTGATCTTCCAGGGGAAGGCCGGTGATGACCTTTGCGACGGGTTTGTCCATGGCGTTGCCGATGGACGGCGATGGTGGTCCGGGCACGTCAGCTCCACCCACTGCCCCGACAACGGACCAGGCGGTGAGGCTCACGACCAGCGCTGTGCCGATGAGGGTTGCGAGCCTCCGCAGCGTTTTTCGATGGTCAGCGATGCCCACACCATAGGCAATTTGCCGCACCTTCCGGCAATCGCCCAGCTAGACGCCCACCATCACCGCTACAGATGCCATCTCAAGAAATCCGGACTGCGTACGGTCACGGCGTCGAACGCACCACGTTGACCCAGGCACCAGTCTCCTCGACCTCGCCTGTCTCCTAGGGTGGATGCAATGCGGACGCTCGCTGAGCAGAGGAATCGGATGAGCCAGAAGGTGGCGGTCGGCGTCGTCTATGTGGCGGTCATGTTCATCAGCATCATGGACATCACAATCGTCAACACCGCGTTGCCGACGATCGGTCGCGACTTCTCGGTGAGCCCCACATCGGTCGACAGCATCTCGATTGCCTATCTGGTGAGCTTGTCCATCTTCATCCCGGCATCGGGATGGCTCGGTGACCGCTTCGGGGGCAAGCGGGTGCTGCTGAGCGCCATCGTCATCTTTACCGGTGCCTCGGCGCTCTGCGGTCTGGCCACGAGTCTGAGCCAGCTGGTCGCCTTCAGGATCCTCCAAGGTGCCGGCGGTGGAATGCTCGCCCCTGTCGGCATGGCCATGCTGTTCCGCGCCTTTCCTCCCGAAGAGCGCGTGCGCGCCGCGTCGATCCTGACGATCCCGACCATCGTCGCTCCCGCACTTGGCCCGGTCCTCGGTGGGGTCTTGGTCACCGAGCTCTCATGGCGCTGGGTGTTCTTCGTCAACCTCCCGATCGGACTCGCCGCTGTCGTCTTCGGCGTCCTGTTCCTCAAGCACAGTGCCGAGGGTCATCCCGGACGTTTCGACGTGGCCGGGTTCCTCCTGGCCGGTCTGGGCCTGGGGTCGCTGATGTTCGGCATCTCGGAAGGACCCATCGACGGATGGCACTCGGCCACCGTGCTGACGACCATTGCCGTTGGCCTTGTCCTCCTGGTGACCATGGTCCTCGTCGAGCTGCGCATCCCATCACCGATCATTGCGCTCAGGCTGCTCGGAAACCGGCTGTACCGTTCCGCCAACGGGATCATCGTCATGGTGATGCTCGGCTTCCTCGGCACACAGTTCGTGGTCATCCTGTACCTCCAAGACGGGCGGGGCCTAAGCGCCCTCGCCTCGGGGTTGAGCTCGTTTCCGGCGTCGCTCGGTGTCATGCTGGGCGCACAGCTCTCGAGTCGCTGGCTCTACCGTCGTCTCGGTCCCCGACGCAACATCACTCTGGGTCTCGTATGGATGGCGTTCACCATCGCTCTCATGGCGACGATGAACGGTACGACCAGTCTCTGGCTGACCCGCCTGCTCCTCTTCGTCATGGGCATCGGCGTCGGTCAGATCGTCATCGGTGGCCAAGCCATTTCGTTCGCCACCATCTCACCCGCCGACACCGGCCGAGCCTCGACCCTCTACAACGCCCTGCGCCAACTCGCCGGCGCGGTGGGGATCGCCCTCTTCACCACGGTCCTGGTGTTGATTGGACCGGTCCACGAGGTGGCAGGCCACGAAGTGACCAACTTCGTCGCCTACCAGGTCACGTTCCTGGTGGCTGCGGTGATGTGCCTGGGAGGGGTCCCGTGGTCGCTCGCCATTCGTGACGCCGATGCCGCCCGCACCATGGCAGCCCCGAGGAGCCACCCGCCGAGTGCCCCCGAAACGCAGCCGAGCGTTACACAACCGTCCCCCTGATGGGAAACGACGGCCTTCAGTGACGGCGCATGCAACGCCATACTGATTGACGCCCCGATGCGTTCTGGGTCACCCTGGGCCGATCGGGATCGGTCCGTCTGGGCTAGTCGCTCGTGGCGACCTCTATCCAGCTGATGACGTTTCCGTCCACATCCACCACGTTCGCCTTGCACCCGGCGTCACCGACGGCTTCGATCGGCCCGGCGCTGATCCCTCGACTGGCGAGACCGGCGACGAACTGATGTAGGTCGCTGACCGAAATGGTCACTACGGTCCGTCCAGCGCGCTCGGGATCCTCAATCACGTAGAGCCAGCCGTTCCCGGCTACGCACCACATGACTTCGTTCTGGTTGGGCACGATGTCGGGGGGCCGTCCGAAGAGCTGCCCATACCAGCCCATCGCCGTGTGCAGGTCTGCGACAGGCACATTGGCGAAGAGAACCTCCATGGTCACCCCACCAGCCTGCCGCTAACCGACGGGTCATGTCGACTCCTTCATCGGGGCCGTACTGCCCACCGTCCGGCGATAGTGGCTACCGGCAGCTAGTTGAGCCGCTGAACGTTTGGGGATAGAAAGGGGACCAGGCTACTAATCCAGCGAGGAGGAACGCACGATTCCGAAAGCGATCAAGGGAAATGCGGGGCGAAAGCCGCCAGAGCCCTCGGCGAACCACTCCGACATCGATGATTGGTGCCGGCGCCTGGTGCCGGATCTGCAGCCCATCGTCAAGCGGTTGGATGAGTCGATCCGAGCGACACTCGCCGGCCTTGACTACGCAGTCAAGTGGAAAAGAGCGTATTACGGGCTACCAGAACTCGGGTGGATCATTGAAATAGCCGCCTACGACGTTTCCGTGAATGTCGTCTTCCTCGGCGGGGCTGACTTCGAGGGCCCGCCCCCGCTCGGAACGACCGACCGTACTCGGTACATCAAGGTGACCAGCCTGGAGGAGGCGGAGCGCTCGGAGCTGCGAAGGTGGATCGAGCAAGCGGGACGCACGCCGGGTTGGGCATGACGGGCATGCGCCCGCACGACGGCTCGGCGCTGGTCAACCGTCTCGCAAGACATCAGGAGCGAGTGTCCCAGAACGCGCGGCGAAGACGACCCGATGGCTGCCCCTGAAGTGCCCAGGGCGGCACCCTACCCGGCAGCGGTAGCGGGCTCGACCCGCCGCGTGTTGCGGATGCTTTGGCTCGGCGTTCGGAGCTAGGCGACGCTAGCGTAACGATAATGAACACCGAGCGAATTGAAGCACAGCGGCAGATCGCGGCACCACCGGAGAACGTATTTGCGCTGCTGTGTGACCCCATTGGCCACGTGACCATCGACAGTTCCGGCATGCTCCAGTCCGCCGAGGGTGAGCCGATGCGGCACGTAGGGGACACGTTCGTGGTGCACATGGATCGGGAGGTCATGAACGCACCACCACCCACCAGATACGACATGGTGGTGACCATCACCGAGTTCGAGCAGGACAGGCTCATCGAATGGGCGCCCAGCCGGCCGGGCCACCCGTCGGCCGGACATCGATACGGATATCGCCTTGAGCCCAGCGAAAGTGGAACTCTGGTCACCTCGTACTACGACTGGAGCCAGATCAGCGACGAATTCCGCAAAATGGGCATCTTCCCGGTGATCCCCGAATCCGGCCTGCGTGCCACACTGGGCATTCTCGCCAGGAACCTGGAATAGTGGCCAAAGCAGGACGACCCTAGCCCAAGAAGCCGAAGCATCCCGGGGCAAGACCTGCCCCCGAACGCGCCGGATCCAGGTCCGGCGATGTGGGACAGGTGGATCATTTGTAAACCGGCGGACCGGGCCGCTGACGGTCGACGAACGTCTGAGGCAGACTGCGGCCGTGGGATTGGAGATTCGGTTGGACCGGGCGGAGGAGATCGGGCAGGGTCGGCGCGCCACGACGGAGGAGTTGGCCGCCCTCGACGAACGCGGCTTCGTGATCGTGCCGGCCCTCCTCGCCGACGAGGATGTCGACCTCCTGAGAGCCGAGTTCGAGCGACTCGTCGCCGAGGACGCGCAATCGAGGCGCCACGAACTAGGGACACGGCGAGCGAAGGCCGCCAGCGACAACGACGTGTTCGCGCTGTGCTGGCGCAACCGAGTGGTGCTGGACGCTGCTGCCCACATCCTCGGTTCGACCTTCGAGGTCGGCAACGTGGACTTGCGCGATCCGAGCCCGGGCTACGGAGAACAGCGTCTCCACCCGGACCACGGCGCAACACCGGTGGTGGGTGTCACTGCGACGTGGTTCATCGACGCCTTCGGCGCCGACAACGGGGCGACCCGGGTTCTGCCGGGCTCACACCGCTCTGGCGCGCCCTGGGGTTCAGAGGTCCCGATCCCGGGCACCGAGGTTCCGATCCCGGGCGAAGTCGTCGTAGTGGGCGCGGCTGGATCGTTGCTGCTGCGCGACGCGCGCCTCTTCCACGCTGCAGGCCGTAACTCGACCACGGGTCACCGCCGCAGTGCCTTCGTCTTCTACCAGCACGATATTCCCGATGGCGTCGTGGGTAGCACCTAACGAAGTGCCGGTCAGTCGCGCTCAGGTCCGGCGTACGGGGCAGGACGGACACCCGACTCGAGTCGTCATTCTACGACTCAGAGGACTGGGACTTCTCTGACCCGGGTGAACTCGATCTGCCGAGCCCAACCTACCGAGGAACTCGATCTGATCGGCCCTTTATGCGACGTTTTTTCAGCATACGGGGAAGCGCCTTTTTGGTACCTCTTTCGACCGCCTGCTTCATTGCCACACCGGCTTTCGTCGAATCGATGCGTTCAAACCATTCAAGGTGTTTACCAAGGTCGACGGCAACGACCGAACCGTGACAGATCTTTTGACACCGCACGAGACGGACTTCTGCCACCTTTACGAGGGACCTCAGAAGTTGATCGTGGCCGCAGGCTCTCGAACATTTGGATCCTTGGCACACGTAAGCGATCGACTTGGCCATTTGTGCATACTACCGGCCGGCTCTTGGTGTACCGAGTCGATGGATCGTCTGCGATATCCACCCGAAAAATTCGGTTCCGGTGATGCTCCATTTGACGGAACCGCCGGGGCTGGGAATCACCAATGCCATCGGTATCGCAGGGAGGGCCCCTCCGACCCTAGTAGGTCCTTCAGAACTTTCCCCGATGTGATGCCTACTTGAGTGTCCCACCGGCCCGGCGAATTGGGGCCGGTCCCGAAGCGGACATTCTCAGAAAAAGTTGCGCCTACGGACTGTCGTCGGAACGGAAAACCGGCCAGCAGATCTCGGTCACCCATTGGGCCGGATCGGCAACGTCATTCGCATCGACAAGGTAGTACTCGCGAAGCGGACCTTCGATGCTGATTTCGTGGGTCGTCACATAGGAGCCGAGCTGGCCGTAGGAGATGTCAATCTCCTCAAGCGAACCCCTATGGGTCAGCACCGCGAGTTCGGCTTTTGGAACGACAAGGGGTATCACTCGCCCGATCGGGCGGCCCTCCTCTTTGATGGGGATGAAGACGGTGGCCTGGCCGCGGCCGTGCTGGAAAAGCTCGCTGGCATAGAGTCCGCCGCTCGGCCCGGTTACGTCAAGTCCTTGGGCCCGAACCATGGCTCGCAGTTCGCCCAGCGCTCCCTGCCACCAGGCGGACACGTCGTCTCGATCCACGACCTCGCTCACGCCGAGGGCGGTCATCGATCGGACCGTGCGGTGCTCAATGGCGACTGCGGACTCTGAGGTGTCGAGGATGTTCCTCAGTGAGTCGATGGCTGTGTGGATCTTGCCCAGCTCGGTCTCGAGCCGGTCGAGGTGGGCGGCAATAACTGCGTTCCTAGCCGACAGGTCGGGGGCTGCCAGCACCGCCTTGACCTCTGGAACCGGCATCTCGAGATCCCGCAAGCGGCGGATGACCTGGGCCTGGGGGATCTGGTCCCGTGAGTAATACCGATACCCGGTGCTGGGGTTGACCTGAGCAGGCTCCAAGAGCCCGACCTCGTGATAGTGACGCAGGGTCTTGACGCTCAGGTGCGTCATTCGGGAGAACTCACCCACCGTTAACTGCCCTGGCATATCCCAAGTCTCAGCACTCCCCCCACGGGAGAGTCAAGTTGGGAACGAGCCTTGACTCTCCGGCAGCCGGATTACTCAGTCTGTGTGAGTAACCACAGCGACCGAACCGGGCTCACTGGTTCACCTGGTTGAAAGGACCATCACAATGTCCGAGCATACTGCCTTCACTCTCCCCGGCGTCGTGGCCGATCACCTCGCGGCAGTCAATGCCTTCGACGAGGATGCCATCGTCGCGACCTTCGCGACCGATGCCCTCGTCAACGACGCCCGCCGGGAATTCTGGGGCACTGAGGCCATACGCCGTTGGGTGGCCAAAGAGATGACGGGTGATCACGTGACCATTGAGGTCACCGAAGCCCTTGACCATCATGGCCAGATCGTTGTCCGAGGCCGTTACGACGGAGACTTCGACAGGACCAACCTTCCCGACGAACTGATCATGACGAACTACTTCACCATCCGAAATGAAAAGATCGATAGCCTGTTCGTCATTCGCAATGTTCCCGCCGACTATTAGCACCAAGGTGTCGAAGCGCTCCATCGCGACGAGTATGGCCGGCCAAGTCACCAGCCGTGGGGTCGCTTCTCGCAGGGGTCAGGACGCAACGACCGAATTGAGAAGTCACCCAGTTTGGGATCCCAATGAACTAATGGCGCCTACGCCTGTCATGTCGTGACTGGGCTCGCTTCGTCTTCCGATTACGACGGCTGGCGTCGCTTCGGGATGTGTGCTCTTCCTCAAGTTCGAGGTTCCTTCGTCGCCGGGTCATGGTTGTCAATCCCCCGACGACGAGAACGACCGCGAGAAGACCAAAAATCAAAACGTAGAACACGTACCCATTTGATCACAGTCAACGGGAGGATCGCGAATGCTCACAACGGAGTCACGAGCGTCGCGTACCAACCCCGTGAGGTCCAACTGGCAAAGTGGGCTGATGAAGGCAAGATTCAATGGCCACCTGATCACCGTTAGAGATGTTCCATTGCCGAATAGTCGCACCCTGCCGGAGGGGACCCACGGATTCTTGATTGAGGCATTCGAGGATCCTGAGACCTACGAGATCGAGTTTGACCTCGATGGTGACCCGGTCTTGGTCATTGTCCAGCCGGTGGACTTTGGAGTGACGTGAGCACGCCCACGTCCCGGCGATCTGGGCCACCCCGTCGGTCTCCTCCAGGCGGGATCTGAGGAAGAATGCCTACGAGGCACACGGAGGACGGGTCGTGACAGGTATTGAGCCTGAACTGTGGGTAAAAGGAGCAAGGACTGCAGTCCGCTTCTACCAGGTCGCTTTCGAGGCGACGGTCCTTCACCTTGTCGGCGATGGCGATGACATCGTGGCGCAGCTTGGCGTGGGAGAGGCACGATTCTGGGTTGTAGCGGCAAACGCGAGCATGAATCGCTTTAGCCCGAAGGAGATCGGCGGGACGACGAGCAGGACGCTACTCGTGGTCGATGATCCCGAAACTGTCCTGAACCGAGCAGTACGCGCCGGTGCCGACAAAACGGCCCCGGTGAGCGATGAGCACGGTTGGCGGCTCGGTCGAATCGTTGACCCATTCGGTCATGAGTGGGAGATTGGCAGACCACTTGGTGCGTTGTCGCCGAACGAGACTGGATTAGCCACATAGCCAGGGGCAAGAGTTACCCGTTCCACGCTTTTGGGGATGGTGCCCCACTCGGCCTGCAAGTCACGCCCCAGGCACTGCTCTCATGCTCTCCATCGCCACTTTGTGGAAAGGGCGAAGTGTCAGGCGCTCAACCCCCGGGCGGGCGGTAATCGCCGCCCACCTTCACGGCAGCGTCGACTTCTTCCGGAGTCAACAGGACGGTGGTCTTGACGTTTATCTTGCCGCTCGCTGCGATAAGTAGAGCAACCCCGGCCGCAGTCGCGTTGTCCGGCAGGTCTATGACGGTAACCACATCGGCTTCACCGAACGCGTAGTAGAACGCGTCTAGCTTTCCGCCCACGCTGGCACACGCCTTTTCGACGGCGGCTCGACGGGCTGAGCCACCCTCCTGGCGGAGTCCCTGCACCCCATCTCCGATATAAGACGCTTGGACGAGGTACTTCGGCATCGAGTTCCTCCTTGGTCGCTTTACGTCTGAGTTTCGCACTCCTTGACGAGAGCGGCAACCGGACATGCCCAATACCGGTCTGCCTGCCAGATATGACCCTCTGCCCAACGTCGCCCGAGTGCCTCATTCAACCGGCGGATGGAGGCATCCCCGAGATCGCCTCGACGGCCCCTGGGGCTACAGTGACTTCCCTTGCCGGTGGCGCCACACACGATTGAGGTCGGCGGGGCCCGACGCCAGCTTCTGGTGGCGGCGCCGACCGACGCCCCGACCGCCATCGTCGTGTCCATGCACGGGAGCACCTCGACGGCCGAGCGTCAGGTCCGCCTGAGCCGTATGGCTCCCTTGGCCGAGCAGGGTGCTGTGGTGGCTTTCCCGCAAGGCTCGATTCCTTCGCGGGCTGGATGGGAGTGGGACCTCCACGGCGACGTCGCGTTCCTCGACGCCGTACTCGACTACCTCCGTGAGTCCTTCAGCGCCAGCGCGGTGCCCACGTGTGTCAGCGGCATGTCCGGCGGGGCGCGCATGTCCAGCCGGTTCTCTTCGTCGGGCCGCAATCCGGTGCGCGTCCTGGGTGCGGTGGCGGGGCTGCGCATGCCCGCAATGGAACGGCTCGATCGTCCAGTGCGGGTCGTCGCCTTTCACGGGACGCGCGACAGGATCAACCCCTACGGCGGAGGTCCCACGGCGCGGTGGAGCGAGAGTGTGCTCGGCGAGGCGTCTCCCTGGGCCCGGGCCAACGGCCATTCTCCCGAACCCGAGCGCACCGAGTTCACGCACTCGCTTACGCGCCTCTCCTACGGACCTTTGGATGATCCGGGCGCGGTGACACTGTGGGTCTGCGAAGGGGCGGGGCACACGTGGCCGGGCACGCACCTGACACTCGGGCTCCGGCTATTCCTCGGCAAGGTGTCCTACGACGTGGACGCCACAGCTGAGATCTGGCGGGCGATCAGCGGCGCTTGACCGGCGGCTGTCAGGGCACGGATCAAGGCCTCTTCCCGGCCAGTGTCTCCTCGACGCAATGGAGCCGGTCGTGCCACGAAGTGGGATCGTTGCACGCGGCGGACTGCTACTTGTGTTGGGCGTCCCCAGGGCTGGAAAGATACTTCCATACTTGTTCACTCTTAGCATCCAAATCACGCCGTTTACCGTGATCGCGAAGGGTGCAATGAGCAAAGCCCAATCTGAGAAACCCTGCAAGGTGATCGCAGTGAGGGCAATAACGAGAAGAACCAATCCTCCGCTGAGCATCGCTCTGGCCCACACGATTGGCTTCCGAGTCATGGTAGGAGAATATCCCGTGTTGACGGTCGAACCAACTGTCCCCCCCTGTGCCAAATTGTCCCACCGGCTCGGCGAACCGGGCAAGCACGGGGACGGTGCGTGGCCTCTAGGAACCCGACGAAACGGTCAGCTTGATCGCAACGGCCACTACCAAAATAGTCATTCGTCCGGCCCGCCGACCTGAGGGAGCCTCAGAAACCATTCTCTCGCGTAGATCGGTCATCTCTATATCCTCCCGCTTCGGCTACCCCCCATCACCTCTGCTGTCGGCAGTGACCACAGCCTGCCGGTGTCCCCGATCCGCCGTAGGCAATGCCCCGGACCGACTGTTACGTAGCACGCTCCACTCCAGGCGAGCCGGCGGCGATGACGACGGGCTGGCGAGCGCCACGACGGCAAGGCCGGCTCAATCGCGGACGAGTTTCAGTGCAAGCCTGGGAACGATGAGGGATGCGAGGAAGATCGGCAAGAACCTCTTTCCGGTGCATCGAAAGGCGACGATCTCGCCCTCGGCGGCGTCAAAGGTTTCGGTACTGCTCGACTTTCGGCCATTGCGGACCTGCAGGGTATGGCGTCCAGGCTCGACTGGTATCTCGATCGTGTCGTTCATTCCGACCGACCCGACCCGCTCACCGTCGACCACGACAGCGTACGTATCACGACGTACCTCCGCTCCGATTGCCTTATGCCTCAACTTCAGCATTGCCGACATCTATTGATCTCCTCTTGTCTGGGTGCTCGGCGACGAACGCAGCGTACCGGCGACATGTTGGTCTCCCCTTCTTTGTGACGGCGCTCGACGTAGAGGCGTGTCTCCGGATCGTGACCGACTCGCACCATGATGATTCTCCACAATGCGCTATTGGCCTGACGGTCCCCACCATCGTGGGCCTTGACCCTGCCGCTCGACTTGCCGGAACCCTCAGGGATGGGTGACACGCCGCAGAGGTGAGCCCAGGACGCCTCGTCGAGTATGGACCCGGCCAGGTCCGACGCACCTGCTGGTCACGTCACCCACCTTCTGTGTCCGCTCGTGTGGTCGCTTGCCCTAGTCAAGGCCTGGTGAGCGACCGGTGCCCGAGGGCCCAGAACTAGGCCGGCTGCCAAGTCTCCAGGTCGCACGGGACAGCCGACAGCCGGGGGTCTAAAATCACAACGACGATGCACGTCGAGGTCTCGTTGCGAGCTTTCCCTTGCGTCAGAAGGAGGGCGATATGGCGAGCGAACCGGCAGTTCCAGATCTGGAGGCGGTTTTCGATGCGTACGTGGCCAGTGAGTTCGAGACGAAGGATCTGGACGCCACCATGGTCGACGAACCCTCTACTGGGACCAGGCGCTGCTCCTCCTCCAGGTCGGGACCTTGGACCCCTCAGACCTGCCGGTGAGCGGGGATGAGCAAGCCGCCAAGCTCCTCGAGCCGGACCGCTCGTGCAACGAGCTCATCGCCCGTGCCGCGACCCGACCCGAACCCGCCTGAAGAAGAAGGAGCGTCGCCATGCCCACTGGATTCGATCACCTGACCCTCGTCGTTACCGACGTGAAGGAGGCCGAACAGTTCTTGGGAATCCTTGGCTTCGTCCGCGACAAAGCGGTCGTGGCGTCCGGAGAGGCGATGTCCGCTTTCATGGGGATACCCGGGTGGGAGTCGGACCACGTGACTCTCGTACTCCGTGGCGCCCCCGTGCGCCAAGAGATTCAGCTCCTGCGCTTCCACCACCCGATCGTCGAGATCGACGAACGGTCGGGCTACCTCGCCCGGTCCGGATTCAACCACGTTTGCTTCCGGGTGGACGATCTCGACGACACCATCGAGCGCTTCGCCGCCCTCGGCCACACCCCAAGGAACACCGTAATGGACTTTCACGACCGACGGTTGGTCTTTCTCGACGGACCCGCCGGCGTGGTTGTCGAGCTAGCAGAGTGGAAGATCGCCCCACCGCTGCTCGCTGGCAATAGGGACAACGCCGCCGTTCAGGCTCAATGACCAGATCAGTGGCCAGATCCGACCCTGGAGATCAGCTTCGTGAATGGCCATGGCCCCAGCGTCACGATTCCGGCCTCCGCATGTTCGATAAACGCGCGAGCAGACCTCGAGACCGCACGCCGATCCCCTTTCGGGCAGTCATGCGGCCCCTACGGGCGCCCCCAATGTTCCACAACGCTGACTCCAGAGGTCGCCCCGTTGTGCCGAAGTGTCCCACCGGCCCGGCGACGCTCCCATCACGAGGCTACCCCCCGTTTGGCGAGTGGAACAGGTTGATCACCCGTATAACGGCCGTTCCGGGGCAGCGGACCTTCGTTGCCAGGAATCGACCAAACATGGAACGCTGAGGAGATGGGCGGCGAGGCCAATTCCAAAACCAACCAGTGGCGGCTCCGTGAAGTGCCACCACTGCGAAACGTCACCCGCGTTCATCCGACCCACTGGGCATGCACCTGCGAGCCCCGCACTTTGTCGGGATTGCCTCGTAAGGTTGACCAAACACTTCAATGACAACATCGTTGAATCGACCGGAGTCTCTGGCGGTGAATCCCCAGAATCTTTCGACGTGACAGTGCTTTGGGAGCACTTCGACGCCGCAAGCGATACATTTCGTTTGCTCCACGGGTTCGACGTTCAAGTTGAGAGGGGCGACGAGACGATCAGCTCCACTTGGAAATGCGACTCGCCTGACAGACCTTCAACCCGCGTGGACGTGGAGGTTGCACTTGTCAAGGCATACCTAGAGCGCTGCGGCTACCACAGGGTCATCATCGTTAAGGGTATCGACACGGACCTCGCTGCGAGGGGGAAGCTAGGTGGCTTCTATGAGGAGCCCGATCCTGATAGTCCACACTGGACCGTGCAAATTCATTTTGACCGAGATGGAGGTCCTCCCCGAATGCCGGTGTGACCTCCAGCCGCCGCCCGGCCTTGGCCCGGCCCACTAGTTGAAGTCAACCCGTCATAGCTCGCAGACGGGCACCAGCCGTTGTAACTGCGGCCCACGTCCGGTCCCGGCAGTGGAAGTCAGGGCCGGCTCCCGCCAAAAAGGGCCAGGTCCTACCGAGATATGACCAGACATCCGCTTCGACCACGGGCCCGAAGTTCAACGAGAATAGTTATCACTTTCGAAGGGAGAGCATCATGATGGTCAAGCAACAGTCGAAGAAGAAGATCTGGTTCATCTACTTGATCCTCGGCACAGTCGCTGCCATCGGGATCGCAATGGGCCTGTTCTTCTCAAGCCATCCCACTTGGGTTGGTGAGCAACCTGGAAACGCAGATTATGTGCACCGCACGCTCGGGCTCCTGTCTGACCTGCCGCACATGACTGCGGAACTGTTCTACGACGCCATCGAGAACAGCATCGTCTTCTGTGTCGCTTTCCTAATCGCACGTCGAGCATTCCGCAAGGAGCACGAGCTCTTCGACATTCAGCACGGCATTAGCCACGAGGTCTAGCAAGAAGATTCGCTAGTGCAGCAGGTTCCTAAACTACGCAATCCAAGCCGACGGTGCAGTGGCAGGTAGCCGCTGAGGCAGGTGAACGCCCGTCAATGGCCGTATCCCCGATGTGCCGAAGTGCCCCACCCATAACTGAGCTACTCGGCAACCTATGAACCAATCGGCAGAAAGAACTCGAGCTGAATGTTGTCCGGGTCCCGAAATGCGAGACCGGCCCCGTATGATCGATCCAAGATCTCACCGTGCTCGATACCCAAGGCATCGAGTCGTGCTGGCCAGGATTCGAGCTCTTCTCGACTAGCGCAACCAAAGGCGATGTGGTCGAGTCCGATTCGAAATTCATCGAACACGTCGCCCTCAAGCTGATGCTGATTTTCGTGGATTGCGAACATCGGCTCAAACCAGATCGCCGCTCGATAATTGTCCTCGTCGATGACCGCAACAGGCGGCGACACGAAGAGGCGTTCGTACCACTCGATACTTCGTTGGAGATCGGAAACTGTCAAGGCGTAATGGTTGAAAGCTGGAAATGATGACATTCGCTAACCCTATATATAGCCGGAATCCCCACGCTCAAGTCCAGCGATCCGGGGCAAGGGCAAGGACGCGGCAAACCGTACCGGAAGCCCGGCGACCGCCCCGCGAGATCGAGTCTCACGTCCCGTCTAGACGGATTTTCGAAATGCTACTCCTTCGGCGAGCAGCCGAGTCGTCTCGGTGATGACGTTCACGGGAACGATTTCAAAGTCCAAGTAGGTGCCGAACTTCGCCGGTGCGTCGGCAAGCGCGTCCGGATTGACGGTCTCTACGACGGCGAAGCCACCGGTTCCGTCCAGTCGCCCCAGGAACTGATGAAACGTAAGATCAGATGGTGGCGTCCACTTCGCAAAGACTTCGAGCACACGGGCCGCAGACGCATCGTTCTCCTGAGCCGACGCGCCGCTCCGATTCTTCCAGGTCACAACGAACAGCATTGCTGGCTCCTCTCGCCAGGCAAGTAGGTTGGCCCCAGATTTCTAGCAGTCGCCGTCGTCCCCGGCAAGATCCTGGGCCCGAGGAGAGATAATCGTCACCCTTTGGCCACCCACGCGTCACTAGGGATCATCTTTTACGTCACCACAGCTTCAACCTCCTTGTCGTCCTGGCGCCCAATCTCCTGAAAGCACCCCCACTCGTGCCGGTCAGCCCAAGCCCGAGCCCGGCGAATTGGGCGCCCTCAGCGTGATGACGGACGCGCGGCTTGGGACAGGTGCCGCCGCTGCCCAGATCAGTCGAAGCGCTAAAACGTAAGGCGTGACGAACCCGTTTGTGGAGAGCATGGTCAGCAACTTCGAGCAAACGCTGCGGCTGATGGAGGCTGCCCTGACGGACTGTCCCGATGACCTATGGGGGACGGACCTTTGGCCAGACGAGGCACCCACAGGCCCCACACCACACGGGGGATTGCACGGCTCAGCCCCCTGGTTCCTTGCTTACCACGCGCTGGTGACCCTCGATTACGACCTCACCGCCGAGTTCGAGTCGTGGGAACCGCCACAACCCTTTGACGAGAACACCTTCGCCTTTCCCAACCGAGTGTTCACCAAGTCCGAACTCCTCGGTTACATCGACTACTGCCGCGGGAGGGTGGGCCGAACGCTTCAGGAGCTCACCGAGGAGGTGGCGGCTCGGCCACTCCCTGACACCCATCGATATCACGGCACAATGTACGGAGTGATAGTCGGCGGCATGCCGCCGCACGTAATTGAGCACGCCTCCCAAAATACGCCAGTTCCTCACTGCCGCCGGAGTGAAGGTGAGACCCATGCCGGGTGATCGCGGGTTCGAGAGGTGACCCGCACCATACGGAGCGTGCAATGATGCAGTTATGTCTGAACGGCTTGAGGTCCGACGGGCCATTGCGGCAGATCCAGCGGCGATCTTTGAGGTGCTGACCAATCCACAAGGGCATGTCGCAATCGACAGCTCGGGCATGCTGATGTATGCCACGGGTGAACCGGTCACATCTGTCGGCGACTCCTTCGTTGTGCACATGGATCGGGAGGCACTCAACGATCACCCTCTCGGTCTGTATGACGTTACCGTGAAGATCGTCACATTCGAGCCGGGTCGCGAGATCGCTTGGAAGATCGAAGGTCAGCTCAACCTTGGTCATGTTTATGGCTACAAGCTGGAGCCGATAGATGAGGGGACCATTGTCACCTCATACTACGACTGGTCGTCCGTCGACCAGAGCTGGAAAGACGCCGCCATTTTCCCGGTCATTCCCGAGAGCGCGCTCCGCGCCACGCTCGGCATCTTGGCGCGAACCGTGGCGCCGGGTCGCGCTCGGCCCTCGGTCTGAGCGGTCGCTATCTCTGGTCCGACCGCACCGTTCCCCACTGGCCACATTCTTTTCCGTCGTACTGGGCTATCCCAGGCGACGTGCCGTTGTGGGCGGACACGCTGAAGGCACTCAGCCCGAGGGCGTCACCGAGAAACGCTTGGGACCAAGCGGCGAGAGCACCAGCTGTGGCGGAGAGCCTTTCGGCCACGGTGCCGCCCCTTGCGCGATCAGCCATCGGCCGATGGCCGCGTCGCGCAGCTCTGCATACGGTGTCTCGGGCTTCCAGAACGACCTAGTGAGATCGACCTCAGCCCGCTGGCCATCGGGGAACTCAAGCTCGACGTTGTCCCAGCCGGGCACGAAGTAGCGGTCCCGGTCGGCCTTCGAGATCCTGATGCCGTACCCGGCTCCGGAACTCCTTGGACTGCCGTTGTGCCACCCGCTTGCCTGCACCGCGCCAAGTTACCGCCCGGCCCACACGGCGGTCACGCCCTAGTCGAACGGGCGCTAGGAGTATCCCAGCCGTGCCGTAGGGGGCTAGACCTTGGTTCGGTGATGCGTCAGGAATCACTCGCAAGCCGGTATCACCCGCTGGCGATGCCGGGACTGGTGGGCAGACCTACGCGGCGGTTGAATAGGTGTTGGTACCCTTCACCCGATTCGCCAACCGCGACACCTACGCCTCCTACAACGGTACGGCACCCATTGAGTTCTCCTCGGGGGGACGGACCGTGCATCGGGTGTCCACCCGTGGCAGCCGCAAGCTCAACCACGCGTTGCACATGGCAGCCGTTACCCAGCTCCGCAATCCTGGCACCCCAGGGCGGATCTACTTCGAGCGCAAAGTCGCCCAAGGCAAGACCAAGAAAGAAGCTCTCCGCTCGCTCAAGCGTCACCTCTCCAACGCGGTGTACCGCCAGCTACTCCTCGACACCCAATAGGGGTCCGGGAGGACACTAGGGAACGACTCGTAGCCTGCGTGACCGGCCCTACACCCTGAAGCCGGCTCTTCGGCGAAGTCACTCCCGGACCCATACCAACTCTACGCAGCCGCTTCGATCGATGACGGCTCGGACCGTTGCGCTCAAAATGCCTCAAAAACAGGGTCTTGACTCAAAGAGGATTCGAATAGTCCCACCGATCCGGCGAAGTGGGACATTCTGGGAGCAGTGGATCTCTACTCGAGTGATCATGGAGCCTGGGAGTGGATAGTCTCACCTCGGGCCAACATCTCGACAAACTGGTCGATGCGCCTGGAGCGGGTTTCGAGTTTCTTGGCGTTCCCGATCCTGTAGAGGATGGCGTACCGATTCGCACTGGTGAGCGCCTCAAACATCGCCTTCGCGCGAGGATTGGCACTCAGGGCGGCGAGAAGGTCCTCCGGCACCTCACTGCTGGCTTGCCCGGCGTAGGCGGCCTCCCATCGACCGTCCTCTTTCGCCTGCCGCACCTCGTCTTCGCCGGATCGATGCATTCGGCCGTTGGCGATCAGCCTTTCAGCGATGGCAGCGTTCCGTTGAGACCACGGGCTGCGAGCTCTTCGAGGCGTGAAACGTCGTCGGAACGTAGCGGTGTCACGACGCCCTAATTGACCATCAATCCAGCCGAAGCAGATCGCCTCGTCAAGCGCCTCGTCGTACGAGAGAGTTGTCGGATCGGCCGTTCCCTTTTTGGCTAGTACCAGCCAGACACCTAGTGAATCGGCGTAATGGGCGCTCAACCATGTTCGCCATTCGACAGCGTCCACGACCAGTAGCTCTGGGACCTCCACGGCGTTCACCGTATCCCCATGTGCCGTACTGCCGCACCGGATCCCTCAGAGAAGTATCAATGTTGTGGGTTACCTCGTCGGCAGGAGGTCGTCAAGCAGTCGGGGCATGAGCTACTCGCCGCAGTCAATGAGTTCGATTCTGTTCCCGAACGGGTCATCCACATACAGACGCCGCGTTCCCGGCAGCTCGTGGTTCCACCGCCAGGTTGCCGCCGAGGCGTCGAGGTTCGCCAAGAGGTCGTCGAAGTCCTCAACAACGAGTGCCAGATGCGCTTTGCGAGCTGGGCGGAAATCATCTTCGACACCTAGCCCGGATGTTTCACTAAGCACCGCTGATCACCTACAGGGGTGCGCGGAAATGCCCTTCCTGTTTGGAAAACTTGGAGCTGCGAACCACCAAGAGACCAAACTAGAAGGGCACTTCCAAGATGAAGCGTAGCAAGCGACTTCCGGCGTTGAAGGTAACCTCTGACGGCAAGGGAGTGGCAGCCCACGCCGGATCCCGACTGCTGGCGGAAATGGCCGAGGCCACCGGTCTTGCCGCGGCCATGAGCGAGGCCTTGGCTCCGACGGTGCGCCGAAGGCGCCGCCACGATCCGGGCCAGGTGCTCGTCGACCTGGCCGTGACAATCGCCGACGGTGGTGACTGTCTGTCGGATCTGGCCGTGTTGCGCAACCAGCCGTCGCTTTTCGGCGCCGTGGCGTCCACACCCACGGCCTCACGGGTGGTGGAGACCGTCGACGCGGAGCGACTCGACGCCATCCGGGGGGCCCGGGCCCAGGCCCGAGCGGCCGCCTGGGCGGCGGGGCTCGATCCCACCGCCGACGTGCATCCGCTCATCTTGGACTTCGACGCCACCTTGGTGGACTCGCACTCCGAGAAGGAGAGTGCAGCTCCCACCTACAAGCGAGGGTTCGGGTTCTCACCCCTTCTTTGTTACCTCGACGCCACTGGAGAGGCTCTGGCGGCCATCTTGCGCCCGGGCAATGCTGCCCCCCACAACCCGGCTGACCACGTCGCCCTGCTCGAGTTGGCCCTGGCCCAGCTGCCGGTGAATCCCGATGGGACAGATGGCGTGGCCATGCTCGTGCGGGCCGACTCGGCTGGGTCCAGCCATGCCTTTGTCGATGCCCTTCGGAACCACGGGATCGAGTTCTCAGTCGGCTTCCGGGTACGCGAGGAGGTGCGCCTCGCCATCTGCGAGCTGCCCGAATCAGCGTGGATGGAGGCCATGACCCAGGACATGGAGGTGCGCGAGGAGGCCCAGGATCTGATGGCCTTCGCTCAGGGCCTCGTCCTCGACGGGGACATCGCCACCGCCGAGCCCAAGCGCCTGCGCTACATGCTGCTGCACGCAGCGGGACGGATTACGACCACCGGACGCACGGCCACATTGCACATCCAAAGCGAGTGGCCGTGGGGACGACAACTGGCGGAAGCATTCGAGAAGTTGCACACGCTGTCCTTCGCCACCTGACTCGCTCGCACCGTCGCCGAGAAAACCAGGGCTGGCCTCAGTGTGATTCGTCACGCCTACGGAGGACAAACTCGCGAAGATTTCGACCTCCCACGCGTGCCAAATCCGTCAACACACAGACTCGCACTGCGGTCACGGACACGGAGTCGGTGATCCGGGCATCGATAAAAGCCAATCACCACTCCGGTGCGGTGCTTAGTGAAACATCCGGGCTAGATGTACATGAACGTTGCCCGAAGCAAACCAGCGGCCTCCACGGGAGGCGAGCGGCTCTGGCTTTTGCAGGACAGCGAAGCCGAGTACATCGCGGTAGAAAGCCTCCGCTTCAGGCTCCCGTCCAATCGGCATGGCGAGCTGAACGTGATCGAGAGCGACGACCCGGCGTGGCATCCTGTCACTCTGCCGCTGGGCGACCGGTGCTGGGGGTCGGCCATCCCCTGTACTGTGGTCGGCCCAGTCATACCGAAGAGGACGGAAGGAGAACTCGGTGTCGAGATTGCTCGTGAGAAACTTTTCGATCTCGCTCGATGGTTACGCCGCCGGGCCCCACCAGGATCTCGACCATCCGCTCGGCGTTGGGGGTACCCAGCTCCACGAATGGATCTTCGCCACCCGCAGCGGCAGGCAGATGATCGGAGAAGAAGGCGGAAGTGAGGGACTCGACGACGACTTCTTCTCGGAGCGGGAATCTGGTGTGGGTGCCACCATCATGGGTCGGAACATGTTTGGCCCGACACGTGGCCCGTGGGGCGAGAGCGACTGGACCGGCTGGTGGGGAGAGGAACCCCCCCTTTCATCACCCGGTGTTCGTGCTCACCCACGAACCGCGTGCTCCTATCGAAATGCAGGGGGGAACAACCTTTTATTTCGTTGACGGTGGGATTGAAGCGGCTCTCAGTGCAGCCTTCGAGGCGGCCGGTGACCATGACGTGCTTGTCGGAGGCGGCGCAGCCACCATCAGGCAGTACCTGCGTGCTTCGCTCATCGACGAAATGCATATTGCGATTGTGCCCGTCTTGCTGGGTAGCGGCGAACGACTCTTCGACGATCTCGGCCCCAGCACCGGTAACTACCGCTGTGTCGAACACGTTTGTTCGCCGGCCCTTATCCACGTCCACATCACACAGGCCGGTCGTGGTGTCGGCGGCGGATTGCAAGACTGAGGAAATCAACACTGTAAGCGAATCGGCTCCCATCCTATCTCCAACATGCCGAAGTGTCGCGCACAAGTCCGGCGTTCGGGGCTGCACCGCCACATCGTAAGTAGACGGTATTTGGGGGCACCCTGTAGCCAACGCCGGGCGGAGAACGTCGAAGTCGCATCGAGCTGGCGCCCGGGGTTGGTTGCAGAACCCTTCCAGCGACTTCGCTCACCACGAAGCCCAAGATGGTCGTACTCGCGAGCCGCTCGCCCGACCGATTCGTTAGGCGGCTACGTCCTCCTCGTCCAGAGCCACATACGCGCTCTCCCCGGGTTCGACGTGCCTCGGGTGTTGGCGCTGGTCTTTGGAGGAGGAGCGGAGAGACACTTGGGCGACGTCGCCTCGAAGTCGGATGTTCTTCGCTTATCGCTGGCCTACTCGCTTCGGATCGCCGACGCTGGGTGGATCCGAGCGGCCCTCCACCCTGGCCAGGCGGAGATGGCGTTGGCGGCGATCAAGGTCCCGGGGACGATGAGGGCCACCGCAAGGGGGACGATTGCAGGCGACGCAGAACCGATCCCCGAGGCGATCGCGCTCCAGGCCCACCGCCCTCCCGCGATCCCCAAAGGCAAGCCGACCAGGAGCGCCAACAGCGCGAAAGACGTCGCCTGCCAGGCCACGACTGCGGCGATCTGCGGGCGCACAAACCCGATCGCTCTCAGGATTGCGAGGTCCCGCCGCCTCCGCCTCACGGAGATGACCAACGTGTTACCGAGCGTCATCACCCCGAGGAGTGCCATCAGCCCGGCTAGCAGCAGCGGGAGATGGTCCACGCTCTGGAGGTTCACCACGTCCTCGGCAGGGAGCTGTTTCAGAACCGTCCTACCGAAGGAGCGCTGGAGGCTGGCGAACGCGGCTGCCTTCGAGACACCCGGCTTATAGCGAACGGCGAATAGGTTGAACACCGTCGGGGGGGTGCTCGAGGGTTGCGACTGTGCCTGTGATTGCGCGTACTTTCGAACGGCGGGCCCGTACACCCAGCCTCCCTCACCGACCCCGTTCGTGAAGAGGTCACCGATGGAGGGCGAGACCATCTCCCCTACCACGCGCAGGTGGATCTTGCCGTTCCCGCCGTCGACGGTGACCGACCGCCCGATCCGGGTGCCGAGCTTCTCCATGGTGTCCGAGGCGAGGACGATCTGGTCGTCGGCGCGCGGCGCGTGTCCGGCTACGACAGGCGGGTGCACATATCCCTTCAAGGGGTCGAAGGCGAGAAGAAGGTTGACGAGATGCCCGTCGATTGCGGCAGTGCCCTGGCTGGCCCCGGCGAGTATGGAGATGGCGGAATAGGACGCCACATACGGATCCTTGGCGAGGAGCGCGCCATCCTTTGCCTCTTCGTCGTGCAGGTCGTTGGGATTCCCCACGAGCACGTCCCAGTTCCAACCCTGCTGACGCGGGCTGGAAATGAGATTGGAAAGACTCGAGCCGACCGTGAGCGAGGCGGCGAGCGCGGCGACGCCAAGCACCGAGGCGACGAGCGCACTCACCACCGGCACGGCGCTTCGGCCGCGTCCGGGCTCGAGCCCGTAGCGGACCCCGATGGCCGCGGTCGTCGGGAACGCCACCCGTCCCAGAGCATCCGACACCCATGTGCCTCCCACCCCGGATCGCCCCGAGTCGCCCGATACTGCCCCGCCGCGGCTCGCGCTCCATGCCGGGATCAGCGCCCCAGCGCAGACGAGCGCAGCCAGTGCAAAGGCCCCCGGCACAAGGATCACGGCGTCGAAGGCGAATCCGGGATGGATCTCGGCCTGCCGCGCCAGGCCGACCGGAAGCAGGGGCGAGGAGAGCGCGGCGACCAACAGCGCGACCGTCGCACCCACGAGTCCGAGCACCGCCGCACGCATGACCACGATCCCGACGAGCTGCGCCCGCGTGACGCCCATCGTCCGCAAGATGGCATAGTCGTCTGCCTCGAGCACCACCTGTCGCGCCACCGCTTGTCCGACGAACAACAGTGTCATGAACAGTGCGAGGATCCCGAAGAGGATGAGCGCCACGACCTCCAGGTGGATCCCGCTCTGCGCGCTTGCGGCCGCAGTTTGGATGCCTGAGGTGTTGCCCGCGCTGGTGAAGACCTGCCCGTGGCCCATGGCGGCGGCCTCCGAGGCGAACGTCTTCCAGTCAGCGGCGCCGTGGCGCAACCGGACACCGTAGAAGTTGAAGTCAGGAAGCCCTTGGACCGGAATCTTCAGCCCCGCCGCCAGTCGCTCGAGGAACGCGGGCGTCATATACATGTTCTGCTCGCCCTCGTATGTGACGTCCTGTTTAGCCGCCAAAGGCAGGACCGCGCTCACGTCGGTCGGGAAGCGCACAATCGCGGTGACCGTTACCGTGAACGACGGTCCTTCGGGACGCCCTTTGGACACGCCCTGTGTGATGATGGCGGCACCGGCTGTCTGTGAATACGAGTACGCGTAGACGCGGAAACGGCTGCCAACGTGCAGGTGGCGCTTGTCGGCCGCGAACTCGTTGATCGCCACGTCGAAGGGACGACTCGGATCGGGTAGATGCCCGGCTACCACGAGCGGGCGGTCCACGTCCCGCAAGACTTCGGCAGTGCTAAACGCGAGCGGATTGAGAGAACCCACGTCCGAACCCGAAGGATCGGTGGCCAGGAACAGGTAGGGGGCCTGGAACCAGTCCTTCACCTGCGGGAGCGACACGATCCGACGCACGGCTCCGGAGGGGGCGAGAGAATACGCCGCCGGTCCGGGAGGCACGGTGGGGCCCGAGGTGCTTCCATAGATGAAACCGCCGTCGTCGGGAAGGCTGTACGAGACGAAGCCCGCCATGGCGGTGTCTGTGCGACGGGCACCTGCCAACGCACCCAGGGCGACGCCGCCGCCGATCCCCAATAGCAGCGCGGTCACCACGAGGGCGCGCCATCGGGCTCTCAGCTCGGCGCTCCATCGCAACCAAATGATGCCCACGCTCGTTTACCCTCCGCCCAGCGCCACCGTGGTCACGTTCATCCAATCATTCAGCCACACTCCAGACCGCTCGCCAAGGGGGGTAGCAGGGGCTCTGACGGGGGTGGCAGCCCCATCTGGGAATGTCTGGTGATAAACCCTTCAAACCGCGTCCAAGTTAACTTGAGTGGGTGTTATTCGTGGGTCTGGCCACGCGCTCTGGTAGGAAAATCTCGGCGCGCTAGCCGCACCGAATAACGAGAACCTGATTCATTCAGCGCAACTGGCGATGCACCCCGAATCGGCAATCTGCGCTTGGATCCCTCCCGTACGACTCCCGTGCCGAGGATGCCCCACTTTGACGCCGTCAAATCCGAGGGCGGATTCAAGCGGTGAGCGCAAGAATCTCGGCGAGTGGGGCATGACCCCAAAGTGCCGAAGTGTCCCACCCTCCCGGCGAACGGGGGCACCCTGGCCTGGCATTATTTGATTAGTGAAGCCTGAGTCCGACGACGGAGTGAGCGCTCCCGTAGAGGTCCCGGAGGACATCGAAGAGCGGGTCCGCACGCTATGCCTGGCGTTACCCGAAGTTACGGTACGCGTCGATTATTCACTTACCAGAACAAGATCGACGGCCCAGTCGTTCGACATCCGCCGAAGGTCGTTTTGCTTGCTTGTTGCAATGGAGTCATCGGCCGGCAAGTCGCGTCCGCTGCTCGTGCTGCGTGCCGACCCCGACGAACGCGAGGCGCTGCTGTCCATTGGCCAGCCGTTCTTCGTCCCTCGAGCCGGGCATGATCGCGTGGGGGTATGGCTCACTAGCGACACAGACTGGGAGGAGATCCGGGAGCTGGTGACAGAAAGTTACCGGGTCCTCGCGCCCAAGAAGCTCATTGCACTGCTCGACTAGCAGCGTTGGAGTCCTCGATGTGCCCCACCTTTCCGGCGGTATGGGGCAGTTGCCCTACGCTTATTCCAGGAGGAATCAGCTGGTGGGTCTCCAACTTCCACGATGATGCCATTACCGATGTCATAACCATGCCAGACGATAAAGGGGGCTCCGGCACGCACAAACCGGCCAGCTTCGACATCTGCCCTAAAGGCCGTCGAGACCTGCTCGTGATGGCTACCCGCCGTGAACCTATTTCCAGCCTCCTCTATGACATCGGCCCCGATCCACACAGACTCGCCCGACTCGTCGCCAAGACGAAAGGAGCATGGATCGTGTCTCGGACGGCATGTCCGGAGTACCGTCCCGTGAGGCCCAAAGTTCGATCCTTGCCATGGCACGCATCATCGGCCAATCATCCCCCTGGTGAAATCACGTCAAGCACGCGTTTTAAGGATGGTGCCGAAGTGTCCGTCCGCCTCTCGGCGATCAGGGATGGTACGAAGGGCAGATGCCCTGGGGCAAGATTATCGTGTGACCGACGACGACATGGACTTGAGGGAGCTGATCTTGGATCGAAATCAATCTACGGCAGCTCGACTCCAAGCGATTGCAAGGCTCGGGGCTACGAATCCAGCCACCAGCAAGGAAACACTGCTTGACCTCTGCAGTCGACATGACGAGCCGGAGGAACTGCTGCGCGCCTCGGGAAGAGAGTTGGCTCGACTGCACGAGGTGGGCCTAACGATCACCAACTTTGATTTTGCGAGACATGTCATCTGCGGCGATGGACGAACTCTGCGACGAGTAGCCCAAATGAGGGTGCCGGTAGGTCATGCCCACCTCCCGGCAAAGTAGGGCAGTTTTTCGACAGGCACCAATGCCGAACGGTTGTGGGAATAACTCGTACTAAGGAGTGGGAAGGCTGGGGTCCCATTGCGCGAGGTACGTCGCAAAAGAGTCTCACTCACCCGTCGGGCAACCGCCTCGGTCAGTTGAATCTCGTTTGACGAAAACAGGCACGTCCACGTGGTGGCAGGTACCTCAGTGGTCACTCCAACTGAGACAGATTGCTCTTCGTATCCCACGACCACCGAACAATCAATGAGGTGCTGAGAACCCACTGACTCCAGGAGGAATTGCAGAACTTCGGCGAACTTCGCTGGCATCAGCATTTCTGGTTCGTTCACAGGTGGGTTGTACTTTGCGACGTCGATGGAGTCGACCTTGATGAGGCGTTCGACGCCTCCGGATGGCTACGCCGCAAGCGCCAAACCGGTACGAGCACTCATTAAGCCGCCGCAGCACTGGCGATTGCCTCAGACCGGTTTACGAGGTGCCCCAGTCGGGCCGAAGTGCCCCACCAAACCGGTGCTCGGGGACAACCGGGATCTTTGTCGGGCGTTCACTCCACATGTTTGCCATTATTGCCAGATGGAGCAACGCATAAGTTTGGTCACTCTCGGGGTTTCCGATCTTGCCCGGGCTCGAACGTTCTATGAAGCCCTCGGCTGGTCAGGAGCTCAGCAACCTGACGACGAGGTGTGCTTCTTCCAAGCTGGTGGAATGGTGTTCGGCTTGTGGACGGCGCTAGGTGGGCACGGGGCCCCGGGAATCGAACTTGCTCACAACGTGCGCTCGCCGGAAGAAGTGACCAAGGTGCTGAACGACGCGGAGAGGATTGGAGGTTCCATCGTCCGCAGCGCCGCTGTCGCCGATTGGGGCGGTACGACTGGGGCGTTTGCCGACCCTGATGGATACGTGTGGGAAGTGGCACACAATCCGGGCTGGACACTTCAAGCCGACGGCACGATCCGAATCTAGGGAGCGTTCGTCAGGTCTGCGTGACCCGAGGACGGAGGTCGTGGATAGTCCAGTGAGAATCGTCACGCACCAGGATGGGGTGCTCATCCGTGGTTAGCGTGATGCGTGACCAAATGAGTAGGGAAAGATGAACCATGCACGCCAGAGTGATCCACGCCAACATTTCGGACCTGGCTGAGGCCAAGCGGGGCCTTAATGAGGAGGTCATTCGAGGGATCAAAGCGGCCAGGCTTCTTGGGCGCCTACTTGTGGCGATCGACGATTCGCACGGGATCTCGATCGAGCAGTTCGAAACCGAAGAGCTAGCCCGCGCTACTTCTCCTCCCGAAGGTGCCGAGGCACCCGGGGTCACGGTGCGCACCATTCAGTTCGGTGAGGTCATCGGTTCGGCCTGACCTCCTGCCGGCGATAGGGAGCACCCATTGGGTTCCACCGCCAGCGGGTGGGTCAGTCTCGAAGCGACTGACCGTCGACTGTCACCTCGGTACGGTCGGGGTAGAAGCACAACATCCCTCTCACTTCGGCGGCCTGAGCCGTCGGAGTCTCGTAGCTCCACACGATGCCGTCATGGATCTCTCCGTCGATGTCGAGAGACCAATATGACGCCTCACCCTTGAACGGACAATTGGTATGGAACGTCGTGGGCCTCAAGAGATCCATCTGCACGTCGTCTGGCGGCAGGTAATAGCGGGCGGGCAGCCCAGTCTCGTCGAGCTTCATGGCGCGGTCGGTGGTGGCGAGCAGCCGGCCACCCAGCCGGACTTCAACATGAGCGACGGTTGGGGCGATGCTGATCGTGTGGCCTGGTGTCATGACGACAGGCTACTGGTGGGTTACCGCGAACTGCTCCTCGCCTGATTTTCCTATCGTCGAAGATCGGACAGCAGTCGAGTCAGTTCCTGCTCCAGGTGACGCTCTCCTGGGCAGCTTCGCTGATCGTGTCGACATCTATCTGTGGACCATCAGCTCACTCGGTATTGGTTCGAGCTCGACACTGGAAGCCGATTTCGCTCCTGGTTTGGAGTGACGGCCTGGACACTCGATGATGCCCGGCTGCTGCTCTCGGAGAAGGTCTTCGATTGTCACGAGCTACTGACTGAGATAAGCGTGATCGAGAACGTCGATCTGAGCACCCTGGACAAGGGCCATGTGGTGCCCTTCATTGCCCCTCCTAACGAGCGGGGAATCTGGTAGCCGAGAGGATTTTGGTAGTCCAGAGCCGGCAAATTGGGGCAGTCGGTGAATCGTTGCCTCCTACAATCCGACACCTTCTGCGCACTGACCCTGCCAGGGATGGATTTCACGGTCGTGCTCTGGCCAATGGGATTTCGATCGGTACAGACCCTCACCTTCGCTGCGCCTGGGCTCGGTCATGCTGAAGGCGGGCTGGGCCATTTTCCCGGTGACCCCGAAGAGCAACTGAGAGGAGCCTTCCGCAACATCGCCTCCACTCTCACCGAAGCAGGTGCGAGCTGGTCAGATGTTGTTGAAATCAACTCGTACCACGTCGGCTTACGCGGACACGCTGACTTCTTGCTGAGCGTCGCCGCTGAGTTCCTGCAGGCGCCCTACTTGGCCTGGACGCCGGTCGGCGTCACTGAACTGTGGCCTCCCGAAGCGGTTGTAGAAATAAGATGCGTCGCCATTGTCGCGAAATCGAGGCCATTAGATCGCTGCTCATGTCCTGGCCCCGGTGCGCCGAGGTGCCCTACCAATCCGGCGGACCGGGGCACCCTCAACAATTGGCGGGTCAATCAAGTCACTACAGCCTACGGCCCAACGGTTGCCCGTTAGGAGTTGAGTGCCGCCTTATCGAATATCTACTCCAAATTTCTCGCTATTCATAAAGGCCCTTACGCTCTGCATCGTGTCCATGAACTGTGCTGGAAAAATAATCGTGCTGTTGTGTTCTCCTGCTACATCCGCCAACACTTGAAGGTTTCGGAGCTGCAGCGCAATAGGGTGCTGGGCAATGATGTCCGCAGCTTCACCCAACTTGGTGGCCGATAGTTGCTCCCCTTCAGCTGCGATTATTTTGGCGCGCTTCTCACGTTCTGCTTCGGCCTGTTTTGCCATGGCTCGCTGCAGCGTCTCCGGCAACTCGATGTTCTTTACCTCGACAGTGCTGATGTAGACACCCCATTCCTCGGTGATTGTCGCCAGGATGTCCTTAATCTTTTCGTTGATGATCCCAGTTTCGCTGAGCACGTCATCCAGTCTGCTTTGGCCAATAACATTCCGAACAGTGGTCTGGGCGATTTGGTAGGTTGCGTCATGTTTCTTCTCAATCTCTACGATAGATTTAACTGGATCGGTGATTCGGTAATACGCAACCGCCGCCACATCAATCGAGACATTGTCAAGGGTGATTATCTTTTGACTATCGACCGGAAGCGTCACAATTCGTGTGCTGACTTTGCGAAGCCTGTCACAGAAAGGAACCGTGAAGCGTAGCCCTGGTTCCTTGATGTTGGGTCGAACGCGCCCGAGGCGGAAGACGACCCCGCGTTCCCACTGTTTGACGATATTGATACCGAAAAAGCTCATATCCCATCCTCCGTCTTCTGACCGCCCCCTTGATCGCAACCCGAAAAAGTCGCCCGGAAGAACAAAGGCCGTGCTTCCCTATGGGAGGATGGTGTTGATTGTTGGGTAAGTACTCGGTAAGGGTCAACCATGATTTTTGAACTCTGTTTCAGGAGACACAACTCAGGGAAAACCATTTCCCAACGTTTGCCCAACGAGGGGACTGACCGTGTTATCCACTTCTGGGTGGAAGACTGCAGAAAGCGTCACCTGAGGAACCTGGCGTGTCTCCGGGTTCACGCTCAGGTGGGACTCGTATTCCGATCCTCAACTCCTGCCGCCCATTTCTAGCGCTCGCTCTTGCCTGCTGCCTCAGACCCTATGCAAAGGTCAGCTTCTGCAAACCGCTCCGCTTATCTCGGAGCAAACAATCGACCATTCCCAATGGTGCCGTACGGCCGCACCCCGTACCGCCGAACTGGGGCACCCACGTTCACCTTGCGGCCACTGCTCGCATGAGGGATGATGGGGCCAACTGGTTGAGCCAGAGCATCGAATGAAGGGCAGGCCGCTGGCTACGGTGCCTGTGGTTCGAGTTCAAATGGCGGATATTCGTCCGTGAGTAGCAAATAGTAGGTCTGAACACGCAGATACCAGCGCATGACGTTGAGGACGAACGCTCGCATTCCTTCGGGCCACCGGCCAGTGAAGAGCACAACGAAGAAAGCGATTACGGTCATGACCGTCGCGACGATGTCCAGCACAAACAGTGCGATCAATTGCGGAATAACGAGGATGATCCGGAATCCTACGGTGAGGCGGTTGCGATCAGCGAGCTGAGGCCGGAACTCGACCCGCACGCGGGGGTCCTCACCACTGTCGGTCGGCGTCATTTCGAAGGCGAAGGGCGGGTACTCCTCGCACATGAAGAGAAAGAACGTATACGTACGGAGTTCATAGCGCATATACATCGCTTGGATGTTGGCGAAGCTCTCCGGGAGTTCGCCTGTGAAGAGGACCACAAACCAAGAAATGACGCCGACTACCTGAGCAAGGATCCGCAATCCGTACAGGATCACGAAGTGCGGGATCGCAAGCAGCCAGTTAACGATCGGTCGCCAGTTGGCGACCTTCTCCGGGGCGTCGAAGCTGAATGTCGCCGGGTAGGAGGAGTTCATATCTTGCATCGGCGCCTCCTCAGGTCGCGAAAAGACCAACGCTAGCTGGTGGGACCCGATGGCGCTTAGATGATCCGATTGCGGTGTACCCGAACCGGAGTCGCAATCTGCGATCGTTAGCCGCATCGGCTGGTATCTGGAAGTGTCCGAAGTGCCGGTCAGTGGCACTTAGCGGTCGGCAATCACTCGTCCCTCGATAACGCTCCCACAGCCGGCGGTATGGGGCAGGGGTTCCCTCGCTTGAGGACTGACAGATCGCCACACTCTGCACAGGTCCACAAACTAGGGAGTCAAAGTCAACGGTACTCTCGTTGCCCCGGTGGTCCATTGCGCGACGCCCGCTGAGTACGGATTGGCCGGATCACCAACGAGAGTGACGAGCACAGCCGGGCACGTACCGCTTTGTTCACCAGCCGATCCACCGGCGCCTTGTGATGTAGCACTGCTGCTCCAGGTACAACCGCCCCGGAACATCACCGAGCCACCGGCACTGAAGGGCTGCTGCGATGTGGCAGTCATTGTCCAGCTTCCTGCCGACCCGTCGCTGACAAAACCGGTAAGCGTGTCTATTTCAACCGTTCCTTGTGCCATGTCAACCTGATCGGCACTCGGAGCCTGAACCCATGTCAGTGTCGCAGGCTGGTCATTGTGCGTTTCGTGTTCGAAGACCTCCAGGGCCGAGATCACCAATGGGGACCACTCGGGAGGAACCGACCTCGGCAACGATGGCGTTGGGGCGGACCACCCCGTCCCGACCGGCTGATTGGGTGGCTGAGGCGTCGAGGTTCCCGATTCCTGGGCGGTCTCTTGAAGGAGCTGTTGGTAACGGGCCATCTGAGCATCTCGTGGAGATGACGTCGCTGTCTTGTGGGACGCCGAGGGCGCCGACACGACGAGAGCGAAAACGAGAGCACCGGCGGTAACCACGACGGTGCCGGTGACGCTCAGCAACACGGTCGTCGTCCTGCCGGTCCCAACCCGCCTTATTTCATCGCCCGTTCTCGACCCTCGCCCATACGTCGCTGAATGGCGCATTGTCTTCGGCCCCTCGCTGAACGTCCGACCCGGTTTTCACCGTATGAACGAGCGGCCTACTTGGATAGAGGCGAAAGTCCCAAAATCGCCTTCGGATGACACCGACGGCACCGAGGGGACTCCTGCGAAGACGGGCTCCGGACCGGGGTACGGGGGCGGGCAATCTAGAGGTCTATGAAGGTAAGTATCAACGGTGACTGAGACTGAATATCAACACGCGACAGGTTGGCAATGAGGTGATCTGCCGACGCCAGTTCCGCTTCTGCGTGGGTCGTTGATAGAGCAACTGCCAGCATGTTCGCTGCACGAGCAGCGGCCACACCTGCTGGGGCATCTTCGAAAACTACGCATTTGCGGGGATTCACCCGAAGCGATTCGGCGGCGAGCAGGTAGCCAGCGGGATCGGGCTTTCCCTCAGTGACGTCCTCCGAGGTGATCAGAATCCTCGGAACCGTAATGTTGGCAGATGCCAACCGGGCCAGGGCGATAGATCTTGAACCTGAGGTCACGATCGCCCATGATTCTGGCTCAAGTCTCTCGGTGAGAGCTGTGGCGCCGGGTAGAACCGACAGATCTGATGCCTCTGCGAGTTCAAGGGCTTCCATCCAGGCCAACTCGGAATCAATGGTTGAGTTTGGGATGAACTCCTCAATGACTTCGGAACTTCGACGTCCATGGATCTTGGAGTGGAGAGACGAAAAGTCGAGATGGTTTCGAAGCGCAAAGGCTTTCCAGTGCCGCTCAACGGCAGCTGATGAGTCGACCAAGACGCCATCCATGTCGAAAAGGGCAGCGTCGACCGCAAGGTTCATCAGGTCACCCTAGCTACGAACTCTGATGGAACCCGGCGCATCAATCCGGCGTTCGGGGCTACCGTGTTGCAACCCGTCAAATTCTACTCAGGAGACAATCACGCGCCGTCGTCGGGAGTGCCGAGCGAACCGAGCTGGACACGAAGCCGGTCGACCTCCGCGTGAGTTTCCGTGTAGTGAATCTGGGCCAACTCACGCAACATGACCAGCCCCTTGTCCGTGAGCACGTCCGACTCCTCGCGGATCATGGTTGCATCGTTACCCGCCACGAATGCGGCAACAGCATCGCTGGTGCGTAGATTCACGATCACACGTATATCCGTGTCGTCAGTGTGCGCGTAGACCTTATTCCGTCTTCCGATGATCTCGTTGTGGAACTTCCGTAGATCGGGAGACAGCCCGCTAGAAACTTGGATTGTGCGACTTGGCTTACCGCTGAACGCACGGGCGTAAGTAACGAGGACTCCCGTTTCCAGAACCCGCTGCACTCGGGTGTCCGGTTGAAACGGGGTGCCAACGGTGGCACGAAGGCGGTCGACACATATGCCGACGTCCCATAGGTCCCGACTAGCCAGGTTGAGGGCTTCGGCTCGCCGCAACATCTGCAATGCGCGTTCGTCTTCCATGTCTAGAGGATCGCATGCCCAACAAACCTGGCACGCGACTGCGATACGGCTATCGCCACTAGCAGTTATGTCAACACAGGGTGCCGCAATGTGTCGCACAGAACCGGCGTGTTGGGACACATTCCGGGTTCACCGTTGCCATCGCCCTGAGGCGTTAGTTGATCGGCTTCGCCACCTGTGGTTCAGTGCTGTCCATCGCCGGAACTGCGGTGGTGGCTGAGGCCATGGGAGGAGGTAGCAGGCGACCTTGGGATATGGCGACAAGCGTCCGGGCGGCGATGGCGCCAACGAGCACGCTGATGGCCGCCAGAACCAGATACGCGAAGGCCCGACCCCCCGTCACGTGCTCAGCGGCTATCCAGAACAGCAGGGTCGAGGCCACAGCCGCCCATGAGAATGCGAAGGCCCAGATCGCGAGCGAGAACTTGAGGCGCGCATACCGACTGAGCAGGGGGATCTGGGCCAACACCATCAACAGCCCATAGCCGGCCAGACCGGTGACGAAGGGAGTGACGTGGGCACCATGGCTGAAGAAATAGGCCAGGCTGGCCACGGCCGCTGGCGCTACCTCGATAGCCATCGTCGGAGCCAGCGCGTCGGGCAGCGGGGGTCGGAAGATGAGGCGACCGAGGATCATCGAACCCACGATGATCCAGCAGAGGATTCCTAGGCCGAGCATGAACTGGGCCAAACGTTCCTGACCCACTTCGGCGGCGCCGGCGGAGGCCACCAGCCCTCCCGCCACGGTGGGCAGAAAGTAGCCAGGATGGAGCCGGTCGAGGTCGGTGCCACCGCGCAGCCATGTGCCGGTCAACCAACCTCCGAAGAGGACGACCCCAACAATGAAGACGTCCACAATCACGGCGGCCACTGTTCGGGAGTAGGGGGCGATGCCGTCGGCTGCCAGCAGGATCGGTGTGATCAGGGCGAGCGAGGCGAAAGGTCCGACGGTCTTGTCGTACAGGTCGGAAGTGAGGCTCCCCCGAGTGGTCAGCACGTACCGGAGGTAGAGCAGGACGGAGACCAGCCAAGCTACGGCAGCCATGCCGATTAGGACGTCGCTCACCTCGTGGGGGGCCAGGTGTTGATCGACGGCGATCCGCCACGCGGTGGCCAGACCGGCGATGCCGAATCCCATGCCGAAGATGTTCAAGGGAATCCGACGAGTGCTCGTCATGTCCAGTCCTCCAGGGTGTCGGTTTGTGGCCGTTGCGGCGTGATGCGTGCAAACACCGTTCCGCTTCTCCGAACGGTGGCTCTTCGGGCGAACTGGGGCGGAGCCGTTGCGGGTTGGCCGTTTGGGTGGGATGGGCAGAAGCGTCGAAGGACGCTCCAACGACGGTCGGAGCTAGACCCCGAAGCCCATCAGGAGAACTAGGTTGATTCGGCAGCCTGCTTTATGAGTGCTACCACTTCATCGGAGTGCGACACCATGGCGACGTGACTAGATGCGACCTCGACGGTCGTTGCGCCCATCCGCTCTGCGAATTGGCGCTCCGCATCTGGCGGGATCGCCTCATCATTGGTCGCGACCATGTACCACGAAGGAAGCGATTTCCAAGCAGGGATCCCCATGACATCGCCGAGAGTCGACATGGCCAATGGCTGCTGCACGGCGAACATGACCTTCGCTTCGATTGGATTGACGTCAGCTGCAAAGTGGCTCACAAAGTCCTCCTCGGGTACCCAGGCGAAACCTTGTTCGTCAATGTCCAGATGAGCGAGTGCCGCGGTCGGGGTGCCTTGGGCCAACAGCCCTCCGATGGATTCGCCTTCGTCAAGACCGAAGGCGGCAATGTAGACAAGTCCGACGGCGTTCGGGAAATCCGTGCCGAGAGAGGTCATGATTTGTCCGCCGTAGGAGTGGCCCACCACGACAGTCGGACCATGCTGACGGTTGAGGACCTGGCGGAGACGAGCGACGTCATCTGCCAGTGAACTTTCGGGAAACTGCGGCGCAGTCACCGTGTAGCCGTCGGCCTGGAGACCCTCTATTACGGCGCTCCAGCAGGACCCATCGGCCCATGCGCCATGCACGAGAACGATATTTGGATGACCACTCATGTTCAGTCCTCTCCTAGAACGCTTTGGGACAGCGGGTGCGGCGCTTCTCGAATCGCCCGTGGCGAGATTGACTGAATGGCTATTCGGGTGCCGTCATCATAAGGCTGGCTACGGCTCTCGACAAGACGATGTATCTGCGAGCACGCTCGCGGGCCCCTAGCCCATATGTGCCGATATGGGCTAGGGGCATCTCTTGGTCCCGTGGTGTTTGCCGCTCGGCGCTGGCCCTGGGTGCGCCGCCGATCTTCCACTCACCCCCAGGCGGAATCCCGACAGCGCTGGCGTCCGGGTTCTCCGACCCTGTGCGCGGTGCGACCCTCAGTCCACGATCTCGATATGGCGACGCTGTACGCGACCTCCGGCGAAATGTATCCGGCCGAACGTCCGATGCGGCTGGGTACGTCGCTGTGTAGGCGAACCCGGATTGAAGAGGATCTGATTTTGCTCCCCGACCTCGTCAACCGGGATGTGACTATGCCCGAAGACGACGAGATCGGCGTTCGGGAATCGACGGTACAAACGTCTGGCCCTACCCTTCGTTGCGCCGCTGTCATGGACAAGGGCTACGCGAACTCCTCCCAGTTCGAGCATCCGAGTCTCCTGCAAGATTCCCACGAGGTCATGGTCGTTGTTACCCAGCACTGCATAGGTCTCGACCATGGCCCCCAGTTCCTCAAGTGCTTGTCGTGACGTGACATCTCCGGCGTGGAGCACGACATCCGCTTTGGACACAGCACGAATTACCTGATCTCCTACGGCCTCAAACCCGGCTGAGAGATGGCTGTCTGACAGGACCACCACCTCCATGTGGGGAAGCTTGCCGATGCATGTCCTCGACGTCAACCGCCTGCCTTCTTTTGTGTATTTCTCACACAGTGGGGACGGAGGGATTCGAACCCTCACTGGAGGCGGTTTAAGCGCCCTGCCTCTGCCGATTGGGCTACGCCCCCCGGGACTGTGCTCGTGCGTGATACCGGATCATAAGCCGCGGTGAGGAGTGCCACCCGGTACGCTGGCACCGTACCCCGAACCCGTGTGCCACAGCGTGCCCCTGAGCACCCTCTGCCACCTCGATCTGGCGCCGTGCCCCTCATCGGCTACGGGTTGCTCGTCATCGGCGCCATTGCGCTGTCGGTCTGGCAAGGGCAGCTGACCCGTGACGCATCGGCAGCGCACTGGAGCGTTGCGCTGGTGATTGCCGCCGCCATGGTGGTGGCGATCGTCCTGGGGCGCGGTCGCCAGCGCCAGACGGCGCGGGTCTGGGTGGCCGGGAACCTACGGGCCATACGGACGTGGCGATCGCAGCCGAGCGCCTCGGTCATCTCGGTCATCGTTTGGACCGTCTTGATCGTCGGCGTCGTGGCCTGGGACTTGACGAGCTTCATCGTCCACTCTCCCAAGGTCCCGACGCTCAGTTACTTCATCGGCCACATCACCCGCTACCACCTTGGCCGGGGTCTCCTGTTCGCCCTCTGGCTAGGCGCGGGGGCGTACCTCGTCTCGGCGGGGCGACGCAAGGCGCCGCAGTGACGTGGACGGTGATCGAACCGGGCAGCGTGGTCTGGTTGTCGCTTGCCGTGGGCGCGGTCGCGTGGTTTGCCGTCCTCGCTCTGGACCACGGCTCCCTCATCGGGCCGAGGCGTGAGATCCACTGGTTCCTGGCGTCGTGGCCGTCGCGCCTGATGATCCTGGCTGCGTGGGCGGTCGCGGGGTGGCACATCTTCTGCCAGCGCCCGTGAGCCGGTCCCCTGCCCTGACCCGCAGTTAGCCCGGCTTGCCGGAAACGAGCGGACGATGCTCCTCCCAGACGGAGAGCTCCCGATCCCGTGGACGGTCGACCACGCCGGTCCGAGGGCCGAAGACCATGGTCGACCGATTCAGCCGATCCCACGTGGGCCAGACGCCGAGCCCTTCGTGCGATGGATCGCCCGAGCGGGCGAATGCCAGCCAGGCCCGCTGCATCTGCGCCGACAGCGACTGCACCTCGACGCCGCCGCCGGTGAAG
Source organism: uncultured Acidimicrobiaceae bacterium (assembly GCA_963788125.1). Classification (GTDB taxonomy): domain Bacteria; phylum Actinomycetota; class Acidimicrobiia; order Acidimicrobiales; family RAAP-2; genus Bog-473. Next base: position 1,408,364 of record CAWBFN010000002.1, on the reverse strand, counting down.
AACTGCACCGCCGGCAGGTCGATGGCGCCGAAGACAAACGGCAGCTCCAGGCCGTGGCACGATCCCAGGATTCCGCCGAAGGCCGGCGACTCCCATTCGAAGAGGTAGACGTAGGTCGGATTCCCGCGAGACCCGTGTGCCGCGGCCAGCCGGAGACTGGGCCATCGGAAGGCACCGTCGCTCCCCATCGCAACCGTCAATGAGCGCGCGTCGACTGCCTCGGACCGGTCGACCCGGGCGCGTCGATACCCCTCCATGAGCTCCCGGCTGGGCACGTCGGGTGCGGCAAGGGCCGCCCAGCGAAGCACTCCCTCCTCGTCGTCGGCCATCAACTCGGGCCGGTCTATTCCAAAGAGCGTCAACTCGTCACGGTTCGTTCCGATCAGAAGTCCCACCCCAGGAGCGGAACCGCTCTCCACCGCATCCAGCGGGTTGCGGGGCAGAAAGACGCCGTCGACCACGGGGAGAAACGGCAGGGGGATCAGGCCCGGCTCGGGCTCGACCTTGGCGATCTCCTCGGCGGCGGCCACCAGTTCGGAGGACGGCACCGCGCACATTGTCGCGCGTGTGCAGTCCGCCACTCCCAGTGTTGCCGCGAGGCGATCGGCCGCGCGTTCCGCCTGTGCAAGCGTGTGCACGTGCACGCCGCCGCTCTGCACGACGGCCCGCCGAAAGAGACCGGCGGCTGACGGCGCGCCCAACAGCGCCGCGATGCTGAACCCGCCGGCGGACTCGCCGAAGACAGTGACCCGGTCGGGATCCCCTCCGAACTGCGCGATATGGTCCCGTACCCACCGCAGGGCCGCCACCTGGTCGTGCAGGCCCCAGTTGCCGACGTACCCACTGGTGTCGCGCAGAGCTCCATGGCCGAGGAAGCCAAGCGCGCCCAAGCGATAGTTGACGGTGACGACCACGACGTCTCCATGGCGGACCAGATCGGCTCCCCGGTACAGGAAAACGGAGCCGCTCCCCGAGGTGAAACCGCCGCCGTGGATCCAGACCATGACCGGTCGCCCGTGCGCCGGCGGGCGTGCGGGTTCATCGGGGAACTCACGGGTCCAGACATTCAGGGAGAGACAGTCCTCGCTCTGCGCAGCATCGCCACGGGTTTCGGACGATTGGGCGAATCCGCTCGTCGCCGTGGCCTGAGGAGCACTCGGCCCGAACGAGGACGCGTCGCGCACGCCGTGCCAGGGAACGGGTGGCTGGGGCGGGCGCCACCTGAGGTCCCCCTCGGGAGCACGCGCGTAGGGAACTCCCAGAAACGCCCAGTGATCCTCCTGCAATACCCCTCGGACCCGTCCTCCGGCAACCGTCACGACACCGTCCATGGGAAGCACCATATGAAGTGTGTCCCATGACGGTCAACCACAACACAGTGTGTCTGCTCGCAGGTCGTGCTCGTAGGTCGACCCAAGATTTCATGGGCCGGCTGACGATCGAACCCGGTCACCACAGCAAAGGCGTTACTGTTTTGGGGTGTCGTCAGTGCATTGTCGGAACACTGGATGCCCCACGCACCATGCGCCGGCGGCACGTGGTGTGCTCTTCGTCGCGGTGCTCACGCTCGCCAGTTTCACCGCAACCGCGGCAGGTGCCACCAACGCGGCGACGCCGACGACCACGCCGGGGCCGGCACCCAACCAGTCCCAGATCAGCGCATCGAAGTCGCAGGTGGCCACGATTGAGGCGCAACTGTCGCAGGAGGAACAGCAGACCTCGGCCCTCGACAACCGTTACGACACGGCAGTGCAGAATCTGCAGAACGCACAGAACGCCCTGCAGACCATCGACGCGTCGATCGTCCGCACCAAGTCGGCCGTGTCGATCGATCGCAAGCACCTCGCCGACGATGCGGTCAAGGCCTACATCTACGGCACGCCGCAGTCGAACTTCGCCTCGCTGTTCTCCTCTTCCGCCACACTGGGTGACGCCCGAACCCAGTACGTAGAACAGATCGTGGGCGACCTCGACCAGGCGCGGAGCGCTCTCGAGACCACTCAGTCGCGCCTGATCAGCCAGCAGTCGCAGGAGAAGGGACTCGCCTCGCAGGCACAGACCCAAGCCGATCAGACCAAGGCCCTGGCCGACGCCAACCAGCAGGAGGCGGCAACCACCCAGGCCACGTTGAACCGGGTCCAGGGTCAGCTGGCCCAAGAAGTCGCCCAGGCCGCCGTTGAAGAGGCGCAGGAAGAGGCCGCCAAGGCGGCGGCGGCGGCCAGTGCGGCACAAGCGCAGAGGGCCGCGGCGGCGGCCCAGGCGGCCGCCGCGGTCGCGCAGTCGGTCGGGGGAAGCGCCAGTGGCGCGGCGGCGACGGTGGCGGCCAACCAAGCCTCTGGAGCGGCAGGGGGCGGTCCTGATCCGGGTGGCTCGTTTTCGGGGACCATCGGCGGGACCGGAACAGGTACCGCGCAACAGATGGCGGCGGTCGACGCGGCGGAGTCCCAGCTCGGAGTGGAGTACGTCTTCGGCGGGGCGAGCCCCTCAGAGGGCTTCGACTGTTCGGGTCTCGCCCAGTGGGCGTGGGCCCAGGGCGGCGTGTCCATCCCCAGGACGACCGAGGTGCAGTGGCCCGACCTTACGCACGTCTCGCTCAGCGCACTCGAGCCCGGCGACCTGCTCTTTTACTACAACCTGGACGGCGACGACGAGGTCGATCACGTGGTCATGTACGTCGGTTCGGGGCCGTACGGCACCGACACCATTATTCAGGCCCCCTTCACCGGCGCGACGGTCTCGTACTCCCCGATCTTCACCGAGGGGCTCATCGGAGCAGGTCGACCCTAGGATCGTGGCCCAAGTCGGGGACCCGACTCGTATTGCGGCATCCACCAGTGGAGAATAGGTGGATGAACCGGCGCGAGGAGGATGCCGACTCGCCCTCGTCGACGCCCGTGGCGTCCAGGCTGTCGCTGTCCCTCGTGGTCCCCGCCTACAACGAGGGCTCTCGCCTGGCTGCGGGGTTCTCCCGGCTGCGCGAGGCGGTCGCCTCCGGCACCATCGACCCCGGGACCACGGAGTTCGTCATCGTGGACGATGGCAGCACCGATGACACGTCTGAACAGGCCGCCGCACTGTTCGCCCCGTATCCCCACGTGCGGCTGGTCCGACTGCCCGAGAACCAGGGAAAGGGCGCCGCCGTGAGAGCCGGCGTGGCGGCGGCCACGGCTCCGAGCATCGCCTTCGCCGACGCCGACATGGCCATCGACCCGGGGCAGACGCCCGAGTTCCAACGCGCCCTGGGCGGGGCCGACCTGGCCATCGGCTCGCGTGCCGCGTTCGGCGCATCCGTCGACCGCGCCAGCCTCCGGCGATCGCTGATGAACGGCATCTTCAGCACGCTGGTCAACGCCTTGACCAGCGTCTCGCTCGATGACACCCAGTGCGGTTTCAAGGCCTTCCGGGCACCCGCCGCCAAACTGCTCTTCCACTGCATGGTCACCGAGCGGTTCGCCTTCGACGTCGAGATACTGGCCCTGGCTCGACGCCTGGGGTTGCCGATCGCCGAGGTCCCCGTGCGGTGGCTACGGGTGAAGGGCAGCCGGATCCGACCATGGAGCGATGCCCGCTCCATGACCCGTGACGTGCTCCGTGCCGGACGGGGTGCCAAGTCGGTGCGGCCGGTTCCCACCCTGGCCGTGACCTTCCCGAGGGGACCGGGCCCGGACCCCTCGTCGTCGCTCGAGGCGCTCCGGCGCGGGGTCGCACCATGGTTACCCGTGCTGGACCGGGGCGACCGGGGCATCCTCGTGCTGTGCCCACTGATGAGCGATCCGAAGATTGAGGAGATGGCCGCTTCTCTGTCCGCCCGTCACGGGGGAGCGGTGCTCGAGAGGTCGACGCTGACCTTGGCCCAGCTGTACGCCATGGCCCCCCTGGAGCTGCCGTGGTGCGATGAGGTCAGCGCCGTCGACGTGCCACCCACGCCGCCGACGCTGGCCGCCCGGAAAACCTGATCCGGGGGGCGGGAGGCCTGCCGGCCCTGGCCGGCACGCGCCTGCGTCCGAACTTCAGGAGGTCAACCACTCTCTGGCCAGTTCGGGCTCGCGCGCGGCCCACTCCTCGGAGGTGATGGCGTAGCGCACGTGATCCTCCCAGACGCCGTCGATCTCCAAGAAGCGCTCGGCGATCCCCTCCTGGCGGATGCCGAGCTTCTCGACCACCCGGCGACTGGCGCTGTTCCTCGGGATGATGGAGATCTCCACCCGATGCAGCGAGATCGCTTCGAAGGCAAACCGCAGCGTGACGACCACCGCTTCGGGGACGAATCCCCGGCCGGCCAAGGACTCGTCGATCCAGTAGCCGATGGACGCGCTCTGAAACGGTCCCCGCTGAATGGACGAGAGCGTGACCTCGCCGGCGAAACGTTCCCCGACGAAGATGCCGAACCCGTAGCCCGTCCCCAGGTGCCGCTCCCTCTCGCGGATGCCACAGCGGGCGGCGAAGCTCGCCCTGTCCTCCGACGGGACCGGTGCCCCCTTGGGGCGCGGCTCCCAGCGGAGCAGCCAGGCGCCGCACCGGGTGCGCACCTCGTGCCACTCGTCAAAATCGTTCTCCGTCAGCGGTCGCAGCATGACGCGTCGTCCGTGGAGCTGCAACGGCGAATGGCGAACGGATCTCGCGGCACTCATCGTTCGATGACCTCCCTCAGCGAGCCGAGGAACGCGACGACGTTGCGCCGACGCGCCGTGTGGCCCATACAGCCGATCCGCCATATCTTCCCGGCCAGCCGTCCGGCGCCGGCGCCGATCTCAATGCCGTAGCGGTCGAGGAGCAGCCGGCGGCAGTCGGCCTCGGTCATCCCGGCGGGTAGGTGATCGGGGACGTGGACGGTCGTGAGTTGGGGCAGGCGATACCCGGCCTCGGCGAAGAGCGTGAGGCCGAGCGACTCGAGACCATCCTGGAGGAGTTGACCGCACTCGGCGTGGCGAAGGCGAGCCGCATCGATGCCCTCGCCGAGAAGCGCGCCCAATCCGGCGTGTAGCGCCCCGATCATGGTGACTGGAGCCGTATGGTGGTAGACCCGTCCACCTTCACCCCCCTCCTGGACGTAACGCGACAGCAGATTGAGATCGAGATACCAACTCGATGGACGCTCGACCATACGCTCGCGTGCGCGCGCGGAGATCGTCAATGGGGCGAGGCCGGGGGGTACGCCCAGGCACTTCTGAGTGGCGCTGTAGGCGATATCGACGCTCCATTCGTCGACCGCCACCGAGGTACCCCCCAACGAGGTCACCATGTCCACCAGGAGGAGTGCATCTCCCTTCTGCGCTCCCAGCGGTTCGATCTCGTTGCGCACCCCGGTCGACGTCTCGGCGTGCACCACCGCGACGATGGAGGGACTCGGATGGGCCGAGAGGAGCGCGTCGGGCTCGATCGGCCGCCCCCACGGCGCCTCCACCCTGGTCACCGTGGCCCCGACACGTTCCGCCACATCGCACATCCGTTGACCGAACACGCCGTTGACCCCGACCACGACGGGATCGCCGGGCCGCACGAAGTTCACGAAGGATGCCTCCATGCCGGCCGAACCGGTGCCGCTCACCGGCAGGGTCAGTGCGTTCCGGGTGGCGAACACCTGGCGCAGGCGGTCGTTCGTGGAATCGAGGAGGGCCAGGAACTCGGGGTCGAGGTGCCCCAGCACCGGCCGTGCCAGGGCCTGCATGACCTCGGGGTAGGGATTGGAGGGACCCGGGCCCATCAGAAGGCGGTCGGATATCGGCATCGGCGCATCGTGGCAGGTCCACGCTCACCTGCGCCAACGCGCCCTGTCCGCCCGGCACCGTCCGGTAGATTGCCTGCGTGGAACGGGTCCTCTTCGCGCACCGGGTCCTTCCCGCCCTCCGTCCCGACGTCGCCCAGGACCCGGGCTCGTTCTCCGAGTGGGTCCAGCGCCGTGAGCTGCGCCACCACCCGCCGGTGGGGAAGCCGCCGGCCGAGCCGCTCCATATGGTGATGGTCGTCGCCGAGGAACCGCCCCCGGAGACGGTGCGAACGCTCCACGCACTCCAGCAGCAGACGTCCGCCAATTGGTCGCTCACCGTCGTCGTCCAGCGATCCCACCAGGCCGCCTTCACCGCCCTCCTCACCGTGTCGGGGCTTCAGCGGACCAGCCAGCGCGTCCGGGTCGAATGGGCCGAGGACGCGTCCCCCCCACCCATATGCTCGACCTGGCGTTGACCGCCACCCGCGGCACACACCTCGCGTTGCTCTTTCCGGGCGACGTCTGGGCGCCCGATGCCGTGGCGCAGCTCGCCGGCCGCCTTTCGCCCCGCACCGTCGTCTACGGCGACGAGGACTCCGTGGCGGCGGACGGCCGGCACGTCGATCCTCGACTCAAGCCGGTCTACTCGCCCGACTTTCTCCTGTCCTCGTCCTACGTGGGCAGGCCCCTGGCCATCGGTTCGGAGCTGGCGCGTCAGCTGACGTCGACGACCGACGATCTTGCGCTGGCGGAACACGACCTGGCGTTGCGCGCCTGCGAGCTGGCGGACGAGGTCATCCACCTACCCGACGTTCTCTGCCATCGACTCGTTGCGCCGGACCCACGACGTCCCGAGGCGCCCGATGTGCGTCACGTAGAGGCGGCGCTCCAGCGCCGGGGAGAGGCAGCAGAGGTGTCGCCCGGGTCGTCCCGAGATACCTACCGGATCCGACGGCGCCCGGCCGGCGACGCGACCGCGACCGCGACCGCGACCATCATCATCCCCTTTCGCGATGAGCCCCGGCTCTTGCGTACGTGCATCGAGTCGATCGACGCCACGCACCGACAGCGAAGGTTCGACTTCGTGCTGGTCGACAACGACTCCGTGCAACCCGAGACGCTCACACTGGTGGAACGGCTGGCCCGGCGGGACGACGTGACGGTGCTGACGGACAATCGACCGTTCAATTGGTCGGCGCTCAACAATGCGGCCGCCAAGGTGGCCTCGGGCGAGGTGCTGATCTTCCTCAACAACGACATTGAGGCACGAGAGGCGGGCTGCATCGACGTCCTCTCGACACAGGCCATGCGGCCGGGAATTGCTGCCGTCGGGGCGCGCCTCGTCTACCCCGATGGCCGTCTGCAACATTGCGGCGTGGTGATCGGGCTCGGGGGCGCGGCGGGCCATCCCCTCGCCGGGCTGGACGCTCGTCAGCCGGGCTACCTGAACATGGCGATCACCACCCGTGAGGTCGCCGCGGTCACCGGCGCGTGTCTGGCCACGCGCCGCGACGTGTTCGAGGGTCTCGCCGGATTCGACGAGGCGCTCGGCGTCGATCTCAGCGACGTCGACTACTGCCTGCGGGCCCAGCGCGCCGGCATGAGAGTGCTCTGCGAAGGAACCGCCGAGCTCGTACACCACGAGTCGCCCAGTCGCGGATTTGCCGGAGGGGCGCGGGACATCGGGCTCTTTGTCGATCGTTGGAGGACATCCATTGAGGCAGGGGATCCCTATCTGAATCCCCATCTCACTCGGGGTGACTCATCGTGCGCTCTGCGTGGCCCAGACGAAAGGGGGATGTGGGACCGATGGTACGCGAGCCTCTCCCCGAACTGAGCGGCCACCCGGAGGAGCCCGCGCCCGCCATGTTCACGCGCCCCTCCGATGCGCCCGAACCCCTCCCGCCGATCCACGCCGACGAGCGTGTGGCCATGCTCCACCGTCAGTGGCTCCGCAGCACGACCACGCAGACGGGCGAGGGCGGGGCCCGCTGGCACCTCCACCGTCTGCTGGGCAGGATCACCCACCGGGGGTCGGGCAGCCTCGACCGCGAGCTGATCGGCGACCTCATCCGGGCCGTCGACGCGGTCGCAGCGCGCTGCGACGAGATCTCCGAGCGGCTGGCACAGCAGCAGACCGTGCTGGACGATGCCGTGACGATCCTGGGCGAGGAGCTGACCCGTCTCCGGGCGGAATCGGCACCCCTTCTCGGCCGCGCGCCCGAACCATCTCCGTTGGCGCCGATACCCGATGGGTGAACGCCGCTTCGAGCGGGCAACCCTGATCCTCAGCAGGCACTGGAGATCCCCCGAGTCCGAGCTGTCGTTCGTGGCGCGCTCGGTCGCCGGCGCCGCGTCCCGCACCAGCGAGGTCTGTGTCGTCGTCCCGGGGCCGGCGGGCCGGCCCGAACCCGATGGCGCATTCGATCTCCTCGGCCTGGGCGACGGCGAGGACGGGTCCTGGCCCGATCCGGCGCGGGCGACGTGGCCCGACAGTCTTCCGCCGGGGACAACGATCGTCGTCGACGAACCCGACGCCGCCGCCCGGTCGCTCCTCGCCCATTTCGCACCCGAGCACAGGGTCCATGCCATCGCCGCCGCGGGCACGGCGGGCGATCGGCACGCCATCCCTCCGTTGCGGTTCACCGCCCCACCGGAAGGCGGCACCTCGGAGCTCATCCGCCTGCATGTGCCGATCAATCCCCTCGCCGCGACGCACCGGCACAACGGGCTCGGGTTCACCGGGTACCTCCTCGTCCTCTCCGATCGCACCGGTGCCGCCGGGGTGTCGCCGCCCACGCCGATGGTGGCCTGGCTCACCGCCCGGTTCCCCGGCCTGCACGTCGTGGTCGTCGAGGACGCCGTCGCCGCGGTCTGGCGCGGCCGCGCCCTGCGCGGCGTGGTGAGCGTCTACACGCGCACCGATCTGTGGCGACTGGTGGCGCACGCCCTCGTCACCATCGACCTCGCGCCCGGACCAATCGTCGCCCGGGAGTGCGTCGAGTCGCTCAGGTTCGGAACTCCGATCGTCGTCCCCGTCGGGAGCGCCGCACAACCGCACGCCGATACGGGAGCGGGCCTGTCGTTCACGGGGTACGCCGAGCTCCTGGCCTGCGTGGCGCGTCTCTCGGACGCCGGCGTCCGCGATCGACTGTCACAACGGGGTCGCCTCTACGCCGACGCGCGCTACGGAGACCCCGGCGCCTTCGTGGACAGCGTGGCCCATGTGCTCGGCTTCCCGGTCGTCAGCTCCCGAGCGGACGGGCGGGCGGACGACTCCCCCTGAGCCCGGCGTACAGTCGCCGGAGCGGTGCCAGTGCCCGGAAGGTCCTGGTAGCCAGCAGGGCGTGATATCTCTGTTCGCTGTCGTCCAACGCGTGATGGAGGTGCCCGATGGTGCTCTCGAGACCCGCGACATGACCGTCCATGGCCTCAATGTGATCCCGAAGGCGGGAGACCTGTTCGTTCAGGCTGACGTTCAGGGCCGTGGCCTCCTGCAAGTCCCGACGCACGATCTCCGACGAGGCGGTCAGCGCACCTACCCGGTCGGCAAGGTCGGCGACGGCCTGCGTCCCGTTGTCGCGAACTGATTTCATGACGAACTGGTACGTCTGTGCTTCAGGATCGGACAGAATCCGCTCGACGATCGCCTGAGGGATGCCGTCGCGCTCGACCTCCAATTCGGTGCCGAAGAGCGGGACGACGACCCGCTTGGTGTCGACGACCAAGAGGCCGGCGTCACACAGCAGCTCCCGGATCGTTTCGAGAGTGAAGAACCGGAGGTGCGTCCGGTCCAGCAGCCCCACCTCGCGGTAGCGGAACGACCCACCGAGGAGCAGCATGCGGACGTCGCCGTGCGCCACGTTGGGCAACGAGGTCACCACGTACCCGTCGGGCTTGAGCTTGCGAACGGCCGACCTCAGCGTATCGAGAGGATCGCGGAGATGTTCGAGGACGTCGCCGCAGAGGACCACGTCGAACGATTCGTCGTCGATCTGGTCCCACACCTCACCGCGGTCGATGTCCCCGGCGACCACTCGCTCGGCCCATGTCTCGGCGACCGTGGCGGCGGCGGCATCGAGCTCGATCCCGACGACCTTGCACCCTCGATCCACCATTGCCCTGGTGACGTGGCCGGTGGCGCAGCCGAGTTCGAGGACCGACTTGTTGTGCCCGACCAGGCCCACGCAGTATGCGTGGGTGTTGTTCTCTGCGTCCGGGTCGACTGGCATGTCATAGACAAAAGCCAACGTGCTTCCCTTCGATCGAGCGCCGCTGGTCAAGGTGTCCCCGGAGCGCCTGCAGCGGGCCCGCTGTTCCCCACTGGCCCTATGTCCCCACTATAACGGACGCCCAATTCACCGGCCCGAGGATCAGGGCTTAACGACGACCGGGGCTGAACGAGAAGGTCACCCGATGGCCCGCCGGGCCCGCCGGGTCCAGGATCGGGGGGCTCGCGACCAACTCCGAAGGGCGCTCTCCACGTGTGGCCATCGGTGCGGCAGGGGGGGAACCTCGCCCTCGGCGCTCACCACACTCCGCGGTGGCGGTGGCACGGAGGGTGGCTCGACGAAGACCTCGGGCGGGAGATCACGGAGCAGCGGCGGTGTCACCCCCCGTGGCCCCCGCACCATGCCGATGGACGTCTCGATGGCGGAAAGAAGCCCGATTCGGCCGGGAAGGAACTCCGTCGGCACGTAGCCGAGCACCGCGTCACTCGGTTCCGCGGCGCCCTCGAGGATCACCCGGTACGAGACGGCGAGCGTGGAGGGGTCGCGGTGCGACAACAGGCAGGCGGTGCCCGGAAAGGGTTGCGCCCACACCCATCCGACCGGGACCGTCGCGGGGTCCGTGGACGTCGCGTCCAGCGATCCTGCGTCGGGGTGCGCGCTCGTCTTCAGGGTGGACCGGCCGAGGACATCCACCACCAGGTTGAGTTGCAGGGACCGGGACGGCATCCAACTCAACCATTCCTGCTCGATGATCGCCCCCAGTCCGTCACGGGTCGGGTCGAGAGCATTGGGCAGCCGGGGCGCGCCATAAGCCGGCATGAACAGGGGTGCTGCCTCCAGGTGCCGAAAGGCTCGCTCCACTTCGTTGCCGGCTGCCTCCAGTTCGTCGCCGGGCGGAGCAGGCGGAGGGCGCGGCGGCCGGAACGTCAGTAGAGGGCGCGCGGCCTCGTCGGGCATGCCGGCGTACTCCCAGCAGAGCGCCGGCCCGAGCTCGGTCCCGACCGACGCGTCGAGCTGGGCGCAGAAGTGGACCTGGTCGACGGTACCGCCGCCGGCCATCCCCCTCCAGTCTGAGTAGAGGTAGCCGCCGGCGACGATGCCGAACGGGGCTCGGGTGGCAGCCGACCGGTCGATCGGCCGCCACCCCCCCGTGGTGGCCGTGGTCGCCGCGGGGGGATAGAGGTAGATCGGCGCCGGCCGAGCCTGGCCGCTCGCCAATCGGACCACCCGCTCCACGAACCGGGGGTCGCCCAGGGCGCCGGCGCCGTGGTCGGCCAGCATGAGGATCCAACGGCCCCTGGCCGGGGGAGCACGCTCGCCTTCGTACACGACGATCTCGAAGTCGTCACACGTCTGATCGGCCACGACATGCTCGTCGGAGCTGTGCACGATCACGCTCAGGGCGGGAGCCCACTCCCTCTTGATGGCCAGCAGCCGTCCCCCCTCACTCAGATCGGGGTGATGTTCCCGCACCTCTGCCAGCCCGGTCCGCGCCTCGACGACGGCATCGGAACGGGAGAATCCCCACCGGCGGTATCCCAGCGGCGCCCCGTGAAAGGGGTAGCCGTACGTCCCACTCATCCCGAGGTTGACGAAGAAGTCCCAATCCTCTTGCCCCACCAGCCCGTCGGAGCGGAACCGGAAACCGGCATCGAAGACCGACCGATCGATCAACCCACCCATGCAACAAAAGTTGCGGTGCAAGAGGAGGTACAGGTTGTAGGGGGGCATGATCACCAGATGGCGCTCGTTGCCCATGAACTGCATGTCCGGATAGACAAAGCCCACTTCGGGCGGTGCGCCGGCCAACGTGCCCAGCGCGCGCTGCACGTGGTGATCGCTCACGACGTCGTCGCTGTCGAGGAAGAAGATGGCATCACCGCGGCAGTGTTCGACCCCGAGATTCCGGGCAGATCCCGGACCCTGGTTCTGTTGGTGCACGACCGCGATGCCGACGTCCTCCAACCGGGCGAGCACGGAAAGACTGTAGGGTTCGGTCGACCCATCGTCGACCACGACGATCTCGTCGACCGGTCGGGACTGTCGCCGGACGGCCTCCAATGCCTCATTGACCACCATGCCGTGATTGAAGAACGGTATGACGGCGCTCACCGTCACCTCGGCGTGCGGGCGCACCCTGCGGTCGACCGCCACTCCTGTCCCGCTAGCCGGCCAGTTCGGCGATGAGTCGTCCATAGAGCTCCTCGTGCAGTGCCGCGGCTGCCTTGTCCCGGTCCTCGTGGTCGGCACCAAGATGCACGATTCTGGTGGGGGGAACGAGGGCCGCCTCCAGTCGGGCGATGTCGTTCCGCTGCCACGCGAAGAACGCGTCCACCACGTTGCCGTACCGCGAGGTGAGGTAGGCCAACCACACCCGACCGGGCTCGCTCTTCCCGTCCACGTCGGCAACCACCCGAAGAGACGGATAGGCGGAGCGCAGGGTCGGCACCAGGTCCGCTCCCAGCCGCGCATTCACCACCTGCACCAGATCGATCTCCCGGCTCCCGATGAACTCGACCACGAACTCGGCCCGGGCGCCCGGCGGCACGAACGAATCGAGGTGCCAGCTCTCACCGGCACAGGCCGACGCCAGTCGCCCGAACCCGTCGTCAGATGCGTCGAGGGCCAACAGGTACTGGCGGAAGTGCCGCGAGGGAACGTGGGAGATCCAGCTCGGGATGTCGTCGGCGGTGCCGAACGGTGAGACGATGTAGAGCACTCCGGAAGGGCGCGTCACCAGTTCCACCGGGTCGGACCGGCCATGGGACAGCAGCGAGTATCCCCGGGAGACGACCTCCCCCACCCGGTCTGTCATGGCGTCGCCCCCCGATGGACCGCTCAGCTGCACACCGAACCTCTCACCGCCGACGAGCGATTCGATCTCGTGCAGGAACTGGGACCAGGTGGGGCCCGGGGCGCCCAGGGAGATCCGTCGCGTCGCCTTTTCCCAGGTCACCAGCCGCACATCGTAGTCGCGCCCCCGGGTGCGTCGACCCTCACGGGTCGGGCGATCCTTGGGGTTTCCGCTCCAGCCGCCGCGCCAGGCCTCCCAGCAGGCGCAGCGGCGCCGAGGCCCTCCAGCTTCTCGAGGAGAGAAGGCGCGCCAGGCTCGCCAGCGCGGCGGCTTCGGCCTCGGCGTGGGCGCGACCGACCTCTTCCGAGCGTCGGAGCTCCCCACGGACGAGGTCCAGTTCCTCTTCGAGGCGCGACACGGTCGATCGCCGCGCCGATCCCTCCAGGGACGCGAGCACACCGGGCCCCAGCGTGAGGCCGCACCCATCGAGGATCTCGAGCGCGGCGCGACGGTCGCCTTCCCACTCGTCCGGATCGGCGAGGTGCCCACCGCCCGACCGCAGTGGACGGCTCAGGTGGGTCACCTCCCCCGTGGCGAGGACGCCGCAGCCGATGGCCACGGCGAGGTGCACCGCCCAGGCCTCGGTCGCCGGGGGGAGCCCGCTGCCCAGTACGCGCTGGACCGCGCTGCGTGGCAGCGCCAGCCCGCGCGGTTGCCCCGGAGGAGAGACCAAGAAGTCCACCAGGTCGAAGCCCTCAGAAACCCGTGGTCGCTCAACGGTTGTGACGATCCGCCCGCCATCCCACGACATCTCCTCGGCGGGCTCCACCGCCACCAGCGACGATATCGCCCTCCCACCCGCCGCCGGCAGATGCCTGGCGAGCGTCTCGGCCCAATGGGCGAAGACGACGTCGTCGGGGTAGAGGGACGCGACGTAGGGCGCACGCGAGCGGCCCACGCCGAGGGCGAAGGGGGTCGTCGAGGCGGTCGGATCGACGGCCGTCACCTGCACCCGACGGGAGAATCCCTCCTCGAAGGAGCCGACCAGCTCCGCCACGCCGCCCACGTCGGGATCCGACCCGCCCACCACCACGATCTGGACGTCGAATGCCCGGACGGACTGGGCCGCGAGCGACAGGAGGGTCTCGGCAATCCGGGGAACGTCGTCGGATCGGCAGGTGAGAAGGGCACTCACGTTCGGCGCCGGGCACGGCACCCCCTCAGTCGTCATAACCGAACCTGTGGGCGGCGTAGTTCACGCCGATGAACTGCGACACCCTCCCTTCCGGATCGAGCGGAGGGGGAAGCCGGTCGGCGGCACGTCGGTCCTCGAACGCCTCCACCGCCCGGCGATACGGTTCGGATCCCGACTCCCACAGGGCATGGCGGAGACGTTCCGCCCTCTCTGGCTGCGACCACTTCCACGCCATCATCAGCGACGCTTCCGCCGAGTAGTACACCTCCGCCTCGCCCGCCACCACCTGTCCGTGTGGATCGAGGCGCTTGTCGTGGAAGACACACGCCGTGGGCCGGTACAAGACCCGATAGCCACCTAGCCGGGCGCGCCAGCTGAAGTCGACGTCATCGCAGTACATGAAGAAGCTCTCTTCGTCGAAGCCGCCGATCCGCTCGATCACAGCGCGTCGGATCAGCATGCACGCGCCAGAGGCCCAACTCGTCTCGCCCGTACGGCGGTCGAACTCCTTCGGATGCTCGAGCGGGACCTGCCTCGCCTCGACGATGCCGGCGTGCGGGTCGTCCAGCGCACGGCAGAGCTCGAAGACCAGGTTGGGGCTGGCGTAGCAGTCGGGGTTGATGATGAGGACGAGGTCGCTGACGGACAGAGCGAAGAGGTCGTTGTTGCCGCCGGCCGAACCGCGATTGGATTGAAAGTGGCGATAGCTGAAGCGTGAGCGACTCCCACCGTGCACTCCGTCCCGCACCCCGTCCCCGAGAGCAGCGGCGGCGTCCTCGGGGTTCAGGGCCGGCTCGGGCGAGCAGTCGCCGATCAGCACCGTGCTCGGGCCTATGGCGTGGCGGTCCTGCGCGTGGGCGACCGAGCGGTCCACGCTGTCGAGCAGGGTCGCCACGCTGGCCGCGTCGTGACGGTAGAGCACAACCTGCACCGCCAGCGCCGGCGCCGATGGCCCCTCCTCAGCCAAACGGCCTCCTGGGTGGCCAGGCCAAAGAGAGCGATTCATGGGCGAGTGAGAGATTGGGATTGTAGGAGGGATCGTTTTCGATGCACTGCCCCCACCGCCGTTGCAGGTACCGGATGTCGCGGTCGAATCGAATGGCGTTCGCGCCGTCGGTGCCGCGAGTGTCTTCGGGAAGCTCGAAGTGGAACAGCTCCGCGTGCGGGGTCCATCCCGTGCGCCACCCCGCTTCGCGCAGCCGGAGGCAGAAATCGACGTCGCCGAACACCCCGGTGAAGTGCTCCTCGGAGAATCCGCCCACATCGTTGAACGCCGCTCGGCGGACGGCCAGACAGGACCAGCTCACCGCGGTCGGGCACTGGGCCAGCCTCAATCGGCCGAAGTACCCGTACGAGAGGCGGTCGAAGACCAGTCGGTGAGGGTACCCCACCGTTCCACCGATGCCGAGGACGATGCCGGCGTGCTGAATCGTGAGATCGGGGTAGAGGAGTTTTGTTCCGACACAGCCGATGCCGGGATGGGAGAGCATCCCGACCACTTCTTCCAACCAGGAGTCGGTAAGGACCTCCACGTCGTCGTTCATGAAGCAGAGAATGTCTCCGCTGGCCGCCTTGGCCGCGAAGTTGCGTTGCGCCGAGTCCGCGAGATCATCGCTCTGCTCTACGACTTTGAACCAGCTCGACTGGTCGACGAGGAACTGGCGCATCGGAGGCCGAAATCCTCCGTCGTCGATGAGGATGATCTCCACGTTGGGGTACGTGGTGAAAACCCGAACACTCTCGATACAACGGCGAAGGCGGGATCCCGAGCGAGGAAGGATGATCACGCTCACCTTGGGTGGGTGCTGTGGCAACGCCCACGTGACCCGGTTGAAGCTGCTGCCCCAGACCGTCGACACGTGTGCGGCCACCCCGATCCTGTCCAGATGTTCCTGCACAACCCGGCGCGAGGCCTCGACCACGTACGGCTTGGCCGATACCGAGGACGCGGTGGACTCGGGGTGGGTTCGCCAGTGGTACAGCACGCGAGGCACATGCACGACCTGGTCTGGTCTGATGTGCTCGAGAACGCGGAGCACGAGATCCCAGTCCTGACTGCCTTCTACTCCTTCGCGGAATCCACCCACCAGGCTGACCAGGTCGGCGCGCACCATGGAGAGATGAGAGAAGTAGTTCTGGCCCAGA
Source organism: uncultured Acidimicrobiaceae bacterium (assembly GCA_963788125.1). Taxonomy (GTDB): domain Bacteria; phylum Actinomycetota; class Acidimicrobiia; order Acidimicrobiales; family RAAP-2; genus Bog-473. The sequence continues at coordinate 1,392,291 of CAWBFN010000002.1, read as the reverse complement.
ATGAGCAGCGGGTCGAAGTCGGGCTTGAAGTAGGGATCTGTCCGCACCCCGCCCGGCCTCAGATGATCTTCATCGCTGTACAAAATGGCGGCGTCCGGGGTTCTCATCACGGCCAGCATCGCCGTGGCAAGCGCGTGTTCCGCCAGAACGTCATCGTGGTCCATCAGGCAGAGCCACGTGCCGCTGGCCTGTGCGATAGCCGAGTTGGAGGAGGCCGAGATGTGTCCATTGGAGTCCCGCCGATCGACGAGAATGCGCGGGTCGAGGGATGCGTACTCCTCGAGGACCTTGGCTACGTGCGGTTCGGTCGAGCAGTCGTCCGAGATGCACAGCTCCCAGTTGGGGTACAGCTGCGCCTTTACCGAGTCGATCGCCTCGCGCAAGAACTCCTCGGGCGTGTTGTACACCGGGAAGACGATGGAGACCAGCGGCAGGTCGCCGAACTCCCCGAGCGCCGCCATCAACGCACGTCGCTCCTCCTCGCCCACCGTGTCGTAAAGCTCGATCCAGTCGGCATAGCGGAAGTCGTGCATGCCCTCGCCGAGGGTCAACTCCACGGGGTCGTCGTCGTCCTGTCGTCGGCGGCGGGCGACGGGCTCGCTCTCCTCCTGTCGTCGGAAGCGGGCCACCGGTAGCCGTCTACGCCACCGCCGCGCGATATGGGCCAATGCTGCCCGCAGGCCGTTTGCCGCAATCGCGTCCACGGCGACCTGCCGGGCGGTGGCCGCCTCCCGCATGGCGACGGCGAGCTGATCCGCCAGACTCTCCTGGCTTCGCGCCGCGCCCTGAAGGGCCTCGGTGGCGGCCTCCGCGGCCCGAAGCCGCGCCAGAAGGACCGACTCGTCGGTCGATCCGGCCTCGGGAGGCGGGGCGTCTTGGTCCTTCATCGGCATCGTGACCTCGTCCGGTACGTGGCTTCAGAAGAGTAAAGCAGGTCCGGGCGAACCGCCGGCGAACCCGACAGCGGCCGCGTCTCGTGACGATCGGCGACCACGCTCAGCGGAGGCTCAGGGCGATGCCGTCCAAAATATCGTGCTCGGATGCGATGACCTCGGGCACGCCGGCGAGCGCCACGACCATCTCGAGGATCAGCGCGCCTCCGAGGATCACGTCCTCGCGACCGGGAACCATTCCGACGAGGTCCTTGCGCTCGCGGGCCGACAGGGCGGCCAGCTGCTCGCACATGGCGTGAACCTCCTGCTGGCTGATCGCCGCATGATGCAGTCGTTCCTGGTCATACGCCGCGATCCCCAATTTGAGGGCGGCCAACGTCGAGACCGTGCCGGCCAGCCCCACCAGGCGGCGGGCCGGGAGGAGGGCGGCGAGCTCGGGCATCGCCTCTTGCGCCGAGTCGAGCGCCTTCTCGATGACAACCCTCGTTGCAGCTACCTCCTCGGTCGTCGGGGGATCGCTGGTGAGACACCGTTCGGTGAGCCGCACGCATCCGAGCTGTAGGGACACCGAGGTCACCGTGTCGCCTCGTCCCAGGGTGATCTCGGTCGATCCGCCGCCGATGTCGACCACGAGGGTGTCGCCCTCGAACGGGCTCAGGTCGGCGCTGGCTCCCCGGTAGGCCAGCTCGCCCTCCTCGGAACCGGACAGGACTTCGGGCGCCACCCCGACCGCCGCCGTCGCCGCCTCGACGAACGCCGACCCGTTCTCTGCGTCCCTCACCGCCGACGTGGCGACCATGCGCGTGCGATCGACGGCGAACGCGTCCATCGACTCCCGGAACTCGCGCAGCACGGCCACCGTCCTGGCGATCGCCTCGGGCGACAGCCTGTTCCGGCTGTCCACACCCTGACCCAGGCGCGTGATGCGCATGAGGCGCGTCAGCTGCTGCCCACCCGCGTCGGCCACCAGCAGCCGGGTCGAGTTCGTGCCACAGTCGATCGCCGCCACCGCGGAAGGTGTCACTGGACGACGAGGTCGAACCGGGGAAGGTCCACCTGTTCGGCCACCCAGCGCCCCACGGGGTCGTCGCCCCCGGCCAGCCACCAGGCCACGTGGGCGTGCAGGCACTTGACACCCCGCTGCGTCCCCCCCACCCCGCCGTGCGGCCGCGGCCCGGACCGACCGGGCGGGATCAGCGCATCACGCTCCCGCGCGTAGCGGGCGTGCGCCTCCGCCAGGATCTCGGTGCCGATCTCGCTCTCCGCCCGGCGGACGCCGCCTCGGGACTCGAGCCGGCCCACGAGGGCGCTGATCTCGGGATCGACCAGCCAGTAACGGGTCGGCATCGGCACCCCGTCACGCAGGTGCGGATCGTTGGCGATCACCGCCGGCGTTCCGTCCCTGCGCCGGACCGCAACGACGAACTCTCCGTTCGGGACCCGGCCGAGGAGCGCGGTCACCGCATCGACGTCTGCCGCTGAGGCCGGGGCGCCGACGAGTCGCTCGCCGATCTTCAACGCCAGAATTCCAGCGAGGAGAGCACGCGGCCGACGAAGCCGCGTGGCTGGGCCGCAGGTTGGGGTGGCGGGGTGCCGTGCGCGGTGCCGGTGCGCCCGGTCGAGGCGCTCTGCGCGGTACCGGTATCCGAACCCGGCGGGAGCACCGAGGCCGACGACGGTGCGACCGACCCCTTCAGCGCGGGATCGCCGGCATAGGTGGTGCCCGCCTTGGACGCTCGGGTCGGCGGGAGTACCTCGTAGGCCTGTTGCCCGGGGTTGACCAGCTGGTACTGCTCGCGGGCGATGCGGGCGATCTCGGCCGAGCTGCTCAGATCCTTGCGAGCCTGTGCCAATGCCGCGTCCTGTTGGTGCAGCTCGCTCAACGAGGCGTTGGCGGTGGCCAGGTTGGAACGCTGGTGAAAGAGGGCGTTGGCGGGGAACCAGGCGCCCAGGATGATGAGCGACAGCAGGGCTCCGCCAGCCAGCATGAAGGCGGATCGGCGGGCCTCACGGGAGCGCCGACGCATTACTCGCGTCTGCTTCTCTTTAGGAACCTTGGCCCCGTCCGCTTTGGGCCCCTTAGTCCGGCGCACCGGAATCACCAGCCGTCGCCGCCAGTGCTGCCCGCCCCGCGAACGCCGCTGACTCGCCAAGGTCCTCTTCGATCCGCAAGAGCTGGTTGTACTTCGCCACTCGATCGGATCGGGCCGGGGCGCCCGCCTTAATCTGCCCGGCGTTGACGGCGACCGCCAGATCGGCGATGGTCGTGTCCTCCGTTTCGCCCGAACGGTGCGAGATCACCGCCCGGTACGACGACCGGTTGGCCAACGACACCGTCTCAAGCGTCTCGGTCAGCGTCCCGATCTGATTGAGCTTCACCAGCACGGCGTTGGCCACGCCGTCGCGTATGCCCCGGCCGAGCAGCTCCACGTTCGTCACGAACACGTCGTCGCCGACCAGCTGGACCCTGTCGCCCAGGGCGGCGGTGAGCGCCGCCCAGCCGTCCCAGTCCTCCTCTGCCATACCGTCCTCAATCGACACGATGGGGAATCGACCGGCCAGATCCACCCAGTAGTCGACCATCTCCGCCGAGGTCAACCTCCGCCCTTCTCCGGCCAGGAGGTACGACCCCTTGTCCCACAGCTCGCTGGTGGCGGGATCCATGGCCAGCGCCACCTCGTCGCCGGGGACGCGACCCGCGCGCTCGACGGCCTCCATCAGAAGTTTCAACGCAGCCTCGTTGGAGGGAAGATCCGGCGCGAACCCACCCTCGTCGCCGACCGCCGTGGCGAGGTCCCGCTCGGAGAGCACCGACCGCAGGGCGTGGTACGTCTCGGTGCCCCAGCGGAGCGCCTCGCTGAACGACGCCGCGCCCACGGGCATCACCATGAACTCCTGGAAGTCGATGCTGTTGCGGGCATGCGCGCCGCCGTTCACCACGTTCAGCATCGGCACGGGCAGTTCGTGGGCGTTGGCCCCGCCGATGGATCGGTAGAGGGGAAGCCCGAGCTCGTCGGCGACCGCTTTGGCGTTGGCCAACGAGACGGCCAGGACGGCGTTGGCACCCAACCGTCCCTTGTCGGGCGTCCCGTCCAGGTCGATCATGGTGAAGTCGATGCACCGTTGATCGAGCGCGTCGAGACCTCGCAGAGAGTCGGCGATCTCACCGTTGACGTTGGCCACGGCGTGGAGCACGCCCTTGCCGCCGAAGCGATCCCCTCCGTCGCGCAGCTCGATCGCCTCTCGTTTCCCCGTCGAGGCGCCCGACGGAGCGATGGCCCGGCCCCGCGCACCGGAGTCGAGCATCACTTCCGCCTCAATGGTCGGATTGCCGCGGGAGTCGAGGACCTCCCGCGCGATCACGTGCTCTATGGCGCTCACAACGTCACTCCCTCGACGTCGACCCTGGTTGGACGCCGGCCCACCAGACTAGTGGGTGCCCGCGTCGGGCAGGCGGACGGCGGACGCCTCTTCTTCCCACGCCTTCACCGTGTCCCGGAAGGCCAGAGCACAGTTTCGCAGGGCCTGTTCGGGGTCGATACCCAGACGGCGCGACAGGTTGGCCATGGCGAACAGCATGTCGCCCACGAGCTGCTCGGTGGCGGCGCTGTCGGCGGCCGGGGCGGCTGCGCCGTCACCTGCGCCGTCTCCTTCACCCTCGCCCTCACCCTCGGGGAGGTCGTCCTGCAGGCTCTCCAGATCTGCGACCCTTGCGGGGAGGCCCGTGCCCCCCGCCTGGAGATGGAGATCGGCCATGCGCACGGAGAGCGCCTTGCGTTGCAGCTTGGTCGCGAGCAACAAGGCGGGCAGATCGTTCGGGATGCCCTCGGTGACGCTGGTGCGGCCCTTCTCGTCCTTTTTTATCTCCTCCCAGTTGGCGACCACCTGCTCGGGCGTGGACGCCCCCGAATCGCCGAAGACGTGAGGGTGCCGGTGCACCAGCTTGTCGTGCACGCCCCGGGCAACATCGGCCAGGTCGAAGTGCGCCGCCTCGTGGGCCAGCTGCGCATGAAAGACGATCTGGAACAGGAGGTCCCCGAGCTCCTCCTGGAGATGCCCCGCCGGTGCGGCGACGTCACCTGCCCCGGGGGCCGCCTCGAGCGCGCCGAGCGCGTCGAGGACCTCATAGGACTCTTCGACCAGGTGGGGCATCAGCGAGCCGTGGGTCTGGGCGCGATCCCACGGGCAGCGTTCGCGCAGCGTGCGCACGAGCTCTTCCAGCCGTGCCATCTGGCGCCCGGCGCCGTTGGGTGCGGGGAGCTCGGGGACGTAGAGGGAGGTGAGGTGGTCGGGCCTGACCGTGCGGTCGAGGTCCCACCATCCGACCACCACCACCTGCTCGTCCGGGAGCCCGAGATGGTGCAGGAGCACCACCTCGGGGGCGACGTCGCCCTCCTCGAGGATCAGGGACAGCTTTATGTCGGAGAGCAACGTCTGCGACCAGCACTGCGCCACCAGGTACGGACCCGCGTCCACGGCCGACTGCGCCCCGAACTGCTCGGCATCGACCAGCCGCACTCCGGCGCGTACGGGGTCGACGGCCAGTCGCTCCCAGGCCAGGTCCAGGAAGGAGAGCCCCGGCACGACGGTGAGATCCACCCTGGTGTCGAGGCGCAGCAGCTCGACGGTGCGCTCGGCCACCAGGGGCGAGCCCGGAACGGCGTAGACGATCGGTGCGGGAGCCAGGGCCCTCGCCGTGTCGACGAGCTCCTCGACGACCGCCAGGTAGACGTCTTCGAAGGTGGCTGCCGACTCGTAGAGGTGGTCGAGCGGGACAAAGGGCGCGAGGTGCTCCGTCCCCGGGTGACGCGCCGTGCGCAGAAAGGTCCGGCCGGCATCGGCCATGAGGGTCCGGACCTGGTCGGTCAGGTATTCCGGGCCTCCGGGCCCGAGACCCACCACGGTGATCCGCGGGCGGGGTTCTCCCAGCGACTGTCCTCCCACCGACTATGGGGTCTGCCCACTCGAGGAGCTCGCCGTCGCCGCCGGGGCGGTGACCGGGGTGTCGACCGTCCGGTTGAGCAGGTCGTCAGAGAGGGGTGAGGTGGGCGCGGCGATCTGGGTCTGTGCGGTCATCCAGCGGCCGTAGCGGGGGTTCACCCGGATCACGGCCCGCCGCTCCGCCGCGCTGATCGCCACACGGGCCTTGCTGGCACCGACCGCCTGCACCGCAGCCTCGACGTCGGACCGGGCTGCGGCAAATGAGGACGGCGACTTCTTGGTGATCTCGATCAAGAAGTAGTTCCCATTGTCGTCGAGGGGCTGGGAGACCGTGTTGAGGGGGAGATCGTCGAGGTCGGACCCGGCCGGAAGCTGGTCGGCGACGCCGTAGATGTTGCCGCAGCCCCGTGGTCCACCGCCGGCCGCCGACGCCTCCGTGGCGAAGGAGGTTCCCGAGGCCACAGCAGCCCGGGCCGCTTGGGCTGCGCTCTGACTCGAGTACCCCGCCACGGTGAAGCACGCCGTGGCGAACTCGGCCGGGTGCTCACCGAAGTACCGCTCCAGGTCGGCCGTCGAGGTACCGACACCCGCCGCGTCGTCCTCGTACAGGCTCACCGCCGCGTCGAACTGCACGTTCTCGTTGACGAAGGACCCGGGCAGGGTGGCCAGGACGACCTTCCCCGTCACCGGTGTCGACCCGCAGGCGTAGGCGGAACCCTCCACCTCTTGGAGGACCTCGGTGATCTGGGCGGCGAGGGAAGCCTGCGCCGCCGACAGATCCTGCCTCGTGGGGTCTACATGGTCCTTGGCCGCCAGTCCGAGGATCAGCTGGTGGAGGATCTCGGTGTCGAGGTAGTTGTCGGCGAACCCGGTGGTGACCGTCGGGTGGGACCCCCCGGTGTCGGTGTGGCCGGCACCGTCGACGGCCGGCAGCTTCACCTCCCCGTTGGATTCGATCGCTTGCTCCGCCTTCAGGTAGCACTGGTAGTCGGGGCTGTTGGCGATGGCCGCCAGGTCGGAGTTCAACGACTGCTGGCTGATGGAGGCGCCGTTGACCGTGGCCGCGGTCGACGGAATGGCGAAGGCCGCGGCGGCCAGGCCGCCGGCCAGAACGATGAGGAGGACGACGAGTCGCTTCACGCGCCGGGCACTCTACAAGCTGCCCGGGTCTGTTCCGGTGTCAGCCTGTGGAATAAGTTCCTCCAGCAGCTCTCGCAAGACGTCGGCAGGAAGCGCGCCGGGGCGGATCGGAATGAGGAGCTGGGACGAGTCGGCGCGGTAGCTCGCGCCCGGAGCGAGCCGACGGAGGCGCACCTCGGCGCTGGCGGGCAGGCGGACCGGAGCCACCCGGGCCACCGGGTTGGCGGCGCCAACCGGACGGACGCTGCTCATCGTGATCTCGCGGATCCCCCGGGCCATGGCCGCCGTCCGCAGGCGGGCCAGGGCGAGCAACCCGACGGCGGGGCCGGGGAGCGGGCCGTAGCGATCGACCCACTCGGCACCGATGTCCTCCACGTCGGCGTCCGACGACACCGACGCCAGCCGACGGTAGGCCTCCAGACGCGCGTCCTCGGCGGTCACGTAGTCCTTGGGGAGGTGGGCGTCACCGGGTACGTCGAGGGCGACCGTCGGCGGCGTGGGCCGGGCCTCTCCGCGGGCCTCCGCCACCGCTTCGGCCACCAGCTGCACGTAGAGGTCGTAGCCGACGGCGGCGATGTGCCCCGACTGGTCGGCCCCCAAGAGGTTGCCGGCGCCGCGGATCTCGAGGTCGCGCATGGCGATCTTGAACCCCGATCCGAGCTCGGTGTGTTCGCCGATCGTCCTGAGCCGTTCGTAGGCCTGCTCGCTGAGCACCCGATCGGCGGGATGGAAGAGGTAGGCGTAGGCACGCTGCCCGCCTCGACCCACCCGGCCGCGGATCTGGTGGAGCTGGCCCAGTCCCAGCAGATCCGCCCGGTCCACGATCAGGGTGTTCACCGACGGCATGTCGATACCGGACTCGATGATGGTCGTGCACACCAACACGTCGTAGCGACGCTCCCAGAAGTCGAAGACCACCGATTCGAGACTGCCCTCGTCCATCTGCCCGTGTGCGATCGCCACGCGGGCCTCGGGGACGAGGCTGCGCACCCGTCTCGCCACCGAGTCGATGTCCGCCACCCGATTGTGTACGTAGAACGCCTGCCCCTCTCGCAACAGCTCCCGGCGGAGGGCCTCGCTCACCGCCGCGGGGTCGTGCTCCCCGACGTAGGTCAGGATGGGCCGGCGGTCCGCCGGTGGCGTGTTGACCATGGACAGGTCCCGGATGCCGGTCAACGCCATCTCCAAGGTGCGCGGGATGGGGCTGGCGGTGAGCGTCAACACGTCGACACCCTCGGCCAACCTCTTGACCGCCTCCTTGTGCGTGACGCCGAATCGCTGCTCCTCGTCGACGACCAGGAGGCCGAGCTGCTTGAAGACCACGTCCTGTCCGAGGAGGCGGTGGGTGCCGATGACCACGTCGACGCTGCCGTCGGCCAGTCCCTCAATCACCTTCTTCTGCTGGGGCGGCGACAGGAAGCGGCTGAGCAGCTCGACCCGGACCGGGTAGGGCGCGAACCGATCGGCGAAGGTCTGGGCGTGCTGGCTGGCCAGGAGCGTCGTCGGGGCCAGGACGGCCGCCTGCCTCCCGTCCTGGACCGCCTTGAAGACGGCACGCACCGACACCTCCGTCTTGCCGAAGCCGACATCGCCACAGATCAGGCGGTCCATGGGTCGCGGCTCCTCCATGTCCGCCTTGACGTCGGCGATGGCCCTGAGCTGGTCTTCGGTCTCGACGAACTCGAACGACGCCTCCATCTCGGCCTGCCACGGGGTGTCGGGGCCGAAGGCGTGGCCTTCCACCGCCAGCCGGCGGCGGTAGAGCTGGACCAGCTCCTCAGCGACTTCACCGGCGGCGGCGCGCGCCCTGGCCCGGGTGCGCTGCCAGTCGGCGCCGCCCATCTTCGACAGCGTGGGGGTCTCGCCCCCGCTGTAGGCGGTGATGGCCTCAATCTGGTCGACCGGGAGGTACAGCCGGTCGCTGCCCCGGTACTGGAGGATCAGATAGTCGCGGGTGGTCCCACCCATCGTCCGCGAGGTGACCCCCTCGAACCGGGCCACCCCGTGTTGGCGGTGCACCACGAAGCTTCCGACGGCCAGATCGTCGAAGAAGCCGTCGGTGGCGCGGGCCCGGGGTCGGGCTCGTCGGTGCGGGAGGCGTCGGCCGGTGACGTCCGATTCGGACAGCACGGCGACCTTGCTGTCCGGGAGGATGAAGCCGCTCGAGAGCGGGGCGGCCACGACGCAGACCCCCGGCTCGCCGCCGCTGCGCTCGAGCACCGGGGCATGCACCCCCTCCTCGGCCAGCACGGCCGACAGCCGGGCCGCGCCCGCCGCCGTAGCGGCGCACAGGGTGACGGCGTAGCCCGCGCCGACGAGCTGCACCACCTCGCCGGCCAGACGGGACGGGTCCCCCGACACCGGGCTGAACCCCCTGACCGTCACCACCGGTGTGCCCGGGCCTTCCGGGGTGGACGGCAGCGAGAGGACACCGGCCTTGCTGGCCTGCAGGAGCCGCTCGAAGGGCAGGTGGAGGCGGGGGAAACTGGCCGACTCCTCCTCCGCGCCCCAGGTGGCCGCCAGGGCCGCGGCCAATGCAGCCTCCTCGTCGAGCAGCTGCACCGCCCGGTCACGGATCCGCCGAGGCTCGACGAGCACCACCTGCGACCCCACGGAGAGCAGGTCGGGGAGCAGATCCTCGTCGGGGTGGACGTAGGGAAGCCACGCCTCCATCCCGTCGAAGGTCTCCCCTCGGGCCAGCCGCTCCCACTGCGCAGCCCCCCATGGGTGGCCGGCCTCCAGGGCCCGGGCCGCCGCCCTGACGTCCGGGGTGGGGACGAGCTCCCGGCAACCGAAGATGACCGCCGCGTCGAGCGCGGTCAACGAGCGCTGGTCGTTGACCGCAAAGGCGGTCAACCGGTCCACCTCGTCGCCCCACAGGTCGATCCGCACCGGCACGTCGGCGGTGGACGGGAACACGTCGATGATGCCGCCCCGTACGGCGAACTCCCCGCGATGCTCGACCTGGTGCTCGCGGCGGTAGCCGGCCGTGACCAGACCGGCCAACAGCTCGTCGGCGGAGAGCGACTGACCGGGGCGCACCGTCGTCGGCGCGCCGTCGGAGGCGGGCGGTCCGAGCCGCTGGAGGAGTGCCCGGATCGGCGCCACGACCACGCGTGGCGGCGGAGGCATCGACGGGTCGTCCTCGCCATGGGTCAGACCCCACAGCAGCGCCAACCGCCGCCCCATCGTCTCAACCTCGGGGCTCACCCGTTCGAAGGGCAGTGTCTCCCAGGCCGGGAGCACGGCGACGGGACCGGTCACCGCGCCGATCACCGCAGCGTCGCCCGCCCCCACGTGAGGAACCAGGCACGACAGGTCGTCCGCCAGCCGCTCGGCATCGACCCCGGTCGCGGTCACCACGACGATGGGCGACCTCTCGGTGAACGCCGCCAGGGCGGCGATCAGCATCGACTGGGCCGGGGCGGCGACGGCCAGCGTGGCGTCCGCCGAGCCGATCAGTACCGGCAACGCCGGATCAGAACGGAGCAGACGGGGAAGGGCGCCCAGGGCGCCGTCGGGCTGGGCCGTCAAGGCAGGACAGGTTCGCAGCGGTGGCGGTCGATGGCGCTGGTCACCTGGTCCACACTACCGGCGGGTCCGTCACCCTCCCGAGGGCAGAGAGTGGCACCACTGCATGGCGGCCTCAACCCCGTCGTCGACGATGTGCTCGACCGTCTCGGCCGCGGTGACCACGGCCGCCGCAAGAGCCGAACGGACCGCGCTGGGCGGACGGTTCAGGACATGTTCGGCCCCTCGCTCGGCGCTGGGAGGTTTCCCGATGCCGATGCGCACGCGGACGAAGTCGGTGGTGTGAAGGTGCGACTGCAGAGAGCGCAACCCGTTGTGGCCCGCCAGACCTCCCCCGGCCTTGACCCGAACCGTGCCCGGCGGCAGGTCCAGCTCGTCGTGGACCACCACGATGGAGGAGGGCTCGACGATGCCGAACCGCCTGGCCAGACCCTGCACGGCCAGGCCCGAATCGTTCATGAAGGTCGTCGGAACGGCCAGGGCCACCTTCTTCTCCCCGAACGCGGCAAGGGTGGCCCGGGCGCGGAGACCCTTCTCGGCCCTCAGCGACGTGCCAGCCCTCGTGGCGAGCAGTTCGACCGTCTCGGCACCGACGTTGTGCAGCGTTCCCACGAACTCGCTGCCCGGATTGCCCAATCCGACGACCAGCAGATCGGCCGCCGAACCCCGCCGACCGGAGCGGGGGAAGAGGCGGGCCAGGGCCTATCCCTCTTCGGCGGGCGCGTCGGCTGCCGCCGCGGCTGCGACCTCGCCCTCCTCGGCTTCCGCCTCTTCCTCGGCGGTGGCGACGCGAGGAGGCTGGCCGATGGCGATGGCCGTCTCGGGGTCGATCTCGGTCGTGACGCCGGCCGGCATGGCCAGGTCGGAGATGCGCAGCTGCGCCCCGATCGTGAGTCCGCTGATGTCGACCTCGAGCGAGGTCGGGATGTCCGCCGGGCGCGCCTTGATGGCCAGGGTGAACATCTGCTGGTCGACCAGCCCGTCACCGTGATGGACCTCGAGTGCCTCACCGACGAGGACGATGGGCACGTCGGCGGCGATGACTTCGTCCCGACGCACGATCTGGAAGTCGACGTGGGTGACCGTCTGGGCAACGGGGTGGCGCTGCATGTCTCGGGCCAAGGTCAGGTAGGTGGCGGAGCCGGTCTGGAGGGAGAGAAGCTGGTTGGCGCCCGCCTCTCCGTTCAGCGCGACGCGCAGCTCACGGGCCGACACCGCCACCGACACCGGATCGGTCCCGTGGCCGTAGATGACCCCGGGTATCTTCCCCTCCCGGCGCAGTCGGCGGGTGGCGCGCGACCCCAGGGGTCGTCCCACCTCGGCGGCAAGGGTGACATCGGCCATGACGGATCTCCTCAACGGTGTCGAAAACGGTGTCGAACTGGGGTGCGCGGGCAGACGGGCCCGGGCAAACGACGAATCAGCCTAGCCGCCGAAGGGCGGCGTTCCATAACGCCTGTTCACAGGGTTCACGCCTCCAGTGTCCGCCAGTCCGTGGCCCCGGGCGGATCGGGCCGCCCGACGAGGGATCGGGTGGGATCTCCCCTGCCGGGGTCGGTGGTGACGAGGTAGGCGGTGAACGCCATCATGAGGCCGATCAGGAGGAACCCCCCCACGGTCACCGCCGTGGCTCCAAGGGGGGGCTGCCAGGCACCCTGAAGGTAGTCCAACGGGCCGGACGCTCCGACCGTGTAGCGCCGAAGCGCTTCTGCGAATGCGGAGAACTCCGCGATGCCGAGGGCCACACAGAGCACCGTGGGCAACCGTCGTCGGACCGACTGCAGCGCACCCGAACGCTCGATCAGTGCGACCGCCATCACGGGTACGCCCACCGCCATGGGCATGATGTAGCGCGCCTGCCAGATGATGCCCAGCCGGTGTGCTTCGTCGTAGGAGATGACCACGGGCGCCGTGAGAACGATGGCGACGAGAAGCAGGAAGGCCGCAACGAACCGCGGCGCGGTGCAACTAAACGTGATGAGGACGAGCAACCCGACCACTGCGTACCAGACGAGGTAGGTCAGGAGCGGCGACGGCGTGTCAAGCCAACCGAAGAAGCCGACCATCTCCTTCAGCCAGGTTCCCGTGTAGCCGAAGATGCCGGCCGCCAGATGCCAACCGGTGTCATGGGCCCCCACCTTGACCCCCGCGGCCACCAGATCGAGCGCGTGCGCCACGCGGATCCATCCGACGGCGAAGATGGCACAAGGGACGAGCACCACCAACGACACCTGCACCGGGCGCGTGCGCGCCAACGACTGCACGCCGCGCCATCCGGCGAGGAGCGCCAGAAGGGCGGCGATCAGAACGACCCAGATGGGCGACAGGGCGCGGGAGAGGAGCAACGCGGCGGCCGACGCGGTGACCACCACGACCAGGCCGCGCGGCGCCTTGTCGGCGCGTTCCAACGCGAGCACCACCCCCGAACACCACAGGCACGTTGCCGACGTGATCTCGAACCCACTGGCGTTCACCACCCCGCCGAGAAAGAAGGTCATCGGGGTGGTCGCGACCAGCAGGCCGATCAGCAACATGCGACTGCGTGACCATGCGACGACGGACAGTGCGGCGAGAGCGAGGAAGACGGCGTTCAGCAGTGCGCTCACGAGGCGGATGAGGTAGATGCCCGTCGGCGAACTGGTGAAGAGGGAGGGCAGGCCGACGATTGCGTAGTAGAGGGGGGGATAGCGCCCGGCGTAGGTGGTGGTCGCCACCTCTGCCGTCGAGCGGGTGATCGGAGCGGCGCACGAGGCAGGCACGTTCGGTTGGAAGACGAAGCATGACCCGTACGCCGCTCCCGTGCGGTAGGAGTAGACCGCGGGGATCGTGATGTCGGTGATCGCATTACCGGCGTTCTTCACGGTCGTGCCGATGAGATCCCCGTGCACGAGCGCCACCGCCCTGGCGATCTGCGCCGGCTCGTCCGGGGAGGCGAACAACGGCGTGGCAATCGACCAGGCCGCCATGTTCAAGAAGGCGATGACCAACACCGCCACGAACACCCGCGCCGGGCTCCAGGTGCGCCGCCCGGCGTGCTGCGGGGCGGCACCCGATCCCACCCCGCGACCGCCACCCGCGTCGAGTCGTGACATAGGAAGCCGGAGTGTAACCCGCTGCTCAGCGGTCCCCCCTGCGCTCGCTCGTCCCCCGTTTCAGCCCGGGCTATGCCCGCTCAGACGAGGTTGTCGCCGCCGAACAGCTCGGACACCGAGGTGTCCTCGAACACGGCGTCGATGGCATCGGCGATGATCTTGGCCACCGAGAGGATCTCGAGCTTGTCGAAGTAGCGGTCCTCGGCCACCGGAAGCGTGTCGGTGACCACGACCCGGGAGATGGGCGCCGCCTTCAGCCGGTCGACCGCGGGATCCGAGAGCAGGGCGTGCGTGGCCATCACCGAGATCTCCGAGGCCCCGGCCTCGGAGAGCAGGTCGGCGGCGGCGCATATGGTGCCGGCGGTATCGATCATGTCGTCGATCAGCACGCAGTGCCGGCCCTCGACGTCGCCCACCACGTGGAGGGCCTTCACCTCGTTGTGCGATCCCCGGGGACGGGTCTTGTGGACCAGCGCCAGCTCGACCCCGAGGTGCTGGCTGTAACGCTCGGCCACCTTCACTCGGCCGGCGTCGGGCGCCACGACCACGACGTCGCCGCCGAGGCGCTCGCGCATGTAGGCCTCCAGGACCGGGAAGGCCACCAGGTGGTCGAACGGCGTGTCGAAGAACCCCTGGATCTGGCCGGAGTGCAGGTCGACGCTGACCACGCGGTCGGCCCCGGCGGCCGAGAGCATGTCGGCCACCAGCTTGGCCGTGATGGGCTCACGCCCGGTCGTCTTGCGGTCCTGGCGGGAGTAGCCGTAGTACGGGCAGACGGCGGTGATGCGCTTGGCCGAGGCGCGCTTGGCGGCGTCGATCATGATGAGCTGCTCCATCAACGAATCGTTCACCGGACCGCTGTGGGTCTGAATGATGAACACGTCGGAGCCCCGGATGGAGATGTCGTACTTGCAGTGGATCTCGCCGTTGGCGAACTCGCGCAGGTTGGCCTCGCCCAGTTCCACCCCGAGGTGCCGGGCTATGTCCTCCGCCAACTTCGGATGTGATCGACCGGAGACCAGCTCGAGCCGGCGATGCGGGATGAGCTCCACGGAGACAACGCTAGTGCGCCCGAGACGCCGCCGTCTCCCGGCCGCCTACGCTTCGGCCGCGTCGAGCACCGTGTACGGCGCCACGACCCCCCCGGGCGGCACCTCGGCCCCGGGTCGCACGACGCAGAACGGACCGACCTGCGCCCCGTCCCCGATGGTGCCCCGGACGCAGGTGGACTCCAACACCGTCGCCCGTCGCCCGACGGTCGTGTCGGTCAGGACGCAGTTGGGGCCGATCTCGCTCCCCTCGCCGACGACGCAGCGGCCGCGCAAGATCACACCGGGGAGAAGGGAGACGTCGGTGGCCAGCTGGACCCCGGCGTCGACATAGGTGCGCTCGGGGTCCCACATGGTCACCCCTCGGCGCATCCAGCGCTCGTTGATCCGGTCGCGCAGCTCGGCCTCGGCGACGGCCAGTTGGGCCCGGTCGTTGACACCGGCGGCTTCCATCGGGTCCGCCAGGACGAGTGACTGGACGCGGTAGCCGGCGCTGTAGAGCACGCTCACCGAATCGGTGAGGAAGTACTCGCCCAGACTGTTGGCGGGGGTTAGGCGACGGAGCGCCGGGGCCAGGATGCTGCGGCGGAAGCAGTAGATGGACGTGTTGACCTCGGTGATGGCCCGCTCTTCGTCGGTGGCGTCGACCTCCTCGACCACGCGGCACACCACCCCGTCCTTGCCGTGCACCACGCGGCCGTAGCCACGCGGATCCTCGAGCTCGGCCGTGAGAAGGGTGGCGCCGGCGTCGGCGGCCCGGTGGTGGCGCACCAGCGCGGCCAATGTCTGCGGGTGGAGGAGCGGGGTGTCCCCCGGCAGGACGACGACGTCCTCTTCCTCGTCGTCGTCGTCGGGCAGTCCGGTGAGTCCGACGGCCAACGCGTCGCCCGTCCCCGACTGCGTCTCCTGCTCGACGAATTCGATCTGCATGGACGAGGGCGCCAGCTGCACGAGCGTCTTGGTGACCCATTCCGCTCGGTGCCCGACCACCACGACGACCCGGGTGACATCGATCTCGGCCATGGCGTCGAGGACGTGGAGGATCATGGGGCGGCCGCACAGGAGGTGGAGCGGCTTCGGGCGCTCCGAGTGCATGCGGGTGCCCTCCCCGGCGGCCAGGACCACGGCGGAGAGCCGGCGCTGTTTCATGGGGCCATTCTTAACGCCTCCGAGAGGTCCCATGCGGGACACCCACGTCGTCGGCCGGCGGCCGCCCGATTACTGTGCGGTACGTGGTGCCCTACGACGAGTTCGGCCTGTTCTCGGAGAACGCCGCCGAGTACGGCCTCCCCTACCCGGGGCCGCCGGCCGTACGGCGGGTCGAGGTCGAGGTCGGTCCCGGACGCAACGTCAGTAGCCTCATCTGGGGCACCTCGCCTCCCGAGCTGGTGCTGGTCCACGGCGGTGCGCAGAACGCCCACACGTGGGACACCGTCGCGCTGGCTCTGGGTCGACCGTTACTGGCCATCGACCTGCCGAGCCACGGGCACTCCGACGTCGCCCCCGATGGGCCGTTCAACCTCTCGAGCATGGCGGACGATCTGGCCACGGTGGTGGGTGCCCTGGCACCCGATGCGGCGGGCGTGGTCGGCATGTCGCTCGGAGGCCTCTCGGCCATCGCACTGGCATCGAGCGCCCCCCATTTGGTTCGCGCCCTGGTGCTGGTCGACGTGACGCCCGGGGTCAACCAGGAGAAGTCCGCTCCCATCAGCGCCTTCGTCGACGGCCCGCCGAGCTTCGCCAACTTCGACGAGCTGCTGGCTCGCACCATGGAGCACAACCCCACCCGTTCGGAGGCGTCGTTGCGCCGCGGCATCCTGCACAACGCCGTGCAGCGCGAGGACGGGAGTTGGGTGTGGCGCTACGCGCGCTTCGGCGGCGAGCACCGCGCCCGGCCCGAGTTCGGCCAATGGTGGGACGCCGTCTCGAGCCTGACCATGCCCGTGATGCTGGTGCGCGGGCTGGCGTGGTCGGTGGTCGACGACGACGATGTCGCCGAACTGCGGCGGCGGCAGCCGACGTGCCGGGTGATCGGGGTCGAGGGCGCCGGCCACAGCATTCAGGGAGACCGCCCGCTGGAGTTGGCCGCCATCCTGTCGGAGTTCCTCTTCCCCCAAGGGCGCTAGTCCGGAGTTAGCGGGCCCGTCCCCGGGCAACTGGTCTAATGTCACTTTGAAGAGGACCATCGGTACGTCGTTCGTCCCCGGGGGCGTACCGAGCGTCGTCGGGGGTAGGGTCGGGGGTAGGACAGTGATCGAACATCTGGAGGTCGACGACTGGTCCGTCGGGGCCGCCATCGACGGCCTGCGGGTGCCAGAGCTCCCCGACCTCTCCGGGATGCGCCGGGATCGGCACCTCCGGCTCCAACAACAGCTCGAGCTGCAGGGCATGGACGGCCTGGTGCTCCTTGGTACGTCGAACGTGGCGTACGCCTCGGGTGCCGAACCACCCGGCGAGGACGCCGGCCAGGCCGGCCTCTTCCGGACGATCGCCGTGGTCGTGCGCGGCGCCGACGCCCCCCACCTGTTCACGCCGTACTGGGACGCGGCACCCGCCGACCTCCCGGCGGACCACGTCCACGGCCCACTCTTCCCCGATCTCGACGACGGCATCGGAGCGGTCGTCGAGGCGCTCGGCTCGCTCTTCACCGGGGACCCCAGGCTGGGGATCGACGAGCTCACCCACCCCATGCGGCGCGCCCTGGGGCACGTGGAGTGGTCGGATGCGGCGAGCGTGCTCGGGCCCTGCAAGCTGCTCAAGACGCCCGACGAGATCTCCTGTGTACGACTGGCGCAGCGGACGACCGAGCTCGCCATGGAGACCACCCGGAGGTCGTTGCGGCCCGGCCTCCGCCAGACCGATCTGTCGGGCACGTTCCTCCGCCGGGTCTTCGAGCTCGGGGCCACCACCAACTGCATCGACCCCATCTGGCAGGTGATGACGGCGAGCTTGGACGAGGGCCCGTGGACGATTCACGGCGGGCTCGCCTTCCCCCTCTCGACGACCGATCGGGTGCTGCGCGAAGGCGACGTCATCTGGGTCGATGCCGGAATCTCGCACCACGGCTACGCATCGGACTACGGCCGGACCTGGATCACCGGTTCCGACCCCACCCCGACGCGGCGCCAGACGTCACAATTCAACCGGTGGCGGGACGTGGTCGACGCGTGCCTGGCCGTCTGCAAGCCGGGCGCGTCGGCCCTCGACCTCGGGCGGGCGGCCATCGCCGCCAACGGCGGCGAGCGGCCGTGGATCGAGCACTTCTATCTGGCGCACGGTGTCGGCACCGACAGCGCCGAAATGCCCCTGATCGGCACCGACCTCGGCGAGGGCTTCGACGAGGCGCTGATCATGGCCCCGGGTATGGTCCTGGTGTTCGAGCCGGTGATCTGGGAGGAGGGTGCTGCGGGATACCGGTCCGAGGACATCGTGGCCGTCACCGACACGGGGTGGGTGCCGTTGAGCAGCTCCCGCTACGACCCCTTCGAGGCGGCGTGAGCCCCGCGCTCGCCCTCGCCGGTGCCGGGGGGATGGCGCTCGAGGACGGGGGCGGCGTCGACTTCGGCCGCCTGCGCCGGGAGCGCCGCGATCGCCTGCTGGAGGGCATGGGCGCCGCCGGTCTCGACGCCGTGGTGCTCGGCCGCTCGGCCAACGTCCGCTACGCCTCGGGCGCCCGTCAGCTGTGGCGGTCGGGGGCCTCCCCGTTCGCGCCGGCGAGCGTCGTCGTCCGCGCCACCGGGCGGGTACACCTCCTGTCGGTCTGGGACGACGGCATCCCCCCCGAGATCGGCCACGAGGACCTGTACGGCATATCGTGGAACCCGCAGAACCTGCTCGGTGCCTTGCGCAACATCCCGGGCTTGCCCGGCGCCAACGTCGTGGGAACCGACTCCCTCACCCCCTTCTTCGGCGACCTGCTCCGCCAGGTGGCCCCCGATGCCCGGCTCACCGATGCCGCGGGGGTGATGTTCGAGGCGCGCGCCATCAAGACCCCCGACGAGGTGGCCTGCATCGTCGGGGCGGCCACCGTCGCCGAAGCGGCTCTGGCGGCGCTCCGGCGCGCCGTCGTCCCCGGTATCACCGAACGCCAGCTGCTCGGGATCTTCGACGAGACGATCTCCGGCCTCGGGGCGCCCACCCCACCCAGCGAGGGCGTGGTGTTCGCGACGGCCCGGCGTGGCCCGGTGCGCTACCGCAACCTGGTCAGCGACCGCCCGGTCGGCGACGACGAGCTCGTCGTCCTGACGCCGGGGGCGCTCTACGCCGGCTACGAGGGAGAGGTCGGCCGCACCGTCGGGTCTGGTGCGACGCCACCGCGGGGGGCCCCGGAGCTCGCCGACCGCTGCCACCGGGCCCTCGACGCGCTGGTCGCCGCCTGCCGTCCGGGCAACACGGGGAGAGACCTCTATCGGGCGTGGGAGGCGGCCGGGGAGCCCGAGCCCGTCGTGGCACTGGCCCACGGCATCGGCCTCGGCGCCGAACAGCCGCTGATCGGCTTCGGACGGGGCGCCGACGCGACCATCGTGGGGGGATCGGTCCTCAGCGTCCAGTCCTGGGTGACCGCCGAGGGGACGGGCGGCTACCTCCATCGGGACCTCGTCCTGGTGGGCGAGGACGGTCCCGAGGTGCTGACCAGGGACGAAAGGTCCGGCGCATGAGCACCGCCGATCGGGCCACCTCGGACTTCGACCACCACTCCGACGAGTTCTTCGACCACCGGCACGACGAGTGGGCCAAGCAGCGGGCGTGCCCCGTGGCCTACAACGCCCACTACGGCGGTTTCTGGGTCGTGAGCGGCTACGACGAGGTGGCCGCCGTCTCTCGCGACGGCTCCACGTTCACCAGTAAGTACGTGGAGAACTCGCCGGACGGCATGACCTACCTCGGCATCATGGGCGTGCCACGGATGCCCGGGGTGCCCCCGGCGCTGATCGCCGAGGCGGAGGGGTCGACCCACGTGGCGCTCCGTCGCCTCCTCAATCCGTTCATGCTCCCCTCCGCCGTCGTCGAATACCTGCCCTTCATGGAGCAGTGCGCCACCTGGTTCCTCGACCAGAGGATCGGGGACGGCCAGATGGACGTGGTGAGCGAGTACAGCGGACCGGTACCGGCCGTGCTCACCATGAAGATGGTGGGTCTGCCCTGTGAGAGCTGGCCCTACTATGCCGAGGTCTTCCACTCCGTCAACGCCTACGGGGCCGGTTCGGAACAGGCCGCCCACGCCGCCACGCTGATGGACGGCATGATCGCCGAACTCCTACGGGTAGCCGACGAGCGACGACGCGACCCTCGGGGGGACATCCTGAGCGAGTTGGTGGCCCTCGAGATTGAGGACGGGCGCAACCTCCGGGACGACGAGCTGATCGGCGTGCTGTGGAACCTGATCGGCGGTGGGCTGGACACGACCACCGCCCTCACCTCGCTGGCGATGCTCCACCTGGACGCGCAGCCCGAGCTCCGCCGCCGACTGATCGACGACCCCGATCTGCTGGCCCCGGCCACCGAGGAGTTCCTGCGCTTCACCTCGGTCAACGAGACGCTGACCCGGACGGTGGCCGCCGATGTGGAACTGGGGGGCCAGCAGCTCACGCGGGGGGACTTCCTCATGATGAGCTGGCTCTCGGCCAACTTCGACGAGAAGGTCTTCGATCGCCCCTCCGAGTTGATCCTGGACCGGGCCCCCAACCCCCACCTGGCGTTCGGGGTGGGCCCCCACCGGTGCATCGGCATGCACCTGGCCCGGGCGATGTTCCAGGTACTGATGCGCGAGGTCCTCACGCGCATCCCTGACTTCCGGGTCGACCGCGACGCCACCCAGTTCTACCGGGGCAACCCGGAGCTGGCCGGCGTGGTCACCATGCCGGCCACCTTCAGCCCGGGAGCGGTGGTCGGCGTCGAACGACCGTTCTGATGACCGCCGACGGCGACCACCCAGCGGGGCGCTGCACCGCCCCACGCTCCGGGGGGAGGGCTCGAACCTCCAACATCCGGCTCCAAAGGCCGACGTTCTGCCGATTGAACTACCCCGGACCGCACCCGCCACCCTGGCGTGAGCGGCGCTGCGGGGTAGAGGTTAGAGGCAGCCGCTCAACCGGTCCGGCGAGAGCGCTGCGGTAGGCTCCGTCCCTCGTGCGCATCCTGGTGGTGGACGACGATCTCGCTGTCTGCCGATCCATCGATCGTGCCCTGCGCCTCGAGGGCTACGAGGTGGACGCCGTGACCTCAGGCGGTGAGGCGCTCGAGGCCATGGCGGCGAGCTCGCCCGACGCGCTGGTCCTCGACCTCCAGCTGCCCGACCTCGACGGCCTGCAGGTCTGCCGGCGCATTCGCGACGCCGGCGATGACACACCGATCCTGATGCTGACCGCCCGCCACAGCATCGACGACCGGGTCCAGGGTCTCGACGCCGGTGCCGACGACTACCTGGTCAAGCCCTTCGCCCTCGAGGAACTGCTGGCCCGCCTGCGCGCCCTCATGCGGCGCCGCTTCGAAGGCGAGGGCGGGCTGCTGCGCTTCGGCGAGCTCACCTTGGACCTGGCCTCCCGGGAGGCGCACCGCTCCGAGCGGGCGTTCGCCCTGACCCGGATCGAGTTCGATCTCCTCGAGCTTTTCCTCCGCCATCCCCGCCAGGTGCTCACCCGGGAGGTGCTGCTCAATCGGGTGTGGGGCTTCGACTTCGATTCCGGCACCAACTCCCTCGCCGTCTACGTCGGGTACCTCCGACGCAAGACGGAGGCCGGCGGCGAGCCGCGCTGCATTCACACCGTGCGAGGAGTGGGATACGTGCTCAGGGACACGTGACCTTCCACACCCGATTGGTCCTGGCGACCACGGTCGCCGTTGTGGTCGCCGTGCTGATCGCCTCGACCGCCTCCTTCCTGGCCGCCCGCAACTCGCTGCTCGGGGCCGCCGACAACTCGCTCACCGCCGCCGCCAAGAAGATCACCGCTGGGCAGGAGATCAGCGCCACCACCGCCACCCTGGGCCAGGTGGTCGACCCCGACGGCGCCATCGTGACCGGCGACGGCGCCCTACCGGTGACGGCCCAGGTGCGCCAGGTGGCGGCCGGGTCCGCTCCCGCCTTCTTCACCACCGTCGACGTGGCCGGCGAGCAACTCCGCGAGTACGTCGAGCCCCTGCCCGCCGGGACGCAGGTCGAGACCGGGATCCTCCGGGAGGGCGGCGCCCTGCAGATCGCCACCCTGCTCAATGTCGGGTCGGTGCTGACCCGCCTCGGCTTGGTGCTGGGAGCCGTCGTGGTGATCGGCGTCCTCCTGGCCGTCGTGCTGGGGTGGCTGGTGGCCCAGACCGCCCTGGTGCCGCTCAACGCCTTCACCGACACGGTCGAGGACCTGGCCGAGACGACCGACGTGTCCCGTCGACTTTCGCCGGGGAGCCCCGACGAGCTGGGACGCCTGCGCCGCACGTTCAACCGCCTCCTCGAAGCACTCGAGTCCTCGCGCCGCGCCCAGAGCCAGCTCGTGGTCGATGCGTCGCACGAGCTGCGCACCCCGCTCACCAGCCTGCGCACCAACCTCGAGGTCATCCGCCGGGTCGACGAGCTCACCGAGGCCGACCGCGCCGTGCTGGTCGACGATGTCCTGGTGCAGCTCGAGGAGCTGACCGACCTGGTAGCCGACCTGGCCGAGCTGGCGCGGGGCGACCAACTGCCCGTGCGCCACGAGCCGCTCCGTCTGGACCTGCTCGTCCGCGACGCGGTGGCCGTGGCCGCCACCCACGGGCGCACGCAGGACGTGACCTTCGACCTGGTCTGCGAGGAGTGCTGGGTGGCGGCCGACATGGACCGCCTGTCCCGAGCCGTCGGCAACCTCCTCGACAACGCCCGCAAGTGGAGCCCACGGGGAGAGCAGGTCTCGGTGGTGTGCTGCGAGGGCGAGGTCGTGGTGCGCGACCACGGCCCGGGCATCGCTCCGGCCGACCTCCCCCACGTCTTCGACCGCTTCTACCGGGCCCCTTCGGCGCGCGGCCTGCCGGGCTCCGGCCTCGGGTTGGCCATCGTGGCCCAGGTGGTCAAGGCCGAAGGGGGCACCATCCGGGCGCAGGCGGACCCCGGAGGCGGGACCCGCATGTCGATGCGCCTGCCCACGATCGACCCGCCGGTCGACGCGGCCGACGACAGGCCCTTCACCCCCTCGTGAGGTCGGCCCCGGGCCGACCCGCCGGGGGCCGACCTGGCAGTCCGCCCCCTAGACCGCTAGCCTGCCGCACGACATGGGATCACTGATCAAGAAGCGCCGCAAGCGCATGCGCAAGAAGAAGCACAAGAAGATGCTCAAGGCCACCCGCTGGCAACGCCGAGCGGGTAAGTAACCGCCCTCTTCACTCCCCCTCCCACCCCGCCGGCACCGTGTGCACCGCGACGAGGCGGGCCCGCTCGTCGTGGTCGGCCAGCCAGAGCGGCTCCCCGGCCCGGAGCGGCTCTTCGGCCCGGAGCGGCTCCCCGGCACCGCCTTCGGGCAAGCCCCCCTCGACGAACCAGGTCGATCCGCTCCCGGCCAACACGGCCGGGCGACCGGTGAACTCTTGGAGGGCGTCACGCCAGCGGATCAACCTCGGCTCGACCGTGAGGGCTGCCGCGGTGAGCGCGTTGGCCCCCTCGTGGGGCACCCGGGCGCGGTCCAACTCGTCCCAGGCGCCGTAGACCCTGGCCGTGTTGACGCCGAACGGCGGGATCAGGAGGAGGAAGCGGCGCGGCTCGAACTCGAGTGGGGTGACCCGCTCGCCGGTTCCCTCGACAAGGGCACGACCTCCGATCACGCTGAAGGGCACGTCCGATCCCAACCCGAGCGCCACGCCGGGGTCCGAGCACCGCGCCCAGCGCAGCACCGCCGCCGCGTCCGTCGAGCCGCCGCCCAGTCCCCCGCCGACCGGTATGCGCTTGACCACCCCCACGGCGGCCTGGCGCCCGACCGCAGCGAGGGCCCGCGTGATCAGGTTGTCCCGATCGTCCCCTATCGCCTCGGCCCGCGTGCCGGGTTCGGCCTCGAAGGACAGCCCGCTCCCACCCTCGGTGAAGGTGAGCACATCGCTCAGGCTGAGGCTGACCATCTCCGCCCGCAGCTCGTGGTAGCCGTCGGGGCGCGCGCCGGTGACGGCAAGCGAGAGGGTGAGCTTGGCGGGGGCCACCATCCGGTTCACGTGGCCAGCCTTCCCCACTCCTCGACGGTCAGCTCCTCGGCGCGGGCGTCGGAGCGGATGCCGGCCCGGACGAAGGCCTCCGGATCGACCACGCCGGCCAACGAGCTCCGCAGCATCTTGCGCCGCTGGCCGAACCCGGCCTTCACCACGGCCGCCAGGCGCTCGTAGGTGAGGTGGTCGGGCGGCACCGCCGGCTCGAGTCGCCGCTCCATGCGCACCAGCACCGACTCGACCCGCGGACGGGGGATGAACACCGACGCCGGCACCTTCCCGACCACCGATGACCGAGCGAAGTAGGCCACGCGCACCGAGACCGAACCGTAGGCGGGATCGCCCACCTCGGCGGCCATGCGCTCCCCGACCTCGCGCTGGACCATGACGAGCAGACGGTCAATGGCCGGCACCTCGACCAGGGTCTTGAGCACCAGGGGGGTCGCCAGGTTGTAGGGGAGGTTGGCCACCAGCGACCACGGTCCTTCCCCCCGCTCGGCCAGGAGCATCCCCAGATTCAGGGTCATGGCGTCCCCGGCGACCACCTCGACCCCCGCCGGCTCCACCACGGTGCGCAGGACGGGGAGCAGACGGCGGTCCACCTCAACGGCGACCACCCTCGCACCCGTCTCGGCCAGGGCGAGGCTCAACGAGCCCAGACCGGCCCCGAACTCGATGACCGGGGAGCCGGGCCCCACGCCGGCCAACCGAGCGATGCGCCGGACCGTGTTGGGGTCGGCGACGAAGTTCTGCCCGAGCGCCCGGCTCGGACGGAGTCCATGCTCGGAGAGGAGGGAGGCGATGTCGGCGCCGGAGAGGGTCACCAGGAGACGGTGACGTCCACCACTCCCCGCCCGAGGCCCTCCAGCTGTGCGAACCCCGATGGCGACAGGTCGACGACCCGGGGGTACCCGGCTTGTTCACGGTCATCGACCGTGCAGACCGTCTGCGCTCCGGTCGCCACGTTCGTCACCGTCAGCACCGTCCCGAACGGGAGGGTCGGGCTGGCGCACCGCCCCGGGGCCGCCGCGGCGTACCAGGTCGCGTCGCCCTTCTCGCTATCGGCCGTCGAGGCGAGCGCCGGGGCGGGGGCCGTCGTGGTGGTGGTCACGCTGGGCACCAGTGCCGACTCGGTCTGAGTCCCGGTCTGTGTCCCGGTCTCTGTCCCGGTCTGGGTCCCCCCGGTCGCGGACGGGACGGACGGCGCCGACGACGTCGTCGTCGTCGGGGCGGAGGTCGACGTGACGGGCGCACCGGCTGCGGGGGCACCGGCTGCGGGGGCTGCCCCGGTCGGATCCGTTCCACCTCCGGCCTCGAATCGGACCAGCTGCGAGGGCAGCACCTCGTGACCGCCCGACGTGCCGCGGGGCGCGCCGTGCGGAACGACCCGTGGGCTCGCCGCCGCCACGCGTGGCGCGTGGGCCGACCCGAGCTGCAGCAAGAGGAGAGGCCCTACGAGCACGCCGCCGCAGAGCACGGCGGCGACGCCCAGGCGCCTCCCCTGAGTGCTCTGTTTCCGCAGGGCTCCACCCTTCTCCGGGGACAGTGCACCCGCGCCGACGCACCGTCGGCGAGGGGGACGGCCCCGAACTTAGGGACTCACCGGGACCTGCGCAAATGAAACGCAATGGGGAATCGCCGTCGCCGGGCGGTTTTCCCAGGTCAGCGTCCCAGCAGCTCCGCGTTCACGTGGGAAGGGCAAAGGCGGCGGCGGCCGCCGCCGCCGTGCTGGCGGCGATCGCCTCGATCTCACATCCCTTCACCTCGGCCACCGTGGCACCGACCAGAGGGAGCAGAGCCGGCTCGTTGACCGTGCCGCGGTGCGGCGCCGGGGCCAGGAACGGGCTGTCGGTCTCCACCAACAGGCGATCGAGGGGGCAGCGCGCCGCGGCGTCGCGCACGCCCGACGCGTTCTTGAACGTGATGATGCCGCTGAACGAGACGAACATGCCGGCACGCAGGCAGCGGTCCACTTCATCGGGTCCCCCGGTGAAGCAGTGCAGCACCGTGCGTTCGGGTACGCCTTCGGCGTCCAGGACGTCGAAGAGGTCGTCCCAGGCGTCGCGGGCGTGGATGACCAGCGCCAGGCCCCACTGGTGGGCCAGCGCGATCTGCGCGGCGAAGGCGCGGCGTTGCGCATCGCGCGGTGAGTGCTCGTAGTAGTAGTCCAACCCGCACTCGCCGACGGCCACCACCGCGCCGTCACCGACCGCGAGCTCCCGCTCGAGCAGCGCGGCCACCCCGGCCACCCCGGCGCTCGCCTCGTGGGGGTGCAGCCCGATGGAGGCCCACGCCCCGAGGTGCTCGTCGCCACCCGGCAGCGCCCGGGCCACCTCGAGCGCCTGGGCCGAGGTGACGGGGCCCGTGCCGATGCAGACGAGTCGGCCCACCCCCGCGGCCTCGGCCCGCTCGAGCACGGCCGAGAGATCCCGATCGGCCTTGCCACCCTCTCCGCCGCCGAGGTACTCCTCCTGCACGTGGCAGTGGGAGTCGAACCAACCGTTCACCCCTTGCGCCGCGGGAACAGCGGATCCCCCTTCAGCACGGGCACCCCGCCCGGGTACCCGCCCCACCGGGCGTCGCCCGGGAGCCGTGCCTCCGACGGGTCCCCCGCCACACCGATCCGGCGCCAGATCTCGGCGGCCGCGGTGGGGATGGCCGGCGACGCCAGCATGGCGACGATCCGCAGCGCCTCGAGGGCGTTGCCCAGGACGGCGTCGACCTCGGGCCCCGCCTCCATCTTCCACGGTTCGGCCGCCTCCAGCTCGGCGTTGGTCGCGCCGATGAGGCGCCAGGTGGCCTCCAGGGCTTCGTGGGGGGCCCAGCGGTCCCAGGCATCAGCGGAAGCCGACACCACCTCGGCCGCCGTCGTGGACAGCGCGCCGTCGGCCTCGGGAGCCGGCCCCACCCCGCCGCACTTGGAGTGGACCACCGTCGCCACCCGCGAGAGCAGGTTGCCCAGGTTGTTGGCCAGGTCCGCGTTGTAGCGGCCGACGATCCCCTCGTAGGAGAAGTCGCCGTCTCCGCCCAACGGCACGTCGCGCAAAAGGTGGTAGCGCAGGGGGTCGACCCCGAAGTCGTCGGCGAGGGCCAGTGGGGAGACATCGGTGATGTTGAGCGAGCGCGCCTCGTCACCCACGCCCGTCACGCCGGACTGGATCATGGTCTTCCCCAGCTTCTGTCCGCCCATGAGCAGGTAGCCGTGGACGAAGATCTCCGCGGGAGGATCGATCCCGGCCGCCATGCACATGGCGGGCCACCACACGCAGTGGAACTTCAAGATGTCCTTGCCGATCAGGTGGTGCGCCGCCCGCCACAACGGTGCGAACCGCTCCGAGTCGCTGCCGTAGGAGGCGAGCGTGAGGTAGTTGATCAGCGCGTCGTACCAGACATAGAAGACGTGACCGTCGTCCCAGGGAACCGGGACCCCCCAGCGGAACGACGTGCGGGTGATGGAGACGTCGTTGAGGCCGCCGCGGATGAAGCCCAGCGCCTCGTTGCGCTTCGAGATCGGGCGGACGAAGTCGCGATGGCTCTCGTAGTAGTCGAGCAGGCGATCCTCGAAGGCGCTCAGCCGGAAGAAGTAGTTGTCCTCTTGCATCTCGACCACCGGGCGGCCGTGGACGGGGCAGTTGCCGTCCACGAGCTGGTCCGGCGTGTAGTAGTCCTCACAGGAGACGCAGTAGAGCCCGGTGTACTGCCCCAATTCGATGAAGCCGTTGTCGTAGACACGTTGGAGGAACTGCTGCACGACGGCGTAGTGGCGCGGCTCGGTGGTGCGGATGAAGTCGTCGTTGCTGATGTTGAGTCGCTTCCACGCTTCGACGAACCGTGCCGAGGTGCGGTCGGTCCACTCCTTGGGCGAGGTCCCGTGGGCCTCCGCCGCCTCGACGATCTTCGCTCCGTGCTCATCTGTTCCGGTCACGAAGAAGACCTCGTCGCCCAGGAGTCTGTGCCATCGGGCCAGGGCGTCCGCGTTGACCGTGGTGTACGCGGTGCCGACGTGCGGCGCGTCGTTCACGTAGTAGATCGGCGTGGTGAGGTAGTAGGGCGGCACCGCCGGTAGCGTACCGGCGGATGCCGGACCCGCCGTCACGGGTCCCGGTGGACCTCGCCCTCACCCCGGAGACGCAGGACCGCCTCGTAGACGGCGCGCTTGGGCACGCCCAACGTCTCGGAGAGCTCGTGGGCGATCTGGCGCGGTCCGTCCGCCGGACCTTGGTCGATCCGGCGCTGCACGGCGGCGCGCAGGGCGTCCTCGCTCATCGGCTCACTGGGGGACGCGCCGGCGATGACCAGCACGACCTCGCCCCGGAGCGGGCGCTCGGCGAAGATGGCCGCACCTTGCGCGGCGGTGCCACGCCACACCTCTTCGTGCACCTTGGTCAGCTCACGCACCACGGCGACACGGCGTGCCCCATGGACGGCGGCCAGTTCGGCCAGGGTGGCGGCCACCCGCCCCGGCGCCTCGAGCACGACCGTCGTCCGCTGATCGGCCATCAGCGCAGCGATGCGCGCCCGCCGCTCCCCGCCCCGGCGGGGCAGGAAACCCTCCACGCAGAACCGCTCCGTGGGCAGCCCGCTGACCACCAGGGCGGACACGATCGACGTCGGTCCGGGTACGACGCTCACCGTCTGCCCGGCGTCGGCCAGCCGGGCGACCAGTAACGCGCCAGGGTCCGAGATCCCCGGCATGCCCGCATCGCTGACCACAGCCACCGTGCCGCCGGCGGCCACGCACGACAGCACGCGCTCGACCCGTGACGCCTCGTTATGGCCGTGCAGCGACACCAGGCGGTCGCCGTGCGCCCCTCCCGCGGCGATCCCCATGGCCGACAGCAGCGCCCTCGTCCGGCGGGTGTCCTCGCAACAGACCAGCTCGGCGGTGGCCAACACCTGGCGCGCCCGGGGGGAGATGTCGCCCAGATTCCCTATGGGCGTCGCCACCAGGACCAGCTGACCGCGGCGCTGCTCGGCGTCGCTCACCGCACCTCGCGGACTTCGAGCTGGTCGTGCAGCTGGACGCCCCAACGCTCCAGCGCCCCCGCCCGGGCCTGCAGCACGCTGCGCACGCCGCTGCGGGGAAGGGCGATCCGCCATGGCGGCAGTCGAACCATCTTGACCACGACCAGGTCCCCGGTGAGGAAGGCCACGTCGAGGGCGAACCCCATACCGGCGCTGTGCACGGCGCGCACCCCGGGCATGTGCAGCGCGCCCTCGCAGTCGTCGCGCCCGCGCAACCCCCTGATCCGCTCTGCGAACGAGTCGGTCATCTCCAGCGCGCACACCACGTCGCCGTCGCGCAGCAGCCATCCGGACCGCATAGGCGACCGAGGCTAATGGGTTGGCGATGGGGGTCCCGGCATGGCCACCACGGGGCGGAGGACGGGTCCGACGGGATCCGAAGTAGCATGCCGGGATGTCGAAACGGACGGTGAAGCGCAAACTCAGGGCCAAGAAGAAGGCCAACCACGGCAAGAAGCCGAACTGCGGGAGGGGCTAGTTCCCGTTCACGGGGACGAGCTCACGCTCCACCCCACGCGACATGGAGGTCGTCAAGCTCCCGGCTGAGCAGCGTCGGCAGATCGGAGATGATGCCGTCGACCCCGAAGGCCACCAGCCGCTCCATGCTCTGGGGGTCGTTGACCGTCCAGACGTGGACGGCCTTCCCGTGGCTGTGCGCCGCCTCCACGAATGCCTCGTCGACCAGGACGAGCTCGCCTACGCGTTCGGGAACCTGGTATGCGACGGCGGGAGTGTCGGGGATCGCCTCGCCGGCGTGCAGCGCCCGCCAGAACACGCCCGTGGCGATCGTTCCCGCCGACGTCGCCACCGTGGGCGCGAAGGCCCGGAACGAGTCGGTGGCGGCATCGAGAAACGACGCCACGATGACGTCCTCGGTGCGCCCGTACTCCGCCAGGAGCTGCGCCAATGACTCCTCGTAGGGCTTGACGACCGGTGCCGTCTGCTTGATGTCCAGATTGAGGAGCACCCCCGGGAACAACTCGAGCACCTCCCGCAGGGTGGCGATCCCGAACCGCGGGTCCTCGGGCGCACGCCCCCTGTAGGGGTACGCACCCTCGTCCCGATGGGGTGTGACATCGGACCCGGGCACGAACCAGAACGAGAAGTCGAGCTGGCGCAGCTCGGCCAGGGTGAAGCTGGCGATGGTGCCCCTCGCCGGCGTCGTGCGGTCGACCGTTGCGTCGTGACAAACGACCAGCTCGCCGTCCGCGGTGGCATGCACGTCGAGCTCGATTCCGGTGGCCCCTGCGGCCACCGCCCGGTCGATGGCGAACAGGGTAGAGGAGGGTGACTCCCACGCCCCGCCCTGGTGTGCATAGGCGAGCACCCGTCGCTCGAGCCACACCGATCCGCCCCTCACCGGACCGATGGTACCGGCCGATCACCGGTAGCCTCTCCTGGTCGTGCTCGATCACATCCTCGTCGACGTCATCAGTAACATCCGCCGATCGTTCGACCAGGCGCTGCTGCAACGCCAAGCGGTCGAGGAACGGTTCCAGGTCGACGTCTTCCTGGGCGACGTCTCGTGGGAGACGTCCTACAGCCTGCCCGGCGAGGAGCAGCCGCCGCGGGTCAGGGCCGACATCTCCGTGGACTGGCCCACATGGAGCCAGACCTCCTACCGGAGCTGGTCGATCGGTGAACCGCCCGACGAGCTTCCCGAGATCGTCGTGGAGGTGGCCCTGCGGGTGCAGCGCCTGGCCGAGGCGCCCGACACCCACACGGTCCTCCGCTCCCTCCCCGAGTCGAGCCCGCTCCTCGGGGTCGATCCCCTCGTCAGGACGGCGACCACCATTGAGCAGGTCCACGCCGGCGAGAGCGTGCGCTGGGCCGTCGAGGCGACGTACGAGGGTTCCATCCGGTTCAGCGAGACCCAACTGGAGTCGCCCGACGAGATTGAGCCGGTGATCGCCGGCCTCACCCGCTGGATCTCCTCCATACTGATACAGCTGGCCGACCTCCCGTTCTCCTTCTTGCCCCCCGACGGGGACGACGACTGACATTCTGGTGGTGGGGGTCCCGGGCGGGGACGGCCCGGGGGGCGTGGCTAATGTCGGGGCAGTGAACAACCGGGTGGTTCCCTGTGCACTGCCGTTGGGCCCGGGTGGGATCACGTACGAGCTGGTCATCGACCTCGACCTCGGGGATCCGATCGGTCGGCAGGTGGTCGAGGGCCGGTGGAAACTGAGCCCCGCCCTCATGTGGCTCTTGGCCGCCGTGGAGCCCGGCGACACCGTGTTGGACCTGGGCGCGCACTACGGGACCTTCACCATCCCGGCGGCAATGCTCGGTGCGCGGGTGGTCGCCGTCGAGGGCTCGCCGCGCAACGCGGCCGTACTGCGGTCGGCCTGCGAGCGCAACCGCCTGGACAACGTGCAGATCGTCGAGGCGGTCGTGGACGGCGGAACGGCGGAGGTCGAGTTCGTCGACCTCGGGCCCTACGGCACCATCTCGACGCCGACCATCTGCTCGGAGACGGGCTACCCAACGATCCGACGTACGACCACGGTCGTCGACGAGATGGTGCCGACGACCCCCATCACATGGGCGAAGATCGACATCGAAGGCAAGGAGCACGCCGTGCTGGGCGGGGCCCGGAGAATGCTGGGGAGCGTGCGGGGGATGGTCATAGAGTCGAACGGGTACGCGCTGCACAGCCACGGAACGAGTCCCCAGGAGTTGATCTGGTCCCTCGAAGCTGCCGGGCTCGCGGTCTACGAGGTCAACGAGGGAGAGCTCCGGCCGGTCGGTCACCCCCTGGTACAGCCCGAAACCATCGTCGACTACGCCGCGGTGCGGGGGGCGCCGCCTCTCCCGGCGGGCTGGAACCGCTGCGAGCCGCGCAGCGATGGAGAGATCATCGACGCCCTGATCGGTGAGTCGATGCACGCCATCCCCGAGCACCGGGACCACGCCCTTCGAACCATCGACGGCCTGTCGCGCAAGCTGGCGAGGCGCTATCGCCGGACCGTGACGACGACGACGGGTGCGGCGGCGGCGGGCGGCGGCACAGCGGGTGGCGGCGCAGCGGGAGACCGGTGACGGGGCCCGGTCCCGCCGGGCTGGTGCTCACGCCCGGGGCCAGCGCTCGACGGGACCACTCGGCGCTGGTGGCCATCGACGACGAGGTGACGCGACACGGCATCGCGGTCGAGCGGGTCGAGTTCCCCGGACAGGCGGCCGGGAAGCGCCGGGCCGACCCCCCCGAGGTGTGCATCCGGACGGTGCGCGCCGCCACCGCTGAGCTCGCCGACCGCCTCGGCGTCCCGACCGGCCGGGTGGCGATAGGTGGTCGTTCCATGGGCGGCCGGATGTGCTCCATGGCCGCCGCCGAAGGTCTCGAGGTGGCCGCCCTCGTCCTGGTCAGCTACCCGCTGCATCCTCCCGGACGGCCCGACCGCCTCCGGACCGCCCACTTCCCCGACCTGCACCTGCCGTGTCTCTTCGTCTCGGGCCGGCGGGACGCCTTCGCCACGCCCGACGAGCTGAAACGGGAGACCGCAGCCATCGCGGGAACCGTGACCCTGGTCCCCGTCGACGGTGACCACTCCCTGCGCCGGCGCGACGCCGAGGTCGCCGACGTCGTCGCAGCCTGGCTGACCGGTCTGCGCTGACCTACATCGCCCGGACCTGCACCGGACCTGCCCCGGACCTGCCCGCCCCGGACCTGAGCCGCCCCGGACCTGAGCCGCCCCGGACCTGAGCCGCCCCGCGTCCCCCCTGGCGGCGTTGGCCGCCGAGGTGCATACTCGGGCGTGGCCGACGTGCCCCCGAATCGTGTGTTTGTGCCCGATGCCCGCGGTGGCGACCTGTACCTGCGCGCGACCTGGCACCCCCAGTCTGCCACCGTCGTCTTCAGCCATTGGGACGGTGAGGTCTGCGTGGCGTCCACCCCGGTCGCCTTGTCCGACTCCACCAAGGTCATCGACCTCCTGGTGCGTGCGCTCTCCGAGGTAGCCGAACGGCAGCTGGGGGCGGCCACCCCCGCTGCGGCGCCCCAGCCCCGGAGGGCCCTCGACCGGCTCCGGCGCCGCCTTCACCCGAAGCTGGCTGACGTGATCGATGCCAGCACGCGCTTTCGATCGAAGGCCCATCGGCCGCGAGCGACCTCGTCGGGCCGGACGTAGCCCGCCCGGCCCTCCCCTGGCCCCGCAACCACCATGGGACGTCGGAGCCGGCCCTCGGACGCCTGTCGCTAACCTGTGGCGACATGACAACTCCCGAGCGCGCGTGGTGGCCGTGACCCACCTGGTGCGCAGCAATGGGTCCCAGGCCGCGGCACCGACCGGGGCGGATATCACCGGCCTGTCCGAGATCAGCGCGCGGATCACGAACCGGGTCGTGGGCCGACAGCGGGAGCTCGAGTTGATCCTGGCGGCGGTGTCGGCCGGTCGGGATCTGGTGCTCGAAGGCCCCCCGGGCACCTCGAAGAGCACCCTGCTGCGCGCCATCACCGAGGAGTGGGGCATTCCCTTGGTGTTCGTCGAGGGCAACGCCGACCTCACACCGGCCAAGCTCATCGGCCACCACAATCCGGCGCGGGTGCTCCGCGAGGACTACAGCACGGACAACTTCGTGGACGGCCCCCTGCTCGACGCCATGCGGGCCGGTGGGTTCCTCTACATCGAGGAGTTCAACCGCGCGCCCGAGGACACGCTCAACACCCTCCTCGCGGCCATGGCCGAGCGCGAGGTCTCCGTCCCGCGGGTGGGTCGGGTGGCCGCCCGGTCGACCTTCCGGGTGATCGCCTCCATGAACCCCTTCGACAGCGTCGGGACCACCCGGATCTCGACCAGCGTCCACGACCGGCTCTGCCGCCTGGCCGTCACCTACCAGGACGACGAGTCGGAGCGAGGCATCGTCGCCCTGCGGGCCGACCTGAGCTCCACCGGGGTGCCGCCCGAGGTGGCACGTGCCCTGATCGCCGACGCGGTGGCGCTGACGCGGGCGACACGGCGCCACGCGAGCGTCCGCCAGGGCAGCAGTGTCCGGGGCGCCATCGACGTGACGCTGGTGGCGGGCGAGCTGCTGGCACTGCGGGCGATCACCGAGGTCGGGGACGGCCCGGTCATCGGCGACCCGGTTCGTCAGGCGTACGCCGTGACCGTGTTCGACGCCATGGTGGTGGCCCTGTCCGGACGGATACACCTCGACGAGACGTGCGACCTGAGCCCCGAGGAGGTGCTGCGCCAGCTGTGGGAGGACCACTTCGTGCTCAATCCCGCCGCCGCGGCACCCGGATGAAGGGGTGCGGAGGCCCACGCTCCGCCCGCCGCCCTCGGGGGGCACGGTCGACAGGCCGACCGGATGGACACGACCCGTTCGCCCCGCCACCGCCCCCGGGAGATCGACGCCGGGCCGACCCGGCCGGGGCGCTCCGCCACCGGAGCGGCGACGGTCTTGCCCGCGGCGACACCGCGCCCCCTGGCGACGCCGAGCGTCTCCCCTCGCCGCGTGGCGCGCCACGTCACCGATGAACCCGCGCAACTGCTGAAGACGGTGCCGGGGGGCAAAGACCCTCACCCCGAGGTAGTGCTGCTGGCCCAACGGATCGCCTCCCGCCTGATGCTGCCGCGGCCGCGGCGGGACACGTCCACCGGGAGGGGCTTCGGGGAGCTGCGGAGCCTGCGCTTCAGCGGCGGGTCCGACGACATCGACCTCGATGCCACCGTCGACCGCCTGGTCGAGCACCCGGTGCCCGAGGACGACGACATCATCGTCCGGGAACGGATCCGTACCCGGCGGTCGGTGGTGCTGGTGGTCGATACCTCCGGATCGATGCGCGGCGAGCGGGTCCGCACGGCGGCGGCCACCGTGGGGGCCCTGGTCGCGGAGCTGGCTCGCGACGAGTTCGCCGTCATCGCCTTCTGGTCGGATGCGGCCGTCCTCGCCCACTTCGGCCAGCAGGTGTCGGCGGCCAAGGTGATCGACACCCTGTTGCGCACACCGGCGCACGGGCTCACCAACATCTCGTTCCCTCTGGAGGTGGCGCGTCGGCAGCTCCCCCGGCTCCCGGCGCGCGACTGCCGGGTCCTGTTGCTGTCCGACTGCGTCCACAACGCCGGGCCCGATCCACGGACGGCGGCCGCACGGTTGCCGCGTGTGGACGTGCTGTTGGACGCCTCGGGCGAGCAGGATCTCGACCTGGCCCGGGATCTGGCCCGCGTCGGGCGCGGCCGGCTCGTGCAGACCCACGACTACCGCGATGTGGCGCCGGCGATCTCCGATCTGTTCGGCCGGTGACCACGGGACTCCCCCCTCAGGCGTAGCGCCCGGCCACCGCGGCCGCCCGGGCCCGGTAGCCGCCACCGAACAGCACCGAGTGGACGAGCAACGGGGTGAGCTGGAAGAGGGCGATGCGTTCCGGCCAGCCGGGACGGAGCGGCTGCACCTCGAGGTAGGCACCGAGCAGGCGCTCGGGCACCGCGCCGAAGAGCGCCAACATGGCCAGGTCCTCCTCGGGGTGGCCGCCGTGGACGGAAGGGTCGATGAGCCAGGCGCGCCCGTCGGATCCGAAGAGCACGTTGCCCCACCACAGGTCGCCGTGCACCAGCGCCGGTCCACCGGGCGGGAGCAGCTCGTCCAACCGGGCGACCACCGCCTCCACCGCGCCTTCGAGCCCGCAGCGGGCCGAGAGCTCACGGAGCCGGGCTCCGTAGAAGGCGGCGGCATCGGGCGCCGGGGACGCGTCGACGGGACAGGCGCCGATCCACGACGCGCCACCACCCCAGCGGGCGAAGGGGGCCCGATGCAACGTCGCCAGCGCGTGGCCGAGCGACTCGTAGTGCCCCGGGGTCGCCGGTCCCTGCTCGACCCAGGTGGTGACGAGGAGCCCGGGTTCGGCGAGGACGACCTCCGGCACGGGGGGCGCCCCGGGCACCGCGCCGAGGCGCTCGAGCCCGTCTGCCTCGTCGGCTGTGCCGGCACCGAGCTTGACCACGTAGGTGCGATCACCGGCCACGACGGACCACGCGTCGCCGCTCAGCCGTTTCGACGGCCCGATCGGGCCGACGACGCTAGTGAGGCGCGTCGGCCAGCTCGGCAACGAGCCCACGGCACGACCGCTCGATGAGGGCGAGCACCACGTCGAACTCGGCGTCGTCTCCGCCCCAGGGATCGGGAACCTCGTCGTCGCCGGCGCTCGCCTCGGGGTCGTAGGAGCGCAGGAGCCGCACCTTGGCCACCGCGTCGTCCGGGCCGGCCAGGCGCCGCGCGTGGGCGAGGGTGGCGCGGTCCGCGCAGAGGACGAGGTCGGCGGCGGCGACGTCGGCGGGACGCAACCGGCGCGCCCGGTGCTCGGCCCCCGGCCATCCCCCGCGTCGCAGCGCCGCCACGGCCCGCGGGTAGGCGGCCTCCCCCACGTGGTGGCCGGCGGTGCCGAAGGACTCGACGACCACCGCGCCCCCCAGCCCGGCGGCCTCGACCATCCCCGCCGCCACCGCCTCGGCCATCGGGGAGCGGCAGATGTTCCCGAGGCAGACCATGGCCACCCGCACGCCGCCATACTGGCATGCGACGCTCGGCCCGCCGGCGCCTAACGGCTGGAGGCCAGACGCATCGCCAGGGCCGCCGCCTCCCGCGGATCGTCCATCGGCACGATCCCGGTGTCGGGCTCCCCGTCGGGCCCGGTGAGGGCCCACGTGCCGATGCCGATGACCGGAGTCCCGGCGCGGAACGCCAGGGCGATCTCCGAGAGGGTGCCGTACTCGCCGTCGATGGCGATGACGACCGCCGCCGAGCCGACGACCAGGGCGTTGCGCGCCTCGCCGAGCCCGGTAGCCACGGCCACGTCGACCCACCGGTTCGCCGCCGCGCCCGAGCGGCCCGGCAGGATCCCCACCGTTAGCCCACCCTCCGACTTGGCCCCCCGGCACACCGCGGCCATCACCCCTCCGAGGCCGCCGCAGACGACCACCGCTCCGGCCGCGGCGAGGGCGGCACCGACCGCCTCCGCCGAGGCGAGCACCGGCGGTGTCGCAACGGAACCGCCGACGACGGCGATCTGGGTCGACATGTCGGCTCAGCGTAGGCCGCCCCGCCCGTCCGACCGTTCCCCGGGGCGGCGGTTCCCGGGCGGCAGTTCCCGGGCCGTCGGGGAACGGTCAGGGACGCAGGACGATCTTCCCAAGCGTGTGACGTTCTTCGAGCTCCCGGTAGGCCTGGCGCACCTCGGCCAGCGGATAGACCTTGGCGATGGGAACCTCGAGGCGCCCCTCGACGATCGGCTCGACCAGCTCGGCCAGCACGCCCGCATCCGCCCCGGCGGCGTTGCCGTCGGTCTTCGCCCCGTACTCCTGCGCCGCCGCCCAGTCGATGATGGTGTCGATGCGCTGGGGGGAGACCCCGAGCTCCTCCACCGCCATCTTCACGTAGCCGTTGCCGAAGGTGTCGATGAAGGCGTCGACCTGGCCGCCGCTCGCATCCCTCACGCGCTCGACCACCCGCTCCCCGTACGCCACCGGAATCACCCCGTGGTCCTTGAGCCAGGGGTGGTGCTCCTCGCTGGCCAGGCCGATCACCGACGCACCGGCGTTGACGGCCAGCTGTACGGCGAGCGATCCGACCCCTCCGGCCGCACCCGAGACGACCACCGACTCCCCCGGGGCCGGGTTGACCGCCCGCACCGCGGCGTACGCCGTCGTTCCGACCACGAACAGCGAGCCGGCCACCTCCCAGGGCACCTCGGGCGGCCGGGGCACCAGGTGCTCGCTCTCCACCACCACCAGTTCGGCCTGGCTGCTCCGGGTGTCGACGAAGCCGAGCACCTCGTCGCCAGGGGCGAACGCGGTGACCCCGGGACCAACCTCGTCCACGATGCCGGCGAGATCGGACCCCTGCCCCGAGGGGAACGTGGCCGGCCACCGCTCACTGAGCAACCCCTTGCGGATGGAGGACTCCCCCGGGTTGATCCCGGCGGCCACCACCTTCACGAGGACCTGGCCCGTCCCGGGTCTCGGACGGGGCACGTCGACGACCTTGAGGACGTCGACGTCGCCGTACTCGTCGAATCTCACGGCACGCGGCATCGGGTGCTCCCCTCAACGGCTCAAGGCGCACAACCTCGGTCGGATCGGATTTATTCCGGCCCGCCACCCCGGGCCGCAGGCGGGGCGCACGGGCCGGATTGCTATACATGGGAGCGATGCCCCTCCGCCGGTCTGCGCCCGCCCCGAGGAGTGGGCGGCGCCCGCTTCACCTGGGGCTCGGCCTGGGCCTCGGCCTCGGCCTGGGGCTCTGCCTCGGCCTGGGGGCGATGTTGGCGGCGTGCGGCGGTGGAGCGGTGACGACGCTCTCCTCCACGCCCTCCACCGACGCCGGGCTCACCCTGACGGTGCAGCGATCACCCGCGGGGCCGATCCTGGCCACCGGCACGGGCGCCACGCTCTATGACTTCGGGCCGGACACGCCCCATCGGAGCACCTGCCTCAACGACGGCTGTGTCTACCAGTGGCCACCGTTGGTCGTCCACGGTCCGATCCTGGTCGGGCCCGGCGTCGACCGCGCGCTGGTCGGGACGCTGCGCCGGCCGGGCGGATCCACCCAGCTCTCCTACCACGGCCACCCCCTCTACACCTACGTACTCGACGTGACGCCGGGCATGATCACCGGCCAGGCCATCGACCAGGACGGCGGTCCGTGGTACGTCCTCAACCCGGCGGGCGACGAGATCCACACCCCGTTCACGGTCGACGGGTGACGGGCTCCGCTCAGTTGCTGAAGCGGAACTCCACGACGTCCCCGTCACGCATGACGTAGTCCTTACCCTCCATGCGCGCCTTTCCCGCGGCGCGGGCGGCCACCACCGAGGTGGCCTCCACCAGATCCTCGAAGCTCACCACCTCGGCCTTTATGAAGCCCTTCTCAAAGTCGGTGTGGATCACCCCGGCGGCCGTCGGTGCGGTGTCGCCGACGTGGATGGTCCAGGCCCGGGCCTCCTTGGGGCCGGCGGTGAGGAACGTCTGGAGCCCGAGCGTGGCGAATCCCACGTGGACCAGCCGTTCCAACCCCGACTCGTGCAGGCCGTAGCTCTCCAGCAGCTCACGGGCGTCGTCGCCGGGCATCCGGGCGAGCTCCGCCTCAATCTGGGCACACAGCACGATCGAGCTCGCCGGCGCCACGCTCTGGGTCAGCCGATCGCCCAACTGGCGGTCACCCAGGGCGTCCTCGTCGACGTTGAAGACGTAAATGAACGGCTTCGCCGTCAGCAGATGGAGCTCGTTGAGCAGGCCGGCGTCGACCTCGCCCTGCGCGGCCGCACTCGAGATGGTGCGGCCCTGGTCGAGGAGGCGCGCCGCAGCGGCGACGGCGTCGGCCGTGGCCCTCAGCTCGGGCCGTGCCCGGGCCTCCTTGGCCAGCCGGGGCAGGCGGTTCTCCACCGTCTGCAGGTCGGCCAGGATCAACTCCGTGTTGACCGTGCCGATGTCCGACTCGGGGTCGACCCGCCCGTCGACGTGGATCACGTCGTCGTCGTGGAAGACGCGGACGACCTGGCAGATGGCGTCGCTCTCCCGGATGGCGCCCAGGAACTTGTTGCCCAGCCCCTCCCCCCGGGACGCACCGCGGACGATGCCGGCGATGTCGACGAAGGTCACCGTGGCCGGAACGATCGGCGCCCCGCCGTAGAGCACGGCCAGCTTCTCGAGGCGGCTGTCGGGCACCGCCACCACCCCCACGTTGGGGTCGATGGTGGCAAAGGGGTAGTTGGCGGCCAGGACCTCGTTGCTGGTCAGCGCGTTGAAGAGCGTCGACTTGCCCACGTTGGGCAGCCCGACGATGCCGATGGAGAGCGACACGCGATCTCCCCTTAGGGCACCAGCAAGCCGGCCGCCGACGCCAGCGCCCGCAGGTCCGACTCGGGCCGAGCACCGGTGTGCGAGATCACTTCCGCGGCGCACACTCCCCCGAGGTGGGCGCAGCGCACGGGGTCCATGCCATGGGTCAGGCCGTAGAGCACACCGGCCGCAAAGAGATCGCCAGCGCCCGTGGTGTCCACCACCCGGACGACCGGTGCCGCCGGCACCTCTTCGGGGCCGTGCGCGGTGAGCACCACGGATCCCTGCGCGCCTCTCGTCATGACGACGAGAAGGCCGGTCTCCCCGGCGGCCGCAAGGGCCCCGGCGGGCGAGGTGGCTCCGAAGAGCATGGTGATCTCCTCTTCGTTCCCGAGCAGGATGTCGACGTCGTCGATGAGGAGGTCGAGGAACTCGCGCTGGTGACGGGCGACACAGAACGGGTCCGACAGGGAGAGGGCGACCGAGCCGTCCGCCTCGTGGACGATGCCGGCCGCGTGGCGCATGGCCTCCTTGGCGCTGTCCACGTCCCACAGGTAGCCCTCGAGCAGGACGACCGCCGCCCGCTCCACGAAGGCGCGGGGTACACCCTTCGTGGTCAGGGTGGACGCCGCCCCCAGGTACGTGCCCATGGTGCGCTCGGCGTCCTCGGAGATCAGCACCATGCACCGTCCCGTACCGAGCTGTGCCCCCTCGTGCACCCCGCCGACGTGGGGCTCGACGACCACGCCCGCGGCCCGCAGGTCCTCGATGTAGGTGTGCCCCACGTCGTCGTCGGCCACCGCGCCGATGTACCCGGCCCGGCCGCCGAGCTCGGCCAGCCCGACCGCCGTATTGGCCACCGATCCACCCGACACGTAGCGCGGCGAGGGCATCATCGCCTGAATGGCGTCGGCCGTGTCCCGGTCGATCAGGGTCATCGACCCCTTGGTCAGCCCCACTCGTTCGAGCACCTCGTCGCGGGCCGTATCGAGAACGTCCAGCAACGGCGACCCCACGGCCACCAGATCCAGCGCAGCCCCGTTCCCGTCGTCGCTCATCGCCGTTCCATCCCATTCGTCGCACGCACGGAGCGAGAACCTACTCGGAGCGAGACGGGTAGCCTTCCGGGCAATGCCCTCCGTCCCCGCCACACCCTCATCGACGCCCTCCACGGACGCATTTCGCCTGCCGCGGACGGTGGAACCCCACGTGTACCGCATTGAGATCGAGCCCGACGTGGGATCCGCCTCCTTCTCGGGGACGGTGGCGATCGACGTCACGGTGCACGAGGCGGTCGACCGGATCGTGCTCAACGCGGCCGAGCTCGCCATCAGCGACGTGGAGGTGCGGAACGCCGGCGGTGAGGTCATCGGCTGCACCGTCTCGTTCGACGACGAGCTCGAGCAGGCGACGTTCCACTCCCCGGCCGTCCTGGCCCCCGGGCCCGCCACCGTGACCTGCCGGTTCAGCGGGACGCTCAACGACAAACTGCGCGGCTTCTACCGCTCCACCTACATGGATGACGCCGGCGAGAGCCACACCATCGCCACCACGCAGTTCGAGTCGGTGGACGCCCGCCGGGCCTTCCCGTGCTGGGACGAGCCCGATCGCAAGGCGGTCTTCGAGGTCACCCTGACCGTCGACCGCGACGTCGACGCGTTCTCCAACTCCCCGATCTCCGACGTCCGCCGGGTGGGCGACAAGAACGTCGTCCGCTTCTCGCCGACCATGAAGATGTCCACCTACCTCGTCGCCTTCGTCGTCGGGAAGCTCGAGACGACCGAGACGGTGGACGTCGACGGCGTGCCGTTGCGGGTGGTCTTCACGCCGGGGAAGCGCAAGCTGGCCGATTTCGCGCTGGCTATCGGCGCCTTCTCGCTCCGCTTCTTCACCGAGTACTTCAACATCCCCTACCCGGGCGAGAAG
This sequence comes from uncultured Acidimicrobiaceae bacterium, assembly GCA_963788125.1. Classification (GTDB taxonomy): domain Bacteria; phylum Actinomycetota; class Acidimicrobiia; order Acidimicrobiales; family RAAP-2; genus Bog-473. Next base: position 1,350,772 of record CAWBFN010000002.1, on the reverse strand, counting down.
GTGGACCTGGTGGCCATCCCGGACTTCGCCGCCGGTGCCATGGAGAACCTCGGCTGCATCACCTTCCGGGACACGGCCCTGTTGATCGATCCGAGCCGCGCCGCCCGAGCCGAGCTCGAGCGGGTGGCCGACGTCGTGGCGCACGAGATGGCGCACATGTGGTTCGGCGACCTGGTGACCATGGGATGGTGGGAGGGGATCTGGCTCAACGAGGCGTTCGCCACCTTCATGGAGATGCTCTGCGTCGACGCCTTCCGGCCGTCGTGGGATCGCTGGGTCGGCTTCGCCCCCTCGCGCGAAGCCGCCCTGGCCATTGACGGGGTACACGCCACCCGACCCATTGAGTACCCGGTCGGCCCGCCCAAGGAGGCCGAAGGCATGTTCGATCTCCTCACCTACGAGAAGGGCGCCGCGGTCCTGCGCATGCTCGAGCAGCACATCGGTCCCGAGGTCTTCCGCGACGGGGTGCGCACCTACCTCAAGGCCCATGCCTACGCCAACACGGTGACCACCGACCTGTGGGACGCGCTGGAAGAGGTCAGCGGCGCTCGCGTTCGGGACGTGATGAACACCTTCATCCTCCAGGGCGGCCACCCGTTGGTCTCCCTGCACGGGGGCACCCTGGAGCAGCAGCCCTTCTCGTACGGCCCACCGCCCGAGGGGACCGAGTCGGCCATCGGCGATGCGTGGGTCGTCCCGGTGGCCGTGCGCGCACTGGCCGTCGACGGAGGAGGGGGTGCACCGACGCGCCATCTCGTGCTCGACACCACTCCGGTCCCCCTCGAGGAGCTGGACCGCGGACTGGTCGTGGTCAACGCCGGCGGCTGGGGGGTCTTCCGGGTCGGCTACGACGCCGAGCACAGCCTGGCCCTGGCCGACCATCTCTCGGACCTCACCCCGCTCGAGCGGGCCAACCTACTCGCCGACACCTGGGCAACCACGCTCGCCGGCCACTCGACGCTGCAGGAGTTCCTGATCCTGGCGGCCAAGCTCGGCCTAGAGCCCGATCCGACGCCGTGGGCCCCCGTGTCCGCCGCCCTGCACCTGGCCCAGCGCATCGTACGCGACGCCGACCGGCCGGCGCTGCACAAGGCGGTGGGGGCATTAGTGGGCCCGCAATACCGGCACCTGGGCTTCGAGGCCCTCCCCAAAGAGAGCGATCGAACGCCGACGTTGCGGTCGCTGGCCATCAACCTCCTGGGCACCGTCGGAGCCGATCCCGGGGTGCGGGCCGAGGCGGCCCGACGATTCGACGACGCACCGGTCGGGGGCGGCCAGGGTGATCCGATCCCGGCCGACGTGGAAGCGGCCACGCTGGCGGTGGTCGCCCAACTGCTGCGGCCGGGCGACTACGACGCGCTCCTGGCGCGCTACCGGGCCGCGGCGACGCCGCAGGAGGAGATGCGATCGCTCAACGCGCTGTGCACCTTCCCGGACACGGACCTGGCCGAGCGGACCTTCCGCCTGGCCATGACCGAGGTCCGTACCCAGAACGGATGGATGGTCATCGCCGGGTTGCTGGCCAACCCCGTCGCCGGACCGTCCGTCTGGCGAAGCGTCACCGACTCGTGGGACGCCATCCTCGAGCGGTTCCCCAAGAACGCGCACGCACGCATCGCCGAAGCCGTTCCCGCCCTGTGCGGCGACGCCGGCGTTGCGCAGTCGGTCATCCAATTCCTGGCCGACCATCCCGTGGCGTCGGGGCCCCGCCGGGTTGCCCAGTCGGTCGAGCGCCTGGAGGTCAACGTGGCCTTTGCCGCCCGCGAGCGCAACCGGTTGGCGGACGCCTGCCGGGCTGCCGTGGCGGCCGTCGGTCCGCGTTGAGCCCGACCGGCTCCCTCCCCCCTGATGGCGCACTGGGGGCCCCGCGGGTGCAGGCGCTGGTCCGGGCGGCCCGCCGGACCCGCGGCTTCATGCCCGATGACGAGGGCGAGGCCCTGTTGGTCGCCGCCCTGAGGGCGGGCCGGTCGGCTCTGTCCGAGCCCGCACCCCTCACCTTCGTAGAGATCGGTGCCTGGTGCGGGAAGTCGACGCTGTACCTGGGCGCGGCGGCCGAGACCACCGGCGCGGTGCTGTTCTCCATCGACCACCATCGGGGCTCCGAGGAGAACCAGCGCGGGTGGGTGCACCACGAGGCCGACCTCGTCGACCCCGACGTGGGCCGGATCGACACGCTGGGACACTGGCGACGTGCGGTCAGCGACGCCGGCCTGGAACGCTCGGTGGTGGGGGTGGTGGGTGACTCTCCCACGGTCGCGACCCGCTGGGCGCATCCGCTGGCCTTCTGCTTCATCGACGGGGGGCACGGTGAGGAGCCGGCCTGGGCGGACTACCGGGGATGGGCGCCCCGGGTGGCGCTCGGCGGCTGGCTGGCCATCCACGACGTCTTCCCCGACCCCGCCGACGGCGGCCGCCCGCCCTACGAGCTCTTCTGCGCGGCGCTCGCCTCGAAGGAGTTCACCGAGGACGGCGGCTGCGGGAGCCTGCGGGTCCTGCGGCGGGTGGCGCTCCCGCCCGACGGCGACTGAGGGAGGTCAGGTGGCGGTGCAGCCCACCGCCGCCTCCCCGATGCAGTGGGGCTCGGCCAGGTCCAGGCCGGCGGGCAGGCATTCGCCGCGGAAGAGCCCGGCCGCCGGCGACGTGCTCGACAGGGCGTCGGCCGCCAGGACCATGGCCGCGAAGGTGTAGGTCGTGCGTTCGTTGTCGGGGAAGGTGATCCTCTCGGGATAGACCATCCCCGTCCAGTACGAGCCGTCCGCCAGTCGCAGGTTCTGTCCGGCCGCAAAGAGGTCCTGGGCGTGGCCGTCCATGCCCAGGGCGTCGAGGGTTAGCACGCACTCGGCCGTCTCCGCCGCCGTGACCCAGTCGCCGGTCGAGACACAGCGCACGCCGAGGCCCTCCATGACGAAGGTCGTCCAACCCTCGGCCAGGCGGCGCCGGCCGGCCTCGCCCTCCAGCGCCCCCGAGAGCATGGGGTAGTACCAGTCCATGGCGAACTCGAACTTCGGAGCGAAGGCGTTGGGGTGGTGGGCCACGGCGTGACCCAACCTTCCGGCGGCCAGTTCCCAGTCGGGACGATCCTTGGCCAGGCACTCGGCCACCGCCACCGCACAGCGCAGCGAGTGGTAGATGGACGACGATCCGGTCAGGAGGGCGTACCCTTCCGGCCGCCCCGAGGGATCGAGCGACCAGAGGACCGAACCGTCGGGCTGCTGCCAGCGCAGGACGAAGTCGATACCCCTCTCAATGGTGGGCCACAGCTCGCCCAGGAACTCGACGTCCCCCGTGATGAGGTGATGGTGCCAGGCGCCGGCCGCCAGATAGGCGCAGACGTTGGTGTCGAGCCGCTGATCCTTGACCCCCGCCCCCTGGTAGTAGTTGAACCAGCTCCCGTCGGGCAGCTGGCGCCCGGCCAGCCAGCGGTAGGCAGCCTCGGCCTCGCGCCACAGCCCGCACACCGAGAGCGCCATCGCCCCTTCCACGTGGTTCCACGGATCGCAGTGGCCTCCCTCGAACCACGGGATCATCCCGTCGGCCCGCTGGACGTCGGCGACGGCGTGGGCGGTGGCGAGCACGTCGGAGGCGCTGAGAACGCCCGGCACCTCGGGAATCGTGCTCTCGTTGGCGCGCAGCCGCTCGGTGGTCATGCCGCCGCACCGTGGTCGCTGGTCGTCCGGCCCCGACGCCCGGGATCCCCGCGGGGGGCCTGCATGCCGATCTCGGGTACCGCCCCGGCCACCACGGGGGGCTTGGACAGATAGACCACGAGGCTCTTGCCGATGAGCGGGCTGAGCACGCGATCGGCGGCGCGGCGTCACGAACGGGGCCTTGACGATGTCCCACACCAGCACCTTGTGGTAGGCGGCGACGACCGGGTTGGCGCCGTTGCTGGGACCGACCACGCAGCGCAGCCACCAGTAGGGCGAGTGCAGGCCGTGCGCATGGTGGAACCCCGTGGGCCGCAGGCCCGTCGAGGAGAGTCGGCGCTCGAGGGTGGAGCGCCGGTAGATGCGCACGTGGCCGCCCGGCGTGTCGTGGTACTCATCGGACAGGGCCCAGTTGATGGCCTCGGGGCCGCAGCGGGGCACGGTGACGGCCATCGTCCCGCCGGGACGCAGGACCCGCGAGAGCTCCCTCATGGCCGACAGGTCGTCGGGTATGTGCTCGAGCACCTCGGAGGCGATCACGCGGTCGAAGGCCGCGTCGGGAAACGGCAGCGCCAGCGCGTCTCCCTGCACCACCGCCGCCGGATGCCGGGGGGCCAGCTCTCCGGCCTCCACCATGGCGCCCAGCGTGCCCCGCACCTTGGCCACCTCGTCGGACCCCGCGTCGAGTGCCACCACGGCCGCACCGCGGCGGGCCGCCTCGAACGCGTGACGCCCGAACCCACAGCCGAGGTCCAAGAGGCGGTCGCCCGGCTGCACGCCCAGCTTCTCGTAGTCCACGGTCAACATGCGATGTCTCCCTTCTGCGGCAGGAAGTCGGTCGCCGCTGGGGCCGGGGCCCCCGGCAGTGGCCTCCCGCCCATCAGTGCCTCGTAGCAGGCTGCCGTGCCGGCCGCGGTCACCTGCCAGGTGAAATGGCTCATCACGCGCTCCCTGCCGGCGGCACCCAGGCGGGAGCGCAGCCCGGGGTCGTCGAGGAGCACGGCGATGGCGCCGGCCAACGCGCCGGGGTCATCGGGCGGCACCAGGAGCCCGGTCTCGCCGTCACGCCCCACGACTTCGGGCAGCGCCCCGCCGGTGGTGGCGACGACGGGCACGCCACAGGCCATCGCCTCTATGGCCGGAAGGGAGAACCCCTCGTAGAGAGAGGGCACCACGGCGACCTCGGCCTCGCCGTACAGGCCGGCTAGCTCGTCGTCGTCCATCCCGCTCACGCAGTGCACCACGTCGGACAGCCCGAGCCGGGTGATGGCCCGGTCGACGCGCCCACCCGGGCGCGGGCGGCCGATGACGGTCAGTTCGACGGCACGTTCGCTGCGGAGCTTGGCGACGGCCTCCAAGAGGGGCACCAGGCCCTTCATGGGGACGTCACTCGACGAAGTGACCATGATCCGCCCCGGTGCCGGCGTGACGTCGTCCCGAGGGCGGAAGACGGTGTGATCCACGCCGACCGGCACGACGGTCATGCGCTCGGGACGCACCAGCATCTGCGCGGCGATGTCCCGCCGGGACGAGTCGGAGACCGTCACCACCGCCGGCAGGGCGCGCGCCACGCGCAGCTGCATGCCCAAAAAGCCGTACCAGCGACGGGTCGTGAAGCGCTGCCAGGGATTCGTGGTGTGGGACAGGTCGAGCTCGCGGTCCACGGTGATCGGATGGTGCAGGGTGGTCAGCAGGTGCCAGCCGTCGTCGACCATGCCCAGCATCCCGGTGCCCAGGCACTGGTTGTCGTGGACCACGTCGAAGTCGGCGAGCCGAGCGGACAGCAGTGCCCTCGCCCGCTGGGAGAAGGCCAGCGGCTCCCCGAAGCCGGCGGTGCACATGATGCCGAACTCGATCCAGTCCTGCAGGCTGGTGAACTCCCGCCGGTGGGGCACCCGGAAGGGGTCGGGCTCCCGGTAGAGATCGAGCCCGGGGACCGGCGTGAATCCGACCCCGCCGTCCAGCTCGGGCCAGGGGGGACCGGCGAACACCTCGACCGAGTGCCCCAGGGCGACCAGCTCGCGGGTCAGATGACGGGTGTAGACCCCTTGGCCGCCGCAGCGGGGGTTGCCGCGATAGAGGAGGAAGGCGATCCGCAAACCGCCAGGTCGTGGCGGTGCGGCCGGAACCGGGGCCGGAACCTCGATGTGTCGCGAGCGCTCCCAGGACTCCTTGATCGAGATCCACTTCTGGCGGGGCGTTTTAGGCAAGGGGTGTCTCGACGCGTCCGGCCATGCTCCCATAGCCTCCCTGAACCCCCTGCTCCGGCGCAAACGATGGCCCCGGACGGCGCCCCGGGCGACCTCAGCCGATCCCGAACCAGCCGAGAACGGTAAGGACCACGAAGACCGAGGCCACCGCCGCGACCGACACGATCGAAATCCCGCCGACCCAGCGGGCCCAGGGCCCGTTGGCCGCCGCCCCGAGCAGCGAGCGCCGGTTGGCCAGCACCAGGATCAAGATGAGCGTCATGGGGGTGATCACCCCCTCGAGGACCTGGGTGTTGATGATCAGGGTGATCAGGTTGCCCGGCACCAGGACCACGGCGGCGCCCACCAGAATCTGCGCGGTGAAGAGCCCCAGGAAGATGGGGGCCTGGCGAAAGCTCGACGACACCGACCGCTCCACCCCGATGGCCTCGGCCACGGCATAGGAGGTCGAGAGGGGCACCACGGCGGCGGCCAGGGCCGACGCACCGAGGAGCCCGAGGCCGAAGAGCACCTCGGCCGCCGCGCCGGCCACCGGACGGAGGGCGTGGGCGGCGTGGGAGGCGGAGGTCAGGGGTCCGGTGCCCCCGATGGTGGCGCCGGTGGCCACGATGATCGACATTGCCACGAACGCCGCCATGACCGCCCCGACGATGGCGTCGACCCGCTGGAAGCGATAGTCCTCGGCCTTGACGCCCTTGTCCACCACGGCTCCCGCCTCGTACAGCTGGATGTAGGGCGTGATGGTGGTGCCGATGAGGGCGATGGAAAGCAGCAGGAACGACTTGCTGGCGACGAAGTGCGGCCAGAGCGTATTGGCCGCCACCTGATGCCAGTCGGGATGCGCGAGCACGGCGGCAATGGGGTAGGCGACGAAGACCACCGTGAGGAGGAGGAAGATCCGCTCGGCGTAGCTGTAGGACCCGAACAGCACGAGCGACCAGATTGCGACCGCAAAGATCGGGACGGAGAGGTAGCGCGAGACGCCGAACAGGTCGAAGGCGGTGGCGATCCCGCCGAACTCGGTCACCATGAGGCCGATGTTGGCGATGGCAAAGGCGGTGACGGCGAAGGCCGTCACCCGGAGGGAGAACTCCTCACGGATGAGTGCCGCCAGGCCCTTGCCGGTGTACACGGCCAACCGGGCCACCATCTCCTGCACGACGACGTAGGCGATGGTGATCAGCACCATGAGGAACAAGGTGCGGTAGACGAACTGCGCACCGGCCGAGGCGTAGGTCACGACCCCGCCGGCGTCGTTGCCGGCCGCAGCCGCCACCAACCCCGGGCCGGCGGCGGCGAGGTAGACCAGCGCCATCCGGCGAGTCGGCAGCCTCACGTCAGAACAGTTTGGGGAAGTGGAAGCGGCCCTTTCCGGGCACGAGCGCATCGAGCACGTCGTCGGCCAGGATCCGCCCGATGGGCCGGCCGTCGTCGTCCACCACCACGAGGGAGAGCCGCCGGGCCTCGATGAGCTGGACGGCCGCCTCCTTCGCCGACGCGTGGGGGCGCACCGTGACGACGTCCTCGTCCTCGAGGAGCGAGGAGATCCGCGTGTCGGGCGCGGTCCTCAGGGCGAGCAGGATGGAGAGGACCGTCACGTCACCGACCAGGCAGCCCTCCCGGTTCACCACGGCCACCGCATCGAGGTCGACGTCGTGGTCACGGGACTCGGCCAGCCGGTCGACGACCCGCGTCACGGTGTCGTCGGTGGTGGCGGTGACCAGGGTGGTGGTCATGATGCCGCCCGCCTCGTCCTCGGGGTAGCCCAACAGCTCGCGCAGGGCAACAGCGGACTTGGCCGGCATCCGTTGGAGGATCTCTATGCGGTCCTGTTCGGGTAGATCGCGCAGCGCGTCGACCGCTTCGTCCGGCTCCATGGCCGAGAGAAGACCGGCCGCCTGGTCCGGATCGGACTCGCGCAACAGCTGCTCGAGGTCGTCGGGCTGCATCTCCTCGAGGGCATCGGCGGCCTCGTCGGGGCTCAGCGCGGCCAACAGCTCCCGGCGCTCGTCGCGACGGAGGTCCTCGAGCAGGTCGGCCAGCTCGCCGGGGCGGAGCCGGTGCAGCCCCTCGTGGGTGGTCTTGAGGCGGACCTGGGCCGATCCGTCGATCGAATCCGTTTCCTCGCCGAACGGCTGTATGGCGGCCCAGTCGATGACCCGCTCGGGTGTCGGCAACGGGCGCCAGCGGCGTGGCCCGAGCCGGCGCAGCAGCGTGGCCGTCGACACGTCGGCGCCCACCAGCCTGATGCGGCCCAGCACCTCGGCCAGGTAGAGATCGGCGGCGCGGATCACCTGCACGCCGTCCACGTCGACCAGTTGGTGGTCCAAGACGTCCTTGGCCAGGAGTACCTCGCCCGGCCGGCGGACGACATCGGTGAGGTCGAGCCGGGCCGAGCGCAGCAGGACCTCGGCGCGCCCGATCCGGTCGATGGCCGACGCGGGGACGTAGGCCAGGCGGCGCCCGACGCGGATGACCAGCCCGCTGACCGGTGGGTAGGTCTGGCCGTCGGACCAGCGGGCCACGACGTCATCGAGGCGGCCGATTTCCTGACCGGTCTGATTGGTGACCGGCCGGCCGAGAACGCCGGCCAGGGACACGATGGAGTCGAAGACGCCCTCGGACGCGAGTATCCGCCGGGTGCGCCGGCGGCGCTGGTGGGGTTGGCGCTCGTCGGCGTCCCGGAAGGGGTTGAGGGACAGACGGGATCGGGCTGGCGGGGAGGACGGTGGGGGTGAGGGCATGGTGCAGCTCCTGGGCGGCGCCACGAGGGCGCTCGGGTCGGATCGGACGGGTCAGTGCCCGGTGGGGCACACCAACGCGGCGGGGGCCGGCACGTCGCTCACTCCCGACAACCGACGGACTGCGGGTCAGGCAGCCTGGACGGCCGGGGCGTGGTGAGGTGCGCCGGCGGTCCTACTGGGGGGTTCGTCCCGTTGCACGGCCACCTCCTTCCGCTCGGGCCCCGTGCCGGGGCATGACATGACACTCGCCAAGGCGAAACGCGCCCACACTCTACCGCCCGACTTGGTCGCAAGGGCTCGTCGAGGGGCCGTCGGCGGCACGTCGGGGGCCGGCGGCGACCGGTGGCGGCGCGGGCCGCGTACGGGTACCGTGCCGGTATGGATCTGTCGTACCCACCCGAGGCGGAGGAGTTCCGCGGCACGGTCAGATCCTGGCTGGAGGAGAACCTGCCCGACGGGTGGGGAACGCCGGCGTTCTCCATGACCACCGAGGAACGCAACGCCTTCTACGAGGAGTGGAACAAGAAGCTCTTCGCCGGCGGTTGGATCTGCGCCGGTTGGCCCACCGAGTACGGCGGCAAGGGCCTCACCCTCCTCGAGCAGGTGGTGGTGAACGAGGAGTTCGGGCGGGTCGGAGCTCCGCTGCGGGGGGACTTCTTCGGCGACACCCTGGTGGGACCGACGCTCCTGCAGTGGGGCAGCGAGGAACAGAAGGCGAAGTTCATACCGGGCATCCTGAGGGGCGAGATCGCCTGGTGCCAGGGGTTCAGCGAGCCCGACGCCGGTTCGGACCTGGCCGGGCTGAAGACGCGGGCCGTCCTGGACGGCGACGAGTGGGTCATCAACGGCCAGAAGGTGTGGACCACCCAGGCGCACCGCGCCGACTACATCTTCCTCCTGGCGCGCACCGACCCCGATCTGCCCAAGCACGCCGGCATCTCCTACCTGCTCGTCCCCATGCAGCAGCCCGGGGTGGAGGTCCGCCCCATTGAGCAGATGGACGGATCGGCCGAGTTCAACGAGGTGTTCTTCACCGACGTGCGGTGCCCGAAGGAGAACGTGGTCGGTGGGGTCAACAACGGATGGAAGGTGGCCATGACCACCCTCGGCTTCGAGCGCGGCACCTCGGCCACCACCTCGTACCTCCGCTTCCTCAAGGAGTTCAACGACATCCTCCGTCTCGCCCAGGCATCCGGCGCCGACCGCGATCCACTGATCCGCCAGCGGTTGGCGCGGTCGTGGTCGAAGATCAAGATCATGGAGATCAACGGCTTCCGGACCTTGACCGACGCCCTCAATGGCACCCACGCCACCGCCGCGCTGAGCGCCTGCAACAAGATGTTCTGGTCGGAGGCGCACCAAGAGACGCTGCTGCTCGCCATGGACATCCTGGGCATGCGGGGCCAGACCCTGTTGGGCAACGTCGACGACGCGGGGTTCGCCGGAGCGCGCAAGGCCCATGTCCAGTATCCGGTCGACACGTTGCAGGCGCTGTTCTTCTTCTCCCGATCCGAGACGATCTGGGGCGGATCGGCGGAGATCCAACGCAACATCGTCGGTGAACGCGTGCTCGGGCTCCCCAAGGAGCCCAAACCGAGTTAGCAGGATGGGGCGCTGACCGAGAGGGATCGCCTGCGCTGGGACGCGAGGTACTCCGGCGAGGGGCTCGCTCCCGATGCGGCGGATGGCGCGGCCGGGCCGCCGGCCTCCTTCGCCGCCCATGAGGGCCTGTTCCCGACGCGGGGGCAGGCGCTCGATGTCGCCTGCGGTCGAGGGCGAGCAGCCGTCTGGCTTGCGGCGCGAGGGCTCACGGTCCGCGGCGTCGACGTCTCCCCCGTGGCGGTCTGCTTCGCCCGTGACCTGGCGGCGCGGAAAGGGGTGGCGGACCGCTGCCGGTTCGACGTGGTGGATCTGGACACCGGCCTCCCCGCCGGGCCGCCCCTCGACGTCATCGTCTGTCACCGGTTCAGAGAACCGCGTCTCTACGCGGCGATGGTCGAACGGCTCGCGCCCGGGGGACTGCTGGCCGTGGCCGTTCTCAGCGAGGTGGGCTGCGGCCCGGGGCAGTTTCGCGCCGCACCCGGTGAGCTGGGCGTTGCCTTCGCTGGGCTGACGATCGTCGCCCAGGGCGAGGCCGACGGCGAGGCGTGGCTGTTGGCCACGGCCTGACGGGGCGATCCCTGGTGCGCCGACGACCCCGGACGTCTAGTTGGCCGTCGGTACCGGGACCGACGGTTCCACCTGTCCCTGCACGTACACGTCGAGACGACGGATCTTTCCCTCTGCGTTGAATTCGAAGACGTTCATGGAGTTGACCACGTTGACCCTCTCATCCTTCACGTGGTGCTCCTCAATCTCGAAGTAGACGAGCCCGGGCAACTCGGAGATCCTCCGCAGTTTGGAGTCGAACCCCTTGGCCGTCGCAAACTGGGTCAGGAAGGCGGCGTACTCCGGCCAGTTCATGACCTCGCGCCAGATACCCACCCGTTCGAATTCCTCCACGGCCACGAGGTCGGCCAGCGGGGCCCACTCGGCGGGACTGAACCCGGGCTCCTTGGCCGCCTGCACGACCCGCCGGACGATTCGGTCGTATTCGAGAACCTTGCCGGAGAGCTGACCGTCACCCCCGGTGCCTTTGTCGTCGTTGTGCATGGGGGCGAGGCTAGCGAGTGGCGGGATCGGTGCCACGAGAGAACAGGCCCACCGGGGGCAGGCCCAGCGAGGGCAGGCCCACCTCAGTGGCGCACCCCGGTGACCAGCGTCGCCTCGTAGTGGACCGGGACGCGGCCTCCGGCGCGTTCGATCTCCCTACGCAGGTCGGCCAGGAGCCCGGTCAACCGGTCCGGGGGGAGCGCGCGGTGATCGCTGTGGGTGACGGACAGGTCGAGCCACTCGTCGAGGGCGTAGTCGACGTCGTGGCCGAACACGACGACGGAGACCTCACTGAAGGCGCTGGTCGCCCGCAGGCTCTGGGCGCCCGACTCGTACAAGGACGGGTCTCGCCGGCCCAGGAGCACGGACCGGCGGCTGAGCTCGGGGGCGTGCCGCGCGTACACCGCGTCGAGGACGGGGCGTATCGAGGGATCCGGATGGGCCTGATTCCAGAACAGGCCGATGCGCCCGCCGGGGTGGAGCACCGCTGCCGCCTTGGCCGCCCCCTGCAGTGGGTCGACCCAGTGCCAGGACTGGCCGGCGGTCAGCAGGTCGAAGCGGCGGGCACCCGCTTCCCACTCTTCGATGGTGCCCGACTCGACCTGTACGCCGCGGCGGCGGGCAACCTCCGCCATGCGCGGATCGGGCTCGAGGCCGACCACGGTGCAGCCCCGGGCGATGAAGAGACGGGAGGAGATCCCCGTCCCGCAGCCCACATCGAGCACGGTCCGGGGCCCACCGACCAAGAGTGCGTCGACCAGCTCGACCGGGTACTCCGGCCGGACCCGGTCGTACTGCTCTGCCACTTCGCCGAAGGAGCCGGCGCGCCGGCGGTCGGCGTGCAACGTCATCACGCGCCCTCCATCCCCGCCGCCACGTCCAGGCGGGTCATCGGGAGGGCCGCCCGCTCGGCGCGATGGCGGTTGGCCAGGAAGAACAGCGGGACGCTGGCCAGCAACGTGGCGGCGGCGCCCATCAGCAGCGCCACCCGCGGACTGCCGACGTCGCTGACGTAGCCGACCAGCAGCGCACCGATGGGGGTGCTGCCGAGGAGGGCGATGGCGTTGAGCGACATGACACGACCCCGCATGGAGGGGTCCGCCCGGAGCTGAAGGTTGGCATTGTTGGTGGCGATGAAGCAGATGCTGCCGGCGCCCATGGGGGCCAGCAGGAGCACGGCGGCCAGCTTGGTGGGTGCCAAGGCGACGGCGAGGATCATGGCTCCGAAGAAGACGCCGATCAGCGCGAGGAGGAGCGCGGAAGGACGGCTGCGGAAGGCGGTGTACAGGCCGCCCACCACGGCCCCGGCGCCCATGGCCGCCATGAATGCGCCGTAGAGACCGGCACCCCCGTGAAAGGTGAACTTGGCCAGGAGCGGGAGTGTCACCGTGAAGTTGAACGCGAAGAGCCCGACGACGGCCACGGAGAGCAGCGGCGAGCGCAGGTCGGGGGTTGCCCAGACGTAGCGCAGCCCCTCGCGGACCTGGCCCTTGGCCCGGGCCACGCCCGGATTGCGGTAGAGCTCCGACGGCCGCATACGCGACAACGCCACGATCACCGCCACATAGGAGAGGGCGTTCACCAGGAAACAGGTGGCCACGCCCACGGTCAGGATGAGGACGCCGCCGACGGCCGGACCGATCAAGCGCGCCCCCTGCAGGAGCACGCTGTTGAGGCTCACGGCGTTGGAGAGCAGGTCCCGCTCCACCATCTCGGAGACGAAGGCCTGCCGGGCCGGATTGTCGAACAGGTTGACCACGCCCAGCAGGGCGGAGATCACGTACACCTGCCACAAGGAGACGGAGTGCACGACGACCAGCAGCCAGAGGGCGAGGGCCAGGACGCCGGCCGCCGCTTGGGTGGCGTAGAGCACCTTTCGCTTGTCGAGGCGGTCGGCGATCAGCCCCCCGAAGGCGCCGAAGAAGAGGATGGGCACAAACTGCAGGGCGACGGAGATGGCCACGTCCACGCCGGTGCCGTGGAGGGGGAAGAGGATGAGGTAGCTCTGGGCCAGGGTCTGCATCCAGGTGCCGGAGACCGAGATGACCTGGCCGATGAAGTAGAGACGGAAGTTCCGTACCGACAGGGCCCGGAACGTCCGGCTGCCGGCTCGGGCGATGCGGCTCATCGCCCGACCAGGTGCTCGAGGAGTTCCACCAGGCCGCTCGCCGCGGCCTGCTCGTCGGGGCCGAGCTCGGAGAGGCGACGGGCGAGAAAGGCGTTCTTCAACGTGCGGATCCGCTCGAGCGACCGCTCCCCGGCGGGGGTGATGCGCACCCGGGCGCTCCGGCGATCGGCCATGTCGGTGACCCGGGTCACCATGCCGGCGTCGGTCAGCGTGGCGACGATACGCGTCATGCTCGGAGGCTGCACCTGCTCGACGGCGGCCAGTTCGCCCAGCGTGGGGCTGCACAGGCGCTTGACCGCACCCAGCGTCGACGCCTGGGCCGGCGACAGCCCGTCGAGAGACTCCTGGCGCAAGAGCCGGTGCAGCCGGTTGACGCAGAGGCGGAGGCGGCTGGCCAGCTCCTCGGTGGGGTGGTCCGCCCGCCCTACCGGGCTCGGAGCCTCGGTGGCCGGAGCGTCGGTGGCCGGATGCATGGCCGCCAGTGTAGTTAGTTTTGCTAACTAAGGAGCTGGCCAGGCGGCCGGCGGCTCAGAAGCTCGGGACGTACCCACCGCTGCCCAACGAGGCGCTCTCGTCGAAGCTCAGCGAGTCGTCCAGGTCGCCGATCACCTCGGTCACCCAGGGGAGACGGTCCCGAAGGATGCGCTCGACCCCCTCCGAGAGGGTGGCCGAACTCACGGCACACGAGCTGCAGGCGCCTTGGAGCTGCACCTCGACCACCCCGGTCATCACGTCGGCCCGCACCAACATCAGGTCGCCCCCGTCCTCCTGCACCGCCGGTCGCATGAGGTCGATGACGCCCTGCAGCTTGCTTAGGCGTTCGGCACGTTCGTCATCTGACAGGTCTGTCTCGGCATCGGGCACCCCACCATTCTGCCGTGCCCGGAGCGGATCGTGACCCGGGTGCCGATCCGGGCTAGTCGTCGAGCCCGATCGGCACCGGTGGACCACCCTGGACCACGGGGTTGACGAGCTCCCCTATCCCGTCAATTTCGATGCGCACCGTGTCGCCGGCGGCCAGGAACCGCGGCGGTGTGAACCCGGCCCCCACGCCGGCCGGGGTCCCGGTGGCGATGATCGTGCCCGGTTCGAGGGGGAAGGCCGTGGTGAGGTACTCGACCATGGCGGAGCAGCCGAAGATCAGGTCCTCCGTCGAGGAGTCCTGGCGGAGCTCGTCGTTGACCCAGGTGCGCAGGGCGAGATGGCCCGGGTCGCCCAGCTCGTCGGTGGTGACGAGCCACGGCCCGGTCGGGGCGTGGCTGTCGAAGGACTTGCCCATGGTGAAGGTGGGCGTGCGCCACTGCCAGTCGCGGGCGCTCACGTCGTTGATGACGGTGAACCCGGCCACCACCTCGAGGGCCCGGGCCGCCGGCACGTGCTGGCACCGCCGGCCGATCACCATGGCCAGCTCGCCCTCGTAGTCGACCATGGTGGAGACCTTCGGGAGCACGATCGGATCACCCGGGCCGGCGATGGAGGTCCGCTGCTTGTTGAACCAGTACTGGTACTCGGGAGGCTCCCGGCCCAACTCGGCGACGTGCGCCCGGTAGTTCATGCCGATGGCCAGAATGTTGGGCGGGTGGGGAACCGGCGCATGCCGACGCACGGAATCGAGCGGGTGGCGGGCGGCTCTCCCCGACGGGGCCTGACGGGCTCGGTCGAGGGCAGCGGGACCGAGGGCGAGCAGACCCGCCATGTCGGCCGGCAACCCGACCGCGGGGTCGCTGAGGTCGACGATCTCGTCGCCCACGACGACGCCCGGGCGCGGCCGGCCCGCCGGCCCTTCCGGCGCGCCGCGCTCGAGGGAGAAGCTCAGTAGTCGCATGGTCTGCCCAGTATCTCAGCGTGCGCACGAATGCAGCGCGCTCAGCGCGCGGCGGCCCCACGAGCTCGCCACCTCGCTCCAGCGGTCTGGTCGTTCGACGATCTCATCGGCCTCGCTCCACAGCTCCTCTTCGAGCGGATCGAGCACCTCCCTGATGTGCCGCAGCGCGCCGGGGTCGGCCTCCACCTGGGTCCGCAGCGTGTCGGCGCTGCGCCACATCGTCTCGCTCGACAGTTCAATGGGCACGAACGGCGGTGGGCCGGCCACCGTGCGCACAAAGGCCGGAACGTAGACGCTGACACACGGGCTGCCCAGCGCCACGTAGGCCCGCAGCGGTGCGCCCTCGTCGAGGTCGTGGGGCAGCAGGGTGATGAACGAGGCCGACGTCACGCTCCGTTCGGGCCCGTGCATGCAGACACCCACGTCGTGGTCGCGGAGGTGCGAGGCGGCGGCGGCCGGCGTCAGGCCGGTCGCAGTGGACCGCTGCGCGGCCAGGAAGGCGCGCCCGGCCGACAGGCGGACGTCGGCCGAGGCGGTGGGCGACGCCGGGTCCCGGAAACGGTCGAAGTCGTCGCCGACATCGAGGTCGGGCGAGGCCTGAATCCACGCCGACCCCACGGACAGCCGGTCGCTGATGGCCGTACCGTGGGGAAACGAGGCCGCCGCGTAGGTGGCACCGGACGTATCGAGCACGAAGGCCTGCCGCCGGTCGGCGATCAGGAACGACGAGTCGTAGGCCTCACCGTGGACCGCATCGGCGATACCCCCCTGGCCGTACGTCTCGAGGAGGTCGATCACGATGTCGAGCGCTCCCTCGGCACTTCGGGCCCTCTCCAAGCCGAGGCGCACCATGTCCATCCCGATGAGCGCGGGACGCGCTCCGGCGGCCCCATGCACCGTGCTGACCCGCTCGTTCCCGATTGCCACGCCGAACTCGTTCACGCCGTGCTCGGCGCCCCAGAGCCAGGTGGGACAGGAGAGGAACACGGCGTGCGCTCCCGTGTCGCCGATGGACAGGTACTGCGTGCGCAGGGTGCACCCGGCGGTCGGGCGGCGGCCGAACGGCATGGCGAGCTGCACCTCCCCGGCCGGGCGATCGGAGTTCTTGGCGAAGACCATGCCCCCCCGCCCGGGGCCGCACAGCGTGTCGGACACGGATGGAGCATACGAGGCTCACCGTGTGCCAATCCCGGGGCGCGCCGGTGGCGCCCTGTTCAGGCGGGTGGGTCGGCGAACTCGTGGAAGGCGGCAAGGGCGCGCGGGCCCCAGACCGCCCCCGGTCCGCCGTTCATGACCATGGCCACGCCGATCATCTCCGTCACCTCGGCGAGGGTGGCCCCCCGGCGGGCCGCTCTACGGGCATGGGCGGAGATGCATCCGTCGCACTCGCGGGTGATGGAGATGGCCAGCGCGATGAGCTCCTTCATTCGCCTCGGGAGCGCGCCGTCCGCCATCGCCGCCGCGGCGAACGCGTTGTAGCGGGACATGACATCGGGCAGGGCCTCGGTGAGCTCACGGTACGGAGCACGGAGGTCGTCGGTGACCTGGTGAAAATGTTCCATGGTGCATGCTGGCACGCCGGTGCCCACCTGACGTGCCCGGCGGCGGGGCGGATCGGCTGGTCAGCGGCCTCAGTCGGCCGCGGCGCCCCGCGGTCCGCGGGATCGGACCTCGCTCACCGAGCGCATGGCGTCGCGCAGCTCTTGGATCCAATCGGCTTCGTGCTGCGCCACCAGTCGGACGGTCCACGCCAGCGCGTCACTCCGGCTGCGTGCCACTCCGGCGTCGATCAGCGTGTCGAGGACCCGTCGGTCCGCCAGGCGGAGCCTGGTCATCACCGGCACCCCCGCCGTCGTGAACAGCACCCGCGAGCCGCCGCAGCGCGCGCCCCACGAGACGGTGCGCCCGAAGGCCGGCTGCGCCTCCTCGGCGATACGGATGCGCACCGCGCGGCTGTCCTCCCGGTACCCGCCGATCCGGGCCTGCTCGGCTACCTGCACCTCCTCCTCACTGGCGCCCTCGGGGAGCTGCGGCGGGGTGAGCGTGCCCACCACCTGAATCTCGTCGGGGTCGACCTCGATGTCCGGCGGGCCCTCGAACCACCCCTCGGGGATGCGTCCGGCGAACCAGGCGGCGATCAGCCGTTCCTGCTCGGGACCCGAGGGCGGGGCCCCGCCGTACCGGCTCGATCGGCGGCGGCCGCCGCGCCGGCCGGTCCATGGGGACTCTGCGCTGCCTTCATGTTCTGTTCTCATATTACGAGATTACACGATTACAAACACCCTGTCCACCAATTTCTGTCCACCCACGTGCCCGGCCCCCACGGCACCCCACGATCGGGCCACGGCCCGGGTCAGGGCAGCACCAGCGCCAGCTTGAAGCCCCGATGCGACGGCCGGAATCCCAACGACTCGTAGAACCGGTGGGCGTTGGTCCGTTCGTCGTTCGAGGTCAGCTGCACCCGGTAGCACCCGAGTTCCCGGGCCCGCTGGATCACGGCGCCCATGAGCAGGTGGCCGAGGCCGCACCCACGGCGGTCGGGATGGACGTGCACGGACTCGACTTCGGCGCAGAGACCGCCCCGGGCCTGAAGGTGCCGGAAGACGATCAGCTGGCAGACGCCGACCACCTCGCCGCCCACCTCGACCACCACCACGCCGCCCGGCTGGCGGGCCACGTCGTGGAAGGCGGCGCGGTACGGGGCGAGGTCCGTGGGGTCTTCCTTGCCGGCGACCAACGATCCGAACTCGAGAAGCTCCACCACGCGGGGGAGGTCGCCCTCGGTCGCGTCACGGACCACCACGTCGGGCGCGCTGGCGGGCGGGTTCGGCGGGTGCACCTAGGAGCCGTCCTTTTTCTCCCGCAGGGTGATGGCCCGACGCGGGCAGTCCCGAACGGCCCTCTTGGCCGCGGCGACCAACCCCGGCGGCAGGGGCGCCCCGTTGACGATGGGGTAGCCCCACTCGTCGAGGGAGATGGCCTCGGGCAGGAGCTCGGCACAGTAGCCGTACGCATCGCAGGCCACGGGGTCGATGGTGATCCGGATCATCGACGCCTCAGCCCCCGGTGTCCCGCGGGAGGTAGAGCTGCGGGGCGTCGTTCCACTGCGGGCACGGCGCCCCGCGCTGGTGGGCGGAGACATCGGCGGCAAAGACGCGCAGCGCACTGCGGACCATACCCACCACCCCGTCGGGATGACGGCACGCCCCGCGTCCCTCCACCTGAGTGAGTCGGCGCAGGAGACGCTCCGTGAGCTCGGGGTCGGGGCGGCCCTGGGCGAGCCGGGTCAGGTCGGTGGCGATCGCCGGCAGTCCGTGCACGCAGGGGCCGCATTGACCCGCACCCTGCCCGGCCATGTAGTGCGCGAGGCGCGCCGACTCGGCGATCCCGCAGGCGGCCGCGCCCAGCGCCACGATGACGCCGACGCCGGCGGAGGCACCGATGGTGCGCAGCGAGATCGAGGCGTAGGGCATCTCGAAGTCCGGCGGCCCGACCCATGTCCCACCGTACCCTCCGACCAGCATCGCTCCGATGGTGTCGACGGGGGCCGACCGGGCCACGATGTCCTGCAGCGGCGTGCCGCGATCGACCTCGACGACCCCGGGCAGTGCCACTGCGCCCGAAACGGTCACCAGCGTGGTACCGGGCTCCTCGGGGATCCCGCGCGAGCGGAAGGCGTCGGGACCGTGGCGGGCGATGAGGCCGACATGGGCCAGCGTCTCGGCGTTGTGCACCAGGGCGCGCCGCCTCCCGATGCGGAGCGGCACGCCCTTGTCGGGCCGGAACGACGGGAGTGACAACCCGGTGGCGATCCACCGGGTCAACGCCGACTCCTCCCCGGCCACGAACCGGGCCGGGGGCCGCACGACCACCTCGGGAGTGGCAGCGTGCGACTGCGCCCTGCGCTCGGCGATGGCCAGCGACAGGGCATCGGCCACGCGGTCGCGTCCGGCCGGCACGCACACGAGGACCTCGCTCGCCCCGCAGGCGGCCGCCATGAGTTGCGCCCCGTCCAAGACGAGATGCGGAACCGTGGTCAGGAGCACCGTGTCCTTGTGGCTCGCCGGTTCGCTCTCCATCCCGTTGACCACCACGACGCCGCCGCCGGCCCGGGCGAGGTCGAGCTTGACGGATGTGGGGAATCCGGCACCGCCGCGACCACTCAGGCCCGACGCCTGCAGGGCACGCAACAGCCAGTCCCCCCACGCCCGGCCGTCTGTCGCCGGCAGGGGCAGTGGGCCCAAGGTGCGCAGATGTCCGGCGAGATCGGTCGGATGGCCGAGCAGCTGATAGTGGCTGGTCTCCTGTGGTGGCGCGCAGGCGCTAGGCGTCACGTCGTACTCCGTGCACGTCGCCCGCTGGCTCGAGGTTCCTGGCGCCCGCGGGTTCGAGCTGCGCCTGCGGGCTCGGGGCCGACTGCTGCCCGACCGGGCCCCGTCGCCCGGTGGCGCGGAGGCGCCAGAGCAGCGCCGCCCCCACCGAGGCGACGCACAGCGCGCCCAGGACCATGACCCACGGCTCGCCGGCGTCGGTCCCCATTCCGAAGGTGTGCGCCAGAGCGACCGGCCAACACAGGTAGGCCAGCCAGTGCACGGCACGCCACGTCGAGGGTCGCATGCGAGCGCGCAGGATGCTCGAGACGAAGACGGCCGCCATGAGGTCGAGGGCGATCGTGCCGACTCCCACCCAGAAGCGCGCGTAGGACGAAGTGAAGGGCACGACGATGGCGGCCCAGGAGATGTTCACGTACGTATCGAGCACGCTCGTGAGCACGTGGATCCCCACCACCACCATGGCGATCATGGAGATACGGCGGTGGATCTCCTGCTGGGCAAAACCGGGCCAGTTCCGGGCCCGGATCCTGTTGGTGGTGACCAGACCCAGGATCACGGTGAGCGTGAGCAGCACCAGGGCCACGATCCCGCTGGCCCGCGTCGAGTACCACAGGGCGGAGGAACTCACCGAGATGCTCCCTCGGGCCAACCGCCGACGAAGAACGTGTGCCCATCGTGGCGCACCAGGCGGACCGCCTGGCCGAACCGGGCGAGAAGGTGGAGAGCCCGTTCGCCCCAGATCAGCGAGGCGGTCGTGAGCGCATTGGCCTCCACGCAGCTGGCCCCTGTCGCCGACACCAGGTTCCAGTAGGGGGCGACGCAGTCCCCGGTGCGGGGATCGATGATGTGGTGCACGGTCCGTGAGCCGGCGGTCCACGTCCGCACGGAGGTAGAGGAGCTGGCCAGGCCGCCGCGGTGCACGCTCACGACCTGGTCCACCTCGTCGACCGGTGTGGACGACTCGACGGCGATGCCCACCGGCCAGCCGGCGGGTGGTGCGAGGCCGGCCACGGCGACGTCGCCGCCGATGCTCACCAACACCCCCGATCCGAGCGCGCCGGCGATGTGCGCAGCCGCCCGGTCGGCGACGAGTGCCTTGGCGGAGGAGCCCAGGTCCAGGCGAACGCCACAGGGGATACGGACCGTGCGCTGCCGACGGTCCAGCTGCACGTGCCTGAAACCGGCCACCGGGCCCAGGGCCTCGGGGGGTACCGGGGGGCGATCGCCCACCTGGGCGAGATCGCAGTCGTACCCGAGGGTCGCGATGGCGTTGCCCACGGTCGGGTCGACCGCCCCGTGCGTCCGCTCGGCCACCGAGCAGGCCACGTCGAGGGCTTCGAAGAGCAGCGGGCTCACCCGGACGGACCGGCCCGCCTGCGCGTGGACCATCTGCAGCTCGGAGTCGGGACGAAACCGGCTGCACGCCTCGTCCATCGCCACGAGCTCGGCCCGCAGGATGCTCTCCGCCCTGTCGGCCCGACCGGGGTCCTGGACCACCACCGTGGCGGTGGTGCCGATGGCCGACAGCGACCGGCTCGCCAAGGACGGTGCCGGCCCGCAGCCGGCGACGGCGCTCGTCATCGCGACGACCCGCCCGAGGTGGTGACCGCCTTCGTCGTGGTGGTCGTGGTGGTCGGTGCGGTGGTGGTCGGTGCGGTGGTGGTCGAGGTCTTCGTCGAGGTGCCCGATGCCGTGGTCGTGGTGGTGGTGGTGTCGCTCGATGACGTCGACGTGCCGGACACTGACGTGCCGGAGGTCGACGTACCCGACGCTGACGTGCCGCTCGCCCCAGGGTGCTCCCGGGCCACGACCGCGCCGATCAGCGCCGTCGCACCGACGGCCCCGAGAACGGCGCATCGGGTCACCCGCCGCAGCCGCACCATTGCCCGTTCTCGTGTGGCGGGCGAGTTCTCGTTCGATCGGTTCATGAGGGGACACCTTGCGGCTGGGGGACTGCTCCCATACCAACATCGCCGCTTCCGGGCTATCGCAGGCTTCCCTGTGGGCCTCCTGTGAGTATGCGCACCGGCGGGGAGGGCGGGCCGGGCACCATGATGGTGGGATGACGCCCCCTCGGTTCTCCTTCGATTCGGTGCGGTCCTGCGTGTGGGTCGATGCGCGGTCGAACCTCCATCCCATCAACACCGAGACCCGTGGTCTACAGGGTTGGATCGAGGTCGCGGCGCGCCCCGAGGGCGCCCTCGATCTCACGGTGCCGGTACGAGGCCGCCTCGAGCTTTCCGTCGACCGTCTCTCCTCGGGGAATCACCTCTACGACCGCGAGCTCAAGCGGCGGATTGACGCCCGGCGCTATCCCCTCATTGAAGGGGAGATCGTCAGTGTCACCGAGAGCGACACGGCCGGTTCTTATCTGGTGGCCGGGGACCTGACCTTCCACGGGACGACACGGCGGTTCACCGACGAGATGACCATCACCTTGCCCGACGACTCCACCATTGAGCTGAAGGGCCAGAACGTCTTCGACATCCGCGAGTTCGACATGAAACCCCCGAGCATGCTCATGTTGAAGGTCTATCCCGAGGTGGCCGTCCGAGTGGAGCTGTACGGCAACCGCGAGGATTGACGGCACGAAGCGGTCCGACACGCGCCCGGGCGGGCGACCATCCCCCTCTCCCCGGCCCGGCAACTGTACGTTGGTGACGCTGTGTGGGGGGTTGCGTGAAGGGACCTAAGTCATGGTGATCACCGAACATCAGCCGGATGTCGAGGAGCAGTTGGCCGCCGTTGCCCTCAGTATGGTCGTCGACGACCGTTCACGCGATGGCGAAGGTCACTGCTGGGACGGTCGCACCTGCGATCACGTCGACCACGGGCCGGACGGCATCATCCACTTCATGCGCTGACCGGACACGGTCGGCGTCGGGTGGCGTCAATGGCCGTCCGGGCCTGACCGGGCGACGGCTCACGCTGACTCGGTCTCGGTCAACCCGGTGATGTACGCCTCAATATCGAGCGCACGCTCGACGAGTTCGTCATGTACCTCCGTTGCGGTGAGGACGAGGAATCGGCCTTCGGCGACGGCGTCGGCGACGAGTTCGCCGACCACCTCGGCCTCGACAACCGGATGATCGGGCGAGCGGGGTGACTCGGGCTTCCCGAAGAAGGTGATCTGCTCGACGATGTTCGTGATCACTCCCGATGGGCACAGGCAGGTGACGCCGATCCCCCGCGGTCGGAGGTAGAGCGCGAGCGACTCGCTCATCCCCACGAGAGCGTGCTTGGTGGTCACGTAGGGCAAGCGGTCGTACCCGTGCGCCAGGAGGCCGGACGCCGACGCGGTGTAGACGACGTGGCCACGACCCTGGGCGATGAGCAGGGGGAGGAATACGAGATTGCTCCGCACGGCGCTGAGCAGGTTGACGTCGACCACCCGCTCCCACTCGGCGAGCGGGAGCAGTTCGGGTGGGCCCAGGGCGATGACGCCGACGTTGTTCATCACGATGTCGACCCGCCCGAACGCCTCGAGGGTTAGTTCCCTCACCCGTTCGAAGGCAGCGGGGTCGCTGACGTCGCAGCGCATGGAGACACTCCGACCTCCATTGGCCGAGATCTCCGACGCGACGGCCTCGGCACGATCGCCGTCGATATCGGTTACCACGATGGCCGCGCCCCGGCGCGCCAGGGACAGCGCGGAGGCGCGGCCGATGCCACTGCCGGCGCCCGTGATGACGGCGACCGAGGACGCGAGATCGACGAAGCCGCTCACGGTAGGGCGCGCACCGACGAGAATCGGCCCCTCGATCCACGCAGCGCCTTCAGGGTCTCGGGGGAGGGAGGGGATGTCAGCAGAGCCTCTATCCCGTCCAGGAGCTGACTGACGTACAGGCCGAAGGGGGAAACCGGAGATCCGAAGTGGCGGGCCCGTTGCCGGTCTGCACTGGCGTGAAGGCAGATGGACGACGACTGACCGATCCGGCTCTCGCGCAACTCGGCTGGGACGTGGCCCAACAGGCTCTTCATCGTCCGGACGTAGGTCCGATGTGAAGATTGGTGAACAGCAGCGAGCCGGTCAAAGGGATGGTCACCGACACCGTGACGCTGCAGCTGCTCGAGGAACATCAGGTAGTAGCACCCCTCTTCCTCGCCGAGCTCGACCACCGGGAGCAGCTGGGCCTCGACAACGGAGCGAAGCCGTTCCGTACCGGTGCGCGCTCGTAACAGCGTCCTGCGCCGGGCCAGGTAGTGGAGCCGGTTGACGAGAATGGCGTCGACCAGTCCATCCTTCGACCCGAAGTGGTACTGCACGACGGTGCTGTTTGCCATGCCGGCTTCCGCTCCGATCTGGCGGAGCGACACGCCATCGACGCCATGCATCGCGAAGAGACGTTCGGCCGTCAGAACCAGCTGCTCCTTGGTGGACCGTTCGGACGTGTCTGCGGCCAGGGTGCCCCGTGTCACGCCGTCAATGCAACACCGTTGGACAGTATGAGTCAACTGCCGTAAATTCATTTCGACTTGACACATTGGGGGTACAATGGCCTTGCGCAGCGCACAGAGTTACTCCGACGTGATGATGACGGAACCCCCGTCGAGCTCATCACCCTTCGAATCCGCCACGCTCGAGTTCCTCTTCGAGCAGGTATGGGCCCGACCCGGGCTCAGTCGCCGGCAACGTCGACTGGTCACCCTCTCCTGCGTGTGCGCCGCCGATACCACTGGACCGATGGACGCCCATATGTACGCGGCGCTCGCCAGCGGCGATCTGGACCGCGAGGAGCTCCAAGAGTTCATTCTGCACTTCGCCGTCTACTGCGGTTGGCCGAAGGCGTCGGTGGCACAGACATCGCTCCTGACCCAGCTGCATCGACTGAGCGAGGAACGGGGCGAGGAGATGGCGCCGTGGCCGGATCTGCCGCTCGCCTCGCTTGGTCCCGCGGATCACGAGGAGCGCCTGCGAAAAGGGGAGGAGTGCTTCGTCGAGGTCAACCTGACCCCGGCGCCTCCACTGACCACGCCGTACTTCCAGGCGGGAATCCTCAACTTCGTGTTCGGCCATGTCTGGCAGCGGCCGAACCTCAGCCGGATCGATCGCCGGTATGTCACCATCCCCTGCGTCGGCCTCTCCGACGCCGCCATGCCGATCCAGTCGCACGTCGTCTCGGCCTTGCGGTCCGGGGACATCTCGATCAGCGAAATGAACGAGATCGTGCTGCAGTTCTCTGCGTACTACGGATTCGCCAAGGGCGAGGTGCTGAACCGGGTGGCGACGGATGCCTGGGCGGAGATCACGGCCGAGCGCACGCCGGGCACCGCCTGAACGATCCACGATCGCCCCGCAGTGAACTCCGCCGGTCGCAGGTAGAGTGCGACGTGAGCCTGAAGCGCCCAGAGGTACCGATAGTGGAGCAGGGGCATGAAGATCGGGGGGGGCCGTGCTGATCGTCCCGGACCGAGCCGGGCCGGCGCATCCGCGGGCCTCGTCGCCACCACGGGAACTGGGCTCGGTGCGTCGTACCACGAGCATCGACTCGAGCCACCCCCACGGCATGTCAGGACCGATCGAGGTCGATGCCCGGGCCCGTGACCTGAGAACGGGAGAAGGGACATGGGCCGACGAGCAGCAACTCAGGGCCACCCTTGGAGCCGACCGCGTCATTGTGGCCATTGCAGCCGAGCCGGCCGAACCTCGTCTCGCTCGGCTCGTCGGAGCGACGGCGGGCCCCGGATTCCGGGCCCGGATGACCGAGTTCCTGCCCGACCATGCCGAGCGACGTACCCTGCTGCACACGCTGCTCGACGATCTTCCGGGCGCCTCGCTGGTCTCCGGCTACGCCATGCAACGGACCAACCCGCCCGTTGTACCCGCCGGCGGTGGTGGCTACGCGCGACACGTCAAGGTGGCTGAGGACATGTGCGCCGGCTGGGCGTCCGATGCCACCATCGTGGTCACCTTTCGCGCCACCGGCGAGATCCCCCACCCGATTGGACCTCCGGCCCCGGCGCTCGAACGGAACGGGGACCCACTCTCCTGGCACGACATGGCGCCGCTGCCACCGGAGTCCACCCGACGGCGCCGGCGCCTGGACGTGCTGCCACCGTCCGAGGAGACCCGGTCCTGGGCCTTCGACTCGCACTTCCGCGACAGCTACTGCGACGCCGAAGGGGCCGAGACGGCGATCCACGAGTACCTCGTCGACGGATGGATCAGCGAAGACGGCCGGCATCTGGGCGACGTGCGGGCCGAGGCGCTCGTGCTTCCCTGGGTGGAGTGCCCCGGCGCGGTGGCCAGTGCCGGTCGCTTGGCCGGTCGCGTCCTGGCCGACCTTCGCGCCGACGTGCGGGCCGAATTCGTAGGTACCGCCACCTGCACCCATCTGAACGACTCGTTCCGCGTCCTGGCCGACCTCGAGCCTCTCCTCCACCTGGCCGAAGCCGGTCCGGGCTGAGCCGCACGCCACGCGGCTCGGGGTTCCCACCCTTTACGCTCTCGGCTGTGCCGAATGCGCCCGTTCCCGAACCCGAGCCTGGCCAGGCTCATCACGCCCGGCAGGTGGCGGAGTCGTTCGGCTCGGACGCCGAACGCTACGACCGAACGCGGCCCCGTATCCGCACGCGCTCGGTGGCGCGGCAGTTCCAGGCGGCCGGCGGCCGGGTGCCGGGTTCTCGGGGTCGATCCCGACCCGCGGATGGCGGACTTCGCCCGCCGCAAGGGGCTCGAGGTCGAGGTGGCGACGATCGAAACCTGGGAACGCTCGGGCCGGACGTTCGACGCGGTCATCGCCGGACAGAGCGCAGCACGGTCAACTTCCCGTTGGAGGATGGTCGAGACGGTCTTGGTTTTGGCGATTACCTTCTCGATAGATGACCGGCACGGGATCTTTTGAAGGTCAATCGGATGTGCCGATTTCGGCATCCGTATAGTTGTCCTTGCTAAGACTATTACAGGTCAGTTTTGGGGCTTCACCCTTTGCATCTCTTTAGTGACCGTACGGTGTTGCGGCTGACTACTGCCACCAGCTTTGAATAATGGCGAAGAAGGACAGGTCACCGTCTGACCTCTATCTCTCCGACGAGTCTCGCTTCAATGATGTCCCGCACACGTAATGCCACTTCTTTGGGTTGCAAGAAACGGATACCGTTGTCGTAACTACTGCCCTCCTCAAGCTCACAGACCTCTTC
The DNA here is from genome assembly GCA_963788125.1 of uncultured Acidimicrobiaceae bacterium. Classification (GTDB taxonomy): domain Bacteria; phylum Actinomycetota; class Acidimicrobiia; order Acidimicrobiales; family RAAP-2; genus Bog-473. The sequence goes on along the minus strand of CAWBFN010000002.1, from coordinate 1,324,092 downwards.
CTGCATTGCAGTGGCGACCCGTCCCAAGAACAAGGTGGTCACCTCAACATCGGGTTCCTCCTGTGCGAGGGCCCGAGTAAAGACGAGTAGTGCTGTCTTGCTGGCGGTGTACGCAGCCCGATTTACTGGTGTGTTAGCGACAGCGGTGGAGTTGCAGAAGATTACGTGTCCTTTCTTCTCTCGTAACGCAGGCAGGTAGAGTTTGGTCAGTTCAACGGCTCGGAACAGGTTGTCAGAAAAGACCTGCTCCCACTCGTTTAGTCCTGTAGTGCTGACTGGGCCGTAGGCATAGGTGCCCGCTGCGTGCACGATCACGTCCGGCCTGACAGCCAACTCATTCATCCCACGTCCAACGCCAGTTACGGTGTGGTCGCTCGATAGCTCCTCGTAGATGGCTGAGCCAATGCCTCCCTTATAGCCAACGATGAGTGCTTTTCGATTATGGCGAGACATTGAAGTGAGACCGTTCATAGGAAGATTTCAGTGCCCGACGTGTAGCTGATATCCACACCATATTCCAACTGGCGGCCCTCACGCTGCGCCGCACCGCAGACCGGAAACGGCAGGTCACGGGCACTGTGGATACACTCGGGTACCCCCACGTATCACACATGGCAAACCAGAAGGGGACGTGCGTGGTGTATCTGGTTGACACGATCGAGGTCGGATCCGACGAGGCAGACCGCTACGTCGACCTGGTGCAGGAGGAAGCGGTCCCCCTGATGACCGATGCCGGCGCGCAACTGGTCGCCTGTTGGGCCACCTCGAAGGAGATCGGCGAGGACGTCGCAGTTAAGGTCGTCTGGTCCTGTGCCGATCACGTCGCCTGGAACGAGATCCGCAAGAACCTGGTCCTCGACCCCCGCTACTACGCCTACGCCGCCCGGTCGGCCAGCTTGCGCAAGGGGGGAGATCGGCGTTTCTACTATCCTGCGTCGTACTCTCCGATACGTTGAGGCCCGGCAGGTGACCGGCGATACGGCGGCGTCGTGCTGAGGCGCTTCGAGATGTACTCGCTTGGCCCGAACGTCGACCTGCACGCCATCGCCGCGATGGAGTCCGCCTTCCTGCACGCCGGACGCTACATACCCGAGCTGCTCCACTCTGCGTTGGGGAGGAATCTGTCGGCCGCTCCCCGCGACGTCATCTGGGAGCACGGCTATGAATCGCCGGCGGCCTATCAGCGCTACATGATCCATCCCTACCACGCCGCCGTGCTCGACCGGTTCCTGCTCAGGGATAGCCCCGAGTGCATCGTCATCGACAGCCCGCTGAGCGATGCCGGACTGGTGGGGTACTCCTGCGACGGAACCCCCTATCGCCTGTCGGCGGGAGTCCGACGAGTGACCCTCCTCGGTGTGGACCAGGCGGCCTCACCGGGGGCGGTGCAGGAGTTGGAGGCCACACTTGGTCGTGCGTACCGGCACACTGCGGGGATGACGGTGTGCACGGTGGCGCGCAACACCATGGGATCGCGTTGGTTCGACGCCGTCACGCCGATCACCGCCCCCTCGCGGTGGACCCACATCTGGGAGCAGGGATTCGACACGCTGGAGGACCTCGAGAACTACCGCACCGGCGAGTCACCGGAGGCCAAGGCCGAGCGGACCGGATGGGCCGGGTGGATGGACGGCATCGTCACGCAGTCGGCGGAGCTGTACTACGAGATCCGTTCCGCAGAGGCACGCCGATGAACGCGAGCGACCGGTCGTTCCGAGCCGGCCGCACCGGCCTCCCGCGGCACTTCACGCTGAACGAGCGATCGCCTTCTTTGACCTCCACGCCATGATGGACCAGAGGGAGAGTCCGGACATCACGCCCGCCGCCGACACGAACGACCCCACGGAGAGGACCGAACCGGCAGAGCCGATGCTGCCGACGGAGAGCACGGAGCCTATGGAGGCGATGGACAACACCGAGTTGCGAGAGCCGATCGACAGCACCGAGTCTCGCGACCAGAGTGACCAGCGAGAACCGTGACGACGAGCTTCCACTGGCTTGGTTCCTCCCTCACGTAGGCGGTCGACTGGGTGGGCCGTGCGTCGAGTCGGGGCGCTACTCCAGTTCCTTCCAATGCTCCCGACCGAAGAGTCGTCCGAATCTGGCGGTGAGCGAAGGCCCTTCGTCGTGCGCGGTGTCCGGATGCAGCACGAGGTTGCCCTTGGGCGCAGGAAGATCCGACACTTCCTCGTCGGTCACGGTACAGCGAACCAGTGTCGTCGTGATATCCGTCACCTGGTCACGGTCGACGAACCTCAACCCGTGCTTCGTCTTCACGGCGATGCCGTCGAAGAGGTCGAGCTCCGGTACCTGCAGCACATGTTCGACGGTTCCGAACTGGGTGCCCGTTGCACTAAGGACGGCTGCACCCTTGGGCAGAGCCTCGTACGAGACCGGGCGTCCTTCGTCCATCGTCGCCTCCCTCCAATCAGTGTGGAGTGTATCCGCGCCGGCCCCGGCCGCAGGACCCTCAACCCAGGTCGAGGACCACCTTGCCGATGGCCCGGCCGTCGGCCACGTAGCGCAAGGCGGCGGCGGCCTCCGCGAGGGAGAACGATGCGCCGATGTGCGGTACGACCCGCCCCGACGCGAGGAGCTCCATGAGCTCGGCGTCGTTGCGCTCGAGCTCATCGTGCTGGTGGGTGCCGAAGTCGCGCATCTGGAACCCCGTGACATTGATGCCCTTGAGCAGGACCAGATTGAGCGGGATCCGGGGAATGCCCGCAGCGAAGCCGACCGAAACGAACCGGCCGCCGTAGTGCAGCGCCCGCAGGGCCCGCTCCGACAGGTCGCCGCCCACCGGGTCGAGTACCGCGTCGGCACCCCCGGGCAGGGCCTCCCGCAACGCCTCGCGCAGGTCGCTCGCCTTGTGGTCGACGACCCGGCTGGCGCCGTTGGCCTTGGCCACGTCGAGCTTCTCGGCCGAGGAGGCGACCGCGGTGACGGTGGCACCCAACGCCACCCCGAGCTGCACGGCCGCCAAACCGACTCCTCCCCCGGCACCCAGGACGATCAGCTCGTCTCCGGGTTCCAGCCGGGCGAACGAGCGCAAGGCGTGGTAGGCGGTGCGATGCGCCACACCGAAGGCGGCGGCGTGGCGTACATCGACCCCGTCGGGGATCCGCGTGAGATTCTGCGCCGTCCCCTTCGCCTCCTGGGCGAAGGCACCGACCATGCCGGCGCCGAACACGCGGTCGCCGGGGGCGACCTCGGTGACCCCATCGGCCACCTCGACGACCTCTCCGGCGTACTCGCTTCCCGGAACGAAGGGGGGCGGCACCGAGAGCTGATACTGGTTGGCGACGATGAGGACGTCGGCGAAGTTCACCGCGGCCGCCTTCACTGCGATGCGCGCCTCCCCCGCCGCCAGCTCTTGGGACGGGATTTCGCGGACCTCGACGACTTCGGGCGGGCCGTAGGACGGGCAGACGGCGGCGAGCATCCCCGGTTCAGCGCCCCTGCCAGACCGGCGCCCGCTTCTCGACGAAGGCCAGGGCCCCCTCCTTGGCGTCCTGGCTGCCGAAGACCGACTGCTGCAGCTCGGCCAGTCGCACGTGCGCTCGGGCGTGGTCGGTGACCGCCAGCCGTACGAGCTCCTTGGTCGCCGCCACGCCGAGTGGGCCGTTGGCGGCGATCCGATCGGCGAATTCGAGGGCCCGGGGCAGCACGTCGTCGGGCGGCACCACGGCGTTGACCAGCCCGAGTGCGTAGGCCCGTTCCGCATCGATGCTGTCGCCGGTGAGCGTGATCTCCAGGGCGATGCCGAGCGGCAACCGGGTGCCGAGGAAGGTTCCGCCTCCCCCGGCGAACAGCCCGCGCTTGACCTCGGGGAGGCCGAACTGTGCGGCCGAGGACGCCACGATGATGTCGCAGGCCAAGAGGAGCTCGAAGCCCCCGGCCACCGCCGTGGCGTTCGCCGCGCCGATGACCGGTACCGAGACCTCCCCGGCGATCAACCGGCGGAAGCCGTCCATGTCCTCCGGTGCGCCGCCCGATCCCTCCCCTTCGGCGAAGCCCCGCAGGTCCATGCCGGCGCAGAAGGCACGGTCGCCCGTGCCGGTCAGGACGACGGCATGAATCCCGGGGTCCGAATCGGCGTCGACGATCGCCGCACTGATCCCTCGGATCAGGGCGCCGTTCAGCGCGTTGCGCGCCTCGGGCCGGTTCAGTCGGGCGACGAGAGTGCTGCCCCGCCGCTCGCGCACCAGTTCATCGCTCATCGTCCGTAGTCCGTGGTCTCGGCCAGGTCGGCGGCCGCCTTCATCGCTTGGGCGATGACCGGGCCGAAGGCCAGCAGCTTCGGGTCGTCCCCGGCGCGGGCGAAGCCCTTCTCGAGCACGATGGCCAGCTTCCACTTGGCCAGGATCACGTAGTAGTCGATGTCGTCCACCTGCCGCCCCGACACCTCGGCGTAGTGGGCCAACACCTCGTCGCGATTGGGCATGCCCTGCAGGTCGACGTAGCTCGCCTCGGAGGCCTCGGAAGCCGAGGTGTCGGTCGGCCAGCTCTGGATCATCCAGCCCAAGTCGAGCTTGGGATCGCCCACCGTGCCCATCTCCCAGTCGACGATGGCGGCCAGCCGGGCCGGCGCGCCGTCCTTGTACATGACGTTGGCGAACTGGTAGTCACCGTGCATGATGCCCGGGATGTAGTCGATCGGCTTGTGCGCCCGCAGCCAGGCCGACGCCACGTCCATCCCGTCGAGCTCACGGGTCTTGACCTTCTCGAAGAAGGCGGTCCACCGGTCGACCTGGCGCTCGTGGAAGTTCTCGGGACGGCCGAGGCCTTCGAGGCCGCGGGCCCTCCAGTCGACCTTCGACAACAGCGCGATGCCCTCGGCCAGCTGGGTGCCGAGGCCGGAACGGGCCTCGAGGTCGGTGTCGAACGGGGCGGGCCAGTCCGTGCGTCCCATGGGCGACCAGCCGTCCACGAACCCCATGAGGTAGAACGGCCGTCCCAGCACCGAGGTGTCCTCGCACACGGCGAGTGCGGGGGTGTGGGGCACGTCGGTGCCGTCGAGGGCCTGAACGATCCGCCACTCACGAAGGATGCCCTCGTCCCGGTCGGCCGGCGCGTTCTGCGGTGGGATCCGGATCACACAGCTCTCCTCACCGCGGCGGAGCTCGTAGATCACGTTCTGGGTGCCGCCCGAGAGGTAGCGCTCCTTGATCGGCTCACCCTTGCCCGGCAGGCCGTTGTCGTCCATCCATCGGGCCAGCCGCTCGAAGTCGATCACAGGTTCCCGACCTCGAGCTCGAGGTACTCGGCGAACTTCGCCTTCGCCGCCTCCAACTTCCCGGGGATCCACTCCGTCGGCCACATCCCTTCCGTGCCCTGGTAGTCGCGGAGCACCTGTTTGGCCACGGTGAGCTTGTGTACCTCGGTCGGGCCGTCGGCCAGTCCCATCACGGCGGCCCCGTGGATCATCTGGAAGAACGGCATCTCGTTGGTCGTACCCAGTGCGCCGTGCACCTGCATCGCCCGCCAGGCGATGTCGTGCAGCACGGTCGGCATGACCACCTTGGCGGTGGCGATGTCCTTGCGGACCCGCTTGTAGTCGTTGTACTTGTCGATCTCCCACGCCGTGTAGAGCACGAACAGACGGAACTGCACCAGCTGGGCGTAGGAGTCGGCGATGTAGCCCTGCACGAACTGCTTGTCGGCCAGGAGGCTGCCCTGGGTGTGGCGGCTGAGGACCCGTTCGTTCATCATGTCGATCGCCTTCTGCGCCAGGCCGATGGTACGCATGGCATGGTGGATCCGCCCTCCGCCGAGCCGGGTCTGGGCGATAACAAAGGCCAGGCCCTCGCCGCCCAAAAGGGCCTCTTCGGGAACCCGAACCTCCTCGTAGTGGATGAGGCCGTGGAATCCCTCGTTCAGCGGCTCGCCGTAAAGGCCCACATTGCGCACGATGTTGACACCGGGCGTGTCGGTGGGCACCAGGAACATCGACATGCCCTTGTAGGGGCTGATGTCGGGATTGGTCACCGCCATGACGATCAGGAACGACGCGGTCTTGGCGTTCGAGGAGAAATACTTCCACCCGTTGATGACCCACTCGCTGCCGTCCTTGTGCGCCCGGGTCTTGAACATGGTCGGGTCGGCACCGGCGTGGGGCTCGGTCATGGAGAAGGTGGAGAACATCTCGCCGTTGAGCAACGGCTGCAGGTAGCGCTTCTTCTGCTCCTCGGTCCCGTAGTGGGCGATGATCTCCGCGTTGCCGGTGTCGGGCGCCTGTGTGCCGAACACCGTGGAGGCCCACGGCGAGCGACCCAGGATCTCGTTGAGCAGCGCCAGCTTCAACTGGCCGAAGCCCTGACCACCCAGCTCGGGCCCCAGATGGGTCGCCCACAGGCCCTGCCGGCGCACCTCCTCCTTCAGCGGGTCGATGATCTTGCGCCGCGTCTCGTCCATGGGGATGAACTGCTGGTGCGGGAACAGGTAGTCGAGCGGCTCGACCTCCTCCCGGACGAACTCGCTCGCCCAGTCCAGCTTCTTCTGGTATTCGGGATCAGTCTCGAAATCCCACGCCATGTGCGCCTCCTCGTGGTCCGTTCAAGAATAACATTCTGGCGGTGGAGAATGCAATTCCCCATCCGGGGCGCCGCGCCTCACGGACGCCTCCCGAGGGTGGCGCGCACGGCCTCCAGCAGCTCGCGCGTCGGGGGGATCGTCGAGATGAACGAGACCCGGTCGACCACCCCGGCACAGCGCCGGGCCAGCAGTTCGGGGACCTGGTGGCGTGGCGCGACGATGGCGAACGCGTTGAGGACGTCGTCGTCGATCAGCCCTCCCATCTCGTCCCAGCGACCTTCCTTGGACAGCCTCGTGAGCTCCGTACCCAACTCGCCCCAGCCGTGCAGGTCCAGCACCGGTCGGTAGGAGGGCGTCGAGGCGTAGAAGGCCAGGTGCGATCGGATCCCTTTGGCCGCCGCCTCCATCTCCTCGTCAGTCCCGGTGGCCAAGAAGACCGCCGCCTTTACGGTGAAGCCATCCAGCGACTTGGCGGCCCGGCGGCGTCCTTCGGTCAGCGCCGGGACGGTGTGCTCGCGGATCCAGCGCTCCGTGGTGAAGCCGTGGCACAAGAATCCGTCAGCCACCTCGCCGGCCACCCGTGTCATGGCGTCGCCCACCCCGGCGAGCAGAACCTTCGGGACCCCGTAGGGGTGGGCGGCGGGGACGAAGTTGGGCGGCATCAGGGTGTGCCGGTAGTACTCCCCTTCGAAGTCCAGCGTCTCGCCGCCCGACCAGCTCCCCCACGCCGCCTGCAGGGCGAGGATGAACTCGCGCATCTGGGGCGCCGGCCGGCCCCAGGGCATGGAGAAGCGGCGGGTGATGTGGGCTTTCACCTGTGAACCGAGCCCGAGCACGAGGCGGCCACGGGTGAACCGTTGAAGGTCGTAGGCCGTGTAGGCCAGCGACATCGGCGAGCGTGCGAACGCCACCGCGATCGACGTGCCGAGGTCGATGCGCTCGGTCGAGGTGGCGGCCAGGACCAGGGGCAGGAACGGGTCGTTGCTCACCTCGCCGGTGAAGGCGCCGTCGTATCCCGCCGCCTCGGCCGCTACGGCGTCGGCCGCCGCGCTCTCGAGCGGCCCAAAGGAGGTGTCGATCAGCATCAGGAGGACTGCGCCCGGCCGCGGGCGGTGACGTCGGCCCGCCGGTCGGCGACGTGGCTGGTGCCCGGTCGCCAGGTCTCGGCCATGTAGCCCTCAATGAGATGGGCTTCGTCGAGGGTGGCGGCGTTGGCCATCTGCCGGTAGTGCTGGAGGAGCCGGCGGACGCCGACCTGGTCGTTGTTGACGATGTCCGCGGCCAGTCGCCTGGTGAAGGGGAGCAGTTCGTCGTGCGCCACCACATGGTTGACCAACCCCAGGGACAGTGCCTCCTCGGCCGTCAGGAAGTTCCCGGTCAACGAGGCCTCAATGGCGCGTCGGAGCCCGATCGACTGGGCCATCAGGACAGTGATCCCCCCGCCGGGCATGATCCCCACGCGGGCGTGGGTGTCGCCGAACCGGGCCCGTTCCGAGGCGACCAGGAACGTGCACTGCAAGGCGATCTCGAGCCCGCCGGTCACCGCCACGCCGTTGATGGCACCGATGACCGGCTTGTCGATGACGGGGAAAAACCGGAACAGGCCGTTGGCGTCCCGCTCGGGCCCCTCCCCCGGGCTCCGCGCCCCCGCCGATGGCGGCCGCTCGCCGGTCACCTCCTTGAGGTCCACCCCGGCGCAGAAGGCCGGGTCGGCTCCCGTCACGATCACCACCGCCACGGCGGGATCGTCCCCGGCGGCGGCCACCGCGTCCCACAACGCATAGGTGACCGCCCGGCTGAGGGCGTTGCGCGCCTCGGGGCGGTTCAAGGTCAGCGTGGCGATGCCGTCCTCTCTGTCGACGAGGACGAGGGGCTCAGTGTCGCTCAAGGGTACCTCCGGTTGGTCGGACCGTTCGGCCGTCACCCTAGGCCCACGGGGGGTGCGGCCGCGGCGCTGCGAGGACGCGGCGTTCAGCCTGCGGGGATGGTGATCTTGGGAACGGTGGTGCTCGGGACGGTGACCTGACCCGGTGCCCCTCCGGGCCCGCCGTTCGTCGCACCGGAGGCAGTCGAAACCGGATTGCCGGCGCCCATGGTCAAGAACACCAGCACCTCCAGTGTCCCGGAATTGGCGGTGGTCACGAACCCGCCGACGCTGGGATTGGCGATGTTCCAACGGGAGAACAGGATCGGCAGATCGGCCAGCGCGTAGATCCCGTCGGCGGTGCGCTCGGCCGAGAGGGGGAAGGTCACCGCGCGGGTGACCCCGTGCATCGTGAGGTCTCCGGTCGCCGAGTAGGTCACCGTGGATCCCACCGCCGGGATCGTCCCGAGCGAGATCGGCGCGCCCAGCGTGAGCGTTGCCGTCGGGTACCGCGAGACGTCCATGATGCGACCGTCGAACTGCGCGTTGCGCTCGCTTTGGTCGCTGACCACGCTGGCCATGTCCACGGTGAACGTCCCCGCGGTGACGCTGTCCCCCGATATCGTGAGGGAACCCCAGATCTTCGAGGTGCGGCCGACGGCGGTCGAGTGCTGCCCGATGAGGACCTCTGTCACCCGGTACCCCGCCTCAGAACCCGCTCCCACCTGGTAGATCCCGTCAATCCCGGCAGCCCCGGCGCCTGAGGCCACGGCGCCGGAAGCCCCGGCGGTCGACGTCGAGTTGGTGGTCGGCAGGACGAGCTTGGCGGGTGCGGGCCCCTCGACGAAGTGGATGTAGATGAACGGAACGGCGACCGCCAGAACGACAACGACGACGAGCGCACCTACGAGCCACTTCCATCGCCTGCGCATCGCCTGCATCGTGCGCGACCCAGGTGTGTGCCGGCTGAGACCGGCCTGGGTGCGGGCCGGGGGTCGTGCGCATCCGAGAGGCGAACCGCTGCTTGCCCTGGCGGTCCTGGTGCACCGATAGAGGGTCTCCCGCTGTCGACGTGCCGGCGGCTAAGGTTTCGGAAATCGCAGCTGACGGCTAGGACCAATGGCCCTATTGGCTCGTCGGGCGGCAGGACAATCTCTTGTTGACCGACTACTCGAAGGGCCTGATATGTCCACTGGGTCTCTCCTCGCCACCGCGATCAACCTGAACGGCCCCGGTCGCTACCTGCACTGGTCGATCTTCGTCGTCTCCGAGGCCAACCTGGTCCTCATCGCCGTGATGGTCGTCATCTTCGGGGCCGCACTGCTCCTCCCCTTCCCTGGTCACGGCACCCGCGGGCAGGGCGACGGGGAAGGTGGTGGGAGTACCGCCGAGCCCGGCCTGGAGCCGGAAGGAGCGTCGCCCTCTGCGGCAGACCTGGGAGACGACGCCGATGCGGCCATGTGGACCGCGCGGGTGCGACGCGGCGTGCTGAGAAGGCTGCCGCCGATCAAGGTGCTGCCGGACCGCCAGCCCGCCTACGTCGACTCGTGGGTGTATGTCTTCGGGGTGACCAGCCTCGCCACGCTGGGTCTGGTGATCCTCTCGGGGATCGTCATCGCCCTGGGTGGCCCCGACTGGTGGCACACCAACCCGGTCGGCCACTTCTTCAACAGCATGCACCTCTGGAGCGTCGAGGCGTTCATGGCCTTCCTGGTCATCCACCTGTGGGGCAAGTTCTGGATGGCCGCCTGGCGAGGTGGGCGGTCCATGACCTGGATCACCGGCGTCGTGGCATTCGTCGCGTCGATCGTGGAGTGCTTCACCGGCTACCTGTCCCAGCAGAACTTCGACTCGCAGTGGATCTCCACCAGCGGCAAAGACGCATTCAATGCTGTCGGCGTCGGAGCCTTCTTCAACGTGATGAACTTCGGACAGATGCTGATGTGGCACATCGTGCTCATCCCTATCATCCTGGTGGCCCTGGTGGGGGCACACGTGCTCGCCGTCCGGGTGCGAGGGGTGGTCCACCCGCTCCCGGCGCGACGAACCCGTGGGCGAGCTGCTCGGCACGCAGCGGCCGTCGCCGACCGGACCGACTGGCATGGCCCGACTCGACGGTACGACATTCTCAAGGAAGCCACTATCGCCACATTGATCGCCCTCATCCTCGTCCTGGCCCTCGCCGGCCTCCTGTCGTCTCCCGACGATCCGCCGGTGACGATCGCCACGTGGGCCAGGATCGCTCCTGCTGATTTCGTTGCTACCGCGGCGAGCGAGTTGGCGGGTACCAGCGAGACCGCCACCTACGGCCCTCCCTACAACAACGCCAACGGCAGCACACAACGAATGCTGTTCTCCCCCGAGACCATCGTCGGCGTGCGCAATCCGATCGATGCGGCGCAGGCGTTCGTACTATCCCCCCTGGAGAAGGTCGCTCCGACCGATCCGGCCCTGGCGGCGGCGCTGGATCGCTATGCGCGCGCCCCGCCGCGTTGCGGAGCTCCTGGAATGCCGCGTACGCCAAGGCGGTGACCAAGGTCAGGTTCCACGACGGTGCGGCGGTCGTGCCCACGGCCGCCGCCGGCCCGATCCCCGAACTGATCGCCACGGAGCTCACACTGGCCCGCAGCGGGGCCCTCGACGCGGACCTCATCTCCAACCAGGCCTTCTACGGGACCGACTTCACCAAGCCGCTGCTCTTCCTCGAAGACGGGCAGTACTTCTCCGCTAAGGCCACCGCCGACCACTTGAGCGGCACGCAGTGGGGTGTGATGAACGAAACCGGAAGCTACCCCGGGCAGCCCTGGCTGTGGCTCTACACCCTTTGGTACCAGGTACCAGGCTTCGACAACTCCGCCAACGTCGACCTGATCGCCATCTACCTCACCGGAGCGGCCACGATCCTCCTGCTTGCCGTGCCCTTCATCCCCGGTCTGCGAGACATCCCCCGGTTCATCCCGGTGCACCGACTCGTGTGGCGCAACTGGGACAGCACCGAGGGTGCCAAGGCCACGCCCTCAGAACGGACAGGGTCCTCCAGCGCTGGAACGGACGACGGCGAGCTGTCAGGCGAGCCTCCGCTGGAAGTCGACGGAGCGTTGAGCCTGTCGTCGCCCCCTGCACCGCTGCGGTGAAACATGGTTGACTCAGGAGCGTTGCAGACACCCGAGCGAAAGGAAACACGTGAGCGACAACGGTCTCTTCCTGGTCTTCACCAATCCGGTGGAAGGCAAGGAACCTGAGTTCAACGAGTGGTACGACACCGTGCACGCGCCCGAGGTGCTGGCGATTCCGGGGATCGTGTCCGCTCAGCGGTTCGACGTGGAGATCCCGGCGGCCGATCCGGCGGCCGACACGCCCCCGGCCCACCGCTACCTGACGGTCTACGAGATAGACGGCGATGTCGACAAGATCATGTCGACCCTCGCCGAAGCCGCGACCTCCGGGAGCATGACGATGAGCGACTCGCTCGACACGTCGGACGCGACGCTCTCGTTCTGGAAGCCGCGTGGGGCCAAGGTGACCTCCTAGTCGCCTTGGCTGACTAGTCGTCTTGGCCTTCTAGTCGGCCTGGCTGACTAGTCGTCTTGGCCTCCTGGTGGTCCTGGCGAACCGTCCTGCCCACCCGGGCCCCTGTCCGAGGAGCGCGTCCCGGGTGTCCTCTCAGCGACGGGGCGCGCTCTGTCGGACCACGCCCTCGGCGACGAGGGAGTCGACCGTCGCCTGGTCGAGCCCGAGCTCGGCCAGCGCGCTCGAGCGTGTGGTCGCCGGGGAGGGCCGGCCCGCCCGGATCCTCCGTCGTCGTGCGCGAGAAGCGCGGTGCGGGGGCCGGTTGCACCACCCCGTCGACCTCCACGAAGGTGCGGCGGTACTGGTTCTGCGCGTGCAACGGCGCTTCGGACAGGCTCAGCACGGGCGCCGCACACGAGCCGGGCGTCACCAGCTGCTCCACCCACTCGGCGCGCGTCTTCTCCCGGAACCGGGCGGCCATCACCTCGCCGTGGGCCGCCCAGGCGGTGGGGTCGTCGCCGGCCTGGGGCACCTCGACACCGAGGCGGGTGCACAGTTCGGCGTAGAACTGCGGCTCAATGGCGCCCACCGAGAAGTGCCTGCCGTCGGCGGTCTCGTAGGTCCGGTAGAAGTGGGCGCCGCCATCGACCACGTTGGACTGGCGCCGGTCCCGCCACTCCCCCTGGGCCAGCAGGCCGTAGATCGGCGCCAGCAGCAGGGCGGCACCGTCGAGCATGGACACGTCGATCACCTGACCGGCGCCACTAGCCCTCGCCTCCAGAACGCCGCTCAAGATGCCCACGGCCAGGAGCATGCCGCCTCCACCGAAGTCGCCGATCAGGTTGAGGGGGGGCACCGGGGCATCGGCGGGACCGATGGCGTGAAGGGCGCCGCTGAGGGCGATGTAGTTGATGTCGTGACCGGCCATCGCCGCGTAGGGGCCGTCCTGGCCGTAGCCCGTCATGCGGGCGTAGACGAGCCGCGGGTTGCGTTCGAGCAGGTCCTCGGGACCGACCCCGAGACGCTCGGCGACCCCGGGTCGGTACACGTCGACGAAGGCGTCGGCCGCGTCGGCCAAGGACCGCGTGAGATCACGACCCCGCGGGTCCTTGAGGTCGATCGCTACCGAGCGCTGGTTGCGGCGCATGACCCCGTCAATGGGAGGACCCTGGTCGACGTCGGCGAGCTTGTCGATGCGCACCACGTCCGCGCCCAGATCGGCCAGCACCATGCCGCAGAAGGGCCCGGGGCCCAGCCCGGCCAGCATCACGACCCGGACGCCCTGCAGCGGTCCCGCTCTCATCGTCCCGCCCACCTCGCCCGTGCGGCGGCGGCCTCGCTGGTGGCATGGGTGATGACCTGGTTGCGGTTCTCGACCTCCAGTGCGGCGTCGAGGCCCGGGGCATCGGTGTTGAGCTGCAACGCCCTCTTCGTCATCTGCACGCCGAGGGCCGAGTGCGCCGAGATCTGTCCGGCCAGCTCCAGGGCCCGGTCGAGGAGCCGATCGTCCTCCACCAGCTCACTGACCAGACCGCGCCGATGGGCCTCCTCAGCCGTCACCGTCCGCCCCGTGAGCATCCAGTCGGCGGCCACGCTGGTACCGACGATCCGGGGGAGGTGGTAGCTCATGCCCATTTCGGCCCCGCTGAGGCCGATGAGGACGGCGGCATTGCCGAACGACGCCGACGCCGAGCAGAGCCGCACATCGGCCGCCAGGCACAGGGCGAGGCCACCACCGACCGCCGGCCCGTTGACCGCCGCGACCACCGGCTGGGGCAAGTCCCGGATCGCCTTGGGTAGCGACGCCATCCGCTCTTGGAAGCGCAGGCGGTCGATCGCCGGGTCCGAGGGCTCGAGCATCGCCGGGCCGAAGTCGCGCATGTCGATGCCCGAGCAGAAGCCCCGCCCGGCGCCGGTCAGCACGACGACACGCACCTCGCGGTCCTGAGCGATTCGCTCGCACGCCTCGTGGAGTTCACGGACCATGACCTCGTTGATCGCATTGAGCCGCTCGGGCCGTTCGAGTCGCAGGACCACCACGCCGGGTCCGTGCGGCTCGACGCTGAGCGTGACCACCTCTCGGCCGCCGTCAGACCCGTTCGATAATGGTGGCGGTGCCCATGCCGCCGCCGGTGCACATCGTCACCAACCCGGTGGTCAGGTCGCGACGCTCGAGCTCGTCGAGCACGGTGCCGATCAACATCGCCCCCGTCGCCCCGATCGGGTGACCCAGCGCGATGGCCCCGCCGTTCACGTTGACGCGGTCCGGGTCGAGGCCCAGGTCCCGCATGGTCTTGAGCGGCACCACGGCGAAGGCCTCGTTGATCTCCCACAGGTCGATGTCGCCGACCTCCATGTCGGCCTTGGCCAGACAGCGCACGGCGGCGGGGCCCGGGGCGGTCAACATGATCACCGGCTCGGAGCCGATGGCCGCCGTCGCCCGGATGCGGGCGCGGGGAGTCACCCCGTTGGCACCGACCCAGCGGTCGGATGCCACCACCACGGCGGCCGCACCGTCGACCACCCCCGAGGAGTTCCCGGCGTGGTGCACGTGCTCGATGTGGTCGACCCGGTACAGCTGCTGGCACAGCTCGTCGAAGGTGAGCGTCTCGTCCTTGGCGGTGAACGTGCCCATCTCCGCAAACGCCGGTCGCAGCTTGGCGAGACCCTCGAGCGTTGTCGAGGGGCGGGGATGCTCGTCGTGGTCCAGCAGCGTGCCTCCCGCAGGATCGGTGACGGCCACGATGCCCCGCTCGAAACGGCCCTCCGCCATGGCCACCGCGGCCCGGCGCTGGCTTTCGGCCGCGAAGGCATCGAGGTCCTCACGGGTGAAGCCCTCGAGCGTGGCGATGAGGTCGGCCGAGATCCCCTGGGGCACCGAGGGGTACAGAGCCCGGAGATCGGGGTTGCCCCCGTCGATGGTGGGCGCCCCGACGGCGACGCCCCAGCGGGACATCGACTCCACACCACCGGCCACCACCAGGTCCTGGGCGCCGCTGCCGATGCCCATGCCCGCCACCGTGACGGCGTTCTGACCCGACCCGCAGAACCGGTGGAGCGTCATGCCGGGCACGGTCTGTGGCCACCCGGCCAGCAGCACGGCCATCCGGGCGATGTCGTCACCGTGATCCCCCATGAGAAGCCCGTTGCCGGCCACCACGTCGTCCACCTCGAGGGGGTCGAACCCGACCCGCGCCGCCACCGCCCGGAGGCACTGGGCCAGCAGCTCCTGCGGATGCACCCCGTGTAGCGCGCCGTCCGGCCGTCCCTTGCCCCGCGGCGTGCGCACCGCGTCGACGATCCACGCCTCGGCCACGATCAGTTCACCTCGTTGAACAGCGTGCGGGGCTGGGCCTCGGTGAGCAGCTTGCGCACGGCCGGGCCGACCTCTGCGGGCGACCCCACCGGCCCGGTGGAGGGCCCGCGATGCCATCCCTCGGCCACGGCCAGGACCAGGCCCGAGGCCTCTATGACCTGGCCGGTCACGTCAGCCGAGTCGGGAGAGGCCAACCAGACGATGACCGGGGCCACCCACCCGGGGGAGAACTTCTCGCGGATCTCGTCGGAGACCGGGAGGTCGGAGGTGAGCCGGGTCATCGCACCGGGGGCGATGGCGTTGGCGGTGACGCCGTACCGTCCGAGCTCCTGGGCCGCGATCTGGGTGAAGGCGGCGATACCGGCTTTGGCCGCCCCATAGTTCGACTGGCCCGGGTTGGCGTAGAGACCCGAGACGGAGGTGGTGTTGATCAGCCGGGCGTCGTTGGTGGCACCGCCCTTGGCCCGCTCCCGCCAGTAGACCGCCGCGTGGTGGCTGGGGCCGAAGGTCCCCTTGAGGTGGACGCGGATGACGGCGTCCCACTCCTCTTCGGACATGGAGAACATCATCCGGTCGCGCAGGATGCCCGCGTTGTTGACCAGCACGTCGAGGCCACCGAAGGTGTCGACCGCCTGCTGCACCAACCGGGCGGCCCCGTCCCATGTGCTGATGTCGTCGGCGTTGGCCACCGCCTCGCCGCCGGCGGCGCGGATCTCGGCAACCACCTCGTCGGCCGGGCCGGCATCTTGTCCCTCGCCGTCGCGGCTCCCACCGAGGTCGTTGACGACGATCTTTGCCCCGTTGGCGGCGAGCAGGGTGGCGTATTCACGCCCCAGTCCCCGACCGCCGCCGGTCACGATGCAGACGCGCCCGTCGCACATTCCCCCAGCCACCATGTCCTGCTCCCTCTCGACGTGATTGTTGAACTTGACTGTCGTCCCTGTCTCTATCACAGTCGGGGCGCCATAGACCCAACCGAGGAGGAACCGACATGGCCTGGGACTTCTCCACCGAGCCCGAGTACGCCGAGAAGCTGGCCTGGGCCAGAGAGTTCGTTCGCGAGGAGTGCGAGCCGCTCGACCTCGTGGTCAAGGAGTCCCACGATCTTGCCGATCCGGTGCGCCAGGCCCTCATCCCCCCGTTGCAGGCGGTGGTCAAGGACCGCGGCCTGTGGGCCACCCACCTCGGGGCCCACCTGGGCGGACCGGGGTACGGGCAGGTGAAGCTCGGCCTGCTCAACGAGATCCTCGGGCGGTCGGTGTGCGCGCCGATCGTGTTCGGTTGCCAGGCACCCGACTCGGGCAACAGCGAGATCCTCGCCCACTACGGCACGCCGGAGCTGAAGGAACGGTACCTCGAGCCACTGCTCGACAACCGGATCGTCTCCGCGTTCTCCATGACCGAGCCCCAGGGCGGCGCCGACCCGAAGATCTTCACCACCACGGCCACCCTCGACGGCGACGAATGGGTCATCAACGGGGAGAAGTGGTTCACCTCGTTCGCCTCGCTGGCCTCCTTCCTCATCGTGATGGCCGTGACCGATCCCGAGGCCGCCCCCTACGAGCGCCATTCCATGTTCGTGGTGCCCGCCGAGACGCCCGGCATCAACGTGCTGCGCACCGTCGGCATGGGGTACGAGCCGGTGGGCGAGGGCTACGAGGGCTACGTCCGCTACGAGGACGTGCGGGTCCCCGCCGACCACATGCTCGGCCCCCGAGGCGGCGCCTTCGTGGTGGCCCAGACTCGCCTGGGCGGAGGCCGTATCCACCACGCCATGCGCACGGTCGGTCTCGTCCGACGGATCTTCGACATGCTGTGCGAGCGGGCGGTGTCCCGGTACACCCAGGGCGAGATGCTCGGCAACAAACAGATGGTGCAGGAGATGATCGCCGATTCGTGGATGGAGATCGAGAGCTTCCGGCTCCTGACCATGCAGACGGCGTGGAAGATCGACCAGCTGCGCGACTACAAGGCCGTGCGGACCGACATCTCCGCGGTGAAGGCCATGATGCAAAAGGTGCTGCACGACGTCTCGGGCCGCGCCCTCCAGCTTCACGGCTCCCTGGGCACCACCCACGAGATGCCCTTCGTGCGCGACCTGGTGGAGTCGTTCGTCCTCGGGCTGGCCGACGGGCCCACCGAGGTCCACAAGGTGACGCTGGCCCGACAGGTGCTCAAGGGCTATCAGCCCGCGCCGGACATGTTCCCGTCCGAGCACCTACCCCGCCTTCGTGCCGCCGCCGAGGCCAAGTTCGCCGACCGACTGTCGCGCGTCCCGCAGACGACCTGAACGACCGGCTCTCCCCGAGCGCCCCGCCGGGCTCTATCCGAGCAGCGCGCGCGCCCGCTCGAGGAGGTGTGGCAGCGTCCCCGCCATCTCCTCGTGCGCCGGATCGGGGACGGTGCGCCGCCGGTTGTGCTTGACGATCAACGCCCATGTCGCCGTGGACTTGAAGCAGGCCAAGGCCTCGAACCACCCGACGTCGGGGACGTGGCGGCCGAGCGCGTCGGCGTACTGGTCGCCCAGCTCCCGGGCCGAGGGCAGGGCGCCCGCGTAGCGGGTGGAGCGGCGATAGGTGGCCGGGTCGGCGTTGACCAGGAACCAGCCGAGGTCGACGCGCGGGTCGCCGATGGACCAGATCTCCCAGTCGACGACGGCTTCGATGTCGGCGCCGACCGCCAGGAGGTTGCCCAGTCGGAAATCGCCGTGCACGATGGCGTCCACCGGCGAGGGGGGCACGCTGGCCCTCAGGGCCGAGGCCACATCGTCCCAACCGGGCGCCAGGGCGGGGTCGACGGTCTGGAGGAGGCGGGCCCAGCGCTCGATCTCCTCGTCCATGCCCACCCGTGGCTCTCCGGCCAGGCCCAGAGCGCCCGGCTCGAGCGCGTGCAGCGCCGCCAGGACGCGCGCCGCACTGGCCATCCGTCGGGCCACCACGGCCACGTGGGCGTCTGACGCTCCGTCGTCGGGGTCGAACAGTGGCTCGAAGGAGACACCCCCGACGTAGGACATGACGAACAGCGGTGGGACCTCGGGGGGGTGGCCGGCGTCCTCCCAGAGCACCTCGGGGACCGGGACCGGCGTCGGTCCCAGCACCCGTAGGAGCCGCGCCTGGCGCAGCACGTCGCGGTTCAGCACGGGCGCGACCCCCGGCGGCGCGACCTTTATGACCACCGGCCGTCGATCGGCCGTGGTCATTGTGGCTGCGTAGGTGAGACCCGAGGCCCCGCCCGTCAGGGGGCGGATCTCCTCGATCCCCGCCCCGGCCAGGCGTTGCCCGAGATCCGCCAGATCGAGCTCTCTACCGGCCATCCATGTACTATGACCGAGTTCCGAGGGGAGGGTCAGTTGGCCGGGCACTGCGAGGGAAAGATCGCGCTGGTAACCGGCGCCAGCCGGGGACTGGGGAAGGCCATCGCCCAGCGACTGGCGGCGGAGGGGGCGACCGTGGCCATCGCCGCCCGCACGATGGAGCCCGACGCCGCCTACGTGGGCTCGCTGCGGGAGACCTGCGAGGAGATAACGGCCGCCGGTGGTACGGCCGTACCCGTACAGGCCGACCTGTCCAAGAGCGAGGACCGGGAGCGCCTCGTGGCCGAGGTCGTCGAACAGGTCGGGCACCCCGACATCCTGGTGAACGACGCCGCGGTCACCTTCCTGCGACCGTTGGACGAGTTCCCCGAGCGCCGGGTGAAGCTCATGTTCGAGATGCACGTCGTGGCCCCGCTGCACCTGACCCAGCTCGTGCTGCCGGCCATGCGCGAGCGTCGGCGGGGATGGATCGTGAACCTCACCTCCGTCGGCGGCGACCTGCCACCGGGACCGCCGTTCTCGGAGTTCGACCGCACCGCCGGCTTCGGCATTTACGGCACGCTCAAGGCGGCGCTCAACCGCCTGACGGTGTCCCTCGCGGCCGAGCTCTACGACGACGGGATCGCGGTCAACGCCGCCGCGCCGACTGATCCGGTCGCCACGCCCGGGGCGGGCACGCTCGACCTGGCCAAGACCGACACCGAGGACATCAGCCTCATCACCGAGACCGTGTTCGCCCTGTGCACCGGTGACCCGGCGACCATGACGGGCAGGATCGCCCACACCCAGACCTTCCTCGCCGAGCTGGGTCGGCTCTAAAGGAGAGAGATGCCATCTGCACGTGACGCACGGGAATGGACCGCCCACGGGGGGCTCCGCGGCATCGGCGACTCCCTGTACACGCCGTTCGCCGGCCCGGACGGGGACGACATCGATTGGGACGCCTACCGCGCCCTGGTGCGCTACTGCGTCGGCGACCTGCACCATCAGATGCTCTGGCTGACCAGTGGCATCGGCGAATGGTGGTCGCTGACGATGGACGAGCGGAAGCGCCTCGTCGAGGTGGCGATCGACGAGGCGCGGGCGGTCGGTGGCGACACGGTCATTCAGGCGTGCACGAGCGCGGCATCGGCCAAGGAGTGCGTCGAGCTCACCCAGCACGCGCAGTCCTACGGAGCCGACATCTGCTACCTGCAGACGCCTCCGATGGAGGTCCACGGCGGCGAGGGTGTCCTCCGTTTCTTCCAGTACGTGGCCGAGCGCAGCGACATCGCGCTCGGCTTGTTCAACTCCGCCTCGTCCGGCTACGTGCTCAGCCCGCAGGAGGTCGCCCGGATTTACGACGAGGTCCCTGCGGTGTGCGCCATAAAGGAAGGCCTGCTGCAGCACTGGCGGAGCCGGGCCATCCACGCGCTCGCCCCGGGCCTCGTCGTCTGGGAGTGCGACACCATCGTGTACCGCGCCGGGTGGTTGCAAGAAGGCATCGTGGGCCCGGCGCAGCTGGGCACCGCCGGGTACCTGATGGAGACGCCGGAGAAACGGCATCTCACCGAGTACTGGACCCGCATCTGGGACGGCCGGATCGCCGAGGCCATCGAGTACGCCACAACGTTCGGGCTCGACGAGCTCAGCGAGGCGGTGAGCGGCTGGTACACGCGCTATCCGGGGCGGCCGGACTACTTCACGCACTGGGGCGAGGCCTTCCGATACGCGGCGGCCGTCATCGGCCTGCCCATGGGCGACTACCCGCACTCGCGACCTCCCCAGGCCATCCTCCCCGACGTGGCCAAGGAGCAGATCCGCACCGCGTTCACCAAGGCCGGGCTGGCCAAGGAGCTGGCCAGCGCCTAGCGGCGGGCCCACATCTGGCGGCCTCCCTCGCTAACGTGAACGATCAGGCAACGGCTCCGCAGGAGACCCAGAAGGAGGCGCATCGTGACCGAAGCGACAGACACGGCAGCAGAGGCCCCCGAACGGACACCGAAGGGCCAGTTGTTCACCACCTGGAAGGACACGGACGACTGGGTCGAAGTGCCCGAGCTCCAGCTGCGCTACAAGTCGCTCCCGTTCGGCGCCGAAGGCGACGAAACCCGGGCGGTGCTGGTGCGCTACGACCCGGGCAGTGAGGTGCCCGTCCATCACCACCCTTCGGACTACTGCTCACTCGTCGTGGAGGGGTCCGTCGAAGTGACCCGCAAGCTCCACGAGGTGGGCAGCGTTCGGGTCGTCAAGGCCGGTACCGCCTACGGGCCCCTGAAGATCGGCGAGAGTGGGTGCACGGTCATCGACATCTTCGCCGCCGGACCCCAGGGCATCACCTACATCGACCGGCACTGAACCGCGCTCGGGCCGGCCACCGGCGTGTCAGGCGCCGAGCGGGAGGCCGCTACGACCGCAGCTGAGGGTCGCCCACTCCTCGGTGTGGGAAGTGGACCATGGTGCCGCCGTCCACCACCAGGCACTGGCCGGTCATGAAGGACGACAGGTTCGACAGGAGGAAGACGAGCGGCCCGGCGATCTCCTCGGGACGGCCGAACCTCCGGATGGGCACGCCGTCCGAGACGGCCAGGGCGTCCATTTCGGCGATGGCCTGTGCCGGGCCGGCCGGGTGCCTGTTGACGTGGCGGGGGGTGGCGATGATGTCGGGTGCGACCGTGTTCAGCCGGATGCCGCGGGGCGCCCACTCGTCGGAGAGGCTCCGGGCCAGCGAGGCGAGGCCGGCCTTGGCGGCGCCGTAGGCGGCGTGGTTGCGCGCGCCCCACAGCCCGCTGACCGAGGCCACCATGGCGATGGCGCCCCCGCCCTCGGCCAGCATGTGCCGGCCGGCGGCCTGGCAGACGAGCACGTGGTGGACCAGGTTGAAGCGGAACTCGGCCTCCCAGTGGGCCAGATCGGTCGTCTCGAAGTCGCGGAAGCTTGCGCCACCGACGATGTTGGCCACGCGGGTCAGGCCGCCGAGGGCGTCGTGGGCCTCGTCGACGATGGCCCGGGCGCCGTCCTCGGCGGTCACGTCGGCGACGATGGCGTGCCCGCCGATCTCGTCGGCCACTCCCCTGGCCCGTTCGCCGATGATGTCGGCGACGGCCACGCGCGCCCCGGCCTGGGCCAACATCACCGCCGTCGCCCGCCCGATGCCGTAGCCGCCACCGACCACCAGCGTCGGCTGGTCCTCCAGTCCCAACAGATCTGTCATGTCCCCTCCCTCATGCCATGTGAACCCCGCCGTTGGGGCGGATCACCTGTCCGGTGATGAACCGCGAGGCGTCGCTGGCCAGGAAGAGCATCGACCATGCGATGTCGCGGGTACTGCCGATGACGCCGAGCGGGGAGCGGGCACCGATGGCGGCGATCGTCTCGGCCCGTTTCTGCTCGTCGACCGAGCCGTCCGCGGCGGTCCAGACGCGCTGGGTCAACGGCGTCTCGACGTATCCCGGTGCGACGGCGTTGGCCCGGACACCGAGCGGCCCCAGCTCCGCCGCAGCGACGCGGGTGAGCTGGATCACCCCCGCTTTGGCGACGCCGTACATGGACAGGGTCGGCACGCCCGTCTCACCGCCCGACGACGAGACGTTGACGATCGCCCCCCGCTTGGCGGCCGACATGACCCGACCGGCGGCGGCCGTGCCCCAGAACACACCCTTGAGATTGACGGCCAGGACGGCGTCGAGCTCCTCCTCGGCGGTGTCGACGATGGAGGAGTTCCGTATGATCCCGGCGACGTTGGCCCACACGTCTATCCGACCGGTCGAGCGCAGTGCGGCGCGGGCCAGGTCGTCGACGGCCGCCTTGTCCCCCACGTCCGTGGGCACCACCACCGCGTCGGGCACGTCGTGCGCCGCAGCCTCCAGCCCGTCGGCGGCGATGTCGGCCATTACGACCCGGGCGCCCGCCTTGGCGTACGTGACTGCGGTCTCCCGGCCGATGCCCGACGCCGCCCCCGTCACCACGGCGGTCCGGTCCTCCAGCGAGAAGGCGGCGACCACCTCGTCCGCCACCGCCCGGGCGGGCCCCGAGGCTGCCGCCTGGCGCAGCCCGGAGATGAGGTCCACTAGACCGAGACCGTGGCGCCGACGCGGTGCCCGCGCTCCTCCAGCTTCGGGATGACCTCCTTCGAGAGGAGCTCGAGACCCCGCATGATCTTGTCGTGCGGGAGGTCGCCGAACTGCACGTAGCAGAGCAGCTGGTCGACACCCGCTTCCTCGTAGCGCAGGATCTTGCGGAGGCACTCGTCGGGCGTGCCGATGATGATCATGTCCTCCTCCTGGTACTTCTGGATCGGCACCTCGCCGTCGATGACAGCCTGGAGGTACGGGAAGATCTTGGCCTTCTCCTCGTCGCTGAGCGTGGCCAGCTCCCACTGGAGCGTGAACTCGGCCAGGCTCTGGTACCACCAGTTGACGGCCTTCCACAGGCCGTACCCCGCGGCCTCGTCGGGATCCTCGTAGCAGTGCACCAGGGTGTAGGCGCCGACCCGATCGTTCTTCACCCGCGTGAGCATCTCCTCGGGTCGGGCCATGGCCTGCGCCGCCCGGTAGGCGCGGATGGTGTCGCCCATCTTCTCCACCGGCTGCACCAGGCTGAGATGGAGCAGTCCGAGGCCCAGCTCGCCGGCGGTGACGGCGCTCTTCTCGGAGGCCGCCGCCTGCCAGACCGGCGGATGCGGGTCCTGGTACGGCTTGGGCGTCTGGATCCGGGGCGGGAACTTCAGGTTCGGGCTGTCCCAGGAGAACAACTCCTCCTCCCACATCCCCACCACGACCTCGATGGCCTCGCGCCACTGGTCGCGCGATCGGTCGTCGGTCGGCACGCCGAACGCCGTCTGCTCCATCGGCGTCGACCGCCCCGTGCCCCATTCGACGCGGCCGTGACTCAAGACGTCCACGGTCGCCACCTTCTCGGCCACCCGCGCCGGATGGATGAAGCCGAACGGCATGAGGGTGACACCGAAGCCGAGCTTGATCTGCTCGGTGCTCAGCGCCAGACCGCCGAGGATGGCCTCGCTGCACGGCGACGCCGACCGCCCGTCGCGGAAGTGGTGTTCGACCACCCACACGGTGTTGAAGCCGAGCTTGTCCGCGTACTGGATCTCGGCGATGGCCTCGTCGTAGGTGCGCTGCTCCGCGTCGCGCTGGCCGTAGGGGTGGGGCAGCGTCCAGGGCTTGATCCTCGGCGCGAACTCGTACAGCAAGTCAAGCTTCACCGGCTTCTCCTCTTCATTTTGCAATATGGAAGTAATCTTCGTAGATTGACCGCACCTTATGACACGCCCCGCCCTCTCCGCCACCCGTGCCGTGGCGGTCCTCAACTTCCTGGCCGCCCACGCCGCCGAGGAGTTCACCCTGACCGACCTGGCAGCCAAGCTCGACATCAACTTGGCCTCCGCCCATGCCCTCCTGGCGGTCCTCACCGACGCCGGGTACGTCACCCGGCATCAACGGCTGCGGACGTACTCGCTGGGGCCCTCCGTCGTGGCCTTGGGCAATGCCGCTCTGGAGCGGCACCCCGCCATCGAGCACGCCCACCAGGAGGCTCGCCGGCTCAGCGGGGAGCTCGGCCTGGGCGTGGCCGTGACGGCGCTGGCCGGCAACGACATCCTGTTCCTCGAGCGGGTCGGGGAGCACCGGCCACGCGACATCGGCGTGCAGGTCGGCCAGCGGGTGCCCTTGGTCCCGCCGGTAGGGGCCGTCTTCGTGGCGTGGCACGACGCCCAGTCGTGGCTCGCCCGCGCCGACAACCGGCAGGACATGGAGGAGGTCCTGGCCGATGTGCGGTCGCGTGGGTGGGCGGCGGCGTTGGGCAACCCTCCCAGCACCGACTACGAGGCGTTGGCCACACTCGATCCCCATCGGGCCTACGACGTGGTGATGATCGCCGCACCGGTGTTCGGGCGGGGAGGCGACGCCGTGGTCTCCCTCACTCTCTTGGGCATGGAGCCCGGGCTGCCAGCCCAGCGGGTGGCCGCACTCGGCGAGAGCGTTCGTGATGCGTGCCTCGTCGCCACCCGCCGCAGTGGCGGCCGGGCACCGGCCGGTTAGCCGTACCACGACAGGTGACGCACCTCCGGGGGGCTCAGTCGGTCGCCGCGTCGTAGGCCGTCCGCACGGCGTCGCCGAACACCTGGGCCAGGACCCGGTGGCCAGCGTCATCGGGGTGGACGCCGTCACCGAGCAACTCGGGAGAGAGCACGTCTCGACCGGGCACCAGGGTCGTGCGATCGTCGCCGACGGCCCGCACCGCCTCCTCCATGGCCCGCCGAAGATCGGCCTGTGTGGCACCGAGCCTGTTCGGACGGTCCTCCGCATCGGGGCGGACCAGGGGGCTGGCCACCACCAGGGGCACGCCCGGATGACCCGCCCGAACCACCCGGAGGAAGGCCTCGGTGCTCGAGCGCATCATGTCGGTCGAGTACGGGATCATCGACCAGCAGTTCGTCCCGTGGGTGAGCGAGATCACGTCGGCCTCCCGTGAGGCGATCTGCTCGGCGGAGACGATCTCACCCCGGGCGGCGCCGGCATAGCCCATGTTCACCACGTCGAAGCCGTGGCGGCGGCCGGCGGCGGCGACCCACGAGGCGGCCGGGGAGCTGGCGATCCAGCCTTCGGCGATGGAGTCGCCGTAGGCGATCCACCGGGGCTGCGGCGGCGCCGGCTCAATGAGCCCCTGCTCCGCTACCACCTTCGTCACGAGGGGCTTCATGGCCTCCGGCAGGTAGACCACGGCCCGGCCCGGCCCATGGCCGAGATGCAGGCGCACGATCCCTCCCCCCAGGTCGGCAGCGGCCTCATCGACCCGACGTCCATCTCGCCACACCTCGAAGGTCGTCCCTGCGGCCGGCCCCCTCCGGCCGAGATCGGCCGTCGTGGTCACGTACTCCACCCTGACGTGGCGGGCATCGCCGGCGATCTCGAGCCGGACGCCGGCCGGAAGCTGGGCGGCGGACCACGTGTCGGCGGGGAGGCGACGGGCGTCGGCCGGATCGGCGCGCGGGTAGCTCACGCCCGCGCCGGCCGGCCAGGCCACACCCCGGACGTAGGGCTCCACCCCGGCGGGCCGGCCGCCGTCCGCCGTCACGGGCCCGCTACCGGGATCGGTCGTAGTTTCCGGTTTTGAACTGGGCCAGTATCTCTTCGTGCATGCCCCAGAGGTCACGGATGATCGCACCGCCGTCCACGACCAGCGTCTGCCCGGTGATGCGCTCGGCGAGGGCGGAGGAGAGGAACAACACCGCGTTGCCGATGTCGCGCGAGCGCGGGGGCGCCAGTGGGTTCACCGCATTCACCGCCCATTGGCCTTCGGGCCAGTCCTCGTTCCCCGAGCCGACGTTGCCCGGGGCAACGATGTTGACCCGTACCCCATGGCGGCCCAGCTCCTGGGCAAAGGTCTTCGCCAGCGAGATGACGCCCGCCTTGGCCGCCCCGTACGGGGCGTGCATGGCCGCCGCGTTGACCCCGTCGACCGAGGCCAGCGCCACCATCGAACCGCCGGTACCCTGCTCCGTCATCCTCCGACCGACCGTCTGGAAGAGGTAGAAGACCTGGCTGAGGTTGTTCTGGATCGTCCAGTTCCAGTCCTCCAACGAGAAGTCCTGGGCCCTGTCCCATCGGGCACCGCCGATGATGTCGACGCAGACGTCGACGGACCCCAGCCGGGCCGCCGCCTCGTCGACCGCTCGTTGGACCTGGGCGGGATCGGTCATGTCCGCCACTACGGAAAAGGCCTTGCCGCCCGCGCTCTCGACCTCGGCGACGATGCGCTCGGCCCGCCCCTGGTCGATGTCCACGCAGGCCACCGTCGCACCGGCCTCGGCCAACTTGAGTGACGTCATCCGGCCGTGCCCGGCCCGCTCGGGTATGTAGCCGGCTCCGGAGACGATCGCCCCCTTCCCCTCAAGTCCGAGATCGATCATTGACGGTCCCCCCTCCTCCGCGATGCAGCAGTCCCCTTTGTACCACCGATGGTCGCTGCGACACGCCGAGCACTAGGTGTGGAGCATCTCGAGGCCCGCGTCGATCAGCGGTGCGACCGCAGCGCCCACGGTCTCGAATCCGTGTCCAATGGTCAACCCGTCCCGGAACCGGTTGTGAATCCCCTCGGCGATGATGGCGAGCTTGAAGTACCCGAGCGCCCGGTAGAACGCCAGATGGTCGAGATCGCGCCCGCTGAGGGTGGCGTACGTGTCGGCCACCTCCCCGACGGCCGGAAAGCCCGGGTTGGCGGCGATGCTGTGGCCTTCGGGCATGACTGATGCGCAGGCTGGATCCCAGTAGACGAGGAGGAGCCCCACGTCGGCCAGAGGATCGCCGATGGTGGCCATCTCCCAGTCGACGATGGCGGCCAGGGTGGTCGGATCGAACGGATCGAGGATGGTGTTGTCGAGGCGGTAATCGCCATGGACGATGGTCGCCTCACTCTCCGTGGGGGTGGCGGCGACCAGTCCCCGCTGGAGCCGCTCGACCTGGGGAAGGTCCCGGGTGGCAACGAGATCCCACTGGCTCTTCCAGCGCGAGACCTGTCGGGCGAGGTAGCCGGTGGGCCGGCCCAGATCGCCGAGCCCGACCTCTTGATAGGCCACGCCATGGACGGCGACCAGGCCGCGGATCAGGGCGTCGGCGATGGCTCGCGCATCAGCCGGGTCGAGCGCCGCTCCGTCCGCCGCGGAACGGATGACGCGGCCCTCCACCTTGGACACCACGCTGAACGGCGCCCCGATCACCGCCGGATCGTCGCAGTAAGCGATGGCCCGGGCTACGGGCACCGACGTCGGGCCGAGGGCCTTGACGACGCGGTACTCGCGCCCGATGTCGTTGGCCGACGGTGCCACCAGGCCCAACGGTGGGCGGCGGAGTATCCAGTGCTGCGTGCCGTCGGTGATGTCGTAAATGAGGTTCGACCTTCCCCCGAGGATCGGTTCGGCGTCGAGCGATCCCGCGAACCCGGGCACATGGCGCGCGAAGAACGCCGCCAGTGCCTCGCGGTCGACAACGGCCGCCCCGCGCCCGTCGTCACCCGTCATGCGGATCCTCTCGCTGCATGCGCCGCACTGCGCGCCGGGCGATCGACCAGCGATGGACCTCTGAAGGCCCGTCGTAAATACGGAACGATCGGACCTCGCGGAGATAGCGTGAGAGAGGCAGGTCACCCGAGACCCCCAAGGCCCCGCAGATCTGCACGGACCGGTCGACGACCCGTCCCACGGCTTCGGCCACGAACGTCTTGGCGATGGACGTCTCTTGCGCGGCGCGCTCGCCCTGATCGAGCTTCCAGGCCGCCTGCCAGATCAAGCTCCGGGCAGCGGCCAGGTCGATCTCGCTGTCGGCCAGCATCTGCTGGATCGCACCGAGTTCGGAGAGCCGCGAGCCGAAGATCTCGCGCTCCACCGACCGCTGTAGGGCGAGGTCCCGGGCGCGTCGGGCCAGTCCCAGCCAGCGCATGCAGTGGGTCAACCGGGCCGGCCCGAGTCGCACCTGGGCGTAGTGGAACCCCCTATCCACCTCGCCGAGCACGGAGTCGTCCCCGACGACACAGTCGTCGAAGCGCACCTCGCAGTGGCCGCCGAACATCGCCTCGTCGAGACTGGGGATGTCCCGCACCAACTCCACGCCGGGATTGTCGGCGTCGACCAGGAACATGGTGGCGCCCGTCCCGCCGGATCCGCCGGGGGTCCCTCCCGTCCGTGCCATGCAGATCAGCAGCTGCGCGCCGCGCGCACCGGTGATGAACCACTTGCGACCGTCGAGCCGCCATCCGCCCTTCACCCGGGCGGCCGTGGTGGCGAGGAGGTCGGGATCGGAGCCGGCACCCGGCGCCGGCTCGGTCATGGCAAAGCACGACCGGATATCCCCCCTGGTCAGCGGGGCGAGGTAGCGGGCCTTCTGCCCCTCGTCGGCGACCACCTCCAAGAGGTGCATATTGCCCTCATCGGGGGCGGCCCCGTTGATAGCCAAAGGACCGAAGAGCGAGTAGCCGGCCTCTTCGAAGACGACCGCCTGCCCGCGCAGGTCCAGGCCCATGCCACCCCAGACCTCGGGCACGTGCGGCGCGAACACCCCCCAGCTGCGAGCGGCCTCCTGGAGCTCCCGGCGGAGGGCTTCGGGACCATGGTGCAGCACACCGCCTTCCGCCGCTTCGGCCGGCAGGGCCACCTCCCGGACGAACGCGGCCGTTCGTCGGGCAATCTCGGCGGTCTCGTCATCCGGCTCGAAGTCGATAGCCATGGTGCCTCGCTTTCGGACTAGAAGTGGTGCGCATCGGCTCGTCTCCTCCTCGTCGTGACCTCTGTGTAGTGACCTCTGTGTAGTGACCTATGTGTAGTGACCTATGTGTAGTGACCTATGTGTAGTGACCTATGTGTAGTGATATGTTAGGACTATGTATAGTGACATATTGTAGTGAAGGATACGTAGTGACCATTCTTGACATGTTTCGACTCGAGGACCGGGTGGCCGTGGTGACCGGGGCCTCTTCCGGGCTCGGCGTGGCTTTCGCCCGGGCCATCGCCGAGGCGGGAGGGATCGTCGCCTTGGCGGCACGACGAAGCGATCGCCTGGCCGACGTCGCCGCCGAGCTCCGGGCGGAGGGGTATCGCGTCGGCACCTACCAGACCGACATCGTCGACCCCGCCCAGTGCCAAGGTCTCGTCGACGGCGTCATGGAGGAGTTCGGTCACATCGACGTGCTGGTGAACAACGCGGGACTCGGAACGGCCCATCCCGCCCTCCGTGAGACGCCCGAGCAGTTTCGCCAGGTGATCGACGTCAACCTCAACGGCTCGTACTGGCTCGCCCAGGCCTGTGGCCGGGTCATGGCGCCCGGCAGTTCGATCATCAACGTCTCGAGCGTGCTCGCCCTTACGACGGCCGGCCTCCCCCAAGCCGCCTACAGCGCCAGCAAGGCGGGGCTGCTCGGCCTGACCCGCGACCTGGCGCAGCAGTGGGGTGCACGTCGAGGGATACGCGTCAACGCCGTTGCCCCCGGATTCTTCGCCACGGAGATGACCGAGCAGTACCAGCCGGGCTACCTCGACGCGATGTCGCCCCGCGTCCTCCTCGCGAGAAGGGGCGACCCCAGAGAACTCGCCGCGACCGTCGTGTGGTTGGCCAGTGACGCAGCCGGGTTCGTCACCGGCCAGACGATCGTCGTCGATGGAGGCTTTACCATCAGCTGAGGCCTCCCCCGTGGGGGTTCAGACCGACTTGCCGGCGATCTGCTTCCCGCAGATGGGGTCAGCGCCCTTGACCAGGTCGAAGTTGGAGCCGGAGAGCCTGGTGACGTACTCGCAGGCGCCGATCCCTATCGCCGTGCCCGCACGGTCGTTGAGATCGAAGCTGTGGCTCCCCAGCAGCCCGGCGGCGTTGAAGTTCTTGACGCCCGCCAACGCGGTGATCAGTTTCTGGGGTGTGGGGTGCGTCCCCGCCGTCTTGAGGGCATCGACCAGCGCTGCGACGGAGATGTAGCCGTTGTACTCGGCGTATGTCGGCAGGCCGCTGACGCCCGCCTTCTTCAGGTAGCTCTGGAGCTGTTCGGTGGCGGCCGTGTGCATCTCCACCGGTTCGTAGGAGAGCTCGAAGTAGACCCCCTGACCGCTGGCCAGGGCGCCGGGACCGGCCTGGCTCAGGTCGCCGCCGTAGCCATCGGGCAGAACAGCGACCTTCACAGGGTCGCCGTCCTGGCGCAGAGCGGTGATGAGGGCGAAACTGGTGTTGGGGTCCACCGAACCGTAGAGGCCGTCGACGCCGGCGGTCTTCATGGCCAGCGCCTCGGGGGCCACGTTGGTGCCCCCGAAGGGGAAGTTGGCGTTCAGGTAGCCGACCTTGAGCCCGGCGGCCTGCGCGGAGACGGCCGCCCCTTTGGCCGAGTCCGCCGAGCTCGGCGAGATGCCGTAGCCCAGCGTGCCCACGATGTGCGCTCCCAACAGCTTGTACAACTGGCCGAAGGTGGTCGAGACATCGGCCGGGTTCAAGAACCCGAAGACCGAGAACATGTTGGTGTCGGTGGTCCACTCACCGCCGTCCTCAGCCACGCCGACGACCGGTATGTGGTTGGCCGCCAGGTAGGGGGCCGCACCGAAGAACACCGCCGAGTTGCCCACGACGGCCGAGACATGGTCCTCCTCGACGAGCTTTTGAGCGGCCGTCAGCGCGCCGGTCGGGGAGGTCGCCGTGTCGGCCACCACGTACTTGATGTGATATCCCTCCGTGGCCGCCAGCAGCGTTCCGGCCTTGACCCCGAGCGGCGTGGTCTGATTGCCCGACGCCCCGAGACCGCTCTCGTCGGTGAGCACCCCGATGGTCAGCGTCTCCTTGGCACCCCCCGAGGAGGCCCCGGCGGTACCCGCCGCCCCCACACACCCGGCTGCCAGCGTTACGACAGCCACGGCGGCCCACAGCAGCTTCTGATGGTTCCTCAACGTACGTCCTCCCCCTAATTACTCGCACTCGAGTTGTCCTTGACCTGCCCGACGCATCCCCCCTGAGGGCTCGTCACGCCCACGGCACCGCAGCACGCCACGTGCAGCGTACGCCGCGGCGGAGCCGATGTCGACGTCAATCTATCCCGTACGCCGTATCTGCCGGGGTCGGGCGCCGGCACGACTATCGGACGGGCGGCGCCGCGGTGTAGATCCCCGCCGTCTGTCCCCCGTCCACCACGAATTCGGCCCCCGTGACGAAGCCGGCATCGTCGGAGACCAGAAACAGCGCCAGCTCGGCGATGTCGGTGGGCAGGCCGGCGCGCCCCAGAGGCGTCCTGGCCAGGCGGTCGGCGGCCGTCGGATCGTCCTCACGCACCACCATCGGCGTCAGGATGGGTCCGGGCACGACCGAGTTGACCCGGATATGCATCCCGGCGAACTCGAGCGCCGCCACCTTGGTCAGCCCGCGCAGTGCCCACTTCGATGAGACATAGGCGGCATGGCCCGAGAAGGCAGTCATCGCCGCCGTCGACAAGGTGTTCAGGATCACTCCGCGCCCTACGGCACGCATGTGGGGGAGCACGGCCTGCATGCCGATGAAGGGCCCGACGCAGTTGACCCGGTGCAGGCGTTCGAAGGCGTCACGGGTCTCCTCTTCGATCTCCATCCGGCGCAACACCCCCGCGTTGTTCACCAGGATCTCCACA
Organism: uncultured Acidimicrobiaceae bacterium; assembly: GCA_963788125.1. Classification (GTDB taxonomy): domain Bacteria; phylum Actinomycetota; class Acidimicrobiia; order Acidimicrobiales; family RAAP-2; genus Bog-473. The sequence continues at coordinate 1,292,439 of CAWBFN010000002.1, read as the reverse complement.
TGTCCGAACCGCGAGAGGGCCACCTGAAGGGCGTCGTGCCACGCCGAGTTGTCCGTCACATCGAGCCTCGCACTGCACACGCTGCCCGGGTACTCCGCCTCCAGACCATCGACCTCCGGGAGGACGTCTCCGGCCACCACGGACGCACCCGCCGCCACGAAGCGCTCCACGATGGCCCGGCCCTGTCCTCTGGCCGCGCCGGTGACGATCGCCACCCTTCCCTCGAGGCGCATCGTCGCATCTGTGCCCCGGGCCGTCCCACCCTCCCCCTGCGTGGCCGAGCTCGACATGGCCGTTCTAACGGGAGGGCCGGTCGCTGAGCCCGCCGGCGACGATGAATTGGCAGCGTCGCGTGGCGATGCGCCAGCCGGCCGGCGTCTTGACGAGTTCGTCGTCGTAGACCGCGCTCCTCGATGATCCGTCGTCGCTACCCACGAAGAGCAGGTTCTGCCTGGTTCTGGCGCGTTCCCCGTCGATCATCTCCACCGCGGGTGGTCCACCGAGGTGGAGACCCCCGGGGGCCGCCTTCGCCATGGCCCGCAAGCCGTCGTGGCCGTCGAAGGTTCGGCCGTAGACCTCGAAGGAACAGTCGGGGGTGAACAGCTCCACCCAGCCCTCGACGTCATCGTGGTCGAGGCAGAGGCAGTAGCGGGCCAGCAGATTGGTGATCGCCACGTGGTCCTCGGGCTTGGGATCCATCATCTCCCCCTGGTTCTCAGTCGCTCGCCCAATCCCGGATCTTCTCCACGACACCTGGCTCGGCCTGCCCGCCGGGGAGCTCGATATCGAGACAGGTCACTCCCGCAGCCCGGAAGGCCTCAATCCTCTCCCGGACCCGTCCTTCGTCACCCACCATAGACGTCGCTCGGAGGAAGTCCTCGGGTATGAGTGCTTCGGCCTCCTTCTTGTGGCCGGAGAGGTACAGCTTCTGTATGGCCGCCGCCTCGGACTCATAGCCGTAGCGACGAAACAGATCGTTGTAGAAGTTCTGCCCCGGGGGACCCATCCCTCCGACGTACAGCGCAACGCGCGGGCGCATCGCATCTCTGATCCGACGCGCCTCGTCCTCGTCACAGATCGCCACCGGCCCGCCGGCGACCACCTCCAGTGGGGCAAGTCCGGCGTTCCTCTTTCTGGCTCCGTCGGCCAATGCCTCTCCCCACACCGAGGCACTGTCGGGAAGGAAGAAGAGCGGGATCCATCCCTCGGCGAACTCCGCGGCGAGCGCGACGTTCTTGGGCCCGAGCGCTGCAACGTAGATCGGAATTTCCGAGCGTACAGGGTGGTCGATCAGCTTCAGTGAGCGGGCACCTCCGTCATCCCCGCTCCCCCGGAGCGGAACCTGGAGCGTCTCGCCCTCGTACTCGAGCCTCTGTCGCGTCCACACCTTCCGGCACACCTCGATGGTCTCGCGGGTACGGGCCAACGGGCGGTCGTACGGCACGCCGTGCCAGTCGGTGACGACCTGCGGCCCGGAGGCACCGAGACCGAGAATGAACCTCCCCGACGACACGAAGTCCAGACCGGCCGCGGTCATGGCCACCAGGGCCGGAGAGCGGGAGAACACGGGAAGAATGGCCGCCCCGAGCCCGACACGGGTGGTACGGCCGGCGAGATACCCGAGCATGGAGACGGCGTCGAATCCGTAGGCTTCGCCGATCCACAGCGTGTCGACACCAGCCGTCTCCATGTCGGCGGCCCACCCTGCGGTGTCCTCCGCGCCCGACCCCCGGGTTATGTGCATCGACAGCTTCATCGTGTGGTCTCACGCCCTGCCGCGCGGGGACGCCCCCGTCCCCTTGTCACCGGAGAAGACCCTCGAGGCGCTCCCTCTCGGCCGCCTCCAACGGCACGAGCCGGGACTTCCGGACCGGTCTCCACCACACGCCCGTGGCGCGCCACGCTTCCTGACGCAGTCGCTGCTTGTCGATCTTCATGCTCGCAAGCTTCGGTAGTTCCGGGACGAGGCGGACGAACTGTGGCACCCACTTGGGGCCGAGGTCTGTCTGGGCGGCCAGGAAGGCGTCGAACGCTGACGGGCTCAGCGTGCTTCCGGACCGGAGTTCGATGGCGACCATCACGCGGTCGCCAACGGGATCGTCGGGCACCGCGTACACCGCCACGGACCGAACATCGGGCAGACGACCAATGATCGACTCGACCGGCGCAGCGGCGAAGTTCTCCCCGTCGACCCGCAGCCATTCGTTGCTGCGCCCGGCGAAGTAGAACCAGCCGTCTCCATCTCGGTAGGCGAGGTCGCCCGACCAGTACCAGCCATCGCGGAACCTGGCCGTGGTGGCCTCTTCGTTCCTGTAGTAGCCCTCGAACCCGCTGGTGGGCTCCGTCTCGACGATCTCCCCCACCGCCTGGAGCAGGTTTGTCACCCTTCCGTTCGCGTCCACCTCGGCCGGCGGGCATTCGTCGCCCGTGTCCGGGTTGATGACCTTCACGGAATCGGCGGCTCGGCCCAGCGCCCCCGTGGGCATGGTGGGATCCCGACGGATGATGATGATCCCCTCCGTGGCGCCATAGCTGTCTCGTACGTCACACCCGAAGCGCTGCGCGAATTCAACGATGTCCCGCGCCGACGCCTCGTTGCCGATCGCCAACCTGAGGCTGGTGGTCGCGTCGTCCTCCTTTTCCGGGACGGCGAGGATGTAGTTGAGAACCTTGCCGGTATAGGTCATCATCGTGGCGTTGAATCGCCGAATGTCGTCCAACGTGTGGGAGGCCGAGAACCTCGGGCGAAAGGCGATGGGGACTCCGGCCGCAAGCGATGAGGCCCACCCGGTGAAGAGTGAGCTGGAATGGAAGAACGGCAAGGGTGAGTACACGACGTCGTGCGAGCTGAGGCTCGTCACCGTCGCCACGTGCACCCCCGTCCGGCCGAACCGTCCCTGGGTGCACCGGACCGCCTTCGGCGCTCCGGTGGAGCCAGACGTGAAGATCAGCAAGAAGAGGTCGTCGTCGACGGGCGTCGGGCTCTCGGCGACCGCCTCGCCCTCCGAAAGTGCCCCGCGGTAGTCGTCTGAATCGATGTCGACGATCTGATCGCTCGCCGGCCCGAGATCCAACCCGCTCAGCAAGCGCCCCGACTCGGCGGACGTGACGATCATCTGACAGTCGGTGTGCCTGACCAGCTGAGCGAGCTGGTCACCGCGGTAGGTCGAGTTGATGCCGACGACGACGGAGCGGGATATCGCCGCTGCTCCGAGCCAGAAGACGTACTCCGGGATGTTGTCCAACAGAACGCCGATATGGGCCGGTCGAGTCGGATCCATCCGACGTGTGAAGAGTGCCGCCCGACGCCGCGCCTCGCTCAGCAGTTGTCGGAAGGTCCATGACCGGTCGGCAAACAAGATGGCCGGACGGTCATCGTCGGCCTTGCTCAACAGCAGCTCTCCCGCGGTGGTCACCGGCCCCTCCGGGTCGTCGTCGATCGGCTGTCAAGGTGAGGGGACATCGTGTCGAAACCGACTGCGGTTCAGCCGACGAGCCCACGGACGAGGGCCTCGTTGGGGTTCTCCGGAAGCTCCACCAGGGGCACGCTGATCTCGTCGACCGTGGGCCCGTACCGATCGGCCAGCGGCTGGAGCGCGCCAAGGTCGAAGTCGAACGTGCGACTGGCCGTCTGGGCGAGGAACTGTCGCATGCGACTCTCCGGCCACGAATGGAAGAGCTGCCGCAGGTGCTCCCGGGTGAAGGGCGCCGTACCCTCGTCGTGGGGAAAGTCCGATCCCCACATGAAGCGGTCGAGGCCCAGCTGGAGGATGGCGTCGACGTCGGGCGCCTTGGGCTGCGACACCCCCACCCAGCAGTTGCGCTGGAAGTACTCCGTGGCGGTCAGGGGGAGGATCGACTCCGCTCCGTAGCGCAACTCACCGGTCGCACCCGTGTCACGGATCCGGACGATCGACCGGTCAAGTCGCTCCAGGAGCGGCGGCAGCCAGGCCGCACCCTGCTCGGTCATGACGAATCTGAGTCCGGGATGCCGTTCGAACACCCCGGACAACAGGAGATGCATGAACGGCCTCGTCTGGTAGAACGAGAACTCTCCGATGTAGAGGAGCTCGGCCGCGGGTACCTTCCCGAAGTCGGGGACACCCGTACCGCCATGGCTGTGCAGCGGGATGTCCGCCTCTTCGCAGAAGCTCCAGAGCGGCTCCCAGTAGGGGTCGTACAGGTTGTGTTCGATCCACACCGCATCCGGCGGGATGTTCGGCAGCAGGATCCCACCGCGCAACCCGTGGTCGACGATCCATGTGGCGTCGGCCAAGGCGTCGTCGAGGTCGTTGATGAATATCTGCCCGATTCCGGCACGCTGCTCGGGAAAGGCGGCGCAGAAGTCCACCAGCCACCGGTTGTGAGCCCGGATCCCCGCCAGACGGTGGTCGTACTCGTCGGGCTTGGGCGGCGGGGCGGACAGGACGAAGCTTGGAAAGAACGGTGGGATGGTGTTGGGGAATATGACCTCACCGACGACTCCGTCGCGCAGCTGCTGGCCAGAGCGCATGTCGTTGTCCCAGTTGCGTAGGCGCCGATCATCGCCTAGGTCGCGATAGGGATTTCGGTACCGAGACCTCCACGCATCGAAGTCCTCGACGTACTTCGACTCGAGATACTCCCGGTACTGCGCGTGGCTGCCGCCGGCGTGGGTGTCGGCGGAGATGATGGTGTAGTGCTCACTCACGGGGTCTCCCCTCTTCCTCGGCTGCGGCGGCCCAGGCTGGGACTATCCGATTTCGATGTCGGAAACTGTAAACGATCGGGCGGCAGGCGCAGGAAAGCGGTCACCGGGGTAGACCGAGCGCTCTCTCGGCGATCGTGTTCCGCTGAATCTCGTCCGTTCCCCCGCCGATCCGCAGGCCGGGAGCGAACAGGAGCCTCTCTCGCCATGGGCGCCCCTCCCCGCCCACGTCGGCGGTCAGTGCCGGCCCGAGCAGCCGCGCTCCGGCATCCGCGCTGAGCCGAGCGTGTTCGCTGTACATGAGCTTGGTGAGGGAACCTGCCGCAGGAACCGTGGTACCGGCGGCGATCCGCGCCTGGGTGAGGTCGAGCACCTTCTCCCTGATGTAGGCGGTGGCCAGGGACTGACGGACGCCGGGCTCATGGTGTCGTCCCAAGTTCTTGGCGAGCTGTATGAGCTCGACAACCGAGCGGGCGCTGGTTCCGCCGCCGATGGCCGCCCTCTCGCTGGTGAGCATCGTCCTGAGGATCTGGCGCGCCTCGCCGACCTTGCCGATCAGGCACTCGTGGGGCACGTGGACGTCCTCCAGAAACACCTCGTTGAAGTGGTAGGCGCCGGACATCTGGCGGAGCGGACGAACGTCGACTCCGGGCTCTGCCATGTCGAGGATGAGGCAGGAGAGCCCGGCCATACCGGGCGTCTCCCGGTCGGTCCGCGCGATCAGGAGAGCGAAGTCGCTCGTGCCGGCGCCCGAGGTCCATACCTTCTGACCGGAAACAGTCCATCCTCCGGGTGCGGGCGCGGCAAAGGTCGTTGCGCTTCCGAGGTCCGATCCGGCGTCCGGTTCGGAGAGCAGTTGACACCACGTCTCGGTGCCGGACAGAACCGGGGGCAGGTAGCGACGGCACTGTTCGTCGGTGCCGTACTGCACGAGGACGGGGGGAAGCATCTCCAGTCCGACCGACAGGACCTTCGTCGAGACCCCGTAGCGGGACTGCACCTCGGCGACCACGTCGTCCTGCCAGGCCGGCGCTCCCCGTCCGCCGTACTGCTCGGGCCAGGAGCGCCCGCTCAGCCCGGCCACGTAGACCTTCCTCTGCCACTCCAGGCTCTTGTCGAGTGCGACGTGCTCCGCCCGGCGGTACTCCTCCACGGACTGGGCCGAGACGATATGGATCGCCGAAAAGTCCTCGGGGGTGCCTTTGTGGGGCGCCTCAGCCTCGAACCAGCTCTCCACCTCTGATCGAAATCGCTCGCGCTCCTCGCTCGCTGCGTGCGCCATCACACAGTGAGGCGCAGGCCCGGGCGGTCCCAGCTGCAGCGCACCAGGCGGCCGGACCTCGAGAGGGTTATGACCGCCGTCCGCATGTCGCTGCCGCCGAACGCGATGTTCGTCGTCACGTCGTTCGGGATGGGATAGACGTCGACCTCCTGGCCATCGGGGGTGACCACGACGATCCCGTCGGCGATGGCCCCGATGGCGATCCTGCCGTCCGCCTCTACGGCGAGAGAGTCGAACGAATAGGGGGTCGCAACGACACAGCGACCTCCGTGCCGGACCGTGAGGGACCCCGTGGATCGGTGCACCACACCGGGCTCACCCAGGTCCCACGCCCAGAGCCGGCCCGTATGGGTCTCGGCCACGTAGACGGTCCTCCCGTTCGGTGACAGCCCGACGCCGTTGGGCCCGAGAAGGGGGAATCCGACCCTCTGCAACGCCCCCCCGCCCGGAGGGGCGTAGAACAGGGCGCCGCGGTCCACGCTCTCCAGGCGGCCCTTGCCGTGGTCGGTGAACCAGACGCCGCCGACCTCGTCGACGACCAGGTCGTTCGGGCCGCGAAGCGGGCGACCGTCGTACTCGTCGTAGAGCGTGCGGGTCTCCCCGGTGCGCAGGTCGAGCTCCTCGATCCAACCACCACTGAACCCGGGTGGTTCGTTGGTGTGGGTGGGGTGGTCTATCGGAATGGTGGTTCCGTTGACGGTGGTCCACAAGAATCCGCCGTTGTTGGCGATCACCGCTGTCTCCGGAGCGGTGAGCGCCAGACCGTTGGGCCCACCACCGGGTCTCGCAACGAGGGAGACGTCGCCCTCGGAGACCCGAAGGACCCTTGCTCCCTCAATGTCGACGACCAGTACGGATCCGTCGCCAAGGAAGACCGGGCCCTCGGGGAAACCCAAGTCGGAGGCGAGAACCTCGAAGGTGAGTGGCTCATGGATGGTCGTCTTCATCTGACTCCCTCATATGCTCAGGACGCGAGCGGCGTTGTCGTACAGGAATTTCGGCCATACATGGTCCCGGAACGGCACCTGCGGCAGCTCAGTGAAGATCTTCTCGAGTGAGAGGCCCATGGGGAAGTAGCCGGCGTACATGACCTTGTCCGCGCCACGGGTGTTGGCATAGTCGATGATGGGCTTCGGGTAGTACTTCGGGGCGAACGCGCTGGTGGAGTAGTACAGGTTCGGCCATTTCACCATGAGCTTGACGGCGAGCTCGGTCCAGGGCTCGGCTCCGTGGCGCATGACCACCACCAGGTCGGGAAAGTCGTAGAGCACCTGGTCGAGCCGGTCGACACTCTGCACCATGGACGGCACCCTGGGCCCGGCTATCCCGACTGTGACGAATACCGGTATGCCCAGTTCGACGCATTTCGCGTAGTAGATGTAGGCGAGCGGCGCGTCGATGGCCACCTGGGGGGAGGTTCCGTGCGGGAAGAAGGACGCGGCTCGTACGCCCCACCGCTCGTGCGCTCGGACCAGAGCGGCCATCCCCTTGACACCGTCATTCGGATCGAAGGTCCATGAAGGCACGAATCGACCCGGGTATCTCGTGAGTGCTGACTCGGTGACCTCGGTGTTGCTGCTCAGACTCACCAGGCCCGTACGTATGCCGAACCGATCCATCTCACCAACCGTTACCTCGACGGGATCCTGCTCGTCGGTGGCTGAGCGGGATGGAAGGTCGTGGAACATGTAGCCCGCCGGCATCTCCAGATCCTCGAGCGACTCTCTGTCCCTCAAGGATCGCCGAATGCCGGCATACAGGCGGTCAGGGTCGTCGCCAAAGCCGATCAACGTGTCGATGACTGGTTGATCCGTCGGCCACGGTCGGCTCGCGGACCCCGCCGACTGCACATCCTCGGACATCGTGCGTGCCCACCCCCAGCAGCTCTTTGGCGACTGGACGAACACACCCGTCCAGTCGGTAGCGTACGACCGAGTCTTGTTGCCCAGGCGTGGCCAGCATACTATCGTGACCCAAATATCGACGTCGATATCAGCCTCGGTCCCGCAAGCTCTGCGCACCGAGGGGCATAATCGGGAGTGTTCCTGGTGGCCGGGAGTGAGCCACCGGCCAGTCGCCTGAGGAGAGGACCCCTACATTGCCGAGAGCTCGTGCCGACCAGCTGCCGGTGGCCGCCAGTGCGCCGCGCTCTCGAAAGGGCGAACAGACGAGAGCCAAGCTGGTCAAGGCGGCCAAGGAGGTGTTCGAACGAGACGGCTTCCTCAACGCGCGCATCGTGGACATCGCCACCCGGGCGAAGGTGTCCTATGGCGCCTTTTACCACTACTTCGATTCGAAGGAGCAGATCTTCAGGGAGGTGGCCGAGGCCCAGGAGGATCGTCTGAGCGCGCCCCCCGATCCCAACGGCCAACCGAGGCCGCCCGGCATCACACCCCACGAGCAGATCCGTCGAGCAAACCAGCGCTACCTGGAAAGGTACCGTAGCGAGGCTCGGCTGATGGGCGTGATCGAGCAGGTCTCGCGCTACGACGCCTATGTGAACGCGGCGCGCATGGGGAGCATGAGACAGTTCGCGGCTCGGTCCGAGCGCATGATCCGGCGGCTGCAGAGTCAAGGCGAGGCAGACAAGCGGGTGAATCCGGCAATCGCCTCTGACGCGCTCGGCTCCATGATGGGCCGGTTCGCCGAGCTGTGGCTCACGCAGGGGTATCGCGAGTACGACTTCGACGAGGCCGTCGAGCAGCTGAGCCTGCTGTGGGCCAACGCCCTCGGCATCGACACTCGGAGGGAGAAGAGCCATCGCTGAGCGGCGAGGCGCGGTGCCAAGTACGTTGGCATGAGCCTCCACGCTCCGGGGAAGGGGTCCACAGGTGGACGATGCTTCGGCGCTTCTCGAGCGCTACCTCAAGGCGCAGGAAGACAAGGACCTTGACGCCCTCGTGTCGTGCTGGCACACCGACGTCGAGGTTGTGCATCCGATGCGACCGGATCGGAATTGGCGAGGGCTCGACACCTACCGACGGCAATGGGCACTGATCTGGGAACGCACGCCGCACAGTCGCTTCGAGGTGGTGTCCACCGCGGTCGTCGGCGACCGCGTCTATCTGGAAGCCCTCACGGAGATGTCCGACGGCACGATGGTGCCGCACATGAACATCTTCGAGATAGAGGACGGCACCATCCGTCGAGCCCGGGTGTACACCGACAAGCCCACGCACGATGGGGTCGACATCGATCAGTTCGCTGACGACATAAACCCGACGTCCCGCTGAAGGTTCAGGACGGGTCGGTCGTCGCCTCTGGCTCTTGTGGCGGAGCGAGGACGCCGCACTGGCGCAGGTACTCAACGACGAGCCCGGCCGACTCCACGGCTGGGACGGTACCGCTGGCGTCGAGCCGAATTTCGGGGGACGCCGGGGGCTCGTAGGGCGAGTCGATCCCCGTGAAATGCACGAGCTCTCCTCGGCGGGCCTTGGCGTAGAGACCCTTGCGGTCACGTGCCTCTGCGACCTCGAGGGGGACATCGACATGGACCTCGAAGAACTGGCCTTCACCGATCAGACGACGGGCCAGCTCGCGCTCGGCGCGGAACGGCGATATGAACGACGCCAGCACGATGACGCCGGCATCGACCAGGATGCGGGCTACCTCGGCCACCCGCCGGATGTTCTCGACCCGGTCGGCATCGGTGAAACCGAGGTCCTTGTTCAGCCCGTGCCGGACGTTGTCGCCGTCGAGTAGGTAGGTGTGAAAGCCCTGTTGGTGGAGGGTACTTTCGACGAGGTTGGCGATCGTCGACTTCCCGGCACCCGAGAGACCCGTGAACCAGACCACGGCCGGTCGCTGGCTGTTGAGGCGCGCCCGGGCATCCTTGTCGACCTCGACCGCCTGCCAGTGCACGTTGTCGGCACGGCGGAGGGCGAAGTGCAGGAGACCCGCACCCACCGTCTGGTTGGTGAACCGGTCGATCAGGATGAAGCCGCCCATGTCGCGGTTCTCGACGTAGGGGTCGAAGGGGACCTGGCGGTCGAGGGTGAGATTGCATACGCCGATCTCGTTGAGCTCGAGTGTTCTCGTGGCGGTGTGCTCGAGCGTGTTGACGTTTACCTTGTACTTGGGGTGGCCCACAGTGGCGCCGACGGTGCGGGTGCCAAGTTTGAGGAGGTAGGGGCGCCCCGGGAGCATCGGCGCTTCGCTCATCCAGACCAGATGGCACTCGAATTGGTCGGCCACGCGTGGCGGGTCGCCCGCCGCGGCGATGACGTCGCCCCGGCTCACGTCGACCTCGTCGCTCAGGGTCAGGGTGATCGACTGACCGGCGATCGCCTCTTCGAGGTCGCCGTCGTCGGTCACGATCCGCTCCACGGTGGACTCGTGACCCGAGGGGACGATCCGCACCCGGTCACCCGGACGGACGCTGCCCCGAACGATCTGGCCGGAGAACCCGCGGAAGTCCAGGTTCGGTCGGTTCACCCACTGCACCGGCAGGCGCAACGGTCCGACGTGCAGGTCGTCGGCGATCTCGATCGTCTCGAGGTGTCCGATGAGCGTGGGCCCCGCGTACCAGGGCGTCTGCGGGCTGGCCCCGGTGATGTTGTCGCCTCGGAGCGCCGATATGGGGATGCAGACAACGTCGCTCAGACCGATGTCGGTGGCAAACCCCCGGTACTCGGCCTCAATGGTATCGAACACCTCCTTGGAGTAGTCGACGAGGTCGAGCTTGTTGACGGCCACGACCACGTGGCGGATCCCGAGCAACGAGACGATGTAGCTGTGTCGCCGGGTCTGGGTGAGCACGCCCTTGCGGGCGTCGATGAGGATCACCGCGAGATCGGCGGTGGACGCTCCGGTGACCATGTTCCGGGTGTACTGCTCATGGCCGGGTGTATCGGCGACGATGAACTTACGGTGCTCGGTCGAGAAGAAGCGGTAGGCGACGTCGATGGTGATGCCCTGCTCACGCTCGGCGGTGAGCCCGTCGACGAGGAGGGCGAAGTCGAGGTCGCCGGCCTGGGTCCCGAACTTCTTCGAATCGGACTCGAGCGCCGCGAGATGGTCCTCGAAGACCAGCTTGGAGTCGTAGAGCAACCGGCCGATCAACGTGCTCTTTCCGTCGTCGACGCTGCCGCAGGTGATGAACCGCAGCATCGATTTGTGTTCGTGGAGGGCCAGGTAGGCCTCTATGTCGTCGGCCAGGAGGTCGTTGCTCACGTGGGACATCAGAAGTAGCCCTCCTGCTTCTTCTTCTCCATCGAACCGCTCGAGTCGTGGTCGATCACGCGCCCTTGTCGCTCGGACGTCGTGGTCAGGAGCATCTCTTGGATGATGGCGGTGAGGGTGGTGGCCGTGCTCTCCACGGCGCCGGTGAGGGGGTAGCACCCGAGCGTTCGGAACCGGACGCTGCGGATCTTGGGTTCCTCGCCCGGGTCGAGGCGCATCCGATCGTCATCGACCATGATGAGCGTGCCGTCGCGCTCGACAACGGGACGGGGGGCGGCGTAGTACAAGGGCACGATCGGGACCTTCTCGAGGTTGATGTACTGCCACACGTCGAGTTCGGTCCAGTTCGACAGCGGGAACACCCGCACGCTCTCTCCGGGGTGCTTGCGGGCGTTGTAGAGGCGCCACAACTCGGGCCGCTGTTGTTTGGGGTCCCATCGGTGCTGCGCCGTGCGGATGGAGAACACCCGTTCCTTGGCCCGTGATTTCTCCTCGTCGCGGCGGGCGCCGCCGAACGCAAGGTCGAAGGCGTGCAGGTTGAGCGCCTGCTTGAGGCCCTCGGTCTTCCACAGATCAGTGTGGGTCGCCGAGCCGTGGTCGAACGGGTTGATGCCCCGTTCGAGACAGTCGGGATTCTGGTGCACGAGCAGTTCGACGCCGAGCTCTTCGACGAGCTTGTCCCGGAACTCGTACATGGCCCGGAACTTCCACGTGGTGTCGACATGGAGCAGCGGGAACGGCGGCTTGGACGGGTAGAACGCCTTCATGGCCACGTGCAGCATCACCGAGCTGTCCTTGCCGACCGAGTACAACATCACCGGTCGCTCGCTCTCGGCGACCGCCTCGCGGAGTATCTGGATGCTCTCGGCCTCGAGGCGCTGCAGGTGCGTGAGTCGTGTCATATCCCTCGTGACCTATCGCCTACCCGGCATCCGAGGATCTCCCCAATGGACGCAGAGGGTCGACACCACCATCAGGCACGTCCGATGACGAGCTCACCGTAGCGCTGCACGGCCTCGACGGCGTGTTCGACGCTGTCACCGGGGATCGCGACCTGGGTCCACGTGACGCCGAGGGCGGCGAGCCGCTCGAGACCGGCCAGGTGGGCGTCGGCATCGAAGGAGTCGCTGCCCGGGTGGCCCCCGGCCGGATTGGAGAAGTTGATGTCGAGCGATGCCGGGTCCCGGCCGGCGACCTCGAGCCGACGGCGTAGGTCGTCAATGGCCGAGGCCAGCCGCTCGGGGGTGTCGAGGGCGGCGGTACGAGACGTCTGCGCCACGCCGGGAGGAGCCAAGAACGGGCACCAGCCCTGGCCGTGGTCGATGGCCCGTTGCCGGGCCTGGCTGCTGTTGCCGCCGATCCAGATGGGTGGGTGGGGGTCGGTCAGCGGGCGGGGATGCGCCGTGATGCCGCGGGCGTTGAAATGACGGCCGGCGAAGGAGATGTCGTCGGCGGTCCAGATCTCCTTGATCACCTCGAGGGCCTCGTCGAAGAGGTCGTTGCGCTCGGCGTGACCCACCCCCAGCGCGGCGTACTCCCCCTTCAGGTACCCCGCCCCTACCGCCAGTGTGAATCGCCCGCCCGAGAGCAGGTCGAGGGTCGCCCCGGCCTTGGCCACGATGAACGGGTTTCTGTAGGGGAGAACCACGATGTTGGGGATCAGCCGCAGTGTCGTCGTACGGGCGGCGGCAAAACCCATGGCCACGAACGGGTCGAGTGCGTCGTGACCGCCCGCGTCCAGCCAACGCTGAGACGGTGCGGGATGGTCGGTGAACCCGAACCCGTGGAATCCTGCCGCCTCGGCGGCCGTTGCCACGGCGACGATCCCCGGCCCGGACACGAGCCCCGGGTCGTACGGATGGAGGATCATCGGGTGGGTCAGGGCGAATCTCATGTGGCGCTCCTCCTGCGGTGCGGAGCCATGCTCGGCCGGTCGATGCCTGTCTGAGTCCCGCGTGCGGCCACGATTCGTGCCCTCCCCTTATTCACGGCAGTATACTGTCACCATAGCTGGCGTACGTCAAGCGAGCCCCCGAGAAGGGTCGGTCGCTCCCCGCACACCACGTGAGGCGACCAGCCCCGCGGGTTGAAACCGGTCCGTGCTGTCGCTCGGGCCAATTGTTTACACTGCTTCGCACGTGGCAAGAGTCGGCCATTCGGTGCGTGGCCCGGACGCCAAAAGGGGGGCGATGAAGATCCACCACACCGCAGTCTGCACACGGGACATGGACACGAGCCTGCGCTTCTGGCAGGACGGACTCGGCTTCGTGCAAAAGATGGACACGAGCTTCGACGGTGACTGGCCCACCCTTTTCGGGGCGCGCCAGCAACGACTGCGGTCCATCTTTCTGGGCGATCCGGACATTGAGGAGTCGGGGATCGTCGAATTGGTGGAGTTTTCCGGCGGGATGGCCGACGCCCCGACACCGCCCTCCGAGCCGGCCATCGGCTTCTTTCTCGTGTCGATCTACCTCCAGATCGAACCGACCCTTGCCCGTCTGGCCTCGCTGAGTCTGGGCGGCACCCCCGCCAGGATCTCGCTCGAGGGTCGGGTGCAGATGGCGGTCGTTCACGATCCGAACGGCGTGACCGTGGAACTCATCGACCGCGGCGAACGCTAGACCCTCCACAGATCGCACTACGGCCAGGTCACCCACGCCACAGTCTCGAGGGCGATCACCGGCCCCGGGATGTCCACGGTTTGGTACTGCGGGTACTTGGCCTTCAGGGCGTCCGTGGCACGCTGAGCCTCCGTTCCGGACCGCACGACCCTGGCCGACCCATCGACGCGTACCCACCACAGATGCGTCCAGTGTTCGTCGTAGTGATCAACGAGCAAAGAGGCCGACGGAGTTGCCTCGATATTCACCAGGCGGCGCAGCGCCAGAGTCGACTTCGGCTTTGCGTCCACGGCCGTGTAGACGGTTTCCTCACGAAGAGCAAAGCACACGGGCACCAGATGAGGTCGACCATCGGGCGTGACGGTTCCCAACCGCCCGACCCGGGCATCACGCACCCGCTGCTTGGCCAGCACGAGGTCCACCCACCCATCTTTACCTCCACGAGTGCCGCCAGACGCTGGACCACGGCGTGGTCCCTTCAAGAGCGTGGCCTCAGGCTTGGGGGACGGCGGGTAGGTCCCCGAAGTTCCAGAGGTTACGCTCGATCCGATGGGCGATGCGCCAACCATTCGCGGTACGAACGAGCTTGTCGTGGTACTCGCCTCCGGTGAAGAAGGTGTTGCCCTCATGGCCGACTGCAGCGAAGAAGAACGTCGAGACCGACTGGGCGCGGTCGCCGTCGAGTGACACTCGCCGGTTCCCCACCAGGTGGAGCCACACCCGCTGATGGAGGCGCTGCTCCGCCAGCCACTCACTGACCGTCGCGTAGTCTCCCTCCATGCCGGCGTCGGCGTACGACACGCGCGCGTCGTTCGTGAACACCTCGTCCAATAGGTCGAACCTGTTGTCGTCGAGCGCAGTCACATAGAGATTGCACAGGTCGTCGATCTCCAACCGGTCCGCCAGCTCCTCCATCGTCGTTGGTCGAGCCATCCGAATCCTCCAATGCTCTCGTTGGGTCCTGTCCTCACCTACTGCCGTCGTGATCCCCAGGCTGTCGTCTCCGGAGGGGCGAGCCCTCGAGCCGTCCACTCGGAACTCTCCGACCGCACATCGCGAGGGCCAGGTCTCCGGCTGCTCCCCGAAGGGCCCGACCCGAACCGTATGTCCAGTCGATATCCTTGGCCTCCAAGATCCGACCGTCAATGTCGATGCCGAAGTACTGGTGAGCTCCCCCCTTGGCGAGGTCGTCGAGCACCACCCGTATGATCTCATCAGGAGCCAGGCGCGCCGCACCGAGTGGCACCGTGACGTCGAGACCGTGGATCACCACGTGGTTGAGAGCTGCGCGGAAGCCCCCACCGGGTGGCGACCAGTGACGCAGTACGTCCGAGCGTAGGTTGGCGACAAGCTGGGTGGGTGGGACCTCAGCATCTCTGGCGGCGATCTCGTTCGAAAGCCGAGTGAAGTCATAGCCACAGCGCTCGAGCTCCGCCATGAACTGGTCGTCGGAGTAACGGGCCGGCATGGTCATGTGGGCAACCACCTCGCGAACTCGCCAACCATCACAGAGCGACCCCGTATCCCACGCTGCGTCCGGTGCGGATGAAAGCAGTTCGGCCAGCGCTTCGAACTGGGCGGCCACGGCAGGTTGCAGTTCAGTGTCGTCGGTCACAGGTCCACTCCTTTGTCGAACGCGTCACATCTCAGGGATTTCGACGGGGAGGAGCCCCGGAACTCATCGACGTCGTGGTGACGCAGGCACTGATCGAGGGTCATGTCCTTGTCGTGACGGCGACTGCGCGTCGGCATACATGTGTACGGTAGCTGGCGACCCGATGGAGCACGTGCAATGGATGCTCCGTCGGGCGATGCCCGAGCACGGCGGTCGAGCGGCTACGTTCGGGTCGCTGCCATAGCGCGGAGGCTTCGCTTCGTCGCTCACGAGTTTTCGACCACTGACCGAAAGGACCTGACCATGCCCGACGCCGTCGACGCGATCCGATCTTCGGCGGGCCGCCTGACCGCTCTCGTCCGACCACTGACTGACGATGGCATCGTTCAACCGGCCTACCCGCGTGAATGGACCATTGCCGACGTCCTTTCCCACCTCGGCTCCGGCTCAGTCATTGCGCAGCGCACGGTCGCCGACACTCTTTCCGGCGCCGCGACTCCCGACAACTTCAACCAGGTCGTATGGGACGAATGGAACGCCAAGTCCCCCCGGAACAAGGTGGACGATGGACTCTCGGAGATAGATGCACTTGTCGCCCAGGTCGGAGCGGTCCCGGACGCCGACCGGGCACGATTCGCCGTTGCTCTGGGACCGTTCACGTTGGACTGGAGTGGGTTCCTGGGCATGCGTCTGAACGAACAACTGCTCCATGAGTGGGACGTCGCCGTCGCGCTCGATCCCTCCGCCACCCTGGCCGCCGACGGAACCGCGCTCGTCATCGACAACCTCCATCTGATTGCTCGGGTGAGCGCCAGGCCGGACGGTCACTCAGGCACCATAACGATCGCCACGACCGACCCGGAACGCTCCCTCACGCTGAGCATCAGCCCTCAAGAGGTCGTGTTGGCGACAGTGCCGTCGGTCGACCCGGGCCTTTCCATGCCCGCCGAGGCGTTCATCCGACTCGTTTATGGCCGACTCGACACCGAACACACCCCGGCTACGGTCTCCGGCGACCTCGGCATGCTCTCAGAGCTGCGCTCCATCTACCCCGGTTTCTAACCGAATCAGACCGACCGACCCGGTCCCCTGAACGGGGATCTCGGCCCTTGCCCGCTCGGGCCCTTCGGCACCGGCTCGGCGCGATGAGTCTCTTGCTAGGCGCTCAACACGAGGGCTCCGCAGTAATGTGCAGGGCCGCCCGTTTGCACCAGTGCAACTTCGGGGTGGGCTATCTGGCGAAGCCCTGATCGTCCCTGAATCTGGAGTACGGCCTCAACCACTTGCGGGCTGCCGTGAAGTCGACCCATTCCCAGGGCACCACCGCTGGTATTCAAGGGCAGCGTGCCACCTCGGGCGGTGGTCTCATCTTGGAGACCCAGGTAGGCCTCCCCTTCGGGGTAAAACCCGAAGCACTCGAGCCAGAGGTAGGGGAAATAGGAGAAACCGTCATACAGGTGGGCATGTGTGATGTCGTTGTGGGACAGACCCGCACTGGACCAGAGGGCCCGAGCGAGGCGCCGCCCCGAGATCATCATGTCTTCCAGGGTGACGCCGAGCGTGCGCTGCGGTGGGAGCCCGAGACTCGCGCAACCGGTAACGTACGCAGGTTTCTGCTTCAGGTTGCGGGCGCGTTCAGCCGTCGTGAGTACAACGGCACCGCAACCGTCGACGGGCATGTCGCAGTCAAGGAGGCTGAGCGGCTCTGCGATCATTCGTGCGTTGAGGTACTCGTCAGCCTCAACAGGGTGCCGACTGAAGACGGCGTCAGGGTTGTCGGCGGCGTTGGAGCGATTGCGGACGATGAACGTCGCGAGATGCTCGCGGGTCGCCCCGTAAAGGGCCATGTAGCGGGAGTACGGCATGGCAAACCTGATGACGTTGTGCCCAAACCCCCAAGGAGCGCTGAACTGACCGACCCCTTCGACTCGGGGCTGGCTGACCCTCCCGAACGCCCCGAAGGGGTTGTGCATGGCCCGCCACACGAGCGCGTAGCTGCACGCGCCTGCTGCCAATGCGTGGACGGCCTCGACTATGGCTGCGGTCATGGTGCCGCCCGTGATGGAACATGACCAGTTGAGGTTCTCGAGCCGCATCGCTTGGGCGATGTACTCGACATCGACGACGTGGACGCCGTTGACGATGGGGCTCCTGAAGGGCCCCGACGGAGTGGGGTAGTTGCTGACGCCGTCAATGTCGTTGGCGTTCAGTCCGGCATCGTCGAGGGCCCTGGCACACGCGCTCACTGCGAGTTGGCCCACAGTTCGTTCGCTGTGGCGCTGCACGTCGGAATACCCCACTCCGACGATGGCAACCCGGTTTCGCAACGCTGCGGCACTCACCCGGACCCCTCGCCGAGCAGCTTGAACGCGGGAAGGGTGAACCCGTCGCTCTCTTTTCTGAACACCACTTCGACCGGGCGCCCGATGCGTGCCTCGTAGGGCGCGGCATCCACCAGGTTGCCGGCGACCAGCAAGCCTGCCTGCTCGTCGAGCTCGACGAAAAGGCAGGCGTAGGGCACGTCGTCCTCGAAGCCGACCACTACCGGCGATTCGACGACGGCCCGTTCGAAGATGACGCCCCGACCGCTGACGGGCTCGAAGGTCAGATCACCAGATCGACAGTTGGTGCACTCGGGGTACGGCGGATGCACGTAATTCTTACACGCCCTGCAGCGTTGCATCACCAGTGTGTGACGGGCAACGCCGTCCCAGAAGGGTCGCTCGAGAGCGTCGGGGACGGGACGCGGTTTCAGAGCGCGTCCTTCACGTTCTCAACTGCACCCGCAGGGGGATGTATCGGCATCGTCTGTTCCGACCAAGGGTCACTAGGCCCACAAGATGGTTTCAAGAGTGGCATCCATTCCCTGTCCTCGCCATGCATGGTGGTTCTATGCCCGCATGTGGTCGAGCATATGGCGTTCTGCGGTGCCCGGCTCGTTGGCGCAGCCGACGCCTGAAATGGAGGTCGATCCACCAGTCGCGACCTCCCTTCTGCCTAAGGTTGTGACGGTGTTTCGTCGTCGAGTCAGCACGTGGGAGAGCGAGGCACTCGTTCACGTCGAGATACTTCGAGCCGTGCTCGATTCACTGACCGCGCTCAAGTCCTCCATTAACCAGGGTGATCCCACGGCGTCCGCCGTCGTGCTCGACAATGCCAGCCAGGTCACAACGAGAAGTGGGGTATGGCTAACCGAATGGAAGAATCGGTGCATCGACAAAGGCGTCACCGACGCGGCTGCGTTCGAAGCCTACGCGACGTGCTTGCCTGCTCTGGCCCATTGTGTTGACGTGTATCAGTGGTCCCTCCGGATCTTGGCAATCTCACGAGACGTTGACAGTGGGGATGGAGAGCTCGCTGCACGGGGAATCAACACCGCGCACGCGGTAGCACTCTTCACACTTCACTGTCTCGAAGATGCACCGACGCTCCGGTTGAGCGATCGCCAAATGACGCAGGCGGCTTTGGAAACACTACGTGTCCAAATGAGGCCGCTCGTTGCCTTAGGGGGAGACATTCATGATGCGGTATCTCAACTCCAACGTGATGCAGGGGTGGACGCGTAGTCGGTCGTCTATCCTTCGGGACTGGGAGTCAACCTTGAGTATTCAGACCGGCTGAGGCTCAGAGCCCTGCCGGATTCCCCAGGCAGCAACATAGTCGGCCATGTTCATCGGGTAGGCAAACCATGTCGCAATGAGATCCTCACGAAGGATGCAACGGTTCACCGTCTCGTACTTGAAACTCACGCCCTCTCGTTCCAGCTCGTGTTGAAGAATGACAACTCCCACGTTTTCACTGACGAGGATGAAGCAGACGGAGGAACGGAAGGTGCCGTCTGCCAGTTCCCGTGCTGATTGAGACCACTCGGCAATCTGGGGTTTTCGAACCATGGTGGCAAGTCCGGCTGACCCACGAACGTTGAGGACCAGATCGTCGGCACAGCCGGCCAGGAAGTCCTTCCACTCCTCGCGAACAAACGACCCAAAGATCTCATCGAGCCGGCTGAACCACCGGTCCTCTGTCTTTTCCATCTCGGGTCCTTTCGATGCCCCCCCGGCAACTGCGTGGAGCTTTGACGGTGCGTGATCTCCTGAGTGGTCCAAAATATGACTTACTGCATCGGCTTTGTCAAGAATAAGAGTGGCACAGAGAGGCCACCAAGACTCGCGCGGGTGGACCTTCTCCGGAAGGGCGGTGGTGCACCGGGCATGTGCCGTCGGAGCCTGGTCCTGAGAACCCCCAGGCCAAGCGACTGAGCGGGCGAAACGCGCCAAGCCACGCTGGCGCTTCGGCCATCCCGATGCCGTGTCGTGCCGTGAGTTGTGGGACAACGTCGGAAGCCGAAGGGTTTCCCGATTGGTACGGTATCGGCGTTGCAAAGACGACCGTGCCGATTGGCCTAGGCCAGTCGCATCAAGCGATTGGAGCGTTGGATTGTCCTCTTGCCCCTCGCATCGCACTGCGTTTGGAAACGTCTGTCCGGGGACGAGAAGATGAGCGGATCGGGGTCGGAGAAGCGCTACGAGCCGTCGGCTGATTCGCCTCTGTTCATCCTCGCCATGGATCACCGGGCCTCCTTCGGCCGTGTCCTGTTCGGCGTCGAAGGTACCCCGACCGAGGCGGAGCTGACCGAAATGCGGAATGCCAAAATGGTCATTTACGAAGGCGCGAGCCAAGCGACGGCTGACGCTCTACCCACCGGTCGCGCTGGAGTACTCGTCGATGAGCAACTCGGTGCTGACGTGGCGAGGCGGGCCAAGGCTGACGGGTTCGTGTTGGCCATGCCGATCGAGAAGAGCGGGACCGAGCTCTTCGAGCTGGAGTACGGCGAGCAGTACCCCGAACATGTGGAGGCGTTCGACCCGGACTTCTCCAAGGTCCTGGTCCGCTACAACCCGGCCGACGAGCCCGACCAGCGGGCGACGCAGATTGAGCGGCTGGCTCAGGTGTCGACCTGGGCCGAACGTACCCGGCGGCGGTGGCTCTTCGAGCTCCTGGTCCCTCCCACGCGGGAGCAGCTGGCGCAGAGCGAGGACCAGTTCCACTTCGACCGTGATGTCCGATCGGCATTGACGGCCGAGACGATCGGGGCGTTCAATGACGGAGGGGTCCATCCGACGATCTGGAAACTCGAAGGCTACGAGACCACCGAAGGCGCCGAGCACGTCCTACGCGCGGTCGCCGCCGAGACGGCCTTCCCGGCCGAATGCATCGTCCTGGGTCGAAATGCTCCCATGGAGCAGGTCGAGCATTGGATCGACGTGGCGGCGCCACTGCCGGGGTTCGCCGGCTTCGCCGTCGGTCGTAGCATCTGGGAGGAGGCGCTGCAGGATCTGATCGCCGGGCGCATCGAGCGGAAGCAGGCCGTGACCATCATCGCCGATCGGTATCGCAGGCTGATCGACAGCTACTGCACCGCTCGGCATCCCGGCTCCGGTGGTGGCGAGCGCTCTGAACCGTTTACCTTGCAGAATCCCCGTTTGACGCCCGACCGAGAAGGCCGGATACGCCGATCGTTGCAGGGTGCCGACATGCGCGGCACCAGACTTCCGGCGTGGATGGCGGCAAGTCTTCTGTCCGAGGTGGACGCCTTGCGCGCGGAGCTCACCAACCGGCCTCCCAGTGGTGCTGCCCAGTAGAGAGTCCCCAGCAGGTGCCCCATGAGCGATCTCCCCTCGGCCAACCACACCCAGCCCGGGCAACGATGACCTGCCTCCCTGCCAGTTCGGTCTTGGCGACCGACATCACCTGCAACGTCGTCCGCCGTCGTTGCATCACAGGAAGGCTCCGGTGATCGCGGCAGACGTTACGGGGAAGGCCGATCGTCAGGTCGTGGTCGTCGGAGGGTCACTCGTCGGCCTGTCCATGGCCATCGCACTCGCCCACCGGGGCGCCTCGGTGACGGTGCTCGAGCGCACACCACACGCCGGCTACGAGGGCGGTGGCGGGCTCGGTGTCGACGTGGACCTGCTGACCAGCGTTACGGGGCTTGTCGGTGGCCCACCGGTCTACCAGGGGATGGATCGAGCGACCACGGCCTGGCCGTTGCTCTCCGCATGGCTCGAGACGCAGGCGTACGCCACGCCCGGTGTCAAGCTCCGCCGTGACGCCGAGGTGGTGGAGGTCGGCGACTGCTGGGCCCGCACGACCGCTGGACAGCGCTCGACGCCGATTTGCTGGTCGGGGCCGACGGAGCCCGCAGCACGGTCCGCCGCTGGGTCTCGCCCGACCGACCCGACGCCGTCTACGCCGGATTCTTGCTCTGGCGGGCCATGGTCCCCGAGGCCGAACTCCCGACGTCCATCCCCTGGCTCCGCCCGGACGAGCCCTCGCGCGAGTACTACTCGGGTCCGTACCGGCTGGTGACCTACCCCGGTACCGGGCGCTGACGGGTCATGCAGGCCGGGTGATCGACGGCTGAACCTGGTCTGGTACGACCCGGCTCGCTCCGAGCTGCTGGCCAGCCGGGGACTGCTCGACGACGTGACGGTCCACGGCTCGCTGGCCGCGGCCGACGTACCCGGGCCACTGCGGCAGGAGCTGGAGTTGGTGGCTGACCAACGGTGGCCGAGCCGTGGCGTGAGGCGCTTGAGATCGCTCTGCGCCGCTCGCTGGTTTTCGCCACCCCAGTCGTCCACTACTGGCCCGACCGCTTGGTCCGCAGTCGGGTGGCTCTCGCCGGTGACGCTGCCCACGCTGCATCACCCATGGTGGGGGGTGGATTCCGAGAAGGCCTCTACGATGTCGCCGCCCTCGCTGCTGAATTCCAGCGCGACCGGGCCGTCGGGGTCAGCGACTTGCTGTCGGGGTACGAACGCCAACGGCTGCGTTCGGCCCAGGCCCACGTGGGGCGCAGTCAGGCAGCAAGCACTCAGTACCTCGAGCGCCAGAACTGGCACTGACGTCACCATACTCAGAGGCCGCCACCTCGCCCCATCCCCCGAGCGGCCGCCCGGATCTAGTCGCCAAATGGTTCGTCGATCGGTACCGGTTGCACGTGGAAACCACTCGGACGGCTCTCCACCGGAGTGTCCTCTTCGTGCCCCACGGGTCCCGGAGCTTCGGGTTGCGCCTGCTCGTGTGCGTCGACCGGGTCCCCGATGATCCTGACGTGTCCCTTCGCCGCTGTCGGGCTGACCTCACGATCTGACTTGTCTGCGAGCCTGCCGAGCTGGCGCTTCTCCCGTCGACGACGCAGAGGGCCGCCCGGTGATGCCGGTACATCGCCTTGTCCCATTTGAGTCAGCATAGGGACGCGATCTTGGTGGGAGGTGAACCCGTCTCTGGTGGGAGCAGTCCGGCTCCAAAATCGGAATAGCGTGGGGACATGGACGACGCTCCTACTCAGAGCTCGGCAGACCGTCACGACTTTGATACTGCGTACGACAACACTCCCCCGTGGGATATCGGGCGTCCGCAACCAGCGTTCTCGGCTTTGGTGCACTCAGGCGCAGTGGTTGGTCGGGTCCTTGACATTGGATGCGGAACGGGCGAACACGCACTGGCGGCCGCCGAGATCGGCTTGGATGCGACCGGGATCGACTCGTCGCCCCGGGCTATAGCGCTCGCTGGACAGAAGGCCAAGGATCGAAACCTCGCCGCCCGTTTTCTGGTGGCCAATGCTCTAGACCTCGACTCCCGGGACGAACGATACGACACCGTGTTGGACTGTGGCCTGTTCCACGTGTTCGACGATCACGACCGTGCGAACCTTGTTGGAAACCTCCGGGCGATCGTCGTGCCCCGAGGTCACTACTTCATGCTGTGCTTCAGCGACCAGCAGCCCGGAGATTGGGGGCCTCGACGAGTCAGCCGGGCCGAGATCGAGTCGTGCTTTGCCGAAGGCTGGCACATTGATTCGATTGCGCCTTCCAAGATCGAGATCACCATCGACCCCGAGGGCGCCCTGGCGTGGCTCGTCTCCATTACAAGGACCCAATCACCTGGCTGATCACGGGATTCGGCGTGTGGCGCCGAAGAGCCAGATTCTGCGTCACCTTGGGCGACGGCGCCGTTCAGGTTCTCGGAGAACTGACGCGTACGTCGTCATCTCAGGAGGACGCTCGGCGGTCCAGTTCGTCTGCGGCCATCATCAGATGGCGGATCAGCTCCCGGCCGATTGCAGCGACTCCACTATCGGGCACCTTGCCATCGACCATCCGCTGAACGTGCGCAACATCTTCTCGAAGCATCTCCGCTGACTCTTGGCGCAACGAAACAACTCCTTAGGGTGATGGCCGCTCACCATGAGATGCTCGGAAGACCGGCCGACTGTGCATTTCTCTAAAAGGCTAGTTAATGGCCACCATCGAACGGGGGATATTCACGCACCGGTGGACCGGCTCGAGTTGCTCCGTCGTCGGCCCACGGAGTCGCTCACTGTCGCACCGTGACGTCGGTACAGTTTGTTCGGATGCCTCGGAGGTGCACCACTACCGCTACCGCGGAGAACCGGATGGTGGTGGTCTGCGTTCAATCTGCCCACCTTCGATTCGAAAGCGCCGTGCATGGTCGATGCCGCTCCACTCCACAGGTACTGGCCCGGTCGCCACTCCCGCGGGAGGGGCGCCCGGTGCAGGAGCGCCGTCACCAGCTGGAGCCAACCCAGGCGGCGCTCTCGCGCTGCTACGTGCGGGCTCCGGGCCCGGCCCGGAAGAAGCCCTTTGCCAGGCGATTCGCATCGCCAAGGTGTCGACGGAGTGTTACCACCACCACTGCGTTCGTAGTACCACCGTTGTCCGGTGACCCGGAGTGTCAGAAACTTGGTACGGGAGCCCATGTCGGCTCCTGTGCTGGGGGAAATACCCATTGCAAGACGAACACTCTTTGGGGAGGATGAAAATGAGCGATGAACGAGTAAGTCGCTGGATGGGCCTGCTGGGCCTCTTGACAGTCGTAGCAATATTCATCGGGTTCGGCCCGTTGAGCGGCAAGTCACCAAGCGAAAATGCCTCAGGCCTGAAAGTTGCAGACTATTACAACGCCCACACGGCAACGAGCTGGGCCTCCATTTACGTCGTCGGCTTAGGGTTGGCTCTGCTGGTGCTGTTCGTGAGCCAGCTTCGCACCGCACTGCGCAAGGCCGGGGGCGGCCAAACGTTCTGGCCCAATGTCTCCTTTGTCGCAGGTATCCTGCTCGTGGCCGCAGTCGTCCTGGCAGGCACTTTCCAGGTCGTCCTCATTCTCGCTTCCCACAACCATGAGTACTCCATCGCCAAGCTGGCGAACTTCGTCGGCGACAACAACGAACTCGGCTTTATATTCGGCATGGCACTTCTGACGTTGGCCACTGGCGCCTCGATACTGTTGAACCGAACCGCTGATCCGCTGCCCAAGACCCTGGGCTGGTACTCGCTCCTGGTCGGTGTCGTCAGCTGCCTCGGACCGCTCGGGTTCTTCGCCTTTCTGTTCGGGTTCCCCATCTGGCTCATAGCCACGGGATTCGTGATCGGCACAAAGGCGCGCAGAGCGAGCAAGGGCCTGCCCTCCGACCCCGTACTCGTCAGCGCTGACCTCGGTACAACGTCTAACTATGGGGATGCCTTGTCTCAGGAATCCCGCTCACAAATGAGCGATAACTGATTCGATCCCGTTCAAGGCAGCGCAAGGCAACGGCGTTGTCGTCTGCGCAGTGATGACGATCCGGCTACACATCGGTCTTGGCTCGTGGACGCGGGACTGGTGCGTACGAACCAGCAACGAGGCCCCCGCACCGTCGGGGGCCTCGTTGCGTGGTGCCATCAGCCGGCGGGACGGCTACCCGAACGGATGGTGGCCGATCCGTTCCATGTCATTCATCTCCCGTGTCCGGTAACTGCGATCGCATATCTCGTTGTTCCTCTTCCACCTCTAACATGATTCTCTGCGGCGCCTCCTCGAGCATCATGAGCGACTCGTTCGCACCAGGGAGAGCCCGGATCAACTCGTCGAGCTTGCGTTGGGTGGCTGCCTGTTCTCTGCCTTGAGTGTGTTGAATGGCAAACACCATGACGAGTGTGAGGGATGACACGGAGATCTCGAACGCTGCCACCCAGTGATTCGGAAAATTGAGGAGGACGATGACAATCACGATGACGATGACCGCCACTGTGACAACCAGCGCTACTGCAGGAAGGACGGTGTAATGCTCGATCTTGTAGAGGACGCGGCTCCATACCGGAAGTTGCGAGGTCCTGTGGTGGATCCGTCGTTGCTTACGAATTGAATCATCTTCTGCACCATGAATGGTCACCGAAGAAGGCTACCCCCACGAATAATCGGCTGATTGGAGCGGTCGCCCGCCAACGCACGCAGCTGGCTTTCCACGCGCCATTCTCTCGGCAGCTTTTCGTTGCGTGGCGGAGACTGATACGGTCGCAGAAACGTACACGACGGGAGGACATCCGATGACACAACGCAGCGTGGACATTGACACCGCGGACGGCACTTGCCCGGCGGCGTTGAGCATCCCCGACGGCGAGGGACCGTGGCCGGCAGTGATCATGTTCGCCGACGCAGGGGGGATGCGCGACACGATTCGCCAGATGGGCGAGCGGCTCTCCGGACTGGGCTACGTGGTGCTGGTACCCGACTTCTACTATCGCAACGGCCCCTACGAGCCGGTGGACATGCGCACCGCGTTCGACAACAAGGAGACGATGGAGCGGGTCATGGGCATGATGCGGGGCTACACCGTCGATTTGGCCGTCCGCGATGCCAAGGCATTTGTGGACTACCTCGACGCGATGCCCGAGAAGACGCCAGGGGGCGTCGGGACCACCGGCTATTGCATGGGCGGTCGGCTGTCGCTCATCACCGCCGCGAATCTGGGCGAGCGGATCGCGGCATCCGCCTCTTTCCACGGTGGGAACATCGCCAAGGAAGACGACCCCGACAGCCCCCACCACAAAGCGGCCGCCATCAGGGCCACCGTCTACGTGGCCGGGGCGATTGAGGACCAGTCGTTCCCAGAAGAGCAGAAGGACCTCCTCGAGAAGGCCCTCACCGAGGCCGGAGTCGCCCACACGATCGAGACATACCCCGCCCACCACGGCTTTGCCGTCCCCGACAACACGAGCTACGACAAAGCCGCCGCCGAACGCCACTGGCAGGCCATGGAGAACCTCTTCGGCTCAGCCCTCTCCTCCTGAGAGATCCGGACGTGGGCCACGGTGCAGCGAACTGGAGCAGGGGATCTTCAACCAGTGCGCGAGGTCAAATGTGCAACCAGGCCCGACAGTTCGAATGGAACTGGCCCGTTGGATCTGACACTCGCAGGGTCTCGGTCCCGGTTATTCCATCCGAGTCAAGGGTTTCCTGACAGGTTCTGCCTATCCGGCCCGGATAGAAGTAGGACTTCCATGTCGGATTACGAGATGATCCCAACACGTTTCTCTGCCTTGCATACGCCAGAGTAGGTTGGATCAGGACAACCAACACCCTCTTCGAGTGGGTCCCGGCGTGTTTGCGATGACCATCCATGGGGGGCATCGCAACATTGATCGGCCATCCGTCCGTCTACCATTACCGCTATGACCGTGGTGTGCGCTTGCTGTTCGACGCCAGTGGATTGGTGGGTCAGATTGCGCTCGCATCCCGACCTGCCAATCTGCCACAACTGCCTCGCCGGGCTAAATGGACAGCGAGACGGCCAACTGCAGCTCATGACGGGGAAGTGGTTGGTCACGTCGTTCGAGCCAATCTTCAAGGTCGCCGATGTGGCTCGCTCGGTCGCGTGGTTCGAGCGTCTGGGCTTCGCCGTGTCGGTTCACGATGACACCTATGCCTTCGCTCGCCGGGATCGGGACCTCACCATCCACCTTGCCCAAGCGGCCGGAGACGAACTTCCGGGTCACGGTGTTCTCTACATCCACTGCACTGACGCCGACCGGGTCGCCGAGGAGTGGCGAGAGGCGGGTGTGGAGGTGGACGGCCCGCGGGACGAGGACCATGGGAAGCGGGAGGGCTCCACCACCGACCCTGACGGCAACGTGGTCCGCTTTGGCGGTCCCATCCGCTGAGGTCTTGCCAAACCGTGTGCGATGCGACGGCGGCGCCGCGGAACTGCCAACCACACCTATCCAGACCGCCGACGACTGATTATGGAGCAGATTCGGAATGGGGCGTGCTCGTACCGCCGTCTGCTTGGCGGTCAGGATCCACTTCCGCGTCGAGATGGTGAAGCTGGCCCGAACTCACCCCCTTGACCAGTTGTTCCAGTACCTGCGCTCGATCCGAATCCGGCAGTTCCTCAATGCTCTCGAGCACCTTCTGGCTGATCTCCTCATCCGAGGCGTCGGAACCTAGCTCCTGACTTACCTTGGCGATCAGCTCGGTCACGTCTTCCATAGTCGCCTCCTTACTGAAAGAGGTTAGAGGCGAGGGGTGTGTGGCGCGCCACAAAAGGGCGGATCTTGGTATGCGGAGGCGTGCCAGGAACAAGGCTCCGGTTAGGCGTGCCCTTCGTACGTTTGTTCCCGATTGGCATCGTTGTACATCTCCGAGACGATCAGCCATGACCCGTCGTACTGTCGTTGGAGTACCCGCAGAGAGTGGTTGTCCCGCACCTCGATTTCCCCACCTCCAACGAGCTTCTGCCCTTCCACCTGCAAATGGGCGGACACGAGCACCACATCGGGTGTGAGCACCCGAATGGCAGTCTCAGGAGGAGCCTTCAGTGTTCCAGCATTGAAATTGTCATCTGAGAAGAGGCCGCGGAGATACTGCACGATGTCGTCACCGCCCTTTTTCACGGAGCCAAAAGCGTTCACCCAATCGGCATCCGACGTGTAAATACCGACGAGCTTGTCCGCGTCCCGCTCCCGGAATCCGGTCATGAGCGAGATCAGGGTTGCACCGATGGCATCTTGGTCAGCCTGGGGAAGTGATGAAATGTCATTGGAGTCAGCAGCGGTCGTCACATCGCCTCCTGTCGATTGGGTACTGCTCCCAGCGGGTCTCGGCGCGAGCTTGCCATATTTCGCCGAAGCTGACGAGTACGAGTGGGGGGGTGGTTGGGGCTGCCTCCGAACGTCTGAGACCGTCCCCATGATGCTCGCATGGCTGCACCCGAGTCCGGCAACGAAGTGGGCGGGGGAACTAGGAAAAGCTCCAACGTGTTTGGCTGAACCTCCCCCCTTTGCCAAATCCGAAGCCTGTCTCGGGTGCTACTCGATAGACCAGAACCTCTGCTCGTCGGATTGCGTCCCCTAGGCCGGACCACGTTCCATCTGGTGCGGCGAAATGCGATCCGTATTTCGACTCGTAGGTGTTGGCGACATGTCCACGCTCAGCGTGGCCGGTCACGATTTCGGCGGATCCTTCGATCACGAGATCGAGGCCGTCGAGGGTGCTATGCCCCGTCGTGAGGACGCAATGATGGTTTTCTGACAGGTTCTTCGCTTTTCGTTCGTCTGGACCAGTGCAGAAGTACAGGGCACCCTTGAGCCAGACAGCCAACAGAGGCGTGACATGGGGGCGGCCGTCAGGTCGAACCGTCGAAAGCCAGTACACCTCAGCGCCCACCAACGCATCTCGCGCCTGCGACCACTCGGTCGGTGTCGCATTCGGACTGCTGAAGGCACTCAGCTTGGTCACCGGTTCTGGTTCAGTCATGGTACTGCTCCGTTCATTCGCCGACCAACATGCGGGCACGCGCCGCCGATGGCGGTATGGCGCTGAAATCCCATTCTCGCGCCTGCCCCGGAGATTCCGGATGGGTGACCGCCATGATGACGAGGTCGTCGCCATGTTTTGACTCAGGATGCGCCGCGATTCCACCACGCCGGATTCATGAGGGCCTCCTGTTTCAGCCACGAGAAATGGTGCTGGGCCGACCCCCGCAACAACGGCCCAGTGGCGAGCCCGGCCAGGGCCCAACGCCGGGCTCCAGGACGAACTTCGCGCATGATCGAAAGGGTGGAGGCCGCGGCCCAGGTATAGAGCAGCGCGTTGTAAGCGGGAAGACTTGAGGATGAAAGTCCCTCCGCCTCGGTGAGAACTGGTATTCCCAGCTTGTTGTGCCGCCAGGGCCAAAGGCTGAAATGGACGACCACGCCTGCCAGGGACGCCCCGGACCAGGCCGCGAGGAGGGGGTCCCATCTCGTGTCATCACGTTTCGTAGCGAGGCGGACCCACGCCGGGATGACCGTTCCCCAGAGTGCGCCTGCAAACCCGAGCCCGAGCTCAGGCTGCAGAACGAGTCCAACCCCACTGGACAACTCGAATCCGTGATGCGCCGCAGTCAGGACCGCGGTCGCGGTGGTCCACGGCCGCCGCATTTTCACCCAATCGTGTCGACTCGCCATGGTTCTAATTTGATTCGACGGTGAATGCCATGGCCAGGAGGGTGCCTCTCGGCGAGTAGGTGGTGTTGGCACTATTGCGAAGAAAAGAAGAACCTCCGTTCCGCTCGTCGTACCGAGGTGGCGGCACGTTGTGATGGTAGAGCTTCTCGCTAATGCCGACGTGACAGTCAATTCGATCCGCTGAGCTGGAGGGCGCGCGACGGACGCTCCTCGTTCCACCGCTCGGGCTGCCGAACTTTCCATATCCTCGTGAGGCAGGTTACGGCTAGGACGATGAAGCTTCCTTCCACGATGAGGCTGACGGTTCCGAGGAGGTAGCCCCAATTACCAATGTCACCTGGGTCACCGGGCACGCCCACAGTGCGCGACAGGATGTAGCCGGCCATGGGTCCGATGGTCGACGCCAGTCCAAGCGGCCAGCCCAAAATCTTTCCGCGAATGATGAGTGCAGCGCTTATCGTGCTGCTGATCTCAATCATGTGGTAGCCGTACTTCAACCATGTGGGCGACTGATCTCCCAACAGACCGCCCTGGTCTTGCAGGTGGATCACCGCAACGGCCAGCGCAAGACCAGCACCGAGGACGAGAAGCGGGACCTTCGTCTGGGTGTCATCGCTGAGTACGAAGCTTTTTAGGCGCTGTGCGGACGACGGGTGTGTCATCCATTCCACTTGCATGGGCTGACTCCTTTGGGCCTTCGGGGGTTACGAACAGGGTGGTCGAGTGAGCGCTCAGAGAGATCTACGAAGGAGGCGGTTGCCGGGATTTGCCGAATCGCGTAATTCGACCTACTGCTCGTGACCGAATCGAGGAAGCCGGTCACCCACGATTTTTTGCCGAGCGTGCCTGGCAAAGGGGTACGCTGACGGTGTGCCGATGCCCAAGCGGGAAAGCGTCGATGACTACTTCGCACAACTGAACGATGTCCAGCGGCCGCACCTCGAGACGCTCAGGGCGTTGAGCATTGACGCCGACTCGGAAGCGCGGGAGGAACTGAAGTGGAACCTACCGGTGTACGTCCGAGGCGAGAATACGAACCTATGGATGCTTCAGAACTTCAAAAATCACTGCTCGCTGCGGTTCTCGCCACCGTTCTTCGCCGCCCAGAAGGCCGCGGTTGAGGCCGCCGGTTACGGGGCCGGTGAGGGCTTCATCAAGCTCCCCTACGACCGCGAGCTGCCGGTCGAGCTTCTGAAGGCGCTGATGCAGGCACGGGTCGAGGAGTATGAAAACACAGGCGCCTGAGCAGTCATGCCCACTCGAACTGGGCTACTCAGGTGGTTCTTCGGCAGCCTGAAGAAGGGTAGACCTCTACTCGGCTCGCAGAACGAGTGCCGTCGGGGTCCGTGCCGCGATCCGCGCGGGAACCGCGGCGACGAGATTGGCGAGTATGAGGGCGCCGACCGCGATGAGAACAACCGTGAGCGCTGGCACGCTCGGGTGCGGTACGGCATAAATCGCGCCAGCAAAGAGATCCCAGGCGAGGCGGCCGGCGACAATCCCGAGGGGGACACCAATCACTGTGCCGATGAGGACGGCAATACTCGATTGCCAGGCCACCGTGGCCGCGAGTTGACGGCGCGTGAAGCCAAAGGTCTTCAACAGGGCAAGGTCACGTCGCCGACGACGAATTGAAGCGACGAGAGTGAGCCCGAGCGCGCTTACTGCGCCGACGGCCAGTCCCAAACTGAGGTAGGCCGGCGTCGAGCCCGTGGAACGATAGTTCACGATCTCCGCCGGTCGCTGGACGCCCACGACGGTCACTCCATAGTTCGTCGGCAGAGTCAAGGCCTTGGCGATGCGGTCCAGCGAGAGGCGCGAGGCATCAGGGTCTGCACCGCTCCGCAGCCGCAGAAAAATGGCGTTGGGACCTGTCGGCGTGTTGCCGAACTGGTTGCGCACAGAGGCGGGAAGAAGCTTGTACGACACGAGTGCCCCTGTGCCCATCGACGGGTGACCGGTCACGCCCCCGACCCCAGTCGCCGGCATGGTGGCGGTGCCGACGACCTGGAGCCGCCTTTTCCCCGTTGATCCATAGCTCACGGTGACCTCGTCGCCGACTGCCTTGTGGAGTAGTGCCAAGGTGCCCGGACCGAGGACGATCTGGCCGGGGCCGTCGAACCCGTGCCCAGCCAAGATGGGGGGTGCGACCGGCGCCCCCGGGGTGCCACCGAGGACGGGAACGGTGATTCCGTCGATCTCGAGGTTGCCAAAGTAGTACCCGGACCACGCTGCCACCTGCGTGTCATGCTGCAGGAGGACGTCGGATTGGTGCGCGGGAATGTCGCCGGGGCCGCCCCCGCCGTCCAGTTCGTAGGTCCAGTTCCATCCGTAGAGGGCGGGGTGCGACACCAAGGCGTCGATGCTGGAGGCGAATATGACGGTCGCAATGACCACGACCATGGCGAGAGTCGCACCGAGGATCGCGGAGCGGACCGGTGTCGCGGAGGCTTCGGCGTCTGGTTCGAGGGCGAAGCGAATTCCGGTCACTGCTGCCACGGGTAGCCCAGACGATGATGCCAACGTGGCCGCTCTCGACTCTCGACGGACCCTCTGGAGGTTCCCTCCGGCGCGGTGGGGTGCCACCCGCACAGCGAGCGTGACGGCCACGGTACTCAGCACCACCACGAGTACGAGCATTCCGAACCCGAGCACGGTCCAGTCGAACGCGATCCCCGGATAGGGATAGAACGGGCGGGCCGGACCGAGTGGAGTCAACGGTGACAGAGCTACCGCCACTGCCCCGCCCACGAGGGCACCGATCACCACTGCAGCGATGATCCCGGCAATCCCATCGCTCATGGTCATTCTTGGGTCGGCACCAATCGACCGCAGGATGCGTTCCTCTTCGGCCATGGAGCGCAGCTGACGGCCAATCAACTGAATGGCGATGAGTATCGCAGCCAAAGCGGCGATGCCACCGAAGACGGCAAGGGCGATGGCTTCCGGCTTGATTGCGTTCTGAGCCTTGGTCACGTCGATGGACGTGTCGTAGAAATCGTAGGGAAGGACCGGTGGTATGACATGTTCAACCTCGCCCTCGACCGTCGGCACAGCGCTACTTCCGTGATCGAGTTGAAGGTAGGTAAACGTGAAATCCGAGCAGCACGCCGTGAGCCGACTCGTGAGCGCTGGCGTGAGGATCACCGTCTGCGCGGCGTCGGCGTCAACATCGTCTTGGACTACGGCGTTGTCGAGGACGACCGTTCCCACGAGGTTCAACTTCATGTGGACCAGCGGTGTCGCTGTCAGGGGGTTCGCCGAGTTGGAGAAGATGCCCCATGGGACGCTCTGCCCGACATGTAGACCCAGTTCACCAGCCGCGCCATTGGTCATAACGATTTGGTTGGCTTTTGTCGGATCGGCCATCCGGCCCTCGGTGACGGTAACCTTGTCTTGATTGAAAAAAAGACCGTTGGCGCTGCCGAGCACGTTGAGGTTGGCGTTCTCGCCTGCCGGAGTAGGGCGGCCGTTCGCACCTAAGGGTGAGGCACCGACGGAGACGTAGCTCTCCGCTCGCTTCACTCGCGGTAATTGGGCGATGGTGTGGACGAGTTTGGCGTTGTAGCCAGTGTTGAACCCGATCGCTGGGTTGTAAAGTGCCGTGCCGACACTGAGGTTGGACGGGTTGGTGCTGGCCAGGAAGGTCGGAAAAGAGGACTGGGTGCGCCGAGCACCAGCGATCGAGCCCATGGCCAGGCCACCCACGATGCCAAGCAGGAGAACGATGGCCAAGAGAGCGGGCCATCGGCGCCGGAGGGTTGCCCGAAACCGGTACAACGTAACCGCACGCACACCTTTGCTCATTGGAGCGGGACCATTTGCGGCCGTGCGGTCACAACGTCAACCCTCCTCTATCCATTCTCCTGCGCCATCACATCCACAGTGTCGTACATGCCAAGCCGGAGGCCAAGGGAGGCAGCACCCGAAAACACCTTCGTGCCAGTACCCCGGTTTCTGGAAGTCCCGACGGTCAAAAGGACAGGGCTCGGTTCCTCGTGGGATTCATCGACGAGAACGACGTCGGGGGCCGAACGTGGTCAAGGCCGGCTACGTGGTCTCCCCACACTGACTGGAAAGATGCTCGTCAGCCCAGCCTGCTAGCTCCTGCAGGATGGGAAACAGGGCGGTGCCGGCAGCAGTCAGGGCACAGGTCCCCCGGGGCGGTCTGGAGTTGGTCACCGTCCGTTCGATGAGCCCTCCGGCGGCCAATTCGGTCAGTCGATCAGAAAGCACCGAATCGGTGAGCGCACCGACGCCGCGACGCAGCTCGACGTAGCCGACCGGGCCGGTACGAAGCGACGCCAGGATGACGCCCTCCAGCCCACCACCGAATCGCTACGAGAGGCAATGACCGGGCGGGCAAGGGGAAGTCGCCATGGTCAAGCAGCTGGTCGACGAGCACCCCGACGCCTGCAAACCGAGCGCGCCCGGGTCATGGCCGACCAGGCCGACCTGGTCGAGGTCGTCCACGAACTGCACCAGGTGGTCAACCTCAAGGGGACGTGAAGAATGCGCGGGATCGGCCGGCCCAGGGAGGCCGACCGATCCCGCGGTTCCCGCTTCCGTGACCGGTGTGCCAAACGGTCACGGCTAGACGCCGTTTCGCCCTACGTCCTCGCTGAACTGGCGGGATTTCCCTCTCCTTTAACGGCGTGTCGAGAATCGAGATCAGCGGAAGAGGTGAATGATGCCGCAACCGGAGCGGTAGTCACCGTGGTTCGGGTGGTCGCAGGGGTGACCGTCCCAACAGTGGCCATCACCGTCTCGTGGCCGGTCCGTCATCGCCTCGGCCGGCCTGCCGGGATCGTTGCTCGGCGAACCGCTTCCCATTTGGCTGGGATGCCCGGTTTGGCTGGGATGCCCGGTCTGGCTGGGATGCGGAACCGCTTCGCTGTCCCCCTCGGTCGGAGCGTAGAGGTAGGCGTGCAGTCCCGGCCGGACGAGGGCCAGGTGTCCAACATGACGGGCGGACCTTCCCGGCCTGGGTCGGGAATGGAATATCGCACCCGACGGTCTCACCTCTGGGGGCACCGCGTGGCCCGGAACTTCGATCTGCCTCATGCCTTGGATGCTACGTATGGCAGCTCGGCGATGAATCCGTGGAGACCGCATGAATTGAGCCCGTGACAAGACCTGAGCCCATGACGTCGGGCTACCGCGTCAGGTCGAGGTCGGTGACGCGGTGCGTGGCAACTGGGTCCGGGACCTGATGCCAAGCTTGCGGTAGATCCGGGAGAGGTGCGCTTCCACGGTTCGCTGTGCCATGAACAGTTGGGCCGCGACCTCGGTGTTCGTCAGACCACTGCCGGCGAGATTGGCCACCTGGCGCTCGACGGATGTCAGGTCAGAGCTGGGGAAGGGATCGCGCGGCCCCCGGATGCCCAGGCGTCTGAGCTCGTCACGAGCTCGCTGCTCCCACAGCGGTGCACCCAGGTCCCCGAAGATGGCCACGGCCGCCTCGAGGGCCAAGCGGGACCGGGCCTTCTTCCGTGAGCGCCGATAGATCTCACCGGCCACGACCAGGGTACGGGCGCGCTCGAAGGGCATCGGCAGGCCGTCGTGTTGTTCCAAGGCGACTTCGAGCGCGGACTCGGCGGCCGGTAGATCCCCCAGTCCGGCGAGTAGCAGGCCCCGGCATCGACCAGACGCCGTCCTCCCCCAAAGACGGCCCAGCTCTTTCGAACGCGTCTCGAACGGGGTGAGCAGCACCTCGGCTGCGCCGAACTCTCCGAGGCGAATGAGTGCCTCTATATCGTCGGGGAGGAATCGAAGGATCCCCGGCTCCGTCACGCCTCCGTCCCGAACCAACTGGGACAACGGGCCCAGGTGCTGGTGCGCCGCGGCTGCATCACCGATAGAGAGCTCGGCCAATCCGCGGGCGCCGGCACTGAGAAATCCGAACAGGGGCATCCCGATCTGGTTGGCCACCGCCAGCGCACGCTCGCAGTCGCGTCTGCCTTCGGCGATCCGGCCGCGGTAGACGTGCATCAACCCGCTGACTCCCGACATGGCGGAGATGGACGGCCAACAACCCGCATCGCCCGCCAGATCGAATCCCTCGGCCACCAGCTCTTCGGCGCGGACCCAGTTCCCCGCCCATGCCTCAGTGAGGGCAGACCCCCAGATCATCAGGGGCAGGCCGGTCACCACCCCCTCGCTCAGCGTGCGTTGGTACTCCTCCTCGTAGAGGGTTCGGGCGCCGTCGAGGTCGTCGCTCAGGAGGAGGAGGTGTCCGATCACGACGTTGGGGCGAAGATCCACGCTGAGCAGTGGTGGTTGAAGGGCCCCGGACAGCGCCCGTTCGACCAGGTCGTCGCGAACTCCGCCTCCGCCGCAGAACGTCGCAAATGCCATTCCGGCGCACAGCTGTGCCTCACTGGCCTTGTCGCCCACGTCTTCGACCAGTTCCAACGCCAACGCGCAGTAGTGCCTCGCCCCGTCCAAATCTCCGATGTTGCCGACCGCGACGGCCAGGTCGATGAGGATCGCCACTTTGAGCGCGGGGTCGTCGCTCGACTCCTCGAGCGCGGTCGTCAGCCTGCCGATCCAGCTCGACAACGGATCGCCGCGAAACGCGAGGGCCCGGGCCAGGCGACGCAGGAGCTCCCCTCTCTCGGACCCCGTGGGCACGGAATCGACGATCGACTCGAGAAGGGTGGCTGCTCGGGCCGGATCCTGTGCTTCGAAGGAGAACCCGGCTTCGATCGCCGTTCTCCTTTGCCGATCCTCCACCCGGTTGAGGGGTGTCAACCTGAGCGAGAGCCCGGCCAGCATGGCGGCGGTGTGATGCGCACCGCGTTCGCCGGCAACCTTCGCCGCGTAGTCCAGCTCACTCGCCGTTGCTTCATCCGGACCAGCAGCGGCCAAGGCTTCGTGCCGAGCCCTGTCCTCGCGGTGGCTGACCACGGCAGCGAGCCGAGCGTGGGTGGCCCGGCGCAACTTGGGCGACGTGTCACCGATCAGCACGGAGCGGATCAGGGGATGTGAGATGGCAATCCTGTCACCGGACCGCCGGACTATCCCGGCGCGGAGCAAGAGGTCCAGGCCATCCGGAGCGGTGCTGGGGTCCGCCGCAGCTGCCAGGGCCACCGACTCTTCGGGGTCTCCGGCGAGGGCGCACACCAGCAGTACGTCCCGCGCCGTCGCCGGCAGCGCATCCAGTCGACCGAGAACCAGGCGCTGCAAGGAGAGCGGAATGTCCCTCGGGCCGTTGAAATCGCGGGATGGGTCGAGATCCGTGCTGGTGGCCAGCTCGAGAAGAAAGTACGGGTTTCCCTGTGAAATCTCCTGAAGCCGGAGCAGGCTCGACCGGTCCAGGCTCCGCGCCGCTCGGCTCGCGAGTAGTTCGCGTGTCGTCGAAATCGGCAGCGGGCCGACCTCAATGTGCTCAATCCGGTCCTCTCCGACCGCATCGGTGACCAGTGGCGATGGATCTCCGGACCACCCGGTGCGGACCGCGGCGACCAGGCCGACCGGCGTCCTCCCGAGCCTGCGGAGCACGAAGGAGAGCACTTCGGCCGACGGTACGTCGAGCCACTGGAGATCGTCGATCACCAGCACGATGGGCGTCGTCGTCGCGAGGTCGCCGAGCAAGGCCAGGACGGCCACCGCGATGGTGCGGGGATCGACCGGCGTGTCGGACTCGTCGCACCGCAGGACCGCCGCCTCAATCGCCCGACGTTGCGCCGGCCGCAGCGTCTCCAGAGCCGAGGGAGGAACCGGTTCGAGCAGGTCCGCCAGAGCCGCGAACTCCCAGGGCACCTCTTGCTCGATCGGGCTCGCCGTCAAAATGAGGTTGCCGCGACGTTCGGCTTCCGCGCTTCCCCACCGCAAGAGCGTCGTCTTGCCGATCCCCGCCTCACCTTCCAATAGGAGGCATCGGGCACCCCCGTGGATCGCATCGAGGAAATTGCCGATCACTGCTACCTCATTGCTGCGACCGAAAACCGAGATCTGGTCCATGAGTAGTTCACCCGTGACTAGAGAATCCTTAAGGCTCCGGCCGTCTGGGTTCCCGCCCGGAACGATGCCGACAGGTGTGCCGACGTCCATCAAAGTACTCCTATCGGGTCGTAAGGGGACAGTCGAAGAATGAGGGCGATCGCCGGGTCAAGACGATGCAGCGTCGAGCCGGAAAAGTCCTGGTGACGGTGGGGTGGAGAGAGCCAGGGGTCTGCAGGATTACGGTGCGATACGTATGAGCGCCGCCGAACCACTCCCCGCCCTGCCGTCCGGGCCGGTCTCCTCAGTCGAACAGGCGATGGCCCGGATGAAGGACATCTCCGCCGCGCTTCCGATCACCGACGGGTTGGCCTGTTTCAACCGGATGTACCTCGTCGTCACCCAGAGGGTGTTCACCGAGGTGGCCAAGGGCAACTTCTACGCCGACCCGGCTTTCATGTTCCATCTCGACGTCGTCTTTGCCAATCTCTACCTGGGGGCGATCGACGGGTTCCGCGCCGATCCACCGACCTCCCCGCACTGCTGGAACGATGTGCTCGACAACCGTTCCGACACCCATATCGCCCCGATGCAGTTCGCCCTGGCGGGGATGAGCGCCCATATCATCCATGACCTTCCGATCGCCGTCGTCCAGACCTGCGAGGACCTCGGGACCGCGCCCGACCAGGGTACGCATGCGGCGGACTTCGAGAAGGTGAACACCGTTCTGGGGGCCCTGGACCAACAGATTCGCGAGTCCTTCGAAACGGGTGTCATCCTCGACCTCGACCGGAAGGCGGCCGGTCTGGAGAACCTCGTCGACAACTTCGGTATGGACACCCTCCGTCAGGGAGCCTGGGTCAGCGCCACGGCGCTGTGGGACCTTCGTCACGAAGGTTTGCTGTCCAAAGGGTGTATCGACGGCCTTGACGAGGCGGCGAACCTTGCCGAGAAGGCCCTGATGTTGCCGTTGCTCTAGCTGCCCGCTTCCCGGTGCGCTGTGACATGTGGCCCGGTCAGCGTGTCGGCGTGCCCGTGAGATCCGCCTCGGGGTCGAGGCCGAAGAAGGCACAGGGCGTGTCAACGAGCACGTCAGGCATGGGTTCGTTGCATCGGACCGACCGCCAATGCAGCGTTCTGCGGCACTCGCTCTATCTGGCGGAACTTTGCGCACGTCAGTGCTCGGGAAACCGCTCCGGCACCCCAACGTGTTCTGCTCTCGATAACGCCCGTCGCTCAGTACTTGATCACAACATTGAGGGCCTGGTTGACATCCCCGGCGGTCTCTATGGCCTTGACGATCTCGTCCTGCGGGAACTCGTGGGTCACGATGGACTCGATGTTGAACTCGCCCCTCTCCATTATCTCCATGACGCTCTTGACGTCCTCTGGAAAGTAGCCGCCCGAGCCGATGATGCTGTGTTGCGAGTAGCACAGCGAGGCCATGTCGATTGGCCGGGGTGTGCTGTGGACCCCCACCACGACCATCCGACTCCCGATCTTGCCGAGGGACTGGAACGTGTCGATGAGCGAATCCGCTCCTGCTGCCTCAATGAAGATGTCGACGTTGGCGGTGACACCACGCAATGCGGGCGCTTCCCCGAAGAGCTGGACAGCTTTGTCCTGAAGGCTTTCGCGAGATGAGTTGCACGTCTCAAAGCCGAGCCCGGCTGCCTTTTCCAGTCGAAAGTCCGACAGGTCGACCACAAGAACATTCGAGCAGCCGAGGTCCTTCAGCGAGATGGCGGTACCGATTCCGATCGTGCCGGCACCGAAGACGACGGCGGTCTCACCAAGCTGGGGCTGAGCCCTGCCTGCCGTTCGGTGGGCGACGGTGAACGGCTCGATGAGCGAGGCGGTCTTCGAGGAGATCTTGTCGCTGACCACGTAGACCTGCCTATTCAGCTCACAATTGGGCACGAGGATGTACTCGGAGAAGCCCCCAAGGGTCCCCGCCCTCGATGTGTCCCCTCGTGCGAGGAGAGGGTAGGGATAGACGCGTTGACCGACCTCGACCCCGGTGACCGACCTCCCCACGGCAGCGACCTCGGAGACCACCTCATGCCCGAACTCGCTACCCGGCGAGATTCTGTGGGCCCGTGGGCCGTGGAGGAACGCGGAGACGTCCGAGCCACACACACTGGCGAAGAGGTTCCGAATCAGGACGTCATGGTCGCCACACACCGGTGTCTCGATAACGGTGAGCGCTATGTCTCCCTGTCCGTTGTAGATAGCAGCCTTCATCCCGGACCCCCCGAATCAGCTATCTCGCCCTCGCCTACGGTTTCCGAGCTTAACCCCGGACTGGCCGGCACCGATGCTCCTGGCGAATCCCGGCCGGAGGCTTCCCAGCTCTAAGCCCTGAGTCCGCGCAGACTCCGCCGGTCCTCAGCCTATTGACCCGGCGCCCAACATGACGATTCTTCTACCGGATGTTCCACCAGTTGGAATCTCCAGCACCCTGCGGCGCAAGGGAACGGATTGAACGGAATCAGTCGCGAATGCAGCGTTCCGCAGCCCTCTATTCCTATCCCAACTGACCTTTGTGAAACTGATCTTTGTGAAACTGGTCTTCCTCGGAGGGAGCAAGGCGGGGACCCCAGAACGGCACCAAACCGCCACGCACCCCACGACCGACCGACCGACCGACCGGGGGCGGCGAGGCGGACGGGCGGAGTACGGAGCACGGCCATCCGAAGAGCGGAGCGGGGCACCGAGGGCGGAGGGGGGCTATGGCTTGGCCGGTGGGGGCCTAGCCCAGTCCGGCACTTAGGGAATAGGCCATGGAGCCAACGCCGTTGAAGATTTGGGGACACCTGGCAGAGGTCCGAATGACGGTCCGAAAGGGGATCCCGTAACGGGCAGCCGGGCCGCACCAAGACGATCTTGAGATGCGGCTGTGCCAAGATCCGATGACGGTCATAGGGCTCGCCAAATTGTCCTTTGCCTGTATGATCCATCGGTTCAGTCTCAATGGAAGTTCGACGAACAACTCGTTGCCGAATTGCAGCAGATGGCAGTCGAAGGGGGGGACGGTGAATAACAGGAGTTCCGCCGGTCAGGATCGGCAGGATTTTTGGCGGCAAGGCAACCAGCCTCAACCGTTTCAACAGCCGTCTCGCCTGTGGTTCATCCAGGGTCGGGTACTCCTTGTGCGCGTCGCAGGAGTGCTCCTCGTTCTCGCGGCGGTATTCGCCGTGACGGTGCTTCCCACTTCAACTGTGTCTGCGGCAGTGGCGCAGCGTGCGCCTGCCGTTCGAATTACGTCCCTCGGCACCAGTGGAAATGGAGTACCGGACGAAACCAAAGTGAGCCAATTGGCCGGCACCGGGTACGTCGAGAGCGAATACCTGATCTCAGGAACCGGCCGCCTCTTTTCGGGGTCGACGTCGACGGCAGCTACCCCGACTGGGCAGACCATGCCGTACACGACCCGCATATTGGTGCGCGCGCCGAAGAAGGCGTCGCAGTTCAGCGGCCGAGTGGTGGTCGAGCCATTCAACACGAGTGGGAAGACCGATCTCGATGCGGCCTGGGACATGATCGGGCCCCAACTCATTAAGAACGGTGATGCTTGGATCGGGGTGACAGTGCGCAACTCTTCGGTTGCTGCACTTCAGGCCTACGATCCTGTGCGCTACACAAAAATGAGCATTCCCTCGAATGGACTGGAGTGGGACATCCTCACCCAGGTTGCCCAGCTGGTCCGCTCAAGCTCACCGCAGAGCCCACTACGCGGGCTATCGGTGAAATACGTGTACCAGGCCGGCTACTCCCAAAGCGCGGTTGACTCAGCCACCTATGCCGAAGTGATCAACCCGATAGCCAAACGAACGGGGGGCGGTTACCTCTTTGACGGCTTCTTGATCATGGGCCACGACGCGAGCTTCACCCCACTCAACTCGGGTGTTCTTGTACTGCCCAAATTCGAGTTCCATGCCTTCGCGAAGAAAACAACCTCGCCGATGATTGACGTCGAGACCCAGACCGACGTGCTCGGTTTTCAGATCGCCACCTACGTCAATCCTGGAGGGGCCTCGGTGCGCCGATCCGATAGCGATACCCCGAACGACCAGTACCAACTTTACGAGATTCCAGGCGCGGCGCACGCTTCGGGTGAGCCAGGCTGCGATGGCACGTCGACAACCTTCCCGCTGCAGTACTTCGAGCAGGCCGCTCTCATGAACCTTTACGCAGAGGTTGAGCACGGGACGAAGCCTCCCCATGGCCCTCTGATGGACCTGGCCTCCAAGGGCGTGGTATCGACGCCGGTGCTCGACGAAAACGGTAATGCGACCGGTGGTGTCCGCTCACCGTTCCTCGATGACGCTCTCGCGCGATACGAGTCGAGCGACACGCCGGCTGGGCTCTGCACGCTCGAAGGCGTAGAGACCCCGCTGAACTCCGCCACCCTCCACGCGCGGTATCCAAGCGTCAACGACTACATGGCGAAGTTCACCTCGGTCCTTGATCGGACGATCAAGAACCGCTTCCTCCTCGAGTCCGACCGTGCCCTGATCCTGGCCGCTACCCGCATCAAGGCGACTGCGGCACTCGGTAGTCCCTGAGGCCGACGCCTGGGCGGCCGAGAACGCAAGCAAAAAGTGGTGCGGTCAGAACGACCCAGTGGCGCATCCCTGGGGGTCACCGCGATCGCCGGGTAGGTGAGACAGTTCCGACGAACCGGAGAGAATCGCAGAGTGAAGACTCTTTCGGCAAACGGACCGCGTGTCCTTTGAGTTCGGCCCGGTCTCGCCCTAATTACAAAGGTGGAACTCTTAGCTCCATACCGAGGTACGGTTGACGCGGTCTGAAGACGTGCCGCTGGCTACGTGGTATTGGGGGGTATTGGATGACGCACTCTTTACGCGGGGCATGCCGAGCCGGCCTGACTGCGTTGGTTATGACATTTGGAGTAATGGGTGCGGGAGTGGCCGCTCAGATTTCGATCGTGTCGGCGCCAGCCTCTGCGGAGACCTCGACCCAAGGCGACGCACCCAATGGCGGACAACCAGCACAGCTCAGCGGCCCCATCGAGCCCGCTGACGCCGCGTATCTAATCGCCGGAGCCTGGGGACCCTCCCTCAAGGCCGCCGGTTACGAGCAGCGCGAGTATTTTGCGTCGGGGAGGGCGTACTCCTACCAGGCGACCGGACCCGAGAACAACGCGGGAACGTGGAAGGTCGCTCCCGCTACCAGCGCGCTGTACCGCACTCGAATCGTGGTGCGCATGCCGACAAATCCATCGCGGTTCAACGGGACGGTCGTCGTGGAGTGGCTGAACGTCAGCGGAGGCGGGGATGGCGCTGTCGACTCGGTGTACTTGTCACCAGAGTTGGAACGAGCGGGGTTTGCCTGGGTGGGCGTCTCAGTGCAGCAGGTGGGAATCGACAACCTGCGCCAAAAGGATCCGGCCCGCTATGGCTCACTGATGGATCCGGGGGACCAGTACTCCTACGACATCTACACCCAGGCCGCCCGAGCCCTGCTCGTCGGTAGCCACGCGAACCCCCTGGCCCCACTGCACCCCAAGCGGCTGTTGGCGGTGGGTGAGTCCCAGTCGGCGCTCTACCTGACCACCTACATCGACGCCGTTCAGCCCCTCTACCATGTGTTCGACGGCTTCTTAGTGCACAGTAGGGCCGGGGGAGCAGTGGGGATCCCCGGTGCATCACCGAGCGGCAGCTTCGGTGGCGACGTCCACATCCGTACCGACATCGGCGTCCCGGTCCTCATGATGATCACCGAAACAGATGAGACTTTCGGGGGGTACTACCAGGCCCGTCAGCCCGACACGCGCTTCATCAGGCTCTGGGACGTCGCCGGCGCCTCTCACGCAGACTCCTACATCGTCACGCCTCAGTCGCTCAAATCTCTCGGCTGCGCCTCGGTCGACGAGGCACCAAGTCATTTCATCTTTGAAGCCGCCCTCTCCGCCATCAATTCCTGGATGGTCACCCGTTCGCCGCCGCCATCGGCGCCTCGTATGAAGATCCAGGTTGTCGACGGCACGCCTACGGTGCAGACCAACACCAGCGGAACGGTGATCGGTGGCATCCAGGGTCCGTGGGAACGGGTGCCGAGTGCGGCCTATTCGAACACCACACCCCCCGGATCGGCCGGGTTCTGCGTCCTGTTCGGGTCGACTCGTCCCTTCAGCGAAATGCAGCTCAAATCCCTCTATGGGACCAAGACTTCTTACCTGAAGGCATACACGACGGCGACGGACGAGGATATCAAGGCGGGATACATCCTTCCGGCCGAC
Organism: uncultured Acidimicrobiaceae bacterium; assembly: GCA_963788125.1. Taxonomy (GTDB): domain Bacteria; phylum Actinomycetota; class Acidimicrobiia; order Acidimicrobiales; family RAAP-2; genus Bog-473. Next base: position 1,248,556 of record CAWBFN010000002.1, on the reverse strand, counting down.
AAGACTCAAGTGCTCGCCTTGCCGGAGGCTGGACGATCAAACAGATCGCCGAGCACCTCGGCTTTCACCCGGCCACGGTGTCGTCGTGGCTGAAGAACGGTGGGCCGCCGCCCAAGCGGTCGGTCCCCGAGAACGAGCTGGTCATCGACGAGCGCTGGCGGGGTCGGGTGGCGCAGCTGCTGGCCCACAATGGCGATCTCCAGGGCAGCTCGATCATGCGGGTGATCGAAGCCGAGGGCTATGAGGGCTCGTATCAGACCCTGACGCGTTACCTGCACTCGGTGCGCGGGCCCACGCGTGGCGCGGTGGCGATCACCATGCGCATCGAGACCATGCCGGGCGAGGAATTCCAGTTCGATTGGTCCGACTGCAACACCTTCGCCCGCCGGTGGGGCTGGGAGCACGAACTGCACTGCTTCGGCGCCGTTTTGTGCTGGAGCCGCTTCAAGCACTGGTGGTTCGCCCCTTCCATCGACCAGCCCCACACCTTTGAGGGTCTGGTGCGCTTCTTCGAGGCGGCCGAGGGCGTGGCCTCGGTCGGGCGGACCGACCGCATGGGCCAACTCGGCCAGACCCGCTCGAAGGGCTTCGTCTTCCATCCCGTCGCGCTCAGCTTCGCCCGTCACTACGACGTGGCCCTCAAGGCCTGTGACGCCGGCGATGCCAAACGCAAGGGAAAGGTCGAGCGACCCTTCCGGGATCTCAAGCGTGGCTTTCTCTCCGAGATGGATCTGGATCCGCCCGAGGACATCGGTGAGCTGAACCGTCGCGCTCCGCGTTGGCTGGAACGCTACGTGCATGCCGTCGTGCACGGCACGACCAAAGAGACGCCGGCGGCACGACTGGCCGTGGAGCGTCCGCTGCTCGGGCACCTCCCTCCCGTGCGCTTCGACACGTCGCGGCGCGAGACACGAAGAGTGGGCCGTGTTCCCCTCGTCGAATGGGACACCGTGTACTACTCGGCCCCGCCAACGTTGGCCGGCAAACTGGTCGAGGTCCGCCAACCCATTGGCTACAACGTGATTGAGCTGCGGTTCTTGGGCGAGCTGATGGCGTTGCACTTCGTGGCACCACCGGGCTCTGCGCCCCAGTGGCTACCCGAGCACAAGAGTGCTGCCGAGGCGATGGTGCTCGGGCGGCGCCGCCTCGGCGTACTCGCTGACGTGCCCGTTGTCGCAAGCAACGGTGCCGTCGCCACGGTGGATCTCGGCGAGGGCGACTACGACGTGGCCGTCCCGGATCTGGCCCCGATGGCCGCCATCGGCCCGGCCCCGGACCTCCAGAGCTTCGGCGATATCGCCGGAGAGGGCATTACAGCGGACGGTTTTGAGCGCGATGGAGGTGCATCATGAGCAAGACCACCCTCATCGAGTCGATCAAGGCCGATCTCGGGTACTTGAAACTCGTCCGCACCGAAGAGGTCTTCGCCCAATTGGCCGAAGAGGCCAGGGTCAGCGGGGCGGACCCGCTCGAGTTCTTGGCCAAGGTGGTCTCCGCCGAGGTCGACGCCACCCGAGCCCGGCGGCTCTCGGCCCGCCTACGCTTCGCCCACTTCCCGTTCCGCAAGACCATCGAGGAGTTCGATTTCGACTTCCAGCCCTCCATCGACCCCAAGGTGATCGGCGACCTGGCCGAGCTCGACTTCGTGCGCGATGGCCATCCGGTCCTCCTTCTCGGCCGGCCGGGCTGTGGCAAGAGCCATCTGGGTATCGCACTTGGGATCAAGGCGGTGGAGGCCGGTTATCGGGGCTACTTCACCGGAGCGACGGACATGACCAAAGCACTCGTGAGTGCCTGGGCCGAGGGGACGTTCAACCAGAAGATCCGCACCTACACCGCCCCCTCCATCTTGGTCATCGACGACGTCGGCATCACCCCGTTCGACCGCACCGAAGCCAACCGCCAAAGAGGTCCAGTTCTAATGGCTGGGCGTTGGCTGATAGCCAGGCCATAACGGGGTATTCCTAGGCTTTCCGTACGCTGCTGACACTGCCCCCGAACGCCTAACGTCGGGATTGGGTCGCACTAGACACCCGATCCCTGCAAACATGTGAGGGTGGGGACCGCCCACGAAACGTTTGAGACAATGCTGCGGGGACCCGTGGCTGAAGCGCTATACGAGCTGAGATTCACGGAAACATTTCGAAGATTTTCGCTTCGATCCGGTGACTACATTTTTCGCTTCGATCCGGTGACTACAAGGGAATAGTCGAGTTCGAAAAGTCCCGCCGTTTCAGTACGGCTCAGGAAATCCCTTCGTATTTTCGCACTGCTGGGTGTTCGCTGCGCACGCGATGGCCTGCGTTGTCGGCTGCGCTCCGAAGCACGGCCCGGTAACGTCGGGCGCGACGGTGCACTGTGCGACCTTGTCCTGTGCGACGGAATGCCTGACAGCATCCCACGGCCCGCTGATCTCTGGAGAGCGAGACCTGCGGTGCCGAACTGCACGCTGCGAGCAGCAGGGCACCAAGGGCCACCGCTGCTGCCAGCTTGCGCATGGGCGGCCATGCTACGGCCGTTGAAGCGGGCTGTGGCTGGCGACGTTCAGCCCGCCGGCGGCGGAGTCCGCCGACGACAGCTGCGGCAGCCTGGCGCCCCGAACTAGGGAACCTCGAAGGCGACCATCTCCACGAACATGGGCTCAGACAACTCCAGGCCCATCTCCTTGAGGACCGGCATGAGCTTCGCGCCGAAGGCCTCGAAGGCCTCCTTGCTCTCCCACACATCGAACATGGCGAGCTTGTCGCCCTCTTGAAAGGCGGAGTGAAGCTTCATGCCTTCGGGTGGTCCGTTCGCGCTCACCTTCGCGTCCACGGCATTGTGCTGCTCAGCCGTAATGGCTGACGCTGGAAAGTAGATGCCGATCATCTCACGGTCCCTTCACTCGACGTGTCGCTAAGCATCGCCGAACTTCGCGGTGATGTCCAGAGGCACGACGACGGTGGCGAGCACGCTCCCAGGATCACCGCTGCCGCCAGCGGCCGCATGGCGTGATCCTACGGCAAGGGGCGGGGCTGGTGAATCGTATGCTTACTCCCGTGGCACTGAAGATCGCTTGAGTGAACAGCGGACCAAGACCAGCCGCAGTCGGATTCGGTACCAGCAGCTTCGCGGAGTCGGTTCACCACGCACAGATCCCCAGGGCACCGTCGGCTACCAGTTGTAGTCCTTCAGAGTCAAAGCCCTCAGCGACGAATACACCCTCGATCATTTCACCACGAACGGCTCGATCCATCCACGGGCGTAAATGCTTCGATCGGCGGGCACGGCACGGGACTTCTGCCGAAGCATCGTCAGAGCGTCAGGATTGTTGCCCTTGGTGCAAGTGCCCCAGCAGATCCTCTCCTGCCGTGGCCGCTACCCTCCCACCATGCAGCTGTTCGCCCTCCCGACGCTCAATAGCGGCGTCGACCAGCTCGGAATCGTCGGCACGGTGGCTCCGGGGATCTTCGCCATGCCGGGCCGGTGCTGGCGGTTCGTGTACGAGAAACCCTCAGGCCAGGCGGGCCGCTGTATGGGCCCCGTCTCCTGGAGGGGTCGTGACCAGTACGCCACGGGTTGGAAACCCATCTGGTCATGTGAGCTGCACACCGGGGAGTTGGTTGGGGCTAGGCCGCTGGTTTGAATGTTGGGGGGCCAGCCCATACCGGCACTTCGGGGATACGGAATCGCACGTGTGAGAGGGGCGTATGCAACCGTCAGGACAAGGACGCGGTGGCGGCTCCGGTGTGCAGCCTGCCGCACCCCCTCGGCTTCTGCGGGCTCCCAGGACACGTCGCTTCAGTCAGCTTCGGCGTCCATGCGCTTCGGGCGAATATCCGAAGCGAACAAAGCAACGAGAACCACCAGCCACGCGCTGACGAAGATCATGCTTGCGATCACGTCGGTGGTCCAATGGACACCCAACTCAACTCGTGAGAACGCCACCGCCGCCACTGCAAACGCCGCCAGTACCCACGCCAGCGTTCTGTAGCCCAGTCTTGGGGTGATCGCCACCACCACAAGGGCCAGAGTGGTGAACAATAGGAGGGCGACGGCAGTGTGACCAGATGGCCACGACCAACCGTGCGCCGAGACCAGCCGGAGATCCTGCGGTGGGCGGTCCCGCCCGACTACATGCTTAGCCAACGTTACGCCACCGTTCTCCCCCGCCCAAGCGATGACCGCGAGAACCACGGCGACCATCGGAAGGCGCCGGCGGCGAGCAAGGACTCCCAAGAGGATCTCGGTCGCCACGAGCGCAACCCACGAACCGAGCCAGGTCACGGCTTTCATGACCTCGTTGAGCGCCGGGGTCCGGTGAGCGACCACAACGGACGTCACGTGGCGGTCGAATGCGTTGACCGAGTTGGAATGCGTGACGCCCACGCCGGCCGCGATCAGGAGTCCGGTCAGGGCGGCCCAGGCCAGGATGAGTACCAGGACCCGTATCGAACGGCTGCGAGGCCGCTCGCCCTTACCTGCCGAATCCGTGATCAAGCCCGTCACTTCCGGCGGTCGACTGAGTTCGGTTGGTGCCATTCGGACGGGACCCCACCGCTGGTGACCTTCACCTGAGAGGATGAGGCGATCAGCACCGCTCCATCCTCTCAGCTCAGCGCCTTCCGGGTATCAGTTCGCCGGGACCGGGTGCGGTTGACCGACACCTTGGGGGACACTGTCGGTCCCTCCTGACCGTGCCCTACCCTCGACCAAATGGAACCGGGCCGCTACCCGCGATTGTTCTTTAAAGCCAGGCATGGCGGCATCTACGAAGGCGGCGGTTGGGCAGCATGCCGTGTCATCCCGATGAGTTCCCCCCAGAAGCCAACGGTGACGATGGCGAACTCCGTGACTGGTTCCGCAACCCGACCATTGCTGTCGGGGTGGGAGCAACACCCGGTGAAGCGCTGGCTGCGCTGGAAGCGGTGGTGGATGCATGTCCGCGTCCCCCTGAATGCCAGCACCGGGTTCCGGGTGGATCAATATGCGGATTTTTGCGATGAGCTGTGGGGAGAACCTATGACGGAGGCAGAAACCGCGAAGTGGCGAGAGAACGTGAGGGATGACACATCTGACCCGTGATCTGACCTGCCCCACAACGCCGGCTTGAGGCGCGGCCTCCGGCAGACGTGGGTGACCCTGCGGAGGTTCAGCGTCGTGGCGGATGGCGATGCCGTCGAGGCCGTGGATAAGCTTGAACCCAGACTGACCGAGGCAGGGGTCCCCGCCGAACCGGTCAGGAGATCGCTGGCATCCCAATCATTGCGCGGAACTCGTCGGTCGTATTCGTAAGTGGGAATGGCTCGCTTGGCACTTCGAGTCCCAGCCGGTCGCAGATGGGATCCCACCCGTCAGACGGGGACCATTCCAGCAGGCGGTCGCCGGGGACACTTTGCCGAACCGCTTCGTTGTGCCGCTCGTACGCGTCCATCATGACGATGGGGTCTTCAAACGCATCACTGAAGCGATCGCGTAGGAGCTGAACGACAGCAGCCATCCAGGGCGCCAACTCCGGCGGAACCTTGTCAAATGATTGAAAGATTGTGTTCGATGCGCTGCGGTACCAAGATTCCGGATCTCGCACCGAAAGCAACACGAGCGCGTCCGGGTTAGCGGCTGACAGCTCGGGCCAGAATGAACAACCGGGCCAGTCGACAAGAGAGACATAGCCAGCAGGCATCATTGCCCAGTCAACGGGTCGGCCTTCGATAGCGTCGATCCAGCCTGGAGCTTGGTTCGGATCCCCGAGGATCTCGACCATGTGATGGCACGGGCCGCCCAACAATTGTTCGAGGGCGATCTTCAATGAATGGGTACCCGTACGACCGACTCCGGCACCTACAACCTTTAGCGTCATTCCGTTCCGCCGATCATTCTCGATGGGTCAATGGTGCCGCGACGCTACTGCCCATCGGCTTCCGAAGTATTTATACAAATAAGGTAGGAAATCTGGATAAATCAACAACATGCGGGTCTCACGTATGCGGATCTGTTGTGTCGTCGCCACTTCGAGCCCGTTCGGTCGGAGTCCAACGCAGGTGGGGTCGGACAAGTCTTGCGGGAGATGCAATTCTTTCAACAATTGGTTGATCACTCCGGAGGTCGCCCTAAACGCCGGGCCGAGGTCAGGCCCTTCGGCACTTTCGGGCGTGTGGACAAGCCGACGGTCAAGAGGCGATGCGGTATCGGATGTGGGTGGCTTCTGGGGTGTCGATCACTCGTACGATCTCCAATTCGATCCTCTCCGGCAACACTTCGAATAGTCTGCGCCCGCTGGCGAACAGCACCGGGACCTGATGAATCTGCAACTCGTCGAGGACACCTGCCGCAAGTGCCGCCTGCGCCGTGGCCGCGCCATGTACCAGGACGTTGCGGTCACCTGCGGCGGCCTTCGCCTGCGCCATCGCGCTGGCGATCCCATCCGCTACATAGGTCACCAATGGATACTTGGCGACCGACAGCCCCGGCGGCCGGTGACTGGGGACAAAGATTGGGACGCCATTGTGGTGATCACCGCCCCAGTGATCGGTCTGTTCCACAGTATTGCGACCGGAGAGGACAGCACCGGTTTCCTTGATTTCGTCAAGAAAGTGTTTGCCCATCTCCGCCGAATCAATAGTTTCCTCGGTTGGCCCAGCGTCTGCAGCAAAGCCGTACCACTCGTGCAGCCTCATAAAGTCGTCACCGCCGGGATTGCCGGGTCGATCATTGGGGCCTGCGATGTATCCATCAAGCGACATCGACATGTAGAGCACCGATTTAGACACGTAGCGGACCTTTCCGTGTGAACTTCTTGTCTGATCATCAGTAGTGACGACGCATGGCAAATCAAATCATCGGTGCAACTACGGGGTCTGCCCCCTATCGTCGGTTAAGTTCTGTCCTCTAGCTCCGGATCAAGTTTGAGGACCACTGAGGGCCCAAGTTCCGGCGCAACGGGGTTGGCGAGTCGCTTCCCTTCGGCCACCCACCTGTCCCAGTCTTCGGGGAGCCAGTTACCGTCGCTGTGATCGCCGAAGTCATCTTGCCACGCCACGAGCAGTTTCAATAGTGGCGGGTTTTGCCAATCCAATCCCCACACCGGAGATCACCGAGGTGATCGGGCATGAGTTGAACAACGCTTCCCGGAGGAAGGGTCTTCGGTGGTCCTGGTCGCTCCCAGTCTTCATGCAGCCAGGCTCGGAAAGGCCTCGGCTCCGCCGGGCTGTAAGTGAGATGCGCCCGACGCCGTTTGCTTTTTTCGGACAAATGCCGCACCATTCCTGGGTTGCTTGCAGAAGCGTACCGCCTGAGGTAGCCCATAACGCCGGTTCGGTGGGCAGTACGGCACCTTGAACGCCAGCATCGGGCGTTAGCCTGCGGGAGATCGATACGTCTAAGGACGGACCATGATTGACCTCAAACCAGCATGCGAACAGATGATCGAGGTGGTCTCGGGTATTGCGAATGAGCAGCTTGTAGCTCCTACCCCGTGCATTGAATACACCGTCGGCGATCTCATCGACCATGTCGATCTGGTGGTTCTGGGAGCAACGGCGCTCGCTCTCGGCCGCGACCTTCCCGAGGCCGGCTATTCAACTCTCAAACCAGACTGGCAGAACATTGTCATACAGCATGTGCGGACACTGGGTAAGGCATGGGACGACCCGGCGGCGTGGGAGGGCACCGGTAACGTGCCGGGATCGGATCTCTCCAACACGACGTGGGGCAAAATCACTCTCACGGAGTTGGTCGTCCACGGCTGGGACTTGGCAAATGCCACTGACCAGCCGTTCGATCTTCCAGAGCCGACCGTGCAGGTGTGCTTTGACCATGTGGCCGTGTTCGTCCCCAATGCTCCGGTGCCGGACTTATGGGGTCCTCCAGTAGAGGTTTCTCCCGACGCATCACAACTCGACCGTATCGTTGCGATTACTGGCCGCGTCCCCTAACGATGCCGGACTCGGGTGGACCGCTTGAATCCGCCCTGTGGCTCATTGGCACGCATATGTGACACGGACGGTGCCTCCGCATTCACTCCATCGATGACGATGAGCCCCGCAGTCATACAGTGGCGTTATGGCAAGCGTTTTGGTGACCGGCGGCTCAGGCACCCTTGGCCGCCACGTGGTGAGTCAGCTAAAGGGTCTGGGGCACGACGTCAGGGTGCTCTCACGCAGCCTTAGTCGAGGGACACACCTGGGTGATCTCAAGACGGGCGTGGGGGTGGCGGCCGCAATGCAGGGCGTCGATTCGGTCATTCATGCCGCCTCCGGCCGCAACGACGTTGTGCAGACCCGGACCCTTTTGGAGTTCATGCCACCAGAGACCAGGCATCTCTTGTACGTGTCGATCGTCGGGATCGACGACATTCCCTTTGGCTACTACCGCCAGAAGTTGCGCTGTGAGGAGCTGATCGCCGAATCGCCGGTGGCGTCCACGATCCTGCGGGCGACCCAGTTTCACGAGCTGGCCGCCAGGCTGTTGCGGGCGTTGCAGCGATCGCCGCTCGCGCCGCTCCCGTCCGGATTTCTCCTTCAACCGGTTGCCGCCTGGGAAGTGGCAGCGCGGCTCGTTGATCTTCTGGATGGATCACCTGCGGGCCGCGCCGTCGATTTCGGAGGCCCAGAGGTTCTGCCACTGTCCAGAATGGCCGAAGCATGGCGTCTCCGCTGGCATCGACCTCGTCGGTTTGTCTCTCTTCCTCTACCGGGACGTGCCGCCAGAGCGTTCCGAGAGGGGCTCAACACCTGCCCGCTCCACGCCGAGGGCCACCAGACTTGGCAGGAGTACCTGAATGAAGCAGGTTCCATCTGACATCGATCAGGTGCGCCACGCCACGAGTGCCACGAGTGCACACGAGGCAAAGACTGTCCCAGTACGAATCTCCTATGGATGTCAAGGGGCAGTTTGGTGTCGATGGTGATGCTGCGAGGCACGACATGAAAGGGCCACTCGATATGTCGAGGGCGGATTCTCATTAAGCCATCGGTGCGATCACTTCGACAATGTCAGGTGCAGCTCGGAGCTCTAGTCCCGTGGTAGGTAGTGGTAGACCTCCCGCGCGACGTAGCGCTTGAGGACGCGCATGATCTCTCTTTTGGACTTGTCCTCCGCGGTGCGGCGCGCCACGTAGACCTTGGTCTCTTCGTGGCATGCCATCCGGGTCATAGCGATGCGCCACAGGGCGTGATTGGCCGGTCGGTCACCGCCGCGGTTGAGTCGGTGACGAGTGACCTTGCCCGAAGATGCCTCGAGCGGTGCCACGCCGCAGAGCTTGGCCCAGGGGGCCTCACTGCGCAGGCGTGATGGATTGTCGCCGGCTGCGATGAGCAAGAGCGCGGCGGTATGGGGACCAAGGCCCACTAATTCCACGAGTTCCGGGGCCACCTTGTCGACCAAGCGGGCGATGAGGACATCGAGACGCTTGCCCTCTTCTCCGAGCGCCACGGCGCGTCGGCCCCCCGAGCGTCCCGAGGGCACTCTTGGTTGCCATGCGCACCGGGTCGGCGTCGGCGTGCACGCGCAGGATTGCGACCCCTTCGGCAATACGCCACGAGGGCACTCCCACGAAGCGTTCCCGCAGCTCATCGGGGGCGGTGTAGACGAGCTGGCGGATCTGGTTGATGGCCTTGGTTCTCGACTCGCCTGCGCTGCGGCGCGCCACCATGAGGGCGCGGATGGCTTCCACGTTGCCGTCGCGGGTCTTGGCTACCCCGAAGGAGCGTCCGGACAGCGCGGCCCGGGCCGCTTCGATGGCATCGAGCGAATCGGACTTTCCCTGCCGGGCCCGCTCTTGGCGGTTGGGTCGGTCGACTTCGACGACGAGCAGACCCTCTCGATGGAGGTGACGGGCCAGGCCGGCTCCATACGAGCCCGTGCCTTCCACCCCGACCAGGCCGATCACTCCGAAGCCGCACATCCAGCCACTGAGCCTCTTGCAGCCGACGAGATTCGTGGTGAAGGACTTCACTCCGAGCAAGCCGCCCTCGGGGTCGATCACCGCCGCCACATGGACATCCGCGTGCGTATCGACGCCGCCCGTCAGGGCGCGCTGGGTATCTACCATGATTGTCACTGCCGCTCCTTCTCCTCTGAATCGGTCAAGGGGTGGCACCACCGCGGGGACGGCGGGATCGTGAGAGGTTGGCCTGCGCGAACAGGACGACCGATCACACCGCCCGACCAGTGGTGCCGGGTGAACCTGGGCAACGGACGACGAACCAACGTGAGACCGTATGGGGTATCGAGTCAGGCCGAAGCCCAGGGACGCCCGACCGTAATGGTGAGACCTCTGCGACCGGTGGATGCTCCGACGAGAAGGCACTCTCACACTCTTCATGCCGGGTCTGCTGGCGGCCCGACAGCCAAGGGCCGTCGCTCTAAGTGTTGGTGTCGTCGGGCGGGACGCGGTCAGGACTCGGGAGCGGTGCGGCGTGGGCAAGAAGCGGCTGTTCTGGGCAGTTGGCGTCAAGGGTAAAGGCCGTCATCGACAGCGAACCGTAGGCGTAGCCCTCAATGAGCACGTCCGTGGTCGATCCCGCCGCCTCGGCCAGTCCGGCGAGATAGAGAAGGGGGAGGAAATGGTCGGGCGTAGGGACCGCGTTCGGGAAATCAGTGTGATCGCGCAGGCCGAGTACAGCCGCCGGTGATGTGGTCATGTGTTCCCGAGCTGCGTCATCGAAGCGATGAGCCCAGTCGAGCCCTCCGTCGGGTCGGCTCCAGTCGATGCGATGCAGATTGTGAACCACGTTGCCGCTGGCGATGATGAGGATGCCGCGCTGCCGCAGCGGTGCGAGCTTCGCCCCGAGTTCGAAATGGTAGTCGAGTGGCCTCTCGGCATTGATCGATAGCTGGACGACGGGAACGTCGGCATTGGGAAACGCATGCAAAAGAACCGACCAGGTGCCGTGGTCAATGCCCCAACTGTCGTGATCAAACCCGACCCACGTAGGCTTGACCACCTGGGCTACCTCCTCTGCAAGGGCGGGATCGCCTGAAGCAGGATATTGGACGGCGAAGAGTTCATCCGGGAAGCCGTAGAAGTCGTGGATCGTCTTGGGTTGAGCCATGGCGGTGACCGCCGATGCGTTGACGTACCAATGTGCGGAGATAGCGAGGATCGCACGAGGTCGGGGCACCGAGTCCCCAAAGGCCCGCCATGCCTCGGTGTACCCATTGTGATCCAGCGCGTTCATCGGGCTCCCGTGCCCCAGGAATGCCGCCGGCATGACCTCACTCATAAGCCGCGTCCTTACGGAGCTATCTCGATGTGGTCGGTTATCGGGTCCGCAGATTACCTGCGCTCCATCTCATCACAGTATAAGGCTGGACGCAGCGGCGCCGAGGGTGCCCCCAGTCCGCTGGACCTGGGTACGGTGTCTCGGTAAGCAGTAGCCGCCTTCGTGTGGGATGCAGAGAGGTGGACTAGTCCGACCGTGCCCTTCTCGATGTGGCGATTCGGCGGATAGAGCTGCACGTCTGAAGGAAGACTCTCCGTTGTGCCGGGCGCTTTGGGGTGCGTAATGGACCGATCGGGCTTGGTGGGTGTCCCGCCCTCCCGGCGTATTGGGCTACTCCCGGCTCACGCTGAAACCACCCATATCCGCACTTCCGACAGGGCCTGTGGGGGCGACTGACCGTCCAGATCCGAGCTGGCGTCAGCTCGCTCCATCCGCCTCGACCTGTCCCATCGGAACAAGCCAAGTTCGTCCTCGATGTATGCGTCGCCTCCCTGAACTGCCGTTTCTCGCCGGGGAGACTGCACCATTGCGCTGCAAGGGCCGAGGTGGCCATGATGGCTGTGTCCGGCTCGCCCGCGTGGGTAGTGCGGCGGGGGGAGCCGGAGGTCAGCGCAGGCGGTCCACAAGAGGGGTGAGCGAAGGAGGTATGCCGATGTATGCAGCCGTCCGGAGGTACGAGGGCATCACAGACGACGCCGAAGCGGGACGCCTCGTCCGTGAAAGCTTCATGCCTCTCCTTGAAGGAGTAAGCGGTTTCATCGCCTACTACTGGATTGACGCTGGCGAGGGCACGATGGCGTCCCTCAGCGTGTTCGAGGACAAAGCCGGTGCCGACGAGTCCGTCACAGTGGCGCATCAATGGGTTGAGGATAACGCTGCTGCGCTCTTCCCAAACCCGCCGCGAGTTACCGAGGGATTGGTGGTCGCGAGCGACACGAAGCAGTAAGGACCGTCGTGGTTCGGCCCGTCTTCCACCGTTGACGTTACCCCTCATCCTCGCCCTCCTCTCGGGCGACGCGGTCGCACCGAAGTCCAGAACGTGCTCACGGCGCTCAGCCGCGAAGACCTCGGCGGCGTGTCCTAGGGCGCCCCGCCATGGCCCGCGCCGCGATCGCGGTGCACCCGCCCGCGGGCTGCAACAGGCCGATCCGCTCGTAGTAGCGCAGGGTGTCCGCCCGAAGCCCGAGGCTCCCCGCCCGCTCGGAGATGGTCGTCGTCGTCATGCACCGTCACGGTAGACCTTAGAGTCAGGTCCAAGGTCAAGCCCTCTCGCCAAGGCTGGTTCAATCTGCTCGACGGCAACCGGCGAGCCATCTCGACTATCTCCGATGTGCCGTACGGAGCTAGCCCCCTCTCTCTCCTCGCCCCGCTCCTCGGGTGGCCCTGCCCTGCGTGCTCCGGGCCACGCCCGTTCGTCTCGCCGGTCCCGGTCGGTCGGGGGTGCGTGGCGGGTTTGGTGCCGTTCTGCTGTCGTGGCCCCTCTCTCAACTGATCTTCCTCGGGGATAGGAGATAGAGGGAGCCGAAACGCCGCAAACGCGAGACTGCGCGCTTCTGCCCTCCCGCCGTCCCCGAAACGTCCGCCCATCCATGAGCTGCGAGTCCTGCCACAGGACGGCACGAAAACGCCACGCACGGGGCCGGCGACCGGAGGCGGCGAAGCGGGATAGCCGGGGCCCAGCGCCCACCCGAAGCGGAGGGCGAAGCGGGGAAGGCGGAGAAGGACGGAGGTGCGCGAACGAGGGGGAGGCCTCGACCGTCGATTCGGGTATGCGACGGATCCCTTGGGTCACCCGTGTGATCGCACGAGTCGGGCACGTGTGAAGGGCCACAATGACGGCTCGCAAGACGATCCGTAAGGTGGTCACATCAGCCGAGCTGTGCGCTTCCCGCTTCCGTGGCTGTCTGCCGTCCTCGACAGGACTTCGTAGCGTTGGAAGACGAATAGAGTGGGCACGGCCGGGGGCAGATCAGACGGGTTTCGTCGGTCGTCGACCACGAGACTCCTTCATTTGCCAGAGCCCCGCTCCGGCCAATCCGACTGAGGCCCCAAAGTTGAGGAGGAGCGCAATACGAACCGCTGGCGTCCACGATTTTGGCTGACGCATCAAAGGCTCGACCAGCTGTCCGAGAACGGCCGCGATGCCCAGACCGGTGCACAGGCGCCCCGGCCAACGAGGCCCATTGCCGGATCTGGCCTTCATCGAGGCTACCAACGCCGCCACTGGCATTGGCCAGGGCGCCGAAATTCCCGCCCCCAATCCGACCACCAGCCCCGTAGGAACCGAGAGGGGAATCTTCAGGCCCAGCGCCGCGGCGGGTAGGTCCTCTCGGAGCGCGACCGCACTAGCGAATCCCACCGCGCCGGCAAACCCAAGTGCCGCCACCCGAAGTGCAGTGGACTCTGCCACAATCCCCTTCCAATGTGAATAGGAGTCCCAATCCTGGGACGACGTGAGCCAGCAGACGGACCAACCATCCAGCCGAATTCCGCCACGATTCGGCGGGCCATACAAGGGTGGAAGCCTCACCGGCGACCTTGGTGCTCCCACCACCGGGTCGCGGGACATGGGCTGCAGGTACGAGGCAGAAATGGGGCTGGCACCATTGGCCGGGCAACGAATCTCTGGTTATCTGGGAGCGAACTGAGAGGGTCGGAGTCAAGTGGATTACACGTCGGTTGCTAGCAAGCACCAGCCGTCACCCTGCGAAGTATCGCTCTTGGCGCTCTCGTTCGTGCAACGTCACCACGGTGGGCATATGCGCGAGATCACCGCATAGTCAGCGCTTTGCCGCTCACGTCCCTAGAGTAGCCCGTGGTGGTCACCACACCGGCTACCCTTTCGACGCTGTGAGCGGTCCTGTTTAATGAACCGGTGACGAGTCGCATATTCATGACGCAAATGACGGACCGCTAAAGGGGAGCCGTGGCTTCCCTCATCTGGGTCGTGGAGCGCCAGCTCCGCGCGCGTTGGCGGAACTGGGCGATGCTGGCCGCAATCGTCGGCCTCGCCGGCGCTGTCGTCCTGGTTGCCGCCGCCGGCGCCAGGCGCACCGACTCCGCCTACGGTCGCTTCCTCGCCAGCTCCAACGCCGCAGACGTGCTCGTCAGCCCGAACAACACGGGGTTCGGCGGCTATTACCCAGCGCTCGCCAAGCTGCCGGGCGTCGAGACGGTAGCGCCTTTGATCGGGGTCCAGGCATTGCCGGTTCGGCCTGGCCGAAAGCTGGTCGAAGCTCAGGTCTTTGCGCCTGTCGATCAACGATTCAGCCGAGTTATCGAGCGCCCTCGCATCCTCTCGGGGAGACTGCCCGTGACGAATCGGGTCCACGAGGTGGCGTTGGATGTACGAGCGGCCGCAGAGCTCCACGCCCAGGTCGGCAGCGAGATCACGCTCGCGGCAACGCTTTCAACAGCCTCTGGTCAGTCGCCGGAGGGACTGCGGATCTTCCGCGAGAGAGTCGTTGGCGTCTTCCTGACGCGCGACAATCCGGTGCCAATCACCGCGTTGGCGCAAATCCCGGTCGTCTACACCACTCGCGCCTTCTACGACCAGCTCGGCCCTACCTACCGGAGCTTCGACGGGGCCTACGTGCGCCTTCGGCCCGGTGTGTCGGCGTTTCAATTCGGTCGACAGGCCGAAGCCTTGGCGAAGAAGTTCCCGGCTACAGGAGGAAACGTCTTCGTCGCCAATTTGAATGACCAGGCCGCTCAGATCGAGCATGCCATTCGACCCGAGGCCATCGCGCTGGCCATCTTCGCATTCCTCGTCGCCCTCACAGGATTGGTGCTCATTGCCCAGGCAGTCCTCCGACAGCTCAAGTCATCGAGTACTGACGTCACGACGCTTCGGGCGCTCGGACTCAGTCACAGGCAATTGTGGTGCATCAACCTGATGCAGGTGGCGGCCATGGCCGTGGTAGGAGCGTTGGTTGCGTTCGTCGTCGCCGTTCTCGCGTCTCCGATCATGCCACTCGGCGCGGCGCGGCTCGCCGAGCCAAGTCCCGGCATTGACGTCGACGGCGTCGTGCTCGGCATCGGCCTCATGGGCATCGTCGTCGCTCTTATGGCGGCTGTGGCGGTGCCGTCGTGGCGGCTGAGCTCGGGGGCCGACCAAGGCGCGGACCGCCGAGCCGCAGCGACTCGGGGCAGGTGGTTGGCCCGACTCTCGAGCAGCGGAGCCCCCGTGACGGCCTCGCTCGGCATCCGCGAGGCGCTTGATCCCGGTGCCGGGCGGGGGGCCGTTCCCGTGCGTAGCGCGCTCGTCGGCACCGTCTTGTCGATCGCCATGGTCGTCGGCACTTTCACGTTCAGTGCCAACCTAATGCACCTCGTGACAACGCCGTCGCTGTACGGGCAGACCTGGCAGGCCGCGATCGACACTCAGTTCAACCCCATTCCCCTGGGCGTCATCCACAGCTCGATGCACCACCGCGCCGGCGTCGTGGCCTGGACGATCGGGGACTTCGGAACGGTTGACGTCATGGGTTCCCATGTTCCTGCCATCGGACTGTCCCGAGGGGCTGGTCCGCTTGTTGGGCCGACTCTGGTGACCGGCCGGCTGCCCACCCACCCTGACGAGGTCGCGTTGGGAGCGTCTGTGCTGCGTCTGGTTCACCGGCAAGTCGGGGACGACCTGACGCTGAGCATAAACGGCGTACCGCGGAGGATGCACATCGTTGGACAGGCGGTGTTCCCGGCGTTCGACCAGGGGAGCTTCACGTCGACTGACTTAGGACTCGGGGCGGCCGTCACCGCGGCAGACCTCGTGCCGCCGAGGACGTCGGTCGCGAATTCCTCCGTGTTCTTGTTGGTTCGCTTTGCGCCCGGTCCCGATCAGGCTCGTGAGGTCAGGAGCTTGGGCAAGGCGACCGCATCGTTTTGCTCGGGAGTCCAACAGACCACCTGTTTCGTCACGAGCCAGCCTCCCTTTGACATCGGCAACTACGCGCGAATCGAAGGGGTGCCCCAGTTCCTGGCCCTGGTATTGGCCGTCCTCGGGGTTGGGGTGCTGGCACAATTGATGATCGTCTGGGTCCAACGGAGCCGCCGCGACATCGCCATCCTCAAGACGATCGGATTCGTCCCTCGCCAGGTCTTGGCGCTCGTGGCGTGGCAGGCCGGGACATTCGCCGCGATTTCGTTGGTAATCGGGATACCGCTGGGAATCCTTGCCGGCCGCGCCGCCTGGGCCCTCTTTGCGAACGAGCTCGGAATCGGGACGTCATCGGTGGTTCCGGGCGTTAGCGTCGCGTTGTGCATTCCCGCCGTTCTGCTCATCGCCATGATCGTTGCCGCGGGTCCTGCGTGGTTCGCCAGCCGCGTGCAGCCGGCCCGAGTCCTTCATTCCGAATGACAGGTTTGTCGGCGAGTTTTTCTTTCTCAGGTCATTCTTGATCTCGTCTTTTCCCTGAATTCGGCAGGTGAGTATCGGACGAATTCCGTGCCGATCCACCCTGAAAAGCGTGAGGTCACCGGATCGACACCGGTCCCCGAAACCTCGGGAAAAGTGATTGGTCGTGACGTCTCTGCCAATTTCGGTATCTGCGGAGGCGGGCTCCGCCGGCTCGGACTCCTCGTGGGGGTCGAGATCATCAGATTGAGTATCCATGCCCATATTCAAGTGGGCACGGATACTCAATCCGCCAATGATTTGTCTTTTTTGCGTCGAGTCGCGCTTCTTGGAAGCGGCTTATGCCCTCGTCAGCGGGTAAAACAGACCTACTAAGTCGGACCCTACGAGGCGGTCAGACGTGCGCCCTTCCGACGATTGCAGGGGCCACAAAGGATCTGGAGATTCTCGGCACTTGAGGCGCCCCCCAACGCCACTGGGATCACGTGGTCGTACTGCAGCTCAGTTGTGATGGCGCAGGATCGACATTGTCCGCCGTCTCGTGTCCAAACGAATTGCTTCACGTCATCAGGTATGGATCCGCGCTGAGCGCCCGAGTTCGCAAACCCTTGGGTAACCATTGCCAGCGCTCCCTCGATTCGAGCTCGGTCTCGCTGTTTTCGGGTAACCAGCAATGTGTGAATCTCTTCCGCCGAGAGACCATCGTTATCACAATAGAAAAGGTTTTGGAACTGCCAATAACTTCGATCCCCTATTCGGACGACCAGCACTGCCATTATCGGTGAGTATCTCTTCGACCCGTCGGCGAAGTAAACGCCGGCGGTCACGTCCATCTGCCACAGCTCCATGGGGCGGGAGCCCTCCCAGCGTTTGTCGTCACTGGGTCGGCGCCGTCGAGGGGATGGATAGATCAGCTGGTGGCGCACCAGTGCTCGATAGATGGCCGAGCGCGACGGCAGCGGCTCTAGGTTCTCGCGGGCCAGGCGACTCAAGATGGTGCGAGGGCCCCAGCCCGGATTGAGGCGCCGGAGCTCGAGGATCTTGGCCTCGACCACCGGTGGCATCTGGTGCGGGCAGGTGTCGGGACGCCGACTCTGATCCACTAGGGCCCCCAGACCCCCTCCCCCCTAGCGCGAAGCCAGGAATGGACCGCCTGGCGACCGACCCCATAGCGACGAGCCACGTCGGTGACGGTGGCTCCGTCGTTGAGAACCTCGAGCACGGCCTTATACCGTTGTTCCACGAGACCCAGCTCCACCAGCACAATGACGCCCTCCTTCGCTTCGCGAACGTGTTGGTTCAAAGTGAAGAGGGGTTGGATCCCCCGGTGGCGGATGGGGTGTCGCCCATCTACCGGAGCCAGGGTGTCGTGCACCTACCGGGACTTCACATCCCAACTGATCTTCCTCGAGCGCCCCCGGCAAGATTCGAACTTGCGCACACGGTTTAGGAAACCGATGCTCTATCCCCTGAGCTACGGGGGCTAACAGGACGGACGTGTTAGCCATGGGCTACATCCCAACAATATCCCATCTATTTTGTTCACATGAGCGACGATCTCCGATCCATCCGCGAAAAGAAGAAGGGCGTGTGGGAAGTACGTGCATTTGTCTCCC
Organism: uncultured Acidimicrobiaceae bacterium; assembly: GCA_963788125.1. GTDB lineage: Bacteria > Actinomycetota > Acidimicrobiia > Acidimicrobiales > RAAP-2 > Bog-473. The sequence continues at coordinate 1,230,383 of CAWBFN010000002.1, read as the reverse complement.
GTGATCCTCTCACGGGTCGGACCCGCCATGTAAGCCGATCTATCACGGGCACCGCCGCCGCGGCAAGGAAGCTCCGATCAAAGTTGGAAGCCGAGGTGGCCGAAGGGAAGCACGGTGGCACCGCTGGGACGTTGGGGATGCTTTTCGACGAATGGAACGCCTATCGCGAGGGCATGGGCGCCGCCAAGACCACGCTCGCCGAAGACCGCCGCAAGATCGACAAGGACATTAGGCCGGTGCTTGGCAGTAAGCCACTGGACCGGCTCGGCTCCCGCGATCTGGATCGCTTTTACGTAGCCTGTCGTGCCAAGGGCAAGGGCGACCGCACCGTGCTGACCTATCACCGCATCATCCATGCGGCCTTGCAACAGGCTCTTGTCTGGGGTTGGGTCCCGTCGAACGTCGCTGGCGTGGTGAAGGCGCCCAAGGCAGTTTACAAGCCAATGCGAGTACCCGAACCTGAGGAAGTCCGGGCTCTGATCGCCGAGGCCAGGAAATCGCGCAACCCAGAGATGGCCGGTCTCATCACCGTCGCTGCCCTGAGCGGAATGAGAGACGGCGAGATATGCGGCCTTCGGTTCTCTGCAATCAACCTGGACGAGTGCATAATCACGGTTCGGTTGTCAGTGTGGCAGGTGGGAAAACATTGGGACATGAAGCTCCCGAAGTCGAATCAGGTCCGTTCCTTCAAGCTTGACCCCGATGGCATCGACATTATCCGCAATCGCTACGACAAGCTCATCGAATCGGCCTCGCTGATAGAGGTCGAGGTGCCCGAGGACGGCTTCGTCTGGAGCCGGGACCCTCTCGGACAAGTCCCTTACTTACCCCATGCCGTGTCCCAGGCGTTCATCCGCATTCGCGACCGGGCGGGCGTCGACTGCCGCTTCCATGGAATGGCGAGTCCCCGGCCCTTCGTGCGGGATGGCCCACCATGGACAGGTTGGAGGTCAAGGGTCGGCTCGGCGTCATGGACCTCGACACGAATATTGCGCTGGATCTCGTCGATTCCGAGCACCAATGCCGGGTCGCCGGCTCCGTATACGAGTGCATTGGTGACCAACTCGGAGGTGAGTAGCTCGACCACTTCGACCAGGTTGACAGGTACATCTTTGAGCCGTGCCCGCACGATGTGACGGGCGTCGCCCGGTTGCCTGACCGGTATTTCGGTGGCCATAGGCGTGCCTCTCCGCGCATCGGGCGTTGCTCGCTCGGTCATTCCCGGGTGCTCCCTACTTACCCCTCCGAATCAGTCGCCCATCGGTTTGCTATTTAGGTCGTCAGTCGGTATGTCGATTGGTCGGGAAGCCGGGGTTCGCTGGCGTTGGCTTGTCCGGTCTACATATACCTAGAGGTAGCGTCGCACACCCCCCTCGCGCTCAAGTCATGGAGCTGCATGGCAAAGTTACCGGTGAGGGCTTCCTTCATCGGACCCCGGCGCACGGTGGGTAGACAGTCCTTCGGTGTGCACCCTCCAGCAGGAGTGCGGCGGCAACGTCGAGGTCGGCCAAAGCCAGTACGTTGGAGAAGACGCCGGAAACCCCGAGGCGCTTGCCTCCGGATAGCAGCCAGACACCCGGGACCACGAAAGTCGAAGTGCAGCGGTCCGGACCGCTCTTGGAGGCTCGCAGACGAGTCCCGTGTGACGACTTCGACTCGTCAGTTGTGTTGATCCAGAGAACACCTTGCTGCTAACGTCTGCAGCGCATCGGGAGTTCGCACCAAGCGAGCTGAGAGGACGGCTAGGGCCGTCGACCGACCGAACCTGACCGGATAATGCCGGCGTAGGGAGCGTTCCGTATGACTGCTACAGAGCAAGGCTTCATTTCCTCTGATGGGCCAAATCCATCGCTAGCGCCAACTGGTCCCGACCACCGGGGCCCGTAAAACGTACCTGGTGGGATCCCGTCCGGATGTTCGGGTGCCGATGCGCCAGGTTCCACTATCGACGGGGGACGTGATGGTCCTCTACGATACGAGCGGCCCTTGCACCGACCCAGAGCACCGGGCCGATGTCCGAAGCGGTCTTCCGCCACTACGCGATGGATGGATCGTCGAACGCGCCGACACTGAGGAGTACGAGGGTCGGTCCGTGCGCCCCGTGGACAACGGGCGCGCTCGGGCCGGCAAGAGAGATCTCGACGAGGTTTTCGCCGAGCTCAACTCGAGGTGCGCGACGGGCCACCCAGGGCAGCGTCACCACCCAGCTGGCCTACGCTCGCCGGGGGGAGATCACCCCGGAGATGGAGTTCGTCGGCACTGCGGGAGGGTGTCGCCCCCCAACTAGTCCGCGACGAGGTCGCGGCGGGACGGGCGGTGATGCCGCTGAACTGCAACCACCCTGAGGCGGAGCCAATGGTGATCGGTCGGCGATTCTTGGTCAAGATCAACGCCAACATCGGCAACTCCGCCGTGACGTCGTCCATCGAGGAAGAGGTCGAGAAGATGACGTGGGCCACCCGGTGGGGCGCAGACACCGTAATGGACCTGTCAACCGGGCGAAACATACACACGACACGTGAGTGGATACTGCGAAACAGCCCCGTGCCGGTGGGGACCGTACCGATCTACCAGGCACTCGAGAAGGTCAACGGGAGGTCCGAGGATCTGACCTGGGACATCTACCGCGACACCCTCGTTGAGCAGTTCGAGCAGGGTGTCGACTACATCACCGTGCACGCCGGCGTGCTGCTGCGCTACGTGCCGATGGCCGCCACGCGCAAGACGGGCATCGTCAGCCGGGGCGGCTCGATCATGGCCGCCTGGTGCCTGGCCCACCACGAGGAGAATTTCCTCTACACGCACTTCGTAGAGATGTGCGAGCTGATGGCGCGCTACGACGTTACCTTCTCGCTCGGTGACGGGTTGCGGCCAGGCTGTATCGCAGACGCCAACGACGAGGCGCAGTTCTCCGAACTGCGCACCCTGGGCGAGCTGACACAGCTCGCCTGGGAACACGACGTGCAGGTCATGGTGGAGGGTCCGGGTCACGTTCCCATGCACAAGATCAAGGAGAACATGGACCTTCAGTCGGAGCTGTGCCACGAGGCGCCCTTCTATACGCTTGGCCCGCTCACCACCGACATCGCCCCGGGCTACGACCACATCACCAGCGCCATCGGTGCGGCGATGATCGGCTGGTACGGCACGGCAATGCTGTGCTACGTCACGCCGAAGGAGCACTTGGGACTGCCCGACCGCGACGACGTCAAAGCCGGCGTCGTCGCCTACAAGATCGCAGCTCACGCTGCCGACCTGGCTAAGGAGCACCCGGGCGCGCAGGCTTGGGACGATGCCTTGAGCGAAGCGCGCTTCGAGTTCCGTTGGGAGGATCAGTTCGACCTATCGTTGGACCCGACGACGGCCCGTGACTTCCACGACGAGACTCTGCCGGCGGGCGCGGCCAAGACAGCCCACTTCTGCTCGATGTGCGGCCCCAAGTTCTGCTCGATGCGCATCAGCCAAGACGTGCGTGACTACGCCGCAGAGATGGGCTTGTCGGTAGAAGCCGCTGTCGGGCAAGGGATGGACGCAAAGTCCACCGAATTCCGCCAGTCCGGCTCAGAGGTCTACGTCGACACAAACGGCACAGCCGCGATCAGTCGAGATGCTTAACGCGCAGCCGAGTTCCGGCAGCATCCCACGTCAACGTCCGGCCAAAGCGTGGCTCTCTCGACCGTGGCCCCGGCATCTGGCTCAACGCTCCGATAATCGGAGAAACGTGGACGCGTCCAGGCAGAGTCGCTCGATCACGTAGGCGGCGGAGCGGGATTCGATCAAAGAACCAACTCCCTGGCCCGCGTTGACGGGGACCAGCGCGAGGTCTCCGGCCGCGATGCCGGCCACCAACGCGGATACAGCATCGTTGTCGTCGGCCAGCTGTTCCTCATGTTTCGACCATCGTTCGGTGAAGTCATTGCGCAGCACGCGTTCGGGGTACCCGGCCGGCCACGGATAACCAAGCGCCACGTCGAATGCGCTGGTGACCACGGTGTCTGCTCCTGACGCGCGCAGCAGGGCCTGGCGTGCCGGCTCCGAAATCAGCGATTCGGGGCAGGCGGCGAACGCGGTTCCCATCCACACCCCTGACGCCCCGGCCGCCAACACCGCGGCGACGCCTCTGCCAGTGGTTATTCCTCCGGCGGCAAGGACCGGGGCGTCGACGGCGTCGAGCACCGAGTCCAGCAATGGCAGGGTGCCGATCGTGGGCTGGCCGTGACCCCCTCCCTCGGCGCCGCGGGCCACGAGGACCTCGATTCCCGCATCGGCGGCCCGTCGTGCTTGATCGCTGTCGTAGACCTGGGTCGCGGTGACGATGCCGGCGGCGTGGACGAGGTCAACCCACGACCAGTCGTCGCCGAAACTCACCGAGACCAGCGCGGGCCGTGCGGCGATCGCCGCCTCCAACAACACCGGGTCCCGCCGCACGGCCCAGTCGATGAGGCCGATTCCGAAACCGATGCCCGCCTCTTTCGGATGACGAACCTCGGTTTGGAGGAACTTAGCTGAACCAGCGCTCCCCACCCCGATCATCCCGAGCCCGCCGGCAGCCGAGACGGCCGTGGCCAACCTTCCGCCGGCCACACCGCCCATCGGCGCGTTGACAATGGGGACCCTCAGACCTGCCGCCTCGGACCACGCCGTGGAAAATCGCATCACCCGGCCGCCCCCGTGGCCGGACAGCCTGCACGGTGATCTCCACCGTTCAGGATGGCCCCGCATTCGGGACAGACAAGCCGTGCCCAGCACGCCGGATCGCCGCCCTCGTCCGCCAGCTCTCCGACCTCGACCTCGCCGGATTCGGTGGGCTCGTAGGGTTGGTCGCCACGGTCCACGGTGAAGAACTCGACACTGAAGCGTACGACACCCAACGGCTCGATCTCGTGCTCGACGCCTGGGGAGATGACTTGGGTCTCGCCTTTTCCCAACTCGACGTGGATCGCGGGAGTGGTGGCCGCCGCAAAACGCAGTCCGCCGTCGTGGACGACGATCCTGCCCCAGGTTCCTGCCGCGATCCGATGGGCTCGGCGCAGAGCGGCCGGCACGGTGCCTTCGTCCCAGATCGGCGTAGTGCGCACATAACGCAAGGAGTCGGGCATCTCCGCCCGCTCACAGAGAGGGCAGTCCAGGGGTGACCCGAGCCGGGTCGATCGCCCGCCAGGTTCGAGGACCCAGTCTCGTAACTGGAAGGGTGGCCGGTGGCGGACATGCTGGATGTGGCCGCAGGACAGTTCGGCGACCCAGTCCCCTTGGTCGTCTTGGTGGTAGCCAGTGATGTTCTGCTCCATGGTCGGGCCTCCAATGCAATTTAGACACGGTGGCTGCGTGACTGCGGAGCGTGGCTCCCGGCCAGAATGGCGTTAGAACGGTGGGTGAGCCGGGGCGCACGACGACGAGCTTGCACGATGAGCAGAGCGACGGCGATCTCCAGTGGAACGAGGACTGCACCCGATGGCGACCCGACGATCATGGTGGAGCGCTATGCCGAACACGGCCTCCAGTCTCGGCTACCGAGAGTCCGGGCGCAGCCAGTCGTGGCTCGGCACGGCAGTATCCGCTCCAGAGCATCGCTCGGATACCGGTACGCTAAGTGCGTGAAGAGCGACGGTGACCTAAGCGCCCAAGGCCAGCTGGCCAACTTTCGGGCAGTCACCGACAGCAAGCTGGGCCGCTTGGATGTTGAGAACCTGCTCATCGAGCTATTGGAACGTGTCCGTGGCATTCTCGGCGCGGACACCGCAGCCGTGCTGCTACTCGAAAAGGACTCTGGCGATCTCGTCGCACGGGCGGCGTGTGGCATCGAGGAGGAGGTCCGCCAGGGCGTCCGGCTGCCGGTCGGTGTCGGTTTCGCCGGCCGCATCGCCCAATCGAAGGAGCCGATGCGCCTGGATCGGGTCGACTCGACGACGGTCGCGAACCCAATCCTTTGGGAGAAGGGGATCCGCACCATGCTCGGCGTGCCGCTCATCGTGGCAGACGAGCTGATCGGTGTCCTCCATGTCGGCCGGCTCGAGGACCGCCGGTTCGAGCTTGCCGACGTGGAACTGCTCGAGGTGGTCGCCGAACGGCTCGCCGGTGCGGTCCAGGCTCGTCAGCTGGCGGTAGAGCGCGCAGCGACCACCCTAGTGGAACGTAGCCTGCTCCCCGGGCGGCTACCCGAGTGTCCGGGCCTGGAGTTCGCCACTCGCTATCTCACCCCAGACGAGCCTGTCGGTGGCGACTGGTACGACGTCTTCACCGTACCCTCCGGAGACCTGTGGGTTGTCGCCGGTGACGTGGCTGGCCACGGCCTGCATGCGGCGGTGGTGATGGGTCGGGTGCGAAGCGCATTGCGTTCCTATGCTCTAATCAACGGCGAGCCAGCAGAGGTCCTGGAGCTCACCAGTCGGACAGTCCAGCACTTCGAACCATCGACGATGGTGACCGCCGTGTGCGGCACGGCCTCCTTCCCGTACGACGAATTCCGCGTGGCCACCGCAGGTCATCCGGCCCCGCTTTTAGTCCCCCTGGAGGAACCGGGCCACTTCCTCAGCCTGCCAATCGGACCGCCACTCGGCATACGTACTGAGATCGCCAGATCGTCGACCGTCGTAGCGCTGCCTGAGGGAGCAGTGATGGTTTTCTACACCGATGGCCTGGTCGAACGAAGGGGAGAGAGCCTCGACGACGGAATGGAACGACTTCGCAACGTCGTCAAAGCTGAGAACTCCGAGGCCGTGTGTCGCCAGCTCGCTCGGACGATGCTTAGTGATGAAATCAAAGATGACATCGCAATCGTGGTCGTCCGGGCTAAAGCACTTGTCGAGAGCCAGTCGGACCTCCCGCAACACTGGGAAGCTCGTACCACCAAAGAGGCCTGATGTCTCCATGGCAATCGAGGGGCCGGAAAGTGATAGCGGCCCCATTGCCAACGCGCCGATGGGCGGTGTCGCTGGAGGGAGGCACTGGGGGAATGATCGGGGTGGGAGCGCCGGATAAACTAATATTCTCGAAACCGAGGTCTGTCCTCCAACGAACCCCCTTCGCGGCCTGTCGGGAATCGTTGACTTCGGTCTCTGCATGCGAAGTTCTTCTGCACGCGTCATTGTCGTTGGCATGCGTAAGCTGACCAGCTGGCTTTGAGGCCGAGAGTATCTCGCAGCACTCGCCGGATCTTAAGGGGCAAGTCCGAACGTGTTCAGGACAAGTTGTCCTAGTACCCCGCCGGGACCGACGCGGAGTTCGGTGTGATCCGAGCGGCGACGATGCTCCCCTCGCTCGGACTGGCCGCGACGGCGGCCCTGGCCGGGCCGGGGTGGCCGGGGCAGGCAGCTCGAGCACCCCGATCAAGATCGGCTTCATCTGCGCCTGCACCGGACCGTTGGCCTCCGGAGTTCTCGAAATACCACCCGCCACTAAGGCGCCGATCGGGATTGCGCGTTCTCTTTACTGGTGCCCAGCTCGTCTGCCGCCTCCCCCAGAGTGGAGACGCCGCTGACGACATAGCGAGGGAACAGCTCCCGAAAGCAAACCTGGACAAAATGTGCAGTGGGCACTTTCACTCGATTGGGATGTTTCGTCGCGCTAGATCACTCCGACAGGGCGTGAGCCGCCTGACCGTGCTGCTCGGCGGTGTGCACACCGAGCTCGTCTTGGTCAGCGAGATGTGGCGTGATGTCGAACACCACCTTCTTCACCGTGCCAGTGAACGGGAAAGGCTTCTTGTTTTCGTAGTCGCTGTCCACGACGCCGCCGTTATCGCGCCCGATGTCCATGCCCGCGTATCCAGAGAATCGAATCGGCACGGTGTGGTCCATTCGACCTTTGCCAATCTGTCGGTCATTGGCGAACAGGGTTACATCGCCGCCCGTGGCCGGCTTCGCCTCATCGGCAGCGAACTCCAACCGCACCGTCACCTCTCCGGGAGGTAGGTCCTCATCGGCCACTTGTTTATAGACGAAGACGCCCATCATCGAATAGGTGTGCCTCAGCTTGCCCTCCTCGACATAGAGGGTAAAGCCACCCAGGTGGTCGGCCTCAGCCACGATCACACCTTCGGCACCCTCCTCGGGCACGACGAGATCCGCGGTGATCGTGTACGAGCGGTTGTAGATCCTCGGGATCATGCCCGGCATTACGTTCTCGACGTCGCCACGGAACTCGAAGGTTGTCTTCTCGGGGATCGGGGGCACGATGCCGAAGAACATCGAGAGCGCCCCGAGCAGAGGCAATACTTTGTATTTCTCAGCCTCCTTCCAAAACAGATCCTTGAGCTCCTGCACCTTGTCCGGATGGTCGGCTGCGAGGTCCTTCGCTTGCGAGAAGTCATCGGGCAAGTAGTAGAGCTCAGCCGGGCCGGCGTCGGGGTCCCAGATGCCAGGTGCGTACGGACCAAGGGCCTCGGGGGTGAGATCCCAGGGGATGCGCTCGGTCTTCATGGCGAGCCACCACCCGTCTTTGTACATGCCCCGGTTGCCGATGGTCTCGAAGTACTGCTGGGTACGGTGCTCGGGGGCAGCGCCATCGGTGAACGATGCCGTGAACGACGCCCCGTGCATCGGTTCCTGCTCGATCCCGTCGACTGCGTCGGGCGACGGAATCCCTGCGACGTCGAGAATGGTAGGAGCGACGTCGATGACGTGCGTGAACTGGGTGCGCAGTGCCCCGGCATCTTTGATCCGAGCAGGCCAATGCACGACAAGGGGGTCACGGGTCCCACCGAGGTGCGAACCTACCTGTTTGCCCCACTGGAAGGGCGCGGCCCCGGCCCACGCCCACGCCGCCGAGTAGTGAGGGTCCATGATGGCGGCACCCCACTGATCAAGTCCGCCGTACAGCTCCGAGAGCTGGAGCTGGATCTCATCGGTCAACGGGATGCCATTTTGCATGGTGAGCTCGTTAAACGAGCCGGTGATCGTTCCCTCCATGCTGGCGCCATTGTCGCCCCAGATCCACAGGATGAGCGTATTGTCGAGCTCGCCTAGCTCGTCGATGGCGTCGATCACTCGACCGACGTTGTAGTCCGCGTTTTCGGAGTACCCGGCGTAGACCTCCATCTGGCGTACGTAGAACGCCTTCAGGTTGTCGGGAACCTCATCCCATGCCGGAAACGCTTTGTCCCGAGGGGTGAGTTCGGTGCCGGCAGGGATTATCCCTAACTCCTTTTGGCGAGCGAACGTCTCTTGCCGAAGCCTGTCCCATCCCTGATTGAACTTCCCCTTGTACTTGTCGGCCCACGCCTTGTAGACGTGGTGAGGCGCGTGGCTACAGCCGGTCGAGAAGTACACGAAGAAGGGCTTGTCATGGTCCTGGGCACGTATCGCGTGTAGCCACTCGATGGTCCGATCCGCCATCGCATCGGGGAAGTAGAAGGGGTTGTCCTCGTCGTAGTAGCTCGCAGGGGTGCCGATGACTTTCTGGTTCTCGGCCAGGCAAGGATCCCACTGGCTCGACCCTCCCCCGAGGAAGCCGTAGAAGTAGTCGAAACCCCAGCCGTTCGGCCAGCGATCGAAGGGGCCGGCGGCGCCCTGTTGGCTGTCGGGTGTGAGGTGCCACTTTCCGAAGATCCCCGTGCTGTAGCCATTATCCCGGAGAATCCGGGGTAGAGGCGCACAGTCGCGTGGAAGGGTCGCCGAGTAACCGGGAAAGCCGCCGGCGAACTCACCGATAGATCCGAAGCCAACTGCGTGGTTGTTGCGCCCCGTCAGTAGCGTGGCGCGGGTGGGTGAGCACAGCGCCGTGACATGGAAACGGTTATAGCGAAGACCACCATCCGCGATGCGGGTGTAGTTGGGCGTCTGGATGGGACCGCCGAACGTGCTCGGGTTGCCGAACCCGGCATCGTCGATGAGGACCAATAACACGTTCGGAGCGCCCTCAGGTGGTGTCGGATGGCCGATCAGATTCCAGTCTGGCTGTGATCCGTCAAGTGTCTTGCTGACGCTTCCCGAGAAGTCGGGTCTGCGGATCGGCAAACGACTTCGATCGATATCACTCATGCTGCCCTCCTATCGGGGGATGGATGGCCTCGGATAGCTGAGTCCGACAATGCATGATCGGCAGTCCGAGGTCAACCCCCACTTGAGCTCATAGCGCAACCGCGGATGAGCCCGCTTTGGGCCGGCATTGAAGGAGATCCAGCGGGTCGCCTGCCATCCCCAGCCCGGGGCAGGGCGACTGGCCGTTCACGGCTGCGGATCGCCGGGTTGGGCCTCGGCGGTGGGTCGTAAATCGGCACTCTCGACAGCCTGCGCCTGAGCGGGGACTGACCTCTTGGCGGCCGAACCAAGCCGAGCGTCAATCGACCCGGCCGCGATGTAGGCGGCGGCAACGGCGACGATGATCAGCGGCGCAGTTGACAGACCAGCCTGCGAGACGATGAGGGCGATCATGACTGAGGCTAACGGGAGCCGCAGGACCGACACGGTCGCCGCACCCATGAGGGCCGCCACCGCCGGCGTCTCGGCATAGCCGGGCAGATGCGCCGCAAGGAGGCCGCCCGCGATGCCTAGGAACATGGCGGGAAATGTCGGACCCCCTCGCCCGCTGCCCAGGGAGAGTCCCCAGGCCACCCCCTTGAAGACCACGAGGTACCCGAGCGTCCCGAGACTGACAGTGGACGCAGTGGCGACGAGAGGCCCCATCGTGTCCTGCCCCGAGAAGAGCACGAGGCTGTCCGGCTGTCCCGTGATCTCGGCGAAGGCGATGGCCAGGCCCGCCACCAGCAAAGCAGCGGCCGTGACGGCAATGAATGGTCGCCTCGACACGATCGCCGCGGTTGAGCGTCCGAGCCGAACGATCAGGACGACGACTATGGCCACCACCACGGCGAGAAGGATCGTCCAGCCGAAGGCCGCCACATCAGGCTCGCGGTAGTGCGGCAAGGATAAGGGGGCGACCGCATAGGCACTCGAGCTGAGACCGGTCAACGAGCCCATCCCGATGAAGACGAGCGAGCCGATGCCGGCGGCGATCAGACCCGGGAGCAAGATGACCGGAAGGGTCGGCCCTCCCAAACCGCTGGCTTCGATGATGATGACCGCTGCGACGATGGGCGAGCCGAATAGCGACGAGACGGCGGCGAACGCGGCGGCGGCAGCCAACAGGGCGACGACCTGATCGGGGGCGTCCTTGCGTGCCCGCCGGACAGCCAGAATGGCCAAACCCGTTGCTAAGCCGATAAGCGGCGCCTCCGGTCCAAGCACGAGCCCGAGCCCGATCGACGCGAGAGCCGCCAACAGTAGGCTAGGCAACTCGATCGGCTCCGTGGGTGGGCCGGCCTTGAGGCCCTCGGCTGGGAGGTGGCCGCCACTTCCGGGCAGACGGGTCACAGCGAAGGCGATGATTGGGCCCGCCACCCCCAGCACCGGCAACGGCCACCAGGGGGGAGCCCCAGCGAATCCAAGGCCGTTCGGCAGGTCCTTGTACACCCATTGCTGCATCTGGTGGATCAGTTCGAGAAACCCCCACGAAGCCAGGGAAACGAGGACGCCGATGATGGCCGCCACGACGAGCAAGCGTCGATAGTCGTTGGTCAATATCAGAGCTCCCGGATCGGCTGGTGCTGCCGCTGGTTCAGCCACGGGAGATCGTTCCGCGGGTCGATCGCTGTTTCCTCGGGTGGTCTACCCGCGAGCTCGGGTGACTCTGATGCGACCATGTCAGACCGGACCGAGACCTCGATGCCAAGGTGCCTGCCGTCATGACGTGACCAGCAGGTACACGCTCTTCCCGACCAGCCAGAGCCCGATCGCCAACGACACGATGACGATCACCTGGTCCGTGTGGGTGTCCATCCAGTTTCGGAGACGGGCAAGGAGTGCCTGACCTTGGTCCGGCCGGAACCCGACATAGAGCTCCATCACGATGTAGGCACCGGTCGCAATGAGGCAGAAGCCAATGATCGCCACATAGTCCTGCCAGGACGCGAGCTTTGCTTCGGTGATGGTGGCCACACCGGCTGCCACCAGACCCCAGGGCTGGGTCAAGGGGGCGAGACCCATCGCATACCACGGCGACATGTCGTCGATGCCGGTCTGCCACTTGGGGGTCTTCTTTGGCGGTTTGGGCTGTCCCATCCTTCGCCACCGGCGGGCCCCTATGACCACCAGAACGACACCGATGGCGATCTTCACAGCAAGCGACGCCAGTGACGGAGCCGTGTTCGACTTCGGGGGGTTGTTGCCCGTCGCCAGAATCGTGACGGTGATGACTATGGCAAGCGATAGTAGCCAGCCAAAGATGAAGCCCGCCCCCTTTCTCGTCCCGTTCTTCGATGCGAGGACGAGGATGAAGGCGGTCAGAGGGATGGGTTCGAGGGTGATCGCCAATCCGATGAGGATGAGATCAAGAACCATAGGCGCTCCGAGAGACGACGCCCGTTTTTTCGACACCTCAATGCGTCGTGGCTGGGCACCGTCGACCCTAGCTTCAGTTCACGAGGCTGTGCATGCTCTGGGCGTGACGTACAGCCCAAGCCCGATCGACAGGGCCATGGTCGTTTAGTGAGCGGCCATGGGAGCGGAAGCAGATTACACGCTTGTAATAATGCCAAGTCGCTCATGATGGTGCCGTTTGGACTTGGCGTGCGGCTAAGCCCGGACGACGTCTCGACGGTTATTGGAGTACTTCGACGAGCTTTTGGACGCCGAATCCGAGGCTCTGGAGTTACCAGCCGATATCGGAGTAGCGCTCAAGCGCGAGGATAATGCGATGCAAGATCCGTTGGATAACGAGACCGACGCGTCGAGGCCCAGGCGGTTCATCGAGGCTGTCGTTGCGCCCGATAGCTACGCGATGGTGCTTCTTCTCATCTTGCTGACCTACGTGCTGTCCGTAACGCTCACCGAGGGATGGGCCGGTTCGCTGGTGCTAGTGGTCCAGATGACCACGGTCTGGGTCGTCCTTCGAACCTCACAGGCGCCGCGCTTGCTGCGCGTGGTGGCCGAAGTAGCCCTTGTGGTCGCTCTGGTTGCGGCCGTGCTCGGAGTCGTCCTGCACAAGGACACCACGGAGTTGTTCCTGCCAGCGGTGAGCTGCCTTCTTTACCTCGTCGCGCCGTTTTGCATCGCACGTCATCTTCTGCGCCGACCCGCCATTGACCTGGAGACGGTGCTCGGCGCGCTTGCCACGTATGCCTTGATCGGGATGTTCTTTGGCTTCCTCTACCGGTCCGTAGGGGCCAACGACCCGAGTCCCTTTTTCGGGACCCAAGGCGACGGCTCCCTCCCCCAGGATCTGTTCTTCTCGTTTACGACCCTCACCACCACCGGTTACGGGAACCTCGTTCCGGCCGACAATCCCGGTCAGACATTTGCCGTGGGAGAGATGCTCATCGGACAACTGTTTTTAGTGACAGCCCTGGCCAAGGTCATCAACAGCTATCGCCCGGGGCAGCGAGGCGGGCTCCGTAGTTCCAGCGAGGACGGCTGACGAGCAGACGCGGGAGTTCTAGCAAATGTCCTTCCCGCCTTGGCACGTCCGAGCAATGCCCATTTGGCGTTGCCGTCGATGCCTATTCCCGACTTGCCTATTCGGAGGTCCACGCCAACGAACAAGCCACCACAGTCCTGAGCTTTTGGAGACGAGCGAGGGCCTTCTTCCTTCGCCTCCTATGGCAACACCACCATCGAACGAGTATTGATCCGACAACGGCGGGTACTATCGCTCCGCGGCTTTCGGCGCCGAGCTGGTGACTGCAGCAATCGTCCACACCCGGACGAAGCCCTACCGCCCCCAGACCAACGGCAAAGTAGAGCGCTACAACCGGACCCTACTCAACGAATGGGCCTACGCACGGCCTTATCGCTCAGAGGCGGCCCGAACGAGGGCACTCGACAAGTGGCTCCACATGTACAACTATCACCGGCACCACACGGCAATCGGGGGCCCACCCATCAGCAGCGTCGACAACGTGTCCGGACTCGACGACAAGGCAGTGACACAGCTCGGCAGGAACCCCCGACGAAGGGATCGCCTCAACCGATGCTGGGCGCCCCATACCGCCGCCCAGCATCGCACACCCAAAGCAAGGGTTCCGGACCGACGGCTAGGACCAGCCGATCGAGACGTGCGACCAGATCACGGCCACGTTGTTCGCCTGCCGGTTCAGTGCGTGGTCAGGTGTATGACGCCGGCGCTGTGGAGTCCGTCCAGAATGAGTTGAACGGCCAGGGCAGCCAGAAGGATCCCGAAGACCTTTTCGGTCACGAGCATGCGGCTCTCATCGAGATGGTCGCTGACTCGGTTGGCCCACCGGAATACGGCGACGTCCAAAGCGAGCACCACGCACAGCAGGACCAGCACCATGGCGAACACGCCCACCGAGTCTGCCTCGGCTGAGAGTGTCACCAGTGTCACGATGCCCGCAGGGTTGAGCAGATAGGGAACGGCGAGCGGGAAGGTGGCGACACGAAGCGGATCGCGTCCCTTTATGGCCTGACTGTCCTTTGGCTCGGTTGTGCCGAGCACCATGGTGGTTGCGATGATGACCAGGATGAGGCCGCCGGCGACCGAAAGCGATCCCGTCGAGAAGTGAAGTAGTCGTGCCAGCAGCTCGCCCAGTCCGACCAAAAGAAGCGAGACCACGCCAGCGGTGGTGAGCATTTTGCGGACGACGAGGGCCTTGGTTTTGTTATCGAGGGCTGCGGTGATCTCTAGGAAAGGTACCAGGGCGATCTTCGGTCCCACCCCGATCAACAAGAGCAAGAACGTGTCGATTACCCAGTAGATGTCAAGCGACTTGTAGTTCACTGGGGCGTCTTCTTAGCCCGCTCGGTTATCGCCGCGCCAAGGCCTGGCTTCACCACTGGTCTAGCAGGAACTGCCGGTAGCCCATATCTTTCATACTATGGCGACGCTACCGCGGGGGGTTGGAGTCGAGCACTCTGGCGTCCCTATAATCGGTGCGATGGCCTCCACGAGCCACGACAATCTCGATGTGGTGGTCGTCGGCGGGGGCCCGGCCGGTGTGATCGCGGCGCTGCGCGTGGCGCGACTGGGAGCTCGGACCGCGCTCATAACGGGAGATGGGCTGGGCGGAACGGCCGCCACCGACGGGCCGATCCCGGTGCGCACCCTGGCCCACGCGGCGCGCCTGATCCGCGAGGCCAGGCAACTACCGCGCTACGGCATCACCGCCGGTGAACCTGAGCTCGACTACCAGCGGTTGGTTGATCGCGTCCGAGAGGTCACCGAAGACGTGCGGGCCCACTCGGTAGTAAGAGAAGAGCTCCAGCAGTCTGGGATAGATATCTACGAGCACGCCGGAGCAGCCCGGTTCGTCGACCCGCACCTGATCGAAAGCGAGTATGCACCGCCGGTTCGCGCCGAGAAGTTCATCATCTGCACAGGTGGCATGTCACGGCGACTGGATCTGCCCGGCTTCGACTTGACTTGCACCCACAGCGACGCTTGGGGTTTCTCCTCGGTTCCGCCGTCGATGCTGGTGATCGGCGCCGGCGCGACCAGTGTGCAGGTCGCTTCTATACCGAGAGTCCCACCCGCGGTCCCATGCTCGTCGTCTCGGGAGAGAAGGATCACACTGTGCCGCGGGCGAGCCGCAGACGAAGGCGATCGCGTCAGCCAAGATGTCGGTGACCGTGGCGACCTGCCATGGGTCACCAGGCCGTTGATCCGTGTTCACTCCCTAGTCACCCTGGTAGCGCTGTTCGAGCCAAGGGTCCCCCCGATCGTGGTAGCCGTTGCGCTCCCAGAACCCCGGTTCGTCGTGGTCGAGCACCCGTAACCCGGCCACCCACTTCGCACTCTTCCAAAAGTAGAGATGCGGGACAAGGAGGCGGGCCGGTCCCCCGTGTTCGATCGGCAGCGGTGCACTCTCGTACTCCCATACCACCCACGCTCGACCGCCGGTGACGTCGGCCAGCGGGAGATTGGTGGTATAGCCGGTATGGCAGAACGCCACCACGTAGCTGGCGCTCGCATCCAAACCCGCGATATCGAGGAGGGTGTCGACCGAGACACCGCTGAACTGCACTCCGAGCTTGGACCAGGTCGTGACGCAGTGAATGTCGCCGGAGTAGGCCGACCCTGGCAGACCGTGGATCTCATCCCAGGTCCAGGTCGTCGGGCGTGACACGAGCCCCTCTACGGAGAACGACCATGACGCAAGATCCAGCTGGGGGGTGACTTCTGCGTTGAGTACGGGCCACTGGTCTCCGGTGTCGTATTGACCGGGAGGTAGACGGGGATCGCGGGCTGCCTTCCCACGACCAAGGAATCCTCTGGTCAGTTTTGCCATGGCCCCTCCTTATGGCACTAGTACACCAACATATTCTGTCCGATTCAACCAATTTCCGCATTCATACAGCTGGGTGCTCGACGTCCTCGACGCTTCGCACCGACCCGCGGGTCCTCATCCTCGCCGTTTATCGGACATGAGGAGCGAACCTCGGCTTCCGGCTCGTCGCGACTGATGGTCCTTAATCCGATTGACCGCAACCACCACCGCTCCCATCGGTGGGTTCTTAGCGGTCCGCCACGCTCTGCGCCGTCTTGATCCTCGACTTGCACAAGCAGGACCGAAAGACACAGATTCACCCAGCTTTTGTAGTGGCCGGGTGCCGTCGTAGCCGCTCACCAGCATGGGATGACTCCCCGCACAACTTGAGGTGGATGGACTCGACTAGCTACCCTGCCCATGGCCCGACTCCTGTGATCCGGCCGACGGTAATGTGGGTGATATAGCCGGGCCGGGCAGCCTCGGGCGGCGGGAACTGAACCTCAGACCCGAGGTAAGTGTGAGCGAGCCGCTGGAGGAGAGCGGGAGCGCCCCCCTCGGAGATACGAGCTATCCCGTGGATGACGAGATACTCAACGAGCCCGCGTTCGTTGTGGCCGCTCGTTTCGAAGGACAGGGCAACCCGAGGGTCGTTGCGGATATTACGGACCTTGCTGCGCTCCGCCAAGTGTCCGGCGACGATCTCATCTCCATCGAGGCCGACCCAGACAATCGAGACTTGCGGGCTGCCATCGCGTCCCAAGGTGACAAGGTGCGCCAGCGCCGAGGACTCGAGTATCGCCCGAACGCTTTCAGGGATCGAGCTCATAGCCAAGGGGTTCCGGCATCGCCGTCGGACGGCGGTAGCGAGGCGCAGGCCGGCATCGTACGCGGCGACCGGTGGACCAGGCCCTCAGCGGCTACGCCGAGTGGCTTCACGCTGCCAGTTTCAATTGACAACGTGAACAATCGCACTGGCCACCGCGTTATAGTGCCGTGTGTGCGGGGAGCAGGTTGCATGGCAGCAATTCTCACGATTCTGAGATTTTCACGAATCCTAGCTGGACAAGCTCGATCGTCCCGGCCATGGCGTCAGTGTTAACCTTGATCCCGGAAAGCAGATCCTCGTTGCCGTAATTGTGAGCTTGTGCCGTTGCACCGCACAATTCAACCTGGACGCCACGAACTGTTCACCTCCATCGCCTTTTGAATGGATCTAACGATGAGCTTTCTGACAATCAGACTCCACCCGCCCGGTAATGAACACGATTCCACTACTGCCGACAGGATTCCCATCATGAATCACTGAAGCACCAGCCCCTGCGGTAGGGCGCCTACCGCAGGGGTGAAGGTCTTTGTGTGGATCACACCGTCCCACGCTGACCATAAACATCAACCGGCACTCAGTGCTTGACTCTAAGACTTGATGAACTCCAGGAGCTCTGCGTTGATGACGTCGGCGTGGACCGTCGGCATGCCGTGGGGGAACCCGGGGTATGTCTTCAGCGTCCCGTTCTGCAATAGCTTCACGGTCAAAGGAGCCGAATCTGCGTAGGGAACGATCTGATCGTCGTCTCCGTGCATGACATGAACAGGCACGCTGATCTTTTGAAGGTCCTCGGTGAAATCCGTCTGAGAAAAGGCGACGATCCCTTCGTAATGGGCATTCGCTGCGCCCATCATTCCCTGTCGCCACCAGTTCTGGATGATCGCCTCTGAGCACTCCGCTCCGGGTCGGTTGTACCCGTAGAAGGGACCTGACGCCACGGCCTGGTAGAACTCGGAGCGGTTTGCTGCCAATTGCGCCTGGAGATCAACGAACACGCTCTTGGGCTCGCCTCCAGGATTGGTATCAGTCTTTACCATCAGGGGCGGAATCGCGCTCATGATGGCTGCCTTGGCGACACGACCCTCGCCGTGCCGGGCGATGTAGCGGATGACTTCGCCCCCACCAGTCGAATGACCAATGTGAATTGCTTCCTCAAGATTGAGATGTTCAGTCACCGCGGCGAGGTCATCGGCGTAGTGGTCCATGTCGTGCCCGTCGCTGGTCTGCGTGGAACGGCCGTGCCCACGCCGATCATGGGCGACGACCCGGTAGCCGTGACTCAAGAAGAACAGCATCTGAGTGTCCCAATCGTCTGCGGACAGCGGCCAGCCGTGACTGAACACGATTGGCTGGCCGGAACCCCAGTCCTTGTAGAAAATCTCTGTGCCGTCGGTTGTGGTGATAGTGCTCATTTCAAAGTCCTCCTATTTACGACTCCATGCTCTCTGCACGAGACGTTCGAAGAGCGCATGAACTAGTTCGACTTCCTAGTTCAAGCGACATTTATGTACGTCGTTGGCGCTGTTATTGATAGGTTCAGCGTCACTACCAAGGATTGCAGCACGAACGAAAGAAGTCACTCCCGCTGACCGGCTTCTTCGAGTATCGCTGCCATGAGGATCACCGACCTGCTAGCCCCAAGAAGGACCGCGAAACACAGTACGACAAGCTTTCTGCGGATGCGCTTCAGCAACCTTCGACAATGACGATAACGCTCCTATCGGATGCTCACGCCGAAGCTGCGACGGCTTGCTTCTGGGATTAGTGCCTTTCGAGAAAGGCCAGAACTGCCAGGACGCGTCGGTGATCATCCTCCGTACCGGGCAGATTGAGCTTGCCCATGATGCTGCGGACGTGCTTCTCCACAGCGCCCTCGCTGACGGAGAGCTCGTGCGCTATGCCCATGTTCGATCGCCCCTCGGCTACAAGCGCCAGAACTTCACGCTCCCTAGGGGTGAGCACAGCCAGTGGATCCGTACGACGACGCTGGGCCAGAACCTCCTGCACCAGTGCGGAGTCGATCACAGTTCCGCCACCGGCGATCCTTTCTAGGGCGTCGATCAGATCTTCTATCTTCATGATTCGGCTCTTGAGTAGGTAACCCGTCCGCTCGCCCTCCCCCAGAAATTCCATAGCCGTGTCGAGCTCTACGTGAGCTGATAGGAGGAGGACACCAATCTCAGGATGCTCTCGGCGAATTTTCCGGGCCGCGTCGATTCCCTCCGATGTGTGCGTGGGGGGCATCCGAATATCCGCGATCACGAGGTCCGGCCTGACGCGTTCGACGATATCTATAAGGGCCTCGGCGTCTGCCACCTGTTCGATCACCTCGTAACCAACCTCCCTGAGGAGGCTGACCGTGCCTTCTCGCACGAGCACGTCGTCGTCGGCAACGACGATGCGCCTCGGCACCTCCACCAACGATATGGACCTCACGCTCGACGCTTACGGTTAAAAGCGCAGCTCATAGCACCTCCTCAGTACTCTCAGGCCGCTCGAATGCCGGGTCGGAGATCGCATTCCTCGCCGAGATCCTCAACGCCACTTGGTAAAAGACAAATCCAGCGGCGCCACCCACGATCCACGAAATGTCTATGCCTCCTAACCATCCCACCAAAGGCCCGGTGTAGAAGGTCTGGTCCACAAATGGTACTTCGACAGCAATCGCCAACACATATGCGGCCAACCCACGCCATAACCATCCTCCATATAGTCCCTGTGGCGTGAAGAAGGATGCAACGTCGTAGTCACCTCGCTTCACCAGGTAGTAGTCGGTGAGGTTGATCGCGCTCCAAGGTATGAACACGTAGAGCAGCACGTTGAGGAAGTTGCCGAGATTGTTTACAAACTGCTTATAGCCCAGCAACGCACAGATCGTGCCGGCGGCAATGATCCCCAATGAACCAACGACTCTCATTGCCAAAGATCGTCGTATATCCCTTACGCAGCTGATGACGCTGGCGATGGCCAACATCCCTGTATAGGAGTTTGCTACATCGGATCCGATCAAGCTCACTGCCATGATCGGCAGAGCCCAGGTTCCAGCTGCATCCCGCACCGCGGCCACCGTCGATCCCGAGCTCGGGAACAGTCCAGTGACGTAGGCACCCAAGGCGCCACAAAAGATGGTAGGGATGGCGCACCCGAGAACCACGGCCCAAAAGGTCTTGACCGCGTTGGTATTTGCCGGGAGATACCTCGAGTAGTCGGATACGTACGGCGCCCAGCTCACCATCGCTATGACGAAGATCGCGACTGCGCCCATGAAGAGAGCCGCGGACGGTGCCTGTGTTCTCGCGGCGGCTCCGGCTGGAGCTCCGTGGGAAACCGCCCGTAGGAAGATCACCAAAAAAGTCACACCCAGTAGAGCGGTCATCCACCGCTGCCAGCGGTGGATCCAGTCGTAGCCGTAGATGGTGAGCGCGATCACTGGGACGATAAGAATGAGAATCCATACGGGAATGCTGATCGAAGGGACCGCAAGGTTCATGGCATCGGCCTGGATTACGAGTTGTGCCGCGAGAAACCCAAAATCCAGGATGATTGAGGCCACGAAGACGAGCACTGCGCCGTAGAAGCCGAACTGCCCTCGACTCTGGATCATCTGGGGAACCCCGAGCTTTGGGCCCTGAACAGCGTGGAAGCCCACGAGTGCAAGGCCGATGAGAGTCCCCGCCACAATCGCGATGCACGCCCAAAGGAGATCGAGACCCATGAGGACCAACACTCCGCCGAGCACCACCGGGAAGATGTTGGAGTTCAGAGCGAACCAGAGTGTGAACTGATCACGGACCCGCCCGTGGCGTTCCGTGCTGGGAATTTGGTCTATGGAATGGGTCTCGAAGCCTGTGAGATCAGAACGTAACCGTTGGTCTTCTTGCAACTGATTCGTCAAACCTTCCACGTGCAAGACAGTGAATCATCAGCATCGCATCCTCCTGGTTTGATGTCTCTGCTGCCAGCAGGCCACCTGCGCTACAGTCAGCCGGATGGTCGTGGTAGCGCTAGCTGGATTGCGAAGCCGGTTCGACGTGCCAAGCTGGGAAGATGCCAATGCGGTGCATGCTCGTCGACGACAGTGAGGACTTTCTTCGCGCCGCGTCGGCCCTGCTTGGATCGGAGGGTGTGGCAATCGTCGGACAAGCGTCTTCTGGCTCACGAGCTCTGCAATTGGCCGCAGTCACTGAACCTGACGTCATTCTCGTCGATGTTGAACTCGGACTTGAGGATGGATTCGAGCTTGCCCGCCACCTCCATAGAGCACATCCACCATCGAAGGTCATATTGATCTCACTCCGAGACCAGGACGAGGAGCAGGTCGAAGAGACGGGTGCTATCGGATTCCTGAGGAAGGACGTTCTCGATCGACTGGGTCTCGAACACTTGCTCGATTTGTCGAAGAGCCCGGGAGAGTCCCGCCGCCACACTGCTTCCCACGTGCACCCATCCGCCCGCGACGCACTCATGCTCCAAAAAGAGGTTGCTCTCAGACGTGTGGCGACGATGGTCGCTCACCAGATTGCCGTCAGCGAAATCGTTGAAGCTGTGAGCGACGAGCTGACCCAGATCCTCGGACTTTCCGTAACCGTAGTTATTGAGCCCGTAACCGTAGTTATTGAGCCTCCGGGCTCAACTTATCCGTCTGGAACTGACACCACGACACGGTTGACGGCAAGTAGAGCTGGGAGAACTCCGGTCGTTGTCGACGCCGAGGTCTGGGGTTCTATTGTCATCGAACCGATGGCAAACGCGTTGAGTTCGCCAGACATCCAGTTGGCAGAGCTCTTAGCTGAGTGCGCCTCTCTCATTGCTAGGGCGGTCGCCAATGAGCGACACGGGACTGAGTCGCGGGAGCTTGT
Organism: uncultured Acidimicrobiaceae bacterium; assembly: GCA_963788125.1. Taxonomy (GTDB): domain Bacteria; phylum Actinomycetota; class Acidimicrobiia; order Acidimicrobiales; family RAAP-2; genus Bog-473. The sequence goes on along the minus strand of CAWBFN010000002.1, from coordinate 1,208,479 downwards.
GCAACAGCAGTCCGCTCTACGCGACATCGCCACTCTGGTCGCGCAGAACGCTGGGCCCGAGATGATCTTCGACGCCATCGTTGAAGGAGCATCACAGCTCCTCGGCGGCATCAGCTTCATTCGTCTCTTTCGATTCGATATGTCGACGGGAATACTGACTGACGTTTCACGTCACACACCTGATGAGATTCGCAACCACGTGGGGGCGGGCGCGCAATTCAAGATCGCCGAGTCGCCGCTCGCCGGGTTGATCGTCAGGACCGGTCAGCCTGCTCGAATAGAGGACTGGAGCACCGTTCCCGGTGAGCTCGCTGAGAGACATATCCAGGATGGCTTCGGGCCGGCCATGGGAGTCCCAATCACAGTCGACGGTGTCATCTGGGGTGCAATCACCGTGTACAACATGCAGGACGGCACCCTTCCGATGGGTAGTGAGAGTCGCCTGGTCGAGTTTTCGCAGCTCATGGCTACCGCAATATCGAACGTTCAGGCGCGAGACAACTTGCGGGACCTTGCTGAATGGCAGGGAGCGCTAGGACGCGTCGCCACCCACGTCGCGGTGGGTGATGAGCCGGAATCCGTATTCACCGCCGTTGCGCACGAGGCTGCGCGGATACTCCGAGTCGGTGCAGTGGCCTTGCTCCGCTACGACGCCGAAGCGAATGTGCTCGTAAAGCTCTTCGGCACGCATGGAGGTCGTTCCCCTGTACCTGACGGCACCAGCTTCAGCCTCGACGATGCCCCTCTCGAGGCAAAGGTATTGGAGACCAATGAGCCCGCACGACTGGACGATTGGTCAGACCTCCCTGGACCCGTCGCCGCCGGGCATATCGCGAATGGTTTCGGGCAAGGCGTCGCAGCACCGGTGATCATCAGCAATTCCATCTGGGGGTTCATCTCCGCGTTTGGAGAGGCCGACGAAGTCTTACCTTTGGGGAGCGAGGTAAGGCTGGGCGAGTTCACCCGCTTGATGGCCAGCGCCATCTCTAATGCGGAAGCTCGCTCGGCGTTACGCAGTCTGGCGGAGAAACAGGGAGCTGCCCTCCGACGGGTTGCCACGTTGGTCGCTCAGCAGGCATCACCCGGCGTCATCTTCGCCGCCGTGGCACACGAAGCGAGTAGAGCACTTGGTGTCCAGATTGTCGAGGTGATCCGCAGTGCGGACGGATCGCTGTTGTTGCTCGGCTCAACAGCACGAGATGATCTGAACGGCGCCCTCTCCGACGGAGAGGTTCTCGTCGCGAGAAAGATCAACGAAACCGGTCGGGCGGAGCGCATCGACTGCCGCTCGGTAGCCGGATTCAACCAGCACGAACCCTTTCGCAGCGCCACCACCGTTGGAGCCCCCATACTTGTGGATGGGGAACATTGGGGTTTGATCGTCGTCACGTCGGCAGAGGATCTGCCTCACGACACCGAAACGCGACTTACCGATTTCACTCATCTGGTGGCAAGTTCTATATCAAACGTTCAAGCCCGTGACAATCTCTTGGCTTCGCGAGCTCGAATCATCGGCGCAAGCGATGAGACGCGACGCCGGATCGAACGTAACCTTCACGACGGCATTCAGCAAAAGCTCGTATCCCTCGGAATGAACATGCGCACGGTGAGACGTCGCTACGCGATGTCACCCGAGGTCGAGGAGGGCCTTGATGAGCTGGCCCGAGACCTCGAGAACATAGTCGAAGAGATTCGTTTATTCTCCCAAGGGTTACATCCCGAGCTGCTGACCCGGTCGGGCCTTGGGCCGTCGATTCGATCGCTCGCCAGGCGGTCCGCCATTCCAGTCGAAGTCGAGGCTCCAGACCGAGTTCGGTTTCGCGAGGCAGTTGAAATTGCCATCTATTTCGCGGTGTCAGAAGGTCTCGCCAATGCCACAAAGCATTCCAATGCCTCGATTGTCTCCATTCGGATATGTTTCGATGGTTCTGACGTACGAGCCACCGTGTCCGATGACGGTGTCGGCGGCGCTTCGCTCGCTGGCGGCTCAGGACTTATAGGGGTCGTTGACCGTGTCGAAGCACTCGGAGGGCATGTCAGCCTGGAGAGTCCTGCCAATGTCGGAACGACCATAACGGTCACATTGCCTAGCCCCGTTCGAGATCATGCGAGTCCAGAGAACAGCTGACTCCCAGCACACTGAGATCGCGGCCGTCGAAGTCACGGACGCCGGTGTGATGAACTCATCATTGAAACAGCGTCAGTCATTGACCTAACGCTGGCGGTCTAGGAACTCTTTTATATATGAGGTGATCTCGGATGGCGTGATGTGAATTCGACGTCTTAGTCGGCGTCTCACGACGCCCATATCGTGGGTATGGGGCTGGGCTTATTGCACCCGCTAGCGACCCAGGAATTGGCGCTAGCAGGAGTATCACCGTGAGGCCAGCGACCCGTCACGAATCTGGTTGGCGGGAGTGACACTGACGCGGCGCCATGTCATCGTTATTCGTAAGTTCGAAACAGGTTCAAGGACAACTCCTCCATGCCATTAAGAGAGTTTCAAAAGTGCGCGGAATGCTCTGTACTGAGAACGCCCTCGGTCCACAGATCGGGATCGCTCCAAGTCGCATTGAGATCCCTACTGGCTGCCGTTCCCCGTCACATCGACCCTCACGACCACGCAACGTAACTCAAGTCAATCTTGCTGTGCGGGTGAATCGATCATTCGCAAGCCACCAAATCACCAATCGACCGGAATCACGAGAAGGAGTATCGCGTGCGTAACATGAGAGTGAGCGACGCCTCAAAGGTCATGACGAAGTCGAGCCCCTATCTCGGTGGCCGAGACCGTGGCCCGGTTCAACGAGGTGGTGGCGGCCAAGGATATGAAGGTATTCGCGGTCATAAGCCATTCCGACGAGGCTCGTGAGGCAGGGCTCGACCTGCCCGACACCAGAGTCATTATCTTCGGGAACCCCGAAGAGGGGACGCCAATCATGGAAGCCGCTCCTCTGGCTGCGCTGGAGCTCCCGCTGAAGGTCCTCATCTGGGAGGACGAGGGTCGCACCAGGGTGACCTACACGGCGCCAGGAGCCCTCGCCGAGCGCTACGGACTCAGCCCCGACCTGGCTCGCATGCTTGATGGGATCGGGCCCCTGAACGACGCTGTCATCCTCTACGGCATATGCGACAAAAACGGGATGAGCTTGTCATGGTAGGGACCAACGTGGGCGTCGGTCGGTCGAGAAATCTCGTCCTGGCCGCGATGATCTTCGCCGTCTCAATGACCTTCATCGACCAGACGATCGTTCCGATCGCGGCGCCCCAGATTCAACGAGAGCTCGGACTCACCAGTACCGGCATGCAGTGGGCAATCAACGCTTACCTGCTCTCGCTCGCCTCGTTCTTCGCCTTCGGGGGCCGACTGGCCGACACGGTCGGTCACAAGAAGATGGTGGTGCTCGGCGTCATCGTCTTTGCCGGATCCTCGGCCATGTGCGGCTTGACCCCGGCCGGAAGCGCGGCCGAAGTGTGGATCGTGACGTTCCGACTCATCCAGGGTCTGGGCGGGGCCATAATGTTTCCCGCCGCATTGGCCATCGTGGTGCAGACGTTCGACCTGCACCAACGGGGGCGGGCCCTGGCGCTGTTCTTCGGGATCGCGGGCGGCCTCACCGCCATCGGACCCATTCTCGGTGGGTTCCTCACACAGTGGACCTGGCGGGCGATCTTCTGGGTCAACATCCCCGTGGCTATCGTCGCCCTTGTCCTTGTCGCCGTCTCGAAACCGAAGACATCCTACAAGTCGGCCCGGATCGATTACCGAGGACTTGTTCTGATCGTGGGCGGTGTCGGCTTGAGCGTGCTGGGGTTCCAACAATCCTCCATCTGGGGTTGGAGCAATGCGGCCACCGGTGCCTGCATCGCTGCCGGCGCCGTTTTGCTGATCTCCTTCTACTTCGTCGAGCTCCGCACACCGGTGCCCCTCATGGAGGTGCGGATCTTCAAGATCCATGCCTTCCGCATGGAGAACCTGGTGCTCGGTATCGCCATGTTGACCTTCGTGCCGCTCTTCTTTTTCGCCAGCGAGTACGCCGAGATCGCGCTGGGCGAGTCGGCCTCACAGACCGGGCTCTACATCTTGTACTTCTTCCTCGGCTTCGCCGGGGCTTCACAGATCGGCGGCCGCATGCTCGATCGGATCGGCGCCAAGCGGCCCGTGGTGCTCGGATGTGCCCTCGCTGCCGTGGGGTTCTACCTGTGGGCAGGTCGGGTTACCGAGCTGAACCTCGGCTCCCAGATCTGGTGCATCGTGCTCACCGGCGCCGGCATGGGCCTGATGCTCACCCCGGCCAGCACGGATGCCGTCAACCGGGCATCTCGTCTTTCCTACGGTGAAGCCACCGGCATCACCCAGACGGTGAGGAACTACGCCGCCAGCCTGGGACTGGCCATCCTGGGTACCATCTTGGTCACCGATTTGCGCTCTCGGGTGACGAGCTCCCTTGTTGCCAAAGGGTTGCCCGCCGCGAAGGCGGCTTCCCAGGCGCGCCGGATCGCAGAGTCCCAGGCTGGTGCCGTCGCCGGAGCGATCCCCCACTTCATCCGAGTCGACTTCGCCGATGCCACCCGGTCGGTGCTTCTGGTCATGGCTGGGGTGATGGGCATCGCAACCGTGGTGGCGCTCCTCGGTCTTCGACGGGGAGTGCAACAGGAAGAAGGGGGTGGCGAACGAGGCGCAGGCGAATACCAACAGCCCTCGCCTCAGCGGACACGGCCTGTCCGTCTCGTCTCACGTCATGGCCGACTCAAGGGAGGGCTCACATGATGGCTGCCGTGCATCACCGAACAGCGATGGTGGACGGCCACGCCATCTTCTATCGGGAGGCCGGAAGACAAAATGACCCCCAGTGCTCCTTTTGCATGGGTATCCGACTAGCTCACATGTTCCGGCGGCTGATCCCTATCCGATCGCTACCACGTGATCGCTCCTAACTACGTGGGCTTTGGTTCTCCGATGCCCCTCCGGTCGCAAAGCTCAACTACGGCTTCGATTCGCTAGCCGCGATCACCTCCGCCCTCCTCGGTCGTATCGGCATTAACCACTTCGCCATGTATGTCCAGTGACATCGGTCACGACATGGGTAGCGGATAAGGCCTCACTAGGGATGCCCTGGCGATTGCGTTAGAGGTTCCTGCGGTGTGGTTGAGCGGTCCCCCCGCTGTTACCTACACCCGCCCCCCGATTTGCGGGGCGCACGGGGCGCAGACGCCCAGTTACTGTAATAGGGGTGGCAACACACCTGTGGTTCACGACGATCGACGGGACGCCGAAGCTCACCAAGGCCGAACCCATCGCTCTGTCCAATGCCAATGTGACGGTGAGGCGGGCGGCAGGAGCGATTCCATTCGACGGGGTCTGGGTGGACGGCGAGCGATCCTGGGACACGTGGGTGCTGGTGGACAACGTGCTCGAATGCCACAGCCCCGCGAAGTCGGTGGATAGTGAACGTGCCCTGAGTCCAGCGGCGCCTGTGCCCGCTACCGAGCGAGAGTAACTCTCTGCTCGCTGCCTCTTGACTTCAAGCGCTTGAGGTTTGTTTTACTGTCGTCATGACAGCTTTGACAATCCAAGATGCAGCCCGGCGCAGCGGGCTCAGTGAGCCGACGCTGCGCTACTACGAGGAGGTCGGGCTGATCGGCCCGATTGCCCGTGATCCGAGCAGCGGACACCGCCGCTATCGCGAGGAGGAAGTCGACACGTTGCAGGCGCTCGCTTGCCTGCGCGCCATGGGCGTCGGGATCGAGGAGATGCGCACCTACCAGGCCAATCGTGAGCTTGGGCACGCCAAAGCGGGTGAGCAGCGCGATCTGCTGCTGCGGCACGCCGAGCGGGTCGAGGCCGAGATCGAGACGCTGCGCATCCACCTCGACTACCTACGGGCGAAGGCGGCGCTCTGGGATGCCCGCGACCGTGCGGATACGGGCGCGGAAGCCGAGGCGAACTTGCAGGTACAGAAGATGCTCCCACGACTGGAGGCGGTGCTCAGATGAGCTCCAAAGTGTTGGTGACAGGCGGGTCCGGATATCTGGGCACGCAGTTGATCGCGGCGCTGCTGCGTGATGGGCGTGAGGTGCGCGCGACGGTGCGCTCCCTGGATGGTGAGGCAGATGTGCGCGCGGCCGTGCGCCGCGGTGGTGCGGACGACACCGGCCTTGAACTGGTGGCAGCAGATCTGACCTCCGACGACGGCTGGCCGGCCGCGCTCGAGGGTGTGGAGGAAGTCCACCACGTCGCTTCGCCGATCCCGTCCGCCCAGCCCAAGGACCCGGACGAGCTGATCGTCCCCGCCCGCGCAGGGCACAGTGCGCGTGCTGAAGGCAGCCCGGGACGCCGGCGCGCGCAGGGTGGTGCTGACCTCCTCGTTCGCCGCGGTGGGTTACTCGCCGAAGGCAGTCCGCGACTACACCGAGGCGGACTGGACCGACCCCGACACGCCAGGGCTGCCGCCCTACCCGCGCTCCAAGGCGATCGCCGAGCGTGCCGCCTGGGACTTCATCGAGACCGAAGGAGGCGACACCCAGCTGGTGGTGGTGAACCCGACATTCATCGCCGGCCCGTCGCTGGTGCCGGCACTGCGCTCGACGCTGACCGCCTTCAAGGCGATCATCGAGGGCACGATGCCGGCGCTGCCACGCCAGCGCTTCGGCGTCGTCGACGTGCGCGACGTCGCCGACGCGCACATCACGGCGATGGCCACTCCTGCCGCCGCCGGGAAGCGTTACCTGCTGTTGGCGGACGGCCCGACGATCACCTGGCTGGGGCTGGCACAGATCCTCCGCGACCACCTCGGGCCTGCAGGCGGCCACGTCACGACCGACGAGGCGCCCGGCGAGGACCCGTCGCCACTGACGATCCACAACGACCGTGCCAAGCAGGAACTCGGCTGGCAACCACGCCCGGCCGAAACCACGATCGTCGAGACCGCCGACAGCCTGCGACGAGCTCGGCCTGCTGGGGGAACACTGATCGAGCGCGGCAGACGGGACGGCCCTCCTGATCGACAGCCGTGTTGCCGACAAATCGAGACGACCTGGGCATTCGGGTGGCGCCGAATCAGATGGCCGGGGGTCCCGGAGCGCCCCAATGGTCTCGAAGGAAGTCGCCGAAGGGACGGGCCAGATCGACGGGGAGCACGGCGGGTTCGCGGCGCCTCACTCGCAGAACAGCGGCGTCCACCGCTGGCACCGGCCGGAAGGCTTCAGCTGAGATTCGTCGCCCCAGTTCGAAGACCCACCATGGCGCCCACGCCGCCGACAGCAGGGTGCTCGGCGGTGTTGTCGCCCTCTTGTGTGCCACCTCCCACTGTACGACCAGGTCGGCTTGCTCAAGCTGGGACCCCGGATCATCGAGCAGGTGGCGCATCAAGGCCGTGGTCGCGCCGAAGGGAAGCGAGCCGAACGCCCTGAATGGTCGGAGGGGTAGCCGGTAGCGACGTGCATCGCAGCACACGACCGAAACATTGGTGACCTTGCGACGCTGAAGTTCACGCTGGAGCCTGGCGGCGAGAACGGGATCGACTTCGACCGCGAGGACCTGGCTGACCCACTCAGCGAGAGGGAACGTCAGGCTACCAAGGCCCGCGCCTATCTCGACTACGAGGTCGCTGGCCTGAATTGATGCCTCAGCGACAACTGCCTTTGCGACGTCAGCGTGTAGGAAGTTCTGACCGAGACGACGCCGTCGCTCGTCTCGGGGCGTCCGCTTGGCCGCGGACACGGACCATCACCGCGTTCGACCATGGCCATACGGCTCGCGGTGAGCCTATCTACCTGACCGACTGCAAGCCGCTATCTCCCTTCGCGGTAGGCCGGGCGCAGGCAACCATTGCGTCGACCGGCGCCGGCCACCGGCAGGAATCGGTACGCCCCAAATTGTGTGGCAGGCGAAACAGGCCCTGCCCCAATCGGGCCGAATGTCCCGCGGTCCCGGCGTACCGTGGCAGCGAAGCTATTCACCCGATGGCGCGTCGCAGCTCGTCGAGCGATAGCACAGCCGTCGCGTGTCCGCCACACTGGCTGCAGTCCAGTGTGTGGCGCCACGAGCGGAGGAGCCGGGTGCCCTCAGGGTTGAGGAGCACCGTGAAGGCTTCAGAATCAGAATCGACTTCGAGCCCGAAGTACGGACGCCACTCGGTGGCTACCGCAATACGGGGCCAACACTGACGGCGGCGCCGCTCCGGCGAACAGCGATGTGCTGAGTGAGCTGGCCGGATTGATCGCCCAGGAACGACTCGAGATTCACATTGCCAAGACGTACCCACTTACCAAAGTGCGCGAGGCCTACCGAGATCTCGAGCAGCGTCACACGCTCGCCAAGATCGTACTCGTACCCTAACGGCAGGAGCCTGCCTCAGAAAGGGTAAAGGGCGATGGGCTTCAAAGGTCGGTGGGGGTTGCTACCTGCCCGAGAACGGTTATCGGCTGACAGGTGGTTCGCCGTCACTTCTGGGGGGGCGATGAGTTGTCGGCGTTCTCCGAATCCGAGAGCAGAACGGCAAGGGCCGCCCTGGCTTGCCTAAATGGTTCTCCGTTGCCGCGAATCTCGGCGTGGATGGTGGCACCATCGAAGAGCATCAGGACGACCCGAGCGGTTGCTTCGGGATCCACCTGGCCGCCATCGCTCAGGATCGAGGCGATCTCTTTGATCATCTCGTCCTTATGCGCAGTCACGACGGGGGCTGCTGGGTGCCCGTCGTCCTCAAAATGGAGCTTGGCGCGCACGAAGGGGCAGCCCCGGTATCGATCGCCTGCGCGGTCGGCGGCGGCCGCCTGCCGTTCGAACACGTTGAGGATGCGTTCTCGGGGGTCCAGACCTGGCTTGCCTAGAACGAGAGCCCGCTGCCGAGGATCCTGCGCCTTGAGCGCCTCGGTGACAAGTTCGTCCTTTCCGGCGAAGTGGCGGTAGAGCGACATCTTCCCGGCGCCGGCATGCTCGGCCACGGCCGCAGGTGTGGCGGCGGCCAGCCCACCCCTCCAGATCAGCTCGATCGTCGCTTCGAGCAAGCGCGTCCGGGCGTTCCTCTTGCCAGTCACCGCGATCAAGGATATCGTCCGTACGATACTTTTTGGTCTCATAACGAAACCCCTCAGTTCCCCAAACCGACGGGAGTGTCGAAATGGCAGCTCAGGAGCACGATTTAGTGATCGTCGGTGCGGGCTCGGCCGGCTGCGTACTCGCAAACAGGCTCAGCGAGGATGCTTCGGTCGTGCTGATCGAGGCAGGGCCAATTGAGGTTCCACCCAACTCCTTCTTCGTTGACCAGGCGCCCTTTTCCGATCGGGAGCAACGTGGACTGGGGTTACGCGACCGTCCCCCAAGTGGGAGCCGCCTCATGCCCCAGCCGCCCCGATTGAGGATCCCTTGACCGCCAGAGCCCGCACTTCGCTCAACGTTCGTCGGGCAGCCGATCGGAGCAGCACCGAGCTGGTACCAAGTTAGGGAGGTTGTTGTGCCTAATCAGGTGAGGTCGCTCCTGGGTCAGGTTGGCGTGTGGAGTATGGAGCTCCGCGACGCCGGACGCCCCCAGGTGCAGGACGCCGCTGCTGAACTGGATGCGCTTGGGTTGCGAACGTTGTGGATCCCGGGCTTGGACGGTCATGGTGTCTTCGACGACGTGCGCCACTTGCTGCGCTCGGCTTCGAACTCGGCCGTCGTCGTGGGTGTGCTGGGGATCTGGGGGTAGGCCCCGGCACTCATCGGTGATCGGATCCACCAGCTGGACGCAGAGTTCGGGCTGCGAACGATCACCGGGTTCGGAGTGAGCAACGAGCAGGCGGCCGTGCACGCCGGCCAGGTCTACGGAAACCCCATCGCCGCCGTCGGGACGTTCCTCGACCGCCTCGACGAGGCACCATACCCACTTCTGCCCGAGCGGCGACTGCTGGGTGCGAACGGCCCGAAGATGGCCGAACTCGCCGCGTCGCGCACGGCAGGGATACACCCGTTTCTCGTCACACCCCAGTACAGCACGACTACTCGGGCCCGGATCGGCGCGGACCCGCTCATCGCTCCCCATCAGGCGGTGGTGTTCGAGACCGACCCCGGCCGGGCTCGCGCCATCGGCCGCGACGGGATCGGCATGTTCATCGGCTTACCGGCCTATCAGGGCAGCCTGCGCCGAAATGGTTTCACGGATGCTGATGTGGTGCCGGGCGGTAGTGACCGGCTCATCGACGCGGTCGTCGCCTGGGGTTCGCCCGACGACATCCGGTCGCGCATCCAGGTCCACCTCGACGCGGGAGCCGACCATGTCGCGGTCCACGTCTTGGGCGCCCAGGACAGTGACGCGGAGACCGCAGTGGCGGGAACTAGCCGGAATGGTGCCGGCACTCACCTGACCGACACCGTCTGAGCAACACCGCAGACCTGACCTACACCGAACGATCACCCAACAAAAGGAGCAGAACGATGGGGATACTCGAAGGTAAGACGGCACTCGTCACCGGCGGCAGCGCCGGGATAGGTCTGGCCGCCGCTCGTCGATTCGCAACCGAAGGCGCCCACGTATTCATCACCGGGAGGCGCAAGCTTGAACTCGAAGTCGCCGTCGCTTCGATCGGCGAGGACGTTACCGGGTTCCCAAGTGACGTCGCCGATCTCGATGACCTCGACCGGCTGATGGAGACCATCTTCCAACGCGGTCGGGGTTTGGATGTCCTGTTCGCGAACGCGGGCGGCGGCGGGTTCGTGCCGCTGGGCCAGATCACGCTCGAGCAGTTCGACGAGACCTTCGGCATCAACGTTCGTGGAACCCTGTTCACGATACAGAAGGCGCTACCGCTTCTGAACGACGGCGCCTCCATCGTGCTCTCCGGCTCATCGGCGGCGACCAACGGGACCTCGGCGTTCAGCGTCTACGCCGCATCCAAAGCAGCCATCCGGTCCTTCGGTCGCACCTGGGCGGCCGAACTCGCCGGCCGGGGTATCCGGGTGAACACCATTGTGCCCGGCCCGACCAATACTCCTGGACTCAGTGCCCTGGCACCGGACCCCGAACAGGCTCAAAGCCTCTTGCAGGCCATCGCCGGCCAGGTCCCGCTGGGACGCCTGGGCCAGCCAGAGGAGATTGCCAACGCGGTGCTGTTCCTGGCCTCATCGGAAAGCAGCTTCATGACCGGAGGCGAGATATTCGTCGATGGTGGAAGCGAACAGATCTGAACTTGACCCCACCATTCCATTCCAACCGACCGCGCGACTCAACGTCTCTGGAGGACCGCCCATGCCCAAATCGTCCGTTCTCACTGGCTATGGCCCGCCCGACGTGCTCGTCTGGAAGGAGACCGCCATGCCCCAGCCCGGGGCGGGGCAGGTGCGAATCCGGGTGCGCGCCGCTGGCGTTGGCCCCACCGATGCCAAGATCCGCCGAGGTGACCTTCAGGCCGTATTTCCGCTGCCACCCAACGCCGTCTTGGGCTTCGAGGCGGCCGGCGTGGTCGACTCACTGGGACCCTCCCTGACCGGGGTAAAGGAGGGCGACGAGGTCGCGGCGCTGCTGGCCAGCCTCGGCGGCTACGCCCAGTATGTGCTGGCGTCGACATGGACCCTTAAACCCTCGAACGTCACTTGGAGCGCTGCGGCTGCGCTGCCGGCATCCGCTGAGGCAGCGGTTGGCGTCTTGCGCCAACTCCACGTCGCCCGCGGCGAGACCCTGCTGATTTTGGGCGGCGCCGGTTCGGTTGGCGTGATCGCCACCCAGCTGGCGATTGCCCAAGGCCTGGCCGTCATCAGCGCCGCCGGCCCGCAAGACCAAGACTTCGTCGGTGAGCTCGGGGCGGTGCCGGTTCGTTACGGAACGGACCTCATCGAGCAGGTGCATGCCCATACGCCATCGGTCGACGCCGTATTCGACGCCGCCGGAAGGGGTGGCAGCTTGAGCGCCGCCGTCGAGCTGGCGGGCGGTCCCTCTCGGGTCATCACTCTCGCCGACGAACACGCCGCCGATCTCGGCGTGGCGCTGTCCGCGCCGACTCCGGACCGGGCTCCCGATGCGCTCGACCACACCATGGCGCTCCTGGCCTCCGGCGTCCTTCGCCTCCGGGCGCAGCGCCAGATACCGATCGAGCGAGCACCAGAAGCGCACGCTCTGCTCGACAACGGCGCAGCACGCGAGAAGCTCATCCTGACCGTCGCATGAGAGCGGCCAGGATCCTTTTCCCGATCGGCGTCGGTCTCATTCGCCAGGCCCACCGGCAGCCCTTGGGCATCCGGGGTCGTTCGCGAGCTGAACCTTTCTATCGACCCAGCCGGACTCGACGTTGACCGAGGTGACACTCCAACGTCGTCCCGTAGCGGCCCAGCTGGCCGACCGGATGAGTTGTCACGACCCCCAGCAGACCAGCAGCGGTGACCGATGGTTCGCCGTCTGGTCGATCGCCCTGGGATCGTTCGCGCTCGTCTTCTCCGAGGTGATTCCTGTCGGCCTCCTCCCCCATCTCAGCCATGCCTTCGGCGTCTCCATCGGGTTGGCTGGACTGATGGTCGTCGTCCCCGCCGTCGCCGCAGCCATCGCCGGTCCGATCCTGACGCTGGGTTCGGCTCGTATCGAGCGCCGTGTCTTGCTGTGGACCTTGAGTGCCTTGGTGTTGACCTCCGATGTGGTCGCCGCGGCCGCCCCGAACTTCGAAATCATGCTCGTCGCCCGGGCTCTCCTCGGCGTGTGCATCGGAGGGTTCTGGGTCTTCGGTGCCGGAGCGGCCATGTCGCTCGTCCGCGAAGAGGCGCGTGGTACTTCGATCGCGTTGGTCAGCAGCGGGATCTTCCTGGCAACCGTGGCAGCCCTGCCGACCGCCGCGCTCATCGGGAACCTGACCAGTTGGCGGGTTGCCTTCGCGATCGCCGCCGGCCTAGCCGGCGCCGCCATCGTTCTACAGATGACTGCCTTACCGTGCCTGGGGACCGGGGTACCCGTCCATTCGAGCACGTTGCTGACCATACTCAAGGTCAGTACGGCACGAGTTGGCCTTATCGCCGCGGCTGCGATCTTCTTCGCCTACTTCGCCGCCTACACCTACATCAACCCACTACTCCAGAGTCGGGCCGGGCTGACCGGTGAGCAGGTCACGGTCGTCCTGCTCGGTTTCGGGTTGGCCGGCGGGGCGACGAACTTTACCGCTGGAGTCACCGTGCGCCGCCGCCTCAGAGCAACGCTCTGCGGAGCTGGATTGCTCATTGCCATCTCTACCCTGCTGATCGCCGTCATTAGCGGAATGCACCCGGTCATCATCGCCCTGGTGCTTCTGTGGGGCGCCGGGTTCGGTGCGGTCCCCGTCGCCGCGCAAACCTGGATGGCTCGGACAATGCCGGCCAGCGTAGAGGGCGGTCTTGCCTTGTTCGTCACTGCGCTGCAAGGTTCCCTAGCCGCCGGTTCAGCGGTTGGCGGCGTGCTTTTCAACACCTACGGCACGACCGGTCCACTTGTTCTGGCTGCCGTCATAGCGGCAGGCGGCTCGCTCATACTCGTCAGCCGGACCGCAAGGGCAGTCGACGTGCCGGCTAGCGAAGCCGTGATTTCAGCCTCTTGACCTACAAGTTTGGGCTGTGGTCGCGACATCACACCCAACAACCTCTACGAAGGCTCTCGTAGTGCGATGACACGAATGCTCACTCGTCACTGCCTGGCGGAGCGGCCTCAGGTTCGTCGGGAAGAACCGGCTCGGGTCGTTCCTCTTCAATGGTTTCGACCAACCCGAGAAGCCGGGCAACCGGTGTGGCCGAGAGCCCGTAGACACTGACCGTACCCACTATCACGAGGAATGTCGCTGGAAGCAGCTTGTCGGCCCCAGCGATCCCCGCTGTGGACAAAGGCGCTCCGAAGGTGGCCGCAGTCGAGGCCGCCACGATGCCCCGAGGATCCATCCAACCAATGAAGGTCCGCTCTCGAATGGACAAGGAGGTGCGCAGCGTAGAAGCTGCGGCGATGACGGGACGGACAACCAACACCAGGCCGGCGACGAGTAGCAGGGTGGACCCGAGCACCGCCCGAACCGAGGCAGTGGTCACCGTTGCCGAGATGGAGATGAACAGCAGCCCAACGACCAGTTGGACGATGGTCTTGAAGAACTGTCGGTCCTTGGGCAGGTCTATGCCCGGCAGATTCGCCAGCGCCACGCCCATGGTGATGGCGGCGATCAGACCGGTGTCAGCCCGACGGGCGTCGCACAAGGCGGCAGTGCCGACGACCACGGCGACGATGGCCTCGGTCGCCAGTACCCCGGTGAGGCGGGCCTTACTGAGCAGCAGCCAGAGCACCGACGTCCCGATCAGCCCCCCGAGCGCACCGACCCCGACGCTGCGCAGGAAGGCCAGGGCTTCCTCGCCTCGACCGAGTTCCACGTGATTGGCGAGGGCCTGGAACACGAGGGCGCCTATGATCGCGCCGATCGGGTCGATGGTGACGCCTTCCCATTCGAGGATCAGCGACACCCGCCGACCAGGACTAGGCCCGCTGTCAGTTGCAGGGCGAGGGGAGTTCCCCGACTTATGGAGCCCCGAACCGTCTTGTTGATTGCGTCCTGGGCGTAGTCGAGCCGGGCCAGGCCGCCCCGGTGGTGGACCTGCGTTTCCAGCTGCTACTGCGGGTACGACGGCGCCGACGGTCTTCGTCTTGGACAGCTGCTCGACCCAGGCCCGCGAGCCCCGGCGGTTAGGGACCTTGCGTCACGGGTCGCCGGCTGGCATCTCACTCGCCGAGCGATGAGTCCCCATCGGCAGCGCCTCGATCGCTCGGATCCGGCTCCTCCGTGTCGACGAGCCCGGTGATGCCGCTGGGCATGGCTGGGTCCATCAACTGCGGTTCGGGTTCCATGGGGAGTGGATCGTCTGGGGTGGTCATGCCCTCGAGCTACCCGGAAAAGCGCAGGCGAAACTCCGGGCGTTGTCCGGACCGCGGTGCCTCGTAAAATGCCGAGCGAAAAGGTCGTGCCCCCGGTGCTCGACCGAGCGACCGTTCGGCATGCTTGCGTGCATTTCTGCTACGACCCTGACCGGCGCGGTGGGGCTACCCAGGCCCTGCCCCGCCGACCGACGTCCGAGTCAGCGATCTCCTCCTCGCCACGTTGAAGAACGGGGGAGCGGCCGAAACACGCCAGACTCCATGGCGGCGTTCTCGACAAGTCATTGAGTCCGTCACGTTCGAGATCAGAGTCGAGAACCTCCGATCTCCAGCGGTGGGAGGCAACCCTTGGGGATTGTGCCGCAGGGCTTCGGGGGGTTGCGTTGCCGCGGCCACGCGGACCAGAACATGGCTATGAATGGCGCCGAATGGACGTGGGCTCACGAGACTTCTCGCTATCAGGCTGATGCGACGGTCCCATTGAGCACGTCGACGAGGTCCGCGAGCGCGGTCGTCACCGTGGTGATGCGGATCTCGTCTCGATTGCCGTCGAACTCATAGCGCTTGGCTGACACGCCCGCCTCGGACGCCACCGCGATGAACACCTCGCCGACTTCCCGATCGTTTTGGCCCCCGGGACCTGCGACGCCCGTCGCACCGATGCCGTAGTCCGCCTGCAGGCGCTCCCTGGCCCCGGAGGCGAGTTGTTCTGCGACAACGCGAGGCACCGGACCATACTGTTCAAGGTCGTGAAGTGGCACGCCGACGATGGAGTGTTTGAGATCGGTGGCATAGACGACCAAGCCGCCGCGGAAGGTGACGCTCGTTCCGGGTGCCTCGGTGAGCAGGCCACAGATCAGTCCCCCAGTCAACGACTCGGCAACGCCGACCGTCTGCCCCAACTCGATCAGCCGCCCGTGGACGAGATCGGCAAACCGACGAGCCTCTTGCGAGCGCTGGACACCGATCGGACGAGAGGTCACCCTCCTGATGCGTCGGGCGGCGGGACTCATCCCTTCTTGGATGCCTTGCCACCTTTCCGTCCCGCTTCGCGCTTTTGCGCGGTCCCGGTCCTTGGGGCTGGCCAGCCAGGTGGGGGAACGGAACTCGACACACACCGGCAGGTCGCGCCAGCGCTCGCGGATGGCTGCTAACTCGGCCCAGTTGGCCTTCTTGGCCGTGAACCACTCGGGGTACGGCAGCAGGGCGAAGGCGTGACTGAGTCCAGCCGCACCGGCGCGCACCATCATGGCGACGCCGCCCTCCGGATCGAGGCCCTTGGTGTGACGGGTAACTGTGCCAGAGCGCGTCCTCGTCGGATGAGCGGTAGACCGAGTGTGGAGCTTGTGGTTCATGCTTCTTAGATTCTGGTTGTTGGTACCATTCGAATTTCGCTGTGGCCCGAGGCCGCCGGCGCGAAATAATAGGCGAGGACATGACCGTTGGAGGTGCAGCGTGGACGGCTCAGGCTCCTCTGAGTGTCCCGCCGGCATCCTCGCCCGTTTCGAGAACGAGGCGGACGTCGACGACACGCTGGGCCGACGCAGCGACGGCGGCCGAGACCGCGGCGACATGGTACGCCGCAAAGCTGACCATGAGGGTCGAGGTGGCAGAGGCGATCACTTCGAGCAGCACCTCCCTAGTGAGGCGTGCCGGGACCTCAGTGCCCTTTTCGATCTTTGCGATGGCGATTGCCGAAGAACGGCGTCGACCGACGGCGAAAATGAGGGTCCGAAAGCCCAGTGTGGACCGCATCCAAGTTCGGGGTTCGCTGCGGTCACGTCTCAACGCTTATGAGACAGAGCGGTAGTCGCCGGGTCAGGTTTGTTTGAGCGGAGCCACGCGGGGTATGCATTTGCTCACAATCTGAGGAGGAAATGTGCTTTTTGACATTGTGGTCGCCCTGGTGATCACGGCGATCGCCATTGTGCTGGGCGTGACCGTTCACCCGGTTCTTTTGTTCATCATCGTTCTGGCCATTGTCTACCTCGTCGTACGTAGTCGCGGCCGGAGTCGTATTTAACCCCGGCGACAGCCGACACGTGTCCGGCGATGAGGCCGCGGGCGACATTCGAAGAGGAATGAAATGGCCAACTGCTCGCCATTCCGAGAGTCCGCCCGTTGGTCGCACGCGTTCCTCTCTTTGAATGCGAGCGATTTGAAACTTATTACAATGCCCGATTCATACCCCGCGAGTTCCCGACCATGACCCCAGACGGTTTCGCAGGAGATGTACGTCGCCATGCCGGCTGGCTACCGACGAGCCAGGACGCACTAGAAGCTTGGCTCGCCGGCCACCGTCAACGTGTCGAGGCCAAGGGCGACATCGAGCTGCACCCGGCGGTGGAGGAGTTCCAACGGCTCATCGCTAGTGACCCAGTAGTCGGCATGTACGTGAGCAGGATGATCGCGCAGGTGCCCAAGACCCGCTCGTACAGCAAGCGGCACCTGGAGAGTCCCGACCAAATGCTCCGTCTGATCAACGAGGTCCTGACGATGGCACCCGAATTCGGCGACCAGAACGTGACCCTACCGCTCGGTGCGATCCTCGACTGGACCATGGGCACCCCAGCTGGCTTCGCTGCGTTCCGCGACCCCAAGGTCAATGCGGTCCTGAAGAATATCCTCACGGCATGGTGCGACTTCCTGAACAGCCCCGAGTCGCTTTACGTGCTCAACGACTCACCTTCGGGCTGGATGAGTCCGGCGGCCCGCGAGGCGATCGGCATCGAGCAGTACGAGCACGACCCCGCCGATCGCCACTGGGGCTTCACATCTTGGAACGACTTCTTCACGCGCCGCTTCCGTGACGGAGCGCGTCCAGTGACCGCACTCGAAGACGACGGCATCATCGTCGCCGCCTGCGAGTCCACCCCCTTCAGCATTCGCACCGATGTGAGCCGCCGGGATGACTTTTGGCTGAAGACCCAGCCCTACTCGCTGGAGAACATGCTCGCCAACGACGAGGCGGTGGAGGAGTTCGTGGGCGGCACGGTCTATCAGGCGTTCCTCTCCGCGACCAACTACCACCGGTGGCATAGCCCAGTGGCGGGAACCATCGTGCGGGCGTTCGTCGTCGAGGGCACCTACTACTCGGAGGCTGACTCGCTGGGGTCAGACGCAGTGGAGCCGACCCACTCCCAGGGTTACCTCGCGCACGTCGCCACCCGGGCGATCTTCCTCATCCAAGCCGCCAATCCCGCCATCGGGCTGGTCGCTTTCGTACCGGTCGGCATGTCAGAAGTTAGTTCCTGCCTCATCCACCCTGACATCGCGCCCGGGCGCCACATTGTCAAGGGCGAAGAGCTCGGACACTTCCAGTTCGGAGGCTCTACCCATTGTCTCGTCTTTAGACCAGGAGTGATCGGCGACTTCGCCATGACAGCGATCCCTCAACCCCATGACCCCTCCGCTCCGCTCGTGCGCGTGCGTTCGCGTCTGGCGACCGTTGCTCCAAAGGGTCCTGACCCAAGCTGAGCCGGCTGTGTCGATCTTGCTGCGTCTTACCGCACCGGGCAGCTCGAGCAGACCGCACGGGCCGTGGTCCCCTTCCCGCCGTGCTCGGGGAAGAACAGGTCGCGGTCCACGTCGGCACTGCGCCCGCTTCATCCATACAGGCGCTGGATCGTCAAACGGCAGCTGCTCTCGCATTCCGGGCTCACCGGCCACCCAGGCAAATGTTGCGGTTCCTGGCGCCGTCATGCGTTCCGAATGTTCTCCGCCGCATTCTTGGTCTGATCGGCTAGCTGTTCACCTGCTTCTCCCACGGCCTCTTTAGTATCGCCGACCACTTCCTGGGCGGTGCTACGCACTTGATCCACGCCACTCATGGCGGCCTCTTTGACGTGCGCCACCCCGTCCAAAGCCGGGTCTCTCAGGGAGGAGACGGCGTCCTGCCCCGCCTGCTTCAGTTCACTAACGGCGGGTTGTGTCATTTGTTGGACCTTTTGCGCGACCTGACCTTCGCTTTGAGACCCAGGAAACATGGAGGCGACGAGGAAACCAAGGCCGAAGGCCACGGCGCCAGCCACGAGGGGCTGGCCTTGTGTCTGTGACACTGCACCCTGGGTCCCGCTGTTGAGTGCCGTGCCGGGGCTGTGGATAACCGTATCGGTGGCCGAATGAACGGTCGAACCGACATTAGCGGCAGTACCCATGACCGATTCCTTCGCGGTAGTCCAGAGGGAGAGTGCTCGGTCCTTGCGCCGTTGAACTATTCGGCTGGGACTCACGTGATCACCAATGGCGTCGACCTTTGTACCGAGGTCGTTTCTTGTCGCCGCAATCTGTTCTCTCAGCTCTTCTGCGCTTTGGCCCACTGGACGTCCTCCTTTAGGGTTTCGATAGTCTGTTCTGGAACGGGATTGATCGACTGTGCCTGTTTCTTGGCGGTGAGGACGAGAAGGCCAGCGGCCGCGGCGTAGAGGACGCCCACGATCGCGAAGGCCGCGGCTCGATTGATCGCCTGGCTCAGGACCCAGGCGAGGGCCAACGATAAAAATAGCAATGCCATATGGGCCGCCACCGCCGCGGCGCCAGCCGTGCCCGCTGCTTTCCCCACTTGCGTCAACTCTTCCTTCGTCTCAACCTTGGCCAAGGCGATCTCTTGGCGCACCAGGGTTCCCATCTCCGAAACCACCTCGCCCAGGAGCTGGCCTAATGGCTTGTCGGCGGTCGTCGGTTCACCGCCCAAGTTGGTGGCTGCGGTGTCGTAGTCCATCAGTTCACCTCCAGTGCCCCACCAAAGGAAGCGGGGGAGGCGACTCCGACCTCATCGAAGCCGCTCGGAAGCGAGGCGGCGGCCGCGGCAGCCTCTGCTGGCGAAAATGGAGCGATTGGTCGGGACAACGATGCCGGGACTGAAGCTTCCGCGCTGTCGCTGGAGGCTTTTTGGGCACCGCGCACCAGACGTGCTGTCGCGAAACCAGCCGTGAGCGCACCTAAGAGAAACAGGCCAGGGCGCCGCCGTGCGAAGCTAGTCAGGTCGTTCCCGATACCGCTGATACCGCCCATTTCCAAGCGGTCCGCGTAGGATCGCGCCTTCTGTCCCGCCTGTTGGACGTACGGGATCAGTCTGGAGGCGTCCTCAGTCCGTCCTTCGGCGAGGGCACGGAACTCCTCGCCTAAGCCCCTTAGGTTCGTGGCCGCCTTGTCCGTCTGATCGGTTGCGCGGGCTGCCATCTCTTGCTGGGCCTGTTCGAGCAGCATGTGAAGCTGGGTTTGCGCCTCCTCGCTGAGCCTGCCCACCTGAGCTTTCGCCTCAGCGGCAATCTGCTGGCTGCCCTGCTGCAACGTCTCGGCCGCCGTTGACCCCTGCTCTTGAAGTTTGGTCGCCAGATTTGATGCCTCTTGCTTGGCCGCGTCGGTGGCCGAGCTACCTGTCACGTCGGGACTTCCATCGGGAATGCTCATCTGGATCTCCTCGTCTTAGGTACGCAGTGCGGATCCTCTACCCGGCGCCACACCGAGCAAACCCAAACTCGGGCCCATTCTGTTGGGTCGATTGCCGGGTCTGCGGGAGGGTAAAGAGGCTTCACCATTTCGAATCCGAAGGAGAGAACATGCCGGTAGATGGCTCGCTGTCCAGCCAACGGGAGTTGGACGGCCCGACCGAGCTTCCACGGGACTCTCTCATGGCTGTCCTCAAGCGGTCCCGGGCCGAGTTCCGCAACGACAATCTCACCACTCTGGCAGCGGCGCTGACGTACTACGGCGTCTTGGCCATGGTGCCCGGACTGATCGTACTCTTCACCGCCCTCGGACTCTTCGGTAAAAATGTTACGAACAAGGTTGTGTCCCAGGTGAACCATGTAGCCCCGGGGTCGGCCGGTCACTTTGTCGAGACCTTGCTGCACCAAGCGCAATCGCATAAAACGGGAACCGGGATCATGGCGATCATCGGGCTGGTGATCGCGCTGTGGTCAGCGTCGAGCTACGTCAATGCCTTTCGACAAGGCTCGAACGTGATTTACGGGATCGGCGAGGGTCGGCCCCTGTGGAAGACGATTTCGATTCGACTGGTGGTCACCGTCTTCGCCGTCATCATTTTGATGTCGTGTGCCGTAATCGTGGTGGTGAGTGGTTCGATCGCCAACGCGATCGGGAACGCTCTCGGTGTGGGGCATACCGTGGTGCTGGTATGGGATATTGCCAAGTGGCCAGTCTTATTGGTCCTGATCTCCTTGCTACTCGCCATCTTGTTTTGGGCCAGTCCCAACGCCAAGCAAGCTGGCATCAAGTGGATCAGTCCCGGAGGTCTGATCGCCACCATTCTGTGGCTGATCGTCTCCGCTCTGTTTGCCCTCTATGTCACCAACTTTTCGTCCTACAACAAGACATATGGATCCTTGGCGGGCATTGTGGTCTTCTTGATCTGGCTATGGCTTTCCAACGTCGCCGTTTTGCTGGGCGCGGAGGTCAATGCAGAACTCGATCATGCCAAGGCCGTCGCTGCCGGTCTTCCCGCCGACGTGCGACCCTTTGCGCTACCACGCGACACGAAGAAACTGGACGAACACGACAAGCGAGCGGTGGATGAGGCGCAGGCCCGGCGAAGTAGCCCATCCGCGTAGAAGGGTGTGTGGCTTATACCCCGAACCGTCGTCGAAAAGGCGTGTCAGCGTGGGCGGAAAGCCCGATGCCTTCTACTACGCAATCGGTGAAACCGATGTGATTACCGTCATAGACTTGCCGGACAACGAAGGTAGACAGCAAGACCGTCGTCCCGTTGACTCCGGATGAAGTCGACGGTGCCGTGAACCTGGGTGGCTATTGCGCCCACCTGGGGGTTAATCGTCTGGCAAGCCAACCCTTCCGCAAAGTGCCGATAAAGAACGGGAGCAGCGCCCCCGCTGCGCCGGGACCGTGGGACACATCGGATCTTGGGGCAGACAGGGATAGCTGTGATGCCCTTTTCGATGTGGGTTATCGGCCTCCACGGGTTCGTGAGGTTATTCACCTCCTGCCCCATCGTTTCGCTGCTGAGGCTTGGCAATGATGGGGGACCGTATGGGCATTATCGTGATAAATCGCATCCACGGAGACCTGAAGCGGATTGGTCATCAGTGGCTACTGTCCGCGCAGCCGAACAACGAGCAATCTGCACAGCTCGGCATCGACGGCGAAGACTGCTCGCTCGTCGGCGTCGAGTGTGGGATCCACCGCTCCCACGTCGAAGAGTCTGGCGTTATCTTCCAGCGCCTCCACGATCAGGGCCAACTCTTCGTCGGACAGCTCGACTCTCATCGTGCAAAAGAGCGATTGCAACTCCGATTGATACCTCGCACCTCTGTCCGTGAAGAACGACCAACCTGGCCGAGATCGTCGCCAGCGAGTGGCTGTCGAAGCTGGCCAGCCGCCAAGGTGGCGGAAGTCATGAAGTCCGGCGTGTGAATCGAGGTTACTCAACCGCTATCCGGGTACACCGGAAAGGTGAGACGATCTGTAAAAAGACTTCCCATCGGGGTCGCCGCTGTAGGACTCGCTCTGAGCCTCGCCGCCTGCAGCAATCCGACACCGACCCACCAACCCAACAACAACGGTGCAAACGTCGGCCAAGGTCCCAAGTCACCCGGAGGCAATGACGGGGCGCCTTGAGCTGACCTACGGGAAGCTGATCCCCCATTCGGCGCTGTCTTCCGGAGAGCGCGGCGGGCGGCGATGATGGATCAAGTATCCGGGGACTTCCATTCGATGGCGCGCAATGGCTGCGAGCGTTGTCACCTCTCCAAGTGAGATCGCAGATTCGGCGTGGCCTGCCATTCGGCTGGGGACATAGAATGGGCTTCGATACATGGGCGATCACGCGGAAAACAGGGTTGTCTTCCGCTGGAGCCTCCTCAAGCAGGTGAGAGTTGGCGCAGCTCACTCGCTTCGCAGAACAGAGGCGACTTGCACGCGGCTCGCTGCCCATGCGGGTCCGGCCGCTATGACGTTGGCCAAGACGAGCGCGATGGGGACGATAGAAAGAACAGCGAGCAGCGGCACCTGGGCGGCTCCTGGCACGCCTACAGAGTCGGCGAAGAAGGACCACGGAGCGCGACCGGCCACGATCCCGAGAGGAATCCCCAAGACTAGGGCAAAGGCGATGAGGGCAGTCGCCTGCCAGGCCACCACCGCCGAAACCTGGCGCCGCAGCAGACCCAGAGTCTTGAGCAACGCCAGGTCGCGCCGGCGCATCCTCACCCCGGTCACGAGGACGTTGGTGAGCATCGCCACGGCCAGCAGAGCCAAAACCCCTCCGAGAACAATCGGGGTGTTGCGGATACGCGTGTAGTTCTCGATGTCGCTCGGCCGCTGGTCGGCCACGACATTGCAGGAACCGACCGGGCACCCTGCGGCAACCGCCGCTCTCTCGAGGCTGACTCCGGCTGCGGCCAGGTTCGTGCGCGGCCGGAAGCGCACGAGGGCGAAGTTATAACAGGTGGGTCCCGCCGGACATCCGGTGCTTGGATCGGGCACCGACAGATCCGAAGCCACAAGAGCGGCTCCGTTTCCGAGATCGGTGGCATCGAACGATCCCCGGCTGAAAGCGGCAAAAACCGCTTCGCCCACGATGTGCATGCTCCGGGTCCCGGCGTTGAGCGCGACCAGGACCGTATCTCCGACTCGCAGATGTAGAGTCTCAAGTGTCCGCGCCCCCAGCGCTATCTCCCCCGGAGCCGACGGTGCCCTTCCCTGCAGCAGTGCGAGGAAGCTGCCGCCAGCAGAGTCAATGCCTATGGCGGGAACCTGCACGCCGGAAATGGCGAGTGTCCCGAGGGGCGCATAGTTGCCCATCGCGTAAGAGGTCACATCGCGCTGGCTCGAAATCACGGTGCTCAAGAACTGAGCAGGTACCGCGCCGAACCCGAGGTCGAGCTGGCTGTCCCACTTCTGCCCGTACAGGTGCGGCGTATCGACAAGGTGCAGCAGGCTGGCGCCGAAGACAAAGGACGCCACCAAGGCCGTGAGCGCGATCGTCGTGCCTGCCAGCGCGGTGCGCACCGGCACCGCGCTGCGCACCGGCACCGCGCTGCGCCCCCGTCCAGGATCGAACGCCATGCGCAGCCCGAGCGAGGCTGTGAGCGCTCCCGGTCCAGTTCCGAGCGCCGAGACAAGGCTCGAACGGCTTTCCTCGCTTCCCGACGCGGCAGAGCCCAGGGGTCCGAACCTGCTGGCTGCCCGCCACGCGGCGGGAACCACCAGGAGCAACGGTGCCAAGAAGGCGATCACGAAGCCGACACCGAGGATCGCCAGGTTCACCTCTATTCCTGGGCTGGGCTCGGCCACTCGAGCGGGTCCGATCGGCATCAACGGAGACGCGGCAATGGCCACGGCCACGGCGACCAGTGCGCCGCAGAACGTCACGATCCCCACTCGTAGGAGCGAGAGTACGACGAGGTCACGGCGGCTCATCCCGAGCGCAGCCAGAACAGGATGCTCGGCGGCATCGAGGAGGACCTGGCGTCCGATGAGCTGCGACATGACCACCAGCACCATCAGCCCGGCCAGGGCCGCGAAGAGGGCGAGGGCGATCGCCTCGGGCCGGATCGCCCGTTCGGTCGCTGCCGCCTGGGCGTCGAGGTCTCCTATGAAGACCTGTCCTCCCGTCTGGGATGAGAATCGGGGCGACGATGCCAACGAGTTCGCTTGGCGCAGGAAGGCCGCCCTACTCGCCCCCGTGCGCAGAGTGACTGCTCCTCCGTCAGACCCATGGAGCCCTTTGTAAGCAGGCACCCTGAAGAAGGCGGGAGTGAGCAGTACTCGCGGTTCGCCGTTGGCGCGATTGGCAGGAACGATCTGGTCGTCGAAGGCGGCGATACCGCTGACCCGGAACGACATGGGAAAGGCGCGAGAGACATCGGGGTTTCCCTGAGCGTCATTGGGAACCCCGAGCAGGTGCAGAGTGCTGCCCGGTCTCAGGTGGTCTCGCTGGGCGAGCTGCTCGTCGACCATGGCTGCACGGGGGTCGTTGGGATCGAAGAGTCGACCTTGCAGCACCTTCACCTTGTTTCCATACACCCCGGTGAACTGGGAGCTGCCTTCAACCTGGACGTTGGTGTCCACGGTCCCCCCCGTAGCGGGAAGCACGATCCCGTAGAGAAGTAGCGTCGACAGCGTGCGGACCTCTGGCAACCGGGAGAGAGCGCCGTAATAGCCGCCGAACCCTGTGTTGTTGGGAGCGACGAGGAGGTCAGGGGCTTCAGCCCACTGCCGCAGGCGCGGGTAGGCGGTGTCGGTGCGTCGTGCACCCGCCGCTGCGGTCAGGACGGCTCCACCGATGACGCCCAGAAGCAGGCCCATCGCGACCCAGGCCTTCCACTTGGCACGCGACTCGCGGCGCAGCCGAAACCAGACCCCCGGCATCACCTGGCCTCCTGTGCACGACCGGCACTGTCCATGAAGGGATTCTGGCGACACGCTGGGCGCACTTCAAGGGTGGTGGCCGGTGGGTTCCGGGTGGTGTTAGGCGCATGATGATGTCTGGCTCGACCTCCCAGATGACGCTGAGGGAGTCGCCCGGGCCGTCGTCTTCGACCGCGGTCAGTTCCACCAGGTGCTGGGCCTGCTGGGCGTCACGAAAGACGATATCGAGGGTGCCCCGACGCACCTCGGTCACCACCCAGTGCCGTCCGCGGACCCGGACAAGCTGGTTCAACTGCTCAGCCAGATCCGCACCCAGCTCGCCCCCTCCAAGGGGACACGCGCTCGCCCAGCGTCTAGGTGTCGTCGTTTCATGTCCGATTTGTCGGTTACGGGGTCCCTGATTGGGCTGCTGTTTCCGCTCAGGGGACCCGTTCATATGGTCCTACGGTGCAGAGGCGCTCCCGCCATCGCATGTACTAGCAGGCCTCATGCCTCACTGATCTATGACGTCGGGGTAACACCGCCGTTGTCGGTTACGTAATCGGGCCACTTCGCTTTGTTGGGCAATGAGCGCCCCAGAAAGTGTGAGGCGGTGGATTATCTGATCACACACAGGTGTGAATCTGAATGGCACCTGCCGGAGTCCCATCAGTAACCAGGATCATGAAGATAGGGGGTCATAGATGGCCAAACAACATGGCCATCTGTTGTCAGGGCTAGGATCCGCGCACAAATCCTGCGTTACGGGCGATTATTTACGGCGAGTGACTTTCATCGTGCAGTAATAGAGGGCGAATTCAAGGGATCACTGCAACGAGCTCGGCAAACTTCTCTGATGGTTTCATATATCCGAGCGTCTTGCGGGGACGGCCGTTGAGGCTTCGTTGGATTCGGGCCAGATCGGCAGCAGTATGTCGCGAGAGGTCAGTGCTCTTGGGCATGTATTGGCGCAGGAGTCCGTTCGTGTTCTCGTTGGAACCGCGTTGCCACGGCGAGTGGGGATCGCAGAAGTAGATCGGGATGCCGGTGGCCACGGTGAAGCTCACATGGCTGGCCATCTCCTTGCCCTGGTCCCAGGTGATGGAGAGCGCGAGCTCGTCGGGCAGCTTCTTGATGGCCCTGCGCATCGCCGCCTCGACGCTTGATGCTCCGTGCTCGTTGGGGAGGTGCAAGAGCAGCACGAACCGTGTCGAACGTTCGACCAAGGTGCCGACAGCGGACTTGCCGCCGGCGCCGATGATCAAATCGCCCTCCCAGTGTCCGGGCACCGCCCTGTCCTCTACCTCGGCAGGGCGTTCGCTGATCATGACCATGTCTGGGTTCTTGCCTCGCGTTCCACTCGTCCCTGGTGACGGCGGGCCGTACGCCCCGAGCGAAGGCAGCGGGCCAGCTCGCGGCGGAGTTCACCTCGGCCCTGGACGTAGAGGGACTGGTAGATGGTCTCGTGGCTCACCTGCATCATCGGATCGTCTGGGAAGTCCAGGCGCAAGCGCTCCGCGATCTCCTGGGGCGACCACAGCTCTTCGAGCCAGGTGCTCACCTGGCGGACCAGGGCCGGGTGCGCCAGCTTGGCGGTCTTGGGTCGCCGCTACGATGTCTCGGCCCGACAGTGCGCCCTCCAGGCCCCATAGCCGTGGATACCGCCGTTGGCGGCCACTTCACGAGTGATCGTGGATGGAGCACGCTCGACGCTGCGGGCAATGGCCGTCATCGACTCACCCCGGGCCAGCCCCAACAAGATCTCCTCGCGCTCTTCAGCGCTCAGGCGGCCTGATGCCGGTGACCATCTGTCAGCCAAGCCCGAATCCTCGCGCTGCTTGTACACGATGGCCTTGACCAGGTCCATTGAACAGCTGACATCCCTCGCGATCTCCTTCAGCGGCAGACCCTTCGGCCTGAGGCGACGTGCCATCTTCTTTTGCTCACGGGTCATGTGGTGCGGGGCCATCGACAACCTCCTGGTTCAGGGCAACGAAGCGTTGCCTATTCACCAGCTCGTTGCACTGATCCCTTGAATTCGCCGAGCGATTGCAACTCTTATTGATACCTCACACGTCTTTTCCGTGAAGAACGACCAACCTGGCGGGCGGAGATCGTCGCCCACGAGTGGCTGTCGAAGCTGCAGCCACCAAGGTGGCGGAAGTCATGAAGTCCGGTGTGTGAGACGATCTGTCAAGAGACTTCCCATCGGGTCGCCGCCGTAGAACTCGTACTGATGAAGAAGGACGAGTCGAGCGGCTGATGCGACAGCTCGCTGCAGTGGTGATTCTGGGGGTTGGCTGGCTGCACGACCGCCTCGACCCCGTCCAGTACGCCGACAAGCGTCCTACGCTCGGCGTCAGTTCCGATGAGGATCTCCGGGAAGCGGTGGTAGGGGCAGAGGATTCGAGCGCACCGTCGGTCGGGGGGCATTGGGTATGGCGCGACGTGGTTCCGACCGACTCGTCTGCGGCCGGCGGCCCCTAGGTACGACTCCGGAACGCGGCACGTCGTCCCGGAGTCCGTCAACGAGTCGTGTCGGCTATTTGTTGGTGATACCGAGCAGAGCGAAACCGGTCGCCACGCTTGCGTCAATGAGCGCCGCACGCCGCCAGGGCGGGCTTCACGACGCCGAAGAGCGACCGACGTTGTCCCGTGCAGGAGATCGACGCCGATGCCGATCTCTCGGGCGCGACCGCCGAAACGATATTCAGCGCCGGCCTGCACGATATGACGGGCCCCCAGCACGCGCATGACCCGGCGCGGGGCACGGCCCTCGTCGGCGCCCCCGAAGAGTCGAAGCACGGGCCCGGGAGCAATGAGCAGCGTCATGCCCCACCCGGCACGAATGGCCAGGGGAACCGGGGCTGCTCTCTGCCATTGCGATGCCCTCATTGACGCCATGTGAACCCCTCATCGACGTGGACTCGGTCGTCGGGACCGATCACGGGCATCGGCGATCGCAGCCGCCAAGAAGGTGCGACCCGCTTGGGGGAGCGTCTTCAAAAAGCTGGGGTCGAAGAAGCCTCCCGCCTTGTCGTCGAAGATGCCGTGGGCTCCCGCGTCCTCTTCGTCATCGGCCGGATGGTTCAGGTTGTCGGGTCGGTCGCGGCCGATCGGCAGGTCGGCCAGTTGCGTGTCCCAGGCCCCGAGGGCGGCGTAGTGGTTTCCCAACCCTGGAGCGATCTGGCCGGCCGCCACCAGCAGCTTGTTCCACGAACCGATGACTTTGGAACGGCGCCCGTCCAGGGCCGCCCGCACAATGAATTTGGCCGGGATCTCCGGCTGATAGATGGGCGGGACCGGCTGCGGGTGGCGATCCATCGAGGTCTGGCACCAGTCGAACTGGGGTGTGTTGACCGCCGGCAGGTGCACCATGGAGAGGCGGACGTGACTGCCCTCGTGCAACAACTCGGCCCGGGTGGACTCGAAGAAGCCCCGGCAGGCGAACTTGGCCGCACAGTACGGCGACTGCAGCGGGATGCCGATGAAGGCCAGGGCGGAGCCGACGTTGACGATGTTCCCCCGATCGCGGGGTCGCATGCGGGCGAGGGCGGCCATGGTGCCCCACACCTGCCCGAGAAAGGTGACTTCAATGGCCCGGCGAAAGTCTTCGGGCTTGGTGTCCGAAAGCGGCGAGAAGCTGGTGGTCATGGCGTTGTTCACCCAGACGTCCAGCGGCCCCAGCTCCTCTTCGGCCTGCGCCGCGGCACCATCCACTTCGTCATAGTCGGACACATCTGCCGCCACGATCAGCGCTCGGGCGCCCTTCGACTCAACCTCGGCCGCGGCCGCCTCGAGACCGGCGCGCCCTCGAGCGAGCAGCGCGACGTCAAATCCCCGACGTGCCAGTTCGACCGCGGTGGCTCGTCCCACCCCGGCTGACGCGCCGGTCACGAGCGCGACCTTCCGAGTGACCATAGTGCTTGCCTCCATTTCGTTCCCCGATCGGAGCGGGTTGTAGTAGGAGCTACCCCGCCCGCGTGGCGCTACGCAGATCTGTCAGGTTGACCAGGGCGGAGGGCGGCGCTGCACTCGAGCAGCAAGGCATGGACGAATGCTTGGGGAATGTTGCCCCGTAGCTGGCGCTGGGTGATGTCGAACTCCTCGGCCAAGAGGCCCGGCGTGCCACTCGCCGAGCGATTGCGCTCGAACAGGGCTCGCGCCGTCAGGTGCTCTCCTTGCTGCTCGAGCGCCAAGGCCAGCAAGAAGCCACACAGGAGAAACGCTCCTTCGGCCTCGCCAAGTGGCCGAGCGTCGTGCGCGAAGCGGTAGACATAATCGTCTCGCAAGAGCTCGGCGGCCACGGCATTGACGGTCGCCACCGTCCGGGGGTCAGAGGTCGGCACGGCGTGACGGATTCCCGGGAGCAACAGAGCGGCATCGATCCGCGTGTCCTCTGGAGCACGTTGCCACCGCCCGTCAGCGTGGAGGCAGTCTGCCGAGACGTCGGCCAATATCGCATCGGCCAGTCCACTCCACTGACCCGATTGGGAACTGGGGGCGTGCTTGGCGATGGCTCGGAGTCCCGGCCACACACGTCAAACGAGAATGGGCCCACCGTTGATTGTCCAGTTCCCAGATCCCGGCGTCGGGCTCGCCCCATCGTCGTTCGATGGCGGCGACCGCGGTCTCGACGGCGTCCCAGTGGTCGGTATCGAGCCGGTCCAACGACGACGCGACGGCGAGCAGCTCGAGCGCCTCCCCGAAGGCATCGAGTTGGAACTGTTGGTTCACCCAGTTGCCCACCTTGTCGGCACCGCCCGGATACCCGGCCAGGTGAGAAAGCGTCCGCTCGTCGGGAACCGCCCCTCCGTTGACCGTGTAGGCCGGCTTCAGCTCCGGGCCATCGGCGAGCAGTCGGGCCGAGACAAAGGACACGGCGGAGTCGAGCAGCGGAAAATGCCCATGGGCGGCCACCGCCTGCCCGGCGTAGCACTGGTCGCGGATCCAGGCGTAGCGATAGTCGTAGTTCCTGTTGGCCCGGGCCCGCTCAGGCAGGCTCATGGTGGCGGCCGCCACCATGCCCCCGTCGGCGCTCGTCAGGCCACTGAGTACGGCCATGGCCATTTCGGCATCCCGAGGACCAAGGACCTCCCCGAGATCGGGAACCGCCAAGGCCCACATTGCCTCGGTGGCCGACCAGCACTCACCCGGGTCGGGCGCCTCGCCCTCCAAGGGGACATCACTGAGTTCGAGTACCAGATCGAGCACCTGCCCGGGTCGGAGCACGAGCTCGGCCGTCAGAGGGCCGGCTCCGCCGCGGTGGGCTTTCGGAGCGCCCGTCCACCGGAACCAGATGGAGCCGGAGTGACCCGTCCAGGTCCCATCGCTCGCCCGATGGGTATCACGCATGGCTTCGGCACCGAAGCCGGCGCGTACGTCGAGGACCGCGTTGATCCGGGTTGGCCCATCGAGGGCGCGAATCCGGCGCAGGATGGTGACCACGTGAGGATCCGCGGGAAGCGCGAAGGCTTCACGACTCTCGATGATCCCGTCGGTGGTCACCCATCGACTGTTCCAGATCAACGATCGCGGGCGAGTAGTAGCCGCCCCAGGTGTAACGCCCGGTCGGGGTGAGCGCGTAACAACCGGCCCCTCCGATCAAGGTCGAGAACACGGCGTCGGAGTCCCACCGCGGCACACAGAGCCAGGCCAGGTCTCCTTGGGGGCCAATGAGTGCTCCTCGCTCACCGTCCGCCAACAGGGCATAGTCACGAAGGACTTGCGGCGGAAATGCCGCGAGGGGATCCATGGTGGCGGCGATCTTAGGGTGACGAGGGTGTGAGGGAGGTGCGCGCCATTCGCCCTGATCACCCCATGCGAGGGGACTGGGGCGCCGCTCCTGCCCCGTGGCGAAATTTCGGAACTGCCGATTGTCCGGATCATGGCGGGGTATACCCGAAACGTCAGCGACGCCAGCCGCTGGCGACAGTCCTATGACCGCCTTGCAGCTACCCGTGGAGGGATCCTGTGAGCCAATCAGTAGCGAGTTATCTCCTGGAGCGACTGCAAGCCTGGGAGGTCGAGAAGATATTCGCCTTTCCAGGCGATGGCATCAACGGGATTCTCGGGGCGTGGGTCAAAGCGAAATCTTCGCCCCAGTTCGTCCAGGCCCGCCACGAGGAGATGGCGGCCTTCGAGGCGGTGGGCTACGCCAAGTTCTCCGGCCGGATCGGCGTGTGCATGGCCACGTCGGGTCCGGGCGCCATCCACCTCTTGAACGGCCTCTACGACGCCAAGTTGGACCATGTGCCGGTGCTCGCCATCGTCGGGCAGACGGATCGGTCGGCCATGGGGGGCTCCTACCAGCAAGAGGTTGACCTGGCCAGCCTGTTCAAAGACGTGTGCCACCAGTTCATCGAGACCCTCAACGTGCCCCAGCAGCTGCCCAATCTCATTGATCGGGCCATTCGCACCGCGCTGGCCACCCATTCGCCTACCTGCATCATCGTGCCCTATGACGTCCAGGAGCTCGAGTACGAACCTCCCGAACACGCCTTCAAAATGGTCCCCTCAAGTCTCGGGATCAGCTGGCCCCACACCACGCCCGACGACGACAGCATCCGCCGGGCGGCGGAGATCCTCAACGGGGGGTCCAAGGTCGCCATCTTGATCGGTCAAGGAGCGCGCGGGGCGCGGGAGGAGATCACTCAAGTAGCAGAGATCCTCGGGGCCGGAGTGGCCAAGGCACTCCTGGGTAAGGACGTGCTCTCCGACGAGCTCGACTGGGTGACCGGCTCACTCGGTCTGCTCGGCACGCGCCCGAGCTACGACCTGATGATGGACTGCGACACCCTGCTCACCGTCGGGTCCAACTTCCCGTACACCCAATTCATGCCGCCCCTGGAAGGGGTGCGGGCCATTCAGATCGATATCGATGGTGGCTTCATTGGCATGCGCTATCCCTATGAGCTC
Source organism: uncultured Acidimicrobiaceae bacterium (assembly GCA_963788125.1). Classification (GTDB taxonomy): domain Bacteria; phylum Actinomycetota; class Acidimicrobiia; order Acidimicrobiales; family RAAP-2; genus Bog-473. The sequence goes on along the minus strand of CAWBFN010000002.1, from coordinate 1,176,398 downwards.
AATCTGGTCGCCGACGCAGGGAGCGCATTGCGGGCGCTCCTTCCCACTGCTCGAACGAAAATCCGATCGCAAGTGGCGCGAGGAGATCGAGAAGAACGTGGCAGATTGGTGGGAGACAGTCGAGCGCCAGGCGATGACCGACAGCGAGCGGGAGGGGTTCGTCAACCCGCAACGCCTGGTGTGGGAGCTGTCTGCTCGCCTGCCGGCTAATGCGATCGTGGCCTCTGATTCAGGGTCTGCCGCCAACTGGTACGCCCGTGATCTGAAATTAGGCGGCGACCAGCGCGGCTCGCTCTCGGGCACGCTGGCCACCATGGGTCCTGGGGTTCCCTATGTCATCGGGGCCAAGTTCGCCCACCCTGATCGGCCGGCAATCGCGTTGGTGGGCGACGGAGCCATGCAGATGAACGGCCTGGCCGAGCTCATCACCATCAAACGCTACTGGCAGGAGTGGTCGGATCCCCGCCTGATCGTGGCCGTGCTGCACAACAACGACCTCAACCAGGTGACGTGGGAGATGCGGGCCATGGTCGGCGTACCGAAGTTCGCCGCTTCGCAGGAACTGCCTGACGTCTCCTACGCTGGCTTTGCCACCAGTCTCGGGCTGGGGGCCATCGAAGTGCACGAGGCCGACGAGATCGCCCCAGCGTGGGAGGAGGCCTTCGCGGCTGATCGACCCACGGTGCTCGACGTCTATACCGACCCCGATGTCCCGCCCATCCCCCCGCACGCCACCCCCGAACAGATACGTGACCTGGTCAAGGCGTTGCTGGGTGGGGATGAGAACGCCTGGGGAGTCTTCAAGATGGGGATTCGCCAGAAAGCCCAGGAATTCCTTTCCGGCCCCAAGGGTGGATGAGGTGTCATTCGGCAGCAACGCCATCGAAGCAGCCCCGACCGTCGGAACAGTGGGGCGAGCCATCACCGATATCCGCACTGGACGGTTCGAGCGGAGCCTGGCTGGACTGGCCGCCGCCGGAGCACTGATCACTGCCGCTGAGATCTTCACCGAGCATGACGGTGCCAGCTTCGGCAACAAGATGATGTGGTGGCCGGTCGTCATCATGCCGACCATGGCGCCGGCGGGTATTGCCGCGGTCTTCAGTCGCCGCGCCGCGAAGACCGTTCTACCGCTGGCCTCTGCGGTCGTTGTGGCCAACGGCGTGCAGGGCACCTACTTGCACTGGCGCGGCATCATGCAGAAGCCCGGTGGACGGACCAACCTTCGCTACAACATCGAGATGGGGCCGCCCATGTTTGCGCCCCTGCTGGCAGCCATGGTGGGGGGCATGGGGATTCTGGCCTCGTTGCTGCGCCGGGAAGGGAAGCGGTGAGCCAACGAGTCTCTGGTCGTAACGCCAAGCGTCACGAACCAGTCACCCCCGGCGACAAGGGCCGATTCGGTGATTTCGACGTCCTGGGCGAGGTCAGCCGGTGGGACCTGGTCACTGCCGGGGTGGTGCTCGCTCGGCTCGACACCGATCCCCAGCTGTCGTTCTTCGAACCCACCGAAGAGCCTACGGTCCGGGCCTTGCTCGACCTGTTGCTCGCCCAGCACGACGAGCCCCGGGTCCCGGTCACCGAACTCATCGACCAGCGGCTCTTGGCCGGACTGAGCGACGGGTGGCATTACGACGACATGCCCGAAGACGGCGAAGCCTGGCACCGGAGCTTGACGGCCCTCGACGAGGAGGCACGTGCCGTATACGGCGAGCCCTTTCATCGCCTGACCCTCGAGCAGCAGGGCAATCTGGTGCAAGCGGTCCAGGACGCCGACGAGTGGCACGGTTTCAAGGCCGCCCACCTCTGGAGCCTGTGGACCCGCTATGCCTGCACGGCGTTCTACTCCCACCCGTGGGCATGGAATGAGATGGGGTTCGGCGGTCCGGCCTATCCGCGGGGCTACAAGAACATGGGACTCGACAGCCGAGAAGAGTGGGAACGCCCAGAAGAGGAGGCCGCGGATCCAGTGCCGTGGGCCGAACGGCGAGAATCCGCCCAGCGGGCCCATGAGGCGCGCTTCCCGGCAGAGGAACAGCCAACGGACGTTGGAGGCCGCCAGAGGTGAGTCGCCTGCGTGACGCCGACATACGAGCTCGCAATGAATCGGCGTGGCTCTTGCCCACCGGAGACGAGCGCACGAATCATCGCTTGCGGCGCGACATGCGCCACTACGACGAGAACGACGAAGTCGATGTTGTCGTCGTCGGCTGCGGAGCCGGGGGGGCCACCCTCATTCAGCGTTTGGCCCGCGCCGGCGTCTCCATCGTGGGTCTCGACGCCGGCCCGTTTTGGGATCCCGATGCCGACTGGGTCAGTGATGAGTGGGGTTCGCATCGCCTCTATTGGACCGAGCCGCGGGTCATCAGTGGGTCCGACCCGGTTCCGCTCGGCTCCAACAACTCGGGTCGCGGAGTTGGGGGCTCGATGATTCACTATGCCGGCTACGCCCCGCGCTTCCACCCCTCGGACTTCGAGACAGCCACTCGGGACGGGGTAGGGGCCGATTGGCCCATTCGCTACGAGGAGCTCAAGCCCTACTACGAGGCGATCGAAGAAGAGCTGCCGGTCTCCGGTCAACCGTGGCCCTGGGGTGATCCACACCGTTACCCCTATTCAGCCCAACCATTGGGGGGCAACGGAGAGGTCTTCGTGCGCGGGGCCCACGCCCTCGGCATCGAGACCCGCATTGGCCCGGTGGCGATCGCCAACGGCCGCTTCGGCCACCGACCCCATTGCATCTATCGGGGGTTCTGCCTCCAGGGCTGCAAGGTAAATGCCAAGGCTTCTCCGCTGATCACCCACATACCCGACGCCCTGGCACACGGGGCCGAGATCAGACCCCACGCCATGGTGACCCGGGTCGTCACCGACAGCGATGGCCGGGCCACCGGGGTCACCTACATCACCCATGGCGTCGAACACTTTCAGCGGGCCCGCATCGTGGTCGTGGCCGGGTACTCCATCGAGACGCCCCGCCTCCTGCTGTTGTCTGCCACAGCGCGCTTTCCGGACGGGCTGTGCAACGACCACGGTCAGGTCGGTCGTTACCTGATGGTTCAAGGAGCACCGCAGGTGGCGGGGCGGTTCGATGCCGAAGTACGCATGTACAAGGCACCGCCCCCAGAAGTGAGTTCCGAACAGTTCTACGAGACCGATCCCGCCAAGCCCTACCAGCGTGGGTTCGCGCTCCAGAACATCTCTCCTCTACCTATCACCTATGCCGAGCACGTGGCGGCCCAAGGTCACTGGGGCGAGGTACTGCGTGAATACATGCGGGACTACAACCACTGGGCGGTCATGGGTGCGCTCTGCGAGTTCCTCCCCCGCTGGGAGAACTCGGTCACGCTGGCGGACGAGTCCGATCGCAATGGGTTTCCCGTGGCCAACTTCTCCTACTCAATGTGCGACAACGACTGCGCCGTCCAGGAGGCCGCCCAGCAGGTCCAAGAAGACATCCTGGGCGCGGCGGGTGCCACTGAGACCATTGCCGTCAAGCGCTATGCCCACCTCGTGGGCGGCTGCCGTATGGCCGCCGACGAGCGACAGGGTGTGGTCAACGCCGATCACCAGACCTTCGCCGTGCCTAACTTGTATCTCGTCGACGGCAGCGTGTTGCCGACCCAGGGGTCGGCCAACCCGGCGCTAACCATCATGGCGCTGGCCGCCCGTTGCGCCGACAGGATGTTGGCGCGCACCCGGAGCGGGCTACGTGCTGAGTTCGAGAATGCCTCATGACGATCACCAGCGTTGCGGCCAGCGCCTACACGATCCCGACTGATCGCCCCGAAGCGGACGGGACCCTTTCCTGGGACGCGACCACCATGGTCGTCGTGCAAGCCGGCAATGGCGATCACGAGGGCATCGGATGGACCTACGCCGGCGCCAGTGCAGTGGGAATCATCGATGATCTCTTGGCGCCGGTGGTGATCGGCACTGACGAGACCAACACTCCTCAGGCAGCCGAGGACATGGCCCGGGCGGTCCGGAATGTGGGGAGGCCGGGCCTCGTCGCCTGCGCCATCTCGGCGGTGGACATCGCCCTGTGGGACCTCAAAGCCCGTACCCTGGGCGTGGCGCTGAGCGATCTGTTCGGTCGGGCCCGTCAGTCGGTGCCGGTCTATGGCAGCGGCGGGTTCACAACCTACGACGACGACACGACCGAGTCCCAACTGCGGAGCTGGGTCCAAGACGAGGGGATCCCTCGGGTCAAGATCAAGATCGGCGAGTCCTGGGGTACCAACGCCGATCGGGACCTGCACCGAGTGGCCTTGGCCCGTCGCGTGATCGGTGGCGATGCTGAGCTCTATGTCGACGCCAATGGTGGGTATAGGGCCAAGCAGGCGATCCAATTGGGGCGCACGATGTCCGAGAATTACGGCGTGACCTGGTTCGAGGAACCGGTTTCTTCTGACAACCTGGCCGGGCTCCGCCAGGTTCGCCAGAGCTTCGAAGGTGACGTGGCCGCGGGGGAGTACGGCTACACGCTGGGTTACTTCGCCCGCATGCTCGAAGCCGGCGGGGTCGACTGCCTGCAGGCCGACGTGACCCGGTGCGGAGGCTACAGCGTATGGCTGCGCACGGCGGCCCTGGCTGAGGCTCACCACGTCGAGATCTCGGGGCACTGCGCCCCCAACCTCCATGCCCCCGTGGCAGCGGCGGTGCCCAACCTGCGCCACGTTGAGTACTTCTACGACCACCATCGCATCGAGACGATGCTCTTCGAGGGCGCGCTATCTCCGACGGGAGGAAGCATGAACCCTGATTCGTCACGCGTCGGCCACGGTTTGTCGTTGCAATCGGCCGAGGCCGCCCGCTACCGCGCGGCCTGACGGCGATGGTTCCCATGTCAGCCCCTGAGCGTCGGCGGGTCGATCGACCAGCGCACTCGCCGCGGCGTCACTCGTGAGGGTCATCGTCGTCGGAGCCAGCGGGCGAGTGGGTCGTGCGATCCTACGGGGCCTCGCCGGCCACCGCGACATCACCCACGTCGTCAGCCTCACCGAGGAGAACACAGAAGACTTGAGTCTTGAGGGCGAAACCCCCATCGAACAAAGAAGGGTGGACCTTTTCGACGATCTGTCGGACCACTTCAAGTTCGCCGATGCTGCGGTCTATGCAGGCTGGCCCGTCAGCGACCTCCCCGTCAGGTTGAGAGAGCGCCAGATTGAGGCATTGTCCAACATCTGCCAGTGCATCGGCGTCGTCGGCGTTCGGGTGTTCGTGTACGGATCGTCGGCCGGCGTATACTTCTCGGCTCCGCCGGGTCGGCAAGTTGATGAAGCGTGGCCGACTCTGGCATCGACGCCGTCACGCCAATTGTCGGCAATTGATGCGGGGTGAGAGGGCCGTGAGTCGATTTGAAAATCATCATCCGCTGATTCGCGTCGTACGGCTGCGAGCAGGCGTCCTCGTATGTCCCACCCAAGACCGACCGACGACCATCGGCACAAAGATCCTGCGGGTGATGAACGCCCCGAAACGGTGGCGACGCTTTGTGCCCGATTTGGGACCCTATGTCCTCCAGTGCGTGCACATTGACGACTTCGTGAGCGCTTTGTGCCTGGCGCTGACGCAGTCGGTGACTGGCCCCTTCAATATCGCCGCCGATCCAATCACCTCTGACCTGCTGGCGGAACTGTTCGCAGCAAAGAAGGTACGCCTTGGGCCGCAACCCATGCGACGTATTCTGATGTTCGGCTCGCGCTTGCGCATTCTCTCCGGGGTGATCGACTGGGCGGAATTGGCAATTCGACCCCAGGTTATGGCCACGACGAGAGCTGAACGCGAGCTCCATTGGACCATGGAGCACTCGGCGAGGGCCATCGTCGCCGAGTGGATCGAGAAGCTCGATCCAATCAGTAATCACCAGCAGGACGCGGGTACGAGCGAGGTCGCCCCTGGGTCTGTTGAGCGCACAGAGATGGATCTCGAGTCCTTGTATGCACAGTCGCTGGCGTACTTCGGCGAGAAGGTGCACGCAATCCAGGACGATCAATGGGAGACGTTGGCCGGGGAGGGACTAACCGTGTGGCAGCTTGTCGCCACCATTGCCTTGAACCAATATCGCCTTGCTCTCGCTGCTCATGGCGACGACGACGAAACCATCGAGTCGAAACTGCCAGGTGACCCGCTCGGCATTGCACCGGCAGACGGCTGGGATCTGGCTGCCGAACGAGGCAGTCTCGCTCTCGCACCACCGGATGGGCCGCAGTTTTACGAGCAGGATTTCCCACACGACCGGCTGGTGAATCTGCTCCCCCGCGTCATTTTCGAAACAGTTCATGGTGGCTCCGAGTTGGCACGCGTACTTGGGGTCGAGACCCCGGTGCCACATGAGCTGGCGCGGTTCACGAAGCGAATGGGTCCGCCCAGAGGCGAGACGATATAAGGACCGCGACATGCCGGGACCAGCTGTTCGACAGCTTCCTCGCCTGCATCAGTGAGGGCGACGGGCGGTGACGAGATGGTGTGCTGAGGTGGATTGCCCGCGTCTCTTGATGTCCTCGAACCTTCCTCTCATTCGGCGGTCGTTGGCCGCAGAGGATGGAGCCGCCGCGGCTGAAGAGCGCTCGCTATTTTGACCGGCACGCGCCAACGAGAATCACTCCATCAGAGCCGCGGGGTTCGAGTATTCACCGTCACTCTCTCGGCTCCGAGTGTGGGAGAGTCTCATTCCTTAGCAGCACGTCAGCGCAATGGAAGTCCGATGAAGCCAGCCAGTATGGCCAAGCCCATCATCATCCACGCGACATAATCCCCCACATGACCCGAGTGGAGCCGATGCAGCAGGTTCACCGGACCGTAGGCCTGGCGCAGCGCTGGTAGCCGGGCTGTCAGTCGCTCGCCGTAGAGACCGGCAAGCGCGATACAACAGGCCAGCACGGCTGAGGCAAACCCAAGCGCGAGGCCCATCCCCGTCCAGTTGGACGCCGTCGCGGCGACGACGCGCTCCGGTACTTTGTACAGAGCCTGATGGGTATATCCCGTCGAGTCGATGAAGGTGGCGGCGGCTCGGTTGGCCACCGAGTGCACGCCCGGCAACAAGCCGATGATGAAACCGCCCGCCAGGAGAACGACAATGGAGGTGATCATGGTCCACGGCAGGCGTTGCAGTCGGGGCTCTTGGTCATCGTTCCCGGAAGCCCGCACCTGGCTCCCTTCCCTCGGCCTCGGGCCCATGGAGAAGTAGATCCGCCCGGCTACCCTCAACACGGCACCCCCAGTCAGGGCCGAGACGGCCACAAAGAGGATTGGCGCCCAGCCGTATCCAGCAGTACTTGCGGCGTCCTCGCTGAGTCCCTTCCCGAGCGCTGTGCCGAAAGGGGGCAAGCCGGCGAGACCGAGCGCACCGATGATCAGGAGGATACCCATGACCCTCTGCCCGGTGCCAGCGCCGTATAGGTCGTACTCGTCGACGCTGCCGTAGCGGGCCAACATGACGCCGGCGATGAGGAACAGCGCGCCCTTCACGCCGGCGTGTCCCGCGATGTAGATCAGGGCCCCAGCCGTTCCGCCGACGCTCAAGCACGCGAGCGCGACGATAAAGAGACCGACATGGGCGATGGTCGAGTAGGCCAAAAGACGCTTGAAATGGCGTTGGGTCACCGCCATCACGGCGCCCAGCACGGCGCTTAGCGCACCGAGTACGAGAAAGGTCCGTCGGACGTCGCCCAGCGGGAGGACGGGAGCAAAAACGGTCCAGTAGATACGGAAAGCGGCGTAGATGCCGAGGGGTACCATCACTCCCGAGAAGAGAAGACAGACCGGTGCAGGCGCCACGGCGTGCGCGTCGGCCAGCCAGAAGTGGAACGGCACTATGGCCCCCTTGACCAGGAAGCCGGTCAGCACAAGTACAAAAGCGGCGACGATGAGGGCGTCGGGTCGGTGATGGGCGAGCGCGGAGTGCAGTTGAGGCAGCCCGACGCTCCCGGTGCGGGCGAACAGGAGGGCAAGCCCGGAGAGGGAAAGGTAGGCACCCAGGCTGTTGACGATGCCGAAGTTGATGCCGCCCTGCAGGGCAGACTCGTCCTCGACCACGATGGCGGTCAGCCCATAGGCCGCCGCACCCATGAGTTCGAAAAAGACGAACATGTCGAACAGATCACCGGTCAGGGCCAAGCCGACCATGCCAGCGAGGAAGAGCAACATGAGGCAGTGGTAGTGGGCCTCGACCGCGTCGAGGTAGCGGACGCTGAACAGGAGGGCGATCGCCATCAGGCAGCAGGCCAGCAGCGCAATGCCCGCGCCGAGAGGGTCGACGACGAGCACGATGCCGACGCTGTAGCCGTGGTGCGGCGTCCAGCCAGCAGCCCAGGTGACGATACGACCGTTCGCCGCGGCGGCGAGAAGATAAGCGAGCAGGCCCACCATGCCGAGCGCGGTGGCGATGGCGACGACATCGACGGCCAGGCGAGGCAGTAGGCGACCCGCCACCAGCAGGACGCAGGCCGTGACGATGGGGACCGCCACCGCGATCGGCACCAGCATTGCGGTTGCGTTGTCGAAGCTGAGCATCAGGCCCTAGCCCCGGATCGCGTTCAGTTCGTCTGGATTGATCGTCCCCTGGCGCTTGTGGATCTGGATGGCGATGGCGAGCAGCATGGAGGTGACGGTGGCCGACACCACGATGTCGGTCAGGGCCATGGCCTGCACCAGGGGATCGACCACGTGCAGGGAGGGTTTCGTGGCTGGTTCGCCGAAGAGGGGCGGAGCGGCGCCCCACTGGTAACCAATGGAAAGCAACAGCACGTAGGTGCCCGACTGGGCCACGGCGAGGCAGACCACCGATTGGATGAGGTTCTTGCTGCGCATGATCCCGAAGGCGCCGATGAAGATGAGCCAGCCGGCGACGAAGTAGGCGTAGTGGCTCATCCGTGCTGTCCAGTTGCGGCTTTGCCCCCGCGGCCCTCGCGGCCGCTCCCTCGGTGGTCCCCGGAGGCTGGCCGGACCGTGAGTGCCTGCTCGAGGAATTTTGAAATCAGCACGACGACGCCCGAGGCCACTTCGACGCCGACCACGCCGTTGAGCAGCGGGACCGTACCGGCGGAAAAGAGGTCGCCCAACGTGCCTTGCGGGATGACGTTCGAGAGGAACGATGCGCCGATCAGTACGCCCGAGATGCCGAGGCAGGCGAAAGCCCCCGCTCCGATGGCCTCTGTCCACTCGAAGGGCCGGACGGGCCGGGCCTTCTGGAGGGTGCGGTAGGTGGCGGCGACGTAGAACAAATGAATGCCCGTGCCCAGGATAACGCCGCCCTGGAAGCCCCCGCCCGGAGTGAGGTGACCGTGCGTAATCACATCCAGGCCGATGATGAGGGTCACGGGGAAAAAGAAGAGGCCGCCGAGCACAGTGGAGTCGAGCGGCCTACCCTCGCTGAGTTCGCGCCGCTCGGTCTCGTCGGACGCGGGGCGAAGGATGACGGAGACGACCATGACGCTGGCGAGGAAGATGGATTCCTCACCGAGGGTGTCGAGCCCGCGTTGGTCGAAGTTGATACTCGAGATGACGTTGGACGTGGCGTGTGTGACGGCGGCCGGAATCGACGCGTCGCGGTATGGATGCGAGTTGCCACCGAAAGCGGGGAGCTTCAAGAAGGCAAGAACCGCTAGGAGCCCGATGCCGACCGTGCCGAGGCCGAACACAACGTAGCGAATAGTGCGGTTCATGAGCTGTGCACTGCGGTGCCGCGGTCCATCGGATAGTTACGAGCGTGTCTCGATGCGCCGTATGGCGAGCATCACAACGAGGGGCACGACAGCGGTTCCCACTCCGATTTGGCTAAGCGCCACGTCCGGCGCACTCAAGGTGAGAAACAAGATCCCGAGGAGGACCCCGTAGATAGAGAGCATGATCGCCTGCCGGGCGGGCTTCTCGGTCAAAACGACGGCCGTGCCGCCCAACAGGACCATGGTAAGAGCGACACCGATGATGGCCGTCATTCCGGCGCCTTCGAATCCACCGTACCGTCAGCCTGTGCCATGAGGCGACCGGTTGCCGCGGTAGTCACGGGACCGCCCACGAAGAGTAGGCCGACAGTGAGAATGATTGTGCCAGCCGTGATGCCCCAGCCGCTCTGGATGCAAAGGCCAATGGCCACGAGCGGCCCGGCCACCGAGGTGATCGGCGTCACGAAATGCAGCCTGTTGTAGCTGTCGGTACCGGCAACAAAAGCGCCGACGACCGAGGCGATTGCTACGGCAACGCCGAATCCGACGAAGGCGAGAGCGACGTCGTGGGCCATCAGGTCTCGTATCCAGGAAGGAGCCGGGTGAAGACAAGCGTGCCTGCCAGAGAGAGGGGAACAACCACGAGCGGCAGGATCAACTCAGAGCCCTGATTGCTCACCTCAACGAAAATAAGCATGAAGAGGACGCTGATGGAAGATCCCATCTCGAGAGCCACCAACCGGTTGAAGGAGTGCCCGATGGCGCCCATGACAAGGACCGGGATGAAACCACCGATGAGCAAGCTCAGGGCGAGAATGGCGTAGCCGCTCATTTCTTTAAAAAGCCTTTCTCCACGTGGGTTCCGGTCGTGGGGAGGGCGTGAATGGTCATGCCCCCGCTCTCGCCGCCGACGTCGACCACGATGGAGGCAGGCGTCACCGTCGTCGCCAACGTGGCGACGGCACGACGGGTGGTAGCCTCCGGCGACGGCCCGGCAGCGTCGACGTCCACGGTCTCGAATCGACCCAGTCGGCCGTGACGCCGGAAGGGGAGCGTCAAGACCTGGGCGGTGTCGGTGACAATGGCGAAGGGCACCGTGAGCAATGGGCGCATCGAGTTGGCGGTAATCGCCCAGCGAGCGCCCACCGTTCGCTGGGTGATTACCGCCACAACGCCCACCAACAGGGAACAGACCGTCCCCACGATCAGCTCACCCCATGAGAGGGAAGAAAGCGTGAGAAGCCAGATACCCAGAGAGATCGCACTCCATAGTGCCGCCTTCGACAATTTGGCAACCACCGGCCTCAACCTTCCTCCAGTAGGGCGTAACTTCGTCCCCCTGTAGGCATTTCCGGCCGGGTTGACGGTTAAACCCACATATGCTCACGGCGTCACGCGGATCGCCGGCCTACTTCGACCGGAGCGCGTGACCAGCGCGTTCAGGCGCTGTAATCGGCCGCAAGAACGTCACAATCCCGTGGGTGGTGAGCACAGGAGCTCGGATCCGTAAAACCCGCCAGCTTTGTTAGCCCTCGTCGGCGGGGAGGGAGAGATTCGCAGCGCGATCCGGCCAGTAGGGCCGAGCGGGCAGCGCCACTAACGCGGCCAATCTGACTTCGTCGATTAGAGATGCTTATCGCGGCGCAATCAGCCATGCATCGCAATTAGAGGGATCCGCACGGCATTGGCGGTCGATGGTGTCCTCGAGGCTCGGATTGTCGTGTCGGTTGCAGAGCGGTGGTGGCCGCCAACGTCAGTTGGCCAATACCTGGCGACTGCCAGGTCGTTGGATTTGGAGTGCCGGCAGGGCACACCGGTCGGTCGAGAGCGCTAATATCGAAACGGCCCGACTCGGAAAAAGGCCCGAGAGCACGAGCGGGATGATCACGCTGACGACGACACCTTCTGGAGGTGCGACCGCACATCGTTGATCGTGATATCGACTAAGGAGCGCGCCGGCATTGCCGGACCATGACGCTCGTCGCCCAGCTCGACGCCGTGGCCAACGATGGCACTTCTGGAGATGTACGTTCAGTGGCACTGACCGCCGAGGCGCTCTCAATCGTGGTCACCAATCCGCTTGCACGATGAGCAGAGCGACGGGATCTCCAGCGGAACGAGGACTGCACCCGATGGCGACCCGACGATCATGGTGACGACGACCGCCAGGCCGAAGACGGCCTCAGGTCTCGGCTACCGAGTGCGGGGTGAGCGTCGGCAGGGCCTTCAAGTCCCTCATCCAGTGGGAACGGCGCAGGGTGCTCCCACCGTGGCGATCTCAAACAAAGCCTCGCTCGACCTCGGACACGATTGATGGCACTCAAAGTCATCCCCACAAACATCCCAACTTTTCGAGTTAGGACGTTGTGGGACGAGATTCGAAGGACTCGCGGTTGACCTGGGAAAACGTGCCTCAACGGTGGACGGCGGGACACACTGTGGAGGGCTCTTTCGCTTTAGGAAACCGATGCTCTATCCCCTGAGCTACGGGGGCTAACAGATGGGCGTGTTAGCCGTGGCCCTCAGCCGACAGCATCTCACGCTCAATCACCACGTATCGACGGTTCTCCGTCACCACGACTGTGACCTGGGGCATCGCCCTCACATGTCCATCCCGCCGTTCACCGGCAGCACGACGCCGGTTATGTAGCCCGAGCGATCATCGAGCAGGAAAGCCACCGCGTGGGCGACCTCCGCCGTCGTGGCCAGGCGCCGCAATGGGATGCGCTCGATCACACCGGCGAGGATCCCCTCGGGGATCTTTGCGGTCATTTCGGTCTCGGTGAAACCCGGAGAGACGCAGTTTACGGTGATCCCCTTGCGGGCCAACTCGAGGGCGAGGGTTTTGGTCAGGCCGACCAAGCCGGCCTTGGCCGCGGAGTAGTTCGCCTGGCCGATGTTGCCCGTCTCGCCGATCAAGGAGGTGATGTTGACGATCCGACCTGATCCACGGTCCATCATGTGGTCGAGCACGGCCTTGACCATGTAGAAGCCGCCGGACAGATTCACTCGGAGCACGGCGTGCCACTCCTCGATGGTCATCTTGCGGACCGAACGATCGACGGTCACCCCGGCGTTGTTCACGAGGTAGTCAACGTGACCATAGGAATCGAGGACGTCGCCGACGACACGTGAGCAGTCCTCGGGTATCGCCACATTGCCCCGGTGCGTCGAGACAGACCAGCCGGCCGCGTCGGCCTTCTCCTTGGCCAGAGCTGCCGCCTCTTCATTGCTCGAGTAGCCGGCGGCGACATGCATCCCCTGCGCCGCAAGCGATTCGGTGATGGCCAAGCCGATTCCTCGGGTGCCGCCGGTCACGATCGCTACCCGATCCTCGCTCATCGGTGCCCCTCCCCTGTTTCGCGTCGGCGAATGGTTGGATTCAGGTGTACACCCGTCGGCGATCCTCTGCAACGGTCGAATCCCGCTGGGCTACGCCGGTCGCATCCCTGCTCGATCGTGACGGCTGTCTAGGTGGTGGAGGACCGGCGACGCCGCCATATGAGCCAGCCCGTGCCACCGGCGACGGCCAGGGCGCCAACGACGATCCCGGCCACCTCGCCGCCGGAGATCCCGCTCCCCTTGCCGGCTGGGGTGGGACTGGCTGCGTGAACCGGCGCCGAGGTCGACGTCACGGGGGACCTCGCCGTGGTGCTCGTGGTCGAACCCGTGGTCGTCGGTGCACTGCTCTCGGCCGTTGCCGTGAACGCAACCACGTGCTCCGCCGAAGGCGCCAGCAGGAGGCCGTCCGCCACGCTCGGGGTGGAGAAGTGGTTGGCGAGAGCACCGATGGACGCGTGCTGCTGGACGGACCCGGTCGTGGGATCGAGCCCGTAGAGCACGCCGTCCTGCCCGATGGTCCAGACCAATCCGGCGGCGACGATCGGGGGACCGCCCCCTACGTCCGCCCTCCAGAGGACGCTCAGCGCAGGGGGCGAGGCGGTGACCTGCACGGCGAAGGTCCCGGTCAGGCAGGGAAGGTAGACCGTGGTGCCCACCACGGCGCTGCCCCCGTCAATGTCGTCAGTGCACCCCGACACGAGGCTCGTCTCCTGACCGCCGATCCCGCCCAAGTGCGCCCCGTTCAGGAGATAGATGATCCGCGACTTGCCGGCCAGGACCACCTGCCCGTCGGAGAGGAGGGCGGGCGCTATCGACATATCGAGGTCGTTGGCGTTGTTCTGGGGCCACGTGGTCGGGGCGAAGTACTGCAGGAGCCGGAGCGACGAGGAGAGCTCCAACGCCGAATCGCTGTCGTCGTAGGGCTCGCTAGCCGAGTACACCGAGCCGTTGCCGGCGCTGACCCAGATGTTCCCGTCGCTATCGACGGCGGGGGCAGCCCCGCCCATCCAGATCGCGCCCTGGCTGTCACCTGCGGCCGCGTCCACCGTGAAAAACGTCGGTGTCCCCCCGGCCTCGTTGACCCCGACGACCCGCCCACGGTACGAGGCACAGTCTCCGAAGTTCCCGCCCATGCCGAACACCACCTGACCGGCGTCGAGCGTCAATCCGGTGCGCTGCAGCTGGTCGGCGGGATCCGTACCTGGCGGATCTACATCTTGGGTCATCTCAATCGCCCCCGAGGCCACGTTGAGCCCGACGAGCACGTGCGCCGGGGACCCGTCCACCAGCTCGTCGGCCACCACGAAGAGCTCGTCCCTCGACGGGTCGATCACCGGAGTTCCGGTGATCCCCACGGTGGGCGTGATGTCCCCGCAGGGAAGCGACGAAGCGGAAACCGGGCTGGCCAGGTGGTGTGACCAGATCACGGCGCCGTTCGTCGCCGACAGCGCGTAGACCGTGTCGTTCTCTGTGGCGACGTAGACGTCCCCCGAGAAGACCAGCGGCTCGCCGTAGAGCTGCCCGTCGAGGGAGGGTGACGTCCACGCCGGCGTCGATGTGTCCACGGAGGTCACCGGTGTCGCCACGCCCGATCCAGCCGGGTCTCCGTGGTACACGGTCCACCCGGCCGAGCCGGTGGAGGTCGATGCTGCCGCCCCGGCGCCGGTGGGCGTCCCGGCGGTGAAGCAGAGCGTGGCGGCGAGGGCGACGGCAGCACGCCCGAGGCTCTTCGTCCGTGCGCAAGATCTGCCGCCCTGCATGTGCGGCCACGCTAACAAGCCCTCGCGTGAGAGAGGCGGCGCGCCGTTCGACGGCACTCTCGGACGGGTGCACCCCCAAACCCGCCCTCCAGGGCGTATCCTGTGGGATGGGTAAACGGCCTCCGACAGAGGTCGGAGCACGTGCGATGCGCTTCCGCCGTATGGCCCGATCCGGGGCCACGCGCCCGCGCACGAGATATCCGAGCCAAAAAAGGAGATGCCATGCCCGCCGATGACACCACGGTGCCCTTCAAGGTGGCCGACCTCACCGAAGCCGAGTTCGGCCGCAAGGAAATCGTTCTGGCCGAGCACGAAATGCCCGGCCTGATGGCCATGCGTTCGGAGTACGCCGCCAGCCAACCTCTGGCCGGCGCCCGCATCACGGGGTCGTTGCACATGACGGTCCAGACCGCTGTGTTGATTGAGACGTTGACCGCGCTGGGAGCTCGGGTGCGCTGGGCCAGCTGCAACATCTTCTCGACCCAGGATCACGCCGCTGCGGCCGTGGCCGTGGGTCCCGACGGCACCGTCGACAGTCCGCGAGGTATCCCGGTGTTCGCCTGGAAGGGCGAGACGCTCGAGGAGTACTGGTGGTGCACCGAGCAGGCCCTGCTGTGGCCGGGCGAGGGCGGGCCGAACATGATCCTCGACGACGGAGGGGACGCCACCCTCCTCGTCCACAAGGGGGTCGAGTTCGAGAAGGCAGGATCCGTTCCCGATCCCTCGACCGCCGAGTCCGAGGAGTTCACCTTCGTGCTGGCCCTCCTGGGGCGCAGCCTGGCCGAGGACCCCCAGCGCTGGACCTCCATCGCCAACGGCATCAAGGGCGTGACAGAGGAGACCACCACCGGCGTCCACCGCCTGTACGAGATGCAGAAGAGGGGCGAGCTCCTCTTCCCGGCCATCAACGTGAACGACTCGGTGACCAAGTCGAAGTTCGACAACAAGTACGGCTGCCGCCACTCCTTAGTCGACGGCATCAACCGGGCCACCGACGTGCTCATCGGCGGAAAGGTGGCGGTGGTGTGCGGCTACGGCGACGTGGGCAAGGGCTGCGCCCAGTCGCTGGCCGGGCAGGGGGCACGCGTGGTGGTGACCGAGATCGACCCCATCTGCGCCCTGCAGGCGGCGATGGAGGGACACCAGGTGACCACGCTGGAGGACATCCTTCCCCTGGCCGACATCATCATCACGACGACGGGGAACAAGGACATCATCACGGCCCGGCACATGGCCGCCATGAAACACCAGGCCATCGTGGGCAACATCGGACATTTCGACAACGAGATCGACATGGCCGGCCTGGCGAAGACCCCTGGGATCGAACGGATCAACATCAAGCCACAGGTCGACAAGTGGGTCTTCCCGGATGGCCACGCCGTCATCATCCTTTCCGAGGGCAGGCTGCTGAACCTCGGCAACGCCACCGGGCACCCCAGCTTCGTGATGTCCAACTCCTTCACGAACCAGACCATGGCCCAGCTGGAGCTGTTCACCCAGACCGGCCAGTACGCCAACGAGGTCTACGTCCTCCCCAAGCACCTCGACGAAAAGGTGGCCCGTCTGCACCTCGATGCACTCGGGGTCAAGCTCACCGTGCTCAGCCAGGACCAGGCCGACTACATCGGCGTGCCGGTGGACGGGCCCTACAAGCCCGACACCTACAGGTACTAGAGCTCACCCCAACGTGGCGGTGGCGATCACCGTCCCGTTGGACGAGACCACCTCGGCCGTGCGCACCTCGCGGGGCGCTACCGGGAGGGGCGCGTCCCAGGCGCCGTACCCTTCCGATGCGGTGAAGGTACCCACCTTGTGCACCACGCCGTCGGCGGTGACAACCGCACAGGAGACCCTCCCGTCGATCGACGAGTCGGCCAGGGTCACGACCATCCACGGAGTGTGCCCGCCGTAGGTAACCACGCGGCCCACCGACCTTCCCTGCTCGACCAGGTTGGCCGTCGCCACCACTTCACGCGAGGAGTGCACGCCGGTGACCCCCTGGGTCGGATGGTTCCCCGAGGACCCGGTTACCCACCCGATGCTCAACCCGGCCACGAGGGCGACCACGGCCGCGGCGGCGGCCAAGGCCCAGCGCCCACGGGAGGAGCTCCAGCGGGCGGGACCGCCGCGGAGGGGGGCGGGGGGGGCAGACGCGTTCTCGGCCAACCCCATGCGGTTGAAGAGCCTGACCTCGAACCCCACCGGCGGTTCCTCCTCCGGGGCGACGTACACCACCGCGTCGGCGGTGCGCGACAGCTGCTCGAGCTCCTCCGCACAGTGGTCGCACGAATCGACGTGTGCCAACGTGGCCGCTCGCTGGCGACCGGTCAGGACGCCCAGGGCCAGTTCCGCCAGATCCTCCTGGTAGTCGTCGCAGCGACGGGCGCGGGGGTCCTCCGTCATCGTCCCTCCTCGGCTGCCCTCGACTGCTCGACCGCTCGGCGGAGCCGGATGAGGCCGGTGCGGATGCGCGTCTTGGCCGTCCCGAGAGGGATGCCCTCCTCCTCGCCGATCTCGGACGCCGTACGCCCGTACACCGCCGCCAGGACGACCGCCCGCCGCTGTTCGGGTGGCAGGTCCGCCAGGGCGGCCCGCATGAGGTCGCGCATGTCGCCCCGGCGGACCACATCTTCGGGATTGCTCTCCGGGCTCAACATGGCCGAGGCGGTGAAGTCGTCCGGATCGGTCGGCACAGCCCGCCGCATGCGCAGCGCGTCGATGGTCAGATTCCGGGTGATGGTCAGGACCCACGACGTGACCGATCCCCGACGGTGATCGAAGACCGGCGCGTGGCGCCACACCCGGATGAGCGCCTCCTGCGCCACCTCTTCGGCCACCGACGCGTCGCTCGTCATGGAGTAGGCCAGACCGAAGACCCGGCGCTGGTAGCGACGCACGAACACCACGGCCGCGGCCTGATCACCCACCGCCATGCCCGCCAGCAGAGCCTCATCCGTGGACCCGCTGTCGATCACGACCCACTCTGCCATGTCATGTCATGTACTACGGGCCAGGGCGATCCGGAGATTCCCCGTGCCCGTCACCTGGTCGGTGCCCGCGGTGACGGCCCGGTTCAGCCCTCCCGCAGGCCGGCGAAGAGGTCGTCTTCGGGCGTGGGCGCGTTCGTCGTGTCCTGCACCCGGATGAAGGCCTCGTTCTGCATGACCGAGCCGAAGAGCTCCTCCCCCATACGCAGGAAGAAGATGTTCTCGCTCTGGCTGGCGTGGGCCGATAGCGAGGCGTACTTCCGACCGGTCACCGCGGAGCAGTCCACGTAGGTGGTGATGAGCCCATCCGGTGTGCCGAAGTCGGGCGACTCCTCGGCCTCGGTCGGCATCTCGATCCCGGCCGCCGCCATCGTTTCGCGGAATCCGTGCAGCGCCGAACGGGGCAGCGCCGTGTAGTAGAGCTTGTCGGGTATCCCACACTCGGCGATGGCGGCGTGCGTGATCCGGTTGGCCTGAATGTGGTCGGGGTGCCCATAGAAGCCGCGCTCGTCGTAGGTCACCACGACCTGAGGCCGGTAGTGGCGCATGAGCGAGGCCAGCCGGTGCCCGGCCTCCTCCACGGGCACCCGCCAGAACGAGCCGGGGGCATCGTTCTGGGGCCACCCCTCCATGCCGGAGTCGTGGTAGCCCAAGAGCTCCAGGTGGGAGACCCCGAGTGCCCGGCAGCTGGCCTCGAGCTCCCGTCGCCGGAGGGGGACGACGAGGCCCGGGTCGTGCGTCGGGTCATCGGGCTTTATCTCCCCTGGCGCATCGCCCAGTTCGCCATTGGTGCAGGTGACCAGCACGGTGCGCACCCCTTCATCGGCGTAGCGGGCCAGGATCCCTCCCGTGGAGATGGCTTCGTCGTCGGGGTGCGCGTGCACGGCCATCAGCGTGAGCGGTCGGTCTGCCATTGGAAGGAGCGTAGGGGCTGCGTTCCCCCCGGCAGACCGCTACGGCGTGCCGGCCTCAGGTCTGCATTCCTCCCACGCCGGCGGCCAGGGCCTCGAGCTCGGAGCGCCAGTCCACCGGTGGGGACAACGGCCGAAGGACGAATTTGGAGAAACCGACGTCGACGAAGGCCTCGATCAGGCGGCCGAGCCCGTCGAGCCCGATCGGGACGATCTGGTCGAGCGGACGGCCGCGGGCCCGCCGGGCCAGGGCGACGAACGGCTCGCCGCCGAGGTCGGTGCCGGGCGGCGCATAGGTGATGCTCACCCCGAAGTGCTCAGGGCTGATGGTGCGTCCGTGCTCGGCCGCCACCTCGTCGATCACCTGCTTCCCCTCCGCCGCGTCTCGGGGTGTGCACAGGGCGGGCAGCCACCCGTCGGCGAGCCGGCCGCAGCGCTCGAGCGCCGCCGGCGCGTTGCCGCCGAGCCAGACATCGAAGGGGTCCTGAACGGGGCGGGGCGAGACGACAACGTCGGAGAACGAACCTGCCGGGCCTTCGTGGCTGACCGTCTCCCCGGCCCACAGCCGGCGCAGAACGGGGAGCGCCTCGTCCATCAGGGCGCCGCGCTCGGACGGGGGCACGCCGACGGCGGCCCGCTCCCCTCCTACCGCCAGCCCCGGGACGAACGTCAGCAGGAAGCGTCCACCCGAGAGCAGGTCGAGGGTGGCCGTCGCCTTGGCCAACCACACCAGATTCCGCCCCGGGAGCAGCATCGTGGTGCCGATCTTGAGGCCCGGGCAGGCGCCCGACGCCCAGGCCAGACCGACCAGGGGGTCCGGCCCCGGGCGCGAGAGGACCTCGGGGAGCCACAGCGAGTCGAAGCCGCACTCCGAGATGGCGCGCGCCAACCCGGACACGGACTCGGGGCCCACGTCGCCACCCGCACCGATGCCGATCCGTACCTTCATCGTTCGCCTTTCGCTGTCGTTCGGGTCCCTGTCATTCGGGTCGCTGTCGTTGGGGTCACTCGGGTCATCGCGGCGCGCCGGCCAGGGAGCGGATGGCCAGGTCCACCCCACGATCGTCGACGTCGTGGTGCGTGACCAGTCGCACGGTGTGCGGGGCGATGGTGCCGGCCAAGACCCCCTGGCCCCCCAGGTAGGCCAGGAGCTCGCCCGGATCGGGGTGGGAGAAGACGACGATGTTGGTGCGGACCGACGAGGGATCGAGGCCGCAGTCCGGCCAGCGCTGCACCACGGCCTCGGCCAGGCGCGCCGCCCGGGCGTGGTCCTCGGGGAGGCGCTCGACCATCTCGCGCAGGGCGATGAGGCCGGGCGCCGCGAGCACACCCGCCTGGCGCATCCCGCCACCCAGACGCTTGCGCTCCAGGCGAGCATGGATGATCACTTCTTCGGGTCCGGCCAGCAGCGAGCCGACCGGCGCGCACAGGCCCTTGGTCAGGCAGCACATCACGGTGGTGACCGGCGCGGCCCACTCTGCGGCGCCCACACCCGTTGCCGCCTCGGCGTTGAAGAGCCGGGCGCCGTCCAGGTGGATCGGCACGTCACCGGCGGCCGCGGCCACGGCGGCCAGTTGGGCCTGCGACCACAGGGCGCCCGACGCCGCCATGTGCGTGTTCTCGATACAGACGAGCGACACCGCGGATTGATGGTCCGCCGCCGCCGCCCGGAACCAGCGCACGTCGTCCGGGATGAGGACGCCGTCGGCGTCGTCCACGGCGAGGAACTGCACCCCGGCGTTGCGCGCCGCCGCGCCGTGCTCGTACGAGACGACGTGCTGGCGACGGCCGGCGACCACCGCGGCGCCCGCCGTGGTAAGGACACGGATGGCGATCTGGTTGGCCATGGTCCCCGACGGGACGAAGACGGCCGCCGGCTTGCCCAGGCGAGCGGCGAAAGCCTCCTCCAGGGCGCGCACCGTGGGGTCCTCCCCGTAGTCGTCGTCCCCCACCACCGCCTCCGCCATGGCGCGCCGCATGGCGGGGGTCGGTTGGGTGACGGTGTCGCTGCGAAGGTCGACCAGATCAACCACGCGGCCACCCTAACAACGCGCCGGTAACATCCGGCCGTGCCCACCACTCCCCCGCCGGACTCTCCACCGCCCTCGCCGGGGGAGAGCGACCACCGACTCTTCCCGACCGGTCGGCACGATATCCACGAGCTGCTCGACGTGCAGGTGGTCGAGGCCGGGCCGGAGCGAGTAGTGCTCTCCCTGCCGGTGACGTGGAGGGTGCACCAGCCCTACGGCATCCTCCACGGCGGGGTGTCCGCGCTCCTGGCCGAATCGGCCGCCAGCTTCGGTGCCGCGTTGGCGGCCGGACCGGACCGCCGGGTGGTGGGGATCGAGCTCAACGCCAGCCATCTCCGCTCGGTGCAGGACGGCCACCTCACCGCGACCGCCACCCCACTGCGGGTGGGTCGCACCGTGCAGGTCTGGTCCATCGCCGTGAGCGACGACGGGGGGCGGGCCATCTGTGCGGCCCGCTGCACCCTGGCCGTCCTCTCTCCGCCGGTCCCTTCAGAGGGGCCCGCGGGCCCTCCGGGTGAATGAGTGGGCACCGTACCCTTCCCGGCGTAACATGACGGTGTGACGCCGGTAGGAAACGGAGCGCAACGCCCTAGGTTCGGACTGATCTTGCCCGCCACCTTGCAGGGTGAACTCCCTGATGACATCGGTAGTACCTCTGGTAGTAACACGGGCAGCGCGAGGGATGTGTTCGACCTCTGCGAGCGGGCTGAGGCGACCGGAGCGGACTCGTTATGGGCCGTGGACCATCTGTACTGGCCCCACCCGATCAACGAATGCCTCACCACGCTGACCATCGCGGCGGCGGCGACCCGGGGACCGACGCTGGGGAGTTGTATACTCCAGCTTCCGCTCCGCCACCCGGGGGCGGTGGCCAAGCAGGCCACGTCCCTCCAGAACCTCTCGGGCGGTCGCTTCGTCCTCGGCGTGGGCGTAGGAAGCCACGCCGGCGAGTACGCCCGCGCCGGGATCGACTTCCACCGGCGGGGCCGTCTGATGGACGAGGGCATCGCCGCCCTCTTCGAGGCGTGGTCCACCAGTCACGATCACGAGATCCGCTACCGGCAGGAGCCGACGTCGAGCCGGGTGCCACTGTGGATCGGAGGAGCCAGTCCGGCTGCCCGGCGACGGGCGGCCCTGGTCGGCGACGGCTGGGCCCCGCTCTTCATCGTTCCCGAGGACTACGGACCCGCCCTGGCCGCGCTGCGGCGGACGAGCGAGGAGGCCGGACGTGACCCCGACTCGGTGGAAGCGGCGGTGGTGGTCTTCGCCCGGGTCGGTCCCGACGACGAGGCGCCGGCCCAGGGCGCACGGTGGCTGTCCGAGCTCTACGGGGTGCCCGCCAAGGCCTTCGAGCGCCACCTGGTGGCCGGGGAACCCGAGACGTGTGCCGCCGCGCTGCGTCGCTTCGACGAGGCGGGGGCCCGCCACATCGTCGTCATGATCGCCGGCACCGGTGCGGTGAGCCAGTTCGGGCTGCTGCGATCCGCCTTCGTGGCCCGCGACCAGGCCGTCCCGGTCGGTGTGGCCGGATGAGCCACACCTCATGACGCTGCCCGAGGTCGCCATCTTGGGCACCGGGATGACCGACATGAGTCGGCGTGACCTCTCCCCCGAGGCGATGGCCTACCAGGCCACCCACGAAGCCCTGGCGGATGCCGGCATCGCCCCCGAGGAGCTCGGGTTGGTGATCTTCGCCAACGCCACGGCCGGACGGCTCAACGACCAGGCCTGCGTGCGCGGACAGTCCTGGCTGCGCAAGGCCGGGCTGAACGACGTGCCCGTCATCAACGTCGACAACTCCTGCGCCGGGGGGAGCTCCGCCCTGCACCTGGCCACCACGGTGGCGGCATCCTCGGACCGGCCGGTGCTGGCGCTGGGGGTCGAGAAGATGTGGACGGGGAACCGGGCCGAGACGATGGCCGGCATTGAGGACGGGCTGCCGGCGGACTACCGCCACGACCTGCACGACCTGCGTCACGCCGACAACAACCCGGCGGGCAGCATTCTGATGGGGCTCAACAGCGGCTGGGCGCAACGGATCATGGACGATCGGGGGGTGACGGCGCGCCAGATGGCCGCGGCGGCGGTCAAGGCGTTCGACCACGCCTCGCGCAACCCGCTGGCCCAGTGCCAGCGTACGGCCAGCATTGAAGAGGTGCTCTCCGCTCCACAGGTGGCCGGCCTGCTCACCCGACTCATGTGCAGCTCGTTCACCGACGGGGCCGCCGCCGTCGTGGTGGCCGGATCGGCGATTTCTGCCCCGGCCTCCGCCCCCCGTATCATCGGGTCGGTGGCCCGCTCGGGAAATGGACTGCTCGACTACCACGACCGCCTGTCGCAGGCCGCCGATGCCGCCTGGGAGCTCTGGGGCATCGGGCCCGACGAGTTCGACCTGGTCGAACTGCACGATGCCACGGCGCCCGAGGAGCTCTACGCCCTCGAGTCCCTCGGGTTCTTCGGGCTGGGCGACGCCGGGCCGGCCACCGAGGCCGGCCACACCGGGGTCGACTCCCCCGGACTCGTCGTCAACTCCAGTGGCGGCCTGGTGGGCCGCGGCCACCCCCTGGGGGCCACCGGACTGGCGCAGGTGGTCGAGCTGGCCACCCAGTTCCGTCAGCGCGCCGGCGCGCGCCAGATCCGCGGGGCCCGGCTCGGTCTGGCCGTGAACACAGGCGGCATCATCGAGGGCGATGCCGGGTTCGTCGGCATCCACGCTGTCCGCGCCGGTTCGTCGTGACCGGCATCCGCATCACCGGCTGGGGCATCGCGCTCCCCGACAAGATCGTGACCAACGACGACATGGCGGCCAGCCTGGACACGAGCGACGCCTGGATCGTCGAACGCACGGGCATCCGGGAGCGCCACATCGGGGGCACGACGTCGGGCCTGGCCATTGAGGCCGGCCAGGAGGCGCTGGCCCGTGCCGGTCGCACGGGGGCCCAGGTGGAACACCTCATCCTGGCCACGACCACACCCGACGGCATCATCCCCGGTACCGCACCCACCGTGCAGAACGCCCTGGGCACCACGGGCGGTGCCTTCGACATAAACGCCGCGTGCTCGGGCTTCGTCTACGGCCTGGTGATCGGGGCCGGGCTGATCGCCACCGGTTCGGGACCCATCCTGCTCATCGGTTCGGAGACCCTCTCGAAATTCACCGACATGGACGATCGCTCGATCGCCATCATCGTGGGCGACGGTGCGGGCGCCGTGCTGATTGAGCCGATCGACGGCCCCGGTCAACTCCTGAGTTGGAATCTCAACTCGGAGGGGTCGCTACGCCACCTCCTCTACTGCGAGCACGGCGGAACCCTCTTCATGGACGGCAAGGAGGTCTTCCGCAAGGCCGTCCGGGTGGTGGTCGAGTCGGCCGAGCGGGCCATGGCCGACGCCGGGATCGGGCCCGACGACATCTCGCTGCTCGTGCCCCACCAGGCCAACCTGCGCATCATCGTGGCGGCCTGCCAGCGGCTCGGCATCCCCGAGGAACGGACCGTCGTGGTCATCGACCGCTACGGCAACACCTCGTCGGCCTCCATCCCCTTGGCCCTCCACGACGCCATCACCAACGACCGCGTGCACGACGGTGACAACCTCCTCTTGACCGGCTTCGGCGGGGGTATGACATGGGCCAGCGCAGTACTGCGCTGGGGGGCGTGAGCGCGCCGCCCACCAAGCCGCCTCTCGTCATCCTGGCTGCAGGGCGGGCCCGCCGGTTCGGAGGGTGCAAGCCGCTGGCGCCGGTGGGTCCCCGTGGCGAGGCGGTCATCGACCTGGTGGCCAGCGACGCCCTGGCCGGCGGCTTCGGATCCATCGTGCTCGTGCTGGGGCCGGCGACGGGCCCGGCCATCCGCTACCACGTGGAGCACACCTGGCCCGCCCACGTCGATGTCCGGTTCGCCCTACAAGAGGCCGCCCTCGGCACCGTCCATGCGGTGCTACAGGCCTCGGACTACGTGGGCGGCGCCCCCTACGGCGTGGGGAACGCCGACGACGTCTACGGCCGGCCCGCCGCCTCGTTGCTCGCCGCCCACCTCCAGGGTCCCGATCCCACCAACGCCCTGGTCGGCTTCCGCCTCGCCGACGCCGTGATCGGCCACGCGCCGGTCACCCGCGGCATCTGCCAGGTGGGCCCCGACGGCCACCTCCTCGGGGTGGTCGAACGACGCCTGGTGACCGCCCTGCCCGACGGGGGGTTCACCTCCGCCGACGGGCGGGAGCCCTCCGGCCTCTCACCCGACGACCGGGTGTCGATGAACCTGTGGGGCTTCACCCCCGAGTTCCACCAGAAGCTCCAGAAGGCCATGGCGGCCGCCACCGATGCGTCCGAGGAGTCCGAGGTGCTCCTGCCCGAAGTGGTGGCCGACTCCCTGTCCACAACCACCTTCACCGTGCTGCCCGGGACCGGGCGGTGCATCGGCGTCACGCATCCCGACGACCTCGCCCTGGTCCAGGCCGAGCTGGCTCGCGAGGTCGGGAAGGGAGCGCGGCCCGCCGCACTGTGGGGTGCGGCCGGAGCGGGGTGAGGGGAGGCCTGGCGTGCCGACCCGGCCACCCGGACCGTCACCGCGCCGGCCTCAAAAGGGGCGCAGACGCGACGCAACCCCGAGTAACCGTTCGGCCGAAACCTCCCGTGCTCCTCGGGGCTACGTCTGAGACGGGCCGCCGGCTCTGGACCGAGATCGTGTCGGACAATCCCAACCCGGGCCTGGTTCGGTGGCTCCAGGGAAGTCACCGTTCCGTAACACGGACCATCTGTTGCCGAAAACTTCCACCCGCTTCGGCCGCGAGTTCCCTACGGAACTCAGTGCCGACCCTCGATCCGGCCTTGCGACCTTCTCTCGGCCACCTTCCGGTCCACCTTGCGGCTTCCCTTCCGGCATCCCTACCTCCCGCCTTGCGGCAATCCGTAGGGGTTCGGCGGGCTTTCGTCTCCGAACTGCAGACAGATTGCGCCTCGCGCCGCACAAGGTCAATGCCGTAACGCGAAATCCCCCCGTTCTCCCCACCTTTTTTTGGGTCATCCCCAATTGAGGCCGGGCAATCCCCAGGTCTTCCCCACGCTTGCGAGACGGGCGGGCGGCGGCGGTGTTCCCGAGCGTAAGGTCGAGTGCGTGACGCCTTCCCCCGCTACCCTCGTTGACCCCGATGCGTTCGTCCCCGACGACCGGATCCGCTGCCAGTGGGCGCAGGGCCCGTGGAACGTCCCCTATCACGACACCGAATGGGGGGTGCCGGTGCACGACGACCGTACCCACTTCGAATTCCTCGTGCTCGAAGGGGCGCAGGCGGGACTGAGCTGGCTCACCGTCCTCAAGAAGCGGGAGGGGTATCGGCGCCTCTTCGCCGACTTCGACGTGGAGAAGGTGGCCCGATTCACGCCGAAGCGGATCGAGCGGATCCTGGGTGACCCGGGCATCGTCCGCAACCGGGCCAAGGTGGAGGCGGCCGTGGGCAACGCCCGCGCCTTCGCCGCCGTCCAGGACGAATTCGAATCGTTCGACGCCTATCTGTGGGAGTTCGTCGACGGGCGCCCGAAGGTGAACCGGTGGCGCCGCATGGAGCAGATCCCCTCCTCCACCCCCCTCTCCGACGCGCTCAGCGCCGACCTGCGGGCGCGCGGGTTCCGTTTCGTCGGTCCCACGGTCTGCTACTCCCACCTGCAGGCGGCGGGACTGGTCAACGACCACCTAGTGAGCTGCTTCCGCCACGCCGAGCTCGCCGGGCCGTCGAGCTGACTCAGCCCAGGATGAGCCGCCCCCCGATGTAGTCGAAGATCACCCAGCCGAACCGTTGCAACTGGTCGGAGCCGAGCAGCCCGGACAGTCCGTTCGCACCGATCGTCCCGAAGTTGGCCGTGTCGAGGAGCTGCGGATGGAGCGCCACACCGGGGATCGACCACGCACCGCTGCGCACCAGCGGGGCGGTGATGGTGGAGCAGACGGTGGTCGTGCGCTGGGCCAGGTCGGTGGAGGCCAGATGGGCCGACCGGGCCACGGCGTCGGCCACGGCCGACTGCGACGAGCCGGTATCCACGGTGAACAGGTGGGCGGGCCCCCGGCCGAAACGCAGGCGGACGTTGAGGGCCACGTTGCCCGGGGTGAGGACCACGGTGGCGGGCACCGTCGTCCCCGCCCCTTGCCCGGTCAGCACGGCGGGCGGCGGGGGGCCGGTCGGCCCGCGCACCTCGGGCGTGTGGTCGGTCGCCGCCGGCCCCTGTGGACCACCCAGGGTGAGCGTCTGGGCGGTGAAGTCGATACGAACCGCACCAAAGCGGCTCAGCACGTCGGAGCCCAGCAGCCCGTAGGGCTGTCCCGGGAGCCCGAAGTCCGGCAGCGTGGCGGCGGTGAGATCCTGCGGCGCCAGGGCCACGCCGGCCACCGACCACGACTTGACCTTCACCGCCTGTGCCAAGCCGGTGCAGCCGACGCCCTCGTAGGTGCTCGGCGACCCGTCGTGGGCCAGATGGAGACGCGCCGCCAGGCGGGCATCGATGAGCGAATCCCCATCACCGGTGTCCAAGGCGAACGGGTAGGGGCCTTTCCCGGCGATGCAGACGTTCACCGCCTCGGCCACCTGGCCGGCCACGGTGCTCACAGTGATCGGGACCTGCTGGGCCCCGCCGCCCAACGCCACGGCCCCGGCGCACCCTTCGCTGGCCGGCGGCAGCGCGAAGTTCACCAGGGGCTCGACGTGCACGGTCCGGTGGTGGGCGACGACCGCCCCGGCGCCGGCGGCGCCGGAACCGAACACGACAGCCACCGGGAGGACGAGCAAGAGGAGGGGGACGAACCGGGACATCGCCGCTAGTGGTGCCCGAGGGCCAGGCGCACGCTGTCCATGACCAGGCGCAGCCCCAGGACCACGGCGGCCAGCGGGAGCGCCGCCCTCTGCCACCCCGAGGTGGTGCGGACCGTGAAGCGCAGCGCCGAGCGGTGATGGGCCATCATCATCTGGTACGGGTGCCGCGCCGTGCTCACCCCCTGCACGTGCATCACGCTGGCTGCGCCACTGAACCCGACGGCCCACCCGGCCTGGTGGGCCCGCCAACACAGGTCCATGTCCTCGGCGTACATGAAGTAGGCCTCGTCGAAGCCCCCCAGCTCCTCCAGGGCGGCCCGGCGAGCGAGGAAGCAGGATCCCGAGATCCATCCCGCCTCCACCTCCCCGTGGCCCTCCGGCGTGCCCGGGTTGTAGCGCCGGGTGAACCGGTTGTCCGGATGGAACAGGGCGAAGAGGGCGTGGCCGGCGGCGTCGAGGAAGGAGGGGAAGCAGCGCACCGAGGGATAGACCTGGCCCTCGGCGGTGTAGATCCGCGGCCCCACCATGGCCCAGGCCGGACGCGTCTGGAGGGCGGCGCGCAGCGCGGCGAGGGCCCCGGCGTGCACGCGCAGGTCCGGGTTGGAGACCATCACCCACTCGGGCGCCGGCGACAGGCCAGCCAGGACGGCCAGTCCCCGGTTCACCCCGGCGCCGAATCCGAGGTTCTTCTCGGGGCTCAGCACCACCACGTCGGGAGCGGGATGCCCGGTGAGGAGTGGGGCGAGGGCCCTCCGGGCGCTCCCCGGTGTGCCGTTCTCCACCACGACGACCGGGGCAGCACCGTCGTCGAGCAGTGAGCGCACACAGTCGGCGAGCAGTACGCCGGCATCGTGGTCGACGACGACTGCGCCGAGGTCGCCCGACACCGCGGGCTCAGAACTCCTTGGAGAAGCGGTAGCGAACGAGCGCCATCAGCGCGCTGATCCCGTCTCGCCAGGTGATCTTCTTGCCCTCGTCGAGCTCGCGGCCGGCATAGGAGATGGGCACCTCGTAGATCCGCAACCCCCGGCGCAACACCTTGGCCGTGATCTCCGGCTCGAAGGAGAACCCATTCGACCTGATGGTGATGCCCTTGATCGCGTCGGCGTCGAACAACTTGTAGCAGGTCTCCATGTCCGACAGCGTGGAGCGGTAGAGGATGTTGGTGACCAGCGAGAGAACCCGGTTGCCGAGCCAGTGCAGCGGCAGCATGTTCTTGCGCTCCCCCGTGAACCGGCTGCCGTAGACGACACGGGCCTTGCCCTTGAGGATCGGGTCGAGCAGTCGCGGCCAGTCGTCGGGGTCGTACTCGAGGTCGGCATCTTGGATCAACAGGAGATCGCCGGTGGCCGCCGCCATCGCCGTGCGGATGGCGGCACCCTTGCCCTGGTTCTGCTTGTGGGTGAGGACGCGGACCGTCGAGTCCTCCAGGGCACCCAGGACCTTGTCCGACCCGTCGCTCGACCCGTCGTCGACCACGACGATCTGCAGCACGACGGGGAGCTCCACGGCGCGCATGCGGCGGATGACCTCCGCCACGGTCGACCGCTCGTTGAACACGGGGACGATGACCGAGAGGGTCGAGTACTTCTTCCGGTGCAGGAATTCGTCGCCTGCTTCGCTGAGATCGACTCGTCACGCCGCCATCACCCGGGAGGCAAGGTACTCCATCGTGCGGGCGATGCCGTCGCGCAGTGCCACCGTGGGCCGCCAACCGAGCGCGGTGGTGGCCAGCGTGATGTCCGGACAGCGTCGCGTCGGGTCGTCGGTGGGCAGGGGCTCGAAGACGATCGGCGAGCTCGACCCGGAGACTTCGAGGACCAGGTGGGCCAGTTCGAGCACCGTGCGTTCATCGGGATTGCCGATGTTGACCGGACCGGTGAGGGGGGAGTCCAGCAGGGCGACCAGCCCGGCGATCTCGTCGTCGACGTAGCACAGGCTGCGTGTCTGCGAGCCGTCGCCGTAGACGGTCAACGGCTCGCCCCGCAGTGCCTGGGAGATGAAGTTGGAGACCACCCGCCCGTCGCCGGGCGAGAGCCTCGGCCCGTAGGTGTTGAAGATCCTGGCGATGCCGACGTTGACCCCGAAGGTGCGGTAGTGGGCCATCGTCATGCTCTCGGCGAACCGCTTGGCCTCGTCGTAGACGCTGCGGGGCCCGGTGGGATCGACGTTCCCCCGGTACGACTCGACCTGGGGATGCACCTCGGGGTCTCCGTAGACCTCGCTGGTGCTGGCCATGAGGAACCGCGCCTCGTGGGCCCGGGCCAGTGCCAGCAGACGCCGCGTGCCCTCGCTGCCGGCGGCCAGCGTCTCGAGGGGGTGGCTCAGGTACGCCGGCGGAGAGGCCGGGCTGGCCAGGTGGCACACGGCGTCGATCTTGGCGTCCACTTCGAGCTCCAGCTTCTGGCTGACGTCGGTGACTACCAGGCTGAACGCGTCGTTGCCCGCCAGGGGGGCCACGTTCTGTGGGCTCCCGGTGGAGAGATCGTCCAGGCAGATGACCGAGTCGCCCCGGGCGACGAGGACCTCGCAGAGGTGGGACCCCAAGAACCCGGCGCCGCCGGCCACCACGATACGTCTCATTGGCGGCCGATCCCCGTATAGACGAAGCCCATGCGCCGGACGGCGGCCGGGTCGAGGAGGTTCCGTGCGTCGACGATGGAGGGGTTGGCCATGACGTCGAACACCCGGGCGAAGTCCAGCCAGCGGAACTCGTCCCACTCGGTCAGCACCACCATCGCCGACGCACCGAGGGCCGCCCCGTAGGGATCCGCACACAACGACAGCCCGGCGAGGTCGTCGGGGACGGCGTCGGGCTGGTCGGACGACCCGGCCACCGTGGGGTCGTAGGCCTGCACCCTCGCACCGAGGGCAACCAGGCGGTGGGCGATCTGCAGGGCGGGCGAGTCCCGCCGGTCGTCGGTGTTCGCCTTGAACGTCAGGCCCCACACGCCGATCCTCGCTCCCTCGAGCGGCACGTCACTGGCCGCCTCCACCTTGGCCACCACCCGGGCCAACTGCTGCTCGTTGGAGGCGATGGCCCCGGCCAGCAGGGAGAAGTCATAGCCCGCCTTCCTCGCCGTATGGAGCAGGGCACGGGTGTCCTTGGGCAGGCACGACCCGCCCCAACCCGGTCCCGGGCGAAGGAAGTCGAAGCCGATGCGCTTGTCGTAGCCCAACCCCAGCATGACGTCACGCACGTCCGCTCCGACCTCCTCGCACAGACCGGCGACGGCGTTGACGTAGCTCAGCTTGGTGGCCAAGAAGGCATTGGAGGCGTACTTGATCGTCTCCGAGGTGGTGGTGTCGGTGACGATGAGCGGAGCTCCGGTGGAGGCGAACAGGGCACCCACCAGGGCGGCCGCCTGGGTGTCGTCGCCCCCCACCACCAGGCGATCCGGATGGAGGCTGTCACGGACCGCCGTGCCCTCCCGCAAGAACTCGGGGTTGGAGACGACACGGATGTCGGGACGGCCGATCACCTGCTCGACCATTGTGGCCGAGCCGACCGGGACGGTCGACTTGTTGACGACGATGGCCCCGGGCTCGAGCAGCACCCCTATCTCCTTGGCCGCCGCCTCCACGTAGGAGAGATCGGCCGACCCGTCGTCACCCTGGGGGGTGGGCACGCACAAGAAGACGAACTGGGCACCGCTCACCGCCTCGGCCGCCGCGTGGGTGAAGCGCAGGGTGCCGGCCGCGACGCCCTCGGCCACCAGGTCGTCCAACCCGGCCTCGACGATCGGCATCCGACCGCTGCGCAGCGCGGCCAGGCGCGCCGGCTCCCGTTCGGCCAGGACCACCCGGTGCCCGAAGTGGGCCAGGGTCGCCGCCGTCGGCAGGCCGACGTAGCCCGCGCCGATCACCGCCACCGAGCGTGAGGGTGGATCGTTAGCCCTCTTGTTGGTGCGAGCCGCCATGCTCTACTCCCATCGTGAACGAATGTGACGTCGAGCCACTCAGTGGACGTCGAGTACCTGCAGTCCGAGCGAAAGCGAGGTGCTTCCGAGGTGCTCGTAGGAGCCATGGGGCAGGACGAGGTCGTCGAGCACCTTGCGCTCGTCCTCGGTCAATGCCTCGTCGAAGTACAAGAGGTCACCCGGCCGGAGGTGCGGCGAGATACGGTTCCAACACTCGACGGTCGGCTCGTAGATGTCGAGGTCGAACAGCACCACCTTTTGGTGACTCTCGAACGTCGAGAGGTCGATCTCGTCCATGGTGACCTCCACGTCGCCGACGTGCCAGTGCAGGCGGGTGTCGTCAATCGTCGGTGGCTCCCCGTTGGCATCGAATGCACCGGCCGGGAAACGACGCCACGAGCGCGGGAGCCCGGTGAAGCGGTCGAAACCGTGCCATTCGACGTCCTGGCTCGGGCCGATCAGGTGCTCCAACCAGTACGCCGTGGTGTACCCCCAGGCGACCCCCAGCTCGACCACCAGTACCGGCGTGTCCTGACGCATCTTCGACGCCATCTGCCGCCACAGCCGCTCCCGTTGCGAATACAGCGGCCAGGGCGAGTCGAAATTGCGCTTCTGCCACGCCACATAGTCGGCCATCTCCCCCACCAGGGCCGCCCCGGTCAGCGCCGGCCTGACCCTTCGCAGGAGTCGGGACGTCGTCCCGGCCAGGGTCATCAGCGGTGGGCTGGCTGCGGTGTTCTTGTACCGCGTGGAGGTGTCCGCCGACCTCTCCTGACCCGGGGAGAACCTCTGCCCCACGAAGGTCGTGACCGCCTTGACCCCGTCACGAGGACCGATCTTCTTGCCCTCCTCGCGACCTCTGGGTGCGTAGGCGATCGGCGTCTCCAGAATCGGGATGTGCGCCGCGATGAGCTTTGCCGTGATTTCATGGTCACCCTCGAAGCCGACCGACGTCAAACGCTGCGCTCGCAGGAAATCACCCGGATAGAGCTTCAGGCCGGTCAGTGTGTCGGTGATCTTCTTGCCGTAGAGGCCGAGCACCAGGCCGGTAAGGGTCCAGTTCGCCACCCATGAGCTCAACTCCTGATCCCGCAGCACTCGCAGTCGGCCCAGGGGTCCCGGCCGGAAGTTCTCTCCTTCGAGATAACGACTTCCGTAGACGGCCACGATGCCGGCCGACTCGGCGATATGGAGCATCGGGATGAGATCGTCGGGAAAGTATTCGAGATCGGCGTCGAGGACGGCGACAAACTGGCCCTTCGTGGCGGCCAGCCCCGTCTGGACGGCCGCCGCTTTGCCTTGGTTCCGCTCGTGGATCACCAGCGTCGCGCCGGTGGCGGCGACCCGTTCCGCCGTGGCGTCCGTTGAACCGTCGTCCACGACGATGATCTCGTGCTCATCCCCCAGCGGCGTCAAACTGTCTTGGAGGAGCCGAACCAGTTCGCCCACCCGGCCCTCCTCGTTGAAGGCCGGCACGACCACGGAGAGGCGACAGGTCATTGCGACGACCTCACCGGACGAGCGAAGACCGAAACAAGGGCGCGTAGCCCGTCACCGATGCTCGTCTTCTTTCCGTCTCGCCAGCTCCGAGGGAGATAGTCAACCGGAACCTCTGTCACACGGTGACCTGATTCGACCGCCCGTATCACCCACGCCACCTCGTAGTCCAAACTTCTCCCGTGATTGTCGAGCATGCGAAACACATCTCTTCGGGCCCCCCTCACTCCCGAAAGCGGGTCGCTCACGATCCGGTCCAGCTTGATCATCAGCAAGAGCGTGACCATGACGCCACCCCAGTGACTGAGCGCGTACAGCAGGCGGTTGCTGCCGTACACGGCCCGCAGCCGGTGGCTGGCCGTCGATCCTCCCAGTGTTCTCGATGCGAGGACCACACTGTCCGAGTCCTTCCGCAATTCAAAGACGACTTCGGCGATGCTGGCGACGTCATACTCTCCATCGCCGTGGAACGCCACCACGTACTCACCGCGGGCGTGCGCCAAACCGATGTGGACCGCCTCGCCCCGCCCACGGCACTTTGCCTCAATCACCCGGATGTCCGGCTCGTCGCGAAGGATCTTCAAGGTGCCGTCGGTCGAACCGCCGTCGACCACCAGGATCTCGTGGACCAGGTCGTCGAATCCCAGGTCTATATATCTCAGGTGCTGGAGGACCTGGCCGATGCGCGGTGCCTCGTCGAGCACGGGAACAATGACCGTCAAAAGCCCCGAATCGCCGGGCAGGTGCTCACCACTTCGCCGTCGCACCACACTCGAGATCTCCTCCTTGACGGCGGAGCCTGAGTGGCGGCCGTTCGGGTCGGACCACACGGCGGACCTCGTTCGGATGGAGGCGTCCAGGTTGCGGAGCCGCTCGGCGTCTTCGGGGTCGGCCAGCACGCTGGTGATGAGATCGCCGCTTCGCAGCTCGATCTGTTCTCGACGAGACATGAAGTAGTGGAATTTCCCCAGGGTGTCCGTCACGTTCTCGGCGGGATCTTGATCCCGATCTCGGGAGATGTTGGCGACGAAGACCTTCTCTGCCGCCAGATTGTCCCTGATCGCCTCCCCCAGTCCGATGGTGAGATACGTGGGGAAGAGCGAGGAGTGTTGGGTCCCCGGACCGTAGACGATGACGTCGGCGTCGCCGATCGCCTCGGCGACGAGAGGGTTCAGCTTCGGCAGTACCTCCGCCCCCTCCAGGGCAGCGGCAGCGCGGGCCGAGGCGTGCCACTCCTTCATTCCACCGAAGAGGGCGTGTTGGGCCACTCTGGGCAAGAGGTACAGGTCGGAAATGGGGGCAGGTGGCACCTCGGTCACCAGGGTTCCCTCGTCGGGGCAGACATAGTCCCCCGCCCGAGCCGCCAGCCAGAGGTCTTCGCCTTGGGTGACGTTGAGGATGCGCTGGTCCCTCAAGCCAACGAAGTCCTGATAGCTCTCCACCGAACGGTTGAAGTCGGAGGCGACGAACATGCCCGCCAGCACGACATTGCCGATCGCCAGGTCGTCATAGTCGAACAGCTCGTCGGTGGAGGCGAGAAACTTCTGGAAGGACGTGAGGTGCTGTCGCAACGTGGACCATCGTTCGAGCGACAAGTGCTTGACCAGAGGGAGCAGCGCGCCCTCGAGCTCGGTGAGGTGGCCGTCGAGAATGGCCGAGAACTGGGCCTCGGCCGCATGCTCGCGCGTGGTACCCCCCTCGTAGCACGACGGCAGCCGCAGCTCGAGCAGCGAGGCCAGGGCGCGCTCGTCATCGGTTCCCACCGCGCCCACCAGCGTCCCGGCCGTCTTGCGCACGTCACTCGGTCCGAGGAGGCCCGGAATCGCTCGTCGTACCCTGCCGGTGGAGAGCCCGGCATCGTAGGCATTGACAACCACCGTGAGCTGCACGTTGCGCGTCCTCGCCAGGGAGGTCAGGATCGTGGTTGCCCCCCGTCCGCCCGCGAAGACCACCACATGGGTCATCGCGTGGGCGTCGCCAACGCCCGGCCCGCCGCTTCGAGGTCGGCCGGGCTGTTCACGCCGAGCGCCTCCGCCGGATCGTCCACCTCGACGACCCGGAGTCCATGGACCTGGGCGAGGCGCGGTACGACGTAGACGAAGTCGCGCTCTCTGCCCGCTGGGGGCCTCCCGGCCATCTCTTCGGCGATGCACTCCCGCCCCGCCCCGGCGAGGAGCCCGAAGGTACCCACGTCACTGTTGCCCCGCACCGGTGGTGCGTCGCCGTCGCGTTGTCGCCGCACGACCACGGTGTTGCCGACCACCTCAAACCAGACGTAGGGGTTCTCCACCTCGACCAGCGGGAGAACCACTCCCGGGGCGCCCTCGCGCAGCTGCTCGGCCACCCGGCCAACGGTGCGCTGACTGACGCCCACCTGGTCCGCCCATACGACGACACAGGGTTCTTCGCCTGCGACGGCTCCGAGACCCAGGGCCACCGCATCGGCGCTGCCGGTGGCGTCCGCCTGGAACACCATGGTGACGGACGTACCCCAACCCAGACGGCGCAGTTCGTCCTCGAACAGACCCTCCACTCCGGGTTGGACGACGAGCACCAGGGCGTCCACACAGGGAGCGACGGCGTCGAGGACGCGACCCAGGAGACTCCGCCCGGCCACCTCAACCAGAGCCTTCGGTTCGACTCGTCCAAGGCGAGTGCCCTGACCCGCCGCGGGCACGACCGCCGTCGTCAAGCCGCCACCACGGCACCGGTCAAACGGACGAACGCGTCGATGCTCGCGACGCACCCCTCGGTCGCAACGTGGTGCCCGTCACAGGACGCGCCGGCCGCCACGAAGTGGACGGCGCGAGCACCGGCCGCGGCGGCGCTGGCCAGACCCTGAACGCTGTCCTCCAGGACCCAGCATCGGCCAGGTTCGAGGCCGACCGCAGATGCTGCCGCCAGGTAGGGGGCCGGGCCCGGCTTTCCCACCTCCACCGACTCGCCGGTGATGATGACGTCGAAGGAAAGGCCCGACGCGGCGAGGAAGATCGACGCGGTCGCCGAAGAAGAACCGGTGACTAGCCCCAGTACGGCCCGGGAATGCGCCAGGGCGGCGACGACGCCCAGCTCGGCGGAGAGCGGCGGCTCGTCGGACAACCATTTCCGGGCAAGGAGCTGCTTCGCGGTCGAAAGCCGGGCCACCAGGTCCGGATGGGGCGTACGTCCGTTGTGGGCCAGCACCAGGGTCCAGGCCGACGGCGTCGCTCGACCAGCGAGGAGGGCGTACGGGAGTGGTACCAGGCCTTCGTCGGCACACACCGCGGCAAAAGCCTTCTCGTGGAGTGCCGACGTGTCCCACAAGACCCCGTCCAGATCGAAGAAAAGTCCGGTCAGATCAGGACCGATGAGGTGAGTTCCTGCGTCGTCAGGAATGGTCGGCCGATACCGCACGGATCCTGACGCCATCGGCTGTCATTATGGCACAGGGCGTCTCCCCGGTCGGGTGGCCGCGTGGGCGACCAACCAGGGCCGACGTATCAATACTTCCCGATTACCAGCTGCAGGATGGCACAGCTGACGGGCAGCACGATGCCTATGGCGATGACGCCGAACCGGCGACAACCCTTGACCACCACGTAGCCGGCGAGGGGCAAAATGGGAATGGCGTACCGCGCGTCGGCGGCGAAGTTGTAGTTCCCCTGGAGATAGACGAGCAGCGGCCACCCGATGGCGAGGGCCAAGATGGCGGTCAGGACTCCCGCCGAGAGGCCTCGAACCGAGAGCGCCTGTGGTCCGGCAATCGGCAAGAACCAGGTCCCGAAGAGCACGCCGAAGACAGCAAGGGACCAGATGACATTGATCGGGGCGGCGGGGTAGTACGGCTGGAACAGAGTGACCAGTTTCATCACACCGCTACCGATGGTGCCCAGCTGCAGCGTGGCGACGTGCGTGGTCCCCAACACGGCGTGCAGCACGGTCGAGGGAGGGACGATCGCCCGTTCGTCTTGGAGGATCGTCCACCCGATGAAGCTGAGGCAGGCCACAACGAACATGGCCACGACACACACATTTCGTTTCAACGCCAGCCAGGCCCCCGCCAGGCTCGAGACCACGGGATACTCGCTCACCACGGCGGCCACCACCAGCGCAAGGGGGACGACCACGAAGAGTCCCTTGGTCAATCCGATCAACACTCCCGAGACCAGCCCGCACAGGAGTCCCCAGCGAGGATGGCTCTTGCTGAGCGTCCAGGCCACGAGCGCCACGGCTCCCGCCGCAACCCCTGCCGCGTCGTTGTTCACCGTTCCCGCCGCGTAGGTGAAGACCGGATCGAGGAGACACGTCCCGAGTAACGCCGCCAGCGCCAGGAGGGACAGTCCGTCGAGCACGGCAAAAGCCAGCAGAAGAACGCCCGAAAGAGCCACCCACACCATGCCGCCGTGGCGGGCCGCGGCGAGCGCGGCCTCCGGCCGAGCCTGCGGATTGGCGGTGAGCACGTAGGGCAGATACCCCAACGGAGGTTGTTGCGCTTCGTAGTCGTAGCCCTGGGCCGCGTACTTCGACGCAGCGACCGGCGTGGCGCCACACGGGACCGGCGGTGCGGGAATCGCCGACAAGCAGTCGACGAGCTCGCGCTCCCCACGACTCAGGGTG
The DNA here is from genome assembly GCA_963788125.1 of uncultured Acidimicrobiaceae bacterium. Lineage (GTDB taxonomy): Bacteria > Actinomycetota > Acidimicrobiia > Acidimicrobiales > RAAP-2 > Bog-473. Next base: position 1,138,886 of record CAWBFN010000002.1, on the reverse strand, counting down.
TCGCCCCATGCCGGGATGTGGCCGGAGCGCAACGCGACCACATAGGCGTAGTGGGCACCTTCGTCGTAGACGTCGAGCGTCGGATCGTGCCGTCGATGGCCACCCAGCGCAACCGAGAGCGACACCGCTCCCAGCGTGAGGACGAGGGCCACCGTCCACCACCGCCAGGTGCGCCGCGGGACTTTACGGCGATCTCGCCTCGTCACCACGGCGGCGTCCGCGCCCTGGCCATCCTCGTGCACCGGCGTGACCTGAACTGCGTCGGGAACGGTCAAGCTTCCCCGATACTCAGGGCGTTGACCAGTCGCACCAGCCCATCCTCCCAGTCCGGCAGCGGGGGCAGCCCGCTCAGGCGCAGGGCCATGTTGTCGAGCACCGAGTTGGCCGGGCGGGGGGCGGGGCGGGGCGGGGCGAGCTCGGGGGTGGAGATGGGTTGCACCCGCCCGGGATCCGCTCCGGCGGCCTCCAGTGTGGCCCGGACCAAACCCCACCACGTGGTCGTCCCGACGTTGGTCACGTGGAAGACGCCGGGGCGGCGGTCCGTCCCCAGCGTGACGATGGCCGCGGCCAGGTCGGCCGTGAAGGTCGGCGAGCCGTGCTGATCGTCGACGAAGCGCAACGTCCCGGTCCCCTCGGCCAACCGCAGCGCGGTCTTGACCATGTTCGCCCCGTGGGCCCCGCAGACCCACGATGTGCGCACGATGGTCGATCCCGGTGGGCACTCCCTCTCACCGGCCAGCTTGCTGGCTCCGTAGACCGAGAGGGGGTTCGGGGCGTCCCACTCGCGGTACGGCCGTTCCGACCTCCCGTCGAAGACGTAGTCGGTGGACACGTAGAGGAGGTGGGCGTTGACGGCGACGGCGGCCTCGGCCACGTGACGCGTGCCGACGGCGTTGACGGCGTAGGCCAGATCGACCTCGCTCTCGCAGGCGTCCACGGCGGTGAACGCCCCGCCGTGCAGCACCAGGTCCGGACGGAAGGCGCGCACGACGTGCTGGACGGCGTCCCGATCCTCGAGGCGCATGGTGCCGATATCGGTGGCGAGCAGCTCATGGTCGAGCCCGGGCAGGGGCCCCTCGGGCGCCAGCAGGCTGCACCGCCGTCCGCCGACCGGCACCCTCCCCGACAGCGCATCGAGCAGGTCGCGCCCGAGCTGTCCATCTGCTCCGGTGATCAGAATGCGCATGCAGGAGTTGCCGGCTCAGCCGGCCGCGCTCCAGTCGCCCTCGACGACCGGGGCTCGGGAGCGCAGTGGCTCCCACCAGGCGCGGTTGGCCGCGTACCACTCGACCGTCCGGGATAGGCCGTCCTCCCAGGAGATCTCGGGCGCCCAGCCGAGCTGGCTGCGGAGCTTGGAGGAGTCGAGCAGGTAGCGGCGGTCGTGGCCGGGCCGATCGGGAACGATCTCCTTGAGGGACGCCGGCTTGCCCAGGATCTTGAGCACCAGATCCGCGATCTCCATGATGGAGGCCTCCACCCCGCTCCCCACGTGGTAGGTCTCGCCCACCGTGCCCCGCTGGAGCACCGCCTCGATGGCCGTGCAGTGGTCGTAGACGTGGAGCCACTCGCGGCGGTTCTCGGTGGTGGCGTACAGCGTCAGGTTCCGGTCGTCCAGGGCGGAGGTGGTGAACACCGGGATGACCTTTTCGGGGAACTGGTACGGCCCGTAGTTGTTCGAGCAGTTGGTGATCGTCACCGGGAGCTCGTAGGTCTCGCCGTAGGCGCGCACGGCGTGGTCGGCCCCCGCCTTGCTGGCGTTGTACGGCGTGCGGGGGCGGTAGGGGGACTCCTCGGAGAAGACCTCCTCGGTGTCGAGAGCGAGATCGCCATACACCTCGCAGGTGCTGATGTGGTGGAACCGGGCCACACCGACCTTCCGGGCCGCCTCCAGCATGGTCTGCGTCCCGAGCACGTTGGTGCGGAAGAACAGTCCGGGATTGAGCACGGCCAGGCTGTTGTGCGACTCGGCGGCGAAGTGGACGACGGTGTCGATCTCTTCGGCACGGAGCGTCTGCTCCGCACCCAGGCGATCGCAGATGTCGCCCTGCACGAACACGATCCGATCTTCGACGTCGGCCAGATTCGGTCGGTTGCCGGCATAGGTGAGGACGTCGTAGGCGACGACGTGATCTTCGGGATGCCGCTCCACCCAGTAGCGGACGAAGTTCGACCCGATGAAGCCGGCTCCTCCCGTCACGAGAAGGCGCATAAGGGCGAGAGTGTAGTCCCCCGTTTCGTGCCCCCCGTGGCTCACGGGACGCCCCCGCCGTCCTTCCTCCCCAGAACGGTTCAGCCCCGGCGCAGGTGGACGACGTCCCCCGCCGACACCGTCCGGGGGCCCGAGGGCGTGCCCACCACCAGGTGGCCGGCGTCGTCGACCTCGAGGGCCACGCCGACCACCGCCTCGGCCGCCAACTCCACCCGGACCCGTCTTCCCAGGGTCGAACAACGGCTCCGGAACTCCGCCGCCACCTCGCGCCGGCCGGTGGCGCTGTCCAACAGGGCCCGGCGGGAGGAGAGGGCACGGAGCAGCGCGGCCAGGATCAGCTCCCGGTCGAGGGGGGCCGCTCCCTGGTCACGCAGGCAGGTCCCCGCTCCGGGAGGACCGGGCCAGTCGACGTTGAGCCCGATACCCACCACCACGGCGCAGCCCCCCGTTCCGTCCGGCTCGGCCTCCGCCAGCACCCCGGCCAGCTTCGCCTCACCCACCAGGAGGTCGTTGGGCCATTTGAGCACCGGTCCCACGCCGGCCTCCCGGCGGCAGGCCTCGGCCGCCGCCAGGGCCATGGCGGCCGTACAGAGATGCAGCTCAGTGGGATCGAACTCCGGCCGGAAGAGCACCGAGGCCAGCAGGGAGGCTCCGGGGGGCGACTCCCACCGGCGGTCCATCCGGCCCCGGCCGGCGCTCTGGTGCTCCGCCACCGCCACCGTGCCCTCCCGCGCTCCCTGGCGCGCCTCGCGGCACAGATACCGGTTGGTGGAGTCGATCTCGTCGAACCGGCGCACGTCCCAGGTTCCGCCCCACATGGCAGACACCCTAGGGTCCATGCAATTGTGATGTCCTCTCCCGATTCGAAAGGCCTTCTGTGCTGAACAAGATCCTCATCGCCAACCGCGGCGAAATCGCTGTCCGCATCATTCGGACCTGCCGCGAGATGGGCATCGCCACGGTTGCCGTCTACTCCGACCTCGACCGTGAGGCTCTCCACGTACGGATGGCCGATGAGGCCTACGCGCTGGGCGGCGAGACGGCCGCCGAGAGCTACCTGAACACGGCGGCCATCCTCGCCGCGATCGAGACGAGCCGGGCCGACGGCGTCCACCCGGGCTACGGCTTCTTCTCGGAGAACACGGACTTCGCGCGGGCCATCACCGGTCTCGGGGTGACCTTCATCGGCCCGCCCCCCGAGGCCATTGAGGTGATGGGCGACAAGATCAGCTCCCGCATCGCCGCCGAGAAGGCCGGGGTGGCCGGTGTCCCGGGCCGCTCCGAACCGCTCACCTCCCCCGAGGAGGTCGTGGCGTTCGGGGAGGAGGTGGGCTGGCCCCTGGCCATCAAGGCCGCCTACGGGGGCGGGGGCCGCGGCATGAAGGTGGTGGAGTCCGCCTCCGAAGCCGCCGAGGCGATGGAGTCGGCCGCCCGCGAGGCCCAGGCCTACTTCGGCCGACCGGAGATCTACGTGGAGCGCTACCTCGGCTGGCCCCGGCACGTCGAGATGCAGGTACTGGGCGACACCCAGGGGACGACCCTGTGGCTGGGCGAGCGGGACTGCTCGGCCCAGCGGCGGCACCAGAAGCTCGTCGAAGAGAGCCCGGCGCCGGCCTTTCCCGACGAGGTGCGCCGGGCCATGGGGGAGGCCGCCGTCAAGGTGTCACGGGCCTGCGGCTACTACAACGCCGGCACCGTCGAGTTCCTCTACCAGGACGGCGAATTCTTCTTCTTGGAGATGAACACCCGCTTGCAGGTCGAGCATCCGGTGACCGAACTGGTGACCGGGCTCGACCTGGTCGCCTGGCAGATCCGCATCGCCTCGGGCGAGCCGCTCACCTTCGGCCAGGACGAGATCCAGCGCAACGGGCACGCCATCGAGGTCCGCATCAACGCCGAGGATCCGAGCGGGGGTCGCTTCACTCCCTCGCCGGGCACCATCACCACGTTCGTGGCCCCGGCGGGGCCCGGTGTCCGGTTGGACTCGGGCTACGAGTCGGGCGACACCGTCAGCCAGTTCTACGACAACCTGGTCGCCAAGCTCATCGTCTGGGCCCCCGATCGGGAGTCCGCTCGCCGCCGCATGCTGCGGGCGCTCTCCGAGACCAAGATCAGCGGGGTCGCCACCACCATTCCGGCCGATGTCGTCATCCTCAGCCACCCCGACTTCGCCGGGGCGACGCACTCCACCCGCTGGGTGGAGGACGTCCTCGACCTGAGCGGGCTGAGCGTCGACACCGCTGCTGCCCCTCCCCCGGCGCCGGTCGACGAGGCCATCCCGACCGTGCAGCGAGAGGTCACCGCGGAGGTGGACGGTCGGCGCTACTCACTCAAGCTCTGGCTTCCCGATCTGGGAACCGTCGCCCTTCCCCAGCCGACCGGCCGACCCAAGCGGGCGGCCCACGCCTCGGCCGGGGCCTCGGGTTCGGGCGAGGTGTCGGTGCCCATGCAGGGCACTATCGTCAAGGTGCTGGTGGCGGTGGGCGACAAGGTGGAGGTCGGCCAGACCATCTGCCTCTTGGAAGCCATGAAGATGGAGAACGCAGTGAACGCCGAGAAGGACGGTGTGATCAAAGAGGTGCGGGTTGGTGCGGGGGATTCGGTCGGCGCGGGCGACATCGTCGCGGTGATTGAGTAACCGGTGCCCGCACCCGCCGTCAAGGAGGCAGCGGCCTCGGTCGTTGCACAACGCCTGCCCGACCTACTCGCCCTCAGCCACACCGTCCATTCGACGCCCGAACTGTGCTTCGACGAGGTCAGGTCGGCCCGCGCCGTGGCCGAGGCGCTCCGGGCCGGTGGCCTCGCGGTCACCGAGGGCGTGTACGGCATACCCACCGCGCTCGAGTCCCGGTCGGGCGACGGCCCACTGGTCATCGCCGTGTGCGCCGAGTACGACGCGCTCCCCGACGTCGGTCACGCCTGCGGCCACAACATCATCGCGGCCAGCGCGGTGGGGGCCGGGCTCGCCCTCGCCTCGGTGGCCGACCAGATCGGGCTGCAGGTGCGGGTGCTGGGCACGCCGGCCGAGGAAGGCGGAGGGGGCAAGGTCCTCATGCTCGAGCGGGGCGCCTTCCAGGGCGTCCACGCCGCCATGATGGTGCACCCGTGGCCGACCGAGCGCCTGACGGGCGCCTGCCTGGCGGTCGCCCATTTCGACGTGCACTTCACCGGCCGGGAGGCCCACGCGTCGGCCGCACCGTGGCGGGGCATCAACGCGCTCGATGCCATGACGGTCTCCCAGGTGGCCCTCGGGCTGCTGCGCCAGCAGCTCCCGCCCGGGGACCAGGTGCACGGGGTGGTCACCCAGGGCGGGCAGGCGGCCAACGTGATCCCCGCCACGGTCACCGGACGGTACATGGCCCGCTCGCGCACCATTGAGGGGCTCGCCGCGCTGGAGAAGCGGGTCCGCGCCTGCTTCGAGGCCGGTGCGCTGGCCACCGGCTGCACGGTGCGCTACGACAAGCTGTCACCCGACTACTCGCACATGGAGACCGATCCGGCGCTGGTGGCCGCCTACCGGATCAACGCCGAGTCACTGGGGCGCCAGTTCGAGGCCGACGATGCCGACGTCCCGCTCCCCACGTTCTCCACCGACATGGCCAACGTGTCGCTCGCCGTGCCGACCATCCATCCGCTCATCGGCATAGAGACCGGCGGCGCGGTGAACCACCAGCACGAGTTCGCGGCCGCCTGCATCACCCCGTCCGCCGACGCCGCCGTCCGCGACGGGGCGCTGGCCCTGGCCTGGACGGCCATTGACGCCGCCACCGACCCGGCGCTGCGGGAGAGGCTGCTCGGCGCATGAGGCGCCACCTCCCGCCGGCCCGGCGCGCGTGATCACCGAGCACGCGCTGCTCGAGGTGGTTCCCGGACAGGAGCCCGAGTTCGTAGAGGCCATGGAGCAGGCAACGGCGATCATCGCCGCCAGCCCCGGGTTCATCTCCCTGCGGGTGGAGCGCTGTGTCGAGCGGCCCAGCGGGTTCCTGCTCTTGGTGGAGTGGGAGACGGTGGAGGCCCACACCGAGGGGTTCCGCAACTCGGAGGCCTACCAGGAGTGGCGCGCCCTGCTCCACCACTTCTATGACCCCGCCCCGGTGGTGGAGCACTTCGAAACCGTGGTGCGCGCCTAGGACTTCTCGACGGCGCCGGCGCGCCGACGGTCGGTCGTCTCATCCCCCCGGTTGGTAGACCCCGAACTCCCCGCGCAGCACGTCGGCCACCTCCCCCAGCGTGGCCAGGGCGGCCAGCGCCGCCTTCATGGGCACCAGCAGGTTTCCCTCGCCCCGCGCCGTCTCGGCGACGTCGGACAGCGCCCGGTCGACCGCCGACTGGTCGCGGTCGGCGCGGACCGCCCTCGTGCGCTCGATCTGCGTCTGCTGCAGGGCGACGTCGATGGGAAACACCTCGGCCGGCTCGCTCTCGGCGTCGGTGAAGCGGTTCACGCCGACGACGATCTTCTCCCCGTTGTCGACCGCCTTGGCGAAGCTGTACGCCGCCCGCTCGATCTCGTCCTGCATGTACCGGGCCTCGATGGCCGCCACGGCACCGCCCAGCGCGTCGATGCGGTCGAGGTACTCGTTGGCGGCCTCTTCGACCTCATCGGTGAGCGACTCGATGAAGTACGAACCGGCCAGCGGATCGACGGTGTCGGCCACCCCGGACTCGAAGCCCACGATCTGCTGCGTGCGCAGGGCGATCTTGGCCGCCCGCGTCGTGGGCAGTCCCAGCGCCTCGTCGAATCCGTTGGTGTGCAGGCTCTGGGTCCCACCCAGGGCGGCGGCGAGCGACTGCAGGGTGACGCGGACGATGTTGTTCTCGGGTTGCTGCGCCGTCAGGGTGGAGCCACCCGTCTGGGTGTGGAAACGCAGCATCTTGGAGCGCTCGTCCTTGGCCCCGAAGCGCTCGGTCATGATGCGCGCCCACATGCGGCGCGCCGCCCGGTACTTGGCCACCTCCTCGAACAGGTTGTTGTGGGCGTTCCAGAAGAAGGAAAGCCGGGGGGCGAAGGCGTCGATGTCCATGCCGGCGGCCATCGCCGCTTCGACGTAGGCGATCCCGTTGGCGAGGGTGAAGGCGATCTCCTGCACGGCCGTCGACCCCGCTTCGCGGATGTGGTACCCCGAAATGGAGATGGTGTTCCAGTTGGGGAGGTTGGCCGCACAGTACGAGAACGTGTCGACGATGAGCCGCATGGAGGGGCGGGGCGGGTAGATGTAGGTGCCGCGGGCGATGTACTCCTTCAGGATGTCGTTCTGGATGGTGCCGCGGATCTTGTCCCCCGGGACGCCCTGCTCCTCCGCCACCAGCTGGTAGAGCAGAAGGAGGATGGCGCCGGTGGCGTTGATGGTCATGGAGGTGGTGACCTTGTCCATCGGCAGATCGGCCATGAGGAGCCGCATGTCGGCCAGCGAGTCGATGGCCACCCCGACCTTGCCGACCTCGCCCTCGGCCCGGGGATGGTCCGAGTCGTAGCCCATCTGCGTGGGCAGGTCGAAGGCGCAGGAGAGGCCCGTCTGGCCGGCCGCCAGCAGGAACTTGAACCTCTCGTTGGTCGACTCCGCCGAGCCGAACCCGGCGTACTGGCGCATGGTCCACAGCTTCGAGCGGTACATCTCGCGGTGCACGCCCCGGGTGTAGGGAAACGACCCCGGCTCACCGAGTTTGACCCCGGGATCCCATCCGTCGAGGTCGGCCTCCCGGTAGACGGGACGGATGTCGATCCCCGAGTCGGTTCGGTGCTCTGGGCCGGGCTTTTGTTCGATCGTCATAACCATGAGACTACGGAGATCGGGAGCGTCGAGGACATCCGCTGCGGCCGGAGGGTCGGCCGGACGGTCCCATGACCACACAAACGGCGAGCGGTCCCCTAAATTGACGGCCATGTCGTCGCGGTGGCGCTGGTGCCTGGTCGTGGTGCTGGTCGCCACGGTGCTCAGTGGGTTCATGCCACGTGCGCTGCTGACCGGCAGCCACCCGGCGAGCGACCTGACCGCCCTCCCGTCCGCGGGGTCGCCCACCTTCCCCTCCGGCTGCACGGGGGAGGACTGCGGCCGCAGTGCGCCGGCGGCCCCCACCCCGGTGCTCACCATCGCGGCGGTGGTCGCCATGGCCGGCCTCGTGGTCAGCGTGGCCGCCGGCGTAACGACCAGGCGGATGAGGTCCCTCGTGCACGCCCTGCCGCGCGGTGCGGCCGTTGTCCTGTTCCGGCCACCGCAGTTCTCCTAGTTCGTCCGTACCGTCCTCTGGCGGCACGGACCCGCGGGCCGTCGCGTCGACGGCCGTTGCCCAACGAACTACCCGAGATGAGCCACGCGTGCCATCTCGCCCTACCTAGGAGAGAACTGATATGCCGAATTCCCCACAAGCTCCACGCGCCAAGTCCGGAAAGCCCGGGCCGCAAAAATCCCCCAGCAACCGCTCCAACGCCGGCCGCAAGTACAGCGAGCGCCAGGCGGCCAAGGAACGCGCCGCCCGCGAGGCCCGGCGGGCCCGCAACCGCACCCTGGGAGTGGCCTCCGTCGTCCTGGTGGCCGTGATCGTCGTCGCCCTCGTCCTGGTCAAGGTGGCCGGCGGGGGTTCGAGTGCAGGCGGCATCTCGCCGGCGAAGGGCACCCAGATGCCGGCGGCCCAGGTCGACAAGCTCACGTCCGTCCCCCTCACCACCTTGGCCTCCGCCCCCACGAATGTCCTGGTGGTGTCGCCTCAGAAGATCAACGACCCGGCACTGGTGTCCGACGGCAAACCGGAGTTCCTCTTCATCGGGGCGGAGTTCTGCCCGATCTGCGCCGCCGAGCGGTGGCCCATGTACGTCGCCCTCTCGAAGTTCGGCACGTTCAGCCCGCCACCGGGGAAGATCCACTCCGCCGTGCGCGACGGCGATCTTGCGACGCTGACCTTCTACGGGACGACGTACACCAGCCCGTACCTGACCTTCACCTCGGTGGAGACCACGACCAACCAACCCGATGGCGACGCCTACGTGCCCCTGCAGACGCCGACCGCGGCCCAGCAGAACCTCTGGCTGAAGCACACCAACGGCACCTTCCCGTTCCTGGACTTCGGGGGGAAGTCGGTCCTCACCTCCGCCCAGTACAACCCGGGTGATCTCTCCGGCGTGTCCTTCGACAACATCGTCTCGGACATCGGCAACAACTCCACGGTCGTCGGCGCCGATATCGACGCCGCCGCAAATGTCTTGATCAAGACCATCTGCACCTCGTTGACCGGCAACAAGCCGGCCGACGTGTGCAGCGCGACCGGCGATGGCTGAGCGGCCCCACCCCCGCTGGCCCGGGCTGGTCGGGACGGCCGCATCTCTCGCCGGCCTGGGCGTGGCGGGGTACCTCACCTACGAGCATTTCACCGGGTCGAGCAGCCTCGTCTGCTCCGACAAGGGGATCGTCAACTGCCTGGCCGTCACCACCAGCACCTACTCCAAGGTGGCGGGCGTGCCCGTCTCGGTTCTCGGGCTGGTGTTCTTCGCGGTGATGCTCGTCCTCCAGCTGCCCGCCATGTGGGATCGGGAAGACCGGCTCATCCGCAGTGCCCGGGTGGCGTGGTCGGTGGTCGGCCTGGGCACGGTCGTCTACCTGCTCTACACCGAGCTGTTCCGGATTGACGCCATCTGCCTGTGGTGCACGGCGGTGCACGTGCTGACCTTCGTGCTCTTCGTCTCGACGGTCCTCGCCACCCTCAGCACGGCGGACCTGGACGACGACGTGCGCATGGCCCGGCGCTGACGGACTGGGCCGACGACCTACACGTCGACGGCCCAGTCCGTCGATCCCCCCAGGAGCTTGGAGGTCTCGGCCGCCTCGGCGGCGTCGAGCTCCCGGTCGATGCGGGCGGCCCGGCGCTCCTCCAGGTGCATCCAGCTCAGGGCGACCGGGATCATCGGCCACAGCATGAGCGTGTCCCCCGCCACCCACATGAGGACCCCGCCGATATGCAGGTCGTCGACCAGGGAGGGTCCCCAGGTGCGATGGAAGGCGAGATACGCCGGGAAGATCTCGTGCACCTCCTGGTCGAGCGAGAGCCCGGTGAAGGTGTCGATGGGGATGGCGAGGAACAGGTAGGCAAACTTCAGGGCCGGATGCAGGCGGTAGCAGTTGGGGTCGCTGCCGAAGATCTGCCGCCAGAAGAGGTAGCCCAACCCGAGAAAGACCAGGTGCTCGACGTCGTCCACCGCCGGGTGCTCGATCGTGTAGTTGTACCAGACCGTCAGATGGGTCAGCGGGATCAGCACCGCGTAGGCCACGAAGGCCACCCCCGGGTGGCCGAAGAACTTGCCCGTACGGGAACGCAGCGCCCGGGTGACCAGCGCGTGGCGCGAGCCGGTCGTCGACCGCCAGGCCAGGTCGATCGGCGACGAGATGGCGAAGAGCGGGGCGGCCGCCATGATCAACAGCAGGTGCTGGACCATGTGGTCCCAGAACAGCTCCTCGTCGTAGACGCCCACGAAGCTGAAGAGGGAGACGGCGGTCACCACCAATCCGGCGATGAACGACGCCGTCTTCACCGCCGACCAGGGGTGGCGCGGGTGCAGCGCGTCGTTCCTCCGCACGCCCCACAGGTAGAGGGCCAGGGCGGCCAGGATCATGAGGACCGGGATGGCGTTGAACGTGGTGGAGAACAGCTGGCCCCCGCGCAGCGGTGGCAGCCGGACGACGCCCAACGGTGCGATCATGCCCGTGCACCGTACCGCCGACCCTCCGGGGAGGCCAGGTCGCCCCGTCGCCCCGTCGTCGTCTCGGGGGATCGCCCGAGCCGGGCGCTCCACCGGGCGCTCCACCGGGCGCTCCGCTGGCCTACCGGACCGAGTGGCCGCCCCTCCCGCCGGGCCCGGACCGGACGAGCCGGCCCGGGCGGGCGTCGGTCAACTCCCCGTGATCGACCACCACCTCGCCGGCCACCATGGTGGCCACGTAGCCCTCGGACCTTTGGATCAGCCGCCCCGCTTGGGCCGGGAGGTCGGTGACCCTCTCGGGATACGACAGCGACAGTCGCTCGAAGTCGATCAGGTTCACATCGGCGCGCCGACCCGTTTCGATGAGCCCCCGGTCCTTCAGCCCGTAGAGGTCGGCCCCCTCCTTGGTGAGGCGGCGCACCGCCAACTCGAGGGGGATGCGCGGCCCTCGGACTCGATCCCGCACCCAGTGGGTGAGCAGGTACGTCGTCATGCTGGCGTCGCACACGATCGCCGAGTGGGCGCCCCCGTCCCCCAAGCCCTGGACGGTGCAGGGATCGGTGATCATGTCGTAGACGCCGTCGTAGGATCCGCCGGCGTAGTTGAGCAGCGGGAACAGCAGGAACTCCCTGCCCTGCGCACCGAGCATCAGGTCGTAGGTGACCTCCCAGGGGTCGCGGCCCGTCCGGGCCGCGACGGCGGCGACGCTGCGCTCGGCCGTCGGCTCGTAGTCGAGGGGCTCCCCCAGAGGGAACAGGCGCGGCGAACGTGCCGGGGGTGATCCGATCGAGCGTGGTCGATCGGGAGTTGGCTGAGGGAGCCTGCGCCAGGATGGCGCTGCGGACCTCGGGATGGCGCAGCTGGACGATCCGTTCGGACAGGGGGAGGTGCGCCAGTCCCTTGTAGGCATCGGTGTAGCGGAACGGGTTGAGACGCGACTGGTGGCCGATCAGCGCCCCGAAGCACCGGCTCCCGACCTGTGGCCTCAAGACGGCGCCCGAGGCGTTCGCCACCCGGACCGCCTCGAACCAGGGGCGCCAGCCGTCCGGGTCGAATGAGCTCTGCATGACCAAGAAGGTGAGGGGCACCGGCGCGGAAGAGGCCAGCCGGATCATCCACTCCAGCTCACCGCCCATGGAGCCTTCGGGGTCGCCTCCTTCGATCCCCCCGATCCCGGCCGGCACGACCTGGAACACGCCGCGTCCCGCTTCGGCCAGGGCTCCGAAGATGACCTCCAGCTCCTTGTCGGCGGCGAAGGTACCCGGGACCGGCCTTCCATTGACGTCCCGGTGACCGCGGGTCCGTCCGGACGAGAAGCCCAACGCCCCGGCTTCGAGGGCCCGGGTGACGATGGAGTGCATGGCCGCCAGATCGTCGCCGGTGGCGTCTTCGAGCGCGCGCTCGCCCATCACGTAGGCCCGGACCGCGGCGTGGGGGACCTGGGCGCCCACATCGAGGGCCCGCGGCGTGCGCTCCAGCGCGTCGAGGTACTCGGGGAATGACTCCCACTCCCAGCGGATCCCCTCGTAGAGTGCGGTGCCGGGGATGTCCTCGACACCCTCCATCACCTCGACCAGGCGCTGCTGGCCCTCCGGGAGGACCGGCGCGAAGCCGACCCCGCAGTTGCCGAGGATCGCCGTGGTCACCCCGTGCCAGCACGACGGTGTGAGATGCGGATCCCACGTCGCCTGGCCGTCGAAGTGGGTGTGGATGTCGACGAAGCCGGGCGTGACCAGGAGACCGTCGGCGTCGATGGTTCTGCGTCCCGGCGTGTCGACCGTTCCGACGTGGACGATGATGTCGCCGTCGATGGCAACGTCCGCCACGAACCCCGGACCCCCTGAACCGTCGACGACGGTTCCGCCCCGAATCACCAGATCGTGCACGTGATCTCCCCTCCCCGCACCGGTTCACTCCAATGGTCACTCTTCAATGGTTATCGCCTGCTCGGGGCACGCCGCCGCTCCACGGCGGGCCTGTTCCTCCTTCTCCGGCGGGACCTCACCGGGCTCGGTGACGTTGAAGCCGAGCTCGTCGAGGACGAACACCTCGGGCCCCTCGCGCTGGCAGATGGCGTGGCCGGTGCAGGCAGCGACGTCGACCCGGATCCGCATCTCAGGGCTCCGGCGGGGAACGGCGCGGACCCGGAGTGAACCGCGCCGGGATGGCCGCCCATCCCCCGATGGACGCCCAGTTCGGATACTCGATGATCCCCTCGTCGTCGACCGAGTAGTCGGGCAGGCGGTCGAGGACCTGGTTCATGATCTCGACGAACTGGGCACGGGCCAGGTGCGAGCCCGGGCAACGGTGGATACCGACCCCGAACGCCAGGTGCCGGTTGGGGAAACGATCGATCACGAAGCCGGCGGCGGCCGGGAAGGCGCGCTCGTCGTGGCAGGCCGAGACCTCGCTCAACAGGACCCGGTCTCCCCGGGCCAGATGCTGACCGCCCAACTCGCAGTCCTTGGCCACGGTCCGGGCGTGGGAGCGGGCCGGAGGGTAGACGCGCAGAAACTCCTCCGTCGCCGCCGGCAGGAGGCCGCGGTCGCGCCGGAGCCTCTCCCGGTCATCGGGGTGGCGGGCCAGATGGACGAATGCCGCGGAGGTCAGCGCCGTCGTCGTGTCCACCCCTCCGCCGATCACCAGCATCACGACAGCCTCGGCCTCCTCCTGCGCCATGGGACGGCCGTCGACGTCGTGGCGGGCGATGAAGGACAGGGCGTCGTCTCGGGGGGACCCCCGGCGCAGGGCAACCTCCTCGGAGACCCGCGAGGCGACCCACCCCATATCGGCCACGGCGCGGGCGAACTCGGGGCTCACGCGGGGAACGCGCCGATGCCGTGGAACGCCCCCGAGATCCGGGGCCACTCGTGCTCGGGGAAACCGAGGTGCTCGAGGATCACCGCCGCGGGCACCGTGCAGGCAATGTCGTGCGCCATCTCGCAGTGGCCGCTCTCGATGAACGCATCGATGTAGTGGGACACCCAGTGCTCGATACGGGGCTCCAGCCGCTCGACCGCACCTGGTGAGAGGAGCTCGCTGAGTATCCGGCGCAGCGGATGCCACTGAGGTGGGTCGAGCTCCTCGGGATAGAGGGGAGGCAGCTTGTTCGGCGCGATGGTGAGCGAGCTCACCTCGGGATCGTTCCGCGCCGACGAGAACGTCTCCCAGTCCCGGAAGGCTGCGACAACCGACGCGTAGTCCGACAGGACCCAGTGCCCCCCGTTGCTCTCGGTCCACGCGACCGGGCACGTCCGACGGAGCGCGTCCCAGGCCCGGTCTGACTCCTGCAGGCTGCGGTGGCTGTAGTGGTCGAATGCGACGACGAGCGGGTCATGGCGTGCTCGCTCCATTCTCATCGCCCACCGTTCGACGACGGGCGACGGCGGGTCACTTTCTCCGAGGGCGCCCCGAGAAGCTTGGTGAGCGCGCCGTAGACGAGGGCCCCGTAGGGCCACTGCGTCACCACCCGGCCGGAGTCGGCCTTGTAGTAGTTGTTGGACTTCACCCAGGCCGTCTTGGCGATGGCACCCTGGACCCAGCGGTTGTATCGGCGGTAGAAGGACGGTCGCACCTCGATGCTGGCCGCGTCAGTTCGGCGCAGCCTCTTGATCGACCGCACGGCGAACTCCGACTGCCGCTCGAGGTGCGAGACGATCTCTCCGCCGTTGGTGTTGGGTCCGTAGAGGATGTAGAAGTTCGGGAACTCGGGCACGGTGATGCCGACGAACGCCTGCGGCTCCCCCTTCCAAAAGTCCAAGAGGGTGACGCCGGTTCGGCCCACGACCTCGTAGGAGGCGAGGTACTTCGAAGGCTGGAATCCGGTCGCCATGACGAGCACGTCCGCCGGATGCTCGACGCCGCGCACATCGACCACGCCGGTGGCCGTCACCGACTGCACGGCGTGGGGGACGAGCGCCACATTCTCCTTGAGCAGGGACGGGTAGAAGTCCTTGCTCAGAATCGGCCGCTTGCCCGGGTAGGGATAGCTCGGGGTCAAGGCGGACGCCAGATCGGGGCGATCCTTGAAGGTCGCAGCGAGATAGGCCCGGCACTGCTGCTCACGAAGGGCGTTGGTCTTGGTGCCGGGCCGATGGATGCTCCCGAACATCTGCCCCTTCTCGATCTGCCAGAAGAGGCGGAGCCGCTCCTTGCGGTGGGCCCATGGGCTCCGCAGCGTGGTGCGCTCGTCGTCGGTGAAGTCCCGATCCGGCTTGGGAATGACCCAGCCGGGCTCCCGCTGGAACACGGTGACCTGCCGGGCATCGCCGGCGATCGCGGGGACGAGCTGCGCCGCGGTCGAGCCGGTCCCCACCACGGCAACCCTCTTGTCGGCCAGATTCACAGGTTCCCACCGTGCCGTATGGAGCTTGGCCCCCCTGAACGCGTCCAGTCCGGGCCAGTCGGGATACGAAGGGACGTTGAGCATGCCGACCGCGCTGATCACCACCCGGTAGGTCTGACCGTACCCGTCGGCGGCGTGCAGGGCGTAGCCATCGGCGTCCGGATCCCACACCACCCGCTCCACCGCCGTGTTGAAGCGGAAGTGCCGCCGTAGGCCGTAGTCGTCCACCACCTCTTCGAGGTATCGCTGCAGCTCGGCTTGCCTGGCGTGGGTCCGGGCCCAGTCGTTGGACCGGAACGAATAGCAGTAGAGGTGAGAGTTGACATCCACCTCGGCCCCCGGATAGCGGTTGTCCCACCAGGTCCCACCCGGACCACTCGACTTCTCGAAGATCGTGAAGGTCTCGATGCCGGCCTTCTTCAGCTTGACGCCCGCGGCGATGCCACCGAAGCCGCCGCCGATGATGGCGATGGTGGGATCAGGCCGGGCCTGGGCCACGCGGCTCATCCCACCGGGTCCCTCGTGCGCGTGGCCTCGCCGAACGCATCGATGGGACTGTGCAGAGAGAGGCCACCGTCGCAGTCGAGCACCTGGCCGGTCACCCACTCCAGGTCGTGCAGCGCCAGGACGGCCTGCGCGATGTCCGCCGCCCGGCCCAACCGGCCGAGGGCGGTCCGCTCCGCCACGGCCCGCAACCACCCGCCATCGGTGGGAGCCCGGCCGAGCATCGGCGTCTCGGTCACACCCGGCCCGACGGCGTTGACCCGGATCCCCAAGGGTGCCCACTCGCACGCCGCCACCTTGACCAACATGCTCAGGGCTGCCTTCGACGCGCAGTACGGGCCCATGGCCCGGTCAACCAGATGGGCGCTCACGCTCGACGTGGCGACCATCGAACCAGTGCGCTTCTCCTCGACCAGCGCACGGGCCACGGCTCGCATGACGAGCCAGGGACCTCGGGTGTTCACGGCCATCACGCGGTCCCACTCGTCGACCGGGCAGTCGAGGAGGAGGCCCGAGTGGCCGATGCCCGCAGTGATCGTCAACTGGTCTGGAACACCCACTCGCTCGAGTGTCTGGGCGAGCGCGTCCCGCACGGAGTCCGCGTCCGAAACGTCGCACTCGACGTCGTGCGAACCGCCGATGTCCCAGACGAGCGGGGATGCGCCCCTCGCCCGGTACGACTCGACGATCGCCCGGCCAATCCCCGAACCCCCACCCACGACTACCGGAATCACCTGAGCCCCCTACTCCTCGGACTCGAGCCCCTGGAGGACCAAGGGCACGATCACCTGCGACACCCTCCCGATCGGGACCGTCGGATCGATCGCCAGCACATGGATGGCCGCCGTACAGGTGGCCCCGAGCACGGCAACGGCGCTCAGATCGGCGTCCTCGACCCGCCGGAGGCTGCCGTCGGACACCCCTTCCGCCAGCAGGTCGCTCACCGGGTCCACGTACGACGACCGGATGCGGCTGGCGAGCTCCGACCGCCGAACCGCTCGGCCCAGATCGAAGTAGAGCGCCTGACTGGCCTTCGGATACTTCTCGAAGACCGCCAGATGGGCCTCGAGGACCCGCACGAGACGCTCGGCGGCGGTGCCGTCGGTGGCCAGGCCCCCGGCGACGGCCACGCCCAGCTCGTCGAGAACCACGCCGAAGATGTAGGAGAGGATCTCCTCCTTGCCGTCGAAGTAGTAGTAGAGCGTGGCCTTCGGTATGCCGGTGGCCGAGGAGAAGTCCTCTATCTTCGTGCTGTCCAGGCCGCGGTCCGCGATGAGATCGGCGGCCGCCATGAGCTTGAGTGCGGTGGTCGGCGGAACTTGACGCATGCGGAAACCCCCGAGTCTTCGGACTCGTAGTTTAAGGTCTCAGTTCAAAATTTCGCAAGGGTCCGTCAACGGGCGTGGGGCATGCAGAGATCGTCGTACTCGGCAATGACGATCTCGCCGGCGTCGGGCCCGCAGGCCGGGCACGCCGGATCGCGCCGCACCTTGAACGTGCGGAACGACTGCTCCAGGGCGTCGTAGGCCAGCAGCCGGCCGATCAGAGGGTCGCCCAGCCCGAGCAGCACCTTGATGGCCTCAATGGCCTGAATCGATCCGATGATGCCCGGCAACACACCGAGCACCCCGGCCTCGGCGCACGAGGGGGCCAGCTCGGCCGGAGGTGGCTCGGGTATGAGGCAGCGGTAGCACGGGCCGTTGTAGGGATCGAAGACCGTGGCCTGACCCTCGAAACGGAAGATCGAGCCGTGGACGACCGGGATCCTCTTGACCAGTGACGCATCGTTGACGAGGTACCTGGTGGGGAAGTTGTCCGTCCCGTCGACGATGACGTCGTAGCCGTCAATCACCTCGAGCACGTTGTCCGCCCCGAGCCGCACGTCGTAGGTCACGACGTTGACGTCGGGGTTGAGGGCGGTCAGCGTCTTCTTGGCCGAGTCGACCTTGCGGTCCCCGACCCGGTCCATGTTGTGCAGGATCTGGCGCTGCAGGTTCGACTCGTCGACCACGTCCATGTCGATGATGCCCAAGGTGCCCACGCCGGCGGCCGCCAGGTAGAGCGCGGCGGGCGAGCCGAGCCCCCCGGCGCCCAACAGCAACACCTTGGAGTCGAGCAGCTTCAGTTGCCCCGTCTCGCCGATCTCCGGCAGCAGCAGGTGACGCTGGTAGCGGTTGCGCTGGGCGGGGCTCAGCGTGCGGGGGGCGACCCACGGCCGGCCGTCGTCCTTCCACTTGTTGAAGCCACCGATGAGCGACTGCACGTCGGTGTAGCCGAGCTCGCCGAGCGTCTTAGCGGCGAAAGCCGAGCGGACGCCCCCGGCGCAGTAGACGACGATCGGCCCTTGCTTGTCGGGAAGCTTGCCCTCCACCTGGAACTCGAGGTGGCCACGGGGCAGGTGCACGGCTCCGGGGATGGCGCCCTGCTCGTACTCGTCGGGCTCTCGCACATCGAGGAAGGTCGCGCCACCCTGGCCCAGCGTCGCCTCCGCGTCCGGTGGCTCCACCTCACGGATGGTTCTCTTCGCCTCGTTCAGAAGATCTCGCGGTGTGGGCACTCTTTACCTCCAGGCCAGCTGTACGGCACCGAAAGGTAAAACACTACCAGCGGGGTCAACATTCCCCCGGTGGAAGGCCACCCCGCCCGGTCCGGCCTGAAAAGCTGTCATCGATGGAGTTCCACGAGGTCGCACGACGCCGGGCCATGGTGCGCAGCTTCGCCACCGACCCCGTCGACCCTGCGGTGGTCGACACCATCGTGCAGGCGGCACTGCGGGCGCCGAGTGCCGGCAACACCCGGGGGACCGAGTGGGTCGTCCTCGCCGGGGAGGCGGAAACCTCCGGCTACTGGGAGGCCACGACCGACGAGGGGTGGCGGGCGGCCAGTCCCCGGTGGGAGGGGCTCCGCCGAGCCCCGGTGATCCTCCTCTCCTACTCCTCGGCCGGGGCCTACGTCTCCCGT
Organism: uncultured Acidimicrobiaceae bacterium; assembly: GCA_963788125.1. Taxonomy (GTDB): domain Bacteria; phylum Actinomycetota; class Acidimicrobiia; order Acidimicrobiales; family RAAP-2; genus Bog-473. Next base: position 1,120,181 of record CAWBFN010000002.1, on the reverse strand, counting down.
TACGCCGAGCCCGACAAGGCCGGAGCGGCTCCGGATCTCGGGGTCGACGCGGCGCGCTGGCCGGTCCCCTACTGGACCGGCGACGCCGCATTCGGGGTGATGACCGTGCTGCTGGCCGCCGTGGACGCCGGACTGGGAGCCTGCATCCTGGGCAACTTCCGGGGAGAGGCGGGACTGGCCCGAGCACTGGGCGTGCCCGGGGGGTGGCGGCTGTTCTGCGCCGTGCTCCTCGGGCACCCCGACGGCAACGACCACCCCTCCCGGTCGTTAGTCCGCACTGGACCCCAGGCCGAGGGTCGGATCCATCGCCACTCCTGGTAAGCGCGAGACCTCACGGGTTATGCCTAGACACTCAGATCGATCCGTGCTATGACGTCATACAACTGCAACACTGCAGAGGGTAGGGGTAGGGGGGCACGGTTCATGAGCACATTGCTACGTAAGGTCGCGTCGGGTATGGCGGCGGTACTGTTGGGGGGCGGACTGGCCGCGACGGCGGCCCTGGCCGGACCGGGGGTGGCCGGGGCAAGCAGCTCGAGCACCCCGATCAAGATCGGTTTCATCTGCGCGTGCACCGGGCCGCTGGCCTCCGGAGTACTCGAAATACCGCCTGCCACCAAGGCATGGGCCGACTCGGTGAACGCGTCGGGGGGCATTAACGGCCACAAGATCGACCTGATCGTCGAGGACGACGCCAGCAGCCCGTCGAAGTCGACCTCCGAGGCCCAGACACTCGTGGGGACCGACCACGTGGTGGCCATCATCGATGCCACCTCGGAGGACTTCTCGTGGGCCTCCTACGTCCAGGCGCAAGGCGTGCCCGTGGTTGGCATGACCACCTCCACCGAACCGATGTACATGAGCCCGGACTTCTATCCGGAGGGCCAGACCGAGGACTCCCTCTTCTTCGGCATCACCGCCGCCGTCCACCAGGCGGGAGGCAAGGACTTCGCCCTCTTCTACTGCGCCGAGGCCGTCCAGTGCCAGGAGGGCATCGCCCCGCTCGAGGCACAGGCGAAGACGGCCGGTGAGGACGTCGTGGCGGCGCTGGAGGTATCGGCGAGCGCTCCCAGCTACACGGCCCAGTGCCTCGCCGCCAAGCAGGCGGGTGCCACCGTCATCTTCACCGCCGACTCGCAGCAGGTCGACTCGAAGATCATTCAGGACTGCTACGCCCAGGGCTACAAGCCCAAGGTCGTCATTGACGGTGAAACTCTCAGTCCCACCATGGAGACCAGCGCGGCACTCAACCAGGCGACCTACTTCACCGTGCCCAACCTCCCGTACTTCGCCAACACCCCGGCGATCAAGGCCATGAACTCGGCCATCAACAAGTACGAGCCCGGCACGTTGAAGAACGTCAACTACAACGAGCTCGCCGCGGAGGGCTGGATGTCAGGCAAGCTGTTCCAGGCAGCGGCAGCTGCCGGTCATCTCGGCGTCGGTGGTGCGCCGACCACCGCCGAGGTGATCAAGGGGTTGGACTCCCTGAAGGGTGACACGCTCGACGGCCTGGCCCCGCCGCTCACCTATGCCGCGGGCAAGCCCCACCCGGTCGACTGCTGGTACTACGCGGTGTTGAAGGACGGCAAGTTCACGACCCCGTACGGATTCAAGGACTTCTGCGCCGCCAAGTAGCCACACTCGAACTGCGGTCCCTCGCGAGCCAACCGGAACAACGTCGCTGGATTGTTCCGGAAAAGGCTGACGAGGCTCCTAGACATTGACATCGATCCATGCTAAAAAAGACATCCAACTGCAACAAACATCGAGCGTTAGAGGGGGGCACGGTTCATGGGCACGCTGCGACGTAAGGTCACCACCGGTATGGCGGTGGCGCTTTTGTGGGGAGGGTTGGCCGCGACTGCAGCCCTGGCTGGACCGGGGGTCGCCGGGGCAAGCAGCGCTCCGGTCAAGATCGGCCTGCTCTGCGCCTGCACCGGACCGATATCGGCCGGCATCGAGGAGGTTCCGCCGGTGGCCAAGGCCTGGGTCGACTCGGTGAATGCGTCGGGAGGCATCAACGGCCACAAGATCGACCTGATCGTCGAGGACGACACCAGCAGCCCGTCGAAGTCGACCTCCGAGGCCCAGACACTCGTGGGGACCGACCACGTGGTGGCCATCATCGATGCCACCTCGGAGGACTTCGCGTGGGCCTCCTACGTCCAGGCGCAGGGTGTCCCGGTGGTGGGCCTGAACACGTCCACCGAGCCGTTCTACACCAACTCGGACTTCTACCCCGAGGGCCAGACCGAGGACTCCCTCTTCTTCGGCATCACCGCCGCCGTCCACCAGGCGGGAGGCAAGGACTTCGCCCTCTTCTACTGTGCCGAGGCGGTCCAGTGCCAGGAGGGCATCGCCCCGCTGGAGTCACAGGCCAAGACGGCCGGTGAGGACGTCGTCGCCGCCCTCGAGGTGTCGGCCAGCGCACCCAACTACACGGCCCAGTGCCTGGCCGCCAAGCAGGCGGGGGCCACCGTCGCCTTCGTCGCCGACGTGCAGACCGTCGATGAGAAGATCATCCAGGACTGCTATGCCCAGGGCTACAAGCCCAAGGTCGTGGTCGACGGCGAGACCATCGGCCCGAGCATGGCCACCAGCACCGGGTTCAACGTGGCGACCTACTTCACCGTGCCCAACCTGCCCTACTTCGCCGACTCCCCGGCGATCAAGGCCATGGACTCGGCCGTCAAGAAGTACTCGGGCGCGAGCGTGTTGACCAACTCCAACTACAACGAGCTCGCCGCCGAAGCGTGGATGTCGGGCAAGGAGATTCAGGCGGCCGTGGCCGCCGCCAAGGTAAGTGGCGCACCGACCTCCGCCGAAATAGTCAAGGGATTGGACACCTTCCATGACCAGACGCTCGACGGGCTCGCCCCAAAGCTCACCTACACCGCCGGCAAGCCCCACCCGGTGGACTGCTGGTACTACGCCCTACTCAAGGACGGCAAGTACTCGACCCCCCACGGGCTCAAGACGTTCTGCGCCTCCTCGTAGCCGCTCCCGAAGGGGGAACTGAAGACGTCACAGGGACAACGACAGTGCGCCGGCTTGCGCCGGCGCACTGTCGTGTCCGGGGAGTGCCGCTCGAGCGAGCCGGTCCACCCGGCCGGCGCCTCTCGGCGCTACCGTTTCGGGTGGTGAGCGCCGATCTCGAAGAACTGCTCAACGCGTTCAAGCGGCAGCACCCGTGCTGCAAGTCCGCCACCGTGCGGCTGGAGACGATCTGCATCGGCGGTGAACCGAACTGCCTCCAGCGAGTCTCGACCTTCCTGACCTCCCACGACCTGCAGGCTCGGCGCACGCCGAACGGCTTGGAGTTGACGGCCGAGGACCTGGTGCGCGCCGTGGAGATCTACGACCGCGAGAGCTTGTGATCCGGCCCCTCCTGCCAGCGGGCCATGGCCCACAGCAGGTCTGAGAGGCGGTTGAGGTAGGGCAGGACGTAGGACCCCTCCACCGGATGGGGCACCGCCAGGCGCTCCGCCCGGCGCACGATCGTCCGGGCGAAGTCCAGCGCCGCCGCTCCACGGTTCTCGCCCGGGACGGTGAAGTCGCTCGGGATGTCCGGCCGCTCGCGGAGCTCGTCGATCGCCCTCTCCAGCGCCAGCACCATCTGCTCGGTCACCAGCGACGCCCCCGGCTTCAACTTGTGACGGTTCTCCGCCGCCGTGGCCACCTCGGCCATCAGGACGTAGAGCTCCCGCTCCAGGGCCACCAGCCGCTCGTTGAGCTCCGACCCGGGCGCTGATTCGGCCCGGGCCAGGCCCAGCGCCGCCTGGGCCTCGTCCACCGCTCCGTTGATCTCAATGGGCGCCGAGTCCTTGCGCACCCGTCCCCCGTAGTAGAGGCCCGTGGACCCGTCGTCGCCGGTCTTGGTGTAGATCTTCGGCGTCATCGGGGGCATGCTAGCGGGGGCGTCACGGAATGCCAGGTAGTCGCCGGTATCCTTGGTGTCATCATGTCGACCTCACCGGAACTGCTCGGTCGCCTCGACCCCGCCTCGTCCACCTATCTCCAGGCACTGCGCGAGAGGGTGGTCATCTTCGATGGCGCCATGGGCACCAACCTGCAGATCCTGGGGTTGAGCCCGGAGGACTTCGGCGGTCCCGACCTCGAGGGCTGCAACGAGTACCTCATCATCACCCGCCCGGACCTGATCGCCGAGGTCCACCGTTCCTTCTACGCGGTCGGCTGCGACGTGGTGGAGACCGGCACGTTCGGCTCGTCGCCGGTGACGCTGGCCGAGTACGGGCTGGCCGACCGCGCCCGTGAGATCAGCCGCGCCGGTGCCGAAATCGCCCGCTCGGTCGCCGACGAGTTCTCGACGCCCGGACGCCCCCGCTGGGTGGCGGGCAGCATGGGCCCAGGAACCAAGTTCCCCACCCTGGGCCAGATCTCCTATGCGGACCTGCGTGACGCCTACGAAGAGCAGGCGCTCGGTCTCCTCGAGGGGGGCGCCGACTTCCTGCTCATCGAGACCGTGTTCGACCTGCTCTCGGCCAAGTCGGCCATTAACGGTGCCCGGCGGGCCATGGTGGCGCTCGACCGCGTCGTCCCTCTCCAGGTCCAGGTGACGATCGAGTTGACCGGCCGCATGCTGCCCGGCACGGAGATCGGAGCCGCCCTGACCGTACTGAGCGCCATGCAGGTCGACGTGGTCGGCCTCAACTGCGCCACCGGGCCGGTCGAGATGAGCGAGGCGCTGCGCCACCTCTCCTCGGCCAGCCTGGTCCCGATCTCCTGCATCCCCAACGCCGGCCTCCCCTCGGTGGTCAACGGCAAGATGCACTACGACCTGACCCCGGACGAGTTGGCCGACCACCTGCACCGCTTCGTCACCGAGTTCGGGGTCGCCGCCATCGGTGGTTGCTGCGGGACGACACCCGAGCATCTGGCCGCCGTGGTGCAGCGCTGCGCCGACGCCACCCCGGCCCTCCGCACGCCGGTCGAGGAGCCGTCGGCCGCCTCCATCTACACCGCGGTCCCCTTCCACCAGGACACGTCGTTCCTGGTGGTGGGCGAGCGCACCAACGCCAACGGCTCCAAACGGTTCCGCGAGGCGATGCTCGAAGGCGACTGGGACACCTGCGTCACCATGGCCCGGGACCAGATCAAGGAGGGCGCACACGTGATCGACGTGTGTGTCGACTACACCGGGGCCGACGGCGTGTCCGACATGACCGAGGTGGCCAGCCGGTTCGCCACCCAGGCCAGCGTGCCGCTCATGGTCGACTCGACCGAGGGCCCCGTGGCCCGCGCCGCCCTGGAGTGGATCGGCGGGCGTCCCATCCTCAACTCGGTCAACCTGGAAGAGGGCGACGGTGCCGGCACCCGGCTCGATACGTTCCTCCGTCTGGCCCGCGAGTTCGGCGCCGCGGTGGTGTGCACCTGCATCGACGAGGAGGGGCAGGCCCGAACCGCCGAGTGGAAGCTCCGTGCCGCGCGCAACATCCGCGACATCGCCGTCGAGCGCTACGGCCTCGCCCCCGAGGACCTCCTCTTCGACCCGTTGGCGCTCCCCCTCTCCACGGGCATGGAGGAGAGCCGCAACGACGGGATTCAGACCATTGAGGGCATCCGGGCCATCAAGACCGAGCTACCCGGCGTCTCGACCATCCTGGGACTGTCCAACGTCTCCTTCGGCCTCAATCCGGCGGCGCGCCAGGTCCTCAACTCGGTCTTCCTCCACGAGTGCGTCGAGGCCGGCCTCGACTCGGCCATCGTGCACGCGTCGAAGATCCTCCCGCTGTCCCGCATTGACGAGCGGGCGAAGGAGCTCAGCCTCGACCTGGTGTACGACCGGCGCACCTCGGACTACGACCCACTCCAGGAGCTGCTCGCCCTCTTCGACGGGGTCAAGGTCAACGCCGGCGCCGCCGACGAGCACCTCGACTGGCCGGTGGACCAGCGGCTGTCGCAACGCATCATTGACGGCAACCGCAACGGCCTGGAGACCGATCTCACCGAGGCCCTCGACTCCGGCCTGAGCGCCCTGGCCATCGTCAACGACGTGCTGCTCGAAGGCATGAAGGTGGTCGGCGAGCGTTTCGCCTCGGGCGAGATGCAGCTGCCCTTCGTCCTGCAGTCGGCCGAGACCATGAAGGCTGCGGTCGCCTTCCTCGAGCCCTTCATGGAAAAGGCCGATCAGGGCGGCAAGGGCACCGTGGTCCTGGCCACCGTGAAGGGGGATGTCCACGACATCGGCAAGAACCTGGTCGACATCATCTTGACCAACAACGGCTACGAGGTCGTCAACCTCGGCATAAAGATCGGCATCAACGAGATGATCGCCGCCGCCGAGGAGCACAAGGCCGACGCCATCGGGATGAGCGGGCTCCTGGTGAAGTCGACGTTGATCATGCGCGAGAACCTGGTCGAGCTCAACCAGCGCGACCTGGCCGACTACCCCATCATCTTGGGCGGCGCCGCGCTGACCCGCACCTACGTCGAGCGCGACCTGCGGGAAGTGTACGCCGGCCGCCTCTTCTACGGCCGCGACGCCTTCGAGGGGCTGCGCACCATGGACCGCCTGGTGGAGCTGAAGAAGACCGGGGAGGACGACCCGCTCTTCGGGCGGGAGATCTCGACCAAGAACGTGCCCAAGCGCAGCCGGCTCGACCCCCAGGACACCACGCCGGTCGAGGGCCAGCCGTCCCGGGCCGACATCGCATCGGACAACCAACTCTTCCCACCCCCCTTCGTCGGCAGCCGCATCGCCAAGGGCATCGCACTCGACGACATCGCCGAGTATCTCAACCTGACCGCGCTCTTCCGCAACCAGTGGGGGTTCAAGCCGGAGAACGGCGAGGACGACCCGGCGTTCAAGGACCGCGTGCGGGCCGTTCTGCGCGAGGAGTTGGCCAAGGCCAAGGAAGGTGATCTCCTCATCCCCCAGGTGGCCTACGGTCACTTCGCCGCCAACGCCGAGGGGAACGACCTCGTCATATGGAAAGACGAGTCACGCAACTCGGAGTGGATGCGGTTCGCCTTCCCACGACAGCGCAAAGAACCGTGGCTCTGCATCGCTGATTTCTTCCGTCCGAGCGAATCGGGCGACGAGGACTTCGCCAGTTTCATGCTGTGCACCATCGGCCCCCGAGCCTCGCAAGAGGCGGCGCGGCTGCATGCCGAGAACGAATACCAGAGCTACCTGTTCCTCCACGGCCTCAGTGTCGAGATGGCGGAGGCCACGGCCGAGTACTGGCACCACCGCATCCGTGAGGAGCTGGGCTTCGCCGACCAGGACGGGCCACCGCTCGACGTACTGCTCCGCCAGGGATACCGGGGCGGGCGCTACTCATGGGGCTACCCGGCCTGTCCCGACCTCACGGACAACGAGAAAGTGGTGGAACTTCTGGGCGGGGACCGCATCGGCGTGACGGTGAGCGAGGGATTCCAGATGCATCCCGAGCAGACCACCGACGCCATCATCTGCCACCATCCGGCAGCCAAGTACTTCGTGGCCTGAGGAGCGGGATTGGCCTCTCTCTGAGGCGTTCGTCAGCGCAGCACGACCGGTTGGCCGTGGGCGCCCGCCGCCGCGGCGGCGTCGCGGGCGTGGTAGCTGGAACGGGTGAGCGGCGAGGCCTCCACGTGCACCACACCGAGCTCGGTTCCGATCTGCCGCAGGCGGTCGAACTCCTCCGGGGTCCAGTAGCGGGAGACCGGAAGGTGGGCGGCGCTCGGTCGCAGGTACTGGCCGATGGTGATGATCGACACGCCCACCGCTCGCAGATCGGCCATGGTGGCGGTGACCTCGTCCTCGTCCTCACCCAGTCCCACCATCAGCCCCGACTTGACGACCAGACCCGAGGCGGCCGCCCGGGCCAGCACGGCCAGGCTGCGGGCGTAGCCGGCCGAGGGCCGCACGGCACGCTGGAGGCGGGCCACGGTCTCGATGTTGTGGTTGAGCACGTCCGGCCGGGCGGCGAAGATCGCCTCGAGCGAGATCGCATCGCCCCGGCAGTCGGAAATGAGCACCTCGACGGTCGTCTCCGGTGACCGCTCCCTGATGGCCACGATGGTCTGCGCCATGGCGCCCGCCCCGCCGTCGGCCAGGTCGTCGCGGGCGACACAGGTCACGACGGCGTGTCCCAGGCCCATGCGCTCGACCGCCCGGGACACCCGATCGGGTTCGTCCAGGGCGAGCGGCAGGGGGTGGCGGGTGTCGACCTGGCAGAACCCACAGGCCCGGGTGCAGCGCTCCCCGTTGATCATGAAGGTGGCGGTTCCCTCCGACCAGCACTCGTAGATGTTGGGGCAGCCCGCCTCTTCGCACACCGTGGCCAGTCCCAGGTCGTGCACCGTCCTGCCCAGGGCGAGGTACTCCTTGCCCATGTGCACCGGCACCCGCAGCCACTCCGGCTTGCGGCGCGAGATCTGCAGGCCGGCCTCGGGCGTCACCCCGGCCTGCCGCAGGCGCCGGAGGAGCGGCCGCTCGACGGGTATCGTGTCGCCGCCGATCGCCGGCCCGGTCATGACGTCCTGGCGGTCGACCGCTCCCACACCGAACAGGGCGACGGCGCGCCTGATGAGGGCCTCGGCCACCGAGGCGAGCGGCACCTCGAGCCCTTCGGCCCGCAGCGAGGTCACAGGACGGTCGGCGATCCCGCAGGGCACGATGTGCCCGAACATCGCCAGGTCACAGTCGACATTGAGGGCGACACCATGGAGCGTGCGCCGCACGCCCGAGGGCGATCGGACCGTGCGCACGCCTACGGCGGCGATCTTGCGGGGCGTGGCGCCCTCGGCACCGACCCACACCCCCGGATAGCCGTCCAGCGGCCCGGCACCGGCCAGGCCGACGTCTCCCAGCGTGTCGACGATCAACTGCTCCAGACGATGGACGTGGGCCGGTCCGGCCGAGGGGTGGTCCGGAACCGAGACGATGGGATAGGCCACCAGCTGTCCGGGACCGTGGTAGGTGACGTCGCCGCCACGGTCGGTCTGCTCGAGCGTGGCTCCGACCGCCGCGGGGTCGGTGAGGACGTGCGCCGGGTTCGCGTGGACGCCCAGGGTGTAGACGGGCGGGTGCTGCAGCACCAGCAGGTAGTCGTCACCGGACCCTGTCGCCAGCGCGTGTTGGAGCGCGGCGGCCTCGTGGTAGGGCACCACCCCCAGGGTCCGGACGCGAAGCACGGAGCTAGAGCTCGGCGGCCCAGTCGCGGCCGCCCAGCAGGTCGGACACCCGGGAGAGGAAGGACGAGACGTAGGCGCCGTCGACCGCCCGATGATCCCAGCTCACCCCGAGGATCCCGGTCGAGTGGATGGCGATCGACTCGGATCCGTCGGCCTGGGTGACCACCACCGGGCGGCGGGCGATGCCGTCGGTGGCCAGGATCGCCACCTGTGGCTGGTTGATGATGGGCACCGTGAAGTAGGTGCCGAAGGGGCCGTCGTTGGTGATGGAGAACGTTCCTCCGGTGATGTCGTCGGCGTTCAGCTGGCGCCCCCGCGCCCGCTCGGCCAGATCGCGGATCCGGCGGGCGATGCCGCGCAGGGTCACCTCCTCGGCCCGATGGATGACGGGCACGATCAGCCCCTGGTGCGACAGATCCACGGCGATCCCCAGGTTGATCTCGGAGTGGACCACCAGGGAGTCATCGGCCACCGACGCGTTGAGCAGCGGGAAGTCCCGCAGGGCCTCCACGGTGGCCCGGGCGATGAAGGGCAGGTAGGTGAGCGAGAACCCCTCCTCCGCCTTGAACCGCTCGCCCCACGCCTTGCGCACCCGCTCCACGGTCTCGAAATCGACCTCGTTGGCGATGAACGCATGCGGCGACGTCGCCTTGGAGCGCACCATGTGCTCGGCGGTCCGGCGCCGCATGTTCGAGAAGGGCACCACCTGGTCGCCGGCGCGCCGGAACGCCGCCATCGTCGTCGAGGGCGCCGGCGCGGCCTGCACCACGGAGGCCGAAACGGTCGCCGGCGCGGCAGGCGGCGGGGCTGGTGCGGCTTGCGGCGGTGGCGGTGCGGCTTGCGGCGGTGCGGCTTGCGGCGGTGCGGCTGGTGGTGGGGCCGGCGTCGCACCGTGACGCGTGTCGACGACCTTGAGCACGTCCTCGCGGGTGATGCGGCCACCGATCCCGGTGCCGGTCACCTCCGACGTGCTGAGGCCGTTGTCCGCCAACAGCTTCCGGACGATCGGGGAAAGCAGGAGCGACTCCGCCGTGCCGGTGCCGGCCGTGCCGTCGCTGGCCGCGCCGTCGCTGGACACGGCGTCGATGGGCGGCGTTGGCGCCGGGGCGGCATCCACGACCTCCGCCGGAGGCGGGGGCGGAGGTGGAGCGGCTGCTGCGGGGGGTGGCGCCGGGGCGGCGGCCTCGGGCGGAGGCGGAGGTGGAGGCGGGGGTGGAGCGGCTGCTGCGGGGGGTGGCGCCGGGGCGGCGGCCTCGGGCGCCGGTGTCGCCGCGCCCGCACTCTCGCCGATCACGGCGAGGCGCACCCCGACCTCGACCGTCTCGCCCTCGGGAACGAGGATCTCGGTCACGACCCCGGCAGCCGGCGATGGGACCTCGGAGTCCACCTTGTCCGTAGATACCTCGAAGAGGGGTTCGTCGCGAGCGACCGTGTCGCCGACGGCCTTCATCCATCGGGTCACGGTTCCCTCGGTCACCGTCTCGCCCAACTGCGGCATCGTGACGTCAGCCAACGTGCAGTCCCCTTCCCGTGAGCGCCAACATCGTCTCGCCGAACGATTCGGAGAGCGACGGGTGCGGCTGAATGAAATACGCCACCTCATCCGGCAGGGCCTCCCAGTTGAGGGCCAGGTACCCGGCACCCAGCTGCTCGGTCACCCACGGACCGGCCATGTGGACGCCGAGGATCTGCCCCGCGGAGCCGTCCGGCCTCTGCTCGGCCACGATCTTCACCACGCCTTCGGTGTCCCCGATGATCTGGGCGCGGCTGTTGCCGCCGAACGGGTCCTTCTTGGTGACGACGGCGATGCCCTTGGCCACGGCCTGGGCCTCGGTCATCCCACAGAAGGCCACCTCGGGATGGCAGTAGATGGCCCAGGGCACCTTGCCGTAGTCGACCGGTGCTACCGGCTCCCCGAGCATGCCCTTGACCGCCACGATGGCCTCGGCAAACCCGACGTGGGCCAGTTGTGGGCTCCCGGCCACCACGTCGCCCACCGCCCAGACGCCCGGCACGGCGGTGCGTTGGTACTCGTCGGCGACGACGAAGCCCCGTGCGTCAATCTCGACGCCGACGCCCTCGGCCACCAGGTCGTCGCTTCGAGGACGGCGCCCCACCGAGACCACGATGGCCTCCACGTCGTAGGACGCACCGCCCGCCACCAGCGTCGTGAGGCCGCGGTCGGGGCTCGGCGTGTGGCTCTCGACATTGACCCCGGTGACGATGTCGATCCCCCGCCTCTTGAAGGAGCGCGCGATCAGGCGAACGATGTCCTCGTCGCACCCGGGCAGCAACGAGTCGAGGGCTTCGAGCACGGTCACCTTGGACCCGAGATCGGCGAGGAGCGAGGCGAACTCGCACCCGATGGCGCCACCGCCCACGACGGCCACCGGCGAGGGCACCTCTTTGAGGTCCAGGAACTCGTCGGAGGTCATCACCCAACGACCGTCCACCTCGAGCCCGGGAAGGGTCCGTGGCACCGACCCCGCCGCCAGGACGACGTTCGTTCCGATCAGCACCCTTCCGGCGTCCTCGCCGTCGAGGACGCGCACCCGGCGATCGGGCTCGAGCGTGCCCGTGCCCGAGAGGATCGTGACCCGGCGACCCTTCAACAGCCCCGACAGCCCCTTGAACAGCTTGTCCACCACGCCGTTCTTCCGGTCCTGGCTGACCGAGAACTCCAGCGCGCGCTCGCCCACGTGGACGCCGAAGTCCGCGGCCGAACCGACAGTGCGATACACGGCGGCGGTCTCGAGGAACTCCTTGGCGGGGACGCAGCCCCGATGCAGGCAGGTGCCGCCGACCTTGTCCCGCTCGACGATGGCTACCGAGAGCCCGGCTGCGGCGCCGTAGAGCGCCGTGGCGTACCCGCCGGGCCCGCCGCCAATGACGACGATGTCGAACTCGTCCTCTCCACTCATCGGCGTCCCTTCTCCCTCTCCACGAACCGCGCGACCGGTCCCCCCCTTGCGTCCCCTTCCGCGCCATTGAGCCTGCGACATTGAGTCTTCGCTGCCACACCATAGGGGTGGCCGGGACCAGACTACCGTTCACGTTCCCCCCGCCACTCCGGTTTCCGAGGGCGCGCTACATCTCCAGACTGCATTCGCCCACGCCCAGGTCGGCGGCCATGGTGGCGAGCTCATCGACCCGGTCGTTCCAGCGGTCGCCCGAGTGACCCTTGACCCATCGAAAGCTCACCCGGGCGTCGGACGCCACCGCCAGCTCGATCAGGGGCTCCCAGAGGTCCCTGTTGGCCACCGGCTTGTTTTGCGAGTTACGCCAGTTCCTCCGCTGCCATCCCTGCCACCAGCGGTCCTTGAAGCAGTTGACGACATAGGTCGAATCGCTCCTCACCTCAATGTCCGATTTCGTTCGCGCCGTCAAGAAGCGGAGCGCCTCGAGTGCCGCCGTGATCTCCATGCGCTGGTTGGTCGTGGCCGGATCGGCCCCGCTGGCGAACGGTCCATCCGGCACGGCCCACGCCCATCCGCCCCGGCCGGGATTCCCCCGGCAGGCCCCGTCGGTGTAGACGGTCACGGGAGCCTCCGGGTTGTCCATCCCACATGTGTAACACCCCCGCGCGCGGTCACGGGGGGTGGTGCGCGGCACGGTACCGTGGAGGCATGTTGTTCGACGGGATAAGCCACCAGGTACCCGATACCGACCCGGCGGAGACGCTGGAGTGGCTTGACTCGTTCGACGCCATCGTCGACGTCCGCGGCCGGGCCAGGGCGCGCTACCTGCTGATGAAGCTCTTGGAGCGGGCACGGACCAAGCAGGTGGACTTCCCGGCCGCCGTGTCCACCCCCTACGTCAACACCATCCCCGCCGACGCCGAGCCGTGGTTCCCGGGCGACGAGTACCAGGAGCGCCGGATACGGGCCTACATCCGCTGGAACGCCGCCGCCATGGTGGTGCGGGCCAACACCCGCACCGAGGGCATCGGCGGGCACCTCTCCACCTACGCCAGCTCCGCCGCGCTCTACGAGGTCGGCTTCAATCATTTCTTCCGCGGCAAGGGCGACGGAGGCCACGGCGACCAGGTCTTCATTCAAGGACATGCCTCGCCCGGCATCTACGCCCGGGCCTTCCTGGAGGGGCGCCTGACCGAACAGCAGCTCGACAACTTTCGCCACGAGGTGGGCGGCGAGGGCCTGCCCAGCTACCCCCACCCGCGGTCCATGCCCGACTTCTGGGAGTACCCCACCGTGTCCATGGGGTTGGGACCCATCACGGCCATCTACCAGGCGCACATCAACCGCTACCTGAACCTCCGTCACCTCGTCGACACCAGCGCCAGCCGCGTGTGGTGCTTCGTGGGCGACGGCGAGATGGACGAGCCGGAGTCGATCGGCGCGCTGGGGGTGGCCGGCCGGGAACACCTCGACAACCTCATCTTCGTCGTCAACTGCAACCTGCAACGGCTGGACGGACCGGTGCGCGGCAACGGGAAGATCATTCAAGAGCTCGAGGCCATGTACCGAGGGGCGGGCTGGAACGTCATAAAGGTCATCTGGGGCTCGCGCTGGGATGCGCTGCTGGCCCGGGACGTCGACGGTGTCCTGTTGGACCGCATGAACACCACGGTCGACGGCGAGTACCAGAAGCTGGCCGTGGAGTCCGGTGCCTACATCCGCGAGCACTTCTTCGGCCCCGACCCGCGGCTGCGCAAGCTGGTCGACGACCTGAGCGACGACGAGCTCGTCTCACTGCCCCGCGGGGGGCACGACTACCGCAAGCTCTACGCGGCCTACAAGCTGGCCACCGAGCAGCGCGGTGCACCCACGGTGATCCTGGCCAAGACCATCAAGGGGTGGACGCTCGGTCCTGAGATCGAGTCGCGCAACGCCACCCATCAGATCAAGAAGATGACCCGCGCCCAACTCATGGCCCTGCGGGACCGGCTCTACCTGACCGACGACATCCCGGACTCGGCGCTCGAGGGCGACCCGCCGTACATCCGTCCGCCCGAGGGATCCGACGCCATGGAGTACCTGCGGGCCCGGGGGCGGGTGCTGGCCGGACCGGTCCCCACCCGGGTGGTTCGCTCCGTCCGGGCCACCCTCCCCGACGACAAGGTCTTCGAGGAGTTCGCCTCCGGCTCGGGCCGGCAGTCGGTCTCGACCACCATGGCCTTCGCCCGACTGCTGCGCAACCTCGTGCGGGACCCCACGATCGGCTCCTTGGTGGCGCCGATCGTCTCCGACGAGGCCCGCACTTTCGGCCTCGAGTCGATCATCGCCGAGGCCAAGATCTTCGCCCCCGAGGGACAGCACTACGTGCCGGTCGACGCCGACCTCCCCCTGCACTATGCCGAGAGCACCTCGGGGCAGATCCTCCAAGAGGGGATCACCGAGGCCGGTGCGCTGGCGTCGTTCACCGCGCTGGCCACCGCCTATGCCACCTGGGGGCACCCGATGCTCCCGGTGTTCCTCTTCTACTCCATGTTCGGGTTCCAGCGGGTGGGTGATCTGGCGTGGGCCCTGGGCGACATCCGGGGACGGGGCATTCTGGCCGGGTGCACGGCCGGGCGCACCACGCTGCAGGGCGAGGGCCTGCAGCACGACGACGGGCACTCGCCCCTCTTGGCCTCGTCCAACCCGGCCGCCGTGATTTACGACGCCTCGTTCGCCTACGAGGTGGCGGTGATCATGCAGGACGCCATCAGCCGCATCCTCGGCCCGCATCCCGAGGACCGTTTCTGGTATCTCACCCTCTACAACGAGACCTACCCCATGCCGGCCCTTCCCGAAGGAGCGCGGGGCGAGGAGGTCCGCCGGGGCATCGTCGACGGCATCTACCGGTTCTCGGACGGTCCGGACACCGGGAACGAGCTACGGGCGTCACTGTGCTTCTCCGGGCCGATGTGGAGCGTGGCCCAGCAAGCCCAGGAGCTGCTGGCCGAGCGCTGGGGGGTCTCGGCCGACACGTTTGCGGTCACCTCGTGGAGCAGCCTGCGGACCGATGCCCTGGAGGCCGAGCGCTGGAACCGGCTGCACCCCGCGGATGCGCCCCGGCGCGCCCTGGTCACCGATGTGCTGGGCTCCGGTCCCCATCCGGTGGTGGCGATCACCGACTACATGCGCGCCATCCCCGACCAGGTCGCCCGGTTCATCGCCCGCCCCTACACCTCGTTGGGAACGGACGGCTTCGGGCGCTCGGACGCCCGCCAGGCCCTGAGGGAGTACTTCGAGGTCGATGCCGCCCATCTGGCGCTCGCGGTCCTGCACGAGCTGGCCCGGGCCGGTCGGCTGGAGCCCTCGGTCGTCCAGAGCGCCGTCGGTGAGCTCGGCATCGACGCCTCGCGGGTCGCCCCGTTCGTCATCTGACCCGCCGGCCACCAGGCGGCGGTCAGTGGGCGACCCAGGCGTCGGGATCCGCGGTCATCTTCTTCACGTGGGCCGGAAGGGTGCCGGCGATGACGTCGGCCAGGGTGACCTTCTCGAGAACGGACCGGAGGCTGGCCCGCACGGCTACCCACACCTGTTGGAGGTTCTCGGCCGCACCGCCGTAGGTGGTCATCTCCGGCCGGTAGCCCCGGACCTCGGCCAGCGGTCCGTCCAGGGCCCGGATGACGTCGGCGATGGTGATCTGGTTCGCCCCCCGGGCCAGGCGATAGCCGCCCTCGGCGCCCCGCTGGCTGGCCACCACGCCGGCGCGGCGCAGATCGGCCAGGATGGCGCCGAGGAACCGGGGCGGAAGGCCCTGCTCGGCCGCCAGGTACTCGGCGGTCTGGGGCGCCCCTGCTGCCGCCAGAGCCAGGAGGGCGCGAATGCCGTAGTCGACCTTGGCCGGAATGTGCATGGTGCGATTCTGCCCCTCCGGCCGGCCATGGGCACGTTCATTGCATGCCAAGATTCCCTCATGGTGAAATCGGCACTCCACCTGACCGGTGACAAGGAGGCTGACGCTCTGCTCAGCAAGGATCCCCTGGCCCTCCTCATCGGGATGGTGCTCGACCAACAGATTCCGATGGAGCGAGCATTCTGGGCCCCGGCGGAGCTGGCCCGACGGATGGGGGGCTCGCTCAATGCCGCCGAGATCGCCTCCATGGATCCCGAGCAATTCGAGCGCGCTCTTCAAGGAACGGCCCGCGCTGCACCGCTTCCCCGGCTCCATGGCCGGTCGGGTCCAGGCCGTCTGCCGCATCGTGGTCGACGAGTACGGGGGGAAGGCCGGTGCCCTGTGGAGCAAGCTGCCCGACGGCGACGCGCTCATAGAGCGGCTCACCTCGCTGCCCGGCTTCGGCGAGCAGAAGGCCCGCATCTTCGCCGCCCTGCTCGGCAAGCAGCTCGGCGTGCAGCCCGACGGGTGGCGCGCCGCCACCGCCCCGTTCGGCGAAGCGGGCTCGTACCTTTCCGTGGCGGACATCACCGATGCCGAGAGCCTGGACAAGGTGCGGGCGCACAAGCAGGCCGCCAAGGCCAAGGCGCGCGCCAAGGCGTGACGTCGCCCCGCGCCATCGCGGACCTCCACCTCTATCTCTGCACCGCCGACCGGCCCGATCTCGCCCACTTCCTGGCCGACGTCATCGCCGGCGGGGTGGACGTCGTGCAGCTGCGCGACAAGCGTCTGGAGGCCAGACCGCTCGTCGAGCGGGCTCGCCTCGCCCGCTCGGTCTGCGCCGACCACGGGGTGCCCTTCATCCTCAACGACCGACCCGACCTGGCCCTCGAGGTCGGTGCCGACGGCGTCCACGTGGGGCAGGACGACGCCCCGGCCGCACTCGCCCGGCGCATCCTCGGCCCGGAGGCGGTCATCGGCCTCTCGACCCATGGCCCGGGCGATCTGGCCGGTGCGACCGGTCCGTCGGCCGCGGTCCTCTCCTACCTCTCCGCCGGACCGGTGGAACCCACGCCGACCAAGCCGGGCCGTCCCGGTACCGGCCTGGACTACCTGCGGCTGGCCACCGAGCGGTCGCTCCTCCCGGTCTTCGTGACCGGGGGGGTCACTCCCGAGAGAGTCCCCGTCTTGGCGCGCTCCGGCGCCCGCCACTTCGTCGTCGTGCGCTACCTGACCGAGGCCGCGGACCCCCGACGGGCCGCCCGCACCCTGCGCGACGCCGTCGACGAGGCGCTCAGCCGCGCAGGCCCGGGAGCTTGATCTCGCTCCAGCTGGCGCGCTCGGTGCCGCCCGGGTCGTGCTCGACCACCGGCTCGAGGCCCAAGAGCATGGTCGCCCGGGTCTCGAGGGTGTACGGCGGCCAGGGGGGAAGGCCGTCGTGGCCGGGTGCACCGGTATGGGCCAAGGCGCTGAGCGCCCCGCTCATCATGGAGGCCAGCGGCCCGGCGTGCGGCCCCTGGGACATGGGGGCCTTGTCGACGTTGTCGAAGAAGTACGGCATGTCGATGCCATGGGGGGAGCGCACGCGGCCCCGGGGATCCCTCGGGCCCCAGGTGAACAGGTGCATGTAGGTGGGCCGGCCGCCGCCCTCCACCTTGGCCTCGGCCAGCCGGATCTGGGGGATGCGGAACATGGCGTCGGTGCTGATGGCGATGAACGTCGACGTCGGGGTGTCGGCACCGTGCGCCGCCCCGTAGGCGGCCAACATGCGCTCGGCCCGGTCGCCCAGCATCAGCCGGAGCCGATGGAGCACGGCGTCGGCACTCAGGGTCCACAGCTCGTGGTCGTGGGCGAGGAAGCCCAGCGACTCGTCGCGGTTACAGCCGCTGAGCAGGGTGACGTCGCTGTTGAGGCCACCGGCGATGGCCTGCGCGGGATGCTCGGGGAGCGAGGGGCCGAGCACCGGGCTGAGGCCTCGCCGGCGCACCAGGGCGCTCCCCTCCCGCCCGGGTAGGGCGATCTCGGCGTCGATCAGCTGCTCGACGTCGAGAGCCTGCAGCTTCTCCACGTCGTGGCCGACACCGACCAGCGCCAGCACCGCCTCGGCGGTGCCCGCCGCGTGGTCGGGCTGCTGGGCGGCCAGCATCGAGCCGCTGACGGCCACGGCCTGGTGGAAGAGCCCTCGGCCGGCCGGCATCGCCAGCAGGGTCGCCACCTTGGCGCCGCCACCGGACTCACCGAAGACGGTGACATTGCCGGGGTCGCCACCGAAGCCGGCGATGTTGGCGCGGATCCACTCCAGCGCGGCCACCACGTCGAGCATGCCGGCGTTGCCCGAGTCGGCGAACCGCTCGCTCACGAAGGACAGGTCGAGGAACCCGAGCAGCCCGACCCGGTGGTTGATGCCCACCACGACCACGTCGCCGTGCTGCGCCAGGTTGGTGAAGTCGTACAACGGCCACGACGCCGACCCGGTGCCCCAACCGCCCCCGTGCAGCCAGACCAGGACGGGCAGCCCGGCGGACCGTCGCGCCGCAGGCGTCCATACGTTCAGCACGAGGCAGTCCTCGCCGGTGAGCGGCTCGGAGTTGCGCGTGCCCATCAGGCCGTCACTCTCCGCTGACACGGGGACGCCGAGCATCTGCTCGACCGTCATCTGCGGGCACGACGGCCCGTAGCGGATGCAGTCCCGGACACCGCGCCAGGACCGGGGCGGCCGGGGGGGCTGGAACCGGCCCTCGCCCGACGTGTCCCCTCCGTAGGGCACCCCCTTGAAGACCCGTACCCCGGCCCCTTCGAGGCCACGGACGATCCCGCTGCTGGTTGCCACCTCGACGCCGCTCATTGCTGTCCCCGGTCGAGCAGCTCCCCCGTGTGCTCGCCGACCAACGGCGGCCGCCGGGTGATCGCCCAGGGCGACGCACGCATCGTGAAGGGAGCTCCGGGGTAGCGGACCTGGCGCGACGAGCTCCTCGTGCCGGACCTCCACCTGGAAGCCGCGCGCCACGAAGTGGGGGTTCTCGAAGGCTTCCTCCGGGGAGAACATGACCCCACACTGGAGGTCTCGCCGTTGCGCTCCCTCGAAGAACTCGAAGCCCGCGACGTTCTCTGCGATGTGGACCAGGACCGCCCCGCCGGCGGCGAAGATGGCCAGGACCTCGGGGTCTCCGCTCTCCTTGGCGATGTCGATGCCGCCGCGCGCCACGGCACGCTCGAGGAGGTGCACGTCGGGGAAGCTCTCGCGCAGGTCGAGCTCGTCGAGCCACTCGAGCAGCGACCGGAAGTCCTTGGCCTCCAGGGGCGGGAACCCGGTCGTCACAAAGCGGCCATCCCCGGCCTCTGCCTGCACCGGCGGGGTGGGGGTGGGCCAGGCGAAGCGCCCGGTCTGACGCTGCACCGTCTCGCCTCGCACCGTCCACATGAAGGTACCCGTCTCGGTGGTGACGTTGCAGGCCGCGAACGCGCTCACGTCGACATGTTGACCGACGCCCGTGGCGTCCCGATGGAGCAGGGCGGTCAAGGTGGCCATCGTCGCGTGGGTGCCGGTGATCTGCAGCGTCTGGTTGCCACGGCCACGCATCGGGGGACGAGTGTGGTCGTCGTAACCGCTCAGCCAGGCCAGACCCGACGCGGCGGCCATGGTCAGATCGGTCCAGGGTTCGCCGGAGTGCTCACTGGCCCGGCCATGGCTGGTCACCGACGTCCAGATCAGCTCGGGGCGCTCGGCCCGCAACTCGGTGTGGTCGAGCCCGAGCGCCGAGAGCCTCCCGGGCTTCTCGCCTTCGAGAACGATGTCCGCCCCGGCCACCAGACGGCGGAACGCCTCGGCACCGTCGTCCGTCTCCAGGTCGACGACCGCGCTGCGTTTGGAGGTGTTGTAGTACCACCACCACAGGCTGCGATCGACCCCGGGCTCGTCGTCGACGAACGGCCCGAGCGTGCGGGTGAAGTGCCCGCCCGGGGGCTCCACCACCGCGACGTCCGCCCCCAGGTCGGCCAGCGTCTTGGCGGCCCACGCGCCCCAGAAACTGGCCAACTCCACGACGCGCACCCCGTGCAGCGGACCGCTCACACCACACCCTCGACGGCCAGCGCAGCGAACTCGTCGTCGCTCAGGCCGAGCAGACCGCAGAAGACCTCGCGGTTGTGCTCGCCCAGAAGTGGAGCGCCCCGCGTGATGCTCCAGTCCGTCTCGGAGAAGTGGGCGGGCACCCCGTCGACGCGCCGGTCGCCGATCACGGCGTGGTGGGCCGTGGGGAACATCCCCCACGCCGCGTTGTCCGCATCATGGTCGATGCGGTCCTCCGACATGGCGACCGTCGACGACGGCACACCGGCGGCACGGAGCCTGCGCGCAACCTCGTTCCCGCCGCGACGGGAGGTCCATCCGGAGACCAGGTGGTCGAGCTCCGTCTGTCGCGCCATCCGGCCGGACACCGTGGCGAAGCGCGCGTCGCCGGCCCACGGCTCTCCGCACACCTCACCGAGTGTCACCCAGTCGTGGTCGTCCCGACAGGCGATGGCGACCCAGCGGTCCTCCACCTCCGTCGGGTAGATGCCGTGCGGTGCCATCGCCGGCTGGTCGCTGTGATTGGAGTCGGGCATGCCGGCCCGGCGCAGCGGTCGGGAGTTCACCGTGTAGTCCAACAGGTCCGGTCCGGTCAGGCCCAGGCCCGCGTCGGTACAGGACATGTCCACCCACTGGCCCTCCCCCGTCCGGTTGCGATGGGCCACGGCGGCCAGGATGGCGACGGCCATGATGTTGGCCCCCATGTGATCCATGTAGGAGAAGCCCCACGCGGCGGGAGGAGGGTCCGCCGCCCCGACGCCGAACGACAGTCCGCACACGGCCTGGACCACCTGGCCGAAAGTCTTGAAGTGCGCGTAGGGCCCGACATGGCCGAACCCACAGTTGGAGACGTAGACGATGTCGGGCCGTATCGCCCGCAGCTCGTCGTAGGAGAAGCCGAGCTTGGTCATCACCCCGGCAGCGAAGTTCTCCGTGACGACGTCGGAGACCGCCACCAGGCGCCGGAGCAGGTCGCGGCCCGACTCCAGGCGCAGGTTCAAGGTGACGCCCATCTTCTCGACGTTGTGGTTGTTGAACGCGCCGCCGAGCTCAATCCCGCGGCGGTCGTCGACGTGGGGCGTCGCACCCCGGAGTATGTCCCATCGACCCTGGCGGACGGGATCTTCGACCCGGATCACCCGGGCGCCCAACGCCGCGAGATAACGGGTCGAGCCCGCCCCGGCGAGCTGGCCGGTCAGGTCGCAGATCGTCAGGTGGCTCAGCGCGCGCGACTCACCCATCGGACCACTGCGGGGTGCGATTCTCGAGGAACGCCCTGGGGCCCTCGATGGCATCGTCGGTGGCGAAGACCCCCCTGCCGTAGTCGAGCTCGACGTCGTACGCCTCGCGCACGCCGACTTTGAGGCCGTGCACGACGCTGAGCTTCGTCGCCCTCACCGCCGCGGGCGAGTTCGAGGCGATCATCTCGGCCATCGCCATGGCACTGTCGACGAGGAGCGGCTTGTCCACCACCCGGTTTATCAGTCCGATCCGCAGCGCCTCCTCCGCGGAGAAGTAGCGGCCGGTGAGGAGAATCTCCATGGCGGGCGCGAAGGGGATCTGTCGCGGGAGCCGCACAGAACTTCCTCCCCCCGAGAAGAGTCCGCGGCGGACCTCGGGGAGACCGAAGATCGCGTCGGGACTGGCAAGGCGGATGTCGGTCGCCAGCAACATCTCCATCCCGCTGGCCACGCACGGGCCATTCACGGCGGCCACGATCGGCTTGGGGAAGTCGACGTTGCGCAAGACGGCAAATTCCCCGTCTCCCACCGGCCCCTCCCCGCTGTTCGGGCGCGAGCCGTCCTCACCCAGAGTCGCCCTGGCGTTCTGCGTCACCTGGGGGATCAGCTCCTTGAGATCGGAGCCGGCGCAGTAGGAATCTCCGACGCCGGTGACCACGGCAACTCGCACTGACGCCGTCGCTTCTATGGTTCTCCAGGCCTGGGCCAGCTGGGCGTAGCCCTCGCCGTTCAATGCGCCCATGCGCTCGGGCCGATCGATGGTGATCAGTCCGATATGACCGCGTTGCTCGTAGTGCACAGTCACCGTCACGTTCCCTTCTTGGCCCGACGGGGTCACCGCCGTCCGCGTCATCGCCGACTCCGATGGCGCCACACCGCACGGGGCGACCACAGAGAAGCGCTCCCGATCTCCCTCCCCCACCGCCCCTGGAACCCTCCGATGGATCGCTCAGATGACCGACGGCGCGACGCTAGGCAGGGCCGCGCCTCTTGTCAACAAATCGGTGCACCGCGGGACCGGCCGTACCTCGAGCGGACCATCGTGAAGATGGCGCCGTGAACGATCAGTCCGCGCCGTCGGGTCGTCCGGCCGGGTCGAGGAGATCCTTGAGATTGACCACCACGGCTTCCTGGGTGCTTCTCGCCAGTACGACCACGGCCGGTCGTTGGGGGTCGGGGTTCTCCTCACGGTGGGGAACGTAGGGCGGCACGTAGACATAGTCACCCGGACCGGTCTCGATGCGGGTCTCCGTGCCGTCTTCGAGAAAGACGAAGACCGGGTTCCCCGACACCACGTAGATCCCGGTCTCCGATCCCCCGTGGTGGTGGTCGGCAGACCGCGTCCCCGGCGACACATGGGTCTCCCCCATCCAGATCTTCGAGGACCCCCCCATCCGGCCGGAGATGGCCTCTCGCCGGCGCATCCCGGTCGTCTGGGCGGTGTCCTCGCTCAGCTCGTCGGAGCTCGTGTGGTGCAGGGGACGGTGCCAGGCTTCGGTCCCGTCGTCGCTCGGGTCAGTGCAGGCGAAGCTCATCGAGCGTCACTTCCCGGGCCTAGGCCGTCCACGGGCCGACCCCACCGACACGGACCGGCGTGATGCGGAGCACGAAGCCACCGGGTGGGTCGTCCATCGGCGGGAACCGCACGTCGGGCCCGAGGTAGATATGCGCGAGCCGCTGCAACAACGCCGGCGCACCGCCCTCGGTCACCCGGGCGGACCCGTCGATCACCAGGTATTCGGCGAGCCCGTGCGGGTTGACCCCGCCGGTCTCCATCGAGAGCGTCACTCTCGGATCGCGTCCGACGTTGCGCAACTTCTTCCAGGAACCGAGGTGGCCCGAGACGATGTCGTCACCCTCCAGCCCCACCCAGACAACGGTCACGTGCGGGCTGCCGTCCTCGTTCAGGGTGACCAGGTGTGCGAGGTGGCCCGCTTCCAGGGCGGCGCGGATTTCATCGGTAAGAGTCGACACTTCGGTTCTCCTCCTCGAGGTGGAGGTCGGCCGTCGGGACCGTGCGCCCTCACGAACAACCGTACACGGGGGACATGCCCGAACGTGTCAGAGTTGCGTCATGAACGACGACACGCCGGACTACCTCGCCATCATGCGGTTGCAGCGCTCGTACGCCGACATCGCCACCCGGGCGGCCTGGAACGAGGTGGCCTCGCTGGCCACTCCCGACGCCAGCTTCTCGTTCGATACGCATTCGGGCAAGGTCTTCGAGATGAAGGGGCCGGTGGCCTTCGGCGAATTCGGCGCCAGCATGACCGGGAGTTTCACGTTCTACGAGTACATCCCCTTGAACTTCGTGGTGACGATCGGCTTGGACGGAACGGCCGAGGGCCGGTCCTACTCGCTGGAGGTGGCCGAGGACGGCGAGACGGGTGACTGGGTCGAGTTCTACGGCGTCTATCGGGACGAGTACAAGCTGTTCGAGGGCTCATGGCGGTTCTCCCTCCGCCACTATCGGACCTTCGGGCGCCGGACCGGCGGGCGCCTCGAGGCGTTCGCGTTGGAGGATCGTCCCCGGTAGGACTGCACCGTTCCCCTCAGCTCGTCGTGCACGCTTTCGTGTAGATGGCCGAGGGCACCAGGTGGTCGGAGCACGCCGTGGCCCGGTCGGCCACGGTCCAATCTGACCCGACGGCTTGCAGGACCAGGACCGCCTCGAAGGAGTTGGTGGTGCCCACGACGACGTCGGCGTAGGCCCAGGATCCCGAGCAGCCGTACCCACTCACCGATTTGACGGGACCGACGCTCGCCGTTCCCTTCGCCCCGGCCGTTATGGCGGACCGCGTGCAGCCGGCGACAGCGGCCCTCGCCGAGGAGGTCGTGGACCCGGTCGACGCCGAGGGGCTGCTCGAGCAACCCGCCAGGGCCAGGGCGCCGATAGCCACGGCAACCAAGAGTCCCCTGCGCACGTCCAGCATGACCGCTCCTCCCGTTCGGAGTCCTTTGCGGGCCGAAATCTACTCCCCGCCCGTGTTGGTCGACCACTCTCGGGTACCTTGTGCAGGTCGAACAAGCTCGGGGCTCCGTGACGCTTTCTCTCTCTACCGCCAAGAATCGGAGCAGTGGGCTCCGAGCGCAGGTTCGTTCGGGGAGAGGCCGCGCCCGTTCGTTGGCCGTCGTCGGCGTGACCGTGCCCTTGGTGGTACTTGCCGCCTGCGGTTCATCCGGACCGGCGGCGGTGAAGGCCCAGCGGACGGCGCGGGCCACCTCGACGACCGCGACGCCGTCGACGACCGTCCCCCCGCCTTCGGTCGCTCCACGAACCTCTACCACCCCGACCACGACCGCTGCCCCGAAGACCACCACCCCGGCGACCGCTGCCCCGTCGACCAGCTCCGCCCCGACGACGACGTTGCCGCCGCTGGCCTCGGCGGGGGCGGGGTTCGTCGCCGGGCACGTGACCGCAGTGGGGGACTCGGTGATGCTCGACTACCAGACAGATCTCCAGCAGGACGTCCCCGGAGTCGATGTCGAGGCCGCGGTCAGCCGGCAGTGGAGCGCAGGCGAGGAGGTCCTCCAGCAGTTGCGGGCTGAAGGGCACCTCGGCTCGGTGGTCGTGGTCGCGCTCGGCACCAATGGACCGATCACCGACGCCGACTTCGACGCCATGATGTCGATCCTTGCGGGAGCGTCACGCGTCGTGTTCGTCAACATTGTGGTCGACAAACCCTGGCAGGATCCCAATAACGAGGTGCTCAGCAGCGGGGTGGCCCGCTACCCCAACACCGTCCTGGCGAACTGGTACGCACTGGAGTCGCAAAACCCCGGCTGGGTCTACTCGGACGGCACCCACCTTCCCATCGGAGGACCGGGCGCGCAGGCGCTGGCCGCCCTCATCGCCTCCGAGGTCTGACGGGTCGCGGACCGCCTACGATCCTTCGCCACCCGACGCGGTGCAGGAGCGCGGGTCCCAGGGTTGCAGTGCCTGGACGGTCGGATTGGGTTGGGCAAGTGCCGCGCTCCCGATCGGTGCGGTGGTGGTGGTCCTGGGCGCCACCGTGCTCGACGTCGGGCTGGCCGGAGGAGCGGCCGGCGGATGGACCGTGACGTCGGTGCCGGTCACCAGGGACACCTGTGAGCCGGCCGGCACCTGGGAGGGGTCGTAGGCGAGGATCACCGCCCCCGACAGCGAGTCGGCCACCGACTGGGCCGCCGCCAGCTCGCTGGCGCTCACCGCCGAGTAGGCCACGACGGTCTCGGCCTGGCGACCGACGGGCGTCGTGGTGTCGACGGTCCCGACGTGGAATCCGAGGGCCTGGAGGCTGTCGGCCGTGTCGGCCCCCTCGCTGTACACCCCGCTCCCGTTCATCACCGACACGGTCACCGACGACGGTGGGGGGAGCGCCCCCCCCGAGAAGGTGTCGTCGTTGGCGGCCAAACCCAGGAACTGGTCGATCGCCTGGTGGTCCTGGGGCTCGGCGGTGAACTCGACGTCTCCGTAGTTGCTGCCCTTGTAGTAGTAGGTCCCGGCCTGGTCGGCGGAGACGGGAAGGGTGAGCTCGGGGACGTCCTCGACGTCGACCGAGTGGAAGGTGAGCACCAGGTCCAGCATGTCGGTGGCCGAGAAGCCCGAGTCGACCTCGAGCTGCCCGACGACGGAGGAGACGACGTCTTGGTCGGTCAGAGGATCCCCGAGACCGCGGGCCTTGACCGCGGCGGCCAGGACGCGGAGGAACTCGTGGTCACGGCGGATCCGGGCGAGGTCGCTCAACGCCTCCTGCGGCCAGGTGTGCGCGGCGTCGCTGGTGACCCCGGGGCCCTTGTACTGGAGGTGGCGAGCACGAACCACCTGGAGTGCCTGGGTGCCGTTGAGGTCGATGCAGCCGGTCGTCCGGATGTCCAGCCCCGAGTACGCGTCGAACACCTCCTCGGGAAAGTACATCTTGACGCCGCCGAGGGCGTTCACCACATTGATGAAACTGTCGAAGTTGAGCTCCACGTAGTGCTGGATCGGGATCCCGAAGTCCTCTTCCACGGCGTCGACCAGCTGCGTGGGGCCCTCGTAGAGAGCGGCGTCGATCTTGTACGCCCCTTCCTTGCGCGCGTTGGGTACGAAGAGGTCGCGGGGGATGGAGAGGATCGACACCGAGTGGGTGGACTGGTCGACATGAAGGATCATCACGACGTCGCTGTTCACCCCGGTGACCCCCTGCGAACAGAGGCCGAAGGCCTTGCTCTGCACCGCCAGGGCGCAGCGCGACGTGGAGCCGACCATCAGGATGTTCTCGGTGCCGACGTCGATTCCCTTGGTGGGAGCTTGGCGAAGACCCTTCACCACGACGCGGTGGATCTTGTGATTCAGGTACCACGCGTCGCCGGCAACGGCGCCTACCACCAGCACGATGACGAGGCCGAGGATGCCGAGTGCCCACTTGAGCCTGCGCCGACGCCGGGGCTTGGCGTGTGTGGCCTTTCGTCGTGCGCGCGATGCTCTACGGGATCCGGCGTCCCCGGCCTCTGCGACCTGCTCGTCACCTCCCGGTAGGTCATCCTCCTGTGGCGTCCCGCTGCTTCCGTTTTCCGTCATCGTTCTCCATGATGCGAAGCTCCACTGGCCGCCAACGGCATGACGCTACAGAAATCCCCTATCCGGGAGTAATTGCGACGATCGTCATGCGGTGAACATGTGCAGGGTCATGCCGCACCGGCTGCAGTACACGACGTCGAACGTGCGTGACTTCTTGGGGCTGTCGCGGTCTTCGGCGGCGACGCTCATGGTGCGAAAGCGGGCCGTTTCGCCCAGACCGGCATGGCAGCGCGGGCACCGGGGCTCGGGGCTCGTCTGCGGTCTGGCCCAGGGGCCCGCCGAGGGGTACGCCACGTGCTCACGGTGCTCGTGCCCCGAGATGAACCTCACCACCTCGCGGCGCACCCTGCCGAGGTCGGCGCCGAGTCCGACCAGGACGGTGGCCGCCATGCCTTCGCCTTCGCGCACCAACCCGAGAAGGATGTGCTCGGTCCCGATGTGGCTGTGGCCCAGCTGCAGCGCCTCGCGCAGGGAGAGCTCGAGGACCTTCTTCGCCCGCGGGGTGAAGGGCGGCGACCCGCTCGGTGCGGTGCCGGCCATGCCGATCGTCTCCTCTACCTTCCGGCGTACGGCCTCCGGCGTGATGCCGAGCGTGGTCAGCGCCTGGGCGGCCAGGCCATCGCCCTCGCCGATCAGGCCGAGGAGGATGTGCTCGGTCCCGATGAAGCTGTGGTTGAGGAGCCGCGCCTCTTCCTGCGCCAGTACCAACACCCTCCGCGCCCGGTCGGTGAAGCGCTCGAACACGCCCTGAACGCTACCGACTATCTGCGCCCACGCCTCTGCGCCCACGCCTCAGCGCCGGCGCTCCAGCCAGCCGACCAGGATGGCCACCACCCGGGGATCGGCCCGGAGCCAGTGTCCCGCACCGAGGACCACCCGCAGGTCGGCTGGTCCGGTCGCCGCGTCGGACAGCGCCCGAGCGTCGTCCACCGGGATGTCCGGATCGTCGGCGCCATGGACCACGAGCAGTGGGCGCCCCTTCAACTGCTCTGCGTCCTCCACGGGATGGAGGTCCGAGATCTCCTTGGCCCAGGCCGCCGGAGAAGAGGGAAAGCCCGCGCGACGGATCACCCCGGAGCGGATACACCGCTCGACCAGCGCCTCCGGGTCCCCCGCCAGGACGTCAAGGTGGACCGGCGTGCCCAGGCACGCCACCCCGGCCACCCGGTCATCGCCGGCAGCCAGGTGGAGGGAGAGGACCCCGCCGAACCCGAACCCGACCAGCCAGCGGCGCGCGTCGTCGGCGATCTCCGCCTCCATCAGGACCCGTACGTCGTCCAACCATCCCTGGGCCGAGAAGTCCCCGCCGGACTTCCCCGCACCGCGCAGGAGGCCCACGACGACCCGCTGGCCGGTCTCGCGCGTGAGCCGATCGGCCAACGAAGGATAGGTCTGGCCCACGTCGCTGGCCGAGCCGCTGGCTCGGGGCAGATCATGGCAGAGGACCACGTGCCCGCTCACCGGAGCGCCGGGCGGGGTGGCGCTGGCGTACGACCACAGGTCTCCGGCGTGACCGCGGATGGGCCGATACGGTCCCGACATTTAAATGCCGATGCGCTGTGCCAGGAGCTCGCGGTGATAGGCCGGGTCGCCGAGCAGCAGCTCGGAGGATTTGGCCCGCTTGAAGTACAGGTGGGCCGGGTGCTCCCAGGTGAAGCCGATGCCGCCGTGGATCTGGATGTTCTCCGCCGCGGCATGGAAGTACGCCTCGGAGCAGTAGGACTTGCACAGGCTGGCGACCACGGGGAGCTCGTCGGAGTCCTCGGACGCCGCCCAGGCCGCGTAGTACGCCGCCGACTTGGCCGACTCCACCTCGAGCAGCATGTCGGCGCACTTGTGCTTGATCGCCTGGAAGCTGCCGATGGGACGACCGAACTGCATACGGGTCTTGGCGTACTCGACGGAGGAGTCGAGCACGCGCTGGGCCCCGCCCACCTGCTCGGCCGCCAGCGCCACGGCGGCCAGGTCGAGGGTCTTGGAGAGCCCGGCTTGTGCCCCGCCATCGGTGCCGATCAACCAGGCGGGGGTGTCCGTGAACTCCAGGCGGGCCTGCTTGCGCGTCTGGTCCATGGTGGCCAGCGGTGTCCGGGACAGCCCCTCGGCGTCCCCCTTGACCCCGAAGAGCGAGATCCCCTGCGCGCCGCGCGCCGCCACGACGATCAGATCGGCCACGTGTCCGTCGATGACGAAGCTCTTGTGCCCGTTGAGGGCCCAGCCGTCTGCGGTTGGTTCCGCCCGGCACTCGATGGCGCCGAAGTCCCACCGGCCGTTGTCCTCGGTGATGGCCAGCGTCCCGATGGTCTCCCCCGACGCGATCCCGGGGAGGAGGTACTTCTTGGCCCCGTCGTCGCCCGAGGTGAGCACGGCGTTGGCCGCCAGGGCCACGGTGGAGAAGAACGGGGCGCACAGCAACGCCGCGCCCATCTCTTCGAGGACCACGACCAGCTCCACATAGGAGAAGCCCGATCCGCCGAACTCCTCGGGGATCGTCAGCGACTGCAGGCCCAGCTGGTCGGCCATCTGCCTCCACACCGCCGGGTCATAACCGTCGGTGGTCTCCATCAACCGGCGCACCTCGGTCTCGGGCGACTTCTCGGCGAGGAAGCGCCGCACGGCGGTGCGGAGCTCTTCTTGCTCGTCACTGAAGGCGAAATTCATTCGAGGCTCCCTCTCCTAGTGCGGTGTCCCCCCCTGGTGGGCTGTCTACCAGAACCGGGGCCTGTGCGACCACAGGGCCCGTCTGTGAGACTCTGGGGACATGGGACAGCTGGAGATGATCTGGAGCAGCGCGGCGGCCGAGGTCCACCAGATAGTGGTGGGGTCGATGGACAACAACGTCTACGTGATCCGATGTCGCAGGACCGGTGATGCGCTCCTCATTGATGCGGCCAACGAGCATGAGGCCCTGCTCGAGATCTGCACGCGGCTCGGCGTGCGTCAGGTCGTCGAGACCCACGGGCACTGGGACCACATTCAGGCGGTGCCGGCGGTGCGCGAGGCCGGTATCTCCGTGGCGGTGACCGAGGCCGACGCGGGCATGCTCCCCAGCTACGACCTCCTCCTGACCGACGACGAGCAGCTGAGCGTCGGTGACCTGCGCATACGCACCTTGGCCACGCCCGGGCACACGCCCGGCTCCATCTGCTTCGCCGTCGAGGGCACTCCCCTCCTCTTCTCGGGGGACACGCTCTTTCCGGGCGGCCCGGGCAACACGAGCTTCGAAGGGGGGGACTTCCCGTCCATCATCACCTCCATCGACCGTCGCATCTTTGCTGCGTTCGCTCCCGACACGGTCGTGCTCCCGGGCCACGGGGTGGCCACCACCGTGGGAAAAGAGGCCCCCCACCTGCAGGAATGGGTCGACCGGGGCTGGTGACGCACGCCCGGTCAGCAATACCTGACCAAAACGGTAGACTTTTTGCGTGACCCCTCTGCTCGAGATCCGGGACCTCCATGTCGCAGCCGAAGGCCGCGAGATCCTGCGCGGGGTCGATCTCTCGGTGCAGGCCGGAGAGGTGCATGCCCTCATGGGGCCCAACGGAGCGGGGAAGTCCACCTTGGCCGGCGCGCTCGATGGGCCACCCCTCCTACACGGTGACGTCGGGGTCCATCCTCTTGGACGGCGAGGACGTGACGACCTGGGCCACCGACGTCCGCGCCAAGGCGGGGCTGTTCCTGGCCTTCCAGTACCCCGAGTCGATCGAGGGTGTCTCGGTCACCCAGTTCCTGCGTCAGGCCATGGCGGCGCGCACCGAGTCAGACGTCTCGGCGCTCGAGGTGCGGGTCCTGATGACCGAGTGGATGGAACGGCTGGGCATGGACTCGTCGTTCGCCAGCCGCCATCTCAACCAGGGCTTCAGCGGAGGCGAGAAGAAGCGCAACGAGATTCTGCAGATGGCACTGCTCAAGCCGCGGGTGGCCGTGCTCGACGAGACCGACTCGGGGCTGGACATCGATGCCCTCCGCGTGGTCGGCCGCGGCGTGCGCGAGGTCCGGCGCGAGGTGCCCCAACTGGGCGTGCTGGCCATCACGCACTACCAGCGCCTGCTCGATGAGCTGCTGCCCGACGTCGTGCACCTCCTCGTCGACGGGCGGATCGTGCAGAGCGGCGATGCCGAACTGGCCCGCCGCGTGGAGTCCCAGGGCTACGAGGCCTGGCGATGACGGTGGCCGCTCCCTTGGACGTCGAGGCCCTCCGTAAGGACTTCCCCCTGCTCACGCGCCGCGTGCACGACCGACCGATCGTCTATCTCGACTCGGCGTCTTCCGCCCTCCAGCCCCAAGTGGTCATCAACGCCATGGCGAACTACTACGAGACGACCCACGCCAACGTGCATCGCGGGGTCTACGCCACCGCCGAGGAGTCGACCCACCTCTACGAGAACGCCCGCCTGGTGGTCGGCCGCTTCATCGGCGCGCCGGATCCCGCCCACGAGATCGTGTTCTCCAAGAACACGACCGAATCGATCAACCTGGTGGCGCACACCTGGGCCAGAGCCAATCTGAAGGCGGGCGATCGCGTCCTGCTGACCGAGATGGAGCACCACGCCAATCTCGTCCCTTGGCTCATGCTGGCCGACGAGATCGGCCTCGAGGTGCGCCACATACCCGTCGACGGGGAGGGTCGACTCGACCTGGACGACCTGTCGAACCTGGTGGCCGGGGCCAAGCTGGTCGGGCTATCGGCCATGTCCAACGTGCTCGGCACCATCAATCCGGTGGCCGAGATCGCGGCGGTGGCCCACAGCGCCGGAGCGGTGGTCCTGGTCGACGGGGCGCAGCTGGTCCCGCACGTGCCCATCGACGTGCAGGCGCTGGGCGCCGATTTCCTCGCCTTCTCGGGCCACAAGATGATGGGCCCGACCGGCATCGGTGTGCTGTGGGCTCGCCGCGAGCTGCTCACCGCCATGCCGCCCTTCCTCGGTGGCGGCGGCATGATCCTCGATGTGAAGCTCGACTCCTTCCGGCCGGCGGCGCCTCCGGCCCGGTTCGAGGCGGGCACGCCCCCCATCGCCGAGGCCGTGGGCCTCTCGACCGCCGTCGACTACCTGCGCGGCATCGGCATGGACCGCATCCGCGCCCACGAGCGTGAGCTCACTGTTTACGCCTTGGGCCGTCTGGACGACAAGCTCGGCGGCGATTGCCGCATCTTCGGCCCGCCCGCCGGCGACGACCGGGGCGGAGTGATCTCCCTGGCCTACCGCGACATCCACGCGCACGATCTGGCGCAGGTGCTCGACCAGTTCGGCGTCTGCGTGCGGCCCGGGCACCACTGCGCCAAGCCGCTCATGCGCAAACTGGGCGTCCAGGCCACCGCTCGGGCGTCATTGTCCCTGTTCAGCGACGAGCGCGACATCGAAGTACTGATCGAGGGGTTGGTCGAAGCCGGTAGATTGTTCGGGTGACCTCAGGCGACTTCGACGATCTGTACCGCGAGATCATCCTCGACCACTACCGCTCCCCCCGCAACCGCGGTGAGCTCGAATCACCCCCGGCCCATCGGGTGGAAGGATTCAACCCGCTCTGCGGTGACGAGGTCGTCATCAGCCTCCTGGTCGAGGACGACAGGCTGGCCGACCTGAAGATCGGCGGCTCGGGCTGCTCGATCAGCCAGTCGTCGGCCTCCCTCATGTCGTCGGCGGTGAAGGGAAAGTCGCTGGACGAGGTGCGCGAGCTGATCCACACGTTCAAGGGGATGATGTCGATCCACGAGGCCCTCCTGGGCAAGGACGGCGAGGCCGACGAACCCCAGGCCATCGACTTCGACCGGCTGGGCGAGCTTGCCGCCCTCCAGGGCGTGGTGAAGTTCCCCGTGCGGATCAAGTGCGCCACCCTCAGTTGGATCGCGCTGGCCCAGGGTCTCGACGAGGTGGCCGCCGGGGTCTCCTGATCTACCCTGTCCAGATGCCCAAAGAGTCGTCCGCCCCGACGTGGTACACGGTCAGATGCCTGTTCGGATCGGAGGGCGAGCACGGGTTCGTCTACGAGGAGCGGATCACGCTCTGGTGCACGGACAGCTTCGACAACGCGATCTCGCTGGCCGAGATGGAGGCCGCCACCTACGCCACCGCCAACGGGGTCGAGTACCTGAACCTGGCCCAGGTGTGCCTCCTACCGGGGCACCCGACCAGCGGGGCCGAGGTGTTCTCCCTGACCCGCGACAGCGAGCTCGCCACCGATCAGTACCTCGACGCCTTCTTCGACACCGGGTCGGAACGGCAGTCCTCGTGGGAGGGCTGAGCCCCGCTCTGAGAGCTACGCCTCGACGGCCAGCAGGGCCGGCTCTGCGCCCCACTGCACGGTGATGCCGTCGCCGCGCATCATCTTTACGAACTGCCGGATGGACAGGTAGATGGCGCAGGCGGTGAGGGTGTAGGTGACCGCCGCCCGCTCGAGCACGAACGCGTGGAGCGAGGAGGTGACCAGCAGCCACAGCACGAAGCCGGCGTTCAACAGGAGCACGGTGGCCCACAGGACCGAGATGCGGACGAAGAACCGCTGCACGAGCGGTCGGGCCAGCAGGTCGGGGTCCATCGGGCAGAAGTCGCCCGCAAAGCGCTGGGTGAACGGCCGCCCGATGATGGCCGAGCCGAACAGCACCAGGGCGATCACGATGGTACCGGCCGTGGGCTGGGCGAAGTAGAGGAAGGCGCTCCCGGTGATGAACGACACCGCCGTCCGCACGGTCAGGAGCATGGTTCCGAGCATGAGCAGCATGGAGGCCCGCTCTCCCCGGTACAGCCTGCGGCCCAGGGCCACGAACGACCAGCCGAGGGCGGCGATCAGCGCGCCGCGGAACCCCCAGAAGAGGAGCACCGAGTAGAACAGCGCGAGCGGGATGACGACGGCCTCCAGAACCACCGGGACGGCGTGTCGCAGCGCCGTTCGTGGCGCCGGCATCCTGAGGATGCCGCCGCTCTTGCCGCACGTGTGGGCACTGATGGTCAGATGTGGAAGCTGTCGCCGGACTCCACCCGCGACAACGTTCCCCGTTTGGTCCATGGGGTCCCGCCACTCCTTGCCTCCGTATCCGGAGGCGCTCTCGCTCGTTGTGAGCTGAGGACAGGCTACAGCGGAACCAGGCCTCTTTTGGGCTCAGCCAGGGTGCGGGGAGGTTGCGATTGGCGGTCGGAACGCCATCAACCGCAGATCACGGGTCTCATCGGGTTTTTCCGGGATCTCCGTAACCGGCATAGCCCGTGCGCTCGAGCTGCAGGGCCAGATCGGCATCCCCACTGGCCACGATGCGACCGTCCACCATCACGTGCACCACATCGGCCTCCAGTTCGACGAGGAAGCGGGGAAAGTGGGTGATGGCCAGGATGCCCACCTGCCACTCGACCGTGGCCAGCTGCAGGTGCCTGGCCACGTCACCGAGCGCATCGACGTCGAGCCCGGAGTCGATCTCGTCGAGGATGCACATCGACGGTTGCAACACCCCGAGCTGGACCATCTCGGTGCGCTTCTTCTCCCCGCCGGAGAGGTCGACGTTGAGGGCGCGGGACAGAAGGCTCGTGTCGAGGCCCACGGCCTGCGCCTCGGCGGCCAACCGCTCGTCGAGGGTGGAGGTTCCGGCTCCGTCGAGGGCCGCCTCGAGCAGGGCGCGCAGCCCCACGCCGGGGACCTCCACCGGATTCTGGAGGGCCAGGAACAGGCCGGCCCGGGCCCGCTCCCAGGCGGGCAGGTCGACCAGCTCACGGCCGTCCATCCGGATGCTGCCCGCCGTCACCGCCGTCCCCGGCCGGCCCATCAGGGCGTGGGCCAGGGTGCTCTTGCCCGAGCCGTTCGGCCCCATGACGACGTGGACCTCGCCGCTGCGTATCTCCAGGTCGATCCCGTGGAGGACCTCACGCCCGCCGGCGGAGGCGTGCAGCCCTTCGACGACCAAGACGTGCGGCGTCACGGCAGGACCACGCAGACGTTCCCCTCGACGACGGCGACCTCGTAGACGGCGACCGGCTGGGTGGCCGGCAGGGAGCAGGGACTGCCGGTTCGCAGGTCGAACGTGCTGCCGTGCCGAGGGCACTCGATCTCGCGCTCTTCCACCCACACCTCACCGTCGGCCAGCGAGTAGTTCTCGTGGCTGCAGCGATCACCGACGGCGTGGAACTCGTCGTCGGTCCGCACCAGGGCGATGCGCTGCCCGGCGACATCGAAGCGCCTCGCCTGCCCCGAGGACAGCTCGTCCGTCCGGCACAGGACCACGGTCTCAGGCACCGGCCACCACCCGGGTCTCCCGGCGGTGGCCGAAGGCGACGTCGAGACGGGTGTGGACCTCCCGCGTGAGCAGGGGCGTCACGGCCGGGAGGGGCCCCCGGTCGATGATGTCGTTGAAGAAGCCCTCCACGATCAACCCCTCCGCCACCTCGGGACTCACCCCGCGCGACTCAATGTAGTAGCGCTGGTCCTCGTCGATCGGGCCGACGGTGGAGGCATGCGAGCACTTCACGTCGTTCTCCAAGATGTCCAGATTGGGGACCGAGTCGGCGTGCGCACCCTCGTCGAGGACGAGGTTGTGGTTGGTCTGCCGCGCGTCGGAGCGCACCGCCCCGCGGTGCACCCGGATGAGCCCGCTGTAGACCGAGCGCGAGGTGCCGGCGACGGCGCCCTGGCACAGCAGCTCGCTGTTCGTGCGGGGCGCCACATGGTCCTGCAGGGTGCGGATGTCGTGCACCTGGCTCCCGGTCCCCAGATAGGTCGAGAGGATCTCGCTGCGCGCCCCGCGGCCGACGACCGAGACGTCAGCGCGCACACGGTCGTAGTCACCCCCGAGGCCGACGGTGAAGGTGCGCAGGACCGAGTCGGTGTCTCCGCTCGCGGCCAGGCGGGCGATGAACCAGGCCGAGTCGCCCAGGATCTGCAGGGAGACGTAGGAGAGGGAGGCCTCCGCTCCGGCCTGGAGCTCGGTGACCGGCGCCACCAGCGCCCGCCGGGCGCTCGCGGGCCCGGCGTAGACCTCCACCAGCCCCGCTCGTGCCCCCGTGCCGAGGCGGACGCTGGTCCGGGGGAAGATGGCTGCCCCCGCGACCGCCGCCTCGTCGCCGGCGCACCAGTGGACGACGAGGATCGGGTCGGGCAGCACCAACCCGGCGGGCACATCGACGAGCACCGGGTCGGGCAGGTACGCGTCGTTGAGGAGCACCAGTGTGTCCCCGCCCACCTGCACGCTGCCCACCATCGTCGACCCGCCGGCGACATCGTCGCTCCCGCCGAACGAGACCGGGCCGCCGCCCGCCACGTCGAAGGAGTGGGGGTACCCGTTATGGACCAGCACCCGTCCCGACAACGGGCCCAGCACGGAGGCCACCGCGTCGCTCAGGGTCACGGCCGCCTCGGGAGGCTTCCCCGGGGCGGCGGTGACCGGGGCGAACTCGTCGAGATCGAGCTCGTCGATGGGGGTGTAGCGCCAGACTTCCTCGCTCTCGGTGGGCAGTGACGACGACGCCAACGCCCCCACGCCGGCGGTGCGCCGGTCACGTAGCCACTGGGGACCCCCCAGCTCGGCAGAGCCATCGGCGGTGAATGTGCGCAGCTGGACCTCTTTCGGATGCATGGTGGGCGCGCTGCACTCTAGTGGCCTCCCCGAATGGCCGATTCCGCCACTCGGATTAGCCTGCGCACATGGGAGAGGTGGCGCCGTTCGACTCACCGGTCCTGACGATCGAGCGCACCGACAGCGTGGCCACCGTGTGGCTGGACCGGCCCGAGGCCTCCAACGCCATGGGTCCCGAACTCTGGCGGGACCTGCCGCGAGCCATGGCGTCCGTCGCCGAGGACCACGACGTGCGGGTGGTGGTCGTGGCCGCCCGGGGCCGGCACTTCTCGGTGGGGCTCGACCTCAAGGCCATGGGGGGGGCGCTCGTCGGTGCGGGTGGCTCCGGGCGCTCGCCGGCGGCCCGGGCCCGGAACACCCGTCACGAGGTACTGCGGCTCCAGGCGGCCATCTCGGCGGTCGCGCAATGCCCGAAACCGGTGATCGCCGTGGTGCAGGGTTACTGCATCGGCGGGGGCGTCGATCTCATCGCCGCCTGCGACATCCGCCTGGCCTCCGCCGACGCCGTCTTCTCGGTGCGCGAGGCCAAGATGGCCATCGTGGCCGACCTGGGCAGCCTGCAGCGGCTGCCCGCCATCATCGGCGCCGGACACCTGGCCGAACTGGCCTTCACCGGGAAGGACGTCGGGGCCGCCCGCGCCAAGGAGATCGGCTTGGTGAACGACGTCGCCGCCGACCCGGGGGCTGCGCTGGAGGCGGCCACCGCGCTGGCCCGCGAGATCGCCGCCAACTCGCCGCTGGCCGTCCAGGGCACCAAGGCGGTGCTGGCGGCCAACGACGGCCGCACCGTCGGCCAGGGTCTGGAGTACGTGGCCACGTGGAACGCCCCCATGCTCGCCTCCGACGACGTGGCCGAGGCGATCTCGGCGTTCCTGGAGCGCCGGGCGCCCAAATTCACCGGGGGCTAGACCGGGTCAGCGCCTCCGGCGCCACCAGCGGCCGTTGGAGCGCTCTTTGCGGGCATCCTCGGCGCGGACCTCGGCCAGGACGGAGGGGGCGACGTCGTTGACGATGTCCTCCACCGAGTTCAAGAAGGCGGCCACGTCCGCGCCCCCCTCTCCCGGCTCGTCCTCCAGGGCCGGCTCGACCAGGCTGCCGTGCACCCAGCCGACGTCGGCCAGCCGACGATGGTACGAGGGGCAGTTCTCGGGGCAGCGCCACGGTGCTTCGGGCGCCAGGTCGAGCTTGCAGAAGCGGGCGGCCTCACCCGACGCGTAGGTTCGGCTCTGAAAGTGGGTGCATTCCTCACGCATAGGCACACCACCATGGTGCCACGCCGCGCGTCGGGGCGGGGTTCAGCCGACGGAGCCCTCCATCTGCAGCTCTATGAGCCGGCTCCACTCGACGGCATACTCCATCGGCAGGGTGCGGGTGACCGGCTCAATGAACCCGTTCACGATCATGCCCATGGCCTGGCTCTCGGAGAGCCCGCGGCTCATCAGGTAGAAGAGCTGGTCGTCGCCCACCTTCGAGACGGTGGCCTCGTGACCGATGCGGGCGTCGCGCTCACCGACCTCCATGTAGGGCTTGGTCTCCGACGTCGACTCGTCGTCGAGCAGGAGGGCGTCGCAGCGCACGAACGACTTGACGCCGGTGGCGCCCGGGTCGACGTGCACCTTGCCCCGGTACGTCGTGATGCCGCCGTCCTTGGAGATCGACTTGGAGACGATGGTCGACGTGGTCTCCGGGGCGACGTGGAACATTTTGGCCCCGGCGTCCTGGTGCTGGCCCGCACCGGCGTAGGCGACCGAGAGCACCTCTCCGGAGGCCTTGGGCCCCATCAGGTAGACGGAGGGGTACTTCATGGTCAGGCGCGAACCGATGTTCCCGTCGATCCACTCGACGTGCGCCTCCGCCTCGCAGCGGGCCCGCTTGGTGACCAGGTTGTAGACGTTGGTGGACCAGTTCTGGATCGTCGTGTAGGTGATACGCGCACCCGGGAGCGCCACCAGCTCGACGACGGCCGAGTGCAGTGAGTCGGTCGAGTACACCGGGGCCGAGCAGCCCTCTATGTAGTGCACCTGGGAGCCCTCGTCGGCGATGATCAAGGTGCGCTCGAACTGGCCCATGTTCTCCGCGTTGATCCGGAAGTACGCCTGCAGGGGCATGTCGACCTTGACGCCGGGCGGCACGTAGATGAACGACCCGCCCGACCACACCGCCGAGTTGAGGGCGGCGAACTTGTTGTCGTTGGGTGGGATGAGGGTGCCGAACCACCGGCGGATGTGCTCGGGGTAGTCCCGGACCGCCGTGTCCATGTCGCAGAAGAGCACGCCCTGTGCCTCGAGGTCGGCCCGGTTGCGGTGGAAGACGACCTCGCTCTCGTACTGCGCCGTCACGCCGGAGAGGTACTTGCGCTCCGCCTCGGGGATCCCCAATTTCTCGTACGTGTTCTTGATCGCGTCGGGCAGGTCCTCCCAGTCGTCGACCTGACCGCCCGTGGGCTTGATGTAGTAGTAGATGTCGTTGAAGTCCAGGGCCGGCATGCGCTCCGCGAACCATGGCGCCATGGGCTTGCGCTCGAAGTGACGCAAGGCCTTCAGGCGGAAGTCCCGCATCCAATCGGGCTCGTTCTTCATTTCGGACATCTCGCGCACGATCGACTCGTTCAGGCCCTTCTTGGGCTTGAAGATGTAGTCCTCGGCGTCGCTCCAGCCGAGCTGGTAGCGACCGAGATCGAGATCCGTTGTCGCCATAGGGCTCCTCAGGTCAGGGGGAGGTATTTCCCCTACGTAGATAGTAACAACTACCCGGGCCAGCCGAAACGCTAACGTGCAGGCTCCTGGCATGGCGACACCACCGCAGGCACCCGAGCGTCCCCACACTCTGACCGCCTTCGGCCACGTCCGGAACGATCCCTGGTACTGGCTCCGCCAGCGCGACGATCCCCAGGTCCGAGCCTATCTGGAGGCCGAGAACGCCTACACCGGGGAGGTGCTCGGCCCGCTGGAGGCCCTGCGCACCACTCTCTTCGAGGAGATGAAGGCCCGGATTAAGGAAACGGACATGT
This sequence comes from uncultured Acidimicrobiaceae bacterium, assembly GCA_963788125.1. Lineage (GTDB taxonomy): Bacteria > Actinomycetota > Acidimicrobiia > Acidimicrobiales > RAAP-2 > Bog-473. The sequence continues at coordinate 1,080,836 of CAWBFN010000002.1, read as the reverse complement.
CGGTGCCGTCCCGGCGCGGGCCGTGGTGGTACTACGGGCGCTCCGAGGAGGGCAAGAGCTACGCCATCCACTGCCGCCGGCCGGCCGGGGACCCCGACGAGCTCCCCCCGGCGGGCGAACCGGGCGGGGACGAGGAGATCCTGCTGGACGAGAACGTGCTGGCCGAGGGGCACGACTACTTCGCCATCGGGACGGCGGCGGTCAGCCCCGACCACCGGGTGCTGGCCTACGCGACCGATACGGTGGGGGACGAGCGCTACGAGCTCCGCTTCCGCCCCGTCGGCGCCGACGGGGCGCCCGACGGCCCGTCGGAGATGGTGCCCGACACCGGCTACGGCCTGGCCTGGTCCAGCCGGTCTGACGTGGTGTTCTACGTGCGCCTCGACGAGGCCATGCGTCCGTACCAGTTGTGGCGCCACCAGCTCGGCACCGATCCGGCGGGGGACAGCGTGGTCGTCGAGGAGGCCGACCGGCGGTTCTCGCTCGGCACCGGTCGCACCCGCGACGGGGCGTTCGTCCTGGTCTCCCTGCACAGCACCAACACGACCGAGTGGCTGGCCATACCGGCCGACGACCCGATGGCCGAGCCACGCGTCGTCCTGCCGCGCCAGGAGGGTCGTGAGTACGCCGTCGACCACCTCAGTCCCACGGGGAGCGGCTCGCCCGGGTGGTTCGTCGTCCTGACGAACGACGAGGCCCGGGACTTCCGGGTCCTGGCCGCACCGGACGGCGTCCTGTCCACGGCCGACGGGAGCTGGCGGGAGATCATCCCCCACCGCCCGGGCGTGCGCGTGGAGGATGTCGACGCCTTCGCCGACGTGCTGGTGCTCAGCGAGCGAGCCGACGCCGAGACCGTGGTGCGCGTCGTCCCGCTCGGGCCCCAGGACGATCCGCTGGACGGAGACCTCCTGGCCGAGAGCTGGGTCGTGCCCTCCGCCGAGAGCCCGTCGTCGTCGTGGCTGGGGGCGAATCCCGAGCCGGCGGTGAGGTCGCTGCGACTGGGCCGCACCTCCATGGTGACGCCGTCGTCGGTGCTGCAGATCGCCCTCGACACCCGACGCGAGACGCTGCTCAAGCAGGAGCCGGTACTGGGCGACTTCGATCCCGGGCGTTACACCACGGCGCGGCTGTGGGCCGAGGCCCCCGACGGCACGCGGGTGCCGATCTCCCTGGTGCACCGGAGGGGACTGGCACTGCCCGCCCCCTGTCTGCTCTACGGCTACGGTGCCTACGAGATCTCCATCGACCCGGCGTTCTCCCATCACCGGCTCTCGCTGCTCGACCGCGGGATGGTCTACGCCGTGGCGCACGTGCGGGGCGGCGGCGAGCTGGGCCGGGCGTGGTACGAGGACGGGCGGATGGAGCACAAGGCCAACACCTTCGGTGACTTCATCGCCTGCGCCGGCCACCTGGTATCGGAGGGCCTCGCCCGCCCGGACGCCCTGGCCGGCCGGGGGGATCCGCCGGTGGGCTCCTCATCGGAGCCGTCGCCAACACCGCTCCCGAGCTCTTCACCGCGCTGGTGGCCGAGGTTCCCTTCGTCGACTGCCTGACCACGATGCTGGACGCCGATCTCCCGCTCACCGTGGGCGAATGGGAGGAGTGGGGCAACCCCCTGGCCGACGAGGACGCCTACTTCCGGATCCTGTCGTACTCCCCCTACGACAACGTGACGGCCCGGGCCTATCCGCATCTCCTGGTCACCGCCGGCCTGAACGACCCCCGGGTGAGCTACTGGGAGCCGGCCAAGTGGGTGGCCAAAATTCGAGCCCTCTCCCCCTCGACCCGGGTCCTGCTCCGGACCGAGCTGGGGGCCGGCCACGGTGGACCGTCGGGGCGCTACGACGCGTGGAAGGAGGAGGCCCTGGTCTTTGCCTTCCTCCTCGACGCCCTGGACCTGGTGCCCCCGCCCGGTTAGGTGGCCGGCGCACCAGCCGTGACGAAGTGCATGGTGAACGGCGTGGCGAAGCCGGGCGGCAGGACGACCGGGGTGCCGTCCACCGAGGCGGCGAGCACGGTGGGCGCCCCCACGACGAGGGTGACCGGGCCGGTGGCCACCACCGTCTGGCGCGCCCCGGGCTGCAGGGTGGCGGTGAACAGCGTGGATCCCGACGCCGCAGTCGTGGCGTCGACCCAGCACGCGCCCGTCGTGGCCGAGAGGGTCAGGGTGAACTCGCTGCCCGACACCTCGTACGTCGCAGCCGAGGGCGTGCTGGACTGCGGCGGGGAGACCGCCTGCGCCGGGGTGGTGGTCGTGGTCGTGGTCGGGCTCGGGCGCGACGGTGGCGCCACCGCCTTGGAGTCGGTGGACGGGCGGTGATGGTGCCCCGGGGGAGCCACCTTGTGCGCACCGGTGACCAAGAGGATGATGACGAGGACGATGACGGCGGCCACGGCCAGCGCCGGAGCGGCGAGGCGCCGGGGTCGACGGTTCATTGAGCTCATCGCCTTGTCCCGATGGGCCGCCGGGCGCGGCGGTTGGATACCCGTGCTGTGATCGATGTCGTCGAACGCCACCGGCGGGGGGGCACCGGCGGTCACCCTGACCGAGGGGGTGCCGCCCACCCGGACGGCGCTCTCGGGATGGACCGAACCCTCTTGGGTGGGGATGGCCGGATGCGCGTTGATGTGCTCGAGGGTGTGGAGTGAGCGGTGGTAGCCCTCGACCGAGTGCACGTCGTCGTGCGAACGCCGACGGGTGAGCAGCACGACCGCCAGCGTCAGCACCACGACGGCCGCGACGATCCCTTCGATGAGCACTGTCTCCTATTCAACAGGACGCGCCGGCGACGCGGAACCGCGGCACCGGTCGTTTTCGCGCCCTTAGGTGCGCATGACCATCCGGGGTCGCAGGGCGTCGGAGATGGCCTCGCGGCGAGGATTGGCCCGGTCGCGATTCGAGAGCACGGGATCGGTCACTCCCCAGTCGGCGGCCACCGCCGGATCGTCCCAGGCCAGGCCCAGCTCATCGGAGTCGTTGTAGTACCCGTCGACCAGATACCACAGCAACAGGTCCGTCAGGGCGGCGAAGCCGTGGGCCACGCCCGGAGGGATGAACAGGCCCTGGTCGACGTCCCCGTCGAGGTCGATGGTCTCGGTTGCGCCATCGGTCGGGGAGCCCTGCCGCAGATCGTGCAGCACCACCCGCGCCCGTCCGCGCAGGACGTACCAGTAGTCGGCCTGGTGCAGGTGATAGTGGAGCCCCACCAGTGCGCCGGCCTGCTTCTCGGACCGGTTGCCCTGGACCATCTCCCGGCCGAGGGGGAACCAGCTGCGGCGGTAGGTCTCGACGAAGCGTCCCCGCTGGTCCCCGTGCACGTCCGGTCGGACCAGCACGACGTCGTCGATGGTCGATGAGGCGATGAGCTCGGGCATCAGGCCACGAAACGCCCGAACCCCGAGCGGTAGAACAAGAGGGGCGACCCTTCCCCGACCCCCAGGGTCACCACGTGGCCCGTGACCAGCTCATGGTCGCCGCCTTCGTAGATCGCCCCGAGCCGGCACTCCACGATGGCCAGCGAACCGTCGATGAGGGGGGCGCCGGTGACGCCGGGCGTCCAGTCCACGCCGGAGAACTTGTCCCCGCCCGAGAGGGCGAAGGCCCGGCACTCGGCTTCCTGGTGCTCCTCGAGGATGTTGACGCAGAACGCACCGGCCCGCGCGATGCGCGGCCAGCTGGTGGAGCTCTTGGCCGGGGCCAGGATCACCATGGGGGGATCGAGGGAGAGGGCGGCGAAGGACTGGCAGGAGAAGCCGACGGGCTCGCCCGCGTCGATCGCCGTGACGATGGTGATGCCGGTGGCGAAGTGGCCGAGCACTTCACGGAACCGGGCCTGGTCGAGGCCCGTCATCTACACCCGCCCGAGGTCTATGGACTGGGACTCCTGCGCCGAGGACACATCCTCGATCGCCTCGGCCTCGGGAAGCCGGCGGGCCTGCGACAGGATGAGGTCGAGTTCGCCGTCGTCGTGCGCCGGATCGTGATGGGTCAGCAGGAGCCGCTTGGCGTGCGACTCGGCCGCCACCCGGACGGCGAATGCCGCCGTGGAATGGCCCCAGTCGGCTCTCGTCGCACATTCTTCCTCGGTGTACTGGCCGTCGTGCAGCAGGAGATCGACGTCGTGGCACAGCTCGAGGACGGCGCCGGCGATGGTGCGCCGATCGGGCGGCGCCTGATGGTCGGGGAGGTAGGCGATGGATCGGCCGTCCGCCTCAATCCGGTAGCCCAGGGTGGCGCCCGAATGGGGGACGGCGCGCGCCATCACCTTGGCCGAGCCTATGGAGAAGTCCTCGTCCCTCGTGTCGATGGTGACCAGCTCGCCCCGGCACTCGTCCATCAGGATGGGGAAAACGGGGGGGCGCACCGCGGCATTGAGCGCGTCCTTCAGCGTCCCCTTGGCCTGCGCGGGACCATGGATGGTGAGCCGGGTCGCGGGATCCTGGAGCGGGGCGAAGAACGGTAGTCCCAGAATGTGGTCGAAGTGCAGGTGGGTCAGCAGGGCGGTGGCCTGCACGGGTCTCCCCGATGCCCGCGCCTCGCGGCAGAGCACCTCGCCGAGCGGGCGCAGCCCCGTACCCAGATCGACGATGAGGGGCTCGTCGCCCTCGATGTCGATCACGAGGCACGACGTGTTCCCCCCGTATCGCCGGTAGCGATCTCCCGAACACGGACACGACCCCCGGACGCCGTAGAACGTCACTTTCACCGCTCCGACGATACCCGTGCTTCGGGGACACCGCGTTCGTCAGCGCAGTCGCAGCACCGGCGGCCGCCCGCTGGTCCACTCGGCGAAGCCCTCGTCGACGAGGGCGGCGCTGATCCGTTGCGCCCGCGCCGGGTCGTCGGGCCAGCCGCAGGCCGAGGCCACCATGGTCCGGGACACCGTACCCTGGCGCAGGGCGTGGACCAGTCGGCCCCGGCCCTGACGGTCGGATCCGGCAAAGGGGGCCTGCGTGCGCACCGAGGGAGAGCCCCGCCACGGATCGGGATCCGTCAGGCCCCGGAGCTTCCACCGGCACTGCCGGCGCAGGGGGCACAGGCCGCACGACGGGCGGGCCGCGGTGCACACCGTGGCACCCAGATCGAACATGGCCTGGTTGAACTCCCACGACAGTCCGGCGGGAAGCAGCCGGTCGGCCATGGACTGGGCCTCGCCCATCGTCACCCCCTCCCCGGCCACGCCGCGCGCCAGTACCCGCAGCACGTTGGTGTCCACCGCCGCCACGTCGGCCCCGAAGGCGAACGACCGCACCGCCCGGGCGGTGTACGGCCCCACGCCGGGCAGCGCGCGCAGGGCCCGCTCGCCGGCGGGGACGGCACCTCCGTGCTCGTCGTGGATCACCACGGCCGCCCGGTGCAGATTGAGCGCCCGGCGGTTGTAGCCCAGACCGGACCAGAGCCGCACCACGTCACCCGGGCGGGCCCGGGCACACTCGCCCGGGCTGGGAAAGGCGCGCAGGAACGCCCGGTAGTACCCGACGACCCTCTCCGCCTGCGTCTGCTGCAACATCACCTCGCTCACCAGGATCCGCCACGGCTCCCGTGTGGCCCTCCAGGGGAGATCGCGGCGATGCGCCACACCCCACTCGAGCACGCGGCCTCGGAAGCGCCGGGCTCGGGCCGCCGACGGCGGCTCAGTCCCAGACGTCGTCGGCGTAGGGACGTCGGCGCGCCGGCGCGTGAGCCTGCTTCCAGACCATGAGCTTGCGCCGGAAGTAGCAGACCTCTTCGCCGCGCTGGTTGAAGGCCTTGGTCTCGACCGTGACGATGCCCCGGTCGGGCTTGGAGGCGGACGGGACGGCGGCGAGCACCCGCGTCTCGGCGTAGAGGGTGTCGCCGTGGAAGGTCGGCGACCGGTGCAGGAGGGACTCGACCTCGAGGTTGGCGATGCACGACCCGCTGACGTCCGGCACGCTCATGCCGAGGGCGAGGGAGTAGACGAGGTTGCCGACCACGACGTTCTTTCCGTGCACCGTCTCGTGTTCGGCGAACCACTCGTCGGTGTGCAGCGGGTGATGGTTCATGGTCATCATGCAAAAGAGGTGATCGTCGGCCGCGGTCACCGTCTTGCCCGGCCAGTGCCGGTACACGTCGCCCGGGACGAACTCCTCGAGGTAGCGACCGAAGCTCCGGTCATAGATGGTCATGGCGGCTAGATCTCCTGCACGGGCCGGGGCCGGGTGGTGAAGCCCAGCGAGGCGCCGGGGAGCGACTCGCCGTCAATGGTGAGGCGCCAGGCGAACCGTGTGGCCGGCGCCAGCGGAATCGGCCCCAGGTTGACCGCCAGGGCCACGTCGATGGGCGAGCCCTCGGGGATCTCGCGGGGCTGGCTGACCGCGAACTCGCCCCGCACCTCCACCGGCTGGGTACCGTCCGGAGTCTCCATGAGCACCGGCTGGCCGTCGGCGTCCTCCAAGAAGAGCTCCCAGTGGTGCGACGAGTCGGCCTCGTGCCAGTCGACGTCGATCTTGAGGGCCACCGCGGAGGGCACCGGGTCGGGCCCGGTCATGCTCCAACCCCCGCCCAGGATGTAGAGCTTTCCATCGGACACCTGCGCGGCGTCGCACAGCAGCATGGTCACCTTCACCTGCAGGAGATTATCGGCCCCACGAGGCTGCACCGTGCCTAGAGTGCCTGTGATGAGCGGACAGCCCGGAGCGGAGCACGGCGCGGGCGAGCTCAAGGGGCTGCGCGACGACGTCTACCGCCGCCCCCTGGCCACCGCCCTGGCCCGGCTCGGGTTGGGCCCGGGCTGGTGCTGCCTCGACGTGGGCGCCGGAGGCGGGGACGTGTCGGTGGCCCTGGCCGAGATGGTCGGGCACGAGGGACGGGTCTACGCCGTCGATAGTGACCCGCTGGCGCGCGACGAGGTGGCGCGCACGGCGGCCGCCTACGCCCAGGTGATCGCCCTGACCCAGGCGGGCGAGGACCTGATCCTGCCCGAGCAGGTGGACCTGGCCTTCTGCCGCTTCCTGCTGCTGCACGTGCACGACCCCGCGGTGGTGGTCCGGCGCATGGCCGCCGTGGTCAAACCCGGGTCGTGGGTGGTGGCCCAGGAACCGATCACCTCGGCCGGTCGCATCGCCGGGGCCCCGATGTCGATGCCCGACGCCCGCCACCCCGACATCGGTGCCCTGCTCCCCGCACTGGTGCGCGACGCCGGGCTCGAGGTCATCGACGCCTGGGCCGAGGCGCCGGCCGGGGTCGGACCGGGCCAGGTGGCCCGCTATCTCGAGTCGCTGACCGGCGTCGATCCGGGCGACGATCCCGTCGTGCTGCCACCGCTGGTGACGGTCGTCGGACGCCGCCGCCGGTAGGGTTTCGGCGTGACGCGCACCTCGCCCTCAGACCTGGCCGCGGCCACCGAGGCCGTCGACCTCGCCCACCGGGTGGTCGAGGCGGGCTGCGCCGCCGTGCGGTCCACCGGCGGGGTGGACGCCCACCAGACAGTGGCCTACGACCTGGCGCACGCCGCCGCGGCGGTGGCCATCGCGCGCGACGCCCTCGACTACGGCGCCCGCGGTGAGACCGAAGAGCGCTTGGCCACGGCCTTCGTGGCCGACGTCCTGTCCGACCTGGTGGGCAAGGTGAGCGGAAGGGAGGCGGCCTGGGGGGTGGAGCCCGGCTGGAGCGCTCCGTGCGCCGACTTCCTGGCGACCCATCGTGATCCGGCCATCCTGGCGGCCTTGGCCGACGTCGAGGGGCCGCGTCACCTGGGCCCCGACTTCGAGCTGGTGCGCGAGACGTTCCACCGCTTCGCGGCGGACAAGGTCCGCCCCCATGCCGAGCATGTCCACCGCACCAACGGCGACATCCCCGAGGAGATCATCACCGGCCTGGCCGAACTGGGGGGGTTCGGCCTGTCGGTCCCGGTGGAGTACGACGGCTTCGCCACCGGCGGGGAGAGCGACTACATGGGCATGGTGGTGGCCACCGAGGAGCTGAGCTGGGGGTCACTGGGCATCGGCGGCTCGCTGATCACGCGCCCCGAGATCCTCACCCGGGCCCTGGTGCACGGCGGCACGGAGGAGCAGAAGAAGCAGTGGCTCCCCCGGCTGGCCTCGGCGGAGGTGCTCGCCGCCGTGGCGGTGACCGAACCGGACTTCGGGTCCGACGTCGCCGGCATCGTCACGTCCGCCACCCCGGCCGAGGGCGGGTGGTTGATCAACGGGGTCAAGACCTGGTGCACCTTCGCCGCCCGGGCCGACGTGCTGATGCTCCTGGCCCGCACCGACCCCGACCGGACGCTCGCCCATCGGGGCCTCTCCCTGTTCGTCGTCGAGAAGCCACGGGGCGACGGGCACGGATTCGTCTTCACCCAGGCGGCGGCCGATCGGCCCGCCGGCCTCGGCCCGGGCCGGCTCGAGGGACGACCCATCGACACGCTCGGGTACAGGGGGATGCACTCCTATGAGCTGTCCTTCGAAGACTGGTTCGTCCCCGAGGCCAATCTGGTGGGCGGTCCCGACGGGCTGGGGAAGGGCTTCTACCTCCAGATGCAGGGCTTCGAGAACGGGCGGCTGCAGACCGCGGCCCGGGCGCTCGGCCTCATGCAGGCGGCCTACGAAGCGGCCGCGTCCTACGCGGCCAACCGCAAGGTGTTCGGCTCGCCGATCGGCGACTACCAACTGACCCGTGTCAAGCTGGGCCGGATGACCGCCGTGATCCAGGCCACCCGGCAGTCGTCCTACCACGTGGCGCGGCTCATGGCCGAGGGCGAGAGCACCCTGGAGGCCTCCATGGTGAAGGCCTACGTCTGCCGGGCGGCCGAGTGGGTCACCCGGGAGGCGATGCAGATTCACGGCGGGATGGGCTACGCCGAGGAGTTCCCGGTAAGCCGCTACTTCGTCGACGCCCGGGTGCTGTCCATCTTCGAGGGCGCCGACGAGACGCTGGCCCTCAAGGTGATCGCCCGCCGCCTGATCGGCTGACGATCAGGCCGGGCTGCGGCTCAGGCCGGCCCTCTCGCCGCGGCTCACGAACTTGACGGCCATCTTCCGGCTCGCTTCGTCAATCATCTCGTCGCCGAACATGATGGCCCCCTTGCGATCCCCCTCGGTGGCCTGACGGTAGGCGTCGAGGATGTCGAAGGCCCGGTCGAACTGCTCCTGGGTCGGCGAGTAGACCTCGTTGACCACCGAGACCTGGTCCGGCGTGAGGGCCCACTTGCCGTCGTAGCCGAGCATGCGGGAACGGAGGGCGTACTGGCGCAGCGCATCGAGCTCGCGCACCTTGAGGTAGGGGCCGTCCATGACCTGGAGCCCGTTGGCCCGCCCGGCCATGAGGATGCGGCTGAAGGCGTAGTGGAAGTGGTCGCCGGGGTACTCGGGGACCTCGATCCCACCGGTGAGCACCGGCATCTCCACGCTGGCGGCGAAGTCCGCCGGGCCGAAGATGATCGTCTCGAGGCGGGGCGAGGCGGCACAGATCTCGTCGACGTTGATCAGGCCGCGTGCCGTCTCGATCTGCGCCTCAATCCCGACGTGGCCCACCGGCAGACCGGACCTCTTCTCCACCTGGGTGAGGAGGAGGTCCATGGCCACGACCTCGGCCGCCGACTGCACCTTCGGCATCATGATCTCGTCGAGGCGCTCGCCGGAGTTGCCCACCACCTCGATCACGTCGCCGTACGTCCACTCGGTGTCCCAGGCGTTGATCCGCACACACAGGACCCGGTCGTCCCAGGACAGGTTCTTGATGGCGTCGACGACCTTGGAGCGGGCGCGCTCCTTTTCCAGGGGGGCCACCGCGTCTTCGAGGTCGAGGAAGGTCATGTCGGCCGGGACGGTGGGCGCCTTGGCCAAGAACTTCTCGTTCGACCCCGGGGTGGACAGACAGGAGCGGCGTGGGAGATCGCGTGAGCGGGCGGACATGGACCGATGGTAGCCCGTACCGCCGTGGCCAGGTATTTGCTACCACCGGTAGGCGCGCAATGGCCATGTGAACAGGATCGTGTTTGATCGGCGGCGCCGTGGAGGTAAGAATGCCCCCCATCGTGACTGACGTAGAGCGGCTCCGTGGCCACTCCACGCCCTGGTCAGCTCGGAGCGCGCGGGTACCCTGGCGGGTGCTGGTGCCCGTGCTGGCCCTTGTCGCAGTGCTGTCGGGCACTGTGGTACTGGCGACGCGCCCCGCCTCGGGTGACTCCATCGCCAGCGCCCGGGCGCAGGCCGTCGCCATAGAGGTCAAACTGCAGGCCGCCCAGAACGCGATGTCGGCGTTGGGCCAGGAGTACGACGCGGCGTCCGCTCGGCTCAGTCAGATCGACACCAGCATCGCCTCCACCACCGCGGCCATCGCCTCCGATCAGCGCCAGGTGTCGAGCGACCGCGCCAGGCTCTCGAAGGCGGCCATCGCCAACTACGTCTCGGACGGCACGGCCGGCGGCACCAACTCGATCTTCAGCGGCAACGAGGACACGAACGGCGCCGCCACCGAGTACAACGACATCGCCGACGGCAACATCAACCTGGCCATGGACAACCTGCACACGGCGGAGACCACGCTGACCGCGCAGCAGTCCCAGCTCCAGACCCAGCAGGGTCAGGCCCGGCAGGCCGTCGCCACGGAGCAGGCGGCCGTGGAGCAGAACACCCAGGAGATACACGATCAGCAGGCCGCGCTGGCGCAGGAGAACGGCCAGATCGCCGCCCTCATCGCGCAACAGCAGCAGGAGCAGGAGCAGGCCGCGCAAGCGCAGGCGGCGGCGCGCATCGCCGCGGCGCAGGCCGCGGCCCGGCAGCAGGCCACCTACACATCGCCGTCCGCCGACAACAACGCTGCGCCCCCTCCGACCGCGGCCGGAGGCGCCGGCGCGGTGCAGGCAGCCGAATCCCAGCTCGGTGTCCCCTACGTCTGGGGGGGCGAGTCGCCGAAGGGGTCGGCCGACCCCGGCTTCGACTGCTCGGGCCTGACCGCCTGGTCCTGGGGGCAGGTCGGCGTGGGGCTCCCCCACTACTCCGGCGCGCAGATGAGCGACTCCACGCCGGTGCCACTCGCCGACCTCCAACCCGGTGACCTCCTCTTCTACGGTCCCGGAGGGTCAGAGCACGTGGCCATGTACGTCGGCGGCGGTACCATGATCGAAGCGCCCGAGACCGGCGAGGCGGTCCATCTGACCGGCCTTCGCCTCGGCGGGGACTTCGTCGGCGCCGGCCGTCCGTAGGCACCATGAAACCGATCCCCGTCGCCTTCCACATTGGGCCGTTGCAGGTCCACACCTACGGCATCGGGCTGGCCCTGACGTTCTGGTTCGCCTTCACCTACTTCGAACGGCGCCTGAAGCGCAACGGGTACCGCACCGCCTGGTTGGTGGGCGTCTTCTTGTGGATCCTCCTGGCGGCCATCGTCGGGGCCCGCGTCCTGCACGTGCTCTCCAACCTGAGCTACTACGCCCACGACCCCGCGCAGGTCCTCGCCATCTGGCACGGTGGTCTCTCGTCCTTCGGCGGTCTGCTCTTCGCCGTGCCGACCGGCATCATCTTGACCCGACGGCGCTGCCCGGAGCTTCCCATCGGGCGCGCCCTCGATCTCGTCGCCCCTGTGCTCATGGCCTCGTGGGCCCTGGGCCGCCTGCTCGGGCCGCAGCTGATGGTGGCCGGGGGCGGCCATCCCACCCACCAGTGGTTCGGCATGTACTACGCCGGGCAGGTGGGGAGACGGCTGCCGGTTCCCGTCTTCCAGGCGGCGGAGGACTTCTGCGTGTTCCTGGTTCTGATCTACCTCGAACGGCGCCTGGGGCGCTGGCCCGACGGGTCACCGCGTACCGGGTACCCCTCGGGCGCCGTCATCGGGACGGCGATGGTGCTCTGGGGCATAGAGCGGACGCTCGACGAACATCTCTGGCTCGGCGAGGACGGCAAGCTCGGCTCGGCCCTGGTGCAGATCGCCGGCGTGCTCCTCGTCGTGGGGGGCACCGTCGTCCTGGTGCGGACCCGCCGCCGCTGGCGCGAGTGGCTGGGGGCGAGGGCGGAGCTGCGCGAGTCGGCGGCTCCGCCGGTGGCGGCACCCTAGCGCCCGATGCGGCGTAGGGTGGGTGGATCGGAGGACCATGACCTCAGCCGAGACATCGCACGTAGGCGCCCAGCTCGATGCGGATCACGCACCGGAGACCAACGGGCGGATGTCGGTGTGCCGGCGATGCGGGATCCTGACCGACAGTCCGCTCGGACTCAACCACGCACCGCATCCGAGCCAGGTGGGTCGGGCCAGCGAGTGGCTCGTCGCGCAGTCGCGCCGCAGGCAGATCGACCGGGCCAAGGAGATGCGGGCCAAGTGAGCCTCAGGCGCCCCTCAGCAGCGCGCGGGAGATGACGATCCGCTGCACCTGGTTGGTCCCCTCGTAAATCTGGGTGACCTTGGCGTCGCGCAGGAACCGCTCCACCGGGAACTCCTTGGTATAGCCGTACCCACCCAGGAGCTGCACCGCTTCGACGGTGACCCACATCGACGTGTCGGAGGCGAATGCCTTGGCCATGGCCCCGAACTGGGTCAACTCGCCGGTGGGGTCGTGATCGACCATGGAGCAGGCCCGGTAGACCAGTGCCCGGGCCGCCTCGTTGCGCATGGCCATGTCGGCCAGCATGAAGCGGAGCCCCTGCAGGTCGGCGATCGGCGCGCCGAAGGCGTGCCGCTGCTTCATGTAGGAGGCGGAGAAGTCGATGGCCCCCTGCGCGATGCCCACCGCCTGGGCGCCGATGGTGGGTCGGCTCCGGTCCAGGGTGTGCATGGCGATCATGAAGCCCTGGCCCTCTTCGCCGATGCGGTGCGACGCCGGCACGCGCACCTCTTCGAGGACGACCTCACCGGTAGGGCTCCCCCGCATCCCCATCTTCTCCACCAGCCTCGGCACGGTGACGCCCCAGTCCCGCTCCACCAAGAAGCAGGAGATCCCGCGCCCACCCGCGTCGGGGTCCGTCTTGGCGAAGACCACGTAGACGTCGGAGATCCCGGCGTTGGTGATCCAGAACTTGGAACCCGTGAGGATGTAGTCGCTCCCGTCGCGTACGGCCCGCGCCCGCATGGCGGCGACGTCGCTGCCGGCATCGGCTTCCGAGAGGCAGTAGCTGGCCTGCATCTCCCCCGTGGCCACCTTGGGCAGGTAGTGGCGCTTCAGCTCTTCGCTGCCCCAGTTGATGACGGGCAGCATCCCGAGCTTGGAGATGAGGATGGTCAGCGAGGTCGAGGCGCAGACGCGGGACAGCTCCTCGGTGACGATGGCCTGGGTCACCATGTCCGCCCCGGCCCCGCCGTAGGCCTCGGGTATGCCCAACGACGGCAACTCGAGCTCGCGGCAGGCGGCGAAGGACTCCCAGGGGAACTCGGCGGTGCGGTCGACCTCCGCCGCATGGGGGGCGATCCGCGCCTCCGCGAACTGGCGCAGGGTCTCGCGGAACTGGCGCTGCTCCTCGGTGAGGGCGAAGGTCGAGTCGGTCACAGCCTGAGGTCCTCCTCGGGGATGGAGTCGACCAGGGCGCGCTGGGCCACGTAGTCGTGCGAGACCGAGGAGAACGCCTGCCGGCGCGCCGCCACCAGTGCCGCCGGGGCGTCCACCAGGAATCCCCACAACGCCAGCGCCCGCTCGACGTCGTAGATGCAGGGCCCACGGCCGAAGAGGGCGGCACGACGGGCGGCGATGAGGGCGCAGCCCACCACGACGTCGTGCTCCACCTCGCCCTCCGTGAGCTTCAGGTCAGGCGCGCAGCGGTGGGCCAGCCGCAGGGCGAACCCGGCGTCGGGGCCCGGGGTGCCCACGAGGCGCCCGCGCCGCGCCGTGGGCGTCGTGAGCTCGGCCGGGCGGGTGGTGGTCCAGGACCCGGGGACATGGAGGTGACGGGCCGGCCGCACCTGATCGGCCTCGCTGATGGGCACAAAGGTCGGTTGGGTCATAGCCGGGCAGGCTAGTCCCCGGAGTGCAGGAGCCCGAAGACGACCGAGTCGTAGAGGGCCTGCCAACTGGCCTCAATGATGTTCTCTGAGACCCCGATGGTGGTCCAGACGGTCTCCCCGTCGGTGGTGTCCACCAGCACGCGTGTGACCGCACCGGTGCCCTTGCCCGTATCGAGCACCCGCACCCGGTAGTCGGTGAGGTGGATGCCGGCCAGCACGGGGAAGCGGGGGCCGATGGCGCCGCGCAGCGCGGCGTCGAGGGCGTTCACCGGGCCGTTCCCCTCGGCCGTGGCCACGATGCGCTCCCCGTCCACCCGTACCTTGACGGTGGCTTCCGTCGTGACCCCGAAGGAGGTGGTCCCATGATCGGTGATGATGCGGAAGGACTCGACGCCGAAGTAGTCGGAGGTCCATCCCGCCGCCCGCCGCAGCAACAGCTCGAGCGAGCCGTCGGCCACCTCGAAGTGGTAGCCCTCGTGCTCCAGGCGCTTCAGCTCGTCGAGCACCCGACCGAGCACCTCGCCGTCGAGTTCCAGCCCGAGCTCGGCCGCCTTCATGGCCAGGGTCGAGCGCCCGGCCATCTCCGAGACGACCACCCGGGTGCCGTTCCCCACCGAGCTCGGCACCACGTGCTCGTAGAGGTCGGCGCTGCGGGCCACCGCGCTGGCGTGCAGGCCCCCTTTGTGGGCGAAGACCGAGTGGCCCACGTAGGCCTGCTGGGGGTTGGGCGCGATGTTCACCAGTTCGGCGATGTGATGGGACACCGGGGTGAGGCGCTCGAGGCGGTCGGCGGGGATGGTGCGGATGTTGAGTTTCAGCGAGAGGTTGGGGATGGCGGCGGAGAGGTCGGTGTTGCCGGCGCGTTCCCCGTATCCGTTGATGCAGCCCTGGACCTGCGTGACACCGGCCTGGACGGCCACCAGCGAGTTGGCCACCGCGCACCCGGCATCGTTGTGGCAGTGGATCCCCAGCTGGGCGCTGGAGCGGGCCCGCACATCGGCCACGGCCTGGCCGACGTAGTCGGGCAGCGAGCCGCCGTTGGTGTCGCACAGCACGAGGGCTTCCGCCCCCTCCTCCTCCGCCGCGGCCAACACGGAGAGGGCGAACTCGGGGTTGTTCCGGTAGCCGTCGAAGAAGTGCTCGGCATCGAGGAACACCCGCAGACCGTGGGCGGCCAGGTAGCGGACCGAGTCGCCCACCATCGCCACCGCCTCGTCGAGCGAGGTGCGCAGTGCCTCTTCGACGTGCCGATCCCACGACTTGGCCACGATGCAGACGACGGGTGCGCCCGCGTCGATGAGGTTGGCCAGGACGGCGTCGTCCTGGGCCCGCACACCGGCGCGGCGCGTCGAGCCGAAGGCCACCAGGGTGGCGGTCGAGAGCGAGAGCTCACGGCGCGCCCGGGCGAAGAACTCGATGTCCTTCGGATTGGCACCCGGCCATCCGCCCTCAATGAAGGTGACGCCCAGATGGTCGAGCTGCTCGGCCACCCGCAGCTTGTCGTCCACCGTGAGGGAGAGCCCCTCCTGCTGACTGCCGTCGCGCAGGATGGTGTCGAAGATGTCGACCGACTCGGGGAGGGCCGGCACCTCGTAGTCGTGGGCGTGGGCGTGATCAGTCGACATGGTCGAGCCAGTCCTTGTAGCGATCGACCTCGCCCCGCACGGCGGCGAAGTAGGTCTGCTGCACCTCGCGCGTGATCGGCCCCGGCTTCCCGTCACCGACCGTCCGGTCGTCCACGGCGCGGATGGGTACGACCTCGGCCGCTGTCCCGGTGAGAAACGCCTCGTCGGCCAGGTAGAGGTCGGTGCGGATGATCTGCTCGTGGCGCACCTCGAAGCCGAGGTCGGCCGCGATGGTCTCGACCGAGCTCTGGGTGATGCCGTCGAGTGCGCCGGCGTCCGAGGTGGGCGGGGTCACGAGGACGCCGTCGCGCACGATGAAGATGTTCTCGCCGGTGCATTCGCTGACGTTGCCATCGGGGGCGAGCAGGATCGCCTCGTCGTACCCGGCCTTGATCGCCTCCACCTTGGCCAGCGAGGAGTTCACGTACATCCCGGTGCCCTTGGCTGCGGTGGGGACGGCGTTGGGATCGTGGCGCCGCCACGAGCTGATCTTGCACGTCACGCCGTTGGCCACGCCCTCGTCGCCCAGGTAGGTGCCCCACGGCCAGGCGGCGATGGAGACGTTGGTCGTGCAGGGCAGCGGGTTCAGGCCCATCTCGCCGTAGCCGAGGTAGACCAGCGGTCGCAAGTAGCAGCCGTCGGTGAGCCCGTTGACCCTGACCACCTCGCGGCTGGCCGCCACGATCTCGTCGACCGTGTAGGGAATGTCGATCATGAAGACCTTGGCCGAGGCGAAGAGCCGCCGGATGTGGTCACCGAGGCGGAAGACGGCCACCCCCCTCGAGGTCGGGTAGGCCCGGACGCCTTCGAACACGCCGGAGCCGTAGTGCATGGTGTGGGTCAGCACGTGCACGGTGGCGTCGGCCCAGTCGACCAGCTCGCCGTCCATCCAGATCTTGTCGGTCGGTGTAATGGGCATTGTCAGAGCCTTTCTGCGATGGCGTCGCCCACGGCCGTCGTGGACAGTGGAGTGCTGGACGTGGTCGACGTGGTCGACATGGTCGACATGGCGTTGGACTGCTCGGCCAGAGCCTTGAGGATCCGTCGGGCCGCGTCGGTCTCCCCCAGGTGCTCGAGCATGAGGGCGGCGGAGTGGATGGCGGCCAGCGGGTTGGCCACACCCCGGCCGGCGATGTCGTGGGCCGCGCCGTGCACCGGCTCGAACAGCGACGGCCCGGTTCGGGCGGGGTTCAGGTTGGCCGAGGCGGCGAAGCCGATACCCCCGCTGACCGCGCCGGCCAGGTCGGTGAGGATGTCGCCGAACAGGTTGTCGGTCACGATGACGTCGTAGCGGCCCGGCTGCTCCACCAGGTAGATGCACGCGGCGTCGACGTGGTTGTAGTCCCATTCGACGTCGGGGAACTGGCTCGACAGCTCGGTGACCGTGCGGGTCCACAGGTCGCCGGCGAAGGTGAGCACGTTGGACTTGTGCACCAGGGTGAGGCGGTGGCGCGGCCGCCGAGCGGCGAGCTCGAAGGCGAAGCGCGCGCACCGTTCGACCCCCATGCGGGTGTTGACCGACCCTTGGGTGGCCACCTCGTGGGGCGTGCCGCGGCGCAGGAATCCGCCCTCGCCGGCGTACGTGCCCTCGGTGTTCTCCCGGACGACCACGAAGTCCGCTCCCTCGGCGATCGAACCGGGAACACCGGTGAAGGGCCGGAGGTTCACGTAGAGGTCGAGCTCGAAGCGCAACCGGAGGAGCAAGCCCCGTTCCAGGGTGCCCGGAGGGACGGACGTGTCGCCCACCGGCGGCCCGACCGCACCGAGGAGGATGGCGTCGTAGCTCCGGAGATCCTCGAGCACGTCATCGGGGAGGACGCTCCCGTCCCGCCGATAGCGGTCCGCCCCGAGGTCGAACTCGGTGGTCTGGAGCTCGATCCCGGCCGCCGCCACCACCTTGAGCGCCTCGGCGCACACCTCGGGCCCGATACCGTCGCCGCCGATGACCGCGATCCGCCTCCTGTCCGTGCCTGTGCTCACTGGTCGTGCCTTTTTCTCTCGGTCTTCTGAAATGTGAAATTCGAATCGGTCTTCGGAAATTGAAAAACCGTCCACGTGGTGGACGGTTCGACGGCGCGCGGGGATGTGGCGCGCCTAGTGAATAATGCCTACAACGTGCTCGGGGCGGTACATGCTCCCTCCAGTCTCCCCCAGCCTGCATGTCCCGTCAACAACGCCGGCACCCGCCGATTAGCCTGGTACCCGCCGCCGAGCCCCACCAGAAGGACAGTTCGTGACCAACCCATCGACCAATGAGACCGTCTCGGCCAGCCTCACCCAGGCCACGTACGACCGCCTGGTGGCCGAGTTGGAGGACCTGACCACCCGTGGGCGGGTGGAGATCGCAGAGCAGATCGAAGCGGCCCGGGCGCTGGGCGACCTGAGCGAGAACGGCGACTACCACGCCGCCAAGGACTCGCAGGGCAAGATGGAGTCCCGCATCCGCCAGCTCCAGGCCCTGCTCAAGAACGTCCAGGTGGTGAACGAGTCCGAGCTCCGCGACGGGAGCGTCGCCACCGGCACCACGGTGACGCTGCGCTACGAGGGCGACGACGAGGACGACGTGCAGCGGTTCTTCGTCGGGTCCATCGAGGAGAGGCAGGGCGATCTCCCCGTGCTCTCGCCGAGTGCACCCCTCGGGCAGGTCCTCCTCGGAAAGGGCGTGGGCGACACCGTGGAGTACACGGCGCCGGGCGGCCTCCTGCGGGTCGAGATCGTCGCCGTCGACCAGTGACCGCCCCCCGCACGCTGGCGGAGAAGATCTGGGACGCCCACGTCGTCTACTCCCATGAGGGTGAGCCCGATCTCCTCTACATCGACCTGCACCTGATCCACGAGGTCACCTCGCCCCAGGCCTTCGACGGGTTGCGCCTCGCCGGACGGCCGGTGCGTCGACCCGATCTCACGGTGGCGACGGCCGACCACAACGTCCCCACCACCGACATCGACCGGCCGGTCGCCGATCCGATCTCGGCGAAGCAGCTCCAGGTGCTCGACGCCAACTGCGAGGAGTTCGGCATCACCTGCTATCCCATGGGTGACCCCAACCAGGGGATCGTCCACGTGATCGGACCCGAGCAGGGGTGGACCCAGCCCGGCATGACGATCGTCTGCGGGGACAGCCACACCTCGACCCATGGCGCGTTCGGGGCCCTCGCCTTCGGCATCGGGACGAGCGAGGTCGAACACGTCCTGGCCACGCAGTCGCTGCCCCAGCGGCGCCCGGCCACCATGGCCGTCACCGTCGAGGGCGAGCTGGCGCCCGGCGTGACCGCCAAGGACGTGGCCCTGACCATCATCGGCGCCATCGGCACCGGGGGCGGTATCGGGCACGTCATGGAGTACCGGGGGTCGGCCATCCGGTCCCTGTCGATGGAGGGCCGCATGACGTTGTGCAACATGAGCATTGAGGGCGGTGCGCGGGCCGGGCTGGTGGCACCCGACCAGACCACCTTCGACTACCTGCGCGGGCGCGACCATGCGCCCACCGGCACCGAGTGGGAGGCCGCCGTCTCGTACTGGCGCACGCTGACCACCGACGAGGGCGCGACCTTCGACAAGGAGGTGGTCATCGACGCCGCCACCATCTCTCCCCATGTGACGTGGGGTACCAATCCGGCCCAGGTGGCACCCATCAGCGGGAGCATCCCCGATCCCGACGACATGGAGGACGCGGGAGAGCGCGAAGCGGCGGAGAGGGCCCTGGCGTACATGGGCCTGCGCGCCGGAACCCCGATGCGCGAGGTGGCGGTTGACACCGTGTTCCTCGGCTCGTGCACCAACTCCCGGATAGAGGACCTCCGGGCGGCGGCGGGCGTGCTGGAAGGGCGGCACGTGCGGCCGGGCCTGCGGGCCCTCGTCGTGCCCGGGTCCCACCGGATAAAGACGCAGGCCGAGGCCGAAGGGCTCGACAAGATCTTCGAGAGTGCGGGATTCGAGTGGCGCGAGCCGGGCTGCTCCATGTGCCTGGCCATGAACCCCGACAAGCTCGCCGTAGGGGAGCGTTGCGCCTCGACCTCCAACCGGAACTTCGAGGGCCGTCAAGGCCGCGGCGGACGCACGCACCTGGTCTCACCGCTCGTCGCGGCGGCGACTGCAGTGGCCGGGACCTTCGCCACTCCCGAGGACCTGGACCGGTGAAGCCCGTCCGCGTCGTCACCGGTCGGGCGGTACCCCTCAATCGCACCGACGTCGACACCGACCAGATCATCCCCTCGGACTGGTTGAAGCGCGTCGAGCGGACCGGGTTCGGAGCCGGGCTGTTCGCCGAGTGGCGCGACGACCGTGAGTTCGTCCTCAACCACCCCGAGTACACCGGCGCACACATCCTCGTGGCGGGGCACAACTTCGGCACCGGCTCCTCCCGGGAGCACGCCGTCTGGGCGCTGATGGACTACGGGTTCGAGGCCGTGGTGTCCTCCCGGTTCGCCGACATCTTCCGGAACAACTGCATCAAGCAGGGACTCCTCCCGGTGCAGGTCTCGCCCGAGTTCGACCACGCCCTCCTGGCCGCGGTGGAGGCCGACCCCTCGCTCGAGATCACCATCGACGTGGCCCGCGGCAGCATCGAGGCCCCCGCGGCGGGGCTCTCGACGACCTTCCCCCTGGACGAGTTCACGCGGGATCGCCTGCTCAACGGATGGGACGACATCGGCCTCACCCTGCGCCACGCCGACGCCATCACCGACTACGAGAGCCGCCGTCTGGCGTTCCTACCTTCCGCCTAGTCGGGCGGATCTAGTCGGGGCGGGCTAGTCGGGGCGGAGCCAGCGGTACCTGGTCCAACCGGCCATCGGCCGGGCGCCGAGGCGCTGGTAGAAATCGATGGCCTCCTCGTTCCACTCGAGCACCTCCAACTCCACCCGGCCCAGGGTCCGCGCCCGCAGGTCCGCCATGAGAGCCCCGCCGTGGCCGTGACGGCGATGGGCCGGACGGACATAGAGGTCCTCCACCCAGATGCCCGAGCGGCCCAAGAACGTGGAGAAGGTCCGGAACCACATGGCATGGCCGACCACCGAACCGTCGTCGTCGACCGCGACCGTGTCGTAGACCACCGCCCCGGGCCCGAAGAGGGTCTGCCGGAGGTCCTCCTCGGTGCAGACGCACTGATCGGAGAGGCTCTCGAACTCCGCCAGCTCGCGCACCATGGCCAGCAGCTCGGGGAGGTCCTCCTCGGTCGCCGGTCGGATCACGCGGTGCGGCCCCGGTTGGCCGCCGAGACCACCGCGGCGAGGGAGGCGTCGAGGATGGACGAGTCGCGCCCGACTCCCCACCAGGTCGACCCGTCCGGACCGGCGACCTCCACGTAGGCCACCGCCGACGCGCCCGAGCCCTCGGTCAGGGCGTGTTCGGAGTAGTCCTTCACCTCGAGAACAATACCCAGCTCGGCCCGTAAGGCCGACACGAGGGCGTCGATCGGCCCGTTGCCGACACCGGCGACGGTGCGGTGCTGCCCATCCACGAGGAGCTGGGCGGTGACCGAGGTGTGGCCGCCGCCCGTCGAGACCTCGCTGCCCACCAGGCGCAGCCCGGCATCCTCGGGGAGGTAGGCCTCGGAGAACACGTCCCACATCTCTCCGGTGCCGATGACCGTGCCACTGGCCTCGGTGACGGCCTGCACCTTCTTGGAGAACTCGATCTGCAGCCGGCGGGGAAGGTCGAGCCCGTGCTCGGTGTCCATCAGGTAGGCCACGCCCCCCTTGCCCGACTGGCTGTTCACCTGAATGATCGCCTCGTAGGTTCGCCCGGTGTGCTTGGGGTCGATGGGCAGGTAGGGCACCTCCCACTGCTCGTAGTCGTCCCCGATGGCGCCCATGCCTTTCTTGATGGCGTCCTGGTGCGAGCCCGAGAAGGCGGTGTACACGAGGTCGCCGGCGTAGGGGTGCCGAGGATGGACGGGCAGCCGGGTGGCGTACTCGGCCACCCGGCGCACCCGCTCGATGTCGCGGAAGTCGAGCGCGGGGTCGATGCCCTGGGAGAAGAGGTTCATGGCCAGCGTCACGATGTCGACGTTCCCCGTCCGCTCGCCGTTCCCGAACAGGGTGCCCTCGACCCGGTCGGCTCCCGCCAGCACGGCCAGCTCCGCGGCGGCGACCGCCGTGCCCCGGTCGTTGTGCGGGTGCAGGCTCAGTACGACGGCGTCGCGCCTCTTGATGGTGCGGCCGAACCACTCGATCACGTCGGCGTAGACGTTGGGGCTGTACATCTCCACCGTCGCCGGGAGATTGAGGATGATGGGCTGGTCGGTGGTGGGGGCGATCACGTCCATGACCGCCTCGCAGATCTCCAGCGCGAACTCGGGCTCGGTTCCGGTGAAGCTCTCCGGGGAGTACTCGTAACGGATCTTGGTGCCCGGAACGGACTGCTCGAACTTCTTGCACAAGATGGCGGCCCGCACGGCGATGTCGACGATCCCGGCCTTGTCCAGCCCGAACACGACGCGCCGCTGGAGCTCGGAGACCGAGTTGTAGAAGTGCACGACGGCCCGCGGGGCTCCGACGAGCGACTCGAAGGTGCGCTCGATCAGCTCCTCCCGACACTGGACCAGCACCTGGATCTCGACGCCCTCGGGGATCATCCCCTCGTCGATGATGAGCCGCTGGAAGTCGTAGTCCGTCTGCGAGGCCGACGGGAACCCCACCTCTATCTCTTTGAACCCGACGTCGACCAGCGTCCGGAACAGGGCCAGCTTGCGCTCGGGATCCATCGGGTCGATCAGGGCCTGGTTGCCGTCGCGCAGGTCGACACTGGCCCAGCGCGGCGCCCGCGTGAACTGGCGATCGGGCCACGTCCGGTCGGCGAGCACCATCGGGACGTGGGAGCGGTACTTGCCGAAGGGCATGGGCGATGGATCACAGGGCAGGTCCACACTCCTCCTCTGTTCCGTAGCCATGTCTGTACCCTTCCCTTCGTCTGTGGGGCCAACAAAAAACCCCCTGGCCGATATGGCACAGGAGGTTGCGAGCGAACGCGATGTGGCGTTCGCCGTCAGGTAAGCAGCAGGTGGATGATCGGCATCCGCTCCATAATCCCCCAATTCTCCCATTGGCGGAGTGCAACGTCAAGGACGAACCGGGATTACCCTGGTCGGATGCATCGAGTCCTGACCATTGCGCTGCGCGCCGCCCTGGTCGCCGCCCTGGTGGGTGTCGTGCGGGCGCTGCTCCTCGACCGTTCCCCGCAGCGCTCCCTGGAGGGGGGCGAACCGGTCGTGGGGAGCCTCGATACCTGGCCGGACGTCCCCCGTCGGCCTACAGGGTGACGCGGTGGATGTCGAGGATCCCCTCTTCGCCGCGTAGCTGATCGACCACGACGTCCGGCGCCGACGCGCTGGTCGAGATCACCATCATGGCCGTCGCCGCCGTCGGGCTCGGACCGACCGCCATGGACGAGATGGAGATGTCCGCCGCGCCGAGGGAGGTCCCGACCAGCCCGATCATGCCGGGCCGATCGTCGTTGCGCACCACCAGCATGTGCGGCGCCGGCGGCACCTCGACCAGATGGTCGTCCACCATGACGATGCGCGGCTCGCTGCGCCGCCCCGCCGAGCTCAACGTACCGGCGATCGAATGGGACTTGGAGCGCAGGGTGATCAACGACTTGTAATCACGTGAGGTGGCCGTCGAGATCTCGCGCACCTCCAGACCGCGCTGCTCGGCCAGCTGCGGCGCGTTCACGTAGGAGACCGGCTCGTCGGTCGAGCCGCCGAAGACTCCCTTGAGCGCGGAGAGCGTGAGGATGCCGGTGCCCACCGCGGCCAGCTCGCCCTGGCACTCGATCTCCAGGCCGTCGGGCAGCCCGTCGTGCAGGCAGCCGAAGATGCGCCCCAACTGCTCGGCCAGGGGCATGAAGGGCCGCACCACGTCGGACACGTCGTGGGCGGCCACGTTGACGGCGTAGGGGACGAAGTCGCCGGCGAGCGAGAGCAGCACCTGCTCGGCGATGGTGACCCCCGCCTTGTCCTGCGCCTCCTCGGTCGAGGCGCCGAGGTGCGGGGACACGACGACCTGGGGCAGCTCGAAGAGGGGTGATTCGGTGCAGGGCTCCTTGGCGAAGACGTCGAGCCCGGCACCGGCCACGATGCCGTTGCGGATGGCCTCGGCCAGGGCCTCCTCGTCCACGATGCCGCCGCGGGCGGTGTTGACGATGCGGATGCCCGGTTTGGCCTTGGCCAGCAGATCCCGGCCGAAGAGGCCGATGGTCTCGGGCGTCTTCGGCGTGTGGATGGAGACGAAGTCGGCCTCAGCCACCAGCTCGTCGATGGTCACCAGGCGCACGCCCATCGCCCTGGCCCGCTCGGGTGCGACGAAGGGGTCGTAGCCGATCAGTTCCATGCCGAAGGCGTGGGCGCGCTGCGCTACCAGGGATCCGGCCCGGCCCAGCCCGACCACGCCCAGGATCTTGCCGTGCAGCTCGACCCCTTCCCACTTCGAGCGCTCCCACCGGCCGGCCACCAGGGCGGCATGGGCCTGGGGGATGTTGCGGGCCTGGGCCAGAAGCAGCGCCATCGCCTGTTCCGCCACCGAGAGGATGTTCGATGTGGGCGCATTGACCACCATGACCCCTCGTGCGGTCGCCGCGGGCACGTCGACGTTGTCGAGGCCGACTCCGGCCCGGCCCACCACCTGGAGTGAGGAGCCGGCCTCGAGAACCTCGGCGGTCACCTGGGTGGCGGAGCGGATGATGAGTGCCTGGGCCCCGACGATGGCGGCCAGCAGCTCCTCGGGAGCGAGCCCCTCTTGGACGTCGACGTCGTGGCCGGCGTCGGTGAGCAGGTCCAGGCCGCTCTGGGCGATCTTCTCGGTTACGAGTACTCGTGCCACCGGGGTGGTCTTCTCCTCACTAGGTTCACTCTTGCGCGTCTGCGAAGAGAGCCGCCAGGCGGGACACACCCTCCACCAGGTCGTCGTCGCCCAGCGCGTAGGACATGCGGAAGTACCCCGGAGCACCGAACGCCTCGCCCGGGACCACCGCCACCTTGGCTTCGGTGATGCACAGTTCGGCCAGCTCGGCACTGGTCGAGGGTCGCTGCCCGCACAACGACTTGCCCAGCAGGCCTCGAACCGACGGGAAGGCGTAGAACGCCCCCTCGGGCTCGACGCAGACGACGCCCTCGATCTCGTTGAGCATGCGGACGATCGTGCCACGCCGGCGATCGAAGGCGGCACGCATCATGGCCACGTCGTCCAACCCGCCGGACAGCGCGGCCAATGCGGCCCGCTGGGACACGTTGGACACGTTGGAGGTCTCGTGGCTCTGGATGTTGGTGGCCGCCGTCACCAGGTCGACCGGGCCGATGAGCCACCCGACGCGCCATCCGGTCATGGCATAGGTCTTGGCCACGCCGTTGGCCACCAGGCACCTGTCGGCCAGCTCGGGCACCAGCACCGGCATGGAGCGGTGGACGGCCCCGCCGTAGACCAGGTGCTCGTAGATCTCATCGGTCAGCACCCACAACCCCCGCTCGACGGCCCAGCGGCCGATCGCGGCGATCTCCTCGGGGGGGTACACGGCCCCGGTCGGGTTGGAGGGCGAGACGAAGAGCAGAGCCTTGGTCCGGGGTGTGACCGCCGCCTCGAGGTCCTCGACGGACGAGCGGAACCCGGTGCTCTCGTCGGACGTCACCACGACGGGTACGCCGCCGGCCAGTGCGATCGCCTCGGGATAGGTGGTCCAGAAGGGGGCCAGGAGGAGGATCTCGTCACCCGGATCGCACAGGACGGCGAATGCGTTGGCGATGGCCTGCTTGCCCCCGTTGGTCACCAGCACCTGTTGGGCCGTCACGTTGTACCCCGAGTCCCTCGCCGTCTTGACGGCGATGGCCTCGCGCAAGGCCGGGATCCCTGCGGTCGGGGTGTAGCGGTGGTTCGCCGGATCGCGGCAGGCGGCGACCGCCGCCTCGACGATGTGGGCCGGCGTGGGGAAGTCGGGCTCGCCCGCCCCGAACCCGATCACATGCTCCCCGGCCGCCTGCAACGCCTTCGCCTTGGCGTCGACGGCCAGCGTGGCCGAGGGTGCCACTGCGGCGGCACGCCGCGAGATGCGACGGAGTTGGGGCGGCGCGTCGGGGGTCGTCGTCACGGATGCAATGATTCCATACGTGCCCGATACCCCCGACATCATCATCCCCGCCGAGCTCAGGCCCGCCGACGGCCGCTTCGGGTCCGGACCTTCCAAGGTCCGGCCCGAACAGATCACCGCGCTGGCCGAGGTCGCGACCACGTATCTAGGGACCAGCCACCGCCAGAAGACGGTCAAGTCACAGGTGGGGCGGGTGCGCCGCGGGTTCCGCGACCTCTTCTCGCTGCCCGAGGGGTACGAGGTGGTGCTCGGCAACGGTGGCACGACGTGCTTCTGGGATGCCGCCACCTTCGGCCTGATTGAGGCCCAGAGCCAGCACCTCAGCTTCGGCGAGTTCTCTTCCAAATTCGCCTCGTGTGCCGCTGCCGCCCCCCACCTGAAAGACCCCCAGATCATTGAGTCCGAGGTAGGGACCCACCCTCTTCCCGTGGCCGAAGCCTCCGTCGATCTCTACGCCCTCACCCACAACGAGACCTCGACGGGGGTGGCCATGCCCATCCGCCGCCCCAAGGGTGCGGCCCTCCCTGCTGACGGTGGCGGCCTGGTGGCCGTCGACGGCACGTCGGGTGCGGGTGGCCTGCGGGTCGACCCCGCCGATTTCGACGCCTACTACCTCGCCCCCCAGAAGTGCTTCGCCAGCGACGGTGGGCTGTGGATCGCGCTCATGTCACCGGCGGCGCTCGAGCGGATTGAGCGGATTGCCTCCTCGGGGCGGTGGATCCCCACCTTCCTCGACCTCAAGACGGCGGTGGACAACTCGGTGCTGGACCAGACCTACAACACACCCGCCCTCGCCACCATCTACCTGCTGGCCGAGCAGCTCGACTGGATGAACGCCCACGGCGGCCTGGAGTGGACGGCCTCACGCTGCGACCGTTCGGCGGAGATCCTCTACACCTGGGCCGAGCAGTCCGACTTCGCCCGTCCCTTCGTCCAGAACCCCCTGCAGCGCAGCCACGTGGTGGGCACCATCGACTTCGTCGACGCCGTCGACGCCACCGCCGTGGCCGCGGTGCTGCGGGCCAACGGCATCGTTGACACCGAGCCCTACCGCAAGCTCGGCCGGAACCAGCTCCGCGTCGCCATGTTCCCCGCCATTGAGCCCGACGACGTCGCCTCGCTGTGTGCCTGCATCAACTACGTGGTGGGCGCGCTGGCGTAGCGGAGAGGCGGCGCAGCGGCGGGAGGGTCGGCGGAGGCTGCTGCCGGGGCGGCAGGCGAGCCAGGAGCTCGGTGGTGGCCGCGGTGACGACACTGACCGCACGTTCGAACGCGTCCGCCGTCCGCTCCGAGGTGGCCTGTACGCCGCTGACCTTGCGGACGTACTGGCGGGCGGCGGCCTCTATCTCTTCCGGCGTGGCCTCCGGCTCGAGGCCCCTGAGCGTGGTGATGTTTCGGCACATGCCGTGCAAGGGTACCGGGAAGCTGTTCCTGGTTCGGCGGGCGGGAGGGCGGGCTACCGCGCCACGCTTTGGTCCCCGTGTTCCCCCGTCCCTTCCCCCCCGTGCTGTCACACCCCCTCTGTAGGTTTCCCATGTGGTCTCATCTCTCAGCGCAACGCCCCCGCCGGCGGCGCCGGCCCCGGACTTCGAACACGAGCTCGAGCAGACCGTGCGCACCCTGCAGCGCCTGGTGCGCCGCGCCGCGCCTGCGTCGGTCTCGGGTGACCAGGCCCGGCGCCTGGTCGACCTGTTCGCCCGGGCCGAGCGGGCGGCGGCCTCGGGCATCGCCTTGTTCTCCCCGGTCGTCGTGGAGTCGGGCTCGTACGCCAAGGCCGGCCACGGCTCGGCGGCCGACTGGCTCGGGGCGGTCTCGGGCTCCTCGGCGGCGGTGGCCAAGTCCCGCCTGGCCGCCGCCGGGCGGGCCGCCGCCGATCCGGCCCTCACCGGGGCGCTCCATGCGGCCGGCCTCTCGGCGCCCCAGCTCGAAATTGGTGAGCGAGACGGCGGCGGTCGCCGAGGGGGCATCGGGCACCTTGTTGGATCTGAGCGGGCAGGGGGCGTCCCACCACGAGCTGGCCGACGCCGCCGCCCGGCTACGGGCCGCCGCCCGGAGTCGACAGAGCGAGCACGCCCGGCGGGCCCGGGTGCACCAGTGCCGCCACCTCCGTTGGCACCAGCGCCCCGAGGGGGGCATCGGGGGGGCGTTCGTCTGCGACGAGGTGGCCTGGGCCCGGATCGCCCCCCGCCTCGAAGCCGAGGCCCGGCGGCGCTGGAAGGCGTCCGGGCAACGAGAACCCCTCGACGCCCACCGGCTCGACGCCTTCCTCGAGCTGCTGGCCGGCGGGGGCGGCTCAGGCGGGGGTGGGGGCGGGGCCCGGCCCCACATGGTGGTGATCGTGGACGCCGAGGCGCTGCGCCGCGGCTCGGTCCAGGGGGGCGAGCTCTGCGAGATAGAGGGGATCGGCCCGGTCTCGGTCGAGGCGGCCAGCGAGCTGGTGGGCGAGGGGGGCCTGCAGTTCTTGGTCCGTGACGGTATCGACATCCGCACGGTGACCGGCACCACGCGGACGCTGCCCCAGCGGATGGCCGCCGCCTTGATGGTGCGGGACCGCACCTGTGCCGTCCAAGGGTGCGGGAAACGCCACGGACTACAAGTCGACCACTGCCGGGTCGACTTCGCCGACGGTGGGCCGACCAGCCTGGACAATCTTGCTCGCCTGTGCCCCGAGCATCACGATCTCAAGACCTACGGCGGCTGGAGGCTGGAAGGCGGGCCCGGTCGATGGAGGTGGATCGCCCCCGCCCAGCCCAAGAGTGCGGGCTACATCGCCCGGGCGAGGAAGCTGGCGTCGGCGAAGGCGAAGGCGGCGACGATCAGGCGCGAGTGAGCCCTGGTCAGGCGGCCAGGGTGACGACGACACCGCGGTCGCCGTAGGGGATCCGCTTGCCCTTGAAGATCCCACCGATCGTGTTGAACAGGTGGGCGACCTTGGCCATGAACCCGTACTTCGCCCGGATCTTTGCCGAGATCGCCTCCAGCTCGGCTCCGGTGACAAGTCGCGCCGAGGCGTCGAGCGCCGGCTCCACTTCCTTGACCCGGCCCCGGGCGTCGCACGGCTGCACCGTGACCTTGTCGGTGTGGGCCAGCCGCTTGGCCTTGCCGGAGCCCGAGCTGGTCCAAAAGCCGAAGCTGCCGCCGTCGAGCGGCACCACCCACACCGGGGTCTTCACCGGTGTCCCGTCACGCCGGAAGGTGGTCAGGAGCATGTACTTCTCGTCGGTCAGAGCCATGGGCGTCAGCCTCCCGACGCGTCCTGCACTCGGGTCTTGCCGGCCGAGATGAAGGGCATCATGGCCCGCAGCTCCTGACCGATCTTCTCAATGGGGTGAGCCTGGCCCTCCTTGCGCAGGGCTTCGAAGTTCGGGCGCCCGGCCTTGTTCTCGGCGATCCACTCCTCGGCAAAAGAGCCACTCCTGATCTCATCGAGGATCGTCTGCATCTCGGCGCGCACCGCCCCGTTGATCACCCGCGGTCCGCGGGTGACGTCGCCGTACTCGGCCGTGTCGGAGATGGAGTAGCGCATGCCGGCGATCCCCTGCTCGTACATCAGGTCGACGATGAGCTTCAACTCGTGTAGACACTCGAAGTACGCGGACTCGGGCTGGTAGCCGGCGTCGACCAGCGTCTCGAAACCGGCGGTCACCAAGGCGGTCAGCCCACCGCAGAGCACCACCTGCTCGCCGAACAGATCGGTCTCGGTCTCCTCGTCGAAGGTCGTGTCGAGCACACCGGCCCGGGTGGCGCCGATGGCGTGGGCGTAGGAGAGCGCCAGCTGGCGGGCCTTGCCGCTGGCGTCCTGGTGCACGGCGATGAGGGAGGGGACCCCGCCACCCTCGGTGTAGGTGCGGCGCACCAGGTGGCCCGGCCCCTTGGGGGCCACCATGGCGACGTCGACACCGGCCGGCGGGACGATCTGCCCGAAGCGGATGTTGAACCCGTGGGCGAACATGAGGCAGTCCCCCTCGGCGAGGTGGGGCGCGATGTGCTCGTCGTACGCCGCCTTCTGCTCGGTGTCGGGCAGCAGGATCATGATCACGTCGGCCTCGGCCGCCGCATCGGCCAGCGAGGTGACCCTGAGTCCCGCCTCCTCCGCCTTACGCCGGCTGTTCGACCCCTCGCGTAGTGCGACGCGCACGTCCACGCCCGACTCGAGCAGGTTGAGCGCGTGCGCGTGCCCCTGCGATCCGTAGCCCAGGATCGCCACCTTGCGGCCGGCGATCAGGCTGGGGTCGGCATCGGATTCGTAGTACATCGTCGCCATATCGTGTGCTCTTTCTCTCGTTTTCCTTCGCTGTCGATTCAGTGGCGGTCAAGCTTAGGCAGGGCGACCCGTCCTGTCCGCTGGAGCTCGACCACCGTGTACTGCTCCAAGAGCCCCTCGAAGTCGTCGATCTTCTCGGGACGGCCGGCCAGCATGACGGTGAGCCGGTCCGAACCGACGCTGACCACCTCGCCGCCGAAGACGTCGACCAGCTGAATGACCTGGGAGCGCTCGGTGGGCCCGACGTCCACCGTGACGAGGAGCAGCTCGCGCTCCACCGCTTCGGACGGTGAGAGCTCACCGATGGAGACCACGTTGATCAGCTTGTCCAGTTGCATGATCACCTGTTCGAGGGGTGCCGACTCCACGTCGACCACGATGGTGATGCGGCTGAAGTGCTCGTTCTCATCGGTGGGAGCGACGGCCAGCGAGTAGATGTTGAAGCCGCGGCGGCTGAACAGCCCGGCCACCCGCGAGAGGACACCGGCCTTGTTCTCGACCAACACCGAGAGGATGTGATGGCGGGGCTGGGCAGTCTTCTCACCCTGTAGGGCGGTCAGCTGGGCCGGGCTCATCGGGCCCGCGCCGCCTGGTCGGGATGGACCACGATGTCGTCGTTGGACTGACCGGCGGCCACCATCGGGAACACCTTCTCGAAGGCATCGGTGCGAAAGTCGACCACCACCGGTCGGTCGTCGATGGAGTTGGCCTTCTCAATGGCCGGGGCCACGTCCTCCGGGGACTCGGCCCGGATGCCCACGCATCCCATGGCTTCGGCCCACTTCACGTAGTCGGGTAGGTCGGGCGAGAGGTACACCTCGGAGTAGCGCTCCTCGTAGAACATCTCCTGCCATTGGCGCACCATGCCGAGGTAGGCGTTGTTCAAGATGGCGATCTTCACCGGGATCTGCTCCGCCGTGGCGGTGACCAGCTCCTGCGCCGTCATCTGGAAGCAGCCGTCGCCGTCAATCGCCCACACCGTGCGGTCCGGACGCCCGACCTTGGCCCCGATGGACGCCGGAACGGCGAACCCCATGGTTCCCGCACCGCCGGAGTTGACCCAGGTGTACGGGTAGTCGAACTGCCAGTACTGCGACGCCCACATCTGATGCTGGCCGACGCCGGCCACCACGATGGCGTCGGAGGGCGCGGCGTCGCGCAGCTGCTCCACCACCATCTGGGGCTTGATGGCGCCACCCTCGGTGTGGTCGTAGTGGAGGGGAAACCGTTCCTGCCACTCATGGATCTGTGCCCACCATGGCTCGAGGTTCCCGGTGACGGGAGCGTCGGCGTCGGCGTCCATGGCCGACAGAAGCTCACCGATGACCAGCCGGCAGTCGCCGGCGATCCCCACGTCGGGCGTGCGGACCTTGCCCAACTCGGCCGGGTCGATGTCCACGTGGATGATCTTCGCCTCCGGTGCGAACGCGCTGATCTTGCCGGTGACCCGATCGTCGAACCGGGCGCCCAGGCTGATGAGCAGATCGCTGCGTTGCATGGCGGTCACCGCGGTGTAGTGGCCGTGCATGCCGGGCATACCCAGGCTCTGGGGGTGCGAGTCGGGGAAGGCGCCCCGGGCCATCAGGGTGGTGACCACCGGGATCCCGGTGCGCTCCGCCAGGGCACGCAGCGCGTCGGCTGCCCGGGCCTTGAGGACCCCACCCCCGACGTAGAGAACCGGGCGATGGGCGTCGCGGATCAGCTCCGCCGCCCGACGCACGAGCGCCGGATCGCCCTCGGTCACCGGGTGATAGCCGGGAAGATCGAGCTCGTCGACCGACGAGGGCCAGTACCACTCCATGGTGGCGTTGGCGATGTCCTTGGGGAAGTCGATGAGCACCGGCCCCGGCCGACCCGTGGTGGCCACGTGGAAGGCGGCCGCCACCACGCGGGGGATGTCGTCGACGTCCTTGATCAGCCAGTTGTGCTTGGTGATGCCCATGGTGACGCCGGTGATGTCGCACTCTTGAAAGGCGTCGGTGCCGATGGACCCGGTGGCCACCTGGCCCGAGACCACGACCAGCGGCGTCGAGTCCATGTAGGCGTTGGCCAGCGGAGTGACGATGTTGGTCGCCCCGGGCCCGCTGGTCACCATGGCCACCCCGGGCTTGCCGGTGACCGCGGCGTAGCCCTCGGCCATGTGGCCCGCACCCTGCTCGTGACGGACGAGGATGTGCCGGATGGACGAGTCGATGATCGGGTCGTAGACGGGCAGGATGGCCCCCCCGGGCAGGCCGAACATGACGTCGACGCCCTGCATCTCGAGGCTCTTTATGAGCGCCTGTGCTCCGGTGAGTTGCATCGTTGCTTCCTCTGTCTCTCTGTCAGGAATCGGTCCGGAAAATGAAACGACCCCCCGTTGGGGAGGTCGAAAGGCGCGCGCTGTAGTTGTGGGCGCGCGCCTACGTTACGAGTACCAGAATCTGTGAGTGGGGACGGGGACTCGCCTGCATAACCCCGCCATTGTGGCATGGCCGCCGACCGGAGACAACCCCGGGCCCGGTCAAGGTGTCGCCATCCCCCCGCCGAGGAGGGCCGGGAGCGCCGTCGCCCGCATCCGGGCCAGCATCCGGTCGGTGACCGGGGTCACGTCCGGGTGGACGCCGCCGTTGCCCCCGGCCGCCGCCTGCCAGGCCGCGGCACGTTGCTCCAACACGTCGGCATCGTCGAACTGCACGCAGTCGAGACGATCGGTCGTCAGGTCGACCACGACGGTGTCCCCGTCCTGGACGAGGGCGATCGGCCCCCCGAGGAACGCCTCGGGGGCGACGTGGCCGATGACCAGACCGACCGACCCCCCCGAGAATCGGGCATCCGTCATCAGCGCGATGGTGATGTGCCGGTGGCGGCACAGGGCGGTGATCCGCGAGGTGGGATCGAGGAGCTCGGGCATGCCCGGCGCGCCGCGGGGCCCCTCGTAGCGGATCACCACCATGTCGTTGTCCATGAAGCTGTCCGGGTCGCCGTCGAGGGCCTCAATCAGGGAGCGCTCACCGTTGAACACGCGGGCGCGCCCGGTGAAGACACCGTCCTTCACGCCGCCTTCGACGCCGGCGACCTTGAGGATCGCCCCCCCGGCGGGCGCCAGGTTGCCCCGCAGCAGACGGAGTCCTCCGGTGTCCTTGAAGGGTTTCTCGACCGGGAAGATCACGTCCCCATCGGGCGGGGGCGGGTCGAGTCGCCGCAGCTGCTGAGCCAGGGTCTCGCCCGTGCAGGTGATCGTGTCGCCATCGAGGAATCCGGCCCGGAGGAGCTCATTGGCGATGACCTGCAGCCCGCCTTTGTCGTCCACGTCCACCATGGAGTAGTCGCCGAACGGCCGCATGTTGACCAGCACCGGCAGTCGCCGCGCCAGCTCGTTGAAGTCGTCCTGGCTGAGCACGTCGGCCCAGAGGTCCAGACCGGCGGCACGAGCGATCTCGACGCTGTGCAGCAGCACGTTGGTGGACCCGCCCATGGCGATGGTGACCGTGAGGGCGTTGCGCAGCGATGCGGGCGTCACGATGTCGCGCGGCCGGATGCCCTTCGTGGTCATGGCGAGCAGACAGTCGACCGTCTGATCAGGGAACTCGGTCAGCCGGCGCGGGTCGTCCGAAGAGGGGGACACCATGTGCAGTGGTTCGAGCCCGAGGACCGCGATGAAGGTCTGCATGGTGTTGTAGGTGAACATGCCCCCGCAGCTGCCCTGCCCGGGACAGGCGTGCAGCGCATAGCGGGCCCGGGTCTCGGCGTCTTGGTCGGCCATCTGGAAGGCCGAGACGAGGTCGATCCGGCCGCCCGTCTCCGGATCGATGCCGGGCCTGATCGGGCCGTCGGAGACGATGACCGCGGGCGTGTTGTTCTCCAGCACAGCGGCGACGGTCCCGACCGGCGGCTTGTCGCAGGCCACGACCGCCACCACCCCGGCGACGCTGTTCGCCGCCAGGTGGACATCCGCCACGTCGTGGACGAGCTCGCGGCCCACGAGGGAGAAGCGCATCTGCGGGGTGCCGTTGAGCTGGCCGTCCGACACGCCGAGGGTGAACACGGGCGGGATCAGCCTGATCGCCAGGGCGCCCTCGGCGATGCGGCGCGACAGGGTGGCCTGGACGGCCTGCACCTTCTGGGGGACGCCGAGGTAGCACTGGCTGTCGCCGAGGTTGCCGATGACCGCCCACACCGGGTCGTGGATCTTCCCGACGTCCTCACCGAGGAACGCAGCCGTGCCCACCCTTTGCACGTCGCGCCCGGGGTTGATGGAAACGAACGGCACGTTAGAGACGTCTCCCGAGCTCGGCCGCCACCTCGCTGCCGTTGGCCTTGCCCGCCGTCGCCTTCATGACCTCCCCGGTGAAGAAACCCCTCAGCTTCTTCTTGGTGACGTCGTCCCCCCCGACGAGACGCGCCCACTCCTCGGGATTCTTGGCAATCACGTCGGTCACGACCGCGGCCAGGGTGTCGGCTTCCAGAGCCTCGAAGCCCATCTCCTTGGCCAACGCGGCGGGGTCGCTCCTGGCGACGGCGGCGGTCACCGATGCCCCACTCTTGATATCGGCACTAATGGCCTGGACCGAGGCGCTCAACACCGCCTTCGATTGCGTGGGGGACAGCGTGCCGCCGGACTCCATGACCACGATGGTGGTGAACGGACTGTCCGCTTCGGGCCCGAGCTCATTGGCGGCCTGGGCCAGTAGCAGGCCGGCCTCGCCCTCGGCCGCCAGCTCGTTGGCTGCCCGGGCGAGAGCCAGTGCGGCCGGCGCGCCGGCGGTGACGGCGGCGCGCACCAACGGGTCCAGCCCCAGGTCGACCACCGCCCGGATCTGGTCGGCGGCGGCCCCGGTGGGCGCACCGCCCAGCAGCCCCACCAGCTCGGCCCGGCGATCGGCGGGCATGGGGCCCAGGCTGGCGCGCACCCGTTCCTGCCAGGCCGCATCGGGGGCCAGCGGGACGAGATCGGGCTCGGGGAAGTACCGGTAGTCGTTCGCCTCTTCCTTGGACCGCATCGACTCGGTGCGACCTGCGGCCTCGTCCCAGTGCCGCGTCTCCTGGTGCACCGGCTCGCCCGCCGCGATGAGCGCTATCTGACGGGCCACCTCGTAGTCGATGGCCCGTCCCAACGAACGGAGGGAGTTGAGGTTTTTGATCTCGGCGCGCGTTCCGAACGCAGACGCGCCGAGCGGCCGGACCGAGACGTTGGCGTCGAACCGCATCGACCCTTCCTCGAGGCGACCGTCGGAGGCCCCGGTCGCCACCAGGATCCCCCGCAACTCGGAGGCGTACTCCCGGGCCTGGGCGGCCGAACGGATGTCGGGCTCGCTCACGATCTCGACCAGCGGCACGCCCGAGCGGTTGTAGTCGACGAGCGCATGGCGGGCCGAGCCGATGCGGCCACCGTCCCCCACGTGGGTCAGCTTCCCGGTGTCCTCTTCGAGGTGGGCCCGCGTCACGCCGACCCGTGACCCGCCGGGCAGACCGAGCCAGCCGGCCACGTTGATCGGCTCGTCGTACTGGCTTATCTGATAGTCCTTGGCCTGGTCGGGATAGAAGTAGTTCTTGCGGGCGAAGCTCGAGGCGCGGATCTCGCAGTGCAGGGCCGCCCCGATCCGCATGGCCAGCTCGACGGCGTACTCGTTGAGCACCGGCAACGACCCGGGCAGGCCGAGGCAGACGGGACACACGTTGGTGTTGGGCTCGTCCCCGAAGGCGTTGCGGCACCCGCAGAAGAGCTTGGTCCGGGTGGCCAGCTCGCAGTGCACCTCGAGACCGATGACCGTCTCCCAGCTGTCGGTGCTCACGACCGGGTCCCCGGCCGTGGCGCCCCGGCCTCGAGCGCGCCGGCCACCCGGAAGAGCAGCCCCTCCGCCAGGGCGGGGGCCAGGATCTGCACCCCGACGGGAAGGCCGTCGGCCCCTGTGCCGAAGGGCACGGAGAGGGCCGGATGCCCGGCCAGGTTGGACGGGATGGTGCAGACGTCGTTCATGTACATGGCCATCGGGTCGTCCACCTTGGCTCCCAGGGCGAAGGCGGTGGTGGGGGCGGTGGCGCCCAGCAACACGTCGAACGAGGCGTAGGCCCGGTCGAAGGCCTGGACGACCAGCGTGCGCACGCGCTGGGCCTGGGCGTAGTAGGCGTCGTAGTAGCCCGCCGAGAGCGCGTAGGTCCCCAGCATGATCCGGCGCTTGACCTCCGCCCCGAAGCCGGCCGTCCGCGTCGCGGTGTTCATGGCCGCCGCGTCGTCGGCCTCCACCCGCAGCCCGTAGCGCACCCCGTCGTACCGGGCCAGGTTGGACGAGGCCTCCGCCGGCGCGATCAGGTAGTAGGCCGACAGGCCGTAGGCGAACTCGGGTACCCGGACCTCGTCCACCTTCGCCCCGGCCGCCGAGAGCGCCTCGGCCGCCTCGTAGACCCGGGACGCCACGTCGGGCGCGCAGCCTTCTATGAGATCGGGGCACAGCCCCACACGCACATGATCGGCCCCGGCGCGCACGACCTCCAGCGTCGAGGGGTACACGCCCGGCAGCGAGGTGCTGTCGCGTGGGTCGTGCGCCGCGACGGCGTCGTAGAGCAGGGCCGCGTCCTCGACGCTGGCGGCGAAGGGGCCGATCTGGTCGAGCGAGCTGGCGAACGCCACCAGCCCGTAGCGCGAGACGGTGCCGTAGGTGGGCTTGAGGCCGACCACGCCGCAGAGCGCCGCCGGTTGTCGTATCGATCCGCCGGTGTCCGAGCCCAGGCCGAGCGGGGTGAACCCGGCGGCCACCGCCGCCGCCGAGCCGCCGCTGCTGCCCCCGGGCACCCGGTCGAGACCGCGGGGGTTGCGCGTCGGACCGAACGCCGAGTTCTCGGTGGAGCTGCCCATGGCGAACTCGTCCATGTTCGTCTTGCCCAGGGCCACCGCGCCGGCGCCCCGCAGGAGCTCCACCACGGTGGCGTCGTAGGGCGGGCGCCAACCGTCGAGGATTCTCGAGCCGCACGTCGTGGGGATGCCCCGCGTGCAAAGGTTGTCCTTCAGGGCGACCGGCACACCGGCCAGCGGGCCCGGGTCGCGCCCCTGGGCCACCGCGGCATCCACCGCATCGGCCTGGGCCAGCGCCTCGTCCCCCATGACCGTGAGGAAGGCGTGCACCTCGCCGTCGCCCGCCGCCACGGCCGCCAGCGCCTCCTCGGTGACGGCCCGGGCGGAGCGCTCTCCGGCCCGCACCGCCGCGGCCAACTCCCGCGCCCCGCTCACGGCGCTTCTCCGCCGATGCGGGGCACGCGGAAGCGGTCGTCCTCCACCGATGGTGCGGCCGCCAGCACCTCGCTGCGGTCGAGACTCGGTCGGGGGTCGTCGGTCCGCACGACGTTCACCACCGGCAGCGGGTGGGCCGTCGGCGCCAGGTGGGCCAGGTCCAGGGCGGCCACGTCGGCGGCGTGCTCGAGAACCGTGCGCAGCTGGGCGGTGAAGAGGTCCACCTCGTCGGGGCTGAGCGAGAGGCGGGCCAGGCTGGCCACGTGGACGACATCGTCCCGGCTCAGCGGTCGGACCGGCGCTCGGCCCAACCGGTCGGCGACGAAGGCCACGGTGCGCCGCTCGATCTCGTCCTTGTCGTAATCGAGGGTGGCGACGTGGTAGCTCCGTTCCAGCCGGACACGCTCCACCGGGCCCGCCACACGCTCGGCGAGGCATTGACCGGACACGGGGTCGACCACGTGATCCACGACGCTCGAGAAGAGCAGCACGGGGCACCTCACCGATCCGAGCCCCCGCTCGACCGCCGCCGCGGCGTCGAACAGCGAGCGCGCCGAGCGGAGGGGCAGCTCGCTGTAGGCCGCCTCGCTGGCGCCCTCCAGGGCGATGTCCGAGCCCACACCGGGGGCCAGCTCGTCCCCGGCCTCGATCAGCGAGTCGATGAAGGCCACCGTCTCCGCGTCGGGCGGCACGACGAGGGGGTTGACGAGGACCAGGGCGGCGATCTCGGGGTGCCGTTCGGCCAGCCAGACGCTCAGCGTGCCCCCCATCGAGAGCCCGACGACGACCACCGACGTGCAGCGCGCCGCCAGATCGACATACGCCGCTTCGGCGGCGGCCGACCAGTCGTCCCAGCCGGTGGGCACCAGGTCCGCCACGGCGGTGCCGTGGCCGGGCAGGAGCGGGAGCTCCACGGTGAGGCCGGCCGCGGCCAGGGCCGTGGCCAGACCGCGCATCGACTGCGGATTGCCGGTGAAGCCGTGCAGGACCAGTGCGCCGCGCTCGTCGCCGGCGGCGGAATAGGGCTCAGCGCCAGGGAGAATGGGAGCGGTCACGCGTCACCATGCTACCGGCGGGCCGACTAACGTTCCGCCGATGCCGTACCCGTTCTTGAGCGACGAGTGGTTGGAAGAGGCCCGCCGGATCCGTTCCGAGTACGAGGGAAAGGGCACGCCGATCCCCCACGCCGTGCGGATGAATCTGGTGGTCACCAGTGTGCCGTTCGGGGACACGGACATCGACGCCCACCTGGACACCTCGGGGAACGAGCTCCGGCTCGACACCGGTCACCTCGACAATCCCGACCTCACGATCACCGTCGAGTACGAGACCGCCAAGGCCATCCTGGTGGATGGCAATCCCCAGGCCGGCCTCCAGGCGCTCATGGCGGGCAAGATCCGGGTCGACGGGGACATGACCAAGCTGATGGCGCTCCAGACCGCTCCTCCCGGGGCCGGCTCCTCCGCCGCCGAGATGGCCACCCGCCTGAAGGAGATCACCGAGTAAAGCGCCGGGACCACCAACCCGGGTCCCGCCCGTGGGCGTGGAAGTGGTCAGGGATCTGGCGCATGACCCGGTCGATCGACCACCCGCCGGCACCGAAGCGGGCGTCCGCCACCAGGCTGAGCTGACCGAGCATGTGGGCGAGGGCGTCGTCGGGCGGCACCGCTCCGTGGTGCTTCCACACCACCATCGGGACGTCGCACACCTCACAGTCCGCCACCCAGCAGACGTCGTCCTCGAAGTGCCACGGCGAGAGGTGCGCCGCCTCACAGAGGTCGCAGCTCGCGACCGAGCCGCCGGTCACTGCGACAGGATGGTGACCGAAGAGCCCACGTTCTGCGTGCTCCCGATGGCCGGATCGGTCCCGACGACGGTCCCGGTGGGGTTCCCGTCCACGCCCGAGACCGTGAGCCCGGCGGCCTGCAGCGTGGCGGTGGCCTGGGCCACGTTGTCGTTGGCGACGTTGGGCACCGCCACGGTCGGCGGCCCGCTCGATACGGTCACGGTGACGGCCGATCCGTAGGGGGCCGGCTGGCCGTCGAGGGGGTTCGTGGCGAGGACGTTGCCCGCCGGCACCGTCGTCGAGGGGGCGTACGCCTCGGTGGCGTTGAGCCCCACGGCCTGAAGGGCGGCCTGAGCTGCGGCGAAGGTGTCGGAATTGGAGATGATGGTGGGGACGTCGACGGGCGGGTGGCCCATGGACGGCACCAGGTCGATCGTCGCTCCGTAGGGTGCGCTGGTCGGGTTCACCTGCGTCCCGTAGGACCAGGAGATCAGCTGGGCGTTGGGCACGGTCGGGCTGTACTGGGCCGTGACGCACGCCCCGACCAGGTGGGCGTTCTTGAGGGCGGCGATGGCCTGTGCGCAGGTCATCGCCGTGAGCGACGGCACCGCCACCGGGGGTGGGCCCACGGAGAGCACGACCGAGAGCTTCGAGCCCTGTTTGAGCGTCAGGCCGCGCCGGGGGACCGGTCGCTGGCTCACGACGTACCCGGTGGGCACCACGACGGAGGTGACCCCGGTCCCGACGTGCAGCGTGAAGTGGTCGGCGGCGGCCGCGGCCCTGGCCTTGGCCAGCGGGAGGCCGGTCAGAGCGGGGACCGGATGGGAGGGCGTGAAGACCTTGTTGTGCACCGCGAACAGCGCTCCCGCCGTCAGCGCGGCCACCAGGACCACGGCGCCGATGATCCAGCCCAGCTTCCGGTGGCGCTTGCGGCGGGTCGCTATCACCAGACCGTTGCCCGTCGCCCGTGCCGAGCCCGGCTCGGCGTCGAAGACCTCCCCCGGTCCGGCCCTGGTGCCGACCGGGGCGGGATCAGGGCCCGCCGTCTTCCCCTTCCCCGCACCCACCTCCACCATCGGTGGGATCTGCGTGAGCTCCGAGACTCCCGGAGCGTGGAATCCGTTGACCGGCTCGAGCGGCACGTGCTCGGGCGGGTGCAGGGGCAGCGGGGCCGGAGCGGGAAGCGCGCTGGCCAAGGCACCCAGGCGCGCCGCGAAGCCCGCCGCGTCGAGCCGGGCCGAAGCCTGGGGGGCGGCGGCCCGCGCCAGTACGTCGTCGAGGGGCCCCAGCGCTTCGTGCGGGGGGAGGGGGGACCCGACCCGCGCCGCCAGCGTGCCCAGGGTCGTGTCGGTCACGAAGGGAACGGTGCCCGAGAGCGCCTCGTAGAGCACCAGGGCCAACGAGTACACGTCGGCCCGGCCGTCGACCGGCTTGCCTTCAGCCGACTCCGGAGAGATGTAGCGGGCGGTCCCCACCATGGCCCCCGCGGGCTCGGTGTAGGCCGCCTCGGCCAGCGCCCGGGCGACGCCGAAGTCGGCCACCCGTACCCGTCCCTCCTCGTCGAAGAGAAGGTTCGCCGGCTTGATATCCCGGTGCACCAGTCCCCGGGCATGGGCGTAGGCCAGGCCCTGTGCGACCTCGGTGCCCAGATGGGCGGCCTGGGAGTGGCTGAGACGGACCCCGCGGTCGAGCAGGTCGCGCAACGATCCGCCCCCCAGGTACTCCAGCACCAGGTAGGGACCGTCGGCGTCCTCGCCCCAGTCGAAGACCCGCAGCACATGGGGGTGGTTCAGCGACGCCACCGAGCGGGCCTCGGCGCCGAAGCGCTTGAGGAACGCCTCGTCGCTGGACAGCCCGGGTTGAAGGACCTTGACGGCGACATGGCGCTGCAGGGACACGTCTTCGGCTAAGAAGACGTGCGCTGAAGCGCCAGTGCCCAAAGCGGAGAGCAGCCGGTACCGCTTCCCAAGGACCCGGCCGATGGAATCAGATATAAGGGGCATCGGGCATCTGTAGGCTACCGATCTCTCGGGCACCGTCGGTGGACACCCCGGCTCAGCCCGGAATCTCGCCCGTTTCCAGCAGTGACGCAAAGTCGTCGGCCGCTACCACGGGGATGCCCAGGTCGTCGGCCTTCTTCAACTTGGCCTCCCCCGGCGCCTCGCCGACCACCAG
Source organism: uncultured Acidimicrobiaceae bacterium (assembly GCA_963788125.1). Taxonomy (GTDB): domain Bacteria; phylum Actinomycetota; class Acidimicrobiia; order Acidimicrobiales; family RAAP-2; genus Bog-473. Next base: position 1,039,811 of record CAWBFN010000002.1, on the reverse strand, counting down.
TGCAAAGGTCTTCCGGGAGACGCTGGACGGGGACTTCCCTCCCCGAGCCGAGATCGCCTCTTCGGCCTCCTCCCGGGTGTAGCCGGGCACGGTGCCGGTCACCACGATGGCCAACCCCTGCAACGTCTGGCGCGGGGCTGCCTGGCGCAGGGCCCCGCCCGCCCCGGGCTCCTCGGCCGCCACCCCGGCCGCCCGCAGCCGCTCCACCACCGTCTGATTCGTGGGTACGGCCAGGAACTCGGCCACGCTGGCGGCGATGACCGGCCCGATGCCCTCGACGGCGGCCAGCTCGGCCGCCCCGGCCGCCACGAGGGCGTCAAGATTGCCGAAGGCACGGGCCACCGCCCGGGCCCCCGTCGGACCCAGGTGGCGGATACCGAGACCGACCAGGAGCCGGCTGAGCGGCTGCTGCGTCGAGGCGGCGATGGCGGCCACCAGGTTGGCGGCGGACAGCGTGGCGAAGCGTTCGAGTGCGGCGAGCTGCGGTGCCTCCAGCTCGTAGAGGTCCGCCGGGTCGGCGATGAGCCCCGCCCCGACGAGCTGGATCACCCGCTCCTCGCCCAGGCCCTCTATGTCCATGGCCGAGCGCGAGGCGTAGTGGGCGATGCGCTGCACGCGCTGGGCCGGGCAGTCGATGTTGGTGCAGTAGGTGTCGCTCTCGCCGGGCAGCCGCACGAGGGGCATGGCGCAGGACGGGCACGCCTCGGGGAACCTCCACTTCGGCCCGCGGCGGCGGGGCACGCCGGGACCCTTCGGCACCGGTCCGACCACCTCGGGGATCACGTCGCCCGCCTTGCGCACGACGACCAGGTCCCCCGGGCGGACGTCTTTGGCCTCGACCTGGTCCTCGTTGTGCAGCGTGGCCACCCGCACGGTGGAGCCGCCGACGAAGACCGGCTCGAGCCGTGCGAAGGGCGTGGCCCGCCCCGTGCGCCCGATCGACACGTCGATCCCCACCAACCTGGTGGTGCGCTCTTCGGGGGGGAATTTGAAGGCGATGGCCCAGCGGGGGGCCCGCGACGTGGCACCCAGGCGTTGGTGGAGGCCGAGGTCGTCCACCTTGGTCACCACTCCGTCGATCTCGTAGGGCAGGTCGTGCCGGGCCCCGGCCATCTCCACGCAGCGGGCCACCACGGCGTCAACCCCTGAGACGATCCGGGCGTCGGGGCTGACCGGGAAGCCCGCCTGTTCCAGCAGCGCCAGGGTGGCCGACTGCGTCGGTGCCGGCCACTCCTTCCCGGCAGCCACCCTCTCCACCTCCCCCACCTGGTAGGCCCAGAACGACAGGGGGCGGGTGGCGGTGACGGCCGGGTCCTTCTGGCGCAGGGCGCCCGCCGCCGCGTTGCGCGGGTTCACGAACGGCTTCAGGCCGGCTGCCGTCTGGCGCTCGTTCATGGCGGCGAAGTCGGCCAGCGGCAGGTAGATCTCGCCCCGGATCTCCAGCAGGCGGGGATAGGGGCCCTCCGTCGGATCGAGCCGATGGGGAACGCTCTTGATCGTCCGCACGTTGGCCGTCACATCCTCGCCCGTCACCCCGTCCCCCCGGGTGGCCCCCTGGACCAGCCGTCCCTCCTCGTAGGTCAGCGACATGGCGACCCCGTCGACCTTGGGCTCGCACGAGAAGTCGAGGTGCTCGAGGTCCAGATCGGGGATCTGGCGGCGCAGCCGCTCGGCCCAGGCCCGCACTTCGGCCTCCTCGAAGGCGTTGTCGAGGCTCATCATGGGCACCCGGTGCCGGACTGGCTGGAACAGCCCGAGCGGCGCAGCGCCGACGGTCTGGGTGGGCGAGTCGGCGGTGACGAGCGACGGGTGGGCGGCCTCGATCTCCCTGAGCTCGCGGACCAGGAGGTCGTACTCGGCGTCGGGGATCTCCGGCGCGTCGAGCGCGTAGTAGCGCTCGTTGTGGTACTCGATCACTCGGCGCAGCTCGGCCGCCCGGGCCGCCTCGTCCACGATCAGGCCGCTATGCCCGCACCGACGACCGTGTCCGGATCGCCGACGTCGTAGAGGGCGACCGTCTGACCGGGGGCGACGGGCCGCTGGGGTGCGTCGAACCGGACCACCAGGCCGTCCTCCGCCTGGGCCACCACGCACGCCGCCGGGCGGCCGTGCGCACTGACCTGGGCGACGGCACGGTCCCCGTCCTGCAGGGCCCGATCGACCCAGGTGACGGAGGCCCGGGGCAGGACCACGGAGGTGATGACGGCCTCGGCCGCGCTCCCGACCGTGACCCGGCGGGCCGGCACGTCGACGGCCACCACGTAGTGGCGCCCACCGTCCGAGCCGTGGCCCATGCCCCGGCGTTGACCCAGGGTCACCAGCTCCACCGCATCGACCGTCCCCACGGTCTCACCGCGCCCGTCGATCACCTCGGCGGGATGGAGCTCCACCCGATCGGCGAGGAACCCCTCGCGGCCCCGCGCACTGCCGATGAAGCACACGTCCTGGCTGTCCGGCTTGGCTGCCGTCCGCAGCCCCAGCCCGGCGGCGTGCCCCCGGACATCGGCCTTGGTCATCTCCCCCACCGGGAACAGCACCCGGGCCAGCTCGGCCTGTCCCAGCATGGAGAGCACGTAGGACTGGTCCTTGGCGGCGTCGGCGCCCCGCCGGAGGCGGCGCGGACCCGGACCCTCGCCGGTCACCCGGGCGTGATGGCCAGTGGCCAGGGCGTCGAACCCCAGCCGGGCCGAACGCTCCAGGAGCCGGTCGAACTTGATCGTCCGGTTGCACTCGATGCACGGGTTGGGCGTGCGCCCCTGCACGTGCGCCCCCACGTAGGGGGCCACCACGTGGCGGTCGAACTCCTCGGTCAGATTGAAGACGTGATGGTCGATGCCCAGCTGCTGTGCGACCCGACGGGCGTCGTCGACGTCGGCCACCGAACAGCATCCGGAGTCCGACGGCCCTCCCCAGAGCTTGAGCGTGGCGCCCACCACGTCGTGGCCCTCCCCGACCAGGAGGGCGGCTGCGACCGACGAGTCGACCCCTCCCGACATGGCCACCAGCACTCGCACCCGACCAGTGTGCCACCGGTTCTCAGTAGCCGTGTCGCAGAGCGGCCACCACCCCGGGCACCACGGCCAGGGCGCGATCGATGTCGGCGCCCGTCGTGTCGTGGCCCAGGGTGAAGCGGACGGCTCCCCGCGCCAGGGAGTCGGGCACTCCCATGGCGGCGAGCACGTAACTCGGCTCGAGAGCCCCGCTGGCGCAGGACGATCCGCCCGACGCGCACACCCCACGCTCGCTGAGGGCCACCAACAGCTCCTCCCGCTCGATGCCGGCCAGGCAGAGGTGGAGGTGACCCGGCAGTGTCGCCACCTCTGCGGGCACCGTGCGGTGCGCGCCGGCGATCGCCTCCACCAGGCCGACGGCCAACCGGTCGCGGAGCTCGCCGACCCGGCGCGCCGCGTCGTCTCGCTCTGCGGCCGCCAGCCGCAGCGCCGTGGCCAGCCCGACCGCCCCGACCACGTCCTGCGTGCCGCTGCGGCGCTCGCGCTCCTGGCCACCCCCGTAGTGGTGCGCCACGAGCTCGGTCGAGGGGTCGATGGCCAGCGCGCCGACCCCGACCGGGCCCCCCACCTTGTGGGCGCTCAGCGCCACGAGGTCGGCTCCCGAGGCGGCATCGGCGAGGCTCAGGTACGGGGCCGCCTGCACCGCGTCGGTGAAGAGACGGGCCGTGTCGCTGCGCTCCCTCACCGTGGCGGCCACGCGGGCGAGGGGCTGGACCACACCGGTCTCGTTGTTGGCCAGCATCACCGCCACCAGCGTGGTGGCGCCGTCCAGCTCCAGCTCCAGCTGCTCGGCCAGCGCGTCCAGCTCGACCACTCCGCACCGGTCGACGGGCACCTCCCGCCAAGTGACCGGGGAGGACTGGGCCGCGGCCCGGCACGACTCCCGCACCGCCGGGTGCTCGACGGCCGAGCTCACCACCGTGGGAGTCCGCCCCTGGTGCAGCGCGGCGCCGAGTGTGCCGAACACGGCGAGGTTGGCCGACTCGGTGCCGCCCGAGGTGAAGACGACGTCGCCGGGCGACCGTCCCAACAGCCCGGCTACCTCGTCGCGGGACTCCTCGAGGAGGCGGCGTGCCCGCTGGGCGGGACGGTGGCTCCCGGTCGGGTTGCCCAGCGGTTGGGACCGGGCGTCGGCCATGGCGCGGGCGACCTCGGGTCGCAGCGGCGTGGTCGCCCCGTGATCGAGATACGTGGAGGGGCAGTCACTCACGTGATCCATACGGTCTTGGCGTTGGTGAACTCCTTCAGCCCCAACTCGGAGAGCTCACGCCCGAACCCCGACCGTTTGATCCCCCCGAAGGGCAGTTCGGGAGCCGAGGCCACCATGGCGTTGACGAACACCGCACCGGCCTCGATCTCCTCGATGCATCGCCGCTGCTCCTCCTCGTCGCTCGTCCAGACACTCGATCCCAGCCCGAAGGTGGTCGAGTTGGCCACCTCTATGGCCGCACGCAGATCGGGGACCCGCTCCACGATGGCCACCGGGCCGAAGAGCTCCTCCTGGGCGACGGACATGTCGGGGGTGATCTCCGAGAGCACGGCGGGCGCGAGGAACCAGCCCGGACCGTCGACGGGCACACCGCCGTGCACCGTCGCGCCCTGGCGGCGGGCCTCTTCGATCTGCCCCAGCAACTCCTCGCGCTGGGCCTCGGAGACGATGGGACCGACCTGGGTCTGCGGATCGAACGGGTCCCCCACGACGAGCGCGTCCATCGCCGCGGTGAAGCGCTCCAGGAACTCGTCGGCCACCGGCTCGACCACGATGAACCGCTTGGCGGCGATACACGACTGCCCGTTGTTCTGGATCCGGGCCGTCACCGCGGTCTTCACGGCGACGTCCAGATCGGCCGACTCGAGCACGATGAACGGGTCCGACCCGCCCAGCTCGAGCACGCTCTTCTTCAGGGCGTGCCCGGCGGTGGAGGCGACCGACATGCCGGCCTGCTCGCTCCCGGTGATGCTCACGGCTGCGATCCGGGGATCCTCGATGATCGCCGCGATGTCCTTGCTCGCCACGAACAGGTTGGTGACCACGCCCGGTGGAACCCCGGCCCGCAGAAAGGCGTCCTCCAGCAGCAGCGCCGTCTGGGGCACGTTCGACGCGTGCTTGACCAGCACGACGTTGCCCACCATGAGCGCGGGGGCGACGAACCGGATGACCTGCCACAGCGGGAAGTTCCACGGCATGACACCCAACACGGGCCCGATCGGCTGGTAGTGCACGTACGAACGCGACGCCGCCGTGGTGACCGGCTCGTCGGCCAGGAGGGACTCGGCGTGCTCGGCGAACCACCGCATGGCCATGGCGCACTTGGACGCCTCGGCGCGGGCGGCGGCGAAGGTCTTGCCCATCTCCGTGGTCACGATACGGGCCATCTCCGGCGCCTCGCCCTCGAAGAGGTCCGCCGTGTTGACCAGGTGGCGGGCCCGTTCCGCATAACTGGTGGTGCGGTAGTCGGCGAAGGCGTCGACGGCCCGGGCCACGAGAGCCTCGACCTCCTCAGGACTGTGGAAGTCGAAGGTCTTCTCGGTCAGACCGGTGGCCGGGTTGACGGTGGCGTAGGGCATTGGCAGATTCTTACCCGATGGCGCGCACCGATGCGGAGAGGGCGAGGGTGCTGGTGGCACGCGCCGTCCGGATCGTGGTGCTCACCGGGGCGGGCATCTCCACCGACTCGGGGATCCCCGACTTCCGGGGGCCCAACGGCGTGTGGACGAGGGATCCCGCCGCCGAGAAGGCGGCCACCCTGGACGTGTACGTGAACGATCCCGAGGTGCGCCGGCGGGCCTGGCAGAACCGCCTGTCCTCGCCCCTATGGGATGCGCAGCCCAACCCCGGGCACGTGGCGCTCGTCGCCCTCGAGCGGGCGGGACGCCTGGACACCTTGGTGACCCAGAACATCGACGGTCTCCATCAAAAGGCGGGCTCTGATCCCGCGCTGGTCGTCGAGATCCACGGCAACTCCTCGGAGATCGTCTGCCTCCGCTGCGGCCGGCGCCAACCGGCGGGGCCCGTCCACGAGCGCGTCCGGGCCGGCGAGGCCGATCCCGCCTGCCTGGACTGCGGGGGCATCTTGAAGTCGGCCACCATCAGCTTCGGGCAGAGCCTCGTCGCCCGTGATCTCCAGAGGGCCGAGTCGGCCGCGGCCCGGTGCGACCTGCTTCTCGCCGTCGGATCGACGCTCGCCGTGTTCCCCGCGGCCAGCCTGGTGCCCATCGCCGTCCACGCCGGCGCGGCGGTGGTCATCGTCAACGGCTCGCCGACGGAGATGGACCCGCTGGCCGACGCCGTGGTGAACGGCTCCATCAGCGAGATCCTGCCCGCGCTGATCGGTGGGCGTGGCCCCTAGTCCGACTTGTTCTTACGCCTGGGCTTGAGGGCGAACCACCAGATGCTGGCCATCGTTCCGAGAATGCCGACCGTGGCCGCCACCGGCTTCAGCACTTTCCGCGCACCGCTCTTGGGCATCGTCCCAGACACTACCCGCGCCGCAACGCTGGACTGACGGACGCCGGGAGGCCATCATGCCTCGGTGGTACTCCGGTCCCAGCTGTGCACCCAGGAGTCCCTGAGCTCACCGGAGCTCCGTGGCTGGTCGGACCGGTTGCGCCCGATGTGGAATCCGCGTGGCGAGGATCCCCGCCCCTTCATGCTCCACCGCAAGATGTGGGAGTGGCTGTTCATCGCCCAGGCCCTGGCCGAGCGCGACATGCTGAGGCCGGGCCGGGTCGGCCTGGGGTTCGGCGTGGGGCGGGAGCCGCTGGTCGCCCTCTTCGCCTCCATGTCCTGCGACGTGGTGGCCACGGACCAACCCCGAGCGAGTGCGGTGTCGACGGGCTGGACCGACTCGGAGATCGAGTGGGCGGGCGGTCTGGCCGGGCTCAACCAGGACGGCCTGTGCCCCGACGTCCTGTTCGCGCGCCACGTGCGCTTCCGGGAGGTGGACATGAACGCCCTGCCCCGGAACCTGCGCAACTTCGACTTCACCTGGTCCTCGTGCGCGCTGGAGCATCTGGGCTCGCTCCAGGCCGGGGCCGACTTCGTGATGGCCCAGATGCGGTGCTTACGACCGGGGGGCGTGGCCGTGCACACCACCGAGTACAACGTGTCGTCCAACGAGCAGACCCTCGAGACGGGCGGCACCGTGCTGTTCCGCCGCCGCGACGTGGACGACCTCGAGCGGCGCCTGCGTGGCGCCGGCCACTCCATCGACGTCGACTACACCGAGGGGACCACGCCCGAGGATCTCCACGTCGACGTGCCGCCCTACAGCGACGTCCACCTCCGCACCACGCTCAGCCAGCACGTCACCACCTCGCTGGCCCTGGTGATCGAGAAGGGTGGCGCGGCGCCTACTCGGCCAGGCTGGCTTCGGCTTCGAGCTCGATCTTGACCTTGTTGCCCACGACGACACTGCCGTCGAGCAGGGAGTGGTTGAAGCTCACCCCGAAGTCGCGGCGGTCGATCTCCGTCGTGGCCGAGAAGGCGACCACCGTCTTGCCCTCCTGCATGGACGGCCCCTCTCCGAGGTACTCGAGGTCGAACTCCACCGGCTTGGTGACGCCGCGGACGGTCAGGTCGGCGAACAGCTTCCAGTGGGTGTCCGTCACCTTCTTCAGCCCGGTGCTCTTGATCGTGATGGTGGGGTGGTTCTCGGCGTCGAAGAAGTCGTTGGTGCGCAGGTGGTCGTCACGCATCGACTGGTTGGTGTCGATGCTGGCCACCTTGGCCTCGGCCTCGAACGTCGACTCCTCGGGATTCTCGGCCACGGTGAACGTCCCGGAGAATTCGGTGAAGCGGCCCCGGACCTTCGTGCCGATGAGGTGGCGGGCGACGAAGCCGGCCTCGGCGTGCGCCGGGTCGACGATGTAGGTCCCGGGCTTGGGCAGGGTGATCGTGCTGGATCCGGCGGTGTCAGTGGACATGGGGGCCTCCTAAGTGTTTTACCTGATAGTATCTGATTATACAGATACTTGTCAAACAGATAAATAGGTACTGCCACCCGAGTTGAGGCAGAGTATGAGGGCGCAATGGGGGCACGATGAGGGGCGACGACATGGATACCGCGGGCTCCTGTGGGGTGCTGGCGCAGATCGACGACGAGCGGCTGCAGCTGATGGGCCTCATCGTCCGCTCCCACCGGCGCCTCTCCTTCCTCCTCGAGCAGGAGCTCGTACAGGCCGTGGGCATACCGCTGGTCTGGTTCGACGTCCTGATCCACATCGGCGGTGCGCCCGAGGGCCGCTTGACCATGAGTGGGTTGAGCTCCGACGTGGCCCTCACCACCGGTGGCGTCACCCGGTTGGTGGACCGCATGGCGGAGGCCGGACTGGTCGCCCGCCAGAACTGCCCGTCCGATCGGCGCAGCGTCCATGTCGTGCTGACCGACTCCGGTGAGGCCACGCTGCGCCGCGCCATCGTGGCGCACATGGAGGGGATCGATCGCCACCTCATCGCCCCCCTGGACGACTCCGAGCGCGCCGCCTTGCGCGCCGCGCTCACCAAGCTCGTCCCGCCCGCCTGTTGACTACTCCACGGGCTCCCCGGCCGCCTTGCGGATCCAGGCCCTCGCGGCAATAACGCCCCCGTCGGTCTCGAGGTCGAGCAGCGTCCCCTCACCCTCGCCCGGGCCGGCGACGATGGCGACGGCCAGGACCTCGCGGGCGATGAAGTCGAAGTGCCCGGCGACGCTGTCCAACCCCACGAGATGCAAGACGATGCGGTCCGACACGTCCAGCCCGCTGTTCTTGCGCAGGTCCTGCACCAGGCGGACCACCTCGCGGGCCAGCCCGCGCTGACGCAACGAGTCGTCCAGCACGAGATCGAGGGCCACCACCTCGCCCCCCTCCCGCGAGACGGCGAACCCCTGCTGGCCCCGGACGCGGAGCTGGACATCGTCGGCGCCGAGAACCACCGGTCCGCCGGGCAGGTCGACCGTGAGAGAGCGCCCGGCCTCCAGCGCCGCCGCCGCACCGGCGCCGTCCAGCGCGGCCAACGCCGGCTTGAGGTACTTCACCTGGTCCCGCAGGCGGGGGCCGAGCGTCCCGAAGTTGGGCACCAGCTCGAACTCGAGGACCTCTCCCAGCTCGTCGGCCACGTCGATCTCGTCGACGTTGAGCTCCTCGGCCACCATGTCGTCCAGGAGCGGCGGCGCGTTCGGCGGCAGGAAGACGAGCGCCCGCGACAGGGGCTGGCGCACCTTGACACCGGCCTCGCTGCGCGCCGCCCGGCCGAGGGACGTGAGTCGCCGGGCCAGACCCATCTGCGCCTCGAGATCGCGGTCGATCAGCCCGGGGTCGTGGTCGGGCCAGTCGGCCAGGTGGACCGAGTGCGTCTCGTCGGCCCCGCTCAGGGCGCGCCACATGGTGTCGGCCACGAACGGGCAGAACGGTGCCAGGAGGAGCGAGAGGCTGGTGAGCACCTCGTGGAGCGTGGCCTGCGCGGCCAGGGTGTCGCTGGGAGGAGCATCGGGATCCGTGCGCCAGAAGCGGCGGCGGCTGCGGCGGACGTACCAGTTGGAGAGGTCTTCGACCAGGTCGCCGAGGGCGGTGGCGGCATCGAGCGGCTCGTAGGCCTCCAGCGCGGTGGTGACCGTCGCTGCCGTGCTGGCCAGTCGCGAGAGGATCCAGCGGTCGAGCGAGCCGCGGGCCGGGGCGGGGGGCACGCCGGCGTCGGCCGGGTCGAACTCGTTGAGCGCCGCGTAGGTGGTGAAGAAACTGAAGGTGTTCCACAACTTCAGCAACATGTCGCGCATGGCCGTGTCGATGGCCTCCAGGCTGGCGCGCGTCGGCGTCCACGGCGAGCCCTGGCTGAACATCCACCAGCGGAGCGCATCCGCGCCCCGTGTGTCGAGAATGGTCCAGGGATCGATGGCATTCCCGAGGGACTTGGACATCTTGCGGCCTTCGGCATCGATGATGTGACCCAGGCACACCACGTGGCGGTAGGGACTCCGGCCGAAGACCAGGGTGTTGACGGCGAGCAGGGAGTAGAACCACCCTCGCGTCTGGTCGATCGCCTCGGAGATGAAGTCGGCCGGGAAGGAGAAGGCCTCAGCGGAACCGGGCGCATGCGGGTAGCCGACCTGGGCCGCCGGCATCGACCCGGAGTCGAACCAGGCGTCGATGACGGGGGCCACCCGGCGGCAGACCGAGTCGCACGTCGGGCAGTCGAACTCCACGCCGTCTATGACCGGCCGGTGGGGATCGATGCCGGTGACGTCGCGGCCGCAGAGCTCGGAGAGCTCGGCGAGCGAGCTGATGCAGTGCAGATGACCGCGGTCGCACCGCCAGATGGGAAGGGGAGTGCCCCAGTAGCGGTCGCGGGAGAGCGCCCAGTCGACGTTGTTGGACAACCACTCACCGAACCGGCCGTCACGGATGTAGGCCGGGTGCCAGTCCACGGTGGCGTTCGCCGCCAGCATCTCGTCCTTGCGGGTCGAGGTGGCGATGTACCAGCTCGGCTTGCCCCAGTAGATGAGCGGGGTGCCGCACCTCCAGCAGTGCGGGTAGGCATGCACGTAGGGGTGGCGGCGGATCAGCAGGCCGGCGGCCTCCAGACGATCGTTGATGGCGGTGTTGCTGGCCCGGACCTCCTGGCCGGCCAGCCAGGCGATCTCGGCGGTGAAGTGCCCGTCGGGCCCCACCGGGTTGAGCGAGGGCAGCCCGTTCTCGCGCCCGATCTGGCGGTCCACCTCGCCGAAGGCCGGGGCGAGGTGGACGAGCCCCGTCCCCTCCTCGGTGGTGACGTAGGCGGCGGGCACCACGCGCCAGCCATCGGCCCCGGGCGGAGGGTCGAGATCGTCGAAGGGACGCAGGTAGCGCAGGCCCACCAGCGCCGTCCCGGGCACGCGCCGGGTGATCCGGGCGGAGGCGCCGTCGCCGAGCACCTGGTCGACCAGGTCCTCGGCCACGACCAGGCCGTCGACGGCGGCATAGGTCAGGTCGGGGTTCACCGCCACGCCGGTGTTGGAGAGCAACGTCCACGGGGTGGTGGTCCAGACGGCCAGCGCCTGCGCCTCGCCGATGGCCGAGGGGTCGGGGTCGACGATGGGGAACCGCACGTAGGCGGACTCGTCCTCCTCGTCGGTGTACACGCCGGGCTGGCCCAGCTCGTGGCTGGACAGCGGGGTGCCGCAGCGCGGGCAGTAGGGGACGACCTTGAGGTCCTCGTAGAGCAGGCCCTCGTCGAAGAGGTGGCGAAGGTGCCACCAGACGGACTCGATGTAGGTCGGGCTCAGTGTCCAGTAGGCCGCGTCCGTATCGAGCCAGTACCCGATCCTGGTCGTCAGCCGGGTGAACTCGCCGACGTAGGTGTAGACGGACTCGCGGCAGAGCCGGACGAATTCGGCGACGCCGACCTCTTCCTCGATCTGCTTCTTGCCCGTGATGCCCAGCTGCTTCTCCACCTCGACCTCGACCGGGAGGCCGTGTGTGTCCCAGCCGGCGCGGCGGGCCACGTACGCACCCCGCATGGCGTGGAACCGGCAGAAGAGGTCCTTGTACACGCGGGCCCACACGTGGTGCAGCCCGGGCCGGCCGTTGGCCGTGGGTGGGCCCTCGTAGAAGACCCACTCGGGCCCGCCGGCCCGTTGCTCCACGGAGCGTTCGAAGACGCGTTGCGCGGCCCAGCGGGCCAGTTCGGCCTGCTCGAGGGCGACGAAATCAGTGTCGGGGGGGACGGGTGTGAACACGCACGCTCGGGGAGAGACTAGAGGCTGCGGCGGGAGAGGGCGTCGAGGCGGTCCCCGTCCATCTCGAGCAGGGAACCGAGCACCACGTCGGCCAGGGCGAACGCCGGCTCGTGCTGCTCTCCCTGCTCGGGCACGGCGATGCAGGTCATGGACGCCGCCTTGGCCGCCAGCACGCCGGCCGGCGCGTCCTCCCAGACCAGGCAGCGACGGGGGGCGGCCCCGAGCTCGGCCGCGGTGGTGAGGAAGACCGCCGGGTGGGGCTTCCCCCACTGCTCGTCCTCGGCGGAGTGGACGAGGGCGAAGTGGTGCCGCAGGCCGAAGTGGTCCAGCGCGGTGTCGATGAGGCGGTACTGCGACGACGAGGCGACGGCGAGGGCCAGATGACGCTCGGCGCACAGGGCGATGGCGTGCTCGGCTCCGGGCTTGAGCTCCCCCTTCGACAGGAGCAGGGCGATGACCCGGTCGACGATCGTCACCGCCACCTCCTCCGGGGTCGGGCCGCCCCATGGATACCGCGCATGCCAGTACTCGGTGACCTCGCCCACGAACATCCCCTTGGTGCTGCGGCAGCCGTCACGCGACAGCGGCACGCCGAGGTCGCCGAGTATCTCGATCTCGGCCTCGTGCCAGAGGATCTCCGAGTCGATGAGCAGGCCGTCCATGTCGAAGATGGACGCGGCGAACCCGCTCAAGCGGCCAGCGCAGCCTCGATGGCGTCCACGATGGCCGGATCCTCGGGCTCGACCTGGGGGCGGAACCGCCCGATGACCTCGCCGGTGCTCGACACCAGGAACTTCTCGAAGTTCCAGGTGATGTCGCCGGCGGTACCCTCCGCGTCGGGCGTCGCGGTCAGCTCCTCGTAGAGCGGGTGACGGTTCTCGCCGTTGACCTCGATCTTCTCGAACAGGGGGAAGCTCACGCCGTAGGTGGTGGAGCAGAACTGCTGGATCTCCTCCGAGGTGCCCGGCTCCTGGCCCATGAACTGGTTGCAGGGAAAGCCCAGCACGGAGAAGCCACGGTCTCCGTAGATCTTCTGCAGGCGCTCGAGCCCCTCGTACTGCGGTGTCAGGCCGCACTTGGAGGCCACGTTGACCACCAGGAGGGTGTTGCCGGCGTAGTCGCCGAGCGACGCGTCGTCACCCTGGAGGGTATGGAGGGGTATGTCGTAGAGGGCCATCCAGCTCGAGGCTATCTGCCTATGGTGAACAGATGCACGCCGTGGTGATCCGGGACGGTCAGCTGCGCTGGGAGGAGCGGGACGATCCGGTCGTGGGCGACACCGAGCTCCTCCTCGCCGTCCGGGCGGCGGGGATCAACGGAGCCGACATCATGCAGCGCGCCGGGCGTTACCCGGCCCCCCCGAACGCGCCGGCCGACATCCCCGGCATGGAGGTGGCCGGCGAGGTGGTGGCGGTGGGCGCGAAGGTGACCGGGTACGCCGCGGGAGACCGCGTCATGTCCCTCGTCGGCGGGGGAGGGCAGGCCACCATGGCGGTGATCGACGAGTCCCATGCTCTGGCCGTCCCCGACTCGCTGACCTGGGCCGAAGCCGGGGGGTTCCCCGAGGTGTTCTCGACCGCCCACGACGCGCTGTTCACCCAGGCCGATCTGCGCATCGGTGAGCGGGTCCTGATCTCCGGAGCCGCCGGCGGGGTCGGCACGGCGGCCGTCCAGCTGGCCGCCGCCACCGGCGCCCGCGTGGTGGCCAGCGTGCGCGATCGGACCAAGCACGACGAGGTCCGGGCGCTCGGTGCCGGCGTGGTCATCGACCCGGGCGAGGTGGACGCGCACGGCCCCTACGACGTCGTGCTCGAGCTGGTGGGCGCCGCCAGCCTGCACACCGTCCTGCCCCACCTGGCCGTCGGCGGGCGGGTCGTGGTCATCGGTGTGGGCTCGGGAGCCAAGCTGGAGCTCAACCTGCTCCAGCTCATGGGGGCGAGGGCCCGCATCGGGGGCGCCACGCTGCGCAACCGGACCCGCCGGGAGAAGGCCGATGTCGCCGCCGCCGTGTCGGCCCACGTGCTGCCCCTCCTCGAGGGCGGCCGCGTCCGCGTGCCGGTCTGGGCCACCTTTCCCCTGCGGGAGGCCGGCGCGGCCTACGACCGGTTCTCCGCCGGTGGGAAGTTGGGCAAGATCGTCCTCGTCCCCTGACCCCTACCGGGGTCAGCCCACCAGATCGGCCAGCGGGGTGAAGGGCAGCCCATGGGCGTCGGCGACCGGCTCGTAAACGATCCGCCCCGACACCACGTTGACCCCTTCGCGCAGCGCCGGGTCGTGGCGGACCGCCTCCGACCAGCCCTGTGAGGCGATGTCGAGGGTGTAGGGCAAGGTGGCATTGGCCAGTGCGTGCGTCGAGGTGTGGGGCACGGCGCCGGGCATGTTGGCCACGCAGTAGAAGATCGATCCGTGGACCTCGAAGGTGGGATGCGAATGCGTCGTCGGTCTGGTCGACTCGAAGCACCCGCCCTGGTCGACCGAGATGTCCACCAGGACCGAGCCCACGCGCATCTTCTCCACCAGGGCGTCGGAGACCAGCCGGGGGGCGCGGGCACCCACCACCAGCACCGCCCCGATGACGATGTCGGCATCGACGCAGATCTCCTCGATGGCGTGCTGCGACGACGCCACGGTCTCGAGCGCCCCGCGGAAGTGGTGGTCGACCTGGCGCAACCGGTCGAGGTTCCGGTCGAGCACGTAGACGTCGGAGTGCATGCCGACCGCCAGCGTCGCTGCCGCCATGCCCGACACGCCGGCGCCGAGGATGACCACCCGGGCCGCCCGCACGCCGGGCACTCCGGCCACCAGCACGCCCCGGCCGCCGCCCGGGCGCATCAGATGGTGCGCCCCCACGATCGGCGCCATCCGACCCGCCACCTCGCTCATGGGCGCCAAGAGGGGAAGTGAGTTGTCGGGCAGGCGGACCGTCTCGTAGGCGATGGCCACGTTGCCCGCGGCGACCAGCGCATCGGTGCAGGCCCGGGAGGCCGCCAGGTGCAGGTAGGTGAAGAGGACCTGACCCGACCGCGCACCGAGCCGCCCGTACTCCTCGGGCACCGGCTCCTTCACCTTGCACACCAGCTCGGCCTCGGCCCACACGTCGTCGGCCGAGGCGACGATCCGGGCGCCGGTGCGCTCGAACTCCGCGTCGGGCATCGACGATCCCTGACCGGCTCCCGCTTCCACGTAGACCGTGTGGCCGGCCGAGGTCAGCTCCCGCACCCCGGCCGGCGTGATGGCCACCCGGTACTCGTCATCTTTGACTTCCTTGGGTATGCCGACGATCACCGATCACTCCTCGATGTTGCTCATGACGTGCTTGACCCGGGTGTAGTCCTCGAACCCGTACGACGAGAGGTCCTTGCCGTAGCCCGACCGCTTGAACCCGCCGTGGGGCATCTCGGCCACCAGCGGGATGTGGGTGTTGATCCACACGCAGCCGAAGTCGAGATCCCGCGCCACCCGCATGGCGCGTCCGTGGTCCCGCGTCCACACCGACGAGGCCAGCCCGTACTCCACCCCGTTGGCCCACCGCAGGGCCTCGGCCTCGTCACCGAACCTCTGGACGGTGATGACCGGGCCGAAGACCTCGGACTGCACCAGCTCGTCGTCCTGGCGGAGCCCGGCCACCACCGTCGGGGCGTAGCAGAAGCCTCGCTCCCCCACCGGCCTGCCCCCGGTCACGACCGACGCGTGCGCCGGCGCCCGCTCGACGAACCCCGATACCCGCTCGAGCTGGGTCCGGCTGTTCGAGGGGGCCGAAATCGGCACCCTCGACGTCCGTCCCACCCACCACGGTCCCCTCGGCCTGCTCGACCAGTTCGGCCAGGAGCTCGTCGTGCACGCCGGGCCCGGCCAGCACCCGGGTGGCGGCCGTGCAGTCCTGTCCGGCGTTGAAGTAGCCGGCGCCGGCGATCCCGGCCGCGGCCCCCGCCGGATCGGCGTCGTCGAAGACGATGACGGGCGCCTTGCCGCCGAGCTCCAGGTGGACCCGCTTGAGGGTGGGCGCGGCGGCGGCGGCCACCTCCATGCCGGCACGCACCGATCCGGTCACCGAGACCATGGCCGGGGTCTCGTGGACGACCAGCGCGCGACCGGTGTCCCGGTCCCCGCAGACCACGTTGAAGACGCCCGGGGGCAGGTGCTCGGCCATGATCTCCGCCATCAGCAGGGTGGAGACCGGCGTCGTGTCCGCGGGCTTGAGCACCATGGGTGTTCCCCGCCGCCAGTGCGGGTGCGAACTTCCACACGGCCATCATCATGGGATAGTTCCACGGCGTCACCGCGCCGCACACGCCGATGGGCTCACGCCGGATGAACGAGGTGTGCCCGGCCATGTACTCGCCGGCGGACAGGCCCTGGAGGTGCCGGGCCGCGCCGGCGAAGAAGCGGATCTGATCGACCATCGGGGGGAGCTCCTCGTCCATCGTCAGCTGGAACGGCTTGCCCGTGTTCTCACACTCGGCCCGGACCAACTCCTCTCCACGGGCCTCGAGGGCGTCGGCGATGCGGTAGAGGGCGAGGCTCCGCTCCGAGGGGGTGGTCCGCCGCCACGAGGTGAACGCCTCGGCCGCCACGCGCAGGGCGCGGTCCACGTCGGCCGGGCCCGAGACGGGCGCCTCGGCGAACACCTCCCCGGTCGAGGGGTCGACGAGGGGGGCCAGCGGGCCGTCCTCGGCGTCGTGGAAGTCCCCACCGATAAAGTTCCGCAGACGCCGCACGTCGCTCCCCTCCTGTCGTGTTTGGCTCGGGTCTACACAATCACAGAACGGGGGCGACCCGACAAGCAATTCCGCAACATATTCAACCTCTCACGCCGAATTCTGGTTGAATGATGGCAGAATGTGAATGAATCCGAAGAGGGGTGAGGAGACGAATGTCCGGGAGGGACCAACCGGCAGGGCCGGGTGGCGCAGAGAGCGAGGGCACCCCGGGCACGGCTCGTACTCGACGCCGCCAACCGGGCGATCATTGAGGCGTTGCAGCGCGACGGGCGGCAGCCCTACGGCGCCATCGCCCAGACCGTCGGCCTGTCGGAGGCGGCCGTGCGACGCCGCGTCCAGCGCCTGCGCGAGTCGGGGGTCCTGGACATCGTCGCCGTCACCGACCCCCTGCAGCTCGGCTTCACCCGCCAGGCCATGATCGGCCTCACCGTCGAGGGCGACGTCCGGGTGGTGGCCGACAAGCTGGTCGCCCTGCCCGAAGTCGACTACGTCGTGATGTGCGCCGGTTCGTTCGACCTCCTGGCCGAGATCGTCTGTGAGGACGACGACCGCCTGCTACACGTGCTCAACGACTCGGTACGGTCGATCCCCGGCGTGCGGGCCACCGAGACGTTCCTCTATCTCAAGCTGGCCAAGCAAACCTATACATGGGGCACGCGCTGCGAACGGAGGACCAATGCCGAATTCCGATCCCGACAACTCCAACCTGAGCGACCAGGCCCGTCGCCATCTGTGGATGCACTTCAGCCGCATGGGCTCCTACGCCACCCACCCGGTCCCGGTGGTGGTGCGCGGCGAGGGCGCCTACGTGTGGGACCAGCACGGCAAGCGCTACCTGGACGGCTTGGCGGGCCTGTTCACCTCACAGATCGGCCACGGGCGCACCGAGCTGGCCGAGGCGGGAGCGAAGCAGGCGAGCACGTTGGCCTACTTCCCCCTCTGGACCTACGCGCACCCACGCGCCATAGAGCTGGCCGAGCGCCTGGCCGACTATGCCCCGGGTGACCTCAACCGCGTCTTCTTCACCTCCGGCGGCTCCGAGGCGGTCGAATCGGCCTGGAAGCTGGCGCGCCAGTACTTCCGGATGACCGGCCAGCCGCAGCGCACCAAGGTCATCAGCCGCGAGATCGCCTACCACGGGACCTCCATGGGGGCGCTGTCGATCACCGGCATACCGGACCTCAAGACCCCCTTCGAGCCTCTGGTCCCGGGCGCGATCAAGGTCCCCAACACCAACTTCTACCGGGCGCCCCTCTTCGCCGACGACGAGGTGGCCTTCGGACGGTGGGCCGCCGACGAGATCGAGCGGGCCATCGTCCGGGAGGGGGCGAACACCGTCGCCGCGGTCTACCTCGAGCCGGTGCAGAACGCCGGGGGGTGCTTCCCACCGCCGCCCGGGTACTTCGAGCGGGTGCGCCAGATCTGCGACCGGCACGGCGCCCTCTTGGTCTCCGACGAGGTGATCTGCGCGTTCGGCCGTCTGGGGCACTGGTTCGGCGCCGACCGCTACGGGTACCAGCCCGACATCATCACGGTGGCCAAGGGGCTCACCTCGGGCTACGCGCCGCTGGGGGCGATGATCGCCACCGACCGGCTGATGGAGCCCTTCTTGCGGGAGGGCGCCTCCTTCCTGCACGGCTTCACCTTCGCCGGCCACCCGGTCAGCTGCGCCGTCGCCCTCGCCAACCTCGACGTGATTGAGGGCGAGAAGATCCTGGACCACGTGCGGGCGACCGAAGGGGCCTTCCGCTCCGGCCTCGAAAGCCTCTACGACCTGCCGATCGTCGGCGACGTGCGCGGCGCTGGGTTCTTCTACGGCATCGAGTTGGTCAAGGACAAAGAGACGCGCCTGTCGTTCGACGACGAGGAGTCCGAGCGACTGCTGCGTGGCTACCTCTCCGGCGCGCTGTTCGAGGCCGGTCTCATCTGCCGCGCCGACGACCGCGGCGACCCCGTCGTGCAGCTCTCCCCCCGCTCATCTGCGGCCAGGAGGAGATCGACCTCATGGTCTCCACGCTGCGCGAGGTGCTGACCGAGGCGTGGTACCGGGTGTAGGCGCCCCAGAGCGAGCGTCGTCGGACTACCGGCGCCTCTCGCTCTGGTGGGACGACATCTCCACCCCGCTGGCGCGGCGCCCACCGCTCGCCGGCGACCTGGCGGTCGACGTCTGCGTCGTCGGGGCCGGATTCACCGGTCTGTGGTCGGCCTACGCCCTGGCCCGCGCCGACCCCTCGCTCCGCATCGCCGTGGTGGAGCGCGAGGTGGCCGGGTTCGGAGCCTCCGGACGCAACGGCGGCTGGTGCTCCGCGCTGTTCGCCGCCTCGGACGCCGCCCTCCGCCGGCGCTACGGCATGGACGCCATGCGCCGGATGCGCCGGGAAATGCAGGGCACGGTCGACGTGGTCGGCACGGCGGCCACGGAGGAGGGGATCGACTGCCACTTCGCCAAGGGAGGCACGCTCCGCGTGGCCCGCACCGGCGTCCAGCGGGCCCGGGCCCTGGCCGAGGTGGCCGAGGCCCGATCCCTGGGCTCCGGCGAGGACGACCTGCGCTGGCTCGATCGCCGAGAGGCCGAGACGGTGATCGGCATGGACGGGGTCGCCGGCGCCACCTTCACGCCGCACTGCGCCGCCCTACAGCCGGCCCTCCTGGCCCGCGGCCTGGCCGAGGCCGTCGAACGCCGCGGCGTCACCCTCTACGAGCGGACCACGGTGACCGGCATCGTCCCGGGCGGCCGGCAGGCCGCTCCCCTCGTCCACACCACCTCCGGCGTGATCCGGGCGGACGTGGTCGTCCGCGCCGTCGAGGCGTGGACGCCGACCTTGCCGGGCGAAAAGCGCACGCTGGCGCCGGTCTACTCGCTCATGGTGGCCACCGAGCCCCTGAGCGCCGGGTTCTGGGAGTCGGCCGGGCTGCCGTGCCGCGCGACGTTCTCCGACTACCGGCACATGATCGTCTACGGGCAGCGCACGGCCGACGACCGCATCGCCTTCGGCGGTCGGGGTGCTCCGTACCACTTCGGCTCGGCCGTGCGCCCCTCGTTCGACGGCGTGCCCGCGGTGCACAAGCTCTTGCGCGCCACGCTCGTCGACCTCTTCCCCGCGCTCTCCTCCGCCCGCTTCACCCACGCCTGGGGCGGCCCGTTGGGGATCCCGCGGGACTGGCACTCCTCGGTCGGCTTCGATCGCCACCGCGGCATCGCCTGGGCCGGGGGCTACGTGGGCGACGGGGTGGCCACCGCCAACCTGGCCGGCCGGACGCTGGCCGACCTCATCACCGGGTCCGACACGGAGCTGACCCGGCTGCCCTGGGTCAATCACCGATCACCGCCCTGGGAGCCCGAACCCCTGCGCTGGCTGGGCGTCAACGCCGGGCTGTGGACCATGAAGCTGGCCGACCGCGCCGAGCGACGCCGGGGCCGCCCCAGCGGCCTGGCCGCCCGTATGGAGCGCCTGCTCGGGCAGTGACCGATCAGGCTGCCGGCGACCCGAGCTCGACCAGCCGCCAGAGCGCAGTGAGGCGCAGGTGCGCGGCGCACGCGTCGGCCACGCGGTCGATCTGACGCTCCCGCGCCTCGGCGAACGACGCGCCCGAGGGCTGCCAGGTCCTCCCCCGGGCGTGCGCCACACCGCGCAGGAACTCCCCCCTGAAGGCGTCCTCCTCGAAGAGGCCGTGCAGCGTCGTGCCGTACACCCCGTCGCCGCCGTCACGGGCGCTCTCGATGCTTTCCCCGTCGCCACCCCGCTCGCACGAGAGCCACCGCTCCCACCCGGCCCGCGGCTCGGTCCGGCCGTGGCGGATCTCGTAGCCGGTCACGGCCGAGCCCTCCGGGCTGTATCCCGTCCGTAACTGCGTCGTCTTCATGGCCACGAACCGGGTGACCACCGGCAACCAGCCGAGTCCCGGCACCGACGGCACGGAGGACTCGACCGCGTCGGGGTCCTCTATGGCGCGCCCCAGCATCTGGAAGCCACCGCACACCCCGAGCACTACCGGCGGCGAGGGCCCGGCCCGGCGGGCCTCGAGCGCCTCGAGGAGGCCGCCGGCCCGCAGCCACTCCAGATCGGACACGGTCGACTTGGTCCCGGGGAGCACCACCAGGTCGGGATCGCCGAACTCCGAGGGGTGGTCGACGAAGCGGACCGCCACTCCGGGCTCGACGACGAGAGGATCGAAGTCGGTGAAGTTGGACAGTCGAGGCAGGCGGAGCACCACCACGTCGAGCCGCCCCACGCCGGGGGCGGGCGGCTCGGGGCGGGCGTCGAGCATCCGGTGCAGGGAGTCCTCGGCATCGAGCACCAGACCGGGAAGGTAGGGCAGGACACCCAGTGTGGGGACACCGCAGCGGGCCTCCAGCTGGTCCATGGCGTCGCCGAGCAGTTCGGGGTCGCCCCGGAACCCGTTGATGATGAAACCCTTGACGCACCGGCGCAGTGCCTCGGGCAACAGCGCCACCGTGCCGTAGAGGTGGGCGAACACGCCGCCCCGATGGATATCGCCCACCACCACCGCGGGTATGCCGGCGCGGGCGGCCAGGCCCAGGTTCACGAGGTCGTCGTCGAGCAGGTTGATCTCGGCCGGGCTGCCGGCGCCCTCGCAGATCACCACCTCGAACCTCGAGCGGAGCTCGGCCAGCGCTCGGTCGACGACGTCGACCAGGCCCGCCTTGGCCTTCTGGTAGTCGGCCGCCGGCTGGGTCGCACGCGGCCGGCCCATGACGATGACCTGCGAGGTGCGGTCGCTGGTGGGCTTGAGGAGGACCGGGTTCATGGCCGCCTCGGGCGGGGCGCCGGCGGCCACGGCCTGCAGCCACTGCGCCCGGCCGATCTCGGCACCGGCGCTCGTCACCACGGAGTTCAACGACATGTTCTGGCCCTTGAAGGGCGCCACCGACACCCCTTCACGGGCGAGCAGCCGGCAGAGACCGGCCACCACGGTCGACTTGCCGGCGTCCGAGGTGGTCCCGCACACCATCAGCGCGCCGCCCCGGGTCACGGTACGAGTACGAGGACGGCTGGCGGCGACGCGTGCACGACGACCTGTTCTACAACACCGACCGCGGAGGGGCATGTCGGCGTTCGGTCACACCGTCGGTGCTCACCGTTCTCACAGTTCTCAGAGTGTTCACGAATTTCCCCTTGACGTCCGACGCCGCACCCAACAAGGTGACAGCGTTCGGTCGCGAGGAAAAGGGAGGCACAGTGGCGGTCGCGGAGGATGTAGAAGAGCTCGCAGTCATTCACGACCCCCATGCCCAAGAGGCCCTCCACGTCGAGCAGCACGGCATCGACTACATCCCCGAGAGCGAGCGCTGGGCCACACCCAAGGACATCTTCGGGATGTGGGCCGGGGCGAGCGTGCAGATCGAGTACTTCATTTACGGCTGCATCCTGATGACCTTCGGGTTCACCTTCTACCAGGCGCTCTCGCTCATCATCATCGGCAACCTGTCCTACTTCCTCCTCGGCCTGGCGTCGTTGCAGGGGCCGCAGACCGGCACCACGGTCTTC
The DNA here is from genome assembly GCA_963788125.1 of uncultured Acidimicrobiaceae bacterium. Lineage (GTDB taxonomy): Bacteria > Actinomycetota > Acidimicrobiia > Acidimicrobiales > RAAP-2 > Bog-473. Next base: position 1,017,876 of record CAWBFN010000002.1, on the reverse strand, counting down.
GCCATCAACCGCGCCGCCTACGGGCCCAACGGTGGGCGGCCCATCTCCTTCTTCAACTGGATCACCCAGATCGGCTTCGAGGTCGAGGGGCTCATCCTGATCGTCGGGGCCGGGTTGGTGCTGATGATCAAGGCGGGGTTCGCCCCGGCCGACCCGGCGAAGGTCATCCTGGTCATCGTCGCCGTACTCATCCAGGGGATCCTGCCGTTCCTCGGCCACGCCGCCATCGTCAAGTCGCTGCGGGCCCTCATCATCCCCTTCGTCATCCTCTTCGCTGTCCTGCTCGGCTTCGCCATACCCCACGCCAACCTGCACGGCGTGCCACACGGGGCCGACTGGCAGACCTACATGGAGGGGTTGGCCTTCACCATCGCCCTGAGCGGACTGGGATGGGCCGAGTGCGGCAACGACTACACGCGGTACTGTCCCCGGGAGACGTCCAAGAAGGGCATCGTCGGATGGGTCTTCCTGGGGACCGCCATTCCCGAGATCCTCATCATGACCCTCGGGGCGGTCGTCGGGACCTTCATCTTCAAGATCGGCGACAACGCCGACGGCTTCCTGCCCTTTGCCCACCAGAGCGCCATCCCCGCCTGGTTCGTCGTGGTTTTCCTGATCTTCGCCGTGGTGCAGCTCTTCGCCATCAACAGCCTGGACATGTACTCCTCTGGCGTCACCCTGCAGGCCCTCGGCGTGCCGGTCAAGCGCTACCAGGCCGTGTTGGTCGACTGCGTCATCGCGCTGGGGGTCACCATGTACGCCATCTTCAGCTCGTCGTTCACCGAGTACCTGTCGGACTTCGTCGACGTGGTGATCGTCTGGATCGCACCCTGGTTCGCCATCTTCATCACCGACTGGATACTCCGCCGGTACCGCTACGTCCCGGGCGAGCTGCAGAAGACCGGTCGGGACAGCCTGTACTGGCGCCATGGCGGCGTCTTCTGGCCCGCCCTCATCGCCCAGGTGGTCGGCATGTTCGCCGCCATCGAGGCCCTATCGGCGACGTTCCATCTTCCTGACTGGCTCAACGAGGTCACGTACCATACCGAGGACGCCTACCACTACGGCGCCGACTTCAGCATCTTCTTCGGCATGGCCGTCGGCGCGCTGGTCTACCTGGCCCTGGCCTTTCGCTCGGTGCGCAAGGAAGCCGACGAGCAGGACGTGCTCCTCAAGGCCGAAGGGCTCCTCTAGCGCGCCCCTAGTCCCAGATCTCGACCAGCTGGCCGTCGGGCCCGGGACCGAAGAGGGGCATCGACCCGAGGGAGCGGACCAGGTGGGCATCGGTCCCCAGGGCGCTGCGCCAACCCGATCCCTCGGTCATCAGCGTTCCGATCACCACCGGTTCGGCCCCCGTGCGCCGGACGAGGCGCAGCGCCGCCAGGGTGGAGGCGCCGGTGGAGATGACGTCATCGACCACCGCCACCCGGCGACCCCTGACGGCGGAGACCCGGGCCGGGTCCATGCGCAGCCGTTGCGCGGCGCCGGTCGTGATGGAGGTGACGGGCTCCGACCAGGTCTCGCCCAGGTGGATCTTGGGCGTCTTGTGCAAGATGACGTAGTCGTCGAGGCCCAGGGCGCGGCTGGCCTCGATGGCCACCGGGATCCCCATGGTGGCGACCGAGACCACGATCTCGGGGTCGGCGGGGCGCATCAGGTCGGCCAGCTCACGCCCCGCCACTTCCGCAAAGGCCACCCCGAGGTCGACGCGAGATCAGGAGGGCAATGGTCAGCTCGTCGGAGAGGTCCACCAGCGGCAGCTCGACCGCCTGGCTCCCGACTGTGGTGGCGTAGGTACGATCGGCGGCCATGCCCATGACTCTCGCCGGAGCGCCCGATGTCCGCAAATGAGCCGCTCACCGACGATGTGGCCCGTGCCTACCTGACCGTCGCGCTGGAGGAGGCCCGGACCGGCCTGGACGAGGGTGGCATACCGATCGGCGCCGCGCTGTTCCGACGCGACGGGACCCTGCTCGGCCGGGGGCGCAACCGGAGGGTCCAAGATGGGGACCCCTCGACCCACGCCGAGACCGCCGCCTTCCGGAACGCCGGACGCCGGCGTCACTACGCCGACTGCGTCATGGTGACCACGCTCTCCCCGTGCTGGTACTGCAGCGGCCTGGTCCGCCAGTTCGGGATCGGTGCGCTGGTCATCGGCGAGTCGGAGAACCTCCACGGGGGCCACGACTGGCTGGCCGAGCACGGGACCGAGGTCCTCGTCCTCGACGACCCGGCGTGTCGGGAGTTGTTGGGGACGTTCATCGCCGAGCACCCCGAGCTCTGGCACGAGGACATCGGCCTCTGACGACCGGCGGGGCTCTGACCGCCCGGCTCAGTCCGGTGGGCCGAAGAGCCGGTCCCCCGCGTCGCCCAGACCGGGCACGATGTAGCCCGCCCCGTTGAGCTCGGGGTCCACCGCGGCGCAGAACAGCCGCACCGCGGCGTGTGCGGCCACGAAGGCCTCGATGCCGTACCTCGAGGCGATGACGCACAGGACCATCACCTCCCGGGCGCCGCGTCCGGTCACCATGTCGCACACCTGCACGAGTGAGCCTCCGGTGGCCAGCATCGGATCGCACACGATGACCCGCCGGCCGCGCAGATCCGCCGGGAGCCGGTTGAGGTAGACCTCCGACCGCAACGTCACCTCGTCGCGCCGCAGACCGACGTGGGCGACCTCGGTCAACGGGACGACCTCTTGAATGGCCTGGACCATTCCCAGGCCGGCCCGGAGCACCGGTACCACCAGGATCTCCTCGCTCACCCGGCGGGCCGGCGCGCCCTCGGCGACGGGCGTGTCGACGGTGACCTCGACCGTGCCCAGATCGCGCAGCGCCTCGTAGGTCAAGAACCGGGTGATCTCCGCCACCAGCCGGCGAAACGAGTCCCGATCGGTGCGCCGGTCGCGCAACGCCGCCACCCGGTGGGCCAGGATCGGATGCTCCACCACGGTGAGCGAGGTGACGCCCTCACCCCGGGTCACGGGCCGCCTCCTGCGCCGCCACGACGAGGTCCGACAGCACGCGCCGCAGCTCCAGTGTCGCCCGGTCGGCGCGGGTGTGGACCTCGGCGCCCGGTGCCAGCGGCAGGACCAGCTCGGAGAACGCCTCTTGCATCCGCAGGTCCTCCCGCAGCACCGCCGTCTCGAACTCGACGGCGTCGGCCAGGCGCGCCGCGTCTCCGGAGAGGTCGTCTCGCCACAGCGTGGTGTAGAGGCGGCACGAGTCCGCCGTCTCGGGCTGGATGAAGAACCCGATCACGTTGGACCCGCCGGCGTCGAGGAAGTCGATCCGCAGCCGGAGGTGGAACGGTGCACTGAGCCGGTACGCCAGCCGGCGGGCCTGCAGCAACGGTCGCACGCCCGCCGCCACGCCCGGGTCCTCCCGATTGGCGAACGAATGCTCGAAGGACACGGTGAAGGACCACCCGTCGCGGGCGGCGGCATACTGCGCCACCTCCACCTCCTCCGTCGCGCCGAAGGTCCCGGTGTGGACGAAGGGGAAGTGCGCCACATCGAGGAAGTTGTCGGCCAACAGCCCGGCCGAGGCGCGCGCCACGATGGTCGGGAGCTCCCCCGCCTCGAACGACGGGTCATCGGCTTCGGGTATCGAACCGAGCGGCGCGATCGGGTCCTCGGGAGCCAGGAACACGATGCCGTGGGCCTCGACCAGCCCGGCGGGAGGGGAGAGCCGGGCGGCGGGAGGCAACGGCGCCCGGGGCCCGAGGGCGGGGATCTCCACGCAGGCGCCGGCGGCGTCGAAACGCCAACCGTGATAGGCGCAGCGCAGCACACCCGCCTGGCAGTGCCCGAGCGACAGGGGCGTCCGGCGATGGGGGCAGCGGTCGGTGAAGGCCACGATGCGCCCGTCGGCCCGGTAGAGCACCCAGGGCTCGCCCAGGAGCATGACCCTCCGGGGTTGCTCGTTCACCTCGGACGGCCGCGCCACCGGATGCCAGCATCTCCGCAGCGCGGGATCGACGTTGGAGAGCAGGCGGACCATGGCGATCCACCCTGGTGCGCCGTGCTCGCCGCCGTCAAGAACGCCGTGCGGGCCGGTCAGCGGAAGTCCCGGCTGGCCGGCACGGACGTCCCCACCGACAGCGCCTCCACCCGCTCGGCCGTCAGGTTGACCGTGCCCTGGGCCAGCTGGAGCCGGCCCCGGATGAGGAGCACGGGCGAGTGGCGGGCCACCGGCTTCCAGCGCGCCCAGGCCCCGCGCGAGAAGACCACGTTCACATGGCCGGTCTCGTCCTCGAGGTTGACGAAGACGGCGCCGCCCGCCGTCTCGGGATGCTGGCGGTGCGTCACCACGCCGGCCACCGACACCCGGTCCCCATCGGTGCAGGCGGGCAGATCCCGGGCCACCACCACGCCCATGGCCTCGAGTCGCTCCCGGGCCAGGTGCATGGCGGTCCGTTCGGGCGCGAGCCCCAAGGCCCACAGGTCGTCGCCCACGGAGTCGTACAGGGTCGGCTCGGGCAGGGGCGGCGCCTCGGTGCCCACCACGATCCCGGGCAACCGGTCCGGGGTCCCCTGCGCGGCCGCGCCGGCCGCCCACACCAAGCGGCGGCGGGAGGCGGCAGTGGGCCGCTCCTCGGTATCGAGCGCGCCCGCCGCGGCCAACGTCTCGAGCTGTGCCCGTGACACCCCGGCCCGGCGCACCAGGTCCTCACCTCCGGCCCAGGGCCGGCCGGCCACGATCCGCTCGGCCGTCGTCTCCCCCACGCCGCGCACCGAGGCCAGCCCCAACCGCAGCGCCGGGGCCGCCGCCGGGCCCGCCCCCGCCCCCGCCGGCGACCCGGCCTCCAGCGAGGCCCCCACCTCCGACCGGTCGACGTGGGGGCGCCGCACCGTCACCCCGTGACGGCGGGCGTCGGCCACCAGGGACTGGGGGGACCAGAAGCCCATGGGTTGGGAGTTGAGCAGGCCGGCGGTGAAGGCCGCCGGGTAGTGGAGCTTGAGCCAGCTCGAGCAGTACACGAGGTGCGCGAACGACACCGAGTGCGACTCGGGGAACCCGAAGTTGGCGAAGGCGGCCAGGGCGGCGAAGATCTGATCGGCCACCGCGCCCACCACTCCCCGCCTGGCCATGCCCTCGTAGAAACGGGCCCGCAGCCGCTCCATCCGCGCCGCCGAGCGCTTGGCGGCCATGGCCTGGCGCAGCTCGTCGGCCTCCGCCGCACTGAAACCGGCCACCGCCACCGCCATCTCCATCAGCTGCTCCTGGAACAGGGGCACACCGAGTGTCCGCTTCAAAATGGGCTCGAGCAGCGGGTGCAGGTAGGTGGGCTCCTCCTCGCCCCGGCGGCGGCGGATGTAGGGGTTGACGGCGTGGCCCTGAATGGGACCGGGCCGGATGAGGGCCACCTCGATCGCCAGGTCGTAGAAGTTCCGCGGTTGGACCCGGGGCAGGGTCCCCATCTGGGCCCGGCTCTCGACCTGGAAGACCCCGACGGTGTCGGCCCGGCACAAGAGGTCGTAGACCTCGGGCTCCTGGGGCAACTGGGCCAGATCGACCGTGACCCCGTAGAAGGAGCGCACCAGGTCGACCATGCGGTGGAGCGCCTCGAGCATCCCCAGCCCGAGCAGGTCGAACTTCACCAGCCCGATGGCGGCACAGTCGTCCTTGTCCCACTGCAGCACGGTGCGCCCGGGCATGCGTCCCCACTCCACGGGGCAGACCTGGGTGACCGGGCGGTCGCACAGCACCATGCCCGCCGAGTGGATGCCCAGGTGGCGCGGGCGATCGAGCACCTCGGCGGCCATCTGGGCCACCAGGGGTGGGATCACCTCGCCCCCACCGTCGACCGCCGCCCCCACGGCCTGCACCGCGTCCGCCCCCCGGTTGACCCGGTCGATCCCCGCCGCCCACCCGTCCACCTGCTCGGGGGTGAACCCGAAGGCCTTGCCCACATCGCGCACGGCCGAGCGGGGGCGATACGTGATGACGTTGGCCACCTGCGCGGCGTGGCGGCGCCCGTACCGCTCGTAGACGTACTGGATGACCTCCTCGCGCCGGCTCGATTCGATGTCCACGTCGATGTCCGGCGGGCCGTCCCGGGCCGGCGACAGGAAGCGCTCGAAGAGGAGGCCGAGGTCGACGGCGTCGACGTTGGTGACGCCGAGGGCGTAACAGACGGCCGAGTTCGCCGCCGAGCCCCTGCCCTGGCAGTAGATGTTCAGCTGGCGACAGACCCGGGCGATGTCCCAGACGACCAGGAAGTAGCCGGCGAACCCCAGCTCGCCGATGACCTCGAGCTCGTGCGCAATCTGGGACCACGCCCCGGGCACCCGCTCGTCGTCGGGCGGGCCGTAGCGCTCGAGCGCTCCCTGGGTCACCAGTTGACGCAGGTAGCCCTGTTCGTCCGAACCCTGCGGGACCGGGAAGTCGGGCAGCCGGGGGGCCACCAGGCGCAGGTCGAAGGCGCAGGCCCGTCCCAGCTCGGCCGCCCGCTCGACCACTCCGGGCCACCGGGCGAAGCGCCGGAGCTGCTCACCCGCCCCGCGCAGGCAGGCCGACGGGGCCGAGGGGAGCCAGCCCTCCAGCTCGGCCAGCGGACGCCGGGCCCGGATGGCGGCCAGGGTGGCGGCGAGACGGAACCCGCCCGGCGTGGCGTAGTGCACGTTGTTGGTGGCGACGGCGTCGAGCCCCCACTCGGCGGCCAGGAGAGCCAGGGCGTCGTTGCGGGCCGTGTCGAGCGGGTCCCCGTGGTCCCACAGCTCGACCGCCACATTGGGCCGCCCGAACGCCTCCACCAGTCGCCCCACCTCCCGGGAGGCCGCCCGGGGCCCCGCCTCCATCAGGGCGGCGGCCACCGGTCCCTTCCGGCAACCGGTGAGCACCAGCCAATGGTCCTGTGCCGCCGCGGCCAAGGCGTCGAGGGTGAAGAGGGGGCGCCCCTTCTCCCCACCCTCGAGATGGGCCTCGGCCACCACGGTGGAGAGCCGGGCATAGCCCTCGGGATCTCGGGCCAGCACGACGAGGTGGGCCCCGCGCGGGTCGGGCTCACCCGTGCGGGGCCCGGCCGGCGAAAGTGTCACCTCGGTCCCGAAGACGGTCGGCAGACCACAGGCTCGGGCCGCCTCGGCAAACCGCACCACGCCGTAGAAGCCGTGATGGTCGGTCAGGGCCAGCGCGGCCAGCTTCAACCGGTGGGCCTCGGCCACCAGCTCTTCGGGATCGCTGCTGCCATCGAGAAAGCTGAAGCCCGAGTGGGCGTGCAGCTCGGCGTAGGCCTCAGTCATAGAGCGCCTCGATCCACCACTGCGCCCGCTCGGCGCAGAGCAGCCGAGCCACCCCGTCGGCCGTCACCACCTGCACCCGGGCCCGACGCCGGCGCGTCGACCACCAACGCTCGGTCACCGGCCACGGGCCGGCCCACGCCGTGATGGCCTGCCAGGGGCCGCCTTCGACCGACAGCCGGGCCGGCTCACCGTTGAGCAGCCCCCGCCCGCTCACCCCGCACGCCGCCCCGGCGTCGTCGATCACCTCGACCCGCCGGGGCGACCGGAGCACCTCGGTGGGGGAAGGGGGTGGCAACCGTCCGGGCCACGGTGCACTGCCCACCCCGGCCGTCCCGGCCTCCGGGCTTCCCCACGGAACCATCGCCGCCTGTTCCGCCGGGTCGCGCCCTCCTCGGATCCGCCCCAACAACACGGCCTCGATGCCCAACCTGCCCTGCACCCGGGCGAAGGAGAGGGCGGCCCGCCTGTCCCCGGCCGATGCCCCGCCGAAGAAACCCGGTTGGGTGGGCGGCGGCTCGGACCCTCGGTCGGGGTCCTCACCACGGGCGACGCGCAGGCGCCGTTCAATGGATCGGTCACGGATGCCCGCCAGCTCACCGCTCTCGCCCCGGGCCACCAGGTGGGCTGCGGCGGCGTCGGCCCCGAAGCGATCCGAGACATGCGGTGACGGCAGGGCGGCGAACTGCCCCAGCGTGGTGACACCGAGGCGCTGCAGGGTGACGGCCAAGTCGGGGCGGGCCAGGGTGGCCACCGACCAGGGTGCCAGGAACTGGCGCACCTCCCCGGCCGGGACGATCAGCTGGGCCCGGGCGGCCAGAACCGCAGCGAACAGCCCGTCGGCCACCCCGACGTGGACGTCCTCCCCCACGGCCTCGACCAGGCGGGACACAACCATCTCCTCTCCGCCGAAGAAGCGGGCCGGCCCGCGTGCGGGCAGGGCACAGACCCCGAGCCGGATGGGATGAGCCCAGGGACACAGCTCTCCGGTGCGGGCGACCACGTGCACGAAGCGCCGTGCTTCCTCTCCGCGTGCCCCTTCTTGCTGAAGTTCGGGACACCAGACGACCACCAACCGTTCCAGTTCCATCGCCTCACTCAGGCCGCCTCGGGCCCGGGCTCGGGCCCGGGCCCCGCCACCGCCACCGCCCCCGAGCCGGCGGGAAGCCAGAACGAGCACTCCATGGCCCGGCCGGCCGACCGCCGTCCACCCACCCGGACCTGGGCCCGCCGGCCCTGCAGGTGCCCGTGCCCCCGGCCGATCCCTTCCCACTCGATCGCTCCCACCGACAGGGCCAGGTCACCCCCTTCGGGCCAGTCGCCGACGTGCTCGACCAGCACCACCAGCGCGGCCTGGCGCTCCCGGGCCCGCGCGCTCAGGTGCCGGGCCGCCGTCTGGCGGGCCCGGCCGGGCGGGCGCACCAGGACGACGTCGACGCCGGGCAGCAGATCTCCCGCCGCCCCGGCCCACCCGCTACCCGGATGCGGCACGAAGACCACCCGACGCAGGTCGATGCCGAGCTCGGCTGCCGCCACCACCCCGGGGTCGGAGAGGCCGACCGCGGCACACCAGCTCCCGGACTGCGACGCCGCCGCCAGCAGAGCCAGTGCCAGCGTGGTCGCACCATGGCCGGGCAGACCCGCCACCGTGGTCGTGGTCCCTCGCCGCAATGCCCCATCGGGGAAGAGGGGGGCCAGCGGCACCGGCACCGGCAACAGGCGGCCGGCCACCGGCGTGGTCGGTCGGACCCGGTCGGCCAGCCCGACCGGTACCTTCCGTGGAGTGAAAGCGAACATATGTTCGTACTCTACAGAGAAGACCCCGGCCCTCGTCCAGTCGACCCCATCACGGCCGACATCGGCCCCGTCTAGAGCTTCTAGAGCTACCGGGCGACGTTGGCCGCCGTGGTGGGGCTCACGTCCATGCGCTCCCACTGGTCGCGCCGGGCCTCGGTCAGTTCGAGCATGGCGCTGACGCTCTCGGGGGTCACGTCGGAGATCTGCATGTCGAAGCTCTCCACGCCGCGGCGTATCTCGAGGACCTCGGCGCCGTCGGGGCCCCCGCTGTACTGGTAGGGGGCATCCTTGGGGACGAAGAAGCCGTCCCCGACGCGCAGGGTCTGGCGCCCCATGACCGCCGTGCCGCTGAGCACGTAGTAGAGGCAGTCGGCATCGTGGGTGTGGCGCGGCAGCGGGAAGCCCGGCTTGAGCCATATGGTCACGAGGCTGAACCCACCTTCGGCTTCGCTCTGGCGCAGCACCACCTTGGTCTGGGCCCCCGTCCCCATACCCGCCGCAAAGCATGCGGTCATGGCCGCCGCCGTATCGGGCGACATCTCGGGGGCCGACATGAAATCGGTGTCCTCGAGGTTCACCGCGTCCTTGGCTCGAAACAGCGAGATGCCCCGCTTCGTGGGCCGCTTTGTCCCCATGCCTTCGTAGGGTACACGGCTGGCTCAGCGAGGGCGTCTCCGCAGCGACGGCTGGGCGATGGCGGCGGGAACCCACCCGACGTCGGCGGCGTTCAGGTCGACCCCGGGGGGTACGATCTCGTCGATCCGGTCGAGCACGTCGCGGCCGAGGCGGAGCTCGAGCGCGGGAAGCTGTGACTCGAGGTGCTCCATGGTGCGCGGACCGATGATCGGCGCGCTGACGGCCGGATGCTCCAGCACGAAACCCAGGGCCAGTTGGATGAGCGTCAACCCGGCCGCCTGGGCCAGCTCGTTCAACGCGGTGACCGCCTGGAGCTTCTGCTGATTACCGGGCAGCGTCATGTCGTAGTGTCCCGGCACCATGGCCGATCGCCGGCTGGTGTTCCCCCGGCCCACGCCGAACGCCCCCGAGAGCCACCCCCCGGCGAGGGGGCTCCACGGCACCACCCCCATGTCGTACTTCTGGCACACCGGCAGCACGTCCTTCTCGATCCCGCGCACCAGAATTGAGTAGGGCGGTTGTTCGGTGACGAACCGCTCGCGGGCGCGACGCTGCGCCACCCACTGCGCCTCGACGATCTCATGGGCGGGAAAGGTCGAGCTGCCGAAGTAGCGGATCTTGCCGATCCGCACCAGGTCGGTCAGCACGCCCAGCGTCTCGTCGATGTCGGTCTCCGGCGACGGTCGGTGGATCTGGTAGAGGTCGATGTAGTCGGTTCCCAACCGGCGCAGGCTGTTCTCGCAGCTGGCCATGATCCAGCGCCGCGAGTTCCCCTGCGCGTTGGGGTCCTTCCCCATGACGCCGTGGACCTTGGTGGCCAGGACGATCTTCTCCCGGTCCCTCTGCGCCAGCGCCTTGCCGACGATCTCCTCGGATTCGCCGAAGGAGTAGACATCGGCCGTGTCGATGATGTTGATCCCGGCGTCGAGGGCTCGGTGGATGATGCGGACGGCCTCGTCGTGGTCCGAGGTTCCCCAGGCTCCGAACATCATGGCGCCCAGACAGAGCGGGCTTACCTTTACACCGGTGCGGCCGAGCGTGCGGTACTCCATGCGGCCGATGGTAGCCACTGCATCCCCGCGAAGACGGGCGCCCCTGGCTCAGTCCAACCGACGCGCCGACGCATCGGCAGCCGCCAGCAAGAGGACGGTCTCGTTGGTGCGGGCGTGGCAGCGGAGCGCCGCCTCGGTGAGCTTCAGTGCGTGTGCGTTCCCGGACTCGAGGGCCCGCGCCACGAGGACATCGGCCCCGGGAGCTTCATCCTCGGCGTCGTGAGCGTGCCGGTCGATGTCGTAGGCGACGTGGATGGAGGCCACCGCCTGCCACGTGTACGCCAGGGCGGCGTCGTGGTCTTCGGGGGCCAGCCAGGGGAGCACCAGCTCGAGCGCCAGGGGCGCGGTGACCGCATGGACGAGCGCAACGGGGTTGTCGCTCTCGGCGTTGCGCAGGTAGGCCCGGGCCCCCTCGACCGCCATGGCGTCGAGCAGGGCGACGGCGTCGCCACCGGGCCCCAACGAGGCCACGGCCTGCTCGAATTCGTCCGCGATGTCCGCCACGTGCGCCACCAGGGCGCTGATGAGGAACTCCCGCGGCGTCTCCTCGGGCAGGTAGGGCAGGTCGGCCAACGCCTGGGACACGTTCTGGTGCCCGATCAGCAGCGGCGGACCGGGCAGCTCCTGGTAGCGGGCGGCCCAGTAGGCCAGTCCGGTGGCCACCTCCACGCGGCGGGGTGCCGTGTCGGCCTCGCCCAGGGCGCGCAGCCCGTGGGCCGTCCTGATCAGGCCGTGCGTCGCCGCGGCCACGGTACCGGGGACGAGGCGGGGCACCCACTCGCCCACCACCGCGGAGACGGGGCGATCGGCCAGTTCGCTCTCGAAGAGGGCCAACCATTCGGGGAAACGGTCGGCGGACCCCAGGGCGGCGGGCCAGTCCTCCTCGGCCAGCGGCTTCTCGGCCGCCGGGGGCGCCGCGTCGAGGCGCTCCCGGTACGCCGCCACCCAGGCGGGGATGGCATCGGCGTGTCCGAGCTGCCCGAGAACCTCCGCCGCCATCGGCCCGAGGTTCGACAGTCCGAATCTTCCGTACTCGGGCGCCGTCGCGGCAAAGTCGCTCAGCGCGCGGTCAAGCAGGTCGGTCTCCATCGACCCAGTATGTCGGCGGCCAGATCCCTCTGCCCATTGCTGTGGCCGCTACGATCTCGCCGTCGTCCACGGAGGGAGCGAGGGGTAGTGGACAAGGTCCGGTTGGGCGTCCTCGGTGCGGGCAACATCGCCGCGACCCACATCAAGGGGTACCTGCTCGATCCCCGCTGTGAGATCGCCGCCGTGTGCGACACAGACGAGGACATCGGTCGGCGCGCCGCGGAGGAGTGGGGGGCGCCGGCCTTCTACACCGACCTCGACGCCATGCTGGACGACCCGTCGCTCGATGCCGTCGAGGTCCTCACGCCCACCTATCTCCACCATGACCACGCCATTGCGGCCCTGGAGGCCGGCAAGCACGTCTCGGTGCAGAAACCGGCGGCCACCACCATTGAAGATGCGCGGGCGATGGGGGCGGCAGCGGAACGGGCCGGGCGGACGCTCCGTATCAGCGAGTGCTTCATCCACTACCCGCCGATCGAACTGGCCAAGAAGCTGGTGACCGACGGCGCCATCGGGAGGCCGACCGGTCTCCGCATCCGCACGCTGGTCGGGCAGACAGACTCCGCCTTCCAGGCCAACCTCCGCCCCGAGGGATACAGCTGGAGACTCGACGCACGCAGCCCGGGCGGCCATCTGTTCGACGACATGGTGCACAAGTACGCCCTGGCGCTGTGGCTGCTCGACCTCGACATCACCTCAGTGCAGGCGGTGGTACGCCGGCGAGACCTGTTCATGGAGCCGTGTGCCGCCATCTTCGAGTACGAGGACCCGATGGTGCTCGGGACGATGGAGGTCCAGTACGCACCCGGCCTCTACCTGCGTTCGAGCTACTACGGGGCCGACGAGTTCTTCGAGATCACGGGCGACGAGGGCCAGATCTGGGTCACCCGCGCCACCGGGGAGATGCTCGACCTCCCTCCGGTCATGTTGTTCACCGGCAACGAGCACGGCCGGAGCACGACCGAGTTCCGCGACCTCGACGCCGACTGGGGGGCCGGCTTCGCCCGATCCGCGACGCACTTCGTGGATTCGCTCGTCAACGGCACGCCGGCGGACATGTCCCCGGAGTACGCCACCAGGGTCCTCCAGCTGTGCTTCGCCGTGTACCGCGCCTCGGAGAGCGGCGCAGCGGTCGATCCCCGCACCATGACCGGTTCGGTCACGCCCAGCGGTTGGGCCGAGTGGTAGCCCCCCTCAGGAGTGGAGTACCTCGTCCAAGAGCGCGGGTGCGATGTTGCGCCCGGAGAGAATGACCACGGTCTGACGGCCGTCGCCGTGGGAGTCGATCAGCCCGGCCCGGACGGCGGCCACGCCCACGGCGCCGGCACCTTCGAGCACCAAGCCCATCTTGTGGGCGGCGTAGGCCATCGCCGAGCGTATGTCGGCCTCGCTCACCGTCAGAACCTCCACCCCGTTGCGCAGGAGGACGTCGAGCGTCACGGCGCCCGGCTCCAGGTTGCCGGCCAGGCCGTCGGCCAGCGTCGGCTCGACGGTGATGGGGACGATGGTCCCGGCGGCCACGGCAGCACTCATCGACGGAGAGGCCTCGGACTCCACCCCGATGACCCGGACCCCGGTTCCCAGCAGCCCGAGGCTGATGCCCGACACCAGCCCACCCCCGCCCACCGGCACGACCACGGTCCCCAGGTTCGGCACCTGCTCGAGCAGTTCCGGGGCGATGGTGCCCTGACCGGAGATGACATCGGGGTCGTTGTAGGGCGAGACGTAGTGGCCGCCCTCCCGGTCCGCCAGGTCGAGCGCGTGCGCCTCCGCCTCGCTGTACCCATCGCCGTGGAGGACCAGCCGGACGTCGTACTGCTGGAGCGCCGAGACCTTGGCGGCCGAGGCCAGCCGGGGCACGATCACCGTGACCCGGGCCTTGAGCTTCGCCGCGGCGTAGGCCACGCCCAGCCCGTGATTGCCGGCCGACGCGGCGACCACCTCCCGACCGGGATCGGCCGCCAGCACCGCCGCCACCGCGGCCAACCCGCCTCGAACCTTGAACGATCCGGTGGGCTGGAAGGTCTCCACCTTGACGGAGACGTTGGGTCCCAGTTGGGGCGCGGTCACCACCGGGGTGGTCGACAGGTACCTACGGACGACCTCTCGTGCCGCGGCACGGTGCGACTCGGTGGGCGGGGAGACGACGCGCATCCCACCAGTCTGTCCCGGTCGGGACCGATTCAGGCGTCGATCGCCTCGCGCCGTTCGGCGCTCTCGATGGCTATCTTGCGCGGCTTGGCCTTCTCGGCGACCGGGATGTTGAGACGGAGCACTCCGGACTGATACGAGGCGTGGATGTTGGCCGTGTCGAGCGCGTCGCCCAGGATCACCTGGCGGCTGAACACCCCTCGTGGGCGCTCCGAGGCGATCAGTTCGACCTCGGGGCCGGTGGGCGAGAGCCGCTCGGCCCGGACGGTGAGCACGTTGCGCTCGACGTCGAGATCGACCGAGTCCGGGTTGACGGCCGGAAGGTCGAACTCGATCACAAAGGTGTCCCCGTCCCGCCATGCGTCCATCGGCATAATGGCCGGACGGGCCCGGGTGCCGAACACCTGCGCGGCGACACGGTCGAGCTCGCGGAATGGATCGGTGCGTACAAGCATGTTGTTCCTCCTTCTGGTCGGGCAGCTTCTGGTCGGGCAGCCGCCGAGTGCCTTTGATCTATGGTAAGTGATATAGATTTTATCACGTAGATCTCGGAGGCGTGGCTACCGCCCTGGCCGCCATCGACATGGTCCTGGACTACAGGCCGTCAACACCCATCTCCAGGAACTGTTCGCGGCGCTCCCGCCCGACGGTCAGTGAGACGTCGCGGGGGCCGGGAACGCGCCCGGGACGGCCAGGTAGGGGACAGATCCGCGCCAGGCGATCCGCGCCGCCTCAACCGGGCGGACGAGGTAGGCGATGTCGCCGGTGTGCACAGGGCTGTAGAGCAACCAGTCACTGCCCTGCGGGCCGGCGAAGTAGGTCTCTTCACCGGGCCCCGATCCCTGCGCATTCGTCGTGAGCAGCGGTCCCTCCAGCGGGTCGGTACACGGACCGAGCGGGCCGATGCACCGCACCGCTCCCACGCCGTAGTCCGCCGTGTAGAAGCCCGCCCCGGCCGAGAAGAACAGCCACACCGCCCCCTCGGGCGAGAGGGCCATCTGGGGAGCCTCGACCAGGGGCCGCTGCCAGCTCTCGTCGGGGGTGAAGATCGGGACCGGCTGGCCCTCCAGGGTGTAGCCGTCGTTGGACAGGGGCTGCGCCCAGATCGTGTCGACGCCGTCGCCCGCAGTCGAGTTGTTGTCTGACTTCCAGATCAGGTAGTCGGGCCGGGCCGGGCCGTCCGGGCCATGCGGGTCGACGAAGAGCTGGGGGTCGATGTCGCCGCCCAGGTTCCGCTGGCAGATGAACGGCGCGGGATCGACGAAGAACGGGCCGGTCGGATCCGGCGAGAGTCCGATGGCGATGCAGTGCTGCGTGGGCGTCGACCCCCGGATCTGCGGCGCAAGGTACATGACGTAGAGGTCACCGAACTTGTACACCGCCGGCGACCATGTGAGATCGAGCTTCGCCGGATCACCGATCGCCCAGGCCGGCAGGTCGGGCACGGCGTCGATCGGTCTCTTGCTCCAGTGCCCCGGCGTACCGGTCAGGACCGGAACGTTCTGCGAGCCGTCGCCGAACGCGCTCGAGAGATACATGTAGTACCTCCCCCCCACGTCGAGGAGGAAGGGATCGGGCAGGTCGAACCTCGCCCGGGCGATGGCGATTCCGGGAGCGGCCTGACTGGCCGTCGGGGGGTGCGTCCCCTGCGGCGTCTCGCGCTCGGCCGCACCGAGCGGAGCGGTACTGGCGAGCGGAACGGCCATGAGGATGGATGCGACCACGAGGGCGGCCCAGCCCGCGCGGCGCGACGGACGCAGTCCCACCCCGATCCTCGTCATGTCCGTGCACCCCGACGTCAAGAACTCCGCAGCCTCACCAGCGCCTGGGTGTGACCGCGAACGTTGACCTCCCCTACGGCGCCAAGGGTAACCTCAGCGCAGCGTGGTGCGCCAGCACAGACAGCGCATCGGAACCTCGATGGATCCGTTGTCGGTGGGCGCCTCATGCGACGCCAGGACGCGCCTGACGGAGTCGAGGTACTCCTGGCGCTCCGCCGCACCCATCGTGATGACGGCGCTGTAGGTGCCGGCCATCCCCACCAGCTCGTCCTCTGTCATGCGTCGGGTCCACCGGAACACCCGGCGTTCGGGTTCGTGGAAGGGGCTGCCCACGCCCAGGTCCACCGCATGCCGCTCGCGGCGGCGGGCCTCTTCGGCCCCCCTCTCCCTTCCGCCGGACCACAGCGATCGCATCCAGTCGACGCTGCGGTCCGCCCCGCTCCACAGCAGCGAGAACGTCCCCCCACGGCGCAGGACCCGAGCTACCTCGGGCAGGGCCAGCTCCTCATCGACCCAGTGCCACGATGACGCGCCGATCACGACGTCGAACGAGCGGTCCTCGGCGGGGATCTCCTCGCCCCGCCCCGCCACGACCTCGGCGTCCGGCGTCCGGGCGCGCAACACGGCGCGCATTCGGGCGTCGGGCTCGACGGCACGGACGTGGGGGGCACGTTCGACCAGACGGCGGGTGAGGGCACCCGTCCCGGCCCCGATCTCGAGGACATCGACAACGCCGGAAGGGACCAGCCACTGCACCGCCTCCAGCGGTGGACCCGGCCGAAAGCGGTCGTAGTCGCGGGCGATCGCTCCGAAGGACCTGGCGAGGACCTCCGTGCCCGCATCCTGACGCACGGATGCAATTTATTTTACGGGGACGGCGAGGGTGACATCGGGGCCGACGGAGCCTCCTCGGTGGCGGCCAGGATCGCCGCGGTGACGTGCTCGACGTGGGGCCGCAGCCGTCGGTAGAGCTCGACCGTGGCCGGATCGGGCGTGATCACCGCCTCCACCGGGTCGAGCTGATCGAGAACCAGCCCCATGCCCAGGGCGCGGCCGGCCAGTAGCGCCGCACCGGCCAGGGCCGCCTCGCCGGAGCGGTGCCGCACGGCGGGGATCCCCAGGATGGACGTCAGCACGTCGACCCAGAGCGGCAGACCGGAGCCCGACCCCCCGAGCGTGACCCCCTGGGCGGTGCTGCCGCCCAACCGGCCGGCCGTGACCACCTCCATGCATCGCAGGACGTCCCACGCCACCGACTCGATCACCGCCCGGGACAGATCGTCCATCCCGTGGGCCGCACCGAGGCCCACGAAACCGGCGCGGGCGTCCTCGCGCCACCACGGGGCGCGGGCGCCGTCGAGCCAGGGCACGGCGGTCACACCGCGGGCTCCCGGCGGGCTCTTCGCCGCGCTCGCCGCCAGCTCGTCGACGGTGCGCTGCAGCAGCCGTCCCAGCCAGGACAGGAACGATCCGGCGGCCGAGAGCCCGCCCTCGAGCAACCAGCCGTCGTGCGCCCCCCGGGTGACCACCGCCCCCGCCGGCGAGGGCACCGGCCGCTCGTGCACCGGGACCGACACGTTGGCCGTGGTGCCCCAACTGACCATCGGGCACTCTTCCGATGCACCCGACCCGAGCACCTCGCACTGGCGATCCCCGGCGCCGATGACCACCGGGATGCCGGGGCGCAGCCCCAGCTCGGCTCCGGGAACCGGCTTGAGCTGACCGATCACCGTGTCGGAGGCCACGACGCTGGGGAGCTTGCCCAGCGCGGGTCCGGCCAACTCCCGCACAGCGTTCCCATCGAAGTCGTAGAGGCCGCTCCGGGAGGCGAAGGTGACGTCGGTGACCACCTCGTCGGTCATGCGCCGCAGGACGAAGTCCCGGGCCGAGAGGATGACCTCACACGCCGCCAACCGACCCGGCTCGTGCTCGGACAGCCAGGCCAGCTTGGCGGCCACCGCTCCCGCATCGAGAGGCACCCCGGTCCGGGCCCGGTTGATGTCGTCCCCGCCGACCATCTCGGTCAGGATCTTCGCCTCGGCCACGCCGCGACGGTCGGACCACAAGATGCCCTTCCCCACGGGCTCGCCCGAGGCGGCCACCGGGACGAACGTCTGCCGGGCGCCGGAACAGACCACGACGTCGACCCGGCCGAACGCGGCGGGAGCCTGCGCCCGGGACTCGGCGCAGGCGATGACCACCGATGTCCACCAGCGCAACGGGTCCTGCTCGGCCCACCCGGCCTGCGGGTGGGAGGTGGCGAGCTCCGAGCGGGTCAGCGCGACCACTCCCTCGTCGCTCCACAAGCCCACCTTGGTGACCGTGGTGCCGAAATCGATGGTCAGGATCATCACGGGGAGTCGACCTCGAACCCGATGAATTCAATGCGCACTGAGCCCTCCACGTCGTGATGTTCCGAGTGACCCTACGCGACCGGCGGCGTCAACTCCTTCTCTCCCCAGAAGCAGGCGTAGGGGTTGTCGTTGTAGGGCTCGATCGGGACGAACCCCGCTCCTTCGTAGAGCCTGATCGCATGGACCTGTCTGGGACCGGTATCGAGCCGCGCCCAGCGGTAGCCGAGCGCGTAGGCCGCGGACTCGAGGGCGACGAGCAGCTCGCCGGCGATGCCACGCGACCGGGCCGAGGGGCGCACGTACATCCGCTTGAGCTCGGCCACCCCGTCGGCCAGGTGTCGGAACCCCCCTCCCGCCACGACCCGTCCCCCGTCCCAGCCGACCAGGTAGGCCCCGTCCGGCGGGCGCAGCTCGACCAGCTCGAGCCTCGGCCGGTCCAACCGGGTCGTCGTCTCGTAGAGGCCGTTGAGCTCGGCCCCCATCTCCGACAGCAGCTGCGACGCCGGGAGTTCCTCGGGATCGCAGCGCACGAACTCGACCCGGCCGGCGCTCCTAGACAACAGGTGACAGCCCACCGTCGAGGTTGATGGCCGCTCCCGAGAGGTAGGAGGCCCGGGCCGAGAGCAAGAAGCAGGCCAGGTCGGCGAAGTCCTCGCCCCGACCCACGCGGCCCAGTGGGACCCTTGAGTCCTCGGCCAGGCCACGGTAGAAGGCGGGCAGCCCCACCCCCAGCTCCGAGGCCCGGCGCACCCACTGGCCGCTCTCGATGAGACCGACGAGGATGGCGTTGGCCCGGACGCCGTCCGGGCCCAGCTCCTTGGAGAGGGACTTCATCAGGGCCATGCCGGCGGCGCGGGACGCCGCAGTCGGGGTGCTGGCGGCGCCTGGAGCCTTGGCCGCCATGGCCAACGTGAAGACCGCCGCGCCCCTGCTGTGGCGCAGGTGGGGCAGCGCGGCACGGGTCAGCCGAACGGCTCCCATCAACTTGAGCTGCAGGTCGCTCTCCCACGTGGCGTCGTCGACGGCGTCCAGGGGCCCGGCCGCGCTGCGCCCGGCATTGTGCACGATCCCGTCGATCCGGCCCCACCGACCCACGGCCCCGTCCACGAAACGTCCGATGTCGTCGGGTTGCTCGACGTCGGCCTGCACGGCGAGGACGTCGCCACCCCTGGAGATCAACGCGTGCTCGGCGGCCGCCAGGCGCTCCGCGTTGCGACCACAGATGGCGACGACTGCGCCCTCCTCCACCAACCGGTTCGCCAGTGCCAGACCGAGGCCGTCCGTCCCGCCGGTGATCAGCACCACCCTTCCCGTCAGCTCGAGATCCACGTCAACGCTCCTGCTCGGAGGGCCGGATGAGGATCTCGTTCACCGCGACGTGTCGCGGCTGTGTCACCGCATAGCGGATGCCGTTGGCGATGTCGTCGGAGTCGAGGCGCTGCACACCGACGAAGTGGACGGCCATCTGCTCGAGGACTTCGGGTCGGTTGTGGGACGCCAGCTCGGTGTCCGTGGCTCCGGGTTCGACGAGGGTGACCCTCACGTGGCGGGTGGCCACCTCCTGGCGCAACGACTCGCTGAACGCCCCGACGCCGAACTTGGTGGCGCTGTAGACCGCCCCGTTGCGGCCGGCGCCCCGCCCGGCCACCGAGCTGACGTTGACCACGTCGGCCACCTCTCGGGGCTGGCCTTCGGCGGCGCGAATGAGGTGGGGCAGCGCAGCGTGCGTGCAGTAGAACAGCCCGAGCAGATTGAGATCCACCATCCGGCGCCACTCTTCGATGGGTGCCCCCACGACGGGCCCCAGCAACATGACGCCGGCGTTGTTGACCAGGGTGTCCAGCCGTCCGAGCTCGGCGACCGTCGTCTCGACCGCCCGTTGGGCCTGCGCCTGGTCGGAGAGATCGGCCTCGACGACCAGTGGCTGGCCACCGGCACCCTCTATCCGCTTGGCCAACGCCTCCAGGCGGTCCCGCCGGCGGGCCACCAGGGCCACGGCGGCCCCGTCCTCGGCCAGTGCCACCGCCGTGGCCTCCCCGATCCCGCTCGATGCCCCGGTCACCAGCGCGACCGTTCCCGTCAAGCTCTGCGTCATCCGTCCTCCAAAACACTTGGGCAAAACACTTGGGCAAAACACTTGGGGCGGCCGCCTCCCGGGCCGCGTCCCCGGTCTAGCGGACGGTACCTCGTCGTGGTGCGGACCGGTCCGCTTACGGCGCCGCTGTACCCGTCTCTTCCTCGAAGGGCTCAATTCCGAACAGGCCGACCGGCACGCCGAGGTCCTCGGGCACCCGGGTGGGCGTGTCGCGGTTCAGGACCTCGCCGCGGAAGTAGGCCGGCCTGATCGCCCGGTACACGTACATCAGGACCACGCCGAGGAGCAGGACCCCTACATCGAGGATGAAGACACCGCCGATGACCCGGTCCGTGCCGGGGATCTTCCAACTGGTGTAGCTGTTCACGGGGTTCCAGTAGAACCAGAAGGACCACCCCATGCAGAACCACAGGATCAGTCCACCGAGGAGCGGGATGATGCCCCGGATCCACAGGCTCCGCGCGCTTTCGGTCAGGGTGGCCCGGTAGTACCAGACGCAGGTAAACCCGGTCAGGCCGTAGTAGAAGGCGATCATGATGCCGAGGGCCGACACCGAGTCCTCGATCACCGCACCACCCGACGTGAGGTAGTTCATCACGACGTACAAGGCGATGGAGATCCCCCCCATGGCCACCGTCGACACGGTCGGCGTGAGGAACCTCTTGTGGATTCGGGCGAAGGTCGAGGGGATCGCCTTGTAGACAGCCATGGAAAGGGTGGTACGGGCGGTCGGCAGGATCGTCGTCTGGGTGGAGGCGGCCGCCGAGGTGAGCACCATGAAGACGAGCAGGTGCGACAGGACGTTGGCGAAGCCCGAGGTACCGAAGACGGAGGAGCCGAGGACCGAGAGCACGTCGCCCGTGTTGTTGGGATTCTCGAGCCCGATTCCTTTCGTCCCGATGCCGGCATAGGACTGGGTCGACAGGACGACCAGGGCATAGGTGGCGAGGAGGACGACGGTGGAGAGCACGGCGGCCCGGCCGGGCGTGGTCTGGGAGTCCTTGGTCTCCTCGTTCACCGAGACCGCCGTGTCCCAACCCCAGTAGATGAACAGCATCAACGTGAAGCCCACC
Source organism: uncultured Acidimicrobiaceae bacterium (assembly GCA_963788125.1). Taxonomy (GTDB): domain Bacteria; phylum Actinomycetota; class Acidimicrobiia; order Acidimicrobiales; family RAAP-2; genus Bog-473. The sequence goes on along the minus strand of CAWBFN010000002.1, from coordinate 996,602 downwards.
ATGAAGCCCGAGAAGGTGAAGTCGTGAAACGGGTTGAACCACGACAGGCTCGGGGTGAGGTGTCCGGCCGGCGCGGTGCCGTTGCCCACCTTGACCAGGGCCACGATGGAGAGCACAAGCAGCATGGTCAGCTCGATACCGAGCAACACTTTCTGCACGTTGGCCGAGATCTCGATGCCGACGTAACAGATGGCGGTCATCAGGATGATCCAGACGACCCCGACCAGCAGGACCCAGCCGCTGCTCGAGTTGTCCCCGATACCTTTGGCGTTGAACAGAATGAAGACGTACTGGCCTGCCACCTGAGCCAGGCTGGCCATGACCAGAAGGTCGGCCGCGATGATGCCCCAGCCGCCCAACCACCCGGTCTTGGGCCCGAAGGCCCGCGCCCCCCAGGTGAAGGTGGTGCCGCAGTCGGGGTCGGCGTAGTTCATCTCCTTGTAGCCGTAGGAGACGAACAGCATCGGGACGAAGGCCAGGATGGTGATGATCGGCGCCTGCAGTCCGTTGATGGCGATGACCACGAACCCGAGGGTGGCGGCGAGGCTGTAGGCCGGCGCGGTCGACGCCACCCCCACCACGACAGAGGAGATCAGCCCGAGGGCCCCACCTTTCAGGCCCTTCTCCCCGACGTCCCCGGGGGACTGCGCAGGCGCCGCCAGATCTGTCATGACGATCCTTTCGGGAGATGGCCTTCGAGAAGTGGTGGCCCGTACCCTATCGAACGGACACCGACGTCCTTTCCGCGTCCGCCACCGATCTCAGACATACGTGGACATCAGGCCACCGATTACGACATGAAAGCCCTCATATCTGAAGGGATTCGTCGTTCGGCGATGGTGGCGGTCAGTCCCCGGCCCGGCCGTCGATGTGGTGTCGAAGCTCCTCGAGGCTGGCGGCCAGGAGCCGCGACACGTGCATCTGGCTGACGCCGATCTCCCCGGCGATCTCGGACTGCGTGAGGCCCTGGACGAATCGCATGCGGAGGATGGACCGTTCCCGCGGGGGCAGCATCGCCAGGGCCGGAGCCAGGAGCGCCCGCTCCTCGACCGAGTCGTAGTGGGCGTCGAGTCGACCCAGCCGGTAGGAGAGCGGGTCGTCCTCGTTCTCCGATGCGTCGATGGACGTCGCCCGGTAGCCCTGGCCCGCCTCGATCGCTTCGATGACTGCCTCTTCGGTGGACCCGGTGGCCCGGGCCAGCTCGGCCACCGTCGGGCTCCTCCCCAACTCTTGAATGAGCGTCGCGGTGGCATGGCCCAACTCGAGATAGAGCTCCTGCACCCGGCGGCTGGCCCGCACGGCCCATCCCTTGTCGCGAAAGTGGCGTTTGAGCTCGCCGATGATCGTGCTCGTGGCGAACGCCGCAAAGTCGACCCCTCGGCCCGGATCGAATCGATCGACGGACTTCACCAGGGCGATCGACGCCACCTGTACCAGATCCTCCAGCGGCTCGCCCCGGTGCAGGAAGCGACGCGCCAGCTGTTGGGCCAGGCCCAGGTTGTCCGTGATCATGGCCTCACGCGCCGCTTCGGAGAGAGGTGGGCCTTCATCACCCCCGACCGGGACGGGGGCCCTGTCCGCGGGGTCCAGGTGCCCGCGCCGCGTCACGCCAAGGGCCCCTTCCTCCGCTTGCGCAACCACGCCCGCACCGAGCCATCCTCCTCCACCCGGCCGTGGGCGTCGACCAGCGCCGCCAGAATCTGCTCACTCAGTTGATCGGCCTCGGCCCCTTCGTCGCCACGGCCCCCGAGGGCGGGCGCGGCCCCGCCCAACGTGCAGGAGATGTCGAGCGCCTCGGCCGACACGGTGAACTCCAGCTGCAGGTCGCCGTGCCACGCATCGCTCCCCTGGAGGGCGAGGAGACAGAGCTCCCCCACGGCCAGACGGAGATCCTCGAGCTCCTCGATGTCGAAACCGACCCGGGTCGAGATGGCCGAGGCGACCAGGCGTGCCAGGACGACCAGGTCGCCCCGGGCCGGAAACGTGAGCACGACCCGATCACCGTCGCCGAGTGGGTCGGCTCCCGCGACATCGGGCTCGATCATTGGGCACCGACCTCGGCCGGCGTACTGACGATCGGGAAGATCGTGTTCAGCCCGGTGATCTCGAAGATCTTCTTGATCCGGGCGTCGGACACGACGACGTGCAGCTCACCCCCGAGCTCGCGGCACCGCTTGAGGGCGCCCACGAGCACTCCCAGCGCGGTCGAGTCCAGAAAGGTGACACCCAGCAGGTCCAGCACCACCGTCGCCTGGCCCCGGGCGATCACCCGGTGCAGGCACTCACGTAGTTGGGGCGCCGTGGCCACGTCGATCTCCCCGCTCACCGAGATCACCGGGCGTCCCCGGTCGACCCGTTCTTCAATCTGAAACTCCTGCTCCATGACTCCCGCTCTCGTATGTGATCACAGTCGCTGTTCCCGTGCAGGGACGCGTTGCAATGAGGATTGACCCGCGGTCCTATTGCCATTCGGACGAAATGTAAACCTGGCCTGTCTCCTCCCGCTCCCTCGAGGGTAGGAGCCCCCGCCAACTCCCGATGCACGTCATGGAGCCACACGACGCTAGGCCACGCGACGCAATAGCGTTGCAACCTGAATGAGCGATGCCCACGACCGCTTCGTCGGGGGGAGAATGGTGTGGCGGAACTAGAGCGCGATGACACGCAGACCGGATCCGGACCTACCCCGGTGGATCGCACCGAGATCCTGGCCATCGTGGTCGCGGTCCTCTGGGTCTCGATCGTGGCCCTCCTCGACGCGCTCTACGACGGCAAGTTGGGGCTGGTCGGATTCCTGGCCATCGGCCCCTTCATCGCCGCCTCCTTCGCCGGCCCCCGACGGACGGCGCTGGTCGGACTGTACGCCACCTTCTTCTCGATCGTGCTCCACACCCCGCCCCGTCAGTACGGCGACCTGAACCATTTCCTCCGGGTGATGACCCTGGTGCTCAGTTCGGGCGTCGCCGTCTGGATCTCCCACCTGCGCACGCAACGAAACCAGCAGTTGCGCTCGGCCCGAACCGAGACCCGGATTGAGCGGCGGAGACGAGTGGCGGCGGAGACCGCGCAGAGCATGCAGGCGCTGGCCAGGGCACTGACCACGGCGGCCGACCCATCCCAGGTGGCCGACGCGGTCTTCGGCGCCCTGCGTGAGGAGCTGCGTGTGGACGCGGCGACCTTCGCCACGAACGATCGGGGCATCCTCCGCGTGCACCGCCGGTTCGGTTACGAGCCCGGCGAGCCCGAGCGTGCCCTGCTGGCCGCCCTGGCGCCCGACGGCGAGTTGGCCGGTGTCATGGAGAACCGCGAGGGATTCTTCGCCGAGTCGCTCGAGGCGCCACGAGGCCAATGGTCGCCGCTGGCAGTGTCGGCGGACTCCAACCGGTTCACCTCGCTGGCCATCGTGCCGCTGGTCGTCTCCGACCGTGCGGTCGGGGCGGTCGTGGTCCACTGGGCGCGGCGGCGGTCCATCTCCGAGGCCGACAAGAGCTTCCTCTTCACCATCACCGGAGCGGCCGCCCAAGCGGTCGAACGGGCCCGTCTCACCCTGACCGAGTTCGCCAACCTCGAGCGCAGCCAGCACCTACAGCACCTGAGTTCCGCTCTCGCCGCGGCGACCACGCCCGACGACGTCGCCCGCGAGGCGGTCGACGGGGGACGACGGGCCCTCGGCGCGCACGCCGGCGTGTGCCGCGTCCCGCTGGCGGGCGAGCGGACGCTGTCGTGCCTGGCCAGCAACGGCGATCCCCCCCTGTTCTCACCGGGCCCCCTACCCGTGGAGGGCACGCCTTCGGGGTCCGCCTTGACCGGGGGCCGCACGATCGTGACCACAAAGGCGGCGGCGGGCGGCGCGGGCGCCCTCTCGGCGGAGCTTCAGCCCGGCGCCCTCGAGGAGGTGGGCGAGCCGGTGACCGTCGTGCTCGAACCCCTCAAGGGCAGTGGCCGCCCGCTCGGTGTCCTCGCCCTGGCGTTCGTGGCACGGTCCGAGCCCAGCGAGCCAGAGCTCCGCTTCCTCTCGACGTTGGCCGGCCTCACGGCGCAGGCGCTCGAGCGGGCGCAGCTCTTCGAACAGGAGCGCGAGGCTCTCCGCAAGGCCGAGGCCGGTCGCGAGCGCCTGGCGCTGCTCTCCGATGTGACGAAGTTGCTCAGCTCCAGCCTCGACCCGACCACGGTGATGCAGCGCACCATGCGACTGGTGGTGGGGCGGCTGTCCGATGCCTGCGTGGTGCAGGTGCCCGGCGAGAATGGCCTGCAACGACTCAATGTGCGCGGGACGGAGATCTTCGCGTCGAGGGCGGCCCAACACCTGATCGGCCCCGACAACATTCCCTACGATTCGGACGCACCCGCAGCGCTCGCCTTCCGGACCGGCCACGCCCAGGTGGCCCTGGTCTCCTCGCCGGCGGGGGAGGGCGAGCAGGCGGCCGACTCGACCGCCCTGGCCGTGCCGTTCACCGCCAACGGCGAGGTGATCGGCGTCATGACGTTCTTGGACGGTCCGGATCGTCACTTCGAGCCGGATGACATCTCCCTGGCCACCGAGGTGGCGGACCGGACCGGGGTGGCGCTCTCCAATGCCACCCGATTCCAGCGTGAGCACGTGGTGGCCGAGGTGCTGCAACACGCCGTACTGCCCGACTTCCTCCCCACCGTCGCGGGGCTGCACCTCGACGCCGAGTACCGCGCCGGCGCGGCGGGCACCTACGTCGGCGGTGACTGGTACGACGTGTTCCGACTCGACGACGAGAACGTCGTGTTCAGCGTGGGCGACGTCATGGGCAAAGGGGCCCCGGCGGCAGCGCTCATGGGCCAGGTGCGCAGCGCCATACGCGCCTACGCCGCCGCCGGGCAGACGCCGTCCGAGGTGCTCTCCTCACTGGACCAGCTCTTTGATGTCCTGGGTGAGGATCGTGTGGTCACCGCCGTCGTCGGCAGCGTCAATCCCATGTCGGGGTCGGTACGACTCGCCAACGCCGGTCACCCCTCGCCGCTGCTCGTCCGGGCCGATGGCCACAGCACCTTTTTCTCCTCCCAGAACTCGCTCCTCATCGCCGCCGGTCTCGGAGGGCCGGTGCGCCCGGCGCTCGCCGCCACTCTGTCCCCCGGCGACTCCCTCGTCATGTACTCCGACGGGCTGGTCGAACGACGCGGCGAGCTCATCACCCTCGGCATGCAGCGACTGGCGGAGGTCGCCACCGCGGTTGCGCTCTCCGGATGGCCAGCACAGCCCGCCGCGGCCTTGGCCAGCCGTATGGACGACGAGCAGGCCGACGATGTGGTGGTCTTGGCGCTCCGCTACGCCGGTGTGCCCTCCGAGGATAGAAAGTCGGCGATGGAGGGTACAGGACCAGCTGGGATGTCGACACTTCACCTCGACCCGGTCGTCGAGAGCACGCCGACGGCGCGTCACTGGGTGGCCGCACACCTGCGCGATGTCCCCGACGACGTGGCCGAATGCGCCGCCCTGTTGACGTCGGAGCTCGTCACCAACGCCGTGCTCCACGCCGCCACCCCCCTGACCGTCACCTTGCATCTGATGGCCGACCGCATACGGGTGGACGTTGCCGACGGAAGTCCCGCCATCCCCGCCATCAAGCACTACGCCGCCGACGCGGCAACGGGACGGGGCCTCACGCTGTTCGACACGCTGGCGCAGAACTGGGGTGTCCAGCCCGTCGCTGGCGGGAAGATCGTCTGGTTCGAGCTCCCGGTGGACTACTCCAGCACACCGGCCGCGGTCTCCGACGGGTCCTTCCGCTTCGATCTCTTGGGGCTCGCCGGCGCCGATCTGCACATCGCCGCCGAACCTGCGGCTCGGGTGAAGGTCGAACTGCTGGGAATTCCGGTCGCGCTGCTTCAGACGGCCGCCGAAGAGTACGAAGCGCTCTTCCGCGAGCTGCGCCTCGTCAAGGAGTACTCCGGGTCGAAGGAGTACTCCGGGTCGATGAGGCCGTCCTCCGCCATCCTGCCCGAACGCCTCTCCGTCCTCGTCGCCGCGGTCGGGACCCGTTTCAACGGTCTGGGACCTGGCATGGACGAGCGTTGGCAGGACGTGGTGGACCGCAAACTCCCCCGCTACGACTGGAACCTCGAGCTGCCGAGGTCCGCGGTGACGGCGTGCGAGCTGTACGACGCCATGCTCGACGAGGCCGACCAATTCGCCCGGGTCGCCCGCCTCCTCACCCCCCCGGCCTCACCGGCCAGCGTTGCGGTGCGGCGCTGGTTTCTGGCCGAGATGATCCGCCAGCTACGCGGTCAAGCACCGGTGCCCTGGGACGAGAGCCCCGTCCACAGCGAGCTGATGCCCCGCTCCGGGTTGACCTGACCGATCAGCGGCGCTTGCCCATCGCCCTCTTCAGCACCTGTCCGTAGAGAAAGAGCCCTTCGCCCGAGAGGCGGCTGGAGGGCCCGCTGGCGATGGAGACCCTCTCGGGGATGACCCCCCACACCGGGACATCGAACTCCGACCACCATTCGATGGTGGCCTCAAGGTCTCTCGTGCCGAGCCGGGCGGAGCAGACGACCACGCCGGCGGGAATGTTGGCCGGTGTCATCTCCAGGGTGGCGACGACCCGGGTGGGCTCCACGCCACCGGCCCGGGTGGGGATGACCAGGGCGTCCGCCCGGGCCAGGGCTGAGCGCACGATGCGCTCGTCGCCCGGCGGGGTGTCGACGATCACGATCCCGCCTTCCCGTTCCATGGCTCTGGCCACCGTGCGTTCCGATGGCGCCTCGAGCAGCTCCACCCCGGGGATGGGCATGGTTTCGTACCATTCCGCCGACGAAGCCTGGCGATCGGCGTCCACGAGGTAGACCGCCCCGTCCCGCCCCCGCTGGGCTGCCGCGCCGGCCAGATAGACCGACGTGGTCGTCTTGCCCACTCCACCTTTGACGTTACTCACCACGATGTTCATTGCCCGAGAAAACCTCCGTCCGTAGGGTAGTCACCCGACTGGGGCGCGCATTACGGCAGAAGGAGCCGACCGAGACGGCGGCGGGTCACGAGCACCCCGCCGACCGCCATCACGGCCAGGTAGGCGATGTGGAAGAGCAGCGACCACTCGAAGATGCCGAAGTCAGCGGCCCGTTCCAACACCACACCCTGGTAGAGCGGGGTGCACCGGACGATCGCCTGGAGCCACCCCGGGAACACCGTGAGGGGATAGAAGGTGGCCGAGAACAAGAACAGCGGGATAAAGGCCAACGAGACCATGTCAAAGTCCTGCCAGGTCCGCATGAAGGTGGTCCCGGCCATCCCCACCGAGGCGAAGGCCAGCCCGATCAGCACGGCCACGGGCCAGCACAGGACGGCCCACGGGGTGCTGGCGTAGCCGAGCGCGGCCATGATGCACAGGAAGGCGCCCGAGTAGAGCGCCACCCGCAGCACGCACCAGGTCAACTCGCCCAGCGCGAGGTCACCCACCCCCAGCGGGGTGGCCAGCATGGCGTCGTAGGTCTTGGCGATCTTCAACTTCATGAAGACCAGGAACGTGGAGTCGATCATGGCGCCGTTCATGGCCGAGGAGGCCAACAGCCCGGGGGCCACGAACGCGGTGTAGGCCACGAGCCGCCCGTCGACGGGGATGGGGCCGACCAGGTGGCTCAGCCCGATCCCGATGGAGAGGAGGTAGAAGAGCGGCTCGAAGAAGCCCGAGACGAGGAAGATCCACGAGCGGCGGTAAACGAGGATGTTGCGCTCGAGGACCCGGCCGGCGTGGCGGCCGCCCAGCAGCGCGAGCGGGGTGATCCGCACGGCCACCCCCGACGGTTCGCCCCGGGTGATGGGCGGGGTCGTGCTCACACGACCAACCGCCGGGAGAAGGTGCGCCGACCCAGGGCGTAGCCCGCGCCCACCCAGGCGCACAGGTAGGCGGCATGCCCGAGGTCCACCCACAGATGGACATGCCCGAGCGTCAGGTCACGGCAGAGCGCCACGCCGTGGTAGAGGGGCGTGATGTAGGCCAGGTACTCCAGGAGGTGGGGCAGCTGGGAGATGGGGAAGAACGTGCCCGAGAAGAGGAACAGGGGGACCACCCCGAGCCGGTAGATCGTGGAGAAGGCGGTGTCCGTGTCCTGCGTGGCGGAGAAGGCGGCGATCGGCGCGGCGAAGGCCATGCCGGTGAGGACCCCGGCCGGCAGGGCCAGGAGGGCCCAGGGGGAGAGGACGGTGCCGAAGGCGGCCATGACGGCCAGGTAGATGGTGACCACGATGCCGAGACGGGCCGCCACCCAGGCGAGGTGCCCGAGCAGGACGTCATAGACGTCCAGCGGCCCAGCCAGCATCGCCAGGTAGGTACGCATCCACTTGATGGCGCCCATGACCGGCCAGGTGGTGTCGTTGACACCGATCTGCATGCAGGTGGCGGCCAGCAGGCCCGGAGCCAGGTAGGCGACGTAGGTGACTCCGTCCACGCCGTGGGAGTGCTTGTCGATGAGCGAGCCCAACGCCACCCCCATGGACGTCAGATAGAGGACGGGGATCAGAAAGCTGGTGAAGATGGAGCTGCGCCACGTCCGCTTGTACTGATAGGCCCAGTACCGAGCGGCGCGCAGCCACATGGGAGTGGCCATCCGCCGCGCCGGCACCACCTCGCCGTGCTCGAAGAGGAGGGTCTCGGTGCGTGACATGACGGTGACCGGGCCGCGATCTCAGTCGACGAGGGTCCGGCCGGTCAGCCGGAGAAAGACGTCCTCGAGGGTCGAGCGCCGCACGAGCGTGCTCTGGGGGGCCAGGCCCTTGGCCGCCACGGCCTCGAGCACCGCGTCCCCGTCGTCGGTGTACAAGAGGATGCGGTCGGGCAGCACCTCGTGCCGTTCGGCCAGCTCGGCCGCGCCGGGCGCCACGGACTCGTGCTGGCCCGGGCGGAAGCGCAGCTCGACCACCTCCCTGGTGGCGTGCTGTTCAATGAGCGCGCGCGGGCTCCCCTCGGCGGCGAAGCGACCCTTGTCCATCACGACGAGGCGATCGCAGAGCTGCTCCGCTTCGTCCATGTAGTGGGTGGTGATCACCAGGGTGACGCCCTGCTGCTTGAGGCGGTAGAGGCGGTCCCAGAGCAGGTGGCGGGCCTGGGGGTCCAATCCCGTGGTCGGCTCATCGAGGATGAGCAGGTCGGGATCCGAGATCAGGGCGCGGGCGATGGTGAGCCGCCGCTTCATCCCCCCCGAGAGAGGGTCGACCCGGTCGTGCGCACGGTCGGTCAGCTGTGCGAACTCCAGCAGTTGGTCGGCCCGGGACCGGATGACCTTCTTCGGCATGTCGAAGTAGCGGCCGTAGATCATCAGGTTGTCGAGCACCGTGAGGTCGAGGTCCAACGAGTCCTCTTGGGGGACCAGGCCCATGCGTGCCCTGATCTGCGCTCCCTGGGTCGCCGGGTCCATGCCCATCACCCGCAGGGTCCCTCCACTGACCGGGCTGATACACGAGATCATCCGCATGGTCGACGTCTTGCCGGCCCCGTTCGGCCCGAGAAAGCCGAACGACTCGCCGGCCTCAATGGTGAAGTCGACCCCGTCGACGGCCACGAAGTCGCCGAAGCGCTTCTCCAGACGGTGCGCCTCGACCATCGGTGGCTGGCGCGCTGCGCCGTCGCCGGGGAGCGGCGAGGCGGCGGGCGCCTGGTGGTGCGGCGCCGGAGCTTCGGTGGCCGCCGATGAGCATGACCCCATTGTCAGGGCACGATACCGTGCGCACCGCCGCCGGCTCCGGGCCGGGGCCGCCCCCGGGCCGGAGGGTCAGGCGGTCGTCGACCCGGTGTTGGCCACGATCGCCCCGATGATCCGGTCCCAGACCCCCTCGGGGAGATCGTGCCCCATGCCCGGAATCAGGATCAGGGTGGACCCGGGGACGGCGGCCGCCGTGGCCCTGCCCCCACTGACGGTGACCAGCGGGTCCTCCTCTCCGTGGATCACGAGGAAGGGGATCTTCACCCCCCGCAGGCCCCCGGTGCGGTCGGGGGAGGCCAGCACCGCCGCCACCTGTCGGGCGGTGCCCTCGGGGCAGTAGCTCCGGTCGTAGGCGGACTCCGCCCGGCGGGTCATCAGATCCACGTCGAAGGGAAACCCGGGGGAACTGAGCACCCTGTTCGACCGGAGGCTGGCCGCCACCGCCTCCTCCCGGCTGCGGGCGGGGGGGCGGAGCAGGGCGGCGAGGGCCTCGACCGTCGGGGCGCCGACGGTGTGGTCCCCCGTGGTCGACATGATGGAGCACGCCGTGAGGACATGCGTGGCGTGATGGATGGCGAGAGCCTGGGTGATCATCCCCCCCATGGAGACGCCGACGACGTGGGCGCGCTCGATCCCCAGCGCGCCGAGCAGCGCGGCCGCATCGTCGGCCATGTCCTCCACCATGTACGGCACCGAACTGGCGTCCCCGCTGAACAGCGCGACGAAGTCCGGCACACCTTCGAACTTCGTCGAAAGACCCGAGTCACGGTTGTCGAAACGAACGGTGAAGAAGCCGTGAGCCGTCAGCCGTTCGACGAACGCCTCGGGCCAGGTGATCAGCTGCTGACCCAACCCCATGACGAGGAGCAGTGCGGGGGCGCCCGGATCCCCGCTCGTCACGTACTCGATATCGATGCCGTTGACGTGTGCGGTCGGCACGATCTCCTTCCGTGGGTCGATGGTGCGCAAAAGGGTGCCCGCGCTGATCGCCGCGCCGAGGGCGGCGCATACTAGGGATGCCGACCGACCCCGTCAAATTCACTTTGCCTATTTAACGTGCCTTTGCTGACTCCGCATAGAGGCAAATGCTCCCTGTATGGATCGATCATTCCGAGGTCAGCCACAGCCCGGATACCCACACGTGCAGGTGAATGGCTATTTCAGAACCCGAAGCCTTGGGCGGCAGCATCTCCTGCTACAGTGCCCGAGACAAAACCGAATCACACTTTCTGGTCGATGGGTGGAGCCGTCTACAGGAGATTTTCCCAGAAAGTAATTCGTTTCAACCCACCGTAGACCTGTCCAGGTCTTGGCACGCCCCCCCTCCACCTGGGAGGCGTGGAAGCAACGAAGCGAGGACACACCCAGGACCATCCCCGGGCCTTCACCAAACCGGCCGCACACCCTGCGGCGATATGCCAGAACGGACGACGCCTTCCCGCTCTCCGTTCGGGGCGCGAATGCAAAGGCCGGAGCCCGCCCCCACCGAGCAGAGCCTGGCGCCCGCGCGCGCCCAGACGAAGGGAGGTGCCGTGCGGACCCGCATTGCACTCACGACGGCAACAGCCGTCATCATAGGAATGACCACAGGAGTTTTCTCATTTGGCACGCGGCACGCCGTGTCCGCGGAGGCGGCGAGGCACCGACCGCACGCCGCCCACTCCACGGTGCTGTCCCACACTTCACTGGCCGGATTCGCCACCAAGGTGACGCTGCCGGCCGCATCGACGAAGCCGGCGGTACCTCCGCCAGCACCGGCTCCGGCTATTGCACCGGCACCGGCTCCCGCACCGGCCCCAGCCCCGGCCCCGGCCCCGGCTCCGGCTCCGGCTCCGGCTCCGGTGGCGATCACCGATGCCGACAGCGTCGCCACGGCCGACTGGTCGTGCATAAGGGTGCACGAATCGAGCGACCGCTTCAACAGCCCGGCGGCTCCGGACGGTGCCTACGGCATCCTGCTGACCACCTGGCGCTCCTTCGGACTCGCCGGGTGGCCCTACCAGGCACCGGCGAGCCTGCAGGACGAGATCGCATTGGAGCTGTACGCGCGGTTCGGGTTCCGTCCATGGAGCTCTCGCTTCGCCTGCGGTCTGTAGATCACGTCCCACCCAGGACGGCGGTGACCTGCCCCATGTCGAAGTAGTCCCGCCATGCGGTGATCTTCCCGTCCAGCACGTGGAAGGCACCCATGACGGGGAGGGGCGCCGACCGGCCGTTCACGGTGAAGTGGTCGGTCCGCTCGGTGAGCACGGTAGATCCATCGCTCGCCAAATGGTGTATCTCGAACTCCACCTCTTCGAACATGTCCATGAACCCCTTCATCAGAGCCATGGTGGCGTCTATCCCTTCGGCCGGATCCATCGGGATGTTGTGATAGACGACGTCCTCCGAGAAGAATGCCCGCATCGCCTCGGGATCTCGCAGACTCGCTGCAGCACAGAAGTCCCGGACGACTTGCTCGGCGCTCGGCATCTCTCTCCTCCGACTCCCTCGCTGGACAACCGATCAGGCTGCGTCTCCCACGCTATCGATTCGTCCGCCAAGATGGAATGGTGGCCGTCGACGACCGTGCTCGCAGACGGGTCGCGCTGCTCACCCCCATGCGCCCGGAGCTCAGGGCCGTGGTGCGCGCCGGCGGTCTGGCCCGGATCTCCGGCAGTCCCGTGTTCTCCCACGCCGGCACCACCGGGCGCTGGTCCGTCGTGGCCGGGATCATCGGTATCGGTCCGGCGTCGGCCCGCACGGCCACCGAGCGGATGCTGGAGCGGGGTCCCGTCGACCACGTGATGGTGGTGGGCATCGCCGCCGGCCTCGACCCCGCGCTCGCCATCGGGGAACTGATCGTCCCGAGCCAGGTCCGACTCGGTCCCCACGGGCCGCGGTACACCACCCATCCCCTGCCCGCCCGGACACCCGCAGGCGCCCTCATGACCCTCGACGGCCTCGTCTCCGACGAGGCAGCCTGGCGTCCCATCCTCGAATCGGGTTACGGCGCCGTCGACATGGAAGCGGCCGGCGTCGCCGAGGTCTGCGAGCGAGCGGGCGTCGCATGGTCGGTCTACCGGGGGATCAGCGATCGCCCCGATGAGCACATCGTCGACCAGCCGATACTCGAGCTGAGCAAGCCCGACGGTTCGGCTGATCTGGTGGCCGTGGGCAGGTACCTGGCCCGAGATCCCCGCCGAGCCAGGACGCTGGCCCACCTCAACCGCTGCATGGGGCGGGCCGCCACCGTGGCCGCCGATGCGGCCTTCGGGGACCTGGCCCGCAGCTAGCCCTCGGGTTCCGCCGGTGGGTGACCGTTGCGCTCGGACATGCGGGCGATGACGTGCACGTCGATCGACTCGTCCGAGGCCATGCGCAGGATCTTCTGAATGACCGACCCGCGGGTGAACGACTGCCAGCGCGAGAGCTTCGAGGTTCCGAGGACGATCTGCGTGATCTGGTGATCGATCGCCATGGCCATGACGGTGGAGGCGACATCATCACCCTGCACCACCTGCCAGGTGGCGCCCACGTCGCGCACCAGTTCCTCGAGCCGCTCGGTGTTGTCCGACTTCGGATCCGCATCGCCGGAGACCACGTGCACGGCGAGGAGGTCCGCCTTCATGCGCGCTGCCATCCGGGCCGCCCGGCGGATGACCGTGTCGTTCCCCGGCGCACCGGTCACCGCCACGAGAATCCGTTCCGCCGTGTCCCAGACGTCGCTCGACGCCGAGGGCCCACGGGAGCGGAGGAACTCGAGCAGCTCCTCTTCTGTCTCGTCGGCCACGAAGCGTAGTGACAACTCGCGCAACGCCACCAGGTTCTCCAAGCGGAAGAAGCCGGAGAGCGCCGAATGCACCTTGGCGGCCGGATAGATGTTGCCGTGCAACATGCGGCGGCGCAGCTGGTCCGCCGACGAGTCGATCAGCTCGAGCTGGTCGGCTCGTCGCACCACCCAGTCGGGTACGCGCTCACGAATGCTGACCCCGGTGATGTGCTCGACGGCTTCGGACAACGACTCGACGTGCTGAATGTTGACCGTGCTGATCACCGCGATCCCCGCGTCGAGAATGGCGAGGACGTCCTGCCAGCGCTTCGCGTTGGTCCCCGAGCCCGGCACGTTCGTGTGCGCCAGCTCGTCGATCAGGACGACCTCGGGACGGCGAGCCAGGACGGCCGTGAGGTCCAACTCCTCCCATGAAGAGCCCCTGTACTCCACCTGTTTACGCGGCACGACGGGCAGGGTGCGGAGCTGCTCGATGGTGTAGGACCGCCCGTGGGTCTCGACGAACCCGACCACGACATCGGTCCCCCGCTGGAAACGCCTCCACCCCTCGTCGAGCATGGCGCAGGTCTTGCCCACGCCGGCAGCCGCTCCCAGGTACACGCGGAAGCGGCCGGCGGGTCGAACCTCGTCTGGATCGGGTGTTTCCGTCGGCTCTGTCATGGATCGTTCGCTTCACCCGGTTCGTCGAGGTCGTCGGTACACTCGGTCGCGGGGAACTTATCCCGGGGAAAGACGTGACCGACGCGATGCGAAGCATGCATGCCCTCACCAGGGCGCAGTGGCGAGCTGTTCTCGGCACCGTGGTGGCCATCGCCGGGCAGGTCGCGCTGTTGGCCGTGATGGTGCCGTTTCGGGCCCATCTCAGCGTTGCCACTCCCCCCCTGGTGTTCGTCGTTCCGGTGGTCATCGGGGTGGCGGTGGGCGGCCTCGTTCCCGGGGCGGTCGCCGCGGTCAGCGGCTTCCTCTTCTACGACATCTTCTTCATTCCGCCGTACGGCACGTTGACCGTCCGCGGCACGCAGAACTGGGTCGCCCTTATCGTCTATGTGATCGTCGTGCTGGTGGTGACCCGCGTCGTGACCGCCCAGCAGGCCGCGCGGGAGGACGCCCAGCGCCGGGAGCGGGACGCCGACCGGCTTTTCGAGCTTTCCCAGACGCTGATCGGTGATCTCACCCTTTCGGAACTGCTCGAGCACATCGCCGGCACGGTGCAGGCCGTCTTCGCGCCGCGCTGGACGGCGCTCCTCCTGCCCGGGGTCGACTGGACGTCTCGATCCGAAGGTCCGGAGCTCTCCGTGGCCGCCCGGGCGGGACAGGAGCTCACGCCCGAGGAGATGGTCTCGCTCACCACCAGCAACGGGCAGACCCGATCGCTGGGCATGGCGGGAGGATCGCCCGGCCGGGTCGCCGTGGCGCTGGTGGCCAGCAATCGACCGGTCGGACTGCTCGTCCTCCAAGAGGTGCAGTTCGCCCGTCGGGATCGGGCCCTGCTCGGGACGTTCGCCAACCAGGCCGCCCTCGCCGTCGAGCGGGCCCAACTGCAGGAGCAGGCCGTGCGCACCCGGCTCCTCGAGGAGATCGACCGCTGGCGCGGGGCCATGATGGGCGCTGTCTCCCACGATCTGCGCACGCCCCTCGCCTCCGTCAAGGCGGCGGTGTCCAGCCTGCGTCGGGTGGACGTCACGCTGAGTGCGACGGACCGGGCCGATCTCCTCGAGCTGATTGAGCTGCAGTCCGACCGCCTGGCCCGGCTGGTGACCAACTTGCTGGACATGACCCGCATTGAGTCCGGAGCGCTGGCCATCCGGCCCATCCTCATTCCCCTCGACGAGCTGGTCGATGAAGCGCTCGCCGCCCTCAGCGGGCTCGTCCCGCCTGATCGTGTCTGCGTCGACACCGCCCCCGATCTCCCCTTGCTGGAGATCGACCATGTGCTGATAGGGCAGGTTCTGGCCAACCTCTTGGAAAACGCGGCCAGGCACAGCCCCGGCGACACGACCATCCGCATCGGCGCGCGTGCCGTTGCCGGGCCCGAGCCACCGCTCGTCGAGATCTCCGTGGCCGACGAGGGCCCCGGGATCGCCAGCGAGGAGAGGGAGCGGGTCTTCGAGATGTTCAGCCAGAACAGTGGCGGGGCGAGGGCCGGGCTCGGGCTGGCCATCGCCAAGGCGTTCGTCGAAGCCCACGGAGGGTCCATCTGGGTCGAGCCCGACGTGGCCCAGGGCACTACCGTGGTCTTCACCGTGCCCGGAGCGGTGAGTGTGTCCCTGCATGCGTGATCCGAACGGAACGACATGACGAAGGTTCTCGTGGTCGACGACGACCCGGCGCTGGTCAAGGCGCTGCGGATCGGGCTCACGGCTCGCGGCGACAAGGTCACGACGACGCACTCGGGAGCCGACGCCATCAGCCAGGTGGCACTGCTCAGTCCTGATCTCGTCATCCTCGACTTGGGCCTCCCCGATCTCGACGGCATTGAGGTCTGTCGACGGATTCGGGAGTTCTCCCCTGTCCCGATCGTCGTCCTTTCCGCCTACGGCGACGAGCACCGCAAGGTCGAGGCGCTCGACGGCGGCGCCGATGACTTCATCACCAAACCCTTCGGAATGGCGGAGCTCGAAGCACGGCTCCGCGTGGCCATTCGCCATGCGGCCCCTCCGGCGGCGAATGGAGCCCCGTCGTCCCCCATCATCCGGGTCGGCGACCTGGAGGTCGACATGGTGCACCACATGGCGACACTGCGAGGAACTGCGCTGTCCCTCACGAGCCGCGAGTTCGATCTTCTGGCCTACCTGGCGCGCTATGCCGGCAAGGTGTGCACGCACCACATGATCCTCAAGGATGTCTGGGGGGCCGGATACGGAGCCGAGTCGAACTACGTGCGCGTCTACACCCACCGCCTGCGCAAGAAGCTGAACGACGACGAGGGGCGCATCCTGCGCACGGTGCCCGGCATCGGCTACCAGTTGATGGCCGACGCTCACTCTGACGGAGCCTCGTCGGGGACGAAGACGTAGTGGGGGTTGAGCATGATGATGGTCTCATTCTCCATCGACGGGGTCCCTTCCACGCGCAGACGAACGCCGGGGGCGAGGCCGGCGATCTCGGTCCGGCCCATGAAGCGGAGGGTGAGGGTGCCGGTCCCGTCGCTCAACTCGACATGCAACCGGACCCAGGGCCGGACGTAGGCCCGCACGGCGACGACCCGCCCGACGAGGACGGCGGGTCTGCGGAGAACGACCGCCCCGATGGCGGTGCTCGTCATTTTTCCAGCTTGGCCAGTGCTTCGTTGAGATGGAGTACGTCGATGTACGAGGTGCCCAGGAAGCCGAGCTCGGCACCCTGCGTCTGAGTGATGACCAGGTGCTTGAGCACCGAGGCGGAGAGCCCGGTGGCCTTCGCCACCATGGGGATCTGCACCAGGGCGTCCTGCTGGCTGATGTCAGGGTCGTACCCGCTGCCCGACGTCGTCACCAGGTCGGGTGTCGGGTTGACGCCGCGCGCCTTCCAGTAGGCCACCAGTGCCCGCGTGTTCTGCAAAAGGGTCTTGGAGCGGGGCCCGAGGTTGGTCGCCCCGGACTCGCCGGCGTTCAAGACGCCGGGATGGCCGGGGATGTTGTTGGCCGCCAGCGGGTTGTCCCCTCCGCCGGCGGCCGGCTTGAGGGACCCGGCGTAGGGACCGAGGGCGTCGGGGCGGCCCTGGAAGACGCAGCTGCCCAACGGATGGCCCGGGCACTTGGCCTGGGACCAGTTCTGACCGATCAGGGTCGACCCGTTGGAGGTGATCGACCCGTCGGCCTGGTGCGTGAAGAACAGCTGGGAGATGCCGACGCCGACGAAGGCGAAGACAAAGGTCAGGACGAGGACGACGACGCAGAGGACGACCGATCGGCGGAGGTGGACGAGCATCAGGCGGTCTCCATCAGTAGGCGTGCAGCGCGACGAGGATGAGGTCGATGAGCTTGATGAAGATGAAGGGGACGATGATCCCGCCCACCCCGTAGATCCATACGTTGCGGCGCAGGATGGCCGCCGAACCGGCGGCCCGGAACTTGACGCCCCGGAGGGCGAGGGGGATCAGCGCCACGATCACCAGCGCGTTGAAGATGACGGCCGACAGGACGGCGCTCTGCGGACTGTGCAGGTGCAGGATGTTCAACGGCTCGATCTGGGGATAGGTCGCCACGAAGAGGGCGGGGATGATGGCGAAGTACTTGGCCACGTCGTTGGCGATGGAGAACGTCGTCAGCGATCCCCGGGTGATGAGGAGCTGCTTGCCGATCTCGACCACGTCGATCAGCTTGGTGGGGTTGGAGTCGAGGTCGACCATGTTGCCGGCCTCCTTGGCCGCCGTGGTCCCGGTGTTCATGGCCACCCCCACGTCGGCCTGGGCCAGGGCGGGGGCGTCGTTGGTCCCGTCCCCCGTCATGGCGATCAGCTTCCCGCCCTCCTGCTCGGACTTGATCAGCGCCAGCTTGGCCTCGGGCGTGGCCTCGGCCAGGAAGTCGTCGACGCCCGCCTCCTCGGCGATGGCCGCCGCCGTGAGCGGGTTGTCGCCGGTGATCATCACGGTGCGGATGCCCATGGCGCGCATCTCGGCGAACTTCTCCCGGATGCCCTCCTTGACCACGTCCTTCAGCTCGATGACCCCGACGATGTCCGGACCGTCGGCCACCACCAAGGGAGTGGAGCCGGCCCGCGACACGCGTTCGACGACCCCGTCGAGGCCTTCGGGCACGATGCCATCCTGCTCGGTGACCCAGCGCTTCACCGATTCGGCCGCCCCTTTGCGCACCTGGCGGGGCCCGAGGTCGAGACCGGACATCCGGGTGGTGGCGGAGAAGGGCACGAAGGCGTGATCGACTTCGAGTTGACGCTCCCGGATGTCGAATCGCTCCTTGGCCAGCACCACGATGGAACGACCCTCGGGCGTCTCGTCGGCCAACGAGGCCAGCTGCGCCACGTCGGCCACGTCCCGCTCGGCGTGGCCGCCCACGGGATAGAAGTCCGAGGCCATGCGGTTGCCCATGGTGATGGTGCCGGTCTTGTCCAACAGGAGGGTCTGCACGTCACCGGCTGCCTCAACCGCCCGGCCGCTCATGGCCAGGACGTTCTTCTGCACCAGCCGGTCCATGCCGGCGATGCCGATGGCCGAGAGCAGGGCGCCGATGGTGGTCGGGATCAGGCACACCAGCAGGGACACCAGGACGACCACCGAGACCGAACCCCCGGCGTAGTGCCCGAAGGTCTGCAGGGAGACGACCACGGGGATGAAGATGATGGTGAGCACGGCCAACAAGATGGTCAAGGCGATCTCGTTGGGGGTCTTCTGCCGGTTGGCCCCCTCCACCAGGGTGATCATGCGATCCAAGAAGGTGTGCCCGCGCTCGGCGGTGATACGCACCACGATCCGGTCGGAGAGGACCTTGGTACCACCGGTCACCGCCGAGCGGTCGCCCCCCGATTCGCGGATGACCGGGGCCGACTCGCCGGTGATGGCCGATTCGTCGACCGAGGCGATGCCTTCGACGATCTCGCCGTCCGAGGGGATGAGGTCGTTGGCCTCGCAGACGACCATGTCCCCCTTGGCCAGCTCGGCGGCCGGTACCAGCGACTCGGTCCCGTCGGCGTTCAGACGCCGGGCCTCGGTCTCCGAGCGCATCTTGCGGAGCGTGTCGGCCTGCGCCTTGCCCCGTCCCTCGGCCATGGCCTCGGCGAAGTTGGCGAAGATGACCGTGAGAAAGAGCCAGATGGTGATGGACCAGGTGAACTTCCCGGGGTGGGCGATCGCCTCGATGAGGGTGATGACCGAGCCCACCAGCACCACGAACATGACCGGATTGCGGAACTGGACCCTGGGGTCCAACTTGGCGATCGAATCGATCAGGGCCCGGCGGAGGATCTCACGGTCGAAGAGGCTGCGGGCCTCGGCCACGCCGTGGGCCTGCGTCGCCGGTGTCGGTTGACCGGGCTGGCTCGTCGTCGTCGTCATTAGAAGAACTTTCCGTGGCTGAGCTGCTCGACGATGGGGCCGAGCGAGACGGCGGGGAAGAAGGTGAGACCACCGATGATCACGATGACGCCGATGGTGAGGCCGACGAACATGGTGTTGTCGGTCTTGAAGGTCCCGAGCGACTCGGGCACGACGTTCTTGGCGGCCAGCACACCCCCCAGGGCCAGGGCGGGGATCATGATGCCGTAGCGGCCGATCATCAGGTCGATCCACCCGATGATGTTGTAGAAGGGGGTGTTGCCGGTAAGGCCGCCGAAGGCCGAGCCGTTGTTGTTGCCCTGCGAGGTGAGCGCGTAGAGGATCTCGGTGAACCCGTGGGGGCCCGCGTTCTCGGGGCCGGCCTGCCCGGCGTGAATCGACACGGCGACGGCGGTGAAGACGAGCACGATGAGCGGCATGACCAGGGCCCCCAGCCCCGCGAGTTTGATCTCGGTGGCCTGAATCTTCTTCCCCAGGTACTCCGGTGTTCGCCCGATCATCAGTCCGCCGATGAACACGGCGATGATGGCGTAAATGAGGATGGTGTAGAGGCCACTTCCGGTGCCACCCGGCGTCACCTCACCCAGCATCATCCCGGTGAGCAGTCCCATGCCGCCAATAGGGGTGAACGAGTCGTAGGAGGCATCGGCCGAGCCGGTGGAGGTGCTGGTGGAGGACACCCCGAAGAGGGCGGTGCCGGTGTCGCCGAAGCGCACCTCCTTCCCCTCGGTGTTCCCCACGTTTGCATGCACACTGGCCGTGGCTATCGCGGGGTTCTGCTGGTGTTCGGCGATGCTGGTGAAGGTGACCCAGGTTCCGAAGATGATCACCATGGCCGCCAGGAGAGCGGCGCCGTGGCGGATGCTGCCGACCATCTTGCCGAAGGTGTACGTCAGGGCGAAGGGGACGGCGAGCAGCAGGTAGATCGACAGCCAGTTGGTGAGGCCGGTCGGGTTCTCGAAGGTCGTGGAGGAGTTGGCGTTGAGGAACCCGCCGCCGTTGTTGCCCAGCTGTTTGATGGCCTCCATGAAGCCGATGGGACCACGGGCGATCGTCTGGGTCACCCCGTTGAGGTAGTCGTGGATGGTGACGGTCCCGGCCAGGGTCTGCACGGCGCCCTGCCCGACGAAGATGATGCCGAAGACGAAGGCGATGGGAAGAAAGATGTAGAGGACGGCGCGGGTCATGTCCACCCAGAAGTTCCCGATCGTCGGCGAGTTGCGCCGGGAGAAGCCCCGCACCATGGCGATGGCCACGGCGATGCCGATGGCCGGGCTCACGAACTGCTGGAAGGTGAGCGCCCCGATCTGAGAGAAGTACGACATGGTGGACTCGCCGCCGTAGTTCTGCCAGTTGGTGTTGGTCACGAAGGAGCCGGCGGTGTTGAAGCTGAGTGCCGGGGAGACGCCGTCCAGGTGCTGGGGGTTGAGGGGCAGCGACCCCTGTAGGCGGATGATCAGGTAGGTGAGCGCCATGGCGATCGTCGTGAAAATGACCATGGAGGTGGCGTAGCGTTTCCAGTTCTGCTCCTGTTGCGGGCTGGTGCCGAGGAGGCGGTAGACGGGCCGCTCGGCCCATGCCAGGTAGTGCACCCGTCCGTCGAAGACGGCCGCCATGTAGGACCCGAGGTATCGCCAGGTGAGGCCGAGGGCGACGACCAGGGTGATGATCGTCCAGGTGAAACCCACCTCAGAACTTCTCGGGTTTGAACATGGCGACGCCCAGGTAGAAGAACATCACGATCGACACCGCCAGGAGGACGCCCTGGACCCAGGTCATACCCGGTCCAGAAGCCAGATGAGGGCGAGCATCGCTCCGGCGAACGCCAAGAAGCCCAGAACTGCGAGGAAATCTGCCACGGACTCATCGTGGCCCCCGGCATATCAACCCGGTGTGAACGCGGGGGGCGGCGGCATCAACAAAATATCAATCGCCCGTCACCCCCGACGGGAGGCCCCGATGGTGTCGCCGTCATAACATGGCGAGCAATGGGACAGCACCAGGAGCGAGTCCGCCCCGGGTACCACGACGGGGACTACGACGCCGTCGTCATCGGGGCCGGGTTCGCCGGCCTGTACATGCTCTACCGGTTGCGCGAGGCAGGCTTCTCCGTGCGCGGGGTGGAGGCGGGCTCCGGAGTAGGGGGAACCTGGTACTGGAACCGGTATCCGGGCGCCCGCTGCGACTCCGAGAGCATGTACTACTCGTACTCGTTCCTCCCTGACCTCGAGCAGGAATGGCCGCTCGAAGAGCGGTACCCCGGCCAGCCGGAGATTCTCCGCTATCTCGAGCACGTCGCCGACCGACTCGACCTGAAGAAGGATTTCGAGTTCGACACCCGAGTGGCCTCGCTACAGTTCGACGACCGTTCTGGCCGTTGGACCGTGTCCACCGACGACGGAGCCTCGGTGAAGGCCCGGTGGGTGATCACGGCCGTCGGCTGCCTCTCCGCCGCCAACATCCCCGAGCTCCCCGGAGCCGACTCCTTCACCGGGGCCACGTACCATACCGGCCAGTGGCCGCACGAACCGGTCCGCTTCGAAGGCCAACGGGTCGGGGTCATCGGTACCGGCGCCTCTGGGATTCAGGCCATTCCCGTGATCGCCGAGCAGGCGGCCCACCTCACGGTGTTCCAGCGGACGGCGCAGTTCACGATCCCCGCCGCCAACGGGCCCCTCACTCCGGCCTTCGTGCAGCTGTGGAAGGACAACTACCGAGAGTGGCGCCGGCGGGGCCGGCTGTCGCGCGCGGGAATCCCGTACGTGGGCATGGACCGGTCGGCCCTCGAGGTGACGCCCGAGGAGCGACGGGCCGCGTTCGAGGCCGGCTGGGAGCAGGGTGGCTTCATGTTCTCCGTGGCCACATTCAGTGATCTGCTCCTCAACGAGGAGGCCAACGCGACGGCGGTCGAGTTCGTGCACGCCAAGATCGACCAGATCGTCGAGGATCCCCGGGTGGCCGACGCCCTCAAGCCCAGGGACTTTCCGTTTGCCACAAAGCGCCTGCCGCTCGACACCAACTACTACGAGACGTTCAACCGGCCCAACGTGACGCTCGTCGATCTGCGGCGCACCCCGATCGTGGAGGTCACGCGCGATGCCATCCGCACCACGGAGTCCGAGCACGCCGTGGACATCATGGTGTACGCCACCGGCTTCGATGCCCTCACCGGACCGCTTCTGGCCATGGACGTCCGCGGCCGTGACGGGAGGTCGCTCGCCGAGACGTGGGCTGAGGGGCCGAGGACCTATCTGGGCCTGGGCATTCCCGGCTTCCCCAATCTGTTCACCATCACCGGCCCGGGCAGCCCGTCCGTCTTGAGCAACATGCCGACGGCGATCGAGCAGCACGTCGAGTGGATCGCGCACTGCCTCGAGCGCTTGGCCCACGATCGTGTCGACACCATTGAGGCCACCGAGGAGGCCGCGGCGAGCTGGACCGATCACGTCCAGCAGGTCGCCTCCCGGACGCTGTACACCAAAGCCGCCTCCTGGTACATGGGGGCCAACATTCCCGGCAAACCGCGGGTGTTCCTCCCCTACGTGGGCGGCCTCGGGGTCTACGGGGAGAAGTGCGCCGAGGTGGCCGCCCGGGGCTACGAAGGTTTCGCGTTGGCGTCGGTGCAGCTGACCTCGTCTCCTTGATGACCGGATGACCCTCGACGAGGCGACGACTCGGTTCCTGGGCGAGCTGACCCGGGCCGGCTCGACGCCGATCTGGGAGATGACGGTGGAGGAGGCCCGCGCCCTCCCGGGCCGGTTGAGGGACCGGTTCGGTCCCGCACCGGAGATGGCGGCGATCAAGAGCGGGCGGGTGCCGGTCCCCGGCGGCCACGTCCGGGTGCGTCTCCTGGTACCCAACGATCGGCTCGCCGGACTGATCGTCTACTACCACGGCGGCGGATGGGTGATCGGTGCCGTCGAGGACTTCGAGACGCTGGGGCGGACGCTGGCCGCACGCACAGGCTGCGCCGTTCTTCTGGTCGACTACCGCTTGGCCCCGGAGTACCGCTTTCCGACGGCCGTCGAGGACGCCTGGGCGGCACTGCGATGGGCCGACGCACATCTCGAGGAGCTGGCCGGCGCCCGCGTGCCGCTGATCGTGGCCGGCGACGGCGCCGGCGGCAACTTGGCCGCGGTCATGGCCCAGCGAGCCAAGGCAGACGGTGGCCCGGCCATCGCGCTCCAGGTCCTCGTCTACCCGATCACCGACTGCGACCGTGACACCACCTCGTACACCGAGCCGGACAACCAGCTGATGCTCTCGCGGGACTCCATGACCTGGTTCTGGGCTCACTACGCGCCCGTCGAGGCGGCACGGGCCCACCCTGACGCCTCGCCTCTGCGCCAGCCCGATCTGACCAACCTGCCCCCGGCGGTCATCGTGACGGCCGAGCACGACGTCCTGCGCGACGAGGGGGAGCTCTACGCGACTCGGCTCATGAAGGCGGGAGTCCCGGTGCAGCACCGGCGCTTCACCGGGCAGATGCACGGCTTCTACGCGATGATCGGCATCTTGCCCGGGAGCCAGGCCGGCCTCGACTTCGTAACCGACGCCGTCGGCCAGGTCACCTCGGCCCCGACCGCTCGAACGTAGGATCGGACCCTCGGGGGTCGAGAACCGCGAGAGGAAACGTGGGGGTGGAGAGATGGGTCTGGAGCTGAAGGGCTGTCGCACCTTGGTGACCGGCGCCTCGTCGGGGATCGGTGCGGGCCTCGCCGAAGCACTGGCGGCCCAAGGCGCCGTCGTCGGCATCTGTGCCCGGCGGGGCGACCGGCTGGCCGATGTCGTCGGTCGCTGCATGGAGCACTCGCCCGACAGCCGCATGTGGGTGGTCGACCTGGCCGACCCGGACGCGGTGGACCAACTCAGCGTGGACGTGCTCGACGCCTTCGGGGGGATCGACCTCCTCGTGAACAACGCGGGCATACCCAAGCGTCGCCACGTCACGGCGCTGGACGTCGACACCGTCACCCGGGTCATGCACATCAACTTCCTCTCCCCCATGCGCCTCACCCTGGCGCTCCTGCCCCAGATGGTGGCGCGCGGCGCGGGCACGATCGTCAACGTCTCTTCCATCGCCGCCCTCCTCGGCGTGCCCGGGGAGGCGGCCTACGACGCCTCCAAGGCGGCGCTGACCGCCTTCTCCGAGGCGATGGCGGTCGATCTCTGGGAGACCGGCGTCAAGGTCATGGTCGTCTACCCCGGGGTGATCGACACCGACCTCTTCACCCTGCCGGACAACGACGTCCCCAACCTTCCGGTGCCGGCCGAGCCCGTGTCGGTCGCGGTCACCGCCATCCTGGACGGACTGGCCTCCGGTGCGTTGCAGGTCTTCGTGCCCGAGTACTTCGCCGAAATCTGTGCGACGAAGGCACAGGATGTCGCCGCGTTCCTGCGCGGCACCGCCGACTACGTGCGGTCGCAGCGGGGGGCCGACTGAGCCCGACCCTCGTGGCGATACTCTCGGGCAGGACCGGTCGCGAGAACGTGAGCCGGCTCTCCGACCCAGGAGGAGGAGCGAGACGCGCGTGGAGATCGAGCCCACTGCGGCAGGGATGAGCGGGGCGCGCCTCGAGCGCATCACCGACCACTTCGAGGGCCGGTACGTGACACCGGGGAAGATCGCCGGGTGCCAGATCACCGTGATGCGCGACGGGCGGCTGGCCTACTACCGCTCGCTCGGATTGATGGATCGCGAGAGAGGGCGCCCGATGGCCGACGACGCCATCTTCCGTATCTACTCCATGACCAAACCCATCGCCTCGGTGGCCCTCATGCAGCTCTACGAGCGGGGGCTGTTCCAGCTCACCGATCCCGTGCACCGTTATATCCCCGAGTGGCGCAACCTCCGCGTGGCACAGGCGCAGCCGGACGGCTCCACCACATCGGTCAAACCACCACGACCGATGAGCATCCGGGATGTCCTCACCCACATGACCGGTCTACCCGGCGGCATCTTCCCGGGCAATCCGATCGATGACGCATTCACCGAGGCCCGCACCGCCCAGGGGGAGGGACTGACGCTCGAAGGGATCACGGCCCTCCTGGCGCAGCACCCGTTGAAATTCGACCCGGGAACCCGGTGGAACTACGGCCTGTCCACGGACATCGTCGGTCGCCTGGTGGAGATCCTGTCGGGGGACCGGTTCGACGACTACCTGCGCCGGGAGATCCTCGAGCCACTGGGCATGGTCGACACCGGCTTCTTCGTCCCCGAGACCTCGGCCGAGAGGCTCACCGCCCTCTATCAGTTCCAGCCCACCACCGCTCCGCTACTGCTCGAGGCACCTGACCAGAGCCCCTACCTCCGCCCGCCGTCCTACCTCTCGGGAGCCGGCGGCCTGGTCTCGACCACCAACGACTACTCCGCCTTCTGCCAGATGTTGCTCAACGGCGGCCAGCTCGACGGCTGGCGGGTGCTCGGACGCAAGACCCTGGAGCTCATGACGAGGAACCATCTTCCGGGAGGGGCGACCCTGACAGATCTGGCCGTGGGCGGGTTCGGTGAGGCTGGGTTCGAAGGGGTCGGGTTCGGCCTGGGCTTCGCGGTGGGCCAGGGTCCGGCTGCCACCGCGATGGCCGGCTCAACGGGGGACTTCTACTGGGGCGGTCTGGCCAGCACTGCATTCTGGATCGATCCGGCCGAAGACCTTTTCGTCGTGTTCATGACCCAGCTCGTTCCCTCGGTGGCGTACCCCATCCGAGCGCAGCTGCGCGCCCTGGTCTACCAGGCTCTCGATGACTGACCGGGGCACCGACCGCACTCCGGTGGGCCCGGCCGATGCCACCGTCGTGCCCCGTTTCGCCGGGCCGGCCACCTTCGCCCGGCTGCCGACGATCGACCAGGTGCCCAACTGGGACATCGCGGTCGTGGGGATCCCCTTCGACGGCGGCACCACCTACCGGCCCGGCGCCCGATTCGGCCCGAGCGGGGTGCGGCAGGGATCCCGCCTGCTACGGCCCTACCACCCCGAGCTGGACACCCTTCCCTTCGAGCGCTGCCAGGTCGTCGACGCCGGCGACATCAGCTGCTCACCTTTCGACATCGCCGCGGCGGTGGCGCAGATCGAAGAGGCCGCCGGGTCGTTGCTGGCCGGGGGCGGTCGTGTGGTGGCCATCGGCGGTGACCACACCGTTGCACTCCCGCTCCTTCGGGCCACGTCGAGGCGGCACGGTCCCCTCGCCCTGGTGCACTTCGACGCGCACCTCGATACCTGGGACACCTATTTCGGCCAGCGGTTCACGCACGGGACGCCGTTCCGACGGGCCTGGGAGGAGGGTCTCCTCCTGCGCGACCGTAGCGCCCACGTGGGCTTGCGGGGACCGCTCTACGGCAGTCACGACCTCACCGACGACGCCGCCATGGGTTTTCTCCAGATCTCAGCGGACGACGTCGCCCGAGGGGTCGATGCGGTGATCGACCGGGTCGTCGAGCGCGTCGGCAACGCTCCCGTCTATCTCTCGGTGGACATCGACGTGCTCGACCCCGCCCACGCACCCGGCACGGGAACGCCCGAAGCGGGCGGGCTGACCAGCCGCGAGCTGCTGGCAATGGTGCGCGGGCTGCGCCGGGTGTCCGTCGTCGGCGGTGACGTGGTCGAGGTGGCGCCGGCGTACGACCACGCCGAGATCACCGCCATCGCGGCGGCTCACGTCCTCTACGACCTGGTCACCCTGATGGCGGGCCAGCTTCCGGGCTGACGGGATCCCCGCCGGGGGGCCTCGAGCGCGACAGGCCATGTGGGCACCGAGCTTGTAACAGTCCATTCACGCGGCGGAAACCGGCCACGCACGGTCCGCCCTTACCGTGGGCACGACAGGACCATGGGGAAGCCTTTGGTAGCGGCGAGCCGAGAGCCAACGTGAAGCGAGATCTCCAGGTAGGGATCGCGCAATGGCTCGCCGCGCCGGGTGAGCCCAAGCGCAACATGCAGGTTGCGCTGGACATGATCGACCTCGCCGCCTCGCGCGGCGTCGAGCTCCTCGTACTCCCCGAGCTCTGGCCCTGTGGCTACGACCCGGTCACGCTGCGCGAGGACGCCCGCCAAGCGGCCGAGCCCCTCGACGGCCCGCGCCGCGAACGCCTGTCCGTGGCCTCACGAGCGGCGGCCCTGTGGCTCGTCGCCGGAAGCGTTCCCGAGCTGGGCGAGGACGGCGATCTCTACGACACGGCGCTGGTGTTCAACCCCCACGGCGACCTGGTGGCCCGTCACCGCAAGGCGCACCTCTACCCGCCCACCTCGGAGCCTTCCATCTTCCGCCCGGGCGACTGCCTCACCACCTTCGAGGACCCGACGCTGGGGGTGGTGGGCGTGGTGATCTGCTTCGACGGGGACTTTCCCGAAGTGGCACGGACCCTGGCCTCACGCGGGGCGCGGCTGGTGGTGGCCCCTTCGGCCTACGAGGTCGAGGGGGCGACGACCTGGGACCTTCTGTACCCCGCGCTGGCCCTGGCCAACAGCCAGTGGTGGGTGCAGTCGAACCAGTGCGGCGCGCACGGCACCACCACCCTCTTGGGGGCGAGCCGGATCGTGGCACCTACGGGAACCGTGGTGGCGGAGGCCACCCGGACGGTCCCCGGCTGCACCTACCCCCCTGAGCTGCTCGTGCAACGGATCGACCTTCAGCTGGCCTACCAGAGGGACGGCATCGGAACCCTCCTCGAAGAGGGGCGTCGCCCGCATCTCTACCTCCAAGCGGGTGATGAAGGTCCCGTGGCGCCCGGACCGCCGGCCGCCACGTAATGTTTTGGGTATCGGTTCGCGCCACCCCCACCATGGAAGGCCCACCATGCACCCTCTCCACGTCGCGGTCACTGATGCCAGGTGCGCTCCGGCGGCCTGGCCATCCCGACCAGCCTCCGGACCACAATGATTGAGCAGCGCGTGATTGAGCAGCCTGCCGAGGGCACGGCGGCAACGTCCGACCCACCGGTGCTCACCCCCCACATCATCGTTCTCTTCGGAGCCACCGGTGACCTTGCGGCGCGCAAGCTCCTGCCGGGGCTTCTCCACCTCGCACAGTCGGGCATGCTCCCCGAGTACCAGATCGTCGGGACGGGGCGCAGCGAGCTCACCGACGAGGACTTCCGCAACTTGGCGCGGCGGGCCTGCGACCAGTACGCCACGGGGAAGATCTCCCTGCTGCAGTGGGCCGGGTTCGAGCAGCGGTTGAGCTTCGTGCCCCAATCGGCGGGGCCGGACGGACTGGCCGCCGCCGTGGCCAGAGCCGAAGCGGCGATCGGAGGGGATGTCCGGCGGTTGCACTACCTCAGCATTCCGCCCGCCGCAGCCGCTGATGTCATTGAGCTGCTGGGCAAGGCGGACCTGGTGGACCGGTCGCGGATCATCATGGAGAAGCCCTTCGGCACCGACTTGGCCAGCGCCCGGGCGCTCAACGACCTGGTGCACCGGTTCTTCGATGAGGAACAGGTCTTCCGGATCGACCACTTCTTGGGCAAGGAGGCGGCCCAGAACATACTGGCCTTCCGTTTCGCCAACGGCCTCTTCGAGCCGATCTGGAACCGTGACCACATCGATCACGTGCAGATCGACGTCCCCGAAACCCTGGGCGTCGACGACCGGGTCGCCTTCTACGAGTCGACCGGCGCATTCAAGGACATGGTGGTGACCCACCTCTTCCAGATCCTGGGTTTCATGGCCATGGAACCTCCGACCGCCCTCGAGTCACGGGCCATCAGCGAGGAGAAGAACAAGGTCTTCCGGTCCATGCGCCCGATCGACGTGAGCGAGGTCGTGCGGGGCCAGTACGTGGGCTACCGGGACATCCCGGGGGTGGCCCCGGACTCGGACACCGAGACCTTCGTCGCCCTGCGCGCTGAGATCGACAACTGGCGCTGGGCCGGCGTTCCCTTCTACCTCCGCACCGGCAAACGGCTCGGTGGCGGAGAGCGCATCATCTCCATCGCGTTCCGTGAGCCACCCAAGAGCATGTTCCCGGCGGGGTCCGGGGTCGGCACCCAGGGTCCGGACCACCTCACCTTCGATCTGGCCGATTCGTCCAAGCTCTCACTGTCGTTCTACGGCAAGAAGCCGGGCCCGGGGATGAAGTTGGAGAAACTCAGCCTGCAGTTCGCGCTGCACGAGACCGGGCAGGATGCCGATGTCCTGGAGGCCTACGAACGGCTCATTCACGACGCGATGATCGGGGATCACACCCTGTTCAACACGGCGGAAGGCATCGAACGGCTGTGGGAGGTCTCCACGCCCTTGCTGGAGAACCCGCCTCCGGTCCTGCCCTACGAGCCCGGTTCGTGGGGACCCGATGCCATCCGGGACCTCATCGCACCGCGGACCTGGCGGCTTCCGTTCGAACGGCGCTGGCGCGCCTCTGCCTGAGCGACGGAGGGTCGGCCGCCCCGGGGACCCGGGCAGGCGTGGCGCGCACCAAGGCAGAGCCGGAGTGGGTGACGCGTCGCAGGCGGGAGCTGTTCCACACGACAAAGCCTGAGGAGAGCGCCATCGCTCCGGCGGCGACCAGCGGGTTCAAGAAGCCCAAGGCAGCCAGGGGGATGGCCGTGGCGTTGTAGACGCAGGCCCACGCCAGATTGCCGTGGATGGTGCGAAGCGTCCGGCGTGCCAGGTCGATGGCGGTGGCCACGGCGCGCAGATCGTCGCGCATCACGATGAGATCGGCCGCGTTGATGGCCACGTCGGTGCCCGAGCCGACGGCCAGACCGAGATCGGCAACCACCAGTGCCGGGCCGTCGTTCACCCCGTCGCCGACCATCGCCACCGTCCGGCCCTCGCCCTGAAGCCGTCTGATGACGGCCACCTTGTCGCCCGGCAGCGCGCCCGACACCACCTCCGTGATGCCCAGTGACGAGGCGACGGCACGGGCCGTCACCTCGTTGTCCCCCGTCATGAGAAGGCACCGCAGCCCGAGCTCCTGAAGCTGTCGCACCGCCGGGGCCGCCGACTCGCGGACGGAATCGGCCAGTGCCATCGACCCGACCGCCGTTCCGTCGCACGTGACGAGAACCGCCGTGCGACCCCGGGCCTCCCACTCGTGGCAACGATCCGTCACGCCGGACGGCTGGAGATCCGGCCGCTCCCCGTCGGCTCCGATCCGGCCGACGATGATGTCGTGGCCCTCCACGCTCCCGGTGGCACCGAAGCCCGGCAGCGCGATGAACGACTCCGCCATGGGGAGGGGCCCGACCTCCTCCATCGCCCGCGATGCGATGGCGATCGCGGCAGGATGTTCCGAAGCCTGTTCGAGCGCACCCGCCCAGCGGAGCAGCGTTCGTACATCGGTGCCCGGAGCACAGGCGATGTCCGTCACCTTCATCCTGCCGGTGGTGACCGTCCCGGTCTTGTCGAGCACGACGGTGTCGATCTCCCGCGACGCCTCGAGCGCCCGGTAGCCCTTGAAGAAGATCCCCGCCCGCGCCCCCTCCCCGGCGGCCACGTACAGCGCAGCCGGGGTGGCGAGACCCAGCGCACACGGGCAGGCGATGACCAGGACGGAGAGAGCGGCCGTGAACGCCTGCACCGGCGCGTACCCGAGCCAGAGCCACGCCGCCAGGGTCGCCAGCGCGATCAGGAGGACGACCGGGACGAAGACGTTGCAGACGCGGTCGGCCAATCGCTGCACCGAAGCCTTCTCGTTCTGGGCGTGCTCGACCAGTCGGAGCATCTGGGCCAGCTGGGTGTCAGCACCCACCTTGGTGGCGCGCACCACCAGGCGACCGCTCGTCGAGACGGTCCCCCCCACAACGGTGTCGCCCGGCGCCACATCGAGCGGCAGGGACTCGCCGGTCAAGACGCTCCGGTCCACCGCCGACTTTCCGAAGAGGACCTCGCCGTCGGTGGCTATCGTCTCACCGGGCCGGACGATGAACCGGTCACCCACAGCGAGGGCCGCCACCGGGCGGCGCCGCTCGAACCCGCTGGCGTCGATCACCCCCACGTCCTTAGCTCCGACCGCCGCCAGTGCCCGGAGTGCGTTGCCCGACCGTTGCCGGGACCAGGCTTCGAAGTAGCGTCCGGCCAGCACGAAGGTCGTGACCCCGGCAGCCACATCGAGGTAGATGGCACCGGCCGAGCGGTGCGCCAGCATGAAGAGCATGGAGTGCGGTGCGTTGCTGGCGTCGCGCCAGAACATGGCGTACACCGACCACACGGTGGAGGTCACGATGCCCAACGACACCAGCGTGTCCATCGTCGACAGACGGTGCCGTGCCGCCCGTACCGCCCCCCGGTAGAAGGGCCACGCCGCCCAGGTCACCACCGGTGCCGCCAGGGCCAGCATCAGCCATTGCCAACCGGTGAACCGCAAGTTGGGCGCCAAGGAGAAGGCGATCGACATGTCGCACAGGGGCATGAAGAGCACGGCCGACACGACGAGGCGGCGGCGCAGGGCCCGCACCCGAGCCTCCGTGGCCTCCACGCCGTCGGCCGAGGGCCGCGAGATCTCCGGGGGGAGCTCGGCGGAGTAGCCCGCAGCCACGATCTCCTCCATGAGGCGCTCCACCGGCACGCCTGCGGGCAGCACGGCCGTGGCGCGCTCGGAGGCGTAGTTGACGCGCGCCTCGACCCCCTCGAGGAGGTTCAGCCGCCGCTCGATCCGGGCGGCGCAGGCGCCGCAGGTCATGCCCCCGATGAGGAGCGACACCTCGGCGCTCTGCGGGTCGGCGACGGCGCCTACCGTCGACGCCACCGCATCGACCTCTCGGAGCACGCCATGGTTCCTAGCGTGGCAGCCCGGCCGGGGTGGCGCCAACTTCGGGGCGTCCCAGGGGGGCCCTACCCCTCTCGGGACGGCCGCGTGGGCCGAGCGACGTTCGGGGGCCGGAGCCCGTCACAGACGATGGTCAGCATCTCTCTCGGCATCGCCGTCTTGAGGGGACGGTCGGCGGCCATGCAGGTGGCCCCCACCAAGGACAGCACCACTTCCGTCGTGACGTCGGAACGGACGGCGCCGGCCCGCTGCGCCACCTGCAGCAACTCGCCCACGGCCGCCTCGAGCCCCTGCTTGGTCTCGGCCACCGCCTCTTCCACCTCCACACCCGCGCCGAGCAGAGCCTGAATCAGGTCGCGCTTGGACGACGTCTCTTCGACCAGGTCCTCGAGAAATCCGAAGAAGGCCCTCCCGGGGTCCTCCGAGTTGACGCATGCCAGCGCGTCCGCCGTGATGTCGGCGATGCGACCGATCAGGATGGCCTCGAACAGCTTCTCCTTGGTCGGGAAGTGCCGATAGAGCGTGCCGATGCCCACCCCGGCCTTCTCGGCGATGACGTCGACCGGCACATTGATGCCCTCGGCGGCAAACACCGACTCGGCGGCCTCGAGCACCCGTGCCCGATTGCGCTGTGCGTCCGCCCGGAGCGGTCGCAACGACTCCTCCACCGGGGACCTCTCCCCGGTGGCATCGGGTACGTGCCTGGGTTCCATGAGACTCTTCCTCCCCCATTGACAAACGGAGCCTTCGTTCCGTATAGTCTAAATGGAACTAGCACTCCGATTATACGACCGCTCGACGGACGATGCCAGACCGTATCGCCCGGGCACCCGGAGTGCACGACCCAGGAGGGCCGATGACCAGCACACTCGAACGGCACGACGCCCCGACGCCAGCCCCGACTCCTCCCGACCCGAAGCGTTTCCGCGCCCTGGGGGTCATCGCGGTGGCCCAACTCATGGTCGTCCTCGACGCATCGGTGGTGATCATCGCCCTTCCCTCGGCCCAACGGTCGCTCCACATCTCCACCGCCAATCGCCAGTGGATGTTGACGGCCTACACCCTGGCCTTCGCCGGCCTCCTGCTCTTGGGGGGGCGCATCGCCGACTACCTGGGTCGCAAACGGATGTTCATCATCAGCCTGTTGGGATTC
Source organism: uncultured Acidimicrobiaceae bacterium (assembly GCA_963788125.1). GTDB lineage: Bacteria > Actinomycetota > Acidimicrobiia > Acidimicrobiales > RAAP-2 > Bog-473. The sequence continues at coordinate 963,317 of CAWBFN010000002.1, read as the reverse complement.
GCAGCCGCCTCGGCCCTGGGCGGGCTGGCCCAGAGCTCGGCCATGCTGTTCAGCGCGCGGGCCCTCCAGGGTGCGTTCGCCGCGGTCATGGCACCCTCCGCGCTCTCCCTGCTCACGATCGCCTTCACCGAGCCGAAGGAGCGAGCGAGAGCCTTCGGCGTCTACGGCGGGATCGCCGGGAGCGGGGCGGCGATCGGCCTCATCCTCGGCGGCGTCCTGACGCAGTACGCCTCGTGGCGTTGGACGCTGCTCATCAACGTCCCCATCGCCATTGGAGCGGCTCTGGCGGCCACGCGGTTCGTCACCGAGAGCAGGAACCCGGTCCGGCACGGCTACGACATCTCCGGCGCGCTGACCTCCACCGGTGGTCTCCTCGCCCTCGTCTACGCCTTCACCAAGGCGGGCAGCGACGGCTGGACGTCCGCCGTCACCCTCGAGTTGTTCGCCATCGCTGCCATACTGCTCGTCTCGTTCGTCCTCATAGAGCGCAGGGTCGAGCACCCCCTCCTTCCGATGCGCATCGTCCTCGAGCGGAGTCGGGGAGGTTCCTTCCTGGCCTCGCTCCTCGTCGGGACGGCCATGCTGGGCACGTTCCTGTCACTGACCTACTACTTCCAGGGCACCCTGGGCTACTCCGCCATGAAGAGCGGCCTGGCCTTCCTGCCGTTTTCCCTGGGCGTCATCGCCGGGGCGACGTCGGCCAGCCGCATGCTCCCCCGGTTCGGCCCCCGAGTCGTCATGACGGCCGGGCTCGCCCTGGGCGCCACCGGGCTCGGCATCTTCACCCTCCTCGGGGTGCACTCGACCTACGTCGGCCTCGTCCTCCCGGCCGAGCTGATACTCAGCTCCGGCATCGGTCTATGTTTCGTCGCCATAAGCAGCACATCACTGATCGGCGTCCGACCGGACGATGCGGGGGTGGCCAGTGCCCTCGTGAACTCCACCCAGCAGACGGGAGGCTCCATGGGGGCGGCGCTGATCAACACCATCGTCACCGGGGCCACCGCGGCGTACCTCGCCGTACACGGGACCTCGGCGAGCGCCAAGGTGGCCGGCGCCATTCATGGCTACACGACGGCGTTCGCCTTCAGCGCCATAGTCCTCGCACTCGCCGCGGTCACGGCCGCCGTCCTCGTCCAGACCCCCAAGGGCGCGGTCAGCGAGGAGCCCCTGCTGTTGACCGGGGTGGGCTGAGTTACGAGAAAGCGAAGAGATCGCCCTTCTGGGTGATCCGGGACTGCACCTCGGCGGTCGTGAACTCCAACGCGGACGGATCACCGTCCTTCAGGCAACGCCGGACCTCGGCCCAGGTGACCGGTGTGGACACGGTGGGCCGTGCCCGCCCCCGCACCGAGTAGGCCCCGACCGTGGTCTTCGCCGGGTGGTTCTGGCTCCAGTCGATCAACACCTTGTCGCGGCGCAGGACCTTTCTCATGTTGGAGGTCACGAGGTCCGGGTGCGCCCGCTCCACGGCGCGGGCGATCTCATGCGCCTCGGTCCGTGATCGCTCCCACGTCGGCCTTCCCACCAGCGCGGCATAGACCTGCAGCCCCTTCGAACCGCTCGTCTTGACCCGCGACTCCAGTGCTCGCTCCCGGAGGACCTCCTCGATGTACCCCGCGACGCGGCAGCACTCGACGATCGTCGTCCCATCGCCCGGGTCGAGGTCGAAGACGATGAAGTCGGGTGGACCGGGCAGCCGACGCCGGCGCGCCACCCGCCACAGAGGTACGTGCAGTTCGATGGCTCCCAGGTTCGCCGCCCACACCAGCGTCGGCAGGTCGCACACCACGCAGTACTCGATCTCCTGGCCGCCCTCTGCGACCGGCACGCGCACGGTGCGAACCCAGCTCGGGGCGTGCGATGGCACGTGCTTCTCGTAGAAGTACTTCTTGTCCACTCCGTCGGGATACCGCTTCATGGTCAGCGGTCTGTCACGGATGTGTGCCAGCATGACGGGTGCGACGCCGACGTAGTACTCGATCAGCTGACCCTTGGTGAAGCCCACCTCTGGGAACAGCACCTTGTCCAGGTTCGTGACGGTGAGCTCACGACCGCCTACCGTCACCCGAGTCTCGCTGAGGGACACGACTCAGGAACACGATCGGGCGGCCACATCGGCAGGCTACCCTGCGAGGGGATCTGGACGGCGCGAGCTGTGTCATCTACCGTGGCCGCCTTCGGAGAGGAAGTCTTCGGAGAGGAAGCCTTCGGAGAGGAAGCCTTCGGAGAGGAAGGGAGAGGGGAGGACGATGGCCGATCTACTCTTGGGCGCTGAGCGAGAAGCTGTGGCGGCTGCCAGCCGCCACCTGGCAGCCAAGGGTCTGGTCATCGGCACGGCCGGCAACATCTCGGCCCGCCTGGGCCCTCTGATCGCCGTGACACCCACCGGAGCCGACCTGGCCGACGTGACAGCGGAGATGGTCACGGTCATCGACCTGGAGGGGCGGGTCGTGGACGGTGATCTGGTCCCGACGTCCGAGGTGCCGTTGCACACCAGCATCTACGCCGCCACCAACGCCGTGGCGATCACGCATGCCCATGCCATGGCATCGACCGCACTCTCGTGCTGCCACGACGAACTGCCGCCGCTGCACTACAGCTGCCTGGCTCTGGGAGGGGCTCCCCGAACGGCCGCCTACGCCACCTTCGGCTCTCAGAAGCTGGCAGACAACGTCGTCGAGGCGCTCGAGGGGCGCAATGCCGCCATGATGCAGAATCACGGCTCCATCGCCTACGGCAGCACCATGGAACAGGCCGTCGAGCGCCTCGAGCTCCTCGAATGGCTCGCCGAGCTCTATTCGGCGCGCGTCGTCCATGGGGACGCCACGCGTCCTGACCGACCAGGACTTCGAGGCCATCATCATGGCGGCCATCGAGAAGGGGTACGGCGCCGTCAGGAAGGTGCAGGACGGCAGGTAGTGGTCGCCCGCGGCCATCCCCACCGGATCACCCACCCTCCGGGGGAGCGGCACCACCGCTGAAGCGCATCGGTGCGAGGAGCTGGGCTTCGAGAACCTCCGCCTCGAGAGGCCGCGCGAACAGATAGCCCTGCGCCTCATTGACGTGATCGGCTCGCAGGAGATCCATCTGGTCGGTCGTCTCGACGCCCTCCGCCAGGGTGATCAGACCGAGGTCCGATCCGAGATGGACGAAGGTTCTGATGAGCGCCGCCGATTCAGGCGACTCGGTCATCGCACTCGTGAAGGACTTGTCGATCTTGATCCGGTCGACCGGGAACTGCTGGAGATAGGCCAGGGAGGAGTAGCCGGTGCCGAAGTCGTCCACGGCGATGCTCACGCCCAGGTCTTTGACGGCCTCCAGTACGCGCACGGCGGCGGCGGCGTCCCGCATCAGGGAGGTCTCGGTGACCTCGACGATCAGAGCCTCGGCCGGCAGCCCACTCTCCTTGAGGGCGTGTCGGATGTGCTCGACGATGCGGTCATCGTCGAGCTGTCGGCCAGAGATGTTGACCGAGACCTTGAGGTGATAGCCGCGGGCGTGCCACGCCGCCATCTGCGCACAGGCCTGGTGCATGACCCAGGTGCCGACCTCGCGGATCTGTCCGCTCTGCTCGAGTATGGGTATGAACTCGTCAGGACAGAGCAGGCCGTCGGCGGGATGCTCCCAACGGAGCAATGCCTCGACGGCCACGACGCTCAGATCGATCAGGTCGTAGATCGGCTGGTAGAGCAGGCGGAACTGCGCGCCAGCCAATGCCGATCGCAGATCGAATTCGAGCCTGATTCGTCGGCCGATGTCGACCTGCAACTCAGGATGGAAAAACTCGTAACGATTCTTCCCCTTGGCTTTGGCCTGGTACAGCGCAATATCCGCGTCACGGAGCAGTTCGCCTCCGCTGGCACGATCGCCCACGGCGATCCCAATGCTGGTGGAGGCGAGCAGCGACGTCGACCACCCGTCGAAGTCGAATGGCTGACGCATGACGTCGAGGAGTCGTTCGGCCACGAGTTCGGGTGCAACCATCGGCTCACTGCCGTCGATCAGTACGACGAACTCGTCGCCGCCCATCCGGCCGATGGTGTCGGCGCCGCGCAGCGTGCCCGCCAAGCGCGTCGCCACCGAGGCCAACAAGCGATCGCCGACCTCATGACCCAGAGAGTCGTTCACGTTCTTGAAGTCGTCGAGATCGATGTACAGCGCGGCGCCGGCGGTCCCATTGCGACGATTTCGGGCCAAGAGTTGTTCGATGCGGTCCATGATCAGGGTCCGGTTGGGCAGGCCGGTGAGCGAGTCGTGCAACGCCTGGAATCGGAGCTCGTCGTTGCGCGCGTCAACCAGCACCCTCGAATGTGCCCGGCCAGAGCCGAGCACGTAGATCAGAGCCCCGAGGAGCAGGCTCAGTGCCATTCCGGCCGCCAGCAAGGGCAGGCCGCCGCCGGCGCCGAACACGCCGCCGTGGTCGACGACTCCGAGCGTCTCGACCTTCCAACCATTGTCGAGGTTGATCGTCATGGTCTGGGCACCCGCAGGAACCTGTCCGCTGCGAAACACCACCGCCGAGGCGCCGGAGCCGAACCGCAGCTCGGCTGCCGTGTTCGCCCGACCGTTGAGCGCTGTCTGCAGGAGGACACCGGGGCGGACGTCCATGCCGATCAACTCGACGAATGCGGCCTCCCGGGCGGCGACTGTCGAAGGCACCGAGCCGGTGCGGTAGATCGGCACCTCGAGGCCGAGCGACTTCGCGCCGTTCACCGTCAGAGGCAACACGGCACTCTCGCCGGACGCCCGAGCCGCCAGCACCTTCGGCCCCAGGGCGCCGCCGCAGAGGTTGTAGTTGCTCGGCACCGTCCGACCCTTGCGCTCCACCCCGATCGCCGCAAAGCAGTAGTAGGGCCGGTCGCCCGCAGGAGTGACCGTGAACGGTGTGGACCGACCAAGCGACTCGGCCTTCGCGTACGCACCGAGCTGCGCGGCGGGGACATAACGCATCAGCACAAGGTCGAGCAGCTCGGGGTACCGCTTCAGCGCGTCCACGTCGCGCGCCCACTGGGTGAACTCCGCCTGGGTCGGGTCAGGGTCCCCGATGACGAAGGACTCTGTGCTCACGATCAGGTCCTGCTCGTGCTGGATGGCGAGCTGCAACGTCGCGGCGATGCCCACCGACGACGACGCGAAGTTCTTGTGCGACCGCGCCGCTGCCACCCTGACACCGCTGAAGGCAAACATCGTGCTCCCGGCCCCGACGGCGATGAACACGGCGGCGATCGCCATCCACACCCGGCGATGTCTCGGTGGACCGCTCGTGGCGCGATCCCAACCTCGCTCCGGGGGGCTCTCCGAAGACCCCCCCGTGGCCCTTCTCACCAGAGCCGGCTTCCCAGAAGGAATAAGAGCAGCTCACCGCGCCCGTTCATGAGCCAAGTGTCTCGGACGACTGACAATGGCCTGCCATCCCGTCCCCAACGCAGGCACAACTTCGCCTCCCGGTGCAACCGCGCAACCGTCGTCGCGCTGATGACGTCCGCCCCGTGCAGCCATTGCCTGCGCCGTCACCCGTTTGGCAACCGTTCTGCGACCCGATCGCCACGTCGAAAGACCACACTTCTCGCGTCGATCGTTTCATCCCCCCTACTCCTTCTACCGCACCTGGGACATCATGACCGTTCGCACAGAGCTGGAAGACCCGGCATGGGGCGAGGTCGACCGTCGCGCGGTCGCGCCCTCGCCTCCGGGCGGGGACTCGCTCACCCGGTTGGTGGAGGAACTGATGCGACCCGGGGCGATCTATATGGCCGCGCAGCCCATCGTCGGGCTCGCCGACGGGTCGCTCCTCGGCTATGAGTTGCTCGCTCGGAGTTCGATCCCGTGCAGCAGCGGACCGGACCAGTGGCTCGCGCACGCCTCCTATCTCGGCGTTCGTACGGAGTTCGAACTGGCCTGCCTGCAGGCGGCCTGCGACAAGGGCCCTCCTCCCGAAGACGTCCGCCTCTTCGTCAACCTGAGCCCACGCACGCTGCTCGATCCCAGACTTGACCAGATATTGAACGCTCTGCCTCCACGAGTGATCGAGATCACCGAGCACGAAGCGGTATCGGACTACCACGAGCTCCGCCGTCGGCTGCAGTCGTGGACCACCGCGACGACGATGCTGGCCATCGACGACGTCGGCTCGGGCTACTCGAGCATGTCGCACGTGATCCAGCTCCATCCCCAGTACATCAAGATCGATCGCAGCCTTGTGCACAAGGCCCATCGCGACCCCAACAAGCTGGCCGTGCTGCGTGGTCTCGTGGGATTCTCCCGGCAGTGCGGCGTCACGTCGCTCGCCGAAGGTGTCGAAACCAGCGAGGAGCTCAACGCCCTTCGCGCCGTCGGTGTCGACCTGGTACAGGGTTACCTCTTGGCCCGGCCCGACGACGGCTGGCCGCAGCCCCGCCACTGGCGCGCCACCGAGACTGGTGCCGCCGCTCGGCCAGGCCGTAGTCCGGTCGTCGTGGGGACGCTCGGCGAGCGGGTCGAGAAGATGGTTGACCGGAACGACGCAGCGGACGAGGTGACAGCCTACCTCTACGAGAACTTCGAGTTCTTGCCGAGTGTCTATGTCGAAAGGGCCGGCGTGCTGCGGTTCCTCTCGGGGCGCGGACAGTGGCAGGTGCTCGACGGAATCGAGAGAGGGGTCGGCCTCACGGGATCGGCATTCGCGGCAGGGGAGCCCGTGTTGGTGCAAGACGTCTCCACGGACCCTCGCTACCGCGAGGCTGTTCCCGGCGTCGTCGCGGAACTGGCCGTACCGTTGACGGTGGACGGCCGTATCGTCGGTGTCCTGAACGTCGATGCGCCCTCCCCCCTCGACGACAAGCAGATCCAGGCGGTCAACGCCGCCGGCCGCGTGCTCGAGCAGGCCTTCGCTCGCACGGGCATCAAGCAGTACCAGAGCTCCCCCCTGGGGGAGTTCGGTTGGCATGCGCCCCGTATTGCCCAATCACGGTCCCTCCAGGAGCTGGGCAGTCGCACCGTGTCGGCCAGCGTCGAACTCGCCCAGCTGCAGTCGGCGGCCCTGTGGACCCGTGCAGAGGGCGAGCTGGTCCTGCAGGGCGCCACGGGGGCGCGGGCGGAGGACATCACCACTCTCTCCTCGGTGGACCTCGAGAGGCTTGTCGGGTTGGTCTCTCACGTTGCCTCGAGCTACAGCACCGGACCGGTCATCAGCCGAACCTTCGGCCCCATGGGTCTCCTGCGCGACCTCGGCTTCGGCACGGTCTTCGTCGCGGCGATCCGCGACCGCGATGCACCGTCGGGGCTGCTGGTGGTGGCAGGACCGGACTCGGGGATCATGCAGGCCGAGGCGGTGCAGGCCCTCGAGCTGCTCAGCGTGCTCGCAGGAGTGACCGTCGCTCGCATCGGCCAGTCTGCCTGACGCCCCCTGGGCACGGTTAGCCTTGGCCCGTGAGCCACGACCCGGACGTCAACGACGCAGCCGGAGTGCTCCCCCACACGACGACGCTCCCGCGTTCGCATCTTGAGCGACCAGCACAGAGCGTTTGATGTCCACCGGGGGGGACTCCCGGTCCAGACGCGACCTGGCGGCCGACGATCGCAACAAATGGGTAGCCCTCACCAACACCACGGCGGCGGTGTTCATGTCGGCGCTCGACGGATCAATCGTTATCATCGCGCTGCCGGCGATCTTCCGGGGCATCCATCTGGATCCGCTGGCGCCGGGGAACGTCGGCTACCTGCTGTGGATGATCATGGGATATCGCCTTGTCCAGGCCGTCCTCGTCGTCAGCGTCGGCCGACTGGGCGACATGCTGGGTCGAGTCAGGATCTACAACGCCGGCTTCGCGGTGTTCACGTTCGCGTCGATCCTCTTGTCGTTCGACCCTTTCACCGGCACACATGGCGCGCTCTGGTTGATCGGGTGGCGGGTCGTCCAGGCCATCGGCGGTTCCATGCTCGTCGCCAACTCGACGGCGATCCTGACCGATGCGTTTCCTCCCAACCAGCGCGGGATGGCGCTGGGTATCAACCAGGTGGCGGGTCTGGCCGGGCAGTTCATCGGACTGGTGGCCGGAGGGCTGCTGGCGGCCCTGGATTGGCGCGCCGTGTTCTGGGTCAACGTGCCGGTCGGCGTCTTCGGAACGGTATGGGCCTACCGCAAACTTAGGGACAACGGCGAGCGGCATCCCGGTCGAATCGACTGGTGGGGCAACATAACCTTCGCGTTGGGCCTCAGCGCCATCCTGATCGCCATCACCAACGGCATACAGCCCTACCGGGCTCACGCCATGGGTTGGACGAACCCCAAGATTGCAGTTCTCTTCGCCCTCGGCACCGCCCTGCTCATCGCCTTCGTGGCCATCGAGGCCAGGGTCGCCCAGCCGATGATTCAGCTCAGTCTCTTCCGCATCCGGTCGTTCACCGCCGGCAACGTGGCTGCGTTCGCCGCCGCCATCGCCCGGGGTGGACTGCAGTTCATGCTCATCATCTGGCTGCAGGGGATCTGGCTGCCCCTGCACGGCTACAACTACAGCGAGACGCCGCTGTGGGCCGGGATCTTCCTGATCCCGCTCACCGCCGGCTTCCTCATCTCGGGCCCCGCGTCAGGCTATCTCTCCGATCGCTTCGGCACGCGAGGGCTCGCCACCGCCGGCATGCTCGTGTCCGCCGCCGGCTACGCCGGGCTCCTGTTCCTCCCGGTCGACTTCCCCTACCCGGCCTTCGCCATTCTCCTCTTTGTCAACGGCGTGGGCAACGGCATGTTCGCCGCCCCCAACACGTCGTCCATGATGAGCAGCGTCCCCGCCAGCCAGCGGGGAGTGGCCTCGGGAATGCGCGCCACCTTCCAAAACTCGGGTACGGCACTGTCGATCGGGGTGTTCTTCTCGCTCATGATTGCCGGGTTGGCCGCCAGCCTGCCGCAGAGTCTGACCCACGGCCTGCAACGGCAGGGCGTGCCGCACGGCATCGCGCATCAGGTGGCCACCCTGCCTGCCGTCTCGTCCCTGTTCGCCGCCGTCCTCGGCGTCAATCCGCTACAACACCTGCTCTCGGCCGTTCACGCGCTGTCCTCCCTTCCCGCGGCGGCCCAGCGGATCATCATCGGCAAGGAGTTCTTTCCGAGCCTGCTGCTGGCGCCGTTCCATCACGGTCTGGTGGTGGTGTTCTGTGCGGCGATCGCACTGTCGATTCTTGCCGCGCTCGCCTCGGTGCTGCGCGGAGGCCGAGGCTCATGACGAGATCCGGTCAAGGGGCCGCCGGGGGGACGTGGCTGCCCATGAGGTAGCCGACGACGCCTGGCGGCGGCTGGTTGGCGAACCCGACGTCGGGCCAGTTGAACCACCCCGCCGACGCCACCGCCCCGCCGTCGGGGTGCAAGGTGGTTCCGGTCACGAATGCCGAGAGATCCGACGCCAAGAACAGCGCGCAGCCCCCGACGTCTTCGTAGGTCCCGTCCCGGCCCATCGGGATCCCGATGCGATGGGCGAAGTCGGAGACCTCCTTCGCCTCGTCGGAGAGCGGGGCCAACCCGATCAGGGAGGGGGTCGGCACGAAATCGGGGGCGATGGTGTTGGCCCGGATGCCCACAGGCGCCAACTCGACCGCCAGCGTGCGCGTGAAATTGGTCACGGCGGCCTTCATGGCGGCGTACACCGCGAAGCCGGGCGCGGCGCGATGTCCCTCAATGGAGGTCAGGCTGATGATGCTGCCCGCTCCGGCCGCCCGCATGCGGGGAATAGCCAGCTGCGTCGCGTGCAGCAACCACGTGAAGTTGGTTCGGATGATGGCGTCCCAGCCCCGCGGCGTCGATTCCTCGAACGGCTGGCGGAATGTGCCCCCGACGACGTTGACCAGGACATCGAGCCGTTCCCCGAAACGGGCATCCACCTCGGCGAAGAACTCGGTCACGGCGTCGGTGTCCCGCGCGTCGAGCGCCGTGGTCATCACCTCGGCTCCCGATGGTCCGACGGCCGCGGCGGTGTCCTCCAGGCCGGCGGCGTCCCGGTCGCACAGCGCCACGCGGACGCCGGCCATCGCCAGGTCCACCGCACAGGCGCGCCCCAGACCTCCGCCCCCTCCCATGATGATCGCCAATCGGCCCTCGAGACCAGCCCGCTGCTCTAAATATCCCACGAGCCGCACCGTAGCGCGATCGCACTCAGTTCGTCGGACGGAGGCGAGGCGCAAACTGGCCGGGCATCGACGAGCCGTCGATCGCCAAACGGTTCCGGATGATCTTGCCCGACGCGGTGCGGGGAAGAGGCTCGTTCCAGGTCACGATCTGCTCGGGGAGCTTCCAACGGGCCAGCCCGCCGTCGAGGAGGAACCGCGAGACGGACTCGTAGGTGACACCGTGTGGTGGTGCGGCTCGCACGGCGAGGACGAGCCGCTCCCCGGTCTCTTTGTCGGCCACTCCGTAGGCCGCACATTCGATCGCCGAAGGCAGCCCGGAGGCCGCGTCGTCGATCTCTTGGAGCGAGATCTTCATGCCCTTGCGGACGACCAGTTCCTTGAGCCGGCCGCGGATGACGAGGCGCCCGGCCTCGATGTCCGCCGTGTCGCCGGTGCAGAACCACCCGGCCGAGAATGCCCGCTCGTTGTCAGAAGGATCCAGATACCCCTGGAACAGGTTCGGGCCCCGGACACGCAACTCCGACTCGTCGTTCGCCGAGCCGATCTCGATCTCGGCCCCGGGCAGTGGCGCCCCGTCGTTGGCGATGCATTCGCTGAGCGGGTCGTCGCTGCGGCTGGCCGTGTGTATCGGGGCTTCGGAGGACCCGTAGGCGCGAACGGGGCGGATGGAGAAGCGGTCGATCGCCATCTGGAGCAGCGGGCGAGGGATCATGGCACCGCCGAGGACGATCGTCCGCAGGGACGTCGAACGGTTCTGGCGGACACACTCACCAAGGAGCGTCTCGGCGATGACCGGCGCGCCACCCAGCACCGTCGCCCCTCCCCGGGCGAGGTGGTCGAGGGAGGTGACGGCGTCGAACATGTCCTCGAGGACGATCCACCCACCTCTCAACGCCATCAGCAGGTGCGTGAGGCCGGTGATGCCGGAGAGGGGGCTGGAGAGGAACGAAGCGTCCTCGGAGGTGAACCCGCACGACGTGGCGAGGTTGTGCGCACCGCAGAGCAGCGAATGGAGCGAGTGGATCACGCCCTTGGGCTTGGAGGTGGTCCCGGAGGTGAACAGGACGATCCGAGAAGCCGCCTTGTCGGGCTCCGACCAGCTGCCCGTGGTCCCGGTGGCCGAGCGCAGCTCATGGAAGCTCACGATCCGGCGACCGTGCTCGTCGACCCTGAGGGGCGCCGCCAGCGGCCCAGGCATCACCAAGAGGCGGGGATCCGTTGTGGCGACCGCATGCGCGACGTCCGATGGCCCGCATCGACGGTCCAGGGTGACCGCAACTGCCGAGGTGCGAAGGATCGCCAGGGTCGCCACGACAGCCATGAAACTGTTGGGACAGATCAGCACCACCGCATCGCCGGGCTCGACACCGGCAGACAGGAGGGCGTTGACGGCGCGCTCAACCGCCTCGCGCAACTGCGCGTAGGACCAAGACCCCTGATTGTCCATGACGGCGAGGCGATCGCCATCTCGTTCGGCGATGGCCTCAAGACCGTCCCGAAGGCCGCTGTCGTCCCACCACCCCGCAGCGCGGAAGTGCGCGGCGAGGTCCGCCGGTGTGGGTGCTCCCGGAGCGATCACCGCCGTGCCGGGAGGGCGGACCGACGACGCACTCTCGTCATTGGGCGCGATTGTCGCATACGACGTGACTCGGGCGTGTGGAGAGTCCGACGACGATCGCCGGGCGGTGGCCCGCGCCATCGCCCAGCGATCGTCCCCTCTCCCCCGGTGTGAGCTGGCTGCTAACCGGCTACTTGGCTACTTGGCGGCGCAGAAGTCCTTGAGGCCGAACGGGGTGGCGAACTTGCCGTCCTTGAGCTCGGCGTAGTACCAGCAGTGAACCGGGTTGGGCTGGCCGGCCTTGTAGGTGAGCGGCGGGGAGAGGCCATCGAGCGTGTCCCCGTGCAGGTCGTCCAGGCCCTTGACCACCTCGGCCGCTGTCGCCGTACCACTGGCCCCCAGGTGGCTGGCCGCGGCGGCGGCCTGGAAGAGCTTCCCCGAGATCCAGATGGACATGGGGTACTCCCCCCAGGTGGCGTTGTTCAACGTTCCCGGGGAGTACTTCTTGATCGCCGCGTCCATGGTCTTGACCGCTGGGATATCGGCGAAGTACGGGATATTGGGCACGGTGAAGTAGGTCGCCTGGTTGAGATCTGACGTGGTGGTCATGGAGGGCAGAAGGACTTCGCCGTCGATCACGACCTTGGGCTTGTAGCCCTGCGCGTAGCAGTCCTGGACGACCTTGGTGTCCACCTGCTGTGAGGAAGCGAGGAAGATGACCGTCGCCCCGGCATTCTTTGCGGCAAGGCACTGGGCCGTGTAGTTGGGAGCGGTCGCCGACACCTCCAGCGCGGCGACGACGTCCTCACCGACCGACTTGGCGCCGGCTTCCAGGGGGGCGATCCCCTGTTGACACTGGACGGCCTCGGCACAGTAGAAGAGGGCGAAGTCCTTCCCTCCGGCCTGATGGACCGCCGCGGTGATGCCGTCGAAGAGGGCGTCTTCGGTCTGGCTCTCCGGGTAGAAGTCCGAGTTCAAGAAGAACGGCTCGCTCGAGGTGATGGCGCCGATCACCGGCACACCTTGCGACTGGACGTAGGAGGCCCACGCCTGGTCGACCGCCGTCGCGTCGATGAGCGCCACTACGTGGTCAGTCTTGATGAACGTCTGGGCGATGGAGGTCGACGTCGCCGGGTTGCCCGTGTCGTCCTTCAAGAGCACGACGACCTTGTGGCCGTTGATGCCCCCCGACGCGTTCACCGAGTCGGCCCAGGCCTTGGCGGTGGGCAGGATGTCCGGTGCGTCGGACCCGAGGTAGCCCGAGCAGGCGCAGATGATGCCGATATTGATCGGCGCCTTCGAGGTGGTCGCCGCACCAGCCGTTCCCGGCCCGGCCAACGCCGCTGTTGCGGCCAGCCCACCCCACAGCAGTACCACCGCCATACCTGCGGCGAACGTACGCAGCAACTTTCTCATGGACCGTGCCCCCCTTAACGTCGTGAAATGTTGCGGTTTCGTGTCAAGATACTACGACTCGCTGTAAATGTCGAGCGCATTTCGCGGTTTCGTCACCACCACGGACGATCCGTCGCCCGGTCGGTGCCACCGGTCTCGTCGCAGGCACTCAGCTCTGCCATGTCCTGTGCCGACAGCTCGAAATCGAAGACCCGCCCGTTCTCCTCTATACGCTCACGGTGCGTGGACTTGGGGATCACCACCAGTCCCTGCTGGAGGCCCCAGCGAATAAGTACTTGGGCGGGCGTGCGCCCGACGCGCCGGGCGACGCGGCGGACGGTCTTGTCGGAAAGGTGTCGGCCGGTTCCCAACGGGCTGTACGCCTCAACGGCAATATCGCGACCTTCGCACGCCTGGAGCAAGGCGCGCCGGTACTCGAATGGACTGAACTGCACCTGATTGACCACGGGCGGGACGGCGGCGACACCGAGCAGCGCCTCGAGTGCGCTGACGCTGAAGTTTGAGACACCGATCGAACGGGTGTAGCCCTGGGCACGGGCCTGCTCCATTCCCGGCCACGCCCAGGTGGGGCCGCCCTGCGGCCAGTGGACGATGTACAGGTCGACGTGGTCGATGCCGAGGCGCTCGAGGCTCTTCTCGGCTTCGGCCGAGGGATCCTTGTGCCCCGGATAGAACTTGGTGGTGATGAACACGTCCTGGCGCGCCACACCGCTCTCGCGCAACCCCCTCCCGACGCTCTCCTCGTTGCCGTAGGCCTGCGCGGTGTCGATGTGCCGATAGCCGAGTTCGAGGGCCCACCGCACCGCGTTGACGCAGTCCGCTCCATCCGGTACCTGCCAGACGCCAAGGCCCAGCATGGGCATCCTGTTCCCATCCCCGAGGAGGCGAAAACGCCCTTCGTCCGTCATCTGATTGGCCGTCATGCCATCTCCTCCGTTCGAGTCCCGGACCTAACCATCGCACCTCTCGCAGCGCCGTATCCACTGCCGATCGGGTGACGCATGGAGCCGGCTCCTCGGGGCCTCGGGGCCGCGGGGCCTCGGGGCCTCGGGGCCTCGGGCCTAGGTTTCGCTCCTCACGGAGACCGACAGCGAATTGAGGCTGTCGTACGGGACACCGGCCGCCAATGCCCACTGGCGCGCGCCGCCGTAGCGCTGGTCGAGCCTGTCGAGGAATCCCTCCATAGTCGACGCCTTGACGGTGAACGTGTGGGCCGGTAGATCCTCGACTCGCCTGTCTTCGCCGAGGGTACGCAGGATTCGCTCCAGAACGAGCTCCATGCGAGTGGCGGTCAGCACGTAGTCCTCGACGATGACCGCGCGTTCGACACCCACGATGTCAAGGACAAGCGCCGCCAGGACGCCGGTGCGATCCTTGCCCGCAGCGCAGTGAAAGACCAGGGGGTAGTTCGCGGTGTCGCCCAACACTCTGAGCGCCCGGGCAAGCGGCTCGCGCCCGATGTCGAGATACCACATGTACCGATTGGACAGGTCCTCATCCGTGGGAGCGGGTATCCCTCGGCTCTCGCCCCCATCTTCGTCAATGACCGAGAGATGGTGGTACGTGGCGGGTTCGAAGCCCAAGAGGCCGCGGCCCGATTTTCTCACCTCGGCCACCATGCGGAGGTCGACGATGGTCTTGAGCCCGAGATCGCGCAGAATCTTGATGTCGGGCTCCGTCAATTCGTGCAGTGCGTCGCTACGAAACAGCGTTCCCCATCTGGTGGACCCCCCGTCGACCGTCGGGTAGCCGCCCAGGTCCCGGAAGTTGGACGCCCCGACCAGGGGCACTATTCGTTCGTTGCGCGGCATGACCGGGGTGTGAGGCGCGGCGTCGATTCGAACTAGGCGGGACGCCGGAACACCAAGATCTCGGCCCCTTCGCTGTCTACCCTGGCCGAGACCAGCTGCCAACCGTCGCGTTGACGCCGGGCGACAAGGTCGTCGGTCGAGCTGCTGGCCTCGGGATACTGGGAGGTGATCGGGACCAGCACCATTCCATAGCGTTCGCCCACGGGACCGGACCGTAGTCGCGTGGACAATCGCCCCGCCAGTGGGAGACCGGTCTCCCACGGGACAGGTGCGGCCCCAGGGGCCTACGCGTCACAATCTGTTGCTCCAGCAGGTTTTTCGCGTCCAGCGCCGCTCGAACCCCTGTCTCGGCGCCGAATCCGGCCCACCCCGGCCTCTTACTTCGGTACCAAAAATCTCGACAGTCAAAGGTTCGGTTCGCTAAGGTTTCCCACATGGTGTCCACCCGGGCGGCGGACGGCGCCGGCCGTCGCTCTTCGAGCAACCGGCCCGATGTCCACTAGCCAGCTGTCCAGTTCGTCTTCCGATCAGGCCGGCGGGCGGATCGACCCCGCCGTCTGGAGGATCGCCACGGTGGTGATCCTCGGCAGCATGATGTCGATCCTCGACACCACGATCGTCAACGTCGCACTCGAGTCACTGTCGCGCGATCTCCACTCGTCACTGAACCAGGTGCAGTGGGTGGTGACGGCCTACCTGTTGGCGCTGGCGGCGGTGATCCCGGTCTCCGCCTGGGCGGCGCGCCGTCTCGGACCGAAGCGGCTGTACCTGCTGTCGATCGCGTTGTTCACCCTGGGATCGGCGCTGTGCGGCCAGGCCAACTCCATCGGAGAGCTGATCGCCTTCCGGGTGGTGCAGGGCATCGGTGGCGGAATGATCCTGCCCGTCGGTCAGATGATCATCATCAGGGCGGCGGGAGCGCGCAACCTGGCCCGGGTGATGGGTGCCATCGGAGTACCCATCGTCATGGGGCCTGTGCTCGGACCGACCCTCGGCGGCCTGTTGTTGGACAATGTCGGCTGGCGATGGATCTTCTACGTCAACGTCCCCATCGGCATCGCGGCGTTGATCTTCGGTCTGCGTTTACTCCCCTCCAGCCCACCCGAGGATGCGGGGCGTTTCGACCTGCCGGGACTGGCCATGGTGGCGACGGGTCTGGTGGCGCTGACCTACGGGCTGGCCGAGGTGGGCTCCTCCGTCGACAACGTCACCATGCACATCGTGCTTCCGCTGGCATCCGGAGTCGTGTTGATCTCGGCCTTCGTGCTGCGCGCCCTGCGGGTCGAGCGACCGCTGCTGGACATGGGGCTCTATACCAACAAGGTGTTCCGGGCGTCGGCGGTGACCATGTTCTGCTTCGGGGCGGCGCTGTTCGGGGGCATGATCCTCCTGCCGCTGTACTTCCAGATCGTCCGGCACCAAGATGCCTTGGTCACCGGACTGCTGCTCGCCCCGCGAGGGATCGGCGCCGCCCTCGGCACCTGGACGTCGGGGCGGGCGACCGACCGGTACGGCGCGGGCATCGCCGCGGCGACGGGCGGGATCATCACCTTGGTGACCACCCTTCCCTTCGTGCTGATCGGCAGCCAGACGTCCTATGTGCTCATCAGCATCGCCATGTTCATCAGTGGGTTCGGCCTCGGACTGGCGACCACGCCGGCGATGACCGCCGCCTTCCGCTCCCTACGACCCGATCAGATCAACGACGCCCCGCCCCAACTCAACATCCTGATGCGGGTCGGGGGATCCATCGGTACGGCGATACTGACCGTCGTGCTCCAGAGTCACCTGACCCATGCCGGGCGCTCGGTGTCGGCTCAGGCCAGTGCGTTCGCGAGCACCTTCTGGTGGGTGCTGGCCTTCATTGCCATTGCCGTGTTGCCCACCACGATCCTGATCGCCGTGGACCGGCAGACCGCCCAGCAGGACTCCTCTCACGACCAGCCGCACGATGGCACTCGGCCGGTGAACATTCTGGAGACGGGGTGATGGCGTCGGTCGGGGGTCGGGGTATTGAGCGAATTCGCAACGCCGTCCACGTCTTCAACGCCGCCGAGCGACGCCTGCGGAGCCGGTACCATCGAAGTGGCGAGTCGCTGTCCCACGGACACCTGCGAGCGCTGTTCGTCCTGACGGCGGAACGGGAGGTGACCGCGGGCAGGCTCGCCCGGGAAGCCGAGCTCAATCCGGCCAGCGTCACCGCCATGGTGGACCAGCTCGAGGCTCACGGTCTGGTGCAGCGCCGCCGGGACGATCATGATCGCCGGGTGTGCTGGATCTCGCTCACCGCCCAAGGCCGGTCCGAAGTGGCCGAGAAAGAGGCCCGGTGGATTCAGCGACTGACCGAGGCGTTCGCGGACACCTCGGACGAGGATCTCGAGACGGCCAGCCGGGTGCTCGAGCGCCTGGCGGAAATGTTCGACCTGCAGCAGAACGAGGAGCCCGCGTCCACCTGAACCTTCAGCCGAGAACCTTGGCTTTGGCCCTCTCGAAGTCGGCGTCGCTCAGCTTGCCGGCGTCGTGGAGCCTGGCCAGGGTCTCCAGCTCGCTCGCCGTCGAGCCACCGGCGGTCTGCCGTACGTACGCCCGGAGCGATTCCTCCTGAGATCGTGCACTCGCCTGGGTCCGCTCGTGCATCTGGCCGCCGCGGGCGATGAGGTAGACGAGGACGCCGAGAAAGGGCAGGACGATGATGAAGAGGAGCCAGAGCGCTTTGGCCAGCCCTCCCATGTCATGACTGCGGAAGATGTCGAAGACGATAGAGATGAGCAGCCAGATCCATAGGACAAAGACGAAGAACCAGATCATCGAAAAAAACACATCAAGCAAGGGGTACGACGAGGCGAGCATCGAGATCCACCGTTTCTCTAGGGTTCCACCACCGTTTTTAGTTATACACCACGGGTTCGGGCGTCCGCTGGAGAACCGGACTCAGGACGTTGGGGCGCTTCCTGGCGCACCAACCAACGCAATCTGGCGGCACGCGCATCCCAGGCGTAGACGACGCAGGTCCCGGCGATGAGGTCGTGCAGGGCACGACGCTCACGTTGGAAGAGCGCCATGAGGAATCCAACCCCGAGGAAGAGGAAGCTCAGTGGCAGCGCCGCAGTCCGCCCCGCCGCCCGCCAACGGGAGACTTCGCTGCCCTCCGTCTTCACCACCCGAATTCCGAAGAGTGCCATGCCGAGCGTTCGACCATTGCTTCCCCATTGGAACGCGAAGTAGACGAATCCCCAGGCCACGAACAGCACTTCGACGATCAGCCCGTGCCGATTGACGTTGTAGGTGTGACCGGCGATCACGCCGACCACCCACGACACGAGACTGACGGCGAGCGCGAATGTCCCCAACGCCACGATGATGTCCACCCCGAACGCCAGCAGGCGACTGACGAAGCCCGCATACTCCCCCACTCGCACGGGCACGGGCACGGGCACGGGCTCGGCCCGACGGCCCGGCGTGGCCTTCACCGGCGACGGAGCCGCTTCTTCCGGAGCGATCATCCGCGTCCCGGCTGAGACAGCTCGCCCACCAGCAGCACAGGGCCGAGCGGATGCGTGCCGGCCTTTCTGCGCAACAGGCGATCGACGGCTCGGGCGACGAAATCGTCGAGGCCTACGCCGATGCGACGCACGACGTCGAGCACCGCGCCCATCGCTCCCGTCGTTGATCGCGCAATGAGCGCCTCGAGCTCGATGTGCTCCACCAGGACGTCGAGATCGATGCCGCTCATCAGTGCGTTCACGTCTATCTGCCCCATGAGGCGGTTGACATCGATCTGCTCGAGCAGCTCGTTCACATCGATGCGCTCCAACAACGCATTCAGGTTGATCCGCTCGAGAAGAGCATCGAAGTCGAGCGACTCGAGAACCAGGTTGACCACCTGCCCAGCGATCAGCTGGGCAAGGCGTTCGGGTGTTCCTCTGATTCCCTTCGGCGATACCATCTCGGTCGATACCATCTCTATGTGGGTGCGGTCTACGGCTCGCGCGGCTCAAGGTGACGGCTGGTCCGATCCTGATGTTATCGCTCGCCTGACGGAGGCGGCGGGATGAGCGACGGCCGCGTCACTCTCGACAGAGGGGGCCCACCGGGCCGAGCGTTCGGATCAGAACCCGCTCGAGTCCCCTGCCCTACGCTAAGGTCATTGGTCGTTCCTAACTGAGGGGGTTCGGATGTCCAACACGTACGTCGTTGACTCGTCGGAAGGATTGAAGGAGCTTGGTAGGAAGTGGTGGCTGCTGTCCGTCTTCGGCGTGATAACGATCGCCTTTGGTGTGCTCCTGACCTTCAAGCCCGGCAAGTCGGTGCACACCATCGCCGTGATTTTCGGCATCTGGCTGCTGATCCTGGGCGTCTTCCGCTTGATCCAGGCGATCGGCGCGGCGGGCGAGCGATTTGAGCTCCTGGTCGTGGGACTGCTTGCGATCGTCATCGCGCTCATCCTGCTGCACCACACGACCACGACGGTGGCCGTGGTGGGATTCGTCGTCGGAATCTTCTGGACCGTCGGCGGAGTCGCTCAGCTCCTCTATGGTTTCCACGCGAACGACGGCCGAGTGAGCTGGCCGGTCGTCATCCTTGGAGTGATCGGGACCATGGTCGGTGTCGTGTGCCTCATCTACCCGTCGCTCTCACTCTCGATCATCTGCGTGATCATCGGTCTCGGCCTGATCGCCTACGGCCTCGTTGAGCTACTGGTGAGCTTCGAGGTCCGCAAGCTCCGCGGCGACTCGTCCACGAGCCCGGCGGTGCCTTCCGCACCAGAGGAGGTGTGAGAGGGAGCGTCGAGCCGGTCCGACTCTCGCTGCACCACCCGCCGAACAGGCCTTCCGCCACCCGCCCCGCGGTGTGGCGACTGGGCCGCACTCCAGAACGTTAGAGTGGCGACTTCGGACTGGCAGAGCGAGGATTCGTGGCCGATGACGATCACTCCATGTCGGAATTCGGATCCCCCGGTGTAACCGGCGCCGACGAGCACGACGGGCCGCAGGCCGGTGCCGACCAGCCCGATGGCCGCTCGAGATCGAGAGCGTTCCGCCGGAGAGTCCGCGAGCAGATCAAGAGGCTCATTACGGCGATCCGCGAGGGCGATGAGCACGCCGTCGAAGCCGCCATCATCCAACTGAGCCAAACCAGGAGGTTCCTCGCCCCCCTGGGCTTCATCGTGGGTGCGTTCGTCATGCTGTTCAGCGGACTGAAGCTCCTCTTCTCCAATCTGCGGCTCGCGCTCGTCCAGCTCCTGCCCGCCATGTGGATCTGGGTGGTGATGCTCGACTGGAAGGTTCACGTGCTCCACGGCAAGCAGTACCACGCCATCCGTGGACCCATCGTTCTGCTCATCCTCGCCGGCGTCGTTCTCGTCACGGCGGCATCGTTCTACCTCAACGCCGTCTTCGCCTATGCCGTCGCATCGTCGGGCTCTCCCGACATCAGGGCGGGATTCACACAGACGAGGGCCAAGGCACGCATCGTTCTCGGGTGGGGCGTGGGGGTGGGAGTGGCTGTGGGCGTCGCGACCATCCTGGCGCCACGGTGGGGTCATCCCTGGTTCGCGCTGCTTGTCGGAACCGTGATCGCCGTCATGATGATCTGCTATACGGCGGTGCCCGGCCGCCTTATCGGAGCCACCAAGGGTCCGGCCTCCTCGCGCGACAAGCTGGCAGCAAGCGCGGTCGGTGGAGCGGTCGGGGCGGCCGTCTGTGCGCCGCCCTACCTGATCGGCCGGCTCGGGCTGGTGCTGCTCGGCAGTAGTGCCCTGTTCCCCTTGGGAGTCATCCTGCTGGTCATCGGCATCATTCTCTACGCCGGTGCAGAAGGGGTGGTGAAGTCGGTGAAGGTGAGCTCGAAGTTGCTCGTGAAGGTGCCGAACGCAGCCGATGTGGACGGTCAAGCTGTCGAAACGGCGGTCGGAGGGTCAGAAGAGTAGGTCGACCACCCTGGAGTGACCGAGCTAGGAGCCCGTCGACCATCCGCGGGCAATCCCATAGGGCTCGAAGCTGGCTGAAATGTGCGTCCGGTCCGCCTCCACCTTCGGTCGTTGCATCTCGTAGAGGTGGGGGAACTCCCTCCACGCCATGACGGCGTCCCACAGCCGGCCGGCGGCGACGCCGATCGGCGCGGGGGTGATCACCGGACCGAACAGGACGTCGGCATCGTCGATCACGAGGGTCGGGACCCCGTAGACACCCCGGGCAACGGCGCGCTGGTGGTCCGTACGCACCTCCGCATTGGTTGTCTCGTCGCCGATGGCTTCGTCGACGACGCCGGGGTCGCGCCCGAGCTCACGCAACACCGCGTATGCCCCCTCGGGGGTATGGACCTTGACGCCCTCCTCGTGGAACATCCGCCCGGCCACCTCGTAGAACCGATCGACCGCCTCGTTGCCATCGGGTTCCCGCCGCAGCCAGGCGGCCAGCCGCAAGAGGGACCAGCCGTAGGACCAGGGGCGCTCCCAGGGGTGCTTCTCGCCCTCCTGCCAATTTCCTTCCTCCAAGGAGAAGAACCTCCACGTCACCGAGATGTCCCGCTGCGTGCGAGCCTGCCTGATCCACTTGCTCGTCTGGTAGGCCCACGGGCACATCAAGTCGAAGTGGAAATCAACGTTGGTCATCGGATTAACGTTACCGGCATCCGATGACCAACACGGCGGAGTCCTTGGGGGCCGTGGCGCGGCCACCGGGAGCCGCCACCGATTGCGGATAGTGTCTCCCGAGCGATCAACGGATCAATGAGGGAAGGGACGACGGCGATGACTGGTCCTGCCGGAGATCGACCCAGGGTTCGGCCGACATACGTGCTCGACGACCGAGAGCTACTCGAGGGGTGGCTGGAGTTCCATCGGGCGACGCTCCTGACGAAGTGCGAAGGGCTGACCGACGATCAGCGAAAGGCCCGACCGATCTCCACCTCGAAGCTGTCGCTCCACGGGCTGATACGCCACATGGCCGAGACGGAACGGAACTGGTTCCGCCGGATACTGCTGCACGACCCAAAGCTGCCGCGGATCTGGTACGACCCGGCGGTGCCGGATAGCGACCCTCTCGCACCGCTCGACAATGCCCATTGGGAAGAGGACCTCGCCGTGTGGCAGCGCGAGTGTGCAACGTGCAGCGAGACCGCCGGCCGCTACGGTCTCGACCACGCCGGCGAATGGCGCGAGAAGCAGGTGACCCTGCGATCCAGCTACCTTCACATGATTCAGGAGTACGCCCGGCACAACGGCCACGCCGATCTCATCCGGGAGCTTCTCGACGGATCCGTGGGATTGTGATCGCGCCTCGGGGGGAACCCGAGGTCGTCGGCGTGGCCCTAGACGGGGAAGGCGTAGTCGTCACCGGGCCAGGTGACGATGCCGCTGGCGTGGAGCGAGTCAAGGTCGGCGTCGCCGTAGCCCAGCTCGGAGAGGATCTCCCGCGTGTGCTGGCCGGTCAGGGGTGACGCCCGCTCCTGCCGACCCGGCGTGTCGCTGAACGTGATCAGGTTGCCGAACTGGCGCACCCGTCCGAGGAGAGGATGGTGGTACTCGGTGACGAGGCCACGGCGGACGAGCTCCTCGTCGAAAAGGATGGTCTCCCCGTCCCATGTGTCGACGGAGATCTCCGCCGGCACGCCCGCCGCCCGGAGAGCCCGGCGCCAGTTGGTGGCGAGATCCCCCCTGAACGCCCGTACCAGCTCCGCCGTGAGCTCCGAACGGTGCGTCGTCCGGTCGGCTGACGTGGCGAACCGGGGGTCGTCGAGGAGTGGCGCTCTCCCGAGCACGCGGCAGAGGGCCGACCAGTGCTCCTCACGCACGGCGGCGAGTTGCAGCCATCCGTCCTGTGTCTCATAGAGCCGGTAGAGGGCGTCGAGGCCCAGCTGCTCAGCGTCGAGCTCGGACCGAGGGGCCGGGGTGCCGTCGGCGGCCAGCCAGGAGTCGGCCGTATAGAGCATCGATCCGTGGAAGATCGACGACCACATCGACTGGCCCTCGCCCGTCCGGTTGCGGTGGAACAGGGCGATGAGGAGAGCCGTCACCGACGGCATGGCCGAGGCGACGTCCCCATGGCCGTAGCGGTACCACATCGGGGGGTTGCCGCCGGCGACCGGTCCTTGCTCCCACTCGATCCCCGACGCCGCCTGACCCAGCGGGTCGAGTCCTCCCAGATGGGCCAGTGGCCCGGCGGCGCCGTACATGAAGGTGTTGCAGTAGAGGATGTCGGGCCGGACCGCCTTGCAATGCTCGTAGCCGACGCCCAGCCGGTCGGCGGTCCCGAGGGTCATGTTGTGGTGGACGATGTCGGCACCGGCCACCAGCTCGAGGGCGATGCGCAGACCCTCGGGCTGCTTGAGGTCGAGCGCGATGTCCCGCTTGCCCCGCTGGCAGCCCATGAACGACCCGACGACGTGGCTGCGCATGCCGTCGCCGCGGGTCGGCTCCACCTTGATCACGTCGGCCCCCAGATCGGCCAGCAGCATGGGGCCAAAGGGACCGGCCAGGTACTGCCCGAAATCGATGACCCGCAGACCTTCGAGGGGACCGGGCATCAGACCACCCCCCTGGCGCGCAGGGACGCGACCTCATCGTCATCGTGGCCGAGTGACCGGAGTACCTCGTCGGTGTGGGCACCGGCCCTCGGCTGGGGCCCTTTCACCATCCCGGGCGTCGCGTCGAGAAAGATGGTGACGCCGACTTGCGTGGTCACACCGACCTCGGGGTCGTCGACCTCCACCACCGACCCGGTCTCCCTCAGCTGTGGATGATCGAAGCGCTCGTGTGGGGCGACGATGGCCTCGGCGCCGAGCCCTGCGGCGTGCAACTCCTCAACGAGCTTGCTCCGATCCCAGCGCTTGAACGCTTCCCGCCGCCGCGACTCGTGGGCGGCCCGTTCTTCGGGAGACATCACCATCACGGTCGCCATCGGCACCTCCTCCATGCCGAGGATCGACCCCTCGCTGCGGGTGGGGGGCACCCCCGACATGGTGGACGCGTGGATCCACTCGCCGTCGGCGCATTCGTAAATGGTCGCCTGGTGCACACCCGCGGGATGGGACTTCTCCAACAGGAACTGCCCCTTGTCGGTCCAGTTCCAGATCTGGGTGGTCAGCGACAGCACACCTTGGAACAGCGACACCTCGACGCGCTGGCCCCGCCCGGTGCGGTCACGAGCGAGGAGGGCCGACATGATCCCGGTCGGCACGAGCAACATGGCGCCGAAGCTCGCCACCGGGCTGTGGAGGAACACCGGTCCGGACCGGAAGCTGGTGTTCTCCCACTGCTGTCCGGTGCGGGCGTGCACCAGTGCTTCCCAGCCGGGTAGGTCCTCGTAGCGGGTGCCCGATGGCCACGCCGGGACCGAGCAGTACACCAGGCGGGGGAACTCGTCGCGCAGCGACTCGTAGTCGAGCCCGAGCCGGGCCATCGTCCCCGGAGCGAACGCCTCCACGAGGACGTCCGCCGTGGCGCACAGCTCCCGGAACAGAGCGACACCCTCGGGCTGCTTGAGGTCAAGGGTCACCGAGCGGCGGCTGCGGTTGTAGACCCGAGAGCTCGGAGATCGCCGGTCGGCCCGTCCCCCCGGAGGCTCCACCTTGATGACGTCGGCGCCGTGCTCGGCGAGCTGCAGCACGCCCAAGGGCGCCGCGATGCCACCCGAAAGATCGAGGATCCGTACTCCCTCCAGTGCTTGCGTCGTCGTGGACCGACTGCTGCCCTCCACCTCGCTCACCGCGCGCCGGGTGATGGCCGGGGCGGACCGGCCGAGGTGAACTGGGTGCCGGGCGGGTCGATGGCCCATTCGGGCGGCTCACCCCACCGCTCCTCGTAGACCAGCTCCGACAGCGGCCGGCGCCGCACGGGACCCTGCCGTCCCGCCGGCTTGCCGAGCGTGATGGTGCCGGCGATGAAGGTCCCGTCCGGGATGTCGAGCAACTCGCGCAACTCCTTGTCAACCATAAAGTTCCAGCCGGTGAAGGCCCCCCCGTACCCTACGGCGCGGGCGGCCAGAAGCAGATTCTGGCACGCCGGGTACACCGAAGCGCCCTCCATCGGGGTCGGCTCCCGGTAGCGGACCAGGCACGGCAGGATGAGCACAGGCACCTGCTCGAACTCGTCGACGTACTGCTGCATCGTCCGGGCCATGCGGGCCTTCGGCGAGCTGTCCACTGCCCCGGACCCCACGTCGTAACGATCCACCTCGCGCTTGGCCCCCCACGTTCGGCGCGCCCCCTCGCCAATCAGCCTCTTCGCCCTCTGGGCCATGGGACCGTCGGTCAGGACCAGGAAGCGGAACGGTTGGCGGTTGGAACCGCTGGGCGCCCGGGTGGCGGCGAAGAGAATGGCGCGCAACGCGGCGGGAGGAACGGGCTCGTCGCCGTACCGCCGGATGGCCCGCGTCGTCCCAAGCCCTTCGAGGAGGCCGACGGTGTCGGGCGGGAGGGGGGTCTGCGCCAGATCGGTCCGCGCCAGATCATCCGCCCTGTCAACCGTCACGGTCGCCCCCGATACCCCGATTCACGGCCACCCCGATCGCCTGTTAGCGACAGTATACTGACCCCAATACTTCGGGCCGTCAAGCTCTCGGCCGGCTCATGGGGTGGGTGAGCCGAGACCTTCCGTTGATCGGGATCAGGCACACTGCAACAATGCGAAGACATAGGCCAAGGGGGACCCCAGATGACCACTACCGAGCCCGAGGTCTACTACGACCCGTACGACTTCGAGATCGACGCGGACCCCTATCCGGTCTGGAAGCGACTTCGTGACGAGCGCCCGCTCTACTACAACGAGCGCTACGACTTCTTCGCCGTGAGCAGATTCGCCGACGTCGAACGGGCCCTGGTCGACTGGAAGACCTACATTTCGGGCCGGGGCACCGTCCTCGAGATCATCAGGAGCGGTAGGCAGATGCCCCCCGGCTCGTTCCTCTTCGAAGACCCTCCGACGCACGACGTGCATCGCAGCCTCATGTCGAGGGTGTTCACACCCCGCAAGGTGGCCGCCATTGAGCCCAAGGTGCGGGAGTTCTGCGCCCGCAGCCTGGATCCCCTGGTGGGCGCCGGCGGCTTCGACTTCATCGGCGATCTCGGGGCGCAGATGCCGATGCGCACCATCGGAATGCTTCTCGGGATCCCCGAGTCCGACCAGGAGGCCATCCGGAATCGGAGCGACGAGGGGCTGCGCCTCACTGACCCCTCCATGCCCGAACACGACGCCGGGCGCAACGTGGCGGAGGAGCTGATGCACAACGAGTTCGCCGAGTACATCGACTGGCGTGCCGTGCACCCCTCCGACGACCTGATGACCGAGCTGCTCCAGGCCGAATTCGAGGACCACACCGGCGTGACCCGCCGCCTCACCAAAGAGGAGATACTGGGCTACTGCAGCCTGCTCGCCGGGGCCGGCAACGAGACCACCACCCGCCTGATCGGCTGGACCGGAAAGATCCTCGCCGACCATCCGGAGCAGCGCCGCCAGCTGGTCGAGGACCGCCGGCTCATCCCCAACGCCATAGAGGAGCTCCTCCGCTACGAGCCGCCTTCCCCCGTCCAGGCCCGCGTCCTGGCGGCCGACGTCGAGCACGACGGCCGGACTGTCCCCAAGGACAGCGTCATGCTGCTGCTGAACGCCGCGGCGAACCGCGACGAGCGCAAGTTCGACGAGCCCGACCGCTTCGACATCCACCGCAAGATCGGGCTCCACCTCACCTTCGGCTACGGCATCCACTTCTGTCTGGGTGCCGCACTCGCCCGGCTCGAAGGGCGGGTCGCCCTGGACGAGGTGCTGCAGCGCTTTCCCACCTGGGAGGTCGACTGGGACAACGCCGTGCAGGCCCGGACCTCCACCGTCCGGGGGTGGGAGCGCCTACCCGTGTTCACGCCCTAGCCGGATCGTTGCTCCACGAGGGAGGCGAGTACCGTCTAGGACGTCGATCGCTGAGAGCACAGCATGAGAAGGGAGCGGGTCGGAATGACAGGACGTCTCGAGGGCAAGGTTGCATTCATTACGGGCGCGGCGCGTGGACAGGGCCGGGCCCACGCCGTCCGGATGGCGCAGGAGGGAGCAGACATCATCGCGGTCGACATCTGTCGGAACATCGACTGCAACCCGTACCCCCTCTCGACGCCCGCGGATTTGAGCGAGACCGAGCGACTGGTCAAGGAGAGCGGTCGTCGGATCGTCGCCCGCCAAGGCGACGTCCGGGAGCGGTCCGAACTGGCTGAGGCGGTCGAAGCGGGCCTGGCCGATCTGGGCCGTCTCGACATCGTCGTGGCCAATGCCGGGATCTGCCCCATGGAACCGGCACCCGCAGACGCGCAGGACTTCGTGGACGCCACCGACGTCGACCTCATCGGGGTCATGAACGCGGTGGCGGTCTCCCATGGACGCCTCGGTGATCGCGGCTCGATAGTGATCACCGGTTCGACCGCCGGCATGATGCCCGGCACCCTCTCCAATCCGGCGATGGGTCCGGGCGGCGCGGGCTACGGCTGGTCCAAGCGGATCCTCCAGGAGTACACCGAGCAGATGGCCATCCACCTCGCCCCGCGTTTCATCAGGGTCAACTGCATCCACCCGACCAACTGCAACACCAGCCTGCTCCACCACCCGGACCTCTACAAGGTGTTTCGTCCGGACCTGGAGAACCCGACCGTAGAGGACGTCCTTCCGGCGTTCACCTACTTCCAGGCCATGCCGATCCCCTACGTCGAGCCCGAGGACATCGCCAACCTGGCCGTCTTCCTGGCCAGTGACGAGTCCCGCTACATCACCGGCCAGCAGATCCGCGTCGACGCCGGCTCCCTGCTCAAGTTCCCCAACGGACCCGGAGGCTAACGACCGGTTCGGTGAACTCGACTCTCCCCCTTGGGGAGGCCGCACACTCGATGTGTCGAGCCGTTCGGCTGGCTGCCGCTCCTACGACTTCGCGCACCTCGAAGCGGCGCAACGAATTCTCCCGCTTGCGGTACGCGAGGCACGGCAATAGCGTGAGCACGCCGCCCCGGGGGAGCGCCGTGCATGCGCGCCGGCACGAACGCGAACGGGCGCGACTGAACGAGGCTACGTGGGACTGGCGCGACGTGGTTGGATCTATGCACATGCCCTACCTGAAACCACATGAGAAGGACGAGACATGACACCAGACAAGAGCACCACCGACGACGTGACCGTTCTTCGTGCCGCACGCTGGCTCGACATCACGGCGGAGTCCGGTGACGTCCGCTCGCCGGCCGTGATCGTGGTTCGCCACAACCTCATCGAATCCGTCAATCCGGCCGAGGTGCCGGAGGGGGCCACGGAGGTCTCGCTCGGCGACGTTACCCTGCTGCCCGGACTCATGGACATGGAATTGAACATGTTGATCGGCAACCGCGACGAGACCTGGGACCCGATGCACGGTGTCAAGGTCGACCCCTCGTTGCGCACGTTGATGGGCGTCGGCTACTGCAAGCAGACGCTCCAGGCCGGCTTCACGACGGTCCGCAACTTGGGCCTTATGGTCAAGACCGGCGGATATCTGCTCGACGTGGCCCTCGCCACCGCGATCGACAAGGGTTGGATCGAGGGCCCTCGCATCGTGGCGGCCGGGCACGCCATCTCACCGACCGGTGGCCATCTCGACGCCACGATGTTTCAGAACCTCGCCCCCGGCATCATGCCTCTGAGCGTGGAGGAGGGCATTGCCAATGGTGTCCCCGAGGTCCGCAAGTGCGTGCGCTATCAGATCAAGCACGGGGCGCGGCAGATCAAGATCTCGGCGACGGGCGGCGTGATGTCGCACAGTACCGCCCCGGGCGCACAGCAGTACTCCGACGAGGAACTGGAGGCGATCGTCGACGAGGCCCATCGCGCCGGTATCAGCGTCGCCGCCCACGGCATCGGTGACCAGGGGATCCAGGCCTGTATCCGCGCCGGCGTGGACTGCATCGAACACGGGTTCCTGGCCAGCGACGAGACCATCCAGATGATGGCGGACCACGGCACGTTCCTGGTCACCACGACCTTCCTGGCCGACAGCCTCGACGTCAGCAAGTCGCCCCCGAACATTCAGGCCAAAGCCGCCGAGGTGTTCCCGCGCGCCAAGGCCATGCTGGGCAAGGCGGCCAAGGCGGGCGTCAAGATCGCGTGCGGCACCGACGCTCCGGGTATTCCTCACGGTGAAAATGCGAAGGAGCTCGCCGCCATGGTCCGGCGCGGGTTGACTCCGACAGAGGCGCTGCGTGCGGCCACGGTCACCAGCGCAGAGTTGCTTCAAGTCACCGACCGGGGCCGCCTGGCGCCCGGGCTGCTCGCCGACATCATCGCCGTGCCCGGCGATCCGACCGAGGACATCACGATGACCGAGTCCGTGAGGTTCGTGATGAAGGACGGCCGCGTCTACAGGAACGACTGACGCGTCACCGCCCCATACGATCCATCACCAGAGCGCACGCCAACCCGTCGGCGAACGTCGGTGACCCGGGCTCGGTCTCGCCGTTGCGTACGGCGTCGCAGACGATGGAGGCCCAGCGTTCCATCGCCAGGACCAGGTTCGTCTTGCCCTCCATGTCGACCTCGAACGTCTCGACCTCGTCGCCGGCCGTGCGCCGCACGATGCCGGCATCGCCGATCTCGAGCACCCCGGTGGACCCGAAGACGACGGTGCGCTCCGGCGTGCTCACCGAGGATTCGAGCGCGCAGTCGATGACCGCGGTGACACCCGACTCCGTCCGAAGCGACGCCACGAACCCATCATCGGCGTCGCACTTGTGCAGGACGCCGTCGGCATCGGGCCGTTCGGGGACCAGCGTCCGCATCACCGCAACCGCCTCGGCGATCTCCCCGAACATCCAACGACAGGCGTCGATCAGGTGGGAGCCCTGTCCCCCGAGCCACCCGCCACCGAGCTCCCTGCTGCTCAGCCAGCCGTAGGGGCGGGGCTGGGGCACCGCGATGAATCTCGAGTACTGGAAGTGGTCGGGCTCGCCGATCGCCCCCTCCCGCACGAGGGCGCGCAGCCGCTGACGGGAGGGATCGAACCGCCGTTCGAAGTTGAGCAGGTTGACCACCCCCGCCTCCCGGGCGAGATCGACCATTTCCGCCGATTCGCGGGCATTGCGTCCGAAGGGCTTGTCGCAGTGCACCGCATGGCCAGCCTCGATCGCCCGGCGAACATGTTCGACGTGCAGGAAGGGCGGCGAGTGGACCGAGATCAGGTCGAGATCGGCCCGGGCGCACAGGGCGGAAACCGCCGCGTCGTCTCGCGGCGTGACGACGTCCACCATCTCGCAGTCCTGCGCCGCGGCGAATGCCGGGGCAACGACTCCGGCGCCGAACCCTGTGCCGATCACGCCTACCCGTACCACCTGTGCCATGCACTTCCCCTCTCTTGCCTGATCAATCCCGTCTGGAGCCGCGCCGCCGGCGTCGGTCGGCCCACCGTACAGTGCGCTGCCACCCGTCCGCTCCTCGACGAGGCGCCCATGAGCTCTCCGCTCAGGGACCGGCCACCACCGCATCGGAGGCGATCAGCGCCTCAATCTGTGCCGCGGTGTAGCCGACCTCCGCGAGCACCTCGCGCGTGTGCTCACCCTTGTCCGGTCCGTGCCGGCGTATCTTCGGCAGCTCGTCGTCGAACTGGGCCGGAGCGGCGGGAAGACGGAGCGAGGGATGGGTCGGATGGGCCATCAGGTAACCGTTCTCGACGACCGCCGGGTCGGCGACAACCTCTGGTGGGGAGGCCACGAAGGAGAAGATGCAGCTCTCACGCGCCAGCCGGTCGGCCAGCTCAGCGCGGTCGAGGGAACCAATGGCATCGGCCAACCGATTGCAGATCTCGGGCCACCCGGCCTGGCGCACCGTCGGGTCGGCATAGGGCTCGATCATCTCGGCGAGACCGAGAGCCCGACAGGTCGGCGCCCAGTAGCGGCCCTCGTCGAGCATCATCAGCATGAGCCATCGCCGGTCCCCGGTGCGGTAGGTCCAGCCCAGAGGGGAGCGGTCGCCCGGAGCGGAGGTCCGTCTCGGGGGCTCGGCGCCCGTCATGGACGCGTACGCCAGGTCGGGACCAAGGCTCCAGTTGGCCCCGTTCAAGAGCGATGTGTCGACGAGGACCCCTTCGCCGGTTCGCTGCGCGTGCACCAGCGCGGCGCAGATGCCGCCGGCCAGGAACATACCGCTCGGCACGTCCCCCAGGGCAGGCCGGGGCGAGACCACGGTGTCCGAGCTCGGGTCGGTGAGCATGTGCGCCACGCCACCCCTTGACCAGTAAGAGACGGCGTCGAACCCTCCCTGCTCCGCTCCCTCCCCCCGCTGGCCCTGGCCGTGCCCACGCGCCACCACCAGGCGAGGATTGAGGGCGAACAGGTCCTCGGGCTCGGTACGAAGCTTGCGTCGGACGCGCGGCAGTTGGTTGGTGATGTAGACATCGGCCCAGCACACCAATCTCTCGAATACCTCACGGCCGGCCGGCGCTAGTACATCGACAGAGATACCGCGCTTGTTCCGGTTCGCCATCTGGAACAGGTAGTCGTAGCCGTCCACGTCGGGCACGAGACCCTGGCGGATGATCTGGCGCATCGGGTCGCCTTCGGGTCGTTCGACCTTGATCACGTCAGCTCCCCAGTCGCCGAGTGCCGCAGCGGCCGAGGGAACGAAGCCGTGCTCGGAGAAGTCGAGGACCTTGATGCCCGAGAGGGGGAGCGTCACGAGCCCCACCCTACGGCCAGGACCCCGACTCACGCGGCAGCAGCTTGCGTCAGGCCGGCCGGACCGAGGCTCCCCTGATCATGCGCCGGACGGCGCCCAGGCACTTCTCGGTATGATGTCACCAGATGATGTCACCAAGCGATGACAGGGCAGGGTGGTGACACGAAAGGTGGAGAGCACAAGGGTGAGGGCTGAGTGAGGGCCGGGCCGATCAGGTGAGCGCGGTGAGCGCGGTCCCAACCACTGAGTCCGGCGTTGGACGCGGGGCCCAGCGCGCTGCCCTGCCGGTCCTGGTGGGTGTCACCGGCCTTGTGGCGGTGGTCTCCAGCTTGGGCGCACCCCTCATTCCCTCGATAGCCCAGTCGTACCACGTCTCGCTGAGTGCCGCCGAATGGGTGCTGACAGCCACCTTGATGACAGGCGCCCTGGCCACCCCCGCCATGGGCCGCCTGGCCGATGGCCCGCGCAAGCGCAGAGTGGTCGAGGTGGCCCTGGGGGCGGTGTTGGTGGGCTGCGTCATCTCGGCCGTCTCGACGGGCTTCGCAGTCCTGGTCATCGGGCGAGGTCTGCAGGGGTTCGGCCTCGGGCTGTTGCCGGTGACCATGGCGATGGCCCGCAGCCAGTTCCCGCCCCAAAAAGCCGGGCGTGCCATCGCCACGCTCTCGGTGAGCGTGGCCATCGGCGCCGGGCTGGGCTACCCGATCACCACCCTGGTCGCCCAGTTCTTCGGCTTCCGGGCGGCCTTCTGGTTCGGGGCGATCACGGTCGCCGTGGCACTTCTCCTGGTCGTTTTGGTGCTGCCATCCCGATCGGATGGCCGTTCTCGACGGTTTGACTACCCCGGGATGGTCACCCTCGGCGCCGCAGTGGTCGGCGTCTCCGTGCTGCTCAGCGAGGGAGGAAGCTGGGGATGGACATCGCTCCGCTCACTCGGGCTGGTCGCCTTCTGCCTGATCATGATGGGCCTGTGGATCGCCCGCGAACTGAGGATCTCGGACCCGCTCATCGACGTCCGCCAGGTCCGGAATCGATCCGTGCTCACCGCCGATGCGTCGGGGTTCTTGATCGCCATCGCCATGTACATGTTCTTGCCCATCATCATCGAGTTCGTGCAGGTCCCGGTGGCGAGCGGCTACGGATTCGGCACGTCCATCGTGGTCTCGGGCCTGGTGTTCGTCCCCCTCTCCGTCGGGACCTTCTTGGCCAGTCGCTGCCTGCCTGCCTACATGCGACGCTTCGGGATGCGGAGCATGATCCCCGTCGGCTCGGTGGTGTTCGCCGTCACCATGCTGTTCTTCGCCACCGAGCACCGAGCCTTGTGGGAGGCGTTCGTGGTCGCCGGTTTCGGCGGGATCGGGATCGGCTTCACCTTTGCCGCCATGCCCGGATTCATCGTGCAGGCTGTGCCCGCCTCCGAAACCGGGAGTGCCATGGGCCTCTACCAGGTACTCCGAAGCATCGGGCTCTCGCTGGGGAGCGCGCTGGCGGCGGCGGTGCTCCTCGCCTACACCACGCACGGTCAGATCTATCCCACCTATCAGGGTTTCCGAGTGACGCTGCTCATCGCCAGCGCTCTGTGCATGACGACGGCCGTTCTGAGCTTCTTGCTGCCCGGGAAGATCTCAGGCCGACCATCGGCACCGACCAAGGAGGTCGAACAACTGATGGAGGAAGAAGCGGAAGTCGAAGGTGTCGGCCTCATGCTGGCCGATGAACGACTCCTGACGGAGAGCGGCGAGTGACACCCACCCGTGCGGCACGCCCGGCGCTCGCCCCGACCGCACCGGATCAGCCGCGCCGCGCCGGATCGTCCAAGCAGGCACTGCTCAACGCCGCACAGAAGCTGTTCGGCAAGAACGGCTTCGAGGGCACGACCATACGTGATATCGGCGAGCTCGCCGGTGTCGACCACGCCCTCATCGCCCGCTACTTCGGGAGCAAGGCCGATCTCTACATCGCCGCCGTGGTGGCCGAGGCTCAGGGCGACCAACCCCAGTCCGAGTTCGAGGGGATCGAGGACATGGCGGAGATGCTGGTGACCCGGATGGACGAGCACGGGCTCGGACCGGTGATGCAGGCCCTCACACGCTCCGACACGTCGGAACAGATCCGCAAGGCGGCGCAGGCACACCTGGCGCGCCGTATGGTGGATCCGATGGTCTCAGCAATGAGACACCAAGCCGTGGACGAGGCTCAACTCCGCTCCGAGATCGTCGTCTCGGCACTCATCGGCATCGCCCTCGGACGAGCACTGGGGTGGTTCGACGAGCTGAAGGCGGTACCCAGGGCCCGACTGGTCGAGCTGGCGACCGAGCTCCTCCTCGGGGAGTGAGCCCCTCGGGCGTGGCGTGGCGTGGCCCCCCTTTGACCTCGCCCCCTTCACCTTCCGGGAGCTTCCAGCGCTCCTCGCACGAACTCACCCACTCGGCGGTAGACGTCGCGGCTCTCCTGGGTCCACGGAAGGATGAAGGGGAACACATGGAACATCCCCTCGACCTCCAGGGTCTGATGGGGAACGCCGTCGGCGTCGAGCTTCTTCGCCAGCATTCGTATGGCGTCGCGGAACATCTCGTCGGCCCCATACGCGAGGAAGGTCGGCGGCCACCGACTCAGGTCGTCCACTAACACATCGACCCGGTCGTCGTATGGGTCGACTCCGTGCAGATAGGGATTCACCGGAATGTTCCACGGCAGGATGTCAAACGGAGCGTTGTCGACGATCGACGGCTCGCTCAACGTGAGGCTGACCTCGGGCGAGAAGAGCAACACCGCACCCGGTGGCGATTGGGACCTCATGCTGATGCGATGCAGGATGGTGCCCACCAACCCCCCTCCGCCCGAATCGCCGGCGAGGACGAGCCGCTCGGGAGGGTGACCGCCCGCCACCAGATGCTGCACCACGACCATGATGTCGTCGGCGGCCGCCGGGAACGGGAACTCTGGCGCCAACCGGTAGTCGGCGACGAAGACCGCGCACCCTGTGACTCGAGCCAGGTGCGCCATGAACAGCGCGTACATGCGCGGTGACGTCCCGATGTAGCCACCACCGTGGAGGTGCAGGATCGTCCCGGGAGAGACCGAGCCGTTCCGGCCATCGGGGAGGTCCTCGCCGGCGTGCCCCGACGGCGCCGGTCGGAACCACAGCCCGGGCACGCCACCAAGAACCTCCGACTCGATGCGCACACCCTGGAGCGCCACGAAGGGAGGAAGAACCTGTCCGGAGAGCACGTCCAAGACGCGTTCCAACGAGCGGAACTCATCGATCGGCAGTGACGTGGCGTACCCGAAGAGAGAGCGAATCAACTCCCGTGTCGCCGAGACGGCCAGATTGCGGGGTGAACTTCCCGGCCCGCGCCAGGGGTCGCGAAAGGGCAGCCGGGCGATCGCCCCGAGCATGTTGGAGGCCAGCCCGGCGACGTCCACGGCGGCGACCGGCCACGACGCCGTTCGCACCTCGGAGCGATCCGCCATGACCACGGACCACACAGTACCGAGGTCTTCCTCCCCCCGCCCCCTGCTCCTGCGCCAGGCGGGAAGTATCCGCCCCTTCCGCTTGTTGAGTGGTGCAGACATGTAATCTTGTAATCAGGAGTCGAACAGTGAGTGACACCCTTTCACAGACACCCCAGACAGCTTTAACTCCGTTGGACGCGTACTCCCAGGTCGTCGTGTCGGTGGCCGAGCAACTGACCCCCCGGGTAGCAGCCATAGAGGTTTCCCGCCGCCGGCGGGACGGGAGCTACATCGGCGGAGCAGGCTCGGCGGTGGTCTTCACCAACGACGGGTTCTTGCTGACCAACGCCCACGTGATCGGGGGCGCCGAGGCCGGCCGCGTCGCCTTCGCCGACGGAACCACCGTCCCGTTCCACGTCGTCGGGAGCGATCCACTCTCAGATCTGGCGGTGATCCGCGCCGATGGCGCAACGCCGGCACCCGCCCGGCTGGGTGAGGCGTCGCAGCTCAAGGTCGGTCAACTGGTGGTGGCGGTCGGTAATCCGCTGGGATTGGCCGGCAGCGTCACCGCCGGTGTCGTCAGCGCCCTGGGCCGCTCGTTGCCGACCAGGGTGGGCAGCAACATGCGGATCATCGATGATGTGATTCAAACCGACGCCGCACTCAACCCCGGCAACTCCGGCGGGGCTCTGGTCGTGGCCTCGGGGGAGGTGGTGGGCATCAACACCGCCGTCGCCGGTATCGGGGTGGGCCTGGCCATTCCCATCAACGCCATCACCCGTCAGATTGTCGCCGCCCTCATTGCGGACGGGCGGGTGCGGCGGGCCTACCTCGGCTTGGCCGGCACACCCACGCCGCTCCCCCCGCCACTGGCCCAGCGGCGTGCGCAGAAGATGGGCCTTCGCATCACCGAGGTCGTTCCGGGCGGGCCCGCCGCCCGGGCGGGCCTGCGCGCCGGCGACCTACTACTGAGCGCCGACGACGAGGCGGTTAGCGGGGCCCAGACGCTGCAGAGACTCATGCTCGGCGACGCTATCGGCCAGCCCCTCTCGCTGACCGTGCTGCGCGCTGACGCGCTCGTTGACGTGGTCGCCACCCCCGTCGAGCTACCCGCAACCGACTGACCATCGTGCGCCGCTGCGCCGGCGCGCCGGCACGTCATCTCGCCGTTCTTCTGCCGGCGTACGAGCAGCGGTCGGTGCTCATCGACGCTGGCCTCTGTGGGCGGGCGGCCGGTTCCTAGGTGGTGGCTTGGGCGAGATTCTTCACGCCCTTGGACAGTTGCTCGCCGACCGCTCGTGCCGCCGAGGGATCCTCCCTCCCGAGAGCTTGCAGGCGGTCGAGAAACTCCGCAACCTCCCCCTCCGTCAAGCCATGATCGTGGTTCGGGCGGTTGCGCGCCACGACCGCGTCCACGTCCTTTCGTAGTGACTGGAAGCGGTCGAGGGCTTGCTGGTCGGCCGGCAGGAGGTCATCGAGCTTGGAGGCAGAGATGACGACCTGCAACGCGTCCATGATCGTGCCGAGTTGCTTGCCGTAGCTGCCCACCGTCGCGAGCACGTCGTTCTCGACTCCGACGTCGCCAGTGTTGGAGTTGATGATGAACTGAGGATTGAAGAAGTCCCGCCACGAGGTCACCGGACGGTAGTTCCAGACTCGTAGGAACTGGGAGAAAAGTTGAGAGAACGGATCGTTGGTCGTGGCAGTGTCGCTAGCCATGGGAGGGCCTCCCTCTCGGGCTCGTGGTTGCGCTCCAGAGCCTTGCTCGTCAGCCGATCCGCCGCAATTTCGCTACCCACCAGGTGTACGGATCCACCGCAGGACCTCGGCGACCGTGTCCGACGGTCGGGCCGACGAGCTCGCGCATCGTCCGCGGTCTCGCCCAGCGGTCCGGCTCCGGAGCGGCCGGTTTACAAAACTATACTGACCAGTCTAGAATACCCCCGAACCACGTGACGAGGAGATGGCGCATGGGTGGGGCGGTGGAACGGCTGACGAAGCTGGTGCGGTCGGAGGATCGCTTTGCGATCCCCTATTCGGAGCTTCGCCAAGCCCAGGCAGAGGCGATGAACGAGCGCTTCGAAGAGCGGGGGGATCGGATCAAGCTCCTCGCCTTCCGGGCAAAGGAAGCGGGCACCACCGAGATCCGCGGGAGGGAGGACATGGTGCCGCTGCTCTTCCCGCACACCGCCTACAAGAGCTATCCCGAGAGCTTCTTGAGCGAGCAGAAGTGGGACCGGTTGGCTAAGTGGCTCGGCACTGTCTCGCCGTACCCCATCTGTGATATCGAGACGTCGGAGGTCAAGGACATCGACGACTGGATCGACCGTCTCAGCGCGAAGGGCCACTACGTCTCCTGCACGAGCGGAACCACCGGCAAGTCGGCCATGCTGATCGCGGCCGACAGAGACATGGAGTGGTCACGCGTTGACACCGTCGGCGTCTTCTCGTGGGGCTCCGGGGTGGAGCCCGCAAGGGATCGCCGGATGTTCGGGGTGGCGCCGATCGCCGATGTGCCCAAGAACGTCACGATTCGCGACGCGCAGCTGGCCGCGTTCGGCGATCCCCGTTTCGCCCCATTCCGGCTGCCGGTTCCGCCGATCACCGTTGGCCAATTGACCTACATGGTGGTGCTGCGCAAGGCGATCGTCGACGGCACCGCACGACCCGACGAGATCGCCCAGTTCGAGGCGACCTCGAAGGAGCGGGCCGAGATGCTCGAGAGGGCATACGTTATTTCGGCGGAGTCCCTCGTCGCGGCGAGAGCCGACAAGCTGTTCATCTCGGGCATGTGGAACGCACTCCACCAGGTGGCGACGTTGGTCCGGGAGATGGGCTACCGCGCGAAGGACTTTCACCCGGACAACTGCATCTACGTCGGCGGCGGCCTCAAACGGGCCCAGCTCCCGCCCGACTACCAGGAGTTCGTCCATGAGACGTTCAATATCCCGGCCAACCGCAAGTTCCAGAACTACAGCATGCAAGAGCTCAACTCCGGGATGCCCCGTTGCCAGAAGGGCGGGCGCTACCACGTGCCGCCGTGGATGGTTCCCTTCGTATTGAACAAGGACGGCGACGAGCTGCTCCCGCATGACGGGGGCGAGATCGAGGGTCGAGCAGCCTTCTTCGACCTCGCGCTCGACGGCCGATGGGGGGGAGTGATCACCGGCGACAAGATCTCGCTCGACGTTAACCCGTGCCTCTGCGGGAACGCCGGGCCCAGCATCCGCGACGACATCATGCGCTACGCCGACCTCGACGGAGACGACAAGATCGGCTGCGCCGGGACCGTTGACGCGTACGTGAGAGGACTGTCATGACGACGCTCGATCTCGAACCGAGGGC
Source organism: uncultured Acidimicrobiaceae bacterium (assembly GCA_963788125.1). Classification (GTDB taxonomy): domain Bacteria; phylum Actinomycetota; class Acidimicrobiia; order Acidimicrobiales; family RAAP-2; genus Bog-473. The sequence goes on along the minus strand of CAWBFN010000002.1, from coordinate 924,970 downwards.
TCAGCACACCGACAGCGACGACGCGATCCGCGTCGACCATTTCATCCGGGGCAGAGTGATCACCGGTGGGGCGGTGCACTACTACTCGCGGGACCTAGGGGTCGAGTTCGCGACACCTGAGATCCTCCTCGACGAACTCGTCACCCCGCGCTCAGAGCTGCCACCACTTCTCGACGTGCCGACGGGGGAGATCATCGACTTCCTCGTCGCCTGCGGGGAGCGGTTGGTCCTGGAGGACAACGTCTACCTGCAGGAGGCTCTCGAGCACATCGTCGCGACCAATCCCCTCCCGCGGCGCGTGGTCGAAAACCTGTTCCGTGTGGCGCGGAACCGCCTCACCAAGGAAGCGCTGTGGTGCAGTGTCGAGACCAGCTTCGCCAATCCGTTGGCGCTCGACGGCTGGGTCGAACGGGTCGACTTCGCGGGGCAGCACGGTGCGTTGCGAGCGTTTCCCTCACGGATGATCCACATGATGGCCGGCAATTCCCCGACCGGCTGCATCTCCTCCATCGCGGACGGCGCGCTCGTCAAGGCAATCAACGTGTTCAAAATGCCGTCGAGCGACCCGTTCACCTGCGTGGCCATGCTGCGGACGATGGCCGAGGTCGATCCCGACCATCCGGTGGTGCGGTCGATGTCGGCGGTCTACTGGCGTGGCGGCGACGAGCGCATCGAGCGCACGCTCTATCGTCCGCAGTACTTCGACAAGATAGTGGCGTGGGGCGGCGGCGACGCCATCAACAACGTCATTAAATACCTCGGTCCGGGACTGCAGCTCGTCTCCTTCGACCCCAAGACCTCAATCTCCATGATCGGGCCCGAGGGCTTCGAATCCGGCGCCGTGATTGAGGAGATAGCAGAAGCCGCCGCCACGGACGTCACCGTGTTCAATCAGGAAGCCTGCCTCGCCAGCCGTTTCATCTTCGTCGAAGGCGAGCGGGATGGCATCGAGACGTTTTGCGCACGGCTGCAGGAACGTCTCGGTGTTGACCGGCAGACCGCCTCGGAGGTCGCACACCCGCTGCCCGTCGACACCCGCGAGGAGATCACGATGCTGCAGGTGATGGACGACGACTGCATGGTCTGGGGGAAGCCCGATGGACGTGGCCTCGTGCTCCTCACGTCAGATCCGGTGGAGTTCCACCCGAGCAGCAAAACTGCAAACGTCGTACACGTCGCCTCGCTCGACGACGCCGTGCGCTTCGTGAACGTCGCCACCCAGACGATCGGCATATATCCGCCCGAACGCAAGTCGGCGATGCGGGACCGGCTGGCCAGCGCCGGAGCCCAGCGCGTTGTCCGGCTCGGCGGCGCGGCCAAACATGTGGCCGGCGGTGCGCACGACGCGATGTTCCCCCTCCAGCACTTCGTGCACTGGATGTCGGACGAGGACGCCTGAGCGCGCGTCGCGCTCCTCACATCACCGGGCCCCCATTGACCGCACGGTGATCATCGCTGCTGTCTAAATGGACACGGTGTACCCGGCGGTCACGCGCAGGGTCTCGCCGGTCACGAAGCGGGCGCGGTCCGAGCACAAGTACAGCATCGCCTCGACGATGTCGCCCTCGCTGCCATCGAGGGGCAGCAGTTGCTGAGCCTTCACGTACGCCAAGGTCTCTTCTGAGAGCTCCGCCCGGATGGTGTCGGTCAACATCAGTCCCGGCGCGACGGCGTTGACCCGTATACCGTCGGGACCGAGCTCGCGGGCCAACGCGATCGTCAGTCCCCGAACCGCCAGCTTGGACACGCCGTACGCTCCACCGCCGACGTACGAGGCCGACGATGAAATGTTGAAGACACACGTCCCCGGTCGCCCGCGCATCGCCGAGCGCGCCGCCATCGTGCAGATGATGACCCCCATGACGTTCACGTCGAAGAGACGTCGCACCTTGGTGAGGCCCAGGTCGCCCATCGGCCGACCGTATTCGGCCGAGTGCAGCCCGGCGTTATTGATGAGGATGTCGATGCCGCCCAACTGGGCCACGACAGCGGCCACCACGGAGTCGACCTCGTGCTCGTCGGCGACGTCGCAGGGATAGGCCGTCGCCTGTCCCCCGGTCGCCCTGATGCCGGCCGCCGCCTCGGCGCCCGCTGTTGCGTCGATGTCGGCGAGGACGGCGTGCGCGCCCCGCTCGGCGAGCGCATGTCCGAAAGCCTTGCCAAACCCGCGCCCTCCGCCGGTGATGACTGCCACCCGACCTGCGAATTCACTCCCTGGCACCTGCTCGCCCCCTCTTCGTCGGACTCCAATTGCGGACCACTGCAGCACGAAACGCCGGTGATGACCACTCGCGGCCGACCACCGACGTCAACCGAGAACGTCGACCCCCCGGGCGGCGAGTCGGAAGACCTCCCGCGTCGGTGCGACCCCGGCCTCGGCCGCCAGCTTCTGGGTGAGCCCAACGTCCTTGGAGGCCCACTCGTTGGTTCGTCCGGGGAGCGCATCGGTGGCGGACCCCCGCCGAGCCAGTAATCCCGACCAGGTCCCACCGGACGACCCGACGGCCAGCGCCTCCGCCAGCGCCGACTCGTCCAGACCGAGATCGTGACCCAGGGCGATGGCGTCGTCCGCCAGCCCCACCGTCCCGGCCAGCAGCGTGTTGTTGACGAGCTTGGCGATCTGGCCGCTGCCCACCGGGCCGAGGTACGTGACCGGATCCCCAAAGGAGTCGAACGCCCCTCTGCACCGGTCGGCGACATCCGGTTCGCCGCCCACCAGGACCAACAACTTCGGGAGCCTGGACCCGACGCTCACCGCTGCATCCACCAGCCCCACACCCCGATCGGCTGCGACGGCGTGCAGGCGGCGGCATGCGGCCGGGGAGATGGTGCTGTGGATGGCCACGAGGCCGCCGGGTTGCATTCCGGCCAGCACGCCGCTGTCCCCGAGAACGATCTCGTCGACACCGCTCTCGTCCCAGACGCAGATCCCCACCAGCTCAGACGCCTCGGCGACCCCTGCCGGCGAGGTGGCGACGTCGACCCTGCCGGCAAAGGGCTCGAGCGACGCCGGGCGGCGCGCCCACAGCGTCAGGTGGTGGCCGGCATCGAGCAGGAGCGTGACGATCCGAGAGCCCATGCTGCCCAGTCCGACGAACCCGATATCCACCGTTTCAGTCTGCCCCACGCTCGCCACGACCGCCTCTGGCCTCGGGGCCCGGCCGACACGTCATCGCAGGTTCGAGACGTGATCCTCGACGAACACCGTCCGACTCTTCGGGCGGTCGAAGATCGCCTCTTCGTCGGCGACGACCGCGGCGATCGCTTCCGGCCGCCCCCGCAGACTCTCCTGCTGCTCGAAGAAGGCCTCGCGGTCGTCGTACCAGAGTTCGGTGATGACGTCGTACTCGGGCTCGGCGACCAGGTCGCCGTGGACCACGTGTGACGCCGGGTGCAGGTAGTGCCTCGTGTAGTGCGTGATCCTCGTGGCGTACTTCTCGACGAGCGGCACGTGCTCGCCCTCGTAGCGCTCAATGAACTCCTCGAGCGAGAGCCCTGGCTTGCGCTTCAGCAGCATCATCACCTTGAACATCGGGTCACACCCCCTCACGGTGGTCAGCTTCCTGCCCGAGGTCGTGGAACCGAGGTCGTCGAACGGCTGCGCCTCATCCCGCCCCGGGGGCCGGCTAGCAACATAGCCCCTGGCTCCCGCACCGTCGAGGACGAGTCCGGTGTGGCCTGCGACTGTGCCCCGCGCGGCGAGTGACCCCCGGCCGAAACTGGCTCTGCGGACAGACGGGGGACCCGGCCGACCCGCCGGCCAGGGCCGACGCGTTGGCGCAGCGGGAGGTCGGCTACGATGAGAGCACCGACATCCGCGCCGGGACCGGCGAGGGCTGAGAAGACTCGCCGTGCTCGCGGCGATGGCACGGGGAGGAGACCGCCATGAACTCCGAGGACATGATCCTGGTCAGCATCGACGACCATATGGTCGAGCCACCGGACATGTACAAGAACCATGTCCCGGCAAAGTGGCTGGACGACGCCCCGAAGGTGGTCCGCAACGAAAGCGGCGTGGACCAGTGGGTCTTCCAGGGTGAGAGCACCTCGACGCCGTTCGGCATGGCGGCGACCGTCGGCTGGCCCCGCGAGCAGTGGGGCTTCAACCCGGGCGCCTACTCCGAACTGCGCCCGGGCTGCTTCGACGTCGACGAGCGGGTAAGGGACATGAACGTCAACGGCGTACTGGCGTCGATGTGCTTCCCGACGATGGCCGGTTGGAATGCCCGTACCTTCACCGAGTCCCGCGACAAGGACATCGCGCTGGTCATGCTGCAGGCGTACAACGATTGGGCGATCGACGAGTGGTGCGGTGCCCACCCCGGTCGCTTCATCCCCCTCGGCATCGTCCCGATGTGGGACATCGATCTGGCGGTGAAGGAGGTCCACCGCGTCGCCAAGAAGGGCTGCCGTTCCATCAGCTTCCTCGAAGCGCCGCACGCCCAGGGGTTCCCGAGCTTCCTGTCCGGTCACTGGGACCCGATGCTGCAGGCCCTCTGTGAGGAGAACATGGTCCTCTCCCTTCATATCGGCGCCGGCTTCGATCTGATCAAGAAGCCGCCCGAGGCGCCTATCGACCACCTCATCGTGCTCACCTGTCAGATCTCCGCCCTCATCGCACAGGACCTGCTCTTCGGGCCCACGCTGCGACGGTTCCCGGACCTCAAGGTCGCCCTCTCCGAGGGCGGGATCGGGTGGATCCCCTTCTACCTGGACCGGGCCGACCGTCACTTCGAGAACCAGGCGTGGCTCGAGAACGACTTCGGTGGCAAGCGACCCTCGGAGGTCTTTCGCGAGCACATCCTCGCCTGCTTCATCACCGACCCGTCCGGGCTGTTGCTGCGCAACCGGATCGGCATCGACATCATCGCCTGGGAGTGCGACTACCCCCACACCGACACGACGTGGCCCGAATCGCCCGAATTCGCCTGGAAGGAGTTCCAGGACGCGGGCTGCAGCGACCAGGAGATCCACAAGATGACCTGGGAGAACGCCTGCCGCTTCTTCGGCTGGGACCCCTTCAAGCACACGCCGAAGGAGCAGGCGAACGTGGCCGCCCTACGCTCTCTGGCCCTGGACGTCGACACCACCCGCATGCCCCGCGAGGAGTGGAAGAAGCGAAACGAATCCGCCGGCATCGGCGTCTTCTAACTCAGGCACGCCTCAGGCCTCACTCAGGCCGAAGATCCCTTTTCCTTCATTGATGACAGCCCGGCAAGCGACGGCATGCCGCCCGTCACCAGTGCGGCGCGGGTGTGGCCGTAGTGGTGCATGTCGAAGCACGCGTCGATGGCGGACTTGAACCCCTGAATGTCCAATGTGTGGTTGACCGCCTGCTTCGCCATGCGCAGCGCAAAGCTGTCTTGCTGGGCGATCCGGCCGGCGAGCTCGAGCGTGGCGGGGATGAGATCGTCGAGCGGCACGACCTTGTTCACCATGCCGATCCGCTCCGCCTCTCGCGCCGTGATCGAACCGCCGGTGAACAGCAGCTCCTTGGCCTTTCGGGCGCCGAACTCCCAGGTATGAGCGTGATACTCGACGCCGCAGATCCCCATGTAGAGGACGGGATCAGAGAACTCGGCGTTCTCGGCAGCCACGATCAGATCGCACGGCCAGCACAGCATGAGTCCTGCTGCGATGCACTTCCCCTGCACGGCGGCGATCGAAGGCTTCGGAACCTCACGCCATGCTTTTGCGTAGTGCAGGTAGCCCCGAGTCTCCCAGTCGTAGAGCGCGTCCGGTAGCGGGATTTCGAAGTTGAGGGAGGTGGACTGGCCCCCCGACATGTCGTGCCCGGCCGAGAAGTGCTTTCCCGTCGCGCGCAACACGATCACCTTGACCTCGGAATTTTCATCGGCCGCCTTCCAGGCCTGGTCCAGCTCCACCAGGACCTTCTCGCTCTGGGCGTTGGCAGCCTCGGGCCGGTTGAGCGTGATGATCCCGACGTGGTCCTCGACCTCGAACTGGACGTGCTCCAAGTACATGTTCCCTCCTAAGGCGGCAGTCGGGCACACTCTACCTCCGAGCCGGCTCGAATGGTTGAGCGATGAGCATCGTGAATGCGGTACCACCCCGGCCTTCCGTGAAAGGCTCTACACATGGTCGTAGGCCGTGATCTGGCGGCGGCGCTTGGTGTGTTCCTGATCGTCGCCGCAGGCTGGAGTGTGATCGGTACCGTCGTGATCCCCCGGCGGATCCGCAGCCGGCTCACCCGGGCTGTTGCCGTCGTTGTCAATGCAGCCTTCCATTTCGCCGCCGACAGCTTTGACACCTACGAGGCGCGCGATCGAGTACTGGCCGCCCAGGCGCCGATTCAACTCATACTGCAGATCGTCGTCTGGCTGGCGGTCTTCGAACTCGGCTTCGCGCTGCTGCTGTGGCCGTCCATGGGCAGCGCCGGGCTGGCGGGCGCCTTCGAGCTGGCCGGCTCCTCGCTGTGCACCCTGGGATACCTCGCTCCCCCCAGTGGTGGTTCGACAGGATTGGCCGACATCGCGGCCCTGGTGGGTCTGGGCACGGTGGCCCTGCAGATCGGCTACCTGCCCACGCTCTACGGCGCCTTCAACCGGCGCGAAGCGCTCGTGACGATGCTGGACTCCCGAGCCGGGGTTCCTTCATGGGGTCCCGAACTGCTCGCCCGTACCCACTACGGCTTGGGCTCCGGGGTCTCGGCCACGGGGCAGCTGCCGGAGTTGTTCCAGGACTGGGAGCGCTGGTCGGCCGACGTGTCCGAGAGCCATGCGACGTACCTTTCGCTCATCAACTTCCGCTCCCCACGAGCCCTCTCCTCGTGGCTCACGGCGCAACTGGCCGTGCTCGATGCCGCGGCGCTCTATCTGTCACTCCTACCCGACGCCCCTGGAGCGGTGTCGGCTCGACTGTGCCTGCGCGGCGGCTTCAGCTGCCTCGGGACCATCGCCCGGGCGCGGGGCTTCGCCATACCCGAGGAGGCGGATCCAAACGACGGCATCTCCCTCACCTACGAGCAGTTCGTCGACGCCATCGATCGCTTGGCGAGCGTGGATTTTCCCCTCGAGCGCTCGAGCGACGAGGCATGGCTCGACTTCGTGGGTTGGCGGGTCAACTACGAGGCGGCCGCCTACGCCATCGCCAGCGCCATCGATGCTCCGCCGGCCTTGTGGTCGGGTCCTCGTCGACACCCCATCCCTGCGATTCCGCCGCTGCGGCCACCAACCCGCCGGGCCGACAAACCGCCACTGGAAGCAACCTAGCGGCGGGTCCCCATTGGGACGGGCGGGCGGTCCGGGGGGTCAGGTCTCCAGGCGCTGTACGAGCCCACGCACGTAGGCCGCCTGACCCACGTGCTGCAGGTCATCCGCGATCACGCCCACCAGTTGGATGCCGACAGTCACCGGCGGATCCAACGAGCCATCGATCACCTGCTCGATGTCGGCGTCGGAGAGGGTGGGTAGGTACGCCACCGTGTGCTCGTGGACGTCCTCAAAGTAGCCGAGAAGCAGTGGGGCATCGGCGGTGACTTTGGCCACATCCTCGGGCCCATGACCGTAGCCGGTGTCGGACGGATCGAGAGGAAGCGCGAACCGTTCGTACCAACCTCCCTCCGTCCAGGCCTGGCCCGCTCCGCGCACCGCCGCGACATGGTCATCTTGGATGCGGGTGAGGTGCCATACCAACCAGGCGATCGAGTTGGACTCGCCGTCGGGACGGTACGCCAGCTGTTGGGCGGAGAGGCCGTTGACCGCGGGATACACCGCATCGCGGATCCTCTCAAAGGCATCGGCCAGGACATCCGAGCTCGCCATGGGTGCGCTCCTTTCTGATTCTCGGCATCCTACGGCCGGGTCCCGGTCCGTCACACGGCCCATATCTGCGTTTTACAGATGGCACGTCCGCGCAGTGCGCGGAGGCACGCATCGCGGAGTCCCAACAGAGATGGTGGATGGATCTAACGTTCGCCTTCGACGGACAGATCCTTCGGGTACGGTGGCTTTGTTGCGTCGATCGCTGTCACCATGTGGGTGGCGGAACAGTCGATCGTCCGTCGAAGGAAAGGCAGGGAGAACGATGCCAGCAAAGGGAAGCGCGGAATGGAAAGGAGATGTTCCCACCGGCACCGGTACCTTCACCGCAGGCGACACCATCAGCGGGGGATACACCTACAAGTCCCGCTTTGAGGACGGCCCAGGCTCAAACCCAGAGCAGTTGATCGCAGCTGCACACGCAGCCTGCTTCTCCATGGCCCTCTCCAACATCCTGGCCCAAGCCGGCAGCCCGCCGGACTCGGTGCACACCGACGCAACGGTCACCTTGAGACCCGTCGATGGCGTACCGACGATTACCAAGATCGCCCTTGTCACCGTCGGAAAGGTGCCCGGACTCGACGAGGTCTCATTCGTCGAGCACGCCAATACCGCAAAGGCCGGCTGCCCGGTGAGCAGAGCACTGGCTGGAGTGCCCGAGATCACCCTCGCAGCCACTCTGGCCCCATGACCACGAATGGCCGAGTCGACTGCCGTCCGTGCGCTGGTCGACGGTGCATCCCGCCTGTCCAGCCCGGATCGGGGTCAACGCTCGGCCTCCGGCCGGCGGAATAGGAGGGCCGCACGGACTCGACTCGCCACCCTCCCGCCGATCCCATGCGCATCCTCCTCGTCTCCGATCTTCACTACTCCCTGCCCCAGCTCGACTGGGTCATCCGAGCCGCACCGGAATTCGACCTGGTCGTAGTGGCCGGCGACCTTCTCAACATCAGTTCGCCGGTTCCGCTCGACGCGCAAAGCGTGGCGGTCCTCCGCTACCTCTCGGCCCTGCATTCGGTCGGCCCAGTTGCCGTCAGTTCCGGTAACCACGATCTCACGGGACCAGACGCCCACGGCGAGCAGTCGGCGCTGTGGCTCGCCGAAGCAAGAGCCGAGGGGATAGCGACGGACGGGGACTCGCTGACTGTCGGTGACACGCTCATCACGGTCTGCCCCTGGTGGGACGGTCCGGTCGGGCGGACCACCCTCGAAGCACAGCTCGCGGCCGATGCGACGCGTCGCCCGGCGCGTTGGGCCTGGGTGTACCACTGGCCCCCGCTCGGTTCGACGACCTGCTGGACCGGTCGGCGCGACTACGGGGACCCCGACCTGGGCGGTTGGATCGATGCGTACCGGCCCGATCTCGTGCTGGCCGGCCACGTCCACCAATCGCCCTTCCAACCCGACGGCTCGTGGATCGATCGGGTCGGCGACACATGGGTGTTCAATCCCGGCCATCAGATCGGTCATGCGCCGACCTATATCGAGATCGACCTGACGGCGAACAGGGCCACGTGGGTATCGACTCTCGGAACCGAGGAGTTCGACCTGACCGGAACCGAGCCGCTGGCGCGGACCCTGTTCTGACCGCTCGCCGTCCGGGTGCCTCGCGGTACCCGGACGACCAACGCCGTCACGACGACAACGCCATCACTCAGTACTCGGGATTCGGATCGCGCGCCGATCCAGGTTGGGCCGACGGCGCCTGTCGCTGAGCCAGGCGACTCAAGACGTCAGAGATCATCGCTAGACCCGGCACCTCCTCGTACTGGAGCTTCAGATCGACCAGATATGTATTGACGAAGTTCAGCCGCTCTGCCAAGCCGACGGCGACGAGACCGGCGATGATCGGATCGCCCAGCAAGAGAGATTGGCCGTCCGCCGCGATCCGGAGGCGGCTCGGCTCGGTTGCCGCGACCGTCGCAGTGTGGTCGGCGCCGAGTAGGACGGAAACCTCTCCCACGAGGGCTCCGGGCTGGTTGATGGTGTTGATCGACACGTCGCCCTTCCGCACTTCGAGTTCTCCGGACATCAGGATCCAGATCGCCCTGCTGGGCTCCCCCTCGACGAAGATCGCCTGGCCGGGGGCGTACTCGACCTCGGGGAGGTGCGTCGACAGCGCCAGCATGTCCGTCATGACGCGCGCGTGCCCTAGCGGGCGACCGCGTCACTCCGGTGAGGCAGGACCCAGCCCGGGCGTGGGAAGTGGCAGGTGTACCCGTTCGGGTAGCGCTCGAGGTAGTCCTGGTGCTCGGGCTCTGCCTCCCAGAACGGCCCGGCCGGCGCCACCTCGGTGACGACCTTCCCCGGCCACAGCCCGGACGCCTCGACGTCGGCAATGGTGTCCTCGGCCACCCGTCGCTGCTCGTCGTCGAGGTAGAAGATGGCCGATCGGTAGCTCGTGCCGACGTCGTTGCCCTGGCGATTCAGCGTCGTGGGGTCGTGGATCTGGAAGAAGAACTCGAGCAGCTCACGATAGGAGGTCTGCGCCGGATCGAACGTGATCTCGATCGCCTCCGCGTGGCCCTTGTGGTTGCGGTACGTGGCGTTGGCAACGTCGCCCCCGGTGTACCCCACCCGGGTCGAAAGGACGCCCGGGCGCTTGCGGATGAGGTCTTCCATCCCCCAGAAGCACCCGCCGGCCAGGACTGCCTTCTGTGTCGTGGAGCTCACTGTACGACCTCCTCGGGCGCGCCCTCGAAGAGCCTCTTGTACTCGCCGTAGCCTTGGGCCTCGAGGTCGTCGTAAGGAACGAACCGCAGGGAGGCCGAGTTGATGCAGTACCGCAGGCCTCCCTCTTCGCGGGGGCCGTCGGTAAAGACGTGGCCGAGGTGGCTGTCCCCGTGGGTCGAGCGAACCTCGGTCCTGATCATCCCGTGCGTCCGGTCCTGGTTCTCCACGACGTTTCCCGATTCGAGCGGTACCGTGAAGCTGGGCCAGCCGCACCCGCTGTCGAACTTCTTCGTGGACGCGAACAACGGCTCGCCCGACACCACGTCGACGTAGATGCCCGCCTCTTTGCTGTCCCAGAACTCGTTGTCGAACGGCGGTTCGGTGGCGCTCTCCTGGGTCACCGCGAACTGTCGGGGGGTGAGCTGGGCAATCGCCTCAGGCTCCTTGCTGTATCGGTCTGTCATATCCACTCCTTCGTCGCCTGTATATCCCCTCTAGCTCCTTACCAACGTCTCGGTGATGTGACATGTTCCTCGTCGTGGAGTGGAGCGTCTGAGTTTCGGCGGTTTCGGCCACCGATCCGCCCCCGTCGGCGGAGTCGAGCGGCCGTGGACCGTGGGATCGACTATAGGCTTCGGACCGTGTCATCGGGGACGACAACGCTATCGAGAGGTCCCGGCCACGACGGCCCCCCCGATCGGCGACCTATCCCCGAGCAGGCCCTGCTGCAGTCGGGCGAATCAGCCGAGCGGGGCCGGGTGGCCCGCCGGACGTCACCGCGGTCCGCGCACGGGGACTGGGCGCCCGCGGCCGGCCGGCCCGATCCGATCGCCGTTCTCAAGGCCCAGGCGGCGACGCGGGTGGCCGAACTGGTGCCAATCCGCTACGGGCGGATGCTGGTCTCCCCTTTTACGTTCTACCGGGGCGCCGCGGCCGTGATGGCCGGGGATCTCGCACCCACCCCCGTCTCGGGCATCATGGTGCAGGCCTGCGGAGACGCCCACATATCGAACTTCGGGGGGTTCGGGGCCCCCGACCGCAGGATGGTCTTCGGCCCGAACGACTTCGACGAGACACTGCCCGGGCCCTGGGAGTGGGACGTCAAGCGGATGGCGGCCAGCGTCGAGATCGCCGGCCGCGACGTCGGGCTACCGGCCGGTAGGCGCCGCCGCCTCGTGACGGCCTGCGTGCGGGAGTACCGCGAGGGTATGCGGGGCTTCGCCGCCGAGAGCCACCTCAATGTCTGGTACGACCGGCTGAACGCCAGTGAGCTGGTCGACCGATTCGGTGGCAGGCTCGGCCGAAAGGGCAGGATCCTCTTCTCGCAGCCCTTCGCCAAAGGCCGGCGCAAGACCAGCCTGCGGGCGGTCACGAAGCTGACCGAGCGGGTCGACGGCCAGCTCCGCTTTCGGAGCGTCCCCCCGCTGCTCGTTCCCTTGCGTGACGCGCTCGATGAGGGCCACCCTCAGGGCGAGGAGGAGTACGTACGGGAGCTCATGGACGAGTACGCCGAGGGTCTCGACGAGGACCGCCGTTACCTCTTCGGGACCTACCGGTTCGTGGACATGGCGCGCAAGGTCGTCGGCGTCGGCAGCGTGGGCACGCGGGCCACGGTGTTCCTCCTCGTCGGGCGGGACGGGAAGGACCCTCTCGTGCTCCAGGCCAAAGAGGCACAGGCATCTGTGCTCGAGCCCTATCTGGGGGCGAGTGTCTTCGCCAACCACGGCGAACGTGTGGTCCATGGGCAACGGATCTCTCACGCCGCCAGCGACATCTTCCTCAGTTGGACCCGGAGCATGGGCCTCGACGGCAAGGAGCACGACTTCTACGTCCGACAGCTCTGGGACTGGAAGGCGTCCATCGACCTCTCGACCATGAGCGAATCAGGGCTGCACGCGTACACCCGGGCGTGCGGTTGGTCCCTGGCCCGCGCCCATGCCCGTTCGGGCGACCGGCTGGCCATCGCCGCGTACCTGGGCGGCGGCCCGAGCTTCGACGAGGCGATCGCCCGTTTCTCGGTCGCGTACGCCGACCAGAACGAACTCGACCATCAACGCCTGGCCGTGGCCGTCGCCGACGGCGAGGTCCCCGCGCAGATGGGGGTCTGACGAACGTCCGGCTCGACGCTGGTGCGCTGCATCACCCCATCATCACGCCGCCGGCATCGACCGCGATCGACTGACCGGTGATCGTGCGGGCGTGATCGGAGGCGAGGAACAGGGCCAGGTGCGCGACGTCCTCGGTGGCGCTGAATGTCCGCAACGGCACATCCTGCGTGAGCCCGGCCCGCTTCTCCGCCAGGCTGATGCCTTCCTCCGCGGCGACTCGCTCCATCCAGTCACGCAGCAGATCGGTCTCGATGAACCCGGGCACGACGCAGTTGCAGCGGATGCCGTAGGGCCCGACCTCGGTGGCGATGACCTTGGTCAGGACGTGCAGACCCGACTTGCCGACCGAGTAGTGGCTCTTCCTCGGCAGTCCGGTCCAGCCGGCCGTCGAGGAGAAGTTCACGATGACGCCGGTGCGGCGCTCGAGCATCGAGCGCCGCAGCACCTCGCGGCTGCACAGCATGGCCGCCGTGACATCGGTGGCGATCGTCGCGTTCCAGTTCTCGAGCGTCTGCTCCCAGATGAACTTGTCCGTGCCGGGCGCGGCGGCGTTGTTCATCATGATGTCGACCTTGCCCCAGCGGCTCATCGCCACCTCGACCAAGGCAGCCACGTCCTCCTCGTCGGTCACATCCGCTCGCACGGCGACCGCCGCCTCGCCGATCTCGCCCGCCACCGCCTCGAGCAGTTCGAGCCGCCGGGCGGCCACGACGACGCCGGCGCCCTCGGCTGCCATCATCTTGGCCATCACCGGGCCCAACCCCGTGCTCGCGCCGGTGATGATGGCGACTTTGTCCGCGAAACGTGCCGTCACGTCGGTCCCCGCCAACTACAGCCCATCGTCACATGCCCGCCGCTTTCTGGGAGTGTCCGACGTACGCGACGACGGTCTCGGTCCAGTCGAGGGTGCCGGTGTCCGTGTACCACCCGTCGAGCGACTGACGGCGCAGACGACGGACGGGAAGTCCCAGCTCCGCCGGGCGGCAGTGATGCAGTGCGAAGTTGTCCCAGACGATCATGTCGTTCGTCTGCCAGTGATGGGCGTAGACGTTGTCGTCGGCGTAAATCAGTGAGAACAGTTCCTGAATCAGCGCCTCGCCCTCGTCGAGTGGGAGCTCGACCACGTGGCTGGTCATCAACTGGTTCACCAGGATCGTCTTCTGGTCGGTATGGGGCATCTGGTAGACGATCGGGTGCTCGTGACGGAGGAAGCGACCAGGTTCGGCATCGGGGGGGACGTTCTCCTCTCGCCAGCGATAGTCGGTCCGCTCCTCCTGGGTGTCTCGCAAATGCAGTGCATGCAGTGGCTCAATGCGTGCCCGGAGGTCCGCGGGCATGCGCTCGAGGGCCCGCACGGCGTTGGCGTACAAGGTGGGAACGGAGTCCGGCGCGACGTCTTGCGCCCACAGCGACGTCGCGATCCCGGGCCGGAGCCCGTAGGTGCCGTCCTGGTGCCAGATGAGCCGCGCTGTGCCGGTCCGGGGCGCCGGCTCCCCCGTCGCGGTCACGTTGGTGACGTAGGTCTCCTTCATCCCGTCCGCTCTCGTGTGGAGTGGGCCGAAGTACCCGACGAACCTGGTCTGGTCGTCGGCCGTCAGGTCCTGGCCCCGTACGAGGAGCAGGTGGTGCTCACAGAGAAGCTCGCGCAACTCCGACTGCTCCGCCGCGCCGCTCGGCCGTGTGATGTCGAAGTCCAGTAGTTCGACCCCGAGCGCCTCTGACACCGGCACTGCTCGCATCAGCATCCTCCCATCCCTCTCCGGCGCAGCCTACGACATGGCAGGACCGCCGTCCCCCGGCTCTCGGTTAGGCGGAGTCGCCGAGGGCGCTGCCGAGCAGCTCGCGTGCCTTCGGGCTGCCATCTATCACGTGGGAGGTCCGACGCGCCGCCCGCCAGCCGTCCGCCGTCCGAAGGAACTCCCAGTTGTTGGCCGTCACGCGCCAGGTTTCGAAGCCGTCGTCGTCGGTGTGCAGGAACACCTGCGAGTAGTTGGTGGCTAGGGCGTGATTCCCCTTGACCCTGACCACAGGAAGACCCTGCACGTGCGCACACCCTTGCCGGACCAGCGACTGCTGATGGTCGCTGTCGATCATCGCCGAGATCTCCGACCGCCCCTCGACCCGCGTCGCCTCGAACTCCAGCACGGCGTCGTCGGTCCACAGGGCCGCCACCGCCTCGCCGCTCCCGATGTCCGCCCCCGCCCCCCAGCTGCAGATCAGCCGGTAGACCGCGACGTGGTCCTCCAGCAGCCGGACCCGCTCCTCGAGGGCAGCCAGACGGTCGTGCGGCTCATTCGTCTCCATGTGGTTTCTCCCAACTCTCGCTGCCATCCCCCACTGTCCGCTCGCGCTACGGCTCCGGAACTTCCTCCACCCAGAGGAACAACGCAGCACTGCGGCCGTCCGACGTCACCAACGGCCCTCCGCGACCCCCTCCCCAGCAACCGGCGGTACGTGTCCGCGTCGCGTCGGGGACGGTAGCGCTTGCCCCGATCACGGTCAACCGCAACGACGCCCGAGCGATGGTCCGTGCATCACCCGGCCGCCGTCTCCGCCCGGCGCGCCAGGGCCTTCGCATAGTTCGGCCCGTGGACCGACGCGCCCCCGTCCACGACCAGGATCTGACCGGTCATGAATCCCGAGCGCTCGGACACGAGGAACAGGACGGCGTCGGCGATATCGGCCGGAGCACCAAGGCGAGATATCAGGTTCTGGTCGATGATCTCGTGAGAGTGCTGCGCCGCGCCGGCCCGGTTCGGGTCATGGCTGGCGATGAAGCCCGGCGACACGGCGTTGCACCGTATGCCATCGACTCCGTGCTGTGTGGCAATGGCTCGGGTCAGCTGCATGAGCCCCGCCTTGGTCACACCGTAGGCCGTGTGACGGAGGTCGCCGATGTTCCCCGCGCCCGAGACGGTGTTGACGATGCAGCCCCCTCCGGCCGCCTTCATGTGCGGAATGGCCATCTTCGATGCCAGCATCGGGCCCCTCAGGTTGATCCGCAGGGAGGTGTCCCACAC
This sequence comes from uncultured Acidimicrobiaceae bacterium, assembly GCA_963788125.1. Lineage (GTDB taxonomy): Bacteria > Actinomycetota > Acidimicrobiia > Acidimicrobiales > RAAP-2 > Bog-473. The sequence goes on along the minus strand of CAWBFN010000002.1, from coordinate 909,388 downwards.
CTCGAGATCCATGTCGGCCACGCCGAGGTCTCGACTCCGCGCCAGCACCGTCGCCGCGGCGTTGTTGTGAAGGATGTCCAACCGACCGAACGCATCGACCGTCGTGTCGACAAGACTGCGGATGGACGCCTCGTCGCCCAGATCGACTCGGATCGACATGCCGCGTCCACCGGCCGCAGCGATCCGCTCGGCGCACCCGTTCGCCCCCGCCTCGTCAACGTCGGCGACCACGACCTTCGCCCCCGACCGGGCGAGCGCGGTCGCGCAGGCCTGGCCGATGTTGCCGGCACCGCCGGTCACGATGGCGACCTTTCCGTCAAGCTCTCCCATTCACCCGCTCCCTTTACCCCACCACTCGGCGCTTCTTCAGATCGGCGATGCGCTCAGCGCCCATCCCGAGCTCGCGAAGGATCAACTCGGTGTGCTGACCGGCTAGGCACCCGGGTCCCGCCACGGTGTGCGACCTCGAGAAACGAAGGATCGGAGCCAGCCGCGGGTGTTCATTGAAGGTCGGGTGGACGACGTGGGACAGGTAGCCCGACGCGCCGCCCACCTCGCTGCTGAAGAGCATCCCCTCGGTGGGTGTCTCCGACGACACCGTGCAGGCGACGTTGCGTCGGGTCAGGTCCTTCTCCCACTCGGCTCCGCTCCGCGACCGGAACACCTCCCCGAGGACCCGGGCCAGTTCGGCATCGTGCCTGGCCCGGCCGCTCGCCGTGTTGAACCGATCGTCTCCTCGCAGCGAGCCGTAGGGGTCCACCGCCTCGATCAGAGCGTCCCACTCGCGCTCCGTGACGACGGCGAGGAAGATCCAGCCGTCCACCGCCTCGTACAGGCGGTACAGGGCACCGAGTCCCAACAACTCGGGGTCCGGAGCGGACGCGGCGGTTCCGGCACCTTCGATGAGGGCTTCGAAGTTGACCGACGCAGTGGTGGAGAGCATCGTCGTCTCGAGGTGCGGCGGTACCTGTCCGCGGGCCGCGGAAAGGAGCCCGAGCAACAGTGCGTTGGCGGTTCCGAGGGCCGATAGCCCATCCGCGTTGACGGGTGGCGCGGAGGTGCCGGCCGACAGGCGTATCGCCCGCTCCTCGCGGGCCGGGAGGCTCGTGGCCGGCTCCTGGCCCAGATGCCGTTCCACATTGCGCAGGGTGATCCCGGCTGCGACGGCGATCGACGGAGCGTACGAGGGACGTTTGGCGTAGGGGCCCTTCATGCCGTATCCGGTGGCATCGACGTACACGAGACGGGGGTTCAGGGTCCTCAGGGTGTCGGCGTCCAGCCCGAGCTTCTCGGCGACTCCGGCACGGAAGCCATGCAAGACGGCCGAGCTGCGCCTGACCAGCTCGTGCACTATCTCCCTGCCCTCGGGGGTGGAGAGGTCGACGGCGATGCTCTCCTTGCCCTGCATCACCTTCACCCCGCCGGCCTCGGGAAAGCCGGCTGCCACCCGGATGGGATCGCCATCGAGGGGTTCGATGTGGATCACACGAGCACCGAGGTCGCTCAGCAGCGCGGTTGCGTACGGTGCGGCGTACCACACGCAGAGGTCCAGAATGGTCGTTCCGTGCAAGGCCCCCGCGGCAACCGGTGCTCCTTGCACCGGCGTCGGCTGCCCCACGGGGGTGGGCGACACTTCGGGCGCGGCTCCTCCTCGCTCACCCGGCGCGGGGCAGGCCGAAGGCGACCACTCCTCGCCGATCACTCGCACCGCCCGCCCGAGTTGCCGCACCGGCCCCACATCGGGGTCTTCGCTCGAGGCGACCCAGCCACCGCCACTCAGCGCAGGATGGTCGAGCACTTCGGTTCCGCTCCGGAACAACTCGGCGAAGACGTCGCGATCGATGTCGAACTTGTCCTGCCACTCGGCGAGTGAGAACCGGTTCACCGCCTGGTGCAACCGTTCCCAGACGGCGGTCCGCTTCTCCTTGCTCTCATAGATGGGCAGGCCGGTCCAACCGGGCTCCTCCAGCAGATCCTCCATGTCCAGGGCCCGGAGGAACGACGCGAAGAGATGGGGCTGCAGCTGCGCGAACTGAAGCCATCTGTCGTCAGAAGTGGCCGCGACCAAGAGCGTGAGCGCTTGATGGGCGTTCGGTTGGCCGCTGTCGTCGAAGGCGGGAACCTGCGTGAACGCGTCGGGGTACCGCTCAGCCAGTATGCGCAGAAACCACATCCAGCAGTCCAGGGTGGCGAGGGCCTGGGCCATGTTGGTCTCGACATGCTGCCCGAGGCCGCTCCCCTCCCGCTCGATGAGGGCGGCCAAGAGACCTTGGACGGCGACCTGGGCCGCGCAGTAGCTGGCGAAGGGGACCGTCACGAAGGTCGGACCGGGCCTCCGGGTGGCCCGCTCGAAGCTCTGGTAGACGCCGAGCTTGGCCATCACGATGCCTTCGTAGCCCTTCACGTCGCTGAAAGGACCGAGGCGGCCGAAGCCACTGATGGATGCCACCACCAGGCGAGGGTTGGCCTCCGCAAACGCAGCGTAGGTAAGACCGAGGGCGTCCATGGCTGCCGGACGCATCGAATGCACCAGAACGTCGCTCGTGCTCACCTGCTCGGTCAGGGCGGACCGGCCCTCGGTCGTCGTGATGTCGATCAGTCGACTGCGCTTTCCCCGGCCCAGCGACGGCCAGCCAGGGAGTCGGCGGAGGGCGGTACCTCCCGGCTTCTCGATCATGTCGACGTCCGCGCCGTAGTCGGCAAGGAACTGCCCCACACGGGCACTACTTTCGGTACCGGCAAGCTCGACGACCCGCAGACCTTCTAACAGCGGCGCCAACCGTTCACCATCTCCCTCCCCCGGCACTCTGCCTTGCCCGTACGATAGAACCGGGTCACAATGTATGCAAGGCTGATTTTCAAACTGTCCCGCGGCGACGATGTTCGGAGAGCCCAGTGAGCAAACGGACCGCAGTGACGACGCCCACGGTGGGGCGCCCCCGCCGCTTTGACCACGAGACCGAGCGCGGCATGCTGATGGACGCGGCAATGAGGGTCATGGCCCGGAACGGCTACGCCGCGATGTCCGTGGGCGACGTGCTCACCGAGTCCGGGCTTTCGACCCGCGCCTTCTACCGGCACTTCGACTCGAGGGAGGCCCTGCTGCCGGCACTCGTCCGGCGTGACTCCGAGTCGGTGGGGACGTCACTCGATCGGGCGGTGGCCGGGGCGGCCGATCCGGTCGCCGCCCTCGACGCGTGGCTCGAGCGCTATCTGGACGTCTTCTTCGAACCGAAACGGGCCGCCCGCACCGCCCTGTTCTCGTCGGCCGCACTGACCGCCGCGCTCCCGATCGCCGACGAGGTGCAGGAGATGCGACGCATCTTCTGCCGGCCGTTGATCGAGGTCCTGCGCGCCGGACACGAGGCGCAGATCTTGTACTCGCCGACCCCCGTGGCCGACGCCTACACCATGTTCGGGCTGGTCAACGCCGTCTTCAACCGCCACGACACCCAGTTCCGGACTCGGGCGAGCGCCAAGGCCCACGTGCTTCGCTTCGCTGGTCCCGCGCTGGGACTGCCGACGCGGGCAGACCCGTGACCGGATCCGGGAACTGAGCGCCGCACGAGCGCGGATGACGACGTCGGCAGGTCAGGCGGGGGCGAACCGCGGGACCACCACGCCGTCGGCGATGTCGGCCCACTGGACCTTGACCGGCAGGTCCACCGCCAGCTGATCGCTGTCCATCTGCACGATGTTCCCCAGTAAACGGGCACCGCCGGCATCGGGCAGGGTCACCGCGGCCACGGCGTACGGCACGCACTCGCGCAGGCTGGGAAGTACAGGGTGCATCACGATCGTGTAGGTGAAGACCGTGCCGTGACCGCTGAGCTCGGGCCACTCCACCTCCTGCGATTGGCACTGGGGACAGAACGGGCCCGCCGGCATGCGGAACCTCCCACAGTTGCGGCACCGGGCGCACACGAGCCGGTGCTCTTGCGCCGCCGCCCAGAACGGCGCGGTCCATCGGTCGGGGTTTATCGTGATCAGCTCGGCGGGCGGGACCTTCAGCTCCACGCGTCAGGCCTTCGTGAGGATCAAGGCGCTCATGGGCAGCTTGCCCGGACCACCGCTGATGAGCACCGTCTCGGCACCCCGGACCTGGTTCACCGCGTCACCGCGCATCTGGCGAACGGCCTCGACGATGTGGTTCATGCCGTTCAGGTTGACGTGGGAGTGAGAGCCGCCGTGCGTGTTGAGCGGGAGCCGCCCATCCGGCCAGCGGATGCCGCCGTCGAGCGCGAACGGACCGCTCTCACCGGGTTGGCAGAACCCGAGGTCCTCGAGTTGCATGAGGACCATGCCGGTGAAGTGGTCGTAGAGCTCGACGACGTCTATGTCCGCGGGACCCAGTCCGGCCCGGCTGTAGAGGTCCGAGGCGATGGCCCGATAGCCAGCGGCGGCGAAGTAGTCGTCGGGCATCTGCAGCCACTCCTCGCCCTGACCCCATGCTCCCTCGCCACCCTGCGCGGCGGCCCGGATGAGAACGGGCGGACGGGGGAGGTCGCGGGCCCGGTCGACGGACGTCGTGACACAGGCGGCCGCGCCGTCGGTCTCCTGGCAGTAGTCGAAGAGACAGAAGGGGTCGGCGATCACGCGCGACGACAGGTAGTCCTCCATGGTGATCGGAACCCGACGAACGGCACTGGGCATGCGCGACGCGTTGTCCCGGCTCGAGATGGCCACGGCGCCGAAGTGCTCCCGTGTCGTGCCGTACAGGTGCATGTGGCGTCGGGCCAGCATGGCGAAGAGCTGCCCGGGTGCCACCAACCCCGTCGGCGTGACGAAGTCCCAGTGGCTACCCCTGTTGGACGGGGTGGCGAACGCCGCCGTCGTCCGGCTGGTGAGATGCTGGCTGGCCGAGACGGTGACGACCACCGAGGCCATGCCGGCTACGACCGCCGCGGCGGCCGCGCCGATGGCGCCGGCCGACCCGCCGCCGCCACCGGTGACGCAGACGCTCCACCGCAGGTTCGGGATGCCCAGCACCTGGGCGAGCACCGCAGAGTCGATGCCGGCGCCATAGGCATAGTAGGTGATGCCGTCCACGTCCTGGAGGGACAGGCCGGCGTCGGCCACGGCGGCCAGGACTGCCTTACCGGCCAGCTCGTAGTTCGTCTGCGGGTACGACTGGCCCCGCTTGTAGAACTCCGTCTCGCCGATGCCGACGATCGCCGTGGCGTCGCGCATCACACGACGACCGGGTCCGACTCACGCTCGACGGGCACGGTCAGGACCCGGGCGCCGGCGGGACATGGGGGAAGAGCTCTCGGAACGCCCCCTGGGTGATGCGGTGGCGGGTGTCCGGGTCGAGGTCGCCGAAAAGCTCCTCCAGCGTCTTCTGCGTATGGCCGAACGTGCCTTCGGTGTGGGGATAGTCGGCCCCCCAGCAGACGTTCTTCCACCCCATGGCGGTCACCGCCGCCACGGCGGAGCGATCGTGCTGGAAGGAGGCGTAGACGTTCTCGTAGAGGTACTCGCTCGGCAGCCGGCTCAGGCGAGGCCGGACCATCGGCGCATGCTGACGATAGGCCTCGTCCAAGCGGTCGGCGACGAACGGCCCCCACGTGGCACCCCCCTCCGAGACGATGGCCCGGAGCATGGGGTGACGATCGAAGACGGCCCCGGCGATCAGCATGGAAACCGCCCGCTGGCCGCCGTAGGTGGTCTCCATGTAGTTGAGCAGAGCCCCGCCCGGGCCGCGATAGTAGAGCCCGTTGGACGCATCAGCTTCATGGGGTTCGCTGCCGATGTGGAAGCCGATGACCAGACCGGTCTCCTCCAACGCCGCCCACAGTGGCTCCCACGACTCCCTGTTCCAGTTGTCGCCGTCAATCAGCGGCTTCACGGGAAGCGACGCTGCGTAAAACCCCATGGACGCGGCGCGCGCCACCTCGGCCACCGCCGACTCTGTGGTGAGGAACGGGATGACCGCCGCACACACGTAACGGGGCGACGTCGCCTGAAACTCGATGGCCCAGTCGTTAATGGCCCGGGCGCCCGCGGCCAGCAACTCCGGATCGCGGATGGACGAGGTCCAGATCCCCAACGAGGGGTAGATGAGCTCGGCCCAGATACCCTCCTCGTCCAGGTCCAGCAAGCGCAGCGCCGGGTCGTTGGCCCCCGGTGCCCGCTCGGGCACGGTGCGTCCGAGCTCGTCGGTGAGCCGCCGGTCCCGGCTGGGCAGCCGGCGCCGAAACTGCTGCCCGTCCACGTGGATGGTCTCCCAGCTGCCGTCGTCGTCCCGGACACTGCGCGGCATGCGGGCGGCGAGCGGCGCGGGAAGGCTGTCACTGAACAGGTCGTCGGGTTCGACCAGATGCGAATCACCCGAGTTGGCCCAGATCTTCACCATCGCGCCTCCTCATGGTCAGGCCTCGACGACGGGGCTAGTTGGCCACGTATCAGGCTCGATGGTAGACGGGCCGGGACGCAGTATGCAAGCCGCGTTTTCAAATGCCGCGGCCCCTGGCGAGCCACACCGTCGACCTCCTCGGGGCGGCCCGTTCCCCCCGACGCGCCGTCAGCCGTAATTCGTCGGCCCTGATCCGTCAGCCCGAAGTCGAGACCGATTGTCCCGGTATCGTCTTTCCGCAGATGGGATCCATCCCGGGCACGAGGTGGAAGGTGGAACTGGAGAACTTGAGGATGTAGTCGCAGTTGTCGGCCCCGGACACCTTCCCACGATCGTCCAAGGCGAAGCCGACAGAGTGGCCCGGCCCATAGAGCCCCCCGTCGTTGAAGGTGCCCATCTTGAGGAGGGCGTTGATGACCGACGCCTGGGTGGGGTTGGAGCCCGCCGCCTTCAGGCCGGCAAGCAGGGCCTCGATAGAAACGTATCCCTGGTACTCGGCGAAGGTGGGCTCGGTCTTCACGCCGGCATAGGTCTTCATGGCCTTTGTGAGCTGCTCGGTCGCCGCCGTGTGCAACTCAATCGGCTCGAAGCTGGTGAGGAAATACTCGCCCTCGGCGTCTTTCACCCCTCCGGCACCGCCCAGGAACAGGTCGCCACCGTAGCCGGTCGCGTTCAGCACCGTCACCTTGAGTCCCTCGTCTTTGAGCTGATTGATGAGGGCGAACTCGGTGCTCGTCTCGATGGACGCCGACAACCCGTTCACCCCGGCGCTCTTGAGCGCCAGCGCCACCGGGTCGGTGTTCGTGCTACCAAACGGGAAGGATGCGTTGAGGTACCCGACCTTTATGCCGGCGAGTTCCGCCGACTTCGCGATGCCATTGGCCGAACCGGCCGAGGAGGGAGAGATGCTGTAGCCCAGGGACGCCAGGTTGGTGACCCCGAGCTTCTTGTAGATCGTCCCCCACTGGCTGTAGACCTTGGTGTAGTCCTCGGTGCCGATGACGGAGAACATGTTCCGGTCGGTGACCCATTCGGTTGAGTCGACGGCGGCACCGATCACTGGGACGCCCTGAGCCGCGAGATAGGGCGCAGCCGCGAAGGTGATCGCCGAGTTGGCGATCACCGCGAACACGTGGTCCTGCTCAACCAGCTTCTGTGCCCCGGCAAGGGCCTCGGCCGGAGAAGTGGCGGTGTCGGCCACGTCGTACTTGATCTTGTAGCCCGCTTTGGCCGCCAGTTCCCCGATGGCCGCCTTGACCCCCAGAGGGATGGTCGACGCATTGGTCGCCGCCGGGCCGGTCAGGTCGGTCAGGACGCCGATCGTGTACGTGGGTTCGGTCGAGCTGCTGGCGCCCGACGTCGATGCAGAGCCGCCGATGGCAACGAGCATCACAGAAGCGGTGGCCGCAGCCGAAGCCAGCAGCCGACCCTTGCGGTGGAACATTGTGTGCCTCCCCCCTACCTAACGGCACTGTCTGTCATCGACCCCGAGGGGTCGGTCTCAAACGTCCGTAGCGCAGACTATATACACCAAACACCCACCGTCGCTGGGCAGGGACGCACGGGGGGCCTCACCGCCGGAGGACCAGGTCAGCGGCCGTCGACCACCGCTCAGGCGGCCGGGCGGTCGCCCAACAGGGTGAGCCGACGCAACTTGCGTGGCCCCACGAAATCGGCCACTCCACGATGCTGCGTGACCCGCTCCTCCCAGACGGCGACGACGCCGGGCCGCCATCGGAGGCGTACGTGGAACTCCGGGGTGTTCACATGGTCGAACAGCGTCCGGAGCAGCGCCTCGCTCTCGCCGTCCGTCATGCCCACGATGCGCTCGGAGTAGTTCGAGTTGACGAAGAGTATCTTCCGCCCGGTGACGGGGTCCCGGATCACAGCCGGGTGGACGGCACTGGCGCTCTGACTGAGGAAGGGCAGCCGGGCGGTGCCGTGCTGGACCTCCAGACCATCGAGCAGCCGTTGGTAGTGCGACGAGAGCCCCTCCCAGGCGGCGTACATGCTGGCCCACATCGTGTCGCCGCCCACCTCGGGTAGCTCCACCGGCGTGAGGAGGGCCGCCTGGGGAGGTACCTCGAGCGCCGTACCGTCCGTGTGCCAGCAGTTGACCCGTAGGTCCTTCATGGGCACCAGATCCGAGTCGATGTACGGCGCCTCGCCGGCGGCCACCGTCAGACGGTAGCTCTCCTCGGGCTCGCCGAAGAGCTTGGCGAACGCCAGGAATTCGGACGCGCTCACCAGGTGGTCGAACTCGAAGAACAGCACGCCGAACTCGTGCAGCGCGCGGCGGAGCGACTCTCCCGAGGTGGCCGGCTCGCTCCCGCCGAACTCCACCCCGTGCACCAGGGCTCCGATGGTGCCCGTGACCCGCTCGAAGCGGATCTGTCCGGGCGGCTCCGGGGTGGTCATTGGCCGACGTGCCGGGTCGGCGCCTTCGTAGAGCTTCGTCATCACTCCCCCTCCCCCCTCCTACGGCACCCGGTGCAAGAGTTCTAACAGAGCGTGGCAACGTCCGCCCAGCGGCCTCGGGTGCTCGGCCCAGCAGGGGCGGAACCGGACTACAGGTCCGGGCCCCTCTCGAAGTGCGACCACTCCCGTACGACGCTGTCGGCCTCCCTCGGCGCGGCGTCGATGTCCGGTAGCCCGTGGAACTCAGCCGAGCGGATCCGCCTGCGGTACGCGTGCGGCGACTCGCCGACGTAGCGTCCGAACGCCCGCGAGAAGGCACTCGCGCTGTCGAAACCCACCGCCACGGCGATGGCCAGGAGGTTGTCGTCGCCTCCGGCCAGCAGCGCCATGGCCTCGAGCAGGCGGCTCTCCTGCAGGTACTTGCGCCAGGACATCCCCGTGGCCGCGTGGAAGGTCCGGCGCAGGGACCGCTCCGAGGCTCCCACGGCGCGACAGACGTCGCCCACGGTCACGCCGGCGAGATGTTCGGCGGTGTACCGCATGGCGCTGGCGACGAGGGGGTCTTGCGCCGTCGGCAGGCAGAGCGGCGTCTCGTGATCGAGCCACTCCGCCACCAGGTAGGCCAGAGCCTCGAAGAACGCATCGGCCATCTGGTCCGACGAACTCCGGCTGACCGGCCACCTTCTGGCATACAGGATCATCTCGCGGATCACCGGCGCGGCAGCGAGGATGCGGACCCGGTCCCCGGCCGGCATCCCCATGTCGGGGTCGAAGAAGACCGACACGGCCTTGACGTTGGTCAGGGTGCTCGAGTGGTAGACGCCGGCGGGAATCCACACGGCCTGCTGCGGCGGCAACAGGTAGCGGGCCGTCTCCGTCTCCACCTGGGCGACCCCCTCGAAGGCGTATTCCAGCTGGTGGCGGTCGTGGAAGTGCCATCCCGTCACCACTTCCTCCCCCACCTCGAGTCGGTAGGTACCGGCGCGGACGGGCGAGCCGATCAAATTCTCTCCCGGCACTCTGGCCGCTGGGATCAAGGAGTTGGCCGAACGCGCAGTGACCGGCATGCCCGAACGGTACATCATCGAGGCATGGCAACGCAGCTCATCATTGACGCCGACAGCCACATCACGGAGCCCCCGGATGTGTGGACCTCTCGTGTGCCGGCGAAGTACCGGGAGGACGTGCCGCGGGTGGTCCGCCGGGGGACGGCCGACAGCTGGGTGCTCGGCGACGAGCTGTTGACGCCGGTCGGCGTGACGGCGCCGGCGGGGTGGCCCACCTTCCCGCCGGAGTACCCCCAGACCTACCAGGACTGTCATCCCGGTGCCTATGACGCCAGGGCGCGCCTCGAGTACATGGACGAAGCCGGGATCTGGGCCCAGGTGCTGTACCCCAACGTCGGCGGGTTCGGCAGCCAGAACTTCCTCAAGCTCGACGACGAAGACCTCAAGCTGCTGTGCGTGACGGCGTACAACGACTTCCTGCTCGAATGGTCGTCGGCCGACAGCGAGCGGCTGCTTCCGGTCGTGGCGACGCCCTTCTGGGACATCGACGCAACGGTGAAGGAACTCGAGCGGTGCATCGGCATGGGGGCACGCGGCGTCCTCTTCACCGGCGAACCGCAGCGCTACGGGCTACCGGTCATCGGATCGCGCCACTGGGACCCCCTCTGGGACCTCGCACGGGACGCGGGGACTCCGATCCATTTCCACATCGGGAATGCGGGTTCGACGCTGGAGGACGCATCGCCGCAGCGCTACGCCGAACACGGCGTTCCGGCCGCGCAGTCGTACACCGCCGTGTCGCTCTTCCTGAAGAACGGGGTGCAGTGTTCCGACCTCATCACCTCGGGAGTGTTGACCCGCTATCCCGAGCTCAAATTCGTGTCCGTGGAGAGTGGCATCGGCTGGTTGCCCTTCATGCTGGAGGCGACCGACTACAGCTGGCTCGGAGCCTTCCGGCCCGGACGTGAACGGACGAGCGAGGACGTCCTGCCCTCGGAGCTGTTCCGCCAGAGCGTCTTCGTCACCTACTGGTTCGAGTCGGTGGCACCGAAGCACTTCATGGACGTGATCCCGATCGACAACGTGCTGTTCGAGACCGATTTTCCCCATACGACGTGCCTGTTCGGCAACATCCAGGAGACGATAGAGTCCGGGCTGGGCCACGTTGACAGCACGGTTCGCCGGAAGATCCTGTGGGAGAATGCGGCCAGGCTGTACCACATCGCGGATCCGCCCGAGTCGTGGCGGTCGTCAGGGGGCAGAGACTGATGCAGATGGAAGACCTGATCCTCGTCAGCGTGGACGATCATGTGATTGAGCCACCCGACATGTTCGACGGTCGCCTTCCGGCCCGGTACGCCGACCAGGCACCCCGCGTGGTCACCGACGCAACCGGGGACAAGTGGGTCTTCGGCGAGGGCGAGGTCCGCAACGCGGGGCTCAACGCCGTGGCGGGACGGCCTCCCGAAGAGTATGGGCTCGAACCCACCAACTTCGACGAGATCCGCATCGGCTGCTACGACGTTGGCGAGCGGATCAAGGACATGGACGCCAACGGGGTTCTCGGATCGCTCAACTTCCCGTCCATGCCCCGCTTCTGCGGACAGCTCTTCGCCGCCCGCGCCAAGCAGGATCCCGGTCTCGCCCTGGCCGTCCTGCAGGCCTACAACGACTGGCACCTCGACGGGTGGTGCGGGTCGTACCCCGGCCGCTTCATCCCCTGCACCATTCCTCCCGTCTGGGATCCGCAACTGATGGCGCAGGAGATCCGCCGGACGGCGGAGAAGGGTTCTCACTGCGTCAGCTTCTCCATGAACCCGCACCTGCTCGGCTTGCCCTCCCTCCACAGCGACCACTGGGACCCGTTCTGGGCGGCCTGCGAGGAGACCGAGACGGTGGTGGCGATGCACATTGGCTCGGGGTCATCGGAGATCCAGACCTCGCCCGACGCCCCGATGAACGTGCGGATCACCTGCTCGGGCATCAACATCTACCCCACGGCGGCCGACCTGGTCTGGGCCCCCGTCTTCCAGAAGTTCCGGGGAGTCAAGATCGCCCTGTCCGAGGGGGGGATCGGCTGGATCCCCTACTTCCTCGAACGAGTGGACTACACCTACGAGCACCATAAGGCCTGGACCCGCCCCGACCTCGGTGGTCGCCTGCCCAGTGAGATCTTCCGCGAGCACATCATCACCTGCTTCATCACCGACGACTTCGGCGTCCGCAACCTCGGTGACATGAACGACGACATGGTCTGCTGGGAGTGCGACTACCCGCACTCTGACAGCACCTGGCCCCGCTCCCCGGAGATCACGTGGGAAAGCGTGAGCCGGCTCGAAAAAGACGAGATCGACAAGATCACCCACCTCAACACCATGCGGCTCTTCTCCTACGATCCGTTCTCCGTCATGCCCCGAGAGGACAGCACCGTGGCCGCGCTGCGACGCAAGGCGGCCGGCCATGACGTCTCGCTCGTGGCGCGGGGCGTCAAGGAGCATCGCATCCTGACCCTGGGAGAGTTCGTCCAGGCGGCCCGGACCTGAGCGACGTTGTCGAGGTCGGGTCGGTCGGTGTAGACCCCGGACTGCACCGGTTCCTCGTCGAGGAAGTACTGCCGGGCTCGGGCACGACCGAAGACACACTCTGGCGAGGTCTCGGCGGGCTGGTCGAGGTGTTCGCCCCCCGGATTCAGGCTCTCCTCGCAGAGCGGGTGCGCCTGCAGGAGCAGATCGACGAGTGGCACCGGCACCATCCCTTCGACGTGGGCCGGTACCGGGAACACCTCGAGCGCATCGGTTACCTGCTCCCCCCCGGTCCGCCATTCACCATCTCCACCCGTGGCGTCGATCCCGAAATTTCCATGGTGGCGGGGCCGCAGCTGGTGGTGCCCGTGATGAACGCCAGATACGCATTGAACGCCGCCAACGCCCGGTGGGCCTCTCTGTACGACGCGCTCTACGGCACCGACGCGCTCGGCTCGGTCCCCCCGCCGGGAGCCTACGATCCGCATCGGGGTGCCGAGGTCATCGGCTGGGTGCGGGCCTTCCTCGACGAGGTCGTACCACTCCAGGTGGGGTCGCACCGTTCGGTCACCACGTACTTCGTCGATTCCGGCCGACTCGTGGCCACCACGCCCGAGGGGGACGCCGGCTTGGCCCACCCAGAGGCGTTCGTGGGGCACCAGGGGGACGCGACCCGCCCGAGTTCCATCGTCGTCGGGCACAACGGCCTCCACATCCAACTGGTCGTCGACCGGGCGCATCCGGTTGGTCGCGACGATCGTGCCGGCGTGGCCGACGTGCTCCTCGAATCGGCTCCTACGTCGATCATGGACTGCGAGGACTCCGTCGTGGCCGTCGATGCGAGCGACAAGGTGGTCGTCTACCGCAACTGGCTGGGTCTCATGAAGGGTGACCTGACGGCCGAGGTCCTCAAGGGGGGACGCTCCGAAACCCGTCGGCTGGCCGAAGACCGGGCGATCGTCTCGCCCGACGGTCGACCGGCCACCTTGCCGGGACGGGCCCTGATGCTCGTGCGAACCGTCGGCCTGCACATGACCACCGCGGCCGTACGTCGCGGCGACGGCGGGGAGATCCCCGAGGCCTTGTTGGATGCACTGATCACCGTTCTGGCCGCCAAGCACGACCTGCTCCGCGGGAGTGGGGCGATGAACTCCACAACCCGATCCGTCTACGTGGTCACACCGAAGATCCATGGTCCCGAGGAGGCCACACTCGTCAACGACGTCTTCTCCTTCGTGGAGGACGTACTCGACCTTCCGCGTCACACGGTCAAGCTGGGCCTCATGGACGAAGAACGCCGCACCACCTTGAACCTGGCGGAGTGTGTGCGGTCCATTGCAGAACGTGTGGTCTTCATCAACACCGGGTTCCTGGACCGAACGGGCGACGAGATTCATACGTCAATGCGGGCCGGGGCGGTGGTGCGCAAGAATGCGATGCGCACGACGGCATGGCTGAACGCCTATGAGGACAACAATGTCCACGTCGGTCTGGCCTGTGGGTTTCCCGGGGTGGCCCAGATCGGCAAGGGGATGTGGGCCGCACCCGACCTGATGGCCGACATGTTGCGCGACAAGATTGCTCACCCGTTGGCGGGTGCGAGCTGTGCGTGGGTCCCGTCGCCGACGGCTGCGACCTTGCACGCGACGCATTACCACAGGGTCGATGTGCGCCAGAGGCAGAGCGAGATCGCCGGAACTGTCGGTGGCCGGCTCGAGGACCTCCTCTCGATCCCCACCGGGCGCCCGGAGGACTGGAGCAACGACGACGTCCGGGAGGAGTTGGAGAACAATGCTCAGGGGATCCTGGGCTATGTTGTCCGCTGGGTCGACCAGGGCATCGGCTGCTCGAAGGTGCCCGACATTCACAACGTCGCGCTCATGGAGGACAGGGCAACCTGTCGGATCTCCTCCCAGCACATCGCCAACTGGTTGCTGCACGGGATCATCACCGGCGATGAGGTCATGTCCGCCATGAAGAAGATGGCCGTCGTGGTCGATGGACAGAACGCCAACGATCCCTCGTACGCCCCCATGGGACCCGGATTCGCCGGGGCCGCATTCGAAGCAGCCTGCGATCTCGTGCTCCACGGCGCCGAGCACCCGTCGGGCTACACGGAGGTGGTACTTCACCGCAGCCGGCGCGACAAAAAAGCCGGACTGCGCGACCTCAGCGAGCCCTCGTCGCCTGGGCCGCCGGGCGGGGAGCCTGCGGCGTCGCCGTCGAGATGACCGGGTCGCGCGATGTGGAGAGGGGAGAGCCGGGCGGGGTCCCGTCGACATCGCCGACTGACGGTTGGAAGAACGACGGGAACGATGTCGACCAGCGCCAGAGGTTGTCGCGCGCGTCGAGTGGGCGCCGGTCCCGGATCGCCTCGTATATCTCCTTGTGCAGAGCGTACTGGCCCTCCAGCCATTCCGACTCCGTGGGGTCGGCGCCGTTGACCTGGCCGGTCACCTCTTCCCGGGCGGCGGCGGCCTCGCGCAGCGCACGCTCGAGGATGCCGGCCGCCGCTTCCCGGGCCGCCACCATGATCAACACGAAGGCCTCGTTATGAGAGGCGCTCACCATGGCGACGTGGAAGGCCAACGCCCGTTCGTCCCACTCCTGGCCGGTGAGTCCGGGCTGGCGGAGCGCCTCGAGAGCCTCGTCCAACTCGGCGATCTCGTCTGCGGTGGCCACCTCGGCCGCGCGCTCGGCCGCGCGCGCCTCCACGGTGAGCCGAAGGTCCAAGATCTCCGCCATGGTGATGCGTTCCGTGCGGGTGAGGACGTCCAGCGCCGATCGCAGCGGGCGGCTCATCGCTGCGGTGCCGGCATCCGCGCGCAGAGCGGAGGTGCGGCGATCCCGCTGCACCAGCCCTTCGGTCTCCAGGATCCGCAGTGCCTCACGGAGGGTCGGGCGGCTGACCATCATGGCGTTCGACAGCTCCAGCTCGGTCGGCAGCTCGCTGGAGCGCATCACCGCCGCCACCACGGCGTCGCGGAGCTGGTCGGCGACTTGCTGGACCACCGAACGCCGGTCGATCTCCCGAAACTCCACCGACCCAGCGTACTCGGTTGACACTCTGCCAGACGTCCAGTTAGCTTAGTTGTCAGACAAGATCACCCGGGGGGGTTAACGGTGGCGACACGGTGCACGCAGTCGATTCGGTGAGGCGCAGCGCCTCGTGACACCGGACCAGCTGGCTGAGCTGCGGTCCCGCACCATGTGGCAGGTGGTGTCCGACGCGGCGCAGCGTCAACCCCAGCGCGACGCGCTGGTCGCCGCCGACGACTACGGGGCGATACAGCGGGTCAGCTACCGCACCCTGACCGAGAGGGTGAGGAACCTCTCGGCTGGGCTGGCCAGCATCGGGGTGCGCCGTGGCGACCGCCTGGTGCTCTGGATGACCAACACCCCCGAATGGGTGATCTCGTCGTTCGCCGCCATGCGGCTCGGCGCCTACGTCGTGCCGGTCAACACCTTCCTTCGGCCCACCGAGGTCGAGTACGTGATCCGCCAGTCCGGGGCTCGGCACCTGCTCCTCCTCGACAGCTTCCGGGCGCTGCGCATGCCCGAGGTGCTGGAGGAGATCTGTCCCGAGTTCACCGAGGACGCCACTCCCGGCTTCCTCCACAGCGACCGCCTGCCCGACGTGCGCAACGTCGTCGTCTTCCACCGGGGCGACGGCGCCCACGCCGGCGCCCACGACTTCGCCGGGCTCGAAGCGGTCGGGAGGGACCATCCATCCGGCCGGGCGCTCGCCCTCGCCGACCGGATGGAGCGCCAGGTCCGCCCGAGCGATCTGGGCATGGTCAAGTACACCTCCGGCAGCACCGGTTTCCCCAAAGGGGTGATGCTCGAGCAGGGGGGGATCGTGGCCAATGCCGTCCTGCACTCCCAGCGGATCGGCATACGGGAGGCGGATGTCTTCTTCAGCATGATGCCGTTCTTCCACGGCGGCGGGAGCATATGGGGCCTCATGACGATGATGGTCAACGCCGGGACGCTGGTGTTCACGGAGGCCTTCAACGCCCGCCTGGCCGCGCAACTGATCGATCAGGAGCAGGCCACGCTTTTCATGGGCGTGCTGACCCACGAGGTCGTCGACGCAGCACTCGAAACGGGCCGTGTGCTGTCGTCGCTACGGGTGTCGCACCTCCCCAATGAGGACGCCCGGAAGGTGATGCCGAACGTCGACTTCACCATCTCGCCGTTCGGTCTCACAGAGACCTATGGCCCGGCCGGAGTCACCAGTCCCACCGACCCGGCCGATCGTCGACTCTCCACCTCCGGGCGGATGCTGGAGGGGAACGAGCTGCGCGTCGTCGACCCGGAGACCGGTCGGGACGTCGAGCCCGGTCAGGTCGGCGAAGCGTGGATCAGAGGCAACGTGATGCGCGGCTACTGGAACAAGCCCGAGGAAACGGCCCGGGCCATCGACCCCGAGGGCTGGCTCCACAGCGAGGACCTTGTCTCGATCGACATGGACGGCTACGTCACGTACGTCGGACGGGTAAAGCTCATGCTCAAGGTCGGCGGAGAGAACGTCTCCATCGAGGAGGTGGAGAACGTCGTGGGCAGCCACGACGCCGTCGCCCAGTGTGGCGCCGTCGGCGTACCCGATCGCCGCAAGGGCGAGGTGGTGCGGGTCTATGTCGAGACCCGACCAGAGCATCCACTCGACGAGGCGGAGCTGCGCGCCTGGCTCGAACCGCGACTGGCTCGCTTCAAGACACCAAGAGACATCGTCTTCGTGGCGGAACTGCCGCGTCTCGCCAACGGGAAGCTCGACCGTGTCGAGTTGCAGCATCGCGCCGACGGAGAAGGAGAAGGAGAAGGAGGGAAATGATGCCACTGTCCGACGAGGCGGTCCTGGCCGCTCTGCCCGGCGTGCCCATCAGCCGGGACAACGTCGAGCACTACCGGGGCCTGCTCGACCGCCGCCTGCTCATCAACCGGTGTTCGGACTGCGGGTACTGGATCTACCCCCACCGGCCACTCTGCCCGCAGTGCCTCTCGTGGAACGTCAGCGCCACCGAGGTCAGTGGTGACGCCCGGATCTTCATGTTCACCCTGATCCACCAGGAGCGAGACCCTCAAGGCCGCTTGCTGGAGCCGTTGCCGGTGGCCGCTATTGAGCTGAATGAACAGCCTGGCTTGCGCTACCTGGCGACGATCGTCAACTGCCCGACCGACCAGATCGCCGTGGACATGCCGGTGCGGCTGGTGTGGACCGAACGGGACGGCCTGGCCTGGCCGGCCTTCGAGCCAGGCGATCGGAGGTAGAGCCGTGGCGAGAAACCCCCTCAAGGACACGCTGGCGGTGGTCGGCGTCGGCTCGACCGCCTACGGCCGGGACCTCAAGCGCAGCGAGCTGTCGCTGGGGCTCGATGCAGCGCTGCGGGCGATAGACGACGCCGGGATCGACCGCCAGGAGATCGACGGGATCTGCGGCACCGGCATGACTCCCGTGGCGGTGGGCGGGGCGGGTTTCTTGACCCTCCAGGGCGCCTTGGGAATAGAGAAGGCGACGTGGGTGAAGAACGGCTGGCTCGGTTCGTGCTTCGTCTACGCCGCGGAGGCGGTCTTCTCCGGGTTGTGTGATACCGCCCTGGTGGTGCAGGCCTACACCCGCAATCTCACCATGTCGCGCTCGGCGGCCAACGACCCGTTCCGGATGAGAGCGGCCGAACTCGACGCCCAGGCCCAGTCGGCCTTCGGGGTCAGCGACTTCGCCCGCCGCTGGGCCCACTCCGGCGAGCCGTACGCCGCGTGGATGGGTCGGTACATGCACGACTACGGGGCCACCAAGACGGTGTTCGGGCGGATCGCCGTCAACAACCGCAGTCACGCCGTCAACAACCCGTCGGCGGCCATGCGCACGCCGATCACCCTGGACGACTACGCCGAATCCCGCATGATCTGGGAACCGATGCAGCTCCTCGACATGGACCTACCCGTCGACTGTGGCGAAGCCCTGATCATCACCACGGCCGAGCGCGCCAGGGATCTGCCACGCAAGCCCGTCTACATCCACGCCATGTCCCTCGGGGGGTCCAGGGTCGGTGAGTTCTACGAGAACACGCTGAGCTGGAACGAGAACTCCTCGTGGAAGTCCCTCGAGGGCCTGTGGGAGAGGAGCGAGCTCCGGGTGGAGGACATGGACCTGTTTTTTCCCTACGACGGCTACACCATCAACGCCGTCGCCCTGACCGAGGCGGCGGGATTCTGCAAGCCCGGGGAGGCCTCGGACCTGTTCGAGTCCTCCTGGGACACCGACAGAAACATCTTGCGGCTGCAGGGGCGTACCTACGTCAGCACCAACGGTGGCAACCTGTCGCACGGCCGGGCCGGTGGGTTCAACTACTACACCGAAGCGGTCCGCCAACTGCGCGGTACCGAGGGAGAGCGGCAGGTGCCCGGCGTGAGGAACGCCTTGCTCTGCGCCGGTAGCAGCTTCTTCCACGATCCCGCGGCGGTCGTGCTGCGCGCCGAGTAGCGACGTCGATACCACCACATTTCGACCACACCACATAGAAGGAGTTCATTGATGGCCAGGAACACACGGATGCTCGTCGCGGTGGCGGCCCTCGTGGTTATTGCCACCGTCGGCTTCAGCTCTTCGAAGCCCTCGGGCGCGACGACGAAGGACGAGCACACTTACACCATCGGCCTGCTCACCGACCTCACCGGCCTCGCCGCGTCAGCCGTGGAGACCAGCCCGCTGGGCATCAAGGCCGGTATCGGGGTGGCCGAACAGGAGGGCTACCACATCAAGTACGTCGTGGCCGACACCGGTTCCACTCCGAACGGCGCGCTGGTGGCTGCGCAAAAGCTGGTCAACCAGGATCACGTGTTCGCCGTCATCGCGATCTCCGGTCTGACCTTCGGCGGCGCCAGCTTCCTCACCTCGCAGGGGGTTCCGGTGATCGGCTCGGCGTCGGACTCCACCGAATGGATCGCCAGCCAGAACATGTTCTCCGTCACCAACACCGGGAGCTTCACCAACGTCTATACGACGGACGGGCTCTTGCTCAAACTCTTGGGCGTCACGAACCTGGGGGTGATCGGCTTTGGCGTCTCGCCCAGCTCGGCGGACTCGGCCACGGGAGCGTCCCTCTCGGCCAAGGCCGCTGGTGTCAAGACGGGCTACCTCAACGCCAACGTCCCCTTCGGGAGCACCAATGTGGCGCCGCTGGCCCTGGCCATGAAGAGCGGCGGGGTGAACGGCTTCATCGGAGAGGTCGGGACCAACACGTCCTTCGCCGTCGTCAGCGCTCTGCGCCAGGACGGCGTCACCCTCAAGGGCTCCCTCCTGCCGACCGGATACGGCGGGGACCTGACCCAGGGAGGCCCCGGGTCAAAACAGGTCGCCCAGGGTCTCGACTTCCTCTCCAGTTTCGAACCGGTGGAGATGCACACGGCGGCCACCGAGCGGATCCAAGCCGCACTGAAGAAGTACGCGGGGGTCACCACCGACCCGACCTACGCCGAGTATCTCGGCTACGTCTCCGTCGACGCCTTCGTCGACGGGCTGAAGGCAGCGGGAGCCAACCCCACCCAGGCATCGTTCATCAAGACCATGCTGGGTATCACCCACTACACGGCAGCCGGCCTGGCCGGCGGCCATACGGTCAGCTTCGGAATGGCCGGTCGCGGTGAGGTGGAGGGTGCCGACAACTGTGCATGGATCACGCGCTACTCCGGCTCCACCTTCCACCTCATCACGGGAGCCGAACCCCTCTGCGGGAAGCTCATCCCGAGCGAGAAGGCGTGAGTCTGGTCGTGACCTTCGGGCCCGGGATCCACTAGCAACGAGGGAGACGTACGAGCACAAGGAGGGTCACATGCTCGACCTGGTCATTCGCAACGGCACCATCGTAAACGGGACGGGCACGCCCGGCTTCGTCGGCGACGTCGGCGTGCGCGCCGGCCGGGTGACGGCGATCGGGAGGGTGGAAGACGACGCAGCCCGCGAGGTCGACGCCTCCGGCTCGGTCGTCTGCCCCGGCTTCGTCGACACCCACACCCACTACGACGCCCAGCTGCACTGGGATCGGCTGCTGACCCCGTCGTCGTGGTACGGGATCACCACGGCGGTGATGGGGAACTGCGGCTTCGCCCTCGCCCCCTGCAAGGCCGAGGACCGCCGTTTCCTCCTGCAGACCCTTCAGCACGTCGAGGGCATCGAGTTCCGGTCGTCGTGGCCGGGGCTGCACGACGGTGAATGGGGGTACGAGTCGTTCCCGGAGTTCCTCGACTTCGTGGAGCGCAACAACTGCGCCCTGAACCTCGTCACCCAGATCGGCCACACCGCGCTACGCACCTGGGTCATGGGGGCGGAGGCCGCCACCTCGCGTACCGCGACTGATGAAGAGATCGCTCGCATGACCGAGGTGCTGCGCGAGGCCCTCGACGCCGGCGCCGCCGGGCTGTCGACCACCGGCAGCCCCGGCCACACCGGAGCCGGTGGCGTGCCGGTGCCCAGCCGCTGGGCCGACGAGCGGGAGTTCCTGGCCCTGTGCGCCACGCTGGCTCGGGCCCGCCACGGGCGGCTGCAGGGGGTCGGCGGCACGGTGCTCACCAACCCGTTCGTACTGCGCCTACTCGAAGAGACCGGCGTGGTGCTGGCCGAGCTCACCCCGACACAGCTCGACCGGGTGCGCACGGAGCTGTGGGACGTCGGCTACCAGGTCTACCCCCAGCTGCAGGTGATCCCTGGCTCCATCTACATCGGGCTCCACGACCCCTCTTACTTCGCCATCAACCTGCCCGGCGGGGCTTTCGGGGTGCCGCAGCTGAACGAGCTGTTCGGGCCGGTGGTCAGCATGCGCACCCCCGAGGAGCGGTTGGCCTTCTACCAGGACCCCTCCTTCCTCCCGCGCTTCATCACCGACACCGACATCGACTCGTGGAACAGCCGGTACTGGCCCGCCATTCTGATCGTCAAGGCGCCGACCCGGCCGGACTGGGAAGGCCAATCCGTCGCCGACATCGCGGGGGCGACCGGACTGACCGGCGCCGAGGTGCTCTACGAGGTGTGCGTCGCCTCCCACCTGGCCGGTCGGTTCCTCATCCGCTTCGCCAGCCAGGATCCCCTGCTCGGCCTCGATTCGCTGCGGACCTTCGACGAGGTGGGCATCGGCCTGCACGATGCCGGGGCCCACCTCTCCCAGATGTGCATGGGATCCTGGCCGGCCCGGTTGCTCGGGCGGTTCGTGCGAGAGGGTGGTCTGCCGATCGAACGGGCGGTTCAGCACGCCACGTCCCTCGCTGCCGCCCAGTTCGGGATCGTCGACCGGGGTCTTCTCCTGGCCGGCCGGCCCGCCGACATCGTCGTGTTCAACCCGGCGACGATCAACGACGGCCCCGTCCAAGAGGTGGACGACCTGCCCCAGGGTGCCACCCGGCTCATCTCCGAGCCCGTCGGCATCGACTATGTCGTCGTCAACGGGACCGTCGTCCGGGAGCACAACAAGGACGCTCTGGAGCCCGACCTGCCGCTGCCTGGCCTGCTCCTGCGCGAGTTCCAACCGAATCGGAGGAGACCGCCCGGACCGGTTCCGGACTGGGTCCGCCACGAGATCGACGTCGAGTGGGACGCGAGGGTGGCCGCCTCTCGTGAGCGCTTCGGGGGGGACCTCCCCGCCGATCCGGCGCAACCAGGGCGGTTCCTGGTATGAACGCTGGACCGGCTGCGCCGTAAATGCCGGGACCGCTCGAAGGCGTACGGGTCGTCGACTGGACCCAGTACGGCGTGGGGCCGTTCGCCACCTCGCTTTTGGGAGCGATGGGCGCCTCTGTCATTCACGTGGAGGCACCGCAGGGCGATCCGCAACGGCTCGTCCCGCCGACCATCGACGGGGTTGCTGCGTGCTACATCAACTTCAACACCTCCAAGCGGTCCGTCAAGCTCGACCTGGCCGACGATACCGACCTCCGACACATGTGGCGCCTGATAGAGGCCTCCGACGTGTTGGTCAACAACTTCAAGCCCTCTTCGGTGGTACGACTCGGCTTCGATCCCGTCTCCGTGATGGCCCGCAACCCGACCATCATCTACTGCTCGTCCAACGGCTGGGGTGACTCCGGTCCCCTCGCTGACCGGGCGGGGAGCGATCCTCTCCTGCAGGTCTTCGGTGGATGGTGCAGCGTCACAGGGGCGGACGGCGGAAGCTGGGAGGCGTTGCGGTACTTGGGTCACATCGACTTGAACGCCAGCATGTACATCACCGCCGCCGTCCTCACCGGGTTGGCTACCCGTACGCGGCTCGGCGGGAGGCACCTGAGCGTCAGCATGCTCGAGGCCACGCTCTCCATGCAGGCCACCAGGATCGCCGAGTACCTGAATGGCGAACACGTCCCCGGTCCCCTCGGATCGGCCGCCAGTCTGGTGGCGCCCAGCCAGGCGTTCCTCTGCGAGGACCGGACGTGGGTGGCTATCAGTGCGGAGACCGAGGGCCAATGGGGGCGACTCTGTGACGGGATCGAGCGCGAAGACCTGACTCGCCGCCCGGAGTACTCCTCCAATCCGCGCCGGGTGGAGAACCGGGAGCGCCTCGCGGGGGAGCTGGCGACGGTTTTCCTGTCCAGGCCCGCGTGGTGGTGGATGCAGCGGCTCAGCGACCGCCAGGTACCGTGTTCGAAGTTCTGGGATTTCGACCTGATCAAGGTCCACCCCCAGATCCGGGACAACGACCACGTGATAGAGCTGGATGCCGGCCGGTTCGGAACGGTGTTCACCGGTGGCGCGCCGTGGAAGTTCGCGAACGCCCCGGCCAGGATCTTTCGCAATCCCGAGCCCGGCGAGCACACGGTCGAGGTCTTGGCCGAGCTCGGGCGGGCGGCCCCTGCCACCAGGCCCGACCGCTCGGCCGATCGGCCGGGCACACCGGACCACCCCTTCGCCGGGCTGCGGCTGCTCGAGCTGACGAGCGGCGTCGGGGGTCCGTACTGCGGGTCTCTCTTTGCCGATCAGGGCGCCGACGTGCTGAAGCTGGAGCCGGCCGGCGGAGACCACGTGCGCCATTGGGGACCGCCGTTCGTGGACGGCCTCGGCGTGGCGTACGTGGAGCTGAATCGCAACAAACGTATCGCGGTGGCCCCCGCTCCGGAGGAGGTCGTGGACCTCGCGGGAAACGCCGACGTGATCCTGGTCGACGCCGTTGATCCCGACGGCGCCCCGCCGGCAGTGGAGCTCGAGGAATTGGCCGCCCGTCGACCGGACCTCATCGTCTGCTGGCTCTCGGCCTACGGAAGCCACGGGCCGATTGCCACCCAGCCCGGGTCCGAGCTGACGGTGCAGGCCATGAGCAACACCTGGGCCGGGCTCGGCTCCATAGGCGATGAACCTCGCCGCCTCGGCGTGGACCAAGCCATGATGAACGAGGGACTGGCCGCCTACCAGGCAGTGGCCGGGGCCATCTTCCGGCGCGAGCGCACCGGCGACGGTGACGTCATTCACGTCAGCGCCCTGGGAACCCATCACACCATCAAGGGAATGCACTGGACGTGCCTTTCCCATCCGGATCAGTGGCCCGGAATCCACCTCCGGGTCTGGACCGATCCGGAGGACCACGGCCGCATACGGGCCAAGGACCGCCCGATCTCGGTGGCCTTCGCCGCCAAGTGGGGTACATCACCCCGACCCGAGCAGGTCCTCGCCATCGTTGAGCACTTCGGGGGCGAAGTCCCCGCCGCCATGGACCTCACCAAGCCCGAGGAGCCGCGGTGGGCCCCGTTCTGGTCGTCACTTTTCGAATCGGCTCCTTGGGAGGAAGTCGGCCGTGTGGTGGAGGAGCACGGCGGAGTTGTCACGCCGTGGATGAGTTACCCGGATCTGGTCCACCACCCCCACGTCGCCGCTCTGGCCCCATTCGCGCCGCTCGAGGACGCGCCCGGTCGCCGGGTGGTGCGCCTGCCGTGGCGAACGGGAGCGGCAACCACCACTCTGCGCTACACGAGGCCCGCTCAGGTTGAGACCGCCGGCTGGGGAGAGGCTCCCAGATGGTGGGCGCCGCGGTGAGCGCGCCGGGAAGCGCCGACCGGGATCAGTCCGATCCGGCGGGTCCCGCGGGTAGACCCAGGCAGTCGGCCAGGTCGAGGGCGAAGAAGAACTCGAAGCCGGCCAGCCGGGCGAAGTGGGCGTCGATCTGCGTGTCACCGATGTGCACGAAGCGCTCGGAGGCGAACTGTTCCCGGACCCGCTCCAGCCGGTGCTTGGCCACGACGAAGTCCGGGACGATGCCGGCCCGCTCCCACACGTCGGACTGCTCGCGCATGGTCCGGTCCGAGCAGCTGCCGATGATGCAGCCGCCCTCCTGTGTCCGCTTGACGAAGTCGGCCCCGATCGGTCCGGGCGGGTCGCCCATCTCGAGTGTTCCGTCGATGTCGAAGCTGACCACCGTCCGTCCCCCACCGGCCATCTTGAGCCTCCCGCCTCGCGGCAACCGCCTTTGGAGCAGTATACGGGTCGACCGGCACAGCTCGCCTCGAGGCGAAACACAGCGCAATCCGGCGGCAGGACGACGAGTACAAAGGAAACATTTATGAGCAGCCCCATACAGCGAGAGTTGTTGCACAACGCACTGGAAAACTTCGCAGACGAGGTGGGCGCGGTCGCAGCGCGCAACGCCTATTCGCCCTTCGTCAATCAGAGCTCCGGCATCGCGACCGCTTTTTTTGATGCTGGCGGACGGCTGATTGCCCAGACGACGGGAGGCGAATTCCATTGCTCGGCCGTCCGGGTAGGTCTGCAGGAACTCCTCAATGACACCCCCGGGGCGTCGATGGAGGACGGTGACGTCTTCATCCTCAACGACCACTTCCGCGGAGGCATTCATCCGACGGACGTGATGGTCCTGAAGCCCATCTATGTCGAGGGGGAGCTCACCTTCTTCCACGGCGCGCTCATGATCGTCTCGGACCTCGGTGGGGTGTCCGCCGCCGGCCTCCCGGGCCTCGCCACCGAGTGCTTCCACGAGGGCGTGATGATTCCCGGGATCCATCTCTACCGGGCTGGCCACCCCAACAAGGACGTCATCCGATTGATTGAGGCGAACAGCCGAACACCGAACCGGGTTCTGGGGGACGTCAATGCCATGGTGGCCGCCGGCAACGTCGCCGACATCAGGCTGAAGGAACTGGCCCAGCGACACGGAAAGGAGCCTCTGCTGTCGCTCATAGACGATCTGATCGTGTACGCCGAACGTATGACCCGCGACGCGATCGCTGCCATCCCGGACGGCTCCTACTCTGGGTCATACCTGGTGGAGGACGACGGGATCGTGGCCGACAAGAGCTACTGGATCAGGGTCCGCGTCGACGTACGGGGATCTGACATCCTCGTCGATCTCACGGGTACGGACGACCAGGCACGGGGCGCGGTCAACTCGTCGTACAGCCAGTCGCTGTCAGGAATACTCCACGCCCTGCGCTACTACATCGGCTCCGACGTTCCAATGAACGAAGGCCTTTACAATCCGATAGGTGTCGTGCTGCCACTCGGCAGCATCGTCAATCCGCGGTTTCCGGCCGCGTGCAATATCCGGATTGGTGCGGTGCAAGCCATCATCGACTCCATCTGGCAAGGGTTGGGGACGGCGTATCCCGACCTGGTGCAGGCGCCGGGCGGAACCGTTCATTCCCTCATTGCCGCCGGCCGGAGTCCCGACGGCGACCCGTTCGTCCTCCTCACGCCCCACTTCGGGACCGGAGGTGCCCGCTCGACCATGGATGGTGTCGACTGTGACCCCAACGCCATGTTCAGCGGCCAGCAGGGCGGCTACGGCACCAGTTTGGAGGTGCTCGAGTCCGAATATCCACTGCGGCACGAGTACTTTCGTGTCTGGGTCGACAGTGGCGGACCCGGCCGATGGCGAGGGGGTGCGGCCCTGACGAAGGAGGTCACGTTCCTCGCTCGGGCTGACGTGACCACGAGGGTGGTCGACCGCTGCCGCATACCCCCCGCCGGTCTCGCCGGCGGCCGTCCGGGAGCCGGCGGTGGATGGATCATCAACCGCGGGCTGCCTGACGAGTGGCGTCCCGCCCCCAAGGCGACGAACATTCCGGTGGAGGCCGCAACGACTGTGACCATGCTCGTCAGCGGTGGCGGCGGCTACGGCGACCCGTTGGACCGGGAGGCGAGTCTGGTCCTCCGTGATGTACAGGAGGGATTCGTGTCGGTTGACGGTGCCCTCCGTGACTACGGAGTCATCGTCGATCCCGAGACGTGGGAAGCAGACGAGTCCCCACGTGCCACCCGAGTCGTACGCGGGACCGACTGATGCCGGAATCGGGCAATTACTACATGGGAATCGATATCGGTGGGACCTTCACCGACATCGTTGTCAGTGGTCCGCCCGGCGTGGGGCCCTTCCTGGCGAAGACGCTCACCACGCCGCACGATCCCGTCGAGGGCGTGGTCGAGGGGCTTGCCTCCGTCCTGGAACAGGCGGGGGCGCGACCATCGGACGTCGCGAGGGCCGTCCACGCCACAACGCTCGCCACGAATCTGATCCTCGAAGGGCGGGGTGCTCGGGTCGCCTTTGTCACGACGGCCGGCTTCGGCGACATGTTCCAAATCGGCCAGAACGCGCGATCGGATAGCGACACCCACAACGCGCTGTATCGGCGGCCCCCGCCGCTGGTTCCGCGGCAGATGGTGGTGGAGGTCCCCGAGCGGGTTCTGGTGGACGGTCAGGTCCACCTCGGATTCGATCCCGCAGGTTCGCCGGAATGGCTGAACCAATTGCGATCGCTCGCGCCCGAAGCGATCGCCGTGTCGCTGCTGCACGCGTGTTCCAATCCGGTGCACGAGCAGCTCGTGCTGAAGATCCTCCAGCACGAGCTGCCCGACTCGTATGTGGTCGTCTCGTCGGACATCTGGCCCCAGCTCGGGGAGTACGAGCGGGCCGTGGCCACCGTCGTCTCGGCGTACGTCGGCCCCACCTTCTCCACCTACGTTCACCGCTTGTCAGAGGAACTCGCCAGCCGGAGTATCCCCGCACGGCTCGAGATCATGACGTCGTCCGGGGGCGTCATGCCGGCCGATGAGATCGCGCGCCGAGCGGTACTCAGCATCGAGTCGGGACCGGCCGCCGGAGTCATTGCGTCGAGACACCTCGGCCAGGTGTGCGGGTACTCGGACATCATCTCGTTCGACATGGGGGGCACCACGGCCAAGGCCAGCGTGATCCGCGGCGGCGAACCCGACATCACCCACCAGTTCCGGGTGGGAGCGGACGCAAGCGGAGCGGGAAAGGTCGGCGAACCGGTGCGGATCCCCGTCATCGATCTCGCTGAGGTGGGCGCCGGCGGGGGCAGCATCGCCTGGGTGGACCGGGGCGGTTTGCTGCACGTCGGACCGCAAAGTGCAGGTGCCAATCCCGGGCCCGCCTGCTACGGCCTGGGCGGGCACGACGCGACCGTCACCGACGCCAACGTCGTGCTGGGCTACATCGGAGCGGACAACGCCCTGGGCGGACGACTGGCCATTGACCCTTCCAAAAGCTACGACGCCCTCGCTGATCGGGTCGCTCGTCCTCTTGGCCTGTCGGTGACCGAAGCGGCCCGAGCCGTCTACGACCTGGTCAACGCCAAGATGGGGTCGGCTGTCCGGATGGTGACCATACGGCGTGGCGTCAACCCCCAGGAGTTCTGCGCCATCGGATTCGGAGGAGCAGGCCCGGCCCACATCGTCCAGATCGCCCGCCAGTTCCAGATTCCTACCGTCATCATCCCCCCGTCCCCCGGAGTCCGTTCGGCCTTCGGTCTCCTGGTGAGCGACCTGTCCTTCGACTACATCCGCACGCGGCTGGTCGATGTCGCCGAAGCGGATCCGACGGTCATCGACAGACTCTTCGAAGAGATGGAGGTAGAAGGCCGCGACGCACTGCGCGCGGCCGGGATGGCCGAAGACGCCATGACGTTGCAGCGGACGATAGACGTGCGACTGCTCCATCAACGTCATGAGATACCGGTTCGGGTGTCACCTGGGAAATCCGGACGCCAGGCGATTGAGGAGGCCGAGGCTCGCTTCCGGGACGCGTACTTCACTCTCTTCGGGATCAGACCGATCGACCCTTGTCAGCTGCTGAACTTCCGGGTCCGAGCCAGTGGGTCCCCCGAAAAGCCCCACATCAACCGGCACGATCTTCGAGAGAGTGCCGCGCATGAAGCGCACACCGGCATACGGCGGGCGTTCTTCGAGGAGGCCGGTGACTACGTGGATACCCCGATATACGATCGCGTACGCCTGCGGGCGGGCGACTCGTTCACCGGCCCGGCCATCGTCGAGGAGATCGACGCCACCACCATATGCCCACCCGGCTGCGCGGTCACGGTCGATGCGTTCCTCAACATGCGCATCACTCCCGACGCCCGGATCACTCCTGACGTCGTTTCCTCACAACGGTCGTAGCCGGCGACGAGGAGTCGTCGCCCGGGTCAGCCTTCCCGCTCGAACGCACGGGCGAGGATAACGTTGGCCTCTGGTCCCCCGTCTATGACGTGGTTGGTCCGCCTGGTCACCCGCCACCCATCATCGGTACGCCGGAACTCCCAGTGGTTGGCCGAGACGCGCCAGACCTCGTAACCATCCTCGGTGTGACGGTAGACCCGTGTGTAGCCCGTCGCCGTGGCGCGGTCGCCCTCTATATGGAAGAGGGGAGAGGCCGGTATGTGGGCGGATCCGTCCCGGATCAGCGATTGATGTCCCTCGGCCAGTACCATGGCGCCGACCGCCGCCGGTCCGATGAGATACGACAGGTCCGATTCGAGCAGCCCGTCGTCGGCAAACAAGGAAGCGGCGATTTCGGCGTTGCCGGTGTCGACCGCAGGCCCCCAGCTGTTGATGAGGCGGTGAATGGCCACCTGGTCCTCGAGGAGCCTGATCCGCCCCTCCATGGTCGCCAGACGGTCCTGCAGTTGCTCGTCGTCCACGAGATCCCTCCCATCAGTTCAGTGCATCAGCGCTGCGTTGTCGTTCGTCGATGCCCGCAGCTGACGCGAGCCCGATGTCGTAGGTATAGCCCCATCGGCGACACGTACAGGGGCAAGGCGTCCCGGCGTACCCCGTACCCCGTCCTCCCCCTGCGGCAGACCATGCCGACGTTGCGAGGCTATAGGTGCTCCGGCGGCAGCGTCAATCCGACCGGTCGGTACAAATGCGTGGCCGCCGGTCGAGCCGACCGGATAAGAGGGACGGCTCGGCACTGGCTGGGGGACGACACGCCACCCGTACAATGAGGCCATGAAGGAAACCATTCAGTTCTACTTCGACCCCAGGTGCCCGTGGTGCTACCAGACCTCCCGCTGGGCGCTGCGACTGGAGGAGCTGGGCCGGATCGAGTTGCGCTGGGGTGTGTTCTGCCTCGAGCTCAACAATTTCGAAGGCCCCCACGACGACTTCGATCCGGAAGCGTCCAAGTCGGCCCCGGTGCTGCGCACCGCCGTCGCGGTGCGCGACGCCGTAGGTCACGCGGCGTGCGGCGCCTTCTACGCCGCCATCGGTCGCCGGTACTTCTTCGAGCTCGAGGACCTGTCCGACCCGTCGGTGATCCGGGCCGCGCTCGTGGACGCCGACCTCGACCCCACTCTGTTCGACCAAGCCATCGGCGACCCCGGGACGTGGAAGCAGGTCCGGGCTGAGCACGAGCGGCTGGTGGACGAGACCGGCGCCTTCGGTGTCCCCAGCCTACGCCTCGATGCCGGCGACGGTCCGTGCATGTTCGGTCCGGTGATCAGCGAGCCTCCCCCCGACGACGAGGCGCTCGAGCTGTTCGAGCACACGCTCTGGTTGACGCGCAACGCCAATTTCCACGAGCTGAAGGGCGGGCGAACGGTCTATCCCGATCTGCCCCACATCAAGAAGTCGCTGGCGGAGCGGGCCGCCGCGGAAGCCCCGGCCTCCTGACCGGGCCGTTCAGGTATTGCGGCCTCCGTTGACACCCAGGATCTGGCCGGTGATGTAACTGGCCTCTTCGCTGGCGAAGAAGGCGCACGCGGCAGCGATGTCCTCCGCCCGCCCGGCACGACCGACCGGGGTCGTGGCGAGCGAGCGCTCGAAGTCCACCATTCCCTCCTCCACTGAGCGGCGCGTCATCGGGGTGTCGATGAAGCCCGGCGGGATGACGTTGACGGTGATGCCCCTGGGCGCGAACTCCAGTGCCAGCGACTTGCTCAGGCCGTTCACGCCCGACTTCGAGGCGACGTAGTGGGTCATGCGGGCGACGCCGCTGTGCGTGCTCGACGACGAGATGTTCACGATGCGGCCCCACCCGGCGTCGAGCATGTGCGGGATCACCACCTGGCAACAGTGGAAGGTCCCGGTGAGGTTCACGTCTATCCGCGCGTTCCAGTCGTCGACGGTGATCTCGAGGAACGGCTGGAACCCGGTGAGCCCGGCATCGTTGACCAGGATCGTCGGCGGCCCCAGCGTCGTCGCCACGTCGGCGACGGCCGTTTCGATCGCCGCACGGTCGGTGACGTCCACCCGGTAGCCGATCGCCCGGCCGCCTTTGGCCACGATTCCGTCCGCCGCGGTCGCTGCCGCCTCCCCGTTCAGGTCGAAGAGGGCGACGTGACGTCCGTCGGCGCCGAACCGCTCGGCGATGGCGCGCCCCAGACCCGACGCGGCCCCGGTGACGATCGCCGTTCGCGGCTCAGTCATCGGATCGGCTCCTCTCGGCCGTCGAGCACCCTTACGAGGATGCCGTGGACCGCAGCTGTTCGAGCATCGCGTGTGCCGCGTCCTGCCAACGCATCCCCTCTTCGACGAACACCTCGAAGGCGTTGGGCAGCCCGACGCCGCCGGGCGTCAAGGCGCTACCGGGCGGGCGCTGGCCCGTCTCGGCTGCACGCACCGCGTCGAGCAGCATGCGGCGGGTGTGCGCCACGGCGACATCGCTCGAGGAGAGGTTCTCCTTGCTGCGATCGACGATGGCCCCCATGCTCGTCTGTATGACCGCGTCCTCTTCGAGCAGGCTCCGCCAGAAACCGGTGAAGTGCCCGTCGCCCATCCGTGAGCGGTCCTGACCCCAGCCGTTCGTACGATCGCCTCGCAGGCCCGTGTAGTCGAAGTCGTCAGGAAGGTAGTCGGGCGCCTGCATGGCGGTCCGGTCCAGCGTATCGGCGCTGTGGGGCGTGTCCCCGAAGGTTCCGTAGAAGAGGAGGTGGTGGGTGTCGTCGACGGGCGAGATGACGAACACCGAGCCCGACCGGGCCATGGCTCGGCCGATGGGCACCACCGTCACCAACGGCATCAGGTGCTCGGTGATGCGAGCGTAGGCGCCGCCTTCGGCCGTCTTGCGCAGCGCCACCGCCCGCATCCCATAGGAGGTCGACTCGGTCTCGTAGCTCGGCGGTTGGGTGAGGGCGAAGCTGAGGTTGGAGTGCTCGGCCATCTGGGCGGCCTCGGCGATCCATGTCTGGTGGAGCATGCCCACGTGGGCGGAGTCGATCGTGCCCTCGACCCCCTGCAGCCAGTTGCAGGGGACCCGTGACACGCACCAGAAGCGGTACAGCTCGGCATCGCGGAAGGGTAGGTCGGGGAACGACGGCGGCTCGTCGCCGGCGAGCCACACCCACGCCAGCCCACCCGACTCGTGGACGGGGAAATGGACGACCTGCACCCTGGAGGCGAACGCCTCGGGACGGGTGACCTGGGTGGGCGCCTCGACCACGCAACCGGTGACGTCGACCTTCCACCCGTGGTAGATGCACCGGATGCAGTTTCCCTCGGTGCGACCGAGCACCAGCGAGGCGCGCCGGTGAGGGCAGAGCTCGTCGAGAAAGCCGATCCGGCCGTCTTCGGCGCGGAACGCGACGTAGTTCTCGCCGAGTAGGCGCACCGGGGTCGGGCCCTCCCCGTGCACCAGGTGCGACGAGAGCGCGAAGGGAATCCAGTAGTTCTCCCGCATGAGCCGGCCCATGGGAGCCTCGCCCTCAATCCGGGTCATCAACTCGTTCTCGCTCAGGGTCGTCATGACACCTTCCAACCGATCACCCGAAGGTTCGTCCGAACAGACAAGGTCCGAGCCGCGAGCCCCGCGTGCACCGTCCAGTCATCCCCGGCCGGCTTGAAATGGCGAGACAACGATCGGCCCTCCCCACTCCGGCACACCGTGCCGGTGGGTTCAGGATAGATGTCGCCGGGCGACAGCGTCAATCCGACCGGTCGGTACAAGATTCCGATCACTGTGCGATACTCGCGCCATGGAACAGCGACTCACCTTCATCACGCTCGGTGTCGCCGACGTCGGCCGGGCGCGGACCTTCTACGAACGCCTGGGCTGGACCGGCGAGTCGCCCGATGGCGACATCGTCCTCTTCCAGCTCGATGGCATGGTCCTCGGTCTGTGGGGCCGCGACAAGCTCGCCGAGGACAGCGCGGTCAAGGACGGGGGCGGGTGGGGCGGGGTGACGCTGGCCCACAACGTCGGCTCGCAGGCCGAGGTCGACGCCATCCTGGCCGAGGCCGAGGCCGCCGGGGCATCCATCGGTCGGCCCGGCGCGGCCAACGACTGGGGCGGCTATACCGGCCTCTTCATCGATCCCGATGGCCACCCGTGGGAAGTGGCGCACATCCCCTTTTGGAAGCTGGCCGAGGACGGTTCTGTCCGCCTCCACTGAGGACACGTCCGGCGCGCTGCCTCACACCAACAGCGGGCGGACGTGGGCGGCGAGGTCGACCGACCAGCCCACCGGATCCTCGAGCGGCCACCCCAGATCGGGAAGGCTGAAGTACTCGACCGCCAGCTTGCCCCGGTAGCCGATCGCATCGAGCCGGCGGATCACCGCAGCGAAGTCGACCGTCCCGGTCGGGTCGTCGACATGGAGCTGGCCCTGTCCGGGCTTGCCCTGACGCAGCTGCACGTGATCGGCGTAGTCCAGCAACTCGACGGGATCACCGCCCCAGGCGGCCACATGCCCGGTGTCGACCAGGAAGCGCAGCCCCGGGACCTCTTGGGCGACCGCCTGCATCGTCTCGAGTGAGTTCACGCACGCACCGGCCCACGGCTCCATCAGGCAACCGGGCGCAGCGCGGAACTGTTCCACCGTCGTCTCCCAGCGACCGGGTCCGTCCCGCGGCGCGGGGCAGAACCCCCACCCCGGAACGGGCTTCGGATCCGAGGCCGGGCAGCCCACCGGCAACTTCAGCGTCGACGGATCCGTGCCAACCAGAGGATCGATGAACTCGAAGCCGAGCTCGCTGGCCCGCACCGACGCCTCGGCCGCGGGAAGGGGTGCGAACGCGAACCCGACGACGCCCAGCGCGTAGCGGCCTCCTCCCATCAGACCTCCAACGGCGGCATCGGCGGCACTTCGACCTCCGGTGTCGGGTCGGGCATGAGGCCGACGCTGTTGGTCACCATGGCGAGGCAGGTATAGGCGCCGATCACGTACAGCAGCTCTATGAGTTGCTGGTCGTCGAAGTGCGGCCTGAGTTGGCTCCACGTCGCATCCGAGACGACCGAATGGTCGATCATCTCGTCGGCCGTGGCCACAAGAGTGCGCTCGACGGGCGTCCACAGTGCGGCCTCGGGGCCCTCCATGGCCGCCTGCACGTGCTCGGGCGTCAGGCCGCACTGCTGGGCAATGCGGACATGCTGAAACCACTCGTACTGCGACCGGGTGCGCCAGGCCACGCGCAGGACCAGGATCTCGCGGTAGCGCGTATCGAGGAGCGGGTCCTTGGCAAACACGTCGCTGAACTCCATCCAGGCCACACCCAACCGGAAGTGCCGCGCGTAGTGGCCGAGTGCGGCCGGCATCGGGCGGTCGCCGCCATGCGACTCGTACAGCTCGGGACGGCGAAGGTAGCCCGGCAGTACCCTCCGGGCGTCGTCGTCCCACTCGGCGAAGGGGAACGGCGGGATACGCCCGCCGGGCCCGGTCACGCGACCACCTCTGGGCAGAACCCCCGTACAACCGTCTCTGTCGTCATCCGTCCCCTTCAACCTGTTGCGCTCGATCCGAATACCTGCGGTCACGCACCCTATCGGAGCTCACGTTTGAGCACCTTGCCGGATGGGTTACGCGGCAGGGCTTCGAGGAAGAGGATCTCCTTGGGAACCTTGAAGCGCGCCAGCTGCAGGCGGCAGTGGGCAATGAGCTCGTCCGACGAAGCGGTGGCGGTCGGCCGCAGTACGACGAAGGCGACAGGGACCTCACCCCATCGATCATCGAGACGCCCGACCACGGCTGCCTCGAGAACGGCCTCGTGCTCATAGAGCACGCGCTCGACCTCGGAGCCGGCGATGTTCTCACCTCCCGACAGGATCATGTCCTTGAGGCGATCGACAATATACAGGTACCCGTCGCCGTCCCTGACGCCTATGTCTCCGGTGTGGAACCAACCGCCGGCGAACGCGGCGTCGGTCGCCTCGGGATCGCGCCAGTAGCCCTTGAACACCTTGGGCCCGCGCAGCACGACCTCCCCGCGCTCCCCCGGGGGCAGCGAGTCCCCCTGCTCGTCCCAGATGTCGACCTCGAGGTACAGGCACGGACGGCCCACGCTTCCGAGTTTGCTCACCGTGCTCGCCCTGTCCAAGAACGTGTCACCCGAGACCGTCTCGGTGAGACCGTACGCGTCGGCGAACCATGCCGAAGGAAACGTCTTTTGGACGCGCTCGATCAGCGGGATCGGCATCTTCTCTCCGCCACCGATGAGCAACCGCACGGACGACAGGTCGCGCCGCTCAATGTCGGGCAGACTCATGATCGCGTTGACCATGGCGGGCGCCAGCCAGACCGTGCTCACACGCGACCGCTCAATTTCGTCGACCACGGCCTGAGCATCGAAGGCGCGGTGGATGATGATCGTCGCGCCGGCGGCGATCAAGGTGGTGGTCGTGAGGTCGAGCGCTCCCACGTGGTAGAGAGGTCCACAGGCGAGACCGACGTCCGCTCCGGTGACGCCGAACTCAATGACGTGGGCAAAGTTCTTCCAGGCCAGGTTGGCATGTGTGATCATGACGCCCTTGGGGCGTCCGGTGGTCCCCGACGTGTACATCAAGCGGTGGATCTCATCGCCGGCGGCGCGGGCTCGCTCGGGCACGGTCGTCACGGCCCGGAGATCGGCGAGCGGGGTCCACCCTTGGGCGCTTGGCCCGGAGATGCACACGCGGGACGGGGGTGTCTCCATCTCCTTCGTCGCGTCGTTGGCGAGCTCGACGAGCGATCCGTCGCAGACGAGCGCGCGCGCCTCGGAGTGAGTGAGGATGTACCGGACCTCGGCCGCGGCGAGCCGCCAGTTGATCGGCATCGCGGCCGCACCGAGGTAGTTCGCCGCGAAGATCGTCTCGAGGAATTCGGGACAGTTGTAGGAGAGAAGGCCCACCACGTCGCCGGCACCGACCCCGCGCTGGTGCAGGCCGGCAGCCAGTGCGGTGGCGCGAGCCACCATCTCCCCGTACGTGACGACCTCGTCGTCGAAGACGCTGAACGGCTTCGTCGGGGTACGGCTGGCGTGGTGCTCGAGGACACCGAACCAGCTCATGTCCGGCTGCAGGGGCTGCGCCGGCATCACGAGCCCGGCTCTTGGAAGTCCGCCACCCAGTCTTGCGCCGTCTTGTGCAGATGGCGGCAGAGGATCTCCTGGTCTCCCAGCGGAAAATCGGTGAGGCCGGCCGAGCCCAGCGTCAGCTGGATCGACTCAATGAGGCTGTCGTCTTGGAGGGCGAACTCCTTGAGCGACACCGCCGTCATCTCCTGGGCCACCGCCTCGGCTGCAGTGCGCGGCGGCGCGAAGTACATGTTCCACTCGAAGATGTGCCGGTCGTAGGACGTGGGCCAGTGCTGGTAGGTGTGGTACCAGCCGCGCTCCCACAGCTGGATGGCGAAGTTCGGCCAGATCTCGAACAGCGCAACGCCCACGCGCTCGTGGCCGCCGGGTCGCATCCCCTTGACCTGTGTGCTCTCGTAGAACTCGGGCGGGTCCCACGGACCGAACAGCCCGCCCCGGAGGAGTTGCTCCGAGGGCTTGATCTGGTCCTCGGGGAGCTCCCAGGGGCGGATCCCGGCAGAGTTGAACATCCGGTGGGGCCCGTCGATCTGGTAGTGCGGGGCCTCGAACCCACCGGCAAAGTTGTGCTCCTCGAAGCTCTCGGACCGCTGGTTGGCGTGCACGATGGGCGCGTGGTACTGCTCCTGGAGGGCATCGGTCATGAGCTTCCAGTTGGCCGACACCGAGGAGCGGAAGCCGTAGCGCTGGGTGAGCCGGTCGAAGGGGAAGTCCTCGATGGCGGTCACCATCGGACCGAGGAAGTCGCGGAGGGCCTGCCGTGGCCGGCTCTCGAAGTTGACGAAGATGAACCCGGCCCAGATGTCGCACGATACCTCGACCAGTCCGTAGTCGGCCTTGTCGAGGTTGAAGAACTCGCCCTCTTGCTGGACGAAGGTGCAGGCACCGTCGAGGCCGTAGCGCCAGCCGTGATACTTGCAGGTGAATTGACGCGCCGTTCCGCTGGTCTCCTGCCCGGGGAAGTCGCTCCAGACGAGCTTGTTGCCCCGGTGCCGGCAGATGTTGTGGAACGCCCGCACGCGGTCCTCCGCGTCGCGAACGACGATGACCGATGTGTGGGCGACTGCGATCTCCCGGGTGAAGTAGCTCCCGTGACGCGGGAGTTGCTCGACGCGGCCGACCTGCAGCCATGTCCGCTTGAAGATGGCTTCGCGTTCGAGCTCGAAGAACTCGGGGGAGATCGAATCGGCATAGGACACCGGCCCGGTCCCCAAGCCCGGGTAGTGCTCGGTCCAGCTGCCCTCGGCCGGCTTGGGGTGCCTCGCCATAGTCGAACTCCTAAAAGATGGGCGAGGCGACCCGGTCAAGGGTCGCGTCGCCGACGTCGGGGATTCGGGGGCCGTCCCACACCTCCACGGGGAATGACACCATCACGAACGAGTGCACGAGGTACAGCACGTTCCTGGCGTCCTCGGGCAGACTGTCGAGCGGGAAGCGGTCCAGGTAGGCGTACATGGCCTCGACACGCGGGAACACGGCGTCGTAGAGCTCTCGCATCTCCCCGATCGAGCTGGCGTGGCGCTGAGCCCAACGCTCCGGTTCGGTCCGGAGGCACCACCGCGGCGCGAACCCCTCCAGATCGGCGAACTCCGGCGGGAGCAGGCTCACGACCCCGCCCCCTCCGGCGCTCCGTCGTACCAGACGACGTGCTGGCTGCGGTCCCCGAGGAGGAACCCCGTGATGAGACGGTCGGCGAACCGCCAACCGTCGACAGCGCGTGAGAACCGGTCGAGGTAGCGACCGGAGGCGATGGGCTGCAGGGGGAGCACATCGGTCTGCTGGAACACCGTCGCGTAGGAACTCGCCGTGGCGCTGTCGCCGTCGAGCTGTATGTTGACATTGGTGATCACGTGCTTGGTGCGCGGCGTCCCGTCGTCGTACAGGCGCGTCTGCTCACAGAACCCGAGCACTTCCGCCGCCCCGCGGTACTCCGAGACACTCGTCGTGCCGGAATGCTCGATCCGATAGGTGGCGTGCTCGAACAGCGCCGCGAACTCGGCGAACCGACCCGAGTCGAGGTGCTCGGCGTAGGTCATGAGCAACGTGTTGACTGCGTGCCAGTCCTCGAACCCCCCCGCCGCCATGTCAGCTGGGCAGAGGATCGAACGCGGCGTGCTCCCAGCGCATCCCCTCGTCCACGAACACCTCCGAGGCGTTCGGGACACGGACGCCCTCAGGTCTGAGGGCACTGCCGGGCGGGAGCTCGCCGGCCTTGGCCGTCTCCAGCGCATCGAGCAGCAGCCGGCGGAGGCGGGCCACGGCGACGTCGCTGGAGGAGAGGTTCTCCTTGCTGCGGTCGACCAGGGGACCCATGCTGGTCTGGATGGCGGCGTCCTCCTCCAGCAGGCTCCGCCCGAAGCCGGTGAAGTGGCCGTCGGCCATCAGCGAGCGGTCCTGACCCCAGCGGTTCGAGCGGTCACCGCGCAGCCCGGTGTAGTCGAGAGGATCGGGCACGTACCCGGGGTCCTGCATGGCGATCTGCTCGAGGGACACGCCGCTGTGAGGGGTCGGCCCGACCGTCCCGAAGAAGAGGACGTGATGGGTGTCGTCCACCGGCGAGATGACGAACACGGCGCCGGTGCGCGGCGTGTTCCCGCCGACCGGGGTGACGGTCACCAGCGGCAGCATGTGTTCGGTGATGCGCACGTACGTCTGACCGGTCGTCGTTTTGCGCAGGGCGGCGGCCCGCAAGCCGTAGGAGGTGACCTCGGTCTCATAGGTGGGCGACTCGGTGAGGGCGATACTGAGATTGGAGTGCTCCGCCATGGAGACCGAAAGGGCGATCCAGGTCTGATGCAACATCCCGGCATGCACGGAGTCCACCGAGCCCTCGAGGCCCTGGAGCCAGTTGCACGGCACCTGCGAGGTGACCCAGTAGCGGAAGAGGTCCTCGTCGGCGAACGGGAGGGCGGGGAAGGCGGGCGCCTCGGCGGGTCCGAGCCATACCCAGGCCAGGCCGCCGGCCTCGTGGACCGGATAGTGGCCGACCGCCACGCGGGCGGCAAACTGCTCGGCCCGGACCGTCTGCGTCGGGCACTCGACGACGCGGCCCGATGCGTCGACCTTCCAGCCGTGGTAGATGCAGCGGACGCCGTCTCCCTCGTTGCGGGCGAGCACGAGCGAGGCGCGGCGGTGGGGGCACAGCTCGTCGAGGAAGCCGACCCGGCCGTCGGCGGCGCGGAAGGCGACGTAGTTCTCACCGAAGAGCCGGACCGGCAGGGGGCCCTCGCCGGTCACGAGGTGAGCGGACTGCGCGAAGGGGATCCAGTAGTGCTCGCGCATCAGCTGGCCCATGGGCGCGTCGCCCTCAATGCGAGTCATCAGCTCGTTCTCGGCCCGGGTGGTCACGGTGCCCCCTCCGTCAGGGCAGCGGTTCGCTGAGGCGGACGAAGTCGGTGCCGCGGGTGTCGGGCGGATAGGTCTGGCCCCACAGCTCGACGGCGAACGACACCAGCACGAAGGAGTACACCAGGCGCAACAGGTTGACCGCGTCCTCGGGCAGGTCGTCGAGGGCGAACTTGTCGCAGTACGCCATCGCCTCGGGAACCCGCGGCAGCGCGGCATCGTAGAGCTCGCGCAGCTCATCCATGGAGCTCGACATCCGCTGGTTCCACCGTTCGTTCTCGGTGGCCAGGCACCAGGTCGGGGCAAACCGCTCGAGCTCGGCGAACTGGCTCGGAAGCATCGCCATCTCCGTCACACCTTCTCTCGCTGGTAGTTGCGGACCCACTCCTTCGCTCCATGGTGGAAGTGCCGGACCAGTACCTCCTGGTCGTTGAGCGGCCACTGGTCGATCACGCCCGCCTCAATCCCCAGCTGCGTGGCCTCGAGCGTGTTGGCGTCCTGCAGCGAGTACTCCTTGAACGACACCGCCGCCATCTCCCGACCCACCCGATCCGAGGCGGACTTTGCCGGCAGGGAGTACACGTTGCCCTCGAACAAGAGCGTGTTGTGCGACGTCGGCCAGAACTGGTGGGTGTTGTACCAGCCCGACTCCCAGATCAACACCGCGAAGTTGGGGAAGAACTGGAACGACGACAACCCCCAGGGGTGGATCTTGCCCGGGTTGATCCCCGGCGGCAGCTCCCCCAGGTCCGAATGGTCCCACGGGCCGAACAGCCCGCTGCGGGTGGCGATGTCGGCCGGCTTGACGTTCTCCGGCGGCATCTCCCAGCCGCGGTGCAGGGAACCCGCCGTCGTGACGACCCCGTGCGGACCGTCGAGCTGGTAGTGCGGGGCCTCGTAGCCGTTCTGGTTGATCATCGCCCGCAGGTGCACCGGATGCTGTCCGACGTGCACCACGGGGGCGTGGTAGAACTCGAGGAAGGCGTCGGCGAACACCTTCCAGTTCGCCCGGCACTCCACCTTGAAGGAGTACCGGTCGGTCATCTCACCGAAGGGGTAGTCCTCTATCCCGAGCAGCATGGGGCCCAGGAACTCCCGCAGAGACTGGCTCGGTTCGGGCGCGAAGTTCACGAAGATGAACCCGGCGAAGGTGTCGCAGTGCACCGGCACCAACCCGTAGTCGGCCTTGTCGAGGTCGAAGAACTCGCCTTCTTGCTGCGCGAAGGTGCAGGCTCCGTCGAGACCGTAGCGCCACCCGTGGTACTTGCAGACGAACTGACGGGCCGTGCCGCTCGTCTCCTCCCGGGGGAAGTCGTTCCAGACGAGTTTGTTGCCACGGTGCCGGCAGATGTTGTGGAAGGCCCGAACGTCCTCCCCGTCGCGCACGACGATGATG
Organism: uncultured Acidimicrobiaceae bacterium; assembly: GCA_963788125.1. Lineage (GTDB taxonomy): Bacteria > Actinomycetota > Acidimicrobiia > Acidimicrobiales > RAAP-2 > Bog-473. Next base: position 868,836 of record CAWBFN010000002.1, on the reverse strand, counting down.
GACGTGTCCGCGGCGGCGATCTCCTTGGTGAAGTAGCTGCCGGTCCGGGGGATCTCTTCGACTCGCCCGACCTTGAGCCAGGCCTTCTTGAAGATCGCCTCCTTCTCCAGCTTGTACCACTCCGGCGACACGGAGTCCTCGAAGGAGACCGGCTCGATGTCGAGGTGCGCGTAGTGCTGCGTCCAGCTGCCCTCGGCGGGCTTCGGGTAGCGGGGCATCGTCATTCCCTCCCTTCTCCCGGCGGCTGCTGACCAGTCACCGAATGGCCATAAGCGTAGCACGCGGAAAAAGCAATCCGACCGGTCGGTACAAGGATCCTCAAGCTCCGAGGCGCTCCAGAATCGCCGTTGCACGCTCCACGCTCCGCACGATCGGTGCCCGGTAGCCCTCCTCCTCGATCCTCGGTCCGAGGATCTCGAGATCGAACGGGCCTTCGTAGCCGGCCTCCAGCATCGTCGCCATGAGGCGCTCGACCGGGATGTCGCCGTCGCCGATGGCGCAGCGGTTGGGGATGTCGAAGGTGCCGAGCTTGTAGTCGTCAATCTGCACCAGGGTGACGAGATCGATGTTCGTCCGCACCAGCTCGTCGAGGTCGCGCTCGTACCAGGCGGAGTAGAAGTCGACGACGATGCCGATGCCCGCCATCCGGGCCAGGTCGACGGCGTCCCTCACGGAGAAGACGAAGCTGACGTCGCTGCGCAGTGGATTGGTCGGCTCGACCGCCAGCCGCACCCCGCACTCGTTGGCCCGGGCCACGATGGGGACCATCTCCTCGCAGAACCTCGCGGCCGACTCCTCCCACGGCACGGTGCCGAAGCTGCCGGACACCGTGTAGAGCGCGTCGCAGCCGACGGCGGCGGTGAACGGCAGGGACTCGACGATGTCGGTCCGGTACGCCGACATGCTCGAGACCAGGAGATTGGCGTCGAGGACCGCCTTCTCGCTGGCCTCCCAGCCGGCGGCCTCGAGCTTGGGGGAGATCAACCCGACGTGGTCGAGGCCCAGGTCGGCCCAGAGCGCCAGGTCCTCCTCAATCGACTGTCGCATCGAGCAGATGCAGTTCACCGAGATGCGCGGGTGCGCCCACGTGCTGCCGCTCGTGCCGTTGGACGCCACGGCCTAGTAGCCCTTGCCGGCAGCGATCTCCGGGGCGAACAGATCCTCCATGCTCCCCAACTTCACCGTGATGTTCCACTCGTGGTGGCGTATGCGCCAGCCCGCGGCGGTGCGCACCAGGCTGGTGGGCTGGACGGCGAGACTCTCGTAGAACTTCCCGTCGCGGGGCCCGAGCCCGTAGTGCATGGCCCGGACCCGGACGGTCACCTCGGCGGTGTCCCCGGCGATGACCGGCGACATGGTGGCGACGTGGTGATACGTCACGACCTCGTCGCCGCCGATCATGCGCCGCGTGGCCCCGACCACGGACTCGCGGCCCGCCAGCACGCTGTCCGGCGTCCAGCGGGCGGTCGTGTCCTCGGTGACGACCTCGTCGAAACTGTCCCAGGCCTTGGTGTCCACCAGCTCGAAGTAGCGGCGTACGACGTCCTGCACCGCCAGGCGGTCGGCGATCTGCTGCAACTGCTCGTCGCTCATGCGCCCCTAACCCTCAATCTTGATGGCGGCCTTGGGGCATGCCAGCGCTGCCTTGTTGAGCTTCTCCCGAAGCGCCTCGTCGGGTTCCTCGACGAGTATGCGCACGATGTCGTCGGTGTCCTCGAGGGCGAAGACCTCCGGGCAGGCGGCGACGCAGACACCGTGTGCGTCGCAGCGCAGCTCGTCGAGGATGACTTTCATTGGTACTCCTTCGTTGCTCAGGTCCGGACGAAGCGCTGCGCCATGAAGAGGACGTGCTCGCGCTCGTACCCGTCGGCCATGTCCGGGTGCTTCTCACGCAGGTGCGCGAACGAGATGTCGACGATCTCGTCTTCGGAAGCGCCCTCCAACGCCGTCCCGCACGGGCAGCGCAGCAGCCAGAAGTACTCGCGCTCGCTCATTCGGAGAACTTCAGTGGCAGGCCGCCCATCCCCTGGATGAAAGGGTTGGCCCAGCGCAGGGCCGGCCCGGCCAGCTCCCAGTTCGGGAACCGGGCCAGGACGTGTTCGAGAATGGTCACTGAGTCGGTCCGGGCGAGCAGCGCTCCGGGGCACGAGTGCTCGCCGTAGCCGAATCCCTGGTGGTCGGCGTTGAAGGACCGGGTGATGTCGTACTCGTCGGGCCGCTCCCAGATGTCCTCGTCCCGGTTGCCGCTGGCGTACGCCATGACGATGTAGTCGCCCTTCTTTATCAGCTGCCCGCCCAACTCGATGTCCTCGGTGGCCGTGCGGCAACCCGACCAGTTCAGCTGGTTGAAGCGCAACGACTCCTCGACCGCGTTCGGGATGAGCTCGGGATTCTCGACCAGCAGGCGTCGCTGGTCGGGATGCTGCGCCAGCAGCAGCATGATGAAGGACACCAGCGACCTCGTCGTCTCGCCGGCGTTCACGAACGTGTGGATGAACGAAATGGACATGCCGAGGGGAACGGGGCGGCCATCGTGCGTCGAGCGGGCGATGCAGCTGACGAGGTCGTCGCCCTCGGCCCCGCTGGCCTGCCGGTCCGTGAGCAGCTCTTCGCAGTAGTCGTGGAACTCCCCCACCTGCCGCTGAATCCGTGCCGCTTCTTCGGGATCCATGTCCGGGTTGATCGTGATGGCCAGCATCTGGGCCGAGGACATGTCGATGAACCGCTCGCGCATGTCGTGCGGCACACCGATGAGCTCGGTCATGAGCGCGGCAGGGATCTGGCCGATCGACCTCACGAATTCGACCTCGGCACCCGGCTCAATGCGGGCGAGGAACTCGTCGGTGATCTCGGCGATGCGCGGCTTCTGGGCGCGGACCAGGCTGGGCCGCAACGACTTCATCATGATGTTGCGGATCTGCCCGTGGCGAGGGGGGTCCGAGATCATCAGGCTCTCGAACTGCGGATCGCCCATGGAGAGCTTGCCGTGGGCGATCGTCCGGCGGATCTCGGCCGGGTCCAGATCGCCACGGAGGATCTTCTCTTTGGCCCATTCGGGCAGCTGGTGCATGACCGTCGACGGATCGCTGGCGTCACCGATGGCGAACCCGTACTTGCTGGAGAAGAGCTCGGGGTGGCTGGCGACGAACCGCTGGTGCTCGTACTTGGACAGCACCCAGAACCCCGTCGGATAGCCGGGAGGCTCGTACCAGTACACGGGGGCCGCATGGCGTTGCGCCGCGATCGACGCGTAGATGACCTCGGGCTCCTGGTTGTAGAACGCCGCGTCCTCCCAGGCAGGCCACTTCACGGCGGTTTCCTGTATCGCTGTCATCGACTTCCTCCTGCTTCAGTCGGACCAGGGCTTCTGGTCCCACGGGCGGTCGAGCCCCTGCATGCCGGCGCCAAAGGGGAAGAACTGGCGCTGTCCCCACATCTCGGCCTGAAGGCCGTGGTGCAGCTCGTTCAAGAAGGCCCGCCGCAAACTCTGGGTCAGGACGTACTTCGTGTTGCGGTTCACAATAGGGGGACGCTTGACGATCTCCCGCGCGATCTCCCACGCCCGGTCGAGGAGCTGCTCCTTGGGAAGCACCTCGTGGACGACGCCCCACTCCTTGGCTTCCTGGGCCGTCAACTTGTGGCCCATGAATAGGAAGTAGCGCGACCGGCTGGGACCGACCAAGGCGTCCCAGACGACGTGCTGGCCGTCTCCGGGCACCATGCCCCGCGGGTAGTGCGAGAGGTCCTGGAAGTAGGTGTCCTCCGAGGCAAGGACGATGTCCATGAGCACGGGCACCTCGGAGTGCATGGTGCAGGGGCCGTTGACCGCAGCGATCACGGGGACGTTGATGGCGAGAAGGTTCTCAATGATCATACGGCCGAACCAGGACTTCTCATCTATGATCTCCACGCCCTCGGCATCGCCGTAGGCGTGGTAGAGCGGAGTCTCGTCCTCCGTCACGGGCTTCCCCCACAGGGCGTTGTAGGAGTCGCCCGTACCGGTGTGGATGACGCACCTGATGCCGTCACGGTCGCCGGCTATGTCGGCAAAGGCGTCGGACATGCGGTCGTGCGACTCCCACATCCACTGGAGCGGACCACCATCGGTGTGGCACTGCATGAGCAGGATCCCCTCCGGGCTCAGCTCGAACTTGTAGTGCTTGTAGCTGTCCTTCCACTCCGCGTACCGCGTCCGCTTGACCACCCGTCCCCCTTCAAAAGTATGACGTTTGTACCGACCAGTACACTATACACAGCACCGACTCGAGGCCGGAAGAGCAGCGCCCGGGCCGGACGACCACCGTGCCGAACGGCTCAGCCACGACCATGGATCCGCAGGTCGCCCAGGTACGGAGGTTAGATCTCTCGGGAGGGTTCCGCCAACGTCAGCGGACGACTCCGATGTTGCGCTCGTCGGCGACCACCACGACCCGCTGGAGAGGGTCCATGAAGGTCTCCTCGTCGTCCCGCAACACCTTGCCTTCGTCACCGAGGTACCAGCTCGACCACAGCTCCATCCCGGCAACGTCCCGGAAGCCGATCTCCGTGACGCAGTCGTAGGGCGGATCGGTCGTGCTGCTTCCGAGCCGTAGAGCGTGGTTCTGCACGTAGTGGGTGATCGCGTCCGCGACCTCGGGCGGGATGGAGCGGTGGAACAGCGGAGCGTGACGGTGCTCGTAGTACTCGCAGAACTGTTCGAGTGTCACGTCTGGGCGGCGCTTGATCAGGGCGACGATCTTGATCATGTCGAGGTTCGGCCCACCCTCCGTCGGGGTCCTCGACACCTCGAGTTCACCGGATGGGCTCCTCGCCGTCGACCGTCACCCGGTGCAGCTCGCGCCGCGAGGCCGGGTTGTAATCAGTGACCCGGTGCAACACCCCCGTATTGTCCCAGAGGACCACGTCGCCGACCGTCCAGTCGTGCCGAACCACACGCTCGGGTCGCGTGGCGCGGCGCAACAGCTCGGCAAGGAGCTCATGACCCTCTTCGGCATCCATGCCCACAATGCGGTCGGCGTGGGTACCCAGCACGAGGGAACTGCGCCCGGACCGGTGCTTCCACACGAGCGGGTGCTCCTTGCCCGGGCCACGGCTTCGCCAGTCGGCGACCTGTTCCGGGGTTGGGTCCGGGTAGACGGGACGCAGCGTCGCCTCAAGTGTGTGGATGACCCGGAGCCCGGTGAACTGCACCTTCTCCTCCTCGGTGAGGTCGTCGTAGGCGGCGTAGGTGCTGGCGAACTCCGTGCCGCCGTCGTCCGACGAGATCACCCGGGCACTGAGTATCCCCGCCTTGCACGGAGTCTCGTCCTGCGCGCCGTCGATATGCCACAGCAGGTTCCCCTTGAAGTACTCGGCCAGGTGGTTGTCGGGGCCCTGGGTGATGACGGTGATCTCCGGAATGGGATGCCCCGGTCGGGCCACGAGGTCGCCGAGGCTGCGCCCGAACGCCACCAGCTCTTCGTCGTCCAGGCCGATCTCGCGGAACAGGAGGACACCGTGCTCTTCGAGCGCCTCCTGCACCGCGTCGGGCACCGCCGGATCGTGCAGCAAGCGGTCGCGGTCGATCTCGACGACCTCGGCCCCGACAGCGGCGGTCAACTTCTTCGTGGCGAGCACATCCATCATGACTTCATCCTATTGGACCGACCGGTACACCGCTAGCGCTGATCCACACCGACGGGCTACAGCCGAGCATGTACGCTACCGACCAGGGAGGATCGTTCGCGGGCGGGTGTGCCGACGGCGCTCGAGGCCCCCACCGACGTTGCTCCAGCGGTGTGGCTCGGCGCCGCGCCAGCGGGACAGTGTCGGGACTTGGGTGAGGAGAATCTGATGCGGCCTGGTGAAGCGAGCGACGAGCCTCGACGAAGCTCGAAGTGGCAAGCGCGCCGCCAGGCGATCATCGATACCTCGGCCGGCGTCTTCGCCCGGAGCGGCTACCACGCCACGGGGATCACCGAGCTCTGTACGGCCAACGATCTCGGTAAGGGCGCCCTCTACCACTACATCGGCTCGAAGGAGCAGCTCCTCGCCGCCGTACACGATCGCGTGATGGACGAGGTGATGCTCAGCGCCGATCGCGTCGTCCGCGCTGGGGGTTCGCCCTCGGAGCAGCTGCAGATGCTCGGGGACGAGCTGCTCGACGTCATCGCCCGTTACCCCGATCATGTCTGGGTCTTCCTCCACGAGTTCCCGGCGCTCACCGGCGAGCGCGCCGAACAGTTCCGCGGACGGCGGCGGGAGTACGAGCGAAGGGTGGAGGTGGTTCTCCAGGCCGGCGTCGACTGCGGCGAGTTCCGCGACGTCGACCCGAGGTTGACCGCCCTGGCCTGGCTCGGCATGCACAACTACACGTACCTGTGGCTGAAGGCGGACGGGCGCCTGTCGGCCCGCGAGGTGGCGAGACCCTTCGCTGACATCTTCCTCCGGGGGATCGGACGCCCGAATGCGCAGTAGCGGCAACGGCCCTCAGGGAGCCGAGTAACCACCGTCGACGACCATCGCCGAACCGGTCGTCCACCGCGACGCGTCACCGGCGAGATACGAGTAGGCCCCGACCAGGTCGTCGACGGACCCCAGCCCCAGCGGATGCCGGGCCGCCATGGCATCGATCGCCTCGGGCGGGAGCCCTTCATGGATCGCCGAGAGGAAGGTCCCCGGGCACACGCAGTTGACGCGGATGCCATCGCGCGCATACTCGACAGCTGCGACCTTCGCCAGTTGGATCACCGCGGCCTTGGTCGCACAGTACGGGGCGGCGTGCGTCCACGCCGTCAGGCCGGCGACCGATGCCGTCAGGACGATGGAGCCCGACCGCTGCCCGCGCATGACGGACACCGCCGCCCTGATGCCGTTGACGGCACCGAGCAGGTTGATGCGGAAGGCACGTTCCCAGTCCTCGGTCGTCAGATTGTGGATGCGACCATTCGGAGAGATCACCCCGGCGTTGCTGATCAACACGTCGAGGCGGCCGAACCGCTCCACCGCCAGCTCGACCACCGCTTCGACCTGGGCGAAATCGCTCACATCCGCCAGAACCGTCTCGACCGATCCACCGCCCTCGGGCAGGCCGCCCAGCGTCCCCTCGAGAGAGGGCGCGCTGACATCGCTCAACACCAGATCGGTGCCGGGCTCGCCGGCGAGCTGGCGGGAGACCGCCGCGCCGAGGGATCCTCCCGCCCCGGTGATCGCTACCACCCGCCGCACCTCCGTCATGCTCCGCGCCGATACCCAGGACGGGCGTGCTCCACGGTCATACCAGCAGGTATCCGCCGTCGACGCTGAGCACGGTCCCGGTGATGAACGCCGACGCGTCCGACGCCAGGAACTGGTATGCGCCGGCCAGATCGGTGGGATTTCCCCACCGCTGTTGCGCCGTGTGACCGAGGATCCCGGCCGAGACCTTCGGGTTGTTCTTCCATCCGTTGGCCAGCGGCGAATCGAACCACCCCGGAGCGACGACGTTCACGGTGATACCCGAAGGCGCCAGGTCCAACGCCAGGCCCTTGGCCATGCCCACCAGCCCGGCCTTGGATGCGCTGTAGGCGGCGAGCCCCACCCGCGGCCGCTCCCCCAGCACCGAGCCGGTGAAGATCAGTCGCCCGCCTTCGCCCATCACCCGTGCCGCGGCACGGGCTCCGAGGAACGCCCCGGTGAGGTTCACCTCGAGAACCTGGCGCCAGACCGCCGGATCGGTCTTGCGCGGTCCGGCCACGATGGGCGAGATCCCGGCGTTACAGATCCAGACGTCGACGCCTCCCCATTCGGCCACGGCGGCGTCGGCCACCGCTTCGTTGAACTCCGCGTCGGTCACGTCACCGCTCACGACGAGGGAGGGACCGGGAAGCGCGCCGGCGACGGCCTTGATCTCGCTCTCCGTACGGGCCACCAGAGCCACCCGTGCGCCGCTATGTGAGAACGCGTGAGCGAGCAACTCACCGAGCCCCCGGCCGGCGCCGGTGAGCACGACCCGCTTCCCCGTCACGTCCCCCGCGGCGGGGAAAAAGTCGGGAATCTCAATCTGTTCGGCCATTGGCCCTTTCCATCTCTTGTACCGACCAGTACAGTACACCGTTCGTGGACGTCGGCCCATCCTCCTCTCCCCCGTTCTCGAACGCCGACCTCGTCGAGATGCACCGGCGGATGTTGCTGATCAGAGGGTTCGAGGAGCGGGTGTCCACGCTCTATCGCGACGGCGAGGTGCCGGGCTTCGTGCACCTGTCGATCGGGCAGGAAGCCACGGCCGTGGGCGCGTGCTGGCCGCTTCGCCCCTCGGACGTCATCACGTCCACCCACCGGGGTCACGGCCACTGCCTGGCCAAGGGCCTCGACCCCCTCGGTATGTTCGCCGAGCTGATGGGCAAGGAGGAGGGCACCAATCGGGGCCGCGGGGGCTCCATGCACATCGCCGACCCGAGCATCGGGATCTTCGGCGCGAACGGGATCGTGGCCGCCGGGCTGCCGATCGCTGCGGGGGCGGCTACGGCGGCGCAGCTCCGGGACGACGGGAGCGTGGCGGTGGCGTTCTTCGGCGACGGAGCGGTCGCCCATGGCGCCTTCCACGAGGCGATGAACCTCGCTGCCGTCTGGCGGCTGCCGGTGATCTTTCTCTGCGAGAACAACGGGTACGCGGAGTTCTCGCCCGCGTCGACCCAGTCTGCAGCGCCGCTCGAGCAGCGGGCCGCCGGGTACGGAGTCGACTTCTTCGCGGTGGACGGCAACGACGTCGAGGCAACGGCCACCATCATGGACGAAGTGGTGCAGGCCGTACGGGTCGGACGCGGTCCCGCCGTCATTGAGGCAGCCACCTACCGGTGGCACGGCCACTACGAGGGCGACCCACAGCGGTACCGAACACCCGACGAGGTCCAGACCTGGGAAGCGAGGGACCCCCTCCTCGTCCACGCCCGCCGGCTCCGATCGGCAGGCGTGAGCGACGACATCATCAGCTCGTTGGCGTCATCGGTCTCGCACCAGCTCGACGAGGCCGTCGACGCAGCCCGGAAGCTCGCAAGCCCGGCGCCATCCACGCTGAGCGACTACGTCCTCCGTCCGAGACCTGTCCGCGCCGAGCCGCAGCCACCGGACCAGGACGCCCCCGTCTTCCGCACGATGGACGCGGTGCGCACGGCCCTCGAAGTCGAGCTCGCCGGCGACGACCGCGTGTTCGTTGCCGGCATTGACGTCGCCGCCGGCGGCAACGTGTTCGGGCTGACGCGAGGGCTCCATGACCAATTCGGTGATCGCGTCCGCGACACTCCCATCTCGGAGACCGCGATCATCGGTCTCGGCGTTGGCGCGGCGATGGCCGGAATGCGCCCGGTGGTGGAGCTGATGTACCTCGACTTCGTCGGCGTCTGCCTCGACCAGCTTCTCAATCAGGCGGCGAAGATGCCCTTCATGACCGGTGGGACGGCGACCATGGCCCTGACCGTGCGGACACAGTTCGGCGCCGGCCGCTCCTCGGGGAGCCAGCACTCGCAGAGCCTCGAGGCGCTGCTGGCGCACATCCCCGGCCTGAGCGTCGTCATGCCTTCGACACCGGCCGACACCTACGGCCTGCTCCGCGCCGCGATCCAGGATCCCAACCCCGTGATCTTCATTGAGAACAGGCTGCTCTACGGCATGAAGGGGCCGCAGCCGCCGTCCGACTACATCCTCCCGATCGGCAGGTCCGCAGTCGTGCGCCCCGGGACCGACGTCACCGTGGTCTCGGTCTCACGTATGGTCCACGAGGCGGTCGCCGCCGCCGAGCTCCTGTCCGGTGAGGGCATCTCGGTCGAAGTGATCGACCTTCGAACGGTGGCTCCCCTCGACATGGCTCCCATACTGGACTCGGTCCACAAGACGAGCAGGCTCCTGATCGCCCACGAGGCAGTTGTCCCCTTCGGCATCGGCGCCGAGATCGCGGCCACGGTTGCCCGCGAAGGGTTCTGGGATCTCGACGCGCCGATCCAACGGGTCGGCGCCGCGGCGACCCCCCCTCCCTACGCCCCCGACCTCGAACGCGCGTGGCTACCCGACCGCGACGACGTCGCCGAAGCCATTCGCCGCCTCGCTGCCGTGTGAGCTCAGCACCCCAGCGTACGAGCGATCACCAGGTGCTGGATCTCGTTGGTGCCTTCGCCGATCTCGAGCACCTTGGAGTCGCAGTAGAAGCGGGCAACCGGTGACTCGAGCATGTACCCGAGGCCGCCGTGGATCTGGACGGCCTCCGATGCTGCCCACGTGGCCACGCGACTGGCCTTCAGCTTCGCCATCGACGCCTCCTTGAGGAAGGGTTTCCCGGTGTCGCGCAGGAAGGCGGCGCGGTAGGTGAGCCAGCGCGCCGCCTCCAACTCGGTGGCCATGTCGGCCAGCTTGAACTGCACCGCCTGGAATTTGGAGATCGGCTGCCCGAACTGCACACGTTGTTTGGCGTAGTCGGTCGCCATGTCCAGCACGGCCTGGGTCAGGCTGAGCGACAAGGCGGCGATCGAAATGCGCCCGACCTCGAGCGTGCCCAGGAACTGGCTGAGCCCCAGGTCGGGATCGCCGACGAGCTGATCCTCGGGAACCCAGACGTCGTCGAAGTACAGCTCGCGGGTGTCGAGGCCCCGCCAGCCGATCCCGCGCATCTTCGGGCCCATGGTGAACCCGGGCGTGTCCTTCTCGACGATGAAACTGGCAAACCTCGGCCCCTTTGCCCCGGCCGAATCGGTAGAGGCCAGCAGCGTCACCCCGAAGGACATGTCCGTGCCGGCATTGGAGATGAAGGTCTTGCGGCCGTTGATCAGCCAGCCACCCTCGTGGCGTTCCGCCCGGGTGCGGATCCCGCGAGCATCGGAACCGGCGTCGGGTTCGGTCAGCCCGAACGCGCCGAGGACGCGGCCCTCGGCCAACGGCCTCAGCCAACGCTCTCGCTGTTCGTCGCTGCCGAACAGATAGAGCGGCAGCGAACCGATGGTCACGTGAGCCTGCCATGCCGCGGCAACCGACTGGTCCGCCACGCCGATCTGCTCCATCGCCGCGACAAAACCGACCGTGGACATGCCGATCCCGCCCCACTCCTCAGGAATCAGCATGCCGAGCAGGCCCAACCCGCCCATCTCACGGAGCAGGTCGGTTGGACACCGCGCCTCCTCCCACGCCAGAGGCGCCCGTGGCGCGATCTCCTTCTGCGCGAACTCGCGGCAGAGCCCGACGAGATCGCGCTCCGACTCGGTGAGCGAGAAGTCCATACCGGGATTGTATTGGACCAATCGGTACAACAGCGAACGGGAACGTGCCGGGGTGAGCACCGGGCGGTGGCGGGCGGTGACCGCCGGCCCGCCCCCCAGCCTCGCCGTGGCGGCTGAGTAGGATCAGGGCGCCGAGTAGGCCCATTTCGGGAGGGGTGCGAAGATGACCACGAGCCTGGAGCACGAGCCTCTGACGGGGTTCTCCCCCTTTGCCATGACCAGCCCGGTCCACGTACCGCGGGAGCGCTACTTCGACCGTGCCTTCTTCGAGCTGGAGAACGAGAAGCTCTGGCCGCGGACGTGGCAGATGGCGTGCCGCGCTGAGGAGGTCCCCGATCCGGGGGACTTCGCCGAGTACGAGATCTGTGACCAGTCGGTGTTGGTCCTTCGCCAGCAGGATGGTTCGGTCAGGGCCTTCGAGAACGCGTGCCGACATCGAGCGACGCAGCTCGCGGTCGGTGACGGGCGGTTCAGCGGTGGTCAGATCGTGTGCCCGTTCCACGGGTGGCGGTGGAACCTCGACGGGACCAGCTCGTTCGTTTTCCACGAGGAGCAGTTCGCCCCGGAGTGCGTGCGGCCCGACGATCTGAAGTTGCGCGAGTGCCTCGTTGAGACCTGGGGTGGATGTGTGTGGGTCAACCTCGACCGAGACGCTCGGCCCCTGGGGGAGGCGTTGGGGCCCGCCGCCGCCCTGCTCGACGGGTTGGGGGTCCAGAACATGCGGGTGAAGTTCTGGAAGGAGGTCATCCTCAACGCCAACTGGAAGATGGCCCAGGAGGCGTTCTTCGAGGGATACCACGTGCTGCAAACCCATCCCCAGCTCTGGCAGGTGGGCGCCGAGGCAACGATGCCAGCGCTCTACGAGGTCTACGAGAAGGGCCACGGGCGATTTGCCGGTGGCAGCGAGTTCGCCGCCATGAGCGCAGACACCTTCATAGAGATGATGCGACTGCTGTGGGAGGGGCAGGACGCGATGACGCTCGAGCGCGAGGTCCGGCTGTTCGAGGGGCTGCGTCACAAGGTGGCCCCCGACGAGAGCTTCCCACTCGCCGCGGTGGGCGCCATCTATGACTACGCCCAGGGTGCGGGCATCCCGATGCCACCCATTGAGAACGCGGGCATGTGGGGCGGGGGGATCTTCCTGTTCCCCAACTTCATGATGCTGCCGATGTGGGCGAACTCCTTGTCCTATCGGAGCAGGCCCTACAACAACGACCCCGAGTGGTGTCGCTTCGAGGTGTGGTCGCTGGAGACGTATCCGGTCGGTGACGAGCCCCGTGATCGCCCGTCAGTCGGACGCTACGACAAGAAGGACGCGGAGAACTGGGGCCTCATCCCCCGACAGGACTTCAGCAACATCGAGCGCCAGCAGCGAGGGCTGCACACCCGCAGCTTCGACGCGTTGCGGCTGGCCACCGAGTGGGAGCGGCTCATCAGCAACATGCACGAAGAACTCGATCGGTACCTCGCCCGATGACCTCGTTCCTCGTAGGCACGCCCTCCGACGAGGTCCCCGAGGTCCTGGCGACCGGTCGATGCGATGTGACGAACATCTTCGTATCGATGTCGGCCCGGCACCCAGAGGGTGGGGACGCCGACTACCTCAGGTGGCACTGCTTCGACCACCGGCCGGAGCAGTACCGACTCGCTTCGCTGCGCGGTTCACTCCGGTTGGTGTCGACACCCGCGTGCCGCGCTGCACGGGCGGTGAGCCATGCCCGGTTCGAGGCTGTCGACCATGTGATGACCTACCTGTTCGCCGACCTCGCCGGGCTGAAACCGTTCAATGACCTGGCGGTCGCCCTGGGTGGCGCCGGACGGATCCCCTACCTCCTGCCGCTGGTCGAACGGGGTGTCTACAACCTGGTCGGCATGTCGGCAGCTCCCCGCGTCAAGGTCGGCGCGGACGTACTGGCGTGGTGGCCACTCAAGGGTGCCTACCTTCTGATTGAAGAGGGGGAGGCGAGCGGGCCGGACCTCCTCGAGGTGCCCGGTGTCGCCGGCACCTGGTGGGGCACTGGCATCGGGTTGGACCCGCAGGACCCGGACTTCTCCACCGTCGACGGTGTCCCCTACAGCCAGTCGGCGGGGCTGCACATCACGTACTGCTTCTTGGACGGCGACCCGGTCGACACGGCCCCGCTGCTCCGCGAGGCCCTCGAAAAAAGATGGTCGGACGCTGCCGTCGTGCCCCTGTTCGCCGCACCGTTCTACCCCGTCGTGGGCGACAGCTACGACCGTCGCGTGCCGTAGCCCTTAGCCCGGTCATCGCCTCGGATCACCCTTACTCACCGGGTCTCAGCCGAAGAGCTCGACATCGGTGAGGGCGACGACTGCACCGAACATGTCGTCGGGCGCGAGGACCACGGTCTCGCCGGTCCGCTCCAGTACGCGCACGCCGACCATGGCCACGTGGCGCTCGGCCGCCTCGAGATCTGCGACCCGGAAGGTGACGGCGTGGGGGAGCTCGCCGTTCGCGGCAACGTCGCGCCCGAGCAATGACTCCGCCGACACCGGCGCCGCCAGCTCGACGACCGACTGACTTCCGACGCGGAGGAAGACGCTGCTCGCTTCTTCTCGAAGCGTCCGCGCCGACATGACCCGCTCGTAGAGCTCCTTCAGCTTCAGCGGGTCGATGGTGCCCATCGTGAAATGCGACACGCCGAGAAGAGTCAAGGGACTGACGCCTGGTGGCGTGGGCGACCACCCCGCGTTCGATCGAGGGTCGAAAGGGAGGGGTCCTCCGTGCACACCGACGAACTCCATCTGCCCGGCGGTGTCCTTCGGGTGCGTGAAGATCGTCTGCCCGGGATCCTTGGTGCCCTCGGGAAAGGGACCGCCGCCGGGTTTTACGACGCGCACCCCCTCCCCCAAGAAGGCCTCGAAGAGGGCCGGCATATCCTCCGCGTCCACATACCACGACAGCGAATGGAGGTGCTGGCCGAAACGACTGTAAAACTTCGTGAGGGCCTGCTGCCGGTCCTCGGGGGCGTCGCTCGGCTGAATCAGCTCCACCATCGTGTCGCCGAGCATCATGAACGACGCCCACCGCCGGTCGAGATCCGACCAGTTCTCATTGAACCGCGCCCCGCCGAACAGGGCGCCGAAACGTTCGTTCGCCGAGGCGATGTCGTCGACGACGTGGATCAGGTGGAAGAACTCCCGGATCGGCATGCGGGGAAGAATACGGAGGTTCTCCTCACGGCGAAAATCTCGCCCGCCGGCCCAGGCGGGAGCCGTGGGGCACGTCACACGGGCGCTGGGTCTTCAGTCGACAAAACCCTCAAGGATCGCCGCCAAGGCCTCCGGCTGACTGATCATGCACATGTGGCCGGCGTCGAGGTCGATCACCGGGCATCTCCCTACGCGCTCGACGAAACGGAGCTGCATGTCCGGTGGGAGTATCGCGTCGCGGGTGGTGCGCACCCAGGTGCGGGGCGTCGCTTCCCGTAGCCCCGACAGCTCGACCGGCTCGTTCGGCAGACCCGGCGGCTCCGGTACCAGGCGCTCGACGCACCACGCGAACTGCTCGTCGTCGAGGTCGTTGCCGAAGACCACCTTCGCCATCGCCGGGTCCATCGTGTCCCGCCGTCGCTCGACGTGGTCATCGATCATTCCGCTCACGTGAGGAGTCAGCTCCTGCATCGAGCTCCGTCCGTCCTCGGGCACCAGAGCAGCGACGAACACTGCATGGCGGACCCGCTCACCCAACAACGCCATCACACGGGGCAGCGAGCAACCGGCCTGGGAGTGGCCGACCAAGACGACCTCCTCGAAGCCGGCCGCGTCGATGTCCTCGACGATCGCCTGCGCACAGTGGGCAAAGGTGACCGACCCGGGCGCAGCAGGCCGGCGCCCTCGCCCGGGCAGGTCCACGGCAATGACCGGGGCCGCCAGTCGCGGCACCAACAGCTCCCAGCAGCGGCTGTCGAACCCACCTCCATGGACCAGCACCAGAGGGATGGTCATCTCTTCATGATGCCAACTTTCGCCACACCCCGCTTCCCTCAGCCCGCGGCGACGGCGAGGAGCGCTTCGGCGACCCTCTCCGGCTCCGTCAGCATGAGGTCGTGGCCGGTGTCGATCTCCCACAGCCGGCCGGCGGCTCGAGCCTCTTGCATGAGGTCGGGGTCGCGGGTGGCGAGCGTGGAGGTGCAGACGATGTGGTACTTGGGGATCTTCTCGTACTCGGCCTGGTGGACGAGCTCGAGCTTCTGCTCGAAGCACCGCCACGGATGGCCCGTCAGGCGGTCCGCCATCCAGGCGATGTCCGCGGGATCGGTCACGCCATAGAAGGCCCCGGCATCCGGGGTAGGGAGCAAGACCAGTTCGACGTCATCGACCACCCGCCCCGCCGTGCGGGCCATCTCGATCGTCGGTCCGGCGACATCGACCAGAGACTCGCCGTTCTCCGGGTTGGCGGCATCGAGATAGACGAGCTTGCCCACGCGGTCCGAAGCCCTGTCGGCCACGCCGGTGATGACCATTCCGCCGTAGCTGTGACCGACCAGGATCACGTCGTGAAGATCCTCATAGTGCAGTACCGCCACGATGTCTTGGATGTGGACGTTCAGGTCCACGTGGGGACCGACCAGATGGGACCGCTCGCCGAGGCCGGTCATTGTCGGCGCATACGACTCATGACCCGCCTCGTGGAGCAGTCGTGAGACCCGTTGGTAGCACCACCCCCCGTGACCGCCACCATGCACCAGAACGAATGTTGCCATGGAGCACCCCTTTCCGCGACCGGCCTGCACCGCCACGACACACTGCCGTACCGGCGCCGACGTTACAGCGTCACGCGTTTCTCCGAGTGGGAGGTCGACGACAGCGGGGCCACACTCGCCCCGACGTCGACGGTTCGTGGCTGGGAGACGCTCCCGGTATTCATCTCATCACGCAGGCGCCCGCTGAGAACGATCCACACGACCACCCTGCGGAACCTCACTGGCCTGGGCCAGGAGGTCGAGGACCTGGGATGGTCCCAGTGGCAAACGGGTGATGGTCACCTCGAAGGGCGACAGCGCGTCAGCCACCGCGTTGACGACCGCGGGCGGGGCGCCGATGGCTCCGCCCTCGCCGACGCCCTTGTAACCGCCCGGACGGAGGCTGGGCGTCTCCGTGTGCCCGTACTCGATGATGGGCACCTCGACGGCGGTCGGGAGCAGGTAGTCCATGAAGGTGGTCGCCATGGGGTTGCCGTCGGAGTCGTAGGCGAGGTGCTCAAAGAGCACCCCGCCGATGCCCTGCACGACGCCACCGGCGATCTGGCCTTCGACCACGTTCGGGTTGATCATCGGGCCACAGTCCTCGCTCACGATGTAGCGCAGCAACCTGACCTGACCGGTTACGACATCCACTTCGCACGTGCACAGGTGCGTGGCGTTGACCCAGACGAAGCGGGTCTCGGCGGTGTAGCGGGCGCTCGCCTCCAGTCCGGCGGGCACGCCGGGCGGCAGTGCCGTGGGATCGAAGTAGGCGAGGCTGGCCACCTCCCCGAAGGACATGCCGATGGTGGGAGTGCCACGCACGGAGGCGCGACCGTTGGCCAGCTCGATGTCCTCCGCCGAAGCCTCGAGCTTGTGTGCCGCGATGGCCACGATGCGGTCGCGCAGGATCGACGCGGTCTCGCGAATCGCCCCGGCCGTCATGGAGCCGCTACGGCTACCAGCCGCCCCGGCGCCGAAGCCGGTAAGAGCGGTGTCGCCCTGAATCGTGGCAACGTCGTCCATGTCGGCCCCGAGTGCGTCGGCGGTGAGCTGGACCACTGTGGTCTCGATGCTGTTGCCGGTTGACCCTCCTGCGATGTAGACGTTCACCTTGCCCGAGGGCTCGATGCGGATGGTGGCCGCCTCGGTGGCGTAGTAGCCGGAACCCGGAGCGGAGGGCTCCACGTAGGTCGACAGGCCGACGCCCAGATACCGTCCCCGCTCGCGAGCCTCGGCCTGCTCGGCCCGGAACGCCCCGTAGTCCAGTATCTCGAGCGCCTGCTCGAACGTCTCGAGCGGGGAGATGCTGTCGTACGGCAGTCCGTTGGCGTTCGTGTAGGGAAGCTCGTCCTTCCGCAGCAGGTTGCGACGTCGGAGCTCCATCGGGTCCATGCCCATCTGCCGAGCGGCAATGTCGAGTAGCACCTCGCGGGCGAGCGACTCGAACTGCCAGGGACCCCGGTAGGCGGCGCGACCCACGGTGTTGGTGTACATCGTCTTGGCGGTGAACGTGGCGCGGGGGACCCGGTATGGTCCGGGGAACAGGCTGCCGACGAGTGACGACGTACCGACCGGCCAGGGCGTGGGATACGCGCCGCAGTCGGAGACGTAGTTGATCTGGGCCGCCGCAATCGTGCCGTTGCCGTCGAAGGCCATCTTGACCCACCCGTGCTCGTGGCGGGATTGCCCTGCAGCCAGGAGGTTCTCGCGCCGATCCTCCACCCACTTCACCGGGGCTCCCACCTTCGGCGCAGCCAGCATCAGGCACATTTCGTCGCGCTGCACCATGATCTTCTGGCCGAAGCCACCACCCGTGTCCCGCATGATCACACGGATGCGGTGCTCGGGCATGCCCAGCAGCCGAGAGCAGAACATGCGGACTTCGTGTGGCGACTGCGTCGCGGAGTAGATGGTGAGCTCTCCCGAGACGGGCGAGTAGTCGACGATCAACCCCCGGCCTTCCATCGGCACCGGTACGTACGCCTGTTGATAGATCGTGGCGTCGACGACATGGCGGGCGGAGGCGAACACCCCGTCGAGTGCAGAGGCGGGGGAGCCGGCCATCTCACCGATCACATTCGAGCCGTGGCCTTCGTGCACAAGTGACTCGGCCTGCTCGGCAACGGTGTAGTCGACCACCGCCGGCAGAAGCTCGTAGTCGATTACGACCAGCTCGGCTGCGTCCTCGGCCACGTAGCGGCTCTCGGCGATGACCAACGCCACCGGATCACCGACGAACCGCGCTTCGACGTCGGCCAGCGGGGGGCGCGGTGTCTCGGGACTTTGTGGTCCCACCGACGTGTGCCACTGCTCCTTGACCCCCTCGTTCAGGTCGGTCGCGGTGAAGACGGCCCGGACGCCGGGAACCGCACGGGCGGCTGACGTGTCGATTCCCCGAATCGCCGCCCGGGCAAATGGGCTGCGAACGAAGTAGGCGTGCACCATCCCGGGCAGCGAGATGTCGTCGACGTAGGTACCGTGACCCGAGAGCAACCGGGCATCCTCGACCCGGTTGACGCGAGCGCCGACGTAGCGCGCCGCACCAACGGCGGTGACGCCGATCATACGGGCGCAGAGGCAGAGGCAGCGGCGGCCACCGGCACTGCCTCTATGTTGACGATCGGCATGGGTACCACGTCGTCGGTGAACTCGTGCGTTCGTTCATGCGGTCATCGCCTTCTGCGGTGATCGGCCCCACCAACCGCCGAATATCGCGCCATTAACAATGGCACGAATAGTGCAGCCCGTCCACAGAGGAGCTCCTGCCGGGCGGCGCGCCGACTGATGTGCCTTTTCGGACACTGGTCCGCTCCCATTAGGCTGAGCGGATCCACTGGTTCCCGCTGACTGGGAGAAACGCTGAGCGAGCCAACCCGACCACGCCGGCAGTACGACAGCCCCTTGCGCCGCCAGCGCGCCGCTGAGACCCGTGAACGCATCGTTGCCGCTGGTAGCGAGCTCCTCCATGGATTCCCAATCTGGAACTGGCGGGCGCTGACCGTCGGGGCCGTTGCCGAACGCGCCGGTGTGAACCAACGGACCGTCTACCGACACTTCGCCAGTGAGCACGAACTCCGCGATGCCGTGCTCGCCCGGTTGGAAGAAGAGGCGGGCGTCGACCTTGGAGGGATGGATCTCGAGGCTGTTCCGGACATCGCGAACGCGTATTTTCGAGTTCGTCTCTTCGTTCCCCATCGAACCGCGCACGCCCCGCGATCTCACGGTCGCTTCTGCGAACGCGCGGCAGCGGAACGCCCTGCTCGCCGCGGTCGCTCCCCCGACCACGGACTGGTCCCAGATCGACCGGACCCTCGCCGCCGCCGTATTGGATGTGCTGTGGAGCGTCGTGTCCTACGAACGTCTGGTGGCGGACTGGGAACTGGACCCGAAAGAGGCCATCCGGGGCATGACGTGGGTCATCAGCCTGGTGCAACAGGCCATCCGTGAGGGCCCACCGCCGAAGCCCTGACCGAGCGCAGGCCTACAGTTCAGCCGCGTGGTCCGACCGCCGTGAACTCGAGGTGGAGTGCTTCGACTCCTCGGAGGATGTAGGTCGGGGTGTAGTCGTAACGTCGAGCACCCGGGGGTCCGTGCCGGGCTTCTGAGATCTCAATGTTGCCGAGGCGGTCGAGCATCCGCTCGAGGGTGATGCGGCCGTCGGCTCGCACCAGGGGAGCGCCGGGGCACGAATGGACGCCGCGACCGAAGGCCACGTGCTCGCGCACATTGGGGCGATCCATGTGGAACTCAGCCGGGCAGTCGAACCGGCGACCATCACGGTCTGCGGCCCCGATGAGAAGCACGAGGCTGGAGCCGGCAGGGATGTCGACGCCTCCGAGGGTCGTCGAGTGACGCGCCATACGGAAGTTCGTCTTCACCGGGCTGTAGAGGCGTAGCGTCTCCTCGACGAAGTCCGGGATCCGCTGGCGTTCGCCTCGCAGGAGCTCTTGTTGCTCAGGGTCCTCGGCGATGATCTTCAGGGTGTTGCCCAAGAACCGGGCCGCCGTTCCCTGCCCACCGGCAAAGAGGATCGTGGCCACGCGGACGACCTCGAGAACCTCGGGCATCGATCCGTCGGCGAAGGTCGCCTGCGCCATCTTGCCCAGCACGTCGTCTTGGGGTTCCCTGCGTCGAGCCTCAATGTAGGCCGTGAAGAAGTCCTCGAGGTGGGCGAGGAAGTTCCCCTGCATCTGCTGGCCGACCGCCCCGGCCGGACCCTTCGCCACCATCCTGCCGCGCAGCTCTGCGTGGTCGGACTCCGGGACCCCGAGGAGATCTGCGATGACCAACAGCGAGAAGGGCTGGGCGTATTCCGCGACGAAGTCACAGCGACCATTGGCCACGAAGCCGTCTATCAACTGGTCGGCGAGGCGCCACATGAACTCCTCGTTCTCCTTGAGCCGTTTCGGCGTGAGCAACCGCATCATGAGGCCGCGGTGATCGTTGTGCAGCGGCGGGTCGAACGTGATCAGGGACTCGTGGCTGGGGAAGATGTCGCGGTACTTCTCTATCAGTTCGCTCGCGTC
Source organism: uncultured Acidimicrobiaceae bacterium (assembly GCA_963788125.1). GTDB lineage: Bacteria > Actinomycetota > Acidimicrobiia > Acidimicrobiales > RAAP-2 > Bog-473. The sequence continues at coordinate 848,382 of CAWBFN010000002.1, read as the reverse complement.
GTCACCGGCTGGGTCCTCGGGCAGGGGAGGGAAGGGCCCGCCGAAGGAGTTGCACGACGAGAACGTGTCGAGATCGCGGTAGACCGCCATCATCTCGTCGTACCCGGTCACCACGAACGACCCGTGATAGGGCTCTCGCCATACCGGGCCCTGCGCTCGGGCGTACTCGTAGTAGGAGAGCGGGTCCTCCACGACGGACACGTCGCTGAAATAGTCGAGTGCGTGTTCCTCACCCACTCCGAGCACCTCCCCTTCGACGAGGACCTGGCCGAAGCGCCGGGCCCTGTGCTGAACACCTGATTAGCATCCGCCGAAACGAACGTCAAGGAGTCACCCCTGTCGGTCCCTGCCGGTCCCACCTCGCCGACGCCGGGAGCTTCGAACCCCGTGGGTATTTGCACCGCATCTAGGATGCGCCCCATGGTCGCGACCCGCCGGTTCGGAGCCGAGACATCCAAGACCCGCGCCGCGTTGCTCGACGCGGCAGAGGAACTGATGTTGGCCGATGGCTACGCCGCGGTGAGCTCCCGGCGCGCCGCCGCCGCGGCCGGCCTGAAGCCCGCGCTGGTGCATTACTACTTCGCCACGATGGACGACCTGTTCCTCGCTCTCTACCGCCGGCGGGTCGAGCAGGGCCTCGAACGCCAAACCCAGGCCCTCGAGTCGGCCCAGCCACTGTGGGCTCTGTGGGAGTACAGCCAAGACCGTCACGGAACCGCGCTGACCATGGAGTTCGTCGCCTTGGCCAATCATCGCAAGGCCATCCGGGCCGAGATCGCCGCCTCAGCCGAGCGCTTCCGCGCCGAACAGTTGCAGGGACTCGAACGCGTCCTCGCTCGCTACGGGATCCCGGACGAGGAGTGCCCCCCGATTGTGTGTGCCGTCTTGATCACCAGCATCTCCCGAGTTCTGGTCATTGAGCAGGAGTCCCTCGGCATGTCCAGCGGGCACGCGCAGACCGTCGCGTTCGTGGAGCGCTTCCTCACTCGGTTGGAAGGGCCACGTCAAGCCGAAGCCCGGTTACCCGCCTAGCGACAACTCTCCTTACTTCGACGCCGCCACCGGGGTGAACTCGATGTGAAGCTCGTGGAGGCCGCGCAGGACCCACGTGGGCTCGTACGTGAAGTGGCGGGCGGAGGGCGGGCCGTGGTGTTCCTCGGAGAGCCGGATGTCGTGCATCCGGTCGAGGATCCGCTCAATACTGATCCGGCCTTCCGCCCGGGCCAGGGGGCCTCCGGGACAGGAGTGGGCGCCCCGGCCGAACGCGATGTGCTCCTTGGCGTTGGGCCGGTCGACCCGGAACTCGGCCGGACACTCGAACCGTCGCGGGTCGCGGTTGGCCGCGCCGTTGAGCAGCATCACCGGTGTTCCGGCAGCGATGTCGACCCCTGCGACCGTCGTGGCGTGCCGGGCGAGGCGGAAATCGGCCTTCACCGGGCTCTCGATACGAAGCGCCTCTTCGATGAAGTCAGGGATGCGCTCGCGGTGGGCCCGCAGCTCGTCTTGGAGCTCGGGAAACTCGGCCAGGTACTTCAGCCCCGTGGCGAGCAAGCGAGCGGTCGTCTCCTGACCGGCGGCAAACAGAAAGGTTGCGGTCCGCACGACCGCCGCCACATCAGGCGTGGAGCCGTCGGGATATTTGGCGAGCGCCAAGTCGGTCAGCACATCGTGGACGGGCTCGCGCCGACGGTCCTCAATGTACGTCGCGAACCAGTCGTCCAACCATTCGAGGGCATTCAGCTGGTATTCGCTTCCTCCGGCACCGACCTCACCCGGTGCGCCGCTCAGTAGCCCGAAGCCCTCGCGGAAACGCCGGTGGTCTGCCTCGGGAACGCCGAGGACGTCGGCGACGACGAGCATGGCGAAGGGCTGCGCGTAGGTGCTGATGAATTCGCAGCGGTCCACCTCCATCAGCTCATCGAGTTGCGCATCCGCGAGGCGCCACATGAACGCCTCGTTCTCTTTGAGCCGCTTGGGGGTGATCAGCCGCATAAGGAGCGCCCGCTCCTGGGTGTGCAGCGGAGGGTCCATGGTCACCATGTGCTCGTTCATCGGGAGCTGATCGCGATAACGCTCGATGATTTCGCCGACGTCGTCGCCTTCCAGCGGAACCGGGAAGGTGGCGAACGGGCCGATCACCGAGTTGCACGACGAGAAGGTCTCGATGTCACGGTAGATCTCGGTCGCCTCGTCGTAGCCCGACACCGCTACGACCCCGTAGTGAGTGGTCGGCACGACGGGGCACTTCGAACGCAGGTGCTCGAAGTAGGGGTACGGGTCTTCCAGGAGTGACTCGTCAGTGAAGTAGTCAACCGAGTCGTAGTTGCTCATGCAGCTCCCATCTCGTCCGCCGATATTGGGCACGTGCTTAGCATGCCGGCGGCCACCGTGTCAACGATGCGGACGCACAACCCAGCCGGGCGCAGAGCGCCATCGGCCTATGCCCCTCGTCACCTCAGCCAGCCTCGCCGGCCGCGCTCTGGGTGCAGGACGTCGTCACTCCACAGGAGTTGTCCGGTGGTCACGTCAGGGTCAGCGATGGCGACTCGGAGCGTGGCCTCGGCAAACTCCTCAGGACTGGCCCAGTCGGTTTCGCCGGCTGCTGCGACCAGGTTCCCGGGGGTGAAGACCGGGTCTGATGGGCTCAATGCGTTCACGGCGATGCCGTACGCCTGCATCTCGATCGCAACCGACTGCGTGAGGTGATGCAGTGCCGCCTTGTTGCCGCCGTAGGCGACCGGCCCTGGCGTCCCGGGGCGTTGGTACGGCCCTTCGCCAGGTATGAAACCGGCCAGAGAACTGATGTTGACTATCCCACCTCGGCCTGCCTCAATCATGTCCGGCAGCGCACACTGCATGAGTCGGTAGGCGGCGAACAGGCCGATCTCGAGGTGCAGGCGGAATCCCTTGAGCGGAAACGAAAGAAACGAGTTACGAAGGGGCCCGGACCGCGTTGGCGCAGATCGTTGCGCCGAGCTCTCCTGAGAGGCCTCGACGCGCGGCGCCGTTGGGGGTCGTCCCGGAATGGTCAGCGCGGCGTTGTTGACGAGGATTCCTATTGGTCCGAGCGCGGACCTGGCCCGCTCAATCACCGTGTCCACCTCGTCGGGGTTGGCCAGGTCGGCCGCAATGGCCGTCGCGGTACCCCCGGCGGCGCGTATGTCGCCTACCGTTTCGTGGATGCTGCCGGGCATCCGAGCGTCCCACTGCACCTCGGTGCGAGCCACCACTGCCACCCGCGCTCCTTCGGCCGCACATGCGATCGCTATCGCCTTACCGATTCCACGGCTCGCTCCCGTGATGACAGCCACGCGGTCTTCAAGTCGGTTCATCTCGTAGATTCCCTTTCAATTCCCGACATTTGTGTACGCACTAGCATCCGGTGCTGGACGCGCGTGATCTGTGATGGAGGAGGTGTCGTGACGGATCGGCAACCGGCCAGGAGCGAGAGGCAGGGCCGTCGCCGTCTCTTCGATCACGACACAGAACGAGCCATGCTGATGGACGCCGCAGTACGCATCCTGGCCAGGAGCGGCCTCCACGAAATGTTCGTGGTCGATGTCTTGTCCGAGGCCGGACTTTCGACGCGGAGCTTCTACCGGCACTTCGAGTCGAAGGACGACCTGCTGCGAGCCCTCGTACTCCGTGAGACCGAGTCGGTGGCTCAATCGCTGGAGCGAGCGATTGATCGTGCCGCCGGGCCGGCCGCCGCGGTCGACGCGTGGCTCGACGGGCTCCTCGATGCAATCTTCGAACCGAGGAGAGCGGCCCGGGCCGCACTGTTCATGACTCCGGCGGTGAGAACCGCCTATCCGATGGCCGATCGGATGGTCGACACCCACTGGACGCTCTCTCGTCCGCTCGCTGAAGTCCTGCGCGCCGGGCATGAAGCCGGGTTCCTGGTGTCGCCCAATCCGGAGGCGGACGCCGTGAGCATGTTCGCCCTGGTTGGCATCACCGCGTACGTTCCCCATGCCAACCTCCGGAACCGTGCGGCGGTGCGGGCGCAGGTCGTTCGCTTCTCCTGGCCCACGCTTGGGCTGTCGGCCGACACTGCGGCCACACAAGGCCCACGGCGCCCGCGGCGGACGGCCACCCGCTGACTCGTCGGAACATGCCGGGGAGCCGAAAATGTCCGGTTTTCTCCTCACGCACACCGGGTCAACAACAAACAACCCGAGACCGGACCGCCACCGTTGGAGACCACCGCCACCTCGGGACCCCCCGGCACCTGGTGGTCCCCCGCCTCGCCGCGCAGCTGCAGGACCGCCTCGTGCAGATAACCGTAGCCGTGCAACCGGCCGCCCGAGAGCTGTCCGCCGTTGGTATTGAGTGGCAGCTCACCACCCAGGGCGATGCGCTCGCCGCCCTCAATGAAGGATCCGCTCTCGCCGTGGTCGCAGAATCCGAGCGCCTCCAGCCACGACATGGCGAGCCAACTGAAACCGTCGTAGAGCTCGGCCACGTCGACGTCCGACGGCCGCAGGTCCGTGCGGGACCACATGTGCTCCGCCGTCGTGCGGGCCGCCATCGTCGTGAGATCGTCCCACAGCTCCCATGAGGGCCGGCCGCGCAGTGCCGTGCCCACCGCGTCGACCCGGGCGGCCGGGTGATCCAGATCTCGAACGTGCTCGACGGCCGAAACGATGAGGGCGGTGGATCCGTCGACCGGAACGTCGCAGTCGTAGAGGCGGAACGGGGAACTGATCATCCGCGAGGACAGGTAGTCCTCCATCGTGAGCGGGGACCGGAACACGGCCTTGGGATTGAGACCCGCGTTGCGGCGCCCGTTCAGGGCGATCTGGGCCATCTGTTCCTCGGTCGTCCCGAATTCGTGCATGTGCCGCTCCGCGTACATGGCCAGCCAGTTGGCCGCTGAGTACGCCCGGAAGGGAATGCTCCACTGCTGAGACCCTGTCACCGTCGCGCTCCCGAGTCCGATGCCCGGTCGGCCCCCCTTGCCCTGAGCCGACGCCTCCGTCACGGTCCGGTAGACGAGCACATGGCGAGCCAAGCCCGCAGCTACGGCCATCACCGCGTTGACCACCGCCTGGAGCTGTGCGGGTCCTTCCAACCCCCCGCTGTGCCAGCTGACCGACAAGCGCAACGCGTCCTGTACAGCGGGTGATCCCGGGCCCGAGAATCCCGGGTACCCACTGATGCCGCCCGGGAATGTGGCGATGCCGTCGATGTCCCCTACGTTCAGTCGAGCATCCGCTATGGCCTCCAGAGCGGCGTCGATGGTGAGGTCCAGTCCGTCACGATCGAGACGTCGGCCGACAGCCGACTGCCCGATGCCCGAGATGACGGCGCTCTGCTCCACGGCCGTCATCTCAGCCGACCGGTCGAAACAGTGGAAGATAGATGGGGTCGTGGTCCTCGAAGATAACTTCGACCGGCATCCCGATCCGCAGTTGGGCCGGGTCCATGCCCACGATGTTGGTCATGAGCCTGATGTCGGGCTGGTCGTCGATCTCCACCAGGCCGATGACGTACACGTCACCGGCGCTATCCCACGGCTGGTGGTTCACCGTGAAGGAGTACAGGGTTCCCCGGCCACTCACCTCCGCTGGAGTTCCCTCCCTGCCCCGGCACCTCGGGCAGTAGCTGGTCGGCGGGTGGATCAGATACGAACAGGCGTCGCACCGGAGAAATCGGAGCTTCCCGTCCGCCCCCGACGTCCAGAAAAACTCACTCGCCTCCCCCATCGCCGGAAGCACACGTGCGGTGGTCTTCTTCAACGCTCCCCCTTGCCCAGCCGGCCTCACCGAGGATACCGTTATGATAATCAGATTTTCACTAACCGCGTCGCTCTGCTGCGCGGGCATCGGGCGCGCTGGTCATGTGACGGATGGAGCTCGGGCACCTGGTCTCGCCTCGTCGGTGCGCGTTCTCGGACACGACCAAGAGGGCTCCGCCGGTGGTCCGGTGGGCTCGGTGTCATCGGGGGGAACTCGCGTCACCGTGACGCAGTGCGGAGGAGGAACATGGCAAACCCGACCCAGAACGCCGATGTGCCGCCCGCCACACCGCCGGTCATCGACATCGACGAGCTCGACGACGAGAGAGACTACAACGACCCGAACATCACCGGGTACTGGCAGAAGCTCGCGCCACTCCGGGAGACGCTCGGGGTTGCCCGGCTCCGGTTCGGCGAGACTGCGGGCTGGGTGCTGCTCCGGCACGCCGATGTGATGATGGCCTTCCGGGAGGACTCCCGGTTCTCGAAGGGCGCCGCCCTCAAACCGATCACCTTCCCGATGATGGGACCCAACATTCAGGGCTACGACGGCCACGAACACACCGTGCACCGCAGCTTCGTCTCGCCGGCCTTTCGACGGACGGCGATCCCCCGCTACGTGGAGCCGCTCCTCAAGCCGCTGGCCGAAGAGCTCGTCGACGAGATCGCCCCACTGGGCGAAGCCGATCTCATGACGACCTTCGCCAAGCACTACCCGATGCGGGTGATCACCGAACTCCTCGGCATCCCCAGGGAGGACGAGGACAAGATGGCCGCCTGGGCCAAGGCCATGCTCAACTCGGTCGTCGACCCCCAGGGCACCGAACGGGCCAACGCCGAGTTCACCGAGTACGTCGCCCCCCTCGTCGCGCAACGCCGGGCCCGGCCGGGCGGGGATCTCCTGTCCGCCATCGTCAACGAGGAGGTGGAGGGGCAGCGCCTCGATGAAGACCATGTCTTCGGCTTCCTCCGCCTGCTGTTCCCCGCGGGCGTGGACACGACGTGGCTCACGCTCGGCTCGCTCTTGACGGCCGTGCTGCAACAACCCGACCAGGTGCGCCAACGCCTCCTCGAGAGCGAGAGTGAGCGGAGTTGGGCAATCGAAGAGACCGTGCGTTGGGAGGGGACAACCGGCACCGAGCCGCGCCTGACGATGGAGGACGTCGTGATCTGCGACCGGGAGATCCCGGCAGGCCACCTGCTGCGCTTGGCGGTGCCCTCGGCCAACCACGACCCCCGTGTATTTGACGACCCCGACCGGTGGGACCTCGGCCGGCGGCCGACGAACCACCTCGCCTTTGGTCTCGGTCGCCACTTCTGCCTGGGGGCCTTCCTCGCCCGCGGCGAGATGAACGTCGCCCTCGAGATCCTGCTGCGGCGGCTGCCCAACCTGCGGTTGACCGAAGTACCCGAGATCTACGGCGTGGTGCTGCGCGGCCCCCGATCGGTCCGCATGCAGTGGGACGCGCCGTGAGCGAAGTGCTGGCGGAAGGACCGGCGATGATCGGGACCGCCGGGGGCGTTCCGGCCGATCATGGGCGGGGAAGAGGGATACCGAAGGCGATGGCGGAGGTGACAGGGTTGAGGTACTCGCGAATTCGCGTGATCTTGCCGTCCTCGGCGTCGAACCGGAACACGTACCGGTTCTCGTAGGGGAGCCCCGTCGCCATCTTCATGACGCCCAAGCCCTCGGCGAAGGCGACCGTGCCGTCCGTGCCACCGAAGATCTCGATCTCCGTGTACTGCAGGACTTCGATCTTCTCGAAGGTGTCGTCGTACTTCTCGGACGCGGTCTCGATCCCCCGCCAGCTGTCGGAGAAGTCGTTTGTGCCCGAGACATTGCAGGGCACCTCCAAGACGAACTCGTCGGCGAGTATGGAGAGGATCGTCCCCTTGTCCTTTGCCTGCAGCGCGTCGAGGTAGGTCTGCGCCAGATCTTTGGCTGTCGCCACGGGCCCATGAGCTTCCACGTCTCGCTCCTTCATCGTCGTGCATGTCGCGTTCCTCAGCGGTCGTCTCCGGCTCGACCTGGCTATGGGACCCGGTGCGGGCGTCATCTTCCACTTCTCGGTTCCCGGTGTCAACGACCACCGACCGGCACCCGTGCGCTGTCTACGATGAGATGCGAGAGGAGTGCCCGATGACCCTGCGCGTTGCCATTACGCTGCCCCAACTCGGCCACGCCGCAAGCGGGCCGGCCATTCGCCGCGCTGCGGTCCTGGCCGAGGCACTCGGCTTCAGTGATGTGTGGGTCAACGACCACATCTCGTTCCCACTCGGTCAGACACACCCGTCGCCGTACATGTACGACCCACTGCTGAGCCTGGCGACGGCGGCGGCCGTCACCGAGGTGATCGGGCTGGGAGGTCAGGTCACCGCCGCGTACTACCCACCCGTCTGGCTGGCCAACGCACTGGCGAGCCTCGATTCGCTGAGCGACGGGCGCCTGAACGGGGTGGCAATCGGCGTAGGGTGGTCCGAGGGTGAGTTCGCCGCCATGGGCAGTGACTTCCACTCTCGCGGTCGTCGCACGGACGAGATCATCTCCATCCTCCGTTCGTGCTGGCAGGGCGGTGTGACGTCGTTCGAGGGCGAGTTCTACAGCTATCCCCCGCTGAAGATCCTTCCCCAACCGGCTCACCCGATCCCACTGTGGCCTTCGGGTTGGGGCGACGCCGCCCTTCGGCGGGCGATCGCCCTGGGTGACGGGTTCCACGGCGGCAGCAACCGCGACGCCGACGCCGCGATGCCCGATATGGCCCGGCGGCTGCGAGCGGAACGGCCCGACACACAGAGCTTCACCGTATCGATGTACACCCACGCCTGGGATCCGGCCGTCGACGCCGAGGCCATTCGGCAGCAACGCGACGTGTACGAGACCGCCGGCATTCAACACATCGTTGCGGCACTGTCTCGGCGCGACATCGAAAGCTGGCTCACGTCGATGGAGACCCTCGCCGGGATCGTGGGCTTGGTGCCTCGCTGACCCGTTCCCTGACTTAGCCGATCGACCTCTCGCGCCCCGCCCAGTAGGGCTGGCGCAACTTATACTTCTGCAGCTTCCCCGTCGCGGTGCGGTCCAGCGCGTGGCGCAGCTCCACGCTGGTGGGCGCCTTGAAATGGGCCAGCCGGTCGCGGCAGTGGGCGATGAGCTCAGCCTCGGTGACCGTCGCCCCCTCCCGCACGACGACGAGCGCCTTGATCGTCTCGCCCCACGTCTCGTCGGGCACGCCGATCACCGCTACCTCCGCGACCGCGGCGTGCTGGTACAGGCAGTCCTCGACCTCTATGGAGGAGACGTTCTCGCCGCCAGTGATGATGACGTCCTTCTTGCGGTCCGAGATCACCAGGTAGGCCTGATCGAGATACCCGCCGTCTCCCGTGTGGAACCACCCGCCCTCGAGCGCAGCGGCTGACTCGTCGGGTTGCTCCCAGTAGCCGGCGAACACGTGGTTGGCGCGCGCCAGCACCTCGCCCTCGGCGTCGACCTCGATCTGCACGCCCACGGCCGGGACGCCGGCGCGGCCGAGCAGTACCGAGCGGGTCCCGGCGTCGAGACCGTCCCACTCCGAGGGCGCCCGGTTGATGGTGAGCAGCGGCGAGGTCTCGGTCAGTCCGTAAATCTGGATGAACTCCCATCCGAGCTCGGTCTCCACCCGCTCGATCGTCTTGGAGGGCGGCGGTGCGCCGGCGACCACGATGCGCACCGTGCCGCGGCCCGGCACGTCACGACCTTCGCTGACGCGCGCCTCGGCCGCACCCACGATGGCCGCGACGACGGCCGGTGCCCCGCAGAGCAGGGTGACACCGTGCCGCTCGATACGCGAGAGGATCTCCTCGCCGTCGACCTTTCGCAGCACGACGTGGGTACCGCCCATCCCCGTCACCGCGTATGGCATGCCCCAGCCGTTGCAGTGGAACATCGGCAGCGTGTGGAGCAGTACGTCCCGATCGCTCACGCCCGTGTGCCACCCGAACGTGGCCGCGTTGAGCCAGCAGTTGCGGTGCGTGAGCTCGACGCCCTTCGGACGAGCCGTCGTGCCCGAGGTGTAGTTGACCGAGCACGTGGCGTTCTCGTCGGGCTCCCACGGGTAGGGCGCTGTTCCCGGGGCGGCCGGTGCGAACAGCGCCGCGTCATCGACCCCATCGAGGCAGAAGCGGTGATCGACCTTGATGCCGTCCACCGCGCCGGCCAGATCGGGGTCGTACAGGAGGACCGACGCCCCCGAATGGCCGACGACGTAGGCGATCTCGTCGGTGGTGAGCCGGAAGTTGATCGGCACCAGGATGCGGCCGAAACCGCTCACCCCGAAAAAGGCGGTCAGGAATCGGCTCGAGTTCGGGCTGACGATGGCCACGCGTTCTCCGTGCCCGATCCCGAGCTCGTCGAAGGCGATGGCCATGCCACGAGCGCGCGCTTCGAGCTCGGCGTAGGTCTGCGCCCCGGACGAACCGGCAACCGCCGGCTCGTCCTCTACGGCGACCCGGTTGCCGTAGACCAGCGCGGCGCGCTGCAAAAAATCGGCCACCGTCAGCGCGACCCGCATGTGGCCCCGGATCTTTCGTACTCGCTTGTCACCCCACGGGGACTCTAGTAGCTCGCCTCCGGTGGAGTTGGAGCTTCCCGGCCCTGCTGGCACAGGCGCTGGAGTTCATGGTGATGTTGTCGGGCCCACGGGAACGATGACGGCGTCGAGTAGCGGACCGAGCTCGCGAACGAGCGCGTCGAGTGGGCTCAGGTCACGACGTATCCGGGCCAGGACGATGGCTCCTTCGAGCGCCGAGATCATCACGATGGCGAGGTCGCCGGAACGCTCGGAAGGCACGCCGAGATCGACCAGACCTTCGGAGAGCGGTTCGAGCCAACCCTCGAAGGCCCGCTGGAGCACGTTGCGGAGCTGCTCACTGGTGCCGGCCGTGTCGGCAGCGGCGGCAACAAGGGGGCACCCCGCCGAAAACCCCTCGTTCGTGAGATCGCTTCGCCAGCCCTCGACGATGGACGCCAGAAGTGCGCTCGGTTGGCGCGACCCCAGCGTGCCGAGGTAGCGCTCTATCCGCCGCGCCGCCACTCCACCCATCCACAACAGGGCTTCGGAGACCAGTTCCTCTTTACCCCCGGGAAAGTAGTGCTGGAGCGATCCTCGAGGCGCGGCCGCCTCGGTCACGATCTCCCGCATTCCCGTTCCCGACACGCCCTTGCGCCGGATCAGCTGGGCCGCACTACGGACCATGCGCTCACGCGGGCTCTTGACTATGACATCCGTCATGATCATACTGTCGAGTATATGACAAGTGTCATGACCGTTCAAGGACGGGCCGACACCCCCTCGGGGCCAGAGGCTCGGGACCACCGACTGGCCGACGTGACGGTTCACCCCGCAACGGCGTCGTGCACGCCGGCCGTCCTGGCGATGATGGCTCGTTGCTCACGCTCCACCCTGTTCCACCGGTTCCACGGCTTCACGGACGGTGTGGCCTACACCCGAACCCTGCTTCGGGCTCATCCGAGGGACGAGACCCTCATCGCCTGGTACCGCTCAGCGTGCGTCGGCCTGGCCACCCTCGGCCTCGACACCACGGGGAGTGCCGATCTCGGGGTACTGGTCGAAGACGCGTGGCAACGCCGAGGAGTGGGAACCCGGATGGTGGCGTTGCTGCTCGAACGGGCTCGGGCGAAAGGCCTGACCACCCTCCACGCCGACGTCCTCAGCGACGACAAGTTCATTCTCCGAGGCCTGCGCCGGATCGGTCCGCTCACGGGGTCGGTGGAGCTGGGAACGATATCGGTCGACATCGACCTCGCCGGTACCCATCGGCGTCGAGCAACATGAGGTCGGCGCTGGCCCGGACGATCTGGCACAACGTCGAGGCCATCAACGCCGTCGCCTACTTCTCGCCGGAGTCTGGTGAGGCCGCGGCTGGGCTGGGGCTGAAGGGCTTCTGGATGGGCTACTTCGGCTTTCGTGCCGCACCCCTTGGTCAGGTGGGTTCCGCGGTCGTCGAGGCCACGTTCTTCAACTTCCATCCCGACCGGGTCCGACGCGCCATCCCCGATGCGTGGCGCTACGCCAGCCCGGGTGAGATTCTCGCCGTCCGCAGCCCCGCGGCCGCGGCCAGCTTGCGCCGGATCCTCACCGAGCCCGATGCCGAACGGTTGGCGGCACACGCACTGCCGCCGCTCCGAGACGTCGTCCGCTACGCCAGCCCGTGCGGACGGCCCCTCTTCGCCGCCAACCGCGACGTCGAAGAGGGGCCGGACCCGGTGGCGGCCCTCTGGCAGGCGGCGACCACGCTGCGCGAGCACCGCGGCGATGGCCACGTCGCGTCGCTCACCTGGGCAGACCTCGATGGATGCGAGGCGCACGCCCTCTTCGCCGCCTGCGCCACCATCCCACCCCACACGTTCTGGCAGAGTCGGGGATGGACCGCCGACGACTGGGAGGGCGCCGTCGAGCGTCTCAAGTCTCGCGGTCTTCTGGCGCGCGAGGGCACCCCGACCGCACCGGGAAGCGAGCTCCATGAACAGATCGAGACTCGAACTGACGAGTTGGCCCTGAGGGCCTACGAGGCCATCGGATCCGATACGTGTCGACAACTCCTGGGGTATCTCGAACCAGCCGCCAGACGCATGACGGCAGAGATGCCGTTCCCGAATCCGATAGGGCTACCGACGCCCGGCGACGGCGACCCGGGCGATGGCGATGGCGGCGCCGGCGATGGCGATGGCGATGGCGATGGCGGCGATGAACGATCCCTTTGACCTCGCGCGGTTTGTCGATGCCCAAAATACCGACGGAACCTACGACCGAGCCGTCGATGAACTACGTCGAGGTCACAAGACCAGCCACTGGATGTGGTACATCTTCCCCCAAATCGCCGGTCTCGGGCACAGCCTCACGGCGAGGAGGTTCGCCATCACCTCGTTGGAGGAGGCCAGGGCCTACGTGCGGCACCCCGTGCTCGGGCCACGGCTCGTCAACTGTGCCCGCATCGTGGCCGAGACCAAGGATCGAAGTGCGGAGCAGATCTTCGGAGGCATCGACGCCCAGAAGCTTCGCTCCTCAATGACGCTCTTCGAGCGGGCCGCTTCGGGCGACCCCGTCTTCCAGCAGGTGCTCGATCTGCACTTCGGAGGAGAGGCCGACCCGGCCACCGACCAACGACTCTGATCCCCGTCGGGGCCCCTGGAGGGGCCGCATGGCCCGCCTAGTCGAGGATGGCCCCGGCGCGCGGTCCGGGTTCACCGTCGCCGACCGCGCTCTCGCCCACTGGGCCCACGCCCTCTGGACCCACCTCGGCGTGGGCCGGCGTGGGTGCGGCAGCATGGTTGGGCAGAAAGAGGGACGGGATGAAGGCGACGAGGATGCCGCCCACGGCCCACCAGAAGGTGTGGGCGAAGGCGGTGGCCACGGGGTCGGCCACCTGCGGGGGCAGTTTGACCGCGGAGGATATGACGCCGGCGCTACCCCCGGCCTTGGCGGCGGCCGGACCGAGCTCGGACACGATCTGACGCTCCAGCACGACGGCTAGGAGCGCGGTGGCCACGGAGCCGCCGACCTGGCGCACGATGTTCATGGTGGTGGTGGCCTTGGGAATTTCGGCGTGGTTAAGGTCGGAGTAGGCGGCCGCGGTGATGGGCGTGAATATCAGGCCGAGCCCGAGACCACGAAGGAAGAGGGTGGAGGCCAGGAGCACTTCGCTGGTCGAGGTGGTCACGAAGGCGAAGGGGACCGTGGCCGCCGCCGTGAGGAGGACACCGTAGGGGACGATGCGGCGGGGCCCGAACCGGTCGGTGATGCTCCCCGACCAGCGCATCACGGATGCCGCGCCGATTCCTTGGGGCGCCATGAGCAACCCGGCCACCCAGGCCTCCTGACCCCGGGCGATCTGGTAGTACAGCGGCAGCAGGAACATGGAACCGAACAGCGTGGCGCCCATGACGAAGATGCAGATATTGGCGATGGCGAAGCTGCGGTCCTTGAAAAGGTGGAGCTCGAGCAACGGGTTCTTGACGTGCAGCGCGTGGAAGACGAAGCCCACCATCAGCGCGACGCCGAGGACGAAGCTGATGACGACCGAGGCGCTGGTGAAGCTGCCCGTGGTTCCCACCTCCGACAACGAGTAGACCAAGGCGGCCAGGCCGGGCGATAGCAGGCAGAAGCCGAGGGTGTCGAAGGAGGACACGAACCGCTCGTCGGTGTCCCACTTGGGCAGCCAGCGGCTGGAAACGACCAGCGTGATGATGCCGATCGGCACGTTGACGTAGAAGATCCAGCGCCAGCTGAAATTCGACACGATGAGGCCGCCGATGACCGGTCCCATGATCGGGCCCAGCACCATGGGCACTCCGATGACGCTCATGACGCGGCCCATACGCTGTGGTCCGGCGGCGCGCGCCAGGATCGACTGGCCGACCGGGAGGAGCATACCGCCGCCGATGCCCTGGAGGATGCGGAAGACGATCAGCGAGTTGGCCGACCAGGCCACCCCACACAGGCACGAGCCGATGATGAACAGGCTGAGCGAGGACATCCAGATCAATTTCGCCCCGAAGCGGTCGACCGCCCATCCGGTGACCGGGATGACCATGGCAAGCGCCAGCAGGTAGCCGGTTGCCACCCATTGGATGGTGGTGACCGAGACGTGGAAGTCCCGGCCCAGGGTGGCCAGGGCAACCGCCACGATCGTCGTGTCGAGGATCGACATGATCGATCCGAGGACGACGATGGTGGAGGTCCGCCGGAGCTCAGGCGTCAGGGTGAAGGAGTTGGCCCGGGCGCGTGCCATGGAACGATCATGCTACGGGGCTTCCCGGCTTCTCAACCGGCCACCGGGATCTGTCAACTGGCGTCCCCATTGGCGACCAGCGATTCACGTACCCCCTCTCCAGCGACGATCGTGCGCACGAGGCCGGTCTCCTCTGCGGCGAGCAAGTCCGTGACCGCGACTGCAACTTCGGCCGGGTCAAGTACGGGTAACCCCAGATCGTCAATCTTTTCCTGGATGACACCGCGGATGATATTGGTCTGCACCAAGCTCGGACACACGGCGTGTATCCGCACTCCCAGCTCGGCGAATTTCGGGGCGGCGCTCCGGACGAAGCCCACCACGGCCAGCTTCGACGCGGCATAGTAGGGATCCTCGGGCCACGGGTGTAGGCCACCGAGTGAGGCCGTGGCGACGATGGCCCCGCCGGCACCCGAGCCCATGCCCCGTTGGACCAGCTTGGTGGAGGCGAGTGCTACCCCATCGAGGTTGACGCCCATCACTCGCCGGTAGACCTCCGCTGTGACGTCGGAGATTTCGTACGGATAGGGCAAGGTCACGATGCCGGCATTCAGATGCGCGAAGTCGATGCCGCCGAAATCGGCAGTCACAGTCGCGATCAGGCCATCCCACGACTGAGGATCTGAGACATCCATGGCAACCGCAGTGCCGCCGATCTCGTCAGCGATCTCGGCAACACTCACCTCGTCCAGGTCGACCGCGACGACTCTTGCCCCCATGCCGCTCAAACGGCGCGCCGTGGCTGCCCCGATCCCTGATGCGGCACCCGTGACGATGGCGATCTTCTCCACAAATGCGCTGCTCAACGTTGCTCTCTCCCTCAGTCTCACATACCGGCGACCTTGGGGCCGCCGCCGGCGTAGAGGGTGGCACCCGAGCAGAAGCTCGACGCATCCGACGCCAGGAACAACACCGCGGTGGCGATCTCGTAGGGTTCGGCCAGACGGCCCATTCCGTTGCCCGCACCGATCGTGTCCGGGTCGATGCCGTTCTTCAGCGCGTCCTCGATTAACAGCTCGGTCCGCACCCCACCAGCCGCCACCGCGTTGACCCGCACGCCGTGCGGGGTCCACGCAGCCGCTAATGAGTTCGTGAGGTTGTTGACGGCCGCCTTGGACGCTCCGTACGGAAGGCCAATCGGAAACGGGTTGAAGCTGGAGCCCGACGAGATGTTGACGATCGAACCCTTGCCGCACGCGAGCATCGACCTGGCGGCGGCACGCGACAGGAAGTAGACGCCGGCCAGGTTCACGTCGACGATCTGTCGCCACTCGTCGGCTCCCCAGTCCATGGGTGCCTTGGTCAACGCGCCGCCGGCGTTGTTCACGACCACGTCGATCTGGCCGAACTCGGCGACCGCTGCGGCGACGAGCCGTTCGCACTGCTCGGGGTCGGTCACGTCCGTAGGGACCACGAGCGCGCGTCGGCCCATCGACTCGACATCGGCAGCCGTGTGCTCGAGTGGCCCCCGACGTCGCGCTGCGAGCACGATGTCTGCACCTTGCTCGGCGAACACGAGCGCGATCGCTCGACCGATCCCCGTGCCACTTCCGCTGACGATCGCCACCCGCCCGGCGAGTGAGAAGCGGTCCGCCACCGAACCGGGCATGCCGGTGATCTCAGCCACGGTGCTCATCCCCGTTCCCCTTTTTCGAGTGCACCTGCGTCACACATCCCCACGGTCACCCCTTTCGCCACTGCAGCGATCGATTAGTGCTCACGTCAGACGGCCTGGAGCTGGGCGACCATCTCCCGCCAGTCCACGCCCTCGTCGTAGACGAACTCCAGTGCGTTGGGCATGCGAACGACCCTCGGAGTGCGAGCACTGCCGGGCGGCATGCCGCCCGCCTCAGCGGTCGTGAGCGCGTCGAGGAGAATCCGACGCGCGTGGGCGACGGCGACGTCACTCGAAGAGAGGAACTCCTTGGAGCGATCGAGGGTCCCACCCATGCTCGTCTGGACGACGATGTCCTCCTCCAGAAGGGTCCGCCCGAAGCCCGTGAAATGCCCGGCCCTCATCAGCGTGCGGTCCTGGCCCCAGAGGTTGTGCCGGTCGCCACGCACTCCGGTGAAGTCACCCGGGTCGGGCCTGTACTCCGGGTTGACCACGCCCATATCGACCGGAAGTCCCTGAGGCTCGTCGGAGAAGTAGCCATAGAAGAGAAGATGGTTCTGGTCGTCAACCGGGGCGAAGGCGAACATCGACCCCTCCTGCGGTCGCGCCCTCCCGAAGGGAACCACGCACACCAGTGGCATGAAGAACTGCGTGACGCGCGCATAGGTGCGTCCATCGACGGTGGGACGCAGGGCGACTGCTTGGAGCCCGTACGGTGCGGACTCCGTCTCGTAGGCCGGAGGACCGGCCAGAGCGAGGCCGATGTGCGAGTTGTCCTGACGTCGGGCGGCTTCCCCGAGCCACGTCTGGTGCAGGGTGCCGGCGTGCGCGGAGTCGATCGTACCTTCCACGCCCTGGAGCCAGTTGCAGGGCGCCACCGAGACGCTCAACCACGAATTGTCCTCGACCGCGCCTGCGAAGGGGAGCTCGGGGAACGCCGGCGCATCGCTGCCGCCGAGCCAGACCCAGGCCAAACCGCCCACCTCCCGCACCGGAAAGTGCACGACCTGGACCCCCTTGGCGAACTGCTCGGCCCGCACGGCCTGCGTGGGCACGTCGACGACGCACCCGGCCACGTCGATCTTCCAGCCGTGATAGATGCAGCGCATGCCGTTGCCCTCCACCCTCGCCAGCGTTAGGGATGCCCGCCGGTGGGGACAGTGCTCGTCGAAAAGCCCGATCGCGCCGTTCTCGCCGCGAAAGGCGACGTAGTCCTCACCCAGGAGGCGCACCGGGATCGGCGCTTCCCCGGCGACAAGGTGCGACGAGAGGGCGAAGGGAACCCAGTAGTTCTCGCGAATCATGCGGCCCATGGGTGCATCGCCCTCGACCCGGGTCAGCCGCTCGTTTTCGGCCTTGGTGACCACGACCTTCCTCCTCGGACTGTCTCGGGCACCCTCCCCACTGCTCGGGTGCCGGCGTGTCGATCTGTCGGGGCGTACAGGACGGGCCCCGCGTGTGGTGGACGGTAGTCCAACACAGCGAGGGCCCGCACCATCGTCGGTGCCACGGAGTTCGACGGGCGTGTCGCGCCGGTGACCGGGGGCGGGTCGGAAGACCGCTCACGGCCCGCCACCTGCTCGGGCGGCGGCCGGAGGGTCGGCAATGGCGTTGCGGAAGAGGAGGTGCTGGGTCCCGATACGGATTACGGTCGCAACGATCGTGGAGAGGGTGACCGCCACGGGAACCACGAGGTAGATGTTGGCGCAGAGGATGGGCAGGAACTTCTGGACTCTCTGCGCCGGTTGGTCCGCCCGAGCGGCGGCCGGAGTGCGCCTGCGCATATGGGCCACCACGACGTAGTTGAGCACCACCGCGGCCAGCACGAGGGCGAGATACGGAAGGATCCCGAACCACTGGGCATGGGCCGTGAACGGCTTCAGCGCCAGGTTGACGCCGAGCCAGTTCATCGCCCCGTGGCTGGCCACCAGGCTGTGGTACATCCGGGACGACGTGGGGATGTAGCGAGGCCGTGCCACCGTCACAGAATGACCCTGCACCATGATCGTCAGCGTGTTGGTCAAGCCCTTGATCAGGTCGTAGAGCACAATCACGACAGGCATCTGCAAGAGCAGGGGGAGACAGCTCCCGGCTGGGTGGATCCCCTCCTCCTTGTAGAGCCGCGTGAGCTCTTGGTTCAGCTGCGCGCGACTATCCGGCCCGCTGTACTCCTGACGCAGACGGCTGATCTTGGGTTGCAGGCGCTGCATCCCCACCATCGACCGAATGTTCGCCAGGGTCATTGGCATCAGCAACACCATGATCACTACGGTCACGACGACGATGGCAACGCCGTAGCTGGCGGTCAGGCCGTACACGACGGCCAACGCGGTGGCCAGTCCTGCGAAGAGGGGGTGGAAGACCTCCCCGATTACGTGGATGAGCACGTTGTCCGCCAAGACGGCGGACGCGATGTGGAACAGAAACATGAGTTCTCCTTGGTCTCGAAACGTTGAAGTCGACGACGACGGCCACGAAGGCCGTCGGGTCAGATCAACGTCGAGGCTGCGTCAGGAGAACGAGGGAGGGAACCGAGCCCGAGAGTCCCGTGGCGGGCACCCCGAGGGATCGCAACCATTGCACCCGAAGTGAGTCGGGAACGCGGGCACACACAGAGGTCGTAGGGAACGAGAGCAGAGCGAGCGTGCCCATGACACCGACGATCAGGAGCAACGGTACGAGCTGCGCGAGAGCCGGCTGCATGAAGGCGACCGAGGCCACCCATACGAACGCCATGCCCAGGAACGCCCGAGTCAGCACCACGCGACCAGGTTAGACCCGAGGGGCAGTTCGCGGTAGTGGGGCCTCAGCTGTCCGCAGGCGCGGTCACGAAGGACGATGACCGGTGCTCCGGCCTCAACCCCGCCTCAGGTCAAGAGCGGCAATGGCCTTCTGCGGTGCGACCGTGCGGAAGGCCTCTTCGCAGATGGCCGAGAGCTCGTGCCAGTCGATCTCGCCGTCGAGTCGAACTCCGAGCCAACCTCGTCCCCCGACATACGGCGGCCTGAAGAATCGGTCGGGCTCCGTCATGACAAGTTCGTCCTGGACGCCCGGCGGAGCTGCGCACCACAGCTGGGGGAACTGCTGTTGGTGGTGGCCTGTGAGCCAGAGCACCAGGAACTGCCTACCCGAGAAGAAGGCCGGCGCGCCATGGCTCAGTCTCTCCGTGACGGCCGGCAGGCCCATACAGATCGCTCGAATTCGTTCTTCGAGCCCATTGCGGGACATTACGGGACACTACCGTCCCACGAGCGACGGCGAAGGCAATGACAGCGCGTCTCAGGCGTCACGCCGGCGGCGAAGGAATGCCAGGTCGAAGCGGAGGGTGTGGATCCGCCAACGCTCCCCGACGCGACGGAAGGTCAGGTGGTAGTCCCCCACGAACTTCGGGTGGTCGGCCGGGGCCGGATGAGCAGCGACGGTGCCGTCAGCATCGTGTCGGAAGTTGATGAGGTAGGCGATTCCGCGTGCGGTGTCAGATCCATCGTTGTCGATAATGATGTTGGTGATCACGTGACGTGATTGACGCCGACCGAGAGCTTCTCGAGCAGTGAACGCGGTCCGGATCTCGTCCTTGTCGTGCATCCCGCCGCCATCCGCACCGATCCACTCGCCGTCGTCGGTGAACAGATCGGCGATCTCCGATGCATGACCGCTGTCGACCAGTCGGGCGTATTCGAGCAGGAGACGCTCGCACGCCCGCTCAGCGAGAAGCCTCTCGAGCTGATCGCTCATCCGGTCCGTTCATCTGCCAAAGCCAGTCCACTGCGGGGACGCTCGGAGCGTTGCTCCCCCTTCGCTGGCGGCGTCATGACTCCGACGATAGCCCTCTTGTCGGCGTCCGTACGAAGGAATAGCCTATTTGCGAACGAAGTGTTTCCATATATGAACACCGAGGAGGGCGGATGTCGACCCATGGGTTCATTGATACCGACTCCCACGCCGTCGAGCCGGACGACCTGTGGGCGAAGTACCTCGAACCGAAGTACCGGGACGAGGCCCCCGTGGTTCGGGTGGGCTACTCGCAGGTTGAATCGGGGTTCGGGTTCTTCAATTCCGTGAGCGTGGGCGGCTACGACATGCCGGTCGGATTCCACGGCGTGACGGAGGTGATGCCCGATCTCGGCGAGGCATATGACGACTACGCCCGGGCGGGATTCGGGGCTGACTCCTACATCGATGCGATGGAGCGCACCGGGGTCGACTACATGGTGTTGTACCCGTCGGCCGCGCTCTACACGAACCAAGCGCCAAGTACCAAGGCCGATGTCGCCGCTGCGTACAGTCGTGCGTACAACAGCTGGCTGCACGACTTTTGCTCTGACGGTGACCATCGGCTGGTCGGTGCAGGGGCGATCGACCTTCGCGACCCCGAGCTTGCATCTCAAGAGGCCGTGCGGTGCGTGGAGGACCTGGGGTTCAAGGCGGTCACCATAAATCCGACACCCGTCGGCCCCCACCTGATCTTCGAGCCGGAGATGGATCACCTCTGGGCGACCATCGCCGAACTGAACGTGCCGGTAGGTGTCCACGTCGGGGCGTTGAGTCCCAGCGACCCGTTCCTCTACGACTATTTTCGTGGCCTCGTCTGGGCCCAGGGCATTTCCGCGTTCACCATTGGCAACATGATGGCCTGCGCATCGTTCATCGTCGGCGGCGTGCTCGAGCGGCACCCGACGCTGCGAGTCGTCCACCTGGAGTCCGGCTCGGGATGGGTCGCCTCCTGGCTGTATCGGCTGCGGGTGGCCAACCAGGGCGGCACAAAGGACCTCCCTATCCCCCTGCCGATGGATCCCATCGAATATTGGCGTCGCCAGTGCTTCGTCTCCACGGAGCCGAATGATCCGGGAATCAAACAGGTGATAGATGCCGTCGGTGACGACAACATCGTGATCGCCACCGACTTCGGGCATCCCGAGGGGCGACACTACGTCCGCGCGGTGGAGGAGATACAGGCGCTGCCCGACGTGTCCGATGAGAGCAAGCGCAAGATCATGTGGGACAACGCGCTCAAGCTCTATCCCATCGACGCCTGAGGTCTCCGCCAAAATGAGCGAGTCGTATGACGTGGTCGTCATCGGTGCGGGCTCCTCCGGGTGCCCGCTGGCGGCGCGTCTTTCCGAGGATCCGAGCCGGTCGGTGCTCCTGCTCGAGGCTGGGCCGCGCTTCGAAGGGGTCGATAAGCTTCCCCCCGAGCTGCGCTACGGCGGCGTGCTCAGCGCGATGGCGCCCAACCATCCCAATAACTGGGGGATGGTCGCCACCGTGCGCGACGGCATCCTGCAGCCCTTGCCGCGCGGGCGTGTGGTCGGCGGCTCGAGCGCGATGAACGGCACGCTCTTCACGCGCGGCCTGCCCGAGGACTTCGACCGCTGGAGTGCCGAGGGGAACACGACGTGGTCGTACGAGGAGGTGCTCCCGTACTTCAAGAAGCTCGAGACCGATCACGACATGCGGGACGAGTATCACGGCACGACCGGCCCCATGCCAGTTCGGCGCGCGGCCCCCGTTGAGTGGACACCGATCGACCGGGCGTTCGCCGCGGCGTGCCGCGATGCCGGCTATCCGGACGACCCGGACATGAACGGCCCGAAGTCCATCGGCGTCGGCGCACTCCCGGTCAATAATGTGAACGGTATTCGCATAAACACGGCACTGGCCTACCTCGATCCGCTGGGGAGCCGACCGAACCTTACCGTGCAGGGCGATGCGCTCGTCCTCCGCGTGCTCCTCGAAGCCGGACGGGCGATCGGCGTGGAGGCGGTGATCGGCAACCAGGTGCGCACCGTCTACGCGGGCGAGGTCGTCGTGAGCGCGGGAGCGGTGAGGTCCCCGCAGCTGTTGCTGCTGTCGGGTATCGGCCCCCCTGACGAGCTTCAGCAGGTCGGGGTGCCGGTGATACACGAGCTTCCGCTTGTCGGTCGCGAGTTCACGGATCACTGCTCTGTCGTCCTCCGCTTCCGGGTCAAGAAACGCAGCAACCTTGTGCCCGACCCGACGCGGAGCGCCTGGGCCCATTTCGGGCTGCACTACACCAGCACGGGGTCCGACACGTACAGCGACATGGCGATGCTGCAGTCGGCCATCCCGATCAACAACACCATGTTGCACGGCGTGTCCCTCGTGGGCCGGGCGCGGATGCTCCAATCGGCGGTCGGCAAAATGTCGCTTCCCAAGCTCGTGGATCACGTCCGCTTCGGGTGGGAGCACGGCATCACCTGCCTGATCATGCAGGGTGCCAGCCGTGGGGAGATCCGTCTCACATCGGCCGATCCGAGCTCCAACCCAGAGCTTTTCTACCACTTCCTCGATTCCACCGCTGACCGCGTCCGGATGCGAGAGGCTATGCGACTGGCAGCGACAGTGGTGGCCAACGACGCCTACGGCGAGCTCGGGGCGGAGCGCATCGCTCCGAGCGACGACGAGCTGGACTCCGACACCGCGCTCGACCGTTTCCTGTTTGCTCACGTCGGGGCCTCCATACACATGTCGAGCACGTGCCGCATGGGTACGTCTCCGGAGAACGCTGTCGTCGACGAGTGCTGCCGCGTGCACGGGATCGACAGTCTCCGGGTCGTGGACACGTCAATCATGCCGACCGTCGTGCGCCGATGCCCCGCAGCCACCGCGGTGATGATCGGTGAGCGCGCCGCGGAATTCTTTAGTTGAAGGAACGGAGGCCACATGTCACGGTTCGACGAGTACGCAGAGCGATTCACCCGGGCGAAGCTCCGGCTCGATGGAGGCGTCGTCGAGGTGACGTTCCACGATGGCAACGGTGGCTCAATGGTGTGGGACGAACCGGCACATCGCGAGCTGCCCCAGCTCTACCAGGAACTCGCCAACGATCGCGACATTCGCGTGATCATCCTGACCGGGGCCGGTGACGTGTGGTGCACCTCGGGCGATGGCTCCGGGTGGCCCCCACAGTGGACGGCCGAGGCGTTCCAGACACTTTTCATCGAGGGTCGCAAACTGCTCGAGAATCACCTGAGCATCGAGGTTCCGATGATCGCGGCCATCAACGGTCCGGCTACGTGGCACGCGGAGCAGGCGTTGCTCTGCGACATGGTCCTGGCGGCCGAGGACGTCGTTCTGAAGGACGAACCGCATTTCCCGTACTCCCCGCCGAGCGACGGCGTACACACGGTCTGGCCCGCGCTCCTCGGCCCGAACCGAGCCCGCTGGTTCCTGCTTTCCAAACAGGAGATCGATGCGCACGAGGCGCAGCGGTTGGGCCTCGTCGGTGAGGTGCTGAAGAAGGAGGCCGTGCTGCCTCGAGCATGGGAACTGGCCCGCCACATAGACGCTCAGGACCCGGTGATCATGCGCTATACGCGGATCGCTCTCACACACCAGCTGAAGCGGCAGATCTTGGACGAGCTACCCTACGGAATGAGCCTTATCGGCCTAAGCATCATCCGCTGACCTAGCGTGCTCGAGAACCCGGCTGTTCGACCGAGCGGACAACCGCCGGGGTCGACGACATCGGGATTCCGCCTTCGGCTCCGCCGATGACGAATAGCCGACAGGTTTCGCCGGACACCAACAATTTCAGCAACAGCGTGGGGAGGTCCATCGCGGTCGTCGAGTTCCTCGCCGCCCATCCCCGAGAGACGTTCTCGCTCTCTGAGATCGCGCGTCGCTGTGGAATTCCAAAGCCGACTGCCCACAAGATCCTCAGCACATTGCAGGCGCGGGGTGGGTCTCCCGTTCAACGGTCGATCTTCGCTATGGGCTGGGTCCGACGCTGATCCTGATCGGTCACGCCGCGGGCGAAGTCAGACCCGAGGTCAACGTCGCTCGACCCATTATGGAGGAGCTCGCGACCGAATTTCGCTGCGAGTGCATGCTGAGTACCGCAGTTTCGGACGAAATCCTGATCCTGGAGTCCACCGGCTCGGTTGAGCATCGCGTGGGTTCGTCGTTTCGGAGTGGCGCGCAGACGCCGCTCGTGGCGCCCTTCGGTGCATGCTTCATCGCCTGGCAGTCACCGGACGAATGGCACGGGTGGTACGCGTGGAGCGGCCTTAGCGACCCGCATCTGATCGAGCAGATGGACGCCATCCTCAATGTAACGGTCGAACGCGGCTACGTCGTCACGCTCCATACCGACTTCCAGGACCAAGTGGCGGAGGCCGTGAAACTGATGCCAAAGGACCTCACGGCGCAGCAGATCCGCGCCTTCCTGACCCAGCGTCTCGCGGGCCTGTCGCAGGTCGCCTACCTCGGCGGTGGCATCGCCGAACGCCAAGGGACGTGCATGGTGGAGTCGATCCAAGCACCCGTCTTCGACGTGGACGGTATGCCGCGGTATGACCTGGCGCTGGTGATTCACCGGGAGTTTGACAGCGAAGCGCTGGACCGTGTCGGTCGACGGATCCGCGCCGCGGCCAACGAGGTGAGCACGGCAATCGTAGGGAGCATAGGCCGCCATGGCCACTCCACGCGCACGAGTAATTGAGGAGCTTCGGAAGCCTGCCCCGCAGTCACGCACGCCGGCGTGCGTGCTCGCGGACCGAAGGCATGACCTCATTCAGGAGCCGCTGCACGATTGGATCAGGATCTCCGTCCGGGCCCGGTGAGGGCATGAAAATGAAGTGCCTGACGCCTGCGTCGACGAACGCCTGCAGCTTCCGAACGACCTCGTCAGGGGTTCCCGCCACCGCCACGCTGTCGACCATCTCCTTGAAATCCTGCTGGTAGTTCCCGCCCATTGTGCGGGCGGCACCTTCGCGCGCCCGGTCTCCATCGGTGTCGACATTGACGAACACGAACAGGTACCACCCGAACCCGAAGAGGTCTCTCCCGGATTCTGCGGCGATCTGCCGGATCGTCGCGGCGGAAGCGGCGTAGCGGCGTGCGGAGTAGAGGTAGGGCATCCAACCGTCGCCGAGCAACGCCGCTCGTCTCATCGCCGGCTCCTTGCGACCGGCCACGACGATGGGGGGGCCTCCCGGTTGCGCCGGCGCCGGGTGCACCTTGACACCTTCCATCGAATAGAAGGCGCCTTGGTGGGAGATCTCTTCGCCCGTCCAGAGCTGTCGCACGAGTCCGATCGCTTCGTCGGTTCGACGCCCTCGCTCCTTGAAGGGGACCTGGCAGGCCCGGAACTCCTGCGGGTACTCCCCCCCGATCCCGACACCGAGTATGAGCCGCCCTCCCGTGGAATTGTCGAGGTCAGCGAACTGTTTGGCCACGATCGCCGGCGGATAGAGCGGCAAGAGCAGGATCGAGGTGCCCAACTTGACCCGTTCGGTGACGGCCGACAAGCGGGCCAGGCTCATCATCGCCTCGGTGGACGGGTTTCGGGAGGCGACGTGGCCCCCGGTCCACAGCGAATCGATGGGTAGTTCCTCGAGTCTGCTCGCTCGCCTGAGGTCGCCGCCGGCCACGAATCCAACCTCGAGCTCCCCCGTTTCGGCGGTCACCGGCTCACCTCTGATCGCCCTCGCCCCATCGGCGGTACACCGCGGATCCCGCCGAATACCTCGTCGGTGTCAGCGCCCAAGAATGGACCTGCGCGGTGCACCGGACACTCCCAGTCCGAGAACCGCCATGGCGCTCGCATCACCCGCTGCCTTCCGAGGACGGGATGGTCGACGTCGACGAAGAGCGCTCTGGCCGCCAGGTGCGGATCCGCCGCGAGCTCGGCAAAGCTCATTACGGGGCTGGCGGGCACGCCGGCGGCACGCAGGGCGGCGGCGGCGGCGTGGGCCCCACGTGTGGCGGTCCACGCATGGATGGCCTCGTCCGACGCCTCCGCCGCACCTTCAAGTACGAGATGCAGAGCATGTTTCTCCTGGTCGTCAGCCGCGATGGCCACCCATTCGCCGCCAGCGCACGGATAGACGTCGTGGGGCGACATCGTCGGGTGACCGTTTGCGAGCCGCGCCTGCCACGGAACTCCGATGACGTGTGCGAGCAGGGCATCGGGCGCGCTGGCGGCGAAGACCTCACAGGAGGAGAAGTCGACATGTTGGCCCATACCGGTCCGGGCGCGATCCAGCAGTGCGGCGAGGATGCCGACCGCGAGGGCCGTGCCCACGCGATAGTCCATCGGATCGGAAAGTTGGGTGGGAGGTCCGTCCGCGTACCCCGTCTGTTCGCTGAGACCGCCCGACGCGGCAAAGATGCCCGCCAGTCCGGCGCCCATCGCTTCGGGTCCCGTTGACCCGTTGGCCGACGATGATGCCACGATGAGGTGTGGATGGCGGTCGAGGAGGTCGGTGGGACCGAGGCCGAACCGCGCCATCACGCCCGGACGGAAGTTGTCGACCACAATGTCGACGTCGCCGGCCAGTAGCTTGACCATCGATGCGCCTTCGGGTTGCGTCAGGTCCACCTCAACGGAGCGTTTGTTCAGATTGAGCTCATTGAAGATCGGCGAGCGCTCAGTGCCCTCGTAGTGGGCAATGAACCCCGTGCGCGCCGGGTCGAGGCGTTTGGTGGACTCGACCTTCACGACATCGGCACCGAGCAGAGCGAGTAACAGCGTGGCGTATGGTCCGGCGGCGGCCCAGGTGAAGTCGAGGACACGGATCCCCTCGAGCATCCGCCCGCCCTCACCGGTCATTCCCGTTGCGGGTTCGGCGGTACGCGGCGTGAACCCGCGTGAGGAGCCGAGCTCCGGCGACGGCCCCAGCACCACGGGCGTGCGGGACAGCCGGTAGGGCGCACCTGGCACGGTGACGGAGCCGCCGTGGCCGTCGCCGATCTGGTGAAAGAACCCCCGGTGGGCGAGTTGTTCGCTGGCCAGGAGGTCCGCCGGATCGGCAAAGATCCCTGCGGGTGCGCCAATGGCCGACAAGACCCGTGCCACCTCGGCCTTCGGGCGCGCCGCGCACCACGCGGCGAGGATCTGGCCCAGCCGGGCGACCTCCCGGGCGCGGGCCTCGGCGGTACTGAAGCCGGCGTCGCGAAACTCGGCCCCCTCGGGAAGCGCGACGAGGCGGTCCCACTGCTCTTCCCTGATGCCGATGACGGCGGCCCAGCCGTCCGAGCAGCGCAGCTGTCCCGTGATTCCGTAGCGGCTCTTCTCCCGACCAACATTCACCCCCTCGTTCAGGAATCGGTTCAGCCGGGTTCTGTTCAACGAGATCATCGACTCCTGCAACGACACGTCGACCCATTCCCCTCCGCCCGAACGAAGGGCGCCGTAACATGCCGCCAGTCCCGCGACCGCTGCGTTCCACCCGGCATCGAAGTAGCCGATCTCGCTGCCGAGCTGAACGGGAGCCCGATCGGGGAACAGTTCCCATCCCAGCCCGCTGGGCAGTGTGGAACCCTCACCCGAAGAGTGGAACAACGTCAGGTGGTGGGCCTTGTGTCCGGCGTTGGGCCCGGTCGAACCGAAGGGGCGCAGGCAGAGGACCACCGTGTCGGTTGCGCCGCACGCAAGCGACTCCGCACGTGCCGGTTCGGCGTCGGTGACGAAAAGGTGCGCCTCACCGATCAGCTCTCTTAGCCGCCCGTCGTCGTTTTCACCGGTTCCGCCCAGCACGATGCTGTGCTTCCCGGTGCTCAAGTACAAGAAGCGAGCGCTCAGACCGTCATGACGACGAGGCTCGGCCGATCGAAGAGTCTGACCTCCGGGCGGCTCGACCATCAGGACCTCGGCCCCAAGGTCGGAGAGAAGTTTGGCGCAGAAGGCGGCCGCGACACCGTCGGAGAGCTCGAGAACCCGCAGGCCCTGCAGCGGTCCGTGCTCAGCAGTCTCCACAGATATCTCTCCTCCCCCACTGCGGTACTCCTCGGATCGTACAGACCCGCGCCGCCACGGCTCCACACAAGGAGAGGCGGTGGCCTCAGTCGGTGTGGGCTAGACGGTGATCCGGGATCCCCGGAGGATGCGTTCCGTCATGTCGGCCACGGCCGCATGGAGACCGTCGGCGGGGGTCACGCCGGCGTTGACCAGCACCGCTAGGCCGTGCACGGCGCTGAAGACGGCCATCCCGAGCACCTCGACGGGCCCCCCGATCCCGTCGGTCGCGCCCGCCTCACGGAACACATCCTGCCAGGGTTCGAGGGCGGCCTCACTGGCCCGATGGACCAAGCCGTCGGGGTCGGCGTGCTTGCCGGCGAACATGAGCGCCAGCAGCTCTCCCGAACCGGTGACGAAGTCGGCGTAGGCGCGCGCCAGCGCGGTGACCCGGGCGTCGGGCGACGGTGACGAGCCGCCGAGGGCGGCTCGCAGCTCAGCGCCCAATCGTTCGTAGCCCCGCACCGCCAGTGCGTCGAGAAGAGCCTGACGGTCGGCAAAATGCCGGCGGGGGGCGCCGTGACTGACACCCGCGGCCCGGGCCAGCTCTCGCAGCGAGAGGGCATCGATGCCTCCGGCGCGGAGCGTCTCTTCGGCCTGTTCCAAGAGGACCGTGCGCAGATTCCCGTGATGGTAGGGCTGCATACCCACAGGGTACCGTTGACTCGGCTGCCAATGTAGGCGTTGACATCATTGTTGTCATCGCCTACATTGGTGCCATGAGCCCCTCGGGCTGGACCGCCGCCGACCTGCCCGATCTGCACGGGCGCACCGCCATCGTCACCGGCGCGAACAGCGGCATCGGTCGCGTGGCCGCGCTCGAACTCGCCCGCGCCGGCGCTGCGGTCACTCTTGCCGTGCGCGACACAGCCAAAGGCGATGCGGCGGCAGCAGCCATGACCGGCGACGTCACCGTCAGGGAACTCGATCTCGCCGACCTGGGCTCGGTCCGGTCCTTCGCCGAAGCCACCGAGGGGCCGCTCGACATTCTCGTGGACAACGCCGGGATCATGGCCACCCCCGAAGCGCGCACCGTCGACGGGTTCGAGCTGCAGATCGGGACCAATCATCTCGGACACTTCGCTCTCACGAACCTGCTGCTGCCCCACATCACCGACCGGGTCGTCGTCGTGTCGTCGGATCTGCACCGCAACGGGAAGATCGACCTCGACGACCTCGACTGGGAGCACCGCTCCTACAAGCCGTGGGCGGCCTACTCGCAGTCCAAGCTGGCCAACCTGTTGTTCGTCCTCGAGCTCGAGCGGCGCCTCACCGAGACCCGATCGCCGGTCCGGGCCGTCGCCGCGCATCCCGGGTACGCCGCCACCAACCTGCAGGGCCGGAGCGGCAACCCGATCTCCAACCTCGCCGCGGCCATCGGCAACCGGCTCATCGCGCAGAGCGACGCCATGGGGGCGCTGCCGACCCTCTTCGCCGCCACGACGGACGTCGCCGGGGGCACCTACATCGGGCCGAACGGGATCCGGCACATGCGGGGGCATCCCGCCGTCAACGTCCCGGCCCCGCGAGCTCTCGACGTCGTGACGGCCCGAGGCCTGTGGGAGTTGTCCGAGCAACTGACCGGGGTGTCTTGGCCGCTCGGCCCCCGTACGTCGGCCTGAGCACCTGCCCTGCGAAACTGAGAACCATGATCGAGGCAGTGGTGTTCGACCTCGACGGTGTCCTCGTCGACTCGGAGCAGCTCTGGGACCAAGCCCGGAGGCAGGTGGCCGCCGAGCACGCTGGACGCTGGCGGGAGGAGGCCACCTCTGCCATGCAGGGCATGAGCTCTCCGGAGTGGTCCGCCTACATGCGAGACACCCTGGGCGTGCGCCTCCGACGGGAGGAGATTTCTGACCTGGTGGTGCAGAGCCTCATCGACCACTACGAGCGGCACCTGCCGCTCCTTCCCGGAGCAGTAGAGGCAGTGCGGCGGCTCGGGTCGCGATGGCCCCTGGCCGTCGCATCGTCGGCGAACCGGCAGGTCATCGACACGGTGCTCGACCTCGCCGGCCTCCGTGACATGTTTCAGATCACCGTGTCGTCAGAAGAGGTGCCTCGGGGCAAACCTTGGCCGGACGTCTACCTCGAAGCGGCCCACCGGCTGGGCTGTCCACCCGAGTCCTGCGTGGCGGTGGAGGACTCCGCCAACGGAGTTCGCTCCGCCGTTGCCGCGGGACTGCGAACGGTTGCCGTCCCCAACCCTGAATATCCACTAGGTGAGGACGTGCTCCGTCAAGCCGACCTCACCGTCACGAGCCTTACGGACATCACCGTGGACATGATCGACCGACTCGACGACCGACGCGGCGGCCGGTTCGAGAGGCGGCTCGACGAGGAGGAGATCGAGTCGTTCCCGGCCTCCGATCCGCACTCCGACTGGGCCGGACCCCCGGACTGAACCGGCACAGGTAACCTCGCCCCGAGTCACGAAGGAGGTCGCAATGGAGCGTAGTGTGCCTGAGCCGGCGCCCCGTAGGAAGAAGGGGCAGCGGTCCTTCACCTGGAATGAACCTGGAGAGTGGTCGTACGACCCGGTGAAGAAACTGTCGCACTCGACGGTCAGTCTCAGCATCGACGAAACCGGGGCGGGGACGACCATCGTGATTGCCAAATACGAGCCCGGGGCGGTGGTCGGTCCCCACTACCACCATGCCGACTACTGCTCGCTCGTGGTGGAGGGCTCCATCGAGATAACCCGACGGGAGCACACTGTTGGGAGCATGCGGGTGGTCAACGCCGGCACCACGTATGGGCCGCTGGTCGCTGGACCAGAGGGCTGCACGATGGTTGACATCTTCGCCACCGGTGTCGCCGATCCGTCGCTCTCGGCCATGAATACCTACCTGTAGAGCCTCCGGGGCTGAAACGCGCCCTCGGGAGACTTCTCTCCCGGTTCTCGTGAAGAAGGCAATCGGGGGGGTGGCTCATGTAGGGATGATCCGGACCCAGAGAATTCATCTCCGCCACGCGTCCCGGTCGCAACTGCTTCGCGGCTCGTTCATCTGACGCTTCTATGGTGGACTCCAATGGCGTTGACGCATGGGCGCATACCGATTCGGGTCGAGAAGTACCTCCCACTCGACCCGAAGCCGCGTCAATCGGAGCACGGTGATGCAAGGCTCACGCGTGCCCAGGCGACGGCGGGGTCTCCCCAATTCCCCGTCGTCGCCCGCCCTCTCGGCCATGACGCAGCGAAATGGACGATGAATCAACACGAGAGTGACGGTTTGGCTCACCCAGCGGCCTCGAGGGAACGTCAGTCGTCCCGCGAAGAACCAGGGTGGGTTACCGTCGTCCTCATCGTTGCATTCCTGGCCATCCTGTCGCTGTCAAGATCAATTCCTGCGCCGGGACTGAGTCCGATCATCATCGTCAGTAGTGCAGTAGTTCTTGTCTTCTGGATTTTCGGTGGGGATTAGCCAATGAATTCGGTGGGGATTAGCCAATGAAGAAGGACGTGCCCATCGTGGGCAGCAGGTTCACCATCCGTGCCGAGCATCCGGCGTACGCTGGCAAAATCGTGCGCACGACACTGCACGGTGCGAATGACGAGGCCGTGGATCGTGCGGCCTTGCTCACTTCGGAGTTGGTCGCAGACGCCATGATCGATGCCGATGCCGATCCCCAACTCTTTATCGACACACGGGAGGGCCACATCTACGTCGAGGTGAGGGCCACGGACTCGTTGCGTCGACGCGTCGAACCACTGAGAACTCGCGGGTGGACCTTGGCCCTCTTGGACACCGCGGTTTCCTCATGGGGCATCGAATCTCGCAGTGACTGCCGGGCGGTCTGGTTCGCCCTCAATTTCTGATGTCTCCGGAGGGACGCCAGTCCTGACGTCGTGCGCGGGAACCAGGTGGCAATGCGACACTAGAACACGCTGATGTGGCCCGGGGCGCGCTCGGGTCGCGAGAGAGCTCGGAGCACGGCGAGGTCACCGTGCACCGATCG
The DNA here is from genome assembly GCA_963788125.1 of uncultured Acidimicrobiaceae bacterium. GTDB lineage: Bacteria > Actinomycetota > Acidimicrobiia > Acidimicrobiales > RAAP-2 > Bog-473. The sequence goes on along the minus strand of CAWBFN010000002.1, from coordinate 816,522 downwards.
GGAACCGTCGACCAGGGCGTCGAGGGCGGTGGTGAGCGCCAGGTTTGGTGGAGTGCCGCCGAGCCCCACGCTGCAGATCAGATCATCGGTGTGGACGACCAATTCGACGACGCGTGTCGCGAGGTACGCGGAGAAGGGGAGGTCGTGTCCCGCCACGCCCGTCGCCACCGGCAGTCCCAAGTGCAGGAGCTCGCCGACGTATCGAACCCGGGCGTTGTAGGCGTTGTGAACCTCCTCCCACCCCCACGCGGCGACGTGCGCTCCGTCCGTCCTCACCTGTCGGTGCTCGGGGAGTTCCAGGTCCGCCGTCGTGTGTACCGGCGTCCACGCCCAGCCCGCCTGCCCGGAAGCGTGGGCCTGCCCGGAAGCGTGGGCCTGCCCGGAGGCGTGGGCCTGCCCGTCTGCCTCGTGGGCGCTCTCGAGACGCTTGCCCACACGGCGGACGACCAGGAACATGTGACCGCCTATGTCGCCCACCGTCATCATCTCCAGCGCGCTCGGATCAGCCCAGGCGAGCCGGACAGCGGCGGAAGCGAGGACGGAGCCCGCGTACAGGCTGGCTTCGAGAAACGCATCGACGGTTGGAGCCTCCGGAAACGACCTCATGGGGTGCCACGCCGGGTGACGAAGGTCACGGCAACGGTTCGTGCCCGTAGCGGTCCACGTCGAGACGATACGCGATGCGACGCAGTGCCCCTGCGGCCAACCGTCAGCCACCCCCGATTAGGCGTAGCCTGTCCTCTGGAAGTGACGTCTGCAAGGTCGAGGGGATCCCATGAGCGAGCTGGTTATCCGGGGCGGGACGGTCGTAGACGGGACGGGTTCGCCGGGCCGCCAAGCCGACGTGGCCATCGACGGTGGGCGCATCACCGCCATCGGTAGAAGGTTGGATGGCGAGCGCGTGCTCAATGCCGAGGGTCACGTTGTCGCACCCGGGTTCATTGACATCCACACCCACTACGACGCCCAGGTGTTCTGGGATCCGTGTCTCACCCCGTCGTGCTTCCACGGTGTCACCACCGTGGTGGCGGGCAACTGCGGCTTTTCCATCGCGCCCACCCGTTCCGAGCACCGTGACTTGATCGCCCACACCCTCGAGAACGTGGAGGATATGGACGTCTCCGCTCTCCGGGCCGGCATCCCCTGGGACTTCTCCACCTTCCCCGAGTACCTCTCCTCAGTCGAGAGACACGGCCTCGGCCTGAACTTCGCCGCCTACCTCGGCCACACGGCGCTCCGTCTCTTCGTCATGGGCGACGACGCCTATGAGCGGGCGGCGACACCCGAGGAGATCACCCGTATGCAAGCCGTGCTCAAAGAGGGGCTCGAGGCCGGTGCGGCCGGCTTCGCCACCAGCTCCGCCCCCACCCACTTCGGTGCCGGCGGGAAGAGAATTCCGAGCCGCTTTGCCGAACGAGAGGAGCTCGAGGCCCTGCTCGCCACCTTGGGCTCCGTAGGGCGGGGTGCGGCCGGGTTCGCCCCCGGCGACGTCCCCATCGACGATCTCTACGACCTTCAGCTGGCGACCGGAGTCCCGTTCACCTACGGAGCCCTCCTCACATTCCCAACCGGACAGCACCGTCGCCTGCTCGAAGTGAACCGGTCAGGCTGGGATCGAGGGGCCCAGGTCTGGCCCCAGGTATCCCCGCGTCCTCTGTGCTTCACGATGAAGATGACCGAGCCGTTCACGCTCAACCTCAACCCGATCTTCGCCGAGCTGATCGGGGCACCGGTGGCGGCCCGGGTTCAGGCCTACGCCGATCCTGCGTGGCGCCAAAAGGTGCTCGATGCGTGGGCCGAGAGCACGCGCATGGCGCCTCGGTGGGACACCTACGTGTTCGCCGAGTCGGTCAACCACCCCGAGGTCATCGGGCGCCGCCTGCTCGACCTCGCCACCGAACAGGGCGTCGGGCCTCTCGATGCCCTCCTCGATCTCGCGGCCGAAGAGCCCGAGCTGCGCATCGCCAACTTCTTGGCCAACGACGACACCGACGAGGTCGCCCGGCTGTTGGTCCAGGAGCACGTCACCCTGGGTCTCTCCGACGCCGGCGCCCACGTCGGCCAGCTTTGTGACGCGCCGCAGGCAACGGACTTCCTGGGCAACTGGGTACGCGATCGCGGCATCATGCCGATCGAAGAGGCCGTCCGCCGTCTCACCAGCCAACAGGCCGACATTTTCGCCATGACCGACCGCGGCCGGCTGGTGCCGGGTGCCTGGGCCGATGTGGTCGTCTTCGATCCTGAGACGGTCTCCCCCGGCCCCACCCGCCGGACTGCCGACTTTCCGGCCGGCGCCGAACGCCTGACCGCCGACCAGCCAACCGGCATCCGCCACATCCTGGTCAACGGCACCCCGACTCAGGTCGACGGCGTGCACGACTTCGCGGTCCGCTCCGGTCAACTCGTCAAGCCCGGGCCCCGCGACTGACCACAACGAACGTGCGCGGCCGCCACGCCGCGTCGGCGACGTCGTGCGAACGCCCTGTCGACATTGGGCCTCGACTCAAGTGGTCCGATGGGAGACCTCGAACTTCTCCTGGCCGAAGAGCATGAACGCCGTGGCCAGCTCTTCGAGATCAAAGCCGGCCAGATGGTCGATCACGTGCCTGCGGGCGCTGGCCAAATGCGCTGGATAGGCGCTCTCGAGGCGTGTCATGCCTTCTTGGGTCAGCACGGCAAAGAACCCACGACCGTCATCATCGCATCGCACCCGCTCGACCAGACCCTCGTCCGCCAAACGGTTGACCAGTCGGGTGACCCCACTGATCGTGAGCGACGTATGGCACGCCAGATCACCGATCCTCATCCTCCGATCCGCCGCCTCAGAGAGAAACATCAAGACGGCGTACTGATGGAGCGACAGTCGCTCGGACTCGTCGAGGTCCTCGTCGAGGACTCTGGGCACCACCACCAGCGCTCGCATCAGTGAACGCCAGAACGCACCCTCAGCACGGGTGAGAGGTTTTGGCCTTCCGGGAGCCACGGCGGGCTAACAGCCGCCGTTTTCGGGAAAGTCGGATCGGCCACCGGGATGTCGAGCGAAGCGGGGTGCCGACCGTGGGTGCACCGGGTGCGCATCGGCCCAGGGCCACCCGCCGAAGCCCGTGCGGCGATAGTCACGGAAGGCCTGCTCGATCTCGGACCTGTCGTTCATCACGAAGGGCCCACCCATGGCGACGGGCTCGCCGATCGGTCGGGCCTGAAGGATCATCGCTGCCGCGCCGCCGATGCCGGCCCTGAGAACCACGGGCACATCCGGCCGAAGCACGATTCCGACCGGTGCGTGCAGGGTCTGGTCGCCGATGGCAACCGAGCCTTCGAAGACGTACAGGGTGCGGACCGTCTCGGAGTAGGTCGTGGGCGGCACGATCCACTCCGCCGAGGGCTCAGCCTCGAACTCCCAGATCGCCAGCTCCGCCTCGCTCTTCGAGGCCCATGAGTCTGGAGGTGGTGGTAGCGGCTGCAGGTCTTCGAACCTGCCCGCCACCACCAGAACCTGCGTGACGTGGCCCTCGTCGTCCTTCAGCACCTTGCGCGGCAGCTCCTCACGCCAGAACATGGTGAAGTACGGAGCCACCATCTTGTCGCGAGCGGGCAGGTTGAGCCAGATCTGGAAGACCTCTGAAGTGTTGGGCCCGGTCTCATCGAGCAACGGGAACATCTCGGCGTGATCTATTCCGCCGCCTGCGGTGAGCCACTGGACGTCCCCTCCCCCGTACCGAGCCGTGGCCCCGAGGGAGTCAGCATGGTCAATCGTGCCCTGCCGGACGACGGTGACCGTCTCGAAGCCGCGGTGCGGATGCTGGGGGAACCCGGGTACGTCGCCTCCGTAGTACATGCTCCACCCCTGTGTCGACGGGTCGGCCCCAGCCTCCCGCTGACCCTCCAAGGTCACCGGACCCATCTCCTGGTTGGCCGCCGGATAGTGGTCGACGTGGTGGACCGCCACTATGAATGGGTCGACGGTGGCCCATTGGAATCCGAGCGGGAAGGTCTCGAGGATCGGGTCGGATCGGGTGTCGCCCACCTCCGTGGCCTTGCTCTCAATCGATGCCATACCGGGGCTCCTTTCCCATGACGTTCACACGATCAGTCTAGCAATCTATTTGTATCGTCAAACAACCACTACGGGCAACGCCGTGCTGTGCCGGCTGCCCCCGGGGTCCTCTCGGACCGCGCCGCACCGTTGCGTTTTCCCAGTTCGGATCGGATTCGGCGCAGGCCAAGGTGAGAGTGCCAGAATCACCCACGTCGCAGTCCCGGTCAGAGGAGGTCACGTTGCTCACCAAGGCAGCGGTTCTATTCGAAGCGCCAGGCAAGTGGGAAGTGGCCGAACTCGAGCTCGAGGGTCCCCGCCAGAACGAGTTGTTGATCAAGATGGTGGCCGCTGGACTCTGCCACTCCGATGACCACATCCTGATGGGCGACCTCCCGGTCCCGCCGGGAGCCCTACCGGTTGCCGGTGGACACGAGGGAGCCGGCGTGGTGGAGGAGGTCGGGCCCAATACGCCCGGGTGGCAAGTGGGTGACCGGGTCGTTCTGACCTTCCTCCCCATGTGCGGCACATGTCGTTTTTGTGCGTCGGGCATGCAGAACCTTTGTGACAACGGGTCACGCATCCTGTCGGGCGTGCGAGCGGACGGGAGTCGCCGAATGAGCCTCGACGGCAAACCGGTCGGTCAGGGAGCAGGGGTGGCCACCTTCAGCGAATGGTCGACGGTTTCGGTCCAGTCGGCGATCAAGTGTCCCGACGACGTGCCGCTCGATGTGGCCTGTCTCACCAGCTGCGGGGTGGGGACGGGGTGGGGATCGGCCGTCCGCTCCGCGGACGTCCGAGCGGGCGACGTCGTAATCGTGATGGGGACCGGGGGAATCGGGATGAATGCCGTGCAGGGCGCGGCCCACGCCGGTGCATCCGTGGTCATCGCCGTAGATCCGGTCGAGATGAAGCGGTCAGCGTCCTTAGAGTTCGGGGCAACTCATGCCGTCTCCTCCATGGAGGAGGCGACCAGCATCGCCCAGAGCTTTACCAATGGACAGGGAGCTGACTCCTGCATTGTGTGCGTGGGGATTACGAAGGGCGAGCACATTGCCCAGGCAGTCAATTCCATTCGGAAGGCCGGCACGTGCGTCATGACAGGTCTACCCCGAGCTGCCGACGACGTTGCCCTCCCGATCTCCCTCCGGCACCTGGTCCTTTTTCAGAAGAGGCTCCAGGGCTCGCTTTTCGGTGCCTCAAGTCCGTCGAGGGACATCCCGGCTCTCCTGGAGCTGTTCCGACAGGGGCGACTGAAGCTGAACGAACTCATCACCCGCCGATATGCGCTCGAGGAGATCAACAGCGGCTTTGAGGACATGCGGGCCGGGCGCAATCTTCGGGGCATCATCGACTATGCACTCTGACTGCGGGTAGCGCGTCCGGCCCCGCGCCTGGTCGACAGACCTCCAATGTCCACGAGGCGGAGCCAGGCGGGGCCCACACTCTGTGGATGTCTACATACCACGCGCTCGACTTTGGCGAAATGGGCGATTAAGTTCACCGGTAGCCGCTGCGGCAAGCTTCGCTTGGGCGAAGGGGGGGTTTTGATGGCTGCAGAGAACAGTCTTCGCTACATCGACTCCGATGGCCACATCCTCGAGCCACCAACGGAGTTACCTCAGTACGCACCGGCCAAGTATCGCGACCGCATCTGGCACATTGAGACAGACGAGGCCGGCGAGGAATGGCTCCTCTACAACGACGTCCGGATGCCCGCCAACGGTCTGTCCGCGGCCGGTGTGGCAGGGGCGAGCGACGAGGAGCGGGCCAGGGCGTTTCGCGGGGAGATGCGCTATACGGAGACCCGGCCGGCCGCCTGGAACGCCAAAGCTCGCCTGCAGGACATGGATCAGGACCACATCGATATCGCCGTCCTGTACCCGACCATGCTGCTCGGCCTTCAGAGCGTCCGAGACGTCGACTTCGCCGAGGCCCAGGCCCGGGCCTACAACGACTGGTGTTCGGACCACGTGACGCAGGGGGAGGGGCGTCTGTTCGGCGCCGGTGCCGTTCCCCCGATGCACGACCCCGATGACGTGGCCCGGGTGGCCGCGGAAATCCGACGGGTCGCCGAACTTCCCGGCATGGTGTCGGTCTTCATGCGGCCCAACCCGGCCGTGGACTGGCGTCCCTTCAACGATCCGGTGTACGACCCGATCTGGCAAGCGGCGTCGGACACCGGCTTGCCGATCGCCCTTCATCCCTTCCTCTCGCCCGATCTGCCCGGAGCCTGCATCGGCCTCCGTCTGGGTCGCCTACGCAACCAGGACGGCTCCTACGCCGACGATTTTGAACCGAACCGGATCATGGACACGAGGGAGCAGTTGGCACACCCCGAGCAACGCCCGAGCGTGCTCTTCACCCAGGCCATCGCCAACCCGGTGGACGTCATGTGCTGCATCGCCTATCTGTTGGCCGGCGGGGTGTGCGAGCGGTTCCCGGAAGCGAAATTCATCTTCCTGGAAGCAAACGGTGGTTGGCTGGTGCCCTGGCTCGAGCGCTTGGACCACCACTGCCGGAAATTCCAGTGGGAAGTGCCCGACCTGTCGATGCTGCCCTCTGACTACATGCGCCGGCAGTGTTGGATCAGCTTCGATCCGGACGAGGCCATGCTGCGCACCACGGCCGAGTCACCATTGGTTGGAGCCGAGCGGATCATCTGGGCGAGCGACTACCCCCATCCCGACGCGAAATTCCCGGGCGTCACCGAGGAGCTGACCGAAGCCCTCGACGGTCTTGCGTTCGAGCAGAAACGCCAGATCACCTCGGAGTCGGCGGTCGCGCTCTACAGCCTCAACTGACCTCGAGCGCATCCCACCGGAGTTCAGCCGGGCTCAGCCTCAGCCGGTCAGGGAGCAGGCGATCATCTGAGAACTACGAAGGGGACCTTCCAAAGATGCCATACGCGTTGAAGCATCTCTACCACTCGACTCACTGGGTTCCGGATCTCAAAGAGGCGACCGATTTCTTCGGCCGGGTGTTCGGTCGGGAGAGCACCGTTCTTGGCGAATATCTCGGCAGCAGGCAACGAGACGTTCCGGTCGGGTTCCGCAACGACTACGCCACCTTCACGCCCATCGCCGAAGTGCAGCTCGAGTGTGTCGACCCCGCGCTCTTGGTCATAGACGGCACGCAGGTGCACGAGAGCGTCCGCGAGCCGAGCCTCGGGGCGCTCGCCTGGTTCGTCGACGGCATCGAGGATCTGTGGTCGGAAATGCGTCGCCAGAACCTCCATGGCATGGACCAGCGAAACCAGATGCCCAAGGGGGAAGGCCCACCTTTGGACGTCTCTTCCACGCCCATCATCTTCACCCTTCCAGAGGAGGCGGGGCTGAGTTACGAGCTCTGCGTCTACATGCCACGTCGCGACCCCAGAGGCGATCCGCCCGTGCCGACGGTGAGCCCCACGGATCCGCTCGGCATCGAATGCTGCTCGCACCACACGGTGCTGACTGACAAACCGGATCGAGCCCAGCGGTTCTTGGTTGACGTGCTGGGCGGCCGGATCCTCCACCGGGGACCCAACGGCCTGCTTGCCGCCCAGAGCAGCTACATCGCCCTGGCCGATGCCGTCGTCGAGGTGGCCCAGCCCCTGGAGGAGGGATCGCCGGCGATGGAAGCCTGGGAGAGGAGTGCGCCCCTCGACACCTACTACTCGATGACCTGGAAGGTTCGGGATCTCGACCGGGTGGCCCAGCACCTCGAAGCAACGGCCGTGCGGATTGAGACCGGAACCGACGCCACGATCGTTACCGACCCGGCGGACGGGTTGGGAATCGCCTGGGGTTTTTCGACCGAGCTCACCGAGGGCGATCCCCGGGCCGATCGCTTCTAACTTTTCGGTTGGCGCGATGACGCGACCGGGCGAGCGCAACTGAAGATCAACGGTTAGGATTCGCGTAGATTCCGTTTGGGGGACGAAACGGTTTCGGACTTCGGTCAGGGAGGGGTTGTCATATGACGCTGCCATTCAAGTTGGTCTCCGCTGATTCCCACGTCGCCGAGCCGCCTGATCTGTGGACGACTCGCCTCGACCGCCGGTTCCGTGATCGTGCACCTCATCTGGTGAGCACCGACAGCGGGGATGCCTTCGTTATTGGGGAGGTCCATCGCGGGAGTGGGATCGGCTTGCTCGCCACCAAGCGGAAGTATGCCGATCCCGATGCCCGCTTCGGTTTCGAAGGGCGCTGGGCCGACGTTCCCGAAGGAGCGTACGACCCCACCGTCCGTTCGGCAGAGCTCGACCGTGAGGGAATGGAGGCCGAGCTTCTCTACACCACTCACGGACTCGGGCTGTTCGGGGTCAAGGACCACGAGTTCCGCAACGCCTGCATGCGGGCCTTCAACGATTGGCTGGCGGAGCATTGCTCCGGCGCGCCCAAGAGACTGTTCGGCGTGGCCATGATCACCACCGAGGACATCGACCACAGCGTCGCCGAGCTGGAGCGTTGTGTCGAGGCCGGTTTGCGAGGGGCAATGGTAAGCATCGGACAGGAGTCCGGGGAGAGCTACGGCGACCCCCGGTTCGAGAAGTTCTGGTCTGCGGCAGAATCCCTCGGGGTGCCGATCAGCCTTCACGTTGCGGCGACCGAGACCTCCTGGAAGAACACGGGAAGCCAGTTCGTCGATTTCGCCTGCGTGTTCACCCCGACGATGTACGCGATCACCTCCATGATCTACTCGGGCCTGTTCGATCGCCATCGGAGACTCAAGGTCCTTTCGGTGGAGAACGACGCGTCGTGGCCGCTCGCCGTCCTCGAGCGAATGGACGACCGCTGGGTGCACGACAAGCTCTGGGCGCCCGCCACCGGTCGCGCGGCCAACATCACGTCGGAGCGTACCCCGAGCCAGATATTTCACGAGCACGTCGCCTGCACGTTCATGCGCGACCGCACGGCCATCGTCAACCGGGAGATCATCGGTCGCGAGAACCTGATGTGGGGAGCAGACTTCCCTCACTTCGATGGCGCGTGGCCGGACTGTGCCGCCAGGTTGGAACGGCAGTTCGACGGAGTTCCGATGGAGGATCAGATCGCCATCGGGAGGAACAACGTGATCAACTTCTACGACCTGCCGCTCGAGCCGGCCCTCGCCCCTGCACATGTCGGAGTCGGCTGAAGATCGATCTGAAATAGGGGAATATCAGCTAGTTCAGGTTGGGATCGCTGTTGGCGATGTCGGTTGGGCCCGGTACCGGAGTGGAAGTATCGTCATGGAGACCGTTTCCTCGGTGCCGGGTGTGTGCGGCACACCGCAAGGAACAGAGTGAGCGGTTCTTCGTCTACAGCCGTTCGTCCACGTGAGTCGGTACCTAGGGCTGATCAGTAGATCCATCGCCCGGTCCAGAGGCAGAAGGAGCTTTCGTCATGCTTGCAGAGATCTTCGGAATGGACGGGGCCATCGTCCTCATCGTTGTCGTTGTGCTGCTCTTCGGAGGTGCGGCCATCCCTAAACTGGCTCGTAACCTGGGTTCGGCAAAGAACGAGTTTGAGAAGGGCCTAGAAGAGGGAAAGAGTTCCTCATCCGCCCGGTCACTGGTTGCCAACGACAGAGCCGCACCATCGGACACAACTGCGCCGCCTCCCACGTAAGTTGCGATCGCCCCACTTGACCACCCCAACGACACGAAAACTTCGTTCTGGACTCGGGACTAAGAGGAGAGTCGCTCGTCGCCTTCCGTCGCAGTCTCGAGTTCGGGTCGAGACCTCCCCCACCACCGGTCCTGGCATCTTTAGGCTCGGCGCTTCGACTTGACCCGACCGCGCTGGTCATTCGCTAGGCCGCGATGGTTGGACCGACGGGCGCGCACGCCTCCGCCTTGAACCTCACTGAAGATCGAGTTGCCAAGGCAGCCGGAGGGCGTTGCGTTCCTGACTGCTGATTCTCATGCCGAGTAGCCTTCCAAGGATCCGCCCTTGGGGAGAAGGTGCTGGGGTCTTCAATCAATGTGCTCGTCCAACGGGGAGATGCTCGACAGTGCGAGGGTTTCGAGGAAGGCTGCATCGGAGCGAGCCAACACCGAAGAGGCTCTGAGTGGGGGCGAGCTGCCATGATGGCTGAACCGTTTGAGATTGCGATACCAGACGAGGACCTCGAGGAGTTACGCCTGCGCCTCGCTCGAACCCGATGGGCGGACGATTTGGGCAACTCCGATTGGCGCTACGGAGTCGAGCGGGAATGGCTCGAGGAGATGGTCGGCTACTGGCGAGAAGACTATGACTGGCGCGCACAAGAACGCGAGATGAACCGACTGGCGCACTTCCGAGTCACGATCGACGGAATCCCCCTTCATTTCGTCCACGTGCGGGGAACAAGCCCCGACCCTGTGCCGTTGCTGCTACTTCATGGCTGGCCCTGGACGTTCATGGATTTTCACGCGCTGATTGCTCCCCTATCGGATCCGGTCGCCAATGGCGGCGACGCGGAGGACTCCTTCGACCTGATCATTCCCTCGCTGCCCGGATTCGGCTTTTCGACACCGCTCACCGCAACCGGACTCAACGTACCGCGGCTCGCCGAGCTGTTCTCCACGTTGATGACTGACGTACTCGGCTATTCCCGTTTTGCCGTGGGCGGCGGAGACTGGGGCGCAGTGATCTCGCTTCGGCTTGCTCATGCGCATCCGGAACAGGTTCTGGGCGTCTTCACGACGATCCCCGTCTTCCCCGGCCTCGACCTTTCTGCGATCAGACCAGACCAGCATGGTCCAGAGGAGCAGTGGATGCTGACGCGTAGAGCAGAAACCCAGAGGCTCATAGTGAGCCATTTCACCGTCCAGAGCAACGATCCCCAAACGCTCGCATATGCGCTCGTGGACTCGCCTGTGGGAACTGCAGCGTGGCTGTGGGAACGGCGCCGGTCGTGGAGCGATTGCAGCGGTGACGTGCTCTCTGCGTTCGATCGGGATTTCCTCTGCACCCTGGCATCCATCTACTGGCTCACACGCACGATCGGCACCTCGCTGCGCATTTATTGGGACAACCTCAACTCCGGTCCTACCAAGCCACTTCACGACCGAATGCCAGCGGTCGAGGTGCCGGCCGGCTTCGCCGTCCACCCGAAAGAGGTCATGCTCGTGCCGCGCTCGATCGTGGCGACAGGCACCAACCTCCAGCGCTGGAGCCTGATGCCCCGGGGCGGCCATTTCGGCTTCGCCGAGCAACCCGCTGCCCTGACGGGCGAACTGAGATCATTCTTCCGTCCGCTCCGACGCGCCGGGTGATCGTTATGACCAAGGAACGGTTGGGATGCCCCGGTGTCTTCCATTCGTCCGAGATCATCGCGAGATAGGGGAACAGATCCATGAATAGGCTCCAGGGCAAGGTTGCGCTGGTTACGGGGGGTGCCGGCGCTATCGGAGGCGCGACGGCTGTGATGATGGCGGCTGAGGGCGCCAACATTGTCGTTGCCGATATTGACGACAACGGCGGACAGGCGATTTGCGACAGGATCAACCGATCCGGGGGCGAGGCGGAATACTTTCACCTGGATGTGACGAGCGAAACTGAATGGGTCGACGTCCTCGGAAAGGTCGCGAGCCACATGGGCGGGCTCGATATCCTCGCCAATATCGCAGCCGTCTGCGTCCTCACCCCGATCGGCCAAACGACCTACGAAAACTGGCGTTGGCAGTTTGCAGTCGATATGGACGGAAAGTTCTTCGGGTGCAAGCACGCCCTTCCGCTGCTCGCGAAGACGGGGCGGGGCAGCATAGTGAACATTTCGTCTTCATCGGTGCACCAGGGAACACCGGGAGCGATAGCCTACGCAGCCAGCAAGGCGGGCGTACTCGCGTTTTCGAAGACACTGGCCGTGGAATGCGCGCAAGCGAACAACGGTGTCCGGGTCAACAGCATCGTGCCTGGACCCATTGAGTCACCCATTTGGGTCAAGATGTTCAATGGCGGAGTGCTCCCGCCTCCCGACGAAGTCGACTACGAGGCCACCCTGGCTCAGGTGCGTAACAGTGTGAGTGCCGGCAACCTGGTGAAGCGTGCGGGCCGTCCTGACGACATAGCTGCAGCAGTCGTCTATCTGGCCTCGGACGAGGCGAGCTATGTGAACGGCATCGACCTACTCGTTGACGGCGGCGGTGCAATCGTCTGACGCCGTCGACAGCTGCGTCAGCTGGCAAGAGTCACGGCGCCTGACGCCAACGCACTTCTGTCTCCGGACCACTAGCCTGGGCTCGAGTCGAACGCTTGCCCAACCGAGCCAGGTACGTTCTCGTTCTCGCTCGGGGGGACGCGCGACTACTCAGCAACACGCAAGGAGGGGACCATGGATGATGACCACTTGGCGGACCGAGTGGAATTGCAGGAACTCAAAGCGAGCTACTTCCGCTACCTCGACACCAAGCAATGGGACTCGTGGCGTGAACTGTTCACCGACGACATGGTGTTCTACGTCGACTCAGCGTCCGTGCCCACGGAAACCCAACCGATGACGACCAGCGGCGATGACTTCGTCGAAATGGTGTCGTCCACACTGGTCGATGCCGTCACCGTCCACCAGGGACACATGCCCGAACTTCGCTTCGTCGACGAGCGCGCTGCCAACGGCATCTGGGCCATGTACGACTGGGTCGACCGCTCCGGCAGTGGAGGTGACAGCATGCAGGGCTTCGGTCATTACCACGAGCACTATGTCAAGGGTGACGACGGCAAGTGGCGAATCAAGGAGTTGCGCCTCACGCGGCTGCGCACGGACCAGACATCGACCTCTACCCTCGTGCCGGCCCCGGTGGCACTGTGGAAACAACCGGCTGCCGCGAGCCCCAAGATCGGGGCTGGCATCGTGGCGCCAATTAGCCGCGTCAATCTTGCCCTCCCTTTTTCGAAGATCACAATCCGAGAGCCGAGCAAGGAGTTCGCCGAGCTGTGTGCCATCGTAGCTGACCTACTTACGGCACTCGAAAATGATTCGTCCGGGCAGGCCATCGCGGTCCTGCGCGAGCGGGCTCAGGCGCTGGCAGCGGGATAGTGGGAGCACGCTGATGCGCGTGTCGAACAGTCTCTACAACTCAACACACTAACGGAGAAGAGAACGATGAACCTTGAGCACACTCTCGAGGAGCTTCGTATCGTTCGGAAACGAGCGGAACAGAAGACGGCAGTGCGCGACCACGGCAAGGACTACCACAAAGATGGATGGCGGCACGAGAGTCTGGATGAAGAGTCCGCTAGATGGCTCGCGTGGTTAGCACCTCCGCCACACGCACCGCCAATGCGACTCGCACACCTTGACCCGATACTGCCGGCTGATGAGCACCGGATCCCGTGCTCACTGGGGTCGCTCTCGGACGACCTCTGTCGGGCTCTTGTCGTCGCGAAGCCCGAGAAAGCGCGGCTGGCGCAGCCGAGCGTCGCTGGTCCATTCGGCAAATCCGATCTGAGCGACGAGGTCTGGACGCACCCAGTGCGCGCCGCGGGGCAGTGGTCGCGCGTCCACAAACGCCGGCTCGGCCGTCTCCAGCTCCCGTAGCCGAATACCGAGGTCGCGGAGTGTCGCCTCGGAGTAGCCAGTACCTACCTTGCCGGCGTAGCGGAGGGTGCCCTGCTCGTAGTAGCCGACGAGCAGGGCACCAAAGCCCGTCCGGCTGCCTCGGGGATCGGTGTAACCCCCGACTACGAACTCCTGCTCCCAGACGCATTTCAGCTTCAACCAGTACTTCGAGCGGCCGGCGACGTACGGTGCGTCGGCGCGCTTCGCGATGAGCCCCTCCCAGCCGGATCGGCAGGCCTCGGCGAACCGTCGCTGAGAGTCGTCGCGCCAGGCCTCCGTGTGCTGCAATGCCGAGTTCGACCTGATCGTCCTCGTCAGCCGGGCGCGGCGCTCGACGAGAGGCCGATCGGTGAGATCCTCCCCGTCCACTTCCAACAGGTCGAAGACGCAGAAGACGACGGGATAGGTGGCGACCTGCTCGGGAGACGGTCTGGTCGCCCCGAGACGCTGCTGGAGTCGGGTGAAGGACGTCTGGTCACCTTCATATGCCACCACCTCCCCGTCGAGCAGGAGGTCCCGGGAATGTTGAGCCGCCACGGCGGCGCTGACCTCCGGGTAGGTGCCGGTGAGATCCTTGCCGGTACGCGACTCGAGTCGCACGTCGCCGCCCACCTTGCGTGCGACGCAACGCTCACCATCGAGCTTGCGCTCCAGGAGCCACTCGTCACCGAAGTCGCGACGGTCGGTCAAGGTGGCCAGCATAAGCGGGACGACCATTCCAGCATCGTCTCACGAGGACGTCGAGACAACCACCTCGCACCGCGGGAAAGACCGTGCTCCGGAGGCACAGTCAGCGTACTAGCCGCGTTCGCTTCACGCACTCCTACAGATAGTGCAGTGAATTCGCGTAGCCGCGGTCAGACGTGTGCGGCTAGGCCGGGGGCGGACGTAGGCCGTCCAGCACCATGGCCAGCAACCGGTCGCCCTGATCAGCGGTGAGGGTGCCGTTCATGCACATCGGCGACACGAGTTGCATCAGGTCAGCGCCGTCGATGTCGCGTCGGGCTTCCCCAGCCTCCTGGGCCCGACGCAGCACGCGTTCGCAGGCGTCCCAGATCCGGTCTCTCGATGCAGGTTTCAGGTCGGGGTTCTTCTCGAAGGCCTCGTGCAACTCGTTCAAGAACGTGCGCTTGGACCGTCCGTAGTCCACGTAGGCCCGCAGCCACGCCTCCAGAGCGGCCCAGGGCTCCAGGTCGGTCAGGCCCCGCTCGGCCGAGCCGACCAGTACCTCGACGTCATCCCGGTAGACGGCCTCAACGATGTCGATCCGCTTGGGGAAGTGGCGGTAAAGCGTTCCAACGCCCACCCCCGCTTGCTTGGCGATGGCCTCCATCGAGGCGCCGCCGCCCTGGTCGGCGAATACCTTCCGCGCCGCAACGACGAGGTTGTCGTAGTTGCGCCGGGCATCGGCCCGCATAGACCGGCCGGCGCGTTCTTCATCGACACTCGCTTCGAGTTGGCCACTCATGGCCTTGGCAACCCCTGACTGAAAAAATGGTCTTGCAAAACGGAGGGACCCTCCGTATACTATACGGAGGAAGCTTCCGCTTCTCCAAGATACCCAGCGGAAAGGCCCACGTCAATGGTCTCAACACTCAACGTCCCCCAGGCGGTCCCGCAGGCGCAGAGCGGGTGGCGACGCAACCCCTCGGTGGTCCTCGGCGTCATACTGACCGCCCAGCTGATGGTGGTGCTCGACGCCACCATCGTGAACGTCGCCCTGCCCCACATTCAGCGCAGCCTTCATTTCTCGAACTCGTCGCTTTCGTGGGTGCTCAACGCGTACGTTCTCACCTTCGGAGGCTTCCTCCTCCTCGGCGCCCGCTCGGGTGACCTGCTCGGCCGGAAGCGGACATTCATGGCTGGGATCGCCCTGTTCTCGCTGAGCTCGCTGGCCGGCGGATTCGCCACTACCGGCGCCATGCTCTTGGCCGCCCGAGCCCTGCAGGGGGTGGGCGGTGCCTTTGCCGCGCCGGCTGCCCTGGCCCTGCTCACGACCTTCTTCCCCGAGGGTTCAGGGAGGGTGAGGGCGATCGCCCTGTTCACGACCGTCTCGGCGGCGGGCGGCGCCCTGGGCCTGGTGGCCGGCGGCCTGCTTACCGAGTGGGCGTCCTGGCGTTGGGTGATGTTCGTCAACGTCCCCATCGGGCTGATCGTGCTCCTGGTAGGTAGAGCGGTGCTCGTCGAGACCCCACGCCGCCACGGGCGGTTCGACCTGACCGGAGCTATTACCTCCACGGCTGGAATGACCGCCGTCGTGTTCGGCCTGGTCGAAGCCGGGAGCGACGGGTGGGCGGCCCCCCTGACCTTCATCCCGCTCGTGGCGGGCGTCGTCCTGCTGTGGCTCTTCGTCCGGATCGAAAAGACCGCCCCCGAACCAATCCTCCCGCTCCGGATCCTGGCCGATCGGACTCGCGCTTCGGCCAATGTGGCCCGCGGTCTCGGCTACGCCGGGATGTACGGGATGATCTTCTTTCTCACCCAGTTCCTACAGGACATCCAGCGCCACTCCTCCCTCATCACGGGGATCGGGTTCCTTCCCACGCCCATCTCGGTATTCCTGGCATCGCAGCTGACCAGCCGGGTGCTCGTGAACCGCTTCCCGGCAAAGGTCCTGATGATGATGGGGCTCACGTGCTCGGCGCTCGGACTGCTCCTCGCCACTCAGCTGAATGCCAGTACCACGTACCCGCAGGTACTCGTCAGCCTCATCTTGATCGGCACCGGAATGGGTATCTCCTTCGTCAGCCTGACCACCGCCGGGCTAGCCGGCGTAGCTCCTTCCGACGCGGGCGCCGCCTCGGGCTTGGTCAACGTGATGCAGCAACTCGGTGCCGCCCTTGGTCTGGCCGTACTGGTCACCGTCTTCGACACCGTCACTCCGAGCGCTCGCTCGGCCGGCCTCAGCACGGCCGCCAGCGCCGGGACGGCGGCCCGCACGGCCCTGGTGCATGGGATTGACGTGACCATGGCGGCCGGCGCCGGGTTTGCCCTCGTGGCGCTGGCCATCGTGGCGCTCTTCGTCCGTACGCCGGCCCCTGCCCAGGTGATTGAGGCGGCTGACATGGAGCTGGAGCCCGCGGCGGCGTAGGCCGTCGCGGAGAGACCGAAGTTCCTGGTTGCGTCATGATGGCCCCTTTTCCGGGCCAATGCGGAATGACTGCGGGGCTGGTCTCACAAACACTCTCCACGCATTCAGGCCGGGGAACCCCCGCCGTTCTCGTGAAGTTCCCGGGCAGGCCACGGGGATGGTGCTCTGAAGGATGGCGGTGGTGTGTGTGTCCCTTGTGAGGAATAATCACTAGATACTGATTTCCCGAAAAAATGGTGTAGCATTTAGATGTACACCTCGGACGTCCGCACAGCCGGTTGTTTATTTCGGGGAGTGCCAGAGGGATATTCCATGGTTTGTAGCCGGTCAGTGTCACTGCCACTCCCCAACTGTCTCTGCCGTTCGGCACCAGCTGGGAAGGCGTCGGGTCAATGAGCCCACGACGGGTGTGGTTGGCCGCGGCGGTAGTACTGCTGGCAGCCGGGGTCGTGGGATCAACCCTCGGTGCCTCCGTCGTGGCCCGCGCCGACGCGCAGCGTTCGCGCCAGGCGTTCGTCACGTCATCGATGGAGATCGCCTCATCCTTGAAGCTGTCGATTCAGCAAGAGGCGAATTTGGTGATCAGCACGGAGGCATTCGTCGCGGCCAACCCGAACGCCACGAACGCCACATATTTGAACTGGGTCCACTCAATGCAGGTCAAGGCGCGCTACCCCGAGGTAGGAGAGCTGGGATTCATCGCTCTCGTCCGGGCCGCCGCGTTGCCCCAGTTCGTCGCTCGAATCACCGCCGATCCGCCGACATCCCTGACGCCGGGGCAGTCATATCAGATAACACCCCCGGGGAATCGACCCTCCTACTGCCTGAGTCAGTTCCTGTACCTAGACGGTGGGCCAGCGGTGCCACTCGGCTATGACAGCTGCGCATACTACGGAAAAGACGCAGCCAAACTGATTGCCCAGAGTATCTCCGTCCCGTTCAGCTACATTCCGTTCACATTCGGCAAGGTCTCGTATCTGGCGGTTGACTCGCCGGTCTACCCCGGTGGATCGATACCAGCAAGCGCCGAAGCCCGCGCCGCCGCCGTCCTCGGTTTCGTTGGCGTGACGACCCGACCAGGCTTCGTGCTCACCGAGGCCCTCGATGGACACACGGGGACCGCCGTGAGCTTCCACTACGGATCGGGCTCGAAGAAGGTCACCTTCAGGACAGGCTCGGCTCCGGCCGGAGCGCAATCGTCGACGATCGACCTGCACAACGGATGGCACGTCACGACCTTCGCGAGGGTAGACGGGTCCGGCGTGTTCGGAAATGCAAACGCGCTGGCCCTGTTGCTGGGAGGATTGGCGCTCAGCCTGTTGTTAGGGGTGTTGATCTACGTGCTGGGCACGAGCCGTTCTCGAGCTCTCGGGCTGGTCGAAGAGCGCACCAAAGAACTCCACCACCTGGCGCTGCACGACCCTCTCACCGACCTGCCCAATCGGGCGTTGATCCTCGACCGGATCGATCAGATGCTGGCCCGTTCCCGACGTGAGTACACCCCGGTGGCCGTCTTCTTCTTGGATCTGGACAACTTCAAGGACGTGAACGACACGTTGGGCCACGCGGCGGGGGACAAACTGTTAGCCGCGGTGGCAGCCCGTTTGACCAGCGCCATTCGTCAAGAGGACACCGTCGGGCGTCTGGGCGGTGACGAGTTCGTCGTGCTGGCCGAGGGTGCCTCCTTGGCCGCCGGAGCCGAAGTGGTGGCCGAGCGCATCCTCGACGTCTTGGCCACACCGTTCGAAATCGCCGACATCGAAGCTCCCCTCTCGGTGACGGCCAGTATCGGCATCGCCGAGGGCAGGCGGGCCACCCCTGACGAGCTGCTGCGCGACGCCGACATTGCGTTGTACCAGGCCAAGGCCGCCGGAAAGAAGTGCGCCGTAGTGTTTGCCCCGGCGATGCAAGATGCCGTCCATGACCACCTCACGTTGGAGAAAGATCTCCATGATGCCCTCTACGAGAACCAGTTCTTTCTGCTCTACCAGCCGACCTACGATCTGTCCTCGGGGGCCTTTACCAGCGTCGAGGCCTTGTTGCGCTGGCGTCACCCCAGCCGGGGGGTAATTTTGCCCGATGACTTCATTCCGGCCCTCGAAGCGAGTGGCCTGATCGTTCCGGTAGGTCGATGGGTGCTCCACGAAGCCTGCACACAGGGTGCGGCCTGGGAGCGCCAGGGCCACCGCGTCACCGTCTCGATCAACGTCTCGGCCAAACAGCTCGACCGCGACCAGATCGTCACCGACGTGCACGGAGCCCTCTCGAGTAGCGGCTTCGATCCTGCCCTATGCGTCTTGGAGCTCACCGAGACCACCTTGATGCACAACGTCGAAGAGACCGTTGGCCGGCTCACGCTGCTCAAGGCACTCGGGGTGCGTTTGGCCATTGATGATTTCGGCACCGGGTACTCGTCACTGGCCTACCTGCGCCAGTTCCCCATCGACGTGCTGAAGATCGACCGGTCCTTTGTGTCAGGGATCACCGACACTTCAGAGGCGGTCGCTCTCGTCCACGCCATGGTCGAGCTGGGCAAGGCATTGGGGCTCGAAACCGTCGCCGAGGGCGTCGAGACCGACGGCCAGCGCGCGCAGCTGGCCTCCGAGAACGTCGACACTGCCCAGGGATTCTTGTTCGCACGCCCACTCGACGTCGACGCCATGAGCCGTCTCTTGGAGGAGTCGCCTGGCACTCCCGTGCCCCTCCCCTCCTTACTCTGATCAGCGGGCAAGAAACGGCGCCTTGATCTGGCAACGTGGCGGACGTGCGTCGCCTCAAACCGCCCGTATCTCGAAACTGAAAGAATGTGCTCAGTGACGCTCGACGAACCGCACGCCCCGGATGGATTCGAGATGTTCGAGTCCAGCCCGTTTCTCAGCGTCGTCGGTCCGCTGTGGGTCCGTCGGCAACAACACGTGCCACCGACCTTCGGCCTGCGGATCGAAGAACGACATACCAATACGGCGGGTACTGCGCACGGTGCGATGCTGGTGGCCCTGGCGGACTTGGCTCTCGGTCACGGCATTCGTGCCGTCGCTGGTCGCGCCCTTGGTCTCGTCACCGCTGGGCTCGCAGTGGACTTCGCGAGACCCGTACGGGTGGGCGACTGGGTGGATGCTCAGGCCGATATTCAGCACCAATCACGGCGGAACGTGTTCGCGAACTGCTACCTCGTCTGTGACGGTCAACGGGTCGTTCGAGCCAGCGGCATCTATACGGTCGTGGACGATTGAGAGCCTTGTTGCCCGTTTGCGTGGAGGCGCGCTCAAGCCGGGCCCCGATCGGAGCCTCCGGCGATCTGGCCCTCGACCACCCCGTAGCTCAGCGATGCGCCCCAGGTGTGCAATCCATATTGCGGGACGTAACAATCGCTGTTGGCGATCCGGACCATTCCTCCCTAGCATGCCTGAAAGGAGCTGACAATCGTTGGCCCAGGTGGTCGCTACAACGGGACAGCTCTAGTGTCCGCCGCTCGGCTCGGCCGGACGCTCATGGTGAAAGATCTTGGAGGGGAACCGATGGACCGAAACACGCTCGACGTCAACTTTTTCGATTCTGCGGTGGTCGAGGATCCGTTCCCGCACTATGAGAGCGTGCGCGCGACGGGACGGGTGGTCTGGAACGGCATCCTCCAGGGGTGGATGGTACCTGGGTTCGATGACTGCTCCACCGTGCTCACCGACGACGGTGCGCACTTCTCAGCCGTCCCGAGCGCGCCGGAGATTCTTCCCTGGTTCGAAGCCCCGACCATGATCTCGGTGGACGGCGAGATGCACCGGCGACTGCGCAGCTGTGTTTCCCCCCTGTTCACCCGGAGCGCCGTGGCGCACTGGGAGTCACGGGTCCGAGGCGTGGTCGACGAGTTACTGACGCCACTGGTCGATGGTGATGAAAGTTTTGACCTGATCGCCGATTTCACCATGATCCCCACGGTCATTGTGGCGGAGATGCTCGGTGTTCCCGAAGACCGCCACGCCGATTTTCGGCGGTGGTCCAATACGATCGTCAGCAACCTGGCATGGGGCCACGAAGACGCCGGCGTTCGGGCCACACTTCAACAGGCGTCAACCGAACTCAATCAGTACTTGCGCGACGAGATCCGCCGCCACCGCCGCGACCGGCCCGACGACCTGCTGTCCGCCATGGTTGCCATGGCGGAGTCCGGCGCCATGGACGAAGAGGAGGTACGTGCCGCTTCCGTGCTCCTGCTCGTTGCCGGGTACGACACGACCGCCAAGGTCCTCTCCAACACACTCGTCGCGCTCGAGCTACATCCCGAGCAGCGACGCCTCGTCGTCGACGACCCCACGCTGCTACCCGCAGCGATTGAAGAGGTTCTTCGCTGGCGCGGCACGGTGCAGTCCATTCCCCGCATCGCCGTCCACGACATGACTCTCGGCGACTCGCAGATAGCCTCGGGTGAGATCGTCCATGCCCTGATCGGCGCAGCCGACCGCGATCCATCTCGCTGGGTCGATCCTGGAACGTTCGACGTCAACCGCGAGGCGAAGGCCAACTATGGCTTCGGCTGGGGCCCTCATCTCTGTCTCGGTGCTCCCCTCGCCCGTCTCGAGACAAGAGTCGCCATCGGGCAACTGCTACGCCGAGCCCCCGAATACCAGCTGCGAGGCATCAAGATGGGACCGTCTTTCTTCGTCCGGGGGCCCGAACGCGGATTCCTCGACGTCGCAGTCAGGGCCTAATCACCACAGGGCCTAATCAGCACTACAAGCATGCAGCAACAGGCTCCATAGCTTTGGTCTCCGCGGGCGGTGGCACGTCCTCGTGGCGCGCTCGGGCGTAGGCGTTTATCCTCGGCCGCATGGCTACGGCGAAGGTGGACGGTCTGACGCTCGGGTACGAGGTGATCGGTGACAAGGGCCGACCGTGGATCATCACTCCCGGGGGTCGGTTCCCCAAGGAGGACCCCGGGATACGGCCGCTCGCAGAGGCCATTGCGTCCGCCGGCAACCGGGTTGTCATCTGGGACCGGCCCAATTGCGGAGAGTCTGATGTCTGCTTCGAAGGTCCGACGGAGTCCCAGATGCAGGCGGACCACCTCGCTGCTCTGCTCCGCCACCTCGATATGGCGCCGGCGGTGCTCATGGGCGGATCGGGCGGGGCCCGGGTGTCGATGCTGGCCGCCGCCAACCATCCCGATGTCGCCGAGGCGTTGGCGATCCTGTGGATCAGCGGCGGGGTGTTCGGCCTCATGAACCTGGGCGCCGTCTACTGCATACCGTCCATGCGGGCGACCATCATGGGCGGGACGGAAGCCGTGGCCGACCTGCGGGACTGGGAAGAGGTGACCAGGCGGAATCCCTCCAACCGGCAGCGCATCCTCGACCAGGATCCGGACACCTTTCTGAAGACGATGGAACGCTGGCTGGCCGCCTACTACCCCGTTGCCGGCGAGGCGGTGCCCGGCTTGTCGACCAAGCAGGCCGCGGCCATCAGGATTCCCACCATCGTGTTCCGCAGCGGGGCGAGCGACTGGTGGCACCCACGGGAGGTATCCGAGCAGGTAGCCCAGATGGTTCCCGGCGCTCGGCTGGTCGAGCCGCCCTGGCCCGATACGGAATGGATCGACGGGACCAAGCGCCGCGAGAGGGGTGAGCAGAAGGGTGCCTTCGAGCGGTGGACGCTCCTCGTGCCGCAGCTGCTCACGTGGGCGGAGGAGGTCCTTCCGCCCGTCTGAGCGAGGGGCCACCGCCAACAGCTCGCCGCGGCCGGGTCGAGCGAGTGGGCTTGTGCTAGAGGGGGCCTGCGCTGCGACGAAAGGGAGGGAGGGAGTTGGCTGAGGAACTGCGGTTCGACGCTGAGGTAGCAGTCGTGACCGGTGCAGGGCGGGGCATGGGACGTACCCACGCGCTCGAACTTGCCCGACGTGGTGCCAAAGTCGTCGTCAACGACATCCACGGCGCCGCACAGGTCGCGGATGAGATCAGGAGAGAAGGCGGCGAAGCCGTCGTGGACACCCACTCGGTCGGGACCGAAGAGGGCGGCAATGCGATCATCGACCTGGCCGTCGACACCTGGGGCCGGCTGGACGCGGTGGTCACCAACGCGACCATTTACCTGACCAAGCCCTTCCACGAGATGACCCTGGCCGACTTCGACGCGGTCATCGACGTCAAGCTCCGGGCTGCGTACTTCGTGTTCCACCCCGCCTATCTCTACATGAAGGACCATGGTGGCGGCCGCCTCGTCGGGGTGACCTCGGGCGCTGGCCTCCAGGGGCTCGCCACCCAGGCCAACTACGCGGCGGCCAACTCCGGCCTTATCGGGCTGGTCCGCACCATCTCGCTCGAGGGAGTGGATTTCGGCATTACGGCCAACCTCCTCAACCCCGGTGCCCTCATCGCCGGCGAGACGTCACCCTTCATGTACAACATCCCGGGCGTCAACGGCGACGAGATCCGAGACAACTTCCTGCCCGAACGGGTCAGCCCCATGGTCGCCGTGCTCGCCCACCGCACCTGCCCGTGCACGGGGCAGATCCTGGGCGCTTGGGGCGGCCGGTTCGCGCGGTCGACGATCACCACCGCCCAGGGCTGGGTCTCCAAAGAAATGCCGACCGCCGAGGACATCGTCGACCACTGGGACGAGATCGTGGACCAGAACGGCGCGGTCGACTACCCCACCGACATCATGATCTTCGCTGTCCAGAACATGCAGCTTCTCTACGGGAAGTAAAGGCGTCCCTGGCCATGGTGCAAAAGCTGGGTTGAACGCGAGACTGTGTCGGTGGAGCCAATCGGACCGAGGCTCGCCGAAGGCAGGGACTCTGAAATCTACGAGCATGGTCCCGGCCGGGTTCTCCGGCTGGCCCGTGACGGCCGCTCCTTGGTGGCCGAAGCCGACATCATGCGCTTCGTTGGCGAGCGCGGCTATCCCGTGCCTGGCGTCCACGACGCCGGCCAGGGATACCTGGTCATGGACCGGCTGAGTGGGCCGACGATGCTCGAATCGGCCTTGCGGCACCCGCAGCGGATCGGCTCCTGCGGCCACCTGCTGGCCCAGTTGCACATCGAGCTCCACCGGATTGAGGCACCGGACTGGCTCACCACCGAGGCCGCCGTGAGGGGAGACTGCCTCCTGCACCGGGATCTGCACCCGCTGAATGTGCTCATGACGAAAGAGGGACCGGTGGTCATCGACTGGGCCAACGCTGCCCGAGGGGCCCCGGCGTACGATGAGGCGGACACCTGGGTGCTCTTCGCTACGGCCGACGTACCCGGCAATTCCCTGGAACGGTCGTTGGCTGCCGTGGCGCGAAGGATCTTCCTCCGCAACTTCCTGGGAGACCTCGATGCAGATGCAGCGCGTGCTGTCATCCCGGCGGCGGTGGAACACCGGCTGGTCGACCGAAACATGACCGAAGCGGAGAAGGAGCGGATGCGGCGACTCTCTGCATGGTCTGTCAGCGGCCGGCCCGCCCCCCGCAGGTGGGGACTGCACCGTGCCACGTCCTCGCACAGACACCGATGAGCAAGCATGGAAGACGACGAGGACCGGCTGCTCGCGCCGCCGCGCTCGATCATCGAGGCGTTGTGACTGTCTGAGCGGCCAGGACGAAGGCAACGTCACCCGTGGCGTTCAGACCCCGTCGGCAGGCCTCGACCAGCTTGACCTGGTGCGGGTCGTGGCTCCGCACGGCGGCCGAAGCGAGCGCGTCTTCCCATTCCCCATACTCTTCACCGACCCACGGACTGGCGTCCCGGAAGAGAAGCTCGTGCTCAGCCCTCAGCTGGCGAACGGCTGCGGCAATTTCAGCTTCGCTCAGGTGAGCGGCCAGTAGATCCACCGCCATGGCGCCAGTGACGCCGTGCAGGTTGAAAACCGTCGGGGTTGCCACGTAGTAGCGGGCAGAGGTGGCCGCGGCCCACGCCGCGGCGTTGGGCATGATGTGTGACGCGCGGATATCCGCGATCGGTTGCCCGATCTGGAGCCAGGTGGCCCAGCTGGCCAGGGCGCGGGACAGCTCCGCTCGCCTGGACGTGGTATCGACCTCCTCGAGGGCCCGGACGGCGTGAGCAGTGCGGATGACCCCATGGAACAGCGCCGCGACCAATCCCGGCATGAACCGGGGAACCCACACGGAGACGACGGACCGCCACCCGTCGTCGTCGATGGCACGCTCGAAGTAGCCCATCCACTCCGGGAGGAGGCGGTAGTCGCCCACGACATCCTTCCACTCGAAGTCTGACCTCCACTTCGGGGTGACCGGATGAACGGCCTGGCCCATGGAGGCCTCGAAAGTCTGGACCCAGTCGTTGAGCGATCCTTCGAAGCCCAGGGCGACGAGGGCCTCGCACGCCATGGGCGCGTGGTTCACAAACGGGTTGGGTATCTCAAAGTCCAGGGCCGACACTCGGTCGAGCGCATCGTCCAGCACCGCCACAGACGTCTGCATCAGGCCACTCGAGGCTGGTCTGCGACGTTGCGCCCGACCATGCCCGGCGGTTGTGCGCCCACGTTCCAGCTGATGATGCGGCGGGGGTGGATCCGTATGACCGGCCGGCTCATCCCAGGAAGGGGCGGTTCGGCGTCACCAAGAGGCTCTGCGACACCCCTGATCTCGAGACCTCGAACTTCCCACGGGCTCATCGACACCAGGTCATCGACAACGAAGGCCACGTTCGGGTTGGATCGAAGGTTCTTGAACTTGCGTGTGGCTCCCAGATTGAAGCCAAAGATGTCGACGGTGCCGAGGTTTTCGTTGTAGACGAATCCCACCGGGTTGTTCTGAGGAGCACCATCGGGGGCGACCGTAGCCAGGCGGCCGAGGTGCTGGGAGGAGAGGTAGGCCAGTTCGCTCTCTGTAAAGGGTGAGGTGTCCATGCAATCTACTATAAAACCTCAGGTAATATTGAGGTCAATAACCATGCCAAAACTTCGAGCGAATCGCACCGCGTGGTTGATCAGTCTGCTGGAGCGCTCCGACGTCCGAGCGGGCCGTAACGAGAACCACGTATCACCGGGGGGCCGTGCTCGGCCATCGAGAGGTTGGCGGCGGTGTTGATCAGGGCGACGTGTGAGAAGGCCTGCGGAAAGTTCCCGAGCATCCGTTCGGCCTTCGGGTCGTACTCCTCGGAAAGGAGACCGACGTCGTTGCAGAGCGCACAGAGACGCTCGAACATCTCCTGTGCCTCGTTGTGGCGTCCGAGCAGCGCCAGATTGTCGGCGAGCCAGAAGCTCGTCAACAAGAAGGCGCCCTCGGTTCCTTTCAGGCCGTCGACGTCCTCGTCGGTGTCGGCCTGGTACCGGCGGACGAAGCCATCGGTGACGAGCCCCTTTTGGATCGCTTCGACGGTACCGGCGATGCGCGGATCATCGGGCGGCAGAAAGCCGACAGGCGCCAGCATGAGGAGGCTCGCGTCGAGCAGCTTCGACCCGTAGTACTGGGTAAACGAGTTGAGCTCAGGGTCGAAACCTTTCTCGCAGACTTCCCTATGGATTTCGTCGCGCACTTCTCGCCAATGGTCCATCGGTTCCTTCGGCAAGACACCTTCCCCCGCCAGCGTGAGGGCACGATCGAAGGCCACCCAGGCCATGACCTTCGAATGGGTGAAGTGCCGCCGGCGGCCGCGGACCTCCCAGATCCCGTTGTCGGGCTCGCGCCAGATCGTCTCCAGGTGGCCGAGGATCGCCATCAGTAGATCCGGCGACCACTTGGACTGCTGGTGAGCCGGGGTTCGCCAGTAGGTGACAGCGGAGTCCAGGACCTCGCCGTAGACGTCGAGCTGGAGCTGGGTCGCCGCTTTGTTACCGATACGAACTGGGGTCGAGCCCTCGTAGCCGCTGAGGTGATCGAGCTCGAACTCCGCGAGGCGCCGTTCCCCATCGACGCCGTACATGATCTGTATGTCTCCGGGGTCTCCGGCGACGGCGCGGCGGAGCCAACCCACCCACGCTGCCGCCTCGTCGGTGTATCCCGAGACCAAAAGGGCATTCAGCGTAAAGGTCGAGTCCCGGAGCCAGGAATAGCGGTAGTCCCAGTTCCGGTTGCCCCCGATGGTCTCGGGGAGCGAGGTCGTCGCCGCCGCGCAGACGGCGCCGGTGGGATCGAAGGTGAGGGCCTTCAAGGTGATAAGCGAGCGCACGACCAGGTCGCGCGAGCAGCCGTTGTACGTGCAGCGTCCAACCCAGTCCTGCCAGTAGTGCCGCGTGTGGTTGCGGGCTGCGAGGCTGTCGAGGGGGAGCGGGGCGTGTATCACGGAGGGGAACCAGGTGAGCGAGAAGGAGCGGCGGGTATCGCCCGACACGGAGAAAGAAGCAACAGTAGTTTGGTCCTTGCCAACGAGACGGACGGGGCTGTGCAGGCGGAGGCCATCGCGGGCGGCGACCAGGACGAGGCCGTCACCGGTAGCGGTGGCCCAAGGCGTGATGGCGCCGTACTCGTACCGCACGATGAGCTCCATCTGCATCTCGACCGTGCCACCATGACTCTCGACGATGCGGTGGATCATCGAGTGACCGTCGTTCGGCGGCATGAAGTCGCACACCGCGACGGAGCCCGTCGACGTTTCGAAGAGTGTCTCGAGAATCAAGGTCTCCGGTTCGTAACGGCGGGTAACCCTGGTCACCTCGCCCTTCGGAGCGATCAGCCACCGTCCATTGCCCGCGTCGCCGAGCAGCGCCGCGAAGGGAGCGCCGGAGTCGATTCGCGGCGCACACCACCAGTCGATGGACCCGGTGAGATCGACGAGGGCGACGGTTTTCGTGTCACCGATGATGGCGTAGTCCTCGATCTTTGAGGGCACTGTTCCTCCTCGGTATTCTCCCGGATCCAGTGTTGCCTCTGACCGCGATCCGTAGGTGCGTCCACGCCACCAGCCACGTCGCAGAGCATGAGGGCCGTGCAACGTAGGGTAACCGACATCAGAATAGTGCCAGCGTTATGGATGGACACTGGTTCATGATCCATCGCGGGTGCCCGAGTCGTAGGATGGCGGCAACACGGGCCCGGCCTTGTTGGGACGATTGGCTCGTCGGCACCATCGATATCGCCGGAGTGGTGCGCGTCCATCTCCAACGGCCGGGACGCGTCCAAGAGTTCCGCCTCGTCTTTCTCGTCAAGGTCTCCCAGGACGGAAACATCGCACGTGTGGAGTGCTTCTACAGCGACCCAGAGGCCTTGGAACGCTTTTTCTCGTGGTGACGGCAGCTCGCTTCTTCGCCAACAGTCACGCCACCGCTGCCCGAGCGCACGCGCTCGACGTCTCTCTGCTGCTCCGTCTTGGTACCCGTTATGAGGTGCATTCCTCCGGGGGAACGGCCGACCAGATTACGGGTTCGGCAGAGACTGCCCGTCTCTTTGTTCGAGTGCCCAGGCAACGACGGTAAGATCGCGGTCGCCCAGCCCGCGATCGACGACCTGTTCCCACTCATCGGCCAGAGAGGCGAGCGCCCGGAAGCGGTCATCGCCGGCCGCTTCGAGCGCGAGATGAACGTCCTTGAGCGCGAGAGCGAGTGCGAACTGAACCGAAAAGTCGTTATGCACGATTCGCTCAAGCTTGGCCGCTTGCCATGGAGACACGAGCGGGCCGCCAGCTAGGGCTTTCACCACAGTCTCCCCCTCAAGTCCCAATTGGCCGGCAAGCGCCACCGAAGTATTGACCGCTTCCGCACTTAACGCGAGCCACACGTTTGCCACGAGCTTCAGCCGCGACCCAGCCCCAACTGGCCCCACCCATATTGTTCGCTGTCCGAGCGCATCAAAAAGCGGATCCAGGCGCGGGCGGACTTCGTCCGGACCTGAGGCAAAAATCGTCAGCTTCCCCTCTTCGGCCGGCTCCTTGCTTCCTGACACGGGCGCATCGATGAGAGTCACGTCAGCACGCTCAGAACCAACCAGTGCCGCGACACGCTCGATCCCAGCAACGCCGATCGTGCTCATTTGAACCCAGACTGCGCCAGGCGCGAGCGCGGCAAGCATGCCCTGATCCCGCGCAATCGATTCGACAACGTTCACATCCGTCACCATGGTGACGACGATCGAGGCTCGGCGTGCCGCGTCGGCGGGAGTTTCTGCTACCTCCGCGCCCAACTCTGGGAAGTCTCGGGTTGCCTTCGGGTCACGGTTCCAAACGATCGTCGGGATACCAGCACGTAAGGCGCTGATTGCCATCGCTCGTCCCATCGTGCCGATGCCCAGAAACGCAACCGGCTCTTTCGCTGGGGCCATCGTTCCTCCCTCTTGAGTTTGTCCGTGTAGTCGCGGGGCTGCTGCCAGCTTCGTGTCCTTCTGATCAGGGCGGCCGAAGGTCGAGCCTATTATCGGACGATCCAGCCGGGGTCATTCGGCCCGGAGGAGGCTCGCTGGTCGGATCCGGGCGGCCGCGAGGGCCGGACCCGCGGCCAACAGGTTGGCCACGACCAGGGTTCCGAGAGCGATGGCACCGATCTCTGGGAGCGTCACGACCGGCACCGGCACCACGCCGAGGTAGTCGGCGAAGGCCCGCCACACCAGTCGTCCTATCGCCACCCCGAGAGGTACGCCGACGACGAGCCCGATCAGGGCCACGGTGGTGGTCTGCCAGAGCACAGTAGAGACCACCTGGCGCCGAAGGAAGCCGAGGGACTTGAGCAGGCCGACCTCCTGGCGACGACGGGTGACGCTCACCACCAGCACGTGCAGGAGCGTGGCCACGCCGAAGAGGATGAGGACCGACCCCAGGATGACGGGGAAGTTCACGGCCTGCCCGAAGTTGACAAGATTGGTCGGCGCCGTCGGGAGCCCCACGTCGCCCTGGTATTTGGCGACCAACTTGTTGAGCGTTGCTCGTCCGGCCACGCTCGATGTGGTCTGCACGAGGATCACGCCCGCGCCGCTGTAGGTCTCGTCGATGGCACACCGACTGGGCTCGGTTCCCGGCGCACATCGGACACCAAACCCGGCGAAGTCGAAGACGGCGCCGGTGCCTAGTCCGCCGGTTCCGAAGTCGGGTGGGAACGATGTGACTCCGACCACCCGATAGGTCGAAGTTCTGGTCCCACCATGCGCATCGGGTACCGACACCCGGACGACGGAGCCGACGTGGGCCCCGACTTCGCGTAGCGTCGTCGCCCCCATCGTGACCTCGTCGGGTGCGTCGGGGAGCCGCCCGGTGATCGTCGTCAAGAGGAGCGGCCCTCGGATCGACTGTCCGCCCAGGGCAGCCACTGTGTGGCTGTTGATGCTGACGTCGCCCGAGAGGCCAGCGGTGATTCCCGTGACGGTCGGTTCCCGCTCGATGTCGTGAACCAGCTGCTCGGCCTGAGCTGCCGTACCCGTGCTGTTGACGCTGATGGAGAGATCGAAGGGCTGCCCGTAGAGGGAGGGCGTCGAAATCAGGTGGGTGAGGCTGGACCCAAAGACCGCAGTGGCACACAGTGCGGTCACGGCCAGGATCGAACCCAAGAGGGCCGAACCAACCGGCACCGTGGAGCGGCCGCCACCGCGTTGGATAGCGCGGCGGACGCCGATCAGCGTGCTCGGGGATGCACCCAAATCGGCCAGATGGCCGACGGTCCGAGACGGACGTTGCATGCGGTCTCGGCCCCCCGTTCGGGCCGCCCTCGCGACCGTGACAGCGGGCCAAACGCCCAGAGCCAGGAAGACGACCAACAGCACCAGGCCTCCGATCAGGAGGGCCCACGTATCGAAGGAGAACCCGTTCGTCGGCTCGGCAAGCTTTGCCTCACCGACCGGCGTGAGGCTCGACAGCCCGTACGCCAGGACTACACCGCCGGCAACGCCGATGACGCCGACCGCTGCAGTCCTGGCCATTCCCACCAAGAAGAACTGCCGCCCCGTGACCCCCAACGTACGGAGCGTGCCATAGGCGTCCTCCTCGATCGACGCCTGACGAATCTGGGCCTGGCCCAACACGATCAGCCCAACCAGGGCGGTCAGCGCGGCAAGGATCCACCAGCCCACCGCCTGGGGTCGGATGGACGAAGTAACGGCGGCCGCGGTGGTGTCGAGATCGGTGATGCCCAGGGCGCCGACCTGGCGCGCCCGGGCCTGAAAGCCGGGAAGGTCGGCGGCTCCATGCCGAAGTCGCACGAAATCGGCATGGAAGAAGACTGTCCTGTCGTTGATGGAACGAATGAATGCCTTGGTGGTGTACAGGTCGTAGTTCGTGCTGTTGGCGGCCGGGAATTCATTCTCGGACGCCTCGGTACCCACCACCCTGAAGTCGTACAAGGGACCCCTGGGGGTGACGTCGGCGCCGTTCAGAATCTCGTTCCGCTGACTCCCCGAGGCGAATCGGATGCGGATGTGCGAGCCAAGCCGGATACCCAGGTCGCGCTCCATCGTGTACGAGGCCAGAACCTCTGCAGGGTTCGACTGGTCGGGCATGCGGCCCGACAGCAACTTCACCTGATTTGCGAGGTCCTGCGGCGCGAGACCCACGACCCCGAAGTTCTGGTTGGCCAGGAGCCGGCACCGGCTGCAGGCCGGAGGACCGTTTGCCGGGATGAGGGCCGGCGTCGACTCCTCGACCTCGGGAAGGGACGCGATGGTGGGGATCGGCTTGAAGCCGAACACCTCGGCATCGGAGCCGTAGGTCGCGACATACCGGGGAAAGGCAGACGCTGTTCGTCTCCCTGCGGCTATGCCGGCCAACACCAGCCCACTGACCAGGGCCACCAGGAGGGCCAGGTACATCCACGAGCGCCAGTGACGGCCGAATTCGGCTCGGAACAGCATTCTGACGACCGCCAACATGACCTCCTGAGGCGAGTCTGATTCCCGTGGGCTCCGCCGACAAGGGCGGCAGCCTGTGCCAGACACGTCGTGCTACCACCCCGGCTGGCCCGCCAAACGGGGTCAACCACAGTTTGCAGCCCCAACGGGATTCGAACCCGTGTCGCCACCTTGAGAGGGTGGTGTCCTTGGCCTCTAGACGATGGGGCCGAGCGGAGGTCTCCCGGAGGATTCCGCCGGTGCTCGGGGGGAAGGACTCGAACCCTCAATAACTGGACCAGAACCAGTCGTGTTGCCGATTACACCACCCCCGAATGGATGGAGGATCAGGTTAGCCGAGCCCATCGGTGTTGCGCCCCACCCCGGTGAACAGCGAGTTCGCGGCACTAGGCGTCGTGGAGCCAGTCCAGGTGACCGAACCCGATGATACGGCCCAGGCCCACTCCGACGGCCTCCTTCAAGAAGTACGGCACCGTCGACCAACCCTTGATGGGTGAGGTCCGGGTGGGGGTGGGCGAAGGGTGCAGCCCCATGGAGGAGGCGATCGCCATGGAGCGATCCTCGTGGAAAGGGTCGGTGGTCACCAGTACCGTCGTGGCGTGCCGGGCCAGGAGCTGGGGGGCTGCGTCGGCCACGTTCTCATAGGTGGTGTTACCGCCCGCCTGGAGGATGTCGGAAGCCGGCACGCCCATGCTCGCCAGGTAGCGGGCACCGGCTTGGGCCTCCGTGAAGCGATCCCCCTTCTCCTTGCCCCCGGTCACCACGATCAGTTTGGAGTCGCCCTTGCGGAAGAGCAGCAGAGCTTCGTCGAGGCGCGCCCGGAGGTCGGGCGAAGGCACCCCGTTGTACTGTGCCGCGCCCATGACCATGATCGCCGCGGCGGGGTGGGGGTCGTACTCGCGCGACGTCAACCAGACCTGCAGCAGGCTGACGGCCAGATAGACGAGCACGGCAGCCACCACGAGTCCGAAAATTCGGAGGGCCACACTGAGTGGGCCACTGTTCACCACTCCCCCGTGGCGAGACGGTCCAGCGCAGAGCTGAGTCGCCGTCGGGTCTCGACACGACCGAGAACCTCGAGCGATTCGAAGAGCGGCGGTCCGACCCGCCTGCCGGTCACCGCCACCCGTATCGGTGCCTGCGCCTTCCCCAAGGCCCGACCGTTGGCCTCACCGATGGCGCCGGTGATCCGGTGGAGCTCGTCGCGGGTCCACTCGCAGGTGGCGTAGGCCTCCCATGCGGCGCGGAGTATCGACCTCGCCACCTCGTCGTCACCGATGGCCTTCTGCCAGCTGTCGGGGTCGATGGGCGGGTCTTCGAGAAAGAGGAAGTCGACCAGCGGCGGCACCTCGCCGAGCGTGGAGACCCGTTCCTGCACCACGGGAGCCATCCGCTCGAAGACGCCGAGGTCGAATCGCTCCGGGGGCCACAACGGGCCCTGCGTGACGGCCGCGCCGGTGTCGGGATCGCGCCACCCGCCGGCGGCCCATCGGCCCGGCACGGGGTGGACCCAGGGCAGCGACACCTCGACGAACTCGGCCGTGGGCAGCTCCCGGATGTAGACGCCGTTCATGTGCGTCAGCTTCTGCACATCGAAGAAGGCTGGCGACCGCTGCACGTCCTCGAGGCGGAAACGCTCGATGAGCGTCTCCAGTGACACCTTCTCCTCTTCACCGGGACTCCAACCCAGGAGCGCCAGATAGTTGCGGAAGGCCGAGGGAAGATAGCCCTGCTCCCGGTACATCTCGACCGCCACCGGGTCGCGGCGCTTGGAGAGCTTCTTCCCCCTCTCGTTGACCAGCAGCGGCAGATGCGCGTACGTGGGCAGCGGCACGTCGGAGTTCTCGGCCACGTTGAGGGCCTGCCACAGCATGAGCTGCTTGGGCGTGGTGGGGAAGAGGTCCTCGCCCCTCAGCACGTGGGAGATGGACATGGTGCGGTCATCGACGGCGTTGGCCAGCACGAAGAGCGGCTTGCCGTTCCCCTTCACGCAGATGAAGTCCTCGGTCGACCGGTTGGGGAACTCCACGACTCCCCGGACCAGGTCGACCACCGTGGTGGTGCCCTCGTCGGTGGTCCGGAATCG
Source organism: uncultured Acidimicrobiaceae bacterium (assembly GCA_963788125.1). Lineage (GTDB taxonomy): Bacteria > Actinomycetota > Acidimicrobiia > Acidimicrobiales > RAAP-2 > Bog-473. The sequence continues at coordinate 783,104 of CAWBFN010000002.1, read as the reverse complement.
CAGGCTCCGGCCTTCGCCCCGTGCCAGCCCACGGGCACGGCAGAACCCGTCATAGCCGGGCGTCGGGTCGCCGGCGGCGGCGCGCTGCCGGGTGCGCTCGTCGATCTCCTCGCGGGTGCAGTCACAGGCATACAGCGCGCCGCTGGCCCAGAGGGCGTCGATGGCGGCCTGATGGGCCTCCCCCTGGGCGGACTGGAAGTACGGGCCCTCGTCGGGAGGCATGCCCAGCCAGTCGAGCGCCGAGACGATCCCGTCAGTCCACTCCGGACGATTGCGCTCCTCATCGGTGTCTTCAATCCGCAGGATGAACGTCCCGTGGTGCTGGCGAGCGAAGAGCCAGTTGAACAGGGCCGACCGGGCGCTCCCCACGTGGAAGTAGCCGGTGGGAGACGGGGCGAAGCGAACCCGAGGTGGAGACGTGGAGGCTGAATCAGTCATGGCTGTGCCGCACCGGTGCGCCCGTGGCAGACCGCGAAGAGTGCCCCGAGGTGACCGTCGGTCAGTCGTCCTCGGAGAGTGAGATGGCGCCGGTGGGGCAGCTGTAGACCGCCTCGCGCAGCTTGGGGCGCAGCTCCTCGGGGGGATTCTCGTTGAGGATGTAGAGGTAGCCGTCGTCGCGCACCTCGAAGACCTGGGGCACGAGTCCCATGCAGACTGCATTGCTGGCACACTCGTCGAAGTCCACGACGACCTTCACAAGCGACCTCCTGGCCGGTTGGCTACTGGGCAACGCCGAGCATATCGGCCCTCCTGAATCGGCCAGGTTCTAGCCGATCATGGCGCCGGGGGCTCGGACCCATGGCCGGCTTCCGACAGATCCACCCCCTCGAGGAGCTGGCCGATGAAGGCACGGTCGTGGAGGATCGGCAGCTCCGAGACGAACATGCGCCCGTAGCGTTCGAAGTACATGAGCTGCTTGGCGAGGAGGAAGGTGCCGCGGTCGAACTCGGACATCAGGCCGCCGGACTCATCGGCCATGCGCCGTATGCGGCGCTGGGACCGCAGGCGGTGCAGGATGGCCCCAATCGTGCGCGCGTGCGCCTCGACGCCCTGCGCCCGGGCGACCTGCAGCTGAATGGTCTGCATCAGGCCGGCCAGGCTGACCTCGCCGAACGGTCGGGTGAGTGCCGGCTCGAAGAGGCTGCGCACAAATCCCGTCAGATCCTCGCCTGACAGCCCCACCGCCTCGCCGATTGCCGGACCGTAGGTATCGGTGATGAACCGCGTGACGTCGGACCACGCCTCCTCATTGCCCATCGCCGCCGACAGAAGTGAGATGAAGAAGCGGTGGGTCAGAGGATCGAGCCGACCGACGATTCCCCAGTCGATGACGCCGATCCGGCCATCACGCAGAATCATCATGTTGCCGGCGTGGACGTCACCGTGGAAGGCGCCCCAGCGCACGGTGGTGACGAAGAAGGCCCGCATGACCTCTTGCACGAGGGGCGTGGGGTCGGGACAGAGGTCGGCCACTTTGGCCAGGTCGTCGATCGGCACCCCGTCGAAGTACTCCATGGTGAGCACGTTGCGCCCCGAGAGCTCGGGGTACGGCTCGGGCACGGCCATCAGCTTGAGGTCGAACTCGCTCTGCAGGCGGCGGAAGTGGACGAGCGAACGTGCCTCGTTGCGCAGGTCCAACTCCTCGCCGATCTGTACCCGGAAGCCGTCGAGGAGCTGCAGCGTCGACCCGGCCAACTGGTCGCCGGTGAGGCGGACCAGGATCTCCATCAGCGGCTGCATGAGGTCGAGGTCGGTGGCCACCACGTGCTCGATGTTCGGTCGCAACACCTTGACCGCCACCTGGCGGCCGTCGTGCAGTCGGGCCCGGTGGACCACGGCGATCGACGCCCTCCCGATCGGCTCGCGTTCGAATTCGGAGAAGACGACGCGCAGCGGCCGGCCCAGGTCCTCCTCGACCCGCTGGCGCACTTCGGCGAAGTCGACGCTCGGACCGGTATCGAGGCAGGCGCGGAACTCGTCGGAGACGTCGTCGCCGAACATGCCCGGCGACGAGGCGATGATCTGCCCGAACTTCATGAAGGTCCCGCCCAGATCCTCGAAGCTCTTGCGTAACGGTTGGGCCAGCTGCGCACCGGGGAGTGCGCCCTGGCGGATCGTGCGGAGCTGGCGCAGCACGACGGGAGCGAAGTGGGCACCCACCACCTTGGTGATGGTGGCGCTACGGCGCAGCAGGGCGAGCTGGCTCGGCTCGGGCAGGCGCCTCGGGTAGATCTGCGGAACGTCCTCGGTCAGCGGACGCGGCTCGGCACCCGCTGCCGGGGGGGCGCCGCCCTTCCCGTCGGAACCGTTGCTCACCGGCTCAGGGTACGCCCCCCACCCGGCATGTCAGCCAATCGGGCGCCGCTCCTCGGTAACCCCGGGGGTCCCCAACCCGTGCCGGCACGGCCCACCGCTACGCTGAGACCGCCCGGGACACCGCTTCGCACGACGCCAGGGGAGACTCGACCTATGGAGACACGCACGATCGGTTCGCTGACGGTCAGCGTCGTGGGCCTGGGGTGCAACAACTTCGGCGTGCGCATGGACGCCAAGGAGACCGACGCCGTCGTCGGGGCGGCGCTCGACGCCGGCATCACCTTGTTCGACACCGCCGACATCTACGGGGGGGCGAAAAGCGAGGGGTACCTCGGGGCCGCTCTCGGCGCCCGGCGCGACCAGGTGGTGCTGGCCACCAAGTTCGGCGGCCCCTACGAGGGCCACGAGGGCGGGGCGGCGCCGGCCTACGTGCGCCGGGCCCTCGAGGACTCCCTGCGCCGCCTCGGCACCGACCACGTCGACCTCTACCAGCTGCACGTGCCCGATCCCAAGACCCCCATCGCCGACACGCTCGGGGCCCTCGGGGCGCTGGTGGCCGAGGGCAAGGTGCGCGAGCTGGGCTGCTCGAACTTCACCGGGGCCATGCTCGAAGAGGCGGCCGCCGCCGTGGCCGGCGGTGCGCCCCGCTTCGTCAGCGTGCAGAACCAGTACAGCCTCTTGCACCGCGAGCCCGAGGACGACGTCTTGGCCTTCTGCGAGCGCACCCGGACCGCCTTCTTGCCCTTCTTCCCCCTGGCCAGCGGGCTGCTCAGCGGCAAGTACCGGGCCAATCAGGACGCGCCGGAGGGGACCCGGCTGGCCTCATGGGGCGAGAGGGGGAAGCGCGAGCTCGGCGACGAGAAGAAGCTGGCCACGGTGGACGCCCTGGACGCCCTGGCGCAGGGCGAGGGGCACACCGTCTTGGATCTCGCCTTCGCCTGGCTCCTCTCGCACCCCCCCGTGGCCTCGGTCATCGCCGGGGCCTCCAACGCCACCCAGGTCGCCGCCAACGTGGCCGCGGGCCGCTGGAAGCCCGGCACCGCGGTCCTGGCCAAGGTGGACGACATCGCCCCGCGCTAACCGGGCGTGGCCCCCCGGACTCAGGCGTCGGCCACGGCGGCCACCAGTTTCTGCAGGGTGTCCTTGGCGTCGCCGAACAGCATCGTCGTCTTGGGGTCGTAGAGCAGCTCGTTGTCGATGCCGGCGAACCCGGGCCGCATGGAGCGCTTGAGGAAGATGATGTTGTCGGCCTCGTCGGCGTTGATGATCGGCATGCCGTAAATAGGGCTGCCGGGCGTCGTCTTGGCCGCCGGGTTGACCGTGTCGTTCGCTCCGACGACGAGGGCCACGTCGGCGTTGGACATCTCCGCATTGGCCTCGTCCATCTCCTTGAGGTCGTCGTAGGGCACGTTGGCCTCGGCCAGCAGCACGTTCATGTGCCCGGGCATCCGGCCGGCGACGGGATGGATGGCGAAGAAGACGTCGACCCCACGGGCGCTCAGGGCATCGGCCAGCTCGCGCACCGTGTGCTGCGCCTGGGCCACCGCCAGCCCGTACCCGGGGATGATCACCACCTTGCGGGCGTAGGCCAGGAGGACACCGACGTCCTCGGCCGTGCCGGTGCGCACGGAGCGGGAGGCGTCACCCTCCTCTCCACCGGTGGCGGTGATCACGGCGCCGAAGGCACTGAAGAGGATGTTCGGTAGCGAGCGGCCCATGGCCGCGCTCATCAGGCGGGTCAAGATGATACCCGACGCGCCGACCAGTGTTCCGGCCACGATGAGGAGGTCGTTGTCCAGTACGAACCCCGACGCGGCGACGGCCAGGCCGGTGAACGAGTTGAGGAGGGAGATGAGTACCGGCACGTCGGCCCCCCCGATGGGAAGCACGAAGATGACCCCGAGCACCAGCGCCAGCCCCAAAAGGACGTAGACGAACACGATGTTGCCGCTCACCAGCGCCGCGACGATGAGCGCCCCGATGGCCACGGCCACCACGGCGTTGGTGGCCTGCTGCCCCGGGTAGGTGATGGGCCGCCCGGTGATCAGCTCCTGCAGCTTGATGAAGGCGATGGCGCTCCCCGAGAAGGAGACGGAGCCGATCAGGACGCCCAGCAGGACCTCGGCCGTCACGTAGACCGCCGGTTTGAGACCGAGCGAGTGCAGCCGCAGCAGCTCCATGATGGAGATGAGGGCGGCCGCCCCGCCGCCGACACCGTTGAAGATGGCCACCAGTTGGGGCATCGCGGTCATCTTCACCAGCCGAGCCACGGGGACGGCGACCAGGGCTCCCAACACCATGGCGACGAGGGCCAGGACCAGATTCCGTCCCGAGTGGCGCAGTGAGGGAAGGGTGAAGGTCACGGCGATGGCGGCGGTGGCCGCCGCGGCCGCCAACCAGTTCCCTCTCCGGGCGTAGCGCGGCGACCCGAGCCCCTTGAGGGCCAGGATGAAGCCGATGACAGCCAGCAGGTAGACGAGGTCCCGGACGGTGGCCAAGGGCAACGAGGCCGCCGTCGTCACGTGGGCTCCCCCGGCTCCTCAGCCTCGCCGCTCCGCGCCGGCGCGCGCTCACGGGGTTTGGACTTGAACATCTCGAGCATCCGGTCGGTGACGACGAAGCCGCCGACCACGTTCAAGGTGGCCAGGAACACGGCGAGGAAGCCGAGGACCAGCTGGGCCGTGCCTCTGGCCTCCCCCATGATGGTGAGCGCCCCGACCAGCACGATCCCGTGGATGGCATTGGAGCCCGACATGAGGGGGGTGTGCAGGATGCTCGGGACCTTCGAGACCACCTCTATGCCCACGAACGCCGCCAGCACGAAGACGGTCAGGTACTCGACGATGCCGGTGCTATCGGGATGGACGGTCACGGTCACGTGGGCGATCATGGTGACGATCACGGGGCACCCCCTTCCCCGGAGCGCCCGAGGACCTCGATGGCGGCCGGCGAGACGGCCTGGCCGTCGCGCAGCACGCACATGCCGTCCACGACCTCGTCGTCCCAGTCCGGGGTCAGAGCGCCCTCCGGCCCCATCAGGCCGAGGACGTTGGCCACGTTGCGGGCGTAGAGGAAGCTGGCATGGGTGGGCATGCCCGAGGCCGGGTTGGCCATGCCCACGACGTGCACACCGTGGTGGTCCACCACGGCGCCCGCCCGGGTGAGCGCGCAGTTGCCTCCCGAATCGGCCGCCATGTCCACGATGACCGCCCCCTCGGACATCCCGTCGACCATCTGCTCGGTCACCAGGATGGGTGCGGCGCGGCCCGGTACGGCCGCAGTGGTGATGACCACATCGGAGGCGGCCACCTCGGCGGCCAGGGCGGCCCGCTGACGGTCCAGCTCCTCCTCGGACAGCTCGCGGGCATACCCGCCGGCGCCTTCGGCCGAGACGCCCAGGTCGAGGAAGGTGGCCCCGAGGCTCTCCGCCTCCTCCTTGGCCGCCGCCCGCACGTCGTAGGCCTTGACCAGGGCACCGAGACGGCGGGCGGTGGCGATGGACTGCAGCCCGGCCACGCCGACGCCCATGACCAGGACCTTGGCCGGAGGGACGGTGCCCGCCGCCGTCATGAACATGGGGAAGAACTTCCCCAGATGCTCGGCCGCGGCCAGGCCCGCCCGGTAGCCCGACACCGTGGACTGCGAGCTCAGGGCGTCCATCCCCTGCGCCCGGCTGATGCGGGGGAGCAGGTCGAAGCTGAACACGGTGGCTCCCCCGGCGGCCAGGATCCGCAACGTTGCGGCCGACTGTGCCGGCTGGAAGAAACTGAGCACCGCCGCTCCCCGGGGGACCAGCGCGGCACCCTCTTCGCCCGGTGCGTTGACCCCGACCACCAGGCCCGCCCCCTCGTGGACGGCGGCGGCATCGGGGGCGACGCTCGCCCCGGCAGCCACGTAGGCGGCGTCGCCGAAGGCGGCCTCGCCGCCCGCACCGGACTGGACGGCGACCTCCCAACCCGTGGCCACCAACTTCTTGACTACATCGGGAACGAGGGCCACCCGCCGCTCTCCGGGTCGGGTCTCGGTGGGGACGGCCAATTTCACGCTGGACGTGTCTAGCAGCTGAGCGCCACCAGCCACATATCCAATCTCAGAATGGGCCCGTTTCAGCGCATGCAGACGGCCACCCGGCCGCCAGTCCCGTCGCTACGTCGACGGAACCTCACTCCCCTGCGCCACGCGCCGCAGGAGGTTCGACACCCTCTGGTGCGTCACGCCGAACAGGTTGGCGATGCTCGGGATGCTCTGCCCTTCGGCCCTCAGTGCGACCACCAGTGATCGACGAAGGTAACCGCTCGCCTCGGACTGGCGACGCAGGATCGTGCTCACGAGCTGGACGGTGCTCGGCTCGTCCTCAGCGGCCAGGATCGACTTCCACTCCTGACCGTTCTCACGGGCCACCCGTACCTGGGCGATGCGCTGGAACAGCGCGCGCTCCCGCTCGGCGTTCTCCTTCAGGACGGTATCCAACTCATCGAGAGCATTCAGCACTTCGTCTGAGCCTGCACCATCATCGCCGTGTGCCGGCATAGATGCATCCACTCCTCTGACAGTACCCCCATCGAACTTTAGCTTCCGCGTCTCAGTGGCCAGCATCCGCCCTCCTCGCTTCTGTCATCGTGGCGTCCCGCCGGGAAGTCCGTGGCCGGGGCGGGCAACCAGGCGATCGCGTACAACCCGGGTACTACCCCGATCGGCCGGGGTTCAATCCCCCGATGGCGCCGCCCGCCCGCCGGCTTCCGGGCCGACGCCGAGCAGAAACCGGCGCCGACCAGGGCGGATCGCCCTGATGGGGGGCCCACTGCCTCGACCGTGTCACGCCCATCACCTTGTCATCCCATCGGTGGTATGCCAGATTCGCGGGGCCATGGACCTGACCTTCGATGCGGACCAGGAGGGGTTCCGGGCCGAAGCCCGGGCGTGGCTCGCGGCACACGTCCCGACCGAACCGCTCCCCCCACTCGGCACCCCGGCCGGCCTCGACGCCCACCGGGCGTGGGAAGCGGCCCTGTTCGCGGCGCGGTGGTCCGTCGTGCACTGGCCGGTCGAGTTCGGCGGCCGCGACGCCGGGATCGTGCGGTGGTTGATCTTCGAGGAGGAGTACGCACGCGCTCGTGCCCCCCGACGGGTCAGCCGGGCCGGCATCTCCCTGGCCGGCCCCGCCCTTCTCGAACACGGCCGGGCCGCGCAGAAGGAGCGCTTCCTGCCACCGATGGCCTCCGGAGAGGAGATCTGGTGCGGGGCCTGGCCCGAACCCGGCGCCCACGGAGATCTGGCCGATGTGCGCTGGCGCGCCGTCCGCAACGCCGGCGGCGACGGCTGGGTCCTCAACGGCCAGAGAGCCCCGGTCGCCCAGGGGGCCGTGGCCCAATGGTGCTTTTGCATCTTGCGCAACCAGGGGGACCCAGAGAGCCGTGGCGGGCTCTCCTGCTTCCTGGTCGCCCTGGACTCCCCCGGGGTGATCGTGCGACCCATCGCCCCGATGGACGGCGAGGCGGGGCTCGCCGAGATCCTCTTCGAGGACGTCGAGGTTCCCGACTCCCAGCTGCTGGTGGACCGTGGCGCCGACGTCAGCATCGCCGCGACCGTGCCGGGCGCCGAGCACGGCCTGGGCCTGCGGAGCGCGGCGCCCCTCACCGAGGCGGCCGCTCGACTCATCGACCTCTTCCGACAACGGGGCAGCCCTGCCTGGGCGGCCGATGCCGTCGCCCGGGCCCAGGGGGACGCCCAGGCGACCGCGTGGCACGCCCTGTGGACCGCCAGCAAGGCGGCCGGCGGGCAGCTCGTCGGGCCGGAGGCGAGCTGCAACGAGATCTTCTGGTCCGAGGCCGATGTGACCATCCGCCGGACCGCGCTGGCCCTCCTGGGCCCAGAGGCCGAGCTCCTCGATTCCGGATCTCCGGACCCGTGGCTCAACGGGTATCTCGACGCGCTGGCCGACCAGATCGAGACCGGTACGCACCAGCTCCACCACGACGTGGTGGCCGATCGCCTGCTCGGCCTTCCGGAAGGCTGAACGACGTGCACTTCGCCTTCAGCGACGAACAGCTCCAACTGCGCCGGGCGGTGCGCGGCGTGCTGGAGGTCGAGTGCACCGTGCGTGCTCTGCGCGAGCTCGGGGGGGCCAGCCGGGAACAGCAGGCGCTCCAGGCGGCTGCTCGTTGGAGGGCATTGGCCGCGCTGGGCCTGGCGGGGCTGCTCGTTCCCACGGCGGAGGGCGGTCTCGGGCTGAACACCGTGGACCTGATGGGGATCTTCGAGGAGGCCGGGTGGTGGGCCCTCCCCGAGCCCCTGCTGGAGTCGGCCGGCGTGGCGGCGCCGATGCTGGCCGCCCTGTCGCCGGCCCAGCCGGCGGCCGGCGCGCTCCACGCCCTCGTCGCTCGGGACACGCCCGTCGCCCTCGGGGGCGTCGACGTCGGAGCGACGGGTCCGACCTCCCCGACCACCGTGTCGGCCGACGGCATGTTGCGCACGCCCCGTGTCGCGGGGGCACGGGACGCCGAGGTGTACGTCCTGGCCTGCCGCGATCCGGACTCGGGCTGGCAGCTGCACGCCGTGCCCGCCCGGGCCTGCCGGGTGCATCCCACCGCGACGCTCGATCGCACCCGCGACCTCTCCACGGTGCACTGGCCGCTGTCGGCCGACACGTTGCTGGCCTTCGGCATCGCGGCCGAAGCCAGCGTCGGGCTCATGGTCGATCGCGCTGCGACGGGATCGGCCGCTTTCCTCATCGGACTGGGCGATCGCCTGGTGGTGCTGGCGGCCGACCACGCCCGAGAGCGGTACCGGTCCGGTCGGGGGCTCGGGAACCTCCGCGCCGCACGGTATCTCCTCGCCGACGCCAAGGTGAGGCTGGAGCTGGCCCGGCCGGCCGCCTACCGGGCCGCCTGGTCGTTGGCCACGGCGCAGCCCACCGCGTCCGGCGACGCCTCCATGGCCAAGGCCATGGCGTCGGACGCCGCCGAGCTGGCCGGCCGAGCCGCCCTCCAGGTGTTCGGCGCCGTCGGGCACACGGTGCAGTGCGACCTCCACCTCTTCCTGAGGCGCACCTGGGCCCTGTGCAGCGCGTGGGGGGATGCCGTGACGCATCGACAGCTGCTACTGGCCCAGACCGGGCCGATGACGGCGCGGCGTTGAAGATGTCCGATTTCCGCCAGTAACGGGGCGCCGGGCGTGCCACGATGCATCGGTGATCGACGACCCCGAACGCTGTTTCCAGGCGGCGCGCAGCAAGGACGCCCGCTTCGACGGGGTCTTCTTCATCGGCGTCACCTCGACCGGGATCTACTGCCGGCCGAGCTGCCCGGCCCGCACGCCCAAGCGCGAGAACGTGCGCTTCTACGCGTCGGCCGCCGCTGCACAGCAGGCCGGATTCCGAGCGTGCCTCCGCTGCCGGCCGGACGCCACGCCGGGATCGCCGGAGTGGAACCTGCGGGCCGATGTCGTCGCCCGCGCCATGCGCCTCATCCGGGACGGCATCGTCGACCGCGAAGGCGTTGGTGGCCTCGCTCGACGTCTCGGCTACAGCGTGCGCCACCTCACGCGGGTGATCAGCGCCGAGGTCGGCACGGGACCGCTCGCCATCGCCCGGGCACAGCGCGGGCAGACGGCGCGCATCCTGCTCGAGACGACGGAGCTCCCCATCGCGCACGTGGCCTTCGCCGCCGGGTTCTCCAGCGTCCGCCAGTGCAACGAGACGGTGCAGGAGATCTTTGCCGACACCCCAGGCGGACTGCGGGCGCGTGCGTCGGCGGGTCGGAGCCGGCACACCGGCACGGCCGACGGCACCACCCAGGGAATCAGGCTGCGACTGCCCTTCCGACGTCCCTTCAGCCCCGGTTCGGTGCTCGGCTTCCTCGGCGCCCGCGCCGTGCCCGGGGTGGAGGCGCTCGACGGCGGCACGTACCGCCGCAGCCTCCGGCTCCCGCACGGGCACGCGGTGATCTCGGTGTCGGCACCCGACGGCGGAGCCGACGGGCCGGCGTTCGTCGTCGGCGACCTGCACCTCTCGGACCTGCGCGATCTGACCACCGCCGTGTCCCGCTGCCGCCAACTCCTCGACCTCGACGCCGATCCCGTCGCGGTTCTCGAGGCTCTTCGCCCGCACCCGCTGCTGGGTCCCCTGGTGACGGCGGATCCGGGCCGACGCGTGCCCGGGACCGCCGACGGGTTCGAGCTGGCGGTTCGGGCCGTCGTCGGCCAGCAGGTCTCCGTGTCGGGGGCCCGCACCGTCGTCGGGCGCCTCGTGGGCGCGGCGGGAGACGTCCTCCCCGACCCGATCGGGGGGATCACCCACCTCTTTCCCACCCCGGGCTCGCTCTTGGCGCTGGCCGATGACGACCCGGCCGCCTTCTCCATGCCGGCCGGCCGGCGCCACGCCATCGTCGCGTTGGCCCGGGCGGTCGACATGGGCACCGTCGTCATCGATCCGGGGTCGGAGCCCTCCGAACTGCGCGCCGCATTGGTGGCGCTGCCCGGGATCGGACCGTGGACGGCCGAGTACGTCACCATGCGCGCCCTGCGCCACCCCGATGCGTTCATGCCCACCGATCTGGGGATCAGGCGTGCGGCCCGGACCCTCGGACTCCCCGACGACCCCGCCCGCCTGTCGACCCTGGCCGAGGCGTGGCGTCCCTGGCGGAGCTACGCCATGGTCCACCTCTGGGCGCTCCCCGGCGCGCAAGGACCGCTCACCCGCAAAGATCGTGAGGCAGCATGACCACACCCGCATTCGCACCGGCATTCGCCATGCCCATGGACACCCCGATCGGACCTCTCGTGCTCGGGAGCGACGGAGACCGGTTGATCGGGGTGTGGCTGCCGAACGACGCCAGGGCCCCGCGCCCGTCGGGCCCGGGCGCGCCCGCCGTGCTCAAGGACGCCGCCACCCAGCTCGAGGAGTACTTCGCCCGGGACCGACGGGACTTCGACGTGCCACTGGGCCTTGCCGGCACCGACTTCCAAAAGGACGTGTGGGCCGAGCTGGCGTGCATCCCCTACGGCGAGACGATCAGCTACGGAGAGCTGGCCCGACGCGTCGGGCGGCCCAAGGGGTCCCGCGCCGTGGGCCAGGCCAACGGGAAGAACCCGATCGCGATCATCGTGCCCTGCCACCGAGTGGTGGCCGGCGACGGTATCGGCGGTTACGGAGGCGGGCTGCCCATCAAGCGGGCCCTGCTCGCGCTGGAGGGCGTGTCCACGTAGGGGGCGGCGGGTCTCGCGTTCGCCGCACGCGGCCATCACTGCGGCCGAGGCACTGCGGCCGGGGTCGCCGCACACGGCCATAAGGTGGTAGCCGGTGTTTTTCTCCATCCTCCTCGACGTCGTCGTCGCCCTCTACATCCTCCGCCGGCAACGCAGGATCCGGCCCGTGCCACGCGTCCTGAGCCTGCGACTTCCTGTCGTGCTGGGGGTGATCGGCCTGGCGCAGGTTCTGAGTTACACCGGCGCGCATCATGTCACGGGGGACGACGTCGGGTGGGTCCTCGGCACCCTCGTGGTGGGAGCGGTCGTGCTGGGCGCCGTGCGCGCCCTCACCGTGCGGATCTGGACGTCGAACAACTGGGTGCTGCGCCAGGGAACCTGGCTCACCATGGGACTGTGGGTCGTCTCTTTGGGCCTGCACTTCATCGCTGGTGTCGGGGCCCAGCACGCCGGCGCGGGCAGTCTGGAGGCGTCGTCCTTCCTGCTGTATCTCGGCGCCACGTACGGGGTGCAGAACGCCGTCGTCCACCGGCGCGCCGCGCCGCTGTGGGATGCGCTCGGGCCCGAGGCGGGGCAGCGGGTGCAGATCAACTTCGGTCAGGTACCGGGGGGGCCCGGGGCGTTCTTCGCCACCTTTCGCGGGGGCGGGCCGGGGTTCGGGCCGGGCTTCGGGCCGGGCACGGCGAACTCGCCGCGGGACGATCCCACCGTGATCGACGCCGAAGTGGTCGACGACGACGAGGGACCGGCGGAGCTCCGCTGAACCCGGTGGGCACCTCGGGAAAGCGACGCAAGCCGAAGCCGAAGTTGCCCCCGGCCGGCCGCTACGTGCGCTATCCCCGCGACGGCCTGGACATGCACTGGCGGCTCGGCGGCCCGCTCTCGAACCGCCACGAGGCCCAGGCTCGAGCGGCGGAACGGGCCCGGACCCCGGGCCGGGCGCGCCGGCTCGTTCTGCGCATACTGGGCGGGAGACCACGCCAACCCGGCTGAACGGTGTCGCTGAGCCGGTGTCGCTCAGCCGGTGTCGCTCAAAACGTCATCGATACCCGCGGTGGGTTCAGCTCCTCGAGGCACTCGGTGATGACGGCGGTGATCTCGGGGCCGACCAGTTCGTCGCGCTGGAGCAACGCGTCGCGCAGGGCCTCGACGACGGCTCCGTGTGCGACGACGATCAAGCGGGCGGCAGCGCGGGAGGAGTCGAGCAGCGCATCGAGCTCGGCGCGGGCGTCCCTGTCGGCCAGCACCTTCTCCACCAGCCCGCCGCTGAGGATGCCGTTGCCGGCGGCGGCGATGGAGATCAACGACTCGCCCATCCCGCACGCGCCGATCATCTGCGCTCCGATGGTCGTGGCGGCAATGAGATCCCCGGCCGGACCGGTCGAGACCTCGTCGAACCAGCGCTCCTCGGCCACCAGGCCGCCCATGCAGATCTGGAGGAGGGCCTCCATCTCGTCTCGGCGCTGGGTGAACCGCTCCTCGGTGTCGGAGTGCTGCAGCAGGCCGAGCGAGTCCCGTCGCTTCACCATGGAGAGCACGTCGAGCTGGCGGCTCCGTCCGAGGAAGTAGGCGACCGTGGCGTGGCCCGCCTCGTGGGTGGCCACCCGCACCCGTTCTTCGTCGGTGTAGGTCGCCGGGTCGGTCACACCGAGCTCGACCAGCAGCTTGGCCTCGGCCACGTCGGGCATGGTCATCGCCGTTCGCCCGTGCGTCAGTGCGATGATCAGCGCCTCGTCCAAGAGGCGCTCCAATGCCGCCGGGGAGTAGCCCGAGGTCATGCTCGCGATCCGGTCGACGGCCTCCTGGGAGTCCAGCTCGTCCTCGTGCGCCTTGCGGCCCAGGTAGTAGGCGACGACGTCTCCCCGAGCGGCACGTCCGGGGAGTCCGAAGTAGATCGAGCGGTCGAACCGTCCTGGGCGGAGGAGCGCGGGGTCGAGGTCGTCCCTGCGGTTCGTGGCACCGACCACCAAGACGTTGGCCGGCACCACGGCGCGCTTGGGTATGTGCCGGTCGTTAGGCAGGTAGTGGTTGATCATGTCGATCCAGGCGTTGCACCACCGCTGGCCCCGCGACGGGGTGTCGAAGGACTGCAGCTGCACCAGGAGCTCGTTCACCACGCCGGCGATGCCTTCGCTGGTGCCGGTTCCCTGCCCCCGGCGCGCCCCACCAATGGCGTCGATCTCCTCAATGAAGCCGATGGCCCCACCTTCCTTGCGGGCGTACTTGCGCAACTGCTTGAAGAAGGTGCGGATCTTGCGGTTGGTCGCCCCGAAGTACATCGATTGGAAGGCCGACGCCGAGACGAACAGGAACGGCACCTGCGCCTCCTTGGCCATCGCCTTGGCCACGAACGTCTTGCCGGTTCCCGGCGGTCCCTCGAACAACAGGCCGCGTCGAGACGAACCACCCATGGAGTCGCGGAACATCTGGTGGGCCAGGAAGAGGTTTACCGTTCGGACCACCTCGGCCTTGATCCCATCGATCCCGACGACGTCGTCCAGTCCGACCTGGGTCTCACCGGGGCGGATCAGCATGTGGGGTGAGCGGCCGGCTCCGAGGAGCGGCGCCAGCATCACGACGGCGAGCAGTGCGATGATGCCGAACGCGGGGATGTAGCGGTCGAGCGACGCCGGGAAGGGGATGGAGGGGAAGAGCCCGTGTCCGGTGGCCAGGCGGTAGACCATCCACGCCAGCACCAGGCACAGCAGCGCGAGGAGGCGCCGCAGACGGGTCTCCCGGCGGCGATCACGAGCCCGCGAGACGTCGGCGTTGACCATGATGGAGCCCCCTACCGCTCCCACCATGGCCCGAGCCTGGGCCTGGGACCGCGGGTCGGCCACCTTCCGGTGGTTCGGCGCGTCCCGCCCGTCCGCGCCCGACTCAGCTCGAAAATCCTGCTCGTTCCTCATATGGGGGAATGATGACCGACTTCTATGCCACTGACGAGGGGTACAAAGACCTTTTCTGGGCCCTTGGAGCCCGACCTTGCGCCAAAGGTCTAATTAGGGTGTGGGCTGGTGCCCACGCATGCGTCGACCCGCGGGAGAGCGGCACACGCAGCGCACGGAGCCTCCCATTCGCTGCGCAACTCGGCGGTGGTGCTCGTGGTGGCCGTCCTCATCGCCGTGCTCCTGCGGGCCTACGTCGTCGAGACGTACTACATCCCTTCGGGCTCCATGGAGCCCACCCTGCAGGTCGGCGACCGGATCCTGGTGGACAAATTGGCCTACCACCTCCACTCCGTGGATCGGGGTGACATCGTGGTCTTCGCCCGCCCGCCGAAGGAGAACTGTCCGGGTCCACCGGTCCCCGATCTGGTGAAGCGGGTGATCGGGCTCCCGGGCGAGACCATCTCCCTGTCCGGCGGTGGCCACGTGCTGATCGACGGCCGGCGGCTGGACGAGAGCTGGCTCCCCGCTTCCCAGCAGGGGACCACGTTCCCCGGTCCCGCCGGCACGCCCTACAGCCTGGTCCGTCCCTACAGGGTCCCCTCGGGGAACTACTTCGTGATGGGCGACAACCGCCGGGACTCGTGTGACAGCCGGTACTGGGGACCCGTGCCCAAGAACCTCATCGTGGGCAAGGTCGATGTCCGGATCTGGCCGCTGTCCGCCATCCGGTTCTTCTGAACGGCTCCGGTGTGCTACCAAGACGAGCGGACGGAGACGAGCGGTAGAGGAAGAGGAGGCCATGACCCAGAGCCCACCCGAAGGATTTCCCCGCATCACCCCCTACCTGCTCTACGAGGACGTCGACGCGGCCGTCGACTGGCTCGTCACGGCGTTCGGATTCAGCGAGCGGCTCCGCACGAAGGGTCCGGACGACAAGGCGATGCACGCCGAGATTGCGCTCGCCGACGGCGTGGTGATGATGGGGTACCCGGGGCCCGACTACCAGAATCCGGCGCACCGCGGCGGGGCCACCCAACTCGTCTACGTCTACGTCGACGACGTCGATGCACACTTCGAGGCGGCCCGGACGGCCGGCGCCCACATACTGAGCGAGCCCGCCGATCAGTTCTACGGCGATCGCACCTATAGCGCCGAGGACCCCGAGGGCCATCAGTGGACGTTCGGCCGGCACGTGCGCGACGTCTAACCGGCGAGTCGGCCGACCGGCGCCGCTCGTTCCCTACGAGGTCGTGAGCCCGCCGTCGACCGACAGCGCCGCCCCGGTCACGCCGCTCGCCTCCAGGGAGCAGAGCCAGGCGATGAACGCCGCCGGCTCCTCCGGTTCGAGCAGGCGGTCCGCCAGCTGTTGGTGGGCGAAGTCCTCGGCCGTGGCCAACCCGTAGACGGCGGCCGTTGCGTCCAGGACGGCGGTGCGTGTCGAGCCGGGACAGACGGCGTTGGCGGTGATGCCGGTGCCGGACAGGTCGGCAGCCAGCGACTTGATGAGACCGATCACCGCGTGCTTGGTGGCACTGTAGGCACTGAGCCGTCGCAGCCCGAGCACGCCGGCCGCCGAGGCGACCGCCACCACCCTGCCCTGACGGGGCCGCGGCGCCTCGAGCAAGACCGGTACCGCGGCGGTGGCCAGGTTGCGCACGCCGTCGACGTTGACGGCGAACTGCACCTCCCACTGTCCATCGCTGAGCTCCCACAGCGGGGGGCCCCCGCTCAGCACCCCGGCCACCGCGACGGCGGCGTCGAGACCGCCGAACGCCTGCACCGCCAGGTCGACCGCGTCCCGCATGTCCGAGAGGCTCCTCACGTCGCCGATCATCGTGCGCACCGTGTCCCCGTGGCGGGCGTCGAGCGCCTTGAGATCGGCGGGGGTGGCCAGCGGATAGTCGAGGGTGGGATCGTCGGCGCAGACGTCGACGGCGACCACGGCGCAACCCATGGCCACCAGTCGGTCGACGGTCGCCGCACCGATGCCGCGGGCGGCGCCGGTCACCACGGCTACCCGGCTCACCGGCCGTCCGCCGGCCTCGGGCTCGGCCCCCGGCCACCTTCTCCCGACCGCGGCGACCAGCCGGGCGGCCATGGCGGTCAGGAGCTCCTCACCTTCTGCACCGCTTGCCCCTCGGGGATCGCCCAACACGCCGTTGGACGCTACCGGCCTGACCCCCTCGGTGCGCAACCGGGGCAGCAGCACGTCGAGCGGCTCGGTGCAGCCGGGCTCGGCCCGCTCCACCCGGACGGCGGCGGGATCGATGGCCAGCATCAACGACGTCTCGGTCCTCCCCGCATGGGCGTCGCCGGACGGCACCACGGCCGGCCAGACCAAAATTTCGTCGCCATCGGCCCGGCAACGCGCCTCGGCCCTCGCGAGTGCATCGTGGTTGCCGCCGTGGGCGGAGACCACGACCACGCCGGCGAACGCGTCGCGGGCGGAACGGACCAGCTCCACCAGCAGATCGGCCAGCACCACGTGGTTGACCAGCAGTGTCCCCGCGAAGGCGGCGTGCTCGCCGCTCGCCCCGTAGGGGATGGCGGGCGCCACGACCACGTCGGGGCGTGACCGCGCCAGCCGTGCGGCCAGCTCGCGGGCGATCTGCGTATCCGTGTCGAGGGGCAGATGGGGCCCGTGCTGTTCGAGAGAGCCGAGGGGCACGGCCAGCAGCTGGGTCCGCTGCGTGGCTGCGATGTCCGGCCAGGTGGCGCCGCCCAGCTCCACCGTTGACGTCACCTCGCGTCGCGCTACGCGGTGGCGGAGGTCCGGAAGCGGACCGGGGTAGGCACGGGGATGGGGATGCCGGCGCGGTCGACCTTGGAGTGGCCGAGGAGCGCCGGGCCCGGCGGCCGGTCGCGGGCCGCCAGCGCGTCCTCGCCGTGGCCGAAGACGCACTCGGGATCGGGCCCGTCGAGCGGAAGGCCGGTGAAGAACTTGGCCGCCATGCAGCCCCCCTGGCAGGCGTCGTAGGACCCGCAGGACGCGCAGGCTCCGGCACTCTGCGGCTCGCGCAGCGAGGCGAAGAGCTCGGACTGCCGCCACACGCCGGCGAATCCTCCTTGGTCGCGCACGTTGCCGGCCAGGAACTCGCGGTCGATGACGAACGGGCAGGCGTACACGTCGCCCACCGGATCGATCAGGCAGACCACCCTTCCCGCTCCGCACAGGTTCAGGCCGTCGAGCGGCTGGCCCAGCGCCGAGAGGTGGAAGAAGGAGTCCCCCGTGAGGACGTCGGGACGTTCGAGCAGCCAGTGGTAGAGCATCCGCTGCTGGTCGGCCGTCGGATGCAGCGCCTCCCACGAGTCGACGCCCCGCCCCGAGGGCCGGAGCCGGGTCAGCCGCAGCTGGGCCCCGTAGCCCTCGCGCGATGTCGGCGAACCGGTCGAGTTGGGTCACGTTCTCGCGGGTCACGACCACGCTGATCTTGAACTGCCCGAAGCCGGCCGCCGCCAGGTTGTCCATGGCCGTCCGGGCGGCGGCAAACGATCCCTCACCCCGCACGGCGTCGTTGGTGGAGGCCAGGGCGCCGTCCAGGCTGACCTGCACATCGACGTAGTCCATGGTGGCCAGGCGGCGCGCCCGGTCCGGGGTGAGCCGGGTCCCGTTGGTGGAGAACTTCACGCCGACCTGGTGGTCGACGGCGTAGGTGAGCAGGTCGAAGAAGTCCGGGCGCAGCATGGGCTCGCCGCCGCCGATGTTCACGTAGAACACCTTCATGGCAGCCAACTCGTCCACCACGCCGCGGGCCTCGGCCGCCGACAGCTCCCTCGGGTCGCGGCGGCCCGACGAGCTGAGGCAGTGGACGCAGGCCAGGTTGCAGGCGTAGGTGAGCTCCCAGGTCAGGCAGATCGGGGCGTCGAGCCCCTGGGTGAACCGCTCCCGCAAGGGCACGGACTCAACCGGCATGGATGACCTCCGATTCGGCCAGGCGGGCGAGTGCCCTCGAGTACGTCCCGCGCTCGGGCTCGGGCACCAGCGCCTCCATCGCCGCCGCGGCGCTCTCGAACAGATGGAGCGACGAGACCAACTCCACCAGCGTGTGCGACTTCAAGAAGAGCAGGCGCCGGGTGCCGTAGTGGTAGGCCAGAGCGCCGAACGACTCGTCGCGCAACGCCACGCTGCGGGTGCACCCGCCAGGCCAAGTGGGGGTCGAAGGGGCGGTCATCGACCGCCGGGACGATGTCGGTCAGGCTCAATAGACCCCGCACATCCCGTCGATCGAGACTTCCTCCACCAACAGCTCGTCGACCTCGTCCTCGGACAACGCCTCGGGGTCCCTGACTTCCTGCTCTTCGCTCGGCGACAATTTGGATCCTCCAATCAGGCGCCCAGCCTAACCCTGTCAAGATTGCCCGGTGAAGCTCCCCTGCCGGGAAGGCACGAGGCCACCACCCTCACCCATCCGGCACGCTCCCGACAGCGCCTCGACGGCCCTGCCCGGCACCTTCGGCCTCGCCGCGGATCGGGCCACGTCGGCCCTCGAGGGGGGTCGGATCCTCATGGGCGGCGCTCCCCTCCGGCTCCTGCGCCTCACCCCTCGGGCCGCGTCCCTGGTCCGGCGCTGGGAGGCCGGCCAGCCGGTGGGCGACGGTCGGGGCGAGCAGATCCTGGCCCGCCGGCTCCTCGCCTCGGGCCTTCTCCTCCCACGTCCCGGCCCCCCGGCCTTGGGGCCAGCCGACGTCACCGTGGTGATCCCGGTGCGCGATCGACCTGATCAGCTGCGGCGCCTCCTCTCTGCACTGCCGGGGATGGCCTGCGTCGTGGTGGACGACGCCTCGGCGGACGTGGCACGCACGCGGGAGCTGGCGGCGCGGGCCGGCGCCGCCCTGATCGAACTGTCGGTCAACGCCGGCCCCTCGGCGGCGCGAAACGCCGGGCTGGCCCGGGTCAGCACGCCCGTCGTGGCCTTCATCGACTCCGACTGCGTGCCCGACGAGGGCTGGTTGGAGCCCTTGCTGGCCCACTTCAACGACCCCATGGTGGCGGCGGTGGCGCCGCGGATCGTGCCCGTCGCGGTCTCCCCCCCACCCCACTGACCCGCTACGAGGCGGTCCGTTCGTCGCTCGATCTCGGTGCCTCGCCCGGGCTCGTCCGGCCGATGAGCCGGATCCCCTACGTGCCGAGCGCTGCCCTCCTGGTGCGCCGTGGCGCCGTCCACGACGAGCTGTTCGATCCCCGGCTGCGCGGGGGCGAGGACGTCGACCTGGTCTGGCGACTGGCGGTCGCCGGGTGGGACGTCCGCTACGAGCCGAGTTCCACCGTGCGCCACGACGGGCCCGGACGCGTCGGCTCGTGGCTGGGCCGTCGGGCCTTCTACGGCACCACCGCCGCACCTCTGGCCCGGCGGCACCCGGGCTCCCTCGCCCCGTTGCGCACCTCGGCCTGGACGGCCGGCGTCTGGGCCCTGGCCGCGGCGCGGCGGCCCGTCCTGGCCGCCGCCACCCTCGCCACCTCGGTGCTGCTGCTGGCCCGGCGGCTCGACGGGGTCGTCGAGCACCCTCTCCCCGTGGCCGCCCGGATTGCCGGGCGCGGCACGATCGCCGCGGTCCGGCCCGCAGTGCGCGGGCTCGCCCGCGCCTGGTCCCCGGCGTTGGTCCTCGCCCTGGGCTGGCGCCGGACCCGGAGCGCGGCGGCGCTGGCGCTGCTCCTTCCGGCGGTCGACGACTGGGTGGCCGGCCGGGCCGAGCTCGACCCCTTCCGCTATGCCGCACTCCACCTCGCCGACGACCTGGCCTACGGCGCGGGCGTGTGGCTCGGCTGCCTGCACGCCCGGACGCCGGCCCCACTCGTGCCCCGCATCGTGTGGAGATCGCCGGAGAGTCGTGTGAAGGGTCGTGCCGGCACCTCGTTGCTACGCTGACGGGCGTGGCCGCGGTCGTCCTCCAGGGTCCCGCTCATTCCGCACCGGATCTCATCGTCGGTCCGTTCACCACCGGGGGCGAGGCGGCGGACTGGGCTCGACGTCACCCGCGCGCTGCCGGGTACAGCGTCGCGCAGGAGCTCACCGATCCCGACGACCATCCCGGCGACCTGGCCGGCGCCGAGGGCGACTGAGATGGGGCTGACATGAGCAGTGCATGGTTCGAAACGGTGCTCGAAGCCCAGCGCCGGGCCAAGAGGCGCCTCCCCAAGTCGGTCTACGCCGCGCTCGTGGCCGGCTCCGAGAAGGGCATCACCGTCGAGGACAACATCGCTGCCTACGGCGAGCTCGGGTTCGCGCCCCATGTCGCCGGGTCCCCGGCCGAGCGCGATCTGACCACCAAGGTCATGGGCCAGAGCATCTCGCTGCCGGTCGTCATATCGCCCACCGGCGTCCAGGGCGTGCACCCCGACGGCGAGGTGGCGGTCGCCCGCGCCGCCGCGGCCCGCGGGACCGCCATGGGTCTCAGCTCCTTCGCCAGCAAGCCGATCGAAGACGTGGTGGCGGCCAATCCGCAGACCTTCTTCCAGGTCTACTGGGTGGGCACGCGCGACGAGATCCTGGCGCGCATGGAGCGGGCGCGCCTCGCCGGCGCGGTCGGGGTGATCGCCACGTTGGACTGGTCGTTCTCACACGGGCGCGACTGGGGGAGCCCCTTCATCCCCGAGACGATGAACGTGCAGACGATGGCCCGCTTCGCCCCCGAGGCGTTGCTCCGCCCCCGCTGGCTGTACGGCTTCCTCCGCTCGGGCCGGCTCCCCGATCTGACCACCCCGAACATGGCGCCCAAGGGCCAGAGCGGCCCCACCTTCTTCGGCGCCTACGGCGCGTGGATGCAGACGCCGCCCCCGAGCTGGGCGGACGTGGCCTGGATGCGTGAGCAGTGGGACGGCGACTTCATGCTCAAGGGCATCACCCGGGTCGACGACGCCAAGCGAGCCGTCGACGCGGGAGTCACCGCCATCTCGGTGTCCAACCACGGGGGCAACAACCTCGACGGGACGCCGGCGACGATCAGGGCGCTGCAGCCGATCGCCGACGCGGTGGGCGATCAGGTGGAGGTCCTCCTCGACGGGGGGATCAGGCGCGGCAGCGACGTGGTCAAGGCCGTGGCACTGGGGGCGAAGGCGGTCATGATCGGGAGGGCCTCCCTGTGGGGACTGGCGGCCAACGGGCAGGCCGGGGTCGAGAACGTGCTCGACCTGCTGCGGAGCGGCATCGAGTCGGCGCTACTCGGTCTCGGCCACGCGTCCATCCACGACCTGACGCCCGATGACCTGATCGTCCCTCCCGGCTTCACCCGCCACCTCGGCCCCTATCGATCCGAGTAGGGCCGTCGGGGTCACGGGCCGAATCTGACGACGCCCCGGATGATGGAGCCGGCCGCCTGGTCGTCGTAGCCCTGCTGGACCTGGTCGAGCGCGTACTCCTTGGTGATGATCTCGTCGATCTTGAGCTGCCCGGCCTCGTAGAGGTGCAACAGGTTGGGCACCTGGACCCGCGGGCTGACCGAACCGAACACCGTTCCCAGCAACGCCTGGTTGTACATGGCGAAGCGGAAGAGGTTGAGCTGCACGTCCATCTGGTCGAAGGGCGCGATCGCCGTGACGACCACGCGGGCGTCCTTCGACCCCAGCTCGCACGCCGAGGCGATCAGGTCACCGCTGAGGGTGCCCGGCGTCAGGATGACCACGTCCGCGTCGCGGCCGGCGGTCAGCTGGTGGAGCATCATCCGGGCGTCGCTCAGCGAGGCCGCCGTGTGGGTGGCGCCCGTCTCCATGGCCTTCTCCAGCTTGAACGGCACCGGGTCCACGGCGACGATGGTGCGGGCGCCGGCGATGCGCGCACCTTGGATGGCACCGGATCCGACCCCGCCGCACCCGACGACGACGACGGTCTCGCCCGGCTTGACCTTGGCCCGCTCCACGGCCGACCCGAACCCGGTGGAGATCCCGCAGCTGATGAGCGCGGCGGCCTTCATGTCGGCGGACGGGTCGATGCGCACCAGCGAGTTCTCGTGGCACACCATCTCGTCGGCGAACGTTCCCAGCTGGGCCATCCGGTTCAGGTTCCGCCCACCCAGGTGGTAGCGGTAGGTCCCATCGCTGATCATTCCACCCCCGAGGGTGGTCATCCCCAGATCACACAGGTGCTGGCGGCCCGATGCGCACCAGTGACACGTCCCGCACGAGGGGATGAAGGACACCGCGACGTGATCCCCCAGCGCCACCTGGGTGACGTTGGGGCCGACCTCGGTGACGATGCCCGACCCCTCGTGGCCACCGACGAAGGGGAACATGGAGGGCACCCCGATCATCTCGAGCACCTCGGGTGGAGCGCTGATGTCGCCCGAGCGCACGTGCTCGTCGGAGTGGCACAGCCCCGCATAGGCCATCTCCACCCGGACCTCGCGGTGCCCCGGAGGGTCGATCTCCACCTCTTCGGCCTTCCAGGGTTCGTTCAATCCCGAGCAGACCACCGCACGTGTCATCGCCCTCAGTATCGTCGGCGCGCCACGCCCCGACAATCGGGTCCGGGGCCCGTGCCCCGGTGCCCCGGTGCCCCGGTGCGGCCGGTACCGGCGGCTATCGTGCCTCCGTGTCCGGAAGCCCGGCCCCCCGCGGCCTGCCGATCGAGATCTCCGGACTGACCAAGCACTTCGGATCGGTGGTAGCCGTCGATGATCTCGGCTTCAGCGTCGAGCCGGGACGGGTGACCGGGTTCCTCGGTCCCAACGGCTCCGGCAAGACCACCACCCTGCGCATGCTGCTCGGGCTGGTCGCCCCGAATGCGGGCCGGGCCACCGTCGGGGGGCAGCTCTACCGCGAACTGCCCCACCCCTCGGGGACGGTGGGCGCGGTGCTCGAAGCGACCAGCTTCCACCCGTCGCGGCGCGCCCGCACCCATCTGCGCATGGTGGCCCGGGCCGGAGGCCACGACGAGGTGAGGGCCGACGTCGTCCTCGACCTCGTGGGCTTGACGGCCGACGCCAAGCGCAAGGTGGGCGGCTTCTCCATGGGCATGCGCCAGCGCCTCGAACTGGCCAGCGCCATGATCGGTGACCCCGACGTCCTGATCCTCGATGAGCCCTCCAACGGCCTCGACCCCCAGGGCATCGCCTGGCTCCGGGACTTCATGCGCTACCTGGCCGGCGAGGGCCGGACCATTCTGGTCTCGTCGCATCTGTTGGCCGAGATGGCCCAGACCATCGACGACGCCGTGATCATCTCCCGGGGCAAGCTCAAGGCACAGGGGTCGCTGGAGTCGATCACGGCCGGCATGGCGCAGTTGACCATGCACGTCCGCACGCCTGAAGCAGACCGGCTGGGCAACGTGCTCGCCTCGGCCAACATCCGCTTCCGGCGCCTGGCCCACGACCTGGTCGCCGTCGACGGCGTCACACCCGAGCAGCTGGGGCCCCTGCTGGCCTCCAACCAGATCGTCCTGTACGAGCTGACCGCGCAGGGAGCCGACCTCGAGTCCATCTTCTTGGAGCTCACGTCCGGACTCGGCTTCGGCGCCCCCGGAGAGCCGTCGTGATCAACGCCGTGCGGGCGGAGTCGCTCAAGATGCGCACCATGCCGGGCATCTGGGTCTGCTTCGGGCTGGCCCTCCCCCTGACCGTACTGTTCATCCTGATCCTGTTCGCCCGGGCGGGGGGGTTCGCCGGCCACACCTTCTACTTCGCGCACACGCTCAACCAGCAACGGCTCCTCCTCGGCGCCGGCTTCTTCGGGATCACCTTCCTGGCACCGGTCGCCGGGGTCGTCTGCATCACCAGTGAGTACCGCCAGAAGACCATCACCAACACGCTCCTCTACACCCCGGTGCGTAGTCGGGTGCTCGGCGCCAAGACCATCGTCACCTCCTACTGGGCCGTCCTCATGGCGCTCCTCTCCCTGGTCATCGTCCTCGCGGTCGGGCTGCCCTGGAACGCCGCACTCGGTGGCAGCGCCACCTCGGTGACCGACCAGGCCGGAGCCGTGATCCCCGGCCTGGTGGTGGCATCCATCCTCCTCGGCCTCTTCGGGTTGGGCTTCGGGGTCCTGGTGAAGAACCAGGTGGCCGGCATCCTGATCACCATCGGTGGGACCTTCATCCTCGAGCCGATCCTCGTGGCGGTGGCCCACAGCGTGTTCCACTACAACCTGAACTGGCTGCCGAGCCGGGCCGTGGTGGCACTCGTCGGGGCGATCGGCTCGACGGGCTTCGGCGGTGGAGGCGGCGGTGGCGTGAACGAGCCCCTCCTCACCTGGTGGCAGGGCGGCCTCGCCATGCTGGGCTGGGGGTTGATCCCCCTGACCATCGGCTACTTCACCACGTTCCGCCGCGACGTGACCTGATCGGGCGCGTGCGGCGTCGGGTACGGTGGAGGTCGGCATCACGTACGGCCCACGACCGAGGTGTCCGCAATGGGGTTGGGATTTCCGAGAGCCAGGGAGAAGCCCGAACCCGAGGACACGCTGCAGATATCCGGCGCCATGATGTCGCCGTCGGACGGGCCTTCCCCGGTGGAGCTGGTCGATGCGGGCCGGGCGCCGCACGGGCTGGGCGTCCTGCGCGACCAGTACGTGCGCAAGGTCCGCAAGGCGCCGACGATCCGCATGGTTCCCGGTTGTGTGCGGGTCGAGGGCCGCAGGTTGCAGTTCGCCGTCTCGGACAACGTCGGCGCCCACGGGCCCGACGGGCCCGGGACGCCGCCCATCTGGGCCGTGAACATCCACGGGTACTTCGCCGGCGGGGGAATGTACTGGCGGGAGAGCGCGCGCCTGGCCGAGCACCTCGGGTGGCGCGTCATCAACCCCAGCCTTCCGGGATTCGGCGGGAGCGACGTCCTCGACTGGCACGACGTGTCGCTGGAGATCCTGGCCAGACAGGTCACGGCCGTCATCAACCAGGTCGGCGCCGGTCCCGCCGTTCTCCTCGGCCACTCCATGGGGGGCGCGGTGGCCGTGCAGTTCGCCCACGATCATCCCCGTCGCTCGCTGGGGGTCATCTATCGGGACGGGGTGAGCACCCCGGCCTGGAAGATACGCAACGGCGTCCTGCCCACCCTCCTCGCGCCGATCGCCCCCGATGTCGCCCCCATGGTCGATCTGGCGGTTGCGGCCGTGTGTGATCTGCCCGATCTCCTCACCGGCCGCCTGTTCTCCACCGTACGGTCCCTGGTGCCCGACGTCCGACGCAACATCCGCACGGTCGGCCAGACGCTGCCCATCGGCAGCCTGTTCATGTCGATCGACCAGCGGGCCGAGATCCGTGCACTGGTGGCCCAGCAGATGCCCATCCTCAACGAGTGGGGCTGCTTCGACCGCGTCGTCCCCGAGTCGGCGGCCCACGAGTTCGCCGAGGTCGCGTCCGCCCCGGTGCAGTGGATGCCCGGCGGCCACAGCTGGATGCTGGCCCGTCCGCAGGGACAGGCCGACGTTCTCACCTACCTCGCCGCCGGCAAGGAGTTCATGGCCCATGTCGAGGATCGCTGGCGCCGGTTCACCTCACGCGACCGCAGCCTGCGCGCCGTCGACTAGCAGCGTCCGGCTCCTCGGCGGTCGGTACGCATGATCGTCAACCTGCTCAACCCGCTCCTCAACCTCCACGGATGGGAGGCCTACGCCCTCGTCGGTGCGTTGGTGTTCGCCGAGGCCGGGATACTGATCGGCTTCGTCTTCCCCGGCGAGACGGCGGTGATCCTCGGGGGCGTGGCGGCGTCGCGGGGCCACATAGAGATCGCCGCGCTGATCGTCGTGGTCGTGACCTGCGCCATCGCCGGCGACTCCCTCGGCTACCTGGTCGGCCAGCGGTGGGGACGCCGGCTCCTCGGGGTCCGGTTGCTGCGCCGGCGGCAACGCACGCTCGACCGCGTCCTCGACCAGCTGAACCGTCGGGGCGCCATCGCCGTCTTCGTGGCCCGGTTCACCGCCTTCCTTCGTGCCGTCGTCCCGGGACTGGCCGGCATGTCGTCGTTGCCCTACCGCGTCTTCCTGCCCGCCAACGCAGCCGGCGGCGTGGTCTGGGGGACGGCCTTCTGCCTGCTCGGCTACGCCGTGGGCAGCGCCTACACGAAGCTGGAGCACGATTCGGCCATCGCGTCCGACGTGCTCCTGGGCCTCATCGTGGTGGCGCTCGTCGTCTTCGCCGTCCGCCGGCGACGCAAGGAGAGCGAGGAGCAGCGGGCGATCACCCCGGACCCTCGAGCACCGACCGATCCCCCGACGTGAGGCCACGCACCACTCGGGAGAAGGCCCCGGCGGCATCGTCGCCGGCCGCGTCGGTGTCCATCCAGCGGGCCGCTCCGGTGGGATCGCTCCGGTCCATACCGAAGATCCCGAAGCGGGGCTCGTAGCTACCCCACTCGTAGTTGTCGACCAGGGACCAGTGCAGATACGCCTCCACCGGCACCCCGTCGTCCCGGGCGTCGACCACCGCGGCGAAGTGCTCCCTGATGTAGCGCGGACGATCCCACCCGTCGTCGCGGGGAACGGCGCGGTGGCCCACCACGCGTGTGGCCATGCCGTTCTCCACCACCCACAAGGGCAGCCCCCGGTGGAACGCGCCCTCGGTGCGGCACCACGACCGCAGTCCCGCGGCGTCCGGCCGGACGTCCCACAACTCCCGGCCCACCGACCACGCACGGTCACCCCGGCTCCCACGCCGGCCCGGCAGCCCGACGGCGTGGCTGGCGATCGGGTCATACCAGTCCAGCCCGACGGCCCCCAGGGCCCGGGCCTGGTCCGAGGCGTGCACGGCGTGCACGGTGCGTCGCGGGGCCGGCCGCCGGGTGGCGGAGCGCAGCCGGGCCCAGAGCGGTCCCCCGGCCGCACCGTGGCGCGTGCCGTACGGGCTGATGGCGGCGAAGAACCGTCGCAGCGCCAGCTCCCCGATGTGCTGGGGCGGGATGGAGGCGTCGTGCAGGGCGCGCCGCTCGTCGACATAGCGGTCGACATCGGAGGCCGGCACCCCGACCGAGCGCAGCAAGAGGAGATCGGTGAGGAGCCGGTCGAGCTCGTAGACCGATGACGAACTTGTGTTGCAGGTCACCTGGGCCTCCGGCTGCACGCCGACGATGACGTCGGACGCGAGCACGTGGGCCGTGAGGAGGTTGTCCAGCACGCAGAAGGCGTCGGCGAAGGCCAGGTGCCGCCCCGGCGGGTGCGCGCCACCGATCCAACCCTGGTGCATCACGACGTTGGGCTCGTTGACGGTCACCCATCGCCGGCAGTGCGGGGCCAGCGACGGCACCACGCGCTGCACGTGCCGGGCGAAGCGGTCCGGCGCCCCCGGTCGCAACCAGAACTCCTCGCCCAGCCACGCCGGGTGGGTGAAGTGGTGCAGGGTGATCACCGGATCCATACCCCGCGCCGCGCACATCTCGAGGATCTGGAGGTAGCGGTCCAGGGCGGTACCGTCGAAGCGGCCGGGCTCGGGTTCCAACCGGGCCCACTCCACCGAGAGGCGGAACGCGTTGCACCCAATCGCGGCGGCGCGATCCAACGCCTCCTCGGGGCGGGACCAGAACGCGCACGCCGCGCCCGAACGCTCCACCCGGCCGGCGCGCTCCCATCCGGTCCAGTTGTTCGCGGGCTCGCCGCTGCCGTTGTAGCCACCCTCGATCTGGTAGCCCGCCGTGGCCACCCCGATGGCGAAACCCTCCCCCAACACCGAGGACGGGGGGCGCCGGGGGCGCCTCGGCCGCGGTGGCCGCGCCGGAGGTGCCGGGCGCGCCGGAGGTGCCGGACGTCGTGCGCGTGGGGGGCCGGCGGGATCGGCAGGCACGTCACACAGCTTGGCAGGTCACACGGGATGCAGATGCGGGCCGTCCCGGCTGGCGCTCACCCTCTGCAGCGGGGAGAATCGCCCGGCACGGTGACTCCGGCCACCACGGACCGCCGGCGGAGGGAGCCCACATGGCAGACGAAGTGTTGCGGGAGCGTCGGGGACACGTCGAGATCCTCACCATCAACCGACCCGAGGCGCGCAACGCCATCAACGGTGCGGTGACCCGCGCCTTCTCGTCGTTCATGGACGAGCTGACCGATGACGAGGACTGCTGGGTGGTGATCATCACCGGGAGCGGGGACAAGGCCTTCAGTGCGGGCATGGACCTCAAGGCCTTCTCCAGCGGCGAAGGGCCCGAGATCCTGGAGGCGAAGGGCGGATTCGGCGGCCTCACCCGACGGGAGTTCCCCAAGCCCATGATCGCCGCAGTCAACGGCGCCGCCCTGGCCGGCGGCCTGGAAGTCATGCTCTCCTGCGACCTCGCCGTGGCCGCCGAGCACGCCACGTTCGGCATCCCCGAGGCAAAACGGGGCCTGATCGCCGGCGCCGGGGGTCTCATCCGGCTGCCCACTCGCCTCCCCATGACGATCGCGCTCGAGCTGGCCATGACCGGCGACACGATCGACGCCGGGCGCGCCCTGGCGCTCGGGCTCGTGAACCGGGTCGTGGCGGCCGACGACGTGCTCACCGAGGCCCTCGCCTTGGCCGAGCGGATCGCCGCCAATGCACCTCTCGCCGTCCGCTACTCCAAGAGCGTGATGAAGCGCGCCGTGGGAGTCCCCGAGTCAGAGGCGTGGGAGATCAACCAGGAGGCGGTGGGCCTCGTGTTCAGTTCGGCCGACGCCCTGGAGGGATCACGCGCCTTTGCGGAGAAACGGGCGCCGGACTGGCAGGGCAAGTAAAGGAGCAGGGCGGCGGTGCTCGCCCCCGGGCTCGAGGCGCTCCGACTCACGCTCCACGTCCTGGCGGCCTCGGTCTGGGTCGGGGGCCAGATCGTCATGATGGGTCTGGTCGGCCCCTCCCGCCGGCTCGGCCCGGAGGCCCCGACCGTGCTGGCCCGGGCCTTCGCGCGCCTCGCCTGGCCCGCCTACGCCGTCCTGGTGGTCACCGGGCTGTGGAACGTCTCCACCTTTCACTGGGCGGACCAGAGCACGGCCTGGAAGACCGTGCTCATCGTCAAGATCGTCATCGTCGCCGTGGCCGGACTGGGTGCCCTGCTCCACTCGAGGGCCACCTCCCGGGAGGCGACGGCCGTCTGGGGCTCGATAGCCGGGACGGCGAGCGTGGCCGCACTGGTTCTGGGCATGCTCCTGGCCGGGTGACGGTGGCGGCGTGCCGGCGGTCCGGTCGATTGGGTCTAACCTGACGCGCGGTTCATCGCCGCAAGAGCCGTGCCAAGGAGATCGTCATGCTGGCAGACATTTTCGGAGTCGACGGGGTCATCGTCCTCATCGTCGTGGTGGTGCTCCTCTTCGGTGGGGCCGCCATCCCCAAGCTGGCGCGCAATCTCGGCTCGGCGAAGACCGAGTTCGAAAAGGGGTTGCACGACGGCAAGAAGGCCTCGGACACCCCGAACCTGACGGCGAGCAACGGCACCTCGGCGGCGGCCGACGCGCCGGCACCGCCTGCGGCCCCGGCGGCCGACGATCCCACGCCGGGGGCCTGACCCCACCGGTCGGCCCGATGTTCGGCGCGCGCACGTCGCTGGGCTGCTACTTCGTCTTTTTCTGCGGGGTTCGATAGTCTCACCGCCGTGGACTCGTCATTGACCAGCCCTTCGGCGGAAGCACCCGTACCGACCCCCCAGGACCCCCCCGCAGGACGCCGCTCGCGGTGGCTGGCGGCCGCCGTCGTCGTCGGCACCGGCCTCGTTTTCGCCGGGTGCAAGGTCCCCACCTTCGGCGAGTACTCCGGCGCCACCACCCAGGGGCGCTCCGAGCTCCATCTGTGGCAGCTCTTCTTCATCGCCGGGCTCGTCGTGGGCGGCTTCGTGCTCCTCCTGATCCTGTGGGCGGTCTTCCGCTACCGCCGAAGGTCCGACGAGATACCCAAGCAGACCCAGTACCACACGCTGCTCGAGGTCTCCTACACCATCGTCCCGATTCTCATCGTCCTCGGACTGTTCGTCTTCACCGTGCTGTCCGAGAACAAGGTCGACGCCACCCCGCCCCGCCCCACCGCCCTCATCCACGTCTATGCCTTCCAGTGGGGTTGGGAGTTCTCCTATCCCGGCGGCGTCAAGGTGATCGGCCAGACGACGCAGGACCCGACCATGGTCATTCCCACCGGCACCGATGTGCAGATCGACCTCAAGTCGCTCGACGTCCTGCACGGCTTCTACGTCCCCGAGTTCAACTTCAGCCGCTACGCCAGTCCCGGCTACACCACGAGCTTCGACTTCAATGCGCTGCACACGGGGGACTTCCGGGGTCAGTGCACCCAGCTCTGCGGGCTCTACCATTCCCTCATGTTCTTCAACGTGCGGGCCGTGACGCCGGCGCAGTACACCACGTGGCTCCGCACGGAACAGGCCCTCGTAAAGGCCAAGCCGTCGTCGGTTCCCAAGCTGCCCAGCGGGGTCGGCGGGGCGACCGCGGGCACCGGTTCGTCAACCAACAACGCGGGGAGTGACCTCTACGGTGACTGACGTGACTGACGTGACGCACACGAGTGACGTGCTGGCTCCGACCACGCCGGATACCGGCCACGAGGACCTGCCCGACCTGCACGCGCCGCCCGGCGCGGGCCACGGGCCCGAGGGTGGTCACGCCGCCCACGGCCACGAGGACCACGGCCCGACGGGGATCCTCAAGTGGTTGACGTCCACCGACCACAAGGTGATCGGCCTCAGCTACATGATCACCTCGCTGATTTTGTTCTACATGGCCGGGATCATGGCGCTCTTCATCCGGATCCAACTCGCCTCGCCCCACTCGTCCCTGCTCACCTTCGGCCAGTACAACGAGCTGTTCACCATGCACGGCAGCCTGATGCTGTACCTGTTCGCCGGGCCGTTCGCCTTCGGCGGCCTGGCCAACTACGTGGTGCCGCTGCAGGTGGGCGCCCCCGACATGGCGTTCCCGCGCCTCAACGCCTTGAGCTACTGGCTGTACCTCACCGGTTCGATCACGATGATGGGTGGGTTCCTCGTCGCCGGCGGGGCAGCCAGCTTCGGCTGGGTCGCCTACGCCCCGCTCTCCAGCGTCCAGAGCTCACCGGGCATCGGTGGCGACGTCTGGATCATGGCCCTGGTCCTGACCGGTTTCTCGGCCATCTTCACCGGGGTCAACCTGGTGGCCACCATCTTCTACCTGCGCGCCCCGGGCATGACCATGTTCCGAATGCCCATCTTCACCTGGAACATGCTGGTGACCGGCATCCTGATCCTCATCGCCTTCCCGGTGCTGACCAGCGCCCTGGTCATGTTGTTCTGCGACCGCCACTTCGGCACCCATATCTTCACCGTCAGCGGCTGCCAGACCGTCACGGGGGCGACCCATTTCCTGCTCAACGGCCACCTGTACCCGGTGGCCTGCGGGTCGCCGCTGCTCTGGCAGAACCTCTTCTGGTTCTTCGGCCACCCCGAGGTCTACATCCTCGCCCTGCCCTTCTTCGGCATCGTGACCGAGGTCCTGCCCGTCTTCTCCCGCAGGCCGGTCTTCGGCTACAAGGGGATGGTCTTCGCCACCATGGCCATCGCCGCCCTCTCCACCGGCGTCTGGGCCCACCACATGTTCACCACCGGCGCGGTCCTGTTGCCCTTCTTCTCCCTTCTGAGCCTGCTCATCGCCGTGCCGACCGGCATCAAGTTCTTCAACTGGATCGGGACGATGTGGCACGGCCAACTCACCTTCAACACCCCCATGCTGTTCTGTATCGGCTTCCTGCTCGCCTTCCTCATGGGGGGCGTGACCGGGATCATGCTGGCCTCCCCGCCCATCGACTTCGCCACCCACGACACCTACTTCGTGGTGGCCCACTTCCACCAGGTCCTGGTGGGCACGGCCGTCTTCGCCGGCTTCGCCGGCGTCTACTACTGGTATCCCAAGATGTTCGGCCGAATGTTGGACGACACCCTGGGCAAGTGGCACTTCTGGCTGCTGTTCATCGGGTTCTGGGTGGCGTTCATGCCCCAGTACGTCGTGGGGCTCCGGGGCATGCCGCGACGGGTGGCCAGCTACCCGTCGGACCTGGGGTGGCAGAGCTGGAACATCGTGTCCACCGTCGGGGGGTTCGTCATCGCCCTCTCCTTCGCCTTCCTCCTTTGGAACTTCTGGAAGTCCTGGCGCCATCCCATCCCGGCCGGTGACAACCCGTGGGACGCCCACACGCTCGAATGGTTCACCACCTCGCCGCCGCCGCACCACAACTACACCCACCTGCCGCCGATCCGCTCGGAACGCCCGACGTGGGACTACAACCACCCTGACGCTATCGTTGTCCCCCACGGTCCCCACGCTGAAGCCGTCGCCCGCGCCCGATCGAAGGAGCCCGTCGGATGAAAGTCGAAGCGCTGTTCCTCCTCTTCCTCGGGGTCTTCTTCGGCCTGGTCGGCCTGGTCTACTGGTTCACCAGCTACGACGACGGCGGCGGCATGATGCTGCTCGGAACCTCGCTGCTCGGCTTCCTCCCCGGGCTGTACTACTTCTTCTGGCACAAGCGGTTCGGTGGGAAGAAGTTCTTCTTCTGGGGCAAGGAGCACGGCGCTGGCGATCGTCCCTCCGACCGGCCCGACGCCACCCTCGACGAGGGTGCCGGGGAGATCGAGTCCTTTCCCGGCTCCTCCATCTGGCCCTTCGTCCTGGGCATGGGCGCCTTCCTGACCCTGGTCTCACTGGTCTTCGGGATCTGGCTCATCTTCCCGGGCATCGCCCTGATCATCTCCGCCGCGGTCGGCGTCACGGCGGAGAGCCGGCGCGGGGGCCACGTGTAGCGCCACTACCCTGAGCGGGTGACGCAGCCGCCCGGGCCGCTGACCCGTCCCCTCCTCGTCCTCATCGCCGTTGCCACCGGGGCGGTGGTGGCCAACCTCTACTACGCCCAACCACTGCTCCACCAGGTGGCGCTCGACTTCCATACCGGTTCGGGCCTCGCCTCGCTGATCATCACCGCCACGCAGGTCGGCTACGCCGCCGGGCTCCTGCTCATCGTCCCGCTCGGCGACCTGTACGTCCGTCGGGTCCTGGTCGTGCGCATCTTCGCCGTGGCGGCCGTCGCGCTGGTCGCCTGCGCCGTCGCCCCCGACATCTGGATCTTCGGGCTGGCGTCGGTGGCCGTGGGGGCCGCCTCGGTGGCGGGCCAGGTCATGATCCCCTTCGCCGCCGACCTGGCCCCGGCCGAACGCCGCGGCCGTGTGGTCGCCCGGATCATGACCGGCCTCCTCCTGGGCATCCTGCTCGCCCGCACCGTGTCGGGCCTGGTGGCCGAGGTGGCTGGTTGGCGTTCGGTCTACTGGCTCTCCGCCGGGCTCATGGTCGTGTTCGCCGCCGTGCTGTGGCGCGCCCTTCCCACCGAGGGCCCACGGCCCCGCATGCGCTACGGCAGCCTGGTCGCCTCGTCGCTGCGGCTCTTGGTGGACGAGCCCGTCCTGCGCCGGCGGGCGTGGCACGGGGCGTGTGCCTTCGCCTGTTTCAGCGTGCTGTGGACGACGATCGCCTTCCTGCTCTCCGGCGCCCCCTACCACTACTCCAGCGCCCTGATCGGCCTCTTCGGCCTGGTGGGCGCGGCCGGGATCCTGGCCGCCAACCTGGCCGGCAGGCTGGCCGACGCCGACCGCTCCACCGCCTCGACCCTGGTGGCCGGCGTGCTCTTGATCGGCTCCTTCGGCCTCTTGTGGTTCGGGCGCTCGTCGTTGGCCGCCCTGATCGCCGGCATCGTCGTGCTCGACGTCGGCACCCAGGGCATGCAGATCACCAACCAGGCCATCATCTACACGCTGCGCCCCGACGCCCGCAGCCGCATCAACAGCGCCTACATGGTCTGCTACTTCGTCGGAGGCGCCGTCGGATCGGTCACCGCCGGCGTCCTCTTCGCCGCGGACGGCTGGTCGGGCGTCTGCCTGCTCGGCGCCGGCTTCGGCCTCCTCACCGGCACGTTGGCCGTGGTCGACCTGGTGAGCCGTCGGTCGGTGCCCGTCTCCTACAGCTAGCGGGTTACCCGCCGGGCGCCCGTCGGCGAGCTCTCCGCGTTGGCCGCCTGCGGCCCGTTGGCGAGCGGCTCAATGTCGATGCGGACCGGCACCGGCTCGGGGTCGAGCTCCTCGTGCTCGTCGTCGGGCCGCGGCGCCGCCGTCACGGTGCTGTACTCGCCCTCGGCCGAGCGGTACACGATCACCGCCCGCTTGCGCTTGCCGATGCCCTGCACGCCCTGCATCTCGCGACAGATGCCGTAGGTGACGAAGGCCACGACGATGGGCACGACGAAGGTGAGGACCCGGAAGGCCCACAGCACGAAGTTGAGCGAGAGATGGAAGTAGTTGGCCAGCACGTCGGTCGAGCTGGCGGCGAAGAGCACGAAGAGGAGGGCGAACAACGCGGCGCCGGCCGCCGTGCGTTTGGGTCGGTCCCGTGGTCGGTCCAAGAGGTTGTGCAACTCATTGTCCCCGGTTATCCGGTGCTCCAGCGCGGGCCACAGGAGGGCAATGGTGAAGATCAGCCCGGGGAACACCACGGCGGGGAGGAACACCTCGAGGGGCACCGTATGGCCCCAACCGGCGAACTCCCACGACGGCATGATACGCAGCGCCCCATCGAGCCACCCCATGTACCAGTCGGGCTGAACGGCGTAGGAGATCTTGGACGGATCGTACGACCCGAACTGCCAGATGGGGTTGATCTGGGCGAACGCTCCCAGCAGCGCCGTGGCCCCGGCCACCATGAAGAGGAAGCCGGTGGTCTTGGCCATGAAGGTGGGGAACATGGGCGACCCCACCACGTTGGTCTCGGTGCGGCCCTCGCCCTTGAACTGCGTGTGCTTCTGACGCACCAGTAGGCCCAGGTGGGCCGCCAGGAGCCCGGCAATGGCCAGGGGGATGATGAAGACATGGATGAGGTAGAAGCGCTCGATGATGACGTTGCCCGGGAAGGTCCCCCCCCACAGGAAGGAGGTGAGGTAGCTGCCCACGAAGGGGATCGACTCGGCGATGGAGTAGCCGATGCGCAGACCCGTACCCGAGATCAGGTCGTCGGGCAGCGAGTAGCCGATGAACCCTTCCAAGATAGCCAGGATCAGCATGGTGGTCCCGATGAGCCAGTTCGTCTCGCGGGGCTTGCGGAACGCCCCGGTGAAGAAGACGCGGGCCATGTGCACCACGATGGAGCCGACGAAGATGTCGGCCGCCCAGTGGTGCATCTGGCGCACCAGCAGGCCGCCCCGGACGGCGAAGGAGATGTTGACCGTCGACTCGTAGGCCTCGGAGACGACCTGGCCCCGGAGCGGCTTGTAGGTGCCGTGGTAGATGACCTGGTTGGTCGAGGGGACGAAGTAGAGGGCCAGGAAGATCCCGGTGGCTATCAGGACGACGAAGGAGTAGAGCGCGATCTCGCCCAGCATGAACGACCAGTGGTCGGGGAAGATCTTGTCCAGTAAGACCCGCCCACCCTTGGCGATGCCCAGGCGGTCGTCGAGCTCGTCGACGACCTGGCCCACCCGGCCATAGGGCCCCATGGCCTGCCGCCTCGACTTCGCCGTGGGGAGGGTCTCGCTCACAGCTTCTCCGTGGTGGTGCGCTCGAAGAAGCCCGGCCCGACGGCTTGGTCGAAGCCGGTCTGGGCGCGCAGGGTGCCGTCGCTGTCGAAGTAGAGCGGCAGCTGCGGCAGCGGCCGGGGGGCGGGGCCGAACTGGGGGACCGCCCCATTGCGCACGTTGAACATGGACTGGTGGCACGGGCAGACCAGCAGCTCGAGCTGCTGCTCGTAGAGGCCGACGGGGCAGCCGAGATGGGTGCACACCTTGGAGTAGGCCACGTAGCCCGCCGGGGCCCAGGTCTCGCGGCCCGGGGCGGTGACCAGGTCCGAGTCCTGCACGCGGATGAGCACCGTCTGGTCCGTCGCCTGGCCGTTGGGGGAGTACTCGAAGTTCTGCGGGTAGACGGTCATGATGCCGCCCACCACCAACGTGCCCCGTCTCACGGATCGGCCGTTGGAGTCCACCAGCAGCGACCCCTTGCGCCAGTCGGTGCGATCGAGGGAGGTGCCGGGCACGGGGCCCAGGGAGCGCAGCAGCGGGAAGATGGCCACAATGCCGAAGATGCCCGCCCCGAGGGCGAAGAGGCCGCCGAGGAGCTTGCGTCGCTTGACCACCACGGCCGAGCGCTCCACCAGGGCGGCCGACATCGCCGCTCGCTCCTCGGGCGACCCGGCCAGCACGTGGCGCTCCTCGACGAAGGGGCCCTGGGGCATCAGGTACTTGCCCCATGCGGTGAGCCCGAAGCCGAGAAGGAAGAGGCCGGCGCCCATGGTGCCGCCGATGATCCAGGGGTTCCAGTTCTGCCAGTAGGCGGCGCCGAACCCGGCGGTCATCACGATGCCGAGGACGAAGATGAGGGCGATGATGCCTTCGACCCGCGAGGGGTGCTTGGCCGCATCGCCGAGGTGCGGATCGCTCAGGGTGGCGATCGGCATCGGCACCCTGGTGCGCGTCGTCTCCTGCTCGTCGTCGCTCACGAGCGCTCTCCGATCCAGAAGCAGATGAGGGCCAGGCCCCCCACACCGAGCAGGAGGGCGATGAAGCCCTCGGCCACCGGCCCGACACCTCCGAGCCCGGCACCGCCCGGGTTGGTCGGGTGCTGGATGTACGTCGTCACGTAGGCCACGATGTCGCGCACCTGGGTATCGCTGAGGTTGCCCGAGAACCGGGGCATGTTGGCCGGGCCGATCCGCACGGCCTCGGCCACCTGCTGGGTGGTGACCTGCTTGTTCTGCAGCGACGGGGCGTTCGTGCCGAAGGCCAGGGCGTCACCGGCTCCGGTGATGGTGTGGCACGCCGCGCAGTTGAGCGCGAAGAGGGAGGCGCCGTTGGCGACGTTGGCCCCCTTGAGGTGCGGGGTGGGCACGGCGGGCACCGACGGGTCCAACGAGTTGATGTAGGCCGCCACTTCCAACGCCTGCAGGTTGGTGAGCTTCGGGGGCTTGCGCTCCGCCTCGACGGCCGCGATGTCGGTCGCCGGCATTCGGCCGGTGGTGATCCAGAAGTCGACGGTCGCCGTGCCCACGCCCTGGAGGTTGGGGCCGATGGTGGCCGTCCCGGTCGGGGAGACGCCGTTGGCGTCCGATCCGTGGCAGCTCGCACAGGTCTGGTCGAAGAGCAGCTTGCCGGCCGCGGCGAACGAAGCGGGCGGGTTGGCGTAGGTGATGGAGCTGTTCCCGTACAGGATGAGGGCACCGTCCATGCAGACCAGTCTGGTGCTGGTGACGGGGTTCCCCGAGTTGGCCGCCGTGCTCACCCCCTTGAGGTTCAGGGGGCCACACGACTTGATGGAGTTGCCGAGCGTCGTCGTCTTACCGGTCTTGTCGGTCGTGGAGGCCTGCGCGCTCACCGCCGGCACGAGCAGCGCCAGGGCGCCCAACGCGGCGATGGCGAGAAGGCCGCCGGGCAACAGAAACCGCCTGCGCTGTATGCGTCGTACCTGCCTCCTCCGTGCGTCCGGCATGTCTATTTCAGGAAGAAGAGGCAGCTGAAGAGGCCGATCCAGACGATGTCGACGAAGTGCCAGTAGTAGCTGACACCCTGGACCACCGACAGCTCACCCGGATCGCCTCCCACGTCACCTCTCATTCGCCCGAGGAGGAAGATCATGGCCACCAGACCGAGGAACACATGGAGGCCGTGGAGCCCCGTCATGATGAAGAAGAGCGATCCGTAGGAGTTCGTGTACCACCGGGTGGAGATGAAGAGCCACTCGGTGGCCTGGTTGGCGAGGAACGCCGCGCCCAGGATGAAGGTCACTACGATCCAGCGGCGGGCGGACGTGCGCCTCCGCCATTCGACCTGGTTGACGGCGTACTGCATGCTGAAGCTCGACGAGACCAGCACCAGGGTGAAGATGGCGCCCCGGATGGTGTCGAGGTGGGTCCCCGGCGGTGGCCAGACCCCCCCGGGGGCGTCGGCCCGAATGGTGAAAAAGGCGGCGAACAGGCCGCTGAAGAACATCAGCTCCGAGCCCAGCCAGATCATGACCCCCACGGCCAGCATGGGAGGCCGATCGTGAACGATCTTGCCCGTTGGCACGGGTTGGTCGACCGAAACCGCCTGGGTCACAGCGCAATTTCTAGTCGACGGTGCCCGCGATGCGCCAACAAGCAGGTGACAGCGTTGTTCACTCCCTCGCTGGGCGCAAGCTGGGGGAGACCCCCGGGCTGCCCAGGGAAACGGGGAGCGGCAGCGCGTGGACGACGGCCAACCGTCGGGTGGGACGGGTGAGGGCGACGTAGAGGGTGCGCAGGCCTCTGGTCGTGGCCACCGGGGGGCTCTCACCGGTGACCTCCTCGCCCACGGCGGCCACCAGCGCCGGCTCCACGACCACCACGGCATCGAACTCGAGCCCGTTGGTCTCGTCCGCCGGGAGGAGCACCAGCCCGGCGGCCAGGCCGTCGCCCGACGGGTCACGCGGGTCGGTGGGGTCCAGGCCGGCCTCGGAGAGGGTCCGGGCCAATTCGGGCAGCATGACGGCGGGACCGAGGACGGCAACCCGTCCGGGGGCCACCACCGACACCTCCTCCCGCGTGACCTGGGCCACCGCGGCGGCGAGCCCGGTGCGGGACGCCGAGATGATGCGGGGGGTGAACCCCGACTGGCGCACGGGACGCGGTGGGGCGATGCCGGGCGCGGCGACGGCCAGCACCTGCGCGGCCACGGCGATCACCTCCGCCGGCGTGCGATAGCTCACCGTCAGTTCGACCAGGCGCGTCGCCCGTTGCGGGCTGAGGTGCCGGGTGACGTCATCCCAGCTCTCGGGCGCCCACGGGCCGGTCGCCTGGGCGATGTCGCCGACCACGGTCATCGACCCCGACAACGAGCGGCGCCCCAGCATGCGCAGCTGCATGGGGGACAGGTCCTGCACCTCGTCGACCACGATGTGGCCGTACGAGTGGGTCTCCTCCTCATGGACCGGGCCCGCTCCCGAACCGGGCAGGGGCGAGGCCGCCAGTCCCTGGGGCCAGAAGCCCGCTTCCTGGGCACTCCCCTCCTCGGCGCGGCCGGCCCGCGCCCGGTTCGACCGGGCACCCCCCCGCCGGGGGCCGAGAACGGTGCGCGCCTCGTCAATGAGGGCGGCGTCGCCCACCGTCCACGGCACCTCTTCGAGGCTGCGGCTGCGGGGCCGGTAGAGACGACGCACCTCGTCGGGACCGAGGACGCCCTTCCCGGCGGCCGCCAACAGCGGCCGGGCGCCCAGCAGATCGTGCAGCAGCTCGTGAGGGGACAGCCGCGGCCACATACGGTCCAACGCCTCCGCCACCTGCGGCGTGCGCCGCAGGCGCTGGACCAGGTCGGCCTGCTCCTCGACGCTGGGGGCGCCCTCTTCGAGGGAGTCGGCCCCCCGGGCCAGGCGGGCTCGGTAGTCGTCGGCCAGCGCCCGGAGCACGTGCGCCTCCACGAAGCGCCGGCGGACGTTGTGCGTTCCGGGCCGCCGCCGCGCCTGGGCGACGATCTCTTCGGTGGTGCGGGCCCGCAGGCGCAGCACGCCGGCCCCGAACGGCACGTCGAGGTCGCGGCGCAAGGGACGCTGCCGCGTCCGCACGGCGCGGGCCAGCACCTGGACCATGCGCACATCGCCCTTGAGCCTGGCCACGACGGCGTCGTCCGACGCCCGTACGCGGACCTCGGGCACGAGACCGGCCACCGTCGAGAGGCTCACCCCGGTCTCCCCCAACGACGGGAGGACCTGCTCTATGTAGCGCAGGAAGAGAGGGTTCGGGCCCACGACGAGGACGCCCTGGCGCTCCAGCGGGAAGCGGTGCGTGTAGAGCAGGTAGGCGGCGCGGTGCAGGGCCACCGCCGTCTTGCCGGTGCCCGGGCCGCCCTGGACCACCAACACCCCGCTCAGGGGGGACCGGATGATCTCGTCCTGCTCCCGCTGGATGGTGCCGATGATGTCGCCCATGTGGCCGGTACGGGCCTGGCCGAGGGCCGAGAGCAGGGCCCCGGGGCCGCCCAGCATCATCCCCTCCGAGAGCAGCCGCTCGCCGGCCGGATCCCCCTCGGACGGCGGCCCATCGGAAACCGGCAGGACCGGTGCACCGGGCGCCCGGCTGGGGTCGACGAAGTACTCGTCCTCCAACCCGAGGACGGCGCGGCCGCGCACAGCCAGGTGGCGGCGCCGGGCCAGGCCCTGGGGGTCCAGCCCGGT
This sequence comes from uncultured Acidimicrobiaceae bacterium, assembly GCA_963788125.1. Taxonomy (GTDB): domain Bacteria; phylum Actinomycetota; class Acidimicrobiia; order Acidimicrobiales; family RAAP-2; genus Bog-473. The sequence goes on along the minus strand of CAWBFN010000002.1, from coordinate 742,644 downwards.
GGCCCGGTAGAAGGGCTCGGCCACCGGCGCCCGCCAGTCGACCACCAGGGGTTCATGGTCGGGGCCGGAGACGGCCAGGCGACCGATGTGGAACGACTCGCCGAGCGCCGGGGCGGCGCCGGCGCCGCCGGCCGACTCGTCGGGTTCGGCGAAGCGGTCGATGCGCCCGAAGTAGAGCGCCTGGTCCCCGATGTCGAGCTGCTCGAGCCGGGCCAGGCTCGTCCGCACCACGATGTCGCGCTCGGTGCGGGACTGGAACGTGCCCCCCTTTCCCAGGTCCAAAACTCCCTGGAGCATCTGGCGTGCTTCACCGCGCATCGCGTCGAGACCGTCGTGGGCGCGGTTGAGGAACTCTTGCTCAGCCTCCAGATCGGGATGGTCCGGCACGTAGCTCCTTCCTCCCTGGCCCGTCAGGGAAACGGTTCAGCTTAGGCGACGACCGACGACTCTGGAACGCAGCACCCGCCGCCTACGATGAGCCGCATGCTCATTTGGACCAGGGTCGACTCCATCTGCGCCTACGGCACGGCGGTCGTCATAGAGCCGCTCGGGTGAACCAGGAGGAGCCCGACGAGACGGACCTCGTGCGTGCGTGTCTCCGACGGCCCGTGTCGCGCACCCCGGTGTGGTTCATGCGCCAGGCGGGGCGGTCACTGCCCGAGTACCGGGCCGCACGCGGTGTGGGATCGATCCTGACGGCGATCGGCGACGCCCCGCTGGCCGCCGAGCTGACGCTCCAGCCCGTGCGCCGCTACGGCGTGGACGCCGCCATCCTCTTCTCCGACATCGTGGTGCCGGTGCACGCCATCGGCTTCGGCGTCGACGTCGAGCCCGGTCGAGGCCCGGTGGTGTCCGAGCCGTTCCGCAGCGCCGCCGATCTCGCACGCCTGCGCCCACTCGAGCCCGCCCTCGATACGCCCTACGTCACCGACGCCGTCCGCCTCGTCGCCCGCGAGCTCGCCGGCAGCGGTGTCGCCCTCATCGGGTTCGCCGGTGCACCCTTCACCGTCGCCAGCTACCTGATCGAGGGTGGGCCGTCCCGGACCTTCACCAAGGTCAAGTCGCTCATGCACGGTGACCCGGCGCTGTGGGGGCGGCTGACCGACCGGTTGGCGGCCATGTCGGTGGCCTTCCTGCGCGCTCAGATCGAGGCGGGAGCCCAGGCCGTCCAGCTCTTCGACAGTTGGGCGGGGTCGCTCTCTCCCCGCGAGTACCGCCGCTTCGTACTGCCCGCCACGCGGGCGGTCCTCGACGGGATCTCCGACCTCGGCGTGCCCAGCATCCTCTTCGGCGTGGGTACCGGAGAGCTGCTGGGCGACATGGCGACGGCCGGCGCACAGGTCATCGGCGTGGACTGGCGGGTTCCGCTCGACGTCGCCCGGGCGAGGGTCGGTCCCGACCATGCCGTCCAGGGCAACCTGGACCCGGCGCTCTGCGTGGCGCCGTGGCCGGTGGTCGAGGCGGCGGCGCGGCAGGTGCTGACCGAGGGTGCGGCGGACGGGAGCGGCACCGGACACATCTTCAACCTCGGCCACGGCGTCCTGCCCGAGGCCGACATCGGGATCCTGGGCGACGTGGTCGACCTCGTGCACGCGGAGACCGTGCGGAAGTGAGCCCTTCCGCCGAGGACCAGCCGGTGGGCGTGCTCGTCATGGCACACGGCACGCCACAGCACCGCGAGGAGATCGGGCCCTTCTACACCCGCATCCGCCGCGGCCGGCCGCCGACGCCCGAGCAGCTGGCCGAGCTCCAGCGGCGCTACGCCGAGATCGGCGGGCTCTCGCCCCTGGCCGAACTGACCCGGGCACAGGTCGACGGGGTGCGGGCCGCCCTGGACCGGCGGGCACCCGGCCGGTACGTGGTGGCCTACGGCGCCAAGCACGCCGATCCGCTCATTGAGGCTGCGGCCGCCACCCTGACCGCCGGCGGGGTGCGCCGGGCCGTCGGTCTGGTCCTCACCCCCCACGGGTCCTCCCGCGGGTCGCAGGAGTACTTCGTCCGGGCCGAAGCCGCCCTCTCCGGATCATGCCCCTTCGTGGCGGTTCCGCCCTGGTACGCCGAACCGGGCCTGGTGGCGCTGGTGGCCGCGCGCGTCACGGAGACCCTCGCATCGGTGTCCGCCGGCGACGATCCCTCCCGCTACCCGGTCATCTTCACGGCCCACTCCGTGCCCGAACAGGCGCGCGAGACGGGCGACACCTACGCCGGCCAGCTGGCGGAGTCCGCCGGGTTGGTGGCGGCGGCGGCAGGCATCGGCCGCTGGGAGGTGGCCTGGCAGAGCGCCGGGCGCACACCGGAGCCCTGGCTGGGTCCCGACGTGCGCGACGCGGTGCGCCGGCTGGCGGAGACTGGCGGCGTGAACGACGTCCACGGGGTCGTGATCTGCCCCATCGGCTTCGTGGCCGACCATCTCGAGGTGCTCTACGACCTGGACATCGAGCTGGCCGCCGTGGCCGCCCAGGTCGGGCTGTCCTACGCCCGCACCGCCTCACTCAACGATGATCCCCGTTTCATCAGCGTCCTGGCCGATGTCGTCAGCGCCGCCGCGGCGGACGGGGGCTGAGCCGACCGTGCGCCGGGTGGTGGTGGTCGGTGGCGGCATCAGCGGCCTGGCGGCGGCCTGGGAGCTGTCCGGCGGGGCGGACGGTCAGGGCGGGGTGCACGTCACCGTCCTCGAGGCGTCGTCCCGGCTCGGGGGTGCGCTGGACAGCCAGAAGTTCGGCGGCCGCCCGGTGGACACCGGACCGGACGGGTTCCTCGGGCGCCGGCCCGAGGCCACCGACCTGTGCCGGCAGATCGGCCTGGGAGACGCCCTGGTCCCGGTCGCCGGGGGCGGAGCGGGGGTGTGGGCCGGCGGGCGGGTCCGCCCGCTGCCCCGTGGCCTGGCGCTGGGCATCCCCACCCGATTCTGGCCCACCGCCCGATCCGGCGTCCTCGGGCTGCGCGGCCAGCTGGGCCTGGCGCGCGACGCGCTGCTCCCCCGGCCCGACGTGCGCGGCCCCATCGGCGACCGGTCTATCGGGCCACTCGTGGCCCGCAAGCTCGGCCAGCGGGTGGTCGACCGCCTGGTCGACCCCCTCATCGGCGGCATCCACGCCGGCTCGGTGGACGACATGTCGGCCGCGGCGGTCTACCCCCCGCTGCTCACGGCGGCCCGCAAGAGGGGCAGCCTGATGCGCGCCCTGCGCGCTGAGCTCCCCCCGGCACCGGGCGATCCGCCACCGGGCGATCCGGAACCGCTGTTCTGGGCCCTCGAGGGCGGCATGGCGACGATGGTCGAGCGCCTGCGCTCCGTACTCGTCGCCCGGGGGGCTGAGATCCGGTGCGGCACCCCGGCCGAGGGGCTCGAACGGCGTGCCGGCGGGTGGACGGTGCTGACGGGCGGCGCGCCCCTCGAGGCCGATGCCCTGGTGCTCGCCGTCCCCGCACCCGTCGCCGGCCGGCTGCTCCGCCCCCACGACGACGAGGCGGCCGGCCTGCTCTCGAGCATCTCCTACGCCCCGGTCACCCTCGTCACCCTGCGGGTGCGCAGCGACGCGGCGGCATCCCCGCTCACCGGCACCGGCTTCCTCGTGCCGCGGCGGAGCCCGGCGCCGGCGCCGTACGGGGGGGACGCCTGGGCCGTGACGGCCTGCACCTATCTCTCGCAGAAGTGGCCCCATCTGGCGGCCGAAGGGGATCTCCTGCTCCGGGCCTCCTTGGGCCGCTTCGGCGACGACCGTGCCGGCTCGTGGAGCGATGCCGAGGTGGTGGACCGCGTGGTGAGCGAGCTCGGCGAACTGATCGGGCTCTCGGGAGAACCCCTCGAGACGCTGGTGACCCGCTGGCCCCAGGCGTTCCCCCAGTACCGGGTGCACCATCTGATGCGCACGGCGGGGATTGAGGCGGCGGTGGCGCGTCTGGGCGGCCTGGCCGTCGCCGGCGCGGCCTACCGGGGTGTGGGGATCCCGGCCTGCATCGCCAGCGGGAGGGCGGCGGCCCAGGCCGTCGGGTGAGCAGCTCGCCGCGGCGCCGGCGCGGCAGCACGGCGGCTCCCTCGCTGGCCGCCGGCGTGCTCCTCGCCCTCTCGCTTCCTCCCTGGGGGTGGTGGCCGCTCGGCCTGGCCGGGGCCGGGCTGCTCTACTGGCGGCTGGCGGGTCTACGCGCCCGGGCGCGCCTCTGGTCGGGCTGGGTGGCCGGCCTGGGCTGTTACGCACCCGGGCTGTGGTGGGCCCGGACCTTCAACTGGTACGGCGCCGTGGTCCTCATCGCCCTCGAGGCGCTGTTCTTCGCGGCGGTGGCCCTGCTCACGCCGCCGTACCGCGGTCGGGCCCCGGCCTTCGTGGCCGCCGGCACCTTGGCCGAGGCGATCCGCATGACATGGCCCTTCGGCGGACTTCCCCTCGGTGGCGTCTTCTTGGGACAGGCGGACGGCCCGCTCCTGCAGCTGGCCCGCATCGGCGGCCCTCTCCTGCTCACCGCCGGCGTCTGGGCGGGCGGCGTCGGCCTGGCCACCCTCGTCTGCGGCATCCGTCACCGCGAGCGCGGGCCCGTACCGGCGCTCCGGGGGGCCGCCATCCTGGTCGCCCTCGCCCTCTGCGTCCTCGTCGCCACGCTGTCCCCCGACGGCGGGTCGCCGGTGCGCTCCATCACGGTCGCCCTCGTACAGGGCGGTGGGCGGCGAGGCGTCGACAAGGCGCAGGTCTCACCGGCCGCGGTCTTCGCCGCGCAGGTGGCAGCGACCGGCGTCCTCGGCGCGGTCACACCGCCTCCCACGCTGGTGCTGTGGCCCGAAGACGTCATCGCACTCACCGGGCCGCTGCGCGGATCGAGCCAGAGCCGCCAGATGTCCCAGATGGCCCGCCGGCTGCACACGACCCTGGCGGCCGGGGTCACCGAACCGGCATCGGCGACCACGTTCCGCAACGAGATCGTCGTCTGGGCGCCCGACGGCCGGATCGTGGCCACCTTCGAGAAGGTCCACCGCGTCCCCTTCGGCGAGTACGTCCCGTACCGGTCCCTCATCGCCCATGTCGCCGATCTTTCGGGGGTGCCCCTGGACGCCGTCCCGGGTCACGGCTCCGGACTGCTCCGTACGCCGGCCGGCCCGCTCGGCATCCTCGTCTCCTTCGAGGTCTTCTACGCCGATCGCAGCCACACCTCGGTCCGGGAGGGCGCCGAGCTCCTGATCGTCCCGACCAACACCTCGTCGTACACCACGGCCCAGGTTCCCACTCAGGAGGTCGCCGCCGACGCCGTTCAGGCGGTCGAGACCGGGCGCGATCTCGTCCAGAGCGCGCCCACCGGCTACAGCTCGGTGGTCGATCACCGCGGGCAGGTGCGCCAGCGCTCGGTGCTGGGCCGGCGCCAGGTCCTGACCGCCACCGTCGCGCTCCGGCGCGGCTTGACGCCCTACGACCACTGGGGTGACCTGCCCGTCCTCCTCCTGGCCGCCGCCGCCCTTCTGGCGGGATGGTGGAGGCAGCGCGTCACTCGTAGTAGCCCGAATGGATGTAGACGCAGGGGATCCCGTCGGCCACGTACATGGCGTGATTGGAGGGATCGTCCTCGAAGGCCAGTCGCAGATCGAACCCGTGGGCCCGAAGGTCCCCGACCACCCCCCTCTTGAACGAGGTGACCCCCGAGTAGTCCCCGCGTTCGCGCATGACCAGGAGGTCCCACCGCAACCCGTAACGGTCTAACCAGGCCAGCGTCTGGGGCTGCACGCGCAGCGGGCGGCCGGTGAGCAGCACGACGGCCAGCGACGAGTCGAGCAGCTCCAGGAGCCGGGCGATCTCCTCAATGACCTGGTCGTCGCCGCAGGCCTCGAAGAACGCCGACCAGTCCCGATTCCCCTTCTCGATGAAGTGCTGGCGGCCGGCGGCGTCGGACAGGACCCCGTCGATGTCGAAGACCACCGCGGGACCGGCGGGGCGCCGGCCTCCGGGCCCGGTCCGCCAACGCCAGTTGGGCCTGGTCTCCTCGGGGCTGGATCCGCTAGAGGGCACGAAAGTCCAGCCTACCGGGTGCAGGTCCGATCACCGGGACCCGAATCCACCCGGAGATGGACCTTCGCAGCCCTCCATTGGTGAGACGATGGAGGGGGCATGACCACCGAAGACCGAGTGCGGGAGGGTCGGCTGCTGCGGGTACCGCTCGGCCGCCGGGCCATGGTGCTGGGTGACCTGCTGCTACCGCCCGACCCGTCGCCGAGCTCCCTGGCGACCAGCCGCGACGTCGCGCAGAGGTTGGCGGACTGGCAGGGTCCGGGCATCGTCGTGCTCTGCGGCCAGCTGGTGGCCGCCGGCTGCCCCGAAGGTCCGGGACCGGCCGGCGCGTTGCGCGCCCATACAGAGCTCACCGCCGCGCTCGGCGCATTTGCCGCCCGTCCCGACTCCCGGGTGGTCGTCGTGGTCGACCCCTCGGCCGAGCGCGGCGACCTCGCCGAAGAGCTGACCGCGCTGGGCGCATCGATCGAGTCCGGCGTCGACCTCCACTGCATGACGGGCACCGGCGAGCGCACCGTCCTGATCCGCGCCGGCACCCCCCGCCCCGACTCCAACCCCCCCGTCGACGCCACGCCGGGCACCGATCGCCCGTGGCTGGCCGGGATGGAGCGGCTGGACGATCCCCGACTGGCCCGGCGCTTCGTCACCTCGCGCCTGCTCTACCGTCGCCTGCGGCGCTACCTGTGGGCGCCGCCGCTGGTCTTGGCCGCGCTGGCGCTCCTCTTGCGGCTCGAATTCGTCGTTGACGGGCTCGGTCACGTCTTCCGTTCCCCCCGTCAGCAGCGCGCCCTCCAGCACGCCTACGACGCGTCGTGGTTCTCGCGCCTTTTGGTCACCATCCTCATCGGGATCGCTCTGGTCGCCGTCCTGGCCGTGGTGGTGGCCGTCACCTCGCGCGGGATCTGGCGCGCCCTCGGGGGCGAGGGGCTCCCCTCGCCCTGGGCACCCGGGGGCCCGCGCGCCCAGGGCGCCCGTTCGACGGCGCACTCGCTCCTCACCGTCGGCGGGGAGGACGTCCTCGACGCCACCCGCTCGGCCATCGGCCGGGGGGCCGCCGGGATGATCGTCGGGGGCGCCCTGGTGCCCGAGCTCACGCACCTCGACGCCGGGTTCTTCGCCAGCCCGGGCGCCACCTCGGAGATCGTGCACGAGCACCGGGGTCGATTCGGCCTGCCACCCACCTTCCTCCACCACCGCCAGGAGGCCATGGTGGAGGTGGAGACCGGCGCCGACCTGCACATCCGCCTCGTGTACGCCGAGGTCGACCTGCCACAGGCCACCCTGGGCGAGCGGCTGCTCACCCACGATGCCGTCGTCAAGGGGAGGACCAAGGCGGCCGACCTCCATCCCGAGTTGGTGGCCAGCTGGCCCGGCGGCGCCTCCTGGCCGCCCGCCCCCGAGGTGGCCGCGGACCGCATCCGGGTGCGCCGGATCCGCCGCATCGCCGCCATCGCCCTGTTCGCCGCCGGACTGATCGACCTCCTCTCGGCCGTGACGGCCCCGGTCCGCCATCACCTGCACCTCATCTCCCAGTACCTGCCGATTGAGGTCGCCCAGGCGGCCGGGGCCCTGGTGGCCATCTCGGGGATCGGGATGATCATGCTCTCTCGTGGGGTGCTGAAGGGGCAGCGCCGCTCCTGGCTGGTGGCCGTCGGGCTGTTGGGCGCCTCGCTCATCCTCCACCTCGTCCATTCCGCCAGCGCCATCACGCTGTTCGTCTGCGCCGGCGTGCTCACCCTGCTGATCGTCCAACGAGAGCGCTTCCGCTCCCAGGCGGAGCAGGGCACCGTGCGTTCGGCCGTCCTCATCCTGGCCGTGGGCGGTCTCACGGCCACCCTCGGCGCCTTCGTGGGCGTGGAGTTCGCCAGCCGGGTCCACCACCACCCCCTGCCCGCGTGGCCCCAGGTGCTCCTCGGCTCCGCCGAGCGACTCATCGGTGTCCAGAACGTCCGCTTCCCGCCGCACATCAACCTCTACGCCTCCACGAGCCTGCTCGCGGTGGGCATCAGCCTGATCGTCGTCTCCCTGTACCTCCTCACGCGGCCGGTCGTGGACCGCGGGCTGTCGACCGGGCGGGCCGCGGTCGGACGGCGCGCCGCCGAGCTCCGGGCCCGGGACATCGTCCGCCGCCACGGGACCGGCTCCCTGGACTACTTCGCCCTGCGCGACGACAAGCAGTGGTTCTTCCACCGCGACTCCATGGTCGCCTACGCCGTGTTCGGCGGGGTGTGCCTCGTCTCGCCCGATCCGATCGGCCCCTTCAGCGAGCGGGCCCACGTCTGGGACGCCTTCCGCCGCTACGTCGACCGCAACGGGTGGGGGCTCGGGGTCATGGCCGCCGGGGAGGCCTGGCTGCCCACCTACCAGGCGTCGGGAATGCGCTTCTTGTACCTCGGCGACGAGGCGATCGTCGACCCCCGTCAGTTCTCCCTCGAGGGCGGCAAGATGAAGGGGCTGCGGCAGGCGGTGAACCGGGTGGCCCGTTACGGCTACACCGTGCGCTTCTTGGATCCGGCTCACCTCGGTCCCGACGACGAGGCCCGGATGGTCGAGCTCATGCAGAAGAGCCGCCGGGGCGAACAGGAGCGCGGCTTCTCCATGATGCTCGGGCGGCTGTTCGACAGCCGCGACACCGGCCTGCTGCTCACGCTGGTCGAGGGGCCCGACGGTGCCCCGGTGGCCATGTGCCAGTTCGTGCCCTCGACGGCCATCGGCGGCTACTCGCTCGACCTCATGCGCCGGGACCCGGCCGAGCATCCCAACGGGCTGCTGGACTTCGCCCTGTGCTCCACCATCGCCCACCTCAAGGAGATGGGGATGAAGGGCCTCAGTCTCAACTTTGCCGCCATGCGCTCCATCCTCGATCGCGAATCGGGCGACGGCGTCACCCAACGGGTGGAGCGATGGGCGCTGCACCGCCTGTCGGGAATTCTCCAGATTGAGACCCTGTGGCGGTTCAACGCCAAGTACGAGCCCACCTGGCTGCCCCGCTACATCGTGTTCGACTCGCCCGAGCAGTTCGTCCCGGTCGTGGTCCAGATCATGCGGGCCGAGTCGTTGACCGAGGTCCCGGTGATCGGCCGCCTCCTGACCACCGCGGCCGCCAAGCGCGCCAGCCCGCCCGTGCCCCACGAGGTGCTGGCCGCGGACGACCGGACGGCGGAACCAGCCGAGCCGGCGGAGCCGGCGGAACCGGCGGAGCCGGCGGCGCACCGGTGACCGGTCTCAGTGGGACAGGAAGAGCAGCGTGGCGTGGTTGCAGAAGTCGAGGAGCGGGGCCGGCACGATACCGAACAGCACGGTGAAGGTCACGCAGACGCCGATCACGACGGAGGTGAGGACGGGGACCGGGACCACCTCCGGCACCTCCTCGCCGGACGGTGCCGGCGCCTCGGCGGTCAGCAACAGCTCGGCGTTCAGGGTGGTGACCGTCCCTGAGACGCCGTCGGGGCTGGCCCATTCGACCCGGGCGTCCGGGGCGGGCGACGGTTGGTCGGGGACCTCGCCGCCCTCGGCCCCCGGTGTCTTGGCCACGTACATGAGCACGGCGAGCCGGAGATAGAAGAAGGCGGCGATCACGGCCGAGACCATGGCGATCACGGCCAGGGGCACCGACCCGCCCGCCACCGCCGCCAGGACGACCTGCAGTTTGGCCCACAGACCCGTGGTGAACGGCGCCCCCGCCTGGGCCAGGAGGAGGACGGCGAAGCTCAGTGCGACGAGCGGCTGGCGCTGTGCCAACCCCCGGTAGCGGGTGAGGTCGTGGTCGCCGTCGCCCTTGCGTCCCAGGACGGTCACGATGGCGAAGCTGCCGATCGTCATGAAGGTGTAGGCCACGAGGTAGTAGAGCGACGCGCTCACCCCGCGCTCGAGTCCCGACTGCACGCCCAGGAGGATGAAGCCGGCATGGTTGATCGACGAGTAGGCCAGCATGCGCTTGACATCGCGCTGGCGCAGGGCGACGACCGAGCCGACCAGCAGGGAGAGCACGGCCAGGGCGTAGATGATCGGCCTCCAGTCCGTGGAGATGGAGCCCAGTGAGGTGAACAGGACCCGCAGCAGGGCGGCGAACGCTCCGGCCTTGGCCACCGCGGACATGAACCCGGTGACCGGGGTGGGTGCTCCCTCGTAGACGTCCGGCGTCCACATGTGGAACGGCACGGCCGCCACCTTGAAGGCGAAGCCGACCAGCAGCAGGGCCAGCCCGGCCAGGAGCAGCCCGTTGCTCACCAGGTCGTTCTTGGCGAGGAAGTCGGCGATCTGGACGATGTTGGTGGAGCCGGTGGCCCCGTACATGAGCGCGATGCCGTACACGAAGATGGCCGAGGAGAATCCGCCCAGGATGAAGTATTTGAGGGCGGCCTCGCCCGAACTGGCACGGTGGTGGCTGAAGGCGGTGAGGACGTAGAGGGCGATGGAGAGGATCTCCAGCCCGAGGAAGATGAGGATCAGGTCGTTGGCCGACCCCATGAGCATCGCTCCCGACGCCGACAACAGGGCGAGAACGTGGAACTCGGCGCTGTGGATCCCCTCGCGCCGGAGGTAGCCGTCGGCCACGAGCGCGGTGAGGAGCATGGCGGTCGCCACCAACATGGTGATCAGCACGCTGAAGCCGTCCATGACGACGGCGTGGGCGATGTAGGTGTGCGGTCCGTGCGCCCGCACGTCGCACCACTGCCAGATGGAGATGCCCGAGCGCGCCGCCGGAGATCACGACGCTCCCGACGGTGCTGACCCGGACGCGCAGCGGCCGGGTCACCAGGGAGGCCACGGCCAGCAGGACCACGGCGCCGCCGCCCATGATGATGATCGGCAGGATGCTGAGATAGCGGATGGAGGGGATGGCGATGGTGGTCGCCGCGGCGGCGTGGTGCGCGGCGGCGATCACGGCCGGACCTCGAGCCCGCGGGTTCCCCGGGTGGCCACCTGCGGCTGGTAGTGGCCGGTGGTCTTCTCGACGTGGGCGACCAGTTGGTTCACCGACGGGTCGATGCGATCCAGCACCGGCTTGGGGTAGACGCCGAGCAGCACGATCAGGACGATCAGGGGGGCCACCACCAGCCGTTCGAGCCAGGAGAGGTCGCGGGTCTTTTCGTCCTCGGGCTTGGGCACGCCGTGGAACACCTGCTGGTAGGCCCACAGGAGGTAGATGGCGGACACGATCACCCCGACGACGCCCACCACAGCCCACCAGCGGTGGGTGAGGAAGGTGCCCACGAGGACCAGGAACTCGCTCACGAAGCCGTTGAGCCCGGGCACCCCGATGGAGGCCAACATGAGCACGGTGAACACCCCCGCCATGACCGGGGCCACCTTCTGCAGGCCGCGCAGTTCGGTCGTCTGCCACGTGCCCCGGCGCTCGTAGATGAACCCGATGAGGAGGAAGAGCCCACCCACGATCAGGCCGTGGTTGAGCATCAGCAGCACCGCCCCGGACAGGCCCTGTGTGCTCAGGGCAAACGTGCCCAGCGCGATGAAGCCGATCTGGGCCAGGGACGAGTAGGTCACCAGTCGCTTCATGTCTCGCTGGGCGCAGGCGACGACGGCCCCGTAGACGATGCCGATCACGGCCAGGGTGAGGATGAGCGGGGCCAGGGTGCGGGTGGCCTGCGGGAAGAGGTTGAGATCGAAGCGGATGATCCCGTACGTGCCCAGCTTGGCCAGCACACCGGAGAGGACCACCGAGCCCCCGGCCGGGGCTTCGGTGTAGGCGTCCGGTGACCAGGTGTGGAACGGGAAGAGCGGGGCCTTGACGGCAAAGGCCGACGTGAAGGCCAAGAAGAGCAGGATCTCGGTGGACGACGAGAGACGGGTGTGCTCGAGGGCGGGGAGCGAGAAGGTGAGCACGCCGGTCTGGGACTGGTGGATGAAGGCCAGCGCCAAGATCCCGACCAGCAAGAAGGCCGAGCCGAGGAAGGTGTAGAGGAAGAACTTGATCGCCGCGTAGGCACGCCGCTCGTGGCCCCATCCGGCGATGATGAAGTAGGCGGGAACCAGCGTGAGCTCGAAGAAGAAGAAGAAGACGATCAGGTCCAGGGAGAGGAAGCTGCCCATGACCGCCGCCTCGAGGAGGAGGACCCACGCCGCGTAGGCCCGTGGCTTGGGCTTGTTCTGGCCCGTGATGAGGACGAGGGGGAACAGGATGGCCGTGAGGAGCACGAGGAAGACCGAGATCCCGTCGATGCCCATGTACCAGCGGATCCCCAGCGTCTCACCGGTGTAGGCGTGGTTCGAGACCAGCTGGTAGCCCCCGAAGTGCACCCGCATCGTGATGAAGGCGATCACGGCGATGACCAGGGTGGCGAGCGAGACCCCGAGCGCCAGGGTGTCGGCCAGCGGCTTCGGTAGCTCGCGATCGAACCCCAGCAACCCCAGCACGACGCTGCCCACCGCCGGCAGGAGGATCAGCAGGGTGAGGAAGGGGACGCTGTGGCCCATCACCACCACGTCCGGCTGAGGAGGAACACGATCAGGGCGGCCATCCCCAGGGCGATGCCCAGGGCATAGTTGCGCACGTACCCCGACTGCAGCTTGCGGGTGAGCGAGCCGGTCGAGCGGACCAGCTGTGCCGCACCATTGACCGCGCCATCGATGATCCGGGCGTCGACCACCCAGGCGCAGAACGTGGCCAGCTTCTGGCTGGGCCTCCCGATGACCGTGTCATAGAAGTCGTCCCAGTACCAGACGCGCTGCAGGAACTCGGGTTCGAGTTGCGGCTTCTCCACCTGGGCGCCCCTCCACAGCCCGACGGCGATGATGAGACCGATGATCGCGGCCGCGATGTCGGTCAGGGCGAGCGCCCACTGGGCGCCGTCGCTCAGATGGTCGTTGTACAGACTGCCGGTGAAGACCGGCGCCAACCACCCGGCCAAAGAGTCGTGGCGTATCCACGGCAGGTCCAGCAGCCCACCGAAGAAGGTGAGGACGGCCAGCACGACGAGGGGTAGCCGCATGATCCAGGGCGACTCGTGCGGCGCGTGATGGGCCGGTTCCCCGCCGGGGCCGATCTTGTCCCAACGGGGCTCGCCCCCGAAGGCCAGCACCTGCAGGCGCGTCATGTAGTAGGCGGTGAGGACGGCGGTGAGCACGCCGAGGACCCAGAGCAGCTTGTAGCGGGAGTAGACGTTGACCAGCACGTCGCCCTTCGACCAGAAACCGGCCAGAGGCGGGATGCCGGCGATGGCCAGGAACCCCACGGTGAAGGTGACGGTGGTCCACTGCATGTACCGGCGCAGGGCGCCCATGCGTTTGAGGTCCTGCTCGCCGTCGAGCCCGTGGATGACCGAGCCGGCGCCCAGGAAGAGAAGTCCCTTGAAGAAGGCGTGGGCCACCATCAAGAAGATGGCGGCGACGTAGGCCCCCACCCCGACGGCCATGATCATGTAGGCGATCTGGGAGATGGTGGAGAAGGCCAGCACCTTCTTGATGTCTTGCTGGGCGCAGGCGATGGTGGCCGCCACGAAGGCCGTCACCCCCCCGACGATGGCGATGACCTCCGTGCCGGCATGGGTGAGGGCCAGCACGTGGTTCATGCGGCAGAGCAGGTACACGCCGGCGGTGACCATGGTGGCAGCGTGGATCAGGGCGGAGACCGGGGTCGGGCCCTCCATGGCGTCGGGCAGCCAGTTGAACAGCGGGATCTGGGCCGACTTGCCCGTCGCAGCGAGGAACAGCAGCAGCACCACCGCGGTGGCCGTGCCGCCGCCCAGGTGGCCCAGCTGCCCGGCGATCCCCCCGCCCGGACCGCCCGTGTACTGCAGGGTCCCGGTCCTCTCGAAGATCAAGAAGATGGCCACCAGGAAGCCGGCATCGCCGATGCGGTTGTAGATGAAGGCCTTCTTGCCCGCCGAGGCGGCCGAGTCGCGGTGGAACCAGAACGCCACCAGCCAGTAGGAGCAGACGCCGACCCCTTCCCACCCGACGAAGGTCAGCAGCAGGTTGTTGGCCAGCACCAGCACCAGCATCGAGAAGACGAAGAGGTTGAGGTAGAGGAAGAACTTCGGGTAGTCGGGATCGCCCTTCATGTAGCTGATCGAGTACAGGTGGATCAGCGCGCTCACCCCGGTGATGAACAGGCACATGGTCATGGAGAGCGGGTCCACCAGGATGCCCACCGGCACCGTCAGCCCGCCGACGTGGAACCAGGTGTAGTAGTTGTCGAGATAGAGCCGGTGATCACCGGGCAGCTGCAACAGGCCGGCAAACGTCACGCAGGCCACCACGAACGAGCCGGCCACGGCGACCGTCGCCACCCAGCCGGCCAGCGGGTCGCCGATGCGGCGCCCGGCGAAGACCAGTACCACGAACCCGACCAGGGGCAGGAGGGGCATGAGGTACGCGAGGTGGAGCACGGTCGGTCAGCCCTCCAGCGAATGGAGGTCGTCGGCCACGGTGGTTGACCGGCGGCGGAAGTTGGTGACCACGATGCCCAGGCCGACGACGACCTCCGCCGCCGCCACCACGAGAACGAAGAAGACGATGGCCTGTCCACCGATGTCGTTGAGGACACGGGCAAAGGTCACGAAGGTGAGGTTGGCGGCATTGAGCATGAGCTCGATGCACATGAACATGATCAGGACGTTGCGCCGAACCAGCAGGCCGATGGCCCCGATGGCGAAGAGCAGCGCCGCCAGGCCCAGGTACCACCCCGCGGACAGGCTCACGACGTCACCTCGCTGTCGTGCTCGGGGCGGCGGGCCAGCACGACGGCCCCGACCACGGCGATGACGAGCAGGGCGGCGGTCGCCTCGAAGGCGAAGAGGTAGGTGGTGAACAGCTGCCGTCCGAGCTGGGCCACCTCACCGCGGGGCGCTCCGGTGCCCTTGGCGATCGGCCCCTCAATCGGCCCGACCACCTGGTGCGCGCCGGTGACCCAGTGGGCGGTGGCCAGCATGGCGATGACCCCGGCCAACGTGATGGCCACCATCACGAAGGCCAGCGGTCGCTGGCCGTGGAGGGGCTCCACCTCTATGTCCTCACGCCGGTCGACACCGAGGAACATGATCACGAAGAGGAAGAGCACGACGATGGCGCCGGCGTAGACGATGATCTGCACCGCCGCCAGGAAGTCGGCCTCCTGCTCAATGAAGAGCACGGCCACGCCGAACAACGTCATCACCAGGCTGAGCGCCGCGTGCACCGGGTTGCGAGAGGTGACCACACCGAGGGCACCGACCAGGATCACGGCGGCGCTGGCCGCGAACACCAGGATGTCGGGCCAGGTGGGGCGCGTCGAAGCGGCCGCCAGGGAGAGGGTGAGCATCAAGCCTTCCCCTCGCTCTTCTCGTTTTTCGCCGCCTTGCGCGAGGCCCGGGCGGCCTTCAGGCGGGCGCGGGTCGCTTCCATCTTCTTCTTGTTCTTCTCCGCCCCGATCTTGGCCCGCCACACCCGACCCTGCATGCCGCGGTGCGCCAGGGGGATGTCCTCGGCCAAAAGGTGCGCTTCGAGGACCTCTCGCAGCGGCTTGGTGCCGGTGAGGGCGTCGTCCCGGTGCCCCGACTGGCCACCTTCGGGGGCGCGGACGCCGTAGCCCAACTCGCCCGCCCACTGCACCTCGCCCTCGTAGGCCGCACTGCCCGAGGGGGAGGTGGCGCGCATCCAGCCAGAGGTCATCATGTCGTCGCCCTCGCGCCAGTCCTCCCACGGAAGCTTCTGGGGCATGCCCTGGTCGTCCACCAGCAACTCGTTCTTGGTGTAGATGGCGTCCGAGCGGTTGGAGAAGGAGAACTCGAACAGCTTCGACTCGGTGATGGCCTCCGTCGGGCACGCCTCGACGCACAGGTCGCAGTGGATGCAGCGCAGGTAGTTGATCTCGTAGACGTAGCCGTA
Organism: uncultured Acidimicrobiaceae bacterium; assembly: GCA_963788125.1. GTDB lineage: Bacteria > Actinomycetota > Acidimicrobiia > Acidimicrobiales > RAAP-2 > Bog-473. The sequence continues at coordinate 726,829 of CAWBFN010000002.1, read as the reverse complement.
GCGCTCGCCGGGCGACACCGGGTGGTCGGGCGGGTTGTCGAGCCCGCGCACGTAGATGCAGTCGGCCGGACAGACACCGGCGCAGAGCTCGCAACCGATGCACTTCTCCATGCCGTCCTCGTATCGGTTGAGGACGTGCCGGCCGTGTTGGCGGGGTTGCTTGGGCTTCTTGTCGTCGGGGTACGACGTGGTGACGCGGGGCCGGGTCAGATGCTGGAACGTCAGCTTGAACCCCCCGAGAAAGCTGAGCGGCTGGTCCTTCATGTGACCCCCTGATCCTCACGCGGGCGCAGGGCCGGGGTGACCCGCCGCCCGACCGGGGGAAGCACCAGGCTCTCCTCGCTGCGGTCCGCACCGAGCTTGGACGCCCGGACCAGCAGGAATCCGGCCACGAGCACGACGGGCACCATGAGCAGACCGCGCCAGTGCCATGTCACGATGCTCGCCACCAGCAGCAGCCAGGCCAGCGTCATCGGGATGAGCCGCTTCCAGCCCAGGTCCATCAGCTGGTCGTAGCGCAGGCGGGGCAGGGCGGCGCGGAACCACACGTAGATGAAGCAGAAGGCCACGGTCTTGAGCAGGAACCAGATGATCGGCATGTAGATGGTGGCGCCGGGCCACGGGGGGATGAGGCCGTCGGGCCCCCCGAAGAAGAGCGTGACGACCACGGCCGACATCGTGATCGTGTTCATGAACTCGGCCAGGTAGAACATGCCGAAGCGGATGGACGAGTACTCGGTGTGGAACCCGCCGACCAGCTCGGACTCGGCCTCGGTGAGGTCGAAGGGTGGCCGCGTCAACTCGGCGGTGATAGCGATCATGAAGAAGATGAAGGGTAGGAAGCCCAGGCGGATCAGGTTCCAGTTCCAGAACCCGCCCGACTGGGCCACCACGATGGCCCGGGTGGAGAGCGAGCGGCTGACCAGCACCACGGTGACCACGGTCATCCCCAGGGCCGCTTCGTAGGAGATGACCTGGGCCGAGGCCCGCACCGAGCCGAGCAGCGGGTACTTCGACCCCGACGACCAGCCGGCCAGCATCACCCCGTAGACGGCGATCCCCGACATGGCCAGCACCAGCAGGATGCCGATCGGGGGATCCGCCACCTGGAGCTCGATGATGTGGCTGCCGATCCGGATGACGCCCCCCACCGGGACCACGGCGAAGGCCACGAAGGCCGGCAACACGGAGAGGTACGGCGCCAGCTTGAAGGTGAAGGAGTCGGCATGGTCGGGGAGCAGGTCCTCCTTGAAGACCAGCTTGGTGCCGTCGGCCAGCGTCTGCAGCAGACCCCATGGTCCGGCCCGGTTGGGACCGATGCGGCTCTGCATGTCCGAGATCACCTTGCGCTCGAACCAGATCATCATGGCCGTCGCCGTCAGCAGCGCCACGAAGGCGACCAGAACCTTGACGAAGACGATCACCAGGACCTGCCAGTTGATCCCCTGGGCGAAGAGGGGGTCGGTGGCCAAGAAGGCGGTCATCCCACCGACTCCAGTCGCACGTCGGTCACCGGGCTCCGGCTGTCGATGAGCATGGCGACCGCGTTGCCCGGAGCCTCCAGTCCGGCGGGCACGTTGAAGTCGATGGCGACGGCGCCGCGTGGCACTCCGTCGTCCGCCTGGGCGGGCAGCACCAGGTCGCCCCGAGCCGAGCGCACACGGACCTGGTCACCGGTCGTCGCCCCCAGCCGGTCGAGGTCGTAGGGGTTGGCCCGGACCACCAGCGGCGGCACCAGCGGGGTCAGGGAGGGCGATCCGGTGACCGAGCTCCCGGCGTCGTAGAGCCGGCGGGTGGAGACGAGGCGCAGCGCGTAGTTGTTGGCCGGGGGGACGTGCACCCCGCCGCCGCCCTCGGACGCGGGAATCCCCGACAGGAGCTCGGGCGGGGATCCCAGCGTGGCGATCCTGTCCTGCACGGCGCCGTCCCCCATGGCCGAACCGCTCCGGGGCGGTGCACCCTGTTGCTCCACCGACTCGACACCGGGAAGGGCGATGGGGTCGATCGGCTCGACGTCCGCCCGCGGCGCATCCCCCGCCCCGATGGGCAGCAGGATCCCGTCGTGCCCGGCCGAGGAGTGCAGCACCGCCGGCGTCAGGCCGAAGTAGGCGGGTGCCGTGACGCGCAACTCGTCGGCGAGGTCGTTGGCGCTGCTCACACCGAGGTCGGCGCCCAGCGCCGCGGCGAGCTCCGTGGCGATCATCCAGTCCGGCCAGGCGAACCCGGGGGCGGTCAACTTCTGTCCCAGCCGGCTCACGCGCCCCTCAATGTTGGTCGACGTTCCGGGACGCTCGTGGGCGACCGAACAGGGGAGCACGACGTCGGCGTACGCATCGACCGACTCCGAAGGATGCCCGGTCACGGCCACGACGAAGTGTCCGGCCGACAGCGCCTGGCGGGCCGCCGCACGATCGGGGAAGTCACTCAACGGATCGGCGCCCAGCAAGATGAGCGCGGTGACACCCGCCCCGTCCGCCGCACCGGCCCCGTCCGCCGCGCCGGCCATGGAGGAGAGGATGGCGGCGGTATCCAGTCCCGTCGCCTCCGGAACGGCGCCCCAGGCCGCGGTGAACCACTGCCGGCCCGACTCCAGGCCGACCCGCCCGGGGAGGAGCCCGGGGGCCAACCCCATGTCCAGCGCGCCGAAGACGTTGCCGCGGCGCAGGGCCGGCAGGAAGGTGGCCCCGGGAAGCGCCCGGGCCAGGACGCGGGCGGCCTCGGCCACCACGTCGCCCGACTCGGCGTACGACGGCCGCCCCAGCACCACGACGACCCCCTCGCCGCCCGGCCGCCCGGCGAGGGCCTGGCGCGCCACGTTCAGCGCGGCGTCGTCGATCGCCGATCCCTCCGGATGCGTCGTGAGCTCGGTGACCGCGGCATCGTCCCCGCACAGGGCGCGCGCCACCAGCGGGGCCTCGCCCGGGCGGAGGGGCAGCGAGGCGGTGGCCAGGGCGGTGAGAGCAGTCGGGGTCGGGGCCATCTCGATCAGGCTCGTCGAGCCGGTGACGGCCTCGCGCAGGCGCAGGAAGAGGACGGGCAGCTCCTCACGCAGGTCGCCGGCCAGGGTGATGAGGAGGGGGGCGGCACACGCCGCGTCGATGGTGGCCCTCGGCAGGCCGAGCACCAGATCCGCCGGCAGGCCGTCGCCGAGCTGGGCGTCGACCGAATCCGTCCCGATGATGCCCTTGGCCAGCTTGGCCCAGGCGTAGGCCGACTCGTTGGTCAGCCGGGCCCCGCCGATCACCGCCACCGCGGAGGGCCCCCCGGCGTCACGGGCACCCTCGAGCCCCGCGGCGGCCGCGGCGAGGGCCTCGCCCCAGCTCACCGGGACCAGCTCGCCGCTCTTGCGGACCCGTGGCTCGACGAGACGGCCGTGCTCGAACCGTCCCGTCTCGCGCGCTTCGCCCATGAACTGTCCCCGCGAGACTCCCAGGCTGACCACCTGGGCCGCCGTGGCGGGCGCCACGTCCACCGCCTCGTCGGCCAGCGCGGCGTCGGTCGGGGAGGCGTCGATCTCGTCGCCGTTGACCGACTCGTAGGCGAACCGCCCCTTGTCGCACAGCCAGCCGTGGTTGACCGGGTCCGAGTCGATGCCGAGGAGCCGGGTCAGGCGGTTGGACGAGGACTGCACGGCGACGCGGCATCCCACCGAGCAGGTCGTGCAGGTGGACTCCACCTGGTCGAGGTCCCAGGGGCGCGCCGTGAAGCGGTAGGGCGTCGCCGTCAGGGCACCCACCGGGCAGATCTGCACGGTGTTGCCGCTGAAGTACGAGGAGAACGGCTCGGTGGGGAAGGTCGCCACCTCCACCAACTCGCCGCGCCCGGCGAAGTCGATCTGGGCCTCCCCGGCCACCTCGGAGGCGAACCGGGTGCAACGCGCACACTGGATACAACGCTCGCGGTCCAGCAGCACCAGGTCCGAGATGGCGATCGGCTTCTCGAAGTGGCGCTTCTCCTCGATGAACCGGCTCTCACCCGGACCGTAGGCCAGGGTCTGGTCCTGCAGGGGGCACTCCCCGCCCTTGTCGCAGATGGGGCAGTCGAGCGGGTGGTTGGCCAGGAGGAACTCCAAGACCCCGTCCTGCGCCTTCTTGACCTTCTCCGACGTGGTGCCGACCACCATCCCGTCGGCCACCGGGATGAAGCACGCCGGCTGCAGGGTGGCGCCGCGGGGGCTGTCCACCTCCACGAGGCACATGCGGCACATGCCCACCGGCGCCATGCGCGGGTGGTAGCAGAAGCGCGGGATGTAGGTCCCGGCGCGCTCCGCCGCGGCGATCAGCAGCTCGCCCGTCCGGGCCACCACGGTGCGCCCGTCGAGGGTGATCGTCAGCTCCTCGGCCGACTCGTCAGTCAAAGGGGCACCCCCCGTCCTTGACATGGACGAGGAACTCGTCGCGGAACATGCGGATGCCCGAGGCGATGGACGACGGTATGGAGGGCCCGAGCACGCAGATGGTCGTCTGCTGCGGTGGCCAGGCCACACCGGGCGAGATGTTGTCGCACAGGTCCATCAGGAGGTCGAGGTCCTCGTCGCGGCCGTCGCCGTTCTCAATTCGGTACATGATGCGTTCGAGCCAGCCTGCGCCCTCTCGGCACGGCGTGCACTGGCCGCAGGACTCGCGCGCGAAGAACTTGGTGATGCGCCACGCCGCCCGCACCATGCAGGTGGACGAGTCCATCACCACCACCGATCCCGAGCCCAGCATGGACCCCGCCTCGCCCACCTCGTCCTGCCCCAGCGGGAGATCGACCTTGTCCGGTCCGAACCAGGGCGCCGAGACGCCGCCCGGGATGAAGGCCTTCAGGGTGTTGCCCCCCGTGATCCCCCCGCCGAGCACCGGCGCGTAGATGAGGTCCCGGAAGGTGGTCTTGACCATCTCCAGCTCGTAGGTGCCCGGGTTGCGCACGTGGCCGGCCAGCGCGAAGAGCCGGGTCCCGGCCGAGCGGCCGGCGCCCAGCGCGGCGAAGGCCGCCCCCCCGTTGGTGATGATCCACGGGATGTTGGCCATCGTCTCGACGTTGTTGACCACCGTGGGCTCGTTGTAGAGGCCGTAGACGGCCGGGAAGAACGGGGGCTTGATGCGGGGGAAGCCGCGCTTGCCCTCGAGCGACTCGAGCAGCGCCGTTTCCTCGCCGCAGATGTAGGCGCCGGCTCCGGGGTGCACCACCACATCGAGGGAGAAGCCCGACCCGAAGATGTCGGCCCCGACGGCGCCGTGCGCGTACGCGTCGTTCACCGCCTCCTGCAGCCGCTCGAGCCCCAGTGCGAACTCCCCCCGCAGGTAGATGAAGGCCTGGGTGACCTGCAGTGCGTAGGCGGAGATCAGCACCCCCTCGAGGATCTGGTGGGGGTCGCGCTCGATCAGGAGGTGGTCCTTGAAGGTGGCCGGCTCGCTCTCGTCCCCGTTGACCACCAGGTAGGTGATGGCGGTCTTGCGCAGCATCGACCACTTGCGCCCGGCGGGGAATCCGGCGCCCCCCCGGCCGAGCAGGCTCGCGGTGTCCACCTCGTGGGCCACCGCCTCGGGAGTCATGGTGAGCGCCTTGCGCAGACCCTCGTACCCCCCGGTGGCCAGATAGCGCTCCAGGGTGTGCGAGTCCTCGTACCCGAGCCGGGCCGTGACGATCTTCGGCGCGTCGGTGATCGCCATCAGGATGCGGTCCCGCTCGGCGGCTTTGCCGCCGACGCCCGCGTCGCCTGCGCCTCAGCCATGGCCGCACGCTCCGCCGCCACCACCTCCTTGTCCGCCGTCAGGCCGACGGTGCGTCGCACCCGCACCAGCGTGCCGTGCGGTGGGATCGTGTCGGACAACGACCCGGCACGGAGGTCGTCCAGCAGCTGGTCGAAGCTCTCCGGTGTCTGGCCGCCCACGTAGCGGTGGTTGACCTGCACGCACGGCGTGTGGTCGCAGTCGGCCAGGCACTCGGACTCTTCGAGGGTGAAGACGCCGTCCGGGGTCGTGCCGCCGGCGCGCACTCCCAGGGAGCTCGAGGCGTGCCCGAGCAGCTCCTGCGCCCCGCCCAGGAGGCAGGCGATGTTGGTGCACACCGCGATCACATAGGTCCCGACCGGCTCGGTGTGCAGCATGTCGTAGAAGGTCGCCGTGCCCCGTACCTCCGCCGGGGTGACCCCGACCAGTTCGGCGATCTCGCTCATGGCCTCCGGGCGCAGCCAGCCGTCCTGTTCCTGGGCCAGGTGGCAGAGCGGGATCAGCGCCGAGCGGGGCTCGGGGTAGAGGGCGACCACGCTCTTGGCCTGCGCCAGCAGATCATCGGACAGATGGCGCTCGCTCACCGGTCGACCTCGCCCATGACGGGGTCCACGGACGAAATGACCGCCACCGCGTCAGCCATGAGACCGCCCCGCAGCAGCAACGGCAGCGCCTGCAGGTTGACGAAGCTCGGCCCGCGGATGTGCATCCGGTAGGGCTTCGAGGTGCCGTCGGAAACCATGTAGCAGCCGAGCTCCCCACGGGGTGACTCAATAGCCACGTAGACCTCCCCCTCGGGCACGCGGAAACCCTCGGTGAAGATCTTGAAGTGGTGGATCAGGGCCTCCATGCTCTCGTCGATGCGGGCCCGCGGGGGCGGGGTGACCTTGCGGTCCTGGACCCGGTAGTCGCCGGGCGGCATCCCGTCGGCGATCTGGCGGATCATCTTGATCGACTCGCGGATCTCGTTCAGGCGCACGGAGTAGCGGTCGAAGTTGTCGCCGTAGGTGCCCACGATGACGTCGAAGTCGAGCTTGTCGTAGTCCAGGTACGGCATGGTGCGCCGCAGGTCCCACGGCACGCCGGTGGAGCGCAAGATGGGGCCGGTCACCGAGAGGGCCAGGGCCTCTTCGGCGCTCAGGTTGCCCACGGCCTCGGTGCGGTCACGGAAGATGGGCTGCCCGGTCAGGAGCTCGTCGTACTCGAAGCTGCGGGCCAGCACGGTGTCGCAGATGACCGCAATGTCGTCCCGCCATCCGTCGGGCAGGTCGGCCGCCACACCACCGGGACGGATGTAGTTGTTGTTCATCCGGAGCCCGGTCGTCTTCTCGAAGAAGCTCAGCACCATCTCGCGCTCGCGGAAGCCGTAGATCATCATGGACGTCGAGCCGAGGTCCATGCCGTTGGTGGCCATCCACATGAGGTGGGACGACACCCGTTGCAGCTCGGCCATGAGCATGCGGATCCACACCGCCCGCGGCGGGAGCTCCACCCCCAAGAGCTGCTCGGTGGCCATGGAGAAGACCAGCTCGTTGGTGAGGGGCGAGAGGTAGTCCATGCGGGTCACGTTGGTGGTGCCCTGGACGTAGGTGAGCTCCTCACCGGTCTTCTCCATGCCGGTGTGCAGGTACCCGATGACCGGCTTGGTGCGCAGCACGGTCTCGCCGTCGAGCTCCAGCATCAGGCGCAGCACCCCGTGCGTCGAGGGGTGCTGCGGGCCCATGTTGATGATCATCGTGTCGTCGTCGCGCCGTTCGATGTCGATGTCGTCGGGGTTCACGAAGTTCCCCTCGGGCAACCGGAGGACGGCGCCGACCTCCCGGCGCAGCTCACCCGCGCCCGTCGTGCGGCGATCGAACAGCTCCTGAGCGCCCTCGGAGGTCTCCGACGTGCTCATCGCGGTCCCGGTGCTTCCTTGAACTGCACCGGGACCCGCCCCACCCCGTAGTCCTTGCGCAGCGGGTGGCCCTCCCAGTCGTCGGGCATGAGGATCCGGGTCAGGTCGGGGTGGCCCGCGAAGATGATGCCCATCATGTCGAAGGCCTCGCGTTCCATGGCCTCCGTGCCCGAGTAGACGTCGAACAGGCTGGCCACGACGGGGTCGCCCTCGGGGACCTGGACCCGCACCCGCACCCGCACCCGCTGCGAGAGCGAGAGCAGGTTGACCACGACCTCGAACCGCTCCGCCTTGACCCCGTCGGGCAACGAGCGGCCCGGATGGGTCAGGTAGTCGACGGCGCAGAGGTCGGCGCAGGTCTCGAACCCGACGTCCCGGAAAGCGGCGACCATCTCGTGGTAGCGCTCCCGGTGAGGGAAGGCCAGCTGGCTGATGGAGCGGTCGGGCAGCCGCGGCACCTCGGGGAGGACGGCAAGGGCACCCGCGCCGGCGTCGCTCACCGCGGCGTGGCCACCCGCACGGCATTGGGCATCTCGGGCACCCAGCCCCCCGTTGCCTGCTCGCCGGCGGGGACCACGCTGCCCGCCCGGTGGGTGATCTCGCCGGTCCGGATCTTCTCGTGCAGGGTCAGGATCGCGTGCAGCAGCGTCTCGGGCGAAGGTGGGCAGCCCGGGGCGTAGACGTCGACCGGAACGATCTGGTCCACGCCCTGGACGATGGCGTAGTTGTTGAACATGCCGCCCGTCGAGGCGCACACCCCCATGGAGATGACCCACTTGGGCTCCATCATCTGGTCGTACACCTGGCGCAGGACGGGCGCCATCTTCTGGGAGACGCGACCGGCCACGATCATGAGGTCGGCCTGCCGGGGCGAGGCCCGGAACACCTCCATGCCCAGACGGCTGATGTCGTAGTCGGCCGCCCCGAGGGACATCATCTCGATGGCGCAGCAGGCCAGGCCGAACGTCGCCGGCCAGACGCTGTTGCGGCGCGCCCACTTCACCAGGTCCTCCATCTTCCCGGTCAAGAAGTTGTGCTGGAGGTCTTCAAGACCCATCGCTCAGGCCGCCTCACCGGGTCGCGAGCGGGCGGCGCTGATGCGGGAGATGGTGGACTCCGAGGTCCGCGAGGGCATGCCCGACTGCAGGGTCTTCGGCGGGCCCCAGGTCAGGGCGCCGTTGGAGATCAGGTAGAGGAACGAGACGAACACGACGGCGGCGAAGACGATGACCTCGACCAACCCGAAGGTCGCGATCTGGTGGAACACGACCGCCCAGGGGTAGAGGAACACGATCTCAATGTCGAAGATGATGAAGATCATCGACACCAGGTAGAAGCGCACCGGAAACCTCTGTGGCGGTTCCCGGTTGGGGACGATGCCGCACTCGTAGGGGGAGAGCTTGGCCACACTGGGCTTCTTCCTGGGGGCGAGCATCGCCGAGCTCACGAGCGAGAACACGGTGAACAACAGACCGAGAAACGCCAGGATGAGGATCGGGAGGTACTGGTCCACGGGAGACGTTTCTACCATGCGACCCTTTCCCCAGGCACATCCGGGGCGAACGGAAACGGCCTGGCGACGGCCTACGATGCAGGCGTGACCAACAACGCCCATGACGTGCTGGTGATCGGCGGCGGTCCCGCCGGGTCCTCGTGTGCCTACTGGCTGGCCGACGCCGGCTGGGACGTGGTCGTGGTGGAGAAGAAGCACTTCCCCCGCGTCAAGACCTGCGGCGACGGGCTCACCCCACGAGCCGTGCGCCAGCTGGCCGACATGGGCCTCGAGGGTGCGCTGTCCGGGTCCCACCGGTTCGGGGGTCTCCGGGCCTACGGCTTCGGCCGGTCGATGGAGATGGCGTGGCCGGAGCACCCCAACTTCCCCGACTACGGCTACACCATCACCCGCCACGACCTCGACGGTCTGGTGGCCGAGCGGGCGGTCAAGGCGGGAGCCACGCTGTTGGCGGGCACCGAGGTGATCGCACCGATCATCGACGAGGCGGCCGGACCCTCCTCCCCCGCCCTACCCCACCTCACCGGCGTCACCGTCAGGGAGGGTCGGGGGGGCGGGGAGGGTGGGGAGCGCCAGCTGCACGCCCGCTATGTCGTCGTGGCCGACGGGGCCAACTCGCGCGTGGGCCGGATGCTGGGCACCAACCGCCGCCGCGATCTCCCGTTGGGCATGGCGCTCCGGGGCTACTACACCTCGGACCGCCACGACGATCCGTTCATAGAGTCGCACCTGGACATCCGGGACGCCGAGGGCAACGTCGTCCCCGGCTACGGGTGGATCTTCCCCATGGGCGACGGCCGGGTCAACGTCGGGGTCGGGCTGCTCTCCACCGACCGGCGCTGGAAGGGCGTCAACACGTCGCACCTCATGGACGCCTTCGTCAACTGGGCGCCCGAGTCCTGGGGACTCTCGCCGGAGACCTGCCTCGGCCCGCCGACCGGGGGCAAGCTCCCCATGGGTCTCTCGGTGGGGCCGCGGGCCGGCGGCAACGTCATCCTCGCCGGGGACGCCGCCGGCGCCATCAACCCCTTCAACGGCGAGGGCATCGCGTACGGCTACGAGACGGGGCGCCTCGCGGCCGCCGCGCTGGGCCACGCTCTCGAGGGCGAGGGGTCACGCGCGCTGACCGACTACGACCGACAGCTCCAGGCCGCGTACGGTCCCTACTACAAGGTGGCACGAGCCTTCGTCCGCATGATCTCGAACCCGCAGACGATGAAGGCGTGCGTCGGATTCGGGATGCACTCCGAGTTCGTCATGAACACGCTGCTCCGGATCATGGCCAACCTCATGCGCCCCGACGCGGTGGGACCGGCCGAAGCCGCCTTCCGGGCCATGGAGTTCATCTCCCGCCTCCGGCCCGATGTCGTACCCGATCTCGAGCGGGAGCTCGCGGGTGCGGTTGCGGGTGCGGGCTCCCCCGTGGGCCCGGGCGCCCGCTAGATCTTGCCCGGCGGTCGGCGCTTCGGTCGTCGGCTACGCCCCCTGGGTGTTCTTGCGCTCCTCTCCTTGCCGTGGATGATCGGCCCGGCGGGCCCGGGCCCGGCGGCCGGGGCGGCCATGGCGGCCATGGCGGCGGGGCCGGCGGGGGCGGCCATTCGAGCCGACGCCGTGTCGGGTGCAGCGGGCGCGGTCGGGATGGCCGCGACGGGCGATGGGGGCGGCTACTGGGTCGTGGCTTCGGACGGGGGCGTCTTCAGCTTCGGTGACGCGCCGTTCTTCGGCTCGGCCGGGGCCCTGCATCTCAACGCACCCGTGGTGGGGATGGCTGCGACGGCTGACGGGGGCGGGTACTGGCTCGTGGCCTCCGACGGGGGCATCTTCAGCTTCGGCGACGCCAGGTTCTTCGGGTCGGCCGGGGCCCTGCATCTCAACGCACCGGTGGTGGGGATGGCCGCGACACCCGACGGGGGCGGCTACTGGCTCGTGGCCTCCGACGGGGGCATCTTCAGCTACGGCGACGCCAGGTTCTTCGGCTCGGCCGGGGCCCTACCTCTCAACACACCGGTAGTGGGGATGGCCGCGACGCCTGACGGGGGCGGCTACTGGCTCGTGGCCTCCGACGGGGGCATCTTCAGCTACGGCGACGCCAGGTTCTCCGGCTCGGCCGGGGCCCTACCTCTCAATGCACCGGTAGTCGGGATGGCGGCGACGGCTGACGGGGGCGGCTACTGGCTCGTGGCCTCCGACGGGGGCATCTTCAGCTTCGGCGACGCCAGGTTCTCCGGCTCGGCCGGGGCCCTGCCTCTCAACAAACCGGTAGTCGGGATGGCCGCGACGGCTGACGGGGGCGGCTACTGGCTCGTGGCCTCCGACGGGGGCATCTTCAGCTTCGGCAACGCCAGGTTCTCCGGCTCGGCCGGGGCGTACATCAATCCGCTCCTGGTCGACCAGCTCGCCGACACCGACGGTGCCCAACAGGTGATCGTGGTCGACGCACCCAGTGCCGCCAGCACCACCGCCACGCTGTACACGTTCGAGAACGACGGCACCGGTTGGTACCAGGTGTTCGCCCCCATGCCGGCCCGCGACGGGGAGAACGGGTGGATCCCGGGAGCCGAGCGGCAGGAAGGGGACGGAACCACCCCGGAGGGCATCTATGCGATCGGGCCGACCATGTACGGGACGGATCCCGATCCGGGCACCCTCTTCCCCTACCACCAGCTGGTCTGCGGCGACTGGTGGGATGAGGATCCGGCCAGCCCGGTCTACAACACCTTCAAGCACGTCACCTGCGGCGTTCAACCCCCCTTCGGAGGTGATTCGGAGGCGCTGTGGACGGAGGGGAATGCCTATCCTTCCATGGCGGTCATCGACTTCAACACCCCCGTCACGGGACCCATCGGTTCGGGCATCTTCCTCCACGCCGACCTCGGGGTCCCCACCAATGGTTGCGTCTCGTTGCCCTACACCGATCTGGTGGAGGTGCTCCGATGGCTGAACCCGGCCCTCCATCCGGTCGTCGTGATGGGTCCAGACGCCGTCGTCCGCTCGTTCTGAACCCCCTCCCCGTGCTGTCACACCCCCTCTGTAGGTTTCCCATGTGGTCTCATCTCTCAGCGCAACGCCCCCGCCGGCGGCGCCGGCCCCGGACTTCGAACACGAGCTCGAGCAGACCGTGCGCACCCTGCAGCGCCTGGTGCGTGTCGCCGACGCCTGCGTCGGTCTCGGGTGACCAGGCCCGGCGGATGGTCGACCTGTTCGCCCGGGCCGAGCGGGCGGCGGCCTCGGGCATCGCCTTGTTCTCCCCGGTCGTCGTGGAGACGGGCTCGTACGCCAAGGCCGGCCACGGCTCGGCGGCCGACTGGCTCGGGGCGGTCTCGGGCTCCTCGGCGGCGGTGGCCAAGTCCCGCCTGGCCGCCGCCGGGCGGGCCGCCGCCGATCCGGCCCTCACCGGGGCGCTCCATGCGGCCGGCCTCTCGGCGCCCCAGCTCGAAATTGGTGAGCGAGACGGCGGCGGTCGCCGAGGGGGCATCGGGCACCTTGTTGGATCTGAGCGGGCAGGGGGCGTCCCACCACGAGCTGAGCGACGCCGCCGCCCGGCTACGGGCCGCCGCCCGCAGTCGACAGAGCGAGCACGCCCGGCGGGCCCGGGTGCACCAGTGCCGCCACCTCCGTTGGCACCAGCGCCCCGAGGGGGGCATCGGGGGGGCGTTCGTCTGCGACGAGGTGGCCTGGGCCCGGATCGCCCCCCGCCTCGAAGCCGAGGCCCGGCGGCGCTGGAAGGCGGCCGGGCAACGAGAACCCCTCGACGCCCACCGGCTCGACGCCTTCCTCGAGCTGCTGGCCGGCGGGGGCGGCTCAGGCGGGGGTGGGGGCGGGGCCCGGCCCCACATGGTGGTGATCGTGGACGCCGAGGCGCTGCGCCGCGGCTCGGTCCAGGGGGGCGAGCTCTGCGAGATAGAGGGGATCGGCCCGGTCTCGGTCGAGGCGGCCGGCGAGCTGGTGGGCGAGGGGGGCCTGCAGTTCTTGGTCCGTGACGGTATCGACATCCGCACGGTGACCGGCACCACGCGGACGCTGCCCCAGCGGATGGCCGCCGCCTTGATGGTGCGGGACCGCACCTGTGCCGTCCAAGGATGCGGGAAACGCCACGGACTACAAGTCGACCACTGCCGGGTCGACTTCGCCGACGGTGGCCCGACCAGCCTCGACAATCTTGCTCGCCTGTGCCCCGAGCATCACGATCTCAAGACCTACGGCGGCTGGAGGCTGGAAGGCGGGCCCGGTCGATGGAGGTGGATCGCCCCCGCCCAGCCCAAGAGTGCGGGCTACATCGCCCGGGCGAGGAAGCTGGCGGCGGCGAAGGCCGACCGGAACAGGCCCCGTCGGACCTGAGCGCTACAACTCCTTCGCCACCTCGGCCGCCGACTCGCCGGCCGCGACGACGACGCGATCGAGCACGTCGACGTCGTGGGAGAGGCCGGGGAACATGACCTCGTAGGCTCCCGGCGCCAGCGCGATGCCACGGCGGAGCATGGCATGGAAGAAACGTGGGTAGACCCCGTTGGCGGCCGTCCGGCGCGCTGTCACGTAGTCGACCGGAGTCTGGAACTGCGCCTCCTCGCCCGGGGCCAGGAAGAGACCGACCAGCGGACCGACAACCGGTACCTCCACCGTGAGCCCCCCTTGTGCGATGGCCGACCTGAGATTCGCCGCGAAGGCGCGGCCACGCAGGGCGAGAGCGGTGTAGTCCTCGTCGGTTACTTCGGAGAGCACGGCGAGTCCGGCGGCCGTGGCGAGTGGGTTCCCCGAGAGCGTCCCGGCCTGGTACACCGGCCCCTCCGGCGCCAGCGAAGCCAGCAGGTCCCGGCCGCCCCCCACGGCGCCCACCGGGAGCCCACCACCGATCACCTTGCCGAAACACCAGAGATCAGGTGTGACGCCCGACCACGTGGTGGCACCCCCGGGGCCGAGCCGAAAGCCGGTGATGACCTCGTCGAAGATCAACAGCGCGCCGGCGGAGTCGCACGCCGCACGCAACCCGGCCAGGAAGCCGGGAGAGGGCGCGACCAGGTTCATGTTGGCCGCCACCGGCTCGACGATGACGCAGGCCACCTGGTCGTCCAGCTCGGGCACGACGTTGTAGGGGAGCACGGCCGTGTCGGCCACCGCTCCCGCGGACACCCCGACCGATCCCGGCAGACCCAGCGTGGCCACGCCACTCCCTCCCCCGGCCAGCAGGCCGTCGGAGTGGCCGTGGTAGCAGCCGTCGAATTTCACCACACGATCCCGACCCGTCACGCCGCGAGCCAGGCGCACGGCGCTCATGGCCGCCTCCGTCCCGGAGGAGACCAGACGTACCTGGGCGCAGCCGGGGACCCGTTCGCAGATGGCCTCGGCCAGGTACACCTCGCCCGGCGTGGGTGCGCCGAAGGTGGTGCCCCGGGCGGCGGCCGCGGTCACGGCGGCGGTGACCACCGGGTGGGCGTGGCCCAACAGCACGGCGCCGTAGGACTGGACGAGGTCGATGTAGCGGGTGCCCTCGATATCGACCACGTAGGGGCCTTCGCCCCGCACCACCGTGTAGGGCGTGCCGCCGACCGACGCGAACGAGCGAACGGGCGAATCGACGCCGCCGGGTATGACCCGCCTGGCGCGGTCGAACCAGTCGGCGTTCGACGAGGGCGCCGGATCAGCCAATCTGCTCGGCCATCTCGGCGGCGAAGTAGGTGATGACGAAGTCGGCGCCCGCCCGCTTGAGGACCGTGAGCTGCTCGATCGCGACGGCCGGGCCGTCGATCCATCCGGCCGCAGCCGCGGCGTGGACCATGGCGTACTCGCCACTCACGTGGTAGGCGGCGAGGGGCACACGCACAGAACGGCGTGCTGCGGCGAGAACGTCGAGCGAGGTCATGGCCGGCTTGACCATGACCATGTCGGCACCTTCGGCGAGGTCCTGGGCGATTTCGAGGAGCGCCTCACGGCGGTTGCGGGGATCCTGTTGGTAGGACCGGCGGTCACCGCCTCCGGCGATGGTCACATGGACGGCGTCACGGAAAGGCCCGTAGAGCGGGGAGGCGTACTTGGCCGAGTAGGCCAGGATCGCCACCTGGTCGTGGCCGCCGGCATCGAGGGCGGCTCGGATGGCCGCCACCTGTCCGTCCATCATCCCGCTGGGCGCCACGACGTCCGCGCCCGCATCTGCCTGCGCCAACGCCACCCGCCCGTAGAGATCGAGCGTCGGATCGTTGAGGACCTCGCCATCGGGCCCCAGAACGCCGCAGTGGCCGTGGTCCGTGTACTCGTCCAGACAGAGGTCGGCCATCAGGACGAGCTGATCCCCGACCGCGGCGCGCAGGGCTCGCAGGGCGCGCTGGACGACCCCCTCCGGACTGTACGCCTCCGTCCCGCTGGCGTCCTTGGTCGCCGGCACCCCGAAGAGGATCAGCCCGGGGATGCCCAGTGCGACCAGGCGCTTCGCCTCCACCACCAGGGAGTCGATGGTGTGCTGGACCTGCCCGGGCATCGATGCGATGGGCATCGGGCCGTCGATCCCCTCGCGCACGAACAGGGGGGCGATCAGGTCGTCGACGCCCAGCTTCGTCTCGGCCACCAGCCTTCGGAGAGCCGGGGTGCGCCGGAGTCGTCGCAACCGCCGTACGGGAAACGAGGGGTCCATCGGGCGCCAGCCTACGGTGCACCGGCGGCGGGCCCGGCGAGATGGCGGATGAGCGCCTCGACGATGCGCTCCACCGAGGTCCCCTCGGCCTGCTCGACCCCCGACATGCCGAGCGCTCGTGCGCTCTCGGCCGTGGTGGGCCCGATGCAGACGACCAGCGGCGGGACCGGCAACGGTGTGCCGTCAGGCCCCCTGAGGGCCGCGAAGGCCTCGGCCGACGAGGCGGCGGTGAAGACCACGGCGTCCGCTCGGGCCACACTTTCCAGCAGCGGACCGCTCGGTGGCGGCAGGGACACCGTCCGGTAGGCCTCCACCCGCTCCACCACCCACCCCTTCTCGAGCAGAGCGTCGGGGACGGTCGAGGGGGCCCGATCGGCGCACGGAAACAGCACGCGGTTGCCCGATGAGCCACGGTCGTGGAGAGGGAACGCAGCCGTCAATCCGCTCGCGGAGTGCTCGGTCGGCACCAGATCGGGCTCGACGCCCGCCGAACGCAAGGCGTCGGCCGTGGCCGGACCGACGGCCGCCACCAGGGTGGCGCCCAACGCCCGGGCGTCGCGCAGCTCCCCCATGAAGCGGCTGACGGCGTTGACCGAGGTCAGCACGACCCAGCGGAAGCTGCCCACCTCCCTGGCCGCGGCGCGCAGAGCGGCGCCCCCGTCGTGGGGCTCGGTCTGGGTGGTCAGGGGGACCTCGACCGCCTGTGCGCCCATCCGCTGCACGGCGTCGATCAGGTCCCGCGCTCGGGGGCCCGATCGGGTGACGACCACCAAGCGGCCGGCCAGAGGCTCGGGCGAGCCCAGCGCGGCCACCGGCCCCACCACGATCACCGCCGGGGAGCTGAGCGTGACGTCGGCCAGTTGGCCGAGCGTGGTGCGGACCTCAGCCTGGTTCGAGGTGGTGCCCCGCTCGATCACGGCCACGGGCGTCGAGGCCGCCTTCCCGCCCCGCTGGAGCTCGTCGGCGATGGTGGCCCGGTTGGTCATTCCCATGAGGATCACCAGGGTCCCCTCGACCTTGGCCAGGATCTCCCAGTCGACACTCCCGGTCCCGGTCACCACGGTCACCGACGACGAGAGCCCACGGTGGGTGACCGGAATGCCGACCGCCGCCGGAACCCCGAAGGCGGAGGAGACCCCGGGGACGACCTCCCAGCGCACCCCGGCCCGGGTGAGCGCCTCGGCCTCCTCGCCCCCGCGCCCGAACACGAAGGGATCTCCCCCCTTCAAGCGCACCACCGTCGGGCTGCGCCGCCCGTGCTCCACCAGGAGGCGGTTGATCTCCGCCTGCCCGGCGGCTCCGGGAACGTCGGGACGCTTGCCCACGTCGATCAGCTCGGCTGACTCGGGTGCCAGGGCGAGGACCGAGTGATTGACCAAGCGGTCGAAGAGCACGACATCGGCCTCCGAGAGGAGCCTGGCGCCGCGCCGGGTGAGGAGCCAGGGGTCCCCGGGCCCGGCTCCCACCAGGTAGACGGTCATCCCGGGATCCGGTCTTCGAACCCCTCGAGGCCGGACCCACCCCCGTCGACGAGCAGAGCATGCGCCACCGCGGCCCCGGCCAGTTCGGGATTGTCGTCGCTACGCGACATCCGGATCACGACGTGCCCATCCCCCGAGGCGACCAGGCCATGGACGTGCAGCGGCGAACCGGGCGCGCTCTCCGCCCAGGCGGCGACCGGGGCGGTGCAGCTCCCCCCGAGGCCGGCCAGCACCGCTCGTTCGGCCCGCAGCGCCCGGTGGGACTCCGGGTCGTCAATGGCCGTGAGGAGCTCGTACGTCGCCGAGTCGCCGGCGCGGCACTGCACGGCGATCGCTCCCTGCCCGGCCTGAGGGAGCATGTCGATCGGGCTGAGAACGTCGCTCAGCCGTTCCGACCAGCCCAAACGTTGCATGGCCGCGACCGCCACCACCACGGCATCGACGGAGCCATCTTCGCCCCGGGACACCCGGCGTTCCATGTTCCCCCTGATCTCCGAGAAGACCAGGTCCGGCCGGAGGTAGGCCAGCTGTGCCCGGCGCCGGGCCGACCCGGTGGCGATCAGGGCACCGGGAGGGAGGTCGACCAACGCGCATCCGACCAGGCCATCTCGGTGATCGGCGCGGGGCGGCACGGCGGCGAGCACCATGCCGTCCGGCATGGTCGATGGCATGTCCTTGGCCGAGTGGACCGCCGCGTCGGCCCGGCCGTCGGCCACGGCGGACTCGACCTCGGTCACGAAGACACCCTGGCCACCGATCTGATCGAGCGATGCGGCAAGGTCGTCGCCGCGGGTCCGGACGACCACGATCTCGACCTCCAGGCCCGTGTCGAAGCGGCGCAGGGAACCGGCGACGAGGTCGGCTTGGCAGAGCGCCAACGGGGACCCGCGGGTGGCCAGGCGGAGAGGTCGCAACCTTGCGACCCTACAGATCGAAGAGGATGCGCAGTGCCTCGACGAGGCGCTCGCCGCGCGGCGTGCCGGCCGTCTCCTTCAGGAGCATGGTGGGCTCGTGCAGGATCTTGGCCATCACGCTTCGGGTGGCGGCATCGACCTGTTCCCACTCGGCCTCGCTCAGGTCGGCCAGCGGCGCCCGCTGGCGCTCGAGCTCGGCCTCGCGTAGTGACTCGAGGCGGGCCCGAAGTGCGGCAATGACCGGCGCGGCGCCCCGCTGCCGGCTGGCCGTGCGGAATCGGCCCACCTCGTCGTCGACGATGGCCCGGGCGGCAGCGGACTCCTCCTGCCGGTCCCCCAGGGCACGGGAGACCGAGACGCTGAGGGTGTCCATGTCGAGCAGGGTCACCGACGCCAGGGAGCCCACCGCGGGATCGACGTTGCGGGGAACGCCCAGGTCGATGACGAGCATGGGGCCGGCGACGCCCGAAAAGTGTGCCGGCGTGAGCACGTGAGACTCGGCGGCCACGGCGGTGAGCACCACATCGGCGTCGGCCAGCTCGGAGTGGACGCCCTCCAGACGGCCGGCGCGCAGCTTGGGCGACTCGCCCGCCTCGCGCACGAGGGCCTCCGCACGGGCGGGGGAACGGTTCACCACGACGATGCTGCGGGGCGCGGCCGCCGGGGGGATGTCACAGAGTGCCCGGGCGACCCCCAGGCCCATCGCACCGGCACCGACGACGACGACCCGCTTGTCCCGCAAGCCCTCGCCGCTCTCCTGGCGCGCCACCGTGACGGCGGCGTGGGCGAACGACGTGGTCCCGCGAGCGATGCCCGTCTCGGTGCGCACCCGCTTGCCGGTCTGCAATGCGTGCTGGAACAGGGCCGAGAGGACCGGACCACTCACCCCCTCCTCCTGAGCGTGGTGGAAGGCCCGCCTGACCTGCCCCGCCACCTCGCTCTCGCCCAGGACCGTGGACTCCAGACCCGAGGTGACGGAGAACAGATGCGAGGTGACGTCGTCGTCGAAGCGGATGATGGCCCGAGCCGCCAGCTCGTCGGTGGACACCCCGGAGTGCTCGGACAGCACCTCGTAGATCTCCGCCACGGCGTCGTGGAACCGATCCACCACGGAGTAGACCTCGGTGCGCAGGCAGGTGGAGAGCACCACGGTCTCCTGAAGGTTCCGGCGGTGGCTCAGTGCGGCCAGCACCTTGTGCAGGTCCGCGTCACCGACTGCCACCGCCTCGAGAAGCGAGAGGGGGGCCTGCTGGTGCTGGAGCCCAATGACCACGACGGACACGCGTTTGCCTCCTCGGTCGGGCCTCTAGCATGCCGGTCCCTGGGTGCCCGGTGCCAGTCGCCCAGGTCAGGCCCCGTCGTTGGGCACGATGAGGAGGGGTTCATCCTGGCGGGCCCGGTAGAAGCTCAGGACCTGGAGCTCAATGGAGAGGTCGACGTAGCGCAGGTGCACGTGGGCCGGCACGCTCAGGACGGTGGGGGCGAAGTTCAACAGCGAGGTCACGCCCACCCCGACGAGGAGGTTGGCCACCTCCTGGGACGCCCAGCCGGGCGTGGCGATGACCCCGATGTCCGGCCGGTCCGTTGAGCGCAGCGCGGCGATCTCCTCCATGTGGCGCACGCGCAGGCCCTTGATCTCCGTGCCGATGACCACCGGATCGACGTCGAAGAGCGCGGTGATGCGGAAGCCACCGGAGGCAAACCCTTCGGAGTTGGTCAGGGCGCGGCCGAGGTTTCCGATACCCACCACGGCGATCGTCCACTGTTTGTCGACGCCCAGGGCACGATCGATCTGGACCATGAGATACCTCGGGTCGTAGCCCGATCCACGGGTGCCGAACGAGCCGAGGAGGGAGAGGTCCTTGCGCACCTTGGCGGCGTTGACGGCGGCCAGCGAGGCCAGTTGCTCAGAGGAGACGGTGGGGACGTTGGTGCGTACCAGCTCGGCCAGGATCCGCTGGTAGACCGGCAGGCGCACCACAGTGGCTTCGGGAATGCGCCGCACTGGTCTGGATGGTAAACGTCACGGCTTCACCAGGCCAGAACGACCAGAGCACCTGCGACGACGTCGAGCTGGCGCGCCGCCGAGGCCTCACCGGCGACAACAGCCACGTGTCCGTTGGAGTCGATCAGGAGCCCCAGCTCGCCCTGGGCGAGATCGGCGAAGGTCCCGACGCGGCGGAGGGAAATGGCGACGTCCTGCACGGTGAGGTCCACCGTGCCGATGGATGGCACCCCGGCGGCCTGGGCATCGGCCAACGTGGCCGCCAGCTGCAGGTTGCCGAAGTGGTCCACCCACATGACCTCGGCCCGCATGCAGCTCCGCCCGTCCCTGAGCCGACCCTCCTCCACCACGCCGCCGGTGATCCGCGCCAGGGACTCGGGGTCCACCGGATCGCCCAGGTCCTCGGGCGGCACGCCCCGACACAGTGCGGCCGCCACGGGAGCGAAGAGGTCCCGGCCGTCGAACGTGCCCCGCTCCCGGTCCCGGTCGCGCCGTAGCCCGAAGGCACGGGAGATGGGCGCCTCGCCGGCCGACTCGGCCGCCGCGATCAGGAGCCCGTTGTCGGGGCCGACGAAGAAGCGCGGGTCGCCCCCGGGCAGCGTCACCTCTATGCACAGGCCTCGGCGGGCCGAGCCGACTCCGGGGTCGACGACGGCCAGTACGACGCCGGGGCCGAGGTGCGGCATGACGCGCACCAGGGTGTGGGACCCGCTCCGCACGTCGAAGGCCGGAACCTGATGGGTCAGGTCGATGATCGTCAGACCGGGTGCGGCTGCGTCGAGCACGGCGTGGACCACACCGACGAACTCGTCGACTGTGCCGTAGTCCGAGAGGAAGAAGACCGGTCGCGTCGGCCCGCCCCTAGCGGTGGAGGGAGCGGGCCCGCTCCGTGGCCGCCGCCACCGCCTCCATGAAGGCCGAGCGGACCGCCCGCAGCTCGAGCGCGCGGATCCCGGCGGCCGTGGTGCCGGCGGGCGAGGTCACCGCGGCGCGCAGGACCACGGGGTCCTCCCCGGTCTCGGCGAGCAGCTTGGCCGATCCGAGCAGGGTCTCGACGACCAGGGTCTTGCTCACCTCCCGGGTGAGCCCCATCTGGACCCCGGCCTCGATGAGCGCTTCGGCCACCAAGAAGAGGTAGGCGGGACCCGAGCCCGACAGCCCGGTCACGGGATCGAGGAGGCGCTCGGGCAGCCGGACGACGGTTCCCACCGCGCCCATCACGTCCTCCGCCCACGACAGGTCGGCGGCGGTGGCGTGGGACCCCCCCGATATCACGGTGATAGCCGCTCCGACCAGGGCTGGGGTGTTGGGCATCGCCCGCACGACCGACGGCTGACCGCCCAGTGCAGCCTCCAGCCGGACGCAGGGGATGCCGGCGACGATGGAGAGGACCCGGGTCACCCCGACCGCACCGAGGACCCGGCAGGCCCCTTCGGCCACATCGGGCTTGACCGCCAGCAGGGCGCCGGGCGCACCCTCGGGAGGAGCACCCAGCACCGGCACGCCCGGGAAGTCGCGCTCCAGCTCACGGCGGCGGTCCTCGGCCGCCTCGACCACGGCGATCTGCTCCGGCGTGGCCCATCCCGACCCGAGGAGCCCCCCCAACACGGCCGTACCCATCTTTCCGCCTCCGACGATGAGCAGCGAGTACGGCATGCGCGAGACTACGACCGTCGGCGCCGACGGCGGTACAGGCCGGGATGCGCCAGGGTCATGGCCGTGGGGAAGTGGTCGTCGACGTACATGACCGATGAGCCGGCGATCCGATCCAGCTCGTCGTCGTCGATCAGGCCGGCGGGTACCCGGCCCACGAGGTAGACGGCGTTTTCGGGGCCGAGGCTGAACGACATCCCGTACAGGTTGGCGTTGCAGCGCATGAGGTAGGCCAGCGTGTCCGCCACGTTGTTCTCGGGGGCGGGCATGAACTGGGCCTCGTGGTGGAGCGTGCGCTGGCGGAGCGTGAACCAGACGGTGATGAAATCCTTCTCCTCACCCGTGAAGCGGAGGTACCAGCGGTGTGACGCCGTCCGGTCCGTGACCTCCTGGCGCTCGGCGGCCACCAAGAGGCCCCCGCCGGCAAGTTCGCGCGCCACCCACGAGTCGATGCACTCCACCGCCTTCGCCATCTCCTCGTCCTCGGGCAGGTCGACGAGGGGCACCGGACCGGGAACCCGTCAGCGGCACTCGACGAGGCGGCCCGAACTCAGCTCGTCGTGGAGATTGAGCAGCGCGCCGGCCGCGGCCCGCCAGGTGTAGGTACGGGCCCGCAACACGGAGGCGGTGGAGAGGCGCTCGGCCGCCAGCGGCTCGTCGAAGATCCGGCGTACGGCGGCGGCGTAGCGCTCGGGGGTCGGATCCTCGACCAGGAAGCCCGTGCGCCCGTGATCGACCAGCGTTGTCAACCCCCCGACGGCGGAGGCGACGACCGGAGTGCCGCAGGCCGCCGACTCCAGCGCGACCAGCCCGAATGACTCGGAGCGGCTGGGGACGATGCACACGTCGGCCGCCCGGTAGTACGAGGACAGGAGCTCGTGCGGTTGGGGATCGATGAAGTGGACACGGTCGGCCACCCCCCGGGCGTCGGCGATGTCCAACAGGCCCTGCATGGCCTTCTCGCCGTGCGGGCCACTCGGACCGCCCACCACCACCAGGCGGTAGGGCGCCCCTCCGGGCCGGCACAGTTCGGCCAGGGTCTCCACGGCCGCATCGGCGCACTTGAGAGGCTGGATCCGCCCGACGAAGAGGAGAAGCCGGCCGTCGAGGGGGAGCCCGAGGGCCCGGCGGGCCTGGGGGCGGTGGCCCGGTCCGAAGAAGGCGTGATCGACCCCCGGGGGGACGATACGGATGCGGTCGGGGTCTGCCCCGTAGAGCGAGGCGATCTGTTGGGCCTCGACCGTGCACGAAGCCAGAACGGCGTCCGAGCAGTTGATGATGGACGCCTCCGCCTCGGCCCGGCGGTGGGGCATGTCGGCTTCGACCTCTTCGGGCATCGACTCCGCCTTGACGCGGTCCAGCGTGTGGAAGGTGCAGACCAGCGGGAGGTTGAGCTCGTGCTTGATGACGTGACCGGAGAGCCCCGAGAGCCAGTAGTTGGCGTGCACCGAGGTAAAGGGGATCGCCTCGTCCTCGGCCTCGGCCAGCCGGTCGAGCACCCCTCGGGTGAACGCCCCGACCACATCGGGGAGCGTCTCTTTGGGAAGGACCTCCTCGGGCCCGGCCGGGATGTGGTGGACCCGCAACCCGGGCTCGACCTGGACGACAGGGGGCAGGTCGGGGGACCACGATCTGGTGAAGACGTCGCAGGCCGCACCGGATCGGGCCAGGGCGGTCGTGAGCTCGCGGACGTAGACGTTCATGCCGCCGCCGTCGCCCGTCCCCGGTTGGGCCAGGGGTGAGGTATGCAGGGAGAGGACGGCGAGCCGGCGCATGGCTGTCAGATCCTACTGGTGGTCCGCGTTTTCCCGAGCCTCGAAGTCCCGCCGGAACGAGAGATAGATGCGGACCAGGGCCTGTTTCTGATCCTCGCTCAGCGTCCGGTCGGCCAGAATCAGCCTGCTCAGATCCGGCGTCCCGGTCGGTGGCTCGAGGATCCCCGCCTGCACGTAGAGCGTCTCGGCGGAGATGCGCAGCGCCTTGGCGATCTGCTGGAGGATCTCGGCGGAGGGCCGCCGCAGTCCCCGCTCTATCTGGCTCAGGTACGGATTGGAGATCCCCGCCAGTTCGGACAGCCGCCGGAGGGAGAGGCGGGCAGTGCCCCGTTGCTCGCGGATGAACGAGCCCAGATCGCGCCATCGATCCTTGGGGTCGGTGGTCATTTTCGGAAGCGTAGTGTTCGCCCTGTTCGGGTAACGTCACAACGAACCGGCGACGACATACGACCCACAGGAGATGACACCGCCATGGCTGACTACACGCTCCCCGACCTGCCCTACGACTACGGAGCGCTCGAGCCCCACATCTCCGGACAGATCATGGAGCTCCATCACGACAAGCACCACGCCGCCTACGTCACGGGTGCCAACCAGACGCTCGAGAAGCTGGCCGCGGCGCGCGACGAGGACGACTTCGGTTCGATCGTCGGGTTGGAGAAGACGTTGACCTTCAACCTCTCGGGCCACGTCCTGCACTCCGTCTTCTGGACGAACCTGAGCCCGGACGGGGGCGGCAAGCCCGACGGCGATCTGGGCACGGCCATCGACGAGAACTTCGGCGCGTTCGACTCGTTCAAGGCCCATCTGACCGAGGCCACCTCGACCGTGCAGGGCTCGGGCTGGGGCGCGCTGACCTACGAACCGCTGGCCGGTCGGCTGCTCGTCGAGCAGATCTACGACCACCAGGGCAACGTCGGGCAGGGGTCAGTTCCCCTCCTGGTGTTCGACGCCTGGGAGCACGCCTACTACCTGCAGTACCAGAATGTGAAGGCTGACTACGTGAGTGCCCTGTGGAACATCGTCAACTGGGGCGATGTGGCCGCACGGCTCGGGGTGGCTAAACGCCTGAGCATCTGACGCACAGCCGCAGGGTGGGATCCGCCTCGAGCTCGGAGTCGGAGATGGGTGCCCCGCACCTCTCGCAGGTCTCGTAGGTGCCCTCGCTCAGACGCACCAGGGCCCGGTCGACGTCGTCGAGCACCTTCTCTGAGTGGTCGAGCTCGGACTCGTAGCGCTCCTCCACCGGGGCAACCCTATCCTGGCGCGGTGACCACGCTCCGTCCGGTGCTGGACCTTGTGGGTGCCGGCACGGTCGTGCCCTGTATCGACGGCATCGACCGGCCGTACCGGGATCTCGACTGCGCCGCCTCCACACCCGCGATGCAGGTGGTGGCCGATCAGGTGGCGGAGTTTCTCCCGTGGTACTCGAGCGTGCACCGCGGGGCGGGGTACAAGTCCCGGAAAGCGACCGCCGCCTACGAGAGCGCCCGCTCGTCCACCCACCGGTTCGCCGGGCGGACCAGCGAGGACGGCAACGTCGTCGTGCTCTGCCGCAACACCACCGAGGCCATCAACCACCTGGCGTACCGGCTGCCCCTCCACCCCGACGACGTCGTGGTGACCACGGTGGTGGAACATCACGCCAACCTGCTCCCCTGGGCACGCGTGGCCCAACGTCGCTGGGTGGAGTGCGGACCCGATGGCACCTTCTCCACCGGGGACGTGACCGCCGTCCTCGACGGGGGCCGCCGACCCGCCCTGCTGACCCTCACCGGTGCCTCCAACGTCACCGGCTGGCTGCCACCGGTGGAGGAGATCTGCTCCGAGGCCCACGCCCGGGGCATCCCGGTCCTCCTTGATGCGGCCCAGCTGGCTCCCCACCGTCGCCTTCCACCCGGTCCCGACTTCGTCGCCTTCAGCGGGCACAAGCTCTACGCCCCCTACGGGGCCGGCGCGCTGATCGGGCCCCGCGAGGTCTTCGCCACCGGCGATCCCTTCCTGGCCGGTGGCGGGGCGGTCGACCTGGTCGACCTGGACGAGGTCATCTGGACCGAGCCGCCCGAGCGCGAGGAGGCCGGCTCGCCCAACGTGATCGGGGCAGTGGCGTTCGGGGCGGCCATGGACGAGCTGGAGCGGGTCGGCTGGGGTCAGATCGGCGACCACGAGGCGGCGCTGTCGCACCGGCTGCACGAGGGGCTGCGCGCCATCGACGGCGTGCACGTGCTGGGTCCGGGCCGGGACGTCGAGACCCTGGCGGTCGCCACGTTCACGGTGGAGGGGATGCACCACGGTCTGGTGGCGGCCCGGCTCAGCGCCGAGTTCGGCATCGGCGTGCGCCACGGGTGCTTCTGCGCCCATCCCTACCTGCTCCGACTCCTGGGCATCGGGGCGGCGGGGGTGGCCGAGGCGCGCGCCGCCGTGCTGCGCGGGGAGCGGAGCGTGGTCCCGGGTGCCGTCCGCGCCAGCTGCGGGCTAGGGACCTCGGGCGATGATATTGAGGGGCTGCTGGCCGCGCTGCGCTCCCTGGTCAAGGGGGATCCCGCCCCGGTGGCCTACGAGCAGGACCAGGTGACCGGGGACTTCTGGCCCTCCGGGCAGGCTCGGGGGTGGTCGGAGGGAGACCGGCCCGCCGGAGCGGCCTGCGCCCGGGGTTAGGGCGTCAGACGCTGTAGACAGCGGGGACCCGGAAGCGCAGGGGGCGCTCCGACAGCTCCTCCTGGTACTGGGCGGTCCACCCGGCAACCCGCGCCACGGTGAAGATGGTGCGGCCGGCGTCGGCGGGCATGCCGGTCCCCCAGCTCAGGGCGGCCAGCGCCAGATCGCAGTTCGGCGGGGGCACCCCGTGGGCCGCCGCCCGCTCCAGCACCTCGGCGAAGAGGCCCCGCCGCTCCTCGTTCAGCAGGGGGGCGACCACCTCCCAGAGGGGAGCGAAACGCGGGTCACCGTCGAGGTAGATCGTGTGCCCGAACCCGGGCAGGGTGTCGTGCGAGGCGAGGACGGGGTTGAAGGCGTTCAGCGGGCCATCTCGCTCGACCGCCACGAGCAGGTCGTAGGCACCCTGGCTGGCCGCGCCGTGCAGAGGGCCGGCCAGGGTGGCCAGCCCGGCCAGCAGGGCGTCGTACAGATCGGCCCGCGTCGACGCCGCGATGCGCACGGCCATCGTGGACGTGGCCAGCTCGTGATCGGCCATGAGCACCAGGGCGCTGTTCAGCGCGGCGGCCCACTGCCCGCCCTCGCCACCGGCCAGGCGGTGGGCCAGGCGCAGGGCGATGGGCCCGCCGGACTCGCCGGCCCCGCCGGCCCCGCCGGACTCGCCGACCACTTCGGTGAGGGCGGCGATGACCCGCCGAGCCACCCGGGCGAGGGCCGGGGGCCGCAGGTCCGACCGCGAGGGATCGCCGGCCCCGCACACCACGAGGGCCCAGCGCATCCGGTCGGGGACCCCGATGAGCGGGCACTCCCCCAGTTCGGGGGAGCTCCAGTCGCCCTCCGGGTCGGCCTCCCACAGCAGGGCCGCCACCTCCTCGAAGGTCATCTGGGATGCCAACTCCGTGGCT
The DNA here is from genome assembly GCA_963788125.1 of uncultured Acidimicrobiaceae bacterium. Lineage (GTDB taxonomy): Bacteria > Actinomycetota > Acidimicrobiia > Acidimicrobiales > RAAP-2 > Bog-473. The sequence goes on along the minus strand of CAWBFN010000002.1, from coordinate 699,695 downwards.
GGTCGGCCGCGGTACCAGGGTCCGTCCCGGCGCAACTGGGTCACGCCGGTCGTAATGGTGGCCAGCCGGCCCTCCACCTGCCGCCCGCCGCTCCGTCGGGTGGCCAGCCGCTCGATGTCGGCCAGCGCGAAGAGGCTCCTGCGGCCGCCCGGCTCGGGATGCGACGCCAGCAGCCCCCGGCTGACGTAGGCGTAGAGCGTCGAGACCTTCACCCCGAGGAGCCGGGCGGCCTCCCCGCTCGGCAACAAACGCTCCATACCGCCACCTTACATTGATAAAATCAACATTTACAACAACGTTGATGCTTGTCATAGTGGATCGCATGAGCGGCTTGGAAGGCGTCGTTGTGGCCGAAACGGCGGTGGGCGATGTGAGGGGCGAGGAGGGCTTCTTCCACTACCGGCAGTACTCGGCCGTGGACCTCGCCCAATTGCGGTCGTTGGAGGACGTCTGGCACCTGTTGTTCGAGGGGGAGCTTCCGGAGGTGGCCGCCTCTGCTGCCTTCGCCTCCGAGGTGCGGGGTCGCCGGAGGGTGCCGCCCGGCCTGGCCGCGCTCCTCCCGGCACTCGCGGCCCAGGGCACGCCGCTCGACACACTGCGCAGCTCCATCTCGGTCCTGGGGGCCGAGCTGGGCTGGCGCCCGATCCACGACATAAAGCCCGAGGAGCTGTACGACCAGGCGCTCGACCTCTGCTCGGTCGTGCCGACAATTTTGGCGGCCACCTATCGCCTCCGTGAGGGCCAGGAGCCCGTGGAGCCACGCGCTGACCTCGACGCGGCCGCCAACTACCTCTACATGCTCACGGGAGCGGTGCCCCCCGTCGAGCACGCCCGGGCCATCGAGCAGTACATGATCCTGACCATCGACCACGGCTTCAACGCATCGACCTTCACGGCCAGGGTCATCACCTCGACCGGCGCCGACCTGGGCGCGGCCGTGGTGGGGGCCATCGGTGCGCTCTCCGGCCCCCTGCACGGCGGCGCGCCGAGCCGGGCACTGGACATGCTCGACGCCATCGGCACCCCCGACCGGGCCGAGGCCTACATCCGCCAGGCCGTGGAGGACGGTGACCGCATCATGGGCTTCGGGCACCGCGTCTACAAGACCGACGACCCCCGCTCGATCCTGCTCCGATCGGTGACCGAACGCCTCGGTGGGCCCTTGGTCGACCTCTCCGAACTGGTCGAGCGCACCTCGGTCGACGTCCTGGCCGAGCTGAAGCCGGGCCGTCGGCTCTACACCAACGTCGAGTTCTACGCCGGGGTGGTGATGCAGACGTGTGGGGTTCCCCGCGAGATGTTCACCCCCACCTTTGCGGCCGCCCGGACGATCGGTTGGTGCACCCACGTGATGGAGCAGGCCTCCCACAATCGGCTGATCCGTCCGTCCGCACGCTACGTCGGCCCCCCACCGCCCCAACCGGTGCCACACCGCTAAACCCGCTAAACCTTCCCGGACCCGGTCAATGAGGTATCGGCCCGCCTGGTCGCCGCCGGCGTGGTCGTCATGAGCCTCCTGACCATCTCCTTCAACCTGAAATGGGCCACGCCCTGACTGAGACCCCCCCCTTGACATTGATGTGAGTAGTCACTACCATATGGAACATGGTTCCGATCCGTCAGAGCGCCGAGGTCCGGCGTGCGGCCGTCCTCGACGCCGCCATCGTGGAGTTCGCCCGCTCCGGGTACGCCGGCACCTCCACTGACGCCATCGCCACCCGAGCCGGCATCTCGCAGCCCTACCTCTTCCGGCTCTTCGGGACCAAGAAGGACCTCTTCATCGCCACCTTCGGCGTGGTGACGGCTCGTATCGAAGAGGCGTTCACCACCGCCGCCGCCGGGTTGGAGGGCGAGGAGGCGATGGCGGCCATGGGCCTGGCCTATCTCGAGCTGCTCCAGGACCCCGACCTGCTCCAGGTGCAGCTGCACGGCTTCGTCGCCGCGGCCGCCGACCCGGACATCGCCGCCGCCTGCCAGGACATCTTCCGCCGCCTGTGGCGGCTGGTCGATGCCCACGCCCGCGCCGAGCCGGCGGTGATCCGCGAATTCTTCGCCCAGGGCATGCTGTGCAACGTTCTCGCCGCCATCGACCTCCGCTCGGTCGACGAGGAGTGGGCCCAGTCCTTCTTCGACGAGGAGGATGCGAAGCGCACGGCCGTGCTCGGCGAGTAAGGGCCGGAACGTGGACCTCAACCTCCCCCTCTCTGTCTGCCCATCGAACTTAGTAAGTAGTCACAACTAACTTTGGGAAGGAAGCCATCATGAAGAAGACCAGCGCCGCCTGGGCCATCGCCATCACCGGACTGGCCCTGTTCATGGCCTCCCTCGACAACCTGGTCGTCACCACGGCGTTGCCGGTCATCCGGGTGCGTCTGCACGCCGGGCTCTCCGGCCTCGAATGGACCGTCAACGCGTACACGTTGACCTTCGCCGTGCTGCTGCTCAGCGCAGCCGCCATCGGGGAGCGGTTCGGTCGGCGCCGGATCTTCATCCTCGGCATCGCCGTCTTCACCGCCGCGTCGGCCGGCGCCGCCCTGGCCCCGTCCATCGGCGTGCTCGTCGTCGCCCGGGCCATACAGGGCGCCGGCGGCGCGATGGTGATGCCCCTGTCGCTGACCCTCCTCAGTGCCGCCGTGCCCCCCGAACGCCGCAACGCCGCGCTCGGGATCTGGGGGGCCATCGGCGGCGCGGCGGTGGCCATCGGTCCGCTGGTGGGCGGCGCGATCACCACCGGGTGGGCCTGGCAGTACATCTTCTGGCTCAACGTGCCGGTCGGGATCGTGCTGATCACCCTGGCCTGGTGGAAGCTCTCGGAGTCTCGCGGGCGGGCGTCCTCACTCGACCTCGGCGGCGTGCTCCTGGCCAGCGCCGGGCTGTTCGGCCTGGTCTACGGCCTGGTTCAGGGCAACTCCCACGGATGGACAAGCCCCCTGGTGCTCTGGTCGTTCGTCGGGGGCGCCGCCGGACTGGCCACCTTCGTGTGGTGGGAGCTGCGAACCGCCAACCCGATGCTCCCCCTCCGCTTGTTCCGCAACCGGGCGTTCGCGGCGGTGAACGTCACCGCCATGCTCTTCAGCTTCGGCATGTTCGGTTCCGTCTTCTTCCTCTCCCAGTTCCTCCAGACCGTCCAGGGCTACTCCCCCCTCGGTGCGGGTCTCCGCATCCTGCCGTGGACCGGCATCATCATGGTCCTCGCCCCCCTGGTGGGGGTCCTGGCCGAGCGCTGGGGCGGCAAGCGGCTGGTGGTCACCGGCCTGATACTGCAAGCGGCCAGCCTGTTGTGGTTGGGGCTGCTGCTGACCCCGGCAACGCCGTACGTCGAGATGGTCCCGGCCTTCATGCTCGCCGGAGTCGGCATGGCCCTCTTCTTCGTCCCCCTGGCCTCCCTGGTGTTGGGCTCCGTTCCGCCGGCTCTCGAGGGGGTCGCCTCGGGGACCAACAGTGCCTTCCGCGAGCTCGGCGGCGTGCTGGGCATCGCCGTACTCGGGGCCGTGTTCTCCTCGTCGGGGAGCTATGCCACGCGGCTCGGCTACGTGCAGGGGCTGACGCCGGCCATCCTGGTCGGCGCTGCGGCGCTCCTCCTCGGCACCCTGACCGCCCTCCTGATCCCTGGCCTGCGCCGTGCCCGCTCCCGCGTCCAGACCGAGGAGGGCCCGGCCGAGGTGGTCATGGAACTCAGCGCAGCGTGATCGTGAGAGAGACTTTCCGGTCGACGAGTAACCGGTAGGCCCCGGGCGGGGCCGCCGAGGTGGAGCCCCGGGTCACGACCTGCTTCGGCCATGACCCGAACGCCCGAACCTGGGCCTTCGGCGCGAGCGCGACGACGCCGATCTCGGGGCACGAGTAGGGGACCGGCCCCGGCCAGATGTCCGCGCCCGCGCCGTCGAAGACCTGCAACGTGAAGGCCCCGCAGGGCCCGATGATCTGGGTGCGACCGACGTTCCCGCCGTAGGTGCACGTCTGGGTGCTCCTGTTCCGCACCACGGCCACCACACCGACCGGATGGGACTCCCCGTAGGTGGACCGGGCGAGGGTGACGCGCATGACGACGTCCTTGGCCGGACAGTTGCCGAGGGGAATGAAGGCGCTCCGGACGACGTCGCCCGCAGCGGTGCCCGACGTCGCGCCCACGACGAGCAGCACCGTGAGGAACCCTGACCGCATGATGAGCCCAGATCTCACATGGAGACGACGCAACGGGAGGGGATTCGGTTCGCGCTTTCCGGCGAGCTCCAGGTGTGATTGGATCACGTGAGGCCAGCACGGGAGGGGCAGGGGATGGGACACCGAACCAGAGGAGAGCGACAGGCGTGAGCGACTCCTCGGTTCGGGTGTCCCACGTTGCCATCGCCGTCGAGGATCTTCCGACGTCCGTCCGCTTCTACTGTGAAGGGCTCGGCTTCGAGGCGGGGCCCTGCTTCACCTCCGGCGATGAGGTCGCCGCCGTCTCCGAGGTGACGGCGCCAGTGCGGATGACGTCTCAGTACCTGACCAAGGGTGGTTTCCGCCTCGAACTCATGGGTTGGGAGATGCCGAAGGTACACGGTGACGCTTCGCGGTTCAGGAACCAGCGTGGGCTGACCCACCTCTCGTTCGAGGTCGACGACATCGCCGCGACCGAAGCTCGCCTCCTCCAGTTGGGTGCGACCGCACTGGAGGACGCCAGGGTGCATCTCGATAGGGCGCCGACACCGATCACACTGGTCTTCCTCGCCGATCCCGACGGGACCCGGATCGAGCTGCTCCAACGACACGTCTCCACCGGATGAGCGCACCCGACCCGGTTGCCGACCGCCTGGCGATCATCGATCTCATCAACGAGTACGCAGACCTGATCGACGCCAAACGGTGGGAACACCTCGACGACTTCTTCACCGACGACGCCGTGGTGTGGTGGAACCCCGAGAGGTCCACGGCGGGGCGGACAGGGATCATGGACAATATGCGGCAGATGCTGGGCACCGAGGACATCGTCACCTACCACCACGTCGCCAGTTTCACTCCCGTCGTCGACGGTGACACGGCCGATGCGTCCATCCGCATCCGGGCCATGCACAACGGCACCGGCCCCCGTGCCGGCCGGTTCTGGGAGAGCCTCGCCGTCCAGAGCACCCATTTTGTGCGCACGCCCTCTCGATGGCGGTGCAGCGGATTCGAGTGGCGCGTGGTGGTGGGCCTCGGGAGCATGGACCTGTTCGAGGGGCTACGACCCGAGACCTGAGTTGGTCGGGTGTTGAGACTTCGTTGGGCTGCGCGAGAGGTGGTTCTTGCATCCTTGGGGTCGACGATGTAGCGAGCTCGCGTAGTCCGGAGATGGATCTCGATGGTTGGTGGACCTTCATCATCATGTGGTTTGCCCCACAGCCAAGAAGAGCGCTACCTCAGGCAGATCCTCGCCCACGTGTCCGATGCGGTCGTCGCCACCGATACACACGGGCGCGTCACATTCGCCAATGTGGCGGCACAGGAGCTGTACGGGATCGCATCTGAAGATGCGATCGGCCGCGGGCTGCTGGAGTTGCTCGATATGTTCGACGCAGGTGGGCACGCCGACGTAAGGGAGATCGCCGGCATCGTCGCCCGAGAGGGGCGCTGGCGCGGAGAGCTGATCCAGCGAGCCCTCGATGGTCGTGACCTGCTGGTCGAAGCCTCGGTCTCGATGTTGTCCGATGACGACGGCACCGTCTTGGGATCGGTGAGCATCGTGCGGGAGATCAGTGAACGGAAGGCCGCCGAGCGTCAGATCTCCTATCAGGCAACCCATGACGGGCTCACCGGTCTCCTCAACCGCACTGCGTTCTTGGGCGAGTTGGACGCATCGTTGGCGGCCGGACGCAATCCGACCCTGATCTTCCTGGATCTCAATGGTTTCAAGGCGATCAACGACTATCACGGCCATGACAGGGGGGATGAGATCCTCTCAGTTATCGGAAACCGGCTCACCGGGAGTCTGCGACCCGGCGATGCTGCGGGACGCTTCGGCGGCGACGAGTTCGTGGTCCTGGCGCACGGGCTCGTCGACCGCATGGTGACCGATGCCTATCTCGACCGGGTTATGTCGTTGTTCACCGAGCCCGTGACGTGCCGAGGTGGCGCCTCGCATGCCATAGGTGTGAGCGTCGGCGTCGCTCATTCGAGCTTCGACGACCATCCCGACGGGCTCATCCGAAGAGCCGACAGGGCGATGTACGACGCCAAGCGCTCCACCGAGGTCGCGTCCGCGTATCGCACAGGGTAAACCGGGTCGTACCCGCTGGTAGGGCTACGAATTCCGGAGGTGGGGCGCCCGACACGCCGATCCACCCCCATCGTCTTGGCTTTGGGTGTAACCTGCAGGTGCCCTTCGAAAGTGAGGGTGGCCATAGAAGGCTTGAGCCTCTAGGGGCAATCCGCTACTGGCCATTCGTGTGGGCCCTCGTCGTCGTTGGTGGTGCGAAATGACGGACACGTCCGAACGGCAACTTTCTAACGTATTGCGCGATTTCGCTCGCACAATGCTCACGGACTTCCCGATTCAAGGGATCTTGGATCAGCTGGTGCGCAGGATTGTCGAGATCATGCCGATCACCGGTGCTGGAGTGACGCTCATCTCCGAGACAACCAGTCCTCATTACGTCGCGGCTTCGGATGAATCGGCAATGCAGTTTGAGGAGTTGCAAACCGTTCTTGACGACGGACCCTGCATCGTCGCCTTTCGCACGGGCAACGCAGTTGCCATCGCAGACCTCAGTAAAGAGAAGCGTTTCCCAGTCTTCAATCTTCAGGCACGTGAAGCTGGACTGGCGGCGGTCTTCACATTTCCGTTACACCACGGTGACTCACAACTCGGTGCGCTCGACCTCTACCGCGATACACCGGGCGGATTAGACGAGGACGACATGACGGTCGCCCAGACGTTGGCAGATGTGACTTCCGCCTATCTCGTGAATGCTCAAGCCCGCTCCGACCTTCTGAGTTCGGCTGCGCACGCTCGATCAACCGCTCTGCACGACGGGCTCACCGGCCTTCCTAACCGAGTCCTTCTCCTGGAGCGCATTCAACACGCGCTCATGAGTCGCCGACGTTCCGGCAAGCTGGTGGCAGTTCTCTTCATTGACCTTGACGGTTTCAAGAAGATCAACGATACCTCGGGCCACCAAGTCGGGGATGACCTGTTAATGGCCGTCAGCTCCCGACTTACCGGCGTGCTTCGTCCGGGGGATACCCTCGCGCGCCTGTCGGGGGACGAGTTTGTCGTGGTATGTGAGGACCTGACTGAGGCCGGACAGATCGAAGGCCTCGCGACTCGCCTCAATAGTGCCGTCGCCACTCCCTTCGATCTGGCGGGACTAATTGTGGCGTTGTCCGCGAGCATTGGTATTGCCTTTGCCGGGCGGGGCAACGACCCAGAACGACTATTGCACCAGGCCGACATTGCGATGTACCAAGTGAAGCGTAAAGGTGGGGCGCACCATCAGGTCATCGACGTAAATGAGCAGAACTCCACTGAATCGACCAATTCCCTGCAGATCGATCTGGGTGAAGCAGTACACCGACAGGAACTCCGACTCGAATACCAACCCATTGTTCGTACCACCGATGGGCGAGTCATTTCTGTCGAGGCGTTGCTCCGGTGGCATCACCCTGATCGAGGGCTGATATCTCCGCACGTTCTGATCCCTCTCGCCGAACAGTCAGGCGACATCATCGAGATAGGAAACTGGGTACTCGAGCACGCCTGCATCGACCGACACCGTTGGGAGACGAAATGTGGCGATGAGGCATTCGTTATGGCGGTAAACGTGTCGGCGCACCAACTCATGGCACCCGGGTTCTTGGCCTCGGTGAAAGATATTCTTAGCCTCACCGAGACGGACGCCAAGGATATATGTCTGGAAATTACGGAAAGCGCGTTCGTCCAAGATGGCGCTCGTGCGTTGGCAGTGCTTTCCAAACTCAAAGAACTCGGGATCCTGTTGGCTCTCGACGACTTCGGGACTGGGTACTCTGCACTGAGCTATCTCATGGAGTTTCCCTTCGATATCGTCAAGATCGATCAGACGTTCATCGCCCGCCTCACAGAAAGTAAGGCGGGCCACGCCATTGTGGCGAAGACAATCGAACTGGCCCATCTCCTTGACCTGGTGGTTGTGTGTGAAGGAGTGGAGACGGCGGAGCAGGACCGCGAGGTGACTGCTCTCGCCGCTGATTTCTCTCAGGGCTTCTACCTCTCGCGACCGACGACCGCTGACATGGTGGATGATATCGCGGGCAAAAAGCTGCCTGACTGATCCAGACCGACCTGATCAGTTCAGGTGGCCGTCGACGATTTCCCGAGCGATGACGGCTAGTTTGACGTTGTTATTACGAGCCTCGTGGCGCATCCAGGTAAAGGCGTCCTCAATCTTCAGCCCACGCCGCCCGACCAGGACTCCCTTGGCCTGTTCCAAAATGGCCCTGCTGGTCAGCGCGGTGGTGAGCTGGTGGTTCAGCAGTCGAGCCTCGAACGTCACCCGCTGATGGAGAATCGAAATTGAAGCCATATCGGCGAACGCCTGGGCCGCAACGAGGTTCTCAGTGGACATCGATCCGTCCTCACTCCGGAAGATGTTTAGAGAACCGATGTGTTGGTCTCGCAACCGCATCGCGAAGGCGTACGCGGACTTGTACCCGGCATCAACCGCCCGTGAACCGAAATGGGGCCATCGAAGTTTCAGGTTTTCGGGGGTCTCGGCAATGACGCGCTCGTTCAGGCGGAAGCTATCGAGGCAGGGCCCCTCACTGGTCTGCAACTCGAAGAGCTCCATGGTGCGCATGGTCTCGCTCGACGACGCCACGCAGCGAAGATCTCCCTCGGGAGCGACCAGCATGACCCCTGCCGTGCTGACATCGAGAAGGTCTACGCATCGAGTGGCGAGAAGGGTCAAGAGGTCGACCGCATCGAAATCATCGAGCAGGTTGTCTGCCAATTCTATGAGCGTCGAACAGACCAGCGACTCACTCAGCATCGGGACCTCCAGCGGTGCGTGGAGGCCTACCCAGGCCGGAACCGTGAGGAGCGTACAAGGCATTCCGAAAACGAGGCACCATCGGGGCATCCTCTGATGTAATGGACAGCTACGCAGTCACTGCGAGACCCTCGCTCTTGAAGGGTAGACGACACGCATCTTACTCCACCTACATCGCGTTGTGGGCGACTTCAGTTGGTTATCTGCACGGGCGAACCGACGGGGACAATCCGTAGCTGCGCCAGGTCGGCGTCGTGCAGACGCACGCATCCGTGTGAAATCCGGGCGCCGGTCGTACCAATCGTGGCGTCGGCGCCGAGCGGACCATGAATGGCCATGATGGCATCCCCTGACTCCTCGTAGTCGCTGATCGCGTTCGAGTGACCAGACGTCACCATGACGAACGGCCCCCACGCCGCAGAGGGTGGGCTCGCGAAGAGGACGACGAAGAAGTTCCCGGTGGGCGTGGGGTCTTGCACCGTACCGACACCGGCCGGCGCATTCATCAAGAGATGACCTTCCTTGTAGAGCATCACCCGCTCGGTCTCCAGGTCAACCACGATCCTGTACGGCGTCGAGCTCAACGTCGCCGCGGCAGAAGGGATCCAAGCTGTCGATCCGTTGGGCCGCTGGGCCAGGCGAACCTCGATGTACCCGTCGTCCTGCGCGAGGACAGGCAGCGCCGATGGTGCCCCGTACCACGTCTCGGGCACGGTTCCGGTTTGCGCCCCTCCCGGGGTGGTGAAGTCTGGCGTCGTCTCGGTCAACGTGGCGACCAGTGATGAAGGATCTTTTTTGTGCACGACCTTCGTGCTTCGTCGTACGGAGGCTGGGTGCCTCCTTGGTGAAGCGGAACTCTTGGGAGAGCCGGCGAGCACCATCGTGACCGTGAGGGCGAGAGCGCCGGCGATGCACACGGCTCCCGCAACCTTGACGTGTTGGTGCTTCACCGGATCTCCACCGTGCCCGGGTTAGCCCGTCACCGCGGGAGCCTCGGACGCGGGGACCAGTTCGTCAGTGGAGGATCCCGAGGTGGCGATCCCTGCAACCGGCGCCACCGATGCCTTTGTTGTAGGAGAGGGCGTCAGCGCCGGGGCACTGTTGGTCACATAGAAGATCCCGACACCATTGCCCCCGCTTGGAACGGTGACGCCCTCAGTGGCCGTGGTACCGCCGGTGGCGGGAGCAGAGGGCCCCATGCAGGCCACCAGTACAAAATCCGGAGGGGGCGCTGCCGTCATGGTGTAGCCACCCGGAGCGACCGGGGTGGTTCCGAGGGGGTTGGGCGACGAACCGAGCGTCTGGGGACCGGTTGAAGCCAGCGTCCCGCCGGGCACTTCGGTCGTCGTGGGATGTGCGTTGTTACAGAGGTAGATGTGCCCGGCGATGGACTGGGAAATAATGGTCGGCGCCACCACGGCCAGCGGAGCTCCAGGCGCCCCACAGTGCAGCCCGGAGAGCTCGGCCGTCCCCGAATCCGAGACGTTCGTCCCGTCCGCCCACGTGGTATTTGTGCTCAAGGTGATCACACCCGAGGCACTGGCCGGAAGCTTCTGGGTCAGCGCTGCGGTCAGGTACGGCACGGTGGCAAGCTGGGACGTCCCGCCGGCGCTGAACGCGGTGTCTTGCGCGGCGATGGTGAAGGTGGCCGCGTCGAGGGTGGCCAGTCCACCCGTCACCGAGGCGACCGTTCCCGCTTCGGTCTGATCCCAATCGTTCGTAACCGTCCATGAAACCGTATATCCGCTACCCAGCGGGATGGAGCACGACGCAACACCGACAATGAGGTCGTCGTGGGCCGACGCCACCTTGCTGAAGCCCAGCACTCCGATGAGAACGAGCGAGACGACGAGCCCCCCTTGCGTCATCCTGCGGAACCTGTGAGTCAAGTGCGTAGCGGTCGTCATGTCATTGTCCGTTTCGTTCGAACGTCAGTGGACTGGCACATACCCTCGCTGGGCACGCCCGCGAGGTCGGGGGTGGCAAAGACAGGGGATCCGAGGGAGCGACGCGCCGCGGACATCCGTACGCACTCGCTGTCACGCTCAGGGGTGGGGGTGATCTCTCTCATTCGCATCCAGACGCCTTTCGCTGCCAACCACAAGGGATGATCAGCAGCCATTGTCTGGAGCTGCGGGGAGAAGTTCTCTTATCGATCGCGCATCACGCGGAACGATTACTGACGCGGAGGGTTGCTCACACCGAGCGTGTTCGGGACTTCCGTTTTCTAGAGAAATCCAAACCGAACATCCACGTCAATGGGAAAAATAGTAAGACCCAAAACCCAACTCCAGCCCAACGCTCGTCCAACACTTCCGCAACAATCTCAGGGGTCATGCGAGATCGGACAGATGGGGTGATGCAAATGAACTAGGAAAAAGCGTCTATTTGCATCACCTACATCAGCGTGGACGCATCATGAGTTACGGGGTCACGACGCTCACGCTGGGTGCATGACCAAAAAACGCATCCAGACCACCGTTCGAGTAGCCACCCGTCGCTGTCGCTCCGCGGCGTTGATGGTGATCGCGTTGCTGTTCGGCGTCATGGCAGCGGGCACCTTGAGCGCCTCCGCCGGTGCGGCGGGAATACTCCCTCCGGGTAACCCGCCGGCCAACATTGCGCCGACCAACGCCGACTGGTTAACCGCGATTAACGCGGCCAGTGCAACCGAAGGAGTCGGTGCCATGGGGGTTAACGAATCAGCAGTTGAGGCGCTTCCCGTCGCCGAACAGCTCTTCATCGTCATCAACGAAGAACGCATCGACCGCGGGTTGGTTCCCATTCAGTACATGACAGCGCAGCTCGACTCCTATGCCCTCCAAGGAGCCAACGCCGACAGCGACCCATCGTTTCCCACAGCGCTCACTGGGGGAGCCCCTCTCAGCGGCGGCGCCTCCATCTGGGCCGGCGGGACTACCTCGGTGCTCGAGGCTGACTACTACTGGATGTATACCGACGGCTGGGGAGGGTCTGCGGAATCAACCTCGAATGCCGGCTGCACGTCGGCTACGAGCTCGGGCTGCTGGGAGCACCGAGACATTGTCTTGTACCGATTCTCCCCGTGTGCCGGTGGTGCCGCGCCCACGTTGTCGATGGGTGCCGCCTACGGCACAACGGGGGCTGCCGGGTCGTTGGCCGCCATCATGGTCAGCACCTGCGGCGCGCCACCCTCAGACGTCACTCTCAGCTGGAGTCAGATTTCGACGCTCGCCAACATGCAGCAAAAGGTCGTCGGCATCGCTGCGCTCCCGAGCGGGCTGGGATACTGGGCCGCGTCATCCGATGGTGCGGTCAGCGCGTTCGGGAACGCCGCCAACCTGGGGTCGATGGCCGGCCAGTCTCTCAACTCGCCCATCGTCGCTATCGCGGCTACCCCCGATGGTGGCGGCTACTGGTTGGTGGCGGCGGACGGCGGTATCTTCAGTTTCGGCGATGCGAAATTCTACGGCAGCACCGGGGCACTGCGCCTCAACCGGCCCATTGTCGGCATGACCTCCACCCCCGATGGTGGCGGCTACTGGTTGGTGGCGGCGGACGGCGGCATCTTCAGTTTCGGCGATGCGAAATTCTACGGCAGCACCGGGGCACTGCGCCTCAACCAGCCCATTGTCGGCATGTCGGTGGACCCGGCGACGGGCGGCTACCGGTTGGTGGCGGCAGACGGCGGCATCTTCAGTTTCAATGCCCCCTTCTTAGGCTCGACCGGGGGCATGCACCTCAACCAGCCCATCGTCGGCATGTCGGTGGACCCGGCGACGGGCGGCTACCGGTTGGTGGCGGCGGACGGCGGCATCTTCAGTTTCGATGCTTCCTTCGTTGGCTCGACCGGGGGCCTTCGCCTCAACCAGCCCATCCATGGGATGGCTGCCACCCCCGACGGGGGCGGCTACTGGTTGGTGGCGGCAGACGGCGGCATCTTTAGTTTCGGAGATGCCACCTTCTACGGAAGCCCGGCATAACCCGCTCCGGCGGATTCATCCCGCTTCATCCCGCCGCCACGAGGGCTGACGAACGGCTACGCAGACTACATCTTAGGGCGGCGGTCTGTGGAACTTCATGCTGTGGTTGGGGCGCTCGCGATTCCATCCTCATGGCGCATTCGTTCCAACGAAATGACACCGTCTCGGGCTGCCACTGCTACGGCCTCGAGCTTTGAGTGCGCACCGAGCTTGGAGAGGATGCTGCTTATGTGATTGCGCACGGTGTGAGCAGAGACGAAGAGCTCGGCAGCGATGTCGGGCGTCGTCCGTCCGAGGGCAAGCAATCGCAGTACGTCGATCTCTCTGGTGGTGAGCCACTGGCCCCGGCCGTTGGTTGTGTGGCTGAGGTGTGCCAGCAGATCGCTGAGTTCGTCTGCTCGCACCACCGACTGACCTCTCGATGCCGCGCGTACGGCACCCACAACTTCGCCCCAAGGGCGATTCTTGGCGAGAAAACCCACGCACCCTGCGGCAAAGGCCAGAATGTGGACGTCGGGCACGTCGCTTCCGGTCATTAGGAGGATTTTGGTATCGGGCCAGCTCTTGAGGATCTTCTTGGTGGCTTCCACTCCATCGCCGTCTGGCAACAGATAGTCCATCAGCACGACATGGGGCCGATAGTGCTCGACCAAGGCCAGCGCTTCGGCGACGGTCGAGGCTACTCCCGTGAGCTCAATGTCCGATTCGGCCGCGAGAATCCGGGAGAGTCCCTCGGATGTGACGGGGTGATCGTCGACGATTGCAACACGGATCACGCGCGTTCCGACAGCTTCATCCTCACTCATTGCCGTCGAGAACCTTGCGTACGTTCTGGAGCAGTTTGGCCTCGTCAAAAGGCTTCTCCACCAACAGGAACTTCGTTGCAAATTGAGCTTCCGCTTCCAGGACCGTTTGAGCGTGACCGGACATGAAAAGCACTCGAACGTCAGGTCGGAGCTTTCTCACCTCTTTAGCGACAGTCGGTCCTTGCATCGCAGGCATAATCACGTCGGTCAGAAGGAGGTCGATAGGTCCAACGTGCGACGTTGCTAGTTCAATCGCTTGTGCACCGCTGGACGCGACGAGGACGGTGTAACCATTGCGCGTCAGTATCCTTTGCGTCACTTCGCGTTGCGCTTCCTCGTCATCGGCTGTGAGGATCGTTTCTGTTCCCACTAGTGGCTTGAGGTGGTCCACAGGTCCATCGATTTCGTCGCGCATGGCGTCGTGTTCGACAGCAGGGAGAAGAATGGTGATCGAGGTTCCGACACCTTCATCGGAATAGATTCTCGTATACCCGCCAGACTGCGAAATGATCCCGTATACGGTGGCGAGTCCGAGGCCCGAGCCCTCACCTCTGGGCTTGGTCGTAAAGAAAGGCTCGAGCGCGCGATCACGGACCTCTGCAGACATCCCCACGCCGGTATCGCCGACCCGGAAACAGACATACGACCCAGTCGGAATACCGGCGGCGGAACCTTCGTTCTCCATTATCTCTCTCACCCCCGTGTCGATCGAGAGGATTCCCCCTGTCGGCATCGCATCGCGAGCATTGATGGCCAGATTAAGAAGGATCTGCTCGATTTGGCCTGGATCGGCCAGGACCAATGGCAGGTCGGCTGCGAGGCTGATAACCAATTCGATCTGCTCGCCGATCGATCGGCGCAGTATCTCCTCCATGCGAGTAATTGCACTGTTGAGACTTAGGGCACGGGGCTGCACCACCTCTCGGCGAGCGAACGAGAGAAGCTGGCGAATTAGGAGGGCACCACGCTCAGCTGCCAATTGGATCTGTTTGACGTCCTTGAGCGGTCCCTCCCATTGCGTACCAGTTGGAGTCGCAGCAGCAGTGGTCAACTCCTCGGCAACGAACGCCGCGTAGTTCAAAATAACGCCCAAGAGATTGTTGAAGTCGTGCGCAACGCCTCCAGCGAGTTGGCCCAGGCTTTCCATACGCTGCGATTGGTGAAGCTGCGCCTCGAGGCGCTCGTGGTCAGCAGCTGTTTCGAGGCGCACACCTTCGGCTACTGTTTTTTCGTCCTCGGCCGTGATGCGGTCCGCTTCGGCCTCGAGCCGCACGCCTTCGGCTACTGTTTTTTCGCCCTCGGCCGTGATGCGGTCCGCTTCGGCCTCGAGGCGCACACGTTCAGCCTCCTCATTGATACGAACAAGTCCTGCTTCCACCTCGACCCGATCCGTGGCGTCACGCACGGCCGCGGTAATCAAGCGACCGGTATCGGTCGAAAGAGTCGATACTGAGATCTCAGTCAGGAATTCGCTACCGTCGCGCCTTCGACCTACCGACTGCAAGCCCGTGGCATGCGAGGTCACTCTCGGATCCGCAATAGGAAGAAGCAGTGCGACGGGTCTTCCGATGAGTTCTTCAGAGCAATAGCCGAATAGTTGCTCGGCTTGCGCGTTTACCAGTGCGATCAAGCCAGCCTCATCGATGACGAGCAATGCGTCGGGTGCTCCATTGAGAAGCGCAATCAAGGTACTGTCAGCGAGTTGAGTCACACCCACCTCGCATCAAAGCGCCGAGTCCGGACGCCTATTCGGGATTGGGCAGGTGTCGGATACGCCAACTCGCGCTCCGCCGCGCTCCGGCAAAAGGACACATTCAACGCCCTGAGTCCACCATGAGAGACTTGAGTTACTCTAGGCGCAAATACAGGCTGCATGGCGCCAATCCTCTCAGCGTTACTGAGAATGCCGTCGAACTTCGACGCCAAGCATTGCGCATACCACGATTGTGGGTCATCGTTCCCACTCGGACGACGCCATAGACACAACACACGCCCAAATCCGGGGATCGTTCGCATCGCCCCCCCAGGTGGGGCACCGATACCGAAGGAATGCGACGGGCGAAAACTCATGAGTAACGGAAATGCACAGAAACCCCCTCAACGACGTTCGTCCGGCTGCGAAAGGCTTCAATTGGTCCAACTATCGAATACTTCCCGGAGCGCAAACAGCAGTTCGGACTCGTCTATCGGTTTCGGCAAAACTCGTCCGCGACCTGGGGGATCACCGGCGTTGTACCCGGTCATGAACATAACCTTCGTGCCCCTATCAAGTTCAGCCAGTCTCTCCGCGAGCTGATCACCTCGCATTTGCGGCATATCTACATCGGTCAACACGAGGTCGAATCTTCCCAACTCATGTCCGAAGAGTTCCAGCGCCTCGATGCCGTTGCTTGCGACCACGACGTCATAGCCCCACTCGGCCAGGATGCGTTCAGTCGGAGCACGCAAGGCCAACTCGTCTTCGACCAGCAGAATGCGTTCGGTTCCGCCAGCCAATTTCTTTTTGGAACCGACATCCATTGCGGGCAATTCGTTACTGCCCGGAAGCGTCACGGTGACAGTTGTGCCAGAGCCTTCGGATGTGTCAATCACAACGTCGCCTAGGCATCGATGGACAATGCCATAGACCGTAGCGAGCCCGAGACCAGTTCCTTGACCACGTGGCTTGGTTGTAAAGAATGGGTCGAAAGCTCGCGCCACAACGTCAGGCGGCATTCCGTGTCCGGTGTCAATGACCTGCAATGCCACCTCTGTACGAGCAGACACTACATCGTCATCCCCAGACGCATCGAATTCCGCTGCCGCTGTTCTGATGCTCAGTTTTCCGCCGTCGGGCATAGCGTCGCGCGCGTTGATGACGAGGTTCAAGACGATCTGTTCGAGCTGGTGGCGATCGATCCTCGTGACGAGGGGATCTTCCGCAAGGTCGAGGCGCAGGTCGATATTTGCACCCAACGTCCGCGCCACCATCGACGCGATCGAGCGTGCCACGCCATTGACGTCAAGAGGCTCGGGAGCCGTATCGTCACTTCGTGCAAAGGTCAATAATTGGCGGGTGAGCCCTGTCCCTCGTTCAACGGCGGCACGTATCTCCCCAAGGTCTGCCACTGCTTGACGTTCGGTGACTTGTTTTCCGACGAGGATGCTGTAGTTGAGAATCACTCCAAGGATGTTGTTGAAGTCATGGGCGATTCCACCTGCCAGTTTTCCCAAGGCCTCCAGACGTTCGACCTGGTGCAGTCGGTCCTCGAGCCGTTTTTGTTCGCGCTCAAGGGACCTTCGATACGTGATGTCATGACCGATGGCCGACGCTCCGACAATTTGTCCTGTTGTGTCGTAAATAGGCGAAACCGTGATCGAGATGTCAAGAATGGTGCCGTCTTTATGTACCCGTTTAGTCTCGTGGTGTTCGACGCGTTCCCCCATCCCGATCCGGGTCAAGACTTCCGAAAGCTCTTCGCGCTGGTCGGTCGGGACGATCAGGGATATGTTCTTGCCGAGGATCTCGTTTGGTCCGTATCCGTATATGAGGTGCGCGCCGGAATTCCAACTCGTGATTACGCCATCCAGACGCTTGCTGATGATCGCGTCGTCTGACGAGTCGATAATTGCGCCCAGAAAGTCCATTGTGTCCTGCACGCTCGTCGCGGGATCAGAAGTGGCCATTGAGCAATCCGCCTATTTTCGGTCTACGAATGCGTTTGAGCGTTCCTTGTCTCCCATCGATCATCCCGCCGCGTAGGGGACGGGATGATTACCGCCAAGCTCGACGAAGCGCTCGTTAAGGGCCTGGGCGATGACATCGTGGTCATGATCACTCGGTGCGAGTACTCCGTGTAGGAATGCCTGCAAACCGAATCCGGTGCTCATGCCACCCAGTTCGAAATAGCGCAGCCACAACTCAGCGTGGGAGAGTGCAGCTTCTTGGCGAAAGATGTCGAGTTCGTCTTGCGCGTTATATTCGTCCTCAGTCACGGAGTCCCTGTTTCAGCCCGAGCGCTGACTGTGTGGCCGACAGGACCATCACCTCGGCTTCTTTTCGCAGCGGTACTCCGTGAGAAAGCGATGAACGTAGCAGAGCGTTGAAGGAATGCTCCTTATCGACGCACTCGCGCTCCATGATGATCCCCTGAGCCAAGGAGATGACTTCTCGACTCTGTAGCGCATCTTGGAAGCGGATGGCCATCTGCGTGTCGCTCACCTCGGCGCGGGCGTCACTCAGGATCACTGAGGCCTGCTGGGCGAAGACGCCTGCCGACTCTTGATCCCTGATCTCGAAGCTTTGCGCCGTGCGAGAGTAGATGTTGAGGGCGCCGACCGGCTTCTCGCAGGCCCGCAGTGGCGAAGACAAGATGGCCTTGATGCCAAGGCCGCGGGCTCGTGGCGTAAAGGCCGGCCACCGGGTCTCAGTGTCGAGCGACTCGGCATGGAACCAATGCCCCTTGATTGAGGCATCAACGCAGGGCCCTTGCCCGGTCGAGTATTGATCGGCATCCATAGCCATGATGGTCTGGTCGCTGGCCGCCACCGTTGCGAGCACCCCGGCGTGCAGCAATGAGACGCTGACGCCGTCGGCTCCCCCAATGCTGATGCGGGCCAATTCCACGATGAGTCGCAGTGCGCCGTTGATCACGTCGGGATCGGTCGGCAGGGCGGTCACTCGGCGGAGGTCTTCCGACGAAAGACTCGAGGCGAAGCGCTGCGGGAAAGCGCCTTTCCCGTTCAGCTGCTCTGGGCCGAGTCGGCCGTGTTTTGGGAGGGCCACTTCGAGGCGAGACGACTCAGCCAGCTCCACGACGCGGAGGCGGCGGTTCACCAAAGCCGAGAATGGTCGGATCGTGAGCGTTACGCCCAAAGCTGCCAGTCGCTTTTTGGCGTGGGAGATGGCGAGCAATCCGACCGCTCCCATGAAATCGAGTTCCGCGACATCGAGAGCCATCGATACAGGCCGGCGGTCGATGGCCGCGTCGAGCATCAAGCCCAGCCCGGAAGCAGCCGTGTTATCGATATTCCCTCCCAGAGTGATAGTTGCTGCATCACCAGCGAAGTCTGTGATCGCCCTGAAGTCGGGAGTATCTTTCGTCATAGACGCAACCTTGACGTGTTGGTGCTTCACCGGATCTCCACCGTGCCCGGGTTAGCCCGTCACCGCGGGAGCCTCGGACGCGGGGACCAGTTCGTCAGTGGAGGATCCCGAGGTGGCGATCCCTGCAACCGGCGCCACCGATGCCTTTGTTGTAGGAGAGGGCGTCAGCGCCGGGGCACTGTTGGTCACATAGAAGATCCCGACACCATTGCCCCCGCTTGGAACGGTGACGCCCTCAGTGGCCGTGGTACCGCCGGTGGCGGGAGCAGAGGGCCCCATGCAGGCCACCAGTACAAAATCCGGAGGGGGCGCTGCCGTCATGGTGTAGCCACCCGGAGCGACCGGGGTGGTTCCGAGGGGGTTGGGCGACGAACCGAGCGTCTGGGGACCGGTTGAAGCCAGCGTCCCGCCGGGCACTTCGGTCGTCGTGGGATGTGCGTTGTTACAGAGGTAGATGTGCCCGGCGATGGACTGGGAAATAATGGTCGGCGCCACCACGGCCAGCGGAGCTCCAGGCGCCCCACAGTGCAGCCCGGAGAGCTCGGCCGTCCCCGAATCCGAGACGTTCGTCCCGTCCGCCCACGTGGTATTTGTGCTCAAGGTGATCACACCCGAGGCACTGGCCGGAAGCTTCTGGGTCAGCGCTGCGGTCAGGTACGGCACGGTGGCAAGCTGGGACGTCCCGCCGGCGCTGAACGCGGTGTCTTGCGCGGCGATGGTGAAGGTGGCCGCGTCGAGGGTGGCCAGTCCACCCGTCACCGAGGCGACCGTTCCCGCTTCGGTCTGATCCCAATCGTTCGTAACCGTCCATGAAACCGTATATCCGCTACCCAGCGGGATGGAGCACGACGCAACACCGACAATGAGGTCGTCGTGGGCCGACGCCACCTTGCTGAAGCCCAGCACTCCGATGAGAACGAGCGAGACGACGAGCCCCCCTTGCGTCATCCTGCGGAACCTGTGAGTCAAGTGCGTAGCGGTCGTCATGTCATTGTCCGTTTCGTTCGAACGTCAGTGGACTGGCACATACCCTCGCTGGGCACGCCCGCGAGGTCGGGGGTGGCAAAGACAGGGGATCCGAGGGAGCGACGCGCCGCGGACATCCGTACGCACTCGCTGTCACGCTCAGGGGTGGGGGTGATCTCTCTCATTCGCATCCAGACGCCTTTCGCTGCCAACCACAAGGGATGATCAGCAGCCATTGTCTGGAGCTGCGGGGAGAAGTTCTCTTATCGATCGCGCATCACGCGGAACGATTACTGACGCGGAGGGTTGCTCACACCGAGCGTGTTCGGGACTTCCGTTTTCTAGAGAAATCCAAACCGAACATCCACGTCAATGGGAAAAATAGTAAGACCCAAAACCCAACTCCAGCCCAACGCTCGTCCAACACTTCCGCAACAATCTCAGGGGTCGGCACAGGCTTTCCTTGGAGCATGGAAGCCCTCTGGCTTTCAAGAAGTTACGTCCGATGACACCATTCACTCGGTCCGTAATTCCTCCGCCGGACGATGAGAAAGCGCGACGCGACCCGGCCATAGCGCCAGCACGTTGGCGGCAATGATGGTCGCCGGAATGAGGAGAAGAGCCGCCACCAAGGCCAGCGGTGGGATTTCCGAAAGAGGAACTCGCTCGGCGATGGCCCGCCAGCCCAATCGTCCGACCGCAATACCGAGTGGGATCCCGACCACGAGCCCGAAGAGACCGATCGCCGTGCCCTGTGAATTGAGAACAGCGCGGACGTTACCTCGCGTCATGCCTAGGGCGCGCAGCACGGCGAATTCATGGCTTCGGCGGCGGGCGCACGACAAGAGGACGGATCCCAAGGCGGCGACCGCGATCAGCCCGAGAAACGCGGCCAAGACCTCGGGCAAAGTATGCACATTCCGCAGATTCTCCAACTCGTCGGGGACATCCGAAGGCTCAATGTCAGTGGCAAGTGGCCCCAGTTCGGATTGCAGATGTTCAATGCCGGTGTTGGAGGAGATGCCGGGTGCGAACCGCACCGCCACCACCCGTGCGTCGGTGATGGACCCCGATGGGCCGATTGAGGGAACGATGGCATCGAACTGTCGTGGTGCCAACCAGAGGCCCTCGTCGAATTCGGAGTGCACATCGCTGGGGAAGAGTGCCTCGCCGACGATCTTGACTCGGGTGTGCGATGCACCCACAGGAACGGTATCGCCGATACCAACGTGGAGGTCCTTAGCGGTGGCCGGGCCAATGGCCGCTTCACCTAGCCCTCTCGGGGCGCGTCCGGAGATCAAGGTGTATGTGATGGGCGTGGTGGACGCTCCGGCGATGGGACGGACCGAGAATACAGGGGCTCCGACATTTCCCACGCTGATCACGTCGCGGTCGACGACGGCGGTAGCCCGGACGCCCTTTGCCTCCGTCAGGCGGCGCGCAAGTTCGGGCGAGATATTGCGCCCGGTTTGCGCACGATTGGCCGGTGTCACGGTGGTGTCCCAGGTGACGCCGGCGAGCTCGGGATGATGCAAGGCAGTGGTGATGCCGCGGTCAATGGTGAGGCTGGCGACCACACCCGTGACCGCCACGACGGCGGCCAACAGCGCAGGAACCACCGGTATGCGACGTCGGCCCTGGCCAGTCTCGAAGGCCATCGTCGTGCCGAGGCCGATGGCGACCGGCGCCCATCGACGCACGGTTCCGGGCGACTTGGCGGGACCGAGCCGTCGGAGGCGTCCATCGCGAGGGCCA
Organism: uncultured Acidimicrobiaceae bacterium; assembly: GCA_963788125.1. Classification (GTDB taxonomy): domain Bacteria; phylum Actinomycetota; class Acidimicrobiia; order Acidimicrobiales; family RAAP-2; genus Bog-473. Next base: position 678,133 of record CAWBFN010000002.1, on the reverse strand, counting down.
CGACCGATGAGAACCGATGCCACGAGCACCAGGACGACGGCGAGAGCCATGCCTGGCCCGATCACGGTCCAATCCACGTGATAGCCCACGTCGGGGTCAATTCGTCGGCCGAGCCCAACCGGAAAATGAGGCGAGGCCAGGAGCGACACCACGAAGGCAATCGGTGCCGCCACCACCGCCGGAATGAGGTGGGAGAGCCCGGTGGCCAGTCCCATGTGGTCGCGGGACATGCCCAAGGCGCGCAAGGTCACCGCATCGTCCGCGATCGTCGAGGCGGAGCGGCCCAGGACCTGGGTCACCAGAATGCCGCCACCCAGGAGAATGGCGGCGGCGAGGAGCAACAGCGCCGTCGTCTCGACGTCCAGCGTCGTGTTCACGCGCCGACTCGTCGCGTGCGCATCGAGGACGGGCGAACCACGGGCGATGAGCGAGTTCACGTCGTGTCGCAACTTTCCCATGTCGGCTTCACCGTGGCGGAGCACGATGTCGGCATTCTCGGCCACGCTTATTCGAGATCCGTAACGGGTCAGGAAGCCGGGTGATACCAGTACTTGTCCGTCTGACACAAAGACGAACTGCGGTACCTCCTTGACCACTCCCACGACGTGCATCGTGACCGTGGGTCCATGGGGCGCACCGGTCTCGTCGACCTGCTTCGAGTTGTAGAACCGGTACGTGAAGGTACCCCCAACCGGTGGAACCTGGTTAGCGGCGTTCTCATCGACCACCACCTCGTCGGGCGAGTGAGGATTGAACATCCTTCCTTTCACGACGACAGGCTTCTCAACGTTCCCCAGATACGTGCCGTCAGCCGAACCAAAGATGACCGCGGGCTCGTGGCCGTTGAAGACGCCGAACAAGAGGTCCCAGACCGCCACCGTTTTCACCTCGGGACGAGCCCTCAAGCGATCCCAGTTCGGATGGGCCACGCCTACTTGACTGGGGAAGACAATGGCATCGGCTGCGTTGGTCTGCACGCGCAGGCGTTCGAGTGCAGTGTCAGTCCGCCGGGCGCCCGCCCATGCCGAAACAGCGAACCCGATGGTGAAGCCGATCAGGATCCCGAGCACGAGGAGTGACCGCCAACGCCGTCGAATGTCTCGCCGCGCCCAAAATGCCGCGGCCCTCGCTCCGCCTCCCGCAACCATCAGCACACGGTACGCGCGATCACTCTGAACCGAAAGGTGGTTGTCTGGTGTCGGGGGGTAGTGGTGGTACCAAGTGCGCCCCCAGTTGCTCACCGCAATGGGGGGTTGTCAGAAACGACTTGCGAGTCAGACCTGACAAAGTGAAACCATGTGCTCCGCCACTAATTGCTAATTTGGAGGAACTGCCATGGTGAAACCGATCCCCGACGGATACCCCCGTGTCGCTCCTTACCTGTACATCGACGGCGCGAGGTCAGCCATCGATTTCTACGTCTCCGTCCTTGAGGCCGAAGTGAGGATGACAATGCCTGGCCCCGACGGCAAGGTGGGCCACGCCGAGCTGACCATCGGGGACTCCGTGCTGATGCTTGCTGACGAGGTTCCGGATATGGGGGTCCGCGGACCAAGGTCGGTAGGCGGTTCACCGGTGACAATCCACGTCTATGTCGAGGACGTGGACGACACGTTCGAAAGAGCCGTCAGTGCGGGAGCCGTGGTACTCAGGCCCGTTGAGGACAAGTTCTATGGAGATCGAGGCGGCGAGTTCGAGGATCCGTACGGGCATCGATGGAGCATCGCCACCCACGTCGAGGACCTGTCGCCTGAGGAGATGGAGAAGCGAATGGGGCAGATGCCCGGCTAGCACTGCAGACGGGTACCGCTTGTGAGCCCCACCTCCTTGAAGGACCTAGCCACGGAATGTGTGACGTCGGACCCGGACACGCATGCGTACGAGCTCGTCGCCCAACTCTGGGACGGCCTGCCTGATACCACAGGGAGGTCTATCCGCACTTCTGGACTTCTGGCGGTGCCCTCGCATCACGGGAGCCGACGATCGCCGGAAGATGCTGAAGCTTCGGCCAGCGAATCGATGCACGACGAGAGCGCGCTCGCAAGTCTCGATCTCGCCGGGTCGGAGAGCTCGCGGAGCATCTGCTCCTCCACAGCGTTGACTGAATCGTTGGCGGATTTCAGAGTGCGCCGACCAGCCTCAGTCAGTTCAGCTTGCAGAACGCGTTGGTGGTGCGGATGAGGACGCCTCACAACGAACTGGAGTCTCTCCAGTTCTTGCAGCACGGCGTGCATGCTCTGTGGCGTCACAAATGCCCGACGAGCGAGGTCGGCGTTCGAGAGCCCGGGCTCTTCATCTAAACCGGTGAGGACGGCAAACTGGGGCACCGTGAGTTCGTGAGACCCGAGAGCATCGGCCATGGCGTCGTGCAGGACCGTCTGCGCCCTCTTTATCAAGTAGCCCACCCTGGCCATCGTGACCTGGTCCACGCTCACCTCACTATCAGTTTACCTGATATCATCTCAGGGTACCTGATATAGGCTACCTGATCGCACTCACAGAAACGGACACCCAATGACCACACTCGGCCCCGACTTCATCGCTCTCCAGGTTCGCGATCTGGAGGCTTCCGCAGCCTTCTACACCGAGCACCTGGGCCTCGCCCGTGCTGAGGTGAGTCCTGACCACGCCGTGGTATTCGCCACGGAGCCCATCGCGTTCGCCGTGCGGGAGCCACTCGTCGATCTTGAGGCTGTCGAGCGCCTCGGGTGGGGTGTGGCCATCTGGCTGAAGGCGGGAGATCCGCAGGATCTGCACGATGCAATGGTTCTCGCCGGAGTCCCGATCCTGGTCGCACCTTTCGACGGACCTTTCGGTCTCACCTTCACCTTCGCCGATCCCGACGGTTACGCCGTGACTATTCATGGCTGAGGTGTCTCCCGCCACAAGCTTTGTTTTCTCCCCGAAGGGGCCGTTTTCGTTGGCGGCATCGATTCGCTACCTCGAGGGATTCGCTCCAGCCGCCTACGACGGCGAATCAGCCGCGAGCTTGGAGATGGCCTTCTGCGTCGACGGCTACTGGGACCCAGTGGCAGTCCGTGTCCACGAGGAAACCGGTGCGGTTCACGGTACGGTTCACGGGGGCGACACGCTTGCCCCAGCGGTAATGGCGGCGGCAGTCGAGCAGGTCGAGCGGATCCTCTCGCTCGACATCGACGGTAGCGGCTTTCCGGACATCGCTCGTCACGACCCAGTGGTCGCTCAACTCCAGTCGACGTATCCCGGCCTCCGCCCCGTATGCTTCTGGTCGCCCTACGAAGCGGCAGCGTGGTCGGTGATCGGACAGCGAATCCGAATCGTGCAGGCAGCCGCAATCAAGGCTCGCATCACCGCGGAACACGGTGAGACCATGGACGTTGGCGGTCGAATGGTCCGCGCTTTCCCGAACCCAGGCAAGCTGGCCCAGCTGTCCAGGGTCAAGGGGCTGAGCGAGACCAAACTCCAGCGCCTTCGAGGTGTCGCCGAGGCCGCTCTCGGCGGGACCCTGGGCGCTGCCCGGCTGAGGTCACTCCCACGCTCCCAAGCCCTCGAGGAGTTGATCGCCATTCCCGGAATCGGCCCGTTCTCGGCCGAACTGATTCTTCTCCGCGGCGCAGGTGATCCGGACTTCACGCCCACCGCCGAGCCGCGCCTCGCTCGAGCGATGGCGATCGCCTACGACATGAAGGCACCGCCCAGCGCCGCCGACATCGCCGAGATCAGCGAGGTCTGGAAGCCCTACCGCACGTGGGTCGCGCTCCTCCTCCGCATCATGCTCGAAGACGAGACCCACGAAATTGCAGGACAAGCCATTACCAGAACGCCTGGATCGTGACCCCGTGCGGTCCTGCCGGCCCTTACCGACCTACACGTGTCACATCCTTGTCACATCCCGGGGCTGCTTGCCCAAAAGTCCAGCTTAACGAGTGGGCCGTCCGGGTCTCGATCCCGGCACCTTGGGATTAAAAGTCCTGGTCAAGACGTTGCAGAGCGGAATTCGACGATTTGGTTGACGCATGGAACGGGGTGAGACGTACGGCACGCACTTGTTGGGACCACTCGACCGGACGGCTTTCCATGCTCAGGGCGATTCGTATAGCACATGTGTACTATGCTTCCAGCATGGTGAGCGGTGATCTAATCCGAGAATCCAGATTGCGGACAGGTCTAACACAGGCAGAGCTTGGGGCCAGGATTGGCAAACCTCAGTCCGTCATCGCTCGATGGGAACGAGGCGATGTTGACCCGAGCCTCGAAACCCTGCGACGGGTGATCCGTGGTTGCGGGTTGGATCTCCATTTCCACCTGTCCCGTCTCGACGACTCGAATGAAGCCATCATTGATCATCATCTAAAGATGACGCCGGCAGAACGGTTCGCCGACCTCCTGGTGCGGGTCGATTTTCACGATCGAGTACAGCGGGAGCGAGCCGTGGGGAATGCCTGAGGCTGTCCCATATTGCCCTGACAAGCTCCTTGAGGTCCTCGAGCGCCATGGCGTCCAGTTCGTCGTGATCGGCGGGTTGGCAGCCGAGCTTCGCGGGTCCCCCTACACCACCCGCGATGTCGATGTCACACCCTCGCGCGAACGAGCGAATCTGGGTCGGCTCGCTGACGCGCTTCGGGAGCTGGATGCAAAACTCCGCATCTCCGGCGTCGACGGTCCCGTCGAGTTCCCACTGGACCAACACTCCTTCGATCGGGGGACCACGTGGACGTTTGTCACGACGCACGGTTTTCTCGACATTGCGTTGCTTCCCGATGGCACCCGGGGTTATGACGACCTTCGCCGTGGCGCTTCTCGCGAGCGGATTAGCGACACCCTCGAAGTGAGCGTCGCCAGCTTGGCGGATGTCATCCGCTCGAAGGAAGCAGCCGGACGGGAGAAGGATCGAGCAGTGTTACCAGTGCTGCGGCAGGTTCTCGAACGATCTCACGCAATCGAACCCGACGGACCGGAGATCGGGCTTTGACCCGCGCGCCTGGGATTCGTCAACCGCTCTTCGAATCGGAACGACGAGGGATGTGGCGACGCACTCGAACAAGCATACGGACGAGTTCCTCTCCCAGCTCATCGCTCGATGCCCTGGGATTGTTGTAGACGACGTACTCTTTGGCTACCAGAGTGGCCAGGTAATCGAGGAGGGCCGATTCGCCGAGGGCGGTTTCAAGCGGTGAGCGCAACGAGCTCGGCAAACTTCTCTGATGGTTTCATATATCCGAGCGTCTTGCGGGGACGGCCGTTGAGGCTTCGTTGGATTCGGGCCAGATCGGCAGCAGTATGTCGCGAGAGGTCAGTGCTCTTGGGCATGTATTGGCGCAGGAGTCCGTTCGTGTTCTCGTTGGAACCGCGTTGCCACGGCGAGTGGGGATCGCAGAAGTAGATCGGGATGCCGGTGGCCACGGTGAAGCTCACATGGCTGGCCATCTCCTTGCCCTGGTCCCAGGTGATGGAGAGCGCGAGCTCGTCGGGCAGCTTCTTGATGGCCCTGCGCATGGCCGCCTCGACGCTCGATGCTCCGTGCTCATTGGGGAGGTGCAAGAGCAGCACGAACCGTGTCGAACGTTCGACCAAGGTGCCGACAGCGGACTTGCCGCCGGCGCCGATGACCAAATCGCCCTCCCAGTGTCCGGGCACCGCCCTGTCCTCTACCTCGGCAGGGCGTTCGCTGATCATGACCATGTCTGGGTTCTTGCCTCGCGTCTCGACTCGTCCCTGGTGACGGCGGGCCGTACGCCCCGAGCGAAGGCAGCGGGCCAGCTCGCGGCGGAGTTCACCTCGGCCCTGGACGTAGAGGGACTGGTAGATGGTCTCGTGGCTCACCTGCATCATCGGATCGTCTGGGAAGTCCAGGCGCAAGCGCTCCGCGATCTCCTGGGGCGACCACAGCTCTTCGAGCCAGGTGCTCACCTGGCGGACCAGGGGCGGGTGCGCCAGCTTGGCGGGCTTGGGTCGCCGCGACGATGTCTCGGCCCGACAGTGCGCCCTCCAGGCCCCATAGCCGTGGATACCGCCGTTGGCGGCCACTTCACGAGTGATCGTGGACGGAGCACGCTCGACGCTGCGGGCAATGGCCGACATCGACTCACCCCGGGCCAGCCCCAACAAGATCTCCTCGCGCTCTTCAGCGCTCAGGCGGCCTGATGCCGGTGACCATCTGTCAGCCAAGCCCGAATCCTCGCGCTGCTTGTACACGATGGCCTTGACCAGGTCCATTGAACAGCTGACATCCCTCGCGATCTCCTTCAGCGGCAGACCCTTCGCCCTGAGGCGACGTGCCATCTTCTTTTGCTCACGGGTCATGTGGTGCGGGGCCATCGACAACCTCCTGGTTCAGGGCAACGAAGCGTTGCCTATTCACCAGCTCGTTGCAGTGATCCCTTGAATTCAGAGCCTTTCGCCATCAAATAGTCAGCGTGTGCTTCGTTGAAGAAGACGATACCCTGGTCGTCATCGAACCGGCTGCGCGCATCCTGCGGGTTCGGGTCGGGCAAGACGGTCGGGAGACGACTGGCCCCTCGAGAGTCTGGTCTTGCCCCTTCGAAGTTGCGATCTCTTGGGACGGGACCATCTGGCGAGAGAAGCGCATCATCAATGCCCTGAGGTGGCTCGCCCGTACGCTCGCCATGCCCACCGTTTGCAGAGGGAGTGTCGCCGTCAAGGATGCCACCCTCACCCGGAACCGCGCCGCCAGGGGAGAGCATTGGATTGTCCATATCCGAGAGTTCCTTGAGGACTCGTCCGAATATGCGGCGGATTTGATCCGAGAGGCGGTCGGCCGTCTGCGCATCAACGTCCTTGGACACCCGCTCAACCGTGCGGGAAACAACCGGTTCGATAGCCTTGACGGCTTCTACAAATAGTGGAAATGCCTCACGATCACGAAGTATGGCGCGCCGACCTGCCGATTGTTGAAGCGACTCGAAAATGACCTGTCCGGAGACCTGATCGCTATTCCAAGGTGCACAGTCAAACTCATCAAGTTCAGTCAGGTCGTCAACGACGCTCGTGCCAGCGCGGCCCACCACAGCTACCCGACGACGTTTCCCGTCAGATGGGGCAACATAAATCGCAAATTCGACCCGACCCCATAACGTGTTGCGGGAAGGAATTGTTAGCCGTACACCGTCGGGGCGTTCAGGTAGCACGATCTCGGAAGAACTGCCCTCAATAACTTCGATCTCATAGTCTCCGCGCGCCAAACCAGGGCCCCGTCGAGAGCGCAGGTAATCAACCACTTTTCGTTGTGTGAGCACCCTTAGAACGTCCGGATCAAGATCCGACAAGTACACGGAGGTTCCCGGCACCTGACGCATTCGTCGCCGCTCCTGCTCGAGAATGGCCGTAGCCTTCCCGCGTTCCAGGCGCAAGGTCCACGTCTCCGAACTGTCCGCCGTGCGCGACACCAGGTCACAGCGTTGGCCAAGCTGCTGAAACGCAAGCATGCCGATCGCTTTCTCGCCAAGTGTCTTCGAATCGCCCGCCTTGGAGGATTCGAAAAGGCTCTGCGCGACCTCCCTCAATCGATCACGTGACATTCCTCTTCCCACGTCGTCGACGATGATTGCTGGATACCGCCCCTTTCGCCGCAGCACCACACGAATGCGATCCCCTGTTCGATATGCCTCGGCGTACTCGTCCGCGGCGTTTGAGACGAATTCATTCAGGGCATCCTTGGGGTCCTGGTAGGCCTGACCGCTCACAAGAACGGCCTTGGCAAGGTTGCGAATGCGAAGGCGGACCTTCTCGGGTGGCATAGGCCCAGATGGTAAGAGATCGATGCTCGGCGAGTAGCGATGTGCGACCTACTGAATGATCGACCCTCGAGGTAGACGAGGAAGAGGTCGGTCGGCTGGAGCGGTGGAACAAACCAAATTGTTGGGACCGGCAGGGGCAGCAATTGCTCCGTCGGCGAGCCTCGTACGGCAGAACCAGCCTCTGAGCTGGACAAACGGGTGGGCCGCCCGGGTCTCGATCCCGGCACCTTGGGATTAAAAGTCCCCTGCTCTTCCGGATGAGCTAGCGGCCCGGGGATGCAAGATTATCCACAAGCCTGGGCCCTGGTACATGCCTCGAGGCGTTGGAGCCGACCGCCACCCTGGAGTTCGGCGGCGGCTACGCTCTGTACCCGTGGATCAGCGCCTCTCGTTGCTTACCCTCGGCGTCTCTGACCTCGACCGGGCACGCCGTTTCTATGAAAGCCTTGGCTGGTCCGGCAAGTCGCCGGACGGCGACATCTGGCTGTTCCAGTTGAACGGCATGATCCTTGGCCTCTGGGATCGCGCCAAGCTCGCTGAGGACACCGTGGTGGAGGACACTGGCGGGTGGGGCGGCATCACGCTGTGTCAGTGGGTGTCCTCGAATGAAGAGGTCGATGCGATCCTGACCAATGCCGAGGCGGCCGGCGGGTCCATCGGGCGACCTGGCTTCCAGCGCTACTGGGGTTACACCGGCCTGTTCTTCGATCCGGACGGCAATCCGTGGGAGGTCATCCATCACCCCGGATGGACTCTCGACGAGCACGGCGCGACCCGAATGCGCTGACGGCACGCCGCCGGTCCGCCATGCGTGGCACGTCGGCGTGGGGGCTCCCTTGGAGGATGACGTGAAAACGGAAGATGAACTTGGCGGCCTGCGGCGTGACGTGCAGTACCTGAAGGATCGACAGGCCATCCTTGACTGCGTCGCCACCCAGTCTCGTGGGCACGACCGCCACGACCTCGACCTCCTGACCAGCGTGTACCACGAGGATGGTTGGGATGAGCACGGTACGGCCGTCAAATCGGGCCCGGAGTACGGAGAATGGGCCAACGCCACGCATGCGGCCGGCTCAAAGGTCAACATGCACCACATCACCACCCACCTGTGTGAGATCGACGGCGATGTCGCTCATGCCGAAAGCTACGTGATGGGTGCGATGCTGAACCACGACGGCGTGACCGCCCGGCTGTTGTGTGGCCGCTATATCGACCGGCTCGAGAAACGCGAGGGCGTGTGGCGGATCGCCGTTCGCCGTACCACCGTCGAGGTGGCATTCACCGCCGACGCGTCGCTCCTTGCGGCAGACGTGTTCCGGGATCGCCACTTCGCCAAAGGGTCGCGTGACACGCGGGATCTCTCCTATAGGCGCCCGCTCGAAATCGACACTGCGGCGCCGCATGTCTGGTGATGGTGCCGCGACGATCAGCTGAGCAACCGGAGGAGGTCCTGTGCGCATCGGTGTGACTGCCCGTGGCTCAACGGTCGAAGAGATCGTCGAGCATGCCCAGTGGGCGGAGGCCCAGGGCTTCGGTTCCGTGTGGTACTCGAGCGCCACGGCCGGCGACCCGGTCGTCGCAATGGCTCTTGCCGGCCGGGCGACGTCGTCGATCGAGCTGGGGACCGCCATCCTGCAGACCTACCCCTGTCACCCGTTGCTACAGGCGAACCGTGTCGCCGCAGCCGCCGCCGGGATGGGCCGCCCGGGCTTCACCCTCGGGATAGGCCCGTCCCATGAGCAGTTGATCCGGGGCCTGTACGGCCTTTCCTATGACCACCCGGGTCGCAACACGGAGGAGTACGTCGGAATTCTCACTGCCCTGTTGCGCAACGAGCCGGTCGACTTCGACGGCAAGGACTGGACGGTGCACACTCCGGCAGGCGTGGCTCTTGCGCACCCGGTGCCCGTATTGGTCGGGGCCATGTCGCCCAGGCTTCTGCGGGTGGCAGGCAGTATGGCCGATGGGACGGTGTCGTACCTCGCATCGGAAAAGGTCCTCGAATCGAGGGTCGTGCCACAGTTGCAGCAGGCGGCTGCGCAAGCTGGCCGGCCAATGCCCCGAATCGTTGCCGGAATACCCGTCGCTGTCCATGATGACGTCGGCGAAGCGCGCCACGCCTTTGCGAGTTACTCCACCATGTTTGGCTCGCTCACCAACTACACACGGGTGCTGACCGAGGGGGGTCATGGGAGCGCCGCCGACGCGGCAATCGTGGGCAACGAGGCGTCGGTGAGTGCGAAACTGCGCTCCTTGATAGATGCGGGCGCGACGGACATCTGGGCCGGCATCTTTCCCGTTGGCGACGATCCTGCGGTGTCGCTCCGCCGCACCACCGACCTCCTCGCGCAGCTCGCCGTCGAAGCGGCCTGAACGGCTTCAGATCCCCTTGTAAATGGCCTGACCGCCGCGGCGCCCCTCCGAGGACGTCGCCCAGGTGCGGCGTCATGGCCCATGCCTACAATGACCGTGTGAACGCACGTGACCAGTACCACGTGGGCATGGTCGTCGATGATCTCGATGAAGCCCTGGCGTGGCTCGCCGAGACCGTCGGCTATCGCTGGTGTGAGGAGCTGAAGGTCGACAACCTGTTGGTCACGAAGGACAGCGAGACGATCGTCCCTCTGCGTTTTACGTACTCAATGGACGAGCCGCACGTGGAAGTAATCCAGGAGATTCCGGGAACCTTCTTCGCACCCGCCCAGTCGTCGCCTCACCACGTGGGCTACTGGTCGGACGATATCGACGGCGACCTCGGTGTGCTCGAAGCGGCCGGCGCGACGGTCGATGGCAGGGGCTACTGGCCCGACGGAAGAGGTCCGATCTGGGCGTTCGCCACCCCTCCGATCGGCTCCCGGATCGAACTGGTGGATCGATCGTCGAAACCCAACATGGAACTGTGGTGGTCCACGGGGGTTCGAGGTGGCTGATCGTCGTCCTGAAATCCCATGACGACGACCGAGCCGTCCGATGACTACCTGTACCGAGACCCGGACCACGCACGCGCCCTGCGGCACCGACTGCGCGCGCTCATCGGCACCCATCTTCCCGCCGGATGGATCGGCCCCTTCACCAACGACCCGGCGGATCTCGCACTCAGCAACCGGTTCTGCGAACTCCTGGCCAGCGAGGGCCTCCTGGTTCCGGATTGGCCGGTGGAGCACGGCGGGAACGACGCCGACCTCATCTCGTCCATCGTCATGCGCGAGGAGATGTGGGCACATTTCGAGCCCCGCGGCCCCCAGTACTACGGCCCGAACTGGGTAGGACCGTCGATCGCCGACTACGGGACGCCCGAACAGCAGGCCCTCCATCTCCCGTCGGTAGCCGCAGGCAAGGCGATCTGGTGCCAGGGCTTCAGCGAGCCCGACGCCGGTTCAGACCTTGCGAACCTGAGAACGCGCGCCGTAGCCGACGGGGACGGCTATCGGATCAGCGGACAGAAGATCTGGACATCGTGGGCGCTGTGGGCGGAGTGGTGCTACCTCCTGGCACGGGTCGAGGGTGCCAGCGCCGGAGCCGGCGCCGGCGCCGGTGCCGACAAGCACACCGGAATCACCGTGTTCCTCATACCGATGAACCGCGCCGGCATCACCGTCCGGGGTCTCGACGGCATCCCCGGCCCGCATCACCTCACCGAGGTCTTCTTCGACGACGTCTGGGCCGAGAAGACCGAGGTGCTCGGTCCCGTCGGCAACGGGTGGCAGGTGATCCGCGACGCGCTGTCCAACGAGCGCGTCGGCGTCGCTCGATACGCCCGTGATGACCGGCTCATGGCGACCGTGATGGCCGACGAGCGCTACCGGGAGTCGCTGCCGCCCAGCCGGTGGCTTCAGGCGCGTGTTCGCAACCGAATGGCCCGGCTCATCTGCCGACGTGCGCTGTGGTTCCAGGACGACGGCGGATCGCACGACTTCATCGTCTGCGGGGCGCGGCTGATCACTACCCGGACCAATTTGCTGGTCGCGGACGTGGTGAGCGAGGCGGTCGGGGATCGCTTCTTCGAGAGCCGCTACACACCGGAGGCCGCCGTCGACGGCGCGATCGAGATCTTCTGGCGATACATGCAATGCGGCACCATCGCCACGGGCACGACAGAGATGGTCCAGCGTCAGCTGTCGCGTGCCATGTTTCGCGGCGAACGGGTGCGGGTGACTCCCGAAGCAGAGGACCTCCGATCAAGCGCCGACCGGCAGTTCGCCGCCCGGGGCGGCGTCGCGCTCGCTCGCAACGCCATGGTCGATCCCGCCGGGCGCCATGCGCTGGTGGCCGACGTCGAAGCCACGATTGAGTCGATGAACCCGCGCGAGGGTCATGTCGTAGGTGTCGCTGCCGCTGAACTGTGTCGTGCCGCGGGTCGAGTGGTCCTTCCCCTTCCCATCGAAGCAATGATCCTTCGGCGCCCGACCGGGCGGCCACTGGCCCTGCTCTCTCCGAACGGTCGCCTCGAACACGGCGACCTCTTCGAGGAGTGGGACGTCCTGACCGCCGATGGCGATGTGCGACACGTCGCAGCGGCGCCGGACCTGCTCGGATCGAAGGTTGGACCGTTCGTCAACCGGACGTCTCCGAGCACACTGGGCGTGGCAGATCCGGCGTCGAGCACCGAAGAGGCATTGCTGTACGTGCTCAGCTCGTGGTACATCTTCGGTGCGCTCGAGCAGGCGCTCGACCTGGCCACTGTCTATGCCACCGAGCGGGTCGCATTCGGTGCCCCCATTGCGTCGTACCAGGGCGTCGCATTTCCCCTCGCCGATGCCTGTTCGGAACTACAGGCCCTCTACGAGCTTGCGCTCCACGCGCTGTGGAGCGTCTACCAGACCCCGGCGATGGCGACAGTAGATGCGCTGGCGCTCCGATGGGCGACGATCGACATCGCCCGGCGGGTGATGCGCACCGCGCACCAGGTTCTCGGAGCAGTGGGGCTGTGTGACGAGCACGATCTCACGACCATCACCTTCGCCCTCCAAGCCCGGCTCCGACTCCCCCACGACCTCGAGGCATCGATGGCGCACCTGCGCCAGGCGGAGGAGAAGTACGGATTCGACAGCCTCTACACCCCGGCCGCGGCCAACGCCTCTTGAGCTCACGCGCCTCTCAGGGACAGACGAGGCCACCGTCGACCGGCAACGCGACGCCGGTGATGAAGGACGATTCGTCGCTGGCGAGGAAGAGGGCCGTGTTGGCAATCTCACTCGCCCGTCCCCAGCGGTTCATGGGGACATTCTGCGGTGGTGGATAGGCTTCGGACGGCGGCTCCTCCCCGACCGTGCCGGTGTCACGAGCACCCTTGACCAGACCGGTCCAGAACATCCCCGGGCAGATCGCATTGGCCCTGATGCCGAACTCGGCATAGTCCATCGCTGCGACCTTGGTGAGCTGTATTGCGCCGGCCTTGGCCGCTCCGTAGATGGAATGGCCCTTCCAGCCGATCAGGCCGACGGCCGACGCAGTGGTGACGATTGACCCACCACCGTTGCGGAGCATGGCCTGGATGCCGTACTTCATCCCCAAGAAGACACCCTTGAGGTTGGTGTCCAGGACCATCTCCCAGTTCTCCAGAGACTGCTCGTGCAGGGGCAACCTCGGGCCGCCGAAACCGGCATTGTTGAAGAGAACGTCGAGCCCGCCAAAGTGCTCTTCCGCCGCGGCGATCATCCGCTCGATGTCGGTCTCGATCGCGACGTCCACGTGGACCGGGAGGGCGGCGCCGCCGATGATCTTCGCCGTCTCCTCCTCGTCCCCGCTCCGGTCGGCGCACACCACCCTTGCCCCCTCTGCGGCGAAGAGGACGGCCGAAGCCCGGCCCATCCCAGAGCCCGCACCCGTGATGACAGCGACCTTGCCGTCGAGTCTCCCCACGAACCTCGCACCTCCTCCCCACACCTTCGAGCCATGGCTAACACCGGCGATCACGCGGCGTCAAATGGGTCAGCGGCCAGGTGGAAGGGGTGGGTGGTTCAGGCGCGTGCGAGGGCCAGGGCCCGTTCGGCGCGCTCGCGGTGACCGGCCAGGTGCTCGTCCGGCATGGCCTTGCGCTCGGCCCCGGGCACGGTCGACACGTCGTGCCCGGCTGCGGCCCGGCGGAGTGCCCCGACGGTGGCCTGCTCCTTGGGGATGTGGCTGAACGGATCGAACGAGTACCAGCGGAGCGCGTTCTCGTAGCCGATCTTGCGCGCCTCGTCGTCACGCACGTGAAACTGCTCGAACTGGGAGGCGAGCTCTTCGGGAGCGAACGGCCACATCCCGTCGGGGTGCGGGTAGTCGGCCTCCCACGCCATGTTGTCGATGCCGATCCGGTCTCGTAGTTGCAGGCCGACCGGGTCGTCGATGAAGCAGGTCAGGAAGTGTTGGCGGAAGACCTCGCTGGGTAGGCGGTCGCCGAAGTCCTGGCGCGTCCACTCGTGGTGCATGTCGAAGGTCCGGTCGACCCGCTCGAGGAAGTAGGGGATCCATCCGTTGCCGCCCTCTGACAGGGCGATGCGGATGTCGGGGAAGACCTTGAGCACCCGCGACCACAGCAGGTCGGCCGCCGCGCAGGCGATGTTCATCGGCTGAAGAGTGATCATGACGTCGGGCGGGCCGTCGTCGGTGGGGATGAGCAGCTTGCCCGAGGAGCCGAGGTGGATCGAAAGGACGGTGCCGGTGTCGCAGACCGCCTGCCACAGGGGATCCCAGTAGTCGTTGTGGAAGCTCGGATAGCCGAGGGTCGCCGGGTTCTCGCTGAAGGTGAGCGAGTGGCAGCCCTTCTCGGCGCAGCGGCGCACCTCCTGGGCGCTGAGCTCGGCATCCCACATGACGGGGAGCGCCATTGGGATGAACCGGCCCGGGTATGCCCCGCACCACTCGTCGATGTGCCAGTCGTTGTAGGCCCGTATCAGGGCCAGGGAAAGCTCGCGGTCGTCGCTGAGGAACGTGCGGCCGGTGAAGGTGGGGAAGGTGGGGAAGTTCATGGAGGCGAGGACACCCCCGGCGTTCATGTCCTTGACCCGCTCGTGGACGTCGAAACAGCCGGGACGGACCTCGTCGAGGCCCTGGGGGTCTCGGCCGTACTCCGACTTGGGGCGCCCGGCGACGGCCGACAGCACCGAGGTCTTCAGCACGAGGTCGCCGAAGACCCAGGCGTCGGTGCCATCGTCCTGGTGCACTTGCCGGGGCGCCCGGTCCAGGTACTTCGCCGGCAGGTGGCCGGAGAACAGGTCGGGGGGCTCAATGACGTGGTCATCCACGCTGACCAGGATGTAGTCGTCCAGTTCCATGGCGTCCCCCTCGGTGTGCACGTGGTTTACGTCTGTGGTCCATACTTCCACAGGCGCGAGGGGGTATGGCCACGATGGATGTTCTCTACGACTTGACCGGCCGGGTGGCGGTCGTCACGGGCGGCGGCACGGGCATCGGCGCGGCGACGGCACGGCTCCTGGCGGACCACGGCGCCGACGTAGCCATCGCCGCCCGCACCGTCGACGACCTGGAGCGCACATCGGCCGCCGTCCAGGGTGCGACCGGTCGGCGCTGCCTCCCCCTTCCAACCGACGTGAAGGTCGAAGAGCAGGTCGTCGAGCTGGTGCGGCGCACGGTGGAGGAGCTCGGCCGCATCGACATCCTCATCAACAACGCCGGCGGCACCCGCATGGGTCCCTTGGCCGCCCTTCCCACCAAGGCCTGGGACGCCAGCTTCGACCTGAACGTGCGCTCGGCCTACTTCTGCACCCGGGAGGCCGGTCGTCACTTCCTCGAGCAGCGTTCGGGCGCCATCGTGAACATCTCGTCGGACGCCGGGGTCCATGGCGTCAAGGGTGGCGCCCACTATGCATCCTCCAAGGCGGCGCTGCAGATGTTCACCACCGTGACCGCCGCGGAGTGGGGCCGCCACGGGGTGCGGGCCAACTGCATCGCCGTCGGTCCGATCGCCTCCGAGCGGGCGGTCGCGGCGTGGCGCGTTGCCGGCATCGACGAGTCGCAGTTCCGCACGGCCACGCCGCTGGGCCGGGCCGGTACCCCCGAGGAGGTGGCCAACGCCATCCTCTTCTTCGTCAGCGATGCCGCCTCGTACATCACCGGTCAGACCCTGGCCGTCGACGGAGGCCCGCATCTGGGCGGCATTCCCGACGCGTGAGCCGATCGGTTCCGCCTGATCAGCTCCTCTGCTCGCGCTGACGCTCGACGTCCCGGTGCAGCGCGGCGTCGGGGACCGGCCCCTCGGCGAGCTCGACCGGGGTGTCGAACTTCCACACCTGGAAGACGAAGTCCGGGCATACCTGGGCGCACGCCCGGCAGGCGGTGCAGCCGGCGCGCAGCTCGGGGAAGCGGTAGCCGCGTTGGTTGAAGCGGTCCGTCGTCATCGTGAGCACACCCGGACGGCAGGCGTCGATGCACAGGTCGCAGCCCTTGCACGCCTCGACGTCGATCTTGACGGTGCCGCGGGTCGGAACGGTCGGAACGGTCGGAACGGTCGGAACGGTCGGAACGGTCGGAACGGTCATCCCGGGGGCGCCTTGAGCTCGCCGATGCCGAAGGTGGTGATCATGGCGTCCTCGAGGTACTCGGGACCTTCCGAGGTGGGCACGAACCAACCGGTGGGACACATGGTCAGGATCTCGACGAAGGTGAACCCGGCTCCTTCGAGCTGCAACTCGAGCGCCCGCCGGACCATGCGTTGCGTGCGGGCGATCATCCCGGCGGAGTTGACGGCACCGCGGGCCACGTAGGCCGCACCTTCCACCTGGGCCAGCAGCTGGCCGATGTTCAAGGGGTACCCGTGCAGCGCCGGGTCACGCCCTTCGAGGCTGGTCTTGGTCCGCTGGCCGACGACGGTGGTGGCGGTCAGGTGGCCGCCCGTGTCACCGAAGACGCCGTTGTTGAACAACAGCGCCGTGAACTGCTCGCCCCGGGCGGCGGCATGCAGGATCTCGTGGAGGCCCTCGGTCACCATGTCGCCGTCCCCCTGCAGGGTGATCACCGGGGTGGTGGGCAGCATGCGCTTCACACCGGTCGCCGCCGCGGGGGCCCGGCCGTGCAGGCACTGGAGCGAGTCGAGATCGCTCTGCACCATCAGCTGGGTGTAGCAGCCGTGTCCGGCGAGCAGGACCGGTTTGAGGTCGAGCTCCTCCACGACATCGAGCACCACCCGGAAGGCCACGGAGTGGCCACACCCGGGACACAGCTCGTGCTCGGAGGATTGCAGGAGTTTCGGCTTGAACTCGACGACCAGTTGGGAACTCATGGGGCTGCTCCTTGGGGGGTGAGGCCGAGCGCGTCGCGGACGCGGTGGCGAAGGATGTCGGCGTTCAGCAGGTCGCCCTGGCGCATCCCCGACGGGTCCTGGGAGACACCACCGATGGAGCGGATGACCGAACGGTCGGCGGCGTGCATGCGCACGTCGTCGACCAGTTGGCCGGCGTTGAGCTCGTAGACCAGTACGTGCGCGCACCCCCGCGTGGCCTGTTCGAGGGCGTCGCCCGGGAACGGCCAGAGGGTGATCGGACGGAACGACCCGACCCGCACCCCGTCCTCCCGGAGCTCATCGACCACACTGTCCACGAACACGCTGGTCGTGCCGAACGAGACGAGCACCACGTCGGCATCGTCGGTCCGGTAGGCCTCGTGGCGAGCCTCGGCGCGCTCGATCTGGTCGTACTTCTCGGCGATCAGCTCCCACGAGCCGTTCGGACCGGGCCCGGGGGTGTTCGGCTTGCCCAGGGCCCAGGTCCAGATCTGGCGGGCACGGCCGGTCCCGCTCATCGATCCGTCCAAGGCCCAGTCCTTCGGCGGAGTCGCCGGGAACTCGATCGGCTGGACGTCGATGCCCACGGTGGAGTGTGCGATGACATAGTCGCCGTACAGGACGACGGGGGTGCGGTAGCGGTCGGCGAGATAGAAGAGGAGCTGGGTGTGCTCCACCGCCTCGGGCACGTCCCTGGGCGCCAGCGCGATTGTGCGGTAGTCGCCCCAGCCGCCGCCGCGGGTGGCCTGGAAGTAGTCCTGTTGACCACGGGCCATGTTGAAGATCACCGCAGGGAGTTCGTTGAGAGCCAGCTCGGCGATGCCCTCCTGCATGAGGGCGAGGCCCTGGCCGCACGAGCCGGTGGCCGCTCTGGCGCCGGTCGCCGCCGCCCCGATGGTCATGTTCACCGCCTCTATCTCGCTGGCGGCGTTCATGCAGACCCCGCCCGCACCGGGGAGCTTGCGGCCCATGTTCTCGAGCAACTCGGTGAACGGCGTCATCGGGTAGCCGCTGAAGAACCGGCACCCGGCGGCCAGGGCGGCCTCGGCCACGGCCTCACTGCCCTGCATGAGGCGCGTCGTCATGACCGCACCGCCACGTCGGGCCACGCGGGAGCGGCCAGCGTCGGCACCGACGCCGCTCCGGCCTCGATCGCCCGCTCGTTGGCGGCGACGTGCTGTTCCCGGTAGGCGGGCACCAGCTGACGCATGGCCCCGACGACCGACTCGACGCCCACCACGCCGGTGACGGCCGCGAAGGCGCCGAGCATGAGGAACGCAGCGCTCATCGGACTTCCGAGGGCGGTCGCCATATCGCTGGCCGGGACGGCGAACACCTGCGCCCGCGGGACCTCCACCTCGAGGCTGAACAAGGACGAGTTCACGACGACCACCGCCCCTGCCGCCAGGTTCGGGCGGACGGTCTCCCAGAAGGCCTGGTCCATCACGAAGGCCGACCAGGCCGAGGTGATGACGGGCAGCGCCCGCAGCGGGCCGTCACCCAGCGTGAGCCCGGCGTTGGTCTTCCCACCGCGCATGAAGCCGCCGTAGCTCGGAAGCAGGAGCACGTCACGCCCTTCGGCCAGCGCGGCCATGGCGAGAGCCTTCGACGCGATCTGCACCCCCTGCCCTCCGACGCCGGTGAACAACACCTCCCGTTGGGTCAACACGTCACCTCCTGTCCGGCCAGCCGCGAACGCTGCACCTGTCCTGTCGCCGACGTGCGCGGGAGCTGGTCGACGACGAGCACCCGACGCGGATGCTTGAACGCGGCCAGGCGTCCCGCCAGATGCCGGCGTAGGTCCTCCACCGTCGGCGGAGCGGTTCCGTCGGCCGCGACGACGGCCGCGCACACGAGCTCGCCCCATTGGGCGTCGGGCACACCGATCACGGCGACGTCGGCTATGCCCGGGTAGCCGCGCAGCGCCGCCTCGACCTCGAGCGGGGCGACCGACTCACCTCCCGAACGGATGATCTCGTTCTTGCGCCCCACGATGCAGAAGTAACCGTCTGCGTCCTGCTCGACCAGGTCGCCGGTGTGGTACCAGCCGTCCTCCAGCACCAGCGCGGTCGCTTCGGGCAGGTTGAAGTAGCCGGACATCAGGGTCCCCGACGCGAGCAGCAGCTCGCCGTCGCCGGCGACCCTCGCCTGCACTCCGGGGACCGGGAGACCGATCGATCCGGGCTTGCGAAACAGGTCGTCGTCGCCCAGGCTGATGGCGCGGCCCACCTCGGTCGATCCGTAGCTGACGGTGGTCCGGGTCCAGGGCAACCGTTCCTTGATCGCCTCGAGAAGCGTCGGCTCGACGAGAGACGTACCGACGAGCGCCCACTCGAGGCA
This sequence comes from uncultured Acidimicrobiaceae bacterium, assembly GCA_963788125.1. GTDB lineage: Bacteria > Actinomycetota > Acidimicrobiia > Acidimicrobiales > RAAP-2 > Bog-473. Next base: position 658,834 of record CAWBFN010000002.1, on the reverse strand, counting down.
GTGGAGGTCGTAGGGCTGCTTCTCTTCGAGTACCCGCTGCCACACCGCGGGGATGCAGTAGAGCGTGCCCGGCCGGTGCCGCTCGACCGCCCCCAGAATCTCATGGGCATCGGCCCGCGTCACGAAATGCGCGGCCTGATGGGCCGACCAGGCGTGGTAGGCGAAGGTCCAGCCCGCCATGTGGAACAAGGGGAACATCACGAGCTGACCCTTGCCGCTCGTTGTCACCGTCGCGGTGGAGCCGGCGAATGTTCGCAACCAGGTCGCCCGCTGTGAGACCATCACCCCCTTCGGACGTCCGGTGCTGCCGCTGGTCAGAAAGATGGTGAAGACGTCGTCCTCGTCGGGCAGAGGATCGGACGGGGGGCCGGCAGAGGCCCGCACGGCCAACCCGTCGAGTGCCGTGCCCGGACCGGGACCCCCCAGCGTGGCGAGCGGCAGGTCGAGCTCCTTGGCCAGGGCCTCGCCCTGTCCGGCATGCGAAGGGTCGACGATGAGCAGCCGCGGGACCAGGTAGTCGAGGACGGCACGAGCCTCCTCCTCCGCATAGGCCGGATTGAGCGGGGCAAAGGCGGCGCCCAGACGACCGAGCGCGAACTGCAGTGGCGCAGCCTCCAGGCTCATGTCGGCCCAGTAGGCCACCCGTGCCCCTCGGCGGACACCCCACCCCGAGAGGGCGTTCGCCAGACGGTTGGACCGATCGGACAGGCCGCCGAAGGTGAGTGCGCCGTCACCGAGGGTCACCGCGAGGCGCTCGGGCGCGGCCCTCGCCGCGCTCGACAGTACGTCGCTGGTCACCAGTGCCATGCGGATCTGGATTTTAGATCTAAAATCCGCATCGTGCTGACCGGCCGTCCTCTGAAACGGGCCAAGACCAGCGACGCGGTCATCGACTATCTGCTCGAAGCGCTCGTCGAGGGACGGCTGCGCTCGGGCGACCGTATCGACATCGACGAGGTGAGCGAGTCCCTGGGGGTGAGCCGCAGCCCCGTCCGTGAAGCCCTCGTCATCCTCGAGCGCGACGGCATCGTCACCACCCGCTTCCATCGGGGGGTCTACGTCGAGCCGTTCGACACCGAGACGATCGTTGACGACTTCGAGATCTACGGCATTCTGAGCGGAGTGGCCGTGGCACGCCTGGCACGTCAGCACGACCCGGAGGTGATCGCCGAACTGCAACAGGCCCTGAGCGAACTGGAAGCGACGCCGCCCGACGAGCGGGACCGGATCGTCGAGCTGGTCCAGGAGATCCTTCGCATCGAGCACCGTGCCGGTGGCTCGCGCCGGCTCCGGGCGGAGCTCCGGGCGTTCGCCGGGTTCCTCCCATGGATCTTCCGCGCCGCCGGCGGGCGGAGTCACGACAAGGTCGTGCGCGAGCAGGCCCGCGTCATCGAGGCCATCGCCGCCGGTGACGCGGAGCGGGCCGCCCGCTACCGGGCCGAGGACGTCACCGCATCGGGGAGGGACGTGGCCGCCGAGCTGGTGCGCCGGGGCCTGTTGTCCGGAGGAGCGTCGCCGTGAGAGCCGAGGGGACCTTCCGGTCCTACATCGATGCCTTCAACCGCGGCGACGCCGCCGCGGTGGCCGCGCTGTACGCCCCGGAGACCACCTTCCGGAATCCGTTCAGCCCGGCGCCGATGACCACACGCGCAGCCGTCCGGGCCTTCGTCACCCCGATGTTCGCCGCCTACAGCGACATGGCGGCCGCGGTGGAGGACATGGTGGTCGACGGCGAACACGTCGCGGCGCGGCTGGTGATCTGCGGCCTTTACACGGGCGTCCTGCAACGCCCCGACGGCCCCGTCGCCGGCACCGGTCGACGGGTACAGCTGCGCACGGCGGAGTTCCTCGTGGTCGACGACGACGGCCTCATCGTCGACCACGAGCGCATCTTCGACAGCGCGACGCTCCTCGCCCAGTTGGGTGTTGTCGACGGGGGCGGACGCTGACCGGGGGGCGCCCGAAACCCTTCCGGTTCGGCACCGGCGCGGGACTCCTGGGTGACCCGGTCAAGCTGATCAAGCTCGCCCAGCGGTCGGAGGGGCTCGGCTACTCGACCTTCGGCGTGGCCGACCACCTCATGATCCCCTTCGCCCCCCTCGTCGCCCTGCAGGCCGTGGCCGACGCGACGACCACCATCAGGCTGAGCCAGACCGTGCTCGACCAGGATTTCCGCCACCCGGCCGTGCTGGCCAAGGAGCTGGCGACCCTCGACGTGCTGTCCGGCGGCCGGTTGCAGGTCGGGATCGGCGCCGGCTGGATGCAAGAGGAGTACGAACAGGCCGGCATCGCCTTCGCCAAGGCCTCGGTCCGCATCGAGCGCCTCGAGGAGGTGGTCGTCGTGCTCAAGGGGCTCTTCGCCGGCGAGCCGTTCAGCTTCTCGGGCACGCACCTCACCATCCGCGAGCTCGCCGGCACCCCGCGCCCCGTGCAGCAGCCACGCCCGCCGATCATGATCGGCGGCGGGGGGCGGAAGCTCCTCGGGGCGGCCGCCCGCCAGGCCGACATCGTCCAGATCATGCCGAGCATTCCACGGGGAACGCTCACCTCGAGCGCGCACCAGTTCACGACGGAGGCGTACGAGGAGAAGGTGGGTTGGATCCGCGAGGCCGCCGGCGACCGGTTCGAAGAGATCGAGCTGGGCGCGCAGTTCCTGCACGTGGCGGTCACCACCGATCGCGAGCGCGCCTACGACGAGTTCATGGAACGCTTCGTCGCCTTGCAGCGCTCGGTGGGAAGCGAGCTCACCGTGTCGAAGAGCACGTTCTTGTCCTCGCCCGTGGTCGCCGTCGGCAGCCTCGATGAGGTGAGCGCCCAACTGGAGGAGACCCGCGCCCGGTTGGGGATCAGCTACTGGTCTTCCGCGGTCGGCGCGCACCCGGCCCAGCTGGCCCCGGTGATAGAGCGGCTCTCCGGCCGGTGAGTACGGTGGAGCTGGCACTCACACCCGACTCCCGGTGGGGCCTCGACGCCCCGGCGCTCGCCGGCCTGGCCAAGCGGGCCGGGTTCGCGGCCGTGGGCCTGGGCGTCCCCCTGGCGGACGAGGCGGCCGCCGCGGCGCTCACCGCCAACGGCGTCCGGTGCCATGAGCTCCTCGCCCTCGTACTGGGCCGCGACGACGAGGCAAACCTGCGCCAGGCGCAGGCCCTGGCTGCCGGAGCCGACGCCGTGGGGGCCGAGTGGGTCCTGACCACCTTCGCCGTGCCGCTGACCAGCGATTCGGCCCGGGCGATGGCCCGGTACGCCGCCATGTTCGCCGAGGCCGGCGCCAAGATGGCGGCGGAGTTCAGCCCGCTCGGCAAGGTCACCTCCATTCCCGCCGCGCTGGCGGTGGTCGAGGCCGCCGGGGCGGGGCGGGCGGGCGTGATGATCGACACCTGGCACTTCTTCCGCGGCGACAGCACATGGGAGGACCTGGAGACCGTGCCGCTCGAGCGGATCGCCTACGTCCAGTTCGACGACGCGCTCGAGCCTGCGTCGGACGACGCCATGGACGAGACCCTGAACCGGCGCGCCATGCCCGGCGACGGCGCCTTCGAGCTTGAACGGTTCGCCTCGACCCTGCTGGAGCGAGGGTGGCAGGGCCTGGTCAGTGTCGAGGTCCTCAGCCGCCACCTGCGCCAGCTGCCCGTGGACGAGTTCGCCGGGAGGGCCTACGAGACGACGGCGCGTTACTGGCGATGACGATGGGGAGTTACTACGGTGGGTCGGCGCTCGCGGGTGCCGCCGCGCGGACGTAGGGGCGCAAGGACAAGGGGAGGAGACCGCGTGGAGCCCGTCAGCATCGGTCGACGAATCGCAGATCTCGCCGCGCAACGGCCGGACGAGCACGCCCTGTGGTGCGTGTTCGCCGATGGGACGGAGCAGTCGTTCATCTGGAGCGAGCTGCACCGGCGGTCGAGCCAGGTGGCCGGCGCGCTGGCCGAGCGGGGTCTGGGCATCGGCGACCGGCTCGGCATCGGGCTCCACAACTCTCCGCAGTTCGTGCTGGCCACCTTGGCGGCCTGGAAGCTCGGGGCGGTGCCGGTGCCCATGCGCTGGGACCTGCCTGACTGGGAGCTCTCCCGTCTGCGCGAGGCGATCGACGGCAAGGTGCACCTCGGCGAGGAGGACGTCGCGTCGATCGACGCCACCGCCGACGGCGAGGTGCCCGACCTGCCCGACGTGATCTCGCCCCAGTCGAACGGGATCTGCAGCAGCGGGTCCACCGGGCTGCCCAAGGTGATCGTCAGCAACAGCCCGGGCACCTTCGACCCGGTTATGGCCACGCCCTACGCCGAGCGCTGGGGACGGTCGATCCCCCGACCCCAGCACGTCATCGCGCTCGGCCCGATGTACCACGTCAACGGCTTCAGCGGCCTGTTCAACATGCTGGCCGGCGACCTCCTCGTCGTCATGGAGAAGTTCGACGCCGCCCTGGTGGTCGACGTCATCGAGCGGCACCGCATCTCCACCTTCAGCTGCACGCCCACCATGCTCAAGCGAATCGCCGACCTCCCCGACATCGACCAGCGTGACCTCTCGAGTATCGAGTGGATCAGCCAGGGAGCGGCGCCCATGCCCCCGTACCTCATCCGCCGCTGGGCGGAGCTCATCGGTCCCGAGCGGCTGTACATGGCGTACGGCATGACCGAGGGCCTCGGGCTGGCGGCGATCCGGGCCGACGAGTGGTTGGAGCACGAGGGCAGCATCGGGCGGCCGGTGCGGGGAACCGAGGTGCGGATCCTCGGCCCCGACGGCCAGGACCAGCCGCCCGGGGAGATCGGCGACATCTACCTGCGCTCGGCGGCCTACGGCGGCTCGACCTATCTCGGCGCCGCCCCCCAGATGGCGACGACCGACGACGGCTTCGCCTCGGTGGGCGACCTCGGCTACCTCGACGAGGAGGGCTACCTCTACCTGGTCGACCGCCGGGTCGACATGATCATCACCGGCGGGGCCAACGTGTTCCCCGCCGAGGTGGAGATCGCCCTGATGGATCACCCCAAGGTGGCGGACGTGGCCGTCATCGGCCTGAAGGACGAGGAGTGGGGCCGCCGTGTACACGCCATCATCCAGCCGGCGGACCCCGCCGACCCGCCCACCCTCGAAGAGGTGCGCACCTACGCCAAGGCTCGCCTGCATCCCTTCAAGGTGCCGAAGTCTGTGGAGATCGTCGACTCCCTCCCGCGCAGTGCGGCCACCAAGGTGAACCGCGGCGCCCTCATCGACGCGCGCGGCGGATGACCGGGCGCGCGCCCGGCGTCGTCGTCGTCGGCACCGGGTTCGGATGTCGCGTCCACGTGCCGGCGGCGCGCGCCGCGGGCCTCGACGTCGTGGCACTGGTCGGGCGCGATCGCGAGCGAGCGGCTCGCCGGGCCGAGCGCTCCGGCGTCGAGGTGGCGTGCGGCTCGCTCACCGAGGCTCTGCAACTGCCGCACTCCGACATCGTCGTGATCGCCTCCCCGCCGGCCACGCACGCCGAGCTGGCGGGAGAAGCGGTCGCCGCCGGCCGTCACGTCCTGGTGGAGAAGCCCTTCACCACCTCGGCCGGGGAGGCCCAGTGCCTCTTCGACGAGGCCAGCCGGGCCGGCGTCGTCGCCCTCGTGGGCCACGAGTTCCGGTTCGCCCCCGAGCGGGTGACGTTCCGCCAGGCGGTGCGCGACGGGCTGGTGGGAACGCCGAGGATCGCCTCGTTCGTGGGCCACCTCCCGCTGGTCGCCCCGCCCGACATGAAAGCACCGCCGTGGTGGTTCGACCCGGCGCTCGGCGGCGGCTGGCTGGGAGCCTCGGTGTCACACCTGGTCGACGCCGTCCGTTGCTGGCTCGGCGAGTTCGACAGCGTGAGCGCGACGCTACCGATGGTGTCCGACCGCGACCCCGCCACCCACGCCGAAGACACCGCCGCGGCCCGGTTCCGTCTCCGATCCGGTTGCGAGGGCATCCTCCAGCAGAGCGCGGGGGTCTGGGGCGACCGCGTGGAGGTCATGCGGGTGGCGGGCCCGCTCGGCACGCTGACCCTCCATGACGACACGGTCACCCTGGCCAACGCGTCGGGCAGCGAACAGCTCGAGCGGGTCGGGCCGCCGTTGCCCGTCGATGTCGCCCCCAGCGACGACCCGCGCCACGCCTTCACCCACATCGAACTCGGGCCGGCGATCGTGCAGGCCGGCATCCTCCGCGACCTCGCCCTCGGCCGGGACCCCGAGTACCACGCCGTGCCCCCGGCGACCTTCGCCGACGGTGTTGCGTGCATGGTGGTGCTCGACGCCATCCGCCGCTCGGCGGCGCGGGACGGGGCAGTGACCGCTACGACGTGAGCGCCGCTGCACCGGCGGCCTCGAGCGCGGCCTCAATACAGCGCACGAGCTTTCGGGCCGAATCGGCGCTCAGCTCGACCGCCACCCGCGCCCCGGGGCCGGCGGCCGGATCGGCGAAGTCGACGTTGAGCGAGTGGTCGAACGGCGCGTGGAACGGATGGTCGAAGTAGACCGAGGCCGACGTCACCGAAAACCAGCCGTCCCGACCCTTGGCGCTGCCCGCCACGTCTGCGGACACGGTGAGATAGGAGCACATGGTCAGGCCTCCGGCGCAGCGAGGTACGTCCCGAACCACGAGAAGATCCGCCGCCAACCGTCCAACGCGGCCTCCGGGCGGTAGCTCGGGCGGTCGGTGTTGAAGAAGGCGTGCCCCGCGCCCTCGTAGCTGTGGAACTCATAGGTCTTGTGTTGCGCCAGCAGGGCCTGCTCGAGCTCCTCCACATGCTCGGGGGAGGGGTACTGGTCCTCGGCACCGAACAGCCCCAGCAACGGGCAGCGGAGGGACGCCGTCCGGTCGACCAGGGGCACCACCTTCAGAGGGAATCCTTCGGGGAGCGTTCCCGTCACGAAGGCCCCGTAGCAGTCGACCGCGGCGTCGACGGGAAGGCTCACGGCGGTGAGGAACGACTGGCGGCCGCCCGAGCAGTAGCCGATGACGCCGACCTTGCCGCTGGCGTTGGGCAGGGCGCGCAGCGCCTCGATGGCTCCTCCCACATCGCCCACCAGCTGTTCGTCGGGCACGCCACCCTTGGCGCGGGCCGCCGCGGCGGCGTCGTCCGGATCGACCTCCATACCTTCTCTGGCGTAGAGGTTGGGGCAGATGGCGTTGTACCCGTTGGCGGCGAACGTCCGGGTGATCTCCTTGGTGCTCGAGTCCCATCCGGGGAGATGGTGGATGACAACGACGCCGCCCCGGGGACCGTCCTCGCCGGACACGACCTGGTAGGCGTTGATGCTGTCGCCGCCGTATCCGGTAAGCAAGACGTTCCGGGCGGTCAACGCCTCTTCGCGGGGTGCCATGTTCTCTCCTTCACTCTCGTCCCGGTCACTATGGCGCGCCGACCGTATTGTGCGCTACGCCGGGTGGGGCCGGGTCAGTAGCGGGGCAGGGCGATGAAGGCGATCACGTAGGCGAACAGCCCCGCTCCCACCACGGTGCAGGCGTGGAAGAGCTCGTGGAAGCCGAACACCCCGGGCCAGGGGTCCGGTCGTCGACGGGCGAAGACCAGGGCGCCCGCCGTGTAGGCGATGCCGGCGAAGAGCATGAGGACGAAGCCGGCCCAGCCCAGGCTGCGGACGAGCTGGGGAGCCACGATCAGCGAGCACCAGCCGACCACCACGTAGGGGAGCGCCACCGCCCACTGGGGTGCGTCGAGCCAGGTCTGGCGCAGGACGATGCCCGCCGCCGCTCCCGCCCAGGCCAGGCTGAGGATCAGCACCTCGGACCAGCCCGACAGGGCCAGCACGGCCACCGCGGTCGAGGTCCCGGCGATGCCGATGAAGATGGCACTGTGGTCCGCCCGTCGCATGCGGCGCCACGCCGGTGCCGACCAGTGGAGGCGATGGAACAGGGCGCTGATCCCGAACATGACGAGCATGGTCAGCACGTAGATCGTCAGTGCCCATCTGCTCGCCGCATCGGGGCCGGCGACGACCAGGAAAGGTCCTCCGATGAACCAGGCGGTGAAGGCGCCCACATGGAGCCAACCCCGCAGCAGCGGCCGTGCCGCTGAGGGGCCGGCGCGCTGGTCCGGCCCGTCCGTCCCACCGCGCCGGGCGTGCGCCTCGGGCAACACGTCAGGCGGGGTCACGACCCACCAGCCTGCTCCATGTGGTCCGCCGTCTCCACGTCCGCCCGGCTGATACCGAGGAGGAAGAGAATGGCGTCGAGGTACGGCACACTCAGTGCGGTATCGGCTGCCTGGCGGACCAGCGGCTTGGCGTTGAAGGCGATGCCCAGGCCGGCGACGGCCAGCATGTCGAGATCGTTCGCCCCGTCACCGACGGCGATGGTCCGCGACCGGGGTACACCGGCGGCCGCGGCGAACCGCAGGAGGGCCTCCGCCTTCCCGGCCCGGTCCACGATCGGCCCGACCAGCCCACCGGTGAGCACCCCGTCCTCGATCGCCAGCTGGTTGGCCGCCAGATGGTCGATGCCCAGTTCGGCCACCAAGGGGCCGATCAACTGGGTGAACCCCCCGCTCACCACCGCCGTCTCGTAGCCGAGCCGCTTGAGCGTGCGGACCAGCGTGCGGGCGCCCGGCGTGAGAACGAGGGAGTGGCGCACGGCGTCGAGCACCGACTGGTCGAGACCGCCCATGAGCCCGACCCGCTGGCGTAGCGCCTGCTCGAAGTCGATCTCTCCCGCCATGGCCCGGGCCGTCACCTCGGCGACGTGATCCCCCAACCCGCACTGCTCGGCCAGCAGGTCGATGGCCTCTCCTTGGAGGAGGGTCGAGTCGGCATCGAGCACGATCAGGTGCTTGGCCCGCCGGTGCAGCCCGTTCACCTGGACGGCGACATCGACCTGGCGGTACACCGCCTCGTCGGCCAGTGCCCGCCGGAGCTGGTCCAGGTTGCCCCCGGCCACCGTGAACTCGTAGCTGTTCACCGGATAGGCGGCCAGCCGTACGATGCGTTCGATGTTCCCACTGGCTCGGGCGATACGCCCGCTGATGCCCATGAGCGTGGGGGCGTCGATCTCAGGCGCCAGCACCGTGACCAGGAACCGGTCGAGCTGCGATGGGTACTCGGCCTCCAAGAGGGCAGAGATCGAGACGTCGACCCTCCCTCCCACGAATCGGGCGGCGATCGCCTGCCGGAGGCCTTCACTGTGCGCGGTGTCCAGGCCCTCTATCTCCACGCAGAGCAGCAGCCGGCCGTGGACCCGGATCTGCTCGACGTCGCGGACGTTGACGGCGTGTTCGGTGAGCACGGCAAAGAGCCGCTCGGAGATACCCGGCCCGTCCTGGCCGCTCACCGTCACCAGGTACGGAGTCAAGGGACGGTGATGTCCTTCTCGGCGACCCAGTCCCGCTCGTCCACCCAGCCCCGGCCGTCGACCCAGCGTCGGATGATCCTGCCCGGGACACCCGCCACCACGCAGCGGTCCGGAACGACGCCGCGCACGACAGCCCCGGCCGCGATCACGACATGGTCACCGATCTGGGCCCCGGGCAGGACGACGGCGTTGGCCCCCAGCCAGCTGCCCGATCCGATGCGCACGGCCGCCTCCGTCGGTTGCTGCCAACCGATGGGCTCGATCGGGTCGTCATAGACGTGGTTCTGGTCAGTGATGTAGACGTAGGGGCCCGTCTGGATGTTGTCACCGATCTCAATGGACCAGTGACCGACGATGTGTGACCCGCGACCGATGATGCAACGGCTCCCGATGCGCACCACCGGATCGGTCGGCATCTCCTGTCCCGGAGCCATGCCCGCCGAGATGGAGGTGTACGGGCCGACCATGGTGCCCGCGCCGATGTGGATGTAGTCCTCGTTGTAGACGGCGCCCTGGGGGAAGAATAGGCAGGCCCCCTGGCCCAAATACCCGAAGCGACGGCCCCGGCGGTCGTCGGGGCCGATGGCTCCGAGCTCACCGGCCACGTCCCACGCCGAGTGGACCAGCCGCGACAGGCCGCGGCGCACCGGTCCGGGTAGCGAGCGGGCCCACGTCATGGCGGGGAACGCTAATGGCGGGGCCGCCCCGGGACGAAATGCGCACCCCCACTACCATGGCGCGAGTGGCACAGCGGATCGATCGCCGGGGTTTCCTGCGAATTGCCGCCGCCGCAGCCGCCGGTACGGCCGGCCTCGGGCTGGCCGCCTGCGCCGGCGACGCGACGGATACGGGCGCAGCCAGGAAGCGGCCGCCGGCCCGGGCCACGCGCCCCGATGGACGTGCGACGGCGACGGCCGGCCGGGACGAGGTGACACAGACCAAGCTGGCCAGCGGTGTCATCGTCCCCACCGCCCCCTGGCTCATCGCCGAGAACCAGCGACCCGGGACCTTGGACTGGATCGTCAACTTCGTCCAGCCCGACCACGCCCTGGAGGGCTTCGCCAGCCAGGTCAGCGCGGTGAGCGGGGACGATGTCGCCCTCTTCATCAACACCGTTGCCCCGGCCGTGCAGGTACAGGCCTACCGCATGGGCTACTACCAGGGGCTCGGGGGCCGGCTGGTCTACCAGAGCGACATGGTGCGCGGCCACCCCGCAACCGATGCCGACCGTCAGTGCTCGGCACCGGAACGGTCAGCTGCCCCTGGTCACCCACCCTGAGCGTCAGGGTGGACGACGCGTGGCCTCCCGGGGTGCTATCTGTTGAAGCTGGTCGGCAGCGGGGGCCAGGAGCAGTTCGTCCCGCTCACCATCCGGGACGACGCCAGCACGGCCGCCTTCGTGTTCCAGAACAGCGTCACGACATGGCAGGCCTACAACCTCTACGGCAGCTACAGCCTCTACTACGGCCCCAACGGGAGCAGCGGACAGGACTTCGCCCACCGCGCCCGGGTCGTCTCCTTCGATCGTCCCTACCCCCAGAAGTGGGCGTCGGGTGCGGCCGACTTCGTGGGGAACGAGTTCCCGCTCCTCTACAACCTCGAGAGCCTGGGACTCGACGTCACCTACTGGACCGACGTCGATCTGCACACCAACCCCCAGCTCCTGGCCAACCATGGCTGCCTCCTCAGCCTGGGGCACGACGAGTACTGGTCACGCCCCATGCGCGAGGCGGCCCAGTCGGCCAATGCCAGCGGCTGCAACCTCGCCTTCCTCGGTTCGAACGCCTGCTACCGCCAGATCCGCCTGGAGCCCACCTCCATCGGCCCCAATCGCCTGCAGGTGTGCTACAAGAGCGCGGCGGAGGACCCGATCGTGAACGAGGACCCGGCGCTGACCACCGTCAACTGGAACGAGGCGCCGGTCAACGACCCCGAGTCGACCATGATCGGCTCGACGTACCAGTCCGTCGGCGCCAACGCGGACATGGTGGTCACCGATGCCTCCTCGTGGTTCTTCGACGGCTGCGACCTGACCGACGGACAGGTGATGCCCACCATGATCATCGGGGAGTACGACCGCTACGTGCCCTCGCTCCCGGGCCCCTCCACGCTCGATGTCATCGCCCACTCACCCGTCCCGGGCCAGGGCAACTGGTCCGACCTGACCTACTTCACCTCGTCGCCCACCAGCGGCGGGGTCCTGGCCAGCGGGTCGGCCACGTTCGTCAGCCGTCTGTCCAACTCGATGGCCATGCCCGCCAACATCTTGTTCCGAGCCGTTCCGGGGGACACCGACATCCTCCTCCGGGCCATGGAGAACCTCTACGCGCTCTTCGGCCAGGGTCCGGCCGGGGCCACGATGCCCTCGAGCGGCAACTGGAAGACGATCTACACCGGGGCGGCGGCACGGACCAGCTCGGCCGCTCCGGCCAACGCCACCTGACCGGCAGTCCCCAGTCCCCATTCCCCAGTCCCGGGCCTCCATCCCCTACGATGACCGGGTTCATGACCGAATCGCGCCCTTCGTACCCCTCCCGCCCGTGGCGGCACCCCGGCTGGAGCGCCCTGGCGGCGGTCGGTGTGGCCGGGATCGTCCTGAGCGCCTGCTCGTCCGGAACGGTTCCTCACCATGCCAGTGCGGCGGCGACCACCTCGACGACGACCACCGCCGCCGCGGCCAGCAGCCCGACGTGCCCCCTCACCGGACTGCCCGTCCCCGGGGGCGGCCCGGTCCCGAGCCGGCCGGCCCTGGCCGTGAAGATCGACAACTACGTCGCCGCCCGGCCACAGAGCGGCATGGACAAGGCCGACATCGTCTTCGAGGAGCCGGTCGAAGGCGGGATCACCCGCTACGCCGCCGTGTTCCAGTGCCAGAACGCCGCCCTGGTCGGCCCGGTCCGCTCCGCCCGCAACATCGACATCGGCATACTGGGGCAGTTGGGGACGCCCCTGTTGGTCCACGTCGGAGGCATCAATCCGGTCCTGGCCAATATCGACGCCTCACCCCTGGTCAATATCGACCTGGGTGACTACGGTTCGCTCGAGACCCACCCGGCGGGTCGGGTCGCCCCCTACGACACCTACTCGTCGACCGCACAGCTGTGGAGCACACGGCCGACGATGACCACACCGCCCCAGCCCCTCTTCACCTACTCGACCAAGACTCCCACCGGGACGCCGGTCTCCACCGTGCACATCGATTTCTCGTCGAACTCCGACGTGACCTGGAAGTACCAGCCCTCCATCGGCGCCTTCACCCGTTTCTACAACGGAACCCAGCCCGATGTACTGGCGAATGGCGTGCAGAACACGGCGGCCAACGTGATCGTGCAGTACGTGCAGATCACCTACGGCCCGTGGGCCGAGAACAGCGAGGGCGGCCTCGAGGTGCAGGCGGACCTCTACCCCAACGCCAGCGGCACCGCCGAGGTCTTCCGCGACGGGGTCGAGATCGCGGGCACCTGGCACCGCTCCACGCTGGGCTCGCCCACGCAGTTCGTCTCGACGGCGGGGACGCCGATACCCCTCAAGCCCGGCCAAACCTGGGTGGAACTGGTGCCCAACACCATCACGGTGACGACGACGCCCTGAGCGGCTTGCGAGCCACCAGGGCCAGGAGGAGGCAGTCCTCTCCCGCCGCATAGACGCCGGGGTGGGCGCTGGCTTCCCGTTCGTCGAAGAGGCCGGCGGCCACGCCCCCCTGCATGAGGTTGAGCCCCTTGGCCTCGGCCACCTCGAACCCGCACGACTTCACCTTGCGCCGGAGCTCCTCGGCGCCGTACTCCACCTTGTGATCGTCGTTCATCAGCTCCGGCGAACGAAGCCGCCACACCGGCCCGTTGGGCGTGTCGAGGCAGAACCATCCGCCGGGGGTGAGGACACGGAACACCTCGCGCAACACCGTGTCCCCGTCGGCCTCGGTCACGTGCTCTATCGACTGCCCGCTGTAGACCAAGTCGAATGAACCGTCGGCGTAGGGGCTCAGATCCACCATGGAGTGGAAGGCGAACTCCACCGGGCCGAGCTCGGACTGGACGGTCGCTCCTCGGGACCCTCTCTGGTAGATCTCGTGGCGCTCGTGCACCGGCAGGTCGACGACGACCAGACGCTCGAAGCGATAGGGATAGCCCAGGTGGACGAGGGCACCGTCGGCCATCCCTTGATGGGTCCCGCCAAGATCCAAGATGCGCGCCGCCCGGGGCAGGCCGGCGACGAAGGCACACCGGCTCACGTGCATGGAGAGAAGGACGTCGTCAATCGGAACCTGTCGCCGGAACTCCTCCGAGTGAGCCAACGCCTGGGCCACTCCGTGGCGCGAGAGCTCACCTCGAGCCAACTTGGAGGTGTACTCGGCACCGCCCGCCGCATCCGGCTCGCGATCGAGGACCACGTTGAAGGCCATCCGCACCGACTGCCTGGGAGGGAGATAACGGAACGGGACGGTGGGGGCCACACGATCGAGCACGCGGAAGATCCGCTGCTTCCACGCTGAGGTCGGCATGACCCCATTCTGACGCGAAGCGCTCCGGGCGGATCGCCCGAGGGAGGAGCGGGGTCGGCCCGGAGCAGCTTCGATGCTGTGAGAGGTTCGGTTCGGTTAACTGTCGATCGTGATCGGGAGGTCGTCGGGGTCCAAGGCCCCTTCCGCGGTGGCCTCTTCCACCTTGGGTGCCAGGCATTCGCGAACCCGATCGTCAATCTCCGCCATGAGTTGCGGGTTCTCCGAGAGGAACGTCTTTACGTTCTCCCGACCTTGACCGAGTTGTTCACCCTCATAGGTGAACCAGGCGCCGGACTTCTTGATGAAGCCGAGCTCGACGGCCACATCGAGCAGGGAGCCTTCACGGCTGATGCCCTTGCCGTACATGATGTCGAATTCGGCCTGGCGAAACGGCGCCGAGCACTTGTTCTTCACCACCTTGACCCGGGTACGGTTGCCGACCACCTCGGCCCCGTCCTTGATCGCCTCGATACGCCGAATATCGAGTCGGATGGAGGAGTAGAACTTCAGCGCCCGCCCGCCGGGAGTGACCTCGGGTGAGCCGTACATGACGCCGATCTTCTCCCGCAGCTGGTTGATGAAGATGGCGATGGTGCTGGACTTCGAAAGCGTCGCGGTCAACTTGCGCAGCGCCTGGGACATGAGGCGAGCCTGCAGGCCGACGTGGCTGTCGCCCATCTCCCCCTCGATCTCCGCCCGGGGGGTCAATGCGGCCACCGAGTCGATCACCAAGATGTCGAGCGCACCCGAGCGGATCAGCATGTCGGCGATCTCGAGCGCCTGTTCCCCGGTGTCGGGTTGGGAGATGAGGAGGTCGTCGACGTTCACCCCGATGGCCCGGGCGTAGACCGGGTCCATGGCGTGCTCGGCGTCGACGTACGCGCAGATGCCGCCGTTGCGCTGCGCCTCGGCCACTGCGTGCATGGCGAGGGTCGACTTCCCCGAGGACTCCGGCCCGTAGATCTCCACGATGCGTCCTCGCGGCAGCCCTCCGATGCCCAGAGCCAGGTCGAGCGAGAGGGCCCCGGTGGGAATGGACTCGATGTTCATGCTGAGGTTGTCGCCCATCCGCATGACGGAGCCCTTACCGAACTGCTTCTCTATCTGGCCCAGCGCTGCTTCTAGCGCCTTGTCCCGTTCTCCGGCCATCTCTTCTCTCCTCTTGTCCCGTGTGGCGATCTGTACTGGTGACGTTCTGACCCTATGGACGGGGTGTGACATCGCCCCGACCGGCTTTGCCTGCGCTGCCCATACTAACGAACGTGTGTTCGCCATGCGAGGACCCCGTTACCGAGAAACGGTCGCCCGTGGCAGGGGTGCGCGCCGAAAAGAGGTGACCCTCACCATCAAAGCTCACGGGCCGGCGGCGGTGGCGGATCCCCGACATGCCCGCGCCATGCCCGGTCCCTGGAACAGCCCGGTCTCTGGAAGAATCGGGCGGTGGTGCGCATCCCCCGAGTCCTGTCGGGCTGGGGTCTCGTCCTCGCGATGGGCCTGTCGGTCCTGCTCGCTGCGCCGGCCCCTCCGGCGGGCGCGGCCCCGGACGCCACCGTTCTCTACCGGGAAGCCCTGGCCACCACCAAGGCGTGGCGGGTGCACTACTACTCCGCGAGCACCGATTCTGGCGGTCCCTTCCTCTACAGCGGCGACGCCGGTCCCGCCTCCGGCACCCAGGCCATACTCGTGGGCCAGGGCGCCACGCTGATCAGCGCCTCGCTGATCGTGATCGGCGACTTCACCTACCTGAGCGGGAACGAACTGGCCATGGAGGACCTGGTGGGCCTCTCGCCCACCCAGGCCGCCGCCGCCGCCGGTCACTGGGTCCTGTTCTCCACCGACAATGCGACATACGCCCAGGTGGTCGCCGGGGTCCGCTCGCGTGACGTGGCCCAGGAGGTCGCGCTGAGCGGCCCCTACACGCTCGGCCGGCCGCGCCAGCTGTTCGGCCACGAGGTGGATGCGATACGCGGCACCGAGAGCCTCGGCGGCAAGAAGAGCGCGGCCGCCGTCTTGTACGTGCGCGCATCGGACCCACACCTGCTGGTCGAGGAGGACTCCCTTGGTCCACGGGGGACGCCGAACGGCGTCGAGCACATCGTCTTCTCCGAGTGGGGGGAGCTGGTGAGGCCGATGGCTCCAGCTGGAGGAATGGAGATCGGGCCGGTCAACGCGGCCTGAGAACCCGGTGGTGGGCGCCGCACGCCACGCCCATCACCGTGGGAAAGTAGGGCCGTTGAGCAGCCGCTGCCGCGGGTGCCGGAGAGAGAGCACGTGCGACGCGATTTCCACTTCATCGGCGCGATCGGCGCGGGCGTGGTGACCTGTCTGGTCGGGGCAGCGGCCGTCGCCGCCCCGGTCGAGGCGACGACCAGCGCCCAGTCCGAGTACCAGGCGGCGCTCCAGGCGGCCGGCGCGCAGAACGTCCACTTCGTGTCGGAGACGATCGAGCAGGGAGAGCACGTCGAGGAGGTCGGTGACACGGGCAAGTCCTCCGGTTCTCTGATGGTCAACGTGCGGAACGGCACGACGACCCAGACACTGGCGATCCTCCTGATCGGATCGAAGGGCTACGTCGAGGGGAACGATGCGGCCTTGAAGAAGATCATGGGCCTCACGACGGCACAGGCGACCGAGTACACCGACAGATGGCTCTGGTTCCCGACCAGCGACGCGTCCCTCAACGCGCTGGTGAGCGGCTTGCTCACCTCGCACGTGGCCTCCGAGATCCGGATGTCGGGTCCGTACACTTTCGGCAAGACCAAGGTGATCGCGGGGCACGAAACCCAGGCCATTTTGGGGAACGCCCCCACCTCGTCGGGGACGAAGGTCCCCATCGTGCTCTACGTCGAGTCGAGCGGCACACCACGCCCGGTCGAGGAGATCACCGAACCGGGCGCCAAGAGCTCGTCGATCTCGGGTTCGGTGACCTTCTCCCAGTGGGGGGAGGAGACCGATCCCGTGGCACCCAGCAAGTCGGTTCCGTTGCTCCCGCTGCTCAACGCCAGCTGAGCCGGGACCATCGAACGGCCCGACCCGGACCGACCCGACCCGCTCAGCCTGCAGCGGCCCCGGCCGTCAACTCGTAGATGGTGGTGCCGTCGACGGTCTTGGCCGTGAAGTGGTCCTCGACCCAGGCGGTGATCTGCGATGCGTCGTCGTCCCGACCGCCGCCACCCCCGCCGAACCCGCCGCCACCGGCGCCTCCGCCGGCGATGAAGTAGTGGATCTTCCCCTCGGCCACGTACTTCTCGAACTGCGCCAGCGTCGGCGCGGGATCGGTGCCATTGAACCCTCCGATCGCCATGATGGGCTCGTCACTGGCCAGCTGATACCCAGAGGCCGAGTTGGAGTTCACCGTCGCAGCCACCCAGGTGTACCGGCTGGCGTCGGCCTTGAGGAGCTTGGTCAACGCCGGGCTGGAGCTGCTGGCGTTGAGAAAGCCGCCCCCTCCCGCCCCACCGAACCGCGTACGGGAGAACCCGCCGCCCGGCAACCCGCCCGTGCCCGTGCCGGTGCCTGCTCCGGGGAAGGCGCCACCGCCGCCGGTGAAGCCGCCGCCGAAGCCCCCGCCGCCGGGGGACGTGCCGGTGCCGGTGCGCCCTCCTCGGAAGCCCGGGAAGCCGCCGGCGGCGAAGCGGCGCCCGCCGCCCGGGAACCCGCCGCCGAAGCCGGAGCCCCCCGCGGGCTGCGGGGTGACCGCCGGGATGGCGCCGGAGTGGGGCGTGGCCGCCGTGGCGACGGTGGAGAACAGCGGGGTCACCAGGGCGGCACCCAACCCCAGTCCCGCCACGAGGCCGACGGCCAGTCGGGGGGTGTGGCGCAGCCAGGGGAGAGCCAGGATGGCGAGCGAACCGAGTATGCCGGCCACCATGACGACGAATCGGAGCGCCGGGAACCACTGCGGGGTGCGGTCGAGGAGGACGAAGCCCCAGATGGAGGTGGCCATCAGTGCCGCGGCGAGGCACACCCGGGCTGTCCACCGGGACCGGCGCTGCCAGAGACCCACGGCGCCGATGCCGGTGAGCGCGGCCAGAGGTGGCGCCAGCGCCACCGTGTAGTAGGGGTGGATGATGCCCTGGCTCAGGCTGATGACCAGTCCCGAACCGACCAGCGCCCCGCCCCACAGTAAGAGCGCGGCACGCTCACGGTCGGTCCGGCGGGCCCGGACGGTGAAGACCAGGAGTGCGGCGCCCATGAGCAGAGCACCGGGGAGCAGCCACGACATCATGTTGCCGAACTGGGGGTTGAAGAGGCGGGTGAGCCCGGTAGGGCCCCACTGGCCCGACGACCCGGCCCCGCCACCCCCGACGACGCTGCCGGACTCGTTCCCGGTGAGGCGGCCGAAGCCGTTGTAGCCGAAGATCAGGTTGAGGATGCTGTTGTTCTGGGAACCCCCGACATAGGGACGGTCGGCGGCGGGGGTGAGCGCCACGACGGCGACCCACCAGCCGGCGGACACCAGGGTCGCCACACCCAGGACGACGACCTGCCAGACGCGCCGCCACCATCCGGTGGGTGCCGCCAGCAGGTAGACGATGACCAGGGCGGGGATGATGAGGAAGGCCTGGAGCATCTTGGTGAGGAAGCCGAACCCGATCAGGGTGCCGGCCAGCACCAGCCATTTCGTCTGGGCCTTCTCCAGGGCACGCGTCACGGCGTACATGGAGCCGGTGAGAAGGAGGGCGAGCAGGGCGTCGGGGTTGTTGAAGCGGAACATCATGGCTGCCACCGGCGTGAGCGCGAGCACGAGGCCGGCCAGCAGCGCGGCCTGCGCCGTGAACCACCGCCGGACGGTGAGGTAGACCAGGCCCACGGTGGCCACCCCTTCGAGGGCCTGGGGCGCCAGAATGCTCCAGGCGTTGACCCCGAAGATCCGGGCGGAGATCTCCATCATCCACAGGGACGCCGGAGGCTTGTCGACGGTGATGAAGTTCGAGGAGTCCGACGACCCGAAGAAAAAGGCCTTCCAGCTCTTGGTGCCGGCCTGCACGGCCGCCGAGTAGAAAGAGTTGGCCCACCCCGAGGCCCCGAGGTCCCACAGGTAGAGCACCGCGGTGAGGACCAGGAGGGCCAGGAGCGCCGGGCGGACCCATGCCGCGTCGCTCTCCCGGCCCCGGACGAAGCGGGCCAGCCGGCCGCGGCCCCGAGGGGCGGGATCCCCCGGAGGGGCGGCGTCCGCCGGCGCATCGGACCAGTCCGCGTCGGCCGGCGACTCCACGAGCCCCACGGCTGTGCGGTCACCGTAGGGCGGGATGAGGGTGGTCATGAACGGTCCTCCAAGGAGTCGGCCGGGTTCAGCGTGCGGGGCCGGAAGACCCACGCCCGCAGGATGGCGAAGCGAAGTACCGAGGCAGCGGCGTTGGCCAGCGTCACGGCCAGGAGCTCCAGGGGCAACGAGGTGGCCGACACGGCGTCGGCGGCGAGGAGGCCGAGGGTGGTCAAGGTGAGGCTGATGACGTAGAGGCCGGCCGCCACGCCGAGAAAGCGCCCCCTGTGCGCCCGCCCGTGCATGTTGTGCGCCAGTTCGCGGTGCACGGCGGTATTGAAGAGCGTGCAGATTGCCAGGGCCAGCGCGTTGGCGGCGAACGCTTCCCACCGCGGGTCGCCAGGCGACGAAGAGGAAGAGGTACCCGACCGTGCTGATCGCCCCCACCCCGGCGAACCGTAGGAGCTGCTCCGCGGCCACCTGGTCGGCGGCGCGCTGGGGGGTGGCGTCCCGGCGCACGAGCCGGCGGGCGTGCCCGCGCGAGAGGCGCCAGACCCCGCGCAGGTCGCTCAGGGCGGTGCGCACGATCTGTACCCGGGAGTCGGGATCGTCGACCCAGTCGACCGGCACCTCGCCGATGCGCAGGCCGAGCCGTTCCGCCGTGACGAGGAGCTCGGTGTCGAAGAACCACTCGTCGTCCTCGACCAGCGGGAGCAGCTGTAGAGCGGTCTCGCGCCGCAGTGCCTTGAAGCCGCACTGGGCATCGCTGAACCGGCCGTGCAGGAAGACCCTGAGCAGCAGGTTGTAGGCCCTCGAGATGAGCTCCCGCTTGGGGCCGCGCACAACGTGGGCACCCCGGGCCAGGCGGGTGCCGATGGCCACGTCGCGCTGGCCCGACAGAAGCGGAGCCACGAGCGGGAGCAGGGCGGAGAGCGAGGTGGACAGGTCGACGTCCATGTAGGCGACGACCGGATGCCGCGCTGGTCGACCACGCGGTGCGCAGGGCGTGCCCGCGCCCCTTGCGCGAGAGATGCATCACCGCGATGCCGGCGGTGGTGGCCGCCAGCTCGGTCGCCACGGCCAGGGTGTCGTCGGTACTCGCATTGTCGACCACGGTGACGAGGGCCCGGAAGGGGAAGGACTCGTCGAGGAAACGACGTAGTTGGGCGACGCGCTCGGCCAGGTGCGGCGCCTCGTTGTAGACCGGGACGACGATCTCCACGTCGAGGGGAGCCTGACGAGGAGCGGCGGCGAGTTGGGGTGAAGCCAGCAGTGTCATGCCGGGCATCATGACGTCGTCGCATTCGGAGCCATTGAGCTTCCGCTGTGCACCCGATGTGAAGTGCGGTCTACGCAGGCGGTGCATCGATCATGCCGTCTCGGCCGTCTCGGCTGTCGCAGCCGTCCCGGCCGTCGCAGCCGTCTCGGCCGCCCCGTCGGCCCGTGGCGTGCCGTCAGCGCCAGCGCCAGCGCCAGCGCCAGCGGCCCCGTTCGTCGCGGCCGGCTCGGCGGCGACGGCAATGACGGGAATCCGCACGGTGACGGCCATTCCCTCACCGGGTGAGGACGTGGCCGAGACCGTGCCCCCGTGCGCGGCGACGATGGCGGCGACGATGGAGAGCCCGAGACCGCTGCCACCCTGACCGCGTACCCGCGAGGCGTCCGCCCGGTAGAAGCGCTCGAAGACCCGGGCGGCGTCTTCGCTGGGCATTCCGGGCCCGGTGTCCTTGACCACGATCTCGGCCGTCGCTCCCTGCTGCTCGACGCGCACGGTGGCGGTGGTCCCCTCGGGCGTGTGGGCTCTGACGTTGGCCAGGAGGTTGTCGATCACCTGGCGGAGCCGGGTGGGATCGCCCATGACCTCGACCGGGCGGGTAGCGGTGAAGTGGACCGGCCACTGTGGTCCCACCGTGCCGGCGGTGTGCACGGCGTCGGCCACCAACCCCACCAGCTCGGTGGGCACGATCTGGACAGGGATCCCCTCGTCGTACCGGGCCAGCACGAGGAGGTCGTTGACCAGTCGCTCCATGCGCGCCGTCTCCGAGCGGATGCCTCTGAACACGCGGGGCAGATCTTCGGCGTGCTGGCCGGCACCGCGCTCGAAGAGCTCGGCGTAGGCCGACACGGCCGCGATGGGCGTGCGCAGCTCGTGCGACGCGTCGGCGACGAACTGGCGGAGGTGCCGGTCGGACTCCTTCAGCCGTTGCTCTGAGGCCAGTCGGGCCGAGAACGCCGACTCGATCCGTTCCAGCATGACGTTGAGGGCCCGGGCCAGCCGTCCGACCTCCGTGGTGTCGTCGGCCCCGGGCACCCGTTGGTCGAGATTGCCGGCCGCGATGGAGTCGGCGGTGCGCTCGACATCCTCCAGGGGTCGCAACCCCAGGCGGACGAGCCACCAGCCGCCCGCCAGCGCCAGCACGAGGGCGCCGGCGGTGACGGCCAGCTCGATGAGCAAGAGGGTGTGCAAGGTGTTGGTGGTGGCACCGATGGGCTCGGCCACCACGCTGAGCACCTTCTGCGTATCGCCGTTCGATTCAATCAGAGTGGCCTTGGTCGCCTCGACCCGGAACGCCGGCCCGCCGCTCGTGGTTGAACCGGCGGTGAAGAAGGCGGCCTGCGAACCATCGGGCTGGGTGGAGAACCCGGTGATCTGACTGGGGAGCTGTGGGCTGTACGTGGCGGTGCCCACATAGGCGGGGCACTGCCGGCCGTCGACCACATCGCCGGTGGTGGTGCGGACTTCGAGGAAGGGGATGTTCCCGAAGGCATCGCCGCCGCCCCCGCCCCCGTCCCCGCCCCCGCCAGGGCCGCCCCCGTTCGCTCCTCCCGGAGCGAGGAAGGATGAGGGTGTCGGGCACGTCCCCGACGTGAGGAATCGTCCCATGCGCAGGCTGCTCTGCGCCAGGCTCTGGTCGTCCTGCTTATAGAGGGACGAGCGCAGCGCAGAGTAGGTGGCGAAGTCGGCCACCACCAGCGCGATCGAGGGAGATCAGGCCGACGGCCACCAGGAGTCGGAGGCGCAGCGACACTCAAGACGATCCGTTGGGTGACTCGGACTCCCGGAGGGTGTAGCCGACGAGGCGGATGGTGTGGATGAGCGGTGGGCCGTGGCGCTCCAGCTTCTTGCGCAGGTAGCTCACGTAGGTCTCCACCACATTGCCGTCCCCCCCGAAGTCGTAGTGCCAGACGTGGTCGAGGATCTGCGACTTGGAGAGCACGTGCCGCGGGTTGAGCATGAAGTACCGCAAGAGGTTGAACTCGGTGGCGGTGAGCTGGATCTCGTTGCCACCCCGGCGCACCTCGTGGGCGCTCTCGTCGAGCTCGAGGTCGGCGAAGCGCAGCACCCCGTCGTCGTCGGACTCGTAGCCGGTGCGGCGCAGGATGGCGTGGACCCGGGCGATGATCTCGGCCAGGGCGAACGGCTTGGTGACGTAGTCGTCCCCGCCGACGGTGAGTCCCGCCAGCTTGTCCTGCAGGGAGTCGCGGGCGGTCAGGAAGAGAATGGGGACCCGGATCCCATCGGCGCGCAGCCGCCGGGTCACCTCGAGGCCATCGAGGTCGGGCAGCATGACGTCGAGGATGACCAGGTCGGGCGGATCCTCCTGGGCCTGGGCCAGGGCGCGCCGGCCCGTCATGGCCTCATCGACGGTGAACCCCTCGTAGCGCAGCGAGGTCGCCACCGCGTCGACGATGGAGGGTTCGTCGTCCACCACCAAGACTCTGGGTCCGTTCTCTGTTCTCACCGCGCACCTCCCTGGCTCACAGGATCACACTGCCAGTTGCCCCTCCAGTGTGGACCGCCTGTGGTCCCCCTGTGAGATCAGGCCTCCACGACGAGGAGGGACCGGCGCAGGAGATCGAGCGCGGAGATGGCCCCGTACTGGCGGACACGCTCCCGGTCGCCCGGGACGCGCACCGCACGGGTCGAGACGGAACCGGGCAGGCTGAGGCCGACGAAGACCGTGCCCGGGGGAACGCCCTCCTGGTCGTCGGGACCGGCCACCCCCGTGATCCCCAGGCCCACGTCCGAGCCGGTCGCACGGCAGACCCCTTCGGCCATGGCCGCCGCGGCCGCCTCGGTGACCACCGGCCCGACCGGAACGCCCAGCAGGTCGAACTTCACCTGCTCGTGGTAGGCCACCACGCCTCCCCGGAACCAGGCCGACGCTCCGGGGACGTTGACCAGCCGTGATGCGATCAGCCCACCGGTGAGCGATTCGGCGACGCCGAGGGTGAGACCGCGGGCGATGAGCAGCTGGGCCACGGCGACCTCCATGGACTCGTCGTCCACGCCGAACACGATGTCGCCCAACTCGGCCTCGATGGCGGCTCGAACGTCCTTCTCCTCGCTATTGAGCAGGGAGGTGACCTCCGCCATGGTGGCGGCGCGCGCCGTGATGCGCACCTTGATCCCCTCCACCCCCGACGCCAGGAAGGCCAGGGTGACCGCGCCGGCCGCCGGGCCTCCTTCGCCATCGGCGTCCAACGCGTCGATCCGCCCCTGGAGCGACTCGGCCAGCGCCGACTCGCTGGCGCCCCAGGTCCGTAACACCCGGCTCACGATGACACCCTCTTCCCCGGCTTTCGCCATGCGGGCGCGCAGGTCGGGGAGGATGGCCCGATCGAACATCTCGGCCATCTCGTACGGCACGCCGGGTACGGCGTAGATCACCTTGTGGCCCAGCGGGCAGATGAGGCCGGGGGCGGTCCCTCCCCGCTGGGGGATGATGGTGGCCCCGACCGGCACGTCGGCCTGGCGGGCGTTGTTGGCCGACATGGAGCGGCCACGATCCCGGAAGAACCCGGCGATGACGTCGACGATCTCCTGGTGGCGCACCAGGTCGACGCCCATGACGTCGGCGATGGCCTCGCGGGTGATGTCGTCCTGGGTCGGCCCCAGGCCGCCGCACACGATGATCCCGTCGCTGCGGGCCAGGGCGGTGCGAAAGGCCAGCGTGATCCGCTCGTGATTGTCCCCCACCGCCTGATGGAAGTGCGACGTGACCCCGGCCGAGGCCAGGCGGTCGCCCAGCCAGGCCGAGTTGGTGTCGGCGATCTGGCCCAGCAGGAGCTCGGTGCCCACCGCCACGATCTCTATCCTCATGCCCCTCGCCTCCCTGAACGCCCGCCGGCCATCGGCCAGGTACTGCACGCCGGTGATGACGGTCAGCGCGGCGGCTACCCAGACCACGGCGACCTGCACCCCGTGATGGTGGGCCAGAGGCGGGATCAGGCAGGTCCCGATGGCCAGGTCCTGCGCGAACGTCTTGAGCTTGGCCGAGTTCCTGGCCGGGATGGACACCCCGCGGCGCCCGGCCCAGGAACGGTAGATCTGCATGCCCACCTCCCGGACGGCGATGATGGCCACGGGCCACCAGGGCAGGTGCCCCTCAATGGCCAGGGCGACCAGGGCACCCAGCACCACGGCCTTGTCGGCCAGCGGGTCGAGGAAGGCGCCCGAACGGGTCGTGCCCTGGCGGCGGGCGATGTAGCCGTCCAGCCCGTCGCTCCCGGCGACGACCAGGCCGGCGGCGACGTTGAACCACGTCGCCCCCCAGATCACGATCATGGCGACGAAGACCGGGGCCGCCAGCAGACGGGCGATGGTCACCGCGTTGGCCGGGGTGGCCAGGGCGGTCGGACCGAACGTCGAGTGGCGGCGGGCCTCCGTGTCGCTCACCGGCCGGCCACCGCCGCATAGAGGTCGGGACCGGCGGCGGCGGTCAGCTCGACCGTGAGCAGGTCGCCGGCCACGGTGTCGCCGGGCAGGTGCACGATCCCGTCGATCTCCGGGGCTTCGTGCACCGTGCGCCCCTGTCCGGGGGTATCGACCAGCACCTGGCGCCGCTCCCCGACCAGCAGGTCCCGCCTCGCCGCCGTGATGGCGTCCTGCAGCTCGGCACACTCGCGCAGCCGCTCCATGGCCAGCTCGGCCGGGACCTGATCGGGGAGGGTGGCGGCGTGCGTCCCGGCCTCGCTGGAGAACGGGAAGAACCCGGCCCAGTCCAGCTGGGCCTGCTCGAGGAAGTCGAGGAGCCGGTCGTGGTCGCGTTCGGTCTCGCCGGGATAGCCCAGGATGAACGAGGAGCGGAAGGTGGCCTGCGCGTCGGCCGCGCGGATGGCGGCGATGCGGCCCAGAAAACGGTCGCCATCCCCCCACCGGCGCATGCGGGCCAGGAGCGGGCGCGACACATGTTGGAGGGAGAGGTCGAAGTACGGCACACCGGTGCCCGAGCACGGCCTCGATGAGCTCGTCGGTGAGCCCGGAGGGGTAGAGGTAGAGCAGCCGGGTGCGCTCGACCCGGGCCGAGACGGCCCGGGTCAGCGCGGCGATGGGCGACGGACCGGCCTTGGCCCGCGCACCGGGGTGGGAGCGGTCCCGCCCGTAGGAAGCCAGATCCTGGGCCACCAGGACGATCTCACGCACCGGGGGCGCGGCCTCCCCCGCCGGTGTGGTCCCGCCGGCCAGGAGCTGGTCGACCTCGGCCAGGACCTCGTCCATCTGGCGCGAACGCTGCCTGCCCCGGAAGGACGGTATGGCGCAGAAACCACAGATGCGGTCGCAGCCTTCGGCCACCTTCACGTAGGCCCAGGGGACCTCGGACGCCGGACGGGCCAGCTCGAGCAGATCGAACCCGCGCGGCGGCCGGGGGCCGGGCCGGCGAGAGAGCGCCACCGGGACGCCGGCCGGCTCGGCGAAGTCGATGCCGAATCCGGCCACCAGGTCCACCTCGGGAAGGGCGTCGGTCAGCTCGCGGCCATAGCGCTCCGCCATGCACCCGGTGACCACCAGCCGGGCTCCGGGCCGGCGCTGATCGGCCAGCTCCAACACGGTGTCGATGGACTCCTGACGCGCCGACTCAATGAAGGCGCAGGTGTTGACCACCACCAGGTCGGCATCGGAAAGCTCAGCGGCGCGCCGGTAACCCTGAACGGCCAGACGCCCCTCCAGCTTGTCCGAGTCCACCTGGTTCTTCGGACACCCGAGGGTCTGCAGCCAGTACCGACCCTCGCCCACGCACGCTCCTCACAGACAGCCGGGACCACCACGGTGGCGGCACACGGCGGGCCCGCCACAGCGGGCCTCCAAGATCGGGCACTCCGGATGCCCGATCCCCGAGCGGAGAGGGAGGGATTTGAACCCTCGGACCCGGTTACCCAAGTCAATTCATTAGCAGTGAATCCGATTCGGCCGCTCTCGCACCTCTCCCGGCACATCTGATCTACATCAGGTGGTTCATCATACGGCCCCGACGAGGGCCCATGGCTCGACATCCCCGGTTGCAGACCGGTTTCGCAGCAATTGGTTGCGGGGACCTACTCCCGAAGAGCGGGTCGGAAGACGAGCTGAAATTGGGCACCGATTGGGGCCTCATTGGGCATCACGACCTACGGTGGTTTCCGTGACTGTCCGCGACAAGGTCGACCAGCTGATCTCCCATCCCGCCGTCGGAGATCTCGGCTACCCGGCCGATCAGAGAGTGGTCGCCAGCGTCGTGCTCGGCCTCAAACTCCTCGCTGATTCGATCGACGCGCTGGAGAATCGCCTCCATGCCGCCGGTGGAACCGGTGAGCCCCCGGGCCGCACCGCGGAGGTAACCGTGGAGGTCCGGGAGCTCTCTGCGCATCTCGAGGAGCTCACCGCCCACGTGAGGAAGCTCGCCAACACCATCAAGAGCCTCACCCAGCAGGAGTAGGTCGGTCGCCCTACTTGACGTGCAGGTTGATGCCGACCAGGAGTAGCGGCCAGAGGGCCACGGCAAGGACGGCGGAGACGACCGGCTTGAGCGCGCTCAGGTGCACCATGTAGGTGTGGGAGCTGGCGATGATCAGTCCGATGACGAAGTAGCCGAGGAACATTGTCACGCCGAACAAGCTCTTCATCGTCTGACCACTGCGGCCAGAATCTGGCCGCACGGATTCACCATGGGCACAACGGTACCGAACGGCGACCGACAAGTGGTGTCTTTAGCTTCTGGCGATGCGTTCCGCTGCGCTCGCGACCTTCAGCGTCATCCGCCCGGAACCGAATCGGGTGTGATGGAAGAACCCGATGACGTCGTGGTGGTTGTCGTCGTCGATGACGTCGAAGAAGGATCCGTTGACGACGAAGACGGATCCGTTGGCGACGACGAAGGATCCGTTGACGACGACGTCGTCGAAGAAGGATCCGTGGACGTTGCCGGTGCGATGGTCGTCGAGGTTGTCGTGGTCGACGTCGTCGACGTGGTCGACGTGGACGTCGTCGACGTGGTCGACGTGGACGTCGTCGATGAGGAGGCCGTCGTCAGGGGGCCCGTCGCCACGTCCTTGACCGGTGGCGAGAGCCCTCCGAGGGCCGACAGCATGCTCGGGTCGTCTCCCTCCATCCCGAGCGCCCAGCTACCCGTCCCTCCCAGATCGCTCGACGCCGCCAACTGGGCCGCATCGTAAAGAGAGCTGGGCACCTCGAAGAATGTCTCGTGCCATTGGGTGCCGACCTCATACGACGTCCAGCCCGTCTGTGTGGCCGGGTCCCAGTAGATCGGATGACCGCTGGAGATGATCTGGGCGTCGGGGACGGTCGTCGCTGGACCAGTTGCGGTAGCGGAGAGGGTGCCGTCGCTCGTGGGCCAATCGATCCCGAAGAATGGCAGTCCGAGGATCACCTTGGCGGGTGGCACCGCCGCGGTGTACTGGTCGATGGCGGTCTTGTCGCTGAACATCGTGCTGGTGAGCGACGACAGGGACGACGTGCTCGATCCGAGATTGAGCTGGTACGCCATGACGAAGAAGGCATTGACGGCCGGGGCCAGCGCGCGAATGTCGTAGAAGCCGTTCGGGTCTCCCGCCGAGCTGGCATAGGTGTCCATGGTGACCTGGTAGTCGGGATCGGCCCGGTGCAACGCCGCGGACACCTGCGTCACCAGGTTGGTGAGCCCGGCCTGATCACCCCTCCCCTTCCCCTCGAGATCGAGGTTCACTCCGTCGAGGTTCTTCGCCTGTATCGCCCCGATGAGCGCGGAGGCGAGGGTGGACGGAGCCGTTGGTGAGGAGGTCAAGGCGTTGAGCTCACCCTGGTCAAAGTTGTTCACCGTGAGAACGACCCTGTCTCCGGCACCGTGGGCCCGGGTGACCAAATTGGCAAAGGCCTGACTCTCGTAACCGCCCCAACCGGGGCCCGACTCGTTCAGGGTTCCATCTTGGTTGACCCCTACACTGAAGTAGGCGATGGTGGTGAGCTGATTGACGTCGAAACCGGAACTGAGCGGCAGCGTCCAGTACGGCGCGAATCCGAAGACCTCATGGGGGCGGAGAGGCGGTGCATCCACCAACGATGGAGGTGCCGGAGCCGGAGGGGTGGTGGCGACAGGAAGCGCCGTGGTGGTGGTCGTGCTCGATGACGCCACGGGCGCCCCGGCGAGCGCCGGCGTGGTGAGTAGCTGAGAGTTGCCGTCGACGGTTCGGGCCTCTGACGTTCCCAATGCGGCGGGCGATCGGAATGCGGCGGGCGACGACCCTCCCAGACCGGTGGCCGCTGCGACGGCCGCGACGATCAACAGCACGGCACACGAAAGCACGACGGAGCACGTCCCCCGGTGCGCGCCCAGGTCCGCTCGGGGAAGAGCTCGCGAGCGCGCCAGAATCGCCGCGACACACCTGGTGCGGAGAGGCGTCCGCGGAGCGGCGTGCCTCGGCCCCTGGCGCAGCGGCTCACGAGCCCCTTGCGACGGCCGACCGGCGACGGGGCTGGGGGGCTGCCGGAGACCGTTTCGGTTGGACGAATGACGAGTGCGTGGGCGAGCTATTTCGCAATCCTTCAAGTGATCACGTTCTGATGTCGAGAGTCCGTCGTGAAGTGCGCTTCCATGGGGGAGCCATTCCCCGAAAGGACGAATTCGGGGACAGGGGACCTCGGCCGGGCAGTGTGCCCGACTAGACGGATCTCCTTATGGACGGCGGTTGAGCAAGCGTTGCAGACCTCCGGTCGACCAATGGCGCCAACATCGCGTTCAATGCGTTCAACTCTTTTATCAACTCGCCATTGACGCTGGCAAATGCACTGATGACCGCCTTCAGTTCCTGGTCCGTACCGACTCCCATGGAGGTACCGTGTCGAGCTCGTCGACGGATCTCCTGGGCTTCTTCGGTCGCCTCGCGCACGATCTCGGCTGCCTTGGCTTCCGCCTCCAGAACGATCTCCTGCACCTGCATCTCGAGCCTCGACAAGGAGGCCTCGGAGAAGCGCTGGGCTTCCTCGAACATGCGACTGATCTCGATCTCCGTGGTCTGCACCGCCGCTGCTTGGCTCAGTTGATCGTTGGCTCGCTCGAGCCTTCCTTGCAGCTCCGCAATCGCACTGGCGATCTGCTTGATCTCCGCTTCGGCCGACTCGACGTCGTCGCTTTCCCGCAGCCCTCCAGGTGTCGGTGTCGGGTCACGGTAGGCGGATCGATCGGGGGGTATCCCGTAACCGGTAGCCGGTGGAACGGGATTCGCTCCGTACTGGCTGCTCTCCATATTCCTACGTTCCTATCATTGGTCAGGCGCGGGGTCCAAACTGAGCACGAAAGGTTTGCCTCCCGTTCACGCTCCGGCAAAGAGTGGAAATCTCGCCCTCACCCTCGAGAATCCCGTAGTCGGTGAGCGGGAACTGGTCCACTCACCGACGTCAACTGTACCGCCTGTTCCCGTCGTTCTTGCATCGCCCACTGCCGGACCGGAGGGCTGCCGCGCGCCGGTGTCTCACTCCGGAGTGGCTATCCGGTGGCTATCCCGGTGCAAAGACGGCGATGAGGCGATCGCAGTCCAAATTCACGTCGAATTCAAAGGTCGTGACGGTCGTGAGGACAACGATCTGAGAGACGATGGGTCGATGCATGTGGTGGCGCCCGAGGAGGTACCTGACGGCGCGTCCGAGATGGATCCCGTCGCAGAACGCGTGGCGTCGCTGGGTGCCCCTCTTCGTCAATTGATCGACGAGCGCCTCGCCGCGATTGCCGAGTCGATCCGTAGTGTCGAATGGCGCAGCTACGTCGCCCGGAGTGACGGACCGGCGCGTCCCGCACCACCGCCACCCCTCGAACCACCGCGGCGGACGCCCCCCGTCGGCCCCCCACCGAGCCGGTTCCCACTGGAGTCACCCCGGGCCCTCGCGGGAGCGACCGCCACGATATCCGCACCCCCCGCGGATGATCCGGTCGACGACGATTTGGTGCCGACCATCCCGGATGGTGCCGCCACCGGGGAGCCGGAGGTGGCCCCGAGCGCGGACGACCCCACCGATGCAACGGCCGCAGTCCCACTGGCTGTCCCCGAGGGCGCGGCCATCGCGGCCGAGACGACCCCCGGCGAGGCACGACCGTTGGGCCGCCGGGTCCTCCCGTGGTTGGTGGCCGTCATCGTCGTGCTCGTGGGCGTCGTCGTCGTCCGGTTGACTGCGACCACGATCCCGGGCTCCCTTACGCCGACCGTCGTGACGCACACGACAACCCATGCGGCCGCCACCGCTCCCGTGAGCAGTGTGACAAGAGCCAAGTACCTCGCCGCGTCGACCCAGATGGACATGGCCAACGCGGCCGCCGCAGCGTCCCTCTCGGGTGCCGCCGGTGATTCGGTGGCGCAGGTGGACCAGGCGCTGGGTCCGTATAAAAGGGCGTTGCAGACCTTCGTCTACACCGTCCACTTTCTGTCGTGGCCCGGGGTCACCGCGGTCTCGAGCGAAGAGCTCATCCAGCGGGTTCAGACGCTGGTGACCTACTCGGCGACCGTCTTCCTCGTCGACCCGGCGACCGTGCACACGTGGCTTGTCAAGTTCCGCTCACTGGCGACGGATGTCCAGTCGGCGGACAACCTCCTTCGCCGGCAGATCGGGATAGCCGCCACCACTTCGTACCCGTAAGAGGTCGCGTACCCGTAAGAGGTCGCGGCCCTCAGATCAGAGGTTCGAATTGATCGCCGGCCGACACGACCGCGAGGAGCTCCCTGTCGCGTGGATACGACAGCATCGGCCCGGCCTCGTCGACGTCCACCCAGCGGAGCTCGTCAACTTCGCCGTTGGGGACAAACGTGCCCCCCTCGGCCGCCATCACCCAGTAGGCCACGAGCTTGGGGCGCCCTTTGCGATCGGTGTACTCGGTGTGCCCGACGAAGCGGAGGAGCCGGCACGAAAATCCGGTCTCTTCGAGGACCTCTCGCAGCGCGGCCTCCTCGTAGGTCTCGCCCTCCTCGAGCTTGCCCTTGGGGTATGACCAGTCCTGCTGCACCGGGCGGTGCACCAGCACGACCTGCAGCTGCCCGGCGTGCCGGCGGATGACGAGTCCACCGGCGGCCTGAACGACTTCGGTCGGCGCGGGATGGTCCATGGTCGAAGTCGAAGCTCGTCGTCCCACTGCCACGCACCTTACGCGGTCGTCACCCGAATTGCACTCATTTCCGTCCCCTTTCCCTCGCGTCGGTTCGAGAAGGTCACGCAGCCGACCGCGCCGGCGGTACCCTTGGTCCGTGGGTCGCGAAAAGGTGCCGCCGGAGCTCGAATGGCAGTTCGATGCCCTGGACCTGCGACCGGTCGAACGGTGGCTGTCCACCTTTGGAACCACGCTCTTCGAGGAGGACGGGGAGAGGGCCCTCACCGCGTCGGTCCAGCCGGCGCAGCGGATCGTCGACTCGTACCTGGACACCGACGACTGGCGGATGGCGCGGGCCGGCTTCGCCGTGCGCGCCCGCCGGCGGGGGCGTGACGGCGAGATCGCCCTTACGGCCACACGAACCGCGGCGGGCAACCCGCGCCAGCAGCTCGAGGTGACCGAGAAATTGAGCGGGCACGGGGTGGATGCGCTGGGGCCCGAGGGACCGGTGGGACGCCGGGTGCACGCCGTGACGGGACGACGACCTCTGCACCCGGTCCTCCAGGCGCGAACCCGGCGCCGCGGCTTCTCGCTGCACGTGGGCGCGGAGGAGGCGGCGGAGATCGTCCTCGACGACACCCTCCTCGTCGTGGGCCAGGGGC
Organism: uncultured Acidimicrobiaceae bacterium; assembly: GCA_963788125.1. GTDB lineage: Bacteria > Actinomycetota > Acidimicrobiia > Acidimicrobiales > RAAP-2 > Bog-473. The sequence continues at coordinate 626,839 of CAWBFN010000002.1, read as the reverse complement.
AGCGACCCATGCGACTGCCACGGGTGGAGGTGGTGCTCCGTCCGCAGTGGGCGGGCGCGCTGCGACCGATCGTGGCCCAGTTCCAAGCCTCCTGCGGGCTGCAGCCGGCCACCCTCTCCCCCTTCGAGGCCGGCCTTCTCGCTCTCGGCGTGGTCATCCCCGGTCCAGCCGATCTCGGTTCGACCGACATCGGGCCCGACTCCACCATGGGCGAGCTGGCCTACGCCGTCTTGCGACGCCAACTGGCCGTCCTGCGCGCCACGGAACCCGGCACCCGGCTCGGGGAGGATCCCGAAGAACTGCACGACATGCGGGTGGCGACGCGCCGCCTGCGCGCCGCGCTCGATCTCTTCGTCGACGTGCTCCCGGTGCGGGCGCGGGCCTTCCGGGCCGAACTGGGCTGGTTGGCGGGTGTGCTCGGCGTCGTGCGCGACCTCGATGTGCAGCTCCAGTCGCACACCGCCATGACCGAGCCCGGACAAGCCGATCCCTGGGCGGAGCTGACGGCCCTGCTCCTGGAGGAGCGCGCCACCGCGCGGCACGAGATGCTCGCCGCGCTCGACTCCGTGCGCGTTGAACGGCTCATGCGCGGGATGGCCTCCATGGTCCAGCAAGGTCCGCTGCGCCGGCCGACGGCTATCCGCCTCCCGGCACGGATCCCGGTGCCCGACCTCATCGACAGCCGCCATGGCGCCGTGGTCAAGGCAGCCCGCCGGGCCCGGCGTTCGGGTGAAGCGGCCGACTTCCACCGTCTTCGAATCCGGTGCAAGCGCCTGCGCTACTCACTCGAGTTCAGTGCCGAGCTCTACGGCGGGCGCACGAACCGCTTCACCCGGCAGCTGACGGCGCTCCAGGACCAGCTCGGTCTGTTGCAGGATGCCGAGGTGGCAGCGGCCCGCCTGGCCGACCTGGCGGCGGCGCACGTCGATCTGCCGGCATCCACCGTGTTCATGATGGGTGGTGTGGCCGAGCAGCACCGGCGGGAGATGACCCGCCTGCTGCGCCAACTGCCCAAGGAGGTCTCGCGCCTGGGCGGGCGCGAGTGGCAGGAGCTGTCCAGCGCCATGGAGCAGGGCCGCGCCCACCTTCTGGCCCAGGTGCCACCGGCGCGCCGGGTGCTCCGAGCTCTGCCCGTTCCCCCCGCGCCGGCAGATGCCGCGGCGGACGAGGCGCGGCCACTGCCGTCGCTGGTCCTGACCGAGCCTCAACCGGTGCCACTGGAACGGGAGAGCCCCGCCTGAACGGGAGCGCCCCGTACGCTGGGCGCTCATGGCGGTAGTGGGAGCGACATCGCTAAGTTCCACCCACGTCATCCTTCTCCTCCTCGGTGGACTGGGTGCCGGTGTCGTCAACGGCGTGGCCGGAGGGGGCAGCCTCATCTCCTTCCCTCTGCTCTTGGCCTTGGGCTATCCGGCCCTGACCGCGAACATCACCAACACGGTGGGCATCTGGCCCGGCTATGTGGGCGGCGCGGCGGGCTTCCGCAACGAGATCTCCAGCCAGCGGGACCGGTTGGTCCCGCTCGGCGCCGTGGCCGCACTCGGGGGAATCGCGGGAGCGCTCCTCCTCCTCACCACCTCATCTGAGACCTTCAGGAACCTCGTGCCCTGGCTCGTGCTGGGTGCCTCCATCCTCTTCGCCATCCAACCGCTGCTGAAGCGCGCGCTGGGTGGCACGGCGCACAGCCCGCCGCGCACGCGACCGATCCTTCTGGCGGGGGGCACCTTCGCCGCCTCGGTCTACGGTGGCTACTTCGGTGCCGGCCTGGGCGTCATGCTGCTGGCCATCCTCGGCCTGGCCCTGCCCGATTCCATCGTCCGCACGAGCGGACTCCGCACGGCGCTGTCCATACTGGTCAACGGTGTGGCGGCCGTCGTGTTCCTCATTCACGGCGGTCTGGCCTGGGAGGCGGTCGGCTTGCTGGCCGCCGGGAGCCTTTTGGGTGGCTGGGTCGGGGCCCAGGTCGCCCTGTCCATACCGGCCTGGGCGCTGCGCGCCGTCGTGGTCGTCATCGGCCTGGTGACGGTGGTGAAGCTGCTCGTCTGACGGGCTACTCGACGGCCAGGGGATAATGGCCGACCACCGCCGCCTCCATGGCGCGACGTTGCGCGGCGCGGGCGGCGGCGGCCTGGCGCCGGTCGATCGGGACGAGCACCACGGTCACCCCCGGCGCGCACTGGCCGAGCCGACCGTGGTCGACCGTGGCCACCACCGCGATCACCGGGTACCCACCGAGCGTGGCGTGGTCGCCGAGCAGGATGACGGGGTCACCGTCGGGGGGGAGCTGCACCGCACCGTGCACCATGCCCTGCGAGTCGAGCTCGCCGGGCGCGCCCGGTGCCCGGTCCACCGTCGGCCCCTGCGGGTCCCGGTGCAACCGCAGCCCCACCCGGTTGCTCTCGCCCGCCACGGTGAACCGCATGGTCCCCAGCGACGCGAAGGCCCCGGGCGCGAACGTCTCGGCGTGCGGGCCGGGCACCACCCGTAGGGCGACCAGCTCGTCTTCGGTCCATCCGGCCGGGTCGGCCAGGTGATCTCCCAGCGGCGGCGTCGGGACGCCGGCCCACAGTCGCTGCCCCGACACGATCGGTCCCGGGCCGAGCGCACAGAGTTGATCGGTGGCGCAGCTTCCGAGCAGCTCGGGGCCGACCAAGCCCCCGGCCACCGCCACGTAGGAACGGAGACCGGCCCGTATCGGGCCGACGACCAGTCGCTGGCCGGCACCGATCGGCACCACCCGTCCCGCCGCGATCGGCTGGCCCTGCAGGCGGAGGTCGGGGGACGCACCGACGACCGCCACGAAGGTTGCGTCGAGGCAGCGGAGGGTTGGGCCACGCGCCGTCGCCTCGAGCGCGACGGCCTCGGCGGCGTTGCCCACCAGCCGGTTCGCCAGTCGGAAGGAGTAGGGATCGCCGGGGCCCGCCCCCGGTACACCGAGGGCCGCCACGTGGCGTCGCCCACCGTCCTGTAACACCGTCCGGAACCCGCCGTCCTCCACCTCGAAGATCGGCCGGGCGGGCCCGGAGGTCGGCCGGGCGTCGGGAACGGGCGACGTGGGAACGGGCGACGTGGGCCCGGGCGACACGGGGTGAGGTCGAGGGGCCGGGGACGACCAGCCTCCACCCGCGCTCCGGGTGGCGCGCTCGAAGCGCACCCGGTCGCCGATCGCCAACCGGGCGTAGGGGAAGCTCTCGGGGTTGAAGAGCCGCTCGTCCGTCCGGCCGATCAGCTGCCATCCCCCCGGAGAGGCGGTGGGATAGACGGCGCCGTACCCGTTGGCCAGGGCCACCGAACCACCGGGGACCGAGGGGCGCGGGCGGGAACGCCGCGGGATGTGGCGCAGCTGCTCGGGGAGCCCGGTCAGGTAGGCGAAGCCCGGAGAGAAGCCGACCATGGCCACGGTGAGGGTCTGCGCGGTCAGCAGCTCACTCACCCCCTCGGGCGTGCACCCCGCCACCTCGGCCACCTCGGCCATGTCGGGTCCGTCGAACACGCAGGAGAGGACCACGAGACCTCCCCCGTTTCTGACCTGGGGTCCACGGGCGAGCGCATCCTTCACCAGTCGGGCCAGCGTGGGCAACCGGGTGTCGAGCTCGTCCCCGTCGCCGTCGAAGAGCACCAGGACAGTGGCCAGTCCCCCCACCACGTCGGCCAGCCCGTCGATCTGTGCCGCGTGCAGCGCCTGGGTGAGCGCCCGGGCCGCGGGCGGATCTTCTACCCCGATGAGCAGCGCACGCTCGCCGAACGGGCGGATCTCTCCCACCGGCACCGAGCGGGTGGAGGCGAAACCCGCCATGTCAGGGATGGCCGGCGAGCGGTGCCGCCACGGCGATACCCGCCGCCACCAGCGCGTCGCGGACCGCCCGCGCCAGGGCCGGAGCGTTCGGGGTGTCGCCGTGCACGCACAGCGTGTCGACCGGCAGCGAGAGCTCCGTGCCGTCCACGGCGATCGCCCTCCCGCGCTCGGCCAAGCCGAGTGCCTGCGCAGCAGCCGTCGCCGGATCGTCGAAGACCGAACCGGGCAGCCGGCGCGCTACCAGCCCACCGTCCGCGGTGTAGGCGCGGTCGGCGAACCCTTCCTGGTGCACGGCGACGCCGCGCTCGCCCGCCCGGGCCAGCGCCGGGGCGCCAGAGGGGAGCACGAGTGGGGTGTCGGGACCGCAGAGCTCCCCCACGACATCGAGCAGCACGCCAAAGGCGCCCGAGCCGCGCGCCACCTCACCGTAGAGGGCGCCGTGCGCCTTGACCGAACGCACCGTCGTGCCCAGGGCGGTCGCGACCTCGACGAGCGCGCCGATCTGTCCGGTGAGCGATGCCGTCAGCGCACGGGCCGACATCTCCATCGGCCGCCGGCCGAAACCGTCACGATCGGGGTAGGAGGGATGGGCCCCGACGCGTACCCCGCAGGCCATGGCCGCCTGCACCGTCGCCCGCATCGACGCGGTGTTCCCGGCGTGCCCGCCACAGGCGATGTGCGCCGAGGTGACCAGGCCCAGCAGCGCGCGCTCGACCGCGATGCCGGCGTCGTCGCTCGCTTCGCCGACATCGGCGTTGAGGTCGACGGCACGCCGCTCACCCGGCACGGAGCTCACCCGGCACGGAGATCGTCCACCACCACGCCGTCGCGGAAGATCACCCGTTGGTTCCGGCGCGTCGGCACGCGGGCGCCTCCCATGATCGTTCCCGTGACGTTGAGGGGATCCGCTCCCGCCACTATTCGCCGTTCTCCGCTCGGGGCACGGCGATGCACCTTCACAAGCTCCTCGGCCGCTTCGGGCAGTGCGTACTGCTCACCGGAGAGCCCGACGACGAAGCGACCGCCGAGCGCGACGCCACGCGCTTCGAGCCGGCGCAACGCCCACACCACCTCGCGCCAGGGAACGCGGAACGACTCGCGTCCCCACACCTCCCAGGCCACCACCCCCCAGCGTGCCAGCAGCTGCCAGGCCACCGCCTCGGCCAGCTCCTCGTTGGCCGGCATCGTCAGGCCGCCCGGCGCGTCGGTCTCGCGGTGCTCGTCCTCACCGACGGGCAGGAGCGACCAGCGCCCCTCCCCGATGCCCGTGCCCGCCGGTGCACGGCGGCGGCCTAGGCCCGGGCGGCCGATACCCGCCCTCCCTGTCCCCCCCCGACCGGAGGGCTGCCGGTAGGTCCGCGTGCGCCACCGGTCTCGTGCCGAGAGCAGCGACCGGACGGCCGAGAAGGCGTCGGCCGTCACGATCCCCCGTGCCACCAGGTCCCACAGCCCCTCGTCCACCTCGGCCGGGAGCCGCCCGGCCAGCGACGCGAGCTCCGGCCGGAAGCAGGCGCCGCGGACACGCAGGGCGGCCAGCACGTCGGCCGCCGCGCCGACCTCGGGCTCCGATGCCACCGCGTCCCCCCGCACGGCGCGCATCATCTGCGGGAGGTCCTCGCGGAGAACGAAGGCCAGCGGGGTGGCCGGCGACGGCGTCCCGGTGCGGCCGGCCCGCTCGGGTCGCGGGGTCAGGCGCCCCCAGACGACCTCACCCGAGAGGCAGAGCTCATCGAGCCAGCGGGTGTCGTAACCCTCGACCCGCGCCGGGAGGATATGCGCTTCCCACTCCACCGCCGGTGCCTCTATCCCTTGCAGCTGCTCGAGCACCTGCAGCAGACCGGCTCGGCCTTCGACCCGTGTGGAGGGCGTGGCGTGCTGCCAACCCAGCAGAAAACGAACGAAGTCGCTGATGGGCACCGGGTCGACCAACCCCCGGCGACGCTGGCGGCTGGCCCCGTGCAGGCGGACGAGTAGATGGCGGGCACACCAGCGGCCGTCGGGGAGTTCGATGGCCGACCCGCGCGCCTCGAGGCGGGCCAGCGCCGTGCGCGCCCGTGCCTCGCTGACCGGGGCCCCCCGCGGCGCTCCGGCCGGCAACGGCCCCTCCGAGGTGAGCTCGGACACCGAGACCGGGCCGGAGAGCTGGAGATGACCACTCACGCAGGACGCCGCCGCCTCGTCGTCGTCCCCGAGAGACGACGCCTCGGCACTCCGTTCGGTGGCCACCCAATTCCCATCGAGGACGGTGGCTCGCCCCTCGGCGACGAGGGCGTCGAACCACGTCGACCACTCGGGCACCGGTCGACAGGCCACCAGCGAGAGGAGCAGATCGTGCAGCTCGTCGGGATGGCGCGGCTGCGGCCGCACCTGCTCGAGCACCAGGGCCACGGCGTCGGGATCGAGCGCTCCCAGCTCGGCCGCCGGCACCGGGAGCCCATCCGGTCCCAGCGCGCCCAGTCCCCGGCGCAACGACAGGGCCCGCGTACGGCGCTCTTCGAGCGGAGCGCCGTCGAGGAAGGTGAACGGGCGACCGCTCAGGATCCCGTGGGACAACGGCGAAGGCTCCGACGACTCGACGGTGTGCACGGCGATGGCGCCCGACTCCACCTTCGACCACAGATCGACGAGGCCCTCCACCGAGAGACCCTCGTGCAGGCAGTCGTGGACGGTCTGGCGCACGAGCACGTGGTCGGGCACCACCGCCGGGCCGGGAGAAGCGTTCTCCTGGCACGCGGCCAGCGAGGGCCACACCGCGGCCAGAAGGTCGTCCGCTTCCATCCGCTGGAGGTGGATCGGACGGCGCTTCCCCCCACGCTGGCGCGGCAGGACCAGGGCCCGGTTCAGGTTCCAACGCCAGCGGGCCGCCAACATGGGATGGGGCAGCACGGCCTGCGTCAACACCTCGGCGGCACGATCGGCCGACAGCATGGACCGCACGCTCGTGAGGGGAAAACTGTGTTGGGGGCCGAGCGAGAGCACCACGGTGTCATCGTCCGCGGCAGCCTGGAGCTCGAAGTCGAAGGACACGCAGAACCGCTTGCGCAGGGCCAGGCCGAGGGCACGGTTGACACGCCCACCGAACGGGGCGTGCACGATGAGCTGTGTGCCCTCGCTGTCGTCGAAGCAGCGCTCCACCACGATGCGTTGGCGGGTGGGCAGGTAGCCCAGCGCGGCCAGGCCGGCGGCACAGTAAGCCACCACCTGTTGCGCCACGTCCATCGATACCCCGGCCCGCCCCATGACCAACCGGCGGGCCGCGTCGCCATCCGGCGCCCGCAGCAGCGGCTCGAGCTCTGCACGCAGGTCGCTGACCGCGGCCGAGAGCTCGGCCGTGCGGGCCGGAGCCTCCCCCAGCCAGAAGGGCACGGTGGGCGGGAGATCGCCGGCATCGTGCACGCGCACCGTGCCGACTTCCACCTTGGCCACCCGCCACGAGTGTGTGCCCAAGAGGAAGATGTCGCCGGCGGTCGCTTCCACGGCGAAGTCCTCATGCACCGACCCCACGGTGACGCCGTCGGGATCGAGGACCACGCGGTAGTCGCCGGTCTCGGGGATGGCGCCGCCGCTGGTCAGCGCGGCGAGACGCGCCCCGCGACGGGCGCGCAGGCGACCGTTGACCGCATCATGGTGCAGGTGGGCCCCGCGACGGCCCCGGCCCGTCTCGACGCCCCAGCTGACCAGCGCCACCGTGTCGTCGAAGTCCTGGCGCGAGAGCTCTGCGTACGGGGCGGCCCGCCGGGCCATCTGCCACAGGGCCTCGACATCGCACTCCTCGACCGAGGCGGTTTCGGCGACCAGTTGCTGGGCCAGGACGTCGAGCGGGGCGACCGGTGGTTCCAGCATGTCGAGCCGTCCGTCACGGACGGCGGCCAGCAGCGCCGTGCACTCGAACAGCTCGTCGCGGGTCATCGGATAGAGACGGCCCGCCGGCACTCCATCCCGCTGGTGGTTGGCCCGGCCGACCCGTTGGAGGAAGGTACCGATGGCGCGCGGCGACCCGATCTGGCAGACCAGCTCCACCGGACCGACGTCGATCCCCAGCTCCAAAGAGGCCGTGGCCACCAGGGCGCGCAGGTCGCCGGCCCGCAGCCGGGTCTCGACGACCCGCCGGCGCGCCCGCGGAGAGACTGCCGTGGTGGGCGGCCACCTGCAGGGACGCATCCACCCCCGCCGCGCCTGTGCCCACGTCGGTGTGGTCCGCACTTCCCAACCGCTCGGCCAGCTGGTGGGCGACCCGCTCGGCCATCTTGCGAGTGTTGACGAAGATCAACGTCGTGCGGTGCTCCCGCGTGTGCGCGGCGATGCGATCGAGGATGTCGGAGAGCTGACCACCGCTGGCCACTGCTTCCAACTCGCTGTCGGGGAGCTCGATCGCCACGTTGAGGCTGCGGCTGTGACCGCAGTCGACGATCACCGTCGGCGGGCGGTCCCCGTGCACGCCGGAGAGGAGGCGGGCCACCACGTCGAGCGGGCGCTGGGTGGCCGAGAGGCCGATGCGCTGCAGCCGCCCACCGTTGGCGGTGACCAGGCCGTCGAGCCGCTCCAGGCTCAGGGCCAGGTGGCTGCCCCGCTTGTCCCGGGCCAGGGTGTGCACCTCATCGACGATCACGGTGCGCACGCCGCGCAGCATGGCGCGCGACGCCGGCGCCGTGAGCAGGAGGTAGAGCGACTCGGGCGTCGTCACCAGAAGATCCGGGGCGTTCTTGGCCATGGCGGCCCGCTCGGCGGGCGGGGTGTCACCGGTGCGGACGGCGACGCGCAGCCCGGGGTCGGCGTAGCCCAGGCGCGCCGCCTCCTCCCGGATCTCGCCCAGGGGGACGTGGAGGTTCTCGTGGACGTCGACCGCCAGGGCGCGGAGCGGCGAGATATAGAGCACCTCGGGGAGCCCGACGCGGTGCGACCCGTTGTCGGCGGCCCGGTAGGCGGCGTCGATGGCCACCAGGAAACCGGTCAGCGTCTTGCCGGTCCCGGTCGGCGAGGCGACCAGGACGTCCCTTCCCGCGGCGATGTGCGGCCACGCCGCCGCCTGTGGTGCGGTGGGGCCCTCGGGAAAGCGCCGGGCGAACCAGCCGGCCACGGCGGGGTGGAAGGCACCGGTCAGCTCGGGGTCGGTCACGCCTCTATTTCACCAGGACGGTGTGACGATGGCACGCGCCCTCACCCACCGGGGGTCGGGGGGACGTCCCGATCCGCAGCCGTCGTGTCGGCCGCCGTCGTGTCGGGCGCCGTGCCTGTGCCTGTGCCCGTGGCCGTAGCCGTGCCCGTGGTCTTGCCCTGCTGGCGCTGGACCCAGGCTGCCCGGCCGGCTCGGTCCCGCCGGATCGCCCACGTGATGACGATCACCACGAGGGTCAGCAGCGCGAGGACGAATATCCCGAAGAGGATGTCGAACGGCACGTTCGACGCCAACAGCGTGAGCGGTGCCGGCGACCCGTGCGGGGAGGAGGCGAGACTCATACCAACCAGCCAGGGTAGAGCAGCCTGCCAAGGGCGATGTCACAGCGGTCCGGCACCATTGACCCATGGTCCTCGTGACTCCCCACGCACCGGCGCCCGACGAGGTTCTGGCGCTCCTGCGCATGGGATCGGACCGCCGTCCCCGTTTCGACCCGGAGCTCGCCGGTGGCTTGCGGGCCTGGTTGGAGGACGGGGCCGCCGAACTCGTGGCGGCCCGCGGCGAGGATGCGCCGCCTCTGCACCTCGGCCCGCGTCTCCTGTGGCGAGATCAGGATGTGGCGGCCGATGCGCCCGCGGGGGAACGTCGCAAGGGGCCGGCGGCGTCCCCCTACCCGATCGGTCTGGTGGAGTCGTGCCTCGTCCGGGCTCTCTTCCGCCAGCTGGTCACCTGCGGACGCATCGGGGACCCGCTCGCCGACGCCCTCGACGCCCTACGCGTCGAACCGGGCCGGGGTGCCATGGTGCGCCACGTCGGGGAGATGACCGGTGAGGCGAAGGCCGCGCTCTCTGCCTCCCTGTCCAGCCACGTCGCCCAGCTGGTGAACTTGACTCCCCGGTTCGCGGCGGGATGGATGCCGCGCACCAACGACCGCGTGGCGATTCCACTGGCCGGCGGGAGGGTGGTGCTGTGCGGCACGTTCGACCTGCTCGTCGGTGCGCCGGTTCCCGGCACCGCCACCCTGTGCGCCCTCGGGGTGGCGACCGGCGGCCGTTGGGCCCCGGCCCGTGCCGCGCTGCACTACCTCGCCCTGCTCGAGATGGTCCGCAGCGGCGTGCCACCGTTCCGTGTCGCGCTCATCCACACGGCGGCCGGTCGCTACGGAGTCGAAGACGTGCTCGAGGAGCATCTCCGAGCGGTCGTGTCCCACACCGTCGGGCGACTCGCCCTCCTCGCGAGGAACAGTGCCTGAGCGGTCGACGTCGAGCGTGTCGGCGGAGACACCATCCGCTCCCCCCACGGGCAGCCTCCGCCCCCTCAGCGTGCACCTCCTCGGCCCGGTGGATCCGCTCGTGGCCGCTCGCGCGGTCGCCGCCCGCGAGGCGGCGGAAAAGATCCCCCGGGTGCTCGCCGACCTGGCCGCCTCGCGGTCGGTCGGTCGGTCGCTTCGCCTCACCGACCACGACGTGCGGACGGCGCTCTCGTCGAGCGCCGGTCGCTCCCCCTCCACCCCGTTCGCCTGGTCGGCCCGCACGGCCCGTCGAGGTCTCGGGCTGGCCGCCGTCCGCTCCCTAGTGGCCGGAGAGGCGCGCACACCCACCGAAGGCGTGCGGCAGGCCATCACCGGGGCGATCCGTTCGGTGCGGGAGGGGAGCCGGCCCAGCTCGGCCATGGACCGGTGGCTGGCCGGGTTGCCCGGCCCCGGGCTCGCCGTCGTGCAGGCCGAGGCCGTCACCTGGGCCACCCGCCTGTGGTCCGCACTCGACTGGAGCGAGTTCGGCCCGGCACCGGTCATCGGTCGGGACCGCTGGTGGAACAGCCCCCACTCCTCCCTCCTCGCCGTTCGCAGCCGCGCCGAGGTTCGCTCGGTCGTCGTGGACCGCGACGAGAACCCGTTCTCGGTCCACCTGGTCGTGCTGGGCGGCTCCCGGCGTCCCAGTGTCAGAGCCGAGCTCAGCGTGGTGGCGATGGTGGAGGCCGTGCACGCCCCCCGTTCGCTCCCACCAGGTCGGATCGTGGGGTGGTGGCCGGACTCCGGGCACACGGTCACGGTCGACGTGGACAGAGCCGCGCTCGACGTGGGGGTCGAGGCGGTCGCTCACACCTTGGCCTCGGCGGAGGCCGATCCCGTGGGGTCTGAGGGGGTGACGAGGGCTGCGGCCTGAACCCATCCCGGCCTCGCCTATCGTTGTAGCCCCCATGCAGAACCGAGACGACATCAGGAACGTGGCCATCGTGGCCCACGTCGACCACGGCAAGACGACGTTGGTCGATGCCATGCTGCGCCAGACGGGCGCGTTCGGCGCGCACCAGGAGATGACCGACCGCGTCATGGACTCGGGCGACCTCGAACGTGAGAAGGGCATCACCATCCTGGCCAAGAACACCGCCGTGCGCTGGGGCGGGGTGAAGATGAACATCGTCGACACCCCGGGCCACGCCGATTTTGGTGGCGAGGTCGAGCGTGGCCTGACCATGGTGGACGGCGTCCTTCTCCTGGTCGATGCCTCGGAGGGCCCGCTGCCCCAGACGCGCTTCGTGCTCCGTAAGGCTCTCGAGGCCCGGCTGCCGGTGGTCGTGGTCATCAACAAGGTGGACCGACCCGATGCGCGTATCGCCGAGGTGGTGGACCAGGTCGAGGAGCTGTTCTTGGACCTCGACGCCGACGAGCACCAGATCTCCTTCCCCATCCTCTACTCCAACGCGCGGGCCGGCTGGGTGAGCACCGAGCGGGGCGTCGTCGGCACCGACGTCGCGCCGCTCTTCCGGGCCATCATCGACCACGTCCCGGCGCCGCAGTTCGACGAGCACGCGCCGACCCAGGCGCTGGTCTGCAACCTCAGCGCCTCGCCGTACGTCGGTCGGCTGGCCGTCTGCCGTGTCTACAACGGCGAGCTCACCAAGGGCGGCACCATCGCCTGGTGCAAGATCGACGGGACGATCGAGAAGGCCAAGATCACCGAGATGTACGTGACCGAGTCCCTCGAGCAGGTGCCGGCCGAGTCGGTGGGCCCCGGCGAGATCGTCTCCATCGCCGGTCTGTCCGAGGTCACCATCGGCGAGACGCTGGCCGACGCCGACGATCCCATCGCCCTGCCGGCCATCACCGTCGACGAACCGAGCCTGGCCATGACCATCGGCATCAACACGTCGCCCCTGTCGGGCACCGACGGGACCAAGCTGACGGCTCGCCTCCTGAAGAACCGGCTCGACGCCGAACTGGTGGGCAATGTGGCCATCCGGGTCGCCCCGACGGCGCGGCCGGACATGTGGGAGGTCCTGGGACGGGGCGAGCTGCAACTCGCCGTCCTCGTCGAGACCATGCGGCGGGAGGGATTCGAGCTGACCGTGGGCAAGCCCCAGGTGGTGACCCGCGAGGAGGACGGCACGCTGCTCGAGCCGGTCGAGCTGGTCTCCATCGACGTGCCCGACGACTACCTGGGGGTGGTGACCCAGCTGCTGGCGCTGCGCAAGGGCACCATGACCGAGATGGTCAACCACGGAACGGGGTGGGTCCGTCTCGACTACCGGGTGCCGGCCCGCGGCCTCATCGGCTTCCGCACCGAGTTCTTGACCGAGACCCGGGGCACCGGAGTGCTGCACCACATCTTCGACGGGTGGGCGCCATGGCACGGCGAGCTCAAGACGCGTCGCAACGGATCGATGGTTGCCGATCGGCGGGGACTCACCACCACGTTCGCACTGATGAACCTGCAGGAGAGGGGCACGCTCATCGTGGGCCCGGGCGAAGACGTCTACGAGGGCATGGTGGTCGGAGAGAACGCACGCCAGGACGAGATGGATGTCAACCCGACGAAGGAGAAGAAGTTGAACAACATCCGCTCGTCGACGGCCGAGGAGTTCGAACGGTTGACGCCGGTGATGAACTTCTCGCTCGAGCACGCGCTGGAGTTCATTTCCGAGGACGAGTGCGTGGAGGTCACGCCCAAGGTCGTCCGCCTGCGCAAGGTCGTTCTCTCCCAGGCCGATCGGGGCCGCCAGCGGGGTCGCCAGCGCGACCAGAACGCGGCGGACGCCCGCCGCTAGGGCTGCCCGGCCCGGGCCCGTGGGCGATCTCTCCTAGCATGCAGAACCTGGAGGGATGGCAGAGCGGACAAATGCGCAGCTCTTGAAAAGCTGTGAGGTGCAAGCCTCCGTGGGTTCGAATCCCACTCCCTCCGCGTACCCGCGCCCAGCCTTCAGCCGCCCTCAGCCGACGGCGGCGCGCAGGCCGGACAGCCACTCGTCGGCGGCCTGCCAGGCTTCGTCGGCTTGCCGGCGCTGTTCGGCCCCGTGGGCCCCCGCGGCGGGGTAGGACCCGAGGAACTTGACCCCCGCCAGACTGGCGTGCAGGTCGCGCAGGCAGTCGCCGACCACCTCGTCGCCTATGTGACCGTTCAGGTCGATCACGAAGCAGTAGTCACCGAGGCTCTGCTTGGTCGGTCGTGACTCGAGCTTGGTCAGGTTGATGTTGCGCGCCGCGAACTGCCCGAGGATGCCGTGCAGGCTGCCGGGGTGGTCGGCGCGCTGGAAGCACACGATGCTCGTCTTGTCGTGGCCGGTGGGCTTGGGCACGTGCGAGCGGGCCACGGCCACGAACCGGGTCTGGTTCTCCGGGTGATCCTCCACGTCTTCGGCCAGGATCGCCAGGCCGTAGCGCTCCGCCGCCAGGCGCGGCGCGATGGCGGCGACGTTCGGGGCGCCGGACTCACCGAGCAGGCGGGCGGCGTCGGCGGTGGAGTTGGCCGCCACCTGCTCGGCGCCGGGAACCTGGCGTGCCAGGTACTTCTGGCACTGGGCCAGCGCGTGGGGGTAGGACGACACCCGCTCTATCTGGCTGATCAGGGTGCCCGGCTTGGCCATCAGATGGAGGTGGATGTCCATCACGACCTCGCGCTGAATGTAGAGGTCGACGTCGAAGATGAGGCCGTCGATCGTCGCGCTGACGGTGCCCTCAATGGCGTTCTCAATCGGAACGAAGCCCAGCTCGGCGTGGCCGTTGGCCACCTCTTCGAGGACGCCGGTGATGGTCGCCAGCGGTCGGAGATCGGCCGCGGCCAGGTCCGGCTCGCTGAGGAGCGCCTCCTGAGTGAAGGTGGCGGCCGGCCCGAAGTAGGCGACCGTGGTCGCAGGAGGGTTCACTCCCGGGCAGGATAGTGAGGATTATGGATCCCACCACACTGCGCGCGCTGATCGATCGGGTCGCCTCCGGTGACTGTACGCCCGACGACGCCGTCCGCCAGTTGCGCCGGCTGCCCTATGCCGACCTCGGCTTCGCCCGCGTCGACCACCACCGTGACCTGCGCCAGGGCATGCCCGAGGCCGTCTACGGTCCGGGCAAGACGCCCGAACACTGCGCCGCCATCGTCGGGGAGCTGCTCGAGGCCACCGCCGGACCCGTCCTGCTCACCAGGGCCAGCGAGGTCCAGGTCAAGGCGGTCTCGGCCCTCACCGAGGCGCGCGGCCACGGGCCCGGCGAGGTCACCGAGGCCCGGCCCACCTGCACCATGACGTTCCGGCCCGCCCCCGCCCGGGCGGGCCACGTCGTGGTGGTGACGGCCGGAACGGCCGATCTCCCGGTGGCCACCGAGTGCTCGGCCGTGCTGGTGGCGCTGGGGTTCACCCCGACCGTGCTGGTCGACTGCGGCGTGGCCGGGCTGCACCGACTGTTGGCCGAGGTCGACGAGCTGGCGATGGCCGATGCCGTCGTGGTGATCGCCGGGATGGAGGGGGCGCTGGCCAGCGTGGTGGGTGGTCTCACCCCTGCCCCCGTGGTGGCCGTGCCCACCAGCACCGGGTACGGAGCCGCCTTCGAGGGGGTGACCGCACTGCTAGCCATGCTGGCCACCTGCGCGTCGGGCGTCACCGTGGTGGGAATCGACAACGGCTACGGAGCGGCCTGCGCCGTGGCCCGGCTGCTCCCATGACGTCGCCCGCCGGTGCCGGACCACCGCCCACGGTGGCCTGGTTCCACTGCTTCGCCGGCATCGCCGGCGACATGGCGCTGGGCTCCCTCCTCGATGCCGGTGCCGACATCGACGAGGTCCGGCTCCTGCTCGACCGCCTCGCCCTACCGGGATGGGAGCTGCACATGGAGCGGTCGCTGCGGGGAGGCGTGGCCTGCGCGCGGGCCCTGGTGCGCGGCGAGAGCGACGCCACTGTCCGCACCCACGCCCACATCGTCGGCCTGATCGACGCCGCCGCCCTCCCTCCTCGGGTGGCGGCCCGCTCCCTCGCCGTCTTCCGCCGGCTGGCCGAAGTGGAGGCCGCCCTGCACGACCGGCCGGTTGGCGACGTCCACTTCCACGAGGTCGGCGGGCACGATGCCGTCGTCGACATCGTGGGCACCGTCGCCGCGCTGGAGGTGCTGGGCGTCGACGAGGTCACGGCGTCGCCCGTGGCCACCGGGACCGGTACGGTGCGCACCGCCCACGGCCTCCTGCCCAATCCCGCGCCGGCCACCGTCCGCCTGCTCCGGGACGTGCCGATATACGGGCGCGCCACCACGGTGGAGTTGACCACCCCCACCGGCGCCGCGCTGCTGGCCGCGCTGTCCACGTCGTTCGGGCCGATGCCGGCCATGGTGGTGTCCGCCAGCGGCTTCGGCGGGGGAGCGGGCGAGCTCGACGAGCTGCCCAACTGCACGCAGGTCATCATCGGCCGGCGCGACGGGCAGGCCGACATCGGTCCGGGACAGCCGGCCCTGCTGGTGGAGACCAACCTCGACGACGTGACCGGCGAACAGCTCGGCCACGCCGTGTCCGCCGCCCTCGAGGCCGGCGCGTTCGACGCCTGGATCACTGCGGTGACCATGAAGAAGGGCAGGCCCGGCCATGTCCTGCACGTTCTCACCGACGTGGCGCACCTCGACTCGCTGCGCCACGTCATCGCCGCCTCCACCGGGACGTTCGGGGTCCGCGCCACCCCGGCCGAGCGCTGGCCCGCCGCCCGCACCATCCACGAGGTCACCATTGACGGGAAGGTGGTGCGTATGAAGGTCGGCTCCGGGCGGGCCAAGCCCGAGTTCGACGATGTCGTCTCCATCGCCACGGCGAGCGGTCTGGGCGTCCACGAGGTCGCCTCCCGCGCCGAGGAAGTCTGGAGACTGACACGCCGCAGCGCCCCGGCCGAACCCCCCACCGGCGAAGACCGCTGACCGCTATGCCGGCGTCGGGGATGTTCGAGTACGACGCGGCCATGACCGATCTCGTGGTGGCCGCGTGCCGCGAGCGCCTGGCGCTCGACCCCGTGCCGCTCGACTTCGGTGGCCTGGCGCTCGCGCTGAGCGACGCGTTGACCGGCCTCATGCGCCCGGAGGGCAACGCCGCGGCGACCGTCCTGCGTCTCTTCACCGACACCCTCGCCGCCGCCGTCGTCTCGTGCGACAGCCCGCGCTTCCTCTCGTTCATCCCCGCCGCGCCCACCAAGGCTGCGCTCCTCTTCGACATGTTCGTCTCGTGCTCGTCGCTGCACGGCACCTCGTGGCTGGAAGCCGCCGGCGTGGTGGTGGCAGAGAACCAGGCCTTGGCGGTCATCGCGCAGACCGCCGGCTTCCCTCCCGAGGCCGGAGGATGCTTTGTGGCCGGCGGATCGGCCGGGAACCTCTCGGCGCTCGTGGTGGCCCGGGACACGGCGGGGTACCGGCGGGGCACGGCCGACGGCCCGGCGCACCCCCTCATCGCCGTGAGCGACGAGGCCCACTCCTCGGTGGGCAAGGCCCTCCACGTCATCGGCGTCGAGGCGCTGGTCATTCCCACCGAGGACCACCGACTGACCGGGACCGCGCTGCGGGCCGTCCTTGACCACCATCCCCGGGCCGACGACGTGGTCGCCGTGGTCGCCACCGCCGGCACCACGAACGCCGGCATGGTCGACGATCTCTCCGGCGTGGCCGACGTGGCCCGGGAGCGCTCCCTGTGGTTCCACATCGACGGGGCCTACGGGGGCGCCGCCCTGTTCGCTCCCTCGGCTCGGGCCACCTTCGCCGGGTTCGAGCGGGCGGACTCGTTCATCGTCGATCCCCACAAGTGGCTCTTCGCGCCCTTCGACTGTGCCGCGCTCATCTACCGCCAGCCCAACCTGGCCAAGGCGGTCTTCACCCAGGACGCTTCGTACCTCGAAATCCTCCATCGCGGGAAGCCCGAGGAGTGGAACCCGAGCGACTACGCCTACCACCTCACGCGCCGCGCCCGCGGGCTCCCGCTGTGGTTCTCCCTGGCCGTCAACGGCCTCGACGCCTACCGGGACGCCGTCGAGGCGGGCCTGTCGATCGCCCGGCGCGGCGCCCGCCTCATTGAGGAGACGCCGCACACCGAACTGGTGCGACCGCCCGAGCTCTCCGTCGTCCTTTGCCGCCGACCGGGCTGGACCCGAGCGGACTACGAAGCCTGGTCGGCCCGGCTGCTGGCGGACCAGACGGGGTTCGTCACCCCCACCACCTGGGAAGGCGAGACCGTGGCCCGCTTCGCCTTCCTCCATCCCGACACCACCGAGGAGATGGTCCGGGAGATCTTGGCCACCATGGCCTAATGGGGATGACCCACTAGCTAGGTGTTGGTCCGGCCTAGGTGTTCGTCCGGCCCGTCGCGATAGGCGTCGTCCCGGCCGACGCCGCGGCCGACGCCGACGAGCGCTCCCAGGCCCGGTTCAGGGCCAGCAGGAGGGTGTCCACGTCCTGGGCACCCGGTACGGCCCAACCGCCGTCGATCACGAAGTAGGGCACGCCGGTGATCCCCGCCTCCCGAGCGATGCGCTCATCGTCCCGCACGTCGCCCGCATGGGCATCGCTGTCCAGGACGGAGCGGGCGAGGTCGGGCGACATCCCGGCCGCCACCGCCGTCCGCAGGAGGACCCCACGGTCGGAGAGAAGCTCTCCCTCCGTGAAGTACGCCGAGAACAGGCGCGTGACCAGTGCATCCTCGACGGCCGTGCCGCGGGCCGCCCGGGTCAAGCGGTGGGCGTCGAAGGTGTTGCCCAGCTTGATCCGATCGAAGTCGTACGCGAAGCCCACCTCCCTCCCCAGCGCCGCCAGGTGCTCGTGGCCGGCGTGCACCTGCTCGGGGCTCATGCCGTACTTCGCCGCCAGCACCTCGCCCAGTGTCTGCGTGCGCTGGGCCGGCGCGCCCGGGTCGAGCTCGAAGGCGCGGTGCACCACGGTCACCGCATCGCCGTGTTCGAAGCGCTCCAGCGCGGCGTGGAGGCGGTGGAGGCCCAGGGCGCACCAGGGGCAGGCGAAATCGGACCACAAGTCGATGAGCACGTTGTAGTACAACAACGCCGCCGGGGGGCTATTCCATGTAGCCCATCTGGTCCATCCGGCCGGGCTCGGCGGCGCCCGGTCACCCGGCCGCGGCGGCCGACTCCAACCAGGCGCCGGCGGTCAACAGCCGATCCTCGCTGCCCGCCGGTCCAATGAGCTGGATACTGGCCGGCAACGGCCCACCGGTCGGGACGGGCAGTGCGAGCGCCGGCACACCGGCCAGATTGACGGGCAGGGTGCAGCGGGCCACCAGCAGATCGTCGCCGTCGTCGAGCGAGGGCGGAAAGATGGTGAGGGTGGGGGTGACCAGAAAGTCGACCCGCTCGAAGAGACCGGCAAGGGTGCGTTGCCAGGCCCGTTGGCCCGACCGGGCGCCCGCCACCGCCGCGCTGTCAAAGGTCGAGCCCATGACCAGCCGCTCCCGGACCGCGGTTCCGATCCCCCCGGGATCCCGAGCCACCAGGGCCCGGTTCGACGCCCAGGCCTCGACCAGCAGGAGAAGGCCGGCCTGGAGGGTGGCGGCATCCCACTCGGGGACCTCGAGGTCCAGGCAGGACCACTCCGCGGCGCGCAGTGCCCGGCTGACCGCCGCGTCGATGAGCGGGTCGGCCGGTGGGTGGAGGAGCCCGATGGTGACGCCGGTGGTGTCGGCCACGGTGAACCCCGGTTGGAGCAGTTCCATGCCGAGCACCACCCCGGCCACGTCGCGCGCCATGGGACCTACCGTGTCGAAACTGGGGCAGAGCGGCCACACCCCGTCGAGTGGGACCCTCCCCCAGGTCGTCTTGAGCCCAGCGATACCGCAGCAGGCGGCCGGGATGCGGACCGAGCCCCCGGTGTCGCTGCCGTAGGCGACGTCGGCCTCCCCCGTGGCCACCGCCACCGCCGAACCGCTCGACGACCCCCCCGGGACCAGCGCCGGGTCCAGCGGGTTCACCGGCGTGCCGTACCAGGGGTTGACGCCGGTCACCCCCAACGCCAGCTCGTGCAGGTTGGTCCGCCCCACGATGCGCGCTCGGGCGGCGCGGGCCCCGGCCAGGCAGGCGGCGTCCCGGAGAGCCGGGGCGGCTCGCCCCGCCACGGCCCGGCACCCGGCGGTGGTCTGCTCCCCTTCCATGTCGATCAGGTCCTTCACGGCCAGCCGGACGCCCGGGCCCGCCGTCGCGTACCGCGTGATGAAGGTCGTCACGGCGCGGTCACGGGCGCACCCACGCCGGGTCGCCGCGTCCGGCGATCCGCGCGGCGGCGGCGACCACTACCAGCACGACCAGAGCGGTCACCAGAGGCAGGACGATGGCCACGTGGAGGACGAACACCGCCCCCACCAGCGCGCCCACGAACATGGCCACCACCGAGAGGAAGCGCCGTCCGGCCTTCGATCCCTGACCACCGCCGAGGCCGCTGTCCGCCGCGGTGCCCACCAGGGTCAAGGTGAGCACCGTGGTCGTGAGGTCGGGCACCGCCAAACGCCGCGCCGTGGCGTTCTGGATGCCCATGGCGACCCCCAGGACGACGATCAGCGGGTAGCGGTAGCGCGCCGGGACCGGGTTCGGGCTCAGCGCGGCGAGCACCACCGAGGCGGCGAGGAAGGCCGCCTGAATGCTCACCGCCGAGCTGAGGTGCTTCCCCCGGTGCTGGTGCAGCTGCGCGCCGATCCTCCCGCCGGCCAGGGCGCCGCACCAGAAGGACGCCAGGGCCACGGCGGAGGCCACGATGGAGAAGCCCGGCGCTCCGGCGAGGGCGAAGCCCAGGAAGACGACGTTGCCCGTCATGTTGGCCACGAAGACGTGCCCGAGGACCAGGTAACTGAAGGCGTCCACCAGGCCGGTGACCACGGTCAGCCCCACCAGGAGGGGCGGGAGAGGACCGTGGCGGGCGCCGGGCGGGGGGACCAGGGTCTCGCGGATCTCGTCGAGGAACGGCGTCACCCGGCCATCGTCGCGCAGCCCGAGGCACGTCCGTCGGGTACGGTCGGGCCCCGGGGGTGCGCGTGGGACGACGGAGGAGGAGTGGCGCGGTGGCCGTGCTGGCCGCCGCCCTGCTGTGGGGCGGGCTGGCGCTGACCATGCCCGGGACGGCCTCGGCCGGAACCCCGCTGCCGGGGGCGCCCGACTGTCCGATGTTCCCGGCCGACAACGTGTGGAACACCAACATCTCGCAGCTGCCGGTCGACCCGCACAGCGCGGCGTGGATGACCAGCATGGACGCCGGCTCGAGCGACCTGCACCCGGACTTCGGACCCTCCGACGACCCCAGCACCCCCTACGGGATCCCCTACATCGTGGTGTCACCCTCGCACCCCTTGGTGAACGTGACCTTCCAGTACGCCGACCAGAGCGATCCGGGGCCCTACCCCTTCGGGGCCGACACGCCGATTGAGGGCGGGGCGCAGTCGACGGGCGACCGCCACGCCCTCATGGTCAACCCGAGCACGTGCACCCTCTACGAGCTCTACGACGCCACCTACAGCCCGTCGGGATCCACCGCCGGCTCGGGAGCCATCTGGAACCTGGACTCCAACGCCCTGCGGCCCAGCGGGTGGACGTCGGCCGACGCTGCGGGTCTGCCCATCCTGCCCGGCCTCGTGCGCTACGACGAGGTGCTCTCGGGCAGCATCACCCATGCCATCCGCATGACGGCCGAGTCGACCGACACCTCGTTCCTATGGCCCGCCCGCCATGAGGCGGGGACCGCCAGCAACCCGGACCTTCCCCCGATGGGGGCGCGTTTCCGCCTGAAGGCGAGCTACAACATCTCGGGGTACTCGCCCCAGGCGCAGGTCGTCCTGCGGGCCATGCAGCAGTACGGCCTGATCCTGGCCGACAACGGCTCCAACTGGTACTTCGGGGGAACGGCCGATCCGGACTGGCCGATCTCGCTGGTCAACGAGCTCAAGCAGGTCCCGGCCAGCGAGTTCGAGGCGGTCGACGAGTCCTCGTTGATGATCGATCCCAACTCGGGACAGGCCCGCCAGAACGGCGCGGCTCCGTCGTGCTCCAGCGGCCAGGGCTACCGCATGGCGGCGGCCGACGGCGGCGTCTTCTCCTTCTGCGAGCCCTTCTACGGCTCCATGGGCGGCCACCCCCTCAACCGGCCCATCGTGGGCATGGTGGCCACCCCCGACGACGGCGGGTACTGGCTGGTGGCCTCCGACGGGGGTGTCTTCACCTTCGGCGACGCCGCCTTCTACGGCTCGGAGGGCGGCACCCGGCTCAACCGGCCGGTGGTCGGCATGGCGGCCACGCCCGACGGTCGGGGGTACTGGCTGGTGGCCGCCGACGGCGGCATCTTCAGCTTCGGCGACGCCCGCTTCTACGGCTCCACCGGCGCCATGCACCTGAACCGGCCGGTGGTCGGCATGGCGGCCACGCCCGACGGCCGGGGGTACTGGCTGGTGGCCTCCGACGGCGGCATCTTCAGCTTCGGCGACGCCGCCTTCTACGGCTCGGAGGGCGGCACCCGGCTCAACCGGCCCATCGTGGGCATGGCGGCCACCCCCGGCGGCGGCGGGTACTGGCTGGTGGCCTCCGACGGGGGTGTCTTCACCTTCGGCGACGCCGCCTTCTACGGCTCGGCCGGCTCGTTCGACCTGGACACGCCGGTCGTCGGTGTCACCGCCTCGCCCGACGGCGGGGGGTACTGGCTGGCGGCCGCCGACGGCAGCGTCTACCCGTTCGGCGACGCCGCCTCCGAGGGCTCGACCGGAGCCACGCCGCTCGTGGCCCCGGTCGTCTCCATCTCGGGCTGAGTACACTCGCCAGCGAGCACCGGCTCGGCACCGACCCGACGAGCGGAGGAGGGGTGCGGATCGTGACTGGCGCGACGTGAAGTTCGGCATCCAGACTCCCGTGCTGTCCCTCGTCCCGGGTGGCCACGCCCCGTGGGAGGTCGACGGGACCATCGATGACGTCCGCCAGATAGCCCGGACGGCCGACCGCCTCGGCTTCGACTATCTGACCTGCAGCGAGCACATGGCCATCCCCGAGGAAGGCATGGACCTGCCCGGGCCCCGCTACTGGGACCCGCTGTCCACCTTCGGCTACCTGGCCGCCCACACCAGCCGCATCGCGCTGACCACCTCCGTCCTGGTGCTGGGCTACCACCACCCGCTCGAGATCGCCAAGCGGTTCGGCACGTTGGACCGGATCTGCGACGGGCGCCTGATCATGGGCGTCGGCGCCGGCTATCTCGAAAAGGAGTTCGAGCTGCTCGGCTCGCCCTTCGCCGACCGGGGGCCGAGGGCCGACGACGCCATCCGGGCCATCCGGGCCTCCTTCGGCCGTCGGACGCCGGCCTACGACGGCCCCTTCTACCATTTCGAGGGGATCGTCGTGGACCCCTGCGCCCTCCAGGCGCCGGCCCCGATCTGGATCGGCGGTCGTAGCGTCCGATCGCTCCGCCGGGCGGTCGAGCTGGCCGACGGCTGGTGCCCGTTCGCCACGTCACCGAGGCGGGCGGCGGCCTGGTTGGCCCAGGCGCGGGTGACGGACGCCTGGGAGGCGAGGGATCGGCCGCTCGAGGTCGTGCTCGCCCACCGGGACCCGCTCGATCCCTCAGCACGTCCGGACGCGACCGTCGCCGCCGTGGCGGAGCTGCGGGAAGCGGGGGTGACCGCCGTCTCCCTGCGCTTCGTGCACCGCTCGGTGGCGCACTACGTCGAACAGCTCGACGCAATGGCTGCCCTCATGGGGGGCCTGGGCCACTGACGATGCGGCGAGGGGGTGGGGACCACTGAACCCGGAGCAGCTCGTCGACCTCTACGAGATCCAGAAGCTGAAGGCCCGGTACTTCAGGCTGATGGACACCAAGCAGTGGGAGGAGTGGCGCGACCTGTTCACCGACGACATGGAGCTCTACCTGGAGAACGCGCCCGTCCCCGAGTCAGAAGTCCCTACCCTGGTGGGAGGCGATGCCTTCGTCGCCTACCTCGTCGCGTCGCACCCGGACAAGCTCACCGTGCATCACGGCCACATGCCCGAGATCGACTTCGTCGATGCGGACACCGCCACGGGCATCTGGGCCATGTTCGACTGGGTGGACGACCCCGGGCGCCACGGAGCCTGGCAGGGCTACGGCCACTACCACGAGCGCTACGTCCGCTGTCCCGACGGGCGCTGGCGCATCGCCTCGGTCCGCCTGACCCGGCTACGGGTCAACTCGGTGCCGCCGCGGCCCTCGGATGCCCGCACCGGCCTCGACCCCGGCCAGCTCCGGGCCTCGCAGCCCGAGCGCGGCGGGGACGACCGTGGGGGCGCCTGAGGCACTCAGCCCCGGCCGGACACCCCGACCGATCCCTCTGCGCCACCGTCGGGGGTCTTGCGGTAGACGTTGGTGTCGCGACGCTCGAAGCCGAGGCGGACGTAGAGGCGGTTCGCCGCCTCTCGCGCTGGCCGCGAGGTGAGGTCGACGGTGCGCGCGCCCTGCCGCTCGGCGTGGTCGACGGCCGCCCGGATCAGCTCACTGGCCACGCCCGCACCCCGGAGGCGCTCGTCGACCACGACGTCCTCAATCCAGGCGCGCAGGCCGGTGGGCACCAAGAAGATGGCCAGGGTGAGCATGCCCACCACCCGTCCCCCGCTGCGGTCGCCGCCGTCGGCGTCGGGATCGTGGCCATCGTCGGACGGGGCGGTCGTGGCCAGCAGGAGCGTCGTGGCCGGATCCTCGATGATGCGGCGAAGTTGGTCCAGGGTCGGCGGGGGGGCCGAGGAGGAGAGCTGCGGGACGAGCGCGGCCACCGCACCATGGAGTTCGTCGTCGACCCGGGCGGCCACCGAAACGGAGATCCGGTGATTCTCCGCCATGTGACCCTCGGCCTTCCGATCCCCCGTCTTCCGATCCCCCGCCATCAGGTCTTCTGGGGATCGCCCCGCCACATGGGTTGGCGCACGCTGTCGTAGAGGACATCGCGGTGCTCGCCCCCCAGCGCGGCGAAGACGGTGTCGGCCCAGCGCTCCGATCCGACCAGCGGGGAGGGCAGGGTGTCCCGGGTGAACCAGCCCACGTCGCGGCACTCGAGCGGGTGGGCCTGCAGGGTGCCCCCCAGGGCGCGGCAGTAGAAGAGCAGCGAGTAGAGCGGCACGCGGGTGAAGCCGAGGCGCAGGCCGTCGAGGACGGCGATCAGGCGTACCGGTTCGACCTCTATGCCGGTCTCCTCCTCCACCTCTTTGACCACGACCTCGGCCGCCGAGTACCCGACATCGCACCAGCCGGTCGGGTAGAGCCAGATCCCCGAGTCCGCCCGCTGAATGAGGAGCAGCTCCCCCTGGTCGTTCGCCACGGCGGCGCCGACGGCCACCTTGGGCGTCACGTAGCCGGGAACCCCCTTGCCGACCGTGTCCATCCACTCCTGGACGAGTCCCTCGGCGGCGTCGCCCTCCGTGGTGTCCTCGTCGGCCTGGAACCGGATGTCGGCCGCCACCTTGAGGATCTCTTCGAAGCGCTCCTGCTCGTAGAGGCTCTCGGTGAAGCCCAGCCCGGTGCGGGCGATACCGGAGAGAGCCTCGCTCCAGCGGAGCAGCGTCTTGAGGGGAACAGTGCGATCCACAACCGGTGACGCTACCGCGCCACGCCCGGTGAGCCAGAATGGACCGTGCCCGTCAACGAGGACTGCCGTCACTATGTGATGCGAACGACGCCCCGGGGGGACCGCCTCGAGCGCTGCAAGGTCGACGCCAACGAGCCCCTCCCCTTCGGCTGTCCCGACGGCTGCGTGTTCTACGAACCCCGAAAGGTCTCCCAGGCCGGGTGGCAGGTCCGCCGGGGCGACGACGACGGGCCCCGGGCGCGCTGAGCGGTTCAGCTCTCCAGCAGGTCACCGAGCAGATCGACCGTGATGCCCTCCTGGCGGAGCCAGTCGAGCGCCGCCTCGACCTGCGACGCGTCACCGTCCAGCTCGCAGACGATCCACCCCCGGTGCTCCTCCACGTCGGCCCGGCGGATGTTCGGCTCCACGTCGAACCGGCGCACCAGGGTGGCCAGGACGGGGCGGCGCACCTCGGACTCGGGAAAGGTGAGCTTCACCCGAACCTGGCTCACGTCCGGCCCGCGTCGACGCTCGGCTCGGTCGCGCCCAGCATCCGATTCAGGCTGCCCGAGCGGAAGCCTTCCAGGTCCAGCGCCACGAAGGTGAAACCGGCCGATCGCACCGCGGTCACCACCTCGTGCCGGCGGGCCAGCACCTCGGCCAGCACCCCGTCTTCCACCTCGAGCCGGGCCGCCGTCCCGTGGTGGCGCACCCGGAGCTGCCCGAAACCGAGCGCCCGCAGCGCCGCCTCGGCGGCGTCGACGGCGGCGAGGCGGCCCAGCGTGACGGGGGTGCCGTAGGGCAGGCGCGAGGCCAGGCAGGCCGCGGCCGGCTTGTCCCAGGTGCGCAGGCCCAGCTGCTTCGACCAGTGCCGGATGTCCTCCTTGGTGAAGCCGGCCTGCACCAGGGGGAAGGTGGCTCCGCCCGACGCCGCGGCGGCCTGGCCCGGCCGGTGGTCCCCCAGGTCGCTGACGTTGACCCCGAGGACCACCCGAGCCGACTCGGCCCGGGCCAACGGGCCGAGGGCCGACATCAAGGCCGTCTTGCAGCGTGCGCAGCGGTCCGCCTCGTTGGCCACGTAGGCCGGATCCTGCATCTCGTCGGTGGGCACCCCCACCCAGCGCAGACCCCACTCCCGGGCCAGGGCCCGGCAGTCGTCGGCCTCCGCGCCGGCGAGCGAGGGCGAGATCGCCGTCGCACACAGCACCCGGGCACGGCCCAGGGTGTCGTGCGCCACCTTGGCCAGCAACGCCGAGTCGGCGCCGCCGCTGAAGGCCACGACCACCCGCCCCAGATGGCGCAGCTCGTCGCGGAGGGCCTCGAGCGACGCCGTCACGCGGAGGTTCCCGAGACGGCGGCCAGCACGGTGTCGAGGTCCCCGACCATGCCGGTGTAGAAGGGACCGAACTCGGCGTAGTGGGCGGACGCCTCGTCGAACCGCATCTCGTAGACGCAGTCCTTGAGGTCGTCGGGGTGCACCCCGAAGAGGGTGACCCCCCACTCGAAGTCGTCCAGACCGGTCGACCCGGTGATGACCTGCAGGATCCGTCCCGCAAAGGTGCGCCCGACCTTCCCGTGCCCCATCATGAGGTCCTTACGGGCCTCGAAGTCGAGGCTGTACCAGTTGTGGTCGGCCGAGCGGCGCTTGGACATCGGATAGAAGCAGAAGGCGGCCTTGCCCTCGGGGGGGAGCCGGGGGAAGAGGCGAGCCTGGCGCATCTCCTCGGGCACCCCCGCGGCGTACTCGGACAGCTCGGTCAGCGAGACGTAGGACGCCACGGGGACCGCGCCGGCCCGCTGGACCTCGGTCTGGAGGAGACGCAGGCGCCACAGGTCGGGGCCCAGCACCATGAGGCCCAGGTCGGCCTTGTGGCCCAGCAGCGCGGCCGGCACCACCTGGTAGCCCTCGTCCCGGGCGGCGGCCAGCGCACCCTTGAGCGACGGCGCGTCGAAGGCGGGGCCCGGGGGGACGCGGCAGAAGAGGTGGAGCACGGCCAGGCCGACCGAGGGGACGAGCGGGGAGTCGGCAGCCACCGGCTCAGTGTAGGGAGTCATCGCCGTGCCACGCGAAAGAGCGCCCCGAGGGGCGCTCTTGTCGCATGCGTGTGGTGCCGGTGCGGTGCCATCTGACGGGAGACGGCCCCGCCCCGGGCGGGTCCGGGCGTCGGGTGGCGGCTTAGTAGTCGTCCATCCCGCCGCCGGGCATGCCGGCTCCGGCGTTCTCCTCGGGCTTGTCCACGATGACCGCCTCGGTCGTGAGGAACAGGGCGGCGATGGAGGCCGCGTTCTGCAGCGCCGAGCGGGTCACCTTGGCGGCGTCGATGACGCCTTCCTTGAACAGGTCGCCGTACTCGCCGGTGGCGGCGTTGAGACCGTGCGCTCCCTTGAGGTGGCGAACCTTGTCGACGATGACGCCACCTTCGAGGCCGGCGTTCACCGCAATCTGCTTCAGCGGCTCCTCGACGGCCTTGGCCACGATGCGGGCTCCGGTCGCCTCGTCACCCTCGAGCTTCTCGGCCCGGTCGAGGATGGCCTGCTGCGCCCGCAGCAGGGCGACGCCCCCGCCGGGAACCACACCCTCTTCGATGGCCGCCTTGGTCGTCGAGACCGCGTCCTCGATACGGTGCTTCTTCTCCTTGAGCTCGACCTCGGTCGCCGCGCCGACCTTGATCACGGCCACGCCACCGGACAGCTTGGCCAGCCGCTCCTGCAGCTTCTCCCGGTCGTAGTCGGAGTCGGTGTTCTCGATCTCGGCCTTGATCTGGTTGATCCGTCCCTTGATGTCGGACTCCGACCCCGCACCTTCGACGATGGTGGTCTCGTCCTTGGTGACGACGACCTTGCGGGCGCTGCCCAGCAGGTCGACCGTGACGTTCTCCAGCTTCAGCCCGACCTCTTCGGTGACCACCTGGCCGCCGGTGAGGATGGCGATGTCCTGGAGCATGGCCTTGCGGCGCTCACCGAAGCCCGGTGCCTTGACGGCGACCGAGCGGAAGGTGCCGCGGATCTTGTTGACCACCAGGGTGGCCAGGGCCTCGCCCTCCACGTCCTCGGCGATGATCAGTAGCGGCTTGCCGCCCTGCATCACCTTCTCGAGCACCGGCAGCAGGTCGCGCACGGCCGTGATCTTCGAGCCGACGAGCAGGATGAAGGCATCCTCGAGCACCGCCTCCATGCGCTCGGGGTCGGTCACGAAGTAGGGAGCGATGTAGCCCTTGTCGAAGCGCATCCCTTCGACCAGGTCCATGTCCATGCCGAAGGTCTGCGACTCCTCGACGGTGATGACGCCGTCGCGGCCGACCTTGTCGATGGCCTCGGAGATCATTTCGCCGATCTCCGTGTCGGCGGCCGAAATGGAGGCGACCTGGGCGATCTGCTCCTTGGACTCGGTCTCCTTGGCGATGCTGTGGATGGACGTGACCGCCGTCTCCACCGCGGCCTCAATCCCCCGCTTGAGCGACATCGGGTTGGCACCGGCCGCCACGTTGCGCAGGCCCTCGTGCACCATGGCCCAGGCCAGTACCGTGGCCGTGGTGGTGCCGTCACCGGCCACGTCGTCGGTCTTCTTGGCTACTTCCTTGACGAGCTCGGCGCCGATCTTCTCGAAGGGGTCCTCGAGATCGATCTCCTTGGCGATGGACACCCCGTCGTTGGTGATGGTGGGGGCGCCCCACTTCTTGTCGAGAACTACGTTGCGGCCTTTCGGGCCGAGGGTCACGCGCACGGCATCCGCCAGCTTGTTCATGCCGGTTTCGAGCCCGCGCCGGGCTTCCTCGTCGAAGGCGATCAACTTGGCCATCTGGTGTGTTCCTCCATCGTTCCGCTGGCCCATCGAGGACCATTAGCACTCTCATCTGTCGAGTGCTAATAGGAAACCACGCCCGGGCGCCGCGCGCAAGAGCAGCCGCGGACAGGCTGGTCAGGCCGCGGCACGGCCGGCCGGACCGGCCGGTCCCGGGCCGTGCGGCCGGCCTACCTACCTACCTACCCCCCGGCGACGGCGGGGACGATGGAGAGCGTCTGCCCGGCCGCAATTGGCGTTGCAAGACCCTCGAGGAAGCGCACGTCCTCGTCGGCCAGGAACACGTTGACGGACCGCCGCAGGCCGCCGGAGTCGTCGAAGAGGCGGTCGGCCACGCCGGCGTGGGCCGCGTCGAGGGCCTTGAGCGCCTCCCCCACGCTGGCCGCCTCCACCTCGACCTGGCCGGCGCCCCCGGTCAGGTCGCGCAGCTGGGTGGGGATGCGGATCGTCAGGCTCATGGCAAGGTCTCCTCGCTGAGGTCGTCGTGCGCCTCGAAGGCCGCGTCGAAGGCGGTGAGGGTGGGGGCGATGGTGGCGGTCGGGCCGGTGTAGTCCGAGAGTGCCTCAACCGTCTTGAGCCCGTGGCCGGTGACCAGGGCCACGACGCGCTCATCGGGCCGGACGGCCCCCGAGGCGACCAGCTTGGCCAGGACGGCGATGGTCACCCCGCCCGCCGTCTCGGCGAAGATCCCCTCGGTGCGGGCCAGCAGCCCGATCGCCTCGACCACCTCGTCGTCGGTGACCGAGGCGCACGAGCCGCCGCTCTCCCGCATGGCCTGCAGGGCGTACCACCCGTCCGCCGGATTGCCGATGGCCAGCGACTTGGCGATCGTCTTGGGCTTGACCGGCCGGATGGCGTCGGTCCCCTGGGCAAAGGCGGTGGCCACCGGGGAGCACCCCTCGGCCTGGGCCCCCGATATCCGCACGTGCGGCACCTCGTCCAGCAGCCCCACGGTGCCCAGCTCCCAGAACCCCTTGGCCACCTTGGTCAGCTGGCTGCCCGATCCGATGGGCACCACCACGTGATCGGGGGCCTGCCAGCCCAGCTGCTCGGCGATCTCGAAGGCGAGCGTCTTGGAGCCCTCGGCGTAGTAGGTGCGCACATTGACGTTGACGAAGGCCCAGCTCGGGCGCTCGCTGGTCAGCTCGGCGCACAGCCGGTTGACGTCGTCGTAGGTCCCCTCGACGGCGATGACGGTGCCCCCGTAGATCGTCGTCATGGTCACCTTGGCCCGCTCGAGGTCGTGGGGGATCAGCACCACCGACTCCATGCCGGCCCGGGCCGCATGGGCGGCGACCGAGTTGGCCAGGTTGCCGGTGGAGGCGCAGGCCGCCACCTTGAAGCCGAGCTGGCGCGCCTTGGTCAGCGCAACCGAGACCACGCGGTCCTTGAAGGAGCCCGTGGGGTTGGCGGTGTCGTCCTTGATCCACAGTTCGCCCAGCCCGAGCTCGGCGGCCAGCCGGTCGGCCCGCACCAGGGGGGTGAAGCCGGCGCCCAGATCGACCGGCGCGTCGTCGCTGACCGGCAGCAGGTCCCGGTAGCGCCAGATGGTGCGCGGGCCGGCCTCGATCCGCTCCCGCGTCACGTTGGCCGCGACACGCTCGTAGTCGTAGGCCACCTCGAGCGGCCCGAAGCAGTAGTCGCAGACGTGGCGAGCCTCCGCGGGGAAGGAGCGCCCACACTCCCGACAACGCAACCCAGTGACAAAATCGACCATCGGTCCTCCTCATCGATCGGGCATTGGCACCTTTTGCCCGACGTGAGGAGGGCAGCGGTTGCCGCGACGTCAACGGGCCCGTCCCTCAGTCGCTCTGGATGATGGACGCAATGTTAGCCCCTCGCCCGACCCGTGCGCCATCGCGCGGTCAGGGTGGCCGCACGTCAGGTGCGATGATTTGACCGTGCCGGAAGAGGGAGAGGAGGGAACAGCCGACGGAGCGGGTCCACGCACCTTTCACCACGGGGAGTTCCCGACGGCCAAGGCGCTCGAGGCCAAGGGGCCGCGCACCGTCTCGGTGTGCATCCCGGCGCGCGACGAGGGGTCCACGGTCGGCTCGGTCGTCCGGGCGGTGGTGCAGCCGTTCCTGGCCTCGGCCGGCGGGAACGGTCTGGTCGACGAGGTCATCGTGCTCGATGACGGCTCGACCGACGACACGGCCGAGCAGGCCACCGACGCGGGCGCACGAGTGGTGCAGGGCGTCGCCGCCCACGGGGGCAAGGGC
The DNA here is from genome assembly GCA_963788125.1 of uncultured Acidimicrobiaceae bacterium. Classification (GTDB taxonomy): domain Bacteria; phylum Actinomycetota; class Acidimicrobiia; order Acidimicrobiales; family RAAP-2; genus Bog-473. Next base: position 596,121 of record CAWBFN010000002.1, on the reverse strand, counting down.
CAGGCCATGGCGGCGGCGCTGGCGGCGTCCAGCGGCGACGTGGTGGTCTTCCTCGACGCCGACGTCGCCAACACCACCCCCGCCTTCGTCACCGGCATGCTCGGGCCGCTCCTGTTCTTCGACGACATCGCGCTGGTCAAGGGCTTCTACACCCGCCCGCTGCACGGGGATCCCACCGGCGGCGGGAGGGTCACCGAGCTGGTGGCCCGCCCGGCGCTCGAGCTGCTCTTCCCCGAGCTCTCCGCGGTGCGCCAGCCCCTGGCCGGCGAGACCGCCGCGCACCGCTGGGTCTTCGAGAAGGTGGGGTTCACCGACGGCTACGGCGTCGAGCTCGGACTGCTGATCGATGTGGCGACGCTGATGGGGGCGGGCGCGGTGGCCCAGGTCGACCTCGGGGTGCGCATCCACCGCAACCGCCCGCTCCACGAGCTGCGGCCCCAGGCCACCGATGTCCTGCGTGCCGCACTGGCACGCGCCAACCGCTAGGCGCTCGCCCGGTGAACGAGGAAGGCGGGTGCATCGTCGTCTCCAATCGGGGCCCGCTCTCGTTCGGGTTCGACGCCGACGGCGCGCTGCACCGGGTCTCGGGCGGCGGCGGCCTGGTCTCGTCGATACGGCCGCTGCTGGCCGGTACCGGACTGACGTGGGTCTCGGTGACGATGGGGGCGGCCGACCGGGCGGCCGTCGCCCAGGGCCTCATGGTGGACGAGGGCATCACCCTCCTCCCCGTGGTGGTCGACGACGACACCTACCGTGAGGCCTACGACGTCGTCTCCAACACCACCCTGTGGTTCTGCCACCACCACCTCTTCGACCTGCCGCGCCGGCCCCGGTTCGACGGGCACTGGCGGCAGGCCTGGGAGGGCTACCGGACCTACAACCAGGCCGTCGCCGACGTGGTGGTCGACCGGGCCCCCGAGGGCGCGACGGTGCTGGTGCAGGACTACCACTTCTCGTTGCTGGGCCGGATGCTGTCCCAGGCCCGTCCCGATCTGCGCACCGTGCACTTCTGCCACATCCCCTTCGCCGACCCCAACATGCTGCGCACCCTGCCCGATCACGCCGCCGGCGAGCTGCTGGCGGGCCTGGCCGGCTTCGGGGCCTGTGGGTTTCACGCCCGGCGGTGGGAGGCCGGATTCCGGGCCTGCTACGCCGACCCCTACCTGGCGGCCTTGGCCGGCACGGCGGGACCGCCGCGCACGTTCATCTCCTCCCTCTCCCCGGATCACGAGGGCCTCGTGTCCGAGGCGGCGGGCCCCGAGTGCGCCCGCTCCGTGGCGGACCTGCGAGCCGAGACGGGGGGACGTCGCATCGTCCTGCGGGTCGACCGCGTCGAGCCGTCGAAGAACATCGTGCGGGGGATGCTGGCCTTCGAGGAGCTCTTGGTGTCCCACCCCGAGTGGCGGGGCGAGGTGGTCCACGTCGCGCTGGCGTATCCCTCGCGGCAGGGCTTGGCCGAGTATCTCGCCTACGGGGCCGAGATCGCGCACACCGCCGAGCGGATCAACCAGACCTGGGGCTCTCCGGCCTGGACGCCCATCGCCCTGCACGTCGAGGACGACCGGACCCACTCGCTGGCGGCGCTGAGCATCTCCGATGTCCTGCTCGTCAACCCGGTGCGTGACGGGCTCAATCTGGTGGCCAAGGAGGGCCCGCTGCTCAACCGGGCCGACGGCGTGCTCGTCCTCTCCCGCGAGGCCGGAGCCTGGGACGAGCTGTCCGGTGCGGCCCTCGGGGTGAATCCCTTCGACGTGTCCGGCACCGCCGACGCCCTCCACCGGGCGCTGAGCATGGACGCCGAGGAACGGAGGGGCCGGGCCTCCCGCCTGCGGGACGTGGTGCTGGCCCGGACCGCCGCCGACTGGTTGGCCGACCAACTCTCTGCCGCTCAGCCGCCGGGCCCCGCCGCCTGATCCAGTTCCCGGAGAAGCGCCACCGCGCCGAGGGGCCCGGCGACCACCAGGTCGGCGCGTGCCGCCACCTCGGTCGGGGCTTCGTCGTCGACCACGGCGATCCGGGCCACCGCCACCCCCTGCGACTTCAGGTCCGCCGCAGCATCGAAGGCCGGGAGGTCGCCCAGGTCGTCGCCGAAGACCGCCAGCGCCGCCATGCCGGAGGCCAACGACCGCACCACCGTCCCCTTGTCCACGTCGAGGGGCGGTCGCAGCTCGAGCGACAGACGGCCGGGACCGGCTCTGACGCCATGCGCCTGCTCCTGGCGGCGGGCGAACGCCGCCGCCCAGGGGCCCGCCTCCGGGGCGTGCCGCCAGTGCAGGGTGACGGTAAGGCCCTTCGGCTCGACGTGGACGCCGGCGGGCGCCTCGGCCCGGGCGCGGGCGGCGATCTCCGCGATGACCGGCTCCCAGGGACGGGCGTCCGGGCCCACCTGCCCCAGCCCGTACAGACCGATGAGCGTGACCCCGACCGGGGAGGCCAGCACGTCGTGGAGGAACTCGGTCGGGCGCCCCGAGACCACGGCCACCACGGCGAAGCGGTCGGCCAGACGGGCCAGGAGCCCGGGGACCTCGGGCAGCGGGCGGGCCGCCGACGGCTCGTCCACGATGGGGGCCAGGGTGCCGTCGAAGTCGAGGCAGAGGGCACTGTGACCGGGGTCTCGGGCCAGGGGGAGGAGGACCTCAGGAAGTGCACCCACGACGGGTGTCGGGTCAGCCTGCAGCCTTGGCGGCCAGGTCGGCCCCTACGACCACCACGACGTCGGTCCCGGTGGCTCCGGCGACCGGGACGGCCGCGGTCAACGGGAGGACCTCGGCCGGCGCGACGCCGAGCGTGGTGGCGATGGACGCCGCCGACTCCTGCTCGCCGGCGGCGTAGTACACCGACGAGGTGGCCACGGTGGTGGAGGCGTCCAACGGCGTCTTCATCGCCCAACCCTGCGCGCCGAGGATGACCGAGTAGTGCTCCGCCAGCCCGTTCGTCTGGGTCGCATTGGCCACCACGACACTGACGGCGCTGTGCGGCACCGTGGTGGTGGTCGTCGTGGGGGGCGGCGCCTTGTTGTGCGCCACCGTCGTGGGGGTGGTCGACGTCGTCGCCGCCTCGCCACTCACCGTGGGTCGGGTGCCGACGGCCACCAGCGCAACCGCGGCGACGACGAAGATCGCCAGGACGATGAGGGCCCGCACCGGTGCGATCCCCGGCGTCGTACGGTGCCCGCCAGATCCGCCCTCCGAACCGCCACGGTCCTGCGGGGGTTCAAATGTCATTTCGGGTCCAGCCTGCCGTGCCCGGTGTCCCGATGCAAGCCTTTCGCTCGGGCCCGGCGGGGCCCACCCACCGACCTCGCGCCGGCAGGGTACGCCATCGGTGCGGGACACAGGTCGAGCGCGATCGAAGTAGTCTGCGCGACAGGGGACGGGGCACAGGGCTCCGCATCTTGTGGACGGAGAGAAGATGCTGTTCGTTCTCCACCAGGCAGCCCGCGTCAACCCGAGGGATGACAGCTGGGAGCACGCCGTACTGTGGATCGTCTTGGCCGTTGTGCTGGTGGCCATCTTCTTGCTCGCCTACTTCGCGTTCAGATTCGGATGGTTCAAGAGGGGCGCCAGCCGGCCCTCCGACGGCGAAGTGGACTCGACCGTCACACCCGAATGAACCACCGCACCGGTCCGGGAGGGCCGGGCGACCTAGGATGGACCACGCGCCCGAGTAGCTCAGTTGGTAGAGCACTTCACTTGTAATGAAGATGTCGCGGGTTCGATTCCTGCCTCGGGCTCCACTGCCTCGGGCTGCTACCCGTGTGCCACGCCTCGCTGCCGGGCGACCTCGAAGGCGGCCACCGCGCCGGCCACCCCCACGTTGAGTGACGGCAGCGAGCCGTGTTGGGGGATGCACGCCACGGCGTCACAGCGGCGACGCACCAGGGGCGCCAGACCCTTCTCCTCGCTGCCCACCACCAGCGCGATCGGACCCTCGCCGAGAGGCAGCTCGTAGAGGGACTGCGGGGACTCCCCGGCGAGCCCCACGGACCACACCCCGAGATCGGCCATCATGGAGAGGGCGGCCGGTATGCCCCCCACCACGGCGAAGGAGAGGTGCTCGATGGCCCCCGACGCCGTCTTGGCCACCGTCGGCGAGAGCCGCGCCGACCGATGGCGGGGCAGCACCACGCCGCTGACGCCGGCACACTCCGCGCTGCGCAGCAGGGCGCCGAGGTTGCGGGGGTCGGTGATCCCGGCGGCCACCAGGAGGAAGGGCGTCACGCCGCGCCGGCCGGGGGCGCAGAGGTCCTCGAGCGGCACCGGCTCGACCGGCTGGGCCAGGGCCAGGACTCCCTGGGGGGCCTCGGTGCGGGCCTGGGAGTCGAGGCGGGCCCGCGGCACCGTCTCGACGGGCACACGCAGACGGGCCGCCAACTCCTCAATGCGATCCAGCTGGGCCGAGGGATCCTGATCCTCGGCGAGCAGGATCTGGCGCACCGTGCGGCGCCCCACCGAGAGCAGCTCCAGCACGGCCCGCCGGCCCTCGACCTGATCACCGCCGAGCTCGCTCTGCTCGCGCGACGCCGGACGGTGCGGGCCCGGCCGGCGGGAGGCGCCCTTGGCGCGAGCGGTCCCCCCGCGGGCACCGTCACCGCGGGCGCCGGGACCCCGCGGCCTGCCCCGGGGCGGGGTCACGCCGGTTCCAGCAGGACGACGGCGAGGCAGGCGATGCCCTCGGCCCGGCCCAGCGCGCCCAGCCCCTCGGCCCGGGTGGCCTTGACCGAGACCGGGGCACCGAGGACGGCCGAGAGCCGTCGGGCCATGGCGTCGGTGTGCGGAGCCAGTCGCGGTGCGTCCGCGATCACCGTGCAGTCACCGTTGGCGGGCACGAATCCCTGCTCTCCCGCCATCCGCACCACGTCGGTCAGCAGGACGACGCTGTTCGCCCCTTCCCACACCGGGTCGGTGTCGGGGAAGTGACGGCCCAGATCACCCAGCCCGACCGCCCCGAGTATGGCGTCGGCCAGGGCGTGACAGACGGCATCGGCGTCGCTGTGCCCGCCCAGCCCCCGGGCGCCGTCAATGACCACACCACCCAACACCAACGGCCGGTGCGGATCGTCGGAGAAGCGGTGGATGTCGATGCCCTGCCCGATGCGCACGGTCACCCTCTCACGAGATGCTCGGCCGTGCCGAGGTCGGCCGGCGTGGTGATCTTGAGGTTGCGCGGGTCTCCGGGAACGACCCGAACGGTGGCGCCGAGCGCCTCGAGGAGGGCCGCGTCGTCGGTCGCCTCGGCGCCCCCGGCGTGGGCCCGCCGCAGGAGCTCGGCCGAGAAGGCCTGCGGGGTCTGGACGGCGACGAGCGCCGAGCGGTCGAGGGTGGCCGTGACGGTCTGTGCGCCGTCCACCACCTTGATCGTGTCGCTCAACGGGACACCGGGGACGGCCGCGTCCGCTCCTCCCGTCGCCACGGCCGCAATGACGGCCCGGAACAACGCGTCGGAGGCCAGCGGGCGGGCGGCGTCGTGCACGATGATCACCTCGGCCTCCTCGGGCACGGCGGCCAAGCCGCACCGGACGGACTCGGTGCGCGACGCCCCACCTTCGACGACGATGTCGGCACCGTGGCCGACGCGCTCAGCGGCCCCGCGGGGAACGACCAGCACCACCCCGCAGGAGAACGGCCGGCACGCGGCCACCGCCCACTCGACCACCGGACGATCCGCCAGCAGCGCGAACTGCTTCATCTCACCGAAGCGCCGACCCGATCCGCCCGCCACGACAACCGCCCACACCCGCGCCACGGCGCCGCTGTCAGGTCAACGCGTCGTTCAGACGCTCTTCGGCCGTCTCTTCGTCCACGTTGAGGGCAAAGGTCAGCTCGGAGACCAGGATCTGGCGAGCACGCGCTGGAGCATGCGCTTCTCGCCGGCGGACAGGCCCTTGTCCTTGTCACGGATGGAGAGGTTCCGCACCACCTCGGCCACCTGGTAGATGTCACCGGAGCGCAACTTCTCGGAGTGGTTCTTGTAACGGCGGGACCAGTTCGTCGGCATGCGCGCTTCCTTCTTGCGCAAGACGGCGAAGACCTCTTCGACCTCCTCGTCGTTGATGACCTCGCGCAGGCCCACGCCCTCGGTGTTGTCCGCGGGCACGTTGAGGATGAGGTCCCCGTAGGCCAGGCGCAGCACGAGATATTCCCGCTTCTCCCCGAAGGCCACCTTGGTCTCACGCTTCTCGATGACTGCCGCCCCATGATGGGGATAGACAACTTTGTCTCCGACCTTGAACACGAATCTCCCTTACAACAGATACGGCGCCGGGCCAGCGACGGTTTGAGAGGTGCCGTTCCGGTTCCAAATGGTCAGTCGACCGGACGGCGGCCACCTATTTTACCAGATTCGCCCGTTATTCGTACCGTTCGAAGATGCTGGCCTCGACCATGCGGGCCAGACCGTCGCGCACCACGCGAGCCGTGGCCGTGCCGATGCCGTCCACCGAAGCCAGTTCGGTCGCGCTGGCCGACATGATCGCGGGCAGGGTGCCGAAGCGGTCGACGAGGCGTTCGACCAGCACCGGCCCCAGCTGGGGCAGCCGGTGCAGCAGGCGGTAGCCCCGGGGCGCCATTTCGGCGTGCAGCTGGTCATCGGGCGAGGGCAGGCCGAGGACGGCCACCACCTGGGGCAGGTCCATGAGGGCGTCGGGCGGCAGCGCTCGCAGCCGGTGCAGGGCGGACGGCCCGGCATAGTCGCGCAAGACGAGGGTGACCGCCTCGCTCACCCCGGCACTGAGCTCCTCCTTCTGCAGGTGGATCAGGCGGCCGTCCGAACCCAGCTCCACCAGGTGCTCGTCGAGCTCCTCGGCGATGCGGCGCACCATTTCGCCCGGTTGCAACACGGCGACGACGTCACGGACCGAGACGGCGTCCTCCATCTCGAGCCGGGAGAGCGACGTGAGTGCCTCGTCGAAGCGCACGCGGAAGCGCTGCTGGGTGGCCAGGGCCTGGCTGGAACGGTCGATCAGCCAACCCGACGACTGGCTGGTGTGCTTCATGTCGTTGCGGTACACGGCGATGGTGGCCATCGCCTCGGAGACGGCGATGACCGGCACATCGATCGATCGGGCCACCCGCTCGGCCGTCCGGTGCCGCGTGCCGGTCTCGGTGGTGGCGATGCTGGCCTTGGGGACCAGGTGCACATTGGCCCGGGCGATCCGGGAGGCGTCGGCCGCCAGGATGATGGCGCCGTCCATCTTGGCCAGCTCGGAAAGTCGCTGGGGGCTGTACTCGGCATCGAGGAGGAACCCCCCGGTGCAGACCGAGAGCACGGCCGGGTCGTCGCCCACCACGATCAGCGCGCCGTGCTTGGCCTGGAGGATGCGGTCCAGCCCGTCCCGTAGGGCCGTGCCGGGCGCGACGAGCGCGAGCGCGTCGTTCAGCGGCTGGCTGCCACGGTCGACCACACAGGAATGGTACTGGTCAGTGCCTCGGCCAGCGTACGGACCCGGTGGAGCGCCATGCCCGCCGGCGCCGCGTCGGCGGGCACCGACGGCGGCACGAGTGCCCTGGTGAACCCGGCTCGAGCGGCCTCGGCCAGGCGGCGGTCGACGCCGGGCACCATGCGGACCTCCCCGGCCAGCCCCAGCTCACCGAAGACGATCAGATCGGGCGGCACCACCCTTCCCGAGGCGGCCGAAGCCACGGCCAGCGCCACGCCCAGATCCACCGCCGGCTCGGTGATGCTGATCCCGCCGACGGCGGCCACGAAGACCTCGGCCGCTCCGACCACCACCTCGGTGCGGCGGCCCAACACCGCCAGCAGCAGCGCGACCCGCGCGGCGTCGATGCCCACCGTGCGCGGCCTCGCCCCCACCGCACCGGGACCGAGCAGGGCCTGCACCTCGACCAGGAGCGGCCGCCGGCCCTGCAGCACCGGGACGACGACGCTGCCCGGAATGCCGGCCATGCGATCCCCCAGGAGCATCGGGCCGGGGTCCGGCACGGCCCGCAGGCCGTCGTCACGCATCTCGAAGATCCCCACTTCCCCGGCGGGGCCGAAGCGGTGCTTGATGGCGGTCAGGACGCGCAGGGAGTGGTGGCGGTCGCCGTCGAAGGAGAGGACGGTGTCGACGAGATGCTCCACCGCCCGCGGGCCGGCCAGATCGCCGTCCTTGGTCACGTGGCCGACCAGGACGACGGGCACCCCGGTCGACTTGGCCAGCCGGGTCAGCCGGTCCACGCACGCTCTCACCTGGGCCAGGCTCCCCGCCGCCCCCGGCGACCCGTCGTCGCAGACGGTCTGCATGGAGTCGACGACCGCCAGGGCCGGGCGGTGGTGCTCGATGGCCGCCTCAATGGCGGCCACGTCGCTGCCGGCCAGGGCCAGGAGGTTCTCGGGCACCGGGCCGATGCGCGCGGCGCGCCCGCTGACCTGGGTCAACGACTCTTCGGCGGACGCCAACAGCACTTCGCCTCCGGCGGCGGCGGCCGACGCCAACACCTGGAAGAGGAGGGTCGACTTGCCGACCCCGGGTGGCCCGAAGACCAGGGTCACCGAACCGGAGACGAAGCCGCCCGCCAGCACCCGATCCACCTCGGCGATGCCGGTGGGCATCGGGCGGGCGCCGCTCCCGTCGACCCGGCGGAGGGAGACCGCTCCCGCCCCCGCAGGCAGGATGGCACCGGCGCGCGTGGCCGACAGGGTGTTCCACCGCCCGCAGTGCGGGCAGCGGCCCACCCACCGGCGCACCACGCCCTCACACTCCATGCACCGGTAGATCTCCATCGGACGGGCCATTCCCGCACCCTAGAGATGGGGTGTGTCAGCCCGTCTTCCGCCAGTAGGAGCCCACGCCGTCGATGTCCCACACCGGGTCGTCGATGCCGCGGTCCGTCCGGAAGTCCGTCACGGCCTGCCGGCACCCCTCCAGCGCGTAGTCGTCGACGATCACGAACCCACCGCTGGACACCTTGGCGTACAGGTTGGTCAGACTGTCCATGGTCGACCCGTACATGTCGCCATCGAGCCGGAGGACGGAAAGACGCTCGATCGGCGCAGCGGGCAACGAGTCGCTGAACCAACCCTCGAGGAACACCACCTGCTCGTCGAGGAGGCCATAGCGCTCGAAGTTGGCCCGCACCTCGTTGAGGGAGACCGCCAGGGCGCGATAGGTGTGGTGGGCATCGTCACGATCGGCCGGGTACCGCTCGGGATCGGGAGGCGGCAGTCCCTGAAAGGAGTCGGCCACGAACACCTTCCGGTCGGTCACCCCGTAGGCCCGCAGCAGGGCACGCATGAAGATGCACGCGCCGCCCCGCCACACCCCGGTCTCGATGAGGTCCCCCGGCACACCGTCCCGCAGCACCTGTTCCACGGCGTGGCGCAGGTTGCCCATGCGCATCTGCCCGATCATGGTGTGCGCGACGGACGGCCAGTCGAGACCCCTGGCCCGTTTGTCGGCATCGAACGCCGGTTCGGACCACGGATCTTGGGCGGGGTCTTCGTAGATGGTGTTGAGGAGGCACCTCTCGATGAGGTCCAGGTACAGGGCGACGCCGGTGTCCGTCATCGTTGCCTGACCCACTGGTTACCGACGACAGCCGGGAAGGCCTGGGGACTACTCCCCTTCGACCCCGGCTCCGGCCAGCTCCATCGGCGGGGACTGGATCCCCTCGATGGCCCGGAAGCTCAGCTGGGGCCCTTCCCCGTCGATGGGAGCCTCCTCCACGTCGATGACGACCGTCTCACCGACCCGGAACTCCTTCCACAAGATCCGCTCGGACAACGGGTCCTCCACGAGCTGCTGGATGGCCCGGCGCAAAGGCCGCGCCCCGAGCTGGGGGTCGTAGCCCTTCTCGGCCAGGAACGTCCGGGCCGCCGGGGTGAGCTCAAGGCCGATGCCCTGGTCCGACAGCTGCGAGACGGTGCGGGTCATCAACAGGTCGACGATCTCGGTCACCTCGGCGAGCGAGAGCTCGTGGAAGACGATGACCTCGTCGATCCGGTTCAGGAACTCGGGGCGGAAGTGCGACTTGAGCGCCTCGTTGACCTTGGCCTTCATGCGCTCGTGGGTCACCGCTTCCGAGTTCTGCGCGAACCCGATGGCGGTCTTGCGCAGGTCGGACGTGCCGAGGTTCGACGTCATGATGAGCACGGTGTTCTTGAAGTCCACCGAGCGTCCCTGGGCGTCGGTCAGCCGGCCGTCCTCGAGGATCTGCAGCAGCGTGTTGAACACGTCGGGGTGCGCCTTTTCGACTTCGTCGAAGAGCACGACCGAGAACGGCTTGCGCCGCACGGCCTCGGTCAGCTGACCGCCCTCTTCGTAGCCCACGTACCCGGGGGGCGAGCCGACGAGGCGGCTCACCGTGTGCTTCTCCATGTACTCGCTCATGTCGAGCTGGATCAACGCGTCCTCGTCGTCGAAGAGGAACTCGGCCAGCGTCTTGGCCAGCTCGGTCTTGCCCACGCCGGTCGGCCCGAGGAAGATGAACGAGCCGCTCGGGCGCTTGGGGTCCTTGAGCCCGGCCCGGGTCCGGCGGATGGCACGCGAGAGCGCCTTGAGGGCCTCCTCCTGGCCGACGACCCGCTTGTGCAGCTCGTCCTCCATGCGCAGGAGCTTCGCCGTCTCCTCCTCGGTGAGGCGGTAGACCGGGATGCCGGTCCAGGCGGCCAGGACCTCGGCGATGACCTCCTCGTCCACGACGTCGAAGAGGTCGACCCCTTCGGCCCGCAGCTCGGCGTCCTGGGTCTCTTTGCGGTCGAGGCGCTCCTTCTCCTGCTCGGCCAACCGCTTGGCCTGCTCGAAGGCGCCCTTCTCGATGGCCGCTTCCTTGTCGGCGCGCAGGCGCGTGATCTCCTCTTCGAGCTTCTTGGTGCCGGTCGGTGTGGTCATCCGTCGAATGCGCAGGCGGCTGCCGGCCTCGTCGATGAGGTCGATGGCCTTGTCCGGGAGGAACCGGTCGGCCAGGTAGCGGTCGGCCAGGTTGGCCGCGGCCACGAGAGCCTGGTCGGTGATGCTCACGGCGTGGTGCGACTCGTAGCGGTCGCGCAGACCCTTCAGGATGTCGATGGTCAGGGCCACCGACGGCTGGTCCACCTTGACCGGTTGGAAGCGTCGCTCGAGGGCGGCGTCCTTCTCGAGGTGCTTGCGGTACTCGTCGATCGTCGTGGCGCCCACCGTCTGGAGCTCGCCGCGGGCCAGCATCGGCTTGAGGATGGAGGCGGCGTCGATGGCCCCCTCGGCGGCGCCGGCACCGACCAGGGTGTGGATCTCGTCGATGAACAGCACGATGTCGCCCCGCGTACGGATCTCCTTGAGCACCTTCTTCAGGCGCTCCTCGAAGTCGCCGCGGTACCGGCTGCCGGCCACCAGCGCACCGAGGTCGAGCGTGTAGAGCTGCTTGCCGGTCAGGGTCTCGGGGACCTCATTGGCCACGATGCGCTGGGCCAGCCCCTCGACGATGGCCGTCTTGCCCACGCCCGGCTCACCGATCAGGACGGGGTTGTTCTTGGTCCGCCGCGAGAGCACCTGCATGACCCGCTCGATCTCCTTGGCCCGGCCGATGACCGGGTCGAGCTTGCCGTCGCGCGCCAGCTGCGTCAGGTTGCGACCGAACTGGTCGAGCACCGGCGAACCGGAGGGGTTGTCGCCCGACGTGGCGCCCTGGCTCGCGCCGACCGACTCCTTGCCCTGGTTGCCCGACATGAGCTGAATGACTTGCTGGCGCACCCGGCCGAGGTCGGCACCGAGGCTGACGAGGACGGTGGCGGCCACACCTTCGCCCTCGCGGACGAGACCGAGCAACATGTGCTCCGTACCGATGTAGCTGTGGCCCAACTGCAGGGCCTCGCGCAACGAGAGCTCGAGGACCTTCTTGGCGCGCGGGGTGAACGGCGGCGACCCGCTCGGTGCGGTGCCGGCCATGCCGATCGTCTCTTCGACCTTCTCGCGCACGGCCTCCAGCGAGATTCCGAGAGACTCCAGAGCCTTGGCGGCCACTCCTTCGCCCTCGTGGATGAGGCCCAGCAAGATGTGCTCCGTACCGATAAAGCTATGGTTCAGGAGACGCGCTTCTTCCTGCGCCAACACCAACACCCTCCGTGCCCGGTCGGTGAAGCGTTCGAACACCGTGACCGCCTCTCTCTCTAGCTCGTACCTCAGTGTACCTGCGCCCCCACATCCATACGGCGGCAGGCCCTCCCTGGGATCATATTTGGGCCACGGGGGGAACCGCCCCGTGGCCCACTCGGCTCGCTCTCCCTGTACATCGGGCTGTCGCTCCGGTTCGGCTGTCGCCTATCGTCACGGGGAGTGAATGCATCAGAGGCCCTCGATCTGCCTCTCCTGGAGGAGGGCCTGCGGCGGGTCGAGCCCCTGCTCACCGATATGGTCCTGACCGGGGAGGGCTTCCTCGATTCGGTGACCACCCACCTCATCACCGCAGGTGGAAAGCGCCTCCGACCCCTCTTGGCCCTGGCCGCCGCCACGGGCGGCGAGCGTGAGGCCACCCATGAGGACCTCTTGGGAGCGGTGGCGGTGGAGCTCGTCCATCTGGCGTCCCTCTACCACGACGACGTGATCGACGAGGCCACGATCAGGCGAAACGTGGAAAGCGTCAACAGCAGATTCGGCAACCTGGTGGCCATCGTCGCCGGCGACTACCTGCTGGCCCGGTCGGCCGCCATCGCCGCCAGCCTGGGCCCCGAGGCCGCCACCCTGCTGGCCGACACGCTCGGGCTCCTCTGCCAGGGACAGGTCGCCGAGGTGCGCTCGGCCTACCAGATCAACCGCACCCACGCCGCCTACTTCACGGCGATCGCCGGGAAGACGGCGGCGCTCACCTCGACCTCGTGCCGGATAGGGGCGCTGACCGGAGGGCTCCCCACCGCTGAGGTCGATGCCCTCACCGAGTACGGGCACTGCTTCGGCATGGTGTTCCAGATCCGCGACGACATTCTCGACATCACGGCGACCGACGGGGAGCTGCTCAAACCGGCCGGACAGGACCTGGCCGAGGGCATCTACACCCTGCCCGCCCTGGTCGCCCTGGCCGATCCCGATTCGGGACCGGATCTGCGGGCGCTGCTCGGACGGCCGCTCGGCCAACCCGAACGCGAGAAGGCGTGTGCCATCGTGGCCGCCTCGTCGGGCATCGGTGCCGCGGTGACCGAGGCCCAGACCTACGTCGAGCGGGCCCGGGTGGCGACCTCGTGGATCGCCAACCCCGCACTACGGGACGGCCTGTCCCAGTTGGCCGCCGAGCTTCTCATGGACCTGCCGGGCTGACCCGCACGGTCGCGCCCGACGGGGTCCGGACCGAGCGCAACCGTACCGGGGTCATGCGGTGCTGGTCGAGCCCGCGGTACCGCACTTGGCGGCGATCTTGGCCAGCAGCGTGTTGCCCCGCGCCTCGCGCTTTTGCACCCGGGTGATGCGCGCGGCGATGCGTCGGGCCAACGTGGTGTGGCCGGCGGCGGTCGCCTTGGCCTCGCGGGCCTGGGCTTTGGGTATCCAGGCCTGCGCCTTGGCCTCGAGGGCCTCGATGCGCGTCGTCACCTTCTCGGCCTTGGCGCACCGGGTGGCCAGCGTGGCCGACGAGGGCGTCGACGGGGTGGTTGCCCCCGCAACCCCGGACGTCCCCACGATGCCGGCCGCACCCAGAGCCAACGAGCCCGAGACCGCGGCCACTGCGATGACCTTGCGTACCATCATGTGCTCCTCTTTCCTTTTCCCTCTCCTGAGCCCCGGATGGAGCCTGTGCCCACTGTGCCGGTCAAATGTGAGGAAGCTGTGAGGAGAGTGTCAGCGACCGGTGCGCGTACCGGTGCACGTGTCGATCGGCTGTGGCAGGTTGTGCGCCATGACCGCGTACTGCGTCCTGAACTACCGGGTCACCGACCCCGAGGCCTACCAGGCCTACCTACGACAGGCGGGGCAGACCCTGCGACCGTACGGAGTCGAGACCCTGGTGGCCGACTACGCGTCCGAGCCGGTCGAGGGCGAACCGGCGCCGGTCACCGTGGTCCTCCGCTTCGACTCCAAGGAGACCGCCAGGCGTTGGTACGAGTCTCCCGAGTATCAGGCCGTGCTGCGGCACCGGCTCGACAACACCGAGGGTTTCGCGGTGTTCTGCGACGAGTTCGTCCGGCCGAGCTGACGGCATCCGCATCCGGTCAACGCTCGGGCCGCAGCGTCGGGAAGGCGATCACCTCGCGGATGTTGGTGACATCACCCAGAAGCATCAAGAGGCGGTCCACGCCCAGCCCGAACCCCGACGTCGGGGGGAGCCCGTACTCGAGCGCCCGTAGGTACTCCTCATCGATCTCCGAGGCCTCTTCGTCCCCGGCGGCGTGCCGGGCCGCCTGCTCGCTGAAGCGGGCGCGCTGGTCGTCGGGGTCGATGAGCTCGCTGAACCCGTTGCCCAGCTCGCGCCCCGCCACCACCGGTTCGTAGCGCTCCACCAGATCGGGCCCGTCGCGGTGGCGCCGGGCCAGCGGCGACACCTCCGCCGGATAGTCGATGACGAAGACCGGCCCCCACAGCCCGCCCTCGGTCGTCTTCTCGTAGATCTCCAGCAGGATCTTCCCCGGTCCCCACCCGTCGTCGACGGCGATGCCGACCTCGGTGGCCACCGTGACCAGTTCGTCGCGGGGCGTCCGGACGCTCAGGGCGTGGCCGGTCGCCTCGGCGATCAACTCCGACAGCGTCGCCCGGCGCCACGGCGGGGTGAGGTCCAGTGTGCGCCCGCCGTAGGACAACACGGTCGTTCCCAGGACGTCGAGGGCCACGCCGGCCACCAGCTCTTCGAAGACGACCATCGTGTCGTGGTAGTCGGCGTAGGCCTGGTAGAGCTCCAAGGTGGTGAACTCGGGGTTGTGACGGGGCGAGATGCCCTCGTTGCGGAAGCTGCGACCGATCTCGAACACCTTGTCGAACCCGCCGACCACCAGCCGCTTGAGGTACAGCTCGGGGGCCACGCGGAGGTAGAGGTCCATGTCCAAGGTGTTGTGGTGGGTCACGAACGGTCGGGCGGCCGCGCCCCCGGCGATGGGGTGGAGGATGGGCGTCTCCACCTCGACGAAGCCGGCGGCCCACAACCGCTGGCGTAGCGCCTGGACCACCGTGCTCCGCAGCACGAGTAGCTGGCGGGTGCGCTCGTTGGCCCACAGGTCGACCTCGCGCTGGCGGTAGCGGGTCTCGACGTCGGCCACCCCGCGCCACTTGTCGCCGAAGTTCCGCCGGGCCCGGGCCAGCAACTCCCACTGGTCCACCTTGACGGAGAGCTCGCCGCGCCGCGTGCGCACGACCTCGCCGGTGGCGCCGATCCAGTCACCGAGGTTGAGACGGACGAACTCGTCGAAGCGGGACGTCACGGCGGACAGGGCGAAGAGCTGTACCGAGCCCGACGCGTCACGCAGCTCGGCAAATGCCAGCTTGCCCTGTGGCCTCGACAGCATGAGCCGCCCGGCCACCCCGACGACGTCACCGGACTCCTCGCCCGGACCCAGGCCCGACCACTCCTCGACCACCTGCGCGGCGTCGTGCGTGCGCGCGAAGCGGTAGGGGATCACCGTGTCGCTCTCGCTCATGGCCGGCTCTCGCTCATGGCCGGTTGCCCTCGCTCATGGCCGGTTGCCCGGTCGTGGCAGGCTCACCCGGTGCCACCGGACACGTTGCGCTCGTAGACGATGCGCAGTCCGTGCAGTGTCAACCATGGCTCCACGTGCTCAATGGTGTCCGAATGCGGGGCGATGAGCGAACTGAACCCGCCGGTGGCCACCACCGCGGACGGCCCCAGCTCCTCCATGAACCGCCGCGCCAGACCGTCGACCTGGGCGGCGAAGCCGTAGAGGGTGCCCGACTCGATCGACTCCACCGTCGACCGCCCGATGACGTGGCGGGGCTCGGAGATCTCCACGCGGCGCAGCGCGGCGGCGTGCTGGTAGAGCGCCTCCAAGCTGATCGCCACACCCGGGGCGATGGCCCCACCCAGGTACTCCCCGGCTGCGCTGATCGCCTCGACGGTGGTCGCCGTCCCCATGTCGACGACGACGCAGGGGCCGCCGTAGAGATCGAAGGCCCCCACCGCGTTGGCCACCCGGTCGGCCCCGACCTCCCTGGGGTTGTCGTACAGGATGGGCATGCCGCTCTTGGTTCCCGGCCCGAGCACCACGCAGGGCACCCGGGAGAACCACCGGGTCGCCATCTGCCGCAGTTCCGCCGTCACGTGCGGCACCGACGAGCTCACGGCGATCCCCGTGACCGATGCGGCGATATCGAGCCCCTCGAGGTCGAGGAGCTGCGTCAGCAGCACGGCGTGCTCATCGGGGGTGCGGGTCGGCACCGTCGAGAGTCTCCAGTGGTGCGTCAGGCCACGGGGCGCGGTCGGATCGGTCTCGGTGCCGATGCCCACGCCGACGTTCTCCTCGAGGACGGTGCCGGCGTCGACCTCGTCGCGCGCGTACAGCCCGATGACCGTCTCGGTATTCCCCACATCGATCGCCAGCAGCACGATCAGCTCCCCTCGGTGTCACGCCAGATGAGATCGAGTCCCAGATCGAGCACGGTGGCCGAGTGGGTCAGTGCGCCGACCGAGATGCGGTCCGGCCCCGCCGCGGCATAGTCGCCGATCGTCTCCAGCGTCACGCCCCCGGACACCTCCGTCAAAATCGGCCCGGCCGCCTCGGCCCGGGCCAGCGCGGCGGCCTCGGCCACCCGGGCCGGTGTCATGTTGTCGAAGAGCAGGGCGTCTGCCCCCGCCTTCGCCGCCTCGGCCACCTGGTCCAGCGTGTCGCACTCTATCTGCACCACGCGCCCGGGCCACAGGGCCCGGGCGCGGGCGACCGCCTCGGTGATGGTCACCCCGGCCAGATGGTTGTCCTTCACGAGCACGGCCTCGGAGAGGCTGGAGCGGTGGTTGACCCCGCCCCCGGCGCGGACGGCTGCCTTCTCCAGTGTCCGGAGGCCCGGAGTGGTCTTGCGCGTATCGAGCACCTGCACGTCGGGATTGCGGGCGTGCGCCGCGGTGACGTAGCGCGCCGTCCACGTGGCGATGCCCGACAGATGGCCCAGGAAGTTCAACGCCGTGCGCTCTGCGGTGAGGATGGGCCGCAACAGCCCGGTCACCTCCATCACCGTCTGCCCGGCCTCCAGCACGTCGCCGTCCGTGGCCCACCAGGACAGCTCGAGAGTGGAGCTCACCTGACGGAACGTCTCGGTGGCACACTCCCGGCCGGCCAGGACGCCGGGCCGGCGGGCCCGCAGGGCGAAGTGCGCCCTGGCGCCCTCGGGAAGGAGGGCCGCCGTCAGGTCGCCGTCCGCCCCGAGGTCCTCGGCCAGGGCCCGAGTCACGGCTTCGCTGACGACTCCGCTGACCACTCCGCCGACGGACGGCGGCGGATCGTCGCCCGCGGGCCGGCTCATGGAGTCGGTGGGCTCATGGAGCCGGGGCGGCGGCGCCATGTACCTGGCGCCTGCGCCAGCGGGGATCGGTGGCGGGAAAGTCGCTCCGGGAGTGGGCGCCCCGGCTCTCGGTGCGGGTTTCGGCCGAGGCCAGGAGGGCCCCGGCCAGCTGCACGAGGTTGCCCAGCTCTCCGGCGGCGACCGACGCCCTCCGATCGCCGAGGGCGGCCGACACCTCGGCGACGGACCGTGCCGCCTGGGCCAGTGACCCGGCACTGCGGACCACCCCGGCCCCGCCGGTCATGGCCCGCTGCAGCGAGTCACGGAGCTTGGCCACGTCGGACGGCGTCGGGGACGGCGACCCGGTGGGCCCGGCCATCTCCGGGGTCCACTGGCGCGGCACGTCCGCCACCGCACTCCACCCGATGCCGTCGAGCGGTGTGCCCCCGAGGATGGCCCGCAGGGCCCCGCTCGGCTCGGGATCGTTGTGGGGGGAGGCGATGCGCTCGGCCAGGCGGGCGCCGAAGACCATCCCTTCGAGCAGGGAGTTCGACGCCAGCCGGTTCGCCCCGTGCACGCCGGTGCAGGCCACCTCGCCCACCGCCCACAGGCCGCGCAGCGCGGTGGCACCCCACAGGTCGGTCACCACGCCACCCGAGAGGTGGTGAGCCGCCGGAGCGATGGGGAGCCAGTCGGTCTCGGGGTCCAGGCCGATGGAGGTCAACGACGCGGCGATGGTGGGAAAGCGCTGCGGGAACCTCTCCAGCGCGGTGGCATCGAGCCAGAGGTGGTCGGTCCCCTGCTGGCTCATGCGGGCCGCCATGGCCCGGCTGACCACATCGCGGGGGCCAGCTCGTCGACGAACCGCTCCCCGGCGGCGTCTCGCAACAACGCACCATGGCCGCGTAGCGCCTCCGAGAGCAGCGGACGCGGCATGGCCGGATGGTGCAGCGCCGTCGGGTGGAACTGGACGAACTCGACGTCGGCGGTCGGCACCCCGGCCCGCAGGGCCATGGAAACGCCGTCGCCCGTCGATTCCGGTGGGTTCGTGGTGACCGAGAAGAGCTGTCCCGCTCCGCCGGTGGCCAGCACCACGTGGTCGGCCCGCACCTCGACGGCGGCACCGTGCGGCGGCAGCGCCAGCACGCCGACGCAGCGCCCGCCCTCAACCAGGAGATCGAGGGCGAACCACCCCTCCAGCACCGCGCTCGCCGTCCGATAGGTGGCATCGACCAGCGCCCTCTCGACTTCGGCCCCCGTTGCCGCGCCGCCGGCATGGACCACCCGCGGACGGGAGTGCCCGCCCTCCCGGGCCAGCGACAAGAGGCCGGTGGCCTCCCGGTCGAACTCCACCCCCAGCCGGATGAGCTCGTGCACCCGGCCCGGCCCCTCGTCGACCAGAACCCGCACCGCTTCCTCGTCACAGAGCCCGGCCCCGGCGGCCAGGGTGTCGGCCAGGTGCAGATCGGTCGAGTCCTCGTCGCCACCGAGCACGGCGGCGACGCCTCCCTGCGCCCAGCGGGTGGCCGACTGCGACAGGGCGCCCTTGGTCAACACCCCCAGCGAGGGTGCCGATCCCCGCCCGGCGGCCGGTCCCGCCAGCCGCACGGCGGCGGAGAGCCCCGCCACCCCGCTGCCCAGGACCAGCACGCTGAACGGCCCGGGCCGGGCCGCCGTGCTCACGGTCGTTCGTTCAGGGCGAGCTCGGAGTCGAAACGGGCCGAGACCTCATCGATGACCCGGTTGTGCGCGTCGACGTGCACGACCCGCGGTGCGTAGGTCGAGAGCTCCTCCCGCTCGTACTCGGCGTAGGTGATCAGGATCACCGTGTCGCCCGGCGCGACCAGCCGGGCGGCGGCGCCGTTCAGGCAGATCTGCCCCGGATCCCCCTCGATGGCGTACGTCTCGAAGCGTGCCCCGTTGTTGATGTCGAGCACCGCGACCTGCTCGTAAGGGAGGATGTCGGCCAGCGCCATCAGCTCGGTGTCGACGCTGACCGACCCGATGTAGTGCAGGTTCGCATCGGTCACCGTGGCGCGGTGGATCTTCGACTTCATCATGCGGCGACGCACGGGTCAGCCGACCTTTTCCAGCCGGTGACCGGGACGCCGGGCCCGCCCGCCGTGGGCGACCGCCGCCACGCCGGCCGGCGCCACCATGGCTCCGGCACAGTTGTCGATCAGCCGGACCGGGCCGACCTCGGCGGCGATGAGCAGGCGCACCGACGCCGGATCGTCGATCACCTCGCAGGCCACGAGGTCCCCGGCCCGCACGGCCGCCGCGTAGTCCAGGCGCACCAGGGGCTCGTCGTGCACGACCCGGCCCATGGCCTCGGCCACCAGGGAGGAGAGGCGCACGCCCCCATCGAGCAACCCGCGGCCGGTGCCCAGGGCCCGCGACAGCACCACGGCCGCCGACCGCTCCTCGGCCGAGAGGCGGACGTTGCGACTCGACAGCGCCAACCCGTCCGACTCGCGCACGATCGGACAGCCCACCACGACGACGGGCAGGGAGAGGTCGGCCGACATCTGACGCACCACCGCCAGCTGCTGGTAGTCCTTCTCCCCGAAGTAGGCCCGGCACGCCCCGGCGATGGAGAACAGCTTCGCCACCACCGTGGCCACGCCGTCGAAGTGCCCCGGTCTCGAGGCCCCTTCCCATCCTTCGCTGACGCCCCGCACCGACACGGTCGTGGAGACCGGTTCCGGCCAGTCAGGGTACATCTCGGTCACCGAGGGCACGAAGACCACGTCGACGCCCGCCTTGGCGCACACGGCCAGGTCCCACTCGAGCGTGCGGGGGTAGTGGGCGATGTCGTCGGGATCACCGAACTGGAGGGGGTTCACGAAGATGCTCACCGCCACGACCTCGCACTCCGCCCGGGCACGGGTCATGAGGGAGACATGGCCGGCGTGCAGGGCACCCATGGTCGGCACCAGGCCCACCGTGCGGCCGGTGGCCCGGGCCTGCTGCAACAGCTCGTGGCAGCCCGTTGCGGTGGTGACCACGCGCATGGCCTACACCGCCACCGGCGCGCTGGGCCGGGCCACATCGGTGGGCCGGGCCCGATCAGTGGGCCGTCTCGGATCGGTGGGCCGGCCCGGATCGGTCGATCCGCTCGATGCGGCCAGCCGGGTGGCCAGGGCCACGCCCGCCTGGTAGCCGGCCCGTTCGCGGTCCGGGAGCGCGTCGAGATGCCGGCTCAGCGTGTCCCAGTCGCCGCGCATCGCCGGCCCGGTCAGCGCCCGCTGCGGACCCAGCGCCGCCACGTCGTCCACCGCCGCCCGGGTGAGGGGGAGAAAGGCCTCGAGATCCAGCCCGGCCGACGCGGCCACCCGCTCGACCTGGCCCAGCAGAGCCACCACGTGGTTGGCGGCGATGCACGCGGCGGCGTGGTAGACGGCGCGATCCGCGTCGGCCACCTCGACCACCCGCCCATCGAGGGAACGGGCCATCGTGCGGGCCACCACATCCCCGCTCACCGCGAACGTCACTCCCGAGGCCAACCGGGCGGCACCCACCGCGGCATTGGGCAGCGGGATCAGCGGGTGCAGGGCGGCGCGGCGCGGGTGGGGCTCGAGGGCGCCCAGTCCCAGCGAGCCCGAGAGATGCACCACCGTCGTCTCGGCGTGGGGCGCCACTGCTGCGGCGACGTCGGCCACGGCGTCGTCCGGCGTGGCGATGACCAGCACGTCCACTCCTCTGGCGGCGCCGGCGAGGTCGTCGCCCCGCCCGAGGAAACCGACCACGTTCCAGCCGTGCGCAGAAAGGGCCGCGGCGAGCGAACTCCCGGCGCGCCCGGCGCCGATGAAGCGGATGGTTTGCACGAAACCTCCTTCGGCGTTCCAGCCCCTCTCGGGTGCCGTTCGCCTACAGACGATCGAAACATCAGACCCCTACAGCCTACCCACACAGATCACCGCGCCACCAGCGGCGGCGAGTTGCTCGGAGGTGACCAGCTCGGGGGCGAGGTCCGCCAGCGGCTGCAGCACGAACCGTCGCTCCCACATGCGCGGGTGGGGGACGGCGAGGTCCGCCTCGTCCACCCGCAGGTCGCCCACCAAGAGGACATCGGCATCGAGCGTCCGGGGACCGAAGCGGACCGTGCGGACCCGGTGGGCCTCCTCCTCCAGGGCCCGGCATCGGGCCAGGAGTTGGCGCGGGCCGTCTGACGTCGTCAGCTCCACCACCACGTTGAGGAAGGGCCCCTGATCCGCCGGCCCACCCACCGGCTCGGTCTCGTAGAGAGGGGAGACCGCGGTGACATCGCCCGCCTCCGCCAACTGCGCCACGCCCCGGCGCAGGGCCTCCTCCCGGTGGCCGAGGTTGGAGCCGAGCCCGATGAACGCCCTCCGCAGGGCGCCGCCATCAGTGCGGGTCACCCGTCGCCGGTCCCGCACGGGCCCGCCAGACGCGCACGCCGGTGGAGGCCACGTCCAGGGCCAGCGGTGGGCGCAACTTCCGGACCGCCACCTCCACGGCCTGCAGCCGGGGGTCGCTGATGAGCAGGACGTCGGCCAAGCGACCGGCGAGCGCCTCGAGCAGCTGGAACGACCGCTGCTGGACCACGTCGGCCGCCAGCCGGGCCAGGGCGCCGTAGTCGACGGTGTCGGCCAGCGAGTCGCTGCGCTGGGCCGCCGCCATATCGACCCAGGCCACGACGTCCACGGAGAAGGGTTGGGCCCGTTCGCGTTCCTCGGGCAGTACGCCGTGCACCCCCATGACGCGCAGATCGAGGATCTCGATCCGGTCCCCGCCCGACGCGGGCCCGGTCACTGCGCCGAGGGGCGCGGGGGCGGGCCGTCCAGGGCGGCGAGAAGCTCACGCCCCGGCTCACCCATGGCGTGGCCGCAGACGTGCTCGACCAGGGCGACCGCCTGGGGCTGGTTGTGCAGCCGTTTGGACCAGACCAGATAGCCGGCGACGACGCCCATCACCCGGTCGCCGAGCTCGTCTTGGTGAACCAGGATGCGCAGCCCGGCGCCCAGGGAGTGGTCGATGTCCTTGAAGCACTCCGTGAGCACCGTGCGGGGATCCCCGGTCTTGGAGAGCGGGTAGTGCGCCCAGGCCAGCCCCTCGTCGTCGTACGCGGCCAGGTTGTGGGGGGAGGGGAGGAGGGAGATCACCCGGCCGAACCCCTGGTTACGGAGCCAGATGATCTCCTCCCGGCGGCGGACCTTGCGGTGGTTGGGCGCGTAGCCACCGGGGCGTTCGCTGATGGCCAGATGGTCGGTGATGACCCAGGTGAAGTTCCGTGGCGGTATCCCCGCCGCCCACTTTCCCTTCATGCTGCAGGACCATACAACCGGGCCGCCTGCACCGTGACGGCCACGTCGTGCACCCGCACCATGCCCGCCCCCGCCACCAGGGCCAGCGCCGCCGTGGCCAGCGATCCCTCGACCCGATCCTCGGGCCCCACCGGTTCGGAACTCCCGGCCGGCGCCGCCAGGAGGCCGAGGAAGCGCTTGCGGCTGGTGCCCACCAACACGCCGGCACAGCCGGCGCCGGTGGCCGCGGCGACCACCTCGGGCAGGTGGTGGAGGAGCGAGAGGTTGTGCTCCATCGTCTTGCCGAATCCGATGCCCGGGTCGACCCATACCTCCTCGACGCCGGCCTCCAGGGCGGCGCGCGCCCGGTGCACCAGGAAGTCGGTCACCTCGGCCACCACGTCCTGGTAGCGGGGAGCGGCCTGCATGGTGGGCGGCGACCCCTGCATGTGCACGGCCACCCAGCCGGCCCGGCCCGCCGCCGCCACCGGCCACAGCGAGGCGGACACGTCGTTGACCAGGGTGGCACCGGCCAGCAGCGCGGCCTCGGCCACGGCGGGCTTGAGGGTGTCGACCGAGACGCGCACCCGTCCGGCCAGCGCCTCGACGACCGGGACGACCCGGGCCATCTCCACGTCCTCGGGGACCGGTTCGGCCCCGGGTCGGGTCGACTCACCCCCGACGTCCACGATGTCGGCTCCCTGTGCCACCAGGTCCAGCCCGTGGGCCACCGCATCGTCGACCGAGAGGTACCGCCCTCCGTCGTAGAACGAGTCGGGTGTCACGTTGAGGACGCCCATGACGAGGGGGCGCTCCGGGCGGGGGTCGGGCACGGCCGTCAGCGTAGGTCAGCGAGCGGGCCGCACCGCCACGAACAGGCTCCGGCCCCACTCGGCGACGTAGTCGTCGTGCACGACGTCGGACAGGAAGTCGTACTGCTCGTAGACCGGAGCGAAACCCATGTCGATCAGCGCCTGCACGAGGTGACGCTTCTCCACCCAGAAGGAACGCCGGTTGCCGATCGACGACCAGGCCTGGCCGAGCATCTCCTCGTCGGTGGCGTCGTCGGGGTGCTCGAGGTACCACCGACCCGCCACCCCCTCGTGGGTCGTCAGTTCGGACAGGTTCGGGAAACGGGCGGGCAGCGCCTCGGTGGCGAAGTGCGTCTGGAGAATGAGCACCCGGCGGGTCAGCCGGCTGACCAGGCGCAGGAAGGCGACGGGATCTTCCAGGTGGTACAGGAGCCCGCAGCAGAAGGTGGCGTCGAAGCTCCCGTAGCGCTCCAGGTTGCGCACGTCGTCGCAGACGAAGCGCAGGTCGGGGAGGCCCAGCCGCCCCGCCCCCTGCTCGCACCGGGCGATGTTCTCCGGCCGACCGTCGATGCCCAGTGCGGCGAACCCCGCCCGGGCGAAGAGCGCGGTGTAGCCGCCCTCGAGGCAGCCCAGGTCGACGATGGAGAACTCCCCCCCGCGCCGGTCGGGGAAGAACGATTCGAGCGTCCTCAGCACCGCCTGAGGGAGCGGATGCTCCTCCAACAGAATCTGTCCGGGGATGCTGGGGGTACCGTCGGCCAGGACGAGGTTGTGCGCGCTGAACGGCAGCAGACCGGTGTCGGGCGTCGGCGCAGCCGCAGGCATCCGGTGCCTCACCGCCCCCGGATGAACTGCATGGCCTCGGCCCGGGTGGCCACGTCGGAGCGGAACAGACCGCGCACCGACGAGGTCACCGTCACCGTGCCCGGCTTCTTGACCCCCCGCATCGACATGCACAGGTGCTCGGCCTCGATGACCACGAGGACACCGCGCGGCGAGAGCGCCTTGTCGATGGCGTCGGCGATCTCGGTCGTCATGCGCTCCTGCACCTGTAGCCGGCGGGCGTACCCGTCCACCAGACGGGCCAGCTTGGAGAGGCCGGTGATCCGGCCGTCCTCGTTGGGGATGTACGCCACGTGCGCCCTGCCCAAGAACGGCACCAGATGGTGCTCGCACAGCGAGGCGAAGGGGATCTCGCGCACCATGACCATCTCGTCGTGCTCGGCCGCGAACGTGACCTCCAGGTGCCGTCCCGGGTCGTCGTGCAGACCCGAGAAGAGCTCCTCGTACATGGCGGCCACCCGTGTCGGGGTGTTGACCAGGCCGTCACGACCGGTGTCCTCTCCGATGGCGGTCAGCAGCTCCGCGACCGCCGACTTGACGCGCTCGACGTCTACTGCCAAGGGTTCCTCCTCATCGCTCAGGCCTCACGCCCCGTCGCCGTCGGGGCCGACGTAGAGGTGGACACCAGGGAGATTACGGTACCGCTCGTCGACATCGAGCCCGTAGCCCACCACGAACGAGGCGGGAATGTGGAACCCGACGTAGCGCAGGTCCAGGTTCACCCGCTGCTCACCCTCCTTGACCAGCAGCGCGCACACCTCGACGCTCTTGGGCGAGCGGGCCCGGAGGTAGTGCCGCAGGTAGTTGAGCGTCAACCCGCTGTCGATGATGTCCTCGACCACCAGGACGTGGCGACCCTCCAGCTCCGAGTCGAGGTCCTTGACGATGCGCACCACGCCCGAGGTCCGCGTGGCGCTGCCGTAGGAGGACACGGCCATGAAGTCGACGTCGACCGGGAGGGCGATGGCCCGGCACAGGTCGCTCATGAACAGCATGGCGCCCTTCAGCACGGCCACCAGCAAAGGGGGGTCGTCGGCGTAGTCGGCCGAGATCTGCGCCCCCAGTTGGGCCACTCGCACCGCCAGGCTGCCCTCGTCAATGAGCACCGGTCCGATGGACGGCTCGGCCCAGCTCGGGGCCGCCTCACCGGACGGTTCGGGGATCACCGCCGTGACACTATCCGAGCGGTGCCGATCCACCGAAAGCCGTCCGGAGCTACGGTGCACCCGCCGGCCGCCCGAGATCTCGGTGGCCACCGCCCTCCCGGCCGCCACCGCCAGCACCCGCTCCACCTCGGCCAACGACGGCGGGTGGACCGTTCCGCCCGGCTCGGCCGCGACCCCGGCCTCGTCCTGGAGCCAGCGGCGCATCGAGCGCCGGGCCAGAGGGGTCGGCAGGGCAGCCACGGCGCGGGCGTCGCGGGGGTCGGGGGCAGCCCGCAGGGCCAACGCGTCGAGCAAGGAGACCTCGTCACGCAGCACGCCGGCCTGGCGGGCCAGCAAGGGCACCGGGTCCCGTCCGGCCACGTCGGCACAGAGCGGCAGCAGCTCGTGCCGGACACGGTTGCGCAGGAACGAGCGGTCGTCGTTGCTGGGGTCGTGGACCGGCACCAGGCCCATGGCCGCGCATACGGCGTGGGTCTCCGTACGCCGCAGCGCCAGCAAGGGGTGGCGGCGACCGGGCGCCATGCCCGCCAACCCGTCGGCCCCCGCACCCCGGAGCAGGTTGAGGAGGATGGTCTCCGCCTGGTCGTCCATGGTGTGCCCGGTGGCCACTCCCTCGGGCAGGGCCCCGAGGCGCGCGGCGCGGGCCCGCGCCTCGAGGTTCGACCCCGGGGAGACCGACACCTTCTCGGCCACGAAGCGGGCGCCCAGCAAGGCGGCCGCGGTGCGCACCACCTGAGCCTCGGCGCCGGACCCCGCTCGCAGGCCGTGATCGACGTGGATGGCCGAGACCACACACCCCGAGGCGACGGCCAGCACCAGCAGCGCCATCGAATCGGGCCCGCCCGACACGGCGCAGTCCAGGGCTGATCCCGCGGGGGAAAGCTACAGCGGGGGAGGAGATCGGTGACCGCCTGGGGCCAGCCGGCGGCCGCCCCGCTCACGCCAATGCGCCACCGGCCCGAGCCACCCACTCGCCGGGACTGCGGATCTCGGCCAGGGTGGGCAGCCACTCGGGGCCGCGCCACACGCGGGCCAACAGCTCGGGCCCGCCGGCCGCCTCGACGGACTCGACGAACTGTTCACCCTCGGCGTACTGGCGCATCTTCGCCTCCAACCCGATGAGGCGCGACACCAGCTTCGAGACTCCCCGCAGGTTGGTGCGCCTCTCGTGCAACACCCGGCTGAAGGTGGCCGCACCCGGCACCTCCGCCGCGCCGGCGCGGTCCATGGTCACGTCACCGTGCCCTTCGAGCAGGCTCATCATCCCCGAGATCTTCGAGAGGGCCACCCGCTGCTCGGGGGTGGCCAACATCCCCACCACCCCCGACTCCTGCAGGGGATTGCGACCGGCTCGCACCTCGACCATCACCCGCCGGAGCGTCTCGGACAGCCCGGAGGGATCGGTCTGCAACGGTTCGAGCAGCTCCCCCACCAGGTGCACGAAGTGGTCGCGCAACCAGGGCACCGCGGTGAACTGCATCCGGTGGGTGACCTCGTGCAGCGCCAGCCACAGGCGGAACTGGCTGGCCGAAAATCCGTAGCGCTCCTCGACCGAGACGATGTTGGGCCCGACGTAGTACACCAGGTCCTGCTCCTCGGGAGCCTCGTCGCTGATGAGGAGGTCGTACTGACCCAGGACCCGGGTGGACATATAGGCCAACAGCAGGCCGAGCTGTGTACCGCTCATGATGCGGCTGGCGGTCAGGGCGGACCGGCCCATCTTCTTGCCCGCACCCTTCTGCTGCAGGCTGGCCAAGGCCGGCCCGACCAGCCGTTCCATGGAGCGGACGTTGGCGGCGGCCCAACCCTGGCGATCGGTCACCTTGGCCCGGGCCACGCCGTGGGCCGAGTGCAGCCCCGTGGCCTCGCCGACCAGGATTTCGGCGCGCGCCGTCAGCTCGTCGAACTGCGACTGCAGCGCGGACCGGTCGTAGGTGGCGGGCGAGGGTTTGAGGGCCAGCGCCCCACCGGCCACCCGCTGCGCCAGAGCCCAGTCGACCATGCCGGGATGCTCCACGTTCACGTCCACGTCACCGTTGGGCACGTTCACCGCTCGCCGTCGTGCTGGCGACTCTCCTCGTCGATGGCGGCGGCGATGCGGCGGATCAGCGCCTCGGGGACGTGGTCCTTGCAGCGGTTGGCGATCACCAGGCGCAGCTCCGCTTCGAACTCGGCCGCGCCGCCGCAGGGCGCGCAGTAGGTCAGGTGCTCGGCGATCTGGGAGCGCCGCTCCTCGGTCAACTGGCCGTCGAGGAAGTGATAGAGCTGATGGACCGCCTCATGGCAGTCCATCGTCTTCCCGAAGAGAGCCTCGGCATTCCCGCTCGTCTTCGCATCCTCAGCCACCCACGCACCTCCTCATTCGACCGACGCACCCGACGTGCTTCCCACGAGTCCACGCGCTGCCGCTGTATCGTGCAACGCCTTCTGCAGGGCTCTTCTTCCCCGGTGGATCCGGCTCATCACCGTGCCGATGGGCACGTCGGTGATCTCGGAGATCTCCTTGTAGCTGAATCCCTCGACATCGGCCAGGAGCACGGCGATGCGGAAGGCGTCGGGGAGCTCCTCCAGCGCGCTCTTGACGACATCGTCGGTGAAGGCGTCGAGCGCCTCGTCCTCCGCGCTGCGTCCGGCCCGGATGCCTCCCGGCCCGGCCATCCGCTTGTAGAGGTAGAGGTCCTCCACATCCTCCACATCGGTCACCTCGGGTCTACGCCGGGCGGCCCGGTAGCTGTTGATGTAGGTGTTGGTCAGAATCCGGTAGAGCCAGGCCCGCAGGTTGGTGCCCTCCTGAAACGACCCGAAGGAGCGGTACGCCTTCAGGTACGTCTCTTGGACCAGGTCCTCGGCGTCGGCGGCGTTGCGCGTCATACGGAGGGCGGCGCTGTAGAGCCCCGGCATGAACTCCATGGCGACGTCGGTGAATCGGGCCTGATCAGCCATGCCACCCACCGTACCCCCACCCGGCGGGGGCGTTCGACGGGGCACCGGCGGCTCAGCCGCGGCGGAGCTCGATTCCGGCGGCTACCAGCTCGTCGACGAACCCCTCGCCCCAGCCCGTGGCCCCCTGCGTCGGGGCCCACTCCCCGTCGCTGAGGAGCCGCCGGACGTTACCGACCACCGAGGCGGGCGTGGGGAGGCAGACCGCGGCGTCGCCCAGCTCCAGCTCGTGCATGAGGTTCTCCCTCCCGTGGCCGGGAACGACGTCGAGGAGGACCATGCGCCGTCCGATGGCCCTGGCCTCCCGGCAGGTGTCCCCCGAGCTCGTCAGGACGACGTCACTCGCCGCCATCAGCTCCGGGATGCGGTCGGTGAACCCGAACGTGATCACCGACCGGTACTGGCGGGCGACGGTGGCCAACCGTGCACCCAGGCGGGCGTTGGTCCCGCTGACGGCGAGCACCCACCACCCTTCGTCGGCCAGCGCCCGCGCCACGTCGTCGAGAGGCCCGATGCCCCACGCCCCCGACATGATCAGGATGCAGCGGGCATCGGGGGGGACCCCCAGCGTGGCTCGGGCGTCCGCCTGGCTCGGCGCGCTGTAGAAGCCGGGCCGGACGGGGGCCTCCACCACCGCCACCCGCGCGTCGGGGTAGTAGCTGCGGATCGACGCGGCGGCGAGCTCGGACGTCACCAGGAACAGATCCGTCCCCTCATGCGCCCACATCCCGTAGGCGAACGAATCGGTCATGAAGACCACGGTGGCCAGGTCGGGCCGGTCCTCCTTGAGGTGCACGGCGGCGGATGCCCCGGTGGCGAAGACCGAGACGAGCAGATCGGGACGGAACCCATCAACCTCCTCGACGAGCCTGGGGAACATGACCTTGACCGCGGTCCGGTCCATGAACCGTCCCACCGCGCCGTTCCCTCGGAGCTGGGAGAAGTGGAACCCGTCGTAGACGGGTGTCAGGGCGAGCAGGCGACGGAAGACCCAGTTACCCACGGCCGACGGCCCGCCGCCCAGCATCGGCAGGCAGTCGACGATCCTGCTCTCGACGCCGTAGGGCGCAAGGGCGGCGGCGCAGGCCTCGGCCAGGGTGTCGTGCCCCGCACCCAACGTGCCGGAGAGGAAGAGGGCGCGCCGGACCGTCACGGTGCCAGCCCGACCAGGCGGTCGAGGGTCAGGGCCGGGAGACCGCGGCGGTGCAGATCCTCGGCGATGGGCCCGAGCGCGTCCACCGCCCGCCGGGACGACCCCGGAGGGGAGAGGACGTCGGCGTCGTGCAGCAGGACGATCGCTCCGTGACCGAGACCCGACCGGACACGTCGCGCCACACTGGCCGCATCCGGCTCGTCCCACTCCCGCCCCCACGAGGACCACAGCACCAGGCGGAGGCCGTGCCGCCGAGCCTCGAGCATGGTGGCCCCCGTGGTCTGGCCGTACGGGGGCCGGAACCACCGCGGACGCACGCCGGCCCGCTCCAGGACGTCGATCGCGGCGCCGAGATCGGCCCGGACCCACCGCGGGGTGCGCACGAAGTGATGCGCGTGGCGGTAGCCGTGCGTCTCGACCTGGTGGCCCCGGCGCCGGATCTCCGCCACGAGATCGGGGTACGATGCCACCTGGGTCCCGAGGCAGAAGAAGGTGGCCACGAGCCCGAGCTCGTCGAGGCGGTCGAGCGCCACCGGCGTGGTCCGGGGGTCCGGACCGTCGTCGAAGGTGAGCGCCACGCCGCTCCCCGTCGGCCCTCTCCACCGGCAGAGGTCGCCGGGTAGGGACCGGATCGGTGCCCACTGGCCCAGGCTGACCACGCTCGGGACCATGTGCGCGCCGGCGACGAGACCGACCGGGATCAGCGCACGAACCGAGGCGCCGCGCCGAGGCGGGCGCCCGACGGCGGGGCTCACACCGAGCTTGTCTGCTTCATGAAGTCGTCGTCGGCCAGCCACCACTCGACGTAGCGGCGCATCCCCTCGTCGAAGGATGTCCGTGGCACCCATCCGAGCACCCGGTCCGCCTTGTCCACCGAGATCACCCGTCCGGCGTAGTCACCGGGACGGGCGGCGGTGAACTCAATCTCGGTCAGGGGGTCGACCAGCTCGCAGGCCAGTTCGGCGGCGTGGCGGATGCTCACCGGCGCCGGCCCCTCGAGGTTGAACACCTCTCCGGCGGCCTCGTCGCCCAGCGCCAGGACATGGGCCTCGGCGAGGTCCTCCACGTAGACGTAGTTGCGGAATTGGAGGCCGTCACCGTGGATCGTGATCTTCTCACCGGTCCTGGCCCTTTCGAGGAACTGGGGGATCGCCAGCTCCTTGCGCATCCGGGGACCGAAGGGGATGCCGTAGCGCAGGATCGTGTACGGCAGGCCATACAGCTCCCCGTAGCTCGACACCACCAGTTCGGCGGCGATCTTCGAGGCGGTGTAGACGTGCTCGCTACCGGTAGAGGCCAGCGGTGTCTCCTCCCGGAGGGGGCCGTCACCCGATGCCGTCGTGTACACCCACACCGTGCTGGCCAGAAGGACGCGCCCTACGCCGTTACGGCGGGCCGCCTCGCACACCCGGGCGGTGCCCACGACGTTGATATCCATCGCCGCCACCGGATCGGCGTGCGCATCGTTCACGTTGGAGACCGCCGCCAGGTGGAACACGGCCTCGGATCCCTCCATGGCCTTCACCAGCCTCGACAGATCGGTCACGTCGGCCTCGTAGTACTCGACTCCGGGGCGGTGCGGTGGGCGGGTGTCGACCACGACCACGTCGTGACCCCGGTCGGCCAGCGAGTCGACGACATGCGACCCGATAAATCCCGAACCCCCCGTAACGGTGATCCTCACGACGTTGCCGCCTCCTCTGTCGTCCAATCCTCGAGAGCCCACGCCAAGCTCTCGACAACGTAGTCCGCCTCACCATCGGACATGTCGGAATGCACCGGCAGGCAGATGTGGCGGGCGCAGACTTCGTCGGCGACGGGGAACGGTCCGCCCGCCAGTCCGGCGAACACGGGCTGGCGGTGGAGTGGGCTGGCGTACACCTCGCCCGAGAGCGATACCCCGGTCCGCTCGACCAGAAGACGCTTCAGCTCCGAGCGGTCGATGCCGGGGTCGAGAAGCGCGAGGTACTTGTAGTAGTTGGAGAGTGAGGCGGGAGGGACAGGGATCACCTGGCAGCCGGACAGGTCACCCAACGCCTCGTCGTAGCGGACGGCGACCCCACGCCGGGTGGCGATGGCCTCGTCCAGCTTCGCCAGGTGGACCAGCCCGACGGCGGCGTGCAGCTCGCTCATCCTCCAGGCGTAGCCCATCCGGACGTGGTCGCCGCCGAGAAAGCCGGCCTTGCCCTGATCCCGGTAGATGACCGCCTCCTCGCGGAGGCTGTCGTCACTGGTGGTGATCATCCCGCCCTCGCCGCTCGTCATCACCTTGGTCGGGTAGAAGGAGAAGGCCGCGGCGTGGCCGAACGACCCGGCCGGTCGGCCGTCGAAGCTGGCTCCATGGGCATGGGCGGCGTCCTCGACCAGAGCCACGCCCCGGCGGTCACAGATGGCCCGGATGGCGTCGACGTCGGGGGTGACGAACCCGCCGATGTGGACGAGGACGACCGCCGCCGTCGCGGGGCTCAGGGCCGCCTCGAGCGTCTCGGGGGAGAGGGCCAACGTGGTGGCCGAGACATCGGCCAGGCGCGGGATGCCACCGGCGTGCATCGCCGCCGCGGCAGTGGCGAAGAAGGTGTTGGTCGGTATGACCACCTCGCGACCTTCCACGCCGAGCGTGCGGAAGATGATCTCCAACGCGCTGGTGCCGCTGCTCACGGCGATGGCGTGCGGCACCTGGTGGCGGAGGGCGAACGCCTCCTCGAATTCCCGGGTACGCGGCCCGAGGGTCAGCGAGCCGCCCCTGAGCGACTCGTCGATCATCCCGAGGATCTTTTCGCGGTCCTCCGCAGAGAAGACGATCCTGGCGGCCGGAATCGAACGGTGGGGAAACGGAAGAGTCACGACCCGAGAGGTTCGCCGCTCGCGTCTATCCACGTCAAGCTGGCTTTCTGCCGAACGAACGCTCGTTTCGCATCTAGCCACCCATCCCGATGGCGCGTATTCTGCGCGCGCTATCCGCCACCGTGTCACACCCGACCACTACGGTCAGGTCCATGAGCCGCCCACGGGTCTACGACGAGCCACGGGTGGCCACCGCCATCCGGCTCCCGGCCTCGCTCCACGGGGAGCTGCAGTCCGCCGCCACTGCCCGCGACGTCTCGGTCAACTTCCTCGTCATTCGGGCTGTTTCCGCCTTCCTCGCTCGTCTCCCACCGGCAGAGGTCGATCTCCTCCAAAACGATAGCTCGCAGGACGCGTCGCTCGACGCATCGGGGTCGTCGTGAGCACCAAACCCCTCCCCGATCCGAGGGGCGGCCGCGTGCGCCGCGCCACCGCCACCGCCCGTTTCGGGTCGTCGCGCCGGGAGAGCCACGACGCCACCGGCTTCTACGAACGGTTCGTGGCCCCGGAGCTGTCGGACGACACGACGGTGGTGCGGTCGAAGAAGAAGGACGTCATCTACCGGCACGACGCCCGCGACATGGGCGTGCTGGAGTCGAACTCGGTGGCCCTCGTGGTCACCTCGCCGCCGTACTTCGCCGGCAAGGAGTACGAACGGAGCCTCGGTCAAAACGGCGTCCCGGGGACGTACTTCGAATACCTCGACCTGTTGCACGCAGTGTTCGCCGAGTGCAAGCGCGTCCTCGAGCCCGGCGGGCGGATCGCCGTGAACATCGCCAACCTCGGGCGACGGCCCTACCGGTCGTTGGCGGGCGACGTGACCGAGATCCTCCAGGATCTCGGTCTTCTCCTGCGCGGGGAGGTCGTGTGGTGGAAGGGTCGGGCGGCCGGTGGCTCGTGTGCCTGGGGAACCTTCCAACGACCGAGCAACCCGGTCTTGCGCGACGTGACGGAGCGCATCGTCATCGCCAGCAAGGGCCGCTTCGATCGGGCGTTGAAGCCGGAACAGCGCCTCGGCGCCGGACTGCCGTCGACGGCGACCATCTCGCGGGACGAATTCCTGGAGGCCACGACCGACCTGTGGGAGATGCCGCCCGAAAGCGCCACCCGTGTCGGTCATCCCGCTCCGTTCCCGGTGGAACTGCCCAAACGCCTCATCGAGCTCTACACCTACGAGAACGACGTGGTGCTCGATCCCTTCATGGGATCGGGTACGACGGCCGTCGCGGCACTGCAGACGGGCCGCCACTTCATCGGCTTCGACACCGACCGCTCCTACGTCACCCGCGCCAAGGTGCGCGTCGCCGCGGAGAGAGAGCGTCTTGGCCTCGCAGAAGACCCGGCGTCGTCACCGTTCCGGGCCTACCTCCCCGCCATACGGTCCGGCGACGAGACCGTGAACTTCCCGGCGGCCGCCATCCGGGAGGGCAGGCAGGCCAAGGACTTCGCCCGGCTGCTGCTCCAGAGCTGCGAGTTCATCGACATCCGCTCCGACGTGAAGCTCCCGCGGATGGGCATAGAGCTCAGCTTCCTCGCATCGGACCAGACCGGCGACGAGTGGGCCTTCGACGTGTCGGGCACGTTCTCATCGAGCCGGGCCGGACTGCGTCGTACCGACACGCTGTGGAAGACGCTCGCCAAGGCCGCCGTGCTCCATCAGGGACGCCGGGATCTCCCGCTGGTTCTCCTCACCACCGATGCCCCCACCCCCGGCACCGCCGGCTCGGCCGCGCTCGACGCGCTGCGCCATCCCGGCGGGCCCGTCTTCGACCTCGTGGAGCTGCTCGAGTCCAGGGACCACGAGCGGCTGCGCAGATATGCGCTGAAGGGCCGTCCCGGCGACTGAGCGCCGGCGCGACTGCGCGAGTCGGCTCACGAGCGGCTGGGGTGACTCTGCGACTGTGCGACGGTGCGACTGGCACCACTACGTCTGGGTGATGACGGCCGTGCCGGTGGTCCCCCCGTTGGCCTCGGTAGCGGTGATGGTGCACGTTCCGGCGGTCGTCGACGCCGTGTAGGTGCTCGTGACCTGCCCAGAGGCGTTGGTGCTTCCGGTTGCGGTTGCAATACCGCACGAGCCGGCAACGCTCGGCGTCGTGGTCAATGACACGGGGTCGTCGAAGGCCACTCCGGACCCGGTGGTCACCGTCACAGTCAGCGCCGAGGTACTCGTCCCGTTGGCCGCAAGGCTGGTGGGGCTGGCCACCACGTCCACCGCCGGAGGCGGCGGAGAGAAGTACCCGAAGGCATCGATGACGATGTTCACCGGATCGGCACTGGAGTTGAACATCTTCAACTGCGGCGCCGTTCAAGGGAGCCAGGGCGAAATCCTGAGCGATGCCATCGGCAGCGAAGTTGACGTCGCCAACAACTGGGGGCGCGGACTCGTTGTTGGGTAAATGGTCAAATAGCCGGAGGCACCCCCGGCCACTACTGTCACGTTGCTAGCCAGCGCGGTTGCGGTTGTTGGGTATTCCTTCGCTCAGGAAAGTTAAACTTTCGCTTGCATCGCGGCCCGAGATCGAACCGTTTGCCCCCACCCGCGTATCGGTAAAGCGAACCGGAGACAGTGGCGTGAACGCACTGCCCAGCTCGCCCGGGCTACCCGTGTAGTAGCCGTACAGATCGACGTCGACATTCACCGTGCCGGTGTGGTTATAGATCTCGATCCGTCCGTCCGCGCCGACGGCGACGATGACCCGGTTGCCGACCGACCTGCCCCGTGGTGAAGTTGACGTTGGCCGCGGTCGGGGGCGTCGGCGTCCCCGACGTGGGGGCTGGATACGCCGTGAGGTACCCCGGCCCCGTCGACCCCGCAGCGGTCACGTTGGCCACCACCGCGTGGGCATCGGCCGGAACGCCGGTTGTCCCGCCGGTCACGGTCACCGCCTGAGATGCTCCTGCGCCGATCGCACCCCCCACCTGGAGGGTGCCGAAGACGCGGAGAGGATTGACGGGGTTGTACAGGCCCGTCGCCTGCGGACTCGTCGTGTAGTACCCCTCGACATCGACGACGACATCGGCGCTGCCAGAGTGGTTGTAGACGGTGACACCACCCTGGGTCCCGACCGGGACCGTGACCAGATTGGCGAGCACCTCACCCCCGCCGAAGTTCAGGTTTGCCACCACGGGGAGCGTCCCGCCTTCGGGGAACACGGTGAGGAAGCTCGACCCGGTCGGGTTCACCACGGTGACATTCAGCACGGCCGTCGAGACACCCGTCGCCGGCACGCCCCCCACGCCGGTGACCTGCACGTTGAGCATCCCGCCCGCGCCCAGCGTCCCACCGGCGTTGGGGTAGGCCGAGCCCGCCCGTGTGTCGGTGATGCGAGAGGGCGTGAGCGGGACGTAGGTGCCGGCACTCGACGTCGTGGTGTGCGCCGTCGCCTGCGACTCCTCTGTGGCCGTCGTTGCTGCACCCGCGACGGCGAAGGGGGCAACGGCCAGCGCCAGGGCCAGTCCGGCGGCGAGGGCCGATGTGACGAGAAAGCCCGCTCCCACAGAAACGCCCGCCCGATTCCCCATTTGGCCCAACCTACACACCGGCCCCGTACAACCGAAAGCCCCGGCCCTCCGAGGAGGACCGGGGCTTTCAAGGTGTAGGTGAGGTGCTCCCGACCGAATGCTAGGTCTGGTTCACCGTCGCGCTGCCCGTCTCGGTCTCACCGGGAACCGTCACAGTGAGTGTGCAGGTACCGGCGGTCATGGTCGACGTGTAGATGATGTCAAACCCAGGGGTCTGACCGGCTGGAAGGCCTGGGGGGGCCCCGCCGATACTGAAGTTTAGTGCGGTGCAGCCCGAGGTCCCCGAGGCAGCGTAGTTAACCGTTCCACCAGTACCCAGGAGACCGAGGTTCTGGGTGTTCACGAAGAACTCCGCCTGTGAAGTCCCGTTGGCAGGGACGGTGGCAGGAACGGACACCGAGGTAGTGCCTGGAGTTGTCGTGGTGTTGGGATACGGGACTGCGAACACCTGGACGGTGAATGGCTGGGGCACGAAGTAGGCGTCCTCGTCCACCACGATGTTGGTGGTGGAAGCTGTGTTCGGGCCGTTTTGAACGCTCACGTCACCGTTGGAGTTCACGCCGGCGTACGCCGCGTTCTCCACGACGTTGTAGGCATCACCCCCGGTGTAGTTCACGTTGGCGACGACCGGCAGCGTGCTGCCCGTCGCGAAGGCGGTGAGGTAATTCCCGCCGGTCGCGATGTCGGCAATGCTCAGAGCATATGCCGAGGCTCCCAGTCCCGCGTTGTAGGGCGACGAGAATGTCGTGAGAGGGGCCGGAGCCACTCCCGAGTTGCCACCATTAACGCCCACCGGTGTGCCCGGGGGAAGGTTGTTCCGGGTGTCGAGAAGGCGGATCGGCGTCGGAAGGGTCGAGAGCAGGGACGCACCCGTGGCGGTGGCGTCGGACGTGTAGTAACCGTCCACGTCCACCACAATGTCGACGTTCCCCGTGTGGTTGGCAATGGTCACCTGATTGCTGCTGTTGACTGTGGCGACCACCTGGCTCGATAGCGTCTCACCGGCGGTGTAGTTCTGATTGGCCACGAGAGGTGCCGTGGTACCCGTCGGGTAGGCGTACATGAAGCTGAACGCGGTCGGGTTGGTGATGGCCACGTTGAGTACCACGGCCGTTGTGCCGTTGGCGAAGGTAGGAACGCCGCCCACGCCGCCGACGGTGACGTTGTCACTCCCGCCGTTGGTGAGCGTCGTGCCGGCCCCCGTTTGGCCCGAGCCGGTGCGTGAGTCGTAAATGCGAGTCGGCGCGACGGGGACGTAGTACGACCCACCTGTGGTCGCGGCTTCGTAGTAGCCCATGACGTCGGCGGTGAAGTCGACAGTGCCGCTACCGGCCGGTCCGTAGTACACCGTGAAGCTCTGGGATGCGTTCAGGCCCACGGTCACCTCGTTGCCCACCGTCTGACCGGTGGTGAAATCGATGTTGGCGGCTGTGGGAAGCGTCGCGCCGGTCGGGTACACCGTGAGGAAACCGGCGTTAGTCGGGTTGACGGCGGTGACGTTGACGACGATCGCCGAGGCGGACGTCGGGACGGCACCGGAGGCGCTCACGGCCAGGCTGGTCCCGGCGGCGAGTGTCTTGCCGTTGTAGGCGTTCGTGCTCCCGCCGTTGGCCACGGTCCGTGTGTCGGCGATGCGCATCGGGCTGGCCAACGCCACGTAACCAAGGGCACACGACTCACCCGTCGGGCAGGGAAGCGATCCTGGTGCAGCAGTGGCGACGCTGGTCGTCCCCACCACGGTGCCGACGCTCACGAGGGCCACTACGGCACATGCCGCGGTGATGCGTCGGCGGAAGCTCATGTTCCAACGGGAGAACTTTCCCGATCCAGTAATTGGCACGTCGTTCTCCGCATCGCTGCGCTTCCTGTGCATTCAGACTCCTCCATAGAGTTGCTTGTCGGGCTTCGTCAGGGCCTATCGGTACTGACCCAGGGCGGGCTCATGAATAACGTAGGACACACCCCCTGAGGTCTGCGCTCGGCACGTTAACGTGTTACCCGGGGAGAGTCAACGATCCACGACCGTCCCGGTCCCCCATGCTTCGAAAACTCCCTGTCACACAAGGATTCACGACCTTGGCCACGAGGTAGTTCTGTCGAAGATGCAGATGTCACGGCCACAACGGGGCGACAACGGGATCCCAACGGAATCACAACAACGCCCGCTCACTTCCTGAGCCAACCGGATTTTGAAAAATCAGCGCCGAACTGATCGACCTATTCAGCCACAACTCGACAGAGGTGCGCGTCCCCGAAGGTTAAAACCTCCCCGTCGGATGCGACCAACCAGTAGCCTGTTCCGCTCGGTGTCACGACCATACCCACGATGGGGCGGTTGAGGGCGAGGTCAGCGCCGGATCCGAAGAATCCGGCATCGCCGTAAGTGAAGACTCCTCCGTCGGATGCGACCAACCAGTAGCCTTTTCCGCTCGGTGTCGCCGCCATACCGACGATAGGACTGTTGAGGACGAGATCAGCGCCGGCCCCGAAGAATTCGGCGTCGCCGTAGGTGAAGACTCCTCCGTCGGATGCGACCAACCAGTAGCCTTTTCCGCTCGGTGTCGCGGCCATACCCACGATGGGGCAGTTGAGGACGAGGTCAGCGCCGGACCCGAAGAATCCGGCTTCAAAGGACTCGAAATTGACCATTGGTAGCCAGCGGCCCTACCGGTGCGTCAACCAGCTGGCCACACGACGCGGTGCAATGGACAGTCGTCGCCTCGTGTTGACGAAGCCGTCGATGAACCGGCTCGAGAGGCGACCCTGGTACTGATCGACTTGGCTCGTCATCTCCGCCAGTCGGACGCGGTCGCCGGCCAGCTGACCTTGCAACTCTCCGATCGTGGCCCCGGCGGCGGCTCGATACGCGTTGAACTGTTGTTGCAGCGTAACTCGCGCTGCCTCAATAGCAATGCGCTCCCGCTCGACTTCATCCAACCGCACCGCCACCACCTCTATAGACCCGAGGTACTCGTCACGAATCTTTCGCTCGGCTTCCAGACATCGCACCTGTTCGGTCAGCTCCGCGCACTCGTCGATCCGCTCCCTCAGGCGCATTTCGAGCTCAGCGATCCTGCCGAGGATTACTTCTAGTTCCGGAAGCACGCCGGACCGGTCAGTGGTCTCCGTCACTTTGCTGACCCCCCGGTCTCGGCTACCGTTCCGGCGCCAACGGACGCGCCGAGCCTATCCCGAATGGCTCGTTCCACCACGTCACGCCATGTGGTCGCACCTCGATCTTTGCTCCAAATGTCGAGCAACTCGGCGATCTCGTTCCGTTGCGCTTCCCACGCTCTCGGGTCGTCCACGAGGCGCGCTATCTGATGGGCAAACTGCATCGGATTGTCGGTAACCGAAGCCGCACCGGTTCCGTGTGTTTCTATCCCTTCAGCTCCAGTTGAGGTTGCGACGGTCGGAACCCCGAACTGGAGTGCCTCGATCGTCTTGATTTTGACTCCAGCGCCGTAGCGGACCGGGACAATGGCGACCCGTGACCGGTCGTACAGGTCAGCCAGGTCGTCCACTCGACCTTCGAAGCGCACGTTCGGACCCCGGTAGCCCATCACCTCAGCTGGTGGATCGGCTCCCGTGATCCGCACTCGCACCCAGGGGACGTGCTCTACGAGAAGGGGCAGCACTTCTCGAACGAACCAGGCCAGACCATCGACATTGGGGGACTCCGGCCCGGCCAGCCAACTGGCCACCAAGATGACATCGCGCCGTTGGTCAAACGGTCGGGTCGTATACGTGGGATAGACGAGGTTTGGAGGAACAACGTGCACGGGCGCAGCGCCTGGGAAGGCGCGAGCGACGCGAGCTTCGGCATCACTGATGCACACCGACTGGTCGGCATTGACAAAACAGCCCTCTTCGGCTTGTCGCATGGTTGCCGCTTCCGCCAGTAGGTCCTCCGTCCTGGATTCATCGCTCGTCAAGTGCGCCAGTTGCTCAATTCGGCGGAAGAAGAGCGCCTCGGCGTCGTAGAGGATTGCGGCACGAGGTTGACACTCCCGAACCAGGCCAGCAACCCGCTCAAAGTTATGTGGTCGAGAGATCATCACCAGGTCGTAGTCGGTGGCGGGATGACGAAGGTGGGCTTCCAGCTCGCCATGGAGCACCCGTACGCCTTGACGGGACATGGCGGCCCGGTCGCCCTCTGGCACCTGCGTCGGGAAGAGTGACACGAAATACTCTCCGGACGAAGTGAGGTCGGACAAGGCATCGACCATCCTCCCGAAACCAGCCCCGAGCGAGGCCTCGGGTATCCGGTCGTCGACGACCAAGATCCGCCGTGGACGACCCATTGCCAACCAGCTGGCGGCCTCCTCGTCC
The DNA here is from genome assembly GCA_963788125.1 of uncultured Acidimicrobiaceae bacterium. Lineage (GTDB taxonomy): Bacteria > Actinomycetota > Acidimicrobiia > Acidimicrobiales > RAAP-2 > Bog-473. The sequence goes on along the minus strand of CAWBFN010000002.1, from coordinate 555,898 downwards.
CCCACCTGGTCGTCGGAGCGCCGCACCCGTTGTTCGAGCACCTGCGGCCACCGGTCGGAGAGCACCTCACGACCCCGCCCGCGCAAGAAATCCCGGTACGGGACGCTCGTGCACGTCGGTCCAGCATGGTGCACGACGGAGAGTGGTTGAAACCACACCTGCTGACCGAGCGCACCAATCCCGAGACACAGGTCGATATCCTCGCCGTAGGCAGGGAAATAGGATTCATCGAATCCACCCACCTCATCCCACGTCGACCTCTTGACCAACAATGATGTCGCCGAGCAGGAGTCCACCCGGCGCGCCCAATCGTACCGGTGAGGAAACAGTGCTCCGTCACCCGACGCTGGAGAACTGGACCCATCGGACCACACGAAGGTTCCGGCCTCTCGACACCTACCGTATTCGTCGAGAACGAGGCTCCCCACAGCTCCGATCTCGGGGCCGTGTTCGGCCGTTTCGATCAGCTCTCGGAGCCACTGCCGGTCCACCTGCGCACCTTGGCTCAGGAATACCAGGTACTTACCAGAGGACGCGGCGGCGGCGGCGTTTGCCGCTCCCCCAAATCCGCGATTCGCAGGTGAGGATACGAGTCGGATGCTAAATCCGTCGCCGGACATCCCTTCGGGCATTCCAGCCGATGGCTCATTGAGGGCGACGACGACCTCGAAATCGACCGTACGATCGGTGCGGCCAATCGACTGCAGACATTCGGCCAGGCGGGGTGCGGCGCGCCATCCAACTATCACTATTGTCACGACCGGCTCGGCGGGCCGATAGGGGTCTGTGGCTAGCTCCGCAGCCTGGGTTTCCACAGGGGAAAGACTACTTCGCTGCACCTATCCGGGTTGTCGGGCCCAGCCAGGTTTCGCCACGTAGAACCACAGGCGATCTGCGGTGCGCCGGATCGGGTCAGGGATGCTGCCGCTCCGGGGCTCCATCGCTGCTCGTCAGGGCGTCACCGCCACCATTGCCGCATAACGAATGATGTCATCGCCCGGTTCAGGAACAGGCGAAAGCTGCGTCACGTCGGAGAATTCAGCCGCACGGCACATCGCTATGAGGGCGGGCATCGTCGGCCCCCACCAATTCGTACGATCCCCGACGAGCTCATTCGTCTCGTAGAACTCGCAGACCGGCCAGTCCGGCCGCCCCGGCACGACGATCGCGTGTGTCTCGATGTACGCCACTCCCCTCGTCACTTGCTTCAGGCGCTCGAGGGCAAGCATTGGGTGACGCATGTGGTAGAGCACGCCGAGGTAGATCACGACGTCGAACTTCCCGAGGGCGTCGAGATCCATGGTCATGAAATCACCCACCACGGGTTGCACGGAGCTACCTAAAGCTGCCCGGGCGATGTCGAATCCTCGCTTGCCCGGTAGTTCATCGATTCGCCAAACGCTCGGCACCAACTCAGCGTCGAGTGGTCGCACTCCGGCGTCCCGGCATTCCTTCTCGTAACGCCACTCTTGTTCGATATCCATGGCCCAGACGTAATGGTCAAGGGCTACGACGCGCTCTGCGCCGGCACGCTCCGCCGCAAAGGACATCCAGCCGTCCCAGGCGCCGACGTCGAGGACCGTTTTGCCAGTCAGGTCTCCCAGAGCCATCCGCTCCCATTCAAGTTCGAGGTCGGCTACCGACTTCGACCCGGGCGTCGTGACCCCACCCCCGAGGTCAATCGTGTGCCACCAGCGTGGGAGCGCGTTGACCTCGTCTGAGAGAGACATTTCGACAGCCAAGCGCGGGGGCCGTCTCCTGTCAAACGGCGCATCGACGGAGAGCGCCAGTGTGGTCAATGGTCAGGTTCTGACCATCCAACGGCTCCTCTCCACCCGCCGGAAGGACTTACTCAGCCGGGCGGGTCATCAATGGCAGACCGTTGACCCGGGGTACACCGGGACGGGATGCAAGGTCCATGAGAACCAGCCCGACGATCCCGGCGAGCCGGGCCCGGAGCGAGCGAGCGAGCATGTTCGGGCCTGGGGAGACCTCACGAGCCAGCGACCGACTCGGGAGAGGTCGAGTGGTTGAATTATCGTGGCATGCTTGCACCGGCGGTGGCGCCCGCCGATTCTCCCACCGAACAGGAAAAATGCATGCAGATCACCCCAGTGGCCGACAGACGACGATGAGCGCCCAGCCGGACAAATCCCCCCTCGAGGAAGCTCGGGAGTGCGCCGAACTGGGCCTGCCGCTGGGTCGACCGACCAGATTTCGCTTCATCAAGCGAATGCTTGTTCGCCTGAACTGGTTCTCCCTGAGTCGGCAGATCACGGTCAACCACGGACTGGTCGACACCCTCGCCGCTCTTGAGGAGCGAATTGACGCGCTCCGCGATCACCTCGGAAGGGCCGAGGGCGGCATGAACGAACGACTCGATCTCGGTCTACGGCAGGCCTTTCAAGAGATCGGGGACCACATCGCCCAAGCCCGTTTTGATCAGACAGCTCTGGCTCAACATGTTGATCGGCTGGAATCACGCATAGACCGACTCGAACCGCTCCGTAAGGAGTCGTCGGAGATATACCTCGCTGTCAAGAGATTCGAGGAGTCGCTCCGCAAGGAGACGTCCGAGATGCACCTTGCTCGCGCTGAAGCCAACATCGTGATCGACCGAATCCGTAGGGCATTACCCGAACCGATCGACCTGACCACGTTGCAGCACACTTCCTCGGCGTGGGACGACCTCTACCTACCCTTTGAGAGCGCCTTTCGCGGATCGTCGGAACTCATTAAATCTCGACTCTCGATCTACCTAACGGACCTCCACGACATCGAGCGGGGCGACCGGGCGGTTCTTGATGTCGGTTGTGGCCGGGGGGACTGGCTCGCACTCCTGTCCGAAGAGGGCATCGTCGCGTACGGAGTGGACATCGACGAGCGAAGCATCGAAGAAGCGCGCAACAACAAAGTTGATGCCCGGTTGGCGGATGCATTCGCCCACCTGGCCCAAGTGCCCGTCGGTTCTCTGGCCGCCATAACGGCGTTCCACTTGGTGGAGCACCTGAGTACCGACGATCTGGTTAGCCTGCTCGACCTTTGCTACCGAGCCCTCATGCCCGGTGGGCTGCTCATCTTGGAGACTCCGAATCCCGAAAATCTCGTCGTCGGAATCACCGATTTCTATCTCGACCCGACCCACCGGAACCCCATCCCACCACCGCTGCTGGCGTTCCTTACCGGGACTCGTGGCTTTTCCGATACCAACATCCGACGTCTGCGGCGCGGCACGCTGGCTCCAGTCCCCACAAGTGCGTTGGCAACGCTCGATCCGGCGCTCGTACCGATGATCGAGCTGCTGCAGGACCATCTGCTGGCTGGCGAGGACTACGCGGTCCTCGCCCGTCGGATATGACGGAGGATTCACTCCACGTCGCCTTTTGGTGTCCAATGCCGCCGTCCGCCTCCGGCATAGCTCAGTATGGGTTCACACTGGCAGGTGCCCTCAGGCGAAAGGTTCGAGTAAGTGTCGTAGTCCCTGAGTGGGAGATAGACGGAGTAGTGGTACCCGACGGGGTCGGTCTACTCAGCTCCGACGAGGCGCTCCATGGCCATTTGGACCAACCCGACCTTCATCTGTACCACGTCGGGAACCATTCCCAATTCCATGGTTGGATGCTCGACGCGATCACAACCCGCCCGGGAATCGTAGTGCTTCACGACCTCTCGCTGTTCGACCTGTACCGCGGCCTTTGCGGCCCCTCACCGTCGCTGTGGGAACAGATCCTCACTCACGGAGGCTATGCCGAACTTCTCTCAAACCCGAACAACTTCGCCGGCGTAACGACTCTCGACCGGACCAAGTACGCCTTCACCCACGAAGTGGTGCAGCACAATCTGTGCACCATCGTTCACTCCCAGTGGGCGGTGGAACAACTCCACGGACTCTATCCGGAATCACGCATCGTGCACCTCCCCCTCGCGTCGTCGCTGCTGGAGGAAGCGCCCGCCGCTGAAGCAACGCTATCGATAGCTCCGACGATCGCCATCCTTGGCGGAATCAACTTTCACAAGCGGGTCGACATCGCCTTACGGGCATTCGCTCGGGCAGCTCACGACCGACGGGACGCTCGGCTGATAGTGGCGGGTCGGACCGACCAACCGGCTTTGGTGACCGAGTTGCGTTCGCTGATCCATGATCTCGGGATCGATGACCAGACGCGCATCCTGCTCGACATCTCATCGGAGCAGTTCGAGCAGATACTCCGCGACTCCCATTTGGTCGTTTCGCTTCGCTGGCCGACCGCGGGCGAGATGAGCGCCGTTCTCATGCAGGCATTGGGGGCTGGCCGTCCCGTGCTGACCAGCGACATTCCTCAATTTGCCGAGCTGGACAGCCCCTACGTGTTCAGGGTGACACCAAACACTCCTCGTGAAGTCGATGACGCGGCGGCGATCATCCGCGCAGCCATCGACCATCCTACCGAGACTCGGCAGATCGGCAACGAAGCAAGAGAGCTGGTTCGATCCGCCTCAACCTGGGAACGCGTCGCCGAGTCCTATGTGGCTCTGATCCGCGAATACGTCGACCCCACGCGTTCTCCGACCACACCCGCTGGGGAGATGGGCATGACGGCAACCGTCTCATCCGATTCGGTCGACACCGCTGGAATCCTCGGGCTGAACGTGTACGGAGATTGGTCTGCGACGACAGGCCTGGCGCACGCGGGGCGCCGCCTCTGCGTGGGACTTCTCCATCGTGGCGTGCCACTTACGGTCAAAACCGTCTCCTCGAGACAGCCCAGGGATGCGTCACTCTTCCCCCCAGAATTCATCCCACTTGCTCAAGAACCGAGTCGACCGGTCGATCTCTGGACGCTCAACATTAATGAATTCCACCTGGTCCAGGACACCGATCTGAGATCACCGAGAACCAATCGGTACCACATTGCAACCTGGTACTGGGAGCTCGCCACCATCCCGGAATGGTTGACGGAAGAGTTCGACCGCGTCGACGAGATCTGGGCACCGACTCGCTTTGTCCAGCGGGTCTTCGAGCGGTACACGAAAAAACCTGTTCACGTTGTGCCGACGACCGTTCCGGAATTCATCCCGAGCAGAGATCGGGCAACACTACGAGCCCGTCTCGGCCTTCACGATGACCAGGTCATGTTTCTCTTCACATTTGACTTCAACTCCAACATCGGTCGAAAGAACCCACGGGGCGTTCTCGAGGCTTTCACCCGAGCCTTCCCTGAACGAGGACCGAACTCTCCCGTTCTCGTTCTCAAGACCATCAATATGGAACGCGATCCCGAGTTCTACAGGGCTATAGAAGGGGGCCTCGCCAACATAGGCGGTATCCTCATCAACTCCCACTTGTCCAGCCAGGAGATGGCGGATCTCTTCACTGCCTGTGACGTCTACGTCTCGCTTCATCGCTCCGAGGGGTTCGGCCTGGGAATGGCCGAGGCCATGGGGATAGGCAAGCCAGTAATTGGAACCGGGTACTCGGGGAACCTCGACTTCATGGATGTCACCAATAGTTGCCTGGTGGGCTACCGCCTGTGTCCCATCACCGCCGATGACCATGCGCACAACCCCGGGGCTGCGCCCCTCTACCCCGAAGGAACACTGTGGGCCGAGCCTGATATCGATCAGGCTGTGGAGTGGATGCGCATCCTGGCTGCCGATCAACGATTGCGTGATCGGATAGGGCAGTCAGGGCGCCAGACGATCTCCTCGAACTTTTCAGAAGAAGCAGTCAGCCGCATCGCAGTTTCGCGACTGTCCGGTCTCAACAAGGAGCTCCTCGGGCAGCGGCACCCGACGGTCACTGGAAGCGGTACGTCTAAATGATCGTGACTTCTCCCGACCCGGTTCGGCCCACTTCGAAACGGATCCCCCGAGCTCACTCGTCACAATTGGCCACATCTCGGTGGAAGCCTCGCCTTCGCCGTTACCGCGTCTCGTTCCTCGCTGGACCCATTATCTACACACTCATCGCCTTCGCTTTCACAGTGGACACGTGGTCCCACCCAACGAGCCAAGTGGTGGGTACCGGCGGAGACCCGTACGACTTCCTCTGGGCGTTGCAGTGGCCGGCCTTCGCGATAACTCACGGCCACAACCCGTTCTTCACCACCTACCTGATCGCGCCGCAAGGGTCGAACCTGATGTGGTCCGATTCAACCGCACCGGGCATCATCCTCGGACCTCTTGTCTCCCTCCTGGGACCAGTGCTCGTCTACAATTTGATCGCGACGTTGTCGCTCGCGATGTCTGCGTGGTTTGCACAGCTCGCCATCCATCGCTTGGTTCCCTCTTGGTTCGCCGCGTTCGTTGGCGGACTCCTTTTCGGATTCTCCCCGTACATGATGGGCCATGCGTGGGGTCACGTCGTCATCACCATGGCGTTTTTCCCCCCATTGATGCTCATCCTCCTCCATGAGATGTTCGTTCGACAACGATGGCGGTGGTGGGTCACAGGAGGACTCGCGGGGCTCCTCCTCGCCCTGCAGTATGTGACATTCATCGAGACGATAGTGATCACCGCCCTGGCCGCAGGGTTGGCGATGGTGATCGTTGCCGTGCAGCGCCCAGAGGCGTTCATCAAACGAGTTCCCCACGCTCTGCGAGCGGGGCTGGTCATGCTCATCACCTTCGTGGTCGTCGACGCGTACCCCTTGCGGACGATGTTCTTCGACAGCCAACGCCTCGGCCACGGGACAGTCGAGCCACCCGATGCCTTTGTCACTGACGTCGTCAATTTCATCATGCCGACGGTGACGACAAGATTCGCTCCGACATCCCTCTTCGCAGCGGCATCTCACATCGGCGGTGGAGTCGAATCCGGTGCCTACCTGGGGATTCCGATCATCTCGATCTGCATCCTGACAACCGTGGTCCTGTGGCGCCAGATCGTCGTCCGCACGGCTGCACTGGTCGGTCTCATCTTGGCAGTACTGTCTCTCGGCCCCCACCTCCACGTGGACGGAACGATCACGAAGTTTCCGCTCCCGTTTGACCTTCTGTCACGACTACCACTCGTCGACAACATTTTGGCGGCGCGATTCATGGGCGTCGCGGACCTATGCGTCGGAATCCTGGTCGCGAGCTTTATCGTCTGGCTTCGCAAGGTGGACGTACGTTGGTACCTCCTCGGACTCGCCTGGCTATGTTTCGGTCTCTTCCTGATCATCCCCGTCACGACTCCGACGGAGCCGTATTCGATCCCCAGGTATTTCACCAGTGCCGCAGTTGACAAGATCCCACAAGGCAGCACCGCGTTGGTCGCTCCGTTTGATTGGTCTGGACCGCAGGACGGACCGCAACTCTGGCAGGCCGCCAGTGGGTTCCGCTTCCGGATGCCCGAGGGATATGTCTACGTTCCCAATCCCACCGGCCCGGGACCGTCCACCGGACCGCTGCCCACGCCCTTCAGTCTGACGCTGGATGCCATCTTCGCCGCGCCGCCGCAAGCGCCGGCTCCCCAGATCACGCCGGTGGACCGTGCAACGTACCTCGCCCAAATCCGCGCCTGGCATGCCACGACCGTCCTGGTTGGACCCATGCCCAACCAGCGAGTCATGGTGAACTTCTTCACACAACTGCTCGGGCGACCGGGCCACACCCAAGGTGGAGTGACCGCGTGGTACCACGTCGGTTCCTGATCAGCGGTCCTTGGCACGCGGGAATGTGGCTGGGTCTTTTCCGATCACCGGGAATGGTCAGTGGGCACTTCGGAGCCTGAAGATTGTCCCCGGCAATTCATGGGGAACGTACACGGCCTTATATGCCCCGCACACCGAGGCCCCGGTGAACGCCGTTGCTCCGGGTTCGGTCACCAACCACGTCGTCGGGTGGTCCAGCAGGTAGGCGCATCCCAGTCGGAGGGCGGCCGGTTCGATGGTGAAGTCGACCGGGTCGTCGTAGAGCAATCGAGACTGAACCCCGCTCAACAATGTGAGATAGTTGGCATTGGGGCCAAAATACCCGACGGACCCTCCCCCATGAGTTCGGGCGTATGTCTGGGCTATGGAGATCTCCTTGGTCACAAGAGCACTCAGCGTGCTGGCGGGCCGACCGCTCACGGGAGTCTGGGTTTCCGTCTCTTCGAGTGTCGACGCAAAACCGTTGTACGAGGGCGAGTGGAACAAGGTGCGCAGAGTGCCAGACGGATTCGGTGTCTGCAGGAGGGCGCCAACTCCGACCGCCACCGGCAGGGTCACCGGCAGGAGCCACGCTCCACGATTCCTCAACGATCTGCTGGTCTGTCTTCCATCACGGCCACCGACCGGGAACACATCGAGGCACAGCGACAAGAGCGCGCAGCTGCAAAGCGCGAAGGGCAGAAGAAACACTTGCAGTTGGCCTGATGCATACGACCGATTCACGTAGTAAGGAAGAAAACCCACAGACCACAGGCCCACGAATGCGAGCGTGACGATCGCGAGTCGCGTGTGGCGCGGCAGCGGGGACGATCCACCGGAGGATCTCACGAGGAGGCAGACACCGACGACCGCGCTGCCCAGCATGAATGGCAGGACGAGCAGCACCGGGCCTGGGACCTGTATGGGGGCGGACCCGAACCCGTTTCCGAACGAGCGCACGGTCAGAGCAAAATAATTTGCATTCAAAGGGTGCCCAGCAGCTAGCGCCCATAACGGATAGGCGATCAGCCCAGGAATGAGACCAGCCAGCCACCTCGCCGTCGCCCGCTTTCGGAGCGATCCTCGGGCGGCCAGTTGCAGGACGACGCCAGAGGCGACGGCCACTACGACGCCGATGTCCTGTGAATTCCAGGCCATCAGACCGGCAAGCACACCGAGTGAGACAAGCGTCCCGGTGTGTAACACCCCCTGCAACAGGCCGTCTAGGGCGCGGACGGCAATCGCGGTGCAGAGCATGGCTGGGAACATGCGGAGGGGGAGTTCCTGGAAGTACGAGCCCAGAGAGCTCGTGACCAGACCGTGGAGGACGGTGACGGTCACCAACGGCACCGTCAGGAGCACGGCCAACCACAGCGATCGCGGCGGCAAGCATCGTCTGGCGAGAACAACCGTCAATACCACCGATATGGCACCCAATCCGCCCAAACCGATGGCGGACAGATTCACCATGGCGTCGGCGGATAGGTGATGTCGTAGTGGCACGAGCATCCAGCCAAAGAGAAGGGTGTACTGGGGTACGAAGTTTGCGTCCGGCACCCTTCCGGCAACCGGCGCAAGTACCTCATTGACGACAAACACATTGTTAGGTGCGAAGGCGAAGTCATAGGTGTCTCGTAGCAAACTGAGCAGATCGAACACTGCGAGGGGCACCACAGCCGCTCCGACAACGAAGGCGCGTAGTCGCGTCCGTCGAATCCACGCCGACAACGGGATCAGCAGGACCGCCACTGGAATGCAGAGAAGTGCGACTGATCTGCCAAATCCCTCCCAGTAAAAGGTGGACAAGGAGGGACGTTCGACGGTCGCGATTCCCCAGAGAACGCGCCCACGCACACGACGAGAGCCAGGCGACTTGGTTTCATCGTCGCCCTACGGAGATACCATGCTCCGAGCAGGACAGCGGACGCGACTGACAAGAAGAAGCCAACCTTGTCCCACGTCTTCGCCCCGTCGGCGCCCCGCAGCGCGGTGGTCACAATAAGGAGCAGTGCGGTCATCGCTGCCACACGTGGGAAGAGCGCTGTTGCTACCGTCGACTCGTCTTCAAGCCGGACGAGAATAGGGGGGCGCCGGATGACTCCTTGCTTACGCATCACTTCAACTGACGACGGGATGATTCGGATCGCTTGTCTCAAGGGGTGGTGGCTGCACGAATAGCCGATTGAATATCAGAAATTTGAAAGTCCACAGCAGCCCGGCGGCGATCAGTGTGACCGTCAGTAACAGCGCTGTCGCCTGAAGATGGCTGAAATGGTTGGTCGTGCTGATGTGGTGCGATTCGGCGGCGGCGGCGACCGTCACAACGATCCCGGCTATTGAGACGGCCCAGAACGGCAGGACCTCGCGCCTCCAATGGGAACGACCACTTTTCTGCCACACGTAGCTTCGGTTCATGTAATACGCAGGCACCGTAGCCACCACGCTCGTGACGATCGCGCTCGGAGTTTCAGACCACAGATGAAGGACGCCGAAGACCAATCCGAGGAGCGCGAATCCGAGAAACGTGGTGAGGAACGACACCATGATGTACCGGACCATCTTCTTACTCTCGGGGCTGCGCGATGAGCGCCAAAGGCTGTCTACGAGGTTGGGCATCATTCTTATCCGGTGGGACCAGGCTCACGCCTGACGCCTTCCTGCCCGCGAACTCCCATCAAACGCTCGCTGAAATAAAGAGCGACTGAGCGAGGTGCTTCAAGCCGGGTGCATTCTCCGCGATCTGACCGAACGTGATGAGAGGATGGATCAGCCAGTCGGGGACGCCCGGCAGCAAAAAGTCCCGATACTCCACCTCTATGTCCGTGAACTTGGCACGGCGGAGGCGGTCGATGATGAATCGCCTGCTGAAAGCCATCTCGTCGGGCTCTAGTTTGGCGATGCGCCTCAGAGAGGGATAGGTGAAGATTGCATACACATAGGGATTGTGGAGGTTCGGCTCCAGGAAGATGACCCGACCACCATCCTCAAGTAGGTTTCGCATCGACTGCAACGACGCATCGAGATCGTGAAAGAGGTGGTGGAGGATGCCGTTACCCACCAGGTAGTCGAAACGACGACCATCGAGTTGGTCAGGCTGGGTAAAATCCAGTACGCCGAAGTGGATGTTCGGTCCGGTGGCGTCGGCCTTGGCCTCGGCGACAAACCTCTCCGACCGGTCTGTTCCCAGAACTTGCATACCGGTCCGGGCGGCCAGCCGGCGTGCGATCTCACCCCGGCCACAACCGATCTCGAGGACACTTCTCGAGGGGTCGGGAATCATCTTGGTCATCATGAGATCCCCTCGCCGATCTGACCGGATCCGCGTCGCAAGCCCTCCGGACCATCCTTGGTTGTACCCACCTTCGTCCTGGATGCTTTTCATTCCCCAAAACCACTGTCCACAGGGCGCAAAGGCGCGGACTTCATTTCGTCACTCTGATCGTATAGCCAAGTGGGTCATCGGCGGATCCCGTACGGGTGAGGGTACAGATATGGGCGATTACGAGACTTGCGATGAGGAGCGGACTGGTGAGGATCCAAAACGGAACCAGAGCCAGCTTCGATCGCTTAGATGGAACGAGGTTTCGGAACCAGAGTACGACCATCTTGGATCCGATGCTGGAGATGTCGGTCCCGCGCTCGGAAATGGAGACGCTCTGAAACGCCGCGAACATAGTCGTCAATCGAGCCGGGGTGTAGCGGTAGAAATCGAAGGGGATGTAGTGATTGCGGGCGGACCACGGCACGGTCAGAACTGCTGTTCCCCCTGCTCTCATGACCCGATGAATTTCGTCGATAAGGAGCTGAAAGTTCATAACGTGCTCGAGTACTTCGGTACATATGACTGCGTCAAAAGCCTGCTCAAGAAAGGGAAGGTGCACTCCGTCGAAGGCCACGATCTTCTTCATCCTGCGCTCGAAGGGTTGGGGATCAAAGATGTCAACACCCACGTACTGGGTAACCCGATCGTCGAGAAGGAACCGATAGGGGCTCTCGCCACAGCCCACGTCGAGCACTCGACCCCTGAAGCGTGGCAGATCCTTTCTCAGATCCCTGAACACGGTCAAGACCTGCAGATCCAGGAGCATTCGGCCGTAAAAAGTGAGCTTGTTGAATGCCGTCGCTGGCGGCGAATTCCGGACCGGACGGAACGATTCGGTGTTCAAACGACCGACACTGCCCCAGACCATGCGGCGATCCGAGCAGCGACGGCGTTGGGCGAGAGCCCGTGAGCCTGGTGAAGGTACTGTTCGCTGCCGCTGCGCCCGCTGAATGGTCGCTCAACACCCAGGCGTAGAAGACGGCACCGAGCACCATTGTCGGCGATTATCTCTGCCACCAACGAACCGATGCCGCCGACGGAGACATGGGCCTCGACGGTCACCGCCAGACGATGATTCGAGATAAGACCGACGACGTCATCCCCCGGAGGCGGGTTGATACTCGAGATTACGGCCACACCGGCTGAGATACCTTCGAGCTCGAGCTGGTCGGCGGCATCGACCACCGACGCGGCAATGCCGCCCATGGCGAATATCACGAGGTCGGATCCCTGCCGGACCTCTTGTACTCGACCCAGTTCGAAACGCCCATTCAGCCCGGGGACAGACTGGTGGTCGTTCTTGCCCAGTCGCAAGTAGGCGGGACCGGTCCATTCACGCAGGGCCGAGAGGGCTTGGGGCACCTGCCCCGGGTCGGCCGGAGCGATCACCGCCATATCCTGCAACATTCGCATGGCACCCACGTCCTCAACGCCGTAGTGGGTCGGCCCGGCATGGCCATACTCGAACCCGCCGCCCATTCCCACGATCCTGACCGGCAGGCCGTGCAGGACCGGACCGTTGCGAATGAACTCGTACGGACGGAGCACGGCAAACGGAACGATTGAATAGCAGAAGGGTATGAACCCAGCCTCGGCCAGGCCGGTGGCCACTCCGATCATGTTCTGCTCGGCGACACCCATGTTGTAGAAACGATCAGGAAATCTGTCCCGGAACGGCTCGAGGGCCATGAACCCGAGATCTCCGGTCAAGAGAATGATCCGCTCATCGAGCTCCGCCTCGTTGATGAGGCTCTGGACAAACGCCGTCCTCACGCCGGTCCGATTTCGCTCAGTGCCTGCTCGTACTCAGAGTCCGACATCGGCAAGTAGTGCCACTTGATCTCGCCTTCCATGTAGGACACCCCTTTCCCGAACGTGGTCTCGGCCACGATGGCCCGTGGGCGCCCGGTTGAAGGCGACGCGAGGACCCCGGCCATCCTGGCTTCGTCATGCCCGTCCACCGTTATGGTGTCCCATCCAAATGCCGACCAGCGCCCGGCCATGTCTTCGCAGGCCAACACGTCAGCGGTGTAGCCGAATGCTTGCTGATGGTTGTAGTCGATGATGACCGTGAGGTTTTGCAGTCGGTGGTGTCCGGCGAACATGGCGGCCTCCCAGATAACGCCTTCGTTACATTCCGCATCACTCACGATGGCAATGATCCGTCGCGCCGATTGCTGGATCGATGCCGCCAGTGCCGCCCCGACTGCGAACGACAAGCCCTGCCCCAACGAACCGGTCGAGAAATCCACACCGGCGAGCGGATGGTCGGGATGCACGCCGAGCAAGCTGTTGTCAGCGCAGAAGGTGGACAGCTCTTGGCGCGGCAGTATCCCCACCTCGACCAGGGCGGCATACAGCGCCAGTGCTGCGTGACCCTTGGACAGCACAAACCGATCGCGATCGGGGTGGGAGGTATCGGGCGCGCCTATCGTAGTGAAGACCGCAGCGACCATATCGGCGATCGACAGAGCGGAGCCAATATGTCCGACGTTGGCGCGCTTCGACTGCTCCAGGATGCTTCGGCGAATCGCCGGTCCAAGCAGGGGAGCGGTGCCACGAACGTCACTCTTCGCCCCATCGGTCTTCATGGCATGGGTCTTCGCATCGGTCTTCATAGGGGCGGTGTGCGACACGTCTCATAGTGTGCCATGACGGCAGCATCCGACATTATCCAGTTGGTGAACTCCCGAAACCCCTCCTCAAGATCCATCGTCGGCTTCCACCCAATGGCTGCGTGGATGGCCTGCGGGTCGGCGATCCAGACATCCGTGTCCCAACCACGGTCTGGCATGGACCCCCATTTTGGCTCTTCGGTGATCCGGAATTGTTTGCGAACCAGCTCGACGAGCTGCCTCAGGGAGGTCTGCACCCCCGTGCCGACGTTGAACACCGGACCCAGTTCTGCGATCGGCGAGTGAGCGGTCAAAATGAACGCCTCGACGGCGTCGTCCACGTAGACATAGTCGCGAGCGATGGTCGGCGAGACGAGCGGGGGAAGCGAGCCGTGCATGCCGCATAGCAATAGGGTGGGCATCAACCGTGTCGGATCTTCCCACGGACCGAAGACGGAATACAGGCGCAAGGTGGCCAGTCGGCGGCCCGCTGCCCGTGCGGCAAATCGACAGTAGAGCGTGGCGGCGGCCTTGGTGGCTGCGTAGTGGCTATTCGGTTCTGGTAACTCCCGCTCACCCGGCGCGTGATCCTGGTACCCGTACTCCGAGGAGGAACCTGCACCGACGAAAGCCTCGAAGTCGGTCTTCAGGCAGGCCTCGACCAGATTGATCGTCCCGTTGTAGTTGGTCGTCACAATCTTCTGCACGTTGCGCTGCGATGCGTAGCCCCCGTAGGCGGCGAGGTGGAAGACCCACTGTGGATTGATACGGGTGACGGCACGCTCGACCCGTTCTTGATCCTGAAGCTCCGCCTCGAAGAGTCGCATGTCCTCGGCCATCGAGTCGATCCGCCATCGTGCGTCGGCCGGTCGAACCAGCAGGTGTACTTCGTGGCCTTCCTTCACCAAGCGGCGCGCCAAGTTCGCCCCGACGAAACCTGTGGCGCCAGTAACCAAGACACGCTTGGGCGACTCAGACATCCGATCCTTCCCACGCATCCTCGCCCTGACCCTCCGTGCGTGGCTCCGGACGGTTGAGGATGGAATCAACCACAAAGGGTGGACGGTGCTTGACCTCGGCGTAGATGTCGGCGATGTAGAAGCCGATGATGCTGAGGGCAAGGAGTATCAGGCCCCCCATCAGTAGTATCAGCAGAATCAGCGTCGTGAACCCGCTGGGCACACTGGACGGATCCGCCAGCTTGAGAGAGATCTGAACGATTCCGGCGACCACGGCCACGACCACGGAGGTCACCGCGATCATCAGTATCAACTCGAGGGGTGCGTATGAAAAGGAGACAATGCCTCGGCGTGCCCATGTGAGGTTCTTGACGAGTGAGTTGGTGGTCCGGCCGAACACGCGCTCGGGTCGGACGTACGGCACACCGATGGTCTTGAAACCCACCCAGGCGCGGAGTCCCCGTAGGAACCGCTGCGATTCGGGCAGCCGATTCAACTCGTCGACCACCCGTCGATCCAGCAGGGAGAAGTCGCCGGCATCTAGAGGAACATTGATGTAGGCCAAGCGACGGAAGAGCCGATAAAATCCCTTGTAGGCGAACCTCATTCCTGGGGATGCCACTCGCTTGACCCGCTGCCCGTAGACGACCTGGTAACCCTCGAGCCACTTGAGATAGAAGTCGGCGATCAGTTCAGGGGGGTCTTGCAGGTCGCCATCGAGCAGTACAACTGCGTCGCCGGTTGCAATGCGCATTCCACTCGTAAAGGCGCTCTGGGACCCGAAGGCCCGACTGTGGTTGATCACGACAACTTTGGGTTCCTGCTTGGCCAGTTCTGCCAGCACTACGGCAGCGTCATCAGGGCTCGCGTCGTTCACGAAGACAATCTCGTAGTCAACGCCGATTCTATGAAATGTCTCCTTGAGCCGGGCGTACATGATCGGGACGGCTGGGGCGTCTCGGTAGCACGCGATCACCGCGGAGATCCGAAGGGGAAGAGACTGGGGAGCCGCCTTTTCGGCAAGCCCCGTTACGTTCTCGGCCTCGTCGTTCATCTGCCCCGGCGCGACCGGTCTGAACAGGTCACTGACCTGGTGAACAGGCGTGTGATGCGCCCGACTTGGGCCATAGGCGAACAGAAGATGACCCTGTCACAGGTCGTGTGCCAACCATGATCCGAATCCTCCGCACTTTCCCTCAAGGCAACTCCGGTAGAGCTTACAGACCATCACGGCCCCCAATCGAGACGACGCCCGCATGCCGTCCCCGCTCACCTGGACATCGTCGGGCGCACTCCTGGCACTGGAATCAGGTGCACGCACTCAGTTGGGGTGATCTGCACCTGCCAGCTCGATAGTCTGACCACCCGTGGACGCTGACCAGATGGTGTCGCTCCTGGAGTGGCCCGAGGCCGCCGCTCTCGGGGCAGAGGTGGCGGTCACCACTCGACACGGCGGGGTCTCCGACGGCCCATTCGGGTCGTTGAACCTGGGTCTGCACGTGGGTGACGACCCGCACCGGGTCATTACCAACCGCGAGCGCGCGGCGCGGGCATTCGGCGTCGATCTCGACGCCGTGGTCTTCGCCCAGCAGGTCCACGGTGCGATCGCCACAGTCGTGGGAGCGGTCGAGCGCGGCCGGGGAACGAGACAGATGGACGATGCCATCTCGTCGACCGACATTCTCGTCACGACCGAGCTCCATACGACACTGGCCATCCTCGTCGCTGACTGCGTGCCCGTGGCGCTCCTCGACCCCGAGGCGCGGGTGCTGGCCACTGTCCACGCCGGATGGCGGGGCACGGCGGCACAGGCGAGCACCCGTGCCCTGCACGCCATGGGCGCGCTCGGTGCCCTTCCCGAACGTGTCGTCGCCTTCATAGGCCCCGGAGCGCATCCGGCGCGCTACCAGGTGGACCAGGACGTCTACGACGCGCTGGCACGGGCGGTCGCCCCCCAACCTCTGCCGGCCGAGGTGGCGCGGCCTGACGGCACCGATCGCTGGCGCGTCGATCTCATGGCGGCCAACCGCCAGCAGCTGCTGTTGGCCGGGGTCACCCCGGCGCACATCTTCGACTGCGGGGTCACCACCGCCGACGGCGACTACTTCAGCGACCGGGAGGCCCGGCCCTGCGGAAGGTTCGCCCTCATGGCCCGCCTCACTGGTGTCTCGACGTAAGGCGTGGGGCACATAGCATGGGGCGGCCCGATGACACCATCCTCCGCCAGAACCGATCGTTTCTGCTACGGCGACTACACCATCGATCCAACTCGGGGAGAGGTGCGCTGCACCTATTGGACCACCGAACACTCCTTCACGGAGCGCTACGTCTTCGGCCCCGACGGCAACTGGACCGACCCGGCGGTCGAAGCCGCCGTGCGCATTCTCTTTCTCCTCGCCGGGGTCTCGTACTACAAGACGACCGCCGCGCCGGTCATCGATCTCGGATCCACTTCCGCGTCGGCCGACGAGAAGGCCTTCCTCACCCAGTACTACGTGCACGGACTGGGAGAGTTCGCCCATCGCAATGGCATCGATCTGGGTGACCTCTCCGTCGTCGGCCCCGACGCCGATCCGGCACCGCCCCTGGACTACCGGCCGGTGGCGCAGCGACCCCTGATCCCATTCGGTGGAGGCATGGACTCCATCGTGACCGTCTCCGCTCTCGCCGCCGACGGCCTGGATGCCGCGCTGTGCATCGTCCACCCCCCCGACGACCGGTTCGCCGCCATCGAGGACGCCGCTGCGGTGACCGGACTCCCCATCGTGCGTGTCGAGCGGGAGATCGATCCGGCCGTCCGGCGCTCGAGCGATCACGGCTTCCTCAACGGCCACGTGCCCATTACGGCGGTGATCACTGCGGCCGCCCTGGTCGCCGCCGTCCTGGAGCGGCGCGACGCCGTGGTGCTCTCCAACGAATGGTCGGCCTCGGTGCCCACGCTCGTGCGTGATGGCCATCCCGTCAACCACCAGTGGTCCAAGGGCGCTGCGTTCGAGGTGGGCTTCGCGCGACTGGTGGCGTCGACCCTGGGGACGCGGCTCTCGGTCTTCTCCTACCTGCGCTGCCGGAGCGAGCTGTGGGTGGCACACGAGTTCGCCTCCCTCGCCGAATTCCATGGGGTGTTCCGCAGTTGCAATCGATCGTTCCACCAGGACCCGGCGCAGCGGCTCGCCGGGTGGTGCGGCACGTGCGACAAGTGCTGCTTCGTCGATCTCATCCTCTCGCCCTTCATGAGCGCCAGCGAGCTCGGCGCCGTCTTCGGCGGTCATGAGCCCTTGGACAACCCCCAACTGGAGGCACGCTTCTCGACCATGTTGGGACTGGGGCCCGATGCCAAGCCCTTCGAGTGCGTCGGTGACGTCAACGAATGCCGCGCCGCGCTGCTCATCGCCGCCGAACGGCGCGACCGGCAGGGAACCCCCCTGCTCCGCTCGTTGCGGAGCGCCGTGCGGGCGCTGTCCACGCGGGGCGGCGATGCGCTCTCGGTGGGCGAGCTGCTCGCTCCGCTCGGACCCCACTACGTCCCTGATCGCTATGCCCCCCCTGATCTGCTGGTCCGCGCTCAGTAGCGCGAACGTAGGCGTCTGGGGTCTGGGCGTCGAAGGGAGGGCCAGCCTGCACCGCCTGCGGTCGATGGGCAACGTGCCGGTTCTGGTGGACGACCACCCGCCCGGGGCACCGGTCGACGGGCTCGAGGTGCTGGCCACCCACCAGGGCGGCCTCGGGGCCCTGCTCACCTGCGACGTGGTCGTCAAGAGCCCCGGTATCAGTCGCTACCGCCCCGAGGTGGAGCAACTCGAGCGGGCCGGCGTCGAGGTGCGCGGTGGCCTCGGCCTCTGGTTGGAAGAGGTCCCGTTGGAGCACGTGACGTGCATCACCGGCACCAAAGGCAAGAGCACCACCACGGCAATCGTCGGGCACCTCCTGAACCGGTTGGGGTACGACGCCCGGATGGGGGGGAACATCGGGCAACCCCCGTGGGCAACCGACGCCGGGGACGAGCCCGACTTCTGGGTGATCGAGACGTCGAGCTACCAGGTGCCCGATCTGCGCAGCGGACCGCCGGTCGTGGCCGTGACCTCACTCTCCCCGGACCACCTCGACTGGCACGGGTCCATCGAGCGCTACTACGCCGACAAGCTGTCCTTGTGCACCAAGCCCGGGGTGCGCACGACCATCGCAGACGGCTCCAGTCCCGTCTTGCGGGAGCGGGCGGCGTCGTTGGGACCCGTGCAGTGGGTGGACGCGCACGACACGCGCTTCGGCGGCTCGTGGGTCGAGGTCCTCGGCCTGCCCGGCGAGCACAACGCCCGCAACGCATCGATCGCCCGCGCCGTGCTGTTGGCCATGGGCGTGGAGGAGGCCGGCGACGACACCCTGATGGCCGCCGCGGCTGAGGGGTTCGACGGCCTGCCCAGCCGCTGCCACACCATCGGCCACATCGGTCCGGTCGAGTTCGTCGACGACAGCCTGTCGACCAACGTGCTCCCGGCCCAGGCCGCCCTCGAGGCCTACAGTGACCGACCCGTGGCCCTGCTCGTCGGAGGTCATGACCGCGGTCTCGACTATCGGCCCCTGGGCGTGGCCGTCGCCCACCGCACGGCGCCCACCCTGGTGGTCACCATGCCCGACAACGGGCCGCGCATTGGGGACGCCATCCGCCAGGTGGTCGGCGATGCTGTGGAGGTGGTGGACGCCGATGGCCTGCGTGACGCCGTGGCGACCGCCTGCGGCTGGGCCCGCGCCGGCGGTGTGGTCCTCCTGTCACCGGCCGCTCCGAGTTTCGGGCGTTTCGCCGACTACCGGGAGCGTGCCCGCGCCTTCTCCGAGGCCGCAGCCGCATGCGGCACCCTGAGGTAGACGTTCAGCACACCGCGCAGGCCGCGGCCTCCTCGCGCTCGTCGAGGAACCGCCACCACGCCTCGGCCGCAGCCGCCGCGTTGGTGGTGACCACGGCAGGATCCGCCTCCAACGCCGACAGCGCGGCGGTCGACCAGTCGGCGTGGGCAACCTCCAAGGTGGTGTGCACGTCCCAGAAGCGCGTCCCGTCGTTGTCGAAACCGTAGTGACGGCGCAGACCCTCGGCCTTCGATGCGGCAATGTCGGCCGCCTGCACCTCGTAGGCCGCCACCATCGAAAGCGCGGCCACGGGATCGGTGGCGGATGCCGAGCGGATGGTTGCCAAGAGAGCGCCGGTCGCTGCGCTCGGGGAGACGTCGGACACCGCACCGGCGGCCTGGGCGAACGACTCGAACAACAGGGCATGGGGAGCGGGGACCCCGAGCTCGTCGGCCAGGTTGGCCTCCACCAGCGCACGCGCCGGCCCCTCGGGCAGCCCCGCGGCGATGCTCGCCAAGGTCGCGGGCAGCGCCCGCTCGATGTGCCGGTACTGCCCCGCGTAGGCGGCCAGTTCGTCGTCGCCCAGGATGCCGGCCTCCCACCGTCGGTAGAAGGGATGGGTCAGGAGATGCCGACCGGTGAGCGCGTCGGCAAGGGCATGTTGGATCCGTTCTTTGTCCATCCCGCACATTAACCCGGCGGCCCCAACGGCCCGATCCAACCGGCGCGTGATGCCGTCGACGACGAGGTAGGCGCCGACCAGCAACGAGACGGTGGCGAAGAGCACCGGTCCGGTCCGGTCCGGACCACTCGATCCCGCAGGTCGGACAGGTGCTCTTCGGCCTCCCCGGGACGACGGGCGTAACATCCCCACCCTGTTCCCGCCTCGCCGCCCCGCTGTCCGAGGACGGCGCGCGCCGTCGGCTTGCACCGAGCCTGAGAGGAGATTCGAACTCCTGACCTGCGCATTACGAGTGCGCTGCTCTACCGACTGAGCTACCCAGGCACCGCTTCCACCAGGCCCTGCGAGGATCACCGGCCCGGCGTCCCCTCCCGTGCGAAGCGGGTTCATCGTAGGCGCGACCGCGGGTCCGGCCGTGCCGAGCGGTCGGCCCTCAGGTCGGCAGGGCGCCCAAGCGCACCAGCAGGGACTGCAGGAGCAGGGGCTCGTGGGGGTTCCGGGGCAACGCCCGCGCCGTGTCGGTGATCAGCGTCACCGCGTCGGCCGCCGCGTGCGCGTGGTGTCCCGCCCTCGGATCGGTCCGAACGGCGTGGGTGACCATCTGGTCCCGGTAGGCCCGGGCCAGTGCACCCAACCCTGCCCGCAGGGCGTCCGTCCGCCACCGCCGCTCCTCGCGTTGAAAGTGATCGGTGATCTCCTTGCGCCCGGGCAAGCCCTTCTCGCCGAAGTCCTTCGCCTCTTGGGTGAGGCGCTCCAGCTCGCGGGCGTGTTCGACCCGGAGCGGTTCGACGGCCCGCTCCGCCGAGGCCAAGAGCTCCCGCGCCAGCTCGGCCGCCACCACGCCGGCACCGGTCAACTGGTCGGGCACCGAGGACCACAGCGCGGCCCGTTCCGCCACGTCGGGGTCCTCAATCATGATCCGGGCCCGCTCGGGGTTCCCCCCGCTGCTGTCGGCCACCACCGCGGCGACCTCTCCCGTCACCCCCCGGCCGTGCAGCCACGCCAGCATGGACGCCCGGGACACCGGCGGGAAGGCGATCTGCACACACCGGCTGGCCACGGTGGCCAGCTCGGGAGCGACGTCGTCGGCGAGCAGCACGAACACGGTGTCACCGGGCGGCTCCTCCAGCGTCTTGAGGAGCGCCGGAGCGGCACGTGCGCCGAGGTGGACGTCCGTCACGATCACCACCTGGCGCGTCGCCTGCAGCGGGCGACGCTGGGCCAGGAGCACGAGGCGGCGCATGTCCTCCACGCTCAGGGAGGCGCCACTGCGGTGGATGACGTGGAGATCGGGATCGCTTCCCGACAGCGCCCGTTGACAGGTGGGGCACCGGCCGCACCCGCCCTCGGGACACAGGAGGGCGGCGGCGAAACCGTGCGCGGCGGCCAGCCCACCGTTCCCCGCCGCGCCACGGAAGAGGTAGGCGTGTACCGGGTGGACCGCGGCGGCGCGCAGGGCGGAAACCGCCGGCTCCTGGCCCACGACGTCCTCGAAGAGCTCCGGCGCAGCCACCCCGGTCACCGGTTGGGCCCGCCCGGTCCGCTCAACCCACCCGGTCCGCTCAACCCACTCGGCCCACCCGGCCCGCTCGGCTCGCCCACTCGCTCGTGCACCAGGGCCACGATACGGGCCGTGAGCGCCAACGGGTCCGAGGTGCCGTCCACCACGACCCAGTGCTGCGGATCGTCGGCCGCCAGGGTGAGAAAGCCCTGGCGCACCCGCTCCGCAAAGGCGGGACCCAGGCGCTCCAGACGGTCGGGGGCCGTCGCGGCCAACCTCTCCTGCGCCACGACCACCGGCACGTCGACGAGGATGTTCAGGTCGGCAGCCAACCCGCCGGTGGCCCACTCCACCACCTGCTGCAACGCAGCCGTAGGGAGTCCTCGCCCGTAGCCTTGATACGCCAGCGTCGACCCGCTGAAGCGGTCACTCACCACCCACTCACCCGCCGCCAACGCCGGCGCCACGATCGCCGCGATGTGCTCGGCCCGGTCGGCCGCCATCAGCAGCGCCTCGGCCCGCAGCGAGAGCGGCGGCGACTCGGGGGCCAGGAGGAGCTGCCGCAGCGCCGCCCCCAGGGCGGTCGCGCCGGGTTCATGGGTGAGCCGTGCTCCCAACGCGGCAGCCAGGGCGCGAGCCTGGGTCGACTTGCCGCAGCCGTCGATCCCCTCCAAGGCGAGCAAGCGGCCCGGGCCGGGCATGTCAGAACGGTTGGGCGGGTTCGGCCTTCTCGGCCGCGGCCTTTATGGCCCGAGAGGTCTTCTTGGCGGCCTTGGTGGTCCGGCCGGCCTTCTTCGTCGCCGCCGCCTTGCTCACGGCCTTGGTGGCCCCGCCCGCCTTCTTCGCCCCGGACGTCTTCTTCGCCCCGGACGTCTTCTTCGCCCCGGACGTCTTCTTGGCGGTCTTCTTCGCCCCGGTCGTCCTCTTGGCCGCCTTCTTGCGCGTGGAGGGCCCCGCCGCCCGGCGTTCGGACAGGAGCTCGCCCGCCCTCTCGATGGTGATGGAGTCGATGGCGTCGCCCTTGCGCAGCGATGCGTTGGTCGACCCGTCCGTCACATAGGGCCCGAAACGACCCTCCTTGACCACCACGGGGAGCTGTGTCGCCGGATCGGGCCCCAGTTCGCGCAGGGGCGCCGCCGCCGTACGGCCACGGCGCTGCTTGGGCTGCGCGAAGAGAGCCTGGGCCTCGGGGAGGGTGACGGTGAGGATCTGGTCCTCGCTGGCCAGGCTGCGGGTGTCGGTCCCCTTCTTGAGGTACGGGCCGAACTTCCCGTTGTAGGCCACCACCTCCTCGCCGCTCTCTGGGTCGGCTCCCACGGTGCGGGGGATCTGCAGCAGCTCGAGCGCCTGGGCGAAGGTGAGGGTGGCCGGGTCCATGGTGGAGAAGAGCGACGAGGTGCGCGGTCTGGCGGCACCCTCGCCGGCCTCGCCCAGTTGGACGTAGGGCCCGAAGCGGCCCGCCTTGACCGAGACGTCGAGCCCGGTCGCCGGGTCGGTTCCCAGCACCCGGTCGTTGGTGGGCGCCGCCAGGAGCTCTTCGGAGCGGGCGACCGTGAGCTCGTCGGGACACATGTCCTCGGGCAGCGAGGCGCGGTCGTCGCCCCGCTGCAGGTACGGGCCGTAGCGCCCGACGCGCACGACAATGGGGGTCCCGTCGTCGCCCTCCCCGATGAGGATGGAGTTGATCTCCCGGGCGTCGATGTCGCCCAGGTGCGCGGCCACGCTGGCCTTGAGTCCCAGGGACGCGCCGTCACCGCCCTGACCGGCGTGGCCGCCGCCGCCGGCCTCACCGCCGTCACCGCCCACGCCGCCGTCCAGCGGGACGGGCGTGCCGGACGACGTCCCTCCGGACCCGAAGTAGAAACGGGACAGCCAGGGCAGTGCTTCCTCGCGCCCCGAGGCGATCTCGTCGAGGTCGTCCTCCATGCTGGCCGTGAAGCCGTAGTCGACCAGTTCGCCGAAGTAGCGCTCGAGCAGCCCGACCACGGCGAAGGCGGTGAAGCTGGGCACCAGGGCCGTGCCCTTCTTCCACACGTAGCCCCTGTCCAAAATGGTGGCGATGACGCTGGCGTAGGTCGAGGGACGCCCCACGCCGAGCTCTTCCATGGCCTTGACCAGCGACGCCTCCGTATAGCGGGCGGGCGGCTGGGTGGAGTGCGATCCGGGCTCGAAGGCGCTCCCCTCCACCACGTCGCCCACCGACAGCGCGGGCAGCACGACCTCCCGGTCGGCCAGCTCCGCGTCGGGATCGTCCTGGCCCTCGACGTAGGCCCGCAGGAATCCGGGGAAGGCGATGACCCGTCCGCTGGCCGAGAACTCCGCTTCCTCACCGGCCGCCACGCCGTCGGGGACGGGGCACACCAGGCGCACCTGCGCGCTGGTGCCGGTGGCGTCGTTCATCTGCGAGGCCACCGTGCGCTTCCAGATCAACTCGTACAGGTGGAGGTCGTCACCCGACAGCGCACGTCCCGCCTGCTCGGGGGTGCGGAACGTCTCGCCGGCCGGGCGGATCGCCTCGTGCGCCTCCTGGGCGTTCTTGACCTTGCGCTCGTAGCGCCGCGGCGCGTCGGGCACGTAGGCGTCGCCGTACATCTCGCGGGCCTGGGCCCGTGCCGCAGTGAGCGCCTGGTCCGACAGGGTGGTGGAGTCGGTGCGCATGTAGGTGATGTAGCCCTGTTCATAGAGGCGCTGGGCCACCTGCATGGCCCGCTGGGCGCTGAAGCGCAGCTTGCGCCCGGCTTCCTGCTGCAACGTCGAGGTCATGAAGGGAGCGGCCGGCGAACGGCGAAAGGGCCGCTCGGTGACCGAGCTGACCGTGAAGGACTGGCCGGCGAGCGCCCCGGCGACCGACGTGGCCTCCTCCTCGGCCAGGACGCGCACCGGCCCCTTGCTCGTCAAGACCCCGTCGTCGTTGAAGTCCTTGCCGGCGGCGACCGGGGTGCCGCCCAGTGCGACGAGGGCGGCGCCGAAGGGCGCCGGGGCCTCGACATGGGTGAACGTCCCGTCCACCCCCCACCAGGTGGCGGAGTGGAACCGCATGCGGGCCCGTTCCCGCTCGACGACCATGCGGGTGGCCACACTCTGCACCCGGCCGGCCGAGAGCCGCGGCATGACCTTGCGCCAGAGCACCGGAGAGACCTCATAGCCGTACAGCCGGTCCAGGATCCGCCGGGCCTCCTGGGCATCGACCAGACGGCGGTCCAGGTCGCGCCAGTCCTCGACCGCCCGGGCGATGGCCTCGGGCGTGATCTCGTGGAAGACCATGCGCTTGACGGGGACGGTGGGCGAGAGCACCTCGAAGAGGTGCCAGGCGATCGACTCGCCCTCGCGGTCCTCGTCGGTGGCGAGGTAGAGCTCGTCCGCGCCCTTGAGCAACCGTTTGAGGTTGGCCACCACGGACTTCTTCGAACCCGAGACCACGTAGAGCGGCTTGAAGCCGTTGTCCACGTCGACCCCCAGACGGGCCCATCCCTCCCCCTTGTAGGCCGCCGGCACCTCGTCCGCCCCACGGGGAAGGTCGCGGACGTGGCCGATGGAGGACTCCACGATGAAGTCGGGCCCGAGCAGCCCGCCGATGGTGCGCGCCTTGGCCGGCGACTCCACGATGACCAGCGCCTTACCCATGGCTACGCCCGGTCATCGGCTCGTCGCATCGCAAGGTTCGCATGGTCCAGCAAGGTTGAAGGCCCGCCACCCGCCTGTCAAGGCCGGGATGCCACCGACACGCCGGCGCACTGTCGGGTGGAGGGGCGCCGACCAGGTCAGTCGCCCGTGGCCACGGCCGCGACGGCCGGCGTTTCGACGGCCGGCGCTTCGACCGCGGGCGCGTCGGCGTCCATGGGCTCGGTGTCGCGCTTGGAGAAGGCCAGGGCGCCCAGCAGGATCACCAGCGCCACCCCGGCGATGGCGAGGCGGTCCCCCGTGTGGTGGCGCAGCGAGATCACGGCGGGCAGGATCAACAGAGAGACCAGGTTCATCACCTTGACCATGGGGTTGAGGGCCGGGCCGGCGGTGTCCTTGAACGGGTCTCCCACCGTGTCGCCGATGACGGCCGCCTTGTGCGCTTCGGAGCCCTTGCCGCCCTCGTTGCCGTCCTCTATGTACTTCTTGGCGTTGTCCCAGGCCCCGCCGGAGTTGGACAGCGTGTTGGCCATCAGCTGACCGGTCAGGATGGCCCCGGCCAGGAAGGCCCCGAGCGCCAGGTAGTTGATGCCGAAGCCCACGATGACCGGGGTCAGGATGGCCAGCAGGGCCGGGGTGGCCAACTCGCGCTGGGCCGCCGCCGTGCAGATGGAGATGACCCGGCCGTACTCGGGCTTCTCGGTGTAGTCCATGATGCCCGGGTGCTCGCGGAACTGGCGCCGCACCTCGAGCACGACGGTCCCCGCCGAACGCCCGACGGCCCGTATGGCCAGCGAGGAGAAGAGGAAGGCGATCGACCCACCGATCAGGAGGCCGATGAAGGTGGTCGGGTTGGCCACGTTGATCTGAATGATGGAGAAAAGCTTGGCCCCGCTGGCGTGCAGGCTGGGGATCTGCTCGCCGATGGTCTCGATGAACGAGGCGAAGAGGGCGACGGCGGCGATGACCGCCGACCCGATGGCCACCCCCTTGGTGATGGCCTTGGTGGTGTTGCCCACGGCGTCGAGGCTGACCATGATGCGCTCCGCCTCGCCGGTGAACTCGCCCGACATCTCGGCGATGCCGGCCGCGTTGTCCGAGACCGGTCCGAAGCTGTCCTCGGAGACCACCATGCCGGCGGTGGCCAAAAGGCCGATTCCTATGAGGGCCACCAGGTAGAAGGTCAACTCGATGTTGCCGTCCCCCAGGCCGATGGCCACGCCGATGGCGATGGCGATGGCGATGATGGCCCACACCGAGGACTCGAGTCCGATGGAGATGCCCGAGAGCACGGCGGTGGCCGGCCCGGTCCGCGTCGAGGCGGCGATCTCCTTGACCGGGCCACGCTCGGTGGAGGTGAACTGCTCGGTGATCTGGCTGGCCACCAAGGAGAGCACCACCCCGGTCAGCACGGCGTAGAAGACCTTGAGGTCGTGCACGTAGTACTGGGCCACAAAGAAGGCGCCGACGACCGTCAGGGCCGCCGCCAGCCAGAAGCCCCGGTTGATGGGGGACAGCGCATTGCGGTCCTTGGCCCGGGCCCGGACCACCAGCACGCCGAAGACCGAGGCGAAGATCCCGATGGCGGGGACGATGAGGGGAAAGAGCACCGCGGGGGTGGCGTTGTGGCCGTGCACGCTGAAGGCGGAGTAGCCCAGGATCAGGGCGGCGATGATGGTGATCTCGTAGGACTCGAAGAGGTCGGCCGCCATGCCGGCGCAGTCGCCCACATTGTCGCCCACGTTGTCGGCGATGGTGGCCGCGTTGCGGGGGTCGTCCTCGGGGATGCCCGCCTCGACCTTGCCCACCAGGTCGGCGCCGACGTCGGCCGCCTTGGTGAAGATACCGCCGCCCACCCTCATGAAGAGCGCCAGCAGCGAGGCACCGAAGGCGAAGCCGATGAGCACGGCGGTGGCCGAGTTCTGGAAGATGAGCACGATGGTGGTGGCGCCGACCAGGCCCAGCCCCACGCAGAGCATGCCGGTGACCGCCCCGGTGCGGAACGCCACCCGCAAGGCCCCCGCCATGCCGCCACCCCGTGCCGCCGCCGCCGCCGTGCGGACGTTGCCCCGCACGGCGATGCTCATGCCGATGAAGCCGGTCAGGCCGGAGAAGGCCGCACCGAAGAGGAAGCAGATCACGCGGTAGAGCCCGTCCTGGGAGAAGGAGAGGGCGATGGAGCCGTCGGGGCGCACGACCTTGGTAGCGGTGAAGAAGATGAGGATGGCCAGGGGCACGACGATGATGGCGATGGTGCGGAACTGGCGCCTGAGGAACGCCTGCGCCCCCTCCTGGACGGCCAGGGCGATCTCCCGCATCTTTGGTGTCCCGGTCTCCGCCGCCAGCACGTTGCGGGCCAGCAGGAGGCCGGCCCCGATGCCGACGACGCCGGCGGCCAGGCAGATGTACAGCCAGGCCTTGTCGTTTCCACCGAGGTGGAAGGCCTGGTACCCACCGTTGCCCGCAGCGAGGAGGTTGATCATTCCTGGAGTGCCCTTTCTTCTTCGGTCCGTCTACTTCCCGCGTGGTGTTTCCGGCGAGCCGTATGCGCCACCGGGGGGCGCCGACTGTCGCACCCGGGAAGGTGGTCCATCTTGTACCCCCTGGTCGGAGGCGCGCGCCCCCGTGTGCGCCCGACGACGGGCCGGGGGCACGTTAGCGACTGTGGGGTGGGCGAGCAAGCTTCGACGTAGGGCGTCAATCCCCGGCGGTGTCCTGGGCCGCCCCCGACACCAGCTCGAAGGAGGGGTTGAGCATGGCCGGCCGCCGGCCCCATGCCCCGACCATCCCCTCGGCCACCAGGCGCGCCCCCGGCTCTATCCCGGCGATCTTCGGGCGTCCCTGGAAGACCAGGAGCAGGCCGCCGGTGCCGTCGTTCAGCACGCACTCGAGGTTCGAGGTTCCCGCCCGGGGCTGCACGCGCACCGACCTGACCCGCCCCGCCACCTTGACCCGCTGGCGGGGGACGGCGTCGGCGATGTAGGTGACGACCCCGGCCCGGCGGGCCAACGCGTCGTCGGCCAGGGACATGGCGGTGGCCTTGCGCTGGCCCTCCCGGCGAACGGGTGCCCGGTCGCCGGGGGTGCGGCCCGTCGCCTCGGCGGCCACGGCGTCACCCCCGGCGGCCGATGGCCGAGCCTCGGTGCGCCGTTCCCGCTGCACCGACTGACCGTAGCGGCGTGCCCTCTCCCCGTAGCGTCCGGGCAGGTTGTAGGGGATGATGGTGGCGCTGACGTGGGGGACCTGGGAGAGGACGGCGGCGATCTTGTCGGCGGTGCGGTCGTGCAGGAAGCGCTGCCACACCCGGGCGTAGCCGCGCCGGGGCAGCAGGACGGTGCACTCGGTGTCGCCGTCCAGGGTGGCGTCGGCCACCAGCTCAATGGCGGCCCGCCCGAGCCGACGGTCGGGGCACTCAATGATGTCGAGCGGGAGCCGGGCCAGGCCGACCCGCCCCCACTCCTCCTCGAGGGCGCGGGCCTCGGTCGAGTCGATGTCGAAGTGGACGGCGCGCAGGTCGTCCGGGGTCAGGGTGCGGGCGTACTGCAGGGCTCGCGCGGTGGCCATATCGAGCCGGTCGACCAGGACGACCACCACGTGGCGGCGCAGGATGGGCGCCTCGGACGCCTCGACGGCGCCGGACTCGAGCAACTCCTCCTCTCGCCGGTACTGGCGGTGCAGGCGGATGAGACCCACGTAGAGCAGGGGGCCCACGACGACGATCAGCCACGCCCCCTCCTTGAACTTGGCCACCACGAAGATCAGCACGACCAACGCCGAGAGGAAGGCCGAGAACCCGTTGACCGCCACGCTGCGCTGCCAGTGCGCCCCTTTCTGCGTGGTGTGATGCTTCACCATCCCCGCACCGGCCATGGTGAAGCCGGTGAACACACCGATGGCGTAGAGCGCCACCAGGCCGTCGACCTGGGCCCGGTAGGCCAGCACCAGGGCGACCGAGACGGCGGCGAGGACCAGGATCCCGTTGGAGAAGGCGAGGCGGTGCCCCCGTCTGGTCAGCTGCCGGGGCAGGAAGTGGTCCTCGGCGACGAAGTTGGCCAGGAAGGGGAAGCCGTTGAAGCTGGTGTTGCCGCCTGTGTAGAGGATGAGCATGGTGGCCAGCTGCACGATGAAGTAGATGGCGCCCCGGCCGAAGACGGCCTGCACCTCTTGGGACACGACGGTGGGCGAGCCCTTGGCGTAGGGAACGGCGTGGGTCCAGCGGGCCAGGAGCGTCGTCCCCAGCACCAGGAAGGCCAACACCGAGCTCATGACCACCAGGGTCTGGCGGGCGTGCACCGACTCGGGTCGGCGGAAGCTGCCCACCCCGTTGGAGATGGCCTCGAGGCCGGTGAGCGATGAGCCGCCGTTGGCGAAGGAGCGCAGCAGGGTGATGAAGGCCAGCCCCATCAACCAGCCCTGGCCCGGGGTGCCGAGACCGCCTCCGAAGATCTCGTTCTGGGGCGGGAGGGGAATGTAGTGGAGATCTCCGAAGGCCTGCTTGATGTACCCGGCGATCACGACGATGCCCAGGGAGAACACGTAGAAGTACATGGGGAAGGCGAAGAACTTCCCGGCCTCACGGATGCCGCGCAGGTTGCCGTAGAGGAGCACCAAGATCACCCCGACGGTGATCGCCACCGTGTCGAAGGTGTTGGCCAGGCTCGGCACGGCGCTGGTCAGCGCGGCCGTCCCCGCCGAGGTCTGGACGGCGACGGTCACCGTGTAGTCGATCAGCAGCGCCACGGCGGCGATCTGGGCGATCTTGGGCCCGAAGTTGTCCCGCGCCACCACGTACGCCCCGCCGGCCTTGGTGTAGTACTGGATCACGTCGAGGTACGAGAGGGTCACGAAGAACAGGACCCCGAGGATGGCTAGGGTGATGGGGACGACGAGGATGAAAGCGCCCAGCCCGATCGCGGGGACCAGCTGGGTCAGCATCTCCTCGGTGCCGTAGGCCGAGGACGAGATGCAGTCCGGTGCCAGCACCCCGAGGGCCGTCGGGCGACCGAGACGCTCGTCGCCGAGCTGCTCGGTGACCAGCGGCGGCCCGAGCAGCTTGTTCTTCAACCGGTAGCGGCGCCGCTCGGGGATGCTGTCCGCCGTGGCGCCTCGGATGAACGCCGGAGGAGTGGGGCCTTGGTTGGGCACCCGCACACAGTACGAGCAAACGGCGGGGGGCTCCCACCTCGTCGCGGTGCATCCTCGGACGGCCGCCCCTTTGCACAGGCCGGCGTCACGTGTTGTGCTGTGGCGTGCACGTGATCGTCGTCGGGTGTGGCCGGGTCGGTTCCGGGCTGGCCGTCTCCCTGACCGCCGAGGGTCACTCCGTGGCCATCATGGACAGGAACGCCCGCGCCTTCCGGAGACTCAAGGACTGGGACGGCCCACGCATCGTCGGATCGGGGTTCGACCGGGACGACCTGGAGCGGGCCGGGGCCATCGGAGCCGACGCCCTGGCCGCGGTCACCAGCGGTGACAACACCAACATCTTGACGGTGCGCATCGCCCGCGAGACCTACCTCATCCCCAACGTGGTGGCCCGGATTTACGATCCGCGCCGGGCCGAGATCTACCAGCGCCTGGGCATCCCGACCGTGGCCACCGTGACGTGGACCATCGATCAGGTCCGGCGGCGCCTCCTCCCCGACGTCGACGCCGACGACTGGTCCGACGCCTCCGGCCAGCTGACCCTGCTCGACCGCTCGCTGCCCGACGCCTGGGCCGGGCGGCCGCTGGCGGACCTCGAGGTGCCCGGCCAGCTGACCCTGGTCGCGGTGACCCGGGCCGGTGTGCCCCGGCTCGACGCCCGCGAGCTGGTGGGCCAGGAAGGCGACGTGCTCCACGTGGCCGTCATGCACGACGCCCGGCGGGGCCTCGATGCGGTGCTGGGCTCGGATGTGACCGCGTGAGGGTGGCCATCGCCGGGGGCGGCAGCGTCGGCACGGCCATCGCCGCCGACCTGTTCGCCAACGGCCATGAGGTCCTGGTCCTCGAGCAGGATCCCGAGCTGGTGGAGCGCCTGCGGCCGACGCTCGGTGTCACCTGGATCGCCGCCGACGCCTGCGAGGTGTCGTCGCTGGACGCGGCCGGGCTGGCCACGGTCGACGTGGTGGTGGCGGCCACCGGGGACGACGAGGACAACCTGGTGATCTCCCTGCTGGCCAAGCAGGAGTTCGCGGTACCCCGCGTGGTGGCCCGGGTGAACCACCCCAAGAACCAGTGGCTGTTCAACGAGAGCTGGGGGGTCGACGTCTCGGTCAGCACTCCCCAGCTGCTCACCGCGCTGGTCGAAGAGGCCGTGTCGGTGGGGGCCTTGGTGCGGCTCTTGCAGTTCGAGGGGGGCGCCGCCCACCTGGTGGAGATCACCTTGGCCGAGGACTCGCCGGCCAACGGCATGGCCATCGCCGACCTCGCCTTTCCCCGCGACGGGGTGGTGGTCGCCGTGGTCCGGGAAGGCCGCCTGATCGTGCCGCGGGGTGACACCGTCCTCCTGTCGGGCGACGAGGTGCTGGTGCTCTCCACGGCGGACACCGAGGACGCCGTGCACACCCTCTTCATCCGGGACTGACCGGGATCCATCCCCGGTGGGCCAGGGGCGCGCCCCTCCCCGTCGCGCGCCGTTTGGCGAACGGTCACGGGCGACGACGCGTCTGACCTGGACCGCTTTAGCATGGGTGGCATGGAAGCGGCGTTCTTCGACCTCGACAAGACGGTGATAGACCGCGCCTCCATCGCCGCCTTCGGCCGCCCCTTCATGCGGGGTGGGCTCATCAACCGCCGGGTGGTGGCCCGCGCCGCCTTCTCCCAACTCATCTACCTCTACTTCGGGGCCGACGAGGAGCGGCTGGTACGGGTCCGAGAGTCGATGCTGGCCATGACCAAGGGCTGGGACCGGGACCAGGTGCGCCAGATCGTGCGCGAGACACTGCTGGCGACGATTGAGCCGATCATGTACGCCGAGGCCCTCGAGCTCATGGAGCTGCACCGGGCGGCCGGCCACCGGGTCTACCTGGTCTCGGCGTCGCCCGAGGAGATCGTCCTTCCCCTCACCGACATGCTGGGTGTCGACGGTGCCATCTGCTCACGCGGCGAGATCGACGAGGAGGGCCGCTACACGGGGCGCATGGCCTTCTACGCCTACGGGCCGGAGAAGGCGATCGCCATCCGGGAGCTGGCGGCACGCACGGGGATCGACCTGGCGTCGAGCAGTGCCTACTCGGACTCGATGACCGATCTCCCCATGCTCGAGGCCGTGGGCCGGCCGGTGGCGGTGAACGCCGATCGCGCGCTGGCCAAGGTGGCCCGAGAGCGGGGGTGGGAGACGAAGCGCTTCACCAAGCCCGTCCGCCTACGCGACCGGGTCGGGCGCACCACGCCGGTGGTGACGACCAGCCTCGCCATGGCGGGGGCCGCCCTGATCCTCTGGCGACGCGGCATGCGGGGCCGCCACTCGTCGGGAGGGCGCGCGGCCGCATGAGGCGTCCCTGAGGTCTCCGGGCACTCCGGGATCAGGCGGAGCGGGTCAGCGGGTGCGCGTCAGGCGTCGCGCAGGCGTCGCGCCGCGACCACACCGAGTCCGACGACCAACAGGAGCAGTAGAAGCTTCTTCATGAGCAGTGAGCCTATCCGCCCGCGGCGGTCGACTCAGACCGTGAGGAGATCGCGGGCGCCCGTGTCCGAGGAGGGGTGGCGCAGCTTCGACATGGCGCGGGCCTCTATCTGACGGATGCGCTCGCGGGTGAGGTTGAAGTGCTCACCCACCTCCTCGAGCGTCCGGGGCTCGCCCCGGTCGAGTCCGAAGCGCAGGCGCAGGATCTCGCGCTCGCGCTCGTCGAGCGGGGAGAGGAGGCGGCCGATCTCGTCGGGCAGCAACGAGACGGCGGCGACTTCGAAGGGCGACTCGGCCGAACGGTCCTCGACCACGTCGCCGAGCTCGGCGTCGCCGTCCTCGCGCAGGGGCTCGGAGAGTGAGAGCGGCTCGGCTCGGAAGCGGAGCGCCTCCACCAGCTTGTCCTCGGGCATCTCGACCTCGATCCCCAACTCGGCCAGCGTGGCGGGGCGGCCGAGCTTGAGCTCCAGACGCGCCTGCGCCTTTTGGACCCGGGCCAGGGTGTCGCCGGCGTGCACCGGCAGCCGGATCGTGCGTCCCGTGTTGGCGATGCCACGGGTGATGGCCTGGCGGATCCACCAGGTGGCGTAGGTCGAGAACTTGAAGCCCTTGCGCCAGTCGAACTTCTCGACGGCGTGCATCAGCCCGAGGTTGCCCTCTTGAATGAGGTCGAGCAGAGGGAGTCCCGAGGCCTGGTACTTCTTGGCGATGGAGACCACCAGACGGAGGTTGGACTGGACGAAGGTCTGCTGGGCCTGCTCGCCTTCCATCACCGCCCGTCGCATCTCGCGCTTCTTGGCCGTGCTGAGCCCCTTGGGCGCCCGGGCGACGGCCGCCTCGGACTCCCGACCGGCCTCGATGGCCTGGGCGAGGCGGACCTCATCGTCCTTCGTGAGTAGCGGATACTGGCCGATGTCGGTCAGATAGAGACGTACGAGGTCCTCGTCGTCTCGCTCGATACGTTCCTTGGCCAAGATGTGCCGAACCTTCCCTCACCGTGGGCCGCAGCAACACGGGATTGCCCGGCGCTCACTCTCAATGTGCAGCCTGCGCTGCGTCGTGCAGCCTGCGCTGCGTCGTTTCCGGCGCACAAGGGCTGCAGAGACATCATAGTGGGCGTGTCAAGATGCCCGAGCACCTGGGAAGACGCCGGTGGCGCCCCCCACGAGGGGGTGGAGGCGGGCCGCCAGGGCGGCCGTCTCGCCCTCCTCGCCGGCAGAACCCGAGGTCCGCCGCACGAGGGCCCGCCCCCGCCGGATCTCCTGCTCCACCCCGTGGCCGGCCAGTTCCAGGACGGCCCGCACCGGAGCCTCGGCCACCGGGGAGGCGTCGGCGCGGTGCCCGGCGTAGGTACCGAGAAGGCTCGGGAGGAGCTGCTCGACCAGGCCGCGCAGCCGCGCCCGGAGATCGGGCTCGGCCTGCAGGAGATCGAGCGCATCGATGGCCCGATCGGTGGGAGGGACGACGAGCGCGGCGGGGTCGACGTCGGCCCGGACCGGAAGGCGGTCGGCCCACTGGGCGGCCAGGAAGGCGTGCCGGGCCGACATCTCGGCGAAGAAGACCCGGAGCTCGGGGTCGCCGCTCGACGGGGCACTGGCCCAGCTCCCGGTGAGCTCGAAGAGCCGGTTCTCCAGCCAGCAGTAGCTCCCGCAACGCTCGGCCAGGTCGCCGATGGTCCGGAAGATGGGGCCGGCGGGGCGGACGGCGAGCGACGTCTCACCCACGGGAAGCCTCGCCGGGCACCGGTGGCCGGTACCGGTTGGTGATCGGCATGCGTCGGTCCTTGCCGAAGGCCTTGGCCGAGATGCGCACACCCGGGGGCATCTGCCGCCGCTTGTACTCGGCCCCGTCCACCAGCCGGACGACCTGGTCGACCACGGCCGGGTCGAACCCGTCGGCCACGAGGTCGGCCGCGGTCCGGTCGCCTTCCACGTAGCCCTCGAGCACAGGGTCGAGCTCCTCGTAGGGCGGCAGCGACTGGTCGTCGCGCTGGTCGGGGCGCAGCTCGGCCGAGGGGGGCTTGTCGAGGACGCTGTCGGGAATGGGCCCTTCTCCTCCCTCGAGCACGGCCTGGGCGTTGCGAAAGCGGCAGAGGTCGTAGACCAGCGTCTTGGGCACGTCCTTGATCACGGCGAACCCGCCGGCCGAATCGCCGTACAGCGTGGAGTACCCGGTGGCCATCTCGCTCTTGTTGCCCGTGGTCAGCACGATCCATCCCTTGGCATTGGACAGACCCATCAGCAGCACGCCGCGTAGGCGGGACTGGAGGTTCTCGTCGGTCAGTCCCGAGGGCTCGCTCCCGAGGACCCCGGTGAGCATGGCGGTGAAGGCGACGTGCGCCTCCTCAATGGGCACCACCCTCAGGTCGATGCCGAGGCGCGAGGCCAGGACACCGGCATCACGCCGGGACCCTTCGCTCGAGTAGCGCGAGGGCATGGAGATCCCGTGGACGCGGGAGGCCCCGAGCGCATCGACGGCGATCGTGGCCACCAGCGACGAGTCGATACCGCCCGACAGCCCGATCACCACCTCGCGGAACCCGTTCTTGCCCAGATAGTCACGGGTCCCGAGCACGAGTGCGGCGTAGACCTCCGCCTCGTCGGAGAGCGGCGGCCGGAGGGCCAGCGGAGCGAGGGGGGGCCGGGCGGTGGCGCGGGGCTCGGTGGCCACCACGCGGGGAAGGGTCGGCGCCCCGGTTCGAGCCGACACCCCACCCCCCACCCCGCCGGCCACCGGGCCGGCCACCGGAATCTCCACCACGACCAGATCGGAGCCGAACTGCGCCCCACTCGCCAGGAGCGTGCCGTCGGCCGCCACGATGAGCGAGTCGCCGTCGAAGACCAGCTCGTCCTGCCCGCCGACCTGGTTGACGTAGGCGATGGCGCACCCCGCCTCGTCCACCCGCCGGCGCAGCATGGTCAGCCGCTCACCTCGACGGCCCCGGTGGTAGGGCGAGGCGTTGAGGTTGACCACCACGTCGGCGCCGGCGCGCCCCTGCTCGGCCACGGGGCCGTCGGGAAACCACACGTCCTCGCACACCGAGACCCCCACCCACGCCCCCGCCACGCCGAAGAGGGTCGGGGTGTCGGTGCTCGGGACGAACCAGCGCTGCTCGTCGAAGACGCCGTAGTTGGGCAGGAAGCGCTTGCGGTAGATCCCCACCACGCGGCCGCCGGCGCAGACCGCCGCCGCATTGGACAGTCCCTGGCCGTCGGGGGTGGCCCCCACGTAACCCACCACGATGGCGCACGGCCCGGTGGCCGCGGCCACCTTCTCGAGGGCGGCGACGTTGTCGGCCACGAAGGTCGGTTTGAGGAGGAGGTCCTCAGGCGGGTAGCCGGGGATGGCCAGCTCGGGCACCACGCAGATGTCCGCGTCCGCCGCCTCGGCGGCCGCCAGCGCACCCAGGATGCGGTCCACGTTGCCCGCCAGGTCCCCCACGACCGTGTTGAGCTGCGCGGCGGCCAGGCGCAGGTGCGACATGCGATCAGCCTAATGGGCGGGAATTGCCCCGTGAATGTGGGCGTTCGGCCCGGGCCGCGATCGGCTCACGCCACCGCCCGACGCAGGAATTGGCGCAGATGGGCGACGAAGGCACCGGGCTGCTCGAACGCGGGGAGATGGGCGGCACCCTCCATCACCCGGAGCTGCGCGCCGGGGATGTGCGACGCCAGCCACCGGCCGCGCGCGTGGATGTGGAGAAGATCGAGGTCGCCGGAGACGACCAGGACCGGGCAACGCAGCTCCCCCAGGCGGGACCAGGCATCGACCGTCCGCGGCTCGTGACCGGGACTGTCGGCGTGCAGGGCGATCCGGTTCATGTCGAGGGCGAGGTCCCGGAGCACCCCCTCCACCCGTCCCTCGGGGCCGTGCGGCCCGTCGAGCCAGAGTCGGATCTCCCCGAGATTGAGGGCGTCGAGGGCACCGGCCGCCTCCGCCGCGACGAGGGTGTCCCAGATGGCGGCCTCGACGGGATCGATCATTGACCCTTCGACCTCGGGGGCGCCCGAGACGGCGGGGGCCACCAGGACCAGGGCCGAGACCCGGTCGGGATGGGTCAGCGCCGCATCGAGGGCGATCAGCCCGCCGCGCGAGTTGCCGACCAGCACGGCCCGGTCCAGGCCCAGCGCGTCGACCACGGCCACCAGGTCCTCCACCTGGTCGTGGGCCTCGGCCCGGTACGACGTCGTGCCGAAGCCGCGCCGGTCGTACGCCGCCACGTCCATCTCGGAGCCCAGCAGCTCCATCACACCGTCCCAGCTCCGGAGATCGGAGATGCCGGAGTGGAGAAAGACCACGTGAGGGCCGGCACCGGTGCCCTGCCGCGCCACGGACAGACGGGCCTGGCCGACTGGAACCTCGAGCCGCTCACCGTGCCCGGCGCCCCCTGCCCCCACCGTCTCAGGCTACCGGCCGGCGTCCGGATGGGCACCGGTGGTCCAGCACCTGCGAAGCTTGGGGGATGCAGAGCCAACGCGACTACGTGCTGCGGACCGTGGAGGAGCGCAGTATCCGCTTCGTCCAACTGTGGTTCACCGACGTCCTCGGGACCCCCAAGGGGTTCAACATCACCTCGACCGAACTGGCCGACGCCCTCGACGAGGGGATGACCTTCGACGGCTCGGCCATCGACGGGTTCAGCCGGGTCCAGGAGTCCGACGTCTTGGCCCGGCCCGATCCCAAGACCTTCCAGCTGCTGCCCTGGCACGACGACGACTCGTCGGTGGCCCGCGTCTTCTGCGACATCGCGCAGCTCGACGGCACCCCGTTCAGCGGTGATCCGCGGCACACGCTGCGCCGCACCCTCGAGCGGGCCCGCACGGCGGGGTACACGTTCTTCGCCGCCCCCGAACTGGAGTACTTCTACTTCGCCGACGCCGATCCCGAACACGGCCCCCAGGCCCTCGACTCGGGGTCGTACTTCGATCTCAGCGTGACCGACGTGACCAGCGATCTGCGCCGGCGCTCGGTGCTCATGCTCGAGGAGATGGGCATCCCGGTCGAGCACACGCAGCACGAGGACGCACGCAGCCAGCACGAGATCGATCTGCGCTACACCGATGCGTTGACCATGGCGGACACGGTGATGACCACGCGGATGGTGGTCAAGGAGATCGCCCGGCGCGCCGGGGTGTTCGCCAGCTTCATGCCCAAGCCGCTCCGCGGCGTGCAGGGCTCGGGCATGCACACGCACATCTCGCTGTGGGAGGGGGAGCGCAACGCCTTCGTCGACGAGAGCGACGAGTACGGCCTCTCCGAGGTGGCGCGGCACTTCATCGCCGGCTTGCTCCAGCACGCCCGTGAGATCACCGCCGTCACCAACCAGTGGGTGAACTCCTACAAGCGGCTCATCGGCGGCTACGAGGCCCCGGTCCACGTGAGCTGGGCCCGCAACAACCGGTCCGCCCTGGTGCGCGTGCCCGTGGTCAAGCGGGGCAAGCCCGAATCGACCCGCTTGGAGTACCGGGCACCGGACAGCGCGTGCAATCCCTACCTCGCCTTCTCGGTCATTCTGGCCGCCGGGCTGCGCGGCATCACCGAGGGCTATCCGCTCCCCCAGGAAGCCGATGCCAACCTCTTCGCCCTCTCCAACCGGGAGCTGGCGGTCAAGGGGATCGAGTCACTCCCTCCGAGCCTGCACGACGCCGTCAACGAGATGGAGCGCTCCGAGCTGCTGGCCGACACCCTCGGTGACCACGTCTTCGAATGGTTCATCCGCAACAAGAGAGAAGAGTGGGACGCCTACCAGTCCCAGGTGACCCAGTTCGAGCTCGACCGCTACCTGCCCCTGCTTTGACCCGAAACTGATGGACGCCCTTCTCTGTTTCCCCCTGGAGCTCCCCGCGGAGGTGACGCTGGCGCTGCAGAGCGCCGGCCTCGGCCACCGTGCCGTGAGCGGACCGGAGGCCGTGGCCGACAGCGGCAACGACGGGACCGGGGAGACGTGGTCGGGCGCCGTGGTCGTCGCCGGTGCGGACATGGGTCCCGCCGTGGCCTTCTGCCGGCACCTCCGACTGCGCGAGGTGCCCCTGAGCCCGCTTCTCCTCGTCATCCGCTCCGAGCAGGTGGGCGAGCTCCTCTTGCGCGACGACCTCTTCGACGACTTCTGCGTCCTACCGGCCCGCCCCGACGAGTTGACGGCGCGGCTCCAACACCTCTTCTGGCGCAACGGGCAGAGCATGCGACCCGATCTGATCGAGTACGGGCCACTGATGCTCAATCTCGAGACGTATCAAGCCGCCGTGTCGGGCCGCGTGCTCGACTTGACCTACATGGAGTACGAGCTGCTCCGCTTCCTGGCCGGCCATCCGGCCAAGGTGTTCACCCGCGAGACGTTGCTCAGCCGGGTGTGGGGCTATGAGTACTACGGGGGAGCCCGCACCGTCGACGTCCACATCAGGCGTCTCCGGGCCAAGCTGGGCGAGGAGCACGCCCACCTCATTCAGACGGTGCGCTCGGTGGGGTACCGCTTCGGCCAGGTGGCCTGGCATCCGGGGCTGGCCCAGCGTTCGGGCGGTGGCTCCTAGGGAGGCGGGCTCCACCGCGCCACGACGGGGCGGTGGCGCCGGGCGTCACGGGTGCTCGGGGACGTACGCCCAGGCCTCCACCTCGACCCGGGCGCCGGCGGGAAGGGCGGTGACGGCGACCGCCGATCGCGTCGGCCGGTTCTCGGGGAAGACCTCGACCCACACCTCGTTGACCGCGGCGAACTCACCCATGTCGAGGAGGTACAAGGTGGTCTTGACGACGTCACGCAAGGTGGCGCCCTCGCCCTCCAGCACGGTGGAGAGGTTGGCGAGCGCCTGGCGCAACTGCGGCAGCGTGCCCCCGTCGACGAGCGCCGGCGGGCCGCCGCCGTCGGTGGACAGGCCGATCTGACCCGAGGTGATCACCCAGTCCCCCGCCCGGCGGGCGGGGGAGTACGGGCCGATGGGTGGGCTCATCCGGTCTCCTCACCGGCACCCGATGCGGCCGCGGCCCGTCCACGTCGACCGGCGGCCCGGCGCGTCGGCCAGCGAGGTGGGGTGCCCTCGGCGATCCACGCCGCGGCCACGGTGGCGGCAAAGACGGCGTCGGAGCCGTTGACCGGCCAGCGGTCTTCTTGGTGCAGGACGACGTCGACCTGGGGCATATCGCGGGCGGCCAGGATGCCGAAGGAACGGATGGTCAGATCGAGCGGGGCCCCGTCGCCGTCCACCGCGATGCCCTCCGCCCACACCAGCCCGAGGGCCTGGTGCACCGCACCCAGCACGTAGGAGCGCAACGTCACCTCGTCGAGCAGCTCTCCCGCCCAGACCTCGGCGAGGACGGTCCCCCGCCCGTAGGGCCCACCCTGGCTACGGAGACTGACGGCGGCGCGGCCCCCGTCCGGCACGACCACCTCGACCCTGGCCGCGCCCGCCTCGCCCGCCTCGCCGGAATCGCCGGAATCGCCACCGGCCGCATCGCCCCCGACACCGCGCCGCGCCTGGCGGGCGCGCAGGGCGTGCCGCGCGGCGAGCACCTCGACCCACCCGGCCCCCCGGAGGTCCGGCCCCACCGGGGGCCCGGCCACCTCCACCTCCTCGAGGACCAGACCGGGCGCTACCGCCAGCACCCGCGCCCGCAGGTCGCCCAGATCGGGCGAGCCCGGCGTGCGCCCTATCCGCACCACACCCGAACCGTCCGGCCGCAAACCCACGGCGAGCGGTGGCCGCTTCGGTCCGTGGCGGACGACGTCCTCACGGCACCAGAGCACCCGGACCGGGCTCTGCCACTCGTCGGCCAGGGACCGGGCACGGGTTGGGACGGGGCTGCGGCGCTTGCCCCCGAAGGCGCCCCCGTTGGCCAGGGGCCACGCCGGCTCGCCCCCGGGGCGACACCAGCTGGCGTCCGGCTCGAGGTAGGCCGGCTCCACCCATGTCGTCTGCAGGGTCAGCGCCCACACCCCATCGGGAACGGCTACGGGGTGGGACAGCGGCACGGTGCTGTTGCGTCCCTGGACCTTCCCCGCCGCCCCCCGTGCCGCGGCAAGGCTGGGCGCCGGCGCTCCGCCCGCCGCCCCCAGCTGGACCAGTGACGACCGGGGGGCCGTGTCGTCGGCAAACCCACCCCCGCCCAGGATCACGTCGGCGCCGGAGGACTGGTACATCGGTCCCTCAATCTGGGCCCGCCACGACGACAACAGCCGGTCCACCGACGCGGAGGGCGACGGAGGCTGGCGGGAGGGCGTGGCCGGGCCGGGGTCGCCGATCCCGAGGGCGGCACACCCGGCCTCCACGATCGACTGCCACCCGGTGCAGCGGCAGAGGTGCGCCAGCAGGGCCGACTCGACCGCCTGGCGGGTGGGCGCGGCGCTCCCCCCCTCGAGAGCCGCCAGGCGCAACACGATGCCCGGGGTGCAGAAGCCACACTGGCTGGCCCCGCTGGCGGCGAAGGCGTCCACCCAACGGGCCCTGAGCGAGAGGGGCAGGCCCTCTACGGTCGTCACGGAGCGTCCCGCCACCCGCCGCAACGCCGTGACGCACGCCACGCGGGCCGCGCCATCGATCCAGACCGTGCAGCACCCGCACTGTCCCTGGGGGCTGCACCCGTCTTTGACCGAGTGGCACTGCAACTGCTCGCGCAGCGCGTCCAGTAGGGATGTCCCCTGCTCGTCCACGACGGCGACCGCCGCGCCGTTGAGGGAAAAGGTGACGGCCGAAGCCGTGGAGGTCTCGCTCAGCTGAAGGAGGAACCGCAGCCACAGGTGCGGGTGGCGTTGGGGTTCGAGATGTGGAACCCGGCTCCCTGCAACCCGTCGCTGTAGTCGAGGGTGGAACCCACGAGTAGCTCGGCGCTGGCCGCGTCGACGACCACCTTCACCGTCCCGAACTCGCGCACCACATCGTCGGCCATCACCTCGGCGTCGAAGAACATCTCGTAGCTGTAGCCCGAGCATCCGCCGGGCTTTACGGCTACCCGGAGGGCGAGCGCGTCCCCTTCCTCCTGGGCCAGCAGCTCCGCCACTTTTGCGATGGCGATGTCGCTCAGGGTGACCGGAGCTGGCTTCTTGCCGATGCTGACCGACGTCGTCATGGTGGTCACAAAAGCCTCCTTGTCGCGCGCCACTTCGGCGCTGGCCGCCCCGGCGGCGCTTGCCCCGGGCCAGGACCATGTTACCGGTGTACCGGCCGGACATGTCCACACGCGGCTCCTTGCCCCCGAGTGCCTTCGACCGGGGGGTACACGGGGCCCCTGTTCACCCGCCCAATTCGCCCGGGCGGCGGCCCTCCGGGGGCCGGCCCGGGCATGAGGCGCGCCGACCCCGCCGAGCCCCTAAGAACGGAAATCGCCTGCACACAGGTACAATGTCCCTATGAGTTCCGGGTCGCCCACCAGCTCCCCTCCCGGCGCACCCGACCGTGAAGACGAGGTGCGCCGGAGCCTACGCGCCGTGATCGATCCCGAGCTCGGCGAGAACATCGTCGACCTGGGCATGGTGCGGACCATCACCGTGGACGGTGACCGGGTGACGGTCGACGTGGCGCTGACCGTGGCCGCCTGCCCATTGCGCACCCAGATCGAGAAGGACGTACGGGGCCTGGTCGAGTCGCTGGACTGGGTCGCCGCGCTGGAGATCCGTATCGCCACCATGGACGCCGCCGAGCGGGCGGCGGTGATGGCGCGGGCCCGCTGGAAGGCGCGCGAGGACGCTCCGGAGACATCGGTCCCCGCCACCACCCGGGTGCTGGCCATCGCCTCGGGCAAAGGTGGGGTGGGCAAGTCGTCGATCACCGTCAACCTGGCCGTGGCGCTGGCCCGGCGCGGACTGACCGTCGGCATACTCGACGCCGACATCTGGGGCTTCTCCGTCCCCCGGCTCCTGGGCATGGAGGGGGACGTCGAGGCCCGCAAGGGGAAGATGGTCCCCTTGGAGAAGACCGTCGGCTCCGGACTCGTGCGCGTGCTCTCCATGGGCTTCTTGGCCGACGAGGAACAGGCCATCATGTGGCGCGGCTTGATCCTGAACCGGGCGGTCCAGCAGTTCCTCCAGGACGCACACTGGGGCGATCTGGACTATCTCCTCATCGACCTTCCACCCGGGACGGGCGACGTGCAGATGGGTCTGGCCCGCCTGCTCCCCCGGACCGAGATGCTGGTGGTCACCACTCCACCCCTGGCGGCGCAGAAGGTGGCGGCCCGCGCCGCCGACATGGCCCGGAAGGGCTACCTGCGGGTCGCCGGGGTCATCGAGAACATGAGCGACTTCACCTGCGAGCACGGCACCACGTACGCCCTCTTCGGCTCAGGCGGGGGGACCCGTCTGGCGCACGGGCTCGGCGTCCCGCTCGTCGGCTCCATACCCCTCCACCCCGATCTGGCCGCCGCCGGCGACGCGGGCCGGCCCGTCGCTCTCGGCGACGGTCACCTCGCCGATCTCTTCGCCGAGCTG
This sequence comes from uncultured Acidimicrobiaceae bacterium, assembly GCA_963788125.1. Taxonomy (GTDB): domain Bacteria; phylum Actinomycetota; class Acidimicrobiia; order Acidimicrobiales; family RAAP-2; genus Bog-473. The sequence continues at coordinate 512,744 of CAWBFN010000002.1, read as the reverse complement.
GCCCGCGCCGTGGCGGAGGAGGTTGCGCCGCTGCTCGAGACGTCGTCCTGCTCGGCACACCTCATGGCGCGGGTGAAGGCCGCCGTGGCCAGCGGCGATGCCGCGTCCGAGGGATAAGACGTCCGAGGGTTACTCAGCCAGGTTCAGCCGGGCCGGGTCCAGGCCGCTGTCGCGGACCCGCTGCTGCATCGGCAGCGGCTGCGGGTGGCTGGCGCCCATGGCGAGTGCCTGCCAGCGCTCGCCGTCCGCGGCCCATACGTGGCAGGTGTCTCGCATGAACGACGGCTGATCAGGTCCGGCGGAGCGGTCCACCGGACCGTCGCCCGTGGGCAAGGACCCTCGCATCCCGAACACGGCCTGCACCGCCACCGGGCCCATCGCCTGCAGCAGAGCCGTCGTGTGGGTGCAGCCGCGCGGCCCGCCGAAGCGCTCGCGGACCTGGTGCGTGAAGCCCCTGGCGATGGACAGGCCGATCAGCTCCCGGTAGTGGGTGGTGATGCCCGGGCACCCTGCATTGGGGAACGCCTCGAACACCACGGCGGCGTCGGTGATGGTGAGGTCCGGGTAGCGCACCACCAGGTCGACCACCATGTGGTGCACCAACAGAGGGCGCCCATCATCATCGCCGCCGGCCGCGATGATGCGCTCGGTGAACGGCTGCCCCGGCTTGATGTCCATGACCGCCCCGCGGATCAGCATGGAGTCATCGGAGCGCTTCCACGCCCGCACCACGTAGTCGCGCTGGTGCAGCGGCTCGAGGTCCGGGTCGGGTGGCAGCAGGGCAGGGTGCCCCTCCCACCAGGGGGTCGGCCCGGTCACCCGAGGCGGCGGAGGCCCCGTGAGCTCCGGCTGCGCTGGTTGCCTCCCATCTCCCCCAGCGTGCCACACCACGGACAACGGCCCGAATCGGCCGGCGGCTAGCGGTTCGGGGAAGGGTCAGGCGTGCCCGGCACCCAACGCCACGTCGTCTCGATCGTGTCCCCGCCAGGCGGCGCGCCGATCGGCTCGGCCCGGCCCTCGCTCCCCAGGTGGCGCAGATGGGCCCACAACGAGAAACGGGCGACCGGGAGCTGAGCTTCGGTCACGTCGGCGTAGACCTGGCCCAAGAGGTCGTCGGCGGTGCCGGCGGCCACGGCCCGCAGGGCGTCGGCCACCGCCGCATGACGCGCCAGGCGATGGGCGATCAACGAGTCCAGCACGGCGGTGACGTGATCCATCAGCCGGCCGTGCCCGGGGGCCAGCGTGGCGGGTCGCGGGTCGAGGTCGCGCACCCGGGCCAGGCTGGCCAGGTACTCCCCCAGGTCGCCGTCGGGCGGGCGGATCACCACGGTGGAGCCGTGCATCACGTGGTCACCCGTCAAGAGTGTCCGGCCCTCTCGCAAGAGCCAGCACAGGTGGTCCGAGGCGTGCCCCGGTGTGTGCACCGCCTCCAGGGTCACCGGGCCGTCGGCGCCGCGCAGGGACAGCGTCCAGCCGCCCGCGACACGCAGGTCAGGGGCGAAGTCGTCCGAGCCGAAGCCCACCACCCGGGCACCGCTGGCGGCGGCCAGCGCGGCTGCACCCGGCGCATGGTCGCGGTGGGAGTGCGTGACCAAGATGTGGCGCAAGGTGCCCCGCACCTCGGCTGCAGCCTGCAGCGCGGCCCGGTGACCGTCGTCGTCCGGACCGGGGTCGATCACGGCCAGCTCGTCCGTGCCGACGAGGTAGCTGTTGGTGCCCGGTCCGGTCATCAGCCCAGGGTTGGGGGCGGTGAGGCGTGCGAGCGCCGGCGCCAGCGGTACCACCTCGCCGGGAGCCGGGGCAGGCCCGATCCCGAAGTCCGGCACCGGCTCGATCAAGGGGCACCCCTCGGGGCGACCGCTCCTCCACCCGCAACACCCCCGTCCTGATTGGCGGCCAACGACACCGCCCGTATGGCGTCGTTGAAGTCGATCCCCGTTTCCGTGGCCCGCTCGTTCCCCACCTCTTCCTGGCCCTCGTCGTCATAGCCCTCGTCGCCGGGCAGCATGATCCTCACCCCGGTCCCGTCGACCACCAACCGCGGTTCGATGGCCGGGACGGTGCGTGCCGCCGCCCGGGCCGCCTCCAGCAACTCGGCACTGGTGGTGAACCGGCTGATGGCCTGCAGGTTTCGGACGGTCGGAAAGATCAGGTCGAAGGCGCCCCGGCGGTGGCCCTCGAGGGCGCGACGCGGCGTGATCCAGGTGTCGGCGATGGTCTCGCCGGCGTCATGGGCCGCCTCCTGCCCGCTGGGCGCGGCAGCGACGAAGAACCGGGTGTCGTAGCGCCGAGTGGCGCCCGCCGGCGTGATCCAGTGGGCGAAGTAGTGCACATCACCCACCGTGAGGCGCAGGCGCTCGTCCCGGCAGAGGTCGAGGAAGCGGAGAGTGCCGGCGTTGACCGCGGCCCGACCGGCCGCCAGACGGGCCTCCTCGTGCCGTTCGCCGCCCAGGAGGAGGGGGCCCCCCGGACGCTCGGCCAGCAACAGGCCCGCCTCTTCGAAGGTCTCGCGCAGCGCGGCGACCCAGTAGGCCAACCCTCCCGACGCCAGTCCCAGCAGGGCGCTGGCCTCCGGGTCGGACCTGCCCTGGCAGACAGCTTCGGCTTCGGGCCCGGCGTCGTGCGGATCGACGGCGCCACCCGGAAAGACGTAGGCCCCGCCGACGAAGTCGGACTGCAGGTTGCGCCGCACCATGAGCACCTCGAGGGCGTCACCATCACCTTCGGGTGCCACGGCGTCGCGGACCACCATCACCGTGGCGGCCGGACGTACCAGGACCGGCCGGGGGGGCGAGAGCGAGTCGGGAACCACCTGCACGAGGCTACCGTCACAGGGCGGGAGCGCCCCCAAACGCGCCGAACCCCTCGTCTACGCTGATGCCTCCCATGAGCCTCGATGAGCCCGAGCATGCGGAGCTACCCGCCGCGCGCACCATTCCCCGCCGCTACGTCGCGTTGGGACTCGTCATTCTGGCCACCATCCTCGTGGGTGTGCTCATCGTGGTCCGCAACATCGACGGACCGAGCGGCACCTCCGACGTCGAGACGATCACCCCGGCGCCGGGGTCGATGCTCACCACCCTCAGCCAGGTTCCCGCCGCCACCTCGGCCGCCGTGGGGACGACCTCCCCCGACGCCCCGATCAGCGCGCCGGCGCCCACCCGCAAGGCGGCGGTGTGGTGGTCCGCCGACGGGGACGGGGGCAACGGGGAGGCGCGCCCGGTCGTCTTCTTCTACGGTGCCGAGTTCGCGCCCTATGCGGCGGCGGAGCGGTGGCCGCTCGTGGTCGCCCTCTCTCGCTTCGGCTCGTTCGGGCAGCTCGGGCTGATGCAGTCCAGCCCGAGCGTGGCGTTCTCCGACACCGCCACCTTCACCTTCTGGCATGCCGCCTACAAGAGCGACTGGCTGGACCTGGAGGCCGTCGAGCGCTACAGCGCGCTGAACCCCTCGGGGAACAGGTACACGGCGCTGCAGACGCTCACCTCACAGCAGGCGGAGGCTGTCGCCGCCTACGACCCTTCGGCGAAGACGTTCCCCATGCTCGACATCGCCAACCGCTACGTGCTGGTCGGGTCGAGCTTCTCCCCCTCGGTGCTCGACGGGCTGACCCAGTCCCAGGTCGCCGCGGACCTGGCCTTCCCCACCAGCCCGGTGGCGCAAGCGGTTCTGGCGTCGGCCAACGAGATCACCGCGGCCATCTGCACGACGACGGGCCAGCGCCCCGGCGCCGTCTGCCACGCCCGTGGCGTCCTGGCCGCCGACGCCAAGATGCAGATCCCTCGGGCCGGCTGACCCTCGGCTAGCCGGCCACCCCCGACCGGTTCGGGTCGTGCGGGGCCGCGGCCGGCGCCGTCAGCTGGCCCGGCGGTCGAGGACCATCTTGCGCTCGACCTCGTTCAGACCACCCCATATGCCATGCGGCTCGCGGATCCGGATCGCGTATTCGAGGCATTCGCCTTGCACGTGACACTGCCGGCAGATCTCTTTGGCCCTGAGCTCACGAGCGGCTTTCTCTTCCTTCCGCTCGGCATGGGACGGCGGAAAGAACGCCGTCGCCTGCGGCCCCCGACAGGCTGCTTTTACCTGCCATGCATCAAGTGCTTGTCGCATGTAACCCCCAAACGTGGGCACTCCGTACCCAACGCAGGTCAACTTATCGCCCCGTTGCTACGGGCATCAAGGCCTCTGAGCAGGTTCTTCAGCTGCTCGCCCCCGTGTTCCACACCCCCGCTACGCTCGGCGCCACATGGACGTGGGAACTTTCTGCGCGCAAAGCCGCGTTCTGATCGTGGCCGGCAAGGGAGGGGTCGGCAAGACAACGATGGCCTCGGCCCTGGCCCGCATGGCCTCCCGGGGCGGACGTTCCGTCCTCATCGTCGAACTGGAGGGCAAGTCCGGCATCACCGGTGCGTTCGGCATCGGCCAGGACCTGGGCTACGACGAGGTGGAGCTGCAGGCACCGGGGCCCGACCAGGGCAGCGTCCGGGCCCGGCGGATCACGCCCGACGACGCGCTGGTGGAGTACCTCGAGGACCACGGCCTGCGCCGCCTTTCCAAACGGTTGGTCTCCTCGGGCGTCGTCGACGTGGTGGCCACCGCCATACCCGGCATCCGCGACGTGCTCGTGCTGGGCAAGGTCAAGCAACTCGAACGCGACGGCGTGGCCGACCTGATCGTGGTCGATGCGCCGGCTACCGGTCACGCCATCACCTTCCTCACCTCGGCCAGCGGGCTGGTGAGTGCGGCCCGCGGGGGCCCGCTGCGCACCCAGGCCAACGAGGTGGTCGAGCTCCTGGGCGACTCCTCCCGCTGCCGGGTGATCCTCGTCACCGTCCCCGAGGAGATGCCGGTGAGCGAGACCATAGAGTCCGCTTTCACCTTGGAGGACAAGGCCGGCGTGCAGTTGGGTCCGGTGATCGTCAACGCCACCGACCCCGAACCGGTAGGTCTCGAGCGCTCGGCCCAGGAGGCCGCCGCGGGCCTGGACGTCGATCCGGAGCACCTCGCCGTGCTGGAACAGGCCCGTCTCTTCCGCCTGGAACGGCACGCCGTCTCGGCCAGCCAGATCGACCGCCTGGAGCGGGACCTCCCCCTACCCCAGCTCCACGTCCCGATGCTGGATGCCGAGACCATCGGCCCGCCCGAGACTGACGCGCTGGCGACAGCCCTGGCCCGGGCCATCGACGCGCTCGTGCCCGAGGTCCCGGCCTCGTGAACCCCCTCGCGGCACTGGTGGCCGAGCGCTCCGTGATCGTCTGTTGCGGGGCCGGAGGCGTGGGCAAGACCACGGTGTCCGCCACCTTCGCGCTGGCGGCGGCGTTGGCCGGCCGGCGGGCCTGCGTCGTCACGGTCGATCCGGCCCGCCGCCTGGCCGACTCGCTCGGGGTGCAGTCGCTGCCCAACACCCCGGTCGAGATCGAGGGCGACTGGCCCGGCCACCTGCACGCGCTCATGTTGGACACCAAGGGGACGTTCGACGACTTGATCCACACGTACGCCCACTCGACCGAGCAGGCCGAGGGGATCCTGACCAACCGGCTCTACCAGAACCTGGCCGGTGCCCTCTCGGGCACCCAGGAGTACATGGCCATGGAGAAGCTCCACGAGTTGGTCGAGTCGGAAGCCTTCGACGTCGTGGTCGTCGACACGCCGCCGACCCGCAACGCCCTCGACCTGCTCGACGCCCCCCGCCGGCTCACCCGGTTTCTCGAGAACCGGATCTTCCGGGCCCTTCTCATGCCCACACGGGTGTCGCTACGCGCCGTCGGCATGGCCACCCAGGCGGTGCTGCGCACCGTGTCCAAGGTGGCCGGCGCCGAGATCGTCCAAGATGCCGTCACCTTCTTCCAGGACTTCGAAGGCATGGAGGAGGGCTTCCGGGTGCGGGCCGCCGCGGTACGCCAGCTCCTGGCCGATCCCTCCACCGCCTATGTGCTGGTGACCTCGCCCCGACCGGACGCCGTGACCGAGGCCGGCTACTTCGCCGAGCGGCTGGCCGAGCGCGGCCTGGCACCCGCGGCGCTGGTGGTCAACCGCATCAACCCCCGATTCGGCGGGACCCACGCCGGCCCATCGTCCGCCGCCGCTCAGTTGGCCGATCTCGAAGCCAATCTGGCGGCGCTGAACGAGGCGGCCGAGCGGGAGGAGGGCTCCTACGCGGCACTGATGGCACAGGTGGCGCCCGCCGCGCTGGGACGGGTCCCGCTCTTCGGCCAGGACGTGCACGACCTCGGTGGCCTCCGCCGCGCCGCCGACTTCCTGTTCTCCTGAGGGGATCGCCCGTCCACCCGGTCGGGCTACCGCATCCCGGCCGCCGTCCGATAGTCTCGCCGCCGTGCAGACCATTCTGGTCGCGAGTGACGCGCCGACCCTGCGCCGCGAGGTGGAGGCGGTCATCAGTGGCCCTGACATGGCCGTCCACGCCGTGACCTCGGGCCCCGAGGTGTTGTCCTTCGTGGCGCAGGAAGCCCCCGATCTGGTGATCGTCGACATGCAGATGGGCAACATGGGCGGGATGGCCGTATGCCTCGAGCTCCGCCTGCAGGAGTCCTACGACGCGCTGGACCACGTGGCGGTCCTGATGTTGCTGGACCGACGGCCCGACATTTTCCTGGCCCGGCGCTCGGGCGCAGAGGGCTGGCTGGTCAAGCCGCTCGACCCCCTTCGCCTGCGAAGAGCCGTCAAGGTCATCCTCGACGACGGGACCTACTTCGACGACTCGTACATCCCCGTGCCCGTGCTGGTGGGCGCCGGACCCCAGCTCCAGGCGGGTAGCGAACCGGAGAGCTGATCCGGCGCCCCGTGTCGACCCGTCGCGAGACGCAACCTCCACCCCAACTGCCCCGCCGCCGCCGGCTCCCCTGGCAGCGCGGGGTTCAGGACGAACGGCGGGAGGACGCCGCACGTTCGACCCTGGACGGCGAGGCCTCCGAGCAGGAGCGCATCATCATCGACGCACTGGGGGACCTGAGGGATATGGACGTGCGCGAGGTCATGACCCCCCGGGTCGACGTGACCTTCCTCACCATCCCGGTCAACGTGGACGACATCGCCAGGGCGGTGCGGATCTCGGGGCACAGCTGTTTCCCGGTCGTCCACAACGATCTCGACGACCTGATCGGCATCCTCTTTGTCAACGACATCTTCCGAACCGGCAAGGAGGGACCCCTGGCCCGTGACGCCACCGATCCCAGCCCGCTCGAGATCTCGCGCAAGGTGCGCCAGCCGCATCTCGTGCCCGAGTCCCTCGGCGTGCTCGAGGCCCTGGCCGACATGCGCAAGCACCGCCGTGCCGTCGCCGTGGTGGTCGACGAGTACGGCGGGGTGGCCGGGATCCTCACCGTCAAGGATCTCCTCGAACCGTTGGTGGGGGATCTCCACGATGAGTTCGACGAGGTGGAGGAGCCGATGATCGTCCGGGTGGATGGCACCCGCTGGCTCATCGACGGACAGACCAACGTCGACGAGGTGCGCGAACGGCTGGGCATGGACCTCCCCGACGGCGAGTACGTGACGCTCGGCGGCCTGCTGTTCGAGCGCTTCGGGCACATCCCCACGGAGGGCGAGCGGGTCCAGGTGGGCGACTGGGAACTGCGCGTCGTGGAGATGGACAAGCGCCGGGTGGCCCAGGTCGTGGCCACGTCGCTCCGCCCCACCCCCGCGAGCGGTCCCCCCGCCGAAGGGTCCCCCGAAGAGGAGGGGTAAGGTGGCAGGCCTGCTCCCTCAGGGGGGCGGACGGGCTGTGGCGCAGCTTGGTTAGCGCGCTGCGTTCGGGACGCAGAGGTCCCCGGTTCAAATCCGGGCAGCCCGACCACGAAGAAGGCGTGCCTGCCTGGGTCGACCCGGCCACGTTCGACGACGTCAGTTCGACGGCGTCAGCGGTCGCCCGGGCAACGAGCTCTCTGGTTCAGGGCGTGCACACCGGGAGCGCCTTCCAGCCCCGGACCACGGAGGAGTCGAGCTCCGCCCCCGCCACGTCGACATCCCAGTCCGGGAAACGGTTCAGGACCTCATCGAGGGCGACCCGTCCCTCCAGCCGGGCCAGGGCGGCGCCCAGGCAGAAGTGGATGCCGTAGCCGAACGTGAGGTGGTGGCCCACCGCCCGGTGGATGTCGAACACGTCGCCGTCGGGCGGGAAGGCGCGGTGGTCGCGGTTCGCCGCTCCCCGGATGAGCATGACGGCGCTCCCGGCCGGCACCGTCCGGCCGTAGAGCTCGATGTCCCGGGTGACCGATCGGCACCCGTTGATGGAGGGCGGCTCGAAGCGCAGGATCTCCTCAATGGCATTGGGGATCAGGGACCGTTTCTCCACCAGCTCCCGGCGCTGGTCTGGGTGGTCACCGAGGACCTTGCCCGTCCAGCCGATCAATCGGTTCGTGGTCTCGTTGCCCGCTGAGGCCAAGACGTTCACGAAGGTGAGGATCTCCTCTCGCGTGAGGCGACGAACCGTGGCGGTCTCGTCTTCGAACTCCGCTTCAATGAGCTCGGTCATCAGGTCGTCGGAGGGGTGTTCAGACCGCCAGTCGATGTACTCTCCGAAGAACTCGTCATCGGTGAACTGTCGTTGGGCGTAGCGGATGGGCTTGCCCGGCTCGCGGCGCAGCCTCGTATCGGCGCGAAGACGGATCGCCTCCTGATCCTCCTCGGGGATCCCGAGCAGCATGCCGATCACCCGCATGGGCATCTTGGCGCCGAGGTCGGCGACGAAGTCGAAGCGGTCGCCACCCACGAGCGGGTCGAGGACCTCGGCGCAGTACTGCCGGATCTGCGGCTCGAGGGCGTTCATCTTCCGCGGCGTAAAGACACGTGAGAGCACCCCGCGGTGGGCGGTGTGCATGGGGGGATCCTCCATGATGAACACGCCCCTCGGCGCATGGAAGTCCGCCTTTATCGCCTCGAGGACCCCGCCGCGGGCCGAGCTGTACGTCTCGTAGTCGACGAATCCCCGCTCGACATCGTGAAATCGGGTCAACGCATAGAAGTCGTAGCGCTCGTTGTAGTACAGCGGCGCCTCCTCCCGCAGCCGGCGGAACGTCGGGTAGGGGTCGTCGTGGATCGTCACGTCGTAGGGGTCGTAGTAGATCTCGCTCGAACTACCCACCGTCACGCCCCGTCCCCCTGCCACACTATTCGTGCCAGGTAGGTTGACATCAAACCGGTGGGCCGTCAACCGGCGGCCCGCGCCCCGTTCCGGGGGGACGCAGTCGCTACTGTGAGGCCGGATGACCAGGAGCCGCTCGTCGAGGACTGGTCCGGAGCACGCCGCTCGCCCACGCACCGGACGCCGGCGGCGCTACCTGTTCGGATCGGCGATTGCCCTGCTGGTCGTGGCGATCGGGGTCGGCGTCGGGCTGCAGTTGTCCCGCCCGGCCCCCGCGGCGAGCTTCCGGACGACCATGCCCGATGTGGTGCGCCTGGCCGGATCCCCACCCTCACTGCCGTGGCCGACGGCGGGCTCCGCCGCGCTGGCGCTACAGGGCGTGGGAAGTCTCGGTCACTCCGGCAGCAGCCGTCCGGCTCCCATCGCCAGCATCACCAAGGTGATGACGGCCTACGTCGTCCTCAAAGACCACCCGCTCGTGACCGGCGCCACGGGGCCGGACGTTCCGGTGGACGCGGCGACCGTCGCCGCCTATCAGGCCGGACTGCTGACCCAGCAGTCGGTGGTCCAGGTGACGAGCGGGGAGACCCTGACAGAGGTTGAGGCTCTCGAGGGCCTGCTCATCCCTTCGGGCAACGACATCGCCGTCATGCTCGCCGACTGGGACGCCGGCAGCACGACCGCATTTGTCGCCAAGATGAACGCGGCAGCGCAGAGCCTCGGTCTCGACACCACCCACTTCGACGACGTCAGCGGACTGGACCCGGGATCGGTCAGCACGCCGGCCGACCTGATCCGGCTCGGAGAGGCCGCCATGGCGATACCGGCCTTCGCAGGTGTGGCGTCCATGGGGGAGGCCACCCTCCCGGTGGCGGGACGCGTCATCAACTTCGACTACGCGCTGGGCCACGACGGGATCGTCGGTATCAAGACCGGCTCGGACGCCGCGGCCGGTGGATGCTTTCTCTTCGAAGCCCGGCGCAGCGTCGACGGCACGATGGTGTCCATCGTGGGGGCGATACTGGGACAGGGGACCTCCAGCCCGATCACCGCCGCCCTCGACGCTGCGGAGAACCTGGCCCAGGCGGCGTTCGCCGCCGTGACACGAGACCCCGTCGTCCCTGCCGGGCTCCTCGTCGGGCGGATCGTGGCTCCGTGGGGCGCATCCGTCGACGTGAGCGCCGCGCAGCCACCGACTATCCTCGCCTGGCCCGGCCTGCGCGTGCCGACGCACGTGGTCGTCGGTACGTTGCCGCCGGTCATCGCCCGGGGCTCCCGCATCGGCGTGCTCGAGGTCGATCTGGGTGGCCGGGATGTCGGCGTGGTGCTGCGGGCGTCGCACCCCCTCGCTGGACCATCGGTTATCTGGCGCCTAACGCGCTCATAGCCCCAGGGGGTCGTCGACCAGGCCGCCGGTGTACCGGGCCACGACGCCCCTCGGGTCTCCGTCCTCGTCGGTCATGACACCGACGTCCACGAACCCTTCGGCTTCGAGGATGGCGGCCAGGACGTCGGACTGATCCCCACCGATCTCCACGAGCACATGGCCCCCGTGGCGCAGCCATCCCGGAGCCTGGCGCACCGCCCGACGGATCACGGCGAGGCCACCGTTGCCTCCGTCGAGCGCCGCCGCCGGTTCAAAGGCCCGCACGTCACGTGGAAGGTAGGCGAGCTCACCCGTCGGGACGTAGGGGAGGACGGCGACCACCACGTCGACCGTTCCCCGCCACGCCGTCGGCACGCCCTCGAAGAGGTCCCCCTCCGCTACCGTGACGCCGTTGCCCCGCGCGCAGCGGGCCGCCACCGGGTCGCACTCGGTGCCCAGGACCGAGGCGCCCGGGCGACGAGCGAGGAGCACGCACCCCACCGCGCCGCTTCCGGTGCCCAGGTCGATGGCCCGACCGGTAACCGGGAGAAGCGCCGCGGCGCGTTCGGCCAGCGGCTCGCTCTGCCAGCGCGGCACGTAGACACCGGGGGAGACGGCGATGGCGCACCCGCAGAAGACCGACGTTCCGGTGACCCACGCGAGCGGCTCGCCCGCCGATCGACGCTGCAGGAGGGCCGCCAGTCGCGCGGCATCACCGCGGGCAGCGGCCGCGAGCTCCTCGGCCTCTTCGCCGGGGGCCACGCAGCCCGCCGCGGTGAGACGGTCTACCGCCTCCGCCATGTCGGCTCGAGAGATCCGGGTCACCGAGCGATTCGAGCATGGTTCGCCCCGGGGGTGCCACCACCGCCCACGAGCTCGTGCTCACGGGCTCCGGGATCCCGGTTTTCGGGCCAGGAAGCGAAAGCCGTACTCACCGTGCTCAATGGTCGACACGTCGACGAATCCGGCCGCCTCCAACCGGGCGGGGAAGGTCGCCGGGTCGATGGGCACGAAGGTGTCGTCGAGGTGACCGATCCGGATCGGTTCGACGTCGAGGCTGTCGGTGCCCAGGAAGACCCCTCCGGGACGGAGTACGCGGTGCACCTCGGCGAACACCTGATCCTGAAGCTCGGTCGACGGCACATGATGCAGCATGGCGAAGCAGGTGGCCGCCGAGAAGCGATCGTCGTCGAGCCCGGTCGCGGTGGCGTCACCGTGGATGACCTCCACGTTGGTGCCAGCCAACCGGTCCGTCAGGGCGTCGGCCAGAGGTTCGTCGATCTCCACGCAGGTGACACGGGCCGTCCGAGAGCGCAGCAGGTCGGTGGTCAACCCCGGGCCGGGGCCCACCTCGAGCACATCGTCGCCCAGATCCGCCGCCGTGCTGAGCCAGGGCAGCAGATCGGCCTGCAGCATGGCGGCCCATTCCGGACTGGCCAGGAACTCAAGGTGGGACTTGTTCATCAGAGCATGATTAAGGTTCTGCGCGTGCCCGTCTCTGCGCGTCCGGCCAACTTTCTGCCCTCAGCGGCCACGATCAGCCCGATTGATCTGCGCGAGGGGTCCCCGGTACGTGCCGGGACCTACCCCTTCTGCGCGGGCGACGAGGTGATCACCGGTTGGCACTCCCACCAACTCCATCAGGTGGAGTACGCCCTCGCCGGGGTGGTGGAGGTGGAGACCGAAACTGCCCACTACCTCCTGCCACCCCAGCAGGCGGTGTGGATCCCCGCCGGGCTGTCGCACTGCACCACCCTTCGTCACGTGCGGACGATATCGGTCTTCTTCGACCCCTCGATGATCGCCGCCCCGGGTGGGCGGGCCCGCATTCTGGCGGCCGCACCGGTGATCAGGGAGATGCTCATTTACGGTGGCCGCTGGCCGATCAGCCGACCCGCCAACGACCCGGTGGCGGACGCATTCTTCGAGACCCTGGCCAACCTCGTCCTCGAATGGCTCGACCGGGAGACCCCGCTCTCCCTGCCGACCAGCTCCGATCCTCTGCTCGTCGCGGTGATGGCCTACACCAACGCTCACCTCGACTCCGTCGTGCTGGGGGACGTGTGCCGCGCCGTGGGGGTCTCGGAGCGGTCGCTGCGCCGGGCCTTCTCGAGCTCCGTCGGCATGTCGTGGCGTCAGTACCTTCTCACCAGCCGGCTCCTGCGGGCCATGGCACTGCTGGCCGAACCGCGACCGAGCGTGCTCGAGGTGTCCACGAGCGTGGGCTTCGAAAGCGTCAGCGCCTTCGCCCGCGCCTTCGGCCGCTACACCGGCGAGACGCCGTCCTCGTACCGTCGACGGGTGGCGGTCTCTAGCTCGGAGGCCGGTTCACCTCGACCACCTCAATAACGTTGCGGTCGGGATCGGAGAGAACGACGATGCGCACGCCGGGACCTAGCTCCGTGGGGCCGTGCCGCACACTCCCTCCACGAGCGACGGCTCGTTCGACCACCGCATCGAGATCGGCGTCGTAGATCGTCACGTAGCGCAGGCCGGTCATCGCGAAGAAGGGTTCGACCGGCTGCGCCGGAGTGGGTGCTTCTGACGGCACCATCACCTTGATCACCACGCCCGGCCCCTGCAGGCGATGCACGACCCCGGGGCCCGCCTGCATCGCCGGGAGCTTCTCCATCTCGAAGACCGCGGCGTAGAAGTCGACCAGGGTATCGTCCGCGCCGACCAAGCCAACTTCTAGGTGTTGCACGTTGCAGGTCCCTTCCCCTGTGGCCCCGATGCGTGCAGTGACCATAGCCACTCGGTGGGCTCGTTGCCCGAGCAGTCGCCTCGGACCCACTCAGGGCATAACGTCTCCACCACTCGTCAAAGGAGATCGGTCACATGCCCACCGCGTTCGTCACCGGATCAAGCCGAGGCATCGGCAAGGCGATCGCCGTGCACCTCGCTCGAGCGGGGTTCGATGTTGCGCTCACCGCCCGCACCGTCAACGAGGGCGAGGAGCGGGAGCACTCCTCCACCATGAGCCGCTCGGACACGACCGCCTTGCCGGGATCGCTCTCCGCGACGGCCGAGCTCGTGGAGGAGGCCGGTGTGCGCGCACTCAGTATCCCGGCCGACCTCACCGACCGGGCATCTGTGATCGCCGCCGCCGACACCGTCCTGAAAGAATGGGGTGCGGTCGATCTGTTGGTGAACAACGGCCGCTACATCGGGCCGGGCCACATGGACCGCTTCGAGGACACCCCACTCGAGCTCCTCGACCTTCACCTGGAGGCCAACGTGATGTCACCTCTCGCCCTCACCAAGCGCCTCCTGCCGGGAATGCTCGATCGGGGTTCGGGCACCGTCGTCAACATCTCTTCGGGTGCCGCGTATAACGATCCGCCCGCCCCGGCCGGCGAGGGCGGCTGGGGCCTCGGCTACGCCATCAGCAAGGGAGCGCTACAGCGCATCGCCGGCATCCTCGCCCTCGAGCTGGGAGGAAAGGGCATCCGCGCCTACAACGTCCAGCCCGGATTCATCGCCACGGAGCGCATGTTCCAGGACATGGGCAACTTCTCGTTCGACGCGACCACCGGCGCTCCGCCCGACGTGGTCGGAGCGGTCGTCGCCTGGCTGGTGACCGACCCCGCCGCCGCGGAGCCCAATGGCCGCAACATCGAGGCCCAGGACGTCTGCCGGGAGCTGCATCTGTTGGCCGGCTGGCCGGCCTGAGCGAGCCATCGGTGGGCCGCCCCGAAGACCCTATTCGTCATTTGTCGGGAACCGATGCTGACCCCTGATCGGAAGCCCACGCCTCATTGAGCCCCCGGACGGCCGTCTGCAGCGCGACGTCTATGCCCATGGCGGTGTTTTGATCAGAGATCACCTCGAGCTCCCACCAACCGGCGTACCCCCCGTCGACCAGAGCCTGCAGCAGGCGATGGAGCGGGATGATCCCCTGACCCGGCATCGCACGATCCTGGGTACGGAGGGTCACCGCCTTGTGGTCGCTCACCTGCACGCAGAACACGTGATCGGCACTGTCGCGAGCGAGCTCTTCTATACCGCGCTGCCACCACAGGTGATAGGTGTCAAACAGGTAGCCGAAGGAGGGGTCGTCCACGCGACGCACGATCTCGACCGCGTCAGCCGCCATGTTGATGAACGAGACATCCTGGCGGATGGGGTGGACCGGCTCAATCGCCAAGCGCAGGTTGCGGGCCCGTATCTCTGGTAGCACGGCAACGGTCTGCTCGACGACATGGCGCGCCGCCTCATCCCAGGAGAGCTCGCCCCGTGGCGCCACCTCGGCCGTCACGCAGTCCGCTCCGAGCTCGGCGGCGATGTCGAGGTAGTGGAGTGCCTGCTCCTGCCGCGTGGGGAAGTGAGCCGGGTCGGTCAGGTCGTAGAGGTACACCCCCTGGAAGTCGGAGACGGTCAGCCCGCTGGCGCGCAGTTCTCGCATGGCGCGCTCGCGGCCGGCGTGTTCGAACTGTGGAAGGCCCACTCCGATGCCCCGCACGCCGGCGCGCGTCCAGGCCTCGATGCACCCGAGCAGATCCCAATCCCAAGCCATCGTGGTGCAGGCCGAGATACCTCGCCCCGGGGGTGCCATGCCCGGACCCTACCGCCCTTACGCCATCGCCATCAGGACTTGCCCGCCTCGTACGCGTGGACGAACAGGTCTCCTTGCGCGGCCTCCGAGCCCGCCTTCCCACCGCCCTTGCCCCGCAACACGAAGGCGATGCCCACGGCAAGGACGGCACCGGCGATCGGACCGGCGATGTAGACCCAGTACCCCGTGAAGGTGGTCGATACCAGATCGGGCCCGAAGGTACGAGCCGGGTTCATGGAGGCACCGGAGATCGGGCTCCCCCAAAGACCGGCCAAGGCGATGTAGCCACCGACCCCCAGCGCACCGAAAATGCCGATGTTCTGTGCCCCCGAGGCAGTGCCCAGGATGACGCTGACCAGCCCCATGGTCAATATCAGCTCCATCCAGAACGCCGCCAGGTTGGAGTAGCCGTGGGCCGGATAGTTGGACCCGTACATGGCCGAGACCTTGATCACACCGCGCAGGAACAGGGCGGCCAAGGTCGCCCCGACCAGTTGCGTGACGACGTACCCGGGTACCCGCCACCAGGGGAAGTCGCGCCGGAGGGCGAACGCGATGCTGACCGCCGGATTGAGGTGGGCACCGGACACCTTGCCCATGAACAAGATGATGGCCATGACCATCAGAGCTGGGGCTACGACAGCTGCGGTGCGACTGATCGTGCCCGGGAAGGCGTGTCCCATCATGCCTCCTCCGGCGGCGACCAGGACCAAAAAGAACGTGCCGAGAAGCTCGGAGAACAACCGACGCCACTCCTGGCTCGGATCGTTGAAGTCTGCGATGCGGTCGATCACGCCCTGCTCGTAGCGAGCGAGCGGGCCGAGCGGGCCGGGCGGGCCGGGCGGGCCGGGCGAGGGGACCTGCTGTCCACTAGTCATCGTCGCCTCACTTTGTCGACCATCTTCGGAATGCCCTGCCCGTCACTGCTCCCGTGGCCGACCCCGGCACCGACGCCCTGGCGTTTCTACTTAGCACGATCCTGCTGCGGCCGCCTCCCCGATTGAGGCTCCTCCGGCGGCCAAACCGCCAGCCGTGAGGAGTCAGTCGACGGCCGGGGTGCCCCGAGGGCGTTCCACAGACGACTCGTCTACCATCGAGCCGCCTGAAACGAACGAAAAAGAGAGAACGGGAGCAGCGACATGGCGAAGCCCGACAGCGTCTTCCTCTTCATCGGCACCTACCCCGATGAGGAGAGCGCACGGTACGACTACGACCTCGTCAAGGACCTCCACCTGGCCGGCGCGATCGGCACCTATGACGCTGCGGTGGTGACCAAGGATCAGTCCGGCAAGGTGCACGTGAACAAGGACGAGATGGCGACCCGGCATCTGGCGTGGGGTGGCGCCGCCGCCGGAGCGGTCATCGGCATCCTGTTCCCCCCTTCCATCATCGGGACAGCCATCGTCGGAGCGGCGGTGGGCGGGGTGAGCGGGCACCTGTGGCGAGGCATGTCCCGGGCGGACGTCAAGGAGTTAGGCGACGTCATCGACGAAGGGCAGGCGGCCCTCGTCATCGTCGGGGAGAGCAGGCTGGAGCAGGCCCTGGAAAAGGCCGAGCTGAAGGCGGAGAAGCGCGTGGCCAAGGAACTCGATGTGAAGGCCAAGGATGTGGACAAGGCCGTCCAGGAGTCCGCAAAAGAAGTCGACGAAGGGGTGGCGCGCAATGAAAAGGCGGTGACGCAACCCGGGCCGGCCCCCGGCCGATAGGGTCCAGGACCGAGCCGAGCGCCGAGCGGCGGACTACGAGAGGACACCGATGACGGGCCAGGGTGACGGGCAGCAGGGTGAGGAGGGCCACGAGTGGGGAGAGGCCGTACCTGCCTCGTCCGGCCACCCCAAGCCGGGCGACATCATCATCGACCCCGACCTGGCCTTCCCCCCGGAGCCCCTGGTCGGCCACGACGTGTCGACCCCGCTCGAAGAGGACGAGCCCGAGCACACCATCCCGCCGGGCCCGCTGTGGGCCATGAAGGACCGCCGGCACACCCAGTGGCACCTGCTGCCGGCCCACGAGCGGCACGAACGGATCCGCGAGTGCCTGGAGGCCGACGACTACACCCTGTACTGCATCGACGACGGTCGCCACCACGCCATGATCGGCCGGCGCGTCGGCGTCTCGCCCGACGGCTGCGAGTACACGCTGATGGGCCGCATCTCCCGCCAGCGCTACGAGGAACTGCGCGACGAGGTCGTGCTGTTGGTCAACTGCTTCGACACGGCCACCGAGATGCGACTGTGCGGGGTCGCCGTCGAAGAGGACATCCGTTCGTCCAACATCTTCGACGTCGCCACCTACGACAGCATCGAGGACGTCCCCGCGGACTACCGGCCGGGCTCACCGTTCCACCACTTCCCCCGGGACCTCGAGATCACCGCCTACGAGTGACGCTGTCCTCAGGTGGCGTGCCACACATGTCGCCGATGTCGTGACACGTCGAGTGCAAAGAGCAACTGGGACGGTTGAACTAGTCGCCGGTGGACACTAGTTCCTGTCAGATAGGGCTGATCGCTGCGATGTCGTCGTCATCGAGGGCATCGGCACTCGTTCCACGTGGCGGCGGTGGATCTGCCGTAGCGCCTCGATCGACGGCGGCTCCGGGTCCAAGCTCAAGCGACGGAGGTACGTCGCTTGCATTGCAGCACTTATCCCTCCGGTAGGCCCCCACACATCATGAAGTCTCGCGCCGACGGATCTCCCTGGGCAACGCGTCGTCCTTTCGACGTCTGTCATACGGTCGTGGTGCCCGTGGCACGTCATGATCAAGGCAACTACTCTCTTCTGTCGGATTTCTGTATTGAAAGGAGCCGATGGTGGGAGCAGACGACAACATCAAGACGGTCCACGGCCTTTACGAGGCCTTCGGAAGGGGAGATGTCCAGGCCGTCCTCGACCAGGTGACCGACGATGTCGACTGGGCGACCGAAACCTCGTCTACGGTTGCGCCCTGGTATGGCATTCGTCACGGTAAGGAGGGCGTCGCATCCTTCTTCAAGGCCTTCGGCTCGACAATGGAGGTCCAAGAGTTCAACCCATATGCGTTCGCAGCAAACGAGACCGAGGTGCACACCGTGGTGCACTGTCGAGCCACGTCGCGGGCGACAGGCAAGGCCATCGACCACGATCTGCACCACTACTTCCGGTTCGACAACGGAAAGATCGCCTTCTATCGCGGCACCGAGGACACCGCCCAGACCGAGGCTGCGCTAAGGCCCTGAAGAATGGGCTTGCCGCCCCGGCGGGCAGGGAAGCCCAAGAGGCCATCAGGACCCTGGCCACCGCCCTTTTTGGCGATGGTTGGACTGAACGGGGTCCACCCCACAAACGGGGTCCACCCCAACAAGTGGAGGTGAAGGGACTCGAACCCTCGGCCTACGGCTTGCAAAGCCGCCGCTCTTCCAGCTGAGCTACACCCCCGCCGGTTGGGCGCCCCGCCGACATCGAACGGGCGGGCCAACTCACCGTGCGGCGGTCGCGATACTAGGAGGCGCCACGACATCCTTGTGACCGACGGCGACCGCGGCCTTGCCGGATGGCGGAACCCCCCGGCTAGGGTGCGGGCCAGTGGACGCCCAATCCTTCCTCGGGATGCAGAAGGTCGACGACGACCTGCACTGGCGGATGCGGGTGGAACCACACCTCGCCACCCCCGACTTCCTGTTCGGCGGCTGTGGGCTGGGTGCCGCGCTCGTGGCGCTCGAGAAGGCGTCGGGTCGGGCGACCATCTGGGCCACCGCCCAGTACCTCTCGTACGCCCCGACCCTCTCGGAGGTGGAGTGGGAGGTGACCTTGGCCGCCACCGGCCATCACGTCACCCAGGGGAGGGCCGTCGGAGAAGTGGACGGGCGGGAGATCCTGACCGTAAATGCCGCGCTGGGCGAGTACCGGTCCACCCCGGGCGCCACCTGGGTCGAACCGCCCCGCGTGGCACCCCCGGAGGACTGCGCCCCCCGATACCTGCCCGAGATGATGCGAAACACGATCATCGACACGATCGACAGTCGGACTGCGACCGGGCGATCCCTCGACGAGCTCGACGGCACACCCGGGTCTCCGAACTCGGCCCTTTGGGCGCGAGTCCCCGGCCTCCAGGCGACGTCCGCGGCCACGTTGGCCATCTTCGGGGACTACGTCGCGGGCGCCGCATCGGACCCCCTCGGCCAACCCGTCATGAGCCGTAGTCTCGACAACACGCTTCGGGTCGTGCAGCTCAAGCCCACCGAGTGGGTGCTCTGCGACATCAGGATGCACGCCGTCCTTGGCGGATACGCTCAGGGCGTCGCCCACCTGTGGTCGCAGGACGGGGCGCTCCTGGCCACGGCGAGCCAGTCCTTCGTCGTCCGGCCCTGGCCCGAATACGGGGCCGCTCAGGGGTGAGGCCGACCGCGACGCACGGCGTCACGATGTGTCAGGCGTGGAGCACAACCGGCCCTTTTCGGCAGGGTAGCCGATAGCTTTTCATCGTCGATCGGACATCGACCGCCACCTCTGCTCACGGCAGCCCGGCGATCATCTCAATGACTTCGTCCCGGCGGTAGCCGTGCTGGCGAGCGAAATCGACCAGTTCCCGCACCCGACTGACGACGGCGCTTCGCTCCGCGGTACCCGAGACAGTGATGCCCCTTCCTCTGCCGAACTCGACCAATCCTTCATCTCGCAACATGTGCATTGCTCGGAGCACAGTGTTCTTGTTGACGCCCAATTCGCCAGCAAGGTCCCTCGCCAACGGGAGTCGTTCGCCTGGTCTGGCTTCGCCCTCGGTAATGGCCCGCCGAATCTCGGCCGCCACCTGATCGTGCAATGGCACAGATTCCGATCGGTCGATGTTGACAGAGATCATGGTCCTAGCCATAGTAGCTCCATGACGGGCACCCGATTGGATGCCGAACCGCGGGTGACCGGCGATCCCAAGCCAAAGAGTCCAACCGACCCCGAGGCGCTCTTCGAGGAGGCTCGACGGCGACGCCGGCGTCGTTGGTTCGTTGGCGTGGCAGCGCTGTGTCTGACGGCAGGCGCGTTCGCAGCCGGGCTTGCCCTCAGCGGAGGTGGGGGAGGTCGACATGCTCTAGAGAGTCGGCACCATTCGGCGCCAGCCGCTCCCCCCTCGTCTCCGCCTTCCTCGGTGCAACGGCAACCCGGAGTGGCGCTCCCGTCGTCGGCCCTGTTCAACCAGATCTCGGTGACTCCCGATGGGCTGCTCCTCAGCGGCGTGACCCCTCAGACAGCAACCAGCCTCACCCAGACGTGTGTTGCTGCATCCATCGACCCCCAGACGCTGAGGACGGGAGCGATCGCCACCGGGAGTTGTAACGATCCCCGACTCTCCGGCCAGACTGTCGAAGCGGTCACTACCAATGTCCCCCAGTCGAATAACGCAACCGTCTCGATCAGCTCAGTGAGTTCAACGACCGGGCGGGTGATCGTCGGACCGGTGGTGATGACCTATGGGTCGTACTCCGACACCCGCCCGGTCATGGCCTACGGCAGCGAATGGTTGTGGATCTACGACGTGGAGACAACGTCCGGTCCTGAGCTGCTTCAGGTCTCCACCCAATCGGGCTCGGTAGTCGATCTCGTGCCCATGCCCAAGCTGTATCGGCCCCTCCTCGCCGCTGACGACGGAGGTGTGTGGATAGCCAACTCCATCGAAGGCTCTCCGGGACCCGCGCTCTCGTACGTGGCCTCCGGCGCTTCCGCCCCCACTACCGTGGTCGCCGATACCGGGCTGCCGATCTGCTGGCTGACTGCCAATGGGACCAGTGCGTGGGTGGGCGCAGGTGTCGGTTGGGACTGCGGACACCAGATGGCCGAAAAGTACCTCGATGGTGGTCGTGGGCCGGTCTACTCCACTGCGAGTGCCGCCATTACGCCGTACTTCGTGATCGGCGACGAGGCCGAGGGCCTTTGGGCGATGCAGTTGTCCCTCCCGAGTGCGGTCGGCTCGCAATACATCATTTCCATCGATCCCGATACCGGTACCGAGTCCGTCGCTGCGACCATCCCCGCCGTTGGGTATCCGACCGACGTGCCCACCAACGGGCTCGTGCAAGGACAGGCGGTCTACTTCGATGGGGCGCTCTACCTTCTTGAACCTCCCTTCCGTCTACATGGCTATCTGGGGTACTCCTCAATCGTGCGAGTTCCCGTGTCCCGGCCGACTCCGCCGCGGTGATGATCCGCTTCTGCTGAGGTCGGGGCCAAAAGACGGGCCCCACGACCTCCGGAGGCTCACGCAACTCAACCGGCCGCCGGCGCGGTAGATTTGCAAACCCTGATGAACAGGACGGGTCACAAGACAGCCACGATGTGATGTCGCACATGGAGCGCCGGGAGTCTTGTGGTCCAGAGGGTACATCTGGTGAATAGTATGTTTGATCAGGGATTTTACCTGTAAGGGGCTATAGCTCAGTCGGTTAGAGCGCAGCACTGATAATGCTGAGGTCGCAAGTTCGATTCTTGCTAGCCCCACTCCATAAGCCCTCGCCGCCATGGCCGTTTCGGCTCGTTTTCCCTGGCCCCGACGGTCGCCGATACGCGGGATGTTCGGCTCAGGGATTTGTAAATAATTGGCGGTAGTCCTCCTCCTGGGAGGCACGAAGACAGCTGCGGCCGCCCTCGTTGCTCGGTGCTATCGTCGCGGCCGCGACCATGCCCCCCAGCGGAGAGCACGGTGGGGGGAACATGGTGGCGACCGCTCCTCTGTCACCACGGCGAAAGGGCGGCTGAATACGCCAGGGCCGCATACCGTCATCGATCTCCGTCAAGAATCTCTCTCCGTCAAGAATCTCTCTGAGTGCGGATGTTCCGGGATACTGGGCGTGAGATTCGCTGACGGCGCTCGACGAGAGGTGGTTGCGATGACAAGCGGACCAACGCCGTCTGTAGTCGCTAGGGCCCTGAACCAGAGCCGGTATCCTCTCATAGCCTTCGATCCCGATGACCTGATCATTCTTGGGGCGAACGAGGCTGCTTGCGAGCTTCTCGGCTGGGCCCCCAATTCGTTAGACGGTGTCCCCCTCTTCGAGATTCTGAGCCCGGTCGACCAGCCCAAAGTGGAAGCAGCGCGGGCACAGCTCGCGGCGGGAGCGATACACGGCTATAGGGCACTCCGTCATTTTCGCAAGGCAGACGGCACGGAGTTCGAGGCGAATGTGTGGGTGCGCCTCACGACCACAGATGCTGGCAGCTTCGGTCTTGCCATCATCGAGTGTGGCGCCGCGGCTGTTCCTTGGCCGCTCTTTGATCCCAGCATCGCAATCTCGGGCATCGTGACCGACCATGACTGGACGATTGAACTCGTCAGTAGCGACATCGAGCGAATACTCGGGCGCAGCCCTGCGGACCTCAAGGGTTCCTCCCTCTTGGGCCTGTTTCAGGCCGCCGACGTCCAGAATTTCCTTGCGGCTGTCGCCCGAGTCGCGGCTGATGAAAGCAAAGCAACGCTGCGGATGCACGTTCGTGATGGCGATGCCAATTGGCGAGATGTGTGGTGCATGGTTGTGGCGATGTGTCAACACTCACCCCCTCGTCTTGGTCTGGCTATCGCCGCCATGTCTGAGTTCGGCCTTGAGCTGACCTCGGAGCTCCACCGGCAACTCGCTGTTCTGGGTGGGGATGTGCTTGACGGTATGGACCAGCTACGTTCGCACATGCCGTCAGGGAATCTCTCAACGCGACAGTGGGAGATTCTCAACCGGCTCGTGCGCGGCGAAAGAGTGGAAGACATTGCGGCCGCCCTTTACCTGAGCCCCAGCACAGTGCGGAACCACCTCGCCGCCATTTACAAGAAATTCGGTGTTCATTCCCAAACTCAACTACTGGCGAAGATCCTCAGGGCTCCCGACGGGCTCACCTAGATATTCGTTTAGACAATAGGACTGTTGTCTAGGCCAAACGGCTCGACCGGTTGGCTATGTTGCACGTCAATGACCGACGTGAGCGATCGCAGGCGTAAGGAGGAGTTCCAGTCCGTCGTGATGGCGAACATCGCCGAGGGTCTCTACGCACTCGATGCTCGCGGTCGAGTGACCTACGTCAATGGGGCCGCCTCAAGGATGCTTGGCTGGGACCCAGAGGAGCTGCTCGGCAAGCCCATGCATGAGACTATCCACTTCCAAAAGGAGGATGGCACGCCGCAGCCTGTCTCAGAATGCCCGCTGACAAAGGTCAGTAGGACCGGACAGACAATCAGACTGACCTCGGATGCCTTTACCCGTAAGGACGGATCGATCTTTCCGGTATCTCTCTCATCGGCACCACTTCGAAGCGATGACGAGA
The DNA here is from genome assembly GCA_963788125.1 of uncultured Acidimicrobiaceae bacterium. Taxonomy (GTDB): domain Bacteria; phylum Actinomycetota; class Acidimicrobiia; order Acidimicrobiales; family RAAP-2; genus Bog-473. Next base: position 489,449 of record CAWBFN010000002.1, on the reverse strand, counting down.
TCGAAGGTGTCGTCGTGGTCTTCCACGACATCACCGAGGAACGCTCCGAACTCGGTAGAGTTCAGCGCGACCTGGCGGCCCTCAGCTGGCTCGGGCGCATCCGCGACGCCCTCGACGAGGACCGCATGGTGCTGTACTCACAACCCATCATCGCGGCCTCCGGAGAAGTGGCCGGAGAGGAGCTCTTGCTCCGCATGATGAGCCGGACCGGTGAGATCATCTTGCCGGGTGCCTTCCTGCCTGTCGCCGAGAAGTACGGCCTGATCACCGAAATCGACCGTTGGGCTGCTATCCAAGCCATCCGTCTCGCCGCTGGTGGGCGAAGGGTTGAGGCAAATCTCTCGGCTTCCACCGCTGGCAGCCTGGACATACTTCCCCTGATCGAGAGTGAGCTGAGAGCGACCGGTGCCGATCCGACCTACGTGACCTTCGAGATCACCGAGACCGCCCTTATGGGCGATATCGAGGTGGGTGTGCAGTTCACCAAGGGTCTGGCCGATCTCGGTTGCGGTGTCTCCCTCGACGACTTCGGCACCGGTTTCGGCAGTTTTACCTATTTGAAGAGGCTCTTTGTCCAGCATCTGAAGATCGACGTGGAATTCGTGCGCGACATTTTGACCAACAAGGCCAACCAGCACCTGGTACGCGCCATTGTCAGCATGGCGAAGGCGTTCTCTCTCGATACCGTTGCCGAAGGTGTCGAAGACCAAGAGACATGGGATTTTTTGCGCAAAGAAGGAGTCGACTTTGGACAAGGCTTTCATCTCGGCCGCCCCGCACCGATCGAATTAAGCGAAATTCTGTCCTAGACCCCCCATGCTCGCTCCTGGAACGGAGAGGGTCGCATAGGAAGCAACTCTATGGATATCGACGAAGGGCCATCCACCATTGACCGGGACTCCTTTTCCGAGTTAGCCCTCAGCTTCTCTGAAACCGCTCAGATTCTGTTCTCGGCAGGGAGTGTCACCGAAACCTTGGCCAGCGTGGTCGATCTGGCTGTGGCGACCATCGAAGGATGTGACTTCGCCGGCCTCTTTCTCACTGACGGTGACGTGATCACCACCCCAGTGCATACCGATCGGATTGTTGTCGACATCGATGCCTTACAACAACAGACCGGCGAAGGACCCTGTCTCTACGCCATTGCCCATCGGCTCATCTTCTACGCTGACGATCTGGATCGTGACCTTCGCTGGCTCCACTTCGCTCCGCCCGCGGCAGCGGCAGGGATTCGCAGCGTGCTGGCGCTTCCGTTGGTCGCAAACTCTCAACCTGCAGCGCTCAATCTCTATGCCCGTTACCCTGCGGCCTTCGGCGTCATCGACCGATCGAAAGCTGCTCTTCTGGCGTCGTTGGCCGGCCTTGCACTCTCAGTTGCCTACTCCCATGAGGACGAGGAACGTCGAGCGACCAACCTCCAGGCCGCCCTGTCGAGCCGCGAGACGATCGGCGCGGCCATGGGGATCCTCATGGAGCGAGAGCGCATCACCGCAGACCAGTCGTTCGACGTCTTGCGCCGCGCCTCCCAACACCTCAACCTCAAGCTGCGCGAGGTAGCCCAGAACCTGATCGACACGGGTGAGGACCCCGACACCGGCCAGCGCCATTCCCGCGATCGTGGAGACGGGCGGACCGACCCCCGCTCCAGGGAAGGTCCTTCATGAAGTGCCGGCAGTTCAGCTTCTACCTTTGACATCGCCGAACTCGGGCTCTTACTGACGGGGGTGGAGGATAGCGTCATGCCTCGCTTTGAGGTCCTCCCTCACTGCGGACGTCACCGGGCCGTAACCTCTCACCTGCATGAGCGTCGAGCCCGGAACCCTCGAGAGCGGAACCCCACTCCAAGAGCCCATCCCCCGCCGGCCTTGGCGCGCCATCGTCTTTGCCCCCGAAGGAGACGGGGTCCGGCGCCGGCGGGGATCGGATGGGTTCCGTCTGGGAATCGCGACGGTCGTCGTTCTGATCGGGTTGGCCATCACTCACCTCGATCCGCCCGAGGAGCACACGATCCTGCACTTCGTCAGCCCGCCGCCCGATGGTGTCCGTTGGTTGGTGACCACCATCTACCTCCTCGGATCGTTCGGCCTCATCGTGATCCTGGCGGCGGTGGCCTTCCTGTCCCACCGCTGGGTCATCGTCCGCGACCTGGCGCTCGCCCTGGGGGCAGCGTGCGCACTGTCGGCCCTCATGTGGCTCGCCTTCGGCAGGACCGGTGGCCGTCCGCACGACGCATCGCTGGCGGGCTACAACCTCGACTACCCGGTGTTCATCATCGCCGCGGCGGTGGCGGTAGGCATCATGGCCCTGCCCTACCTGTCGCGCACGGTGCAGCGGCTGGTGGAGTTGATCATCTGGTTGGCCGCCGTGGCCACGGTGGTGGCCGGGGACGGCCTTCCGGTGAACGTGGCGGCCAGCGTCGCCCTCGGCTGGGGGACGGCCGCCCTCGTCCACCTCATCCTCGGATCGCCCCTCGGCCTTCCCTCGGGGGAGGAGCTGGCCGTGGTACTGGACGACCTCGGTGTGCCGGTCAGCACCATGTCGCCTGCGGACCGGCAGGTCTGGGGCGTGGCCCGCTACACCGGCATCGACCTCACCGGAGAACCGGTGGCGGTGTCCCTCTACGGCCGCGACGCCGCCGACGCCCAGTTGCTCGCCAAGATCGGCCGGTTCCTCTTCTACCGCGACTCAGGCCCGGCTCTGTCGTTCTCCCGGATCCAGCAGGTAGAGCACGAGGCCTACATGACCCTGCTGGCCGAGCGGGCCGGCGTGTCCACCACGGGCGTCCTGGTCGCCGGGATCGGTGGGCCGAGCCGGGATGCCGCACTCGTCGTCCGACCACCACCGGGGGTCCGGCTGTCCGAGCTCGACAATGCCTCCCTCAGCGACCAACTACTGGACACCCTGTTCCGCACCGTGCTCGTCCTGCGCCAGGCCCGGATCGCCCACAGCGCGCTCAGCGGGGAGACGATCGTGGTGGATCCGGCCGGCACCACCGTCTCGCTGGTCGACTTTCGAACGGCCTCCACCGGCCCGGCCGACGAGCGCCTGGACACTGACCTGGCCGGCGCCCTCGCCGCCGTCGGGCTCATCGTCGGACCGGAACGGACCGCCGCCGCCGCCAAGCGCATCCTCCCCAAGGCGGCGGTCGCAGCCGCGCTACCCCACCTGCGGCGGGCCAGCCTGGACCGCGCCGTGTCGACGGCGCTGAAGGGTCGCAAACAACTGCTCGAGGACGTGCGCACCGAGACGGCGAAGGCCTTTGACATCGACCTGCCCAAGCTGGCCGAGCCGAAGCGGGTGAGTTGGGGAACCATCGTGATGACCATCGGCACCCTCATCGGCGGGTGGGCGCTCATCCTCGTCCTGATCAAGGTCGGCGAGTCGTTCGACACCATCAAAGGAGCCGCATGGGGTTGGGTGGCCGCGACCGCCGTACTGGCCCAGCTGGCCTACCCATCGACGGCGCTCTCGGAGATCGGCACCGTGCAATCGGTGCTTCCCTACGGTCGGGTGGTCGCGCTGGAGTTCGCCAACGCCTTCACCTCCCTCGCCGGGGGCACCCCCGCCACGTTCGGCACCCGGGTGCGGTTCTTCCAGCAGCAGGGCTTCGATGCCACCCAGGCGGTGACCTCCGGCGCCCTCGTGAGCACGACCAGCTGGATTATGAAGGGCGCCCTCTTTCTCATCTCCCTCCCGCTGGCCTGGGGCGACATGGACTTCTCCGACGACGGGCAGGACCTCTCGGGGAACCACGGCAAGGCCATCTGGCTCATCCTGGCCATCCTCGTCCTGGTGATCGTCCTGATCGGCGTGGCCCTGGCCATCCCCCGGCTGCGACGGCTGGCGGCGGACAAGGCCCGTCCCAAGCTGCACCAGATCTGGGCGGACCTGAAGCTCCTGGCCGCCCGGCCGGCCAAGCTGGTGGAGCTGTTCGGGGGTGCGTTGTCGGGTCAGCTCATGGTGGCGCTGGCCCTCGGGGCGGCGCTGCACGCCTTCGGACAGCACCTCTCCCTGGCCACCATCTTCATCGTCATCACCCTGGCATCCATGGTGGGCGGCGTCTCACCGGTGCCGGGTGGCATGGGGGTGGTGGAGGCCGGGATGATCCTCGGCCTGACGGCGGCCGGTATCCCCGAGACCGAAGCCGTCGCCGCCACGTTCGTGCAGCGCATGTTCACCTCCTACCTACCGCCCCTCTGGGGATGGTTCGTCCTCGCCGGAATGCGCAAGCGGGAGTACCTGTGAACGACGCACCCGGGGGACCGGGCTCGCTCGAAGGACTCAGTCCAGCGTGTAGCTGATCGGCAGATGCTTCGGCCCGCCGACGAACAGCGTCTTCATGTACGCGGGTTCGCCCGCCAGCTCAATCGTCCGTAGCCGCGGGAGCAACTCGTTGTAGAAGGCGCGCGCCTCCATGCGCGCCAGGTGGGTCCCCAGGCAGTAGTGGGCCCCGAACCCGAATGCGATGTGGCGATTCGGGCTGCGGCCGACGTCGAAGAGGTCGGGTCGGTCGAAGATGTCCTCGTCGCGATTGGCCGACGGGTACGACAGAAGGACGGTCTCTCCCGCCGCGATCGGGACGCCCCGCAAGACGTAGTCCTCGACGGCCGTGCGCATGAACTGCTTGACGGGGGACACCCATCGGATCATCTCCTCGACGGCGGATGCGACGAGAGGGGGATCATCCACCAGCCGCTGCCGCTGATCGGGATGTTCGATCAGTGCCTGCAGTCCGCCGGCGATCGCCGAGCTCGTCGTGTCGTGACCGGCGGTGGCGATCAGGACGTAGTAGCCGATGGCCTCCATCGTGCCGATGGGCTCGCCCTCAATGGTGGCGTTGGCGATGACGCCGGCGAGGTCCTCGCTCGGTCTACCTCTACGTTGCTCGACGATCTCCTCGAAGTACGTGAAGAAGTCGAGCAGGGTGTCCCGTAGTGCCTGGTGGTCCTTTCCCCGCCCGAGCTCGGGGTCCGACGTCCCGAACAGCTCCTGGGTGAGCGTGAGCATCCGCGGGAAGTCCTCTTCTGGCAGACCGAGGAGGGAGAGGATCACGTACAGCGGGTAGTGGACGGCGACGTCGGTGACGAAATCACACCTGCCACCCAGCTCGGCCATCCGATCGACGAAGCGCTTGGCGAGCTCGGCGGCGCGATCGTTGAGACGTTCGATGCTCCTCGGCTTGAACCAGTCGGCGCTGATGTGGCGGTACACGGGGTGATCGGGTGCGTCCATCTGCACCAGTGACCGGATGGGCAGACCACGGCCCGAGCGGTTGCTGTCTCCGTCCCTCGACACGAGCGCCGGCCGCGGCGCGTTCAGCCACCGCTCCGGTTGACGCTCGATCTCCATCACGTCATCGTGCTTGGTGACGGCCCAAAACGGGTTGAAGCCCTCCGTCTCGACCCGGTGCACGGGCGACTCCCGTCGCAACAACGCGCACGCGGCGTGGAACCGCTCCTCGTGGGCGTAGGCGCTCGGATCGGTGAAGACGCTCCCGGCTTCGTCCCTATCCACCTGTCCCCCCGTGGGACCCGAGGGGGCCGATGTAGGAGATCGCGCCCGTTCGAGCGGTCAACGCACCCGTCGAGGCATCAACGCGCCGATGAACCAAAAGATCGGCAGGAAGATCCCCACCAGGAACATGACCCAGTGACCCTTGCGAATCGACCAGATGCCGAGAGTCACCAGCAACACGAAGTAAAGGATTCCGCCACCGATGCCCCAGCCCATCCGATATCCCCTTTGCTCGATATCCCCTTTGACGGTTGTCCGGTGACCGATCGTGGTCCGACGACAGCTCGCCAGCCGGTCCGGCGCGACCAGACCCCTTCGTCAGCCGAGAATCTTGGCCTTCTCCGCGGCGAACTCCTCGTCGGTGAGGATGCCCTGCTCGTGGAGCTGGCCCAGCTTGGTGAGCGCCTCGTAAGGGTCCTCGGCCGCTTCCTCGACGGGCGGCGGAGCGGCATACGCCGGAGCCTGGGCTGCTTGGGCTTCCTGGGCTGCCTGGGCGTGTTTGTTGGCCATGTGGCCTCCGACCACTGCGGCAGTACCGACCACTGCCGTGGTGCGGACCGCCATTCTGGCGATGGGTCGACGTCGCAGCATGATGAGTTCCTCCTGATCGTGATTTGTTTGATCGTGCGTCGGCGTGCGCCGCCGTGGGCCCTCAGTCTCAGCCAGCCGCCTCAAGGGCGGCCAAGGCCTCTTGGGCCAGTTGATGAGGGATGCGCGCACTTTCCAGGAGCACGCCGCCCGAATCGAGTACGGCGGCCGCAAAGGGGGCGGCCCACAGGTCCTCCCAGACGAGGAGTGCAGCCGAGTTGCCCGGCTCGAGGATGGAGCCGACGTAGGCCACATCCTCGTCGCTCAGGAGGCCGCCGATATCGCCGTCGAGGCTGGCGAACGCCTCGAGCTCGTCGAGCTGGTCGAACTCGAAGGCCACGACGTCGCCGCCATCGTCCTTGCCCACGAAGATCAGGTCGAGGATCCGGATCGTCCGGCTCTCAATCAGTTTGGCCAGCTCCGGGACGATCTGCCCGTTGAATTTGTTGCCCGGGAACCCGACGACGATGTACTCGATAGGACCGACTGCCATCTCTGCTACCTCCGAGATCGTGGTCCTGCGGAGCCGGGGGCCTGTGCTCGCCGCCCGAAGAACCCTTTGCCTTCGCACACTAGAACACGGGGGGTGAACCCTCAAGTTGTTTTTCCCACGTCCCTGTCGCCCTGGGGAGCGCCTTCGCAGGGCAGGCCCCACCGACGTCAGCTGACAATTACGTCAGCTGACAATTACATAGATGCTCTTTCCGATCAGCCAGAACCCGAGCACCAGCGAGAGGAGGATGATCACCTGGTCGGTGTGGCTGTCGATCCAGGCTTTCGTGCTGGCCAGGATGGCCTGGGCCTTCTCGGGCCGGAAGCCGGCGTAAATCTCCAATACCAGATAGGTGATGGTCGAGACCACGCAGAAGAGGAACAGCGCGACGTAGGTCTCCCACGACGACAGCTTGGCCTCGGTGATGGTGGCGACCCCGGCGGCGATGAGACCCCAGGGCTGGACGAGGGGAGCAAGGCCCATCGCGAACCACGGCGACATGTTGTCGATGCCGGTCTGCCACTTAGGGGTCTTCTTCGGCTTCTTCGGCTTGCCCATCTTGCGCCACTGGCGTGCGGCGATGATCAGCAGCCCCACACCGATGAGGATCTTCACGGCCAGGGCGGCGAGCGACGGCGCTGTGCTGGGCGCGGGCGGCTTGTTCCCGGTCACCACCAGGGTGACGGAAACGACAATGGCCAGTGACACGAGCCATCCGAAGATGAAGCCGGCCCCCTTCCTGACGCCGCCCTTCGACCCGAGCACCAAGAGGAAGGCCGTCAGGGGGATCGGCTCGAGCGTGATGACCAGCCCGATGAGGATGAGTTCGAAGGTCACGGGCCAGCCAATCTGACGTCGGAAAGTGGCAGTAATCTAGCGACTCACCCCCACGAAGGCCATCTTGAGCGCCCGGGCCGGGACGGCGTCTCTACACGGGTGAAGGAGCGCACACGAGATGAGCAACGACCTCGAGAGGATCGAACGGGTATGAGCGTGAGCGGGCGCAGATGTCATCGCCGGACGGCGGCCGCCATCGGCTCGATCGTGGTGGTGGTTGGTCTACTCCTCGCCGCCTGTGGGACGGCAACACGTTCGCCGTCCCAGACGGCAGGGGCCGGATCCCTCACGACGACGAGCATCTCCCCGACGACCGGGAGCACTGTTCGCCCGCCGGGCACGACGTCCACCACCGATCCGGCGACCACCACCACCGATCCGGCGACCCCCACGACCACGACCACCGGACCGGCGACCACCACCACGGCACCGGCGACCACCACCACGGCACCGGCCACCACGACGACCGGACCGGCGACCACCACCACCGGACCGGCGACCACCACCACGACCACGACGCAACCATCGACACCTTCGACCGTCACGGTCACCCACTCCACGACGACCTCGTCGACGTGGTGGTGGCTGGCCCTCGCCCTGGTGCTCGCGGCCATCCTCGTCACCCTGATCGTGATGGTCGTGCGCCGGCATGGCCAGAAGGAAGCCGAGCTGGCCTGGCGGCGCGACACCATCGGCGTCCTGGACGGGGCGCGGCTCGCCCGTGACCTCCTGCCCGCTTCCGGAAGTGCCATCGTCGATACCGGACACTGGGGATCGGTGCGCGAGCGAGTGGAGCAGGCGGCCCAGGGCCTCGACCGGGCCGGAGCCGCCGCGCTGTCGAACGAGGACGCGTCGGCTGCCAGGACAACCGCCGAGGCACTGCGCGGGGTCGTCTTTGCCCTCGAGGCCGATCGGCTGCTACGCGACGGGGCGCAGGCTCCCAGTCCGGAGCAGCTCGGACAGGCCGATGCGGCGTACCGGGCCCGAGCCGCCGACCTGGACACCGCCCTCGGCCGCCTCGACGCTCTGGTGACGCCGCGGCCGGACGGCACGGCACCCGCCTGAGGCCTCTGTCCGAGTGCGCAGACGGACGCGAAAGTCGCCCTGTTAGCCTCCTGGCGATGGCCCACCCCCGCATTTCTGTCAACAGCCTGAGCTCGTTCCGCCAGTCGTTCGACGACGATCTGAAACTGTGGAAGGAGCTCGGCATCGACCATGTCGGGTTGATCTCGCCGAAGATGGAGGCCATCGGCTGGCAGAACGCTCCGGCGCTCGTCGAGGGACTGCGGGTGTCGAACATCGCCACCGAGGTTCACGTCCTGCACGAGTCGATCGACCTGGCTGCCACGGTGGGCGCCGACGTCGTCTACATATGCAGCGGGACCATCGGCGCTCGGCTGTGGGAGCAGGCGGCGGCGGCCTTCGTCACGGAGATGGAGCCCTTCGTGGTCCATGCCCAGGAGGCCGGGGTCAAACTGGCGGTGGAGCCGACCAACCCGCTTCGATCGGACCTCAGCTTCCTCTTCACCTATCGCGACGCCGTCGACGTCGCGCGCGACGCCGGTATGACCACCGTGCTCGATCTGTACAGCTGCTGGTACGAGCGGGGCCTCGAACAGGCGGTGCGGACCGACCTCGGCATGCTCTCGCTGGTGCAGATCTGTGATTTCACGGTGGGAACCTCCGTGGCCGGCAGCCGAGCCGTGGTCGGCGACGGTGACATCCCGTTGGAGCAGCTACTCGCCATGCTGCTCCACAGCGGGTACGAGGGTGTGTTCGATCTGGAGATCATCGGCGCGGCAATAGAGGAGGAGGGCTACCACTCGGCGGTCGAGCGCAGCCTCCACTACCTCGACGAAGTACTGGAACGCCTCGGCGCATGATTTCCAGACCGCAACCTTTGACGCCACGGGTCGCTCGACGTATCGTGCCCGTGCTCAGCGTCTGCCGGGCAACGCGAAGACGTGGGAGGGGTGCGCGATGACGCCGACACCGGACAACACCGAGCGCGGAGTACGGATCTACAGGGCTGCCGAAGCGCCGGAGCTGCACGAAAGTGGTGCGGCGACGAGCGATTTCGAGGGGAACGAGGAACTCCGCGACACCGCGAGCACCCTGGCCAGTTCGGAGTGCTCTTCATCACGGCTCCTGGTGCACCAGGACCGCGACGAAGGCGGCCTCTCCGTCGTCTACCTGTTCTTCAAGCCCAACTTCCCTCTCTTCCGGCACAAGCATGACGTCAACAGCCTCTACGTGGTCGTCTCGGGATCGGCGGTCGGCTTCATGGGGAACGAGACGCTGCTGCCCGGCGACTGCTTCGCCGTCTCGGCGCAGACGCCGTACTACTACACGGCAGGGCCCGAAGGCGTCGAGGTCCTCGAGATATTCCGCGATGCAGACACGGTCACCGTCATCTACACCGACAATCCCGACGGCCGACTCGAAGAGGCGCAAGAGGCCGTCCGGGCCAACGCCGGCGCATGGGCGACGATCACCTCGGGGCCTCTCTACCGCGCCAATGCAGAACAGGTACGCGCCCACTCGTCGTAGGGTGCCCTGGTACACTGCCGCCCCCGCATGCGGAAATTCGAGGATGACGTCATCATCTCGGGGATCGGCCAGTCGGACGTAGGGCGTCGGCTCGGGCGATCCCCTCTCAGCTTGACCCTCGACGCGATCGGTGCGGCACTCCTTGACGCCGGGCTGTCGCCGCCGGATATCGGCGCCATGGTGACGTATCCTGGAGGCGGGACCGCGCTCGGCCTCGGCTTCGCCGGTCCATCGCTGGTGGAGGTCTGCGACGCGATGGGCATTGAGGTGGATCTCCTCATGGGGAACTTCGAGGGCCCCGCCCAATTCGGGCCGATCGTCAACGCCTCCCTGGCCATCAGCTCGGAGCTCGCCCGCCACGTCGTCGTGTACCGGACCGTCACAGAAGGCTCCGCACGAGCCGGGGCCACGCCGGCTGACCGTTCGGCGGCGGTGGCCGGCCGGGGACCGTGGATCACCGCATTCGGCGGCGGTCCGGCACCGATCGGCTATGCCCTGCTCGCCCGTCGCCACTTTCACGACTACGGGACCTCCCGGGAACAGCTGGGGCAGATCGCCCTGACCGACCGCAGGCACGCCGCCCTCAATCCGAAGGCCATCTACCGCGAGCCGCTGACCTTGTCCGGCTACCTCGACGCGCGCATGATCGCCGACCCGCTGTGCCTCTACGACTGCGACGTCCATTGTGACGGGTCGACCGCCCTGGTGCTGTCGCACGTCGACCATGCGGCAGACACTCCCGGCCCTCCCGTACACATTGAGGCGCTCGGAATGGCCGCTGCGGCGCGTCCCGACTACGCCCAGCTCATCGAGCTGCTTCCGGGGAGGCGTGCCGCCCGGCAGATGTGGGGTCGCACAGACCTGAGTCCCGGTGACGTCGACGTGGCCGGGATCTATGACGGCTTCAGCATCTTGACGATGCTCTGGCTCGAGGCCCTGGGGTTCTGCGGTCGCGGGGAGAGTGGAGCCTTCGTTGACGGCGGATCGCGCATCTCGCTGGAAGGCGAGCTGCCCATGAACACCAACGGCGGCCAGCTCTCGGGTGGCCGCCTGCACGGGTTGGGGTTCGTCCACGAGGCGTGCCTTCAGCTGCGGGGCCAGGCGCAGGGTCGTCAGGTCCCGTCGGCCGGTGTCGCGGTGGTGGCCGTCGGCGCGCTGCCGTATGTCGGTTGCGTGCTCCTGCGATCGGCCGGCGCATGACGGACGCACTCAGAGCCCCGCACGAGGTCGCTTTCTCCTACAAGAGGAGCGTGGCCGGGGCCGACCACCTCTTCCTCTCGGGCCTGGCCCGGGCCGAGCTGTGGGGCAGCCGCGGTGCGGACGGCAGGGTCACGGTGCCGCCCGTCGACTGGGATCCCGAGACCGGCGCCGAGATCGACGGGTTCGTGCGGCTGGGCGAGCGGGGAGTCGTGCGATCGTGGACATGGGTCGGCGAACCACGGCCCGGTGACCCGTCGCCTCATCCGTTCGCTCTGGCGCTGGTGCAACTCGAGGGTGCCGACACGGCGTTGCTCCACATCGTCGACGTCCCCGATGAGGCGGTCATGCACACCGGCATGGCGGTATGCGCCGATTGGCGCGCCGAACGGAGGGGCGGCATCCGTGACCTGCGGGCCTTCGTGCCGTGCGGAGCGGGAGACGACCACCCTCATGGCCCCCCACCCGCTCCCCGCCCCCCCGAGCTCCTCGCGGACCTCGAAGTGGTCTCGCAGATGGTGCTGCACTACAGCTACGAGCCCGGACTGGCGCTCACCGGATTTCTCCGAGCCCTCTCGGAACGCCGGATTCAGGGCGGGAGGTGCCCGGGCTGTTCGGGTGTGTACGTACCCCCTCACTCGACGTGTCCGGCCTGTCGCTCGGGCCCCATGGATCTGCTGGAAATGGAGGATCGGGGCACGGTCACCAGCTACACCGTCGTACACATCCCCTTTCACGGCATCACGATGGACCTGCCCTTCGTCTGCGCCTGGGTCCGCCTCGACGGCGCCGACGTGCCCTTCGCCCACCTCTTGGGGGAGGTACCGGCCGAGGAGGTGGCGGTGGGCCTCAGGGTCGAGGCCGTGTGGGTACCCGACGAGGACCTCGCCCCGACCTGGGAGAGCATCCGCTACTTCCGTCCCGTCACGACCACCAGTGGCGGTTCCACCCATGAGGGCGCATGACGCGGGTCGCCGTCGTCGGAGCCGCCAGCGAGCTCGTCCGCGGGCGTGACGGGCGCAACGACGCCGAGCTGCTGGCTCCCGTCGTCGAGCGCGCGCTGCGCGCCAGTGGGATCTCGCCCTCTGCGATCGGCGTGCTGGGCACGGCCAGCTCCGAGTTCTTGAACGGCGTCGTGGGCGGGGTCATGGGGGCGTTCGACGCCATCCCGGGGTGGCCCCCCCGCACCCATTCGCATCTGGAGGCAGACGGAGCATTCGCCCTCTACGAGTGCTGGGTCCGGCTCATGGCCGGCGAGTCCCCTGCCGCATTGGTGTGCGCTTTCAGCCGCCCGCTCGCCGACGACGAAACCGCAGTGCTCGGGCTTCAACTCGACCCGTACGTCGTCGCACCCCTCGGCCCACGGGTCGCCAGCATCGCTGCCCTCCAGGCCCGGGCCATGGTCGACTCCGGCCGCTTCAGCGAAACCGACTTCGCCTCCGTGGTCAGTGCCCGACGCGGCGGGGTGGACGTCGAGTACCTGCTGCGCCAGCCCTACGTCGCCTCTCCCCTCCGGAGCCTGGACTGCTCGACGATCTGCTCGGGCGCCGCGGCGGTCGTCCTGGCCGTCGAAGAGGTTGCCACCGGTTCGGCCGGACGGCCGGCGTGGATCGCCGGGATGCACCACCAGATCGAGCGCCACTCCCTCGGCGCCCGCGATCTGTCCACCTCACCTTCTCTCCGCTGTGTCTCCGATCGGTTGCACCTGAGCGAGCTGAGCATCGACGTCCTGGAGGTCCATGCCCCCTTCAGCCATCAGGAGCTCCTCATCGTGGAGTCCCTGCAGGCGGGCGAGGTGGCGAGCGTCAATCCCTCGGGGGGAGCCCTTCCGGCTGATCCGATCATGGTCACCGGTCTCCTCCGCATCGCCTCGGCCGCGGAAGCGATCATGCGCGGTGTGGCCCGTCGAGCGGTGGGACACGCCACCAACGGACCCTGCCTGCAGCACAACCTGCTCTGCCTGATGGAGTCGGACTAGTGGTCACGGACCGATGAAGTCCCGCTGTGCGATCGTCGGGATCGGCCAGACCCACCACGCGGCGGTGCGGCTCGACGTGTCGTTGGGCGGGCTGGTACGCGAGGCGGCGCAGCGGGCTCTGATCGACGCGGGACTCGACTGGAACGAGATAGACGCCGTGGTGCTGGGCAAGGCCCCGGACATACTGGAGGGGCTGATGTCGCCGGAGCTGTATCTCGCTGATGCGCTCGGCGCGGCCGGCAAACCCGTCTTCCGGGCGTACACGTCGGGCAACGCCGGCGGCATGGCCGCCAGCATGGGCGTGAACCTCATCGCCGCCGGGCTGCACTCCCGGGTCCTCGTGGTCTGCTTCGAGAAGCAGTCGGAGGCGAACTCGGCCGGTGCGACACTCCAGCACCTTCCCTTTGAGGCCCGCTGGCAGGGCGGGACGGGAAGTCTCTTCGGTGCCCTCTGCCGGGAGTACATCCATCGATCGGACGCGCCGTCGCACATCGGTGACCTGGCCGCGCTCAAAGACCGGCAGAACGCGCTGCTGAATCCGTACGCCCAGGTTCGCCGGGAAGACATCACCCTGGAGAAGATCGCCGCCTCGCGCATGCTGTGGGACCCCATCAGGTTGCTGCACTCGTGTCCGTCCTCCGACGGGGCCTGCGCCGTGGTCCTCTGCGACGAGGCCTCGGCTCTCCGCCACTCGAGCCCGGCATGGGTCCACGCGTCGGCGGTGCGGACCGAGCCTCCGGTCGCGCCGCAGCACGACAGCGTCGATCCTCGATGTGGACGGGACTGCGCGCGGGCGGTCTACCGGCAGGCCGGGATTGCGGACCCCCTCCGGGACCTCGACGTGGCGGAGCTCTTCGTCCCCTACAGCTGGATGGAACCGCTCCTGCTGGAGAATCTCGGCATCGTGGCGTCGGGGCGGGGATGGCACCTCATCGACGACGGTACGACGACCCGCACCGGCGCGCTGCCGGTCAACCCGTCAGGGGGCCTCTTGGGGGCCAACCCCATCGGGGCGGCCGGACTGGTGAGGTTCGCCGAGGCGGCACTGCAGGTCCGTGGGGACGCGGGGGCGCACCAGATCGACGGCGCCCGTCTCGCCCTGGGGCACGCCGCCGGGGGCTACTCGAACTGTGTCGCCATGTGGGTCGTCGGCAGTGACCGGCCGTAGGGTGCACCGGTGCCGGCACGGGTCAGTCACTCGATGTGATACACCCGGCAGGCGTTGTCCTGCAGCACCTTGCGCATGACCGCCTCTCCCACGATCTCGGTGTCCCGCCGGATCACCTCCGCCGGCGAGGGCGCAAAGCTCGCCGGGCCGGGGTGCAGACTCGTGGGGTGGGGGAAGTCCGTCTCGAACATCACGTTGTCCTCGTACTTGGGTAGGAGCTCCAACGAGTTGGATTCGAACCAGAACATGGAGTACACCTGCCGTCGGAAGTACTCGCTGGGCAGGAGGCGGTCGGGATAGCGTCGCCGCGCGTTGGCGTTCACCCACTGCCAGTCCAGGCTGTCGAGCAGGAACGGGACGTACCCGAATCCGCTCTCGACCGACACGAAGTCGAGCCGCGGGAACCGGTCGCACACTCCGCTGGTCAACAGGAGCCCGATCGTCCTCACATTGGAGATGAACGACATGGAGGACCGGGCCGTGTTGGCCGCAGGGTCGTAGGACTCCCGGTTCATGGCCTGCTCGATCTCCTCGGCGGTGTTCCCCACGCCGACATGGAAGTTGATCGACATCCCGAGGTCCTGCGCCTCGGCGTAGAGCGGATCCCAGTGCGGGTCGCTGAAGTCGGGGAGCCCATGCTTCTCGAGCGTCGCCGCCCACAGGATCCCCCTGTGCCCCAGACCACGACAGCGGCGCACTTCTGCCAGGGAGGCGTCGAGATCCCAGAACGGAAGCACGGCGAGGGCGACGAAGCGATCGGGTGCGATCGACGCGAACTCAATCTGGTAGTCGTTGTAGGTCTGAACGCAGGCGAGTTTAAGGCCCTCGTCCTTCAGCGCCATGAACGCATGACCCTCGAAGGCGATCACATTCGGGTACAGCACCTGGGCGTAAATGCCGTTGGCGTCCATATGGGCCAGCCGGGCCTTGGCGTCGTAGCAGGCCGGATCGGCCTCCTCCAGGGTCGGCGGGCACGAGGGCGGGAACTCGCGCCATCCCGCCATGCTGTAGTTGCCGACCAGGCTGCACCAGCGGTCCCCCACCATCCAACGCCACGTGCCGGTGGGCTCGTGGAGCAGGACGCGTGGCGCGTCGTCGCGAAAACGATCCGGCATACGCGCCGTCCACAGGTCGACCGGCTCGGTGAGATGCGTGTCGGCGTCAATCACGCGTAGCGCGGTATCTGCGACTGCCATGGCCCTCCCTCGTTCCGGTACACGCCAAGAGACAGCGCTCCCGCCACTATAGTGAGCGCCCGCTCACTGCACACGGCGAGCGGCTACGGTTGGGACGTGCTCGCGGCAAGGCCTTGGGCCGATGTTTGAACCGACCGAGACGCTGCCCGGGGCCATTCAGGGCTGGGCCGAGCGCGAGCCGGGACGGCCGTTCCTGCGGGACGTCCACGGCAACGCGCGCTCGTACGGCCAGTTCCACGAGGCGGTCGTGCGCTGGGCCGACGCGTTCCGCCGTTCCGGTATTCAGGCCGGCGACAACGTGCCGACCATGGTGAAGACGACGATCTCGGCCGAGGAGCACTGGCTGGGCCTGGGCTGGTTGCGGGCCGTCCAGACCGGCATCAACACCGACTACCGGGGCCGGATGCTCGAGTACGTCCTCACCGACTGCCGGGCGACGCGCATGATCTGCGCGTTGGAGTTTCTCGAACGGGTCGCCGAGGTCGCTGCCGCCGTCGGCCGGTTGGAGCTGATCATCGTCCCCGACGCCCGCCCCGAGGAACTTCCATCCGACTTCCCCGTGCGGCTCGTCGCCGCTTCCGAGCTTTGGCACGCCGCCGCGCCCGCGACCGATCTCTCCGTACCGCAGCGGCACGAGATCGCCTGTATCAGCTACACATCGGGCACGACCGGACCATCGAAGGGGGTGCTCGTGCCATGGGGGCGCCTGTGGCCGAACGAGTGCTGGATCGACATGTCCGGCGACGACGTCTACTACTGCCCCTTCCCCGTGTTCCACCTGTCCGGCATGCTCCCCCTCGCCTGGTTGGGCTTCCCGGGGGGGCAGGTGGTGCTCCGGGACTCATTCAAGACCCAGTGCTTCTGGGACGATATCCGCACCTACGGCTGCACCGTCACGGCGCTGATCCCGGCGATGATGAACTGGCTGCTCGACCAGCCGCCGCACCCCGACGATCCGGACAACCCCTTGCGTTACGTCGCCGGCGCGCCGGTCGTGTCGCGCGTCGAGGACTTCAAGAAGCGGTTCGGTGTGATGATGCGGACGAACTTCGGCAACACCGAGGTGGGGACCCCGCTCTATGCCGGCCCCGACGTCACGGCGGACCGGGAGTCGACGGGGAAGTGGGTCACGCCGGGCTACCAGGTGCGCATCGCCGACGAGAACGACTACGAGGTCCCGACCGGCCAGATCGGTGAGCTGCTGGTGCGGACCGATGAGCCGTGGCGGATGATGGTCGGCTACTTCGGAATGCCCGAGAAGACGGCGGAGGCCTGGCGCAACGGCTGGTTCCACACCGGAGACGGCGTTGTGCGCGACGAGCGCGGTCGATACCACTTCGTCGATCGGCTGAAAGACTCGATGCGCCGGCGCGGCGAGAACATCTCCTCGGTGGAGCTCGAGGCGTACGTGAACGAGCATCCGGCCGTGTCGGAGACGGCGGCGATAGGGGTGCCCTCCGAGCACGGGGAAGACGAGGTCAAGATCTGCGTCGTCCGCCTCGAGGACCAGGAGATCACCCACGCCGGTCTGCACGAGTTCCTGGCAGAACGGGTGCCCGGCTTCATGCTCCCCCGTTACATCGAGTTCATCGATGCGCCGGAGCGGACCGAAGCCATGAAGCGGATCAAGAAGCCGCCGCTGCGGGTCGACCCGCTCAACGAGAACACCTGGGACGCGCAGCGCCGACACTGACGCAGCCGGATGAGGCCCGGAACACAATGACCGGGTCCGGTGTTGATCACCTAAGTGACGAGAGTGGAGTGCCAATGCCTGCAGTGACCGTTCCCGACAACCTGACCCTGCCACGGGCTGCGCCTCTCGAGGCCGCTGCGCAGATCCGGAAGGTCAAGAGCATCACCGACGCGCCGTCGGGTCTGGAGGGGGAGGGCTTCCCCGTCCGGCGCGCCTTCGCCGGGGTGACGCTGGCCGACCTCGACCCCTTCATCCACATGGACCAGATGGGCGAGGTTGAGTACGCTCCGGGCGAGCCCAAGGGGACGCCCTGGCACCCTCATCGCGGCTTCGAGACCGTGACCTACATGATGGATGGGATCTTTCAGCACCAGGACTCAATCGGCGGGGGCGGCGTCATCACCAACGGCGCCACACAGTGGATGACGGCGGGATCGGGCATCCTTCACATTGAGCGGCCGCCCGAGCAGCTGATCGCCAGCGGTGGGTTGTTCCACGGCATCCAACTGTGGGTCAATCTGCCGGCGGCACAGAAGTGGGTGGATCCGCGCTACCAGGACCTCGAGGCCGAGGACACCCTGCTTCTCACCTCCGCCGACGGTGGTGCGCTCGTGCGGGTCATTGCCGGCGATGTGGCGGGCGGGCGCGGACCGGGCTCCACCCACACGCCCATCTCCTTGGTGCACGCCACGGTGCAGCCCGGCGCGGAGCTCGCGCTGCCGTGGCCGACCGGGTTCAACGCGCTTGTCTACGTGTTGGCCGGGGACGGTACCGTGGGCCCCGACTCGCGACCCGTCCACTCCGGCCAGCTGGTCGTGCACGACCCCGGAGACGCCATCGTCATGCGGGCAGCTCAGCTGCAGGAGTCGCGACACGGGGCGCTGGAGGTGTTGCTACTCGGTGGCCAGCCGCTGCGGGAGCCGGTCGCCGCCCACGGGCCGTTCGTCATGAACACCAGGGAGGAGCTGATGGAGGCGTTCGAGGACTACCAGGCCGGCCGTCTGGGTACCGTTCCGGCCGACCACATCGGCAACGCCTAAGGTCGGGAGGCGCATGCCGTCATCAGAGTGGAGCCCCGACGAGATCGGTGACCAGACGGGAAAGGTGGCGCTCGTCACGGGCGCCAACAGCGGAATTGGGTTCGAGACGGCGCGCATGCTCGCCGATCGCGGTGCCCATGTCGTCCTGGCGTGTCGCGACCCGGAGAAGGCGCGTCGGGCGGTGGACGAACTGGAGAGCGAACTCGACCACTCCTCGCTCGAGCTCTTGACGCTCGATCTCTCCGATCTGGTCGCCGTCGAACTGGCGGCCGAGAGGTTCTTGGCCCGCCACGCCCGGCTCGATCTCCTCATCAACAACGCTGGGGTGATGTGGACGCCGTACCGGCAGACCCCAGACGGTTTCGAGCTCCAGATGGCCACCAATCACCTGGGGCACTTCGCCTTCACCGGACGGGTCCTCGAGCGACTCCTGGTCGCCGGCCGCTCGCGGGTGGTGACGGTGAGCTCCGTGGTGCACCGCGTCGGTCATATCGACTTCGACGATGTCGCCGGTCTGCGGGTCGGCACGCCGTGGTCGCACTACAGCGCGTCGAAACTGGCCAATCTCCTCTTCACCTCTGAGCTGAGCCGACGCCTGCACGAGGGTGGCGAGTCGACCATCGCGGTGGCCGCCCATCCGGGGTGGACCCGGAGCAACCTCATCGGCGCGGGAGCTGCTCTGGGGGGCGGCGGAGGTTTTCGGGCCACCGCAAGGCGCTCCTTCGGGAACCACTTCGGACAGGCCACCGCCAAGGGTGCCTGGCCCACCTTGTATGCCGCCACGGCACCCGAGGTGGCCTCCGGGCAGTTCATCGGACCACGCCACGGTGGACAGCTCTTCGGACCACCGTCGGTCGTCCGTCCGAGCCGAAGAGCCCGAACCGAAGCCGACGCCGTCCGCCTCTGGGAGAGATCCGAGGCGTTGACCGGTGTGTACTACCCCATTCCCGTGCCCGCCTGAACTCCCGTGCGCGCCTGAACGGCGACACACCTCGGTCGGTGGCCGCCGCCGGTCGACTGCTCGACGAAGGCGGCGTGCAGCGCCGACCTCCCCGGCCGAAGGACACGGCCCAACGGCACGATGAGGACAGCCCGCGCGCCGGAGAGACGGAGTGCCGCTGCGGCGCTCTGTGCCCGCGCCCCGCTCACGTAGGTGTCGTCGAGCAGGAGCACGCGGGATCGCTTCACCGTCGGGAGCCACGAACCAGGAACGGCAAAGGCCTGCGCATTCGGGTGCATGTGCCCGACGTCGCCCGAGGATCGACGGAGAAGGGGCGGGACCCAGCGCGCCCCACCCCCCAAGGTGGCGACGGCCAGGTCGCCCAGCCCCTCCGCTCGCTCCAGAGAGGCACGACCGGGGCGGGAGGACGAAGGGACCGGCACGACCAGGTCCGCCCCTCCACCCATCGCCGCCACCAGGCATGTCCGGTGCTCGGCGAAGAAGGTGGAGAAGAGCTCACCGACGCGAGCGGTGAACCGCCGGCGCGCCTCGGCCACCGGCGACTCCTTGTAGCCCATCAAGACCGTGTAGAGCGGCCCCGGAACCGGGCACAGGTGCACCGGCATCACCGGGGCCAACGGCAGTTGGAGCAGGCGCGTCAGCGTGCGGCAGGCGAAGCAGTGGGCGAAGCGGCCGGTGGGCCCGCAACAGACGAGGCAGGTCGCAGGAGGAGCGGCCGGCTTCGACTCAGCTCCGGGGGGTGGCGTCGTCTCGATGCAGAAGAAAGGTCCCGGTTGCCCGGCTCACCAGTGCACCTTCGTGGTCACGCATCGCGGCTTCGCCGTAGGCGACTTGCCTGGCCATGCGCACCACCTCGCCCCGGAGCGCGTAGGAACTGCCCCGCAACGCCGGCCGCATGGTCTCGGTCTTCATCTCGAGCGTTCCCCGGGTGCGATCCCGTCCGGGGAGAGCGGAGTTGATGGCGAAGTTCATACACGCATCGAGGAGGAGCGAGTGGATCCCGGCCTGTGTCGTCCCATGGGGATTGCAGGCCAGCTCCTCGGGCGTGAAGGTCCCGACCACCCAACCGAGGTCTTCGCCGTCCACGCCGTAGTCGGTCAAGGTGCCACCCACCAGAGCGATGATCGGCATGCCTCCGTCCCCCAACCAGCGGTCCATGTCCTTCCTACTCATCGCCAGACACTATCCGGCCACTTCGGGACGGCCGGGCTGCCGTGCCGGCCGGGCTGCCGTGCCGGCCGGGCGGCCGTGCCGGCCGGGCTGCCGGCGCCCGGCCTCCTGTCGAGGGGAGGCAGATAACATGTGGCGCTGCCGCGGCCAGCGGGGAGCGCCGGCCGACGTTGGGAGGAGACCCGCCGTGACCACCGCCGTCATCATTGACGCCGTCCGGACCGCGGGCGGCAAACGCAACGGGAAGCTGCGCAACTGGCACGCCGTCGACCTGGCGTCCGAGGCGCTCATGGCCCTGGAGCACCGCAACGACCTCGATCCCTCCCTCGTGGACGACGTGATCTGCGGCTGCGTCATGCAGGTCTCCGAGCAGTCGAACAACATCGGGCGAAACGCCGTCCTGGCCGCAGGGTGGCCCGAATCGGTACCCGGCACCACCGTCGACCGCCAGTGCGGTTCGTCCCAGCAGGCGGTGCACTTCGCCGCCCAGGGCGTCATGGCCGGCGCCTACGACGTCGTCGTCGCCGCCGGCGTCGAGAGCATGACCCGCACCCCCATGGGCTCCTCCGTCGTCCGTGAGCTCGGCTATCCCTTCGGGCCACGCGTGAGGGCCCGTTACGCCGACAAGGGCGGGCTGGTCAATCAGGGCATCGGCGCCGAGATGATCGCCGATCAATGGGGCATCTCCCGGCGGGAGCTCGATGCCTACTCGGCCCGGAGCCATCAACGGGCCGCCCGGGCCACCGCCGAGGGCCGGTTCGACAACGAGATCATCCCGTTGGCCGTCCGCGACGACGAGGGCCAGGAGACCGAAGAGCAGTTCGCGTCCGACGAGGGCATCCGCCCCAAGAGCACGGTGAAGACCTTGGCGACGCTCAAACCGGCCTTCAAGCCCGACGGCAAGATCACGGCGGGAAACTCCTCGCAGATCACCGACGGGGCCTCCGCCGTCCTCATCATGAGTGAGGAGAAGGCCAGCGCGCTGGGGCTGCGCCCCCGGGCCCGTTTTCACGCGTTTGCCCTGGCCGGCGTGGATCCCATCACCATGCTCACGGGCCCCATACCGGCCACGACCAAGGTGCTCGAGCGAGCCAAGTTGACGCTGGACGACATGGACGCAGTGGAGATCAACGAAGCCTTCGCCTCGGTGGTGCTGGCCTGGGAGATCGAACACCACGCCGACATGGAGGTCGTGAACCCCAACGGCGGCGCCATCGCACTCGGGCATCCTCTTGGCGCCTCGGGGGGCAAGCTCCTGGCCACGCTGGTCAACGAGCTGGAACGGACCAGCGGTCGCTACGGGCTGCTCACCATGTGCGAGGGCGGTGGCCTGGCCAACGCCACCATCATCGAGCGCCTGGGATGAGCGCACCCGGCTCGTCAGCGGTAACGAGTGGCCATGAGGAAACCGACGAAGATGAGGACCAGACCGATCACGAGCCCCCACGGCGAGCCGTGGGCCAACCCCGGCAGGTGGGCGAGGTAGTTCACCACGATGATCACCACGCCGACGATCAGGAGCGCCAGGACGACCCCGCCGTACCACGGTGGACTCCGCCGGACGCTCTTGGGGATCGGGGGGGTGTAGCGGCCGCTCTCCTCTGCGGTCGAGGGACGGCCCACCTTGGACGTGCTCCGCCCTCCCGCCGACTTGCCCTTGCGTGATGCCCCGCCCGGTCCAGGTCTCGTCTTGGCCGCCATGAGACCCGAGGATACTCAGCCGGTGGAGGCACGCCCGTGCGGCCCGGTTACCATCCTGTGCATGGGAGCGCGGATCCTCGTCCTCGACAACTACGACTCGTTCGTCTACAACCTGGTCCAGGAGCTGGGTGAGCTCGGGGCATCGCCCATCGTCTTCCGAAACGACGCCATCGACGTGGACGGCATCCGGGCCCAGAGCCCCGACGCGGTGCTGATCTCGCCTGGCCCGGGACGACCCGAAGACGGCGGCGCGTCCCTGGCGGCCATCCGCCAGCTCGCCGGGGAGATCCCCCTCCTCGGGGTCTGTCTCGGCCACCAGTGCATCGGCCAGGTCTTCGGTGGATCCGTCGTCGCCGCCCCCCGCCTGATGCACGGCAAGACCTCGCAGATCCACCACGACGGGCAGGGGATCTTCGCCGGACTGCCCGATCCCTTCGTGGCCACCCGGTATCACTCCCTCGTCGTCAGCCCCGATTCGGTGCCCAAGGAGCTGATCGTGACCGCCACCTCGACCGACGGGGTGATCATGGGACTCCGCCACCGGGAACTGCCCGTAGAGGGCGTCCAGTTCCATCCCGAATCGGTGCTGACCGTCTCCGGACCCGCCCTGCTGGGCAACTTCCTGGCCCAACTAGGGGTGGCCTCGGCCCCCTGAGCCAATCGGCCGGCGAGGCGCTACTTCGTCGTCGTCAGGTCGTGGCTGTCGTGGAGGTCGGCGTCGTAGTCGTCGTGGTCGTCGTGGTCGTCGGCGTGCACACTCCCATAGTCACCGTGGAGCCGCTGGAGACCGATGTGCCGGCGGCCGGGGTCTGACTGTCCACGTTGCCAGGCACGGCATTGCCGTTGCTGCACCCGCTATCCAGGGTGAACACGGGATTCAGGTTGGCCGCCGTCACCAGCGAGTTGGCCTGGCTCTGGGTCATCCCGACGACGGAGGGCACCGAGGCACAGGCGCCGGTGGAGACCACGAGGTTGACGGGCGTCGACGGCGGTTCTGACGCCCCGGCCTGCGGCGACTGCGACGCCACCAGTCCGTTGGCGACGCTCGAGGAGCACATGCTGGTCTGGGTGCCCACGTTGAGGTTGGCGGTGGTCAGCGCGCTCCCCGCTGCCGCCGGCGTGATCCCGACGACGTTGGGGACGGTGGCCGACGTCTGCTGGCCCGAGACCGTCAAGTGGACAATCGTGGTCGAAGGTACCAGCGCCTTGCCCGCGGGTGACTGGTCCAGCACGGTCCCCGCCGGCTTGTTGCTGGTCACGTAGCTCGAGATCTTGTAGCTGAGGCCGGCCGCTTGGAGCGTCTGGGTGGCCAGGGTGAGCTGCTCTCCCACCACCGTGGGCACGGTCACGTTGGCTACGGTGACACCGGCACTCACCACCAGGTTGACCTTGCTGTTCTTGGACACCTTGCTCCCTGCCCGAGGATCGCTGGAGATGACCTCCCCCTTGGCCGTGCTACTGGCGCGCGTCGACAGGTCGCCGACCACAAGGTTGTCGTTCTGCAGGCTCTGGGTGGCGGACTGCAGGGTCTGGCCGACGACGTTGGGGACGCTGACCTGCGTGGTGCCCAGGGAGCGCACCAAGAAGAAGGCGATCACCGCCAGGGCGACGAGGAGCGCCGCCAGCGCCCACCACCAGCCGCGCTGACCCCGACCCCGGTCCCGGCCCGGCCCGGCCACGACTCCACCGGCTACCCCGCCGGCTACGGGAACGGCCTGGGTCTGCCCGGTGACCATCACGGGTTGCGTCGCGCCGACGGCCGCCATCGTGGTGGTGGCCGCCGGAGCGCCCGCCTCGACCGGCCGGCCCTCGGCGAACCGGAGAAGGTCGGCCCTGAACTCCTCGGCGGTGGCGTAGCGGTCCTCCGGGGACTTGGCCATCGCCTTCATCACGATCGACTCGAGCGCCGGCGGTATGGCCGGGTTCACGCTGCGGGGCAGTGCCGGTTGATCGCGTACGTGCTTGGAAGCCACGGCCACCGGGGAGTCGCCGGTGAACGGTGGCTTGCCCGTCGACATCTCGTAGAGGACGACACCCAGGGAGTAGATGTCGCTGCGGGCGTCGACACCGTGGCCCTCGGCCTGCTCGGGAGAGAAGTAGGCGGCCGTGCCCATGACCGCCCCCGTCTGCGTCAGGCTCTCCTCGGTGTTCATCGCCCGCGCGATGCCGAAATCGGTCACCTTCACGCCACCGTCAGCGGTGATGAGCACGTTCCCCGGCTTCACGTCCCGGTGGACCACCCCATTTCGATGGGCGAAGGCCAGTGCGGCGGCCACATTGGCGCCGATGGTGGCCGTCTGCTGCGGCGACAGGCGTCCGGACTCCCGGAGGACGGCCGAAAGTGCTCGGCCATCGACGTACTCCATGACGATGAAGTAGTGGCCGGCGTCCTCACCCCAGTCGAAGACCGGCACGATGTTGGGATGGGAGAGATTGGCGGCAGCCTGCGCTTCCCTTCGGAATCTTTCCACGAAGGCCCGGTCGACCGAGAGCTCGGGGAACAACACCTTCAGGGCGACGGGACGGTCCAGTTGGAGGTCGCGCGCCCGGTAGACCTGCGCCATACCGCCACGGGCGATGAGATGCGTCAGTTCGTAGCGGTTCGAGAATACCCGCGGCGTGTCAACCGGTTCCATGGCGCCCCGAGCCTACGCTGCCCGCTCCGAGTGCCGACACCCGCGCGGCATCATCTTTGCGCTCCGGTCTGGTTGAGGTAGGCCTGTACCACCTGTCTGACGACGGGGCCGGCGATCTGGGCGCCGGTGAGCGAGTAGGCCTGGTAGGGGACCACCACGGCGATCGCCAGCTGTGGCGACCCGGCGGTGGCCGGCAGGAAGCCGATCATCCAGTCGTCGGTCTCCTCGGGCCCGGTCGGCGCCTGGACCTGCGCCGTTCCTGTCTTTACGGCCATGTGCCACGAGGGTGGGAATACTCCGGCCGCCGTCCCGTCGACCGCCACGCTCTGCATCAATTTGGCGATCGCCGCCGCCTCGGAAGGGGTGGCCACCGTGGACATCGGCTTCGGCGTGTAGGTCTGCACGACGGCCCCCTGGGCGTTGGTGACCTGCGACATGAGGTGCGGTGTCATGACGATCCCGCCGTCGGCGATCCCGGCCGCCACGAGTGCGTTCTGCAACGGTGTGGCCTGGTCGTCGAGCTGGCCGATCGCGCTGTAGGCCAGGTCGGCCTGGGCCGTCGGCGCCAGGGCGGTGATGGTGGAGGGAACGACGTCTGGCAGGTCGATGCCGGGCACGGTCGGGTTCTTGGCTCCGAAGACCGAGAACCCGAAGAGCTCGGCCTCCTTGGTCAGGTTGGCCGATCCGACCTTGATACCAAGCTCGCCGTAGCCCGGGTCGCAGGACTGCGGCAACATGGTGGCCATTGTCCCCCCGCAGGGGGTGAACCCGTCGTTGCTCAGCGTCTTGTCGGAGTCCGGGAACGAGATCGAGACGGCACTGGGGAAGTCGTAGTTGATCAGGCTTGGCGCCAGGTTGTAGACGGCGGTGGTCGTCACCACCTTGAAGGTGGACCCGGGGAAGAAACGCTCCTCGGTGGCGATGGGCGTCAGGCCGCTGAACCCCTCCGTGTCCTTGACCGATGACGCGGCATCGTCCTTCTGCTCCTCGGAGACGTTGGGATCGGACAGTGCGTTGGGGTCGAAGGTCGGGTTGGACGCCATGGCCAGCACGGCGCCGGTGCTCGGATTGAGCACGACGACCGCGCCATCCTTGTTGGCGCTCGGGACGGCGTCCAACGCGTTGGTGGCGGCCTGCTGTAACACCGGGTCGACCGTCAGCGCGACATTGTCCGGCTCCGACGGGGGCTTGTCGAAGAGCACCTGGCTCAGGTTCTGGGGGCTCTGCGCGTGCAGCTTCAGGTCCTGGTTGTACTCGAACTCGATGCCCGAGGTCCCGTAGTAGGGCGAGTCGTACCCGGTGATGCCCGCGAAGAGGGGGCCGTCGGGGTACTCCCGCTGATAGTTGTAGGTGCTCGAGCTGGAATTGATCTTGACCGACTTGGCCAGCACGGTCCCATCGGCCGCAGTGATCGTGCCACGCTGATTGTCGAACCGAAGCACTGCGACGCGCGGGTTATCGGGGGAGTTGGCCAAGGCGCTCGCCTGGCGGAACTGGATGTTCGCCAACTGGATGACGACCAGCGCGAAGCACAGGAGCATCACCATGCCGAGCCAACGGATCCGCCGTCCCACTACGCCTCGCCGCTCATGGGGCGGTGGTCGACGGCACCGTCGTTCCGAGCGTCGTGGTGGTCGAGGCGTTCGCCGGCGGCACAGAAGATGCCGCGCCCGGAGTTCCGCCCACGCCACTGGTGCTGGTGCTGGTGCTGGAGCTGGTGGACTTCCCCGCCTTCAGAGAATCCGCGTACTCGCTCTGGAGGTTGGAGACGTAGCTCTTGGCGGCCGCCAGCGAGGGCTCCTGCACGCCGGAGCGAATTTCGGACACCCCGCTGGACGGCAGCTTCGAGGTGTGGACACCGGTGCGGTCGACCACCCTGGGATGGAACCAGAGCACGCCGCCCGGATGACCCTGCTGGATCACGATCTCGTTGTGCTGAACGGACAGGAACCAGTTGTCGTAGGCGTACCAGCGGATGGCGAAGAAGGCACCCACCGGGATGGCTGCGACCAGGAGGATGAACAGGATCACGCGCACGGTGATCCGGCGCTGCACCCCCAGCCGCCGGCGGCGCTCGCGGCGGCTCTCGTCGGGCGGAGCCGGGGCAGGCTCCGTCGCGGGCGTCACCACCGAACGCACGGTCGCACGAGCTACCGGCACGGCGCGGGTGTTGTCGAGGAAGAACTCTCCACTCGTGGGCTCGTCGCCGCTCAAGGTGCCCATCGATCCGGCAAAGCCCAGCTGGGCGCCTTTCGCCAACACGTCGGTGGCGGGCGCAGCGTCGGCCGGCCCCGGCGGGGACCCGTGAGTGACGATGAGCGGGCTGCCCGCCCGGGCCCCCACGGGGGCGATGACCGATCCATCGGGGTGGGCGTCCTCGCCCACCAGGACGTCGACCACGATCACAGTGATGTTGTCCGATCCACCGTGCTCATTGGCCAACTCGACCAGGCGGCGCGCCGTGTCCCCCGGATCGGGGACCGTTGCCAGCACGCTGGCGATCTCTTCGGTACTGAGCTCATTCGAGAGCCCGTCGCTGCAGAGCACGAGCCGGTCTCCCGAACGCAGGCGCAACTCCCACATGTCGGCTTCCACATCGAGGGAGATGCCGAGCGCCCTGGTGAGGATGTGCCGCTGGGGGTGCACCGCCGCTTCTTGCTCGGTCATCTCGCCGTGGCGCACCCGCTCTTCGGCCAGGCTGTGATCGGCCGTCACCTGTACGAGCTGGCCCTCGGAGAACAGGTAGGCCCGCGAGTCCCCGACATTGGCCAGGGCCAAGATGTCCCGCCCATCGTCGCCGGCGACCAGTGCGACCGCCGTCAGCGTGGTCCCCATGCCGCGCAGCTCGCTGTGCTCCTGACTTTCCTGCCACACGGACTGGTTGGCCGCGGTGAAGGCCCGTTCCAGCCCGGTTCTCGTCGGCTCGCGGGTGAACCCCTGCTGCAGGGCATCGACCGCGACCTGCGCGGCAACCTCCCCGCCCACATGCCCCCCCATGCCATCGGCCACTGCGTAGAGGTTCGTCGCCTCGAGCGGTAGGTCCTGGTTGACCTTGCGCACCTTCCCGACGTCGGTCGCCGAACCCGAGCGCAGCACCGTCACCGGGTCACCTCGAAGACCGTGGAGCCCGCCTGGAGGACATCGCCCTTCCCCAGGCGCTGCGCCTGGGTGATGCGCTCCGAATTGACGTAGGTCCCGTTCGTCGATCCGAGGTCCTCAACCCACAGTTGGTCCTTGCGACGAAACAGGCGGGCGTGCAGCGTGGAGGCGTAGATGTCGTCCGGGGTCGGGACACCGCAACCCGGAGAGCGCCCGATGGTGAGCTCGTCGTCGAGATCGAACGTCTGGCCATGGTTCGCGCTCGGCTCGACGATGCGCAGGTACAACTGCTTCCGCTTCGGTTCGGGCCGGGGCGGGCGGGCGGCCACCTTCTCCCGCCGTCGCTCACCACGCGTCTTGCGGATGGTGGCCGGGCTCACCTCCACCCAGACGGCGCGTATGACGCGCAGGAAGAACACGAAGATCAGTGCGATGACGCCCCACTGGAGCACGCGGAGCACGGCGTTGAGATTCTGCGTGGCGAAGAGATACGCCATCGCTGTCGGTACGTTCACGTTATCTCGAAGATGAGCCTCGTCGATCCAACGCTGATCTCATCCCCACTGGCAAGCACCCGCTCGCGGATTGGAGCACCGTTCACCCGTGTCCCGTTGGTCGAGCCGAGATCGGTCAGGACCACGTTGTCGCCGGCCCTCCGCAGTTCCGCGTGGCGGCGGCTCACGTTGGAGTCCGCCACGACGACGCCGCACTCGGGGAGGCGACCGATCACCAGGGGCTCGTCCCCTATCCGCACCCGGCTGCCGTCGGCCAGGATGACTTCGGCCAACAGACCGCCATCGGCGTCTTCCCGCACCTCCGCCTCGACGGTGAATCGGCCGGCCTTCAGTTTGGGCTCCTCGAAGATCTCGACCTCCACGGGGCCGACGAACGAGTACCCCTCGGCCTTGGCGTGCTCTCGAGCGGCATCGGAGAGCTCCCGAGAGAGGGCGTCGATGAAATTCGAGAATCGATCGACGTCGGTCGCGGCCAGGGTCACGGCGAACACATTGGGCGCGATGATGCCCCGCACGCCGACCCGGCGATGCAGGTCCATCTCGCGCGTCAATCTCCGCCCGATCTCTACTGGTTGGAGGTTGCTTCGGAATGGCTTGGCCAACGTACCCTCCACCAGACGCTCGAGGCGCTCCTCGAACTGCTGGAGTCCCATGGTTCTCCCCAGACTACTGGCTCGCGGCCCCCAATTGGGGCCCATGGCCGTCCTGACCTGCCTACCAAGGACGATCGGGCGCTCTCCCACCGGGGTACTACTCTTGTCCGGTTGCTCGGGCGAGTGGCGGAATAGGCAGACGCGCAGGATTCAGGTTCCTGTGTCCGAAAGGATGTGGGGGTTCAAGTCCCCCCTCGCCCACGCTGTGATGTCGCGGGACATCGGAGACATCACACCCGCTCCATGGGCTGGTAGTTCTTGGACGGGTGGATGGCGGGTTGGCCGATCAGCGCACCCTCTCCGCTCACTCCCCGTACGTCAGTGCCGGCCACGAACACGCTGACCGGTCAGCTCCCATGGGCCCGTCTGTCCCAGGGCGACGTCAACCCCACCAAAACGCCGCGGCGATGACGGCGTAGAGACCGATCAGGCAACTGCCCTCGAGCCACGTCGACTCCCCGTCGAAGACCACCACCGCGGTGATCACCGCCGAGATGATCAACACGACCAGCAACTCCGGTGGAAGGACCAGGGTCAGCCGGGCACCTCCGAGCACGGGAGAAACGAGCACCAGCAGCGGGAGCAGAGCGAAGGCGATGACAATTGGACTACGCAGGATCACGGCCAACGCGTAGTCCGGCTTGTTCTTGGCGGCCAGTTGCACTCCGACCACGTTCTCCACGGCATTACCGGCAATGGCCACTACCACGAGTCCGGCGAAGGCTTCAGACATGTGGAGCGCCGAGAGCGCCGGGGTTAGCGCCGTCACGAACCAGTCGGAGACGAGTGCCGCCGCCACACTCGACCCGATCAGGGCACCGAGCACGAGCGAGAGGGGCCACGCCGTACCGCCGATCTCCTCGGTCACCGCCGGAGCGTGGTGGCTCATCGCCGAGGGTATCGAGAGCACGAACACGACCAACAGCACCACCGAGGCCACCGTGGACAGGGTCGCCTCGTGATGGGCGGCGGCCACCTGCAGGTGGGCAGTTATGCCGGGAACGCAGAGGATGGTCACTGCCAGCAGCAGCAAGAGGGCGACGCTGCGCGCGCTCTCCGCCGCGAATTGCTGGGTGCCGTGTCGAAGACCGCCCGTGAGGAAGGCCAGGCCGAGGATCAGGAGCACGTTGGCCAGGATGGATCCCACCAGGGCACTCTGGACCACCACCACCAATCCGGCACGGAGGGCGAAGATGCCGAAAAACAGCTCGGGAAGGTTGCCCAGCGCCGACTGCAGCAGACCCGTGGCACCCGGTCCGAAACGATCCGAGAGGTGGTCCACGCTGCGGCCGACCACCGCAGCCAGGACGGCCAGGGCCACCGCCGAGACGACGAAGGGCGCGACCGCTCCAACGTCCACGTGGGCCGTCACCCCGCTGGCAACGGTCATCACCAACGCACAGGCGAAGAAGACGATGTCGCTGCGGGACAGCACACCCGCGGGAGGGGCGGACGGCTTCACGGTGCGGAGGCTAACGGCTGGCCCACCGTATGGCGGGCAGCCCGGGTGTTGAGCCATTTGGGCGGCTGAAACTCTTGGTCGGATCGGACATGGCCCCATCGCGACGGGGGATGGTCCTCAAACCGGGATCGCCGACAGTCCGCCCTGGTCAATGTGGTGGGCGATCGGGATGCTCCGCCCCTATCGGGTGCCCATCACATCTTGCAACTGCGCCGTGTCCACGAACTGTTGGAAGCTCGTCACTTTACCGTCACGAAGCTTGAATACATGGCAAACCTGCGCGTCCAAACTCTTGCCAGTGGCCTTGACCGTTCCCGTGTAGCGCCCTTCGACGACGACCGTATCGCCAGCATCGTAGAACTCTTTGGGATGAATGACGAAGGTGCCGTCAAAGTCTGCCACGATCTTCACGAACAGGTTCTGCACGATGGCATCCGGTCCCTTCCACGCCTTTCCGCTGGGCTGGTACGGATTTCCCTCTGCCTCGCTCCACTCAATGTTCGGGTCCATCAGGCCAAGCACGGCGGGTACGTCACCCCGGCCGAACGCATCGTACGCGTCTCGAACTGTTTGCACGTTGCTGCTCATTCTTCGCCTCCATTGGCTGTCCCTTGGGAGACGCTAGAGGGATTTCTCACCCCTTGCAATCGGGTGGTGCTGCCTTCCCGATGTGCCGATCGGCCCCACGGGTCAATGGATTGAGTGCCGTGTCTGCCGACCTTCCGGAGCTTCGATTGATGCCCGACTACTCCGCGGACCTTCCGCTCTGGGGGAGTGCGTTGACGCATCATCGAAGTGTTCCAGGTCTTACGTGGCATTTCGGTCGGCGACGTAGATGAAGCTCAGCCCTGTATCGCTGGGATCAGATGAAACAAGGTCACCTCCCCACACACGTCGGAACCCTGCGGCCTCGAGTGCCTTCCAGGAGGCGATGTTGTCCTGCTGCAGAGCGACGACTATGCAGGCAGCGGAGGGGTACCGGTTCCAGGAGGCCTCGACGAACTGGGCGATCAATCGGCGCCCGACGCCCCTTCCCACGAATTCGGGTTCTCCAATGAGGTAGTCGATTCCGATGCCGCCGGAATGACCCAGCGCACTCCGGATCGTTTCACGCCAGTCCGGGTGCTCATCGATGAGGTACCTCTGGACGTAGCCGATCGGACGATCGCTGAAATGGACGATGAACCCTTCGGTGGGATCAAGCCCTTGGGCAAGTGGGCCGTAGCTCTGTTCGACAGTGACCAGGTCCGATGGCTCTCTCCACCAACGTTCGACGTGGGGCTGGGCGAACCAGGCTGCCAGGCTCGGCAGGTCACTCGATCGGAGCGGTACGAACCCGAAATCGTCCAAGCGTTCATTGTGCACCACCGCACGAGCTCGCCGCATGGCTCTCTCGTGAGCCCAACCGGTACAGTCGGCCGCATGGATCGCTTGCCGCGGTGGCGGGACCTTCTGGCACGCGCCGATGAGGAGATTCCCCTCGACGAGGCAGCTCTGATCATCGCCGCCCACGGTGACCCGACCCTCGACGAGACGACACAGCTGTCCCGTCTCGACACCATGGCCGCCGAGGTTGGAAGAGCCGATGCCGAGGATGTGTTTCGCTTCGTGTTCGAAACGCTCGGTCTCAAAGGTGACGACAAGACCTACGACGACCCACAGAACTCCTACCTTCACAGGGTTCTCGATCGCCGGCTCGGCATTCCCATCTCACTGTCTGTTCTGCTCATTGAGATCGGGCGTCGTTGCGGTGTCGCCCTCGAGGGTGTCGGGATGCCCGGACACTTCCTGGTGAGGAATCCCGCCCGCCCGGACGTGCTCATCGACGCCTTTTCGGGCGGCCGGCAGCTCACTCACGCCGACTGCGCCCGGCTCCTTCATGGCGTTGCCGGGGAAGAGCTCACCGAGACCATGCTGGCCTCCGTCGGCCCCCGGGCCATCCTGGCCCGGATGTTGGCCAACCTCGATCTGAGCTTCCGACGAAGAAGGGACCAGAGTGGGCTGCGCTGGGTGACGCGCCTGCGCGCCGCCATCCCCGGGCTCCCGTTAGCCGATCGGATGGCCATCGCCGAGGGTCTCGCCGGATTGGGCTGCTATGACGACGCGCTCACCCTCCTCGAAGAACTGGCCGGTGGTGCCGGGACGTCCACCGAGGCCGCCCGCGCCATCCGGGCTCGAGCCCGGGGCATGCTCGCTCCCTTCAATTAATCTATGCGGTAATTCATACGAGCAGCTCGGGGTAGCAGGCCTCCACCAGGGAGCGACAGCCGTCCTGCCAACGTACGTCGGCGGTGCCCAAGACCTCTTGACGCAGGGTGATGTCGGGAACGAGCGACACGTAGGCCTCGGTGGTGTACTCGAAGATGGGTTTCTTGCCGATCAGCTCGCCAACGAAGTCGCAGTACTCCTGGACACTGACGATGTCATCGCCACACCAGTTCACGACGAGCGGCGGCACCCGACCGGCCTCGAGCGCCGCGATCCCCAGCTTGGCGGCATCTGGCTCGAAAATCGGCCGCATGTAGGTCGGCCTGTCCGGATGCACCTTGATCGGCTTTCCCTGCACGATCTCGTCAAGCCGCCAGCGCATCGGCCCACCATCGGGGCCGGAGGCGCTGCCGATCCGGATGATCGTCGAGGGGATGTTCAGGCTTCTCGAAACGTAGCTGACCACGGCCTCGTTGCACGCCTTGGTGAACGCATAGGCATTGTGGGTGTGGATCCCGTAGCTGTGGTGCTCCGGCACGGGCGTGTCGCCGGGTGCCTTGAGCTCCTCCCTCCACGGGTGTGCCGGTGGGTCGTACAAGGAGATCGTCGACCCGAACAGAAACCCTTTCGACGGCCGCAGATGCGCCATCAGCCGCCCCGTGGCATCGGCGTACTTGTCGTAGGAATCGGGCCACCGACCGAGCGGCTCGTTGACGGCGTACATCGGCAGCGCCGTGTGATACACGTAGTCAAAATCATCAGGGAGATCGTCAAACGGATCGAGCAGATCGTGCACGATGCAGGTCATGCCCTGCGCCTCGAGCGTGGCACGTGACTCGGGGTTCGAGAAACGGGCCATGACGGAGACGTCGTTGTCCGCGGCCAAGGTGCGGGCCGCCGGCGCACTCACCGGCCCCTGTCCGCCGACGAAGAGAACCTTCTGACCTTTCATAGGACCCATCCTTTCACTGCGGCCATCGCCGTGCAGCCCTGCTCTGCCGCTAGCTCACCGGGCGCTACCGGCGGTCCGGGAAGGTTTTCCTTGCGGACCGAGCTCGACCCAGATTCCGTCGGGGTCCTCAATGACTGCGATGTGCACCCCCGGCTCCCACTCGAAGAGCGGCACCGCCACGGTGCCGCCCCGACCGACCCACTGTTCGACCGTCTGGACCACATCGGGAACCTTGACCGAGAGGTACCGCAGGCCCAACTGCCCGGGATCCGGTCGGCCGGGTGGGATCGTCACGTCCGGCTGCTCGTCGAAGTAGATGAGCTTGACCACCGCATCGCCGCGCAGGAACCGCTTCTGTACCATGCCCGGAAGGGCGACCTCGCCGACGTACTCGAGGCCGAGCAGCTCGCCGTAGAACGAGAGCGACGCCTGCAGGTCGCTGACGACGAGGCCGACCTCGACCTCTCCACTGCGGATCGCACCGCCATCGGCCATCTCGCCTCCATTGTCCGACGCCCACAGTATCCGGTCGGGAAGATGGGCGAAGGTCCACGCGTCCGGGGGAGCAGCACGCTCAGATCAAGAGGGCCTTGTGCCTTCGCCGGGCGAAGAGATCCGCCGAGGCGGCCAAGTCGGCTTGTACCTGGCTCTGCGTCTCGAGCAACTCATCGGCCCAGAGCATCTGCAGCGTTGCGCGCAACCGATCGTCTCTACGCTGGGCACGGGTGTCCTGAAACGCTCGTCGCAAGACGTCGTGCAGTCGTTGATCATGATTCGGTGGCGGGCCCAAGGAACGGCGGGGGTCGGCCAGGAGCTCGGCAAACTGCTCGTACCAGCGGTGGCTGCGTGCGTACGACTCACGCAGGACCGCCCCGGCGATGGCAACGGTCTCGAGTTCGGGCTGGTTGGGCTCCAGACGGGGAGTGGGCAGCGTGGACAACGTGTACGCCGCCAACCGAAGGCGGTTCGACCCGGTGAAGAGTCTGGCCACCGTTTCGACCGATACCACCTTTGCCCCACCCTCCGCGAGATACTGACGGAATGCGTCATCGAGGAGCAGGTACGCACTGTGTGACGCCTTCTGGCCGGGTCGCGTATCCACGACGTTCGTGGTGACAGTCAGGCGATCCACTGCATCCGACAAATATCCCGAACTCGCGACGAACGCCTGGGAGAGAGCCCGACCGAGCGTGGCTGTTGCACCCCGAGGCCAGAACAACACTCCAACCACGACGCTTACGGCGCAGCCGATGGCCACGTCTTCAATTCGCGTCAAGCCAACCTTCCAACCGAGAGGCTGGATGATATTGAACAAGATCACCACCACCAAGGTGAAGCCGGCTTGCCCGGCCGCGAACGAGATCATGGACGGGGCCACTCCCGAGACCAGCACGGCGAATGGGAGCAGGACCCACAACAACACGGTGTGATCCGCGACACCGATCATGATGGCCGAGCCCGCGAGGAAACCAACTATTGTCCCTCCAATGGCCCGTAGGGCGGTGGCGCCCGTGCCCAGAGCATTGGACCGCAGCACTGACATCGTGCCGAGCACCACCCAAAAGCCATGCTGGACGTTGGTCACTTCGACGACTCCAACCGCGAGAGCCAGCGCCGCCGCTCCGCGCACGGCATTGCGGAACCATACGGAGCGAAAGGAAAGATGCGAGACGATACGACTCACGAACAGGCGCTGTCTAACTTCGTCGATCCCGCCCAGCCGGCGATCGCCAGCGGCCTGAGCCCCGGCCGCCTCGAGTGAGGCATCGGCCACCATCTCCGTGGCGATACCTAACGCCCGTGCTTGGAAACTTGGATCCAGCGACGATGCGATGCTGGCGTCCCGACCTTGGGTCGTCGTGTCCGTTCTCGCTTCACCTTCCACATCGCCGCTGCCGGACTCCATCTCGATCAGCGCCGACACATCCATTGTGAGCTCAGCCTCAATCAAGCGTTCCAGGTGCCGGGTGGACCCCCGGACCTCGTTGACCACCGTCGGATCATCTACCGGATGTGCCGCACCGTCACAGATCAGTGCGGCGGTGTGCCGAAGGGTCTCGGCAACCGCCTCAATCAGCTCCCGGGCGGTTGACGGCTTCACGGTTCGGTGGCTGATGAGTGCGGCGTTCCCGGCGGCCCACTCCACCCTCCCCACCAGTTTGGCCAGGGCAGCCGCCCCCGACACGGCGCCAGTGGGCGGGTAGGGGGTTCCGCGGAAGTGCTCACGCAGTAACGACAGCTCCGACTTCACTGCTCCTTCGGCGACGGGATCACACTTCCCCTCCGCCAGCGTCTCGGCCAGTCGGCCAACGGCCGACACGGCAGCCGAGAGGCGGCGGCGAAGGTTGTCGTGCCAAGGCGTGGGCCACACCAACATGCACGCCGGGATGGAGACCGCACCGGCAAGCGCCCAGCCCAGCAGTCGAGCCCCGATCGCCGAGTCCGGCTGGGCCACCGCCACCGGCAGTACGAAGGTCAACAGCGCCGCGGTCGTTGCGGTGGCAACCTGCGGTGCGATGATCCCGGCGAAAAGGATGGCGAATCCCACCACGGCCATCGCCACCACCGACGCCACCTTGTGCGTCGAGGCGACCGTGCCGAGGCAGATCAGGCCACCCCCGACCAAGAACAGGGTCAGGTACGAGAGAAGTCGCGTGCGGGGCCGACCCGGGAAGTCCACGAGAAGCAACAAGGCAAACGACCCAAAGGCACCGAAGAGACTTGTTTGTGGATTGGAGAACACCAGTTGCGCGAAGGCAAAGACCGAGGGCATGACGACCGCAGCCCTGGCCGAGCGCTTGACCGCCAAGAGCTCGGGGTCTCGGGCCCTGACCCATGCCGCCACGCTGGTCCACGGGTGGTGAACCAGGCTCTCGGGCGAGGTCGTCACGTCGCTCACTTTGTCCAAAGGTTGATCAGCTACCCATCCTCCACCGATGCCAATGGTGCTCCGGTTGAATCGGCTGGACCGGGTGAATCGGGTGGACCGGGTGGACCCGCCGGATCTGCGGTCGGCACACTCGACGCGGCCGGCCCTGAAATGAGCCGCTTGCGGAAGATCCAGAGGCTCCACCCCTGGTAGACGAGGACAGCCGGAAAGAAGATCGCCGCGACGACGGTCATCACCTTCAGCGTGTACGAGGGGCTGGCGGAGTTGGAGATCGTGAGGTTGTAGGCGGTGTTCGTGCTCGACACGATGACCCGTGGAAACAGCTCGAAGAAGATGGAGGCGACCACGGTCCCGATGGCCACGGCGGCCGAGGTGAAGGCCCAGCCTTCCGAGCGCGCCTCGGCCATCCAGGCCGCGGCGATCACCGCTGCCAGGGCCAGGGCCTCAATCGGCTTGGGGACAAAGCCCTGACCGAGGCCCACGTGGATCCAGGTGAGCCAGCCGAAAGTGAGAAGGGTGGCGATCCACCCGAGCCGACCCGAGAGCACGGCCACCCGTTCGTGGAGCAGTCCATCGGTTTTCAGGCAGAGGTAGGCCGCGCCGAGGAAGAGGCAGAGCACCGTCAGGGTCACCCCGGTGTAGAGACCGAAGGGGACCAGCAGTCCCCAAAAGGAGCCGGTGTAGTTGTGGGCCGAGTCGATGGGCAGCCCGTGGAGCATGTCGCCGAAGGCGGTGCCGAGCAAGAGGGGGACAATGGCACTGCCGATGGTCAGGGACCAGCGCCACAGCGACCGCCACCGTGGACTGTCGATCTTCCGCTGGTACTCGAAGGAGAGGCCACGCATGATGAGGGCGAACAGGACAATCACCAGCGCCAGGTAGAAGGTGGAGAACATGGTGGCGTACCACGACGGGAAGGCAGCGAAGATGGCCGCCGCGGCCACGATCAACCACACTTCGTTACCGTCCCAGATGGGGCCGATGCTGTTGATGGCGATGCGCCGCTCGGTATCGTCGCGCCCGACGAAGGAGTGAAGCATTCCCACACCGAAGTCGAAGCCCTCGAGCACGAAGAACCCGACCCAGAAGATGGCGATGATCACGAACCAGACGTTGTTCAGATGCACCATGATGGTCTCCTAGTAGATGAGGGCCGGGATCCGCGGGCCCTCTGCGTCGTCGGGTGGTGATATGCCATCGGAGTCGCCGAATCCCCCGTCGGAGTCCTCGCCCCGACCGGAGGTGTCGGATCCGTCTGACTCTTCCTCGAACGGTTGCCGGCCGTAGTGGACCATCAGGTAGGCGTCGGCCACCCCGAGGGCGAGGTACAAGAGGACGAAGATCGAGAGGCTGATCCAGATGTCGGTGGTGGTGACCGACGGGGAGGCGGCCTGGGACGTCGTCATCAGCCCCTGCACAATCCACGGTTGGCGCCCACTCTCGGTCAGCAGCCATCCTGCGGTGTTCATCAGGAAGGGCGTAATGACGAACCACGGCGCGATCAACAGGAACCATTTGGCCTTGGTGAGAGTCTTTCGCCGGATGAGCCACAGTCCCCACAGCGAGAACATTGCGATGAGGGCGGCCAGGTAGGCCATGACCCGCATGCCCCAGTACTGGATGAAGACGTCGGGGATGTAGTTGCCCGGCCCGTACTCCTTCACATACTGGGCCTGCAGGTTGTTCATCCCCTGGACCTCACCGTCGAGGTGGTTGGTGGCCAGTATCGACAGGAGACCGGGGATCGACAGGATCTGCGTCGGGGTTTCGTCGTTGTTTCCTCCGCCGATCTGGAACAGGGAGAAGGCGCAGCGTGACGGGCAGGTGGTCCACAGAGCCTCGGCCGCAGCGATCTTCATGGGCTGATACGTCCCTTCCACCACCCCGAGCTCACTGCCGATGAACATGTTCACCATGACCGCAGGAGTGAGGACGGCCAAGGAGATGACGGCGGTCCGACGGAAGGCCTCGACCGCCTGCTTGCGCTTGAGGTGCCAGGCCGAGACGGCAAGCATGATGATGGCTCCGGTCACCAGCGAGGCCAGGATCACGTGGGGATAGGCCAACACGAACACCGGGTTGGTGAAGAGCGCCCACACGTCGGTGAGCACCGGCTGGTGCTGGGAGTTCATCACGTAGCCCACCGGGTGCTGCATCCACGAGTTGGCAGCCATGATGAACAGGGCGGACAGCATGGTCGCCGCCGCCACCACCCAGATGCAGGCCAGGTGTAGCCGCTTGGAGAGGCGGTCCCAGCCGAAGATCCAGATGCCGAGGAAGGTGGACTCCAAGAAGAAGGCCGCCAGTCCTTCCATCGCCAAGGGGCCCCCGAAGATGTTGCCCACGAACCGCGAGTAGTTGGACCAGTTCATTCCGAACTCGAACTCCTGGACCAACCCCGTCACCACCCCTATGGCGACGTTGATGAGGAGGAGCGTGCCGAAGAACTTGGTCAGCCGTTTGAACGTGGGATTGTCGTTCCGATACCAGCTGGTTTGGAGCAACGCGACCAAAAAAGCCAGTCCGATGGTGACCGGCACGAAGAGGAAGTGGTAGATGCTGGTGGTGGCGAACTGCCAGCGGGCGAGATCGGTGCTCATGGGGTGCGACTCCCGTCGTCGGGGGAACCACGGAAGGTGGCTGCCATCGGGTGGTCCGTGTCGGGTCGCGGGTAGAGGTGGGCGGCCGAGGCGGTGCGCTCGGTCATCATCTCCTCCAACCACAGATCGGCGTAGCGGCCGCCCCGATCCAGAAGGGCGTCGTGGTGGCCCCGCTCAATGACGGTGCCCGCCTCCATGACCAGGATCTCGTCGACCGCCTCGAGGCCCGCCAACCGATGCGTGATGAGCATCACCGAGCGCCCGGTGGTTGCCCTGAGGAGGTCGGCGGTCAGGGCATCGGCAGCGGCAAGGTCGAGGTGTTCGCCTGGCTCGTCCAAGACGAGGATCGGGAAGTCGGCCAGCAGGGCCCGCGCCACGGCGACCCGCTGGCGCTGACCGCCGGACAGATGCGCACCCGACCGGCCGACCTGTGTGCGAAGACCGCGAGGGAGTTCGGTCAACCACCCGGTGAGGCCGACCCGGTCGAGCACCTCGTACATCTCCCGCTCGGACGCCTCACGTCGGCCCACGGCGAGGTTCTCCGCGATGGTGCCGCCGAAGATGTAGGCGTCCTGGCCCACCAGGCCGACCACGTTGCGGACTCCCTCACCGGACAGACATTCCACGGGAGTTCCGCTCAGGGCGATCGAACCCGATTGGATGGGCAGGAATCGCAGCATCACGGCGGCCAGCGTCGATTTGCCCGCGCCGCTCGGCCCCACCACGGCCACGCGACGGCCCGGCCGAAGAGACAGGTCCACGTCTCGCAGTGCGGGGGTGTCCGCCGTCGGATACGCCGCCCACACCGACCGTACGTCGAGGTTGAAGGGGGCGACCGGCTGCGGCAGGGTGACGTCGGGGTCGGGTCGGGCTCGGGCTCGGGCACCGGCTCCGGCGCGTCGGTGACCTCGAAGAATCTGCTCGCTACCTGCCGGACCCGCTCGAGGGCCTGGGTGGCCGTGGGCAGACCTACGACCAGCTCGAAGGCGGCCAAGGGCACCAGGGTGACGACGGCAAGTTCGGTCGCACCCAGGTGACCGGCGACCACCGCGGCGATGCCTACCGTCAGGCATCCGCAGCTGGCCAGGCCGGCGAGCGCGGTGGTCAGGGCCAGGCCGACGCCGGCCGTCCCCGCTCGGGATGCGGCGATAGCGGTCAGTGCGGCGTCAGCCCTACGGACGGTCTCCACCTGGTCCCGGGCCGCACCGAACGCCACCAGCTCGGCGGCCCCCTCGGTGAGGTCGACCATGGCTGCCACCAGATCACCCCGGACCTGGGCGAACGACGACTCCCGGTGGCGAGCGAGGCGCCCGGTCAACCAGGGGACCACGGTGGCCGACAGTAGGAGGGCGACCGCCAGGATCAGGCCGGCTGCCGGCAGCATCCACGCCATGGTGGCGACGGTCAGCACCCCCACCACCACGGCCATGCCGAAGGGCGGGAGGGCCCGTATAACCAGATCCTGTAGCGAGTCGACATCCTGGACGATCCGGGCCAGCAGGTCGCCTCGTCGGAACGCCGGGAGCCCGACCGGAGCCAGGCGTTCGAGTCGGACGTAGGCCCGGACCCGCAGTTCGGCGAGCAGGTGCAGGGCGGCATCGTGACCGACCAGCCGCTCCCCGTACCGGAGAAGCCCGCGGGACAGCCCGAAGAACTGGACGGACACGATGGCGACCGCCAGCGACGCTTCATTGGGATGCTGCGCGGCCCTCGAGATCAGCCAGGCCGCGGTTCCCATCAACCCGATATCGGCCAGAATGGCCCCCGCCCCGAGGAGGGTGCCGAGGACCAGGCGCCCCGTGACCGGGCGGGCCAGGCACAGCGTGCGCCCGAGCGGGGCGCGCGCCGCGTCCGGGGAGGGGGGCACGTCGGCGTTCACCGGAGGGCCGTCTCGACGAGTGCCGGCGACAGTTGGATGACCCGGTCGGCGATGGCCAGCAGCGACGGCCGGTGGGCCACGATGAGCGCCGTCCGGCCTACCATCAGCCGCCGCACCGCGTCCAGCACCTGGTCCTCAGTGCGCCCGTCGAGGTTGGCCGTCGGCTCGTCGAGCAGCAGCATCGGGGCGTCCCGCAGGAAAGCCCGGGCCAGGGCCATCCGTTGTCGCTCGCCGGCCGACAGTCCAGCGCCGTCCGTCCCCAGCACGGTGTCCATTCCGAGGGGCAGACGACCCACGACGTCGTCGAGACCGGCGTCGGCGATGGCGTGACGCACGTCGGACTCGCTGGCATCGAGTCGCCCCAGTCGGACGTTGTCGGCGATGGTGCGGGCGAACAGGTGCGGTCGTTGGGGCACCCAGGCCAGCCGGGCGCGCCAGGCGTCGGGGTCGAGGTCCCTCATGCTGGTGCCCCCCACATGGACGGAGCCGCCCCATTCGGGTGCCAGTCCGAGCAGCACGTGCAGGAGCGTCGACTTGCCGCATCCGCTGGGCCCGGCGATGGCCACCACGTCGCCCGGCTGCACGGTGAAAGAAAGGCCGTGAAGTGCCGGCAGCGGTCGACCCGGGTAGCAGACCTCGAGTCGGTGGACGGCGAGACCCACCAGCGAGGGATCGGGGACCGCGACGATGCGGCCGCACGCGGGCAGCGGGCGCTCGAGAACCTCGAAGACGGTCCTGGCCGCCTCCATCCCCTCGGCACTGGCGTGATAGCTGGTTCCGAGTCGCCGGAGCGGCAGATACGCCTCGGGGGCAAGAATGAGCACGAAGAGGGCGGTGGACAGTCCCAGATGACCTCCGAGGAGCCGGAGACCGACCGCCACCGCCACCAGCGCAACCGAGAACGTCGCCAGCAGCTCGAGAATGAGGGAGGACAGAAACGCCACCTTCAACGTCCTCATGGTGGCCGTGCGGTATTCGTCGGTGACGTGGCGGACGGCGTCCACCTGGGCCTTGGCTCGGCCAAAGATCTTGAGGGTGGGGAGGCCGGCCACCAGATCGAGAAAGTGGTCGGCCAGCCCTCTGAGAAGCGCCGCCTGGCGCCGCATGCGGACCCCTGTGGCCGCACCCACCAGCGCCATGAACAACGGGATCAGCGGGACGGTCACCGCGATCAGCACGGCGGAGATCCAGTCGGCGCCGAGCACCACCGCCACGACCGTCACCGGGACGATGACGGCCAGGAACAGCTGGGGGAGGTAGCGGGCGAAGTAGCTGTCCAGCGCGTCGATCCCACTGGTGGCCGTGACGACCAGGCGGGAGGCGCGCTCGCGGTCGACCCCGCCAGGGCCGAGCCCGGCCGTCCGCTCGACCAGAGCCACGCGCAGGTCGGACTTGGCCGAGGCCGACGCCCGATCGGCCATGCGTTCCTCCACCCAGCCGACACCCGCCCGGCACAGGACGGAGGCCACGAGCAGGATCAGCAATGGAGCGACCTGGCGCAGCGACCGGTGGTCGACGGTGACCCGGGCCACGCAAGTGGCGATCAACCAGGCCTGGGCCACCAACAGGCCGGCGGTGACACCGCCCACGGCGACAGTGCCCGCAAGGAATCTCCGGGTGCCCCGTGTGTAGCGGAGCAGCCTCGGGTCGATCGGTCCCGGACGACGGTCTCGACTCCCCGTCGGGTTGGTCACCGCCCGGCTCCGTGCACCTGACGCACCTCGACGATCTCGAGACCCAGGTCCTGCACCCGCCGCAGGATCCCGTGCAGTGCCGCCTGGTCGTTGCCGGGCGACCTGAGCTCGGTGGTCTCCTCGGCGACCACCACCTCCAGATCCTCGAACGCCGCACGGACGGCAGGCCCCGCTGAGCCCCGCACTGTCACCACCAGCGTGTCGCCGTCCGGCCGGCCCACCATCGTCACCAGCCAACGACAAAAGAGGGTGAGGTGCCCTCACCCTTTTCGGGTGAGATTCGTGTGTGCACCGATCGAACGGGAATGGCCAGGCCCGAGAGGCCCGTGCCAGACTTGCTGCGGCGCTGAACGGGAGCGCCCGACTCGACAGAAGAAGAGCGTCGGTGGACTTTCAGACTGGCAGCATCCCAGCGAGCAGTCGCATTCTGGTTCCCCGCTCGAAGTTCGGTGCCCCGGCGTCTTCCAGTCGCTCGATCGTGCGGGATCGCCTCCTTCGCCCTCTACTCGCCGATGGGTGGCGGGTGGCCCTCCTGACCGCCGGCCCCGCCACGGGGAAGACGACGCTAGCGGCCGATTGGTTCCACTCCCTCGGCAGGACAGCGCGGGAATGGCTCAGGCTCGACGTCGATGACAACCAGCCCGAGCGATTCTGGGTGTCGTTCACAACGGCACTGGAACGGTCGCTTCCGGGAGCCTTCACGGGCTCCGTGCAGCGTGCGTCCAACTTCGATCGGGCGCAGTTCGAACTGCTCGACTCGGTCCTTTCGGATTGGGCCGACGCAGTTGAGCCTCTGACCCTGGTGGTGGACGACGCGCATCACCTTCGGGATCACCAACTCACCAAGGATCTCGGCGCGCTGATGGAGCATCTGCCACGAGAGTCACGTGTCGTGCTCATGAGCCGCCTCGACCTACCGTTGCCGATCGC
This sequence comes from uncultured Acidimicrobiaceae bacterium, assembly GCA_963788125.1. Lineage (GTDB taxonomy): Bacteria > Actinomycetota > Acidimicrobiia > Acidimicrobiales > RAAP-2 > Bog-473. The sequence goes on along the minus strand of CAWBFN010000002.1, from coordinate 445,845 downwards.
CGCCTGGAGGGTCCGGTCGTGGTTGGTCGAGATCCGCCAGCACGAGTTGGCGTTCACACTGCCTGAAGCCCAGGCCCTCTTCGAGACCCTCGGCGAAGTTGACCTCGAACCGCACGATGTGGAGACCATATGGCGACAGAGCGAAGGATGGGTCGCCGCACTCCGCCTGGCGTCGTCAACCCTGCGGGGCCGGACCGATCTTGCCGTCGCCGTCTCGGAGTTTTCGGGCAGGAGTCCAATGGTGGCTGATCTGCTGGCCGAGCAGTTGCTCAGCCGCCAGGCGCCCGACATTGCGGATTTCCTGCTTCGGACCTCAATTCTTGACACCTTGGACGCCGAACTGTGTGATGCGCTCTCCGGACGTGATGACAGCTACCGCATCTTGCTGAGGATGGCATCCGAGCTGCAGTTCGTCACAACGATTGGTCCTGAGCGCGAGGCCTTTCGCTATCACCCCCTCTTCGCCGAGTTGCTGCGCTTCGAGCTCGCCCGCCTCAAGCCGTCCGAAGTCCGACCTCTCCACCAGTTGGCCGCAGTGATACTGGAGAAACGGGGCGAATTCGCCGGAGCGGTCCGCCATCTGCTGTCTGCCGGCGAAGCCGATCGAGCGTTCTCCCTTGTGTTCCTGGCCGCCTACTGGCAACACGACAAGGGAGACATCCCCGCTGTCGAGGCCATGGTGGGTCTGTTCCCAAGGCAGCTCGTCGAGTTATCGACCTTCCGAATGCTGACCTACGCCCTCATGCTGGGACTCTGCGGCAAGCCCGCCGAGGGAGTGCCGTGGCTGGAGCGGGCGGCCATCCGGCTGGCCGACGAGCCGGATTCGGCCAACCGGGACCGAGCCACCCTCGATGCCATTCGACTGCTGACCTACGCGGTCACCGGCGAGCAAGGCGATCAGATTGAAGCCGGCCGCCGAGCCGTCGAAGCGGTCGAGGCCGGATTCGACCTCGGGGTCGTCGGGGGTCAGACCCGGGTGAACCTCGCACGAGCCCACCTCATCGCCGACGAGCTGGAAGACGCCGAGCGGGTCATTGCTTCGGGCAGGCCGGGGGACGAACTCGCTCAGCTACTGTTCGTTCCCGCCCTCTCCGCCCGAGTCGCCCTGCGCCGGGGCGAGTTGCGAGAAGCGGAGCGGCAGGCTGGAGTCGCCCTCCGTGCCGCAGGTGCCCTCAACGTGGACCCCGCCCACTACGGCGTCATGGACGCGCGTCTGGCCGTGGTGGGCGTGCTCATCGACCGCGACGAGCTCCAGCCGGCCTCCGCGGAACTCGAACTCCTCCACAGCTTGATGTCTCGTAAATCCCACTTGCGCCCCTACCGGGTGCTCGTCGATCTCACCACGGTTCGATTGGCTACGGCTCGACGAGACCCCGAGTCCGCATTCCGGGTGCTCCGCGAGGCAGGCAAGTTCATGGAGACCGGGCCCGCCTCCTCGCTTCACCTCCTCCTGCGGGCCGCCGAAGCTCGCGTGCACCTGGCGGCGGGCGATCCCTTCCGGGCAGAGCACCTGATCCGGATGCTGCGGGTCGGCAGTCCCTCTCACACTCTCCTCAGCGCCCGGCTCGAACTGGGGACGGACCGGCCTGCCATGGCACAGGCGCGCGCCCAATCTGGCCGATTCACCTGCCCCAGAGACACCATTGAGGCTTCTCTCTTGATGGCGAAGGCGGCAGTGGCCCTAGGTGGCGATGGGCGTGAGGAGCTTCGACGAGCCACGGCTCAGGCCGCACCAGACGGTCTGGTCCGGATCTTTCTGGACGAAGGACGGGCAATCTCCCGGGCGGCTCGTGTCGAGGCAGAACTCCAAAAGACAGACGGCGGCGACGCCTTGGCGATGGCGCTCGGCCGCACCGCCACGACGGTCACCGACTTCTCCCGGTCGCCTCTTCCGCTCACCTCGCGGGAGATACAGGTACTTCGATTCCTGCCCTCCCATCTCAACTACAGCGAGATCGCCGCCGAGTGTTTCGTGTCCGTCAATACGGTGAAGACACACATTAAGGGCATCTACATGAAGCTCAACGCGTCGTCCCGATCCGAGGCGATCGCACGTGCACGCTCCCTCGGACTGCCGGGTGTCTGAACCGCGGACGAACGTGCACCGGTCACGCTGGTGATTACGACGAGGTGATGGTGACCTTCAGCATCCGGTGGATGACGTCGGGGGGGCTGCCGGAAGAGCTTCCTTGCGCATTGATCTTTTCAACGACGGTCATCCCAGAGGTGACCTGGCCGAAGAGGGAGTACGTGTTCGAAAGCGATTCGCCCTCCGCACCGGCGACGATGAACCACTGACTCCCGCCGGTATTCGGTTGGCCGGTATTGGCCATGGCCACGGACCCGAGCGGGTACTGGTCGGCCGCGTTCGACGCCTTGGCGGGCAGCTCGTCGGGGATGGTGTACCCCGGGCCGCCGCTCCCCGTCCCCGTTGGGTCCCCCGTCTGATCCACGAATGCCGGGATGACCCGATGGAAGGTCACGCAGTCGAAGAACTGGTGCTGAGCCAGGAACACGAAATTGTTGACGGTTTTGGGGGCGTCCTTCGCGTCGAGCGCAATCGCGAAGGTGCCCACGTCGGTCTTCACCGTGGCGATGTAGGTCTTGGCCGGATCGATGGTCATGGCCGGTGCGCTGCTCCACTTCGGCTTCTTCAGGGAGGTTGCGGGATTCTTCGGGCAACCGGCGGCCACCGACGTTGCGTTCGCGGTGGCCTGCGCCTTCTTATCCGCCGCCGAACCCCCGGCCCCCGCGGAAACGGTGAAGCTGGTGAATCTCGCGCTCTGCTGTGAAGCTGCGTTTGCCAGCACCTGCTGGTCGGCGGCGCTGAGCGGAACCTGGCTCCCCGTGGTGGTACTCGTCGTGGAACTCGAGGGCACATCCGCGGAGATGCCGGTCAGTTCGAACGCGGCGCCGTGCCGCCAGGCGATGATGTAGCTCGAGTCCGATCCCAGTCGCTCGACGGCCGTCGATCCGAGATCCTTCGGAGGCTTCAGACCCGCTTGGGCCTTGCCGTTGGACGCGAGATTCTTCAAGAGCGTGCTGGCATCTGCCGCTGATTCGCAGTAGAGCACCTCGGACACCAACCCCAACTTTCCCGACGCGCTGGTGAACTCCTCCTGAGCGCCATCGGGGCACCCGGTGATGCCGGTGTCCGTGGAGCTAGAGGGTGCGTTGACGACCTTGGGGAAGCCTGCCCCCTTGGCGGTTGATTCGGGAACGAGCACGCTGGTCGACGGCTTGGACTCGGACGTGGCCGCGGCGGCGGACCCCGCCAGGGCGGGACCAACGAGGGCGACGACGGTTGCGCCAAGGCTTGCCGCGGCGGCGAGCTTCAGGGTCAGCTTTCTCACAAACACACGTCTTTCTGAGATGGAGTAGACCTCGCGGTGCCCGGGCGGGCGGGGCCGACGTGTACGGACGGCGGAGGGCTCGGACGAGGAACTTAGCTGAACCTCTTCAAGGATGGAGGTCGCCCCGGCGCACCTTAGCGGACACGGCCCTCCGCGGTGAGCAGCCGGACGGGGTCGCTGCCGTCCCACGCTTCGCTCGCCCTCGCCATCTTGTGCAGGTTGGCGAGGAACCCCGGCGACTGCTCGATCACCTCGGTGTAGAAACCGAAATCCGCCACCGTGTCGAAGTAGGCCACGCGAAGCTTGCGGGCCATGTTCTCCGCGGCGAGGTCGTAACCCAACTGCTGGTAGTACGCCTTTTTCCCGTCGTAGTCGGGGGTAACCGTGGCCAGTTGATGGAAGGCGGACGTCCCGCCGTGACTCCAGTCACGGAAGATGCTGGGACGGTCGCAGAGCTGCTGGATCAGCTCGATCTGCACCGGACCGGCCTGCGCCACCGCGACCTGACCCCTCACCGTGGTCTCCTCGCCGCGGTACATCAGGTGCTGGTCGAAGGCGGGAACGACGTGAAAGGGTCCGACACCGAAGACCCTGGCCCACCGCTCCGCCGCGGCAAGCACGTCGTCCACGACGAACCCCAGCTGGAAGAACCGGTACTCACCCTCCGGCCACGGCTGTTCGAAGAGCGGATGGTGCACCGGGTTCATGGCGCCGGGACGGGGCGGACGAGTATCTCCTGCATCACGGTGGCTGCAAGACGACCGTCGGCGTCGTGAATCGCGCCCCGGGCGAGGCCGCGGTCACCGATGATGGCGAGCGCTTCCTGCGTGTAAAGGTGCCACCGGTCGAACCTTACCGGCCGATGGAACCAGATGGCGTGATCGAGGCTGAGGCCGTTCGACCTCCCCGGGCCCGCTCCTGCCGGATGGGAGCGAAAGATCATGTCCATGAGGAAGAAATCGCTGGCGTAGGCGAGGAGCGCGGTGTGGAGCGGCGGGTCGTCTCCGACACCGCGTGGAAGCCGCATCCAGTGCGACCGTGCGGTGCTCGCCGAGTGCCCGCCGAGGAAGGCCGGCGCCTCCTCCATGCGAAACTCGATCGGCGGTGGCCGTTCGATCCAGTGGCGGCCATAGGGGCGCTGTTCGGGAACCAGCTCTCGCGCCCAGTGCTGGAGTAGGGGCATGTCTTCGGGCGGCGGCACGCCGGGAGCCGAGCTGGCGAGGTCGGGCTCGGTGCCGTTGTCGTGAAACGAGACGAGGGCCACGAGCAGCGGGCGGTCCTCTTCGAGCACCGTGACCTGCCGTGTCGAGATGGTACGGCCGTCGCGCACCCGATCGACGGCCAGCTCCAGGGGACGGCCCGGAGCTCCGGCCTTGACGAAGGCGGCGTGCAGCGCATGGGGCGCCTTCCCGGTCACCGTGGCGGCGGCGGCCACCAGCGCCTGGGCCAGGAGCTGGCCCCCGTAGACGTGGGCCGATTCTCCGGCCGGCTCGGAGGGAGCCATGAACCGATCATCTCCGAGCCGTTGTAGGTCCAGTACCCGGAGGAGGCCGTCGAGCGAGGCGAGGATCGCCGGTCCGAGTGGGGGGTCCTCGCTCACGGAGGCAATGCTATTGTCCGCCAGATGCCGATGTTGGATCAAAGATTTTTTTGGTTCTGGCGATGCTGAGCGATCAGAAGATCCTGATCACGGGGCCGAACGGGCGCATCGCCTTCGGGCTCGCCCAGACGCTCGCCGGGGACAACGAGGTGTGGGGAATCTCCCGGTTCACTGATCCGGCGACCCGCGACGAGGTCGAGGCGCTGGGTGTGACGACGCGCGCGCTCGACCTCGGCGATGGTGAGTTCGGCGATCTGCCCACCGATTTCACCCACCTGTTGCACATCGCCGCCGACTTCGGAAACGACTACGAGCGGGCGCTGCGGGTGAACGGCGAGGGGACGGGCCTTCTGCTGGCCCACTGCCGCAACGCCAAGGCAGCCCTGGTCATGTCGACGGTGACCGTCTACAAGCCGCACCCCGATCCCTTCCACCCCTTCCGGGAGGACGATCCGCTGGGCGATGCCGGGCTGCCGGAACCCCTGCCCTACTCCATCGGCAAGATCGCCGAGGAGGCCGTGGCACGATACTGCGCCCGGGCATTCGACCTACCCGTCACGATCGCCCGTATGGGCTGTGCCTACGGTGACCGGGGCGGTATGCCCACCTACTATCTGCACGCCATCGCCGCCGGCCGCCCGGCGGTGGCCCGCTGGGACCCGCTGCCCTACAGCCCGATCCACTACGACGACATCAACGCGCAGGTCGAGCCGCTCCTTGAGGTGGCCAGCGTGCCGGCGACCATCGTGAACTGGGCCGGCGACCAGCCGGTGACCGTCCAGGAATGGTCCGGCTACTTCGGCGAGTTGCTCGGCGTCGACGCGGAGGTCATGGTCCAGCCCGTGCCCGGTGCCTCCGTCGGCTCCGTCGGCGACCACACCAAGCGGTCCTCGATCACCGGACCCTGCCGGGTCGACTGGCGTGACGGGTTCCGCCGCATGGCGGCCCACTTCTATCCCGACCGCGTGAAGGCGAGCTGAGGCCATGGCGCGCTACCCGTCGGCCGATCAGTTGCTCGACGAGGCCGTCGAGCAAGCCGGCCTCTCGGACTTCGGCGCCGGCGACTTCCGCGAAGGGCTGACGGTGCTGCTGGACAGCCTCGAGCGGGACGGCGACTTGAGCCCGGACACTGACACCGCCGTGGGGGGCGACCTCCGCCGTCGCCTGGTGAACCGACTCGAGGTCGAGGCGTGGTACGTCGAGCACCCCGAGGTCGAGGAGGTCCCGGTGCGCGGGCCGGTCGACATCAACGGCCTGCCCCGGACGGGCACCACCGCCCTCGCCGACATGCTGTCGCTCGACCCCCAGTTCCGCTGCCTGCGGGGCTGGGAACAGGCCAAACCAGTGCCGCCCCCGACCCTCGACAGTGAGGCCGACGACCCGCGACGCCTCGAGTTCGCCAAGGGTCGGGAGAAAATGTCCCCCGAGCACCAGGCCATGCACATCTTCGAGATCGACGCCACCATGGAGGACACCGAGGTCCTCGGCATGGCCTTCCACGGCCAGCAGATGACGCTGCCCGTCCCGGGCTACCGCACCTGGTGGCGGGGAGCCGATCTCACCGAGACCTTCCACTACCACCGGCGCGTGGTGAAGCTCCTCGGGTCGCGGCGGGCGCCGGACCTGTGGCTCTTCAAGGCACCTCACCACAAGTTCCACCTCGAGGCACTCGCCGGCGCCTATCCGGACGTCCGATTCATCATGACCCACCGCGACCCGGGCAAGGTCGTGCCGTCGTACGCCAGCATCGTGTCCTCCATCCTGCCGGCGCCCGACGGCCGGCGCGACCTGCATGCGCTGGGCCGGGAGATCTCCGAGCACCTGCGAGAAGGGATGGAGCACGCGATTGAGGAGCGGGCCCGCATCGGCGAGGACCGGTTCCTCGACGTCCACCACCGCGACCTCGTCGCCGACCCCAAGGGCACCATCCGAGCGGTCTACGAGTGGCTCGGTCTCGAGCTCACCCCGTCGGTCGAAACGTCGATCTTCGACTGGCAGGAGGCGAACCGGATGGGCTCCCAGGGCACACACCGCTACACCGCCGAGCAGTACGGGCTGACCACCGAACGGATCCGATCCGACTACGACTTCTACATCCGCCGCTTCGACGTGGCATTGGAGGGCTGAAGAGATGAGCGAGCTTCCCACCTGGCAGGAGCAGCTACGCTCCCTCGACCCTGTGGTCGACAACCTCCTCGGCATCTGGCGGCCCGACGGCCCGACCGAGGCCGAGGTCCAGGACATGAACAGGCTGGCGCTGTCGATTCTGGCCTGCGGATACCTGTGCCACGTCTACACCGACGCGGACCGACCGGTGTTCATGCCCTTGTGGAACTACGCGCTCAACCAAGGTGGCCCAAACCCCGACTACGTCTACCTCCAGACGGAGATCGACGAGGGCGGGACGTACGAGATCACCGGCTTTCGGGGGACGACGCGGTTCGTGGAGATCACCCAGCAGCAGCGGCGGATCATGAGCATGGACGTCTTCAACAAGCCGCGGCTCGGCGCCGGGCCCGGGCGCGGGCCGACCACGCACGAGCTCGACGACGTGACCATCGCCGACGACGGTTCCTTCCGGGTGATCCTCAGTAGCGAACGACCCGCCGACTACACGGGCGACTGGTGGCAGATGGACCAGGGCGTGCAGTCGCTTCTCGTGCGCAAGTGTGCCTGTGACTGGGTCAACGAGGTCGACGCCCGAATCGCCATCAACCGGCTCGACGTCCGCGGCGCGGACATGCCCCCCGAGGAGTTCGCGCAACGGTTCTCCGACTTGCCCCAGTGGATAGAGGGGATGATCCACTTCGACACCCACCTGGTCCGCTACTACCTCGAGCACCACGGCAAGAACGTGCTGCTGCGGTCCCAGTGGATCCAGCAGGGCGGAGGGCTGGCCGTCAAGCAGGCGTACTACGACGGCATCCACGAGATCGCCGACGACGAGGCGCTGGTGGTCGAGTTCCCGGTTCCCGAGCCCTGCCGCTACTGGCAGATCCTCGTCGCTGACGACCGGTTCTCGACCGTCGACTGGGTCAACCGCCAGTCGAGCCTCAACGATGTACAAGCGCACATCGACGACGACGGGTGGTTCCGAGGCGTCGTGTCCAGCACGCGACCCGGGGGTGTGGAACTGGCTCGACAAGGCGGACTTCCCCTGGGGGATCCTCCAGGCCCGCTTCTATCAGGCCGACGAGTACCCCGAGGCGACGGTCACCAAGGTGCCGGTCGCCGAGGTGCTCGCCCACCTCCCCGCCGATACCCGCACGGTCACGGCCGACGAACGCACCGCGCAACTTCGTGAACGGCGCATCGGGGCGCAGCTCCGCCGGATCTGGTGACAACCTGGCCCGCAGGGGCGGCGTCCGCGGCGACCATCGGAGGACTGAACCATCGGAAGACCGAAGGATGAGTGAACTTCCCAGCTGGGCCGATCAGCTGAGAGCACTCGAGGGGGTGGTGGACAACCTCATGGCCGAGTGGCGTCCAGAGGACGCGACCGAGGCCGAGGTGCAGGACATGGTCAAGTACGCGTTGGCGACGCTCGCCTCCGGCTACCTCTGCCGCGTCTATACCGACGCCCGTCGCCCGGTGTTCATGCCGCTGTGGAACTACGCCTGCGTCCAGGGCGGGCCCAACCCCGACTATGTGTACTCCACGATCGAGATCGACCCCGTGGGGGTCTACGAGCTGTCGGGGGACCGCGGAACGACCCGCTTCGTCGAGATCACCCAGCAGGCGGAGAACATCCCGAACCCCTCCCTGGAGCCTCCGAAGGAGCCACCTCTGCGGCTGACCAACGATCTCGACGAGCTGACACTCGACGAGCGCGGCACCTTCAGTGTCATCGTCAGCGCCGAGCGCCCGCCGGGCTACACGGGCGACTGGTGGCCGCTCGACCCGCGTGCCCAGCGGCTCCTGATGCGCAAGTGTGCATGCGACTGGACGAACGAAGTCGACGCGCGGGTGGCAGTCAACCGCCTGGACGACCCGGGCGAGGACATGACGGCCGCAGAGATCGCTCGTCGGTTCTCCGACATGGCGGCGTGGATCGAAGGAAGAATCCTGCACGAGATACGGCTGGTCCGGTACTACCGGGAGCATCACGGGATCAACGTCCTCCTCAAGTCCAAGTGGATCGAACAGGTGGGCGGTCTCGCCAAGCAGGCCTACTACGACGGCATCCACGAGATCGACGACGACGAAGCCCTCATCGTCGAGGTGCCCCTGCCGACACAGTGTCACTACTGGCAGATTCTGGTGGCCGACGATCGCTTCGCCACGGTGGACTGGGTGAACCGCCAGTCCAGCCTGAACGACGCGCAAGCCCGCGTCGACAGAGACGGCACGTTCCGGGCCGTCATCTCGACGCAGGACCCAGGTGTCCACAACTGGCTGGACAAGGCCAACTTCCCATGGGGCATCATCCAGATGCGCTTCTACCGGGCGAACGAGCACCCCGAAGCCACCGTTACCAAAGTGCCCGTGACCGCAGTACGCACGCACCTGCCTCCCGACACGCCGGTCGTGACGCCGGCCGAGAGGCGCGAGCAACTTCTCGCCCGGCGTAAGGGAGCGCAGCTGCGGCGGATCTGGTGAGCAGATCAGGGCCCTCGGAATGTTGCGAGCGATGGTCACCACCGACGGTGGAGTCGGCCACCGGCACCTGTAGTCGGCGCTCTCCCCGATTGCCCTACAATCTCTTCGTGTCGACACGCGACGAGTCCGGCGAAACGGGGAATCATGACTGAAGTGACCGAGATAGGGCCCTACTGGGATCCTTACCACGCCGACCAGCGAGTTGCACCCTACGAGGCCTGGCGGCGACTGCGCGACGAGGCGCCCGTCTACCACAACGAACGTTTCGGATTTTGGGCGCTGAGCCGCTTCTCCGACGTCCTGGCGGCGTCTCTCGACACCGAGACGTTCAGCTCGGCCCGAGGCATCACTCTCGACACCATCGGGGATCCGGCCCCGTTCCCGATCATGATCATGATGGATCCCCCCCTCCACGACGCGTACCGCAAGGTTGTCAATCGGGCCTATACGCCCAGGCGTATCGCCGCCCTCGAAGCACGCATCAGCGAGCTGTGCGCCGAGTACCTCGATCCCTTCGTGGGAGAAGAGGGCTTCGACTTCGTCCAGGACTTCGGCATGCGCCTTCCGGTGATGGTCATCTCGAGCCTGCTCGGTTTCCCCGAAGAGGACCACGACCAGCTCCGGGAGTGGAGCGACGTCAGCCTCCACCGCGAAGAGGGCAAGGAGGGCCTGACGCCCGAGGCCCAGGAGGCCATGAACCTCACGATCGGCTACTACATCAGTCAGATCGAGCAGCGGCGCCTCCAACCTCGCGATGACATGATCACGGCCCTGACAGAGGCCGATCTGACGAGCCCGGACGGCGAGATCCGCAAGCTCGACGACCTCGAAGTCATGGGCATGTTGGCTCTCATCAGCAACGCCGGGAACGAGACGGTGGCCCGCATGCTGGGCTGGGCCGCCTTGGTCCTCGACGAGTACCCCGACGCGCGGCGCGAGATGGCACAGGACCCCGACTTCATTCCGGCGGGCGTGGAAGAGCTCCTGCGCTATGAGGCGCCCTCGCCGATTCAAGGACGCTACGTCACCCGGGATATCGAGCTACACGGCACGATCCTGCCGGAAGGGGCGAAGCTCGCGCTGCTGACCGGCTCCGCCGGGCGCGACGAGCGCAAGTACGCGGATCCCGACACCTACGACATCCACCGCCCAATCGATCGTCACGTGACCTTGGGCTACGGCGCCCACTACTGCCTCGGTGCCGCGCTGGCCCGGATGGAGGGCAAAGTGGCGCTTACGGAGGTCCTGCGACGCTTCCCCGCCTGGGAGGTCGACCGCGCCGCCGTCACCTACGTCGCCACCAACACCGTACGGGGCCCCTCGTCGGTGCCCGTGAGCCTGTAAAGAGAGAACCGCTCAGCGAGGTCCGGCGGCGTCCCGAGGATCATCTTTCATTTCGACGGTGAGGGTTCTGAACTCCTGACTGCCGACGTTCTCGAACGTGTGCGGCGTAAGTGGCGCGCCCCACGTGGCGGATCCCACAATGGGCGCGGCGCCCGTTTCCCTCGTGTCCATCAGAACGTTTCCCTCCGGGTCTCGGCGAACGAAGTCACTCGTCGAGAGAATGTAGAGGACTCCGCCCCAACGATGGGTGTGCACCGGCACCGTTGCGCCGGGCGGGACTCTCCCATCGAGCACGCGGACTCGATCGTCCTCGTAGAGGAGGGCGTGGAACTCGGGCGCCGCCGTCCGGGCGTCGAGTGCATCGGGCCACGGCCACGCCGAGATCGATCGAGCATCCATCGCCTGATGATAGGGCGGTCGGGCACGGGCCGAGGGTACCGCGGCCTCACGCGGACAAGATCAGACCGACCAGGAAGGCGGCGGTGGCCAACACCAGCGTCCCGATGGTCAACATCCGACATGTCGACGCGCCAACCGGCCCGCCCGCCTCGGTACCCGCTCGCCGACCACGCGCCATCCCCACCACCCAGACGATGGCTCCGACGGCGATGAGGACCAGGGCGACGACATCTTTGTCGCCGGTGAGTGGCCAGAGTTGTCGGAGAGTCACGGCCACGGTGACCGCGACGGCCAGCCCCGATCGGGTCCATGCGAGTTCGGTGCGTTCCCGGGCAAGGCCGCGCTCGGGTGCACCCTCTTCCTGCGCCGCCTCGGGGTCCTCCAACGTCCCGTCGAGTCCTAGTCGGAACCGATGAGGGCGAGGACGACGGCGATGACCGCCACGGCTCCGATGCCGACGGAGAGCACCAGTGGCATCGGCGATCTGGGCAACGGCTGGCCACGCCGCATGGCCCGCTCGTTGGCTTTCCAGTGACGGAAGCTGGTGAACGCGACGAGGGCGCCCAGCGCAATCATCGGTAACCCCAAGATACGACGTCCGCCGTTCACATGGAACTCGGGGAGAAGCTGGGTCGCGGCGACACCCGTGGCGATCAGGGCCAGGGCGGTTCGATTCCAGGCGAGGAACGTTCGTTCGTTGGCATACGTGAACCTGGCATCCGGTTCCTTCTCGTCACTCGGGGCCCCGTCCGTCACGCGCACCGCACCGATTCGAGCCTACCGAGGCCCGTTCGGGCGATGCGGTATACCCGCTCAGGGTTCGAGGCTGAACGGTGGGTAGACGTCGGTGATCAAGAAGAGGTAGGCCTGGAGCCGGATGCTCCACCGGTAGTACCCGATGCAGAAGCGTCGCATCCCTTCGGGCCAGCGTCCGGTGAACAGGACGATGAACCAGGCGATCAAAAGCAGCACCCCGGCGGCGATGCCGACGAGGTAGAGGACGATGTACTGAGGGATGACCATGAAGATGCGGAACAACACCGTGAGCCGATTCCGCTCTGACGCCGGGACGCCGGCCAGCACGGCAGGGAAGTCGCCCGGGTCGGGATAGCCCGTGGGCGGCGTGAAGCTGGGGTACTCCTCGGTCCACGCGTAGAGGTAGGCGAGGATCCGCCACTGGTAACGCAGCACTCCCACCATGAAGTCGCCCCATCCCTCGGGAAGGCGGCCGGTGATCAAGATGGCGAACCAGCTGATGATCGCCAGCACCAGGAGGCCGATGGTCAGAACCCAGAGCCACACGAGATGAGGGATGACGAGGAGCCAGTTGACCAGCGGGCGCCATCTGGGAACCTCGAGGACGCCGGCGACCTCGATGTTCACTGGGTAACTGCCCGGCATGGCATCTCCCTTTTGTCGGACTGCGACGACCCTAGCTCCCTGCGCACGAGAGTGTCGTGGGTGATTAGGGTCATTTGCGTGGCGATCTACGAGATTGACGGCACCGCTCCCCGCATCGACCCCGAGGCGTACGTACACCCGGACGCCGTGGTGATCGGCGACGTCACCATCGGTGCGGAGTCGACCATCTGGCCCGGCGCCGTCCTCCGCGGCGACTATGGGACCATCACCGTCGGGGCCCGGACCTCGGTGCAGGACGGCAGCGTGATTCATGCCACCGCGGAGTTCCCCACGACCATCGGCGACGGGTGCGTCATCGGTCACCTCGTCCATCTGGAAGGCTGCCTGCTCGAAGACGACACCCTGGTCGGTTCGGGCTCGGTGGTGCTCCACCGCGCCGTTGTACGCCAGGGCGCCACGGTCGGAGCCAACGCGGTGGTGATCGCCGACATGACCGTACCGCCAGGGGCCCTGGCGGTCGGTGTCCCGGCGGTCATAAAGGAGGGCAAGTCGAACCTGTTCGGCATAGAGGCCGCCGCCGCCTCCTACGTGGCCAATGGCAAACGGTTCAGGGCAGGCCTGGTGCGCCTCGATCCCCCTCTGTAGACGGCTCTCCCGGGCGGGTTCTCTCGCTAGGGTCGCGCGTGGGGCACCACGACCGCCCGCAGCGCACCCAAGGAGAACCACAATGCACCTGGACCTTCACGTTCCCCGTTTCACCTGGCCGGGAGGACCGGCGTCCATTGGTCCCACCCTGACGTCGTTGGCCCAGACCGCGGAGTCCATCGGGGTCCGAACACTCTCGGTCATGGACCACTGGTTCCAGATGGAGGCGGTGTGGCCGGCCGAGGAGCCCATGTTGGAGGGATACACCACGCTCGGCTTCGTGGCCGCCAAGACCGAGACTCTCCGGATACGGCTCCTGGTGGGCGGGGTGACCTACCGGCACCCGGGCCTGTTGGCCAAGACGATCACCACCCTCGACGTCCTCTCCGCCGGCAGGGCCGAGCTGGGCATCGGCGCCGCCTGGTACGAACGCGAGCACCGCGGTTTGGGGGTTCCGTTCCCCCCGGTTTCCGAGCGCTTCGAACGCCTCGAGGAGACACTCCAGATCTGCCTGCAGATGTGGAGCGACAACGACGGGGCCTACGAGGGCGCCCACTACCAGCTGGCCGAGACGCTCTGCTCACCGCCACCGGTGAGCTCGCCACGACCGCGCATCCTCATCGGTGGCAGCGGAGAACGAAAGACCCTGCGCCTGGTCGCCACCTACGCCGATGCATGCAACCTCTTCGGCGACGCAGCGACGGTGGCCCACAAACTCGACGTCCTGCGCCGTCACTGCGACGACGTGGGGCGGGACCCGGGCCACATTGAGGTCACCGCCCTGCCGATGATCCCCGATGATGCCGGTCCGGACGCGCTGCTGCGACATGCCGAGGAGTTCGCCGCCGTGGGGGTCGACACCATCGTGGCCCGATCGTCCCAGCCGGAGCCCGAGCGGTGGCTCGAAGAGGTGTGGGGTCCCGTGATCGACAAGTTGGGGGGCATCGAGACGGGGTGACGCCGGGCGCTCAGGGTACGTAGCGCCCCGTCTCGTGCGGTTCCAGGGCGAAGAAGGGGGCGGCGAGCAGAGGTTCGGTGGTCCCGTCCGCCCAGCGCTTCTCGAGCGCCGGCCGGAGCCGGCCGGCCGTAGCGACCGGGTCGTCGTCCAAGAAGCAGTAGGTGATCTGCGCCCCGCCAGCGGCGCTGGCGATCGTCGGATCCACCGGGATTCCCCTGCCCCACCAGGCCCCGCCCACGCCGGGCACCTCGGTGAGCGCGGTCGGCGGCGCTTCACCCTGCTCGACCAGCAGGTACACGCCCCGCATGGGCCACCACGGCAACACATCGGCACCCACCTTGATCCGGGGAGCGGCCACCATCCCGTCCAGGTGGTACACGCCTCGCTCCACCGCGGGCAGCACGTACGGCGTCCGGCCGGCGTTGCGCAGGGCCACCGAGAGGTCGGCGAACTCCCCCAGCCCGGCGTCGTCACTGAAGAAGTAGGTCATCACGTGGTCGATGCCGTCGTGGTGACCGTCACTCGCCGCCCGGGCGGTGCGACAGGCGGGCGTCGACACCACGCGCAGCGAAGTCCGTAGCGACGCCAGCCGCTGTTGCTCGGGCCGGTGGTCGAAGGTGTGCCATTCGAGGTAGTCGGCGTCCTTGCCCTCCGGATGCCGCGCCGACATCGACACGAAGATCGTCGTCACGCCGGACCGGCCGGTGGCGAGTATCTCGGGGGCATCGTCCGACGGTGTGCCGACCAGATCTGCCATGCCGGCATCCTGGCAGGTCCCTGAGGGATTGACAACCGCTACCGTAACGGGGGTGCCGCGCCAGCGGTGCGGTGCGAGAGCGGGGGGTAGTGGGTGCTCGACGGCGAGAAGATCCTCATCACGGGCGTCACCGGGAAGATCGCGTTTCCGATCGCACGGGCGCTCGCCGGGCGCAACGAGGTGTGGGGCGCCGCCCGGCTCACGAAGCCCGACGACTGCGACCGGCTGGCCGCCGTGGGCGTCACGCCCGTCGCGCTGGACGTGTCGACCGCCGACTTCTCGTCCCTGCCCGACGACTTCACCTACGTCTTCCACGCCGCCGTCGACCCGGGCGAGGGCAACTGGCGCCGTTGCGTCCATACCAACGCCCACGCCTCGGGTGACCTCCTCTACCACTGCCGCGAGGCCAAGGGGTTCGTGTACTGCTCGACGGGCTCCACCTATGGGTACCAAGGACAGCGGCCGTTGACCGAGGCGGACCCCCCGGGCGTGCCACTGCGGGCCAACTACAGCTTCTCCAAGGTCGCGGGGGAAGCCGTGTGCACCTGGGTCGCCGAGCACTTCGAGATCCCGCTCACGATCATTCGCATCTGCTCCACCTACGGCCCCCAGGGCGGCACCCCCGCAGAGCGACTCGACCTGATGCTCCAGGGCAAGCCGATCGTGCTGCATCCCGATACACCGAACAACTACAACCCCATGTACGAGGACGACTACGTCGAGCTCGGCATCCGCTCCATGGAGGTCGCCCAGCGGCCACCGCTCGTCGTCAACTGGGCGGGGAGCGAGACCGTCAGCGTCGAGGAGTACTGCGCCTACATGGGCGAGCTCGTCGGCGTGGAGCCCGTCTTCGAGTACACGCCCGAGGCGCACACCCCCCTCTGGCCCGACGTCACCACCATGCACGAGGTCCTCGGCCGTACCACGACCCCCTGGCGCGAAGGTTTCCGCCGGATGGTCAAGGCGCGCCACCCCGAGCTCGCGCTGTCCGACGAGCGCTGACGTTCAGGTCGCCTCCTGCGGCAGCAGGACCGGCGGATCAGTCCTCGACGGTGGTCGCGGCGATCCAGGCGCGGTAGCTCTGTGACCCTTCGACGATCGCCACGGTGATCACTTCGGGTGTCTGGTAGGGATGGGCGCCCACGATGGCGTCCGTCACCCGGGCTGCCAGTTCGGCGCGCGTCTTGAGCAGTACGAGCCACTCTTCGGCCTGCTCGAGTGATCCCTCCCACCAGTAACGGCTGACCATGGGCCCGATCCGCTGGCCGCAGGCCACGAGGTGCCGGTCCAAGAGGAACGCCACGATCTCGTCGGCCTTGTCGGCGTCGTCGATGGCAAACTGAACCTGCACACAGTCCACGGCTCTCTCCCAGCGCGAGCGTCAGGTCAGGCCGAACCAACGGTCGCGGTGCGCGAACAGGAACTGTTCGGTAATGAGACCCAGCATCCGGCGGGCTTGCCGAAAGCACCGCGGCAGTTCGCCCAGTATGGCCACGTTCTCGGCGACGGGTTTGGGGAGGAGTTCGAACGCAGTCTGGTACCAGCGGCGGCCCAGATGTTCGAGGAGGTCGACTGACCCCCGGTCACCGAAGGCCGCCACCCCGGGCTCGCGGGGCAGGTCCTCCGCCCGGCCATTGGCGAGACCACCGGCCCGCAAGAGGCGGCCCTCGCCGATCGGGCCGAACCCGTTGCGCGCCACATAGTCGGGGAACACACCGGTCAAGAACAGCGCCAGGTCCCCCAACCGGCGCAGGACACCGGGACGCTCCACATCGGAGACCACCTCGAGAAGGGCCGAGAACCGGACCGGATCGAGTTCGGAGAACCGCTGCCGGCGCAGGCCGCGGGGCGTCGGGACGACCACCGACCCGCTCACCACATGCGTGTAGGAGGCGAGCAGCTCGGCCAGGAAAAGGCGGTGCCACGGCGCGGCCATGAAGGCGCGCAACTCGTCCACGTCGAACACGGGCGTGCGCCGGCCCGGCCCCAGCCATTCGGAGACGTAGCCCACCGATTCCAATTGCACCGCGGCACGATGGACGGTCACCGCGAAGACCAAGAACGGCGAGGCGGTGAGGAGAGGGTCGCCCGTGCCCGGGGCCGCGAACACCGACTCGAACACCCGCTGAGAGGCGAGAAGCTCGTTGAGCTCTTGGGGATCTGCGCGAGCGAGGGTCGCCCGGTCACCTCCCGACATGGCCCGTGGATCGCCCGGCTGGAGCAGCGCGACGTCCATCTCGGTGAAGTGCTCGAGGTATGCACTGGTGACGGCTGTCTGGCCCGGGATCATCGTTCCCCACAAACTTACCCGCCGGCACACGCCGTGACGCCCATGGTCCCTACCGATGGTGAAGGCCGACCGATGTGAAGGCCGACCGATGTGAAGGCCGACCGAGGGTGAAAGGGCGACCGAGGGTGAAGGGGAGCATGCGGGTCACGCGGCGATCACGTTGGCCTCAGCTGTGAGGGTGCGGGGCGTCGTGCTGATCGTGTTCCTGCCTCGGCGTGCCGCCCATCATCTTGAGCATGGGCATGCCGCCGGTGCGCACGAAACGGACGACCAGCGCGGCAGCGAGCACCAGAGCCACGATGTTGAGCACCGTGGTGTAGTCCCAGTGGATGGCCGTGGCGGCGACGTTGGCATCGCGCGTCGTCGGCACGAGTCCCAACGCGCTGAAGAGGAACTGGACGATGTAGCCGGCCGCCACCATGGTGGCGTAGAAGGTGGCCAGCACGAACAGCATCATCTTCGTGCCGTAGTACTTACGGTAGATCGCCAGGATCGGCAGGATGATCAGGTCGGCGAAGATGAAGCTGACCACGCCACCGAAGCTGATGCCGGCGTTCCACAACACCCCCGCCAACGGGACGTTGCCGACGGAGCACACGAAGCTCAAGAGGCTCACGATCGGCCCGATCACCGGTCCCCAGACCCTGGAGAACAACGGGTGGTCCACCGCGAAGAAGTGCTGCCAGAAGCTGTCCGGCACCCACGCGGCGACGGCACCGGCCAGGAGCAGCCCAACGGCGATGTCGCGAATGACGGCCGCCCACTCCATGACGAAGATGTGGGAGACAGAGGTCAGTGCCTGCCGGGACCCGAGGCGTCTCCACAGGCTCCCCTCTTCGGAGACGGTCATGTCCATGGCGGCATGCCCCTCCATCGCCCCGGGCAGTCCCTTCTCGCTCTGCTCCCGCGCGGCATCGAGCAGCCGCTGTCGGAGGAAGAGTCGGAACAGCACGGCGAGAAGGACGATCATGATCGGCCCCCCGACGAATTCGGCCGCCGTGAACTGCCATCCGATGAGGACGGCCAGGATCACACCGAGCTCGACGACCAGGTTGGTCGAGGCGATCTCGAAGACCATGGCGGCGGTGAAGCTCGCCCCCCTCCGGAAGAGCGCACGGGCCAGAGCCACGGCGGCATAGGAACACGACGACGACACCGCTCCGAACCCGGTGGCGACGGCCAAGGTCCGGGGCCGGTCGTCGCCCAGGCGTTGCATGATCGTGCTCCGCCGAACGACCGACTGCAGCACCGCCGAGAGGGCAAAGCCGAAGATGAGCGCCCAGAGGATCTCCCAGGTCATGGAGCCGCTGATGGCCAGCGCGTGGCCGAGGGCGTCCAGCAGTCTCATGGCCTAGCGGCGCCCGTCTCGGTGCGGCGGGGCCTCACGACCGCACGAGGCGCGCCACCGCCGCCGATGCCTCTTTGAGCTTGGCCTCACCCTCGGCCCCTCCCGCCCGGACGGCATCGGCGACACAGTGCGCCATGTGGTCGTCGAGGAGTTCCAGGGCGACCGCCTGCAGCGCATTGGTGGCCGCCGAGATCTGCTCGAGGATGCTGATGCAGTAGCGGTCCTCTTCGACCATGCGCTGGAGGCCGCGCACCTGACCCTCGACCCGCCGCAGCCGGCGTTGGACCTGCTCCTTGTGATCGCCATAACCGTGTGGCACGAACACCCCTTCCCGATATACCCCCTGGGAGTATAGTCCGCGGCCCGGCCGGCCGGCCACCGGTCGGAGGCAGACCGGTTGGAGGCAGAATGGGCGCGTGACGCTGGCGTCCAAGGTCTCCGCCGCCTGCCACCTGCGTGGGACGTTCGTCCTGCGCTCCGGCCTCACCGCCAACTCCTACTTCGACAAGTACCGCTTCGAATCGGACCCGGCCCTGCTGGCGGAGATCGTCTCGGCGCTGGCACCGATGGTTCCACCCGGCACCGACGGGCTGGCCGGGCTGGAACTGGGCGGGATCCCTCTGGCCACCATGCTGTCGGCGGCGACCGGCCTGCCGGTCTTCTTCGTGCGAAAGCAGGCCAAGAAGTACGGCACCGAGAGGATCTGCGAAGGGGGCGACATCGCGGCGATGCGTCTTTTGATCGTTGAGGACGTGGTCACCACCGGAGGCCAGATCGTCCTGTCGGCGCAAGACCTCCGGGCCGAGGGCGCCACCGTGCAGCACGCCCTGTGCGTCATCGACCGGGAGTCGGGGGGAGGGGACGTGGCCCGGGCCGAGGGGATCGAGCTGCGCTCCCTCTTCAGCGCCTCCGAGCTCGAATCACCCTGAGCCGACCGTGCCGTCCAGACCTACAGTGATGACTTCCCACCCTCGGAGGTAGCGCGGTGCCGCACGTTGCGGACGAACGGAACCGGTTCGCCCAGGAGTTGTTCACGCCGCTGCCGCGGCGCTACGACCGCCTGGCCGAGGTCCTCTCCATGGGGCAGAACGGCCGATGGCGGCGGGCCATGATCGACCACATCGTGCCCTCGTCGCCGGGCCGGGTGCTCGACGTGGCGTCGGGAACGGCCGGCGTCGCCCTGCAACTGGCGACGCGGACGCATGCCGACATCGTCGGCGTGGATCTGACCAGAGGCATGCTGGCCCAGGGCCGCCTGAACGTGGCGAGAGCGGGGATGAGCGGACGGATACAGCTGGTCGCCGGCCGCGCCGAGCAGCTGCCGTTCCCCGATGCCTCCTTCGACGCCCTCACCTTCACCTATCTCCTGCGCTACGTCGACGACCCCCGAGCCACGCTCGTCGAGCTGGCCCGGGTCCTCAGGCCGGGCGGCGTCATGGCCAGTCTGGAGTTCTATCTTCCCCCGCCGCCATTCTGGCGTGGGTCGTGGTGGCTCTACACCCGGCTTCTCCTACCCGCCGCCGGGTGGGTGAGCGGAGGCCCCGAGTGGCTCAGGGTGGGCCGGTTCCTCGGTCCGAACATTTCGGGGCACTACCGGAGATATCCGCTGGAGTGGACCGTAGATGCATGGCGGCGGGCGGGTTTGGAGAACGTCGGCGTGCGCGTCATGAGCCTCGGTGGCGGCCTGGTCATGTGGGGAACGCGGAGCAGTGAGTGACGAGCCCGGCAGGCAGAGCCGCCCCGCCTTCTATGCGGCGCGCCCGGGCGGCTGGCGGGACTGGTGGACGCTGCTCCACCCCCCTTACACCGCGTGGCATCTGTCCTACGTGGTGATCGGGGCGTCACTGGCGCCACATGTCTCCCTGGCCCGGCTCCTGGGCACCCTCCTGGCCTTCCTCTTCGCCGTGGGGTTTGCGGCGCATGCGCTCGACGAGCTGCACGGGCGTCCGCTGGGCACCCGCATCCCGGCTCAGGCACTGGTCGCCCTGACCGTGGGGGGACTGGTCGCCGCGCTGGCGCTGGGCATCGCCGGGTTGTCCCGCATCGGCTGGCCCCTCATTCCCTTCATGGTGCTCGGACCCCTGCTGGTGGCGGCCTACAACTGGGAGCTGTTCGGCGGCTTCGTCCACACCGACGCCGGCTTCGCCCTGGCGTGGGGCTCATTCCCGGTGCTGGTGGCCTACGTGGCCCAGACCGGTCGCCTCGCCCTCAGCCCCGTCATCGCCGCCGGGGCCGCGGCGGCCCTGTCGGCCGCCCAACGCCGGCTGAGCACCCCGGCGCGGCTGCTGCGCCGACGCGTCGACTCGGTGACCGGCGCCGTCACCATGAAGGACGGCACGGTGGTCCCCCTCGACGCGGGCGTGCTGCTCACACCCCTCGACTCGACGTTGCAACTCCTGTCGTGGGGGGTGGTGCTGGTGGCGGCCGCACTGGCCATCGCCCGTCTCGGCTAGCCGGCCGACTCCAGACGC
The DNA here is from genome assembly GCA_963788125.1 of uncultured Acidimicrobiaceae bacterium. Classification (GTDB taxonomy): domain Bacteria; phylum Actinomycetota; class Acidimicrobiia; order Acidimicrobiales; family RAAP-2; genus Bog-473. The sequence goes on along the minus strand of CAWBFN010000002.1, from coordinate 424,719 downwards.
CGCCTGAAGCCGGCGACGGTGCTCTCGACCACGCGGTCATGACCCCACTGCATGAGCGGCCGCCCGACCCGCGTGGCGAGCCGCATGGGCCGCTGCATCATCTCCACCGCCCATCGCACCTCGACCCGTGATCCCGTTCCGGCGGCACAGACCCTCAGGTGCGCCTCGCCTTCCAGATCGCCTCCGATGACGGCATCGATGTCCCTGGGGGGCTCGCAGCGCGTGAGCTCGACCCGGATGCGCATGCGGTAGGGAAGTGGCGGCACCACCACCCCGTGCAGCACCGCCCCCGTCGCCAGGGCGTTCCCCTCCACGCGGAACTCTTCCAGCCAGGGCCACCAGCGCTCGAACTCCTCCACATGCTGCAGGCCTTCCCACAGTTGGCTCGGGGTGACGGCGAACTCGTACTCCCGCCCGTACTCGATCACGGGTCGCCATGCCATGTAGGAAGAGACTATGGGCCCTACAGTTCGACCATGGAGGCCGGTCAGTGCGTCGTGGGTCGGCAGCGGCCATGACGGCGGCACCGCCGCCGCAGCTGATCGCCGACGGCGACGGCCTGGACTCGTTGTGCGCCGAGATCGCAGGTGAGGAGTGCTACGCGCTCGACACCGAGTTCCACACCGAGCGCACCTACTACCCCAAGTTGGCCCTGATCCAGCTGGGATGGGCCGACAAGGTGGCGCTCGTCGATCCGCTCGCCGTGGATCCCCGGCCGCTGGCGGAGATCTTCGCCGGAACGGGCATCGCCGTGGCACACGCGGCCGAGCAGGACCTCGATGTGCTCGAGACGGCCTGTGGAGCGGCGCCGAGGACGGTCTTCGACACCCAGATCGCCGCCGGGTTCCTGGGCCTGTCCACGCCCTCGCTGTCACGGCTGGTCGACCGGGTGCTGGGGGTGTCGCTGCCCAAGGCGGACCAGCTCTCGGACTGGCTGCAGCGCCCCCTCCCCGACCATCAGGTCACCTATGCCGCCGGTGACGTCGCCCACCTCTTGGAGCTCCGGAACGCCATGACCCGGCAGCTCGCCGAGCTCGGTCGACTCACCTGGGCCCTCGACGAGTGCGCCCAGACCCTCTCCGGCCGCCGTCGGGTGGTGGTCCCCGAGGAGCAGTGGTGGAAGATGGGCGACGTCCGCAAGCTCACGCGGCGCTCCCGAGGCGTGGCCCAAGAGGTGGCCGCCTGGCGGGAACGGCGCGCCGTCGCGCTCGATCGGCCTCGCCGCAGCGTCCTGTCGGACCTGGCTCTGCTGGCCATCGCGCAGCGACCCCCGAGGGACCGCCGGGAGCTCCAGGGGATGCGGGGCGTCGACGAACGCCATCTGGGCCGCGGCGGCGCGGGGGAGATCCTCGGGGCCGTGCAGCGGGGCCTCGCCCTCACGCCGGAGGAGATCCGTCTACCTCCTGAGGGCAGAGAGACCCAGGCCCCGGCGGTCGGTGTCGCGGTGTGCACCGCTCTCGTGCGGCAGATCGCGGACGACCTCCAGTTCGATCAGGGACTTCTGGCCACCCGCGCCGACATCACCAACCTCTTGTGCGGCGAGCCGAGCCGGCTCGATCACGGATGGCGCAGCTCCATCGCCGGGGATCCCATCCGCAGCCTGGTGGCGGGGAAGGTGGCGGCGGCCCTGCAGCCCGACGGCTCGCTCCTGCTCGAGGAGCGCACGTTCCGGGCCGTTCCCATGCCCTTCGCCGACTAGCGCCGTCAGCGCTTGAAGTACCGGCTCAGGGTCTCCTCTTGCTGCTGGTAGGACGACCCTATGTCGGACCCGTAGAGGGCCATGGGCGGCTCGAGCATGCGCTCGAAGGTCAGCTTGCACACCGACTGACCGTTCTCCACCATGAAGGGCACGTCGTGCGCTCTGACTTCGAGGGCCGCCCGGGAGCCACGGAACCGTCGGCTCGGGTCGAACCCGAAGCCCGGGTCGAAGAACCCGGCGTAGTGGGTGCGCAGCTCCCCGCTGGTCGGGTCGTAGGCGGTCATCTCCGCGGCCAGGTGGGGCGGGATGCTCACCGCCTCGTGGGACATGAGCAGGTAGAAGCGCTTGGGCGAGAGCACCAGGCGGTCCCCGTCCTCCCGGTAGACCGCGTCCCAGAACGGCGCCGGGTCCACCTCACGGTTTGAGGTGAGATCGAGCAGGGGCGCACTGTCCCTGGTGCTGTGGCCCACGCGGCCGTGGGCGTCGCCGTGCAGGTCGAGGCCCAGGAACAGCCCGTCGGAGAGGACGAGGGCCTCGGGTGGGACGGGCTCGCCGTGCCGGAAGAGGATCGGCTCCTCGCCATGGGCCGCCCGCACCTCCTCGTCGCTGAGCCAGGGCCGGCCGATGGCCAGGCGGAGTTGATTCAAGGTGAGGTCCTCTCGCACCCGGACGGCGAAGGAGAGGGGAACCACCTCGAGGTAGAGCGGCCCCTGGTAGCCGGGCGCCACTTCGTCGAAGCGGTCGCTGTGATCGGTGATGACGCGGGTGAACACGTCGATACGGCCGGTCGAGCTCTTGGGGTTGGCCTTACCCCGCAGCCCGGCCGGCAGGTCGAGCCGCTCCTTGAGCTCTATGAGGTAGGGGCAACGGGCCTCGAGCATGGCCCCGGCGCCGCGCAGATCGATCTCGTCGAGGATGTAGTCCTTGAGCTTGCGTTCCACCGTGTCGTCCCCGGGCAGGAAGCTGCAACGTATCCTCAGGGCGCGCTCGCCCAGTCGCAGGTCGAGGCTGGCCGGCTGCAGATTGCTCTCGGGGACGTTGAACCGCCCGGCGTCGATGTACCCGGCCCTGATAGCCCGCGCGAGCAGGTGGCCCGGGAGCACACCCTCGGCACTGGGGTGGAGGCTCAGGACCACGGGGGAACCCGCTCGATACGCACCATGATCGTCACGCTACGAGCAAAGCACGTGCTGGGGCACGATGAAAGCCCCGCAGATGGGGATTCCCGGCACGAGGTTGTGGATGACTTGGGGACGGGGGGAGGTGACACGTGCGTTGCCCAGGCACACAGCGTTATCCACAGGCGGAACGGCGCGTCGTCGGCACGGCCGCCCGGAGGCCGACGCGGGTGGGTGCGGATCCGATCACCGTGCCTGCTCGCCGGAGGGTCAGGTGATGCGGCGGCCGTCCTGGCTGCGACTAGCCTGCCCCTACCGTGCAGGCAGACCTCTCCGAACCGACGGTCGCTGCACCGCCGTCGCCGAATTCGCACTGGCTGCGCGAGACGGTGGTGGTGGTGGTCATCGCCCTCGTGGCCGCCCTGCTGCTGCGCACCTTCGTGGTGCAGACCTTCTACATCCCCTCGGGTTCCATGGAGCCCACGCTCCAGATCGGCGACCGGATCCTCGTCAACAAGCTGGCCTACCACCTGCACGCCATCCATCGCGGTGACATCGTCGTGTTCCGCCGCCCCGCCGACGAGAACTGCGGCGGCCCGCCGGTGGCCGACCTGGTCAAGCGGGTCATCGGGCTCCCCGGCGAGACGATCTCGCTGAGCACCTCCCCCAAGGGCTACGTGAAGATCGACGGAAAACGACTGGACGAGACATGGCTCCCCTCCTCGGCCCTGGGAACCACCTTCCCCGGCCCGGCCGGACCGGTCTACAGCCTGGCCAAACCCTACGTGGTCCCCGCCAACGACTATTTCGTCATGGGTGACAACCGCACCGACTCCTGTGACAGTCGCTACTGGGGGCCCATCTCCCGGTCCCTCATCGTGGGCAAGGTCGATCTCCGGGTCTGGCCGATCACCCACATCCGGATCTTCTGAGGCCGGCCAGGCAGACCCGCCCTCGCCGCGACCAGCCGGAATCGCTCGATCACTACGCTTGACACAGTCTGTTCGTGATGAGAAGGGACGAGATGGCACGCAGCCGTGGCGAGGGCCCCGCCGAGGGCGACGCGATCCTGTTGCCGGCGTCGGTGCCGGACATCGGGCCATCGCTGCGTCTCGCCCGTGAGCGGGCCGGCCTCACCCTCCCCGAGGCAGCCGTCCGCGCCGGACTGGCGAGCACCGCGCTCGAGGTACTCGAGAGCGGCGGCGCGGCGCGCCAGCAGGACCGCATCGCGATGCTCCGGGCCCTGCGGGCCTACGCCAACTCACTCGGCCTTCCCGGCGATGACTACGTCCTGGTCGCCGTCGAGCAGTGGCCGTCGTTCGAACCGACCCCGAACACCTCGGGCGACACCGCGGTGGTGCCGGTGATCTCCATCTCCTCTGCCCCGGCGGGTGGCCACTCGCCGGCCGGCGGATGGGGCTCGGGTCGTCCCGGCGATGCGACCGGCGTTCCCGACGCGGCCACCGGTGTGATCGGGTCCATCCTGCCGCTGCCGCCTCACGACACCGGCCGCCTGTCCCTCGTGGACACCGGCGAGATCCCCCTCGTCGTCGACTCCCCGCCGCCGAGAGTGCTCAAGGTACTCGTCGGGGTTGCGGCCCTACTCGTCGCACTCGGGGCGGCCGCCCTGGTCGAACACACGCACCTCAGGGGTTGGGCGCACGCCGTCAACACGTCGACCGACAACTGGTACCACAGTGCCGAATCGGCGCTCGGCATCACCTCCACGCCGGCATCACACGCCGGTTCCGGGCACCAGCAGCACGCGACGGTCCATACGCCCAAGGTCACGGCGACAGCCAACCCCTCGGCAAAGTCGGTCGTCATTGACGTCGCCGCCTCGTCGTTCACCGTCAGGATCGTGGCCTTCGGGGCTCCGTGCTGGGTCTCGGCCTACGTCCCGGGCCACCCGCCCATCTTCTCGAAGGTTCTGACGGCGGGCCAGGCGCAGAACTTCACCGTCACCAGCTCGCTGACCGTCGAGACGGGCAGCGCCGCGGGGCGCGCCTACGTCTACCAGGGCTTCAAGCTACTCACCTACTACTTCCCGACCGCCGTCCCCTTCCAGATGGACTTCAACGCCGCCGGCTGAGCGGCCGGCCTACCCCTCTCCGTCGTTCTCGCTCTCCGCGTTGACGCGTGCCACCGCGGCGACGGACTGGCCTTCGTCGAGGTTCATGACCCGCACCCCGGTGGCGTCCCGACCCTGGGAGGCGATCTCGCGCGCCGCGGTGCGGATCACCACGCCGCCCGAGGAGACCAGCAGTATCTCTTCGTCCAGCCCGATCATGAAGGCGGCCACGACCGAGCCGCGCTTGGTGGTCAAGCGGATACCACGGACACCCTGGCCGCCCCGAGCCTGACGGTTGAACCGCTCCAGCTTGGTGCGCTTGCCGTACCCGGCATCGGTGACGAGGAGGATGTCGGTGTCGTCGGCCGCCACGTCGCACGAGACCACCGCGTCGCCCGCCCTCAGACGGATGCCCCGCACCCCAGCGGCGTCACGGCCCATGGCACGCACGTCGCTCTCGTTGAAGCGGATCGTCATGCCGGCGCGTGTGACCTCGAAGATGTCGTCGCTGCCCGACGTGGCGACGACGCGCACCAGTTCGTCGCCCTCCCGCAGATTGATGGCGATGAACCCCTCGCGGCGGGACTTGTCGTACTCGCTCAACGCCGTCTTCTTGACCTGGCCCTGCGCCGTGGCGAAGACCAGGTACTGGTCCGGCGAGAACTCGCGCGTGGTGATGATCGCCTGGATCGACTCGTTGGGGGCCAGCGGGACGAGGTTGACCGCCGCCGTGCCCTTGGCCGTTCGTTCCTTCATCGGGATCTCGTGGCCTCTCAGGCGGTACACCTTGCCCTGGTTGGAGAAGAGCAGGAGGTAGGCATGGGCCGAGGAGTGCACGACCTGGCTGACCAGGTCCTCCTCCTTCAACCGGGCGCCCTGGACCCCGCGCCCTCCCCGACCCTGGGTGCGGAAGGCGGCGGCGGCCACCGACTTTATGTAGCCGGCGCGGGTCATGGTGACGACGATCTCCTCGTCGTCGATCAGATCCTCCACCCCCATCTCGCCCGGGTCGTGGGTGATGATGCTGCGCCGGGGGTTGGCGTACTTGTCCCGGATGGCCGTCATCTCAGTGGCGATGACGCCGCGCAGCTTGGTGTCATCGGCCAGGATCGACTCCAGTTCGGCGATCGTCTCCAGCAACGAGGCCATCTCGTCCTGGAGCTGGGTGCGGCCCAGGCGCGTCAGGCGCCCCAGGGTCATGTCGAGAATATGGGTCGCCTGGATGTCGGAGAACGAGAACGGTTCGGCGATGAGCGCGGCCAGGGCCGAGGGGCGGTCGTCCGACCCCCTGATGGTGGCGATCACCGCGTCGAGCATGTCGATGGCGCGCAACAGCCCCTCGACGATGTGGGCCCGCTCCCGTGCCTTGCGGAGGCGGAACTCCGAACGCCGGGTGATGACCTCTATCTGGTGGTCGATGTAGTACGACAGCGCCTGGGCGAGGTTCAAGGTCCGGGGGACGCCGTCCACCAGGGCCAGGGTGTTCACCCCGAAGCTGGTCTGCAGCGGCGTCTGCTTGAAGAGGTTGTTGAGCACCACGTTGGCGTTGGCGTCACGTTTGAGCTCAATGACCAGACGCGGCTGCTGGTTGGCCGAGGCGTTGCGCAGCTCGCTGATCCCGTCGAGGTCGCCCGACCGCACCAGGTCGGTGATCTTCTGCTCGATCACCTCGACCGAGGTCTGGTAGGGGAACTCGGTGACCACGATGCGGTCGCCGACGCGTCCCTCCTCGATCTCCGCCACGGCGCGCATCTTGATGGAGCCCCGACCCGTGCGGTAGGCGTCGAGGATCCCTTGGCGCCCGAGGATGAGCGCGCCCGTCGGGAAGTCCGGCCCCTTCACGAAGGCCATCAGGTCGTCGGCCGTCGCGTCGGGATGGTGCAGGACGTGAATGGCGGCGTCGATCACCTCGCCCATGTTGTGCGGCGGGATGTTGGTCGCCATCCCCACGGCGATGCCCTGCGAACCGTTGACGAGGAGGTTGGGGAACCGGCCCGGGAGCACCACCGGTTCCTCGTCAGAACCGTCGTAGTTGCCGACCATGTCGACGGTCTCTTCGTCTATGTCGGCCATGAGCTCGAGGGCCAGTGGTGCCAGCCGGCACTCGGTGTAGCGCATGGCCGCGGGGCCGTCGTCCGGGCTGCGGCCGCCGAAGCTGCCGTGACCGTCGATCAGCGGGTGGCGCAGCGAGAACTCCTGGACCATGCGCGCCAGCGCCTCGTAGATGGCCGAGTCGCCGTGGGGGTGGTACGTCCCCATCACGTCGCCCACCACCTTGGCGCACTTGTTGTGCGGCCGGTCGGGGCGCAGGCCCCGGTCGAACATGGAGTACAAGATGCGGCGGTGCACCGGCTTGAGGCCATCGCGCACGTCCGGCAGGGCGCGGGCCACGATGACCGACATGGAGTACTCGAGGAACGAGCGCTCCATCTCCTCTTGTATCTCGATGGGTTCAATGGAGCCGCTGACCGGCTCCTCCCCGGGCGGGGTCCCGTTGCCACCGCTGCCGCGTCCGCCGACTCCGCGTCCACCGCCGCTACGCACCGACTGTCGTGCCATGTCCTCTCCTCGTCCTAGTGCTCAGATGTCGAGGAAACGGACGTCTTTTGCGTTGGTCTGAATGAAATGCCGGCGCAGTTCGACGTCGTCGCCCATGAGCACCGAGCACACCTCGTCGGCCAGCGCCGCCTGTTCCACGTTGATCTGCAGCAGTGAGCGCAACGACGGGTCCATGGTTGTGTCGCGCAGCTCGGCGAAGTCCATCTCACCGAGGCCCTTGAGCCGATTGAAGTCGTGCTTGTGGTCGGGGTGCTCGGCGAGGAAGGCCGCCTTGGCCGCGTCGTCCTTGAGGTAGATCTTCTCCTTGCCCACCAGCGTCGAGTAGAGCGGCGGTTGCGCCACGTAGACGTAGCCGCCCTCCACCAGGGGCTTCATCTGGCGGAAGAAGAAGGTGAGGAGGAGGGTGCGGATGTGACTGCCGTCGACGTCGGCGTCGGCCAGGAGGATGACCTTGTGGTAGCGGATCTTGTCCACATCGAACTCGTCGGCCAGTCCGGCCCCGATGGCCGAGATCAGGGCCTGGATCTCCGCGTTCTTCAGCATCTTGTCGATGCGCGCCCTCTCGACGTTGAGGATCTTCCCGCGGATGGGAAGGATGGCCTGTGTACGCGGGTCGCGGGCGTCCTTGGCCGAGCCACCGGCCGAGTTGCCCTCGACGATGAATAGCTCGGACTCACGCGGATCGCGCGAGGAGCAGTCGGCCAGCTTTCCGGGCAGTCCGGCGCCGTCGAGGGCCGACTTGCGGCGGGTGAGGTCGCGGGCGCCCTGGGCGGCCATACGGGCGCGGGCCGCCTGCATCGACTTCTGCACGATCTGGCCGGCCTCGCGTGGGTTCTCCTCGAGCCATTCGCCCAGCCGCCTGTTGGTGGCCTTCACCACCAGCGAACGCATGGACTGGTTGCCCAACTTGGCCTTCGTCTGCCCCTCGAACTGCGGGTCCCGTAGGCGCACCGAGATGATGGCGGTCAGGCCTTCCCGGATGTCCTCGCCCTGGAGGTTCTCCTCTTTCTCCTTCAGCAGGTTGCGGGCCCGGGCGTAACGGTTGACGGTGTTGGTGAGGGCCGTGCGGAAACCCTCCTCGTGCATCCCGCCCTCGATGGTCGAGATGCCGTTGGCGAAGGAGTGGATCGACTCGTGAAAACCGGTGTTCCACTGCAGGGCGATCTCCACCTCCTGACCTTCCTCGATCTCCTCGAACCCGGCCACCTTGCGGAAGAGGGACTCCTTGGCCGCGTTGAGGTGCTTGACGAAATCGACGATGCCCCCGGCATAACGGAAGTTCGTCTTCAGCTCCGGTTGGACGCGCTCATCGGTGAAGCGGATCTCCAACCCCTTGTTCAAGAAGGCCATGATCTGCATGCGCTCGGTGATGGTGTTGGCTCGGAACTCGGTCTCGTCGAGGATGGCGCCGTCCGGCCAGAAGGTGACCGTGGTGCCCGTGCGCGGCTCGCCGGTCGCCCGGTTCAGGGGGGAGGGCCCGACGGGCGCGATCTTGCGGGTGATCTTCCCGCCCTTTTCGAACTCCGCCTCCCATCGCTGGCCATCCCGGTCGATCTCCAAGAGCAGCCGGGTCGAGAGGGCGTTGACCACCGAGATACCCACACCGTGGAGTCCTCCGGAAACCTGATAGCCCTTGCCGCCGAACTTCCCGCCGGCGTGGAGCATGGTGAGCACGATCTCCGCCGTGGACATCTTGGGGTTCTTCGGGTGGGGGCCGACGGGGATTCCCGCGCCGTCATCCCTGACCCGGCACCCTCCGTCGGCCAACAGCGTCACGTCGATCCGCGTGGCCCGGCCGGCCATGGCCTCGTCGACCGAGTTGTCGACCACCTCCCACACGAGGTGGTGCAGTCCTGACGGTCCCGTCGACCCGATGTACATCCCGGGTCGCTTGCGCACGGCCTCAAGACCCTCGAGGATGGTGATGTCACCCTCGCTATAGGAAGTGTCCTGTTGCGTCGTGCCTCCGTCAACCTTTATCGCCACAGGCGCGCCCTTTCAAACCTCAGTCTTTTCGGTCCGCATCGAATGCCCGAACACGGTCCTCGGCATTCCCATACGAATGCTCCATCCTACCCGACGCCTGTCCCAATTCGGCACCTCTTGGAGGCCGCGTGCCGGTCAGGACGGCCGTCGCACGACCACCTCGACGCGCTCGATGCTGGTGTCCCCCAGTTGCCGGACCCGGGCAAGGATTCCCTCGGCTTCCATCCGGGCCCGGGTGGCCCAGGCGGGATGGTCGGCCCCGACGACCAGGGTGGCATCCTGGAGCCGCATCGGGCGCAGATGCGCGCCGAGCTCGGCTCCGACCAGCTCCTCCCAGCGGGTGAAGACCAGCTCCATCGTGAGGGGCGAGGGCGCCGCACCGATGCGGGCCAGCACCTTGGCGATCGCCGAACCGACCTGGCGCGGCCCCTCGTCCACGCCGCGGCCCCTCCCCCGCCGCGACCCGCTCATCGGGCCTCGGCCACCTGGGCGATGTCGACGATCTCGGCCACCTGAATCCCGGCCGGGAGGGGGACCGCGGTGGTGAGGATGGACTGGCCCTCGGGAAGCTCGGCCACCAACGCCCGGCTACGGGTCGGGTCCAGTTCGGAGAAGACGTCGTCCAGCAGGAGAACCGGTGTGAGACCGGTTCTCGCCACGACCAGCTGGTGCACCCCGATACGAGCGGCCAGGGCGAGGCAACGTTGCTCGCCCTGCGATGCCTGCGTCCGCGCCTCTCTGCCGTACAGGGACAGCACCAGGTCGTCCCGGTGCGGTCCGACCGTATTGACCCCGCGCCGTAGGTCGTCCGTCCGATGAGCGGCCAGGGCGTCGAGAAGTTCCCCCGTCCAGCTGCGGAGGTAGTGCTGGCCGACCACGACCCGATCCGGGGTGCCGGCGAGACGGCTGTAGGCCGGGCCGACGAACTGCTCGAGCGCGTTGACCAACCGCTCGCGGGCGTTGACCAGGATCTTTCCCGCATCGGCCAGCCGTTGGTCCCACACGTCCAGCGTGCTCGTCACGTCGGGGTTCATCCGTCCTCCCGCCTGGCGCAGCAGGGCAGCACGCTGGCGCAGGATACGGTCGACCTCGTCGGCCGCCCGTGCGCCCTCGGGGTCCACCAGACCCAGGGCGTCATCGAGGAGATCCCGGCGGAGGCTCGGTCCTCCACTGATCAGCGCCAGGTCGTCGGGTGAAAAGATGGTGCAGGGCGCGGCGGCGGCCAAGTCCCGTCGCCCCCGGGCCACCTTGCGGTTGACCTGGGTACGGCTACGCCCACCCGGCACCACCTCGGCCTCCACCAGCTGGGGGCTGGCGTCGTGCTGCAGCTCGGCGCGCACGATGGCCCGGTCGCACCCGGTGCGCACCAGCGCCTCGCGCGGCGCGCCACGGAACGACCGCTGCGTCCCGAGATAGACCATGGCCTCGAGCACGCTGGTCTTACCCGTTCCGTTGGGCCCGGTGATCACCGTCGTGCCCTCGCCCGCCGGGACGAAGCTGGCCGCGGCAAAGATCCGAAAGTCGACGAGTTCGATCCGACGCAGGTGCACTCGACGAGACCGCCTGCTCAGGACACGCGCACGGGCATCAACAGGTAGCGGAAGTGATCGTCGTCGGCGCCTCGCACCGTAGCGGCCCGCGACGCGTCGGCGGACTCCACGAGGACCTCGTCGCCCTGCACGGCCTCCGTCCCGTCGATGAGGTAGGCGGGATTGAAGGCGATGACCAGGTCTTCCCCGCTGAAGTCACCGTCGACCGACTCGGATGCGTCGCCCACCTCCTGGCTCACCACGCTCAGATCCACCCCTCCTTGACGCATGGAGAGCCGTACGGGGGTCGTGTTGTCCCGCACGAGCAGCTGGACGCGGCGCAGCGCGGCCAGGAAGGTCTCCTTGCCCAGGTGGAGGCGGTTGGGGTAGTGATCGGGGATCAGCTGGTTGTAGTCGGGGTAGCGGCCCTCGAGGAGCCGGGTGCTGATCTGGACCCTCCCCTGCCAGAAGGTGATCTCGCTGGTGCTGGCGGCCACACCGACGGTCCCGGTCTCCTCGTCCCCGGCCAGCCGATGGGAGGGCAGGCGTTGTAGTTCGGCCAGTGCCCGGGCCGGGACCAACAGGTCCTCTTCGCCCGGCAGCGCGGCGATCCCGGGCAGGTCACGCATGGCCATGCGGTAGGAGTCGGTGGCCACCATCCGGATCGATCCGTCGACGCGTGACAGCAGGACGCCCGTCAGCAGGGGCCGCGCGTCGTCGTGAGAGGCCGCACGCACGACCTGGCGCACGGCTTCCCCGAGGGCCGCTTCGGGGAGTTGGACCACAGGCTCTGTGCCCCGCCCCACGGCCGGGAACTCCACCACGGGATAGGTCCGTAACTTGAAGTTCGAGCGGGCCGCGGAAATGGTGATGTGGTCCTCGCCGTGAGCGAAGGTCACTGCCCCCGGTTCGAGGCGCCGCACGATGTCGGTGGAGAGGCGGGCCGGAACCACACAAACCCCGTCCTCGACTCCGATCACCTCTTCAGTGACCTGAATCGTCAGATCGAGATCGGTCCCCGTGACGGAGAGCACGTTGCCGGTGCACGAGAGGAGGAGGCCGGAGAGGACCGGGGAGGACGTTGAGCGTGTTCCCACGGCGCGACCGGCTGTGGCCAACATCTCTATGAGTGCATCGCGCTCGGATCTGAACTTCACCGGACCCTGTCCTTTCGGCCGTGTCCCCAGTCATCCTTATGGGACGTGGAGAGAAATGTATGTAGTAAAGGTAGTAAGGGCTGTGGATTGTGGATGATGACCGCCCGCTCCTGGTGGACAGGCGCGAACTCGTCCCCACGGCGCTGTGGGTGACGGCGCGGCCGGATCGTCGGATTTTGTGCCGGCAGAGATCACTGGGGATGGGCGGCCACCCTATCCCCAGTACGTCGCCGGCCATCCACAGCTTTGGAGTTTGCCCTTCCGAGGCGCTAGGTGCCGGCACGGACCTTTTGGATCAGCTCGGTGACCTGCTCGTATATCTGTCGCCGTTGCTGCATCTGACCGGTGATCTTGTCGACCGCGTGAATGACGGTCGTGTGATCTCGATTTCCGAAGACGCGGGCGATGGCGGGGTAGCTGTAGTCGGTGAGGTTCCGCACGAGGTACATGGCGACCTGACGGGCGGTGACCAAGGGGCGGGTCCGGCTGGGGCCGCAGATGGCCTCGACACTGAACCCGTAGCTGGCCGCCGTGGCGTCGAGGATCATCTGAGGGGTGATCCGCCGTGGCTCTCCAGCCAGGACGATGTCCGAAAGCACACGTTCGGCTTGCGCCAGCGAGATCGCCTCCTGGTTGAGTTTGGCGAACGCGCTGATGCGGGTCAGGGCGCCTTCGAGCTCCCGGATGTTGTTCTTCACGTGGGTGGCGATGAACTCCAGGACGTCGTCGGGGACTTCTTGATGTTCGCTCTCCGACTTCGAGCGCAAGATGGCCAGGCGGGTCTCGAGGTCGGGTGGGTCGATCTCGGTGATCAGCCCCGAGAGGAACCGGCTCCGGAGGCGGTCTTCGAGCGTCTCTATGGACTTGGGGGGCCGGTCCGAGGTCAGGACGATCTGCTTGGAAGCTCCCTTGAGGTCGTTGTAGGTGTGGAAGAACTCCTCCTGGAGGCCTTCTTTGTTCTCCATGAACTGGACGTCGTCAATGAGGAGCACGTCACATTCCCGGTAGCGGCGCTTGAAGGCCAAGGTCGTAGAGGTGCGCAGTGAGTCGACGAAGTCGTTCATGAAGGTCTCGGTGGTGACGTACAGGACCTTGCGGCGGCTGAAATTCTCGGAGACGTAGTTGCCGATGGCGTGGAGCAGGTGGGTCTTGCCCAACCCGCTGTCGCCGTAAATGAAGAGAGGATTATAGGATCTGCCAGGGGTTTCAGCGACGGCTTGGGCTGCCGCATGGGCCAGGCGGTTCGACGAAGCGGCCACGAAGGTCTCGAAGACGAATTTGGGGTCGAGCTGCACCGCCGGCGTCTCGCGACCCGACGGTTCGGCTGGGGCGGGCCCGGCCGGCCGGGTGCCGATCTCGGCTGAGGCGGGGACGCCGAGAAACTCCTCCAGGTCCGGTTCCGGCTCGGTCTCCTGCACCTCGAGGCGGCCCCGCACCGGTGAGCCGACCTCGTTGGCCAAGGTGTCCTCAATCATGGGCAGGTAGCGGGTCTCGACCCGCTCCCTGATCAGGCCGTTGGGCACGGACAGCACGAAGACCCCGTTGTCGAAGTCGACTGGCTCAATGCCGGACAACCAGAGCTGCCAGGTGGTCTCCGAGACCTGCTCGCGCAGCGACCCCGTGCACCGTGTCCACACTTCGCCGGCCTGGTTCACTGAGTCGTCCGATCGCCCTTCCTCCGTCCGCGGCGTCCTGGGCTGGTCTGAACGTTCCTCGGCGGGGGTAATTCGTTGAAGGTACACCGTGCCACATCCGCCGACTAGTGGGGATCGTCGTTTCGCGCCTAACATGGACGGCACTCCACTGCCGGTGGCCGCGGGCCAGATGGTGGTACGAACTCTGCACCGCCCCCGGACAAGGTGCCGCACAGGCGTTGCGAAAGGCTGAATGACGTGAAGCGCACCTATCAACCCAATACCCGTAAGCGGGCCAGGACCCATGGCTTCCGCAAGCGCATGTCGACACGGGCCGGTCGAGCGATCTTGAAGTCACGGCGTCTCAAGGGGCGCCATCGGCTTACTGTCTGAGCTGCTCGTGCCCCCACGGTCGATCGGCAGGGTCCGAACCCGCGCTGCCTTCACCCAGCTGCAACAGAGTCGGGCGCGGGCCAGGTGCGGCCCGGTCAAGGCCAGTTTCGTTCCGGCCGCGCCAGCCGCAGACGGCATATATCCCCAGGTCGGATACGCAATTGGGAAGCGTTGTGGCAACGCCGTGGTGCGCAACCGCCTGCGGAGACGGATGCGCGAATCAGCTCGGGCAGTGGCTGCGACGCTCCCCCGTGGGGCATACCTCCTCCGGCTCGAACCGGGAGCAGCCCGGAGCGAAGCCGCCGAACTCGCGTCGCAGGTACAACGAGCCCTCCAGCGGGCTGGTCGTTCGGGCCGGACATGACCAGGACCCCGGACGAGAGACCCGGCATGGCCGTCCGGGCCGCGCTGCGCGCCTTGGAGGCGTATCAGGCGGCCGCCTCGGGCCGGGTGTCACCGTGCCGGTTCTATCCCAGTTGCTCGAACTACGCGCGGGAGGCGTTCTCCGAACACGGGTTCTGGACCGGGCTCGCACTGACCGCCAGGCGCCTGGTCCGCTGCCGGCCGTTCGGACCGCACGGGGTAGACCTGGTCCCGTTGCCCGTGCACGTCCACAGCCGCCACGAGACCGGGACGGGGCGTAGCCGATGTTGAGCGCCCTCGCTCCCCTGCTGGGCGAGAACGCCCTGTTCAAGGACGTCGGGGAGGTCTTCCACCCCGTCTTCGAGCTCTTCGGCCTCATCCTGGCCGGCATCTACTCGGTGATCCCGAGCTACGGCGTGGCCATCATCGGCCTGACGATCATCATCATGCTGGCGCTCACCCCGATCACCATCAAGAGCACCAAGTCGATGCTCGCCATGCAACGGCTGCAACCCGAGATGAAGAAGCTCCAGGCCAAGTACAAGGGCCCGGAGAATCGCGAGCAGCTCAACGCCGAGATGATGAAGCTGTACAAGGAGAACGGCACAAGCCCCTTCGGGGCCTGCATGCCCATGCTCCTGCAGACCCCGTTCCTGATCGTCCTGTACTCCCTTATTCGCGGTCTCTCATATGGGGAGACGGTAAAAGGCCATTTCGTGGCCATGCCCAGATACATACCCAAGTCGTCGAAGATGTATCACAATCTGGTGGTCAACAAAGGCCAAATGCACGCCATATTCGGCATGGATTTGTCGTCGACTCCGTTCTCCCACCACGGGGCGAATCAGGCGCTTCTCACCATTCCCTACCTGGTCCTAATCGGAATGGCCATCTTCCTTCAGTACTACCAGATGAAGCAGATGAATAGCCGTAATCCCCAGGCTGCTCAGGCCAATCCACAGATGCAACAGATGCAAAAGTTTTTCCCAATTATCTTCGGTCTCATATATCTAAGAGTACCGGCCGGAGCAACCATTTATATGGTGGTTTCATCGGCAATGAGAATCGCCACACAGGAGATAATGTTCCGCACGGGAATGGTGAGTCCGGTGAAGCCGGCGGAACGCGAGATCGGTGGGAGCGCCGACAAACCGGAGTCGTCGGGCGGGACGACCAAGCCAGGGTCCGGCAAGCCCACGGTAGGTAGCGGGACGACCAAGTCGGGGCCCGGGTCCGGGACGACCAAGTCGGGGCCCGGGTCCGGCAAGCCGGCGGTAGGCAGCGGGACGGCCAAGTCGGGGTCCAACAAGTCGGGGTCCAACAAGCCGGGGTCCGGTGAGCCGAAGGCGGGGTCCAAGGACCCGACGGTCACCAACGGGAGTACGAACGGCAAGCCGTCGGCCAACGGCGGGCAGCCCACGGTCCGCAAGACCACGGCGGGGGGCAAGCCTGCGGCTAACGGCAAGAAGGCAACGGACGCTGAGATTGAAGCGGCTGCGGCACCTAAAGCGCACCCGCGTTCGCGATCGAAAAGGACGAGAAAGGCTCGATAGAGCGTGGAGTGGGTAGAAGTCGCTGGAAAGACCATTGCCGAGGCAACAGAGCTCGCTCTGGACCAACTGGGAGTGGCGGAGAGTGACGCCGAGATCATCGTCGTGACGGAGCCCAAGACAGGGCTTTTCGGTCGTATGCGGGTCGAAGCTCGCGTACGGGCACGCGTGCGGCCTGTGGGGGCCCGCCCAAAACGGGAACGTTCCCGGGACCGCGCCCGGGGTGGCAAGGGAGTTCAGGGTGGGGGTGATACCGGCCCTCGGCCGGCCGGCAGCCGGAACGAAGTGAGGTCCCCGGCGAAGGGTTCCCCGGAGGAGTCCAGCTCGGGTACCAGCCGTTCTGCCCGCCGCCGCCGCAACCGGAGCCGGTCCGGTGCAGGCAGCAGGCCCGAGGTCACCATGAACGGAGCACCGCCTCCTCCCCGCCCGGCGGGGGGGATCGAGAACCCGCAACGCACCAAAGAACCGAAGGAGGCAGTTGCCATGGCCGAGGGCATGACGCTCGAAGAGCAGGGTGAGGTGGGCCGAGCGTTCCTGGCCGGCCTGTTGGGTGAGTACGGGGTGACCGCCACCGTCGAGACCCACCTCCTGGACGACGAGACGGTGGAGATCGCCGCTACGGGGGACGACCTCGGTCTTCTCGTCGGGCCCCGGGGCTCGACGCTCAATGCGCTCCAGGACCTGACGCGGGCCGTGGTGCAACGGCAGTGCCCATCGCGCACCGACCGCATCCTGGTGGACGTGGCCGGATACCGGGAGAAGCGGTTCGCTGCCCTCAAGAGGTTCAGCACCCAGATCGCCGAAGAGGTGATCGCCTCGGGTCAAGAGAAGGCGCTGGAGCCCATGAGCCCGGCTGATCGCAAGGCGGTGCACGACGCTGTCAACGACATCGAGGGTGTCTCCACCCGCTCGGAGGGCGAAGACCCTAACCGCTACATCGTCATCGCCCCAGCAGGCTGACAGCGGGCTGCCGGTGACGGCTGAGGGCGGCGACTCACCGATCGACCCAGCGGCCGTCCTCCGTAGTGTCCTCGTCGCCGCGCAGGAGGCCGGGTTCCTCGGTCCCGGATCGATAGAGAGGCATATGCTCCACGCTGAGGGATTTCTCTCGTTGGCCGAAGTGCAGCCGGGCAGCGCCACGGCGCGCCTTCTCGATCTGGGGTCTGGGGGTGGCCTTCCGGGGTTGGTCGTCGCCACCCGTCTGCCGCGGGCGCAGGTCGTCCTTCTTGAGGCCAATCGACGTCGCGCGGAGTTCCTCAGCCGAGCCGTGGCCACGCTCGGCATCGCCGCCCGTGTCAGTGTGGTGCACCAGCGGGCCGAGCTGTGCGGCCGCGACCCGTTGTATCGACGGCTCTTTTCCGGTGTCGTGGCCCGATCCTTCGGACCTCCGGCCGTGGTGGCGGAGTGCGCTGCGCCCTTCCTGGCGCCCGCGGGCTGGCTCATCGTTTCGGAACCGCCCGCAGAAGTAGCGGCCGCCGATGGAAGCGGGCATCGCGCGACGGGCCTGGAGGAAGTTCACCGGGGCACCCCCCGCTGGCCGGCGGATCGACTCGCCGTCCTGGGGCTGGAGCCGATCGAGTTCGTGAAGGGGGAGTTCGGCTACCAGATCCTGCGCCAACGCCAGCCGTGCCCTGAGGAGTTCCCGCGACGAAATGGGGTTCCGTCCAAGCGGCCCCTGTTCTGAACGCTCTTAGCGTCTCTTGGCGTCGGCGATGTTTCACGTGAAACAAGTCGGCTCGGTCCTTCGATTCGAGTCAATGGCCGTTGCCCCGCCCTCGAGCCCTGACCCGCGCTGTGGGCCGGCCGACGGCCTATGCCGCGGCTGGCGGAAGGTTGCCGATATCCGCGGGTTAGCGCCGGGTCGGTTGTTCCACGTGAAACAAGTGGGCTGCTCGGTCCTTTGGTGCGAACCAACGGCCCGCGTGGCCGGACCCTCTCCGGTTCTTGCCGGAGTCGGCTCATGACACGAGCCCTGTCACCAATGGCGCACTCACCGACTGGGGCAGGAGGTCGGTCGTGGTCGGTCATGCGTCCATCGGTTAGGTCGGGCCGGTGGTCAGGGCTCCAGGGCGAATCGCTGAGGATCCTGGGGACGGTGGTTCGACAGATCGGTTGGATCTCGATCTGGACGGCGGTGTCAGCCCTGAAGGCACGTGGGAAGACGTCGGGCCCCTCGCCCTGGCCCAATGTGGTGATTCGGTCTGTAGGGTCTGGACTGTCGTCCTATCACCGTCCACCTTTCGGTATCTTGCCCAATCGGGGAGATCGAGCAGCAGCGGACAACGCCGCTGCGTTCGACGAGGGCGACGACGGATCCGCTCCTGCTCGCCGCCTGGCCATGAAGTCGACTTCCGATGGCCGAGTACGCCTGGGTCGGGACTTCGGGAGGGTGCTCCGAGATCAGGGGCGGACCCGGGATCGTCGGGTCCGGGAGCTCCAGCTGCCGGCGGCCTTCGCCCTTGGTGACCACCACTCCCCGATTCACGTCGGATACGCCGTCAAGGAGACTTTGCTTGGTCGAGTTTGGTAGCCGGGCGATCGCCGTGAAGCTCACCGGCGGCGCACGGGCCCGTGGCCACTCTCTCCCCGATGGGAAAGCATCAGTCGGGCCGGCCGCGGCTGCCACAACAGTGAGCACCGGGGGCTTTTCACGGAGGGTTCAGTGCCCGACGAGCAGCCGGGCGGGAGCGCCAAATCCTCGCTCCGACTCTCGATGTGCCTCGGCCTGCTCACCCGGAGAGGCCACGTCAAAGGCGCCTTGTCTTCGTTCGGATAGCGGCACCTTTGGAATTCGTCCCTCGCTCCACGGCGGGTCGGACAACCACCTGGGCCCGAACGGGCCGTGGCGCAGACCGTCTGAACCAGCCCACTGTTTCACGTGAAACAAACGGGGAAGCCTTGACCTGGGGTAGTGGGCGGGCCAGGATAGGCATAGTGATACGGCGCACCGGTGAGACTGGCTGATGCGGATCCGTCGTCGCGACAGATCTCCCGTCGAAGCTCCAACTCCCCCGCCAGCCGCCACGGACGACCCTCCGGCAGCCGCCCCGCCCCCTTCGGAATACCAGGCCGAGCTTCCGACGCCAGCGGAATCACCGGCCCCTTTCGACCAGGCTCTGTTGGCGTCCTCGGTAATGGAGGAGCCCCTCCCGGTTGCCCCCTCGTCGGTGCAGCTCGAGGAGCCGGCCCTGTCGGCACCGTTGCCGGAGATCATCTCGGAGCCGGTAGCCGCGCAGCCCGGGCCCTCGGCGGAACCGTCGGGGACGACGGTGGTGAAGGTCGAGGAACGGTCGGCGCCGCCGCAGATGAGGGCGCCGACCATCCGTTCGGACGCCGACGCGTTGCTCAATGGGCAACGGCCCGCCCCGAGAGAGCTCCCGCGGGTGATTGCCATCGCCAACCAGAAGGGAGGTGTGGGCAAGACCACCACGACGGTCAACCTCGGGGCCGCTCTGGCCGAGATCGGCTATCGCGTCCTGGTCATTGACCTCGATCCCCAGGGCAACGCCACGACCGGCCTGGGCATCGACGCCCGGAACTTCGAGATTTCCATGTACGACGTGATCATGCGGGACCAGTCCATGGAGGACTGCATTGAGCCGACGAGCGTGAAGAATCTGTTCGTCGCCCCGGCGACCATCGATCTGGCCGGAATCGAGATCGAGCTGGTCCCCGCCTTCAGCCGGGAGATGAAGCTCAAGCGGGCCATCGACTCGGTGGTGGACGACTTCGATTTCGTCCTCATCGACTGCCCCCCATCTCTGGGCCTGATCACCGTCAACGGCCTGGCGGCGGCCGGGGAGGTCATGGTGCCAATCCAGTGCGAGTACTACGCCCTGGAGGGGCTGAGCCAGCTGCTCAGGAATGTGAACCTGGTCTCGTCCAATCTGAACGAGACGCTGGAGGTGACGACGATCGTCCTCACGATGTACGACGCCCGGACCCGGCTGTCCGTCGACGTGGCCAACGAGGTGCGCCTCCACTTCGCCGACCGGGTCTGCAAAGCGGTGATCCCCCGTACGGTTCGGCTGTCCGAAGCGCCGTCGTTCGGTCAACCCATCACCGTGTTCGATCCGACCTCACGAGGGGCCGTGGCCTACCGTGAACTGGCCCAGGAGGTGAGCAATGGCGCGCCGCAGCGGACTCGGTAAGGGGCTCAGCGCACTGATCCCGTCCGAAGCGACGGGGGAGACGGACTCGGCCCTGCGGGTGGTGCCCATCTCGCACATCAAGCCCAACGCCTTTCAGCCCCGGAGCCATTTCGACGAGGAGTCGATGTCGTCATTGGCGGCATCCATTCGCGAGGTGGGGCTTCTCCAGCCGGTGCTGGTGCGGGAGGTGGACGACGAGGACGAGAGTTACGAGCTGATCGCCGGGGAGCGCCGTTGGCGTGCCGCCCGGCGGGCCGGCCTGCAGACGATACCCGTCCTCGTCCAGTCCGACACCGGCGATGCCAGCAGTTTGGAACAGGCACTGGTGGAGAACCTCCACCGCGAGGATCTCAACGCCCTGGAGGAGGCGGCCGCCTATCAGCAGCTGATTGACGAGTTCGGCCTGACCCATGAGCAGGTGGCCACCCGGATGGGAAAGGGCCGTGCCACCATCACCAACACGCTCCGGCTTCTCCAACTGCCGGCCAGTGCCCAGCGTGCCCTGGCCGACAAGACCATATCGGCCGGCCACGCTCGGGCGCTGCTGGGGACCCCCGATCGCGTGCTTCAGGATAAGCTCGTGGAGAAGATCGCGTCCGAAGGCCTCACGGTCCGGGCCGTCGAAGATCTCGTGCGCGGAGGGTCTCCGATCAGGGAGATGCCGGTGCCGGTGGAGGAACCTCCCGAGGAAACGCCCGTAGCACCCGGTGCGACCATCGGTAGCACCGCGAATAGTACCGTCCGCCGGGCCCCTGTGAGGAAGCTCCCGGAGCCCGGCGTGCTGGAGCTGGAGGATCTCCTCTCGACCTATCTCAATACCAGAGTGAAGGTGGATATCCAGAACCGGCGGGGCCGCTTGGTGGTGGAGTTCGCCACGCTCGAGGACTTGGAGCGCATCTACAGGGCCATGGTCGGCGATGGAGGAGTCTAGATAGTTCGAGCAAGTGTGAAGCCACTATTCAGCCTCATCCACAACGTCATGCACAGGTTGTGGATTGTTACCAAGAGTTCAGCTTCGGGTGAGGTTGTCACGGGTCAATCACCTCAGTCCCACGACGCGTCGGCCCACAGTTCGAGGGCGCGAGAGAGCGATGCGGCCAGCAAGGCGGAGCGTTCGACCACCAGACTGGCCGGCCCCACCTCGACGAGTACCGTCGGCATCCTCGTCTCGCGCAAGATGGGCAGCGACATGCCCTGAGCTCCGGCGTCGGCGATCCCCAGGATCCCGGGCACGCAGCGCTGCACGAGCTCGGCGAGCAGCCGCCCCCCTTGGGACGCGTCGTGCCGCCCGGCCCAGTAGGAGGTGTGGCACTGGGCCACCGACGGACTGAGCCGCAGGCCGAGGAAGACGTCGACCTCGAGCTCGTTGGCCTCATGGGCCTGGGCCGAGTCGTCGGGGTGGTGAAGCTCCGTGACCTGGGTGCCCCTCGAGACCAGCCGTCGGCGCAGGGCACCGGCCACACTTCCCAACCCACCGCTCTCCCCGATGGCCACGCGCCGCCCGCTGAGGGTGGGAGGGGCGTGGCGGAGCTCGGTCCGGGCCCTCACGGCAGAGATGAGCTCGGGTTCCTTGTAGCGGCTCTCCAGACGGATGAGCTCGCGCAGCGTGGCTCCTCCGGCGATGCCGTCGACCGGTAGGCCGACGTTGCGCTGGAATTCGGCGAGGGCGTGTGAGGTGCGGTCGCCGAAGATCCCGTCCACCCGGCCGGTGTCGAACCCCAGCGTGCTCAGGCGACGCTGCAGTTCGGCCACGTCGTCGCCCCTCAGCATGGGGGTGCGGCGGTAGAGAAACCGGTCGCCCAGATGGAAGCCGGCCTCTACCAGGGCATTCCAGGTCTGGGTTCCACAGACTCCGTCCACCCGGAGCCCCCGAATGTGTTGGAAGGCCTCCACGGCGGCGCGGGTACCCGGCCCGAAGTCCCCCTCGGTGTCGATGGGGACGTTGCTCCGCAGGATGGTGGTCAGCCGGCGCTGGATATCGGAGACGGAGGCACCCGTGTCCCCGACGGAGACCGGTAGGCCTACAGGTAGGCCGAGAGCGCCTGGAGCAGCTGGCCTTTGGGCTTGGACCCGATCAGCCGTACCGCCGGCTCCCCGTCCTTGAAGAGGATCAGGGTGGGAATGCTCATCACGTCGAACCGCTGCGTCACCTCGAGACTGTCGTCGATGTTCAGTTTGGCGATCTGGATCTTGCCGACCTGCTCTTCGGCGATCTCCTCCAGAATCGGCGCGATCATCTTGCACGGGCCACACCACTCGGCCCAGAAGTCCACCAGCACGGGGACGTCCGAACCTTTGACATGCTCGTCAAAGGTAGCGTCGCTCAGCGTCACGATCTTCTCACTCATGGCTTCTCCTTGTCACAGTGGTTGTCACAGTGGTGCGATGCCCCGGTGTCCGTCGGTCTGTCGGTGAACCGTGTGGTGTCCCGGCGCCCTTCGATGCCGGCGGTGCCGGACCCAGTGCCGGCAGTCGTCCCCCAGCGAAACCGCGTCTACAGGTAGGCCGAGAGCTCCTGGACCAGCTGGCCCTTGGGTTTCGCCCCGACCAGTCGTACCTCGGGCTCCCCGTCCTTGAACAGGATCAGGGTCGGGATGCTCCTCACCTCGAACCGCGAGGCCACCTCGCTGCTGTCGTCGACGTTCAGCTTGGCGATCTGGATCTTGCCCGCCTGTTCGTCGGCGATCTCCTCCAGAATCGGCGCGATCATCTTGCACGGGCCACACCACTCGGCCCAGAAGTCCACCAGCACGGGGACGTCCGAACTCTTGACATGCTCGTCGAAGGTAGCGTCGCTCAGCGTCACGATGTTGTCACTCATGGGTGGCCTCTCCTTGTCACAGAGGTGTAACGCCGCCGGCGCGTCTTTACTTCCCGATGCCGCCCGCTACTCGTCGCGCTCTTCGAGCCAGCGCTCGGCGTCAATGGCCGCCATACAGCCGGATCCGGCCGAGGTGACCGCCTGGCGGTAGTAGTCGTCCTGCACGTCGCCACAGGCGAACACCCCGTCCACGCTGGTCTTGGTGGTCCTCCCGATGGTACGGACGTAGCCGTTCTCCTGCAGCTCCAGCTGACCCTTGAGCAGGGCGCTGTTGGGCTCGTGGCCGATGGCCACGAAGAGCCCGGACACCGGCAGCTCGAAAGTCTCCTCGGACGTGGTGTGCCGGATCCTGATCCCGCTCACCTTGGTGTCGCCCAGCACGTCCACGATGACCGAGTCCCAGAGGAACTCGATCTTGGGGTTCTTAAAGGCCCTCTCCTGCATGATCTTCGAGGCGCGCAGCTCGTCGCGCCGGTGCACCACCGTCACCTTGGTGGCGAAGCGGGTAAGGAAGAGGGCCTCTTCGAGGGCCGAGTCACCGCCGCCGGCCACGGCGATGTGCTGTTCCCGGAAGAAGAAGCCGTCACAGGTGGCGCAGGTGGACACGCCGTAGCCGAGCAGCCGTTCTTCGTTGGGGCAGCCCAGCATGAGGGAACGGGCACCGGTGGCGACGATCAGGGCGTCGGTGAGCACGGTGGGCTCGTCGGCGTCGGGGTCGCCCACCCACAGGGGAAAGGGCGACGGTGAGGAGAGGTCCAGCCGGCTGACCTTGGCCGTGCGCAGCTCGGCGCCGAAGCGCATCGCCTGCGCGCGCATGATGGCCATGAGCTCGGGCCCCATCACCCCGTCGACGAAGCCGGGGTAGTTCTCCACGTCGGTGGTCAGCATCAACTGGCCGCCCGGCTGATCGCTGTTGGAGGAGGGCTCACCCTCAATCACCAGGGGCTCGAGCTGGGCCCGGGCGGCGTAAATGGCCGCGGTGAGGCCGGCCGGCCCGGAACCGATGATGACGACCTTGCGGCGTTCAGCCATCGGCCTGGGCGGCGACCCCGCGTTTGGAGTAGGCGAACGTACCGGCGCCGCAGAAGATGGCGCCGAGCACGAGGTAGGAGATCCACACCTTGCCGTCGAACAGGTAGACCGTGGTGATCCGCACGAACCCGACGCACAGCAGCACCAGGACGGTCAGGGCCATGACGGCGATGATGACGCCGAACACCACGGCCCGGGAGGCGACGACCGCCGGCCGGATGGCCTTCTCGTTGACCGTGGCCACCACCGTGTCGATGGTGTCCAGGGCACGGTTGGACAGTCCGTCAGTGAAGGAGTGATCGGCCACGGCAAGAGATTAGCCGTCGGGGTGGGCGGAGCCACCGGCCGGCACGATGTAGCAGACGCCGACGGTGTTGGGACCGGTATGGGACCCGACCACCGGACCGAGCTGCACCGAGACCAGGGGATGCTGCACGGGGATGTCGCCCAGGCGGTCGAGCACGTCAGCGAGGTCGTCGCAGGCCCCGTCGGCTAGGGCCAGGCGTTCGAGGGGGGCGTCGCCGGCCACCTTGGCGGCCAGGTAGCTCAAGGCCCCCGAGCGGGTCCGTTGCTTCGACTCCTCGGCCACCTCGCCATCCTTGACCACGATGACCGGCTTAATGGAGAGGAGGGAGCCCAAGAGGGCTCGGGCCCCACCGATACGTCCACCACGCTGGAGGAACTCGAGTCCCCCCAGCACGCCGAGGACCCGCAACCGACCGGCGCGCTCCTCGGCGGCGGCGGCCAGTTCGTCGAGGCCCGCCCCGGCGGCGGCCTCCTCGGCGGCGGCGATGACCATCAGGCCCTCGCCCATGGTCACCGATCGGGTGTCGACCACGCGCACCGGGACGCCCACGGAGGTGGCGGCGGCGGTGACGGCGGAGGCGTAGGAGGCCGAGACCTTGGACGAGAGGGTGAGACAGAGGACGGCGTCCGCTCCCTCACTGACCGCCTGCTGGTAGGCCGCGATGTAGGCGCCGGGCGCCGGGGCGGCCGTTTCGGGGAGTGCCCCCTTGCCCTGGCAACGGCGCCAGAACTCTTCGGGCGTGAGCTCCCGGCGGTCCTCGAACTCCTCGTGGCCGAAGCGAATGGTCAGGGGCACCACGATGACCTCGTGCTCCTTGACGAGCGCCTCGGTGAGGTCACAGGCGCTGTCGGTCACGATACGCACGCCAGGCATGCGGCGAGTCTGCCACGGGTGCATGTGCCCGGCGCGGACGGAGGCCGGCCGGCCCGGCCCTCGGATCCCCTCGTCCGCCGCCCCGATCAGTAGCGCCTCCCGAGCCCGCCGAGCCCGCTGGGCCCGCCGAGCCCGCTGGGCCCGCCGAGCCCGCCGGGCCCGTGTGGCCCGCCGGCCCGGCGCCGGGCGGCGGCGCGGCGGCGGGTTTCCTCGCGGCGGCCGAGCAGGACGGCCACCGCGCCGTAGACGACGACACCCGCCACCACCGACGCCACCACCCGGGCGAGGAGTGCCGGACCGTGCATGGCACCGGAGATGTTGGACACCACGAGGACCGTGACGCCCATGGCCACCGTGGCCAGCGCCACGCGCCGCAGCGGGGCCCAGGTGGAGGGCGTGCCCAGGTTCCCCAACCACCGGCGCAACACCGAGACGCCGAGGAGAGCAGCGACCGAGTAGGCCACGGAGAGCGACAGGGCGAGCCCGCGCACGCCCATGGGATGCACGAGCAGGACGGCCAGCGCGATGTTGATGCCGTTCTCCACCAGGTACAAGAAGAAGGCGACCTTGGTCCGCTGCATCGACTGCAGGACGCGCACGACGTAGAGAAAGGCACAGAAGCCCGGGAGGCCCAGCGAGAAGAGGGCCAGCGCGGCGCCGGTCGTCTCGGTCTGTGCCGCCGTGCTGTGCCCGTGGCCGAGCAGCAACGCCACCGCGGGCTTGGCCAACAACAGCATGCCGACCGCGGCCGGGATGATGAGGGCGAGGATGGCGCGCATGCCGGTGGCCACGCGGGTCACGAAGGCTGCCGTCTGCCCGGTCGACCACCGTTCGGACAGGTCGGGCGTGATCACCGACATGACGGTGACGGCGACGACGGCGTAGGGCATCTGCAAGAAGGCGTAGGCGTAGGTGTACGAGGAGACCGGGTCGGACCCGGGCGCCGTGCCGGCCAGGAGGATGACCACGAACAGCGCGATCTGGTTGGCCACCACGAAGCCGAAGGTCCACCCCCCGAGGCGGATGACCGTCCGCAACGCCGCGTCGTGGGGGTCCCAGCGCCATCGGAGGTCGCCCAGGTCCGACGCTCTGAGGCTGGGGATGAGCACGACGACCTGGAGGACCACGCCGAGCGAGGTTCCGAGACCGAGGAGGAGCAGCTGGTTCTGATGCTGTTCGACGGAGGCCAGCGACGCACTGTTGTGCGTCCAGGCACCGAACCAGATCAGGACGGCGATGCACACCACGTTGTTGACGATGGGGGCCCAGGCCACGGCCACGAAGCGACGGCGCGTGTTGAGGAGCGCCGCCGCCAGCGCGAAGAGCCCGTACGCGGCGATCTGGATCACGAACCAGCGCAGGAGGCCGGTGGCCACCGAGCGCTCGGCCACCACCCGGGCGATCTGGTTGGCGTGCGCCGACGTGTCGAGGGCGGTGAGGGCGGTGATGATGTAGGGGGCCAGGACCCAGGCGAGCGCCGTGGTCGCCACCAGCACGGCCACCGACGCCGAGATGACGGCCGAGATCGAGCGGAAGGCCTCGCGCTCGGCCCGGTTGGAGAGGTAGTCGACGAAGACGGGGATGAAGGTGGCCGAGAGGACGCCGCCCAGCACGATGTCGTAGAGCATGTTGGGCGCCGTGTTGGCCAGGTTGAAGGAGTCGGCCAGGGGGCTCTGCCCCAGGGCCCAGGCCAGGGCGACGATGCGTAGCAGTCCGGTGAGACGCGAGACGCCGGTGCCGACGGCGACGTAGGCCGCCGCCGTGGAGAGTGCCTGACCGCGCCGGGGTGAGACCACGGTGGCCACGGTCAGGCGGCCCGCGGACGGCGCTTGGGGCCGCGGCGCCACGTCCGGATCCACCACACCAACAGCACGACGGCCGCCAGCGCGGTCAACGCGATGCCGACGAGCGAGATGGAGGTGGCGTGGACCGTCAGCACGGTGTGGGCGATGACCAGCTGGCCGTCGGGTGTGGTGAGTGTGGCGTCCACGGGCAGCCGGTCGCCCGACGTGCGGGAGCGGGCCTGGACCCGTACGGGGGTGGTGGGGCGGTCGAGGGTGAGCGACCGGGAGGCTCCCTGGGGGAAGGTGAATTTGTCGCTGCTCAGCGTCAGCACCACCCGAACACGGAAGGGGGCGGACGACAGGACCGAGACGGGGATGGGCGCCGTGCGCGAGGTGAAGGTGACGGGGCCCTGGTCGGCGAGCGAGACGAGGCTGAGGACGGCCGTGAAGCGTCGGGTGTAGTTGTTCAAGGCCACCGACCGCGCCGCGGGACCGAAGCCCTGGTACTCGGTGGTCAAGAGGAGATCGGAGAGCTCTGTGAGCACCGCGGGGTGACCAATCACCGCCGCACCGAAGGAAGAGAGGCTCACCCGGGCCGACGCCAGGCGGGCGGCGGTGGCCGGCGGGATCGTCGCCGCCCTCGGCGGGGAGCCGTCGCGCAGGTGGCGGACGGCCGGTTCCCCGTTGCCGCCCATGGGCACCTGGGTGAAGAGATCGTTCAGGGTGACCGGGCTCAGGACCGGGTTGCCGGCCATGCCATCGAGCAGCGTAGTCATCAGCGAGGTCGACGGCTGCCACGATGGCGGGGGGTCGACGACCACGCCGCGGGCGTCCGGCGTGTAGGGGTCTTCGAAGTGGAGGAACTCGAGCGTGGCCAGGATCTGGTTGGCCGTCAACACGGGGTCGCCCGGGTCGGCGGTGAAGAGGGAGTCCACCTGGGAGCTGGCGCCGGCCGCCGTCACGTGCGCCGAGCGGCCGAGGGAAAGGGAGAAGGGTTGGGCGTAGGTGAGCGGGGCGAAGTTGGGCGCATCGGAGTGGGCCGGTGTCAGCTGATCGTCGCTGAGGATCATCCGGCTGGCGCCCGCCGCCTGCAGGCCGAGGTCCAGGTCGTCGGCGTCGGCACTGGTGAAGTCGGGCGAGGTGTCCACCCAGGTCCCGGGCGTCGGATGGAGGCCGGCGGCGCGCAAGAGGGTGTTCCCGCGGAGAAGTTGGGCGTTGATCTCGCCGGCCAAACCGGCCCCGGCGAGCGCGGCCACGTTGACGGGCACGTAGGGCGCGGTGAGGAGCTGGTCGGTCCCGTCCACGGTCAGGCTCTGGAGCTGCGTGACGGACCGCTGGCCCGGCTTGCCGCCGCGGTCGAGCAGGGCGGAGACGGTTCCCGGATCGGCCGCCAGGGTGACGGCGACTTCGCGGTGGGCGTCGACCACGCCCACCAGGGCCTCGTTCCGGGCCAGCTCGGCCGCCGAGGGTGTCGAGAGCGCCGGGGAACTGGAGTGGGAGATGGGCACGATCAGGCTGACCCGCAGGGCGCCACCGGTGCCGACCGAGCTGGAAAGGCCGGGCTCCTGGTAGGTGAGGAAGGTGGTGAACCGGGCCAGGGGCGAGGTGGATCCCTGGCGCTCCAACGCCACCGAGACCGGGTAGACACCACCGCAGGTGCCGTCGCCGGGCACGCAGCCTAGGGTGACCGTCGGTGCGCCCGCCGGGCAGGCCACGGCATTGGCGGGGGCGGTCGCCGGTGGGCTGGCGCTCGAATCGGGGAGGACGACGGCACAGTTCTGCGCCACCAGGGCGCCCTCGATCGGGACGATGGGGGCGTCGAAGCGGGTGAGCACCCTCTCGTCGGGGACGGCGGTGGTGGACGCCGCCATGTCGGACGCCGTGACGATCTTGCCGTAGACGGTCACCGCGACGCGCAGGTCGTCCACCGGCCCGGTATCACCCGCGACCCCCACCGCCAGTGAGAACCAGGGCGCAGCGGGGGAGACCCACGACGTCTGGGAGGTGAGCGTGAGGAGGGGTCCGGACTCGACGCGCACCGCCGCCGCCGAGTTGTCGCCCGCCGCGCCCGTGGCGGGGACGCCAAGGGCGAGAAGCGCCGCCGCCCCCCCGAGAACGCAGAGGCTGATCCTGGCCCAGCGCATCGACACAGGGACACGCTAGATGCCGCACTACCGTGGTCGGGTGCAGTCCGCATCGGTGCCCGAACGCTTCCGCCCGCTCCTGCGGGCCACGGCCGAGCTGGCCGAGCGGTTTGTCGACGCCGGCCACACCCTCTACGTGGTCGGTGGATCGGTGCGTGACGCCCTCTTTCCGGCCGCTGCGGCGTCGGACCCCGACATCGATCTGACCACCGACGCCCGGCCGGGCGAGATCGAGCGACTGGTGCACGGGTGGGCCGAGGACGTCTGGACGCAGGGGGCCCGCTTCGGCACCATCGGCTGCCGGCGGGCCGGCCAGCTCTACGAGATCACCACGCACCGGGCGGAGGTCTACGTCCCCGACTCGCGCAAGCCCGAGGTCACGTTCGGTGACGATGTCGAGCTCGACCTGTCGCGCCGTGACTTCACCATCAACGCGCTGGCCCTCCGCCTGCCCGACATGGAGCTGGTGGACCCCTTCGACGGCCTGGGCGATCTGGCCGCCGGGCGGCTGCGCACGCCCCTCGACCCCGAGCTGTCCTTCGGTGACGATCCCCTGCGCATGTTGCGCGCCGCACGCTTCATCGCTCGCTTCTCACTCAAGCCCGAGCCGGCGCTGGAGTCGGCCGTCGAAGCGATGCACGATCGTCTGTCGATCGTGTCGCGCGAGCGCATCCGCGACGAGCTGGACAGGATCGTGCTGCTGGACGTCCCTTCCGAGGCCCTGTGGTTCGTGGTGCGCACCGGCCTGGCCGCGGACTTTCTCCCTGAGCTCCCCGCCATGGCGCTCGAGCAGGACCCGATCCACCGGCACAAGGACGTGCTGGCGCACACCCTCGCCGTGGTGGACAAGACCTCACCCGATCGTCTGCTCCGGCTGGCCGCGCTCTTCCACGACGTGGGCAAGCCGCGCACCAGGTCCATCGCCGAGGGCGGAGTGAGCTTTCACCATCATGAGGTGGTCGGTGCCCGCATGACGCGCACGCGCATGGAGGCGCTGCGCTACTCGGCCGAGGACGTGGACACGGTCGTCCGGCTGGTCGAGCTCCACCTGCGTTTCCACACCTACCGCCTGGGGTGGACCGACAGGGCCGTCCGGCGCTACGTGCGTGATGCGGGCGAGCATCTCGAGCGCCTGAACGAGCTGACCCGCTGCGACTGCACGACGCGCAACGCCGGCAAGGCGCGTGCGCTGGCCCGGCGGATGGACGAGCTTGAGGCGCGCATCGCCGAGCTCGGCGAGCAAGAGGAGCTGAGTCGCCTGCGTCCCGACCTGACCGGTCACCAGGTGATGGAGCGGCTGGGCGTCGGGCCCGGACCGGTGGTCGGTCGCGCGCTGGCGTTCCTCATGGAACTGCGCCTCGACGAGGGTCCCCTCGGGGAGGAGGAGGCCGGCCGCCGCCTCGAAGCCTGGTGGAAGGCGGGCGGCCAGGCACCCGAGGAGTAGTCGGTTGCGTCAGTCCGGCGGCTGCGTCAGTCCGCCGGTTGCGTCAGTCCGGCGGCCACACCTCGGCCGGTTGGCCGGCGGCGAACGACTCCACCATGGCCTGGGCCACGTCGTCGTGGTACTGCACCGGAGGGGACTTCATGAAGTAGGCCGAGGGCCCGAGGAGCGGGCCGCCGATGCCGCGATCGAGGGCCAGCTTGGCGCAGCGCACGGCGTCGATGATGACGCCGGCCGAGTTGGGGGAGTCCCACACCTCGAGCTTGAGCTCGAGGTTGAGCGGCACGTCGCCGAAGTTGCGCCCCTCCATGCGGATGTAGGCCCACTTGCGGTCCTTCAACCAGGGCACGTGGTCCGACGGCCCGATGTGGACGTCGTCGGTGCCGAGCACGCTGTCCTCTATCTGGCTGGTCACGGCCTGGGTCTTGGAGACCTTCTTCGATTCGAGGCGGTCGCGTTCGAGCATGTTCTTGAAGTCCATGTTGCCGCCCACGTTGAGCTGGTAGGTGTGGTCGAGAGCCAGCCCGCGGTCTTCGAAGAGGCGGGTGAGGATGCGGTGCACGATGGTGGAGCCGACCTGGCTCTTGATGTCGTCACCCACGATCGGCACGCCGGCGTCGCGGAACTTGCGGGCCCACTCGGGGTCCGAGGCGATGAACACCGGGATGGCGTTCACGAAGGCGACACCGGCGTCCAGGCAGGCCTGGGCGTAGTGGCGCTGGGCCTGCTCGGAGCCGACCGGGAGATAGGAGACCAGCACGTCCGCCCGGGCGTCGCGCAGGGCCTGGGCCACGTCGACCGGGGCAGCCGGCGACTCCTCGATGACCTCGCGGTAGTACTTGCCCAGCCCGTCGAGGGTCGGGCCGCGCTGGACGGTGACGCCCACCTCGCCCACCTCGGCGAAACGTATCGTGTTGTTCAACCCGGCGAACATGGCCTTGCCGAGGTCGGTGCCCACCTTGTCCTGGTCCACGTCGAACGCGGCCACCGGGACCAGGTCGCGGACGTGGTAGCCGCCCAGGTCGACGTGCATCAGGCCAGGGACGACGTCCTCGGGCCGGGCGTCACGGTAGTAGGTGATGCCCTGGATCAACGAACTGGCACAGTTGCCAACGCCCGCGATGGCCAGGCGGATGGGACTGCTCATCGGATGTCTCCTTCGTAGGTAAGTTCTTCATAGGTGGGTTCCGCCGGTGTCGAATGAATGGCGCTGCGCTCGCCAGCGATGAGCCGGTCGAGCCAGCTGATGTCCTGGGCGAGGCCGTCGGCCGTGTGCTGGACGACCGAGCGGGCATAGACGTCGAGCTCGACCCTTGCGCCCCGGGCCTCGGCCAGTCGCTGGACCAGCTGGGCGCGACGACGCTCGAGGAGCGCCAGCCGGGCTTGGGGGGCGAGATGCCGGGCGAAGGCCAGACGGAGCCCGAAACTGCGCGCGTCATCGAGCGCACCGCCCTCGGCCAGGAGCTCGGCGAACAGCTTCCGGCCCTTCTCGGTGATCTGGTAGACCTTCTTGCCCCGACGGGAGTGGGAGGCGGCGCGGCGGCGGGCCCGTAGCACGGCCAGCTCCCCGCTGAGCGACCCGGTGGGCGGGGCTTGCGGCCCCGGGGTCGCCGCCGCGCCGGGTGTTCCCGCGGTCTCGGTGGCGCTCACCGCTCCGGCCTTCTCCAACCGAGTCAGGGCAGGATAGATGGAGCCGAACGAGACATTGGCGAGGAGGCCCAGGTTGTCACGGAGTTGACGCCTGATCTCGTAGCCGTGCAGGTCCCGCTCTTCCAAGAGCCCCAGGATGGCCAGATCCAACATTCCGATGACTATATCGGTTCGATATAGCGAAGTACAGCCACTCGTCACCTCCCGGTCACCCTGCCGACGCACACGTGCGAACTAGAGCTTCGTCGCCGGTGCCTGGGGGGTAGCCTTGCGCCGTGTCCGTGACATCGGAGCCGGGAGTGTCGGGAAGGGCGGTGAGCGCCGACATCTCCGCCGGGGTCGAGTACCGGCTGGTGCGCAACCGGGTGGTGGTGGACGTGACCCGGGGGCGGACGCCCAAGGTCGACGTGTGCGACGCCCATCCCGAACTGCTGCGTGCCGCCCGCAATGTGGGGAGGCCCACCAAGGAGCCCTGCCCCATCTGCGACGAGGGTCGTCTGGTCATCGTGACGTTCGTCTTCGGGGCCAAGCTCCCGGCCGGGGGCCGCTGCCCGGGAACGGCCGCCGAGCTCAGCCGGCTATGTCGCCGGCCCGAACCGGTGCTCTGCTACGAGGTGGAGGTGTGCCCGGAGTGCGCCTGGCACCACCTGATGCGCAAGTATCCAGCCGGCGGACCCAAGGCTCGCGGCCGGCGGGGAGCGGCCGAATGAGCGTCGGCGGCGGTGCTGAGGGCCCGGTCACCGTCCTCTCGCTGCGGGGGCGCAAGCGCCGTGACGGTGCCACCCCGATCGTCATGGTCACCGCCTACGACGCACCGGGGGCGCGGATCGTCTCCGACGCCGGCGTCGACATCCTTTTGGTAGGGGACTCGGTGGCCAACAACGTGCTCGGGCACGAGGACACGCTGCACGTGGACATCGACGTGATGGCCCATCACGTGGCGGCGGTCGCCCGGGCCCGGCCCCACTGCCTCGTCGTGGGTGACATGCCCTGGATGAGCTATCACCTCTCGACCGATGACGCGGTGCGCAACGCCGCCCGATTGATCCGGGCCGGCGCCCAGGCGGTCAAGCTGGAGGGTGGCCGGTCCCGGCTCCCGGTCGTCGAGGCCATCATCCGGGCCGAGATCCCGGTCATGGGCCATCTTGGGCTCACCCCCCAGTCGGTCCTGGCCATGGGTGGCTACAAGGTGCAGGCCCGCAGTGTCGACGCCGCCGGCGCTCTGCTCGGTGCGGCCAAGTCCCTGGAGGACGCCGGCTGCTTCGCCTTCGTCATCGAGGGGGTGCCCGACGTGGTGGGCGCCGCGGTCACCGAGGCGGTCACCGTGCCCACCATCGGGATCGGCGCCGGGCCGTCGTGCGACGGCCAGGTCCTGGTCTTCCACGACCTGCTCGGCCTGGGCGCGGCCACCCCCCCCAGGTTCGTGCGCCGCTACGCCGAGATCGGGCGGATCGCCACCGAGGCCGTCGCCGCCTTCGCCGACGACGTGCGCCAGGGGACCTTCCCCAACGAGGCCGAGAGCTATCACGGTTCGGCCGCGCTCGGAGATGCACTGGCCTGAGGCGGACTGACGCAGGGGCGGACTGACGTGGGGGGCGGGGCGGCCGAACGGGGGCGTCGGCTCGGCTAGCATGATCAGCCGCAACAGACCCTGCCCCTGACCGTCAGGGGCCCGGGCGTTCCGTCCGGTCCAGAGGGAGGTACGCCGCATATGCGGCCTTACGAAGTCATGGCCATATTCGAGGCCACCACCGAGCCGACCGTCATTCAGGGGGTGTTGGACCGCGCCCTCGGGGTCATCCGCAGCACGGGAGGCAATCCCGGCGCCATCGACCGCTGGGGCAGGCGGACGTTCGCCTACGAGGTGAACCACAAGCGCGAGGGGTACTACGTCGTGGTGGAGTTCACCTCGGGCACCCAGACGGTGGCGGACCTCGACCGCATGCTGGGGCTGGCCGACGAGGTCGTCCGCCACAAGATCGTCCGGTTGCCCGAGTCGGCGGGTGCCCGCAAGGCGGCGGCGCAGCCGGCCGCCAGCTGAGAGGAGCGCACGATGCCGATGGACAACAGCGTGGTCCTGGTGGGCAACATCACCCGCGACCCCGAACTCCGCTTCACCAACACCGGCCAACCGACGGCCTCCTTCGGGCTGGCGGTGAACCGGCGGTGGCAGAACCGCCAGACCCAGGAGTGGGAGGAGGCCACCTCCTTCTTCGACGTCGTGTGCTGGCGCGAGATGGCCGAGAACGTGAGCGAGACCCTCACCCGGGGGGCCCGCGTCATGGTGGCGGGCCGGCTGGAGCAGCGGAGCTGGGAGACCCAGGACGGCGACAAGCGGTCGAAGGTCGAAGTGGTGGCCGACGAGATCGGCCCCTCGCTGCGCTGGGCCACGGCCCAGATCACCAAGAACGAACGGCGGGGTCCGAGCGATGGACCGCGTGGCGGGGGCAACCGGCAGCCGGCCCCACCCCCGCCGCCGGCGGCCGCCCCCGACAACAGTGGCTACGGATTCGATGAGGAGCCCTTCTGATGGCACGGAACAACCAACGAGGCACCACGACACGTCGCGCACCCAAGGACCTGGGGCGCCGGGTCAAGAAGAAGCCCTGCGCGCTGTGCCGGGACAACACCGAGTGGGTCGACTACAAGGACGTCCCGATGCTGCGCAAGTACATGAGCGACCGCGGCAAGATCCGCTCGCGCCGGGTCACCGGGAACTGCGCCCAGCACCAGCGGGCGCTGGCCCAGGCGATCAAGACGGCCCGTGAGCTGATCCTGCTCCCCTACACCCAGCGGACGGTGACCGAGCGACCGGGTGGGCGCGGCGGCGGGCGCGACCGCGGCGAGCGCGGGGAGCGCGGCGAGAGGGCCGAGCGGACGCTGAGCGACACCATCGGCGCCGATGCACCGCGCGACCGTGAGGCCAGTATCGAGGTCCTGACCGATCGGGACATCGAACCGGACGACGGTGCGGCCGCGGCCGGCCCGGAGGTGGCCGCCGTCTCCGGCGCTGCCCCCGCCACCGGTGCGGAGGACGATCGGTGAAGGTCCTCCTGCGTGATGACGTGGCCGGCGTGGGCCGCCGCGGGGACGTGGTCAAGGTGGCCGGAGGTTTCGCCCGCAACTTCCTGCTCCCCGAGGGGCGGGCCATCGTGGCCACCCCCGGTGTGGAGGGCCAGGCGGAGCAGATGCGGCGGGGCCGGGACCTGCGCGAGGCCAAGAGCCGGGCCGAGGCCGAGGTGCAGGCGACCATCCTCGCCGGGGCGGTCATCCCCGTCTCGGCCCGGGCCGGAGGCGGTGGGCGGCTGTTCGGCTCCATCGGCCCGGCGGACGTGGTCGAGGCCATCCGCGCCCACAAGGGTGTGGAAATCGACCGCAAGCATGTGCTCCTGCCTGAGCACATAAAGGAGCTCGGCTCCTTCGACATCACGGTGGAGTTGTTCACGGGGGTGGCAACCGTGATCACGCTGGAGGTCAGCGCCGCGGGCTGAGGTCACCGGGAGCATCCACCGGGAGTGATACACCCCTGGGGCACGATGGCCCGATGCAGTCGGGAACCCACACTCCTCCACAGGAGGAGGCACGTTGTCCACAGCCCTCTCGGGCGATTCGGGGATCGAATCCCCAGCTTGTTGCTCTCGTTACCCACAGCAGTTTGAGCGCAGAGTTGGGGGACCGTGGTTCACGCCTTTGACGACACCCGGCCCCGCCCTCTCCGTGCCGCTCCGGTGCCGAACAGCCGGGTCCCTCCGCACAACCTCGAGGCCGAGGAGTCCCTCCTCGGTGCCATGCTGCTCTCCAACGACGCGGCGTCGGTGGCCATCGAGAGGTGCTCGGCCGGAGACTTCTACAAGCCGGCCCACGGCCACATCTTCGGTGCCATACGGGCCCTCATGGAGCGGGGAGAGCCGATCGATGCGGTGACCGTCACCGACGAGCTCCAGCGCTCGGGGCTGCTCGACGCCGTAGGTGACCCCTCGGTGTTCGTCTCGCTGCAGGCCAACACCCCGTCCATCGCCAACGCCCGCCACTACGCCGCCATCGTCGAGGAGCACTCGCTGCTGCGCCGCCTCATCGGCGTTTCGGGGGAGATCGCCGATCTGGCCTACTCGGTGCCCGAAGACGTGGAGGCTGCCGTCGACGAGGCCGAGCAGCTGATGTTCAACGTGGCCGAGCGGCGGACGGCCGACACCATGTCCCCCCTGCACGAGCTCCTCTTGAAGGGGCTGGACCGCATCGAGGAGCTGGGCAAGCGCGGCTCGGCCATCACCGGGGTGGCCACCGGCTACCACGAGCTCGACCGGATCCTGCTCGGCCTGCAGCCCTCGTCGTTGACGATCGTCGGCGCCCGTCCCGGCATGGGCAAGACGAGCTTCGCCCTGGGGATCCTGGCCCACGTGGGCGTCGTCGTGCAGCGGCCCGCCCTCCTCTTCTCCCTCGAGATGGGCCATCTCGAGCTGACGCAGCGCATGCTGGCCTCGGAGGCCGAGGTCAACGGGCAGCACCTGCAGACCGGCCAGATCCGCACCCAGGACTGGCCCAAGCTCGGCACGGCGGTCACACGGTTGAGCAACGCGCCCATCTTCATAGACGACAACCCGAACATCACCGTGATGGACATCCGGGCCCGGGCCCGTCGCCTGAAGAAGTCCGAGGGCGACCTGGGGTTGGTGGTGATCGACTACCTGCAGCTGATGACCGGTCGGGGCCGGGCCGAGAACCGCCAGACCGAGGTGGCCGAGATCAGCCGTGGCCTCAAGATCCTGGCCCGCGAGCTCGAGGTGCCCGTGGTGGCGCTCTCCCAGCTGAGCCGCAATCTCGAGTCGCGCCAGGACAAGACGCCCATGCTCTCGGACCTTCGTGAGTCCGGCTCACTGGAACAGGATGCCGACGTCGTGCTGTTCTTGTACCGGGAGTCCGAGTACAACGAGGAGGTGGCGATCGACCGCGCGGACGACGCGCTGGTCGACGTGGCCAAGCACCGCAACGGGCCCACCGGCAAGGCCAACCTGTTGTTCTTGAAGCAGTACGCCCGGTTCGAGAACGGTCGGAATCTCTGAGCCGCCTCGAGGGGAGGGTCGCCGTCGTCACCGGCGGGGGGAAGGGAATCGGCCGGGCGGAGGCACTTCTTCTGGCGCAGGAGGGCGCCAGGGTCGTCGTGAGCGACGTGGGTGTCGACGACGGTGTCGGGCGCGCCGACACGGTGGCCTCCGAGATCAACGCCGCGGGCGGCCAGTCGGTCGCCGACCCCCACGACCTGGCCACCTTCGAAGGTGCTGGAGCGGTCATCGCCACCGCGCTCGACCACTTCGGCGGCCTGGACATCGTGCTCAACAACGCCGGCCTGCGCGCCGCCAATGCCATCGGGGACATGACCGAAGACGACTTCGACCTCGTCGTGGGTTCGCATCTCAAGGCCACCTACGGGACGATCAAGTACGCGGCGCCGGTCTTCATCGAGCAGCGTTCGGGCGTGATCCTCAACACGAGCTCTGAGTCGGGCTTCGGCCACCCCTACAACAGCGCCTATGCGGCGGCGAAGGAGGGCATCACCGGGCTCACCCGCACGATCGCCCGAGAGCTCGGTCCCTACGGCGTCCGGTGCAACCAGATCCGGCCGCGGTCCGAGGGTACACAGGACCCGAAGTTCATGGAGGCCTTCATGAGGTTCGCGCCGCAACGGGAGGCCCTCGGTCGCTACGCCCTGGGCAGCAACGGCGACCGTCACCGGCGATCCCTGCCCGAGGACGTTGCCGCGCTGGCGGTCTGGCTCTGCACCGACGCCGCCGCCCGGGTCAACGGTCACGACTTCTTCGTCATGGGCGATGAGGTCGCCCTCTGGTCGGAGCCCGACTTCTGGCGCACCGCCTTCCAGGCCGGAGGGTGGACGATCGACCTCCTCGACCAGTACGCGCCCGACACCCTGGTCCATGGAGTGGAGAACCGCTTCACGGGGGCATAGGAGCACCACGTCTGGCGGCCACCGCGGTGCTGTGGATTCGTCCCACGAATGCGGCGTAATGGGGTGGCTTTGCCGCCTCTCCGACGCATGGCTTCATGGGAATTGTGACAAAAGTCCTTAGGTAATCAGGGTCATCCGCCCTTGATTGTGACAAAAGTCCCTAGCCGCCGCCGTCACCCCGTGTGGATGATGACGGCGGAGAGGGGAATCTCATGCGAGTTTTTGTTCGTCGAATTGGCCTGTCCGTCGCGCTCATCGTGGGTGGCGGCGGAGGCATGGCTGTCGGCTTGTCCGCCACACAGGCCGGCGCGCAACCGCCGACGTGCACGATCTCCTGGAACAATTCGTCCGGAGGTAGCTGGAGCACGGCGGCGGACTGGACGGTCAGTGGCGGGGGCAACCGCGTCCCCGACTCGACCGATGACGTGTGCATCACCGTGCCCGGCACCTACACCGTGACCCTCGGTGGTTCCGTGACGGTGAGCGAGATCGCCATCGGCAACACGCCGGCCAACTCTGGTGACAGCGAGACCCTGACCATCGACAGCAGCGACGCCGTGCTCACGTTGGGGGCCAACTCCTCGAGCACGATCGGGGCGGACGGCACCCTCAATGTGGGCGACGCCACCACCGGAGGCTTGTACGCCGCACTCGAGGGTCCGACGACCGCCACCCTCACCAACGACGGCACTCTCAACACGGTCACCGGCAGCGGTGGCGTGCGCTACCTGCGCTCCAACCTGACCAACGACGGCACGGTCAACATCGACAGCGCCGAAGACGGAGTCCGACGGCGGCGACGGGTTGACCACCACCACCAACGACGGCACCTTCACCATCGCCTCGGGCGGCTCGTACGTGTTGAACGGCGGCTCGTTC
The DNA here is from genome assembly GCA_963788125.1 of uncultured Acidimicrobiaceae bacterium. GTDB lineage: Bacteria > Actinomycetota > Acidimicrobiia > Acidimicrobiales > RAAP-2 > Bog-473. Next base: position 385,616 of record CAWBFN010000002.1, on the reverse strand, counting down.
GACAACGCCGGCGGCACCATCGGCAACGGCGGCACCTTGGAGATGGAGTCCTACACGTTCACCGAACGCGGGGGCTCTGAGACCGGCAATCCGGTCATTATCGACAGCGCCACCCTCGACGACGACACCACCGCCGGCGGCGGCCAGTTCAGCTTCATCGGCTCGGACATCCTCACCGGAACCGGCACCAGCCCGGGGATCTCAACCGGGCAGACGCTGACCATCGAAAGCGACAGCACCGCGCTCCAATTGGCGAAGAGCCTCACCAACGACGGCACCCTCAACGTGGGCGACGCCACCACCGGAGGCTTGTACGCCCAGCTCGGGATGTCCGCGGCCTACACCCTCACCAACGACGGCACCCTCAACACGGTCACCGGCAGCGGTGGCGTGCGCTACCTGCGCTCCAACCTGACCAACGACGGCACGGTCAACATCGACAGCGCGAAGACGGAGTCCGACGGCGGCGACGGGTTGACCACCACTACCAACGACGGCACCTTCACCATCGCCTCGGGCGGCTCGTACGTGTTGAACGGCGGCTCGTTCGACAACGCCGGCGGCACCATCGGCAACGGCGGCACCTTGGAGATGGAGTCCTACACGTTCACCGAACGCGGGGGCTCTGAGACCGGCAATCCGGTCATTATCGACAGCGCCACCCTCGACGACGACACCACCGCCGGCGGCGGCCAGTTCAGCTTCATCGGCTCGGACATCCTCACCGGAACCGGCACCAGCCCGGGGATCTCAACCGGGCAGACGCTGACCATCGAAAGCGACAGCACCGCGCTCCAATTGGCGAAGAGCCTCACCAACGACGGCACCCTCAACGTGGGCGACGCCACCACCGGAGGCTTGTACGCCCAGCTCGGGATGTCCGCGGCCTACACCCTCACCAACGACGGCACCCTCAACACGGTCACCGGCAGCGGTGGCGTGCGCTACCTGCGCTCCAACCTGACCAACGACGGCACGGTCAACATCGACAGCGCGAAGACGGAGTCCGACGGCGGCGACGGGTTGACCACCACTACCAACGACGGCACCTTCACCATCGCCTCGGGCGGCTCGTACGTGTTGAACGGCGGCTCGTTCGACAACGCCGGCGGCACCATCGGCAACGGCGGCACCTTGGAGATGGAGTCCTACACGTTCACCGAACGCGGGGGCTCTGAGACCGGCAATCCGGTCATTATCGACAGCGCCACCCTCGACGACGACACCACCGCCGGCGGCGGCCAGTTCAGCTTCATCGGCTCGGACATCCTCACCGGAACCGGCACCAGCCCGGGGATCTCAACCGGGCAGACGCTGACCATCGAAAGCGACAGCACCGCGCTCCAATTGGCGAAGAGCCTCACCAACGACGGCACCCTCAACGTGGGCGACGCCACCACCGGAGGCTTGTACGCCCAGCTCGGGATGTCCGCGGCCTACACCCTCACCAACGACGGCACCCTCAACACGGTCACCGGCAGCGGTGGCGTGCGCTACCTGCGCTCCAACCTGACCAACGACGGCACGGTCAACATCGACAGCGCCGCCACCCAGTCCGACGGCGGCGACGGGTTGACCACCACCACCAACGACGGCACCTTCACCATCGCCTCGGGCGGCTCGTACGTGTTGAACGGCGGCTCGTTCGTCGCCGGGTCGACCGGCACGTTGATCTTCCACATCGCCAGCGCCACGACGTTCGGGACCATCACCGCCACCGGGACGTCCGTGGCGGGTACCGCGGACCCGGTGCCCGACGGTGGGTACGTGCCCCCGGTCAACACCGAGTTCGAGGTCATCAAGGATGCGTCGTACAGCGGTTGCTTCACCACGGTCGACTCCGGATTCACGGCCGACTGCAGCAACGCCCACTTCCACGGCGTGGGTCTGATCGCGGGCTCGCCACTCACCGACACGACGACGACGTTGGGCGCCTCATCGCTCAACCCGTCCAGCTACGGCCAGTCGGTCACCTTCACGGCGACGGTCTCGCCCACCGACGGGGGAGGGAGCGTCTCCTTCAGCTCCAACGGCGTCACCATCGCCAACTGCAACACGCAGCCGCTCCGCGACAACGGCGGCAGCTGGCAGGCCACCTGCACCACATCGGTACTGACCGGAGGGTCCGACTCCATTGTGGCCAGCTACTCGGGTGACGACGCCTACGGGTCAAGTAACGCCAGCCCGATCACGCAGACGGTGGACAAGGTCACGCCCACCGTCACCTGGACCGCGCCCGCCGCCATCAGCTACGGCACGGCGCTGAGCGCCACCCAGCTCGACGCCACCGCCTCGGTGCCCGGAATCTTCACCTACACGCCCCCGACGGGCACGGTGCTGAAGGCCGGCACCAACCAGAGCCTGTCGGTCCTGTTCACCCCGACCGACTCCACGGACTACACCACGGCCACCGGCGGCACCAGCATCACCGTCACCCAGGTCACACCCACCGTCACCTGGACCGCGCCTGCCGCCATCAGCTACGGCACGGCGCTGAGCGCCACCCAGCTCGACGCCACCGCCTCGGTGCCCGGAATCTTCACCTACACGCCCCCGACGGGCACGGTGCTGAAGGCCGGCACCAACCAGACCCTCTCGGTCCTGTTCACCCCTAACGACTCCACCGACTACACCACGGCCACCGGCGGCACCACCATCACCGTCAGCCAGTTGACGCCTGCCGTCACCTGGGCCGCGCCTGCCCCGATCACCGTGGGTACCGCGCTGAGCGCCACGCAACTCGACGCCACCGCCTCGGTGCCCGGCACCTTCACCTACACGCCGCCGGCCGGCACCGTGCTCGGTGTGGGGGCCAACCAGACCCTCTCGGTCCTGTTCACCCCGACCGACAGCGTCGACTACACCACGGCCAGCGACAGCACCACCATCACGGTCGCGGCCAAGGGTGTGCCGCTCGTCACCTGGACCGCGCCCGCCGCCATCAGCTACGGCACGGGGCTGAGCGCCACGCAGCTCGACGCCACCGCCTCGGTGCCCGGCACCTTCACCTACACGCCGCCGGCCGGCACGGTACTGAAGGCCGGCGCCAACCAGACCCTCTCGGTCCTGTTCACACCGACCGACTCCACCGACTACTCGACGGCCACCGCCACCACCACGATCACCGTCACGCAGGTGACGCCCACCGTCACCTGGGCCACGCCCGCGGCGATCACCGTGGGCACCGCGCTGAGCACCACCCAGCTCGACGCCACCGCTTCGGTGCCGGGCACCTTCACCTACACGCCGCCGGCGGGCACGGTGCTCGGTGTGGGGACCAACCAGACCCTCTCGGTCCTGTTCACCCCGACCGACTCCACCGACTACACCACGGCCGCCGGCGGCACCACCATCACCGTGACGGCCAAGCTGGTGCCCACCGTCACATGGGCCACGCCCGCGGCGATCACCGTGGGCACCGCGCTGAGCGCCACCCAGCTCGACGCCACCGCCTCGGTGCCCGGCACCTTCACCTACACGCCGCCGGCCGGCACGGTGCTCGGTGTAGGGACCAACCAGACCCTCTCGGTCCTGTTCACCCCGACCGACTCCACCGACTACTCGACGGCCACCGCCACCACCACGATCACGGTCAACGCCGCCACCGCGGGGACCACCACCACCTTGGCCTCGTCGATCAACCCCTCCACCGTCAGCCAGACGACCTCGCTCACCGCCACGGTCACCGGCGGTTCCACGCCGACCGGGACGGTCACCTTCTACGACGGTACGACGTCCCTCGGTACCTCGCCGGTCGGCGCCGGTGGCCAGGCCACGCTCAGCGCACCACAGCTGGCGACCGTCTACGCCATCGGCACCCACAGCCTCACGGCAACGTACTCCGGGGACGGCTCCCACCTAACCAGCACGTCGGGTCCGCTCACCCAGACGGTCGACTCACCGGTGTTCGCCGACGACGGTGAGGGCACGTATCTCGATATCGTCAACAGCGCCACGGACACCTTGGCCAACCGATTCTTCGTCGGGAGTAACTCCTGCGGTTGCCAGGCCGAGCACTATCTGGCCATCAGCCCGGACGGGACCCGGGCCTACGTCCTCGATCCGAGCTCCTCGGGCACCAAGGTGCAGGTCGTCAACACGGCCACGGGGGCGGTCCTCAGCACCATCGCCACGCCGGGCTGGGGCGCTGATCTGGTCATGGCGCCCAGCGGAGGCCAGCTGTACGTGGTCGACGAGTACCCCAGCGATCAGGTGACGATCATCAGCACGGCCACCGACTCGGTCACCGGCAGCATCACCGGGGTGAACGTCAGCTACTTCGGGCCGAGCGCGGCAGCCATCAACCCGGCCGGCACCGAACTCTTCGTCGTCCTGCAGAACTACGGCGTGGACGTGGTCAACCTGTCCACCGACCGCGTCGTAGCCACGGTGTCCCTGTCGGGGGCCGAGGCGATCGCCGCCGCCCCGAACGGCTCCGCCGTCTACGTGACCAACGGCTATCTGGGCACGGCTGAAAATGCCGGGACGGTCAGCGTGATCAGCACGGCCACCAATACGATCACCCACACCTACGCCGGGATGAACGAGGCCGTCGAACTGGCTGTCAGCCCCACCTCGGGCGACGTGTACGCAGCCAACGTCGGCACCTACATCGTGGGCACGACGGCCAAGACCACCACTCCCTACGTGGCGGTCATCAACCCCGTCGCCGGGACGGTCTCGGACATCACCCTGCCCTACATCCCCAACGGGATCGCGGTCAGCCCGGACGGGACGCGCGTCTACGCCGCCACTAACAATCTGAGCACGAACGGGATCATCTACGTGATCAACGCCGCGACGAACGGGATCCTCGCCCACATAGGTGGGCTGGATACGGCCGACACCGTGGTGCCCTTTGGCGCCGCGCCGGCCGTCCCGGTGTTCCCATCCCTCGCCGTCACCACCAAGTCGCTGCCCGGAGGCACGCAGGGCGTGACCTACGACACGACGTTGGCGGCCACTGGCGGTGAGGCGCCGTACTCGTGGCGGCTCACGTCGGGGACGCTTCCCGCCGGCCTCTCGTTCAACGCCTCGACCGGGACGATCTACGGCACACCCACCGCTCCGGGGTCGGCCACGCTCACCTTCGGCGTCTCGGACTCCGAGTACCCGGCCGCCACGGCCACCGTCACCTTGACCCTGGCGGTGGCCGCCGGCACGACAGCCCCACCGGCCTGCCCGTCCACGCCGGGCCTGGGCCTGGGCACCGCCGCCGGCTGTGCCAGTGCCTCGAGCACCAGCTCCACCGGTACGGCCACGGCTACCAGCACGGGGACACGGGGGACGATCACCGTGACCGCCCACGGGTCGGGTGGCATCACCGTCGGTCAGTACGGCGAGGGCCCGAGCGGCGGGGTGCCCTTCAACTCGTCCGGCGCGCCCTTCGACGTCGCCCTCTCGGACGTCAATACCTTCACCAGTGTCACGATCAAGGACTGTGCATTGAACGGGGCTACCAGCCTGTTCTGGTACAACCCGGCGGCCAACGGCGGATCGGGTGCGTGGGAGCTGGTGACCCCGGCCGTCTACAGCCCGGCGGTACCCGGCTTCGGCTTCGGTGGCGGCACGCCCGCCTGTCTGACCGTCACGATGTCGACCACCAGCAGCCCGTCGCTGTCACAGCTCACCGGCACCGTCTTCGACGGTGCCTTGGCGCCCGAGAGCGTGGCGGTGTCGCTCGGCGGTTCCACGCCCTACTCCATCAGCGGTCCGGTCCTGTCCGGGTCGGTGACGATCACCCACGGGCTGGTGAGCCAGGTCCAGGGCACCGTCGTTCTGACGGGGCCACATGGCACCCCGGTCACCATCGCGATCAACCAGGACTGCCTGTTGGGCTTGTGCGTGGGCACCATCTCGGTGACCGACCCGGCGTCGGGGATCAGTGAGACCGTTCCGGCCTCGCTCAGCCTGGGCAACATCGGCGCCGATCAGGTCAGCGCCAAGGGGGAGGTCCTCTTCGGTCCGGGATCTCCGTACGCCTTCGGTTGGAGCGTCACGGTGACCCCCCCGAGCTGAACAACGGCGAGGCTGGAGCTCGTCGTTCGGCCAGCCGCCGGTCTGCCTCCCCGAGCGCCCAGGGAGGCAGACCGGACAAGACTCACGCCAGGATGCGCTCGTCGCTCTGGGGATGCGGCTGGGGATGGGTGTGCTCGAAGACCTCGATCACCTCTTCTTGGAGCTCCGGCACCCGCTCGAGGTCCGCCTCTATGTCGTTCAGGATTCCGGGCCGGCGGCGGTTGAGCACGTAGAGCCACCCGGCGCCGACCAGCATCCAGGCCAGGAAGATGTAGGGGAAGAGCACCACCGGGTAGGGCGGCAGAGGGTAGAAGCTCCCGACGGTGGGCACCAGGAGAAAGATCACTGCGGTCACGGCCAGCACGATGTGGTGCGGGCGTAGCTCGCCGATCTTCTTGAGGTACGCCGGAGCGGCCACGGTGATGAGGTAGTAGGCCAGCAGGAAGCCGAAGGCGGCCAGGGTTCCGGAATCACCGAACGCGGTGAGCGGGTTGGTGAAGATGGAGAGCAACGCCGGGACCGTGAAGATCATGGCGATGTAGACCGTGATGGCGATGTGGGGCGTCCGGTTGGTGGCGTGCGCTCTCCCCAGGTGCGGGGAGAAGATCCCGTGCTGGGCCATGGGGTAGATGATCCTGGAGCCCGCGTTCAGGCAGGAGAGCGAGAGGGAGAAGAAACTGATCATGGCCCCGATGGAGATCGGGATCTTGAAGTAGCTCACCCCGTAAATCTGGGCGAGGACGTTGAGGGGCGCCCCGATGGAGCCGAAGGGTGTGGAGTAGTGGCTGGTGCCGGCCACCTCCACGTAGCTCATGAACACCATGAAGGCCCCGGTGATGATCAGGCTGACGACGACCGCCTTGGGCACGTTCCGCCTCGGATTCTTCGCCTCGCCGCTGAGCGTGGTGGCACTCTCGAAGCCGACCAGGCTGAAGATACAGGCCACGACGGCCAGGCCCAGGCCGCGGGGGGCGATGCCGTCGAGTGACGTCTGGGCGGTATCGACGTGGAAGCCGTGCTTGAACAGCACGATGCCGGCCAGGATCAGGATGCAGGTGACGGAGAGGCCCTCGAGCACCAGCGTCAGGAGGGAGGAGATGCGGATGTCCTTGTAGGCGACGAGCCAGCACAGCACCGCGCTGAGGGCGAAGAAGAAGATCGGATGGATCGATCCGTGATAGCCGAGCGCGGAGAGCAACTGACCGCAGAAGACGGCGAAGCCGGTCATGCCGGCCACGGCGATGAAGAAGTAGGACCAGATGAGGGTCCACCCGGACAGCACTCCCGCCTTCGGTCCGAGCCCCCGACCGGTGTAGGAGTACATGGTCCCCGCCGTGTCGGTTCGTTTGGTGAACTGGTTGAGGCAGAACACCACGAAGAGGAGCATCACCGTCCCGAAGGCGTAGGCGAGCCAGGTGCTCTGTCCCGCGCTGGCGAACGCCAGGGGGATGATGAGGACGGCGGTCATGGTGGGCGAGATCAGCGCCACCGACTGTGCGAGGAGTGGCGGGAAGCCCAACGCGTTGATCCGCAGTCCGGGGATCTTCTTGGTGGATGGTTCGGATGAGACGCTGCTGCCGATGGTCATTGTCGTGCTACTCCTGGTCCTTCCCCCCGGGCTGTGATGGGTCCTGTGCTGCGGTGTCACGCTGGTCGGCGAGGAGACCAGTGATGGGTGCTCCTCACTCCGGGAACGACTGGTCCTCCAAGAGGAGGTCTTCGTAGAACGCCCCGAACTGGCGGTCGCGATGGATGATGGCGATCTCGAGCACCCACAGGTTGGGGTTGGGCCGGAACTCGACCTCGGCCAGCGGGCCGTCGTAGTGGGCGGAGTGGGGGAAGTCCGAGAGCCGATGGCCGGAGAGATCGAGGTTGAGCCTCCAGCCGAACTCCGCCGCCGTCTCGGTGGCGTAGTCGTAGAGCTCTTTGCCGGTGGTTCCCTCGGTGAACCACCGGTCGCGCACCCGGTCCCAGATCATCCTCACCTCGCGCTTGGCCCGCAGGTGCTCGGGGTCCGACCCCACGACGAATGTGTCCCCGGCGTCGCCTTCGGTGTCCTCGTACACCGGCCCGATGTCGACGAAAAAGATGTCATCGGATCCGAGCACCACGCCCTTCTCCGAGGGCTCCATGAAGTCCTTGGTGGTGTTCGGCCCGAAGCGGACGATGATGTGGTGCCATCCGCGGCGCATGCCGAGCTCGCTCAGGGTGGCGCGGGCCATGGCCTTGGCGTCCTCTTCGACCATGCCCACCTCGACCTGGTCGGCGATGAGGTGGACCGCCGTGCGGGTCCGGGCCCGCACCTCCATCAACCGATAGAGCGAGAACCGCTCGCCCGTGGCCTCCAGCTCGCCCAGCATGGTCATAGGTGCCTCCTTGGCTAGTGGTAGGTGATTGAGGTGAAGAGAGGGTTGCGCAGCTCCTTGGGTGCGTCGGCGGCCACGACCACCACCTCGGTGGTCACCCGCTCCGCGCCCAGGCGGTGGGGCCGGCTGGCATCGAAGTGCACCGAGCTCCCGGGCCCGAGGAGGTGGAGCTCGTCGTCGTACTCCAGCCGCAGGTGGCCGGCGATGACGTGGATCCACTCCTCGCCGCGGTGGCGGGCCGGTGCGGGCGGCACCCGGTCGGGGTCGATGGTGATGTGGAGCGCCTCGAGCGTCGTCGATCCCGGGAAGCCGCTGCACGCGGAGATGGTCAGGCCGTTCGCCTCGCGGGTGGGCCCGCCCCCCTCGTAGACGGCCAGCGTCGACCCGGTGTGGCGCTCTCCTAGGAGCCAGCTGAGGGACACCCCGAGCGCACGGGCCAGTGAGAGCAGGGCGGCGACCGAGGGTTGGCGATCCCCCGACTCGAGCCGCGAGAGGTGCGCCGTCGAGAGGTCCGCCCTGCGGGCCAACTGCTCGAGGGTCAGCCCGGCGCGTACCCGCTCCTCATGGAGACTCTCGGCGATCGAGGTGAGTACGGCGTTGAGCTCCATGGCTCGATTGTGTGGGCTAGTTGCCTCTGAGGCAAGTAAAGTTGCCACAGTTCACACATCAGAAATAATGGTGAAACGCGGGGGACTTGTGCGCCCTGTCGGCACCCCCGGCCCGAGTCAGACCGGCCCGAGTCAGGCCGGCTCGATCAGGCCAGCTCGAGTCAGGCCAGCTCGATGAGGTCCTGCCGGGGGACGCGTTCGGCCACCAGTGCGGCGAACCGCCCGCAGACCTGATCACGCGCCGGCGCGAGCGCCTCGAGGGCCTTGGCGGTCGCCGCCCGTATGGCGCCCGATGTGGTGCCGCTCCCTTCGAGGTCCGACGCGAACTCGGTCAGGAAGCCGGTCACGGCCCGGCGGGTGACCTCCAGGTGGAACTGGACACCCCAGGCTGCGGGACCCAGACGGAATGCCTGATTGTCGTAGCGGGCGTTGCTGATCAGGCGCCGACCTCCCACCGGCAGGTCAAAGGTGTCCCCGTGCCAGTGCAGCACGGTCAGCGTCTCGGGGAGCCCGCCGAAGAGCCGGTCGTCCCGGCAGTCGGCACCCAGGGTCACCGGTCCCCACCCGATCTCCGGACCACTCGCCCCGCGATAGGCCGCCGCCCCACCGGCGACGGCCACCAACTGGGCGCCCAGGCAGACACCGAGGGTCGGCAGGCCGGTGCGGAGGGCCTCGGCCAACAAGGCGACCTCTGCGTCCCTGGTGGTGAAGCCGTCGCTGGAGCCGGCCGACATCGGCCCCCCCATCACCACCAGCCCGTCCAGTCCCGAGGTGTCGGTGGGGACGGGGTCGCCCGCGTAGACGCGGCACGTCTCGATGCGCACGCCCGAGGTCCGCAGGGCCTCTCCGATGGCGAACGCCTCTTCGGGCACCACGTGCTGCACGACCAGGCATCTGGGCATGGCCACCCACATTAGGAGATGCGTCGCCCAGCTCGGGTGGTGGTGCGTTAACCTGTTGGAAACACGTATCGACCAGGGACCCTCCATGTTCACGCGACTTCTCCTCGCCATTGACGACTCTCCGGGCAGCGAGGTGGCGACCGACTTCGCCGTCGCCATCGCCCAGCACCACGCTGCCGAAGTGCACGTGTTCCACGTCAACGAGTACCTGGTGGGCGGTCGCGGCGTCACCCTGCTCACGAGGGCCGAAGCCGCCGAGCTGGTGACCGGTGCGGTGCACCGGCTGCGCGCCGCCGGGGTCCGCGCCGCGGGGACATCGGTGGTCGCCTCCTACCGCGACGTGGCCCGCCGCATCGCCGGGGCGGCCCACGACCGCTCGGTCGACGCCATCGTGCTCGGGTCACAGCGCCACCGCCGTCTGGGCCGTATCTTCTCCCCCCGGGTGCGCTCGCGCACCATGCGGCTCACCGCCCTGCCCGTCCTCACCGCGCCCTCGCCGCTCAACCTCGGCGGTGCGGCCCTGCGCCTGGACGACGGCTTGCTGGCGCAACCCGACCGTACGGCGAGGGTTCCCTCACCCCGGCTCTAGCGCGTCGGGTTCCTCGGTCGGGACCTCGTCCACCTCGCCCGCAACGTAGTGGCGTAACCGGGGCATGAGGAGGCCGATCACCGCCGCGCCGACGATGCAGGCCAGCCCGCCCGAGACCACCGAGAACTCCACGCTCGTGGCGGTGGCCACCGCGCCGGACTCCATGTCACCGAGACGGGGACCGCCTTGGACGACGGCCATCTGAATGGAGGACATCCGGCTGCGGAAACGGTCGGGGATGCTCGACTGCAAGATGGTGTTGCGCAAGACGGCGGAGATCACATCGGCCCAGCCGGCGATGGCCAGCAGCACGAGGGCCACCCAGAGCGTGTCGACCAGTCCGAAGAGTGCGATGGCGACCCCCCAGGCCATGACGGCGACGATGACGGCCCGACCCTGGCGCTTGAGGTTGGCGACCCAGCCCGTGGTCAGCGCACCGATGAGCGCGCCGACGCCCGGTGCGGCGTAGAGGAAGCCCAGTGTGATGGTGCCGCCGCCGAACACCGAGCCGGCCATGGCCGGGAAGAGCGCTCGCGGCATGCCGAAGACCATGGCGTTGATGTCGATGATGTAGACCCCTTGGAGCACCTGACGGCTGCGCAGATAGCGGATGCCCTCCTTGGTCGACGCCCACGGGCGGAGGCTGGCGCCCTCGGCCGGTGGGATGGGCCGCATCATGAAGGTGGTGACCATCACCACCAGGAACGTCCCCGCGTCGATCCCGTAGACGAATGGCAGGCCGATGCCCAGCAGGAGGCCCGAGAGGGCAGGGCCGACAACGGCGCCCACCTGGAAGGTCACCTGCATCATGGCCGCCGCGGCCGAGATGTGCCGCCGCTCCACCAGCCCGGGCACCGAGGCCATGCGGGCGGTGTTGGAGAACCCGTTGAGTGCGGCAGCCACCGCGCTCACCAGATAGATCGCCAGGAGGGAGGGGTGCGCCGCCGAGGCGTTGTAGGCCAGCGCGGCGCTGGTGAGCAGTAAGCCGGCGGCCGTCCACAGCATGATGCGCCGTCGATCGTGGCTGTCGCCCATCGGCCCCGCCACCAGGGCGCCGGCGATGAAGGGGAGCAGTTGCGCCAGGCTGACGGCACCCACCTGCAGCGACGAGTGCGTCATCTGGTAGATCTGGTAGGGAATGGCCACCACGGTCAGCTGCGAGCCCAGCATGGAGACCAGCTGGCCGGTGAAGAGCAGCCTGAAGTCCCGGCTGTCGCGCAGCGGGGTGATGTCCACCAGGATCTTGCCCGGCATGGGAGCAGCCTAGGGTGACGGTTCTGGCCCGGGTTCACCTGGCCGTCACCAGAACGGGTGGCGCCTTTTTCTGTCGTAGTGGGGGCATCTAGGATAGGGCGGTGACTACCGCTGGTGACGGGCCAACCGTCATTGCCGCGGATCTCTCCCGCCAGCTCCAAGAGGTGGCGGCCAACGTGGGCTCCGTGCTCTACGGCAAGCGCGAGGTGGTGCGCCTGGCGGTGGCCTGCCTGGCCGCCGGGGGGCATCTCCTCATTGAGGACCTGCCCGGGGTGGGCAAGACCACCCTGGCCAAGGCGTTGGCCCAGACGCTGGGCCTGCACTGCCGCCGGGTCCAGTTCACCGCCGACCTGCTGCCCTCCGATCTGATCGGGGCCATGGTGCTCGACCGCGAGCGGATGAAGCCGGTCTTCCACCCCGGCCCGATCTTCACCAACATCCTGCTGGCCGACGAGTTGAACCGGGCCTCGCCCAAGGCCCAGTCAGCGCTGCTCGAGGCCATGGAGGAGGGGCAGGTGAGCGTGGACGGGGTCACCCACCCGCTGCCCCGGCCCTTCATGGTCATCGCCACCCAGAACCCCTACGACTCGGCGGGCACCTACCCCCTTCCCTTCAGCCAGCGCGACCGCTTCCTGCTCCGCACCAGCATCGGCTACCCGAGCCGCCAGGCCGAGGAACGGCTGCTGGCCACGAGCGCGGCCCGGCCCCGTCCCGAGGATCTGCGGGTGATCGGGGGTGCCCCCATGCTCGCCACCTTGGCCGAGATGGTGGACCAGATGCACGTCGCGCCCGAGCTGCGGTCGTACGTGCTCGACCTGGTGGAGGCCACCCGCAACCACCCGAGCCTGCTCTTCGGCGCCTCGCCCCGCGCCGGTCTCGCCCTGCTGCGCACGGCCAGCGGGTTCGCCGTGACCGCCGGCCGCGACTATCTCCTCCCGGACGACGTCAAGGCCGTCGCCACCGTCGTGCTCGCCCACCGCCTGGCCGTCACCCCGGCGGCGGAGCTCGGGGGCTACTCGTCCCCCGCGCTGGTCGCCGAGCTCCTGGCCCGCGTCCCGGTGCCGGTCCGCGCGCCGAACCGCGCGGCGGTGGCCGCCGGGTAACTCACGAAGCGGATGGCGCGACGCCGAACCACACTGACCACGCGCGGCGTCGTCGCGCTCGGCATCGTGCCGCTCAGCGCCGTCGCCGGCCTGCTCCTCGGCGCCGAAGAGCTGGTGCTGCTCTCCCTCGCGCTACTCACGTTGGTGGCGGCCGGCCTCGTGCAGAGCGCGCACCGGGCGGCCCTGGCGCGGGGCCGCTGGCATGTCACGGCCGCGCTGTCCTCTATCGATGCCGAAGTGGGCAGCCGGGCCACCCTGCGTGTCACCTTGGACTCCGCGGCCACCAGCGCCGTACCGTTGTGGCTCGAGGATCCGCAGCACTGCTGGACGCGGGTCTCGCGCAGCTCGCGGGGCGAGCCCGAGCCGCGGGCGCGCCCCGGTCCGTCGTCGGCCGTGCCGGTGCCGCATCCCGAGGGCGGCGGGGGCACGCGGATCGACTTTCCGGTCCCTACGGCCGCCCGTGGCATCTACGCCGTGGGTGGCCTGCGGTTGTGGTGCTTCGACTCCTTCGCCCTCGTGGCGCAGCTGGTGGCGATCGGGCCCAGTGCGACGATCACCGTGCACCCCGTCCCCACCCCCGTCGAGCTGGGCGAAGAGCTGCTCCGGGGAGTCGAGAGCACGGAGGACAGCCAACCCGCGTCGGTGGTCTCGCCCACCAAGGGTGCCAGCCTGGGTGACTTCTCGGGCATCCGCTCCTACGTGCCCGGGGATCGGCTCCGGCTCCTGTACTGGCCGGCGCTGGCCCGCACCGGTGACCTCATGGTGCGCGACTTCGAGGACTCGGGACCGAACAGGGTCCACGTGGTGGCCGACCTGCGGGCGACGAACGGGCCGGCGGGCTGCGAGCGCGTGCTGTCCACGGCGGCCGGGGTGGGGATGGCCGTGCTGGCCCGGGGATCGGTGGTCGAGCTGTCGGCGACCTCGGGGGAGCGGATCGCCGTCGGCCCCGGACCGCTCGGAGAGACGGCGCTGTTGCGGGCCATCGCCGCCATGGAGCCCACCCCGCCGCCGGAACGGCGCCCGCGTTGGCACCGGCGCGGTGCCACCACTGTCCCACGCCACCCGGAGACCGTGCCGCTCCACGTGACGAGCGGACGGCCCCTGGTGATCACCACCGCCCGGGGGGCCGCCGACATGTCCGGGTCGCCCGGGTCCGCCCACCTGGTGATCGCCCCATGACCCCCGACCCGGCCGGCCCGAGCCGGCCGGCCCGGGTCCGCCCGATCGGTCTGGTGAGCCTGGCCCCGCTGATCCTGTCGGCCTCGGCGGCCATCCCGCTCAGCCGGCTGGTGCTCCACCCGATGGGCGGCCGTGTCCTGTTGCCCATTTTGGTGGCCATCGTGCTGGCCGACGCGGTGACGGCGTTGGTGGTGCGCCTGGGGGCCGCCCCGCTCCCGGCTGTCGCGCTGGGGTGGCTGGCCTCGGTGTGCGGCCTGCTCGTGCTGGTCGATCCCTCCCTGTTCGATCCGGGATCGCACTTCCTCCATCTGAGGGTGATCTGGAGCCAGCTGAGTGCTGCGCACCGGGCGTTGGCCGACGACGGGACCCCGCTGCCGCTGCGCAACGGGGTGGTCCTCGTCGTCGCCGCTATCGGCGCCGCCGGGGCCGCCCTCACCCGCGGAACCTGGGCGCGCGGGCCGTACGGGCCCTCCGCTGTATCGGGCACGACGCCGTCCGTCCGCCGGGCCCTGGCGCCCTGCATGGCTCCGTCCCTGGCCATCTTCGTCTACACCACCCTGGTGAGCGGGGAGCAGGAACGGGTCGCCGCCCTCGTCTCCTACTTTCTCGGCGTCGTGGTCTTCTTGGCCCTGGCCGACCGGGCGGCAACTCCGGTGACGGCAACTCCGGTGACGGCATCCCCGGTGACGGCCCCCGCCCCTCGACCGCCGTGCTCCGGCCGCTCTCGGGGGCGATAGCCAGCCTGGCCGTGGTAGCCCTGGTCGTGATCGTGGCGGGAGCGGGGCTCTCGGGCATGCGGCTGACGGTCTTCCGTGTGCCCCCGCCCGCCCCGCGGACGGGCACGACGCTCTCGAGCCGGGGGGCGGCGGGAGACCTCTTGACGGGCATCGCGCTGGTCGACAACCTTCGGGCCGTCGAGGTGTCGAAGTCCAAGGAGGTGATCTTCCGCGCCAAGAGCCCGGTCACGACCTACTGGCAAGTTGGCACGCTGTCCACCTTCACCGGCTTCGAATGGGTCCCGACGACCGGCGCCAGCGCGGCACTGAGCGGGACCACGGGGGCGGCCGCGGCCTCTCTCGGCCCCGGAGTCCTGCCGTCACCCTCCCCGGTCTCGACCTTCAGCGCACAGCTGGCGATCACCGATTTCGTCAGCCGACTTCTCCCCGCCCCCCCGGACGCCCTTGCGGTGCACGGGCTGGCGGGAGCGGAGGCCGTCGAACAGGAAGGGGTCCTGGCCGACGTCCCCAGTGGCCCGGGCACGACCTACACCGTCACGGCGGGGCTCAGTTCGGCCGTTCCGCCCGCCGGGGCGCAGCTGGCGTCGAGCGACCCCCGCCTCGTGCCCTACCTCTCCCTGCCCACGCAACCGGCCATCGTCGCCCAACTGGCCCATCAGGCGGTCGACGGTGCAACCACCCCGGGCGCCGAAGCGCAGGCCCTGGTCGACTGGTTCCGGTCCGGACGGTTCCGCTACACGCTGTCGCCGCCGGCCACCAGCGGCACCAACCCCCTGGTCCAGTTCCTCACGGTCACCAAGGCCGGCTTCTGCGAGCAGTTCGCCGGGGCCTACGCCGTGCTGGCCCGTTCCCTCGGCATCCCGACCCGCCTGGCCGTCGGCTTCACCGCGGGCCAGCCCGGGCCCGGCGACACCTACACCGTGACCGGGGCGGACGCCCACGTCTGGCCCCAGGTCTACCTGGGACCAGATGCCGGGTGGGTCTCGGTCGAGCCCACCCCCCCCGCCGCCTCCGCGCCCGTGCCGTCGGGCGTGCTCGGCCCCACGGCAACGACCACCACCACCACACCGACCACGACGCCGACCACCACCGCGCCGACACACGAGGTCACCCCCACCACGTCCGCTTCGTCGGGCTCGCATCCGGTGACCCCGCCCGCCACCCATCGGCACGGCTCGCGTCGCCACCAGACGGCCCCCGGCCACCACGGACTGAACCTCTGGGTCCTCGTGCTGGCGGTCGTTGTCGCACTGGTGGTGCTGGCCCTACTCCTGTGGGCGCTGCGGCACCGCCGAACGGCCGCCGAGGCACGGCTGGACCCCGATCAGCGGGTGGTGCGCGCCTGGGAGCACGCCCTGCTGGCGTTGCGGCACCGGGGCCTCTCCCGTCAGGCGGGGGAGACGCCCGGTGAGTACGCCGACCGGATCAGCGCCGTCGAAGGCTCGTCGTCCGAGCCGGTCGAGGCCGACGCCGTGGCCCACCTGGCCGAGCTGGTGGAGCTGGCCTGTTATACGTCCCGCCCGTGCTCGCCGATGCAGGCCGATCAGGCCCGGGCTCTGGCCTCGACGATCGTGGCCACCAACCGGCCGCACCGCGGCCGCCGCCGGCGCTCCCTCGAACGCCACGAAAGCGGGCCGGCTGAGTAAGCGGGAACAGACCAAGGCCCCCCGACGGGGGGCCTTGGTCATGTCACAGTGCGGTACTGCCGCGACGGGCAGTCGACCCTCAGTGGGTGAGCGCGATGCCGACCACCGTGGTGGGAACGGCGATCCCCGATGTGCCGATCACCTGTGGGACCGAACCGTAGAAGTTGGCGGTCCCGGTCGTGGCCGTCGTGGCCGACGTCCCCGTGCCGACGGTCTTCGTGGCGTTGAAGTTGAAGATGCCGCCGTCGGCCGCGGCGAGGTAGTAGCCCGTGCCGTCGGCCGTGTAGGCGATGCCCACGACCGGCTGCACCGGGGTGACGCCGTTGAGGGTGGGCGATCCGTAGAACGGAGCGCCGCCGTAGGCCACGACGGCTCCCCCGGCGGTGGCGATCAGGTAGCCGGGTCCAACCGGGTCGGCGGCGATGCCGATGGCGGCGCCGTCGGGCGAGGGCCCGCCGAAGGTCGACTCGAGGGTGCCGGCGAAGACCGCGTCACCGAAGGTGAACACCCCGCCGTCGGAACCGACGAGGTAGTAGCCCTTGCCGTCAGCGGTCAGCGAGATCCCGACGATCGGTCCCGCCAGCGTGATGCCACCCAGCGAACCGTAGAACGCCGCGTCACCGAAGGTGAACACGCCGCCGTTGGACGACACCAGGTAGTAGCCCTTGCCGTCGGCGGTCGCCACGATGCCGACGATCGGCGCGCTGAGCTTGAGGCTCCCCGCCGAACCGTAGAACTGCGCGTCACCGAAGGTGAACACGCCGCCGTTGGCCGTGGCCACCCAGTAGCCGTTGCCGTCCGGCGTGGGTGCGATGCCCACGGTCGCTGCGTCCGCCACGCCCAGCGGTCCGCCGTCCACCGGGGCGGCGCCGAAGTTGAACGTGCCACCCTGCGAGGTGACCAGGGTGTATCCGACGGTAGGCAGTGGGCCCGCCGCCCCGGCCGACGTTGTCATCATCGTCAAGGGCGCGGCGACGCCGAGCGCTCCGGCCAGAATCGCAGAAGGCAGCCAACGGCGGCGGCTGCGCCGGATCTGCCGGTTTGCTCGGACCGGTGGCGCGGTGACCACCCTGCCGGTGAGATCGTGGGACACGAAACTGCTCCTCTCGTAGGTACCTGGAACGGACCAGGTCGCCTTTCTTCTGTCGGGGTATTCCTACCCGGCGAAACTGAACTCTTGTTGTCCAAACGGCAAACTTGCGGTGTCGTCAGCATGAACGTTCAACCCTCGTTGTAGCCGCACGCGTGCTCGCCGGCCGGGAATATAGTTGCTCTATTCCCACTTGTACACTAGGGATAGGGCGAATAACTCCCAGTCTGCTGCCCCCGCTGTCCCTCCGCTCTCTCAGCTGACCTGCCCGGTGACGTACTGCTCGGTGCGTGGGTCCGACGGTGCCGAGAAGATCTGCTGGGTGGCCCCGTACTCGACCAGTTCGCCGATGTGGTCGTCGTTGTCGAGCAGGAAGACCGCGGTGAGGTCGGCGCAGCGGGTGGCCTGGAACATGTTGTGGGTGACCAAGGCGATGGTCACCTCGGAGGCCAGCTCGACGATGGTCTCCTCTATGGCCGAGGTGGAGATGGGGTCGAGTGCCGAGCAGGGCTCGTCCATGAGCAGGACCTCGGGCTCCACTGCCAGGGCCCGGGCGATGCACAGTCGCTGCTGCTGTCCACCCGAGAGCCGCACTGCCGGCTGGTCCAGGCGGTCCTTGACCGTGTCCCACAGCGCGGCGGACTGCAGCGCCGACTCCGCCGCCTCCTTGAGGACCGTCTTGTTGCGGATGCCGTTGAAGCGTAGGCCGGAGGTGACGTTGTCGAGGATGCTCATGGTGGGGAACGGGTTTGGCCGCTGGAAGACCATGCCGATGCGGCTGCGGAGCACCTCAGGCTGCGCGTCGCGCCCGTAGATCTCCTGGTCGCCCAGGCGGATCGACCCCGTCACCTTGCCGCCCGACCGGTCGTGCATGCGGTTGATGGCACGCAGCACGGTGGTCTTGCCACAGCCCGACGGCCCGACCAGCGCGGTGACGTGGTTGGCCGCCAACGGGAACGTCACCCGGCGCACGGCGTGCACGGCCCCGAAGTCGACGGCGACGTCGGTGAGGGTCACCGCCGCCGGGTTGTCGAGCAGGTCCGGCGCCCCGGCGCCCTGCGCCAGCACCTCTTGTTGGATCCGAGCGGCTACTGCGGACGTCGTATCAGACATTTCCCTCTCCTGGTGGATTGCTGCACATTAGCGAGATTTCCTGGTCAGGCGGGCGGCGACGGTTCGGCCGATGATGCTGAGGATCAGGACGCCGACCATGAGGACGAAGGCCGCCCCCCAGGCGTCCTCCTGCAGGTTCTTGTAGGCCGAGGTGCCGTCGTAGAAGATGACGAAGGGGATGGCGCTCATCGGCTGCTTCGGGTCGAGGGTGAATGTCGTGGTGAAGATGGTGGTGAAGAGCAGGGGAGCCGTCTCGCCCACGGCGCGGGCGAGACCGAGGAGGTTGGCCGTGATCAGGCCGGGGATGGAGCCCCGGACGACCACCGAGCGCACCACCCGGGACTGGCGGGCGCCCAGGGCCAGGCCGGCCTCCCAGAGGTCACCGGGCACCGTCCGCATGGCCTCCTCGTCGCCGCGGATCATGATCGGCAGCATGAGCACGGCCAGCGCGATGCTGGCCGCCCATCCCGAGTAGTGGGTGTGGACCACGATCACCGAGTAGGCGAAAAGCCCGATGAGGATGGAGGGGAGGCCCGAGAGCACGTCGGCCCCGAAGCGGATGGCGGTGGGGATCGGGCCCGTGCGCTCAATCAGCAGCAGGGCCACCAGGAGGCCGACGGGGATGGCGATGAGCACGGCCAACCCGCAGATGATGAGCGTGCCCACGATGGAGTTGGAAATACCTCCGCCGGGGATCCCCGGTGGGGTCGGGGTCTGGGTGAAGAAGGCCACCGAGAGCGCGTCGATGCCCCGCTTGCACACGTAGTAGACGAGGGCCACCAGGGGAATGAGCACCAGGACGACGCAGATACCGAAGAGGATGCGGATCACCAGCGCGGTGATGCGACGCCGCTTGACGGTGTTCCGGGCCGAGGCCTGAATGAGCTCCCGGCGGGCCAGGAAGTCGGCGTCCCTGCTCGACGGTGCCGGAGCGTCGATGACGTCGGTACTCATGGCAGGCGGAACTCCCGGTTGCGGCGGACGATCCATCGTCCGCCCAGGTTGACGATCAGCGTCAGGACCAACAGGATCACGGCCAACGCCATGAGGGCACTGCGGTAGAGCGAACCCTGTTGGGACTCGCCGAAGGTGAGCACGATGATGGAGCCCAGCACGCCGCCGGGGTTGAGCAGCGAGAACGGATGGCCGAGGGTGGTGCCGTTCCCGATGAGCAGGGTGACGGCGATGGTCTCGCCGACGGCGCGGCCGAGAGCCAAGGTGGCCGCCGCCATGATCCCCGAGTTGGCGCCGGGGATCACCACCTTGCGGATCACCTGCCAGGGGGTCGCTCCGAGGGCGAAGGCAGCTTCACGGTCGAGGTTGGACACGCCGGCCAGCGCTGTCCGGGTGAGAGCCACCATGGTGGGGACGATCATGATGGAGAGGACGAACCCGGCCAGGAAGAGGCTCGCCCCCAGCGGCTCGCCCTTGAAGGCCAGCTTCACCACGGGGATCTTCTGCATGAAGGGCTCGACGTCTCGCAAGAAGATCGGCTGGAGCACGTAAAGGCCCCAGAGCCCGACCACGATGCTCGGCACGGCGGCGATGAGGTCGATGGCGATCCCCAGCGGGGTGGCGATGCGCCGGGGACACATCTCGGTCAGGAAGGCCGCGGCGGCCAGTCCGATGGGGATGCCGATGACCATGGCGATGGCGGTCACGGTGAGCGTGCCGATGATGAAGACGGCGGCGCCCAGCTGGTCGGTGTTCTGGTCCCAGGTCGTCGTCCACAGGAAGCTGATGCCGAAGTGGCCCCACGCCTGTGCCGACTGACTGACGATCCCCCAGATGATTGCCGCCACCACGACGAAGAACAGTCCGCCGGCGGCCCACAGGAGCACGGCGTAGCCCCGGCCGACCGAGCCGGAGCTACGCCGTTTCTCGAGGAGCTGGCGAGTGGTCACCATCGTGTGCTCCGCTCTCGCAGGTCAGCTGAAGAGCGGTGCGCCGCTGGAGTTCTGCATCTGCATGATGGTCGAGGTGGCCAGCGCCTGAATGCCCGCCGGCAGCGGCACGTAGCCGATGGCCGCAGCGTCACTCTGGCCGGTGGTGGCCATCCAGTGGAGCATCTTGCCCAGGGCGATCCCGTTGTTCGTGTTGGCCTGCTTCTGGTACGCGATCACCCAGCTGTAGGTCGAGATCGGGTAGGAGCCGGCACCGGTACCGTTGACGATCAGGTAGTTGGTGGGCGTGACGTTGGGGAAGTCCGCCGCGTCCGCGGCCACCGAGCCCTCGTTGGGCACCACGTACTGTCCCGCCGCGTTCTGGACGGCGGCGTAGTTCAGGCCCGACTGCAGGGCGTAGGCCAGTTCGACGTAGCCGATGGCCCCCGGGGTGTCGGCGACGTCACCGGCCACGCCGGCGTTGCCGTTCCCGCCCAGGCCGCCGACCCATCCCGACGACGTCTTGCCGGCGTTGGCCGCTGGCCAGTCCGTCGGGTCCACCGCGGTCATGTAGTGGGTGAAGGCGTTGGTGGTGCCGCTCGAGTCGGCCCGGTGCACGGGCACCACGTTGGAGCCGGTGGCGCAGCTGGAGTCGATGGTGTGCCAGTCGGTGATCTTGCCGGCGAACATCTGGGTGATCTGGGTTCCCGTCAGCTGGGTGTGGGCCCCGAGGCAGGGCTCGTTGTAGGCCATGGCGATGCCGCCCAGGACGACGGGGATCTGGAGGATGGCGCCGCCGGTGCCGGTGGTGCCGGCCGGCTCGGGCACGTCGGACGCCCCGAACGCGACGCTGCCCGCCAGGATGTCGGTTTCACCGGTGCCGGACCCGACCGACGCGTAGTTGACCGACACCTTGGAGTTGGCCTTGTTGTAGTCGTAGAACTGGCGGGCGAACAGCGGCTGGTCGAAGGTGGAGCCGGCACCGGTCAGCGAGGCGGCCGGCGTGACGAAGTCGTTGGCCCCCCCGAGCGCAGTGTTGGAGGAGGCTGCGGCGGCGGTGGTTGTCGTGACGGGCTTGGCCGTGGTCGGGGTCACCGTGGCCGCCTTGGCCGTGGTCGGGGTCACCGTGGCCGCCTTGGCCGCGGTGGTGGTGGTGGCCGCGGCCGGCGCGGCGGTGGTCGAGGTGGTGCTGCTGGTGCTGCTCGACTTCTTCTCCGTCGTCGTGGTGTTGGACGCGTGCTTCGTCGGGCTGCTCGATCCGCATGCGGCGGCGATGAGGCCCCCGGCCACGACCAAGGTGACGACGACCCACCGCGTCTTCCCGGTTCGACCGGGAGCGGCATCCGCTACCTCTGGGGTGACTTGTCTGAACACTGCTGCTCCTCTCGTAGGCGCGAATCCCTACTACCACCGAGCTCAGGGGCGCGGTCTATTGCGTCGGCACATTCCTAACTGGGCAACCTGAACGGCAAACAACCAGAAGGCAAACTTCGGGTGTCGTGGGGATGAATCATTGTGAAACTGGGGGTTCACCTGAACTTTCCGCCTGCCCGGCGGCGTACACAGCCCAGGCCCGGCGTCACCCGGCCGGGGTGATCGGTGTGATCGGGGTGAGGTGTCCCTCAGGCGGCCGGTCGCGCCGCGAGCACCTTCAGGGCCCGGTCGGCGTGGGCACCCATGGAGATCTCGGTGTGGATGACGTCGAGCAGCGTGCGGTCGGTGTCGATGACGAAGGTGATGCGCTTGTTGGGCAGGAAGCTCGGGCCGGCCCGGCGCGCCCCCAGCTGCCTGGCCACGGTGCGGTCGGAGTCAGACAGCAACGGGTAGCCGAGTGACTCCTTCTCGTCGAACCGCTTCTGCTTGTCGACGGGGTCTGCGCTGATGCCGACCCGCTGGGCCCCCACGGCGGCGAACTCGGCCCCCAGGTCGCGGAAGTGACAGCTCTCCTTGGTGCAGCCGGGGGTCATGGCCGCCGGGTAGAAGAAGAGGACCACCGGGCCGGCGGCCAGCAGCTCGCTCAGCCGGCGGGGCGTGCCGTCCTGGTCGGGCAGCTCGAAATCGGGGACCACGTCACCTTTGCGCATCGGGCCAATGTAGGTCCCGAGGCCGCCCTCCCGCTCAGGCCTCGAAGCGGAACCCCACACCCCGCACGGTGACCAGATGGCGGGGATTGGCCGGATCCGGTTCTATCTTCCGGCGGAGCCGCTTGATGTGCGTGTCCAGTGTCCGGGTGTCGGTCAGCTCCTGGTCCCACCACAACCGGTCGATGCAGCCGTCCCGGGTGACGACCTGGCCGCTGTGGGACATGAGGAGGGAGAGGAGGTCGAACTCCTTGCGCGACAGCTCGACCGGCACCTCGTCGACCGCCACCTCGCGTCGTCCGGCATCGAGGCGGACGGGACCGACGTGGAGTATCTCCTCGTGGTGCTCGGCCACCGTGACGCCACGGCGCAACACGGCGCGCATGCGCGCCACCAGCTCGCGTAGACGGAAGGGCTTGGGCACGTAGTCGCTGGCCCCGAGCTCCAGGCCCAGGACTACGTCGACCTCCGAGTCCCGCGCCGTGACCATGATGATCGGTACCGGCTTGAGCGCCCGCATCTGCTGGCAGAGCTCTATGCCGGACTGGTCGGGCAGCATGACGTCGAGCAGCACCAGGTCGGGGTGGACCCGGTGGAAGAGGCGCAGCGCCTCGTGACCGTCGCCGGCGATCTCGACGGCGAACCCCTCGCGCGCCAGGCCCGAGGCCAGGGCCTGTCGATAGGACTCCTCGTCGTCGACCACCAGCACGAGGGGCCGGTTGTCACGGAGAGTGGGAGCGGTCGGCTGCCGGCCGTTGAACGCCGTTGCAGCCATGGTCAGGCTGCGTCGTCAGGCGAGACTGCGGTGGAGAGCAGGCGGAGACGCGGGGAGGGGCCAGGCGACGACGGGGAGCCGGGGCGGGCGTCCCCCGACGTCGCCTGATCACGCAGGGAGGCGATCACCTGCGCGATCTTGGAAACCATGCGCCCCCCGGGGCCGGGCGGGCCGGACTCGGGTCGGATGGGCACGACCTCGGCCAGCGGAAGCCGGCCGTGATGGCGCCCCCCGTCACGATCCATCCGGGAGGGGTGGGTGTCTTCGTGTTCCAGTGCCATCGGCACTCACCGTAGGCAGCGCAGATGAACGGCTGGCGAAACCAGTGCAACGGGGAAGTGTCTTGGAGATGAACTCTTCCCGATGCTGCGCCCGCCGGGGCGTTACCCTCTTCGACGGAGGTGGCAGATGACAGAGGGCATGGGCCATGGGGTGAACCAGCGAGCGCTCATCCACATGACGCCCGAAGAGGTCGATGCATTCCTGATCGAGAGTCGGACCATGACGATGTGCTCGCTCGGTCCCGACGGGTCCATTCACGCCGTCGCCATGTGGTTCGGCTTCCTCGAGGGGTGTGTGGCCGTCGAGACCAAGGCCAAATCGCAGAAGGTGCAGAACCTGCGGCGGGATCCCCGCCTGACCCTGCTGTTCGAAGCGGGCGAGAGCTACGACGAGCTGCGCGGCGTGGAGTTGGTGGGCCGGGCCGAGGTGGTCGAGGACCCCGAGCGCTTCTGGACCCTCGGTGTCAGCGTGTACGAACGCTACGTCGGCCCCTACTCCGACGACCAGCGCGACGCCGTGGCGGCCATGCTCCACAAGCGCGTGGCCGTCAAGATGCACACGGAGCGGACGGTCAGTTGGGACCACCGCAAACTGCGCCCGACGGCGTGAGACTGCCCGGATCGTGATACTGCACGGATCGTGAGACTGCCCGGATGAAGTTCACCGTGGGCCAGAGCGTGGCGGTGGCACCCGACGACGCCGTCGCCGCCTACGGGAACCCCGCCTTCTACGAGGGTCGTGCGCAGCGCGACGACATCTCCATCGTCGAGGTCGTCGGGCACGACGAGAGCGGATCGCATGTGCACATTGAGGTCCGCTACCGGTTCACCGGCAACCTCTCCTCGGCCGTGCGTGCCGTCGTCGATCCGGCCAAGCTGACCTGGGTGACCCGAACCGACATCGACAAGGAGCAGCGCGGTGCGAGGTTCACGGTCCTACCCGACCACTACGCCGACCGGCTGACCAGCAGCGGCACCTTCCGCTTCACCGACGCCGAGGCAAGTCCCGCGGAGACGGTGATCACCATTGAGGGCGACCTCGAGGTGCGCGCCTTTCTGGTCGGCCGCGCCGCCGAACAGGCGATCGTGTCCGGGCTGCGGTCCTACCTACAGGCCGAGGCGTCCACCCTGCCCGACTTCATCGCCTCCGGCTGAACGTCAACCCGTCGGCGGCGTCTCGGGCGGGGTCTCGGGGGGCGCATGCCGGCGGGGGTGGGAGAGCAGGCCGAGCACGGTCAACGGCTGGCCTTCGGCCCGGTTGAAGAGGCGGTGCACCGCCTCGCGCAGGTGGGCGAAGGCCGGGCTCGTTCCTCCCTCGGCGTCCTCCATGTCGTCGGAGCTTTCGAGCACGCTCAGCTCCGCCGGCGCGTCCTCCCCGCCGTGTATCTGATTGAGCCGTTGGATGGCCTGACGGAGCGGCAAGAGCTCGACGGCGAGGAACTCGAGCGGTCCGCCCGGACCGGGATAGACGCTGTACATCGACACCAGCTCGGTGTCGCTGCCGCCGGCCATGTCACGTACCCGCTGTCCCACATCGCCGAGGCTCCCGCTGACCTCATCCGCCGACCAGAACTGCTCGAGATCGTCGGGCACGCCGAGCACGGTCAGCGCCGCATCGTCCTCGTCCAGCTTGTGGTGCAGTTTCTTGAACATCATGGCTCCTTTTTTCCACCGACGTCACGCTGACGTCGCCGCCATTGCCTCCTGCGCGGTGCGCGGCACGTGGCCGCGCGCGCCCATCTCGATCACGAACGCCGTCGCCGCCGTGACCCCGTTGAGGAACAGCTCGTTCTGCTGCGCCGCGGTGAGGTCGAAGTCGGTGGCGGTGAGGCCGGCGTTGTTCACGAAGATGGTGCGTGCCGCGGTCGACTGGTTGACGTTGTAGGCGTCCCACTCGTTCATCATGGTCCCGAGGCAGGCTCGGGCCAAGCGGTACGTCGTCGTGGCCGCCTCGCTCGCGCCGAACGACGTCTGGAGGCTCGAGAGCTTGATGCCGATGGTGGGCCAGCGGGGCGGGGCTCCGTCGATCCGCTCGAAGGCGTCGATCGGGAAGTTCCGCAACATCCCGCCGTCCACCCACGTGACGGTCCCGGCCTCGTAGTGGGTGCGGACGACGCCACCCCCGGGCCGGGGTACGTCCACGTCGGCGGCGAGGGCCTCGAACGTCACCGGCTCGAAGAAGAAGGGGATCGACATGGAGGCGCGCACGGCGGAGACCACGTCCTGGGTGTCCCGGTCGTGGCCGTAGTAGTTGTAGTCCCAGGGGAGATGGACCAGTTCACCCCGCGTGACGTCCGAGGTGTGCACCACCAGCCGGTAGCGGCGCGCGTCGGGCAGGCTCATCCCCGGGTCGTCCTCCGGCTCGATCTTGAGGTCGGCGAAGGTGTGGATGCCGAGGTCGTCGCCCAGGATCGGCGCCAGCCATTCGGCGAGATACGCGCCCGGGTACAACCCCATCCGATGGCTGAGGATCGCCGCATCGGCGAGCTCGCCACCGGCTTTGCCCAGGCGGTGGTCGAGGAAGTGGTGGATCTTCCCCTCGGGCATGAAGTTGGTGAAGGAAAGGCCGTCGAGGTAGTGCTTCAGGGAGGACATCGGCTTGTCGGCCTTGGCGATGGCGGCGATCAGGGTCGCCGCGATCGCCCCCGCACTGGTACCGGCCACGCGCGCGAAGCGGTAGCCCGCTTCTGACAGTACGGACACCGCACCGACGATGGCGATCCCCTTGACGCCGCCGCCCTCGAGGGCCAGATCCGCCACCAGCTCCTTCGGTCCGCCGGTCGACCACCCGTCGGCGCTCCTGAGCGCCTCGGCCGCCTGCTCGAACCGCTCCTGCAGGGCGGGTGGCCGCGCGTAGCCGTACTCCGCGTCCGGATCGATCACGGCCTCGACCGGTGAGACGCCGCCCTGCGTCACCTAGGCCTCCTTCCCGGATGGCCGCGAACCGCGGCCACGAACCGCGGCCACGTTACCAACGCGGCCGGCGCCGCCCGGCGCCGGCCGATCACTCGCCGGGGATCACTCGCCGGGGATCACTCGCCGGGGGATGGCTAGAAGGCGACGATACCTTCGCCTCCGACCGCGCCGGGCACGGTCACGGAGCCGATCTCGGTGAGCGTCCCGTCGGTGTGCACACCGAACTCGTCGACGATGCCGTTGCCGCCGGTCTGGACGTAGAGGAACTGCCCGTCGGACGAGGCCGACGCGTCGACCGTCCCCGGATCGGTGCCCGTCGTCCCGAGGAGGGTGAGCTGGCCGCCCCCGGCCACCTGCACGGCGCTCACGTTGGCGCTCCCGGCGTTCGACGCGTAGAAGTACCCCCCGGCCGGGGCGATCCAGCAGGTGGCTGACTCACCGGTAGGCACCGTGGAGAGCTGGGTCACCGTGCCGTCGTGGTCGAGGGCGAAGGTGGCCACCGCACCGCTGGCCTCGGCGACCACGAGATGGCCGGCCGGGTCGAACGAGACGGCGAAGGGGACCGCACCCGGCTGCGCGTTCTGAACCGGCGAAGCCGACAGGTACCCCCACGGCCCGACCCGGAACACGTCGATGTCGTTGCCGTTGGCCTTGGTCGTCACGATCAACTGCGAGCCGTCGGGCGAGAAGGCGACCTGGCCCGGCGTGTTGGTGTACTGAGGCGTCGCCGTCGGGTCGAGGCCGAGGAGCCGGTCGGATCCGGGGAGCGGTACCAGGCGACCCAAGGCGACGGCATAGCCCTGCACCGACCCGCCGTCCTCGGCGTTGAGGACGTAGACCAGGTTGCCGTGCACGGCCACGCTGACCGGGAACGCCCCGCCCGAGCCCACCACCTGGCGCAGCGTGAGCTGGTCACCGCGGACCGAGAAGACCGACACGGTGTTGCTGCCGGCGTTGACCGCGTAGAGCAGCGCGTGGTCCCGGTCGTAGGTGAGGGAGCCCTGGGAGGCGAGGTGGTCGACGACGGAGCCGTTCAGGACGCCGCCCAACCCACCGGTCGGAGTGGTGTGCTCCCAGGTGAGGGCGCCGTCGGCGGCCCGGGCGTAGGCCACCACCGTGTTGCCGGCGGTGTTGTCGGTCTGCACGAAGACGGCGTGGTCGGCGCCGGCGCCGGCACCGAACGGCTGGCCTCCGAAGAGCCCCTGTGCACCGGCGATGGGGCAACTACTTCCGCAACGGGAATGCGGCCTATAAGTTCGTCGAGATGGACCGTTACGTGGCATGGCGGCTGCACCGCTTGCTGGTCAAGCAGCGTGGTCGCAACCTACGGGCGGGCCAGGCGGACAAGTGGACCCGCACCTGGTTCCACGACCAGGGCCTGCACAAGCTCATGGGCACCATCCGTTACCCGAAGGCTGCGTAACCATGTCAACAAGACCGTCGGTGAGCTGTATGCGGGAAAACCGCACGTACAGATCGAAAGGGGGATGGGGAAACAGGTCCGCTTGTCGGACACTGCGCCCCTGACTACCAATGGACGCTGATGCCGAGATGCTCGCCCGGCTGCGTGAGGGCGACGAGGCGGCCTTCGTGACCCTGGTGGGTCGCTACCAGCAGCCCATGCTCCGCCTGGCCCGTTCCTTCGCCCCCAGCCAGGCGGTGGCCGAAGAGGCTGTCCAGGACACCTGGCTGGGCCTGGTGCGCGGCATCGAGCGGTTCGAGGGGCGTTCGTCGTTCAAGACGTGGCTCTTCGCCATCCTGGTCAACCGCGCCCGATCGGCCGGTGCACGGGAGCCCGCCACCGCGCCGATGGAGACTCTGCACACGGTCGACCCGACGCGATTCGACGCCCAGGGCCAGTGGGCCGATCCCGTCAACGGGTGGACGGACCAAAGCGAGGACCGCCTCGACGCCGCGACGTGGGCGCCGATCCTCCGGTCCGCCCTTGACGACCTGCCGCCCCGCCAGCGCCGGGTCGTCCTGCTGCGTGATGTCGAAGGGCTCTCCCACGACGAGGCGTGCGCCGTGCTGGGGATCACCGCAGGCAACCAGCGGGTGCTGCTGCACCGTGGGCGCGCCCAGTTGCGCGCCATCCTCGATGCCAAGTTGGGGCGAGGATGACCGCGCTCTCCCTACGCCGCAGAGAGATCGTCTGCCAGCAGGCGGTCGAGCTCGTCACCGACTACCTCGAAGGTGCACTCTCGCGTGGAGACCGGCGGCGGTTCGAACGCCATCTGCGGGCCTGTCCCAACTGCACCGCCTATCTGGCGCAGATCCGCACGACCATTGCCCTGACCGGTGCCATAGTGACCGACGACCTCAGCCCCGAGGCCAGGCAGGACCTCAGCGCCCTGTACCGGCGATGGCGAGCCGAGGAGTGACGGTTTTCTAGGACCTTCTAAAGCGAGAATTAGAAAGTACAGTAGGGACCGGAGGGATCAGACGGCCATCGGCTGAATGCTGAGGGACCGGGTGAAGTCGCCCCTCAGGACCCGGATGGCCAGCTGGCCGTTGGCCAGGGTCGCCTCCAGCCCGCGGCCGAACCCCGGCGGCAGGTCTATCTCCCGCTCGTAGCAGCCGTACTCCCATTCGTGCAGTACGAAGTGGCGCGGACCGGCGCTGCGCAGGTGGGCCCAGAACCGCACGGCCCCGGGCCGTATCTCAATGGTCACGTCCCCGGGGGTGACCGCCGGGAGGGGCGCCAGCACCACCAGCGCCCCGGTGGTCTCGTAGACGTTCACCGGCACGGTCTGGGGCCGCATCGTCTCCTCGGCGGCGGCTGTCGCCGCCGCCACCTCGTCGCGACGGGCGTGGTCGCCGGGCATGCCCCGACGCTATCCCTTTTTCCCCGCCGTGTCCCCGGCCGGACGCGTGGTTCTTGTCTCGCCGCAGCGTCCCCTCAGGCCAGCTTGTAGAGCTTGAGGCCGTTCTCGGAGAGGATCTTGCGGCGGGACTCGGGGCGCAGGGTGGCCATGGCGTCGTGGACGAGCTCGAGCGGCTTGGGGTAGAGGCAGGTGGGGTGGGGGAAGTCGGTCTCGAACATGATGTTGTCCTCGCCCACCTTGTCCACCACGCCCTGCAGGTCGCCGAGGCCGGTCTCGAACCACGTGGTGCCGTACCAGTTGCGTTTGAAGTACTCCGAGGGCTTGTACTTGAGCTGGGCCGCCTGCGCCGGAGCGTTCTCCGGCAGCTCCCAGTCCATGGTCTCGAGGATGAAGGGCACCCAGCCGATCCCGCTCTCCACCGACACCATCTTGAGCTTGGGGAAACGGTCGAAGAGCCCCGAGAAGATGGTGTTGATGACCACGCGGGCGTTGCCGATGAAGAGCATGGAGCCGCCGACGGCGGGCTTGACGTACTCGTGCTGGGACTCCCAGAAGTACTGGCCGTAGAAGTTCATGGCGGTGAGGCTCGCTCCGATGTGGAAGTGGACGGGGAGCTCCAGGTCCTCGCAGACCTCCCACAGCGGGTCCCAGGCCCGGTTGGCCAGGTCCGGGGACCCGAGGTCCTGGGGGTCCGAACACATGTTGACCCCTCGGAGTCCCATGTCGGCCACTCGCTGCGCCTCGCGCACGCAGCCCTCAACGTCCCAGGACGGCAGGATCGGCATGGGCAGCAGCCGGTTGTTGGTGTCGCGCTGGATCTCGGCCCGGGTGTCGTTGAAGATCTCGAGGCAGAGGCGCTGCAGGACCGGGTCCTTCACGTCGCCGATCGCCTGGCCGCCCAGCCCCAGTGAGTTGGGGTAGAGGACCTGGTACTGGATCCCGCTGTCGTCGAGGACTTCGATGCGGGCGTCGACGTCCCACGCCGCTTCGTGGGTGCGCGCAAAGTCCCACTCGATCATCGACTCCTGGAAGGGGTGCTTCTTGCCGGCCTTGTCGATGGTGCTGCCGCCGCCGGCCTTGCCCAGGGCCCTTCCCTCGACGACCCAGGTGGGCCGTCCGTCGATCTGCTCGACGTGGAGGATGTCGTCCTTGTACTTGGCCGGGGCCCGCTTGGTCCACAGGTCGTCGACGTCGGTGATGTGGGAGTCGGCATCCAACACGGCAAGGTGCTCGGCTGCCTCCGAAGCGAGGGTCGTCATGAACCGTTCCTCCTATGGGGCTGAGAATGGGGCTATGGGGCTGAGAATGGGGCGGAGACTTTGGGGCTCACGCCCTTCTTCGATGGTAGTCCCTCCGGAGCACAACTGTTTTCCGGGTCGCCCGAGAGGAACGCCGATGTTAGATTCGCGGCGTCGGCGGCCTTCCCGTCAGGTGGCCGGCGAACGGAAGGGGGAGACCATGGAGGGTCGGTTCGTCGGCAAGGTGGCGGCGGTGACCGGGGCCGGATCGGGTCTCGGCCGGGAGGTGGCCCGCCGCTTGGCCGCCGAGGGCGCCGTGGTCGGATGCATCGACGTGTACAAGGACGGGGTGCTGGCCCTGGCCGACGAGTTGACGGCCCGGGGTGACGCCGCCCAGGCCTTCGTGGCCGATGTGCGGGATCCCGAATCGGTGGACGCCACCATCGGGGCGCTGGTGGACGACGCCGGCCACCTCGACGTGCTCTGCAACGTGGCGGGCGTCGGGCTGTTCGCCCACACCGTCGACCTCGCCCTCGAGGACTGGAACCGGGTGATCGGGGTCAACCTGACCGGCCCCTTCCTCACCTGTCGGGCGGCCCTGCCGCACCTGGAGCGCTCGAAGGGCAACATCGTCAACGTGGCCAGCGACTCCGCCGCCATGGGGCTGCCCTACGCCGCCGCCTACGGCGCGTCCAAGGGCGGCCTCGTGATGTTCACCAAGTCCCTGGCCAACGAGTACATGGACCGGGGAATCAGGGTCAACGCAGTGTGCCCCGGGGGGATGGAGACCGACATGCTCTCGAGCTGGGGCTTCCCCGAAGGGGCGACGGTGGACCGGATGATGCGCTTCTCCACCGCCTTCGGAGTGGCCGATCCGAAGGACGTCGCCAGCGTCATCGCCTTCGTCGCCTCCGAGGAGGCCTGCCGGATCACCGGTGCGGTCATCCCCGCCGACGGCGGATCGACGTCGTAGCACTCGCTCCGGGTGTTCCTGGTCGGCGGCAAGATCCTCATCCTGTCGTACCGCACGACAGCCACACCTAGGGAGGTGGCATGACCACCGGCACAACGAGAACGCCCGGCCAGCTGTCCGACAAGGTCCTCGACCTCTGCCGCACCCTGCAGCGACTGGTGGCGGGGGCCAAGAAGGAGACCAGTTTGAGCGCCGACTACTGGGCCCCGCTGGCCGCGTTCATCGCGCTCGACGAGTTCGAGAGGGTCGCCTCGGACTACGAGTCCTTTGTCCCCGAGCAGGCGTCGGGAGCGGCCGGCTACGACGCCAGCCCCTTTGCCCGCAACGTGCTGCGGTGGCCCGAGTACATAGAGGTCATGAGCCAGTGGGCGCTGTCGCCGTCGCTCTGGGCTTTCACCGTCCAGCGCATCGCCGAACTGCCCGGCCTGGTCTACCTCGAGCTCGAGGAACGGACGCAGAACGGCCTCGAGGGGGCCGTCGATGTGGCCAACTCGCTCTCGGTCTACGAGTTCAACGAGGCGGGCAAGGTCCATCGCCTTCGCCTGGCCGTCGCCGACCTCAGCCTGAGGCCCTGGCCGATGTGCTCGAACTCGTCCGGGGTCACCGCCGCGCCGTGAGGAGGGCGGGTCCGTGCCGGCGCTGAGCGCGGGGCTCCTGGTGTACCGGATCTCGGGCTCCGGGGTGGTCGAGGTACTGATCGCCCATCCGGGCGGCCCCTACTGGTCCAAGAAGGACGAGGGTGCCTGGTCGGTGCCGAAGGGGGAGTACGCGGAGGGGGCCGACCCGTTGGCCGCGGCGGAAAGGGAGTTCGCCGAGGAGATCGGGTACCCGGCGCCCGCCGGGGAGCGGATCGACCTGGGCGAGATCAAACAGGCGGGTGGCAAGCGGGTCACCGTGTGGGCCGTCCACGGCGACCTCGATCTCTCTGGCGCACAGAGCAACACCTTCGAGATGGAATGGCCGAGAGGTTCGGGAAAGGTGAGGGAGTTTCCCGAAGTCGACCGCATCGAGTGGGTCGCGGCGAGCGGCGCCCGGGTGAGGCTCCTCAAGGGACAGGTGCCGTTCATCGACCGGCTGATGGATGCGGTCGGGGAGCGCAGCGGGGTGGTGTCCGAAGAGGCGGTGTCCGAAGGGGCGGCTGACTGAGCCGCAGGGCCAGAGCGCCGGTGACCGTGCGCCGCACCTCCTGGCGCGCCGAACGGCGCAGCATGCCGTCATAGAGTCCGACCCTGATGGCCCCACGCGACCGACCTGGAGAGCGAACACGCGCGGCGCATGCCCGACAGGGCAGGCTCGACCGGGCCACCAAGAAGCGCCTGGCCGACCTCGGGCGCCAACTGCCACCGCCGAGCGAGGAGGACCGCAAGGCGATGGTCGCCGACCGCGTGGCGCGCCTCAAACGGCGCCTCGTCGTGGGCCTCGTGGTCCTGGTTCTCCTTGCCCTGGTGGTCGGGGGGGCGGCGCAGTGGGTGCGGCCCTTGCCCCAGCCCGCCGTGGTGAGCCTGACCACGCCGGTCCATGTGCCCGGGACAGTTTCCTCGTTGCCCTGGCCGTCCACCGGCGAGGCGGCACTGGACGTGCCGGGGCTGGGGTCCTTGGGGCAGGCCCGAGCGACCCAACCGGCACCCATCGCCACCCTCGCCGGAGTGCTCGCGGCCTACGCCGTCCTGAAGGACCATCCCGTCCCCACCGGCGGCGCCTCGGGGCCCACCATCTCGGTGACCTCCCAGACGCTCGCCGCGTACCAGGCCGGCAGCGCGGCGGGCGAGCCCGAGATCCCGGTGACCGCCGGCGAGACCCTGACCGAGCTGAACGCGCTGGAGGGGCTCCTCGTCGACTCGGGCAACGACATGGCCACGCTTCTCGCCGACTGGGACGCCGGGACCACCTCGGCCTTCGTGGCCAAGATGAACCTCACCGCGCGCTCCCTCGGCCTCCGCCACACCCACATCACGGATCCGAGCGGGGCGGATCCGGGCACCGTGAGCACCCCGAGCGACCTCATCCGCCTCGGCGAGGCCGCCATGCGGATCCCGGTCTTCAGTCAGATCGTGTCGCTCGGTCAGACCACCCTGCCCGTGGCCGGGCTCCACTACAACGCCAACTTCGACCTGGGCCAGGACGGGATCGTCGGGATCGCCGCCGGTGCGGACACGGCCGCCAACGGCTGCTTCCTCTTCGCCGCGCAAAAGACGGTGAACGGGCAGACCGTCACCGTCTACGGGGCGGTGCTCGGTCAGTCCGGGCCGAGCGGCCCCGATACCGCTGCAGTGGACGCGGGCGACGCACTGGTGAAGGCTGCGCTGGCGGCGATCACCGCCGTTCCGGTCGTGGCGGCGGGACACGTCGTCGGTGATCT
This sequence comes from uncultured Acidimicrobiaceae bacterium, assembly GCA_963788125.1. GTDB lineage: Bacteria > Actinomycetota > Acidimicrobiia > Acidimicrobiales > RAAP-2 > Bog-473. Next base: position 351,680 of record CAWBFN010000002.1, on the reverse strand, counting down.
CTCGGCTCCCTGGGGTGCATCGGGACCGGTCGTGGTGGCCGGACCGCTGACGGTTGCCGCCTGGCCCGGCCTGAGCGTTCCTTTGACGGCCCGGCTCGACCACCTCACCGGACCCCTCGCCGCCGGGTCCAAGGTGGGGGTCCTCCGGGTCCGTGAGGGTTCCTACGTCGTCACCGCTGCGTTGGAGAGCACGACATCGCTCTCGGGACCCTCTGCGTTCTGGCGCCTCACTCGCTGAGGGGACACCGGGGCCGCGAGGCTCGCCCCGTTGGGAAGGTCAGCGTCCCTCGGCTCGCACGCCGGCGAGGAGGACGCGCAGCCCGTACTCGAGGTCGTCGAGCAGGTTCGCCGAGCGGCCGTCGGCCCACGCCTCACAGGCGGAGTAGAGGATCGCCGCGGTCAGGGCGGCGATCCGTTCCGGGTCGACGTGGGCGGGGAGATCGCCCCGAGCACGGGCGTCGTCGAACAGCCTCGGGAGAAGTCGCCGGAAGGTGCTGTGCTCCCGCATGAGGGTGGGGTCCCGATGGAACTCGCGCACGATCTGGGCGAGCGCGGCGCGGGGGTGCTGCTGGCTCTGGTCGGCGAGCACGACGGCTGCCCGCGTGAGCGCCACGTCGAGCGGGTCGCCGGCCTCGACGGCGCGGAGTGCCTCCTCGGCCATCGCCTCTTCGGTGGCGGCGTTGCGCTCCAGCAAGATGTCCACCTTGCTGGCGAAGTGGAAGTAGAAGGTCCCCTTGGTGACCCCAGCAGCGCGCACGATCTCCTCGACCGTGGTCGTCTCGAACCCCGCTTCGTAGCCCCGTTGGTCCCAGAGGCCGAGCGCGGCATCGATCAGCGCGGTGCGGGTGCGGCGCGACCGGTCCTGGGCCAGGATGGAGCGGCGGGGGCCGACGGCGCTGACGGCGCCAACGGCGCACTCGGCGGTCGCGCCCACCTCCACCGGCGGGGCCTGGCCGGTCATTGGCGGGCGAAGTCGAGCAGCGTCGGGGCGAGCAGGGGCCAGCGCAGGAACAGCCCGGGAGCCTCGCCCGCCAGGAATGCGTCACAGCGCTCGTTCCACTCGTTGTCGCCCCACGGTGGCTCGACGAGCTTGGAGTCCGGAATGAGATCGTGCACCCGCTCGGTGGTCGCCCGCGTGTGCTCCGGGTCGACCGCCCCGCTGCGGAAAATGAGGGTCGGCGTGTGGAAGTCCCGGAGGCGGTCGTCGGTGATGCCCGGCACCGTGCTGCCCGGAGTGGGGTAGTACGCCCGCATCCAGCGCTCCATGGTGGCGATGAACTCGTCGCGGTCGAGACCGAGGATCCGGTCGCGGTTTGCCGGGTTCCGCTCGAGCACCTCCGCCCAGTCAGGGAGATCGGCCACCGCCGTCAGGCCGCCCCGCCAGGCCGCGCGGATCGATGGGGCGCAGTAGACGACGCCGAGGCCCATCAGTCCGCTGACGCCGCCGGTGATCCACAACACCGCCAGCTTCGCCGTCACGTCGGGGTGGTTGATCGCCGCCAGGAGCGAGACGCGCGCCCCTCCGGACCCGCCGACGATGGTGGCGGGCCCCAGGTCCAGCCTCCGCAGGAGCCCGGCCAGCGCGTCGGCCTGCATGTCGGACTCGGTCGGGCCGTTGAAGCACACGCTCGACTCTCCTGTGTTGGGCCGATCCCAGATCACCACCCGGTAGCCCTCGTCGGCGATGACCTGGGCCAGCTCCCTCACCCCGGGGGTGTCCTTGGGAAACCGCCCTCCGGGTGTGATGATCCACGGGTCGCCGCGGTCGCCGATCACCTCGTATGCGATCTGGTTCCCGTCGATCGTCTCGGTCGGCATCACGGTCCTCCTCGGCAGCTGATGAGTTGCCACCCTACAAAATATTTGCACGGCGCCCAAATACCGGGCTACGGTCTGCGCTGACGGCCTACACCCGTGGTGGCAACGCCATGGCTTCGAAGAGGTGAGCACGGACATGACTCTCGACCTGAGCACTCTGGCGATCATTGACGCGGACACGCACATCGTCGAGCACGCCGAACTGTGGACCAGCCGGGCCCCGGCGTCGTTGAAGGACCGGGTCCCGCGCGTGGAAGACGTCGACGGCCTCGAGACGTGGGTCATGGACGGCAACGTGCTGGGTCGGGCATACCGGGGCGGCGTGATCCGCGCCGACGGGGAGAAGATCGAGACGGACGTGGCCTACTCCGAGTGGCGCCTCGAGGACATTCACGCCGGCTCCTACGACCTCAAGGCGCGCCTGGCCGTCATGGACGCCGCCGGCATCACGGCGCAGGTGGCGTTCCCCAACAACCTCGGGCTCGGGGGCCAGGGGGTGGCGAATGCCAGCTCGGACCGGGTGCTCCTCGACGCCTGCATCGAGATGTACAACGACTACGGCGCCGAGCTGCAAGCGGAGTCCGGCAACCGGATCCTCCCGATGGCCGTCATGCCGGCGTGGGACGTGGACGCCTGCGTGCGCGAGGCGCGCCGGGCGCACTCGCTCGGACTGCGGGGCGTGAACATCACCTCGGACCCCTCCGACCAGGGCGCGCCCGATCTGGCCGACCACGTCTGGGACCCGCTGTGGAGCACCTGCAGCGAGCTGGAGTTGCCGGTGCATTTCCACATCGGCAACAGCGACACGACGATGAACTTCTACGACACGTACTCGTGGGGCTCGAACCCCGACTCCCTCAAGTGGGCGATCAGCGGCATGATGCTGTTCATCGGCAACGCCCGGAGCATCGTCAACATCATCGGCTCGGGGATGCTCGAGCGTCATCCCGAGCTCCAGATCGTCTCGGTGGAGAGTGGCGTCGGGTGGATCCCCTTCGTGATGGAGGCGCTCCTCTACGAAATGGCGGAAAACGCCCCTCGCGACCTGGCGAAGCTCTCGCTCACCCCGCTCGAGTACTTCCAGCGCCAGATCTACGCGACGACCTGGTTCGAGCGCTCGGACATCGCCAACGTCGTGCAGCGACTGGGCGCGGACCGGATCATGTTCGAGACCGACTACCCGCACCCCACCTGCCTCTACCCCGAGCCGCTCAAGAACGCGGCGGAGAACCTGGCGACACTGAGCGACAGTGATCAGAAGAAGATCCTGAGCGGCAACGCCACGCGGCTCTACAAGCTGGGGTAGCGGCCACCCGCCGGGGTTGGCGACGGCGAGCCTCATGAACGTCGGTATCTACTTCGACATGCGCAGCCCGGTGCGGTGGGGCGCCGATCCGGCCCGCCTCTACGGATTCGTGCTGGAGATGTGCGAGGAAGCCGACTCGCTCGGCTGCCACTCGGTATGGCTCTCCGAACACCATCTGTTCTCCGACGGCTATCTGCCCCAGCCCCTCACCATGGCCGCCGCGGTGCCGGCCCGCACCAGGCGATGCCGCATCGGGACGGCGAGCTAGGACTCGCCGCCCCAAAAGCGCGTCCACGATTCGAAGGCGTCGGGAAGCTGGCCGGTGCGGAGAGGACCGCTGCCGTCGTTGACGCCCGCGCCGTGGCTGGGACGGGTCAGCGCATCGACCAGGTACCAGCGGTAGAACCGCCGGCGCTCGAAGAACCACTCCCCGTCCAGCCGCAGGTAACTGTCCCAGTACTGCAGGTTGCCGGTGTCCCACCTAGCGGACTGTGGGCGTTCGAGTTGATCGTGGCAGTAGACGATTCCCCGGGCGTGCTCGGCATCGTCGAAGTCCACGATGTGGTTGGCCACCGTGTGGATGGACATCGAAGAGCTCCGCAGCGTCGCGCTGAACCATTCGTGCAACGCCGGCCGACCGGTCTGGTCCCGGCCCACCCGCACGTCGGGCACGAACAGTTCGACCAGATCGTCGATGTTCCGGGAGTCCACCGCCAGGGCATAGCGGTAGGCGAGCTGTTGCAGTGCGGCGAGCGACTCCATTCGATCAAGCCGCTCCTCGGGGGAGGATGGGGACCACGGACCGAGCCTGCTCATGGGCCAGCCATTGTGGCAGACCGCGGCGAGAGGGTCCCGGGTGAGGCCGTTCAGCCGATCGGGTGGTTCTCCTTCAGATAGGAGGCGAAGAGCGGCACGGTGAAGTCGACCTGTCCCCGGCGGGGGCTCCAGATCAGCCCCTTCTGGATCAACGACTCGCGGTGCATGGAGACCCGTCGCTGATCCTTGGCCCCGTAGGCCTGGGCGACGCCGCCGACGGGGTACGGCCCTTCCCCGAGCGACGCCATGGCCGAGAGGTAGCGCTGCTCGGTGTCGGTGGCCATCTCGAAGCGTGTGCCGAAGAAGTTGCGCGCCAGGCTGTCGCGGATGATGTCCCGGGCACCGTCCAGATCGGCGACGGTGACCGGCGTGCCCTCGGCGTAGTTCCACAGCTCGCGCCCGTACTCCTGAATGAAGTAGGGGAAGCCGGCCGCCTCGGTCACGATCCGGCGGGCCACCTCCTCCTCGAAGGCGACGCCGGCCGCCGCCGCGGGGCCGACCAGGGCGGAGCGGGCGGCCACGTCGGAGAGACGGCCCAACTCGGCATAGGAGAACAGGCGGTCGGCGTAGGGCTTGGCCGACAGCAGGCGCACCCGGAGTTCGGGCAACCCGGCTCCGACGACGGCGACGGGGAGCGCGTCCCGGCTGACGCCCTGCACGGCCATGCAGATGGCCGAAAGCGACGCCGCGTCGAGGTTCTGCATCTCGTCGATTAAGAAGAGCGCGCCCATCTGGTTGGCCTGGGCCACCTCGCCGATCTCCCGCAACAGGTCGGTCAGGTCCTGCTCGGGCTCGCCCGAGTCGGCCACGCCCGACGCCGCTTCGACATCGAGACGGATCTCGACCGCACCGGGGAGGGCGATGCTGAAGGCCTTGACCACCGAGAGAGCCCGCTCGATACGTTGCTTGGCCCGGTGCCGGCGGCTCAGATTCATGAGCAGCCGGGCGGCCATGCGGGCGAAGGTGGCGCGGAAGTCGGGGTTCGACCCCACCTCTTGGACGTCGGTGGTGGCCCAGCCGGCCTCGCTGCCCAGGACGTCGAACTCCATGAGGAGCACGGTCTTGCCCACGCCGCGCAGGCCGGTGTAGATCAGGCTGCGCTCGTAGGAGCCGGCGTTCAGCCGTTCGACCAGCGACTGGAAGCTCTCGAGGTCGTGGTCCCGCCCGGCCAGGGTGCGCGGCTTGCGCCCCGCTCCCGGCGTGTAGGGGTTGTCGCGCTTGTTCATGGCTGCTCCCGAACCCGGTCCGTTTCTAAATTGGATCTTAGAATTGCCGAGAGAGCCACCGGCGTGATGGGGTCGTTTACTATGACCGTGGTGACAGCGAGCGACGTGTACTACGACCCGTACGACGTCGAGATCAACGCCGACCCCTATCCGGTCTACCGCAGGCTGCGGGAGGAGGTCCCGCTCTACTACAACGAGCCGTACAACTTCTTCGCCCTCAGCCGTTACGCCGACGTCGAGCGCGGCTTGGTCGACAAGGACACCTACAGCTCGGCGCGGGGCGACATCCTCGAGATGGTCAGCGCCAATGTCGCGGCGCCACCCGGCGTCTTCATCTGGGAAGACCCGCCGATCCACTCGGTACACCGTGGGTTGATGTCGCGCGTCTTCACCCCCAAGAAGATGAACGCGCTGGAGGGAAAGATGCGTGAGTTCTGCGCCCTCAGCCTCGATCCTCTCGTCGGGGCCGGAGGGTTCGACTTCGTCGCTGACCTCGGCGCGCAGATGCCCATGCGCGCCATCGGGATGTTGTTGGGGATTCCCGAGGAGGACCAGGACGCCGTCCGGCGCCAGGCGGACGCGGCACTGCGCACCGAGCCGGGGAAGCCGATGGATGCGGCGGCGGACCGGCTGGCTGAGGGTGACATGTTCGGCGCCTTCGCCGACTACATCGACTGGCGTGCCGAGCACCCCTCCGACGACATCATGACCGAGTTGCTCCTCGCCGAGTTCGAAGACGAGACGGGATCGGTTCGGCGGCTCGGCCGTCAGGAGATCCTCACCTACATCAGCGTGATCGCCGGTGCCGGGAACGAGACGACGACCAAGCTGATCGGATGGGCGGGCAAGGTACTGGCCGATCACCCCGACCAGCGGCGCCAGTTGTACGAGGACCACAGTCTCATCCCCAATGCCATCGAGGAGCTCCTCCGTTTCGAGCCGCCGGGGCCCCATATCGCCCGGTCGGTGGCGCGCGACGTCGAGCTCTACGGTGAGACGGTGCCCGAGGGCAGCGCCATGCTGCTCATAGCCGGATCGGCGAACCGCGACGAGGGGCGCTACGCCCACGCTGACCGCTTTGACATCCATCGCCGCGGGCAGCACCTCACCTTTGGCTATGGCATCCACTTCTGCCTGGGAGCCGCCCTCGCCCGCGTCGAGGGTCGGATCGCGCTGGACGAGGTCCTGACGCGCTTCCCCGAGTGGGAGGTCGATCTGCCCAACGCCAAGCTGGCGTCGACCTCGACGGTCCGCGGGTGGGAGGCGCTCCCCGTCTTCACCTCGTGAACCACCCGGCGGCGGACGCGGGTCACTGCTGACACGCCATCATCGGCCCGATCACGGCGCGCCCATCGCAACTCTGTGTGACGATGGGAGCTCGAGCGGGAAGGGAGAAGAGATGCCCTACTTCATGAAGAAGGACAGTGCGGAGTACTGGGACCGCTACCCGCGGCACCTGGCCGGCATGGCCAGCGTCATGGAAGCCAGCGAGCTCACTCCGGCCACCATGCACGTGCTCGGTGATCCGGCAGATGAGGGTGCGCCGGCCACCCTGATCTTCACCATGCCTCCGAACTCGGTCCTGCCGAGGCACGCCCACAGCTGTGAGCGATTCGAAGTGGTTCTCGAGGGAAGCCTGAGGGTGGAGGACAACGAGCTAGAACTGGGCCCAGGGGACGTCATGATCGCCCGGCCCGGTGAGGCCTACGGACCGCACACGGCGGGCCCCGAGGGCTGCCGGACGCTGGAGATCTTCTCGACCCTCGCCGGGGCCCACAGCATCCTCTACGAAACACCCGACGGGGTCCTCTCGGTCGACTTCGGGTCCCCCGAAGCCCTCAAGGCGTCCACCACGCAGTAGAAGGCCTTCCAGTAGTCACCGGTCGCCTCCATGACGACCAGCGTGACCGCCTCGCCGTCGGGAGAGCCCGACTGCTCCTACGCTCCAGGCGGCAACCCGATCGTTGCCGTCCAACGACCTTGTTGGTTTCGCCCCGGCTCTGTCGGGCACTTCCGACTTCCGATCCGGTACCTGTGGGCATCCACTTCGCCGGTCATGGAATTGGGTGAGCGTTGGGAAACAGTTTGGTTTGCGTTGGGCACTCCACACCAGACTTCGCTCCCAACATGGGTTGATAGTCAAAGTTGGTGGGTGACGATGTCGGTTCATCGAGCACGATGACGAGCGATTGTGAAATGGTCGATAACCCTGTCGCCAACATCGCGCTCGACGGCCTAGGTGCAGGTGTCCGTGGCGTTGTCCCGTTGGGTGCAGGCGGCGGATTTGTCGCCAATCGACCTGAATCAATGCAGTCTGACTGAGTCCGCCAGTCTGCCTCCGGCCAGGCTCGCGGGTTGGATCCCAGTTGGCGCCGTAGTTGGATTGATGGTCTCCGAAGGCGCGCGCGACGGCGGGTTTTGGCCATCGGATGCGCTGGCGGTAGCCATTGCGGCCACGGTCCTCTTGGCGGCCCAGCTAATCACTCGGCGGATCGATCGTCGGGCGGCACTGGCGCTCACCGCACTCATCGCCCTTGCCCTATGGTGGCTCACTCGGGCTATCGGTTCCGGCACCCCAGCATCATTTCTTCCGTTTGGGGCATCCATTCTCGGATTCTCCGCCGCTCTTGCAGTCGTACAGCCGCTCTCGGAGAGCTCAAAACAACACATGGCGGTGGTGATCGGCGGCATCGGAGCAGCCGTGTCGGTGGTGGGCTTCGCCGGGCTCACCGAACGTTGGTTTCCGATGGCCATGCCCGCGCAAGGGCTGTGGCGGCTTTCGAGCACGCTCACGTATTCGGATGCAGCTGGTCTCTTGTTGAGTCTCGCCCTCCTCTTGGGACTCGGGCTGAATGAGTCGAAGTGGCTGTCGCGGGCGATCGTCTGTCTGTGTCTTGCCGGAGCGATCGCCGCCCAAAGCCGAGGGGCCTTGGTGGCCTTGGCCTGTGGTCTGCTGCTTGTCCCCCTGCTCCGGTTTCGCCGGTTTGCGGTTCCGCTCGCATCCGGTCTCGCCGCCGGTCTGGTGGCAGTAGGAACATCCTCCCGTGCCACCTACACGCCGGTGGTGGGCTTGGTCATCTCCGCTGCGTTGGTTTTCTCCGTCTTGACCAAGCCCGGCCCAGAGGGGAGGAGCCGACGAGTCCTCCCCAGGCGTCGGGCCCGTCAGGTGGCTCTCGGATCCGTGGTTCTCATCGTCGCTTGTTCGGCAGGTCTCTTCCTTCGGCACGAGATCGAGCTCAGGGCATTGGCGCCGAGCGACCAGGATCGATCGGTCGAGTGGTCGGCTGCGATTCGTCAGTTCGAAGGCGCCCCCGTTGTTGGAGTCGGCCCCGATCGCATCCTGGTGTTTCAGGCCATCGATGGGACTTGGGCGCACTTTGCCCACAACGAGTACCTACAGGTTGGCGCCGACACGGGTGCCGTTGGCCTTGGCCTGTTGGCTCTGTCCGCAATTGCCATCGGGACGGCGGTGCGAAGGCGCGACGTTGCGTCGTCTTGCGCGGTGGGGGCGCTGGTCGCCTTCGCCGTCGGCGGCGCAGTCGATTTTGATTGGCATCTTCCAATGATCGCACTCGTCGGCGGGTGTGTCGCAGGACTTTCGATGGGAACAGACAAGGAGAAGACATGATGAAAAGTCGGCGTGTCTGGATTGTCGCCGCTCTTACCGCGCTTGTATTCGGAGTGGGGGTTCCCGTTCTTGCCGCCAAGTCGGGGCTCAACATCCGGCTCGTCGGAGACTGCAGCACCGTCGGCGGCAACAGCACCGTCGGCGGCAACAGCACCGTCGGCGGCAACAGCACCGTCGGCGGCAACAGCACCGTCGGCGGCAACAGCACCGTCGGCGGCAACAGCACCGTCGGCGGCAACAGCACCGTCGGCGGCAACAGCACCGTCGGCGGATGCAGTGGGAACACGCGAAAACTGACGCAAGGTCCGCCCGTCTCGGCTACCGTCGTCGCTGGGACCGGCTACACCGGCCACCTGAACGTCACCAACGCGCATGGCGTGGTGAGATACACGGAGAACGTCTCGGTTGCGTCGACCGAGGTCGTCGTGCAGTCGAGTGGCGCCGTGAGTGCGGCCACCACGCTCGGCCCGGGCACTTACATCGTGGGGGGGACCGACCATGACACGGCGGCCCACTCGGGCACATGGAGCTTCCGTCTGACGGTCAACCCACCACCTGGCGAGACCGTCTGTATCGGGAATCCCGCCCCGGCCGGTTTCGTCGTGACGGCCGTCTACGTCAACCGCAGCGGCTGTGGGCACGATAACCGCTTCGGCTTTAACGCGGTGACCTACAGCCCGGCATCGAACCCGATGACCGTCTGCTCGGGGGTCGGGGTGCGCTCGACCATCCCAGCCGGCTACGTCCCGACCGCGATGTCCACCACGACCGCCTGCGATCTCGCCGACCGCAATGTGTTCGGCTTCAACGCAGTGACCTATCGCCTGGCGCCGAACCGTTCAGTACTCCCAGGCTGACGGCCCTTGATGAACGCGGCCCCATTCGATCCTCGGGGATATGGCCGCAGCGACGTTATGTCTGTTATGACACCTGACCCGGCGGCCGGAGAGGACGCAGCACTAGCATCCCGACCATGCTCGACCTCGTGGAGTTCGGACGGACCGGTCACCGCAGTAGCAGGGTCGTCTTCGGCGCGGCGGCGTTGTCGAGGATGCGCCAAGATGCGGCGGACGCTGTTCTCGACCTCCTGCTGGAGTTCGGGGTGAACCACATCGACACCGCTGCCGCCTACGGCGACTCCGAGTTGCGGGTCGCCCCCTGGTTGGCCCGCCACCCCGACCGGTTCTTCGTGGCGACCAAGACGGGTGATCGGATCGGCCCCGACGCCCGGGCCGGTCTCGAGCGGAGTCTCACCCGCCTCGGCGTCGATCGGGTCGACCTGATTCAACTGCACAATCTGGTCGAGGAGGACGAGTGGCACACGGCGCTCGGACCGGGCGGCGCGGTCGAGGCCCTGGCCCGAGCGCGCGACGAGGGACTGGTTCGATGCATCGGGGTCACCGGTCACGGCCTGCGTATCGCCGGCATGCACCTGCGCAGCATTGAACGCTTCGATTTCGACTCGGTGTTGCTGCCCTGCAACTTCAGCCTCTGGCAGCATGACGGCTACCGGCGCGACGCCGAGCTGTTGATGGAGCGGTGCGCCGAGCGGCGCATCGCCGTGCAGACCATCAAGTCGGTGGCCCGCCGGCGCTGGAGCGACAACAGCGCCCCTCACCACAGCTGGTACGAGCCGGTCACCGATGGTCCGGCCCTGGCCCGGGCCGTCCGCTGGGTGCTGTCACGGCCGGGGGTCTTTCTCAACTCGTCCAGCGACGCCAGCCTGCTGCGATCCATCCTCGAGGTGGCCAGTGGCCCCGAATCCACCACCCGGCCGAGCGATGCCGAGATGCAGGCCGACGTGGACCACCTGTCGATCACCCCGCTCTTCGACGGCGACGCGCTCGAGCGCATCTGAACGCGGTCGCACGTCGCACGGGCGCGGCGACCGGGCCGGCGACCGGGCCGGCGACCGGCGCCTTCTTCTAGGAGGCCGTTACTAGTCGAAGGTGACCACGACCTTGCCCTTGGTGCCGGGGGTCGAGGCGGCGATCAGGGCGCGCTGCACGTCTTGGAAAGCGAACCGGTCACTGACGATCGGCGAGTAGCGATCGACGTGCGCGGCGATATCCTCGGTGACCTCGAAGATCTCGGTGGGGTAGCCCATGGAGGTGACGATGTTGAGCTCGGTCGTGATGAGGGCGCCGAAGTCGATGCTGACTGGCTGCGTGTGCACGGCGACGATCCCGAGGGTGGCGCCCTGCTTGGCGGCCCTCAGGGCGGTCTCGATCACGCTGGGCGCCCCGGCGGCATCGAGATAGATGTCGGTGCCCGCCCTGGGCTCCCCCAGCGCGTTGCTCGCCGTGCCGTGGAGCTCCCAGAGGCGGCCGGCGACGTCCTCCTCCGTGCCGTTGATGACGGCGTCGGCGCCCACGGCCAGGGCCGTCGCCAGGCGCTCGGGGATCACGTCGACCACGACGACGCTCTTTGCCCCCGCGAGCTTGTAGGCGATGGCGGCACCCAGGCCGATGGGCCCCGCCCCGAAGATCACCACCGAGTCGCCCGGCCTGACCCGGGTGCGGTTCACCGCGTGCCGCGAGACGGCCATGGGCTCGTTGATCGCCGCGAGGTCGAACGGTAGGTGGTCCGGGACGATGGCCAGGTTTCGATCCAGTTCGGCGTTCTCGATCTTCAAGAACTCCGACAGCCCGCCGTACGGTCCGCCGTTGCCGGTCTGCCCGGCCTGAATGGGGTTGACCACCACGTGATCGCCCACGGTGATGCCGTGGACCTGGGCGCCGACCTCGACCACCTCCCCCGCCGGCTCGTGGCCGAGCGGGGTCGCACCCTGTCGAGGCGGAATGCCCCCGTAGGAGATGTAGAGGGCGTCGGAGCCGCAGATCCCGCAGGCGCGCATCCGTAGGAGCAGGTCGTGCGGGCCGACCACCGGTACGGGTATCTCCACGATGTCGGTGGTCCCCGGTCCGGTGACGATGACCGACTTCACGCGGACCGACCGTCCCTCAGCGAGTGGTGTGAACCGGCGGGATCTGGGTGTTGCCTCCCCATGCAGTCCTCCTCAATCCTCAGCATGTCTAGCGCACGGGTCGCAGGGGTGGCGCCCGTGGCCGGCGCTCACACGGTGGCGATCGGCGTCACCGGCGAGCCCACCACCCCGGGCATGCGCAGCGGCGGGGCGGTGAGCAGGAAGCGGCTGCGGCCGTGCTCGCGGAGCCAGGCGGCCAGCTCGTGCAGGTACCACATCTCCCCGAGGGGAACACCCAACTTGAACAGGCACAGATGGTGAATGGGAAGGAAGGAGTGTCGGCTCGAGTCGCGGTCCTTGCCGAGGAGACCCTCGACGGCGTAGTTGTCGGCCACCAGGGCCGATATCTGCGAGTCGGCGATCCACTCGAGCAGCGACTCGTCTCGGGCGTCGAGGTAGGAGCACGACGTGTGGATCTTCACCGGGTCCGGGTTGCGCTCCCACTCCAACACCTTGGTGGCGAAGCCGGTGTGGAGCAGCAGGATGTCACCGGGCTCCACCACCACGCCGTCGGCGGCCATGATCTCCTCCAGCGTCTGGCGCCCCACCCTCTTCCACTCGTGACCCAGATGGTGGGCCAGGTCGACGAGCACCCCACGGCCCTGGACACCGTGGAGTGCCATGTGCTCGAGGCCGAGGTGGTGCGCGAAGGCCCGGTGCGGACTGCCGTCGCCGCGGGCGTCGGCTTGGGGCCCGACCAGGTCGATTCCGGCGCGGTAGCCGTTGTAGTAGACGGCCTCCTCGACCCCGTCACCGTCGGCGTCGAATTCGGCACCGACGTGGGCCAGGGAGTCCCACTGCGTGGAGTACTGCAGCGAGAGGGTCACCACGTCGTCGGCCCACACGTCGACGTACTTGGGATCTCCCCAGTCCTCCATCTCGCTCATGCGGACGTTGTAGAAGATGGCCGGCTCGCCCTTCATGCCCTCGGTGGGGGAGACCACCGGCGGGTGGCGGCGCTGATTGAGGGCGGTTCCCCCGGGGTAGTCGAGGGGCAGGCTGAGGCAGAAGCTGATACCGGCCTCGACCTCGCGTACACCCTGCAGCACCTTGTCCGGGGTGAGCAGGTTGATGCGCCCGAGCTCGTCGTCCTCTCCCCAGTCGCCCCAGGTCGAACCCGTTGGTCGGCTCTGCCACCGCGTGGTCACCGTGTACCCCCTCCCGGTCGCCACGCATCTCGTGGTCGCACCAGGTGCAAATGTACCGACCGGTCGCAATGGGGCTGGCCGGTCGGTATGGGGCTGGCCGGTTGGTATGGAGCTGGCCGGAACCTCGGACCGGCCCACGATGCGAATCCGGCGACCCGACTCGCTAGGGGCCGGGGTATTCGTCGTGCCAGTTCCACCACGCATACGGTGGGCTCTGCGGGTAACCCTCGGGCGAGTCCTCCCAGTCCTCCTGGCGTCCGAGCGCAGTCAGGTCGAGGTAACTCCAGGTGCTCCCCATCGCCTCATCGCCGCGGTTGTTGATGAAGTAGGTGCGGAACACGCGGTCGCCCTCGCGGATGAACGCGTTCGTGCCGTGCCATTCATCGACGCCGAAGTCTGCATCGAAGCCGTCGGTCATGGTGTACCAGGGCATGGTCCAGTCCATCTGCGCCTTCACGCGCTGAATGTCGGGCTGTGGCGCTCTCGAGGCGAAGGCCAGCGTGGTATCGCGGGCGTTCAGATGGGCGACGTGGGCGACCTGGTCGGCCACCAGGGAGCAGCCGGGGCAGGCATGGCCCGGCCAGCCCGACACGCCGGGTTCGAAGAAGGCGCGGTAGACGATCAGCTGCCGGCGTCCCTCGAACAGGTCGAGCAGGCTGGCTCTGCCCTTGGGCCCATCGAACTGGTATCCCGTCTCCACGGCCAGCCACGGCATCCGCCGCCGTTCGGCGGCCAGGGCGTCACGGGCGTGGGTCAGGTTCTTCTCCTTCTCCAACAGTTGCTGGCGCGCCGCCTCCCACTCCTGGGGCGACACGATCGGGGGTGTCCTCACTGCCACATGGCCGCCTTTCCTCTCAGTTCCCGAGGGTGCACTTCTGGGCTCATCCTGCGCCGGGCCCATCCTCGGGTGCGGAGTCCGGTCCGGGACTGCCTCCGGCGCTGGCGACGGCGAGGCGGTCGAGGTAGTGGTCCCATCCTTGGGTGTGATCGGAGACGGCGTCATCGGGCAGGCCCCGGTGCACCAGACGCACACGGGTCTTGGTGCCGTCGGGGATCAGGGTGATCTCCACCTCGGTCGAGCCGGCCGGTATGGGATGGTCGGGCTCGTCCCATCCGAAGGTGAACACCACCTTGCGGTCGGGCACGACTTCTACGAACTCGCCCACCCCGGGGTGCTTCCCTTGCACCAGCACCCGGTAGGTGCCGCCGGCCTTGGGGTCGAGCTCGGCCTCGGTGCCCATCCACTGGACGTGCTGCGCCGGGTCGATGAGGAAGGGGAAGATCGTGCTTGGACTGGCGTCCATCACGACCTCCCGAGTGAGTTCAGCCATCGGTGGTTCCTTTCTCTCGTTCGGCCGATTCGGCCAGGTGTTGCAGACGCTGCAGACCGGTGGTCCAGTACTCGTCGAGGAACTGGCGGAGGCGGTCCATCTGGGCGTGATTGGCCCGGTAGAGGCGACGGGTTCCGTCCCGCCGTTCGATGACCAGCTCCGCTTCCCGGAGCACACCGAGGTGCTGGGAGACGGCCGACCGGGTGACGTCGCCGAACTGGGCGGCAATCTGGGCCGCCGGGAGCTCCTCGGTCCACACCAGCTTGAGGATCTCTCGGCGGCGGGGCTCGACCAGGGCCCGGAAGGCGGCGTCCATGGTTGGTATATTAGTCTCTGCTTACGTAAGTGTCAACTAACTATCGTGTCGCCGAAGGCGTTCGTTACTTCAATTCGATGATGATCTCGTGGTAGCGCGTGCGACCGACGTTACGGGCGATCTCGGTCCCGCCCTTGGCGACGTACGCCGTCACGCCGGGCTGGACGGCGGCATGTATGTCCGCACGGCCATCGGTGCAGACCCCGTCGATCTGGTCCCCTTCGAGGATGACGAGGACGTAGTCCAGATCGTGCCGATGTTCGGCGGACTCGTCGCCGGGCTGCAGGTCCATCTCCCAGATCTTGACCCGATCGTTTTCGAGGATGAGCTTGGTTCCGACGTCGCCGGTGACCTTCTGACCCTTGGCCATTGCTTCCTCCCCCACCCGGCGAGTTCGCAGGCCTCCTCGGGCGAATGCGTCACTCTAGTGCGAGGGCGTCATCCTCTCCCGGGGCCGGTGCAGGGATCTTTCGCCTCGGCCGTTGCAGCAGACTAGGAGCCGATGGCCCTGTCGACGCCTCTGCCCACCATCCGTCCGGCCAGCCTTGACGATCTGGACAGGGTGATCGAACTTCTCTGGGCCGTGGCCGCGGATGGTCGTTGGCTCGGGACCGAGGTTCCCTTCGACCGGGTCGTGAGACGAGCAGGGCTGGCCGCCCTCGTGTCGGGCGAGAACGGCACGCTGATCGTGGCCGACGCCGGCGGTCCCGACCGCGGGCCGGACGTCGTGGGTCACATCACGGTGGGCGTGGCGAGCTACGGCGTTGCCGACATCGGAATGCTGCTGGCGGAGGAGTGGCGGGGTAGGGGACTGGGGACCGCACTGCTCGAGGCCGGTCTGGACTGGGCGGCGCGCGCTGGGGCCCACAAGGCGGCGCTCGAGGTGTGGCCGCACAACGAGGCTGCACTTGCCCTCTACAAAAGGGCCGGGTTCACCGAGGAGGGACGCAAGGTACGCCACTACCGTCGAAGAAGTGGTGAGATATGGGACGCGATTCTCATGGGTCGGTCACTGTGACGGCACGTCAACGTCGGTTCGCCCGAGGCCTCGTATGCGGATCAGCGACGAAGGGTCGTTACCGGGCCGACGTCTACTGGGCCAGGATCTACTGGGCCAGGGGGCGCGCGAAGCTCAGCTCATGGCCGTCGGGGTCGTGGATGTGGAAGTAGCGCTCGCCCCACGGCGCGTCCTGCGGTGAGGTTTCGGGAGCGAATCCGGCCGTGAGGGCGCGCCGGTACATGGCGTCCACGTCGTCGACCCACAGCACGACGCGACCCCAGACACCTGGGCGAGAGCCGAGGTTGTCGAGCTGAAGGTTGAGGTAGCCGGCACCGACCCGGAAGCTGGTGAACGGCGCCTCCTCTCCTCCGTAGAGGAGATGGAAGCCGAGCAGCTGGTAGAAGGCCACGGCCTGGGCCATGTCGACGGTATGCAGGGTGACCGCACTGATGCGTTCGATCGGATCCCGTTGCTCGTCCATGGGGCCAGCATCGCACGAAGAAGGCGAGCGACCACCCGGTACAGTCGACGTAGTGCTCGCAGTCCATCTCCTCTGGACCGACGACGACGGTGGCGGCTTCCTACTGTGGGGCGAGGACAGCGACCTGCCCTCGGGCGGTCCCCCGAGGCGCGGCCGGAGTCCTGTCGTGCCGCTGCCACGGCCGCATCCCTTCGCCGCCTCCGCATCGTGCCTCACCACCGCGGTGATCGACGTGGCCCCTACCCTCCACGCCGCAGTGACCGGCGGCCGCACGGGGACCCAGGTCGTCTGGCTGCCGGGAAAGGCCCACGCACCCCTTCCCTCACCCGAGCTCATCCGGACCGAAGGCGCCACCGGGGGTTCCAGACCGGCGCCCGGGCTCTGGCCCTTCGAGGTGACGACCGTTCGGTTGAGCCCCTCGGCCGGGCTGGACGTCGCCCGGGCATTGCGGTCGGTGGGGTCGCCCGCGCTGCATGCCGGCGCCTCGGTGTCGGCCTTTTCCGTCCTGGCCCATCTGGCCTTGGAGATCGTGGCGGCGGGACGGGTGCTTCCCGATCTCCGGAGTGGCCCCGACGGGTACGAGGCCAGGTGGGAACCTCTGATGAACGGGGCGGACGACGAGCGGGTACGGGCTGTGACCCGCTCCCTCCCCCCGGTCTGCCGCTCCCTCTCCGCCGAGGGACTTTCTCCGGAGGGGATCGTCCACCACGCCCTCGACGCGTTCGTCGATGCCGTGTGCCGGGACGCCCTGGCTACTTCGCGCCGTTCCCTCATCCGGTTGCCACGTGCCGGGGCCGACCACGCCTCTCCGGCGCTCGAGTCCTGGCTGACCGGCCTGGCGTCCCCCTCGCCGCGCCTGGTCGCCGACCCGGGGGAGCTGGCCAAGTTGGAGCGCCTCATTGGCGAATGGCGCGCCGATGCCGCGGCCCGAGGCGGGTCCTGGAGACTGTGCCTCCGACTCCAGGAGCCCAGGGCGGCCCCTGACACCGAAAACGGCGACTCCGACAACCCTGACGCCGAAAACCCCGACACCGAAATTGGCGACACCGAAGTTGGCGACGGGGCCCCCGACGTTCTCTCGGGGGGCCGATCAGGCGAATCGGCGACATGGCGTGTGGAACTCCTTCTGCAGGCCACCGACGATCTCAGTCTGGTCGTCGGTGCCGAAGAGGTCTGGCGGGCCGGCGACCAGCTGCAGCGGGCCAGCCGATCGCTCAGCGCTCCGCATGAGGTCTTCCTGGCCGAGCTGGGCCGGGCGGTGCGCATCTACCCCGAGCTGGGCGAGGCGCTGCGCCAGCCCACGCCGACGGGTCTCACCCTCGATCTGAACGGTGCCCATCGGTTCCTCGCCGGCGCCGCGCCGGCCCTCGAGGTGGCCGGGTTCGGCGTGCTCCTGCCGTCGTGGTGGGGGCGGCCCCAGGCCCGCCTGGGCGTACGGCTCAAGACCTCCTCGCCGTCCACCTCGTTGAAGGGTGGCGGCCCGGGCGGGCTGCTCACCCAGGACGGCATCTGCGCCTTCGACTGGGAAGCCGCGTTGGGTGACCAGCAGATCGACCACGCCGAACTGCTCCGACTGGCCAAGCTCAAAGCACCACTGGTCAACGTCCGCGGCCAGTGGATGGAGTTCCGACCGGCCGAGGTGGACCGTCTGGTCCGTTTCTTGGTGTCGCAGCCCGCCACCAGAGCCGGCCGCACCATGACCATCGGCGAAGTGCTCCAGGTGGCGGCGGGCGTCGGTCCCGATCAACCCGGAGTGCCGATTCTCGGGATCTCGGCTGAAGGGCAACTGGGGGCACTGTTACGGGGCGACCTGGAGGGAACCCTCGAAATCCGGTCGACACCGGACGGGTTCAACGGCACGCTGCGCCCCTACCAACAGCGGGGCGTGGCCTGGTTGGAGATGTTGGAGCGCCTCGGGCTGGGTGCCTGTCTGGCCGACGACATGGGTCTGGGCAAAACGGCGACGGTTCTGGCCCTCCTGCAGTACGAGCACCGGAGCGCCACCCGGGAGGGGGGAGCACGAAAGGGGCGTAGGGCGGCGCGTGGACCGACTCTGGTCATCTGCCCGACGTCGGTGGCCGGCAACTGGGCGCGAGAGTCCGAGCGCTTCACTCCCGAGCTCACGGTGATGATGCACCATGGCGCGACCCGGTCCAGGGAGGCGGCCTTTGAGCGGTTGGCCGCCGCCGCGGACATCGTGATCACCACCTACGCCCTGGCGACCCGGGACAGAGCCGTCCTGGCCAAGGTGCCCTGGCGGCGCATCGTCTTGGACGAGGCCCAGAACGTGAAGAACCCTGAGGCCAAGCAGACCAGAGCCGTCCGCTCCCTTTCGCTTTCGTCGCCCCGCAGGGTTGCGCTCACCGGAACCCCGGTCGAGAACCACCTCGGGGAGCTGTGGTCGATCATGGAGATACTCAACCCTGCCCTCCTCGGGTCGGCGGCGTCGTTCCGGGACCGTTTCGTGATCCCGATCGAGCGGTTCCGAGATGACGAGGCGGCGGAGAAGCTGCGGTCGCTCACCCGCCCGTTCATTCTGCGCCGACTCAAGACCGACCGGACCATCGTCCCGGATCTGCCGGAGAAGATGGAGATGAACGAACTGTGCACCCTGACCAAGGAACAGGTGACGCTCTACCAGGCCGTGGTGGACGACATGTTGCGCCGCATTGCGGAGGCCGAGGGCATCGCCCGAAAGGGACTGGTCTTGACCGCCATGTTGCGTCTCAAGCAGGTCTGCAACCATCCCGCACAATTCCTGAGCGACGGCTCCGCTCTCCCCGGACGCTCGGGGAAACTGGAGCGCGCGGCGGAAATCCTCGACGAGGTGCTCGACTCGGGGGAGCGGGCGCTGGTCTTCACCCAGTTCTCCGAGATGGGCTCCCTCATCGTCGAGTACCTGTCGGCACGGTTCGGCTGCCGGGTCTCCTATCTCCACGGCGGGGTGCCCCGCCGACAGCGCGACAACATGGTGGCCGAGTTCCAGGATCCGGAGATCGACGTGCCGATGATGGTTCTCTCCCTCAAGGCCGGCGGGACGGGCCTCAACCTGACCGCCGCCAACCACGTGATCCATTTCGACCGTTGGTGGAACCCGGCGGTGGAGAACCAGGCAACCGACCGGGCGTTTCGCATCGGCCAACGCAAGGACGTCCTGGTGCGCAAGCTCGTGTGTGCCGGCACGCTCGAAGACCGGATCGACCAGCTGATCGCCTCCAAACGCGATCTCGCCGAACGGGTGGTGGGCGCCGGTGAGGGTTGGCTCACCGAGCTGTCCACCGATGAGCTGGGCGACGTGTTGCGCCTCTCGGCCGAAGCGTCGGTTGGCTCATGAGCCCGCCCCGCAAGAAGCCCGGGGCTCTCGGCAAGGCCACTCGCAACCACACCTCGCCGGCCGCGGTTGGCGATCTGCAGGCGCTCGTCGATCAGGTCCAGGCGCTTCGGCGACGCCACAAGGCGCAGCCGTCCGCCCAGGGCGCGGCGGAGCTGTCCCGGCTCCGGGACCGCCTGCTGGAGGCCCTCGACATTCCCGAGGACGACGCCGAAGCTGCTCGAGACGGCATCGAGGGCAGCGACGAGTTTCTCGCTGGGGACGAAGAGCCGGACGATGTCGACGACGGGCAGGAGGAGGTGTGGGAGGAGGACGAGTCGGGCGAGTGGCGAGCCCGACGAGACTGGTCCCGGTTCACGCCGGCCAAACGGATCCCCGTCGACGAAGGACTCGAACTGCGCAGCCGCCGCGGGGCCATCGGCGAGAGCTGGTGGTCCCGGCGATTCCTCTCTGCGGTGGAGTCGATCCTGACCAGCGGCCGACTGACCCGTGGTCGCACGTACGCCCGCCAGGGACAGGTGATCGACCTGGGCATCGGGGCCGGCCTGGTCGTCGCTCAGGTGCAGGGCACGCGGCGCACACCGTACGGGGTCCAGATCTCCATGCCGGCGTTGAGCGATGGACGATGGGACGCCATCGTGGAGTCGCTGGCCGGCCAGGCCGGGTACGCCGCCCGCCTGTTGGCCGGAGAGCTGCCGCACGAAATTGAGGACGTGTTCGCAGGAGCCGGGGTGGCGCTGTTCCCCGAGCGCGGCTCGCACCTGATCACCAGCTGTACCTGTCCGGACTGGGGCACTCCCTGCAAGCACGCGGCTGCGGTCTGCTACCTGGTGGCCGAGGCATTCGACGAGGACCCCTTCTTGCTGCTGGCGTTCCGGGGGCGCGAACGCGAGGCCCTGCTGGCCGAGCTGCGCGCCCGCCGCGCCCGACGAGGTGGCGGCAGCGCGAGCGAGGGCTCGCCCTCCTCCGAGCTGGTGTCGCCTGTTCGACCCCTGTCGGCCGACACGTCGGCCTTCTGGCACGGCGGACCTGACTTGGCCGACATCCACTGCCTGCCTCGGACAACCGATGTGCCCGGGGCGGTGTTGGGTCTGCTCCCCCGGGGAGTGCTCCTGGTGCGTGGTCGAGAGGTCGCCGACCTCCTGGACGCCGCCTACGCCCGGTTGGCCGCCGAAGGCGAGGCCCGTGCCTTCTCCGGCCCGTCGTCGTCCCCATGAGGCGAGAACTCCACCCACCGGTCCCGTCAAAAAAGCGGCGCCCGGCTTATATCGTCGTTCAGAGAGAACCGACCGCGCCTCGACTCACGCACCCAAGGAGCTCCCGATGACCGACTCCCGGCTTGTCCCCAAGCCCACCGTCTTCATCCTGTTCGGAGGCACCGGGGACCTGGCTCACCGCCTCGTCCTCCCGGCCTTCTACCGTCTGGCCATCGCCGGGCTCCTGCCCGAAGAGTGGCGTCTGGTGGGGAACGGACGGGGTGACCTCTCCCATGAGGACTTTCAAGAAGAGGTGCGCAAGAGCTTGGAAGAGTTCGGGCCCAAGCCCTCGGAAGGGCCGTGGGACGAGGTGCGCTCCCGGCTGCGATTTGCCGGGGGTGGGTTCCAGAGCGCCGACCCCGGGAGCCTTCTCGACGTCGTGAAGGAAGCGAAGCAGGAATTGGGCGGTCAGCCGCAGCTGGTCCACTACATGGCCGTACCTCCCGCGGCCTTCGGTCCGTTGACCGAAGCGATCGGTACCCATGATCTGGCCGAAGGGTCGCGGGTGGTCTACGAGAAGCCCTTCGGCACGTCCATGGATACGTTCACGGAGCTCGATCGCATCGTGCACGAGACCTTCCAAGAGTCACAGGTCTATCGGATCGACCACTTCCTCGGGAAGGAAGCAACGCAGAACATCCATGTCCTGCGATTCGCCAACCGCCTGTTCGCCGGTGCCTGGGACAACTCCCACATAGAGAGCGTGCAGATCGATGTGCCCGAAACCCTCGATGTGGCCATGAGGGCCTCCTTCTACGAGGCCACCGGAGCCATTCTGGACATGCTGGTGACCCACCTGTTCCAACTCGCCGGCGAGGTGGCGATGGAGCCGCCACACTGCCTCGAACCCGAGTGCCTGGCCGAGGCACGAGAGAGTGTCATCGGCTGTTTCAGACCCTTGACCCCTTCCGACGTCGTGGTGGGGCAGTACGAGGGGTACACGGACATTGAGGGGGTTCCGGACGACTCGCGCACCGAGACCTACGTCGCCGCCCGGATGTGGGTGGACAACGATCGCTGGGCGGGAGTGCCCTTCTTGCTGCGCACCGGCAAGTGCCTCGCCGCCAGCCATCAGCGGGTCAGTGTGCTGTTCAAAGATGCCGTTGCGATCCTCCCCGGGCAGCCGACCGGAGGCAACGTGCTCGGCTTCGAGCTCTCCGGTGACGGGGAGATTGATCTGACCCTCATCGTCAAGGAGCCCGGCGTGGAGATGACCCTCGGTGAGAAGACGATCCCCCTGCCGCTGGGTACGGGCTTTCACACCCCGTCACTGCCGGCCTACGCGCGCCTTCTGCACGATGTCCTGATGGGTGACCGGTCACTGTTCACCAGGCCCGACGGGCTGGAGTACGTGTGGAAGGTGGCCGACGGCATTCTGCGGGACAAGCCCCAGCCGATCCTCTACGCCAAAGGTTCGTGGGGCCCTCCCGCGGCCGCGGAGCTGGCCGCACCCAACGTCTGGTACCTGGGTCAGTGAGACATACCGGCGCCATTCTCGGCGCGTGGACGACCGGGCGGCACCGACAGCTCCGACGAGGGCTACCGTAGCCCCATGGACGTGGGCCGGATCGGGGTGTGGTGGAGCGGGTCGTGGCAGGTGGCGGACGACCCCACGGTCGATGCAGCCGCCGAAATCGAGTCCCTCGGGTACGGGGCGCTGTGGGTGTCCGGTGGCTTCGACCCCGGGCTGTCCCCCATCTTCGGGCAGCTCCTGGCCTCGACGACACGGGTCGCGGTGGCGAGCGGGATCGTGAGCATATGGGCCGGAGCACCCGCAGACGTCGGACCGGCGGTGGCCGATCTGGAGTCCCGGTTCCCGGGGCGCTTCCTGCTGGGCATCGGGGCCAGTCACGCCCCCCTGGTCAGTGACTACGACCGCCCCTACTCGCACATGGTCGCCTACCTCGACGCGCTCGATGCACTCGAGACCCCGGTCCCGGTGGAGCGGCGCGCCCTGGCCGCGCTGCGTCAGCGCATGCTCGAGTTGGCGGCGGAGCGCGCCGCCGGCGCCCATCCCTACTTCGTGCCGGTGGAGCACACGGCCCGGGCCCGCTCCATCCTGGGCCCGGCACCACTTCTGGCGCCCGAGGTGGCGGTCGTGCTCGAGACCGACCCGGCGGCGGCACGGGCGTTGGCCCGGGAGTACGCCAGCGTGTACCTCGGGCTCCCCAACTACACGGGGAATCTGCGCACGTTCGGCTTCGGCGACGGGGATATCGACGCCGGCGGCAGCGACCGCCTCATCGATGCCGTCATCCCCTGGGGCAGTTCGGCGACCATCGCCGCGCGCATCCGCGAACACCATGACGCGGGGGCCGACCACGTGTGCCTGCAGGTGATCTCCACCTCGGGACGCGACGGCTTCCCGCTGAACGAGTACCGCGAACTTGCCGGAGCGCTGTTCGGAGCTTGACGGTCGCCTAGTTGCCGGGGAAGGAGGTCGACCGTAGGTTGGTCTCGATGAGTCCGAGCCCCTGGCGCGCTGCTGGATCCGCCCGGCTCCGCCGGGTGGACTCCGAGGGCGACGTGTACGGTGCGCCCGGGATCTTGAGCTACGTGTGGGCCGTGTTGGTGCTCCTGCTGGTCGTCGAGATGGTCAATGAACTCTCCGGCGTGGGCGGACCCGTCTCGGTGTACAGCGGTTGGGTCCACGACTGCATCTTGGGGGCGTCGGCCCTCCTCATCCTGGCCCGGGCACGCTACGAACCCACGGCTCGAGCGGCCTGGCTGGCTATAGGATTGGCCAACGTTTCTTGGCTGGTTGGGTCCGTCGGCTGGTCCCTGGCCTACGGTGGCCGGAGCAATCCACCCTTCCCCACCTTCGCCGACGTCTTCTGGCTCCTGTGGTATCCCCTGATGGCGCTGGGCCTCTTGCGTCTCATCCAGACCCGCCTCCAGGAATTCAGCTGGCACCGATGGATGGACGGGGTTGCGGTCGTGCTCGTCGTGTTGACGGCGGGTGTCGCCCTCGTCATCGAGCCGGCCGCCGACGCCGGCCTGCAGGGGCCACTGGCCAAAATCATCGACTTCAGCTACCCGGTGCTCGACGTCCTCCTCATCGGCGCCATCCTCGGGGTGTACGGGTTGCTCGGGTGGCGGCCCGACCGCATGTGGATTCTTCTGGGCGCCGGAGTCGTGGCCATAGCCATCGCGGATTCGGTCTATGCCATCCAAGAGGTCGGCGGTGTGGGCGGCGATGAGCACTACTCCTTTGTCTGGACCACGGGGGCCGTCCTGATCGCCTATGCCGCCTGGGTGCGCCCCCCCGGCGTTCGCAATGCACCGGTCGAAGTCACCGGTCTCCGGGCGGTGGCGCTCCCGCTGCTGGCCCAAGCCCTGGCGGTGGCCGTGCAGATCTACGCCTTCTTCGGCGGCATCGCCCGAGGTGAACGACTGGTCACCGTGGCGGTCTTGGTGCTGTCGTCGATCCAGATCATCCTGACTCGGCCCCGCCCGCATTCGGCGGACGCACCGTCGACACTGATCACGGCGGAACGCGACGGGGGAGAGGTGCCGTGAGAGTCTCGCGGATCAACCGGGGGCCGGGATCGCTGATCCGCTCAGCTCAGAGGTTCCAGACCCTTGCCGCGTTGGCGTAGCAGACGAGATCGCGGTCTTCCTCGGTCACGCCGGCGAGGATGCGCTCCACGGTCGGTCGCGAGTCCGGCCAGCTTGAAACCGGGTGCGGGTAGTCCGAGGACCACATGACGTTATGGATGCCGAGACACTCGTGCGCCTGGCGGACGACGTGGGGCTCGTCGATGAAGGTGAGGTG
The DNA here is from genome assembly GCA_963788125.1 of uncultured Acidimicrobiaceae bacterium. Classification (GTDB taxonomy): domain Bacteria; phylum Actinomycetota; class Acidimicrobiia; order Acidimicrobiales; family RAAP-2; genus Bog-473. The sequence goes on along the minus strand of CAWBFN010000002.1, from coordinate 327,262 downwards.
GATGTTGCGGTGGAAGTAGTCGCTGGGGGCGTGCTTCAAGGTGGGAAACTCGTAGCCCTGGCGTGCCGCCATGTCGTCGGCAAAGGCCAGCCACCAGGTGACCCAGCCGATGCCCGGCTCGACGAAGACCACCTTGAGATGCGGATGCCGTTCCAGAATGCCGGTGAGGATCCACATGCCCAGCGCCTCCGCGGTCGACATCGGGACCATGGCGGTGAAGATGGCTCGCTGGGGGGTGGGATCACGCCGGGCGAGGTCCTCCATGCTCAGCTTCAGCCCGATGTGGAGGCAGACAGGAAGGTCCGCGTCCTGGATCGCCGTCCACAGCGGATCGTAGCGGCTGTCCCAGTAGTCCGGCAGCCCGAGCTCGGTGGGGAAGACCGGGAGCTGGAGCGACTTGCACCCGTTGGCGGCCGCCCAGCGCACCTCGTTGACCGCCACGTCGATGTCGTGAATGGGGATCTGGTACGAGACGATCAAACGCTTGGGGTCGACCGCCGCGAACTCGGAGAGCGCGGTGTTGAAGGCCCGCGTCGCTTGCGCCGCTCCGTCCTTGACGAGGTAGAGGTAGCGGAAGGCGCTGACCTCGCAGTAGCTCGACGAGGCCTCCACCCCGTCGGCGTCCATGTCCTTGAGCCGCTCGACCGGGTCGGTGTGGCCGGGCCGGCCGAACGCCGGGTGCCGCTCGTTGCCGCCGAAGCCCTTGGTCTGCGCCGGTGCGAGGTGCTGCTGCTCGCGCCAGCGCCGGTTGACCTCGACGTTGTTGCGGCCGCGTAGTTCCGCCTCCACCCGGGCGACGGCTGCGTCGTAGCTGTCATGGTGCTTGGGGAGGAGGTGCGCCTTCACCTTGTCCTGAGTGAGGTCTATGTGGTCGTCCGAGGAGATGAGACGCTGAGGACTGGCTGTGGTCATCGTGTACCTCCGAGCGTCGTGCTCGCCATAGCACGCCCGCTCGACAATTACATTACTCGACATCGACTAATGATCTCACTGTACGCTCGGAGGGTAATGGCCGGAGTGCTCGAAGGTGTCACTGTCCTCGATCTTTCGTGGGGGGTGGCCGGGCCCGTCGCCACCATGCTGTTGGCCGATCACGGCGCTCGAGTCACCCGGATCCAGCCACCCGGAGGGGACCCGTTCGAGGACTTCTCCGGAACTCCCGTGTGGGCGCGCGGCAAGCGCAGCGCGCTGCTCGACCTGACCGACACGCGCCATCGCGACGTCTTTCTCGAGTTGGCTTCACGTGCAGACGTGTTGGTTGAGAGCTTCGCTCCCGGGACGATGCTCCGCCTCGGGATCGACTACGAGAGCCTCAAGGCCGACAACGACCGCCTGGTCTACTGCTCGATCACGGGGTACGGAGCGGACAGCGCACACGCGGACCGGCCGGCCTACGACATGCTGGTCGCGGCGCGGACCGGGCAGCAGTGGGAGCACCGTGGGATCGTCGGCGGGACCATTGAAAAACTGGCCGGCGGGGAGGGGATGATGCCGGGGCTCGAGCCCCCCGATGAAGAGTGCTGGGTCGGCCCCCATCGGGACGGTCCTCTGGCCTCCGGCGTTCCGTGGGCGAGCATGGCCACGGCCTACCTGGCGACTCTGGCCATCAGCGCGGCCCTCCGCGAGCGGGAGCTCAGCGGTCACGGGCAGAAGGTCTCCACGTCCCTCTTGCAGGGCGTCCTTGCCACCACCGTCATCCCGTGGCAGCGCACGGAGCGCCCTCGAAGCGAGAACTATCAGTCGTGGCTGATCGATCCACGGGCGCCAAAGGCCATCTACCAGGCAGCCGACGGACGTTGGGTGCACCAGTGGGTGATCCTGCCGACGTTCGTCCTCGGGGTGTCCCAAGGCGATCGGCTCGCGCTGCCTTCACCGGAGAGCCCATGGCAGGTGGCCCGGCCGAGGGACATGCACTTGCGCATCGGCATGGGCGCGGAGAACATGGTCATCCTCCACGAGTTCGACCCCCAACTCCGCGCCGCCATCGCCAAGTTCCCATCCGACGAGTGGGTCAACATGGCGGCCGAGGTCGGCGTCCCTCTGCAGACCATCCGCTCGCCGGAAGAGGCATTGCTCGACGAGCTGCTTGTGGCCGACGGGTGCGTGGTCGAGGTCGACGACCCCGAGCGGGGGGCCGTGCGCCAAGTCGGACGCGTCTACGCCCTCTCGGCATGCCCGTCCGATCCTCCGTCACCGCGGGCCATGGCCGGCGCGCACACGCAGGAGGTGATCGCCGAATCAGCGTCGCCGCGACCGGCGCGGACACCGGCACCGGCGCGCACCCGCCATGCGCCTCCGCTGGACGGCGTGCGTGTCGTCGACTTGGGACTCGCGGTGGCCGGTCCCTTCGGGACGCAGCTCCTTGCCGACCTCGGCGCCGACGTGATCAAGGTCAACACGCTGACCGACGGTTATTGGTTCGGGTCGCATATCGCCATGGCCTGTAACCGCGGCAAACGAAGCATCTCACTCAACCTCAAGGATCCCGGTGGCCACGGCGCGCTGGAGCGTCTCGTGCGCACCGCGGATGTGGTCCATCACAACATGCGCTATGACGCCGCCGAGCGGCTACGGGTCGACTACGAGACGCTCAAGGCCCTGAAGCCGGATCTGATCTACTGCCACACCCGAGGGTTCGAGCACGGCCCCCGCGACAACCTGCCGGGCAACGACCAGACCGGCGCTGCCCTGGCCGGAACCACCTTTCTGGACGGCGCCATCGAGAGCGGCGGGCGCGGACTCTGGTCCGTGTGCTCACTCGGCGACACCGGATGCGGGCTCCTCTCCGCCATCGCCACGGTCCAGGCCCTCTACCACCGGGACCGCACCGGCGTCGGCCAGTTCATCGACACCTCAATTCTTTACGCCCATCTGCTCAACACATCGATGTCCTGGGTCACGCCGGACGGGGCGCGCGCCGGCGAGCGACCCCGCCTCGACCCCATGCACTACGGATGGGGCCCGTTGTGTCGTCTCTACAGGACGAGCGACGGCTGGCTCTGTCTGACGGTGGTGACCTCGGCACAGTGGTCGGCGTTGTGCAGGGTCATAGGGCTGCCGCGTCTCACGTCTGACGTCCGCTTTGCCGACGCGACAGCACGGGCCGCCAACGCCGGCGACCTGGCGAGCGAACTGGAGAAGGCGATCGCCGAGCGATCCGCGCCTGAATGGTGCAAGCTGCTGGACGCGGCCGGTGTGCCGTGCGAGATCTCGGATCCCGAGTTTGTGATGTCCCTGTTCGACGACCCTGAGCTCCGGGAGAAAGGATGGGTGACACGATACGAGCATGCATCGGTCGGCAAGATGGACGTCTTCGGGTTGCTGTTCGATTTTGAGCAGACCCCAGGCGTCGTCCAGCGACCGGCCCCCATGGTCGGTGCGCACTCGCGCCAGGTTCTGCGCGAACTCGGCTATGCCGACACAGATATCGATGATCTCGTGACGCAAGGCGCGGTGCTCGACACGAATGGCATACTGAGCTCGTGACCGAGCAGGTATCCCCATTCCCCGGGACACGCTCGGACGAGGTGCCCGAGATCCTGGCTACCGGACAGCCCGACGTGGTCACGATCTACCAGTCGTTGTCGGGGCGCCATCCGGATGGGCTCGATGAGTACTACCTCCGCTGGCACGCCCTCGACCACGAGCCGGAGCAGCAGCGGCTGACCACGGTGTGGGCCTCGCGGCGCTACGTGTCGACGCCGGCGTGCCGTGCGGCGCGCGCCGTGAACGATGCGCGTTACGACGCCATCGACTACGTCATGTCCTACCTGTTCGCCGCTCCCGTCGACTTCGATGGGTGGGTGGCACTGCAACTCGCGCTCCGGGAAGCGGGCCGGGACATCGCCCGGGTGCCCATCTTCGAGCGTGGGCTCTACCGGGTACAGGGGAAGGTCGCCGCGCCGTGGACCACAGCGGGAGCAGACGTGCTGCCCCGGCGACCGGCGACCGGCGTGTATTTCCTCATCGAGCGCGGTCCGACGCCCGCCGGTGCACTGGCCGAGGTGCCCGGGGTCGCCGGGGTGTGGTGGGGCGTCGGAGAGCAGACCGATCCCCTCTTCGCCACGACGGACAACGCCGGACTTCAGACGACCTACTGCTATCTCGACGGCGACCCGGTCGACGTCGCGAACCGAATCCGACCGGTCCTCGAGGCCCGTTGGGAGTCGTCAGAGGCTGTGCCGCTGCTGGCGGCGCCGTTTCACACCGTCGTCCCGTTCGAGTGGGGTCGGCACCTCCCCTAGCGGTCTGGGTCGGTCAGGCCGGCGTCGCGCCGAGTTCCCCGGTGGCGTCGAGAAGGTGATGGTGCGTCTCGTGCACCGCGTTACAGGCCAAGCCGGCGAGGGTGAACGTGTAGACGCCGTAGACGCCCCGGTCGTTGGTGACGGTCCGCGACCACGTCGAGGGCTCCATTCCGGCCGCCAGCGTCGCCAGCCGTTCGGCCCAGCGCTCAATGTCGGCGGCCAGTTCACCGGGGTCGAGGCGGTTGTAGCTCTCGAAGACCTCTTCGGTCGGGAAGAAGAGGGGCACCGTCGGATTCGTCTGTTCGAGCCCGAGCACCATGCGGTCGCCGTAGACCTTGAGGATGTCGCGCGTGTGCGCGCCGTACTGCAGGGGGGAGAAGACGAAGACCTCCCCCTCGGGATTGGTGCGGAGGTAGGTGTCGTCGGCCTGCTCGAGGAACTCCCGCCACCTGGCCGACCGTTCCACCGCCAGGGGACCCAGGTCGCCCGGGGGGAGGCCCGACGGGTTGTCGCCGCACTGCGGGCACCCCTCGCGCTGGATCCGCGTCCAGTCCCACCCTTCGCCGGCTTCGGCCCGGACGGTCGCCATCGTGTCGTTGGGATCGTGCACCTTGACCTCGCGTGCCATGGCCAGACCCTAGTCCGCGTCCGAACAGGCACGCCGCTCAGCGCGCGTGGGCGCCGGTGGGCAAGACTCCATGGGGCACCCGGAGGCGTGGGCCCAGGAGGAGTGACGATGGCCGGTTGGCACGAGGTGTACGACAAGTTCGAGTTTGCCAGCCCGGAGTGGATCGACATGCTCCGGGGCCTCATCGTCGACGGCCTCGCCGGGCGCGACATCTCCGAGGCGAATTTCGTGCTCTGCGAGGAGTACACCAATTCGCCGGAGCACCTTCGGCGGGTCGGGTCGGACTCCATCGGATTTCACACCCGTGTGGCGAACGGCCGGATTGAGGTGATCAACGAGGTGATAGACGGGTCGGAAACGACAAAGAAGCTCATCTGCGACTACGGATGGGCGAAGAGGTATGCCATGCGCTTCCCCGACCCGAAGCTCAGAGACCAACTGATGGCCGAAGGGCTGATGCGTGTGGAAGGCGAGGGCGACATGTCAAAGCTCCCGACGTTCTGGCTCGAGCTCGACACCACCAGCCTGATCAGGCCGCGGACCGCCTGGTAGCGGCGCGGACCTGTCGAGGGAGGGTTCCGGATGGGCAGCGCGGACAGAGCGATCGATCTCAGCCACGAGCAGTTCGGCCGGGAGATACCGTTCGAGGCGTTCGCCGAGCTACGCCGGCGGGCACCCCTCTCTTGGTACGAGCCCGATCGCTACTGGGTGGTATCGACCTACGACCTTCTCGGGGAGATCAACCGGAACCCGGGAACCTTCTCCAGCTGGGGAGGCCCTACCGGTGCCGGCAGTGAGATCACGCCAGGCAGCCAACCGCTCGGCAATCGGATGCTGATTCAGATGGATCCGCCCGAGCACACGGTGTACCGCCGGTTGGTGAGCACCTCGTTCACTCCGAAGGCGGTGAGCGCTCGGGCGGACACCGTGCGCACGCACGCGAGGGAGCTGGTGAACGCCTTTGTCTCGAAGGGGGGCGGCGACTGGGTCGAGGAGGTGGCGATGCTTCTGCCGCTGCGGGTGATGTCGGACCTTCTGGGCATACCTCGGGAGGAGGAGACGGCGATACTGCGACGGGTCGACGCCCAGGCCACCGGCACCGACGCGGAACAGGTGGTGGACGCCTCGGCCCGCATCAGGGAGACCAACGAATTCGCGGACCGGCTGGTCGAAGCGCACCGACGGCATCCCCGGGGAGATCTGGTGGATCAGCTGCTCGACGCCCGTGTCGATGGGAAGCCCCTCAGCCAGGAGGATCTGCGCGCCTGGGTCACCATGTACGTCGGAGGCGGCGCCGAGACGACCAGGCACCTCATCGCCCACGGCCTGGTTTGCTTCTTCGAGTGGCCTGACGCCCTGCAGAAGTTTGTCGACGGGTGGGACACCTCATTGGTGGTGGAGGAGATGCTCCGCTTTGCGCCACCGGTCCTGCATCATTCCCGCTGGCCGCTGCACGACGTCGAGATCGACGGGCAGGTGATACGGGCCGGCGAGCGGACCACTCTGTGGATGGTGTCGGCGAACCGCGACGAGAAGGCATTCAGCGACCCCGATCGCTTCGACGTCACCCGCGATCCGAACCGCCACGACTCCCTCGGCGCAGGTGGTCCGCACTTCTGCCTCGGCGCCGGGCTGGCTCGGCTCGAAGCCACGGTGCTGTTCGAAGAAGCACGACCGTACCTGGCGCGCTTCGAGCCGGCCGGCGCCCCGGTCCGTGGGGCGAACAACTTCTTCAACATCCTGACCACGTGCCCGGTGACAGTGGGCTGAAGTCGCCGCGCCCGCGCTGGTCAGGGCAGACGTCTCACGGCCGGGTGTTCAGCGGATCAGGCGGAAGAAGGAGCGGACCTGTTCGACGAACAAGGCGGGCTGTTCAAAAGCGGCGAAGTGGCCGCCCTTCTCGGGCTCATCCCACCAGCGGATGTCGGTGAAGTCCTTTTCGGCCCACCGGCGCGACGGCCGGATGATCTCCTTTGGGAAGATGGAGCAACCCGTTGGCACGGTGACCGGGTCACGCGCTCCGGCGGTGTAGCTCTCCCAGTAGAGCCGCGCCGATGAAGCTCCGGTGGCGGGGATCCAGTAGAGCATGACGTTGTCCAGCAACTCATCGCGCGTGAGCACGTTCAAGGGGTCGCCGTCGCTGTCGGTCCACGACCAGAACTTCTCGACGATCCACGCGCACTGTGCGGCTGGCGAGTCGACCAGCCCGTAGCCGAGGGTCTGCGGGCGGGTGGACTGCTCTTTGAGATAGCCGGAGTCCTTGTCGGCATAGGTCGCCATCGATGCCAGCGCGGCCCGTTCCTGCTCGGTGAGGTCGTCCATGGTGGCCGGATCGGGGGCCACCACGACCATGTTGAGGTGGATGCCGATGACGTGGCGACCGTGACGTTGCGCCACGTGGCGGGAGACACCGGCACCCCAGTCGCCGCCTTGTGCCCCGTAGCGTTCGTAGCCGAGTCGGGCCATCAACGCGGCCCAGGCATCGGCGACGTGCTGCACCCCCCAGCCGGGTCGGGATGGTTTGTCGCTAAAACCGAACCCGGGCATTGACGGGCATACGACATGGAACGCATCGGCCGGGTTTCCGCCGTGGGCTACCGGATCGGTGAGCGGCCCGATCACCTTGTAGAACTCGACGATCGATCCGGGCCATCCGTGGGTGAGCACCAGAGGCAGCGCATCGGGGTTGGGCGAGCGGACGTGGACGAAGTGGATCCCGAGCCCGTCGATCTCCGTGCGGAACTGCGGGAAGGAGTTGAGATGCTTCTCGCGGGCGGCCCAGTCGTACTGCTCGGCCCAGTACGTACACAGGCTCTGGAGGTAGGACAGCGGCATACCCTGGGACCAGTCGTCCACGGTCTCGCGCTCCGGCCAACGAGTGCGGGCAAGCCGTGCGCGGAGATCGTCGAGGGAACCATCAGGGATCTCGATGCGGAACGGAGTCACTTGCCCTGCCATTGAGGGAACAGTACGTCAGACGGTCAGGACGATGCGGATTGGAGCGCCTAGCGGGGGCCACTGTGCCGCCCGCGAGTACTGTCGCAGGCCATGGACCCCAGCGTCAACGCCCGAGTGGAGCTCTGATCTCCGTGGCGGGCACCGCTGGCTTCACCAAACCGGACCGGGAGCTGGCACGAACCGTATCAATCGTCGGAGTCGGCGAGTCCGACTACGCAGCGGACTACCGTGCCAGCCGCGCCGGCGGACCGGGCTATGTCCCACCCGACGATCTGTCGCTGGCGACGATTGCGTTCGAGCGGGCGGTGGCCGACTCGGGCCTGCGGCGTGAGGACGTCGACGGGCTCAACACCTGTTTCATGTACGCGCCGGCCGACGTCGGTGAGGTCTGCTCCACACTGGGCATCCACCTGCGCTATGCCCTCGCCGAAGGCAACATCATGGATGACGTCATCCCTCCGGCCGTGGTGGCGCTGGCGTCCGGCCGGTGCGACACCATCGCTCTGTTGTACGCGGCCGCGCCGAGGGCGGCGACCAAGCGGGTGTACGGCGGCACGACCTATACCGATGATCGTGGGACACCCGTCTCGTACTACTACTTCACCCCGTGGGGGTGGAGCTCCCAGGCCGCGCACTGGGCCTTCATCTTCCAGCACTACCAGAACGTCTTCGGGGCGACGGAAGCCGATCTCGGCAGCATCGCCGTCGCTCTCCGGACGCACGCCCAGCGCAACGAGAACGCCATCATGCGGGCGCCGCTCACCATTGACGACTACCTCGAGTCGCGCTACATCGTCCGTCCGCTGCACCTGTTCGACATGTGCCTGGTGAACAACGGCGCGGTCTGCCTCATCCTGCGCCGGACCGACACCAGCACCGGTCTTCCGCACGTGCCGGTCGAGGTGGCCGGGTGGGGTCACGCCAAGGTGTCGGCCGACAAGATGCGAAACCTGGTGGTCGAACGCCTCCGGCCGCAGTTCGACGAGGCCGGCCGGGAGGCGTTTGCGATGGCCGGGCTCAGTCGTTCGGACGTCGGGCTCTTCCAAGGGTACGACGCATCGAGCATCCATCTCGTCGACCAGATCGAAGGCTACGGGTTCACCGATCCGGGCACCGGACTGGAGTTCTGCCAGGATGGCCAGCTCGACCTCGGGGGCGCGCTGCCCACCAACACCAGCGGCGGGATGCTCTCCGAGGCCTACATGCACGGGTGGAACCACGTCGTCGAGGCCGTGAGGCAGTTGCGCCACGAGGCTGGCGAACGTCAGGTCACGGACGTGACGACATCCATGTCGTCGGTGGCCACGACGGACTCGGCGCATCCGCTGCTGCTCACACGGGGAGGGTGACGGTGCCCGAACGTCGACCGAACCGCACGTTAGGCGGTGTCCACGACCAGTTCTGGCGCTTCTGCGACCGGGGGGAGCTGCGGCTCCAGCAGTGTGGCACCTGCGCCACGTTCGCCTGGCCGCCTGTCGAGAAGTGCGAGCAGTGCGGCGACGCCCGGCTCGAATGGCAGCCGGTCGCCGGTTCCGGCGCACTCGTGAGCTGGGCGACGTTCGACTACCCCTACCACCGGGAGCTCCCCCTGCCCTGGGACACCATCCTCGTCGAGCTCGAGGAAGGTCCCCTGTTCGTGAGCAATCCGCTCGGATTCACGAGAGAGGACATGGAGCCGATGATGCCGGTCATCGTGGACTTCCTCGAGTCCGAAGACGACGCCGGCCCATTCCTCCTCCCTGTCTTTCGGAGACGACCTCGTTAGGGAGCGACCGGGGAACGCAGTGCCGGCGCTGCCGGCGCTATGTCGACTCCCAGTACCAGGTGCCGTCTTTGTCCTCACAGGTGATGGTTTGGCCGTTCCCGGCACGGCCAGTGGTCCCGTGGTCGTCGTCCCGGCAGTATTCCCCCGGCTCGTAGCACGCACCCTCGTCGTCAATCGGCGTGCAACTCGCCGCGGGGCGTGGTGATGTTGTCGGGGGTGCGGTCGTCACCGGCGGGGCAGTGCTCGTCCGCGGCTGCAGCTGCCCACCCGAAATATCGCCGGAAAGAGCGCCGTTCAACGGCCCGACGACGCCGGCGGCGGAGGTGATGAGGCCCAGCTCGCGGTTGTAGTCGAGGCTGGCGGTCGAGAAGTTCTCCGAACCGACAAAGGCCGTCGCGCTGTCGACGTCGATGACCTTGGCGTGGATGTACAGCGCCGTGGGCGTGTCGGGGTACAGCACCACATGAACCCCATCGGACTCGAGCTGCGAGAACGCCGAATCCCACTCGGCGTCGGCCGTCATGACCACGGTGACGTCCACGCCTCTCCGGGCGTCGGACTCGAGTGTGCCTTCAATGGCGGTGGAGTCCATCTCCTCGTTCTCCACCACGACGCTGCGGGTGGCCGAGCTGATGAGCGCGGCGAGCCGGGGCTCGGACCCGGGGCTCCATACGAGGTCCACTCCTGACGGGCCCGGCGACGGGACTGCCCCCGACCAGTCCGTGGCGAAGGTCGACTCTATGGCCGCCACATCGGCTGGCTGGCTGTCCATCACCACGAAGTCCCTCGTCGTGGTGTAGTACTGCGGCGTGAGGTTGCCGGTCATGATGGCGGACACGGTGCCGTCCACCGTGATCGTCTTCTGATGGAAGATCTCTGAGTCATTCGCCCAGGCCACGGGGACGCCGGCCGAGGATAGGGTTGTGTACGCCGCCTGGTTGACCGATCCCCCGCTGTAGTCGTGGTCGAGGAGGACCCTGACCCGGACACCCCTCTGGTGATCGGTGATCAGAAGGTTCTCCGCTGTCGTGTCCGAGAGCTCGTACATCGTCATATCGAGACTGTTCCGGGCCGAGGAGATGAAGTCGTAGAGCGGTGTCATGCCGGCTTGCGGTTCGACCAACAGGGAGAGTCCCGGCGGAGCGGTGGTCGCCGTGGTGGTCGCCGTGGGCGCTGCGGCCGTGGTGCTGGCGGGACTGCTGACCGGAGTGGCCGTCGTACTGCGGGTGGTGCTTCCTTTGGCCGTGGCCGCAGCGCCCCGAGGGGCGGCCGGAGTGGAACAGCCCGCCATCGAAAGTGCGACAGCCACCACGACGGTGAGCAGGCAGGTCGCCGGCCAGGCCCGCGATCCTCGGGGTCGCCCCACCTCTCGACCGCTCATCAGCGTGTCCGCGGTGAGTGAGACGCCGGATCAGCTCGCCAGTTGGACGACCGAGGCATCGCCGACACTGGCGTAGCGCCCCGGCGTGCAGGTGAGCACGATGATCTGACATGAACGACCGGCTTTGGAGATGGCCGCGCCCATGCGTTCGAGCTTTCGGGGGTCGCTCCAACCGAGGGCATCATCGAAGATGACCGGAGCACCCCCGTCGGTGGCGACGATGGATGCACAGGCCAGTCGACTGATCATGCCCAGCTGTTCCTTTGCCCCGGTGCTCAGGTCGGCGAAGTCGAGCGTGACGCCGTCCAACGTGCGGCGTGCGATGCTCAGATCGTCAGCCAGTTCGACCCCGAGAGAGGATCCGAACACCAGACGGCCGAGCGATTCGATGCCCTCCCGGAAGGGGGCGACGTAGCGGTGATGAGCCTCGGTCCGTCGCCGAGCGAACGTGTCGAACAGAAGCTTGGCCGCTGTGGCCCGAGCCTCCACGTGCTCATGGGTGACAGTGAGATGCGCACGCTCGGACTTGGCCATGTCGAGCTGGGTGGCCAATCCTTCGTCGCCCAAGAGCGACAGCTTTGTCCGGAGCTCGCGCACGTTGACCTCATTGTCGTGCAGTTCGCCCGCCAACCGTGCCTGCACCGCGCGGGCATTGCGGAGGAGCTCCTCGACCGTCTCGGGATCTTGTGCTGCCAACCGGCTCTGAGCCTCGGAGAGCTCGGCCGCACGGGCGGACAGGGTTGCCTCGGCGTCGGCCAGTTGGGTGCCGATCGCCTCGTCCGGCATCACGCCCCGCGCCTCGACCAGAGACCGCTGCTCGTGGGCGGCGGCAATCTGCGCTTGCTCGAGCCGGGCCCCGTTGCTGGCATCACCAAGTTCGAGTGCCTGCATGTCATCCCGGGCTCGGGTCAGATCCTTTTCGAGGCGTTCAAGCTCCTCCCGACGCCGCTGGAGATCCGCTTCTGCTTCGAAGGCCACGAGTTCAGCTGCGTCGTAGGTGGCGGGAACCGGAGGCTCCGTTGGACGCTCCTCCAGGTAACGGGCGATCCGCGCCGTCAGGCCGGCGACCTTCTGGGCCAGCGCGTCGGCGGTGAGGTCGCGCAGGTCGTCGGTGATCGACTTCGCCGTCTCGACCAGTGCGCGCGCCGCCTCGTTGCGTTCGGTGGCGGCGAGGCGAGCCTCGGCCAGGTCATTGACACCGCCCTCTTCGCATGTCGCCCGGAACGTAGCGCGGGCCCCAGCCAGCCGATGAGCCAGCGCCTGGGCTTCCGCTCCCGCGTTGACGACCACAGTGATGAGCCCGGGCACGCTGACCTCCATGGACCCGTCCACCATGAGTTGTCGGGTGGTTCCGCCGAGGAGCGCGTCAGCCTGGCCGTCGATCTCGAGGTCTACGTCGGCCATGGCCTCCAGGCCGATGGTCGCCGCACCCGTGGCCGCGGCGGCTTCGGCTTTCGCCACCTCGATTCCGGCCGCCTCGATGCGTGCCACCAGGGCGCCGTCCACCCGGCTGGAGTCGAGCACCGCCTCCGCCTCGCTGCGGCGGCGGGCGGCGTCCGTCGCCCTGGCCAAGCGCTCCGAGAGTTGTGCCACCTCAATCTGCTGGCGCAGGAAGTCCCGGTCAGCGGTTGCCCGCCGGTGGGCGATCTCGGCCTGGCCACTCCCGACTTTCACGGCCTCGAACTCCTGCTGCACCGTGTGCAGCCGAGTCGCGACTTCTTGGCGGGCGGGCCGGGCGCCGGCAACCTGTGCCTCGAGCTCGACCACCGCCGCGGCCGTATCGACCACTCGCTGTTTCAGTTCGGCCCGGACGTTGCTGAGACCGAGCACGTGGTCGCGCTTGGCCAACGCCGTGTCGTGCAGCCCTTCCAGCCGGGCGACGTCGTTGCGGCGGCCTTGGATGGCCTCGAACTGCGCCACCAGCGCGATCGCGCTTTTCTCCTGAGCATTCTTCCTCTCCCTCAGGACCTTGGCCTCGTCGCACAGGCGGTCCACGGCGGCGGCGTCGTCGTCCAACGAGCGGAGGGTGGCTTCCAGCGCGACGACCCTGGCGTTCGCGTCGGCGACCCGGGTGGCCCGGGTCGTCCGGTCGGCTTTCACCTGCCCGGTGGCCGTCCAGTACCGCTCTCGTTCGGCGGTGATGCGTTCCCAGAGGTCGTCCTCGCGATCGCCGGTCGTGTCCCCGCCGGCGGCCTTGTCGAGCGCGCGACCCAGAGATCCACCCGCGAAGGCGGCCTGCTCCAGTTGGGCGCCCTGCTTGAGCCGGAAGGCCTCCCAGAGGGCCTCGTCGAGGGTCTCGTCGAGGATGGCCCGCACCTTGTCGTGCGCCTCACGGCCGGTGGCCTGGGACCGCTGTGGTTCGAGAATGTCGAGCACGGTCTCCCGCTGTCTGTGCCAGCGTTTGCGGTACACGAAGCGGTACGGGCCGGTGGACAGCTCGATCTCCACCTCGGCCCCCACGTCCTTGTGGGCGGGCTTGACGGCCCTGACCCGCTGCTTGCTCGAGTCGTCGCGCTCGGCCAGCAACAGGTCGATGGCCTCCGAGAGGGAGGTCTTGCCGATTTCGTTGTCACCTTCAATGATGGTGACCCCCTGCACCGGGAACGTCACCTCGCACTGGCTCACGCCGCGGTAGTTGCAGAGCTTGATCCGATGGATCCTCATGACGTCGATGTTCTGGCCAGGCGGTACAGCAGCCCGAGAGCGTCTCGGGCGACGAGGGAGTCCTCCCCCGCTCCTGCGCCGAGCGCGCGGAGATCCTCGAGACCGGCAGCCGCGAACCCCGAGAGCCCGAGCCCCTCGAAATCGTCGCCATCGGGCAGCGCGACGAGGTCACAGCGGCGCTCCCAGCGTTCGAGGGCACCTAGGAGGTCAGACGCGTGACCGAGGGCGGCCTCGAGCCGATCCATGTCGGTCAGCGAGAGTTGGCCCACCAGAGAAAGCTTGACGATGGTTCGGGCCTTGTCGGTTATGTCCTCGAGAAAGTGCTCGACCTTCTGGCAGTCCTCGGTGCCCGTCACGTCAAACTCCCGACGCACGAACTGCCAGGTACCCACGTGACGGCGCTCGACGATGACCGAGTCCGGAGAGAGCTCGACGATCAGGACGTTGCCGGGATCGATCTCGTCGTAGGCCGTGGGCTCGGGTGCGCCGGAGTACCAGATCCGACCGGTTCCGCCTACCTCGGTCGTCGAATGACGATCGCCGAGGGCAACGTAGTGCACGGCGTCCGCCGCGAGGGCCGCTTCGAGGTCGCCGAGCACCACGAGGGCCGGGTTGTTCGGATCGGGCGAGAGGCTGTCGGTGCTGCCGTGCCCGACCACCACCCGGAGTGTTCCGTCGCTGGGTAGCCCGGTCACGGCGTGAGCGACCAGGTCGACCAGCGGCCGTTTGTTGGGCCAGGGGGCCCCGACGATCTCGATGCCATCGACCGCGAGGACCGGGTCACTGTTCTCGAGCACGACCACGTTGGCCGGACGGTTGTCGAGGAACGTCGTGGAGCGGAACACCGACGCGGCGTCGAGCGGGTCGTGGTTCCCCGGCAACAGGTAGAAGGTGACGTCCGGGGTGGACTTCATGGCTTCGAGCGAGCGGAGGACCACCTGGCGCTCGACCTGGTTGGACTCGAACACGTCGCCGCCCACCACGACGAAGGAACAGCCTTCCTCCATCGCCAGGGTGCCGATGGTGGAGATCGCCTCAATCCGGGCGGCCGTGAAGCGGGCCTGGGCTTCATCGGCCAGAAAGTGCCGGGTCATGCCGAGCTGCCAGTCCGCCGTGTGAAGGAATTTGGTCATGAGCTGACGGTAAACAGGCGTTGTGACACTTGGTGACGATTCTACGTCTGACCTGCACCTTCAGAGGGTGATCCCCCTCGCCCCGCCGCCCTTCGGATTCCCGCTCAGCCTTCGCTGTCGGGGTCCTCGTTGCCGTCGCTCTCCACCAGGAGCTTTCCGGCCTTCTCCTCGGGCCCCTCTTCAGCCGGGAAGGGCTCGTCCAGGGGATCGAACGCATCGTGTGGCACGGGCCGAGCCTATGTCAGTTAGTCGGCCATGACCTCCTCCCCGGCCCGCAGCAGCCGGCGGACGTCGTTCACCGTGGCGTCGAGGTCGGAGAGGTGACGCTCGACGGCACCGTTCGGGGTGAGAAACAGGAACGTCACGCGGACGACGGGTTCCGCCGTCGAGGAGGCGACGGTCAGGGCATAGGAGGCCCCTTGTAGTCGGTAGCCCTCCACGCGTTGATCGAGCACCTCGGGGTCGGAGGTCGCCGCCGTCTTGTAGTCCACCACGACCAGACCGTCCCCACCTCTGTACAGCAGGTCGATGTATCCCTCGAGCAGGCGCCCCTCGTGCGGGGTGCACGAGTAGATCTCCCGCCAGTGCGGCGAAGATGCGGCGTCCACCACCGAGGGGGAGCCGAGCGCCTGGAGAACGAGCGCCCGCACTTCGTTGAGCCGGTCGGGAACCGCCTCCGCTTCGCACTGCGCCGCCAGCACCTCCTCGAGACCGGCCCCGTCCGAGAGGTCGATGGTCTGCAGGACGCCGTGCACCGCCCGCCCGACCGCCGTGCCGTAGCGGCCCTTGAGCCAGGGGGGCAGGTCGAGATCCTGTGGGCGCTTCTGCAGGCCCGGGTCGGGTTCCCCCTCGCTGTCGGGTTCACCTTCGTCGGTCAACGCGCTGGCGGCCACCGTGGTCGGGCGACCTGCGACCCGCAGCGCATCCGCTCGTTCGGCCTCCCACTGCGCAAAGGGTGGGGGAGGAGTCGGCGGCTCGACGACGACCGGTCGGAGCGCGTCTCCACCGATCGCGGCATCGGGCAGGTCGTCCACCAGTTCGCCCATGCCGTCGAGGAGCAACTCGGCGTTGGTGCGGGCGCTCGGTTTGGGCGGAGTGGTGCGCACTTTCCGGTGCACGGACATGATCAGGTGGTCGCGGGCCCTGGTGCAGGCCACGTACAGCAGGCGGATGCGTTCGTGGAGGCCCATCTGCTCGTCGATCGGGGCCCACTCGACGTACTCGTTGGTGGTGACCTTCCCCCCGAACTTGTAGCCGACGGTGTCGGCGTCCGGGTTCCCGCTGTCGGGAAAGACCACTTCGGCCGGCGCAGACCGGTTCGAGGGCGCGGTCGACATGCCCGAGACGATGGTGACCGGGAACTCGAGTCCCTTGGCTCCGTGAATGGTCAGAATGCGCACGGCGTCGTCGTCGCTCTCGGGCAGGATCGACTCGGCCACGCGGGCCCCTTCGGCCGTTTGCGCGGTCACCCAGTGCAGGTACTGGCGCAGGTTCCCGCCGGTGGCCTCACTCCAGGCCCGGGCCTGGTCGGTGACGAAGCGCAGCCGCCGCCACACATCACGGGGACGGCCCTCGGCGAAACCCAGTTCGAGGGCTCGTCGGTCCTGGGTGATCCGTCCCAGCAACTCGGAAGGGGCCAGCCATATGCGTTCCTCGTAGAGCGAGCGCAGGTAGGCCAGCGCAGCCCGCACCGGATCGTCGAGCGGTACCGTGTCCGGCTGGTCGGCGAGATAGCTCCAGCGCCCCCTCCGTTCCCACTTGAACCGGAACAGGTCGTCGTCACCGCAGGCGAGCAGGGGAGTGCGGAGGGCGGAGACGATGTGGAGAGTAGTTGGTCGGGTCGTCGATCGCCCGGAGCACCATGAGCAGGTCGCGGACTGCTCGACTGGCATAGACCAGCGAACTGGTCTCGGCCCGGAAGGCGATACCGGCATCGTCGAGGGCCTCCTCCAGGAAGGGCAGGGAGGTGCGGGCCGGAACCAGGACGGTGATGTCGCCCAGTCGCGCCGGGCGCCAGCCACCTTCCTTGTCGCTGACGTCCCACCCCTCGTCGATGACCCGGGTGATCGCCGCGGCCACGTCGCTGGCCTCGGCCGTCCGTATCTCATCGGCCAGGGTGCCTTTGGGGTGCTCCTGGCGTCCGAGGATCGAGACCGTTGGACCGGTACCCCCCGCGGCGCGGGTGGCGACCAGGGGCAGGTAGTCGGGCTGGGAGCCGTGCGGCACGGCAACGTCGTCACCTTCGCCCATGAGTGCGGCGAAGGTGTGGTTGACCCAGTCGATGATGGGGCTGACCGTGCGGAAGTTCGCCGTCAGCTCGACCACCCCTCCGCCCTCGGCCCCGAACCGCTCGGCCGCTCTCAGGAAGGTGGCGATGTCGGCTCGACGGAAGCGGTAGATCGACTGCTTGGGGTCGCCCACGACGAAGAGGTGACCGGGCGCCACGTCCACCCGATCCCACCGTTCGGTTGCGGCCGCGGCGCGGCGCGGGTCGGCGGCAGCGATGCGGACGGCCAGTTCGATCTGGATGGGATCGGTGTCCTGGAACTCGTCGAGCAGCAGCCGGTCGTAGCGGTCGTGCAAGGTGGCACGGACCGCCGGCCCGTGGTCGGGATCACGCAGCAACGCTCGGGCCAGCACGAGGAGGTCGTGGAACTCCAGCTGGCCCTCGCGCTGGCGGGCCCGGGCGCTCTCCAGGGTGAAGGCACGGATGGCGCTCCCGAGGCGATGGGCGCAGGCATTGGCCACTTCGGTACAGACCGCCGCCAGTCCTTCTCCGGCCTCGCGGATGCGGGACTTGAACTCGTCCAGGTCGCAGTCCCAGGACGTCTTCTTGCCCGTCCCGCCGAGTTTGAAGCTGGGCAGCTTCGGGTTGGCCTGTTGCCCGATGGCTTCGAGTAGGTCGAGCTCGTCCTCAATGGTCTCCAACTGGCGCATCCGGTCCGCGATCTCGTCGAGCCGCAGGCGCAGTTTGTCGTCGGGATCGCGACAGGGCTCGGCACAGACATCGCGGATGGCCGACAGGGCGACCTCGACCAGCGGATGGACCGGCGGGGGGTCGGGTGCGTGCGCCGGCACCCGTTCCTGCACCAGGTCCCAGTTGTCGTCGAAGGCCTGGGCCAGCGACTGCAGGGCCGTGGGTTTGACGCCGGCGGCGAGCAGCAGCAGGACCGAGCGTTCGAGCGCGGGGTCGGCCAGGAGTTGGTCGCGGAACGACGACCAGCGGAGCTCGAAGGCGACGGAGGAGCTCACTTCGTCGAGCACCTCGACCCGGGGCGGGAGGCCGGCCTCCACCGGGTGTTCGGAGAGCAGACGCTGGGCGAAGGCGTGCAGCGTGCCGATGGCCGCGCCGTCGAGCTGCTCCAGGGCGACGCGGCAGCGCGCCCCGACGTCACCATGGGGATCGGCTTCGGCCGCCTTTTCCAGCGCGGCCCGGATGCGGTCGCGCAGCTCGGCGCCCGCTTTCTCGGTAAAGGTGATGGCGGCGATACGGCGGAGTTCGACGCGGCCGCTCGTCACCAGGGCCAGGACCCGATTGACCAGGGCCGAGGTCTTTCCGGACCCGGCGCCGGCCTCGACGAAGAGGGTGGTGTCGAGGTCCTCGGTGATCCGTTGGCGTGCCGCCTGATCGGGGGCGGGGGGAAGGATGTCAACCGCCAGCTGCTCAGTCATCGGCGAGCTGCTCCGTCTCGGTGTCGACGGTGATGTCCTCGAGCGGATGGGCGAAGTTCACGAAGGGGTCCATGGCGCTGTCGGCCTGCTTGTGTTCGTACTGACGGCGCAGTTCGGCCACGCCCATGCCGTCGGGATCGCAGTAGGGGCACTCCACCCAGGGGCTCGTGCTCTGGGCCGTCGGGTAAGGGGGAAAGACTCCGGCTTCGATCCCGTTCACCATCGCCTGGAGGGTCTCCCCGATGTGCGCGAGGACGGCCGGAGTGACCGCGTACCCGAGACGCTCGAAGCGACCGCGTGATGAGACGAACCAGTACTCGGCCCGCACCGGCGTCTCGGGTGTTCCGTGGAGGAGGCGCGCCGCCTGGCCGTAGACGGCCAGCTGCAGCAGCTGTCCCTGGGCGTCCGGACTCTCCTCGCTCAGCCCGCGGTAGGGGTCGGCCTTTCCTGTCTTGTAGTCGAGGACATGGAGGGTGCCATCGTCGGCCACGTCGACCCGGTCGGCGAACCCACGGAAGTTGACCGCCCGCCCGTCGGGGAGGTCCAGCGCTACGGTGCCGAGTCGGGCGCGGGGGAAGCCGAACTCCAGCTCGGCCGCCAACGGTCGCATCCCGTGGCACTCGCGGTACGAGGAATCGGCATCGAGAAAGTGGAGCAGGTCCGCAATGATCCGTCGCCGGTCCTGGTGCCAGAAGATCGGGCGGCCGGTCAGGCCCCGCTTCTCGAAGTCGTCGCACACGCTGGCGCCGATACTGACCATGAGAGCCCGGTCGGACGCCGACCACGGCTCGTGCGGGCCGGGTCGATGGGGCTCTGGACGGCCGAGCACCTGGCCTATGAACTCCTCCAGCGCCTGGTGCACGAGCGACCCCTTGTCGCGTGGGGTGATCTGCAGCTCGTCCTCTGGGTTCTCGACTTCCTCCACCCCTAGGACAGTGCGCATGAGATAGGCGAACGGGCACGACGCCCAGCTCTCCAACCGGGTGGCCGAGGTGACCCGGTCCGCCGGCGACGGCAACTCGAGCCCCACCAGGTTGCCGTCGAACCGGGTGAAGCGGTCACTGCGCCGGGAGGCAACGACCTCGGCACCCGCCCCCAGCGCGTCGTCGCCCGCCGCAGCCAGCACCGGAACCGACAGTCGGGTCGAGCCGCGCACCATGAGGGAACGCAGGCGGTGTTCCTGCGCCGTGGCGGCGAACTCCATGCACCGGATGCCGGCGTCGAAGGACGCCACGTGAGTCACCCACTCCTCGTCGGCGCTCCACAGGTCGTTCGACCACCAGCGCGCTCCCGCCAGGGCACTGGCGATCTGGAGAATCCAGCGGGAGGGGACCCGCTCCATGTTGCGGCGCAGGTCGCCGCGCGGGACACACAGCACCTGGCGGCGTGCGCCGGCCAGGGCGGCCAGAAGCTGGCGGTGCTGGCGCTCCACGCTCTGGGAGCGCAGGGGCAATTGGTCACCGGTGGATGTGCGTTCGTGGTCGGGCAGCAGCGAGTCGTCACGGGTCGGTGAGGGGAAGAGGCCCTCGGCCAGGCCGAGGACGACGACCAGGTCCAGGTCGAGGCCGACCCCCATGCTCACCGAGCCGACCAGCACCCCCTCGCCCATGCGTCCCACCCGACCGAGGTCGGTCTCGAGCTCGAGCTCCAAGGTCCGGGTGAACACCTCGAGACCCACCGAGTCCTCGACGGCATCGAGGCAGGCCAGGCGATCAAGAGCCCGATCAACCCGTTCGGCCGCCTTCTGTTCGACCGTCGGCCAGGCACTCCGACGGCGTTCGTCGCCGAAGAGCGAGCGCACGTGGCCCCGTGCCCACGCCACCCGCTCCCCCCACGGCTGCGGTCGGGCCGCCGCCCGCTCCGCATCGTGGATCAACCCGACCACGAACTCCCGCAGTGCCCGGGCCCGTTCCGCCGTGGTGCGGGCCCGCTCGGCCCGCCACTCGGGTGCGTCGGGATCCTGTTCTGCCGCTTCGGCTTCGGCCTCGCGGTCAGCTGCGAAGGTGGACAACCGGTGGTCCCAGTCGCTTCCGGCGACCACGCCCGCCTCACGCGACAGCCGTTCCCACGCGGTCACCGGAAGTCGGCGACCGTCGTGCTGCAGGCGCCCCCCGGCCAGCCAGGCGAAGACGTCTTCGCGGCGGAATCCGCTGTCGGGCAGGGCGAAGAGCCCGAGCAGGGTGCGGCCCACCAATCGGGAGGTGAGGGGCATGATCGCGGCACCGTTGTGCTCGATGCCGGCGGCGGCCAGCTGCTCATGAGCCAGGCGGGCGTAGGGCACCGGACTGGCGTGCAGTATGGCCATGCGGTCCAGTGGCGTTCCGGCCCGGGCCGCATCGACAATGCCGCGCACCGCCGCACGTACCTCCTCGTCGCAGTCGGAGACGGTCAGGATCCGGGTCCGGCCGGTGCTGACGACCCTCGTCGTCGCCTCGTCGTCGCCGGGGTGTGGTCCGGTCCCGCTCACCTCAATGCGGCGTACCGATCGTTCGACCTCCGCGTCCGCCCGGGCGTCACCGGTGGTCCCCGCCAGGACAATGACTGCGTTCGCATCGGCGACCGCACCAAGGAGTGCGCCACCATGGCGGGACAGCCGTTCGGGCAGGTAGACGACGACGGTGCCGAGTCGTTTGCCGGCGGTCTCGTCCTTCCGCAGTGCCTCGGCGGCTGAGTTGAGGAGATCCTCCTCGTCGTAGAACTCCGATTCGAGGCTGGCCCGAGCGGCGCGATGCAGCCGGACCACATCGGCCGCTCTGTCGCTGCTCCCGGCCAACGCATTGAGCGCCTCATCTGAGAGGTCGCGCAGCTCCCGATACGCCGCGACCAGGGCGGTCTCGGTGGCGGCGTGGCCGGCGACCGGGGCGAAGATCCCGGGCTGCGAGGTCAGGGCGGACCGCAGTGCAGCGGCGATCACCGGCGTGGAGACCGGTCGGCGACCGCTCCCGGCCAGCTGGGCCGCCCCCAGAAGTTCCGCCAGTCGGTAGACCGTGACGAAGGAAACGGCGGCCACGCCGGTACCCCGACCGCTGACCGATCCGAGAGCACCCGAAGCCAGGAGGCGCCGGGTGGCCACCCCGACATAGTTGGAGGGGACGACGATGGTCACGGGCGCGAGGGGCTCGTCCCCTTTAGCCAGGCTGATGGTCGAGCGCAGTTCCTCCGCCGCCGGCCGTCCATACCGCACCCATCGGAGGTCGATGCCCATAGATGCGGATGGTAGGCGATGGGTGTTTTCTCGGGTCTTCTAATGGAGAATTTAGAAAACTACCGCCTCGTCTCTGCGGGGCCCTAATTCGGACGAGGGATCTGATAGATGCAGGTGCCTCGGGCGAGCACCTTTCCCTCTGCGTTCAGGATGCGCCCGTCGGCAATCGCCATTGCCCGGCCCATTCGGACAATCTCACCGACCACCCTGTAGGCCCCGCCGATCGGGATCGCATGCAGATATTCGACGTTCATGGAGACGGTCGGCGCGGAACCGCTTTCGATCGACGACGTCACGGCCGCCCCGGTGACCTCATCGATGACCGTGGCGATGATCCCTCCGTGGACGCTCCCAAAGGGGTTCGCCATGTCGGGCGTGGGTGTCCATGACATCTCCGCCTGCCCGTCCTGCATCAGGACGATCTTCCATCTTCCCGGACTGTCGCCATAAGGCGCTGAATAGGGCGCTGACACGAATTTCCGCTCCTTGATCGGTCAGAGGTGGCGGCCCACATACTGCCCGCAATACTCCGTTCGTCAGAGTCTTGAAGGTGGCGGGCACCGAGCTGATCCGCCTGGTCAGCTGTCACACGCTAGAAACAATGGTCGCCTAACTTCGTTCCATGTCGGTTGATGGCACGCTGGGCGTGGAGGAGGAGCTGCACATCTTCCACCCCCGAACCGGACAGCTGGTGCCGAGTGCCGCCCGACTGCTTCGCCATCTTCCCGGTTCAGCCTTCGGAGCCGAGCTGCAACGCAGCACGGTGGAGATCAACAGCCCGGCCACCACCTCGCTCTCGGACCTGAACGAGGAGATGATCCGGCTCCGCCGACAGCTGCGCGACGTCGCCCAGGGTTTCGGCCTCGAGGTGGGGGCGGTGGGGATGGCGCCGGGGGCCACCGACAACGACTTCGAGCTCACGGTGCGCGGCCGCTACAGCCGCATGCACGACGAATACCGGCTACTGGTCGACGAGCAACTGATCTGCGGGTACCAGGTTCACGTGGGCGTAGAGGATCGGGATCTTGCGGCCCGGCTGACCAGTCGTGTCGAGGACACACTGCCTATCCTGCTCGCCCTGTCGGCCAGCTCACCGTTCTGGCAGGGACGCGACACCGGGTACGCCAGCATGCGCACCATGATCTGGGAACGGTGGCCGACGTCGGGCAGCGCGGGACGTTTCGAGTCGATCGAGGAGTACGAACGGATGGTGCGCGCGCTCGTGGGCACCGGCGTGATCAGCGACGCCAAAATGGCCTACTTCGACGTCCGACCGTCGGACCACGTCCCGACGTTGGAGCTGCGGGTGTGCGACGCCTGCCCGCTGGTCGACGAGGCCGTGCTCATTGCCGGGCTCTTCCGTGCCGCGGTGTTCCGAGCCGCGCAAGCCGATGAGGCGGGAGACCCGCTGCCGCGCCGGGCGCCACCGGTGCAGCGGACCGCAATGTGGCGAGCCGCCCGCAGTGGCCTGAGCGGTGACCTCCTGGGGCTCGGCCCGGAGCCGGAGCCACTGCCGGCTGCCCAGGTCGTTGACGAGCTGCTCGTGGCGCTACGCCCCCAACTCGAGGGGTGTGACGACTGGGAAACCGTGCGCGACCTGGCCCATGCGACGCTGGCGCGGGGCTGTTCAGCCGCCCGTCAGCGGGCCCGCTACGCCGAGCGGGGTCGAATGACCGATGTCGTGCAGCTGGTGATCGACGAGACGGCAAACGTCGCCGCCGAACGGCCGAAAGCGTTCCGGTGGACAAGCAACTATCCGGCCAGCACCGGCGATGAGGCCATCACCGGCGGTACACCCAATGCGGGCTATCGCCGCGTCTTCGAAGTGCTCGACGGCATGACAATGACCGACATGAAGGGGCGGGCCGAACGAATTTCCGAGATATCGGCCGGGCAAGGTCTGACGTTCGGGGTGGGGGGACGCCAACAGACTTTCGGCGTCGACCTTGTTCCACGCATCATTGCCGCCCACCAGTGGTCGACGCTGGTGGGCGGCCTTACCCAGCGCGCTCGAGCGATCGAGGCGTTCCTCCAAGACGTCTACGGGCCGGCCCACGTGGTGACCGACGGGGTGCTCGAAAGCTCGGACATCGAAACAAAGCCCGGATGGCGAACGGAGGGTCGGGCCATTCCGCCTGGGGTCGTGCGGGCGGCTGTGTACGGGTTCGACCTCGTTCGCGACCCGGTGGCGGGTTGGCGGGTCCTGGAAGACAACGTGCGCGTCCCATCGGGAGTCGGTTACGCCATCGGCACGCGCCGAGTGCTCGACGCGGTGGTCCCCGAGCTTGCCGCGGGCGTCGACATGCACGAGCCAGAGGAGGTGTACTCGCTGGTGAGCCGCACACTTCGAGGGTGTGCCCGTGATGACGTTGACGAGCCGGTGGTGGCGTTGCTCTCCACGGGGGCGACCAATTCGGCATGGTACGAGCACCAGGTGCTGGCCGATGGGGCCGACCTGCTCCTGTGCGAGCCCAAGGACATCGAGTTCCGCACCGGACGGCCCACTCTCAATGGACGTCCGTTGGATGTGATCTACCTGCGGATTGACGGGGAGCTCGTCGATCTGGTCGATGACACCGGACGGGCAATCGGTGCCGGGATCCTCGAGGCGGCCCGGCGCCACATGGTCGTCGTGGTGAACGCACCGGGCAACGGGGTCGCCGATGACAAGTCCATGTACTGCCATATCCCCGACATCATCACCTACTACCTGGCCGAGAGCCCGATTCTCCCATCGGTGCCGACCTACCGCTGCGCGGATGCCACCGAGCTTGAGATCGTCCTCGACCGGTTGGGCGAGCTCGTGACCAAGCCGGTGGACGGCTACGGCGGCGGCGGGGTGCTGGTGGGAGCCGAAGCAGGGGCGGCCGAGCTCGAGGAGCGCCGTCGTCAGCTGCGCGCCGAGCCTGAGCGCTGGGTGGCCCAGGAGACCGTGGCGCTCTCCACCCTGCCCACCATGGCTGGAGATCGGCTCGAACCGCGTTGCGTCGACCTGCGGACGTTCGTCTATCTCAGCGGTACCGGCCAAGGCCAGGCCGAAGTGGCCGGGTTAGGACTCACGCGTGTGGCACCCTCGGGGAGCATGATCGTGAATTCCTCGCGTGGCGGCGGCGCCAAAGACACCTGGATCCTGATCGACACGGATCCGGAGCAATGAGAACGAGACCGTCGACGACGGTGCGAGGCGACGGTGTGCGGCATCGTCGGTGAGGTCCGCTTCGACGCGTCGTCCGCCGATGTCGGCGCGCTCCAGCGGGGATGCAACCGCCTGGCCCCCCGAGGTCCCGACGGCTCCGGGATCTTCGCCTTGGGACCGGTGGGGCTGGGGCACCGCCGACTGTCCATCATCGACCTCTCACCTGCGGGATCCCAGCCGATGGTCGACGCTGATCTCGGGCTGGCCATCGTCTTCAACGGCTGCATCTACAACTATCCGGCGTTGCGTGACGAGCTCGCTGCGCTCGGCCACCGTTTCTTCTCTCACTCCGACACCGAGGTGGTGCTCAAGGCATACCGGGAATGGGGAACGAGGTGTGTCGACCATTTCAACGGAATGTTCGCCTTCGCGGTGGCTGAACGGGACAGTGGCCGGGTGGTCCTCGCACGGGACCGGCTGGGGATAAAACCGCTCTATCTCGACGCCACCGCCGAGCGCCTGCGGTTCGCCTCCACCCTTCCCGCCCTGCTCGACATGGGGGGTACTGACCGGACGATCGACCTCGAGGCGCTGGCCTGCTACATGACGTTCCACTCGGTGGTCCCTCCGCCGCGGACGATCCTGCGCGGCGTGCGCAAGCTTCCACCGGCGACCGTGCGCGTGGTGGAGCCCGACGGTTCCTACACGGATGACCGGTACTGGAACCCCCCGTTTGAACGCGACCCGTCTCGGGCCGACTGGGACGAGGAGCAGTGGCAGGACGCGCTCCTCTCGTCGCTGCGCCGAGCGGTGGAGCGCCGGATGGTCGCCGATGTGCCGGTAGGAGTGTTGCTCTCCGGAGGGATCGACTCGTCGCTCATCGTGGCGCTGCTCTCGGAGGCCGGTCAGCATGGGCTGCGGACCTTCAGTGTGGGCTTCGAGGCGGCGGGAGGCGAAGCGGGCGACGAGTTCGAGTACTCGGATCTCGTGGCCGAGCGGTTCGGGACTGATCATCGACGGATCCTGGTCCCGGGTAGCCGGCTCTTGCCGGCGATCAGCGGTGCCATCGGATCGATGAGCGAACCGATGGTGAGTCATGACTGCGTCGCCTTCTACCTGCTGTCCGAAGAGGTATCCCGGGACGTGAAGGTGGTCCAGACCGGGCAGGGCGCCGACGAGATTCTGGCCGGATACGACTGGTATCCCCCGCTCTCGCGGGTAGCTCGAGCCGCTTCGGTGGAGGCCTATGCCGATGTGTTCTTCGACCGGCGCTACGGCGCGCTGGGCGAGCTGCTGGCCGAGCCCTGGATGGCGGGCGACGATGTCCCGCTGGCGTTCATTGCCGACCAGTTCGCCCAGCCCGGCGCCGAGACCGCCGTCGATGCGGCATTGCGCAACGACACCACGATCATGTTGGTGGACGACCCGGTAAAACGAGTCGACAACATGACGATGGCCTGGGGACTCGAGGCGCGGGTCCCCTTTCTCGACTACGAGGTAGTCGAGCTGGCGGCGCGGATCCCGCCCGAGCTGAAGCTGGCCGACGGAGGCAAGGGCGTGCTCAAGCGAGCCAGTCGGGGTGTCGTACCCGACGAGGTGATCGACCGCACCAAGGGATATTTTCCCGTTCCGGCCATTCGCCAACTCGATGGGCCGTTCCTGGGGCTGGTACGTGATGCGCTCCTCGACCCGGCTGCACGGGCACGGGGCTTGTTCCGCCCGTCGGCCGTCGAATCGATGCTCGCCGCACCCAACGAGACGCGCACCACCCTCGGCTCCAACGCCCTCTGGCAGCTGGCGCTCATCGAACTGTGGCTGCAGGCCATGAGGATCCCGTGAAGCCGTTGACCAGCGACCGGGTGCCCGACCCTCCGACCTCTCACCCCTCGCCACTTCGTGGGACGGGCCACCTCGACGGCCTGGCCCGCCAGCTGGTCGAGGCGTGGGGGTGCTGGGCTCCCAGCCTGACCGCCGACGGTCTGCACATGGCATACGTGAGCGACCGGGGCGGTCAGCCCGAGCTCTGGCTCCAACCGACGAATCCGGCTCAAGGACCGTCACGACTCTTCCATTTGAGTGACGACCCGGTCCTCAGTGCGCGATGGTCACCGGACGGAAATTGGGTGGCGTGCTCGGTGGCCACCGGCGGCGGTGTGCGCTCTGAGGTCTGGGTGGCTCGCCCGGACGGTTCCCACGCCCAACAAGTGGCGGGCGCACCCGAGCACGCCCTCCTCGGACCCTGGAGCCGACGAGGGCACCACCTGGTGATCACCGTGTGCGGTGACCACAGCGACGAGGACAACTACTCGCTGCTCTTCAATCCGGCGACCGGCGAGCGGGAGACGCTTGTCGCCGGGCCGCTCCTCGAGGTCCTCGACTTCTCCGACGACGAACGGTTCCTCCTGTTGCGCGACGGCAGCCGCGGCGCCCACCAGTGCACGGTGTTGGACCGCCGCACCGGTCGCTGTGAATCACTGCTGCCGTACCCGGGGACAGGATCGACAGAGATGGGTGTCCTACGACCAGCCCCGCTGCCCGGACGCCACGATCTTGTCGCCTACCTTGTCACGGACGCCGGGCTGCCACGGTCGGCCCTGGTCGCCGTACCCCTCGGCAGCGACGGTCAACGAGACGAGGGAGGCGTCCTGGCCGGGCGACCGGATGCCGAGCTCGAGTTGGTCGATGCCGACCAGAGCGGACGGTCCCTCCTGCTCGTCTGGAACGTCGAGGGGTTGAGCGAGGTTGAGCTCTTCGATGCCCCGAGCGGCCAGCGTCGCCCGTTCGAGGGATTGCCCGGGACGGTTGTCGCCGGCGCCGTGCTCAGCCGCAACGGGAGCCGAGCGGTGCTCGCGGTCGAGAGCCCGCAAGAACCGCGGCGGCTCTGGGAGCTCGACGTGGCCAGTGGGTCATGGACCCCGGTGACCGCCTCGAGCTACGAAGGACCGCCACTGGTGCGACCAACGCTCGAGCGGCTGGAGTCCCACGACGGCCTCCAGATCAGCGGCTGGCTCTACCGGCCGGCCGCCGACACCGCGGACGGTCCGTCCACTCGTCCGGCTGTCGTATACCTCCATGGCGGCCCCGAAGGGCAGGAGCGACCGGTCTTCAGCCCGCAGCACCAGCTCCTGGTGGCAGCGGGGACGGTAGTGTTCGCGCCAAACATCCGGGGCTCGTCGGGTTACGGACGAACGTTCGTGCACGCTGATGACCGCTTCGGCCGCATCGACGCCATTGACGACGTCGCCAGTTGTGCCGCATTCCTGATTGAGAGCGGCCTGGCCGCGCCGCAGTCGATCGCGGTGGCAGGCCGTTCCTACGGTGGCTACGCGGTGCTCATGGCACTCGCCCGGCATCCAGACTTGTTCGCCGCCGGGGTGGACATCTGCGGCATGTCGGACCTGTTGACCTTCTATCGAGACACCGAACCGTGGATCGCCCGCGCCGCGGTGACCAAGTACGGCGATCCCGAACAGGATGCGTGGTTCCTTGCCAGTGTCTCGCCGATGCATCACTTGGAGACGATCCGGGCGCCGCTCCTCGTCGTCCACGGCGCGCTCGACTCAAACGTGCCGCCGGGCGAGGCTCATCAACTGGTGGCGGCGCTCCGTGCGAGGGGCCGAATGGTGGAGTACCTCGAGCTGGAGAATGAAGGCCATGAGTACAAGCGGGTGTCGTCCCGACTCCGGGTGTTGGAGGCGATCCTCGCCTTCTTGGATGAGACACTGGTTCTCGGCGAGGCTACGGAAGAGCACCTGCGCGACCCGGGCGCACGGGGAACGGCCGGACGGGCCCAGTGACAGCGACGACCCAGCCCACAGCACGGCCGGCGATCGGACTGACCTCAGTGGCCGTGACGATCGGCGATCGTCTGACCGACAGCCTCCAGCACGAGTACAGCCTCGCGGTTGTCGCTGCCGGCGGGCTGCCGAGAATCTTGCCGTCGCTCTCCGTCCTCAGCCCAGCCGACGTCCTCGACGGCCTCGACGGCCTCGTTTTCACCGGCGGCGGTGATGTGGACCCGGCCCGCTATGGCGAACAACCCTGGCCCGAGACCGCCTCGATCAATACCGAGCGTGACGAGTTCGAAATCGAGCTCGTCCGACTGGCCGTCGCAGAAGTCGTGCCCGTTCTCGGCATCTGCCGAGGTTGTCAGGTGATCAACGTCGCCCTCGGGGGGTCACTGATCCAGCATCTTCCTTCCATTACTTCCCAACAACACCTCGTCGTGGGGGACCGGAGCCACGTGGCGCACAGCGTGAACATCGCCGAGAGCAGTGCCCTGCACGGAATCGTCGGAGCTCGGTCCATCGGAGTGAACAGCGTGCACCACCAGGGGTTGGCGGAAGTGGCCACACCGCTGCGACCGGTCGCGTGGTCCGAGGACCTGCTCGTTGAGGCGATCGAGTATCCGGACCACCCGCTCGTCGCCGTCCAGTGGCATCCCGAGAGCATGCAAGGAAGCCACGAACAGCGACGACTCTTCGAGTGGCTGGTAGACAGTGCCCGGAATTGGGCGGGTGCCGCCAGGCCGCTCTGAAGATCAGTGCGTCAGAACTTCAACCGACATGGTCGGCTGGCACCAGCGCCCTACCGCCCGCTCGACGCAGCGTCATCTTCCGTATCTCGGACCTGACGATGAACGAATTCGTGAGCTGCACGCCATCCGCAACGAGGTACTCGGTTCGTCAGATTCCTGAGGTCAGCTGTGATCGAGCTGGCCGTGATGACGACTGCCTCCGGGCGGCTCGCCAACCACATCATTCCGCTCAGCCAATTCACGAAACTCTTCGGGAACCCGGTCCGCTTCGGAAAGAGAGGCAGCGGCATAGCCGACAGCCATCCGACCGAACTTCTCTCTGATTGCGTCAACCGATCGGTCTACTCCCCATCTGCCGGCTTCGATCACGGACTCGGGTCTGCTCCCCGTACCCCGCTGATCGAGAGGTAGCTCGAGCTGCAACGAATGCTCTGGGCGCAGGTTGGAGACAGACACCGCCAGAAGGGTGATTTCCCGTTCCTCCCAGTTGTCGGCCAAGGCGGAATGCGCGAGTTGATCCGCCACTTCGGTGAGCGTCAGGGTGGTCGAGATGGCAACGGGCAGCGTGGCTGACCGTGTCACTGAGCGCAGTTGGGTGAAACGGACCCGTACGGTCACTGTCCGACCGGCTACGTTCGCCTTGCGGAGGCGCCCCGCCACTCGATCAACCAGATAGCCGAGCGTCTCGCGGATGAGATCCGGCGTGGCCAGGCGACGCCCGAGGGCCGCCTGGGCCCCCATGGACTTGGACCGGGCCGACGTGTCAACGGTGCGGGGATCGCTGTTGACGGAGAGAGCCGCCAGCTTGGCACCAGCCTTGTGACCCAGCAGTCCGCTCAGAATCGGACTGCCAGTGTCGGCCAATTGGCCAATGGTGTGAATCCCGGCCTCATGGAGACGCCGTTCGGTCGTCGGTCCAACACCCCATATCAATCCAATGGGAAGTGGATCGAGGAAGTCACGCTCATTGGCTGGGTTCACGACCACCATGCCGTCCGGCTTGGCGACTTGTGACGCCACCTTGGCAAGGTGTTTGGTGCGGGCGACGCCAACCGACAAGGGCAGCCCGATCTCATCGCGAACTCTCTGGCGCAAAGAGGCTGCGATCTGGTCCGGCGGTCCGAACAAGTGGATAGCGCCGGCTACGTCGAGGAAGGCTTCATCTATCGAGACCCGCTCAACCAGAGGCGTGAAGTCATGGAACACCGACACGACTTCATCGCCAAGTTCCTGGTATCGGCGAAAGTGACCGCCAACGAAGAGGAGATCGCCGCAGAGCTGACGGGCCCGCCAACCCGACATGCCTGCCCGGACTCCGAAGCTCCTGGCCTCATAGGACGCCGCCAGCACGACGCCACCGCCCACAGCGATGGGACGGTTTCGCAGCGACGGATCCAACAGCTGCTCGACAGACGCGTAAAAGGCGTCCAGGTCCGCATGAATGATCGTCGCCCCACTCCCCGGCGCTGTCACCTTCGTCAGCGTAATCGAACGTATGTTCGTTCACCGCACGCGGTCGTTGAATCTCGAGGTGGCGGATGGGGTGTCGCCCATCTACCGGAGCCAGTGTCGCCCATGTACCGGAACCGCGTCGGGAAAGTGTCGCCCATGCCCATCTACCGGAGCCAGGGTGTCGTGTATCTACCGGGACTTCACACTGACCTGGGCGTTCGCTTGGAGCGGGCGACGAGAATCGAACTCGCGTTCTCAGCTTGGGAAGCTGATGTTCTGCCTCTGAACTACGCCCGCGTAGGCCACGCACACTATCCTCTCGGGCGCATGTGAATCCCAGGTGACGCTCGCACAAACCGTCCCTGAGTCCTGTTCGACAACTGCAGTAGGCGAGGAGCATCCGTGCCTGTCAGGATAATTTTGGGGCTGGGCGTGACCGTGGTCGGGTTCACGATCGCTGGGCTGCGCTTTTTCTGGCTGTCCCGGCTGATCCGATCGGGGAAGCCGGCGCCCGACCGGACGCGGGGGAGCGTCGTGCCCAAGGCAGAAGCCGAGGTCACAGAGGTGGCGGGGCAGCGCAAGCTCCTGAAGTGGACCGTGCCGGGGCTGGCCCACTTCTTCACCATGTGGGGCTTCACCATCCTGCTGCTGACCATCGTGGAGGCCTACGGGGCCCTCTTCCAGAAGGACTTCCACTTCCCCGGTATCGGCACCTGGGACTGGGTCGGCTTCGTGGAGGACTTCTTCGCCGTGGCCGTCCTGCTGGCCCTGATCACCTTCACCGTCATCCGCATCAAGAACGCCCCGGCCCGCAAGCACCGCCAGTCCCGCTTCTACGGGTCGCACACCGGGGCGGCCTGGGCCGTCCTGGCCATGATCGCCGGCGTCATCATCACCCTGCTCCTCTACCGGGCCGCCCAGGTCAACACCGTCGACCCCCATCAGTTCCCTTACGGGTGGGGGGCCTTCGCCTCCCACGGCATCGCCAAGCTCCTGCACCCCCTCGGTCCCGGGGTCAACAGCGATTTGGCCACGGTCTTCCTGATCCTGAACGTGGCCATCATCTCGGGGTTCATGGTCTTCGTTTCGTACTCCAAGCACCTCCACATCTTCATTGCGCCCATCAACGTGGCCTTCTCCCGCCGGCCCCGGGCGCTGGGCGCTCTGGACAAGACGCCGGACATGGACATGGAGAACGTCTCCGAGGACACCGTCTTCGGGGTGGGCGACGTGAGCCATTTCACCTGGAAGCAGATGCTCGACTTTGCCACCTGCACCGAGTGCGGGCGCTGCCAGTCCGCCTGCCCGGCCTGGAACACCGAGAAGCCGCTGTCGCCCAAGCTGGTCATCATGGGGCTTCGGGACAACATGTTCGCCTCGGCCACGCCCCTGCTCGGCGGCGAGGGCGACCTGATCGCCCTGGTGCCCAACGTGATCGACCCCGACGTGCTCTGGGCCTGCACCACCTGCGGGGCCTGCGTGGAGGAGTGCCCGGTGGATATTGAGCACATCGACGCCATCGTCGACATGCGCCGCTACCAGGTCCTCATGGAGTCCGAGTTCCCCTCCGAGGCCGGCCTGATGCTGCGCAACGTGGAGAACCAGGGCGATCCCTGGGGCCTGGGCCAGGCCAAGCGCACCGACTGGACCCAGAGCCTGGACTTCGAGATCCCGGTAATCACCGGGACCATCCCCGACGACGTCGAGTACCTCTACTGGGTCGGCTGCGCCGGGGCGCTCGACGAGCGGGCCCGCAAGGGCGTTCAGGCCACCGCCCGCATGCTGCACCGGGCCGGGGTGACCTTCGGGATCCTCGGGCCCAAGGAGTCCTGCACCGGGGACCCGCCCCGCCGGCTGGGCAACGAGTACCTCTACCAGGAGCAGGCTCGCCTCAACATCGCCACCCTGGACGAGGTGGGGGCCAAGAAGATCATCGCCAGCTGCCCGCACTGCTTCAACACCATTAAGAACGAGTACCCCTCACTGGGCGGCAACTACGAGGTGATCCACCACGCCGAGCTCCTCGACCACCTGGTGCGCACCGGCAAACTGACCCCGGGCAGCGGCTACAAGGGCAAGGTGACCTACCACGACCCCTGCTACCTGGGCCGGCACAACCGGGTGATCGAGGAGCCGCGCTCGGTGCTGAGCGCCATCCCCGGGGTCGAGCAGATCGAGATGCGCCGCTGCAAGGAGCGGGGCTTCTGCTGCGGTGCCGGCGGGGCCCGCATGTGGCTGGAAGAGAACATCGGCAAGCGGGTCAACATGGAGCGCATGGACGAGGCCCTGGGCACCGGGGCCGACGTGGTCTCCACCGCCTGCCCCTACTGCATGATCATGCTGGACGACGCCGTCCGGGCCAACGCCAAGGAGGACGACGTCCGGGTGCTCGACCTCTCCCAGCTGGTCGAGGAGTCCCTCGGTTAGCCCATCACCATGCCGTAGGCCCGCTCGGGGTGCAGGGCCAGGATCAGGCGGCCGTCGGCCACCATGGTGGCCCGGAACTCGTCCCAGTCGGGGTGCTCGCCGTTGCCCGCCTTGTAGTAGGCGACGAGTTGCTCCACGGTGTCGTCGTGGGGGTCGGCGGCCACCGGCGTGAGCTCGGCCGTCCCCTCCACGACGATGTAGGCCCAGAAGTTGTCGCCCGGCACGTAGAGCGAAACCCGCGGGTCGCGGCGCACGTTGGCCGTCTTGGCCCGGGTGTCGGTGATGGAGATGCGCAGGACGTCGTCGTCGCCGGCCACGTAGAGGATGTTGGAGAGCTGGGGGCGA
Source organism: uncultured Acidimicrobiaceae bacterium (assembly GCA_963788125.1). Taxonomy (GTDB): domain Bacteria; phylum Actinomycetota; class Acidimicrobiia; order Acidimicrobiales; family RAAP-2; genus Bog-473. The sequence goes on along the minus strand of CAWBFN010000002.1, from coordinate 293,715 downwards.
CCGTTGGCCCGGATGGTGGCCAGCACGCCGTGCTTACGGGCCCGGACGAAGTCGAGGCCTTCTTGGAGTTCCATTTACGAGACGCTAGCGGGCTCCGGATCCGGTGCCAGGGCCTCCGGGGTGACGACGTCCGCCCGTCCTGCTATCAACAGGTGGACGGCGGCGGCAGCAAGCCCGCCGACCAGGGGGGCCACGATGAACAGCCAGACCTGGCTGAGAGCGGTCCCGCCGACGATGAGGGCCGGGGCCAGGCTCCGGGCCGGGTTCACCGAGGTGCCGGTCAGCGGGATCCCGATCAGGTGGACCACGACCAGGGACGCACCGATGGCCAGGCCGGCCGCGCCCTGAATGGCCGCCTTGTGGGTGGCGAAGAGGATCACCGTCACGAACACGAACGTGAGCACCACCTCGACGGCGAAGGCGCCGCTCTGATTCAGGAGAAGGTGTGATGCCTTGCCGTAGCCGTCGGCGCCCAGCCCCTGGACACTGCGGGAGTAGAAGGGAACGCCTTCGAATATCTGCCACAGCACGGCGGCCCCGGCGATGGCGCCGGCGAATTGGGCCACCATGAAGGCGAGCCCCTCGCCGACCTTCATGCGGCCCGCGGCCACGAAACCAATGGTGACAGCCGGGTTCACGTGGCAGCCCGAGACGGGCCCGATGGCATAGGCCAGGGCCATGAGCACCAGACCGAACGCCAGAGCGGTGGCCACCACCCCCGCGGCATAGCTCGTACCGAACAGTTTGAATCCGAAGCTCTCGGTGGCCACACCCACGGCGACGAAGACCAGGATGAAGGTGCCCACGAACTCGGCGGCCAGCTTCTTTGGATTGAGCATCCCGACACCCCTTTGTCCAGGCGAGGAACAGCGGACTGGGGAAAGTCTGGCACACCCTCGTCTCCGTGTGCTGGGAGAATGGAGTTCCGTGCGGCGGCCCCGTAGTCGGCGTCGCCCGAAGATGTGTTCATCTTCCGGAAACACGCTCGTAGCCCGGAGGTGATCCGGAGCCTAAATACTGTGCGGCAATGTCTAGAGCTAGCCTTCCCCTGATGTCCAGGAACTCCGACCCCGAGAACCCCGACGCCCCGCCCAAGCTGACCCTATGGGAGCGCTTCCGCTACACGGTGGTGAAGCCGGACGACGACGCCGCCGCCAAACCCGAGGAGCCGACGCAGACGGTCGAAGAGATCGAAGCCGAGATCGCCCGGGCGAGCGACAAGGAGCGGAATCTCGGTCTGGTGGCCGCCCCGATCGGCGCGATCATCGCGCTCTTCATCAGCGCCGATCTGATCAACCACGCCAGAACGCTCAACCAGAGCACGTCGACCTACCAGACACTGGACTTTGTGCTTCTGGGCATGGCGCTGCTGATCCTCGTGACGGCATGGCTCCGTAAGCGCCTCTTCGAGGGCATCGTCTTGGGCCTCTTCGGGCTGGGCATCTTCAACCTGCACTACTGGGGCTTCGGGGTCCCCTTCATCATGGCCGGGGCCTGGTTGCTGGCCCGCTCCTACCGGCTGTCACAGAAGCTGAAGCTGGCCACCGTCAACAAGGAGAAGGGCTACGTCCCTCCGCCGAGAGGACTGCCGTCGGCGGGCGGGGTGCTGCCACGCCCCAACAAGCGGTACACGCCGTCGACGGCGCCACGCAAGCGATCTTCGGGGTCGAAGCCCTAGCTACGGCTGACGTTCCGGATCGTTCCGTCGCCGGCGGAGCAGGACCGCGCCCACCAAGAGCACGAGGACGAGCAGCAGCACCACCGGTAGGATGAACACCGTCCATGAGGCGTGCTCGCCCGCCAGGACGCCGACCGGGGTCATCAGCGCCGGATCGCCCGGGACCACGACGGCGTGCAACGTCGAACCCGGGTCGTAGAACGCGCTTCCGGGAATGGACTCGGTGTGGCGCACGCCTTCGAAGGTGAACGAGCCCGTGCAGGCGTAGCCGGCGCCGTTGCTCCCGCTACCGCCCAACAGCCCTCGGCACACCGTCACCCTCACGGTGACCGGGACGCCATCGTGGCGCAGACGATCGATCTGACTGTTCTTCTGAGCGCCGATAATTGTGAAGACGATCACAAGGACCACCAAGGTCACCACGCAGATACCGACGATCACCCTGACGAGACGGCGCTTGTCTATCTCGACGGTGTTCCCCCGCAGCCTCGTCAGGGGCTCACCTGGGGAGGGTCCTCGGTGAGTAGGTGGTTCCGGAGTCGACATCGGCGTGTGTGTCCCTCGATCGGTCGTCCTCGTTCGGAAGCTGCCCTTCGGCGACCACGAGATGGTAGCGGCACCGCCCGCCGTGCACCGATTGGTTGAACGATCGATCGTTTGGTGATGCGTCGGAATCGTCGATAAACCGGCGGGAATTCTCCAACAGGCGCCGTCATCCGTGGATTCGGGCGCGCGTAGCATCTGTCGAATCGGGTTTCGTTTCAGGTTTTGATGGATTAACGCACTGGAAACACTGGCGTGACCATGTCGAAACTCGTGACCTTCATTCTTTGCGTGGCGGAATAACCGCCTGCTGTGGCCTTGCCGTATCCGGTGCTCACTGACGCTCTAGCCATTGAGCGGGGCACCGGACCACACAGACAGACAGTTAGGAGAGTCACGAGTGATCCACCTGCTAGCGGCAACAGTCAGTGTTCCGTATCCGAGTTGGTTAAATCCGGCCGACAACACATGGCAGATAACCGCTGCCACGTTCGTCGGCCTGATGAGCCTCCCCGGCCTGGCCGTGTTGTACGCGTCGATCGTGCCCAAGAAGTGGGCGGTCAACGTGTTGGCCATGATGTTCGCCGGGTTCTCCCTGGTCCTCGTCGCGTGGGTGCTGTGGTCCTACAAGATGGGCTTCGGGGCCACCTCCATCGGGGGAGGTGTGCGCAACGGCTGTCAAACGTGGATCGGCGGCGGGAACTGTCCCGCCAACTTCACCCCGACAACCGGCGGGTTCTTCAAGCACTTCTTCACCAACTTCGTGGGCAAACCGGGTGGTATCACCAATAGCTACGGTGAACAGGGCCAGGCGATATCGGCCGCCAATACCCTGATTCCGTTCCACTTCCCGACGGCTTCGCTGGCCTACTTCCAGTTTGTCTTCGCCGCCATCACCCCCCTGCTGTTCCTGGGGAGTGTGCTGGGCCGGATCAAGTTCAGCGCCTGGTGCATCCTGGTGCCGCTCTGGTCGACCTTCGTCTACGGCGTGGACGCCTTCTTGCTGTGGGGCGGCGGTTACTTCGCCCAGGAGGGTTCGCTCGACTTCTCCGGCGGGTACGTCATCCACATGTCGGCCGGGGTGTCGGGCTTCGTGGCCGCCTGGGTCCTCGGGCCCCGGCTCCTGCGAGATCGACAACACTTCTTGCCCAACAACCTGGTCATGGCGGCGGTCGGTGCCGGTATCCTGTGGCTCGGTTGGAACGGGTTCAACGGTGGTGACCCGTACTACGCCGGGTCGAGCATGGCCGGCGCGGTGATCAACACCAACCTGGCCACCGGGACCGGCGTGCTGGTCTGGATGGGCATGGACGCCTGGCTGTCCAAGGAGAAGAAGCCCACCTTCCTCGGTGGCGTCAACGGCATGATCTGCGGCCTGGTGGGCATCACGCCCTGCGCCGGGTGGGTCAACGGCCGGGGTGCCATTTACGTCGGTGCCTGCTGCACGGCCATCGTGTGGATCGCCTGGAACTTCCTCTCCAAGGTGCCGCCGTTCTCCAAGGTGGACGACGCCCTCGGCGTCATCTACACCCACGGCATCGCCGGGTTCTTCGGCGGTCTGTTCCTGGGTATCTGGGGTGATCCGAACATGATCGAGTACGGCTGTGGTCACCTGACGGCCAACGGGCAGGTGATCGCCACCTCGTCGCTGACGTACGTCTCGTCCTCCAAGACGTGTGTGCCGTTCTCGGTGAACGGCCTGATGTACACCGGGTCGGCCCACCAGCTATGGGAACAGTTCCGAGCGGCGGTCTTCGTCATCATCTGGTCGGCGCTGATCACCTTCATCCTGATGAAGCTCATCGGCCTCGTCCTCGGCGGCACCCGCTACAAGGACGAGATCCTCGAAGTCGGCGACCTGGCCATCCACGGCGAGGAAGCCTTCCCCGAGGATGAGTTCGCCTTCCGGACCGGGGGCGCGTCGTTCGCCTCGGCCAGCATGGGCGAGGAACGTAGCTCTATAGGGTCGGAGACACCGCCACTTCCCCAAGCGGATTCCTAGGGCCCTCAGGACGAAAGGAGATCAACAATGAAGCTGATCGTGGCAGTGCTCAAGCCGTTCAAGCTCGATGACGTCAAGGAGGTCCTGAAGAACCTCGGAGTCCAGGGGATGACCCTGACCGAGGCGCAGGGTTTCGGGCGTCAGCGTGGCCACACCGAGGTCTACCGGGGTGCGGAGTACGAAGTCGACTTCGTGCCCAAGATCCGGATCGAGGTGCTGGTCAACGACGAGCAGGCCGACGAGGTGGTGGACGCCATCGTCACCTCGGCGGCCACCGGCAAGATCGGGGACGGCAAAGTCTGGGTCGTGCCGATCGAGACCGTGGTGCGCGTGCGCACGGGAGAACGCGGGGCAGACGCCCTGTAGGGGCCCACGTCCTGCGCGGGTGGCCGGGATGGGTCGGGGTGCGGCGAGGCACCCCGACCCCCCGCCACTGCATGGGGGTGGGTGCCGGTGGTGGTGGGATGCCACCACCGGCAAGGCCGCTGTTCTCGATTTCTAGCCCGCCTGGCGGGCTACCGCGGCGGCCGCCGCTGCGGCGGCGTCGGGATCACCCAGGGGCTGGGCCGATACCACCGTGAGGTCGTCGTCGAGGAGAAGGCGGTACGGGATGCCGGTCGGGACTTCGAGCTCGACGATGGCGGCGTCGGAGATCCCCTCGAGGTGTTTGCGCAGGGCGCGGATGGAGTTCCCGTGGGCCACCACGATGACCGCCCCGCCCCGCTCGGCCTCCGCCCGCAGATCGGGCACGATGGCCGACTCCCAGTAGGGCAGGACGCGAGTGACGACGTCGGCCAGGCACTCCGTCGTTGGGATGTCCGCCGGGTCGACGTCGCGGTAGCGGGGGTCGGCGACCGTGGAGGTGGGGTTGCCCTCGCTCAGGGGCGGCGGCGGCGTGGCGTAGCTCCGGCGCCACAGCTTGAGCTGTGCCTCACCGAACTCGGCCATGGTCTCGGCCTTGTTCTTCCCCTGCAGATCCCCGTAGTGGCGCTCGTTCAGCCGCCAGCTGCGCCGCACCGGCAACCAGCTGCGTCCGGCGGCCGCCAGGGCCAGCTCGGCGGTGTGGATGGCCCGGGTGAGCACCGAGGTGTGCACGATGCGCAGGTCCAGTCCGGGCTCTCGGGCCAGCAGCCCCCCGCCCGCCCGCGCCTCGGCCTCCCCGAGCTCGGTGAGATCGACGTCGACCCACCCGGTGAAGAGGTTCTCCGCGTTCCAGGTCGACTGGCCGTGGCGCAGGAGGATCAGGTCGAGCATCACCCGATGGTAGATCGCGGTCGCCCGAGGGGCCCATCCGGCCGGGGTCTAGCCTCGGCGGGGATCGCCGTGGTCGACGAGAGGGGCACAGGGCGGAACGACGTGAGCTGGGGGTCTCGGGATTGGAGGTGTCGAGGCTGTGGCTCGGCGCCATGACCTTCGGCAGCCGGATGCCCCCGATCAGCAACGTCGACGCCAAGACGGCGGAGGCCTTGCTGGAGCGGGCCATCGAGGCGGGCGTCAACCTGGTGGACACCGCCGATGCCTACAGTGGCGGCGAGTCCGAGGAGATCCTGGCGCCGTTCCTGGCCCGGCACCGCGAGGACCTCATGGTGGCGACCAAGCTGGGGATGGCCGGCGGCCAGGACCGCCCACTCTCGCGGGACAACGTGACGGCGTCGGTCGAGAGCAGTCTGCGGCGTCTGGCCACCGACCACATCGACGTGCTCTACCTGCACCGGCCGGATCGCTCGACACCGGTGGAGGAGACATTCGACGCGCTGGACGCGCTCGTCTCCCGCGGGCTGGTACGAACGGTCGGGGTGTCGAACTGGACGGCGGGCGAGACCGGCTATGTCGTTGGCCGCCAGCGCGCCCTCGGCCGGGCCGAGCCCACCTCGGTGCAGGTGTACTGGTCGCTGGTGGGGCGCGACGTCGAGCAGGAGATCGTGCCCTCGTGCCGGCGCCTCGGCGTGGGTGTCGTGGTGTGGAGCCCGCTGGCCGGCGGCTACCTGGCCGGGCGCCACGACGGCCGGCGCACGGCCTGGGCCTTCCCGCCGGTCGATGCCACCGCGGGGCCGCAGGTCCTGACCGTGCTCCGACGGGTCGCGGCGGAGCTCGACGTCACGCCGGCACGGGTGGCCCTCGCCTGGCTGTTGCGCCGGCCGGAGGTCACCTCGGTCATCGTCGGGGCGTCAACCCCGGCGCAGCTGGAGGACAACCTGGCCGCGGCCACGCTCGAGCTCGACGACACCCACGTCGCCGCGCTCAGCGCCGCCGGCGCCGTCCCGCCGATCTACCCCGGGTGGTGGGACGCCGCCCTGGGCGTGTCGTAGCCGGGCGCCTCCACCGAGTTACACGGTCACGAGGAGGGCGCGTCTACAGGGTCACGAGGAGGGCGCGTCTACAGAGTCACGAGGAGGGCGCGTCGGCGATGGTCTTCCCCGTCACGTTCTTCCCGCAGAGGGGGTCTTCCCCGGGCACCAGGTGGAAGGCGGTGCCCTTGTACAGGGTGATATAGACGCAGTCGTCCGCTGACATGTACTTGCCGCGCTGGTCCATGGCCCAACTGATCGAATGGGTGCCGTACAGGCCGCCGGCGTTGAAGGCCTTGATCCCCACCAGGGCGTTGATCAACGACGTCGGGTTGGTGCTGTTGCCGTCCGCCTTGAGCCCTTCGGCCAGCGCCAGGACCGAGGCGTAGCCGATGTACTCGGCGAAGGTCGGGTCACCCTTGACGCCGGCGTAGGTCTTCATGGCGCTCACGAGGGCTTCGGTGGCCGCGGTGTGCATCTCCACCGGCTCGTAGCCGGAGAGGAAGTAGACCCCCTGGGCTTCCGCTTCGGCGTCCTTCCCGCCCTCCGTGAGGTCCCCCCCGTAGCCGGTCGGCGGGAGGGCCGCCTTCAGATCGACGCCGTCCTGCTTGAGCGCGGTGATGAGGGCGAAGGTGCTGTTGGTCAAGATGGCGGTTGACAGCCCGTTGATCCCGGCACTCTTCATGGCCAGCGCGATGGGCGCCACGTTGGTGCTGCCGAGCGGGAAGTTGGTGTTGATGTAGCCCACCTTGACGCCCTCCTGCTCGGCCGAGACGGCGACGTCCTTGGCCGCATCCTCCGAGCTCGGCTCGACGCTGTAACCCACGGTGGCCACGTTCGTCACACCGTGGGCCTTCAGGAACAGGCCGTAGGTGGTTTGCACGTCGTTGTAGTTCTGGGTGCCAATCACCGAGAACATGTTGCGATCGGTGATCCACTCGGTCCCGTCGCAGGCGCAGCCGATGACGGGGACCCCCTGAGTGGCCAGGTAGGGGGCGGCGCCGAACCCGACCACCGAGGTGAGCATCACGACGGAGACGTGGTCCTGTTCCACCAGCTTCTGCGCCGCGGTCAGGGCGCCGCCGGGTGAGGTCGTGGTATCGGCCACCACGTACTTGATGTGGTAGCCCTCCTTGTCCACCACCCCGATCCCGGCCTTGATGCCGGTGGGGAAGCTCCCTGCGGTGTTCGATCCGGCACCGGTGATGTCGGCGAGGACACCGATGGTGATGGTCTTGGGAGCGGTTGACGATCCGCTCGACGCCGCGCCGCCGAAGCCGGCGATGAGCATTGTCACTGCCGCCGCCGCGGCCATGAGCCCTCTTCTGGTGCGATGCACTGTGCCCCCCTTGAGCGATCCCTGAAGCAAACTGCCCGCTGTTTCTAGCAGGTCCGGGCCGATCTGACGAGTCGACCGGGACCCGACCGGGGCGAGTGTCCGGGCCCGGTGGCCGCCGGGGTCAACGGCGGGACGTCGTCCCCGGTGGGTGCCACTGACGTTGCCATGCCGCACAAGAAAGTTGACAACTGGGCGCTCAAGTTTGGTATACTGCACGTCAAGCAAGATCGCAGCGTCGAGTCACGAGAAAGAATGGAAGGACTGAGGATGCCAAAGGCCGTAGGAATCGACTTGGGAACCACCAACTCGGTGGTGAGCGTGATGGAGGCGGGCGAGCCCGTCGTGATCCCCAACGCGGAGGGGAGCCGGACCACGCCGTCGGTCGTGGGCTTCTCCAAGTCCGGTGAGGTGCTGGTGGGCGAGGTGGCCAAGCGACAGGCCATCACCAACCCGGACCGGACCATCCGGTCGGTCAAGCGCCACATGGGCACCAATTGGACCGTCGACATTGACGGCAAGAAGTACAAGGCGCAGGAGATCTCGGCCCGCATCCTGGGCAAGCTGAAGAGGGACGCCGAGGCCTACCTGGGCGACACGGTCGACCAGGCCGTCATCACCGTGCCCGCCTACTTCGACGACGCCCAGCGGACCGCCACCAAGGAGGCGGGCACCATCGCCGGGCTCGAGGTGCTGCGGATCATCAACGAGCCGACGGCGGCCGCCCTGGCCTACGGCCTGGACAAGGAGGACAAGGACCGCACCGTGCTGGTCTTCGACCTCGGTGGTGGGACCTTCGACGTCTCGGTCCTCGAGATCGGCGACGGCGTCTTCGAGGTGAAGTCGACCTCGGGCAACACCAAGCTGGGCGGTGACGACTGGGACGAGAAGGTCATGGACTGGCTGGTCAAGTCGTTCAAGGACACCGAGGGTGTCGACCTCTCGAACGACAAGATGGCCATGCAGCGCCTGAAGGAAGCGGCCGAGAAGGCCAAGATCGAGCTGTCCAGCGTGCAGGAGACCCAGATCAACCTGCCCTTCATCACCGCCACCAGCGAGGGTCCCAAGCACCTCGACCTCAAGCTGACGCGCGCCAAGTTCAACGAGCTGACCGCCGACCTGGTGCAGATGTGCACCGGACCGTTCGAGGCGGCGATCAAGGATGCCGGGCTCAAGACGTCGGACATCGACCACGTGGTGATGGTCGGCGGGTCCACCCGGATCCCCGCCGTGCAGGAGCTGGTGCAGTCCCTCTCGGGCAAGGAGCCCCACAAGGGGGTCAACCCCGACGAGGTGGTGGCCATCGGTGCCGCCGTGCAGGCCGGTGTCCTGAAGGGCGAGGTCAAGGACGTCCTCCTCCTCGACGTGACCCCGCTGTCCCTCGGGATCGAGACCAAGGGCCAGGTCATGCACCGCCTCATTGAGCGCAACACCACCATCCCGACCAAGCGGTCGGAGATCTTCACCACGGCCGAGGACCACCAGCCCTCGGTGGAGATCCACGTGCTCCAGGGTGAGCGCGAGATGGCGATGTACAACAAGACCCTGGGCAAGTTCCAGCTGGTCGACCTTCCCCCGGCCCCACGCGGGGTGCCCCAGATTGAGGTCACCTTCGACATCGACGCCAACGGGATCGTCCACGTCTCGGCGCAGGACAAGGCCACCGGCAAGGAACAGTCGATGACCATCACCGGTCAGTCCTCACTGGCCAAGGACGACATCGACCGCATGGTGCGCGACGCCGAGGCCCACGCCGAGGACGACCGCGCCCGCCGCGAGGAGGCCGAGATCCGCAACTCGGCGGACACCCTCGTCTACCAGACGGAGAAGCTGCTCAAGGAGCAGGGCGACAAGTTCGTCGGCACCGAGAAGGAGGACGTGGAGGGCGCCGTCGCCAGCTTGAAGGACGCACTCGCCGGCACCAACGTCGAGGCCATCAAGAACGCCACGGAGAAGTTGATGGGGGTCAGCCAGACCTTCAGCCAGCGGCTTTACGAGCAGGCCTCGCAGGCCCAGAGTGCACCGAGCACCGACGGCAGCGGTTCGGCGGGCGACAGCTCCGACGACGAGGTGGTCGACGCCGAGATCGTCGACGAGCAGTGAGCTTCTCCGACGAGGCCGTCCCCGCCGAGGAGGCCACGCCGGAAACCGAGCTGGTCGCCGGCGAGAGCCCTGAGGACGGCGAGATCGTCGTCGAGGGGCAGGTCGTAGAGCCAGAGGTCGAGCGCGATCCGATGGAGGTGTTGGCGAGCGAGCGGGACGAGTACCTGCTCGCCCTCCAACGCACCCAGGCCGACTTCGAGAACTACCGCAAGCGGATTCAGCGCATGCAAGAGGAGCAGTCGGCCCGCGCCGCCTCGGCGCTCGTGGCCAAGCTCCTCCCGGTGATCGACACGCTCGACCTGGCCCAGGCCCACCAGAGCAAGGTGAGCGCCGAGAGCGACGACGCCAAGGCGCTGAGCGCGGCGCGCACCATGCTGCTCGACATCTTGACCAAGGAGGGGCTCGAGCGCGTCGACGAGGCGGCTGTGCCGTTCGACCCGGCGGTGCACGACGCCGTGGCCCACACCAACGGGGACGACGGCGGGGGCGGCGAGGTGGTGATCGACGAGGTCCTCCGGTCGGGCTATCGCTGGCGGGGCCAGGTGCTCCGGCCGGCCATGGTCAGCGTCCGGGGGTGAGCTGACCGATGGCCGCGCAGCGGGAGTGGTTCGAGAAGGACTACTACAAGGAGCTCGGTGTCGTCTCCACGGCCACCGACAAGGAGATCACGCGCGCCTACCGGAAGCTGGCCAAGCAGTACCACCCCGACGCCAACCCCGGCTCCGAAGAGCGCTTCAAGGAGATCAGCGCCGCCTACGACGTGCTGGGCGACGCCGAGAAGCGCAAGGAGTACGACGAGGTGCGCAAGCACGGTCCGGTGCCCGGCGGGTTCGGCGGCGGGTTCGGCGCGCCCGGTGGGGGGACGTTCCGTATGGAGGACGTGGGCAATCTGGGCGACCTCTTCGGCGGCCTCTTCGGCAACCGGGGACGGACCGCCCGCGGCCCCCAGCGGGGCGCCGACATGGAGGCGGCGCTCCACCTGTCGTTCTCCGACGCCGTCCAGGGGGTAACCACCTCGGTCAATGTGCCCGAGGACGTCCGCTGTTCGAACTGCAAGGGGACCGGCGCGGCACCCGGCACCGCCACCCACACCTGCCCGCGTTGCGGGGGGACGGGCACGCTCAACGACGACCAGGGCCTCTTCTCGCTCAGCACGGTCTGCCCCGACTGCATGGGCCGGGGCACCCTCTTCGACACGCCCTGCCCGGTGTGCAAGGGCTCGGGCACCGAGCGCAAGGTGCGCTCGGTCAAGGTGCGCATCCCCGCCGGGGTGGAGGACGGCCAGCGTATCCGGGTCAAAGGTCGCGGGGCGCCGGGACAGGGCATGGCGCCACCGGGCGATCTCTACGTCGTGGTCCATGTGGGCGCCCATCCGACCTTCGGGCGCAACGGGCGCAACCTGACCCTGACCGTGCCCATCACCTTCCCCGAGGCCGCGCTGGGCACGACGGTCACCGTCCCCACCCTGGACGGCAAGGTGACCCTCAAGGTGCCCCCCGGAACGGCCTCGGGCACCGTGATGCGCGTGCGCGGCCGCGGCGTCCCGGCCGGAACGGGCCGCAACGCCGGCAAGCCGGGCGACCTCATGGTGAAGCTGGAGGTCCAGGTGCCCACCGAGCTCACCGACGAGCAGCGGGCGGCGGTGGAGGCGCTGGCGGCGGTCACCGACGAGGCGCCGCGGACGGCGGTCCAAGGGTGAGGAGGAGCACCGACATGGCCGAGGGCGACGCCAACCGGGCGGTCTACGTGATCTCCGTGGCCGCCGAGCTGACCGGTGTCCACCCCCAGACGCTGCGCATCTACGAGCGCAAGGGCCTCCTGGACCCCTCGCGGACCAGCGGCGGCTCCCGCCGTTTCTCCAACGCCGACCTGGCGCGCCTGCGGCGCATTCAGCAGCTGACGGCGAGCGGGCTGAACCTCGAGGGGGTGCGCCGGGTGCTCGAACTGGAGACCGAGCTGGACCGGCTGCGGGCCGAGCTGGACGAGACCCGGGCGCAGTCCCGGGCGGCGGTGGCTGCCACCCACCGTCAGTACCGGCGTGATCTGGTCCCGCTACGCCAGTCGCCGGTGGCCTACAAGAGATAGAGCGGAGGCGGACATGGAGCGGACAAGGAGAAAGGTGACGGGCTGATGCCGATCGATCCCGAACGATGGACCAACAACACCAAGGCGGCGTTCAGCGCGGCCACCGGGCACGCCGCCTCCTCGAACAATCCCGAGCTGACCCCGGCCCACCTGCTCGACGCCCTGCTGCAGCAGGAGGAGACCATCGCCCGCCCGCTCCTGACCGGCGTCGGGGTGGACCCGGGGGTGCTCAGCAGCCGGGTGCACGACCAGCTGGCCCGGTTGCCGCGCGCCCAGGGCGGGGCGGAGCCCGGGCTCTCGCGCGAGGCCCGACAGGTCTTCGAGGCCGCCGACGAGAACCGGCGCGAGCTGGGGGATGACTACGTCTCGGTCGAGCACCTCCTGCTGGCCCTGGCCGATGAGATCGGTGTCACCCGGGAGGCGTTGCTCACCGCCCTGCGTGCGGTACGCGGCAACCACCGGGTGACCTCGGCCGATCCGGAGCAGACCTACCAGGCGCTGGCCAAGTACGGGCGCGATCTCACCGAGGCCGCCCGGGAGGGCAAGCTCGACCCGGTCATCGGTCGCGACGAGGAGATCCGGCGGGTCATTCAGGTACTCTCGCGCCGGACCAAGAACAACCCGGTGCTGATCGGCGAGCCAGGCGTGGGCAAGACGGCCATCGTCGAGGGGCTGGCCAACCGGATCATTGAGGGCGACGTCCCCGAGGGGCTCAAGGGCAAGCGGGTCATCGCGCTGGATCTCGGCTCCATGGTGGCCGGCGCTAAGTACCGCGGCGAGTTCGAAGAGCGGCTCAAGGCGGTGCTCAAGGAGATCACCGACGCCGAGGGCGAGGTGGTCACCTTCATCGACGAGCTGCACACCATCGTCGGGGCCGGCGCGGCCGAGGGCGCCATGGATGCCGGCCAGATGATCAAGCCCATGCTGGCCCGCGGTGAGCTGCGCCTCATCGGGGCCACCACGCTCGACGAGTACCGCACCCACATTGAGAAGGACGCCGCACTGGAGCGCCGCTTCCAGCCGGTGTTCGTGGGCGAGCCGTCGGTGGAGGACACCATCGCCATCCTGCGGGGACTCTCGGAGCGCTACGAGGTCCACCACGGGGTGCGCATTCAAGACGCCGCCCTGGTGGCCGCCGCCGTGCTCTCGGACCGCTACGTGACCGGCCGCTTCCTACCCGACAAGGCCATCGACCTGATCGACGAGGCGGCGAGCCGGCTGCGCATAGAGATCGACTCCCTGCCCACCGAGATCGACCAGATCATCCGGCGCATCCGCCACCTCGAGATCGAGAAGGTGGCGCTGGAGAAGGAGAGCGACGACGTCTCGCGGGAGCGCCTGTCCCGGCTGGAGGCCGAGCTGGCCGAGCTGGCCGAGCAGCGCGACGCCATGACGGCGCACTGGCACCAGGAGAAGGCCTGCATCGACACCATCCGCCTGTTGAAGGAGGAGCAGACGGCGCGCAGCGACGACGCCGTCCGTCTCGAGCGGGAGGGCGACCTGGCCGGTGCATCGGCCATCCGCTACGGCGAGCTGCCCGACATCGAACGCCGCATCGCCGAGGCCACCGACGAGCTCTCCAAGCTGCAGGCCTCGACCCGCTTCTTGAAGGAGGAGGTCGACGCCGAGGACATCGCCGAGGTGGTGAGCCGCTGGACCGGCGTGCCGGTCTCCCGCCTCATGGAGGGCGAGATCGAAAAACTGGTCCGCCTGGAGGCGACGCTGCACGAGCGGGTGGTGGGTCAGGACGAGGCGGTCTCCGCCGTGGCCAATGCCATCCGGCGCAGCCGGGCCGGGCTGTCGGACCCGAACCGCCCCATCGGCTCCTTCCTCTTCCTCGGACCGACCGGGGTGGGCAAGACCGAGCTGGCCCGGGCCCTGGCCGAGTTCCTCTTCGACGACGAGCGGGCCATCACCCGGATCGACATGAGCGAGTACATGGAGAAGCACGCCGTGAGCCGCCTGGTCGGTGCCCCCCCGGGCTACGTCGGCTACGACGAGGGGGGGCAGCTCACCGAGGCGGTCCGCCGCCGGCCCTACGCCGTGGTCCTCCTCGACGAGCTGGAGAAGGCCCACCCCGACGTGTTCAACATCCTGCTGCAGGTGCTGGAGGACGGCCGACTGACCGACGGCCAGGGCCGCACGGTCGACTTCACCAACACCGTGCTGATCATGACCTCCAACCTGGTGGGCGAGCCGTCCCAGTACTTCAAGCCGGAGTTCATCAACCGGATCGACGAGATCGTCCGCTTCCGGCCGCTCAGCCAGACCGACTTGATGGTGATCGTCGGCGTGCAGCTCAACAAGCTGCGCGACCGCCTGGCCGAGCGCCGGCTCTCGCTCGTGGTCGAGCCCGACGCCGAGCTGTGGCTGGCCCGCGCCGGCTACGACCCCGACTACGGGGCCCGGCCCCTGCGCCGGCTCCTGCAGCGCCAGATAGAGGATCCCCTGGCCCTGGCCCTGCTGCAGGGCCGCTACCCGGAGGGCTCGACCGTGACGGTGAAGGTGGTCGACGACAAGATCGTCCTCGACTGACGCCGCCCGGGGGCCCTTTCCCCGGCCCCGACCACCGGAGCTACAATGTTGCGTAATCCGGACGAGCGAACGGAGATGACGCGTGCCCGCAACCGTGGTGGTGGGGACCCAGTGGGGCGACGAGGGCAAGGGCAAGCTGACCGATCTTTTGGCCCGTGAAATGGACATGGTGGTGCGCTACCAGGGCGGCCACAACGCCGGCCACCGGATCGTGGTCAACGGCGAGGCCTTCGCCCTCCAGCTCGTCCCGAGCGGGATCCTCTACGACCACATCACGCCGATGATCGGCAACGGGGTGGTGGTCGACCCGGCCGTCCTGCTGGCCGAGCTGGACAGCCTGGTCGAAAAGGGCGTCGACACCAGCCGCATGGTGGTGAGCGGCAACGCCCACCTGATCATGCCCTACCACCAGGAGCTCGACCGGGTGACCGAGCGGTTCTTGGGCAAGAACGCCCTGGGGACGACCAAGCGGGGCATCGGCCCGGCCTACGCCGACAAGGCGTCCCGGGTGGGCCTCCGGGTCCAGGACCTCTTCGACCCCAAGATCTTCCGGCAGAAGCTCGACGTGGCGCTCAAGGAGAAGAACGCCATCCTGGCCAAGGTGTACAACCGGCTCCCGCTCTCGGGCGCCGACATCGCCGACCACTACCTGAACGAGTACGCCCCGCGGATCGAGCCGATGGTGGGTGACACGGTGGGACTGATCCACGACGCCGTAGAAGCCGGGCGCTCGGTCCTGCTCGAAGGCGCCCAGGCCACCTTCCTCGACCTCGACCACGGCACCTACCCCTTCGTCACCTCGTCCAACCCCGTGGCCGGCGGCGCCTGTACGGGGTCGGGGCTGGGGCCGCGCCACATCGACCGGGTCATCGGCATCGCCAAGGCCTACGTGACCCGGGTGGGTGCGGGGCCCTTCCCCACCGAGCAGGAGAACGACACCGGCAACCTGCTGGTGGAGCGGGGCCACGAGTTCGGGACCAACACCGGCCGCCGCCGTCGCTGCGGCTGGTTCGACGCCGTCATGCTGCGCCAGGCGGTCCGCCTCAACTCCCTGACCGAGGTGGCCCTGACCAAGCTCGATGTGCTCGACACCTTCGAGACCGTCAAGGTCTGCGTGGCCTACGAGGCCGACGGCGTGCGCTACACCCACCTGCCGTACCACCAGTCGACGTTCCACAACGTCAGGCCGATTTACGAGGAGCTCCCCGGGTGGCGCACCGACCTGACGACGGCCACCGCGCTCTCGGACGTGCCCGAGGCCGCCTGCAACTACGTGTCGTTCCTCTCCGAGCAGATCGGCGTCCCGGTCCGCCTGGTCGGGGTCGGCCCGGGCCGCGAGCAGTTCGTCTCCTTCGCCACGGCGTGAAGGCCCCTCCGGTGCAGCGTCGGGGCCGCATGAGGGTCTGTGTCCCATGAAGGTCTGTGTCGTGGGGAGCGGGGGGCGCGAGCACGCGCTGGCCACCGTGCTGGCGCGCACCGCCGAGGTGGTGGTCACGCCGGGCAACCCGGGCATGGCCGGGCCGATCGCGCTGACCGCCGAGCCGGCCGAGGGGATTGAGGCCGACCTGGTGGTCATCGGGCCCGAGGCGCCCCTGGTCGACGGGCTGGCCGACCGGCTGCGGGCCGACGGGCGCGCGGTCATGGGCCCGGGCGCCGACGGCGCCCGCCTCGAGGGCTCCAAGGCCTTCATGAAGGAGGTGCTGGCCGAGGCCGGCGTGCCCACAGCGCGCTTCGCCACCTTCGGCGCCACCGAGGTCGACGACGCGCTGGCCTACCTGCACCACCTGCCCGGGCCGTGGGTGGTCAAGACCGACGGGCTGGCCGCCGGCAAGGGCGTCTTGGTGGCGCACAGCCTGGCGGAGGCCGAGGCGGACGTGGAGGCCAAGCTCTCGGGGGCCGCCTTCGGGGAGGCCGGCCGCCGGGTGGTCATAGAGGAGGGGCTCGAGGGCGAGGAGTGTTCGCTGCTCGTCCTCTTCGACGGCACCAGCGCGGTGCCCCTGCTGCCGGCCCAGGACTTCAAGCGGGTGGGCGACGGCGACCGGGGTCCCAACACCGGGGGGATGGGCGCCTATGCGCCGATGCCCCAGGTCTCGCCGGGGCTGGTCGACGCCATCATGGAGACGGCGGTGGAGCCCTTGGTGGCCGCCTTGCACCGGCGGGGCATCGTTTACCGGGGCGTGCTCTACGCCGGCCTCATGCTGGGGCCCGACGGGCCGAGGATCATTGAGTACAACGTGCGCTTCGGCGATCCCGAGGCCCAGGTGGTGCTCCCGCTCCTCTCGTGCGACGCGGCCGAGCTGTTCATGGCGGTGGCCGAGGGCACCCTCGAGCGGCTTCCCGCACCGACGTACTCGCCCGGCGCCGCGGTGTGCGTCGTGATGGCGTCCCCGGGCTATCCGGACCATCCCCGCACCGGTGGCGCCATTATCGGGCTCGATGCGACCGGCCAGTCGACCGCCCCGGTCGACGGCGTGACCGTCTTCCACGCCGGCACCAGCCGACCCGAGCCCACCGGCGCCTTCCGCACCGCGGGCGGCCGCGTCCTCGGAGTGACGGCGGTGGCCCCGACGGTGTCGGCCGCCCGCGCCAACGCCTACGCCGCCCTGGCGCCCATCTCCTGGGAGGGGTTGCAGGTGCGCCACGACATCGCCGCCCGCGTCCCCGACGGAACTCAGCCCTCCGGGGCAAGCCACGTCGAGCAGATGGTCCGATGATCCCCCGCTACTCTCCCCCCGACATGGCCGCCCTCTTCACCGACGCCGCCCGCTTCGGACTGTGGCTCGAGGTGGAGCTGCTCGCCACCGAGGCCCAGGCGGCCGTCGGCGTCGTCCCGGCCGAGGACGCGGCCGCCTGCCGGGCCAAGGCCCCGGTGGTCGACGAGGTGTTCGTGGCTGACGTGCTCGAGCGGGAGAAGGTGACCGATCACGACGTGGCCGCCTTCGTGGACGTCGTCCAGGACCGCATCGGCGCACCCGCCGGCTCGTACATCCACTACGGACTGACCTCTTCGGACGTGGTGGACACCGCGCTCAGCGCCACGCTGGCGCGGGCGGCCGACCTGCTCCTGGCCGACCTCGACGGGTTCGTGGCCGCCCTGCGCACCCGCGCCCTGGAGCTCATGGACGTCCCGGTCACCGGCCGCACCCACGGGATGCACGCCGAGCCCACCACCTTCGGGGCCAAGTTCGCCCTGTGGGCCCTGCAGGCCGACCGGGACCGCCGCCGCATGCGCCAGGCCCGCGCCGGGATCGCCGTGGGCAAGCTCTCGGGCGCGGTGGGCACCTACTCCAACATCGAGCCGGCGGTCGAGGCCCACGTGTGCGCCGCCCTCGGCCTCACCCCGGTGCCGGCGACGCAGGTGATCTCCCGCGACCGCCACGCCGAGCTCCTGTGGGCCTGCGCGTCGGTCGGGGCCACGGTGGAGCTCATGTGCACCGAGATCCGCCACCTGGCCCGCAGCGAGGTGGGCGAGGCCGAGGAGCCGTTCGCCGCCGGCCAGAAGGGCAGCTCGGCCATGCCCCACAAGCGCAACCCCATCCTCTCGGAGCGCCTGTGCGGGTTGGCGCGCCTCCTGCGGGGCTATCTGGGCGCCGGGCTCGAGGACGTGGCCCTGTGGCACGAGCGCGACATCTCGCACAGCTCGGTGGAGCGGGTGGCGCTGCCCGACGCGTCGCTGCTCACCTGCTACATGCTGCGCAAGGCCACCGGCCTGGCCTCCGGACTGGTGATCCACGCCGAGAGGGCGCGGGAGAACCTGACCAGCGGCAGCTTCGGCCTGGTCTTCAGCCAGTCCGTCCTGCTGGCGCTGGTCTCCTCCGGCCTCACCCGCGACGAGGCCTACCGCATCGTCCAGCGCGACGCCCGTGCCGCGTGGTCGGAGCGGCGCCCGCTGCGCGAGGTCCTGGCCGCCGACCCCGACGTCACCCTCACCGGAGCACAGCTCGACGAGGCCTTCGATCTCGGCCGCACGCTCCGGCACGTCGATCGCTTCGCCGACGCCCTGGGCGCACTGGCCTAAGGCTACGGGAGACCGCGTGACCGTCGACCTGCCGCAGATCCACTCGGGCAAGGTGCGCGAGCTGTACGACGCCGGGGAGGGCCGCCTGCTCATGGTGGCCTCCGACCGTGTCAGCGCCTTCGACGTCATCATGCGCGAGCCGATCCCCCACAAGGGTCGGGTGCTCACGGCCATGACCGTCTTCTGGTGCGACGAGGTGTCCGACATCGTCCCGGGCACGTTGCTGGCCGCCGACCCGCAGGAGATAGAGGCCGCGCTGGGGGGCCTCGACCTCCCCCCCGAGTGGGCCGGCCGGGCCGTGCTGGTACAGCGGGCCGAGATGCTGCAGATGGAGTGCATCGTGCGCGGCTACCTCGCCGGCCAGGCCCACGAGGAGTACGAGCGGTCGGGTACGGTCCACGGCACGCGCCTGCCGGCCGGCCTCAAGCTGGCCGATCGCCTGGCCGAGCCCATGTTCACCCCGTCCACCAAGGCGGCCGAGGGGCACGACGTCAACATCGACTTCACCCGGGCGATCGACCTGGTGGGCTCCGAGGCGGCGCACGCGGCGCGCGACATCTGCCTCGAGCTGTACATCCGGGCTGCCGCCCGGGCCGCCGACGTCGGCTTCATCCTGGCCGACACCAAATTCGAGCTCGGCTACGTCGACGGCGTGCTCTGCCTGTGCGACGAGGTGTGCACGCCCGACTCGTCGCGCCTGTGGCCGGTCGACCAGGTGGTGCCCGGCACCACGCCGCCCGCCTTCGACAAGCAGCCCCTGCGCGACTGGTTGGCCGCCCAGCCCTGGGATCGCACGCCGCCCCCGCCCCCGCTGCCGGCGCGGGTCACCGAGGCCCTCTCCGCCCGCTACGTGGCGGCCTACGAGCGGGTCACCGGGCGCTCGCTGGCCGACTGGTACGGTGCCACAGCATGAGGTTCCAGGCGCGGGTGGAGGTGCAGTTGCGGCCCGGCATCGCCGATCCCGAGGGGGCCACCATCGAGCGGGCCCTGCCCGCGCTGGGCTTCGAGGGGGTGGTCCACGTGCGGGCCGGCCGGTCGTTCAGTTTCGAGGTGGACGCGCCCGACGAGGTGGCGGCCCGGGCCACGGCCACCGACCTGGCCGACCGGTTGCTGGCCAACCCGGTCATAGAGGAGAGCCGGCTCGAGCTCGAGCTCCTCGGGGGCTGAGTGGCAGCGCGGATAGGGGTCGTCGTCTTCCCCGGCACCAACTGCGAACACGACGTGGTCCAGGCGGTCGAGGGCCTGGGCGGCCGGGGTGAGCTTCTGTGGCATGGCGATTCGAGCGTCGGCGCGGTGGACGCCGTCGTCCTCCCGGGGGGCTTCGCCCACGGCGACTACCTGCGCCCCGGGGCGCTGGCCCGCTTCTCTCCGGTGATGGACGCGGTGACCCGCTTCGCCCGGGAGGGCGGCCCGGTGGTCGGCATCTGCAACGGGTTCCAGGTGCTGACCGAGGCCGGCCTGCTGCCCGGCGCGCTGCAGAAGAACGGCCGGCTGCGCTTCTTGTGCCAATCGGCCCGGCTGCGGGTCACCTCGACGAGGTCGGTGCTGACGGAGGGGGCCGAGGTCGGCGACGAACTGGTCATCCCCATCAACCACTTCTCGGGCAGCTACACCTGCGACGAGGAGACCCTGCGCCGCCTGCGGGACGGCGATCGCATCGTGCTGCGCTACCTGGACAATCCCAACGGCTCGGTCGACGACATCGCCGGCATCGCCAACGAGTCGGGCAACGTGGTCGGGCTCATGCCGCACCCCGAGCGGGCCTCGCACCCCCTACTGGGCTCCGAGGATGGGCTGGTCCTGCTGCGCTCGCTGCTCGCCGCCGCCGGGGCGCGGGCGACCGTCTGAGGCACCCTGCCTGAGACCAAAGAGGTCTGAGAGACCAAAGAGGTCTGAGACCAAAGAGGTCAGGCGGGTGGCGGCCGGCCTCAGCTGCGGGAGCGGGAGATGCCGGCCGCCTGCAGCACGGTGGCGCTGACCCCGGCGGCGCGCCACGTGCCGTACGAGATGCCCTTGCGCTTCCCGTAGCCGTCGGCCACCTTGATGAACTGCTTCTCCAGCGCCGACAGGTCCTTGACCTTGGCCACCCGCGACCGCTCGTCGGTCAGGTCCTTCTGCTCTTGGAGGAGGTGCAGCTTGGTCAGCGCGTCGGCGCCGGCCAGCTGGCCCTCGATGGCGGCGAGGCGCTTGTCGATGGAGGCCGGTGTCCGCTTGCGGCCACGCTTGGGCTTGGAGGTCTCGAGGGCCTCGAGATAGTGGCGCACCGAAGCGCTCTCGGCGCGTCCCCGGGCCAGCGCAGCCTTGTGGCCATTGCTCATCGGCTTGCGCTCAGTCGGGGCCTTCGTCTTTACCATCCCCCCCATTGTGGCGGTTCCGAAGTAGTAAAGCATGCATATCGGACGGGGATTCGCGTGCATTGTGGTAAATCGCCAGGGAACATTTGGAGAACCGAGGGCCACTATTGGCCGTCCGCCCTGCAGCACCCGGATTGCAACCGAACGACACCTGTCCTGCCACGGCGACCGACCATCCTGGATAGATGAGCGTCCGGCATAGGAAGGACTCGGCGGGTGATACCAAGTCCGCCGACCCGCTTCACGAGCTTGAGCCGGGGCGCGAGGTGGGCTGGTTCTTCATGAACGGGGAGGCCGTGGCCATCGAGCGCCACGACCGCATGGCCCACGACGACGAATTGACGGAGTGAGCGACGCCGATTTGACCGTCGTCGCCGCCCGCTAGCGGCCGCTTCCGGGCCGTCGTGGAGGGCGTTGAGACGCAAAAAGGGTTCGCCGTCTGGGCGGCAAGGGCGAATCACCGACGCGGCGTGTCGGCCGCCGAGGTCTGACCACCGGGGTCCCGGCCACTAAGTTGGGGGCACCATGACTCCCGCCGCCGAGGAGCCTGAGGTTCCGCTACACCGGGCACTCGGCCTGACCGACGACGAGTTCGAGGCCGTGGCGAAGATCCTCGGCCGGCCGCCCAACCACCTCGAACTGGCGCTCTACGCCGTCATGTGGAGCGAGCACTGCTCCTACAAGTCCTCCCGCATCCACCTCAAGAGGCTGCCCACCGAAGGGCCCCGGGTGCTCGTCGGGCCCGGGGAGAACGCCGGCGTCGTCGACGCGGGGGACGGCATCGCCATCGCCATCCGCATCGAGAGCCACAACCACCCCTCGGCCATCGAGCCGTATCAGGGCGCGGCCACCGGCGTGGGGGGCATCCTGCGCGACATCTTCACCATGGGTGCCCGCCCCCTGGCCATTCTCGACCCGCTCTTCTTCGGACCGCCCGACGATCCCCGCCAGCGCTGGCTGCTGGAGGGGGTGGTGAGCGGGATCTCGGGCTACGGCAACTCGGTCGGCGTGCCCACGGTCGGCGGGGAGCTGACCTTCGACCCCTGCTACGCCCACAATCCGTTGGTCAACGTCCTGTGCATGGGAGCCCTGCCGGTGGACCGGCTGGTCCTCGCGACGGCGTCGGGCCCCGGGAACCTGGCCGTGCTGCTCGGCAGCAGCACCGGGCGGGACGGCATCGGCGGGGTGAGCGTGCTGGCCTCCGCCGGCTTTGCGGGCAACGAGGGCACCACCGACGACACCAAGCGCCCCAGCGTGCAGGTGGGCGATCCCTTCGAGGAGAAGCGCCTCATCGAGGCCTGCCTCGAGCTCCTCGACAAGAAGCTCGTGGTGGGGATTCAGGATCTGGGCGGGGCCGGCCTGGCCTGTGCCACCAGCGAGACGGCCGGCCGGGGCGGCGTCGGCATGGACGTCGACGTGTCCGCCGTGCCACGGCGCGAGGAGGACATGGAGCCCTGGGAGGTGATGACCAGCGAGAGCCAGGAGCGCATGCTGGCCATCGTGACCCCGGACGCGTGGCCCGCCGTGTCCGAGATCTGCGCTCGCTGGGAGGTGCGGGCGGCGGTCGTCGGTACGGTCACCGCGCCGGATCCGGCGGAGGGAGGGCGCCTGCGCATCCGCGACGGCTTCGACGGGCCGATCCTGGCCGACGTGCCGGCCGCCTCGCTCTCCGACGACGCCCCCCTCTACGACCGGCCGCGCCGCGCCCCCGTGCCGCCACCGCCCGTCGCGTTCGCCCCACCCGAGGACTGCGCGGCCGACCTCTTGGGCCTGCTGCGCTCGCCGCGCTGGGTCTTCTCGCAATACGACCATCAGCTCTTCTTGAACACCGTGGTGGGCCCCGGCGCCGACGCGGCGCTCCTGCGCCTGGCCGGTCCCGGCCTGCCCCCCTCCCGGCGCGGCGTGGCGGTGAGCACCGACTCCAATCCCCGCTACTGCGCGCTCGACCCCCGCATGGGCACCGTGCTCACGCTGGCCGAGGGCGTGGCCAACCTGGCCTGTGTGGGCGCGACGCCCGTGGCCGTCGTCAACTGCCTGAACTTCGGCAACCCCGAACATCCCGAGGTGATGTGGCAGCTCTCGGAGTGCATCGACGGGATGGCCGAGGCCTGCCGCGCCCTGTCGCTGCCGGTCGTCGGAGGCAACGTCAGCTTCTACAACGAGAGCGGCGGGTCCGACATCGACCCGACGCCGGTCCTGGGCCTGCTCGGCCTGGTCGACGTGGTGCAGGCGCCGCCGCCCGGCCTGGCCTGGCGGGACGGCGACACCCTGGTGCTGCTCGGCGCCCGCGCCGCGGCCGACGGTTCGTTCCCCCTGGCCGGCTCGCGGTGGGCGACCGAGCGACGCCAGCATCGGGGCGGGACGCTGCCGGCTGTCGATCTGCCGCGCCACGGTGCGCTGTGCGCCTTCGTGGCCGGACTGGTGGCAGCCGTCGCCTCGGGCGAGGCCCGGCCCCCATTACCCTCGGGCGAGGCCCCGCCCCCATTGCTCAGCGCGGTGCACGACGTGTCGTCGGGCGGGCTGGCGGTGGCCCTGGGCGAGATGGCGGTCGCCGCCGGGTGCGGCTGCGCGGTGGAGGTCGGCGATCCCGCCGAGCTCTTCACCGAACTGCCGTCCCGCTTCGTCGTCGCCACCTCCTCACCCGACGAGCTGTGCGCCCGGACAGAGGCGCTGGGCATCCCGGCGTTCGTCCTGGGACGGGCCGGAGGGGACCGGTTGGTGGTGGGGGGCCTGCTCGATCTCCCCGTCGGGGCCGTGCGCCAGGCGCACGAAGGGAACCTGGCTCGCCTCATGGGGGAGTCATGAGGGCGCGCCGCGGCGTTCGTCGCGGAGGTCCCATGGAGCTCTCTTGTGCGACAATGGAGGCACCGTGAAGGAAGCGTGCGGTGTCTTCGGTGTCTACGCCCCCGGCCGCAAGGTGGCCAACCTCACCTTCGACGGTCTCTTCGCGCTGCAGCACCGCGGCCAGGAGTCGGCCGGCATGGCGGTCAGCGACGGCGACACGGTCACGGTGGTCAGGGACATGGGCCTGGTGGCCACGGTCTTCGACGAGCGGACGCTCTCGGGTCTGCAGGGCCATCTGGCCATCGGCCACACCCGCTACTCGACGCACGGCGCGTCGGACTGGGACGGCGCGCAGCCGGTGTACCGCCCCGTCGGCCGGGCCGGCTTCGCCCTCGGCCACAACGGGAACCTGATCAACACCACGGAGTTGGCCGAGAAGGTCGGCATGTTCCCCGGAACGATCGTCTCGGACAGCGACGTGGTGGCCGAGCTCTTGGCCCGCGCCTTCCCCGAGACCGGGGAGCTGGCCGGTGCGCTGCAGGCGGTCCTGCCCATCGTGGAGGGCGCCTTCTCCTTCGTGCTGATGAACACCCAGAAGCTGTTCGGCGTGCGCGATCCCTACGGGTTCCGCCCCCTGTGCCTGGGCCGCCTGGGCCCCGCCGAGGCGCCGGAGGGTTGGGTCCTGGCCTCCGAGACGCCCGCCCTCAGCGTCATCGGCGCCACGTTCGTGCGGGAGATCGAGCCCGGCGAGCTGGTGGTGATCGACGGCGAGGGCGTGCGCAGCCTGCCGATCCCCTGGCTCAAGGAGGTGCAGCCCCGGCTGTGCATCTTCGAGTTCGCCTACATCGCCCGCCCGGACTCCAAGCTCTACGGGCGCGAGGTGCACGAGACCCGCTGCCGCATGGGAGAGCTGCTGGCCGCCCAGGCACCGGCCGACGCCGACCTCGTCATGGGGGTGCCCGAGTCGGGCGTGCCGGCGGCCGAGGGGTTCGCCCGGGCCAGCGGTATCCCCTACGGGCAGGGAATGGTGAAGAACCGCTACATCGGCCGCAGCTTCATCGTCCCGGACCAGCAGGCCCGCGGCGACCTCGTGCGGCGCAAGCTCAACCCCCTCCCCGAGACCATCTCGGGCAAGCGGCTGGTGGTGGTAGACGACTCCATCGTGCGGGGCACCACCCAGCGCTCGGTCGTGCGCATGCTGCGCGAGGCCGGGGCCACCGAGGTGCACCTGCGGATCTCCTCGCCGCCGTGGCGTTGGCCCTGCTACTACGGGATCGACACGCCGTCGACCGACGAGTTGTTGGCGGCGCACCACAGCATCGAGGAGATCACCGAGATCCTCGGTGCGGACTCCCTGGCCTACATCAGCATCGAGAACATGAAGGCGGCCATCGGCACCGACGGCGGGTTCTGCGACGCCTGCTTCACCAACCACTACCCCACGTCCGTGCCGGCCTCGACCCCGGTCTCGTTCACCGCCCCCCCTCCCGCCAAGGATCCCCAGATCTACCAGGCGCAACTGCCCGGGGTGGCCGAGGCCACCACGGTCGAGGCCACCACGGCCGAGGATAAGGGCGGCAGGGACCCGGGCGGCAAGGACACGGGTGGTCGCTGAGGGCGTCGGGCCCGCCGTGGGCCCGGCCGGCGGGGCCACCTACGCCGATGCCGGTGTGGACATTGACGCCGGCGATCTCGCGGTGGAGCGATTGAGGGGGTTGGTGCCCGGGATAGGGGGCTTCGCTGCCCGCTTCCCCCTCGATACGACCCGCTTCGCCCACCCGGTCCTGGTCTCCTCCACCGACGGGGTGGGAACCAAGCTGATGGTGGCCCAGGCCACCGGCCGTTACGGCACGGTGGGCATCGACCTGGTGGCCATGTGCGTCGACGACCTGGTCTGCCTCGGGGCCGAGCCGCTCTTCATGCTCGACTACATCGCCACCGGCAAGGTCGATCCCGATCGCATCGAGACTGTGGTGGCGGGGATCCACGAGGGCTGCCGGCAGGCCGGGTGCGTGCTGGTCGGCGGCGAGACGGCGGAGCACCACGGGGCCATGGCGCCCGACGACCTCGACATCGCCGGCTTCGCCGTGGGGGCGGTGGAGGCAGGCGAGGAGCTCGGGCCCGAGCGGGTCAGGGCGGGGGACGCCATCGTCGGCATCCCCTCCCCGGGCCTGCGCTCCAACGGCTACACGTTGGCCCGGCACGTCCTGCTCGAGCGGGCGGGCCGCAGCCTGGGCGACCCCGCCTGGCCCGGGGCGGCGCACACGCTGGCCGACGAACTGCTGATGCCCTCGGTCATCTACGCCCCCGCCGTGCTCGGCGTCCGGGCCGCGCTGGCCGGTGCCGGCGGTGGAGGCGGCGGCGGCCTGCACGCCTGTGCCC
This sequence comes from uncultured Acidimicrobiaceae bacterium, assembly GCA_963788125.1. GTDB lineage: Bacteria > Actinomycetota > Acidimicrobiia > Acidimicrobiales > RAAP-2 > Bog-473. Next base: position 267,607 of record CAWBFN010000002.1, on the reverse strand, counting down.
ACATCACCGGGGGCGGGATCGTGGGGAACCTGCCCCGCGCCCTGCCCCAGGGTTGCGGCGCGCTGCTCGACCGTTCGTCGTGGACCGAGCCGCGCATCTTCGGGGAGATCGGCCGGCTCGGCGGGGTCGAGGAGGCCGAGATGGACCGGGTCTTCAACCGGGGCATCGGCATGGCGCTGGTCGTCGCCCGCGAGGCCGTCGACGACACCCTGGCCACCCTGGCCGGCGACGGCCTGGGCTCCACCGTGATCGGCGCCGTGGTGGCCGGGCCGACCGGTGTGCGCTTCGGGTGAGCGGCGCCACGGACTTCCCCGAGCTGCGCGCCCACGTCCTGGAGCACTCGGTGCGCCGGGGTGACTTCGTGCTGAAGTCGGGGCGGCGCAGCAGCTGGTTCATCGACTCCAAGCAGACGGTCTGCCGCCCCGAGGCCATGGTGCTGGTAGCCGACGCCGTGCTCTCGATCATCCCCCCCGAGACGGAGGCCATCGGGGGCCTGACCATGGGCGCGGACCCGGTGGCCTTCGTCACGGCCGGGATCGCCGCCACCCGGGACGGCCGCTGAAGGCTTTCAGCGTGCGCAAGGAGGTGAAGGACCACGGCGGGGGCGGCCGCATCGCCGGCGCGCTCGATCCGGGCGACAAGGTGGTGGTCACCGAGGACACCGTGACCCGCGGCACCTCGTTGCTCGAGGCGGCGCGGGCGGTACGCGAGGCCGGCGCGGACCCCATCCTGCTGGTGGCCGTGGTCGATCGCGGGGGGACGGCGGCGGCCATGGCGGCGGCCGAGGGCCTGGCCTTCCGGGCCATCCTCACCGCGCCCGATCTGGGCTTCGACTACGAGGGGGCCTGAGGCACTTAGGTCGTCGATGATCCCCGGCGCCGCACCAGCGAGTCGACGGTGACCGCGGCGAGGAGCACCAGCGCGGTGGCTATCTCCTCGCCCGCCGTGCTGACCCCGAGCAGCGCCAGCCCGTTGACCACGGCGGCGATCAGGACGCCTCCCAAGAGCGCGTGGATCGCCTTGCCGTGGCCGCCGAAGAGGCTGGCGCCTCCGATGACCGCCGCCGCCACGGCGTAGAGGACGTAGGTGGCGCCGTCGTAGCCCACCGAGATGGAGCCCAGGCGCGAGGCGTAGACCAGGCCGCCGAGGCCGGCGGTGAAGGCGGCGAGGGTGAAGCCGGTGGTGCGGATCCACGGCACGGCGATGCCGGCCCGCCGGGCCGCCTCGGGGCTCCCCCCGATGGCGTAGAGGTAGCGGCCGGTCCGGGTCTTGGCCAGCAGCAACGACCAGAGCACGACGACGGCGAGCACCATGGGAAAGACCCAGGGGACGCCCTTGAGCGGGACCAGGTTGCCCCGGTTGACGTTGCAGACGGCGACCAGCGCGGCGCCGGCGGCCGCTGTCACCACGATGGTGAAGATGATGATGCTCAGCGGGGGCGCGCTCAGGCCGCGGGCCCGCCGGCGGGTGTTGCGCGCGATGGAGAAGAGCGCGTAGAGCGCGACCAGCACGACGAGGGTGACCCAGCTGGCCAGTGGGCTCATGTTGCCGTTGACCAGGTCGTAGACGGGCCCGCTGGAGGTGAGGCTGATCACCCCGCCCACCGCGCCGTTGAAGGAGTCGAACAAGAAGATCAGCACCCCGCCCAGACCGAGGAGGCTGGCCAGGGTCACCACGAAGGAGGGCAGGTGGAGCCGGGTGATCAAGATGCCCTGCACCGCCCCGATGGCCGCGCACGCCAGCAGGCCCACGATGACGGCCGCCCACCAGGGCCAGCCGTAGGAAGGGGAGAGCAGCGCCAGGGTGATGGTGGCCCCGATGCCCCCCACGAAGCCGACCGACAGGTCGATCTCGGAGAGGATGAGGGCGAAGAGCTCGCCCAGGCCGAGCAGGACGAAGAAGGTCGCCTGCACCAGCAGGTTGACGATGTTGCCGGCCGAGAGGAACTTGGGCTGCTGCACCTGGAAGATGATGATGATGACGACCAGTCCGGTCAGTATGGGAAGGGCACCGCTCTCGCCGCTGCGGATCCGCTTGGCCCAGGCGCGGACGTACTCACCGAGAGAGTCGGCCAGGACCTCGGGAGCGACGGCGACCAACGCCTCGGGCAGAGGACCGTTGTGCGGCCCGTCGGTGTCGGTGCTGCCGACGCCCGAATCGGGCTGGGGGACGGTCCCCGTGGCGCTCGGTGGGCTGTCCGTCGCCGTGTCGCCTGGTCGATCGACTGCCGCAGCGCCTGCCCTGTCCCCTCCGCCATCGCCGCCGATATCACCGCGTTCGTCAGGCTTCATGGCCCGCACCTCCATTGACCGACACCCTGGACGAGGTGCCGGTGGTCATGAAATCGACGATCACCTGCGTGTCGAAGGAGGCGGCGGGGCCCTCGGTCACCATGCGGCCGAGGCGCAGGATGGCGATCCGGTCGGCCACCTCGAAGACGTCGTTGAGGTTGTGCGAGATCATCAGCACGGTCACCCCCCGAGCGGCGAGCCTCTTGATGAGGCCGAGCACCATGGCCGTCTGGGCCACGCCCAGTGCCGCCGTCGGCTCGTCCATGATGACCAGCTGGGCATTGGACATCACGGCCTTGGCCACCGCCACCGATTGGCGCTGTCCACCAGAGAGCGAGGCCACCGGCTGACGGATGGAGCGGATGGTGGTGACGGAGAGCTCCTTGAGCGTGTCACGGGCCCGTATCTCCATGCTGTCCTCGTCCAAGGTGCCGTGCCGCATCTCCTCGTGCCCGAGGAACATGTTCTGGACGATGTCGAGGTTGTCGCAGAGCGCCAGATCCTGGTAGATCGTGGTGATACCCAGGGCCTCGGCCTCCTTGGGCGAGCGCAGGCGGACCGGGGCACCCCGCCAACGGATCTCCCCCCGGTCGGGCTCCCACAGGCCCGAGATGGTCTTGACGAGGCTGGACTTGCCCGCACCGTTGTCACCCACCAAGGCGGTGACCTCACCGATCGGTATATCGAGGTCGACCCCGCCCAGGGCCTGCACGGCCCCGAAACTCTTGGTCACCCCCCGCAACGAGACGAGTGGTGCGGCGTCGGACCCGGACCCCGAGGTACTCATTCCACCCCCTCTTGTGCTCCACCTCGCCCCTCCCGCTTTCGCGGGAGGGGCGGTGGCGACGACACGGAGAACGCCCGCGTCAGCAGGCGTTCGTGCAAACCACTATGGAGTTATACCCGCTGCGGTGCAGTCGGCGGCGTACGACCCGGCGCAGAGCTGCGAGGCCGGGACGAAGTTGTCGGCGATGACCGTCTTGGCCATGTTCTTCGTCGTGACCCACAGCGGAGTGAGGAGGGACGACGGGACGCTCTTGCCGCTGATGGTGTCGGTGGTCTTGCCGTTCACCAAACTGGACGGCGGCGTCTTTCCGGCCCGCAGGTACAGGGCGAGGGCGGTCGCCGCCTCGGCCTCCAAGAAGATGGGCTTGTAGACCGTCCCGCACTGGTAGCCCGACAGGACGTTGTCAAGGCCGGTCGCCGTAGCGTCCTGTCCAGTGGTGGGGAACGTCTTGGGCGCCACGTGCAACGACTGCAGGTAGGTGACGACCGGTGCGCCGGTCTCGTCGTTGGGGATCACCGCCGCGTTGATGTTCGGGTGGGCCGTGTAGGCCTCTTGGAACTCGGTCTCGGCCGTGGGCGGGTCCCAGGTGTCGGCGGTCCGCGCCGCCAGGACCCACTTGCCCGTCTTGAAGTAGGGATCGATCACCGCGTTGTAGCCCTGCGCGAACAGCGTGGCGTTGTTGTCCGTGGCGGCACCGTGCATGACCACGACCTGCGGCTTGTTGACGTGCCAGGCGGAGACGCAGCTGACGAAGCCCTGGCCGATCAGCTTTCCGACCTGGACGTTGTTGAAGCTCACGTAGTACTGGCGGCTACCGCCCAGCGTCAGGCGGTCGTAGTCGATGACATCGACCCCGTGGGCCTTGGCGTAGCTCTCGATGGACGCGCCCACTCCCGAATCGAGCGGGTCGACCAGGAGCACGGTGGCCCCGTTGGTGATATCGGTCTGGGCGTCGGTCAGCTGGGTGGCGTCACTGCCCAGGGCATTTTGGACGACGTACTGCGAGGAGCTCAAGCCGGCCGTCTTGAGGGCCTTGGTGATGTCCGGAGCGTCGAACTCCACGTAGCGGGTCGAGCTCACGGTGTCGGGGAGGATGGCCGCCACCTTCCCCTTCCCCGCCTTGGCCAACGGTTTGAGGAGTTTCATGACGGCGAAGGTGTTGGTGAACTGAGAGGGCGAGATCTTCGGCGTGCTCACCGCCCCGGCCGGGCCCCCCATGGTGAGCCCGGTGACGGCCATTGCGGCGATGACCGTGAAACTCCCAATCCTGCTGATTTTTCTGGCTTTCATGCTGCCCACCCCCCAATCTTTGCGAGCCGGTCCCTCGTGGGCCGGCCTGCTGCCCAGGTCGAAACCTGCGCGTCGTCGACCCTACCAGTCGCGTGAAAAATGTGACGTTGTTCTTACGGGTTGGCGGCGACTGCGCCACATGCCGCCACCGCTGCTCCGCCACCCGCTGGCACCCCTACTCGCCCGCCGCCATCCGGTAGGTCTCGGGCTGCTCCGCCGGCACGGCGAGAAGCTTCGGCCGGGCGCGGACCTGGCGCGGGATGCCCTGGAGGATCAGACCGGACGCCAGGCCGCACACGACCATGAAGATCCAGGCGTGGCGGAAGGCGTGCAGTGCCGCCGCTCCGGTGGACGTGGCCAGCACGGCCACCAGACACGACACACCGAGGGCCAGCCCGATCTGGCGGCACATGGCGAACAGGGCGCTCCCGGTGGCGAAGCGTTCGGGGGGTAGGGGCGCGGTGGCCGCCCCGCCGAGCGAGGGCAGCATGAGCCCGACCCCGATGCCGATGACGAGACTGCCGGGCAAGTAGGCGCCGACATAGTCGGGCGTCACGCCCATCCGGGCGATCCACCACAGGGCGGCGGCGGCGAAGAGGAGGCAGCCGACGCTGCCCACGGCGCGGTGCCCGAACCGCCCGCCGAGCAACCCTCCGGGGAAGGCCCACAGCGCGGCCATGAGAGGCCCGGGGGCGATCATGAAGCCGGCGGTGAGCACGGACTCGTGCCACACGCCGGTGAGGAAGAGGACGCCCCCGAGCACCATGGCGCCGAAGCCGGCGAAGAAGACCACGGAGCCGGCGTCGGCCAGGGCGACGGCACGGTGACGGATGACGGCCGGCTCAATGATGGGGTTGGGATGGTGGAGGGAGCGCACGACCAGCGCTGCGCCGGAGAGGATCGAGATGCCGAAGGCACCCAGGATGGCGGCGCTGGTCCATCCCCAGGTGGAGCCCTCGACGATGGCGGCGGCCAGGCTGGCCACCGAGATCGACAGCAACACGGCTCCGAGGAGGTCGGCCGGGTGGGCCTCGGGATCCTTCACCTCCCGGAGCACCCTCACGCCCACGACGAGGGCGATCAGGCTGAAGGGCAGGTTGACCAGGAACACCCAGCGCCAGCTGGCCTGCACCAATAGTCCCCCGATGGGTGGGCCGAAGGCGGCCGCCGCACCCCCGACGGCCGACCACAGGCCGATGGCCGCGCCCTTGCGAGCCGGGCCGAAGGCGGGGAGGAGGAGACCGAGGGAGGTGGGCAGCATCAAGGCGCCGCCTCCGGCCTGGAGGATGCGGGCCGCCACGAGCAGCCCGAGCGACGGGGCCAGCGCGCACAGGGCCGACGAGACGGTGAAGATGCCCAGGCCGAGGAGGAACGCCTTCTTGCGCCCGGCCCGGTCGGCCCAGCGCCCGGCCGGGACCAGCAACGAGGCGAACACGATGGTGTAGGCGCTGAGCACCCACGACATCGACCGCAGCGACTCGCCGTGGAAGCTCCGCGAGATGCTCGGGAAGGCGATGTTCACGATGAACAGGTCGAGCGAGGAGAGGAACACCCCGGTCAACACCACCAGCGCGGTCAGTGCCGGATGGGTGGCCCGCCCCTTCTCGAGGAGCCCACTGGTCTCCGGGGCGACGACGCTGGTCTCCGGGGCGACACTGGTCGCGGGGGGCACACTGGCAACCGATGTTGGTTTCGTCATGCAATGCACACTAGCGCGGTGAGTTGCGTGATGCAACGGTCTAGGCGGAACTGCGCTATGCTCGGGATGGTGTTGAAGAAGGACTACCCCAGCCAGTACTGCTCCATGGCCTCGACGCTCGAGATCATCGGTGAGCGCTGGACGATCCTGATCGTGCGCGACATCTTCCTGGGCGTCCGGCGCTTCGACGATCTGCAGCGGAGCCTGGGGGTGGCCCGCAACATCCTCCAGGGGCGCCTCGAGCACCTGGTCGAACAGGGAATCGTGTTCAAAGCGCCCTACCATGAGCACCCGGTCCGCTACGAGTACCGGTTGACCCAGAAGGGGCTCGACCTGTGGCCCGTGCTGGTGGCGCTGCTCCAGTGGGGTGACCGCCACGCCCTGGGGGGCGAGCCTCCGATGATCATCACGCACCGCGGCTGCGGTGGCGAGCTCGACGACCGGCGCCGCTGCCGGGCCTGCGGCGCCGACGTGACGGTGACCGAGGCGCGGGCCGTGCGCACCGGCGCCCGACGGGCGCCCACCGAGACGGCCGTTCCCGCCTGAGCCCACCGGGTATTTCCGGCCCCGCGCCCCGGCCCGGCAAAACATGACTAAACTCATCGGGAATACGGATGCAGTAGAGCAGCCGGTCCGGAGGTCTCGTCATGACGATCACAGAGGAACTCTCACTCCCCACGAGGGCACCGAGCGCCCTTCTCCGGGCCGCCCCGCACCCCCCGCAGCGTGAAGTGCTCGGCCCGGTGGCCCTGCTCGACCTGCTTCAGGACTACGTGGCCGAGACGGCGTCGTTCCTCCCACGGGCCCGGCCGGACCTCGACCAGCGCCGGTACGATCTGCTCGAGACCGCCGACGACTACGAGATCTGGGCCATCCACTGGCCCCGGGGGCAAGGTCTCGAACTGCACGACCACGGCGGAGCGGCCGGCGCACTGTGGGTGGTCGAGGGGAGCTTGGAGGAGCACTACATCGGGGCCGACGCCACCGTCGGCCGCCGGAGCCTCGGGACGGGCACCGGCGCCGCCTTCGGGCCCTCGTACGTCCACGACGTCCTGAATGTCCAGACCGCCCCGGCGACCAGCGTCCACGCCTACTCTCCCCCTTTGCAGTCCATGACCTTCTACCGTCAGGACGGGCGCAGCCTGAGGGTCGAGCGGGCTGAGTACCGCTCCGACTCCTCGTGGGCACCGTGAGCGCGGTCGACCAATTGCTCGAGCGGGCCCGCAGTCGCCTGCACCGGGTCGATGCGCACGAGGCAGCGCGTCTCTTCGACGGTGGGGGCCTGCTGATCGACATCAGACCGGCGGCGCAGCGCGCCGAGTTCGGCGAGATCCCCGCCGCGCTCGTCGTGGAGCGCAACAACCTCGAATGGCGGCTCGACCCGGGCGGCTCACACCGGCTGGTCGAAGCGGAAGACCCGGGGCGCCCGGTGGTCGTCATCTGCCAGGAGGGCTACGCCTCCAGTCTGGCTGCGGCCAGCCTGCTCGACCTCGGCCGCACCGCGGTGAGTGACCTCGACGGTGGATTCGCGGCGTGGAAGCGGGCCGGATACCCCACCACGCCCGGATCGGGGACCGGAGCGCGCCCCTAGGCAGGGCTCACGAGCCCGGCCTGGCTGCGCCGGCCGTCCCGGCCGCGCCAGCCGGGCGGAGCGGGGTGCTGTCCAGTGCGCAGTGGTAGTCGCGTAGCCGGGGCCGGAGCAGCCGCTGCGCGTCGGGGGGATTGGTGATGGTGGCCGCCGCCAGCAGCCCACCGGCGGCACAGGTGAGGCCGGCGATCACCATGGCGGTCCGGAAGCCGGCGGCGAAGTGCAGCGGTTCGAGTGCGGCGGCGCCGGTGATGCCCGCCAGGAGGGGGAGCACGGCCACCGCCAGGAGGCCCCCGGCCCGCGCCACCACGTTGTTGACGGCCGAGGCGACGCCGGCGTGCTCGGACGGTGCCGCGCCCAGGGCGGTGGAGGTGAGCGGCGCCACGGTGATGGCCAGTCCGGCGCCGAACACCACGACGGCCGGCAGCACCTGGGTCACGTAGCTCCCGGGGTGCGCGGCCCGGGTCAGGAGGAGCAGGCCGGCCCCCACCACCAGCGGTCCGACCGACATCTGCAGGCGGGGCCCGATCCGCGCCGCCAGCTTCCCCGAGCGCGCCGAGAAGGCCAGCATGATCACGGTGACCGGCAGCAGTGCGGTCCCGGCCTCGAGGGGGCTGTAGTGCGAGACGAGCTGGAGCTCCACGGGGAGGAGGAACAGGGCCCCGCCCAGGCCGCCGTAGACGATGAAGGTGACGGCGTTGGCGCTGGTGAACTGGCGGGAGCGGAACAAGCCGAGTTGGAGCATCGGATTGGCGCTGGCCCGTTCGACCATCAGGAACGCCGGCCCGGCCAGGGCGGCGACGACCAGGCCGGTCAGCACGGCCGGGCTGGCCCAACCGTGGCTGGGTGCGTCAATCAGCCCGTAGGTGAGGCCGGCGAGGAAGAGCACGGCCAGAGCGGCGCCGCCCCAGTCGACGTGGCCCGCCGCGGAGGGATCGCGGCTCTCGGGCACATGGCGGGCGGTGATGAACAGCACGGCGACGGCCACCGGGATGTTGATGAAGAACACCCAGCGCCACGAACCGGCCACGATCAGGTAGCCACCCAGGAGCGGGCCCGCCGCCGTCGCCACCCCACCCAGTCCCGACCAGGCGCCGATGGCCCGTGGTCGGTGGTCCGGCCGGAAGGACGCCTGAAGGATGGCCAGGCTGGCCGGGGCCAGGAGCGCACCGCCCATGCCCTGGACGATCCGGGCGGCGATGAGCACCCCGGCGTCGGGCGCGATGCCGCAACACACGGAGGCCACGGCGAACCACACGACCCCGACGGAGAACATGCGCCTGCGCCCCAGGCGGTCGCCCAGCGAGCCGCCGAGGAGCAGGAAGGCGGCCAGCGTCAACGTGTAGCCGGAGACGACCCACTGCAGCGTGCCGACGCCACTGTGAAAGTCGCGACCGATGGACGGCAGTGCGATGCCCACCACCGTGGCATCGAGCGCCGAGATGCCCGAACCGAGCACGGTGGCCGCGATGACCCAGCGCCCCCGGCTGGTGTCCATCGAGAGCTGCTCCTCTGCTCCGGCACCTCCAGGCGTGGACCCCGAACCCGTCACCTCGCGCACCTCCGGGGCGGAGTCTCGCATGCCGCGCGCGCTGGCCGGGACGGCGAGGCGTATGGGAGCGTGGTGGTCATGGCCCGTCCGTCCCTGTTCGAGTTCGCCGGTGGCCAGCCGGCGTTCCTGGCGCTGGCGACCGCCCATCACGAGCGGTGCCTGGCGGACCCGGTGCTGAACCATCCGTTCTCCCACCCGGGCCACCCTCGGCACGTCGAGCGGCTGGCCGGCTACTGGGCCGAGGTGTTCGGCGGGCCCCCGCTCTACAGCTCGGTGTCCGATGGTCAGTCGGGCATGCTGCGCATCCACGCCGGCATGGGGGCGGACGACGACCTGGGGGACCGCTTCGTCGCCTGCTTCGTCCAGGCGGCGGACGACGCCCATCTTCCCGACCAGCCCGAGTTCCGCAACGCGCTCCGGGCGTACATGGAGTGGGCGGTGCGCGACGTCCACGTCTACAACCCGAGGGGGTCGAGCGTGCCCGAGGGCCTGGTCGTGCCTCACTGGTCGTGGGACGGGCTGGAGCCCGGGCGCCCCCTCGGCTGAGTCCGAGGTCGGGTGGCGCGGCGCCTTCCGGCACAGCAGTTGAGCGGTCGGGCGCGCCTGGCTACCGTACGGGAAATGCCGAAATGGCCAGCGGTTTCCTACGAGGGATGGAGCGAGACCTGCGACACGCTTCACGCGCACAGCCAGGTGCTCGGCAAGCTGTCCGTGAAGTTGGCACCGCCTGAGCCACAGCTGCAGCACGCCGCCCTGCGCCTGACGGCGCGCGGGTGGGAGACCGCCCCGCTGCCGGCACCGGACGGGTCGGGATCGCTGGTCGTGCTGCTGGATCTGCGTAGCCACGAGGCCGTCGTCGAACACAGCGGCGGAGGGGTCGAACGGGTCGCTCTGACCCCCGATCGTGCGGTCGGGACCGTGACCGGCGAGCTCATGGCCGCGGTCCGCCGTCTGGGCGGGCCGGTGGAGATCGACCCGACACCGCAGGAGGTCCCGTGGAGCTCCCCCTCGACCGGGACAGCGAGCACACGCGCTACGACGCCGGGCAGGTTGCCGACTACTTCGCCGCCGCCACCCAGGCGGCCCTGGTCCTGGCCGAGTTCCGGGCGCCCTACCGGGGGAGGTCGACGCCGGTGAACGCATGGTGGGGGTCGTTCGATCTCGCCGTCAACCTGTTCTCCGGCCTGCCGGCCAACCCGCCGTCGGACGACTTCATCATGCGCAACGCCATGAACGCACAGGAGGTGGCCGTGGGCTGGTGGCCCGGCGACCCGCGCTACGGCACGGCGGCCTTCTACGCCTACGCGCACCCGGCACCCGATGGTTTCGCCGGCGCGTCGCTCTCTTTGCCCGAGGCGCGCTGGGACACATCGTTGGGTGAGTACGTCCTCGACTGGGACGACGTCCGGTCCAGCGCCGAGCCTCATGCCATGGCCCTGGAGTTCGCCCGAGCCGTCTTCCGTCACGCCTGCAGGGTGTGCGGGTGGGATCAGGGGTTGGCCGCCAGCGCCGATGGAGTACCCCCTCCGGTCCTCTGACGTACGCGCTCGACGGCGTGGCCGGTGACGGCCGGAACCTCAGACTCGCGGCTCCCAACTGAAGCGCCGTATGGCGAAGATCAGCCCGGCCAGTCCCCACACCCCGACGACGAGGACGTCCGTCCAGTCGAACGCCGTCCCGAGGAAGCCGGCCTGCATACCGAGCGCGAAGTGCCGGACCGGGAATATGCGGGCGGTCCAGACGATCCAGCCCGGTGCGTTGTTACCGAGAGGGATGAAAATGCCCGAGAGGAACAAGAGCGGCAGGATCGTGGCGTTGATGACGGCGGGCGCGGCGTCGGCGTTGGGGACGAGCGTGGAGACCGCGAATCCGAGTGCGCAGAAGCTCGCCGCCCCGACGACGAGCATGACGAGGAAGTGGACGAGCGTCGTCCCGCCCGGGATGGCGGCATGGTAGAAGAGCCTTCCGAAACCGGCCGTGATGGCGACCAGCAGGACGGCGACGAACAGGGCATGGAGGACCCGCGCCGTGAAGTAGACGCCGGCCCGTAGCGGCGTGCCGTTGATGCGCTTCAAGATCCCCAGGTCGCGCTGGAAGGTGACGGTCATGGCGATGTTGGTGTAGCAGGCGGATATGAGGGCAAAGGCCGCCATCGCCGCCACGTAGTAGGTGGACAGCCTGACCGTGTGTCCGGCCAGGTGCACCTTTCCCGAGCCGAGCAGGGCGGTGAAGATCACCAAGAACATGAGCGGGAAGGCGAAGGTGAAGAAGGCGGACGCCGGGTTGCGCCAGAACGCCTTGTTGACGTAGCCGACCTGACTGGCGGTGAGCGAGATGGTGTTCACCGGGCGCTCCGGTTGGCACTGCGGCCGGCGCGGCCGCGCCGCCGGGCGCGAGGCGGGGCCTCGGCCGCGGACGGTTCGGAGGACTCTTGCGTCGGACCACCGGTGAGCTCGAGGTACACGTCCTCGAGGGTCGGGCGGATGATGCGCAGGTCCTCGAGCTCGATGCCGCGTTCGACGGCCCAGCTGGTGACGCGGTAGAGGGTCGCCGTGAGGTTCTCTGCGACGAGGTCTACCCACCCGTCGGGGGTGAGATCCCCCGGCACGTCGGGGGGCAGGGTCGTGCCCGGAGGGAGACGGAAGCCGACCCGGGCGCGCACCTGGTCCCGACCGGCGAGGCTGGAGGGTGGCCCTTCGGCCACGATGTGCCCGGCGGAGATCACGGCCACCCGGTCGGCCAGGAACTGCGCTTCGTCCATGTAGTGCGTGGTGAGGAGGACGGTCTTGTTCAGGTCGGCGAGGCTCTTGATGACGTTCCAGGCCTCCCGGCGCGCCGAGGGATCGAAGCCGGTGGTGGGCTCGTCGAGGAACAGCAGATCGGGATCTCCGACCAGCGCGACACCGACATCGAGCCGCCGCTGCTGTCCTCCCGAGAGGGTCGTCACCCTCGCGTCGCGCTTCGCCGTGAGACCCACGAGGTCGATCACCTCCTCGGGTCGTCGCGGATGGGGGTAGAAGCCGGCGTACATGGTCAGCGTCTCGGCGACGGTGAGGTACCGGTCGACCCCGGTCGACTGCAGAACGATGCCGATGCGTGGCTTTAAGGCGTTGCGCTCACGTCCGGGATCGTAGCCGAGGACGGCCACCTGGCCCCCGTCACGATGCCGGTAGCCCTCGAGGATCTCGACGGTCGTCGTCTTGCCTGCGCCGTTCGGCCCGAGGAGGGCGAATATCTCTCCCCGGGCGATCTCGAGGTTCACCCCGTCGACTGCGTTCAGCGCACCGTAGGACTTGCGCAGGCCCCGCACGAACACCGCCGCGTCGGGTGCCGGGGACGCGGTGACCGTTCCGGTTTTCCGGGCGCCCAGCTGGGTGTGCTCATCCACGTGGTCGCGTGGGCCTCACCGACGTGGCGCGTGGAGCCCTCGGGCGCACCACGCGTTCGTCTCCCTCAACGATGACCTCCGCCATCTTGTCGTCCCTTCGCGAGCGGGGGACTTCCAATCTAGCGATCCGGGGGAACCGTCAGGGATCGGGCCCCAGCCAGCCGGTTACGGAGAGACCGTGACGCCCGGGATGACGGTGCCGCAGATGGGATCGGCGCCCGGCACCAGATGGAAGGTCTTCCCGACGAACTTGGTCGTCCACTGGCAGTTACCGACGCCGGAGACGATGGTCTTGCGATTGTTGATGTCCAGTGTGTGCGTTCCGAAAAGGCCCAGGGCATTCCAGTCGTGGATCTTGAACAGCGCGGCGATGAGCGACGCGTGGGCGCGCCGCAGTGTCAGTGGGCGAAGGGGCCTCTCAGTGGGCCTCTTCGCCGAGCAGGCTGAAGAACGCCTCGACGGCCGGGGAGGCCGCCGGCCGTCGGATGGCCGACAGGTCGTCGCCCGGGTGGCGGACCTCCCGAATGACGACGCCCCCCGTCCGGATGTCCTCGGCCCGCGCCCGGGACATGAAGGCCGCACCCAGCCCGGCGCGCACCAGTTCCACGACGCCATCCTCGTTCGAGCACTCTGCGCCGATCGGCGGCTTCGTAGGACTGTTCCGCCAGAAGTCGTCGAACTCCTGCCGAGCCGCCGTGCCGGGCAACGGGGCGACCTGGGGCATGGCCCCCAGCTCGTCGAGGCGGAGGATCTTCTGGCGCGGGGCGGTCGCTTCCGAGAAGATCACCACCAACTGGCGCGAGCCCGCCGGCACCGACGGCAGGTCCCCGTCGACCTCCTGCGAGCGCACGATCCCGACGTCGCAACGACCTACCCGGACCGCGTCCATCACGTCGGCGTCGCTCGTCGGCTCCGCCAGGAGGATGGCGACGCCCGGATGCCGCTGGTGGAAGCGGGCCAGCAGCCGGGCGGTCTCCACGATGGCGTGCCGTATCCCGATGGCCCGCAGCTGGCCGGTCAGTACCCCGGTGACCGCTTCGACGGCCACCCGGGCGTTTTCCGCTTCGAGGAGCGACCGCCGGGCCGGGTCGAGGAACGCCTTTCCGGCGTCGGTGAGCCGCGCCCCTGACGGCGTGCGCTCGAAGAGCTTCGCGCCCAGCTCGCGTTCGAGGCGCGCCATGGCGTAGGACAGTGTCGGCTGGGTCAGGTGCAGTGCGTCCGCCGCGGCGGTGAAACTCCCGAGATCAGCGATGACCACAGCGCAGCGCAGGTGATGGAGTTCCACGGCTGTCAGCGTATTCTCCCTGATGATCCTCGGTTCATTCCCGCTCGGGTGAGGTTGGCGTCGAGATAACTCCACGCAATGCAATGACCAGGATCCGCTGTGCACTGCTGGCGCGTTCTCGTTGGAGCAAACGATACCGTCGGGATAGAGCAGATCTGTCGAGTCCCAAGTGCTCCGTCTTCGCCATCGAACTGTTCACGGAGGTCTCGTTAGTACCAGCCAGTCAGACGCCGCTGATGGCCACTCGCTCCACTGTCCGACAGCTCACGTTCACTATGTAACTCAGGCCACAGACGGGACCCCGCCCCCGGAAAACCATGGACATATCGCTCCAGTTGACCGGAAAGGATCTTCCAAATGAAGACCGAGAAGATTGCCACACTGAGCGGGATTCGCCTCAGGATTGCAGCGGCTGGACTGTCCATCGCCTGCCTAGGTGTCGGTGCAGCTCTGCCTGCCCTTAGCCGCGCCTTCGCCCCTGGCCCAGTTGGAGCTACAACCACAACCACGCACCCAGCGCCCCCCAGTGACCACCTGCTCCCATTCATCGCGACTCATTCAAACGGTTCAGCTCTCAACAATCCCCAGGCCACTCTCGTCTAAAGGAGCTTTGTAGGCACGATTGTCGACAACATGGGCCACAGGAAAGGCTACGACTAGGGAAAACAATGGGAACTACATGTATCACCGGACCGAAGCGACCATCACTATGGCTACCAAGCAGATCACCCCCACCACGAAGGTTTCCGACGAGGTCGAGAAGCAGGAAACGTTAGAGGTCGAGGCAGTAGACAATAGCTATTCAAACCAAGCGACAGAACCGCATTTCAACCATATTGGATAGATTCCAAATGTGGGCAGCCATGCGTTCTACCGTGCGCAACCTCTTGGATGATGTAGGTGACGCTGGAACTTCGACGCAGCACCGACGGAAGGGACGGGCAGCATGGCTACGAAGAAGATCACTCCGCACGGGGTGGTACGGATGGCCATGGTATGCGCAGCCGTTGTGGTCATGACGGTGGGCTTTGCCCTACTCACAACCTCTCGTGGTGAGGCGGCAACGCTGTCGACACTTCACGGAGTCGCACCAAAGGGAATGTCTGCACTTTTGGGGGTTTCCTGCCCCGCTGTTACCCACTGCGTCGCCGTGGGCACCGCAACGGGCTCCACCCACTCGACGTACATCCCTGGCGCCACCAGCACAGCGAATGGCGGAACTTCGTGGTCCACGGGGACTCTTCAGGGTGGACCGAATCAGGTCGTGGACGTCTCGTGCGCATCGAAGAAGAAGTGTGTCGGCGTGGGTTTCACAGTGTCCGCGGCGGGCGCTGACGCCGGTGGCGTCATAGTGACCAGCAATGGCGGCCTGTCCTGGGCCGGGCAGCTGCTGGCCGGCGCCGATGGTCTACTCAGCGGTGTCTCCTGCCCCTCGACCACTCGATGCGTCGCTGTCGGCGCGAACATAGGTGCGCCGGCCGGCGAGCCCGGATCGCTTGTTTTTGTATCGTCGGACGGTGGGAAGTCCTGGGTACCCGGGACGGTACCAAACGGGACCGGTACGCTGGCAGGTGTCTCGTGCCCATCGATCAGCGTCTGTCTAGCTGTTGGAGCGTCCCCTCCGACGGGTGCCTCTCTTCCGGGAATGGATGTCATCTATTCCAAGGACGGCGGTTCCAGTTGGACGACAGCCACCTCGCCGGGAACGGGCGAGCTCAGTGGAATCTCATGTCCCAACTCACGAGAGTGTGTCGCGGTGGGGTCTTCGACCGGTGTCGCTGGACCGCCCGAAGGTCTATTTACCACGGACGGCGGTGCTGTCTGGACTTCGGCGACGCTTCCTCATGGGATCGGGTACCTGCTCACGGTCACCTGCCCCTCATCGAGCGAATGCATCGCAGTAGGCACCCGGGGTAACCCCGTGGGGAATGATGTGCCGCCCGCCGCCATCTACAGCCTTGACGGCGGTCGTTCGTGGTCCACTGGGAAGCTGCCCGGGACAAAGGCAAGTTCGGTCAATGCTGTCGCCTGTGCCACCGTAACTCGTTGTGTGGCTGTGGGATCGAGTGGTGGGCCAAGCAACACCGCCACGACGAACTACACCGACAACGGTGGGAGGACTTGGAGGTAATCGGTGCCGGCCAGCCGCGCTGCGCGAGTGCGTCGCCTACGGAACGGGCTCCACCACACAGGTGATGGCTGAAGCGCCGGTATCGGGGATCCGTCCCTGGTGCCACGCCTCGACCGAGTAGGAGACGGCGACCAGCGAGTAGAGGAGGTGCATGAGGTTGAGGACGTCCTCGGGCAGGGCGTCGAGGGGGTACTGGTCGCAGTAGGCGAGCGCCTCCTCGATACGCGGGAAGAACGCGTCGTAGAACGCCTGGAGCTCACCGATGGAGCTGTCGAGCCGCTTGGCGTAGCGCTCCGTCTCTGTCGCCAGGCACCACTCCTGGGCGAACGTCTCCAGGTCGGCGAACTGGCCGGGCAGCAGTGCGCCACTCACTGGTTCACCAGGCCCTTCTCGAGCTTGTAGTCGTTCACGGCGTCGACGCACAGCATGTGCAGGTGTCGGGGAAGGATCTCCTGGTCGTTGAAGGGGAACTCGCTGACGATGCGGGCCTCGAGCATCTGTTGGGACGCTTCGCACGTG
Source organism: uncultured Acidimicrobiaceae bacterium (assembly GCA_963788125.1). Taxonomy (GTDB): domain Bacteria; phylum Actinomycetota; class Acidimicrobiia; order Acidimicrobiales; family RAAP-2; genus Bog-473. The sequence continues at coordinate 251,077 of CAWBFN010000002.1, read as the reverse complement.
TTGACGTCCTGGATCCCGTACTCCTTGTAGGCCATGGCGATCATCTCGTGCGCCACCCGATCGCGCGGCGACCTGGCCGGCGGGAAGTAGAGGGTGGCTTCGTACTTCATCGTGTTGTACGAGGTCGGCCAGTAGTTGTAGACGAAGTAGAAGCCCTGGCTCCAGAAGAGGATCACCATGTTCGGCCACAGCTGGTAGGACTGGTTGCCCCATCGTTCCAGTCCGCCCGGGTTGACACCGGCAGGCACCTCGCCGATGTCGTAGGGCTCCCACGGGCCCCACAGGCTGGCCTGGAGGGCCTTCTCCATCGGTTTGAACATCCCGTCGGGCATCTCCCACGGCCGGATGCCTCCCGTCGCCGCCAGCCGGTGCGGCCCGTCGATCTGGTAGTACGGCGCCTCGAAGCCGGCTTCCCGGTTGGGTGCGGCGAACGCCGGCGGCATCTGCCCGGCGTGCAGGACGGGTGCGTGGTAGAACTCGGCGGTGTTGTCCGAGAACAGCTTCCAGTTGCTCTTGATCTCCGACCGGTAGAACCACCGCTCGGTCATCTTGTCGAAGGGATAGCCCTCGAAGCCGAGGATCATCGGTCCGAGGAACTCGGTCAGCGACAGCTCGGGCTCCTCGGCCAGATTGATGAAGATGAAGCCCTCCCACACGTCGCAGTGCACGGGCACCAACCCGTAGTCGTCCTTGTCGAAGTCGAAGAACTCGCCCTCTTGTTGGACGTAGGTGAGCGCACCATCGAGGCTGTAGCGCCAGCCGTGGTACTTGCAGGTGAACTGCCGGCAGACGCCGGACGTCTCCTCCTTGGGGAAGTCGTTCCACACCAACTTGTTGCCCCGGTGGCGACAGATGTTGTAAAAGGCCCGGACCTCTCCGCCCATGTCGCGCACGATGACCACCGACGTCTTGGCCACCTCGATCTCCTTGGTGAAGTAGCTCCCGTTGCGCGGCAGCTGGTCCACCCGGCCCACGTTTAGCCAGGCGCGCTTGAAGACCGCCTCCGCCTCGAGCTCGTAGAACTCGGGTGAGATGGAGTCCTCGTGCGGGACCGGTGCCGTTGAAAGCTTGAAGTGCTCCGTCCAGCTGCCCTCGGGCGGCTTCGGCCATCGAGCCATTGCTACTCCTTCGTCTTCGTGCCTGTCTCTTCGTGCCTGTCTCTTCGTGCCTGTCCTCGCCGCCCTCGCTGACAGGCAGTTGCGTGTCCCCCCAAAGACCCGTCGATCGACGACGAGCTCGAGGCGCCCGCCCATACTGCAGGCACCCGCCACCCCTGTCCAATAGAAGTTGGACGGCATGACCATAGAGAGACTCAATGACCGGCGCCTACCTCGGGGCGCCGCCGGCCATATCGGGTGTGCGCCAGCGTCTTGAGGATCCCTGCCGATGGAGAGCCCGACGGAGAGGCCGACGGAGAGTCGCCGACGGCCCCTACCGGGTGGCCGGGACTCTGTGGTCGGGACCGGTGCCGATATCTTTTCCGTGACCGTCGTCGCGCCGGTCAGGACAACGCAATGAGCGCACCGACAGTGAACGCGGTTGCCGCGAGCCAGATCCAAGTCGGAAAGACAGTCCGCCACCTCATCAGATCCTCCTAGCCCGTAAAGACACTTCGGCCCCGCACCACTACCGAGACAGCTGGCAGTGGACGCGTCGCAGGTCCTTGGATCACCGCGCCGGTTTGCGCGTTGAACTCACTGCCGTGGCACGGACAAGTGATAATTCCTTTTTGGATCGACCCCACTGTGCAGCCTTGGTGAGTGCATATGGCGGACAGACCATGCACCGTACCGCCCTCTCCCCGCACAAGTACGACCTTGTCCTGAGCCAGTATCAACCCCCCTCCGGCGCCTGGAACCTGGCTGAGATGAGCAAGGAACTGTCCGTTACCGCTGGAGGAGTATGACGTTGCCGTGCCACTCGTAGTGGCCGACCACTTGTCGTGTGCCACTAGATACCCGGCGAGGCCGGCGACCGCCGTGATCGCACACCCGCCGATTATGGACCGTCGTGAAATGGCGTCTCCGGGCATCAGTACCTCCGATCTCGGTGAGAGCCGTCTTAGAACAAGGGGATGCCCGGACGCGTGAACAACCACAGCGCCGAGGTCAGCCAGAGCACAATGAGCAATGCGAACACACTCCCGCCGAGTACGGGGACGGCCCATCCAGGCAATCCCCGGATCCGTAAGCCAACCATCTTGGCGGCATACGCTCCATAGAACAAGCAACCGGCAACGCTGTGGACGACCACACGCAGACTGGTCGTGGCAAAGCCAAGCGCCCATATGCAGTTGAAGACCACCGGAAGGGTAAGAACGAATGCAGTGGTGCCCGTCCACCGGTGCAATGCCGAAGCCCACGATGGGGCCGCCCCTGCTCCTGGAAGTCGCCCCCACATCCAAAGCGCAGTGACAAGTTGCACTATGACGAACGCCACTGCAGCGGTTGTTAGCCACGCTTTCATCTGAAGCAGGCCGGTGAACCCGAGCGTAAACAATGTCCGCCCCGAGGGGTGATGGATCTTGGCGTAGGCGGCCAACGAAGAGGCGACGCCGACCCAGACGAGAAGGAGAAGAGCCACATTCTTCCGTTCCAACGAGACAGCCGAGCCTGTGTCGATGGTCGGCATTGATATAGCCGGGCCGGTAGACATCGCTTTCGTCCCTCCAGAACCGTGCCTGTTGCGCGCTTGAGCGAACACGTTATCCCCAGACAGAACGCTGTACTCCGAGAGACGTTTACCCCGATCAACGGCTTAGCCGAACGACCCCACAGGGCATCTCAACACCGTCATGCGGGCGCACGATGACCGCCTGGGGCCCTTCGCGATGCAGAACCTGTGTTCGGTGGGCGTTCCGATTAAACGGTGTACATCGGTGGGTGATTTCAGCTGGCGTTGACGTTTCGTCATCGAACCAAGGGATCTGACTGGCGTCTAGCCTTGGCCCTCGACCGCGAAATCTCTTCTCTACCGGATGACATCTCCAATCTGCCAAGACGAGCCACCACGAGATTCACCTCTAGACGGTGCCAGGGTTCAGATTCAGCGCGCACCGTCGGGTGTGGACCGGCCGGGTCCCACGCACCTGCCGGTCAGCCGGGGTCTAAAAATCACAACGGCGATGCTCAGGAGCGACGGTTGGTCTTTCTCGACGGACCCGCCGGCGTGGTCGCCCCACCGCTGCCCGAAACGGGGTACGGGAATCGGAATCAGAGCATGGTTACCAGTCGGTAGGTGCTGAAATTCTCGGCGAAAGAATCTTCCAGTGGGCACGTTGTGGGGCACGAAATTTCGGCCCTTGAATTCTACGGCTCCAAAAAGTGCCTCTGAACTGGACTGTTAGAGTGGTCGGGACCGGCGTCGATCCGGTGACCTCACGCTTTTCAGGCGCGCGCTCTACCAACTGAGCTACCCGACCGGGTGACCAGGCGCAATCGTCTTCCTGACCGATCGGGCCTGGCGGCGGACCTGACGGGATTTGAACCCGCGACCTCCGCCTTGACAGGGCGGCGTGCACTCCAGGCTGCACCACAGGTCCGTAACGGCTGAGCCGTGCCGCCCGCCGGTTCGATCTCTCTCCCCAGTGGGCGGCCCTTCACTGTAGCCGAACGCCGTGAAGGGCCCCACGGTGGGTTCAGGGCAACCAGTTGGGTCGAGGAGCCTCGATGCGGTCCAGCGTGGAGGCGACCGGGGCGAAGCGCCGTCCCTTGAACTGCCAGTCGGCGTAGGCCATGGCGATCTCGCTCCGGTCGCGGGCGATGAAGTTCCACCACATGAAGATCTGCTCGTCGAAGGGCCGCCCGCCGAGCAGGAGCACACGGGCACCGTCACCGAGGTCGAGCCCAACGGCCGCACGCCCCGTTCCGACGTAGACGAGCTGGTTGGGCGATGCCTCGGAGCCCGCGATGCGCGGCGCTCCGTGGAGGACGAAGATCCCGTGTTCGAATGTCGGGTCAAGGGGCAGGTGCACCATCCCGCCCCCCGTGATGTCGACCCCCACCAGTGGAGAGTCGACCGGGGCCGGCGAGAAGGCCGTGTCGAACGTCCCGATCAGAACCGTGGCGAGTGCCGTCCCGAGATCGACCACCGGGAGCACCGAGTGGTGGGCGAACGATGCGGGGTCATGGCGGGTGGCCTCGGGCTGGGCCACCCATAGCTGCACGCCGTCGAGGACGCCTCCCGCCTGGCCGCGGGAGTCCTCGGCGTGCACGACGCCGGCGCCTGCCGTCATCAGGTTCAGCTGTGCGGGCCGGATCGGTTGCTGGGTCCCCAGGCTGTCGGAGTGCAGCACCTGCCCGGCGAGTAGCCAGGTGACGGTGTGCAGCCCGATGTGCGGGTGGGGACCCACGGTCATGGTCCGCTGCGTGGTCACGTTGATCGGGCCGAAGCGGTCGAGGAGGCACCACGCCCCGACCATGCGCCGTCCCCGCTGGGGCAGGGCGCGGTACACCGGCAGACCCCCGACCTCGGCGAGGTGGCTCTCGAGGATGGCGGGGCCTGTCTCATCGACCGTTGGCGTCGGCTCATCCACCGTTGGCTCCTCCATCGGCTACGAGACGCGCTCGAGCACGAGGTCGTTCGTGGTGGTGTTGGCGCTGAGCACCGCCGGGTAGGGGCCCAGCAGTTGCTCGGCCGATCCGACCGAGGTCGGGTCGGTGAGGGCGGCGGTGGGCGACAGACGGAACACGCAACTCGAGGAGGTGGCCGCGCCACCCTGCGGACAGACGCCCGGGCCGTCGGGCCCGGCGAGGACGAGGGGACCGGCGCCCGTGTCGACGATCTGCTCGCTCACCGACCCGGAGAAGGTCCCCATGGGCGCGAGCGTCGTGGCGTCGTACGGGCTCAATTGGGTGTCGAGCCCCTGGCCGGCCGGTGCGCTCACCCACACCAGCCCGCCGGCCACGGCGTCGACGTTGGCGACGCCGCCCCCCGCGCCGTTGGGCGCATGGACGAGCAGCGGCCCCACCGTGGTGACGCCCGAGGTGTTCCGCGCGACCAGACGGTTGTCCGATCGCTCGTAGTAGAGCGAACCGTTGGGACCGAAGGCGGCGCTGGTCCCCTGGGCGATCAGCCGCGGCGCCGCCGTCGAGGTCGAGTCGAACCGGTAGACGTTCTCGAGGTTGCCCTGCGCGATCATGACCAGAACCTGGCCGCCGTCCGCCTCCATCGACACCAGATCGGCGTTCGAGCTGTTGGCCGTGCTGATGGGGGGCAGGCTCCACTGACCCATCTGGTTGCCCGTGCTCCGGCTGTAGCCGAGCACGCTGCTGTCGCTCACCACGTAGAGGTTGGCGCTGTCGGCGGCGAGCGCACTGACCCCGCCGGCCACGTGCTCGGCGATGGCCGCCGGGGTGTTGCCGTCGACGACCCACACCACGGTCGGCGTCGGACTGTCGTGGCTCTCGGGCGCCACGAAGACCGACCCGTCGGGCGCCTCGGCCGCCGTGATCTGCACGTTGGCCGCAATGGGGACCGCCACGCTGGCCGAGATGGCCAGCGGGCCGCTGGTCGGGAGCGCGGGGAGCGTCGTGGTGGGCGCCAGGGAGGTCGAGGTCGAACCCGGCGAGGTGGTCGCCGCGTGGGACGCGGCCTTCCCGGGCGGGCCCGACGAGCTACACGCGGCCAGGAGGGTGGCGAGGGCGGCCACGAGAAGGAGCGGGCCGAGGCGTGCCCGGCGCCCGCCGTTGGTTCGCTCCATGGTGCTCAGTATCGCCGGTCCATGGAGCGAACAGACGGAGTGTCGGCGCTCAACCCTTCCGCAAGATGTCATAGCGGGGGACGATCAGCTTCCCGATGACCAGGTAGCCCTGGGTGGTGGCGTGGATGTTGCCCAGCTTGCAGAACCAGGACAATGTGCACACGCTGGCCACGGCGACCGGGACGGTTCCGTAGGGCTTGAGCGTGGTGGTCCGGGTGAGCGGGATGTAGGCGCCCGTCGCCTTCGTGACGTCCACCAGGACACCGCCCGAGAGCGCGTAGGCGGCGCGCAGCGCCGGGTTGACCAGCGTCTTGAAGCCGACGACGGACGTCCGGGCCAGAGCGACGCTGAGGGGAGTGGCGGGCACGGAGGGATACACGTAGCTGCCCAGCACCACGTCGGGGTAGGTCAGGCCGATAATCGGCACCTTCGGTCCGGCGGCGGACCGGAGGCCGGAGGCCAGGGCGTCCACGTTCTTGGTGATGGTGACCACCGCCTCGGCAAAGCAGGCGAACGGGTCGGCCTGGGCGGCGCAGGCGAGCACGTCGTTGCCTCCGATGGAGACGGTGATGAGGCCGATGTGCCCGGAGTGGGCGGTGATGAAGGCCTCCGCCGCCGCCGCCTGGGTCATCGTGGGGTAGGACGCCGCTCCAGCTGTGTTCGGCAGGGCTTCGGGACACCCGACCGTGTTGAGGATGGAGGTCGTGGTGGCGCCCGAACAACCGAAGTTGACCAGCGTGAGATGCGTCTTGGCGGCGACATAGGCGGTGTAGCCCGACGTCGCCCCCAGACCCGGCTGGTAGCCCACCGAGTAGGAGTCTCCGAGGGAGACGTAGTAGGTGGGTGTCGCCGTGCTGGCCTGTGCCATCCCGGGCAGGACGACGGCACTCGCCGCCGCGAAGGTCAGGGCGAGCATCATCCGGGTGAACGTCAGGCGGCGTCGCACGGGCAGCACTCTTCCACAGCCGCCGCCAATGTGGGGGTCGGGTCAGTCGCCCCGCACCAGCCCGGCCAACGTGGGTTGCTCGGCCGGCATACCCAGGGTGCGCAGCCCGTCGTGGCGGCTCAGCCATCGCCGGTTCCGCACGTGCAGCTCGTTGCGGCTGTCGTAGCGGTTCAACACGACGACGAGGTTGGTGTCGTCGGGCAGGGCGCCCACCGACAGCCGTACCGCGTTGAGAGCCCCCAGCCCGGCGTCCGCCACCAGCAGGACGAGGTCGGGGCAGAGCGCCCGGAGGAGCGCCACCGCATCGCCGTCATGGGTCTGCGGCGAGCGCACGCCGCCCGCGCTCTCGACCAGGCCGACGTCGACCGGCACAGGCGGCCACGCCAACTCGCGCACCAGGTCGTCGGTCGTGAAGCGGTCCCGCCCGAGGGCGTCGGCCGCCATCGGGGGCGCCATGGCCCTCTCGTACCACCGGTGCGGTGGGCACACGGTCTGCGCGCTCTCGCCGGTGGCCGCGCCCAGGACGGCGGAGTCCAACCCGGCGCGATCGTCGCCCGGATCGAAGGACTGTGCCGGCTTGCGGGCGGCCACGGTCACCCCCGCCAGGCGCAGGGTGCGCAGCAGGCGGGCGGAGGTCCAGGTCTTGCCCACGTCGGTGCCGGTCCCCACGACCAGGACGAGGCGCCGGGGACGCACGGGTCAGGGGATCCGGGCGAGCAGCGCAGACCGCAACGGTGCCAGCGCGTCGACCAGCCGGGTCACCTGGTCGTCGGTGTGGGCGGCCGAGAGGGTGACGCGCAGCCGGCTGGTGCCGGCCGGCACGGTGGGCGGCCGGATGGCGGGCACCCAGATACCCTGCGCCAACAGGGCCGCAGAGCCTTCGAGCGCCTGCTGCTCGCTGCCCAGGACGACGGGGATGATCGGGCTGGCGGGCGCGTCGACCCCGTCGGGGTCGACCCCGACGCCGGGTGCGACCCGGGCGACCAGGTCGGAGAGGCGCTGCACCAGCGCACCGCCTTCGGGCGAGCGCAACACGCCGAGGGCGGCGAGGGCGGCGGCGGCGTCGGCCGGGGTGGGGGCGGTGGTGAAGATGTACGGCCTGGCCAGGTTGACCATGAGGTCGACCACCTCCCGGGAGCCGGCCAGGAAGCCGCCGAGCGCCCCCAGCGTCTTGGAGAGCGTTCCCATCCGCACCAGGGTCAGGTCGGGATCGGCCGTGAGCGCGGCGGGGAGGTGGGGGCCGAGGACGGCGTGGGCTTCATCGAGGAGAAGGAGGGCGCCGTGACGGCGACACAGGGCGGCGATCTGCTCGACCGGCGCCACGTCGCCGTCCATGGAGAAGACCGTGTCGGTGACCACGATGGTCGGCACCCCTCCGTCGTGGCACTGGGCCAGGAAGTCGGAGAGCCGCCCCAGGTCGCCGTGGGGGTAGACGGTGAGCTGCGACCGAGACAGCCGGCAACCGTCAATGATGGAGGCGTGGTTCAGCTCGTCCGACAGGACACGCACGTCGGGACCCCCGAGCACGCTCAAGGCCGCCAGGTTGGCGGCGAAGCCGGTCGGGAAGCAGATGGCGGCGGCGGTCCCCTTCCAGTCGGCCAGGGCGTGCTCCAACTCGCGGTGGACGGGCCGCGACCCGGTCACCAGGCGCGACGCCCCGGCACCGGCTCCCCAGCGCTCCAGTGCGCTGGCCGCCGCCGCCACCACGGCCGGATGGGCGCTCAGGCCCAGGTAGTCGTTGGAGGCGAAGGAGACCACCGGCGTGCCGTCGAGCACACCCGCCGGCCCGCGGGCATCGAACTCCCGGGGCGCCCGCCAGCGCCCACTCGCCACCACGCCCTCCAGCCGGGCCCGTACCCGGTCGGGCCAGGTCGCCGGGGGCCCGGTCACTGCTCGACCACCTCGCGGATCGACCCTTCGAGCGCGTCGACCATGCGGTCGATCTCCTCCTCGGTGGTGGTCAGGGGCGGCATGAGTACCACCACGTCGCCCAGCGGTCGCAGCAGCACGCCCCGGGCGACGGCGCCGGCGCAGACCCGCCGGCCCCAGCGCAGGCCCGCCGCCGGTGGGGCCAGCTCGACGCCGACCATGAGGCCCCGTTGGCGGATCTCGGCCACGCCGGCCAGCGGGGCGATGCGTGCCGAGAGCAGTCGCTCCAGGAGTGCTGCCCCCTCTCGGACCCGAGCCAGCACCCCCCAGGCTTCGAACAACCGGAGGTGCTCGAGGGCGACGGCCGCGGCTAGGGCATTCCCGCCATAGGAGTGGCCGTGATAGAAGGTCTGCGGGCCGAGATCCGGCCCCAGGAACGCATCGAAGACCTGGTCCGAGGCCACCGTGGCCGACATGGCCAGGTACCCCCCGGTGATCCCCTTGCCGAGGCACAGAAGGTCGGGCCGGATGCCGCACTGCTCGGAGGCAAAGAGCGACCCGGTCCGGCCGAACCCGGTCGCCACCTCGTCGCAGATGAGCAGCACGTCGTGCGCTCGGCAGGCCTCACCCACCGTCCGCACGTCCGTCGCCTCGGCGCACCACATGCCCGACGCCCCCTGCACGAGCGGCTCAATGACGACGGCGGCCAACTCCCCGGCGTGGCCGGCGACGGCGGCGCAGGCTTTGTCCGCCCAGCCCGGATCGGCGTACCCCGGCGTGCGCAGTACCGGGAAGCACAGGGGTTGGAAGATGGCGCCGAATACGCCGCCGTCGCCCAGGGAGAGCGAGCCCACCGTATCGCCGTGGTAGGCGTCGCCCAAGGTGAGGAAGCAGGTGCGCCCCTCCACCCCCCGGTTGACCCAGTACTGGAAGGCGATCTTGAGGGCCTGCTCCACCGCCACCGCCCCGTCGGCGGCGAAGAGGAAGTGGGGCCCCTCGACCGGCACCACCGCGGCCAGCGCCTCGGCCAGCTCGACCACCACGGTATTGCCGTTCCCGAGCATGGTGCTGTGCGCCACCTTGCCGGCCTGGGCCACCAGCGCGGCGTCGAGCTCGGGCACGTGGTGTCCGAGCGTGTTGACCCACAGGGACGAGATCGCATCGAGGTAGCGCCGGCCCTCGACGTCGATCAGATCCCGTCCCTCGGCCCGCTCTATGACCAGGGGCGAGCTGTCGGCGTAGGCGCCCATCTGGGTGAACCCGTGCCAAACCACCGAGGCGTCCCTCTCGACCCAGCCCGAGGTCACGACGTCAGTCCTTGTAGCCGTAGAACCCCCGGCCCGACTTGCGACCGAGCAGCCCGGCCTCGACCATGCGGGCCAGCAGCGGCGGCGGGGCGTAGAGCGGCTCCTTGAACTCCTCGTAGAGGGAGTTCGCCACCGCCATGGTGGTGTCGAGTCCGATGAGGTCGGCCAGAGCCAGCGGTCCCATGGGGTGGGCGCATCCCTTGACCATGCCCAGATCGATGTCGTCGGCGGTGGCAAATCCCGATTCGAGCATGCGAATGGCCGAGAGGATGTAGGGGATGAGTAGGGAGTTCACGATGAACCCGGCGCGGTCCTGCGACGTGATCACGAACTTGCCGAGCCGTCCGGCGGCGAACTCCCGCGCCGCCGAGGCCGTCTCCTCGCTGGTGAGCAGCGAGGTGACCAGCTCGACGAGGGGCAGTACGGGGACCGGGTTGAAGAAGTGGATGCCGATCACCTGGCTGGGACGGCCGGTTGCCATGGCCAGCTTCATGATGGGGATGGACGAGGTGTTCGAGGCCAGGATGGCTTCGGGGGACTCCACGATCTTGTCGAGCGCCTCGAAGACCACCATCTTCTCCGCCTCGGCCTCCACCACCGCCTCTATGACGAGATGGCGGTCGGCCAGGGCGCCGATGTCGGTGGTGAACTCTATGCGGGCCAGCGCCGCGTCCACCTCCTCGCCGGTCAGCTTGCCCGCGCTCTGGGCTCGGGCCAGCGACCGGGCCACCCGATCCCGGCCGGCCTCGACGATGGCCCGGTCGAGGTCGACGACCCGGACGTCGAGTCCGGCACGCGCCGTGGCCTCGGCGATGCCGGTTCCCATCAGACCGCAACCGACGACGCCGACTCGTTCCATCTCCACTGGCTTTCTCCTCTGCTCGGGTCTCTGGCAGAACGAGTTGAGCACCCCGCGCTCCCACATGGCAAACACCGGCCGGTGGTGGCGCCGGCCGTCGTGTTCCCGGCGGGGCTGCTCAGGGCCCTCCCACCAGCGGGTGCGAGACTGGACCGATGCCGAGGGCGCGGGGCACCAGCCCAGCCAACCGCTACGAGCTGATCACCTGCGGCCTCGGCGGCCACATCGTCGTGGGCACCGAGGTGAAGGAGATCGTGCCGGCGGACGAGGCCGTCGTGCGGGAGCACGACGGCTTGCGGTGGTACCGGTGCCTGCGCTGCGATGCCTGGCTTCCCCGGCAGCCCCCGGAGCAGCCGACCCGTGACCGGCTGCCCCCTCGCGATGAGATCGAGGTGCCGCTGCGGGGGCGCGAACTCAGGGATCGCTACGTCCTGCGGCTGATCGCGCTGGAGAGAGCGGTGCATGTGCTGGTCTTCTCCGGCCTGGCGGTGGCCGTCTTCTTCTTCATCGGCCACCGCCAGACCCTCCGGCGCGACTACGTCGCCATCATGAACAGTCTCTTCGGGTCCTCCCAGAGCTCGGCCGCCCGCCGGGGGCTGCTGGGGGACTTCCGGCACCTCCTGGTCATCTCGCCCAGCCACCTCTACGAGATCGGCCTGCTGCTCGTGGCCTACGCCTCGCTGGAGGCGGTCGAGATGGTCGGGCTGTGGCTGGCCAAGCGCTGGGCCGAGTACCTCACCTTCGTGGCCACCACGACCTTCGTCCCGTTCGAGGTGTACGAGCTGACGGAGTCGTTCGGCTGGTTCAAGGTGATCACCCTCGTCGTCAACCTGGCCATCGTCGTCTTCCTCCTGGTGGCCAAGCGGCTCTTCGGGATCCGCGGCGGCCGGCGGGCCGAGTTGGCGCGGCGGCGCGCCGACAGCGGTTGGGAGGCGATCGATCGCCGGCCGGTCGGGCGACCTCCCATTCCGCTCGAGCTCACCACCTACCCCCTCGCCTTACCTGAGCCGGGGAGGGGGCCGGCCACCTAGCTGTTCGATGACCTAGCGACTGTCCACCTAGCTGTTCGATGACCTAGCGATCGATGAGCAGTCCGTAGACCTTCTCGACCGCCAGCCGCACGATCATCCGGTGGTCGGCCAGCATCTCCTCGTCGAAGCCCGATCGATCGGAGAGCACACCCAGGGCGCTGTGCACCTCGAAGAGCTCGTCGATGGCCGCGTCGCCCGGTTCCCGTGCGATGGCCAACGTGACGCCGCCCTGGGCGACGGCGAAGTGCAGGAAGTCGGCGCCCGAGACGTGGAGCGCGGCCCGAGGATCGCGGCGGAGGTTGCGCCCCTTGGTCCGGTCGGTCGTTGTCGAAAACCGGATGGTGCGGCTGGCCGGGTCGCTCAGGTAGTAGATGTTCGACAGGTGCGGCGTGCCGTCGGCGTTCACGGTGGCGACGATCCCGTCGCGACCATCGGCGATCAGTCGCCACAGGTCCTCGGAGGTGGGGCCGGTCACGGCTGCCGGCCGCCCAACGCGCCGAGGCAGAAGGCCCAGAGCCGTTGTGCGACGTCCTCGCCCCGTTCGTCGCTCGGGGCGAAGGCGTAGTGGTGGTGTACGGCCACGACCAGCTGGTTGATGAGCCAGGCGTCGTTCTCGGAGTCGTACGGCCTGATGACCCCGGCCTCGGCGGCGGCGTGGATGTCGCCGAGGAGGAGATCGGTGAAGGGCCGGGTGGCATGGGCCAGCTCCTCGGGATAGAGCTGATGAAGCCGCCAGTGCTCGGCCGAGATGAACCGCGCCGCCTGGGCCGCCTCGCCGAAGGAGCCGGCCGCCGTGGTGATGTAGTACCGGAGGCGGTCCAGCGGATCGGGCAGAGTCCGCGCCTGCTCTTGATACTGCAGGCAGGACTCGGTGACCATGTCCTCGATCACGGCCAGCAGCAGTTGGTCCTTGCTGGCGAAGTAGCGGTAGAAGGTCTTGAGGGCCACGCCCGCGTCCTTCACCAGCTCCTGCGTCGTGAAGGTGGAGCCGTTGACCATCAGGCGCCGTGCCGCGTCGACGATCACCTTCGCCTGCTGCATGCCCCGGTTGCGCGAGCGCTGAACGGCCGGCGACCGGTCAGCGGCGCGCTCGACCCAGGTCATCGGGAGTCGGCTCTCGTGGGCATCGGTCCAGTATGGCTCTCTGTTCAGAAGGGCTCGGCGCTGTAGACGACGGCCCCGCCGAAGTGCGGCGAGGCGTGGCACGCCAGCCCGACGGAGACACGCTCGCGCTGGCGCTCTCCGGCTCGCCCGGACAGTTGCAGATAGCACTCGAGCATCTGCGGCACGCCGTGCATGCGCCCGTTCCCTAGCGCCCCGCCACCGGAGAGGGCCGGGATGCTGCCCGGGCGGTCGCTGTCTATGCCACCGTCCGCCACGAAACGGTGGGCGTCCCCGACGGGACACAGCCCGAGCACCTCCAGCCAGAAGTAGACGAAGGGGGAGAAGCCGTCGTAGACCTGCGGCAGGTCGACCTCGCCCGGTCCCACACCCGCGGCGGCCCACAGGCGCCGGGCGGTTTCGGCGCCCACCCCCATGACGTCGTCGAGCGGCCAGTGCATGGGGAGCCGTCTGGTGGTCGGCGAGCCGGTGGCGTAGCCCGAGACGTACACCGGAGGGTGGGGGAGGTCGCGGGCCCGCTCCGCCGAGGTGAACAGAAAGGCGGCGACGCCGTCCACCGGGATGTCGCAGTCGTAGCGGCAGATGGGGTCGCAGATCATCGGGGCGGACAGGTAGTCCTCGGCCGACAGCGGCCGGTCGTGCCAGTAGGACCAGGGGATCCTGGCCCCGTTCTTGCGCGCCTCCACCAGGACTGCCGCCATCGCCTCACGGGTCGCCCCGTAGCGCTGGACGTACTCGTTGTAGGTCAGGGCGATCATGGCCAACGGGCCGAAGTAGCCCTGCGGCGCGGTCCACTGCTGCACGCCGCGCACCTCTTGCATGTCGTTCTCGTGATACCGGCCGCGCGGATTGTGCAGCGCCCGATGCATGAGGACGTAGTCGGCCGCGCCGCTGGCCACGGCGTTCACCGCCATGGACACCGCCCCGGGGATCTGTCCGAACCCCTGGAACCCGGCGGCGTAGCTCGGGTTGACGCCCAGCCGTTCGGCCAGCCAGTTGGCCGTCACCAGGCTCACACCGTCTTCGGCCGCGTGGGACCCCGAGGTCGGAAAGAGGCTGCCCGTGACGAACCCGTCCACCTGACCGTCACCGAGCCCGGCGTCGGCCATGGCGGCGCGGGCCGTCTCGACGGCCAGGGCTCCGAGGGAGGTGGAGGCGTGGCGCTCGACGGCGCTCTGGGCGTACCCGGCGATGGCCACCCGGTTGCTGGCGGCCATCCGGCCGCTCATCGGGGACCCTCGAGGGTGAACGCCGGCACCGAGATACCCGCGGCGACGTCTTCGAACGCCAGGGTCACGGCGTCGCCGATCCCGAGAGGCGCGTCGGGCCCGTCGAGGAGGCGGCCGATCAGCCTGAGGTCGGTCTGCTCGACCAGCTCCACGTCGACCAGGACGAAGGGCACGTCGAAGCCCTGCAGGAAGGACTGGTGCATCACCGTCCAGGACCGCACCCTCCCCCTGCCGCTCACCGGCGTGAAGACGAACCCCGGATCGGTGCTGTGACAGTTGGGGCAGACCAGGTCGGGAGGGTGGCTGAACGCTGCGCAGCGCGAGCACCGGGCCAGGGCGAGGACGTGGGTGGAGGCGGCGTTCCAAAAGGGAGCCGACTGCTCGTCGGCAACCGGCAGGGGCCGGACCGTGATGGTGAGCTCCGTACTCATCGTGCACCCTTCGGGTCCGGGCTCATCGTGCACCCTTCGGGTGGGTGCTCACGGGATGACCCCGGCCTCTTGGAGCCCCACGATGTCCTCCCACGCGTAGCCCAGCTCGGTGAGGATCGTCTCGGTGTGCTCGCCGTGCTCGGGCGCCCGGCGCAGATCGGGCGGCTGCCCGTCGAACTGGACCGGCACCGCGGGGAGCCGGTAGGCGGGCCCTCCCTCGATCACGACGTCACCGATGTAACCGTTCGCTTCCACCTGTGGGTCGTCGAGCAGATCGATGACGGACTGCACCGGTGCCCACGGCGCGTCGATGCCGCTCAACAACTCCTTCCACTCGGCGAAGGTCCGTCGGCCGAACTCCTCGTCGAGGAGGACGACGCACTCCGCCCCGTTGGCCCGACGGGCCGCCATGTCCACGTAGCGTGGGTCGGCCGCCAGCTCCTCGCGACCGATCAGCCGGCAGAAGTCGGCCCAGTAGCGATCCGCCTCCAAGAACACGAGCTGTATGTGGCGGCCGTCCTTGGTCCGGTAGGAGCCGACGACCGGGTTCACGACGGGGCCCCGGCCACCGGCCGGGGTCGGCGTGTCGCCGCCCAGGGCGGCCAGCAGGTCCGAGGAGAGCGTCCACATGGCCGTGGCCAGCAGGGAGACGTCGACCACCGAGCCGGTTCCTGTGCGCTCCCGCTTGAGCAAGGCGGCGGAGATCCCGAACGCCAGGGCCATGGCCCCGTTGCGGTCGCCCATGGCACCGCGCTGGCTGATCGGGTAGTCGCGGTCGGGCGGCGTCAACATGTAGGCCAGGCCGCCCCGGGCGAAGAAGGCCGACGCGTCGTAGCCGGCCTGGTTGGCGTCGGGCCCCCGGGCGCCGTAGCCGTGGCCACGGGCGTACACCAGTCGCGGATAGCGCTGGGTCAGCGTCTCGGGATCGAGCGTGAGGCGGGCCAGGGCACCGGGCCGCAGATTGGTGAGAAAGACGTCGGCCGACTCGAGCAGCCGGTGCAGCACGGCCAGCCCCTCCTCGCGCTGGACGTCGAGCGCGATGGAGCGCTTCCCCCGGTTGGCCAGAGCCATGGAGAGGTTGACCCCCTTGTTCTCGCTCCCGATGCCCTGGGTGACCAGGCCGCGGTAGGGGTCACCTTTGATGTGTTCGACGTGCACCACGTCGGCTCCCCAATCCGCCAGCAGTGCGCCGGCCACCGGCACGAAGACCCACTGGGCCAACTCCACGACGCGCACGCCGTCGAATGCGTGTTCAGACACGGGCACTCCTCATCAGACCTCCGTTGGTAAAAAGTGTGGTGAAGTTGGTGGTGGCGACGGCCGAGGTGGCAGGCCGATTCGTCAAGTGGAGGCGCGACCGCCGGCGATCGGGCGGAGCGAGACCAAGGGAATGGGCCGTTCGGTGCGGGTCTGGTAGACGTCGTAGTTCGGCCACTGCTCGGTCATGATCTTCCACAGTCGGGGCTTCTCCGCGTCCGTGGCGGTGTGGGCGGTCACCGCGATGTGCTCGGCGCGGACCTGAATCTGGGCTTCGGGGTTGGCCACCAGATTCAGGTACCACAAGGGGTGGGTCGGGGCCCCTCCTTGGGAGGCGATGATCAGGTAGTCCTCGCCGTCTTGTCCGAAGATGAGCGGGGTCGTGCGCAGCACACCAGTTTTCCGTCCCGTGGTGGTCAGGAGGAGGATGGGAACGCCGTTCCAGAGGTAACCGACCTCCCCGTCGGTCTCCTGGTAGCGACGGACGTGCTCCTGTCCGAGCAGCGTGACGTCCGGCTGCTGATAGCTCCCTGATTCTGCCATGTGCTGATCTCCTAACCGAACAGGACCGGTATGGCGGTGGCGCCGCGCTCGTAGAACCCTATGTAACGGGGCGGTTCGGCGTCGGGATCGAGGCGGAGGTTGGGGAGCCGGTCGAGGAGGGCGCCGATGCCGACGGTCATCTCGGCGCGCGCCACGTGCATGCCGAGGCAGATGTGCGGTCCACTCCCGAAGGCGAAGGTCGGCTTGAGCGGCCTCGTGATGTCGTAGTCGTCCGGCCGCTCCCAGCGGGCCGGGTCCCGGTTGGCGGCACCCAGACAGATGTGCAGGACGGAGCCCTTGGGAAGGTGGACGCCTTCGAACTCGATGTCCTCGGTGACCCAGCGCGAGAACATGGGATCGGTCGGCATCCACCGCAGCGACTCCTCGATCGCCGGCCGGAGCAGCGCGCGGTCGTCGCGGACGGCCCGCAGCACGTCGGGGCGCTCCAAGAGCGCGGTGAGGGTGATGCCCATCTGCTTCCAGGTGGTCCCCGAGCCCGCCGCCAGCAGCAACAGGGTGAACGAGTAGATCTCGGGATCGGTGAGACGGTGCGTCTGGCCGTCCTCGTCCTTGATCTCGGCCTCCACCAATATGGAGATGAGATCGTCCTGGGGCGACTCCCGCCGGGCGGCCACGATCGGCGCAATGATCTCCACGACTTTCCCCGGCTCCCGCAGCGCCTCGCGGATGTCGAGAGCCTGTTCGACAGGGACGCCGAAGCTGCCGGTGATGGTGAGGACCGGGATGGCCGCGCAGAAGTCGACGTTGAGCTCCGCCCGCCCCTGGTCTTGGAAGCTGTTGATGAGGAGGTCGACGGTCGCCTCTATCCAGTTCCTGATCCACCATTGGGCCTTGGAAGGCACGAACGACGGCTGCACCAGTGCCCGGTAGCGGCGGTGCTGGGTCCCGCCCATGGAGAGCATGCTGTTGAGGATCTCTGCCCCGCCGGCGGATAGATCGATCTGCCCCGGCGACGAGGCGAAGACCTTGTCGTTGCGGTAGACCTGGTCGCATGCGGCGTAGCTGAAGACCGAGAAGTGGGGCGACTCGGGGAAGGGCAGGCCGTGAAAGGTGGCTTCGTGGTCGAAGCCGGTGAGCTCGTGCACCACTCCGGCGTGCACGGGCGCCTTCTCCCGCAGCGCCGCCCAGATCGGGTAGGGGTCGTCGTCGTAGGCCCCGCCGAGCTGGGTCAAGAAGCTGCCGCGCAGGTCGAAGAGCTGGCGCACGCGATCGATGTCGAGAACGGTATCGGTCATCGGGCCACGTATCCGCCGTCGATCGCCGACGTTTCTTCCGGTCGCATGTCGCCGTTCACGCTCCTTGTCCTTGTCCGTGTCCTTGTCCGTCCTCCTGGTGGGTCACCAGGCTCAGCGCCCCGGTCGGGCAGGCCTCGATGGCGATCCGGACGCTCTCGATCGGGTCGCCCGCCGGGTCGACGACCATGGCCTTCGCCTCGTCGTCCTGGGCGAAGGTGGCCGCGGCGTACACCACGCACAGCCCGCTGCCGATGCAGACATCGCGGTCGATGGAGATGGCCGGCCGCCCGGCCGGCTCAGGCACCGGAGGGGACGGGAGGCTCGGCCGGCGTGAAGCGGTAGAGCCTCTCGGCGTTGCCGCGCAGGATCTTGTACTGGACCTCGGGGGCGAGATGTCCGATGCGCTTTTTGACCATGCCGATGCAGTCGGGCCAGGTGGAGTCGGAGTGCGGGTAGTCCGTCTCGCACATGATGTTGTCCTCGCCGATCTCGTCGATGCTGGCGATCCCGTGGGCGTCGTCGATGAAGCAGCCGAACACGTGGTCGTGGAAGAGCCTCCGGATATCGAGAGTGTCCAGGTCGACGTCCGTGCCGGCGTGCTCCATGAACGTCACGCCGCGCTGCACCCAGAAGCGCTGCTTGTCGATCACCTGCTCGGCCCGCTCCAAGAAGTAGGGCATCCAACCGATCTCCCCCTCGGACAGCGCGATCTTGAGGCCGGGGAACTTGGTGAACATGCCGCTGAACAACCAGGAGAGCATGGCACCCGAGGTGCGGACCGCCCCCCACGCCAGGTTGGCCATGAAGGGTGAGTCCGGGGCGATCTGGGGGACCTGCGACGAGGAGCCGACGTGCATGCACGCCACCATCTCCAGCTCCGATGCGGTCGACATGACGGGGTCCCAGTAGCGGTTCTTGTCGTGAATGGTCGGCAGGCCCAGCGGGGCGGGATTCTCCGAGAAACAGAACGCCGTCGCGCCCTTGGCGGCGCAGCGCTCCATCTCCTTGGCGGCCAGCGCCGGGTCCCACATCGGGATGAGGACGAGCGGGATGTAGCGCCCCGGCGCCGCGGCGCACCACTCGTCGATCATCCAGTCGTTGTACGCCTGCAGGCACGTGAAGCCGAACTCGCGATCGCTCGCCTCCATGAAGAGCTGCCCGGCGAACCGGGTGATCGTCGGGAAGCACAGCGACGCCAGGATCCCGGCGCGGTCCATGTCGTCGATGCGGGCCACCGGGTCGTAGCATCCGGGCCGCATCTCGGCGTAGGTCACGGGTTCGGGGCTGAACTCCTCCTTGGACTTGCCGGCGACGGCGCTCAGACCCGAGCTGGGGTAGCGCTTGCCGTCATAGACCCAGAAGTCCATGTCGCCCTCGATCTCCATGTGCGGCGCCCGATCGCGGTCCTTGGCCGCCACCCGGTCGACCCAGACGTTCGGCGGCTCGAGCACGTGGTCGTCCACCGATATGAGCCAGTTCAGAGACTGGTCAGATGCCATGATCCCCCCTTTCGGTGAGTGTTTCGTTGCGATGTCAGGTTCAGAGAACGACGGACGGGCTCAACGTGGGAGCTCGCCGATGGCCATGTGCTTCACTTCCTGGAAGGCGCGGATACCGTCCTCCCCCCGCTCCCGCCCCAGGCCGCTCTGCTTGTAGCCGCCGCCGGGGGCATAGGCGCTGAAGACCGCCGTGTTGACGTTGACCGCGCCCGTCCGGAGCCGTCGGGCGACCGACGTGGCGGCCGCCACATCGGCCCCGTACACCTGGGCCGACAACCCGTAGACGCTGTCGTTGGCGATCCGCACGGCGTCGTCCACGTCCCGGTAGCCGATGACGCCCAGCACCGGGCCGAAGATCTCGTCCTGGGCCGCCGGGTTCGAGTTGTCGGGGAGGTCGAGGACCGTGGGCTCGAAGTAGTACCCCCGCGCCAATCCGGCGGGGCGGCCTCCGCCCACGACCACCTTGCCGCCGTGCTCCTCGGCCAGGGCGACGTAGCGCTCGCAGCGTTCCCGCTGCGCCGCGCTGATGACCGGCCCCATCACCGTGTTCGGATCGGTCGGCGGCCCGACGACCATGGAGCCGTAGGCCCTCGAGACCGCCTCAATCACCTCGTCCTTGCGTTCCTCGGGGACGAGCATCCGGGTGGCGGCCACGCAGGCCTGTCCAGCGGTGGCGGCCACCACCGCCACGGCCCCCGCGACGGCGCGCTCGACGGCGTCGGGGAGGTAGATCTGAGCCGACTTGCCGCCCAGCTCCAGCGCCACCCGCTTCACCGTCGCCGCCGCCTGGACCAGGATCTGCTTGCCCACCGCGGTGGAACCGGTGAAGGACACCATGTCGACTGCGGGGTCGCTCGTCATGATCTCCGCGCCCTGTTGGCCCCTCTCCACCACGACGCTCAACACGCCGGCCGGCAGGCCGGCGGCGTCGGCGGCGGAGCCGAGGACCAGCGAGGAGATCGGCGTCAGCGGGCTCGGACGCAGGATCACCGAGTTCCCCGCCATGAGGGCCGGGATCAGCTTCTGGAAGGCCATGAGCAGCGCGGCGTTGTAAGGGGTGATGGCGGACACCACGCCCACCGGTTCGTAGCGGCGAAGGCTCAACGCCACCCGACCTCGCACCAGGTCGTCCACCGGCACCGGGTTCGACTCCTCGTGCGGCAGCGAGAGGTACAGGTCGATGGTCGTGCGGGCCAGACCCAGACCCATGACGAACTGGCTCAGCTCGGCGAAGCGCGTCGGCTGACCAGCCTCGGCCACCAAGGTGTTGACCAGAGGTACGTGGGCGGCCTGGACGTAGTCGAGGAAGGCGTGAAGGATCTTTGCCCGCTCACCGGCGGGGAGACCGGACCACACCCCTGCGTCGAAGCTTGTGCGGGCTTCGGCGACGGCCCGCCGGATCTCGTCGACCGGGGTGACCGACACGTCCGCCACGTGCGACTCGTCGGCCGGGTTCTCTACCGCAAGGGCCTCGTCCCCCTCGACCCACCGCCCGCCAACATAGGAACGGCGCTCGGGGATAAGGTCTCGGTCGGTCATGCCGCCGAGGGGTGGTAGAGCACGCTTCTACCTAATCAGCATATTGACTATTCTGTCAAGCGTTGTGCCGCAGGGGGGGGCAGCAGGTCATGCGCTCCGGGACGTTGGTAGAACGTAGTTGTTCGTAATGGGAGTGCCTGGTATGTTGCAACGCTTCAGGCACACACATAGGGGGGTAGTTCACTGTGGTCCGGACCAAGAAGATGCTCGTAGGCGCCGCTCTGGCGGCCTTGGTTGTTGCGGCAAGTTTCGCCAGTTCGTCGGCGCCGAAGGCCGGTGCGTCCGGATCGGAACCCACCTACACCATCGGCCTCATCTCTGATCTCACCGGCGGTCTTTCCAGTGCCGAGCAGTCGACCCCCGCGGGGGTCAAGGCCGGAGTGGGGTACGAGGACGCGCACGGCTACAAGATCAAGTACGTGGTGGCCGATGCCGGATCCACGCCGGCTGGAGCGCTCACCGCGGCGCAGAAGCTGGTCGAGCAGGACCACGTGTACGCCGTCATCGCCGTGTCCGGTCTGACCTTCGCGGCCGCCCCGTACCTCCTCGCCAACGGGATCCCGGTCATCGGTTCGGCCAGCGACGCCAGCGAGTGGACGACGGACCGGAACATGTTCTCCGTCTTCGGCACGGCCGACTACTCCAAGGTCGAGACCACCGACGGGCTGTTCTTCAAACTGGTGGGCGCCAAGAACATCGGGACGCTCGGCTACAGCATCGCGCCTAGCTCGAGCGAGACCGCCGAGGCGGTCGCCGTCTCGGCTGAGGCAGCCGGCCTCAAGGCCGGGTATGTGGATGCCGCGTTTCCCTACGGCAGCACCAACGTCGCGCCCACTGCCTTGGCCATGAAGAACGCCGGCATTGACGGTTTTGTCGCCGCCACGGACGAGAACACCGCCTTCGCGCTGATCACCGCCCTGCGCGATGACGGCGTCACGCTCAAGGCGCCGCTGCTCAGCGTGGGATACGGAGGCGATCTCTACTCGGCCGGCCCGTCCGCCGAGAGGAACGCCCAGGGCGACTACTTCACCCTGTCGTACGAGCCGATAGAGATGCACACGGCGGCCACCGAGAAGTTCCAGTCCGCCATGAAGACCTACGCCGGCGTCAAGGAGGACCCGACGCTCAACCAGTACATCGGATTCTTGTCGGTGGTCGGGTTCGTGGACGGGTTGAAGGCGGCCGGCGCCGACCCGTCCCAGGCGAAGTTCATCGACGCCATGCTCAAGATCAGGGACTGGAATGCCGCCGGGCTGTTCGGCACGCATTCGATCGGGTTCGCCATGGACCAGCGCGGACTGGGGTCGGGCGCCGACAACTGCATCTGGGTCACGCGGTTCTCCGGCACGACGTTCCACCTGGTCTCCGGTGCCGATCCCATCTGCGGCAAGGTCATCCCCGGCAAGACCGTGTCTCCCGCCTGATCGAACCGGACGCCGGACCCCCGGCTCTCAGCCTCCCTGTAGGAAGCCGATGATCTCGGGGAAGGCCGTCGGGTCCTGCACGATGAACATATGGCCCCCGTCGAAGAGCCGCAGCCGGGCGCCGGGTATCTGCGCGGCGATGGCGGCGCCGTTGGCGGGAGGAGCGACGCCGTCGTACCTGCCCGACGCCACGAGCGTCGGGCAGGTGACGAGGGGGAGTCGCTCGTGGACGTCGTGCGCCCCGCGCGCTCGGTACTGCAGTGCCTCCCCCCGGCGCACACCCTCGGACTTCTCCACGGCCTGGCTCTGCGCCAGCACGCCGGCCAGCGCCCGATCGCCCTCGTGCTCGTCCAGCCACCCCGGGGTGAACCGGGTATCGAGGACCGTGGCCGACACGGCGGCCCGCTCGGTAGGGTCCATGTCCGCCAGGGTGCCGAGCGCGTAGGACGATCCCCCGGCCCCGCCCGACGACGTGCAGAGGAGTGCCAGACGCTCGACCCGTTCGGGGGTGGTGACCGCCAGTTCCTGGGCGACCATGCCTCCGAAGCTGAGGCCGACGAGGTGGAACTGCTTCCATCCGAGATGGTCGACCAGGGCCAGGGCGTCCGACGCCAGGTCGGCCACGGAGTAGGGATCCGCGGGGAGGGCGCTGCGTCCCAGGCCCCGTTGGTCGAACGCCGCCACCTCGAACGCGGCGGTCAGGGGGGCGACGAGGGCTCCGGTGGTGGCGAGAGTCGCGCCGGAGCCGTTCAAGAACAGCAGTCTCGGCCCGGATCCGGAAACCTCGTAATAGAGATCGATCCCGTTGAGCGTCGCCGTCGGCATGGCACATTGTGCACCCGCGGGGTCGGGTTCGCCCGAGACCGGCCGCGTCGCACGGACCGGAGTGGGACGCGGCGTGCGAGAATGCGCCGGCGGAGTGGATCCTGCTGGGAGCTCGACGTCGAAAGGATGCGAATGACATCGTCCCGCCGGATTGGTGCGGCGACATCGAAGACGCGAGCGGTGCTGCTCACTGCGACCGAGCAGCTCATGCTGGAGGAGGGCTACGCCGCGGTGAGCTCCCGTCGCGTCGCGGCCAGGGCGGGGGTCAAGGCGTCCCTGGTCCACTACTACTTCCCCACACTGGACGACCTGTTCATCTCCGTCTACCGGCGCCGTTCGGAGGCAAACCTCCAGCGGCTCGTCGAGGACCTGCAGAGGGATCGACCGCTGCACGCCATCTGGGAGTACGCCAGCGACCCGACCGGGACGGCCCTGACGTCAGAGTTCCTGGCGTTGGCGAACCACCGCAAGGCCATTCAGGCGGAGATCGCCGAGGTGGCCGACCGCTTCCGCAAGGTGCAGCTCGAGGCCTTGTCCGGGGTGTTCGAGGGTTACGGCATCGACCCGGAGCTCTTCCCCCCGGCCGCCATCGCGGTTCTCATGGCGGCCATCCCACGGGTCATCGTCATTGAAGAGGCGCTGGGGATGAGCGCCGGCCATCCCGAGGCCCGGGCGCTGGTGGAGCGCTACCTCGAGCACTTCGAAGGCCCGGTCCACCGTTCGGCCGGCGGTTGACGGCGCGTCACCCGTCGCGCCGGTCGAGCGGGACGCCGTCAACGAACGGGGCGTCGCGTTCCTTGAAGGCGGCGGCGAGACCCGACTCCCGCGCCCGCGCCGTGAACGCCGCCATCTGCGGCGCCTGATTGGCGATGGCGTCCATGGGCGCCACGAGCTCCTGCAGGGCGGCCCGCCCCATCAGGTCGAGGCCCTTGTTCAGCACGAGTTTGTTGATGGCGAGGATCTCCCGGCCCATGGCGGCGATGCGCGCCGCGAGCCGCAGCACGTGGCCGTCGAGTTCGCCGACGGGCACCGCCTCGAGGGCGAAACCGATGTCGGCGGCGAACCTTCCGGTGAACGTGTCGCCGGTGAACAGCAGCCGCTTCGCCCACTGCGGCCCCACGTTGTAGAGCCACATGTTGGTGGGGGGCGACCCGCCCATCCGCAACGCCGGGAAGCCGATGGTGGCGTCCTCGGCCGCCACGATCAGATCGCAGTGCTGTGCCAGGTCCGTGCCGCCGGCCAGGCAGTGCCCGTGGATCTGGGCGATCACCGGGAGCTGGGCGTTCCAGATCCTCGACCAGCCCCGCGAGATCGCCAGCGTGGCCATGGCCCGCTCCGGGAGCGAGGGGCTCTCGCCCTCCGCCACCGTGGTCGAGCCGATGTCGTAGCCCGAGCAGAACGACGGCCCGGCGCCGCGCACGACGATGCAGTGCACCGTTGCGTCGGCCGCGCACCGCTCGACGGCATCGACGAGCTCGGCCTGGAGCACGCTCGAGATGGCGTTGCGAACCTCGGGCCGGTTCAGCGTGATGCGCGCCACCCGGTCGTGCTGCTCGATCAGGAGCGTTTCGTAGTGTGCCTCGGGGAGAGCCATGCGTCAGACGGCCCGGCCGGCCCCGCTCCAGTACGGCTCGCGCAGCTCACGCTTCCGGACCTTGCCACTCGGGTCCCGCGGCAGCCGTGTCATGAACTCGACGGTCTTGGGGCACTTGTAGTGGGCCAGGTTGGCGCGGCAGTGCTCCATGATCTCGCCGGCGGTGACCGGCGCCCGCGGCTCGACGATCGCCTTGACCGACTCGCCCCACTCCGGATCGGGCACGCCGATGACGGCTGCGTCGCCCACGGCGGGGTGGTTGAAGAGGACGGCTTCGACCTCGGCCGGGTACACGTTGGCGCCTCCGCTGATGATCATGTCCTTCTTCCGGTCCGCCAGGAACAGGTAGCCGTCCTCGTCGACGAAGCCTACGTCGCCGAGAGTGAAGAGGTCGCCCCTCCACGTCTCGGCGTCGAGCTCGGGGGCGCCGCGGTAGTGGAAGCGCGTCATGATCGGTGACCGGCCGTACACCAGGCCGAGGCTGCCGGCGGGAAGCTCGTTGCCGTCGTCGTCGAGGATGTGGAGCTCCGTGCCCGGCGGGAAGGCGCGCCCGACACTGCCGGGCTTTTGGAGCCACTCCTGCGGTGAGATCATGGTGAGCGAGCCCTCGGTGCCCCCGTAGACCTCCCACACCGTGTCGGGTGGGAACAGCTCCATGATCCTGGCCTTCACGTCGCGCGGGCACGGAGCGGCCGAGTGGAACACCGCCTTGATCGAGCTCAGGTCGTAGCGCTCGACGTCGGGCACGGCCAGGATCCTCACGAGGTGGGTAGGGACGCAGGTCATCCACGTGACGCGCTCGCGCTCAATGAGGCGGAGGCAGTTCTGGGCGTCGAACGAGCCTTCCATCATCACCACGCGATGGCCGGCAGAGAGCGCCGATGTGGCGAACCCGATCGGCTGCGAGTGGTAGAGGGGCCCGCAGAAGAGATGGACTTCGTCGGGGTCGGCCACGCCGAGCATGCCGAGGAACCCCAGCTTGCGCGTGTCGGGCGGCTTGTCGTCCGGCTGGAACTCGGGCGTCAGCTCTCGTTCGATGGCCTTGGGCCGGCCGGTCGTCCCCGACGAGTAGAGCTCGAGGCGGAACCCCGCCGGCGCGGCATCGACGTCGTCAGCCGGCTCGGCCGTGGCCAGCAGCCGTTCGTAGGCATCGAGGGCGAGTCCGGGCAGGCCGGCCGTCGCCTCGGCCGCTTCGGGATCGAACACGACGAGCTCGACGCCCGAGTCCTCGGCGAGGTAGCGCACCTCGTCGCGCTTGAGCCGCCAGGCGATCGGGACGGCCTGGGCGCCGACCGCCGTCGCCGCGGTGAGGAGCTCGAAGAACTGCGGCCGGTTCCGCAGGGCGATGCCGATACATCCACCGGCACCGATGCCGCGCTGGCGCAGAACGGTCACCGCACGGGCGACGCGGTCCTCGTACTCGCTTCTGGTGACGCGCCAGTCGCCGGCGACGAAGACGATCGCATCCGTGAGTTCCCTCGAGCGGACAGTGTGCACGGTTGATCTCCCCCCGGGTCTGTCGGGTCAGTCCCGGGAGGACGGACCGACAGAGGCCGTCCGGCGTCCGCGTCGGCGTCGGCCGAGGAGCGCCACACCGAGCACCGCCGCCACGACGGCGACGGGCCAGAGGCGCTTGAGGGTCGAGCCGCCGGCCACGGCGAGCAGGTCGAGCGGCTCTGCTTCGGGTGCGTCGATGCGGCGGGGCCCGAGGCCGGGCGCCGGCTCCTCGGCGCCCTGGGCCATTGCCGGCTCGGCGGCCGGCTTGGAGGCCGGCTCGGCGGCCTCACCGGACCCGGCGCCCGGTCCCGGCGCCTTCTGGGCCTGCCCGCCGTCGCCCGACGCCAGGTCGGCCTCGAGCGTGTCGACGAACTGGCCGATCAGCTTCGAGCTCACATCGGCCAGCGCGCCCCGACCGAATTGGGCGACCTTGCCGCTCACCGTCAGGTCGGTGACCACGGTCACCCGCGTGCCGCCTTCGTCCGGCACCATGGTGGCGGTGATGACCGCATTGGCGTTGCCCTGGCCGCGTGTGTCGCGGCCGCTGGCCTTGACGACCACCCGACCGGCCTTCTCGTCACGCTCGAGGAACGAGGCCACCCCCTTGTACTGGGCGGTGATCGGCCCGACCTTGACCTTCACGACGCCGCGGTACTCGTCACCCTCGACCTCTTCGAGTTGGGCGCCGGGCAGCATCGGTGCGATCCGCTCGAGGTCGGTGAGCACGTTCCACGCCTCTGGAACAGTGACCCCGACGCGGAACTCGTTGTTCAACTCCATTTTTGCAGGTCCTCTCTGGTGTCGATGTCAACCGGGTCGCCACTGCACGGTACCTCCTCGACGAGATCCGGCCGCATCCGCATCAGCGTCCGGGCCCCCTCGTCCCCCGAGTGCGGCAGGAGGTCCCACACCTGGGCGGCGAGCTTGACCGGGTTGCGGCGGCGGCCATCGTAGGTCGCCACCGCGATGGCCCCTTCGGCGTCGGACACGGCCTGCCAGGCGTCGGGACCGACGAGGGGCTGGTCGCCCAGGCCGACCACGATGGCGGAGAGTTCCGCCGCCCGGGCGGCCTGGACGGCGCATCCCAGCGACGAGGCCTGCCCGGCGCTCCACTGCGCGTTGACGAGCACGGTGATCCCGTCGGGCAGCTCGCCGTCGAGATCGACCGCTCCGGTGACCACCCAGGTTGTGGCAAACCGGGCGTCGAGGGCGTGGCGAGCGGCCCACCAGACGACGCTCCGACCACGGAAGGGGGCCAGCAGCTTGTGGGCGGCATCGGGTCCGGTCTCGAAGCGCGAACCGCCGCCCGCGGCCAGCAGCACCGCCGCCACCGGCCTCATCGTGCGGCCCCCTTGTCCCCCGGACCGTGGTCTCGGTGGATCGGTCCGGGATGGTCGCGTAGCGACGGTGCCGTCCGGCCGGTGCGCAGGGCGATGATCTCGGCGCAGATGGCAACGGCCGTCTCCTCGGGTGTCCGGGCCCCGATGTCCAGGCCTATGGGCGCCATCACCCGGGCCAGTTCGGCCTCGCCGACGCCGGCCTCCCTCAAGCGCGCCGCCCGCTTGTCGGTCGTGCGGCGTGATCCCATGGCGCCGATGTACCCGACCCCGGTGGCCAGGGCCGAGACGATGGCCGGCACGTCGAACTTCGGGTCGTGGGTGAGCACGCAGATGGCGTCGCGCCGGCCCAGGTCGGGCCCGACCTGGGCGAGATGGGCGTCCGGCCAGGCCACCACGACCTCGTCCGCCATGGGGAACCGGGCGCGGGTGGCGAACACCGACCGGGCGTCGCAGACGGTGACCCGGTAGCCCAGGATCTTGGCCACCTTGGCGAGGGCCGAGGTGAAGTCGACGGCCCCGAAGATGATCATCCGTGCCGGGACGGCGAACGACTCGATGAACACCGAGACGTCCCGCTCCCTGGCCTCGCCGTGCCGGCCGTAGTGCCGGGTGCCGGTGAGGCCGGCCGCCAGCTCGCCCTGGGCGTCGTGTGTCACCACCCGGTCCAGGTCGGGGTCGCCGAGGGAGCCGTGGACCTCCTGGGGCGGACCGGGCCGGACGAGCAGCTTGGCTCCCAGCGACTCGGCCGGACCCTCCACGATCTCGGCCAGCACGACGGGCCGCTCGGCCCTGATGTCGTCGGCCAGGATCTCAAAGAGGCTGCTCACCAGTCGAGCGGCTCGACGAGTACCCGGATCGTCCCTCCGCAGGTGAGCCCGACCGCGAACGCCTCGTCGTCGGAGTACCCGAAGCTGCACAGCCGCGGGGTCCCCGGACCGGACAGCACCTCGAGCGCCTCGGACACCACGGCCCCCTCGACGCAGCCGCCGGACACCGACCCTGCCACCTCGCCCGCCTCCGAGACGGCCATCGTGGCCCCGGGCAGCCGGGGCCCCGAGCCCTCGAGCGCCACCACACGGGCCAGGGCCACCCGCTTGCCTTCCGAGCGCCACCGCTCGATGTCGGCGAGGATCTCCCTCATGCGGTCACCTCCTTGGGTCTCCCCCCGGCGATGCGGGCGGCCAGCCCCTCCAGCGAGGACACGGAGTGGCCTTCCACGAAGAGATCGACGTACGGCAGGGCGGCCGCCATGCCACGGGCCAAGGGAGCGTAGCCCGGCGAGGCCTTCAGCGGATTGACCCAGATGACCCGGTGGGCGACGAGCGACAGGCGCGCCATCTGCGCGGCCATGACGTCGGGATCGCCGCGGTCCCAGCCGTCCGAGCAGATGACCACGACCGCGCCCCTCGCGGTGCCACGCACCCCCCACGTCTCGTTGAACTCGCCGAGACCCGACCCGAGGCGGGTGCCCCCCGACCAGTCGTGCACGGCGGCGGCGGCCGCGGCGAGGGCCGCTTCGGGGTCGCGCCGGCCCATCTCCCGCGTGACGCGGGTGAGTCGGGTTCCCAGGGTGAAGACTTCGACCCGGCCGGAACGGCGCGAGGCCACGGCGGCGTGGGCGAAGCGGACCAGCGCCCGGGAGTAGGGCTCCATGCTTCCCGAGACGTCGAGCAGGAAGACCATGCGCCGGGGCCGTTCGACCGGCTCACGCCAGGCCCGGCTGAGTGGGATCCCCCCGTAACGCACGTTCCGGCGGAAGGTGCCGCGCAGATCGGGCGGCCCGCCGGAACGCCGTCGGGTGGGTCGGGTCCGGCGCGATCGTTGAAGTTGGGCGCTGACCCGGAGCGTCGAGATCAGCGCCTTCGCCTCGGCCCACTCGTCAGCCGTGAGGGTGCCCAGATCCCGCGTCGAGAGGACCTCCGCCGGCGACCAGCGCACGGCGAGGACGTCCCCGCTGCCGGGTTCCCCCTCGAGCTCGGCGTCGACGTCCTCGGTGTCCACCGCGAGGGTCAACGGCCGCTCGCGGCCCTCTGCCCCGGCGAACGTGGTGACATCGGCCCAGAACGACGTGAACACCCGGTTGTAGGTCCCGACGTCCTCCGGGCGGCATATCAGCGTGGCCCGGCCGGCCCAGTACACGCGATCGGGATCGTCGAGGCCGACCAACCCCAGGGCCGAGGCGAACGTGACGACCGACGTGATGGGCACCGCCACGCCGTTCGCCCGCAGGCGCTGGGCGAACGCCACCACGATCCGCTGCGGCTGCGCGTCGCCCGGGTCCCGGGTGCCCTCGGTCATGCCCCACGCTGGCGTGCGGCGCGCACCAGGTCACCGAGGCCGGCTTCCCGCACGCGGTCCTGGTCCTCCCGGTATTTGAGGACCGTTCCGAGCGTCAGCTCGACGGCCCGCTCGTCGATCTCACGCCGCCCGAGGGCGGCCAGCGCCGCCGTCCAGTCGATCGACTCGGCGACCCCCGGGGGCTTGTAGAGGTGCATCTCCCTCAGCTGCTCGACGGCCGCCGCCACCTGGCGGGCCAGATGCGGAACCGCCTGGGGGGCGCGCAGGCCGATGATCGCCACCTCCCGCTCGAAATCGGGATGCTCGACCCAGTGGTAGAGGCAGCGACGTTTGAGGGCGTCGTGCACGTCGCGGGTCCGGTTGGAGGTGATGATCACCAGCGGTGGGACCGCGGCCCGGAAGGTCCCGAGCTCGGGGACGGTCACCGCGTACTCGGAGAGGAACTCGAGGAGGAACGCCTCGAACTCGTCGTCGGCCCGGTCCACCTCGTCGATCAGCAGGACCGGCGGCTGGCCGGTGCGACCGTCGATGGCGGTGAGCAGCGGCCGGCGCACGAGGAACCGCTCGCTGTACACCTCCCCTTCCGCGACCGGCCCGACTGTGCCCTCGGCTGCCCGCAGGTGCAGCAGCTGGCGGGCGTAGTCCCACTCGTAGACGGCCTGGGACACGTCGATCCCCTCGTAGCACTGGAGCCGCAGGAGCTCCCCCCCGGTCCACGCCGAGAGCACCTTGGCCACCTCGGTCTTGCCGCCCCCGGCCTCGCCCTCCAACAGCAGCGGCCGGCGCAGCGCCATGGCGAGGAAGATCGATGTGGCCAGACCCTCGTCGGCGAGGTAGCCGTGCCGGCTCAAGGCGTCGGTGACATCTTCGACGG
The DNA here is from genome assembly GCA_963788125.1 of uncultured Acidimicrobiaceae bacterium. GTDB lineage: Bacteria > Actinomycetota > Acidimicrobiia > Acidimicrobiales > RAAP-2 > Bog-473. Next base: position 220,636 of record CAWBFN010000002.1, on the reverse strand, counting down.
TGAGATCCGGCGGCTCGCTCGTTTCGGCTGGCGTGATGCTCATCCCCGCAGGTTAACGTGGACATTTGGGCGGCGGCGCCATCAGCCCGAGGCGAGCTCGACGCGCTCCTTGACCGGCGCCGGCGCCCTCCGCTAAACAGGTGTTCAGCAGGGGACCTATCTCGAGCAGACGTGGGGACAGTCGATGGCCGTCGTTGAGGGGAGAGCGTGACCGACGTCGCGCGCAGCGCGGCCGGCACGACCCGCTACGCGGGCAGCCGCGTGCACCGGGTGGAGGACCCCCGGCTCCTCACCGGGCACGGCACCTACGTCGACGACATCTCCCCGCCGGGCATGCTGCACGCCTGCTTCGTGCGCAGCCCGCACCCGCGGGCGCGCATCCTCGGCATCGACACGGCGCTGGCCACGGAGCTCGACGGTGTCCACGCCGTCTTCGTGGCGGCGGATCTGAACCCGGGGATGCACGAGCAGTGGCACGGCATGTTCGGGCCGGACGGCCCGGAGACCCCCCGGCCACCGTTGGCCGAGGACGAGGCGCGGTTCGCCGGCGACCCGGTGGCGCTGGTGGTGGCGGAGAGCCGTTACATCGCCGAGGATGCCTGTGACCTGGTTGTCGTCGACTACGAGGAGCTGCCGGCGGTCGTGGACTACACCACCGCCGAGTCGTCCAGCGTGCTCGTGCACGAGCGGCACGGCTCCAATCTCATCGGCGAGATGGCCGGTGCGCCGGCGTCGGCCCTCGAGGAGGTGTTCGCTTCCGCCGCCCACGTCGTGCGCGACACCATCTACCAGCAGGCGCAGGCGGCGGTGCCGATGGAGACACGCGGGATCGTCGTGCAGCACTCGCAGGGCGACGTCACCATCTGGGCGGCCACACAGGCGCCGCACGAGGTACGGGCGTTCTGCGCCCGCCTGCTGGGGATCCCCGAGCACCGGGTCCGGGTCATCATGAAGGACACCGGCGGGGGGTTCGGCCAGAAGGTCATGGTGCAGCGTGAGGAGATGTGCATCATGCTGGCGGCGCTGCGGCTGCCGGTGGCGCTCAAGTGGATAGAGGACCGTCGCGAGAACCTGATGACGGCGGGGCAGTCCCGTCACGAGCACGCTGAGGTCGGCATGGCGTTCGACGATGAAGGGACGATCCAGGCCGTCCAGATCGACTATGTCGAGGACGACGGGGCCTATCCCACACCGTGGCCGGTGGGGGTCACCTTCTCCGTGGGTGGCCTGTTCCCCGGCCCCTACCGGGTGCCGAAGGCGAGTTTCACGACGAAGTGCATCTACACAAACGGGCCGGGCCGCTCGGCGTATCGAGGGCCCTGGGTCTTCGAATCGGTGGCCCGGGAGATGTTGCTGGACATCGCCGCCCGCCAGATGGGGATGGACCCGGTCGAGCTACGCCGGCGGAACCTGCTGCGCGAGCAGGACATGCCCTACACCAATCCCAACGGGATGCCGTTCGACTTCATCACCCCGCTGGAGAACTTCGACCAGGCGCTCGAAGCGCTCGACTACGAGGCGTTCCGTCGCCAGCAGGCCGCGGCACGGGGAGTCGGGCGCTATCTCGGTGTGGGCACCTGCAGCTATGTGGAGCCGACGACACCCAGCTTCGGTATGTTCGCCACCGAGGGCGCCACCATCCGCATAGAGCCGTCGGGCAAGGTGAACGTGTACATCGCCGGCGGCTCGACCGGCAACAGCCTCGAGACCACGGTGGTCCAGCTGACCGCCGACGCCCTGGGCGTCGACATCGAGGACGTCGCCACCATTCAAGGCGACACCGCGCTGACCGGGTACGGGGGTGGGACGGGCGGTAGCCGCAGCGGCTCCATGATCGCCGGGGCGGTCGGAGAGACGGCCCCGGTGCTCCGGGATCGCATCGTGGCCATCGCCGCGCATCGCCTCGAAGCTGCCCCCGAGGACATCGAGCTCGCCCACGGCCGGGCGAGCGTGCGCGGCACACCCACGGCCAACGTCTCGTTCGCCGAGATCGCCCAGATCGCCTACTTCCAGCCCAACACGCTGCCCGAGGGAGTCCCGGCCGGGTTGGAGGCCACCGGCCGCTACAAGGCGGTGACCAGTTCAAACTGGACGAACGCCACCCACGTCAGCACCTGCGAGGTCGACGCCGCCACCGGGTCGGTGCAATTGCTGCGCCACATCGTCAGCGAGAACTGCGGGGGCATGATCAACCCGAACGTGGTCGAGGGCCAGATCGCCGGAGGCACCGTCCAGGGCATCGCCGGGGCCCTCTTTGAACACCTGGCCTTCGACACCGACGGCAATCCGATCGCCACCACCTTCATGGACTACCTGGTGCCCACGGCGACCGAGGTTCCGGCTATTGAGTACGCGCACTTCGATACGCCCGGCCCCGGGCCGGGCGGCTACAAGGGCGTGGGAGAGGGCGGCGTCCTGGGCGCCGTTGCGGCCACGGTCAACGCGGTAGCCGACGCCCTGTCCGCTTTCGGGGTCAAGGTCAACCGGTTGCCACTCAGCCCCGCGGCGGTCCTCGGCCTCATCCAGAGCGGATCGGGCGGCGTCGTCGCGACACCTGCACCCGACCGGTGATCCGGCTCGGATACGGGTTCGGGGCCTATACCAATCCGTACGGGGACGACCGGCTGTTCGACGCCATCGCCGCACAGGTCACGGCCGCAGAGGACGCCGGTTTCGACTCGGTGTGGGTGCCCGACCACCTGATGCACGCTCCGGCGGTCGCGCCGAGTGACGATCCCCACCTCGAGTGCTACACGACCCTGGGAGCCCTGGCCGCGCTGACGTCGAAGGTCCGGCTGGGCTCCTTCGTCGCCTGTGCGGCGTACCGTAACCCCGCCCTGCACGCCAAGATGGTCACGACGCTCGACGTCATCTCCCATGGCCGGGCCGTCTTCGGCATCGGAGCGGGCTGGTTCGCCGCCGAGCACACCGCCTACGGCTTCGACGTGGGGGCTCCCGGTCCGCGGTACGAGCGCCTGGCCGAGGCGGTGGCGATCGCCAAGTCGATGTTCGTCAACCAGACGACGTCCTTCCACGGCGACCATTTCCGGGCCGAGGAGGCCCTCAACTCGCCGAGACCGATCCAGCAGGGCGGCCCGCCGATCTTGATCGGTGGCAACGGCGAGCGCCGGACGCTCGGGCTGGTCGCCGAGCACGCGGACATCTGCAACGTGTTGGGCAATGCCGAGGTCGTCCGGCACCTCATGGGTGTCCTCGACCGCCACTGCGAAGTCGTCGGCCGCGATCCCTCCACCATCTGCCGCACCGTCACCTGCATGGCGATCGTGCGGGACACCGCCGAAGCGGCGGAGGGTGCCATGCCCGCCATCTACCGGAACAACCCGTCGCCGCTGCGGCCGATCGCCGGCACCCACCAGCAGGTCGTCACCCAGTTCCGCGACCTGCTCGCTGCGGGCGCCGACGGGCTGATCCTCACCTGCGTGCAGGGGGACGGGACACCCGACTACATCGCGCTGCTCGCCGAGCTGGCCGCAGAGGCACGCGCCTCGCTCTAGCGGCCCGGGCGCACCACTCTCAGCGGGCGCTGAGCTCCGCCGCCGCCTGGCGCACCGCCTTCAGGATCCCCTGGTAGCCGGTGCAGCGACACAGGTTGCCCGAAAGGCCCTCCCGAATCTCATGCTCTTCCGGGTGGGGATTGTCCCGCAACAGCGCGGTGACGGAAATCACGAAGCCCGGCGTGCAGTACCCGCACTGCAGTCCGTGGCAGTCGCGAAAGGCGGCCTGCACCGTCGACAGCTCACCGTCGGGCGACCCGATGCCCTCAATGGTGGTGACCTCGGCGTCCTCGGCCTGGACGGCGAACATGAGGCAGGACCGCACCGCCGCCCCGTCGACGAGCACCGTACAGGCCCCGCAGACGCCGTGCTCGCAACCGAGGTGCGTGCCGGTGAGATGGCACCGCTCGCGCAGGAAGTCGGCGAGCGTCAGGCGCGGCTCGACCGTCGCGCTGCGCTGCTCGCCGTTCACGCGCATGGTCACCAGCTGCTCAGCCACTCCGTGCCTCCTCACTCGCCGAGCGCCATGCCCGTTCCACCATGACCGCGCCGACGCGGGTCCGGTACTCCGATGAGCCGTGCAGATCCGCGGGTATGGCATCGAGCGCCGACACCGCCTGATGACCCACGTCGGCCGGATCGATGTCGACCAGCGCCCTCCCGACGACCTCCGCTTCGGCGGTGCGGGCCCGTTCGGGTGTCGACCCCAGACCGATCAGGCCGATGGCGCAGCGTCGGATCCGGTCGTCGCCGTCGAGCTCCAGGCCGACCACCGCCCCGGCGATGGCGAAGTCACCGTGGCGGCGGGCGATCTCCTCGACGGCGAAGCCGCAGCGGCCGCTCCACACCGGAAAGCTGATGGCGGTGAGGATCTCGTCGTCGGCGAGTTCGGTGCTCCACAGGCCGGTGAAGAACTGCGCCGCCGGGATGGTGCGCCGACCCCGGGAAGAGAAGGCCTCGAGCTGGGCGTCGAGCGCCAGGGCGACGGCGGGGTACTCGGCGGAGGGATCGGCGTGGGCGATCGATCCGCCGATCGTGCCCCGGTTACGGATCTGAAAGTGCCCGATCAGAGGGGTGGCCCGGGCGAGGAGCGGCGCTCCCGCGGCCACCTCCGGGCTCCTTCCGACCGCCGCCTCGGTCGTTCCGGCCCCGATCCACAACGAACCGTTGCGCCGTTCGATCCCCCGCAGCTCAGCAATGCGCCCCAGGTCGACCAGGTGGTCGAAGACGGTGAGGCGCAGGGCCAGCATGGGGATAAGGCTCTGGCCACCTCCCAGCAGTTTGGCACCGTCACCCAGCTCGGTGAGGAGCGCCGCCGCCTCTTCCAGGCTCTGGGGCGCGTGGTAGTCGAACGGCGCCGGCTTCATGGGCGTGCCGTCCGAGCGATAGTGCATCTCGAGCTGATCATGGGTAGTGGAATGGTCTCATCTCCAGCCGAACACCCCCCGGCCGCCGGCGCCACCGAGGCTGAGCATGTGTTTAGCAGAAATATCCTCCGTGCCGCACCGGATCGCCCGCACCGTGGCCGTCGGCGGTCAGGCCAACCTGGCGGCCCAGCCTCCGTCGACCGGGACGATCGCTCCCGTGACGAACGAGGCTCGATCCGAGACGAGGAAGGCGGCGACCTCGGCAACCTCGTGCGGCTGACCCGCACGCTTGAGCGCCGCCTTCTCGAACATTTCGGGAAAGTGCTCGGCCCCGGCTGCGCCCATGATCTCGGTGAGGATGAAACCAGGGCAGATGGCATTGACCCGAATGCCGTTGCCGCCGTGCTCAACGGCCGCCGTCTTGGTGACGGCGATGACACCGGCCTTGGCCGCGGCGTACACCGAGGTGGCGCGGCCGGCGTTGAGTCCCCCGACCGAGGACCAGTTGACGATGGCCCCACCCCCGGTTTCGAGCATGGCGCGGATGCCGTACTTCATGCCCAGCAGGACGCCGCGCAGGTCGACGTCCAGCACCTTGTCGTAGTCGTCCATGGACAGATCCGTGATGGGTGTCGGATAGCCGATGCCCGCCACGTTCAGCACGGCGTCGATCCGCCCGAACTCGTTCACCGCCTGCTGCATCATGGCTTCGACATCGGCCTCCGAGGTGACGTCGGCGTGGAACGGGACGACGGCGTCGCCGATCTCGGCTGCGGTGTCCTTCTCGGCGCCACTGATGTCTGCGGCCAGCACCCGGGCGCCCTCTCGTACGAACACCCTGGCCGATGCTTTCGCCATCCCCGATCCGGCGCCGGTGATGACGGCCACCTTCCCTTCCAGCAGACCCACTGGCTCCTCCCTCGCTGAACCCTCGCGCACCATCGTGACCCCCGCCGGGTCGCAACGAACGAATCACACGGACTCGTCGTTGTCACGCAATATGACACGAATATGGGGAGGCCGTCCACGGCGCCAGAGGACGGGGCGACCCTGCCGGCATTGTCGTCCTAAGCTCCGCCGGGTCACGCCCAGACGCCGGGCAACCGTCGCGAGAGAGGGGGACCACCGTGCTCGATTTCACCCCCAGTGACCGGGTGTCGCAGATACGCCGTCGTCTGGCGCATCCGATCATCGATGCCGACGGCCACCTCGTCGAGTTCATGCCGATGGTCATCGACTGCATGCGCGAGGTGGCCGACGACGAGGTGGCGGAGCGGTTCATCTCCTACCGGCGCTCGCCGTTCACCTCGGGCGGGGGCTATCTGCCGACGCGGGTGTTCTTCGGTAACCCTCTCGGGCTCGACCGGATGACGGTCCTGCTGCCCAAACTGCTCTACCGGCGCCTGGAGGAGATCGGCCTCGACTTCGCCCTGCTCTTCCCGACCTCGGGGCTCTCCGTCCTGAGCAATCCCGACGACGAGCTGCGTCAGGCGGCCAGTAGGGCACTGAACACGTACTACGCCCGAGTCTTCGCCGACTACCGCGACCGCCTGGAGCCGGTCGCCGTCATCCCCACGTTCACCCCTGACGAGGCGGTGGCCGAGCTCGACCATGCCGTCGGCGTTCTCGGCTTCAAAGCGGTGGTCATGAGCGGGGTGGTGCCGCGCCGCGTGCGGCCCGACGGCGTGACCGCCTCGTGGATCGACACGTTGGGCCACGACAGCCTGTACGACTACGCACCGCTGTGGGCGAGGTGCGTGGAGCTCGGGGTCGTGCCGGCGTTCCACGGGATCGGCTACGGGTGGGGCAGCCGGGTGTCACCGCGGAACTACGTCTATAACCATCTGGGCAACTTCGCCTCCGCCCAAGAGGCGGCGTGCCGTTCGCTGATCATGGGAGGGGTGCCCACGCGCCATCCGGGACTGCGCCTCTCCTTTCTCGAAGGGGGCGTCGCCTGGGCGGCCCAGCTCTACGGCGACCTGCTGGGCCACTACGAGAAGCGCAACCGGGACGCCGTGCAGCGGTTCGACCCGGCCCGCTTCGACGTCGAGCTGGCCGGGGAACTCTTCGCCGAGTTCGCCGACGGCCCGCTGCGCGCCTACGCCGGTCGCCTCGAAGAGGGTGCCAAGCCGTTGGCCGATCCCCACGCCTCCCTGTACGGCATCGACGACTTCGCCGAGTCCGGGATCACCGGTCCCGAGGACATCGTGGACATCTTCACGCGCCAGCTCGGCTTCGGATGCGAAGCCGACGACCCGATGAACGCTCTGGCGTTCCACAACAAGATGCTCCCTCGCGGTGCCCGTTTGAACGCCATGTTCGCCTCCGACATCGGCCACTGGGATGTGCCCGACCTACGCGGCGTGCTGCCCGAGGCGTGGGAGCTCGTCGAGGACGGCCATCTCAGCGAGCAGGACTTCGCCGAGTTCGCCTGCGGCAACGTCGTGCGGATGCTCACCAGCATGAACCCCCGGTTCTTCGAGGGCACAGCGGTGGCCGACGCGGTGCGTCGCTACCTCGGCGCACCGGGCTGACCGCACCTCATGATCTCTTCTTGCCGGTCAAGCCGCTCCATAGAAGGGCGCGCCTTCGGCGAAGACTCCGCCGTCGGAGCCCAAAAGCCAGTAGCCGCCCGTCGAATTGTTCGCAGCCATGCCGACGATCGGCGCATTGAGCTTGATGTTGCCGGTCGAGCCGTAGAACCGGGCATCACCGAAGGAGAAGATCCCCCCATCGGAGGCGACCAGCCAGTAGCCACCCCCATCGGGTGTTGGCGCCATACCGTTGACCGGCTTGTTGAGTCTGAGACTGCCGGTCGACCCATAGAACGGCGCATCTCCGAAGGCGAAGATGCCGCCATCAGTCGCCACGAGCCAGTATCCCCTGCCGTCCGGGGTCGGGGCCATCCCCACTACCGGTTTGTTGAGTTTGAGACTCCCGGTCGAGCCGTAGAACTGGGCATCTCCGAAGGCGAAGATGCCACCATCGCTCGCCACGAGCCAGTATCCCCTGCCGTCCGGGGTCGGGGCCATGTCAACGACCGGTGCATTGAGATGTTTTCCGCCCATGGAACCGTAGAACTGGGCATCTCCAAAGGAGAACGTGCCGCCGTCTGCTGCAACGAGCCAATAGCCCCTGCCGTCCGGTGTGGACACGATGTGCGTGATCGGGGCGTTCAGAGCCACTCCCTGCGTGCCGCCGAACTCCGTGGCGTCGCCATGAGTGTGAACCGCTCCGTCTGAGTAGGCGATCCAGTAGCCGCCACCATCGGGGGTCGACGCCATTCCCACCGCCGTACCCTCAACCGGCGAGCCCATCCGCCCGATCGTGGCATTGCCGTAGTTGGTGAACCAAAGGTCGCCGTCGGGGCCGGTGATGATCGAGTCCGGATTAGAGATGCCGGCACCGGTGTAGTTGGTCACGACTCCCGCGGTGGAGATCCGGCCGATCGAGTTGTTCCCGTAGTTGGCGAACCACAGGGCACCATCGGTGCCGGCGGAGATTCCTTGCGGGTCAGAGATGCCGGCCCCGGTGTAGTTGGTCACGACACCCGAGGTCGTGATCCGGCCGATCGAGTTGTTCCCGTAGTTGGTGAACCACAGGGCACCGTCGGGGCCGGCGGCGATGGCGTCCGGTTGAGAGATGCCAGTACCGGTGTAGTTGGTCACGACACCCGAGGTCGTGATCCGCCCGATCGAACTGTTCCCGAAATTGCCGAACCAAAGGGCACCGTCGGCACCGCTAGTGATCCCGAACGGTTCGTCGATGCCGGCACCGGTGTAGTTGGTCACGACTCCCGCGGTGGAGATCCGGCCGATCGAGTTGTTCGCGAAGTTGGTGAACCACAGGGCGCCGTCAGGGCCGGCGGCGATGGCGTTCGGATGAGAGATGCCGGTACCGGTGTAGTTGGTCACGACGCCCGAGGTCGTGATCCGGCCGATCGAGCTATTCCCGTTGTTGGTGAACCACAGGGCGCCGTCAGGGCCGGCGGCGATGGCGTCCGGTTGAGAGATGCCCGTACCGGTGTAGTTGGTCACGACACCCGAGGTCGTGATCCGCCCGACCGAGTTGTTGAGGTAGTTGACGAACCACAGGGCACCGTCGGTGCCGACGGCGATTGCGTTCGGTTGAGAGATACCGGGACCGCTGTAGTTGGACACGACCGGGGTTGCACCTGACGCCGATGGAGCCGCCAACGCCATCAACCCCATCATGGTGACCAGCGCGACCACAAGCGGCCCAAACCTGTGCTTCAGATTCCGAGAACCGTTCGTCATGGATATCGCCTTCCCCGCTCAGTACCGGTGGAGGCGTGATGTGCCCCCTACCCGTGAATCGCACCGCACACTACCCGCGCAACGTGCCCGCCAAATGGAATCAAGCTCGCAGAGCACCCCCAACGGGATTCGAACCCGTGTTGCCGCCGTGAAAGGGCGATGTCCTAGGCCGCTAGACGATGGGGGCCGGTGGCCCGGCTGAGCAACGGCGCACAGCTGCTGCCGACCGGACGAAGAGGTAAGCCTACCTGGCGCCGATCGGGACACCGGCTTCGGCCGGGAGCTCCTCCTCGGTGACGGGCACCGCCTCGGGACCGTGGAAGGTGCAGGCCAAGAAGCACTGGACGGCGCCGATGACCAGGATGGACGCGCCGAGGAGGTGCACCTCGACGAGAAGGGCGGGGAGGTGGGTGAAGTACTGCGTGTACCCCACGGCGGCCTGGGCGACCATGACGGCGAGGAGGATGCGGCCCGCCCGGCGCACCCGCTCGGGGACGTCGACCATGTGCAACCCGACGACGAGCCCGATGGTCAGGCCGACGAGGAGCATGACGAGGCTTGCGTGCAGCTCGGCCAGGTCGCGCAGCGAAATGGGGATGCGTTTGGCCACCTGCCCCGAGGTGCTGCCGGCGAGGGGGCCGGCGCCCGTCGCCGCCGCGCCGGCGGCGATCACCGCGGCCAGGAGGACCAGCATGCCGTAGTGCAGACGCAGCAGGGGCCGGGGAACGAGGAGCCGGGCCGAGCCGGGACGGTAGTCGCGGGTGGAGCGGTGGACCAGCACGACGGCGTCGGCCAGCAAGGCCATGGTGGCCACGAAGTGCACCATGACCAGGTAGGGATTGAGCTTGGTGTAGACGACGATCCCGCCCAGCACGGCCTGCGCGAGTATCCCCACGACCAGGCCACCGCTCAGGTAGACGAGGTCACGGCGACGCGGTCGACGGAAGACGGCGGCCAGGAACGCCGCGGCCACCGCCAGCGTGAGGACGACGGTCACCAAGCGGTTGCCGAACTCGACCAGCCCGTGGAACTGAAGGGCCGGGGTGAGGTGCCCCGTGGAGCACTCGGGCCAGTCGCTGCAGCCGAGCCCCGAACCGGTCAGGCGGACGGCGCCGCCGGTGACCACGATGAGGGTGACCAGGACCAGGGCCAGCACGTTGAGGCGGTGGCTGAGGGAGGCGGAGACGGTGAAGGGCCGGCGGGGCGACACGCGGGCTAATGGTACCGGGACCTCCCGCTTGGTCAGGAACGGGTCCCTGGCCGTAGGCTCGGCGAAATGACCACGCAGGCTCCTTCTCTCCAGGTCCAGCCGACGGCGTGGTCGACCGTCAGCGCCTACGTGGCCCTCACCAAGCCGCGGATCATCGAGCTCCTGCTGGTCACCACCCTTCCCACGATGGTGGTGGCGAAGCACGGGTTGCCGTCCGTACGCCTCATGCTGGCCACCCTCGTCGGGGGGACGTTGGCCGCCGGCGGGGCCAACGCCATCAACATGGTGGTCGACCGGGACATCGATCGGGTGATGCGGCGCACCAAGAACAGGCCCCTGGTGACCGGTGCGATGGCACCCCGCTCTGCGCTGATCTTCGCCCTCTCGCTCGAGGTGGTCGCCTTCTTCGAGCTCTGGCTGGCCGTGAACCTGCTCTCGGCCGCGCTGGCCGTCTCGGCCACCCTCTTCTACGTCTTCGTCTACACCCTGTGGCTCAAGCGCCGCTCGTCCCAGAACATCGTCATCGGCGGCGCCGCCGGGGCGGTGCCGGTCCTGGTCGGGTGGGCGGCCGTGACCGACCGCTTGGCCTGGGCGCCGGTCGTCCTCTTCGCCATCATCTTCATCTGGACGCCGCCGCACTTCTGGTCGCTGGCCGTGCGGTACAAGGAGGACTACGCGGCCGCCGACGTGCCGATGCTGCCGGTCGTGGCCTCCATGAAGCGCACCACGAAGGAGATCGTGCTCTACACCGTGGCCCTGGTGGCCGTCTCCTTGCTCTTCGGGCCGGTCGCCCATCTCGGGGCCATCTACATGACCGCCGCCGCCGTCCTCGGTGCGGGATTCCTCTTCATGACGGCCCGCCTGTGGCGGCTGGCCCAGCTCGACCGGGCCACCGGACGTGAGGCCATGCGGGTCTTCAGCTACTCCATCACGTACCTGACCGTGCTCTTCGTGGTCATGGCGGGTGACGTGCTGATCACCAACCGCATTCACTAGGTTGCCCAGCTGATGACGATCGCCGCACCCCAAGCGCTTCCGGCGGCCCCTGCGCCGCGTAGGCCACGCAAGGTCTTCCTTCTCGTCGGGCTGGTGCTGGCGGTCGGCTTGGGCATCGGGCTGTTCACGTCGATCGGCACGCCCGCCAAGTCCGGGATTCCCCAGATCGGCGGGCCGGTCCCCTCGTTCTCCGCCCCCCGGCTCAACGGGTCGGGCACAGTGCAGGTTCCGGCGGATGGCGGCGGAGGGGGCACGCCGGCGGTGTTGCTCTTCTTCGGCGACTGGTGCACCGCGTGCCACACCGAACTGCCCCCACTGGCGGCGGCCGTGCGCCACCAGGAGGCCGCCGGGGGGCCGCTCGCCAAGGTGCGCGTCATCGGGGTGGACAGCGAGGACACCAGGCAGGAAGGCATGTCCTTCGTCACGGCGAGCGGCATCGAGTTCCCCGTGGCCCGTGATCCCGACATCGCCATCACCAACGGCGACTTCTACTTCGAGGGGGATCCCTACGCCGTCTTCGTCAAGGGGAACGGCACCATCAGCGCCATCGTGCCCGGACCGCTGTCGGTGGCCCGGTTCACCGCCGATCAGGAGAAGCTCGTCGCCGGCCACGGCTGACCGCGGCGACGACGGCCGGCGCGGGGCGGGCTCCGGCGGGAGTGGCGTCGCAGGCTACGTTGAGCAGGCATGATCGACATCCGGCTGCTGCGCGACGATCCTGAAGGGGTCACGGCGGCACTGGGCCGCCGTGGCGTGGACGAGTCCGAGATCGCAGCCCTTTTGGCGGCCGATGTGGCCCACCGGGCCCTCCAGACGCGCTCGGAGTCCCTCCGAGCCGAGGTGAAGGCGCTCAGTCGGCTGGTGGCCGAGGCCCGGCGGGGCGGCGACGACACCCGGGCCGAGGAGCTGCGGGCGCGGAGCCGGCTCTTGGGGGAAGAGGAACGTGCGCTGGCGACCGAGGCCGAGGTGGAGGGGGAGAGGGTCCGCCAGGCACTCCTCTATCTCCCCAACATCCCCGCCGACGAGGTGCCCGACGGTGAAAGCGATGGCGACAACGTCGAGATTCGCCGGTGGTGGCCCGGCCAGGATGACGGCGCCCCCGAGCCGCTCCGGGCCGCCCATCAGCAGGTGCCGCACTGGGAGATCGGCCATACCCTGCGCCTGCTCGACATGGAGCGGGGCGCCCGTCTCTCGGGCTCCATGTTCCCGCTCTACCGCGGGGCGGGCGCACGGCTCTTGCGCGCCCTGACCGCGCTCGCCCTGGACCACCACACTCCGGCCTACGAGGAGATCCGTCCGCCGACGGTGGTCCTGACCGAGACGATGGTCTCCACCGGCCATCTCCCGAAATTCGCCGACGACGCCTACCACCTCGAACGCGACGACCTGTGGGCGATCCCCACCGCCGAGGTGCCCCTCACCTCCCTGCACCGGGGCGAGATCCTCGAAGAGTCCGTGCTGCCGCTGCGCTTCACCGCCGCCACCGCCTGCTACCGCCGCGAGGCGGGGTCGGCCGGGAGCGACACGCGTGGGCTGTTGCGGGTGCACGAGTTCGACAAGGTTGAGCTGTTCGCCTACACCACGCCCGACCAGGCCCTCGGTGCGCAGGCCGACATTTTGCGGCGCGCCGAGTCGCTGCTGCAGGAGCTCGGGTTGCGCTACCGGGTCATGGACCTGTGCACGGGCGACCTGAGTGGTGCGTCGGCCCGTACGTTCGACCTCGAGGTCTACTCCTCGGGGGTCGACCGGTGGCTGGAGGTCAGCTCCACCAGCTGGTACCGCGACTACCAGGCCCGCCGGGCCCAGGTGCGCTACCGACCGGCCGGCGGGGGTGCACCGCAGCTGGTCCACACGGTGAACGGGTCCGCCCTGGCCTGGCCCCGGATCTGGGCCGCGCTGATCGAGAACGGGCGTCAGGAGGACGGAGCCGTGCGGCTGCCCGACTGCCTGGCGCCCTACCTCGGGGGCGAGCTCGTCCTACGGGCTCCCTGACGCCTCAGGTCGCGGTCGAGCGCCGGCGCAGCATCTCCTCGGTTCCCTCGGCGTCGAGCGGCACGGCGAAGTGGTAGCCCTGGGCCAGGAGGCAGCCCAGCTGGCGCAGGCGCGTCGCCTGCAGCGCACTCTCCACCCCTTCGGCGATGGTCACGTGGCCCAACGTCTCGGCGATGTGGATGATGGCCTGCGCCAGGCCGACCGGGTACTGGTCGTCGTCGAGCGCCACCACGAACGAGCGGTCGATCTTGAGGACGTCGATGGGGAACTGCTCGAGGTAGGCCAGCGACGAGTAGCCGGTGCCGAAGTCGTCGAGGGCGATCCGCACCCCGAGCTCCTTCAACGTGTGCAGGTTCTGGACCACCATCTCGGTGTCCTGCATGACCGCGCTCTCGGTGATCTCGAGGACCAGGTTCAGGGGATCGATCTTCGTCGTGACCAGGGCCTCGGCCACCATCGCCACGGTGGCGGCATCGGCCAGCTCGTGCGCCGAGAGATTGACGCTCATCGCCACGTCGGATGAGATCAGTTCCCGCTGCTGCCAGCGGCGCAGCTGGGCACACGCCTCGGCGACCACGAAGCGGTCGACCACGTCGATCAACCCGACCTCCTCGGCGAAGGGGACGAAGGCGGCGGGTTGCAGGAGCCCCCGTTCGGGATGCTGCCATCGCACCAGTGCCTCGAACCCGACGATGGCCCCGGTGTCGAGCTCGATCACGGGCTGATAGTGCACCACGAGCTCCAGGCTGGTCACCGTCCGGCGCAGGTCCGCTTCGAGCTCCAGACGTTCCACGACGGCGGTGTGCATGTCGTCGCGGAACTCCTCGTAGCGGTCCTTGCCTTGTTCCTTCGCCATGTACATGGCCAGGTCGGCGTTGCGCAGGAGCTGCTCGCCGGTGCTGCCGGGCACCCCGAAGGTGATGCCGACACTGGCGGTCACCACCACCTCGGTCGTGCCCAGGATCATGGGTCGCCGCAGCGCGGCCAGGATCCGCTCGGCCAGCATGACGATGTCCGAGTGGCCTTCGATGTACTCGATCAGCACGGCGAACTCATCCCCGCCCAATCGTGCCGCGGTGTCGGTCTGCCGTATGCAGCCGGCGAGCGCACCGGCGACGGCGCGCAACAACTCGTCACCCATGGAGTGGCCCAGGCTGTCGTTGACCGTTTTGAAGTTGTCCAGGTCCAAGAACATGACGGCGATCGGTTTGCGGACGCGCTCCATGCGGGCCACGGCCTGACTCAGGCGATCGGTGAAGAGTGACTTGTTGGCCAGGCCGGTCAGCGCGTCGTGGAACGCCTGGTAGGACAGCTCCGATTCGAGCCGCGCCTGCATCGTGCTGTCGCGGAAGCTCCAGACGCGCCCGACGATCTCGCCGTCCACCATCTGGGGCTTCGTCACGCGCTCGAAGACCCGCCCGTCCTTGAACTCCACGGTGTCCGTCGCCTCTTGCTCGGGGTGGTTGAAGAGCTCGTTGACCTTGGCCAGGTATCCCGGCGCGTCCACCAGCTGCTCGAGGATCCTGGAGAGGGCCGGCGTCAACCGACGGGGGAGCTCGGTGGACGCCGGGTAGCCCCACATTTCGGCCAGCCGGCCGTTCATGTTGGTGACCTTGCCCTCGAGGTCGACGACGACGACTCCGTCGGCCGTGGAGTCGAGGGTGGCCTGCAGGAGCGACAAGGTCGTGCGCAGCTCGAGCTCGGCGGCCCGGCGGGCCGAGATGTCGTGCGCCGTCACGACGTAGCCGTCCACCGTCGGGTCGTGCATCAGGTTCACGAAGGAGAGCTCGAAGGGAACCGTCTCCATCGCATCGTGGCGCAGCAGACCCACCTCGACGATCACCGGAGTGGCGGCCGTCGCACCCGACAAGGCGCGCGCCATGGCCGCACCGAGCGCCGGCCGGTCCTCCTCGGCCACGAGGTCGGCCAGCGGGATGTTCTCGACGCGCTCGGGGTCGTAGCCGAGCATGCGGGTCAGTGCCGCCGATACGGAGTCGATATGCCCGCTGGAGGAGACCAGCATGGTGATCACCGCGGCGTTGTGGACCAGAGAGCGGAATCGGGCGACCTCGTCGCGCGCCACCTCGAACCGCCGCCGTTCGCTCAGATCACGCAGGCTGAAGAGGACCGCGCCGGGCGCGAACCAGCTCACCGGCGCGCCGATCAACTCAATCAGGCTCCATCCCGCCGCAGTCTTCAGCCGCACCTCCAGGGTGGTCCCGACCGTCTTGGACTGGATGCTCACCAGAGAACGGAGGACGAGCTCAATGTCGTCGGGGTGGACGAAGCTCAGAGCGGACTGCCCGGCGTACTCCTCCAGGGAGTGCCCGAAGAGCCGTTCGGCACGCGAGTTGCCCCACAACACCTGCCCGCTGCCGTCGAGGACGATGACCACATCGGGCAGCTCGTCGAAGAGCCGGGTCAACGTCCGATCCCCGATCGTCACCGGTCTCGCCTCGGAAGCCATGTGCCCGGACATGCTAGGCCGCGCCGGTCGCGAACGCGGGCATTGCGCAGGTGACCACCCCCACGGGCGCGGCCCCGGTGAGGGAACGAACCGGGCTCAGCCGGTCAGCGAGGCGAAGCGGTAACCGACGCCCCGCACGGTGGTGATGAGCACCGGGGCGGAGGGGTCGGCCTCAATCCGCGAGCGCAGGCGCTTGATGTGCACATCGAGCGTCTTGGTATCCCCGATGTAGTCGGTGCCCCAGACACGATCGATGAGGACGTCGCGGGTGAGGACGCGCCCCGAGTTCTCGATCAGGAGCCGGAGGAGCTCGAACTCCTTGCGGCGCAGGTGGACCTCCTCGCCCCGCACGAACGCGCGACGCTGGTCGAAGTCCATCTTGATCCCGCTCGACTCCCACACCCCTTCCCTGTCCAGGTCGATGGCCGCCGGCTCGAAGGAGTCGGGGCCACCGGGGGCGCGGCGCAGGACGGCGCGCATCCGGGCCACCAGCTCGCGCAGGCGGTAGGGCTTGGTCACGTAGTCATCGGCCCCCATCTCGAGGGCGACCACGGTGTCGATCTCGGTGCCCTTGGCCGTCACCATGATGATGGGGACGCGTGATCGGGTCCGGATCGACCGGCAGACGTCGACCCCGGACATCTTGGGCAGCATCAGGTCCAAGAGGAGGATGTCGGGATCGGTCTCCTCGTACAGGCGGAGCGCCTCGGCCCCGTCACGCGCCACGATGACGCGGAACCCCTCATTGGTCAGCCCGATGACCAATGCATCGATGAAGGACTCCTCGTCCTCCGCCAGGAGCACCCGGACCGGGCCCTCACCCGAGCCGCTGCCGGGGCTCGGCTTCTTCGTCTTGCTCATACGACGCGCTCGGTATGGAGCGGGAGGATCAGGCTGAACGTCGATCCCTCGCCCTCGCGGGACTCGACGTCGACCCAGCCCTGGTGGTTGTTGGCCACGTGGCGCACGATCGAGAGCCCCAGCCCGGTGCCCCCCGTGTCACGGCTCCGACCGTGGTCGACCCGGTAGAAGCGTTCGAAGATGCGGTCGAGGTCGCGGGCGGGAATGCCGATGCCGCTGTCCTGTACCGAGAGGCGCACGTGGTCGCGTTCCTCGCTGCGCCAGTCGCGGGCGCCTCCGTCGTTCCCGCCCAGGGTCGCCTGCTCGCCGTCCGCCGGGACCGGACCGGTCGTGCTCGTCGCCGAGGCCACCCACGCCGTCGCCGCCGGTGGGGTGGGAGCCGGGTCTTCGGCCAGGGCCCCGGGGGCGAAGACCGCCTCCACCGGCTCGGGGGGAACCGGGGCGGCCTGCCCGGGGGCGCCGCCGGCCCGGCGGACCGTGCCGGTGACCACCACCTTGGAGTTGTCGTACGAGTAGGTGATGGCGTTCTCGAGCAGGGCGTGCATGGCCGAGACGAGCTGGCGGCGCTCGCCCACCACGGCGATCGGCGGGGAGGGCTCGTGGAGCACGATCTCAATGCCCCTCTGGTCGGCGGTGGCCCGCACACGTTCGATGGCGTCCGCCATGACCAGGTTGACCAGGACCGGTTCGCGCTGGGGCGCCTCCTCGGACTCAATGCGCGAGAGGTCGAGCAGGTCGTCGATGATGCGGCTGACCCGGAAGGCCTCGTTGTGGATGCGTCCGGCCAGCCGCTGGGCCACTTCCGCATCGGGCTCGGCCACCAACGTCTCGGCCAGCAGGCCCAGCGCGCCGATCGGCGTCTTGAGCTCGTGGCTGACGTTGGCCACGAAATCCCTCCGGATCTCCTCGAGGCGGCGCCGCTCGGAGATGTCCTCAATGAGCGCGATGACCCCGAGCGGCCGTCGCCCGTCATCGATCTGTCGGGCCCGCACCTGCAGCGTGCGACGTGGCGGCCCGTAGAGATCGAGTATGCGCTCGGCGGCCCCCTCGTGCCAGGCGCCCTCCAGCAGCTCGGTCACCGCTTGCGCCGCCAGCGCATCTCCGTGGCGGCTGACCATGAGCGCGTTGGCCCGCGCGTTGCGGTAGATCACGCTGCCGTTCTCGTCGCAGAGGACGACGCCCTGCGTCAGCGTATCGAGGGAGCGCCTGAGCCGGATGGCGTCCGCACTGGACTCGGCGACCGCCTGCGAGGCCCCACCCGTCACGTGCTCCAGGTAGGCCAGCGCCGTCTCAATGTTGGTCTCGTCCTCGGGCGGGTCGATGCCCAGCCGGGAGCCGAGCGCCGTGAGCCGCTGGGAGATGGACCGGCGCCCCGATCGTTTCCCCAGTTGGTGGGCGACCAGGATGGCCACGAGGAAGAGAACCACCAGCCCCACCGCGAGAACGATGTCGCTCGTGTTGCTCAGCGCCACGAGTTGGCCACCACCGGTCACGCTCCCAATATGACAGGGCTGGAAGGTCGGCGGTGAAACCCCCGCCTCCCCCGGCCGGTCAAGTTTGTGAAAAACACTGAAACATCATGGAACCATTCCTCCGTGGGCCGGAGCTTCCGGCACCTTGCGAGACCCATGGAGAGCGACCATGATCGTGGTGAGTGCCGCCGGAGACGGCGGCGGTGTCACGCTGACGCCGACGTTGACCGCCCTGCCCGGTGGCGGCACCCTTCAGGCTCTCGTCAACGGCCTGGGCGCATGGGCGCTCATCGCCGCCCTCGTGGGCCTCGTCATCGGCGCCGCCGCCTGGGCCCTGGGCGTGCACTCGCAGAACTACCAGCAGTCGATGGTCGGCCGGCGAGCGGTGCTCGTGTCGGGGCTCGCCGCGCTGCTGATCGGTGCCGCCCCCCACATCGTCAACTTCTTCTTCGGCCAGGGCACCAACCTCCACTGAGCGCGGCGATCCCCGACCATGTTCGATCCGTCCGTTCTCGCCGCGCCGTCCCTGGCGGTCCTGCGCACCGGCGCGCCGGCCACTGGGTGCACCGGGCTCCAAGCCCTCAACCCGCTGTGCTACGCCGCCACCGCGGTGGGGAGTCTCGGGGGCTCGGTGGCGTCGGCCGGGATCGATGCCATCCTGGGCGGCCTCAGCCAATGGGTGGCCGGCGGCGCCGAGTGGCTGCTGTCGCAGATCGGCAACGTGCTGATCAGCACCACCACCATCAATGTGGGCGCGGGCTGGTTCCGGGCCCACTACGGGGTGATGACCGCCTTGGCCGGGGTCGTCGTGCTGCCGCTGCTCCTCGTCTCGACAGTCCAGGCCATCGTCCGCCAGAGCGCCAGCCAGTTGGCCCGGACGTTCTTCGTGCAGCTCCCGCTGGCGCTGCTCCTCGGGGTGGTGGCCATCCAGATCGTGATCCTCTGCCTCTCGGCGACCGACGCCATGTGCACCGAAGTGGCCGGCGGATCGGGCTCGGACGTCAAGGCCCTACTGGCCGGCATGACCAAGGGGTTGTTGCAAGCGGGCGGCGACCCCACGGTAGCCACCTTCGTCGTACTCCTGGTGGGACTGTTGGTTGCCGCCGCCGCATTCGTGCTCTGGCTCGAGCTCTTGGTGCGCGCCGCCGCCGTCTACGTGGCGGTGCTGTTCCTCCCCCTCGCCCTGGCCACGCTGGTCTGGCCATCGGTGTCGCACTGGTGCCGCCGACTGGTGGAGACCCTGGCGGCCCTGATCCTCTCCAAGTTCGTCATCGTGGCCACCCTCAGCCTGGCGGCGGGCGCCGTGGCGTCGGGCACCTCGGGCACCGGCTCGGCCGGATCGGGCTTCTCCTCGGTCCTCGCCGGCGGGGCCCTGCTCGTGCTGGCCACCTTTGTCCCCTTTTCCATCCTCCGTCTCATTCCGGCCGTTGAGGCAGGCGCCGTCGGGCACCTCGAGGGTGCCCGCCAACGCGGCACCGCCGTTCTGACCACGGCGCCGCGCAGCGCAACGCAGTTCGCCTTGAGCAAGGGGATGACGGCCCACGGCGCAGCCAAGCTGGCCGCCATGACCGGGCCGCCCGGTACCGGCCGTTCCGAGGGGATGGCGGGGAGCGCGCCGGGAGGGAACGGGGGAACGGCGGCGGACTGCAACGACGCCAACGGCGGGCTGGTCCCCAACGCCGACGGGATGATGATCGGGCTTCCGGTCGACGAGGAGGCGCTGGCCGCCCGCTGGTGGGGGGAGCCGAAGCCCAGGGGGCCCAAGCCGATCCGCCAACGGCCCGTCCCGGCGCGGAGTGCCGACTCCGCAGAAGAGGAGGAGGCACCACCGACGGCGGCACCACCAACGGCGGAGCCACCGACGGCGGCACCGCCGGACCTCCCACCCGGGCTGAAGCTCATCGGGAAACCCGGTCCGTACGATCATCGCTTCGCCATAGGGCACGACCACATCGGACCGGTCATCCACGGCCTCCCTCCGCTGCGGACGCGGGGCGACGACGAGCCGCCGAAGGAACCGGAGTCCTCGTGAGCGGTGGCGGGGCGCGCTACCGGTTCGGGCCACGGGAGCGTGGCGGTGCGCTCGCCGGCTGGAGGGCCGGACAGATCCTCACGGTGGCCGTGGGCCTGGCCGTCGCCGTCGCCGTGCTGCGGGCCCGACCCGATGCCCTGGGTGCGGCCGGCGCGGTCGTCATCCTGGTGGCGTGCGGGGTGCTGGCCACCTGGCCGGTCAACGGGCGGACCGGCGAACAGTGGCTCCCGGTGGTCGTACGGTGGGGCGCGCGGCGCTCCGGGTGGAGGGGGTTGGGGCGGATGGACTCCCTCGGTGGCCTCCGGCTGCTCAGCGTGGGGTCAGGACAGATGGGCGTGGTGCACGATCAGCGGGAGAGGACCCTCACCGCCGCCCTCTCCCTGCGCGGCCAGGGATTTGCGCTGCTCGGTCCCGACGAGCAGGAGCGGAGGGTGACGGGCTGGTCCTCCGTCCTGGCCACCCTGGCCCGAGAGGGCTCCCCGATCCGCCGCGTCCAGTGGGTGGCGACGACGGTTCCGGATCAGGGGCACGGCGTGCGCAGCTACCTCTCCTCACACGCGACGGTCGATCCGGCCTCGGCGTGCGTGGCGTCGTACGAGGGGCTGCTAAGCGACATGGAGGTCCATGCGCGGACGCACGACGTCGTGCTGGCCGTACAGGTGCGCCTGCCCAAGTCCGTCGATGTCGGCGCCGCGGCGTTGCAGCGCGAGATGGCGACGCTGGCCCGCCTGCTGGTCGACGCCGATATCGAGGTGGACGGCATGCTGAGCGACGACGACCTGGCCGCCCGCCTGAAGCGGACCTACGAGCCGGCGGTCGCGCCGCCCGACGACGGTGCGACCCTCGGCGATCCGTGGCCCATGGCCATGAACGAGGAGTGGGGCCACGTGCGGGTCGACGGACTCCTCCACGCTACGTTCTGGATCGCCGAGTGGCCGCGCACGGAGGTGCGGAGTGACTTCCTCGCCCCGCTGCTGCTCGGATCGACGCGGGCCACCGTGTCGGTCGTCATGGAACCGCTGGGCCCGGAGAAGGCGGCGCGCAAGGTCGAGGCCTCCCGGACGGCCGACATGGCCGACGCCGAACTGCGTCGCCGGAACGGCTTCATCTTCACGGCCCGCCACTCACGGCAGTCAGAGGTGCTGGCCCGCCGCGAGGCCGAACTGGCCGACGGGCACGCCTCGTTCCGATTCTCGGGCTACCTCACGGCCTCTGCGCCCACCGAGGAGGAGCTGGTGACGGCGTGCGAGGCGGTACAGCACGCGGCGAGCCAGGCCCGGCTCGTCGTCCGCCGTCTCTACGGTGATCAGGCCCGTTCCTACACCTGCACCCTGCCGTTGGCCCGTGGCCTGGCGCGAAGGTGATCGGACCGGTGGCCGGCGTCGACCGTGCCCGACCGTTCCCTCGCATGTTCGGGACACCGGGCGGGGCGCGGGTACCCGCACATCAGATCACGACGCGCAATCTCGGCGCGGCCTACCCCTTCCTCGCCGAGGCCGGCCTGGGCCAGCGCGGGGTGGTGGTCGGGGACGACCTCCTCGGGGGTTCGTTCGTCTTCGACCCCTTCGAGTTGTACTCGCAGGGGGTCGTCTCCAATCCCAACATGGTCGTCTTCGGTCAGATCGGCCGGGGGAAGAGCGCGTTCGTCAAGACCTTCCTGTGGCGCCAGGCCGTCTTCGGCCGACGGGCGTGGGTGGTGGACCCGAAGGGCGAGTACGGGGACCTGGCCGCGGCGTGGGGCGTGCGGCCGGTGGCCCTGCGGCCGGGTGGTGCCATCCGCCTCAACCCGCTCGACCCGGGGCCCGAGCACGCGGGTGGTGTCATCGACGGCGAGGGCAGCACGCCGCGCCGACGGACGGAGCTGTTGGCGTCGTTGGCCGGTGCGTGTCTCGGCCGCAGCCTGCTGCCCCGTGAGCGCGCGGCGCTGGGCGCGGCACTGGCCACCACTGCGGCGAGGGCGGACGTGCCCACGGTGCCCGCGGTGGTCGAAGCTCTGCTCGCACCGAGCGCCGACGCGGCGCGGTCGCTGCGCACCAGGCTCGACGACCTCCTCGAGGACGGCCGCGACGTCGCCCTGGAACTGCGTCGTCTGGTGCACGGGGACCTCTGCGGGATGTTCGACGCGACGACGACCGCTGGGCTCGATCTCGCCGGGCCGCTGGTCATCCTCGACCTGTCCGCTCTCTACAGCTCGTCCGCCCTCGGAGTTCTCATGGCCTGCGCCACGGCGTGGCTCCAGGCCCACCTGGCGCGGGCGGCGGCGAACACCGGGGGAGGGGAGCGGACGTTCGTGGTGATCGACGAAGCCTGGGCGCTGCTCTCCAATCTGGGCGTGGCCCGGTGGCTCCAGTCGTCCTGGAAGCTCTCGCGTGCCTTCGGCGTCTCCAACGTGGCGGTGCTCCACCGCGTGTCCGACCTGCACTCGGTGGGCGCATCGGACTCCGAGCAGGTGGCACTGGCCCAGGGGCTGTTGGCCGACTCGGAGACGCGCGTCGTCTACGCCCAGTCGCCCGGGGAGTTGGCGGTGGCCTCGGAACTGCTCTCCCTCTCGGCGACGGAGGCCGAGCTTCTTCCGCAGTTGCGACGCGGCGTCGCCCTGTGGAAGGTGGGGCAAGGATCGTTCCTGGTCCAGCACCGGCTCAGCCGCATGGAGCACGTCATGGTGAACACCGACGGCGCCATGATGGGCGGCTAGGGCATGGCCGGCGTCGCCACCGCCTCGGTCACCGCCGCGTCGCTCTCCATCGTCCCGCTGGCTGTCGGTGGCGTCCTGCTGGCGGCGCTCTACGCCCGTTCTGCCCCGCCGTCGTGGGGACGCCGTCGACACGGGCGCGGCGCCCGCTGGGCCCGTCGGTTCGACCTGCGCCCACTGCTCCTCGACCGTCGTGCGCCCCACCCCGGTCGCCTGGCGCTGGGCACCGTTCCCGGCCTCCTCCATCCGATCCTCGTCGGCGCAGAGCGGGCCCAGTCGGTCGTGGTGGTGGGACCGACCCAGAGCGGGAAGACGACGTCGCTGGCCGTGCCGGCCATCCTCGACTGGGAGGGGCCGGTGGTGGCCGCCAGTGTCAAGAGCGATCTGCTGCGCCACACCCAGGCGCGCCGCAACGAGCGCGGTCGAATCTGGTGCATCGATCCGTCGGGCGCCACGGGCGCGCGCGCCACCACCTGGTCGCCCCTCACCTCGTGTGGCGCGTGGGAGGAGGCGCGCCACATGGCGTCCGATCTGGCCGAGTCGGCCAAGGCCGACGCCACCACGGCCGACGGGGAGTTCTGGTACGCCACGGCGGCCAAGCTGCTGGCCCCGCTCCTCTTCGCTGCGGCCCTCGACGGGCGCTCCATGGCCGAGGTCCTGCGCTGGGTGGACACCCAGGAGGCCGGCGAGGTGTCCCTGATTCTCGAGCAGGCAGGCGTCGGGGAGGCGGTGGATGCCGCCCGGGCCTCGTGGTGCCGCGACGAGCGCACCCGCAGCTCGGTCTATACGACCGCGGAGTCGATTCTGGCCCCCTTCGCCGGTGGCGGCGCGCGGAGCGCGCCGCGTTCGAACCCGGCGATCTTCTCGGGGGTTGCCACACCCTGTACCTCTGCGCGCCGGCCCATGACCAGCGTCGCCTCCGCGGCTACTTCACCGCCCTGACGCAGCAGGTCCTCGTTCAGGCCTTCGCCCGCGCCACGCGTGCGGGCACAGCGTTGGATCCGCCCTTGCTCGTCGTGCTCGATGAAGCGGCGCACATCGCCCCCCTGCCCGAACTCGACGGCCTGGCCGCCACCTGCGCGTCCCATGGGATCCAACTGGTGACGGTCTGGCAGGACGTGGCGCAGGTGCGCGCCCGCTACGGCGCACGGGCGCCCACCGTGATGAACAACCACCGGGCCAAGATCTTCCTGCCCGGGATCGCCGACCCCGACACCTTGGAGTACGCCAGCCGTCTCATCGGCGAGGAGGAGGTGACCACACCCTCGGTGACCCGCGATGCCCACGGTGGTCGTTCCACCACCTCGACCAGTGGACCGCGCCGCCTTCTGCCGCCGGAGGAGCTGCGCTGCCTCCGCCGTGGCCAGGCCGTCCTGGTCTACGGCACCCTGCCGCCGGCTCGCCTGCACCTCCGGCCCTGGTGGGCCGGTGCTCGCCGGCGGCTGGTTCGGCCGCCTCGCGGTCGGTTCCCTCGAGCGGGGCTGCCACCGACGCCCGGGAATGCGTGACCGTGGCGGGATAGCGTTGGGCGCATGGCAGACGATGAGACGATGGAGACGCTGGAGCTGGGCGGCGGCACGGAGTCGGTGTCGGTGACCGGGCTCCCGCTGCGGGGAACGGTGCGGCTGACCACGATCGTCTACGACGGCACGGAGGCGAGCGTGGACCTGAGCGTGCGCGACGCGGAGAAACTGGCCACGACGTTGCTGGAGGCGGCGGGAAGGATCCCGCCCGCGAGCTGACCGGGGCGGACTGTGCTGCGCTACCTCCGGCCCTGGTGGGGCCGGTGCTCGCCCGCGGCTGGTTCGGCCGCCTCGCGCTCTCCTCCCACCAGCCGGGTTGCGTTGGGTGATTCGATCCACGCGGTGAGGTCCAGGTCGAAACGTTCCCCGGGCAGGGGGCCCTCGTCGAGCTGGTGGGCTTCGGAGGCCATCCAGTGGTCGCCGACACGGCGCACCTCGGTCAGCACCTCGGCGTAGGGGAGGGCGCTGGCGGCCGGCGATCCGAATCCGAAGACGCGTTCGGACCCCAGCACCGCCGTCGAGGCCGACCGACCGATGAGCAGCCGCCGGTAGTCGTTGCGCTCGAGCTCGCCTGCGTAGGCCCCCAGGATGTGCAGCATGCGAGCCAGGTCGGGCTCGTCGAAGGGGAAGTAGACGTTGGGTGCGGCGAGGTCGCCCCACACGCCCCACATCCACCAGCGAAGGGACGGGGGCAGCGCAGCCATGGCGCGTTGCACGCCCCGGGCCACCGATTCGTGGCCGTGGTGCACCTCGTGGGGAGAGGGTGACACGACCAGCGTCGCGCCCCGGTCGGCGACGATCCCGGGCAGCTCGCCCGCCACGCGGTCCGCGGCCAGCGCGAGGTCGTCGTGTCGGGAGATCCGGAGCGGCGGGTCCAGGAACACCGGCTCGAAGCCGGCCCGTCTCGAGGCCTCCTCGGCCTCGGCCCGCCGCCGCTCCGACTGGTCGGGGAGCCCGAGACTGGCGAACACGCTGACCACCGTCCACCCACGATCCTTCAGGTGCAGGAGCGCCCCGGGGCTACCGAGGGCCTCGTCGTCGGGGTGAGGTGCGACATGAACGACCGCGGGCGACATGAGACCCGAAGGTTACGCCCCGCCCCGCGGTGGTCGCCCGCCCGGTGCGGCTCAACTGCCGTACAGTCTCAACTGCCGTACAGCAACGATCCCGGCGTGGTCAGCCGCTCTCCGGTCTCCAGCCACGTCTTGAGGCCGGAGAGGATCATGGGCCAGCCTCCGTAGAGCTGCTCGTTGGCGCCCTCCCGGAGCTCGTCATGGGTCACCGTCAGATGACACGACTCCTGCACCTGGGTGATCTCCCAGGTGACCCGCGTCGGGCCTTCCTCCTTGACCTCGTCGCTCCAGAGGGCGGTCATCGTGTGGACGAGCCGACGCGGTGGGTCGACCTCGAGAACCTCTCCCTCCCCGAGCACCACTTGGGCGCTCGCCATGTCCAGGCGCGAGCCGACGTTCCAGTCCGAGGTGACCCCGGCGCCGAAGTTGTACCGACTCCTGATCTCGGGGTCGGTGATCGCCTCCCAGAGCCGCTCGGGCGTGGTGCGAATGTAGATCTCGAACACCTTCTCCATCTGAGCCTCCAGTCTTCTCTTCATATCGCTGAGTCCTGCCACCCAGGGCTCGGCGTACTTGCTCACCCAACGGTCGTGGACGAGCCGGATGGGGACCGGGTTGAGGAAGTGGAGCTTCTGGCGGCCTCGCCGCCTCGTCACCACCAGTCCCGCCTCCTCCAGAACCTTGAGGTGCTTCATGACGCCAAACCGCGTCATCGCAAAGCGCTCCTCGAGCTCACCCAACGTCTGCCCGTCCCGGAGGAAGAGCTCGTCGAGCAGGCTCCGCCTGGTTGGATCGGCGAGGGCCCTGAACACGGCGTCCACCTCGCCAGAATAGGTGACCATTAAGTCACATGTCAACTCCCTCCGGGCGC
This sequence comes from uncultured Acidimicrobiaceae bacterium, assembly GCA_963788125.1. Classification (GTDB taxonomy): domain Bacteria; phylum Actinomycetota; class Acidimicrobiia; order Acidimicrobiales; family RAAP-2; genus Bog-473. The sequence goes on along the minus strand of CAWBFN010000002.1, from coordinate 194,288 downwards.
CCAGCCACGGGAGAGGTGGCGGCCAGGGGGCCGCCCGCGGCCAGGTGGCGGCACGATCCGGGAGGCCCTTGAGTACAGTGCCCAGCGTGGTCTCCACCCCGGCTGTCGACACGTTCGCCCATCCCTTCACGCTGGCCATCGATGTCGGGGGGACCGGCCTGAAGGCGTCGGTACTGAGCAAGGACGGCGCCATGGTGACCGACCGGGTGAGAGTCGACACCAAGTATCCGATGCCACCCGATGGCGAGTCGGGCCTGGTCAGCGCCCTGGTTGCCCTGGCGAAGCCCCTTCCCAAGGCCGATCGGGTCTCCTGTGGGTTCCCGGGCATGGTGCGCAACGGGGTGGTCCTCAGTGCGCCCCACTTCGTCACCAAAAGAGGTCCGGGCACCCCGGTGGACCGCAAGCTCTTCGAGGCCTGGTCCAAGTTTGACCTCTGCGCGGCCCTGTCGACCGCCTTCGGGCTGCCGACCAAGGTGGCCAACGACGCCGACGTGCAGGGCGCCGCGGTCGTGGAGGGCAAGGGGCTCGAGGTGGTCATCACCCTCGGGACCGGCTTCGGGAATGCCGTCTTCATGGACGGTCGGCTCCTGCCCCACGTGGAACTGGCGCACCACCCGTTCCGCAGGGACGAGACCTACAACGAACAGCTGGGCGAACTGGCCCGCAAGAATAAGGGCGACGAGCATTGGAACCACCGGGTCCGTGAGGCCATCGTCTGTCTCGACGCCCTGTTCTTCTACGACCATCTGTACATCGGTGGGGGCAACGCCCGCAGGATCGTGCGCGACGAGTTGGGTGATGCGCTCGAACGCATCACGATCGTCGAGAACACGGCCGGCATCCTGGGCGGCATAAAGCTGTGGGAGAGCGCGGGCGCCTGATCGCCGCCTTGGATCGCCGCTCCCTGCGAAGTCTCAGGGGAGGGCGACGCGGAGTTACGGGCGCGCACAGGCGCGCTCCCGATACTGGCTCGCATGCCCGGCGATGCCCCTCACTCTCGTCGTGCCACGCTGCGGCGGTTCGTCCGCTACGGCTCGGTCTCGGCGATCTCGACGGTCACCGCTCTCAGCATCCTCGGTGTGCTTGTCGGCGTGTTGGGGTGGCCCGCCACCTGGTCGAATGTCCTTGCCACGGCGGTCGCCACCATCCCATCCTTCGAGCTCAACCGGAGGTGGGTCTGGGCACAGGGCGGGCGTCGATCCATTCTGCGACAGGCCGTGCCCTACGCCGCCCTCTCGTTCACCGGCTTGGTCGTCTCGACCATCGCGGTTCATCTGGCGTCGGACGCCACACTCCACTCGACGCGCCTGGTGCACACGGTGGCGGTGGAGATGGCGAACGTCGCCGCCTATGGCGCACTGTGGCTGGTGCAGTTCGCACTGTGTGACCGAGTCCTCTTTCGCTCTGCCGACGGCGCGGCGAACGCAGTCGAGGGTGATCGCCCATCCGAGCAGCGGGTCGCCGTGCCGGCTCTTCCCGACCGCCGGAACTGAAGGTCAGGCTCTCTGCGCCAGGCCTTTTACGTAGGCGGCCTGCCCGACGTGCTGCAGGTCGTCGGCGATGACGCTGACCAGGCGCACGCCAAGAGTGACGGGCGGGTCCCAACGCTCGTCGACGATCCGTCCGAGGTCCTCGTCGCTGATACCGCCGATGAGCTCCGCCGTGCGGGCGGCCACGGCAGAGTAGTAGCCGGTCAGGAGCTCAGCCGAGGCCGTGACCCGACCGACCTCGTGCGGGCTCTGCCCGTATCCCGTCTCGTCGACGTCGAAGGGGAGCGCGAACCGCTCGGCCCACCCCTCCTCGTGCCACACCTGCCGCCGGTCGAACGCCTTGGCCAGATGGTCGTCCTGGACGCGGCTGAGGTGCCATACCAGCCAGGCGACGGTGTTGGCCTCCCGGTCGGCCCTCCATCGAAGGATCTCGTCATCGGCACCGTCGAGGACGTCTCGTACCTCGTGGCGTACCCGATCGAATGCATCGGCCAGAATCTCGGGGACGGTGTTCATGCGTGCATTGTGCCCCTCCGGGGCCGCGGTTGCGTTGTGCCCCTGCGGGGCCGCGTGTGACGAGTCGTGACGGCCGCCCGGGACCGAGACGACATCTGGCGCCGGCCCGGCACGGCAGAGTCGGGAGGCCGCCTGTGCGTCGAACCTATGCCGCGATGGTCCAGACTGCTTCGGCTGCGCCGACAGTCTCATCGAGCATGTGTGCCGTCATCGGGCGCGAGAAGTAGAAGCCTTGACCGTAATCGCTTGTGAGTGCCACAACTTGGCGGTCCTGTTCAGCCGTCTCCACGCCTTCGCAGATGACGATCAGCTTGAGCAAGTGCGCCAACTCGATCGTCTTTGAGACGATGTGGTGACTCGCGCCGTTCTCGGTGAGGTCGGCGATGAAGCTCTGGTCGATCTTGATGATGTCGACGGGGAACTGCCTGAGGTAGCTGAGGGACGAGTAGCCCGTGCCAAAGTCATCGAGAGCTATCAACACGCCGAGCTGCTTGAGCTTGGACAGCACGGCGAGCGCACGCTTGGGGTCGTGTACAAAGCAACTCTCTGTGACCTCAATACAGAGATGCCCGCCTCTCGTGTCCGTCGTGGCCAGCGCACGTTCCACCGTCCCCACGAACCCGGGGGTCATCAGTTGATGAGCGGACACGTTGACCGACATCACGAGGTCCTCGTCGCCCGTCTTGTTCTCCCAGCGGTGGCGGTCCCGGCACGACTGTTCGAGCACCCATCGGCCTATCTCGAGTATGGCACCCGAGCGTTCGGCGAGCGGAATCAGAACTCCCGGAGCTATAGGGCCCAGATCGGGGTGGTCCCAGCGGAGCAACGCTTCGACGAAAATGACCCGATCGTCGGCGCTCCGGACCATGGGCTGGTATTCGAGTCGCAGTTCGCCTCGTCCTATGGCGCGCCCCAGGTCCCTGTGCAATGTGTCGGTGTACTCGGCGAGCTCTTGCTCTCGCACGTCAATGAGTTCATGGTGCGCACCGCCCTTCCGTTTCGCCTGGTACATCGCAACGTCGGCCCTATGGAGCAATTGCTCAGGATCGTCACCCGCATCAGCAAAGGCAACACCGATGCTGGCCGAGAGATCGACCTCCATTGCTCCCAGCTTGAAAGGTAAGCCGATGACATCGATGATACGGGTCGCAATCCTCTCAACCTGCTCTTCCTCATCGAGGCCCTCGCACACGACGATGAACTCATCTCCTGCCAAGCGGGCAAGGGTGTCGCTCGGCCGTAACATCCGTGTGATCCGGCCGGCGACCGCCACCAGAAGATCGTCACCGGTCTTATGGCCAAAACCGTCGTTGACTCTCTTGAACCCATCGAGGTCGATGAAGAGAACGGCCACGATCTTCTCTGATCGGCGGCGGCCGAGGAGGGCGTGCTCAATCCGTTCCACGAGAAGAGTACGGTTCGGGAGCCCGGTGAGTGCATCATGGAGAGAAACCGCCGTGGCCTGAGCGGATGCGTCGAGCAGATCGCTCCGGGCTTGGGCATTGACGAGATACGCCGACGCCACATCGGCCAGGGTCTGGGCCGCGACCATCTCCTCGTCGCTCAAGGGGCCCGGTGTACCCCGATAGAGATCGAGCGCACCCAGCCGCATGTCCCCTTGGCACAGAGGGAAGGTGAACACCGCACCGAGACCGGCCTCAAGCGCTCGAGCAACGAAGAGTGGGAAGCGCGCTTCTTCTCGGAGATCGGCGATGGCAACTGCGTTGCCGGTTCGATAGGCCGCGACGCAAGGACCTTCGTCGAGCACGGTTTGCAACTTCTCGTACGTCAACGCCGTGTCGTCCGATGCCGCCACATAGTGAGGACGGGTCGACTCCGAGATCAGTGTGACCCCAGCTCCGGTGATCGGCATGATGTCGACAATTCTGCGTGCCAGATGGTCCAAAATCCGCTGGATCGGGAACTCGGTGAGCATTGTCCGAGCAAACTCGCTGAGTACGTCGGAAAGTTGGCGCTCGTTCGTTGTCATCCTCAGTCTCGATTCGAGAATTGGCACGTACATCGGTGTGGTGGCGGGTTCTCTCGCACCGGAAATCGAGTAGCCGGCAAGAGTCCGGCCTTACATCGACCCGCCCCGCCGTAGGACGGTCGACGGTCGTATCCACATAGTGCGGGCGCGGGTCGGCACTGAGTCAAGAGACGGAAGGCAGCCTGCGTCACCCACTACAGCCGCGGTTGCACCTACTGGAGCGCACCGCGCCAACGGGCAGAGGGGGTACGCCCAATGACGCAGATCGTCGCACCTTCGTAGGTAGCGAGGCACTCGGGCCTCTCCAGGATGCAGTGGGCGACGAAGGCCGTCCTCACGAAACCCTCGTATTGAAGGTAGGCAATTTCACTGTAGCAACGATTGTCCAAACATGAAAGGAATTCGCAATTTGTGACGGGCGGAAGGGGTCTCGAGATCCTCTTCCCCTAGTTGAATCCGCCGCTCCGTCCATGAGACGGCCCCTGGTGCGTACCGGTGAGGTCTTGAATCAAGTACCAGGCGACGATCTCGTCAGCCACGCATGCCTGGAAGTCGTCGACCTCGACGACAAAGCGCAACCAAGAAGGGTTGACCAGAAGTGTCTTGGAAGTCTCGGTGGTGACGATGCCGATGTTATGGATCCGGACTGTGAGCTCGTAGCCCCAAGGGGTGACGGGACTCTCGACGTGGATCCGGTTGGTCTCATCGATAAGAATTGCGACACGTCGTTCTGCATCTCGGCAGGTGGTGGTCAACGTCGACCTCTGCATCCCGGAGTACTTCGTTCGAGGTACTTCATCCTCGGAGCTGTCCTCGCTCTGCACGCTACACCTCGCACCTGTACCGAATGGGGATCGACCATGAGGTGGCAGTGTGCACCGCAAAGGTTTAGTGAACCGACTCTGTCCCGCTGCCGTCTTCATCCGGCGTGGCCACTATGGCGAGCAGCGATTTGACGTCGAGGTCGCGTTGAAAGGGCAGTCTGAGGGGCAGGTGGGTTCTGACGTGGTAGACGTTCCGGCGCCCCTCCCGCTCACGATCGAGGTACCCCGTGCCGATCAGGTCGGCCACAATGCGCTGGGCGGCGCGCTCGGTGATGTCGAGAAGGTCCGCGAGATCTCGAATGCGAATTCGTGGGTCACGGGCGATCAGGAGGAGCGTGTTGCCGTGATTCGTGAGCAGCCGGAAGTCCGGGATGGTGCGCAAGGTAGACGTCACTCCTCCGTCGTGGGGCGCCCAACTATATAGCGGTGCAGAATACATGTTTCACGATTTACGAGATTCTTAACTAGAAATAGGAATCACGGTAACAAAGTCCTATATAGTGGTCTCACCGGTCTGGCCCCAGGGGACCCGACGAGGCGCAAGCGAAGGACCGTTCCGGCCCTGCCCTTGCCCACGAAGAAGGATCGACTGACCATGAAGCAGCTCCTATGCCTGGCCGGCGCAGTCTCTCTCCTCGCTGCCACGACCAGCCTGGTCGCCCTGCCCGCCGGCGCAGCTACCCCAGCCACCTTCACGCTCACCGCGGGCGCCTTGTCGATTAGCGCCCCGACCGCGAGCGTGTCGCTCGGATCGCAGGTGGCCGCCACCAGTTCGAGCACGATCGCCGGCTCCCTCGGCGTCGTCACGGTCACCGACCAGCGCGGTGGCACCACCACCTGGACGACGTCGGTGATTTCGACGGCGTTTACTCCGCCGGCTGGCCCAGCCGATCCGGCCAACAACGTCAGCTACGCGGCCGGAGCGATCACGGACTCCCCGACCGTCGTGGCGACGGCGGTCCCCGCTCCGGATCTGACGGGAGTCTCAACGGTCGTGACGGGGGCAAGCACCGGAATCAGCACGGCGAGTTGGAACCCGACAATCTCCGTGGTCGTTCCCGCCAACTTTGCTCCCGGCGTCTACTCAGCCACCATCACCCACTCTGTCGCCTGAGGGAAGCGACGACGCATGATGCGCGGTCGCCTGACGGCAGTCGTGATTCTCGCAGGGGCCGCAGCCATCGTCCCGCTGTCGAGTGCGTTCGCCTTGTCACCTGGTCGCTCTCCCGCAGTTCCAGGCAGTGTCGGGATCCGTCTTGTTGCGGTCGCCGGTGCATCGCCCCGCAATCCCCTGGCCAGTTCCTACGTCGTCGAACGGCTGGCGCCTGGGACGCGGCTCACTCGCCAAGTGGAGATCGACAACGACACCGATCGGAGTGTGGATGTCTCGGTGTATCCGGCCGCCGCGACCGTCGTTCGGGGCAGTTTCGCCTTCGGCTCCGGCCGAAGCAGCAACGAACTCTCGAGCTGGACGTCGGTAGGTCACAACGTGGTCCGCTTGGCGCGAGGCAGTGAGGCATTCGACACGTTGACGGTCAATGTGCCCAGCGGTGCGTCATCTGGCGAGCGCTATGCCGTGCTGTGGGCGGAGGTATCCGCACCGCCCGCGGTCGCGGGCGGCATTACCCTGGTAAACCGGGTCGGCGTCCGGATGTATCTCACGATCGGACCCGGAGGCGCGCCTCCTTCGAACTTCGCAATCGGGCCGCTCACAGCGAAGCGCTCGGCCACGGGCGGGTCTGTTGTCGTCACAACCGTCCACAACAGCGGCCAGGGCACACTCGACCTGAGTGGCAATCTCATGCTGACCCATGGCCCCGACGGACTGCGCGCCGGGCCGATTGCAGCCACGCTGGGAACACTGCTCGCGCCCGGAGCCTCTGAACCGGTGGCGGTGCAGCTCGGTTCGGAACTCCCTCGCGGACCCTGGCGAGCCGACCTGGGGATCACCAGCGGATCCCTCGAACGGTCAGCGGTCGCGACGATCACCTTCCCGCGCGGCAATGGTGGGGCGAAGTCGCCACGAGCTCCCGGCCTTTCGACGCTGGCCCTTGTCGCCGCCGCCCTCTTCGTCGTGGCGGTGATGGTCGCTCTGGCGCTACTGCTCTCCCGTCACCGCGCCGTCACCGTCACCGTCACCGCCGCCGCTCCCGCCGCAGCCGTCTGGTGCCGTCGTGACGTTGCCGCAGTGGCGATCGACCGTGCCAGGGAGATCCGCGACTGGGTGAGAGGTCGTTCGTCAGCTCGTCTGGCTCACGATTGTCGACGAAAGTGTGTCATGGATGTTGTCGGCCACGGTGGTGGCCAGTGCTGTCGGGCATCGCCACGATCCGGCGGCACCGTCCTGGACACCCATGAAGTGCTCGACGAGGCAGGAGGCCACGGCATCGGTCGGTGACCACGACGTCCCGCCTTCTGCGGTGGCGACATCGTTCAGCAGGTCTGGTACGGCATCGTTCTGGGTCTCCGCGTTGGCCAGCTCATGGGCGACGAGGGCGAGAGTCGGCGTCCCGGCAAAAACGGTGTACTCGAGTCCGCCCGCTCCGAAGGTGCACCCCGTGCCGGCACCGGACACGACACCACAGTGAGTCGCCGTGTCGCCCATGCTCCAGCTCCAGTTGGACCCCGGCTCCACTCCGGCGGCCTCCACTTGGGCAACCATTGTCGCCACGGAGGGCTCGGTGACCGCGGTCTCCCCCGCCGCAGGTGCCGGTACTGTCGCAACTGGCATTGCGGTCGTTGTGGTGGTGGGCGCCGCAAGGGCAAGAGCAGGCACTTTGTCGACGACGGGCCGTGATGGGGGGGAGAGCGCGGTGGAGGTTGGCGTCACGTGATCCCTCGGCAGAGTAAGGGCGAGGCAACCGGCAACAGCGAGGATCGCCGCCACGAAGAAAGTGACGTATCGCCGGCGGCCGTGCTTCCGATCTGAGCTATCAACCATGTGTTGAAGAGTAGACCTTCAACACATGGTTGTCAACATATAGTTGAAAGTCCTATCCCGGCCGGGTACGATGGAGGTATGCGAGACCCAGAATCCATTGCTGCCGCGTTAGTGGAGGACGGCCGCCGAGAGGCGGTCGCCGGGATATCCGAGGAGCCCGGGGCATCACTTGCCGCCCTTCGTTTCGCAGACGAACTCCGACGGTCGGCGGATCGGCTCTGCCACGGATCAGCGGAGGCAGCCCGCCGTCACGGAGCCAGCTGGCGCCAGATAGGGGAAACCGTCGGAGGCATCACGCCACAGGGCGCAGAACACCGATTCAGCCAGGCGGCAAAGGAGCGCCGATCGAAGGCGTCACGGGTCGTGTGGGCAGGACAGGAACGCCGGGCCGTCCCCCGGTAGGGACGGCCCGCTACCCCAACCCGGCCTCAGCGCGGTACGCGCCGTTTGGGCCTTCGCGCTGCGTGTCGTCCGGTCATCAGGCTCAACACCTCCCCGATGGCCTGTTCCTGATCGGGGGCTTCGGGCACGGGGAGGTGCTCTTGGACCTGATAGCGGTTGCGACGCCCTTCCTTTTCCTTAATGACGTATCCGGCTTCGGTCAGGTCGTTGACGATGCCGTAGGCACGCCGCTCGGTGATTCCTAGGGCCACCGCTATGTCGCGCAGGCGGATATCGGGGTCCCGGGCGATGCACAGCAAGGCTCGCCCGTGGTTGGTGAGGAAGGTCCATGGCGCCATTTCACAAAAGTACCAGAATACTTACTAGAAACGATTTGCTATATATCAATAACTAGAGTACCCTCGTGAGGTAGTTCCGGACGTCCGTCACAGACGGTTGTTTATTTCGGGACTCTCGAAGGAGCTCGTCATGCCTGCCGCCCCACGCCGCGCCCGGATCTCACGTTCTTTCGCGGGGAGCTCGATGGCGCATCTGCGCGCCGTGGCCCACCGGGCGACGCTGCGTCGTGGTCTCGTCGTGGCCGTGGTGGCGACCCTCGCCCTGGCCGTGGGGGTCCTCGGTGGGTTGGCGAGCGCACCGGCAGCATCGGGAGCCAGTGCGCCTGCTGCCACCCAGTGCGATCCCCCGGCCTATCCCACCGGAGCCGGATTCCAGGTGACCTGCACCATCACCGTGGACAACACCGTGACCTCAACCGGAGCCACGTCCTCGACGATTACCAGCACGGCGTGTCTCGCGGCCGCCGGCGTTCTCCCGCCCTTCGGCTGTACCACCACGGTGACCACATCCAGCCAGCTCGTCACCTCGGTGAATCAATGCAACGGCATTGCTTACGGAGGGGGCAGCAACGTGACGTGCAAAGTCGCGGTGGTCAATACCGTCGCCGCCGGCACGGCGGCGCCGGGCGTCTCGGTCGATCAGTGCATCGGCTCGGGTGCGGGCGGCGGCACTGCGCCGACCGAGGTGTGCGCTCCGGTCGCTTCCACGACCGGTGCCACGGTGACCCAGTGCAATGGCTCGGGCAACGGCGGTGGCGCCATGACCCGGGTGCAGTGCACGGTGACCGGCGGCGCGACGGCGCTACCTGTGACCATCACGCAGTGTGATGGCTCGTCGAACGGCGGGGGAAGCACCGTGACCTGCACGACAGCCTTCACCAACAACTATGAAGCTGCGACGCCGACCACCACGACAACTGCGCCAGCGTCGCCGGCCACAACCGCGCCGACGGGTGCGAGTGGAACCAAGAGCCCCGCGGCCGCGGGCGCCGGTGGCTCTGGGGTGACCGGCAGAACAGGCGCATCACCCGGAGCCGCCGGATCGACCGGAAGCACCGGGTCGGGAGTGGGGGTTGCGACCGGCGTCCTACCGGTCGGCTCTGCCCAGACCGGGTTGGGCGGGGCATCGCACTCGGGCAATGAGGATCTCGTGATCCTGGGCATCGTCGCCCTGATTGGATCAGCTCTGGCAACGGCTCTGGCCCTTCGCCGGCGTCGGGCCCTGGTCATGGCTGATCAACACATCGAGACATGAACACTGCCGCGGCGGCGGGCACTACGAACCGCCGCCCGCGTCGGTGGTGGATCCTGGCCGCAGCCGGCGAGGCGCTACATGGCTAGAGGAACGTTCCCCGGAATTCGGAACCACAAGAGCCGGGTGTCCGAGGTTTCCGGCAGCAATGCGATGACACCCAAACGGGGAAAACCGCATGGACGAGTCTGGTTGGTCGTTGCCGTCGGACTGTTCGTTCTCGGCTCGATCGGATCGGCCATCGGGGCGAATGCCGTCGGCCGCACCGACGGCCAGAGATCTCGCCAGGCGTTCGTTTCCACTTCCACGGATATTGCCCTGGTACTGCAGAGGTCCCTCCAGCATCAGCAGGACTTGTATTTCAGCGCTGCTGGTTTCGTCGCCGGCGACGAAGACGCATCCGAAGAGCAGTTCGAGAATTGGGCCGCAGCGACCCACGCGTTCGCTCGATACCCAGAGCTTGAGGGGATCACCGAGCTGGTGATGGTCCCCGCTTCAGAGCTGAAGGGGTTCGCGGCGCGAGCCGTCGCCGATCCGCCCGGCCCATTAGCTCCAAACGGGACTCTTGTGATCACTCCCGCCGGGAGTCGTCCCTACTACTGCCTTGAGTCCGTCTCCGATGTGCGGAGTGGCGTTCCCCTCGCTTCGGCCGGCATCGACTACTGCAAGACGACCGTTGGGCTTCAGCTCCTGAGTGCCCGGGACTCTGGCAAAGACTTCTATCTGCCGTTTGGGGCGGGAAAGAACCTAGACCTTGCTATTGGAACGCCGATCTACCGAGACGGAACCGATCCCCCGAGTGTCGACGCCCGGCGAGCTGCATTCATAGGATGGATCGGTCTGCAGATCCGTCCGAGCGTCCTCCTGGCCAGTGTGCTGAAGGGCCATCAGGCGACAGCGTTGGCCTTCCACTTCGATGGGGCTTCGTCCGGCGTCACATTCAAGGCGGGATCGGCCCCCTCGAAGGCACAGACAAGTTCGGTTGGGCTTGCGAACGGATGGACCGTTTCGGTCAGTGCCGCCGTCGACGCAGGTGGAGTGTGGGCCAATCGAAACTCCCTCTTCGTATTGTTGGGCGGTTTCGCGATCAGTGTTCTGTTCTCCTTGTTGATTTTCGTCCTGGGCACCAGTCGATCCCGCGCCGTGGTGCAGGTCAACAGTCGCACCGATCAGCTGAACCACCTGGCCTTTCACGACTCCCTTACCGGATTGCCCAATCGGACTCTGATTCTCGATCGGCTCGACCAGATGATGGCGCGGTCGCGGCGTGACGGCGTTCCCGTGGCGGCGCTGTTCCTCGACATCGACGACTTGAAAGAAGTAAACGACACGTTGGGTCACGGCGCCGGCGACGAGTTGCTTGTCGGGATCGCCGCCCGACTGACAAGGGCGCTTCGCGAGGGTGACTCAGTCGGCCGACTCGGGGGCGATGAATTCGTTGTTCTCGTCGACGGAAATTCTCTAGCCGCCGGAGCGAAAGTGGTGGCGGATCGAATCCTCGATATCCTTCGAACCCCCTTCGAGATCGCAACCAGCAGCTCTCCACTGTCCGTCACGGCCAGCATCGGGATCGCCGAAGGGAGCCGAACCGAGCCTGAAGACTTGCTACGCGATGCCGACGTCGCCCTCTATCGGGCCAAGGTCGAGGGCAAGAACCGTGCCACCGTTTTCTCCTCGTTGATGCAAGATGCGGTCGACAGTCACCGAAGCCTCGATATGGATTTACGGCTCGCGCTAGAAGGCGGTCAGTTCTTTCTCCTTTTCCAACCCACCGTCGACCTATTGACTGGCCTCTTCACCGGTGCTGAGGCGCTCCTGCGCTGGCGGCACCCGGTGCGCGGGGTTGTAGAGCCAAGCGAATTCCTACCCATGCTCGAAACGAGCCGCCTGATCGTTCCGGTTGGCAGATGGGTACTCAATATGGCGTGCCGACAAGGTGCGGAGTGGGAGAGTCAGCATCATCCATTGACGGTGTCGGTCAATGTCTCCTCGGTACAGCTCGAAGACGGCCACCTCGTGTCTGACGTGAGTAACGCACTCGCTGATAGCGGTCTCGATCCCGGGATGTTGATCCTGGAGCTCACCGAGACGGCGTTGATGCGCGACGTCCACACAATCGCCGGACAACTGAGAGACCTGAAGTCGACGGGGGTGCGCATCGCAATTGATGACTTCGGCACGGGGTACTCATCGCTGGCCTACCTACGCCAGTTCCCGATCGACGTACTCAAGATCGACAAGACCTTCGTTTCGGGAATGGCAGAGACGAAGGAGTCCGCCGCCATCGTTCATACGCTGGTTCAGCTTGGCAAACTTCTCGGACTGGAGACCATTGCCGAAGGTATTGAGACTGACGACCAATGGATGAGGCTCAAGGCCGAGGAGGTGGACAACGGACAGGGCTTCCTTTTTTCTCGCCCGCTGGATCGAGAGGCAATCAACCAGTTACTGAGCGGCACGACGACTGAACCTGGGTTTTCGGAAAGACTCGGGGTGAGTGCTCCCTGAGGACCTGCTCTGCACCAGAGAGCGGGCCAAGACAGGAAAAAAAATACAGCAATAAATAAATGGGAAATAAACTACTAGGTAAAGATATCTGGTACAATGGCCCATCGATCAGGCTCTGGAGGGGGTCCGACGATGTGGCAAGTCTGGCGTTCCAAACTCGGTCCCGCCTTGCCCGCGTCCGAGAAGGGCCCATCAAAATGAGGAAACTCGTACTCCTTGGTTCTCAGGTCATCTCGATCGCAGCGTTGGCGAGCACTTTGGTACTGGCCGGTCTCCTGGTGGTCCCTTCGCCGGCATCGGCTGCAGTGTCACCGGTGCAGTTGGGCACGGCGGAGAACTACTCGGTATTGGGCGGAACGGGCATTGTCAGCACTGGTGACACTGTTCTTAACGCCGATCTCGGGGTCAGTCCCAGCAGTTCAATCACCGGGTTTCTCCCTTCATTCCCTGGAGTTGTCGATGGCGTCACGCACGCTGGTGACACTCAGGCCGCGCAAGCTCAGTCCGATTTGGTCGTGGCCTATGGCGCCGCGGCCGGGCTCACACCGTCCGGCACCTTTAGCGGAGACCAAAATGGGAAGACCTACGACGCTGGGGTTTACTCCACGGGGGCGGCGTTCGCACTCACCGGGACGATGACATTGAACGGCCAGGGCAACCCCAACGCCGTCTTCATCTTCCAGATCAATGCCGCTCTCAACACGGCTGCCGACAGTGCTGTCATCCTGACCGGCGGCGCCCGAGCCTCCAACGTCTTCTGGCAGGTCAACGGCGCCGCTGGAACGGGCGCAAATTCGTCGTTCATCGGGACCATCATGGCGGCCGGCGCGATCACCGTGGGTGCGGGCGGCTCAATCGATGGACGGGCGTTGTCCTACGGCATCGTTACCCTCGCCGACAACACCGTTACCACTCCTGACACCGTCACGTTCGCCTCACCGCCAACTCCGACGAGCGCGCTGACAACCACCACGGCCGACACCGTTGCGGCCACCGGCACTCCCGGCGACGGCGGTGTCATCACGTATACCTCGAACACGCCTTCCATCTGCTCCGTGGGCTCGTCCAGCGGCGCGCTGACGTTCGTCACCTCTGGCACGTGCACGATACAAGCCAGCCAGGCAGCTGATGCCGCCGACAGTGACGCGCTCACGATCACCACCACGAGCATTGCCGTTACGACACCCCTCGCCTACGTCGTCACCTTCAACGGCAACGGCTCGACAGGGGGATCGACCGCCGCCGAGACGGCCAACGTGCCCACGGTGCTGACGGCCAACGGCTTTCGCCGCACCGGCTACGCCTTCTCGGGCTGGAACACCGCGGCCAACGGCACCGGTACCGCCTACGCCGACGGGGCCAGCTACTCGTTCAGCGCAGCCGGCACCCTCTACGCCCAGTGGACGTCTACCTTTGTCACCCTGATTCAGGGAAGCCCGACCTCTGCAACCGTTGCTGGCGGCGACGGGTATAGCGGCCAAGGTGGCGTGACGAACGCCAACGGGACCGTCACCTACACCGAGACAGTTTCGCCGGACTCCACTGATGTGGTGGTTTCCTCCACCGGAGCAATTGGGGCCACGACGTCGCTTGCAGCGGGCACCTACCAGGTCCGCGGCGATGACAGCGACCTCAGCGGCGACACCGGCACGTGGCTCTTCGCCCTGACCGTGACTCCACTGGCCAACCCGGTAGGTGGCTATGACCTCGTTGGATCGGACGGCGGGGTCTTCGCCTTCGGGGGCGCCCCGTTCTTGGGGTCACTGCCTGGTATCGGTGTCCATGTAAAGGACATCGTTGGCATGGTGCCCACCAGCAACGACGGGGGTTATTGGCTGGCGGGCGCCGACGGGGGAGTTTTTGCCTTTGGTAACGCCCCGTTCTTGGGGTCACTGCCTGGTATCAGCGTCCATGTCCACGACATTGTCGGGATCGTGCCCACCGCCAACGACTTGGGCTACTTCTTAGTTGGTAGGGATGGCGGAGTCTTCGCCTTTGGGAACGCGCCGTTCATCGGCTCGCTCCCCGGACGGGGAACCGATGTCGATGACATCGTGGGCATCGCCACGACTCCGAATGATCAGGGCTACTGGATGGTCGGATCAAGCGGTCAGGTCTATGCCTTTGGAGATGCCACCCAATTGGGCAGCGCTCCCGGTGCGGTCACCTCCATCTCCTCTTCTCCTGCCGGTGAGGGCTACTGGCTGACTGGACCCGATGGCGGGGTCTTCGCCTTCGGCGACGCCCCCTTCGACGGCTCGCTGCCGGGGATCGTGGTCAAAGTGCACAACATCGTTTCGATGGTGCCGAGCACCGATGGGAAGGGATACCTGCTGATCGGAGCCGATGGTGGGATCTTCGCCTTCGGCGACGCCCCCTTCGAGGGTTCGCTGCCGGGCATGGGGGTCCAGGTGGTCAACATCGTTGGGGCAGTGCCGACCGCTGCTGGATGACGTCGGTGATTCGACGGCGCCATTTCACAAAAGTACCAGAATACTTACTAGAAACGATTTGCTATATATCAATAACTAGAGTACCCTCGTGAGGTAGTTCCGGACGTCCGTCACAGACGGTTGTTTATTTCGGGACTCTCGAAGGAGCTCGTCATGCCTGCCGCCCCACGCCGCGCCCGGATCTCACGTTCTTTCGCGGGGAGCTCGATGGCGCATCTGCGCGCCGTGGCCCACCGGGCGACGCTGCGTCGTGGTCTCGTCGTGGCCGTGGTGGCGACCCTCGCCCTGGCCGTGGGGGTCCTCGGTGGGTTGGCGAGCGCACCGGCAGCATCGGGAGCCAGTGCGCCTGCTGCCACCCAGTGCGATCCCCCGGCCTATCCCACCGGAGCCGGATTCCAGGTGACCTGCACCATCACCGTGGACAACACCGTGACCTCAACCGGAGCCACGTCCTCGACGATTACCAGCACGGCGTGTCTCGCGGCCGCCGGCGTTCTCCCGCCCTTCGGCTGTACCACCACGGTGACCACATCCAGCCAGCTCGTCACCTCGGTGAATCAATGCAACGGCATTGCTTACGGAGGGGGCAGCAACGTGACGTGCAAAGTCGCGGTGGTCAATACCGTCGCCGCCGGCACGGCGGCGCCGGGCGTCTCGGTCGATCAGTGCATCGGCTCGGGTGCGGGCGGCGGCACTGCGCCGACCGAGGTGTGCGCTCCGGTCGCTTCCACGACCGGTGCCACGGTGACCCAGTGCAATGGCTCGGGCAACGGCGGTGGCGCCATGACCCGGGTGCAGTGCACGGTGACCGGCGGCGCGACGGCGCTACCTGTGACCATCACGCAGTGTGATGGCTCGTCGAACGGCGGGGGAAGCACCGTGACCTGCACGACAGCCTTCACCAACAACTATGAAGCTGCGACGCCGACCACCACGACAACTGCGCCAGCGTCGCCGGCCACAACCGCGCCGACGGGTGCGAGTGGAACCAAGAGCCCCGCGGCCGCGGGCGCCGGTGGCTCTGGGGTGACCGGCAGAACAGGCGCATCACCCGGAGCCGCCGGATCGACCGGAAGCACCGGGTCGGGAGTGGGGGTTGCGACCGGCGTCCTACCGGTCGGCTCTGCCCAGACCGGGTTGGGCGGGGCATCGCACTCGGGCAATGAGGATCTCGTGATCCTGGGCATCGTCGCCCTGATTGGATCAGCTCTGGCAACGGCTCTGGCCCTTCGCCGGCGTCGGGCCCTGGTCATGGCTGATCAACACATCGAGACATGAACACTGCCGCGGCGGCGGGCACTACGAACCGCCGCCCGCGTCGGTGGTGGATCCTGGCCGCAGCCCTCCTTCTGATCGGCACAGGATGCCTGGTCGTCGGCGTGCGAGGACATCAACATCCGCTGGCTGGGCCGGTGCGGTCGCATACGGCGCCAGTATTGCCAGCCGGTGCTACCACGACGACGCTGCCGCCGGCGGTTGCCCTGCCCGTCGCGGCACGCTCGGCACCGGTCGAGCTGCGTATACCGGCGATTGCCGTGACGGTGTCTCTGGGGACGCTTGGGCTCAATCTGAATGGGACGGTCCAGGTTCCCACCGACATTCAGCAGCCGGGTTGGTACAAGTTGGGACCATCCCCTGGCCAAGAAGGATCAGCCGTGATCTTGGGACACGTGGACTCCTACCAAGGTCCGGCCGTATTTTTCAACTTACGATCGCTCACTGCCGGTGACGCTGTCGACGTGACTTTGGCCGACGGCGTCATTGCTCATTTCAAAGTCACCTCGGTGGCGATGTACCTGAAGACGGATTTCCCGACCCAAGCGGTATATGCGTCACACGGGATCAGTGCGTTGCAGCTGGTCACCTGCGGGGGAGTCTTCGATACTCGGTCGGGCCACTACCTGTCCAACCTCATTGTCTATTCGTCTCTTGTCGCGCTAACCCCGGCACCTGCCGCATAAGGAGGCGGGCACCACATGCCTGAACCCAGATCGACCGGGCGGTCCCTACGATGAGGACTCGGCGCAATTTCCTGATTGTCATGGTCCTGGTGCTCTTCCTCGTCGGTACCATCGGTTCTGTGGGTGTTGCCCGGCAAGTGGCCCGGGCAGACAGCAAGACCTCACGCCAGGAGTTCGTCGCCACCGCGACGGACATCGCCTCGACACTGAAGTTGGCACTCCAGCACGAGCAAGACCTGACCATCAGTGCTGGCGCCTTCTTCACGGCCGATCCTGATGCCACCCAATCCGCCTTCGTGGAGTGGACCCGGTCAGTGCGGGCGTTTGCGCGCTACCCCGAACTGCTGACCATCTCAGAATTGAGAATGGTCTCGTCATCACAGCTCAGAGCGTTCGCGGCGATACAGAACGCCGAGCATCCGGGAAGCGCGGCATTCGCGGTCGTTCCGGCCGGCAATCGTCCGTACTACTGCCTCTCGCAGGTGTCCCAGCAGCGGACCGCAACGCTGGCCGTTCCGGGCAGTATCGATTACTGCCAAACGGTACTCGGCCCGGAGCTCTTGGAATCTCGAAACTCAGGGAAGGAGGAATACCTTCCGTACAAATCCGGCAAGACCGAGGAGTTGGCGGTCGGCGCTGCCATCTACCGCGACGGCGTGGTGCCCACCACCGTCGGGTCCCGTCAGGCGGCTTTCATCGGGTGGACCGGTACGGCAATTCTTCCGGGCGTCATATTGGCCGTAGCCCTCAAGGGTCATCCCTCCACCGCGGTGGCCTTTCATTACGGAGCTGGCTCTTCCAAGGTCAGCTTTACAGCCGGCAGGGCACCGATCGGAGCAGATTCCACCACCATCGTCCTGCACAACGGCTGGAGCGTTCAGGTCCTCGCCGTGGTCACCGGCAGTGGACTTCTTACCAACCGCAATGCCCTTCTCATGATGCTCAGTGGTATCGCGTTCTGCCTCCTACTCGGACTGTTGCTCTACGTGCTGGGCACCAGCCGCTCACGGGCCCTGGAGCTGGTGGACGAACGAACTATCGAGCTGCGCTACCAGGCCTTCCACGACTCGCTCACCGGCCTTCCCAACCGGGCCCTGATCCTCGACCGCATCGACCAGATGATGGCGCGGGCGCGGCGGTCGCACACGACGGTGGCCGTTCTCTATCTCGACATCGACAACTTCAAGGACATCAACGACACCCTGGGACACAGAGCCGGCGACGAACTGCTGGCCGGGGTGGGGACCAGATTGGCTGGCGTGCTACGCGAAGGGGACACCGTTGGGCGCCTCGGTGGCGATGAGTTCGTCTTGCTGTCCGAGGTCTCACAGGTCGACTTGGGCCACTCCGTAGCGGAACGGATTCTCGCCGCGCTGGAGTCCACGTTTGAGATGTCGGGTAACAAGATAGCCCTAACGGTGACTGCGAGCATCGGCATCGCCACCGGGGACAGGGCGACTCCCGAGGAACTCCTCCGCGACGCGGACATCGCCCTCTACCGTGCCAAGGCCGCCGGGAAGAACCGGGCCGTGGCCTTCGCCCCTTCGATGCTCGACTCGGTCGACGATCTCCGCAATCTCGACGTCGATCTACACATTGCCTTGCAGGCCGGGCAGTTCTTCCTGCTCTACCAACCCACTATCGACCTGAAGAACGGCGCCTTTACCGGTGTTGAGGCCCTGCTGCGCTGGCGCCACCCGACGCGTGGCGTCGTCGAGCCCGCAGACTTCATCCCCGGTCTAGAATCGAGCGGTCTGATCGTCCCGGTCGGTCAGTGGGTGCTCGAGACCGCGTGTCGCCAAGGTGCCATGTGGAAGAGCAAGGGCCATCCCTTGGCGGTCTCCGTCAACATCGCGGCCAAGCAGCTCCAGCGGGACCGGATCGTCGACGACGTCTACGGCGCCCTTTTGGCCAGTGACTTCGACCCCGCCATGCTCGTCCTCGAGCTCACCGAGTCCACTCTCATGCAAGACGTCGCCACGACGGTCGTCCGGCTGAACCTACTCAAGGCGATCGGGGTGCGGCTGGCCATCGACGACTTCGGAACGGGTTTCTCTTCGCTCGCATATCTCCAGCAGTTTCCGATCGACAAACTCAAGATCGACCGTTCCTTCGTCTCTGGCATCAGCGACGCATCCAAATCTGCGGCCATCATCAGCACCTTCGTCCAGCTCGGCACGGCGCTCTCCCTCGAGGTCGTCGCCAAGGGTATCGAGAGCGACGAGCAGCGGCTCCATCTCATGGCTGCCGGCGTTGACACCGGGCAGGGATTCCTCTTCGCCCGACCGCTCGAGGCCGAGGCCATAGACGCCATGTTGGTCGACCCGCACGCGCGTGACAGCCGGTGGGCCCTTTCGACCTGAACCGACTGCCGAGGTCGGGGAGATTCAAGTGGCCGCCAAGTCGAGTCAGCCCGTCCAGGGCTCTGGGCCTCGGGCTTTGATCTCGTCCAGTTCGATCCGGAGCCGAGTGACCTCCTCCGCCAACTCGAGGAGGCAAGACCCGAGGTCGCCCACGGCCGCTCTCGTCGCTGGCTGCGACGTGTTCCCGCTGAGCTGTGTCAGGGCCGTCCGGATCTTGCTTTCAATCACACTTGAGGTCATTTCGGAAGCGTATGCCGTCTTTCGTGAAAATGCGACGGGCTTGGACAGGGGCGCGCCGTCGCCGCCGGCTGGAAACACGGATCCGCCATACGCTCGGCTCGCTTCGACCTGTCGTACCGGGCCTATGCGGAGGAGGGTGGGGTAGCAGGGAGGTCGGCGCACGGCAGGACGCGGTCCGGGGAGCCGGCCTTTCGCTCTTCCTCAGTGCTCTCCGGGGGCATGCGCATAATGTGTGCGAGCATGTTCAGGTAGCGGTCGTAGGCCCCAACACGGCGCTCGTATTCATCCCTGCGCTCGAAGGCCCGAGCGCGCTCGATCGCCGATTGCAGCTCTTCGTTGCTTTGCAGAACCAGCACCGTTCGCACCCGAGGAGGATCGATCTTCGGAACTGGGATGACATCGCGGTAATGGCGGAACACCATTCTCCCCCTGCATCGGCCGACCCGAGGTTTGCAGGTCAATTCCGACTCGTTGAGTCTCTTGGAGTTTGATCCGCCCAGGTGGCGGTTAGGTTGCATTTAAGTTGCGCTTAACGTTTTTGTCGTCAAGAGCTTTATTCCGAATTCGCGCAAGTGGTCGTCGAATTGAACTGGAGGCTTGTTCTCGGCTTTGAGTATCGCTTCCACGACGGAGCACCTCGCCCACCTCGTCTAGGCTTGCACCGCTTTTGGTGACCGCGACCTTGCCCGATATGCTGATCGAGCGTTGAGCCAAGTCACCGAGAGTTCCGCTTGGGGTAAAACTCCTGGTGGAGAAGTTAACCAGCGCTCGTAGCTCAACGGACTAGAGCATCTGACTACGGATCAGAAGGTTGGGGGTTCGAATCCCTCCGAGCGCGCTTTTTGAGTTCGACCCCGTTTGGCGGTCCAGGCGTATGAGAATCTGATCGCGGGCTTGTGGTCCGGCGGACGGCGTTGGGGCCCGCGACCCGATCCAGAGCGGGTGAACCACCGTGACGGGCGACACGTCCTCGCCGATTTGAAGGTTGACCTCTCACCGAAGGGGTATCACCCAGCCATGTCCGCGAACGGGAGTATTACCTCAGAGGGCCACACGACAGAGGGCCAGACGACGCCGGAACCCCGCGACATGCCCATAGGCGACCTGGTAGGGCGGCTCTCGGATGAGGTAACGAGCCTGATCCACGATGAGATCCGCTTGGCCCAGGCTGAAATGACGCAAAAGGCAAAAACGATGGGTATCGGAGCCGGGATATTCGGGGGGTCGGGACTTTTGGTCGTCTACGGGCTGGGCGCAGTGATTGCGGCGGCGATCGTCGGGCTCTCCCTGGCTGTGGCGTTATGGGCTGCCGCTCTGATTGTGGGAGGCATCCTGTTTCTTCTCTCCGGAGTGGCCGCGCTCATAGGCAAAAAGGAGTTCAGTAAAGCGAGCCTGCCGCTACCGACCGAGGCCATAACGAGCAGCCGGAAAGATATCGGCAGCTTCAAGCAGGGGCTGCACTCGTGAATGCCAATAACGGACCCGATACGGTTGACGCCGCCCGGGCCGACATCGAGATCACGCGGGCCGAGTTGGCCGAAACGGTGAGCGAGTTATCGCGCCGGCTGAACCCCAAAGAGCGGGCGAGCGATACCGCGCAACACGCGATCGACAGCGTCCATGCCTCGGCGGAGCGGGGCCAGGGGCTCGTGAAGGACGCAGCAACCAAGGCGCACGGTGTCACCAGGACCAGCCTCAGACGTGTTCGGGCAGTCGCCAGTACACGTGAAGCGCAACTGGCTGTCGCAGCGCTCGTGGGTGTGGTGGGAGTTGTCGTGTGGCTTCGTCGGCGGGGTCACACCGGATGATGAAGCTTCTCTACAAACCTTGGGGAATGCTGGCCGGCGTCATTGGTGGTTCCATCGCCGGCGCCTTGTTCAAGCGGCTGTGGAGGGCCCTCAGCGGCGAGGACGCGGCGCCGACGGCAACCGATCGAAGTCGCGGATGGCTCGAGGTCGTCGTTGCCGCCGCCCTGGAAGGCGCGGTGTACGGAGCCGTCAAGGCGTTCGTCGACCGCGGCGGTGCGGCCGGCTTTGAAAAGGCCACGGGCACCTGGCCGGGAATAGAGTCAGACGACAACTGATGCCGGACGGCCTGGTCACCCCAGGCTCATCTGGCCGAACTCGCGTCCCAGGTCTTCTACGACGGCGCATCAGAGGTCGGACATCTGGCATCGGTGTGTAGCCTGATGTGGGACGTACGTCCAGTCGTCCCGGCCTTTTGCAGTCGACGGGGTGAGGCAATTGTGGCTGGTGACTCCAACGATGTCATTTCGGACTGGTGGCGGAACGCTGTCGTCTATCAGGTGTATCCACGCAGCTTCAGGGATGGCAACGGCGACGGTATCGGCGATATCGCGGGGCTGCGCGAGAGATTGCCCTACCTAGGCCAGCTCGGTGTCGACGCGCTGTGGATCAGTCCGTGGTACCCATCGCCGATGAAGGACGCAGGCTACGACGTCTCGGACTATCGCGACATCGACCCCGTGTTCGGTACCCTGGCCGAGGCCGAAGCACTGATTGTCGAGGGGCATGACCTGGGTCTTCGCGTTCTGCTGGACCTCGTCCCCAATCACACCTCCGATCGGCACCCGTGGTTCCAGGATGCGTTGGCGGCCGCGCCAGGGTCCTCCGCCCGAGATCGTTACGTGTTCCGTGACGGTCGCGGAAGGGATGGTGCCGACCCACCGAATGACTGGATAAGTCAGTTCGGGGGGTCGGCATGGACGGGTACCGCCGAGCCCGACGGGAAGCCGGGGCAGTGGTATCTGCATCTGTTCGCCCCCGAGCAACCCGATCTCAACTGGACCAACCCGGAGGTGCGTGCCGACTTCGAAGAGACGCTGCGATTCTGGTTCGACCGTGGCGTGGACGGCTTCCGGGTCGACGTGGCGCACGGCCTCGTCAAGGCCGAGGGATTGGACGATATCGGCGATCGGCTGTGGCCTGTGCCACGGTCGGCGGCCGAGGAGTCAGAACACCCACACTGGGACCGTGACGAGGTCCACGAGATTTACCGGCAATGGCGTCAATTGGCCGACTCGTATGCTGAACCACGGGTCTTTGTCGCCGAAGCGTGGGTGAGTCAACCGGACCGGCTGGTGCGCTATGTGCGCCACGATGAGTTGCACACTGCCTTCAACTTCAACTTCTTGGTTGCCCCATGGCGGGCCACACAGATGCGTGAGACGATCGATCGAACGCTGGAGGCTCACGTCTCGGCGGGGGCTCCGGCTACCTGGGTTCTGGCCAACCACGACGTGGCCCGCGAAGTATCGCGCTACGCCCGCCCCCAACCGGCCCATGAGTTGCGGCGATTGGACGACCTGCTCACGTTGCCGGCCGACTTTGTACTGGGCACGAGGCGGGCCCGAGCCGCCGGCCTCCTCATGCTCGCCCTGCCCGGAAGCGCGTACATCTATCAGGGCCAAGAGCTCGGTTTGCCCGAGGTAGAGGATCTATCCGACGCCGTGTTGCAGGATCCCGCGTTCGAACACACTCGACGCCAAAGTCGTGGGCGCGACGGCTGTCGGGTCCCGTTGCCGTGGTGCGGTATTGGGCCACCGTTCGGGTTCAGCCCCCCTGATGCGACCGCTGACCCGTGGCTGCCCCAGCCGCGGGCATGGGCAGATCTGACTGCGGCTGCTCAGGATCAGGACCCTGAATCGACCCTGGCGTTGTATCGAGAAGCGCTGCGCTGGCGGCACGACGAACCAGCACTGGGAGATGGAGCGCTGCAGTGGTTGGATGCGCCGGAGGGGGCGTTGCTCTTCACTCGACAGCCACGATTCGCGTGCCTGGTCAATGTGGCCGCGTCGCCGCTGCCGTTGCCCACCGGGAGTCGGGTCCTGCTGAGCGGGCCGCTTACACCGACCGGCCAGCTACCCGCCGATACCACCGCGTGGTTGCACACGCCATGACGGGTATAGAGCAAGGGGTGGCACCACCCCTCGACCAAGGCCTCATCGTGGTGGCCAACCGACTCCCTTTGAGCCGAGTCGTTGAAGGCGAACAAGAGCAATGGAGGCCGAGCCCTGGGGGCCTGGCCTCGGCCGTCGGGCCGGCCATGACGGATCGCCGCTGCACGTGGGTGGGGTGGCCAGGCGATTCCCGACATGCTGACCCATTCGATCATGACGGTATCCGATACGTCCCGGTGGCAATCGACGAACAAGAGATCGAGGACTACTACGAGGGGTTCAGCAACGGGACCCTTTGGCCCCTGTATCACGACGCGATCCGACCTCCCGAATTTCGGTCCAGCTGGTGGGAGGCTTACGAGACGATCAACCAGCGATTTGCCGAGGTGGTGGCCGGCGCAGCTGACCCGAACGCAGTGGTCTGGGTACACGACTATCAGCTGCAGTTGGTTCCGGCCATGTTGCGTCGTGCCCGTCCGGACTTGAAGATTGGGTTCTTCCTCCATATATCGTTTCCCCCGCAAGAGCTGTTCATGCAGTTGCCTTGGCGCCAGCAGATCGTCGAGGGAATCCTCGGCGCCGATGTGGTGGGTTTTCAAGTGCCGATTGCCGCTCGCAATTTCGCCGTCTTGGCCCGCCGTCTCACCGAGGCCCAGGGACGCTCCTCCCCATTGACCTATCGAGGTCGTGATGTGCACGTTGGAGCCTTTCCCATTTCCATCGATGTGAAGCAGTTCGAGGAGATCGGAAAGCGTCCCGAAACCCTACGCCGAGCCAAGGAGATCCGAGAATCGCTGGGTAGCCCTAAGGTTCTGCTCCTCGGAGCGGATCGCCTTGACTACACGAAGGGCATCACGGCGCGTCTGGGCGCCTATAAGGAACTGTTGGAGGAAAAGCTGCTCTCGGTGCCCGACACGGTGATGGTACAGATCGCCGTTCCCACTCGGTCCAATGTGCCTGCCTATATCGACCACCGTAATGAGATCGAACGTCTCATCGGTGAACTCAACGGAGATTTCGGTCACATGGGCGCGCCGGCGGTGCACTACCTTCACCAAAATTTAGACATCGAAGAACTCGTCGCGCTCTATGTCGCGGCTGACGTATTGGTGGTCACGCCGTACCGCGACGGCATGAACCTTATCGCCAAAGAGTATGTTGCCTCCCGACCCACTGCGGGCGCGGTGGTTCTGAGCGAGTTTGCCGGATGCGCTCTGTCCATGCCGAGCGCCTACCTGATCAATCCACATGATGTGCAACAGATGAAAGAGGCACTTCGCGCGGCCATCGACGCAACCCCCCGAGAGCGCGAGCGCCGCTGGCGAAACCTACGGCGTGGCGTCTTCACATGGACGAACAATGATTGGGCGGACGCCTTCCTGCACGCCTTGGTGCGGATGTCATGACGAGCACACGCCGGACTCCCGCGCGCTCGGGGCCTCTTACAATGCCGGGCCATCGGGCCGAAGCTGAGCGGGTTCGTTCCAATAGGGAGCCCGCAGTTCTCGCTTGAGAACCTTTCCGGAGCCGGTCTTCGGTAGCTCGGCGACGAAACTGACAGATCGGGGCACCTTGTACCCGGCCAGGTGGACGCGCCCGAACGCCATGATGGCATCAGCGGTCACCCCCTCATGGGCCGGGACGACGACGGCGTGTACGTTCTCACCCCACTCCTCGTTCGGAACGCCGATGACCGCCACCTCGAACACGTCTGGCGACTGATCGAGCACGGCCTCGACCTCGGCCGGATAGATGTTCATGCCGCCGCTGATGATCATGTCTCTCTTGCGATCGGCAATGTAGAAGTACCCGTCCTCGTCGAAGTAGGCCACGTCTCCCACCGTGTGGTAGTCGCCCCGGGTGACCTCGCGGTACTTCTGTTCGTCCTTGTAGTAGGTCGTGAAGACGTTTGTGGCCCGCACGTAGAGCTCACCCTTCACGTGCGGCTCGATGATGTGCTGGCCCGACTCGTCGAAGAGTGCAACCTCCACCCCGGGGGCCGGCTTTCCACAGGACCCCGGTTTGCGGAGGTGGTCATCTGGACCGAGCACCGTGTCCACGCCGAGCTCGGTCGAGCCGTAGACCTCCCACAGGGAGTCGGACGGAAAGTCGGCGAGATAGAGCTTCTTCAGCGCGAGCGTCCACGGAGCAGCGTTCGCGATCATGCGCTTCATGCTGGAGCGGTCGTAGGCCGCCTTGATTTCCGCCGCAAGAGAGCAGACCATGCGGATCGGAGTCGGCGCCGTGAAGGTTGTCGTGACCTTGTAGGTGTCCACGAGCCGCAACCAGTCTTCGGGGTCGAATTTGTGCTGGACGACGATCGTGTTGCCGAGCATGAGCGAGAGCACGGCGAATCCACCTGGCCCCGAGTGGTAGAGCGGCCCGGTGGTCACGTAGACGTCGTCCGGTTGGTATCCGATCAACTGGACCAGCGCCGAGGCCTGGTCCTGGTTTTGGATAGCCGCCCGCACGGCACCCTTGGGCTTGCCCGTCGTGCCCGACGTGTAGGTCATCGTCGTTCCGACGGACCCCTCCACCGGTTCGACGTTCTCCGTCGGATAGCCGTCCAGGCGAGCCTCGAGGCTGCCGTCGCCGTCGAAGGTGAGGACGTCGCGCACTTTCGAAGTCGGGCGAGCCTGTTCGATCAAGCTGGCGTACTCGGCATCGACGACCACCACCTCGGCGTCGCAATTGTCGATGACGTACGCCGCCTCCTCGGGCGTGAGGCGATAGTTCAACGGGACGCCGACACCCCCGACCTTCTGTATGGCGGTCGCCACCAGAAGCAGACCGGCAGAGTTCTGTCCGCACCAGACCACCTTCGTCGTGCTGGTGACGCCGAGGTCGACGAGAAGTGCGGCGTACTGGTTCGAGCGCTCGTTCGCCTGAGTGAAGGTGTAGGTGACCGTCGGGCAACCAGGCCTGTCGTCGACGATCGCGAGCTTGTCCGGCAGTGTGGCGGCGTGAACTGCGAGGATGTCGACCATTCGGTCGGCCATCCTGGTCGCTCCTCGCGTCGTCGTCAATCAAAGGGGGAGCGGGCAAAGGGGGAGCGGGCAAAGGGGGAGCGGGCAAAGGGGGAGCGGGCAAAGGGGGAGCGGGCAAAGGGGGAGCGGGGCATGTGGCGACAGACAGCCCGTACCCCTGGCACATCGCGGGAGGTGGAAGTACACTCACCCAGGGTTCTGCTTGATATCGATGTCAACCTACGGGAGGTCCCGGTGGTAGAGGAACTGCGCCCCGATCCCATCGGCCGCAACGCGTCACCCGGTGCACCTCCGGCTCGGCGCGGCATACGGCTCTTCCGTGGCGGCGACGCCATCCCGCTGGCCGACACCGACGCCATGTCGCCACCGCTGTTCGATCCCGAGGACCGCAAGGCCTTGGCAGAGGACGGTCCGCGCTCTCCGACCATCGCCCTCGGAATCGATGACAGGTTGGTGTTTCGGGGCGAGGGTGATGAGGGTTTCAGCCTCGTGCGGGCCTGGCTGGCGCCGCACTATGTGCTGCCCCGGCACAGTCACAGCGGTGACTGCCTCTACTACATCGTCGAGGGGTCCATCAATCTGGGAGCGCAGCAACTCTGTGCCGGAGACGGCTTCTTCGTACCGTCCAACGCGCCGTACGCGTACGAAGCTGGCCCGGACGGGGCGGTGGTGGTCGAGTTTCGCCTGCAGACGTCGTTCGACATGGCTATCCCCGGCGGCCAGTTGGAGCGCTGGCGGCGCATGGCGGTGGTCGCTGAGGAGCACGGGGAACGCTGGGTTGAGCTGAGGTCCAAGAGCACGGCCTGAACGCCGTCCGCACCCGGTGCGGTGCGCGCAGACCACGGCACCGACGACGGGCAGGCGATGTCGCGCCCTAGAGGAAGGAACCATGGGGAATCGGTTCGAAGGAAAGGTCGCAGTCGTCACGGGAGGCGCATCGGGCATCGGGCGGCGGACGGCCGAGGCCCTCCTCGAAGAGGGCGCCCGGGTCGTCATCGGTGATCGGGACGATGAGGCGCTGGCCGGGTGTGCCAGGACCTGGGATCCGACTCGATGCGCGACCGCCCGGGTCGATGTGACGGCGGAGGACGAGGTGCGTGCGCTGGTGGAAGCGGCAGTCGAACGTTTCGGACGCCTGGACATCGGCGTCAACGCCGCGGGCATCGGCACGCTGTCCCCCATCCGGGACCACTCTCTCGATTCGTGGAGAGCGGTGGTGGAAGTCTGCCTGACCGGTGTCTTCCTGTCGATCAAACATGAGGTCAGGCAGATGGTCGGACAGGGCGACGGTGGAGCCGTGGTGAACATCGCCTCCATCAACGCCCGCCAGCCCGGGGAAGGTATGAGCGCCTACTGCAGCGCCAAGGCCGGTGTGGAGATGCTCACGAAGGTGGCTGCCCTCGAAGTGGCGCACGAAGGGATACGCGTCAACGCCATCTCGCCGGGCTTCGTCGATACTCCGATGACCGCGCCGACTCGTCAAGCGGTCCGGGACCGCTTCATCGACAGCATCCCCCTTGGCCGGGCGGGTAGCCCCGGCGACATCGCACGCGCCGTTCTCTTCCTCGCTGGCGACGAGGCCTCCTGGGTGAACGGGGAGACGCTCGTGGTCGACGGCGGTGAGGTGTACAGGGAGTATCCGCGCCTTCTCACCGGGTTCTGAGATCTTCCACGGGAGTCGTCAAGACTGCAGTGCGCCGAGAGAATCGAGCTCCCTGATCGCAGCGCACGAGCGCTCGGCCATGATCAGGAACATCTCATCTGTCGCCTGCCCGCGATCCTCTGCCGACGTCATTGAGCCGAGCACGGTGATCATCGGACCCTGGAGTTGGCCGATTCTGTAGTCCGCGAAGCACTGCTCGAGGGAGTACGCCATGACGCCGCGGTCGGAGAGCTCTCGGTGGTAGACGGCGACCAGATCCCGCTCGACGGCGCGGCGTTGCTCGGGATCGAGTGCCGTTCCCACGAAGTAGGAGAGGTCGCGGGCGGGAAGGGTCACCGTCAAGGTCTGCCAGTCGACGGCGACGACACCCGAGCCGTCGGGCGAGAACAAAAGGTTGTCGGGTCGGAAGTCCCCGTGGACCATGGCGAAGGGCCGTTCCCGGCACAGTTGCCACTCGACGAGCTTGCCCGCAACCTCACGCAAGGTGGCGTTGTCGTCCGCGTCCAGTCGTGATCCGTAGCGGTCGATGAACGCATCGGTTGCTCGCCGGGCGAGTTCGCCGAGAAAGACGGCCCTCTCCCCGGTGACGGGGACGAGGAACTCGATCTCGTGCAGCGAGCTGTCGTTCCACCGGGAAGCGTGAAGAGCGGCGAGGTACCGCACGGCCGCGGTGGCCTGAGCCAGGTTGCATCCGTCAATCTGCCGTCCGGGTCGCCACGGAGCGAGGTCGTCGACGACCAGGGTGAACCGGGATCCGTCCTCGTCGATCGAGCCGTACCAGCACGAGGGGGTACGGACGCCGAGTGACGCAGCCAGACTCTGGTAGAAGCCGACTTCACTTCTATGGCCCGTCGCCACCCGGCGGCAGGCCGCGTCATCGCCGGCGGCAAATTTTATGACGAGGCTCGACGGGCACGCGTCGGAGTCGATGGCAAGCCGGTAGGTGGCTGATGTCTGGCCCGTACCGATTGGCTCGGCCCGGACGGACCGCACGCGGACTCCGAGCGCTTCGGAGAGCCATCCCCCGCTCACCTCGTCGATGTGCCTCACGGTTGGCTTCACGCCTGCATCCTGCGGCGCGATACCCCGCCCGAGCTCACGCCGACGAGGGGGTGACCACGGCCCGCCCCAAGAGCTCACCGCGGTCGAGTGCCCTGTAGGCATGGAGGGCCTGGTCCAACGAAAAGGCCGTGGTCTGCGGGCGGAGCAGCCCGCGGGAGGCCAGCGCGAGAACCTCGCCCAACTCGGTGCGGCTACCCCAGTAGACGTTCTGCAAGGACACTTCGCGGGGAATGGTCAGGTATCCGAAGGGGACCGAGCCGCCAGCGACGCCGACCAGCGTGACATCGCCGAGCGTGCGGGCCGAGGTCACGGCCGTTCCCAAGGTCTCGTCGGTCCCCACGCAGTCGAGGACTACGTCGGCCCCCAGTCCCCTGGTCGCCTCGCGCACCTGGCCGGCGACGCCGTCACCGGCTTCGACGACGACGTCGGCTCCGAGGGAGATGGCCAGATCGAGGGCCTCTCGCCGGGTGTCGACCGCGATCACCCGCGCGGCGGATGTGGCCTTGAGAATTTGGATCGCCATGTGGCCCAGTCCGCCGACGCCGATGACCATGGCCCAGGCGGTCGCGTCGAGCTTCGGCAGGGATCGCTTCACGGCATGGAAGGGAGTCAGCCCGGCATCGGTCAACGGCGCAGCCTGTGCCGGCGTCAGGCCGTCGGGCAGGGCCAGCAGGTAGCGGGCGTCCGGGACGAGCATGTAATCGGCCATGCCCCCATCTGTGCCCAGGCCGCCGCCCGCTTCGGGCAGATTCGTCTCGCAGTAGTTGTCGACGCCGAGCGCGCATCGGGCGCAACGGCCACAGCCCCACGCTCCGTACACGGCGACGGGTTGACCCAGTGAGACCGAGGTGACACCTTCTCCCACCTCGGCCACCCACCCTGCGTTCTCGTGTCCCAATGTGAACGGCAGGGGCAATGGCGGCGGAGTGTCCGGGTCCCCGTGCATCATGTGCAGATCGGAATGGCATAAGCCGGCGCCGCCGACTCTGATGACGACCTGCCCCGGCCCGGCGACGGGCTCGTCGATTTCGACGAACTCAGCCTCACGGTGCCACCTGGTGACCCTGAGTGCGCGCACCGGCCGATACTAGCGAGGGCGACATTGACATCAACTCATGCAATACTCCGCGGGGGTGAGAGGTCGGACATGGAGCAACTGACCGAACTGGGTTTCTATGCACTGGCAGGTCACTCGGACCGGCCCCAGGACCTATTCCACGAGGTCCGCCGCGCCGAGGAACTCGGCCTGGGGTCCGTGTTCGTGTCCGAGAGGTTCAACCTCAAAGACGCGTCAACGCTGTGCGGCGCGGCGGCGGCGTCGAGCCGCACCCTCGGGATCGCCACGGCGGCCACCAACCACAACACCCGCCACCCCCTGGTTACTGCCACCTTCGCCACGACGATGCATCGCCTCAGCGCTGGACGGTTCGCCCTTGGATTGGGAAGAGGCTTCGACGCCCTGTTCCGCAGCATGGGACTGCAGCCGGTGACCAGCGCGCAACTTCGGGACGCAGCGATGATCCTGCGCCGGCTCTGGGCCGGCGAGACGATCGTCGACTACCGCGGTCCGCTGGGGACCTTTCCGCGCCTCCTTCAGGACTCTGAGTTCCGGGAGCGGATACCTCTCATGTTGGTGGCCATCGGTGAGCTCACGTTGGAGCTGGCCGGGGCGTGCATGGACGGGGTCGTGCTCCACACCTTCCTCGGGGACGAGGCCCTCGTCAGCTCGGTCGAGGCCGTACGGCGCGGGGCCGAGCGCGCCGGAAGAGATCCGTCCTCGGTGAGAGTCTGGTCGGTCCTGGCCACCGTCGGGGACCACGTGGACGAGGACAGCCGGCGTATGAAGACCGTCGGGAGAATGGCGTCGTACCTCCGGGGGTACGGACGTCTCCTCGTCGATGCCAACGGATGGGACCCGGCCGTGCTCGACCGGTTCCTCTCGGACCCGTTCGTGCAGAGCTTCCAGGGGGCATTCGACGCCCGTTCGACCCGGGCCGACCTGGACTACCTGGCGACGTTGATCCCCGATGGGTGGCTGGCGGCCGCCGCGGTCGGAACACCCGAGCAGTGCGTGGCCACCATCACGAGCCAGTTCGAGCTGGGTGCTGACAGCGTCATCCTCCACGGCGCCACGCCTGATGAACTGGCGCCCATCGTGGACACCTACCGACGGAGCCGTCCACTCCATGCGGTGGGGATGCCGGCCAACCCGGGGTGGTCCCGTTGACCGATGGCCGAGGCGGTCCCGGCGCATCGGCCCCCCGCGGTCAATGGTTGGCCGGTGGTAGGTTCTGGCGATGTGGTTCGACGTCGATGTCAATACGTCGGCGCCTGAGACGGGTGTGGGACACGGAGGGGAGTAGACGTGGCGATCCGGGACATCGGGCCTCTGTACGGCGCGGACGAGTCGCTCCATCATCAACTCGTCGACACGTTCGCCACGGTCTCGGAGTCCGACTACGCCTGGACGGAGAAGATCTGGGTTTCGATCGCCTCGACCGACGGTTCGGTGCAGCTCGACTTCGGACTCGGGAAGTACCACAACCGTGGGGTCATCGACGGATTCGGCGGCATCTCGCGGGGACGCGAGCAGTGGGCGGTGCGCGCCAGCCGTGAGCTGGCCTCGGCGCCCGAAGAGACGGCGATCGGCCCGCTCGTCTACGAGGTCGTCGAACCCCTGCGGAAGATCCGGGTCCGGCTCGAGCCGAACGAAATCCAGCCGATCTCCTTCGATGTGGTGCTCTCGGGTGTGACCCCACCCTTCTTCGAGGAGCGGAATCTCGTGCGCAACCGGCGCACGAACCGTGTGGACGTGAACGTGATCCGGTATCACCAGGGCGGCTGGGCGACCGGCAGGATCGACGTCGGCGGGGAGACCTACGAGCTCGGGGGAGAG
The DNA here is from genome assembly GCA_963788125.1 of uncultured Acidimicrobiaceae bacterium. Lineage (GTDB taxonomy): Bacteria > Actinomycetota > Acidimicrobiia > Acidimicrobiales > RAAP-2 > Bog-473. Next base: position 162,483 of record CAWBFN010000002.1, on the reverse strand, counting down.
AGTGCCTTCGGGTTCCGCGATCACTCCTGGGGCGTCAGGCAGGGCGTCGGCGTGGCGCCGAACGACCTGATCGGGGCCACCGCCGCCATAGCGCGCGGCCCGGGCGCGCCCCGGGGGATCATGAAGTGGACGCCATCGTTCTACCGCCGGCCGGACAATTCGTACTACGAGACCGCCATCTTCCTCAGCGGTGGGGCATGGAACTACGCCTCGGCGTACGTCAATGGCGGCGACGGCACCCAGGCGGCCGTGAGGTCGGTCGAACCGCGGATGCGCTACGACCCCCGGACCCGTTTCGTCCGCGACGGCCAGCTGCTCCTTCGCATGGACAGCGGGGAGGAACGCGTCATTGAGGTCGAGGCGCTGGGTGAGTCCGGGTTCTTTCTCAAGACGGCCGGCTACGGGTCGTGGAAAGGCCACATTCACGGTTCGTGGATGGGTCCCCTGCACCTCGATGGCGAGTACATCGCCGACTGCTGGGACGACGAGCACCTGGCCCTGTTGGGACAATTGAGGGACACCCCCATCCGCGTCCGTGAGGGTGACGCCGTCGGCTACGGGATCATGGAGAGCATCATCACCGGGGAATGGCCGGAGCACGGTCTGGGGACCGAGTCCGACCGGGGGGTATCGCACACATGACCACCGACGTCGGGGCCGTCCCATCGATCAACGTCCTCGATCCCGAGTTCTACGTCGATCCGTGGGAGGCCTACGCGTGGCTACGGGACGAAGCGCCGGCGTTCTGGGACCCGGTGCAGAGACTCTGGGCGATCGCGCGCTACGAGGACATCTTGGCGATCGAGCGTGACGGGGCGCGCTACACGTCGCTCTACGGGTCACGCCCCCATATCGATCAAACCACCGACCAGTCCATGATCAATCTGGATGACCCCTTGCACCAGGCCCAACGGAGCCTGGTGGCCCGCCGTTTCACACCCCGGGGCGTGCGGGCCTACGAGGACCAGGTTCGTCGGCACGTCACCGGGATACTCGACGCGGTGGTCCCGGTGGGTGCGTGCGAGGCCATCGAGGCGATCGCCTCGAGGCTCCCGGCCATGATGATCGGCGATCTGCTCGGTTACCCACCGGAGATGTGGGAGCGGATCCGGTTCTGGTCCGAGCAGGTGATGCTACTTGCGGGGCAGACCTCGCCGGCGGGGCCACCGCACGTCTCGCACCCCGGCCTCGTCCCGGTGATAGGTGAGTGGGCAGAGGTCACGACGGCGCTGGTAGAGGAGCGGAGGATCGAGCCGCGGGACGACCTGATCTCGTTGTGGGCCGGCACGGCGGGGTGGGATACCAAGCATGTACTGGATGAGACCATCCTGATTCTCGACGGGGGAGCCGAGACGACCCGCACGGTCATCGGTTCGATGATCCGCCAACTGGCGCTGCAACCAGATCAGCGACAGCTCCTGCTCGACCGTCCCGACCTGTTGTCCGGCCCGGCGGTCGAAGAGTTCATCCGCTGGGTCTCGCCGGTTCTCAACATGCGCCGGACCGCCAGCGAAGACCACGAGCTTCACGGTCAGCAGATCCGACGGGGGGACCAGCTCCTGCTCCTGTACGCCTCGGCCAACCGTGACCCCCGGGCGTTCGAATCCCCCGAGGTGCTCGACGTGACCCGGGCCCACAACCGCCATGTGGCGTTCGGGTTCGGCACGCACTTCTGTCTGGGCGCGCAGCTGGCGCGGCTCGAGATCCGGGTGATGTTCGAGGAGCTGCTCCGGCGGATACCGGACTGGGAGCTGGTGGACCCGCTCGAGCCGAAGATCCTGCCCGCCAGTTTCGCCCGGGCCTACGACCGCATCCGCATCCGGTTCGCACCCGGCTGATGGACCTCGAGCGCCGCCTGACGTCGTGGTTCGCCGCGCAGCTGGCGGATGCCCATGACGTTCGGATCGAGGGGCTCGATCGCCTGGAGAGGGGCCATTCGGCCGAGACCTTCCTGGTGACACTCTGCTGGACCGCGGCCGGCGGGGACGAGCGACGAGACGTCGTCATCCGGGCCCGGCCGCCCGCGCCCGGGTTGCTCGAGCCGTACGATCTGAGGCGCCAGTACGACGTCTTACGCGCCTTGGCTCCGACGCCCGTACGCGCGCCGCGCCCGCTGTGGTTCGAGCCCACCGGCGAGGTGCTGGGGTCCGAGTTCTACGTGATGGAACGGCTGCCCGGCGCGGTCTACGAGCAGGGCTTTCCGGAAGAGCTGGCGACAGATCCCGGTCGCGTCCGGCGCATGTGCGAGAACATGGTCGGACAGATCGCGGCCATCCACTCCGTCGATCCGCGGGCCACCGGGCTCGACACCACGAGCGACGGCCGCGACTATGTCGACCGCGAGCTCGCACACTGGTTCGGCGAGATCCGCCGCACCCAGCGGGGTCCCCTCCCCGCGCTCGAACGGCTCATGGCGGCGCTGCGCGAGCAGCAGCCGGAGCAGTGCCCGTCGGTCACGCTCGTCCACGGGGATGCCAAGCCGGGCAACTTCGCCTTCGAGGGTGACGAGGTCTCCGCCGTGTTCGATTGGGAGATGGCGTCCGTGGGCGACCCGCTGGCCGACATTGGGTGGGCCGAAGTGCTCTGGTCAGCACCCGGCTCGTTCACCTCCGTGGCCGGAGGCATGTCGGCCGACGAGTTCGTCGCCCTCTGGGAGCGGCTGACCGGAATAACCAGCCGACATCGGCCGTGGTACCGGGCCTTCCAGTCGCTCAAGATGGCGGCCATCTTGGCCGTCGCCGGTCATCTCTTCGACGCCGGCCACACCGACGACCTCCGGTTCCTGCACATGGCCGCCGTCGTCCACCCGCTCACGCAGGCTGCCCTGCACGAGCTGGGTATCGACGAACCCCTCGAACCCGGGCCGCTGCTGCCCCGCGCGGAGCGCATCCGAGAGGTGAAGGAGGCGCTCGGTTCGTGAAGGACCTCTACCGTCCACGCCTTCTCCCGGACCTGCTGATCGCCGCGCTCGATCGCAGCGGGGACCGGCCCTGTCTCTATATTGACGACGACGCGCTCACGGCCGCGCAACTCCGGGACGAGATCAGTCGCTACGTGCAGGCCTTTCACTCACAGGGCATCGTCTGTGGTGACGGGGTGGCAACGCTCTCCAAGAACCGGCCGGAGGTGCTGTGCTCCATGGGAGCGGTGATGGTCGGCGGCTGCCGGAACACCCCGCTGCACCCCCTCGGCTCCCTGGACGACCACGCCTACGTGCTGGAGGACGCGGGCATCGAGACCATGATTTTCGACCCGAGCTTCGCCGAACGGGCCGGACAGCTGCGGGAGCGCGTGCCGGGACTCAAGAGGCTGCTCTCCTACGGCGAGGCGAAGATCGGGGTGGATCTGGTGACATTGGCGGCGACGTTCGACCCCCAGCGGCTGATCGGGCCGCCGGTCGACGCCGAGGACGTCTCTGCCCTCGCCTATACCGGAGGTACGACGGGCAAGGCCAAGGGGGTGATGAACACCTACCGGGCCAGTGCCGCGATGGCCCAGATCATGGTCTCGGAGTGGCAGTGGCCCGAGGAGGTTCGTCACCTGGTCTGCACGCCGCTCAGCCACGCCGGCTCGTCGCTGATCGTGCCGCTCTTGCTGCGTGGCGGATCGATGCGTGTGCTGCCCGCGTTCGAGGCGGGCTCGGTGCTCGACGCCATTGCGCACCACCGGATCACGACGACGATGCTGGTGCCGTCGATGATCTACGCCCTTTTGGATCATCCGCGATTCGGCCAGACCGACCTGTCGAGTCTGCAGACCATCTACTACGGGGCGTCGCCGATGTCCCCGACTCGCCTGCAGGAGGCGATCCGGAAACTGGGTCCGATCTTCTTCCAGTTCTACGGACAGACAGAGTGTCCCCAGACGGTGTGCGTCCTACGCAAGGAGGAGCACGATCCTGACGACCTCGATCGGCTCGCTTCGTGCGGCCGCCCCGTGCCGTGGGTCCGCGTCGCCTTGCTCGGCGACGACGGCAACGAGGTCCCGCGCGGGCAGCCGGGTGAGCTGTGCGTCAGGGGCCCGCTCGTGATGAAGGGCTACTGGAACAAGCCCGAAGAGACGGCCCAGGCGCTCGAGGGCGGCTGGTTGCACACCGGCGACGTCGCCCGGGAGGATGAGCACGGGTTCTTGACGATCGTCGATCGCAAGAAGGACATGATCGTGTCGGGAGGGTTCAACATCTTCCCGCGCGAGGTTGAGGACGTGATCGGCACACATCCCGCGGTGGCGGCGGTGGCCGTGGTCGGAGTTCCCGACGAGAAGTGGGGCGAGGCGGTGACCGCAGTTGTCACGCTGCGCGAGGGGGCGACGCTCGACATTGAGGAGCTCATCGCCCTGGTAAAGGAACGGAAGGGCTCCCACCATGCGCCGAAGTCCGTCGACGTCGTCGACTCCATACCGATGAGCCCGCTCGGAAAGCCCGACAAGAAGGCGATCCGGGCCACGTACTGGGCCTCCGCCGACCGTCTCGTCCACTGAGGTGTTCCAACATGGAAAGCTGGTCGACGCGGCACCTCGCCCGACTCGAAAGCCCGTAGGAGCACTATGCAGATCTCTTGTGCGTTCGCGCCGACGCTGTCCACACCGGATCACATCGTCCTTGCCGAGAGCCTGGGATACCAGCGCGCCTGGTGCTACGACTCGCCCTCCATGTACGCAGACGTGTGGATGGTGCTGGCCCTCGCGGCAGAACGGACGTCGACCATAGGGCTCGGGCCGGCCGTGCTCGTTCCCGCCCTGCGTCATCCGATGGTCAACGCGTCGGCGATCGCCACCCTCGCCGAGCTGGCTCCCGGCCGCGTGGCGGCAGCAGTCGGGGCCGGTTTCACCGGCCGCTACACGCTGGGTCAGCGCCCGATGCGATGGTCCGATGTCGCGGAGTACGTGGAGGTGCTCCGGGCGCTCCTGCGCGGGGAGGAGGCGAGGTGGGAGGGTGCGGTCATCAAAATGATGGAGCGACCGCCGACGGATGTGCCCCTGCTCATCGGAGCCGACGGGCCCAAAGGCAGGAGTGTGGCCGCCCGTTTGGGCGATGGCGTCTTCGCGTCGGGCCGGCCCGCAGTCGGAGACGACCTGCCGCCCTGGCGTGGGCTCCTGGCTTTCGGCACCGTACTGGAAGGCGAGGAGTTGGCCGACGACCGCGTCGTCGACGCGGCCGGTCATGCGTTGGCCGTCGTCTATCACGGTGCATACGAACGCGGGGGCTCCGAGGCGGTCGACCGGCTACCGGGAGGCCGGACGTGGCGCGAAACGGTCGAGCAGGTACCGGCGGAGCAGCGGCACCTGGCGGTCCACGAGGGTCATCTCCTCCGCGTCACCGACCGGGACCGTCCGGCCGTTATGGAGGGGATCGCCCTGCTGCCTTCCGTCACGCTGACCGGAGAGCCGGCGCAGCTACGCGAACGGCTCGCCGAGTGGCAGAACAAGGGCCTCACCGAGATCGCCTACCAGCCGGCCGGGCGGGACATCCCCGGCGAGCTGCGCAGGTTCATCGCCGCCGTCGGGTGAGACCGAGCCCGCCCGAGGTCAGCGGCGAGCGAGGACGGTCTCGGTGTCGCGCCCGGAGCGCAGCACGGTCCCCGGGCGCGACTCGGTGAGCTCTCCGCTGGCGGCGATCACCTCTCCGTTCACCAGCACCCAGTCGATGCCCTCCGCCTCGGCGAAGAGACGGGTGCCGTTGCCGGGAAGATCGTCGCGTGTCTCGATGGGCTTGCTCCGTACGAGGCTCTCGTCGAAGATGACCACGTCGGCTGCGTAGCCCGGCTCTATCCGGCCCCGGTTGCGGAGACCAAAAGCCCGGGCGGCGTCGTCGGTGACCATGCGGACCGCCGTCTCGAGGGGTAGGAGCTGACGCTCCCGCACGGTCGTGCCCACGAAGTCGGTGAAGAACGAAAAGGTGTCGGACATGTCCAGATGTGCGCCGGCATCCGAACCTCCGACGAGTGTCCTGGGGTCGTCGAGTAGCTCCATTCGCCGCCTCCACGAGTCCGGGTCGTCGCCGATCGGGGGAACCATCAGGACGGTGCGGAGGTCGTCCGCGATGACCACGTCGAATAGCAGGTCGAACGCGCTGGCGCCGCGTCGCCTTGCCGCTTCGGCGACGGGAACTCCCTGGACGTCGGCGAACGCCGCCGCTTCCACCCGCTCGAAACGGAGGCGCTCGAGGTCGTACCAGATACCCCTGCTCGCCTTGGCGGCGGACTCGAGGCGTTGGCGGACCTCGGGCAGGCGCAGCATCCGGACCTTCTCATCGTGGGGCTTCGCGATGACGTCAGCCCACACCGGGTCGAAGTCGAAGAGGAAGCCGGACTCCAGATTCAGGTACAGGGTCTGCGGTATCGGCAGGGCGAGCCCGAAGACGCAACCACCCTCGGCGGCGGCGAGATCCGACGCCAACAGCCGACTGGCGATCGCATCATCGGTGATGTCCGGCCGCACCAGGAGAAGGTTCCAATTCGAGCGCGCGTTCGGCCGCCGCGGACATCCTGGCCATGAGCTCGCACCGTTCGCGCGGGAACGCCCCGACGGCCCAGGGCAGGAACTCGAGCCACGTGCCCGGATGTGGCCGAAGCGTGGCGCACAGTCGCAGGAGCTCGGACTCGGTCGCGTACCGGGAGGGCACCGGGTCGCCGGCGGCGTCGTTGTGCGTCTCGGACCACGACGACGAGAGGCCCAGGGCGCCGGCAGCGAGGCTCTCGTCGATGAGGCGGCTCATCGCGTCGACCTCGGCGTCGCTGGCCGGCCGACGCCAATCCTCGCCGAGCACCAGCCGGCGAACCGTGGAGTGGCCGACCAGAAAGCCGGCGTTGACCGCCGTGTTGCCCTCGACGGTGTCGAGATAGCCGTCGAAGGTCTTCCAGGCGATGTCCACCCCGGCCTTGAGTGTGGCGAGCGGCATGCCCTCCACCCGGGCGAGTAGCTCGATGAGGTACTCTGCCGCCTCCTCCTCCATCGGGGCGAGGGTGAATCCACAGTTGCCGCCGATCACCGTCGTCACGCCGTGGAGGGAACTGGGCGTCAGGTGGGGGTCCCATGCCACCTGGGCGTCGTAGTGGGTGTGCACATCGATGAAACCCGGCGTGACCACCTCGCCGGATGCATCGATCCGCCGGCGCGCCGGTTCGTCGAGGCTGCCGACCGCCACGATCCGACCCTGGCGGATCCCGATATCGGCCCTACGGCGGGGCGAGCCCGTGCCGTCTATGACCTCGCCTCCGACGATCGCCAGATCGAGCATGGTGCCCCCTTTGGACGCGTCGCATCCTACCCTGTTCCGATATCGACTCCCGTTCCGCTATCGACATTGGAACCGTACCGACAGGCGCCTCAGGGCGCGACCCGCCCATGGCGCGAGCCGGTCGTCGTCCCGATCAGGGCTTGGTTCCCACATGGCCACCCAGGCTGGCCCGCGGACGCATGGTCGGCGTGCTGTGGTGTTCCGGCCCGGGTCGGTCAAGGGTGGCGATGAAGGCGCCGTAGCGGGAGGCCAGCGGGGAGGCGGAGAGGCCGTGGGCCAGGACGCTCAGCGTGATGGTGACGGTCACCACCGACAGGACCCGCCCGGCATCGACCGGCGCCAGGCTGTCGTAGGCGATGAGGCCGAAGACCACCGACGCCAGTCCACGAGGACCGAACCATCCGATGAACGCCACGGTGTTCCGGTCGAGCCGCGATCCCACGAGGGCCAGGGCCACCGGGACCATCCTCACCGCGGTCAGCGCCAGCACGGCGAAGAGGTAGTCCTGCCAAATGGCCTGACGAAGCCCCGGTACCACCATGGCGGCGCCGAAGACCAGCCAGACCACCAGGGACAGCGTTCCCCCGGCTTCCTCGGTGAAGCTGACCACGGTCTCGAGGTCGGTCCGTACCACGCTGCCGAGGGCCATACCGGCAACGAAGGCTGCGACGAATCCGTTCCCGTGCGCCTCGAGGGCGGCGCCGTAGGCCAAAAGGGCCAGCCCCAGGGCGGTCAGGGTGCGGAAGCCCGGTGCGATCCAACCGGCAGCGTTGGCCCGGGCCAGCACCCCCCCGCCGACCAGACCCACGCCGACGCCGATCCCCGCCCCGATCAGCAGGTCCTTCGCGGTGGCGAGCACGGACACTGAGTGGGCGATCTCGGTGGTCACCGCGCCGGCCAGAAAGAGGTTGACGAACGGGGTGGCGATCCCGTCGTTGAGTCCACTCTCGACGTTGAGGAGCCGGCGGATCCGGTTGGGGATTCTTGTATCGCCCATGATGGCTGCGCCGAGGGCGGCGTCGGTGGGGGCCACGATCGCACCCATGGCGGCCGCCACCCAGAGCGAGATGCCCGGGATGATCCCGAAGGCTGCGGCCGTACCGAAGCCGATGGCGAGGGGCAGCCCCACGCCCAGAAGACGTGTCGGCAACCAGATATCGTGGCGGAGCTCGTGGACGTTCACCCGTGAGGCATCGGTGAACAGGACCAGGGCCAGGGTCACCTCGGCCAGAGACTCGATCGTCGACGAGTGGGGGCTGAAGTGGATCAGGGCGGTCGGGCCATGGGTGGTGACCACGCCGAGGATGACGAAGAAGATTGGGGCGCTGATGTAGAGCCGCTCGAGGCGACCGGACAGCAGGGACCACACGACGATGCAGGCAGCGACGATGGCCAGTGCTTCGGCGTCCAGGCCGCTACCGCCGCCGGTTTCCGCAAGGAGGTACGGGTGTCCAGTCATGGTTCGAAGTGGTAGTCCACCACCCCTCTCTGAGGTCGTCCACACGCACAGCTGCTGAGGACCAGTGGGCGACCGCCTCTGATGAGGAGAACTAGCGTTGCGACGACAAGCTGCGCAAGGCTGTCGCCGGCGGCCGGGCTCACTTGACTGCTGGAACAGATGATGTCAGGAACGGGGAAGCAGCCATGAACGAGACGAACGTCGACGGCGCGCCGGAAGCCGATCCAAGCAGCGCGGAGGCATCCGAGGGTTCCCGGAAGCACGGCGGTCGGAAGAAGCGACCGTTCCGCACCCGGCGATGGCTGGCCGGGCTCCTGGTCGTGCTCTTCTCCATCAGCCTGTTCGCCACCGTCCTCTCGGTCTGGGGTGCCCGACAGGTCCTCAACACCGATGTCTTCGTGTCGCATATCGACACGGCGATCAAGAACCCCGCCGTCCAGGAGAGCATCGCCGACTACGTGACGAAGGAACTCGTCCAGGCCGTCGACCCGGCCAAGAAGATCTCGGCCGTCCTTCCCAAGAAGGCGCAGGTCATCGTCCCCCCGGTCGTTTCCGGTCTTCAAGACTTCGTCCACAGCGCGGTGCAGAAATTCGTCGCGTCTCCCCAGTTCCAAAGGCTGTTCCTCGCCACGGTCCGGACGGCCCATGCCAACGCCGTCGCCCTGCTCGAGGGCAAGACAAAGGGGAACCTGGTCATTCACGGGAACGAGGTCGTGCTCAACACGCTGCCCCTCATTGATGCGACCATCCGCCAACTCGAGGAGCAGAACGTGCTGACCGGCGTCCTCGCCAAGGTGCCCCCGCTCGCCACGACGAGTGGCTCACCCTCGCAGCAGGTCCAAGCGCTGAGCCACCGCCTCGGCGTCACCCTTCCGGCGGACTTCGGGCAGGTCGTCGTGTTCCACTCCACCAGCCTCCAACAGGCGCAAGAAGGCCTGAAGAAGCTGCACCGTTCCCTGGTCCTGATGCTCGTACTGACGGTGGTGCTGTTCGCCCTTGCCCTCGTCGTCGCCCCCTTCAAGCTGCGAACGCTGGCGCAGCTGGGTATCGGGGCCGCCATCGTCGGGCTGTTGACGTGGGCGGGGACGATGTGGGCGACGAACCACATCGTCGAGCTGGTGAAGGCCGGCCACACCAAAGCGGCGATCCGGGCCATATTGGACGCCGAGACGAGCGGCCTCACCGCGCTGGTGATCTTCATCGCCATCATCGGCGCCGTCGCGGCCCTGTTGGCGTTCGTGTTCGGCGAGTCCCCCCAGGCCGGCCGGATACGGGCGGCCGTGGGAAGGGCCACCGCCAGGCTCCCCGCCGTGGGCCGAGGCGCGCTCGCCTTCACCAACTCCCATGCCGGCGGGGCGCGCGTGCTGGGGTACGTCGTCGGCCTCGCCATCCTGTTCATCTGGCTGACCTGGACCGCCTTCTTCGTCGCGCTGGCCGTCGTCGTGCTCTGGCAGGTGGCGGTGGCGCTCATCGAACGAGCGGCCGACAGCTCGTCGGGTGAGCCGCCTTCCGGCGACGGGCAACCCCAAGCGCTGGGGGCGGCGCGGCCCGCTCCGCAGGGCTGATCCTCGGGAGGGGACTACTCCCGAAACTCCGCTCGGCCGTGGGTGATCACCCGGGCACCGGCGCTGTCGGCTTCGAAGGCGTAAGCCAGAGGCCCCGCGGCGTACAACTGCACGTGGAGGTCCTCGCCGAGAAAGGTCGGTGATGCGAACCGCACCGCCACCCGGCGGACCCGTTCGGGCTGGTCCGGGGCCACGGCAGCGGCGACGCCCTGGGCACACAGGGCCATGGTGCACATCCCGTGCAGGAAGAGCCGGTCGAAGCCGGTCTGCTTCGCTGCGGCGAGATCGAAATGATGGGAGGACCAGTCGTTGGAGACCTCTGCGTAGCGCCGCGCCATGTCGTCGTCGACCGTCGTCGTGAAGGTGCCCACCTGGTGCTGACGCGCCTCGTCGGGGAACGTGTGGTCGGCGAGCGCCGGCCCCACAGGGTCGCACGTGGTGTTGAGGTACACCGTCGTCCACCACTGCTCGGCCACCAGCTCCCCATGTCGGTCGAGGGTGCTGTAGCGCAGCGTGACTGCGGCATTGCGACCGGCGGGGCGGGCGGCAACGCCCTCCACCCAGGTGACCAGTGGCTCGCCGGGGACGATCGGGCGATGGAGCAGCACATCGTGCTCACCGTGGACGCCACCTGACGACGTCTCCTTCACCTCGTCGGGGATGAGGGCGTCCCTTCCGGCGTTCTGCGCATCCCAGATCTGGGTGACGATGGCGACCGGCGGGACCGCCTCGCCCGCACGCACACGCGGGGACGGGTCCGTGGTCGCTGCCGCGTACCGGCGGATCAGATCGGCGTCGAGGCAGCCGTTGAACGGCCCGCACCGCTGCTGGACGAGGACCCCTGGACCGGGCATGGCGCTACCTTAGGCAATTCCGCCGGCCTCCTGGCCGAGGCGGGCGAGCGTTGCGGTCCCGTTGCGCAGTCGGGCCGTTCCTGCCAGAATATGGTTCTGGTGAACGAGAATGCAATTACGCCGCCGAAGGACGTCGCCGCCCGGGTGGCGGCCAACACCCTGGCCAAGCGGGGTCCCCACTACACGGACGAGGTCCGCCGCCTCCTCGATGCCGCCTTCGCCGTCATGGGTGAGCACGGCACCACGGCGCGTGTACGCGTGGCCGACATCGTCGGGCGAGCCGGCATGTCCAACGACACCTTCTACCGGCACTTCCCCTCGAAGGACGCACTGGTGGTCGCCCTTCTCGAGGACGGCACCGAACGCCTCGCGAGCTACATCGAACACCAGATGGGAAAGGAGACGACGCCGGAAGGCAAGGTGCGGCGCTGGGTGGAAGGCGTGATGTCCCAGACGCGTGAGCAGGCTGCCGACACCACGCTCGCTGTTCTTTGGAACGGGACTAGCGTCGGTACCGGTGTCACGGCCGGTCGCTATGACGCGAGCGTCCCCTTGGGCGGGCTCCTGGTTGAGCCCTTTGCAGCCCTGGGAAGCCCCCACCCGGAGATGGACGCGTCCCTCGCCGCCCATGCCACCCTGGGCAAGGTGTCGGACTACCTGTGGGCCGGCACGCGGCCCCACCGTGACGAGATCGAGCGCATCACCGAGTTCTGCATCGACACCGCCATACCCCGCCCCACGACGCGGTGACGGCCGTACCGGCCTCCGGCGGAGACGCCTACGGCCACATGTCCGAGCCGCGGCCGACCGTGCTCCACGTCGAAGTGGTCGGCCTGAGGGACGGCTCGCTGGCGGTGTCTTGGGAGCTGGCCGGCGAAGGGCCGGTCGAGGTGGCGGTCGGCCTCCGCCCCGACGCCACCGACCAGGACCCGGCGCTGCGGGTGGAAGGCACGACACACCTGACACTGCGCCCCCTGCGGCCGGGACGCCACTACGTCTCGGTCGCCCCGGTGGGGGGCGGTTCGGCGGTGGTCGCCGCCGAGCGACTGGTGTCGCTCGAAAGGGGCAGGAACTTCCGCGATCTCGGTGGCTACCACACGGCCGGGGGCGGACGAGTCCGCTGGGGCCTCGTCTTCCGCTCCGCCTCCCTCCACCGCCTGACCGCCGCCGACCTGATCACGCTCGACCGCCTCGGCCTGCGCGTGGTCTACGACTTGCGGGGTGACGAGGAGCGCGAGCGAGCGCCATCGGTCTTGCCCGACGGCGTCCGTTGTGAGCTGCTCCCGATCGGGGGTACGGCCGCAAAGACGAAGGAGCTGACCGACCTCGTTCTCGCGGGGAGGCTGGCCGAGCTCCCCCTCGACTTCCTCGTGCGGATCTACGACGCCATGGTCGAGGTCGCGGCTGGCACCTTCGGGCGGCTCCTGACCAGGCTCGCCAAACCCGACGGCCGGCCGGCCCTCTTCCACTGCCATGCGGGCAAGGACCGCACCGGCATCGTCGCCGCGCTGCTGCTCTCGTTGCTCGGCGTCGACGAGCGCACGGTCCTCGACGACTATCAGCTCAGCGGCATCCACTACACCGAGCACCAGCTGGCTGCGGTGCAGACGAAACTGGCCGGCACCGGCGTCGACGTCGAGCGGTACCGTGCGGTGTTCGGGGCGCCCAGGCACGCCATGGCGACGGTGCTGGCCGGCCTGCGCCAACGTCATGGTTCGTTAGAGGCCTATCTCCACGACGAAGCCGGCGTGGATCACGAGGTGTTCGCCGAGCTGCGTGCCGCCCTGGTCCAGCCGGCGGGTCGTTGGTGACAGCTACCGGGCCGCCGCACGTCGGGGCACGGCCGGGATTCCCTTGTGGGATCAGATGACGCGGGAGTCGTGGCCATCCCAGTAGCGCTCACGCAGCAGTCGTTTGTAGAGCTTGCCACTGTCGTCACGGGGGAGCTCGTCCACGAAATCGACGGTGCGCGGGCACTTGTACGTGGCCAGCTCCGAGCGGCAGAAGGCCAGGAGCTCGGCGGCAAGCTCGGGACCCGCGGCATCCGGATCGGTGAGGGTGACCACCGCCCTGACCGCCTCACCCATCTCGGGATCCGGCACGCCGATGACGGCGACGTCAGCAACCGCCGGATGGCCTGCGAGGAGGTTCTCGGCCTCTTGGGGGTAGATGTTGACCCCACCCGAGATGATCATGTGCGCCTGGCGATCGGTGAGGTAGAGGTAGCCGTCCGCGTCCAGGTACCCGACGTCGCCCAGCGTGCGCCAACCCCTCTCGTTGGTGACCGACGCGGTCTTTTCCGGATCGTTGTGGTACTCGAACGGGCGACCGCCGGCGAAGTAGACGAGACCGGCCTGGCCCGGGGGGAGCTCCTCGCCGCTGTCCCCGACGATGTGGCACTCGCTCGTGGGGCGCCCCACCGAGCCGGGATGGGCCAGCCACTCCTCGGGTGAGATGTAGGTGTTGCCGATGTCCTCGGTACCCGAGTAGTACTCGTGAATGATCGGGCCCCACCAGTCGATCATCTGACGCTTTACCTCGACCGGGCAGGGGGCGGCGGCGTGGACCACGTAGCGCAGGCTCGAGAGGTCGTAGCGTTCCCGCTCCCCTTGGGGAAGGCGCAGCATACGGACGAACATGGTCGGAACGAACTGCCCCTGTGTCACCCCGTGGCGCTCTATCAGCTGAAGGCATTGGCTCGGGTCGAAGCGCTCCATCACGACAACCGTCCCGCCCAAACGGTGAATCGCCATCGACGAGACGAGCGGCGCCGCGTGATAGAGCGGCGCCGGTGACAGGTACACCACATCGGTGGCGCCACCGTGGGCGTAGAGGCCCTGCGCGATCTGCACCGGAGCCGACGTGGGGTCTCCCAGAGGAGTGCCGGGCAACTGCTTGCGCACCCCCTTGGGCCGCCCGGTCGTACCCGACGAGTACAGCATCTCCCGGCCCTCGCACTCGTCACGCAGCGGATCCGCGGTCGCACTGTCCAGCAGCTCGTCGTAGCGGGCGTAGCCGGGCAGATCCCCGACCGCCGAGACCCTGATGTCGATGCGCGACAGATCGAGTCCCACCACGACCTCTGCCATGGACTCGGACGCCACCAGGGCGACGGCGCCGCAGTCGTCGAGGATGTACTGCACCTCGCCGGCACGCAGATGGGTGTTTATCGCCGTGTAGAACAGCCCGGACCGCTGCGCCGCCCAGGCCACCTCCAGATAGGGACGAGTGTTCTCCATCAAGATGGCGATGTGATCTCCCACCCGCAGACCGAGCGAACGTAGTGCCCGGGCGAAGCGCACGGACCGTTCTTCGAGCTGCGCGTAGGTTACGGTCTCCCCGTTCGATCCCATGATGATCGCCGGCACATCCGGTGTCCGCTCCGCATACCAGCCCGGCGTCATAGAGGCGGCCGTCATGGGACCGATCCCCCTCCCTTGTCGTGTGTCGATGGGTCCTGGCCCCCGATCACGACGAGGCGACGACGGCTCTCGTGCCTCAGAGTACCAATCTTTTCGGTGTCGCCCACGTGGTGAGGGATCAGCTGCCGGGAGGGTGTACGAGCGATGTGCCGCCGTCGATGGTGAGCGTGTGGCCGGTCACGAAGGCGGCGTCTTCGGACGCGAGGTAGACGGCGGCGGCACCGATCTCGCGGGGGTAGGCCGTCTGGCGTTCGAGCACGGTCTGACGGCCGATGGTCGCCATCTCCGGGCCGCGGGTTGCGACCGCCCGTGAAATAACGCCGTCGGGATGGAAGCGGCTGCCGGCGCTGACGTCTTCCACCCAGTCGTCGGGCAACGTGCCGTACGGGGCGATGGCGTTCACGGTGACGCCGTCCCGGCCCACCTCCACGGCGAGCACGCGGGTGAAGGCGTGCACGGCGCCCTTCATCGCCGAGTACACGGCCATGAGGGGGTCTCCGATGAGGCCGGACGTTGACCCGATGTTGATGATCCGGCCTCGCTTCTGGCCGATCATCCCGGGCAAGATGGCGTGGGTGCAGTTCAACGTGCTCGTCATGTTGAGGGCGATGTCCTGCTCCCACGTCTGGGGATCCGAGTCGACGAAGCGGTCGACGTCGACGTTGCCGCCGACGTTGTTCACGAGGACGTCCACGGTGCCGAAGCGGTCCTGCACGGCGTCGACCATGGTGAGGACCTGCGCCCGATCGGTGACATCGGCGGCATGCCACATGGCCGCCGCCGCGCCCCGGTCGCGTGCGAGCTCGACCGTGCGGTGCCCGTGCACTTCGTCACGTCCGACGACGACCACGTTGGCGTGTTCGCCCGCGAAGGCCAACGAGATGCCCTTTCCGATGTTGGCGTTTCCGCCGGTCACGACCACGGTGCGCCCTGCGAGACCCGTCTCCACGGTGACCTCCGGATCCTCGGATGCTCGTCGAGCCGATCTCGGCGGGCGATTCTCGTGTCTAGCACCCGCATCGGCGCGGCGGCAGCCGATCGCTGGACGGCGCCTACCCCGTCTGACGGCGGTACGACAGGTCGGAGAACGCGAAACTTCGGCCACTGGAGTCGGGGGGCTAGGTTGTTCCCCCTGATCGACATGGGAGGGTGAAATGACGGACAATTTCGGCGCGGCCGGGCTCCGGTTCGAGCGGGACGGTGCCATTCTGTGGTGCTTCATCGATCGACCGGAGGCCAGAAACGCCTTCACGCCGGCCATGTACTTCGGCATCAAGAGGGCGGTGCTCGCGGTCAACCGGGAGCCGGACCTGGCGGCGATGATCATCACCGGAACAGGGGACGTGTTCGCTCCCGGCGGTGACCTCGGCGGCCGATCGGGTCCGGGCGACGAGCCGGTGCCCGACATCGGCCACGACATGCTGCCCTTCCTGACCATCCGTGACAGCCGGGCGCCCGTGGTGGCCGCGGTCAATGGGATCTGCCAGGCGGGCGGCCTGCTCGTCGCCATGATGGCCGACATCTGCGTGGCCAGTGACCGGGCCACCTTCCGCGCGCCCGAGTTGATCCGCGGCATCGTCGATGCCACGTACGCGGCGGTGCTTCCGGCCCATGTCGGCATCGCCGTGGCCCGCGACCTGCTGCTCTCCGCCCGCCGCTTCAATGCCCAAGAGGCGCTCGACTGGGGCGTGATCTCACGCGTCGTGCCCCACGACCAGCTGCGGGAGGCCGCCCTTCAGGCGGTGGGTGAAATCCTCCAGAGCGGGCCGTTGGCGAGGACGCACGTCAAGCGCATGCTCAACGATCGCTACGGACTCATCGACTACCAGACGATGTTCGCCTCGCTCATGGAATCGGAGGAACCCCGCGAGGGCATGCTGGCGTTCATGGAGAAGAGGGCACCGAACTGGGTCCCCGAGCAGTTCGCCGGAGCCGGCGGGCGCCTGTGAGCGACCCGCCTGAGCCGATGCGTCGGTCGGGACGGGTCACTAGAGTGGCCGCGGGGCACCTCGACCCGGGGGAGGACGATGCGACGAATCGACACTGGCGAACTGTCGTCCAGCCGGTTCCCGGGGCAGCGGGCCACCTTTCTGACCGATCCGGAACCCGAGCCGTTGTTCTGCCCCATCGTCTCGGCCGACGACCACGTCCTGGAGCCGGTCGACGTCTTTAGTCGGCGCATGCCGCGGGCGCTGGCCGATGCCGCACCGCGTGTGGTGACCGACGACGGCGTGCCGTACTGGCAGATAGAGGATGTCCGCATGCCGGTGGTCATACTCAATGGGGCCGTTGGCCGGCCGATCAGCGAGTGGGACACCAGCCCGCAGCGGTTCGACGAGTTCCGCCCCGGCGTCATGGACCTCACGGCGCGGCTCGCCGATATGGACCTGTGCGGCATCTGGGCTTCACTGTGCTTCCCGTCCTCCATCTGGGGCTTCACCGGCAGTGTGCTCTCGCAGCTCAGGGATCAAGCGGTCGGCCTGGCCGCCGTGCGGGCCTACAACGACTGGATGCTGGAGGACTGGTGCTCGGGAGCGCCGGAGCGGTTCATCCCCTGCCAGATCCCCTGGCTCTCGGACCCGGAGCTGGCGGCGGGGGAGATACGGCGCAACGCGGCGAGGGGCTTCCGCAGCGTCTCGTTCTCCGAAAACCCGGAGGGCAAGGGCTACCCGTCCCTCTACAGCGGCCACTGGGACCCTGTCTTCGCCGCCTGCGAGGAGACGGGAACCGTGATCAGCCTCCATGTCGGGTCGTCGGGCGTCATCAACCAACCCTCGTCGGACTCACCGATCGACGTGCTCACCGTCCTGTTCCCGATGAACGGCATCACCGCCATCGTCGACTGGATCTACGCCCGGATTCCCGTGCGCTACCCCGGCATCCGGATCGCCCTCTCCGAGTCGGGCGCGTCATGGGTGCCGATGGTGATCGAACGCCTCCACCGGGCCTGGCGACAGGTCGACGCCCGGCTCTCGAGCTGGGAGCGCTCCGATGGTGACCCGGTCGACTACCTCCACCACAACTTCTGGTTTACGTCGCTGGAGGACCCTTCCGCCTTCCACGCGCTGAGCCTCATCGGTGAGGACAAGATCATGGTGGAGACCGACTTTCCCCACCAGGACAGCACATGGCCCGACGCCCAGGACATGATCCGCCGGGAGCTGTCGCATCTCGCGCCCGAAACCGTCGCAAAGGTCTGCTACGGCAACGCCTGCCACGTGTACCAACATCCCGCACCGCCGCCGGCGTTGCTCGCCACCTCCGAGGTGGGCCGGGCGATGCGCGACGGCACGCCCCTCGGCGTCCAACTCCAGGAGGTATGACCATGACGATGACCGACGACCCCTTCCTCGCCACCGATCATGGCGGGGTGGCACCCGCCGTGCCGCCACCGGGCTTCGACGGCAGCGAGCAGGAGTGGAACACCCGTGTCGACCTTGCCGCCTGCTACCGGATCATCGCCCACTACGGCTGGGACGATCTGATCGCCACCCACATCTCGGCGCGGGTCCCCGGTGAGGACGATGCCTTCCTGATCAACGACTTCGGGCTTCTCTTCGAGGAGATCACCGCCTCCAGCCTGGTCAAGGTGGGCCTGTCCGGCGAGGTGCTGGGCCGAGCGGACCACAAGGTGAACCCGGCCGGTTTCACCATCCACAGCGCCGTCTACGCGGTGCGCGACGACGTCGGGGCGGCGATCCACCTCCACACGATCGACGGGATGGCCGTGTCCACCAGCACCGACGGCCTGCTGCCCCTCACCCAGACGGCCATGACCGTCTTCGGGGACATCGCCTATCACGACTTCGAGGGCGTGGCCCTCGACCTCTCCGAACGCGAGCACCTCCAGGAGCACCTCGGCCGGAAGAACCTCATGATCCTGCGCCATCACGGGACGATGTCGGTGGGCGACTCCATCGCCACCGCCTTCGTCCGTATCTACCAGCTGGAGAAGGCCTGTTCGGCCCAGGTCCGGGCCCTGGCCACCCGCAGTGAGCTGGCCACCGTTGATCCGGCCGCCGTCGCCAAGACGAGCCAACCCGGTGGGATGGGTCCCTTCGGGACCCTGGCCTGGCCGGCCGTACGCCGCAAGGTGGACCGGCTCGACCCGTCGTATCGAAACTGAGGCGCCGGTGGTCCCAGAAGATAGGCCGGCGGGCGGGTCACCGGGGGGAAACGGCCTCGGGTGGGTGCTCTGGTCGGGGACGATCGGCCTGGACAGCCCGGTACCGGCACGGATCGAGGCGGCGCTGGCCGGCGGCTACGACCGGATGACGATCGGCCCCCCCGACGTGGCGCGGGCCGCCTCGGGCGGTGTGTCGTGGGAGGCGCTCGGGCGTTCCGCTCGAGATGTCGGGCTCGGGATCGTCATGGACCCGATGATGGGCTGGTACAACGACGCGCCGCCACCCGGGCCGTACGCGCCGTTCCGACTTGACGAGATGCTGCGCATGTGCGAGGCCTTGGGCGTCACGTCCATCTCGGTGCTCGGGCCGTTTCGCGAGGACGAGGCGACCCCCGACGAGCTGGTTCGCAGGTTCGCGGTCCTGTGCGACCGGGCCGCCGACATCGGTGCACAGGTGCAGTTGGAGTTCATGCCGATGACCACGATCGGCGATGTGGCGGCCGCCTGGGCGATCGTCGAATCGGCCGACCGGGACAACGGCGGCCTCGTCTTCGACACATGGCACTTCTTCCGGGGCACCCCCGACTTCGAAGACCTGGATCGGGTGCCCGGCGACCGGATCTTCGCTGTGCAGATTGCCGACGCCCCCGCTCAGTTGCAGGGCACCCTCGCCGACGACACCTTCAACCGGATGCTGCCGGGGGACGGTGACCTGGACTTGATCGGCGTCATCCGCGCCCTGGACCGCATGGGCGGTCTGCGCTGGGTCGGACCCGAGGTCATTTCGCCGCGCACCGCGTCCATGCCTCCAGTCGAGGCGGCCCGCCTGGCGGGCGACAGGGTGCGCGAGCTGCTCGCCGCCGCCAGGTCGGGAGTGTAGGTCAGCCCGCGCTCACGCTCCGCTCGCGCCCCGCTCACGCCCCGCAGCGGTCGAGGAGCTCGCTGGCGCGCTCGACGCTGCGCCGGATGGCGGACGGGTAGCCCTCACTATCCATCCGGGGGCCCATGATCTCGAGGTCGAAGGGGCCCTCGTAGCCGGCGTCCAGCACCATCGACACGAGGCGTGCCAGCGGGAGGTCCCCGTCACCGGGCACGACCCGGTTACCCGTCTCGTGTGTCCCGATCACGAAGTCGGACAACTGCACGAGGGCGATCTGATCGACGTTCTTGCGGACGAGCTCCTCGAGGCCGCGCTCGTACCAGCACGAGAAAACGTCGAGGACCACCTTGACGCCCGCCGCCCGGGCGAGGTCCAGCGCGTCCCGCAGGGAGTAGACGAAGCTCACATCGGCCAGAAGGGAGTTCGTCGCCTCGACCGCCAACGGAACACCGAGCGCGTCGGAGAGGGGTGTCAGCGGGGCGATCGCCTCGCAGAAGGCATCCGCCGCCTCTTCCCAGGTGAGCGAGGCCATGCTCCCCGTGCACAGATACACCGACCTGGAGCCGACGGCGGCGGCGAACTCGAGTATCCGGGCGATCGTCTCCCGCTCGGCCTCCCGTTGCCCCGTGCGTGGATCCGTGTCCAACGGTATGGGAATCGGGCCGAATATCGTCGACAGGCGCAGGTGGGCATCGGTGATCAGCTTCCTCGCCGGCTCCCACCCCAAAGGCTCGACCTTCTGGCTGATCAGGGCGACGTGGTCGACCCCGAGCTCCTGCCACATCGCCACGTCCTCGGGCAGCGACTGCGGCCACGAGCAGATGCAGTTCACCGATAGGCGGGGGTGGGCACGCACGCTCGGAATGTAACAGGGGACGTGACCCGACGCTGCACGGCGGCGCACGGGACCATCGGTCGGTCGTCGAGATAGGGTCGGGCATGGGGCGACAACCGACGTAGGGACGACCACCGGTGAGCACAGAGCCAGTGACCTCGCTGGAGAGCGAACTTCTCGGTGACGTCCAGCGGCAGCTGGACCGATGGGCGATCGAGTTCGCCGGCCGACCCGGATCCGAGCGGAAGAGACTGCTGCTGCTCGCTCTGGAGCGGGAACAGATCGTGGCCGTGGCGTACCGGGAGGAGGCGGTGGCCGCTCGGGTCGCGGCGCTCGAGGTGGGTGATGACGTGCGAGCCCTGATCCACCAGACCCTGGTGTGGATCTGGAAGGACGAACAGATGCACGCCGAGTACCTGCGCGGCGAGCTCCTGGGGGTGGGCGGGCTGGGGCCCACCGCCGTGGTCTACGGACGCCAGATCCAAGGCGCGATCTCCGGTTGGACCTCGGCCACCTCGAACCATCGGCGGCCCCGGACGGCGCCGTTCCGCACCGGTGCCGCCGAGCGCGCTGGTCTTCGTCGCCGGGGCGCTCGGGCGAATCCCCCCCGCGCTCAAGGGAGAGCTGCGATTCCAGACATTTCACCGGTACTGCGAGCTCAACGTCGCGCTGGAGGCCAGTGCCGAGCTGGCCTACCGCCGCCTCGTCGAGCTGACCGACACCGAGGCGGAGCGACAGACGATGGAGCGCATCCGTCTGGACGAGGCGCGCCACCGCGATGCGTTCGCCCTTTTGACCGAGGTGCTCGGCGACGATGACCGGCTCGAGCCCCCGTGGTCGATCCGTTCACTCACCGAGCGCTTCTCGGCGATCAGCGAGTGGTTCATCCCCGCCGGCCTCCGCCCGGCCGAGGAGGGCAAGGCGGCGGCGTCATTCTGCTCACGTCGACCGGTGGCGGTGGGCACCGGCCGAAACGACCGCGAGAAGGTTGCCGTCCTCGAGTCCTGCCTGGACCGGGCCGGTCTGGCCGCCCTCGCCTCGCGCTCCGCCTACGCCGCCATCCGCGTCTCGTTCATGCTCGGCTATGACCGGCGCGACCGGTCCAACGTCAACGACCCGGAGCTGGTGGATGCGGTGGCCCGTTACCTGATCCGTCATGGGGTCGAGGACGTCGCCGTCCTCGAGGCGCCGACCGTCTATGGCAACGCCTACGGCAACCGCTCGGTCCAGTCGGTCGCCTCCTACTTCGGGTTCGACTCTCCCGCCTACCGTGTGGTCGACATCGGCCGGAACCTCCGGCCGTGCACCTACGAGCGCGGCTTCGTGCAGCACGCCATCAGCGGTGAGTGGTTGGACGCCGATCTGCGCGTCGTCATGCCGAAACTGCGCACCGATCCGACCGAGTTCGCCCATCTGAGCCTGTCGACGCTCGAGGGCAGCACGGGACCGATCGACGACACCTTCTACGCCGGACGGCAGATCGACTTCCGCTCGGCCACCATGATGTTGCTCGACGTCGCGCCGCCGGACTTCGCCGTCGTCGACGCCTGGTCACCGGTGGCCGATGGCCCGTTCGGCGTCATGGGGTGTCACCGGCCGGCGGACATCCGGCACATCTACGCCGGAGCGGACGCACTGTCGGTCGACGAGGTGGTGCTCGGCGATCTCGGAGTCCGGGACGCCCGGCTCGCCCCCATCGTGCGCCAGGCCTACCACTGGTTCGGATTGACCCCGGCGGACATAGACGTCGATGGGGTGCGGCCGGAATTGGGCACGGTGCTGCGCGGCGCCCACGCGTCGAAGCTTCTGCGAGGGCTCGGGGCGGTCTCGTACCCCGTCTACGTCTACCTCAGCGATCACGGAGAGCTCTTCGTCCCCGCCATCGACACCACCGCGTTTCCGGCCTTGCACCCGGTCGGGCCGGTGGCGGGCCTCGTGCAGCGGGCGGCGCAGCTGGCCTTCGGTATTCGGGCCCCCGACGTCAGGATCTGATGCGGGCGTTGGGGGTGCAGCTGCGTGGCGTCGTGGACACACTCCGGTCGGGCCGTGTCCCGGCCCGAGCCCTGGCGATCGCCGACAGCCGGTCGCTCGTGCGATCGATGTTTCTGGCCTCGGCCGTGCGGATCGAGATCCTGCCGTACCTGCGCGGCGGGCCGCCTGCTGCCCGAGATCGTGAAACAGACCGGCTGCACCAGGCCCGAACGCCTCCGGGCGTGGCTCTCGATCGGCTCGGAGCTCGGCGAGCTCTCCATCCGGGCGGAGCGATACGGGGTGCGGGGAAGGCGGGCCCGCGCCCTGGCCGAGGGCGACCCGCTCTTGGTCGCCCACTATCGCTCGATGCTGGAGTACCAGATCGGTCCGTACGGTGAGCTCGGAGAGCTGCTGCGCGCCGAAGCGGGAGGCGGCCGCGCCGACCTCGCCCGCTACGCCGACGACATTGCGCAGGTGTCGCTGGCCGCTGCCCCCTTCGTCTCCTCCTTCGTCCGCCAATCGGTGGCCGAGATACACCCGTCACGCGTTCTCGATGTGGGCTGCGGCACGGGCGTCTACTCGAAGGTCGTACTCCAGTCCGACCCGCTGGCGCACGTCGAGGCCATCGACCTGTCGGAGGACGTCATCGCCACCGCCCGCAATGAACTCGATCGCGCCGGCTACGGCTCGAGAGTCGGACTGCACGTCGGAGACGTCCGGGACTGGGCCCGTGAACCGTCGCAGCGCTTCGATCTGGTCATGCTGCTCAACAACATCTACTACTTCGACCCACAACACAGAGATGAGCTCTACCGGGACATCGCCGAGCTCCTGAGCGACCGTGGTCAGCTGATCATCGTCTCCATGACGTCGCCCGGATCGGTGGCTGCGGCGCATCTCCACTTCATGCTCGCCTGCCAATCGACGGCTGCGTCGCTTCCGGGGCCGGGCGAGATCGAGCGCGATCTGTCGGAGTCCGGGTTCCGGGTTCTCGTGAACCAGCTCCTCGTGCCCTCCGAGCCCTTCGTGGGGCTGCGGGCCATCCGGCAGTAAAACGTTCGTTTGGCGGGCCCCTCGTGCGGGGGAGGCGGGGGAAGGAGCCCTCGGTGGGTACCGTGCCGGTATGGAGATGTCGACGGACGGCTTGGGCAGTCGGGCCCAGAGCCTGGCGCTGGCCACCCTGTGCACCGTCCTGTTCCTCACCTTCCTCGACAACACCGTCGTCAGCGTGGGTCTGGCCGACGTGCAGAGCAGTCTGAATACGGGCATCACCTCTTTGCAGTGGGTGGTCAACGGCTATGCCCTCATGTTCGCCGCCTTCATGTTGGCGGCGGGGACCCTGGGCGACATGTTGGGGCGCAGAGCCGTGATGCTCAGCGGGGTCGGGATCTTCTGTGCGGGATCCATCATCGCCGCCGTGGCCTCGGACGTCGACGTGCTCATCGCCGGCCGGGTCGTCATGGGGCTCGGTGCCGCCGCTTCCGAGCCAGGGACCCTCTCCATCATCCGCCACGTCTACCCCGACCGCAGGATGCGGGCCGACGCCCTGGGGGTGTGGGCGGCTGTCTCGGGCCTCGCCCTTGCCTTGGGACCGGTCGTCGGGGGTGTACTAGTGGGCATCTGGAGCTGGCGTGCCATCTTCTGGTTCAACCTCATCGTGGGGGCAGCGGCCTTTCTCCTCGCCCTGGCTTTCGTGCCCGAGACCTCCGATCGCGAGGGCCACCGGATCGACTGGCTTGGCATACCCCTCGGTGCGCTGACGTTGGCCACCGCCTCGTTCGCCGTCATTCAGGGAGAGAGCTCGGGGTATCTCGTCTGGTGGATCGACCTCCTCTGGGCACTCTCCTTCGTGCTGGGGGTCTTGTTCGTCATCAGGGAGCGTCGGGCGCAGCACCCGATTCTCGACATCTCCCTCTTCCGCCGCGCCCCCTTCTCCGGCTCGTTGTTCGTGGCCTTCGCCTCCTACTTCGGCATCTTCTCCATCTTTTTCTTCACCGCCCTCTACCTGCAGATCGTCACCAACGTGTCCGCGTACAGGACGGCCCTCGTCTTCGTGCCGATGGCGGTCGGGCTGATACTCGCCTCCATCTTGACCGGGCCATGGGTGGCCCGGCACGGGCCGCGGGTACCCATGACGATCGGCTGTGTCCTGGCGGCCGGGGGCATCCTCGTCGCCAGCGCGGTCTTGGGACCGCACGTCGACCTGGCGGTGTTCCAATGGATCCTGCCGATCGCCGGCATCGGGTTCGGGATCGCCCTGGTCCCGGTGACGTCCACTCCGCTCACCGTCGTGCGCCCCGAACGTTCGGGGATGGCGGCGTCGGCCACCAACACGGCGCGGGAGATGGGCGCGGTGTTCGGTGTGGCCGTGCTGGGGTCGATCGTCAACTCCAAGCTGACCGGCCAACTGGCCGCCCGCCTCAAGGCCATCGGGATCCCGCCGAGCTTCCAGAACCTGGTCCTCCATGCGATCACAGGAGGCGGGCTGGGCAGTGGAGGCGCGGCCAGCAGCGCCGAGCACTCGAAGAACGCGGCCATCGCCGCGATCGCCACGAAGGTGGTCAACGCGGCCTACGAGGCCTTCGGATCGGGCCTGCATCTCGCGCTCGACATCTCCGGCGTGTTGCTGTTGTGCGGGGCGATCGTCGCGGCGACGGCGGTCCGTCGAGAGCGCGGCGAGCAGTATGACGTGTGACGCCGCCGAGGGCCGACCGGCCGGGCGTCGTGGCGATCACCACTTCGCTCACCATCTCGTCGTTACCATGGTGTTATGTCGGCGGCGAAGCACCGTGCACCCGCCGCCTCGGCCCGGGCGGAACGCCGCGATCCGGTGGGACCGAGAGTGGCGAGACGGCGGGCGACACGTCGACGGCACCGCCGACAGCTCGCCGGCGTGCTCTGTGCCGTCGGCCTCGTGGGCCTGGGCGGTGGACTCCTCATCCTTCGTGGTGCCACCCCCACCCGACGCGCGCCGCAGGCGCAGGCCCGGAAGCGCACCCCGCCTGTCATCGCCGTCACCCATCATGTTGCACCCGCACCGCAGGATATCTTCGCCCTTCCCTCCGTTGCCGCCTATCTCGCCGGTGTCACGGACGATCTGACGGCGGCCGTCTACGACGACGTCACCGGCCAGACGTCGGTGTACCGTCCCGGGGTCGCCGAGGAAACCGCCAGCATCATGAAGGTGGACATCCTGGCGACCCTTCTCGCGGAGGATCAGGCGCACGGCGAGGCGCTCACGACAGCCGAGGACGGGTTGAGCCAGGGCATGATCGAGCGCAGCGCCAACGACGACGCCCAGGATCTCTGGGAGGCCGAGGGCGGGGCGACGGCCGTCACCAGTTTCGACACCGCCGCGGGTCTCACCCAGACCACACCGGACGCGGCCGGGTACTGGGGGCTGTCGACCACCACTGCGGCGGACCAGGTGCAGCTCCTCCGTCAGGTCGCGTACCCCAGCGGCGTCCTGATGACCGCGTCACGCGACTATGAACTCGGCCTCATGTCCAACGTCGAGGCCGATCAGGCCTGGGGCGTCTCTTCCGGTCTGGCGCCGAATGTGACGGTGGCCCTCAAGAACGGGTGGCTTCCTCTCGACAGCGGAGGCTGGCAGGTGAACAGCATCGGCGCTATCAGCGGCGACGGCCGCGACTACGTCGTCGCCATACTCTCCGACGGCAACGCCACCGAAACCCAGGGGATCGATACCTTGCAGGGCCTCTCGGCGCTTGTCTGGCAGGCCCTCGCGCCCGCCGCGCCGGCGCCCGCTCAGACGCCGGTGGCAGTGCCAGCCGGAGCCGCAGGCTGAACCGGCCCGAGTCCCGCTGAGCGGGCAGCGGGTCGTTGGCGGATCGGCGCCGACATCCCTGCGAGGGCAGCGATCGCGTCGGGGTGCGCGATGTGGGCCAGGGTTTCGACCCCGTCGACGACCCGTGGTCCGGGTCGTACGAAGGCGGCGTCGGCATCGACGGCCCAGACGGGAACCTCCGGTGGCAGCACGCCCGCCCGCACGACCTCTTCGGCCAGCTGCACCGCTCCTTCGAGCCGATAGCCGCAGGGAGCGACGACGACAATGTCGGGCTGCTCGTCGGTGACCGTCGACCATTCGATCCGTTCTGAGCGCGTACCGGCCGCTCCCACCACCGGCACGGCGCCGGCCGCCGTCACCATGTCCGGGACCCAGTGCCCGGCGCAGAAGGGAGGATCGGTCCATTCGAGCACGGCCATACGGGGACGATCTCGAGTGGCCACGGCGCGGGCGATTCGATCCATCCTCCGGCGGAGAGACTGGACGAGCTCTCTTGCCCTCTTCCCGGTGGCGGTGGCGCGGCCGATGGTCTCTATGGACGACAGGACCTCGTCCAGCGTCATCGGGTCGAGCGTGAGCACCTCGGCCCGGCACCCCAGGTGCTCCAACGCCTTGTCCACTTCGTCGATGTCGACGGCGCACACGGCGCACAGGTCCTGGGTCACGACCAGATCGGGATCGAGGTCGCGCAGCGCACCCTCATCGAGGGTGTAGAGGTCTTCGCCCGCCGCCATGCGGGCCCTGACCACAGCGTCGATCTGCGCCGACGACAGGCCATCGGGCAGGGTCGTGGTGGAGACGATCCGACGACTCCGCGCCTCGGACGGAAAGTCACACTCGAAGGTCACGCCGACCACGTCTGCGCCGGCGCCGACGGCGAACAGGATCTCGGTGGCGGAGGGGAGGAGAGAGACGATGCGCACACCGCAGGCTACCAACGGATCCCCTCTCGCCTGGCCCGACTGATTAGACATATCAGACGAAATCTGTCTAATATGTCCGGAATGACGGTTGTGCTCGACACCCCCCACGACGATCCGGGTCGATCCGCACAGCCCGAGCTCGGACCGGGCGCCGGGGGCTCCGGACCCCACGGGCCTACGGTGGAGCGGATTCTCGGTGCCACGCTCCGACTGGTGGGGCGCCGTGGGGTCAGACGACTCGGGATGCAGGAGGTCAGTGAGGCGGCGGGTGTGTCGCGCGGGACCTTGTACCGCTACTTCCCGAGCAAGGACCACCTGATGGATGCGGTGGCGGTCTTCGACGAGCAGCAATTCTCCGACGGCCTGGCGGCATCGCTCGCCGCGGGTCGGGATCCCGCCGAACAGATCCGCCTGTTCGTGGCCTTTGCGTTCGACTACATACGGATGCACCCGGCCCGTTCGCTGTTCGAATCGGAACCGGCCTTCGTGTTGGGCTATCTGCTGGTGCATCTGCCGAAGCTGCAGTCCACCCTCTTGGAACAGCTGGGGGACGCGCTCGACGCCGCACCGGCGGTCGCCTCGGGCAGCCTCAGCCGGGAACAGCTGGCGGACATCGTCGTGCGCCTGTTCGCATCGAGCTTCATCATTCCCGAGCCCGACGACCGTGCCCTGGTCCAGTCGGTGACGGGCATTCTGCTGCCACCGGCGGCCTAGGTGAGCGCCGGCCGCACCCGGAGGGCAGACCAACGCAGCTCGCCACGCATCCGCCGCGGCGATGACCCCGATGAGAGGGAGGGGAAAGATGACGGGAACGCACGTATCTGAGGAGACCGGGGCGGACGCCGCAGGGGAGGACGGCCCACTGGGAATGGGTGCCGACATGGCGGCCAATCCCCAGGCGGTGTTCAAGGCGCTCCGGGAAGACAGCCCCGTCCTGGCCATAGACGGCACCGGGGTGATCTTGAGCCGCAAGGTCGACATCGACGAGGCCCTTCGCCATCCGGAGTCCTTCACGTCGAACATGACCGCCGTCGACCTGAAGAACGTCCGGCCACTGATACCCCTGCAGATCGATCCCCCCGAGCACAAGAAGTACCGCAAGCTGCTCGACCCGATCTTCGCTCCCCGCCTCATGACCATGATGGAAGAGGAGGTGGCCGTCCTGGTCAACGATCTGATCGATCGCTTCATCGACAGAGGAGAGGTCGACTTCGCGCGGGAGTTCTCCGTGCCCTTTCCGTCGCAGGTCTTCCTCACGCTGCTCGGGCTTCCACTCGACGAACTCGATCGGTTCCTGGCCATGAAGGACGGGATCATCCGGCCCGGTCACGTCACGGGGACGGCTGAGGGGAGTGCGACGGCCCAGGCCCATCAGCAGCAGGTGGCCGACTCCATCTACGAGTACTTCGACAAGGTCCTCGACGAGCGACGATCGGCTCCACGAGACGATCTGGTGTCGCGGTTCATGAGTGCGGAAGTCGACGGGGCGACGCTCTCACGCGAGGACATCTTGGACATCTGCTTCCTCTTCCTCATCGCCGGTCTCGACACGGTGACGGCCACGTTGGACTGCATGTTCAGCTTTTTGGCGCAACACCCCGAGCACCGCCGGCAGCTGGTCGAGGATCCGGACGTCATTCCGTCGGCGATCGAGGAACTCCTGCGTTGGGAGACGCCGGTGATGCTGGTGGCGCGCGCCGCCGTGGAGGACACGACGTTGGGCGGCTGTCCGGTGAGTCGGGGCGATTCGGTGATTCTCATGTTGGGCTCGGCCAACACCGATGAGGACGAGGTCGATGACGCCGATCTGGTGCGCTTCGACCGTGAGGTGAACCGGCATATTGCTTTCGGCGGGGGCATCCATCGCTGCCTGGGCTCGCATCTGGCCCGCATGGAACTGCGGGTGGCGCTGCGCGAGTGGCATCGCCGGATCCCCGAGTACTCGGTCAGACCGGGACATACGCTCGTCTACACACCCTCCATCCGTTCTATTGAGTACTTCCCCATGGTGTTCGGGCCGACGATGGGCTAAGAACCGGCGGCGGCCAGCGCCATGGCGCTGCGCAGGAGCACGCCCGCACCGACGCGCAGCGATTCGTCCTCCACGAAGAACGTGGGACTGTGGTGCATCCCGCTGGTCCCGTCCGGGCGGGCTCCGCCGACGAAGAAGTAGCAGCCGGGAAGATGAGCGAGGAACTCACTGACATCGTCGCTCGGGGAGGATGGCGACATGCGCAGGACGTACTCCTCGCCGAGGAGCCCCTGCGCGACCTCCTCGACCACGTCGGTGACCCGGCCGTCGTTGACCACTTGCGGCGTGTGCTCGGGCACCTCCAGATCGACCCCGACCCCGTGCGCGTCGGCGACAGCGTCGCACAGTGCCCGTAGGCGGGTGAGTGCTGACCGCCGCTGCGCGTCGGTGAAGGTGCGCAGCGTTCCCGACACGGTGGCGGTGGTGGGGACCACGTTCACCGCGGTGCCGGCGGAGAGCGTTCCGGCGCTGCAGACGCAGTTGGTGTCCTCGTAGGTCAAACCCGCGGCGACCCCCGCCAGTCGGGTGACGAGGTCGGCGGTCGCTCGTATGACGTCACCACGGGCGGTGGGGATGGCGCCGTGGCCGCCCGGACCGACCAGGGTGATGCGCAGCGAGTGGGCCTCCGACATGGCGATGCCTTCGCGCAGTGCCACGAGTCCGGTCGGAAGCTGCGAGGTCACGTGGAAGCCCACCAGGCGGGCGCCACCCATGGCGTCGAGCGCACCACCGTCGATCATCCGTTTCGCACCGCACAGGGCCTCCTCGCCCGGTTGAAACACGAAGATGTAGCGACCCGGCAGGTCTTCACGGCACCCGCTCAGCGCATGGGCCACGCCGAGTAGGGAAGCGACATGGACGTCGTGCCCGCACGCGTGCATGATGCCGTTCACATCGGAGGGAAACGGTTGCGCAGCGTTCTCCTCAATGGGCAAAGCGTCGATATCGGCCCGCATGACGACGGCCCGGCCCGGCCGCCCCCCGTCCATGGCGAAGATCCCGCCCGTCTGGGTGACGCGCCTGAGCTCGCCGACTCCGAACGTGGCCATGCGATCGCGGATCAACGCCGACGTGGCGTGTTCCTCGAACGCCAGCTCCGGTCGACGGTGAAGGGAACGGCGGGTGTCGACCATCTCGTCGAAGACGGCATCGATCGACGCCCCGGCCATGGGATCAACCATGTGACGTCCATCCGCTCAACGGTGGCCCACCTCCCCGGGGATCGATGTCCGGTGTTCACACTACGGGTTCACCGCGGCCCGATGCGCCGTGGCGATGGATGTGACGACCCTGGGCGCCGAGGCCACGACGCCCAGGGCACAGAGCGCGGTGGGGATGGCGGTCACCATGGCGAAGTACGTCGAGGACATCAGCCCGATGAACGTCACGAAGGTCCCGATCTCCATCCCGACGGTACACAGCCAGAACCGCAACACCACGGTGCGATGTGGATCGGAGGGGGCCAGGCAGTCGCGGATCGCCTGATAGGGCATCCAGAGGCTGACGACCGGGATGAACCAGAAGGCCACCCCCCATCCCGGCGAGCGCTTGGCCGGAAGACGCAGTGCCCGCGCCGCGGTCGCAGCCCTGAACTGCCACACGCACACGACGATGACGGCCGCGATGGCGCACAACGTCAGGAGCGACGAGATGGTGCTGAAGGAGTGCGGCGCGGTCACGGCCGGGGCGGGCTCGTGGTTCTGAGCCGCCTGCAGTGCCACGTGGAACTGATGGCCGAAGTTCCGCCACTGCGACGCGTTGGCCGCCCCGACGATCAGATCGGCCAGGCAGGCGACGCCCGGGAAGGCGAGGGCCAGACGGCCGGCACGTGAGATCCGCAGCTCGTTCCCCACCAACGAGGACACCTCGGGCGCACCGTGATAGACGGCGCTCGGATGCCAGGCGGCACCGTAGGCGGGCGGGGCGGGCGACCACGCCGCCGGTGGGCCCGCCACCGGCGCCGGTGGCGGAGGAGGCGGTGGCGGAGGTGGGGCCCCAGCGACCGTGGCCTCGGTCCACTCGTAGCCGTCCCACCAGCGTTGTCCGGATCCCCCCGCGGGATCGGGGTACCACCCGGGGGGCGCGCCTGGATACCCGCTCACATCGTCACTCACCCCTCCATTCTCTCAAACTGTCGCCCGCAGTAACCCGCAGGTCGAGGCGGGCCGCTGCCGGTAGCCTGGCGACGTGAGGGTGCGCATCTTCGTCGAGCCTCAGCAGGGGGCCGACTATCAGCAGCTCCTCGAGGTGGCCCGGACCGTCGAGTCGTGCGGTTTCGACGCCTTCTTCCGCTCCGACCACTACCTGTCCATGGGCGGGGACGGGCTCCCCGGCCCGACCGACGCGTGGGTGACCCTGGGCGCGCTGGCCCGAGAGACCAGCCGCATCCGTCTGGGCACCCTGGTCACCTCGGCCACCTTCCGCTGGCCGGGCATCCTCGCCGTCACGGTGGCCCAGGTGGACGCCATGAGCGGTGGGCGAATCGAGCTGGGGCTGGGGACCGGTTGGTACGAGGCGGAGCACACGGCGTACGGCATCCCCTTCCCCCCGCTCGGCGAGCGCTTCGAGAAGCTCGAGGAGCAGTTGACCATCGTGACCGGGCTGTGGGCGACGCCCGTCGGTCGGCAGTACTCCTTCGCGGGGAGGCACTACCGGCTGGTGGACAGTCCCGCGCTGCCCAAGCCGCTCCAACAGCCCCACCCGCCGTTGATCGTGGGCGGTGGCGGAGCCAGGCGCACCCCGCGCCTGGCGGCCACCTTCGCCGACGAGTTCAACCTCGCCTTCCTCCCGCTGGCCGACACCGAGGGTCAGTTCTCCCGTGTGCGCGTCGCCTGCGAGGCCATCGACCGCGACCCCGCCACTCTGGGTCTCTCAGTGGCCCAGGTCGTGTGCTGCGGCGCCGACGAGGCCGAGGTCGTTCGGCGCGCCGAGGCGATCGGCCGTGACCCCGGCGAGCTGCGTGCCCACGGCGCGGCGGGGACACCCGACGAGGTGGCGGAACGCCTGCTGGCGTTCGGCGCGGCCGGGGCGGGGACCGTCTATCTCCAGGTGCTCGATCTCGACGATCTCGACCATATCCGTCTCATCGCCGACCGCGTCGTACCGCAGCTCCTCTGAGGGTCGGTCTGGGGCTACTTCTCAGCGGTGGCCCCGCGGGACGGTCTCCCGCGGGCCCTGATGGCCGCCGGCGGGGGTGACGGGGGTGAGGACCGGGAGGATGATCCGGGCCACCGTATTGCCACCGACGGCGACACAGTTACCGGGCGTGGGACAGGCCAGCGCGGTGAGCGCCAGCGGCGTGTACTCGGTCGTCACTGCCGTGAACGAGGAGCCCCCGTCGCTGCTGCGGGCCACGGCCCCGGTCCCCACTGCCGGTGTACCCACCCAGTCCGTTCCCACCGCCACGCAGACGCGAGACGACGGGCAGTCGATGCCGAAGATGTCGTCGACCGTCGGGGTTTGCACGGAGGCGGTCCAGGTCCGCCCGCCGTCTTCGCTCTGCAGGAGCGCGCCCTTGGCCGGAACGAGCGCGCT
Source organism: uncultured Acidimicrobiaceae bacterium (assembly GCA_963788125.1). Classification (GTDB taxonomy): domain Bacteria; phylum Actinomycetota; class Acidimicrobiia; order Acidimicrobiales; family RAAP-2; genus Bog-473. The sequence goes on along the minus strand of CAWBFN010000002.1, from coordinate 129,837 downwards.
CACCGTCGTCGATGTCGTTCCCCCGGCCAGGCAGGAGGTCGCGGTGGCACACACCGCACTCTGCAGGAGCCCGGTGCCGGCGGGCACCTGGGAGGCGGTCCATGTCGCACCCCCGTCGCTGCTCGTCGCGATGGCGCCTTGACCATGGCCCGCGCTGGTGGGCGTGAACCCGGTGACCAGGCAGGTGCCGTCGAGTGCACAGGAAAGCCCGCCGGGATCCTCGACGACGGCGGGCAGGTCGCCCTCCCTCTGCCACGAGCGGCCGAAGTCCGTCGACTGGGCAGACCAAAAGGCGGTGCCGTCGTCGGCGATGGCGGTGCAGCTGACCGCATCGATGCAGTCGACGCCGGTGACGACGATGGCCCCCGCCGGCGGCGCGGCCTGCGTCCAGTGGGCACCGCCGTCCTCGGTGGTGAGCACGGCGGCGGTGGACGAACCGGCGCCGGTGGAGCCCACCGCCATGCAATGCCGCACGTCCGGGCACGAGATCCCGTCGAGCTCGAGGGTGGAGGTGAGCGCCACTGGCTGCGCGACCCAGGTACGGCCACCGTTGGCCGTGGCGACGATGACCGCGTCCGACGGGGACGGAGCGGTGGAGCTGGGGCCCGCCACCGGCTGCGCCGCGGGAGTGCCGACGGCCCAACAGAGATCGCGGCTGGCACAGGACACCGCGTCGAGTTGGCCGGTCGCCGCCGGCGCGGGCTGCCCGACGACCGCCGGGGTCCCGCGTTGCTGACCGAGAACCGGCGCACCACCCGCGCCCCGGGGCGACGGTGAGGCGTTGCAGGCCGCCGCGGCCAGGCCCACGGTCACCAGCAGGGCAGGCCACCGCCTTCCTCGGGCCCGCGGGACGCGCCGAGCTCTTCGAAGTTGGTTGCAGGGCACCGCGGGAGGACATTAGTGGCGGGCACGCGAAATCCCCGTGCACTGTTGGCTACCCTCGCTTACTGTGAACTGGGTCGACCTGCTGATCATCGGGTTGATGCTGCTCGCCGCCGTGCACGGGCTCCGTCTCGGCGCGCTCGTCCAGCTCATGACCTTCGGCGGGCTCTGGCTGGGGATAGTGCTCGGCGAAACCGTGTGGGTCCGGGCGTTGTCGTTCGTCCATCCCCCCACCCAGCGTGATCTGGTCACAGTGGCTGCGGTCCTGGTCACCGCGGCCATCGTGGCGGTCCTCGGCCGGATGGTCGGGACCTACAGCAATGGCGCCATCCGCCGTCATCATCTGGGGAACGTCGACGCCGCCCTCGGGGTCGTCGTGGCGGTCGCCGCGGTCCTGCTGTCGGCCTGGTTCGTCGCCGGCCTCATCCTGTCGCCGAACAGCCGCTTCACCTGGCTCAGCTCGGCCGTGGCCCGATCCGACATCCTCCACTCCATCGACCGGGTCCTGCCCCAGGTGCCGTCCGCCTTCTCCGAATTGCAGACCCTGCTCGACAACCAGGGCTTTCCCCAGGTCTTCAACACCTTGGTCGAACCGTCGACGGGGCCCGTGGCCACGCCGACCAGTGCCGCGACCCAAGCCCTGGCGGAGCCGGCGGCCCTCTCGACCGTCAAGATCCTGGGTGCCGCGTGCGGCGAGGAGCAGGAGGGTTCGGGCTTCGTGGTGGGCCGCGGGCTGGTCGCGACCAACGCCCATGTGGTGGCCGGCGAGACCGCCACGCAGGTCGTCGTGGGGAACGTGCCGTACCGGGCCACGGTCGTGCTGTTCGATCCCGATTTTGATCTGGCGGTCCTGCGTACCGCCGCGCCGCTGGGTCCGGCGCTCGACATCGATCCCGACCAGGTCCCGCGCGGCACCCAGGCGGCAATACTGGGCTACCCCGAGGATGGTCCGCTGACGATCGGCGGGGCCGGCGTCTCGGGTGAGATCACCGCGTTGGGCCGGGACATCTACAACCAAGGTGTGGTGATCCGTAGCGTGTACGCGCTCGATGCGGATGTACGCCCGGGAAATTCGGGAGGGCCATTGGTGACGGCCGGTGGGACGGTCGTCGGGGTCGTCTTCTCACGGTCCACCGTCTACGCCAACGTGGGGTACGCCCTGACCTCACCCGGCGTCCTGTCACGGGTGCAACTGGCAGAGAGTCGAACGGCACCGGTGAGCACCGAGAAGTGCGCCGCCGGATGACAGACGCCGGATGAGAGAATGGCGCCCATGACACAGCGCATAGAGGACTATGCCGTGCTGGGCGACCTGCACACGGCCGCCATCGTGGGGAGGAACGGATCCATCGACTGGCTGTGCCTACCCCACTTCGACTCACCGTCGTGTTTCTCCGGCCTGCTCGGCAACGACGCCCACGGCTTCTGGCAGCTGTACCCCTCGGGGGGCGAGTCGAGCGTCGTGGCGACCCGTCGCAGCTACCGGAAGGACTCTCTGGTGCTCGAGACCGAGTTCGACACGGCCACCGGAACCGTGCGTATCACCGACTGCATGCCCATGCGCGACAGCCACCCCCATGTCGTCCGGCTGGTCGAAGGCGTGTCGGGAACGGTCGACATGCACATGGACCTGGCCGTGCGCTTCGACTACGGGGAGATCGTGCCATGGCTCACCTCCACGGACGGCCTGATCCGGATGACCGCCGGGCCCGACGCCGTGGCGCTGTGGCACATGGTCGATCCGGTCGGTCACGACCTGCACACCGAGGCCGACTTCAGCGTGAGCGCGGGGCAACGATTCCCGTTCACCTTTGTCTGGTATCCCTCGCACGAGGATCCACCCCCGCCGCTCGACGCCTACTACGCCATCAACCTGACCGATGCGTACTGGAAGGAGTGGGCCGCCCGCTGCACCTACGAAGGCCCCTACCGGGACGCCGTGGTCCGCTCGCTCATCACGCTGAAATCGTTGACCTACGAGCCCACCGGGGGGATCGTGGCGGCCGCCACGACCTCGCTTCCCGAAGCCATCGGTGGCACCCGTAACTGGGACTACCGCTACTGCTGGCTCCGCGACGCCACCCTCACATTGGAGTCGCTCATGCGCGGCGGGTACTTCGAAGAAGCGATGGCCTGGCGCGACTGGCTGCTCCGGGCGGTGGCCGGCGATGTCTCGCGCCTCCAGATCATGTACGGACCGGCGGGCGAGCGCCGGCTCGAGGAGTGGGAGGCATCGTGGCTCCCCGGCTACGAGAACTCGGCCCCGGTGCGGATCGGCAATGCCGCCTCGGGGCAGTTCCAACTCGATGTCTACGGCGAGGTGATGTCGGCCCTCTTCGCCTCGGCGCGCAGCGACGGCGTGCAGAGCAGGGCAGCGTGGGCCCTGCAGACCCAGCTGGTGCAGTTTCTCGAGACCGGCTGGGCCGAACCAGACGACGGCATCTGGGAGGTTCGCGGTCCGCGCCGGCACTTCACGCACTCGAAGGTCATGGCCTGGGTGGCCGTCGACCGGGCGGTGAAGACGCTCGAGGAGTGGCCGGAGCTCGAGGGCCCCCTCGAGGACTGGCGCGTCCTGCGTCACAAGATCTTCACCGAGGTGTGCGAGAAGGGCTACAACGAGAAGATCGGGGCGTTCACCCAGTACTACGAGTGCGACCAGCTCGACGCCAGCGTCTTGATGATCCCCCTCGTGGGGTTCCTGCCGCCCACCGACCCACGGGTGATCAGCACGGTGGAAGCCGTGGAGAAGGGATTGGTTGAAGACGGGTTCGTCCTGCGCTACCGCACGACCGATGATGGCTCGGTCGACGGGCTGACCGGTCGGGAGGGGGCCTTCCTCGCCTGTTCGTTCTGGCTGGTCGACTGCCTGCACATGATTGGGCGCAAGGACGACGCCGAAGAGCTCTTCGCTCGGTTGCTGGCGCTGCGCAACGACCTCGGCCTCCTCTCCGAGGAGTACGACCCGGTGGACGGGCGCCTCGTCGGCAACTTCCCCCAGGCCTTCTCCCACGTGTCGCTGGTGAACTCGGCCTACCGGCTGACCGGGCGCGACGCGCTGGCTACCGAAACCAGGACGGACGGCCGCACCCGGCGACTGGTCGATCACACCATCTCCATGCTCCCGGCCCGGTCGGGGTCGCCGAAGCCGAAGCGGGACCGTATCGTCAAGCGTCGCGGCGGGGCACATCGCTGAGTCGCCGCCCGGGCGATGCACCACCGACCGCGAGGAAGGACCACATGAAGGCATGCACCGTGAAGGAACGCCGGCCGGAGGCGTCGCATCGGACGCCCGACGACGCGAAGGTCGTCAGTGAGGTCGACGGCCGATGAGTGGCGCGCACCAGCACCCGCCCGGGCAGCCCGACGGCGGCGACCACGACACCACGGCGGCAGCCCCGGTCGTCGCCGAGCCACGCAGCATCGCACCGGGGGTGTTGGAGATCGACACCCTACTCGGGGGTTGGGAGCGGGTGACGGCGGGCTACCTGGTCGAGGGCTCAGCCCCGGTGCTCGTCGAAACGGGGAGCCAGTCGTCGGTTCCGGTCCTCCTGGCCTCGCTGCACAAGATCGGCGTGGGACCCCAGGAACTGGCGGGTGTGGCGATCACCCACATCCACCTCGATCATGCCGGCGGCGTCGGCGACGTGGCGCGGGCCTTCCCCGCCGCCACCATCTATGTGCACGAGAAGGGGGCCCGCCACCTGTCCGATCCGACCCGCCTGATCGACTCGGCATCACGGGTCTACGGGCCGCTGCTGGACTCGCTGTACGGTCGCCTCGAGCCGACGGATGCCAGCCGACTCCACGTCGTGGCCGATGGCGAGGAGATCGCCGTCAGCTCCGACCGGACGTTGGTGGCGGTGGACTCACCAGGGCACGCCAAGCACCATGTGGGGTTTCACGACTCGGCGACCGGGGTCCTCTTCGCCGGGGACGCCGTCGGGGTCAAGCTGCCCGACGGGGGGGTGCTGCGCCCGGCCACCCCCCCACCCGACTTCGATCTGAGCCTGGCCCTCAACTCTCTCGAGAAATTCGCGGCCCGGCGGCCGTCCGCCCTGGCGTTGGCCCATTACGGCCTGCTCGAGTCACCCGAAGAGCTCCTGGCGGAGGCGCAAGAGACGCTGCGGCAGTGGGCCGAGACGGCTGAGCAGGCGTTCCGGGAGGGGTCCGACATCGCCCAGGCCCTCTCGGCCCGATTCGACGCTGGCTTGCGCGGCGTCGACCCGGCGCAACGGGAGAAGTTGGAGACCCTGAACGGCGTCCACTCCAATGCGGCCGGATTCCGCCACTGGCTGGAGCGGCGCGAGACGCCGACGACCTGAGCCTTCGGCGGTCGCTACTCCACCACCATCTTGGCCCGGAGCTCCTCCTGGCGGACTTCGAAGTCGTCCAGTGAGATGCGGCCGTCCGCCAGGTCCTCGTGCAGAGCGGCGAACTGCTCGAGCAGCCGGGTCTGGTCGACCACCTCGCTGCTCGACGATCCGTTCCCACCGGAGTCGTCGGCCGCCTTGTCCTCGCGGCGCGACTGCCGATCATCCATCTTCGCCCGGGCCCGGTCCTTTTTGGCCTGGTCGCGCTGCAGCTTGCCAAACGTCGAGCGTGCGCGTGCCATGGTTGACTCCTTTCCGGTCGTACTGACGACCAGGTGCTGCCGGCAGAACGCCTGTTCTGCCCTGAAAACCTTTAGGAGAGATCCGACGGGCCGTCTCGACCCGGTGGCGGAGGGAGTGGGATTCGAACCCACGGTACCCATGAGGCACAACGGTTTTCGAGACCGTCCGATTCGGCCACTCTCGCATCCCTCCGGGGAGAGCCTAGTCGCTGCGCCTTTCGACGCCTGCCCGGCCCCCTCCGCCGACCCCGCGAGCGCTGACCGCGTGCCCCAGAGGGGTGGCCGGGCGCAGGGCCCCCAGCTTGACCGCCCTGCGGGCCGGGCCTAACGTCGCGGACGCTGACCACGAGCACATTCGCGCTTGGAAGCGGGATCACGTCGGAGCGGGAAGCGAGCGCGTCGGCGTCGTTCCGCACTGTTTCGCAAGGAGGGGACTGCTGCCATGGCTTTGACGGAAGAGCGTCCGAGTAAGACCGGATCGGTACCGTTCGCGATGCGGGACGGTCTGCACATCCCGCGTGAGCGGTACTACGACCGGGACTTCTTCGAACTGGAGAAGGAGCAGCTCTGGCCCCGGGTGTGGCAGATGGCGTGCCGCCTCGAGGAGATCCCCCAGCCGGGAGACTTCGTCGAGTACGAGATCTGCGACCAGTCGATACTGGTGGTCCGCCAGCGGGACATGTCGATCAAGGCGTTCTACAACGCGTGCCGGCACCGGGCCACCGAACTGTGCAAGGGCTCCGGACGGCTGCCTGGCGGTCAGATCGCCTGCCCGTTCCACGGCTGGCGGTGGAACCTGGACGGCTCCAACTCCTATGTCTACGGCGATTGGGACTTCGACCCTGAGTTGCTGAACCCCGAGGACCTGCGCCTGGTGGAGTGCAAAGTCGATACCTGGGGGGCGTGCGCCTTCATCAACATGGACCCCCAGGCCCGCCCGCTCCGGGAGGCGCTGTCGCCGGGAGCCGAGCTGCTGGAGGGCTACGGCGTCGAGGACCTCAGGGTGTACTGGTGGAAAGAGGCCATCGTCGGCTGCAACTGGAAGCTGGCACAGGAAGCCTTCCAGGAGGCGTGGCATGTCATGGCCACACACCCGCAGCTGACCATGGGTGCCGGTGAGGACTACCCCTCGGACGGGGCCGAGGTCACGGCGTTCCCCAACGGCCACTCCCGGTTCCAGGCCCGTATCGACGAGTCGGGCGGGGGGATCATGACCGGCGAGGGGTTCCTCGAATCGATGCGTCTGCTGTGGGAGGGCCAGGACGCCATGATCCTCGAGCGCGACCTGCGCATCTTCGAGGGAGTGCGCTCCCGGGTCGGCCCCGGAGAGGACTATGCGAGCGCGGCGATCGCCGCGCTCATCGACTACGACGCCGGGGCGGGCATCCCGTTGCGGACGACGCCCGAGGCGATGCGGCTCTGGGGCGGTGAGGTCTACCTCTTCCCCAACTTCTTCTTCCTCCCGATGTACAGCAACTCCTTGTCGTATCGAGCCCGGCCCTACAACGACGACCCCGAGATGTGCCGGTTCGAGGTGTGGTCGCTCACCATGCCGTCCGCTGGAGAAGAGCCGGGGCGGGCGGAGCTCAAGGGCCGTTTCGCTTTGGACGACGCAGACAATTGGGGACTGATACCGCGCCAGGATTTCAGCAACATGGAGCGCCAGCAGCGGGGCCTGCACTCGAGGAGTTTCCGGCAGAACCGACTGGCGAGCCGGTCCGAGGCCGCCATCAGCAACATGCACATGGAGGTCGACAAGTACCTGGCTGGGTGACGGCCTTCAGCGCGCCCGCTTCCCACTGAAGAACGAGGTCAAAAGGGCGCTGCACTCAGCGGCGCGCACCCCCGCGGTGACCGGCAGCTCATGGTTGAGCCGGGGGTCGCTGCACAGGTTGTAGAGGGTTCCACACGCACCGGCTCGCGGATCGGTGGCGCCGAAGACCAGCCGTCCGACGCGGGCCGCCACCAGGGCCCCGGCGCACATCGGGCAGGGTTCGACCGTCACGACCAGGGTCACCGCGGAGAGTCGCCAGCCCCCGAGTGCGCTCGCAGTGTCCCGGAGGGCCAACACCTCGGCGTGCGCCGTCGGGTCCCCGGTCAGCTCACGCTCGTTGTGGCGCGCCGCCACCACGTGGCCGTCCAGAACGGTCAGTGCACCGACCGGCACGTCGCCGTGCCGGAGGGCCTCTGTGGCCTGTGCCAAGGCCAGGACCATGGCGTCGTCGTCGGTGAGGAGCGGAGCGGACATCTGGCGGAGGCGGTGGGATTTGAACCCACGGTTGCTTTCACAACACACGATTTCCAATCGTGCCGATTCGGCCGCTCTCGCACGCCTCCGGGATTGCAGCCCGGTCAGGCTAGCCGAGGCCGTCGCCGTCGAGCCGGGCGCTGGCGTGCCCGGCTGACTCTTCGAACGCGGCCAAACGCCGCTAGCGTGCAGAATGGCAGTGCGCCGGTGTTGGGTGCGGTGGCCGGGTCCTGCGCAACGGCCGCTCGTGAATCGAGTCAGGGCCGGAAGGCAGCAGCTCTCAGCGGGTATGGCCGGGTGCCGTAGCCAACCTGGCCACCGCACCGAGCACCGGCGCTGCACGCCGGGCACGCCGGCACCGGCGTCTGTGTCAGCCACCCCGGGCACCGGCGTCCGTGTCAGGGCACACCGGTAGGCTCGGCGCCCATGGCCGATGTCCCCTTCGTCTCGCTCTACCGGCGGTTTCGCCCGGGACGCTTCGACGAGATACGGGGCCAGGATCACGTGGTGCGGGCGCTGCAGAGCGCCGTGCGCGACGGCCGGGTCTCCCACGCCTACCTCTTCAGTGGCCCGCGTGGCACCGGAAAGACCTCGTCGGCGCGGATCTTGGCCAAGGCCCTCAACTGTGCGGCGCCCGTGGAGGGCGAGCCCTGCGGCACCTGTTCGTCGTGCACCGAGATCACCCAGGGAACGTCGCTCGACGTCCACGAGCTGGACGCCGCATCCAACAACGGCGTCGACGCCATGCGCGACCTGGTGGCGCACGCCGCCCTGGGAACGCCGGGTCGTTGGAAGGTCTACATCGTCGACGAGGTCCACATGCTCTCCAACGCCGCCGCCAATGCGTTGCTGAAGACGTTGGAAGAGCCGCCGAGCCATGTCGTCTTCGTGCTGGCCACCACCGATCCGCAAAAGGTGCCACCGACGATCCGGAGCCGCACCCAGCATCTCGAATTCCGTCTCCTCGGGGCGGACACCCTGCACGAGCTGCTCACATCGGTCCAGGAGAAGGCGGCCCTCAGCGTGGACGCAGCGTCCGTGGAGGCGGCGGTGCGGCGTGGGCGGGGCTCGGCCCGCGACGCCCTCTCCGCCCTGGACCAGGTGGTGGCGTCGGGGTCCTCGGACTCCGCTCGGCCCGAGCTCTCGGGCATCCTCTCCGCCCTGAGCCAGGGCGCGGCGGCCGACGTGTTGGTCAGCCTGAGCTCGCTGCTGGCGGGCGGCTGGGGACCCCAACAGTTGGCAACCGAACTGGTGGACGATCTGCGCCAGGTCTTCCTCGCCGCGCTCGCGCCCGAGCTGTGCGCCGTGTCCGGCCCTTCCCGCGCCGAGTTCACCGCACTGGCGGAATCGATGGGACTGGCTCGGGTGGTGCGGAGCATCGAGATCGTCGGTCGTGCCCTGATCGACATGCGCGACGCCCCCGACGCGCAGGTCGTGCTCGAAATTGCCGTGGTGCGGGCCACACGGGCCGACCTCGATCCGGGCATTGAGGCCTTGACCGAGCGGGTGGCCATGCTCGAGCGGGCCGTGGCGAGCGGCGGGGTACCGGCGCCCAATGGAGTACCGGTGCATGTGCCGCCCCGTTCCGAGGCGACTGCCCCCTCCGCGCCGGCACCCGCCGCGGAGTCGGCAGCCGTGGCCCCGGCGCCGCAGACCGACGTGGTGAGACGCCCATCGCTGGGAGCGGTCCGTCGCCGCCAGGAGGCTCCGGCCGGGGCCCTCGATGCGGTGCCTCCCGCACCTCCGGCCCGGGCCGAGGCGGAAGTTCCCGGACCACCCCCCACCAACGGCCCGAGCGGGTCTGCCGCCCCCGCCGTCGATCGGGACGGCCTGACGCAAGCCTGGGGTGACGGCGTCCTGCGCAACCTGCCGGCCCGGGCCAAAGCCCTCTTCAGCGCCGGCCGCTTCGTCGCCGCCGATGAGGGTGGGGCAAGGTTCGCACTGCCCAATGCGGCGCACCGGGATCGCTGTGCCGAGCTGGCGCCGCAGGTGGAAGAGGCGTTGACGGCGCACTTCGGCGTGCCCGTCACCCTCGTCTTGGTGGTCGACGACGGGAGCGCCGGGGCTCCGCCGCGGCGGGACGTTGCGTCGCCCCCGGTCGAGCCGGCCCCCGGGCCCGGTGACCTCGGCGATCTGGACGACGAGGATCCGGCCGATCTGGTCGCCGCCAGCGTGGACGGGCTCGATCAGGCGTCGGCGGCCGAGGCGAGGCTCCTCGAGGCCTTCCCGGGCACCAGCGAGGAGTCCGACTAAATGTTCACGGGACCACTGCGCAGCCTCATCGACGAACTGGGACGGCTCCCCGGGATCGGACCGAAGTCGGCGCAACGCATCGCCTTCCACATCCTGAAGGTGCCCACCGAAGACGCCCAGCGTCTCTCCGACGCCATCGTGGCGGTCAAGGAACGGACGACGCTGTGTGACCAGTGCTTCAACGTGGCCGAAGGCGGCGCGCTCTGCGGTGTGTGCAGCGATGATCGGCGGGACGACACGGTGCTGTGCGTGGTCGAGGACCCGCGCGACATCGTGGCGATGGAACGCACCCGCCAGTTCCGCGGTCGCTACCACGTGCTGGGCGGGGCATTGAACCCCCTTGAGGGGATCGGCCCGGAGCAGCTCAAGGTGCGCGAGCTGTTGGCCCGGATCGACGCCGGAAAGATCAGCGAGGTCATCGTCTGCACCAACCCCAATCTCGAAGGTGAAGCGACCGCCATGTACGTGGCCCGCCTCTTGACACCCCTCGGGGTCCAGGTCTCCCGTCTGGCCAGCGGCTTGCCGGTCGGAGGCGACCTGGAGTACGCCGACGAGCTCACGCTCGGGCGGGCGTTGGAGGGCCGGCGCACGATCGAGGTCTGATCCCCCGGCGCGGTCTCCTACACTCACCGGATGCGAGTCGCCGTCGTCGGAGCCACCGGTCAGGTGGGAGTGGTGTTGCGCTCCATCCTGGCCGAGCGCTCCTTTCCGGTCGATGAGATGCGCTACCTCGCCTCGAGCCGTTCGGCCGGGTCCACCTTGTCCTGGGGTGATCGGGACATCGTCGTAGAGGACGCGTTCACCGCCGACCTCTCGGGCATCGACCTGGCGCTCTGCTCGGCCCCGGCGTCGGTCTCACGTGTCCTGGCTCCCCGCCTGGCCGAGGCCGGGGCCATCGTCATCGACAACTCGTCGGCCTGGCGAATGGACCCCGACGTCCCCCTTGTCGTTCCCGAAGCGAACGCCCACGCCCTGTCCGCCATCCCCAAGGGGATTGTGGCCAACCCGAACTGCACGACGATGGTGGCCATCCCGGTGCTCAAGCCGCTGCACGACGCCGCCGGGCTCAACCGGATCGTGGTCTCGACGTATCAGGCCGTCTCGGGCGGAGGGGTGGAGGCCGTGCGCGAACTGGCCGAGCAGTTGGCGAAGACGGTGGACCGGGCACGGGATCTCACTTTTGACGGCGGAGCGGTGGACTACCCTCCGCTTGCCGTCTATCCCGTCCCGATCGCCCACAACGTCTTGCCGCTCCAGTTCACGATCGTCGACGACGGCTCGTTGGAGACCGACGAGGAGCAGAAGTACCGCAACGAGAGCCGCAAGATCCTCGGCATCCCCGACCTGGCCGTCACGTGCACGTGCGTGCGGGTGCCGGTGTTCACCGGGCACTCCGCGGCCATCGTGGCCGAGTTCGAACGGGAGCTCTCGGTGGAGCGGGCGACGGAGCTCCTCATGGCTGCACCCGGCGTGGAGCTGACCGAGATCCCCACACCACTCGTGGCGACGGGACGCGACGTCTCGTTCGTGGGACGCCTCCGTCGCGCCGAGGGCGCCCCCAACGCCCTGGCCTTCTTCGTCGTGGGCGACAACCTCCGCAAGGGTGCCGCCCTGAACGTCGTGCAGATCGCCGAGGCCCTGGTCGCCGCCCGGGCGCGCTGATACCTCAGTCCGGTCCCGACGACCCGGGCTCGGGACTGCCGTCCACCAGGGACGACATCCGCCGGGCCAGGTTCACCGCATGGTCGCCGAACCGCTCGTAGAAGCGGGCGACCATGGCCAGCTCAATGGCGACCGCCAGGGGCATCGTTCCCGACACGACCTCGGCCGTCAGGGTGACGTGCAGATCGTCCAGTTCGTCGTCGAGGTCATCGATCGCCGTGGCCGCGGAGGCGGACCGCTCGGCAAAGGCGTCGGCCGTGCTGCGCCAGATGTTGGTGGTCACTTCCCCCATGCGCTCGACCAGGCCGCGGCTCCGGGCCGACATCTCGGCGCCCAGACCACGTGCGGCGCGGCGGGCGATATGTTCCGCCAGGTCGCCGTTGCGCTCCATGTCGGGGAGCATCCGCAAGATGGCCACCATCTCCCGCCGCTCGTCCGGCGTGGTCTCTCCGTGCACCAGCTGCTGTTGGACGGAGGTGGAGATCTCCCTGATGATCTGGTCGATCACATCGTCCCGTTGGACCAGGACCTTGGCCGCCTCGCGATCTCCGGCCAGTAGGGCGTGGGTGGCACCGGCGATGCCCTCGCCGACCAGGGCGAACACCTGGGCGAAGAGCCGGTCGACCTCGTGGGGCACGGGAATGGTCGGCCAGAGGGGCTGTTCCATGACCAGAGGCCCTACAACCGGCGACGCGGCATCCTGCTCGTCGGTACCTCTGACCCGGCGCACGTTGCCACCGATTCGAAACGCCACCCGTGCCACGTTACCGGTTCGCGGGGTAGGTCGGCCCTGGCGGCCTGGGGATTCCCCGGCCGTGACACACCCCCCCGTTACTGTGACTCCGTGGTCGTCGGAGTGCTCGTAGGGCTGGTGGCGGGTCTGGCGTCGGGACTGGTGTGGCACCTGTTCCGCCAGTCCAGCGTGCACGCCGCGGCGGCGACGGCCGAGGCCCGGCTGGCCGACGCCCGGGCCACTTCGGCGGAGCTGGCGGAGCGTCTCCACTCGGCGACGGCCGCCGCCACCGCCGCCGAGACGGCGCGTGCGGTTCTCGCCTCGGAGCTGGGCCTTCTCAAGAAGTCAGAGGGCGAAATGCGGGTCCGCGCCGAGGACGAGCGCCAGCGGCTGGCCGGGGCCTTCGCCGAGCTCTCCGCCGAAGCGCTGAAGCAGAACAACGAGCAGTTCCTGGCGCTGGCCGAGACCAAGCTCAGCCAGGCGCAGACGGCAGCCCAGGGTGACCTCACCCAGCGTCATCAGGCCATCGCCCAGCTCCTGGGACCCCTGAGCGAGACGTTGGCCCGCTACGAGGCGGGGCTGCAGAAGATCGAGGTGGAGCGCAGGGGCGCCTATGAGGGTTTGCGCGAGAAGGTGGCGCAGCTGAGCCTGGGCAACGAGCAGCTGCAAAAGGAGACGCGCAACCTGGTCACCGCCCTGCGCTCCCCCCAGACGAGGGGCCGGTGGGGGGAGGTTCAGCTGCGGAGGGTGGTCGAGATGGCCGGCATGCTCCCTCACTGCGATTTCGACGAACAGGTTTCGACCAACGCCGATGACGGTCGCCTGCGACCCGACATGATCGTCCATGTGCCCGGGGGAGGAGAGATCGTGGTTGACGCCAAGGTGCCCCTCGAGGCCTTTCTTCAGCTCATCGACGCCGACGACGACCGCAACCGCGCCCTCTTCCAGGCGTCGCACGCCCGGCAGCTACGGTCCCACGTCGACCAGCTGGCCAAGAAGGAGTACTGGAGGCAGTTCGAGCGCTCACCCCAGCAGGTGGTGGCCTTCATACCCGGCGATCAGCTGCTGTCCGCGGCCTATGAGTCCGATCCCACGCTGCAGGAACATGCCATGGCGAACGGCGTGCTGCTCACCACCCCGACCATGCTCATCGCGCTCCTGCGGACCGTGGCCTTCGGCTGGCGCCAGGAGTCGCTGGCCGAGAACGCGCGTGAGGTCCAGAGGCTGGGGGCCGAGCTCTACGAGCGGTTGCGGACCATGAGCACGCACATGCAGAAGTTGCAGCGAAGCCTTACGGCCACTGTGGCGGCCTACAACGACGCCGTGGGTTCCCTCGAGTCGCGCGTGCTCGTCTCGGCCCGCCGCTTTCCGGCCCTTGGAGTGGTGGGGATCGAGACGGAGGAGATCGCCGACCTCCCTCCCGTCGACGCCGCTCCCCGTCTCCTCCAGGCCATAGAGCTCGTAACGGACGTCGGGGAGGCCATCGCACCGGCGGCCGCGCTGGTGGAGGGGGACGTCGCTCGCCGTTCGTGAGCCAGTGGTGGTCATCGGGAGCTGATCGCCCCGTCCCACGCTCTCTACTGGCGCCGGTTTAAGCTTGTGGCGCAGGGTCTCACGGCGGCAGCGCAGGATTTCTTTAGCGGTCCCTCAGGTCGCGCACAGGACACCGGCTCATGATGAACGCACCACGTCGTGGTGCCACACGGTCGGATTCGGTTCGAGAAAAGGACGAGAATGAACATTCTGGTGCTCGGCGGCGACGGTTACCTGGGGTGGCCAACCGCACTCCATCTCTCGGCCCGGGGTCACGACGTCACCGTGGTGGACAATCTGGTGCGGAGGGAGTACGACGCCGAAATGGGCGTGGACAGCCTGGTCCCGATCTACTCCCTCGAGGAGCGGGTCCGGGCATGGCGCGAGGTATCCGGGCGCAAGGTGGTTGTGCGCATCGGCAATCTCACCGATGCCGCGTTCACCTACGGCGTCATCGCCGAGTGCAGGCCCGATGCCATCGTCCACTTCGGTGAGCAACGGTCCGCCCCCTACTCCATGATCGACCGGGAGCACGCCGTCTACACGCAGGTCAACAACGTGGTCGGCACACTGAACGTGCTGTACGCCATGGCCGAGGTCAACCCGGAGATTCACCTGGTCAAGTTGGGGACGATGGGTGAGTACGGATACCCCAACATCGACATTGAAGAAGGCTTCATCGAGATCACCCACAACGGCCGAACCGACGTCCTGCCCTATCCCAAGCAGCCGGGCTCCTTCTACCACCTCTCCAAGGTGCACGACAGTGCCAACATCATGTTCGCCTGCCGGGTGTGGGGCCTGCGCTCCACCGATCTGAACCAGGGCATCGTCTACGGCCAGTCGACCCCGGAGACGGACCTTGACCCCGTGCTGGCGACCCGGTTCGACTACGACGGCGTGTTCGGCACGGTGTTGAACCGCTTCTGCGTCCAGGCCGCCATGGGGGTCCCGCTGACCGTCTACGGGGCCGGGGGCCAGACACGCGGCATGTTGCATATCCGGGACACCGTGGCCTGCGTCACACTGGCCCTCGAGAACCCGGCCACCAGCGGTGAATTCCGGGTGTTCAACCAATTCACCGAGTCCTTCTCCGTGCTGGAAATGGCCGGCATGGTCAAGCGGGCGTCCCCCAAGCCGGTGGAGATCGCGCAGGGGCTGCACAATCCCAGGGTCGAGCGCGAGGAGCACTACTTCCACGCGGCCAACACCAAGCTGTTGGATCTCGGTCTCCAGCCGCACCTGCTGACCGACGAGGTGATCCTCGGAGTCCTGAACCTGGTCGAGCACCACAAGGACCGGGTGGACATGGAGGCGATCTCGCCCACGGTGGACTGGCGCAAGCGGGCCAGCACGCTCAAGACGGCGAGCGGCCCGTTCGACGCGCCATTTCTGGTGCTCTGACTCGGAAGTAGCGTGGCGCGGCCATGTCGCCGCCCAGAGCCCACCGTCGTTCCCGGAGGCGGTCGTGGTTCGCCAGGATCGCCCGGCCCGCCGCCGTGGTCGTCGTCATCGCCGTGCTGATCGGCGGGATCACCCAGATCGCGCGCCAGTCGGGTCCCTATGACGCGAGCACCAACCGCTCGTTTGCCGCCGCGGGCGCCGTGGTGGCCGCCGAGTCCACCGCCACCGGTTCGAGCGTGCGACACCTCATGGGCACCATGCAGGGCCTCGACCGCCAGACGCTCCAGGTCGACCTGGACGACGTCGTGGCCCAGACAGTGCAGCAGGAGTCGCAGGCCGCCCAGCTCAGTGGCGCGACCTCGAGGGGGGACCTCCGGGGTCAGTTCGTCGCCGTCCTCTCCGAGCGCGCCCAAGCCGTCAGCGACGTGCGTGCGGCCGTTGACGGCCTGCTCGGTCTGCACCCCCTGGCCGTGACCGAAGCCGCCTCCACGGACACCGGAGGGTCCGCCGCCCCCGCCTTGCTGTCGTCCACCGAGACCGCGGACCGGATTGCGGCTGCGGGTCGCCTGCTGACCCGGGCGGATCGCACGTACGCCGGGGTGCGCGGTTCGCTGCTCCACCTGCCCGGGCACGCCCGGCTGCCGGCGTCCCGATGGATCACCACGGCCACCACGTGGGCGATCGGGCCCGTGGCCACGGAGGTCGACCTCGTGGCCGCGTCGGGCACCCTGGCGCCCGTCACCAACCAGCTCGTACTGAGGGCCGTGCTGATCTCCCCTGCGGCCCTGCCGTCTCCCACCGGCGTTGCCACTCCGGGGGTGTCGACGTTGTCACCGACAACCAAGGTGGTGCTCAGCGTGGTCCTCTCCAACCTGGGCTCGGTCGACGCTCCCGACGCCACGGTTCAGATCACGTTGGCGCCCCAGCCGACCGGGGCCGTGGTCAGGCTGACCCGCCGGGCGGTGGTCGCCGCCGGGAGCTCGGCCACACTCTCCCCGGCCACCTTCGCGGTGCAACCGGCCCACAGCTACCAGCTCACCATCGCCGTGATGGGCCCCCAGGCCGAGACTGCCCTCGCCGGATCGAGCCTGACCGAGACGGTGCAGATCGCCCCGAGTACCTGATCAGGAGGGGTCCGGGGCTGCGACGGCCTCGCACGGTGGGGGCCGTCTCGACCGCCACCCACCTCGGGTCATAGGATCGGCAACGGATCCATCAAGAATCGCGAACCCAATCAGGGATTGGAGGGGTCGCTGACGTGACCGACAGCATCACCATCACCGACAACCGAAATGGCGAGTCGATCGAGATCCCGCTCTTGAATGGCGGGGTCTCGGCTGCCGAGTGGTCGAAGCTCCTCCCGGGAGTGTGGTTCTACGACCCCGGCTTCATGTCGACGGCGGCCTGCGAGAGCGCGATCACCTACCTCGACGGCGAGGCGGGCATCCTGCGGTACCGGGGTTATCCGATAGAGCAGCTGGCCGAGAGCTCCACCTACCTCGAGGTGGCCTACCTGCTGCTCTACGGCGAGCTGCCGACGACCGAGCAGTACGCCGCGTGGCGTCACGAGGTCACCAGTCACACCTACATCCATGAGAACGTGCGCAAGCGGTTCCTGGAGGGCTTCCACTACGACGCCCACCCGATGGGCATGTTGGTCTCCGCCGTGGCCGCCCTCTCGACGTTCTATCTCGACGCCAAGGACATCTTCGATCCCGAATCGTGGAACAAGCAGGTCATCCGCCTGATCGCCAAGATGCCGACGCTAGCCGCGGCGGCCCACCGCTTCAGCGTGGGCATGCCTTTCGTCTACCCCGACAACTCACTCGACTTCGCCGACAACTTCCTCTCCATGCTCTGGAAGGTGGCCGAGCCCCGGTTCGAGGCCGACCCGATACTGGCCCATGCCCTCGACGTGCTGTTCATACTGCATGCCGACCACGAGCAGAACTGTTCGACCACCGCCATGCGGGTGGTGGGCTCCTCGCACGCCGACCCCTATTCGGCCACCGCCGCCGCCGCGGCCGCCCTCTACGGCCCGCGCCACGGCGGGGCCAACGAGGCCGTCATCCGCATGTTGACCGATATCGGCTCCATCGAGAACGTCCCCGACTTCATCGCCCTGGTGAAGTCGGGGCAGGGTCACCAGCGTCTGCAGGGTTTCGGCCACCGCGTCTACAAGAGCTATGACCCACGAGCGAAGATCATCAAGCAGACCGCCGACGAGGTGTTCGCGGTGACGGGCAAGAACCCCCTCCTGGACATCGCGCTGAAGCTCGAGGAGATCGCCCTGGCCGATGAGTACTTCACCTCCCGCCACCTCTATCCCAACGTCGATTTCTACTCGGGGCTCATCTACCAGGCGATGGGGTTCCCCCTCGAGATGTTCCCGGTCCTCTTCGCCATCCCCCGGACCGTGGGCTGGCTGGCGCACTGGCAGGAGATGCTCGACCAGGACTCGAAGATCGCCCGGCCCCGTCAGCTCTACATCGGACAGGACACCCGGAGCTACATCCCCATCGCCGAACGCTAGGGGCGATCCGCGTCGGGGGGCGCCCGTGTGGCATTTGGCCCACGGCTAGTGTTTGCGTCGTGCTCTCCCGGTTCCGGACGTTCGTCAACTGGCTGCACACCCACGAAGGCCGGAAGATCTTCCGCTACTCCATGGTGTCGGTGATCTCCACCGCGGTCTCCGCTCTCGTCATCCTCGTGGTCTACGGGGCGCTCCACCTGTGGTCCGAAGTGCCGAGCACCGTCTTCGGCAACGCCGTGGCCACCGTCCCCTCGTACTGGTTGAACCGCAAGTGGGCCTGGGGCAAGGGCGGCCGGTCGCACCTGCTCAAGGAGGTCTTGCCGTTCTGGCTCATGGCGGCCTTCGGGATCGCCTTCTCAATCGTGGGAGCGTCCGTGGCCCACCACATCGGCCAGCACTACAACCTGAGCCACGCCGAGCTGACGCTCCTCGTCCTCGTCGCCAACGTCGTCTCGTTCGCCATCTTCTGGGTGGTCAAGCTCCTCGTCTTCAACCGCATGTTCAAGGTGGAGCTCGAAGAGTTCGACGAGCACTTGACGGCCGAAGAGTCAGCCGAGTCGGCCGAAGAGTCGGCCGAGACCTCCGGAGAGTCGGCCGAGACCTCCGGCGTCCTGTAGTCCCTGCGCCCCCTGCCCGATCAGTCCCGGAAGTTGTCGAACTGCAGGGGGATCCCGAAATCCTCGCCCTTGCAGGCGGTGATCACCGCCTGGAGGTCGTCTCGCTTCTTACCGGTGACCCGCAGCTGGTCACCCTGCGTCTGCGAGGAGACGCCCTTGAGGCCGAGTTCCTTGATGAACTTGTTCAGCCGCTTGGCGTGATCCGATGAGATACCGGCGCGGATGGCGATCCTCTGACGGGCCGTCCCCTTCTGGGCCTCTTCCATCTTGCCGTCCTCGAACGCCTTGAGGGAGACCTGGCGCTTGACCAGCTTCTCGTCGAGGACCTGGTGCAGCGCGCGGAGACGATCCTCGGTGGACGAGCGGAGCACGAGCTCGTTCTCGGCCAGATCGATGGCCGAGTCGGTGTTCTTGAAGTCGAAGCGGGTGGCGGCCTCGCGGTTGGCCTGATCGACCGCGTTGCGGACTTCTTGCATGTCGACTTCGGAGACAATGTCGAAGGTGGGCATGGCGGCCAGCGTACCGGGCCGCGGCCGCTGCCCAAGGTTCCGAACAGGTGCAGTTCGGGCTATCCTCCCACCCTGCGGGTCGGTGTCCGAGTGGCCAAAGGAAACAGGCTGTAAACCTGTCGGTTAACGCCTACGGAGGTTCGAATCCTCCCCGGCCCACGTAGCGGCAGGTCGTGAGCGTGCGCCCTGCAGCCGCCCTTGCCAAGGGGCGGGAGTTCGTTACAATGTGGTGTCAGGCTGGTTGCGGGTACGTGCTCACTCGGCGTGCTCCATAGCCTCAAAAACGATGGGCGGCCCGCTCCGCACGGAAGAAGCGAGACTGAACACCCTGTGAACGAAGAAGTGACGAGCACCGTTCCCGGGTTTGAGGGCCGCGCCCAGTCGGGCCTCCAGCGCCTGTCGATGGTGGTCGACGCCGTGCGGTTGCGCCTCACGCCCGGCTTGTCGCTCTCGACACGGGTGGAAGCGGACAACGGCGCGCCGGACGACTGGAGCTTCCTCCGTCGTCCCGCCATCCTCGGCCTGGTGGCCGTCGTGTCGATCTGCATCGGCGCCTCCCTCACCGGCTCGCCGTTCAAGACGGAGATCGCCGGCACCTGGTTCTTCGGAGACCCGAGCCTCAGCAATCCGAGCGAGACGTTCCTGTTGCTCCCCGGCGTCGTGATGGTCTACGGGGGGATGATCCTCTTCATACGGGTCTGGTTCGGGCTTCTCCAGACCCTTCGCCACCGCCCGGGGGCACCCATCCGCGCCCTGGCGGGGATGCTGGCCCTGTGGATCGCCCCTCTCCTGGTGGTCGCCCCGCTCTTCAGCCGGGACGTGTACTCCTATGCCGCCCAGGGCGAGATGATGAGCCACCACATCAACCCCTACCACTACGGGCCGGGCACCATCGGCTCGGGTCCCTACGTCAGCGGGGTCAGCACCGTGTGGTTGAACACCCCGGCGCCCTACGGTCCGTTCTTCCTGATGCTGGCGGGGTGGGCGGCCTCCCTGAGCGGGCACAACGCGCTGTTCACCGTGGTGTTGCTCCGCTTCATGGCGGTCGCGGGTGTGGCGCTCATCGCCTACTGCGTCCCGAAGCTGGCCCGGGCCTACGGTCGCGACCCCGGTGCGGCATTCGTGCTGGCGCTGCTCAACCCGTTGACCCTGCTGGCCCTGGTGGGTGGTGCGCACAACGACGCCCTGATGCTCGGGCTGCTCCTCGCCGGGATCACCGCGGCCAAGTACCGGCACCCGGTACTCGGGATCGTCCTGTGCACCTTGGCCGCGGCGATCAAGGTCCCCGCGGCGATCGGCATCGTCTACATCGCCTGGGACTGGGCGGGCCCGGGCGTGGACTGGCGCCAGCGGGTGAGGCCGATGGTCCGGGGCGGACTGATCTCGCTCGTGACCATGGCGGTGCTGTCGCTGGTGTCGGGCCTTGGGTGGGGATGGATCGCCAACCTGGGTACCCCGGGCACGGTCCGTTCCTGGATGGCCCCGGCCACCGCCGTGGGCTTGGTCATCAGCGGTGCGCTCCACATCGTCCACATCGGGGTCAGCCTCGGGGGGGTGCTGACGGTCACGCGGCTCCTCGGACTCATGGCTGCGACGGTGATCGCCGCCTACTGCCTGTTGAACAGGGACAGGCTCGGTCTGCTGACGGCACTCGGGATCACGGCCCTGGCCTTCGTCCTGCTGGGTCCGGTGGTGCAACCCTGGTACCTGACCTGGGGCATCATCTTGTTGGCCCCGGTGGTGACCGGGCGGTTGCGCGCCCTGGTGCTGGCGCTCTCCATCGTGGCCCCGTTCATCGGCCTCACCGGCGGGGGATCCCTCCTCAATGAACTCGTGGTCACCAATCCGGCCAGCATGGTGGCGGCCGTCTTCGCGCTGGTGGTCATCGTCATGCTCCCGTTGGGCGCATGGACGGCCTCGCGGCGGATCGACGGCAGTCGGCTGGTCACGGCCCTGCAGGCTCCCCAGGGCGCGGGCCGGGCCGTCTTCGAGTCCTAGCGTCGCCGAGTCCTGGCGTCGCCGAGTCCTGGCGTCGCGCTCAGAGCAGCCGCTGGAGCTCGACCACGTCCAGCCACTGGCGATGTTTGCGCCCGACCTCGCGCTCGACGCCGACCAGCTCGAATCCCGCGGCGCGGTGGAGGGCGATGGAGGTCTCGTTGTGGCCGGCGACGCGGGCGATCACGGAGTGGAAGCCGTGCGCCGAGGCCAGCGTGAGGAGCTCGGCGAGCAACGCCCGGCCGATCCCCCGACCCCGCTGCGCCCGGTCGACGTAGACGGAGTTCTCGGCGGTGGCGGCGTACCCCGGCCGCTCCCGGAAGGCCGAGAGGGATCCGAACCCCAGCACGATCTCGTCACCCGCGCCCCGGGGGCCACGGTCGCCGGCGGAACGCTCGACGGCCACGATGGCGGGATGGACGCCGCGGTGCTCGAGGAGCCAGGCCGCCTGCTCCTCCGGGGTGCGCTCGACCATGTCGAACGTGTTGGTGCTCCCGAGCACCTCCGCGTTGTAGATCGCCCTGATCGCGTCGGCGTCGCCGGGGGCGGCCAGTCGGATGTGCATGGCCGGATGGTAGTGTCGACCCTTTCAGCAGCGGTGGAGGCGCAGGCGTCGTATGTCGTGCTCTGGCTATCATTGACCGCTCGCGGCCCGATGGCCGTGGTGCCCCCTTAGCTCAGTCGGTAGAGCACAGCCATGGTAAGGCTGGTGTCGTCAGTTCGATTCTGACAGGGGGCTCGCCCCTGGCGGCGTAGCTCAGTTGGTCAGAGCACACGGCTCATAATCGTGTTGTCGCGGGTTCGAGTCCCGCCGCCGCTACCAGATCCGGGGCGGTACCCCGGGGCAACGAGAAGGAAGGAAGTACACGTGGCAAAGAACGAGAAGAGAGTGCAGGTCACGCTGGCGTGCGAGGTGTGCAAGCGGCGTAACTACATCACCACCAAGAACAAGCTCAACGACCGGGAACGGATTGAGATGAAGAAGTTCTGCCGGTGGGACCGCCAGCACACGGTGCACAAGGAGACCCGCTGAACCGACCCCGGCCGGCCGGTGCTACTCTGGCTGGCTGTTCCCCAGGTCAAGGGGACGAACCTTTTGCCGGACGGAAGCCCAAGGCAGCCTACCGAGGGCAGTAGCTCAACTGGAAGAGCACCGGTCTCCAAAACCGGCGGTTGGGGGTTCGAGTCCCTCCTGCCCTGCCCCGAAGTACCGGATCCTCAAGACAGCACCCGACATTGATGTGAGGCACAACTCGTGAACCGCGAAACCAAGCGCATGATGCAGCGCCAAGGGCAGATGGAGGCCGACGGGTCGCCGGCCACCCGTCGCGCGCCTGCCGGTGGTCAGGGTACGGGAGGGCGGGCCGCCCGGACCCCGGGGAAGCGACCTTCGGGTCGCAAGCGGACGTCGCCGGTCCAGTTCGTCCGTGAGATCAGGGACGAAATGCGCCAGGTGGCGTGGCCGTCCCGGGCCGAGCTGCTCAACTACACGTCGGTGGTACTGACGACGCTCTTGATCATGATCAGCCTCATTTTCGCACTCAACCTGGCCTTCGGGAAGCTCGTGACGCTTCTCTTCTCCAAGTGACCCTGAGTGACATGACAGACACCAATGACAGCGATGCGGAGGACCCATCTGTGAGTGCCCACGACACAGCCGAGAGCGCGGCCGGGCTGGGTGAGCCGGACCTGGTGCTCGACGCCAGCAACGAGCAGGACGTCGGCGGCGGAGCCGAGGGACAGGGGTGGGAAGGCGCGGACGAGGAGATCGTCCCCGTCGAGAGCCCCTACGATCGGCCGGGCCGCTGGTACGTCGTGCACACCTACTCGGGCTACGAGAACAAGGTGCGCTCCAACATGGGCAACGTGGTGGCCTCCCGGGGCATCGAGGACCGGGTGTTCGAGGTCGTCATCCCCATGGAGGACGTCGTCGAGTTCAAGGGTGGCAAGAAGGTCACCGTCCAGAAGAAGGTGTTCCCGGGGTACCTCCTCGTCCGCTGCGACCTCGACGACGATACGTGGGGGGCCATCCGCAACACGCCGGGGGTGACCGGGTTCGTGGGGCCGGGCACCAAGCCGACGCCGCTCTCGCGCCGCGAGGTGGAGAACATCCTCCAGGTCAAGGTGGAGGGCGTGGAGTCGGCCACCAAGCGCAGCCGTCCCCGCCTGGAGTACGAGGTCGACGAGACCGTCCGCGTCAAGGAAGGGCCCTTCGCCGACTTCTCGGGCCAGATCGCCGAAATAAACGAGGACCAGCTTAAGTTGAAGGTGCTGGTCAACATCTTTGGCCGCGAGACTCCGGTGGAGCTCGAGTTCAGCCAAGTCGCCAAGCTGTAAGCGAACGCACGAAGAAGAAGGAGACAAGAGACGATGGCACCCAAGAAGCGTGTCCTCGCCGTGGTCAAGATCCAGCTCGAGGCCGGATCGGCCACCCCCGCCCCCCCGGTGGGAACGGCTCTCGGGCCGCACGGCGTCCAGACGATGGAGTTCTGCAAGCAGTACAACGCGGCCACCGAGAGCCAGCGGGGCACCGTCATACCGGTGGACATCACCATCTACGAGGACCGCACCTTCAGCTTCGTGCTGAAGACGTCACCGACGCCGGTCCTCCTGCGCCAGGCGGCCGGGGTGGCCAAGGGCTCCGCGACCGCGAGCCGGGAGCAGGTGGGAACCATCACCGAGGCCCAGCTGGCCGACATTGCGCAGGTGAAGCTGAAGGACCTCAACACGACCGACCTCGAAGCGGCCAAGAAGCAGGTCGCCGGAACAGCACGTTCCATGGGGATCAAGGTCGCCGGCTAAACGAACGCAGCACAGGAGAGAGAAGATGGCCCAGCGCGGCAAGAAGTATCGAGAAGCATTGGCTCAGGTGGACCGCGGCGCGCTCTACGGCGTCTCCGAGGCGGTGGACCTGGTGAAGAAGCTGTCCAGCGCCTCCTTTGACGAGACCGTGGAGCTGGCGGTGCGTCTGGGTGTCGACCCCCGCAAGGCGGACCAGATCGTGCGGGGCACGCTGTCGCTTCCATCGGGCACCGGGCGTACCGAGCGCGTCGCCGTCTTCGCCGCCGGGGAGAAGGCCGCTGAGGCTCGGGCCGCCGGTGCCGACGTGGTGGGTGCCGACGACCTCGTGGCCAAGGTCAGCGGCGGGTTCCTCGACTTCGACGTGGCCATTGCCACCCCCGACCTGATGGGTCAGGTGGGAACGCTCGGACGGGTGCTGGGGCCTCGCGGACTCATGCCGAACCCCAAGACGGGCACCGTCACCATGGAGGTGGGCAAGGCCGTGACCGAGTTCAAGGGCGGACGAGTGGAGTACCGCACCGACAAGATCGGCAACGTGCACATCCGCATCGGCAAGGCGTCGTTCACCCGTGAGCAGCTGGTGACCAACCTGCACGCCGTGATCGAAGAGCTGCAGAGGGCGAAGCCCGCCTCGGCCAAGGGTCGCTACCTACTGTCGGTGACGGTCGCCACCACCATGGGCCCGGGGGTGCACATCGACCCCGCTCGAGCCCGCTTCATGGACGAGGAGCTCGCCGCCTCCGCCTGACCGATGGGACAGGTGCCGATCGCCCGTACTACGCTCTCACCCACAGCTCACCGCCCCGGCGGATGAGCACCAACTCAGACGCCACAGACCTCCGGTGCACCCAAGGGTGCGGAAGGGGCCCGAGAGGGCCCGCCTGACGAGGCGACACCTGCGAGAACCGGCCCCATGCCGGTCCCGTTCCGTCGCACACCGGAGATCCTGGCCCGTCGCCGGGCGGTTGATCCCGGTGGAGGACAACGAATGGCCACGCAGAACGCACAGATGACCCACAAGATCGCCGTGGTCGACGAGGTTCGCACGCGCATCGGCGAGTCCAGCGCGTCGATCGTCAGCGAGTACCGGGGGCTGTCGGTGTCCGAGCTGGGCCAGCTACGCGCCGCGCTGGCGGCCGTGGGGGGCGACTACCGGATCTTCAAGAACACCCTGGTGCGACGGGCCGTCGACGGCGGCGAGTACCAACCCCTCTCCGAATACCTCACCGGGCCCTCGGCACTGACCTTCGTGCAGGGCGACGTCAGCGCGGTGGCCAAGGCGCTGAAGGACTTCGCCCGCGCCAACCCCCTCCTGGTCATAAAGGGAGGACTGGCCGATGGATCGCTGCTCTCCTCCTCGGACCTGGCCGCCCTGGCCGACCTCCCCCCGCGCGACGTACTCCTGGCCCGCATCGCCGGTGCCCTGGCGGCGCCGTTGCAGCAGATGGCGGGACTCCTCGAGGCCCTCCCCCGCAATCTCGCCTACGGAATCGCCGCCCTGATCGAGCAGAGGGAAGCCGCCGGGGAGACTCTGCCGGACGCTCCGGCGGCCGTGGCCCCGGCGACCGTGGCCCCGGCAGTCGAGGCACCTGATGTTGCAGCTGAGGCCTCGGCCCCGGTGAGCGAGGCACCCGATGTTGCGGCCGAGGCCCCGGATGCCGAGGCTCCGGAGGTGGTGACCGAGGCACCCGACGCTGCGGCCGAGGCCCGGGATGCCGAGGCCCCGGAGACCGCCGAGACCGCCGCCGACTAGCCGTTCCCGTTCGACCAGAACGCGCACGACCCGATCGCCCGATCACAGACAAGACAGACAAGACCGCAGGAAAGAAAGGAAGGCCATCCAGATGGCAGGGACCCTGACGAAGGACCAGATCCTCGATGGAATCGCCGAACTGACGGTGATCCAGCTGAGTGAGCTGTTGAAGGAGTTCGAGGAGCGCTTCGGTGTCACGGCCGCTGCGCCGGTCGCCGTCGCCCAGGTGGCGGCTCCCGCCGGGGGCGACGTGGGTGGCGCCGAGGAGGAGAAGGTCGAGTTCGACGTCGTGCTGACCGCCGCCGGGGACAAGAAGATCCAGGTCATCAAGGAGGTTCGCGCCTTGACCAGCCTTGGCCTCAAGGAGGCCAAGGACCTGGTGGAGGCGGCTCCCAAGCCGGTCCTCGAGAAGGTCAACAAGGACGACGCCGAGAAGGCCAAGGCCGCCCTCGAGGCGGCCGGGGCGACTGTCGAGGTCAAGTAGTCGGGAGTTCCGGCCGGGCTCCCGGGCCCGGAACCGGGGCCGGGACCTTGACGTCGGGGGACGTCGCCCGTACTCTGATCGCCAGCCCGGGTCGGCTGGCGCGACTCAAGGGTTGTGTTCCGGCACGCCCGTGGATAAGATACAGGGTTGCCGTGCGTCCTTCTGTCTGTCGTTCCCGTAATTCCACGGGGTGAACGCGCGCCCTCACCGCCCCCGGGCCCTGATCAGACCCGGTTTCCACTGTCCTCTTCGTCGTCCCGTCCCCACTACAAGCAGCACCCGCACCCACCCGTCGCAATCCCATATGGGAGGAGTTGACCGTTGTCCTCACGGTCCCGCAGTCCCGAACGTGTTTCATTCGCCAACATCAACGAGGCTTTACAGCTTCCGGATCTGATCGCCATACAGCGCGATTCGTTTCAATGGTTCCTCGACAAGGGGCTCGCTGAGGCCTACCAGGACATCAGTCCCATCGAGGACTTCACCGGGCAGCTCAGCCTCGAGCTGGAGTTCGACCCGAGCGACCCCGACCTGCGGCCCCCGCCGAAGTTCACCGTGGAGGAGTGCAAGGAAAAGGACATGACCTATGCCGCCCCGGTCTTCGTCCGGGCGCGCTTCCTCAATGCCACGACGGGTGAGATCAAGGAACAGACGGTCTTCATGGGCGACTTCCCGATGATGACGGACCGGGGCACCTTCATCGTCAACGGCACCGAGCGGGTGGTCGTGAGCCAGCTCGTCCGCTCGCCCGGTGTGATCTTCCAGCCCGGTCGGGACGTCAAGACGGTCTTCACCGGGACCATCCACCCCTATCGCGGGGAGTGGATCGAGCTCGACATTGAGGCCAAGCCGGGCAAGGACGTCACCGCCGGCTGCCGGGTGGCCCGCAAGCGCCGCCTCTCCCTCTTCGTGCTGCTGCGCGCCCTCGGCTACGGCGACGAGGCGTTCCTCGACCGGTTCGTCCGCCACTTCGACTTCCTCGAGGGCCAGTGGGAGAAGGAGCGCAACCTCACGCCCACCCGTGAGGAGGCGCTGCTCGAGATCTACAAGCGCGCCCGCCCCGGCGAGCCGCTCTCGGCCGAAGCGGCCCGCGTGTACTTCGAGAACGCCTTCTTCAACCCCAAGCGCTACGACCTCACGAGGGTCGGCCGCTACAAGCTGAACCGCAAGCTCGGGCCCGAGATCGACCGCCTCTCGGACCTCTTCGGGATCGAGATCGAGAAGCCCGCCCCCAACCAGAGCGTGCTCAGCCCGTCGGAGATCCTGGCCTCGGCCACCTACATGCTGCACCTCGCGCTGCACATGGCCGACGGCGAGTCGACCTACCGCATCGACGATCAGGACCACTTCGCCAACCGCCGGATCCGTTCGGTCGGTGAGCTGATCCAGAACCAGGTCCGGGTGGGGCTCTCCCGCATGGAGCGGGTCGTGCGTGAGCGCATGACGACGCAGGACGTCGAGGCCATCACGCCCCAGACGCTGATCAACATCCGTCCGGTGGTGGCCGCCGTCAAGGAGTTCTTCGGGACCAGCCAGCTCAGCCAGTTCATGGACCAGAACAACCCCCTGTCGGGTCTGGCCCACAAACGCCGCCTCTCCGCCCTCGGGCCGGGCGGCCTCTCGCGTGAGCGCGCCGGCTTCGAGGTGCGGGACGTGCACACGTCGCACTACGGCCGCATGTGCCCGATCGAGACGCCCGAGGGCCCGAACATCGGCCTGATCGGTGCCCTGGCCACCTACGCCCGGGTCAACGAGTACGGGTTCATCGAGACGCCCTACCGCACCGTGGTGGATGGCCGGGTGACCGACGAGGTCAGCTACCTGGCCGCGGACGAAGAAGAGGAGCACGTCATCGCCCAGGCCAATGCGGCGGTCGACGAGCAGGGCAACTTCACCGAGGAGCGCGTGCTCGTCCGCCGAGGCCCTCAAGGCACCGGCGTGCGGATGGGGGCGGTCAACACCTCCTACGGGACGACCAGCGAGATCGACTTCGTGCCGCCCTCCGAGGTGGACCTCATGGACGTCTCCCCGAAGCAGATCGTCTCCGTCTCGACCGCACTGATCCCCTTCGTCGAGCACGACGACGCCAACCGCGCCCTCATGGGGGCCAACATGCAGAAGCAGGCGGTGCCCCTGGTGGTGCCGGAAGCTCCCTACATCGGCACCGGCGTCGAGGCGCGTGCCGCCCGTGACGCCGGCGACGTCCTGGTGGCCGAGGGCGACGGCGTGGTGACCGAGATCAGCGGCGACACCGTCACCATCGAGTACGCCCCGGGCCAGAAGGATCGGTTGGGCACGACGCTGGGCAAGAAGGCGTACCGGCTCTCCAAGTTCCGTCGCTCGAACCAGAACACCTGCATCAACCACCGGACCCTCGTGTCGGAGGGTCAAGGGGTGACCGCCGGCGACCTGATCGCCGACGGCCCGTCGACGCACAACGGCGAGCTGGCCCTCGGGAAGAACCTTCTGGTGGCCTTCATGCCCTGGGAGGGCTACAACTACGAGGACGCCATCATCCTCTCGGAGCGGCTCGTGCGCGACGACGTGCTGACCTCAATCCACATTGAGGAGCACGAGGTCGACGCCCGCGACACCAAGCTCGGAGCGGAGGAGATCACCCGGGACATCCCCAATCTCTCCGAGGAGATCCTGGCCGACCTCGACGACCGGGGCATCATCCGCGTCGGGGCGGAGGTGGCTCCCGGCGACGTGCTCGTCGGCAAGGTCACCCCCAAGGGCGAGACCGAGCAGACCCCCGAGGAACGCCTGCTCCGGGCCATCTTCGGCGAGAAGGCCCGCGAGGTGCGCGACACCAGCCTCAAGGTGCCGCACGGTGAGTACGGCAAGGTGATCGATGTGCGGGTCTTCTCCCGCGAGGAGTCCCACGAGCTCCCGCCGGGGGTCAACCAGCTGGTGCGGGTCTACGTCGCCCAGAAGCGCAAGATCTCCGAGGGCGACAAGCTGGCGGGGCGCCACGGCAACAAGGGCGTGATCTCCAAGATCCTGCCCGTCGAGGACATGCCCTACCTGGCCGACGGCACCCCGGTCGACATCATCCTCAACCCGCTCGGCGTGCCGAGCCGGATGAACGTCGGCCAGGTGCTCGAATCGCACCTGGGGTATGCCGCCCGTCACGGCTGGGAAGGCGTGTCGGTGGGCAACGAGGTGGGCACCAGCGGCAAGGGCGACGGAGCGGCGCGCAAGACGCGGCCGCGTACCGAGCCGGCGGCGTGGGTCTCCACCCCCGTGTTCGACGGCGCGCACTGGGACGAGGTCGAAGACGCCGGCAAGCGGCCGACCATCAAGCACATCTTCGGGACGCTCAACTCCGACTCGGCCAATGGCGACGTGCAGATCCAGACCGACGGAAAGGCCACGCTGTTCAACGGGCGTACGGGCGAGTCCTACGACAACCCCATCTCCGTCGGCTACGTCTACATCTTGAAGCTGGCCCACCTGGTGGACGACAAGATCCACGCTCGTTCCACCGGCCCCTACTCCATGATCACGCAGCAGCCGTTGGGTGGAAAGGCCCAGTTCGGTGGCCAGCGGTTCGGGGAGATGGAGGTGTGGGCGCTCGAGGCGTTCGGTGCCGCCTACGCCCTGCAGGAGCTGTTGACCATCAAGTCGGACGACGTGCTGGGGCGGGTGAAGGTCTACGAGGCCATCGTCAAGGGCGAGAACATCCCCGAGCCGGGCATTCCCGAGAGCTTCAAGGTGCTCATCAAGGAGATGCAGTCGCTCTGTCTCGATGTCGAGGTCCTGGCCGTCGACGGCCGGGAGATCGAGATGCACGAGCTCGACGAGGACGTGTTCCGAACCGCCGAGGAGCTCGGCATCGATATCAGTCGAAATGAACGTGGATCCGACGAAGAGGATGAGCGGCGTGCCGCAGAGAGGAGCTTCTCGTAATGGCGCTCGACGTGAACACCTTTGACCAGTTGCGCATCGGATTGGCGACCGGAGACTCCATCCGCGGGTGGTCGAACGGCGAGGTCAAGAAGCCCGAGACCATCAACTACCGGACCCTGCGCCCGGAGAAGGACGGCCTGTTCTGCGAGAAGATCTTCGGTCCGACCAAGGACTGGGAGTGCTACTGCGGCAAGTACAAGCGCGTCCGGTTCAAGGGCATCATCTGCGAGCGGTGCGGGGTCGAGGTCACCCGTAGCAAGGTGCGTCGCGACCGGATGGGCCACATTGAGCTGGCCGCGCCGGTGGTCCACATCTGGTACCTCCGCGGCACCCGCAGCTGGCTGGCCTACCTGCTCATGGGGACCGAGCCCCGCGAGGAGCTCAAGGCCAAGCAGCTGGAGAAGGTCATCTACTTCGCGGCCAACCTGGTCACCTGGGTGGATGAGGAGAAGCGACAGCAGGATCTGCCGACGCTCGAGGCCGAGATGGCCGAGGAGATCACCGACATCGAGCGCAAGCGCGACCTCGACATCGACCGCCGCTTCAAGGCGCTCGAGGAGGAGCTGAAGCAGCTCGAGACCGACGGCGCGCGCGACGCCGAGATCAAGGCGCGGCAGCGTGCCGTGGAGAAGGAGATCGCCTCGGCCCGCGAGCGGGCGCAGGAGGAGGCGGAGATCGCCCAGCGCTCGCTGGACGAGTTCCGCAACCTCCATGGTCGCAAGATCATTGAGGACGAGATGCTCTGGCGCGAGCTCCGCCTGCGCTACGACGAGTACTTCGAGGGCGGCATGGGTGCCGAGTACATCCTCAAGCTCATCGACCGCATCGACCTCGATGCCGAGGAGATCAAGCTGCGCGACATGATCGACGCCAAGGACGGGCGGCGTCCCCTCTCGGCCCAGCGGCGCCAGAAGACCATCAAGCGGCTCAAGATCGTCACCGCCTTCAACCGGCGCGACGACCACGGGCGCCGGATCAACGACCCCCGGGCGATGATCCTCGAGGCCGTCCCGGTCATCCCGCCCGACCTGCGCCCGATGGTGCAGCTCGACGGTGGGCGGTTCGCCACCTCGGACCTCAACGACCTGTACCGGCGCGTCATCAACCGCAACAACCGCCTGAAGCGGCTCTTGGACCTCGGCGCTCCCGAGATCATCATCAACAACGAGAAGCGCATGCTCCAAGAGGCCGTCGACGCCCTGTTCGACAACGGCCGTCGCGGCCGACCGGTGACCGGCCCGGGCAATCGCCCCCTCAAGTCGCTCTCGGACATGCTGAAGGGCAAGCAGGGCCGGTTCCGCCAGAACCTGCTCGGCAAGCGGGTCGACTACTCGGGCCGCTCCGTCATCGTCATCGGCCCCAACCTCAAGCTGCACCAGTGCGGCCTGCCCAAGCTGATGGCGCTCGAGCTGTTCAAGCCCTTCGTCATGAAGCGGCTCGTCGACGCCGAGCTGGCCCAGAACATCAAGTCGGCCAAGCGCATGGTGGAGCGCCGCCGACCCCAGGTGTGGGACGTCCTCGAGGGTGTCATCCGCGAGCACCCGGTGCTCCTCAACCGCGCACCGACGTTGCACCGCCTGGGGATCCAGGCCTTCGAGCCGGTCCTGGTCGAGGGCAAGGCGATCCAGGTCCATCCCCTCGTGTGCACCGCCTTCAACGCCGACTTCGACGGCGACCAGATGGCCGTGCACCTCCCGCTGTCGGCCGAGGCTCAGGCCGAGGCGCGCGTGCTCATGCTGTCCGCCAACAACATCCTGTCGCCGGCGACCGGGCGGCCGATCACCGTCCCCACCCAGGACATGGTCTTCGGGGCCTACTACCTCACGCTGTCGGTCGAGGGCCGCAAGGGCGGGGGACGGGCCTTCCGTCACATCCACGAGGTCGAGGCCGCCTTCGACTCCGGTGACCTCGACCTTCAGGTTCCGATCGTGATGCGGCCCCTCCCCGACTCCGGGCTGGCTCAGCGCCTGGCCGCCGCAGGCGTGAGCGCACCCGAGGACGGGACGTTGACGCTGGACACCACGGCGGGACGGCTGTTCTTCAACGAGGCGCTCCCCGAGGGCTTCCCCTACGTCAACGACGTGGTCGGCAAGCGCAACATCCCCATCGGCACCATCGTCGAGGAACTGGCCGCGAACTACCCCAAGCACGTGGTGGCGTCGAGCCTGGACCGGATCAAGGCACTCGGCTTCCGCTTCGCCGCCCAGTCAGGGCTCACCATCTCCATCAACGACGTCCAGACGCCCCCCGACAAGCAGGCCATCCTCGACCGATACGAGAAGGAGGCCGAAAAGGCCGAGACCCAGTTCAAGCGGGGCATCATCACCGACGACGAGCGGCGCCAGAAGGAGATCGAGATCTGGACGTCGGCCAACTCCGAGGTGGGCCGGGCCATGGAGGCCCAGCTGGCCACCATCGCCTTCAACCCGTTGGACATGATGGTGGACTCGGGTGCCCGAGGGAACTCCCAGCAGATCCGGCAGATCGCCGGGATGAAGGGGCTGGTGTCGAACCCCCGGGGAGAGATGATCCCCCGTCCCATCAAGTCCTCGTTCCGTGAGGGCCTCTCCGTGCTGGAGTACTTCATCTCCACCCACGGGGCCCGCAAGGGCCTGGCCGACACCGCCCTGCGCACCGCCGACTCGGGCTACCTGACCCGACGCCTGGTCGACGTGGCCCAGGAGCTGATCGTCCGCATCGACGACTGCGGCTCCACCCGCGGCATCTGGATCGAGGGCGTGTCGCCCGACGGACCGGGCCACCGCAACTACCTCGAGACGAGGGCCTTCGGCCGCCTGCTCAGCGAGCCGGTGAAGCTGTCGGACGGCACCACCTATGAGATCGGCACGCTGCTCGACGACGTCAACATCGCCGCCATCCGCGACGACCCGACGGTGGAGCGCATCCGGGCCCGCTCGGTGCTCACCTGCGAGTCGCCGCAGGGAGTGTGCGCCTCGTGCTACGGCCTGTCGTTGGCGACGGGGTCGATGATCGAGCTGGGTGAGGCGGTCGGTGTGATCGCCGCCCAGTCCATCGGTGAGCCGGGAACCCAGCTCACCATGCGAACCTTCCACACCGGTGGTGTGGTGGGCGAGGACATCACCCACGGCCTCCCCCGCGTGGTCGAGCTGTTCGAGGCGCGCACCCCGAAGGGTGCGGCCGTGCTGGCCCATCACTCAGGCGTCGTCCGGATCGACGACGACGAGATCGGGCGCCACGTCACCGTGGTGGCCAACGACGGCAACGAGGTCTCCACGCTGGTCGCCCCCCGGGCCCACCTCGAGGTGACCGACGGCCAGGAGGTGGACGCCGGCGACGCGCTGGTCGAGGGGCCCAAGGACCCCAAGGAGCTGCTCGAGGTCAAAGGGATCCGCGAGACCCAGCAGTACCTGGTCGAAGAGGTGCAGAAGGTCTACCGCGACCAGGGCGTGTCGATCCACGACAAGCACATTGAGCTGATCGTGCGTCAGATGCTCCGGCGGGTGCTGGTCGCCGAGCCCGGTGAGGCGCCATTCCTCCCCGGCGAGCGCGTGGACAGCCAGATCTACGCCGAGGTCAACCGCACCCTGGTCGAGGAGGGTCAGGTCCCTGCCGAGGGGCGCCCCGAGCTGATGGGGATCACCAAGGCGTCGCTGGCCACCGAGAGTTGGCTCTCCGCCGCCTCCTTCCAGGAGACGACGCGCGTGCTGACCGAGGCCGCCATTGAGGGCAAGAGCGACCAGCTCTTCGGCCTCAAGGAGAACATCATCATCGGCAAGCTGATCCCCGCCGGCTCGGGCATGGAGCACTACCGCAACATCCGTCTCGAGATGCCCGACGCGGAGGCGATGCCGTTCTGGGCCCTCGGCTCGGGCGATTCGGACACCGCAGACCTGGCCGCATGGCTGCGCGACATGAGCGGGGAGGGCGTGGGCGACGACCCGTTCGATCCGTCCATCGACGCCAGTTGGCTCGGCGCGGCCCCGACGTCCGATGACGGCTTCCCGAACGCCGTCGGGAACGGCCCGCCCGAGGGGGCGGCGGAGGCCGGGGCCTAGCGCACCGGCCTCCCGGCGCGCCCCGGCGCGCGGTCTACTCCTCGACCAGCTCGATCAGCGTCCCGAACGACGTCTTGGGATGGACGAAGGCCACGGTCGTGCCGCGCGAGCCCGGGCGTGGGGCCTCGTCGATGACCCGGCCGCCGGCGTCCTTGACCGACTGCAGCGCGGCGCCGCAGTCGGCGACCCGGTACCCGATGTGGTGAAGTCCCTCTCCCTTGTTGGCCAGGTACTTGGCCACCGTGGAGTCGTCCGTGGTCGGGGTCAGCAGCTGCACGTAGGAGTCGGCCACCGCCAGCAGCGCCTCTTCGACCCCGTCGGACTCGACCCGCTCCCGGTGGGCCACCGTGGCGCCGAAGGCCTCGCGGTACCAGTCGATGGCGGCCTCGAGATCGAAGACGGCGATGGCCACGTGGTCGATCTCGGTGAGGATGCCCTCGGTCATGCTCCATGCCTCCTGAATAGGGTGATGCGGTCCTCGCCCACCGCCTGGCGCAGCTCGAGATCGTCGACTCCCAGCCCCTCTTCGGGGGCCAGGCAGAGCACGCCGATCTTGCCTTCGTGCTGGTTGTGGTGCACCTCGTAGGCGGCCTCGCCGACCTCGTCGAGCGGATACACGGCGGAGAGCGGGGGGAGGATCTTGCCCTGGCAGACCAGCCGGTTGGCCTCCCAGGCCTCGCGGTAGTTGGCGAAATGTGAGCCCTTGATGGTCTTGAGCTTCATCCACAGGTGGCGGTTGTCGTACTCAATCATGTAGCCGGACGTGGCGGCACAGGTCACGATGATCCCGCCCCGCTTGCAGGCGAACACCGAAGCCCCCATGGTCTGGCGCCCCGGGTGTTCGAAGACGACGTCGGGCTCCGCACCGACCAGTTCCCGGATGTCCTTTCCGAAACGGCGCCATTCCGACTCGTCCTGGGTGTGCTCGTCGCTCCAGAACCTGTAGTCGGCCGCCCGCCGATCGATCACCGCGTCGACCCCCAGGTCGTTGAGCAGCGCCACCTTCTCGGGCGAGGAGACGACGCCGATCGGCGTGCCGCCGCCGTTGAGCACGTACTGGACGGCGAAGCTGCCCAGACCGCCGCTGGCCCCCCAGACCAGCACCCTGTCGCCCTGGGCCATGGCGGCGCCGTTGGGCGAGACCAGCATGCGGTAGGACGTGGAGTTGCACAGCCCGTTGACGGCCGCCTCCTCCCAGCTCAGGTGGGTCGGTTTGGGCATGAGCTGGTTGGCCTTGACCACCGTGACGTCGGCCAGCCCGCCGAAGTTGGTCTCGAAGCCCCAGATGCGCTGGTTGGCCGCCAGCATGGAGTCGTCGTGGGCCGAGGGGTCCTGGTCGTCGACGTAGTTGCACTGGACGGTGACCTTGTCGCCCACCTTCCAGTTGCGGACGGCGGATCCGGTGCGCAGCACCACGCCCGAGGCGTCCGAGCCGACGACGTGGTAGTCGAGGGCGTGCCGTCTCCCCCAGGTGCTCTCCTGGCCCAGGCGGTCCAGGAAGCCGAAGGTGGAAAGGGGCTCGAAGATGGAGGTCCACACCGTGTTGAAGTTGACGGAGGAGGCCATGACCGCCACGTAGACCTCGTCGGGAGCGAGCTCGGGCAGCGGGACGCTCTCGACGTGCAGCGACCGTCGGGGGTCCTTCTGCGCCGACTCCAGGCCCTCGAACATGTCCGCCTCGGCGCGGCGCACCACGGCGGCTCTGAAGGTGTCGGGCAAGGGCAGCGCGGCCAGCTCCTCGGCGGGTGCCCCGTCGAGAACGGCACTGAGGATGTCGCTCATGTGCCCAGACGATAGCTGGCCCGTAAGATGTGGTTTCCGACCGGTAACTTCACCGGCAGAGATTCGGAGGTAGTGGTCATGGCTGAGGCCGTCATCGTCGCTGGTGCCCGGACCCCCATCGGCAAGCTGTCGGGTGGGCTGAGCGGCTTCACCGCCATGGACCTGGGCGGGTTCGCCATCGCCGAGGCCCTGATCAGGGCCGGAGTCGCCCCCGAGCAGGTGGACTACGTCCTCATGGGCCAGGTCCTCCAGGCCGGCCAGGGTCAGATTCCGGCCCGGCAGGCGGCCATCAAGGCCGGGATCCCCCTGTCCGTGCCGGCCAATACCATCAACAAGGTGTGCCTCTCGGGCCTGCACACCATCTACCTGGCCGACCAGATGATCAGGGCCGGGGACGCGGAGATCGTGGTGGCCGGCGGCATGGAGTCGATGACCCAGGCGCCCTACCTGCTGCCGGGGGCCCGCGCCGGCTACCGGCTGGGTGACGGCGCGCTGATCGACTCCATGATGCACGACGGGCTGACCGACGCCTTCGACCACATCGCCATGGGCCTGTCCACCGAGCGCTACAACCAGAAGGTCGGGATCTCCCGGGAGCGCCAGGACGCCTTCGCCGCCGCCAGTCACGAGAAGGCGGCCGCCGCCGCCAAGGACGGCCGCCTGGCCGAGGAGATCGTGCCGGTGCTCGTGCCCCAGCGCAAGGGGGACCCGCTCCTGTTCGACACCGACGAGGGCGTGCGACCCGGCACGACGGCCGAATCGCTGAGCGCCCTGAAGCCGGCGTTCGACAAGGAGGGGACCATCACGGCCGGCAACGCCTCACAGATCTCCGACGGCGGTGCCGCGGTCGTGGTGATGTCGGCGGACAAAGCCCGGGAGTTGGGCCTCACGCCGCTCGGCCAGGTCGTCGGGTACGGCATGGTGGCCGGTCCGGACACCTCCCTGCTCACCCAGCCCTCGAGGGCCATCGTGCGGGCGGCCCAGCGGGCCGGCGTCGAGGTGGGCGGCGTCGACCTGTTCGAGATCAACGAGGCCTTCGCCGCCGTGGGCCTGGCCTCGGCGGACGACCTGGGGATCGACGAGGAGAAGGTCAACGTCAACGGGGGGGCTATCGCCCTCGGCCACCCGGTGGGCATGTCGGGGACCCGGATCGCCCTCTCCGCGCTCCTCGAGCTGCGCCGGCGCGGCGCCCGCACGGCGGCCGTCGCCCTGTGCGGTGGCGGTGGCCAGGGCGACGCCGCCATCCTGCGCGCGCTGGGCTGAGACCTCGCTCCTAGCCCCCTCCCTCGAAGGGGGGGATGAACAGGCCGAGGAGGTGGGCGCAGCGCCCGCCCAGGTCGGTCCAGTGCGCAATGTCGAGGCGGTAGATCCCCAGGGCACAGGTCGGGAACCGCCGGCGTACGACCAGGTCACGGCCGGGGTCGTCGTCCGGGTCGAGCAGCCCGAGGGCCAGGGCCTGCGCCGTGGGGTTGTGCCCGATCACCATGGCCGAGACCAGGCCTTCGTCCAGCGTGCGCAGTCGGGCCAGGATCTCGTCGGGTCCCGCCCCGTACAGTTCGGGGTCCTCCTGGCGCCGCGGGGCGGGGACCATGCCCTCGAGCACCAGGTCCGCCGTCTCGACCGTCCGGGCGGCGGGGGAGACGAGGGCGACCTGGGGCAGGTGCCCCAGGTCGTGCCCCAGCCCCAGCCCCGAGCCGTCGCGCCCGATCAGAGCGCCGAGGGCCCGGGCATCGCGCCGGCCGCGGGGGGCCAGGACGCGGTCGAAGTCGGCGCCGTCGGGGGGTGGGTCGGCGACCGCCTTGGCGTGCCGGAGCAGCCACAGGGTCCGCTCCGGTGGCATCAGCCCAGGGCAAAGGCGGCGTGCAGGCTCCGCACGGCCCGCTCGACGTCCTCGGTGCGCACGATGCACGAGGTGCGGATCGTCGAGGTGGAGATCATGTCGATGTTGATCTCCTCCTTGGCCAGCGTCTCGAACATGGTGGCGGCGATGCCCGGGTGCGACTTCATCCCCACCCCGACGAGCGAGACGCGGGACACGTCACCGTCGGAGGTCACCCCACCGGCCCCGAGCTCGTCCGCCGTGGCCCGGGCCGTCTCCACCGCCACGGCCAGGTCGGCCTTGGGGACGGTGAAGGAGATGTCCGTGGTGCCGTTGGCCGAGGCGTTCTGCACGATCATGTCGACGTTGATCGAACGGTCGGCCTGGGCCCGGAACAGCTTGGCGGCGACACCGGGATGGTCGGGCAGCGCGCTGACGGTCACCTTGGCTTCGGTGGTGTCGTGGGTCACCGCGGTGACGATGGCCTCTTCCATGTCTGCATCCTCCTCGACGACCCACGTGCCAGGTTCCCAGGTGAAGCTGGAACGCACGTGCAGCGGGACATTGTGGTTGCGGGCGAACTCTACGGCGCGCAGCATCAGGACGCGACCACCCGAGGCGGCGATCTCGAGCATCTCCTCGAAGGAGATCCGGCCGATCCGGTGGGCCGTCGGGACCACCCGCGGGTCGGCGGTGAACACACCGGTCACGTCGGTGTAGATCTCGCAGGCGTCGGCGTGCAGCACGGCGGCCAGCGCCACGGCGGTGGCGTCCGACCCGCCCCGGCCGAGCGTCGTGATCTCGCGGTCGATCGACACCCCCTGGAAGCCCGCCACCACCGGGACCCGTCCGGCCGCCAAGGCCTCGCGCAGGCGGTCAGCCTTGACCTCGAGGATCTTGGCCCGGGTGTGGTCGTTGTCGGTGATGATGCCCACCTGGCTCCCGGTGAAGGAGGCCGCATCCACACCCAGCTCGGCCAGCGCCATGCACAGGAGCGACATGGAGATCCGCTCCCCGGTGCTGACCAGCATGTCGTACTCCCGTGGGGGCTGGACGCTGCTCACGCTGTTGGCCAGGTGGATGAGGTCGTCGGTGGTCTTGCCCATGGCGCTCACCACGGCCACCACGTCGGTGCCCCCCCGGCGGGTGCGGGCGATGTGGTCGGCCACGGCGCGGATCCGGTCCGCGTCGCCGACGGAGGTTCCCCGAATTTCTGGACGACCACGGGCATTTCCTCGACGTTAATGGCCCCGGCCGCCCGTCTCGGGGCAGCGTCCGATCCCGCCCGATCCAACACCCCGTTGGCGGGCGGATAGGGTCTCGACCCGTGCCGAGCGAGAAGAGAGCCCGCCAGCGGGCGGCGAGAGAGCTCCGTCTGGCCGAGGAAGCAAAGGCCAAGAAGCACCGCAGGCAGATCCGCAACGTCATCGTGGTGGCGGTGATCGCCCTGGTGATCATCGGGATCGTCTTCCTCACCTCCTCCAACAACTCGAAGAAGGGGTCGGCGGCGTCGACCACGACCACGACGTCGGCCAAGACCGCCGCCACGACGGCCTGCACCGGCACGAACGCCATGGCCGTGATCCCGCTCGCCGACCGCTCGCCGGTGGGCACCACGGGGAAGGTGCCGACGCTGATCGTGCCGACCGGCTCCCCCCCCACGCAGCTCGAGTGCGTCGACCTCATTGAGGGGAGCGGGCCCGAAGCCGCCTCGGGGGACAAGGTCACCGTCCAGTACGTGTTGGGCACCTACTCGACGCACAAGGTGGTCCAGTCGTCGTGGACCAGCCAGCCGTTCTCCTTCACGCTGGGAAAGGGCCAGGTGATCCCCGGATGGGACAGTGGCGTGGTGGGCATGAAGGCCGGGGGTCGGCGCGAGCTCATCATCCCTCCCAGCCAGGGCTACGGGTCAGCGTCCCCCGGATCGGGAATCGCCAAGAATGACACACTGGTGTTCATCATCGATCTCCAGAAGATCGGCTGACGCCCACCGAGAACGCCACACCGCCTGCATTTTCACCCACCGTCACCTTGCACCCACCGTCACCTTGCACCCACCGCCCCACCGAACGAAAGAAGCCGACCATGGCCGTACCCGTCCCACCCAACGCCGATGGATCGAGCCCGCAGCAGCGGAAGTTCGATCAGGAGCCACCGATGGTGATCGACACCACCAAGCGCTACACGGCCACCATGGTCACCTCGCACGGCACCATGGTGATCGCCCTCGATCCCCTGGCCGCTCCGAAGACAGTGAACAGCTTCGTCTTCCTCGCCCGCTACCACTACTACGACGGGATCATCTTCCACCGCATCATCCCCGGCTTCGTGCTCCAGGGCGGCGACCCGACGGGTACCGGCAGCGGCGGGCCCGGCTACCGGTTCGACGACGAGCTGCCGGCACCCGGCCGCTACCAGGTGGGATCGCTGGCCATGGCCAACGCCGGCCCCAACACCAACGGGAGCCAGTTCTTCATCATCAGCGGGCCGGACGGCGTGCGCCTGCCGCCGCAGTACGCGCTCTTCGGTGCCGTGGTCAGCGGGGGTGAGGTCGTGACGGCGATCGACGCCATCGGCACCCGCTCGGGCACGCCCAAGGAGCAGGTCGTGATTGAGTCGGTGACCGTCACCGAGAGCGACTGAGCCGCCCGGGGCTGCCCTAGCGGCGGAGCGCGCCGAGTCCCTCGGTCCGCTCTCCGTCGAGGAACACCACCGGCGGCACCGACCCCTGGTAGCTCCAGCCGCCGCCGCCCCCCCGCAGCAGCGCCGTGCGGTCGGGGATCCCCACCACCGGCAGGCCGGTGGGAGCCAGGGCCACCGTGCGCTCGAGTTTCTGGCGGTGGGCGCCCTCCTGGCCCCCGTCGAACTGCGGCACCACCGCCAGCTGGTCCACCAGGCCGAGCCCGACGGTGAGCGCCCCGCCGCGCGGATCGACCATCGGATCGGTGAGCACCATGGCGCCGGCGGCCGATCCGGCCACGACCGCTCCGCCGGCCCAGGCCTGGCGCAGGGCCTCGAACGTGGCGGAGCCCTTGAGCACCGACCGCAGATGGAGGGGGGACCCGCCGGCGATGTAGACGAAGCGGGCCTTCCGGATCACCGACGCCATCCCGGGGTCCTCGGCCGAGGCCCGGTCGAGGACCATCAGCCCCTCCACCTGGCCGCCGAGGGGCTCGAACCACTCCGCCGCACGGAGCACGACCCGTTCGGGGTGCTGGTAGGCGGCCGCCGTGGGCAGTACCACCACGTCCTTGCCGCCCGAGGCGTCGAGCAGCGTGGCGTCGAAGGTGCACCCCTCCGTCCACTCGCTCCCTCCCACCAGAGCCAGCAGGCCGATCGTGTCCATGGGCCACTCTTGCACGCAGGCAGCGGGGTGGGCGTCGACCGTGGTTACCGGCCGGTACCCTTTCTCCCCATGGCAATCGCTCGGGTGGGTATCGTCGGCAGCGGCATCATGGGTTCGGGTATCGCCGAGGTGGCCGCCTCGGCCGGCTACGAGGTGGTGGTGCGCAGCCGGACGAAGGAGACGGCGGACGCCGTCTCCTCGGCGCTGGCGCGTTCGTTGGCCAGGCAGGTGGACAAGGGCAAGCGGACGCAAGAGGACGCCGATGCCGTCGCGGCGCGGGTGTCGGCCACCACCCAGCTGGGCGAGCTGGTCGACGCCGACCTGGTGATCGAGTCGGTCGTCGAGGACCTGAGCGTGAAGAAGGCGCTGTTCACCGAGCTCGACACCGTCTGCAAGCCGTCCACCATCCTCGCCACCAACACCTCGACGTTGCCGGTCGTGGAGATGGCCATGGCCACCGGCCGGCCCGACCTGGTCTGCGGTATCCACTTCTTCAATCCGGCCCCCGCCATGGGGCTGGTGGAGATCGCCCGGCCCATCACCGCCGCCGACGCCACCATGGAGACGGCGTGCCAGTTCGCCGCCGCCTGCGGCAAGGAAGCGGTCGTGGTGAAGGACCAGGCCGGCTTCGTGGTCAACGCCCTGCTCTTCCCCTACCTCAACGGCGCCGTCCGGCTGCTCGAGCAGGGCGTGGCGAGCATGGAGGGAATCGATGCGGCCATGAAAGGGGGGTGCGGGTTCCCCATGGGCCCCTTCGCCCTCCTCGACCTGGTCGGCCTGGACACCTCGGTGGCCATCCTCGATGCGCTCTTCGAGGAGTTCCGCGAGCCCACCTACGCCCCGGTGCCCCTGCTGCGCCGCCTGGTCCAGTCCGGGCGGCTGGGCCGGAAGGCCGGCCGCGGCTTTTACGACTACAAGCGCTAGCGGAGCCGCCCCGGCCGCGACGCGGGCACAATGGTAGGAGGCGTTCGCCCGAGGAGGTGAGAGCAGTGGTCGAGAAGACTTCCCGTGACGCACCCTGGGTGATGCGCACCTACTCGGGGCACTCCACGGCCCGGGCGTCGAACGAGCTCTACCGCCACAACCTGGCCAAGGGCCAGACGGGACTCTCCATCGCCTTCGACCTGCCGACCCAGACGGGCTACGACCCGGACTCACCCGAAGCCGCCGGTGAGGTGGGCAAGGTGGGGGTCCCGGTGGCGCACCTCGGCCACATGGAGGAGCTGATGGATCAGATCCCCGTCGGCGAGATGAACACCTCCATGACCATCAACGCGCCCGCCGCCTGGCTGCTGGCCCTCTACGTGGCCCACGCCGAGGACAGGGGGGTCGAGGCCCGCCGTCTGTCGGGGACGACACAGAACGACATCGTCAAGGAGTACCTGAGCCGGGGCACCTACATCTTCCCTCCCGGGCCGAGCCTCCGGCTCACGGTCGACACCATCGCCTACACGGTGCGCCACGCGCCGCGGTGGAACCCGATCAACGTGTGCAGCTACCACCTCCAAGAGGCGGGTGCCACGCCCACCCAGGAGGTGGCCTACGCGCTGGCCACCGCCGTCGGCGTCCTCGACGGGGTGCTCCGCTCCGGCAAGATCGACCCCTCGGAGCTTCCCGCCGTGGTCGGCCGGATCAGCTTCTTCGTCAACTCCGGTGTGCGCTTCGTGGAGGAGACCTGCAAGATGCGGGCCTTCACCGCCATGTGGGACCGCATCTGCGCCGAGCGCTACGGCGTCACCGACCCCAAGCTCCGTCGTTTTCGCTACGGGGTGCAGGTCAACTCGCTCGGGCTGACCGAGCAGCAGCCCGAGAACAACGTGCCGCGGATCGTGCTCGAGTCGCTCGGGGTGACCCTGTCGGCGAGCGCCCGGGCTCGCGCCCTGCAGCTGCCGACCTGGAACGAGGCCCTCGGCCTGCCCCGCCCCTGGGACCAGCAGTGGTCACTGCGGATCCAGCAGATCCTGGCCTTCGAGACCGACCTCCTCGAGTACGGCGACATCTTCGAGGGCTCCAAGGTCATAGAGGCCAAGACGACCGAGCTCATTGCGGCCGCCGAGGCCGAACTGGCCGACGTGGAGGCCCTGGGTGGGGCCTTCGGGGCCATCGAGGAGCTCAAGACCCGACTGGTGCGCAGCCAGGCCGACCGGGTGCGGCGCATAGAGACGGGCGAGCAGCGCGTCGTGGGCGTGAACTGCTTCCTCGAGTCGGCGCGCTCCCCCTGACCGACGGCGACATCGAGAGCATCATGAGGGTCGATCCCCGCGTGGAAGCCGAACAGATCGCCGACGTCCAGCGTTGGCGGGCCACCCGCGACCAGGCGGCGGTACGCCGTGCCCTCGACACACTGCGCCGGGTGGCCGAGGACGAGGGACCCGGCGGCAACGTCATGGAGGCGACCATCGAGCTGGCCCATGCGGGCGGGACGACGGGGGAGTGGGCCGCGGCCCTCCGGCAGGTCTTCGGCGAGTTCCGGGCACCGACCGGCGTCACCGGGGGAGCCGGCGGCCGGGGGGCGGAGCTGGCGTCCGTGGTCGCCCGCACCCGGTCCCTGGCGGCCCGGATCGGAGGGCCGCCGCGGCTACTCGTGGCCAAGCCCGGCCTGGACGGCCATTCCAACGGAGCAGAACAGATCGCGGTGGCGGCGCGGGACGCCGGATTCGAGGTCGTCTACCAGGGCATCAGACTCACGCCGGCACAGATCGTGGCGGCGGCGCGGGACGAGGACGTCGATATCGTCGGGCTCTCCATCCTTTCGGGCTCGCACATGGAGCTGGTTCCCGACGTGCTCGACCGCCTGCGCGCCGCCGGAGTCGGGGCCGCGGTGGTCGTGGGCGGGATCATCCCCCCCTACGACGCCGAGATCCTGCTGGGCAAGGGCGTGGCGGCGGTGTACACCCCCAAGGACTACTCCTTCGACCGCATCATGGAGGATCTGGTCACCCTGGCCGAACGCCGGCACGCCGAGCCCCTGGCGTAACCGGCCGGTGGTGGCCGCCGGTGCCCGGGCCGTTCAGCCCCGCACCCAGGGGCGCTCCCGGCGCATGGGCATGGGCCGGGCCCACCAGCGCCCGCTGAAACGCCAGGCCAGGTGGCCCTCGTCCGGTGGGCCCGGAGCTTGCGGCCGGGGCCACAGCAGCTGGGCCGCGGCCGCGATGGCCGCCACGACCTCGGCCGGGGGCTCGGGAGGCGGCCGGAGGGTCAGCTGGGCCGCAGGGAGGGGCGGGGTCGTTGCCGGCCCGGTCACAGGGGCACGTTCCCGTGCTTGCGCCGGGGGAGCTCCTCGTGCTTGGAGGAGAGGATCTCGAGGCTGCGGCAGATGACCGACCGGGTGTCCGCCGGTGAGATGACGTCGTCGAGGTAGCCCCGCTCCGCCGCGATGTAGGGATTGGCGTAGCGCTCGGTGTACTCGTCAATGAGCTCCGCCCGGCGGCTGGCCGGGTCGGCGGCCTCGGCCAGTTCGCGGCGGTAGACGATCTCGACCGCACCGTTGGGCCCCATCACGGCCAGTTCCGCCGAGGGCCAGCCGAAGGCCAGGTCGGCCCCGATCGACTTGGAATTCATGACCACGTAGGCCCCCCCGTAGGCCTTGCGGGTGATGATCTGGATCCGGGGCACCGTGGACTCGCAGTAGGCGTAGAGGAGCTTGGCCCCGTGGCGGATGATGCCGCCGTACTCCTGGTC
The DNA here is from genome assembly GCA_963788125.1 of uncultured Acidimicrobiaceae bacterium. Lineage (GTDB taxonomy): Bacteria > Actinomycetota > Acidimicrobiia > Acidimicrobiales > RAAP-2 > Bog-473. Next base: position 85,240 of record CAWBFN010000002.1, on the reverse strand, counting down.
CGTCCCGGGCATGAAGCCGGGGACGTCGACGAAGGTGAGGAGCGGGATGTTGAAGGCGTCACACGTGCGGACGAAACGCGAAGCCTTCTCCGACGAGTCGATATCGAGCACGCCGGCCAGGACGGCCGGTTGGTTGCCCACGATGCCGACGACCCGTCCGTCCATGCGGGCGAACCCGCAGGTGATCGACATGGCCCAGTGCCGGTGGACCTCGAAGTAGTCCCCGTTGTCGACCACCGCGGCGATCACCTTCTTCATGTCGTAGGGCTGGTTGGGCGACGACGGCATGAGGTCGATCAGCTCGGGTACCTGGCGGTCCGGGTCGTCGCCCGTCATCTCGCGCGGCGGCTCCTCCAGGTTGTTGGAGGGGAGGAACGAGAGCAGGTGCCGTACGTCGTCGAGGCAGGCCTTCTCGTCGGGCGCCACGAAGGTGGCCACCCCCGACTTTGTGGCGTGGCTCATGGCGCCGCCGAGCTCTTCGAGGGTGACGTCCTCGCCGGTGACGGTCTTCACCACGTCGGGCCCGGTGATGAACATGTGCGACGTGCCCTGGACCATGAAGATGAAGTCGGTCATGGCCGGCGAGTACACGGCCCCCCCGGCGCACGGGCCCATGATGACGCTGACCTGGGGGATCACCCCCGAGGCGGCCACGTTGCGATGGAAGATCCCGCCGTAGGAGTGCAAGGAGACCACGCCCTCTTGAATCCGGGCCCCGGCGCCGTCGTTGAGCCCGATCATCGGCACCCCGGTCGACGACGCCAGATCCATCACCTTGTGGATCTTCTCGGCGAACACCTCCCCGAGGGCCCCCCCGAACACCGTGAAGTCCTGGCTGAAGATGCAGACTCGGCGGCCGTCGACGGTACCGAACCCGGTGACCACCCCGTCGGTATAGGGCCGGTTCTCGTCCAGCCCCATGCCGTGCGCCCGGTGCCGGGCCAGCATGTCCAGCTCCTGGAACGAACCGTCGTCGAGGAGGTACTCGATCCTCTCCCGGGCGGTCATCTTGCCCTTGGCATGGTGACGCTCCACCGCGGCCTCGCTGCCGGCGTGCCGGGCTTCCTCCTTGCGTTCCGCCAGCTCCGCCAACCGCTCAGCCATCGAATGTTCCATGAGCAGGCAGGCTAACGCCCCCGGGGACCCGTCCGGAAGGGGGTTCAGCCAGCCGGAAGGGGGCGGTCTCGGTCAGCCGGCGCGGCCGGTAGACTGGGCGTCGAGCCGGAGTTGGTCTCGTCTTGGTTCCCGAGGGCGTCGGCCCGAGGGTGCCGGGGGTCGGGACAGCCGGCCCGTCCTGGTGCGATTGTCGGATCCCTGGGTACGGGCTATCATCTCCGCTCTGCCATGTGAGGCTTGGGCCGACGCGGTCACCGCGCACATGGGATCACCATTTTTCAGTATCGAGAGGTAGCGCGTGCCCACAATCGCCCAGCTCGTCCGCAAGGGACGCCAGGCCAAGGTGACCAAGACCAAGACCCCGGCCCTGAAGGGCGCGCCCCAACGGCGGGGCGTCTGCACCCGCGTGTACACGACCACACCCAAGAAGCCGAACTCGGCCCTGCGCAAGGTGGCGCGTGTGCGGCTGTCCTCCGGGGTCGAGATCACCGCCTACATCCCCGGGGTGGGCCACAACCTCCAGGAGCACTCCATCGTCCTCGTCCGCGGTGGCCGTGTGAAGGATCTGCCCGGTGTCCGCTACAAGGTGGTGCGTGGCGCGCTGGACACCTCGGGTGTCCGCGAGCGCAGCCAGGCCCGCAGCCGCTACGGCGCCAAGAAGGAGTCCTAATGCCCCGCAACGGACCCGCCACCCGGCGTGAACTGGCCCCCGACCCCGTCTACCGCTCGGTGCTGGTGACGCAGGTGGTCAACAAGATCCTGTCGCGCGGCAAGCGGACGCTGGCCGAGCGCATCGTCTACGGCGCCCTGGACCAGGTGCAGGAGCGCTCCGGCGGGGACCCCGTCGCCGCGCTCAAGCGCGCCGTGGAGAACACGCGCCCCGAGCTCGAGGTCAAGAGCCGCCGCGTCGGCGGTGCCACCTACCAGGTACCGGTCGAGGTGCGACCCCGCCGGGCCACGACGCTGGCCATTCGCTGGCTCACCACGTACTCCCGCCAGCGCCGGGAGAAGACCATGGCCGAGCGCCTGGCCGGCGAGATCCTCGACGCCTCGAACAACATCGGCGCCGCGGTCAAGCGCCGTGAGGACATGCACAAGATGGCGGAGTCAAACAAGGCATTCGCCCACTACCGCTGGTAGTGGAGCGCAACCCCATTCGAAGGAACACACCGCACCATGGCTGACGCCCTGCCCACCCGCGACTTCCCGCTGGCCAGGACCCGCAATATCGGGATCATGGCGCACATCGACGCGGGCAAGACCACGACCACCGAGCGCATCCTCTACTACACCGGGCGCAACTACAAGATCGGCGAGGTCCACGAGGGCAATGCCACCATGGACTGGATGCCCCAGGAGCAGGAGCGGGGGATCACCATCACCTCGGCCGCCACCACCTGCAGCTGGCGGGACAACTGGATCAACCTGATCGACACGCCGGGCCACGTCGACTTCACCGTGGAGGTGGAGCGCTCCCTGCGGGTGCTCGACGGCGCGGTGGCGGTGTTCGACGCCGTGGCGGGCGTGGAGCCGCAGACCGAGACGGTGTGGCGCCAGGCCAACAAGTACCACGTCCCCCGCATCTGCTTCATCAACAAGATGGACCGCATCGGGGCCGATTTCGAGCGGACCGTGGCGATGATCAGGGACCGCCTCGACGCGCTCCCGGCGGTGACCCAGCTGCCCATCGGCGCCGAGTCCGGGTTCGTCGGCGTGGTCGACCTGCTGGAGGGCAAGGCCCTGGTCTGGGCGGGCGACATGGGCGAGGCGTGGGACGTCAAGGACATCCCCGAGTCCATGGTCACGGACGTGGAGGACGCCCGCCACCAGCTCATTGACGTCGTCTCCAACTTCGACGACATCATCATGGAGAAGTACCTGGCCGAAGAGCCCATCACCGCCGACGACCTGCGCCGCGCCCTGCGCACGGCCACCCTGGCGGCCGAGGTGGTGCCGGTGCTGTGCGGATCGGCCTTCAAGAACAAGGGCGTCCAGCCCATGCTCGACGCCGTGGTGGACTACCTGCCCAGCCCGCTCGATCTCCCCCCGACCCAGGGGATCCGCCCCAACCACCCCGAGGAGGTGGAAGAGCGCAACGCCGACGACAAGGAGCCCTTTTCCGCCCTGGCCTTCAAGGTGATGACGGACCCCTACGTGGGCAAGCTGACCTACATCCGGGTCTACTCGGGCACGCTGACCAAGGGTTCGTCGGTCTCCAACTCCACCAAGGACAAGAAGGAGCGGGTGGGCCGGATCCTCCAGATGCACGCCAACGAGCGCGTGGACAAGGACGCCATCTTCGCCGGCGACATCATGGCGGTCGTCGGGCTCAAGAACACCACCACCGGGGACACCCTGTGCGATCCGGCGCATCCCATCGTGCTCGAGGCGCTCGAGTTCCCCGAGCCGGTGATCCACGTGGCCGTCGAGCCCAAGACCAAGGCCGACCAGGACAAACTGTCGCGCGCCCTGTACTCCCTCAGCGAGGAGGACCCCACCTTCCGGGTGCGCTCGGACGAGGAGACGGGCCAGACGGTGATCTCGGGCATGGGCGAGCTGCACCTCGAGGTGCTCGTCGACCGCATGCTGCGCGAGTTCAGCGTGGACGCCAACGTGGGCAAGCCCCAGGTGGCCTACCGCGAGACCATCCGCAAGCCGGTGGAGAAGATTGAGGAGAAGTACGTCCGCCAGACCGGCGGCCGGGGCCAGTACGGCCATGTGGTAATCAGCGCCGAGCCCACCGGGCCCGGCGGCGGCTACGAGTTCGTCGACAAGATCAGCGGCGGGGTGATCCCCAAGGAGTACATCCCCTCGGTGGACGCGGGGATCCAGGAGGCGCTGACCTCCGGTGTCCTGGCCGGCTACCCGACGGTCGACGTGCGGGTCCTGTTGACCTACGGCTCCTACCACGACGTCGACTCGTCGGAGATGGCGTTCAAGATCGCCGGGTCGATGGCCATCAAGAAGGCGCTGCGGGCCGCCAGCCCCGTGCTCCTCGAGCCGGTCATGGCGGTCACCGTGACCACCCCCGACGACTACATGGGCGACGTCATCGGCGACCTCTCCTCCCGGCGGGGCAAGGTGCAAAGCATGGACCAGCAGGGCAGCAGCCACGTCATCAACGCGCAGGTACCGCTGGCCGACATGTTCGGCTACGCTACTGACCTGCGTTCGCGCACCCAGGGTCGCGCCACGTACACGATGCAGTTCCACGCGTACAACGAGGTGCCCGAGTCGATCTCCAAGGAGATCATCGCTCGGGCCCACGGGGAGTAGCCGGGGGCCGAGAGCCTCCGGTCACAGTTCGCACAGGCAGAAAAGAGAAAAGCGGCGTTCGGTCGCCGCGGCGGGCCCATGGGGGCACCGTCCGATATCAGGGAGTAGTCACGGCGATGGCCAAGAAGAAGTTCGAGCGCACGAAGCCCCACGTCAACGTGGGAACGATGGGCCACATCGACCACGGCAAGACCACGCTCACCGCGGCGATCACCAAGGTCCTGTCCGAGAAGAACCCCAACACGTCCTTCACCTCCTTCGACCAGATTGACGCGGCCCCCGAGGAGAAGCAGCGGGGCATCACGATCACCATCGCCCACGTGGAGTACGAGACCGACGCCCGTCACTACGCCCACGTCGACATGCCCGGCCACGCCGACTACATCAAGAACATGATCACCGGCGCGGCCCAGATCGACGGCGCCATCCTGGTGGTGTCGGCGGCCGATGGCCCGATGCCCCAGACCCGCGAGCACGTCCTGCTGGCCCGCCAGGTGGGGGTGCCCTACATCGTCGTGGCCCTGAACAAGGCCGACATGGTGGACGATCCCGAGCTGCTCGAGCTGGTCGAGCTCGAGGTGCGTGAGCTCCTGAGCAACTACGACTTCCCCGGCGACGACACCCCGGTGATTCAGGTCAGCGCCCTCAAGGCGCTCGAGGGCGACCCCGAGTGGAGCGAGAAGATCGTCGAGCTGATGGATGCCGTCGACTCGTTCATCCCCGAGCCCGAGCGTGACGTGGACAAGCCGTTCCTCATGCCGATCGAGGACGTCATGTCGATCACCGGTCGTGGCACCGTGGTCACCGGGAAGGTGGAGCAGGGCATCGTCAAGGTGGGCGAGGAGGTCGAGATCGTCGGCCTGCGCGACACCCAGAAGACCACCGTCACCGGGATCGAGATGTTCCGCAAGCTCCTCGACGAGGGACGCGCCGGCGACAACATCGGCGCGCTGTTGCGGGGGACGAAGAAGGAAGAGGTGGAGCGGGGCCAGGTGCTGTGCAAGCCCGGCTCCATCACCCCCCACACCAACTTCGAGGCCAACGTCTACGTGCTCAACAAGGAAGAGGGCGGTCGGCACAAGCCCTTCTTCACCAACTACCGCCCGCAGTTCTACTTCCGGACCACCGACGTGACCGGCACCATCACCCTGCCCGAGGGCACCGAAATGGTCATGCCCGGGGACAACACGGAGATGACGGTCGAGCTGGGCAAGCCCATCGCCATGACCGAAGGCCTGCGCTTCGCCATCCGGGAGGGTGGTCGCACCGTTGCGTCCGGTCGGGTTACGAAGATCCTCAAGTAACACCCCGCAGCGCGACGAGACGAGAGCAGGCATTATGGCCGACGGCCCCAAGCAGAAGATCCGCATCAGGCTCAAGGCCTACGACCACGAGATCCTCGATCAATCGACCGAGAAGATCGTGCAGACGGTGTTGCGGACCCAGGCCAAGGTGCTCGGGCCCATCCCGTTGCCGACCGACAAGCACCGGTACACGGTGATCCGCTCGCCCCACAAGTACAAGGACTCCCGCGAGCATTTCGAGATGCGGGTGCACAAGCGCTTGGTGGACATCATCGAGCACACGCCCAAGACGGTCGATTCGCTCCAGAGGCTCGACCTTCCCGCAGGCGTCGATATCGAGATAAAGATTCAGACCGCCTGAATTCGGGCCGCTCGCCTGGCAGAGCGGTCCGAGGTGGTGTAACGTCGCACCGGCCGATTTCGGCACCTCGATGGCGCCTCCGGCGCCGTCCTCAACAACAGAAGTGCGTGAAGGCCGGTGCGTTCCGGTACCTCACGCCGAACCATTCGAGCGCTCCGCTCGGGATTCCCGGGCGGAGCGTTGGCGTGCACACGGGAGGCCGTGGGCAGCGCAGGGAGAGAAGCGACACGTGGCAAGCAAGGCGATCGTCGGCGAGAAGGTCGGCATGACCCAGGTCTGGGACGAACAGAACCGCGCCATTCCGGTGACGGTGCTGAAGGTCGCGCCTGTCCGCGTGGTCCAGGTCAAGACCCCTGAGACCGACGGGTACTCCGCCCTGCAGGTGACCTGGGGCTTTCGCCGGGCGTCCACGCTGACCAAGCCCGAGCTCGGGCACTACGGCAAGGCCAGCGTCGAGCCGGGCCGCCGCCTGGTCGAACTACGCATCGACGATGTGGCCGAGTTCAGCGTGGGCGACGAGCTGGCGGCGGACGTGTGGACGGCCGGTGATCGGGTCGACGCCATTGCGGTCAGCAAGGGCAAGGGGTTCACCGGCGGGATGAAGCGTCACAACTTCAAGGGCCAGGGCGCGTCGCACGGAAATCACAAGAGCCACCGGGTGCCCGGATCGATCGGAGCCTGCGCCACCCCGTCCCGTGTCTTCAAGGGGACCAGAATGGCCGGCCAGATGGGGGGGAAGCAGGTGACGGCCCTCAATCTGCAGGTGGTCTCCTCCGATCCCGAACGTCAGTTGGTCCTGGTGAAGGGGGCCGTACCGGGAGCTCGGGGGACCGTCGTCGTCCTCCGTGACTCGGTCAAGGCCACGACCAAGCCGCGGGGGTCGCGATGACCCTCACCGACACCGTGACCCGCGGCCCGGTGAAGAAGGAGCGGCCGGCTCCCGTCACCCGTCGCGTCACGCGCCGCAACCTCGCCGGTCAGGACCTGGGAACGGTCGAGCTCGAGCCCACCATCTTCGGGATCGAGCCGAATCTCGCCGTCCTCCACCAGGTCGTGACGGCCCAGTTGGCCGCCGCCCGTTCGGGTACCCAGTCGACCAAGACCCGTGCCGAGGTCCGGGGGGGCGGGGCCAAGCCCTTCGCGCAGAAGGGCACCGGCCGGGCCCGGCAGGGCTCCAGCCGATCCCCGTCCATGAGCGGTGGCGGTGTGGCGCTCGGCCCCAAACCCCGCAGCTACCGCCAGCACACCCCCAAGAAGATGGTGCGACTGGCCCTCCTCTCGGCATTGAGCGACCGGGCGGCGACCGGGCGGGTCGGGCTGGTCGAGCAGTGGGGCTGGGAGGCGCCGAAGACCAAGGATGCCGTCGCGGCGCTGCGTGCGCTCAAGGTCACCGGCACCGTGCTCGTGGTTCTGGCCGACGACGAGACGGCGGCGCGGCGCTCCTTCGCCAACCTGCCCGACGTCCAGACGACCACGTTCGGCCAGCTCTCCGCCCACGACGTCCTGCGCAGCGAGTGGGTCCTCTTCTCGGACCGCACCCTGCCCGGCGCGTCGGGTGAGGTCGCCACCCCCGTCTCGGCCGACGCCCCGGCGGACGTCGCCGGATCCGCCGGCCCCGCCGGCCCCGAGCCGGAGGAGTCCGACGGGGAGAGCGAAGAGGAGGCTGTTGATGCGTGACGCCATGTCGGTGCTGATCCGGCCGGTGGTCTCCGAGAAGAGCTACGGGCTGATGGACCAGAACGTCTACGTCTTCATCGTCGATCCCGGGGCCACCAAGATCGACGTCCGGCACGCCGTGGAACAGGCCTTCAGCGTGCGGGTGACCAACGTCAACACCCTCAACCGCAAGGGGAAGGCGACGCGCAACCGGCGCACGAACATCCGGGGACACCGCCCCAGCACCAAGCGCGCCATCGTGACCCTCCACCCCGACGACTCCATCGATCTCTTCGATCGCTGATCACAGGATCGCTCCCATGCCACTTCGTTCCCGCAAACCCACCAGCCCCGGGCGCCGCTTCCAGACGGTCTCGGACTTCTCCGAGATCACCCGCGATCGACCCGAGAAGTCCCTGCTCGCTCCCAACCCGGGTTCGGGGGGGCGCAACAACCACGGCCGCAAGACGGCCCGTCACCGGGGCGGCGGCCACAAGCAGCAGTACCGCGTCATCGATTTCCGCCGCAACAAGGACGGGGTACCCGCCAGCGTGGCGGCGGTCGAGTACGATCCCAACCGCAACGCCCGGATCGCCCTGCTGCACTACGCCGACGGCGAGAAGCGCTACATCCTCGCGCCGGCCGGGTTGAAGGTCGGCGACAAGGTGCAGAGCGGCCAAGGGGCCGATATCCGCCCCGGCAACGCGCTGCCCCTGCGCTTCATACCCGTCGGTTCGACCATCCACAACGTCGAACTGCGACCGGGCGGTGGGGGGAAGATGGCCCGTGGGGCGGGCATGAGCATCCAGCTGGTGGCCAAGGAGGGTGCCTTCGCCACCCTGCGCCTCCCCTCGACCGAGATGCGCCGGGTCTCCATCGACTGCCGGGGGACCCTGGGCGTGGTGGGCAACGCCGAGGCCGAGCTGATCAAGGTCGGCAAGGCGGGGCGCAGCCGCTGGAAGGGCAAGCGCCCCCAGACCCGCGGTGTGGCGATGAACCCGGTCGACCACCCGCTCGGTGGCGGGGAGGGCAAGTCCTCCGGTGGTCGGCATCCGGTCTCGCCGTGGGGCAAGCCCGAAGGTCGCACCAGGGCACGCAAGAAGTCGTCCGATTCGATGATCGTCCGCCGCCGCCGCACCCGCGGCGCACGGCGGTAGGCGAGGGGTTGAGGTATGCCGCGTAGCTTGAAGAAGGGCCCATTCGTCGACGACCACCTGTTGAAGAAGGTGGACGTGCTCAACTCGAGCGGGGAGAAGAAGGTCATCAAGACCTGGTCCCGCCGTTCGACCATCATCCCCGACATGGTGGGCCACACCATCGCCGTTCACGACGGCCGTCGGCATGTGCCGGTCTACGTGACCGAGTCGATGGTGGGCCACAAGCTGGGCGAGTTCGCCCCGACGCGCACCTTCCGCTACCACGCGGGCCAGGAGCGGGGAGCGCGGCGTTGACATGACGGCGACCAAGACCAACGAACGTCCCGGCACGCGGGCCGTGCTGCGCCACAGCGGCCTCTCGGCATCCAAGGTCCGCCAGGTGCTCGACCTCATCAGGGGCCAGGACGTCGATCGTGCGGCCGAGATCCTCACCGGGACCGAGCGTGAGGCGGCGAACGTCATCGGCAAGGTGCTGACGTCGGCCGTCGCCAACGCCGCGCACAACGACTACCTGAACCCCGACGAGCTGTACGTCTCGGCCTGCTTCGCCGACGAGGGCACCACGGCGAAGCGGTGGCGCCCCCGAGCCCGCGGCCGCGCCACCCGCATCCGCAAGCGCTCGAGCCACATCACGATCATCGTGAGCCGGCTCCCCCAGGACCGGCTGGAGCTGCGCCGCAAGCGCATGGAGGCGGTCAGCGCGCACCGGTCCCGCCGGGTGGACGCCTCGCGGCGCCGGGCCGATCTGTCGGGCCGGCTCTCGCGCCGGCGCGCCGCCCAGGCGGTGGCCGAGGCTGAGGCGGCGGCGGCCGCCGAGGCGGAAGAAGAGGTGATCGGGGCCGACGAAGAGGTGGTCGACGACGACGCGACGGACGCGGTGGAGGTCGAGGAGACCGGGATCGCGGCACCCGAGGACAGTGACGTCGAGGACGAAGTCGCAGAAGACGGTGACTTCGAGGACGAAGGCGCAGAAGACGGTGACGAAGACCTCGAGGACGTCGAGGACGAGCACGACGACGCAGACGACGATGCAGACGAGGACGCAGACGAAGACGACACGGCCGCGGCACACGCCGAGGCCGAGGAGAAGGGCGAGTAGATGGGCCAGAAGGTCAACCCCTACGGCTTCCGCCTCGGTATCACTACCGACTGGAAGTCACGTTGGTTCGAGGAGCGGCACTACCGCGAGTTCGTGGTCGAGGATTGGAAGATCCGCGACTACCTCATGACGCAGTTGGAGGCGGCCGCGGTCAGCCGCATAGAGGTCGAGCGCACCCGCGACCGCCTGCGCGTCGATATCCACACGGCCCGACCGGGCATCGTGATCGGCCGCCGCGGCTCGGAGGCCGACCGGCTGAAGAAGAAGCTCGAGGAGATCACCGGGCTGCAGAACCGGATACAGCTGAACATCCAGGAGATCAAGCAGCCCGAGCTGGACGCCGCCCTCATCGCCCAGGGAATCTGCGATCAGCTGGTGCGGCGCGTCGCGTTCCGCCGGGCCATGAAGCGGGCCATCCAGACCGTCCAGAAGGCCGGGGCGCAGGGGATCAAGGTGCAGTGCTCGGGCCGGCTCGGTGGTTCGGAGATGTCCCGCAAGGAGCAGTACCGCGAGGGTCGGGTGCCCTTGCACACCCTGCGAGCCGACATCGATTACGGCTTCCGCGAGGCGCGGACCACGTCGGGCCGGGTCGGCGTCAAGGTCTGGATCTACAAGGGTGACATCCTGCCCTACAAGGTCTCCATTGAGGACAAGATCACGCGCGAAGCCGCCATGGCCGTCGGCGAGACGTCGGGGCAGAGTGGGCCCCGGCGCCTGATCACCGCCGGCGGAGGCCGTCGCAAGGCGGACTTCGGAGCTCCGGGGGAGGACGCCTATGCGACGTCCAACGGTGCCGCGCCCGACGGTGAACTCCTCGACGACCTGCTGCTCGACGAGGAAGACGCCGCCGCGCCCGTCGCCGAGGTGCCCGCTGCTGCCGCTTCCGCTGCCGCTGCCGTCGATACCGCCGACGACGTCGACGACGCGCCCGAAACCCCGGTGGCCGATCTGCTCCCGGTCGCACCGACGGAGCCCGACGACCTGGAGCGCCAGCTGGCCAAGGACGAGGAGATGGAACGTCAGAACCGTCACCAGCACCATGAAGCACCGCACTTCCGCAAGGAGTCGGACTGACATGTTGATGCCCAAGAAGGTCAAGCACCGCAAGCAGCAACGGGGTCGGCTCAACGGGCTGGCCAAGGGCGGCGCGGCCGTCACCTTCGGCGACTTCGGCATTCAGGCCACCGAACCCGGGTGGTTGACCGCCCGGCAGATTGAGGCGGCCCGTATCGCCATGACCCGTCACGTCAAGCGCGGTGGAAAGGTCTGGATCCGCGTCTTTCCCGACAAGCCGGTGACGCACAAGCCCGCCGAAACCCGGATGGGATCGGGCAAGGGCAACCCCGAACTCTGGGTGGCCGTGGTGCATCCGGGCCGGATCCTCTTCGAGCTGGCCGGTGTCGACGAGGCGCTGGCCCGGGCGGCGATGGAGAGGGCGATCCAGAAGCTGCCCTTCAAGGCACGGTTCGTGGTGCGGCCGGGCACCCATGGTCACGCCGAGGTCGCGGTCTGATGGCCAAGGCGCTCGATCTGGCCCAGCTGGACGGCGACGAGCTGGCCGCGCGACTGGGCGATGCCCGACGGGAGCTGTTCAACCTGCGATTCCAGCTGGCCACCGGTCAGCTGGACAATCCGGCCCGGGTCGGCCAGGTGCGACACGACGTGGCCCGGATCCTCACGGTCCTGCGCGCCCGCGAGATCCTGGAGGCCGAGGGCGCCTACGTCGCTCCGACGACGGCAGAGCACGAGGAGGCGCTGGCCAAGCTGGCGGCCGAAGACGCTGCGGTGGCGGAGAAGGCCGCGGCACGGGCCGCGGCCGTGGAGGCCGAGACGGCGGCGGACGACGTCGAGGATCACATGCACGACGACGAACTAGATGACGACCCAGATGACGACCCAGAAGACGAAGAGGAAGAGGCCTGATGGCCGACGAGATCGAAGAGACGACACCAGAGGTGGGCGGCCCCGAGGCCCTGGTCGGAACGGCCGCCGGGTCCGTTGACCCCGCCGCCGAGGGGACGCCCGCGCCGTCGGCCGTCGCGGCCAAGGTGGTGGAGCCGGCCCCCGCGGGGGTCGAGCGCCCGAACCGCCGCAAGGTCCGCGAGGGCGTCGTCGTGTCCGATGCCATGCAGTCGACCGTGGTGGTCGCCGTGGTGGAACGGGTACGCCACCCCCGCTACGGCAAGACGGTGCAGCGGACGAAGAAGCTCTACGTGCACGACGCCGAGGACACGGCCAGGGTCGGCGACCGGGTCCGCGTGCAAGAGACGCGTCCCCTGTCCAAGCTCAAGCGCTGGCGGCTCACCGAGATCGTGGAGCGGGCCCGATGATCCAACAGGAGTCCCGCCTCCGGGTGGCCGACAACTCCGGGGCACGTGAGGTGCTCTGCATCCGGGTGCTCGGCGGTTCGCGCCGTCGCTATGCCAGCATCGGCGACGTCTTCGTGGCCACCGTCAAGGACGCCATCCCGGGCGCCGCCGTCAAGAAGGGCGACGTCGTCAAGTGCGTGGTGGTCCGCACCAAGAAGGAGAAGCGGCGCGCCGACGGCAGCTACATCCGCTTCGACGAGAACGCGGCGGTGCTGATCAACGACCAGCAGCAGCCGCGCGGCACCCGCATCTTCGGTCCGGTGGGCCGCGAGCTGCGGGACAAGCGGTTCATGCGCATCGTCTCGCTCGCTCCGGAGGTGCTGTGATGAAGATCCACAAGGGGGACCAGGTGGTCGTGCGGTCGGGCAAGGACAAGGGCAAGAAGGCCGAGGTCGTACGGGCCTTTCCCGCCTCGGGGAAGGTGATCGTCGAGGGGGTCAACGTCGCCAAGCGCCACGCCAAGCCGACACGGGCCACCCAGCAGGGTGGCGTCATCGACAAGTTCATGCCCGTGCACGTCTCGGCCGTGGCCCTCTGGTGCAGGAGCCACGACGGACCGGCGCGCGCCGGTATGAAGGTCGACGCGGAGGGTGCCAAGGTGCGCGTGTGCCGCAAGTGCGGGGCCGAGCTGTGAGCACGACGACGACGACGGCGCCGGCACGCCCCCGGCTCAAGGAGCGGTACCGCAGCGAGATCCGGGCCAAGCTCAAGGACGACCTGGGTCTCGGCAACGTCATGGAGGTTCCGGGCCTCGAGAAGATCGTCATCAACATGGGCGTGGGCCGGGCGACCCAGCAGGCCTCGCTGATTGAGGGTGCCCAGCGCGACCTGGAGATCATCACCGGGCAGAAGCCCATCGTGACCAGGGCCAAGCACTCCATCGCCGGCTTCAAGCTGCGCGAGGGGCAGGCGATCGGGGTCAAGGTGACCCTGCGCGGCGACCGGGCCTGGGAGTTCTTCGATCGGCTCCTCAGCCTGGCCATCCCGCGCATCCGTGACTTCCGGGGGCTCTCGCCCCGTTCGTTCGACGGGAAGGGCAACTACACGTTCGGGGTCACAGAGCAGCTGATCTTCCCGGAGATCGACTACGACCGCATCGACAGCGTTCGCGGCATGGACATCACGATCGTCACCACAGCACGCACAAACGAGGAGGGTCGGGCGTTCCTTGGGGCGTTCGGCTTCCCGTTCCGACAGGAGACCCGATAAGCATCATGGCAAAAAAGGCTCTGATTGAGAAGCAGCAGCGCACACCGAAGTTCAAGGTACGGGGGTACACCCGTTGCCAGCGGTGCGGCCGGCCCAAGGCCGTCTACCGCAAGTTCGGTCTCTGCCGGATCTGCCTGCGCGTGATGGTGCACGCCGGGGAGATTCCCGGCGTCACGAAGGCCAGCTGGTAGGCGCACCATGACCATGACCGACCCCATCGCGGACATGCTCACCCGTATCCGCAACGCCAACTCCGCCATGTTCGAGACGGTGAGGATGCCGGGCTCCAAGCTGAAGGTGTCCCTCGCGGGAATTCTCGAGCGCGAGGGTTTCATCGCCGGCTACCACGTCGAGCCGAACCCCCAGAGCCCCGGCACGACGCTGGAGATCACCATGAAGTACTCGGGTGACCGCACGCGCACCATCGCCGGGATCAAGCGGATCTCCAAGCCCGGGCTGCGGATTTACGCCCGCGCCGACGGCATACCGCGCGTGCTGGGTGGCATGGGCGTGGCCGTCTTGTCGACCAGCCAGGGCCTGGTCACCGACCGCGAGGCCCGCAAGAAACATCTCGGCGGCGAGGTGCTCTGCCATGTCTGGTAAGCCCCGGTCCGCGTCTCCGATGGCAGAACGAGGTGGGCGCTGATGTCCCGCATCGGACGCTCGCCCATTGCCGTTCCCCCCAACGTCACCGTGACCCTCAGCGGGAGCTCGGTCAGCGTCAAGGGCCCCCAGGGCCAATTGGAGCGGCAGCTGCCCTCGGGCATCTCCATCACCCAGGAGGGCGCCGAGCTGGTGGTCACCCGCCCCGACGACGAGCGGCGCCACCGTGCCCTGCACGGGCTGTCCCGCTCTCTGGTGGCCAACATGGTGACCGGCGTGACCGACGGCTTCTCCAAGGAACTGGAGATCGTCGGCGTCGGCTACCGTGCCAACGCCAAGGGGCCCGGTGCGCTCGAGCTGGCGCTGGGCTTCTCCCACCCGGTGTTCGTCGACGCGCCCGAGGGGATCACCTTCGAGGTGCCGGTCCCCACCCGCATCGTCGTCCGGGGGATCGACAAGGAGAAGGTCGGCCAGGTGGCCGCCGACATCCGCAAGCTCCGCAAGCCCGAGCCCTACAAGGGCAAGGGCGTGCGCTATGCCGGCGAGCGGGTCCTCCGCAAGGCCGGGAAGGCGGCAAAGTAATGGCTCGTATCAGTGATCGGAGCAGGCTCCGCGTTCGTCGCCACGCGCCGCGTCCGGGCCAAGGTCGCCGGCACCCCGGAGTGCCCTCGCCTGGCCGTCCACCGGTCGAACCGCCACATCTCGGCGCAGGTCATCGACGACAGCACGGGGCGGACACTGGCCTCGGCATCCTCGGTCGAGCCCGAGCTGCGTGGCAGCTTGGGGCAGAATGGGGGCGGCAATGTGACAGGCGCCGCGTCCGTGGGACGCCTGTTGGGCACGCGGGCCAAAGCGGCCGGCATTACCAAGGTGGTCTTCGACCGGGGTGGCTTCGTCTACCACGGTCGGGTCGCCGTTCTCGCCGACGCGGCACGAGCCGAGGGACTGGAGTTCTGAGCATGGTCGACACACAGTACGAAGAGCGCACCATAAAGGTGAACCGGGTGGCCAAGGTGGTCAAGGGCGGCCGGCGCTTCTCCTTTGCCGCGCTCATGGTCGTGGGGGACGGCAACGGCAAGGTCGGCCTCGGCTACGGGAAGGCGAAGGAGGCGGGACTGGCTGTCCAAAAGGGCATCGAGGAGGCGCGCAAGAACCTCTTCGAGGTCCCGCTGGCCGGCTCCACCATCGTCCATCCGGTCATCGGGGAGAGCGGAGCCGGTCGCGTCATGCTCAAGCCGGCCGCTCCGGGGACCGGCGTCATCGCCGGTGGCGCCGCCCGGGCCATCCTCGAGATGGCCGGCATCCGGGACATCCTGGCCAAGTCGCTGGGCTCCTCGAACGGGATCAACGTGGCGCACGCCACCATCGCCGGTCTCAAGTCGTTGCGCCGTCCCGACGAGATCGCCGCCCTACGCGGGAAGCAGGCCGACGAGGTCACCCCTGGTGGCGTGCTGCGGTCCTACCGGGAGCGCAAGCGTGAGACCGACCTGTACGCGGCGGAGGCGCGCTGATCGTGCCGGCACGACCGCCCAAGGCCACCAGGGACGTCAAGGCACGCCTCCTCGTCACCCAGACACGCTCCGCCATCGGGAGCAAGCCCAAGCACCGCGGCACCCTCCGGGCCCTGGGCCTACGGGGTATCGGCCAGTCCAGTGATCTTCCGGACCGACCGGAGATCCGGGGCATGCTGGCGCGCGTCCCGCACCTGATCAGCGTGGAGGAGGTCTCGGCATGAAGCTGCACGATCTGGCGCCGCCCAAGGGCGCCACGAAGGCCAAGCAGCGGGTCGGCCGCGGGACCGGGGGCAAGGGTCACAAGACTGCCGGCCGTGGTACCAAGGGGCAGCAGGCGCGCAGCACCGTGCCCGCCGGCTTCGAGGGCGGCCAGCTCCCCCTCATGCAGCGCATCCCCAAGCTCAAGGGGTTCAAGAACCCCTTCCGGGTGGCCTACACACCGGTGAACGTCGGTGTCCTGGCCCATCTCGACGGCGATGAGTTCACCGTCCAGACGATGGTCGATGCGGGCCTGTGCCGTCCGAAGGCCCTGGTCAAGGTGTTGGGACACGGCTCGCTGGACCGCCCCATCCGGGTGTCCGCCCACGCCTTCTCGGCCGCCGCCGCGGCCGCGATCACGACTGCGGGGGGTAGCGTTGAGCGGGTGCCACTCCCCTTCGGCAACGGGCGTCCTCCGGCATCGGGCAATGCCTTGACGAACCGGTAGTGACAGACTCCGGACAGCGCTGAGAAGAAGAACGGCCATGCTCTCCCGGCTCGCCAACGTGTTCAGGGTCCCCGACCTTCGCAACAAGGTCATCTTCACGCTGGCCATCATCGCCCTCTACCAGTTCGGGGCGAACGTCCCGGTCCCCGGCGTCGACTGGCACAACCTGCAGCAGCTCGAGAGCCAGGCGTCGGCCTCGGGCGTGCTGGGCTTCCTCAACCTCTTCAGCGGGGGGGCTCTGGTCCGCCTGGCCGTGTTCGGCCTCGGCGTCATGCCGTACATCACCAGCTCCATCATCATTCAGCTGCTCTCCACCGTCATCCCCAAGCTGGAGGAGTGGCGCGACCAGGGCGCCGTGGGGCAGAAGAAGATCACCCAGACCACCCGCTACCTCACGGTGGCGCTGGCCCTGATGCAGGCATCAGGCCTGGTCTACGCCTTCGATGGGCACGACTCGGCCCTGCTCGGCACCAGCATCAACCTGATCCACAACTTCTCCTTCCCGCTGGCCGCCTTCATGGTTCTGATCCTGACCGCGGGGACCGCGTTCGTCATGTGGCTGGCCGAGCTCATCACCCAGCGCGGCATCGGGCAGGGGATGTCGATCCTGATCTTCGCCAACGTGGTGGCGGCCATCCCGACCGGGTTCCGGCGCATCCTCTCGGAGGGTGGCGATTTCAAGTTCACGGTCATCATCGTCGTCTCCCTGGTCCTCTTGGTGGTGATCGTCTTCTTCGACCAGGGTCAACGTCGAATCCCGGTGACGTTCGCCCGGCGGGTGGTGGGCCGGCGGATGTACGGGGGCAGCAGCACCTATATACCGTTGAAGGTGAACCAGTCGGGCGTCATCCCGATCATCTTCGCCAGTTCCGTGCTCTACATCCCGGTCCTGCTGTCCAATGTGATCGAGGTGGGGTGGTTCCAGAACTTCGTGCGCAAGAGCCTGACGCCGACCAGCTTCTTCTACATCGCCGCCTACTTCGTCCTCATCTTCATGTTCACGTTCTTCTACGTGTACGTGGCCTTCGACCCGCACCAGCAGGCCGATCTGATCCGCAAGCAGGGTGGGTTCGTCCCCGGGATACGTCCCGGCCCACCCACCGAGCGGTACTTCGCCCACATCCTCAGCCGCATCACCGTGGTCGGCGCCGTGTTCTTGGGCTCGGTGGCCGTGGTGCCGTCGATCCTCATGGCGCTCTGGCATCTCAACTCGTTCCCCTTCTACGGGACGACGCTCCTCATTTCGGTGGGCGTGGCGCTCGAGACCATGCGCCAGATCGACAGCCAGCTCATGATGCGCAACTACGAGGGCTTCCTAAAGTAGGGATCGGTGATCCCCGGGGTCAGGCTCGTGGTCCTCGGCAAGCAGGGGGCCGGCAAGGGAACGCAGTGCGTTCGCCTTTCGCACCACTATGTGGTCCCCCATGTCTCGACGGGGGACATGCTGCGGGGCGAGGTGAAGTCCAAGACGGCGCTGGGTGTCCGGGCGGCCTCCCTCATGGACAGGGGCGAGCTGATCCCCGACGACATGGTGATGGAGATGGTGCGGGGCCGCCTGTCCGAGCGTGACACCCGCGGCCGGGGCTTCGTTCTCGACGGGTGTCCCCGGACTATCGCCCAGGCGAAGCATCTGGACGAGATCGTGCACCCCTTCGTGCTGGACATCGTCGTGGACCTCCAGGTGCCCACCGCCCTGGTCCTGAAGCGGCTCGCGTCCCGACGGGTGTGCGTGGACTGCGGTGCCAACTACTCCACCGCGGCGCCGCCCCTGGTCAACTGGACGTGCGACGTCTGCGGCGGCGAGGTGGTGCAGCGCGAGGACGACACCGTCGAGGCCATTCAGCGCCGTCTCGACCTCTACGAGGCCGAGACGGCCCCGCTCATCGCCTGGTACACCGAGCGTTCCCTCCTGGTCAGCCTCAACGGCACCGGTTCCCCCGACGCCGTGACCCGCCGGGTGGTCGGTGCCATCGACACCCGCCGTCGCAAGTTGAGGCCCGAGGGATGAGGCGCAACGGTGAGGAACTGGCGAAGATGCGCAAGGCCGGCCGGGTGGTGGCCGAAATGCACGAGAAGACCCGGGCCGCGGCCCGGCCCGGCGTGACCACCGCCGAGCTCGACGCCGTCGCCCGGGACGTGCTGGAGCGGCGGGGCGCCACCTCCAACTTCCTGGGCTACCACGGCTTTCCCGCCGTCATCTGCACCTCGCCGAACTCCATGATCGTCCATGGAATCCCCGGGGGGTACCGCCTGGAGGAAGGCGACATCCTGTCGATCGACTGCGGCGCGATCGTCGAGGGGTACCACGGGGACGCGGCGTTCACCATGGGCATCGGGATGATCACGCCCGAGGCAGCCACGCTCATCGAGGTGACCGAGCGCAGCCTGTGGGCGGGGATCGAGCAGCTGACGAAGGGCAACGCCCTCCACGAGGTCGGACGGGCCGTGCAGAAGGTGGCCGAAGCCAAGGGGTTCAGCGTGGTGCGTGAGTACGTCGGCCACGCCATCGGCACCGCCATGCACGAGCAGCCCCAGGTGCCCAACTACTGGCCCGGGAGCCGGGGCCCGACCCTCAAGACGGGCATGGTGTTCGCCGTCGAGCCCATGGTCAATGCCGGCTCCCCGGAGACCAGGCTGCTCGACGACGGCTGGAGCGTGGTGACCGCCGACGGGGGCCTCTCGGCGCACTTCGAGCACACAATTGCCGTCACGCCCGACGGCCCGGAGGTCTTCACCGTGGCCTGAGACGGGGCCTCTGACCGATCGGGCTGGAAATCACGGCCGGTTAGGGTAGAATGATTCGCTGGTTCTGGGCCAGGTCCTTTCGGGGCCACCTGCGATCCGGCCACATCCGATACCGCGCCCACGGCCCCGCGCCGCCGGTGCGCTCGGAGGAACACCAGAATCGATTGTTGAGGAGAGTCACCTGCCCAAGCCCAAGGAAGATGCCATCGTGCTCGAAGGCACGGTGGTCGAGCCACTGCCCAATGCGATGTTCCGTGTAGAGCTGGAGAACGGGCACAAGGTGTTGGCGCACAGCTCGGGCAAGATGCGGATGCACCGCATCCGCATCCTTCCGGGGGACAAGGTGCAGGTGGAGATCACCCCGTACGACCTCAACCGGGGCCGTATCACCTACCGCTACAAGTAGCCAGAGGATAAGGACGCAACGTGAAAGTCCGGCCAAGCGTGAAGCCGATCTGTGAGAAGTGCAAGGTGATCCGGCGGCACGGCGTCATCCGGGTGATCTGCGAGAACCCACGCCACAAGCAGCGCCAGGGCTGAGGAGAGGAACGGATATGGCTCGAATTTCGGGAGTGGACATCCCCCGCGAGAAGCGACTTGAGATCTCCCTGACCTACATCTACGGCATCGGCAGCACGCTGTCGACCCAGATCTGCCAGGCCGTCGAGGTCAACCCCTCGACCCGGGTGCGCGATCTGACCGATGAAGAGGTCGCCCGCCTGCGGGCGTATATCGACGCCAACTTCCGCGTCGAGGGGGACCTGCGCCGGGACGTGTCCCAGGACATCAAGCGCAAGATGGAGATCAACTGTTACCAGGGTGTACGCCACCGCAAGGGGCTGCCGGTCCACGGCCAGCGTACGCACACCAACGCACGCACCCGCAAGGGCCCGAAGAAGACCGTGGCCGGGAAGAAGAAGGTGAAGAAGTAGATGGCAAAGCCCACCAAACAGGCCCGCCGCCCGCGCCGCAAGGAGCGCAAGAACATCAGCTACGGCGTGGCGCACATCAAGAGCTCGTTCAACAACACCATCGTCTCGATCGCCGATCCGGAGGGCAACGTCCTGGCGTGGGCCTCGGCTGGCAACGTCGGTTTCAAGGGCTCCCGCAAGTCCACCCCCTTCGCCGCCCAGCTGGCCGCCGAGGCCTGCGCCAAGCGGGCCATGGAGCACGGCGTGCGCAAGGTGGACGTCCTCGTCCGCGGTCCGGGCTCGGGCCGGGAGACGGCCATACGATCGCTGGCTGCGGTGGGGATCGAAGTGGTCGGGATCAAGGACGTCACCCCCATCCCCCATAACGGCTGCCGCCCCAAGAAGCGCCGCCGGGTCTAGAGGAAGAGTCAATGGCCAGATATACCGGACCCGTCTGTCGGCTCTGCCGGCGTGAGCGGACGAAGCTGTTCTTGAAGGGCGAGCGCTGCTACTCGCTGAAGTGCCCCGTCTCCGAGGCGGTGACCGATCGCCACAGCCGGGCCTACCCCCCGGGCGAGCATGGCCGTGACCGCATGCGCCAGGGCTCGGAGTACCTGACCCAGCTGCGGGAGAAGCAGAAGGCGCGCCGGATCTACGGCCTCTTGGAGAAGCAGTTCCGCAACCTCTACGAGGAGTCGAGCCGCCAGCCGGGGATCACCGGCGAGAACCTCCTGCGCAACCTCGAGCTGCGCCTGGACAACGTCGTCTTCCGGGCCGGATGGGGCGCCAGCCGCCGCCAGGCCCGCCAGTTCGTGCGCCACGGACACGTGCTGGTCAACGGCTCGCGGGTGGACATCCCGAGCTACCGGGTGCGCAAGGGCGACCGTGTCACCCTGAAGGCCCGCTCCCGGGAGAACTTCTCGGTGCGCCGCAACATGGACACCCTCGAGCGCCAGACCCCGGCGTGGCTGGAGACCGGGGACGGGGGCTTCAGCGTGGCCGTGCTGAACCCACCGCTGCGCGAGCACATCGACGAGCCCGTGCAGGAGCAGCTCATCGTCGAGCTGTACTCGAAGTAGGACACCCGGCTCCCCGCCGTTCCCCACCACCCACCGCCCACCGCAGACCACCACCGCAACGCAACAGGAGTCACCACGATGCTGATCATTCAACGACCGACCGTCGAGACCGTAGACGAAGAGCTGAACAACCGGCAGCGGTTCGCCATCGGCCCGCTCGACCCGGGCTTCGGCACCACGCTGGGCAACTCCCTGCGCCGTACCCTGCTCTCGTCCATTCCCGGCGGGGCGGTGACCCAGCTGCGCTTCGACGAGGCGCTGCACGAGTTCACCACGCTGCCCGGCGTGAAGGAGGACGTCACCGACATCATCCTCAACCTCAAGGACCTCCTGGTGCGGCTGCACACCGACGAGCCGGTCACCCTGCGCCTCGACGTGCGGGGGCCGGGCGACGCCACGGCCGCCGACCTGCAGACCACGGCGGACGTCGAGGTGCTCAACCCCGATCTGCACATCGCCTCCATCAACGCCAAGGGCCGTCTCGCTGTCGACGTGACCGTCGAGAGGGGCCGGGGCTACGTCTCGGCCGACCGGAACAAGCGTTCGAACACGATCGGGGTCATCCCCATCGACTCCATCTTCTCGCCGGTCCACCGGGTGACCTTCGACATAGAGCCGGTACGCGTGGAACAGTCCACCAACTACGACCGCCTGGTCCTCGACATCGAGACCGACGGCACCATCAGCCCCCGCGAGGCACTGGCCTCGGCCGGCGACACGCTGCGCAACCTGGTGGGCCTGGTGGCCGAGCTGTCGGAGAAGCCCCAGGGACTCGAGCTGGTCGACGCCCGGACGGCCGCCTCGGGGTCGCCCGACCTCGACCTGCGCATAGAGGAGCTGGACCTGTCCGAGCGCCCGCGCAACTGCCTCAAGCGGGCGCAGATCAACACCATCGGCGAGCTGTGCGAGCGGACCATGGAGGACCTGCTGGCCATCACCAACTTCGGGCAGAAGTCGGCCGACGAGGTCGTGCAGCGCCTGGACGAACGCGGGCTCGCGCTCCGCACCAGGGACTGATCGGTCGTGCAGGGAACACCGAAGCGTGGACGGCGCATGGGCGGCGACGCAGCCCATCAGAAGGCCATCTTGGGCAACCTGGTGGCGTCGCTCATCGCCGCCGAGTCGTTGGTCACCACCGAGGCCAAGGCCAAGGCGCTTCGTCCGGTGGCCGAGAAGTGCGTGACCGCCGCCCGGAAGGGGGGCGTCCACCAACACCGTCGCGTCGTGGCCCTGATCCGGGACAAGGACATGGCCTACAAGCTCTTCGCCGAGATCGGTCCGCGCTACGTCGACCGCCCCGGCGGGTACACCCGGATCCTCAAGCTCGGCCCACGTCCGGGCGACAACGCGCCCATGGCGCGGATCGAGTTCGTCTAGGTCTCACGCCGCGAGTGCCCGTGCCGGCCGACGCCGTGCTGCAACGGTGGAGGCTGCTGGTCGCCTACGACGGTGCCGCCTTCCGGGGGTTCGCCCTCCAGCCCCAGGTGCCGACCGTGGCCGGCTCGCTGCGCCACGCCATCGGGCGCACCGCCCGCATGCCCCAACCCCCCACGCTGACCTGCGCCGGTCGCACCGACGCCGGAGTGCACGCCCGGGGCCAGGTGGTGCACGTCGATCTGCCCCCCATCCCCTTTGACGGGCCGGAGCTGGCCCGGGCGCTCAACCGCCAGCTCGCCCCCTCGGTGGTCGTGCTCGACGCCACCGAGGTGCCGGACGAGTTCGATGCCCGCCGCTCCGCCACGGGACGGACCTACCGCTACCTCGTCTGGAACGCCCCGACGCCCGATCCGCTCCTGGACCCGATGGTCTGGCACATCCGCGACCCGCTCGACCTGCGCGCCATGGGCGCCGCCTCGGACGTTCTTCTGGGCCGCCATGACTTCCGCTCCTTCTGCCGGCGCACGCCGGGCCGCGGCCCGGACGAGCCCATCGTGCGGCGGGTGCGCCGGACCAGATGGAGCGTCGTCGACGGGCCCGAGATGGCCGACATCGGCCCGGGACGCCTCCTCCGCTTCGAGATAGAGGCCGACTCGTTCTGCCACCAGATGGTGCGCTCAATGGTGGGCAGCCTGGTCGAGGTCGGTCGGGGGCGGGCCACTTCGGCCACCCTGATGGACCGGTTGCGGGCGTCCAACCGCCACCGTGCGGCCGACCCGGCGCCGCCGCAGGGCCTCTGCCTGGTCTCGGTGGAGTACGGCTGAAGCGGACCGGCGGCCGTCGCCGGCGGTGGCGGCTTGCCCCACCCGCCCAGGGGCCCTATCGTGGTACGTCGGCCCACGGGACCTCCGAGGACCTGAGCGCACCCACCCGGTGCGTGCTCTCCGCATCATCCGCCAGCGAAAGACCGTACCTTTGCGCACATTTTCACCCAAAGTCAGCGAGATCCAGCGTGCCTGGTACGTGGTCGACGCCGAAGGCCTCGTCCTCGGTCGTCTCGCCTCGGAAGTGGCGCGCATCTTGCGCGGGAAGCACCGTCCCTACTTCGCACCGCACGTCGACACCGGCGACCACGTGGTGGTGGTCAACGCCGACAAGGTGCTCCTGACCGCGGGCAAGGCCGGGGCCAAGATGGCCTACCGCCACAGTGGCTATCCGGGCGGCCTGCGCGCCACCAGCTACGCCGAGCTCCTCGACCGCTCGCCCGACGAAATGATCCGCCGCTCCGTCCGGGGCATGCTGCCCAAGAACTCCCTCGGGCGGGCGATGTTGGGCAAGCTCAACGTCTACGTCGGACCGGACCACCCCCATGCCGCCCAGCGCCCCGAGCCACTCGAGCTGCCGGCGGCCCGTCGGGCCAGCTGAACGACCTAAGGAGCGCACATGCCCGTACCACTCACCCAGACGACCGGTCGACGAAAGCAGGCCGTGGCGCGGGTCCGATTCCGCCCCGGCCAGGGGGCGATCACGGTCAACGCGCACCCCATTGAGGCCTACTTCACCTCGGCCACCCACCGCATGCTGGTGACCGAGCCCCTGCGCATCACCAACACCACCGAGTCCTACGACATTGAGGCCACCATCGACGGGGGCGGCATCTCGGGCCAGGCCGGCGCCATGCGCCTCGGCATCGCCCGCAGCCTGTGTGAGATGGATCCCGAACACCGTGCCGCCCTGAAGCGCTCAGGGCTCCTCACGCGCGACGCGCGCGAGAAGGAGTCGAAGAAGTACGGGTTGAAGAAGGCCCGCAAGGCGCCCCAGTACTCCAAGCGGTAGGAGCGTGGCGCCGGCACACTTCGGCACCGATGGGGTCCGAGGTGTCGCAAACGAGGACCTCACGGCGGAGTTGGCCCTGGCCATCGGCCGGGCCACGGCTCGGATCCTGCCCGCCCCGGCCTTCGTCGTCGGACGCGACACCAGGCGTTCGGGCCCCCTCCTGCAGGCCGCGCTCTCGGCCGGTCTGGCCTCCGAGGGGGCGGACGTCATCGACCTGGGTGTGCTGCCTACCCCCGGGGTGGCGACCGTCGCCGAGTACCGGAACCTGCCGGGCGCCATGGTGTCGGCCTCGCACAATCCCTTCGGCGACAACGGCATAAAGCTCTTCAGCTCCATGGGGACGAAACTGCCCGTGGCGCTGGAGGCCGACGTCGATCGGGAGATCACCTCCATCCTGGACGACCCCGATGGCCCGCCCCGCCGGCCGACCGGGCACGGCGTCGGCCGGATCACGGCGGACCCCGAGGGGGCCGACCTCTACCGCAAGCACCTGGCGGCGGCCACCGAAGGGCGTACCTTCGCCGGGATGCACATCGTGGTGGACTGCGCCAACGGCGCCGCCAGCGCGTTCGCGCCCACCGTGCTGGCCCGGCTGGGAGCGACGGTCACCGCCCTGCACGACACGCCCGACGGCACCAACATCAACGACCGGTGCGGGTCCACGGACCCCGGCGAGCTCGCCCGCACGGTGGCCGAGCGCGGCGCGGACCTCGGCCTGGCGCTCGATGGTGACGCGGACCGCGTCATCGCCGTCGACCACACCGGGAGCGTGGTGGACGGCGACGTCCTCCTGGCGTTGTTCGCCCTCGACCTGGCCGGTCGTGGTCACCTGGCGGGCAACACCGTGGTGGTGACCGTCATGACCAATCTCGGGTTCCGGCTGGCGATGGAGTCCCGGGGCATCAGCGTCCGGGAGACGGACGTCGGCGACCGCCACGTGCTGGCGGCCCTCGACGCCGACGGCCTCTCCCTGGGTGGCGAGCAGTCCGGCCACATCATCTTCCGCACACGCTCGACCACGGGCGACGGCATCCTCACCGGGATCGCCCTGGCGGATCTCCTGCAGCGCTCCGGCCGGTCCCTGGTCGACCTGGCCGACGGGCTGGTCGAGCGCGTGCCGCAAGTGCTCCTCAACGTGCCCATCCCTCAGCCCGGCCGCCTGGCCGGCTGTACCGAGGTCTGGGAGGCGGTGCACAGGGCGGAGGCCGAGCTCGGCCACGACGGGCGGGTGCTCCTCCGCCCGAGCGGGACCGAACCTCTCGTGCGGGTGATGGTCGAAGCCCGGGCGGCCGAGCAGGCCAAGGAGATGGCGGCCCGCCTGGCGGACATCGTCGAGTCCGCCCTCGGTCAAGTGGGCGGCTGAGCCCCTTCGCCCCGCCCGCGATCCGGGGTACCGGACGTTCCCCGTCCCGGTGCACCGAATTCCC
The DNA here is from genome assembly GCA_963788125.1 of uncultured Acidimicrobiaceae bacterium. Lineage (GTDB taxonomy): Bacteria > Actinomycetota > Acidimicrobiia > Acidimicrobiales > RAAP-2 > Bog-473. Next base: position 59,495 of record CAWBFN010000002.1, on the reverse strand, counting down.
CCAGGTAGCCTAGGTGTCATGTGCGGCATCATTGGCGTCACCGGCGACCCGGATCCACTCACCCTCATTCTGGGTGCGCTGCACCGGCTCGAGTACCGAGGGTACGACTCGGCCGGGGTGGCCCTGGTGGCCGAAGGGCGGATCTGGCGGGTCCGAGCGGCCGACGGCACGCAGTCGGTGGCCGATCTGGCCAAGCTGACGGCGGACGGGCCGCCCGGCCCGTGGCGGGCAGGGATCGGCCACACGCGCTGGGCCACCCACGGGCACCCGACGCCGGAGAACGCCCACCCCCACGTCGACTGCACGGGTCGACTGGCCATCATCCACAACGGGATCATCGAGAACCACGCCGTGCTGCGGACCCAGCTGATCGCCGAGGGCCACACCATCACCTCGGCCACCGACACCGAGGTGATCGCCCACCTGATTGAGGGGCACATGGCGGCCGGGCTCCCGCTCACCGAGGCGACCAGGGAAGCCCTGCGCGTCGTGCGCGGCGCCTTCTCCATTGCGGTGGTGCATGCGGAGGCGCCCGACACCATCGTGGCGGCCCGCCGCTCCACCCCTCTCATCCTCGGACTGAACGACGGTGTGGCCCTGCTCGCCTCGGACATCCCGGCCCTGCTGGGCCACGCCAGCGAGCTCTACGCACTGGCCGACGACCAGCTGGCGGTGCTCACCCCCGGTGCGATCACCGTCACCACGCTGGACGGCGAGGCGGTCACCCCGGCGCAGCTCCACATCACCTGGGACCTCGAGGCGGCCCGCAAGGACGGCTACGAGGACTTCATGTCCAAGGAGATGCACGAGCAGCCCCAGGCGGTGGCCAACACGCTGCTCGACCGGCGGGGCGCCCACGGCCAGCTGGTGCTGGACGAGATGCGGCTCAGCCCCGACGAGCTGCGCCGGATCGACAAGGTGTGCATCGTGGCCTGCGGGAGCAGCTATCACGCCGGGCTGGTGGCCAAGTACGCCATTGAGCACTGGGTCAAGCTCCCCACCGAGGTCGACATCGCCAGTGAGTTCCGCTACCGGGACCCGGTGATCACCGAGCGCACCCTGTGCGTGGGGGTCTCACAGTCGGGCGAGACCCTCGATACGTCCAAGGCCATGGAGGAGGCCTCCCGTCTGGGGGCCAAGGTTCTGGTCGTCTCCAACGTCGTCGACTCGTCGATGGCCCGCCATGCCGACGGGGTTCTCTACACCCGGGCGGGGCCGGAGATCGGCGTGGCGTCGACCAAGTGCCATCTGGCCCAGATCGTGGCCCTCGAGATCCTCGGCCTCACCCTGGCCCAGCTGCACGGAACGCTCACCCCGGGCCAGATCTCGGGCATCCTCGACGAGATGGAGCGCCTGCCCAGCCTCATTGAGCAGACATTGCAGCGGGCCCCGGCGGTCGACGAGGTCGCCGGTCATCTCTCCGCTGCCCGCGACTTCTTCTTCCTCGGCCGTCACGTCGGCTTCCCCATGGCCCTCGAGGGAGCCCTGAAGCTCAAGGAGCTGGCCTACCTGCGCGCCGAAGGGTACGCCGCGGGCGAGCTCAAGCACGGGCCGATCGCCCTCATCGAGCCCGGGATCGTCGTGGTGGGCATCGCCACCCGCAACCGGCTGTGGGAGAAGTTCCTGTCCAACATCGCGGAGGTCCAGAGCCGCGGCGCCACCGTCGTGCTGGTGGCCGACGACGGGGACGAGGAGTCCGCCGCCGTGGCCGATCACGTGCTCTGGGTGCCCCCCTGCGACCCGCTGCTCTCCCCGGTCGTGGGGGTGGTGCCCCTCCAGCAGCTGGCCTACCGCCTGGCCCGGCTGCACGGTCTGGACGTCGACCGCCCCCGCAACCTGGCCAAGACGGTGACCGTCGAATGAACGAGGCCGCCCTCGTGGACGCCGGGGCCCGCCTCTCGGAGGTGGGTGCAGCGGTGGGCTCGGTGGTGGGCTCGGTGGTGGGCGTCGGCGTGGACGCCGTCGATGTGGCCCGCTTCCGCCAGATCCTGGCCCGCCGCCCCGGGTTCGCCGGCCGCTTCTTCACCGAGATCGAGCAGTCGGACTCCCGCCGCTCGCCCGACCCGGCGGAGTCGCTGGCCGCCCGCTTCGCCGCCAAGGAGGCGGTCATGAAGGCGCTGGGAACCGGGCTGGGCTCGTTCGCGCTGATCGACGTGGAGGTGCGCCGCCGCGGGGGCGGGTCACCACAGCGCGGCGCCCCGAGTGTCGTGCTCCATGGGCCGGCGGCCGCGCTGGCCGACCGGTGCCAGGCGGGGCGGTTCCATCTCTCGCTCACCCACACCACCGGCGTGGCCATCGCCTTCGTGGTGGCCGAGCGCTCCAGCGCATGCTCCCCGTCCTGACCCGGGACGAGATGCGCGCCGCCGATGCGGCGGCGCTCGCCACCGTGTCCGAGGACGTCCTGGTGGGTCGGGCCGGGACGGCGGTGGGCCACGCCGCGTTGCGCATCCTCGGCGGCGGGTATGGCCGGCGCGTCACGGTGGTCGCCGGCAAGGGCAATAACGGTGCCGACGGGCGGGTCGCCGCCGCCTTCCTGGCCCGTCGGGGGGCGAGGGTGGCCGTCCTCGGTGCGGCGGACGCCCCGGCCGTGCTGCCGCCGTGCGACCTGGTGATCGACGGCGCCTACGGCACCGGCTTCACCGGCTCCTACGACGCGCCGCGGGTGGCGGGGGACACGCCGGTGCTGTCGATCGACATCCCCTCGGGAGTGGACGCCGACACCGGTGCGGCACCCGGAGCGGCCTTTCACGCCACCCACACCGTGACCTTCGCCGCCTACAAGCCCGGCCTCCTCCAGGGGTCGGGTCCGGAGCTGGCCGGGACGGTGGAGGTGGCGGAGATCGGGATCCCCCTCCCTCCTTCCGCCGCCGGACTGGTCGAGGACGCCGACCTCCCGGCGTGGCTGGTGTCCCGGCCGCGCCAGTCGAACAAGTGGACCACCGCCCTGGGCATCGCGGCCGGGTCGGTGGGGATGGAGGGCTCCGCCGTGCTCTGCAGCCGTGGTGCTCTGGCGGGTGGCTCGGGGATGATCCGGCTGGGGTCGCCGGGCGATCCCGCCGCCCCGTGGCCCGTCGAGGTGGTCCGGATGAGCCTGCCGGCGACACGGTGGGCCGCACCGTTCCTGGAGGCCACGGTCAAGTGCCACGCCCTGGCCATCGGTCCCGGCCTCGGCCGGGAGGCCGCCACCCAGGAGGAGATCAGGGCCGTCATCGCCCGCGCCCCGCTTCCCCTCGTGGTGGACGCCGACGCCATCACCGCCCTGGGTGACCTGCGCTCGGCCCGCCAGCTGCTGGCCGGCAGGTCCCACCCGACCGTGCTCACACCCCACGACGGCGAGTTCGCCCGGCTGGTGGGGGCGCCGCCCAGCGACGACCGACTGGCCGCCGCACGGGACCTGGCGGCCGAGCTGGGTGCCGTCGTCCTACTCAAGGGGCCCCTCACGGCGGTCGCCGCGCCGGAGCACGGGCCCTGCGACGTGCTGCTCGCCGGCGCCGGTGTCCCCGCGCTCGCCACCGCCGGGAGCGGCGACGTGCTCTCCGGTGTCATCGGGGCGTTCCTCGCCCGGGGCGTGGCGGTGCACCGTGCGGCGGCGCTGGCCGCCCATGTGCACGGGAGAGCCGCCTCCCGCGGCAGGTGCGAGGGCCTGGTGGCGGGGGACCTCCCCGGCCTCGTCTCCGCCACTCTCAGTGAGGCCCGCCGGCATGGCTGAGGGTGCCCTCAGCCGACTGCGCGACGGTGCCCCGGGCGCCCTGCCGCCCCGGACCCCGCCGGCCGGCCCGCGCCACCCGGGGGCGATGGCGCAGGGGCACTCGCGACCGGCCTGGGCCGAGATCGACCTGGCGGCCATCACCCACAACGCCGGGGTGCTGTCCCGGCTGGTCCAGCCGGCCCGGCTCTGCGCCGTCGTCAAGGCGCACGGCTACGGGCACGGCGGCCCGTCGGCGGCGCGCGCCGCGCTCGCCGGAGGGGCGGCGCAGCTGGCCGTGGCACTGGTCGACGAGGGGGTCGAGCTGCGCCAGCATGACGTACGGGGTCCCATCCTCCTCCTGAGCGAGTGTGGCGCCGACGCCGTCGACACCGCACTGGCCTACGGGCTCACGCCCACGCTCTATACCGCCGAGGGCATCGAGCAGTTCGCCGGCGCGGCGCGGCGCCGGGGCCAGACGACGCCGGTCCACGTGAAGGTGGACACCGGGATGCACCGCGTCGGGGCCCGGGCCGCCGCCGTCCCCGCCCTCGTGCGCGCCATCGCCGACGAGCCGCTGCTCCGGGTGGAGGGGCTGTGGACGCACTTCCCGGTGGCCGACGGTGACACCGATGAGGACCGGGCCTTCACGCGGGGGCAGATGGCGCAGCTCGACGGCGTGGTGGACGAGCTGCGCCGGGCCGGCACCCGTCCCGCGCTGGTCCACGCCGCCAACACGGCGGGGGCCATCGCCTTCCCGGCGGCACGCTACGGCATGGTCCGTTGCGGCATCGGCCTGTACGGCTACCTGCCCGGGCCGGCGGTGCAGGCGGCGTTCGCCGCGGCGTCGGGGGGCGAGACGCTGCGTCCGGCCATGTCGTTGCGGGCCCGCGTCGTGTCGGTGCGCACGCTCGAGGCGGGAGAGCGCCCCTCCTACGGCCGCCTGCGGGCACTGCCGCGGCGCTCGGTGGTGGCGACCGTACCGGTCGGCTACGCCGACGGCGTGCCGCGGGCGCTCTTTGCGGGCGGCTGCAGCGTCCTGGTCGGCGGGAGGCGTCGACCGCTGGCGGGGACGGTCACCATGGACCAGATCATGGTGGACTGCGGCGAGGACTCCTCGGTCGCCCCGGGCGACGAGGTGGTGCTGCTCGGGCGGCAGGGCGACGAGGAGATCACGGCCGACGAGTGGGCGGGGCTGCTGGGCACGATCAGCTACGAGATCCTCTGCGGCATCGGCCCGAGGGTCCCCCGGATCGCCGTCAACGCTGTGGAAGGGCCGGGCGGATCCACCCCGCCGCCGCCCCACTAGACGATGCCGGACGCCGGGACGAGGTGGGAGGCCTTGCGCGCCACCGCCCTGTCGTGCACCAAGTGCCCGCTGGCCAATGGGCGCACGAACGTCGTCTTCGGCGTGGGAGATCCCCGGGCCAGCCTCCTCTTTGTGGGTGAGGGTCCCGGCCACCAGGAGGATCTGGCGGGAGAGCCGTTCGTGGGGCGCTCGGGCAAGCTCCTCGACCGTCTCATGCTCGAAGAGATAGGGCTCACCCGCACCGAGTGCTACATCGCCAACGTGGTGAAGTGCCGTCCGCCGCAGAACCGGGATCCGGCGCCAGACGAGATCGAGGCCTGCCGGCCCTACCTCGAGGAGCAGATCACCCTCATCGACCCGGTGGTCGTGGTGACCCTGGGGAACTTCGCCACCCGGCTCCTCCTCGATCGCGCCGAGGGCATCCGCTCCCTACGCGGCTCGGTGTACCCCTACCGGTCCGGCCATCTCGTCCCGACGTACCACCCGGCCTTCGTGCTGCGTGCGGGGGGAGAGGCGCTGGCCGAGATGCGTGCCGACCTGGTCCGGGCCAAGCGGCTCATGGTCCGGGCCCCGTGACCCGCACCGATGAGGCGTCCGTGACCGAGTGGCCGGTCGTGGTGCGCACCGCGTCGCCCGAAGCCACCCGGGCGGTGGCGGCGAGCCTGGCACGGGCCTGTGCCCCCGGCGACGTGATCCTCCTGATCGGCGATCTCGGTGCCGGTAAGACGGTTTTCGCCCAAGGCTTCGCCGCCGCCCTCGGCGTGGAAGGACACGTCACCAGCCCCACCTTCGCGCTCGTGCGCCAGTATGCGTGCGTCGGAGCCACGGGGATCGAGACCCTTATTCACGCCGACGTCTACCGCACGGGCTCGCTCGGCGAGGTGGTCGAGCTGGCCCTGGCCGAGCTGGTGGAGGAGCACGCCGTGGCGGTGATCGAATGGGGGGACCTGGCCGCTCCCGCACTGGGCGGTGACGCCCTGGACGTCAGGCTCGAGCCGGCGGACAGCGCCGCGACCGACCCCTACCAACAGCGCACCATCACCTTCACCGGCCGTGGCGGGTGGTCCCGGCGCGCCGGAGACGTGGCCCGTGTGCTGGCCATCCCGACCGCAGGGGGCCCACGGTGAACATCGTGGCCATCGAGACCGCCACCGAGACCGTCGGCGTGGCGGTGCGATCCGACAACGGCACCCGGGCCGTCTTCACCCTCGAGGGTCGGCGCCGGCATGTCGAGATCCTCGTCCCGGCCATGGAGCACCTCGTTGCCCAGGTCGGACTGGCGGTGACCGATCTCCACCTCGTGGCCGTCGACCTCGGCCCGGGTCTCTTCACCGGCCTCCGGGTGGGCGTCGCCGCCGCCAAGGGACTGGCCCGGTCCCTGGGCATCGGCGTCGTCGGGCTGTCCAGCCTGGAGATCCTGGCCCGGGCGGCCGCCGGCTCCGGCCACGGTGGCTGCGTCCTCGCCGCGGTGGACGCGCGGCGTGGAGAGGTGTTCGCCACGGTGCGCGACGGGCGCGCCGGCGACACCGGTGCCGTGGAGCTCCTCGGCCCGGGCCTCTTCACGCCGGCGGCGCTGGCCGACGGGCTCCGCGCCCTGGGGGGTGTGCCCATCGTGGCCGTGGGTGACGGGGCGCAGCGCTACGCCGGCGTCCTCCGGGCCGTCCCCGGCGTGTCGTGTGTCGACGACGCGCTGGGCGCCCCCCCGCCGCTGACCCTGTTGGCCATGGCCGAGGAGCGCTACGACGCCGGCGTGGCGCCGGCCGACCCCCGATCGGTCGTTCCCCTCTACATGCGAGAGGCGGACGCCACGCGTAATTTCGTCCAGGTCACGAACAGCTGAGGCCGGTATCGCCATGGACCTGCGCATCGCGAAGCTGAGACGGAAGGACCTGCGCCATCTCCTGCCGATCGAGGCCGCCGTGTTCCCCGAGCCCTGGAGCGTGGGGGTGTTCAACTCCGAGCTGGCGCTCCGCCGCGGGCGCCTCTATCGGGGCGCGTGGGTCGGCGATGAGATGGCCGGCTACATCGGCTTCATGGTCGTCGACGACGAGGCACACATCACGACCATCGCCACCGCCCCCGCCTACCAGCGTTGCGGTGTGGCCCGGACGCTCATGATCGATGGGATCCGTCTGCTCCTGCCCTTGGGTGTGAAGCATCTCTCGCTCGAGGTGGCGACGAGCAACGAACCGGCCCAGACGCTCTACCGGCGTTTCGGATTTGCGCCGGTGGGTGTGCGCAAGAACTACTACCCCGTCACCGGCGAGGACGCTCTGGTCATGTGGGTCTACGACATCGACTCACCCGACTACGCCAGGCGGCTGGAGGAGCTGACCCCGTAGGGCCGGCGGAAGCGACGAAAATACCGCCGCCCGCGGCACGGTAGTGTGTGCGCAAGTTCAGGTGGGTCGGCACTATCGTCATGCGATTGGAGGGGTACGACCTCGTGTCGAGTATGTCGCCGGCCGCTAAGGGATCGGACCCCAGCTCTTGGTGGAGAGCCGACCTGGCCGAGGTCCTGTCGGCGCTCTGCCACCACTGTTCGGACCTTGCCGGCGTTCTCGCCTGTTCCATCGTGGTCCGGGACACGTCACAGGAATTCTTCTCGGCCGCCGGATCCACCGAGTGGGCCTGCGCGCTCGACGACATCCAGTTGAGCGAGGAGGCCGGCCCCACCTGGGAGTGCTGCACCACCGGGCAGGCGTCCCACGGGGATGGGCTCTCCCATCGCGGGGCCGCCGCCTCCGGGCTGGCCGCGCAGGCCCCCGTCTACGGCATCGTCGGGTGCCGCGCCGTGCCGCTCTCGGGCAACGGCGAGACCTGGGGGGCGCTGACCCTGTACTGGGGGCCGTCCACCAGCGAGCAGAGCCTCCTCACCACCGGCGTGGCAGTCGCAGCCCTGGCGGCCAGGGCCGTCGAGTTCCAACACGCGCAGGACTCCCTCAGGAACACAGCGGCGCTGGCTCCCGAGGAGGGGTTCTCGCCGGACGGCGCCCACCCGGCAACCTCGGGGATCGCAGACCCGTCGCAGACCCGAGACGCCCGCGCCACGGCCCGCGACGCCCGGGCCGACGCCCGCGACGCCCGCGCCGACGCCCGCGACGCCCGTGCCGCGGCCCGTGACGCCCGCGCCACGGCGCGCGAGAACGAGGCGCGGATCCGGGACGCGGCCATGGGCCGGGTCGATCCCCGGACGGTGCAAGAGCAGGTGCAGGCCCGCAGGGACCGCTACGCGGCGGCCCGCGACCGGTTCCACGCCAAGGCCGATCGGGCTGCGTCCCGGCTCGACCGCATCGTCTCGGCCAACGAACGGCAGGAATCGTCGATCGACGGGCTCACCGGTGCGTACCGTCGCGACGCCGGGATGCTGGAGCTGGAGCACGAAGTCACCAGGGCGCGCAGGACGGGCGACTCGTTCGTGCTTGCCTTCGTGGACGTCGACAACCTCAAGGTGAGGAACGACCTGCACGGCCACATCGCCGGCGACAAGCTCCTGCGCAGGATCGCCGACACCCTCCGTGCCAACGTCCGCTCCTACGACCTGGTCGTCCGTTACGGCGGTGACGAATTCGTCTGCGGGTTCCCGGCCCTCGACGTGAGGGACGCGACGGAGCGCTTCGCGCGCATCAACGAGGATCTGGCGGCGCACGACGAGGCGTCGGTGGCCTTCGGCATCGCCGAACTCCAGCCGGGCGACTCCCTCACCGATCTGATCACGCGGGCGGACGGCGTCATGTACGCCCACCGGCAACGACGGGCGCAGTCCGGCGCCGTCGGGGCCATGGTGACAGACTCGGTGCCGTCGCACCCCCAGTAGGGGTGCGCAGTGCGCAGGTCCCATGGACGTCACACGGCGCAGATGTGGTCTTGCCCCTCGCGCTGAAGCCCGCTATCGTTAGCACTCTCAACCCGAGAGTGCTAATGAGTGCCAAGGAGGCCCTTTAAGATGAAGCTGCACCCGCTCGAAGACCGGATCGTCGTCCGGCCCGGCGAGTCTGAGGAGACAACCGCGTCCGGCCTGGTCATCCCCGACACCGCCAAGGAGAAGCCCCAGCAGGGCGAGGTTCTCGCCGTCGGTCCCGGCCGCCGGGCAGAGAACTCTGGAGAGCTCATCCCGGTCGACGTCGTAGTAGGCGACACCGTGGTCTACTCCAAGTACGGCGGCACCGAGATCACCGTGGAGGGCGAGGATCTCCTCATCCTCTCCAGCAGGGACGTTCTGGCCAAGCTGGCCTAGCAGCCCGACGGCACCACCCGCTGGCCGTCCGGTCAGCCGGTGGTCAGTCACCCATCCGAAGAAAGCAGAAGGACTCGAGAGGAGTTCAACACAGTCATGCCCAAGATTCTGAAGTTCGACGAGGCCGCCCGCCGTGGGCTGGAGGCCGGAGTCAACAAGCTGGCCGATACCGTCAAGGTCACCCTCGGACCGAAAGGCCGCAACGTGGTGATCGAGAAGAAGTTCGGCGCCCCGACCATCACCAACGACGGCGTGTCGATCGCCCGGGAGGTCGAGCTCGACGACCCGTTCGAGAACATGGGCGCACAGCTCGTGAAGGAAGTGGCCACCAAGACCAACGACGTGGCCGGCGACGGCACCACGACGGCGACGGTCCTGGCCCAAGCCCTGATCACCGAAGGCCTGCGCAATGTGGCCGCCGGTGCCAGCCCCACCGGGCTGAAGAGGGGTATCGAGAAGGCCGTGCAGGCCGCCGTGGACGACCTGGCCACGCAGTCCAAGGACGTCGAGGGCAAAACCGAGATCGCCCAGGTGGCTTCGATCTCCGCCGCCGACCCGGCCATCGGTGACGTGCTCGCCGAAGCCATCGACAAGGTGGGCAAGGACGGCACGGTCACGGTGGAGGAGTCGAACACCTTCGGCATCGAGCTCGAGCTCACCGAGGGTATGCAGTTCGACAAGGGCTACCTGTCGCCCTACTTCGTGACCGACGCAGAGCGCCAGGAGGCGGTGCTCGACGATCCGCTGATCCTCTTCTACAACGCCAAGATCAGTGCCGTGCACGATCTGGTCCCCGTCCTCGAGAAGGTCATGCAGGCCGGCAAGCCGCTGCTGATCATCGCCGAGGACGTCGACGGGGAGGCGCTGGCCACCCTGGTGGTCAACAAAATCCGTGGCACCTTCACCTCGGTCGCCGTCAAGGCCCCGGGGTTCGGGGAGCGCCGCAAGGAGATGCTCCAGGACATGGCCGTCCTCACCGGCGCCCAGGTCATCAGCGAGGAGATCGGGCTCAAGCTCGAGAACGCCACCCTCGATCTCTTGGGCCACGCCCGCCGGGTCATCGTCAACAAGGACGACACCACCATCGTCGAGGGTGGGGGAAGTGCCGAGGACGTCAAGGGCCGTGTGGCGCAGATCAAGCGCGCCATTGAGGACACCGACTCGGACTGGGACCGCGAGAAGCTGCAGGAGCGCCTGGCCAAGCTGGCCGGCGGCGTCGCGGTGGTCAAGGTGGGCGCCGCCACCGAGGTGGAGCTCAAGGAGAAGAAGCACCGCATTGAGGACGCGCTCTCGGCGACGCGGGCTGCGGTCGAAGAGGGCATCGTGGCCGGAGGCGGCACCGCCCTGCTGCGGGCCCGCAAGGCGGTCAACACGCTGGCGTCGAAGCTGGAGGGCGATGAAGCGACGGGGGCCCGCATCGTGGCCCGTGCGTTGGAGGAGCCGTTGCGTTGGATCGCCTTCAACGCCGGCCTCGAGGGCGCCGTGCTGGTCAGCCAGGTCGAATCGGCCAAGGGCAACATCGGGCTCAACGCGGCCACCGGCGAGCTGGAGGACCTGGTAAAGGCGGGGATCATCGATCCCGCCAAGGTGACCCGGTCCGCGCTGCAGAACGCCGCCTCCATAGCTGCGCTGCTCCTGACCACCGAGGCCCTGGTGGCCGACAAGCCTGAGAAGGCCGGCGACGCCGCCGCCGCTGCCGCCGCCATGGGTGGCATGGGCGGGATGGGTGGCATGGGCGGGATGATGTAGCTCGCCCCCTCGCTCCGGCGAGGACTATGTGTGGTTTGCTGTGGCCGGGTCTTCGGACCCGGCCACGGTGCTATCCGGCGGGTCTTCGGACCCGGCCACGGTGCTATCCGGCGGGTCTTCGGACCCGGCCACGGTGCTATCCGGCGGGTCTTCGGACCCGGCCACGGTGCTATCCGGCGGGTCTTTGTTGGAACCGAACGCCAGGGAGATCGCGCGAGATCCGCCGTGAGGGCGAGGTTAGGAAATCGTCTCGTAAAAGGCCTGCGAAACGCTTTCGTCGAGTACCGCGAGAACCTTGTCGAGGTGCCCGCTGCCGAGTATCAATGTTCCAAAAGCGGCGTCATGAGCCTCACGGGACGTCCACGTCTGAACAAACGCAAAGGATCGATGGTCGGATTGATCCCGCAACGTATCGAAGGATTCGCAGCCCTCGGCGCCGATCATGCGTCTGCGGCCTTCGGTCAAGAGCTCGACAAGGGTTGCCTCTTGGCCTGCGGTCGCATGGAGCCGAGTCACGGCGGTGACGCTCATTTGATTGCCTGGCTTTCTCTTGTGGTTTGCTACGGCCCGAAGCCGCACAGCTTCACACTCGCGCAGTGTGCTGGGTCTGTCCTGGGGCTCGTAGACGCTCCCGCCGCGTTGTTCGCGTCGTGATCGGACGCGCAACCGAAAGCCGACACTAGATCGTCCCAGGTCATCGGCACTGTGGATGCCCTCAGATATGCCCAGATGGCACACCTGGCATACCGTGGCGGGATGTCCGGAACGATCCCACCCCAGGTGGTCCCCCGGCCGACCACCTGGCGTCCGGGGGAGGTCGCGCCCTGGGCCGGCCTCCGGCCCGGAGCGCGGCACGGCATCGACCTGGCCCTGGTGCGCTCGGCTCTGGCCGCACACGGCCAGGCCGGAGCGGTTCCAGAGAGCATGGAACTCGATCCGCTCCCCGATCACCCGCCGCTGGCCGGCGGGTTCATCCAGCCGCCCCGGGGCGTCGACTCGGCGGTCCTGGTGGTGCTCTTCGAGGAGGCGGGCGAGGCGCGGCTGGTCTTCACACGGCGCTCCTCGTCGCTGCGGTCGCACCGGGGGCAGGTGAGCTTCCCGGGCGGACGTCTCGATCCCGGCGAGGATCCGCCCGGGGCCGCGCTGCGCGAAGCCTTCGAGGAGGTGGCGCTCGACCCGGCGCTCGTGACGGTGGAGGGGTGGACCCACCCGGTCGTGACCGTCACGATGGGGTCGGTCATCATGCCGATCGTGGCGAGCGTCGGGTCGCGGCCGCACCTGGTGGCCAGCCCGGCGGAGGTCGACCGCGTCTTCGACGTCTCGCTGCGCGATCTGGCCGACCCCGCAGCCTTCCATGAGGAGCGTTGGACGATAACCGGCGAGACCACCGCGTCCCCGCTCGACGACTACAAGGTCTGGTTCTTCGAGGTGGAGGGCGAACTGATCTGGGGCGCGACGGCCCGGATCCTCTACGAGCTGCTGAGCGTGGTCCTGGCCCCGGGCGGTTGAGGCGGACGGCGCCGGCGGCGCGTCCCGCGGTCGGATTTGGCGAGGCCAGGGTGGCCCGGACCGGGGTGGGGAGAGAGTAAAGTGGTGGATCGTCGGCGTGTCGGCCCGGCGTTCGCTATTGACATGCCGGTGTGGACCGTGAGCCGAACCGGCCCCATCGAATGCCGGAGGGCGAACAAGTGGCTGAGATCGAGATCGGCATCTTCAAGTCGGGGCGGCAGGCCTACGGTCTGGACGACATCGCCATCGTGCCCAGCCGGCGGACGAGGGATCCCGAGGACGTCGACATCTCCTGGGAGATCGACGCCTACCGTTTCGAGCTGCCGTTGCTGGGGTCGGCCATGGACGGAGCCATCAGCCCCTCGACGGCCATCGAGTTGGGCAGGCTGGGTGGGTTGGGCGTCCTCAATCTCGAGGGCCTGTGGACCCGCTACGAGGATCCGACCAACCTCTTCGAGGAGATCCGCGAGCTCGACGACGAGAAGGCCACCGCGCGCATGCAGCAGATGTACAGCGAGCCGATAAAGCCCGAGCTGGTGACGGCCCGCATCCGCCAGATGAAGGAGGCGGGCATCACGACGGCGGCGTCGGTCACGCCGCAGCGCACGGAGGCGCTGGCCCCCGCCTGCCTGGCTGCCGAGCTCGACCTGCTGGTCATTCAGGGAACCGTCGTCTCGGCCGAGCACGTGTCGAAGACTTCGGAGCCGCTGAATCTGAAGCGCTTCATCCGGGAGTTCGATCTTCCGGTCATCGTCGGCGGGTGCGCCTCGTACCAGGCCGGCCTCCACCTCATGCGGACGGGTGCGGTGGGCGTCCTCGTGGGGGTCGGACCGGGCAATGCCTGCACCACCCGTGGCGTGCTCGGCATCGGCGTCCCCCAGGCCACCGCCATCGCCGACGTCGCCGGGGCGCGGATGCGCCACCTGGACGAGACGGGCGTCTACGTGCACGTGATCGCCGACGGCGGGATGTCCAAGGGGGGCGACATCGCCAAGGCGATCGTCTGTGGGGCCGATGCCGTCATGTTGGGATCACCGCTCTCCTCGGCCTTCGAGGCGCCGGCCCGCGGCTTCCACTGGGGCATGGCGACGTTCCACCCCACCCTCCCCCGTGGCGCCCGGGTGCGCACCTCGGTGCGCGGCAGCCTGCGCGAGATCCTTCTCGGTCCCGCCCACGAGAACGACGGCCGCATGAACCTCTTCGGCGCCCTGCGGACGGCGATGGCCACCTGCGGGTACGAGACCGTCAAGGAGTTCCAGAAGGCCGAGGTCATGGTGGCGCCGTCCCTGCAGACCGAAGGGAAGTACTTCCAGCGGTCACAGGGCGTGGGCATGGGTCATTGACCGGCACCGCCCCCGCTTCCCCTCCAGAGCTCCTCGCCCCCGCCCCGGGCCGGCCCCCCTGGTCCGCCGCCCTGCTCGAAGGTCTCACCGTCCCCCAGCGCGCCGCCGTGGTGCACCGTGGCGGTCCGCTGCTCGTCGTGGCCGGGGCCGGTTCGGGCAAGACGAGGGTCCTCACCCGCCGTATCGCCCATCTCCTGGCCACCGGGGACGCGCCGCCGTGGGGCATTCTCGCCATCACCTTCACCAACAAGGCCGCCGAGGAGATGCGCAACCGGGTCTCCGAGCTGGTGGGTGAGAAACGCGCCAAGAGCATGTGGGTTTCGACGTTCCACTCGTCGTGCCTACGCATTCTGCGCAGCCATGCGCACCGGCTGGGCTACCGGCCCTCGTTCACGATCTACGACGACACGGACACCCGCCGGCTCATCGAGATGATCGTGGCCGAGATGGGGCTCGATGCGAAGCGTCTCCCACCGCGCTCCGTGGCCGCCGTGATCGGCCAGGCCAAATCGGAGCTCATCGATTTCGAAACCTTCCGGGAGTCGGCCCGCCAGGGCCCCGACCCGTTCCAGCGCCGCATCGCCGACGTCTACGCCGAGTACCAGCAGCGGCTGCTGGCGGCCAACGCCCTCGACTTCGACGATCTCCTGATGGTCACCGCCAACCTGCTGCAGGCCTGCGACGATGTGCGGGAGTCCTACCAGGAGCGCTTCAGCCAGATTCTGGTGGACGAGTTCCAAGACACCAACCACGCCCAGAACGAGATCGTCCACCTGCTGGGCCAGAAACACGGCAACGTCTGTGTGGTCGGCGACTCGGACCAGTCGGTCTACAAGTGGCGCGGCGCCGACATCCGCAACATCTTGGAGTTCGAGGAGGCCTTCCCGAGCGCCACCATCATCGTGCTGGAGCAGAATTTCCGGTCCACCCAGACCATCCTCAACGTGGCCAACGCGGTCATCGCTCACAACCTCGACCGCCCGGACAAGCAGCTCTTCACCGTGGGCGACGCCGGCGACCCGGTGCTGCGCTACCGCGCCGAGGACGAGCGCGACGAGGCGGCCTGGGTCTCCAGCGAGATCTTGCGACTCCGGGCCGCCGAATCCCTGGCCTGGGGCGATGTCGCCGTCTTCTACCGCACCAATGCCCAGAGCAGGGCCCTCGAGGACTCCTTCATCTTCACCGGGATTCCGTACAAGGTGGTGGGGGGCGCCAAGTTCTACGACCGGCGTGAGGTCAAGGACGTGCTCGCCTACGTGCGGGTCCTGGCCAACCCCGACGACGAAGTGTCGGCCCGCCGCATTGTCAACGTGCCCAAGCGGGGCATCGGCGACACCTCGGTGGCCCGTCTCGCCGCCTGGGCCCAGGTGAACCGGGTCTCGTTCAGCGAGGCCATCGACCGGGCTGAAGAGGCCGGCCTGACCGGCAAGGCCCTACGCGGGACCGAGCAGCTCTCCAAGACGTTGGCCGAGCTGCGCCCCCTGGTCTCCACCGTCAATCCGGCCGACTTCATCCAGCTGGTGGCCGACCGGACCGGCTACATGGCCGAGCTGGTGGCCGAGCACACGCACGAGGCGGACGGGCGCATCGAGAACATCGCCGAGCTGGGGAGCGTGGCCGGCCAGTTCGACGACGTGGTCGGTTTCCTGGAGACCGTGGCCCTGGTGGCCGACTCGGACGACCTGGACGGTGACGGAACCCGCGTCTCGTTGATGACCCTGCACACGGCCAAGGGCCTCGAGTTCCCGGCCGTGTTCGTGGTCGGGCTCGAGGACGGGATCTTCCCGCACCTGCGCTCACTCAGCGAGCCGGCCGACCTGGAAGAGGAGCGCCGGCTGTTCTATGTCGGCATCACCCGGGCCCGCCGGCATCTCAACCTCTCCCACGCCTGGTCCCGCACCATCTTCGGCCGGACGCAGCAGAACATCCCGAGCCGCTTCCTCTCCGAGGTCCCCACCGAGCTGGTCAAAGATGTCGGACTCGCCTCGACCCGGCAGAGTCGCAACCTCTCGACGGACCGATTCGGGGACCGCTCCGGCGACTGGTCCGGCGACTGGTCGGGCGACGAGCTCCGCCCGGGCTCCTTCCTTCCCAGCAGCCCGCTCTCCCCCCGGCCGTCGGGCCCACGCGCCAGCAGCGGGGCGGAGGACCTGGGACTGAAGCCGGGCGACGAGGTGGTGCACGACCACTGGGGCCCGGGCGTCGTCCTCGACGCCAAGGGAGAGGGCCCACGGGCCCAGGCCACGGTCCTCTTCGAGTCGGTGGGGAAGAAGAGCCTGCTGCTCACGGCCACGCCGCTCCGGCGGGCCTGAACCCCATCTGGCGTCTCCGCGGGGGCGTCCGTATCATCGGTGCTTTCATGAAGCGTCCCTACAGGGTGGTCGTGGCCAAGCCCGGGCTCGACGGCCACGACCGGGGGGCCAAGGTGATCGCCCGAGCGCTGCGCGACAGCGGCTTCGAGGTGGTCTACACCGGTCTGCACCAGACGCCCGAGCAGGTGGTCCAGGCGGTGGTGCACGAAGATGCCGATGCGGTCGGGCTCTCGCTTTTGTCCGGGGCACACCTCACACTGGTCCCCCGGGTGATCGGGCTCCTGGCCGAGGCGGGCCACGACGACGTGCTGGTCATCGTGGGAGGCATCATCCCCGAGAAGGACATCCCCACCCTCAAGGAGCAAGGTGTGGCCGCGGTCTTCACCCCCGGTGCCCCCCTCGACTCCATCGGCGGCTGGCTGGGCGAGGCCCTCGACGCGCGTGAGGGTGAGCGCACGCCCTGAGGCACCGGCACCACCCCGAACGTTTCCCGAGACCCGAGCGACACGACAACCCCGAGCGACACGACAACCCCGAGCGACACGACAACAAGGAGAAGGCACCGCAGTGGATCTTTACGAGTACCAGGGCAAGCAGTACTTCGCCCGGTTCGGCATCCCCACCTCACCCGGCGGGGTGGCGGACACGGTGGACGGGGCGGTCGCCCAGGCCGACGCCGCCGGCTACCCCGTCGTCATAAAGGCACAGGTGAAGGTGGGAGGCCGGGGCAAGGCCGGCGGCGTCAAGCTGGCCGCCGACGCGGACGAGGCCCGGTTCCACGCCGGCAACATCCTCGGGCTCGACATCAAGGGCCACGTGGTCAAACGCCTGTGGGTGGAGCACGCGTCGGACATCGAAAGGGAGTACTACGCCAGTTTCACGTTGGATCGCCCCAACAAGCTGCACCTCGGCATGCTCTCGGCCGAGGGCGGCGTGGAGATCGAAGAGGTGGCGGTCACCAATCCCGACGCCATCGCCATGCTGCATATCAATCCCCTCGACGGCCTCGACGAGGCGACGGCCCGCGAGTGGGTGGACCGGGCCGGACTCGACCCCGAGGCGCGCCAGCAGGCGGCCACGCTGCTGGTCCGGCTCTACCACTGCTACGTCGAGGGCGACTGCGACCTGGCCGAGATCAACCCTCTGATCCTCACGCCCGAGGGCAAGGTGCACGCCCTCGACGCCAAGGTCACCCTGGACGAGAACGCCTCCTACCGCCACCCCGAGTGGGAGGAGTACGAGGACGACGCCGACACCGACGCACGGGAGAAGATGGCCAAGGAGAGGGGGCTCAACTACATCGGGCTGTCCGGCTCGGTGGGCATCATCGCCAACGGCGCCGGGCTGGCCATGAGCACGCTCGACGTGGTGACCCAGGTCGGCGGTGAAGCGGCCAACTTCCTCGACATCGGGGGCGGGGCCAACGCCGATGTCATGGCTGCCGCACTGGAGGTGATCAACGCCGATCCGGCCGTGCGCTCCATCTTCGTCAACATCTTCGGTGGCATCACGAGGGTCGACGAGGTGGCCAAGGGGATCATCGAGGCGACGAGCCGCGTGCGACTGAGCTCCCCGGTGGTCATGCGCCTCGACGGCACGAATGCCGTGGAGGGCCGCGCCCTCCTGAACGACCACCTGTCCGACCGGTTGATCAGCGAGCCCACCATGCTCGAGGCCGCCCGCCACGCCGTCGCGCTGGCCAAGGCCTAGGGCGCAAGGGAACAGAGGAAACCAACGTGAGCATCTTCGTAGACGAGACGACCAAGGTCGTGATCCAGGGCATCAGCCCGACCAGCCAGGGCCTGTTCCACGGCCTGCGGAACAAGGCCTACGGCACCAAGGTGGTGGGGGGGACCAACCCCAAGCGCGGCGGGGAGGTGATCGAGGGGATCGACGTGTACTCCTCGGTGGCCGAAGCGGTCAAGGAGACAGGGGCCACGGCGTCCTTCATCTCGGTGCCCCCGCGGGGGGCGGCCGACGCCATCGTGGAGGCGGCCGAGGCCGGCATCTCTTTCATCGTGTGCATCACCGAGGGCATTCCGGCCCAGGACGAGGCGTTGGCCTACAACCGGCTCGTGCGGGACTTCCCGGCCACCCGTCTCCTCGGTCCGAACTGCCCGGGGATCATCTCGCCGGGGAAGTGCAACATCGGGATCACCTCGGGTGACATCGCCCTGGCCGGGGGACCGGTCGGCATCGTCAGCCGCTCCGGGACGCTGACCTATCAGGCCCTGCACGAGCTCTCGCAGCAGGGCATCGGTCAGACCACCTGCGTGGGCATCGGTGGCGACCCGGTGCCCGGCACCAACTTCATCGACTGCCTGGCCGCGTTCGAAGCCGACCCGGAGACCCGGGCCGTCATGATGATCGGAGAGATCGGTGGCTCCGAGGAGGAGCGCGCCGCCGAGTTCATCGCCAGCTCCGTGACCAAGCCCGTGGCGGCCTACGTGGCCGGGGTGACGGCGCCACCCGGTCGCAAGATGGGGCACGCCGGCGCCATCATCTCGGGCTCGCAGGGGACGGCCCAGGCCAAGATGGAGGCGCTGTCGGCGGCCGGTGTGTTCGTGACCCAGAACCCGACCGAGTGCGGCGAGAAGATGGTGGCCATCGTCCGCGCCCTGCCCTGACCGTCCTTCGAGACATCCCCCGAGAACGCTCCGGTCGCCCCGGCTGAGGCCGGGGCACCCGCCGGTCGGTCGGGGGTGTGCCGACCTCGTGCCCGGGGCGCCGGCCGCGCTCGGGGAATTGGGTTGCTGTTGGGCCGGCGTCGATGGCCCGGAGACGATTGGCGGGGGAGTCTGGTACGGATGCGCCCGATCCCCGCCGTGCTGGCCGTGGTGGCCACCGCCGTGCTGCTGGCCTCCGGGCTGACCTCCGAGGGTGGTGGAGACCTCACCGCGGGTGCGCTGCAGCCGCACTCGGCCGTCGCGTTCGGGTCCGCCCTGCCGGCGACGCCGGCGTTCGCCGGTGACGCCGGGGATCCCGATGTGGTCGAGTCCGCCGGCACGTACTACGCCTTCACCACCGGCACGGCGCTCGGCAACCACCTGCAGGCCCTGGTCGACACGTCCCCGGACAATCCCCAGGCGGGTTGGCGGAGCTACACGGGCACGAACTACGGATCGTCCGCGCTGCCCACCGTGCCGGCCTGGGAGGCGGTCAACACCCAGACCTCACCGGGCGTCTTCTCGTTCGACAACCACTGGGTGATGTTCTACGACGCCGCCCAGGCGGGTCACGCCAGCGACACCGGCTACGACTGCCTGTCGGTGGCCACTGCGGCCGGCATCAGCCCGACGGACGCGGCCTTCACCGACAACTCCAGCGGCCCTTTGCTGTGCCAGAGCGCCCTGGGCGGGGCGATCGACCCGAGCCCGTTCATCGATCCGGCCGACCACTCGCCGTGGTTGGTGTGGAAGTCCAACGACGGCGGCTCCGCGCAGCCGGCCCGCATCTGGACCGAGGAGCTCAACAGCACCGGGACCGGCTTCCTGGCCGGCACCTCCCCGACGCAGATCTTCGACAACGACACGGTGGCCTACCCGTGGGAGTCCACGGTCGAAGACCCCTCCATGCTCGCCGTCGGCGGTCAGTTCTACCTGCTGTTCAGCGGGGGCATCTACACGTCCTCGAGCTACGCGCAGGGCTACGCCGTCTGCGCCTCGCCCACCAGCCCGTGCACCCAGACCGACCCCGACCCCATCCTGTCGTCCTACGGCATGGTGGCCGGTCCGGGCGGGGGCTCGTGGTTCGCCGACGCGTCGGGTCACCTCTGGCTCGACTACGACGCCTGGTCGGCCGGGTGCACTGACTACTCCTGCGGTGGCGTCCGCCGACTGTTCGTCGTCCCCATCACCATCGGCACCGGCCTGTCGGGCGGCATCAACGCCCCGGCGGTGGGGGTGACCGGCACGCCGAGCGGCCGGGGCTACTGGCTCTCGGCCGCCGACGGCGGCATCTTCACCTACGGCGACGCGGGGTTCGCCGGCTCGGCCGGGGCCCTGCGCCTCAACGCCCCCATCGTGGGCATGGCGGCCACCCCCGACGGCGGCGGCTACTGGTTGGTGGCCTCCGACGGCGGGATCTTCACCTACGGCGACGCCTACTTCCGCGGCTCGACCGGCGCCATCCGGCTCAACCGGCCCATCGTGGGCATGGTGGCCACCCCCGACGGCGGGGGCTACTGGTTGGTGGCCTCCGACGGCGGGATCTTCACCTTCGGCGACGCCACCTTCTACGGTTCGACCGGTGCCATGCGCTTGAACCGCCCGGTGGTCGGCATGGCGGCCACCCCCGACGGCCGGGGCTACTGGTTGGTGGCCTCCGACGGCGGGATCTTCACGTTTGGCGACGCCACCTTCCACGGCTCCACCGGGGCCATCCGGCTCAACCGGCCCATCGTGGGCATGGCGGCCGCCCCCGGCGGCCGGGGCTACTGGTTGGTGGCCTCGGACGGCGGGATCTTCACCTTCGGCGACGCCGGGTTCTTCGGCTCGGCCGGGGCGCTGACCCTCAACGCCCCGGTGGTCGGCATGGCGGCCACCCCCGACGGAGGGGGCTACTGGTTGGTGGCCTCCGACGGCGGGATCTTCACCTACGGCGACGCCGGGTTCTTCGGCTCGCCGGCCTGACACTCATGTAAGGACTCGGAGCTCCCCACACGCTCCCCGACGTCGCGCAACGCCAGGCGCGCGTCCCTCGAAACGCCCGATCGGACGGTCGTCGCGGGGCACTAGCGTGACCGGCGTGCGCGTTGGTGTCCTCGTCTCGGGGAGCGGGACGATCCTGCAGGCCATGTTCGACGCCGGTCTCCCGGTCACCGCGGTCGTCTCGGACCGTCCCTGTGCCGCGCTGGCGCTGGCCCGTGCGCAGGGGGCGGCCGACGAGCTCGTCGACCGGCGGGCCTACGGCGGGTTCGGGCCCGACTTCGATCGGGCGGCGTACACCGAAGCGGTCACGGCCAGGCTTCTGGCCCACCGGGTGGATCTGGTGGCCATGGCGGGCTTCGGCACGGTCATGACCCAGGCCGTGCACAGCGCCTTTCCCGACCGGGTCTTGAACACCCATCCGGCGCTGCTCCCCGCCTTCCCCGGCTGGCACGGGGTGCGCGACGCCCTGGCCGCTGGCGTGACCGAGACCGGCTGCACCGTCCACCTGGCCACGCTCGAAATGGACGCCGGGCCGATCCTCGCCCAGCAGGTGGTCCCCGTGCATCCGGGCGACACCGAGGAGTCGCTCCACGAACGGATCAAGGTGGCCGAACGTGCGCTGTACCCGGCCACGCTGGCCTGGGCGCTCGGGGAGCTGGAAGCCGGACGGGCGATCGAACCAGCCGCGCCGCGGCGCGCATCGACAGTGAGGAGCACAATGAGGGCGTTGCTATCGGTCTACGACAAGGAGGGGCTGGTCGAGCTGGCCCGGGGACTGACCGACCTGGGGTGGGACCTGGTGGCCAGTGGCAACACGTCGGCCGCCCTGGCCGCTGCCGGCATCGCCCACGTCCAGGTGGCCGAGGTCACCGGCTCCCCCGAGATGCTGGGAGGCCGGGTCAAGACCCTGCACCCCAAGATCCACGGCGGGATACTGGCCGACCGCGACGTGCCGGGCCATCTGGCCGACCTGGAGGCCAACGGGATTCAGGCCATCGACCTGGTGGTGACCAACCTCTACCCCTTCTCCGCCGATCCCTCCATTGAGCTGATCGACGTCGGGGGCCCGGCCATGGTGCGCGGCGCGGCGAAGAACCATGCCCACGTGGGGATCGTCACCTCCCCGGCGGACTACCCGGTCGTGCTCGAGGAGCTCCGCCGCTCCGGCTCGCTGTCGGCGACCACGCGGCGCCGTCTTGCGCGTGCCGCCTTCGCCCACACCGCGGCCTACGACGCCGCCATCGTGGCCTGGTTCGACGCGGGCGGTGCCGGCGCGCTCGCCGGCGCTGACCTCGTCGACGATGCGCAGGCGTCCGTGCTGCCCCCGACGCTGCATCTCACCTTGGAGCGGGCCGGCGTGCTCCGCTACGGCGAGAACCCGCACCAGCGCGGGGCGCGCTACCGCACGGCGGGCACGGCGAGCTGGTGGGACGACGCGCAGCAGCACGGCGGAAAGGAGCTCTCGTACCTCAACCTATTCGACGGGGACGCCGCCTGGCGGCTGGTCCACGAGCTGTCCGGCGATGCCGGGCTGCCGGCGGTGGCGATCATCAAGCACGCCAACCCCTGCGGCGCCGCGGTCGCCGCTGATCTGGTTACCGCCTACGAGCGGGCCCTCGAGTGCGACGTCCAGTCTGCCTTCGGCGGGGTGGTCGCCGTCGGGGGCGCGGTGAGCCGGGAGCTGGCCGATGCCATCGCCGCCGGTCCGCAGGCCGACGTGATCATCGCCGCCTCCTACGAGCCCGGGGCGCTCGAGACCTTGACCACCCGCCGCAAGGCCACCCGCATCCTCTCGGGCCCGGCCCCCGAACGGGCCCTGCGCCAACTGCGCAGCCTGGGCGCCGGCGTGCTGGTGCAGGAGATCGACAAGTTCGCCTCGCCGCCCACCGCCTGGGGGGTGGTGACATCCCGCCGACCGACCGACGAGGAGTGGTCCGACCTGGTCCTGGCCTGGCGGGTGTGCGGCCGCACCACGTCCAATGCCATCGCCGTCGTCAACGACGGGCAGGCGGTGGGGGTCGGGGCCGGCCAGCAGTCACGGGTGGTGGCGGCGGAGATCGCCGTGCGCAAGGCCGGGGAACGGGCCAAGGGGGGTGCCGGGGCGAGCGACGCCTTCTTCCCGTTCCCCGACGGGCTGCTGGTCCTGGCCGCCGCGGGGGTCTCGGCGGTGGTGCAGCCGGGCGGATCGGTGCGGGACCCCGAGGTGATCGCCGCGGCCGACGAGGCCGGGCTCGCCATGGTGGTCACCGGCGAGCGGCACTTCCGCCACTGATGGGCGCCCTCCTGCTCGACGGCGAAGCGGTCGCCGCCCGGGTGCGGGCCGAGGTGGCCGACCGGGTGGCCCGTCTGGCCCATGAGGGGGTCAGGGTCGGCCTCGGGACGGTGCTGGTCGGTGACGACGGGCCCAGCGAGCGCTATGTGGCCATGAAGCACGCCGACTGTGCCGAGGTGGGCATGGTCTCGGTGGGGGAGCACCTTCCCGGTTCGGCGACGCAGGCCGAGGTGGAAGAGGTGATCCGCCGTTTCAACGCCGACCCGGCGGTCAACGCCTACCTGGTCCAGCTGCCCCTCCCCGAGGGCCTCGACGAGGAGCGCACCCTGCTGTCAGTGGATCCGGCGAAGGACGTGGATGGCCTGCACCCGGTGAACCTCGGCCGGCTGGTCATGGGGGCCCCGGGACCCCTGCCGTGCACCCCTGCGGGCATCGTGGAGCTCCTGGTGGCCTACGCTGTTCCGGTGGAAGGTCGCCATGTGGTGATCATCGGGCGGGGACTGACCATCGGCCGCCCCCTCTCGCTCCTGCTGGCCGCCAAGCGGCCCGGCTGCAACGCCGCGGTGACCGTGGTGCACACCGGCGTGGACGACATGGCCTCCATCGTGCGCACCGGCGACGTGGTGGTGGCGGCGGCCGGGCGGGCCGGTCTGGTCACCCCCGACATGGTCAAGCCCGGCGCCGCCGTGGTCGGGGCCGGTACCAGCTGGCAGGGGAGGAAGCTGCTGTCCGACGTCCACGAGGACGTGGCCGAGGTGGCCGGATGGATCACGCCGCGGCTGGGCGGCGTGGGCCCGATGACCCGGGCCATGCTCTTGCGCAACGCGGTGCGGGCGGCGGAGCGGGCGACGTGCTGACGGCCCCCCGAGCCGGGAGGCCCCGTGGCTGAGGAAGAGTACTCCGACCGCCCCTGGGGCAACTACACCGTGCTGAGCGGCGACGCACCCGATCACAAGGTGAAGCGCATCGTCGTGCACCCCGGCAAGCGGCTGAGCCTCCAGTATCACGCCAAGCGGGCGGAGCACTGGTTCGTCGTGGCGGGGACCGCCCAGGTGACCCTGGACGGCACGGTGACCGAGCTCACGCCCGGCCAGGCCGTCGACATTCCCCTGCACGCCGCCCACCGGGTCGCCAACTGCGGCGACACCGACGTCGTGTTCATAGAGGTGCAGCACGGGACGTACTTCGGCGAGGACGACATCGTCCGCCTGGAGGACGACTTCGGGCGGGCCGGTCACGACGAGGGGGCGGCGCAGTGACCAGGATCGCCGACCAGCTCGCCGGCGGCCAGACGTTCTCCTTCGAGTTCTTCCCGCCGAAGAAC
Source organism: uncultured Acidimicrobiaceae bacterium (assembly GCA_963788125.1). Taxonomy (GTDB): domain Bacteria; phylum Actinomycetota; class Acidimicrobiia; order Acidimicrobiales; family RAAP-2; genus Bog-473. The sequence goes on along the minus strand of CAWBFN010000002.1, from coordinate 35,106 downwards.
GACGCCGAGCTGGCCACCCTCGCCCGCACCATCGGCGAGCTCCAGCCGCTCGGCCCCTCCTTCGTCTCGGTCACCTACCGGGGCGGGGCGGAGTCGCGCCAACGTACCTTCAACCTGGTGAGCGGGATCCTGCACACCACCTCGCTCAACCCCATGGCCCACCTCATCTGCGTGGCGCACACCCGCCTTGAGCTGGCCGACATCCTGGTCTCCCTGCGCAAGGCCGGCGTCGAGAACCTGATGGCACTGGGCGGCGATCCGCCGGCCGATCCGGCCGCCGGGCCCGGCGAGCTGGCCTACGCCACCGAGCTGGTGGAGCTGGCCCGCGCCATCGGCGGGTTCTCCATCGGCGTGGCCGCCCATCCGGCCGGGCACCCGCGCTCCCCCAGCGCCGAGAGCGACCGGGACTACCTGGCTGTCAAGTTGGCCATGGCGGACTTCGGCGTGACCCAGTTCTTCTTCGAGGCGTCGGAGTACGAGGGCCTCGTGGCCGATCTCTCTGCCCGGGACGTGCACACCCCGGTGCTGCCGGGGATCCTCCCGGTCACCTCGCTGGCCACCATGGGCCGTCTGGGCGCCATGGGGGCGGCCGCGCCGCCGTGGATGCAGGCCCGGCTCCGGGCCGCCGGCGAGCGCGGTGGGCCGGACGCCGTCCGCCAGGAGGGCGTGCAGCTGGCCACCGAGCTCTGCGCCGACCTGCTCGGCATCGGCGTACCGGGGCTGCACTTCTACACGTTCAACACCTCGAGCGCCACGCGGGAGATCTACGCCGCGCTCGGCTTGGGCCCCGACCTCGCCGCCGCCGGCTGAGGGTGGCACGGGGCGCGCCCCGCCTCCGAGGGGGCCCCGATTGGGACGCCGCCACACGACCCCCTAGCATCGAAGGGATGCCAGAGAAAATCTCCATGGGTGGCGACGGCGTGCTCGCCGTCCCCCAAGAACCAATCATCCCGTTCATCGAAGGCGACGGTACCGGGGTGGACATCTGGCCCGCGGCCCGGCTGGTCCTCGATGCCGCTGCGGCCAAGCACGGCAACAAGGTGGCCTGGAAGGAGGTCCTGGCCGGCCAGAAGGCGTTCGACGAGACGGGCAACTGGCTCCCCGACGAGACGGTGGAGAGCTTCCGCGAGCACCTCATCGGGATAAAGGGGCCGCTCACGACGCCCATCGGCGGTGGGATCCGCTCGCTCAACGTGGCGCTGCGCCAGATTCTCGACCTCTACGTGTGCCTGCGCCCGGTGCGCTGGTTCACCGGCGTGCCCTCCCCCGTGCTCCACCCGGAGCTGGTCGACATGGTCATCTTCCGCGAGAACACCGAGGACGTCTACGCCGGCTACGAGGTCCAGGCGGGAACTCCCGAGGCGCTCAAGCTCACCGCCTACCTGCGCGAGGAGATGCACTGGCCCATCCGGGACGGATCGGGCATCGGGATAAAGCCGATCTCGGAGATGGGCTCGACGCGTCTCGTGCGCGCCGCCATCCGGTACGCGCTCGAGCACGGCCGCCGGTCGGTCACCATGGTGCACAAGGGCAACATCCAGAAGTTCACCGAGGGGGCCTTTTTGAACTGGGGCTACGAGCTCGTGCGCACCGAGTTCGCCGACGTGGCCGTCGGGTGGGACGACTGCGGGGGCGATGCGGGCGACAAGCTGCTCGTGAAGGACTCCATTGCCGACATCACGCTGCAGCAGGTGCTGACCCGCCCGGCCGAGTTCGACGTGATCGCCACCACCAACCTGAACGGCGACTACCTCTCCGACGCCCTGGCCGCCCAGGTCGGCGGCATCGGCATCGCACCGGGGGCCAACGTCAACTACGTCACCGGACACGGGATCTTCGAGGCCACCCACGGCACCGCGCCGAAATACGCCGGCCAGGACAAGGTCAACCCCGGCTCGGTGCTGCTCTCGGGGGTCCTCATGTTCGAGCACATCGGGTGGAACAAGGCGGCGGGCGACATCGTGCGCGCCCTGGAGGCGACCATCGCCGACAAGATCGTCACGTACGACTTCGCCCGGCAGATGCAGGGGGCCACCGAGGTCAAGTGCTCGGAGTTCGCCTCCGCCATCGTCGACCGCCTCTGAGAAAGGACCACCACCCATGGCACCCCCGAATCCCCCCACAGCCAAGCCCCCCGTCCACGTCACGGTCACCGGCGCCGCCGGCCAGATCGGCTACTCGATCCTCTTCCGCATCGCCTCGGGCCAGCTGCTCGGCGCCGACCAGCCCATCGTCCTGCGGCTCTTGGAGATCGAGCCGGCGCTTGGGGTGCTCGACGGCGTGGTCATGGAGATCGACGACTGCGCCTTCCCGCTGGTGAGCGACATCGTCGCCACCTCCGACCTCAAGACGGCCTTCGACGGCACCTCGTGGGCTCTCCTCGTCGGCTCCGTGCCGCGCAAGGCGGGCATGGAGCGGGGCGACCTGCTCAGCGTCAACGGGGGCATCTTCAAGCCCCAGGGCCGGGCCATCGCCGAGAACGCGGCCTCCGACGTGCGCATCTTGGTGGTGGGCAATCCCTGCAACACCAACTGCCTCATCGCCCGCTCCAACGCCCCGGAGGTTCCGGCCGAGCGGTGGTTCGCCATGACCCGCCTCGATGAGAACCGGGCCAAGGCCCAACTGGCCCACAAGGCGGGGGCACCCGTGGCCTCCGTCACCAACGTGGCCATCTGGGGCAACCATTCGGCCACCCAGTACCCCGACTTCGCCAACGCCAAGATCGGCGGCCGGCCGGCCACCGAGGCCATCACCGACCACGAATGGCTGCAGGGCGACTTCATCTCGACCGTGCAGAAGCGGGGGGCGGCCATCATCGAGGCCCGGGGCTCCTCCTCGGCCGCGTCGGCCGCCGCCGCCGCCATCGACACGGTGGTCTCGCTGCGTACCCCGACCGCCCCCGGGGACTGCGTCTCGGTGGCCGTGGCCAGCTCGGGCGAGTACGGCACCCCCGAGGGCCTCCAGTTCGGCTTCCCGGTCGTGGCCGACGGCCGGGGCAACTGGTCGGTGGCCGAGGGCTTCGAGCACGACGAGTTCGCCCGAGGGCGCATCGAGGCGACCACCGCTGAGTTGCTGGGCGAGCGCACCGACGTGCGGGGACTCGGCCTCATCGGCTGACGCCGGCCAGGAGGGTCTCTTGCGACCAGGGACTCCAATGCGTCATCGACCGTTCGCGCCCGTGAAACCCCGGCGAAACACAACACTGCAACGGTGAAGGGGGTGGGCGATCTGTTCGATGGCTACGGGGCAGGGTCACGCGGTCTGACGCAGACCGCCTTCGACGAGATGGTCGGCCACGACGGCGCCACCCGGTCGCCCTACCTCAGCGTGGCGTCCTCGCTCTCCCAGATGGGGCCCGAGGACGTCTCGGCCCGGGCCTCCCGCCTGGCCCGGGCGTTCATGGACCAGGGTGTCACCTTCGACCTCGACGGCGAGGAGCGCCCCTTCCCCCTCGACGTGGTACCGCGCATCTTCACCGCCGCCGAGTGGCGCCAGGTCTCCGACGGCGTGGCCCAGCGGGTCCGCGCCCTGGAGGTGTTCCTGGCCGACGTCTACGGCGCCGCCCGGATCGTCAGCGACGGCGTGATCCCCCACGAGGTGGTGACCAGCTCACCGGGGTTCGTCCGGGCGGCCTTCGGCCTCAACCCGGCCAACGGCGTGCGGATCCACGTGGCCGGGATCGACGTCATCCGCGACGAGGAGGGCGAGTTCCGCGTCCTCGAGGACAACGTGCGCAGTCCCTCGGGGGTGAGCTACGTCCTGGCCAACCGGTCCGCCATGGCCCGGGTCCTGCCGGAGCTGTTCTGGGGTCAGCCCATCCAGATGGTCACCGACTACCCGGCCCACCTCATCCGGGCCCTGCGGCTGGCCGCGCCCACCGGGGTGCAGGATCCCACGGTCGTCGTGCTGACGCCGGGCGTCCACAACTCCGCCTTCTACGAGCACGCGCTGCTGGCCCGCCTGATGGGCGTGCACCTGGTGGAGGGTCGGGACCTGGTGTGCCACGGGACCGAGGTGTTCCTGCGCACCACCGAAGGAGAGGTCCCCGTCCACGTCATCTACCGGCGTATTGACGACGACTACCTCGACCCGTTGCAGTTCCGGCCCGAGTCGCTGGTCGGCTGCCCGGGCGTGGTCAACGCCGCCCGGGCCGGCCGGGTGACCATCACCAACGGGGTGGGCAACGGCGTGGCCGACGACAAGCTCGTCTACGCCTATGTGCCGGCCATGATCAAGTACTACCTGGGCGAGGATCCCATCCTGCGCAACGTCGAGACGATGCACCTGGAGGACGCCGGGGTGCGGGCCGACGCGCTGTCGCGCTGCGACGAGCTGGTCTTCAAGAAGGTGGACGGCTCGGGTGGCAAGGGACTGGTCATCGGCCCGGCCGCCACGGGAGTGGAGCTCGACGAGCTGGCCGTCAGCGTCGAGACCCATCCCCGTCAGTGGATCGCCCAGCGGGTGGTCGCGCTCTCCACCTCACCCACCTGGGTGGACGAGGGCATGGTGCGCCGCCACGTCGACCTGCGGCCCTTCGCGGTCAACGACGGTGAGAACGTGTGGGTCCTGCCCGGCGGGTTGACCCGTGTCGCCCTCCACGAGGGGGGGCTGGTGGTGAACTCCAGCCAGGGGGGTGGCTCCAAGGACACCTGGGTGGTCGGCGGGGGCCCCGCGCTGCCCGCGCTGCCCCCGCGCCAACAGGCGATGGTCAACGCGGGGCCGCCGATGGACGCCGGCCCGGGCAGCGACTCGGAGAACCGCAACCAGCAGCAACAGCAACAGCAATGAACCAGGCCCTCCTCAGTCGGGTGGCCGAGTCCATCTTCTGGGTCGGCCGCTACGTCGAGCGCGCCGAGGGGACGGCGCGCATCCTCGACGTCTCGGTGTTCCAGGCGCTCGAGCAGAGCGATACCGAGGGGGGCCACGCCGCCCGGCGCCTCCTGGCCGTCATGGGCCTCCCCGACGACGGGAACCAGACCCTGTGGCAGGCCACCGAGCGGCTGGCCACCGATCCGAAGAGCCGCTCGTCGATCGCCGGCGCGCTGGGGGCCGCCCGGGAGAACACGCGGGCGGTGCGCCACGTCGTGCCGGTGGAGTTCTGGGAGCACATCAACGCCACCTGGTCGGCGTTGCCGCACCAGTGGGCCGCCACCAGCCGCACCGGCCCCGCGCCGTACCTGTCCTTCGTGAAGAGCCAGGTAGCCGGCATCACGGGCGTCGCCGACAGCATGATGAGCCGGGACCAGACCTGGCTGTTCTTCACGCTGGGGCGTTGCCTCGAGACCACCGACGTGGTGGCCCGCCAGCTGGCGACCGTCGAGTTCGACGAGGTCTTCGACAGCGGGTTGGTCATGCTGCTGCGATCGTGCGGGGGCTATGAGCCCTACCTCCGCCTGTCCCAGGGTGTGGTCGAGCCTGCCCGGGTACTCGACTTCCTGCTGCGGGACAGGCTCTTCCCCCGGTCGGCCTTCGCCGCGCTGACGCTGGCCGAAGAGTGCCTGGACCAGATCAACTCCGGCCGCCACGGGACGTGGGAGGACGCCCGGGGACTGGTCGGACTGGCCCGCGCCGAGCTCGAGTACTCCGCCCCCGCCTCGCTGTCGCGCGGGCTCGACACCCGCCTCGAGCGGCTCCAGGCCTCCATCTCGTCGGTGTGCGACGCGGTGACACGGCGCTACTTCGCCCAGGACATGCCCACGCAGTGGCGTCGGGGAGGAGGGGGAGGATGACCCGGGCCGATGGCTGGCGGCTGCACGTGAGCCACGAGACACGGTTCGACTACAACGCGCCGGCCCGGGCCTCCTACAACGAGCTGCGCCTCACGCCCCGTACCGAGCGTCGCCAGACGGCGCTCGAGACCAGGATCGTGACCGTGCCGCCGGCGTCACAGTACGCCTACGTCGACTACTGGGGCACCCAGGTCGTCGCCTTCAACGTCGATCGGGGCCACGAGATGCTGTCCATCACCGGCACCGCGCTGATCGACACGCAACGGGCCGAGACACCGGATGACGCGTCGTGGAACGACGTGGCCGACGCGTCGCTCACCATGGCCGACTACCTCTCGCACAAGCTCTACACGGCGCCCGGCCCCGAGCTGACCGAGCTCGCCTGGAGCCTGCGCGCCGAGCGTCCGTTGGAGACGGCGCAGAGGATCATGGCCCGCACCCACGACTCCCTCCGCTACGTGCGGGGTGTGACCAGCGTGCACACCTCGGCCCACGAGGCCTTCGTGGACGGGGCCGGGGTGTGCCAGGACTTCGCGCACCTCGCCCTGGCCATGACCAAGTGCGTGGGCCTGCCGTCCCGCTACGTGTCGGGCTACTTCCATCCCGAGGCCGACGCCGTCATCGGCGAGGAGATCGTCGGCGAGAGCCATGCCTGGGTCGAGGTCTGGACGGGTGCATGGTGGGCCTACGACCCCACCAACGACTGCCCGGTCGGCGAGCGGCACGTGGCGATCGGGCGGGGGCGCGACTACTCCGACGTGCCACCGGTCAAAGGCATTTACGCCGGCAACGCCGAGCACACCATGCACGTCGGGGTCCGGATCAAAAGGACGCACTAGCGATGCTCACACGCATGCGGATCTGGCTGCCCGACGCGCCGGGGGTGCTCGGAGCGGTGGCGGCCGAGATCGGCGCCGTCCAGGGGAACGTGATCGCCCTCGAGGTTCTCGAGCGGGAGGCCGGAGTGGCCATCGACGAGTTCGTCGTCGAGCTCCCCGACCGGCCCGATGCCGTCGAGGCGGTGTGCAAGGGCATCCGCAACATTCCCGGAGCGGGGGTGGAGGACGCGCGGGAACTGGCCAGTGCCGCCCCGGACCGCGAGGAGACCGTGCTCAACGCCGCCGCGGCCATACTGCAGGCGGCCACCCCGACGGCGGCGATGAACGCCCTGTCGGGACAGCTGATGCAGCTCTTCGATCTCACGTGGTTGGCGGTGGCCGACCTCGGGGTGGAGGCCTTCGTGGAGGCCCACGGCGAGGTGCCCTCCATCGCCTGGTTGGCGGCGTTCGCCGAGGGTTCCCAGAGCGGCTCGGATCCCTCGAACGACACCACGAGCTCGGGCGTCTTCGTCGAGCCCATACCCGACACCGCGCTCTCCGTCTGCGGTGGCCGCCCGGCCCCCATACGGCGGCGGGAGCGTCATGCCATCGCCATGCTGGTCCTGGTGACCGCCCGCTTCGTCGATGCCCTCGGATGGCGCGAGCACGTCCATTGACCGAGGGCTCGGCGTACCCGTTCAGATCCCGGCGGCCAGGCGCTCGAGGTCACCGCGGACGAAACGCCGGGCGGACATCCCGATCACGCCCCCGATGATCACCAGTACGGCCAGACTGCCCATGCCGATTCGCTGTCCGCTCGCGTCGGCGATGGCGCCGATGACGGCGGAGAGGCAGACGGCACCGAGCGCGTAGAAGAAGAGCGACCACGCGTAGGCCTGGCTGCGCAGCTCGGCCGGTGTGATGACCGCCACGAACGTGACGTAGGCCGGGAGATAGCCGACGGCGCCGACGGCGAGCAGGCAGGCGGCGACGACCGAGCCCGCCTCGCTGGGTGCGACGGCCATGATGAGGGCGAAGACCCCGAACTCGACGACGAACAGGCCGCACACCGGGGGGAAGAGCGTCAGGCGGTTCGTCGCCAGGAGCCGTTTGGCGATGGCCCCCCCGGCGACGATGCCGGCCAGGCCGAACAGGCCCAGGAGGGCCGCGATCTCGCCGCGACCCGACGAGCCCACGTGGTACACGTCGTGGAAGAAGTCGGACACCAAGGTGGGGAGGGGGACGGTGCCGGCGCCGAAGAGGAATGCGGCCACCCACGTCCGCCGCAGGGTGCGGATGGCACCTACGTCGTGGAACCCCTCCCTGATGGAGCCCTCGAACTGGCCGGCCACGGCGAGGTCGCCCAGGTGCGGTGCGGTCCCGCCGTCGAGCGGGATCGGCCGGCGCGGGGGTTCGTGGAGGAAGACGAGCAGCCCGGCGCAGACGAACGTCGGCACGGCCAGCAGCACGAAGGTCGGGCGCCAGCCGACCGCAGCACCCAACCAACCGGCCAGCGGGCTCCCGACCAGGCCGAGACCGGTGGAGGCGATGAAGAAGATCGTGAAGATCTGCGCCAGCCCTTCGGGTGGGTAGTAGTCCGACAACAAGCTCGGGTAGATGGTCCGAGAGGCCAGCAGGCCGACACCGCCCAGCAGGCGGGCGGCGATCAGGACGGCCAGGACGGGAGCCAGTCCGGTGAGGATCGCCGCCACGCCCCACAGCACGGCACCAGCGGCGGTGAGGTGCAGCCGGTTCCCCTTGTCGCCGAAGTACCCCAAGAAGATGGCGCCCATCACCGGGAGGGCGGCGGTGAGCGAGGTGACGGCGTCGATGCCGGCGTTGTCGAGGTGAAAGGTCTGCCGGATCTCGGGGGCCAACACCCCGAAGGCCGCGACGTCGAACCCCTGGGTGACGGCCAACCCGACCAGCAGGGCGAGGGGCAACAGTCCGGCGGTCCCCAGGACGGGGCGCAACCGGTCCATCAGGCCCGGATGCGACGACGCGGCGTCGCGCCGTCGCCGGACGGTCAGGTCGGAACGGGGAGGCGCACCTCGATGCCCGCATTCTGCAGGAAGGCGAGCTTGTGGTGGAGTGCCATCTGCCAATCGACCATGTCTTTGTCGAACTGGGCGCGGTCGCCCTCTTCGCACGCGTGCTCGAGCTCGTCGAAGGCCTCGTCTTCGGCATCGAGCAGTGAGCGGTACCTGGAAAGGAAGTGGTCGCTGATCGGCTGGTGCACGTCATCCTCCCTACTGCGGCCCGCTCTCTACGAGCCGGTGCAGAAACGATACCGCCGCGGTCGTCCGTGCGCCCGCCCGCTCGTTCGTGCAGGTCGGACCGGCCGTCTTCAGCCGGCCTCCTCCGCGTCGCCCGGGACGTCGTCGGGGTCGTCGACCTCGGTCAGGTCGGTGAGCGCGGTGCCCAGCGCGGCGGCGGCGGCGTTCAGCACGGTCTGTCCGGCTACGAGAACGGCCAACTCCCCCCGGATCCTCACGCGGCCCGCCGCCAGAGCGTCGGCCGGGTCGAGTGCCCCCCGCGCGATGGCGAAGGCGTCGTCGTAGCAGACCACGATGGTGACGTCGGCTCCGCGCGACCCGGGGGGAGCCGTCTCGAGCGTGATCCGACCGTCCTCGACCGTGAGGAGGGTGGAGACCGTGCCCTCCGCGGAGACCGTGCCGTCCGCGGAGACCGTGCCGTCCGCAGAGACCGTGCCGTCCGGCGCGCCCCCGGGGCTGCCGGTGACGATCTGGGCGATGCGGAACGTTCCCCCCGACGCGGTGAGGGACCCCGCACCGGCGGCGGCGATGGCCTCGCGCAGGTCGAGGTCGGCCAGGGCGGCATTGAACGCCTGCACCCACTCGGGCGAGAGGTAGCGGGGCATGATCGGGCCGCTCGGGTCGTCCGCCGGCTCAGCCGACGGACGCCTCTTCAGCCGTCTTCTTCGTGCGCCGCAGGATCTTGCGGCCGAGCCAGGCCACCGGGTCGTAGCGGGCGTCGACCACGCGCTCTTTCATCGGGATGATGGCGTTGTCGGTGATCTTGATGTGCTCGGGGCAGACCTCGGTGCAGCACTTCGTGATGTTGCACAGACCTATCCCGGCGCCCTTACTCGCCAGGTCGCGACGGTCGTTGACGTCGAGCGGATGCATCTCGAGCTCCGCGAAGCGGATGAAGAAGCGGGGACCGGCGTACTTCGGCTTGTTGTCCTCGTGATCCCGGATGACGTGGCAGACGTCCTGGCACATGAAGCACTCGATGCACTTGCGGAACTCCTGACCCCGCTCGACGTCGATCTGCGCCATGCGGTAGCCGCCCTCGGGCTCGGGACCGGGCATGAAGGGCGGCACCGTCTTGGCCACCTCGTAGTTGAAGCTGACGTCGGTGACCAGATCGCGGATGATCGGGAACGTCTTCATCGGCGCCACCGTCACCGGGGCCCCCTCGGGGAGGGTGTCCATGCGGGTCATGCACATGAGGCGGGGCAGGCCGTTGATCTCGGCCGAGCACGAGCCGCACTTGCCGGCCTTGCAGTTCCAACGGCACGCCAGATCGGGGGCGGGGCCGGCCTGAATCCGGTGGATCACGTCGAGGACCACCTCTCCCTCGACGGCGGGCACCACGTAGTCGGTGAAGGCCCCGCCGGCGGGGTCGCCCCGCCACAGCCGCATGGTCACCTGGTCCGGGGTGGCGTCGCCCGGCGGCACGGCGCCCGCAGTCACGGCACCGGTAGGCACTGCGCCCTCAGTCACCTCGCCGGGAGTCGCGTCGACGGCCATCAGTGTGCCTCCTCGAGCAGTGCCCGCAGCTCCGCCGGCATTTCGGCCAGCGGCTCGGGTGCGATGGATATGGGCGCCAGGAAACCGTGTTCGGTCGTCTGGCGCTGCACGAAGTTGACCTTGCCCAACGCGGGGTCGGGTCCGGGGAAGTCCTCACGGGTGTGCCCCCCGCGGGACTCCTTCCGGTTCAGCGCCCCCTGGGCCACCGCGATGGAGGTGGTCACCATGGAGGGCAGATCGGTGGCCAGGTTCCAGCCCGGGTTATAGGCCCTACCGCCCTTCACGCTCAGCTTGGCCACGCGACCCTTGATCTCCTCGAGCTTGCCCAGCGCCTCTTCGAGCTCGGGACCGGTGCGGATGATCCCCACCAAGGACTGCATCGTCTGCTGGAGCTCGTGCTGGACGTCGTAGGGGTTGTCCCCACCCTCACGGTCGAAGGGGGCGAAGGCGTCGTCGATCACCGACTGGACCTCCGCCGCGTCGACGGTCGGGGAACCGGTGCGGCCTTCGGCGTAGTCGCAGGCGCCGATGCCGGCTCGACGCCCGAAGACGAGCAGGTCGGAAAGCGAGTTGCCGCCCAGCCGGTTGGCCCCGTGCATACCGCCGGCCACCTCGCCGGCGGCGAACAGCCCGGCGACCGTGGCCGCTTCCGTCTCGGCATCCACCCGCACCCCACCCATCATGTAGTGACAGGTGGGCCCCACTTCCATGGGCGTGGCCGTGATGTCCACACCGGCCAGCTCCATGAACTGGTGGTACATGGACGGGAGCCTCCGGCGGATGTACTCGGGGGTGCGGCGTGAGGCGATATCGAGGAAGACGCCGCCGTGCGGGCTGCCCCGGCCCGCCTTCACCTCGGAGTTGATGGCCCGGGCCACCTCGTCGCGGGGCAAGAGGTCGGGGGTGCGGCCGTTGTTGGCGTGGTCGTCGTACCAGCGGTCGGCCTCTTCTTCGGTCTTCGCCGTCTCGGCCCGGAACATCTCGGCGATGTAGTCGAACATGAAGCGCTTGCCCTCGGAGTTGCGCAGGACCCCGCCGTCACCGCGGACACCCTCGGTGACCAGGATGCCGCGCACGCTCAGCGGCCAGACCATGCCGGTCGGGTGGAACTGCACGCACTCCATGTCGATGACGTCGGCCCCGGCCCAGATGGCCATGGCGTGGCCGTCACCCACCGACTCCCACGAGTTCGAGGTGTAGGTCCACGACTTGCCGATCGACCCGGTGGCCAGCACGAAGGACTTGGCGGTGAAGACCACCATCTCGCCGGTGGGTCGCATGTAGCCGACGGCGCCCGAGATCCGGCCCTCGCTGTCGGGCAGGAGCTTGAGGATCTTGCACTCCATGAACACGTCGATGCCGGCAGAGACGGCCTTTTGCTGCAGGGTCCGGATGATCTCGAGTCCCGTGCGGTCGCCCACGTGGGCCAGGCGGGCGAAGCGGTGGCCACCGAAGTCTCGCTGGAGGATCCGGCCGTCCTTGGTCCGGTCGAACAGGGCCCCCCAGCGCTCCAGCTCGTAGACGCGGTCCGGCGCTTCTTGGGCATGGAGCTGGGCCATGCGCCAGTTGTTGAGCATCTTGCCGCCGCGCATGGTGTCGCGGAAGTGGACCTTCCAGTTGTCGTCGGCGTAGACGTTGCCCATGGCGGCGGCGCAGCCGCCCTCGGCCATGACCGTGTGCGCCTTGCCCAGGAGGGACTTGCAGACCAGCGCCGTGCGCAGGCCCCTCGCCTCGGCCTCGATGGCGGCGCGCAGGCCGGCGCCCCCCGCCCCGATGACGATGACGTCGTAGTCGTGTGTCTCGTAGTCGGCCATGTGCAGGTCCTTTAGAAGTGGAAGCCGGGGTCGTGGATGGTCCCGCTGGCCACCAGCCGGACGTAGAGGTCACAGAGGGCGACCCCGAACAGGCTGATCCAGGCGAAGTACATGTGGCGTGCGTTGAGCGGTGTGACCAGCTGCCACAGCTTGTAGCGGATCGGATGCTTGGCGAAGGAGCGGACCTGTCCCCCGCAGAAGTGTCGACAGGCGTGGCAGCTGAGGCTGTAGAGCCACAGGAAGATGGCATTGAGGCACAGGATCACGGTGCCGACGCTGATGCCGATGCCGAGGCCCGGTTGGCGGAAGGCCTCGATGGCGTCGTAGGTGAGGATGGCGTTGAAGATCAGCAGGATCCAGAAGAAGTAGCGATGGACGTTCTGCAGGATGAGGGGGATCCGGGCCTCTCCGCTGTAACTGCCGTGGGCGTCGGCCACGGCGCACGCCGGCGGCGACCACCAAAAGGAGCGGTAGTACGCCTTGCGGTAGTAGTAGCAGGTGAGCCGGAAGCTGAGGGGAAAGATCAGGATCAAGAGGGCCGGGGTGATGGTCCAGCCGGGGAACCACACCCCGAAGGGATGGCTGCCATCCACGCAGCTGCCGGTGAGGCAGGGCGAATAGAAGGGGGAGATCAGGTTGCGATGCAGCGCGGGACCGGCGAAGTAGTTCTTGCCGACGAACGCCGCCCAGGTCGAGTACACGACGAACGCGGTCAGGACGACGACGGTGACCAGGGGTTGGACCCACCATCGGTCCTGGCGCAGGGTGGGTGTGTCCGGGCCACCCCTGGTTCCGCCGATGGCGACGGGAGTGCCCGTTGCGTTGTCGACCGTCGTCGTCACCTCAGACCTCCTCAGTGCCCGCGCCAGGCGGGTCGTGGCCGGCCAATCATTCCATTTCAGGTGCGGCCCCGCGCAATCGCGTCGGCGAGTGGCCGCACCCTCCCGACAAGACTCTAAGCAGCCAGCCTTCGAACGTCAAAGACATAAATAGCATCACATCAATAGTACTAAGCTCTATTTGGTGCGGCTACACCAGCTGGAGTACGTGCTCGCCGTGGCCGACGAGGGGAGCTTCACCCGGGCCGCCGCCCGCCTCCATCTGGCCCAGCCCTCGCTGAGCCGCCAGATTCGCCTGCTCGAACGGGAGCTGGGAGTGCTCTTGTTCAACCGCGGACGGGGACAGGCCCTGGTCACGCCCACCTCGGACGGGGAGGCGCTCCTGCCCTTCATGCGGAGGGTCCTGGCCGACGTGGAGGCCACCGGCGCAGAGGCACGGGCGCTGCGCGGCATGGCCCAGGGGCGGCTCTCGGTCGGTGCCACGCCCAGCCTGATCACCCGGGTCCTCGCCCCCGCCCTGGTCGAGTTCCACGGCACCCACCCCGGGATCGAGCTGATGGTCGTCGAGGCCGGATCGCGCCAACTGGTACCCCTCCTCGCCACCGGTGAGGTGGATCTGGCCCTGGTCGTGCTCCCGGTGACAGATCCTCTCGTCCACACCACCCCGCTCTTCGACGATCCCCTCGTCCTCGCCGTAGCTCCCGGTCACCCGCTGGCCCGGCGCCACCGGGTGGAGGTGGGCGACCTCGACGGGCTCCCGCTCGTGATGTTCCGGGAGGGCTACGACCTGCGGTCGGTGACCCTCGCCGCCTGCAGTGCGGTCGGTGCCGAGCCGCACCTCGTCAGCCAGGGGGGCGAGATGGACGGCGTCCTCGCCTTCGTGGCGGCCGGGCTGGGCGCCGCCGTGGTGCCCGCCATCGCCCTTCCCTCCGAGACCGGCGGGACCGTCGGGACCTCGCCGGGAGGTGCCGCCTCCCATCCGGGCCTGCCCTTCGATCCCGATGTGGTGGCCATACCCTTCTCCCCGCCCGGCATCCGGCGGACGGTTGCGTTGGCGCAGCGCAACGATCGGCCCCTGGCGCGACCGGCCCGCGCCCTGGCCGACCAGCTGAGCGCCGGTAACCCAGGAAATCGACCGACCGCCGAACCACCACGCGTCTCGGGCGTTTAGGCTTCGCCCATGGACGGCCCCGCACACACAGACCCTTCATCGACTCCGGGGCCCGGGACGCTCCGACCTCCCGCCGATCTGGCCCACACCCTCGGTGCCCTGCGGGCCTCGGGCTGGAAGTCGGTTCCGGTCGCCCAGGAGCTGCGGCGCAACGCCATGGCCCGCATCGCCGCCGGCGAACCCCTGGTGCCCGGAGTGCTGGGCTTCGAGGACACGGTCATCCCCCAGCTGGAGAACGCCATCTTGGCCGGCCACGACGTGATCCTGCTGGAGAGCGCGGACAGGCCAAGACACGGGTCATCCGGGCCCTGGTCGGTCTGCTCGACGAGTGGCTCCCCATCGTCGAGGGATCCGAGATCAACGACGATCCGTACAGCCCGGTGTCCCGCGCTGCCATCAATGCGGTGGCCGAGCAGGGCGACGACACGCCCGTGGCCTGGGTGCACCGCTCCCAGCGCTACGGCGAGAAGCTGGCCACCCCGGACACCTCCATCGCCGACCTGATCGGCGAGGTGGACCCCATCAAGATCGCCGAGGGGCGGTACCTGAGCGACGAGCTGGCGCTGCACTACGGGCTGATCCCGAGGGTGAACCGGGGGATCTTCGCCATCAACGAGCTGCCGGACCTGGCCGAGCGGATCCAGGTCGGCCTGCTCAACGTGCTCGAGGAGCGCGACGTCCAGATCCGCGGCCACCGGATCCGGTTGCCGCTCGACGTGGCCCTGGTGGCCACGGCCAATCCCGAGGACTACACCAACCGGGGCCGCATCATCACCCCGCTGAAGGACCGCTTCGGGGCCCAGATCCGCACGCACTACCCCTTCGACACCATGACCGAGGTCAAGATCATGGAGTCCGAGGCCGAACTGCCGGCCGCCGGAATCGTGGTGACGGTGCCCTCCTACCTGAAGGAGGTGGTGGCCGAGATCAGCCAGCTGGCGCGGCGCAGCTCGCACCTCAACCAGCGCAGCGGCGTCTCGGTGCGGCTCTCGATCGCCAACTACGAGACCCTGGTGGCGAACTCCGTGCGCCGGGCCATCCGGACGGGCGAACCGGTGGCGGTGCCGCGCATCAGCGACCTCTCGGCACTGGTCCCCTCGACCCAGGGCAAGGTCGAGGTCGAGGCCATGGAGGAAGGCCACGAGCAGGAGGTGGTGGCCCAACTGGTGGCCGCCGCCACGCTGGCCGTCTACCGCCGCCGCGTCACCCTCGACGACCCTGGAGCCATCGTCGGCGCCTTCACCGAACAGGTCGTGGTCCATGCCGGCGACGACCTCCCCTCGGCCGCCTATCTGGCCGTGCTGGCCGACATCCCCGAGCTGGAGCCCCCCACCCGGGCGCTGGCCGGCCCCGACGCCGCCGAGTCGCCGGCGCTGATGGCCAGTGCCCTCGAGTTCCTGCTCGAGGGTCTCCACCTCACCAAGCGCTTGAACAAGGACTCGTCGGGCCCCCGGGCCCTCTACAGGGGACGCAAGTAGGACCGGTGACGGCCCGGTACGACTACTCGGCGTGGGACGGCTCCCAGGAGTTCACCGACCTCGACGTCGACGACCTGCTGGCCGGCCTGACCGACGACCTCTTGGCGGGGGGCGACCTGGACGACGCGCTGCGCCGGCTGCTGCGCTCGGGTATCCACACAGCCGGTGGCGAGCAGATACCCGGGCTGCGTGATCTGCTGGAGCAGCTGCGCCGCCGCCGTAGCGAGCTGCTGGCGCAGGGTGACCCCGACGGACGCATGGCACAGATCTCGGCGCAGCTCGACGAGATCGAGGCCGACGAACGGGCCGCCATCGACGAGCTGGTCGAGGATGCGGCCGCGTCTGGTGACGATCGCCGGGTGGAGGTCACCAACGACGTGGCCACCGAGCGGCGCATGGCTCTGGACCTGCAGCCCGGCGACCCCGGCGGCCGGCTCCAGTCCCTGCAGCACTACGACTTCGTCTCCTCCGAGGCGCGCCAGCGCTTCGAGGAGCTGGTCGAAGAGCTTCGCCGCGAGATGGCGGACACCTTCTTCGAGGGTGCGTCCGAAGCGCTCTCGTCGATGGGGCCCGAGGAGATGGCCCGCATGCGGGACGCCTACGACGCGCTGAACCAGATGCTCGAGCAGCGCGAGCGGGGCGACGACCTCGACCCGACCTTCGAACAGTTCATGGAGCAGTTCGGTGACATGTTCCCCGGCAACCCCTCCACGCTCGACGAGCTGCTGGAGCAGTTGGCCGAACGCATGGCCGCGGCGCAAGCGGTGTGGAACTCGCTCTCGCCCGAGCAGCAGGCACAGCTGCGGGGGCTGATGGAGGCCGTTCTCGAGGACATGGATCTGCGCTGGCAGGTGGAGCGCCTGGCCCAGAACCTGCAGCGGGCGGTGCCCGACGCCGGGTGGCAGCGCTCCTACGGGTTCGACGGCGAGGGCCCGTTGAGCCTGTCCCGCGCCACCGATCTGGCCACCCAACTGGGTCAGCTCGACGGCATGGAGGATCTGCTGCAGTCGGCGTCGTCGCCGGCGGCCCTCAGCGAGATCGATCTCGACCAGGTCCGGAACCACATGGGTGAGGATGCGGCCCGGGCCCTGGACCGGCTGGCCAAACTGTCCAAGTCGCTGGCCGATGCGGGGCTGATCGAGCAGCACGGGAGCCGCACCGAGCTGACCCCGCGCGGCGCTCGGCGCCTGGGCCAGAAGGCGTTGAGCGACCTCTTCGGGCAGATCAACAAGGACCGCATCGGCGACCACAGCACGGTGTCCACCGGATCGGGTCACGACCGGGAAGAGACGACCAAGGCCTACGAGTACGGCGACCCGCTCAACCTCCACCTCTCCACCACGGTCCACAACGCCGTGCGCCGGGGCGGTTCGGGTGTGCCGGTGCGCCTCTCCCCGGAGGACTTCGAGGTGATCGAGACCGAGGCCCTCGCCCGCTCGGCCACGGTGCTCCTGGTGGACCTCTCCATGTCGATGCCCATGCGGGACAACTTCGTGCCGGCCAAGAAGATGGCCATGGCCCTCCAGACGCTGATCAGCAGCAAGTTCCCCCGGGACTTCCTGGGCATCGTCGGTTTCTCCGAGGTGGCCCGCGAGATCCGCCCCGACGAGCTGCCCACCGCCATGTGGGACTACGTCTACGGCACCAACCTGCAGCACGCCCTGGCCCTGGCGCGGCGCATGCTGGCCCACCAGCACGGGACCAAGCAGATCATCGTGGTGACCGACGGGGAGCCCACGGCCCACATCGACGACTACGGCGAGGTTTTCTTCAACTACCCCCCCATCCCCGAAACCCTGCGCCGCACCATGGCCGAGGTGGTCCGCTGCACCCGGGCGGGGATCATCATCAACTGTTTCGCCCTGGACCTGCAACGCACGCACTACCCGTTCGTCGAGCAGATCGCCCGGGTCAACGGTGGGCGGACCTTCTACACCACACCCGACGTCCTGGGTGGCTACGTGCTGGTCGACTTCCTCCAGCACCGCCGCGTCCTGCGTCCCGCCGGCTGAACCGGTCCGGCTGAGCCGGGCCGGCTGAGCGGACCCGCAGAGACCGGCCGGCCGGCCGGGCCGCCCACTAGGGGCGCAGCCGGTCCCGAGCGGGCTGAGCCCCCCGGAAACCCCGAGAAAAGCATCTCCCAGTTGCCGGCCGGGCACGGCCATTCTCGAATTTCCCTTGCGTTCTGTGACGCAGTGGTGAAAGATAACACCGTTGTAACTACACGAATGCCACTAAGTGGCGAGGGAGGCGAGCCCGTGGACATAGTCACCACGCTTTATGGTCGCCAGGAGCGCAGCTGGCAGGTCCAAGCGAACTGCATGGGAGTGGACCCGGACCTGTTCTTTCCGGAGCGGGGAGCGTCGACCCGTGAGGCGAAGGAAGTGTGCCGGGGCTGTGTCGTGCGCGAGGACTGCCTCGAGTACGCGCTGGCCAACGGTGAGAAGTTCGGCATCTGGGGGGGCATGAGCGAGCGGGAGCGTCGACGGGTGCGGCGGGCCCGCGCCCTGCAGCGTCGCGACGCGGCGGTCAGCGCCTCGTAGCGATCGTCACGGCCTACCCCGTCAGGCGGGCTTCGACCGTCTGCTCGGGGGAGAGGTCGAGCTCCGCCCAACGAGCGGAGGGGATCTCCCGGAGGATCGGCTCGGGCAACAGGCCGACCAGCTCGGCCCCGAGCACGGATCCCCCGGCCTCCTCGACACGGGCGGCCACCAGGTCGTAGAGGTGGGCCGGTCCGAAGGTGAACGGTTCGACCAGGTTGCACGAGACCTGGGCGCGTGCCCCCACCGCCAGACCGAGCGCACGCACCGCCGGGCCACGGACCAGGGGTGCCACCCGGCGGGCTACCGCCACGCTCGAAACCCACACGTTGTAGGCCACCAGGGCCGATCTGGCGCCGACCATGGTGGCCCCAGCGGTCCGGTGGGGCTGGCGGGGGCCGAAATCGGGCGGGATCTCGCGGAAGGCGTGCCCTCTGAGCTGGGGTAACGTCCGACTCTGGCCGCCGCTGAGGGGCCCGTAGAGAAAGCTCGGGACGCCCAAGACCGTGCCCAGCCACCGGGCGAAGTCGTCCCGGTGGGGCACCGTCGCGCTCGGGTCGCTCTCCGGCGGGCCGCCGGGGCGGTAGGGGACGAACGGGACCACATCGAGCACACCCGTTCGCGGGTGGGCCCCGTGGTGCGCGCCGAGATCGAGACGGGCGACGCACTCCGTGGCCAGTGCCCTGACCGCCCGGTCGACCTCGGCGTCCGCACCGGCCAGCGTGAACACCGACCGGTGGTGGTCGGGATCCCGGTGCACGTCCAGCAACACAGGTTGCGCCGCCACGGACAGCTGGCCGAGGACGCGCTCGTCCCGACCCTCGCTCACGTTCACCACGCACTCCATGAACACGCCGGAGTCTCCCAGGTGGGCCGCCGGCACCGGGAGGCAGCGGGGCCGAATGCCGGCCCGAACCGGGCCGCCGATCGAGCTAGCCGACCGTGACCGCTTGCGACATGCGGCGGCGGCGCAGGATCCGCCGGCGCTCACGCTCCGAGCATCCTCCCCACACGCCGTGGTCGATGTGGTTCTCGAGCGCGTACTCCAGGCACGCGTTGGACACCGGGCAGTCGGCGCAGATCTTCTGCGCTACCAGCACTCCCATCCCGTCATTGGGGAAGAAGATGTCCGGTGCAACCTCTTGGCATTTCCCCCGGGCCATCCATTCAGTATTCACTTTGTCGCTCCCTTTATCACGGACCATCCTAAGGAGAACGGGGCGAAAGGTGAATATCTGGCGCATAGGAAGTTCGTAAGAATGTGCGCCCCAGGCACGGGGAAGCCCAGGCCCTGGGGCTCCGGTACGCTGGCGGCCGTTCGCCCGACCACCCAAGGCCAGGAGGTGCCATGTCCCCGGATAACGAGGACGACGTAGCCGAGACCACCCAACCGTTCGACCCCATCGGGCACGTGCGCGTGGTCTATCTCGGCCCCATCGCACCCCACTGGGAGGTCCAGTCCGACTTCGGTCCCTCCGAGGTGGTCGACGCCTTCCGCGAGCGGGTTCTGGCCCGGTTGGTCCTCCTCCCCCCGCATGACCCGCAGTTCCGCCGCAACCGGGAGCGGGTCGTCCGGGACGCCGAGCGGGAGAATCTGGCGTTGGAGTGGGATCTCGGCTTTCCCGAGGAGGCCGCCGAATAGCGCCCGGCGCCCGCTGGCTCGCCGGCACGCGCCAGGCTCAGTCGAGCAGGCCTATGCGAGCGAGCCACAGACCGGGAGCATCCACCTCCGCCGGAGTGGGGAGGTCCTCCTCGTCGGCCCACAGGCGGGCCAGTGCCTCTTCTCCGGCCCGCTGTACGACGCCGTCTATGAAGCTGGTGCCCCGGTCCACTTCGGCCTGACCGACGTTCAGCCCGAACAGCCCGGCAAAGGCCTGCTCTCCCTTGGTGTCCTCGACCCGGTAGCGGTACCAGGCCTCGCCCAGCGCGGCGGGTGACGAGGTCAGCGTGGCGGCGATGCCCGCCGTCACGTGGTCGACATAGGCCCCGATGCTGGTGGTCAGCGCGGTGAGGGCGTTGGAGACGTGCCGCTGCTCGGGGCTGATGAGGTCGGCCAGCAGCGACTCGGGATCGCTCAGGACGCCCTCGAGAGCGGACGGGTCGCCCAGCCCGTCACCCAGCCGTTCGACCATTGAGCGTTGCGAGGCGGCGGCGTGCGCCGAGGCGTCCCCGAGGAGCCTGGTCAGCGAGGCCCGCACGCCGGGTCTGGTCATGACGGCGTGCATCGTCAGCTCCCGGATGCACACCCACAGTTGGACCTCCTGGAGGGGCAGGCTCCAATCCTCGGCGAACTGAGCCACGTTGCCGGGCACCAGCAGGAGCGTGTTGGACTCCGGCCACGGCAGGGGGAGGGCGTACTGGCCGAAGGCCCGCTGGGCCAGGTGGCCGGCGGCGGAGCCGAACTGCATCCCGAGCAGCACCGGTCCGAGCGTGAGGGCGAACTGGCCCAGGAGGTTCCCGAGCCCGGAGGGATCATCGATTCCGTCCAGCTCGGCGGCGGGCGGGACCGAGGCGGCACCCTGCTGCTGGGCCTCCACCATCAGCTGGAGGGTGGGCCGATAGGCGGTGAGCACGCGGTACGACCACTGACCGGGACCGACGGCGTCGAAGGAGATCTTCGAACCGCCGGTGGTCAGCGTGATCCCCGTGGCGTTGGCCACGTGGAGCTCGGCCACCCGGGCCAGCTCCTCGAACGCGATGCGGACCAACGGGTCGGCGTTGTCGTCGCTCTTCCCGTCGGTGGCCACGCCGTAGGCCAAGGTGCGGGCCGCGTCGAACCATGTATCGCCGCCACCGGGAGCCGATCCGATCACCTTCAGCAGATCGCCCAGAAGGCCGCCCATGGGGTTGTCGGGGTCACCGGAACCGAACATGCTCACCCCGTCATGCTAGGGGGATGCGCCGAGCGTCACATCGACGACCCGCATGGTCGAACCGTCGGTGACCTCCAGCCCGATCGTCGAATCCGGGGGCAGCACGTAGAGCCGGGCCCGGAGGTCGGCCATGGACCGGATCGGCACCGAGTTCAGCGCAACCACGACGTCGCCCGCCTGCAGGAGGCCGGTGGCGGGGCTCCCGGACATGACCGTAGCCACCTGGGCGCCGGTGGTCCCCGCAGGGGTCGCGCCCTCCACGCCCAGCCACCCGTGCGAGACCCGACCCGTTGAGCGCAGATCGTCAGAGACGCCGAGCACCAGTTGGGTCGGGAGGAAGGCGGGCGATGGGCCCGTACCGTAGAAGATGCCGATCACGTCTCCCGCCTGGTTGAGGAGCGGGTCTCCCGGCTCCTCGTTGACGGCCGCCGCCGACGAGGTGATGTCGGGCATCCCCTTGGCCCAGCCGTTGGCGATCATGGCGTCGACCGCGGTCACCGAGCCGGCCGTGCCGTGCAGCGCCACCACGCCGGCATCGTTCGCCGCCATGCTCAGGGTCAGGACGGCGCTTCCGTCGAGCAGCGTCGAGTCGTCGACGAAGGGCGCCACGGGGATGTCCGCGGGCACGCTGATCAGGGCCAGATCCGAAGAGTCGTCGATACCCACCACCGAGGCGTGCAGCTGGTGCCCGTCCGGGCCGATCATGGAGAGACTTCGTAGACCCGACAGGCCATCGGCTGTCGTGACCACCAGGCCCCCTTCGGCGACGGCCACGCCCACTAGCGACACGACTCCGTGCGTGGTGTCCGCCTGCAGCTCCACCATCGAGTGGCCGGCCGGCTGGGCCGAGGCGGGGATCTGTACGTCCTGTACGGCCAGGGTGGTCCAGGGGATATCGGCGGCGTTGTCGCTGGTCGGGGACGAGGCCGGGTGGTCGGAGACCGGGGAGAGCAGCACGATGGCCCAGGCCACGGCGGCCAATGTCGCGGCCGCGCCGATCACGATCATGGTGCGGGGATGGGTGCCCTTCAGGCGCGCAGCGGCGGTGCGCGTCGTCCCCGCCGCCAGCTCGCTCGGATGCCTCCAGAGGCGATCGTCGGGGTCGATCCACCCGCGCAACGCCGGACCGACGAACTCCGGTGAACTGCCCGAATCGTCCCTGTCCGGTCCCTCTTCGAGTGGCTCCTCGGGTGTAGGGGTCACCTCACGAGGCTACCGACGGCAACGGAGGAAATGCGGTCGCGCCTCTGACCGGCCGTACCATGAGGCCCAATGTCTCGCGACTTGGCCATCGATCTTGGCACCGCCAACACCTTGGTGTACGCCAAGGGCAAGGGCCTCGTGCTCAACGAACCCACCGTGGTGGCCCTGGACTCGCGTACCCGAGAGGTCCTGGCCATCGGCACCGATGCCTGGCAGATGATCGGCCGCACCCCGGGCTACATCGTGGCGGAGCGTCCCTTGCGGGGCGGCGCCATCACCGACTTTGAAGTCACCGAGCGGATGCTGAGCGTGTTGCTCCATCGGGTCGGGGTGAGCCGGTTGAACCGGCCCAAGGTCCTCATCTGCGTCCCCTCGGCCATCACCGCCGTGGAGCGCCGCGCCGTCAAGGAGGCGACCCGACGAGCCGGTGCGTCGGCCAGCTTTCTCATCGAACAGCCCATGGCGGCCGCCATCGGCGCCGGCCTGGCCATCCACGAGCCGGTGGGAAACATGGTGGTCGACATCGGCGGCGGCACGTCGGAGATGGCGGTCATTTCGCTGGGCGGCGTGGTGGCGGTGCGCGCCCTGCGCTGCGGCGGGTTCGACTTCGACGCCTCCATTCAGGCCTACGTCCGCCACGAACACGGAGTGGCCATCGGCGAGCGGACCGCCGAGGCGGTCAAGCACGCCATCGGTTCGGCGTTCCCCTACCCGCGCGAGCAGGGCGCCGAGATCCGGGGGCGCGAGGTGGCGACCGGGAGACCCAAGCTGGTGGTGCTCACACCCGACGAGGTGAGGGAGGCGCTGGACGAGAACGTCAGTCAGGTCATCGCCGCGGCCGCCACCTGTCTGGGCGACGCGCCGCCCGAACTGGCGCAGGACATCATGTTCCAGGGCATCCATCTCACGGGCGGGGGCTCGCTGCTGCGGGGTGTGACGCAACGGCTGGCCGACGCGACCGCCGTGCCGGTGCATCTGGTGGATGCACCGCTCGAATGTGTCGTACAGGGCGCCGGGCAGTGCCTCGAGTCCTTCGATCACCTCAAGCGCCTCTTCACCGAGGACGACTGATTCGCCGAGGCTGGGGGGGCACCTACCCGCTTCCGGCGAGAAGCTCGTCGGCCGCCTGGCGGACCTGCCAGTCCCGGTCCTCCGCGGCCCGGCGCAGGGCCGGATCGACCCGTGGGTCGTCGAAGCCGGCTAACGCGACCGTGGCTCGGCGCCGCACCGTCGGCCTGTCCTCCAGCGCGGCGATGACGATCGGCAGGCCGCGCGGATCGCCGATGGCGCCGAGCGCCGCCACGGCCGCCTCCCGGCATCGCACGTCGTCGTGCCCCTGCGCCGTCGCGGCCAATGCGCTCACGCCCGCCCCCACCCTGCGCTCGGCCAGGAACCAGGCCGCTCCCACCACGACCAGCGGGTCGGGATCCGAGAGCGCACCCACGAGGAGCTCGAAGAGCGCCGAGCGCGAGCCCCGGCCCCGCACCGACAGGGCGGCGTCGGTGGCCCGCCGGCGTACGGACGCCGCGTCGGAGGCCAGCGCGCAGGCGATGTCCGGTACACCGAGTGCGCCGATGCGGGCCAGTGCGCCCAGCGCCGCGGCGCGCACGTCGGCGTCGGGGTCGTCGAGGCCCCGGCGGGCCCGCTCGACCCGGCCGGCGTGACCGGCTGCGATCACGGCCCGCCGCCGTGCCGCGACCCGGTTTGCGGCGGGTTCCGTGGCAGGATCAACGCTCACCAATTCGAGTATGGCCGACATAGACACCACCGACGCCGGGGAGGCCGCAACCATCCCCTCACCCGCTGCCCCGGCCGCGCCGAGGCGGGCGCGCCCGCGGCGCTGGCCCAACGTCCTCCTGGTCCTGGTCGCCGTGATCGGCGCCGTGACGGTTGTGCTCGGTCGATGGCACGTCAACTACATCGCGCTCACACCCGGGGATGCCCAGCCGGTAGCTCCCCTCATAAAGGTGCCGACCAAGCTCGATCACCCGCTCACCGGCAAGATCCTCCTCACCGACGTCGACGAGACGCCCCTCAACGTCCTGACCTACCTGCAGGAGCGCTACCTCTCCTCCGACGCGCAGGTGTATCCGACGGCCGAGCTCAATGGACCGGGAACCCCCGAAAACCAGGCGATCGCCCAGGGCTATCTGGAGATGAGCCAGTCCGAGTCCTTTGCCACCGCAGCGGCGCTCACCTACCTCGGCTACAACGTGAGCAGCCGGGATGCCGGCGTGCTCGTCAACGGCGTCGGCACGGGCACGCCGGCTTCGCACGTTCTCAAGGTGGCCCAGATCATCACCGCGGTCAACGGCACCCCCACGCCCACCTCCTGCGCGCTGACCACGGCGTTGCACGGGCTGCGGCCGGGCACCAGCGCCACGCTCTCGGTCGAGCTGTCGTCAATCAACGCGTCCGGTGTGTTCGTGCCCGGACCGGTCGCGCCGCGCCGGATAACCCTGGGGACGCCACCGAAAGGCATGACCGACCAGGGGTGCGGCGCCGCGGACGCGGTACCCACGGCCTACCTGGGCATCGCTACGGAGCAACAGACCGCCTGGAGCTTCCCGGTCAAGGTGGAGGTCGACATCGCCGACATCGGGGGACCTTCGGCGGGGCTGGCAACGACGTTGGGCATCATCGACAAGCTGTCGGGGGGCCATCTCACCGGCAACCGCATCGTGGCGGCGACGGGCACCATCGATCCCCAGGGCGACGTGGGCGATGTGGGCGGCGTCCCCGAGAAGACGGTTGCCGTCGAGCGCGCCGGGGCCACCGTGTTCTTCGTGCCGCCCCAGGAGTACCAGGCGGCGCTCTCCAAGGACACGCCACAGCTGCACATCTACGCCGTCTCCACCCTCGGCCAGGCCCTCCGGATCCTCCAGCGGCTCGGGGGCACGCTACCGACCAGTCACGTGCCGGCCCAGGCGGCGCCGTAGTCTTTCCCTATGCCTGAAGGCCGTTCACCCATTTCCTCCGCACGCGTATCGACGGGGGACATCGCCCGTCATTCGTTCGCCATCGTCCGGCGGGGATTCGACATCGACGAGGTGAAGACCTACCTCCAGACCGTGGCGCGCAGCATCGAGGTGCTCGAAGAGCGAGAGCAGGAACTGCGCGATGCGGTGAACGAGGCGGACGAGCGGGCGGCCCACCCGGTGATCGATGAAGCGACCTTGACCGCCTCGCTGGGACAGCACAGCGCGGAGATCCTGCGCCATGCCCACGACGAGGCGGCGAGGATCGTGGTCCAGGCCCAGGAGGGGGCCGCGACGCTGCTGCGGGAGGCTCAGAGCCACGCCAACGAGATTCAGGAGCGGAGCGAGGCGGCATCGGCCGAGCGGGTGGCGGAGGCCGAGCTGATGGTGGCCAATGCCCGTCAGGAGGCCCGCCAGGAGGTCGAGGGGATCCGGGCCGACGCGGTTGCCGCGGGAGAGGCGGTGATCGCCAGCGCCAAGGAGGAGGGCAGGGCTCTGCTGGAACAGGTGCAGGAGGCGCGCAAGCGGGTCATCGGTGACCTGGCGACTCGCCGCAAGGCGCTGTCGATCCAGATAGAGCAGCTCCGTGCGGCGCGCGACGAAATGGCCGCCTCGGTCCAGGGGGTGCGCTTCGCCATAGACGACATCCTGAGCCAGATGGAACGCTCGGACGACGCCGCTCGTGCCGCCGCCGTGGCCGCGGGGGACCTGGCGCGCCTGCACATGCCCAGGGAACTGCCCGACGTGGAGGCGTCGGCCGACGCCGAGAGCGTGGATCCTCTGCACGAGGTCCCGGCGCCCTCGGTGGACGAACTGTTCGCCCGCATCCGCGCCGCAACCGATCTCGAGGGGGAGGGAGCGGTGCCGGCGTCGGATACCGAGGTCGGCGGGGCCGAATCGGAGGCCGACCCCGAAGCCGACCCGGAGCCCGCGGTGGAAGGACCCGACCACGACCTCATCGTCCGCCGCGACGAACTGCTCTCGCCCATTTCGGCGCAGCTCTCGAGGCACGTCAAGCGGGCCCTGGGGGACGACCAGAACCGCCTGCTCGACGTGTTGCGAAGCACCCCCAACCTCTCGGGAGAGGAGTTGCTCGGTCCCGAGGACGTGCACCTGTCGACGTTCACGACCGCGGCGCAGGGGCACTTGGCCGAGGCGTTCGCCGCCGGCTCGGTGTTCGGCGGAGCGGCGGAGGGGTCGATCCAACCCGGCGCCGCCGCCGAGCAGGCCGCCGCCGGCCTGTCACGCACGATCGTGACGAAGTTGCGCCAGCGCCTCCTGGAGGGCACCGACGGCGGGGAGGGGACGAGCGAGCAGGTGGGGGCGGCTTTCCGGGAGTGGCGGGGCGAGAGGATA
This sequence comes from uncultured Acidimicrobiaceae bacterium, assembly GCA_963788125.1. Taxonomy (GTDB): domain Bacteria; phylum Actinomycetota; class Acidimicrobiia; order Acidimicrobiales; family RAAP-2; genus Bog-473. The sequence continues at coordinate 8,531 of CAWBFN010000002.1, read as the reverse complement.
GAGCGGCTCGTGGGCGACTTCGCCGTCCAGGCGTTCTCGGCCGGTGTGGCGGCGGCCGTGTCCCCGGACGGACGGCTGCGCTGGGTGCTGACCTCGTCGGACGGCTGTTCGGACTGTGACGACAATGCGCTGGCGGGAACGGTGCCCCTGACCGAGGGGTTCCCCACGGGCCATGCCTATCCTCCCGCCCACTCGGGTTGCCGATGCCTGGTGGCGCCCGAGGGGGGTAGACCTCGGCCGGCGGGCGCCGGACGTTAGGCTCCCCCCCGTGCGTTCCCCCCGGGACTGTCTCGACGCCCCGCCCACCTGGCTCTCGCCGGCGGGCCCGGTGGTGGATCGTGGGGGCCATCGTCGTCCTCATCGTCCTGCTGGCCTCGTTGCGGACCCTCGCCGACATCTTCACCGACAGCCTCTGGTTCTCTTCGGTGCACTACCACAACGTCTTCTCCACGTTGCTGGTGGTGAAGCTCGGCCTCTTCGGTGTGTTCGGGGCGATCTTCTTCGCCGTGATGTGGATCAATCTGACCGTCTGCGACCGCCTGGCCACCGACGAGCCCGGTGCGGTGCAAAAGGACGAGCTCGTTCGCCGCTATCAGCAGTTCGTGCGTCCCTATGCCGGGCGTCTGTACATCGCCCTGGCGCTCATCATGGCGCTCATCGCCGCCTCGGGGACGATCGGCGAGTGGCAGAACTGGATCCTGTTCCGGCACGGGGGCAGTTTCAACGCCACGGACCCCCAGTTCCACAAGAACGTCGGCTTCTACGTCTTCAAGTTGCCGTTCTTGAACTTCCTGGTCGACTGGACCCTGGCCATCCTGATCGTCACGCTCGTCGTGTCGACCGTCTTCCACTATCTCAACGGCGGGATCGTGCCCCAGCGCGGGATTCCCCGAGTACGTCCGTCGGTCAAGGCGCACCTTTCGGTGCTGCTGGCGCTCATCGCGCTCGACAAGGCGGCAGGCTACATCCTGCAACGCTGGGGCCTGGTCAACGCCCAGGACGGCTACGTCAACGGGGCCGGGTACACCGATGTCCACGCCCGTCTGCCGGCGCAGTCCCTGCTCGTCGTCGTCTCGATCTTCGCGGCCGCCATCCTGCTCTTCAACATCCGGCGCCAGGGGTGGACCCTGCCCGTGCTGGCCGTGGGGATCTGGGCCTTCGTGGCTCTGGTGATCGGCGTGATCTACCCCGCCCTGCTGCAGGCCCTGAAGGTCACACCGGCCCAGTCCTCGCTCGAGGCGCCGTACATCCAGCGCAACATCGCCGCCACACGATCCGCCTACGGGCTCGAGAACGTGAAGGTGGAGCCCTTCGCCGCCACGACGACCGTTTCGGGGGGGACGGTGGCGCAGTCCACGGCCACCCTCAACAACATCAGGCTCTGGGACCCGGACCCGACCATCAGCCTGCAGACCTTCAATCAGCAGCAGAAGATCCGGTCCTACTACACCTTCCAATCCCTCGGAGTGGACCGTTACACCATTGACGGGCAGACCACCCCGGTCCTCATCGGCGTGCGGGAGGTCTCCCCCTCGAACCTCCCCTCCCAGTCGTGGGTCAACCTGCACCTGGAGTACACCCACGGCGATGGGGCGGTGGTGGCCCTGGCCAATGAGGCGCAGTCCAACGGGAACCCGGTCTACGGCATTAAGGACGTGCCGCCGACATCTTCGAAGGGCCTCCCCAGCATCACCCAACCCGACATCTACTTCGCCGGCGGCGACACCGGGTACGTCGTCGCCAACACCAAGCAGCTCGAGATCGGCGGCACCAGCCCCAACAGCGAGAGCCACTACTCGGGCACCGGGGGCGTGCAGCTGTCGTCCTTCCTCGACCGGGCCGCCTTTGCGCTGCGCCTGGGCGACTTCAACTTGTTGATCTCCGACCAGATCACGACCAAGTCGCGGATCATGTTCGTACGCGACCCCGTGCAGATGGCCCAGAAGGCAGCTCCCTTCCTCAGCTTCAACCAGAACCCCTACGCGGTGGTGGACAAAGGACAGATCTACTGGATCGTGGACGGCTACACGACGACCAACCAGTACCCCTACTCGCAGAACGCCGACACCCAGCAGGCGGCGTCCGGCAGCGGTCTCCCGGCCAGCTACAACTACGTCCGGAACTCGGTGAAGGTGGTCATCAACGCCTACACGGGCAAAATGACCTTCTACAACGCCGACCCGAGCGATCCGATCCTGAAGGCCTACGAGTCGGCCTTCCCGAACATGTTCACGCCGCTCTCCCAGATGCTCCCGGGCCTGCAGGCCCACCTGCGCTATCCCCCGGACATCTTCTCCATTCAGTCGGCCATTTACGGTCGTTACCACCTGACGTCACCGTCACAGTTCTACGCCGCCAACAACGCCTGGCAGCTCTCGCCGACGGCCGGGGCAGGACCACCGGCGCAGGCCTTGCTGGTGCAGGCCACCCTCAACCAGCAGGGTCAGGTGGTCTCCACCAGTCCCTCACGCATGGCGCCGCTCTACCAGGTGAACGCCCTCCCGGGCTCGTCGACCCAGTCCTTCACCGTGACCGACGCCTACGTTCCGGCGTCCCAGTCGAACTCCTCGGGCTCCAACAACTTGAACCTGAGCGCGTTCATGGTGGGTACGCAGGATCCGGGGGACTACGGGAAGCTCACCCTCTACGAAACCCCTCAGGGGACCCCTGGGCCGGGCAACGCGGATTCGTATATGTCACAGAACCACCAGGTCTCCTCCGAGATCACCCTCTTGGACCAGCACGGCTCGGAGGTGCTGCTGGGCAACACCTTGATGGTCCCAGTCGGCCAGTCGATGCTCTACCTGCGACCGTTGTACGTGGCGTCGACCTCCATCCCCCTCCCGCAGCTGACCTACGTCATCGGGTCTCTCGGGCAGAAGGTGGTGATCGAGTCGACGGTGTCCCAGACGTTGAGCGATCTCCTCAACACGGTCGTGTCGACGTCGGGGTCGACGCCCTCGAGTCCGACCGGTGCCACCGGGACGGTCCCCACTGCGGTGCAGAAAGCCCTCACCGCGGCGCAGAACGACTACACGCAGGCGCTGGCGGAGCTCAAGGCCGGGAACTTGGGGACGTATCAGTCCGACATCAGCGCCATGCAGCAGGAGATCACCATTGCCCAGCAGGCTCTGCAAGCGGCCGGGGGGACGGCGGCCACGACGCCGACCACCACGCCGACCACCACGCCGGCAACCAAGGGGAAGAGCACGAAGGCGTCGTCCAAGGTCAAGACCCCCACCAGCACCGAGCCCAAGGCCTCGACGACCACCTCGACGCTGGCTTCCGCGCAGGCCCCCCCCTGAGGCAGGCTGTGGTTGGGCATGAAAGGCTGACGAGAGTCGGTTCCGTGCGGGCGATGCAATGAAAGGGATGAGTTGATGGGACTGCTCGACAAGGCAAAGGCGCAGGCCACGGCGGCCACCGTGATGGCCAAGGACGCAGTGCAAAAGGGCCAGGCCAAGCTCGATGAAGTCCAGGCCAAGAGGACCGCCGATGGCCTGCTGCGCGATCTTGGAGCTGCGTTCTACGCCACCAAGACGGGGCGGGCGACGCCGAGCACGGACGCCGACATCGAGAACCTGGTGGCGGCTCTCCAGTCCCACGAGTCCGAGCACGGCACCCTGACCTTGGTGCCCGAGTCGGCTGCGGCCGCACCGACGGCCACCGCCACCGCCCCGCCGACCGCCACGCCGGCAACGGCACCTGGCGCATCGAGCCCGCCACCGCCATCCCCCTAACCGCCCAGACGATCTGACCGCTCAGCGGGCGGTGCGGACGGTGGTGCAACGTACCCCTGGTGGGGACGGCGCGGGGCGTGTATGCTGCCCTCCTTCGCCGCGGGGTGGAGCAGTCTGGTAGCTCGTCGGGCTCATAACCCGAAGGTCGCAGGTTCAAATCCTGCCCCCGCCACTATCGAAACGCTGGTCGGCGCGTCTCCTGCATAGTGCAGAGGCGCCTGACCAGCGCTTTCGCGTTTGGCCCGAGGTCGAAGATCGGGGTTTCTCGGGGCTTTTTCTCGGGACCTTCTCAGCCTTGCCCTATGCAGCACCGTGCAGGGTGGCACCGCGCACGTGGCCCTCACGCTGCGCCTTCGCGGTCGAACCATTGATAGAAGAGGCCGTGCATGGGGCTGCATAGGGCATGCCCCATGCACGTGCACTAATCAACGTAGGGGCGAGTCATGGGGTCGCGACCTCGAGGTCGGTGTTGCACCCGTCGCTTTGGATGGATCTTGCGGCGCCGAGGCGCAGGTTCGTGGGCTTCGGAAAGATGACGCTGACTGAGAGCCCGCCGTTGGGCATGGAATGGGCACTGATGCCGGCTTGATGCGCGGTAGCGATTGCTCGGACGATGGAGAGTCCGAGCCCGTGTCCGTCCTTGTAGTGCGCCCGGCGCGGATCGAGCCGTTGGAAAGGCTGGAAGAGGCGGTCGACTTCAGCTGGTGGGATGAGTGGCCCGGTGTTGGTCACCGATATCACGGCCTTGCCTTGTTCTACCCGGGTCACGATCTCGATGCGGCCGTCGACCACGTTGTGGCGTACAGCGTTGGTGAGCAGGTTGGCGACGAGGCGTTCGACGAGTAGGGGATCTCCCTCTAGGAGTGTCGGAGTCGTCACCTTGTCGACACGGATCCCGAGGCGGTCGATATCGGGCTGGAGATCGACAAGGGTCTCGGTGACGGTGACAGCGAGGTCAACTGGTTCGCGTTCGTTCAGCCCGCTCTCGCTGCTGGCGAGGGTGAGGAGAGCCTCGATCAGGTGCGCTTGCTCGTCGGTGGACGCGAGCACCTCTTGCGCGGTGGAGCGCCACGCGGCCGCCGTAGTGCCGGGGTTGTCGAGCGCGACTTGCAGGAGGGTTCGCTCAGCGGTAACGGGGGTACGCAATTCGTGAGAGGCGTTGGCGACGAAGTGACGTTGCGCCTCGAACGCTGCATCGAGCCGTCCAAACAGATCATCGAGGGTGTCCCCGAGTTCCTTGAGCTCGTCTTGCGGCCCGTCGAGCGCCAGGCGCTCGTGCAGGCTGGTCGAGGAGATCCTTCGGGCCGTACGGGTGATGGTCCGGATCGGTCGCAGCATCCTGCCGGCAACGAACCAGCCGGCAAGCAGCGCGAGTACGGCCACGATGACCAGCGCGATTCCCGAGTTGACCAGAAGCTGGTGCGAGTCGGTGGCGCGCTGCGCAGCTTGGATGGTCCCTGTCTGTGCCACCTGATGCACAGCCAGGGCCAGCTGATGTTGGGCCTGCGCCAGTTGATGTTGGTCCCTCGTCAGCTGCTGCTGGACTTGTGCTATTTGCTGCGCCTGCGGACCCCCGGGCACCACCGACACACCTGAAGGGAGTGTCAACTGATGCTGATCCTGTGTCAGCTGGTTCTGGACCTGTGTCAGTTGAGCTAGAGCTTTGGCCGGCGAAGGTGAGAGCTGGAGATTCTGGATAGCGGGAGTCTGTGGGACTGTCGGGAGGTGCGGTGTCCTGTATTGGGTTGCCCGTTCAAACAGGCCGTAGGTGATGGCGACCAATGCGGCGCCGGAGACGAGGAAGAGGCCGCTGTAGAGAGTGGTGAGCCGGCGACGGGCGGTGCGCCGGGGCAATCGTAGCCACGGAGGGGGTGTCTGCTGGGGGTGTATGACGCCCATCACTGGCCTCCGATGCGATAGCCGTGCTCGCGGACGGTCTCGATCATCGGTGGATCGCCGAGCTTGGCCCGTAGCCGGTTAATGGTGGTCTTGACAGTCGTAGTGAACATGTCGGTCGCCTGGTCCCACACTCGTTCGAGGAGTTCTTCCGCGGACACCGGCTTACCTTCGGCAGCGAGTAGGCATTCCAACACCGCGATCTCCTTCGGGCTGAGTGCCAGACGTCGTCCGGCACGCGTCGCTAGACGTCGTTCGGGATCCAAGCTGAGGTTGGCGTAGCCCAGGTGCTCGGGTCTTGGAGCGCCGGGCCGTCGGCCCAGTGCCTGAATCCGGGCGACCATCTCGGTGAAGTCGAACGGCTTGGGCAAGTAGTCGTCGGCGCCCAAGCCGAGGCCTTCGACCCGGTCCTGCACCGAGCTGGCCGCGGTGAGCATCAGGACCCGGCTCTCACAGCGCTCGGCTGCGAGCGTGCGGCAGATCTCATCGCCGTGAGTCCCAGGGAGGTCGCGGTCGAGCACCACCACGTCGTAGCGGTTGGCGCCCAGACGAGCGAGAGCATCGTCGCCGTCCAGCGCCACATCGACGACCATGCCGTAGCGGCGGAGCCCAGCGGCCACTGCCTTGGCCAATCGTTCGTGATCTTCAGCGACCAGGACTCTCATCGTCTCCTCCTGGCCACAAGCGTGGCAGCGGCCGTGGCCGATTGGGTGGCACCTCGGGGGCAGTTCCCCTCTTAGTTCAAGATGCCAGTTCCAAGGTCACAGCCAGGTAACAACTGTGACCGGGCTGTGACCTTGCGTTTCGTACAACTGCTCTGAACACCGCTTCGGACAGTGAAGAGAGAGCACATGAGAGATAACGAAGGCTACGAGAGCTCTGATACAGGCCTTTGGACGCCGCATCGAAGTTGGCGAAACAGGACTGCGACTTACCGGCGGTTGGGCGGACTCGTCGTCGTTGCTGTGGCGGTCGCCTCGGCGCTTGCGGCGTGCAACGGCGGCGGCTCCAGCTCCCCGCGCGTCGCCAGCTTGGGGACTACCACCAGCGTGGGGACCAGCCGTGGTACCGACGACGGGAGTACTACGACCACGGTGCCAAGGAGCAGCGCGACTGCGCTGACCGACGAGTGGGCCACCTGCATGCGCAGTAACGGCGATCCCAACCAGGCGGACCCGATCATTGACTCCCACGGGGTCATCAACATCACTAGTCCGCTGCTCAATGGCCCGGGAGGGGGTCCGTCTGCCGCTGCCCACAACGTCACAGGTCAGTGCAGCCAGTACCTGACCGAGGCCCAGAATATTTTGCGCGCCGAAGACCCTGTCCCCCCCTTTGATCCCGACCAGGCAGTGCTCGTGCAGTACGTCAACTGCATGCGGGCGAACGGGGTCCCCAACTACCCCTACCCCACGGGGACCACCACCAATTTCAACGGTACCGGCGTGGACCCGAATAGCCCGTTCGTCGAGAAGGTCAACGATGTCTGCGGCAAGCAGATAGACGCGCCGGCGTGGTGGATCAATGGCTGGGGTCCGCCGGGAGACGTCAGCGTCGCTCCGGCCGCCGGCGGTCCCCCGCTACGACCGCCCGTGCCGGCTGGCAACGGCGGGGCAGCCGGATGAACGGCCACGACATGGACACAGACAGAGCTGCCCAGAAGACGAATCGGCGGCCCGACCCAGAAAGGCGCACTATGAAAGCGACCATCCGGCGAGCGGGCGGGCTGGCTCCCATCGCTGCGGCGGCCGCCATCGGGTTGGCCGCGTGCGGCGGCGGGTCAGGCTCGCCGCATGTCGCCAACCTGGGAACCAGCACCACCTTGGCGACCAGCAGCGGCAACCGCGGAGGCAGCGGGAGTTCGTCGACCGCGCTGCCCAGCAGCAACCCGACCCAGCTGCTGGACGAGTGGGCCGCGTGCATGCGCGCCCACGGCGATCCGGGCCAGGCCGATCCGACCATCGACGCCAGCAAGGTGATCCACCTGACCTGGAATGACGCCATTCCTGGAGGGATCTACGGGACTAACAAGGGCGGGCAGGGCGACGCCGGGCCGGGCCAGTACTGCCGGACGTACATAGACACGGCGGAAACCGATTTGCAGGGTGGGCAGAATCAGCAGCAACCAAGCCAGGCCCAGCTGCTGAAGTTCTCGCAGTGCATGCGGGCCAACGGGATACCGGATTTTCCTGACCCGTCGAATGGCGGTCTGTCGTTCAATCGCGGCGCGGGGGGTGACTTGAACCCGAGCAACCCGGTCTTCCAGAACGCTTCGACGTTGTGCTCCCACAAGACCGGCGTGCCAGGCTTCGCCAGCCTCGGCTCGCCCCAGCCGGGGTCGGTCGAGTTCAACGGCGACAGCCCGGGCGGTGCCGGTGGCTGAGTTCTCGGCTAGACGGGTGGCGGCGATCGCTGCTGTTGCCGGCGCCCTGGTCGGGGGGGCGGTGGCGGGCGGCGTGGCCGTAGCGTCCACCGGCGGCAACCACGGCAGCCCCAGCTCGTCGCCAGATAGCAGCGGTGCGCTGACCACTGCGGCGGTGGTGCGTACGACGATCTCCACGTCGGTGCAAGTAGGCGGTTCCATTGGCTACGAGGGCTCCTACACCATCGGTGCTCCTTCAGGGTCCAGTGCTCAGGAGGTCGACCAGGATCAGCAGACCGTGACCAAAGACCAACAGAGCCTGTCCGCCGACGAGCAGGCCGAATCCGACGCGTCGACTGCCGATAACCAGGCGATCGCTGCGGCCCAGAGCGGCGTCGGCGCCGAACAGTCCATCCTGAGCGCAGACCAGGCCACCCAGGCCCAGGACTGCGCCGCGTCGGGGGCTTCGACGCCGGCCTGCAGCTCCGACGCCGAGAAGGTCATCCAGGACCAGACCCAACTCAGCCAAGTCC
>CAWBFN010000001.1:827500-2065893 GCA_963788125.1 uncultured Acidimicrobiaceae bacterium | reverse complement strand
GTCTTCGTCCTCGAGCTTGACCGCGAGCAGCTCACCAGCCCAGAGGTCGTCCAGGGTGGCGGCACACACCCACCGGGCCATGCGGTCAGCCACCGGGGGCCACGGTGAAGATGTCTCCGTTGGCGAGGCCGGCCTCGCCGATCGTCAGGTTCTGGTCGAGAACGGCCCCGGCCTCGTTGGTCACTATGAACGACCCGGTTCGTCCTGGCGCCGGCCCCCATGCCGCGGGCTGTTGCGAGGCGGCCGACGCTCTGGTTCGTCGGTGCGACGAGCACCCGCCCCAAGAAGTCGTCCGTCAGGTAGCCAAACAGGTAGACGCGCACCGACACCCGGTGGCGCGGACGGGACGGGGTCGAGCCGCCACCGGTCGAGCCCTCGGCGCAGGTCCTTCCCGATCTCGATGGGCGCCTCCAGGCCCATCCATTCGTGCAGGTCGGTCAGCTTTCCCGGCGCCTCCCCGGCGACGATCCGGTCGACCACGTTCTTGTGCGCTGCGAAACGGCCCAGCTCCTTGGAGAAGATCCACCGGCACGGTTCGGAGCAGAACAGGTACTTGCGGCCACCCGCCTCGAGCGTGCATGCGGTGTTCCTGCCCGGCCGGACGAACACCGTCGGCAGCTGGCACAGGTTGCAGAGCGCCGGCAGGGCGTAGGCGAGGGTGCCAGGTTCGCCCTGGGTGGCCCATGCCCGCTCGAGGCGATCCCAGACCGGCCCGAACGACTCCTGCCACAGCGGGTACTTCTCCGTCAGCCAGTCACGGTCGGAGTCGTCCGGCATGGGCACGTCGAACCACAGCGTGGTCCGGTATGAATAGAGGCCGAGCTGGAAGCTGTGATGGGCAAAGTCCAGTTCCTCCAGGAAGAGGTCCCAGAACCACGGCCGCTGGAGGCCGAACTCGGCGAGGTTCTTCGTGAACTGCTCGATCACCCACTCCTCCATGAACTCCTTGAACGACCGGGTTCGGGCGCGGCGTGGGGTGAGGTAGTCCATGGACGTGCCAGTGAGGGCCACGAGGAGCCGCCAGCACCGCCACCACATCTTGTCTACGAGGTACTGGGCGCGGTCTTGGGCCCCATTGGCGATGAGGGTCCGCAGCACCGGATGACCGATCTGGGCGTGGCGCGACTCATCGGTCTGGATGCTCGCCAGCGCCTTCTCGAACAGGTGGTGATCGGCGGCGTCCGCCAGGGCGGCCAGGGCCATGAACTGGAGGTTGCTGAAGCCGGTCTCGAACACGAAATTGAGCTGGATGGCCACATCGATGGCGTCGGCGGCAGCGAACATGTCGTCGAAGAGGTGCCGGGCGGCGATCATCACCCACTCGTTGGTGTGGTACGCCCGGTGCGTCCAGTCGAAGTTGCCGTCGAAGCGCAGCATGTCGTGGCCGATGAGCAGCGGGATCTGCGTATGGCGCATTTCGTCGAGGGCACCCAGCGTGGCCATCATCCGCCATGCGCTGTCGCGACCGAAGCGGGCCATCCGGAGCTCGGCCACGAGGCCGGCGTACTCGGCCAATGCCAAGGCACCGTTGTGGAACTTGACGAGCTGGATCCAGCCTGAGTCGAGGCTCTCGACGAGGCGCACCTTGCTCATGGCCGCCCGAACCCCCATGACCGCCTCGTCCTTGGCGCGCTGGTTGGTGACGTACTCGCGATATGTCGTGCGGTAGGCCTCGTTCCAGTCGGCCCACGCGTCGTGGGCCAACCAAGGTCTGCCGCTCATGCCAGCCGGGAACACGTCGGTTTCGGGGACATAGCGGTACGTCCAGTTGACCTTGCGAGCCAGGTCCAGCCAGTCGTCACGAGGCAACACGGGCTGCCAACTCTTCGAGTCCCTGGCGGTCGGCCGCCCCGCTTTGGGCGACAGCGAGGAACTCGTCGGGCCCGAGGTAGTACGGGTTCTCGAGCACCATCTTTCCGACCAGCACCTTGGGGTGCGTGCGGAGGAGGTCGACGACCGAATCGCCCCCGAACCGCTCCAGGTCGTAGAGACACAGGACCACCTGTGGGAAGAGCGGCAGGAACCGGTTCATCTCGGAGTCGAGCGCAACGAGCTCCCGAGCGTCGGGCACGACGTCTCGCAGCGACCAGGTCTCCACGGCGCGGACCAGGTCGAATCGACCGTCGTACATGACCTCGGAGATGGCCGCCTTCCAGGAGCCGATGGTCTCGTCGGCAGAGAACCGGCCGGATCGGAGGTGCATGTCCGACGCCCGAATGACGTCGAGCTGCTTGTCGTCCGCGCGCTCACGGGCAGCCAGCTCGGCGCCCAGTGCCGCGATGATCTCCGAGGGCTCGCCGTCGTCGACGACGCAGATGCACTTGTCGCCCGCCGCCAGACCGGCGTTGAGGAACGCGACCAGAATGGCGTCACGCTCAGCGGCGCCTCGATACATGCCGCAGATGTGAGCCCCCGGGTGAACCTCGATGCCGGCCACACCGATGTCGCGACCAACAGCCATCGGACCCTCCTCAAGGGTAGGACTTCACTCTGGCTCGCTCTAAGGTTAATCTAAGGTGCGGGTTTCCCGAAATCAAGGTCCAAGCTCGGCAAATCTCGCGGAGGAGAGGGGGTCAAGCCTGCGGCCCGGCCAGGCCGGCCCCATAGGCGACCCGCACCAACTCGGCGCGACTCGTCACGCCGAGGGCCTGGCGCAGGCGGGAGCGGCTCGTCTCGATGCTGCGCAGCGACAGACCGAGAAGGTTGGCGATCTCGGCGCTCGTGTAGCCGCCGGCGATCAGACGGAGCACGGTGATCTCTCGGGGACCGAGCCGCTCGACCGTCGAGCTGGCGGCGGCCAGAGCCCCGGCCAGCTCCCGCCGAAGCGATGGAGCGCCCTCGAGGTCTGCCCTCACCCGCCGCCCGCGTCGGTCCGCAGGCACGAAGCCGAACCGGTCCTCGGGAGCCGGTTGGATCGCCTCGAGCAACGCCCGTAGTTCCCGGGTCTGGCGCTCGATGCGAGCCCTATCGTCCTCCGGCAGCTCGCCCTCGTCGACGTCGTCGGCGGTCCCGATCCACCGCAGGATCTCGCCGTTTGGTCTCCGAATGGGGAGCGCCCGGAAGGCGTGCCACCGGAACTGGCCGTCGCTCCGCCGGATCCGGTAGGTCAGCTCGAAGGGGGTCAGCGTCCGCGTCGCGTGCTCCCAGCCGAGACTGGCCCGCTCGGCGTCGTCCGGATGGACGAGCTCAAGCCACCGCCATCCGTAGTTCGCTTCACGGGGCAAGCCCGTGTAGTCCGTCCCGAGGGTGTTGAAATAGTCGGTCGAGCCGGATGGGTGGGACAGCCACACAATGTGCGGGATCGACTCGGCGACGAGCTCGCACGCCGCCCAGGCCTGTTCGGCGGTCAATGTCTTGGGTAATTGTGCCACAGGTTCTCCGCTACTCCTACCTGTCGATACGTGGCCGGTCACGTGGTGGTCGGACTATGGCTCCCCTGCCGGAGCGCCCGCAGCGTGGTCCAGGCCCGGGTGGCCAGCTGGAGGTTGAACCGGGTGTCCGGGTCGTTGAGATCCAGCCCGGAGATCTCCCGCAGCCGCTGCAGCCGGTAGCGGAGTGTGCTGCGGTGCACGTACAAGGCCGCCGCGGTGGCGTCGTAGTTTCCGCCGCACTCGACGTAAGCGGCGACCGTCTCCACGAGCTTGGTGCCCTTGGCGGCGTCGTAGTCGAGCAGGCTGCCCAGCCAGCGGCGCTCGAAGCCTTCCACCGAGTCGACGTCGCCGAGATCGGCCAGGAGCTTGTAGATGCCGAGGTCCTCGAATCTCGTCGCCGACTCGGGGCTGGCGGTTGCCCGCTGGAGCCTGACCGCCCTCTGTGCTTCGCGCAGCGAGCGGGGAAAGTCCGGCGGTTCGGGGCACCGGCCGCCCACGCCGATGCGGCACCGCCGCTTGCCCCCCAGCTCGTCGCTCACCGCGGCGCGGAACCGCTCCCAGTCGTGGTCGCCATGGGAGAGCACGACGACGCTCGTGCCCCTCGCCGTGTGCAGGGATCCCACACCGGTGTCGCGGGCGGCTCGACGTACCGCGCCAAATAGATCCTCGGAGCTTGCCCGCTGCGTGTCATCATCCTCCACGACGACCACTCTATGTGGGCGGGCCAGGTCGTACCCAAGGAGTCGAGCCCGTTCCTCGATGCTCCGCGACTCGGTACCGGACAGCAGCTCCTCGACCAGGTCCCGCCCAAGGCGCAGCTCCGTTTCCGCCACCGCCCGACGCCGCGCCAGCTCGAGCGTGAGGACGGTGGTGGCGTGCTCGAGCGCCACCCAATCGGAGGGCCCCGCCGTTCCGTCGGGGTCGAGGAGGACGATCACCCCGACGACCTCTTCCCCTGACCGGGCGACGGACAGGAGCCGCCCGTGGTCACGAATGGAGCCTCCGCCGACCACCGCCCGGCGAAGCAGCCGTTCGCGTGCGGAGGGAGACGGCTTGGCCTGTTGGGGCGGCTCCGCGTGGCCTGCCCACACCACCCGGTTCCCGTGCCGGTCCTCGACCACGACGGGGAGGCCGGTCAACTCGTGCACGGCGCTGGCGATTCCCTGCTCGCCCTCACCCGCCGTGGCCGCCGCCGTCAGCCTCCGGTGGATATCGAGGCTCCGCTGCGCTTCGAACCTGGCCTGCTCCGTGGCGGCCATCGATTGCTCGAGCGACCGGTTCTTGACCTGCAGCTCGTCGAGCGTGGCCTGCTGCCGGGCCTGCAGGCGGGCGTTGGCCAGCGCTGCTGCCGCGTGCTGGATGAGGACGGCGACGAGGAAACGGTGATGGTCCCCGAGCTTCCGACGGGATGAGACGACGATGTGCCCCGCCACGCCGCCGATGGTCACCAGCGGGAACCCCCAACCCCGGCTGTCGCCGAAGCGCACCTCGCCGTCCCGCCCTCCCAAACGGGCGAGCTCGGCCTCGAGCTGCTGCGCATCGTGCGGTGACCGCGAGGGGTCAGGCCACCAGGCGCCGTCCAGCCGGACCGCCGCGAGCCGGCAGGGCGCGAGCGACGTCATGGAGGAGGTTGCGAGCCTAAGGATTTCGTCAATGTCGGCGCTGGCCGTCATCAGCATGGACAGCGCCAGCAGGGGTTGGAATGCCGAAAGCTCCTCGCGGAGGACGGCGACCTCTCCGCCGGCGGACTGTGGGTCGAGAGGGGTCACCGGGGCCAGCGCCGACGGGCCACAGGCCCGCTGCACCGGAGCGCGAGCTTCATTGCACGGCGACCTCCCATTGCGCAGACATCTGCCTCACTTTCGCAGACGGTGCCCGCCGGGTCTCGCGCGCACCGGCCTAGCAGGTTAGTCCGAACCGGCCAGGTTCGTGCATCCAGGTCCAGGCAAATGAAGCGTCTGGGGCGCATCCTAGGTGAGCGGCCGCGGGTGCGGTCGATACCACGCTAGGAGGCCCCGAATGAAACGTCGGGTTGCTGCGACACTATGACGGACGTCTGGACACACGCCGAGCCCGGCGGCCAGCGCCGACCGGTGATCACATCGGGCAGGATGGACCTCCGGAATCACGCGCGGCCCATTCCAGGGTTGGACTCCGTGCGACCCGCATGTGGGCGCAGCCCTTCGACGCGGGGTGAGAACGGGCATCGCGATGATGCGGAGGTGCTCGCCCAGCTTCGCTGCGGTCAGTTTAGGCAGGCCAGCGAGCTGGCGGAGGGCCTGCTCGCCTGCGGATCAGATGACGAACGGGCGACCGCCCTCACCGCCTACGGGGTGGGCGCCTGGCACCAAGGCCGCGTGGCCGACGCTCTCTCGCTGCTTCGAGCCGCCGCTGACTCGGCCCGGCGACACCGCCCACCAGGGGAGATCCGGGCGCACCTGGCGCTGGCGGCCGTGCAGATCGCGCTCGGGGAGCTCGCCGGTGCGGCCGCCTGTCTCGTCGATGCCAGCCATCTGTCCGGCGAACATGGCGCCTTGCGGGAGGCAGGGATCCCGGCCGTCTCCGCCCGCTATCTCCTGGCTTCCGGCCGCATCAGCGAAGCGGCCAAGTGCGCGGCGTGGGCCGTCGACACCGGCCGGCGGGACGCTCTTCGAGAGTTCGTCGCCTCGGGCGAATCGGTGCTCGCCGCCATCGCCCTCCGGCGCGGGGACCTGAGAGACGCCCAGGAGCACGTGCGCCGCTTCGAGGCCGAGCCGCCGACGATCGACGGCTCCCTGGGCTCGGTCGAGCATCGAGTCACCGCCGCCCTCGTCGTCGCCGCCAAGCAGCAGCCGGCGCAGGCTTTCGAGACCTCGGTCTCGCTGTGCGACGACCCCCTCTCCCAGCGGGCCATGTTCGCCATGGTCCCGGTCGCGCCGGCATTCCTCGTTCGCACTGCTATGTCCGTGGGTGAACACCATCGGGCCGAAGCTGTCGTCGCCGGCGCGGAGCTGCTCGCTCGGGAGAACGACGAATTCCCCACCGTGGTCGCCGGCGAGCTCCAGGCGCGTGGGTTGCTAGAGGATGACCCCAGCCTGTTGCGCCAGGCGATCGACGCCCACCGGCATCCATGGGCACGAGCCTCCGCGACGGAGGACCTTGCGAGCGTGCTGGCCCGGTCCGACCCCGCTGCCGCCCGGAATGCCTATGGGCTGGCGATCGAGGGGTATGCCGCTGTGGGGGCGGAGCACGACGCAGAGCGCGTCTGCGATCGCCTCCGGACGCAGGCCGCCCGGCCCAGGGCGCGACAGCGGCCCCGAGCGCTCGAGGGGTGGGCCAGCCTCACGGATGCCGAGCTCAAGATCTCCGACCTCGTGGCCCAGGGCCTCACCAACCAGGAGGTGGCGAGCCGGCTCTTTGTCTCGCGCCACACGGTCGACTTCCACCTCCGGTCGATCTATCGGAAGATGAACGTCCGCTCCCGGCTGCAGCTGGCGGTCCTCTTCAACGACCGCCCGCGCTGGCGGTGAAGCTCCGCTCCCGGTGGTGGCCGGAGGGTACCGGGCCGGGATCGCGGACAGGCGGGAGCCGCCGGTACCGACGGCCGGCTGGCCCGGCTGCTGCTCGGGCGGCGCCCTCTCTCCTCGGTCGCCTACGCCACCGCCGAGATGGTCGGGGTGCTGCTGCGGGCCGCTGTGCTGGCGGCCTTCTCATTGAGCGTCCCGATCTCGACGGTAATCATCGGGCTCCAGCTGGCTGCGGGTCGTGTCGTATCGCCAGACCAACCGTTCCTACCCGAACGCCGGCGGCGCCTACATCGTCACCCGGGATGACTTCGGCTAGTTGGCATGACGGTAGCTGAACCGTCGTGAACTAGAGGGTCGAAGGCTAGAGGCCGTTCCTCTGGCGACTTACGGGACAAGGTAAATCTTCCACTACCAGATGACACCGCTTAGGCATTAGCTCTATTCCGTGGGAGAACTCACCGAACGACGTGTTTGGTCCGCCTTGCCGGGTGGTAGTTGGCAATCATGGCCACCAAGGTCGCAAAGAGATCTTCTGCGGTTGTCCAAGTTTCTTCGGTCAGGTGCCCGCTGATTTCCAACTCGGCGATACCGTGGGCGCTACTGAACAGCAGGGCCCCGTAGTGTCGTGCATCTGCCTCCCCAACCACGGCAGCCACGATTGAGAGGAACTCCTCCTGAGCCCGGGAAGCGGAGCGCGCGCCTGCGCCGGGATCGCTCTTGGGTATGGCGAACATCAGTTGGTAAAGGTGAGGACGCTTCCTTCCCATCTCTAAGACTGTCATTAGGGCTTTCTGCAGCCGTGTCGACGGTTCGGAATTTTTGGCGCCGCTAGACCTCAGGGCTTCGGCGAGACCATCCCAGCCTTCAACGGCAACCGCGGTCAGCAGTCCTTCCTTGTCAGCGAAATGCCGGTAGGGCGCTCTTCTCAGATGAGCAGGTCCATGACTCCGAAGGCTTCCTCCCAATCCGCCGAATGGGGAGCCTTGAGGCCTCGATCGAGGATTCGGATCGTTCTTGCCAAAGCCACCGAGACACCTCCGGCCACCTGCGGCAATCTCGTCTCAGCCTCCTGGCTCAAAGCGAGATCCGTCGGTGGAACAACTTCCATCTCCTCGAGTAGTGAGAGCAATCCGATGTCACTATCCAGCTTCTGGAAGTCGTGCATGCACTGCTGGAGCCCTTTGGTGATGGGCAGGTCCGCGGGCAGGAGGATGTCCCGTAGGTTGGCACGGGCTGTGGCTTGAGCCGTCACCAGCATGTCGTACAGCTTCCGGTTGAGAAAATCGCGGTAGCGTTTGAGGTCGTTCTTGTTGACCTGCAACCCGGCTGAAATGCGAAAGAAATGCTGGAATTTGGAAACACCCAAGGTCGTCATGGATCACCTTGGTGCACCGAAGGCAAGTCAATGCGTTCGAACTCCCCGTCACAATGGCGGTACTTCGCTTCGATCGGCTGTACATAGCTGCTCACGGCCTTCGTCAACGAATGAGTGAGCATGATCCAAGCCTGTCAACTTCCACCATTCGCCGATACACGCGTTCACGTGGTTTCGAGTGCGTGAATTGTCGCCCATCGGACGACTGCGTTCGGGTATGGGGACTCTTCGAGATGAGATGTGTTGGACTCGCTTGACCTGATCCGGTCTCGCAGATTCAGCGAGTCCCTTCGTGAGGTGCGCCCGACGCTTGAATATGTGACTTGTGCAAATTCGATTGGAAGTACGGATGGATCAATTCGTGATGACTACCTGCTTCCCGCTCGGCTCCATCAGCTTCGAGAGCTGGATCGTTGGGGTTGATGACTCGACAGGTGGGAGCGAAGTCGAGTGATTCGTCGCACGGGTAAAGAGAGACCTGGACTTGACCAAAATTCCGTGACTGCAGGGGCCACGAGAATTCCCGATCCTTGACTGATGAAACCAACCCCGCCGCCCGGATGGGGTACCGAGCGCGATACGGCGCCGAAAATGTCTAACGACGCTCGACGATGGGTGCCGGACGCCCAAGGTGAAAGCCTTGCACGAAGTCGACACCAAACTCCCGGAGGACCGATACCGTGGCCTCGTCTTCGACACCTTCGGCGATCGTTTGGCAACCGAACCCTTTAGCGAGGTTGACGATGGCTTTCACAATGTGCCGATTGGCCAGGTTGGCACCAAGATCGCGAACGAACTCGATGTCGATCTTGAGAAACTTGATCGGTATTCTTTTGAGGTACGTGAAGGTGCCAAAGCCGGTGCCGAAGTCATCGAGCGCGAGGCCGCAGCCCAAATCAAGTAAACCGCGGGCAAAAAACTCACCTTTCGCTATGTCGCCCATGAGGGCAGTCTCAGTTATCTCAAATACGAGATTTGAGGGATCAGCGCCGGTCTGGTGAATCTCGTGTTCGATCACCGTAAGCAAATCGAGTGTCGAAATCGACTCCGCCGAAAGATTCGCCTCAACGTGGCGGCCGCTCGCGGCAAGTCGGACCGCTTCTTTGACCACCCATCGGTCAATCTCCGATATTAAGCCATACCTCTCCGCTGCGTGAAGGAAGGCACCCGGTGGGATGATCTCGCCGTTTCGCCCCTCCATTCGCAGGAGAAGTTCCTCGCTGGCTTGACCACCGGTGAGGGGCACAATGGGCTGCGCGTACAGCATGAGTCTGTTTTCGTCCAGCGCTTCACGTATCCGACCAACCCAGGTCAGTGCGGCAAGCTCACGCTTGATTCGAACCCGATCGGAATGCTCGTCTGTGGTATCGCGAAATACTACGACCACCCCACTGACCGTGGATCCGTTCAACAGGGGAGAACCAGAAACGGAGACGTATCTAAGAGATCCGTCCTTGCGGGTGAACACAACGTCGTCCAGGCGTATGGTCCGTCCTTGTGTCCGTACCTTTAGAAGTTCGCATTCTTCTTCACTTAGGAGAGTCCCGTCGTCACCTTGGAAGTGAATGGCATCGTGCATATGCTTTCCGCGAAGCTCCTCCTCAGTCCATCCAAGGATCTCCGATGCAGCGGCATTCATGTACGTGAGCTGACCCTCGCCGTCAAGCGTGTAAAGGCCCTCTGCCATCTGGTTCATTACAATCGACCGGAATTCTTCTGCCTGTCGACGCTCGGTGATGTCGACCACAACGATGCCGATTCCGATGATCTCGCCGTGCAGGCGAACGGGATGGTAGCTCGACAGCCAGGTATGGATCTGTTCGGGTTGCACAGCGCTTTTGCCGTTCACCTCGAGATTGACCACGGGATTCCCAGTCTCTCGGACCTTTCGGAGGGCGGGTTCGATCTGCGCCCAGAGATCGGGTACCACTTCAGCAATTGTGCATCCGAGCTGACACTCGATCGTGTTCCCATTGACGGCGGCAAGTGAGTCATTGAGTCGAACGATGCGAAAGTCGCAATCGACGTAGCCGAAACCTACCGGTGCGCTTGCCTGCAGCGTCTCTAAGAGCGTGAGCGATTCGGCGGCGGTCTGTTGTGTCCGAAGGAGGTGGTCTTCCAGGCGCTTCTCATCCTCAATGTCGGTGCATGTGCCGACCCACTGCGTGAGCACTTCCTGAGTATCAAAAACTGGCATGCCGCGAATTGCCATCCGACGATACTCGCCGTCCGCGCGTCGGACTCGCCACTGAGTATCAAATGGTATCTGTGATTCCTGAGCGAGGTTCCATTCGCCTTGCGCACGTGTGGCGTCCTCTTCATGAATCAGCAATACCCAACCCCAGCCGTAATTCGCTTCGGGAGGCAAGCCCGTAAAATCCGATCCGCGTTGGTTGAAGTAGGTAGTGGCGCCGTCCGCGCCTGCCGCCCACACAATGTGGGGGATGTTCTCGGCTAGGAGCCGGAAATCGATGATCGCATCAAGATTGGACACCTTGGGAGGAAGGGGCGGGGCGGTTCCCAGGCGCTGCATTGCAGAGTGCACCATGGGGTTCCTTCTCGGCTCATATCTACTCTGACCCACCTCGTGTGAAGGCTCACCGTCTGAATAGATTCCATAAGAATTCTACGCCCCGCTGCCACTCGTGCACCCCAACGTCAGCCCAACCCTGGCCCAACGCGGGCATCGCCAGCCTCTTGGCGAAGTGGTTGGATTAGATTCTCTCTGAATCGGTGTCGTCAGATGCCTCAAGCCTCTCGGCGCGGAATCGGAACCTAACCGACCTGTCGGCGGTCGGCAGCCGTAAACCCCGAGGACTTCGGGTTCTGTCATGAGCTGAATTCAAACTGTTCCCTCATGCGGCGGCCGATGAACCCGCGGTCGCCTTTGGTTGCTTCGGGGCCACCTTGGTCTCGTCCGAGCTGGTCGTGATTGCGACCTTGCGAGGCTTGGCCTGTTCGGCAACCGGAATCGAAAGGGTCAGCACTCCGTTGCTATAGCTGGCCTCGACGTGTTCGGCGTCGAGACTCTCTCCGAGGAACAGCTGACGGCTGAAGCTGCCCTGGACCCGCTCGGAGATGACGATCTCCTGGTCGTCGCGAGCCTCCCATTTTCGTTCGGCCCGTACCGTCAGTACATTCTTCTCCACGGTGAGGTCGATGGATTCAGGATCGATTCCAGGGAGATCGAACTGGACGATGAAGCGGTCGCCATCTCGGTATGCGTCCATTGCCATAGTCATAGGCGGTGCACCCATCTGCCGATTGAATACCTGGAGTCGGCTCTCGACGTCGCGGAACGGATCAAAGCGCATGAGCATCAGACTGTCCTCCTACTATCGGATCTTCCTCTCCTCTATGCGTCCACCAAGCAGACGGACTCGGAGAAGGCGAACCACGTTGTGGTAAACCCAGTGTCGCATCAGCTCTATCTGCGAGCATCCCTTGATCGCGTGGTCCCGCAGCTGTTACGCGCGGTCGAGTTTCGCCAAACTCCCGGATGATCCGTTCGGAGTTTCTCGCGTCGACGAGTGAGATCTCGCGGCCGAGAAAGGAACGCTGGCCGTCGAAGCACAGGGCCCGACGACACCATTTGCAAAGGAGGCCATCGGGGTTAACGAAGATCTCGAACCGGCGTTATGGTGGTTCGTGCGCGAGCGCCTGCAAGAGTTCGACGCTGGATGAGGGCGCCCATCGTCCATCTGGGAGCGGCTGGATCTGCCTTGTTTGCGAATCAGTTCGCCGTAAAGAACCTCTTTTCCTGACCTGTAGGCCTGGACGCGCTATGCCGCAGCTGAAGCGTTGTCGACGATAGGACGCTTATCCGTTTAAACTCCACTTCGGTGAGGACTCCTCGTTCCTTGAGGTCCACCAGTTCGGCAAGTTCGTCAGCAGGACGTCGGACCGCGGACTGCACATAGCGACGAAAACGCAGCTTCGTGTTGCCGAGCCATTTCGATCGCATGGTCCTCCATCGTGTTACCACGTACGACCAGATAAGCCAAGATCCCAACAATGGGGAGGATGAAGACGAAGAGCAGCCAGAGTGCTTTGGCCCAGCCTTTGAGGTCATGGCTGCGGAAGATGTCGCTGAACACCATAAACATGAGCCAGATCTCGATCACGAACAGAAAGAAACAAAGGATGGTATCAGATCGATTGACCTACACCAAACGTCTCGGCAATCATGAGGAAACCTCCTCTGTTCTGGTGAACTGCTCTCTTCTTCCGGGACAATGGTCAATGTTGATACCACGAGGTCGCCATCTTTTACCTGCACCTGGATGGTCGAGCCCTCGCTTACGGTGCCAGCCAGAAGCGCCCGGGCCACCCGAGTTTCGACATTGTGGGCGATAAACCTGCGCAATGGTCGGGCACCATAGACCGGGTCAAAGCCCCTACGGGCGATGAAACGCGCGCCCTTCTTCGTCGACATTGAGCGCAATACGTCTTTCGGCCAATCGTGCCCGCAAGTCATTCAAAAGGAGGTCGACGATGCGCTCGATTTCGGATTGTGTCAGAGGCTTGAACAGGACAGTGTCATCGACACGATTGAGGAACTCGGGTCGAAAGTGGTGGGCCAGTTCGTCAAAGACGTGCTCCCGGGCGTCAGGTTTGATTTCGCCGTTGTCCGTGATCCCGTCGAGCAGGTAGAGCGACCCGATATTCGAGGTCATGATGATGATGGTGTTACGGAAATTTGACAGTCCGACCTTGAGCATCGGTCAGCCGACCGTCGTCGAGGATCTGTAGCAGTGTATTGAATACATCGGGGTGTGCCTTTTCGATCTCGTCGAAGAGAACGACCGAGTACGGCTTGCGGCGGACTGCTTCGGTGAGCTGGCCTCCTTCGTCGTAGCCCGACATAGCCGGGAGGAGCTCCGACAAGGCGGCTGACAGTATGACGCTCCTGGTATTCGCTCATGTCGAGACGGACCATGTTCTCTTCAGAATCGAAGAGCACGCCGGCCAATGTTCGCGGACAGCTCGGTCTTTCCAACTCCCGTGGGACCGAGGAAGATGAACGAACCGATGGGTCGGCGGGGATCTTTGATGCCGGCGCGTGCTCGCATCACAGCGTCGGCGACGAGTTGAACAGCTTCGTCTTGACCGACGACTCGCTCGTGCAGGATCTCATCAAGATGAAGGAGCTTTTCGCGTTCCTCTTCGAGCAGGCGGTTTACGGGAATACCAGTCCATCGAGAGACGATGTCCGCAATCTGATCTTCGCTCAATACTTCGTGGAGCAGGGGGTGATCACCTCGCTTGGCGGCGAGCTGTTCCTCTTCCGCTTGGAGCCGACGCTCCAACTCCGGGATGGTTCCGTGGCGCAACTCAGCGGCACGGTTGAGATCGTAAGCGCGCTCGGCGGATTCGGCCTCAAGTCGTGTCCGTTCAAGTTCCTCTCGCAGCGATTGGACTCGGTGGATGGCCTGACGCTCGGCCTCCCAGCGAGCTCGCATGGCGTCGACTTCGGCTCGCACATTGGCCAGCTCGTGGCGTAGCTCTTCGAGTCGCTGTCGACTCGCCGGGTCTTGCTCCTCGGCGAGGGCAGCCTCTTCGATCTCAAGGCGCATCGCCTTGCGGCTCGATTCGTCTAACTCGGCCGGAAGTGAGTCAATCTCCGTGCGTAACATGGCGCATGCTTCGTCCACAAGGTCGATCGCCTTGTCCGGCAAGAATCGATCGGTGATGTAGCGGTGGCTCAGGGTGGCCGCGGCAACGAGGGCGCCGTCTTGGATATTGACGCCGTGAAACACCTCGAACCGCTCCCGCAATCCCCGCAGGATGGATATGGTGTCCTCGACTGTCGGCTCGTCAACGAGGACGACCTGGAATCGTCGCTCCAACGCAGCGTCCTTCTCAATGTGCTTGCGGTACTCGTCAAGCGTGGTCGCTCCTATCAAATGGAGCTCACCGCGGGCCAGCATTGGCTTGAGCATATTTCCGGCGTCCATTGACCCCTCAGCAGCTCCCGCCCCAACCACGTTGTGGAGTTCGTCGATGAACAAAACGATGCGACCCTCGGCGCTACGGATCTCGGCCAAGACGGCCTGGAGGCGCTCTTCGAATTCACCCCGGTATTTGGCCCCCGCCACCAGCGAGCCCATATCGAGAGCGAAGATTGTTCGGTCTCGCAGACCTTCGGGAACGTCGCCGCGCACGATTCGCTGAGCCAGTCCTTCGACGATGGCGGTCTTACCGACGCCAGGATCTCCGATGAGGACAGGATTATTCTTCGTCTTTCTCGAAAGAATTTGGATTACGCGACGGATTTCGCCATCTCGACCGATGACTGGATCGAGACGCCCCGATCGGGCGTCCGCCACGAGATCTTGCCCGTACTTCTCGAGCGCCTCGTAGCTACCTTCGGGAGTGGCCGACGTCACCCGCTGATTACCCCTGATCGTGGTGAGTGCGTCGAGGAAGCCGTCCCGAGAAATATTACTTTCCTGCAGTGCCCGTCCTGCCGCGCTCGTTCACTCCTTCTTCAATGAGCGCCAGCGCCAGGTGTTCAACGGATACGTACTCGTCCTTCAGGCGCTTCGCCTCAGCGTCAGCGGTGTCGAAGAGCCGCGAAAGCCGTTGAGTGACAAAAACCTGTCCGGGCGAGGTTCCGGGCCCAGAAACCTTTGGTCTGCGTGCCAAGTAGGCTTCCATGTTCTTGACTAATCCGTCGACGTCACCGCCGGCTCGTTCGATAAGTCGCGGGACCAATCCATTCTGTTGGTTCAGAGGGCCAGAAGAAGGTGCTCGCCATCGACTTCGGTGTGTCCGAGCCGTTGGGCAATCGCTTGAGCCTCGGTCAGTGCCTCTTGAGACTTCTCGGTAAGGCGGTTGGGATCCATAGCCGGTCAGTTCCTCCTGGGTGTTGTGGGGCGACGACGAAGAGCCGCTTCCAGCTGGTCAATTCGGTCAAGAAGGTCCATGACGAGCCCCACAGCCGCGTAGTTGAGGGACAGACCCGAGCGAAGTCTCTGGATCCGGAATGCTCGTGCTACCTGGGTTGGAGCAAACCGCAACTGCCGATCGCCACTGACTTCGGCATCGAGGAGGCCTAGCTCTACGAAGCGCACGACCAGATCAGGGTGAAGTCCAGTTGAGTAAGAGAAAGACTCAAGGTCGAGCCGGAGCGGACGAGCAAGTACAGACGTCACGGCCGCCGCCGAGGGTCGAAGTCCGATTCACGGGCTAGCTCTTCGAATAGAGACTTCTCTCGTTCGCTCAGGCGGCGAGGCACCATGATCCGGACTTCCGCGTAGAGATTGCCGGGGGTGCCCTTAGGGTTTGGAAGGCCCCGGCCCCGCAGCCGGAGCTTGCGCCCGGAAGAGGTTCCGGCTGGAACGGTGAGCTTGGCGTCGCCCCCCGGTCCCTCGACGGCGACCTTGGCACCGAGAGCCGCCTCCCACGGTGCGACAGGGAGATCGACATAGATGTCGCGCCCGTCGAGACGAAAACGGGGTGCGGAGCGATGTGGACGATCAGGTAGAGGTCACCGGGCTGACCGTTACTGCCCTGGCCCCCTTGACCGGACAATCGAATGCGTTGACCCTCGATAACTCCCGGTGGAATCTTCACGTCATAGCTGCGTTGACCGTTGACGCCGGGCAGCGTGATCCGTCTCTTGGCCCCTTTGAATGCATCTTCGAGAGAGATCTCGATCGTTGCTTCCTGGTCTGCACCGCGGGTTGGACTCCGTCGCCGGCGGCCGAACATGCCGCCGAAAAGATCGTCCAGATCGATCCCATCGAACTCACCTGCGGTCCAGGAATCGAAGTCCTGGGTCCCCTCCCACCCACGACGGTTGACCCGCTGGGCCCGCTCCCAAGCCTCTGGGCTCGCACCGTCGGGCACCTGACGGAACGACGATCCGAAGCGGTCGTACTTGATCCGGGTTTCGGGATCGGACAAGACGTCGTAGGCCTCGGATATCTCCTTGAACCGCTCCTCTGCCGCCGGGTCCTTGTTCACGTCAGGGTGGTAGGTGCGAGCGAGCTTGCGATAGGCGCGTTGGATCTCCTCGGCGCTCGACGACCTGGTGACGCCCAAAACCGAATAAAAGTCCTGGTCTTCCGCCACTAGATCTCCTTGGTTGCCACCACCACCGCAGCCGGTCGCAGCTGGTGCTCACCGTCGCCATAGCCGGGATGGACCACATGCACGATGGTCCCGGGGTCTGCGCTGCTGCCGGGGGCCGTACTCACCGCTTCATGGCGCACCGGATCAAACTGCTCTGCTAGTGGATCGAAGCGGACATAGCCCAGCGAGGCCAGGATCGCCACGGCCTGATCACGAACTGCCTCGATCCCTTCTTGCACCCGAGAAGGATCGGCGCCTACGTGGGAGAGAGCCAGTTCCAGATTGTCGAGGATCGGGAGAAACGCTGCGGCGACCGCCGCCCGTTCTTGGCTCCGAGCCCTTTCCACTTCGCTGGTCAGTCTCTTTCGTAGGTTGTCAAAGTCCGCCAACGCTCGTTGCAGCTGATCTTCAACGTCGCTGACTTGGCTGCTCGCTTCGGTGGCTGGTTCGGTCTTCTTCAGCTTCGGCCGCTCCCCCCGGCGTCCTCGAGGTGGCATCGGGGGGCTCTGCCTCCCCGGCGGACTCGCCGAAGGGGGGAGCGGCACGACCTGAACTAGAAGGTTGAGCCGGCACGGCACACCTCAGCTCGGGGTGAACTCGGCGTCGATCACGTCGTCGTCCGCGCCATGGGATGCCGCCTCGTTGCCGTTCCAGCAGGAGGCGATCTCCCCTGAGCCGACAGTCCCTGATGTACACTCTGAAGCTCACTGGTGAGTGACCGGAGCCGATCCAGCGGAGCTTCATCTTTGAGAGCTTGCCGGGCATCCCCGATCAGCATCTCCGCTCGAGCCTTCTCGTGCAGCGGGGCATTTTCGCCCAACTCGCTGAGTCGCCGTTCCACCGAGTGCACCATGGCGTCGAGCCCATTGCGGGCATCGACCAGTTGACGAAGCTCGGCGTCTTCCTGGCGGTATCGTTCGGAGTCACTGACCATGCGCTCGACTTCGGACTTGTCGAGATTAGTGCTCTCACTGATAGTGATTCGCTGCTCAGCGTTGGTGTCCTTGTCTTTGGCGGATACGTTCAAGATCCCGTTCGCATCAATGTCGAAGGTGACGTCGACCTGAGGTTCGCCGCGCGGAGCGGGGCGGATGTTCTCCAGGCGGAATCGTCCCAGCGTGCGATTGTCCGAAGCCCGTTCCCGTTCACCTTGGAGGACGACCACGTCAACGGCAGATTGGTTGTCGTCGGCCGTGCTGAAGGTCTCAGAGCGCCGAGCAGGGATTGTCGTATTGCGCTCGATCACCTTGGTCATCACACCACCGAGGGTCTCGACGCCCAAGGACAGCGGAGTGACATCAAGGAGTAAGACGTCCTTGACCTCCCCTTTCAGGACAGCCGCCTGCACCGCCGCACCGAGCGCCACGACCTCGTCGGGATTAACCGTCATGTTTGGTTCCTTGCCGCCAGTGAGGCGTCTGACTAGGGCTTGGACTGCGGGCACCCGAGTGGAACCACCGACCAGGATCACCTCGTCGATGTCCGCCACCGTGAGCTTGGCATCTGCCATGGCCTGCTGAACCGGCCCTTTACATCGATCCACGAGGTCGCTGATAAGTGATTCGAAAGTTGAGCGCATCAGCGTGGTATTTAGATGCTTGGGCCCTGTGGCATCGGCCGTAATGAACGGCAAGTTGATCGTCGTCTGTGTTACCGCAGACAGTTCGACCTTGGCCTTTTCCGACGCCTCGAAGAGGCGTTGAAGGGCCTGTGGATCACTGCGCAGATCGATGCCGTTGTCCTTTTGGAACTCATCGGCCAGGTGGTCGACGATGCGCCGGTCGAAGTCGTCACCGCCGAGGTGAGTATCGCCAGACGTCGAACGAACTTCGACCACACCATCGCCCACGTCGAGAATGCTCACGTCGAAGGTCCCGCCGCCGAGGTCGAAGACCAGTATCGTCTCGTCGTTCTTCTTATCGAGCCCGTAGGCGAGGGCTGCCGCCGTTGGTTCGTTGATGATGCGCAGCACCTCGAGTCCAGCGATGCGGCCAGCATCTTTGGTGGCTTGACGCTGGGCATCATTGAAGTAGGCCGGAACGGTGATCACCGCCTCAGTCACCTTTTCGCCGAGTGATTTGGAGGCGTCCTCAACCAACTTGCGCAACACTTGCGCGGAGACCTCCTCGGGAGCATAGAGGGTGCCCCGAACGTCAAATCGAACCGCTCCGTCCGGACCCTCAACGACGTCGAACGTAACGGCGGAGAGCTCGCTCGTGACCTCCTCGTAACGACGCCCGATGAAGCGTTTGGCCGAGTAGATCGTCCCCTTCGGATTGAGGATCGCCTGCCGACGAGCCAATTGGCCCACTAACCGCTCACCTTGTTCGGTAAATGCCACGACCGAAGGAGTGGTGCGCGTGCCTTCGGCATTGGCGATGACCGTTGGCTGCCCCCCCTCGACGGCTGCGATCACCGAATTGGTCGTACCGAGGTCAATTCCGACTGCTCGTGGCATGATCCCGCTCCTTTTGGAATTGAGTCGCTTGCAGCGCGGTCAGTCTCTCCGTTGGCTGTGATTGGCAACGGCCATTGCGTGCGATTCCTTCTGCTCCCCCAATCGTGCACAGCTCGCTCGCTCTCGCACACCCCGCGGGCGCGTGGGGTTCGTCTCGCGATCGTTGCCCCGAATCGGTTCACGCGCAACGCGGGATGTTGGGTACCGGGTCCGATGCGAGGCTGGGGTTCTCTCGATCGGCAATGGAGGAGCAATGGACATCACTCGCGTTGAGTTATCCGAGATCCAAGCGGATATTGGAGACCATCGGTATCGGGTGGCTCGGTTGCTCGAGGACGTCGATGCCCTGCGCCGCAGTGTTGTCGAGTTAGGAGTGGACGCCTCACCGGTCGGACGGGGGCGATGCTCGACTTGTGCACGTCGCGAATTCGCGTGCGAGTGACCTGGCAATGGGCCAACGTCGCAGCTCGTTTTGAATGCGGTCCGAGCTCGCCTAGCCGAGGGGTATCGACCACGCGCACAGGGGATGACAGATGGTCATCCGGCCGCAATGATTGGTCGCGGAGATCTCTCCGCTCATGAGTGATTGGGATTAGGTTCCGTGTGACGTCTCGCCGATCGAAGCCAGGTGCCGACACTGCACCAGCGAGTTCTGTCTCTCCGATCTCCTCGATACGCCGGACGGAGCATGTCCTCACTGTGCAAGGTTGCTAAGTCCAGAATGGACGAGCATGCTTTTAGAGCAGTCCCGAACGGCCGACAGGGCGATGATGGTGCTGGTACGAGCGCTTCGCCGACTCAATGGCCTTCCCGGTAACCTCGAGCTGCTACCCCATTCGGTCCTTCGCAATCTCTTCGAAGAGGTCGGATGGGAGGAAGAGTTCTCCAATGACCCGGCTCGGGCGAAAGAGGAACTCCGATTCATTCGACTCGAGCTTGAATCGTGGGAACGCCTTGCCGAACTCGACGATCGAAATGGACTTCCCGAGCGAGTCAAAGAGTTTCTCTCTCGGAAGCGGCGATCGGGAGCATCCGTGTCTCAACCGAACGAGCCAGCAGTGGATTGAGCATCAATTGTTGAGATGCCACGGCGAGGGTAGCGCAGCTCGAAGCTGTAGGGCGCAGCCGTCGATCCGGGATTAGGAGACGGCGCAGCGGGAGACCTTCTACTCAGCGCGTGTGGCATTTCGTCGCCCGGCGGGGTGTGGTGAGTGCGTTGCTCATTGCCGGGGCGATTGGTGTGGTCGCGGCTCTTTCCGGAGTTCCCGCCTGAGGTTTAGCCGTTGCTTTCAGGCGATGGGGTTGGTACTCGTTCGGCGTTATCTGAGGCGACCAGCCGCTGCAGTGCCTAGATGATCACGATCACCCCATTTAGTCACACGGGCCGATCATGGAGCGCTTGGTATCGCTCCCCGTCGAGTGTGAGGGCGTTGATAGTGCCCGTTGAGACGGTGCCGCAGGCCGGGTGCCAAGGAGCTGTAAGTGATTCATATGACGGGTGATGTGACTGCTGATCGTGGTCCGATGACAGCTGCTGAGCAGGAGCGAAAGTCGGGCGCCTCGTCAAGCGGGGCGAGTTGCCGATCGTGAAGGTCGCCGGAACCACACGGTTGAGGGGATCGAGGGGCCGCTGCCAGGGGAATCTTAGGAAAGACCCTGGTCAGAAAGCGGAGAAATCTACATTCGGAATGTGGAGGCCGTGGGTTCGAATCCCATCACCTCCATCCGTTGTGGGAGTTACAACGTTGTCCCAGCTCAGAGGCGGTATCTCGCAGGTACTTCCAACCTAGGCAAGTGACGTTGTTCGAACCCCTGCCTGACTTGAGAGAACCTCCGATTCAATCGGCTGTTCCGTCGAGCGGCTCAGGCTCCGGCCAGCGAAGGCAGCTGCAATCCGGTCAAGGTGACGCGCCCAGAGATGCCGATAGAAGGCTGCATCCTCCGCACTCAGGCCGGAGAATTGCACCCTGACATTTGTGCCGTCACCTGTCGGGGTGAGCGTGATCTCAATGAATGTAGGTGTCGGCGTCGTTGTGTCGGTTCCTTGACGATCCCATCTCAGCAGCATGCGGTGAGGGGGATCTACTTCGATGTAACGGCCGGCGATTGCCGTCCCGTCGAGGTCGAGGTGGAACGTCTCCCCCACGCGAGGAGCTGTCACGAATTCGTCCATCTTGACGAGGCCGGTCCATGTCGAAGAGGCACGAGCAGTCAGGGTCGGCTGAATGAGCGCACGGAAAACCAGCCTGAGCAACCCATTGGGAGCGACGAGGTGTCCCTCATCAGGAACCGGCAGCGGGTCCGCAAACGCATCGTGTGGATGCACGTCTAATCATCCAAGGGCCGTGAGCCGACCTCGGCGATGGCTGTGAACGAACCCGGTTCGGGTTCATCTGTCGATGGCAAGGGCAAGAAGGGTATTTACGGCAGTCTCGAACGGGCGGGTACTCCGTTGCACCTGGGAGAGTAGAAGTCCTCCTTGGAGCGTGGCGAGCAGAGTAGTGGCGAGGTCGTCCGGGTCGATGTCGGACGGGAGTTTCCCGTCAACATGAAGGGATCTGAGTCCATCGCCAATGGCGGCTGCCCACTGATCGAATCCTGCCGCGATGAGCGCTCGGGCCTCGGGGTCACTCTCGGCGAGTTGACCAACGAGCGAGCCAAGTTGGCAGCCCCCCTTTGCTTTGGTGCGCTTCGCTGCGGTGATCACCATGTTCCGCCAGGCCTCGACTCCGTTCGCGCTGCTGAACGCGTGTCGCTGGCGATTGACGATGGTCTCGGCTTGGTAGTCGATGACCGCCTGCACGAGTTCGTTCTTGTCGGGAAAGTAGTGGTACATCTGAGAGCCGCTGACTTCCGCCGCCACCTTGACGTCTTCCAAGGTGGTGCCCGCCACCCCGTGCTCATGGATCAGGGCGGCGGCTTCCTCCACTATTCGTGCCCGGGTGCGTGCTCCCTTGGAGGTGAGCCTCGGCCGGTCACTCGTCTCGTTGACCATGCACCGATGTTAGCAGGATTCTGAGTTTGACAACCCAGTTCCGAAGTGTCAGAGTGAGTCACGCAACCCATTTTGGAGCGAGAGGATAAGCACGTATGACTGATCTAAGAGGCAAGACTGCTCTAGTTACGGGCTCGACGAGCGGGATCGGCCAGGCGACGGCCATCGCGTTGGCCGCCCGCGGTGCTCATGTATTGGTAGTGGGGCGCAATGAACAACGAGCCAAAGACGTGGTCGCCGAGATCGAAGGCGGCGGCAGTACTGCATCGTTCAAGCTCACTACGTTGAGCGATCTGAAATCGGGCCAGGACCTGGTCGAGTGGGCCATTGAGGCGGGCGACGGTCATGTCGACA
This sequence comes from uncultured Acidimicrobiaceae bacterium, assembly GCA_963788125.1. Classification (GTDB taxonomy): domain Bacteria; phylum Actinomycetota; class Acidimicrobiia; order Acidimicrobiales; family RAAP-2; genus Bog-473. The sequence continues at coordinate 2,043,755 of CAWBFN010000001.1, read as the reverse complement.
TCCTCATCAACAACGCTGGCGTCGCCTTGCTCGGACCAAGCAACGCAGCCACCGAAGCAGAGTTCGACGAGTCCTTTGCACTGAACGTCAAGGTTCCGTTCTTCCTCGTCGCGGCCCTGGCGCCAGCCATGGCCGAACGCGGATGGGGCTCGATCGTCAACATCTCCACGATGGTCGCCAGCTTTGGACAGCCCGGCATGGCTCTGTATGGCGCCAGCCGAGCGGCTCTCGAACTATTGACGAAGGCCTGGGCCGCCGAATACGGCCCGAGTGGTGTTCGGGTCAATGCCGTTTCCCCCGGCCCGACGCGCACCCGCATGATGGAAGCAATCCCCGCCGAGATGGTGAACCAGCTCGCAGCACTAGCACCAGCAGGTCGCGTCGCTGAGCCCGAGGAACTTGCTGCGGCAATCGTCTTTCTCGCCAGCGATGATGCCAGCTTCGTCCACGGCGTCACTCTTGCAGTCGACGGGGGCCGATCAGCTACGTAAGGCCTGTCGGCGTCGACTTTTACGAGTGAAGTCTTAGAACACAGATCACAACTAACAACCAAGGAGTATCCACATGAGCGCATATGTGATTGTCGAATTCACGGTCAAGGACCCGGATGTTTACCGTGAGAAATACGCCCCAAACGCTGGGCAGACGGCCAAGGAGCACGGGGGAGAGGTTCTCGCCAACAGCAACTGGGAAGTCCTGCACGGCGATGGCTCGCCCACTTCAGGAGCACTCGTGCGGTTTCCTGACCATGAGACAGCCATCAATTGGTACAACTCGCCTGAATACCAGCAGCTGATCGATGTCCGAAGTGTCGCGATGGATGCCCGTTTCAGCTTGCTCGACGGCCTGCCTAGCTGATCGAGGTGGCTCCAGATCCCAATAGCAACCCGGGAGAACCAGTGGACGCAACCCGGCAAGAGCCGTCCCGCCTGACTAGTGCAGCGACAATAAAGGTCGGTAGGTAAATCGCATCCTTGTAATCTGAGGAGCAGTCGCGCATGATGGTGGTGTTGGAGTTATCGCGTTGAAAGAGGACGTGTATGGCTCGCCCAGCCGGAGTTTTCGTAAGGACGTTGCGCGGAAAGGAACGGCATTGGTTGCGCTCGCTTCGGCGACGCGGCACCGAGTTCGCATCGGCCGTGATGGTGCGCCGAGCCCAGGTCATCGAGATGTCCAGTCGAGGCTACAGCGCCCCTGAAATCGCCGACGCTCTTGATGCGACGGGTGACTGGGTGCGCAAGGTGATCCACGACTTCAACGACATCGGGCTCGAGGCGCTTGTGCCGGCGTGGGGCGGTGGGCGCCCGAAGGTGATCACCGACGAGATGCGAGCCCGGATCATCGACATCGTCGGCTCGCGTCCCCAAGAGCTCGGTGAGCCCTACATCACCTGGTCGTTGTCGCACCTGCGCTCCTATCTGATCCGCAACGGGGTGGTGAAGACGATCTCCAAGGAGCGCCTGCGGGTCATCTTGCTCGAAGAGGGGCACACCACCCAGTCCACCAAGGGCTGGAAACACTCGCCTGATCCTGAGTTCTCCACCAAGGCAGCGCGGCTGCGACGGCTCTATGCCGCGGCCGAGTCCGGACGCCTTGACGGGGTGCTGGTGTGTTTCGACGAGCACGGACCGGTCACCCCTACCCCCAAGGGTGGCAAGGGCTGGTGGAAGCGCGGCCGTCCCGGACGTATCCGGGCCAACTACCGAAAACCCCACGGAGTGGCGCATTTCTTCGGCGTCTATGACGTGGGAGCGGATCAGCTCTTCGGCCGTTGGTACTACCGCAAGGGGGCCGACCACGTGATCGCCATCTTGAAAATGATCCGAGCCCGCTATCCCGGCCAGCGCATCTGGGTCATCCAAGACAATCTGTCCTCGCACTGGACCAAGGACGTGCGTGCCGTGGCCCGCCAGTTGTCGATCATCTTGGTCCCCACCCCCACCTACGCCAGCTGGCTCAACCGCATCGAGTGCCACTTCGGGGTCATGGTCAAGGCCGTCTTCGCCGGCTCGGACTACCGCGATCACGCCGAGATCCAGACCGCGGTGGCTGCCTACCTACGCCGACGCAACGCCGAGGCCCGTCGTGATCACGACGAGCGCCGGGCCGCTCAACAGGCACGACGCCGGCATCGGCGGGCCAAGCAGCGCCTCTCAGCTGCGGCCTGAGCCGTCCCCTAACATCGCCCTTGTGGCCATTCCCGAGCGAGCACGTCTCGAACTCGAACGGCGCCTCGAGGCGCACCGCAAGGACCGCTGGCCCGAACTAAAAGAGACCAGGGTCCGCTTCCGCGCCCCCTACGCCTACGTCGGAGCCACCCTGCCCGACGGTTACGACCAAGAACTGTTCCGCCTGCGTTGGACCGGACACCCCCAACACAAATGGGCCTTCGCCATATGGCTGGCGAGCAAGGACGGCTACGAGAACTCGGTCCTGCCCAGTGGCTCGATGGTCGGCACGGTCGAAGAGGCAATGGACTGCGCGTGTGGCCTCTACCTCGGCGACATCAGTGCCTGGGAATTACCCCCTCAACGTTTCGCGCCTCGTCACTAGGCCCACAAAAAACGAGAGGAAATACAAATGAGCACACTCCCAGGAAAGACCGTGCTGATCACGGGCGCCAATGCAGGGATCGGCAAGGAGGTGGCCCGGCAACTGGCCTTACGTCCCGAGATGGCGCGCATCTACCTGGCGTGTCGGAACCAAGAACGGGCGACACAGGCAAAGGCCGAACTCGAAGCGGAGACCGACCGGCACATCTTCGACACCATTCTCATGGACGTCGCCGACATGGCTTCGGTCCGCGCCGGCCTTGCGGCCATCGATGGATCCGTCGACGCGCTGGTCATGAACGCTGGTGTAATCGGCGACAAGAAGTTGATGAACTTGACGGCTGACGGTGTCACCACCCTGTTCGCAACGAACGTTCTTGGTCACGTAGTTCTCCTTGATGGGCTCCTCAACGAGAACCGGCTTGGCGAGGTTGCGGTCTTTGTCGGAAGTGAAGCAGCCAGAGGAATTCCAAAGTCTGGGTTTTTCACAGCATTGTTAAAGATGAAGCAGCCTTCCTTCGTCTCAACCTCCTCCGATGAGCTCGCTACCGTCATCGATGGCAGCTACTTCGACGGCAAAAATTTCGAACCCAATCTGGCCTTCGGGCAGGTCAAGTACATCGGGGTCCTGTGGATGGCCTACCTGGCCCGCCAATATCCCGATCGCCGCTTCATCACCGTGAGCCCCGGCAACACCACTGGCACCCAAGCCCCCGACGGCCTTGCGCTACCACTACGTATGGCGGCCAAACACGTCATGCCTCATCTGGGTATCTCCCACGAGCTTGACGTGGGCGCGAAGCGACTGGTCGACGGAGTCACCGACCCGACCCTGTCGAGTGGCGTGTTCTACGCCAGCGCAGCCGACAAGTTGAAGGGTCCCATGGTCGACCAAACGGACATCTTCCCCGACTTAGCCAACACGTCCTTTCAGGACCACGCCAACGAGGCCATCCACCGCTTCATCGCCCAATGACGCTGGTACTGCTGGGAGTCTTCGGCTGCGTGCCGGCCTTCGACAACAACTTCTCCGTCAGTCTGAGAAATGCCGGTATTCCGGCAGTGCCGTGGATAACGCCCCTCTGGGATGCCGAGGTGAGCGGCTGGAGGCAGACCGGGTTTCGTGTCGGAGAGAGCCTGCGCAGCATTGCGCCGATAAGGCTCTTCGGTGGGGGTTCGAACATAGTCCCATAACAATCAAGAAGGGGCCACGTCGGTCAAAGCGCGACTGGCCCTGGGGGAAACCAGGGTGCTTCATCTCCTCGACATCGGTGCCGTCGGGGGTAAGCCAATCGGGCCCTCGGATCCAGGTTGTGGGGCATCCCTTCATCATCCACTACGAACCCGTGATCAGGGACGACCGCCGAATTCAACAAAGTGGATCTGTTGCGGATCTGGTGCACCAACTCTTCGTCTCGAGTCCCGGCAGCGAGTCAGAGGAAGGTGTCGACAACGATGACAGCCACGCTGCTGTGAGATCAGGAGACAATCCCTCATGCCGCGCCAGGCCCCACGACACCTCGCCGTTCAAGCACTGACCCCCGTTCCGCTCAAGCACTGACCCCCGTTCCGCTCAAGCGCTGACCCCCGTTCCGTTCAAGCGCTGACCCCCGTTCCGTTCAAGCACTGACCCCCGTTCCGCTCAAGCGCTGACCCCCGTTCCGCTCAGGCACTGACCCCCGTTCCGCTCAGCACTGACGCGACGACGCCCCCGTCGACCAGGAGATCAATGCCGGTGATGAAAGTGGAGTTGGGACCCGCAAGAAATTCGACTGCGGAAGCAATGTCGTGCGGCGTGCCGAGTCGTCCAGTAGGGCTCGCATCCACCATCTGACGCATGTAGTCACCGTTCGGGCCTTCGAGCTCTGCCGTCCCCATAGGTGTCGAAATGACCCCCGGCGAAATCGAGTTAACCCGGGCGCCCCGTTGACCCCACACTAACGACGCCGCCCGCACCCGGAGTTGGTTCGCCCGCTTTGCGAGTCCGTAAGCCACACCAGAATCGGGTACAGCCTGCGGAATCAATTCGGGAAGGGCGAGCAATTCTGAAGCTGGAGTAGTCGCCAGCCGTCTTTCGAGATCCGGGTCTAGCTGGAAAAAGGTGCCAGCCATCGACGCGATGAAGACGCCCGCTCCGCCGTTTGCGATCGTTGACGCAAAGGCGTCGAGCATGAGGGCCGTTCCCAGGAGGTCGACCGACAGGATCGCTTCAACCGACGCCTGCACCGGGGAAACCCCTGCCGTATGTACGAGAACTTCCACCCTTCCGAGCTCAGACGCCGTTCTTGCCAGAGAAGTGACCGATGACTGGTCCGACACGTCGGTCTGGTGTTCGACTACCCGGTACCCATCAGCGCGGATTTCGTCGGCGGCAGCGTCCAATGTCGCCGCATTGCTGTCGGCCAGCACCAATGTCGAGCCAGACCCCAGTCTCTTCGCGACGGCCAAGCCCATTCCACCGAGACCCACCACGACAACTACTCGGCCGTCACCACTCATGCGGGATTCCCCCCATCTCGAAACTGCGTATTTTCTAAGGAAACTGGCGAAACGTAGCCTACGAGGCGAAGCATTGTTGGGCCGATGTCGGATGCCATCGTCCTCGCCCGTCGACCGCGACACATCGGGGCGACTTTTGTTTGAAAGCCGAAGGGCTCGCTCATCGAAGCGACGAATGCGTCACGCGCCGACCGCTGCTTTCGATACGTCTCGCTGTGCATCCACGTCGCCGTTGGTATGTCCCCCCTGGCGAGAACGAGCCAGGTCCCGTCAGATCTGCGCGCCCCATTGACATTGAACAGTAACATGACTACCCTGCGCAGTAGTAACACGACTACTGCGGCAGAGTCGCTGGGGGGAGGGGACATGGCGCGCCCGATGATCACGACGGATTGTCATGTTGCTCCCCCGTTTTCGCTCGTGGAGCAACTTCCAGAGTCCTATAGGCGGTACTTCGCTCGTCTGGACCGCAGCGATAAAGGCGCACGGATCGTCCAGCCCGTTCCCCGAACAGCGATGGCGCTGATGGGCGGCACTTCCGAAATGGATTCGTCGGTGGAGTTACAGGTTGAAGACGATGTCCGTGCTCTTGCCCGGGCCGCCGTGGGCAACGTGTGTCCCGAAGCAGTACCGAGCTTCGATCCCGCGGCCCAGCTGGCCGACCTCGAGCGCGATGGTGTCTATGGAGCGGTGCTCATTGGGCGGATCTCTGTATTCAAAGACGACACGCCCCCGGACGCGGACACTGCTTATTGCCAGTTGGTCAATGACTGGCTGGCCGAAACGTGGCGTCCTTACTTAGATCGAGTGGCGCCAGCGATCTATCTCCCCTTTCGCGATGTAGCTGCTTCCGTGCGTGAACTGGAACGGGCGGCCGCAATGGGATTGCGTCCTGCGCTTCTCCCGGACGGTATCTTTGACCACCCATACCATCTCGCTGAATGGGAGCCGCTTTGGGAAGCGGCCAACGCGCTCAAGGTTCCGCTTACGATGCACGTGGGCGGCTTGCGCTCCGCCCCGACCCCGTATCCGGTCTACCCCGGTGTGGCGGACATCGCCTGGTACAACTTCTGTTGCGGTATGGGGGAGACCCTCGGATGGCTGACCTACAGTGGGGTCTTCGCCCGCTATCCAGATCTGCACGTTGTCATGACGGAGGGTTACGCAGGATGGCTAGCATTTGCGATCCAATTCTTCGATCATCACTGGAACGACAGCCGCCTGCACGCGATGGAGATTGGATCCGGGCCGGCAACACCGAAGATCGACGCTCCGCCTAGCTACTATCTGAAACGCCAGGCGCATGCCACGTTCATGTGGGATCCTGCGGCGATTCGTCTTCGCGACATCACCGGAGTCGACTGTCTGATGTGGGGCAACGACTACCCGCACAACGAGGGGTCGTTTCCCTACTCCGCTGAGTGGGTCGAAAAGCAGTTCGCGGGTGTACCTGAGGCAGAGGTGGACGCAATGGTGCACGGCAACGCAGCGCGGATCTTCGGAATCACTGTTTGATGAGCGCGAGCGCGCCGGATGTCTCGGTGAGGGGCCGCGCTGAAAGGGGATCGATTGCACTCGGATTTGGTTGAGACAGCGAGTGGCACTATTCGTGGCGCCTACGTCAATGGAGTCTGGGCGTTCAAGGGAGTGCCTTACGGGGCTGACACTGGTGGAGCGGGCCGCTTCCTGCCGGCACGCCCGCCGGTGCCTTGGACCGGCATCCGCGACTGCCTCACGTACGGCCCGTCATGCCCCCAGATGACCATCGAGCAGATGACGGGAGTGCCCATGCCTCCGGAAGTCGAGTCGATGATGGGCGTCTTGACCAGCGAGCCATCGATGAGCGAAGACTGTCTGATCTTGAACGTGTGGACGCCGACTTTGGAGGCCGAGGACAAGCTGCCGGTCATGGTCTGGCTGCACGGTGGTGGGTTGAGCACGGGATCGGCTTCTTGGCCCCTCTACGATTTCACCAACCTGGCCCACCGCGACCGGGTCGTGATGGTCGGCATCAACCACCGGCTGGGGATTTTTGGCTTCTTGGACTTATCCCAGTTTGGAGACGAGTTTGCCGATTCGGGTAACGTAGGAATGCTCGACGTTGTGGCGGCGCTCGGTTGGGTGCAGCAAAATGTTCATGGCTTCGGCGGAGATCCGAACAACGTGACGGTTTTCGGCGAGTCCGGAGGCGGGGCAAAGACGACCGCCCTGCTGGCCATGCCCGCTGCAAGCGGATTGTTCCATAAGGCATTCCCGATGAGCGGCTCGATGCTGGCGGCGCAATCACCCGAGCAAGGGAATTCCACCGCCGAAGTGGCCCTGCAACAATTTGGGTCCAGTACGGATCTCAAGGCGCTTCAAACGGTAGAGGTAGGCCGACTCATCGAGACAGAGTTCGCGCTGCAGGGATCGGGCCTGTTGGGTGCCGGAAGAGGGCGAGGCTTTGGTCCGGTCCTAGGCCCCAGCCTTCCTCAGCATCCCGAGCAGGCAATTCGGCTCGGAGCATCGGCGAATGTTCCGCTGGTGTCCGGCTGCACCACGGACGAAATGATGGCATTCCTTATCGCCGATCCAGAGTTCTGGTCGATCACCGAGCAAGGCCTCCGGGACCGGGTCGGGATGTTTCTCGGTGAAAACACCGACCCGATCATCGCCGGCTACCGAGCGATTCGACCTCAGGACACCCCGACATCGCTCCTGATTGCCATCACCACCGACGCCACAATGCGGATACCTCACGTCCGGCTGAGCGAGGCAAAGCTGACCGGGGGCGGGTCCCCGGCCTGGATGTATATGTTCGCGTGGGGGCATCCCGATCCAACTGGGCGAGTGCGATCCGGACACGGGGGCGACATGCCCTACTTCTTCGACAATGTGGACAAGGCTTCCATCGCCGCGGGTCCTCACGCCGAACAGCTCACCGCTGCCACGAGCCGCGCTCTAACTGCTTTCGCCTACAGCGGCGACCCGAACCATGACGAACTGCCCAAGTGGCCGGAGTACGCCATGGAGGATCGCTCGACTATGCGTTTCGACACCCCCTCATCGGTCGAGAACGATCCCTATAGGGCCGAGCGCCTCTGCTGGGACGGAGTCTCCCTTGGGGGTCTTTAGGTGGCCCGAGATCGTCATGAAGTGGTGAAACGATGATCGCTAAGACGGCACAGCTTCGTACCGATCCAGCCCTGATTCTCGACGTGGTCGCTGCGTTGTTGGAGTCCAATGGATACGACAAGTGGCAGCTCGACGATGTGGCCGAAGGGGCCAGGGTGTCGTTGGCGACCATCTACAAGCACTTCCCCTCGCGAGGCGAGCTCACCGTGGCGGCACTCGAGCGTTGGATGGAGATACACGCGTACGGCCCAATTGAAAGCCGTGCCCCAGGAGAACCGCTTTTCGATGCGCTTCTCCGCATGTTGCGGACGATCTTCGAACCCTGGGAGAAGCACCCGGAGATGCTGAACGCGTTCATGCGCGCCCGCTGGGCGGTAGGGGGAGGACGCTTGCGGGCGCAAGGCGACGCTTCGGTGGGTGCCATGAGGGAGGCCTTCGACAGCCTCGATCCTTCTGACGCCGCCGATCTGGGGGACATTTTGGCAAACGTCACCTTGGGCGCCTTGTCCAGGTACGTCTCTGGGGAAATCAGCGTTTCGGAGATCCTGCCAGCGATCGAGCGGACGCTGTCATGGCTCAACGAGCCGACCGAACGCATCTCTCGCCAGTCGGGCCGTACCCGGCCGAGATCGACTGGTTGAAGGGGAGTGCTCCTGCGCTCTTAATAGACAGGATTTCGTGTTATGGGGGGATTATGAGCTTTCGGACAGTTCGGGATCACATCGCCAGCTATCCGCGCGCCAACGTCACCGCCATCATCCGCTCAAGTCATCGCTCGATCGTCTCACCCAAGAGGCCCGCGTTGACGCAGCGTTTCTACATGAAAGAGAACTCCATGAGACGGTTCCCGCAGTTTCAGATGGTTCTCGCTGGGGCCGCTCGTTTGCGTGACACGCGCGGGTTTGAGGTGCCGTGACCGCGGGCACCCTCGTCCTCGGACTCCTCAATGGGCTAATTATCGCGCTGCTCGCGGTTGGCTTCGTCTTGGTCTACAAGGCCAACAGGTTCCTCAACCTGGCGGGAGCTCAGTTGGGCGTGCTCTCCGCCGTGCTGTTGTTGAAGGTGGTCAACGACTGGGGCTGGAACTGGTGGGGCTCGTTCATCGGCTGCGTCGCCGTGGGGATCGCCACCGGTCTGTTGGTGGAGCGATTCTTCGTGGGTCCGGTCCGGCGCAAGACCAAGGCCCCGGTGCGCCTACTGATTCTGACCATCGGCGTAAGCCAGGTGCTGCTCGCACTTACTTACATCCCTGGGTTGACCCCGACGTCGCAGGCCCCGTTCCCCCAGCCTTTCACCTCGCATCTGCAAATCGGAGGTGTGGTGCTGAGCGGCATGTCGGTGTTGACGATGATTCTTGTGCCCGTTCTGTTGGTGTTGCTATGGGTGTTCCTCGAATTCAGCTCGGTCGGCAAGCAGATCCGAGCGGCAGCGGGCAATCCCGATGCGGCGAGGCTGTGCGGAATCTCGGTGAACCGGGTCAGCATGGTCACCTGGGGGATCGCCGGCGGGCTCTCGGCCTTTGCTGCGGTATTGAATGGGCCGACCACGACCTCGTTCAATGCGGCGGCGGCCGGCCCGTATCTGTTGATGTTGACGATGGGGGCGGCCGCTTTCGGCGCTTTCGTCTCGTTCCCGGTCGCGGTAGGGGGTGGCATAGGCCTTGGTCTGGTTTACCAAGTGGTTGTGGCAGAGACCAGCAACGCGGGCACCGCCGAGTTGGCCGTGTTCGGTGTGATCCTCTTGGCGATCTTGGTGCGCGGCCGGGCAATCGGGCGGGCCTTCGCCACCGAAGGGGCGGCGGTGCCTGAGCGTCCCGGCCTTAGAGTGCCCGAGGCGCTCAAAGGCTCGATGCTGCTGCGGCACGCGATGAAGTGGCTCATCGGGGCGTCATTGGTGGTCGCAGTGGTGTTCCCGTTGCTGCCGTACTTCAAGAGCAACCAATTCCTGCTGGTGCTGGTGCTGGTGTACGCGCTGGTCGGGGTGTCGCTGACGATGCTGGTCGGTTGGTCCGGGCAGGTCAGTTTGGGCCATTTCGCCCTGGTGGGTATCGCCGCCTACCTGACCGCCCGCTGGGCGGGACATTCGGGGTGGAGCGTTATCGAATTGCTCGTGGTGACGGGCGTCGTCGGCGCTGCTGTCATGGTGGCGATCGGGCTGCCGGCGCTGAGGGTGCGGGGCCTGACACTTGCCGTCACTACCCTAGGCCTGGCGGTCATCGCCCCGGACTGGCTGTACCTACAGTCCTGGGTGGGTGGGGCCACACCCTTCACCACGCCGGTGCAAGTCACCACGATCCTGCCGGGCCTCGGTCAGATCGGTTCGCCGCTGTCCCTGTACTTCGTGGTCTTGGTCGTACTTGTCGTGGTGGTTGCCGCCGCGGCGGCGCTCCGCCGCTCCGCGATCGGACGGGTCGTCATCGCAGTGAGGGACAACGAGCGGGCCAGCGCCTCCTTCGGGATCAAACCGGCGACCGTCAAGCTGCGGGTCTTGGCTTTGTCGGGCTTCGTCGCGGCCAGCGCCGGGGTCTTTTGGGCCCTCGACTGGCAGAGCGTGTCACCCACGCAGTTCACCGCCGACATCTCGATTGCCGTGTTAGCCATCCCGGTCATCGGCGGTCTCGGGTCGCTCGGCGGTGCGGTCGCAGCCGCAGTGCTGTTGTACATGGGCACCTTTTTCATCGGGCCCCATTTGAGCGGTCTGTTGGGCTCCTTCGGCCAGAACGTGGGGTTCTTACTGTTCTTCAGCGGCATCGGCGTGGTCGGTTCGATGAATGCGTTCCCAAACGGCATTGCCGGCCAGGTTCAAGAATCGTGGCAGGCCTACCTCAACCGCAGGGCAGCACGGGTAGGGGTAGTCAGCCACGAAAAGACACCGACGGCGCCGAGCATCGGGACGCAGGGAATACCGGCCGGCATTTCCTTCGCCACTATTGTCAAGCACGAGGGAGACGCCCGCATTGGTTGGCAGTCAGCAACGTCACCTGTGACGGGTGCACCCCCTTTGGTGGTCGAAGACGTGGCAGTGCACTTCGGTGGCATCGCTGCGCTCGACGGGTCTCGCATCATCGTTGGTCCGGGGGAGATCGTGGGTCTGATTGGTCCGAACGGGGCGGGTAAGACCACGTTGATGAACGCCATCAGCGGGGTGTTGCGTCCCGATCGCGGATCGGTTCGGCTCTTCGGCCACGAGGTGGCCGGCCGGCCGCCAGAGGTCCGGGCCCACTACGGGCTGGCGCGTAGCTTCCAAGACGCCTCCCTCTTCGCCGGGCTGACTGTGACCGAGACGGTCCAAGTGGCGACTTCCCAACACGCCAAGACCCACCTGTTGCCCGCCTTGGTCGGCGCACCCTGGGTCCGAACTGCAGAGAGAACGAGCCGCCGACGAGCTTTAGACATCATCGACGCGTTCGGTCTCGGGCCGTGGGCCGACGCTCTGACCTCCGAACTCTCCACGGGCATGCGCCGGATCTGCGATCTCGCCGCACAGGTGGCGTCCGAACCGCGGCTGTTGTTGCTCGACGAGCCCACCGCCGGAGTAGCCCAGCGCGAAGCCGAGGCGTTCGGGCCACTGGTGCGCCGCATCCGCGACGAGTTGGGTTGCTCGATTCTCGTCATTGAGCACGACATGCCCGTGCTTATGGGCCTCTGCGACCGGATCTACGCCATGGACGCAGGCCGAGTCATCGCCGAGGGAACCCCGGACCAGGTCCGCGATAACCCAACTGTGATTGCCAGCTATCTGGGCACCGACGATACGGCGATCACCCGTTCTGGCAATCAGTCAGTCCACAAGCCCGGCCGAGCCGGGACCGTCCAAACCAAAGGAGAAGCATCGTGAACCATTCCTATTCTCTCGGGACGTGGAGGCTACGGACATTGTGCGTCGCTCTCCTGATGGTGGCGACGGGTTTACTGATGGGGACTCCTGGCTTGGGCCGAAGTATCGCTCCATCCGCCGGAGCAGCGACCACCTACGCGAGCGCTGCCAATGGCCACTGCCCGTCCGGCTCGGCCCCTGGCATTACCTCGGGTCAAGTCAAGGTTACGGCTTCGGTCATCGACATCTCCAGCGGGTCGCTGAGCAACGCCACCGTGGGTGTTCCGTCGACCAAACAACAAGAAGCTGACTACAACCTGGTGGCGAATAAGATCAACAGCGAAGGCGGGGCCGGATGCCGAAAAATCGTGATGAGCTTTGTCAATGTGAACCCTGTCGACGCTGCGAACGCACAACAGGCGTGCCTGAGCATTGCCGCCGCGCAACCCTACATCGTGCTCGACAGTGGAGCACTCACCGACGTAGGTGCCTTCAGCTGTATTCCGCAGCACCATGTTCTGCTTGCCTCCTCGTACTTGACTCCCGATGATCTGACGACCTACCACCCGTATACGCTTTCAATAGGAGGGAATGCACAGGATGCACTCCGCACCGGGATTGCGGGGCTGCACCAACTCGGGTACTTCAGTGCAGCCAAGGGGTTCAAGAAGCTCGGCGTGCTGTACCACACGTGCGCCGCAGGAACTCAGAGCCTCGAGCAAACGGCCCTCGCAGCGGCGAAAGTTCCCGCCAGTTCCGTGGATTACTTCAACCTGGGATGTCCCGCAGGTCAGACTGATACTTCCGCCTCAATGGAGCAGGCGGTCCTCTCGTTCAAGAACGCAAAGGTGACGGACGTGACCGAGGCGGGTGTGAACGATTGGGGCCTCTTTACACAGGTGGCTCAACAACAGAACTACTCACCCCACTACCTGTTCACCGACAGCGCGGCGGCTGCATCGAACTTCACGGGCCCCGACGCGCCCAACCCCACCAATTTCAATGGGACGGTGAACATCGTCGAGGGTGGCTACGGTGAGGCGACGACGCCGGGCTACAAGCCAACGGCGCCCACCAAGGCCTGTAACGCCATCTATGCCGCAGGCGGCCAGCCAAGCGTCTACAAGCAGCTTGATGGCTATGGCGGCGTCGTGTGTGACTATCTATGGTTCGTGCAGGCGTTGCTGAACCACGCATCCTCGGTGAACTCCACTGCCCAGATCTCATCCATGCACAAGGTTGGGACCGTCGAGTTCTCCTATCCGTTCGCGCCGATCAACTTCTCGGCATCGCCGGTGGGATCGGCATACGGCCTCAGCGAGTGGCGCGCCGTGTACTACCACTCTTCGTGCAAGTGCTGGCAGGTCCCTGATCCGACATTCAACAAATCAACGTGACTCACGCAAGCAGCCAAGCGCTCGCGTTGCAAGTCCAGGACATCGATTTCTCCTATGGGCAACTCCAGGTGCTCTTTGGAATTTCGCTTGACGTGTACGAAGGTGAGGCGCTCGCCCTTCTCGGTACGAATGGTGCGGGAAAATCCACACTCCTCAGGGTGATCGCCGGATTGGAGAAGCCGTCCGGCGGGAGGGTCAGCTACCTCGGCTCTGAGATAACCGGTGTGCCGGCAGAACGCTTGGCGGCCCGGCGACTGTTGCTCGTGATTGGCGGCCGCGCCGTATTCACTGACATGACCGTCGAAGAGAACCTCGAGATGCAGGCGCTGACCGCCAAGATGGCCAAGTCACATCTGAAAGAACGGCGCGGTGTCGTCTATGACACCTTCCCGTCGTTGGCCATGCGTCGACGCCAAAAGGCAGGCAACCTCTCGGGCGGTGAGCAGCAGCAACTCGCGGTCGCCAAAGCACTCCTGCTCGATCCCAAGGTGCTCTGCATCGACGAATTGTCACTGGGCCTCGCGCCGATCATGGTCGGTCAGCTTTTGGAGGTGGTCCGACGGATACATGCGACTGGGGTCACGCTGGTGGTGGTCGAACAGAGCCTCAACATCGCCGCTGAGCTCTGCGAGCGTTCCGTCTTCCTCGAGAAGGGCCAGGTCCGCTTTGAGGGACCCACCGAGGACTTACTGGCCCGCGACGACATCGCCCGTGCCGTTTTTCTGGGATCTGCCTCTTCGACCCAGCGCAAAGACACCCCGTAATGCGGTCCGTATCTTTGTCAGGTGAGGCAAACCGGCTCGACACGAAGCACGAAACAGCACGGCGGCTCACCGTCCTGCGTAGAAGGGGAAGCATGATGGATCGACACAGCCGGCGGGGGGCGACGAAGGCGTACTTACGCGAAGGGAGAGCCCCGGGGGCCAGGAATGTCGTGGTATGCGTCGGCGACAGCATCACCGAGGGCGTGAGCAGTGCTGACTGGGTTGCCATGTTGCGCGAGCGAGGAGGGGCACAGGGCGTCCAGGTCGTGAACGCCGGCGTTGCGGGCGACTTGGCGTGGAACGTGTTGCAGCGCCTCGATTCGGTCGTCCGGTGCGATCCCGACACTGTCACCGTGATGGTCGGCACCAATGACGTAGCCCTTGAGCCGCAGTCTGCCATGGGCCGCTTGACTTTGCGCATGAAGGGGGTCCGGCTGGTGCCGACCCTGGAGCGGTTCGTCGAGAACGTATCCGTGATACTGCGGCGCCTTCGATCCGATACCCACGCCAAAGTCGCCCGACGTTGTGGACAACGGGGCCATCACCCTTCGAGTGGAGTCATAACGTCCCAATTCCTGCTGGCCATAACGAGGTGGGACTCCTCCCCGAGGTGCGATCGGGGGCAGACGTTTATCGCGAGCACTGGCGAGACTTAGTCCTCCAATCCTGCTTGTACCCGATGGATCGGCGCCCGCTCCTGAATCAGGTTGCCGGCAGCATCGTTCGCCGGCAATGACGCTCCAGGGGTTCGAACAAAGTCCCATCACTTCACTCGCCAACCTTGCAACGAAGTGCGCAGAACCGGAATTCCGGTCCAACTCAGGTCCTCGCCCCACATTTCCCCAGGTCAGCGGGCCAGGAGGGGTTCGAACATAGTCCCATCACCTCCACCGAGTTGTGGAAAATACAACGTTGTCCCTGGTCAAGGCCCATGTTTGGGTTGCGACCGTAAATAGAACCAAATGACGATGTTCGAACCTGTGGGTGCCGAGAATCCCATCCGGCCAAGGTCAGCTCACCAGCCGGTATTAGTGAATCGGACCGTAGACGGCGTCTTTTCGACGGACCACCGCTGGCTCCGGATCGTCGATCGGGATCGGTGAGTCCATCGTGAGGGGGGCCAGCTGACCAAGAGAGCGGTGCGGCCGGTGGCCGTTGTGGTGAGTGACGTATTTGGCCAGGACGACTTCGAGGTGTCGACGGCCGAAGATCAACACCCGGTCGAGGCACTCACGGCGGACCGGTCCGAGTTGATGGACGCCGCGATGCGAATCGCCGAGAAGATCGCCGGCAACTCGCCGACAGCAGTCCAAGCAGTGAAATGGTCAGCACGGACCGGACAGGGCCAACCGTTGAAGCATGCAATATCCGTCATGATGGAGGCCCACTGGCGTTCAGCGATCCATCCCGACCGGGTCGAAGGGATCGGGGCCTTCAATGGCGAACGGGAGCCGATCTTCGTTGATCCTGACTACTGATCGATCGTCACTTCAGAACTAGGATCAACACGACCGTCACGTTGGGAATGATCGAAACGTTCACGACCACTCTCGGCCGGCTCGCCCAAGACACGAAGTGCAGGTATGATTTTGACTGAGAAGCCACTCCGAAGCAGTCGGCGCATTCGCGCTTCCCGGATTTCGATTCCTGGCACATACATTCGCTAATCCCTGGAGGCCACATGGCTCAAGCAGACGAACTAGAAGCTGAACGTTCGGCACTGACGATGATTCATGCTGATCCGTTCAATGCTGAGGCGCCCCCCGAAGCACTTGAAAGCGACATCACCCCAACCCTGCTGCACTACGTTCGAAGCAACTTTCCCGTTCCCGAGCACGATGGTCGACTCGAGATCAGTGGCGCGGTCGAACATCCCTACACCCTCACGCTCGAGGAACTGAGGGCGATGCCCCCTGTCGAGCGGGTGGTTACACTCGAGTGCGCCGGAAATGGGCGCCTGGCCATGCGACCGCTCCCCGCTGGCGAACCCTGGGGCAACTACGCAGTCTCCACTGCGACGTGGAAGGGTGCGCTCCTTCACGAAGTTCTCGAACGTGCCGAACCTCTCGACACTGGTGTTGAGGTGCTGTTTGCCGGCGGAGACCACGGGTCGTACATCCTCAATCCCGTGCTCAAAGACATCGACGCTTCCAACCTCTCGTTCGAGCGATCGTTGACGCTCGTGCACGCAGCGGACCCGTCGTCCGAAATCTTGATTGCGTACGAGATGAACGGCGAGCCACTCAACCCTGATCACGGGGCGCCATACCGACTCATCGTCCCCCACTGGTACGGGGTCGCCTCGGTCAAGTGGCTCAAGCGGATCGAAGTGCTCACCCAGCCGTTCGTCGGCGAATTCGAGGCCGGCCACTACATGTACGAGTGGCCGGATCGCCCGGCCGAGCGTGTGACTGTGATGCGGCCGCGGGCCCGCATCACGGATCCTGGCAATGGCGCCTTCGTTTCTGTCGGCGAAACCTGCATCGTTCGGGGCAAAGCATGGTCCGGCACTGGGCCTGTGACCAATGTCGACATCAGCCTCACGGGCGAGTCGGAGTGGCTCGCGGCGCACGTCGAAACTCCAACGGGCCCTTACCAGTGGCAGAATTGGTCGTTCGAGTGGGTGCCGGAGGAAGCCGGACGAAAGACCCTGCGCGCACGTGCGACTGACCTGGCCGGAAATGTGCAACCAGAAGTGCCGATCTGGAACAGGCTCGGATACGGGAACAATGCCATCGAGATAACCTACGTGGACGTTCGCTAACCCGTCCGGGTCGTAGTACGAATCGGGTCAGTTTTCAACCGGCAGGATTCGTCATTTCTCCCGACTGAGCGCACTGGTCCGGGATCGCATCCGAGACGAACGTCGGGCCACATTCCACCATTCTCGCCGACCGCCCGTCTTCGACCATTGAAACCGGCCGAGATCCAGAGCAGCATGCTGACGCAAGCCATGGGGCAGTCTCACTCAACGTTGCGCTGCGAAGTCGAGCGGCGACCAGGTACAGGAGCCGTCGCCAGATGTTAGGAAGAACGGGTGACCGTTTGCCTGGCTCCTTCCTACCTCGGACTATTCACCTTCGGCTTCGTGGCCACCCTGTCCATCGGGGACCGGACCCACGTATCAGTGATCGTTCCCGTCGTCTCACTGGTTGTCGCGCTCGTGGTCATCGGATTGATGCGCCGTTTGCAGGTCAAAGCGTTCGATTCGATGCAGCTCAACGCCACCTTGTCTGCGATCTCCGGAGCCGGGCGGAGGTCATCGACAACGTGTACCCGGCTGGCATCACCGTCCGATCACCCGGGGACGCAGTGGATGTCAAGGAACGAGGGCGTCCGGACATGGGACCGACCTGGTGCCACCCTCGAGCAACTCGATCTGCGCAAGATCCTGAATTCCTCCTCGGCGGGCGATCGGGTCGTATTCGAAGTTGCTGTCGGGAGCGGTTTGGTCAAAGGAAGTGTGGTAGCCCGAGTCACGGGAGGATTCTCCGACGACCTAATACTGGCTGCTTGTCTTACCGGCGACGGCCGAGCATTCAACCAGGACCCGCTCCTGGCATTTCGACTCCTCTCAGATATTGGCCTCCGGGCCCTGTCTCCAGCAATCAATGACCCGGCGACCGCTGGACAGACCATCGAGGCGATTGCGGCGCTCCTGGTGCCTCTTGCTGAGCGGGATCTCGACGTCGGCGTCATCTACACGGCCGACGGGCGACCGACCGTGTGGCTCGACGTTCCCGAATGGACGGATTACGTCACCGAAGGACTCGACGAACGCCTCATCGCCTCCGGTCGATCGCCCCTGGTGTTGGCCAGGGCCAAGACTTCGTTGTCCCGGGTTGCCAAGATGGCGGCGGAGAGCCGCAAGGCAGCGATCGAGGTCCGGTTGTCTTGGATCCGGGAGCGCCTCGGCGAGGCAGATCCATTTGCCGGACATCAGAGGCCTGGATCATCGCCGGCATGGCTCGGTCGACGGCACGACGACGGGACGACTTGAGTCAGTCGTTGGCGACGAGTCAACCCCTCGTCCGCATGGTCAGGGTGTACCGGATTCGAAGATGTCGATGCGGGCGGGGTCGACGGACGCCCACACCGACATTCCCTCGATCCACCCGAGGGCTGCAATATCGGCGGCGAGGGCGACCGCCGATGTTCCGGTCGGTCGCCCGAGCCGGACCCGGGCAAGGTTCCCCAGCGGGTCAATGCCGCCGACTGGGCCGACAGCGTTCCGTACGCTCCGACCGGTGGCATATAGCGTACGCTCCGACTGGACATTATGGGCGCGTTGGAGTCCGTCGGTCGTGGGAGACGCACCCGAGGAGATGCCGTGGGAAACGCCATCAGTGAAGTACTCGTCTACGGCGTCGGAGTCGCGATCAGTATCGTCCCGATGATCGCGGTAGTCCTTATGCTTTTTTCGCAGCGGGCACGCGTGAATGGGCCGCTCTTCTTACTCGGGTGGGTGATCGCTCTCGCGGCGGTGAGCATCATTGTGTACGTCGTGGCGGATCAGAGCAACGCCGCGACCAACACCACAACGTCCGACACGATCTCGTGGGGACACATCGTGCTCGGGGTCTTGTTGCTCTTGATAGCCGCCCGCAACTGGCGGAACCGTCCAGCGGCGGGCACGGAACCGCCGATGCCGAAGTGGATGGCGGGCGTGGACGACCTTTCGCCGGGAAAAGCGTTCGGCCTTGGACTCCTGCTCGACGGCGTGAATCCGAAGAACCTGATCCTGACGATCGCCGCTGCGACGGGGCTCGCGCAGCTTGGCCCCTCGATGAGCGAAGCCGTTGTTGCGCTGGTCGTCTTCGTCGTCATTGGCAGCCTCACGATCGCCGGGCCGGTCATCTACTATTTCCTCGGCGGCGAGCACGCTAAGGCGGCGCTCGACGAGTTGAAGGATTGGCTTCGCTTGCACAACGTCGCCGCAATGGCGGTCGTGTTCCTCATCCTCGGCGTGGACCTCATCGCCAAAGGCATTCCGCCCCTCAGCCGCTGAGCCCGACTTCGCAACACGCCCACAGCTGCCCGTACGGAGCTGGCAGCGCGACGCCGCGACTAAGGCCGGATGAAAGGCTCCTCGGAAGTCTCCGAGAACTCCGGCGAGCCGAACGAGTTGCCTACACGCAAGAAACGCTGGGTTGGCAGCCGTCGCACCCAGGTCTGCTCAAGGACCTTGAGAATCTCCAGCCCTGACGCCACCGCTAGCCCCATTGGCCTGAGACAAACACCTACACAATGCCTGACCGATGCACGCTCGGACGGGGGTTCGAACATAAGCCCATCACTTCCGTTCCCGACCTTGCAGTGGGTCCCGGATGACCCGAAGTCGGCTTTCGTTCAGGCTTTCGCCACACAAAGCCCCAGGTCAGCGGCCCAGGAGTGGTTCGAACATAGTCCCATCACCTCCACTCGGAGCCCAGGTCAGAGGCTTGAAAGTGGAGCCCACGTAGAGTGACGAGGCCCGACAAATGGGGGGCCAACTGATCGCCTTGGAGCGGGAGACGGCGAATTGAGCTGCGCGCTGTCGTGGACGGCATCCTCGAAAAAGCTACGCTCGTGGCTCTGACCGACCGGCGAGGTGCCGAACGTTTCCCTTCTCGGACCTTGCCGGTGTCCACATGTCGGGGCCGCGTCGTGCGGTAGATAGGCGGCGGGGGATTGCGTTCGAGAGGGGGGTTGTGCTCTTCGTTCACGAGGTCCACAAAGTTGTAGGGAAGGCTGCGGCCCGGTTCGAGGGCGCCTATCGAAACGGGTGGATGCCGACCCTGGCCGAAACGTCCGACGCGCGGCTGGTCTGGTATTTCGATCTTGCCCACGGGAGCGGGCTCGCCTACCGGGTCGTAACGGTCACTGCGGTCAGGGATGGCGCTGCCTGGGCCAGGCTGGCCGAGCGAATGGCGAGCGGCGACCTTCAGTCGTGGGCGCGGGACCTCGACGGGCTCCAACACGAGTCCCTTGGCCGGATCATGGCACCACTCGAGTGGTCGCCATCGCTCGGGTCACTGGAGGACATACCGACCGATCCGACCGAACACGAACCCACGATGTATATGGAAGACACGATGTGGCCGTTCCCCGGAAAAGTCCAGGACTACATTCAGGCCGCCGGAGACGTGTACCAACAGGCACTCAGCGCCGAGGGGTCACAGGTGCAGATGCACATCGAGCTTGCCCTCCAGTCCATGCCGGGAGCGGGGAGGTATCCCGAAGTCACCCTCATGCAGAAGCTGTCGAGCCTTCCCCCGTTGATCCGGCTGCTTACCCACGACATCCCTGCAGCGGTCGTTCAACCCGGATCATGGATGCACGAAGCACTTGAGCTCCGGGATCAGTGGCAGAGCAGGCTGCTGCGCACAGCGGTGTGGTCGCCACTCCAGTGAGGTAGTCCTGATGGCCCAGCAGATGAAGGCAGACGACCCGTGTCGGCACTTCATTCACCGTGCCAAACCCAAGGGGGACATCTGACAGATGCTGTTCATGCACGAGACCCACAAAGTGATCGGCCAGCACGCCTCGGCTTTCGAGGACTTGTACCGGGAGGAATGGATGGCCGCGCTAGCCCTGAGCAGCGACGCTCGGCTGGTGTGGTACCTGAACCACGCCATGGGCAGCGGACCGGCCTACCAGGTCGTTACCATCACCGCACTCTCCGACGGAGCGGCATGGGAGGCCCTGGCACACCGGATGCTGCTCGGTGATTTGAGCGACCTCACCTCGCGGCTCGAGGCCGAACGCTACGAGGTCACCGGCAAGCTACTCATGCCCGTCTACTGGTCGGCGATGCAGGAGCTCGACCTCGCGGAGGTCCCTACGGACGGCCGCGAGCACGAACTGTCGGTCTACATGCAGGACACCGGCTGGCCTAACGCACCCCTCGACGACTACATCGAATTGTGGGATCACGACTACTGGCATTTCATGCGCCAGATCCCGTCGGAGAGGAAGCTGCTCGACATCCTGGCCTGCTTCCAGGTGGCACACGGCTCGGGCATCCGACCTGAGGCAATCCTCATGCAGAAGATCATGAACTTCTCGACCTTGGGTCACCTGCTCACCAGCGTCGAGGAGTACGACCCCACGACATGGCCGGGTACCTACATGACAAAGGGACTGGACTTGCGCGACCAATGGGAAAGCAAGCTGCTGCGAACGAGCAACTGGTCGCCCCTCTGGTAGTCGACGTTCAGGAAGAGCCGAAGACCTGGCGCACAAGGATGAGAGGGCGCCCTTGGTGAGGCCACCTGGCCATAACCGGGGACTTGGCGGCCCTCCCGAGAAGTCATGGTCAGAGCGACGAAAATTAGGAATTCGGCGCCGAATTCGCCGAGACGGTGTCGAGACCCAGGACCGCTGCGAGGTCGCAAGAACTTGACTGCACACAGGCTGCGACGACCTCGTCGAAGTACTGAACGAGCGAACGCTTGCCTTGCTTGAAATACAGGCGGATAGCGGTGAGGAACCAGCCTTCAGCCATTTCCGTCAAGGCCACGATTTTGGCAGCCGAATGCCGATTGCTCGCCCGGCTCTCGAGCGTGGTCACCAGATTCGCCTCAAACCCTCGATAGCCAAGTAAGAAGTGCTCTCCGGCGAGTCTCGGCTCCATCGCCAGGACCAAACGGATCTGATTCAGCAGCGGTCGCTCGTACCCTTGCTTGCAGAGCTCCCGCAGAACGGCGTGCAGGCTGACGAGCATTGGCTCAGATGGCGGCCGCTCTCGCAGGCGACGCACCGCAAAATCCCTCTTGACCGCGAGATGATCAAACAGGATCGCCTCTTTTGTGGCGAAATGGCGAAAGACAGTGCGCCGATTTACACCCGCGCAGTCTGCGATCTGATCGATCGTCGTTCCCTCGTAGCCGCGACTCACGAACAATTCGAGGGCCGCCTCGGTTATGCGTGCGCGCGTCTCTTGGGCTTTGCGATCGCGGATCGGGGTCTCCACCACACACACGGAGCGTAGTGGATCGTTCCTCGTAGAGAGGTTGAGCGATGGTCACCTAAGCTCGTTCCTTACCTCTGACTGCTCGTCTCCGATGTTCGGCCCTTGACGCCTGACAGTTCACGCCACTAGTGTCACCATGCCTGCACGGAACTGGCCGGGCACGAAAAACTCCAGGGGGGCGGGTGAAGACCATCGCAGCAGTTCTGGTTGCGACTGCCGCGTTAGCAGCGACGACCGTATCCTGTTCCGCGTCATCGGCGGCCAGCGGGGTTCCTATGAACCCGCACTTTGCATCACCGGTCTACGGCAGGGCCGCAACGTTGAGCGGTCCGATCACGGTGGGTCACATCATCGATCCCGAATCCGGTGCCACCACTGGATCCCCGTCCAGCTATGGCTACACCGATGAGGAGTTCTTCGCCTCCGGCACAGCCAGCGCCTTTCGCGCCACCTCCGACCCGAGCGACGGGCGCTGGAAGATCGCTCCGACCACTTCGGCCACATACCGGACGCGGATCGTGGTCCGGCTGCCGACCAATCCGAAGCGGTTCAATGGCACGGTGGTCGTGGAGTGGCTGAACGTATCCTCGGGCGAGTCCGCCCCCGATTGGGACTATCTCAACCCCATGCTGACTCGAGACGGCTACGCCTATATCGGCGTCTCCGCTCAGGCGCTGGGCATCGAGGGCGGCACCGGTATCACCAGCACGAGTGCCAGCTCCGGGCTGATCAAACAGGAGCCGTCTCGCTACGGAAGCCTCCATCAACCAGGCGACGAGTACGCCCTAGACATCTTCGCTCAGGTAGGTCGGGCGCTACGCCTGGACAAGTCCACCGCCGTCCTCGCCGGCCTGCATCCCAGCCACATCGTGGCCGTCGGCGAATCCCAGTCGGCCTTCTACCTGACCACCTTCGCTGACGCCCTCCAGCCGCTGACCCAGACGTTCGACGGGATATTCATCCACAGCCGGGGCGGCACCGGCGCTCCTTTGAGTGGAGCGTCCATCACGGGCTCCAGCAGCGGAGGTCCCGCCGACCTGCGCATCCGCACCGACCTCACCGTCCCGGTGTTCATGTTCGAGACGGAAACCGACGTGACGAAACTCGGCTACGCGCCCGCACAGCAACCGGACACCAGACGCATCCGCACGTGGGAGGTGGCCGGAACCTCCCACGCGGACTCGTACATCGTGGGCAGCTACGCCAGCGTCTTGGGCTGCAAGAACGAGATCAACGACGGCCCCCAACACCCGGTCGTCCAAGCAGCGTTCACCGCGTTCGCCAAGTGGGTCACTGCAGGGACGCCGCCTCCGTCACCGCGGCCGTTCGTCCTGGCGAGCCAAAATCCGGTGACGTTAGCCCGCGACGCCCAGGGCAACGTGATCGGCGGCGTACGCACGCCGGCAGTGGACGTCCCCTCCTCGTCCCTCAGCGGGGTCCCCCCGGCGGGGGCGAGCGTGTTGTGCTCGCTGTTCGGGTCGACCACACCGTTCACCCCATCGCAGATGGCGCAGCTCTACGGCAACAAGGCCACCTACTTGGCCCGCTACGAGAAGAGCCTCAACCAGGCGGTCTCGGGGGGGTACATCCTTCCCCAGGACAGAGCGGGGCTCTTGGCCCAGGCCGAACAGGTTCAATTCCCGTCGTGATACCTGGACGGTTTCGGATCTGGCGCTTCTGACGGATGCGCGAGTGGCTCAGCTCGTGGGCGTCCTGGCCCACGCCATGAAGCCCAAGCCTAGATTTCAGGTTCGTTCAGTAAAGACCCGCCTCTCAGGCCGGATCAGTTGAGAGGATTGCCGTGGCCGCCGCTTGGAACATGCCTCCAATGGTGTGGGCCAATGACGTCGTGAGGCCGGTGACTTGGGCGGCAGCTTCGCCCCGGAGTTGGCGCACCGATTCTTGGAGGGCGTACATGCCGTACATCCCACTGTGGGTGTAGTTGAGGCCACCACCGTTGGTGTTGACGGGCAACCGGCCGCCCACTGCGGTGTTGCCCTCCGCCACGAACGCGCCGGAGTCGCCTCGCGACACGAACCCCAAGTCTTCCAGGGCGATAAGAGGGAGGATGGCGGTTGCGTCGTAGAGCATGGCGTGATCGATGTCAGATGGAGTGAGCCCAGCCTCTGCAAAGGCCGCCGCCCCGGCGCGCCGAAATGCATCCGAGGAGGTGAGGTCACGCATCTGGCTTGCCATCGCCGCGCCCGTGGCCTCGCCGGCGCCGAGAAGGTAGACGGGTGCGCGTGGTAGGTCACGCGCCCGTTCGGCCGAGGTGACGACGATCGCGCCGCCGGCATCGGTTGTCACGCAACACATCGGGCGAGTGAACGGGTAGGCGATCAGAGGGGCGTCGAGCACGTCGGCGACGGTGATGGCGTCGCGGCGCAACGCCCGAGGGTTAGAGGTCGCCCAGTTGCGTTGTGCCACTACGACCTCGGCGAGGGCCCGGCGGTCAAGTCCCCGGTCGCGAAGGAATCGAAGGGTGCCCAGCGTGAGGAGTGTCATGGGTCCGGCCGTCC
This sequence comes from uncultured Acidimicrobiaceae bacterium, assembly GCA_963788125.1. Lineage (GTDB taxonomy): Bacteria > Actinomycetota > Acidimicrobiia > Acidimicrobiales > RAAP-2 > Bog-473. The sequence goes on along the minus strand of CAWBFN010000001.1, from coordinate 2,019,140 downwards.
CGAAGGGCAGCTCGAACTGTCCCTGCCAGGAGTCGGCGGTGGGCCGGTAGGTGGAGCCGCCGATGTGAGAGCGGCCACTCTCGCCGTGCGCGATCAGCACTACTTCGCACTGGCCGGCCAGTATGGCCGCAACGGCGTGGTGGAGATGAACTAGGTTCGAGCAGCCGCCCATCATGGTGGCGTCGACCCAGCGAGCCTCAATCCCCAGCGAGTGCGCCAGCGAGGTCGGAAGATATGGATTCAAGCCGCTGATCGCCACGCCGTCAACGTCGGCGGGCTTCAGACCGCAGTCGGTGAGGGCACGGCGGGCGGCGTCCGTCGCCAAACCGAGCGACGATTGCAAGACCGTACCTATCTCGGCAGTCTCCGCCGCGCCGACGATGGCGGCCGCTGCCGGGCCCGTCACGGTCGTGGCCGGAACAGCGGCAACGTGAAGTCACCGACCGCGTGGTAGACGACTTCTACTGGGAGGTCGAGCGGCAACGACTCTGGATCGGGTGAGACTTCGACGATATTGGTCAGCAGGCGAGGACCCTCTTCCAGCTCGACCACGCCTATTACGTAGGGCGCCTCAAATCCCGGTGGCGAAAGGTGGCTGATCACATAGCTGTACAACGCACCACGACCCGAAGAGCGGACGACGTCGACGTCGTCGCTGGTGCATTGCGGGCAAAACGGCTGTGGTGGGAAATAGGTCGACTCGCACGCGCGGCATCGTTGGAGGCGGAGCTCACCTTCGGCAATGCCATCCCAGAAGTGCTCCGTCTCGGGTGTAGCAATAGGCTGTGGGTGCGGAGTCGACGACGTCATGTTCTTAGTTACTATGCCGGCCAGCAACTATGCCGGCGAGCTCCCAAGGAGGGTCTCAATCCCGGTCACGTGGGCTCCAATCAGCGGCTAGGGGCAGAGTCGGTGAGAGCGGCGGGGCTTTGGCGGGGGCGATCTCGACCCGATCGATCAGGTCCCGCAGGAGTTGCTGGACGGCGTCGGGGCTGTCGTCCGCTTGGGCCGTACGTACCGCAACCGCCGACTACCGCCGGCTTGCGTGATTAGCCTCACCGGCCGTACATCGCTGGGTTGTCGGGGGTGGGCCAATCGGGGAGTAGGCCGAGATCACCGCAAAGCTGCTGCGCCTCGACCTCGCGGGCTTCGCTGGCGAGGCGGGCGTCTGCGGCGTCGGGGTTGCGCACGATCCATGACACGGCGGCACCGACAGCGTCGGGCGGGGGGCCAGAGGAGGTGTCGAATTCGAAACCGAACCCAGCCATGTCCTGGGCCATGCGTTCGGTGGCGATATATCCTGGTTGCACGTTGTAGGGTCGGATGCCGCGCTCACCCAGCTCGAGCCACAAGATGCCTGCGATCCGGTGCAAGGCTCCCTTGCTGAAGCCGTACCCGATTCCCCACCCGCCACTGCCGGCCGGGGCCGTCGGATCGTGGATACCAGCGCCTGACGATATGTTCACGATGATCCCCGAGCCACGCTCGAGCATTCCGGGCAGAAACTCTTGGATGAGCGCGAGTGGAGCCATGACGTTCGCCTCGAGATGGCGGTCCAACAGCTCCAAGGGGGTGTCGATAAAACGGTCCATGTGCCCAGGGCCGATGTAGCGGCCATTGTTAACGAGCACGTCGATGGGGCCCCATTCAGCCAGGACGGTCTTCGCCGCGGCGATGACACTGGCCCGGTCGGTCAGGTCGGCGGGGACGGTCAACGAGCGCACGCCTTCCGCTTCGACCAACTGGGCGGTCGAAGTCAGCGAGCCCGGTAAGGGGCTCGTATCGGACTTGGCCAGAGTCGACGAGTGCTCGCGGGACTCACCTTCCTGGACCGTCCGAGCGGTGATGGCGATGTCGTATCCGGCTCTGGCTAAATGGACGGCTATTGCCTTGCCGATCCCCCGGCTCGCCCCAGTCACCAATGCAGTAGGCATGCGCTATTGCTACCATCGATTCGAACACAGATCAAGTGATCAGCAGGCCGGGAGGGGATCATGCGTCAGGTTGAATTCGCCAGGACGGGCTTTTACCCCGCGTTCGAGGGGGTCGTGCGAGCGAAGCTGTCCGAAGAGATGGGTTTCGACATCCACGGCTTCAGCGAGAACCACTCCAGAGCTACGGACTGCTTCGGCGAGATGCGCGACGCCGCCCGGGAAACCTCCCGGATAAGGCTCGCAGCAGGTCCGGTCAACTTCGTTACCCGCCATCCTGGCGTTGTCGCGGCGGGCATCGTTCCCATCCAAATATTGAGCGGGGGCCGAGCCATCTGCGGGGTCGCCAGCGGGGACTCGGCCGTGGCCGCTGCAGGGCGAACGCGACAGCGTATCGACCACATGGAACGCGACCTCGGCTACCTGCAGACCTTCCTTAACAACGGCGTGGTCACGTATCCGGGCGGCCAAACCGCCCGCCTGGAGTGGGCGGACGACCTCACCTGGAGTCATCTGCCGATCCAGATGGCTTGCAGCGGTCCGCGCTCGATCGCCTTGGCAGCACGCGTCGCAGACCGGGTCTGTCTGGGCATTGGCACCAACGACGGACACGTCAAGTGGGCGCTCGATCTCATCGACCGAAGCCTTGCGGCGTCCGAACGGCATAGAGACGAGATCCGTGTCGGCTTGTTCGCACCCCTCGCCATTACCAAGAACCGAACCAGTGGGCGGGCCATGATCAGGACCCGAGTGTCGGCCTTCGCCCACATGCAAAGCGGCGGGGACCTCTCCCACCAACCAGAGATCCTTCAAAAGGTGACCTCAGTTCTGCGCCACAGCTACGACTATAGTTTTCACCGACCCGATGCCGGGCCCGATAATCCAAACTCCGATCTCTGCGACGAGGAGTTCGGCGACTGGATGGGCATCGGTGGTCCCGCGTCAGTACGCGACCGAGCGGTTGGGGCAACTCGTACAGCTGGGGATCGACTTCTTCATTGTCTCCCTGCCGATGCCCGAGCTAGAGCCCTTTGCGTCCGAGGTGATGCCGGCCGTGCGGGCTCTGCGAGCCGACCCCGGCTAGGCCCGGGCTGGGTTCATCGGTTGCCGAGGCGGCCGTCACCGAAGCCGACTCTTCGGAATCGGTCAAGCGGCGACTGGGAACTCGATCTTCACCACCTCTGGGCCCGTTCCTAGCAGATGTACTTGTCTCCATTGAGGGCAACGAACTTCTTGTCGTTGATGCCCATTTCGTAGAAGCAGGCGATCTGATGTGGCTTGCCCTTGGCAAAGGTGAGCGGGGGAGTCAGGCCGCCAAGGGTTGTGCCCTTGAAGGATTCCAGACCGTTGGTGATTTCGGCGGCGGTCGGCGTCGCGCTCGAGGTGTCCGGCGTTACCCGCCGCCAGTGCCTCCTCGGCGCCGGCCCAGGCAGTTATGGATGTCTCGCCGAAATCGGGACTTGTCGGGACGGAGGGCGCGTACTTGTCAAGGGCGGCGAACATGGTCTTGGTCGCCGCATTGTGGATGAACCATGGGAGATCAGGCTGCGGGTCGATGTTCCCCTGCATGCTGGGAATGGGCAGCCAAGAGCTTGAAACCGTCCCATCGACACCGAGCTCAATCGGGTCATAGCCCTGCTGGGCGCAGTTCATGGCGACTTTGGTCACGATCTCCGCGGCGTCTCCGACGGTCACCGCGGTGGCGCCAGCCTGCTTGGCGGCGAGACACTGCCCCGTGTAGTTGGGTGCCGCGAACGCGATCCCGGACTTATAGACGATTTGGGTGCCGTATCCCTCTTTCTTCAGGGCCGCCTCCAACGGCGGCACCGACGAGGCACACACAGGGTCCTCAACGCAGTAGAGGTCGGCCAGCTTCTTCACGTGCGCCCTCTTCAGCGACACTGCTTCAGCGACCACCAAATTGCTATTGGTGGTGCCTGGCGGGTAGAAGTCGGGATTGTCCTGGCCGGCCGGGGTGTCCGTATTTCCGAAGACCGGAACCTTCTGCTGCTCTATATAGGTGGCCCAGGAGGGATCCTCGTCGCTGTTGTCGAACAGTCCGACGATATGGTTCTGGGTGACGAGGTCTTGCACGTCGGCGAGCGACGTGGCCGGGTTGAGAGCGTCGTCTTTGACGACGACCTGAACATCGTGGCCAGCGATGCCTCCGTGGGCGTTGGTCCACGATGCCCACGCCTGCAAGACGTCCGACGTGGGTGCGATGGCCGATGCCTCCGCGCCCGAACAGCTGCAGATATCGCCGAACACCACCGGCGACCCCGTCGATGCCCCAGCCGGTTGGTCCATGGCGCCGGTTGCAACCGTCAATCCACTTGCCAAGGCCATCACCGCCAGAAGCCGCACACCGAACCAGGCGCCTCGCACCTGAGCTGTCCCCGTCATGCTTACCCCCCACTCACAATTCAGCTCTTTGTCAGGCCGCGTTCGGGCCTCAGCAGATAGTATCGCTTTCACTGCGAAGGTTTCAACACGGTTCAAGTCATTTCTTCCATCAATCCGAACGGCCCGATCAGGACGCTGGAGCGGCCCCGGCGCCGCGTGTGGCGTTGGACCGGGTAGGTCGCTGGAGTCAGCGCTCCCCGATGGCTGGTCGCACCCGACATGGACCAGCGGACGGCCAGGTGGGAGCATCTCCAAGGCGGCCGCCGCGACCCCTGGACGGTCCATTGGGTGGAAGGATCGGGCGAGGGTAACACTCCGTAATACCAGACCACTCTCGGATGTCGAGCGGTCACCACCCTGAGGTGATCGGTATTTAACGAGTCGTTCCCGCCATCTCGGCGGAGGCCACGGCAAGCTCAAGCGGCAGGTTGTACCAATTGATCGCATTGTTCCGTCCGATGGCGATCTGATCCCCGAGGGCTACGCCATCGAATTGTCGCTCCAACACCGCGGCGGAATCTGGCCACGCGCCGTCAAAGTGCGGGAAGTCCGCTCCCCACATCAAATTCTCCCGACCGATGATCTCTCGATTGACGATCGCGGTGCGGTCGCGCATGAAGGTACAGGCAACATGGTCATGGAAGATCTGACTCGGCGTTCGGCCCGAGGTGATCTCAGCTGCTTGCCCGTTGACCGGCGCCCAGAGCTTGTCGTGCTTCCATCGGTCGTCCATCCGCTCGAGGACGGCGAGCGGCCAGGAGGCGTCGTTCTCCACCGACAGGACCTTGACCTTTGGGTGGCGATCGAACAGCCCAGAGAAGATCATGGAGGTGATTGCGTACATAGTGGGCGTGAACACACAACTGAAGTCGACAAACCTGCTGCTCGTGTTCGTCCAGCTGGTTTCGGTCGCCGCCACGTGGAGGCTGATCGGCACTTCGAGCGCCTCTACCGCCGACCAGAACTTGTCGAACCTGGCGTCGCCGTAGCTTTCGCCCGACCGTTGTCCGATGCTGATCATCGCCCCGCGTAATCCCATGTCGACACAGCGCTCGAGCTCGGTGACGCTGCGGTCGATGTCGTCGATGGCGATCATCGCCACTCCGAACAATCTCTTTGGGGCACCTGCGCAATGCCCGGCGAGCCAGTCGTTGAAGGCGCGGAAGCAGGCATGGCGGAACTCGAGATCCTTGAGCCCAAAGAGACCAAGCCCGACGGTGGTGTAGAGGATCTCGGCTTCAATCCCTTCGCGATCGAGCTCCATGGCACGGGCGGAAGGGTCGTACGCCCCTTCGGGCACATCTGCCCAACGCCCTTCCAAGCCAAAGAGCGTCTCAGGATTCGCATACTTCGGCTTGGTGGCGAGTAGTCCGACCAAGCTGGCAGAGTTGCTCTCCCCATCGATGATGTAGGCATCACCCTTGTCTCTGCTCACCATATGCGGGGCACGATCACGGAATTTTTGCTCGATGCGAGTCGTCCAGAGATCCGGAGGCTCGGCGATGTGGGAATCCGCCGAGACCAACTTAAATGGAAATGTCATACCTGATGTTCCTCCTCATGGTGCGCTTCGTCCGACTGGTTCACACACGTTGCTGGGCTACCATTCCTAATGGTCATTCGGCGAATTCGAAGAGGAGCCCCCGGTTGTCCTCGGGGCTGATGGCGAGGGTGTCGGGAGCGTCGCCAGGATGCAGGGTTATGCCCCGGTCGCTCAAATAGGACTGCACCTGTTGGAGCTCTCGTACCCCGAAAACGGTGGAGCGGATGCCGTCTCCGTACCGGGCGAGATGGCGCTGGATGACTCCGTCCTCTGTCGGCGTGAGGAGCTCTGCGACGGTGTCGGCCAGATCGAGACCAACGACTCGAGCACCTATCGCGGGACGGGACTCCTCGTAGAGGATGGTGGCACCCATGAAGTCCTGGAAGAATTCCGTGGCGGCCTCTACGTCGCCCACAACGAGGCTGTAGCGTTTGAGACCGGTGCAGCCGAGTGGGTGCTCATCGCGCCAATAGTCGATCGGCTTAATGGGCTCGAGATAGCCATTGGGTATTCCATCGGTGTGGAAGTTACGGTGGTAGAACTCGATGCCGATCCCGAAGGTGTCGGCCGGATGCGTGTAGAAGGCGACTTCTATATCGCCGACGATGCGGATTCCCCGAGCCTGGAGCGCTTTGCGGACTTCGTCAACGTCAGGGACCTGGTATTCGAGGCCGTTGTAGTTGGGCCCCAACCGCGCGTGGAGAAGAAAGTTTTGGGGTATAAAGAGCTCGAATATAACGGTCCCGATGGCGATCAGGCAGTACTCGGATTCTGGCATGTCGAGCAGGAACTGAGCCCCGTAGAGATCGCGGAAATGGGCGAGGCTGTCTTCGAAATCCTCCACCAGCGCGTTCAGGTGGTTGATGTGCAAACAAGTAATCGATTCAGCCATCGACTCACCCCCCCGGAGTAGACGCGTAGGAAGCTGCACTCTCCAGCGCAGCCAGTCATACTCGGGTGGCGTCAGCCTACCTTGAATCACGTCAGTAGAGAAAGGGCACTCCCAGCCGCTCCACGGCCCTGCTTACCTACCCGATCGCAGAGTCCACTCGATGTCGAGCTGGCGTATCTCATGGAGAACCCGTGGGGGGTCCGGATCAAAATGGCGATCTGTCGAAGTCGATTGACCTCCGAGGTGTTCTGAGCAATTGCCGGAGCGATTCCGTCTAGTTTGTGATAAACCCTGCAGTTGGCGTACCGCCAGCGGAGCTGGCTGGTGGGGGAACGACGAAGGGAGCATGCGTGGGCGACGAAGACCCCTCGGATCGCGTGATGATCATCTCCTCGGACGGTCACGTCGGTGCGCCGGTTGAAACCTATCGTGGGTACGTAGATCCGAAGTACCGGGCCGACTTCGATGACTGGCTCGCTCAGTATGTCCCGCTGTGGACGGCGACCCAGCCGAAGGCACCCGAAATTCAAGAGACGCTGTCGGAGCGCTACAAACGCGAGTGGCTGGCGAACCCCAAGGTCGCCGAGGGCGCGGAGGGGACGTGGAACCCGAGCAGCCGTTTACGGACGCTCGACACGGACGGGATTGTGGCTGACGTTCTCTTCCCCGATGATCAGTCGGCGAACTCGCCGCCGTTCCTCTGGTTCGCGCGGGAGCACAATCGGCCGTGGGACAAGGAGTACTCGCCCGAGCTGAAGCTAGCGGGTGCCCGTGCGTACAACCGGTGGCTCGCCGAGTACTGCTCCGAGGCGCCGGAACGACTCCTCGGGCTTGCGGTGGTCGGCAGCCTGGCTGACGTTGGCGGCGCGGTCGAGCAGGTCAAATGGGCCAAGAAGAACGGGATCAACGGCGGGGTCCTGCTTCCGCTCGTCTACTACAACATCAACGAGCCATTCTGGAACCACCCGAGCCTCGAACCGCTCTGGGCGACCTGCGCCGAACTCGACATGCCAATCCACAGCCACACCGGTTCGGGGTCCCCGTACTACGGCGAGGGTTTGGACGGACCGATCCTCTACTCTATGGAGTGCACCGACTGGCCCCACCGGCCGCTCTGGTTCCTCACTCTGAGCGGTGTCTTCGAGCGGCATCCCCACCTGCGATTGATGCTCACCGAGCAAGGTTCGTGGTGGGTTCCCGAGAAGCTCATGTGGATGGATGCCATGGCTGCGATGCCCAAGTTCGCTTACAGCGAGCGTAATCCCCTGACCATGAAGCCGAGTGAGTACTTCGCCCGTCAGTGCTGGTTGGGATCAAGCCTGGTGAGCAAGCATGAGATCGACCTTCGACATGCCATCGGCGTTGACAAGATGATGTGGGGTTGGGATTTCCCACACATAGAATCTGCCGACTGGCTCACGCCTCGGGACAACATTCGCCAGGTATTGGAAGGAGTTCCCGGCGACGAGGCACGAGCGATTCTCGCCGGGAACGCGGTGCGGGCCTATCAATTGGACGTGAGCAAGTTGCAACCGATCGCCGACAGGGTCGGTCCCCGTGTGAGTGAACTGGTCGCTGGTTGATCCTTCGTCCCCGACCTCTCCACACGCGCGCAAGACAAGTTGGATGCGATCGGCGGGGGAGTCGGCCGGAGTGCCACGTTGGTCAGGGGTCGACAGCCAACGGTCGACCCGCGATCGCGCCGCGTAGGACGTTGAGTAGCTCGACCGATGCTCGGGCCTGTGTAGGTTGGTTCGCTGCCATTGAGAGCGCCAGTGCCTCAATGAGGACGATTGTCGTCGCATGCGAGGCAAACATTGCTTGACGCCCGCGTCCGCTCAACAGACGCACGGGAATCTGCCACTCGGCAGACAGGGAGACGGAATCTGTGACGAAGACGACATCGGTTCCGACCTGCTCTGCTCTCTCAAGGAGTACTCGAACATGCCGGTGCAGCCTGCCGTAGGCGAGCACGATGATGGCGTGACCAGGCTTCACGCTCAATAGTTCATCGGCACCGTCAAATCCGGCGTGGGTGAGAGCACCAGAGTCTTTGCCGAGTCGCCGAAAGAGGAACGCTGCGTAGCCGGCGAGGAATGCAGATGGCCCGACACCGCTCCACCAGACATACGAGGCCCGCTCAATGATCCGGTTTGCTTCGCGAAACTCTGACTCGGGGATATTCTCAGCCAACGTCATGAGAGCGTCGCGCTGACGCTCGATATTCGCCCATAACTCGGCGTCGGGATCCTCGACGGCATCGAGACTCTTGCGCAGTCGCTCCTCGATGGGCACCTCGGCACTCTGGCTCGCCACGAATCGCCTCAGATCTCGAAATCCTTCGAATCCGAGCGACCGGGCGGTGCGAATGACCGTGGCGTCGCTCGTCCCGACCGTTTGGGCAATCTCCCGAGCGGACATCGCACCCGCACGTGGTCCGGTCGCGAGCAGAAATTCCGCTACGGAGCGCTCGATCGGGCTGCTAAGAGTCGACGACCTCGCAGCCAAGGTGGATGATGTAGTGTTCTCGTCATAATCCGGAGCCATATGTAGCAAATGCTACACCTTGCGACCGAGGTCCTACCGTGAAGAACGAGAGTCTCGTACTTTTGGCAGTCGTACTCGCAACTGCGGTCGAGATGGTCGAGGCACTGACGATCGTGCTTGCCGTCGGGGTGACACGCGGGTGGCGCGCCGCTCTTCTTGGTGTAGGTGCTGCCTTCGTGGTGCTGGGTATCGTCGTGGCGACAGTCGGTCCGGCGATCAGTCATCTCTCCCTTACACCATTGCGCCTGATCGTCGGCGGGTTGCTCTTGGTCTTCGGCATGCAATGGACCCGAAAAGCAATCCTCCGCTCGAGTGGGTACCAGGCGATGCACGATGAGGACGCCATTTACGACTCGACGCGGGTTTCCGCCATCGCTGTACCTCGAGAAGGATCGTTCGACGGTTACTCGTTCATCATTGCCTTCAAGGGTGTGCTCCTCGAGGGCCTCGAAGTCGTCTTCATCGTTCTGACATTCGGGGCCACACAACATCGGCTCGTCATAAGCGCACTCGTCGCATCATTGACAGTGGTAGCCGTAGCGACGGTGGGAGTTCTCATTCACCGACCGCTGAGCCGCGTACCCGAGAACGCGCTGAAGCTCATGGTCGGGATACTCCTGACCTCCTTCGGGATGTTCTGGTCGGCCGAAGGAGCGGGAGTCGCATGGCCGGGCGGGGAGGGCGCCATTTTCATACTCATCGCCCTCATGGCCGGTGCAAGCATTCTTCTCACCCGTGCGCTCCGACGTCACCACCAACGGACCCTCGCTCCTCAGGTTCCATCGTGACCTATCTCCGTCGGTTCCTCCGATTCTGGTCCGATTTCGTAGTCGGCGATGATTGGACGCTGGCGCTTGGTGTCGTGGTGGCCCTCTTCGTCACCTGGTGTGTAACCCACCACGGGCGGAACTGGTACTGGCTTTTGCCTGCGGCAGTGGTCGCCCTGATCGCGTTGTCCCTCCGTCGTGTCAGCCGGGAGCGATAGGAGTGTTCCCGCGAAGAGTCTCCCTTGGCTCGAGAACGAACGCGTCGGCGGGCCAGGTCCCGCTCATGGGTCGGTTCTTTCCGTCACCTGCCGCGGCAAAGGTACCCGAGGTCATCTTCGTCTTCTGGGTGGTGAAGATTCTCACCACCGCCGGCGGAGAAGCCACGTCCGACTACCTCAAGACCTGGGGCAACATTCGGGGCGGTGGGACCGAAGTCGTCCTGATCGTGGCCGGGCTCGTCGTTCAGTTCGCGACACGTCGTTACCGGGCCTTCGCCTACTGGTTCTTGGCCTATGCCATCGCCATCTTCGGCACGGGCGTCTCGGACTTCCTCCATCTCGACGTGGGGATCCCCTACGCGGGGACGACGTTACTGTGGGCGGTCGTCCTTGGTGCGATCTTCTTTATCTGGCACTCCAGCGAAGGAACGCTGTCGATTCACAGCATCACGACGCAACGACGCGAGGCCTTCTACTGGGCGACGGTGTTCGCGACCTTCGCACTCGGAACTGCACTCGGGGACTTCACCGCGACCTCGTTAGGCCTGGGCTACCTGGCCTCGAGCGTTCTTTTCGGAGTGGTCATCTTGGTTCCTGCCCTGGCGTGGTGGCGTCTCGGCCTGAACAGCATCGCGGCCTTCTGGATGGCCTACGTCGTGACGCGTCCACTCGGAGCGTCCGTCGCCGACTACATCAGTAAGCCAGTCAATACCAGCGGTATTGGCTTTGGTGACGGTCCCACGGCACTCGTGTTCGCCGCTGCCGTCTTGGTCTTCGTCTCGTACCTGGCGATCGCTCGCCCTGACATCCAACGACCCTACGGCCCCACCTCCTAGTACACACGCGCTCCGAGGAATACCGCCAGACTGAGTTCACTGCCCGCTGAGGGACGTGTCCTTCGTCATCGATCGCCCGTCAAGCTATGACGCCGGCACTTGTATATCGGGCGAGGTCTTCGGCACTGAATCCAAACTCTTGGAGCACTTCGTGGGTGTGCTCGGCAAACTCTGGAGCTCGCTTGATGTCTCCAGCCTCCTCGTCGAAGAGCACAGGGGGAACCGGCAGACTGACCGATCCCGCCGGGTCCTCGGCAGTTCGCACAAACCCGTTGGCCAGAGTCTGGGGATCGTCGAGGATCTCACGGGGGCTCTGCAACGGGGCCCAGACTCCTCGAATCGTAACCAAGATCTTCTTCCACTCTTCAAGGGGCCGCTGCCCAAAGATTTCGTCGAGCGTCCGAACTCCCTCTGCGCTGTTGGCTGATCGCGCCGACGCCGTCGCAAAGCGTGAATCGGTCGCCAGTTCCCGGTGATCGAGGTGTTCGCAGAGATCGACCCAATCAACGTCGGAGTCGTTCAGGAAAACAAGACTGATGAACCGCCCGTCTTTGGTTTGGTAGTGATTCATCGTAGGATTCCGGTCTTCGCGCGAGCCGCGCGAATCGCCCCACTCAGCCCCACGGGCAGCGGCTGAAATCGGCTGATGGTTGTACCAGATAGCCGTTCCCAAAAGCGATCCATCCACAACAGACCCTTTTCCGGTCCGCTCGCGTTGTACGAGTGCCGCACATATGCCCCCGGCGAGGACTGTTCCCGAGATCGTGTCGCCGTGACCAACCATTCCGGTCGGCCATTTGGCACCCGAGGTCTGCATCGCCGAATAACCAAGTGAGCCGCGAGCCCACCACGAAGCCGCGTCGTAGCCACGCCTTTCGGCTTCCGGGCCACGGGGACCCTGACCGGTTCCCTTCGCAAACACGATGTTGGGGTTGTGTTCCCGAATATCGTCGACATCGATTTTTAGCTTTTTGCGGGTCGCCGGAAGATAGCTCGTGAGGAAGACGTCGGCGCTCTGGACAAGTCGATAGATGATGTTGCGGCCGTCTTCGGATGCCAAGTCGATGGCGATGGCGCGCTTGCCACGGTTGTAATTCTTGAATGAAGAATAAGCTCCACCGGGCGCCGTGGTTCCACCGGCAAGTAGGCGCATTGGATCCGGAGCAACGGGGTTCTCTATATGGATCACGTCAGCACCCCAGTGAGAGAGGACTCCTCCGGCAACGGGCACAAACGCGTACGACGAGACGTCGATGACCTTAATTCCGGCCAAAACTTGCTGAAACATGGGCACCTCTCCTTACTTGACTGAATCAACGAAACGAATGAGGTATGAAGAGATCACGCTTCACGAGCGGATTGTGTGTTCGACACCTCACAGTCACATGCAGAGTATTATCGATCCCGGCTGGGTCCCGCCCGAGGTGTCGGTCAGTTGATTCCCTTGCGCTGAGTCGACCTGTAGGTCGCAGGATCGACTACCTACGTTGCGATCCGGCCATTGGGTCTCCAGGTTCGAGCGCGTCGCTGACCCCAGCTGTCACGCGCTGCGGGTGTGTTCGAGGTGGTCCGCGAGGGGTGAGGGCTCGGAGGTGGTGCTGGCCGATCGGCCCGACAAGCAGATCGAGCCCTATACCGATCAGATGGCGCCCTCACCAGCCTCGAGAGGACGAACAGGTGTTCGTTGTTCTCGCTAGAATGGAGGGGTGTTGGTCAACTTCCAGCCCTCCCTATTAGACGACGGGTCCCCATTCGCGCTCTCGCCCATCTCCCCAGGTGAGGGACGGACTTTTCTGTGCAACGACGCCTGGGTCGAGCTGCATCGCGACTGGGTGAGGGGATCTGACCAGTTGTTCGAGCGCCTCGTGGAGACGGTCCCCTGGAAAGAGGAACGCCGCCGCATGTATGAGCGCACGCTCGATGTGCCGCGGTTGGTCTCCTTCTATGGCCCAGGTGAGACTCTCCCAGATCCGGCTCTCGAGACCATCAGGGGAACGTTGAGCAACCAGTACCAGCCTGAACTGGGCGAGCCTTTTTGCACAGCCGGGCTCTGTCTGTATCGAGATGGGCGAGACAGCGTGGCGTGGCATGGCGACCGGATCGGCCGTAGCCGGACCGAGGACACCATGGTCGCCATCGTTTCACTAGGCGTGCCCCGTCGCTTCCTCTTGCGCCCGAGAGGCGGTGGTCGGTCCCGACAGTTCGAGCTCGGAAGGGGAGACCTCTTCATCATGGGTGGAAGCTGTCAACGGACGTGGGAGCACTCGGTGCCGAAGGTCGCCCACGCCAAGGGGCCTCGGATGAGTGTGCAGTTTCGACCAATCGGAGTGCGCTGAGGAGATTTGGTCGCGCCAAGGAGTGACGAAAGTGTCAACTGCTGTGACTCCAACCAAGGGAGCCGACAAGGCGTGAGTGACACTAAAGAAGCGGAAGCACTGGCCAAGGACATCCAGCCCCGGCGGATCCGTCCTCAACAGGTGTGTAAGCCCACTCCCCAGATCAGCTGACGGCTATCGCGCCGGGGCCCGTTCCCGGTTCAGATGGTGATCGCGGGCAGCCCGTCGTACACGTCGAGCCCGAGCTCCTCAAGTTCACGCTCGGCCCAGAACAGGCGGCCGGTGTATTCCATGGGATCGGCGCACGAGGCGAAATAGACGAGCATGCGTGCGGGGACATCCATCGGCACGGCCACGCTGTCGTCGAGGCCGGCCTCCTTTACCCGGATGGCGACGACCTCGGTGGCCACCAGGCCCGGGTGCAGACCGATCACAGCAATGCGCTTCGCGCGCGAGCTCGGGAGCGAGAACATTGCCGAGCCGGTCGAGCGCTCGCTTGCTGGAGTAGTAGCCGGGCACGGCGAGGCTGAACTCACCGATGCTTTCGAGCTTTGGCAGCTCCTCGGGCTGACGGAAGACCTCGCCGCTTCCAGTGCTGAGGTTGAGGATGCGCCCGCCGCCGCGGCTTTCCATGATCGGCGTCACCAGCTGCATGAGCGTGAACGGCGCGTGGAGGTTGACCGCGAACTGGTAGAGCCAATCCTCGTGCGTCAGCTCCAGAAACCGCTTGGACCAGATCTCGCCGGTTGTGGCCGCTGCATTGTTGATGAGCACGTCGACGCCACCGAACCGCTCGACGGTGGCCTCGACCAGGCGCTCGAGATCCGCGTTGCTGGCGAGATCGGTCTGTACGGCGATCGCGCTGGCTCCCATGTTTTCGATCTGTGTCAGCGTCTCATTCAGGGTGCCCGGCAGGTTACCGTCCGGCTCGACCGTTCGCGCCGCCAGGACCAGGTGAGCGCCGCGGCGGGCAAACGCCTGGGCCGTCTGCCGACCTACCCCCCGGCTGGCCCCCGTGATGATCACGACCTTGCCGGCCAGGTCCAGTTCCTCCTGTCGCTGCATGGTGATGCGACCTCCCTCCTCCATTTGGTCAGCGTTCAAATGGAGGGTACCATAACCCCGTTCCGCGGGGCGGTGTGACCGAGGGAGGCGGAGTGGGGCCTACGCCACTAGGAGCTACGTTCTAACCGCGGTCGGTGACGGACTACGTCGCTCGTGGCCCGGCGCTATGACCGCTCGCGGGCATGCCCAGCCCGCGTAGGACGGTTTGAGCTCGACGACAAAGAGCCTGTCGCAACCAAGTCGCTGAGCGATCTCCGGCACCCCATCGGTTGATCGCCTCTATGCTCACGGCCGATAGCATGGCAGCGGCGTCTTCCACATCCACCTTTGCGCCCAACTCGCCACGGTCCTTTCCATGGCGGATGAGCGCTTCGAATGCGGAAACCATGCGGGGCCTCGCCGTCGTCACCTGGGTCAGTCGCGACTGCACCCCCAGAGCACCGGCTCGCAGCGCGGCAGCCTTTGGAGCTCGAGCGACCCGTCGAGCCATGGAGGTCATCACCTGCAGGGTCAGTGACTGCAGGGGAACACCTTGCCGGACACCCTTGTCAACGTCGTCGATCATGGCTTGGACGGTCGCCAAGCTCAATTCCAGAAGGACCTCCTCCTTACTGGCGAAATGGAAGTAAAAGGTTCCCTTGCTGACGCCTGCGGCATGGGCGATATCGGCCGCCGTGCTCGTCTCGTACAACTCGTCGAAGTCGCCATCACTCCAGAGCGCAAGTGCCGCCAGAATCAGCGCCCGTCGAGTCTGACGTGATCTGGCATTGACAAGAGTCGCCCGCTGCCTGGGTGGAGTACGGGTTTGAGAGGTCCGCATTGCCGAAATCCTATTCTATGGTTTAGTCACTGTTTAAATTGGTCACTATTAATAGTCACTGTGTAAATTGGTAGCGTGCCGCGCGGGAGTATGGTGGACCTCCGGCTGATGGGTAACGTCGCGTGACGTCGCCATTCTTACCGGCTGTGGAAGGACATTGGCGAAGCGCGGACCGTCGCACGTACGGAGAAGTCGGCTGTGAGAGCGGCGTGTCGGACGACCATTGTGGAAGCCCAGGGATCGCGCATAGGCTTGGGCGTAGTCAGCGGGAGGGTGAGGGCATGCCACGCATTGAGCCGATTCCATGGGACGAGATGAGACCTGAAGCACGTGAGGCGATTCAGGCCGGCATCGATTCGGGCGCCTTCAGGATCGCCTTGCCGCTTCAGATCATGGCCTATGCGGATCATGATCGTGTGCCCGACGATGGCGATCGCCACCCCAACTTCCCGCGTCATCTCTTGGATGGCAAACTGCTCGAACTGCTGCGTATTCGCAGTGCGCAATTGGGCGGGTGCGAACCCTGCATGGCTTCGCGCAAGGTCGAAGGTGCGACCGAAGAGGCCGTGGCCTGCCTGACCGACCCGTTGCTGCGTCAAGAGCTGAGCGATCGTGAGCGGCTTGCGCTTGAATTCTTAGATCTGCTGGCAACCGACCACTACCGCATAGGCGATGACATGTATCGCCGTCTCGCGGAGCATTTCACCGCCGCTGAAATCGTTGAGTTGGGGATGACAAGCGGCCACATGATTGGTTCGCACCGCTTCCTCCATACGCTGGACGTATTCGGCGAGAGCGATCCTGTGATTCCTTTTACCCGCGAACAGGTGGGCGCGACATGGGCGGAGCTACACCCGAAATCGCACAGCCACGCTGGGGTGTCGTCAGAGTAGGTTTCGCCAGGGTTGCCTGGTTCAACAATACTGCCAGCTCGACCCAAGGACTCGATCTCGCTCTCCGCCGGCTAGGCCCCCTCAGCCCTTGGCGTGGGGGATATTCTCCCGGCGCGGCGTGGCGATCGACGCAATGAGGTCGCCGCGGTCGACGAGCTGGCTGCGCTGAATCGCCATCTCGAGGGCCTTCTCGCCGCCCAGAATCAGAAGCGGTCCGTTCTCCATGTTGTCGAGCGCTTCCTGTGCCACCTCCTCGGGCGACTGCGCGATACTGGTGTCCATACCCAAGCGCCGCATTGCAGGCGTATCGGTGAAGGTGATCACCATGTGGAGCACGTCGATTCCCATCGGCTTGCACTCCGCCCACAACGCTTCGCTGAAGATTCGGCTGAAGGCCTTGGCTCCCGTATAGGTAGCCAGCGTGACCGAGCCGAGGAAGTTGGACGAAGAGCCGGCCAGGATAATACCGCCGTGACCCCGCTCCTTCATCAATCCACCATAATGTCGCGTAAACTCAGCCTGGCCGACGACATTGATGTTGATCACCGAGCGATAGACCTGTGGGTCAAGCTCGACGAAGTTGCCGCGTGTGGCGTTGGCGCCTGCATTGTAAATGAGGAACCCGATGTCCACGTCATCGGTGGCGGCGCGAACCTTGTCCAGCACGTCGGTCTTGCTGAGATCGGCGGAAACGGTGCGTACTTCAACACCGGTTTTCCGAAGTTCCTCGGCCAGCTCTTCAAGGGGCTCGGGCTTGCGCGCAACGAGGACGATGTTAAAGTTCTTAGCCGCGAGCGTGCGGGCGAATGCTGCCCCGATCCCTTCCGAGCCACCGACAATGAGGGCCCACGGTCCATATTTCTCGATATCCATAGTGTCTCCTTTTCGAACTCCCATGGTAACCATTCACGTGCTCCGCAGCCCGGGGTAGCGGTGGCATCAACGATTCACGGGGCCATCGATACGAAGCCGGTAATCGGAAGGTGCAGGAATCCCCAGTGATGTCAGTGCCACTCGACGGCCAGGCCCACCGCCACCCCCAGGCCGACGATCACGACGCACCAGCGAAGGGCCGCGGCGGACAGTCGGCGGCCCAGTCGGCCACCGACCTGGCCGCCGATGATCGAGCCGGCGGCGATCAGCCCGGCCACCGACCACGCAATATGGGTGCTGGCGACGAAGAGCACCCCGGCCACGGCGTTGACGGTGAGAGCCAGGGCGTTCTTGGTGCCGTTGAGGCGTTGGAGGTCGTCGTCGATGAAGATGGCCAACAGGGCGATGAGGATGACCCCTTGGGCCGCTCCGAAATAGCCGCCGTAGACGCCGGTGAGAAAGACCCCGAGCAGCAGGACCCAGCCCCCGGCGGCCGACCGCTCGCCACGGCGCTCAAGGCCGGCGCTCAAGCGGGGTTGGAGGGCCATCAGCACCGAGGCCAGGGCGATGAGGAGGGGCACCGCCGCCTTGAACACGCTTCCGGGCAGCGCGAGCAGGAGAACAGCTCCGAGCAAACCGCCCAGCAGCGACGCCGATCCGAGCTGGACGAGGCGGCGCCGTTGGCCGACCAACTCGCCTCGGTAGGCGACGGTGGCGCTGATGTTGCCCGGGACCAGGCCGACGTTATTGGACACGTTGGCCAGCACGGGCGGGTAGCCGAGAGCGAGCAAGGTGGGAAAGGTGATCAGCGAGCCCGACCCGACGATCACGTTGATAGTCCCGGCCGCCAGCCCGGCGGCAAAGATCGCCAGGGCATCCAACGGGGACATGGGGGAGGGTCTAGCGTCCGGGGGAACGGACATCAAGGGGGTGCCGAGGAGGTGACGCCCCGCCCGCTGTGAGCCTCACGTGATGCCAGTAGATGTCTCGTTCCAAGAAAAGTGGTGCTCGTTTGGTCAACGACGTTTCCTCGTGGTCGATCCGTTCCATCGTGATCAACGTCCTAGATCTTGATCGGTCAAGCACGCTCTACCAGGACGTCATGAGCCTCGGGCAAGTACTTCGGCAAGACCAAGTGTGCGTCCTTGGCGGTTGCGAAACGGGACCGTTCACCCTCTATCTCCGAGGAGCTCCGAGCAACGCAATTCATCACGGATCGCAATCTCTTGGCGTGCGCTCGCTGACGTGCCATGTCGGGTTGCTCACCGAGCTCGATCGGGTGGAAGAACGCCTCCGCGCATTCGACTCGCTTCGTCATCGCCAGGTGCTTCACGAAGCCGGAATCCAGGTTGTCTATGGGTACGATCCGGACCGCCTACCGCTGACATTCACGGCGTACGAGAGCGCTGAGACCGTCGATCACGAGCGCGCCATGGCAGCCAGCTACGCCGCGTTGGTGCCTGTCTACGTGGTGGACCTCTGAGCGCCGGCAGGTAGAAGTGCGTGCCAGCGGCAGGTGACGGCTCCGCGCAAAATGGTTGGGGGCCTCAGCGACCTGATGCACCCACCAAGAGGTTCATGTGCACGTTGTCGATCGACGGCTCCGCCGTTTGATGGTCGCCGCACTCCGCGGAGTTTCCGATGTGGAGCCATGACCGGATCGCCCGGCTTCGATTCTGGGTCTGGCGATAGTCCGTGGCATTGTTGCCGCGCACGACGGAAATGTCGAGATGCAGAGCTCGGCCGAGGGGACTCACGTTCGTGTGAGCCTCCTGGTTGCCCCTGGGCGGCATGGTCGTGAGGACACCTCGAGTATTGCCGGACCTCGGGCTAGTGAGGGTGGCACGGCAGGCCGGCAGAGTGATCAGGACCAGCCCAACTCTTTCAGTCGAGCCTCACCAATGCCGAAGTGATGTCCGACCTCGTGAAGCAACGTGACGCGCACGCGGCGGGCCAGGTCGTCGGTGGTGCTGACGGACCGACAGATCGTGGCGAGGAAGAGTGTGATTCGATCGGGATTTGCCCCCGCGTAGCCGCCCCGTTTCGTAAGGGGGACGCCTTCGTAAAGGCCGTAGAGCGAGCCGGGCGGGCTTTCATTGTCGATAATGATCGCCACGTTCTCCATCCCCGCTCGCAGTTCATCGGGGATCGTCGCCAAGGCATCGGCCACAAGCGCCTCGAACGCATCCACGTCGATCGGCTCCATGTCGACCAGCTTGCCAGCGATCGAAACCCTCCGCCTCGAGCTGTGAATCTGACCTCGTCCTCGACCGCGACCTCATATAGGTACGCCGACAGCGCCTCTTCGAGTAGCAGGGTTTAGGCTGGGAGTTCTGGTAGAGCCGAAAGCGTAACGAGTGTCGTCGTTCCGTCAGGTGAACGGATGTCAATGGTGACTGAGCCGTCTTCTGAGGTGTGAATGAAGATGTTTTGCGGATGCTCGACCGCGTGACGCAGCATCACCGGATAACTGCCATTTAGTCCGCCGACTCCTATGCTGACCGCGTCATCGTGAGGATCGTATTCAACGTATGAAAATGGGATTTGCTCCGCTTCGAATTGATCACCCAGATCGAGATTGTCCACCTCTATGGTCGCCAAATCTCCCTGATGCTGTACGGTCAGCGCTTGGAGCGTCGTTTGCCAGGAGCCCTGGGGGATCTCTTCGTCGTTACCTGCCATCTGATCTCCTCTCCTGCACAGCAATGTCGATGATGTAGTTGGCCACAGACCAACGTTATTCGAATCGGAGAAGTATCGAACCCGAGGACGTTCTCCCTAGCTGGGTACGTCGCCTTCTCCGTGTCGATACCATCAACCTCTCGTCAGAGAGGCACCGAGCACCCCACCTACGTCGCCGGATGGCCCGTCAGGTACACGGTGATTGCCTGCGCCATTGCCGCGGCCGCAGCCTCCTGGAATGCAGGCGTCACCAGGATGGCCGCATCGGTGGAGTTGCGCATGTTGCCGCATTCGATGAGCACCTTGGGAACCGTGGTGAGATTGAGGCCGGCCAAGTTGTTACGAGATTGCAACCCATCAACCCCGTCGTACGTGCTCACCGGCATCCCGGTGTCCGCCATGAAGTAGTCGCGCATGATGGCGGCGAAGGAAGCCGATGAAGCGATCACGGCGTTGTTCGGACCATCGGCCACCGGCTCGAGGACGGCAAAGCCCCGCCCGTCGACAGCGCCGCCGTCAGCATGGATATCAACCGCCACATTGGCGTGGGCGTCATTTACGATGGCCGCTCTCGTGGTGACGCACGGGCCGACCCCGGAGTTGTTCGGACGAGTCATCACCACCCGTGCACCCTCGGCTTCAAGGTCGGTCTGCAGGTAGGTGGCGACGTTGAAGTTGTACTGCGCTTCGGTGTAACCGCTGTCCGTTGCGGTTCCAGTGGTATCGCATGGTTCCTGTTCCCGGCCGTTCCAGATCGGCTGATTGATGATCTGGGGGTCGGTGTAGTTGAGACCGTTGTGCCCAGGATCGATGCCGACGACCTTCCCGGCCAGCGGAGACTGGGTCCCGAACGCGATCCAGTAGCCACCCCCGTGCGGTGTTGCAGCGATACCCACGGCCGATGCTCCGCGCGGGGCGCCACCTTCGGAGCCCAAGAACGGGGCGTCGCCGAAGCTGAAGATCCCGCCGTCCGAGGCGACCAGCCAGTAGCCCTTGCCGTCCGGGGTGGCGGCCATGCCCACGACCGGCGCGTCGAGTGCGACGCCACCTTCGGAGCCCAAGAACGGGGCGTCGCCGAAGCTGAAGATCCCGCCGTCCGAGGCGACCAGCCAGTAGCCCTTGCCGTCCGGGGTGGCGGCCATGCCCACGACCGGCGCGTCGAGTGCGACGCCACCTTCGGAGCCCAAGAACGGGGCGTCGCCGAAGCTGAAGATCCCGCCGTCCGAGGCGACCAGCCAGTAGCCCTTGCCGTCCGGGGTGGCGGCCGTGCCCACGACCGGCGCGTCGAGTGCGACGCCACCTTCGGAGCCCAAGAACGGGGCGTCGCCGAAGCTGAAGATCCCGCCGTCCGAGGCGACCAGCCAGTAGCCCTTGCCGTCCGGGGTGGCGGCCATGCCCACGACCGGCGCGTCGAATGCGACGCCACCTTCGGAGCCCAAGAACGGGGCGTCGCCGAAGCTGAAGATCCCGCCGTCCGAGGCGACCAGCCAGTAGCCCTTGCCGTCCGGGGTGGCGGCCATGCCCACGACCGGCGCGTGCAGGGGACTGCTCAACACGTTCACGCCGAGGGACGCGCCGCCGAACGGGATGACCGAATCGGCAGCGGGGGCGAAGCCCTCGGCGCGGGGAAACGCCACCGTTGCACCCGACCTCCTCGCAAGCGCGCCCGAGGAGATCGCCACTATCGTCACGAGCAGCAGGAAGGCCAGAACCTGCACCAGGGCCGGGCGCGCTATCCCGTGATTCAGGTCTGACGCCACCTGGGCGACTCTACTCACGCCTGCGTGCCTGCGTGCCTGCGTGCCTGCGTGCCGCGTGTCTGCGTGCGAGCCGGAGGAGGGGTGTGCGCGAGGTGGTACTCCGACGTGCTCATCGCCGTCGGTATCGTCTACTTCATGGTCAAGGCTCGTTAGCCCCCACACGTCTGGCACGGCCGCTCACCACGGCCCGTTCAAGGCCTCGAGGACACGACCAGCGATCTCGGGGCGGGTAACGAGCAGGTCGGGCAGGTACGGATTGGGCTCGTTGTAACGCAGAGGCGATCCGTCCAGTCTCGAGACGTGTAATCCGGCCGCACTCGCGACGGCGACGGGTGCACACGAATCCCACTCGTACTGACCTCCCGAATGCGCGTAGACATCGACGAGCCCCCTGACGACGGCCATTGCCTTGGCACCGGCGGAACCCATCGGGACCAAGACGGCATCTAGTCGGCCAAGGAGGTCGTCGACGCACGCAGGTGGGCGCGTCCTGGACACGGCAAGACGGATCGGTCCGGCAACCGGGGGCGCCACCACGGGCGGGTTGGAGGTCGAGAAGACCCGGCCGACTGCCGGCAGCGCCACCGCGCCCACGAGTGGACGGCCGTCGACGGCGAGCGCCACGTGAACGGCCCAGTCTTCGCGGGGCGGCTCACCGTACTCTCGGGTGCCGTCGAGTGGGTCGACAATCCAGACGCGGCGGCGCTCGAGGCGAACCGGGTCGTCGACGCTCTCCTCCGAGAGCACGGCGTCATCTGGTCGAAGTTCGGCGAGACGGCGAAGGAGCAGCTCGTTGGAGAGCCGGTCGCCCTCGCTACCACCTCGTGACCGGATGGCCACAAGCAGCTCGCCAGCTTCGGACGCCAGGGTTGCCGCGACCTCGTGATCGTTTGTCATGGGTCCCCGCCGGTGACGTGGACGGTCCCGCCCGGGCGCGCCTCCTCCGCCGCCAGCTGCAGCATCACCGAACGGTCTGTGCCCACCGGGGCCTCACTCTAGTGGTCGTGGTTGTTGGCGGGGCTCGTCGGCGAGACGTTTCCCTCGGAGCGGTTTGCCGTGCGGTGTCCCCTCACGCGGTCCGTCGGCCACGCGTGGGACGCCGTCGCACGCGCCGCTCCCCCTCCAATTCGCGGATGAGTCGTTCGACGACGGCGACAGTTTGGGTGTGCCCCAGGTTGAGGCCATAGGTGTCCTCCTCGAGAAGGAATCGGGACACACCGTCCATGAGCAGCATGACGGCCTCCGGCGGCCACAGTTGCGTGTCGACTCCGTGCTCCGCCAGCACCTTCGACAGCCCAGCGAACTGCATGCGACGGAACCGAACCGAGAACGCCTTGAGTTCTGCCCGGACCGTCTTGCGGTGGTTGCCCAGCGCGAGGAACTCCAGGTTGAGGGCCGTGTTGGTCTGGTCGCGGATCAGTTCCCACAGTGACCAAAGGGGCTGCTCGGAGGCGAGCGCCTCCGTTTGGCGTTCCAACATCCGCGTCGCGCTCCGCCGGAATACCTCCACCAAGAGGACATCCTTCGGCCCGAAGTAGTAGTAGACCAACCCGGGGTTCACACCGGCCTCCGCCCCGACCCGTCGCGAGGTTACCGCGGCGTACCCGTCGCTGAGCATGAGCCGCTCGGCGGCATCGAGCAACGCCGTGCGGGCCGAGGTCTCCTCTTCCTCGTTCGGCCGGGCCGATGCCATGTCTACGACCTCCTCGAGCCATTGTCTGGCCCACGTCGACCTCGTCGCGCACTCGCTTGAGCCGCGTCGTCGTGCCGTCCCCTACGTCATCCGGTAGCCGGGATCGCCGGGCGCGAAACCCATTCCGAGCAGCCACCGAGCGTAGCGGTCCATCATGACGTCGTACTCGCCGTGGATCGCGTGCGTCGACACCATGGCGATGTCGGCCGACATCCTGCGCAGGTGGTTGTCCGATCGGTACCCGCTCGTCCCGTTGCCGTCGACCAGGTCCCGAAGGGTGTCACGCACGGTATGGCGCAAGGTCAGGATGTGGAGCTGGGCCCGTGACTCCTCCTCGAGCGTCTGCGGCCGGCCTTGGCGGGCGATCTGGATCGCCTCCTCGGTCGCGGCATCGCGCACGAGGTGCATGATCCGCGCCGTCTGGTAGGCGTTCACCCACCGCACCCGCATCAGCGACCGCTCCTTGCGCGGTGGGCTGTTCTGGCCCGACGAGGTCTCCATCCGCTCCCGCATCATCTCCACGGCGGCGTCGAGCGCTCCCACATACAGCGACGCCGTGCCGTAGGTCAACACCGAGAAGGGAAGGCGCATGACTTCCTCCTCGTGGAACAGTCCGTCGTGGTCCGTCGCCGACATCATCTTGCCGAACGGCATGGCCCACGCCGATGGTACGAGGGCGTCGGTGGCCACGATCGTCACGCTCCCGGTGGCCGACATGGCTGCCACGTCCCAGTCATCGAGGATCTCGAGCTGCCCGCGTGCCACGATGGCCCAGAGGAGCTCTCCGTCGACCATGACCGGCACCAGGGCGTGCGAGGCGTGCAGCATCCCTGTGGCGTAGCCCCATCGGCCGCTGACCCGGAGCCCCCCCTCGACCCGCTCGGCCGAACCCGGGGGCGACAGGATGGCCGCGGCGCGGACCGAGGCGCGGTCGGCGAAGAGCTCCTCTTGGACCTCGAGGGGGTAACGGCACAAGAGCCAGTTGTGCAGGTTGTAGAAGCCGGTGACCCAGGCCGTCGAGACGTCGCCGTGGGCGACGGTCTCGATCACCGTGTTGAGCTCGTGGGGTCCCAGCCCGGGGCCACCCCACCGTTTGGGCACGACGACCGAGAACAGTCCCGCCGCATCCATGGCCTCGACGAGGTCGTCGTCCATGCGGCGCGCCAGCTCCATCTGCCGGGCCAGCTCCCGGATCCGCGGCACAAAGGCACGCGCTGCGGCTTCGGGCGACGCCGCCCGTGCCGGCCCGTCATCGCTCGAGAGTCGTTCGACGACCTTCATGACACCCCCACGGCATTCATGACGCCCCCACGGCGTTAGTCGAATGCCTAACCGGAATGTACCGGTGCCGCTCCATCGATGCAAGTCGCGGAGTCCGGCGTCGCACCGTTATGCACTTGACTAACGGCGGGGAAGATGTTGCAATGGTGGTCGCCAAAAGGTGGAGGTAGGGGGAAGAGGATGAGCGTCGATTTCGAGGCCGTCGACTACTTCACCGAGCCCTCCATCGTCGATGACCCGTACCCGTACTTCGAATGGCTGCGGGGCGACTGCCCCGTGCACCATGGCATGCGCAACTCGGCCCTGGTGACAGGCTATGACGAGGCCATTGCGGTCATGCGCGACAACGACGCGTACTCGCGCATCAACACCGTCGGCGGCCCCGTGCCCGGACTGCCGGTGGAGGCTGAGGGTGACGACATCAGCCACCTCATTGAGGAGTATCGCGACGTCTTCCTGATGAGCGACCACGTCATCACCCAGGACCCGCCGAACCACGCGCGGCACCGCCACCTGCTCACCCGACTGCTGACGCCCAGACGCCTCCAGGACAACGAGGAGTTCTTCTGGCGGCTCGCCGATCGGGAGATCGACTCGTTCGTCGAGCAGGGTCGGTGTGAATTCGTCAAGGGCTATGCCGAGCCGTACGCGACGCTCACGATCACCAACATCCTCGGGGTGCCGGAGGGCGACCACCCCAAGTTCCGCGATGCATTCGAGACGCCGGTCCTCGGCAATATCGACGGGTCGAAGTACACCGGCGGCCACGCCAAGAACCTGGAGAAGTGGTTCGCCGAGTACATCGAGGACCGCCGGCGAGAGCCCACGGGCGACACCCTCACCAAGATCGCGCTCGCCACATTTCCCGACGGCTCTACACCCGCCCTCGAGGAGGTGGTGTCGCTCTCGTCGTTCCTCTTCGCGGCGGGACGGGGGACGACCGTGCACCTGCTCGCCGCCTCTGTCCAGTTCCTGGCCGAGGATCCCGCCCTCCAGAGGGCCCTGCGCGAGGACCGTAGCAAGATCGCCAACTACGTCGAGGAGTGCCTCCGGCTGGAGAGCGCGATCAAGGCAAACTTCCGGCTAACCCGCAAGAGCACCGAACTCGCCGGAGTGGGGATGAAGGCGGGAACCACGGTCTCGATGCTGCTCGGTGCCTGCAACCGCGATCCGCGGCACTTCGACAACCCGAACGAGCTCGACATCGATCGGCCTAACGCTCGCGAGCACATCGCCTTCGGCCGGGGCATCGGCGCCTGTCCCGGCGGGTCGCTGGCCCGGGCCGAAGCCCGGGTGTCACTGAACCGCGTGCTCGACCGTATGGCCGACATCCGGATCTCGGAGGAGCACCACGGGCCGCCGGGCGACCGACACTACCGCTACGACCCGACCTACGCGCTCCGCCGAATCAGCGAGCTACATCTCGAGTTCACGCCGATCGGGTGAGGTCGGGGCCGACGCCACGTTGAACTGAACGACGAGATTCTCGGCCGTCACCGGCTTCATCACCCCCCGGACGGCGAGGTGTGCCGGATGCGTGTCGTAGGCCTGCCACCCTTCTCGGTCGTCGAAGTCAGCGATCACCGCATAGTCGCCTTTGCGGGGTGACAGCCCGACGTCCGGGCCGTGACTGAAATACCTGATGCTCGGAGCCGAAGAAGCCAGGGTGTCGAGAAGGCGCCCGATCTCCTCGAGCTCGTCGGCCTCCAGCACACGAGACCATTTCAGCAAGACGACATGTCGAAGCATTCCTCCCCCCACACGGCTCGCAGAAGAGGCCGGAGCGATCGTCAGCCCACCCTCTCCACTTCCCGCCAGGATTCACCGGCGTCCAGTACCGTGTCGAACGGTTGCGGAATCCGGACGACGTCGGCCGACAGCGCACTGCCCGGGGGAAGTTCCCCCGCCTCGGCCGAGGCGATGGTATCGAGGATCAGCCGGCGGGTGTGGGCGATGGCAACGTCGCTGGAGGAGAGGTTCTCCTTGGATCGATCGACGATTGGTCCCATGCTCACCTGGACCACGGCGTCCTCGTCAATCGCGCTCCGGCCGAAACCGGTGAAATGGCCGGCCTTCATCAGCTCCCGGTCCTGGCCCCAACGGTTTGAACGATCACCCGGCAATGAGACGAGGTTGCGATAGTCGGGCTCCACGTCGTCTCGCAGGCCGGCGACCTCCCTTCGAGACAGCGGCGTCTCGCCGTAGTTGCCAAAGAAGAGCAGATAGTGGGTGTCGTCGACGGGCGCGAAGGCGAAGAGGTGCGTACAGCCAGGGTAGCCATTGGGTACGACGACCACCAAGGGGAAGAAGTAGTGAGCCATGCGGACGTACGTGCGGTCGTCCCCGGCTGGGCGCAACGAGGCCTGCCGCAGCCCATAGGGCGTCGCCTCCGTCTCGTACAGGGGCGGCGAGGCCATGGTGTACTTGACGCCCTCGACGTTCATGGTCGCGCTCTTCCGGCTGGCCAAGTCCGTGATGAAGCTCTGATGCAGGATGGGGGCGTGCACCGAATCGATTCCCCCTTCTAAGCCCTGGAGCCAGTTGCAGGGCAGGACGGAGAAGGTCGTGGAGGTGTTGACCCCGTGCTCGGCGTCGAAGGGCAGGTCGGGGAAGGCCGGCTCGGCGGCGGCGCCCAGCCAGACCCAGGCGATCCCCCCCGCCTCGTGCACCGGAAAGTGGGCGACGCGCACGTTGGCCGCGAACTGCTCGGGCCGCTGGACCTGGGTGGGCGCCTCGACCACGCAGCCCGACACGTCGATCTTCCACCCGTGGTAGATGCAGCGCACCCCGTTGCCCTCGAGGCGACCCAGGGCCAAGGAGGCCCGCCGGTGGGGGCAGAGCTCGTCGAAGAAGCCGACCTGGCCGTTCTCGGCCCGAAAGGCGATGTAGTTCTCGCCGAAGAGGCGCACCGGCGTCGGGGCGTCGCCCACCACCAGGTTCTCCGACAGGGCGAAGGGGATCCAGTAGTTCTCCCGCATCAGCCGGCCCATGGGCGCATCACCCTCGACCCGGGTCATCAGCTCGTTCTCTTCCCGGCTAACCATGACCGCTCCTCATCTTGTGTGGAAGGGCGCCTACGCGGCGTGTCGTCACGTGCGCCTGATACTACGCGTCCCTGGGCGAAGTATGTCGCAGTCGCTCAAATATCTCGTTCGGCTGGACTGCTCCGAGGCCGTGGCCCAGAATACGACTCATCGTCCTGGGTGCGAAACGGCATCCGCTGAGGGCATCGATCACGTGAGACAGCCGACAGGGAGGGTTTCGATGCAGATCTCGTTTGACGGACAGGTCGTCGTCGTCACCGGAGCGGCTGGGGCACTCGGACGCTCGTACGCACTGGAGCTTGCTGGACGCGGAGCGGCAGTTGTCGTGAACGACGTCGGCGGGTTGGAGAGCCCGGAGGGACCGGCTGCGGACTCGGTTGTGGTCGAGATCGAAGCTGCCGGGGGAAGGGCCGTAGCCTCCTACGACTCCGTAGCGACACCGGACGGTGGCCGCGCCATCATCGAGAGAGCGCTGGAGTGTTTCGGCACCGTGGACGCGGTCATACACAACGCCGGCGTCTGGCGACACGTCTTCTACCAGGACATGACGCCAGACCAGCTCGACCCGGTGCTCGACGTCCATCTCCGCGGCGCCTTCTTCGTAACCCAGCCCGCGTGGTCGATCATGCGGGAGAAGGGCTATGGGAGGATCGTCTTGACGAGTTCGGGCGCGGGGGCATTCGGTCGTGAGTCGGGGACCAACTATGTCGCGGCCAAGGCCGGCATTCTCGGCTTGGGCCGGGCTCTTGCGCTCGAGGGCACTCGATACGGAATCTTGACGAACTGCATACTCCCTATCGCCCCCTTTGGCAGGCGAGGGCCCGTGCCGGCTGCGATCACCGAGCAGCTCGCGAAGGCGGGGCTGCCGCCGAACGCAGGGCCCGAGCTTGTATCGCCGTTGGTGGCCTATCTCGCCAGTACCGCGTGCACCGTGAGCGGCGAGGCGTTCTCTGCCGGGTGTGGTCGCTACGCGCGTGTGTTCATCGGCGTCACCGGTGGCTGGCTAAGTCCACGTCGCGCGCCTGCCACGGCTGAGGACATCGCGACGCACCTCGACGACATGGAGGAGTTGAGCGATTTTGCAGTGCCGGGTTCGGTGTGGGATGAGTTACGCGAGATCGGACGGGCGTATGCACGGCGAGACGGTAGTGGGGAGGTGGCCGACGCGTGACGTGCCAGTCGCGCGGGCCCCGGAGCCGCTCGCGTCAACTGCCCAGCGACGTCAACCAGGTCTCGACCAACGCGTTGAACTCGGCCGGCCGCTCCTGGTGGAGCCAGTGTCCCGAGCCCTCCCACCCGATGGAGTGCGAGCCACCGGCGGTGAAGAGCGCCGACTCGATGCCGACGCGCGACGGGTCAGCGTAGAAACTCAGGACCGGGCACGTGCGACGCGCCAGATAGGGCGTGCCGTTGGACTCGAGGGCGAGTCCCTTGACCTGGTTCAGGAAGGCCTCCCGCAGGACCCGGGGTGGGACACCCGCCACCCGCCGCAGTTGCCAGGTTCGCAGCGCTGGGGTCCAGGCCGCGGACTCGAAGCCACCCAGGATCTGTTGCACCAGCGGAACGGGATCCGCGGCGTCGAGGGCGGCGATGACCGGCTCGATGTTGTCGAGGGTCTCGTCGGGCAGGAGGTACGCGGGATCGACGCACACCAGCCCAGCCACGCGCTCGGGGTACTCCACGGCCAGAGCGCTCACGACGACGCCGCCCATGGAGTGGCCGAACGCCACGACGCGCTCCACCTTCAGTGTGTCGAGCAGCCCGGCGAGGTCGGAGGCGAAGTCCAGTGCCCCGTAGCCGTGCTCGGGTGCGCTCGATCTGCCGTGACCGCGAAGGTCGACAGCGATCACACGGTGGCTCGCGACGAAGTGCGGCAACTGCCAGCTCCAGTCGTGCGAGTCGCACGTGTAGCCGTGGACGAAGAGCAGCACCGGCTGTCCCTCCCCTTCGTCGGTGAAGAACAACCGCACCTCTCCGATATCAGCGAATGCCATGTCGCTCCTATTCGATGTTGAAACCGGCGAAGCCGGCGGTTGCCGCCTCTTCGCACTGCCGGCGATACTCGGGGATTCCTCCCGCGTACGACATAAAGGTCCGCTTCTTACCCGGGACGTTCGAGCCGATCCACCACGAGTTGCAGGTGGGGTGGAGGACGACGCTGCCCTCGACGAGCGCGCTCATGTGATCAACCCACGCCGTCTGCGCGTCCGGTCGTGGTTCGATTGTGCGGTACCCACCTTCACGCATGTGGGCGACGCAGTCGGCGATCCAGTCGATCTGCAGTTCGAGCGAGCTCACGACGTTGGCCAGTGCGCCCGGGCTACCCGGGCCGGCGACCATGAAGAGATTGGGGAAGCCGGCGACCTGAAGCCCGAGGTACGACCCCGGTCCGTCCCTCGTCCAGACGTCGCGTAGGAGATCACCATTGCGGCCGCGGACGTCGATCCGGGTGAGGGCGCCGGTCATGGCGTCGAATCCGGTGGCATAGAAGATGACGTCGACCTCGAAGAGTCCCTGGGCCGTCTGGATTCCTCTCGGTGTGATCTCCTGAATCGCCCCCTTGCGCAGGTCGACCAGCGTCACGTTGTCGCGGTTGAACGTTTCGAAGTATCCGTCGTCGATTATCGGTCGCTTGCAGCCGAACGGGTATGCCGGCACGAGCGAGGCCGCCGTCTCGGGGTTCTTGACGATCCGTGCGATCGCTTCGCCATAGAGTCGGCGGGCGAGTTCGCTCGCCTCCATGTCCGAGGTGACGTCGGACCAGAACAGGGCGCCGGCGACGCCGAGCTCGTCGATCGCCCGGAGTTGCTCTTCGCGAGTGGCCGACTTCAGCGCCGGCCGCATCGGTGCCTGCGACATGACGGTGAAGGCGCTCGTCCTGGCCGCACCGGCCATGGCCGCCCGCTGGGCCGCCCGTATCTCCGGGTACTGCGCCTTCAGGGCCTCGAGCTCACCCTCCTCGAACGGTCGATTCGTGGTCGGGAAGGTGTATGCAGCCGACCGCTGGAGCACGTAGAGGTGCTCGGCCTGGCGCGCCAGCACCGGTGTGGCCTGGACACCGGTCGAACCCGTCCCGATGAGCGCGACGCGTCGTCCGCTGAAGTCGACCCCCTCCCGTGGGTAGCGGCTACTGAGCACCGAGACGCCGCCGAACGCGTCCATTCCGGGGATGACCGGGTCGACCGGGACCGACAACAGCCCGGTGGCGGCGACGATGAACGGCGCGTGGAGGCGATCCCCCCGATCCGTCTCCACCGCCCAGGTGCCGGAGTTCTCGTCGAACGTCAGGGCGGTCACCCGGGTGTTGAACTGGATGTCGCGCCGGAGGTCGAGCCGGTCGGCGACGAAGTTCAAGTACGCCTCAATCTCGAGTTGCCCCGGCATGGAGTCCGTCCATGCCCACTCCTGCTGGATCTCCTCGAAGCTGTAGGAGTACTCGATGCTCTCGATGTCACAGCGTGCACCGGGGTAGCGGTTCCAGAGCCATGTGCCCCCCACGCCGTCGCCCAGCTCTATCGCACGGGTCCGCAGCCCGAGCTGTCGCAGTTTTTGGAGCGCGTAGAGCCCGGAGAAGCCGGCGCCCACAATCACAGCGTCACACGCGTCTTCCATCGCCCCCCTTTCGCCTTACGCCACGTTAGACTAATGAACGTGATGACAAATGTCTAGCTTGCCTGCGACGATGGCTTCCGACACCAGAGGTCGGACGCTCCGCCAGGCGCAGAAGATGCTCACGATCGAAACGCTCGTGACGGCGGCGCAGGGCGCCTTCGAAGAAAAGGGCTACCTCGAGGTCACCGTGGACGACATCGCCCAACGCGCCGGCACCAGCCGTCCGACCTTCTACGCCTACTTCGAGAGCAAGGCGCACGCGCTGGAGGCTGTTCTACGCAAGCTTCAACTGCGCGAGGAGTACCGGCTCCTGCTCGAGCAGTTCAGCGCGCTCGAAGAGCCCAGCGTCGATGCGCTCCAGGCCTGGTTCGAGGGGTATGTCGACTTCTACGAGAAGAACCTGCGCATCCATCAGGCCATCCACCAGGCACAGGTCGTCGAGCCGGCCTTCGCCGACGCGCTGGTCGGGCAGCTGAACGAGTTCATCGACCTGTGGGCTTCGCTCGGGTTCGTCGATGATCCCGACAGCGAGGATCTTCGCCTGGCCGCGCTGATGATGTTCGCCCTGGCGAACCAGTTCATGTACATGTGGCTGGTGCAGGGGCTCGAGGTTGACAGGAACAAGGCCACGCGTGCGCTGGCCGAGTCCCTGCACGCCACGCTCCGGGGGAGCTGACCCCGGTTCGGAGGTGCCCAGCCCGGGCGGGGCGATCAGCCGCCGGCGATCCTGTCCAGCGGGTAGGAGCGCTCGAGCATCCCGTAGGTCTCCTCCCCGTCCCAGCGGTAGCGGACGCCCGCCTGCTGGAGGGGCGGGAAGTTGACCTCCTTGCTCATGGCCTGCACGGCCCACGTCGTGTCGTCGTGGGCGATGTCCCACGACGACACGATCGTCTCGCCTTCGATGCGCACCTCCGTGCCCTCGGTCTCGAGCACGACGGAGACGTCCTGGCCCAGCGCCTGGAGCTTGTCGATCCACGGTGCCCGGAGGACACGGGCCGGGATGAGCTCGCCATCGCCCGAAAAGACGTAGCCCTCGTTGAAGGTGGGCTGGCCGTCGTCGCGTGGCGGGTAGGCGATGTAGCCGAAGCCCTTTCCGCTGGGGAAGAGCG
The DNA here is from genome assembly GCA_963788125.1 of uncultured Acidimicrobiaceae bacterium. GTDB lineage: Bacteria > Actinomycetota > Acidimicrobiia > Acidimicrobiales > RAAP-2 > Bog-473. The sequence goes on along the minus strand of CAWBFN010000001.1, from coordinate 1,986,835 downwards.
CAGACTGCCAGCAGTGACCCCGGAACTCGGCCAGCCGGCGCACGCCCTGGCGGCGGATCCGCAGCCCGCTGCCGGTGAACTCGTGCTCGCCTTCGGGCGTGACGATCGATCCGGCGGCGCGGAAGAGCTGCTCGTAGCGGGGACCGCCCATCAGGTCGCCCTCGACGGAGCCCTCGATCACGGCGCGGGCCTCGGGCAACAGCGACCCTTGGATCCACGGCGGCGCGGCCAAGGTGGCCTCGACGGAGAACCGCACGTCGACGAGGGGGCCGTCTTTCTTCCCTTCCACGAGGTCGTAGGTCGAAGTCTGCACCGCCTGGCCTTCGAAGGTCATCGTCCAGGTGCGAAAGGGCTCCACGCAGCGAAAGCCGAGCGGCCCGGCGCCGAGCACGGCGGGGCGGCCCGCGCCGTCCTCGGCGGGCCACGCCTTGCCGTCGGTGCGCACGCGGTAGGCCCGCCCGTCGGGGAAGCCGAGGTTGACCTGCAGGCCATGCTCCTCCCAGTGCTCGGCCACCGCCTCGATACCGACCCGTGGCAGGCCGATCTCGCCGCGATCGTCGGAGACCCAAAAGCTCACCGAGTCGCGCATCTCGGGGTCATCGGGTCGCTCGCTGAACACGCACTCGCGTGCGGGGTCGATGCCGCCGGTCAGGTCGATGGTCATGGGTGCTCCTTCGCTGTCAATGGGTGGTCCACTGCGCTGCTCGCGTCACGTACTCGGCGAACAGCGGACGGATCTGGTCGAGGTCCAAGCCGTAGACGGCGGGGTCCGAGTGCGTGCTCGGCTCGTGCGCAGCGGTCTCCCACCACTGGCGCATCCCCGACTCGAACTCGGGGGTGACGGGTTCGCCGAGCCACTCGTAAAGGCCCCGCACCTCGCCGATGGGATCCTCCCGCATGGCGCGGAAGTCGATGTCGTAGAAGCGGTCGTCCCCGCCGTTGTCGCGGAACTGCAGTACTCGGTTGATCCCGGTCGACCACTGCTCGACGTTCAACCGGCCGATGTAGTGACGGTCGAGCTCATCGGTGAACACCCCCCCGATGTCGGCGTAGACGTCGGCCACCGACAGTAGAACGTCGGTCGGGTCGCGATGGGTCATGACGAAGCGGGCATCGGGGAAGGCGCGGAAGAGGGAGTCGATCCACAGCATGTGGGCAGGCGTCTTGAGGCGCCAGGGCTTCGTCGGCTGCCCCCACTGGAGGAGCTTGAGCACCCGGCGCTCGTAGAGGTAGGTGGAGGTGAGGTCGGCCTCGGTCACCCATGCCGCGTAGGTCGGTATGCGGGCGAATGCGTGGTACATCTGCGTCTTGAAGTCCAGCGCCATGAGGTCCAGGCACTCCATGGGGCCATTGACATCGAAGGGTACGTGCTCCTTCGTGCCGATGTGCTCGCTGTCGCCCGCCGAGTGCGGGATGCGCGGGTCGGGCCCCTCGACGGTCGAGGGTGGGGGACAGGGCTGGGACGACTCCCACCCGCGGAGATAGCGGATCTCCGGGTCCCGCGCCAACAAGAACGACAGGACCGTAGAGCCCGTGCGCGGCAGGCTGAGGCCGATCAGTGGCGCCACGACGGGGACGTCCTCGGTGTCGGGATGCCGCCGGTACCAGTCCTCGATCTGAAGCCGATTGACGAGATGTTCGACGAGTCGGGGGTAGATGACCGCCTCGCCGGTGGAGTTCAGGCGCGCCTCCTCGTGTAGTGACCGCACCAGGATCTCCAAGCCTTCACGGAACGAGTCGTCCCCGAAGTCCTCCAGCCCGGTCTGCGCGACGGCGGTGGCCAGCAGATGGTCGTGCGCCGTCATCAGGCCCCTCCCCCTCGCCTGCTTTTCACGGCAGTATGCTGTCACCACAGTGGCCGGGTCGTCAAGAGGGCGCGAGAACGAACGCGAGACCAAAGAGGTGGCACGGCGCGGCTACGACAGCCCGTTGCGTCGTCAGAAGGCGGCGCAGACGCGGGACCGCATTGTTCGCGCCGGGTCCGAGCTCGTCCACGGCTTCGCCAGCTGGGACTGGCAGGGGCTGACCTTCCGCGCCGTCGCCGAGCGGGCCGGGGTCGGCGAGCGCACGGTCTACCGGCACTTCCCGACCGAACGGCACCTGCATGACGCCGTGATGCAGCGGCTGGAGGAGGAGGCCGGCATCACCTACGAGGATGTCGAGCTGGCGAACGTCGGCGATGTCACCGCCCGCGTGTTCGAGTCGCGCCGCTCCTTCGCCGTCTCTGGGAGCGTGAGCACGCCCCACGACCCGACCTTCGTCGCCGTCGACGAGCGGCGACGGCAGGCCCTGCGGCGCGTCGTCTCGGCGTCGACGCAGCACTGGTTGGAGGCCGAGCGCGAGACCCTGGCTGCGCTCCTCGACGTGCTGTGGAACCTCCCCTCCTACGAGCGGCTGGTCGGGGTGTGGAACCTCCCGAGCGAGGACGCGACCCGGGCCATTGCGTGGGTCATCGGCAAGCTGGTGCAGGCGATAGAGGACGACGACCCGCCGCCCACTCGGTAGCCCGCGGAGCGCCACGGTCGGCGGTCCACCGGGATCTCGACGGTCCGTCCGGCGGAATTATGGCAGCATGACGAAATATGACGGAGAAGGTGGCTCTGGTGACCGGGGCGAGTCGCGGCATCGGGGCGGCCACGGCGCTCGCACTGGCCGGGGAGGGATACGCCGTCGCCTGTGCGGCACGGTCCACCCGTGAGCATCCGCAAGAGGTGGAGGGCACGCTCGACGACGTGATCGAGCGAATCCGGGAGTCCGGAGGCCGGGTGATCGGTGTGCCCGTCGATCTCTCCGATCGAACCCAGGTGGCGGCCATGGTCGAGCGAACCGTCGCCGAGCTCGGTCGCCTCGATCTCCTGGTCAACAACGCCGCGGCGGGGTCTCTCGGCGGCCTGGACATCGCCTTCCCGGATCACGATCTCGTGATGGCGGTTGACCTGGACGCCCCCCTTGTGGCGTCCCGCCATGCGGTGCCCCATCTCCGGGCCGCGGGTGAGGGCCGGATCTTGAATGTCTCGTCGCTTGTCGCGCTGAGAGCGTTCCCGGGAGCCCTGTCCTCCATGTCCTACGGCATCGCCAAAATCGGGGTCGAGCGACTGACGGTCGATCTGGCGCAGCAGCTGGCGCCCGATCGGATCGCCGTGAACTGCTTCCGCGTCGACGTGGGCGTCGCGTCCGAGGGGGCACGCGCGCACATGGGTGGGGCCGACCTCAGTGGCTGGGTGTCGCCTTCCGTGGCCGCCGAGGGCATGGCGTGGATGCTCCGTCAACCGGTCACCTACACGGGACAGCTGGAGAGCATGGCGCACCTCGCCCGGCGGGAGGGGGTCATGCCGACCGTCGCCGCCCGGGCGGATCCGTTGCCACCAACCGAGTTCCCCTGAGTAAGCCCTCATGAGACGACCAAGAACGCAGGCACCCATCGGATGAAGAACGCAACCGACATCCCGTTCCACAGAGGCCTCCACGAGTTGGGCGGCGGTGCGTGGGCCTATCTGCAGCCGAACGGGACGCTCGGACTGAGCAATGCCGGCCTGCTGGCCGGGAGGGGATCGAGCATGGTCGTCGACACCCTGTTCGACCTGCATCTGGCCGGAGCGATGTTCGAGGCGATGGCGCCGATCCTGGAGGACAACCCCCTCACGATGGCGGTCAACACGCACGCCAATCCCGACCATACCTTCGGCAACCAGTTGCTGCCGGAGTCCACCCAGGTGTGGGCCTCAGCAGCCGCATCGGTCGAGTTCGACGACTATCCGCCCGCCGTCATGGCCGAGCATCAGAAGATGCGCTCGGATGACGCGAGCCCGTTCGCCGGCTTCGACTTCACGAATATCGAGTTGCGGCGGCCCGACCGGACGTTCAACGGCCTCCAAGAGTTGCGCGTGGCCGGGCGCACCGTGCAGCTCATGGAGGTCGGTCCGGCGCACACCAAAGGCGATGTCATCGTCTATGCGGCTGACCCGGGTGTCGTCATTGCCGGCGACATACTGTTCGTCGGCATCCTCCCGATGATGTGGCAGGGCCCCACCAGCAATTGGATCGCCGCACTCGACCGCATCATGGAGCTCGAGCCACACCTGGTGATTCCCGGGCACGGACCGGTGACCGATGTGGCCGGCGTCAGGCGCGCCCGGGACCTGCTGGCGTTTGTCGAGACCGAGGCGATCCGCTGCCGGGCACGGGGCATGGGGGTCATGGAGGCGGTCGACGACATAGGTCCAGACCCATTTCGGGGGCTGCTCGAGCCGGAGAGGGTCGTGAACCTCGTCGACATGATGTACAGCGAAGGGGACGCAACCCACACGATGATGGCCGCCACCGAGGCTCATGAGCAGATGACCCTCGTTGCGAGCAACTGGGCACGAAGCTAAATGTTGCACTTCGGAGTGCACAGCGGGCCGCAGGACTGCACCATCGGGGAGTTGCGCGAGCTGTGGACGGTGACCGAGAACCTGGGCTTCGAGTGGATAAGCATCTGGGACCACTTCTACGCGTCGCAGGTCGATCCCCGCAAGGACTGCTTCGAGGCGGTGAGCTGCCATACGGCGCTGGCGCTCACCACGTCGCGCGTCAGGGTCGGCTCGTTGGTGTACTGCGCCACCTACCGGCACCCCGCCGACCTTGCCAATGCGGCAGCGACCATCGACCATTTTTCTTCCGGCCGATTGGAGTTCGGCATCGGAGCCGGTTGGCACGAGCTCGAGCACAACGGGTACGGGTATCCCTTCGATCCGCCGGCGCGGCGTCTCCGGCGGTTGGCCGAGGCCGTGGAGGTCATCCGGCTCCTGTGGACCGAGGACGACGTCCACTATGAAGGCGAGTTCTTCACCCTGACCGACGCCATCTGTCATCCGAAACCCCTGCAGCGCGCGCCGCGGATCTGGATCGGGGCGTCCGGCGAGCACCTCGCGCTTCCACTGGTCGGAAGGTTGGCCGATGGGTGGAACGTCGCATACGTCTCGCCCGATGCGCTGGGCCGGAAACTGGACATCGTGAGGGAGCATGCTCCCGATCCGGGGAGGCTGGTGGTCGGGGTGAATGTCGGGCTCGTGCTGACCGATGGTGACCCCGAGGAGGACCTACGGCGCCGGTTCGGGGACGCCGTCGACGTGGTGAAGCAGGGCACCCTGTACGGGAGCGTCGACCAGATAGTGGAGAAGGTCGGCCGCTATGAGGAGGCGGGAGCCCAATGGTTGAATATCGGCGTCCGGGCGCCGTTCGAACTGGAGGCGCTGGAGCGTTTCATGCTCGAGGTCGTACCGCAGGTTGGCGCAGGTCAGTGATGGGTCTGCGGTGGCCGGCATGAGCTATCGGTTCTGCGAGGTCGAGTCCGCCGACGGGGTGCTCGTCGTCACGATCAACCGTCCGGAGCGGCGCAACGCGCTGAACCGCTCTGCGAACTTCGAGTTGCACGAGGTCTTCGAGGAGTTCGAGCGGGTGCCCGAACACCGCGTGGCCATCATCACCGGTGCCGGCGACAAGGCGTTCTGCGCCGGAGCCGACCTGAAGTCGACCGAGGAACGGACCTCGTTTGAGGACGCGGTGCCTGCGTCGGGCTTCGGTGGGCTCACCGATCGCTTCGATCGCGCCAAACCGGTGATTGCCGCCGTCAACGGGTTCGCCATGGGTGGAGGGTTCGAGATCGCCCTGGCCTGCGACCTCGTCGTCGCCGCCGACGGCGCCAGCTTCGGCCTGCCCGAGCCCCGGCGTGGGCTGGTGGCCGGCAGCGGGGGCATCCAGCGGCTCATCCGCGAGATCGGGCCCAAGCGAGCCAACTCCATCCTGCTGACGGGACGCCCCGTGTCGGCGACGGAGGCCGAGGAGCTCGGCTTCGTCAACGAGGTGGTGCCCGGGGAGCATCTTCTCGAGACGGCTCGCCGCTACGCCCGCGAGATGCTCGAATGCTCGCCGACCGCGCTCCGCGCCGTGATGGCGACGGCTCACTCACTCGATGGCCGCACGGTGCAGGAATCGATGAAGGGCATGTGGCAGCTCCCGGCGGTTCAGGCGGTATTCGTGTCGCCCGACGCGTCCGAGGGTCCGCGCGCCTTCGCGGAGCGGCGGGCGCCCCGATGGAGTGCACCGTCATGAAGTTGGCTCACCTATCATCGGCCCGATGACGGTCTCGGAACCACCCGTGACGGTGGAGCGGAGGGGCGCGGTGTCGATCGTGACCCTCAGCCGGCCCGGGCGCCGCAACGGCGTGACCGTCGAGATGTGCGAGGAGCTCTATGGTGCGCTGCGCCCAGTGGCCGAGAGTGACGCGCGGGTCGTCGTGCTACGCGGCGCGGGCGACGACTTCTCGGTCGGTGCCGACCTCACCGGCGGTGAATCGCCGGGCCCCCCGACGCTCGAGCAGCTCGGTCCGGTGTACCACGCATCGACCCTGCTCCATACGATGCCGCAGGTGACCATCGCCGCCATCGACGGTGGTTGCGCCGGTGCGGCGATGGGTTGGGCGTGCGCATGCGATTTTCGGTTCGCCTCCGAGCGCGCCCGGTTCGCCACCGGTTTTCTGAAGGTCGGGGTGTCGGGGGACATGGGCCTCGTGTGGTCCCTGGAGCGCCTCGTCGGTGCGGCCCGCGCCCGTGAGCTGCTCTTCTTCCCCGAGAAGCTGACGGCGCAAGACGCCCTCGCTATGGGCCTCGTCACCCGCCTCTTCCCGGCCGGCACGCTTCACGAGGACGTGCTCGCCCTGGCCGACGAGCTCGCTGCCCACCATCCGTTCCCGCTGCGGATGATGAAGGCCAACATTCTCTCCGCCGAGCGGATGGACCTCGAGGAGTACATCGAGGTCGAGTCGGCACGTCACCTGCACGTGAGCGCCAGTCCGTCGTTGCGCGAGGGGATTGCGGCATTCGCCCGCGCCCGCACGGCAAAGTCGTCGTGAACGGGCCGATGTCGATGGGGTCGGCGCTGACCTGGCAAGCGGAGCGCCAACCCGAACGACCGGCCTTGACCATGGGCGACGAGACCTATACACGCCGTGAGCTCGACCGGGCCGCCAACCGGTTGGCCCGCGCGCTGGCCGCGCGGGGTATCGGCCACGACGATCGCGTGGCGGTGGTGTTGCCGACCGGACCTCGGCACCAGATCACCTGCTTCGCACTCTGGAAGCTCGGCGCGTTGGTCATCCCGCTTCCGGCGAGAATCGCCGACCACGAACTCCAGCACCTGGCCGCTCAGGCCGATCCGAAGCTGATCATCGGCGTCGATGCCGCGCGCCCCACCGGCGTGGAGGCACTGCCGGGCGACTTCTCGCCCGACCCGTCGCTCTCCGATGCGCCGCTGCCCGACGTGGTGGCAACCATGTGGAAGGCGAGCACCAGCGGGGGAAGCACGGGCCTTCCCAGGTTGATCTGGGAGAACCGCAGCTCGGCCATCGACCCGGCCGACCCGTTCCCCCTGCTGCGCATGCAGGTCGACGACGTGGTGCTCCACCCCGCTGCCGCCTACCACAACGCCAGCTTTTCGCAGACGAACTGGGCGCTGTGCTGGGGTTGCCACGTGCTGCTCATGGAGCGCTTCGACGCCGCCGAGTGGCTGCGACTGGTCGAGCGGCACCAGGTCCGGTGGGCCTACCTCGTGCCCACCATGATGAGCCGGATCCTTGCCCTTCCCGACGAGGTCCGCAGCGCAGCTGACGTCTCCTCGCTCGAGGTCGTCATGCACATGGCGGCGCCCTGCCCTCCATGGGTCAAAGAGGCCTGGATCGAGTGGGTCGGCCCAGAGAAGATCTGGGAGATCTACGGCGGCACGGAAGGCTTCGGCGCCACGATGATCAACGGGGTCGAGTGGCTCGAGCACCGAGGCTCGGTCGGCAAGGTGCAAGCTCGGACCGAGATCCGCGACGACGACGGCAAGGTGGTCCCGGCCGGCGAGATCGGCACCGTCTGGTTCTACCCGCCGGAGGGGAACCCGATGGGCCACCCGCCCGACGTCGCACAGACCTTCGGCGACATGGGGTCCGTCGACGACGACGGCTACCTCTACCTGGCCGACCGCCGTACGGACATGATCCTCACCGGCGGCGTCAACGTCTACCCGGCCGAGATCGAGGGCGCCATTGAGCAGATGCCGGGCGTCGTCTCCGCCGCGGTCGTCGGCCTCCCGCACCCCGATCTCGGCGCGCGGGCGCACGCGATCATCGAGCTGGCACCCGGACGGGCCGCACCCGATCCGGCAGAGCTCGCGGTCTTCTTGGAGCCCCTCCTGGCGCGCCACAAGATCCCCTACACGTGCGAGTTCGTCACCACTCCGTTGCGCGATGAGGCGGGCAAGATCCGCCGCAATCGACTGCGCGACGAGCGACGCGCGGCTCCGCCGGAAGACACTCTGCGGTTGCGCTGAGCCGGGGGAGGCCCGGGTCAGTCACCCCGACGGACCATGGTGGTGAGCCCACCGCGGAGAAACGCCTGGAAGATCTCAATGAACGTCCCGGGGTACTCGTCGGGGAGGCGGGTGGCGCGCTCGAGCTCGTCGGCTGTCTCCGGAGGGATGGTGACGTCCAGCGATGCGAGGTTGTCGTCGAGCTGTTCCATCGACCGCGCCCCAATGAGCACGGAGGTGACCGGCCGGCTCCGTTGCCACGCCAGTGCCAGCTGCGCCGGGGTGCATCCGATTTCGGCCGCCCCCTTCTGCACGGCCGCCGCGACAGCGAAGCCGTGCTCGTTCTTGACCAGCGAGTCGACGGCGACGTCTCGTTGGGCGAGCCGGGTTTCGTCCGACCGGACGCCCGGCTTGACCTTTCCCGTGAGCATTCCGGCAGCCAAGGGGCTCCAGCTCACGAAGCCGAGCCCCTCGTCCTCCAACAATGGAACGTGCTCACGCTCGAGCGTGCGCACGATGAGGTTGTACTGGCCCTGGTAGGAGATGAACCGGGCCGTCCCGAGTGCGTCACTGATGGCCAACGCCTTCATCAGACGGTAGGCGCGGAGGTTGGATGCGCCGATGTAGAGCACCTTGCCGGCGCGCACGAGGTCGTCGAGGGCCGTCATGGTCTCCTCCAGTGGCGTCGCCTCGTCCTCGACGTGGAGCTGGTAGAGGTCGATGTAGTCCGTCCCCAACCGGCGGAGGCTGGCGTCGCATGCCGCCCTTATGTGGATACGGCTGGCGCCCCGATCGTGGGGTCCGGGTCCCATGGGCAGCCCGAACTTGGTGGCCAGTACGACCTGCGGACGTCGGTCGCGCACGGCACGCCCGACGATCTCCTCGGAAGAGCCATAGGCGTCAGCGGTGTCCACGAAGTTTCCACCGGCATCGAGATAGCGATGGACGAGGCGGATCGCCGTGTCCTCCTTGCATCCCCAAATTGGCGGCACCGAAGGTCATCGTCCCCAGACCGAGCTGCGAGAGGTACAGGCCGCTTCGACCGACGCGTCGGGTCTCCATTTCAAGGCCGCTCCTTACCTGATGCCACGGGGATTTTCTTCTCCCGATTCTTCGCCGGTTTCCTCGTGCAACCTGGTCAGTGCACCTCTGAGGAACAGCGTGACGGCGTGGTCGAGGTGGCGAGCTTCGACGTCCGCCGGTCGGAACAGGCCGAACGCCGCCAGCCGCGCCGGTATCGCCGACACCATGGCGAGAAACTGTTCCGCCGCCAGCTCGGGATCGTCGACCTTTACCGTTCCGTCCAGGGAGTGCCGTTCCAGGAGATCCATGACCGCCCGCAGCCGTGGCGACCACACGAGCGAGTGCGCCTCGCCGACGACCTCAGGGAACCGGGTCGCCTCGGTCATCGCCATCCGGCTGAGTCGGACGATGTCGGGATCGAGCGCTCGGGCGAGGGTGGAGCGTGCGATCGCCGTGAGCTCTCCGGCGAGGTCGTCGGTGGATGTTTCCGGCGGCGGCTCCGCCCACTCGTGGCGACCCAGCGCCCAGGTGACGACAGAGCCGAACAGCGCCCGCTTGTCCGGGTAGGCGGCATAGAGCGTGCGCTTCGACACGCCGGCGGCGGACGCGACCGCTTCCATCGTGGTGCCGTTGTAGCCGTGATCGAGGAACATCTTGAGGGCGGTGTGCCGCAGCAGCTCTTTGAGGTCGGCCGCTTCCGCCCTCGTCGGGCGCCCCATGCGCCGCCGCGGGGCGCCACCGGGAGCTCCCCTTGCCCACTCGCTCGTCACCGGGCGCTCACGTCAGATATCATCGCCGACAAATGTAAACGCAAACGTTTAGTTCCTCAAGAGGAGAAGCGGGGGTAGCGATGAGCCAGATCACCACAGGGGTGACCCTGAACCCGGCGGACCCGGGGTCATGGGCCGCGGTCCCGTTCGAGAAGCTGTTCTCCCTGTCCCGGGCCGAGGTCGAGGAGGCACAGCGCGCGGCGTTCATCCGGCGGTTCGACTCCTTGCGGCCGAGGCTCGATGCCCTGGGCAAGCTGGCCGCACGTCAGAGCGTCGACCGCGTCGAGTCGATCGACGACTCCATCCCGGTGTTCTTCGACCACCGGGTGCTCAAGAGCTACCCGCTCAGCCTCATTGAAAAAGATCAGTACGAACGCCTCACCACCTGGCTCCAGCGGCTGACGACACACGACCTCAGTGGGATACCTCTCGATGGGGTGGACTCGTTGGACTCTTGGATCGACAGGCTCGAGGATCACGGGATGATCATCGGCCACTCGACGGGGACCACCGGAAAGCTCAGCTTCATCCCGCGTTCGCAGACCGAATGGCCCGCCTGGAAGAACGCCTACTTCGAGCTGCTCCGTGCGCTCACCGGCGTCGACTTCAGGACCGAGACCATCCCGTACTTCACCGCGAGCTACCGCAAGGGACACCAGATGGCCGTGAAGATGCAGTATCTCTTCGCCTGTGCCCAGGCCGGCGGCGACGAGAACCGCAACGCCCTTTACGACCACGCCATCTCGGCGGACCTGCTCTCGTTGATGGGGCGGTACCAGGCCGCCGAGGCGCGGGGCGAGCTCGACACGTTGCAGATCAGCCCCCGACTGCTCGAACAGCGGGCCGACCTCATCGCGGCCAGCCGCAACCGGGACGAGGACCTCGAACTCTGGTTCACCAAGCTGGCGGAGGAGCACAAGGGTCAACGGGTGCGCATCGGCGGCGGCTTCGCGGACCTGACCCGGCTGGCGGTCAAGGCGGCGGAGAAGGGGTTCCGATGCGAGTTCGCACCCGATTCCATCCTCATCGGCGGCGGGGGGATGAAGGGCTACAAGGATGCACCTCCCGACTGGGAGCATCGCGTCACGGACTTCCTCGGTATCGAGCGCATGCATTCGCACTACGGCATGTCCGAGATCATGGGCAATAATCCGCTCTGCGAGAAGGGGTTCTTCCACGTCTTCCCCTTCACGGCGGCGATCGTGCTCGACGAGGACTTCGTCGCCGTGCCCCGGGAGGGTGTGCAAACGGGCCGCCTGGCGTTGTTCGACTTCCTGGCCGAGACCTACTGGGGGGGCTTCATCTCGGGCGATCGGGTCACCGTGCACTGGGACGACGACTGCGGCTGCGGATGGCCCAACCCGAGAATCGAGCGCCAGGTGGTCCGCTTCTCGGAGCTGGAAGGCGTCACCGACGACAAGCTGACCTGCGCGGGTACGGTCAAGGCCTACAGCGACTTCATGGACTATGTGGGCACGATCTGATGGCGATCACCACTGCACCGCCTGAGACCTCGGTCATGGACATCCCGTTCCTCATCCGTGGACGCGTCGTACCGCCCGGCGACCATGCCGTGGAGTTCGGCGGCCGAGTGGGTGCCCGCTTCCGGACCCCGGATCCGAAGCGGTACGCCGGTCAACTCGTCCTGGCCGACCCGAGCGAGCTACGTGATCTGCACGAGACCCCTATTGACGAGATCATCGACTTCCTCACCGAGCTCGGGCCCCGGCTGACGCTCGACGAGAACCCGCTCGTGCAGGCCGCGTTCCATCTGGCCCTCGACGCGGGTGAGCTGACCGAACCCGTACTGCGGGCGGTGTATGAAGAGTTTCCCTACCAGTTCAGTCGGGCGCGCCTGAACGGCATGGTGGAGAAGACCATCGGCAAGGCCTACCTCGACGGGTGGGTGGAGCGCGGCCGCCCGGGTCGGTCATCGGTACGGATGCGGGCGGTCGGCACCCGAAACCTCCACATCATCGCCGGGAACGTACCGATCACGGCGGCGATCACCGTGGTCCGTTCCGCGCTGTGCAAGGCGGACTGCCTGATAAAGATGCCGTCCAACGACCCGTTCACCGCGGCGGCCATCGTGCAGTCGATGATCGATCTGGACCCGGATCATCCCGTCACCCGGCACTTCGCCGTGGCCTACTGGAAAGGCGGCGACGAGGAGGTCGAGAGCCAGATCATCCGGCCGGCGCGGATAGAGAAGCTGACGGCGTGGGGCGGTATGGCATCCATGGTGCACATTCAGAAGTACCTCGTGCCCGGTATCGAGCTGATCGCCATGAACCCGAAGCTCTCGATCTCCATCGTCGGCCATGACGCACTGGAGAGCCCCCCGGCAATGGCGGAGGCGGCACGTGGTATCGCCCTGATGGCGGGCCACATGAACCAGACGGCCTGCTCGAGCACGCGGGTGGTCTACGTCGAGTGCAGCACCGAGGAGGATGACCTCACGCGTCTGGAGGAGCTGGGCACCGAGGTCCACCGGGCCTTCGGCGACCTTCCACCGGAGTACTCGACGGCGCCGAAACGACCGGACCCCGATCTGGACGACGAGCTGCAGGCCGTGGCCCTCGACGACGAGTACTACCGGGTCGTGGGGGATTCATCCTTCGGCGGCGCGGTGGTTTCCCGGACCGAGGAGCCCGTCGAGTTCTGCGACCGGCTCACCAACCGGATGGTCAACCTGGTGCCCGTGGCCGACATCACCCGGGTCCCGCAGTGGGTCAACGAGGAGACCCAGACGGTCGGCATCTATCCCGAGCGGCTGCGCGAGCAGCTGCGCGACGATCTGGCTCTCCACGGGGTACAGCGCACCATTCCGCTCGGGGCGAGTCAGACCGGCAACCCACCCGGCGCGGATCCCGAGCAGCGCTTCGGGATGCCTCATGACGGCATGGAGCCGATGCGTCGAATGGTGCGCTGGGTGCTCGACGACTCCACCGATCTGCGCTGAACGCCGGTTCGCCCGCTGGGTGCCGCGTCAGCCAGCGGCCAGGCTCAGCAGCATGTCGGCCACGGAGCGGGGCTCGGTGATCATGAGGTCGTGCCCGGTGTCGATCTCGAGGACCCGGTCGGCCTCGTAGGCCCGGGCGGCTCGTTCGGGCGGTCGCCGCGACAAGGTCTCCGTGCAGTTGATGTTGGTCCGGGGAATCCGCTTGACCGCGGCCTCGTCAGCGAGCCGCAGGGGCTGTGTGAACGAGTTCCACGGATGCGGTGTCAGGCGGACCTGCATCCAGGCGAGCGCGACCGGGTCGGTCACCCCGTAGCGCCGCCCCGCCTCGGGCCCCGGCCACAGGACGAGCTCTGTTCCGTGCACGGTACGGGCTTCTGCGTGTGTGGCGCCCATGATCGCCGGCGTCATGTCCGCCAGCGACTCACCGTTCTCCGGAATGGCGCCGTCCAGGTATACGAGTTGGCCCACCCGGTCGAGCGCCCGATCCGCCGCACCGGTGATCACCAGTCCGCCGTAGCTGTGACCGACCAGGATGACGTCGGTCAGGTCCTCGAAGTGCAGGACATTGACCACGTCGGTGATGTGCACGTCGAGGTCGATGTGGGGCCCGAGGAGGTGTGAGCGTTCCCCGAGACCGGTCAACGTCGGCGTGTAGACCTCGTGGCCTTCCGAGCGAAGCAGGGGAGCGATCGGCTTGTAGCACCACCCGCCGTGCCCCCCTCCGTGCACCAAGACGTACGTCGCCATGCCAGCCCCCTCCGTCGCGTGGGGGTCATGCTAAGCAATGGTCGATCGGGTCATCAAGAGAGGGCTGCGGCAACAGTCACTGCTCGGGCTCGGTGAAGTCCATGCGCAGGCGGGTCAGCGTCGAGGACTTGATCCGCCAGACACCCTCCCCCTTCTCGTAGGTCTCGTGGTAGTGCCCGTACCCGTGCAGTTCCCGGCCGTCGGGCCAACGGAGCATGTCTTCCATGGCCCAGATGCCGGTGGCCGAGGACGTCGATGTCAGCTCGATCTCGGGGGTGTGACCGTGGTGGACGGTGACCACGGTGTCGAGCGCTTCGCGGAGGAACGCCAGAAATCGGTCGGCGCCCTCCACGATGTCTCCACCTGAATCCGTCGTGTCCATCAGCACGTCGTCGGTGAACACCTGGCGCATGGTCTCCCAGTCCTTCGTGTCCATCGTGCGGAAGTAGCGGGCCTTCAGCTGCTTGATGGCTTCCATGTCGTCCATGAGGAACTCCAAACGCGTCGAGGGTGCGGATACGAACCGTGGCCTGTCACCGCCGAGGATACGACGACGGCTAGTGCGGCTGCATTTGGCGATCGAGCGATACGGTATTTGGTTCTGGTGTCCACTCACGGGCAGCCATCGCGGCCGCGCCCCCGCTGACCAACCGGGCCGGACACGACGCCGTAGGTTTCGCTCCGTCGGCGCATCGCGTGGCGTCTCTCTGCGCCCGAGCAAACGTTCGTATGATCATCGCCTCCCGTCGTGCGCGCCCCGACGGTCGAGCTCGTCTCGCGCCCCGCTCGCCGTCCGGCTACGGTCACTACATTGTTTGACACGAAGTTGGCCCACATATATCAATAATGAATCGATGGTCATTTTCACCGCATGAGCGAAATATTGCTGGCGCCGAAGCGCTCCATGATGTCGATTCCCAGTGGCCTTCCGGGCACCGACGCGGTCCTCGGTCAGTCGGGCGCGGAGAACTTTCCCGTGGCGTCGCGGCTCCTCCCACGCTCCGTGCGGGCTCATCTTTTGGCGGTCTACGGCTTCGCGCGGTTGGCCGACGACATCGGTGACGAGGCGGAGGGAGACCGCCTCGCTCTGCTCGACTGGCTCGACGCCGAACTCGTGCGTGCCGGCGGGGGTGACGCCACCCATCCACTACTCGTCCGATTGACTCCCACGATCCGGCGGTTTGGTCTGTCGCTCGAACCCTTTCACCGCCTGATCGAGGCGAACCGCCGTGACCAGTCCGTGGCGCGCTACGAGACGTTCACCGATCTGATCGAGTACTGCGGGCTGTCCGCCTCCCCCGTGGGTGAGCTGGTGCTTCGCATCTTCGAGGTGAGCACGCCGGCCCGCATCGCTCTGTCCGATGACGTGTGCAACGGGTTGCAGGTGATCGAGCACATCCAAGACGTCGCCGAAGACATGGCGCGGGGCCGCATCTACCTTCCTCAAAGCGACATGCGAGCGCTGGGCTGCACCGAGGCCGCGCTGCTCGGTCCGCGCACCAGCCCGCAGCTTCGCGCCGTACTGCGGTTCGAGGCCGGCCGGGCCCGCCGTCTCCTCGGCTCGGCCATCCCCTTGGCCCGGCAGCTCCCTCCCCAGCCCCGGATCGCGGTCTGCGGCTTCGCCGCCGGTGGCCTGGCGGCTCTGGACGCGATCGATCGGGCCGGGTACGAGGTGCTGGCTCAGCCGTGCCGCCCCAGGCCGCTCAGTTTCGGGCTGCGGTTTGTCGAGGGCCTGGCCGCGACGGTCAGGCGGTCGTGGTGAACACCGACGCCGCCTACCGGGCCTGTGAGGAGATCACCCGCCGGGAAGCCAAGAATTTCGGGTACGGCATCCGGTTGCTGCGGGCCCCCGAGCGCCACGCCCTTTCCTCGGTGTACGCCCTGGCCCGTCGTATCGATGACATCGGCGATGGTACGGCGGCTCCGGCCGTAAAGCTCATCGAACTGGCCCGGGTCCGTGAGCAGCTCCACCCGATCCCATCGACCAGCGACGACCCCGTGCTCGTGGCCCTGGCCGCGGCGACCCGCCGATACCAGCTGCCGTTGGACGCATTCGACGAGCTGATCGACGGATGCGAGATGGACGTCCGCGGGGCCACCTATGGCACCTTCGACGAGCTGGTCGGCTACTGCCGTCTGGTCGCGGGCTCCATCGGCCGGCTCTCGCTCGCCGTGTTCGGCACCACGGATCCGAAGGCGGTCGAGATGGCCGACGACCTCGGTGTGGCTCTTCAGCTCACCAACATTCTGCGGGACGTCTTGGAGGACCGTCGCAACGGTCGGGTCTACCTGCCGGCCGCCGATGCCGCTGCGCTCGGTTGCCCGCCTGACCTCTCGGGCCCGGCCGAGGATCTGGCCGAGCTGGTCGCCTTCGAATGTGCCCGGGTGCACGAGTGGTTCGAACGGGGCCTGCAGCTGCTCCCCCTCCTCGACCGGCGGAGCCGTGCCTGTGTCGGCGCCATGGCCGGGATCTACCACCGCCTGCTCGTCCACATCGAACGTGATCCCCTGGCGGTGACCGAGCGCCGGCTCTCGTTGCCCGCCTCGGAGAAGGTGTGGATCGCCGGTAGGTGCATGATCGGGGCGCGATCGTGACCGCCCCGCGCGTGGTGGTGGTCGGGGGCGGATTGGCGGGGATCAGTGCGGCCCTCTCGCTGGCCGATGCGGGGGCAGGGGTCACACTGCTCGAGAGGCGGCAGCGTCTGGGCGGGTTGACCTGGTCCTTCCAGCGCAATGGCCTGTCGTTTGACAACGGGCAACACGTGTTCCTACGATGCTGCACCGCCTACAGAGGGTTCCTCGATCGCATCGGTGCGGCCGACGCCGTCCACCTGCAGGACCGCCTGGACATCCCCGTGCTCTCGCCCGACGGCACCAGAGCGTCGATCACCCGCGGCTCACTGCGAGCACCTCTTCACCTCGCTTCGGCGCTGGCCCGCTATCGGCATCTCGCGATCGGCGACCGGATTCGACTGGTGTGGCCGGCGCTGGCCCTCAACCGCCTGAATCCCGATGACCCGTCACTCGACACGATGACCTTCGGGGATTGGTTGTCCCGTCACGGCCAGAGGGACGTGGCGATCGAGCGGCTCTGGAATCTCATCGCTCTGCCGACACTCAACGTGCCGGCGTCCGAGGCGTCGCTGGCACTCGCCGTGAAGGTCTTCCGGACCGGGCTGTTGGATACGTCCGATGGCGGCGACGTCGGTTGGTCGATCGTGCCGCTCACCGAGCTCCACGGAGAGCACTCGCAAAGGGCGCTGTCCGCGGCGGGGGTGGAGACGGTGTTCGGCGGGAGGGTTCATGCGGTCTCCGCGCAGGGGGACGCCGGCATTCAGGTGGTGACGGACGATCGGACCCATGTGGCTGACGCCGTTGTGCTCGCAACGCCACCCGAGGTCACGCAGCAGCTCGTGCCCGAGGGCCTGCATCCCTCCGGCGGGGGCCTGGGCCAGTCCCCCATCGTCAATATCCACCTGGTCTTGGACCGGCCGGTGACCGATCTGGCCGTGGCGGCGGTTGTCGACTCGCCGATCCAGTTCATCTTCGATCGGACGGCGTCAAGCGGACTGCGGACCGGCCAGTGCCTCTCCATCTCCCTGTCGGCAGCGGACGAGTACATCGCCGCCTCGTCGGCCCAACTGGTACGGACGTTCTTCGCCGCGCTCCAGGCCCTGCTCCCCATCGCGCGGACGGCGCGTCTCATCGACGGCGTCGTCACGCGTGAGCGCACCGCCACGTTCCGCGGCGTACCCGGGACGGCGGCCCTTCGTCCCGGGTCCCGTACTGCGGTGCGAGGTCTCTTCCTGGCTGGCGCCTGGTGTGCCACCGGGTGGCCGGCGACCATGGAGGGTGCGGTGCTGAGCGGTCGGAGCGCGGCAGCCGCACTCTTGGCCGACAGTGCACCCTCCTCCCCCCGGCACCTCGAGGGGGTGGCGCCGTGACCACGTTTGCCCTCTCGCCCGAGGTCAACGCCCGTGCGTCCGCGACGCTGGCCCGTGCGGCCCGGACGGTCGGTCCTTCGCTCGATGTGGCGGTCGGGCGACTGAGTCCCGCCTTGCAGGGAGCCGTGCAGCACCACCTCGCCGGAGGCGGGAAGCGGGTGCGTGCAGCCCTCTCACTGCTCTCCGCCGCCGCCACTGGTGCGGCGGAGGAGGCCGGTGTGCCGGGCGCCGTCGCCATCGAGCTGATCCACAACTTCTCCCTCATTCACGACGACATCATCGACGGCGACGAGGAGCGCCGTCACCGCTCGACGGTGTGGAGCGAGTACGGGATTGGCCCGGCCATTATCGTCGGGGACGCGTTGGCGACGCTCGCTCTTCAGGTGCTGCTCGAAGAGCCAACGGCCGAGCGTGTCCGTGCCGCTCGTTGTCTCGTCGATGCGACCCAACTCATGATCGCCGGCCAAGCCGATGACATGGCGTTCGAATCGAGGCGGACGATCACGGTGGCCGAGTGCCTCGACATGGAGTTGGGCAAGACCTCGGCGCTCCTCTCGTGCGCCGTGTCCCTGGGGGCGATCCTGGCCGGAGCCCCGGACCCGACGGTCGAGGCCCTCGCCGAATACGGGTCGCACCTCGGTACGGCATTTCAGGCCATCGACGATGTGCTGGGGATCTGGGGCGAACCGGCGCGCACCGGAAAGCCGGTCGGAAGCGACCTCTCCCAGCACAAGAAGACGCTGCCGGTGACCATCGCGCTCTCCCGTGGCGATGACAACCATCCCGAGCTGTTCCGCCTGCTCAACGGTGACCTACCGCCGGCGGACATGGAGCGGGCGAGGGTACTGATTGAACAGTCAGGGGCACGCGAGGAGACCATCGCGCTGGCGGATGACCACCTTCACCTGGCCCTGGCGGCGCTCGACCGCGTGCCGCTGGCGGTCGAGCCCAAGGATGACCTGGTGGCCATCGCCCGCTTCGTGACGGAGCGCGACCGGTGACCTCGCTCCATGCCTCCTCGCTGTTGGAGCCCGAGCCACCGCCGCCGGAGGGGGAGGGGCGCCTGGCGTCGCCGCCGCGGCCGGCGGGCTCCGCGACGGCGGGTCTCGACCGGGCGGTGGCCGCGCTCATGGCGCGCCAGCGAGAGGAGGGCTGGTGGAAGGGCGAGTTGGAGACGAACGTCACCATGGATGCAGAGGATCTTCTGTTGCGTCAGTTCCTGGGCATCCGCACAGAGAAACAGACGGCCGCCGCCGCCCACTGGATCCGTTCCCGCCAGCGCGAGGACGGGACCTGGGCCAACTTCTTCGGCGGTCCGGCGGATCTCTCGACCACGATTGAGGCCTACGTGGCCCTGCGGTTGGCGGGCGATTCGCCCGACGCTCCCCACATGCACCGCGCCTCGTCGTACATCCGAGCGGAGGGCGGGATCGGCGCGAGCAGGGTCTTCACCCGGATCTGGCTGGCCCTCTTCGGCAAGTGGCCGTGGGACAGCCTTCCGATCATGCCCCCCGAGCTCATGCTCCTCCCGCCGTCGATCCCTCTCAACATCTACGACTTCGGGTGCTGGGCTCGCCAGACGGTTGTGGCGCTCACCGTGATCAACGCCCACCGCCCGGTCCGCGAGCTCTCCATCGACATAGACGAGTTGGACATGGGTCCGGTTCCGCGCCCGCGGCGTCCACTCACCTCATGGCCGGGACGGCTCGACCTCCTGGACCGGATCCTTCATACCTACGAGCGGCGGCCGATCGCATGGCTGCGGAAGTTCTCACTCCGCACAGCGGAACGCTGGATCGTCCGCCGACAAGAGGCGGACGGATCGTGGGGAGGGATTCAGCCCCCCTGGGTCTACTCACTCATGGCCCTGCATCTCCAGGGCTATGCCTTGGACCATCCCGTCATGCAGGCCGGTCTCGCCGGCCTGGACGGCTTTACGATCGAGGACGAGGCCGGTCGACGGATCGAGGCGTGCCAGTCCCCGGTGTGGGATACGGCGCTGGCGGTCGTCGCGCTGGCCGATGCCGGCGTGTCCCCCGAGGATCCGGTGCTCCGCCGAGCCGGACGGTGGTTGTTGGGAGAGGAGATCACGGTCCCGGGGGACTGGACCGTGCGCCGGCCGAACCTGAGGCCGGGTGGCTGGGCCTTCGAGTTCGCCAACGAGAACTACCCCGACATAGACGACACGGCGGAAGTGGTATTGGCGCTCCGCCGGACCGCCGTGCCCGACGACGGGGCGATCGACCGGGCCGTGGCCTGGACCGAGGGAATGCAGTGCCGGGACGGCGGTTGGGCGGCCTTCGACGTCGACAACACACGCGCGCTCTGCCGAGAGCTGCAGTTCTGCGACTTCGGTGAGCTCATCGACCCAGCAAGCGCCGACGTCACCGCCCATGTGCTCGAGATGTTGTCGATCCTCGGGCACAACGGGCGAGCCACGCGGCGCGCCATCGCCTGGTTGCTCGATGCCCAAGAGGCGGACGGATCGTGGTTCGGACGTTGGGGGGCAAACTACCTCTACGGAACCGGCGCGGTCGTGCCGGCGCTCGTCGCGGCGGGCCTACCTGACGATCACCCCGCCCTGCGCAGGGCCGTGGCGTGGATCGAATCCCGTCAGAACGACGACGGAGGTTGGGGAGAGGACCTGCGCTCCTACAAGGATGCGGACTATCGGGGGCGTGGAGTCTCCAATGCATCGCAGACCGCGTGGGCGCTGCTGGCGCTGCTCGCGGTCGGTGAGCGGGGCGCGGTCGCCGAACGGGGTGTCGCCTTCCTGGTCGATACGCAGCGGGTCGATGGCACATGGGACGAGACGTGGTTCACCGGAACCGGCTTTCCGGGGGACTTCTACATCAACTACCACCTCTACCACCTGGTCTTCCCGGTGATGGCGTTGGGGCGGTTCGTCCGGGGGTGGGATCGTGGCTGATCTCGCGGCGACGACGGCGGAACGGCTCGAGACGGGGGCGATCGGCCGCGGCATCATGATCGTCGACGGGGAGCAGGAACCGGTCGGCGCCGCCCGCGTGGCCAGATCGTCGGCGCCCGGTTATCCGGTGGCCCTGTTCGGCCTGGCCCACGGCCTTCATCCTGAGCTCCGGCCCGGGGAGCTCGTCGTCGCCACCGAAGTGCGGTCCACTGATGGGACACCACCGAGACCCCTCCCGTCGGCCTCCCTCCTGGCGAACGACCTCCGCCACCGAGGCCTCCACGTTCGTACGGGGCCCATCGTCTGTTCTCCCGAGGACGTCTCGGATGAGACGGCGCGTGAGCTGGTGGCCGCCGGTGCCCTGGCGTGGGACTCGGAGTCCGCCTGGTTGGCCCTCGAGCTTCCCGACCACCCCGTCGCCGCGGTTCGGGCGATCGCCGGCACCAAGACGGACGGGAGCACGGACGTCGGGCTGCGGGCCCTCGGGACATTTCTCGGGGTCCGGGCATCGCTCGAGCAATGGGCGCAGGCCAGCGGTCCCCACGACGTGCTCCTGGCCAGCCCTCGTTCCTTCTGTGCCGGCGTCGAGCGCGCCATCCAGATCGTCGAGCGCGCCCTCGAGCGGTTTGGCCGCCCGGTGTACGTACGCCGTCAGATCGTCCACAACGCCCACGTCGTCGCCGACCTCGAGGCCAGGGGCGCCGTATTCGTCGCCGAGCTCGAACACGTGCCCGACGGGGCCACCGTGGTGCTGGCGGCACACGGGGTCTCGCCCGCCGTCCGCTCCGCGGCGGCGGACCGCTCGGACCTGACCGTGATCGACGCCACGTGCCCCCTGGTGGCCAAGGTCCACCACGAGGCGCGTCGCTATCTGGCGCAGGAGTACCAGATCGTCCTCATCGGTCACGCGGAACACGAGGAGGTGGTGGGGACCATGGGTGAGGCCGTCGATCGAATCTGGCTCGTCGAACGGCCCGAAGATGTGGCGGAGTTGCCGTTCGACGATCGGGACCAGGTCGGGTATCTCACCCAGACGACCCTGTCGACCGACGACACCGACGAGGTGATCGCGGCGTTGCGTCGGCGGTTCCCGCGGCTGGTCGGCCCCGCGGCCAACGACATCTGCTATGCCACCCAGAACCGCCAGGATGCCGTGCGGGCGCTCGCACATCACTGTGATCTCATGCTCATTGTCGGTTCGACCAACTCTTCCAATGCCGCCCGACTCGTCGAGGTGGCGCGCCGGGAGGGTTGTCGTGCCGAGCTGATCGAGGACGCCTCGGAACTTCGCCTCGGCTGGCTCCGCGAGGTCGCCAGCATCGGGCTGACCGCCGGCGCATCCGCGCCGGAGACATTGGTGACCGGCGTCATCGACGCGCTCGGCGCGCTGGGTCCGGCGACGGTGACCGAACACCGAACGACAGAAGAGACGGTCCAATTTTCCCTACCAAGGCAGGTGCGCTGATGCCCATACCGTTGCGACAGAACATCCGTGTCGGGTCGTATTTTCTCCGCAAGAAGTTGAGCGGCGAGACCCGATACCCCTTCATCGTCGAGATAGAGCCGCTGTTCGCGTGCAATCTGTCGTGCCCGGGCTGCGGGAAGATCCAGCACCCGACCGATATTCTGCGCAAGCGGCTCTCGGTCAAGGACATCGTCGACGCAGTCGAGGAGTGCGGCGCGCCGATGGTCTCCATCGCCGGCGGGGAGCCGCTACTCCATCCGGACATCTCCACCATCGTGGAAGAGTTGGTTCGTCGCAAGATCTATGTGTACCTGTGCACGAATGCCGTACTCCTGAGCCGGCGCATCGAGCGCTTCACCCCTTCACACTTCTTCTCCTGGGTCGTCCACGTGGACGGGTTGCGGGAACGGCACGACGCCGCCGTTGATCGAGAGGGGGTCTTCGATGACGCGGTGGCTGCCATTCGGCTCGCCAAAGAGCGCGGTTTTCGGGTCACCACCAACTCGACCTTCTTCAACACCGACTCGCCCAAGACGGTACGCGATGTCCTCAACTTCCTCAACGATGATCTGGGCGTCGACGCCATGATGATCTCGCCGGCCTACGCCTATGAGAAGGCGCCTGATCAGGAGCACTTCCTCGGAGTGGACCAGACCCAGAGGCTGTTCGCCGACGCCTTCGGCGAGAAGCACCGCAAGAAGTGGCGGTTGAATCACTCGCCCCTCTTCTTGGACTTTCTCGAGGGCAAGTCCGACTTCCAGTGCACGGCGTGGGGGATCCCGAGCTATTCGGTTCTCGGTTGGCAGCGTCCTTGCTATCTCATGGCCGACGGGTACGTCGCCAGTTACAAGGAGCTGATCGAAACGACCGACTGGGATGCCTATGGGCGAGGGAAAGACCCCCGCTGCGCCAACTGCATGGCCCACTGCGGTTACGAGCCCAGTGCGGTCATCGCCACCATGGGCTCCCTGCGCCAGTCGTTGCGCGCCCTCGTCTCGACGCACTGAGCGCCATGGCCCTCCTGCAAACCGGCGCGCCCGGGCGCGCCGGGCTACCCGACGTGGCAGCGTGGCGACCCGAGTCGGATGTCGGGCGCGGCCCGCCGGACGGGACCGCCATTCCACCTGACCCGGATGTCGGTGCGGCCCTCGTCGGGCTGAGTCCAGCCGGCATCCGCAGCCTCGACCGATCAGCACTGGAGGAGTTGGCCTCCGAAATCCGATCGTTCCTCATCTCCGCAGTCGCAGCTAATGGAGGGCACCTCGGCTCCAATCTCGGCGCGGTAGAGCTCTCCCTGGCCCTGCACAGAGCATTCGACTCGCCACGTGATCGGATCATCTGGGATACGGGCCACCAGACGTACGTCCACAAGATCATCACCGGGCGGGCGGGGGAGTTTCCCACGCTCCGCCGGCAGTCGGGGCTGTCGGGCTATGCCAACCGGAGCGAGTCCGAACACGATCTCGTGGAGAACAGCCACGCCTCGACGGCGCTCTCGTATGCCTACGGCATCGCACGGGCCCGCGATCTGTGCCGGGAGTCCCATCATGTGGTGGCGGTCGTAGGGGACGGAGCACTCACCGGCGGGCTGTCCTATGAGGCACTGGCCAACATCGGGGCCCACGGTGTGCGGGCGATCATCGTCCTCAACGACAACGGACGCTCCTATGCCCCCACGGTCTCGCGCCTGTCCACCGCCGGCCGCGGCGGGGAGGCGGCGGCGGCCCCCGCCGCCTTCTTCGCGAGCCTGGGCATCGCCTACGAAGGACCGGTGGACGGGCACGACCTGGACGAGCTCGAGGTCGCCCTCCAGCGGGTGGCGCGGGGTGCAGGGCCTGTCGTCCTCCACGTGCACACCGAGAAGGGCCGCGGCTACGCACCCGCCGAGGAGGACGACGAGAAGCGGCTCCATGACATCGGGCCCTTCGATCCGGCAACGGGACAGCCGCACCGGCGCGTCGCGCCGGGAGACAGTTATACCGAGGCATTCGGTGCTTCGCTCCTTCGTGAGGCCGAGCTCCACCCTGAGCTGGTGGCCATCACGGCAGCCATGCCGGGCTCCTGCGGACTGCTCGAATTCTCCCGTCGCTTTCCCGATCGGTTCATCGACGTCGGGATCGCGGAACAGCACGCGGTGACTGCGGCCGCAGGCATGGCCATGGCAGGTCTCCGGCCTGTCGTCGCGATCTACTCCACCTTTCTCAACCGTGCCTGGGACCAGCTCTACTTCGACGTGGGCCTCCACCACCTTCCGGTGATCTTCTGCATCGACCGCGCCGGCATCACCGGGGACGACGGACCGAGCCACAACGGCGTCGTGGACCTCGCCCTGCTGACGAGGGTCCCCGGTATGACCGTGCTCGCGCCGTCCTGCCACGAGGAGGTCGGGGTCATGCTCGCCGAGGCGATTGCGATCACCAGCGGCCCCGTCGCCATTCGCTGGCCCAAGTCACCCGCACGGCGCAGCACGGTCACCGGAAGTGGGATCTCGGCCCGCCGGGTGCGCTCGGGGCACGGTGTCTGCTTCCTCGGTCTGGGCAAGATGGTCGAGGTCTGCGAGGGAGCGGCAGCAGAGCTGCTCGCACTCGGGGGCATCGATGCCACGGTCTGGGACATCCGCGCCGCCTCTCCGTTGGATCCGGTCATGCTCGGCGATGCGCTCCGGCATCGGGTGGTGGTCACCGTCGAGGACGGCATCGGTGTGGGCGGCGTCGGCAGTTCCATCGCCAGCGCCCTGCGCGAAGTCGGTGGAGGCGGACCACTCCCGACGGTGGTCACGCGTGGTCTCCCTCTGGCGTACTTCCCGCACGGCCCGGCCGCCGACATTCTGGCCGGGATCGGCCTCGACGGGTCGCAGCTGGCGGCTGAGGCCCTCGCTCAGTATTCACGCGATCACGGGCACTGAACGCGCGCGGGCATTCCCGCCCAGGGGACCAAGGACGCCGTCCCCGCCTCTCGTTGGTACATTCTGGCTGACATGCGATTGGTCTCCTGGAACGTCAACGGGGTTCGAGCGGTCATGCGGAAGGGTCTCTTCGAGCCCTTCAGGCGTCAGCTCGGTCCGGACGTCATCTGCCTCCAGGAGACCAAGGCGCTCCAGTCCCCGCCGGCATTGGAGCTCGCCGACTACGAGGAGCATTGGAACTCGGCCGAGAAGAAGGGCTACTCCGGGACGGCGATATTGACCAAGACCGGACCCCGACGCGTGACACCGGGACTGCCCGCCGATGTCATCGCCGAGTTCCAGGTGCAGGGGGATGTCTTCGGAGACCCCAACGCCGAGGGCCGGGTACTCACCGCCGAATACGACGAGTTCTCTCTCGTCACCGTGTACGCGCCGAATGTGAAGGATGATCTGGGCCGTCTGAAGCTTCGTGCACGGTGGGATCGAGCGTTCCTGGCCTACGTCACGTCCCTCGGCGAGACCAAGCCCGTCGTGTTCTGCGGTGACCTCAATGTGGCCCACACGCCCGACGATCTGGCCAATCCGCAGTCGAACGCCGGCAAAAAGGGATTCACCGACCAGGAGCGGAAGGGCTTCCAGAACTTCTTGGATGCCGGATTCGTGGACACCTTCCGGATGTTCCACCAGGGCAATGGCTTCTATACGTGGTGGTCGCACTTTGCCAATGCGCGGACGCGCAATGTCGGTTGGCGGATCGACTATTTCCTGGTCTCGGCGGACCTCGTCGGGCGCGTCACGGCGGCCGACATTCATCCCGACATCATGGGGAGCGACCACTGTCCGGTGAGCCTCACGCTCGATATCTGAACGCCGGCCTGTCACGGCCCGGACGGTCTGGTCGGGTGGGTGAGTCAGGGACCCCCTTCGGCCCTGCTATAGTGACCAGCGCCACTGAGCCATCGTTCAGTGGGGCCCGTTCGGAAACTTCATTCGAGTAGGCCGCCTCTCACTCGACTGGAGTTTCGCCATCCCTTCCTTCATTGATCTCGGTGTGCCCGCGGACATCAACGCGCGGCTGGAGAAGTTGGGCATCACGACCCCGCTTCCCATTCAGTCCGCCACCATTCCCGCCGCACTGCGGGGCAAGGACATCTGCGGCAAGGCGCCCACGGGCTCGGGCAAGACGCTTGCCTTCGGCATGCCGATCGCGGCCACCATGAAGCAGTCGCGACCGCGACGTCCGAGCGCGCTCGTTCTCGTTCCCACCCGTGAGCTGGCTTCGCAGGTCCATGCGGTGCTGGCTACCCTTCTCGGTCGCGACAGTCAGCGCGTGGTCTCCATCTTCGGAGGGACGGGGTATCGCGACCAGTGCCGCGCCCTGCACAAGGGGGTCAATGTGGTGGTGGCGTGCCCGGGGCGCCTCGAGGATCTCATCGAGCGCGGGGATGTCCGCCTGGACGACGTCACGACGGTCGTGCTCGACGAGGCGGACCGCATGTCGGACATGGGGTTTCTGCCCGCCGTTCGCCGTCTGATGGACCAAACCTCGGCCACACGCCAGGTCCTCCTCTTCTCCGCGACCATCGGCCGAGAGGTCGAATCGATCATTCGCAACTACCAACACGATCCCGTCCGGGTCAACATCGAGACGGCAGAGGAGGGGAAGGGCGACGTCACCCACCACTTCTGGAAGGTCGACCGGGCCGATCGTGTCGACATCACCGCCCGGCTCGTCGCCCAACATGGGCGGGCGTTCGTGTTCTGTCGCACCAAGAGGGGAGCCGACAGGGTCGTCCGGCAGCTCCAGGCGCAAGGGGTGCGGGCTGTTCCGATGCACGGTGATCGGACCCAGGGCCAACGGGAGCGGGCGCTCGACTCCTTTTCCAGGGGCAGGGCCGATGCGCTCGTCGCCACCGATGTGGTGGCTCGGGGCATCCACGTCGACGACCTTCCCTGTGTCGTGCATTTTGACCCGCCGGCCGACCACACGGACTATGTCCATCGCTCGGGCCGCACCGGCCGAGCCGGAAAGACGGGCACCGTGGTCTCGCTGGTGACGGACGACCAGCGCCGGGAGGTCCAGGGCGTGCAGCGAGCACTCGGTATGGAGCAGGGGTTCCTCGCCCCGTTCTCCTCGCCGCTCCCGGCACCCACCTCGAAAAACGGCGCGTCGACACCCTCGGACTCCTTCCGGGCCAGGCCGAAGAGGACGTCGTCCACGATGACCGGGATCGTGAAATTCTTCAACGGGGCGCGCGGCTACGGCTTCTTGACCCGCGACGGTGGTACCGACCTCTTCGTCCACCACACCCAGATTGAGGGAGAAGAGCGCAGTGGCCTCACCGAAGGGCTAACCGTCGAGTTCACCGTTGCGCCGGGGCGCAAGGGCGACGAAGCTCGGAACGTCCGGGTCGTGGCGGCCTGAATGTGCACGACAGTCTGATCGGCCGGTACCGTTGACGGTCTGGCCGTAGGGCCGCAGCCGCTCGCTAGCCGGGAGCACCATGCCATCTCTCCGAAGAGTCCCCAAACGTTGCTGCACCGTCGTGGTGGCGGCGCTGCTCCTGTCGGGACTGACGCTCCTGGCGGGGGCACCCGGCCCGGCCACCGCCGCCGCACCCGTGGGTGAAGCGAACTCCGTCCTCGGCTACGGGTCCGCCGCAGGCGCGGTCGCGAACCAGACCGGCCTCGCCGGCCCCTTGGCGGGGATCGCATCGACTCCCGACGGGAACGGCTACTGGGCCACCACCGCCAGCGGCCAGGTCTTCAACGAGGGAGATGCCGTGAACTTCGGCTCCCTCGCGGCAGGACTGCGCGCTCCGATCGTCGGCATCGTCGCCACGCCATCGGGAGACGGCTACTGGCTGGTCGCCGCCGACGGCGGCGTGTTCACCTTCGGCGACGCCCGGTTCTACGGCTCGACCGGGGGGATGGTCCTGAACCAGCCCGTCGTGGGCATGGCCTCGACCGGCGACGGGCGGGGCTACTGGCTGGTCGCCGCCGACGGCGGCGTGTTCACCTTCGGCGACGCCCGGTTCTACGGCTCGACCGGGGGGATGGTCCTGAACCAGCCCGTCGTGGGCATGGCCTCGACCGGCGACGGGCGGGGCTACTGGCTGGTCGCCGCCGACGGCGGCGTGTTCACCTTCGGCGATGCGGTATTCCTGGGAAGCATGGGAGGGACCCGCCTGGCGGCGCCGGTGGTCGGCCTGACCGCGACGCCGGACGGCGGGGGCTATCGCATGGTCGCCTCCGACGGTGGCATCTTCGACTTCGGGGACGCCGGATTCTACGGATCGGGATCCGGCACTCCGGTGACCGCGCCGGTGGTCGGCATCGCGTCGCGACCCGGAGGGTACTGGCTGGCCTACGGAGCGACGGCGCCGCTGAGCACCGTCCTGGGGCAGGAAGAGGTACTAGCCTCTCTGGGCTACTCGCCGTTGAGTTGGTCGCCGCAGGGATTCAGGTGGCGCTGGGCACCACCGCCCACCCTGAGCGCCCTGTGGTCGCCGGGTCAGAACGGCCCCATCGCCACCGGGGCGATCATGTCGTTCGAGGCGGTGGCCGGGCTACCGACCAACGGGACCATCTCTGCTGCGGAGATCGGCGCGCTCCAGGGCGCCGCCGATGACCCTTCCGGAGCAGACGCCAACCCGTACGGCTTCTCCTACGCGGTGGCGAGCGAATCCGACCCGGAGTCGCTCACCGTGTGGCACGACGGGGTCGTCGTCGAGACGACGCCGGCCAACACCGGCGGGCCGGGCACCCCGACCGCCCAGGGAACGTTCCCCGTCTACCTGCGGCTGCGGAACCAGGTGATGCGGGGCACCGATCCCGATGGCGCGACCTACGCCGACCCCGTGCAGTTTGTGGCGTACTTCAACGGAGGCGACGCCCTCCACTACATGCCGAGGGTGTCCTACGGCGATCCGCAGAGCCTCGGGTGCGTCGAACTCCCGTTCACCGCCGCCTCGATCGTCTGGCCGTATATGACGCTGGGCTCGCTGGTCACGGTCGATTAACGGCGTACTCAGGTCTTTCTCAGGTTGTAGCGAGGCACCAGAACCCGACCGTTCCGCCGGCCCCGGTCGACCATGGCGGTTCGATTGCAATGCCGTATCGGACTCGTTGCATCTACCCATACCGGCCGAATTTTTCTGTGGCGCGGGTAGAGTGCGGGAGTATTTGGGCGCGAGGTCAGCGGTGGGTACGGCGGTCGGTGTCGAGTCAGGGGGGAACGATGGGGAAGGCGAAATCGGCCAAAGAGCTTGTCCTACGTTTCATCTGTCGCGTTGATGTTGAGGGCCCATAGGCGAACAGGGCTCCGAGGCTTCATTCGGGAAACCCCCCTTTCCCAAATGAGATGACAGGCGGGCCGGATCGGTGCAACACCGGTCCGGCCCCTGTCAATTTCCGGACCGCGGTACCGGCTTTTCCGGACCGCGGCACCGGGCAGGCGACCAGGCCCTGGGCGCGGGGGCGGCAAGCTCGGAGATTTCATCATTGGTTCACAGTCCAGATACGGCCGTGAAACAGGTGAGACCCAGACTGCGGGGGCACGGGAGACCCCCGTGCGCTGACGGATCGCTGGCCCCGCGCCAGCTCGAGCCACTGAGCCACTCTAGGGATGGGAGCACAGGAGATTCATGAGTTACCAGGCCGAATACATCTGGATCGACGGAACAGAGCCCTCTCCGCTCATGCGAAGCAAGACGCGGATCATTGAGGACGGCAAGGAGCCTTCGATCTGGGGATTTGACGGCTCCAGCACGAACCAGGCGGTCGGGCACGACTCCGACTGCGTTCTGCAACCTGTGTTCGTGTGCCCGGATCCGTTGCGGGCCGAGGGCGACAAGCTGGTGATGTGTGAGGTGCTTCTCACCGACATGTCCCCGCACCTGACCAACACCCGCCGGCCGTGCGCCGTGATGGCGGAGAAGTACGCCGATCAGGAGCCGGTATTCGGCATTGAGCAGGAGTACACCTTCTTCCAGTATGGAAGGCCGATGGGATGGCCCGAGCTCGGATTCCCCGCACCGCAGGGCCCGTACTACTGCGGGGTCGGTGGCGACAAAATGCCTGGTCGGGAGATCGTCGAACGTCACACGGTCGCCTGTATGAAGGCTGGGCTGGGCATTGAGGGGACCAACGCCGAGGTCATGATGGGGCAGTGGGAGTTCCAGATCGGCGTGCTCCCCCCGCCGCTGGTGGGCGACCACCTCTGGGTGGCCCGCTGGCTCCTCTTCCGCATTGCCGAGGACTTCGACGTCTATGCCACCCTGGAGCCGAAGCCGGTCATGGGGGACTGGAACGGCGCCGGGGCGCACACCAACTTCTCGACCAAGGCCATGCGGGAAGAGGGCGGCTGGGACGCCATCATCGCTGGCTGCGAGGCCATCGGACGGCGCGTGGACGAGCACGTCTCGAACTATGGCGTCGGCATCGAAACCCGGCTCACCGGTGCACACGAGACGGCGCACTTCAGCAAGTTCAGCTACGGGACCTCCGACCGCGGTGCGTCGATCCGGATCCCCTGGGCCGTGGCCAAGGCGAAGAAGGGCTGGTTGGAAGACCGCCGGCCCAATGCCAACATGGATCCGTACGTCGTCACCCGGCTCCTGGTCGAGACGGTCTGTGGAGACGCCGCCGGGAACTGAACCGGCGAGGAGCCGTCCGTCCGGTGTGCGGCCCGCGCTGCGGTCCCGGCGCCCTCTACACTGGTGGCGGGCTGCGTGCGGGTCTGTGGTTGCAAGTCGAGGCCAGTCGCAGGCAAAACGACCCACGTAAGGCAACTTGTGGTTGCTGAGCATGGTGCGATTTAGAGGTAAGCCCTGCCCGGCGAGCTCCCGATCCCCGGGGGCCGGCGGCGACGAGGGGATGCGGGCTGAAAGGTGCCGTTGGGCAGGTCGGTGGCGACACCGGGCGGCCGCCGGCACCGGCTCGTCAACCTCGCAGCAGGCGAGTGTGGGGTCAAAGACCAGGTCAGCCGCGCGTAGCCCGATACAACGGAATTCGAAACGACGCCGGAGGTCGGGCGGGGACCGGTAGGATCGCTATCTCATGAGTGTCTTCACCAAAGTTCTCAAGGCGGGCGAGGGTAAGAAGGTCCGTCGCCTGGCCGAGCTCGTCCAACCCATCTCCGCCTTGGAGCCCGAGATGCAGGCGCTCAGCGACGCGGCACTGGCCCACAAGACAGTGGAGTTCCGGGAACGCCTGGAGCGGGGCGAGACGCTGGACGACCTCTTGATCGAGTCCTACGCGGTGGTGCGGGAGGCCGCCTGGAGGGTGCTGGGGCAGCGTCATTTCGACGTCCAGCTCATGGGCGGCATGGCGCTGCACTTCGGGTGGATCGCCGAGATGAAGACCGGAGAGGGAAAGACCCTCGTCTCCACGCTGCCCGTCTACCTCAACGCCCTCGACGAGCAGGGTGTCCATGTGGTGACCGTCAACGACTACCTGGCCACCCGTGATGCCGAATGGATGGGACGGCTCCACCGCTGGCTCGGCCTGACCGTCGGTCGGATAGGCGCCGACATTGATGATCCGGCGTCGAAGCAGGCGGCCTACGCCGCCGACGTCACGTACGGCACCAACAACGAGTTCGGATTCGACTACCTGCGCGACAACATGGCCCGGTCCCGGGAGCACATGGTCCAACGCGGTCACGTCTTTGCCATCGTCGACGAGGTCGACTCCATCCTGATCGATGAGGCGAGGACCCCGCTCATCATTTCGGGACCCGCCGACGAGGCGGCGCAGCTGTACTACCAGTTCGCCTCCATCGCCCGCACGCTGGTCCGGGACGTGGACTACGAGGTCGACGAGGAGAAGAAGACCGTCGTGCCTCTCGAGTTGGGCATCGAGAAGGTGGAGAAGGCGGTCGGGGTCGACAACATCTACGACGCGGTCTCCACCAACTACGTGCACCAGCTGACCAAGGCCCTGACCGCCAAGGATCTCTACAAGCGGGACCGGGACTACCTGGTTGCGGGCGGCGAAGTGAAGATCATCGACGAGTTCACCGGGCGCACGCTCGAAGGCCGGCGCTGGTCCGACGGCCTCCACCAGGCCGTCGAGGCCAAGGAACGGGTGGCCATCAAAGAGGAGAACCACACCTGGGCCACGGTCACCCTGCAGAACTACTTCCGCATGTACGAGAAGTTGTCCGGCATGACCGGTACCGCGGAGACCGAGGCGGGGGAGTTCGCCGGCACCTACGGCCTCGCCGTGGTCCCCATTCCGACCAACAAGGAGATGGTGCGCGGCGACCAGCCCGACCTCGTCTTCAAGACGGAGGAGGCCAAGTTCAACGCCGTGGTCGAGGACCTCGTCGAGCGCCACGAGAAGGGCCAGCCCGTCCTGGTGGGCACGGCCTCGGTGGCCAAGTCCGAGCTGCTCTCCCGCCTCTTGGAGAAGCAGGGGCTCCCCCACAATGTCCTCAACGCCAAGCAGCACTTCCGGGAGGCCGAGGTCGTAGCCCAAGCCGGTCGGAAGGGCGCGATCACCGTTGCCACCAACATGGCTGGACGGGGGGTCGACATCATCCTCGGCGGCAACCCCGAGCTGCTGGCCCAACAGGAATTGCTGTCGGAGGGGGTGGATCTGACCAGCGGCGATGGGGCTGTCGAGCTGCAGCGCCGGCGCGCCGTGCTGGAGGAGCGCTGCCGCGCCGGGGGAGAACAGGTGCGCCAGCTCGGTGGTCTCTACGTGCTCGGCAGCGAGCGACACGAGAGCCGCCGGATCGACAACCAGCTCCGCGGCCGTTCCGGCCGTCAGGGAGACCCGGGGGAGAGCCGCTTCTATCTGAGCCTGGACGACGAGCTGCTGCGGCTGTTCGCCACCGGCGCCATGAGCTGGGTCATGGGTCGGACGCTGCCCGAGGACGTCCCGATCGAGAGCAAGACGGTGGCCAAGGCCATAGAGCGGGCCCAGAACACCGTCGAGGCCCGCAATGCCGAGATGCGCAAGGACAACCTCAAGTACGACGAGGTGATGGATCAACAGCGCAAGGTGATTTACGAACGCCGGCTCCAGATCATTGACGGCGACGATCTCGAAGCGCGGACCGAAGACCTCCTCGCAGGGGCCGTGGAGAAGCAGGTGGCGGAGTTCTGCCCCAGCGAGTACGCCGAGGAGTGGGATCTCAAGGGTCTGATCGACGGCCTGACGCAGTACTACCCGACCAAGTTCTCCGTCGCCGACCTCTCGCAGGCGGCCACCACCGAAGACCTCGTCGAGAGCATCGTCGAGGAGGCGCTTGAGTACTACGAGCAGCACGCCGAGTCCATGCCCGGGGGGCCCGAGACCATGCGCCAGATCGAGCGCGACGTGATGCTGCAGATCATCGACCAGAGGTGGCGCGACCACCTGGCCGAGATGGACAACCTCAAGGATGGGATCCACCTTCGCTGGACCGTGCAGGCGGATCCCCTCAACGCCTGGCAGTCCGAGGGGTACAACATGTTCGGCCAGCTGGTCGAGGTGATCGACAACGACTACCTCCGCTACATCCTCCACGTCGAGGCGATCCAAGAACCGTCGGCCGAGCCCAACCTCGAACGGGCGGTCTACGCGGCGGCGGAGGACCCGGTGGCCGGGACGGGCGCCCTGGCGGGAGTCCTTGCCGCCGAGCTGGGGGCCAATGTGGCTCCCATCGAGCAGGTCCTGCCACCGGCCGCCAGCTCGCCGAACGGGGCGAAGGCGCAGATCAAGCGACCGAACGCCCCCGACCCCGATGCCCTCGTTCCCATCGTCAAGGCCGAGCACGAAAAAGTGGGGCGCAACGACCCCTGCTGGTGCGGGAGCGGGAAGAAATTCAAGTTGTGCCATGGCGCCGCCTGAGGGCGGGCCGGCCGAGGCACCACGGGACTTCGCGGCCGAACTGGAGGACGCACGAGGCCGGTTGTCGGAGGCCGAGCGTTACCTGGGCCTCGACCGCCTGCTCGCCCGGCGGGCCGAGCTGGAGACCGAGGCGGCCAATCCCGAACTGTGGAACGACGCCGACCACGCGCGGGCGGTCACCACTGAACTGGGGCAGGTGACGGCCGATCTCGAGCAGTTGACCGGCCTGCGCGCCGAGCTCAACGAGGCCGAGGCCAACTGGGAGTTGGTCGAGGAGTCCCGGAGCGACGGCGCGCCCGACGCGTCGCTCGAGAAGGAGTTGGTGGAGACGGTGGACGCGTTGCGCAACCGCCTGAGCTCATTGGAGCTGCAGTCACTCTTCTCGGGCGAGTACGACCAGCGCGATGCCGTGGTCGAGGTGCACGCCGGCGCGGGTGGCACCGATGCACAGGACTGGACCGAGATGATGCTGCGCATGTACCAGCGGTGGGCCGAGCGCCGGGGCTTCTCCGTCGAGCTGGACGAGGCGACCGAGGGCCAGGAGGCCGGCCTGCTCTCGGCCACCTTCATCGTGCGCGGACGCTTCGCCTACGGACTGCTGGCCACCGAGCGGGGCGTGCACCGGCTGGTACGCATGTCGCCGTTCGACTCGCAGAAGCGGAGGCAGACCAGCTTCGCGTCAATGGACGTCACCCCGTTTCTCGAAGACGTCAGCGGCGAGGTGGAGATTGACGAGAAGGACCTGCGCATCGACACCTACCGTTCGTCGGGGGCCGGCGGCCAGCACGTCAACAAGACGGACTCCGCCGTGCGCCTCACCCATCTTCCCACCGGGTTGGTCGTCTCGTGCCAGAACGAGCGCAGCCAGCATCAGAACAAGGCCAAGGCCATGCAGATCCTCGGGGCGAAGCTGGCCGACCGGGCGCGCAACGAGCGCAAGGCCGAGATGAGTGCCTTGAGCGGCGACCGGGGGGACAACGCATGGGGGAACCAGATTCGTTCCTACGTCCTCGCGCCGTACCAACAAGTGAAAGACTTACGGACGCTGCACGAGACGGGCAACGTCGCTGCCGTGCTCGACGGCGACCTGGACGCATTCATGGAAGCCGAGTTGCGCAGGCAGCGCGGGAGCGCATCGGGCTGACCCGCCTGACCAGCACGGGAGGCCATGACCCCCGGCGCAACGAGAGACCGGTAGTATCTCGGGATTGATCTGTCGCCCTGTGCAGGTTCTCGCCGCCGTCAGGTTCACAACGCCCTTATGACATGATTCGTTTTGACAACGTCACAAAGACCTACAAGGGGTCGACCGTCGCACTCCGTGACATCTCGGTCGAGATCGACAAGGGGGAGTTCGTCTTTCTCGTCGGATCGTCGGGTTCGGGTAAGACCACATTCATCCGGTTGTTGCTGCGCGAGGAGCTGCCGGACACCGGCCAGATCTGGGAGGCCGGCCGCAACATCGTCGATCTCCCCAAATGGCGGGTTCCGTACCTCCGGCGCAATATCGGTTGTGTCTTCCAGGACTTCCGGCTACTGCCGAACAAGACCGTGTTCGAGAACGTCGCCTTCGCCCTCGAGGTGATCGGCCGGCCCCGCCATGTGGTGGCCAACCAGGTTCCCCAGGTCCTCGACCTGGTCGGCCTGGCCAAGAAGACCGACAACCTCCCCGGCGAGCTCTCCGGCGGGGAGCAACAGCGCGTGGCGGTCGCCCGGGCCTTCGTGAACCGGCCGCTCATCCTGCTGGCCGACGAGCCCACCGGAAATCTCGATCCGCAAACCAGCCAGGGCATCATGCAGCTCTTGGATCGGATCAACCGGACGGGCACCACCGTCGTGATCGCCACCCACGACGAGGTGCTGGTCGACAAGATGCGCCGACGCGTCATTGAGCTGAGCAACGGCATCCTCGTGCGCGATCAGGCGCGGGGCGTCTACGGCATAGACGGCACAACCAGTGTGCCGATCGAAGGTGTTGGCTGATATGCCGGTCTCCGTTGACTACGTGGCTCGCGAGACGGCGTCGAACCTCTGGCGCAACCGTCTGATGACCATCGCCGCCATTCTCACCGTGGCCGTCTCCCTCAGCCTGGTGGGTGCCGCGCTACTGCTCCGGCAGGGTTCGGCCAACGCCACCGGGGAGTTGGAGCGTGGCACCCAGACCACGGTGTGGATGCAGCCCGACGCCAACGCACAGGAGATCCACGCCGTAGGGACGCAGCTGGCGCAGCTCACCTACGTCCGCCAGCCGTGTGCCTACTGGAACAAGCAGCGCAACTACCAAGAGGCGCGCAAGCTTCTGCCCTCCGATGTGCTGCAGGCGACGACCGTCGCGGAGATGCCGACCTCCTACTGGTGCACGCCCGTGATGCTCAGCGACGCCAACCAGGTCATTGCCGCGTTCCGGGGGACTCCCGGGGTGCTGACGGTGACCGCGCCGCTCCAGCAGATCCACACCGAGGAGAAGGTGATCAACATCTCGAAGTGGGCTTGCCTCGCCGTGGCCATCGTACTGATCGTCTCGGCTGCGGTGCTGATACTCAACTCCATCCGCATGGCCATCTTCGCCCGGCGTCGAGAGGTCTCGGTCATGAAACTCGTGGGCGCGACGAACTGGTTCATCCGTGTGCCCTTCATGTCCGAGGGGTTGATCCAGGGTTTCTTCGGATCCGTGCTGGCAGCCGGCGCGGTCTACGTCTTGTACCTCCTCATCGACCATGCCGGTGGCACTGCGTCGAGCAACATCTTCAGCGCCATGCACATGTCAGGAGGGGAGTTGCTCTGGACCGATGTGGTCGTCGTGCTCGTCGGCGTGCTGATCGGTTCGCTCGGCTCGGCCGTCGCCATCCGCCGCTTTCTCGACGTCTGACGGCGACCCGTACGGCGAATTTTCGGACGATGTACGCCGAAGAATTCCGTGTCGGCGAGGCGGGGCAAGGTTTTGTGCAAGGTCGATGCCCCATGCTTCCCGTTGC
Source organism: uncultured Acidimicrobiaceae bacterium (assembly GCA_963788125.1). Lineage (GTDB taxonomy): Bacteria > Actinomycetota > Acidimicrobiia > Acidimicrobiales > RAAP-2 > Bog-473. The sequence continues at coordinate 1,949,943 of CAWBFN010000001.1, read as the reverse complement.
CCTCGCGACCGCGAGGGGCAGGCGAGAGCGAGGAGCACCCGTGGGCAACAGTACGACGATCACCGGCAATCTGACCCGAGAGCCGGAAATCCGCTATACGAAAGAGGGTCAGGCAACGGCCCAGTTGGGTGTGGCGGTCAACCGCCGCTGGCAGGACCGGTCGACGCAGGAGTGGCAGGAGTCGACGTCCTTCTTCGACGTGGTGTGCTGGCGGGATCTGGCCGAGAACGTGGCCCTGAGCCTCTCCAAGGGGATGCGGGTCGTGGTCACCGGCCGCCTCGAACAGCGGAGCTGGGAAACCGAGGACGGCGAGCACCGTTCCAAGGTGGAGATCACCGCCGACGAGATCGGTCCCAGCCTCCGTTTCGCCACCGCCGACGTGCAACGCACCGAGCGCCGCGCCGTCGCCGAGCTGCCGGAGTCCGAACCGGCACGCGGGCTCGGTGGCGCGTCGGGAACCGTATCGGTGGAGGCGTGAGTGTCGCCCTCGATGATCACCGTGTCGGTACGCCGTACGTGCCGGCGCGCTTCGCGGCGCGGGTCGAGCTCCTGAAGGATGAGGCCTTCGATATCTGCGGTGCGCTCGCCCTCGGTGAGTTACTCCTCAGACGGTTCGGCCTGCACGATCAGGCGGCGCATCTGGCCACCGTCTTCGATGTCGTCGAGGGGCGCCTGGTGGCGCCGCCCTACGAGGACGCGGAGTCCGGAGAGGGCTCGTAGGTGAGGGAGAGCGAATTGACGCAGTAGCGGAGGCCAGTGTCGGTCGGACCGTCGTCAAAGACGTGTCCGAGGTGGCCTCCGCAACGGGCGCACACGATCTCGTTGCGCCTCATTCCGTAGCGGCGGTCGGTGTGCTCCAGGATCGAGCCGTCGGACGTGGCACGGTCGAAACTCGGCCAGCCCGTTCCGGATTCGAATTTCGAGCCGGCGTCGAAGAGCTCCGCGCCACAGCCGGCGCAGCGGAAGACGCCTTCCCCCTCGACGTGCAGCAACTCCCCCGACCACGCCCGCTCGGTGCCGGCGCGCCGGAGAACAGCGTAGCGATCGGCCGGAAGTTCCCTCTTCCACTCGTCCTCGGTCTTGACGACCTCGTAGTCCGACGCCCTGTCCCCCCTCCCCCGCTTGCGCGTGAACATGGCTGCCGCTCCTCTTCTGGTCCGACGACGGCGAGCCTACGTGTAATTCCGGCGCCTCTCGTCCCTTGGACAGCGAGGGTGCCCATCGACTAAGGACACACCATGAAAATGGACGCGACGGCCCGCGGGGGTCGGCGGCGGTGAAAGGTGTGCTCTTGGCGGGCGGTACGGGCTCGCGCCTCTACCCCCTTACCCGCATCACCAACAAGCATCTGCTCCCCATCTACGACCGTCCCATGATTGCCTGGTCGATAGAGGCTCTCGTCAATGCCGGAATTGACGAGATCATGCTGGTGACCGGCGGCACCCATGCCGGGGAGTTCCTGCGGCTGCTGGGCAACGGGCACGAGTTCGGCATCGATCGGCTCTCCTACGGGTATCAGGAGAAGGCGGGCGGCATCGCCGAAGCACTTGGCCTGGCCGAGCGTTTCGTGGGGGGCGATCCGGTGCTCGTCATGTTGGCCGACAACATCATGGAGCGGTCGATCAAACCCATGGTTGATGCGTTCCGGGCCAATCCGGTGGGGGCACGGATCCTGCTCACCGCAGTGGAGGAGCCCGAGCATCTACGCCACCTCGGCGTGCCCGTCTTCTCGGCCGATGGAAGGGTGACGCGGATCGAAGAGAAGCCGGAGGTGCCCGCCAGCAGTTTCGGGGTCACCGGCATCTACTGCTACGACGCCGCCGTCTTCTCGGTCATCCCCACCCTCGAGCCTTCCGGCCGGGGAGAGCTCGAGATCACCGACGTCAACAATCACTACGTGGAGCAGGGGGCGATGGCGTTCGACGTGCTCGACGGGTTCTGGGGAGATGCCGGCGAGTCGATCGAGGCGTACTACGCGGTGAACGACTTCGTGCGGGCCCACGGTGCCAACCGGGCCTGAGGGGTCAGGCCCGTCGTTGGCCTGCCGGAGCTGACTGGCGAGCCCGCCGGACGCTCTCCGCCACCCCCGCTCCGTTGAGCCCGAGGTCGTCGAGGATCTGGTCGGCCTTCCCCTGCGCGATGTACTCCCTTGGGATCCCCAGGATCCGGGTGAGCGGGTTTGGGCCACCCTGCGATTCGATGGCGGTCGCCATGGCGTCGACCAGGAACGCCCCGGCACCCCCGTGGCGGACCCCGTCCTCGGCCGTCACCACGAGGGCGTGGCGGGCGGCGTCGGCGAGCATGTCGGGGTCGGGGGGCGACACCACGCGCACGTCCCACACGGTGGCCGCCACGCCCTCGTGGGCGAGCTCGTCGGCGGCCACCAGACAGGATTCGACGAGCTTTCCCACCCCGAGCAGGCAGACCGACCCGTCGCCGCTCCGCAGCTGTCTCGCCGCGCACCCCGAGCCCACTTCATGGGCTGCCACGTGGCGGGGGGCGGTCTTGGGGAAGCGAATGGTGGAAGGGCCGGGAAGCTGCAAGGCCGTGCGCAACATGGGTGCGATCTCCTCGGCCGAAGAGGGGGCGAACACCGTCATGCCCGGGATGGTGAGGGCCAGGGCCATGTCGAGGATGCCGTGATGGCTCGGTCCGTCGTCACCGGTGATCCCGGCGCGGTCCAGTACGAAGACGACGGGGCTGCCGTGCAGCCCCACATCGAGATTCGCCTGGTCGAAGGCGCGGCTGAGGAACGTGGAGTACACCGCCACCACGGGGCGCAGGCCCCCCATCGCCATGCCCGCCGCGGCGGTGACCGCGTGCTGTTCGGCGATGCCCACGTCGAAGAAGCGGTCCGGGAAGCGTGTCTGGAAGGGGAGCAGTCCGGTCGGTCCCGGCATGGCCGCCGTGAGCACGACGACGCGCCGGTCGGCCTCGGCGACCTGCAGCAAGGCACGGGAGAAGGCGTCGGTGTACGTGCCGGCCCGCGGCGGTGAGCGGTCGACCTCCGCCTCCGGCGTCGATCCCGGAGTGGCCACCCCGCCCACATCGGTGCCCGCGGATCCCCCGACGGCGGGCCCTGCCGAGCTCCCGATCGTGTTCTCGACCGCACTCACCGTGGCCTTCACGTCGTGCAGCCGCTGGATGTCGTCCTGTTCGGCCGGTGCGTAGCCCCGGCCCTTCTGCGTGAGCACGTGCACCACGATCGGCCCGTCCCACTCGGCGGCGTGGGCAAAGGCCGCCTCCATCACTTCGACGTCGTGACCGTCGATCGGCCCCGCGTAGCGCACCCCGAGTGCCTCGAAGAAGGTGTGCGGGGAGACCATCTCGCGCAGCGCGGTGGCGACGGAATGCACTCCGGTCACGGCCAGCGGCCCGAATGCGGGAACGCCGCGGAGCCGGTTCCGCAGCCGTTCGCGCGTGTGCGTGTACGTGGGATTGAGACGAAGGCTGGTCAGGCTCTGCGACAGCTGCGATACCGTCGGGGCGTACGAGCGCCCATTGTCGTTGAGCACGACGACCACTCGGCAACCGGAGTGTCCGAGATTGTTCAACGCCTCATAGGCCATGCCCCCGGTCAGCGCACCGTCCCCCACGACGGCGATCACCTTGCGATCGTCACTTTCGCCGCCCAGTGTGAGGGCCTTGGCGATGCCATGGGCATAGGAGAGGGCGGTCGAGGCGTGGCTGTTCTCGATCCAGTCGTGTTCGGACTCCGCCCTGTTGGGGTAGCCGGACATCCCCCCGGCCTGCTTGAGAGTTTTGAAACCGAACCGGCGGCCGGTGAGGAGCTTGTGCACGTACGCCTGGTGGCCCGTGTCCCACAGGATGACATCCCGCGGCGAATCGAACACCCTGTGCACGGCCAGGGTGAGCTCTACCGCCCCGAGATTCGACCCCAGGTGCCCGCCGGTGCTGGTGACGGACTCAATGATGAACGCCCGGATCTCCTCGGCCAGGATGCGCAGTTCCGCCTGGTCGAGATCTTTTATGTCCGCCGGTGTCTCGATGCTCTGAAGGATCATGGCTCTCCCGCCCACGCTAGCCCGTCTGACCCGGTCGGGGCCTACATGGAGCGGCCGAGACGATCAGGAAGAACCGGCCGCGCCGGCCTTGGCCAAGAACGTCGCCTCGTTGACCAGCACGCGTGTCATCCGACCCGCTCCGATGAGCCCGCCACCGTCCCGCTCGAGACGGGCCGCCGAGACGGTGAAGATGAGGCGCCGGCCTTCGACCTTGACCAAGGTGGCCTCGGCGAGGACCACCGTGCCGATGCCGACCGGGGCCAGGTGGTCGAACTGCACCCGGGTGGCCACGCTGGTCTGCGCGGCCGTCAGATGACCGTCGGTGGCACGGCAGGAGGCCTCTTCGCACATGGCGATGAGCCGGGGCGTGGCCAGGACAGGGACCTCTCCCGAGCGGAAGTACCGGGCCGTGTCCTCCTCGCCGACCGTCAGCTCCACTTGGGCGGTCAGGCCGGAGTGGGGTCCGTGTCCCGCGGGTGGGGCACCGTCGGAGGATGAGCTGGACACGACGATTACGATACCGCCCGTGACCGATACGTCCCTGATCGACGGCGATGTCCTCCAGCGAGTCCTTTCGGCGGCGCTCGCCAACGGGGGCGACATGGCGGAAGTATTCGCCGAGGACAGTGCCACGGCCACCGCCACGCTCGACGACCGCCGCATCGAGGAGCTCTCGTCGGGCCGGTCCCGCGGAGCGGGCATCCGGGTGGTTGCCGGCGAGACGACCGGGTTTGCGCACACCTCGGACCTGAGCGAGGCCGGCCTCCTGGCTGCGGCGTCGGCGGCGGCGTCGGTGGCGCGTGGCCACGCTGGCGGCGGGCGCACGGTCGCGGTGGCACTCGGGCCGCCGGCGGTCCATGACCGCGGGGCGCGGACCCTGCCCAGCACGGTCGCCAAGTCCACCAAGCTCGATCTCCTCGTCCGGGCCGACGAGGCGGCTCGGGCCGCGGGTGGGTCGATCAGCCAGGTACAGGTGGGGTGCGGTGACAGCCGCCGACGGGTCCTCGTCGCCAACTCGGACGGCCTCTTGGCCGAGAACGACCAGATTCGTACCCGCTTCAACGTGATGTGCGTGGCCAACGGGGACACGGGGATGCAGACCGGCTATGAGTCGTTGGCCCGCACCGAGGGCTATGAGATCTTCGAGCGTTTCAACGTCGAGGACATTGCCCGGATCGCGGCAGGTCGGGCCCTGGCCAAGCTCTCTGCCCGGGCAGCCCCGTCCGGCGAAGTCCCGATCGTCCTGGCCGGCGGCAGCGGCGGCATCCTCTTCCACGAGGCCTGCGGCCACGGCCTCGAGGCTGATCACATCCTCAAGGATGCCTCGGTGTACACCGGCCAGATGGGGAAGCTCGTGGCGAGCCCGCTGGTCACCTTGGTCGATGACGGCACCGTCCTCGGCGAGTGGGGCAACGTCGCATTCGACGACGAGGGCCACGCACCGAGCCGAAGCGTGCTCATCGAGAACGGGGTGCTCACCGACTACATGTGGGACTGGCTCCGGGCTCGCAAGGAGGGGCGGACCTCGTCGGGAAACGGTCGCCGGCAGTCCTACCAGCATCTTCCCATGGTGCGGATGACCAACACGTACCTCCTCGCCGGCCGCGAGAACGCGGATGAGATCGTGGCGCAGACCCCCTCGGGCGTCTACGTCTCGAAGCTGGGGGGCGGCCAGGTCAACACGACGACCGGGGATTTCGTGTTCGGCACCACCGAGGCCTACCTGATCGAGGACGGCCATCTCACTGAGCCCCTTCGCGATGCCAATCTGATCGGGAACGGACCTGAGGTGCTCCGCCGCATCGACGCGGTGGCCGACGACTTCGACATGACGCCCGGCACCTGCGGCAAGGACGGGCAGAGCGTCCCTGTCGGTTGCGGGCAGGCCACCCTGCGCATCACCGGTGTCACCCTGGGGGGGACGGCGTAGTGGGCGATCTCCTCGCGCTGGCGTCGTCGCTCGTCGACCAGGCCGGATCCCGAGAAGGGATGGAGGTCTACGTCACCCGTGGCTCCGAAAACGAGGTGCGGGCCTACGACGGTGAGGTCGAATCGCTCACCTCTGCCGACTCCTCGGGGGTCGGCATCCGCGTCCTCCTTGACGGCACGGGGGGCGAGGGGCGCCGGCTCGGGTTCGCCTGGGCCGGATCGCTCGATCCGGCGGTGGTCCAGGACGCGCTGGGCGCCGCCCGGGACAATGCGCGCTATGCCACCCCCGACCCTGATGTGGTCCTGGCCGAACCGGACGGCGTGCCGTCGGTCGAGCAGGACCTGTGGGACGACGCGGTCATCACCGTCCCCATGCAGGACAAGATCGCGCTGGCGCTCGAGCTCGAACGGTCCACCCGCAGCGCCGATCCGCGGGTGCGCCAGGTGTCCTCGGCCGACTACTCGGACAGTCGGGTCGAGGTGGCACTGGCCTCGACGACCGGGATTCGGTCCGAGACCCGGCGGACGACGGCGTTCGTCTCGGTGGACGCCATCGCCGGCGAGGGCGCTGATTCGCAGACGGGGACCGGTTTCAGCGTCGGCCGGTCGCCCGCGACGCTCCATCCGGACGAGGCCAAGGCCGATGCCGTGCTTCGTTCCACCCGTCTGCTCGGTGCGCAGAAGGCCCGGTCGGCTCGGTGCACCGTCGTCTTCGACCCGCGGGTGGTCTCGACGCTCCTTTCGGTGGTGGGCTCCGCCCTCTCCGGCGAGGCAGTGGTGAAGGGCAGGTCGCTCTTCGCCGGGAGGATCGGCGAGTCGGTGGCCAGCGGCGACTTCACGCTGACCGACGATCCCACCGACAGCCGGGCATTCAGTGCGTCGTCCTACGACGGCGAGGGGCTGGCCTGCCGGAGCAATGTCCTGATCTCCGACGGCATGCTGCGCATGTTCGTGTACGACACCGTGTCGGCCCGCCGCGCCCAGACCCGCTCGACCGGATCCGCCGTCCGGGGCGGCTTCTCGGGCACTCCGTCGGCCGGTTGCCGGGCCCTCGTGCTCGCGCCCGGCACGAAGAGCGCCGAGGAGATCCTGGCCTCGGTCGGCGAGGGGCTGTATGTCCAGTCGATCACGGGCGTCCACTCGGGCGTGAACCCCGTGAGCGGCGACTTCTCGGTCGGAGCCGAAGGCCTGATGATCCGCGGGGGATGCCTGGCCGAGCCGGTCCGGGAGGTGACGGTGGCTTCGACCCTGCAGCGGATGCTGCAGGCGGTCGTCGCGGTGGGCAGCGATCTGCGCTGGCTTCCCGGCGTGGCCGCCGGTCAGACACTGGCCATCGCCGATATGCAGCTCAGCGGGGACTGAGGCAGGCGACCCCGGCCTCCTCGGCGGATCAGCTGGCGGTCGAAGAGGCGGGGCTGGACTCCTTGGCCGGCTTGTCCCCGCCGGCGCCGCTCTTGGCCGGTTCGGTCGTGCCCGAGTCGGCCTTGGTCTCCGACGTGGACGAGCCCGAGCCGTTCGAGCCCGTCGAATCGGAGCCGGAGCGCTTGTCCTGCGCCCGGGTGTCGGTCTTGTAGAAGCCGCTTCCCTTGAGGACGATGCCCACCGCTCCGAACACCTTGCGCAACGCCCCGCCGCACTCCGGGCACTCGGTCAGCGCCTCGTCGGTGAACTTCTGGACGGCGTCGAGCCGGTGCCCGCACGATGTGCACACGTACTCATAGGTCGGCAATCGGACTCCTTGGACTGGTGCTCGCAGCTGCGATTGGCACTCGCAGTCTTCGACTGCCAAGTCTATCCGACCGTGGATGCGTGCAGGCCACACCCAAAGCGGCAACACCCAGTGCTGGGAGGTCGTACACTAACAGTCCGTGTCCGATCGCAGCCTGGCCCATCTCGATCCGCTAGGCGGCGCTCGGATGACCGACGTCACCCCGCGGGAGCCCACCCACCGCCGCGCCCTGGCCAGATGCCGGGTCTCGATGCTGCCCGAAACGACCACTCTGGTGGCCAACAACGCCATCACAAAGGGGGATGTGCTGGCCGCGGCCCGGATTGCGGGAATTCAGGCGGCGAAGCGAACGGCCGAGCTCATCCCCATGTGCCACCCCGTCCTGGTGGGCTCCATCGCGGTGAATTTTTCCATCGGCGACGACTTCGTCGAGGTAGAAGCCCAGGTGGAGACCGTTGATCGCACCGGTGTCGAGATGGAAGCGATGATGGCCTGCACCACGGCGGCGCTGACCGTCTACGACATGTGCAAGTCGTCCGATCGCACGATGACGATCGAGCACGTGGCGCTCTGGGAGAAGTCCGGTGGCCGCTCGGGCCCGTGGCGGCGGGCCGAGGCGCATACGTAAACCCGGCGGGCGGCCGCGGCCGTCGCGCCCTGTCTACGTTCTCGGGGAATGACCGGACGACGTGTGGCCGATCGCATCGGCCTCGGCATCGGCATCACCGGCACGGTCTCCTCGGGGATAGGCCGGATGGGCGGGCGCAACGTGGTCATTGCCCGCTCCACCTCGTCGGAGCGGCAAGGTGCGCTCACCCACGCCGACGGCATCCGGCTGGCCGAATCGGCCGACCTGGCCCTTCGACTCCGGGTCCCCTTCGTGTTCATCGTCGCCTCGAGCGGCGCCGACGTGCTCGACGGCGTGGCCGCGCTGCACGGCTGGGGCAGGGCGGCGGAGGCGATCGCCTCGTGCAGCGGCGTCGTACCCGTGCTCATGGCGGCGACCGGACCGGTGGTCTCGGGGCCGGCCCTCTTGCTCGGGCTCTCCGACCTGGTGATCATGAGCACCGAGGCGGTGGCGTTCGTCTCGGGCCCCCAGATGGTGGCCGAGTTCACCGGCGTCGAAGTCGGCCTCGGGGAGCTGGGCGGCGCCTCCACGCACGCCAGGTCGAGCGGGGTCTGTGCGGTGGAGGCCGACGACGTGGAAGGGGTCCTGGCCGAGCTGCTGGGGTACCTGCCGTCGCACATCGACGAGGTTCCCCCTCCCGTCCCGACCTCCGATCCGGTGCTGCGCTCCGTGCCCGAACTGCGTGATCTCATCCCCGAGCGCAAGTCCGCCACCTACGACGTGCGGGACGTCGTTCGCCTGGTGGTCGACGACGGCGACTTCCACGAGCTGTGGGCGAGGTGGGCCGGGCAGATCGTCACCGGGCTCTGTCGAATCGGCGGCCTCTCGGTCGGTGTCGTGGCGAACCAACCGCGGATCCTGGCGGGCACGCTCGATATTGCGGCGTCGCAGAAGGCCGCCCGGTTCGTGCGGTTCTGCGACTCGTTCAATATTCCGCTCTTGAGCGTCGTCGACACCCCGGGATTCCTCCCCGGAAAGGACCTCGAGTGGAGGGGGATGATCCGTCACGGCGCCGAGCTGGCGTTCGCCTACGCCCAAGCGACGGTGCCCCGGATCTGTCTCATTCTCCGCAAGGCCTTTGGCGGCGCGTACATCGTCATGGACTCCCGTGGAATCGGCAATGACGTCTGCCTGGCCTGGCCCTCGGCGGAGATCGCCGTCATGGGTGCGTCCGGCGCGGTGCAGATACTGCACCGTGGCGTGGACGACGTCCAGCGAGCAGAGCGCGAGATCACCTACGAGGAGGCATTTCTGACCCCGTGGCCCGCCTCCGAGCGGGGACTGGTCGACCAGGTGATCGACCCTGCGGACACCCGGATCGTGCTCTGCTCCGTCCTTCGGCAGCTGCGCACCAAGCGGGAGTCGGTGGTGGGCCGAAAGCACGACGCTGGCCCGCAATAGCCATGTGAACAGGCCGTCAGGGGATTGACATCATTTCGCAACGAACATGATATTGATTCGCTGTCCAAATGGGTAATGGATGAGGCATGATCAATGCCGTGGAACGGTCGGCAGAGGACTCAATTTTCGTGCTGGAGTCGTGTCACAGCACCTGGATCTTCGACACCGAGAAACTACGCTTCCGCCGGATCCTCAAGGGACTGGCCCTGGAAGCCCCCGCCGCGACGACTGCCTGGCGCCCGTACTTCGGCTTGGAGATCGACCCCATATCGGAGTCGTTCGTCGTGCTGTTGAACCCCGAGGGGACCCGCCTGCTCCGGTCCTGGCGCCACGTCGAGCAGTGCCCGCAGTGTGGCGGTGACCAGACAGCAGAACTCTCGCTCGATGATCTGCGGGGAGCGGCGCTGGCCTGAACCCGGTACCGGCCACCGCTCGGCGGTGGTCCGTACGCTGAGGATCTGCAGCACGCTGGGGGTCCGGTGCGCGGCGTTCTCTCCGGCCGACGGGGCTATTCGGCCGACGGGGGCAGCCACGGCCGGCGCTGGCGGCGGTCGCGCCGTTCGGCCCGTTCGATCTCTCGTTCGACGTCCGACCACATCAGCGGATCGGTGTCCTCGTCGCTGGTGGCGGTCACCCGGGCCCGGGTCATCAGGACGTAGGCGACCGTCCAGAGCACCGCAATGGTGCTCAGCTTGGCCAGGAACCCGGCCAACTGCTGGTCGAGGAGCGGCGTCATGCCCAGCACCTTGATGTGGTGGTCATAGGAGGCATAGAGCGAGTGGCGGGCGAAGATCCAGACGATCGAGAGAAAGCTCGGCACGATGGACTGCACGATCAGGTAGCCGCCCCGACCCAGAGCCGAGAGGGGTTGTGAGCCCGGCAGTTCGCTGAGGACCGGCGCCCAGAGGACAAAGCCGGCGAGAAGGACCACGAGCTCGATCAGCACGCGGGCGACGTCCGAGCGGGCCGCCAGGGCCACGAATCCCGTGGTCAGCGTCCCCACGGCCACGATGGTGACGATGCACACGGCCGGCACGGGCCTGACGACGATCCGCAGGATGCCATCGATGGCGCGCGGCCGGGTGAGTCGTACGAGGATCGGTCGTGGTGTCCCGGTAACCAGAAGGGGCGGCACGGCGAGGATGAGGATGATCCGTTGCAGCACGAGAGCCACGAGGGACCAATGGGCGGCGAGGTCGCCCAGCGGCCACGTGAGCGCCACCAGCAGAATCGCGACCCCCAGGGTGAAACGGAACCGCTGTCTCGGAGTGGGTCGGCAGTTCTCGGCCCGGGTCGCCATCAGATACCAGGCGAAGAGTGCAGGGACGACCAGGTACCAAAAGAGGTGGAGATGCCAGTCGAAGGGGTGGTCCAGCGCGGTCAACGGGCGACCGCCGCCGTAGGCTCATCCCGATGGCTGGCCCGGCACGACTCGATCGCCTCGAACGGGTGACGGACCTCGTGCTCGTCCTGCTCAACACCGAACACCCCCTCACCCTCGACTCGATCGCCCTCCAGGTGCCCGGGTATCCCGAAGAGCACGCAGCGCGACGTCAGGCGTTCGAGCGGGACAAGCGGCTCCTGCGTGACGAAGGGATCCCGGTGCGCACGCAACGACTGCCGGGTCAGGAGCAGTACGGGTACCTCATCGAGCGGGACGCGTTCTACCTGCCCGATCTGGCACTCGAACCAGATGAGCAGGTTGCCCTTCATCTGGCCGTTGCCGGCGTTCACCTGGCCGATCCTAGTGGCCGGGATGCGCTGTTGAAGTTGGGAGCCACCGGGATGGGCGAAGTGCGTCCCATCGCCGCGCTGGCGACGCCTCGGGCACTGGTCGACCTCTTCGAGGCCGTTCGAACACACACGGCGGCTTCCTTCACCTACCGCAACGGCCGGCGGCAAGTGACCCCGGCGGGCCTCTGGTTCCGCTTCGGGCGCTGGTACCTGGTGGCATGGGATCTCGACCGGGCCGCGGTGCGGACGTTTCGTGTCGATCGGATTGAGGACGCCGTCACCATGGGGGTGCCGGGCGGTGCCGTGCTTCCCGAGGGCATCGACATCAAGGCCTCCCTTCCCGAGGAGCCCTGGCGCACCGACGGTGACGACCACGTCGTCACCCGGATCCGTGTCGACGCCATGGAAGGGCCGAGGGTGGCCGAAGAGGTGGGGAGCGACAAGGTCGAACATCGCCAGGCCGATGGCTCGGTCGTCCTGTGCCTGCGGGTCGCCGGGTTCCCCTCCCTGCGCTCGTGGATCCTCGGCCTGCTCGACCACGCCGAGATCCTCGAACCACCCGCCTTCCGGTCGGAGCTCACGGCCTGGCTCTCACAGATCGTGGGCGCCGCCGCTCCCGCAGGGAACCCCCCCGTCGCCGGTCCGCCGCTGGTCGACGTCGGAAGGGAGGGTCTCGACGGCACTCGGGCCATTCCGGGACGGGAGACCAGCCAGCGGTTGCGGCGGTTGTTGGCCGTCGTCGGGTGGCTGGCCCAGGTCGGGGAGGCACCCATCGCCGATGCGGCCCGTCGCTTCGGCATGAAAGAGGACGAGCTCATCTCCGAGCTCGAGCTGGCGGCCTGCTGCGGGGTTCCGCCCTACACCCCCGACACGCTGATGGAGATCGAAGTCTCGGAGAGCTCGGTCCGGGCCTTCTTGCCTTCGGAGTTTGCCCGACCCCGCCGCCTCACCCCGGCCGAGGGATTCGCCGTCGCCGCGTCGGCTCGGCTGATCATGTCCGTCCCCGGGTCCGACGACGGCGCGCTCCGCCGGGCACTCACCAAGCTCGACGCAGCCTTGGGATCGCGCGAGGCGATCGGGGTGGACGTCGACGCGCCGCCCTCCCTTGCTGCCGTGCGCCAAGCCTGCGAGGACGGTCAGCGGATGGAGATCGACTACCACTCGGCGTCTCGCGACGAGTTGACCACGCGGATCGTCGAACCGGTCCAGGTCACAACCGTGGACGGGCACTGGTACCTCGATGCCTACTGCGAGAGCGCGGGGGACATGCGGCGGTTCCGAGTCGATCGCATCGGCGACGTGCGCCCGCACGGGGACGCCGACCCGTCGAGGTCACATGGCGTGCGCGCCGCGACCGACGCGTTCGTGCCGGGCCCGGGTGCCGTGGAGGTCCAGCTCCGATTGGGAAAGGGCGCGCAGTGGGTGCTCGAGTCGGTCCCCGTACGGGCGGTCGGCCGATCGTCCGACGGGACGGTTACCGACGTGGTCCTTGACGTTGCCGGAATGGCCTGGTTCGAGCGGCTCCTGCTCCAGCTCGGCACCGACGCCTCGGTGGTGCGTCCCGCCGAGCTCACCGATCTGGCCGCCCGAGCCGCCCGCAGGGTCTTGAAACTTTACCAGGAGGATATAGAATAGCATTAGAATACATGTAAATGTGTAAACCGCATAGGAGGCCAGGGATGCTCGGGGTCCATCGGGTCACCTCTGCGAGAGCCCACTACTACCTCTCGGACCTGGCCGGGGAGCTTCCCCTACCGGCGGCAGCAGGGGAGCGGCCGGCAGTGTGGATCGGCCGTGCGGCCGAGGGGCTGGGACTGGGGGGAGAGGTCGATCTGGGGAGACTCCGGGCCGTGCTCGAAGGGCGCCACCCGGTGTCCGGTCACCGTTTGCGCTCTGCGCGGGCCACCGTTCTCGGCTTCGACATGACGTTCAGCGCTCCGAAATCGGTCAGCGTCGTCTTCGGGTTAGGTGGGGATGACGTGGCGCGGGACGTCGTGGCGGCCCATGGGGCCGGGGTGCGCGGCGCGGTGGCCTACCTCGAGACGCACGGCCTTGCGGCCCGGCGCGGGTCGGGTGATCAGCGCGCCATGGTTCCGACGACCGGTCTCGTGGGCGCGTCGTTCACCCACGGGGTCAGCCGCAACCTGGACCCTCATCTCCACACCCATGTCGTGATGTCCAACATGGTCCACGGGATCGACGGCCAGTGGAGCGCGTGCGACCATCGTGGCATCTCGGCACACAGGAGCGCTGCCTCCGCCGTCTACGAGGCCCATCTGCGCAGTGAGCTTTCGAAGCGACTCGGTGTCGGCTGGGTCGAGGGAGCAGGCCTGCAGACGGAGATTGCCGGCGTATCCCCGCTGGTGGTCGGCGAATTCTCCTCACGCTCGGCCGACATCCGGATGCGCATGACGGAGTGGCGATCGCACTCCTCCCGCGGTGCCCGCGTGGCGTGGGCGGCGACGCGGTCCCAGAAGGCACCCGGCGGAAGTTATGAAGAGCTCTCGTCCGAGTGGGGGAGTCGTGCCCGCTCACTGGGCATCGGCCCGCTGAGCCTCACGTCCGGCCGGGAGCAGCGCGGCTCGAGGACGGATGTGGCTCGGATCGACGAGCACCGATTCGGCGCCGTCCTGTCGCTGACACCCGACGGAGCGGCGCGCCGCCGGGACATCGTCACCGCCTTTGGGACCGCGGCGGTCGGGGGTGCCGACGTACAGAGCCTGGAGCGACTGGCCGATCTGTGGACTCCCCCAATCTCCGATCGGGTGCAGATAGGCGTGGCCGAGGATGTCCGCTCGCTGCGCAGCGTGGTGCCCGGACCGCACGTGCTCCGAGAGCTCGGACCTCGCCCGGTGAGTCCCTCCTTGCACGAGATGTGGTGCGACGCAGCCCGCGCCATTGACGTCTACCGCCGCCGATGGGGCGTCGCGGGCGGGGGCGACGCTCTCGGCGTTGCCGCGCTGCCGTCCGGGATCTCGTCGCTCCCCACGGAGCGGCTGGTCGAGCACCTCCAGATCGCTCGGGACGTGGAGCTGACGCGTCATCGCTTGGGGTGGCACTCCGCCCTGGTGCAGGAGATGCACAGGGGGCGTTGACTCAGCGAACCCGGTCAGGCGCAGGGCGTTCCATGAAGGGTCGATCTCTCGCAGAGAGCTCGCGCCACGGGTGCCAGGCGTGCGCCGGCGTGAGGAGGACCGAGCCGAACGTTCTCTCCGGGCTCACCACGAGTGCGCGCCCTCGTGATCCACGGGAGATCGTGTCCACCGGTAGCCGGGGCACCCGGACGGTGCTGATCGAGCTCGACGGTCGGATGCGTCCCCACTCGGCCACGGCGTGACCCACGGTCGTGGTCGCGAGCTCGTGCTCGCCCGCGAGCGCGCTGAGGTCGCGCAGGGTGGCGACATCGGCGATCCCCGGAAGTACCACCGTGGTGCCGAAGAGGGTGAGGAACCCGTCGGCGGCGGGCCCCCAACGGGCTCGAGCCTGGGACAGGTCCTGCAGGCAGGCCAGCACCAAGAGGCCCTGCCCTGCGCCCTCGCTGAGCATGGCCGGAAGATCGGGGATGGGAGCGATGTTCGCCACTTCGTCGAGGGCGAGCAGTGTGGGCGACGACTGCTCACCACTCCGGTCACGATCGTAGGTGGCGTCCCGCACGTCACCGATGGCGGCGACGACGAGAGGTGCGAATTGGTGCTGTCGCCGCCCCGCCGAGCAGATGTACATGGTGTTGGCACCCCGGCAGAAGTCGGCAGCGTCGAGCGGAGGGATCTCGGTGGACTCCAGCGCTGCTTGCGACTTGTAGGCGGCGAGGACGCCTGACGCTGTCGACCAGATGCCGGACTGCTCACGGGAGTCCGTGCCGACGATTCCGGCCAACAGGTCGGTTGCCATGGTGTCGTCCCCTACCGTGTGTGAGAGGATGTGCAAGGGAGTGGCGCCGTCGTGTCGATCGATCCAACGCACCACGTTCCGCATCGGGAGGGACTCCAACGCTGCTGCATGAAGGAGAGGAGCGAGCAACGCACTCGCTCTCTCGGTCCAGTGGTGCTCTCCGGTTGGTCCGGTCCGCACGACGCCACGCGACGCAGCAACCATCGCATCGGATGTCTGGACCGCTGCATCCCACTCGCAGGCGGTGGTAAGTGGAGACCAACCCACCCGTTCGACAGACGTCGGGCATTCGATTTCGCCACTGGGATCGAAGAGAAAGGCCCACCCTTCCCGACGCCGCGCCGTGGCTGTCGACTGCATCACATCGGGTTTGGTCGAGGTCGAGACGACCGGGCCCTGGGCGAGCAGAATATTAGGGATGACCAGGGAGGATGTCTTTCCCGAGCGGGAGGGACCAAGGACGAGGGTCGATCGTTGCGGGCCGGCCCAGGTCCATCCACCGTCGCCCATCCCGAGGTAGATGCCGTGTACGTCCCCGTTGGGAAACCGCGTTGAGCTCTTCGCCGTGCGCGCCGGTGACGCTCGTGGTCCCGCGCCGAACTCGTCCTTCTCCATCGCTCCGATCGTCGCGTGGTAACGCTGACAATTCCATCGCGCATCTTTCTTTTTTCGACGACGAGCTCGCGCATGTGATGCCGCGAGCGCGCGGTGCATCGCGTCAATTCTCCACTCGTCACCGAACTCGTCACCGCACGACGTCGACGGTCCAAAACGTCGTCGCGAAAGAGGATGCTTGACCTGAGCAGGTTAACAACCGAGAATGTGTGTACCCGAAACGTTAGGGAGGATGACATGTGCCGCGACGCATCGTTGTGCGGCGCGCCAGGCGAAGATGTCAGTTTGCCAAAAGCGCGCCGCGTGCAGTGCCACGTCACCTCATCCAATCGTTGCGTTTCGGGACATCGGAACGGACTGCTCGCATGAGGCGATGGTCGATGACCCAACTTCAGACGTGTCAAATGTCCCGAGCGACAAACCAATCGGTGCGGCAGTGCGCACGGCGACTCGATCATCGCGTCGCCGTGGCGCAGGCTTCACCTCTATTCAGTGACCATGCTCCTAGGGAGGTGCACCTGTGGCAGTAGCCGCGAAGAAGAGGGCCCCGGCCAAGAAGGCCGTGAAACGGGCTCCGGCAAAGAAAGCAGTGAAGCGAGCGCCGGCCAAGAAGGCGGTCAAGCGAGCGCCGGCCAAGAAGGCGGTCAAGCGCGCTCCGGCCAAGAAGGCCGTCAAGCGCACGCCGGCCAAGAAGGCCGTCAAGCGCACGCCGGCCAAGAAAGCGGTGAAGCGCGCTCCGGCCAAGAAGGCGGTCAAGCGCGCCCCGGCCAAGAAAGCGGTGAAGCGCGCTCCGGCCAAGAAGGCCGTCAAGCGCGCCCCAGCCAAGAAGGCGGTCAAGCGCGCCCCGGCCAAGAAGGCGGTCAAGCGCACTCCGGCCAAGAAGGCGCCGGCCAAGAAGGCGCCGGCCAAGAAGGCGGCACGACGAGCTCCTGCTCGCAAGGCGGCTCGTTGAGCTAGAAGAGGGCGTTCCTTCGGGAGCGAGTGGAGTCGGGGGCCTGCGGGCCCCCGACTCTGCGTTTGGGGGCTACCCCGTGCGCGCGCTCACGCGGTCAGCTCCACGACATCGGCCGGCCAATCCACGTCGTAGGCCAGCGCGGGTATCCGCAACACCCGGACAGGAAGCCCGAGCCGGGACGCCTCGGCCCGATGGGCCCGAAACGACCCGGGCCCGTAGGCGAAGCGGAAGCCGCATGCCACCGGCAGCCGGAGGACGTTGGTACCGTCGTCCTTGCGATCAGG
This sequence comes from uncultured Acidimicrobiaceae bacterium, assembly GCA_963788125.1. Lineage (GTDB taxonomy): Bacteria > Actinomycetota > Acidimicrobiia > Acidimicrobiales > RAAP-2 > Bog-473. The sequence continues at coordinate 1,932,752 of CAWBFN010000001.1, read as the reverse complement.
TACCAGGGTGATGCCGGTGAACGGGGCGAGCGCACCGATGTCGCGAGCACGGGGAAGGTCGCCGTGGGCCACGATCACCCAGCGCACCCCTGCCGCGGCCAACTGGTCGACGCCGGAGCCGACGGCGCCATTGAGCCCCTGGCCGGGCTCCCACATGACGGCGGCCCCAAGTGAGGCAGCCCATTCGGCCACCTCGGGATCGTCGCACACCACGGCGACCGGAAGGGGTCCGCAGGCAGCCACGACATTCTCGGCCATCGACCGCACCAGGTTGACTCGCATCTCATCGGTCATCGCCCCACCCAGACGCCGCTTGGCCTGCCGGAACCCCTTGACGGGGATGAGCACCACTTCGTCCCCGAGCTCGTCCCGGGTAGGGAGAAGCGGGGTACGCGAGGTCGTGACGCCGATAGACACTGGAGGACAGTGTAGGGGCGGCCGGGTCGCTCCTTCCCGGCCGCCGTAGGCTCGTGGACATGAGCGACCGAGTGGCGGTCATTGGCGCCGGTTCGTGGGGCACGGCGGTGGCAACCCTGGCGAGCGCTTCCCGTCCGGCCACGTTGTGGGCGCGGTCGCCCGACCTCGCGTCGGCGATGGAGAAGTCGCGCGAGAACGCAACCTATCTTCCAGGGGTGAATCTGCCCTCCGGGCTCACTGTCACCTCCTCACTGGAGGAGGCGGTGAGTGGGGCCGGCGTGATTTTCATGGCCGTGCCGTCTCACGGCTTTCGGGCGGTGCTGAAGGACCTGCGACCCTTCGCGACCGAGTGCGATGCCGTCATCAGCCTTGCCAAGGGCATTGAGTCCGGTACCCACTTGCGGATGTCCGAGGTGATCTCCGAAGTGCTGCCCGGCACACCGGCCGGCGTCCTGACCGGCCCGAATCTGGCTCGCGAAGTGGCCGAAGGGCAGCCGGCGGCCTGCGTCGTCGCGCTGCCCGACGAGGCCATGGCGCGCCGCGTACAGGACCTCCTGCACACCCGGACATTCCGCGTGTACATGGGAACTGACGTCGTCGGCTGCGAGGTGGCCGGCGCCACCAAGAACGTGATGGCGATCGCGGCTGGCATCTGTGACGGCTTGGGATTCGGGGAGAACACGCGGGCCGTCCTGATCACTCGTGGCCTGGCCGAGTTGGGCCGTCTCGGTATGGCGCTGGGGGGAAAGATGTTGACGTTCGGCGGGTTGGCAGGGATCGGTGACCTGGTAGCCACCTGCGCCAGCCCGAAGAGCAGGAATCGTACGGTCGGTTTCGAGCTGGGCCGGGGGAGGTCGCTGGACGACATCGTGAGTGGGATGCAGATGGTGGCCGAAGGCGTCAAGAGCGCAGGACCCCTCATGGGCCTGGCTCGGGCGCACGATGTCGAGATGCCGATAGCCGAACAGGTCGAATCCATCGTCAAGGGGCGCTGTTCCCCGCTGGAGGCCCTGATGGCACTCATGGAGCGACCTTCGCGACCCGAGTGGGACGAGGTGGTGCTGCGGCGAGCCCGGGATTGAGCCGCCGTGCCGGATCAGCCGGCGCGCAGTCGCGCGGTGGCGATGCCATATGGCCGTAGCTCGAAGGAGCCCTCGAACGGATGCTCGGGATAGCCACGAAGATTGACGAGCCACCCGGAACGCCCGGGGGTGGCGACGGTGGTCGGGCGTGCGGAGGGGTTGAAGACGCGCATTTCGAGCACCCCGCCCTCCCGGCGCACCGCGCTCACCACTGCTCCCTCTATGGCGAGCGCCGTCCCCGAGACGGGACGCGTTCCCCCGCCGAGTGAGGAGACGACCTCAAGGGGTAACAACAGGTCGTCGGCCAAGGCGTACGGGTCGTCGGGCCCCTCGGCGAGCGCATAGCGAAGCTCGACAGGCCGGCCGGTCATCTGCAGCCCGTCTACCGGCGTAAGCGGACCGGCCGGAAACGGCCGGTAGGCCATCCCGAGGCGGGAGAGCATTCCGGTCGACCGCAGCACGGTCAGCGCGAGGGTCCCGGCCGTTGCGCCTTCCGGAGCGCCGTCAACGTCGACGAGCTCGTACTCGCAGACGCCGTCGTGCACCACGGTGAGTCCTCCAGCGGAGACAAATCGTCGCGAAGGGGCAGTCGGGAGGCCGAACTCGTCCGCCCGGCCTTCAGCGGTGAGTCGCCGTTCGACGACGGCGAACGCACTCTCCGCCTGTGACGTGCGCGCTCGCTCGGTCAGGGGGAGATGGACCCGGAGCCGGTGGTCGCGACTCGGGTTCACAAACGACGTCGTGACCCTCACGACCGGCTCATCGGCCCGGAGCTCCAGGACCGTCCGCACCTCCACCCGATGCTCGCCCACGCGGGCTTGCGACGACCCGTCGACGTGATCGGGCCACAGGTAGGTGGCGGTGACGACTGCTCTGGCCCGGACCGGGCCGGACTCGAGGACGTGGGTCGAGACCGAGATGGGTTCGTCGATGAGCGCGTCCTGGCGCGGAGGCGAGTAGTTGTAGGAGTCACCCAGGTCGCCGCCGTCCACCAACCTGCCGTAGCCCGCTCGCCCGTTGAGGGAGAAGGTCCCCACCAGCTCATCGACCGTCACCGTGACCAGGCCGTTCGAGAGGTGCACGGGGTCGCCCGGCGCGCTGGCGCGCACCGGATGGAGCAGGGGCGCCGCGGCGAAGGGTCGCCAACCGTAGCCGGGCACATCGGTGACGCGTGCGACAATGCGCCTGAGCGGAGGCTGATTCAAGCTGACCCGGACGACGGCGTCGGGGTGCGCCCCCAGGCGGGCATAGATGTCCTGCTTCGCCTCGGCGATGGGGACGTCCGGCCGCTCCTCGGCACCGACCGTGACCGTGATGGCAATGCCCTCGTCGTTCTCCTCGACTGCGACCTCATGCACCCACGCATCGTCGTTGATCTTGGGCCCCTGCAGCATCCCCAGAACGGTGCGCACGGTGTTGGCGTCGAGCACCATTGACCCGGGCAGGCCGCTCCGCTCGGAGAGGACCTGTATGTCGGCAGCCGGCGGCTCTTCGGCACCGACCACCAGCTCGACCGTCCCCGACCGCGTCCGTTGGACGGGATTGAGAAGATAGGTGCCCTGCTGTGTCAGAGACCGGGCGAAGGACGCCACCGCCCGTTCGGCCAGCCCGTCGGCGATGGCGCGCGCTTCGGCGTAGCGGTGGAGCACGGCATCGACCACATCGTCGACCGAGCAGGCGCAGATTGAGTCGTGGGCCGAGTTCCGCACCACTTCCCTCCACGCCAGGGCCAGCAGCTCACCGGGCCACTGTGCCGGCGTCAAGAACAAGGCAGCGAGCGGTTCGGCGCGCCGCTCGAGGGCGCGTTCGGCCAGTGCACCCGTGCGTTTGACGTCGACCCGGTTGGACGTGACCCCCATCAGCATGTTCGACCGGGATCCGGAGCGGAGCTCCCCCTGCCAACGCTCCAGCCCATCGACGGGTGCGGCGGAGAGGTAGTCGGGGAGTGATGTGACCTCGAAGACGAGGTCGTCCTGTAGATCGTTGGCTTCGGCGACCACCCGCCCGAGCGATGGTTGGGGGAAGAGGTGGTCGGAGCCGTTCAAGCACAGAAGGTCCCCCAGGAGGAACGTCTCGACCTCTTTGACGAGGTCGGTCGTGCGCCGGAGGAGTGCCTTTGCGTCGTCGGGCAGTGCGGCGCCGTTGCTGTAGCCAACGGGGAGGTACTCGGCGCGCACGCTGGATCCGTCGGGCGACTCCCAGCAGAACGCATTCTTCGTGATGGCCGAGGGGACGCCTCGCCAGACCACGGCGTGGGCAAATCCCGCCTGGCGGAGAATCTGCGGCATCTGTGCAGTGTGACCGAACATGTCGGGCAGATAGCCGACGTCCATCACACCGCCGAAGGCGGCTCCGCGGACGATGCCCATCTGAAGGTTCCGGATGATCGTCTCGCCCGAGGGGAGGAACTCGTCCATGAGGATGTACCACGGTCCCAGGCTGATCCGACCGGCCGCCGCCAGTGCGCGCAAGCGCTGCTCGGCCTCCGGGCGGACTTCGAGGTAGTCGTCGACCACGGCCATCTGCCCGTCCAACATGAAGTGCGGGTAGCTGGCGTCGGACTCGAGCAGGGGCAACAGAGCGTCGATCATGTCGACCAGATTGAGGCGGAAGTCCTGGTACGACTTGTACCATTCACGGTCCCAGTGGGTGTGCGGGACGATGGCGATACGGCGGGGTGTCATGTCCGCCAGACTAGGACGTGCGATTGCCGACGGACAGGGCGTGGTGTCTCCTGCGCCGACATGGGTAAGCAAGCTTCGGGACCCCACCCGGGTCCGCACGGGGCGTTCGGGCCGGCAGACCTCGTGACGGGCGGCACGCTGCCCGCCGTGTGGACCGCACACTGGAGGGCCGATCCCCGTCGGATAGCGCTTATCGACGGGCAGGATCCGGCCTCTTGCCTGAGCGGCGACGCGTTGGGCAACGAGACCGCCGTGGCGGCCGCCACCCTGGCGGCGCGGGGCGTCGCGCCACACGACAGGCTGCTATGGAGCTGTTTCCCGTCGGTGGACGCAATCGTGGCGGTGGTGGCCGCCCTGCGGCTGGGGGCGGTGGTTGTCGCGGTGAACCCGTCAGCGACGAGGAGCGAACTGGCCTATCTGGCACGCGACGCCGCGCCGAGCGCATCGGTCGTCGACCGACCGGAGCAGGCGGCGTGGATCGCCGCCGACGACCGCGCCGGACCCGTGCTGTCGCCGCGAGAGCTTCGTTCCGCGGCGAGCGCTCTCGGGGACGTCGTCCTCGATACGGCCTCGCCCGACGACGACGCGCTGATCGTCTACACCTCGGGCACCACCGGCGAGCCAAAGGGCGCCGCGCACACCCACAGCTCCCTCCTGGCCGGGACAGAGGCGCTGCGCCTGGCCTGGGGATGGCAGCCCGACGACCGCCTCATCCTCGCTCTTCCCCTCTTCCACGTCCACGGGCTGTGTGCGGGGCTCTTCGGCACGCTGTCCGCAGGGGGCTCCGCCATCGTCTTCGGCCGCTTCTCGCCGGGGCTCGTGCTCGACGCCGTCGCCGAAGGCACGATGTTCTTCGGTGTGCCGACCATGTACCACCGCTTGGCCGAGTCAGGGCGGGCGGCCCAGCTGTCGTCGCTCCGCCTCTGCGTCTCGGGGTCGGCACCGCTCTCGCCCGACCTGTGGAGGCGGTACGAGCGCGACCACCACGTGCGGGTGCTCGAGCGCTACGGCATGACCGAGACGCTGTTGACCCTCTCCAACCCGCTCAACGGCGAGCGTCGGCCCGGGTCGGTCGGCCTCCCCCTTCCTGGCGTGGAGGCGATCGTGGCGGACACCGATGCACACGGCGTCGGAGAGCTCGTGGTGCGAGGTCCCTCCCTGTGCCGCGGCTACTGGAACCGACCCGACCCGTCGGCATCGAGTCGGGTGTCCGGATGGTTCGCCACCGGCGATCTGGCCTCGGTGGCCGAGGACGGTTACTTCTCCATCCGGGGACGTCGCTCGGAGCTCATCATCACCGGGGGCCACAACGTGTATCCCGCCGAGGTGGAAGCGGTGCTGGCCCGGCATCCGTCGGTCAGGGAGGTCGCCGTGGTCGGGCTGCCCTCAGAGGAGTGGGGCGAATCGATCACGGCATTTGTCGTTGGAGCCGATGGGGAGCCAGATGTTGGTGCGCTGATGGCGGTGGCCGCCCAGGAGCTGGCCTCGTACAAGCGGCCGCGCGAGTTCCGCGTGGTCGATTCGTTGCCACGTAACGCCATGGGCAAGGTGGTCCGGCGTGCGCTCGACTAGGAGGATCGGGCGCTTCCCCCGCCAAATCGTGCGGTAGCGTGAGGCTATGTCCACCTTTCTCATGCTCTCGACGGTGGGGCCCGATGGAGCGGCCACTCTGGCCGACAATCCCGGTCGGCTCAAGGAGGTCAACGCGGAAGTCGAATCGATGGGCGTCCGGGTTCTGGCGCAGTGGGCTTTGCTCGGTCCGTACGACTTCTGCACCATTTTGGACGCGCCCGATGAGATGGCCATAGCCCGTGTTGCGCTCATGCTGGGCTCGCGGGGCACACTCAAGACGCTGACGCTCTCGGCCATTCCCATTGAGGACTACGTTGAGGCGGTCCGTCAGGCCCCCGCGAGCTGATCCCCCTCAGTGCCACCAGAAACCCTGGCGGCTCCGTTGCCGGCGGACATCGTCGCGGGAGAAGAGCTCGCCGAGGATGGTGCCGTCCGAGAGGCGGCGGATGCGGTAGCCCTGATCCGTGACCTCTGCCACCTCGAATCCTCGGGCCCATGTTCCCTGGTAGTGGTTGCGCACGTCGACCTGGGTACCGGGGGCAAGGGGCGGCCGTGCGTTCGGATCTGGCGCCGCCCCCCCAGTGCTCACGCCACCATCGTATTGACCTTCACGGCGGCCGCATGACGACGACGCCCGATCTTGTCGAGGAGCGGATGCGATGGGAAGAGGGCCATTCGTGGGTTGCCGGCCTTGACGAAGTCGGCCGCGGCGCGTGGGCCGGACCGGTCACCGTCGGTGTGGCGGTCGTGGTGCGCGGCGTCTCCGAGGACTCCATGCCTCCGTGGTTGCGAGACTCCAAGCAGCTGAGCGAGATGCGGCGAGAGTCGATCTTCGCCGAGGTGGGACGCTGGTGCGACGACTGGTCGGTCGGGCACGCCGCTCCCGAGGAGTGCGATGCGTGGGGGATGCGGGTCGCACTGCGCCTGGCGTCCCAGCGGGCGGTGGCCGGTCTGGGCCGCTCACCGGACTCCATCCTGATAGACGGACCTCTGGATTTGGTGAGCGCCGCCGAGCCCGGTGAGCCGGAGTTCGCCGGATCCGTCCACCCGATAATGGGAGGGGATGCCCGCTGCGCCTCGGTGGCGGCCGCCTCGGTGCTGGCCAAGGTGGTGCGTGACCGTCTCATGCGTGCCGAATCGGAGCATTTTCCCGCCTACGGGTTCGAGCGGAACAAGGGTTACCCCTCCCGCGCGCACCGCACGGCGCTGCTGGGCTACGGCATGTCGTCCATCCACCGCCGCAGTTGGTCCTTCGCCGCCGACCTTCCGTGGCACGGCAACGCGTTGGCGGGGAGCCGCTGGCCGCGGGACAGACCCTGAGCGCACGCCTGCGGCGCACCCCGCGTGATCTGGGGGTATGAACGGTAAGATCGATGGTGGGCAAATGGTCTATGTACTCGCACTCGGGGCGGCACTCGCGAATGCGCTGACCAGCGTGTTTCAGCGAATGGGGGTAGAGGACGCCCCCGAGACGTCCACCATGCGCCTCAGCCTGATGGCCCACGCCCTTCGCCGCGGCGTCTGGCTGCTGGGGTTCCTCTTCATGATCTTCGGATTCCTGTTCCAGGCCTTTGCCCTCCACGTCGGGCGCCTGTCCGTGGTGCAACCGATCCTCACCGTGGAGCTGCTCTTCTTGGTGTTCATTCTGAGCACGTACTTCGACTTTCGGGTCACCTACCGGGAGTGGATCGGCGTTTCGGCCATCGCCGTGGGGCTCTCCGGGTTCCTGTACTTCTCCAGCCCGGGTGGTGGGGAGCGCGTGCCGAGCACCCTCGGCTGGATTGTGACGGGGGGCATCGTCGTCGGCGTGATCGTCACCACTGTGGTGGCGACGAGGTGGGGGCCCCGCTGGTGGAAGGCGGCCGCGTTCGGGGCGGCCGCGGCCGTGTCGTACGCCTTTACCGCCGCGCTGATCAAGTCGGTGAGTGACTACGCCGCGGCGGACGGGGTCAGCATCCTGTGGCATTGGGAGACGTACGGGGTGATCCTCTTCGGGTTGACCGGGCTCTTCTTGACGCAGAACGCCTTCCACGCCGGGCCCCTGGCCGCGTCACAGTCCACCCTCGTGCTGGTCGACCCGCTGTTCAGCATTCTGATCGGCATCGCCCTCTACGGGGACAGTCTGCGCACCTCGGGACCGTGGGGCCCCCTTGAGGCGATCTCGCTGCTCTTGATGTTCGTCGGTGCCGTCTTCTTGTCCCATTCGCCCTTGGTGACCGGGGTGAAGGGGGAGGGATCGGGCGCCGAATACGAACGACTGCTCTCCCGCCGGCGGCGGCGCTTCGAGCCCGGACAGGCCGAGTCGCCCGTCGGGGAGGGGCCATCGCTCTCGGCGACGTAAGCCCTCCGCGGCCTACGCGCTCGACGAGGGGCGACGTTCCATCACACGGCGGGCGAACTCGGCGAAGTGGTCGGGGTGGGACAGGTGCGCGCCGTGTCCGGCTCCGGCGATGTCGTGCACGACGGCTCCGGGCACATGCGCCCCCAGCCAGGCCACGCGGGCGCGATGCCGTCGATCGCTGGCCATGCCGCCCCTCCCGAACATGGCGGGAACGGTGAGGTCCAACACGTCGAAGGGGGCGCCGCCGCGCACGCTCGCCAGGTCGGCCACCAGGGCGGGTCCGTCGGCGCGGCGGTCGGCCCGGGTGGCCCGTGGGAGCCTGTCCCAGGCCGCCGGGCTGACCATCCGTCGGAAAAAGCGCGCAGCCTCGTCGCCCGGCTGCTCGGCCATCGGGGGCCGGCCACCGCTCCGTTCGGCCGCGCCGGCCGCGCCCGCCCCGTCGACCCCGAGCCACGGCATGGGGGGCTCGAACGCGCCCACGGACTCGCACAGCTCGGGGTTCGCCAAGGCGGCGCCGATCACGACGTCTCCTCCCAGGCTGTGGCCGACGGCCGACACGGACACCGCTCCGCCGGACCGCAGCGAGGCCAGGATCTCCACCAGGTCGCTGATGTGGCCCTCGAGGCCCACCACCCCGGCCCCTCGGGAGCCCTGGTAGCCCCGCCGATCGTAGGCCACGACGGCGAACTCGGGCAGGCGCCGCATGACCCGTGCGAAGCTCTCCGCCCGGTCCAGCGCGCCGTGGACGAGGACCAGGGTGGGTGCTCCCGGAGCGCTTCCCGGCCGCTCGATGATATGGAGTCCGGCCGGATAGCCCATGGGTGGGGGTTGACCATACCGCCCTGCCCCAAACGCGCGGGCGCCCCCGGTAGGGTTTGTGCATGGCACAGTCAGAGGTCGCAGCGGGCTCGTTCGGCCCCAACGCATGGCTGGTGGATGACATGTACGACCGTTTCCTGGTCGATCCCTCCTCGGTGAGCGAGAGCTGGCGAGAGTTTTTCGCCGACTACCGGGCGGCCCCGTTTCCGACACCTCAGGCCCCGCCGGCCGCCACCGCGCCGCCTCCGGCGCCCGACACACCGCCGACGGCCCCGCCGAGACCCGTGGCAGCCCCGAGGGCGGCGCCCGACCCAGGCTCGGAGCAGGCGACCGTCCTCAGAGGTGCCGCCACCCGGATCGTGGCCAACATGGAGGCCAGTCTCGGTGTGCCCACGGCGACGAGCGTGCGAACGGTGCCCGCCCGGCTGCTCGAGGTCAATCGGCAGATTCTCAACAACCAGCTGGCACGCACCACGGGAGCGAAGGTCAGCTTCACCCACCTCATCGGGTACGCCGTCGTCCGCGCGCTGTGCGACGTCCCTGCCCTCAACGCCGTCTTCGTCGAGGACGCCGATGGCTCGGGAAAGCCGGGCATCATCCACCACAAGCATGTCGGTCTCGGCCTGGCCGTCGACCAAAAGAAGAGCGATGGTTCTCGCACCCTTCTCGTTCCGTGCATCCGTGACGCCGACACGCTCGACTTTCGCTCGTTCGTCGTGGCCTATGAGGATCTCATCCGCAAGATCACCACCGGGAAGATCTCTCCCGACGACTTCGGTGGGACCACGGTGTCCCTGACCAACCCGGGGACGCTCGGCACGGCGCAGTCGGTGCCGCGCCTCATGCCCGGCCAGGGTGCCATCATCGGCGTCGGCGCGCTCGGGTATCCCGCCGGCTACGAGGCGGCCGATCCGAGGGTCTTGGCCCAACTCGGTCTCGGCAAGGTGGTGACGCTGACGTCCACCTACGACCACCGGATCATTCAGGGAGCGGAGTCCGGCATCTTCCTGGGCCGGGTGGCGGCGCTCCTGACCGGGGCGGAAGGGTTCTACCACGCCATCTTCGAATCGATGGGGGTGCCCTACGAGCCGGTCCGCTGGCAGGTTGACGACAACGCCGGCCCGGGCACCGCCGAGGGTGAGCACCAGGGTCTGATCAAGCAGGTCCATGTGCAGACCCTCATCAACATGTACCGGGTACGTGGCCACCTCATCGCCAACCTCGACCCCCTGGGCGTCGAGCCGCCACATATCCACGCCGAGCTGGACCCCCTGACCTACGGGTTGACCATCTGGGACCTGCCCCGCACCTTCGTGGCGGACGGGCTGGCCGGGCGCGAGGTGGCCACGCTCGATGAGATCCTCCACGTGCTGCGCGACGCCTACTGCCGGACCCTGGCCATCGAGTACATGCACATACAGGACCCCGAGCAGAAACGATGGATCCAGCAACATGTCGAAGGGCAACCCAGTGCCCTCACCGAGGACGAGCAGCGCCACATCCTGAGCCGCCTGAACGCGGCCGAGGTGTTCGAACGCTTCCTCCACACGCGCTACGTGGGCCAGAAGCGGTTCGGCCTCGAAGGGGCAGAGTCGACCATCGTCCTCCTCGACACCCTGCTCGATTCCGCCGCCGGCGGGGGCGTCGCGGAGATCGTGATGGGAATGTCCCACCGAGGCCGGCTCAACGTGCTGGCGAACATCGTCGGCAAGTCCTACAAGGAGATCTTCGAGGAATTCGAGGGCAACCTCGACCCGGAGTCGGTCCAGGGCTCGGGCGACGTGAAGTACCACAAGGGAGCCCGGGGGGTCTTCACCGGACGCAGTGGAGCGGAGCTGCCGGTCACCTTGGCCTCCAACCCCTCGCACCTCGAAGCGGTGGACCCCGTGGTCGAGGGCATGACACGGGCCAAGCAGGATCGCCTGTCGCCTCCCACCGACGGGACGCCCAAGGCGATGGCCGAAGGCACCTACGGCTTCCCCTGCATGTCGGTGCTGGTACACGGTGACGCCGCCTTCGCCGGGCAGGGTGTGGTGGCCGAGACACTGAACCTGTCGGGCCTCTCGGGGTATCGCACGGGCGGGACCGTGCACGTCGTCATCAACAATCAGCTGGGGTTCACCACCGCACCGGCATCGGCCCGGACGTCGGTCTATCCGACCGACGTGGCCAAGATGGTGCAGGCCCCCATCTTCCACGTCAACGGTGACGACCCCGAGGCCTGCGTCCGCGCCGCCCGCCTGGCCTTCTCCTTCCGGCAGACCTTCCACAAGGACGTGGTGATCGACCTCGTGTGCTATCGCAAGCACGGCCACAACGAGGGGGACGATCCGAGCTACACCCAGCCCCTCATGTACCAGCGCATTGAGGCCAAGCGATCGGTGCGGAAGCTCTACACCGAGACGCTCGTGCGGCGGGGTGACATCACGCTCGAAGGCGCCGAAGCCGCCCTCGACGATTTCAACAACACGCTGCAGGCCGTCCTCGATGAGGTGAGGGGCGAGCCCTCCCTGGCCCCCACACACCTTCCCGTTCCCGTCGCCAGCGACGCGGACGTCGCCTCCGAGGAGACCGGCGTCGCCGGGGAGGTCCTCCACGCGTTGGCCGCATTGGTGCGCAGCGTGCCCGACGGATTCACCATCCATCCCAAGCTGGAACGGCAGTTCGCCCAGCGTGACGAGATGGTGGCCAAGGGTCAAGTGGACTGGGCCCTGGCCGAAGCCTTGGCGATGGGGTCCTTGCTCCGGCAGGGCGTGAACGTGCGCCTCACCGGCCAGGACACCCGCCGCGGCACCTTCAGCCAGCGCCATGCCGTGCTGGTGGACTACACGAACGGCGACGAGCTCATACCGCTGTCGCATCTCGGCGATGGCCTGGGCCGGGTCGACACGGCGGTGTTGGCCGCGCCGGGGGGAAAGCTCGGCGTCTTCACCGTTCGGGACTCGCTTCTTTCGGAGTACGCCGCCGTCGGGTTCGAGTACGGCTATTCGGTCGAGGCTCCCGAGGCGCTGGTGATGTGGGAGGCGCAGTTCGGCGACTTCGCCAACGGTGCGCAGATCATCATCGACAACTTCCTCGCCGCCGCCGAGATCAAGTGGGGACAGCTCGCCGGTCTGGTGATGCTCCTGCCCCATGGCTACGAGGGGCAGGGGCCCGAGCATTCGTCCGCCCGCATTGAGCGCTTCCTCTCGCTCTGCGCCCGGGGCAACATGCGAGTGGCCGTCCCTTCGACCTCGGCCCAGTACTTCCACCTGCTGCGTTCGCAGGGCCTGCTGAACCCGAAGCGCCCCTTGATCGTGGCGACCCCCAAGTCCATGCTGCGCGCCCAGGACTCGCGATCGGCGATCGAGGAGCTCGAGCACGGCGCCTTCGCCCACGTGTTGGACGACGTCGAGGTGCCCGACCCTGCCGCCGTCCGTCGGATCGTCCTGTGCAGCGGGAAGATGGCGCACGAGGCGCTGCGCCGGCGCCGGCAGATGGCCGCGGACGGGGACCCCGCATCTGGGCAGGTAGCCATCGTTCGCATCGAGCAGCTCTACCCGTGGCCCGACTCGCACCTGTCGCTCCTTTTTGACCGTTACGCGCAGGTCGCAGAGGTGGTGTGGTTGCAGGAAGAGCCGGAGAACATGGGTGCCTGGTCCTTTGTGCATGCCCGCCTGCATGCCGCCCTGCCTGAGCACGTGCGGCTTCGCCACGTCAGCCGGGGGGAATCGGCCAGTCCTGCCATCGGCAGTGCTGCGCTGCACCAGTTGGAGCAGGCAGACCTGTTGCGGCGCGCCATTGGCTAAGTCCCACCACGTCGTGGTGGACGGTTCGAACCTGGCCACCGAAGGACGGACGCTCCCGAGCTTGGCCCAACTCGATGAGGCGGTGCGCGCCTACTCCGAGGAGGACCCCGAGAGTCGGATCACGGTCGTCGTGGACGCCTCGTTCGAGCACCGCATCGACGAGTCCGAGCGCGAGACGCTGCGCGAAGCCATGCTCAACGGTGAGGTGGTGTCGCCGCCGGCGGGTGCCATCGGCCGGGGTGACGCCTTCGTCCTGCGCATTGCCGAACGGACGGGTGCGGTGGTGCTCTCCAACGACTCGTTCCAGGAGTTCCACGGCCAGCACCCGTGGCTCTTCGACGACGATCGGCTGATCGGGGGCAAGCCGGTGCCGGGCGTCGGTTGGATCTTCACGCCACGCCTGCCCATCCGGGGCGCCAAGAGCCGGGCGGCCACCGCCGAGAAGCGCCCGAAGAACGACCCGGAGTCGGCACCCGCCAAGGCGGCAGAGCTGGCCAAGGCGGCCAAGAAGGCGGCGAAGCGCTCGACCAAGAAGGCTGCGCCGGCCGTCGAGACGACCTGGCCGATCACGCCGAGCGTTCCTCCCCCGGGGCAGGGCGGCGAACGCCTGCCCGCCCCCGTCGATCCGGACCTGTCGAGCGCCATCAGCGAGGCCGTCGCCGAGGCTCTCGATCCGGCCACGGCGCGGAAGGCCGACACGGCACCGACGAGGAAGAAGAAGGCGGCCGCCGCCAAGAAGGATGCGGCGCCGAAGAAGACAGCTGCCGTGAAGACACCGGCCGTCAAGCAGTCGGTGGTCAAGAAGGCCGAGAAGAAGGCGGCACCGGACAAGGCCCAGCCCGAGATGAAGGTGCGGCCGGTCAAGAAATCCGCAGCGAAGAAGGCCGCAGATCCGACACCGCCGGCAGCAGCGGGTTCGCCGAGGCGATCCGCGTCCCCACCGCCCGCCGTGAACGAACCCCTCGCCTTCATCACGTTCGTCGCCACCTATCCGGTCGGTACGACCATTGAGGGGGAGGTCGTCTCGTTCACCTCGCACGGAGCGATGGTCGACGTCGCCCTGCCCGACGGGGGCGTGCTGCACTGCTACATCCCGCTCAGCGCCATGGGCGACCCGGCCCCGACGAAGGCGCGCCAGGTGCTGGCCAAGGGCTCGGTGCGGCCCTTCGTGCTCTCGAGCCTCGATCCGCCCCGCCGGGTCGCCGAACTGGCCGTCCCCGCGCCGCCGGCCAAGAAGGCGCGTCGCACGACCAAGAAGGTAGGCGGCGCCGCCCCGTAGCGCGCCGGTCGGTAGCCTCGGCCCCATGGAGATGCCGCACCCCGCCGACGTCCTGCCGCACCGCCCGCCCTTCCTCTTCCTCACGGCCGTGACGGGAGTGGTGCCCGGTCACTCGGCCGAGGGGCGCTGGGAGCTCAGCGGGTCCGAGGAGTTCTTCGCCGGCCACTTTCCGGGTCGTCCCACCCTCCCGGGCGTGCTCATGGTCGAGTCGCTGGCCCAGCTCGGCGCCGTCGCCGTGTTGCTCGACGAGCGCTACACCGGGAGGCTGCCCCTGTTCGGGGGGATCGAGCGGGCGCGGTTCCGGCGCCAGGTGGTGCCCGGCGACACCCTGGAGCTGCGCGTGACCCTTGACCGCATGTCCGCCCGCGCCGGCAAGGGGCACGGGAGGGCCCTGGTCGGCGGGCAGCTGGCGTGCGAGGTCAATCTGCTCTTCGTGATCGTGGACGGCGAGCCCGCCTGATGCGCCTGGCGACATGGAATGTGAACTCGCTGACGGCGCGCCTCCCCCGGGTCACCGAATGGGTGGGCGCCCACGAGCCCGACGTGCTCTGCCTGCAGGAGACCAAGCAGGCGGACGCCAAATTCCCGTCGGCCGCCTTCTCCGCCCTGGGTTATGAGTCGGCCCACCACGGAGATGGCCGGTGGAACGGGGTGGCCCTGCTCAGCAGGGTTGGACTGGCGGACGTGGCCCGCGGTTTCGGGGCGCCCGAGGATGCCCACGGCTGCCGCATCATCGCCGCCACCTGCGGTGGCACGCGCGTGCACTCGGTGTACGTGCCGAACGGACGCAGCCTCCAGAGCGAGTACTACGCCTTCAAGCTCGAATGGCTCGCTCGACTCCGTGCCCTGTTGGACGAGACCACCCTGACGGGGGAGTCGGCGGCGGTGTGTGGAGACTTCAACGTGGCTCCCGACGACGGCGACGTGTGGGATCCCGCGCAGCTCGTCGGCATGACCCACGTGAGCGAACCGGAGCGGGCCGCGCTCCGCCATGTCGAGGCCTGGGGGCTCACCGACGTGTTCCGGCGGTTCAACGACCCCGGGGTGTTCAGCTGGTGGGACTACCGGGCCGGCGATTTTCACCAGGGGCGAGGGATGCGGATCGACCTCGTGTTGCTCAGCGCCGACCTGGCCGCACGAGCGAGCGGGGCCTACGTGGACCGGGATGCCCGAAAGGGTCAGAAGCCTTCGGACCACGCGCCCGTCGTGGTGGACCTCTCCGAGGGGTGACGGCGCATGGGCGACCGTCGCCCTATCCGTCCCGGCCCACCTCGCCGGCCATCAGGCGTTGGCGTAGCTCGGCCACCCGGGCCGAGACGTCCGACGCCTCGGTCGGCGCGGCTGCCCGGGTGAGCTGCACGATCGCCCGCTCAATGGGTTCCAGCCAGGGGCTGGCCGTGCGGGTCCGCGGTGGTCCCGTGGCCGGTGGCGAGCCTTCGGACGCCGACCAGCTGCACCACAACTCCTCCTCGGCCCGGGTGAGGGCCACGTAGAGCAACCGGCGCTCCTCGTCGAGTGCCGCCTGGGTCTGGGCCGATGCGTGGGGCATCAGGCCGCTGCTCAGCCCGATGATCACGACGGTGTGCCACTGCAGCCCCTTGGACCGGTGGAACGTCGTGAGGACCACCCGGTCGTGGTCCACCTCCTCGGCGTCCTGCCCGTCGTCGAGGTCGCGAGGGCGGCGCGACCCCCGGGCGGGCAGGTCGCTGGCCGGCCCCAGGTCGGCCCCGGCAACCTGGCAGGGCACGTTGGCCGCATCCATGGCCGCCTGCACGGCCGCCAACTGGGCGTTGGTGCGGGCCAGCACGGCGATGCTGGACCACCGCCGCCCGTACGTGTGGGACCGTTTGGCTCGATCGGCCGCCCAGGCGGCCTCCGCGGCGTCGGTCGGGTGGGCGGCCACGGCCGGTACCGGGCCGTCCACCCGGCTGCTGCGGGCGGCGTCGATCTCCGCCAGGACCGTCTCGTCGGACTCTCGATCGCGCAGCACGGCGGTGGCCACGGCCACCACCTGGGGTGAGCACCGGTGGTTCTCGTCCAGCCGGATGACCCGCGTTCCCCGCAGGATCTCGGGCAGTCGATAGAGCAAGGTGGGATCCGCGCCGTTGAAGCCGTAGACGGACTGGTTGGGGTCTCCCACCACAAAGAGGTCGGGCTCATCGGAGAGGAGGGCGCTCAGCAGGCGGAACTGGGCCGGATTGACGTCCTGCATCTCGTCGACGAACAGGTGCCGGGTGCGCCAGCGGACGGCATCGGCGAAGGCGGCATCGCCGGCCACCGCATCGGCGCAGGCGACGATGAGATCGTCGAAGTCGAGCAGCCGCCGGCGCACCCGCTCGGTCTCATAGCGGGCGAAGACGTCGGCGACCTGCCCCGGGCTGATGCCGCTCCGTCGTTTGGCCCGGCGGGCCTCCGCCTCGTAGTGCTCGGGAGCGACCAGGCGGGCCTTGGCCCACCCGATCTCACCGTCGAGTGACCGCACCCGCCGGGGGTCCCCGGTGGCCACCTCGGCCAGGAGGCGACGGCGGTCGGGCAGGAGCTGGGGTTCTGGCCGTCGGTGTTGGGCCCGGTGCTCGCGGAGGAGCCCGAGCGCCGTGCGATGGAAGGTCCCCGCCTGGACGCCCGATACGCCGAGGGACCACAGGCGCGTGCGCAGCTCCTCGGCGGCCTTGCGGCTGAAGGTGGTCACGAGAGCCCGGTCCGCCTCCATGGAGCCGTCCCGGGCGCGCCGCGCCACCCGCAGGGTGAGGACCCTGGTCTTGCCCGCTCCGGCCCCGGCCATCACGCAGAGCAGGGGATCCTCGGCCTCGATGGCCGATCGCTGGGCCAAGGTGAGTCGATGCGCCCCCGGCAGACTCTCCCAGGCCTCACCTTCGGACGTGATCGCCACGGGCTCACCGTACCCAACGGTTGCTCCCTGCGTTCGAGGCCGTGGTCCCTTCGGTAGGGTGACCCGGCAGTCCGGGTGGTGGACGCCGGCCGAGGTGGCCCACAAGGGCAGGAAGGAGTGGCAGATGGCGATCGGGAACCGGCGACGTACGGTGCTGCCCGCCCGAACCGGATTCACCGTTGCACCTGCGGCGTCGCCCGGTGGCGGGCGCGGCACCGGGGGGGTGGCCTGACCGCGTGCTCCGAAGCTTTGCCGACGGCCGCATGTTCGGCTCGGTCACGGGCGCGGGGGAGCCACGGATCCTGGCCCTGCATGGATGGGCCCGCTCCCATCGCGACTTCGATGCCGTCGTGGCGCCGGAGGGCGACGCGCCCCTAGCGGCGCTCGCACTCGATCTGCCCGGCTTCGGTGCGTCCCCGCCACCCCCCGAGGCCTGGGGTGCCGAGGCCTACGCCGAGGCCGTCGGCGCCGTCCTGGGGGAGATGGCCTCACCGGTGGTGGCGCTCGGTCACTCCTTCGGTGGTCGGGTGGCACTGCACCTCGCCACACAGCATCCCGGCGCGGTGCAGGCGCTCGTCCTGACCGGCGTCCCGCTCCTCCACCCGCTGGGGCGCAGCGGCAGGGTGGCGCCCTCCTTCCGGCTGGTCCGACGGCTGCACCGGATGGGGGTCGTCCCCGACCGCACCATGGAGGCGGCCCGCCAGCGCTACGGCTCGGCGGACTACAAGGCGGCGCAGGGCGTCATGCGCCAGGTACTGGTACGGCTGGTCAACGAGACCTATGAGGCGCAGCTCGACGCCGTACGGTGTCCCGTCCACTTGGTCTGGGGGGCCGACGACACGGTGGCGCCCCTGGAGGTGGCCGATCGGTCCGTGGGCCGCCTGGCGCAGGGCGATCTGGTCGTCCTCCCCGGAGTCGGGCACCTGACCCCCCTCCTGGCGCCCTCCGCCCTGCGCAACGCGGTGGTGGCGTGCTCGTCCTAGTCGGCACCCTGGCCAGCGCGCTGGCCCTGCTCCCGGCGGGGGCACGCTGGCTCCGCGTGGCCCAGCGCGAGCACTACCTGCCGGGGTCGACCACCCGCTTCGCCTGGCGCTGGTGGACTGGCCGCCGGCTCGCCTCAGCGATGGCCGTGGTCGCCGTGGCCGCGGCCGTCGTCGCCTTCGCCTATCCGGTCGTCGCCCTGGCGACGGCCGTGGTGGTCGTCCTCGGTCCACCATCGCTTTCCGTGCGGGGCCGCACCTCCCCCCTGGCCCTCACCAGGCGGTTGCGGCTGCTGGCCGCGTTGTGGCTGGTCCTCCAGGCTGTCGTGATCGCCGTCGGGGTGGTGGTGCACCGGCCCGCACCCGTGGCGGCCCTCGGCGCCTGCGCCGTTCCGCTCCTCGTCGATGCCGCCTGCGGCGTGCTCTTCCCGGTGGAGCGACGGCTGATCAGGCCGTACCTGCGTGCCGCGCGGGCCCGTCTCGTGCAGGTATCGCCCGTCGTGGTGGCGGTGACCGGCTCCTTCGGCAAGACCTCCACCAAGCAGCACATCGCCCACCTGGTGGCCGGCTCGCGGGCCGTCGTGGCCAGCCCCGCCTCCTACAACAACCGGGCCGGACTGGCTCGCGCCGTCAACGAGCACTTGAGTCCGGGCACCGACGTCTTCGTGGCGGAGATGGGCACCTACGGCGCCGGTGAGATCGCCGACCTCTGCCGCTGGTGTCCCCCGGCCATCGCCGTGATCACGGCCATAGGGCCCGTTCACCTGGAACGGTTCAAGACCGAGGAGGCGATCGTCACCGCCAAGGCCGAGATCACCGAGACGGCGCACACGGTCGTCCTCAACGTGGACGATGCCCGCCTGGCGGCGCTGGCTGACCGGCTGGAGGGCGCCGGCACCCGATCGGTGGTGCGCTGCTCGGCCACCGACCGATCGGCCGACGTCTGCGTCGTCGCCTGTGGCGGATCGGTCTCGGTCTACGCCGCCGGGAGGGCCATTGGGCCCGACGTCGCCCTCCCGGGCTCCGTGCAACCCACCAACCTGGCCTGCGCGCTCGCCGTCGCATGGTCGCTCGGGGTGCCGCACGAGGCGGCGGTCTCCCGCATCGCCGGGCTCCCCGCCGTGCCCAACCGTCTCACGTCGGCGCAGGCGACGTCGGGGGTCTGGGTGATCGACGACACCTTCAACGCCAACCCGGCCGGCACCCGGGCTGCCCTGGCCGCGCTTTCGGCCCTCCCCGTCGACGGCCGGCGGGTCGTGGTCACCCCGGGCATGGTCGAGTTGGGTCCGCGTCAGCGTGAGGAGAATCGAGCCTTCGCCCGGGCCGTCAACGAAGCGGGTGCCGACCTGGTGATCGTGGGCCACACCAACCGCGTCGCTCTGCGGTCCGGGTCGTCCCCCGGCGAACCCGTGCTCGTCGGGACGAGGGAGGACGCGGTGGCATGGGTCCGTGCCACGCTGGGGCCGGGTGACGCCGTGTTGTACGAGAACGACCTGCCGGACCACTACCGTTGAGGCGGCCCGACGACGGGTCCAGCGGCCCGCACGCCGCTCACCACACCCGATGTCACCGAAGCGAGGGATTCCATCGTGCCTGATATCGCCGTGATCTTCGGGGGTCCGTCTCCCGAGCACGATGTCAGCGTCCTGACCGGACTGCAGGCGGCCCATGAGCTCCAACGCGCCGGGCGTGGGGTGCAGGCCCTGTACTGGTCGAAGAGTGCCGAATGGTTCGCCGTCGACGCGTCGCTGGAAGCGGAGGCGTTTGTCGACGGCGTCCCCAAGGGCGCGCAGCCCTGGAGGCTCGTCGTCGGCGCCGGAGGGGGGTTCGAGGCCGTCGGCGGTCGGTTGACCAGGCAGAGGGGGACCGACCTGGAAGTCGCCGTCGTGTGCTGCCACGGGGGGCCTGGGGAAGATGGCACCCTGCAGGGGGCGCTCGACGGTGCCGGCGTCCGCTACACCGGCCCCAGTGTGACCGCCGCCGCCCTCGGCATGGACAAACTGGCGTTCGGTGGGCTCATGGTCGCCGCGGGGCTTCCCACACTGCCGCGGGTGGCCCTCACGGCCCACACCGACCACGTGACGTTCGAGGGACCGTATATCGTCAAGCCTCGATTCGGGGGATCCTCCATCGGCATCGAGGTGGTCGAGGACCTGGCCACGGCGAGAGCCCTCCTTCCCAACGTGCACCTGCGCGGCGGGGCGGTGCTCGAACCCTTCCGTGCCGACCTCTACGACGTGCAGGTGGCCCTGCGGCGATGGCCCGAGACGCAGGTCTCGGCCATAGAGCGCCCCCTCAGGTCGCCAAGCCGGGCCGGGGCGAAGGTGGGGGAGATCCTGGGCTACACCGACAAGTACGTGGGCGGAGAGGGCATGGCCAGCGCCCCCCGGCAGCTTCCGGCCGAACTTCCGAGCGTCCTTGCCGACGGTGTGCGCCGGGCCGCCGGCCGGATCGCCGAACTGGCCCTCGTCCGCGGGGTGGCGCGCCTGGACTTCCTCACCGACGGTGACGAGCTGGTGGTGAACGAGATCAATACGGTGCCCGGCTCACTGGCCCGTTACTTGTGGATAGATCCTGCGCTGCCCTTTGCCCGCTTGCTGGAGGACATGATCGCCGAAGCGGCTGCCGTCCCCACGGCCCGTTACAGCGCGGCCGGTGCCGATGGCCTCGTCCTGCGCGGCGCTGCGTCCATCGCCGCCAAGCTGGCCTGACCGGCTGGCCTGACCGGCTGGCCTGACTGCCCAAGCCCCCAGCCCCCAGCCCTCACGCCTCGCCGGCGCGGGCCGCGCCGACCAGGATCCGGCGAGCCAGCTCGCCGTAGAGCCGTTCGGTGCGCGCCGAGGGCGTGCTCCCGGGGTCCAGCTCGTCGATGCGCCGCTGGCACTCGCGCCACTCCCGGCGCAACCGATCGGCGTCACCGGCCGCGGCGGCGGCCTGCATGGCCGCACGTGAGAGGGCCTCGCTGTAGGGGTCGACCAGCCGGGCCTGCGCGAGGCCCCATTGAGCCAGGTCGAACCGGCGGGTCTCCACCGCCAGGGCGGCGAGGTTTCCGGCGGCGTTGACCAGCACGGCAGCGATGCGTGCGGCGTGACCCTCCGCCTCCCACCAGGCGTAGCCCGAGAGGGCGTTGGCCATCGGCTCTCCCTCGATCAGGGCGAGCGCGCTGCGCAGGAGCGCCATGGCCACTTCGGGGTCTTGCGTGGTGCTCCCCTCGGCCGCCAGGAGTGCCGCCCGGTGCACGTCGACCGTGACCTCCTCGGTGACCCGGTAGCGCCCCGTCCGGCTGCCCGGAGGGAGCAGCGCCCGCCCGGCGGCATCGGTGCCCAGGGCGCGACGTGCGGCGGCGGCGATGTTGAACAACGTCTTCGCCGCGGCGTCGGCGTCCGAGGACCCGAGCACCCGCGTGCGCAGCCGATCGCTGGTCACCTCGTCGTCCTGGTGCAGGGCCAGGTAGGCGACCAGCTCCACCGCCCGTCTCGCTCGGTTGACGGGGAGTGCCTCGTGCAGTCCCTCGAGCCTCGGAGTCGTCGTCAACAGCCGCACCTCCACCGTTCCTCGACCGGGCACCACGCCGTTGGAGAGGGCGCCGTCCTCCCCGCGATACGCCGGAGGGCCGGGGTGTGCGACGGCCGTCGCCCCGAGGTCGGGATGTTCCGCGATCGCCGCCCGGTCGTCGTCCACGGGAACGGGGCCGTCCACGAGCCCGCTGATCTGCTCGCCCGTTGCGGCGGTCATGAGGTGGGGCCGCACCGTGCGACCAAGGGGATGGATGGAGGCGGCGAGGCGATCGACCAGCACCGTCACGTCGCTGGCCGGTGCCGGCGACAGGGTGAGCACCGACACCGCGTGCGCCAAGGAGCGGGAGAGCGACCGGGGGTCGCCGGCGAAGAGGACCTGGCGAGCATCGCGTCCCTGCAGGCGCACCTCCTCCGCCGCGGTCGCAGGATCCTCCGTGACCAGGACCGTGTCCGCCCACGACCAGGACTCCTGCACCGCTCGAGCAGCCCGCCACAGGTCGCCGGCCGCTTCGCCCATCAGCGGGAGGCAGTCCCCCGGACCGAGGGGGATCAGCCACGTGCCGCGGTCGTCCTCGCCGATCGGGAGGATGATGGGGAGCAAGGGCAGCGTCGAGTCGGACAGGGCGAGCGTGTGGTGCGCGGCGCGCCAGGCGTGGCCGCCCTCAGCGATCGTGAACCCGGCGGGCGCCGGTCGCGGTGGGCCGGCGATCCAGAAGTCGACGCCGGCCGCCCCAATGCAGATAGTCCGGACTCTGAGGTTCGGGGCGGACAGGCCCTCCTGAGCCAGGGCGTGACCCAGGGCACAGTTGGCGGTCTCGAGCGCGAGTACTGCGGGAGCCCCGGCGAAGCGGGCCAAGAGAACGTCGGTGTCGATGGTGGCGTCCGAGTGGGGCGGTGCCGTCCCGCCCGCTTCGAGGGCGAGGCGCTGGAGCTGACGCACCCGTCGGGCCCGTCGGGCCAGGGCGGCCGCTCCGATGGCCCCCACCCCCAGCACCGCCAGCTCCGGGATGCCCAGCTGCCCCGGCCCGGTCCGTTTGGTGGGTGCACGGCGTGCTGCGGCGCCCTTCTCTCGGCGCGAACGGCGCGGTGGCGTTCCAGCGGGCGCGGTGCTCGACGGAGCGTGGGCCACCGGGTTCGGAGAGACGATGTCGTTGCCCTCAAGAGGCACCGAGGCGGCGGCCACCTGCGCGGCCACCGGTGGAGCGAGGTCGGGCATCTGCAGTGTCCACCCGGCGTAGATCCTGCTCGGGTCCACGAAGGTGAGCCCGTCAGGCATGGTGCGGCCCAGGTTCAACGCCGCGATGGCCGGCCAGTCGTCACCGTCGCCCAACTGCGCATCGGCGATGGACCACAACGAATCACCTGACCGGACGGTGTAGGGGGCGGCCGTCGGCGCCGCGTCCAGGGAGGCGGTGGACACGGGCAGGGCCGATGAGGTCACGGTGGGGACCTCCGCCCTCGCGGCCGGCGCGCCTCCCGGTAGGCCGGACGCCCCGGCACCCGACGTCAAGGTGAGGGGCGCCGCCAGTGCGATCAGGGACAGCACGCCCCGGGCGATGCGAGCGGCGATCCGTTCGGCGAGTGCACCGGTCGGGGCACTGGCCTGGCCCCGCCGGACCTGCTCGACGACGGAGCGGATGAGCTGTGTGCAGCAGGCGGCCCAGGCCAGCCAGGTGACCGCCGTCAGGGCGGTCAGCGCGAGCCGCGCGCCGTGCCCCCATTGGTGGCCCAGCCCCTGGCCCAGGGGACTGCCCACCACGACGATCAGGACCGTGGGTGTGGCGGCGAAGACCACCAGCGCGGTGAGCAGCGAGCCCGTCACGTCGGCAATCCGTCTCCGTAGGGTGCTCCGCGGGCGACTACCCACCCGGAGCCGGGCCGATCGTCAAGGTGTAGGAGACGGCGGCGTAGTTGACCACGGTCTCCTTGATCGTCGTTTCACAGGCCCCGTCGCCATCAGGGAGTGCCACCGAGAGCGTCGAGGTTCCCTCCTCGGTCAGCGTGCCCGCCGGGCAGGTCACGGTGACGGAGAGCGTGGTGGCGGCCGGGGTCCAGCTGGCCGAGACCTGCATGGAGCCCACACCGCTGAAGGAGTAGGAGGCCGTAGAGAGATTGGGCTGTTGCAGCGAGCCCGAAAAGTTCTCGGTCTGGGCTGTCGGTGGGGCGGCCTGGGTCGTCGTGGTGGTGGTGGTCGAAGACGGCGGCGTGGTCGTCGTGGTGGTGGTCGTGGTCGACTCCGCTGTCACGGCGCGGAAGCTGTCGGCGTCGTCAGCCGGTGCCGAGGTTGCGCTGGTCACCGGCGGTGCGCTCGGCGTGCTGGTGGTCGTGGTCGTGCCGGCGGGTGGCCCGCGGCGGGCGTGCACCCCATCCCGTCCGCCTGACGGGATAGGGCGGGCGCCGCCCCGTTGGGCGGGAGCATGCTCATGAGCCGCCGTGGCCGCCGCGACCAGGGCCAAGAGCGCGAGCGACACGGCGAGCACGACCCACCAGTGCGGACGGCTCGACCTCGGGCGAAGGGCGTCCAGTCCATCCTCGGTGACGTTCCCACCCACGGGGTGACCTTAGGCTCCACGCCACGGGCGCGAGGACGTGACCTCAGGCGCACAGGCGACGCTGGCCCCGATCGCGCCGGGCGTAGAGCGATCGGCGGTCACGGCCGGTGACCAGTGCCAGCTCGGCGATGGAGAAGCCCAGTACGTGGTGTGCATAGAGCACCTCGACGTCCTCTGCCCTCATGCCGTCCCGGCGTAGGTCGATGAGCGTGCGCGCCAGCACTTCGAGATCGGTCTCGGAGTGGACGACGCCAGGCTCCCTGGTGCCCGCCGAGAGATGAACCTGCAGTTGTTGGTGGTCCCGGGCGCGGAAGAGCTGACGGCGCATGCGGCAGCGGATGGCCGAGAGCAGGTCGAGCACGGCGTAGGGGCGGTCCTGCCCCGACCATTCGACCAGGACCGTCCATGTAGTCGAGAGGGTTTCGCTGAAGAACTCGGCGCCGTCGTCCCAGTCGCCCCCTTGTCCCCACCGCAGCCGCGCGGCAACGGTCAACAGGCCGGGTAGGAGAGCCTGTATCAGGCATCGGACGACCAGGGGATCGACCTCCGCCTCACGGAGCATGATCCTGACCAGGGCAGCCGCTTCGTTCCGCCCCCGTGTGTCCGTGGCCCGGCGCATGTGCTCGATGAGGTCCCAGGGAGTCGGGCAGCTCGCCGGGACCGCCGCAGACCCGCCCGCCGGCGGCGATCCGTGCACCAAGAGTGAGAGGGTCGGATCGCGTTCGGCCACGCGGTGCAGCGCCCGCACGGCCCCCTCGGAGCGCCCGAGGGTGCGCCACTCGGTGTTCAGCTGTTCGATGGGCAGGATCCTTTGTCGCGTCGTAGGGGGCATGCGGGCACCCTGAGCCGGGCACCTCCCCCGAACCCTCCCCCGCCCCCAGGTCCGCGCCCCGTCGCCGCCAGCCGGCAGGGTCCCTGGTCGGAGATAACCTGCCCCGATGGATATTGAGGAGTTCTACGACGGCGACCCCCGGCGCCGTCCCTCAGCGGAGATAGAGCTGGGCACCGAGTGGCACGACGCCCACGGGAGCCGGTACGAGGTCAACTGGGTCGAGGACACCGGAGAGCTCTACGTCATGGCGGAGCCCGCGCCCCACGTGACCGAGGACCCCTTCGGCGGGCTGCGCTCCTCCATGGGGCCGGCCGAAGAGAGAAAGATGACGGTGCGGGTGGTGGCGCAGGTTGCGACCCTCGACGAACTGCACGAGATCCTCCAGGGCTGGCAGGATGCCATGGCCGGTGACGACGGCCCGGAATGGCTCGTCGCGCGGCTTCGGGCCGCCGGGGTGGCCACGGGATCGGCGAATCCCACGCCGGACGCCGACCCCGCCTGAGCGCCACCGGCGAGCAGGCGACGACTCCCGGTTGGGCACTGCCCGGTGGGAAACCCGTGTTGGCGCGACTAGGAACCCGGCGGGTCGCTCGGGGGAGCGGGGTTGACGTTCACGTTCGTGCTCACCAGGGCACACTGGCCCTTGAGGGCGGGAATCAGGTGCGCCTCGTCCACCGTCGCTCCTTCGGAGATGGTCGTCATCAGGGAGTTCAACGACCCGTCGGCGGAGGTGGCGGCGGCCGCCAGGGGAAGGGCGGCGCGCAGCTGGACGTCGGCCTCCGTGCGGAGGCGGTCGCCGTCGGTGGTCGAAATGCCCGGCCTGACCGAGAGCTCGAAGTCGTGCACCGAGAGACGCACGTGCACACAGGCCTGCTGAGCGAGGTTGATGCCGCTCTGTTGCCCACATCCGGCGAGGCAGATGATCGTTCCCACCGCGGTGCTACCGAGCACGAACAGCGAACGGCGACCCCTTGGTAGCGGTCGCCGCACCTCAGCCCAGCCAACTGTCGGCTGACTCCAGGAGGAACCGGCTGACGGCCAGGGCGCGGTCGAAGACATCGCAGAGGAGCTCTTCGCCGCCGAGTACCCGGGCCAGCGACACGGGGTGCCGTGCCACGATGCTGAGCCGCCGTTCGGAGCCGTCGGTGGCGTTGGCGAACGAGTCGATTGCCGACACCTCCAGCGGGAGGTCGATGCCCCCGACGCCGGCCAGGTCGATGGCCAACCGGAGAAGGTCCGGGCCGCTCGGCAGGGGCGGGAGGGCCCAGGTGAAGGTCAAGGGGAAGTGGAACTCGTCGGGCGGCTCCTCATCCTCGGCCAGGAGTACCACGGCGTCTTCGAACGAGAGCAGGACTCTGGGGTCGACGTCCAGGGCGAGGTGGAGATCCAACGGGCCGCCGCATCCTTCCTCGGGATGCAGGTCGACCTCCCACACCTGTCGCAGGGAGTAGGTCTCGACGAAGTGCCGCTCATCATGGACGTGGAATCCATGGTCGACGGAGTGATCTTTCAGGTCTGCCACGTAACCGGCGACATCTATGGCTGCCACAGTGGGATGAGCCTAATGGCCGGCATGGCACCGATTGCCAGTATCGTTCGGGACCCGTGGACGAGGTTCAACTGCTCGAGATCCTCGACGAGGCGGTGCGCGCCGTGCGCGCCGCGCTGGACGGCCTCGACGAGTGGGGGCCGGCCGGGACCCGACCGGGGCAGTACCACCTGGACCTGGCGGCCGACGCCGCGGCGCTGCCCGTCCTCCAAAGGGCCGGCCTGGTGGTGCTCTCCGAGGAGTCCGGACTGACCGGGGACCCGTCGGCCCAGCTCATGGCGGTTATCGATCCGATCGACGGCTCGACGAATGCGCACCGCGGGATCCCTCTTTACGCCACCAGCATCTGCGTGCTCGACGCGGAGGGCCCCCTCGTCGGGGTCGTGGTGAACCAGGCCACCGGAACGCGCTACGAGGCCGTCCGTGGCGGAGGGGCTCGCCGAGACGGTCAGCCCATCGCCCCCTCGGGCTGTGCCGAGCTCTCGGCGGCCCTGGTGGGGATATCCGGCTTCCCCGGGAGCCACCCGGGGTGGGCCCAGTTCCGCGCCTTCGGCGCGGCCGCGCTGGAGTTCTGCTCCGTGGCGGACGGATCGCTCGACGCCTACGCGGCCGTGGGGAGGAGCACCCTGTTCGGCTGGGACTATCTGGCGGGCATGCTGGTCTGCCGCGAGGTGGGGTTGGCGACGGCCGACCGCGGCGGCGCGGAGATCGTGGTGCGCGACGCCTCGACACGGAGACCGTTGGTGGCGGCGACGCCGCAGTTGGCGGAGCAGTTGCTCTCCGACGATCGGCTCTGAACAGAGGCGCCGGCGCCCCCCACTCGGGACCTTTGCACCATCCGACGTGCGCCCGGTCTGCCCAGCGTAAGAGGACCGGCCGCGCCGGACCCCCCCGTCAGGACGCCTTGCGGCGAGACGGGCTGGCGGTGCGTGTCTTCGATGTCGCCTTCGCCGCGGCGGCGTTCGCCGGCGCTCGCTTGGCAGAGTCCCGCGAGTTCTTCGCCCGGGGCGATGACTTCGCCTCGGATGCCTTGATGCTGGCGCTCAACGCCTCCATCAGGTCGACGACCTTGTTCGGCCGTGTCGACTTGGGCGTCGCTATCGTCTTGCCCTGCGCCTTCTCCTCAATGAGGGCCTCCACCTTGGCGCGGTGCGTGTCGTGGTAGCGCTCAGGATCCCACTCGCTCTCCATGGACCCGATCAGAAGATTGGCCATCTTGAGCTCTTGGGTACTCGCATCGAGTTCGCCGGGCAGGTTGGGCAGTTCCCGGGTCGGGGACCGCACCTCGTCGGCGAAGTAGAGCGTCTCGAGGGCGAGGACGTCGGTGTCCGGCCGGATGGCCACGAGGTACTCCTTGTTGCGCATGACGAAGGTGGCGATGGCCACCTTGCCGGCTTCCTGCATCGCCTGGCGAAGGAGGGCGTAGGCCTTTCCCCCAGAGGTGCCCTCGGGTGCCAGGTAGTACGTGGTGTTGAAGTAGACGGGGTCGATCTCGTCGAGGTCGACGAAGTCGGTGATCTCGATGGCCTTCGAACGGTCCGGCTCCGCCGCCGCCAACTCCTCGTCGCTCAGGATGACGTACTCGCCGCCGCCGAGGTCCACGCCCTTGACAATGTCCGTTGCCTCGACCTCCTTGCCGGTCCGCTCATTCACCTTCTTGTAGCGGATGCGGTCGGATGTGTCCTTCTCGAATTGGTTGAAGTGGATGCTCTTGTCCTGCGTGGCCGGGTAGACGCCGACCGGGATGTTGACGAGGCCGAAGCTGAGGGAGCCCTTCCAGATCGTCCGTGGCATAGCACCATCTTTACCCAGGTGGGGGCTGATCCACCAGCGCGATACACCCCCTCGGCAAAATAAACGACATGAGAGGTATTTCCGCATCCGCCGAACCCGACTTCGCGTCCCTTGCCCTCCGAGGCCTGGTCCAGATGGAGCACTGCGCCGCCGATGGGGCCGATCTCTCCCTTGAGCTGGGCTTATCCTTCTGGATCGCCCGGAGCGGAGCCAGCCTCGACGACGCCCGATCCACCATGATGGCGATGCGGGAAGCTCTCGTCAGCGAGTCGGGGATCGAGATGGCGACCGAGCCGACTCCCCTCCGCTGGATCGACCCTCGTCTCGACGTCATCAACCTCGCCTTCTATCTACGAGGTCTTATCGGTCGTGCTGCCGCCAATGCGAGGAATGATCGGACCGCCATGGTCGAGCGGGCACTCGAGCGGTTGGCTCGACGGACCCGTTCGGCGCGTCCGGTGCGGGCCCTGGCCTAGGGAGCATCCCGCCACATGTTTCTCGGAACGGCGAGCGTCGTCGTGAGGGACACCGTGGACGGTGGACCTGGGAGTCGGTTGGATGACAATGTTCGAACGGTTGCGCGAATGGGATTGCGTACCCGGAGCGACTCCGATAAAGCTGTATGTCGTGCCCAAACAGATCGATGACGTGAACGTGGCTGATTGGCCACTGCTGAAGACCGCTCTGATGGACCTTGTCTCCAACGTGATCATGCATCCCGAGAACGAGATGGAATGGTTCGTGGCGTGGTGTCGCCAGCATTCGGCGGTGATTGAGACCGTCGCCCTGACTCGCTGAAGCCGACGATCACCGCGTGCGTCGTCAGTGCTGGGTCGTCAGCGCTGCCAGGGCTTCCACAGCTCCAGTGGTGGGCGCGATGGCGACGAGCGCACGGTAGAGCTTGACGATGGTGGCGCGATCGAGCGCCCCGGTTCGAACCCGGTCGCAGTGCGCGGACTGAATCGCGGCCTCCAGCTGGAACCGCCCGAGGGGAGCACCGAGTGAATACGCGCGCCGTAGGAACGCCTCGCCTTCGGCGATGAGCGAGCGGTCCCACAGGGCGGTGTCCTGTTCGTCGAGGGGCGGCCACGGCGTGCTCATTCGTGCGGGTGCCCGTGACTGCGCCAGCGTGAGCAGCGAGGCGAGGCCCCATGCCTCGGGCTCGGTGTCGAGCAATCTTGCGGTGAGCACGGCGAGCCACCGGGCCTCGTCGGCGATCGATTCGCGTATGCGTTCGCGCTGGTCGAGCCAGTCGATTGCGTAGGCGCCGTAAATGGCTTCGAGCACGGCCGGCAGCCGAGCAGGCAGGTCCGCCCGCGTCGGTACGCGGAAGGGGATACCGACGTCGCGAATGCGGCGCTTGGCCCGAACCAGGCGTTGTGCCATCGCGGCGGGCTGCACCGCGAACACGCGAGCGATGCGATCCGCGTCGAAGCCGAGTACGACCTGGAGCATGAGCGGAGTGCGCACCGCGGGGTTGACCGCCGGGTGCGCGCAGGCGAACAGCAGCTCCAGCCGCTTGTCGGGGAGTGCGTCCGAATCGGGCTCCTCCAGCGCAGCCGCGAGGTGGTCGTCCAACGGTGCGGCGGTGCGCACCGCCGAGGAAGCGAGGACGTCGCGAATGCGGTTGCGGGCCACGGTGACAAGCCACCCCTGGGGATTTTGGGGAACGCCGGTCGCCGGCCAGGTGCGCAATGCCCGCTCGAAGGCATCGGCCAGCGCGTCCTCGGCGAGCGCAACGTCTCGTATCGACGCCGCGAGCAGGGCCACGAGCCGGCCGTACGATTCCCGCGCCGCACGCTCCGCGGCCATGCCGGCCTCGTGGGCGCTCACGTGACCGGCTGTGCGCCCTGCCACGAGCCGTCCACGTAGCGGGTCGAGGTCGGCCGGATCTCGACATGACCCCACGACACCGATGGGGCCCGCTTCGCCCATTCGATCGCGGCGTCGAGGTCTGGGACCTCAATGACGAACGTGCCGCCCAGTTGCTCCTTCGTGTCGGCGAACGGGCCTTCCTGCACGACCAACTCGCCGCCGATAAGGGTGACAGTGGTCGTCGCGTCCGACTGCTGCAGCACCTCGGCACTGGTGAGCACGCCCGCCTCGTCGAGCGCCTTCGCGTACGCCTCGAAGGCGCGCATTCCCTCAGCGAGGGTTTCGGGACCGAGCTCCTCGGCGGTGTGTTCGGGATAGTGGAGCAGGAGGGTGTATCGCATGGCTGCCGTCCTTCCGGGGGTTGGCATTTCGATTCTGACACCGAAGTGACGAACGAACAGCGGCGAAATCGACACGGATCTCGTCGCCGAGGCAACGTTTCACGAAGCCGCTGGCACAGAGTGGGCGCTGAGGGACTCGAACCCCCGACCTGCTGGTTGTAAGCCAGCTGCTCTAACCAACTGAGCTAAGCGCCCGCAAAACAACACTCTAGCTGGCCCTTTTGCAATACTCGTCTCGATCCGGCTATCGCAGAGCGCTCCTACACCAACTGGTTGCCTTGGTTTGAGGCGATGTGGGGGCACCTCTTACCTGACGCTGACCTTGATCGCGATGGACGGCGGTTAGGTCTCCCTTGACTGTCCCACTTGCGGACCGGGTTAGCGATTAAAGAGGCTATGAAGCCTTGCGTCGGTCATCACGCCAATCATCCGGCACCCGGACGGCACGAACGGACGCCTTGGCTCTCTCCTTTCCGGCGGCTACCAAGACGCACTCCACTGAGGTCATGCGGTCCTCGTTGGCCACCACCTGAGCGTTCAGATGGACGGCAGCGTCGATGGGCGTAGGACGAAGGTACTCCACCGCTAGCGAGGCGGTGGCGTAGCAGATCTCTGGCTCGGTCCCCACGCCTCGTCGTTCCCTCTGGTAGGCGTTGGCGATGGCCGTGCAGACGCCATGGCAGTCGAGAAGTGTTGCGATGATCCCGCCGTTGAGGAAGTGTTGAGGCCCTGCGGCAAACTCCGGCCCCGGTATCCACTGGGCAACTGCAAGCTCGCCGTCCCAATAGCTCTTGAGGTGGAGACCGGTTGGATTGTCTGCACCACACCCCCAGCAATAGTTGCCCGACATCTCGTCCTGGAACGCTTCGCCGGTCATCCATTCCATACTGCCCGATCCTGCAGCTGGCTGCACTCGAGGTGTCGGGCCAGGTAGGTCAGGATCCGGGTTACGGTTTAAGGAGTTAAGAAGCCTTTCGCCGGGCCGGTTTTGCAGCTGGGATCTTCGCTGCTTTCATCAAGGTGGACGCCGCGCAGTGCGCTTGCCTACATTGGTCGGCCAGGTGCGGCGGATTTGCGCGACAGCCGTGTGTTACCGCCAGCCGTACTCTCGGTACAGCAGAGTCAGCGCCTTAGCCAAAGGGACCATATCTGCATCACCCTTGTGCGATCGAACGAGTTCATCGGCCAGACGAATCACCCTGGTGTGCGCCAAGCTCCAGCCGAGGGAACCCGTACTTACTGCCTCAAAGGCAACTTGTAAGTTCGAGAAGAACTGATCACGGGCGCTGTCGGTCATACCCCACGCTACGCTCCATTACCGCAACGCTCCATGATCCTTGTCGGCAGCGATGCCTTCAGCGGTGTTCAGGTGCGACCAATAGCCCTGACTCGTCGACTTTGGCCCTGTCACGCTGTACCGCAACTCGATGTCCAGGTGACAGGTGTGACAGCTGTTGGTCACTCGTTATCCATTTTCCTGAGTCTCCCACACCGTGCGGCTATCGGGCGGACAGCCCTGGGTGACGGGTCTCCGACGACTGCTTCGCTCCCTTTTCTTCCGGAGCGAGGCTCGATAGGCTCAGCGGATGAATGATGAACGTGCCGCTGGAATCTCAAGCACTCGTCATTCCCACCGAAGCCGTTCTTACTACGAATGACTGCTGAGCGAGTGACCTACATCGAGAACACCCGCGGAGACGTGAAGTGGGTCAGCCGCGATCTTGGGTGGTACACCAAGGTCGAGGCGTTCATCATCCGCGACAACGGCGAGATTTGCCCGCTCCCGTCACAGCCCGAGAACTCCCACCTCGTATGGGAGATCTACGATGGAGATGTCCCTGTGACTCCATTCGTCATCTATCCCTTCAGTCCCGAGGAGCCTGTCATCAGCTTCACCTGCGACGACGAGACGGTGGTGTTCCAGGGCGACGAATTGGTGGTGCGCTACGACGACACCGCGCTGAACACCGAAGAGGAGCGCGATGCGTACCGAGAGGCGTGCCTGACGGTCGCTCACCAGTTTGCTCCGTTTTTCGCCGTGGCTGAGCGAGACGGCGACACGTGGAAGGTCACGGTGGCGGGGTACGAGGCGATGGCAGATACCGCACTTGAAGCTGTCCATCGGGCTTACGGTCATGCGGTTGTCGCTCCGTCCTAGACGTTCCCAGATTCGGCCTCGAACTCCGTCTCCACCTGGCCGCCGCCGGGGCGGCAGGTCCATTACTCGTTAGGTGGTGAGGGTCATCCTTTGAGGTTCGGCAATCGAGGGACCCCATCGTCGTCGCTCCTGATCGCCATGGTGCCCCAGCACGCGACTCACCGAGTCAGGCTTTTGAGTAATCGGGTAATCCAGTGCCCTCGCAAAGTGTTGCTCATTCAGACAGCCAGGCCTCGCTGCGTGAGCTGTCACAGGAGGGGAAGGTATGCGGCGGACACCATTCACACCCGGTCTTACTGGCGCGCCCGTGCCCACGCTCCACAGGTTCACCCTAGGTTGTCTAGGTAGCTTCGCATCATGGCGGACACCCCAGGCTCGTTGTCTGCCGTCCGTACGGCCGCCGATTCCCGCTCGCCTACAAGAGGGACCGAGGGACCAAACCATCGGTCAAGGAATCGGACCTCGGGTGCTTGGAGCCCGGTGGAATGTCGATGAGCGCGAAACGCCAACTTCGCGTCGGACTACGCGTAGTGATCCGGCTGATCTGCGTCGTGACCCTCTATCAGTGTTTGCGCACCATCGGGAACGATCTCTACGTGCTGTTCTTCGACCCTTACGACCGGCTTCTCAGGTATCGACGGCGGCGCCATCGGCTTGGCCGCGGGAGCTGGTGGCGGTAATGGACGGGCAAGGTTCGCCCTGGTGTGGCAGAGCGACGTCGCTCGAGCAGCATCGGGCCCAGTTGGAAGCAGCGTCCCTTCATACTCGCCTGCTGCGTTGTGTCCCACCAAGAGAGCTGAAGGGGGTCGTTCCGGCACCACCAAGGGAGTACTTCGTCATCTCATCGAGCGAGTAAGTTCTGGGTGGGCCGTGACTGGCGCTGAGGTGGATGACCACCAGGGAGCGGCCTCGTGGCACCAGCCACCGTCGTGCCGTGCGCCTGGGCGATCCCATCGACCCATGGAGCGAGCATGTCATATCCCCTCGGCGCCAAGTTGATGGATGGAACAGCGCTTTCCCGGAAGATCCTCGAAGCCTGCACACCGCGGGCAGCGACGTTTGCAGAGCGAGCTGGCAGACGCCCCCGCCTGGCCGCCGTGCTCGTTGGTAGCCATCCCGCTTCGGTCACCTACGTCGAGATGAAGCAGAATCGGTGCGAAAGAACAGGTATCGATTCGATGTTGGTCGAGTTACCCGGGACTGCAACGACCCAAGAAGTGGTTGCCGCCATTGAGGACCTGTCTGCGAACAAACAGATCGATGGCGTTCTTCTCCAGCACCCTGTTCCCGAGGCCGTCGACGAGCGGGCTGCGTTCGAGGCGATCGTCCCGCAAAAGGACGTCGACGGGGTCACCAAGGACTCCTTCGCCTCAATGGCCTTTGGGCTACCCGGGTTCGCCTCGTGCACGCCAGCGGGCATCATGCGACTCCTCGACGAATACGACGTCCGTCTCACCGGCAGACACGCCGTAGTAATCGGCCGAAGCCCGATCCTCGGGAAGCCCATGGGGATGCTGCTCTTGGCTCGGGACGCCACCGTGACCTACTGCCACTCACGTACGGAGGATCTTCCCTCCATCGTGCGTACCGCTGACATCGTGGTGGCGGCCGTGGGATGGCCGCACTTCGTCCGGGGCGATTGGATCAA
Source organism: uncultured Acidimicrobiaceae bacterium (assembly GCA_963788125.1). Taxonomy (GTDB): domain Bacteria; phylum Actinomycetota; class Acidimicrobiia; order Acidimicrobiales; family RAAP-2; genus Bog-473. The sequence goes on along the minus strand of CAWBFN010000001.1, from coordinate 1,898,633 downwards.
ACCGGGTGCCGCAGTCATCGACGCTGGCTACAACGAGGGAAATGTGGGAGACGTGGCCTACTCGGAGGCGGTGTCGGTGGCGGGCTTCCTCACACCCGTTCCTGGCGGAGTTGGACCAACGACAATCGCACTCCTGATTGAGCAGACCATATTGGCCGCCGAGAGGCGCTGCCTGTGAGCGTGCTCCAATGGGGCGTCCTGCCGCAAGAGGCGATAATGGCCCCGTGGCGAACGACATCGAACGAATCGGCGGTGAAGAGAAGCGGAAGATCGTCATCGTCGCGTACGACCCGTCGTGGCCTGATCGCTTTAAGACTCAGCGAAGCAAAATAGATGGTGCCCTAATGGGTGTGCCCCACCAGGTGTGGCACATCGGATCCACCTCGGTCGTTGGACTACGTGCGAAGCCCATCATCGATATTCAGGTCGCAGTGCCCGATCCTCAGCGTGAGGACGAGTATCTGCCGTTACTGGTAGAGGCTGGTTACGTGCTCCGTGTTCGAGAGCCCATGCATCGAATGTTGCGTACGCCGGACCTCGATGTGCAGATTCACGTCTGTGGGGCCGGCGGCAACTGGGAGCGCAGACACGTTCTGTTTCGTGACTGGTTGCGAACGTCCGAGGAGGATCGGCGTCTGTACGCACGGCTCAAGTCCTCCCTGGCCGAGACCGATTGGCCAACGATGAACCACTACGCCGAAGCGAAGTCGGCAGTAATCGACGAGATCATCAGCCGTGCTGAGAAGTGGGCTCTATCAACTCAATGGAACGTGGAACGATCGGGGTGAGCCTGCGTCTCGCTCCTTCCATAGGTCCGTTGAGCCAATCTCAGCTCTGCGTGTGAGGTGGGGCAGATCAGAGCTGAAATGATGAACGGGTGCAACTTCTTGGCAGCATGTGAGCGAGGGACCCAGACGAAAAGCACCGCTCTGCGACTCCCCTGGAGCTGTTTTTCGATCTCACGTTCGTGGTCGCCGTTGCGCAGGCAGCAGACGGTTTAGAGCAGGGCCTCGCAAGCAGTCAGATCCGGCACGTACTCATCGGCTATCCGTTGGTCTTCTTCGCCATCTGGTGGGCGTGGATGAACTTCACCTGGTTTGCATCGGCCTATGCCACCGATGACGTTGCATATCGAGTGGCGGTGCTGGTGCAGATGGCGGGTGTGCTCGTGCTCGCTGCAGGAATACCGAGAGCTTTCGATCATTTCGATTTCGGCGTGATGGTCCTCGGATACGTGATCATGCGGCTGGCCATGGTGTCCCTTTGGCTAAGGGCCGCACTCTCGGTCCCTTCCACTCGCCGTTGCTCGCTCCGATACGCAACTGGTATCACTCTCATCCAGGTCGGTTGGGTAGCATGGCTTGCCCTCCCATTCGACACTGCGCTTCCACTGTTCTTCGTCCTGGCCCTTTTGGAGCTGGCCGTACCCTTGTGGGCCGAGTCCGTGACCCGGACGTCGTGGCATCCGGGTCATATCGCAGAGCGATACGGGCTGTTCACGATCATCGTGCTGGGCGAGATTCTCCTGGTGACCTCACTCGGTGTGCGCTCAGCGCTCGACGCGAAGTCGACATTTTCCGATCTGGCCTACGTCGTGGCCGGTGGTCTCCTGACGGTGTTCTCCATGTGGTGGATGTATTTCGACCTACCGGCGGCCGAGATCGTGACCGAAACCAGAGTGGCCTTTTCCAAGCATCTCAGCGGAGCATTTGGCTGGGGCTATGGGCACTACTTCGTCTTTGCCAGCGCTGCAGCGACGGGAGCAGGCCTGGGTTTGGCCATCGACAGGGTCCCATCACTCCGATCTTTCACGTCTGAGCACTGGACTCGCAGTCACCATCCCGGTATCCATCTACCTGCTCACCGTGTGGATACTCCACTTCCGGTATAAGGCATCAAACTTCGCTCGCAACTTTGCTGTTCCGATTGGCATCGTGTTGACCATCGGTTCGAGTGCCACCCGCGAGCCGGTGCTTTCTACGGGCGTCGTCCTGCTCGCCCTTGTCGCTCTCAGCATCGCCGTCAGCCCCAGCGCCGATGCGAAAAGCACCGATTGAACGGGAGTCGCCCATAACCGAATGAGTGGCTCAACCCCGCAGGGCTATTTCAAGATATTGACCGCGCGGGCAATCACTAGTCCCACGATGATGAGAGATGCCGTTGCTTCGATCGCCATTGCCAGTTTGGCCCAACGCGAAAGCGGCATCACGTCGGTTGGACTGAAGGCGAGGGCGTTCGTGAAGGCAAGATACAGATAGTCGAAGTACTCGGGTCGCCACCCCGGTCGAGTGACTCGAGGGTTGAGATGCTCTGGGAACGCCAGATCCGGGTACTCCGGAGTCGCACGGGAGCGGGCCTCTGGACCACCGCCGTCAAGTTCCCAGAAGAGGAAGGAGAACGAGATGATGACGTAGACCCACGTGAGCCCGCCCACTCGAAGAAGCTGACCGGGTGAGTTCGTCTCCGGTCCGCCCCTGATGAGATCGACCACGAGTCGTATGGTGACTGCGGCAGCTCCAAACACCAGGATAAAGACGAGCCCAAGGGAGAGTGCTCGAATGAAAGTCGACCGGCGATCGATGCGACCCGGATCAGCGACGACGAGTGCCACCAAAAGCAGCGCTTCGACCGCCGGGATGATCCACCTCGGCCCCAAGCTGAATCTCGCAGGAAGCAGAAACGGCAGGGCCATGGCGACGAGCAGCGTGATGGCCATCGGCCAGCGCTTCTCTCCTTGAACGGCGGAGCTTCTGATGCCCATAGTGGAGCTGAGAGTAGGCGCTAGGAAGCCTGTCCCATGGAGGCGCCCCAGTGAGAGGGTCTCTCGCAGGCACCACAGGCGTGGTCGGGGCGTCGGAGCAAGGCGCTCACGCGGCTCGGTATCGGGGTCGGGAGCCCAAAGAAGTAACGCGATCGCAAGGTCAGACGCGCATCGACCCCATCAGCGCCGCTGCCCGGCCACGGTCGATCTCGGGCTGCTTCACCCCCGCCCGTATGGAGGAACCCTCGTCCCCCCGTCGAGTTCTCGCTGCGAGTCACCAATAGAATGTCGACGGTCAAGCGGCTCAACCTCGCGTGATCATACTGGAGTCGAGCCCCAGAAGGACCCGGCAGGAAGTGGAAGGGGGTCTTGACATGGTTGTCAAGGGCAATGTCATTTCGTGCGACGAGTGCGGACGGCAAATGAGCATGCCGATGGAGGTGGAAGCGGGCGGAAAGCAGTCCCTCGATGAACGGGTTCGGGCGCACGCCATAGAACAGGGCTGGACAAACACCGACCAGGGGCACGTCTGCCCCGAGCACCGCTCTGAGGCGTAGCCCGGTAGCGCACTCCCTTCGGTCATCGGTGGCGGCGATGCAGCTCCCGATGAATTTCGACGTTGCAATCGGGGTACCAGGCTACAAGTTTACGGTTGGGGCAAGAGGGTAAGAGCCAGGCCACCGCGCACTCCTGCTGGGACAGACGAAGCCCCGCCTATCTTGAATCGGCGGGGCTTCGTCGTCTTCCGTTTGCCGAGGGTCCGATCGGGTACCAAGGGGAACGAGTCAAAGGAGGCTTCATGAGCGCATCTGACAAGGCACGGGACAAGGCCCAGGTAGCCAAGGGGCACGTCAAGGAGGCAGCCGGTAAGGCAACCGCCGACCCCGCCCTGGAGGCCGAGGGCAAGGGTGACAAGGTCGTTGGCAATCTGAAGCAGGCCGGAGAAAAGCTCAAGGACGCGGTCAAGAAATAAGAGGAGTTCGAGCAGACGGCGGATCGGCGCGCCGGCTCATTGAGCGGGAGCGCAAGCCGCGTACATCCTTAGCTACCAAGACACGCCGCGCCAATATCCTGCGTGGCAGGCACCGTGACGTCGCCGAGAAGCGTCCCTCGGGCGACGTCACCAATCCTTCCAGGAACTGCGCCTCAATTTCAGAGTGAAGAGCCACAGTGCGGGCGCGACCAATTGGGTGACCGACAGTGACAGCATTGACGGTACGGCTAACCCAGGGGCTTCACGGAGCAGGGACGCGAGCACATGAGCGAACCATCGACGAAGGGCCGCCGGTGGCCGCTGCGTCTCGCCATCGGCACTGGTGTTGTCGTGGTTCTGGCCGGCGGCGGCGTGGTGCTCGCCCTGCTCCTGGGTCGGCCCCATGTATCGCTCTCGACGTCGGGTCAGGCCTTGGTGCAGCTGCACGTGGGCGGGCTCGGAACGGTCGTGACGGGGGAGTGGGCCACCAGCGGAGGGCGGACGGTCGCCTTGGTGGATGACGCCGATGGTCTGGTTCCCGCATCCCAGCTGGCCCAGGGCCAGGTCGTGCGCGTCACGGTGCGCGCTGCAGCTCCTTCGTGGCTGGGCTGGCTCCTCGGTCCGAGCGTCTCGAGCACCACGGTCGTGCGGACCCCCGTGTCGACGCCGTCAAGCCGCGTAGAGGCGTCATCGCGGCATGGCCAGGTGCCGGTGCGCTTCGACCACCCGGTCAGCGTCGTGGCGTTCAGCGCCGAGGGCGGCCCGACCACGACGATCCACCTTCCCGAGGCGACCACGGTCGCCGACCTGGCCGTGCCGACCGACCTAGCCGCCGGCTCCCTCGACGTGGCGGCCGCGCCCCGGAGCTGGGAGACGATCGCCGCCCACATGACCCCGGTGACCTGGTTCGTCGCCACCAGCGGACGGACACCGGTCGTGCTGGCCCAGCCCGCGCCGGGAAGCGCGACAGCGACGACCGATGGTCCCATCACGCTCACGTTTGCCGAACCGGTGGCCCAGGTCCTCGGCAACACCCGACCGACCCTCTCACCCGAGGTGGCGGGCGACTGGTCGGAACCTGGACCCGACACGCTGGTCTTCACCCCGGCTGGCTTCGGGTTCGGACCCGACACGGCGGTGACGGTGGGCTTTGACCGCGTGGTCTCGGTCGTCGGTGCCACCAACGCCGCCTCCGCCACCACCGACGCGGCGACGATGAGCACCTCGTATCACTTCAGTGTGGCTCCAGGCTCGCTCCTGCGCGTCGAGCAGGTCCTCGCCCAGCTGCACTACCTTCCCTTGAACTTCGTCCCCGACCCAGGTGTCGCGATGCCCACTACCTTCGCCGGCGAGGTGGCCACCATCTCCGATCCGCTCGAGGGCACCTTCTCGTGGCGCTGGCCGTCGATCCCCGCCGCACTGCAAGCCCAGTGGTCTCCGGGCACGCCCACGACGATGGTAAAAGGTGCCCTGATGGAATTCGAGGCCAATCAACCCAACTACGACGGTTATCGGAGCGACGATGAGAGCGTCGCCCAACTCATGAACTCCTCAACCTGGTCAGCGCTGCTCGAGGCCGCGACCGCCAGTCAGCTCGATCCCTCCCCGTACGCCTATGTCTATGTGACCGAGACCCTGCCCGAAACCCTCACCCTGTGGGAGAACGGCTCGGTCGTGCTCACCTCGCCGGCCAACACAGGAATCTCCGAGGATCCGACGGCAACTGGTACCTACCCGATCTACGTGCGGTACGTCGAGAACTACATGACCGGCACCAACCCGGACGGAAGCACCTATGACGACCTCGTGCCCTGGATCAACTATTTCAACGGCGGCGACGCGGTGCACGGCTTCGTACGGGCCTCGTACGGCCATCCCCAAAGTCTGGGTTGTGTCGAGCTCTCCGTGTCGACCGCTGCTGTGGCCTTCTCCGAGCTCGCCGTGGGCGACCTTGTCACCGTTGCCGGCTAGACGCACCGCACCTGTCGTCGGTGGTGCACGCCTACTGCCCGCTGCAAAGGTTATGCCACGGGTACGGTTCGCACACCTGGCACGTCTGCCCGTACCCAGATCTTCTCGACATCGGCGAGGGGTAGAGGGTTCGCACTGACCGCGATGGTGCCGGCATCGATCTCGTCAACGAGTGAGGGAGCTCGGCGAGGTACACCTTCGTCGAGACGGCACTTTGACCGTTGCCCTGGAGGCGGACCGCACGCCGACCATGAACGAGTTGTCCAAGCTGTTGGAGCTGGACAAGTCCAGCATCACGGGCCTGATCACCCGCGCCGAACGACGCGGCCTCGTCGAGCGGGTTCCATCAGTGGCAGACCGACGCGTCGTGCTGGTGAACCTCACCGACCAGGGCCGGTCGCTCGTGGCGCACGTCTCCACCCGGTTCGAGGCGGACGTCTCGGCGATTCTGGACCGCGTGCCGCCCTCGGATCGCCACGCGCTGTCCGGACTTGTCAGCCGAGTACTCGTCGCCTACGCGGCCGATCAGGGAGTTGATCTGTTTGCCACCATCGAGACGGGATCCCTCCCAGGCTGAGCGATGCCGGGGAGTGGGCCGTAGGTGCGCACCCTCACTCCGCACCCGGGCTCCCTCCGGACTGGGCGCGTGTCGCCACACTCGCGGTCAACAGGCTCTCGATGCGGGCAAGTCGCTGATCGAGCTCGGCGAGCATCGCCTCAGGCGCTGGCCCATCGGCCGGCGCCCTACCTCTCGGTCCGGTTGGCCCCTGCGTCATGAAGCTCGACGCCACCTGTGCCGTCACGACCGCCAGGGTGAGGATCCCGATCGCCATGACGAACCCGGCCGTGACTCGTCCCTGTACCGTCACCGGGTAGAAGTCCCCGTAGCCGACGGTGGTCACGGTCACCAACGACCACCAGACGGACTCACCGAGCGTGTGGATGTTGGATCCCGGTGCGTGGCGCTCGTAGAGATACACGATGATGGCGCCGTTCAGAACCATCACCGCCGCGGCCAACAGGAAACGACCGAGGTTCCCGCGCTGGAAGATCGACCTGACCAATCGAAGACTGAAGACCACCCGCACCGGTGGCGCGAAGACGGAGAGCACCCCGATCGGATGGGTGACGAGGTAGGACACATGGCGCCTGGCCAGGTGGCTACGGATCACCATGTCGATCCCGTAGACGACCGAGAGCGCAACGCGTCCGATCAGCGCCGCCGTGCCGTACTTGAAGTCCCCCGGGGGAACGACGACAAGCCACAGGGTCACCATTGCCAGAAGATCGAGGGCTGATTGGGTCTTCGCCATATAGGCGGCCAGCCGACCACTGGGGTCATCTACGGCAGCATCGTCACCGGCACCTTGGGCAAGTCGCTTTGCTATGTTCTTCATGACCACCAGCGTTGCATCTGGGACCTGCCGCGGCGAGTCTGTACGTATCCCCCGACCTGGCGACGGCGGTTCGAGTGCCGACCAGATCGGCCCGGTGCGGCTACGTGCCGCGCAACGGACGGAAGAAGGCGCGGAGGTCGTCGACGAGGAGCTCCGGTTCCTCGGCGGGTGCGAAGTGGCCGCCACGTTCCATCCGGGTCCAGTGGACGAGGTTCGCTTCACGTTCAGCCAGGGCGCGCGGAACGTGCACGAGCTCCCGCGGGAACACGGCCACGCCGGTCGGAGCCTCGAGGGTGGGTCGGCGCTGGTGGGTGGGTGTCCATGGCATGGCGAAAGAGTCGGCGTAGTAGCGCACCGAACCAGCGAAGGTGCCCGTGAGCCAGTACAGGCAAAAGCTGGTGATCAACTCGTCCTTGCTGAAGGAGCGTTCCACGTCACCGTCACAGTCGCTCCAGGCCCGCCGCCGTTGCAGCATCCACGCCGCCAACCCGACGGGGGAGTCCTGCATCGCCCACGCGAGAGTCTGCGGTTCGAGCGTGTGGGTCAGGAAGTGCGTCAAATTGTAGGGCTTGGGATACTCCAGGTCGAAGTAGTCGACCTCGTCGGGGCCGAAGTCCTGCCGTGTGATGGCTGCGAGGTCGGCGCCCAGTAGGGCAGGGAAGGTCAGGTGCGCCCCGAGCACGCGGTCGGCGAACGCATGGGCAAGCTGCGCGGTCACGTACGCCCCCGAGTCGCCCCCGTGTGCCCCGAACCGCTGGTAGCCGAGCTCGTCCATGAGCTTCACCCATACGCCGGCGGTCTCGCTCCACCCGACCCCGCCCGGACACGGCGAGGAGAAGACCGAACCTGGCAGCGAGGGCACAATCACGTCGAACGCGTCGGCGGGATCATCGTCGAAGCGTTCGGGGTGTGCGAGCGGCTCTATGACCTTTGCGAAGTCCCAGAACGTCCACGGCCACCCATGGGTCAGCACCAGCGGTAGGGGTGCAGGACCCGAGCCTCGCTCGTAGAGGGCATGCACCGTTACTCCGTCGATCTGGCCGCGCACGTGAGGCCAGCGGTTCATGGCCGCTTCATGCACGCGCCAGTCGTAGGCCTCGCGCCAGTACGCAACCAGCTCCCGCAGGTACGTACCGGCGACACCGTAACGCCAGTCTTCCGCTCCAGACGCCTCGTCGGCCCACACGACGGTGCGCAACCGGTCGTCCAGCAGCGTGCGCCGATCCTCGTCAATGCGGATAGTGAATGGCTGCAGCGCCACGCCTCCTACCCCTTCCCCCGCCCGTCCGGGAACTCACGAACGCCCTCCGGCGGCGACCTCAGCTCTCGATGTCGTCGTCGCTCATCCAATGGACGAAGCGTTGGAGGGCGTACATGGCGTCGTGCGGGCTTCCGAGAACGTAGCCGTTCGCCGTGCCCAGGCGACATACCCGCTGACCTCCGGCGCTGGCCAGCCGATCGCGCAGCTCCGCCTTGCGTTCGAACGGGTAGACGCCGATGGTCTGGGTGGCCACGTTGACGTAGCGGATGGCGTGCTCGAGCGACGGGACCATGACCACGTTGGAGGTCTTGTTGGACGGGTGGAACTCCACGGGCTCCTCGGAGAGAACAACCAGGCCACGGCCGTCGAAACCGCCCCAGACCTTCATATCGTCCCCCATGGCCTGCATGACTTCGATCTCCTCGCGCATGTCCATCGGCAGGGGCGGGGCCACGGCCGAGGCCAGCTCGCGGTCGACACCCAGCCGCTCCACCAGGACGGAGCAGAACTTCTCGATCTGCGCCCGCTCGCCCTCGACGAAGACGAAGCGGCTGGCCAGGCAGGCGTCCTGGTTGAAGATGGTGGTGTCGGCGGCGGTGCGCTCGGCCACCTCGGCGATGGTCTCGTCGGAGGCGAAACCCTCGCGTCCGATCATGGAGATCGAAGACTTGGGGTCGAACGAGACCAACTGGATCCCCGGCCCCAGGTACTTGATCACGTTGGAAATGGCCTCTCCTCCACCCCAGGCGACGATCCTGTCGAAGTACTGCGGACGATAGAGGGCCCGCTCTATTAGATCATCGCCGCCCTGCCAGTAGACGGCGGACATTGAGCGCACCACCGGATGGTCGGGGTCGATCTCGGCCATGGTGCGCAGGACCGCCACGCAGGTGAAGGGGTCGCTGGAGGGCATCTTGAACAGGTTGACCGCCTTGACCAGGGCACCTTGGGCGATGGAGGCGATGCAACCGGCCGGCGAGTTGCCTGCCAGCATGTGGATCATGCGCGGCGGGAAGGCGCGGACGGCGCCCGCGTTGCCGTAGGCGTCCACGCGCGTGATCCAGCCGTCGAGGGCCGCCGGCTCGGCGAAGTTCGCGTGGATCTTGGCCTCGATGCTCTCCCTGCTCAGTTGCTGCGGCGCGCTGCGGTAAAGATTCTCGACGATGCGCCGGGGTAGGGGGTTGGTCGCCGCCAGCCGATCGAGACACTGCTGCAGGTGAGGGTTGCGATCCAGCGCGAGGCGCTCGCCCGTCTCGATCAGGAATTCGACGATTTCCGACAGCTTGACGTCGAGCAGCGGTGGCAGCTCGGAGCGCGGCGTGATCAGAGCGTCGAGGTCCAGGGCGGGGGTGGTGAAGTCCGCGCCCAGGTCCCGCGAGCGGTAGCGCACGGCCTCCTCCTCGACCAGCCGCCCGCGCACGAAATGAGGAGCGGACAGCGCGTGGGCTTCGGGTTCGGCCACGGCGCTCACGAAACACCTCGAAGGTAGGCATCGATGGTTCCCGCACAACTGATCTTGTCGCCGCCGGGCAGGTCGGCGTAGCGCGCCACCTCCGGACCGATGGTCGGGCCCTGATGGGCGCACCGACACGCGCCGAAGTCGACGGTGATGCGATCACCGGAGATCACCCCGCCCCAGCGACCGTCGAGGGAGATGTCGAAGAAGGCCGCCCGCGCGGCAATCTCGCCGTCGCTCGCGTCGAGCAGCTGCTCCCCGCTCGCGTCCAGCGGCAGCACCATGACCCAGGGCGCCACGTGATAACGGCCGGCGCCGCACATCGGGAAGGGTGTATTGAGCTCTTGCATGCTGTAGAGCTGGTAGACGTGCTCGGCGCGCATGTTGAACGTGTCGAGGACGAACTCCCTGTAGTCGGGCGGGAGAACCGTCCCTTTGAGCCCGCCTCCGGTCAGCAGGGCGTTCTCCGGGTCGAAGTCCTTGCTGCCGAACCCCTTCTCCCGGACGAGCTCCGCGATGGGATACAGCGTTCCGAACATGCCCGTCACCAGCAGCCGCAGGTCGCGGCTGTCGATGAGCGCGTCGACCGTCTGGCCGATCGCTGCATCCATTTCAGCCTGGCGCGTGATGGAGAGGCTCTCGAACTCGACGATCTCGGCCGGCCGAGCCGTGCCGTCGGCGATCCGTCGGCGCAGGGCGATCATCTCCATGACCGAGGAGACGGTAATCGGCTCACCCGGGAAGGGAAACGGCTCCTCCCTCGATGCGAAGGCGTCAATCATCGCCTGGCGTATGCGTAGGTTTCGGGGGACGGCGGTCCGTGGTCCGAGGCCGAAGAGCTTGCGATCACCCTCGGGTTTGATCCCGGTGGCCCACGAGAAGGAGGCGACACTGGTCCGCCCCGTGAACGCCAGATCCTCCTCGGATGAGCTCAGCAGTGCGGGCCTGCCGGTCGTGCCGCTCGAGCAGGCGACGAAGTGGTTGCTCGCCTCCAGCCGCGTGAGCCAGTCCTCGAGGCTCAGAGCGCCTCCGGCGTCGACGCCGTGGACCGGGTAGGTCGAGACGGTCTGGAGCCACTTGCCCATCCGGTCCCAGCGGCCCTCCGTGAGCCAACCCTCGGAGTAGCTCTTGTAGGTGGTATGCGCGAAGAGCAGCGTGACCAGGTCCCCGGGCTGTTGGATCCTGGTGACGCCGCCGCGTTCGGCGCGGTTGGCCAGCAGTGGGATGTCGACAATTCGGCTCTGCAGCCGCTCGTTGGCCGCGTCGAGCTGGATCGGCAAGAGCTCGGCGTAAGGGATGTCGTAGCGATCTTCGGCCTCGACCAGGCTCACGAGGTGCTGCGTCGCCGAGGTCATGAGGTCCCTCCCCTCCGGACGCCGCGAAATGCGCTCGTCGACCAGGATGTTACTGCCGTCGAGGAGGGCGAGCAGGTGGGACTGCTGTGGATCGACGGGTGACACGGCCGTCGATCCACAGGCAGGCCACCTTGACCCGACGCCGTCCGAGGTCTACCGTCTAAATGAGCCGCCACGCGCTGACGGGGGAGAGCGCGCCGCACGACGGACGCCGGATCGCAGGGTGAGGGGGACGACAATTACAGTCGTACGGGACATCATCATTGATGCGGACAGCCACATCACCGAGCCCCCGGGCGTATGGACGGAACGGGTGCCCGCCAAGTACCGCGACGACGTGCCGCACGTGGTGCGCAACGGCACGGCGGACACCTGGGTGCTCAAGGGTGAGCGGCTCGCCCCGGTCGGGGTCACCGCACCCGCCGGATGGCCGACGTTCCCCCCGGAGTACCCCCAGACCTATGAGGACTGCCATCCGGGCGCCTACCAGGCTGACGCCCGGCTGTCCTACATGGACGAGGCCGGGATCTGGGCGCAGGTCCTGTACCCCAACGTGGGTGGTTTCGGCAGCGAGAACTTCTTGAGGCTCGAGGGTGACGAGTTGAAGTTGCTGTGCGTCTCGGCCTACAACGACTTCTTGGTCGAGTGGGCCTCGGCGGACCTCCGGCGGCTGCTGCCGGTGGTGGCGACGCCCTTTTGGGATATCGACGCGACGGTCAAGGAGATTGCGCGGTGCATCCCGCTCGGGGCCCGCGGCATCTTGTTCACCGGCGAGCCCCAACGTTACGGCCTGCCCGTTCTCGGGTCTCCGCACTGGGACCCCCTATGGGACCTGGCACAGGACGCGGGTCTGCCGATCCACTTCCATATCGGCAGCGCGGGAGACACGCTGGAGCTGTCGACCCCGGAACGCTACGCCCTGCATGGCGTCAACGGTGCGCAGGCCTATACCGCGGTAAGCCTGTTCATGAAGAACGGGGTGCAGTGCTCGGACCTCATCACCTCGGGGGTGCTGAACCGCTATCCCGGCCTCAAGTTCGTGTCGGTCGAGAGTGGCATCGGCTGGCTGCCCTTCATGTTGGAGGCGACCGACTACAGCTGGCTCGGTGCGTTCCGCCCCGGACGGGAGCGCCAGCCGGGGGACATCCTGCCCTCGGACCTGTTCCGCCAGAGCGTCTACGTCACCTACTGGTTCGAGTCGGTGGCGCCCAAGCACTTCTTGGACATCGTGCCCATTGACAATGTGCTGTTCGAGACCGATTTCCCCCACACCACCTGCCTGTTCGGCAACATCCAGGAGACGATCGACGCGGGGTTGGGGCATGTCGAGCCGGGGGTGCGGCGAAAGATCCTGTGGGACAACGCCGCCAGCCTCTACCGGATTGAGGATCCGCCCCCTTCGTGGCACCAGCCGGCAGGTGTGTTGACCGGGGAGCGCCGGTGAGCTCGTGAGCGCAGGGCGGGGATAGGGCGACAGCTGTGGCGCCGCTGCTCTCAGGCGTGCGGGTGGTCGAGGTGGCCTCCCACGTGTTCGTACCGATGTCGGGGGCCGTCCTCACCGAGTGGGGCGCCGAGGTCATCAAGATCGAGCACCCCGAGACCGGGGACCCCTACCGCGGCCTGGTCACCGCCGGCCTGCACAAGCTGCACAAGGGTGTGGACGTGAGCTTCCAGTCCGCCAACCGGGGTAAGCGGTCCGTCGGCCTCGATCTCAAGCACCCCGAAGGACGGCGGCTCCTCTCCCGGATGCTCGAGTCGACCGACGTGTTCGTGACGAACCTGCGCGCCGAGACGCGCCGGAACCTGCGGATCGACCTCGACGACGTCCGTGCGGACAACCCCTCGGTGATCTACGTGCGAGGGACCGCCTTCGGCCCCCGCGGTCCCGATGCCGGACGTGGCGGCTACGACGCCGGCGCCTACTGGGCCCGGACCGGGATGCAGCATGTGTTCACCGCGCCGGGCGCCGAGTGGCCGGCGTCACCCAGACCGGCCTTTGGTGACGTGGTCGGGGGGCTCACCATCGCCGGCGCCATCGCCGTCGCGCTCTACCGGCGGGCCACGACGGGCGAACCGAGCCTCGTCGACGCCTCACTGCTCGCCTCGGGGATGTGGCAGGTCCAGGTCGACATCATGAACGCCGCTCTCGACGAAGGGGCGTCGCATCGGGTGATGCCCAGCCGGTACGACATGCCCAACCCCCTCATGATGCCCTACCGAACCTCGGACGGCCGGTTCGTGGGGCTCCAGATGCTGTCGCCGGATCGCTACTGGCCGGACCTGTGCAAGGCGATCGGACAGCCGGAGATGGCGACCGACCCGCGCTTCGCCGATATCGACGCTCGCCGCCGGAACAACCGGGCGTGCATCGAATGGCTCGACGGAATTTTCGCCGAGCGGGACTTCGACGAGTGGCGGCGCGTGCTCGCCGACTTCGAGGGCGAGTGGGTACCCGGGCAGGACCCGGCGGAGCTGCCGGCCGACCCCCAGGTGCTGGCCAACGGCTACGTCACCTCGGTCGACGTGGGCAACGGCGTCTCGGTGCCCATGGTGCCCTCACCGGTGCAGTTCGACGAACAGCCCGGCCGGCCGTCGCGCGCCCCCGAGCACGGCGAGCACACCGAGAGCGTACTGCTGGAGCTCGGCCTCTCCTGGGCCGAGGTCGAGGCCCTCAAGGACAGCCGTGCCATCCTGTAGGTTGCGCGTACGATGGTCGTCGTGAGCCTTCTCGGACGTGCGCTGATCGGTGAAACCTCCTGCTTCGGCGAGGTCGAGGGCGATCGTTTTCACATCGTCGTCGGCGACCTCTACGGTGAGCAACGGCGCAACGGGCAGTCACTGGCCATGGAGGACGTGGTCCTCGGCGCCCCGCTCGAAGGAGTGCGGTTCGTCAACGTCATGGGCGGGTTCATCGAGCCGGGCACGACGCGCCCGCCGGAGCGGCAGCCGATGTGGCTTCCGAAGGCGACCAACTACGCCAGCGGTGACGGGGCCGAGATCCAGATGCCGGCGGTCTTGACCGGACCGATGCAGATCGAGTCCGAGCTCGCCGTGGTGGTCGGCCGACCGCTGCGCAAGGCGGGGCCGGCCGAAGCCCACGACGCCATCTTCGGCTGGAGCGTCTTCAACGACCTGACGGCGCCGGAGTACGGGGCCATGGGGTTCTGGGCGGTCGGCAAGTCCATGGACGGGTTCACGTCGTGGGGCCCGTGGATTCGCCGCGACCTGACCGAGGAGCGGGTGATGGAGGGCCTGGCCATCACGGCCACGGTGAACGGCACCCAGGTACAGTCCGGCAACACCAGGTACTACTGCTTCACACCGAGCGAGATGCTGAGCCACGTGAGCCACCGGATCAGCCTTTTCCCGGGCGACGTGGTGGCGCTGGGCACACCGCCGCCCCCGCCCGAGGTGGTCGTCGGCGACCATGTGGTGTGCGAGGTGGAGGAGGTCGGCGTGCTGCACAACTACATCGTCGAGGATACGGACGCTCCGCCCTCGTTGCTGCCCCGGCCGACGAGCCGGGCCACCGCCGCGCCCTGAATATCTGCCGGAACGCCTGACGCCAGCCGGGACGAGCTCCGATCAGCCGTCCCTCCGGCTCGTTCAACGGGCCAGGTAGCGATCCAGCTCCATGTGCATGTTGCTGATGGGGCTCTCCCACTCGGTGGCCAGTCGCGACTCGGTGAAGCCCAGCGAGTGCAGGCCGCGCTGCTGGCGCTCGATGTTGCGCACGTCCTGGCGCGGGATCAGGCCCAGGTTCTCCGCGTCGTCCGGCTCGAAACGGCCCATCAGGCGAGCTCGGGGGGGCTCGTGGCCCTCCGGGTAGGTGGTCAGCGAGAAGATCTCGAAGCGGCAGCGCTCCGGGTCGTCGCCATAGGGGCGGATGCGGTAGCAGAGCGCGTTGCCGTACATGGGGAGCACGAAGAAGTTGGGAAACAAGAACACCTCGCCGCCCCAGAGCCGCATGCCCTCGTTTCTGGGCGGTACCGGGATGCCCGCGCCCTGCCAGTACTCGAAGAGGGCGTCGATCGCCGCCGTGGGGAAGTCCGCGCCCTCTGGCACCCGGTTTCGCATCCCCATGAAGACGTCGAGGTCGCGCTTGAGCGTCATGGCGTCCTGACCCTCCCAGAGGGTCGTCGACCGTTGGAGGAACTGTTCGGCCCCCCGGCCCTGGGCAACCCCACCCGCGGCGGGATCGAAGCGGCCCTGGAAGCGCGCGTGGCCGTTCTCGAACGTCGTGTACTCCACATCGCCCACGGGGTAGTCCTCCCCCATTCCCATGGTCAGCTGCGGATGGGTGCGCATGACGTGCCAGCCCTCGTGGAAGGCCTCTTGGGCGATCTTCCAGTTGGAGTGGAGGATGATCTCTTTCCACCACCACACCCGCATGTTGCCGAAGCCGATGGCGTCGAGGAGATCGGCGGCCGGGGCCAGCGCCTCGGCCAGCGGGCGGGACTCGGGATCCATGTTGATCCACACGCAGGCTCCCCAGGTGTCGAGCTTGACCTCGGGAAGCCGTAGGTCCTCGGCGCGTACGCAGTCGGGCTCGAAGCCCTCCTGGCCGTAGACGAAGGAGATGGAGCCGTCGAGGTTCCACCGCCAGCCGTGGAAGGGGCAGACGATCTGGCCCTTGGCCATCCGGCCCGATCCCTGGGCGAGCTGTGTGGCCCGGTGGCGGCACGCGTTGTGGAAGGCCTTGATCGACCCGTCGTCCTGGCGCACGACGAGGATGGACTGGTCGCAGATCTCGTACTCGACGAAGTCACCGGGCCCGGGGATCTCCTCCAGGCGACAGGCCATCTGCCAGGCGCGCGGCCAGAGCTTCTGCTTCTCGAGGTCGAAGAACCCGCGGTCGAAGTAGCGCTCACGCGGCACGTGCAGCGGATCGCGCATGGCGAAGGGCACGACTCCCACCCCCTCCGATGGGCGGCGGTCGGCATCGATCGTCATGGTCGGAACTCCCCTCTGAGACTCATCCCGCTTCTTCAATCACTCCTATCTCCGCGCCGACCGGGTAGACCGTCTGGAGCTCGCCGGTCCAGTGCACCGTGCCCGACGCACCGGCAACGATCTCGGTCTCGACCTTTTCGGTTTCGATCACGAAGAGGGGACTTCCCTCCTCGACATGGCCCCCCTCACCCACCAGCTGGTCGATGAGCGTCGCCTCAGAGATCGCGACCGAAACCCGCGGGATCCGCAGCGTGAAGTCGGGCATCTCAGCTTCCTTGCGCAGCCGGTGTCTTGAAGGTCTGCCGCACGGCGGCGATGATGCGGTCGACACTCGGGTACACCTGCGCCTCGAGCGCGGTTGCGCCCGGGTTGGGCACGAAGCGGGCGCCCACCCGCCTCACCGGTGCCTTCAGCACGTCGAAGAGCTCCTCTTGCACCGTGGCCGCGATCTCCGCGCCCGGTCCGGCGAACTGCACCGCATCGTGCACGACCACCGCCCGACCGGTGCCCGCCACGGACTCGAGCAGGAGGGGGACGTCGAGCGGCACCAGGGTCCGCAGGTCGAGCACCTGGGCGCTCACGCCCTCGGACTCCAGGGCGGCGGCGGCGCCGAGCGACTCGAGCAGGCTGCGCCCGTAGGTGACCAGCGTGACGTCGGTGCCGGGCCGCTTGACCTCCGCCCGGCCGAGGGGGATCGAGAACCCCGGGTCCAGCGGGACCGGGCCACGCTGGCCCTGCAGCCTGATCGTCTCGAGGACCAGGCAGGGGTCCTCGTCGAAGATCGCCGAGGTCAGCAGGCCCTTGGCGTCCCGTGGGGTGGCGGGCACGATCACCTTGAGCCCGGGGATGTGCATGAACCAGGCTTCGAGCGACTGTGAGTGCGTGGCGCCGGTGCCGAGCCCGCCGTAGACCTGCGTGCGCACCGTGATGGGGGCGGTCACCCGCCCACCGGTCATGAAGCGCAGCTTGGCCGCGTTGTTGACGAGTTGGTCGGCCGCGATGCCGATGAAGTCCATGATCATAATCTCGGCCACCGGCAGGAAGCCGCCCATCGCCAGGCCCACGGCGGTGCCCACGATCCCCGCCTCGGAGATCGGGGTGTCCAGCACCCGGTCTGCCCCGTAGCGGGTCGAGAGGTCCTTGGTCGGACCCGAGGCCCCCGGATCGGCGATGTCCTCACCGAGGAGCAGGACGCGCTCGTCAGCGGCGAGGGCTTGGTCGAGGGCGAGGTTCAGCGCCTCTCGGTACGACATATCTTTTTCGTCCACCATTGCCTCCCTCTACGCCGGACTGTTGGTCATGTCGGCGTACACGTCGCGGCTGAGCTCGTCATCGGATGCCGGCGGCGCAGCGAGAACGGTCGCCAACGCCTCCTCCACGGCCGTCACCGCGCCCCGGTCGATCTGTCCGAGCTCCTCCTCGGTGCAGACCCCCGACGAGGCCAGCTTGGCACGGAAGGTCGGGACCGGATCGGCCAGTTCGGCCGCCGCCATCTGCTCGGCCGGGATGTAGGCCATGGGGTCTCCGAAGTAGTGACCCTTGAAGCGGAAGGTGACGCAGTCGAGCAGGGTCGGGCCGGCACCGCTGCGGGCCCGGTCCACCGCCTCCTCCACGGCGGCCACCATGGCCAGTGGATCGTTGCCGTCCACCCGGACCCCGGGCATCCCGTAGGCCTGGGCCCGGTCGGCGATCGTCTTGACCTTCATCGTGTGCTCCACCGGGGTCATTTCGCCGTAGAGATTGTTCTGACAGAGCAACACCACAGGAAGATCCCATAGGGCGGCCATGTTGGCGGCTTCGTGGAATGAGCCGGTGTTGGTCGCGCCGTCGCCGAAGCAGACCACGGTGACCTGGTCCGAGCCCTTCCGCTGGGCCGCCATGGCCAGCCCGACCGCCACCGGCGGTCCCGCTCCGACGATCCCCGTCGACATGGCCACACCTGACTCGGGTCGGGCGATGTGCATGGTCCCGCCCTTGCCACGTCCCGCCCCTACCGCTCGACCCAGCATCTCACCGTAGATCTCGACCAGTGGGACGCCCTTGCCGATCAGGTCGTGCAGGCCGCGGTAGGTCGTCACGAGCTGGTCGTCGGTCCGGAGGCACACGCCCACGGCGGCGGCGATGGCCTCCTGGCCGCGCGGCGGCCAGTAGACGCAGAGGAGCTCGCCCGAAGCGATCCCCTTGCTGAGCCGATCATCGGCCGCCTTCATCAGCGCCATCAGCTCATAGAGCCTGCGCTGCACGTCGGCCGCGGGCGGAACTCGCTGGCGCACCTTGTCCATTGCCCCCCTTTCGAGCGCGCGGCCGCCACCTGACGACCGGATCTTGCCTGTCTATCGCAACCTCTCCCTGTTCGCAATGAGTTGAGATCGGCCCACTCCCGGAAGGGAGGGCGAGTGCGCCCGAGCGGTCCCTCAGATCGACGCCGCGTCGAGCGGGAGCAGTGGGGGCAGCTGGCGGCTGGCGAGGAGCTCCACCCCCAACTCCTTGGTGAGCGAGCGGCTGTCGCCCAGGAGCTGGTCGAGCACCAGAGTTCGCCGGAAGTAGCGGTGGAAGTCGTGCTCGGTGGTGAACCCGATTCCCGCCAGCACCTGCTGGCAGTGGCGGGCCGCCACCCGGGCGCCCCGCCCGGCGAGCGCCTTGGCCATGGCGGCGGTCTGTGGCGACCGGTCCAGCCAGGCGGCGTCCAGCATGGCATCGGCGGTCTCAATCGCAACCAGGGTGTCGGCCAGGCGGTGGCGCACGGCTTGGAACGTGCTGATCGGAGTGCCGAACTGAATCCGCTCGAGCGCATGCTGGCGGGCCAGGTCCAGCATCTTCCTCGATGCGCCGACGATCTCGTGGCTGAGGGCGAGCCGTCCCAGGGCCACGGCGGCGCCCCAGTCCCCTGACCCGATCTCGTCTGGTGCGGCCTCTCCGGTCACCTGCACCAGGCCGAGCCACGGGTCGACGCCACTCACCGGCCGCCGCGTGAGAGCGCTCGTGCCGACCACAGCCACGACCTGCTTGTCCCCGCTCTCGGCCACCACCACGGCCAAATCCCGCGCCGCCAACGCGGCGGTGCCCAGCCCGCTCACCGAGACGCGATCGCCAAGGAGCTGGCCGGGTGCGCCCCATCGGCCCGCGCTCGGCAGGACCACGGCGGAGCTTGTCGCGGCGTCAGGGTCGAGGGCCTGCAGCAGCACCTGGTCGAGGGCGGAGGACGAAGCGTTGGCCGCGCCTTGGAGCTCGAAGAGGATCGAGATCGCCGCCCGCGGATCGAGCACCAGGGCATCGCTCCAGCCGAGCTCTTCCAGCGCGGCGTCGAGCGCGGGACCGCTGTGCTCCTCGGTGGCGTGGCGGAGGCTGCGCTCGAAGAGCTCGAGGTCGGCGCCGTCCATCAGCGGTCGCTCCCGAGACTGAGGAGCCGGCGCGAGATGATGTTCCGTTGGATCTCGGCACTGCCGCCGTAAATCGATGCCGCCCGCGAGTAGAGGAACTGGCTGCGCCATCGCTCGCTGGCCGGGTCGTGGCCGACGCTCACCTCTGCCGAGAGGGTGTCGGCGACGAGGTCGAACACTGCTTGTTCGGATGTGGCAACGAGCACCTTGTCGATGGAGGTCTCCGGCCCGAGACGCTCTCCGGCGGCCAGTCGGTGCTGGGTGGCGCGCGACCGTGCCCGGAAGGCCAGCACGAGCTGGGTGACCGCGCCCACGTCGAGCGGGTCGAGCGCGCCGAGCGGGGCCGTGTCGAGAAGGTCCTGGAGCCGACGGTGCAGGTAGGCGGCCCGGTGCCAGAGCGACGTGCTCCGCTCGTAGGGGAGCAGGTCCATGGCGACCGACCAGCCCTGACCGACCTCTCCGAGCGTTCGGTCGAACGGCACCGCCACGTCGTCGAAAAAGACCTCACAGAACTCCAGCGGGCCGTGCATGGTCTGGATCGGTCGGACGGTGATGCCGGGGCTCTCCATGTCGACGAACAGCGCCGTGATGCCCTTGTGGGCTGACCCGGTGGTGCCGGTCCGGGTCAGGAGCACACAGCGTTGGGCGAACTGGGCCAGGCCGGTCCACACCTTCTGGCCGCTGACGCGCCAGCCGTCATCGGTGCGTGCCGCCCGGCAGGACAGGGAGGCGAGGTTGCTGCCGGTGTCCGGCTCGGAGAATCCCTGGCACCAGGTCTCGTCGCCGCGGAGCAGCCGCGGCACCATGGTCGCGGCCAGCTCGGGTGTGGCGTAGTCGATCATGGTCGGGGCGAGAACCTCGGTCATGGAGTAGATGCCGGGCTCGACCAGGTCACGGGAGGTCAACGCCTCGCCCAAATAGGCGCGTAACAAGCTGGAGCCACCGAGACCCCCGACCCGTTCGGGCCAGCCGTAGCGCATCCAACCGGCCTCGTAGGTGAGCCTCTTCACCTTGGCCAGGTGAGCCATCTGCTGGTCGAGGGTCCCGAGGCCCGCATGGCCGGCGGCGAGATCGGAGTGGTGCTCGTCGAGCCAACGGTCGAGGGACTCACGGAACGCGTCAAGCTCCATCGCGTCGAGACCTACCGGCCCGGCGCCCTGGTGGGCCGGCGGCGTCTCAACGTTCGCCCCGCTTGAGCAGGCGGTCGAGGTTGGCCCGCATCTCGGGAGAGGTGAACGAGCGTTCCTCGGCGGTGAGCGCGAAGTCGATGGTGGCCAGCACCGCCCGCTCGAGGTGGATGTTGAGCGCCCGCCTGGTGTCCTCGCACGCCTGACGGGGCAGCTTGGCGAGTCGATGGGCGCAGGCCAGGGCCTGATCGAGCACTTCGTCGTCGGGGACGACGTGGTTGGCCAGCCCTATCTGGGCGGCCCGCTCTGCGGAGATCCGGTCGCCCGTGAGGGCGAACTCCTTGGCCAGCTGCAGGCTGGTCAGCAGCGGCCAGGTCACGGCGCCGCCGTCGGCCGCCACCAGGCCGACCAGCAGGTGCGGGTCGGCGAGGTGGGCGCTCTGGGCGATGTAGACGATGTCCGACAGGGCGACGAGACTGCAGCCCAGCCCGACGGCGGGGCCGTTGACGGCGGCGACAATCGGCACCCGCGACCTCACCATGCCCGTGACGATCGCCCGGCCATCGACGATGGTCTGGCGCCGGAGCTCGGAATCACGGGTGAGTTCGTCGAGGTACTCGAAGTCCCCGCCGGCGGAGAACGCCCGCCCATTGCCGGTGATGACCGCCACGCGGGCGTCGAGGTCGGCGTCGATCTGCGGGAACACCGCGGCCACCGCTTGGTGAAGGCTGTGGTTGGTGGCGTTGAGTTGCTCGGGCCGGTTCATCCGGATGATCCGCACCGGGCCGTCGGCCTCGACCAGCAGGTCGTCGGAGAGCTCGTAGCTCATGACGCCGGCATCTGAACTGTGTGGGGCTGTTTGGGGCACCTCGCGGCTGCTCATCGGGCGAGTAGCTTAGATCCCTTCGCGCAGGTGGTCGCCGAAGAAGGCGAGGGTGCGCGACCAGGCGTCGTGGGCCGATCTCTCGTCGTAGCTGTCGCTGCCGTCCCGCATGAATCCGTGCGTGGCCTCCGGGTAGACGACGGTAGCGGGATGGTGGGCGGCCACCCGCTCGATCTCCTCCGGCGTGATGTAGGGGTCTTGACCGCCGAAGAACAGGAGCGTCGGGCACTGCGGCCGCCCCAGGTCATCGGCGATGCCGCCGCCGTAGAAGCCCACCGCGGCGTCGAACCCGCGGCCGTGCAGCGCCGTGGTCCACGCAAAGCGCCCACCCATGCAGAACCCCGTCACGCCGATCCGGGCGGCGCCGAGCGCTCGCAGGGTGCCGGCGGCGGCGGCCACATCGGCGAGGGCCTCTTCGGGCACGAGCGCACCGATCAACGTGGCGAAGTCGGCGGCCTCGGAGCCGCCGCTGCGGAAGAAGAGGTCCGGGGCGATGGCCGCGTAGCCCTCACCGGCGAATCGCTCGCAGACCCGCAGGAGCTGAGGGCTGATGCCCCCGCCCTCGTGGATCACGACGATCCCGGGCCAGGGTCCCGGGACGTCGGGGAGGGACAGGAAGTACGGCAGTGAGATGGAGGCCATGGGGCGATCCTGTCAGATGGGGGGGCAGGAGCGCCCGGGGCGGTGCAGACTGGTCCCGACCCACCGGGCCCGACCGGGGCCAGCGCGAAAAAAGTGCGCCCGGTGTCGATCGGGGCGACCTTCGCTCGTCGTAGTCGGTGAGAGGCCCCGACGATGGGGCCACGGAGCAAAGGAGCACATCATGGCCGAGTACCTGATCCTCATTTACGGGGACGAGTCAGCGCTGGGCACGTCGGGAGCAGAGGAGACCAACCAGATGATGAAGGGTCATCAGGTGTTCGGCGAGCGCAACGCGGCCGCCCTGCGGGGCGGCAACGCCCTGCAGCCGACGGCGACCGCCACGTCGCTGCGCCCGGACCCCTCCGGGGGCTTCGTCGTCACCGACGGTGCCTTTGCCGAGACCAAGGAGGCGCTCGGTGGTTACTACCTCGTGGAAGCCACCGACCTCGACGAGGCGCTGGCGTTGGCGAAGCAGATCCCCATGCCGTTCGGCGGTGTCGAGGTCCGACCTATCAGGACCTTCGACTGAGCGCCCGTCGACCCCCCCACGCGTCCGTCGAGGCGTCGGTCGCCGACGCGCACCGTCGCGAGTGGGCGTTCGTGCTCGCCGCGACGGTGCGGGTCACCGGGGACATCGACCTGGCGGAGGAGTGCGTCCAGGACGCGTATGCCCGTGCGCTCGCCGCCTGGTCCACCGATGGCCTGCCCGCGAATCCGGGCGCGTGGCTGACCACCGTTGCCCGGCGGCGCGCCATTGACGTCCTACGGCGCCAGTCCACGCACCGACGAGCCCTGCCGTTGCTTGTCGAGCCCGTCTCGGCACCCGAGCCCGGCGAGCTCCACTCGCCCGGGATCATCGACGACCGCCTGAGGCTGATCTTCACCTGTTGCCACCCGGCCATCGCCACCGACGCGCAGGTCGCGTTGACTCTCCGTCTCGTCTGCGGGCTCACAACGGCCGAGGTGGCCCGGGCCTTCCTGGTCAGTGAGACGGCGATGGCGGCGCGTCTCACCCGGGCCAAGAAGAAGATCGCCGCGGCACGCATCCCGTATCGAGTGCCGCCCGTCGAGGAGCTGCCCTCCCGCATCGACGCCGTGCTCACCGTCGTCCACGTGCTCTTCACGACCGGGCACACCGCGCCGTTCGGCACCGATCTGGTCCGCCGCGACCTCGTGGAACGGTCGCTCGACCTCGCCCGCGTCCTACACACCCTGCTGCCCGACGACGCCGGCACCGCCGGCCTGCTGGCCCTCATCCTGCTCACCGACGCGCGCCGCGAGGCCCGTCTCGACGATGACGGCCACCTTGTGCTCCTCGCCGACCAGGATCGGGAGCAGTGGGACCGCGCCGCCATCGGCGAGGGCATTGGTCTGGTTCGCCAGGCCCTCCGCCGACGGCCGCCGGGGCGCTTCGCCCTCATGGCCGCCATCGCCGCGGTGCATGCCCGCGCCCCGACGTGGGACGCCACGGACTGGATGGAGATCGTCGGGCTCTACGACGTCCTGGTCCAGATCTGGCCGTCGCCGGTCGTTGCGCTCAACCGGGCGGTCGCCATCGGGCTGGCCGCCGGGCCGGCCGCCGGGCTGGCCGCGCTCGAGGCGCTGGACTCCGAACCTCTCCTGGTCAGCTACAGCTATCTCGCCTCGGCGCGCGCCGACTTCCTGCGCCAGTTGGGGCGCTCCGGGGAGTCGCGGCTCGCCTACCAGGAGGCGCTGCTTCTGAGCGAGAACGACATCGAGCGGGCATTTCTGGCCGAGCGACTCGGTCGCGTCGAATCCTGAGGCCGTCGCGCCGGGGTCCGGGCCGGTCTGCGATCTGGGCCACACTGGTCGGCATGGCAGCTCAGTTCATCTTCACCATGCGCGACCTCAAGAGGTTCTATCCCCCCGACCGTGAGGTGCTCCGCGGGATCAACCTGTCCTTCTACCCAGGGGCCAAGATCGGGGTCATCGGCGCCAACGGCTCGGGGAAGTCGTCCCTCCTGCAGATCATGGCCGGCCAGGACGACGGATTCAGCGGGGAGGCGCGCTTGACGCCGGGCTTCACGGTGGGCTACCTGGCCCAGGAGCCCCAGCTCGACCCCTCCAAGGATGTGGCGGGCAACGTGGCCGACGGCGCCGGGGAGAGCGCGCGCCTCCTCGGCCGGTTCAACGAGGTGTGCGCCGCCTTCGCGGAACCCGGTGCCGACTTCGACGCGCTGCTGGCCGAGCAGTCCGAGCTGCAGGCGCGGATCGACGCGGCGGGAGCCTGGGATCTCGAGCGCACGTTCGAGATCGCCATGGACGCACTGCGCCTTCCGCCCGGCGACGCCGACGTGAGCACGCTCTCGGGTGGCGAGCGCCGTCGGGTCGCGCTGTGCCGCCTCCTTCTGTCCAAGCCCGACCTGCTCCTGCTGGACGAGCCGACCAACCACCTCGACGCCGAGTCAGTGGCCTGGCTGGAGCGCACCCTGCAGGACTATCCGGGCACGGTGGTCGCCGTGACCCACGACCGGTACTTCCTCGACAATGTGGCCGGATGGATACTCGAACTGGATCGCGGCGCCGGCATCCCCTGGCAGGGCAACTACTCGTCGTGGCTGGAACAGAAGCAGGCCCGCCTGGCCGGTGAGGACAAGGCCGACCGTTCCCGGCAGGAGGCGTTGCGACGTGAGCTGGAGTGGATTCGGATGTCGCCCCGGGCCCGCCAGAGCAAGGGGAAGGCACGCGTCTCGGCCTACAACGAGCTGGTGGCCGAGGCCGAGGCTGCCGAGCGTCGATCCGACAGGGTCGAGATCACCATCCCGCCGGGGCCCCGCCTCGGTGACCGGGTGGTAGTCGCCGAGGAGCTCGTGAAGGGATTCGGGGACCGGCTGCTGATCGACGGGCTGTCCTTCCTGCTCCCGCCGGGAGGGATCGTCGGGGTGATCGGTCCGAACGGCGCGGGCAAGACGACGCTGTTCAGGATGATCGTCGGCGAGGACAAGCCCGATGGCGGCTCGCTCGAGATCGGCACCTCCGTGGTGCTGGCCTACGTCGACCAGTCCCGTGACACCCTGGCGGGCGATGCCACCGTCTTCGACGAGATCACCGGGGGAGTCGACCGTATCGTCGTGGGGAACCGTGAACTCCACGCCCGAGCGTACGTGGCCAGTTTCGGGTTCAAGGGAAGCGACCAGCAAAAGAAGGTCGGCCAGCTCTCGGGCGGCGAGCGCAACCGGGTGCAGCTGGCCAAGGTCCTCAAGAGCGGCGGCAACGTGCTCCTCCTCGATGAGCCGACGAACGACCTGGACGTGGACACCCTGCGGGCGCTCGAAGACGCCCTACTCGGATTTCCCGGTTGCGTCGTCGTCATCAGCCACGACCGCTGGTTCCTCGACCGGGTCTCGACCCACGTACTGGCCTTTGAGGGTGACTCGGAGGTCCGGTGGTGGGAGGGGAATTTCACCGACTATGAGGCCGATCGTCGGAAACGCCTGGGGGTTGATGCCGATCAGCCCCACCGCCTGCGCTACAAGCCGCTGGTGCGCGACTGATATTCTGACAGTCGCCGGAAGCGCCTGATAGACCGCGTTGCCGGCACGATCAGGGCACCGCCAGCTGCGACCGGTGGCATGCGACGCTGAGACCCGGGGTCCGCTTGGGGGAATGCCCCCCGTGCTTGTAGTTCGACTCGTGCACGTTCGGCAAATCCCTCGACGTCGAAGTCGCAGAACAGCTCGTAGCCAATTCGCAGTTGCTCACGAGCTTCAAGACGCCGGCGCTGCCGCCTTAGCCACTCGCCGTAGAGGAGGTGGGTTCGGGCGAGTTGCAAGCGGATGGTGGTGCGACGCAGGCGGACTAGAGCCCAGTCGGTGCCGCGGCCTGCGTTGTCTCTCGCACGCGCTCAAACGCTCGACGCGCTCGCTCCGGGTCGCCGGACCGCACGGCCGCCTCGATCAGCTCGGTGAGGGCCCAGATCGCGGGACCCTCGCCGCAAATCTGCTAAGCAGGTGCCACCGCGGCGAGCGCGCCTTCGAAGCGGCTGAGCCAGTTGTACAACCCTCCACTCAGAAACGATGGCTGACCCGCCATGCCCAAGACTGCGAGACGAACGCTGTGCTCGAGTCGGGCGAGCCTTGGCGCGAGTTGGTACCTGCGACCTGACGGTCGCCGCGGAGCAAAGGGCGGACTGAGCTACTGAATCGTCTCCTGACCGAGCACGGTCGTGCGGAGCATTTCCCGCGGCTCGGCCGTGTCAAACGGGGTGATGTGGTGGAGCAGACCACGGTTGTCCCACAAGACCGTGTCGCCGGGCTGCCACTTGTGGCAGTAAACCCGGTCAGGCGTCGTGGCCCGTTCAACCAGCTCGGCCAGCAGTGCCCGGCCCTCCTCGAGCCGCATTCCAATGATGAAGTCCGAGGTGCCACCGATCACCAACGAGCGCTTACCCGTCCTATGCGTCCAGATGAGCGGGTGCACCTTCGTCGGCTGCGACCGAAGCCGGGCCATGTGCTCCTCAGTGGGATTCGGAATAAAGCGGAGGATACCGGCCTCCATGGTGTGGAACACACGCCGCCCGGCAAACGCCTCCTTCTCTCTCTCGGCAAGGTCGTCATAGGCGGCATAGGAACTGGCGAACTCGGTATCGCCGCCTACCTCGGCCACCACCTGAGCCGTCAGCATCGTAAGCATGGGCGGGGGGTGCTCAGTGACGGTGGGCGTCAAGCCGTCAATGTGCCAGCCAAAGTTGCCGTATAGGTAGTCGGCGGTCGCCGAGGTCGCCCTGTCGAGCGAGACCCGGTAAATGCCTTTCGTCTCGTTCCGGCCCTCGTCCATCTCGATCGGTCCAAACTTCCGGCAGAATGCGACCTGCGTCTCGGGGTCGAGGTACAGGTTGCGGAAGACCAGCACTCCCGCCTCCTCGACCGCTCTCAGAAGCGCACCCGGCAGTTCGTCGTCATCGATCAGCCGCTCAGGATCAACGCCGCGTACTTCGGCGCCGACCTTGCGTCCGAGGGGTTCAATCGTAATCGTGCTCATAGGGATCCCTCCCACTATCTCCCATGTACGACGCCACCAGTCATGGTCACGACGCCCGAGGCATCATGATCGAAGTCCTCCTCGACCCACCCCCCGCTGCGCAGTTGGCCCGAGAGCCGATCATCCGAGAACATTGCCACTTGATTCCGTCGAGTTCACTTTGCCGAAGACAACATTCGTCAACTCCGTGTCGAAGTACTCTGTCCACTGGACGATTTTGCCGTTAGACATGCGCAAGAACAGCGCGTAGACGTTGCGGTAGTCCTGTCCATCCTTCATTCTCGAGCGGCCGCGGGCCTCGACGGCGACGAGGTCACCGTCGACAACAATGGTCTCGGCGGTCAACAAAACCGGTTCATCGAACAGTTCGCGGAAGGGCGTAAACGACGCGACGACCTCCTCCTTTCCGACAAATGTTCCCGAGTACTTCGTGCTGCCGACGGTTGTCAACGAGACGTCGTCCGCGAGGGCCTCGGAGAACGCTCTCACATCACCAGAGGACCACCTTGCGAACATCTCGGTGATGATCCGGCGGTTTTCCTCTGTCGTCACCGCGTCTCCGAGGGTGGGTGTGCTCGTTCCCCATTGGTTCCTAGTGCTCCTAGTTGCACCGGTATCACTGTACAACCTGTCCGCCATTGACACCGAGTGTCTGCCCGGTGATGTAGCCGGCCTCTTCTGACGTCAAGAATGCGACGGCCGCGGCGATGTCGTCAGGGGTGCCGAGGTGACCCATGGGTATCGCCTTGGCCATTATCTCGTTCGGTGGAAGATCTCCTGAAGCCTGTCCTTGGTGTTGCATCGGCGTCTCGATACCCGAAGGGGGAATGTTGTTGACGGTGATGCCGTATGGAGCGTACGTCAACGCCAGGGATTTCGAGAGCGCCATCACCGCCCCCTTCGCTGCGGCGTAGTGTGGTGCCTTGGGCGAACCCCGTTGCGCGCTTGAGGACGAGATCATCACAATGCGGCCCCAACCAGTGGAGAGCATGTCGGGAAGGGCCACCTGACAGCAGTGGAAGGTCCCCTTGATGTTGATGTCGAACACCCGGTTCCACTCCTCGGGGGCTATGTCGAGGAACGATGTGAACATGGCCAGCCCGGCGCTAGTGACCAGAATCTCGGTTGGGCCGAGTTGCTGTCGCGCCTGCTCGAATGCGGCATCGACCGCGGGTCGGTCGGTCACGTCGGCGACAAGACCGATGGCCACGGTGCCATCACTGCGCAGATCCTGGGCCACACGTTCGGCGGCGTCCCCGTCGAGATCGACGACGGCGACCCGACGACCTCGTCCGGCGAGATGGTGGCACGTCGCTTCACCAATGCCGGACCCACCCCCTGTCACGACAGCCACCTTGGCGCGCTGCGAGTTGGCGTGTGTCATGAATCCTCCTCGTTTGGGGGTAGTCGACCGGCATCAGTATGGTTGACAAGGCTCGCCTATCAGAATTGGGCTTTACTGGACGCCACGTCCGAGAGCAAGGGCGCGCACCGTCGATGGATGCCACTGAGCGCCCCGGTGCGCGGTGGGTACCGCGTCTGCGTTCAGAGCCCGAGCGATAGCTGACCAGCCTTCCCCAAGGCTGCGAGCGCTCCTCGGTCGAGCATCTGACGTAGTTGATGGCCATACGAGCCTTTCGTTGATGTGCCTCTGGAGAGCGTGTGTCCTCTAGCTGTGCAAAGCAGATTCAGCTTGTAGTAGCTCGGGGGGCAGATGCGAATAGTTATTCGCATCCGTCAGGCTGACCTCCCCATTACAGGTTGAATGCGTTCAATCCAGCGGGCTACGGCCGAGTCCACGCAAAACAGGGACTGCTCAGAAGGGGCCAACGTGCTGCCTTTCTCGTTTCTACCAGGGGCTTTTACCTCACCTGGCAGAACGGAGACTCGCTGGTGCGCTACTGACCCGGATGACGAGGGAGCTACACGTCTCGTTGTCGTGGTCCGACGCAGCGGAAGAAGCCTATGGTACGTAGCAGCGAGCACATGAGACGGGAGACCCGCGAACAAGGAGGCACCAATGGCAGAGACGGCGCGCCGGCCGCCATCCCCCTACGATTTCCTTCCCCCCGTGCCGTCCCTGACCGTGGCCAGCAACGACTTCAGAGACGGTGACGTCCTCCCCGACGCCCACGTGGCGGACGTGACGATGGGACTGTCCGGAGAAAACGTCTCTCCCCATCTGCGTTGGGACGACGGGCCCGAAGGCACCGACTCCTACGCCGTCACCTGTTTCGACCCGGACGCGCCGACCGGCAGCGGGTTCTGGCACTGGGTCATGTTCGACATTCCCCGCACCGTCACCGAGCTTCCGCGCGGTGCAGGGAGCGGAGCGATGGAAGGGAAGCCGAACGGCGCGTTGCAGGCGCGGAACGACACCGGCCAGCTGGGCTATGTCGGAGCGGCTCCCCCTTCCGGTCACGGTGACCATCGCTACATGTTCGCCGTCCATGCGGTCGGCAAACCGTCACTCGGGCTCGACGAGAGCGCCACTCCGGCCTACGTCGGCTTCAACCTGACCTTCAACACCTTGGCCCGCGGCCTCATCGTTGCGGTCTTCGGTCGTTAGGAGCACCCTTCCGGAGCGCGGGGCGGTCCGACCTCTGGGCCCTCGGTCCAGAGCCCGCTGACATCGACGAAGGGAGCGCGGCAGGGTGGGCCGTCGGACACCCAGAGCGTCGGTCGATCCCCATCCGCCTCACCGCTTCGAACGATGCACGAGGAGCGGGTCCCGTACCCGTCGAGGTGGACGCAGCTCGCCGAGGACATCGGGCCGTCGGCCCTCCGCGGCTCGAGAACCGCATGGTCGGCCAGCACCGTGTGCAACCGCGCCGTGGCGGTCTCGGCGTCGGGCAGCTCGCCGAGGGAGCGGGCGACGTGGTCGGCCTTGGGGGAGGGTGCCCCGAGGGGGCGGTTCTCCAGGACGTAGAGGCCGGGAGGCAGCGCCACCGCCTCGACGTCGACCAGGCCGGTGAAGTCGATGTAGTAGAGGCTGCCACGGTCCCCGACGAGCAGCCACGATCCGTTGTAGTCCTCCGGCCGGTGGGTGTGGAGCAGGTCGCCGACGGCGAGCCGGGCCGTCGGGTGGGAGGCCAGCGCCAGCGGGAGCTCGCCGCGTGTCCGGCGCGTCGGGTCGCGGGCGTCACCGAGAGGTTGGTTGGTGAGACCGGCGAAGACCCCGAGATCGTTGACCGCCAGCCAGGTGCCCCCCGAGCGCAGGTCACGTCCACCGAGTATGCGGGGACCGTCCGGGCGCAGCACGGTTGCCGGCACCGCCGGCCGTTCCAGGATCTCGTCGCGATTGGCACCGATGAGCAACGGCGTGCCCGGGATGACGCGGAAGGCCACCACGAGCAGGCACACGACGTCACCCTAGTGACGGGCTGGCGCCGGGTTGATCAGGCGGCGACGAGGTCGGTGGGTTGCGTCTCGGGCGCGCGCCGCGGCGCGGTCCTCGCCCGCCCTCCACGGCGGGAGGGCAGGGCGTGGCGGAAGATCTTGGCCACCACGGACCCGAACTGCCGTGAGAGGCGGCCCGTGTTGTACGGGATGCCGTAGCGCCGGCAGATCTCTCGGACCTGGGGGGCGATCTGCCGGTAGCGCCGGGCCGGGATGTCGGGGAAGAGATGGTGTTCAATCTGGAAGCTGAGGTTCCCGCACATGATGTGAAAGAGCCGGCTGCCGCGGATGTTGGCCGAGCCGACCACCTGGCGGAAGTACCAGTGGCCCTTGGACTCCGCCTCGCACTCCTCTTCGGTGAACTCCACCGCCCCGGTCGGGAAGTGCCCGCAGAAGATGATGATGAAGGCCCACAGGTTGCGCACCACGTTGGCCACGGCATTGGCCGCCAGGGTGGAGAGGAAGAGCGGGCCGGTGAGCGCCGGCCACATCACGTAGTCCCGGAAGGCGAGCTTGCCGGACCTGCGCACCCCGTTCTTGAAGGACAGTTTGGCCTCGGCCATGGACTTCTCTCCCCTGCGCACCATCCCCAGGTCGACGTCGTGCAGCATGATGCCCTGGTCGAAGAAGAGGGCCAGTCCGAGGGCGTAGAGAGGGTTGCCCAGATTGACCGGGGACCAGGGCGCGTCTCCACTGATCCGGATGACGCCGTAGCCGAGGTCACGGTCCTTTTCGGTGATATTGGTAAAGGTGTGGTGCAGGTAGTTGTGGTAGTGCTGCCATCCCTTGGCGGGGCACGACGAGTCCCATTCGAACGTGGTGGAGGACAGCGCCGGGTCGTTCGTCCAGTCGTACTGGCCGTGCAGGACGTTGTGGCCGATCTCCATGTTGTCGAGGATCTTGGAGAGGGAGAGAGCCGCCGCCCCGGCCAACCAGAAGGGGGGGAGGAAGCCGAGAAAGAGCGACGCCCGCCCGCCGACCTCACACCACCGTTGTATCCGGATCAGACGACGGATGTAGGCCACGTCCTCGGCACCCAGTTGGGCCGCCACCTCGGCTCGCAGCGACGCGAACTCCTGGGCGAGCGCATCGAGTTGGGTGGGGGTGAGGCCATGGGCTTCGGCAACGGTGGGCATCGTGGTGTGAGCGGACGCCGGTCAGAGATCGATCTCGACGTCACCGATGGGGACGCTCACGCAGATCCGGACGTCGACGTCGGGCCCGGTGGCGAGGTCGCCGGTGACGGCGTCACGCACCACTCCCGAGCAGAGGCGGCGGGTGCAGGTGTGGCAGATCCCCATGCGGCAGCCCGAGAGCGGGGTGAGGCCGGCCGCCTCGGCTTGCACCAGCAGGGGTCTGCCGTCGCTGGCCACGCCCAGCTCGCTGGCACCGAATCGCACGGTGCCCTCCACCGCGCGGGCCTCCGTGCTGAACCGGGCCGGGGTGAAGTCTTCCGTATGAAGGTGGCCGGCTCGGCCGACCTGGCTGAACAGAGATCTGGCCGTCTCCATCAGCGGCGGCGGCCCGCAGACGAAGGTCTCCGCCTCCATCCAGTGGGGGGCGGCGCCGGCGAGCTGCCGGGGCGTGAGGAGCCCGTCGAGGTCCCCGGTGCCCGGCTGGTCGGTGAACACCCGCAGCACGCGCAGGCCCGGCGCGGAGCGAGCCAGCTCCGCCAGGTCGTCGCGGTAGAGCATGTCGGACGCGGTCGGCGCATAGTGCAGGAAGGTCACCGGGTTGCTCCACCCGAGCGCACAACGGGTCCGTAGCATCGACATGACCGGGGTGATGCCGCTCCCACCACTGATGAGGAGGAGATGAGCCGGTTCGACCTCGGGCAGCGTGAACGTGCCCTGGGCGGGGGTGAGGGCGACCGTCTGCCCCCTCTTGGCGGCCCGGCGCAGGTGCTGGCTGACGCGCCCCCCGGGCCGGGCGGTGATGGACAGCTCGATCAGGCCGTGCCCGGAGGCGGCGGCGTTCGCCATGGAGTAGCAACGGGTGTGGCGGACCCCGTCGATCTCCACCGAGAGCTGGGTGTACTGACCCGCGGTGAACCCGGTCCAGTTGCCGTTGGGCCGCAGGGAGAGCGTCACGCTGCGCGGGGTGGCCCGCACCACCCGGACCACCTTGGCCCGGACCTCGGTCGACGACCACGACGGCCGGACCAGTTCGACGTAGCGGTCCACCCCGGTGGGAGTGGCTGCCACATCGAGCAGGCGAACGGCCCGGCGCAGCACCCGCGTGGACAGCGGCCGCTCGGCAACGGTCCCAAGTTGCATCCGTGTACCGTAAGCGATGGGGTACACGATTGTCACGACTCTAGTGCAGGGAGAGCACGCATTCGGCTCGGCTCGAACCCCTTCAGCCGGCGATCGGGTAGCTCTCCAGCCGCTGCCCTTCGGACTCGGTGAGCCGGCGGATCAGTTCCTCCGCCTCGGCGCGCACGCGGGCGATGCTGTCCCGGCGGACATGGGCGTAGCCGTGCACCTGGGTCCCCACCCCGACCAGGGCCCGGACGGCATCGGCCGAGGCCGGGGAGAGGTGGTCCAACGCGATCGCCACCCACGCCAGGTAGTCGGCGAGGAACTGCCGCTCGGCGCGCCGTTCCGCCGTCCATCCGAAGACGTCGCAGGGCGTGCCGCGCAGTCGCCGGGCCGCCCGCAGCACCCGGAATGCCGGTCGGGCGGTGCGGACGAGGGTGATCTTGCGTCGAAGGCCGATGTGGGCCAGCAGGGGAGGCCTGAGGAGGTAGGCACGGCGCGCCCCGGGGAAGGCGCGCGAGAAGGCCCCCTGTTCCTCGTCAAGCAGGTGGAGGCGGGCCACCTCGTACTCGTCCTTGGTCGCCACCAGGGCGTACAGCCCGCGGGCGAACGTCTCGGTCACCGGCCAGGCCGGGTCGAGGGTCGCCGTCCGCTCCTTCTCGGCAACCTCGCGGACCCGCGCCAGATATGCGCGGGCCACCCGAGCGCTCTGGAAGTCGATCAGCTCGGCCACCCGTAGCCGGACGACCTGCCGGAGCGTTGTGGGCCACGCCGCATCGGGCTCCAGGTCGGGCGGGAGCTCCCGCTCCGACACACGACGGGGTGCGCCTTCCGAGCCCGCAAGGGCCTCGGCCACGGCATCGGGCCGGGCCACGGCCGCCCGTCCCCATGCGATGGCGGCCAAACTGGCCGGAACGTCGACGCCGTTGAGGCGCACGGCCTCGTCGAGCTCTCGGGCGCCGAATGGCAGCAGCCCGGCCTGCAAGGCGGACCCGACCAGGACCAGGTTGGCCGCCAGGTGATCGCCCGTCAGGCGCTCGGCGATGGCGTGGGCGTCCACGCATACCATGTCGCCGGAACGGGTGGATCGGGCGACGCGCGCCCGCAACCCGGCCGCCAGGGGATAGGTGGCGTCCTGATGGCGGAGCATGGAGGCGGTCGGCACCTGGCCCACGTTGAGGACGGCCACGGTGTGCTCTGGGGATGCGACGGCCAGCGCCTCGTCGCCGGCGGCTCCGAGGAGGTCGAAGCCGAGAAGCAGATCGGCACCGCCCGGGCTGGCGTGAACGGCCCCGGTGATCGGGGCGGAGGAGATCCGCACGTCGGAGGTGACGGGACCACCTTTCTGCGCCAGTCCCGTCTGGTCGATGGTCGCCGCCTGCAGTCCGGCGAGGTGCGCCGACATGGCGATGATGCGGGAGGCTGTCACCACCCCAGTCCCGCCGATGCCCGGCATGTGGATGACCGTCGTGCCCGACCAGCGCCGGTCCGGCGGATCGGGTAGCGCGGCTGGGGGCGTCGGGTACGTCCGCGGCGGGTGCCCGGCGCGTCCCGAACCGTGACGGGCGATGACGAAGGACGGGCACTCACCGCGGACGCAGGACCGGTCGAGGTTGCAGCTTCCCTGGTGGACGGCCATTTTTGTTCCGAAGTCGGTCTCCACGTGCACGAGGGACATGCAGGTCGACTGCTCGGCACAGTCTCCGCAGCCCTCGCAGACGCGGCTGTTGATCCACACCGACTCGGTGAGGGCAGGGCGTTGGCCGCGGTTGCGCAGGCGGCGTTCCTCCGCCGCGCAGGGGTCGTGGTGGATGAGCGCGGTGACCCCTTCTGTGCGCGCCAGCTCGCGCTGCGCGTCGGCGGTCTGGTCCCGGTGGACGACGGTGGCGGCGGCGTGCAGGCCGGCGTGGACCAGCTCGCCGGGATCGGGGGTGGTGACGATGACCTTCTTCACCCCCTCGAGGGCCAGCCAGTGGGTGAGCTCCGGCACGCCGACGCGCCCCACCGGAGTCTGACCACCCGTCATGGCGACGGCGTCGTTGTAGAGGATCTTGAACGTCATGGTCACGCCGGCGGCCACGGCGCTGCGGACGGCCAAGGAGCCCGAGTGGAAGAAGGTGCCATCGCCCAGGTTCTGGGCGTAGTGCCGGTCAGTGGTGAAGGGCGACATGCCGATCCACTGGGCCCCCTCGCCGCCCATCTGGGTCATGCCCAGCTGGTGGCCCCTGCCGTGGTCGTCGAGGGCCGCCATGATGTGGCACCCGATGCCCAGGCCGACGAGCTGGTCATCGTCGGCGCGGGTCGAGATGTTGTGGGGACAGCCGGAGCAGAAGTAGGGCGTCCGGGGTGGTGGCGTGGCCGGTGCCGCCGTGGCCGACGGTGGCGTGGCCGACGCCAGCTCGATGCGGATCGGGGCCTTGCGGTTGTGGCGGTCCACGGCTGCCCTGACGGGTGGCGGCAGCGGTTCGTCGCGCCACAGGTGCGAGAGCGCCTTGGCCACCAGGACGGGGGTGACCGCGCCGTGCCGGGGGATCAACGACGGGCCACCGTCCGCGCCCTTGCCGTAGAGCAGCGGTTGCCGGGGTTGGCGGTACAAGGCGGCCGCGAGCTGTTCTTCGACGACCGGGGCCTTGTCCTCGACGACCAGCACCTCGTGGACCCGGTCGGCCATGGCGCGCAGGGCCGGCGGGCTGAGCGGCCAGGGCAGATCGATCTTGACCAGACGCAGACCGAGGTCGTCCCGATCCGCTGCGCCAAGCCCGAGATCGCTCAAGGCACGCAGTGTGGCGGCGTACGCCGTCCCCGAGGCGAGGACGGCGAGCCGGGGACGGCTGGGCTCGCTGGTGATGCGGTTGAGGCCGGCCAGCTCGGCGTAGGCGTGCACCCGGGGGATGCGCTCGCTGAACAGGTCCTCCTCGACCTCGAGCGCACCAGGCCCCAGGAGGGTCCGCGGATGCCAGGGCCTGGTCTGGTCCGGGAGAGGGATCCCGAGCTCTCCGAGGGCCGGGAGGGTGATGGTGGCACTGGCATCGGCGATGTCAGCCACGATCTTCATGGCGCTCCACAGGCCGGTGTGACGCGAGAGCGCCACGGCGTGCAACCCCAACGTGAGGACCTCGGCGACCGAGGCGGGGGTGAGGACGGGCACGCCCAGCGCCCGGGCGGTGAGCTCGCACGAGCTGGGCAGGGTGGAGGACTTGCACAGGGGATCGTCCCCCACCAGCGCCACCGCACCGCCGAGCGGGGGGGTGCCCGACATGTTGGCGTGGCGGATGGCGTCGGCCGCCCGGTCCAAGCCGGGATTCTTCCCGTACCAGAAGCCGACCACCCCGTCGACCCGCCGGCCGTCCAGCTCGCCGACGAGCTGGGTCCCGCCGACCGCCGTCGCGGCCAGCTCCTCGTTCAGCCCCGGGGAGAAGACGATCCCGGCCCCGGCCAGCAGGTCGTGGGCGCGCTGGAGCTGTTGGTCGAGGCCGCCCAGCGGCGACCCTTCGTAGCCACTGACGAACAGGGCGGTCGAGAGGTGGCGCAGGCGGTCGAGGCGTCGCTGTGTGAGCAGGAGTCGCACCACCGCTTCCATGCCCGAGAGCAGAACCGTCCCCTCGGTTGCGTCGTAGCGGTCGTCCAGGCTCACGGTGCGTATCGCCGGGCCCCCCCGCCGGGTGTGCGGCGGCGCGCCGGCACCCCTCTCGGCCACTCCGGGAACCGTCGTCACGGCCATGCTGAAAGTGAACACCCGGAGAGTCCCTCACGGGGAAAGTTTCTCCCTATTCGTTGCTTGACGCAATGGAGACAGGTAGAAGGGGCACTTCAACGCATGGAATGTGCGAGGAGTTCGGGAACTCCCTACAATGAGCTGATGAGCGCCGTCGACCTCGATCCGACCGATCATCAGATCCTCGAGCTGCTGTCACAGAACGCCCGGCGGACCATGGCCGACATCGGCGAGAGGGTGTCCCTGTCGGCGTCGGCTGTCACCCGGCGCATCGAGCGGCTGGAGCGAGCCGGTGTGATCGCCGGCTACACCGTGGTGATCGATCACGGGAAGGTGGGACGCCCCATTGAGGCGTTCACCGAGGTGCGCTTCGCCGGGACGGCCGATCTCAGGGAGATCAAGGAGACGGCCATGCAGCTGCCCGAGGTGCAGGCGGTGTTCACCACCGCCGGCGATCCTGATGCGCTGGTCTGGTTGCAGGTGCCCGATGTCGAGCGTCTGGGACAGGTGATCGAACAGCTGCGCCGGAGGGGACGGGTGGCGGGCACCAAGACGCTCATCGTGCTCGATACGTGGTCCCGCCAGCGCGCCTTCGAACGCGACCGGGTGACGGCCCCGCAGCCTTAGCGTCGCTAGCGCAGGGCCAGCTCGGCGCGCACCGGCCGATGATCGGAGCCGACGGCGGGGAGAACCTCTCCCGAGCAGACCCGTAGCGCACCCCGGACCAGAATGTGATCGATCTGGCTGTGGGGGTGCCAGGCTGGCCAGGTGCGCCCCTTTACGGCTCGGTGCCATTCGGGCAGGAAGGCCCGGACCGGCGGCCCCCACAAGTTCATGTCACCCAGGAGCACGGCGTCGGGTCTGGCCTCGGTGCGCAGGAGGTCCTTGAGGGCGGCATAGTGGCGGTGCGACCCGTACTGGAGGTGCGACATGTGCGCGCCGACCACGGACAACGGCACCCCCTCCTTCGTCAGCTCCACCACGATGGCGGCCCGCCGCACCCGATCGCGCGGCAGGGGGGGCAGGTGCACGACGCGGGCCCCCTCCACCGGCACGTCCCCACGGGTGAGGATGGCGATCCCCCAACTCCCGGGTTCACCCTGCTGGTATCGGGGCGACGCCCGCTCCGCCGCCGACAGCGGGCGAACGCTGCCGAGATACAACGATCGCCGGTCGACGCGAAACCCCAGCCGCGGCCGCCAGCGGTCGGACGTCGTCGGGAGGGGAAGCGGCCGCCTCCCCTCGGCCAGGGCGCAGGTCGTGACCTGGTAGCCCAGCGCCGCGGCGATCTGCTCGGCCTGCCCGGACCCGAGTCCCTCGGTGTCGGTCGTCCATGCCTCTTCGAGCACGAGGACGTCGACGTCGAAGGCGGCGCACACCGCAACGACGTCGAACGGTCGACCCCAGCCATCGACCCCGGCGTGCATGTTGAAGTTGGCGACAGAGAGCACGTTGCGGGCTGACGATAGGTCACCGCCACCTTCGGATGGGTGATGAGGCGCCGCTAGCATCGGGGGATGATGCCCATCGCGCACACCTGGCTCGAGGCCGTCGCCGGCCGGCCGTGCACCACCCACCCGTGCTCCGGGTGAACCGCATGGTGGCGCCCGCCGAGCAGGTCCGGGCACTGGTCAGTGAGCATGTCCCTGCATCGACGCGGGAGGCCGGGGCCAAGGCGCGCTTCCTGGCCGATCTGGACCGCCTG
The DNA here is from genome assembly GCA_963788125.1 of uncultured Acidimicrobiaceae bacterium. Taxonomy (GTDB): domain Bacteria; phylum Actinomycetota; class Acidimicrobiia; order Acidimicrobiales; family RAAP-2; genus Bog-473. The sequence continues at coordinate 1,860,396 of CAWBFN010000001.1, read as the reverse complement.
GCCGATCCGCTCAGCGAGTACGCCGACCCGACGCACGTGACCGCCTCGGCCATCGTGGTGGGCACCCGGGGGACGGTCCTCCACCGTCACAAGCGTCTCGGTCGCTGGATGCAGCCGGGTGGGCACATCGACCCCGGTGAGTCACCGTCCGACGCCGCCCGGCGAGAAGCCATCGAAGAGCTGGGGCTCGCTGTCGAGCATCCCGATGGGGTGCCGCGCCTGATCCACATCGACGTCCATGAGGCGGCCCTCGGCCACACCCATCTGGACCTGCGCTACCTTTTGTCGGGATCGGCCGACGACCCGCATCCGCCTCCTGGGGAGAGCCCCGAGGCCCGCTGGTTCGATTGGGACGAGGCGGCGTCGACGGCCGACGAGGCACTCGGCCCGGCGCTGGTGATCGCTCGGACCAGGTGGGAAACGCTGGAACATGAGCGGGCCGGTCCATGAGCGATGCATCGCTGGTGCGGCTGCTCGCCGTGCAGGACCTGGACACGCAGATCACCCAGCTGGCGCACCGGCGGGCCGTCCTGGCCGACCGTTCGGGGCTGACGGGGCTCCAGTCCGAGTTGGCCGCACTTGAGGCCGAGGAGGCGGACATGCTGGCGCAGCGAGGGGCGCTGGTCGACGCCCAGAAGGAGCTGGAAGCGCAGATCGCGGCGGTCAATGCGCGCAGCAGCGGGATAGAGCAGCGTATGTACGCCGCCCGCGGTTCTTCGACCCGCGACCTCCAGGCGATGGACGAAGAGGTGCGGCACCTGCACGAGCGCCGTGGCGTGCTCGAAGATGAGGAGCTGGCGGCGATGGTCGACCAGGAACCCCTGGACACCGCGCTGGCCGAGCTGGCCGTCCGAACGGCACCGCTCCGGGAGAGGGTCCGTGCACTTCGAGCCGAGGTGGCCCAGGGCCACGCCGATATAGATGGCGAGCTGGCGACCGCCACGGCGGCGCGGGCCGCCGAAGCGGCGCTCGTGCCGCCGGCGCTGTACGACCGCTACGAGGCGCTGCGAGCCCGCCTGAAGGGCACCGGAGCAGCCCGGCTCATCGGGCACCACTGCGACGGGTGTCATTTGGAGCTGTCCGCCGCCGAGGTGGAGCGCGTCCGGGCGACGACGCCCGACACCGTGGTCACCTGCGACCAGTGCGGGCGCATCCTGGTCCCCACCTGAGCGATCCTGAGCTCCGATGTTGATCCTGGTCAGGCACGGCGAGTCGGAAGCCAACGCGAGGGGCCTCCTCCTCGGACGGACCGATGCGGACCTGACCGAGAGGGGTGTGGCCCAGGCGGTCGCCGTGCGCCAGCTGTTGCGTGCCCCGGTCCACGAGCTCCAGAGCAGCCCACTCGCCCGGGCACGGGAGTCCGCCGCGCTCCTCGGCCTCCCCGTGGCGGTGGAGGTGGACGATCGCTGGGTCGAGATCGACTACGGCGAGTACGAGTGCCAGCCCTTGGGCGACGTCCCCGCGGAGGTGTGGCAGGAGTGGCGGCGCGACCCGGACTTTCGCCCGCCCGGGGGGGAGGCCCTCACCGAGGTCGACGCCCGTGTGGCCGCGGCGTGCGAGGCGCTCTTCGCCTCCCCGGGGGCCGGCGCCCGTGCGCCCGACGGCGACGTGGTGGTGGTCAGCCACGTCACCCCGATCAAGCTGGCGGTGGCCTGGGCGTTGGGTATGGGCGCCGAACTCTCATGGCGACTCCACCTGCTGACGGGATCGGTCACCCGCATCGGTTGGGGCGACGGCAGGCCGGTGCTGCACGGATTCAACGAGGTGACGCCCGGCCGTCAGGAGTAGAGCTCAGGAGTCGCGCGGAGCAGTAGCGCGACCGTCAGGAGTAGACCGGCGGGACGTAGGTCTGGTCCTCTATGGGAGGCCGCACGTAGCCCGCGGCGGCCGGGCGCGGCGTGAGGTCGCCGGGCATCGGGGGGTCGTGGTCGGCGTAGGGGATGACGCTCAGCAGGTGGTGGATGCAGTTGAGTCGAGCCGCCCGCTTGTCGTCGGACGGGACCACGAACCACGGCGACTGCTTTGTGTCGGTGTACGTGAACATCTCGTCCTTCGCCTTCGAGTACTCGACCCAGCGCAGGCGCGCTTCGAGATCCATGGGCGACAGCTTCCATCGTCTCGTGGGGTCCTCCAGTCGGGAGTGCAGTCGCCGCTCCTGCTCCTCGTCGCTGACCGAGAACCAGTACTTGACCAGTTGGATGCCCGAGCGGATCAGCATCCTCTCGAACTCGGGACACGAGCGGAGGAACTCCTGGAGCTCCTCCTCGGTGCAGAACCCCATGACCCTCTCGACGCCGGCGCGGTTGTACCAGGACCGGTCGAACAGGACGATCTGGCCGGCCGAGGGGAGGTTGGCCACGTAGCGCTGGAAGTACCACTGTGTCCGCTCGTGTTCGTTGGGCGCGGCGAGCGCGACGACCCGGCACACCCGCGGGTTCATGCGTTCGGTGATGCGTTTGATGGCACCACCCTTCCCGGCGGCGTCGCGGCCCTCGAAGAGGACGACGACGCGGGCCCCCGTTTCCTGCACCCAGTGCTGCAGCTTGGCCAGCTCTATCTGCAGCCGTTCCAGCTCCACCTCGTAGTCCCGTGCCTTCATGAGACGACCCGTCCTTCCTCGAGGGTGACGATGGACTCGCACCGTTCGGCTTCGTCGGCCCGGTGGGTGATGAGCAGAACGCTGCGCTCGCCCGCCGCCGCCAGCACGTCGTCGATCAGATGGTCGGCGACGAGCACGTCGAGCCCGCTGGTGGGCTCGTCGAGCACCAGCAGCTGACCGCCGGCGAGCAGCGCCCGGGCCACCGCCAGGCGCCGCCGCTCACCCCCCGAGAGGGTCACCCCCTCCTCGCCGACGGGCGTATCGAGGCCGGCGGGGAGGGTGGCCACCCAGGCGCCGAGCTGGGCCGCATCGAGAGCCGCCGCCACCTGGTGGTCCGTGGCGTCGGGGCGACCCAGCGTCACGTTGGTGCGCACACTCCCGGCGAACAGCTGGGCCCTCTGGTCCACGAGAGCGCAGGCCTCCCGGACCTCTGCCTGCGCCATGTGGTCGATCGGGACCCCGTTCAGCGTCACGTCCCCTGCCTCGAGGGGCCAGAAGCGAAGGAGCGCGCTGACCAGGCTCGACTTTCCCGCCCCGCTCGAACCGGTGACGGCGACCCGTGCTCCGGGCGCCAGCCGTAGCGTCACCTTGTCGAGGGCGCGGGGAAACTCGGGCGCATAGCGCAGCGACGCCTCCGAGAAGCAGACCTCGGGGGTGCCGGGCTCGAGATGGGTGACCGACGGGGGGTCGGTGACCGGGGCCGGAACCGCGTCGAGGGCAAGCAGCCGGCGGGCCGCGGCGCTGACTGACCGTGACCGAGCGGCGGCGACCGCGATGCCACCGACCGGTTCGAAGGTGGCGAGCGCCGCCAGAGGCAGCACCGCCACCATCACCGGGTCCAGGTGATGGGCGTGCACCGCGTCGACCGTCACCGCCGAGACCGCCACGAGCGCCGCGGCCAGGCACAGCTGGGTGAGCAGTGTCGCCAGTGCACCAGCGCGCGCCTGGCGGCGCTCGAGGACATCGGCCCGGCGGCTCATCGTCTCCAGCCGGTCGAGCATGGCGACGTCGGCGCCGAAGGCGAGCAACTCCGGAGCCCCATGGATGGCGTCCACGACGTGGGCCGAGAGCGCGCCGCCCAGTGCGGCGGCCTCGTCGCCTCCGGTCCGCCTCCACACGACCAGGGGAGGGACGATGCAGGCGACGATCAGGGGAACCCCGAGCGCGAGGGCGCCCGCCGGGAGGACGACTCCCACGACCACTGTCCCCAGGACGGCGGCGGCCAGTGCGACGACGACGGGGAGCAGTGTGCGCAGGTAGAGGTCCTGCAGGGTGTCCACGTCGTCGATGGCCCGGGTGAGCAGGTCCCCGCTGCGCCAGCCCGACAGTGCGGCCGGGACGCGCGGGGTGAGGCAGTCGTAGAGCCACACGCGCCAGTGCGCCAGCGAACGCAGGGCGGCGTCGTGGCCGACCAGCCGCTCGGCGTAGCGGAGGGGTCCCCGCAGGAAGGCCAGGACCTCCACTGCGGCCAGCACCCCCACGAGCGAGCCCAGTCCGGGCCGGAAGGCGGCGCGTCCGATGACGTAGCCCGACCCGGCAAACAGGCCGATGGTGGCCGCCGCCGAGGCCAGGCCGAGGAGGCCCGCGACGGCCAGCCTTCCGTAGGGTGTGCCGGGCTCGGCCAGCATTCGTCGGATGGTGCTCATGGAGTGACCGCCGTCAGCGACGCCGACGCGATGTCGAGCACGGCGTCGAAGTGGGGTAGGAGCAACGGCTCGTGCGCGGCCACGATGACGGTGCGCCCAGCCAGCCAGGGCGTCATGGCCTCGGCGATCCGGGATGCGGTGGCAGGATCGAGCGACGCCGTCGGCTCATCGAGTAGGAGGACCGGAGCGGGGCTCAGCAGGGCCCGGGCCAGGGCCACCCGCTGGCGCTCGCCCGCACTGAGGGTGAGGCCGTCCTGGCCGAGTGGTGTCTCGAGGCCCGCCGGCAGATGGGCGACGAGCCGGTCGAGTCCGACCGCCCGGCTGACCCGTTCGAGGGCGTCGCCGGTGGCATCCGGTGCCCCCAGGCGCAGGTTCTCGGCCAGTGTGGTGGTGAAGAGATAGGGCCGCTGGGGTAGCCATGCAAAGTGTGCCCGCCACTGCGCCAGGGTGAACTGCGACGACGGCCTCCCGTTGATCGACAGCGTGCCGGCGCTGGGCTGCACGAACCCGAGCAGCGTGGCCAGCACGGACGATTTGCCCGATCCCGAGGGCCCGACGAGGGCGATCCGCGCGCCGGGTGCCGCGTGGAGGCGGAACCCGTCGAGCGCGGGCGTGGAGCGGTTGGTGTACTCGACCCGTAGACCCTCGACGCGAAGATCGATCGCCCCTGCGGAAGTGGCGATGGGTTGGGGGACCGGTTCACTGGGCGCGGCGGGAGTGGTGAGGGCCAGCACCTCGAGCACGCGGGCGGCGGCCGCCTGGCCCTCGGTGCTGGCATGGAACTCGGCCCCCGCCCGGCGGAGGGGGATGAAGATCTCGGGCGCAACCAGCAGCACGGCCATGGCCGTCTGCACGCCGAGCTCGCCCCACAGCAGGCGCAGACCCAGCGCCATGGCGACGAACCCGACGCCGAACCCGGCGATCAGATCCATGGAGAGGGCGGAGAGGAAGGCCACCCGCAGCGTGCGCATCGTGGCCACACGGACTCCTTCGGCGGACTCGACCACCTCGCGGCGGCCGTGCCCGTCGCGGCCGAAGGCCCGTAAGGTGGGCAGGCCCTCGATGAGCTGAAGGAAGCGCCCGGCCAGGGACCCGAGGCGACGCCACTGTCGCTCGGTGCGCCGGGTCGCTTCGCGCCCGAAGTGGATCATGGTGACCGGGACGGCGACGACCAGCGCCACGATGATGACCAGTGAGAGCCAGTCCTGCGTGGCCACCCAGACCAGGAGCACGACCGGCACGACGATGGCCGTTGCCGCTTGGGGGAGGTACCGGGTGAAGTAGGCGTCGAGCGAGCGCAGCCCGCGCGTGGCGGTGAGCGAGAGCTCGCCCGGCCGTTCACCGGAGAGCCAGCTCGGACCGAGGGAGAAGACCTTTCCCAGGAGCTGGCCCCTCAGGGTGGTGACGACCGACTCCGCCGTGCGCTGCGCCATGCGCTCACCGATCAGGGCCAGCGCCGCTCGCGCCGCCACGGCCAGCGCCACGGCGATCAGCTCGGGGAGCACCTCGGACAGCGAGTCGTGATGCAGCAGCGAACGGGCGATGACCGTGGACAGCGCCACCGCCTGGACGACGATGGCCACGGCCGTGAGGGCCCCGATGAGCAGCGCCGATACGGCGGCGGCTCGGGTGGCGGGCATTCGCGCCGCCAGTTCGGGCGGGACGAGACGGGGGCGTGTCGAGGAGGCGATGGGTGCATCTTCGCAGGTGGAGGGCCCCCGCTTCCTATCGGGCCGCTCGGCGACGGTCGACGGGGCCGGGGCAGGGCGCCGAACGTGCACGGGGGGCGATGCTACGACGTGGGAGGCGTTACTCGGTCCGGAGCAGCCGCGCCGCCGGCGTGCGGGCGGCGATGCGGCCCGGGACGGCGGCCACCACGTTGGCCAGGACGATCGCCGCCGCCGCGATGAGAAGTATCGAAAGGCCGGGGATCGTCGGATCGGGGACCGCGCTGATCTCGTGCACGAAGAGATCCCAGAGGGACCGACCGAGCGCAATGCCCAGGGGTATGCCGATCACACAGCCGATGCCGACAGCGATGCTGGCCTGCCACGCGATGGTGGACGCCAACTGCCATTTGGTGAAGCCCAGCGTCTTGAGGAGAGCCAGGTCCGTGCGCCGCCGGCGGACCGAGGTGATCAGCGTCAGGCCGAGGGCCACCACCGCTCCCGCCGCCAGTGCGGCGCCGAGCAGGGTCGGAGTCCTCCCGAGCGTGCGGTAGTTGAGGATCTCGGCGGGTCGCTCGACGCCGAGCAGCTCCCCGCCGTCGCCCTGTATCTGTGGGTTCTTGTCGACGATCGACTGCAAGGAGGCACGTGCCGCCGTCGGGTTCGCACCGGTCTTCATGCGGACGAGGATGGCGTTGGGACCTGCGATCGGCACGTCGAAGACGTTGCGAGCTCCGGGGGAGATGAGGGTGTAGGAGAGCAGCGCGCCGGTCCCCATCTCCAGGTGGGAGGATCCGGCGACGCCGATCGACGGCATCGTCGCCGTCCCGACGATGGTCAGCGTCGTGGACTTCGACCCTGGGCCGCCCACTTCGACGGTGTCGCCGACCTTCTTGTGGAGCTGGGCCAACGTGGCCGCGCCGAGCACGACCTGGCCGGTCCCGGCGAAGGCGTGCCCGGAGAGAAGGGGCGGACCTACCGGCGCATTCGGGCTGCCCCCCATGACGGGCACGTCGAGCCCGTCGATCGGCAGGGTCGAGAAGTACACGCCCGTCCAGCCGGCCACGTAACGGTCGGACGCCAGGAGCTTGGCCACCGGAGCCCCGGGGACGTCACCCAACCCGCCGCCGCCGTCGATCTCGTACGTCCAGTTCCAGCCGTAGAGCGCGGGGTGCGAGACGAGGGTACCCATACTCGAGCCGAAGGTGATGGTGGCGACGACCACCACCACCGCCAGCACCGCACCGAAGATGGCCGAGCGCACCGGGACGGCGTTCCGTCCCACGCCCGGCTCGAGCGCGAACCGAATCCCAGTGATCGCGGCCGGCGGCAGGCCCGCCGCCGCGGCGGTGCGCGTCACCCCCGACCCACGCTCGGGTACCAGCCGGGTGGCCACCCGATGGGGCGCGGCCCGGTAGGCCACGACCGTCGCCAGCGATCCGAGGCAGAGCGCCAGAGTTGCGACGCCGAGGCCGACCACCGTCCAGTCGATGCGGAAGGCGAAGGGGAGAAGGGGGTGAATGGGGCCCAGTGGTGCGAAGGGGGAGAGGCCGACGGCCACCGCCCCGGCCAGCAGCGAGCCGACCAGCACGGCGCCCAGGGTGCCGATCAACCCGTCGCCGATGGTCATCGCCGGATCCGCGCCCAGGGCGCGCAAGACGCTGAGGTCGTCCGCCGCCAGGCGGATCCGGCGCCCGATCACCTGTCCGGCGATCAGGAGGGTGGCCAACCCGGCGATCCCGCCGAAGACGCCCAGCGCGATCGACTCGGGCCGCAGCGTGCGTTCCGCCCGCGCCTCGAAGTCGGAGGACTGGACGTAGGTGAACGGTAGACCCCGGGGGAGCAGCTGGCGGACGTCGGACTCCACCTGGGCGTAGTACGGGCTGGTGAACCCGCCGTCGAGGGTGAGCGCGCTCTCCATGTCGTTGCTACAGCACTCGAGAAGGTGACGGCTGAAGGCCGGGGTGAACAGCTCGATCGTTCCGCTGCTGGCGCTGTCCTGGTCGTTGAACAACGCATCCACGTCGACCGCCCCGACCCCGACCAGCTTTGCCCGGATTTCCTGGTCGCGGGGGACTTTGAAGGTGGGCGACACCGCCTGGGTGTTGCCGAACCAGCCGATGGTCACGGTCTCACCAAGGTGGTAGCCGAAGGCTCGCGCCGTGGCCGTGTCCAGCACGAACTCGTCGGCCTTCTTCGGATTGGCCAGCCGGCCGTGGGCCACGACGACCCGATCCTCTTTGAAACCCAGCCCGTCCACGCTGCCGTTCGCCCCCACTCCCTCCGAGACGGGGAGTGGCTCGTCGTTCTTCCCTACCGGACCGGCGTTAATCCCAACCAAGGACTCCACCCTCTCAACGTGGGGTATACGGGCGATCTTGCGGAGCAGGGCGGGGTTGTAGCCCGAGTTGAGCCCTATGCCCGGGTTGTAGAACCCGTCGAGCAGGAAGAGGTCCGGGGTGTTGGTGCTGGCGGCGAAGTCGCCGGGGGACGACTCGGTCGACCGGGCGGCCGCGATGGCCCCCATGGAGATCCCACCGAGCAGCCCGGTGAGGAGCACCACCGCCAACAGGCCGCCCCACCGCTGCCCGAACGTGGCCCGGAACCGGTACCAGATGAACCGGAGGGTCGAACCGGTCACGTGTTATCGGCGTTGAGGACCGCCACTCGGTCGACCGGGCGGCCGAGATCGTGGAGCGCGGTGCGCGCCGCTCCTTGACCGCACATGCCGTGGACCCCACCGCCCGGGGGAGTGGAGGCCGAGCAGAGGTAGACGCCCTTGATCCCCGTTCGGTAGGGGTTCCACCGGGCGGTGGGCCGGAAGACCGTCTGCACCAAGGTGGCTGCTCCGCCGCCGATGTCGCCCCCCACGTAGCTCGGGTTGTGCTGCTCGGCCTCCACCGCGGTGGTGGTGACGCGGGCCAGGATGAGGTCCCGGAAGCCGGGTGCGAATCGCTCGATCTGTGCCTCCATGCGCTCAGTCATATCGACGTTCGAGCCGTTGGGCACGTGGCAGTACGCCCACAGCGTGTGCTGTCCGGCGGGCGCCCGTGACGGATCCACCACACAGGGCTGTGTGACGAGGCAGAAGGGACGGTCGGGGTGCCGCCCGGCGGCCACCTCCGCTTCGCCCTGGGCGACCTCGGCGAAGGTGCCCCCCACATGCAGCGTCACCGCCTCACGACAGTGCTCTCCCTGCCAGGGGACGGGTCCTGCGAGGGCCCAGTCGACCTTGCAGACTCCCGGTCCGTAGCGGAAACGCTCGAGATCCCGGCGGTACCGGCCCGGTAGCCGATCAGAAGCCATCTCGACGAGTTGACGCGGCGTGACGTCGAGGATGACCGCACGGGCCGAGGGCAGATCTTCCAGACTGCGTACCCACTGTCCGGTGACGATCCGTCCATCGAAGGACTCCAACTCGGCCGTCAACGCGTCGACGATGCGGGCACTTCCCCCTTCGACCACGGGCCAGCCGAGGGCGTGCGCCAGCATGGTGAACAGCAGCCCGAACGCTCCGGACAGAGGTGCGGTGAAGGGGAGCATGGAGTGCGCCGCCGATCCGGCGACGATCGCCCTGGCCTCGTCGGTGTGGAATCGGTTGGCCAGCCGCTGCGCGGACGACAGCCCCTTCAGCCCGAAGATGGCCGTGGCGAGGGGGTCGGTGGGTATCGACCGCAGCGGACCGAGAAAGTTGGGCAGGATCCGATCGGCGTCGCGTACCAGCGAGGAGAACGTCCGCAGGTAGGTCGCGGCATCCGCACCGAGTAGTGCCGAGGTCTCTGCAACCGTGCCCACCACCGCCGCGTCACCTCCGTCGAGGGGGTGGGCGAACGCAACACGCGGCGTGAGCAGGGTGACGCCGTGCCTCGAGAGGTCGACACCCCGGAAGAACGGGGAGGCACTGAGGAGGGGATGCACCGTCGAGCAGACGTCGTGGGAGAACCCGGGCAGCGTCAGCTCCTGCGTGCGGCATCCACCCCCGGGGGTCCCGGCACCCTCGACGACGTCCACCAGCAGACCGGCACGGGCAAGGGTCAACGCGGCCGCAAGCCCATTCGGCCCCGAGCCCACGACGATGGCGTCCGCCCGCCTCACCGGTGCATCACAGCACCAGCTCCGTGCCGTCTGCGGCGCCGATCACCGGCAGGGCCGAGGACGAGAGTCGGTCGACGAGGCGGGTGACCGCAATGTCGGTGCGGTCCGGACGGTGGTGGAAGAGCGCCACCTCGCGGGCTCCCGCTCGGCGCCCGAGCTCAACGGCGTAGTCCGCGGCGGCGTGGCCGAAGGAGGCCTCCGCCGCCACCTCTTCGGCAAGGAGGTGGGCGTCGTGGACCAGCACGTCGACCTCGCGGGCCAGCTCGAGGACGGCCGGGTGGTATTCGCCCCATCCATCGGGCCCTTCCCCCAGCACGGTCGGGCAGTGGTCAGGGATGTAGGCGATGGTCGAGCGGCCATCGCCTACCCGGTACCCGACCGTCCGTCCTCCCTTGTGGGGGACGTCCCTTGCGGTGACACGAAACGAACCGACGGTGAATCCGTCATCGGAAAAGGCCTCGGGGGGCAACACGTCGAACGTCCATTTCCCCCGCAGGTTTCGTGGCCGGATGGGGAAGAGAGGAGGCGACATCATGCGCGCCAATACGCTCTCGGCGTCGGCTCCATCCTCTTGGGGGGGGAGCAGGAGCGTCACACGGGAGTCCGGGTGGTCTCCGCTCTCGAAGAAGGGCAGACCTTGTACGTGGTCCCAGTGCAGGTGGGTCAGGAGGATCACACCGACGAACGGCCGGTGGTCGAGCAGGGCGGAAACCCGACGGATGCCCGTGCCCGAGTCGAGCAGCAAGGTGGGCGCATCGTCCCCTGAGGACGGCGCGTCCACGGTGGCCGAGAGCGCAACGCAGGACGTATGGCCTCCGTAGCGAACGAAATCTGGGCCCGGGGCCGGAGTCGATCCACGTGTACCGCAGAAATGGACCCGCACCCGCTCAGTATGGCGCCTGGTCTTCGCGGCGGTGTCCCTCGGAGAGCTCCTCGAGATCCGAACGCTCGAGTTGATCGGCCTCGACCACCGCCACCCGGCACGGCGTGACGGCTTCGAGCGTCGAGGTGCGGGCGCCGTCTTCCAGATGGGCCCGCTCCCCCAGGAGGGCTCCGGGCCCGTACTCGGCCAGGCGCTCACCATCGTGTTCCACCCGGATGACCCCGTCCAGGACCAGGAAGACCTCCGTGCCGGGCTCTCCCTGTTTGGCCAGGACGGCGCCGGCGGGGAACCGGTCGAACCTGACCTTGCTGTCCCCGCCCATCAGACGAGCCGACAGGGAGCGCTCCAGCGCCGTTTCCACCGCCGTCACCAACGCCTCTGAGTCCTGATCGCCCCAGGGCGTGTGGCGGCCGAAGGACAGGCGGTACCAGTCCTTGAAATCGGTCAGCCCCGACTTGTGCGACAGGGTTCCAGCCTGGTCGTAGACCCAGTGCCGGGGAAAGCGGCTGGCACCGATGAGCCCGCTCTCGCTGCGGCCGTCGACGTGCAGCGTCAGCGACAGCGTCGTCCATACCAGCGGCGCCTGCCACTGGATGTAGGGCCGCCGCCGGACCCGTCGAGGCGCCGGCAGCCCCGTCCGACCACCCGTCGTCTGGACGAAGCGCACCCACCCTTCTCCCAATTCGGGCTCGCGCCGCAGGTCGGGAAGCTGGGCCGCCTCGAACTTGTGGCGCAGCCCGGCGAGCCGGACGGTCGTCGACCCCATCAGGCCGCCGCCCTCGTAGCCGCAGTCGGCGACGCGTCCGGAACCGTCGACCTCAATCCACGCTCGGAGCTCGTTGGCGAACCGAAAGCGGTCGGCCACCTGCAACTCCTCCAGGTCGATGCCCTCCGCCGGGGGAGGAGGGTCGTAGTGGGTGATGCCCGAGTCGAAGGCGATTCGTTGGGCACCCTCAATGGCTTCGGAGGGGATCCAGGACAGGGAGGTCACGGCCCCCTCGTACCGGGTGGTGGTCGTCGTTGTCATACCGCCAGCATCTGCCTCGAACGCGAAGCTGGCGAGTGTGCTGACAGGTATCGCCAGGTGTGCCTAGCACCACCCCCGCTCGGGATGGTCGCCCCCTTTCATCCAGCGCCCGGGTATGCGACAACTGGATGCGATGGATCACCCCGACAGCGGTTCCGCCTCATCCGGGCCTTCCGGCACGATCAGCGTCCTCCTGGCCGACGACAACCTGATCGTGCGCGAGGGCGTACGCGCGTTGATCGCCCGACACGCCGACCTCACGGTGGTGGGAGTGGCGGCCGACTACGACGAGGTCGTCCAGGGTGCGCTGGAGCATGAGCCCCACGTCCTGGTCACCGACATCCGAATGCCCCCCTCCTTCAACCGTGAGGGGATAGATGCGGCCAAGGAAGTCCGCAAGCGCCACCCCGGCACGGGGGTGGTCATCCTCTCGCAGTACGACGATCCCGAGTACGCCGTGTCGCTACTGGCCGAAGGGTCCGCGGGGTACGGCTACCTCCTCAAGGACCACATAGCCGAAGGAAACCAGCTGGTCGACGCCATACGGGCGGTGGCGACGGGAGGCACCGCACTCGATCCGTCCATCGTCGAGGCCCTGCTACGACCGGTCACGACCCACGGCGGGCTGACGCCCAGCGAGGAAGCGCTCCTAAGCATGGTGGCCGAGGGTAAGCCGATCAAGGCGATCGCCGTGGCCCGCCAGCTCCCGGCCTCCGCCATCGATGCCGAGGTGGAGGCGGTGTTCGTCAAGCTGGCGGAGGGTGTATCGGCGGGGACGCAAGGGGCATTGCAACGTCTCCGACTGCTGCACAAGGCCATCGTGGATCGGGAGGAGCAAGGCGAGACCCTCTCCCGCTTGCTTCCCGGCGGCCTGGCGGAGAAGCTTCGCCGGGATGGTCGGCACATCGGTGAGACGGAGCGGGTCGAGGTGACGGTGCTCATGAGCGACATCCGTTCCTACTCGACCATCGCCGAGCACGCCGACCCGAGCCAGCTGGCGGGGCAACTGAATGTGCATCGCGCCGCCATGAACGACGCGATCCTGGGGGAGAACGGGACGGTCATGCAGTTTGTGGGCGACGCGGTGATGGCGGTGTTCGGAGCCCCCTTCGCCCAAGACGACCACGCCGACCGGGCCGTTGCAGCGGCTCTTTCGATGCACACCAAACAACGGGCCATCAACGACCGGTGGAGAGACGAAGGCCTGCCTGACTTCGGATTGGGCCTGGGGCTCTCGACCGGTGAGGCCGCCGCCGCGCTCCTCGGTTCGGAGGAGCGGTTGGAGTACACCTTGGTGGGCGACACGGTCAACATGTCACAGCGGCTGCAGCAGTTGGCGGCGGCGGGGGAGACTGTTCTCTCTGAGGGCACCCTGAATGCGCTGCGCACGCCGGTGACCACGGTCGCACTCGCCCCGCAGCTGGTGAAGGGTCGTGACGCTCCGGTGTTCGCCTTCAGGTTGATCAATGAGCCAGACCCCAACCCGGTCATGGCCCCAAGCGAAAGGCTGTGAAGATGGATGCTCTCGTAGTGGACAAGGTCCGCAAGACGTTCGAGGCCGAGAATGCGCCGGTCCGCGCGCTGCGGGGCGTCGATCTTTCGGTCGCGGCGGGCGATTTCGTTGCGCTCATGGGCCCGTCGGGCTGCGGGAAATCGACCCTGTTGAACCTGGTGGCGGGGCTCGACGTGGCCGATGAGGGCACGATCACGGTTGCCGGGGAGCTGGTGACCGGCCGGAGCGAGGACGAGCTCTCCCACCTGCGGCGCAAGCACATCGGCATCGTCTTCCAGTTCTTCAACCTGCTCGAGGGCATGACGGTGCTGGAGAACGTCGCCCTGCCCGCGGTGATCGCCGGTCGTAAACGGCGGATGGCCGAGACACGGGCGCGCGACCTCCTGGACCTGCTGGGCATCGGGGACAAGGCGTCGACCGTTCCGGGAATGCTCTCGGGTGGGCAGCGCCAGCGGCTGGCCATCGCCCGGGCGCTCGCCAATGAGCCGACGCTTCTCCTGGCCGACGAGCCGACGGGCGCCCTCGACTCCGAGGGTGGCCAGGAGGTCATAGAGCTGCTGAGCCGCCTGCACAACGGGGGCCAGACGATCGTCCTGGTGACGCATGACGCCGGTGTGGCCGCTGCCGCCGACCGGGTGGTTCGTATGCGCGACGGCCGGATCGTCGAGGAGAGCTCGGATATCCCTGTCGGAGTGCACTAGCGGTGGATGGGGCTGCACGCATCGCAGCTCGAACACGCGCCGCCCTCTCACGGCGGGCCGAATGAGGAGCGCGTCGAGGATGGACGTCATCGTGGATCAGAGTGCCGTCGAGCTCAGTGTGCCGTCCGTGAGGCGCTCTGCCGAGCAGCTCGTCCTCAATGGACTGTTGTTCGCGGTGACGCTGGCCACGGTCGCCATCGGTGTGTTCAAGCACGTTCCCGCGGCGATGACCGCGGTGAACGCCGTGGCCTTCGGACTCACGCTCGTGTGGGCCGTCACCGGCGTGGTCGCCGCGCGCTTCTCGGAGCGGTCATCGGCGCGCGTGGACTGGTACGCCTTGCTCATTGCCGTGGACGCACTGCTGGCCGCCATCGCACTCACGGCGGGACGGTACGCACAGGGCGAAAACCTGCACTCGTACGGCGCCGCCCGGTCGATCGCCACGATCGCCGCGCTCTTGGTGACGGCCGTGTCCTTCCACTTTTTACTGGCGCTGCCCGACGGGCAACTGCCGGGGAGGGGGCGTCGCTCCGCGGTGATCGTGGTGTACGTGGCCGCACTGGGCTCGGGACTGGCCTTTGTGATCACCAAGGAGTCCTTCTCCGTCCTCGCAGGCGGCATCAGCTGGTCGATCGCCGCGGTGTGCGCACTCTTGCCGGTGCGGCTCCGCTATGCCACCTCGATCGGGCACGAACGCGAGCGTCTGCAGTGGTTCGCCGTCGGGACGGTACTGGCCGCTTCCATCGCACTGGTGTTCGCCGTGCTCCACGTACTGATCGGTTGGCCCGGTCCACTCGGCGCGGTCGCCGCCGGTGCCACCGCGCTCATCCCCTTGTCGTTGATGGCGAGCGAGTCCCGGCGGCTGTCCGCGCAGAGTGCGCGCCTGCTCGTCCGTTCCCTCACGCTGTTCGGGTTCGTCGCCATGGTCTCGGCGATCTACCTCGTGGTGGAGTTGGGCCTGGGACACAAGGCGGATGACGGAGCAGAACGGACGACGCTCGGGCTGTCCCTGCTGGCGACCGGCATTGCCGCGCTCGCCTTCGTCCCGGCTCGGGAGCGGCTCGTCAGTTCGGCCACCCGCTTCGTCTACGGAGCCCGGCAGGCGCCCGACGAGGTGCTCCGAACCTTCGGCAGCCGCTTGACGCGGGCCATCCCCATGGACGAGCTCCTCCTCCAGCTGTCCGAGTCCCTGCGCAAGACCATGGGACTGGTGAGCGCCGAGGTGTACACCGGGATGGGGGAGGTGCTGGAGAGGGCGGTGTCGGTGCCCGACGCCGGTCCTCGGTCGATCGTCGTCTCCAGTCGGGAGCGCCCGGTCGTGACCCGGGCCGGCGTGTCCGGGAGCGCCTGGGCCTCCGTCTGGCTACCTGCCCTCTTGAACGGCCGGGAACAGGCTCAGCTGCGGGTGGCGCCCGTGAGCCACGCCGGGGAACTGCTCGGACTCATCGTCGTCGAGCGCATCGCGGGAGACACCGCATTCTCCGAGGATGACGATCGCGTGCTCACCGACCTCGCCCGGCAGGTCGGGCTGGCCTTCCACAACTCGCAACTCGACACGGCGCTCCAGACGACGCTCGACGAGCTGCGTAACCAGGCGGACGCCCTCCGCGAGTCGCGGGCGCGCATCGTGGCCAGCGGCGACGCCGAACGGCGGCGGGTGGAACGGAATCTCCACGACGGTGCGCAGCAGCATCTGGTGGCTCTGGCCGTCAATCTCCGTCTCGCCCGCGATGTCATCGCCGACGACCCGGCCGCCGGCGCCGAGATGCTCGACGAGCTTGCCGGGGAGGTGCAGCTGACGATCCAGGAGCTCCGAGAACTGGCCCACGGGATCTATCCACCCCTGCTCGTCGACAGCGGACTGGTAGAGGCACTGAAGGCGGCAGCCAGCCGGAACCCGCTCTCGGTGGACGTCGTGGCGGACGGCATCGGCCGCTACGCGTCCGAGACCGAGGCGGCGATCTACTTCTGCTGCCTGGAAGCCCTCCAGAATGCGGCCAAGCATGCCGTTGGCGCCGAAGTGGAGGTGCGGCTGTGGGAGGAGTCGGGTGGTCTCCTGTTCTCGGTCAGCGACAACGGGCCCGGTTTCGACGTGGACAAGGCGCAACGTGGTCACGGATACGTCAACATGGCTGACCGGCTCGGCGCGATCGGCGGGACGGTCCGCTGGGAGTCGGAGCCCGGCAAGGGTGCACGGGTGAACGGCTCGGTCCCGCTGATCTGACCCGGTGGATCTCTCCAGCGTCGTCAAGGGCGACGGCGGCTCAGCGGGCGATGAACCCGCCGTCGTCCCGCTCCGCCCACAGCCGCCGCAGCGTGTCGGCGCCCAGATGCTCCTTGTTGATGTAGGCCCGCGCGCCGCTCGTGGCCGCGTCGGGGGGAAGATCCCCGACCTCGTACGTCGAGCACAGAACCACGACCACATCGGGGTGGGAGGAGACGATACGACGGGTCGCCTCTATCCCATTCATCTCGGGCATGTTGATGTCCATCAGGACCAGCGCCGGATTGAGCTCGTCGGCCAGGGCGATCGCCTCGGAACCACTCGCCGCTTCCCCGGCGAGCTCGAACTCGGGCGAACGCCGGAGCACGGCCTTCATGGCCGATCGGAACGGCGCCTGATCGTCCACCACGAGCACGGAGAGCGGGCCACTCATTAATCCATCATCGCATGCAGATCCGGCCGCCATGGTGGTACTGGCACACCGGAGTCGGTAGGGTCAGCCTCCCCCGGGCTCACTCAGGTACACCAACACGGCCTTGACCCGCCGGTTGACTTCCTTTTCCTCGGTCAGTCCGAGCTTTGAGAATATCGAATTGGTGTGCTTCTCCACCGCCCGCTCGGAAACCTGCAAGGAGGAGGCGATGGCTGCGTTGCTCTTCCCCTGAGCCATTTCGCCCAGGATCTCTGACTCTCGCGGCGTGAGCCAGGACAGGTCCGATGTCCGTCGTGTCGAACGCGCCTGAATGAGCTCGTCCACCACGACGGGATCGATCATCGACCCGGCTTGCGCCACCGTGTGCACGGCCTGGGCCAGCTCATCGGCACCGGCCACGCGCTCCTTGAGCAGGTACGCCCGTCCTGCAGATCCGGTTTCCAACAGGGCCAGTGCGTAGGCCGGTGCGGTGAACTGGCTCAGGACCACCACGCCGACCTCCGGACGGTTCTCGCGTAGCCACGAGGCGGCCTGAATGCCCTCATCGGTCCCGGTGGGTGGCATCCGGATGTCGGTGATCACGACGTCGGGCTCTTCCTTCTGGATCAGTTGGAGAAGCTGCGGCAGATCGCACGCCGTCCCCACCAGTTTCAGGTCGTGCCGCGCTTCGATGATTCGAGAGATGCCCTCTCGAAGCAGGACGTTGTCCTCTGCCAGCGCCACCCGGATCGGCTCCATGTGAGAGATCACGGTAGCGCGTGCGGGAACCGTGACCACGAACACACACCTGGAGGGACTCCCGGGGACTGCCGCTGTCTCAGGAAGGGAGGCCCGTTGGCTACGCCGTCGTGGACGTAGTGGTCGCAGCCGACGTGGCCGAAGCCAGCGCGGATCGGATCTGTAGGGCGTCGCCGCGTGCCTTGGCGACGGCGGCGACGGCGGCCTGGACTGCGCCGTGCGCGGGCGCCAGGAGATCGTGATCGGCGTTCCACTGCGCGGGCAGGTAGCCGAGCACGGTGGAGGCGACGCCGGATGTGCCCGTGGTGGCGGCGGTGACCTGCCCGTTCATCTCGTTGATGAGGGGTTGGAGGACCGCCTGGTTGGACGAATTCACCCGGGACTCAGCCTTGGCGGCGAGCGCCGTCAGGTGGGGGAGCGTGGTCACGTCGATGCCGTCCACGGTGGCCGCCAGATGAGCGGCCGGCAGCACCAGGGCCAACACGCGGAAGTTGGTGTAGATGCCGGCGGCGTCGGACGTGGCGGTCGTCACGCTGGTGTCGCTGGCGATCTTCTGACCCAGGGCCTGCAGCGGTGCGATGTCGGCCTGAAGGTACGACACCAACGCGGCGGAGTCCGAGCCGAGGTCCTTGGCGCCATTGACCGTGGTGACGGCCGCCGTGAGGTCGTTCACCCGCAGTGTGATGGCCGCGGCGGCGGCTGCCTGAATCGTCGAGAGGCTCGGCGGACTGGCTGCCCCGGCAACGGTCCACGCGCTCAGCACCGTGGCCGAGCACAGCACAACACCTCCGAGTCGTCGTACGGACTTCGACATCTGTGCTCCTCTCTTTGGGATCATCGTCGATGTCCCGGCTTGCGTCTGAGGACACTCTGCGGCCACCGCGTCATGTTTGTGTGCGCCAATCATGAGGGAATTGTAAAAGATGGCCGGTTTTCGCCACTGCGGCACCCTGCAGGTGCCAGGCTAGAGACCGTGAATGCTCAGTCCGGCACGGTGGTGGTGATTGAGGACGACCCGCACATAGCCGACCTCGTCGATCTCTACCTGAGGCGGGATGGCTTCCGCGTGCTCCTGGCCGCCGATGGCGAACACGGTCTGCGGCTGATCGAACAGGAAGGTCCGTGGATCGTCGTGCTCGACATAGGGCTGCCGGGGGAGCTCGACGGGTTCGACGTGTGCCGGGCAATTCGGGGCAAGGGCAACGTCCCCGTGCTCTTCCTGACGGCCCGTGACGACGAAGTGGATCGCATCCTCGGGCTCGAGCTGGGGGCCGATGACTATCTGGTCAAGCCCTTCTCTCCCCGCGAGTTGGTCGCTCGGGTGCGCGCCATTCTCCGTCGAACGCGCGAGGTCGCTCCGCGGCAGGAGATCGTGACGGTTGGCGACCTCGAGGTCGACCTGCGTCGGCGGGAGGCGCGGCGGGGAGGCGCCGCGGTCGCCCTCACCACCCGCGAGTTCGATCTCCTCTCCTTTTTCTCGGGCAACCTCGGTCTGGCGCTGTCGCGGCAGCAGCTCCTCGAGGGCGTGTGGGGTGCCGACTGGTACGGCGACGAACGGACGGTCGACGTGCACGTCGCCCAGCTGCGCAAGAAGTTGGGCGACGGCCTTCCCCTGGCCACGGTCTGGGGCGTCGGGTACCGGCTCGGGTGAGGAGGTAGTCATATGCGTCGCCGATTGATGACGGCCTTCATCGGCCTCGTGGCGGCCGTGCTCGTCATCGCCGGCGCGGGCAGCATCGTCCTGACGAACAACGCGGCACGCACGCAGGCCACCCAGCAATTGGCGTCTGAGGCGCAATCCCTCACCGTGGGGACGAGCCATACGCAGCGTCTGGCCGTGCTCAAGGTCCTCCGGCGGGTGCTGCGCTTGGAAGACGCCCGGTTCATCCGGGTCAGTATCGATGGGAGGGTGGTGTCCGCCCTCCCATCGGGTTTGACCCCGGCGGATCTCGACCCTCAGAGCTTGCTGGCCGGCGACTCGGTGTCGGGTCGGGTCGGGGACCTGGCCTACGCCGCCGCCCCGGTCGTGCTGTCCTCCGCAGAGCGCACGCAGCTCAAGGTCGCCGGCCAAATTGTCATCCTCTTGACCCGGGAGGTGGGCGGCGTCGGACCGAGCTGGGGCTACTTCCTGATCTCGGGGACGGTAGCCCTTCTCATCGCTGCGCTGATCGCCTGGCAGTTGAGCCGGCGAATGTCGAGACCCCTGGTCGAGGCGATGGAGGCCACGGCCCGCATAGCCTCGGGGGATCTCCGCAGCAGGGTGCCGCAACATGACAACGACTACATCGAGTCGGTATCGCTGGCCCGCTCCATCAACGATATGGCGCAGAGCCTCGAGGACGGGCGTAGTCGCGAGCGGCATCTCCTGCTCTCGGTCTCACATGACCTGCGTACCCCGTTGACGTCGATACGCGGCTTTGCCGAGGCCATCTCGGACGGCGCCATTGAGGACACGGCCCAAGCGGCAGAGGTGATCATCGCCGAGTCCCGCCGCCTGGAGCGCTTGGTCGGAGACCTGCTCGAGCTGACCAAACTCGAGTCGGGTCAGATGTCCATCTCCTTCAGGCCGACCGACGTCTCAGAGGTGGTGGGTATCACGGCGGAAGGCTTCCGTCCCCTGGCCGAGAGCAGTGGGCTGCAGCTCGTGGTGCAGGTCCCGCCAGGAGCGGGAACCACGGTGATGGTCGACCCTGACCGACTGGCACAGATACTGGCCAACCTGGTGGAGAACGCCCTCACGTTCGCCCGCACCTCGGTCACGGTATCGCTCTCGACCTCCGGTTCCGAGGAAACCGGCCTGCAGGTCATCACGGTGGAGGACGACGGTCCCGGTATCGCCGCCGGCGACCTCACCCGCGTGTTCGAGCGGTTCTACAAAGCCGATCACGGTCCGAATCGGCATTTCGGTTCTGGTATCGGATTGGCCATCGTGGCCGAACTGGCCTCGACCATGGGGGCGTCGGTGAGAGCCGAATCGCCGATTCACGGCGGCGGTGGTTCACGATTCGAGGTGACATTGGGCCGCGCCAGCAATGGACAACAGGGTGGGAGCGCGGCGCCGCCACGAGAAGGGAAGTACGGAGTGACGGCGGTGTGATGGTTGGCTACACGGGCTCGCCGCTCCCTCCCTGATTCGAGTCTCGTGAAGAGGTAGCGAGTGTATCGTTCGAGCCCGGTGCACTCCGGTACCTGAGTGTGATGGCGATGGAGCGGCTGAGCGACTCCACCACGGCTAGTGCGAGCAGCGCGGTCAGGACAAGCGTGAACGTCCCCGAATGCACTCGATCGACGGCGTCCTCCGACAGTTTCAACGCCAGAAGGAGCCCGAGTAACAAGTATTCGGCCGTGCTCCGGGTGAGGATCACGCTGCGGGACTGCGGAAGCGCCCGCACGAACATGACGCGGGCTCGGAGCACGCCGATGGCGATGCCCGCGGCGGCGCCCAGTAGACCCATAGCGACGTAGGAAAGCCCCTTGGCCAACTCGTGCCATAAGAGCGGGCCGACAAGCGCACCCGCAATGAGCGGATCGAGCCACTCGAGTGCCAGGGGTCGGATCCGCTGCCGCCTCTCGAGATCCCTGGTGGCGGGATCCAGGCGGCCCTTCCTCACGAGAAGGGCCGCGGCGACGATGAGGACGAAGATGAGAGCCGACTGCCCCCCGTCCGATGATTGCATCGCGTCGCCCTCTCCACACTCCCTGTGCACCGGGCAGGCTATCCGCGCCGGCTGTCTGCGGTATCGATAGTGGCGTGACTGTGATCGTGGCGTCCGGCACGGATGGCAGGTGCTTCCTCGTCCGGTAATTCTCTCAGCGGGCTGACGGGAGGCGCACAACCAGTGCGGAAATCGGTGGCGGATGCTGTCGCATGACTCCTCAGCAGACCATCGACATGGCGCCGCGGGGCGCCCACACCGCCGACCTTGAAGGGATCGATTCGTTCGACCCTCCGCCACGCTCGCGTGCGGCCGATGACGTTGTCCCCGACCCGGGCACGACTCGCCGATCGCGACTGGCGCTCTTGGCGTTGTTGGTCGCCACGGCCGCGGCGTATCTCTACAACCTGGCCGCCTCGGGCTACGGGAACACCTTCTATGCCGCTGCGGTCGAAGCCGGCTCCAAGAGTTGGAAGGCCATGTTCTTCGGGTCACTCGACGCCTCCAACTTCATCACGGTCGACAAGCCCCCCGCTTCTCTGTGGATCATGGACCTCTCCGCACGCATATTCGGCTTCAACACCTGGAGCGTCATGGTCCCCGGAGTGCTCGAGGGTGTCGCCGCCGTGGCCTTTCTCTATGGCGCCGTCCGCCGGGTGACCAATCACACGGTCGGCCTCATAGCCGGTGGTGTCCTCGCAGCGACACCGGTGGCCGCCCTCATGTTCCGCTTCGACAACCCCGATGCGCTCCTCGTCCTTCTCCTCGTCGGGGCCGCGTACTGCATGACGAGAGCGATCGAGAAGGCCGGGACGCGTTGGCTGATCGCCGTAGGGGCGCTGTTGGGGTTCGCCTTCCTGACCAAGATGATGCAAGCGTTCACCGTCGTCCCCGCCTTTTCCTTGGCCTACCTCATCGCTGCGCCCACGAGCCTGCGGCGGCGAGTCGGGCAGTTGTCGGCGGCGTTGGTCGCCCTGGTCGTGGCCGGTGGTTGGTGGGTGACCATCGTGGCCCTGACGCCGGCAGCGGACCGGCCCTTCATAGACGGGTCACCCGACAACAGCATCTTGAATCTGATCTTCGACTACAACGGCTTCGGGCGCCTCACGGGATCGGGCACTGGGGGTGGCTCGAACTTCAGTGGGACGACCGGGATCTTCCGCCTCTTCAACGATCTCATGGGGGGGCAGGCCTCCTGGCTGCTCCCGGCGGCCCTGATCGCCGTGGTGACCGTGCTGGTGGTCCGGCGCCACGCCCCGCGCACCGATCGGGTGAGGGCGGCCGCCATCATCTGGGGCGGTTGGCTGCTGGCCACCGGAGCGGTCTTCAGCTACGGCAAGGGCGTCATCCATACGTACTACACCGTGGCTCTCGCGCCGGCCATCGCCGCCCTCGTCGCCATAGGGGGCTACGAGCTGTGGATGGCGCGTGGTCGGATCTGGGCCCGAGTCGTGGCGGCGATCTCCATCGCGGCGACGGCGGGCTGGGCCTGGGTGCTGCTCGACCGCACCCCTTCGTGGAACCCGCCACTGCGTTGGGCCGTTCTCGGCGCCGCCGCCGTCGCCTGTGGCGCTGTCCTGACCCTCCCGGCCGGGCGACGGAGCGGGGGTGGCCGGCGTTGGGTCGGGCTCGGCGCCACGGCGGCGATCGCAGTGGCCTGCCTGACGGGCCCGGTGGCCTATGCGGCCGACGCCATCGCTACGGCGCACACCGGCAGCATCCCCACCGCGGGGCCGACCTCTGCCCTGGGCCAGGGAGGCGGCGCCGGCCTCCCGGGCGGCGGCACGGCGCCGGCCGGCGGCTCGTCCGATGCCGGGGCGGAGCGACCGTCGGGGTCGAGCCACGGGACCCCACCGAGCTCGGCGGGAGCGATCGGCGGGAGCGGCACGGCCGGCAAGGTGGCAGGCGGCACCCGATCTGGCGGCACCCGACCTTCGGGCACCCGGCCTTCGGGCACCCGTCCGTCAGGTTCCTCGGCCACCGCAACGGCGGGCGCGTCCGGCCGGCCCGGCGACGGTTCGGGGGGCAGCGGGGGATCGATCCGGAGCGCGGGCGGCGGCGGTGGGGGTGACGGTGGCGGTGGCGGTGGCGGTGGCGGCCTCACCACCAGCTCCGCCTTGGTCAAGGCGCTCGACGTCGACGCCTCGAAGTACCGGTGGGTGGCTGCGGTTCAGGGCTCTCAGAGCGCAGCGACCCTCGAGTTGGCGACCTCGGGCGACGCCGTCATGGCCATCGGCGGATTCAACAACGAAGGGGGCCATCTCACGCTGGCTGCGTTCGAGGCGTACGTTGCCCGGGGCGAGATCCACTACTACATCAGCGGGTCCTCTGGCGGGGGTGGCAACAGCGCGAGCTCGGCCATCACCGCGTGGGTCGAGGCGCATTTCAAGGCCGAGACGATCGGTGGGCAGACCGTCTACGACCTCACGTCGAGG
Organism: uncultured Acidimicrobiaceae bacterium; assembly: GCA_963788125.1. Taxonomy (GTDB): domain Bacteria; phylum Actinomycetota; class Acidimicrobiia; order Acidimicrobiales; family RAAP-2; genus Bog-473. Next base: position 1,836,779 of record CAWBFN010000001.1, on the reverse strand, counting down.
ACATAGGGCTGGCGGGCCACCACTGGCTGGCTCAGCGTCCCGTCCAGACCGGTGGCCGCTTCTCGAAGAAGGCCCGAAGACCCTCGCCGCCGTCGTGGGTGCCCTGCAGAGAGCCCATGGCGCGCGCGGTCGCCGCCCAGCCCGCCTCCTCGTCCCCGCCGACGAGGCTGTTCACGGCGGCCAGGCACGCCTGTACCGACGACGGCGAACCGGCGCACATCCGGTTGGCGAGCTGCACCGCCCGACCCACCGCCTCGCCTGGTTCGGCAAGGACGTTGACGAATCCGGCGGCGTGCGCCCGGGCGGCGTCGATCGGTTCACCGGTCAGGATCATCTCCCGCGCCAGGTTGAGAGGGAGAGCGCGAGGCGCCCGGAACAGCGCCCCACAGGTCGGGATCACCCCGATGCGGACTTCTGGGAGTCCGAAGCGCGCCGAGGTGGACGCCACCACCAGGTCGCAGGAGAGGACAATCTCGAATCCGCCGCCGAGCGCCGCCCCCTCGACCGCCGCAATGAGCGGCTTGCGGCGCTGGCGCCGGACGATGCCGTACTCGCCGCCCCGCTCGGTGTGGTAGTCGCCGCCGGAGGTCAGGTCGCTGCCGGCGCTGAACACGGTCGAGGTTCCGGTGAGGACGCCGGCCCACAGGTCGGGGTCGTCGTCGAGGGTATTGAGTGCCTCGTCAATCGCGTCAGCGAGCGCGCGATTGACGGCGTTGCGTTTCGGCTCCCGCTGCATGGAGACGACCAGGACGTGGCCCTCGCGCCGCGTGGACACGCGTCCGACCGCGTCCGATGCCGCCTCGCGCCCGTTCATCTCGGTGTGCTCAGGAAGACGCGCCCGAGAACAGGGTCCCCTTGGCGTCGAGCAGGTGGTGGTGGGCCTCGTGGACCGAGTTGCGGGCCAGGCCGGCGACGGTGAAGGTGTAGACCCCGTACTGGCCCCGGTCGTTGACGACGATGCGCGTCCACGACGAGGGGTCCATGGTGGCCCCGATCTCGGCCAGGCGCTGGGCCCGGGCCTCGATGTCGGCGGCCAGGTCCTCGACCTCAAGGGCGTTGTAGGCCTCCCAGACCTCTTGGGGAGGGTTGAACATCGGCACGGTGGGGTTGTCCTGCTCTACGGCGAGGACCATGCGCTCGCCGTAGACCTTGAGGATGTCCCGGACGTGCGCCCCGTACTGCAGCGGGGAGTTGACCCCGGGCTCGGGAATGGCCCGCAGGTACGCCTCGTCGGCCCCCACCAAGAACTCACGCCAGGCCGCCGCCAGCTCGACGGCCCGCCCGCCCAGTTCTTCGGGAGGGATCGACGACGGGTTGAAGCCGCACTGGGGGCAGGGCTCGTACTGGATCCGGGGCCACTGCCACCCCTCGCCGCGGGCGGCCCGCAGCACCTCGAGGGCGTCGGGCTCGGCCACCTGGGGCGCCCCGGCTGTCTGGTGCGTCGGTGCATTCGTCATCGGGGCGCAGCCTAGGGCTCCCCGGCGGCCCCGACAACGGCCGGCGCGGGGGGCTGCTCCCTCCTCGACCTCGGTCCACCGGGAGGGCGCCCTCTTGTCGGCGCTTGTCGCCGCTATCCGCCTGGTCAAGAATGGGTCTCACCGTGCGGAGAGGAGTCGTATGTCCCAAGATGCCCCAGTCCAGATCGACACCCGGGACATGGTCGCGCTCCACGCCGCGTTGGCGCGGGCCCTTGGCGATGCTCGGGGGCAGATTGCTTCGGTGAGCGACGGCGACGCCGAGCGAGCCCGACGGATCGCCGACTACCTTGGCGAGGTCTTCTGGCTCATTCACGCGCACCATGATGGCGAAGACGAGCTCTTGTACCCTCTCCTGGCCCAGCGTGTGCCCGACGGCCAGGAGACCTTCTCGAAGATGGACGCCCAACACCTCGCGGTGTCCTCGAGCATCGAGACCGCCGGACGCGCCGCGGAGCAGTTCGGGTCTTCGGCAGCGCTGATCGACGGCCGCCGCGTGGCCGGAGCCTGCGAGGCACTCTTGACGGTGATGACGGAACACGTGAACGACGAAGAAGAGACGGTGCTCCCCATTGCGGCGCGAGTCATCGCACCGCCCGAGTGGGGGGCGATGCCGGCCCACGCCTTGTCGCGCTACCCCGGCGATCGGGTGTGGCTGCCCTTCGGGCTCGCCTTTGAGGGAATGCCGGGCGACATCCAAGAGGGCATGCTCGAGCACCTTCCCCCGCCGGTGTCGGCGATGTGGCTGGGCGGCGGCTCCGACGCCTTCGCCACCGAGATGGCCGCAGTCCGCGGAGGGGCGGTCTGACACGGAATCCGGGGGCATCCGAGCGATGAGTGGGGGGCGTGGTACGGGCCTAGCCGATCCGATGTTCACGGAGCCATTCGTGGACGTCGACGAGTGGCGCAACGAGCCCGTGCGGCACCGCTACGTCCACGGCGGGTTCGTCGGGACGGACTGTCGGTTCTCGGCGTACTTTCCCGAGGAGGTGCGGTATCAGGGCCGGTTCTTCCAGCCGCTGAGCCCCGTGCCGGGTTCCGAGCATAACGCAACCGAAGGCGCATTCGTTGGCTACATCGCGTTCGCCATCGCCAGCGGGGGCTATCTGGTCGAGTCGAACCTGGGCAGGTTCCGCCGGGCGTTGCGCGGTGAAGACTCCACCGTCGCCGGGTACCGCGCCAGTGCGGCGGTCGCCACGTACTCACGAGTACTGGCCTCGCAGCAGTACGGCGAGCACCGCCCGTACGGGTACGTGTTCGGCGGCAGCGGTGGCGCATACCGCACCTTCGCCTGCATCGAGAACGGACACGACGTGTGGGAGGGCGCGGTGCCGTTCATTCACGCCACCTTAATGACGACGCCAAGCGTGTTCTCGGTGCAGGCCCACGCCTTCCGCGTGCTGCACGACAAGCTTCCCCAGATCGTCGATGCGGTCGAACCCGGTGGCAGCGGCGACATGTTTACCGGGTTGAACGAGGAGGAGCGCGACGCGCTGGCCGAGGTCTCCCGGATGGGGTTCCCGCCGCAGGCGTGGTTCGATGCCGAGCGCGTCCGCCTCCAGTACACGACGGTGTGGGCCGGGCTCTTCGACCACTTCGCCACATGGGACCCGACCTACTTCGAGGACTTCTGGACGGTCCCGGGCTATCTGGGCGAGCATCCGACGGCATCACTCCTCGCCGCCAAGGTTGAGCATGCAACGAAGATCGTCGAGTTGGTGATGCCCGCCCAGGCGGTGGAGCTGGGCATGCCGATCCCCATGGCGTTACGTGGCCTGCACATCGATGATGTCCCGGTCGGCTATCGGCTCGACGATGTGCCGGACGCGGACCTCACCGGCGCGATGTTGCGGTTCACCACGGGCAAGGCGGCGGGTCATCACGTGTGGATCTCAGGCCGGCGGGGTGAGCATTTTGCCACCGGGATCGGCCAAGAGGAGTTTGACCACCTGCGGCACCTGGCGGTCGGCGACGAGGTCCTCCTCGACAACACGCCCTATCTGGCCTTCCAGACCTACCACCGCCACCAGGTGCCGGACAGGGAGTATCCGGAGTGGGACCAGTTCCGGCTGGCGGGACGGCCCGTCTATCCGCAGCGCCCGCAACTGCTCGGCCCTCGCTTCGTGCGCAACAACGGGGCGGGCCTCTTGAGTGGGCGGTTTGCGGGGAAGATGATCGTCGTCCAGAGCCTCTTCGACGAGGCGGCGTACCCGCAGCAGGCCGACTGGTACCGCCGCCGCGTGTCGTCGGTGCTCGGCGACCGGATGGACGACCACTATCGCATCTGGTTCACGGACCACGCCATGCACCAGGACCCGGCGGTGCTGCCGCGGATTGATGTCCACCCCCATCGGTCCACTCGCATCGTCAGCTATCACGGCGTGCTCGAACAGGCACTACGCGACCTGGCGGCGTGGGTCGAACACGGCATCGCTCCTCCCCCCAGCACCGCCTACGTCCTCGACGATGGGCAGATCCACCTTCCGGCGACGGCGGTGGCGCGCCGCGGCATTCAGCCCGTCGTCAACCTGACGGCCAACGGCGGGGTCCGTGCCGAGGTTGCGGTGGGCGAGACGGTCAGGTTTTCGGCGCTCGTCGAGGTTCCACCGGGAACCGGAACGATCGTCTCGGCGGAGTGGGACTTCGAGGGCAGTGGCGACTTCCCGGTCGTCGAGCCGCTGACCAATGAGGACATGTCCTACGAATCGCTGACGCTCACCCGGGACTACGCCTTCGCGGCGCCCGGCACCTACTTTCCGGCACTGCGCGTCACGTCGCAGCGTCTGGAGCAGGCCGACAGTCCGTTCGGCCGCGTCATGAATCTCGGACGCGCCCGAGTGGTCGTCGGGTAGACCACGATCCACCTGGACCACCACGCGCCCAATGGGCTGCGGTTCGGACACCTCGGGCGCGGCCGTTCAGCGGGGCAGATCGGTGGCGAGCCCTTCGAGCCCGAGCCCATTGCTCAGGGAGCTGCCGTGGAGCAGCGCGCGCCACTCGCCGGCGAACGCCTCCCGCGTGTAGCGCAACACGCGGCTCGAGTGAGTGGCGAGCGAGCGGGCGATTTCGAGCCCGCGGGCGTAGGCACCCGCCGCCGGAACGACCTCGGCCACCACGCCCAGATCGAAGGCCTCTTGGGCGCTGAGCTCCCTGCCCGTCAGCAGGAAGTGGCGACCTCGGTTCGGGCCGAGCAGGTGCGGCCAGATCAGATGGACGCCGTCGGACGGAACGGCGCCGTTTATGAAGTGGGCCTTGTCGGCGAGGACGGCATGGTCTGCGGCGACCACGATGTCCGAGATGGCAACCAGCTCGGCGTGGATGGTGGCCGGCCCGTTCACCACGCCGACGACAGGGACCTCGATATCGACGAGCGACTGGAGGAGGCGCTTGCCCTCGGACCAGATCTGTTCCCACCGCAGGTCGGCGAACGTCTCGTGGTCGATGGTGTCGCAGAACACGTTCCCCGTACCCGAAAGCAGCACGACCCGGTTCTCCCGGTCCGCACCGATCTGGCCGAACAGGATGCCGAGGTCCCGGTGGGCGGCGGCGCTCCACGCCAGTGGCCCACCGTCGGTGTGGAGCCGGACCTCGAGGAGGCCGTCCTCACGGGTGATACTGATGTTCGGGTACCGGTCGCGGTAGTCGTCGAGCATGGTCACGCCCCCCCTCGAAACGTCTCGTCCCTGGCTCCAGCATCCTCCCACGAAACCAACGCTGTTGCCGATTCCTGTCCGCAGTCGTCACCACACCGGGTACGGGTTCGTCAGACCTCGACGGCGTGCCCACCCACCGATCGGCGCATGGCGGCATGGAGTCGGTTCGGGGTCAGCACACCGAGGTATCGATCGTCGTCGACCACGGGAACCCAGCGCACATCATGCTGGAGCATCTCGCTGAACGCCGCCTTGAGGGACGTGCCCACCGGGACTTGAACATCGAAGGGGACCAGATGATCCTGCACCGATCCGGTCAGGCCCGGCTCGAGATCGATCCACCCCCGCAAGTGCGCGTCGGTGTCCACCACCACGGCCCACCGGCCGTCCGCTCCGGCTGCAGCGGACCGAGCGTCCAACATAGAGAGTTCGGGGGTGACCCGGGGAGGTTGGAAGAGATCGTCTGGCTCAATGGGCATGACCGCCAGGCGGCGCAGGCCCCGGTCCGCGCCGACGAAGTCGGCCACGAATGCGGTCGCGGGGCGCCCGAGCACTTCACTCGGCGTGTCGTACTGCTCCAGCACGCCGCCCTTGGAGAGCACAGCGATCCGGTCCCCCAGCTTGGTGGCCTCCTCGATGTCATGGGTCACGAAGACGATGGTCTTTTTGAGCGTCCCCTGGAGATCGAGGAACTGTTGCTGCAGTCGCTGCCGGGTGACCGGGTCGACGGCGCCAAAGGGCTCGTCCATGAGAAGGACCGGAGGGTCACCCCCTAGGGCGCGGGCCACGCCAACACGCTGGCGCTCACCACCGGAAAGCTCGTGCGGGAAGCGCCTCCCGTACTGCTCGGGATCGAGACCAACCAGCTCGAGCAGCTCAGCCACCCTGGAGCTGACTCGAGCCTTGTCCCAACCGAGCAGACGCGGAACGGTGGCTACGTTGTCCGCCACCCGGCGGTGGGGGAAGAGCCCACCTTGTTGAATCACGTAGCCGATGTTCCGGCGCAGCTGGACCGGGTCGATCTTCAGCACGTCTGCGCCGTCGATGAGAATCCTTCCACCCGACGGTTCGATGAGCCGGTTGATCATGCGCAGCGTGGTCGTCTTGCCACAGCCTGACGGCCCGACGAGGACGCAGAGCTCACCGTCGGGGACGGTCAGGCTCAGTTCTGCCACGGCAACAGAGTCGGCGCCATAGCGCTTCGTCACCCCGTCGAGCGTGATCACCAGCAGTGAGGCTACCAACCGGCTCGACCGGCTCGGTTCCGCGCCACGACCGCCGCGTGTGGCGGACAGGTAACGTCGGTCGGATGCTGATCGGGACAAACCCGTTCTTCCGATGGAGCTACGTCACCAGCCAGTGGGGGCAGATCCAGGGCGATCTGGTCCAGCACATCGAACTGGCAGTGATCGCCGTGGCCATCGGAACCGTCATCTCCATCCCGCTGGCGGTGCTCGCCTGGCGCTACCGCGTCGTCCGGACCCCCGTATTCGGTTTGGCCAGCGCCCTCTACATCATTCCATCGCTGGCCCTGTTCGCCATCCTGGGACCGATCACCGGATTCGTTCCTCCCGCCTCCTACACGACGGCTGAGATCGCCCTGGTGGGATACACGCTGCTCATTCTCATCTGGAACACCGTGGCCGGACTCGAGGCTGTCCCGACCGATGCGCGCGAGGCCGCCACCGCCATGGGCTACTCACGCACCTCCGCCCTGCTGCGAGTGGACCTGCCGCTCGCCCTGCCCTACATCTTCGCCGGCCTCCGCGTCGCCATGGCGACCATCATCGGACTGGTCACCGTCACCGCACTCATCGGTCTCGGTGGCCTCGGCCAGCAGATCACGTACGGCTTCAACATCGCGTACAACACGCCCATCATCGTAGGGCTGGTCTTCTCAATCGCTCTGGCGGCGGTCGCGGACCTGCTCCTTGTCGGGGCCGAGCGACTGCTCGTCCCCTGGAGCCGCACGGGCCGGCGAGCCGGGGCGGTTGGTTGACGTGTCCTTCTTGTCCCATGTGTTCGAGTGGTTCACGACCTCATCGAATTGGACGGGCAGCCAGGGCATTCCGGAGTTGTTCTGGCGCCAGCTCACGCTCTCGGTTGCGGTGGTCCTGACGGCCGTCGCCCTCGGCGGCGGTCTGGGTGTCGTCCTCGGGCACACCGGCCGGGGTGGACTGATCGCCGTGAACGCTGCCAATGCGTTCCGGGCCGTACCCACGCTGGCCCTCCTCACCCTGTTGGCCATTCAACCGGCGATCTCGCTCAAGTGGGGCGGCTTCCTGGCCGCCTGGCTGGCCCTGACCGCATTGGCCATTCCCCCGATCCTCACCAACACCTACGTCGGAATGAGGGAGGTCGACGCGGACGTGCGCGACGCAGCGAAAGCCATGGGCCTCACCGGAGGCCAGGTGCTGCGAACCGTCGAGGCGCCCCTGGCCCTTCCCTTCGTCATGGCGGGGGTGCGGACCGCCTCCATCGAGGTGGTCGCCACCTCCACCCTGGCCGCCTACGTCAGCTACACCGACCTGGGCACCTATGTGATCACCGGTCTCAACACCAACGACTCGGTGGTGGCGTTCAGCGGAGCGCTCCTGGTGGCCGCCATGGCCGGCTTGGTCGCGCTCGCCCTCGGCCTCGTGACCAGGCGGCTCACTCCAGTGCCGCTCCGACGCCAGACTCGTTCGCGTCTCCTCGGCGCCAGGAGCAGCCCCCGCCGTTCGGCCGCTAGAATTTGACAAATCCCGATGGGGTAGATCAAGATTTCGATCGACGAACTTTTTTGTTACAGTCCTGTCGCGACAGTCCGTGGAGTGTCGCCTCCGAAAGAAAGGCTGTCCCATATGCGGTTCACGCGTGCCCTGGCCATCGGTGCCTTCGCTGCCCTGGCGACGACCTTTGCTATTCCCGCCGCGACATCTGGGGCCTCGACGAGGGCATCGACCAGCAAGCCGACCATCGTGATCGGCTCGACCAACTTCGAGGAGCAGGCCATCGTCTCCAACATCTGGGCCGATGTCCTGGAGAAGGCCGGGTACAAGGTGACCGTCGAGCCCAGCCTGGGCACCCGCTCCATCGTCGTGCCGGCTATTGAGAAGGGTCAGATAGACCTGGAGCCTGACTACGCCGCGTCCCTCTTGGGCTTCCTCCACGGCGGGACTCCCCAGGCGGCCGGGGACAACATCACCACCGCCATACCGGCCGACCAGAAGGCCCTCGCCTCCCACGGCGTCACCGTGTTGCCCGCTTCCAAGGCGCTCGACACGAATGTCTTTGCCGTGACACAAGCCACCGCCAAGAAGTACCACCTGACCACCCTCTCGAGCCTGAAGCCCTACGCATCGAAATTGATCCTGGGCGGTCCGCCGGAGTGCCCCACCTTCGCCGGCTGCGAACCAGGCCTGAAGAAGGTCTACGGACTGACCTTCGCCGGGTTCAAGTCACTCGATGAAGCCGGTCCGCTCAGCGTGGCCGCCCTCAAGAACGGCGAGGTGCAGGTGGTCGAGCTGTTCTCCAGTGATGGCAACGTGGTCTCGAACAACTTCGTGGCGCTGACCGACAACAAGCACCTCGAAGGTGCGGACTACATCGTGCCGGTGATCCGCAAGTCGGTCGACACGGCAGGGGTGGCCAAGGTCCTCGACGGCATCGATGCCAAACTGACCACCGAAGCGATTTCGAAGCTCAACCTCGATGTGACCGCCGATCAGGAGCAGCCGGCGGCGGTGGCCCAGACCTGGGTCACCTCGGTCAGCGGCTGACGCGCCGACCTCCCGTCTGAGACTCGCGGCGCCCTGCGGGGCGGCGGCCGCCGCGTCCAGAGGGCATCGCACTCACTCCTCGAGGTAGGCGGCGAGACTCGCCAGTGAGGTGTCGAGCCCGGCGGCGTGATCCTCCGCGGAGACGCCGGTAGGAACGTTTTCGGCCCGGATGTCCACCCGGGTCCCGACCTCGATCGAGGTGACGTCCCAGGTCATCGTCATCGTGCCGAGGTACCCGGGCTCGTCGGAGACAAAGTCCACCGCCTGCACGACTCGCACTCCCGGAACGATGCTCACGAAGCGAACCTCGACGATGTCGGAGTCCGCTGTGGATTTGCCCGGCGCGGTCGAGGCATCCAGGTAGGTCAACACCATCCGATAGGAGCCACCCGGCCGGGCGTCGAAATGCTCGAATCGACCGATCATCCCTTTCGGAGGGAGCCATGCCTCGAGCGCTTCCTGATCGATGAAGGCGGCGTAGACGCGGTCGAGCGGGGCGGCGATCACTCGGGAAGCGGTGTCCGTCCGGGCCACGGACAACAACGTAGTGCACATGACTCTATGTTTCGGGAGTGTTACGTTGTCCGTGTTGCCGCTTTGGCGGCATCGTGAGCGGTTGAGTCTGGGGGGGCTCCATGACGAAGAGAGCACGGCTCCGTGGGGCTGACCCGCGAGACGCCGCCGGAGAAGCGGACCGGGGCGCTTCGCTCGTCATCGATGAGTTGACCGTCTCCTTTGGTGGTGTGCTGGCCCTGAATCGGGTCTCTCTGTCCGCCAAGCCGGGCGAGATCGTCGGCGTGATAGGACCCAATGGCGCAGGGAAGACGACCCTCTTCAACGTCATCTCCGGATTCGTGCGGGCCGACTCAGGCCACATTTCCTATGGCGGAAAGTCGCTACGGCACCACCGCCCGCACCAGCTGACCAAGCTCGGCATTGCCCGCACCCTCCAGGGAGTGGGCCTGTGTGCCGGCCTCACCGTGCTGGAGAACGTGATGATGGGCGCCCAGAGGGGGCTTCACAGTGATCTCGCTTCGGCATCGCTCGGTCTCTGGCGCTCCAGCCGGGAGGAGAGCCGCCTGCAGGAACGCGCGCTGACACTGCTCGACGAGCTCGACGCGGCGGCCTACGCCTCGAGGCTTCCGTCGATGCTGCCCTATGCCATCCAGAAGCGAGTCGCGCTGGCCCGGGCGCTCATATCCGAGCCCACGCTCCTCCTGCTCGACGAGCCGGCCAGTGGGCTGTCCAACGACGAGATGGAAGGTCTCGGAAAACTGATCCGCTCCGTGAGCACACAGATGGGCGTGCTCCTCGTGGAGCACCACATGGACCTGGTGATGTCGGTCTGCGACCGGCTGGTGGTGCTCAATTTCGGCCAGGTGATCGCCGATGGCACCCCGGAGGCAATTCGGTCGAACCCCGAAGTCTCCACGGCCTACCTGGGGAGTGTCGTCGACGAGGCCGCCACCACTACCGGGCCGGTGGCTGATGCTTGAGGTCACCAACCTCTCCGTCTTCTACGGGGCGGCCCAGGCGCTGAGATCGGTGACATTCTCCGCTGAGCCGGGCGCCATCACGGCCATCCTCGGCGCCAACGGCGCCGGCAAGACAACGTTGCTACGTACCATGACCGGGCTGGTGAAGCCCAAGGCGGGCTCAGTCCGGTTCGACGGTGAGGAACTGCTGGGCAAGTCGGTGGAGAACATCGCCCGGAGCGACGTGGCGCACATCCCGGAGGGTCGAGGCGTCATTGAGGAGTTGACGGTCGAGGAGAACCTACGCGTACCGACCCTGTGGTGCATGGGTCGACGGGAACGCCAGCAGGCGATTGAGGCCACCTATGAGATCTTCCCCCTCTTGAGGGGCTTGCGTGGGCGCCACGCATCGACGCTCTCGGGGGGAGAGCGTCAGATGCTCGTGATCGGGCGAGCCCTGATCTCCCGCCCGAGGTTACTCCTCCTCGATGAGCCCTCTCTGGGGCTGGCGCCGTTGGTGACAGGACAGCTCATGGCACTCCTACGCGATCGGACCGAGGGCACGGATCTGACCGTGGTGCTCGTGGAGCAGAACGCACGGAGCGCGCTGTCAGTGGCCCACCACGCGGTGGTGCTCAATCTGGGCGAGGTGGTGGTGTCCGATGCTGCCGCGGTGATCGCCGGCGACAGCGAACTACGGCATCACTACCTCGGTTTCTAGGGACCTGCATGTCACTTTTCATCGACTACACGCTCAACGGGATCACCAACGGGATGATCTACGCCTCCCTGGCACTCGCCCTCGTCCTGATCTTTCGGGCCACACGCATCATCAACTTCGCTCAGGGAGCGATGGCGATGATGACCACGTTCATCGCCTACTCGCTTCTCGACCGTGGCCTGGGGTACTGGTGGGCATTCCTGGTTGTCCTGGCCATCGGATTCGTTTTCGGCGCACTGGTGCAGCGCGTCCTGATCCAGCCCCTGCAAGGGAAGTCCGAGCTCAACCCGGTCATCGTGACGATCGGGCTCCTGGTGGTCCTCGAGGGTCTGGCCGGCGCCATTTACGGCAACGCCAGCCACGGCTTCCCCGCCGCCTACTCGCAGAGCGGGCTCACCATCGGCCACACCAAAATCGCCTTCTCCCATTTCGACGTGTTCGTGCTGGTGGCCGTCATCGTCCTCATGCTGGCCACGCTGGTGCTCTTCAGGTTCACCACGCTCGGTCTGCGCATGCGAGCCTCGGCCTTTGCCCGGGAGGTCTCCAGACTGCTCGGCGTCCGGGTGGGCCTCCTTCTCACGCTCGGATGGGCCCTGGCCGGCATCGCAGGGTCGCTTGCGGGACTTCTTGTCGCACCGACGAGTGCATTCGGCCCGTACTACATGGACCTGATCCTGGTCTACGGGTTCACGGCCGCCGTCATCGGCGGGCTCGAGAGCCCGGTGGGCGCGCTGATCGGTGGCCTCATCACCGGGCTCAGCATCTCGTACGTCGGCGGCTACCTCGGTTCGGGGCTCGAACCGGTGGGGGCCCTGGTGCTTCTCATGGTCGCCCTGACCGCCCGGCCGGAGGGGATCATCGCGAGGCCGCCGGCGAGGCGGGTCTGAGATGGCTATGCCCGCATCACCCGCACTGTCGCCGGGTCCGGCAACACGCGTCCCCCATCTCCACTTCCCCACCCAGCCGTTGGCTCGACACCTGATCCTGGCGCTCCTCGGCGCCGGGGTCCTCTATCTCGTCACGTCCTGGATCAGTCCGTACAACGACTACCAGGTGGGCGAGATCGCGCTCTACGTCATCGCCCTGGCCGGCCTGAGCGTGCTCACCGGGTCCAGCGGTCAGATTTCCCTGGGCAACGGTGCCTTCATGGCCGTCGGCGCGTACACCGTCGCCCTCCTCATGACCCATACGCAACTGAACTTCATCCTCGAGCTCCTCCTTGCCGTGGGTGCCGCCGCCGCGGTGGGTCTCCTCATCGGCATCCCGGCCACTCGATTGAAGGGGCCGCACCTGGCCGGCATGACGCTGCTCTTTGCCCTGGCACTGCCCCAGATCGCCGACAAGTGGAGCAACACTTTTGGGGGGGATCAGGGCCTCACGACCACCGCGCCCACGGCGCCGGGCAGCATCAATCCCGAGGAGTGGTTGGCATGGATCCAGATCGCCGGCGCCCTCATCACCCTCGTCTTGTTGGCCAACCTCATGCGAAGTCGCTTTGGGCGATCGTTCCGCGCCGTCCGTGACAACGAGATCGCCGCGTCGCTGTCGGGCATCAACGTGGCGCGGACCAAAGTCCTGGCTTTCGCGGTGAGCGCCGGCTGTGCCGGTCTGGCCGGCGCATTCCTCGGCCTGTCGACGGGTGTGGTCAACACGGGCGAGTTCCCACTCACCCTCTCCATCCAGCTGTTGGCCGCCATGGTGCTCGGTGGCACCGGCACCCTCATCGGTATGTGGTGGGGAGCAATCCTCATCGTCTATCTCCCGCAATGGTCAACCTCGTTGTCTGGACACTTCAACCTAGGTCCCGGTGTCAGTGCCTACTTGGCCACCATCATCTTCGGAGTCGTGCTCATCGTGGCGATGATTGCGGCGCCGAACGGGATCCAGGGCGGCGTGCGGTGGGCTTGGGCCAAGGCCAAGAGCGTCCGGGCACATGTGGAGCCAGATGAGCCGTCCGCGCCAGAAACTCTGGCTCGACGGCCCTCGGATCGCAACAGCACGACAGCACAATCCCTCAAGTAAGTGACGTGCAAACAAAGGAGCTGGCAATGAACCAACGCATGCACAGAGCAGCAGGGCGATGGGCCCGAACGCTGGGGGCCGGGGCGCTGGGCGCCATGTTGGCGATCACCTTGCTATCGACGAACGCGGGCGCCTCGTCGCCCGGCGTGACCTCGAGCACCATCTCACTCGGTGCCACGACCCCGCTCACCGGCCCCGCCGCCCCGGGCTATGACGAGATCGCCCCGGCGACCCAGGCGGTGTTCGACTGGGCCAATGCTCACGGCGGCGTCTACGGGCGCAAGATCACCTACAAGTATCTCGACGACGGCTACAACCCGGCGAACACGGCTACCTTGACCCGCCAACTTGTGTTGCAGGACAACATCTTCGCCGACGTCGGCTCGCTGGGCACACCCACCCAGGCCGCCGTGCAGTCCTTCTTGAATTCGCAGAAAGTGCCCCAACTGTTCATCGAATCGGGGTGCAACTGCTGGAGCGACCCGAAGTACCCGTACAGCCTGGGTTGGCAGCCGCCCTACACGGTTGACGGCAAAATCCTCGGCAACTACGTCAAGTACCACTTCGCTGGGAAGAAGATCGGCTACCTCTACCAGGATGATGAATTCGGGCAGGACTTCGTCAAGGGCCTGAGCATGGAGATCCCCAAGGCCTCGGTGGTCTCCGAGCAGACCTACGACGCCGCCACGTTGGCCGGTCCACTGTCCAACCAGATGGCCGCGCTGAAGGCTGCGGGTGCCCAGGTCGTGGTCATGGCCACGATCCCTGGGGCCACTGCGTTGGCCATGCTCCCGGCCGCCGCCACCGGCTACCTGCCTCAATATGTGGTCGACAGCGTCGGAGCTGATTCTCCGACCGTCGGACCGCTGCTCCAGTCCTTCGCACAGAAGGGTGGCGGCAGCGCAGCGCAGGTCAAGGCCGTGGGCGGCCTTCTCAATGGGGTGATCACTACCGCCTACTACACGCCGGAGAACCAGGTCTCCAATCCCTGGGTCCAGTTCGAGAGGAAGATCCTGCAGACCTATGCCCCAAGCTTGTATGCAGCACACGGTCTCGATGGCAACGGACAGTACGGCGTGGCACTGGGCTTCACGGTCCTTCAGGCGCTGCACGCCGCTGGGAAGAACCCGACGCGGGCCGGCCTTATCGCAGCGATCGCTTCGGACGGGAAGCACTTCGTTACTCCCGGTCTCGTGCCGCTCTCCTACTCCAGTAGTTCGCACTTCGGCTACTTGGGTGAGCAGGTCGTGCAGCTCAGCAGCTCGGCTCCCCCGGCCGTCACCCCCACGGGTAGCTGGATAGGCGGGACGGCGGTCAGCCCCGTCGAAACCACCAGTCCCGGGTCGGGACCGGTGGTCAAGTACACCGGAAAGAGCTCACTTCCGTCCAGCCAGGATCTGGCGAGCGCGTAACCCGGGACCACCCAGCGAGTTCGTCATTGTCGACTCGCCGGTGGAGGGGGTCCCGTCCCCCGCCACCGGCGAGTCGGCGCGGAAGCGGCACGACATTTTGGACAATTGGGAGACCAGTCCCGCTCTGCGTGTGCGGCCCCGGCGTCCCCGATCTGCCGAAGCCGGTCGTGACGGGCGGTGCCGGAGGCGCCGTGTGTGGGAGTGGTGGTTGAGGCGACCTTGAGGTTCCACCGAAGCGCCGGGGAGTGGGAAGCAACCAAATGGCAACCGTGTTTCCGCCTGAATGGCTGGTACCGTAGTAGCTGAAGGGACGCCCCGGTTGGCAGGACGACCACTCTTGGTTGCCGCCCCGTGCAGGCGTGACGCCTCTTCCGTTCGAGAAGAGGATCGCCCAATGTCACCCAAAAAACCTGTCGGTGCATCTGACACGAGCGGTGATCGGCGATTGCGCTCGAAAACTCGGTCGGTCGGACGGTCATGGAGACTCAGATCACCGAGTCCGAAAGTCCCTTGGTCACCGGGCGACGATGTGAGAAGCCTGCGCACGACACGGGATCCTTCTTCGAGGGAAGCAATGGCACCCACTGATGGTGACGCTGGCACCCGACAACCTGGCTACGAGAAGTCGTCGGGCTGGTATTCACCTCACCGCGCCATCGTTGCCCTCGGAGCCTCCTTAATCGCAGTAGCGATCGCGGGCGGAACGCTGGGAGTCGTCAATGCCACTCGTGCCGAGCACGCGATGACGATCATGAGCGACCGTTATCTCGTCTTGCAGCCGCCGGTGAGGGAGATGCGCGCCGGTGTTGCGGATTTTCAAGTGTTGGCGGAACAGGCGTTTGTTGACTCGGCGTCGGACTCTACCCTCCTCGCCTCCGCTGAACTGGACTCCAACGCCACCGACAGCAACTACCTGATTCTTCAGCGTCTGCTCGCTCTGCCCGGTAACGCCACTCTGGCCCCCCATCTATCGGCGCAGATGGCCGCCTACGTTGCGGCGCGTTCCGATCTTGGTGCCTTCCTGGCGGGCCAAAAGCCCGGCCTGCAGACAGCGCACCTTGCCGCTGTCGAGCAGAGCGCCGATGCAAGCCTCGACGCCGCTCTGGCGAGGTTGCAGTCGACCGTTAGTGGTCGCCTGACGCAGACCGCAAGCCAGGCACGTGCAGCGGCACACGCCGCACGGGTGGATCTCCTTTGGTCTCTGGCGGTCGGCACGGTCTTTGCGGTTGCGATCACGGCACTGTTCGCCCGAAAGGCGGTGCAGGTTGAGCGAGCAGAGGCGCACAAGGATGCACTTCAGCATGGATTGACCCGCCGTAATGAATTCGAGGCGCGACTTCAGCGGGCGTTGGAGATGTCGAAGGCTGAGGCGCCGGTATTCGATTTGGTGGCCCAATCTCTACAAGAAGCTGCGCCCGAATTGCGGTCCGAATTGCTTCTTGCCGATTCGAGCAAGGCTCATTTCCGACAGGTCTTGGTAAGCCCCCCCGATTCCCAAGAAATGGGTTGCGGCGTCGTGTCCCCTGACGACTGCCCGGCGGCCGCCCGCGGACAGACCATGGTGTTTCCCATGAGCGCGGCCATTGATGCCTGCCCGAATCTTCGAGGCCGCGGGTGCTCCGCGCTGTGTGTCCCTGTAAGCATCAGCGGAAACTCGGTCGGAGTGTTCCATGTGACCGCGACTGATGGCGTCCCGCCGTCAGAGTCCGTTCGACGCGATGTCGAAGTAGTGGCCAGACGGGCGTCAGAGCGACTGGCAATGCTCCGTGCCTTCGCACTCTCCCAAACCCAGGCCAATAGCGACTCTCTCACGGGGCTACTGACTCGACGGAGTTTGGAAAGTACGGTCCGCGAGCTACAGACAAGTGGGGTGCCGTATGCGGTGGCGTATGGCGACCTCGACCACTTCAAACAGCTCAACGACGTATTCGGCCACGATGCGGGCGACCGTGCGTTGCGCACCTTCGCCCAAGTACTTCGAGACTCACTACGGCCCTCGGACATCCCCTGTCGTTACGGGGGAGAGGAATTCGTGATCGTCTTGCCTGGGTGCGCGATCAGCGAAGCCATTCAGGTTCTCGAACGAGTGATGCGGCGCACCGCTGAACGCCTCGCCTCCGGTCGGCATCCGAACTTCACCGTGAGCTTCGGCCTGGCCTCGTCGGACCAGGCCACCGAATTCCAGCAAGTGGTTGCTCTCGCCGATGAAGCACTTCTCCAAGCCAAAGCTGGCGGACGAAATGAGATTGTGGTCGCTGGGGCTGTGGAAGCCCTAATTCCTCTCACCGAGTCCAGCGGAGTTGACGCGGACCGGGCAGACGTTGTCCCACTTCTCAGCTAATGACGTGCCGCAGGACCCTTGACCGGCTGGGTCTGGACTACGAGCACGAACACTCGCCTGTTCTCGAACCGGGCAATGACGACGAAGCTCGATCCTAAGGGGCGTGGGGAGCGATGTTCGGCGGCCATTGAGGGGCAGTTCGATATGCGCGGGCCGGTGGATGTGGTCGGCACGGGGGACAGGGCGTTCGTCTGGTGGCCGGGGACGGTCTACCGGAGCACGAATAGGGGTTGAGCGGGCGTTCTCGGGGTCCAGGGTTCAACGGGAAGCGGCGCCAGGGGCGAAGGGTGCACCCCTCGGCCGGGTTCCCTTGTGATCAAATTGCAAAATGATCCTGGCCGTCGTAAATCAGGCAGCAGTGACGGGGGTGCTTCTGGTTGTGCTGGCGGCCATGATTATCTTCTTCGTGAGGTACGAAAATCGGAAGTCGGCGCGGAGGAGCGAGGAGAGGGAGCAGATAGCCGGAAGTGAGGAGGCCACCTCCTTCGGTCCCGACTGGGATTCATCGGTTGAGGAAGAGGAATCGCGCAGCGTGGCTATGGGCTTCACGCCTCGGCATACGGCCGAGTATCAGACCCAGGGTCACTCGCCCCATACAACCCAAGTTTGGGAAGACGACGAGTGGTCCATCCCCCACAGGGCACGCCCTGAGGGGTTCACTCCAGAGGAGGCAAAGCTGTGGAGAGATGCGGGTTACACCGCTCGAGAAGCGCGCCGCCTCAGTCAGGAGTACACGGCTCCACCACCTCGATCCGGCTGAAGCGTTTCCGGTTGAAGAAGGTGTCACTGCATCCAGCCGACGACCCTCACCAGCTACTCGTCAAAGCCGGCAACCGCTTCGACGTCGTTGCAAAGGCGCCAACACACGACGAGACCGCATAGAAGGATGGCGGTGTATGCAATTTGGAATGCTATCTCGGTAATGGCAAGGTTCCACTGCCCCGGTTGCGTGAGAAGAAACACGCTTACGACAATGGCGGTGGACGCGGCCGTCGTCAGCGCAAATATGACTCTCGCCCACCGGGACATCCAATCCAGCCGTTGCAGTTGGAATATGGGCTTCTCTCTCTCGACCTCATCAGCGCCAGCCAAGACGGAAGACCAGTAGCTCACGCGCCACCAGAGGAGGGCAAGCAACCCCAAGGTGAAGAGGATTCCTGTGACATTCCCGAAGCCTCCCAAGTAGGAAAGCACATTTCCCAACTGTGACGAGAATTGCGGGTAGGTCTCCGCCGTGGAGATGGTCATGATAACCGACACGATGGATGCGACGACCCGGAAGCTCAGGGCCATCAGTGAGACGAACGCCACACCCTCGAACAACTCCATGTGCGACAGGTTCCGCGACACGACGCCTGTGAGCCAGAGCCCTGAACCGTCATTAAGGGGTTCGACCTCGGGGCCCCCTGCCAGATCGTCGTCGCTGTCATTCGCCATAGAATTCGCTCACCGTCGTCCTGCCTGGTTTGTCCCACTACCTGACGCGCTAATCGTCTCATCCGAGAGCCAACGCATACCCAACATCACATCAATGCCCGCCTAGGGAGCAGGACCGACTCTGCTGCTCCGGCCCGGCTCGACGACGCGTTTCGGCTGGACGACCTTGGGCACCACGCGCCCCAAGGGTGGCTGGACTCGAACCGCCGACCCCGAACCACCTGCTCTCATCGCCAAGCCGGCCCCACTGTGGACCGTACTGCGTTCGAGCGGATTAGCTCTCGGCAAGCATTCCGGCGTGGGATCCCAGCGCCTGGTCGTTCCGGGCTCTCGGATGTGGACCGGTACAGTCGTGAGGTGGCTCGCCCGGATCAGCGGCACCCTGACGGAGTGGACGGGGACTGGTACGCCGACACGCGTTGCATCGCTTGCGACGTTGCCCGCCACTACGCCCCTGAGCTCATCGCGGCCGACGAGCGGGGCCAGTCGGTGATCGTCCGCCAGCCTTCGGGTCCCGACGACGAGGCCGCCATGTGGCGGGCCGCCTTGGCATGTCCGACCCAGTCAATCGGGACTCAGAGCCGACGGCGGGCGCCGTTTGGAGTGTTCCCTTGGAGGTTGGCCGACGACGTGTACCTGTGCGGTCACAACGACGAGGCTTCCTTCGGCGCCCACAGCTACCTCGTCGCCCGCGAGCAAGGAAACCTGCTGGTCGATTCGCCCCGTTACACGCGACGTCTGGTCGCCCGCTTCGTCGAACTGGGCGGGGTGGCCCACGTGTTGCTCACCCACCGAGATGATGTGGCCGACGCCGCCCGCTACGCCGAACGGTTTGCCGCTCGAGTGTGGATCCATGAGAATGATGCTGATGCCGCTCCCTTCGCCACCGATATCGTGCGCGGCGACGACATCGCAGCTGTGGCTCCGGGCGTGCGGGCCATTCCGGTGCCCGGTCATACCCGAGGCAGCATGGTGTTCGAAGACGACGGTGGCCATCTGTTCACCGGCGACTCGCTGTCATGGAACGAGAGGCGAGACGGTCTCGACGTGTTCGGGTCAGCTACGTGGTACTCGTGGACTGCGCTCACTGCCTCCATGGCCCGACTGGGTCGAGTCGCCCGGTTTTCGTGGGTGCTGCCCGGCCACGGCAAGTGGGGTCACGCCGACGCCGAGGAGATGACTCGACAGCTCGCCCGCCTGGTGGACGACATGGGTGCCCACACCGCTCGGACGTGGGATCGACGGTAGCGTCGTTGCTCAGCTGGCAACATCACTCCTTCGCTCGGCGCTCGGGAAGAGTTGTCCGTACGCCGGGATCAGGCTGGCCGTTCGGCACCGAGGGCGAGGCACTGCAATTGCGCCCTGTCGCTTCGAATGATCATGAACTCACGCTAAACGTCAGACCCGTCATCGGGAACGTCTCAGTGCCACTCGTGTAACTGACCTCAACTCCGTACTCCAGCTGAGTAGGTATATCGCTCGCACTGGCGTAACCGTTTGCTACCTCCCACCGCCACGCCGCCAAGATGTCCACCGAGCCCGACGATACCTGCGTGTCACGGAAGAACATGTACTCACACTGGCTCTCATTGGAGGCGGTGCAAGGAATAGGAGTCCCGTTGGCCTTGGTCGGGCCGTTGGCGAGGAAGTGGTACGGCACGCCGTCGAGGGTGAGCGCCACGCCGGGCTCTGTACCGCAACCACCGCTGACCTCGTTATTGGCGCACTGTGCCCAGTAGGCGTTGTTCCCCGCCCACTGGTTCCACACCATCGTCTCATTGGTCCAGTTGTCGGTCCACAGGTCATACGCTGCGTCCCAACCACCAGCGGAGGGAAAGGTCTCGGAGAAGGTGGATGAGATCGAACTGAACCCTGAGATCGGCGTGGTCGATGATGCATTACGACCACCAACGTCGTACTCGGTATCGGGATAGGTCTCGACCTGGCCGCCGTCGTTGGGCTGATCCGAGGTGGCATACCAGGACGACTGATTGCACACATAAATCGTCTGCGGGCCGTGCGAGCCGGACCAGGCGTCGTTGTTGACCCACCAGTATTCGTGGCCGTCGTTGGGGTCGGTGTTGTACGTACCCTCGGCGTCACTGGTGGAGTAAACGGGACTCGCACATTTGCCGCCGGATGATGGCGGCGCTGTGGTTGTCGTCGTCGTTGTCTGATTGGCCACGCACGTCAGATTGACGGCGGTCTTTGAGACCCTGCTCGTGGTGAGTTCCTTGCCGGGGCACGTCACGCTGGCAGATTGACCGCCGGTCAGCGCCAGTCCCGTTGAGGCGCCCTCCGAGAGACCCACACCAACCCCAACCACTACCAGCACGGCGACAACAGAGCATATGACCAGGAGTCTCGCATTGCTGAAGAAGGTCAGTGTGCGCTGTCTTTGACGCTGGTTCCAGTGCTTGATGTTGGACATTATTCAGATACCTCCGTCTCGCTCATCCCGAGTCAGACTCGCACTCCTCGATCTTTGAACAATGCAAACTTGTTCGATCCCTCCCTCTCGGGAGTGCTAATGAGCCGTCTGACGTCCTCGTGGTTTCACTGTCATCGGGGGTCAGGTAAAGCGTTAATCAGGAGACACAACCTCCAGACAACGGTTTCCCAACGTTTGCCCAACGGACCAACGTGTGCCCAACGGAGCGGAAGCCCAAGACGGTCGTTCAGGGCGATGGCCCGGTCTGCCTGGTGGTGGTGCCAGGTCCCGAATCAGATCCGGAATATTTATCTAGAAGATTTCGCCACAGGGACTTGACTTCGCAAAGCCGTCTTTCTGGGCGTCTTTCACGAGCTCGTTATGAATCGATCCGGTTTGGTTCACCGTGGCTATGAAACCCTTCACGTTGCCAGCCAGTGCAACACGAATCTGGGTGAGGGCGGTGTCGTCCGACTGAGTGGCGAGCAACCTCAGCTCGTCCCACTGACTCTGCCCGACTTGGGGCTCTCCAAGAGCCTTGAGTTGGGCGGGGATGGCGTGTCGAAGCGACAGGGCTTTCTCGAAATGTTTTCCCACCAAACGCATGGTCTTTACATCCGGGTGATTTGGATTGAAGTTCGGGTATGGGAACTTGCCGAGCACTTTGTTAAAGCTGGCCTCTTCGCCGGAGCAATACGTATTGACCTTGGCGATGAACGCCGGAGTAATGGTCGGTGTGGTCGCAGCCTCGGAAAGTGCCGGCGAACTCAGTAGGCACAAGCCAGTGACGAGAGCAACCACGCCAGCCCTGGATCGATTTCGCACTTTCGCCTCCTTGCACCTGGCGAACAGTCTAAATGCCAAGGTGGCCCGCCCAAAATAGCCTCCTCCGAACCCGGCACAGGCACCCCTCCCGAAGGTTCAGTTCGGCCACGCCTTGGACGGTGATCGGGGATGTCGAAGGATCCTGGCGGCCCTCGATGCGCCCGAATGTCGCCTCTCCTCTCCGGGCGGCACGGTCATGTGCCGTGATGTGCTTCCTATGCTGGGGTGGTTCAAACTCCATCATGCCTACTACCCGTGACCTCGCACTTCTCTCGAGCCGACTTGTCCTCGGTGGCTATCTCGCTGCCCACGGGGCCCAGAAGCTGTCGGATCCTTTGACGGCTACGGCATTGAGGCCACGTCAGCAGGATTCGACCATCTCGGACTCAAGCCGGGTGGCTTTTTCGGCCGTGTCGCCGGATGGTCGGAACTCGGCGGTGGAACGCTGGTGGTCCTCGGGGCGGGTGACCCGGTGGGTCCTGTGACCCTGGCGGCCACCATGGCCGTAGCCAGCTCGACCCATCTGGACAACGGCCCCTTCTCGACCAAGTCCGGCTTCGAGCTGCCGCTGACCAATCTGGCTACCGCGCTTGCCCTGTGGGTTGCGGGGCCGGGATCGATCTCCGTCGACCGGCTGACAGGGCTCAGGCTTCCGCCGCCGCTCCACCGTGTCATCGCCGCCGGGGCAGTCGCCTCTTCGGCCGTCAGCTTGGCCATGGTCCTGCGGGCCCGCCGGGGTACCGACGAGACGGAATCAGCTGATGAGCCCGCTGAGCAACCCAACGGAGAGAGCCCCGGAAACGAGGCGTAGGCCAGGCAAGGAAATCGCCATGCCCTCACGCGACCCACGCAGCCAACTGGGTGTAACGCCCCATCGGACAAGATGGCACCGCGCCTCGACGTGGCAAGGGACTCAGCCAGCACGGCAGCAATCGGTCGCTCCAAGCCTTTACCTACCAACCCGTCCCGGCGATGATGGCGCCGTTCAAGTGAAGGCTATTGGCGCCGCCCTCGTAGGGTGCATCACCTTCGGTGATCACGGATCCGTTGGCTGAGACGATCCAGTACCCACCGCCGTCGGAAGTGGCGAAGATGGTCGTGGCGGGGTTGTACCCTCCGACTTCGCCAGCGGCATTGCCGTAGTTCACGGCATCTCCGGCGCTGTAGACCACGCCGTTCGAGTAGAGGAGGTAGTAACCATGGCCGTCGTAGCTCCGTACGGCTGCGACGACCTGCTGACCCTGTGGACCAGGCTCTCCTGGGGAAGGTGCGTCACCAAAGGGCTGCACATCGCCGCCTGCAGTGACAACCCAGTACCCGTTACCAGTGGCGTCGGGCATCACGGCGACGGCTGCGCCGCCAGCGCACCTGCCGATGGCCGGGCACGAGCCCTCGAACTTGGCATCGCCAAAGGTGAACACGCCACCGTCGGCGCCCACCATGAAGTAACCGTTGCCATCAGCCGAAGGGACCATACCCACGATCGGGGCGTTCAGACTGTTGGGTAACCCCGAACCCGCCGGAGCAAGGCCGAGTCCCGGTATGGAGCCGTAGAACCCGGCGTCACCGAAGCTGAAGATCCCACCATCTGAAGCCACCAGCCAATAGCCCCCGTCGTTTGCGGTGGGAGTGATGCTCACCACTGGCCGCTGCAGATGGATATTCCCCGTCGACCCATAGAACTGGGCATTGCCGAACGTAAAGATCCCGCCATCCGAGCCGACCAGCCAGTATCCGTGTTGGCTCGTGGTCGTCGGGGACGTAACCACGGGAGGGGGAGGCGTTGCGGGGGTCGGGGTCGAAGTTGGAGTGGGCGCAGGGGACGTTGTTGAGACCGGAGCATCAACCGTCAGGATGGTCATGCCCGAGGACGGTGAGTAGCTGATCGCCTCGCTGTCCGCCGAGCTGACGAGGTAACCGCCACCGCTGTACTTGCCGACGATACTCTGGCTGCCAAGGGGCAAGGCTCCGGTTCCTTCGCTGCACGACGCCGCTCCGTTGAGGCCGACGTTGGCCGCGCAGATAGGTAGTAAACCCCCGGCGCCGTAGAAGGCCACCTGACCGAGATCATCGGCGTACTGAGACGGGGTTCCGCCGTTGGATATGGGGGCGACCGAGGCGGAGAAGGTGACGAAACCGGGCTGCGTGACCACGACAGGATCGACGCCGACAACAGTCGTGGTGGTGGCGGGGCCGTCCGCTGAGGTCGGTGATCCTGAGACCACCAGTGGGCTCAGAACAGGCAGCAGGAGCCCGAGTGCGACTGCTCGTACCTTCACGTTGCTACCTTTCTTGGTTTGGACATTGCGTCCTCCCCGTCCGCCACGCGCATCACCCGTGCTCGACCATCGCGCCGCCCGCCACGCGCATCACCCGTGCTCAACCCTCACCATTAGCCGCTGAATGGCGCATCCCTCAGGCTCTCCTCATGTGGAAGATCCCGACTCCGCCTGCCTACCGCAGGTGAGGGCTGCCTCGCAAGAGGCAATGTACTGAAGGTCGCCAACTACGGAGACGGGCGGCGGTACACACATTGGGCCCAGGGAACGGCCACTCCGGGTGGACCCTGCCTGAAAATAGGATCACAACGCGCTGTGGTCACAACCACGGCCTGGTTAGCTTGGCTCATCGAGCTACGGCACACGCCGGCAATAGGGCAGTCCCTTTACAAGTGACACATGTATTGCGGCCACGCGTTCGCCTCACCGCACTCCTCGTGGGGGTGCGATAGATTTTTTAGATGAGCAGCGCCCTAAAAGGCGAGACATGGTGGCACACCGTGCGACGCTCATGACTGCATTAGTTCGTTCCCGAGAAGCGATGATCATGGCGTCCATAGCGGCTGCGATTTGGGCGCTTGCCAACGTACTCGCGGGGATCGCGTTCGCCACCTTCTCTGGCCCTTTGGACACATCGACCTTCAGTAACCTTGCCACCGCATCGGGTTGGTTGACCTTCAGTTCTGCCCTCGTAGCCCTTGGTGCAACCTGCTTCGTGGCATGGACTTTGTATCTGGCTCGTCAGTGGACGCAACTGTGGGAGGTCGGCGGAGCATCTCTATCGACCTTGCTTCTTGCGATTGGGCTTCTCGTTCTCGCCGCTCAGTCTCAAAACAGCACCAGTAACGCAGGCAATGTCGTCGCTGCTATTGGATTAGGCGGCTGGGCCATCGTGATTGTTGTCGGCGCCGCCCGTCACGCCCTGCTGGAACAAGAAAACGCCGGTTTGACGCATCAGGCCACCTTGCGACTCGGCGCAGCTGGAGCGGTCGTCCTCGTCGCCGTCAGCGTCGGACTCCCGAATCCGACGATCAATGATGCTTCGGTGGCCATCGCGACAGGTGCGCTCTTGGCCGTCGGATTTGCCGGACTGCTTGTTGTCATCTCCCTCGCGCGCGGCCGGAATCTCATCACAACTCGACAGGCTCCGATGATCCTATTGGGTCTCGCCATCCTCGTTCTTGCGGGGGTAGCCCATGCAGTCGGCTACGGCGTTGTGTACGGTCCTCCTCCCTATTCGCTACTTGGATTTCGGATCGCGCTTTCCATTCCGTCGTTTATCGAGGCATTGGCTCTTCTCGTGCTCGCATGGGCCGCCGTCGGGCGCCTCGGGGAACTGCCCACTACTCGGTTGCAACCACACGGTGGTCCAACGGTGTCGCAGCAGGATTGGATGTCACCGCCCTCATCACCAACTGCGCCGCCTTCATGGCAGTCCGACCCAACCCATCGACACGAAGCTCGTTGGTGGGATGGTGTTTGCTGGACTGAACATGTGCTGGACGGAGCTCGGCCGGCAACCGATCCGCTCCCGTGAACCCCGCCCCTCCGTAGTCGTCACGTCGCCCACCCGGCAGCGTCGGGGCTGGCGTTCGAACCCGACGAAACCCCGTCGATGTCGACGAGCAGGCCGCGGATCGCCATAGTCCCGATGGGAACGCCCGCCTCAGGGCTGACCGGCCGGGGCCACCAGTCCGAATCGGGCCCGGATGGCCGCTTGGACCTCCTCGACCGACGCCGAGGCGTCGATGGTGGCCACGTACTCGTTGCGCTCGAAGATGTCGATGAGCGGGCGCGTCTGCTCGTGGTACTCCGCCACCCGGCGGGCGAGTGCCTCAGCGTTGTCGTCCTCCCTCGCCACCAGCGCTCCTCCGCACAGGTCGCAGACGCCAGCCTGGGCGGGTCGATGGGCGATAAGGTTGTAGTCGACGCCGCACTGGGAGCAGATTCGACGGGACAGCACCCGACGTTGTACCTCGTCGTCGGGGAGATCGAGGTTGACCACGCCGTCGATGTCGTAGCCCTCGAGAAAGAATTCCGCCTGGCGGGCATTGCGGGGGAAGCCGTCGACGATGAAGCCATAGTTCCAGTCGTGAGCCGTCAACCGGTCATGGACCACCGACTCCACTAGGTCGTCTCCGACCAGCCGGCCGCTGGCCATGGTGCGTCTCACGTGGGCTCCCAGCTTGGTGTGGTGCTGGACGTTCCAGCGAAACACATCGCCCACGCTGATGTGCTCGAGCTCGAAGTCCTGCGCCAGCAGCTTGGCCTGAGTCCCCTTCCCGCTGCCCTGGATTCCCATGATGATGAACTTGCGCACTGCCCTACCTTCCGGCCAGCGTGGAGACCCTGCTCACCGGACCACGTCGCGGGACTGGACCCGGTCGTCCTGGCTCATTGCCCATCGGAGCGTAGTGAGCCCTTGGTCGGTCCCGGTTTCCGCCGGGTTAAATGATCACTCTCTCACCTCGGGTTTGGCCCGATCCCGGGCGACCGACCCGCAGAAGTGGATCCGGCGTTCTGGGAAACATTCACACGCAAGAAACTTTAGGCGGCCTTCTAGTCCCTAGGTTTGGTACATCACCTCGGCCGGGCACGGGGTGAGGAGTGGCCGCGACCGGGGGGACGACACGCCGGAGCAGTGATCAGAGCGAACGAGGAGATCCCCATGAGTGGAAGCAGCGCACGCCAGGAAGCCATCGATGCCGTCAAGAACTACGTGGCACCGACCGGGATTGAGGCGCCCGAGGACCCGAGCGAGACCTTCGGGGAGAACGTCTTCACCAAGTCGGTGATGCAGAAGCGGCTGCCCAAGCCGGTCTTCAAGTCCCTCATGGGCACCATCGAGCACTCCAAGCCGCTCGACCCGACGGTCGCCGATGTCGTGGCATCGGCCATGAAGGACTGGGCCATGGAGAAGGGCGCCACCCACTACGCCCACGTCTTCTTCCCCCTGACACACCTGACGGCCGAGAAGCACGACAGCTTCCTCGAACCCGGCCCCGACGGCTCGTCCATCGCCGAGTTCGCCGGCAAGACCCTCACCCAGGGCGAGCCCGACGCCTCGAGCTTCCCGAGCGGGGGGCTGCGGGCCACGTTCGAGGCCCGCGGCTACACCGGCTGGGACGCCACCAGCCCCGCCTACCTGCTCGAGAGCCCCAACGGCAAGACCCTGTGCATCCCGACCGTCTTCGTGTCGATGACCGGCGAGGCCCTCGACCACAAGACGCCGCTACTGCGGTCTCAGCAGGCCATGGCGGCCCAGGCCGAAAGGGTGCTCAAGCTCTTCGGCCACGAAAACCCCGACGCCGTGGTGTCGTTTGCCGGGGCCGAGCAGGAGTACTTCCTCATCGACCGGAGCTTCTTCCTCTCCCGCCCCGACCTGCTCAACTCCGGCCGGACGCTGTTCGGGGCCAAGCCCCCCAAGGGCCAGGAGTTCGACGACCACTACTTCGGTGCCATCCCCGAACGGGTCCTGGGCTTCATGCTCGATGCCGAGCACGAACTGTTCAAACTGGGCATCCCCGCCAAGACCAGGCACAACGAAGTGGCCCCCGGCCAGTTTGAGCTGGCCCCCATGTTCGAACGGTCCAATGTGGCCGCCGACCACCAGCAGCTGCTCATGGTGATCATGAAGAAGGTGGCCCAGAAGCACGGCTTGGAATGCCTGTTCCACGAGAAGCCCTTCGCCGGCATCAACGGTTCGGGCAAGCACGTCAACTTCTCGCTGGGCAACTCGACGGAAGGCAACCTGCTCCTGCCCGGTGACACGCCACACGACAACGCCCAGTTCCTGGCCTTCTGCGGTGCGGTGATCCGCGCCGTTCACAAATTCGGGGGCCTTCTGCGGGCCTCGGTGGCCTCCGCCACCAACGATCACCGCTTGGGTGCCAACGAGGCACCCCCGGCCATCATCTCCATCTTCCTGGGCGACCAGCTCACCGACGTGTTCGATCAGATTGCCAAGGGCGGTGCCACCAACTCGAAGGAGAAGGGCACCCTCATGATCGGCGTCGACACCCTGCCGGTGCTGCCGACCGACCCCGGTGACCGCAACCGGACCAGCCCGTTCGCCTTCACCGGGAACCGCTTCGAGTTCCGCGCGCCCGGGTCTCTTCAGTCCATCGCCGGCCCGATGGTCACCATCAACACCATCCTGGCCGAGGCGCTCGATTACATCGCCACCGAGCTGGAGTCCCTGATGGCTGACGGGATCGAGTTCAACGAGGCGGTCCAGAAGGTCCTCCAGGAGATCATTACGGTGCACGGCGCGGTCGTCTTCAACGGGGACGGCTACTCGGAGACCTGGCAGACCGAGGCGGCGGAGCGCGGTCTACCCAACCTGCGGACCACCGTGGACGCCCTGCCCGAGCTGCTGACCGATGAGGCCATGGAGCTGTTCAGCCACTACGGGGTCTTCAGCCACCGGGAGATGCACAGCCGCTACGAGATCGCCCTCGAGCAGTACATCCTCACCATCGGGGTGGAGGCACGGTTGACCCTCGAGATGGCCAACACGGTGGTCCTGCCACCGGCCATCCGGTACCAGACCGAGCTGGCCGCCAACCTGGCAGTGCTCAAGTCGATCGGTGCCGAGTCCGACACCACCACCTTCGACGAGGTGTCGGCGGCCATCGGCGCGCTCCATGCCGGCATCGCCGACCTACGCGACAAGCTGGCGCACGACCACAGCGACTCGGTGGACGCCGAGGCTCAGCATGCCCTGGAGGACCTGCTCCCCGCCATGACCGAGGTGCGCGCGGCGGCCGATGCGCTGGAGTCCTTGGTGGCCGACGACCTCTGGCCCCTGGCCACCTACCAGGAGATGCTCTACATCCTGTAGGTGCAGGAGACCCGACACACGCCGGTCACCAACTGGACGGTCTGGGCCCGTCCCTTAGCCCTTCGTGATCGATTCAGTAGCCCGTAGCGAAGGGGGTTAGATGGATTGGTTACTGCCCGTGGCCGAGGCTGGGTAGGACCTGCGTGCCCTCTTCCTGGACGGCCTGAAGCGAGCTCGGAGAGAGTCCTAGTAACTTCAAGATCGTCGGAGCGACCTGGGTAGTTTCCACCGCGTTGTGTGCCTGGCCAGGCTGGACGGTGCCCGGCGCATAGACGACGAGTGGAACGTCCCGATCCGCCGGGTTGTCGCCGCCGTGTTCCGCGATCTTCGAGCCGGTCGTGTATATCGTGCCGACCTGCGCGATCCCGAACACGTCGGGATGGTGTGGATCGGAGTTCGAGACGCCGAAGAACTGTGCCGCCTGCTGGCCGGCGTAGATCTCCGCCAGGCCGGAGTGCTCGACGGTGATCGTCTGGCCGGCGAAGTTGACCGCCGGGGCGCTATGCGTCCATAGATAATCCTTGACGAAGTCGGTTGCCGCCTGCGAGCGGTCCGACAGCCACCAGAGCAGCCCGTCGTCGTCGGCCTCTTGGACGACCAGCGTCGTGTTGCTCGGGTGCAGGGCGGCCCAGGCGGCGTTGACGCCGGCAATGATCGGACCGTCGTCGATCCGCTGCAGCTGGTTGTTGTTCTGGGGCGACTGTCCGTGCTTGGCCGTCAGGATGATCGCTGTCGAGTGGGTTTCGCCGTCGGCCTGGATCGTGTCGGCCATCTGCTGCAGGGCATCGTTGACGTAGTCGAGCGCGCTCTGGAGCAGTGGGCCCGGCACCTGTTGGCCGTTCACGGTCATGTACCCACCGGGCAACGACGGGCCCTCGGTGTAGTCACCCTGCGCGTTCGGGCCAATCAGCACCGCCGGGGAGCTCTTGAGCTTCTCGGCGGTCGAGACTACCTGGAAGTTCATCCCGTAGATCGCTGGCGTGCCGACCTTTGGTCCGGTGCCGGCGTGGTCGTAGCCGTTGATCCAATTGTCGACCGCTTCGACCTTGTAGGAGTCGTACTGCTTCGTGGCGGCGTTATCGTCCGTCCATGCACCGTCGACCGCGTACGGCACGCCATTCGGCTCGACCGCCTGTGAGTCGATCTCCGGCGCGAACAGGTCGTCGATGCTTGTGCCGTTCGAACCTGGGCCGTTGAACGAGGCGTAGACGGCGTGCTTGTCGGACCACGCCGTTCGCAAGCCGGCGTTGTGGATCACTTGGAAGATCGTGTTGACCCCCAGGAAGTCCCACGGCTGAATCGGCTTGCAGGTCTTTGGGTCGACCGGATACGTCGCCGGGTTCAGACCCGACTGCGGCGCCGGACTCAGGTTCATGATCAAGGCCGGGTCCTTGTCAATGCCGCCGGGGTAGATCGAACCGCCCTCATCGAACGAGGGGAAGGTGTTGCCGCTTCCGTTATTCAGCAGGTCAGGCACGGCGGGAAGCAGGTCGTCCGGCGAGTCGTAGATCACGTCGCCGCCCGGGACCGCCCCGGAGCAGATCGTCGTCCCCGGCGGGAAGACGCCATGGCTGTACTCGTCGTCGTAGTAGATGCCGGTAACCTTCGGGTCGCCGCCGGTCATTATTCCCGTGCCGGCCGGATCGGAGTCCGACGGGTCGGGGGTCTGTGCGTTGGTGTATTCAGCGCCGCCGGTGGCCAGCCGCGCGAGCTCCGAATTGGGATGGTTGGCGACGTACCAGTCCAAATCGGACTGGTGCATGCCGTCGACCGAGATCAGGAGCACGTGCTGGATCTGAGCGTGGCCGTCCGCACCAGCCAGTCCGCTCGAAGGCAGGGCGATCAGCCCGATCACCCCGAGGATGGCTAGCGCGCCAGTTGCGAGGGAGCGACCGGTCACAACATGTCTCATGTTTCCCTCCGTATCCAGTAGTACAAGCGACCCCTGGGTCAATGAAGCACACGATCACCAGCATTCTCAGCTGCTCAACTACCAATGGCAATCATCCGTAGGTCGACAATCGAGGTCCCTCACGCAATATTCATCGTCAGTTCAGACGCTCTGCGCGGACTCGTCACGAAGAGCACGCAGGGCCGGCCGCATCGGGCCCAGCCGAACCGGCACGGCGGCACCCGAAATTTTCTTGCCCGACCCACCGGTCCGTTCCCGGTCGCCCCGCGGCGCCGCCGGTGCCATGATCCCGACGGCAGAGTGGCTCGAACGTCGGAATGTGATGCCGTCGACCCGTGACACCCAGCAGCGGTGCTGCCGCTGCTCCGCGACTGAACGTCGGTTTCGTGGCGTACTCGCCGCTCGACCGTGGGCTGCAATTACGAGTGACTACGGGCCACTTCTCTCCGCGCCGGTGCGGCTCCCAGGCAATCTTCGTACATAGCCTGACACCCTATTGACCCAGACTATAGACTCAGTGTAGTGTTGGCTCTATGAGTGTTCCCTTTGCCCTACTGGGCCTCCTTGAACGTGAACCGAGCTATGGCTACGACCTCAAGCGCGACTACGACGCCTACTTTGGCCGAGGTAAACCGCTCCAATTCGGCCAGGTCTATGCCACCTTGGCCCGCCTCACCCGTGACGGGAAGGTCGCGCCAGGAGAGATGGAGGCAGGAGGGGGACCCGATCGAAAGCTCTACGCCATTACGGACGGTGGCAAACACGAATTCGAGACGTGGCTGAGAGAGCCGATCGCGCCTGCGCCACACCTGCAGACCGACCTCTTCGTCAAGGTGGTCTTCGCTCTCATGTTGGGCCACTCGGCAGAGGGCTATCTCGACATCCAACGAGCGGCACACCTGCGCAGAATGCGAGAACTGACCACCCTCAAGCGCGAGGGCGACCTCATCGACGCCCTCTTGGCCGACCACAGCCTCTTCCATCTCGAGGCCGATCTGCGCTGGATCGACATGACGGCGGTCCGCTTGCCGGCATTGGCTGAGGTGGTGCGGTCATGAATACCGCTGGCCTTGTCACATCCATCAGTCCCTCACGTTGCCTTGTAGAGGCCAGAGACGTGGCGCTGTCGTTCGGCGAAACCCCGGCCCTCCGAGGAGCGAGCGTTCCGATAGCTGCCGGGGAAATTCTCGCCATTATGGGTCCGAGCGGCTCGGGCAAGTCGACTCTCCTTCACTGTCTGGCCGGTATCTTGGTCCCGGATAGCGGAGAGGTCTGGTTTAGCGGCCATCGCGTCGACACCATGTCCGAGTCGGAACGCAGCGCCCTCCGTCGAGACCGCTTCGGCTTTGTCTTTCAGTTCGGCCAGCTAGTGCCCGAGCTCACCGCGGAGGAGAATGTGGCGTTGCCGCTCCTCCTCGGAGGAACTCGCCGCAACGAGGCACTCGCGTCGGCGAGGAGCTGGTTTGAGCGACTCAAGCTCGATGGGTTGGAACGTCACCGCGCTGGAGAGATGTCGGGCGGCCAAGCGCAGCGGGTCGCACTGGCACGTGGTCTCGTCGGCCGGCCCGAGGTGCTTTTTGCCGACGAGCCGACGGGGTCGCTCGATTCGCTCACCGGCGAGCTGGTCCTGGACCTGATGACCGCCGCGGCCCGCCAGGAGGGAACGACGGTTGTCCTGGTCACCCACGAGCCGCGGGTTGCCGCCTACGCCGACCGTGAAGTGATCGTGCGCGACGGCAAAGTCACCTCGGCCGAAAGAGCCTTGCGGTGATCCGTCTTGGTCTTCGCTTGACTTTGCACAGCGGTCGCGACGCGGCGCTCCGCCTGCTCGTCACCGCGGCAGCGGTCGCCCTCGGTGTCGGTCTGCTTCTCATGGCCCTCGCGGGCGTGAACGGACTGCACGCTCAGACGGATCGCGGTGCGTGGCTCGACACGGCGGCGCAATCGTCTTCGCCGACGTCGAGCATTTCAACTTCCGATCGGCTGTGGTGGCTGTCTAGCACCGACGAGTTCGACAACAAGGAGATTGATCGCGTCGACGTTGCCGCCGCCGGACAGAACGCTCCGGTACCACCGGGGATTGCCCACCTACCCGGACCTGGGGAGTACTACGCCTCGCCGGCGCTCACGGCGCTCCTTCGGTCCGAACCGGCGAAAGAGTTGCGCGATCGGTATCCGGGGCGACAGATCGGGACCATCGGCCCAGCGGCACTCCCGTCCCCGAACTCGCAGATCATCGTCATCGGCCACACCACACAACAGCTCTCGCAGGCACCCGGTGCAGTCGAGGTCGGAGCTATCCAACACACACCGGCGAACTGCTACGCCTGCAAGAGCACAATTGGGAGCGGTCCCGTTCTGCAATTTGTTCTGGCCGGGGGGGCCGTCGCGCTCTTGCTACCGGTGCTGATCTTGATCGCGACCGCGAGCAGGTTGTCGGCCGCGCGGCGCGAGGAGCGTTTCGCCGCGATGCGGCTCGTCGGCGCCACACCGCGTCAGATTTCGGTGGTCTCCGCGGTGGAAGCGGTGGTCGCGGCCGTCGTGGGCGTCGCAGTCGGCTTCGCACTTTTCTTGATCTTCCGGCCGTTGCTCTACCACGTGCCGTTCACTGGAGCACCGTTCAGCCAAGGCGACCTCTCGTTGCAGTGGATCGACATCGTCATCGCCGTGATCGGCGTTCCAGTCGCAGCGGTCGTGTCTGCGCAGCTCGCTCTGCGCCGGGTCCTGATTTCGCCGCTCGGCGTGACGCGGCGAGCAAGGTCCCGCTCACCTCGGATCATACGGATCATCCCACTCCTCGCCGGCATCACCGTGCTCGCGTACTTCGATGCGGCCGGCAAACCGAGCGACGTCGGAAGCCAGCTTCTCGAGCTGGTCGTGGGTTTCGTGCTCCTCCTCGTCGGGCTGGTTCTGGCTGGACCATGGTTCACGACCGCGGGGTCTCGACTCATGGTGAGGCGGGCTAGTCGCCCCGCCTCGCTCATTGCCGGTCGCCGGCTCCTCGACAATCCCAAAGCCGCCTTTCGGTTCATCAGCGGGCTCGTGATCGCCCTCTTCGTTGCAAGCGCAATGTTCGGGGCCCTCAGCTCTATCGCCGCCGCGACTAGCGCTTCCGGTGGAGGAACCGCTGGGAGAGACACCCTGGGCGACCCGTTCTGCAGCTTCTCGACGTCAAACTGTCCCGCTTCCGCCCAAGTTGTTTCCGTCCCAGGCCGGGTGCTTGCTGAGCTCCGCATGACGCCCGGAGTGCGCGGTGTGACGGTGGTCCACGACATCCCGTCCCAAGCTACCCGAGGGAACTCGTCCGGGTCTCCGCGGAGGAACGGCAACTCGTTCGGGGTCGTCGCGTGCGACCAGCTAGCGAAGACGCCCGCAATCGGCAAGTGCGCGCCGGGGGCGACGACGGCGAATATCGGCTACTTCCTTTCGAACATCCTTGGACATAATTCGCACGCGTCGACGACGGCCTGGCCGTCTGCGAATCTCTCCGCAGCGGACGTGGCGAGACTCCCCGCCGACGCGATCGTCGTGGCGACGAATGGGTCGGCGACTGCCTTTGAATGGGCACGGACTGTGCTTGAACGGGCTTTTCCCTTCCAGGGAACACCGGTCGCAGTCGATGCGTTCGATCCATCGACCGCACGCCTCCTCACGATGATCCAGGACATGACCGACGTGATCATCGTGGCGAGCCTTATCATTGCCGCCTGCAGTCTCGCGGTGAACATCGTCGCCGGGTTGGGCGAGCGGAAGCGGCCATTCAGTTTGCTCAGGCTGACCGGTGTCCCCACTGCGCACTTGCACCGCGTCGTCGCACTGGAAAGTGCGCTGCCACTCCTGCTTGTGGCTGCAGTGTCGATCCTGGTCGGGCTGGTTTCTGCTGCGTTCTACCTCCACTCCCAGGTCGGCATCGTGTTCCGGATCCCTGGGATCGCGTACTGGGCGACCGTGCTCGGCGGACTCGCTGTTTCGCTCGCGATCATCGCCTCGACGTTCCCGCTCCTCAATCGGATGACGGGACCCGAGGTCGCCAGGAATGATTGAAACTGTTTGGCGGTTGGGGGGACAAACGGTCTTGGTGCTAGCGCCAGTCGCAGGAGGCCCGCCTCCCGTCGATTTTGCGTGGGCGTCCCGATCGAGGAACTCTGCGAACACCGCGCTATTAACTGGAGCCGGCCGCCAAGATCCGGCGGAGCAGGTACAAGTCAAGGACCAGGGGGACGACGAATACC
Organism: uncultured Acidimicrobiaceae bacterium; assembly: GCA_963788125.1. Classification (GTDB taxonomy): domain Bacteria; phylum Actinomycetota; class Acidimicrobiia; order Acidimicrobiales; family RAAP-2; genus Bog-473. The sequence goes on along the minus strand of CAWBFN010000001.1, from coordinate 1,801,960 downwards.
AGGCCCCACCAGTGTCCAGTGGCGCAGAGCACAACGATGATGACGGCGATCCAAACTGCCAGCAGCAGCCGGATCACGAGCGATGACTTCCGGTGCCGCAGATCCCAGTTCATTGTTACACCTACCCTACGACCAACTGGCCTCCGGCATCTCTTGGTGAGAGAGGTGATGAAGTCACCGGTGCCGAACCTCACGTCGACGGATCGCGAACGAAGTGCCTCTTGCCGTTCCGGCGCATTCCTTCGATAATGGCGCCCTGTGAAACCATTTCGCTTCGGACTACAGACCACTTTAGCCCACTCAGCCGCCGAGTGGCGCGACCTGGCACGCCGGGCTGAGGACCTCGGTTACTCGACGCTGTCACTTGCCGATCACTACCTCGGTCCGGGACCGGCCGGCGCCGCCACGCTGCTTGAACCACAGGAGCTCGCTCCCATTGCGGCGATGGCTGCCGCAGCCGCCTGGACGACAACACTCCGCATCGGATGCCGAGTGTTCTGCATCGATTATCACGTTCCAGCCGTATTGGCCAAGGAGGCAGCGACGCTCGACCTGCTCTCGGATGGCCGCCTCGAGTTCGGCATCGGTGCGGGCACCAACCGCGGAGAGTACGAGGCGATGGGACTCGTCTTTGGCGAACCGAGGGATCGGGTTACGAAGCTGGAAGAGGTCGTTCGGCTCATCAAAGCGCACTGGTCGGGCGAGCCGATCGAGTGCGACGGGCGGTTCGTGCGAGTTACCGGCTATTCGGGACTGCCGTTACCCGTGCAGCGCCCACACCCGCCAATCATGATTGGTGGCAATCGTCGGCGGGTACTGTCTCTCGCAGCCAGGGAGGCCGACATCGTCAGCATGGCTCACGTGTCCTGGGAAGCAGTTAACGAGGCCGGTCTTACGCCAATGCAGGAAGGCGCGCGACGTCTGGAGTTCATCCGGGGAGCTGCCGGCACGCGGTTTGAAGCCCTCGACATTGAAAGCTCCCCGTACTGGTCCGAGGTGACCGAGGATGTTGATGCGGCCCTCGTCCAACGCGCCCGCAAGTTGCGCAACGCCGATCCAGAGGTGTTGCGCAACCATCCGAACGTTCTGATCGGACCGGTCTCGCTGATTGTCGACCAGCTCCAGGTTCGACGGGAGACGACCGGTGTGAACTATGTCACCATCCCCGGGGAGCTACTGGAAGATTTCGCGCCGGTCGTGGCCCGTCTCAACGGCCAATAGCCACTTGACCTGCTTGATGGGGTGGTGTTAGCCATGCGCATAGCGCGAGAAGCCTTTTCCAACCTCTCGACGCGAGGAGGAGGAGGAGGTTTGTCGTGGGAAGACTTGAAGAGAAGGTTGCGGTCATCACCGGAGCGGGATCTGGCATGGGCCGGGCTTCGGCGGTGTTGTTCGCCAAGGAGGGGGCAAAGGTAGTGTGCGCCGATCGCAGCGGCGATGAAGAGGAGACAGCAAGGGTCATCGGCGCCTCCGCTGTTGCCGTTCACGTCGATGTCTCGGTCGAAGCCGACATTCAAGCGATGATCACCACAGCGGAAGAGCAGTTCGGAAAGCTTGATGTGCTGTTCAACAACGCCGGCTTCGGCGGCCCGATTATGCCCCTGCACGAGCAGACGTTGGAGAACTGGGAGATAGTGCAGAGCACTAACCTCAAGGGTGTCTTCTTAGGGATGAAGTACGGCATTCAGGCGATGCTGCGCAACGGTAGCGGCTCAATTGTCACCACCGCATCCGCCGCTGGGCTGATCGGTTGGAAGGGCCATTCGATCTACGGAGCAGCCAAGGCCGGAGCAATACAGCTGAGCAAGGCCGCGGCGATGGACTATGCCGAGCTCGGCATCCGGGCCAACGTGATCTGCCCAGGAATGTTCTGGACCGGGCTGGTCAAGGGTGCCCGGGATAGCGGTACGGTCGGGCAGCTGCCGCCATCTGGCGTGTATCCGCCACCGAAGAATGTTCCCATGAACCGCTGGGGATTGGCATCCGAGATTGCGAATACGGCACTGTTTCTGGCTAGTGATGAATCGTCATTCATTACTGGCGTCGCGGTACCAGTGGACGGAGGCTTCGTCTGTCCCTAAGGAGGAGATTCAGTGGATCCGTGCCTGCCCTAACGTGGCCGTACGTGCGTCTCGCCGATTCTCTCCATGTCCTGGCGAGTGAGCCAGCGCAGCAGGCCAGTGTCGTGTTCCGCTGGACCTGGGCCATGAACTGTAGCCATGCCTTCGCCAAGGCCGGGTGATGGGCGAGCGTTCCGAGGGCGTTCCTACCCTTTTGGGCGATCTCTTTGCGCGGGGAGTCTTTTGATGGGGTCAGTGCTTCGATCGCTGGGATGCCCGCGGTCAGCTCAACGGGCCAATCTTTGAACGGAATCGGCGGAATCCGCGGCGTCATGATGCTCCTCCCTACGACGACCGAGTGCGCCGAGAAGTCCGATGCCCGTGTGGAGATGCGCGCCACACCTCCACTGTCCTACCTTCATACGAAATATGCTCGGGGCCGCGGATTGTGCGCTCGTGGTACGCGCGGCGAAGCGGGACGATCGCGTGACTCCTCATCGACTGCGGAGCTTGTTGATCGCACAGTGCGGGCCCGGGACGGCGGTGAAGGTCCACGGCAGCGGCGGTTGGTCGGGATTGCCGACCCAGCACGTCCCGGTTACATCGAGGGGTGAGCTGAGGGCAGCGATGACAGCGTCGGCGATCCGCTCGGGTTCGACGAGCGGCATCCCGGCTCGAAGCAAGAGCTCTTTCCGTTCCGGGTTCAGCATCCCAGTGTCGGTCAGGCCCGGGCAGACGACATGCGCAGCAATACCGTCTCGAGCGAGGTCAGGGGCGATGGCACGGATGAAGCCCACAACCGCATGCTTGGTCAGCGTGTAGATGGCGCCGGGGTAGAACGGCTCGAGTCCAGCAATCGACGCCGTCGCTACCACGGCGCGCGGTCCACCGTCGGGTTCGCTCCGGCGGATCGTCCGGACGGCGGCGCGGGTCCCGAACACGACATGGTCGATGTTGACGCCGACCGACCGGCGATAGTTCTGGACGTCAAGCTCGGCCACGTCGCCCGCGCCGAGCGACACGCCCGCGTTCAAGTGGGCAACGTCGAGCCGAGCGAATACGTCGACGCACCGGGCGAAGGCCGAGTCGAGCTCGTCGGGGTTCGAGACATCGGCGGTGACGGCCAGCCCTCCGATCCGGGCGCAGACCGATTCGGCGGCATCGCCGACCAGGTCCACGACGCAGACCTTCATCCCCTCGGCCGCCAGACGTTCGGCGGTGGCCCGCCCGATGCCCGACCCGCCGCCCGTCACGAGTGCGACACGTCCCTCGAACTGCATGCTGCGACGATAGCGCGAATCCCGGCTAATTTGGACTATCGTCCAACATGGTCGGGACGGGGAGGATGGGCGCATGACCGATTTCGAGACGATCGACTACTTCACCGAGGAGTCCCTGGTGGAGGACCCGTACCGTTACTTCGAGCACATCCGATCGCTCTGCCCGGTCTATCAGGAGCCCCATCATGGGGTGCTGGCCGTGACCGGGTACGACGAGGCCGTCGCCGTCTACCGCGACGATGTCGCATTTTCGTCGTGCAATGTCGTCGGAGGCCCCTTCCCCGGCCTGCCGGTCGAGGTGGAGGGCGACGACATCACGGCCCTGATCGAGGACTACCGGCACGTGTTCCCCCTCAATGAGAACTTCACGACGTTTGACCCACCGAGGCACACCGACCATCGTGCCCTTCTCATGCGGCTCATTACGCCGCGCCGACTCCGGGAGAACGAGGAGTTCATGTGGCGGCTGGGGAAGCGGCAACTCGATGCGTTCATCGACACCGGCGGTGGCGAGTTCATCGAGGGATTCGCCCACCCGTTCTCCTTGCTGGTCATCGCCGATTTTCTGGGAGTGCCCGAGGCGGATCACGAGTGGTTCAAGCAGGGTTTCGAGGCACCGAGGCCGGTCGGGTCGATCACGGGCGAGACCTACGACGGGTCGCACGTGCGGTTTCTTGAGGAGTCCTTCACCAGGTACATCGAGGATCGCAGGCGCGAACCGCGCGACGACGCACTGACCAACCTTGCCCTCGCCACCTTCCCCGACGGCTCGCTCCCTGAGGTGATCGACGTGGTCAGGATCGCCTCGATGCTTTTCGCGGCGGGGCAGGGGACGACCGTCCACCTCCTCGGGATGGCGATGGTCTTCCTGGCGGAGCACCCTGAGCTCCAAGAGCAGCTGCGCCGTGACCGGGACCGCATCCCGGACTTCCTCGAAGAGGTGCTCCGCCTCGAGAGCCCCGTCAAGACCATCTTCCGCCTGGCCCGCACGTCGACGACGGTTGGCGACATGGAGATGCCCGCCGGCTCGACCGTGATGCTGATGAACGGCGCTGCCAACCGCGACCCCCGCCGGTTCGAGGCCCCTACGGAGCTACGCATCGACCGCCCGAATGCCATGACGCACCTCTCGTTCGGGCGAGGGATCCATGCCTGCCCGGGCGGGCCGCTCTCGCGGGCCGAGGGTCGGGTGGCGCTGAACCTCCTACTCGACCGGATGGGCGACATCCGGATCTCCGACGCCTACCATGGGCCGGCCGGCGCAAGACGATTTCGGTTTCAGCCGTCGTTCTTCAGCCGCAGGATCGAAGAGCTCCACTTGGAGTTCACCAACGCGTAGCGGGCGTCAGGATCTCCTTCGGAATTCCTATTCTTGGGCGTCGGAAGGCAGCTAGCACCGCTCGAGCCGGAGGATTTGGGGGAGGGTCACGTGGTTGTGAGTCACCAGTGCGACAATGGGGGCCGCATCGAGCGAGAGAGGTCACCAATGGCATCCCCCCGTCGGGTCGGCTCAGATACGTCGAAGATGCACGCTGCGCTCTTGGACAGCGCCGAGCAGCTGATGCTCGAGCGGGGTTATGCGGCGGTGACGTATCGCAACGTCGCAGCCGCGGCGGGTGTGTACGCGGGACTCGTCTCGTACTACTTCCGGACGCTCGACGAGCTGTTCCTCGCGTTGCTCCGCCGCCGCTCCGAGCGCAATCTCGAGCGCCTCGTGGAGTCCTTGGACAAGGACCCCGACGCGCCGCTTCGTGTGGTGTGGGAGTTCAATACGGACGAGACATCGGCGGCGTTGATGATGGAGTTTTTGGCGTTGGCCAATCATCGCAAGTCCATCAGGGCCGAGATCGCCGAGGTCACCCGCCGGGCTCGAAAGCTGCAGTTAGACGCCCTCACCCTGCGCTGGCCGCAGTACGAGCTGCCTGACGAGCTAACCCCGGGCTCCCTGCTCTTTCTCATGGCGACGGTCCCGAAGATGATGCTACTGGAGGAGTCGGTGGGCATCTCTGGCTCACACGATGACGTGCTCCGCCTCGTTGAGCACTACCTGAACACCGTCGAGCCGAAGCCCTCCGGCCGGAGAAAAACCAGCGGGCGGTCGGCGAACAAGGCGAAGGTGTAGCCGAGCGAGTCGTGCGCGACGAGCAGCTCAGGGCCATAGAGGCCCGTTGACTGGAAAGGAGAGTGGCGCGCCCCAGCGATCCTGGTAAGTGACGTCCTCGACCGGCGACCGCTCGGCGAGGCCCCATCGGCCGGTTGGCCAGCCCAAAGCGACACAGGCGGCCATCTGCCAGCCCTCGTCGGTCGGGACGGCGAGGATGTCGAAGACGTCGGCTGTGCGCGCGGCGAGCATACGGGTGAGCGTGCTGCCAACGCCTTCGCCACGGGCAGCGAGCATGGCGCTCCAGAGGGCGGGCAGCAGCGAGCAGAGGTCGTCGGTTCCGAAGGCGAAGAGGAGGAGGTAGCGCTCGAAATTCTCGGCCAGGTAGTCCGAGGACCGCATCACCCGGAGCTGGCGCTGGCTCTCGGGGTTCTCGGGGGTGGCCTCGGCGGCCTGGGTTCGGGTGCCGTAGAAGGGACGACCGAAGGAGTTCATGCGCTCCCGGTAGATGGCACCGAGCTTGGCCTTGGTGTCGGGGTGGTCGACCAGGAGGAATCGCCAGGTCTGGGTGTTTCCCGCGCTGGGCGCCCGGACTGCGGCGTCGAGAATACGGGCCTGAATTTGGGGCGGGATGGGTTCGCCGGTGATCCGCCGCATGGCTCGGGTGGTGTAGAGGGCTTCGTGAAGGTCCATCTCAGCCTCTCGCATTCTTGGACTCGTGCAGCTCCACCCAGAGCGCCAGGTAGGCCCCGAGGTGGGTCCAGCGCAGCACGCCCATGGCGTAGTTTGTAGCAGGTGTGCTAGACAGTCGTCCAATAGTTCGGGGGAGGTGCTTGTGACCAACGAGTTGGAGAGTCTGGACTTCTTCACCGACCCGTCGCTGGTGGAGGACCCATACCGGTACTACGACGCCATCCGGCGGTGTCCCGTACGTCGCGAGCCCCATCACGAGGTCGTGCAGGTTTCCGGTTACGACGAGGTGGTCGCCGTCTGCCGTGACGACCGGGACACGTTCTCGGCGTGCAACGTGGTGAGCGGACCGTTTCCGGGATTGCCGGTGCGGGCCGAGGGCGACGACATCAGCAACCTGATCGAGCGGTACCGCGACACGCTGCCGATCAGCGAGTACTTCGCCACCTTCGATCCGCCGAAGCACACGAACCACCGCGCCCTGCTGGCGCGGTTGCTCACACCGAAACGCCTCAAGGAGAACGAGGACTTCTTGTGGAGACTCGTCGACCGTACGATCGACGGGTTCGTCGACCGAAGCCGCTGCGAGTTCATCGGTGCCTTCGGCACCCCGTTCACCATGCTCGCCATCGCCGATCTGCTCGGCGTCCCGGAGAGTGACCACGGACGGTTCCACCGGGCACCTGAACTGGTGGGCGACATCGAGGGCACGAGCGGCAGGCACATCGGCGTCTCTGAGGAATGGTTCGTCGAATACGTGGAGGACCGCCGCCGCGACCCACGGAACGACGTCCTCACGCAACTCGCCGAAGCGACGTTCCCCGACGGGACGGTGCCAGAGGCGATCGAGGTCGCCCGCGTGGCGGTGTTTCTCTTCGCAGCCGGCCAGGGCACCACCGTCGACCTGCTCAGCGCCGCACTGCTAACCCTCGCCGAGAACAACGACCTGCAGGAGGACCTGCGCAGCGACCGATCGCTGATCCCGCCGTTCATAGAGGAGATGTTGCGGCTGGAGAGCCCGGTCAAGACGAATTTCCGCCTCGCCCGGCGGACGACGACGGTTGGAGAGCTGGAGGTGAGGGCGGGCGCGAACGTCATGGTCATGGTCGGCGCGGCCAACCGCGATGCGCGGCATTTCGAGGCACCGGCGGACCTCAGACTTGATCGACCGAACGTCGCCGAGCATCTGGCCTTCGGCCGGGGCATTCACGCCTGCCCCGGAGCATCGCTCGCCCGCGCCGAGGCGCGCGTGAGCCTCGAACGAATCCTCGATCGGATGGGTGACATCCGCATCGACGGGTCAGCGCACGGACCGACAGGAGCCCGGCACTATGAGTGGGAGCCGACCTTCCTCCTCCGGCGGCTGAAAGCGCTTCACCTGGAATTCACCCCCGTTGAGGGGGCACCATGAACCGTGTAGCGGTGGTCACCGGTGGGGCATCGGGTATAGGGCTTGGCATCTGCCGTCACCTCGCGACCGCTGGACATCGGGTGGCAGTACTCGACCTCAACGGCGAGGCGGCCGAGGGCACCGCGGAGGAGTTGCGCGCCGGTGGGGTCGAGGCGTTCGCCGCCGTGGTGGACGTGTCGAACCGCGCCGCGGTTGACGACGCTCTGGGCAAGGTGCGGAGCAACCTCGGTCCAATCGAGATCATGGTCACCAGCGCGGCCATCTCGGGTTTCGCGCCCTTCGTCGAGATCACGCTTGAGCAATGGGACCGGATCATCGCCGTCGACCTCACCGGGGCGTTCCACTGCCTGCAAGCGGCGCTACCCGACATGGTCTCCGCCGGGTGGGGCCGCATCGTCACCATCGCCTCTTCCTCAGGGCAGATCGGCTCGCCCCGCCAGGGGCACTACGCCGCAGCTAAGGGCGGCGTGATTGCCATGACCAAGTCGATCGCACGCGAGTACGCCACACAGGGGATTACGGCGAACACGATCCCGCCATTCTGTGTCGATACCCCGATGCTCCGCGACTCACAGGCGAAAGGCGACGTACCGGGTCCAGACGCGATGGCATCGGTCATCCCCAGTGGGCGCCTCGGAACGCTCGACGACATCGGCGCGGCCTGCGCGTTCTTGTGCTCGGACGCCGCCAGCTACATCACCGGTCAGGTCATCGGGGTGAACGGAGGAGCGGTTCTGTGAACGATACGGGAGCGTCACGGTTCTCCCTGGATGGCCGTGTCGCCGTCGTTTCCGGGGGCGGTACCGGCATCGGGCGCGGCGTGGCGCTGGTTCTGGCCGGGCAGGGCGCCGACGTCGTCCTCGCCGGCCGCCGTCTTGAACCACTGGAGGCGACGGCGAGCGAGATAGAGCAGCTCGGCCGAAAGGCCCTCGTCGTGCCCACCGACGTGACCGACGTCGGACAGTGCGAGGATCTGGTGAGCAGAACGGTGGCAGAACTCGGACGGCTTGACATCCTGGTCAACAACGCCGGAGGTTCCTCCACCAAGCCCATCGCCGACTGGACACCGGAGGAGTGGCACCACGTCATCGATCTCAACATTGGAAGTGTCTGGTTCCTCTCCCGAATCGCGGCGCAACCCATGCTCGAGCAGGGAAAAGGCGCCATCGTGAACATCTCGTCGGGCTCGGCCTTCTTCGCCTTCCCAATGGGTGCGCCCTACGGCGCATCGAAGGCGGCGGTCAACAACCTCACCATGTCGATGGCCGCGGCCTGGACGCCCAAGGGCATACGCGTCAACTCGGTTGCTTCGGGCGCCGTTAGAACGGAGATGTTGATCGAGGACGGCAAGAAGCACGGCCTGGACGAGGCCGCGCTCGGCACTGGCAACGCCATGGGCCGCATAGGCGATCCCTCCGAGATCGGCTATGCCGTCCTCTTCTTTGCGTCCGATGCCTCCAGCTACTGCTCGGGGCAGACACTATGCGTCAACGGGGGACCAAAAGGGTGACCACGTTCTTGATCGACGTACATGGGAGGAGATGCAGGTAATGAGCACTGACGAGGAGCTGGAGCAGCTGCACCGAAAGATCGACTATCTCATGGATCGTCAGGCGATCCTCGACTGCATCGCCTCGCACGCGCGAGGGCACGACCGCCACGACGCGGAGATGATCACGGCGACCTACCACGACGACGGGTTCGATGAGCATGGCAAAGCGATCAACCCCGGCCCCAAGTACGCCGAGTGGATCAACCCGGTGCACGCCGCAGGATCGCAGAACCACCTGCACAACATCACCACCCACACGGTGGAGATCGACGGGAACACCGCCCACGCCGACAGTTACGTACTCGTCACCCTCCTCAACCACGACGGCGCGACCGCCCGCTTTATCAACGGCCGCTACATAGACCGGCTCGAAAAGCGCGACGGTGTCTGGCGGATCGCGGTCCGCCGCTCTACGGTTGAGGTCATGATCCAAGCCGACGCGTCCGGTCTGAGCAGCCCGTTATTCACGGAGCAGGGCTATTCGAAGGGCACCCGCGACACACGGGACCTGTCCTACGTGCGACCCCTCCATATCGACACGCTGGCACCCGAGCAGTGGTGAGGGTGCCCGAGACAGTCCGAGGAGGAAGGTCGTGGTCACCAAGGCCGAAAACGAGCGGCTGACCCGGGTCGAGGGCGATGCACCCATGGGCCGCATGATTCGGGAGGACTACTGGGTTCCCTTCGCCCTCTCGTCGCACCTTGTCGCCGGGGAAGCGCCGATCTCCCAGTGCGCCTCCTGGGTGAGGATTACGTCGCCTTTCGCGGCGAGAACGGCGCGATCGGGCTCTTCGACGAGTACTGCCCCCGCCGGCGGGCCTCCCTGACGCTGGCGAGGGTGGAGGGCAACGGCATGCGCTGCACCCGGTCCCGGCGAATGGGGCGAGTCGGCGGGTACGGCCGATTAGGAGGGTTCCGTCAGCGGCTTACATCGTGAGCGAGCAAGGGTACGAGCACCTCGGCGTTCGGGCTGCCCCATCCGGTCACAGGGTCCCAACCCGGACCTGCTTTGTAACCGGTGATGGTTCCGTGGGGAAACGTGGCCGTGTTGGCGGGGCCGGCGATGATGTCGTGGAATGCCTGGTGATAGTGCGAGCTGCGGGCGATCTGGTAGATCGCGGGATTGACGAAGCCGAGGTGGTGTCCGGCGTACTGGTCGGCGAGCGCGATGATCCCGGCCCACGTCGGTGCGCTGGCGCTCGTGCCGCCGTGCACACTGATCGTGGGGCGGCCACCGGTGGTGCCAGTGACGACTGGAAACCCAGTGCTGGGGTTGGCATCGGCAGCCACGTCAGGCACACCACGGTAGGCACCGATGCCTGCAACGCCGTCCTGGTAGGAGGGCCGGTTGAAGAGATGACTGAACCCCCCTCCAGATGCTTGGAACCCGGTGCCTGGCGTGCCGTCAGGTAAGCCCCAGGTGGTCTCGCCAATCCAGGCCCCGGTCGTGTGGCTCGCCTCGAGTGTCGTGCCCCCGGCGCTGAGCACCAGCGGATCGGAAGCGACGAGGACGGGTTCCTTTGTCGGCGTGAAGGTGCTGCTGAAACCTGCACTGAGGGCGTCGATGAGAGAGCACGGCTCTCCTGCCGCGCCGGTATCGCCGGTTGCCGCCACAACGGTGACGTGGTGATCGGCGTCGGATTGGAGTGCGGTGTTCAGCTGGGTCAGTTGCGTGCTGTTGACGCAGTGCTCGCCGCCGATCTGTCCGGCCGGGCTGAGGGAGATGATACCGCCCTCCTTGGCGCCCATCCCCAAGGCGGCGACCGAGGCCGTCACCGCCTGGTCGGCACTATTGAGGGAATCTCCTTGGACCAAGACGATCGTGAGCGCAGCCCGAGGGGCGATCGAGTGGACCACCTCGGCGTCCAAGACCTCCTCCCCGAACGCCAGCCACGGGTCCTTTGGGCCCGCAAAGGTACTCACTACCCCCAGGTTCGGCGCTGGCAGGTGGAATAAGCGGTCGAAGGCGGCGAAGTCCTGGCGCAGATCGGTGACGTCGGGCGGCGAGAGCTCCGACTCAGCCAGCTCAGGCAGCGCAACGGTCTCACCACGGCCGTCGATCCCGCGGTGGAGAAGTGGTTGGACGCCATAAGCGACCTCGAGCTGCTGGGGCGTATAGCAGGACTGGCGGGACCTGCAAACCGCCGTTCCCCCCGTAGCGATCGTCGTACCGCCAGCTGGTGGTGGCGTTGCCTCCAGGATCGCTGCGGTGAGCACTCCGACGACGCCGACGGCTGCCACCGCCCAAGTAGGCCATAGCCGACCCTTTCGGACGTAAGTTCGGAGCATACTAAGTATTCTACTTGGTTTTCACTGCCGGTCAATCATCGGTTCTCCGGTGAATGCAGTAGGCAAGTCGCGTCGCGACAGACAACTCGTCAGGTCATGGTTAGGTCTCAAGAATGAAGCGAAATATTCGGAATGCGGCGCCTCGATGGGACCCCCGTCTACGCGAGGCAGAAGTCTGAGACACGCCCAACTCGCCAAATCCATCGTTCGGGTCTGTTGCTTCCACGTCAGCCGATTTGGGCAGTGCAACTAGTCGTTCAGGCTCCAATGGCCCTATTTGGGCCGAGCCGGCTCGAACGATTTAGGTTCCATATCCATGCCCCGTCCGACCAGGTGGGCCGAAATCCCAAGGTGTCGATCACGGCCTCCACGATTCCCTGCTTGGCGTACTGGGGGATCGCCACGACAACAAGCGGTCGCCAGCGGATCAGGGCAGATCGGATCGCATCTTGCTCGGCAATCGTCAAGCTGCGCGGGTTCGTACTCAACGTTCGCAGCGCGGCGATGGGACCGTTCAGTGCGCTCATTACCTCGTCGTCGACGCCGTTGCCACCCGGTACTAAGGCCCACCCTCCAATGAGGTCGAAGTCGTCGTTCTCCTCAGCCTGCCAGCCCATGGGGCTCGATGCAATGCCGTAGGCGAACGGGATTGCAAGCACCGCTGTACCGGCCGGCAGATGACCGGCCTCGTGCTGGAACCATGTCGGCACCTCAACGGTGGTGACGCGGAACGGCAGCGAGTACGTGTCGACCAACGGGATGAAAGCCAGGAAGGTGCATGCGATGATGACCAGCCGGCCGACCCGGCGTCGCATCGACTGGGCAGCCCCGGGCCACCGTCGGCCGGCGGCGCACCACCATCCCTCGATCGACGCCGCGATGAGGAGACCTGCAAACAGGGAAACGGGGAGTGCGAAGCGCTTGACAACGATGCTCGACAGCAAAGGGAGTCGGGCCCACAACTCGGCGGGGACGAATTCGAGGAACCAAGTCAGCACGCCCACGCCAGCGATGACCGTGCAGGCTCGATGCCTCCGCCACACAGGAAAAGAAATAGCGATGGCAACGAGCAGTCCGAAGCCTAGATAGTCGACATTGGGACCTTGGGGTCCGAGGTAGCCCACCGACCTCAGGTCGGTGTGTGCGTTGAAGACGTTTGCACCGGCCGAGATGATCCCCGAAGCCGAGGATGAAGCCACCGGCCAGAAAGGCCCGGCGACGTGGCGGGGTCCTTCCAGGTAGAGCCAGAAGGGGTAGGCGAGAGCGGCCGAGACCAAGGACGCACCAGCCAAGGCAGCGACCACAAGCTGTCGGCGGGCCTCCTTCACCAACCGGGGACGGCAAATGACCACCCCAAGGGAACACAGCCCTCCGGTAACCGCAGTGATCGCCAGCACCTCGAGGCTGGTAAAGAACTCCAAGATGGTGAGCGCACCGAGCAAGAGACCCGTGCGAACCGGGTGCCTCTCCCGGCTCAGCAACCGCAGGCCGAGCAGAAGCACCAGCGGCAGATAGGCCGTCAGGGTCAGGTCGAGATGGCCCAGAACGGTGTTGCGCAGCACGAAAGGCGAAAACGCGTACAGCCCACCGGCAATGATTCGGGCACCAGCCAGTCGGGAGAAGCGGCCGGCGAGTGCGAATGCCGCCCAGCCCGAGAGTACGGGCGCCAGCAGGTTGGCAACATTGAACGACGCCACTGGCCCGAAGAGGAGTGTGATAGGGGAGAGCGCGGCAGCCGGCGCCAGCCAGCTCGTGTTCGATATCACGTTGACCCCGCCCAGGCGCGACCACATGACGTTGGTGAGAAAGGGGTCGTGTCCGTGGGTCAACGCCCAGGGCAACCACTCGAACCACCACACTTGCTGCACGGTGTCGCCGCAGTTGCACGTGATGGAGTGGGCTGGACTACCGCCGAACCAGACGTGGCCCCACAGGATTGAAGTCACGGCCAGATTGGAAGCGATTGCGACGAGATGAAGCGAGATGCCGGGTTTGGGCAAACGCGACAGCCGTCCGGTTTCTCGTTGCCGTAGGGGAAATCCCTCTGGGGCGAGATCACGGCGAAGAACGACCAACGAATCGCCTGCCGAGTCACGCACCAAGTCAGTGGTCAAGGTGGAGGTCCCGCCATGGACAAGAGGATGATCGTGGTCGGACGATCACGGGGAGCACCATTGGCTGGCACTGCCCTCTCCCAGGGACCGCCCAAGCAGAACCACGGCTTCAGGGCACGAATATCGGTCAGCGCTTGCCATTGTCCTTCTCCCGGTGGGTAGGCCGCATCGAAGGCGCGCGGCAAAAGGGAGTTGTACGACATGGGCGCTCACAGGGACTTAACGGAGTCTGTTAATCCCCTGTTAGGTGCGTTCGGGCATCCTGGAATGGACCTGTGGCCGAACGACCCTCGGCTCTACGTCAGATCAGGAGCGCCAATGCCCAGGCCACGCCCCGCAAGCCCCGATCCGTTCAGTCCCGCCTGATGGCGGATACCGGTGTCGTGATCAGATGGCGGGAACGACGATGACGAGGGGCACTGCGGACGCCAAGATTGGCAAGATCCGATCCCAAGGATCGTCGGATGCTGGCACTACAGACATCGAGGGACCCATGCGCTTACGTCAACGATTCGCCAAGGCCCGGGTCTGGGCTCGCCTGCCTCGACGAACGGTTCGGCTCCGTCTCACCCTTCTCTACGGCGTCCTCTTCCTCGGCTCGGGTGGAGCGCTATTGATCATGACCGACGTGCTGTGGAGCCGCACGACGACCAGGGACGAGGTCAACTTCCCCGTCGGCGTAACGTCTCGTATTAAGGCAATTCTTACTCCGGTCGGCACCTCATCGGATCGCCCGGGGTTCGGAAAGGCACATCCTTCCTTCGGCCCAGGGTTTGTCACCCAGAGTCAAGGGCGCCAGGTGAACATTCAGCTACTGTCGGTCGCTTCGCGTCAACACAACAGCGACCTCCACCTTTTGATCCTCTTTTCGGCTCTCGGCGTTGCCGTTATGGCCATGCTCGCCATCGGACTCGGTTGGCTGATGGCTGGACGTACGCTGCGACCCCTGCGCACAATCACGAGTGCCGCCCGAGATATCTCGGCCACGAACCTGCACGAACGCCTACAGCTCCAAGGGCCAAGTGACGAGCTCAAGGAACTGGGGGACACGTTCGATGATCTCATCGAGCGTCTTGAGGGATCATTTCAATCGCAACGTCAGTTCGTGGCTAATGCATCGCATGAACTCCGAACGCCTCTGGCCACGATGCGGGCGTCTCTCGACGTGGCTATGGCCAAGCCCGGACCGGTGCCCGAGCAGATGGGGACCCTGGCCGATCGGCTGCATGATGAGCTTGATCACGTCGACCGGCTGCTGGAAAGTCTGCTCGCCCTCGCTCGGGCCCAGCGGGGAACGACAGACGGAGCACCGATTTCGCTCGACGATCTCATATCGGCCGCCATCGAGCGACGGCTCACTGCCATCGCCGAGATGGATCTTGCCGTCGAATTCGAAGACTTCTCCGACGTTCCGGTCACCGGGAGCGAGACGTTGCTCAGTCGCATGGTGGAGAACGTTGTGGATAATGCCGTTCGGCATAACGAACGAGGAGGTTGGATCCGAGCCAGTACGCAGACTGAAGGAGCAAACGTTCGTTTTATTGTGGAAAACGGCGGTCCTTTCATCGCCAACGAGGCCGTATCGGAGTTGCTGCAACCCTTCCGGCGGCACGGAGCCGATCGCACCGAGTCGGACACTGGCACCGGTCTCGGGCTCTCGATCGTCGCAGCCGTCGTGGAGGCCCATGAAGGAACTTTGGAGCTCCACGCCCTCGGCGGAGGCGGACTCCAAGTGGTCATTGACTTGCCGAAGGTCGCATCCGTGCCCGTTGGAGCTTCGACATGAGGGTGCTGGTCGTGGAGGACTCCCGTCGCCTGGCTGGCGTCGTGGTCGAGGGGCTCCGAGACCAAGGTATGGCCGTCGATGTCGCCTACGACGGCCGAGACGCAGCATCAAAACTGGACCAGAACGCCTATGACGTGGTGGTTCTCGACCGCGATCTCCCTGGACTGCACGGGGACACGATCTGCCGAATGATCACCGAGGGAGATAAGCCGGCAATGGTATTGATGTTGACGGCCTCTGGATCTCCGGCCGAACGCGTCGCCGGACTCAATCTTGGAGCCGACGACTACCTCACCAAACCCTTTCACTTTCCGGAACTGGTTCTAAGAGTACGCGCCCTCGCACGTCGCCAACCTGGAGCTCGCCACCGGGTCTTCCGTGCTGCTGGTGTCGAGCTTGATCCCCGTTCTCGCACCGCTAATCGCGATGGCCGGCGCCTTGATCTCTCTACAAAGGAGTTCGCCGTTCTCGAAGCGATGCTGAGATCTCACCCCGCCTTCCTCAGCTCCGAAGACCTGCTCGAACAGGTATGGGACGAGCACGCCAACCCTTTTACCAATACCGTGTTTGTCACCATCAGCCGCCTGCGACGCAAGCTTGGTGAGCCCTCGGTCATCGAAAACATTCCCAATGTGGGATATCGCATTTCCCTCGCGTCGGATCCTCAACAGGGTGATTGAAGGTCGACTGAACGCGGCCGTGCTCACCGCAGGGTGTCCAGATTGGGCCACGATTGGGCCACGTTGGTGTCAATCGTTGCCTTGCTCCAGATAGAGTACCTGGTCAAACGGCTATTACCGGTGAGTCGGCCGATAGGCGGGATTTTGCTAGTCGTCCGAGTCAGATGATGCCCGGTGATGTAGAAGCGCGTTGACCAGGGATTTCTGGGAGAAATGTGCCTCCCAATGCCACACAAAATTGCGAAATAGTAGGGATGTTTGTTGGGATGTTTTGGAGCGATCGTCCAGCGTCCGCCAAGTAGTTCAAAAGGATGCGTCCACTCGATCGACGAGGCTCACATGCTCCACAGCGCCTGGGTCGGTGACATCCGTGCGGCACGCAGGGCGGGCATTAGCCCGGCGACCGCGCCGATGATCAGGGAAGCGGCGAAGCCGCCGAGCCAGGCTTCTGGTGGCACGACGGTGGCCCAACCTTTGGTGTGGGCGTAGACAGCGGTGGAAACGACTCCGAGCGCAACGCCGACAACGCCGCCAAGGAGACCGAGAAGAACGGCTTCGGAGAGAAACTGGGTGCGGATGTGGCCTTTGCTGGCGCCGAGCGCGCGGCGTAGGCCGATCTCGGAGCGGCGTTCGAGGACGGAGATGATCATGATGTTGGCGACGCCGACCGCGCCGACCAAGAGTGCGACGGCGCCGAGGCCGAGAAACAGGCCGTTTAGGGCACTCTTGGCCTCGGCTTGAGCGACTAGGACGTCGGAGGGTTGGCTGACGTTGACCCCGCTGGGATTCTCAGGGTTGGCGGTGGCGCCGAGAAGGTTGTCGACCGCAGTGACCCGGTCGTTCTGGGCTCGGACGTAGATGGTGGAGGGAAGCCCGTCGAAGCCGAGGTACTTCGCCGCCGCGGGGTAGCCGACCAGAACAGATGAGTCGACCGCAGAGACCAGCACGGTCGGTCTGAGGATGCCGACCACGTACAACCATTGACCGCCGACCCAGATGCGTTCGCCGGGGTAGACGCGGTCGATCCCGAGGCGCTGCGCGGCGGCGGCGCCGAGGACAGCGACGGGTTCTTTGGCGGTTGCCGCGTTGAGGTAACGGCCCTGGGCGACGCTGGTGGCGACCACCGGGAGGAGGTCGACGGATGCTGCTTGGACGGTCAAGGCGTTGGTGTCGATGGAGGGGATGTAGGGGTTACGGTAGGCGTTGGCGCCGCTCACCGTCCCGGTGGTCTGCACCTGCTGTACGCCCTTGATCCGGCCGATCATCGCTGGTGCCGTGATTGGCAGCTCGGCTGGGGCGCCGGTGACACTCTCGCCGTTGCTGACGGTGAGCAGGTTGGTGCCGAGTTGGCTGATCTCGTTGAGCAAGCCGGCTTGGGACGAGGACGAGAGGCCGAGGACGGCGACGATGGCGGCGACGCCAATGGCGATACCGAGAGCGGACAGCCCGGCCCGCAGCTTCCGCGTCCGTAGTCCGACAGTGGAAAGCCGGGTCAGATCGGAGAGCGGTAGCCGCCTCCGGCTCAAGGTGACGGCGGCGGGCACGGCTGCTCCTGATGGACGGGTGCGCCGGTCGCAGCCTGCGCCGCGTGAGTGGGGGGATGAGCCAGGTAGGCGAGCGGTGGCAGCCGGGTGGCGATCTCTGCGGCGGGTCCGGTGTCGGCGACCACACGGCCGTCGAGAATCCTGACCGTGCGGGGCATGCGCTCAGCGATGGCGTGGTCGTGGGTGATGACCACGATGGTCGAGCCGGCCTGGTGGAGCTGGTCGATCAGGGCCAGTATGGACTGCCCGGTGGCCTGGTCCAGATTGCCGGTCGGCTCGTCGGCGAGCACGATGGCTGGCTGGCCGACCAAAGCCCGGGCGATGGCGACCCGTTGGCGTTGGCCCCCCGAAAGCTGTGTGGGACGGAAATGGGGGCGCTCGGCCAGTCCCACCAGGTCCAGGGTGTCAAGGGCGCGCTGGCGGCGCTGCTTGATGGGGATGCCCGCGTAGAGGAGCCCGTCGGCCACGTTGTCCAGCACGGTGGAGTGCTCGGCCAGGAAGAACTGCTGGAAGACGAACCCGATCCGTGTGGCGCGCATGTAGGCCACGTCGTCGTCGGCCATGGTGGCGACGTCGTGCCCGGTGATCCGCACCCGGCCGCTGGTGGGCTGGTCAAGGGTTCCCATCAGTTGCATCAGGGTGGTCTTGCCTGACCCCGATGGCCCGACGATCCCGACCAGCTCGCCTTGGCCGATGGCGAGGCTAACCCCGCGCAGGGCCTGCACGGGCGGCTCGCCGGAGTAGCTCTTCGTGACGTCGTCGACGTCGAGCACCGGAGCCCCTAGCGCCGCGGCCGCATTGCCGTCGGGCATGGGCGGCAGGGAGTCGGTCATGTGCTCGGGACCACCACTCGTTGGCCAGCGGCCAGGTCCGAGCTGGTGACCTGTACCAGCCCGTCGGCGTCGTCGAACAGTCCGAGCGAGACGGCCACCAGATGGTTGATCCCGCCTGCGTCCACGACCTCGACGGCGTAGCCACCGCTGGACTGGGCCAGCAGCGCGGTCACGGGTACCACCAGTGCACTGGGCACCTTGGCCGTGGTGATGGAGACCTGCACCGGGGCCTGATCCCAGGTTCCCGTGGCGGCAGGATCGGAGGGGGTGACGTCCATCGCGACGGTGGGTGTCGTGTTTGCCCCCGAGCCGCCCGACGAGCAGGTGCCCGTTCCCTGCGCAGCGGCGCCAGAGCTGGAGCCGCCGGACGCCGAACTCGTTGGGCAGGTGGCCACTGTCCCCACCGAGGCGACGACACCGGGCGTGGTCTGATTGTTGGGCAGGGTGATGGTCACCGTGTCCCCGACGGCCACGTCGGTCTGTTGGGAGGCGTCCAACGCCACCTGCACCTGGCGAGTGGTCGAAGTGGTCTGCATCACGGTCTGGCCGGTCTGGGTGTTGTCCCCGAGCGGGGCGGACAGAATCGTGACGCGCACGGCGCTGGGTTCGAACACTGCTTGTCCAAGGGTCAGGGTGCCGTTCTGGGTCACCCCCAGCGCGGCCTGGAGCCGCTTCAAAGCGGTCGTGGTGGCCGATCCGAAGGAGGTGGACGTTGGACTGAGCTGAGCCGAGGTGGCGTCACCGAGTGCAACCAGATCGGCGTTGAGTTCGGCGACGTCGGCGCCAGTCACCCCGGCCGACAGGGTCCGATAGGCGGGTGTCGTGCCATAGAGGAGGACCACCGGACTGTCGTTCACCCGGTACAGCACCTGGCCCTCGGAGATCACCTGGCCCGGCAGTGGCAGTTCGGTGTATGTGCCGCTGGCCTGGTTGATCACCGAGTACGGAGAACCGTCCGGGGCCGCCCGATAGGTCAAGGCCCCATCCACCGAGACCATGGCCGAGAGTGTCCGCGTTTCCACTTTTGCGGTGTTGGCTGGCTGCCCGGTTGTGGCCGAGGTCGCTTGCTTCGCACCGGGCAGTACAACCGCGACGTCCGTGACGACCACGGCAACCAGAAGGGCCGCTCCGGCCAGCACCCACGTCCTCCGCGTCACGGGACCCGCCACCCCAGGTCGCCTGCTTTGATGACGTTGCCTTCTGCGCCATCAGCGGAGGCGATGAGCTGCTCAGCCGCTGTCCTTCCGTTGCCGGTCACCCGCCCAGTCCACCGACGGACGGTGTCTTGCAGGCTCCAATCGCCGACTGCAGCTGCGGCGAGTTGGACCCGACGCCCGAGTCGTGCACTTCGCGGCCCGAGAACGTCGGGTCGGGGAAGTTCGCCACGCCGTGCGAGCGGATGCATGCGGCCCAGTTCAACCACGCCTGCTGTTGGGCGGCGGTGAGTTGCTGGCCGATGGAGTTCCACGGCGATGGCAATCCCTTGCAGGCCTGAAGTGCCCCTTGGAACGCGGCGGAGTTTGGGTCAATTCCGGCGGTCCTGTACCCATAGCCGCCGCTGGGCGTCAGCACCGGGTCGGGGAAGTTCGAGACGCCGTGGCTGCGCATGCATTGGGAGTAGGCCACCGCTTGAGCGAGCGGCGACGTCCCCGACGAACCTGATCCTCCCGACGAGGCGTTGGTCGTGGTCGACTGGGAGCCAGCGTTCGGGTCGGTGGACCCGCCCGAGCAACCTGCCAGGGTTACTGCCAGGGCCACGGCCGCGGCCGCCCACAGGTGCGATGGACGAATGATTCCTCCTTGGAACACCACCGGGCCCTCAGCGTGTCGATTCCGAGGGGCTGTTACATGCGACGTGTGTTGGTTCGCTCGGAGTCATGGCTGTAGTCAAGACAGCCTGGTGTTGCCAGCATGTATCGGTTTCTCGATACGCGGACGATATGTCCCGACGCGTAGGCTGACTGGAATGTGCGTGTGCTGATCGTCGAGGACGAGCCCTACATGGCCGAAGCCATCCGCGATGGCTTGCGCCTCGAAGCGATCGCCGCCGACATCGCCGGTGACGGTGACACCGCTGTCGAGCTGCTGCGCATCAACGCCTACGACATCGCCATCCTCGACCGCGACATCCCCGGCCCCTCCGGCGACGAAATCGCCGAACGCATCATCGCCTCCGGCAGCGGCATGCCAATCCTCATGCTCACCGCAGCCGACCGGCTTGACGACAAGGCCTCCGGGTTCGGACTCGGCGCCGACGACTACCTCACCAAACCGTTCGAGCTACGAGAACTGGTGCTGCGGCTCAGAGCACTCGACCGCCGACGCGCCCAGCACCGGCCACCGGTGCAAGAGATCGCAGGTTTGCGCCTCGATCCGTTCCGCCGCGAGGTCTACCGAGACGGCCGCTACGTCGCGCTCACCCGCAAGCAGTTCGCCGTGCTCGACGTCCTCGTCGCGGCCGAAGGCGGCATCGTCAGCGCAGAAGACCTACTGGCTCGGGCATGGGATGAGAACGCAGACCCGTTCACCAATGCCGTGCGCATCACCGTTTCGGCCCTGCGCAAACGTCTCGGTGAGCCCTGGATCATCGCCACCGTGGCCGGCGTGGGCTACCGCATCGACACGCAACCCGAGATTGATGCTGAGGGAGGAGACCGTGGATAGAGCCCCTGGTTGGAGTGTTCGCCTCAAACTCACCCTCAGCTACGCCGGATTCCTCATGGTCGCCGGTGCCCTACTGCTGGCCGCGGTGTGGGTGTTCCTCCTGCGCTACGTCCCCGACAAGTTGCTTACCCCCACGCCGATTCATGGTGTATTTCCCATCCGGTCCAACCTCCTGCACGTTTTCGCGCCCAGGGCAGCCGAAGTCTTGGCGGTCCTGCTGATATTCGGTCTCGCCGGAGGGTGGCTTCTCGCCGGCCGCATGCTCGCCCCCCTCACTCGCATCACCGACGCCACCCGCACGGCCACATCCGGATCGCTCTCCCACCGAATCCGGCTACCAGGACGTCGTGACGAGTTTCGCGAACTCGCCGACGCTTTCGATGCCATGCTTGCCCGGCTCGAAGCGCAAATCGCCGAACAGCAGAGATTCGCAGCCAACGCGTCCCACGAGCTGCGCACCCCGCTGGCCATCACCCAGACCCTCCTCGACGTGGCCCGCAACGACCCGAACTGTGACACCGGCGAACTCGTCGACCGCCTCCGCACCGTCAACACCCGAGCGATTGATCTCACCGAAGCATTGCTGCTCCTCAGCCGCGCCGACCAGAGGTCCTTCACCCCAGTACCCGTCGATCTGTCCCTCGTCGCCGAGGAAGCGACCGAAACACTCCTCCCCCTCGCAGACTCGCGTGGCGTAGCCATCGAAAGCTTCGGCGAGCTGACCCCCACCATCGGCTCAGAAGCGCTCCTCCTTCAGTTGACGACGAACCTCGTGCAGAACGCGATCGTCCACAACCTGCCTGGAGGAGGGACGGTTTGGGTTACGACCAGTGTTCACCCCAAGCATGTGCAGCTCACGGTCGAGAACACCGGCGATGCGCTAGCCCCACAGCTCGTTTCTACGCTCGCCGAGCCGTTTCAGCGGGGCACCGAACGCATCCGCACTGACCACGCAGGTGTCGGTCTCGGCTTGGCTATCGTCAAAAGCATCACCCAAGCACACGACGGAACCCTCACCCTCGCACCCCGCCTCGCTGGCGGGCTCTGTGTCATGGTGCGACTACCCGCCACGCCAACCGGCACTGGACATGACGATCAGGGAGTTGCCTGACAGACCCTAGAGACACAGTCGAAGCTGAGGTGGGAAGAAAGCCAAGAGACCCTGGTTGACGGTGAGTCGGCCGATAGGCGGGATTCTGTTCAGCCCTGACGGGCCCTGGTGGCCATCCATCTGAGCGGCCTACCTGGGGATGCTCCTCTCTCGAGGGGCGGACGAGCAGCCCGTCTCCCACGCTTGGCCTTGCTCCGGGTGGGGTTTACCGAGCCGGCCGGGTCACCCCGACCGCTGGTGCGCTCTTACCGCACCTTTTCACCCTTGCCTGTGCGGGCCCGGGGGCCCGCCATCGGCGGTCTGCTCTCTGTGGCACTTTCCTGCGAGTCGCCCCGACTGGCCGTTAGCCAGCACCCTGCTCTGCGGAGTCCCGACCTTCCTCAACACGATCCCGCACTGCGGTCCGAGCTGCGGCCACCTGGCCGACTCACCGTCGCCGCCAGTCTGCCACGACCGCCGGGGTATTGGTGGCCGGCGTGGCGTCGGTAGGGTGTCGTGGATGTCGAGTCGCGCCCATCAGCTCTTCGACCCCGAGGCCCCACCCCTCAGGGGGGTGGGCGGTCCGTCGGCGGACGGCGCCCGTGCCGGGGTGCTCTCGATCGGTGCGCTCTATGGCGAGGTTGAAGCCGCATTGACCTCGGCCTTTCCGCGCAACCGCCCGCTGTGGGTCCGCGGGGAGATCCAGAGCTTCTCGGACCAGTCCGGACGGTCGGGGCACTGCTATATGGACCTGGTCGATCCCGATGAGGGCGGCGGCGGGTCGACCTCGCGGGGTCGAGGAGTGCCGGCCCTCAAGGTCAAATGCTGGAAGGGAAGCTGGGAGCCACTGAGGCGCTCGCTGGCGAAGGAGGGCATCGACCTGGCGGAGGGGATGGTCGTCGTGCTGCGGGGGACGATCGACCTCTACCGACCGAAGGGGGAGATCGGCTTCATCCTCTCCGAGCTCGATGTGACGGCGCTGCTCGGGCGTCTGGCCGCCCAGCGGGCCAAGCTGGTGCGCACCCTGGAGGCCGAGGGGTTGCTCCGGCGCAATGCCGCGCTGCCGGTCGCCCCGGTGGTGCTGCGGGTGGGCCTGGTGGCCAGTCCCGGGACCGAGGGGTACCGGGACTTCCTCGGCCAATTGACAGGGTCGGGGTTTGGATTCCACGTCACGGTGGTGCCGGTCGCCGTGCAGGGCGCCAACGCCCCGTCGGCGGTGGCAGCGGCGGTGACCGCGTTGTGCCGAACCGACTGTGATCTGGTGGTGCTGGTCAGAGGCGGGGGATCGAAGGCGGACCTGGCCGTCTTCGACGCCGAGGTGGTCGCCCGCGCCATCGCCGTGGCGACCAAGCCGATCTGGACCGGCATCGGCCACACCGGCGACGAGTCGGTGGCCGACATTGTGGCCAACCAGGCCTGCATCACCCCAACCGAATGCGGGCACCAGCTCGTCCTGCGTGCCGGGCAGTGGTGGGAGGAGCATGTCGCAGGGCCCGCATCCGTGCTGGGTCGACGCGTTCCCTCGCTTCTCGGGGAGGCCGACGCGAGGGACGCCGCAGCGCGCGGTCGACTCACCCGTGCGGCGCGCAGCCAACTGCGGGTACACCGCGAACGGGTTGCGGTGCGTGCCGGCGCGCTGGGCCGCCTGGCCCCCGAGAGGTTGGCGGCCCGCCAGGGAGGTCTGCGCACCACTGCGGCGCGCCTCGGGCCCTTGTCCATGGGCTACGTGGCGCGAGAGGCGGAGAGAGTGCGATCCTGGCGGCGTCTTCTCACGGCCTACGACGTCGAGCGCCAGCTCGAACGGGGGTACACCCTGACCCTCACCGCCGCAGGTGAGCTCGTGAGGAGTGCGGGAGCGCTGCCGGTCGGAAGCGAGCTCGTCACCCGTTTTGCCGACGGGACGGCCCGCTCGCGGATTGAATCGGCCGCGGTCCGAGACGTGGGAGCCGAAGAGGGGAACGAGGAGAACGAGGGGAACGAGGAGAGGGCATGATGACGGCAGCGACCAAGGATTCCGTACCGGTGGACGAGTTGAGCTACACCGAGGCCAGCCGGGAGCTCGATTCGATCGTCGAGTTCTTCGAGCAGCGCGAGGTGGACGTCGACGTGCTGGTGGCGCGCCTCGAGCGGGCGACCGCCCTGATCGACGAGCTGGATCGCCGGTTGCGCCGCACCCGGGCCCAGGTGGAGGAGCTGGTGCCTCGCCTCGGAGCGCTGGCCGGCGAGATCGAGCTCGAGGGGGACGACGACCATGAATGAGTCGGCTGACGACCAGCGGCTGTACTTCCGTCAGCTCCTCTCGGGCGTCGATTTCGCCCGCGGGGATCCCATGGCCCGCCAGATGGTGAACTTCGTCTATCTCATCGGCGACCGGGCGACCGGTGAAGCGGTCATCGTCGATCCCGCCTATGCGGTACAGGACCTGCTCAGTGTGGTGGAGGCCGACGGCATGAGGCTGAGCGGCGTGTTGGCCACGCACTATCACCCCGACCACGTCGGAGGGGAGATGGCGGGCTGGGGCGTGGAAGGCATTGCCGCGCTGCTCGAGAATGTGCAGGTGCCGGTGCACCTGCAGAAGGAAGAGGTGCCGTGGGTCGAACGCACGACCGGTGTCGGCCAGTCGAATCTGGTCGGTCACGACAGCGGCGATGTGGTGCGTGTGGGGTCGGTAGAGGTCGAGCTGATCCATACGCCCGGGCACACGCCGGGGAGCCAGTGCTTCCTGGTCGACGGCCGTCTCGTGGCCGGGGACACCCTCTTCCTCGAGGGTTGCGGCCGGACCGACCTCCCCGGGGCGGACCCCGTCGCCATGTACGACTCGCTCAACGGGCGCTTGGCCCGTGTGTCCGACGATGCCGTGCTCTACCCGGGGCACTGGTACTCGGCCGACCCGTCGCAGAGCATGGGGGCGACGCGCGCCACGAACTACGTGTTCCGCCCCCACTCCGTGCAGGAGTGGATGTCCCTGTTCGGAGGGCGATGATGTCGGAGGGCCTGCCGACCGGCGGCGCGGTCGTCGTGGTGGGGGCTTCACTGGCCGGTTGGCGAGCCGTCGAGACGCTGCGCGCCGAGGGATTCGACGGGCGCATCACGCTGGTCGGTGAGGAGTTGCACCTGCCCTATGACCGGCCGCCCCTGTCCAAGCAGGTGCTGGCCGGGACCTGGCCGCCCGAGAAGGCGGTACTGGCCGATCGAAGGCGGTCCGGTGAACTGCAGGTGCACGAGGTGCTGGGCCACCGTGCCGTGCGATTGGACGTCGGCGCACGTCAGGTGGAGATCGACGACGGCACGGTGCTGACGGGCGATGCCCTGGTACTGGCCACCGGGGCCGCGCCACGCCGGCTGCCGGGCACGGAGGGACTGGGCCACGAAGACGGGCTCTTCACCCTGCGCACCCTGGACGACTCGTTGGCCCTGCGGGCGGCGGTGACGGCCGTGGAGCCCTGCCGGGTCGTCGTCGTCGGCGCGGGGTTCATCGGGGCCGAGGTGGCGTCGACCTGTGCCGCCATGGGCTGCCAGGTCACCGTGGTCGAGGTGATGGAGATCCCGTTGGCCAACCTGTTGGGACCGCTGATCGGCGCCTACTGCGGATCGCTGCACGTTGCCCACGGTGTCGACCTGCGCACCGGGGTCGGTGTCGCCGACGTCCGCCGGGCGGAGGGGGATCCGGGCGGCCTGGTGGTCGAGCTCGAGGACGGAGCCGCCATCGGGGCCGACGTGGTGGTGGTGGGCATTGGTGTGGCGCCCACGGTCGACTGGCTCCAGGACTCGGGGCTGTTGGTGGAGGACGGCGTCGTCTGCGACGACCGGCTGTTCGCCGCAGAGGGGATCGTGGCGGCGGGGGACCTGGCGCGTTGGACGTGGCGGCACGACGGAGCCGAAGAGCAGGTCCGCATCGAGCACTGGCAGGTGGCCGCCGAGGCGGGGATGGCTGCGGCCCACGGCCTCCTGGCCGGCCGCGACGCCGCCGCCCCGTTCGCGCCGATCCCCTACTTCTGGTCGGATCAGTTCGACATTCGCTTCCAGGTCCTCGGCAGTCCCGGTGGGCAGGACGAGGTGGAGATCGTCGAGGGTTCGTTCGACGAAGGTGTCTTTGTGGCGCTGTTCGGCCGAGAGGGACGGCTGCGTGCGGCGATGGCCGTGGGGCGACCGCGGCGTCTGATGGCCTGGCGCCCCTTGCTCGAGGCCGGCAGCAGCTGGGACGACGCGCTGGCGTCGGCTTCGGCCTAATGGGACGGAGCGACGGCCACCGGCCTGGACGCCACCGGTCCGCGCTCGCTTCGCGCTAGAACGTGATGCCGGAGAGCTCGGGGATGGTGGCCTCGGCCTTGGCGCGCGCCGCCAGCCAGCGTTCGCGGGCGCGGGACCGGGTGGCGTCGTCGGTCCGGGGCTCGATGATCCGGGCAGGCGAGTAGCTCTCGGCGATCTCGTCCAGCGACGCATGCGCGCCGATCGCCAGGCCCGCCAGGAGACCGGCCCCCAGGGTCGTCGCCTCAAGAACGGGGGAGAGCTCGACCGGTCGGCCGATGGCATCGGCCAGTGAGGCCACGAAGATCTTGTTGTCCGACATCCCGCCGTCGACGCGCAGTGCCGCGATGGGGAGCCCGCTGTCGGCTTCGGAGGCTTCGACGAGGTCGGCACCGCGGTGGGCCACGCCCTCGAGGACGGCTCGCACGAGCTCGGGTCGGCCCGATCCCCGGGTCAGGCCGACCAGCGCCCCGCGGGCACCGAAGTCCCAGACCGGCGTGCCCAGGCCCAAGAGCGCGGGGACAAACCAGACGTCGCCGGTCGTCTCGCACTGGGCGGCGACGGCGGCCGACTCCGCGGCCGAGGACAGGAGGCCGAGATCGTCGCGTAGCCACTCCACGCAGGAACCAGCGGACAGCATCACGGCCTCTACGCCCCAGGTGGGGACGCCACCCACCTGGAAGGCCACGATGGGAAAGGTGCCCGAGGCGCCCCGCCCGTCATGAGCCGGCCGCTGCGCCGATCCGGTGCACTGGTCCAGCATGCCGCCGGTCCCGAAGGTGGCCTTGGCCAGACCGGGGCGTGTGCAACCCTGTCCGATCAGTGAGGCCTGCTGATCGCCGGCGACCCCGCAGAGCAGCGGGGCACCCGGCAGGGCGCGACAGGTGCCGATGGCTCCGGACGAGTCGACAATGCGCGGAAGCATGATCTCGGGGATGCGCAGGCGCTCGAGGATCGGGGGACTCCACCCCAGGGTCGAGGGATCGATGAGCCCGGTGACGGCGGCGTTGGTGGCGTCGGTCACATGGAGCGCGGCGTCTCCCGCGTCGGCACCGCCCGAGAGGACCCAGGCCACCCAGGTGTCCACGGTGCCGAAGCACAGCTCCCCGGCCGCGGCCCTCTCCCGATCGGCGTCCACCGCATCGAGGATGGACATCACCTTGGTGGCCGACGCGTTGGGGGCGAGGCGGATCCCTTCGGCCTGGAGTGCCAGACAGGTACCCACCGTGCGCAGGTCCTGCCAGCCGATCCCGGGAGCGAGCGGCCGCCCCGTGGCCCGTTCCCAGACGATGGTGGAGGCCCGTTGGTTGGCGATGCCCACGGCCCCGATCGGTCCCCCGTCGTGCGCGGCCTGGTTGGCCACGGCGAGGACCGCCTCGGCCATCAGGGCGGCATCGAACTCCACCAGGCCCGGAGCGGGCGAGTCGGGGAGGACGGCGCGGTGGTGGGTATGCTCGACCACCGAATCGGGGCGGACGATGGCGGCCCGCACCCCCGAGGTGCCGACGTCGACGACCAGGACACCACCGCGCTGGACGTTCATGGCCAGGGCGCCGGTCCGAAGGGCGAGGGTAGGCCGAGCTTTGCCGGATTGAGGATGCCGGCGGGGTCGAGGCTCCCCTTGATCCGTTCCAGGACGTCGAAGCCCGAGCCGAGCGCCCCGGGCAGGAAGCGGGAGCGGTTGAGCCCGATCCCGTGGTGGTGGCTGATGGCGGCACCGTGGCCCATCACGGCGTGGATCACGGTGTCCCAGGCCCGCCGGTAGAAGCGTGTCCGCCAGTCGTCGTCACCCTCGGGCCCGCGGCCGGCGAAGGTGAAGTACAGGCAGGCGCCATCCCCATAGGCGTGCGACTGGTGCGCCGAGGCGACCAGCGTGCCGTCCATCGCCCTGAGGGACGAGAGCACCTCGTCGAAGAGCGCGGGAAGCACGCTCCACGGCGCCGAGACCTCCACCGTGTCCACCACGATGCCGGCGCGCCACAGGGGTGCCAGCGCGGAGACGTCGTTGCGGTGCCCGAGCCAGCGCCCGACCAGGGCGGGGTCGAGGTTGCGGGCGCCCGCGGCAGTGGTGCACTCGTCGTCGACGACCGAGACCGTGGCGGCCAGAAGTGCCGGGTCGGTTTCGTCCAGCACGATGAGCACGTTGGTCGAGCGCTGCTCGAAGTGACGCTCGGACTCGATCTCGTCGTAGAGGCGCAGGACGGCCGGGGTGGCACCACGCCGCAAGATCTTCCGGCAGGCGGCCAGCCCTGCGGCGAAGGAGCGGAAGCCGAAGGCCCGCCGCTCCTGCGCCGGTGGAGCCGGGTGGATTCGCAGGCGCGCTTCGGTGATCACGCCGAGGGTGCCCTCGCTGCCGACGAAGAGCTGGGTCAAATTGGGCCCGGTGGCGGCGCGGGGGCCGTGCCCTTCGGTGCGCACGGTGCGGCCGTCGGCCAGGACCACCTCGAGGCCGAGCACCATGTCCTCGATCTTGCCGTAACGGGTGGAGTACTGACCGGCACTGCGACAGGCGAGCCAGCCCCCCACCGTCGAGAGCTCCATCGACTGGGGCCAGTGTCCGAGGGTGTAGCCGGTCCCCACCTGGGCCAGCGCCCCCTCGAGATCGGGGCCGAAGGTCCCCGCCCGCACGTCGGCGGTGAGCGAGGTCTCGTCCACACCGAGCAGGCCGTCGAGCGACGTGAGGTCGAGCGCGACCCCGCCGAAGACGGGGACGGACCCGCCACACACCCCGCTGCGGCCCGCAACGGGTGTCACCGGCACGACGGCCTCGTTGCACGCCGCCAGGACGGTGGAGACCTGGGCGGTGGTCCTGGGCCGCACGACCAGGGCCGGACGGTGGGGGACGGCGCCCTGCGCCGCCCACCCGATGGCCAGGGGCCACCAGTCCCGGCCCGCCTCGGCCCGGGCGGCGTCGTCGCCCGACACCTCGACACCGCTCCGGACGAGGTGGTCGACCAGGCCGTCCGGCAAGGGGACGCTGGGGCCGGGCAGCCGGTCGGTCACGGACTGCGGCGGCGCGTCGATGGGGGTGACCGGGGTGGGAGCCGTCACGGGAGATCGAGCCCCGCGGTGAGGAGCTCCTTCTGGGTGGAGTCGATGAAGCGGTTGGCCTGACGGGAAGCCTCATGGTCGTCCCACCCCATGTCCGGGGCGATCAGCGACGCGGCGGCGTGGGCTCCGGCCATGGTGGGGACGGCGCGTTGGATCACGGCCCGGGTCCGGCGGGCCAGCACGTCGTCGAGAGTCTGGGCCATCTCCTCGCGCGCCGCGAAGACCAGCTCGGCTCCCGTGTAGGGCAGACCGGCGACGACCGGTTGGCGGAGCTCGGGCCGCCCGTCGGCCAGCGCCAGCACCTCGGCGCACTCGCTGCCGTAGCGGGCGAGGAGGTGGCCCGGCCCGAGGGCCATGGCGACGGGGTCCCTGGTGGCCGTGGTGGCGCCGCGCAGGGCGAGGGACGCGGTGACGCAACGACGGCGGGTGGGGGACTCTCCGAGCTGGCGCACCACCGCATCGACGGTGTCCTGCGCCATCTTCCGGTACGTGGTCAGTTTGCCCCCGGTCACGGTGACCATGCCCTGTTCCGAGGTGCGAACGGTGTGCCGGCGCGAGAGGTCGGCCGTCCGCTCCGGGACCGGGCCCCCGTGCGCCGGGGATGCCAGCAGGGGTCGCAGGCCGGCCCAGACGCCCGTCACATCGGCCCGGGTCAAGCGGGAAGTGGTGGCGTTGTTGGCCGCGTCGAGCAGGTAGTCGACGTCCTCGGGGGTGCAGGAGGGATCGTCGAGGGGCCCCCGGTAGTCCGTATCGGTCGTGCCCAGATAGATGAGGTCCGTACCGGGCCACGGCACCACAAAGATCGTCCGCCTGTCCCGGGGGACGGGGATGACGGCGGCGACGTCGCAGGGGAGCCGGTCCGCCGGGACCGTGACGTGCACCCCCTTGGCCGGTCGGATGGAGCGCGGGTGGGAGCCTTCGTCGAGAGCCCTCACGTCGTCGGCCCAGACGCCGGTGGCGTTGACCACCACACGGGCGCTGATCGGGAATTCGGACCCCGCATCGCCGGGTTCGGGCCGCACGATGGCCCCCGCCGCCCGGCCGCCGGTGCGTGTCAGGCCGACCACCGGGGTGTAGTTGGCCACGACGGCGCCGTGATCGAGCGCGGCGGTGCGCGCCAGGCACAGGGTCAGCCGGGCATCGTCGGCTCGGGCGTCGAAGTAGAGGAAGCCGGCAACGAGCCGCTCGGCGTTCAGGGTCGGCAGGTGTTCTAGGGCCTGGTCCCGGGTGACCCGACGGTGGCGGGCCCCGATGCGGACGCCGCCGGTCAGATCGTAGAGCCACAGTGCCCCCGAGTAGGAGCGGGCCACGGCCTTGGAGACCGCGCCGTCGCGACCGAAGAGGGGGATCAGGAACGGCTGAGGGGACACGAGGTGGGGTGCGTTGTCCAACAGGCGCTGTCGCTCCACCAGGTTCTCGTAGACCAGTCGGAACTCCCGTTGCTGCAGGTACCGCAGGCCCCCGTGGACCATCTTCGACGACTTGGACGAGGTCCCCGAGGCGAAGTCGTGCCTCTCGACGAGTGCGGTCTTCAGGCCGCGGCTGGCGGCGTCGAGCGCCACCCCGGCTCCGGTGACGCCGCCGCCGACGACGAGGACGTCGAACCGCTCGTCCGCCAGGCGCCGGAGGGAGTCTTGGCGTCGGAACCGGTGCACCATCCCAGCCTGTCATACGCCGTGACAGGCCCCTCCGCCGTTGGTGCGGGCGGAATTAACAATCATTGTCAACAAGCGGGATTCACGCTACGGTGGCTCCTCTACATGCAGTCTCCCGACGCGTTGACCGAACTGTTCCGGGCCCACGGTCGCAAGATCACGGCCCAGCGGCAGTGCATCTTCCGCGCGCTGGAGGGCGACGTCACGCACCCCTCGGCCGAGAGGGTCTACGAGAGGGTGCGCACCGAGATGCCCAACGTCTCGCTCAAGACCGTCTACCAGACGCTGCACGACCTGTCCGAGCTGGGCCAGATCGACGCATTGGACCTGGGAACCGGCGCCGTCCGGTTCGACCCCAACGTCGAGGCCACCCACCACCACGTGGTGTGCCGCGGGTGCGGCAAGGTCCGGGACGTGAACGCCGACTTTCCGGGCCTGGCCGTGCCGCCCGGCGCCGCTCCGGGGTTCGACGTGCTGAGCGCCGAGGTCGTCTTTCGTGGGCTCTGCGACGGGTGTCGAGAAGATCGGCCGTAGTACCACTACCGAGAAGGGAACACGCACAACATGCCAGCATTGAAGGGGTCCAAGACCGAGGCCAACCTCAAGGAAGCGTTTGCCGGCGAGAGCCAGGCCAACCGTCGGTACCTGTACTTCGCCCAGAAGGCCGACGTGGAGGGCTACCCGGACGTGGCGGCCCTGTTCCGCTCGGTCGCCGAGGGCGAGACGGGTCACGCCTTCGGCCACTTCGACTTCCTGAGGGAGGTGGGCGACCCGGTGACCGGCGTGCCGGTCGGCGCGACGGAGGACAACCTGAAGTCCGCCATTGAAGGAGAGACCTACGAGTACACCGAGATGTATCCCGGGTTCGCCAAGACGGCGCGTGACGAGGGCTTCGAGGAGATCGGCGAGTGGCTCGAGACACTGGCCAAGGCCGAGAAGTCCCATGCCGGCCGCTTCACGCAGGGGCTTGAGTCGGTCGCATAGCCCGGCGGCCTCATGACCGCCGTCTACGACCCGACCGATCCGCGGTACTTCGACCGCGGCGCCCTGCGTGAGGAGCTCGACCGCGTCTTCGACCTGTGCCACGGGTGCCGCCTCTGTTTCAACCTGTGCCCGTCGTTCCCGACCATGTTCGGGTTCATCGACGCGCGGGACGGTGACGTCTCCGCGCTGACCGAGGGCGAGCGCGACCAGGTGGTCGACGAGTGCTATCAGTGCAAGCTCTGCTACGTGAAGTGCCCCTACGTGCCTCCGCACGAGTGGAAGCTCGACTTCCCGCGCCTCATGAGCCGGGTCCACGCCGTGCGCACCCGCGAGGGCCAGGGGCTCGGGGAGCGCGTGACGGACCAGTTCCTGGGTCGCACCGACGCGCTGGGTATGGCGTCGGTGGTGGCGGCACCGGTGGTGAACTGGGCCACCGGCACCCCCGGTTCCTGGACGCGACGGGTCATGGAGAAGACGGTCGGGCTGGCCTCGGAGCGGTTGCTTCCGCCCTACGCGCGCCAGCGCTTCACGACCTGGTTTGCCCGCAGGAGGCGCGCGCCGGCCGTGTCGCAGGACGGCGGGGCGGTTACGGTCTTTCCCACCTGCTTCGTCGAGTACATGGATCCCGACGTCGGCAAGGACCTGGTACGGGTCTACGAGCACAACGGGGTGGCGTGCACGCTCCCCGAGGGGACCACGTGCTGCGGCGCGCCCTGGCTGCACTCGGGCAACGTGGAGCAGTTCGAGAAGGCGGCTCGTCGCAACGTGGCCGCGCTGGTGCGCGAGGTGCGGGCCGGGCGTGACGTCGTCGTGGCCCAGCCGACCTGTGCCTACGTCGTCAAGCGGGACTACCCCCTTTACGCCGCCGGCGCCGACGCGGAGCTGGTGGCGGCCCACACCTACGACCCGGCGGAGTATCTCATGAAGCGCCAGAGGGACCCCGAAGACCAGTTCTCGCTGCGCGACGAGTTTCCCGGGCGCGACGACGGCAGCGTGCCCGGCGCCGTGACGTACCACGTGGCGTGCCACCTCTTGGCGCAGAACGCCGGGCTCAAGAGCCGCGACCTGCTCAAGATGGCGGGGATCAGGTGCACGCTCGTGCAACGCTGCTCGGGCATCGACGGGACCTGGGGCTACCGGGCGGAGAACTATGCATTGGCGCGCCAGGTGGCGGCCCCGATGGCGCAGGAGATCACCGCGGCCGGCAACGACGTCGTCTGCGGGGACTGCCACCTGGCCAACGGTGCGATCACCCAGGAGACGGGGGTGAGACCCCGGCACCCCCTGCAGGTGCTGGCACAGGCCTACGGTCTGGAGAAGTCGGGGTGACCGAGGCGCTGACCCTGGACGACGTGCTCGACCTACGGGCCTACGAAAGGGTGCGCGAGGAGTATCGAGCGCAGATCATCGCCCGCAAACGGCTACGCCGTGTCGCACTGGGTCCCCTCATGACCGTCGTGTTCGAGTGCTTCGACACCGTACGGTTCCAGGTTCAAGAGATGGCCCGGGTGGAGAAGATCCTCGCCGACGAGGCCCTACAGGTCGAGCTCGACATCTACAACCGCCTGTTGCCCCAGGTCGGAGAGCTCTCGGGCACCCTGTTGATCGAGCTGACCTCGGAGGGGATGCTGCGGGAGTGGCTGCCCAAGTTGGTGGGTATCGAGCGGGCGCTCGGGGTGGAGGTGGGCGGCGAGATCGTGCCCAGCCGGCCGGAGGAGGCGCACGAGGCGGCGCTGGTCCGCGACACGCTGACGCCGGCGGTGCACTACCTGCGTTTCGGGTTCACGCCCGCCCAGGTGGAGGCTTTCGCCGGAGATCCGGGCGGGGTGACCCTGGTGGCCGGCCACCCCGACTACGCGGCGCGCACCGTTCTCACTCCGGCCGTGCGCCGGGAACTGCTCGGTGACCTGCGCGGCACAACAAAGCCGCTTCATATCGGCTGACCAGGGCCGTTTCTTTGTGTGGGTCTTTACAGGCCGACCTTCGCTGGGCCATACTTTTCGCTCGCCGGAATATCGGTGCCGGGGCCGCGTGATATGGCCCTGCCGGGGCCAGGTGGTGTGGCCCGGCTGTGCTCCCGACCAGGGCGAGCTGCTCATATCCGTCTTTGCGAGGAAGTGTTTCCCATGAGTGCCACCACGTGGCGCAAGCAAGCCGCCTGCCGGGGCCTCGATGTCGAGGTGTTCTACCCGATCTCAGAGGACGAGGCCGATGCGGCCGAGGCCAAGGTCATCTGCGGCGAGTGCCCGGTCCGTCAGGCCTGCCTCGAGCACGCCCTGGCCCACCGCGAGCGCGAGGGTGTGTGGGGCGGGACGACCGAGCGGGAGCGTCGCCGCATCGTCCGACAGCGCCGCAAGTCGGCCTGACCTCGGTCGAGGCCTTCGGGGCGCCCTGGCGCTTCCGGTAGCCTTCGCCGGTGGATTTTGAACTCTCCGACGAGTTCGCCGCACTGCGGGATTCGGTGCGGCGGTTGGCCCAGGACAAGGTCCAGCCCCGGGCACGGGCCATCGACAAGGAACGCGTCTATCCCTACGACGTGTTCGACGCGTTTCGCTCCGCCGGCCTCCTCGGACTCTGCATACCGAGTGAGTACGGCGGTTCGGGAGCCGGCATCCTCGGTCTGGCCATCGCCATCGAGGAGGTGGCCAAGTACTCGAACGTCGCCGCGTTGATGCTCCTCCTCACCCGGCTGCCCACCGGTCCGGTGATGATCGCCGGCAGCGAGGCCCAGAAGGCCACGTACCTGCCCGGGATCGCCGAGGGAACCCAGCGGGCGGCATTCGGGCTCTCGGAGGCGCAGGCGGGAAGCGACGTGATGGGCATGCGCACCAAGGGCGTGGCCGATCCGGAGAACCGGGGCGGGTGGATCCTCAACGGCACCAAGTGCTGGATGTCGGGCGTCAGGGAGGCCGACTGGTACACCGTCTTCGCCAAGACGGGCGGGCCGTCGAGTCGGGCCCACGACTCGGTGACCGCCTTCATCGTCGAGCGGGAATGGGAAGGCGTCGACGTTGGTCGAATCGACCACAAGATGGGAGTGCGAGGCATCGACACCGGTGAGCTCGTGCTGAGCGACGTGCGCGTGCCGGCCGAGAACGTGATCGGCGAGGTGGGAGGCTTCCGGTTGGCCATGCACGCCCTCAACGCCATGCGCCCGATCGTTGCGGCCCGGGGCATCGGCCTGGCCGAGGGGGCGCTCATGTACGCCACCGACTACGTGCAGCGGCGCGAGGCCTTCGGCCATACCATCGCCGACTTCCAGGGCATCCAATGGGAGATCGCCAAGTGCGCGGTTGACATCGAAGCGGCGCGACTGCTCACCTACCGGGCCGCCGTCCTGGCTGATCAGGGCAAGTACACCAAGGAGCATGTCCCGTTCCTCTCCATGGCCAAGTACCACGCCACCGAACTGGCCGTGCGGGCCTCGTCTCTGGCCGTGCAGCTCCTGGGTGCCCCCGGGTACATGGAGGACCATCCGACGGAGCAGTGGTACCGGGACGCCAAGCAGCTGACCATCGTCGAGGGCACCTCCCAAGTGCAGCTGGGCCTGATCGCGCGGGGCGTCTTGGACCGGGACCTGTGGTGGGACTGATGCTCGAGTGGCCCGATGTCCTGACCCGCCTGATGCGCCGCGAGTCGCTCACCGAGAAGGAGGCCGAATCGACGCTGGCCTCGGTGCTGTCCGGTGAGGTGGCACCGTCGCAGATCGGGGCCTTTCTCACCCTCCTGCGCGCCAAGGGGGAGACGGTCGAGGAGGTGACCGGCCTGGCCCGGGCCATGGTCGGGGCGGCGGTGGCACTGGACCTCCCCCAGGGGCCCGACGGCGTGGTCGATCTGGTGGGAACAGGCGGCGACCGGTTGAGCAGCATCAATGTGACGACCCTGGCCGCGCTGACGGTGGCGGGTGCAGGGGTGACGGTGTGCAAGCACGGCGGCCGGTCGGCCTCGTCGTCGGTGGGCTCCGCCGACGTGCTGGAGGCCCTGGGCGTCGCCATCGAGATCGGCCCGGTGGGGGTGGCTCGATGCGTGACCGAGGCCGGCATCGGCTTCTGTTTCGCCCAACGCTTCCATCCGGCCATGCGGTTCGTGGCGCCGGTGCGGCGCGAGCTCGGTGTCCCGACCATCTTCAACTTCCTCGGTCCGCTCACCAACCCCGCCGGCACGCGCCGTCAACTGGTGGGCGTCAACGACCCGGCGATGGCGTCCATCATGGCCACCGTGCTCGGGGCCACGGGGAGCAGACGCGCCATGATCGTTTATGCCGACGACGGGCTGGACGAGCTGAGCGTGACCTCACCCTCCACCGTGCTCGAGCTCGTGGGCGACGGCGACGGCTCCTACGAGCTCAGGGAGTGGAGGGTCGACCCGGCGGCATTGGGCTTCGCCCCCGCCACGATGGACGATCTGCGCGGCGGGGACGCGGCGTTCAACGCCCGAGCGATCCGCTCCGTCCTCGAAGGGGAGCGAGGGCCCAATCGCGACATCGGGGTGCTCAATGCCGCGGCGGCCCTGATGGTGATCGGCCGGGTCGACGATCTGGCGGACGGGGTCGATCTGGCGGTCGAATCCATCGACAGCGGCCGGGCCAAGGCCGCGCTCGAGGCGTTGGTGACGACGTCGCAGGCCGCCTCGGAGTCGGGCGACTGAAGGAGCCGGACTGGGCCACGGGGCCGGGCCACCGGGCCGGGTCACTTGACCGGGCCGACCTCGGCCCCCGGGGCGGGGTGGACCCGCCAGGCGGGCAGCGGCGCGTGGCTGTCGGGATCGAGCGCCGGTGAGTCCGGGGCGCACAGGGCGATGGCGCAACCACCGAATCCACCACCGCTCAGGCGGGCCCCGTAGACGCCCGGGGTGGCCACCAGGCGGTCGACCAGCTCGTCGAGGTCGGCCGTCGACACCCTGAAGTCCTCGGCCAGGCTCCGGTGCCCCTCGACCATCACCGCACCCACCCCGGTCAGGTTGCCCCGGGCCAAGAGGCGCTCCACCTCTCGCACCCGCGCGCACTCGGTGATCACGTGGCGGGCCCTCCGGCGGAGCACGGGATCGCGCAGCGCGCTGAGGTCACCCAGCTCGCAGAGGCCCAGAGGTCGACCGATCTGGTTGGCCGCCCTGTCGCATTCGGCCCTCCGATCGGCGTAGGCGGTGGCGGCGAGCTGCCGACTCGTCCCGCAGTGCACGACGACGAACGCCGCCGCCTCGGGTATGGCGACGGGACGGTACTCGAGCGTGGAGAAGTCGATGAAGAGGGCATGGCCGGCCTGCGCCCCGACGATGGCCAGCGGATCGAGGAGGCCGACGTGTGATCCGGCGACCTCCTCGGCGTCCTGGCAGTCTCTGGCCAGTGTGAGGGGGTCACCCTCGCGACCGAGGGCCAGCAGGAGAGCCACCGAGAACGCCGCACTCGACGAGAGCCCGGCGCCGATGGGGATGGTGCTGCTGACCTTCACCTCCCCCCCCGACGGCGGCCGCGCCAGGGCCACGAGGGCCGCGGCCAGCGGGTCCGGCGAGGGCGGCGGGACGCCCGTCGCCGGTGAGCCCACGAGCCCCACGGGTATCTCCCAGGGTTCGGGAATCTGGTCGCTCGAGATGCCGATCAGGAAGGTGCCCGCCCTGGGGGTGTAGACCGCCTCGGTGGCCAGGTCGATCGCCATCGGCAGCGAAAGTCCCTGGTTGTAGTCGGTGTGGTCACCGATCAGGGTGACCCTTCCGGGTGCACGAGCGATCCGCATTGCTCCAGCTTGACCGGTACGGGCCGCCCGGGTCACGATCCTGCGATGGCACAGTCGTCGAGGAGCGGTCCGCTGAGCGGGACAAAGATCATCGAACTGGCGGGCATCGGGCCGGGCCCGTACGCCGCGATGCTGCTGGCCGACGCCGGTGCCCAGGTCATTCGCCTCGAGCGGGCGGCTCCCGGGGCCCCGGAACGGGCTGCCGGGTC
The DNA here is from genome assembly GCA_963788125.1 of uncultured Acidimicrobiaceae bacterium. GTDB lineage: Bacteria > Actinomycetota > Acidimicrobiia > Acidimicrobiales > RAAP-2 > Bog-473. The sequence continues at coordinate 1,763,990 of CAWBFN010000001.1, read as the reverse complement.
GAGCGGACCGTACTGGGACGTGTCCAACAGGAGCCGCGCCTCGGTGGGGATCGACCTGAAGCACCCGGACGCGGTCGATCTCGTGCTGCGCCTCGTCGAGCAGGCCGACGGGCTGATCGAGGGGTTCCGGCCCGGGGTGGCCGAACGGCTCGGGCTGGGACCCGACGCGTGCTGGGCCCACAACGCCGGACTGGTCTACGGGCGCATGACGGGATGGGGCCAGGACGGGCCCATGGCGCCGACGGCCGGTCACGACATCAACTACATCGCCATCAGCGGCGCGCTATGGCCCATCGGTCGGGCCGGCGAGCTGCCGGTGCCCCCGCTCAACCTGGTGGGCGACTTCGGGGGCGGAGGGATGCTGCTCGCCTTCGGCATGGTGGCCGCGCTGTTGGAGGCGGCCCGATCGGGCCGGGGCCAGGTGGTCGACGCCGCCATGGTGGACGGGTCGGCCTCCCTGATGACGATGATCTACGCCGTCCACCAGTCGGGCATGTGGACCGAGCAGCGGGCGGCCAACGTGCTCGACACGGGGGCGCCGCACTACGAGGTCTACGAGACGGCCGACGGCAAGTACTTCGCCGTGGGGGCGCTCGAGACCCAGTTCTACGCCGAGCTTCTCGACGGCCTGGGGCTGGCCGGCGACCCGACCATGCTCGAGCAGAGCGACAAGGCCGCGTGGCCGGCCATGAAGGAGCGGTTCGCCGCGGTGTTCTCGACCAAGACGCGGGACGAGTGGACGGCGATCTTCGAGGGTACCGATGCCTGCGCCGCTCCCGTGCTCTCGCCGTGGGAAGCGCCTCTCCACCCCCACAACAAGGCCCGCTCGACCTTCGTCGAGGTCGATGGCGTCGTGCAGCCCGCGCCGGCGCCCCGTTTCAGCCGCACCCCGTCCGCCATCAGCCGCCCGCCGTCGCCCCCGGGGGCCGACACCGTGTCGGGGTTGGTCGAGTGGGGAATCGACGACGGGACGGTCACCAAGCTGCGCGAGAGCGGCGCGCTGAGCTAGGGGCAGGACAGGAGACCGGCGGCAGGACAGGAGACCGGCGGCAGGACAGGAGACCGATGGAACACCGGGGCCGATGCGTCGATACGTGCTGACCGTCACCTGCCCGGACCGTGTCGGGATCGTGGCGGCCGTCACCGGGTTCATCGCCGGCCACGGTGGTTCGGTGCTCGAGGCGGCCCAGCACGGTGACCTGAGTTCGGGCCGCTTCTTCCTCCGCATCGAGGTCACGGCGGAGAGCCTGCCCTTCGGTCCCGCCGTCTTCCGGGAGGCGTTCGAGCCGGTGGCGGCGGAGTTCGCCATGGACTGGCAGCTCTCCGACAGCGAGGTCAGGAAGCGGGTGGTGTTGCTCGTCAGCAAGGAGGACCACTGCCTCGCCGACCTGTTGCACCGTTGGCGCAGCGGTGACATCGAGTGCGAGATCACCAGCGTCATCTCCAACCACGAGGACCTTCGCTCCTTCGTCGAGTGGCACGAGATCCCGTTCCGGTGCATACCGGTGCCGACCGACCCGGCCGGGAAGGAGGTGGCCTTCCACGAGATCGAGAGCATCTTCGTGTCCGAACGCGCCGACGTCATGGTCCTCGCCCGCTACATGCAGATTCTCCCGGCGTCCCTCTGTGATCGTCACCGGGGGCGCATCGTGAACATCCATCACAGCTTCCTCCCCTCCTTCGCCGGCTCCAGGCCCTACCACCAGGCCTTTGCCCGCGGCGTCAAGCTGATCGGGGCGACCTGCCACTACGTCACCGCCGACCTCGACGAGGGCCCGATCATTGAGCAGGACACCCGCCGGATCGACCACGCGGACAGTCCGGAGGAGCTGCGCAGGGTGGGGCGGGACATTGAGCGGACCGTCCTCGCCCGCGGCCTGCGCTGGCACCTCGAGGACCGGGTGCTGCTCAACGGCACCAAGACCGTCGTGTTCGCCTGACCGCCAGAATCGCTGGCGCCGGTCTCAGCCCAGGCGCTGCTGCAGGCTGTCGAGCTCCTCGCGCAGGGCACCGGGCAGCCGATCACCGAACTGCTCGTAGTGCTGGCGGATGGACGGCACCTCGGCCTGCCACTCCTCGCGGTCGACCCGCAAGAGCTCGTCCATGTCCTCCTGGCTCACGTCGAGGCCGTGTATGTCGATGTCGCTCACCTTGGGCACCCACCCGATCGGCGTGTCCCGGGCCTCGGCCCGGCCGGTGACCCGTTTGAACACCCACTCGAGCACGCGGGAGTTGTCGCCGTAGCCGGGCCAGAGCCACTTGCCGTCCGCGCTCTTGCGGAACCAGTTGACGTAGAAGATCTTGGGGAGGAGCTCGCGATCGGGTGCCTTGGTCCCGATCTCCAGCCAGTGGGCGAAGTAGTCGGCCATGTTGTACCCGCAGAAGGGCAGCATGGCAAAGGGGTCGCGGCGGAGGTTGCCGACGGCGCCGGTGGCGGCGGCGGTCGTCTCCGACGCCATGATCGACCCCAGGAAGACCCCGTGCTCCCAGTCGCGGGACTGGAACACCAACGGCACGACCGAGGCCCGGCGGCCACCGAGAAGGATGGCGGAGATCGGCACTCCCCGTGGGTCCTCCCATTCAGGAGCGATGGCCGGGTCCTGGCTGGCGGGCGTGGTGAAGCGGGCGTTGGGGTGGGCCGCCGGCGTCGGCGAGGCCGGCGTCCAGTCCTGCCCTCTCCAGTCGGTGAGGTGCGCCGGGGGGTCGTCGGTCATGCCCTCCCACCAGACGTCGCCGTCATCGGTCAGCGCGGTGTTGGTGAAGATGCAGTTGCCGTCGAGCGTGAGCATGGCGTTGGGATTGGTGTGGCTGTTGGTGCCCGGCGCCACGCCGAAGAAGCCGGCCTCGGGATTGATGGCGTAGAGGCGGCCGTCCTCGCCGAATTTCATCCAGCAGATGTCGTCACCGATCGTCTCGACCTTCCACCCCTCGAGGGACGGGATCAGCATGGCGAGGTTGGTCTTGCCGCACGCGGAGGGGAACGCCCCGCTCACGTAGCGGGTCTCGCCTTCGGGAGAGGTGAGCTTCAGGATCAGCATGTGCTCGGCCATCCAGCCGTCGTCGCGGGCCATGACCGAGGCGATGCGCAGCGCCAGGCACTTCTTGCCGAGCAGCGCGTTCCCCCCGTAGCCGGAGCCGTAGGAGACGATCTCCCGCGTCTCGGGGAAGTGCACGATGTACTTGTTCTCGGCGTCACAGGGCCACGCCACGTCGGCCTGGCCCGGCTCGAGCGGCGCCCCCACGGAGTGCAGGCAGGGGACGAACTCGCCGTCGGCGCCCAGCACCTCGAGGGCCCCGGTGCCCATGCGGGCCATGATCCTCATGGAGACCACCACGTAGGGGGAGTCGGTCAGCTGCACGCCGATGTGGGCGATGTCCGAACCGAGGGGCCCCATGGAGAAGGGGACGACGTACATGGTGCGGCCCCGCATGGCCCCGTCCAGGAGCCCGCCCAGCAGGGAGCGCATCTCGTCGGGGTCCCGCCAGTTGTTGGTCGGCCCGGCGTCGATCTCCTTCTCCGAGCAGATGTAGGTCCGGTCCTCCACCCGGGCCACGTCACCCGGATCGGAGTGGGCCCAGTAGCTGTTGGGGCGTTTCGCCTCGGAGAGCCTGGTGAACGTGCCGGCGTCGACCAGCAACTGGCAGAGGCGGTCGTACTCGTCGGCCGAGCCGTCGCACCACTCGATCCGATCGGGCTTGGTGACCGCCGCGACCTCGTCGACCCAGGCGAGGAGTTTGTCGTTCGTGGTCGGGGGCATGTGGGCTGGCTCTACTCCTTGGCTCGGCCGGTATGACCGGCATCCAATGCTAGGCATGTGCCGTGGGTTCCCCCAAACTTGGGCGCACGACCCGTCTCGTTGAAGACGAGGTCCTGGAGCGTATCCGCCAGACGCTCGGAGGTGGAATCGACCCACCCGGGCTGCGCGACGACGCCGCGGTACTCGAGGTACCCGGCGGGGGCCCACTGGTCGTCTCCGTGGACAGCGTGGTGGAGGGGATCCACGTCGACCTGGGGCTCTGCAGCCCTGGTGACGTGGGCTGGAAGGCGCTCATGGGTGCCCTCAGCGACCTGGCCGCGATGGGGGCGCGGCCCCTCGGGGCGCTCGTGGCACTGTGTGTCCCCCGCTCGGCGGGAACGGGCGAGCTGGCGCTGGGCGTCATGGAGGGCGTGGCGGAGGCCTCGCGGGAGAGCCGGTGCCCGGTGGTGGGCGGCGACGTCTCGGCTGGGGAGACGCTGGTGGTGGCGGTGACCGTGCTGGGGACGGCCGACGGCCGGGGGCCGGTGGCGAGAACCGGGGCGAGGGCGGGCGACGCCATCCTGGTCACCGGGCCCTGCGGCGGCGGGGCCGCCGGGTTGCGGGTGTTGCGAGCCCGGGCGGGGCCGGGGGAGGCCCACGAGCCGGGGAGGGTGGGGCCGGCGAGGACGGTCCCGCCGACGGCCACCGAAGAGGCGCTGGCCGCCGCCTACCGCCGGCCGGTGGCGCGGCTGGCCGAGGGGGAGACGGCCCGGGTGTCCGGCGCGCACGCCATGATCGACGTCTCCGACGGTGTGGCGCTGGACCTGCACCGCCTGGCCGACGCGTCCGACATCGGGTTCGAGCTCGACGCGGTTCCGGCGGCCGAAGGGGCGACGCCCGCCGAGGCGCTCGGCGGCGGGGAGGACTACGAGCTGCTCGTGGTGGTGGGCGAGGACGACGTCGAGGGGTTCGTGGCCCGCTGCGGCGGTGCGGGGCTCCGCGCCCCCATCCGGATCGGCACGGTGACGGCGCACCCGCAACGGCGGCTGCTCGGTGGTCGGGAGCTGGAGCGGCTGGGGTGGCAGCACGACCTGGGATAGCCCAGGTCGGCCCGGGACCGTTGGCGGGCGGTCCTCAGGATGGGACGTCGGCCGGCGTACGGCGAACGGGCTTGGTCACCTTGCCGGCCCGGATGCAGGAGGTGCAGACGTGGAGCCGCGTCGGCGCGCCGTTCACCAGCGCCCGCACGCGCTGGATGTTGGGGTCCCAGCGGCGCTTGGTGCGCCGGTGGGAGTGGCTCACGCTCATGCCGAACGAGGGCTTCTTGCCACAGATGTCGCACACTGCTGCCATTGGGTAGACCCTCCTGTGGTCGGCCGCGGTGCTCTCACCAGACAGGCCTTCACGAACGGCGCAAAGATTAGCATCCCTTGCCATGACCTCCCTGGCGACATTGGGCGCGGACGACCTGCGCGCGGTGATGGGTCGGTTCCGCGACGTGCTGCGGCAGCACCAGGTGGACATCAATCGCCTGAACGTCTATCCGGTTCCCGACGGGGACACCGGGACCAACATGGCGCTGACGGTGGAGGCCGTCGTGACCGAGCTCGAAGGGGTGCCCGTCGGGTCGGGGCTCACCGAGGTGTGCACCGCCATAGGTCACGGATCCCTCATGGGGGCACGGGGGAACTCGGGTGTGATCCTCTCCCAGCTGCTACGGGGCATGTGCGAACGGATGGGTGTGGCCGGCGAGCAGGGCGTTGACGCGCACGTGCTGACCGATGCCTTCGGGTACGCATCGGTCCTGGCCCGCCGGGCGGTGGTGCGCCCGGTGGAAGGGACGATCCTGACGGTGGCCGATGCGGCCGCCCAGGGTGCGGCCGCCTGCGCCGGCACATCGGAGTCCACCCTGGCCGGCGTGCTGGAGAGAGCCCACGACGTGGCGGCAGACGCCCTGGCCCGGACACCGGAGATGCTGCCCGTGCTGGCGCGGGCCGGCGTGGTCGACGCCGGGGGGAGCGGCCTGCTGCTCCTGGTCGATGCGTTCTGGTCGGTCGTCGACGACCACCACGCCCTGCCCGAGCCGTCGGGTGATCCGGCCACGATCGACTACGCCTCCCTGCGCGGTTCCGGCGGGGAGGCCGGGAACGAGCGGAATCCGCACCGTCGGGCGGACGACCAGGCGGCGGACGTCGGCGACCTGCGCTACGAGGTCATGTACCTCCTCCATGCGCCCGACGACTCCATGGCGGACTTCAAGGAGGTGTGGGCCGGCATCGGCGACTCCATCGTCGTGGTGGGGGGCGACGGGCTCTGGAACTGCCACATCCACACCGACGACATCGGGGCCGCCATAGAGGCGGGGGTCGACGCCGGACGGCCCCAGCGGATCAGGGTGACCGACCTGGCGGAGCAGGTGGAGGAGGAGCGCTGGGTCCGAGAGGCGTCGAACGCCGCCGAGGCGGGGGTGACACGGGAGGGCCCGGTGCCCACGACGAGCGTGGTGGCGGTGGTCACGGGCGACGGGATCGGCCGCATCTTCCGGTCGCTCGGTGTGCATCACCAGGTGGTGGGGGGCCAGTCCATGAACCCCTCGACCGAGGACCTGCTCAAGGTGGTCGAGTCCGTGGGCTCCGACGAGGTGGTGATCCTGCCCAACAACAAGAACATCTGCCCCGTGGCCGAGCAGATCGATGCGCTGAGCGAGAAGACGGTGCGGGTGGTGGGGACCGGCAGCGTGCTGGAGGGCTTCGCCGCCCTCTTGGCCTACGACCCCGCCGCCGGGGCGGGGGTCAACGCCGCCAGCATGGGGGAGTCGGCGGCGCGCGTGGTGCCCGCCGAGATCACGCGGGCCGTCCGTGACGCCGTGACCGACGCCGGCGAGGTCCACGAGGGCGACTGGATCGGCCTGTCGCGCGGCGCCGTGGTCTCCATCGCCGACTCGGCGGTGACGGCCACGCGCCTGCTCCTCGCCCGACTGCTCGAGGACCAGCACGAGCTGGTCACGCTCATCGAAGGCGAAGGGTCCAAGGCGGCCGACACCCGCAAGATCAGCGAATGGCTACGCGAGGAGCACCCCGACATCGACCTGGAGGTACACCACGGGGGACAGCCCTTCTACCCCTACCTGCTGGGGATCGAGTAGGTCGTCCTGCCCTCGGCACGCACGCTGCGCGACCTGAGCCTCCGGCCGGTCTCGGTGCTCGGGACGGTCTCGGCGCGCAAGGCGGCCCAGCTGGCCGAGTGGGGTGTCGAGTCGGTGCTCGACCTCTTGACGACCTTTCCGCGGCGCTACATCGACCGCACGGCCCAGTCCGACGTGTCGGGCCTCGAGATCGGGGACGAGGCGGCCATCTTGGCCGAGGTGCGGCGGGTGCGATCCCGGCCGTCGCGCAACCGGCGGACCATGGTCGAGGTCACCGTGCGGGACGACACCGGGACCCTGGGGGTGGTCTTCTTCAACCAGCCGTGGAGGGCCAAGCAGCTACGTGAAGGGACCGAAGCGATCTTCTGGGGCAAGGTCGGCGAGTATCGCGGGGCGCGCCAGATGGTCAATCCGGTGGTCGACGTGGTGGCCGGGATGGACGATCCGGCCGTCGGGCGGCCCCGTCGGACCTTGCGCATCCTCCCCGTGTACCCGGCCTCGGCCAAGGCCGGCCTCACCAGTTGGGAGATCGGCACCTTCGTGGAGGAGGCACTGGAGCGGGCGGGCGAGCTGGCCGACCCGCTCCCCGAGGGTTGGCGGACGTCCCTGGCGCTCTGGGGCCGGACGGCGGCGATGCAGGCGGTGCACGGGCCCGAGTCGATGGACGTGATCGCGCCGGCCCGCCGGCGATTGATCTTCGACGAGCTGTTCCGCCTCCAGCTGGCGCTGGTGCTGCGCCGCCGGGCGTTCGAGCACAACGCGCGGGCCTTGCGCCATGAGGTGTCCCCCCGGGAGATCACCGGCGCCGTCGGGGGCACGCTGGTCGCCCGTTTCCTCGCCGGGCTGCCCTTCGACCTGACGGTGGCGCAACGGCGCGCCCTGGCGGTGATCGTGGCCGACCTGGCGGGGCCGTTCCCGATGCACCGGTTGCTTCAGGGCGACGTCGGGTCGGGAAAGACGGTGGTGGCCCTGGCGGCGCTGCTGGGAGCGGTCCAGAGCGGGCACCAGGGGGCGCTGATGGTCCCGACCGAGGTCCTGGCCGAGCAGCATGCGGCGGCGGTCCGGGAGATGCTCGATGGGCTGGATGTGCCGGTGGAGCTGCTGACCAGCCGGGTGAAGGGCAAGGCCCGGGCACAGATGCTGGCCCACCTCGCCGAGGGGACGGCCTCCATCGTGGTGGGCACACATGCGCTGCTCACCGAGGAGGTCGAGTTCGGATCGCTGGGCATGGTGGTGATCGACGAGCAGCACCGTTTCGGGGTCGAGCAGCGGGCCACGCTGCGGGCCAAGGGAGACGCGGGCGACCCCGACCTCCTGGTCATGACGGCGACCCCGATCCCCCGCACCGCCGCCATGGTGATCTTCGGGGACCTCGATCTGACCGTGCTCGACGAGTTGCCCCCGGGTCGGGTCACGGTGACCACGACGTGGTTGCCCGACCCCGCCGACGAGCATCTGGCCTGGGACCGCGTGCGTCAGGAGGTGGCCGCCGGTCACCGGGCCTTCGTCGTCTGCCCCTTGGTGGGCGATTCGCCGCGGGTCGAGGCGCGGTCGGCCACGGAGGAGTGCACCCGTCTGGCCGCCGGCGAGCTGGCCGGGCTGAGGGTCGGGCTGCTGCACGGGCAGATGGCACCGGCGGCGAGGGAGGAGGCAATGGCGCAGTTCCGCCGGGGCGAGATCGAGGTACTGGTGGCCACGACGGTGATCGAGGTCGGCGTCGACGTGCCCGAGGCCACCGTCATGGTGGTCGAGAGCGCCGATCGGTTCGGCATGGCGCAGCTCCACCAGCTGCGGGGCCGCGTCGGCCGCGGCACGCAGGCCAGTTGGTGCTTCCTGCTGGGCGCGGGGGGTGAGGACGGCCTGGCCGCCGAGCGCTTGGCGGCGGTCGAGCGGACCTCCGACGGCTTTGCCCTGGCCGAGGAGGACCTGCGCCTGCGCGGCGAGGGGACCCTGCTGGGCGCCCGCCAGCAGGGTCAGAGCGACCTGCGCATGGCCTCGTTGACCGATCCCGAGGATCGGCTGCTGCTCGTCGAGGCGCGCCGGGTGGCCGAGGCCATCGTCGGCGAGGATCCCCAGCTGGTCGCCCACGAGGAGTTGGCCGACGAGGTCCGCCTGTTCCTGAGCGAGGACGAGGGGGAGTACCTCTTCAAGAGTTGAACGGTCTACCCTGACGTCGGTGCGTGTCATCGGAGGCCGGAGCCGGGGTAGGCGCCTTGCCGCCAAACTGCCGGCGGCGGTGCGCCCCACGTCGGACCGGGTGCGGGAGTCGATCTTCGACATCCTCGGCTCGAGGGGCGGGGTCGAGGGGCTTTCCGTGGTCGATCTGTTCTGCGGGAGCGGCGCCCTCGGGCTCGAGGCCCTCTCGCGGGGTGCCGCCTCGGCCACGTTCGTCGATCAGGACCCGGGTGCCCTCGACGCCGTGCGCACGAATCTCGACGCCGTCGGCCTCGGTGGCGAGCCGGCCACCGTCGTGCGGGCCGCCCTGCCGGCGTGGCTCGCCGTGGCCCCACCCTTCGATCTGGCCCTGTGCGACCCGCCCTACACCTTCGACGCATGGCCCGGGCTGCTGTCGCTCTTGCGGGTCGACATGGCCGTCCTCGAATCATCGGCGGCCATCTCGTTTCCCGACGGGTGGATGGTCGTAAGGGAGCGCCGCTACGGCGGTACGCTCGTGACCGTGGCTCATCGCAGCGGGACCAGCTCGTGAAGGCCAGCGCATGAAGGTCGGCCTCTTCCCGGGCTCGTTCGATCCCTTCCACAACGGGCACCTCGAGATCGTCGAGCGGGCCAGCCGGCTGTTCGACGAGGTGGTCGTGGCCGCCCTGCGCAACCCGCAGAAAAGCCAGGCGTTGTTCGATCTCGAAGAGCGCAAGGCCATGCTGGAGGAGGCCGTGTCGCACATTCCGGCGGTGCGGATCGTCTCGGTGTCGACCCTCTTGGTCAACGTGGCCCGTGATGTGGGGGCCACCGCCATCGTGCGGGGCCTGCGGGCGGTGTCGGACTTCGAGGCCGAAATGCAGATGGCCCAGATGAACCACCACCTCTCGGGGGTCGAGACCATCTTCATCCCCACCAGCTCGAAGTACTCGTTCATCGCCTCCAAGCTGGTGCGCGAGGTGGCCCACTTCGGCGGCGACGTCTCGGCGTTCGTGCCCAAGGTCGTGGCGGAGCATCTGATGCGCAAGAACGCGGACATAAGGGGGAGGAATGACTGATCAGTATCTCGATGTCGAGGAGTCCGATCAGGACCTCAGTGCCGAGGCGGTGATCGGCCAGGTGCTCGAGATCATCGCCGGGGCCAAGTCCATGCCCCTGTCCTCGTCGGTCATCGTCTCGCGCGACGATGTGGTCGGCCTCCTCCACGCCGCCCTCGACCGGCTGCCCGATGAGCTCCGCCAGGCCCGCTGGCTGCTGCGAGAACGCGAGGAGTTCCTGGCCGAACGAACTCGGGAGGCCGAGTCGCTCATGGAGGAGGTGCGGGCCCAGGCCGAGCGCATGGTGCAGCGGACCGAGATCGTCCGCCAGGCGAACTCGGTGGCGCAGCGGATACTGGACGACGCCAACGACGAGGCCCGCACCATGCGCCACGAAGCCGAGGACTTCTGCGACCAGAAGCTGGCCGGCATGGAGATCGTGCTCGAACGCCTCACCCGCACCGTCCGGTCGGGCCGGGCCAAGCTGGCCGCCGCACCGGCACCGGTCGAGACACAGGGCGCCCACTCCGCCGCTGGTGCAGAGGAGGACGGGTTCTTCGACCAGGACGTGACCTGATGGCGGGCGATCCGTTCCTGGTCCACGTGGCCCGGTTGCGCCGTTCGCCCGGCGCCTCGGCGCACGAGGTCCGCCGCGGCCCGGTCGTCCTGGCCGGGCCGCTCGAAGGGTCGGGCATCGACCCGGGTCGGAGCGTCGTCCCGATCGGCGCCGAGGCGGAGTGCGACGTCACGCTGCGCCCCTTCAGCGGGGGCATCGCCGCCGTGGGCACCGTACGGGCACCGTGGGTGGGGATCTGCCGCCGCTGTACCGTCCCGGTGTCCGGCGAGCTGTGCATCGCCGTGAGCGAGCGGTTCGCTGACCCGCCGATCACCGACGACGAGCTCTACCCCATCTGCGACGAGACCATCGACCTCGGTCCGCTGGTGCGGGACGCCATCGTCCTCGAGCTGCCCATGGCCCCCCTGTGCCGGGAGGACTGCCGCGGCCTGTGCCCGCACTGCGGGAGTGATCGCAACGAGGCCGACTGCGGCTGCGTTGCCCCACCGGATCCCCGTTGGGCTAACCTCGACGTGCTCCGGTAACTGACCCCTCAGCGGTCGGCGCCCTGATTCGATCGTTGGAGACACTCGATGGCAGTCCCGAAGAAGAAGACGTCCAAGGCCAAGGGCCGCAGCCGACAGGCCGCCAGCTGGGTCCTGCGCCGACCACCGCGTAGCGTGTGCCCGCACTGCCAGGCGGCCAAGACCCCGCACGTCGTGTGCCCCAGCTGCGGGTGGTACAAGGGGCGCCAAGCGGTCGAGGTCGATTGACGGTGAGTCGCCGTGGCGAGCGTCCGACCGCGGCGGCGCTGGCCACACTGCCGGTGGCGGTCGACGCCATGGGCGGCGACAAGTCCCCGTCGGAGATCGTCGAAGGGGCCCGCCGGGTCGCTGCGGACAACGGCATCCCGGTGATCCTGGTCGGTCCGCCCGAGCAGGTGGGCGACACGCTCGGCCTGCCCCTCGTGGCCTGTACCGAAGTCATCGCCATGGACGAGGACCCGGCCGGGGGCGTGCGCCGCAAGAAGGACTCCTCGCTGGTGCGGGCGGCCGAACTGGTGCGCGACGGGCAGTCGTCGGCCATGGTGAGCGCCGGCAACACCGGTGCCACGATGGCCGCGGCGCTGCTGCGCATGGGCCGCCTGCCCGGAGTGGTCCGACCCTGCATCGCCACCCCGCTGCCCCGGATCGGTCGCACGCCGGCCGTCCTGGTCGACGCCGGGGCCAACACCGAGTGCACGCCCACCATGCTGGTGCAGTTCGCCCAGATGGGTGCCGCCTACGTCGCCGCCCGCTTCGGGACCACCGAGCCCACGGTGGGGCTGCTCTCCATCGGGGAGGAGCCGAGCAAGGGGACGCCGCTGGTCAAAGAGGCCCACTCGCTCCTGGCGCTCGAGACCGGTTTCGACTTCGTCGGCAACCTCGAGGGGCGGGACCTGCTGCCGTCGCCGGCCGACGTCATCGTGACCGACGGGTTCACGGGTAACGTCGCCCTCAAGGCGCTCGAGGGGTCACTCCGCTTCCTCTTCGACACCTTGAGGGAGATCATGGCGACGAACCAGGAGACGCTGGCGGCCGCCGAGGTGCTGCTGCCGTACCTCCTTCCGGTGGCGGCGGAGCTCGAGCCCGAGAACACCGGCGGCGCGATGCTGCTGGGTATCGACGGCGTCTGCGTGATCAGCCACGGGTCTTCGAATGCGGTGGCCATGGTCAACGCCGTGCGGGTGGCCTACGAGTGCGCCACGCACGGCCTGGTCGACCATGTGGCGGCCGCCGTGCGTCCGGGCAATGGGTAACAAAAGGCCAGCTCAAACGCTATAATTGAGTGGTCAGCACCCAGAAACCGGTAGCATGGCCGGCGCCGTTCGGATTTCCTCGACTCAGGAGGGCACGTGCCTGCCGAAACCCACACCAACCAGGGCCCCCTTGATCGCGACGGGGTGTTCGCACTGATCCGGGACCAGCTGGCCGACATTTTGGAGGCCGACCCGGCGACGATCACCGAGGGAGCCTCCTTCGTCGAGGACCTGGACGCCGACTCCCTGGCCCTCATCGAGTTGGTCGAGGGGCTGGAAGAGGAGTTGGGGGAGCGGACCGTGGGGTTCCGCATCGACGATGAAGACCTTGAAGATCTGCGTACCGTCCGAGACGCCGTTGACTACGTCTACGCCAAACTCGAGGCGGGGTGACCCTGGCGCCGAGGGTGCGGAGGCACTTGCCCGGCGACTGGGCCACCGTTTCAGTGACATCCGCCTTCTGCAGAACGCACTGGCCCATCGGAGCTGGTGCGGCGAGCAGGACGGGGGCGCACCGTCCAACGAACGACTCGAATTCCTCGGCGATGCCGTGCTCGGTCTGGTGGTCGCCCGCTACAGCTACGAGCGCTACCCCGGCTTCCCCGAGGGGATGCTGGCCAAGGTCCGTTCGGCCGTGGTGAACGCCCGGGTGCTGGCCCAGGTGGCGGAGCACCTCGGCGTGGGTGAGGTCCTGCTGTTGGGCCGGGGGGAGGAGGCCTCCGGCGGGCGCAGCAAGGCCTCCATCCTGGCTGACGCCTTCGAGGCCGTCCTGGGGGCGGTCTACCTCGATGCGGGCTGGGAGGCCGCCGAGCAGCTGGTCCTGCGCGAGCTGCGGGAGGCCATCACCCGGGCCGGCAAGGAGCCCGACGACTTCGATCACAAGAGCCGGCTGCAGGAGAGGACGGTGCGCCACGGAGAGGGGACACCCCGCTACGTGGTCGTGGGCTCGGGCCCGGACCATGAGCGCGCCTATGTGGCGGAGGTGTTCGTCGCCGGCTCCCTGCTCGGCGTCGGGGCGGGGCGCTCCAAGAAGGACGCCGAGCAAGAAGCGGCGCGCAACGCGTGGGAGGGACTGCAGAATGCCTGAACTGCCGGAGGTCGAGACGCTGCGCCAGGACCTGGCGCGCGAGGTGCCGGGCAAGAAGATCAAGACGGTGGCGGTGGCCAACGGCCGGTCGGTGCGCCGCCACGCGTCGGCCAAGCAGTTCCGGACGCTCCTGGAGGGCCGGACCATCAAATCGGTCGGCCGGTTGGGGAAGTACCTGCTCCTCACGCTCGACAGCGGCGACACGCTCGTGGTCCACCTGGGGATGAGCGGCCAGCTGCTGCGGGTCAAGTCGGTCAAGGACCCCAAGCCCAAGCACACGCACGTGGTGATCACCTTCACCCAGGGGGGCGAACTGCGCTACGTCGATCCCCGCACGTTCGGCGAGCTGTTCGTCTCCACGCCACCCTCCAAGCCGGACGGGACGGCGATGAGCCCCGTCTCGGGCACGGCCGGGGGTGACGGGGCCGCCATCCGCAAGGCCATTCCCGAGCTGGCCCACCTGGGCTTCGACCCCGTCGAGGACCAGATGAGCTGGGACCGGTTCGGCCTCCTGCTCCACCAGCACAAGGCCGGCATCAAGGCCATGCTCATGGACCAGAGCTTCACCGCCGGGATCGGCAACCTCTACTCCGACGAGATGCTCTACCAGGCCGGTCTGCGCTACGACCGCCCCTCCAACACGCTGACCGCCACGGAGGTGCGGCGCCTGTACCGGGCCATCGTCGAGACGCTGGCCGACGCCATCAAGCACCGGGGATCCTCGTTGGCCGACGAGCAGTACCGGGACCTGTTCGGTGAGGTCGGGGACTTCCAAGGGTCCCACCAGGTCTACGACCGCGAGGGGCAGGCGTGCCGGCGGTGTCGCAACGTGATCGTGCGGGTCAAGACGGGAGGCCGCTCGACCTTCTTCTGCGATCACTGCCAGGTCTGAGGGCCAGGTCTGAGCGGCCAGGTCTGAATTGCCCGAGCCTGACCACCCGGGACCGATAGGGTCGCCTCGATGTTCCTGAAGTCGCTCAGCATGAAGGGATTCAAGTCGTTCGCCGACCCCACCGTGCTGGAGTTCGAACCGGGCATCACCGTGGTGGTCGGGCCCAACGGGAGTGGCAAGTCCAACGTGGTCGACGCGGTGACCTGGGTGCTCGGGGCCCAGGGACCCCGGTCGCTCCGATCGGCGAAAATGGAGGACGTCATCTTCGCCGGGACCTCCTCCCGCCCGGCGCTGGGCCGGGCCGAGGTCTCCCTCACCATCGACAACGCCTCGGGCAAGCTGCCCATCGACCTGGCCGAGGTCACCATCACCCGCACGCTGTTCCGCTCGGGCGACAGCGAGTACGCCATCAACGGCGCGCCCTGCCGGTTGCTCGACGTCCAGGAACTGCTCTCGGACTCCGGCGTCGGTCGCCAGCAGCACATGATCATCGGTCAGGGCCAGCTCGACACCGTGCTCAATGCCCGGCCCGAGGACCGGCGGGCGATCATTGAGGAGGCGGCGGGCGTGCTCAAGCACCGCCGCCGCCGGGAGCGCGCCGAACGGCGGCTGGCGGCCACGGCCGAGAACCTGGAGCGACTCGGCGACCTGGTGCGCGAGGTGCGACGGCAGATCCGCCCCCTCGAGCGCCAGGCCGCGGCCGCCCGGTCCCATGACAGCGTGGCCTCCGCGCTGCTGGCCGTGCGGCGCTACCTGGCCGGGGTGGAGCTGGCCGAGCTGTCGAGTCGCCGGCGCGCCGCCACGCAGGGCCTGACCGTCTGCCACGAAGAGGAGCGCGAGCTCCACGCCGCCCTCGAGGCGCTCGATGCCGAGGCATCGTCCACCTCGGCCGAGCTGTCCTCGCATCGCGAGGAGGACCTCGCCCGGGCGCTCGGACACGTGCAGGGGCTGGTCGAGCGGGCCCGGGGGACGGCCGGCGTGATCCGGGAGCGCGTGCGGGCCACCTCGGCCGCGATCGACGCGGCGGCCGACGTCGACGTCGTCTCCACCCTGGAGGCCGACGCGGCCCGTCTGGCGACCGAGCTGGCGGCCGTCGCCGGCGAGTCGGACGCCGATCCCGACCAGGCCGAGCTGGAGGGCGAGGAGGCCGACCTCGCGCGCGAGGAGGCGGGGCTGCGGGAGCGTTATGCCGCCGTGTGGGGTGACGACACGCCCGAGGACTCACTCGCCAAAATGAAGGCCCGCGCCGAGCCCCTGGAGCGGGCCGTGGCCCGGGAGCAGCAGGACATGGCGGCCCTGGACGACCGGGTGGCCGCGCTCGAGCAGCGCAACGCCGCCGCCGCCGTCAGGGCCGATCTGCTGGTGAACCAGCGCGCCACCATTGAGCAGGCCACTGCCCGTCTGGAGGGCGAGGTGGCCGCCCGCACGTCGGAGCTCCACGCGGCGACGGGGCGGGCGGACGCGGCGCAGCGGGCGGCGGACGAGGCCGAGCAGGGTCGGCATCGCGGCGCCGCTCGTGCCGAGGCGCTCGAGCGCGCCCTGCGTGATCTCCTGGGCGCCGGGGGGCGCGAGCTTCTGCGCGACGTCGATGGTGTCGTGGGGTCGCTGCTCGACCTGGTCGAGATCGACGACGGCTGGGAGGCGGCGTTCGAGGCGGCGGCGGGCGCCGGCGTCGCCGCCGTGGTGGTGGACGGGCGCCGGTCGGCCCACCAGGCTCTCTCGACGCTGCGCGAGCGGGGCGTGACCGGTGCGGTGCTGGCCCCGCGGGCGGGCCCGGTTGCCGGCCTCGGAGCCGGTTCCCGTGACACCTCGGGCCATGGTGACTCCTCGGGCACGTCGTCCTCGTCCGGCGTCGAGCTGCCGGCGGGCTCGGCGGCGCAGCCGTTGCGCCGCCATGTGCGGGCTCGCCACGGCGAGGCGATCGCCGAGTCGGTGCTCGACGCCCTGATCGGGAGCGCCGTCCGGGTGGACGGCTGGGAGGACGCCATCGACCTGTCGCTCGAGCGCGACGACCTGGTCGTGGTGACCCCCGAGGGGGACCGTTTCGCCGCCACCGGGTGGCGGGTGCGCTCCTCGACCAGCGTCGTCACCGCGGCCGCCGTCGAGGACGCCCAGCGACGCGCCGCCGACGCGGCGGCAGCGGCCGATGCGGCGCAGGAAGAGCTGGCCCGCTGTCGGACGTCGTTGGCCGGCGCCCGCGACGCCCTGGCGCTGGCCAACCGTGAGCTCGACCGGCACGGCTCGGCCCGGGCGACGGCGGGTGCCGATGCCGAGCGCACGACCGAAGAACAGCGCCGGCTGGCCGACGAGCTGGGCACCGCCCGGCAGGCCCGCGTCGATGCCGAGCAGCGGCTGGCCACCGTCCGGGCGGAGAGGGAGCGGTTGCTCGCCGCCCTGCCCGAGCTCGCGGCAGCGGCCGCAGCCTGGCGCGAGCTGGACTCCCGCCGACTGGCCGTGCGGGCCCGTTGGCAGGAGCTCGAGGTCCGGGTGGCCGGCCGGTCCGAGCGCCGCCGGGTGCTCACCGAACGCCAGGCCGAGGTCGAGCGTCGCCTGCTCGGGCATGCCGAGGAGCGGGCCACGGCGGCCTCCCGGCGCCAGCGGCTCGAGGGTGAGGGGCGGGCGCTCGGTCGCCTCGACGCCGTGGTCGAGGCCGAGCGCCAACGCCTCGAGGGCATCTTCGACACCCTGCGGGGCGACTACCAGGATCAGGTGGACGCCGTGCGGGCGGGAGGGGCGCGTCTGGAGCAGCTGCGCCAGGACCGCCATACCACCGAGCAACGGCTCGATGCGGTCCGCAACCGCACCCGGGCCCTCGACCTCGAGACCAACGAGGTCTCGCTGCGTTCCGAGGCCCTGCACGAGCACATCGCACGCGAGCTCGGAGCCGAACCGGCGGATCTCGCCGACCTGCCCGTCCCGGAGCTTCCCGAGGGCACCTCCCTGGCGGAGCACGCCGCCGAGCTGGAGCGCAAGCTGGCGGCGCTCGGCCCGGTGAACCCGCTCGCCCTCGAGGAGCTCTCCACCCTCGAGGAACGCCACAAGGAGCTCGAAGCCCAGGTGGACGACGTACGGGGGGCGCGCCGGGAGCTGCACGAGGTCGTGCGGACGTTGGATCACGAGATCTTGACGTCCTTCGCGGCCGCCGCGGCCGATGTCAACGAGCACTTCTCCACCCTGGTCACCCTCCTCTTCCCCGGCGGCACGGGCCGGTTGGTGTTGACGGATCCCGACGACCTGCTCAACACCGGCGTCGAGATAGAGGTGCGCCCCGCCGGTCGTAACGTCCGCCGGGTGTCGCTGCTCTCGGGGGGTGAGCGGTCCATGGCCGCGCTGGCGTTCCTCTTCGCCGTCTTCCGCAGCCGGCCCTCGCCCTTCTACCTCATGGACGAGGTGGAGGCGGCGCTCGATGACGTCAACCTCCATCGTTTCCTCGGCCTCGTCCGCGAGTTCCGTGACGAGGCACAGCTCCTCATCGTCAGCCATCAGAAGCGCACGATGGAGACCGGCGACGCGCTCTACGGGGTCACCATGGCCCCGGGCGGTTCGTCGCAGGTCGTCAGCCAGAAGGTGGAGCGCCAGATGGAGCGCGAGGTCGTATGACCGCCCTGCTCATCGCCCTGGGAGTGGTGATCGTGGTGGTCGTGCTGGCCGCGCTCGTCCTCCGGGCCCGTGCCCGGCGGACGCCCGGCCCTCCGCTCGGTGCCCCTCCTTCCCCCCCGGCCACGGTGGAGCGACCACCCCCCGAGCCGGAATCGGCCCTGGCGCCGCCGGCACCGGTCCCGGCCCCCGAACCGATCCTGGCCCCCGAACCGATCCTGGCCCCCGAACCCGAGACCGGGCCCCCGACGTACCGCAGTCGCCTGGGCAACGTCCGCGGCATCTTCAGCGGCGCCGTCTCGGCGCTGCGCGGCGGCAAGGTCGACGCCGCCACCTGGGAGTCGCTCGAGGAGGCGCTCATACGCGCCGATGTGGGCGTGCACACGACCGACGTGCTGTTGAAGGGGCTGCGGGCTCGCGTCGATGCCCGGGAGATCTCCGGCGGCGACGACCTTCTTGCGGCCCTGGGCGACGAGATCCGGGCGCTGCTCGACGTGCCGTACTCGCGCCAGCTGCGGTTCGACGGGTTGCCGGACACCGTCGACGTGTGGCTGGTGGTCGGCGTCAACGGCGTGGGCAAGACCACCACCATCGGCAAGCTGGCCCGCCAGCAGTCGGCTGCCGGAAGATCGGTCCTCTTGGCCGCGGGGGACACGTTCCGGGCCGCCGCAGCCGACCAGCTGGGCATGTGGGCCGAGCGGTCCGGGGTGGAGATCGTCCGGGGAGCGGAGGGCGGGGACCCCAGCGCGGTCGTGTTCGACGCCGTGCAGCGGGCGGCGGCGCGGGGCAACGACCTCGTGCTGGCCGACACCGCGGGCCGGCTGCACACCAAGGTCAACCTGATCGAGGAGCTCAAGAAGATCCGCCGCATCGCCGATCGCGGCCCGGGCAGTGTGACCGAGGTGCTGCTCGTGCTGGACGCCACCACCGGGCAGAACGCCCTCGCCCAGGCCAAGCAGTTCACCGAGGCGGTCGAGGTGACCGGCATCGTGCTGACCAAGCTGGACGGGACGGCCAAGGGGGGAATCGTCGTGGCGGTGCAACGAGAGCTCGGCCTGCCGGTCAAGGTGGTCGGTCTGGGCGAGGGGCCCGACGACCTGGTGGCCTTCGACCCCGACGCCTTCGTCGACGCGCTGCTCGGCCTGGACTGAGCCGTGCCATTAGCCTGAGGCTCAATGTTCGACTCGCTCTCTGACCGCCTGGAGCGGATCTCCACGCGCCTGCGGGGCAAGGGCCGGATCAGCGAGGCCGACCTGGACGAGGCCTTGGGCGACATACGCACCGCCCTCCTCGAGGCCGATGTGGAGCTGACCGTGGCCCGCCGATTCTGCGACGGCATCCGCCTCCGGGTCAGCGCCGAGGCGCTGTCGCGGAGCCTCACACCGGGCCAACAGGTGATCAGGGCCGTCCACCAGGAGCTGGTGGGCGTGCTGGGCGGGGAGAGCCTCAAGATCTCCTACGCCTCCCGGCCCCCGACGGTGGTGCTGATGGCCGGGCTGCAGGGCTCGGGCAAGACGACCGCCTCGGCCAAGCTGGCGCTCTGGTGGAAGCAACAGGGGCGCAATCCGATCCTGGTGGGCGCCGACCTGCAACGACCGGCGGCGGTGGAGCAGCTCAGGGTGCTCGGTGGCCAGGCCGGTGTCACCGTCTTCAGCGAGGCCACCGATCCCGTGGCGGTGGCCCGGGCCGGCGTGGAGGAGGCGCGGCGCCTCGGCAAGGACATCTGCATCATCGACACGGCCGGGCGTCTCACCATCGACGCTGACCTCATGGAGGAGATCCGCGGCATATCGGCGACGGTGGAGCCGCACTACACGTTCCTGGTCATTGACGCCATGATCGGCCAGGACGCAGTGGCGACGGCCAAGGCGTTTCACGAGACCCTGGCGCTGGACGCCGTGATCCTCTCCAAGCTCGACGGCGACGCCCGCGGCGGCGCCGCCCTCTCGGTCAAGGGGGTCGTGGGCAAGCCCATCGCCTTCGCCAGCACGGGCGAGCGGCTGGGCGATTTCGACCTCTTCCACCCCGACCGCATGGCCGACCGCATCCTCGGCATGGGCGACGTGCTCAGCCTCATAGAGCAGGCCGACCGCACCATGGACCGCGACGAGGTGGCCCAGGGGGCGGCCCGCCTCATGCAGGGTCAGTTCACGCTGGACGACTTCCTCTCCCAGCTGCGCCAGGTGAAGAAGATGGGTTCGCTGGGTGGCCTGATGAAGCTCATCCCCGGGATGTCCAAGGAGATGCGCCAGGCGGCGGGTCAGATCGACGACGGTGAGGTCGCCCGGGTCGAAGCCATCGTCTGCTCCATGACCCCCGACGAACGAGGGGACGTCAGCCTGCTGGACGGCTCGCGCCGCAGCCGCATCGCCCGCGGTTCGGGTACCACGGTCCCCGAGGTCAACGCGCTCCTCAAGCAGTTCAAGGAGATGCAGAAGATGATGAAGGGCATGGCCTCGGGCAACATGCCGAACATCCCGGGCATGGGGGCGATGGGCGGGTTGGGCGGTCTCGGTGGCCGGGCCGGGCGCAAGCTGGCGGCCCAGGGCGCCGGTGCGGGTGCCGCCGACTTCGACATGCTCTCCCAGCTCATGGGCGACTCGGGCGACTTCCCGACGGACGCCTCGCCGTTCCCCGGCCTGCCCGCGCCGGGCGCCCCCCGCCCGATGGTCAGCGGCAACAAGGGCACCAAGAAGAAGAAGAAAGGTGGCCGCGTCACCCCCCCGAAAAATCGGTAGGGCGGCCATCTGCCAGAATGGATGCACAACGTCCAGATGATGGAGGAATTAGTCCGTGGCAGTGAAGCTCCGCCTGGTGCGGATGGGTAAGAAGAAGCAGCCGACCTACCGGGTCGTGGCGGCCGACAGCCGGTCTCCCCGCGACGGTCGATTCCTCGAGATCGTGGGCACGTACGCCCCCCGGGGGGCGTCGACCGCCGAGCCGGACGCCGTGATCAAGATCGACAACGACAAGGCCGTCAAGTGGCTGGTCAACGGCGCGCAGCCGACCGAGCGGGTGGAGAGGCTCCTCAAATCCTCCGGCGCCTGGGACCAGTTCGCCACGGCGAGGTCGAAGTGACCGACCTGTACGAGGCCGGCGACGTCAACACGGTCGAGGGTGGGCAGGGCGTCGACGTCAACGCGGCGGACGATCAGACCGGTGGCGAAGGCAATGAGCGCCACGACGCGCTGGACGGGGGCACCCCCCTGGCCGTCCTCCACTACCTGGCCCGCTCGCTCTCCAACGATCCCGACTCGGTGGTCATCGAGACCGAGGAGCGCCGGGGCGGACTGCGACTCAGCCTGCACGTGGCCCCCGACGACATGGGACGGGTGATCGGCCGTCGGGGTAAGACGGCCCAGGCCATCCGTACCCTGGTCAACGTGGCCGGCGCCAAGGACGGCGTCCAGGCCAGCGTGGACATCGTCGACGACTGAGCCGCGGCGACGCAGCTGCTCACGATCGGCCGGGTCACCAAGGCCCACGGCCTGCGCGGCGAGGTCGTCGTACAGCTGTGGACGGATCTGACCGAGCGTCTCGACCCCGGCTCGGTCCTCACCGTCGCCGGGGGCACCCTGGAGGTCCACTCGGCGAGGCCCTTCGGCGACCGTTGGATCGTGCAGTTCGAAGGCATCGTCGACCGCTCGCAGGCCGAGCGCCTACGGGGCGTCGAGCTCGAGGCTGACGCGGTGGAGATCCCGGGGAAGCTGTGGGTACACGAGCTGATCGGCACGAGGGTGTTCGATGCCGAAGGGGAGGAACTGGGCTCGGTGCGCGCCGTGGAGGCCAACCCGGCCAGCGATCTCCTCGTCCTCGAGAGCGGGGGACTGATCCCCTTGCGGTTCGTCACCCGCCGCGACGTGGCCGGCCGGACCCTGGTGGTCGACATTCCCCAAGGGCTCCTCGACCCGTGACGGTCGCCGGGCGGTGAACATCGTGGTCTTCACACTCTTCCCCGAGGCCATCTCGGCCTACTGCGCCACCTCGATCCTGGGCCGGGCCCAGGAGTCGGGCGCGTTGGAGATCGGCGTGCACGACCTGCGGGAGGGGTCGCTCGACGCGCGGCGAACCGTCGACGACAGCCCGTTTGGCGGCGGGCCGGGGATGGTGTTGATGCCGCACCCGGTCTTCCGTGCCGTCGAGGCAGTGCAGGACCTGCCCCGGCCGCTCTTCTTGCTTTCACCCGGCGGCCGGCGCTTCACCCAGGCGGTCGCCGGCGAGCTGGCCGCACTGGCGGACGGGTTCTCGCTCCTCTGCGGACGCTATGAGGGGGTGGACCAGAGGGTCAGCGATCATCTGGTCGACGGGGAGCTGTCCGTGGGTGACTTCGTTCTCGCCGGGGGCGAGCTGGCCGCGCTGGTGGTCATCGAAACCGTGGCCCGGCTGCTGCCCGACGTACTGGGCAACGAGCAGTCGGCCCTCGAGGAGAGCTTCTCGGGCGGTCTGATCGAGTACCCCCAGTACACCCGCCCGGCGGAGTTCCGGGGTTGGGAGGTTCCGGCGGTCCTGCGCTCCGGCGACCACGCCGCCGTGGCGGCGTGGCGCCGCCGGGAGGCACTCGTGCGCACGGCCGCCCGCCGACCCGATCTGCTGGACCGCCTGGTGAGGGAGTTCGCGCTCTCCGACGACGACGTGCGGTGCCTGGCCGAGCACGGCTACGATGTTCCGTCCGGCACCGAGCCGGTGTGACGTAAGGACGCCCTCCCATGCACCCCACCGAAACGATCGACCGCGACAGCCTGCGCAGCGACATCCCCGATTTCCGGCCCGGGGACACCGTCAAGGTGCACGTCCGGGTGGTCGAGGGCACCCGCGAGCGGGTCCAGATCTTCCAGGGCGCGGTCATGCGGCGCCAGGGGGGCGGGGTCCGGGAGACCTTCACCGTGCGCAAGGTGAGCTTCGGTGTCGGCGTGGAGCGGACGTTCCCGGTGCACTCGCCCACCATCGCCAGTATCGAGGTCGTCACGTTGGGCGACGTCCGCCGGGCCAAGCTCTACTACCTGCGCCAGCGTTCGGGTAAGGCCGCCAAGATCAAGGAGCGGCGGACGGCAAAGCCGTAAGCCCGCCATGAGCGAGGAGGACCTCGAGCGCTATGAGGCCGAGATCGAGCTCGGCCTGGTGCAGGAGTATCGAGCAGTCCTGCCCGTCTTCTCCTACGTCATCGAGACGGAGCGCCGTTTCTACCTGGCCAATGAGGTGTCGCTGCACGTGCGCTCGGACACCACGCCGGCGTGTATCGAGCTCGAGCTCCGGGACGCCTGGGTGTGGGACATGTACCGCCCCGCCCGGTTCGTCCCGAGCGTCAGGGTGGTCACCTTCCGTGACGTGAACATCGAGCGCCTCCCCGAACAGGACCTGTAGGCCGACCGTTCTCCCGCATGACCCCGAAGCCCCCCGACCGGCGCCACGCGCTGGGCCGGGCGGGCGAGGACCGGGCCGCGGCGTGGTACGTACGTCACGGCTACCAGATCGTCGAGCGGAACTGGCGGAGCCGCATCGGCGAGATCGACCTGGTCTGTCGCGGCCACGGGGTGCTCGTGTTCTGCGAGGTCAAGGCCAGGGGGACGGACCGGCTGGGCGCACCGGCCGAGGCGGTCACCGGGACCAAGCAGCTCCGCCTGCGCCGGCTGGCTTCGCTCTACCTCCTCCTGCACACCTGCGGCGGTCACCGGGTCCGATTCGACGTGGCGGCCGTCCTGGGTACGACGATCACCGTCGTCGAAGGTGCGTTTTGAATCGTCCCCGGCCTAGGGTCGCCTCCCATGGAGACCCTCATCGTCGAGCGCGCCGGCGGCGTGGTCACCGTCACCATGAACCGCCCCGAACGCAAGAATGCAGCCAACGGCGTGATGCTGCACGAGTTGCAGACAATTTTCGGGGAGGTCGAGCGCAGTCCCGCCGACCGGGTGATGATCCTGACCGGTGCCGGGGGCGCCTTCTGCACGGGAGCCGATCTCACGGACCGCTCCGGTCCGCCGACGGGCGCCGAACTCTCGGCGCTGGCGCGCATGCGGCGACTGGGAGACGTGGCCCTGATGCTGCACCGGGTGACCAAGCCGACCATCGCCAAGGTCGACGGGCACGCCGTCGGGGCCGGCCTCTCGCTGGCGCTTGGCTGCGACCTCGTGGTCTGCACCGAGCGGGCCACGCTCTCCGCCATCTTCTCGCGCCGTGGCCTCTCCCTCGACATGGGCGCCTCGTGGCTGCTGCCCCGGATCGTCGGTCTGGCCCGGGCCAAAGAGATCGCCCTCTTCGGCGACGTGTGGACCGCCGAGGAGGCCCTGGCCATCGGGCTGGTCAACCGGGTCGTCCCGCCGGCGGAGATCGACGCCTTCGTCGACGGCTGGGCGCGCACCTTGGCCGATGGTCCGCCGCTGGCCCTGTCGCTGAACAAGACCCTTTTGAACGACTCGGCGCACGCCTCCATGGAGCAGGCCCTGGAGAACGAGGCTCGCTGCCAGGCCATCAACTCCTCGAGCGAGGACACGCGGGAGGGCCTGGCCGCCTTCGCCGAGAAGCGGAAGCCCACGTACATCGGGCGTTGAGTGGGCTGCATAGAGTGGGGGCCGTGCTGAACGGTGTCCAAGGAATGGTGGGCGACACCGCCCTTGTGACCAGGGAGATCAACGGCGAGCACCATCCGGGCCGGGTCCGGGCCCGGGGCGAGGAGTGGTTCGCCATCCCGTTGGATCCCGACGGCGACATCGCCGTGGGGACAGAGGTGGTGGTGGCCGACATACAGCGCGGCCTGCTCGTGGTCTACGATCCGAGAAGTTAGGAGCGGCCATGTTGGCATCGACGGCAGGCGTCATCACCATCGCGGTGGTTGCCGTGGTGGTGGTCGTGGGGATCGGCGCCTGGTTGCTGTCGCGGGCGCTCAAGATCGTCCAGCAGGGCAGCGTCGGGGTGGTCAAGCGCTTCGGCCAGTTCCGGTCGATCGACCAGCCGGGCCTGCGTATCCTGCGGCCCTTCGTCGACAAGATGGAAAAGGTCGACATGCGTGAGTTCCCCATGACCGGGGACCAGCAGTCGGTGATCACCAAGGACAACGTCTCGTTGTGGGTGAGCGCCACCATCTTCTGCCAGGTGATCGACGTCAAGTCGGCGCTCTTCGAGATCAACGACTACCGGCTGGCGGTCGACCAGCTGTCCCGCACCGCGCTGCGGGCCGTGTTCGGCGAGCTCTCCCTGGACCAGGCGCTGTCCGAGCGCGAGACCATCAACAGCCGCATGCAGGACCACATGGCCGACGCCACCGTGAAGTGGGGCGTCCGGCTCAACCGGATAGAGATCCTCGACATCACGCCGCCCACCAACGTGATTCAGGCCATGTCCGAGCAGAAGGAGGCCGAGCAGCACAAGAAGGCGGCCATCTTGAAGTCCGAGGGTGAGCAGCAGGCGGCCATCAACAGCGCCGGGGGCCGCCAGCAGGCCGCCGTGCTCGAGGCCCAGGGAGCCAAGGAGGCCGCCATCCTGCGGGCCGAAGCCGAAATGAAGGTGCTCGAGTTGCAGGCCGAGGGCGAGAAGAAGGCGTTCGTCCTGCGCGGCGAGGGCGAGGCGGCCCGACTCAACTCGCTCGACACGGCCACCATCAACCCGCGCACCCTGGCCGTCCTGCAGCTGCGCGCGCTCCAGGAGATCGCCGCGTCCAACAACGCCAAGGTGGTCGTGCCCTATGAGGCGGCCAGCCTCATGGGTTCGGCCGAGGTGCTGCTGAGCACCCTCCGTTCGGCGACCCCGGACTCGCTGAACGGATCCGGGGCGCCCGCCTCCTGACCCAGTGCGCTCCCAGGCGCTCCGAGGCGCGGGGAGTTCCGATGGAACCCTCAGGGAGAGGCCAGCTCACCTGCGACAGGAATGTCGAGTGGCTCGGGCTCGACCAAGGGAAGCCGAACGACGAACCAGGTGTCGCCGGGCGTCGACTCGAGCTTCAGGTCCCCGTGATGCTTGTTGACGACGATGCGCCACGAGATATCGAGGCCGAGACCGGTTCCTTCACCGAACGGCTTGGTCGTGAAGAAGGGCTCGAAGATCCGCGAGCGTATCTCTTCGGGCACGCCAGGCCCGGTGTCCCCGATCCCCACGGCAAGAAACTCCTCGTCGCGCCACGTCCGGATGGTCAGTCGCCCCGTTCCACCCATGGCGCCGACGGCGTTGTCGATCAGGTTCGTCCACACCTGATTGAGTTCGGCGGCGTAGGCCGGAATGGGAGGAAGGGAGCGGTCGTACTCTCTCGCCACCGCAATGCCGTCGCCGAGTTTGGGCGCCAGCATGGTGAGCGTGCTGTCCAGTAGCTCATGCACGTCGACGATCTGGTAGGGCGCCCGATCCATCTGTGAGTACTGCTTGGCCGCAGCAATCAGCGTCGACACCCGCGTCGTCGAATCTTGGATCTCGTCCATCAGTATCTCGCCTTCGACAGAACGGGCCAACCAACGGAGGGCACGCTCTAGCCTGGCCTCGCCGACCTCCCGGGCGACTCGTTCCAGGTACGTCTCGGCCAGTCCGGCCTGCACGAACACCGGGGCCAGGTCCCATCCATCGCTGACCTGATGGTCCCCGAGCCACTCGCCGAGGCGGTCCTCGAGATCCGACGTCTCCATGGGGCTCAGCTGTGGTGCCGTGTGCACACCCTCGACCGCCTCCTCCTCCAGCCGCACCAGGGATCCCAACGTGTTCGGATCCAATCCGGACGCGAGCGTGGCGGCCAAGGCGTGACGCATGTCGGTCAGGCGGTCCCGCAGCGACGAGGTGGACCGAACGGCCGCAGCCGCCGGATTGTTCAGCTCGTGCGTGAGCCCGGCGGAGAGGGAGCCGAGCGCCAGGAGGCGCTCTCGTTGTTGAAGGACCTGTTGTGTGCTCTGGGTGCCGAAGAACAGGCCCTCCAGGAGGTGGAGCGCCATCGGAAACCACTCCCGCATCAGCTGCGCGAACTGTTCCGCGCCGAGCACGAAGAACCTCGACCGCACGTTCGCCCGCAGGGAGTTGTTGTACACCTGCCGGATCCGGTCACCGAGGTACGCCTGAAACGCCCCCGCGTAGACACCACGGTCATCGGTCCGGTTGATCTCGACATCGTCGGTTCCAACCCGGCGGAACAACGTGACGGAACCGTCCAACAGGACGTAGAACGATGTGGCCGGTTCCCCTTCGCGAAGGACCCATCCTGGCTCGGCCTCTTCCACGTGCCCTTCCCGGCACAGCCGGCCCAGCTGTTCTTCATTCAGTTTCTCGAACAAGAAGAGAGTCCGAATCTCCTCGACATCACAGGTGAGGTCGTTGGTCATCGCATCACCTCATTTCGAGATAGCGATGTACGAGCATGACCGCCATGGCCCCCTCGCCCACCGCGGACGCGACCCGCTTGGCCGATTCCGCCCGGGCATCACCTGCGACGAAGACACCGGGAATGCTGCTCTCGAGGTGGTACGGCGCCCGCTCCTCGATCCACTCGGCCGGTCGGTCTCCCACCAGGGGCAGGTCCGGACCGGTCATCACGAACCCCCGCTCGTCGCGCACGACGACACCGTCGAGCCATTCGGTGCGGGGCAACGCTCCGATGAACACGAACAGGAGCTGGGCATCGACCTCCTCGGTGGCCCCGGACGTGTTGTCCCGCAGGGTCAGTGTCTCCAGATGCTCGCCCCCACTCCCGGCGACCACCTCGGTGCACGTGCGGACCTCAATGTTCGAGATCGTCTCGATCTGCTGCACCAGATAGTGGGACATCGATGCTTCGAGGGAGGTGCCCCGTACGAGGATCGTCACCGACTCGGCATGGCGGGCGAAATACACAGCGGCCTGCCCGGCGGAGTTGGCGCCACCGACGATGAAGACGTGCTGGCCGGCCGCGTTGGAGGCCTCGCTCATCGTCGATCCGTAGTAGACGCCCCGCCCGGTGAAGTCGGACAGGCCGGGGGCGGTCAGCTGCCGGTACGAGACGCCCGAGGCGAGGATGATGGCGTGGGCGTCGATCGTGGCGCCGTCGGTGAAGCGAACGGTGCGCGCCGATCCGTTGACCTCTATGGCCACGACTTCGCGAGCCGTGACGATCTCCGCGCCGAACTTGGCGGCCTGCCGGCGGGCCCGGTCGGTCAGTTGGGCACCGGAGACACCGTCGGGAAAGCCGAGATAATTCTCGATCCGTGAACTCTGGCCGGCCTGCCCGCCCGTCGCCGTCCGCTCGATCAATATGGTGCGCAGTCCCTCCGAGGCCCCGTAGAGCGCGGCGCCGAGGCCCGCCGGCCCGCCGCCGATCACGACGAGGTCGTAGAAAAGCTCGGCGGGAGTCGTCTCGAGCCCGACGCGCGCCGCCAACTGCGCGTCCGTGGGCTCGACGAGCACCTCGCCGTCGACGGTGATGACGACGGGCAGACGCAGTCCATCGACACCGGCCGCCGCCAGAAGTCGCTCACCCTCCGGATCCTCCGACTGATACCAGCGATAGGGGACCTGATTGCGACCCAGGAACTCGCGCACGTCCGACGAGCGAGCCGACCACCGGTGACCGACGACCTTCGTGTCCGGGACGGGTCGATGGTCGATGGCGTGCCAGGCGCTGAGGAGGTCGTCGAGCACCGGATAGAGCTTCTCCTCCGGCGGGTCCCAGGGCTTGAGCAGGTAGTGGTCCAGATCCACCACGTTGATGGCGTCGATGGCCGCGCTCGTGTCGGCATAGGCCGTCAGCAGCACGCGCCGAGCCGTCGGGAAGAGGTCCATCGCCTGCTCGAGGAAGTCGATCCCGTTCATCTGCGGCATCCGATAGTCCGCCAGGAGCAACGCCACCACGTCGCCGCGCAGCTTCAATTCCCGGAGCGCGTCCAGTCCCTGATCGCCCGACTCGGCCCGGACGATCCGATAGTCCTTTCCGTAGGCACGACGCAGATCTCGCGCGATGGCGCGAGAGACCTCGGGGTCGTCGTCGACGGTCAGGATCGCAGTGCGCGTCTCGGCCATCAGGACCATACCGAGGGGGCACGAGCCACTTGCACGGGACCAGACTACGGGACCAGGCTGCGGGACCTTCCCTGGTCCCCTTCCCGAACAAACTCGAGGTTCCCCGAGAACGATCGGACGCCAGGCTCGCCTGCCGCCCGGATCGTTCCGACTGGACGACCGTCCTCTCCTTCGGAGATGTCAACGATGATCTGCCTGCCTCCCACGATGACGGGAGGCGGACCAAGGCGCCCTAGGGCAACTCCCTCAACGTCAGGGAGGACTCCCCAGTTCTGGAACTGGCGCGGGGGTCCACTGCACGATCCGCTGGTGGCGTAACCGTCGCCACAGATGCAACGACGCTCGACTGTGATAGATCTCGACTGTGAGAGATCTCGACCGTGAGAGATAAAGGCCGCTATAGTGGACCGATCGGTCCAAGACCATTGGGGGAAGACTCGCTGCTGCAGCACGCCGTCTTCCGGCCGGGGGATAGTGAGGAGCGATAACACAATGGTGTCGAACGTGCCCACCGCGGGGAAGCACCCGCTGGATTTGGCGAAGACGGACCCGCAGCTCCAGTCGCTCATGCCGGACCCCGACGTGGGGAAGGCCGCTCGCCGGCTGGGGCTCTCCTACCAGCAGGTGATCTCGACGATCCTCGACGGGTATGCCGGACGTCCCGCGCTGGGTGAGCGGGCCTGCGCCCCCGCCCCCGATCGTGACACGGGGCGCACGCGTCGGGAGTACCTGCCTCACTTCGACACGATCACCTACGGGGAGCTGCACGACCGGGTCAGGCGCCTGGCGGCAGTGTGGCAACACCACGAGCAGCACCGCGTCGAGCCGGGTGACTACGTGTGCATCCTGGGGTTCGCGGGGACCGACTACGTCACCGTCGACCTGGCGATCGCCTACACGCTGGGGGTCTGCGTTCCGCTCCAGTCGACCCTGGCGGGGGCCGACCTGGAGGGGATCTTCACCGACGTTGCACCGACCGCGGTGGCCGCGGCGGTGGAGGACCTGGTGCTGGCGGCGCGCTTGGCGGGGAGGAACGACTCGGTCCGGAGCGTGATCGTCTTTGACTACGACGACCGCTTCGACGACGACCGCGAACAGTACGTCGCTGCCCAGGAGGAGCTGGTCCGGAGCGGGTCGAAGGCGCAGCTGGTCACCCTCGACGAGCTGATCACCATCGGCGGTGGGCTCGAAGCGTGGGAACCGTTGCCTCCCAGCCGTGAGGGCCTGGACCGGATGGCGCTGGTGATGCACTCCTCGGGGAGCACCGGGTCACCGAAGGGCGTGATCATCACCGAGCGGATGATCGCGGCGATGTGGAATCCCGGGGAGCACCCCCTGCCGGGGGTCCGAGTCGCCTTCGCCCCGTTGAACCACATGGGCGGTCGGAGCGCGGTGTCCTTGCCCTTGGCCCGCGGCGGGACCGTGCACTTCACGGCGAGGAGCGACCTCTCGACGCTCTTCGAGGACATCCGCCTGGCTCGACCTACCGAGATCGTGGCGTTCCCCCGCGTCTTGGAGCTGATCTACCACCATTACCTGAGCGAGGTCGTCCGGCGCACCGCCGGCGGCGAGGTCGACGCCGACGCGGTTCGGGCCCGGGTCATGAAGGAGATGGGGGAGAGCTACCTCGGCGATCGGATCTGCACCTTGACCGGTGTGGGCGCCCCGACGACGCCCGAGGTCAAGCGGTTCATCACGGAGTGCTTCGCGGACTGCTTCCAGGTCGACATGGGCGGCGGTTACGGCACGACCGAGGCGGGCACCGTAGCCATGGGCGGGCGGCTCCTTCGACCGCCGGTCACCGACTACAAGCTGCGCGACGTCCCGGAGTTGGGCTACTTACGGACCGACAAGCCGTACCCACGCGGCGAGTTCTGTGTGAAGACCGAGCGGGCCACGCCCGGCTACTTCCACCGCCCGGAGGCCTCGGCCGCCCTCTTCGACGAGGAGGGCTTTCTCCTGACGGGGGACATCGTCGAGGAGCGGGGTCCCGACCGGATTGAGTGGATCGCTCGCCGCAACGACGTCCTCAAGCTTTCCCAAAGCGAGTTCGTCGCCACCGGCGCGCTGGCGACGACGTTCGAGAGTGGCAGCGAACTGATCGAGCAGGCCTTCGTGTACGGCAACTCCTCGCGCCCCTATGTGTTGGCGGTGGTGGTCCCGAACATGGATGTTGCCCGGGAGGTTCTCGGCGACGACCCAGACGAGACGGAGCTCCGGGACCTGATCCGTGTGGAGTTCACGAAGGTCGCCGAGGAGGCGGGCTTGCGATCGTTCGAGGTGCCACGCGACTTCATCGTCGAGATGGAGCCGTTTGCCCACGAGAACGGTCTCCTGTCGAGCGTGCACAAGCGCATGCGCCCGGCGTTCGAGGCGAGGTACGGACAGCCCCTGGAACAGCTGTACGCGCGCCTCGAGCAACGCCAGCGCGAGGAGCTCGAGGTGCTGCACAGTCTTGGGAGCGGCATGAGCGTCCTTGAGAAGGTGGGCAAAGCCCTGGAGGTGTCACTCGGCGTCCAGGGCATCGACGTCTCCCAGCCCTACGGTTTCGTCGACCTCGGCGGTGACTCGCTCGGTGCCGTGGCGTTCTCGGGGATGCTCGAGGACATCTTCGGCGTACCCGTGCCGGTCAACGCCATCCTCAGCCCGGCGGGTAACCCGGCGCGGTGGGCCCGGGCCATCGAGGCCGCGCTCGCCGAGGACGACAGCCCACTGCCCACCTTCGACCAGGTCCACGGCAGAGGTGCCCGCCTGGTTCGGGCCGGTGACCTCGACATCGCCGCGTTCGTCGAGGACGACACACTCGCGCATCTGTCCGTCGAGCTGCCTCCGGCCGCCTCGAGCTGCGTCCTGCTGACGGGCGCGACCGGCTTCCTCGGTCGATTCATGTGCCTCGAGTGGCTCGAGCGACTCTCGACGACCGGCGGGAAGCTGATCTGCCTGGTGCGCGCCGCCGACGAGGCCGCCGCCCGGCACCGCTTGGCGTCGGCCTTCGAGGGCGACCCCGAGCTCGAGCGACGCTTCGTCGCCCTGTCCGAGGGCCGCCTCGAGGTCGTGGTGGGCGACGTCGCCGAGCGTCGACTCGGTCTCGGCGTCGCCGAGTTCGAGCGCCTGGCCCGGGAGGTCGACCGGATCTCCCATCCGGGCGCACTGGTGAACCACGTGCTGCCCTACGAGGACCTGTTCGGTCCCAACGTGGCGGGGACCGCCGAGCTGGTCCGCCTGGCGCTGACCGGCCGGCGCAAGCGTTTCGACTTCATCTCCTCGGTGGCTACCACCTATCTGATCGAGCGCGGCGCCGGCAACGATGAGGACTCCCCCCTCCTACAGGAGATCGATCTCGACGCCTACGGAATGGGCTACGGGACGAGCAAGTGGGCCGCCGAACAGGTGCTGCTCTCGGCCCACCGGCGGTTCGGCTTGCCGGTGAACGTGTTCCGGGGCGACATGATGCTGGCCCACTCCCGCTACGAGCGGCAGATCAACGTCCCCGACATCTTCACCCGGCTCCTCGCCAGCGTGGTGATGACCGGGCTGGCGCCGGCGTCGTTCCATCCTCTCGAACCCGACGGGGGCCGAGGCCGGGCGCACTACGACGGCTTGCCCGTCGATTTCGTCGCCGCCGCCATCGTCGGCATCGGCCTCGAGCCGCATGACGAGCTCCGCACGTTCCACGTGGTCAACCACCACGTCGACGATGGGATTTCGCTCGACACGTTCATCGACTGGACCGAGGAGGCGGGCTACGCGTTGGAGCGTGTGCCCGACTACGGCGACTGGATGGAACGGTTCGAGACGAAGCTGCGGATGCTGCCCGAGGCCAAGCGCCAGCACTCGTCGCTGTCGGTCATCGAATCGTTGCGCCGGCCGCGGCCGGTGGAGACGATGGTGGGCAGCAAGCGGTTCCAGGATGCCGTGCGTGCGCTCCCGATCGGGCCCGACGTCCCCCACCTGACCCGGGGGTTCATCCGGAAATGCCTGGGGGACATGTGCCGGCTCGGGCTCATCCCAGAACCGGGCGCCGACGGGACGTCGTAGCAATGCGATCCTGTTCAACCTGCGAGCAGCGGCGCCGCCGGGCGGATCCGGATGGTGATCTCATCGGGCGAGAGGATGGTCAGCGCGGCGGCATACGCGGCGCCGAGGTCCAGGTCGGTGACGAACGCGCTGAGCGGTTGCCCGCGAAAACTCACCAGCCGAGCGCGCTCGTCGGCCGGGCTCACGACCACCTCACGCAGCGGGACCCGCACACCGTCGCCTGTCGCCTTGACGACCGACTCCTTGCGGCACCAGTAGGTCAACAGGTCCCCCGGACCAACGATCGGCTCCGACGCGGTCACCACGTCGCGGGCCGCCGGGAGTAGGCGGTTGGTGACGCGGTACTCAATGTCGACGCCGACCGGTGCGGCATCGGTGAGTGCGACCACCACGAGGGGGCCGGAGTGCGAGACCGAGACGTGCAGATCGGTTCCGGGCACTCGCGGTCGGCCGTGCTGTCCACCGCAGGTCGGGCAGCGCCGGTCCACCTGCACCGACGGTGCCGGACATCCCGCGTGCACGGCGACGGCGCACTTGAGGACCGCCGCACCGACGACGAACCGTGCTCGATCGAGGGGGCGATGCATTGCGTCGACTCGGGCCAGCTCGACCTCGTCGAGAAGGGAGTCGTGCACCGGACGGCGCGCCGCGACCTCCGCCGTCCACACCTCGCACCCGGGTCGCTTCATGAATCTCGCGTTCGATGGTACCGGACCGGCGACGGGAGGGACTGCGGTGCGCCACCGGAGAAGGGGGGGAGAGCCCATCTCGGCTCCATGGCGTGCGGGCCCCGCTGATGTAGGGAGGAGACCCTGGTGAAACTCGACACCAACCGGCCCGTCGCGGTCGTCACCGGAGCCAGCGCGGGAGTCGGCAAGGCGACCGCCCGCAAGCTGGTCGAGCTCGGCTGGCAGACGATCGGCGTAGGGCGTGATCCAACGCGCAGCGCCACCGCCGAGGCAGAGATCACCGGGGCGGCGGGTCTCGGCGGCAGCTTCACCATGCTGCGCGGCGACTTCACCCTGATGGCGGAGGTCACACGCATAGCCGACGAGATCAAGAGCCTGACCCCGCGCCTCGATGTCCTCATCAACAACGCGGGCGGGGTGCGGGACCGGCAGATCGTCACCGCGGAGGGCACCGAGGCGACGTTTGCCGCCAACCACCTCGCTTGCTTCCTGCTCACCCGTGAGCTGATGCCGCTGCTCACATCGACGGCAGCCGACCAGGCTCCCGGAACGACGCGGGTGATCGCGGTTTCGTCAACCGCCCACCGGTCGACCGAGGGGCTCGACTGGGACGATCTGCAAAGCCTCGGCGATGTCCCTCCCACTCCCGCCTACTGCAGGGCCAAGCTGGCCAACATCCTCTTCACACGGGAGTTGGCGCGGCGAGCGGGGCCGGAGGGAATCGTGGCTCAGGCCATGCATCCCGGGGTGGTCGCCAGCAACTTCGCCTCCCACGGGGACGAGGCGATGCAGGCATACATGGCCGCAGCCGACAGGGTGCCGCCCGACGAACCGGCCGAAACGCTGGTCTGGCTGGCCACCGATCCTGAAGGCGGTCGCAACGGCGGGCGGTACTTCTACCGCAAGGCCGAGGAGTCGCCCTCCGAAGCGGCACAAGATCGTGCCGCTGCTCTCCGCCTATGGACCGAAACCGAGGAGCTGCTGGTCAAGCTCGGCTTCTGATCCCAGGCGGAACGAGCCCCACGAATTGGGCAAATGTTGTTCGTTGGTCGAGACCCCATAGCGCGGGGACTGGCACGCTGAAGGGGCTGGAAAAGCTGATCTCATGGCGCCCTCTGCCAAAGACGCACTGAGACCCGACCAACGCAGTGGGGGATCTCATCAAAGGTCGGGGCCTTCTCGGTGACGTCCCCAGAGTGCACACAACCAACGAGGTGTCCCATGGATAAGCCGGCGGCGCAACCAAACCAGTTTGCGAACCGCGAATTCAACGGACTGTTCGCCCAGATCCTCTTGCGGTATCTCGAGACGTCGGCTCCCGAAGGGAGTGTCGAGCGAGTCCTTCAACTGGCCGGCGAGACACGGTCGGTCACCGAGCTGGTGGACTCCAGTAAGTGGAGCACGTACACCCAGTTCCGGAGGCTGCTCGAGGCCGCCGGCGAGGTGCTGGGGGGGCCGGACGGCCTGTTCCAGGTCGGCAAGCACATCTACGATTCGATCCATTCCCCCGAGCTCTCCGAATCCCTCTCGGTATTCCCTACCCCGGCCGATGTGTACGCCGCCCTCCCGGCAATAATTGAGTCGACTGCCCCGGTCTTCGAGTTGCGCACGGAGAGCACTGGGCCGAACCAATGCCGAATGAGTATCCGGTTCAAGCGTGGGTACGAGCCGTTTCCCGAGAACTGCGCCTTCGTTGCGGGCGTGCTGGCCGCCATGCCCAGACTCAGCGGGTACGAAGATGCCGAGGTTGTCAACGAGACCTGCCAGTGCAACGGCGCTCCCTACTGCCAGTCGCTGGTGCGCTGGGAGGCGATCGACAGTGATGCCGTCAGGGCTACCCGGGCCGAGATGACGGCCCGTGTGTCCCAGGCCCGCCTCGAAGAGCTGCACCACACGGTCGCACAGCTCGTCTCGGGCGAAAGCCTCGAGACGGTCTTGACCCAGGTGATGGGCGCGGCCGGGCGAGCGGTGCCCGCCCTGTCCTACATTCTCGCCGTCACACCGAGCGCCCGGGCCGATCGTTGGCTGTGCTCCGAGGGGATCGACGATCCCGAGCGCGCGGCGATCTTGGCGCTGTTGGAGTCGAACCCCGAGACGGTCAGCCATTGGTGTGCACTCGAGGTCGTCTCCGACCGCAACCACTACGGCCACCTCGTGGCCGTCCGCTCGGAGGGCTCCACCTTCGAGCCTCTCGAGCGTTCGATCCTCGAGTCCTACGCCCGCTTGGCGGCCAGCGCCCTCGATTCGGAGGCCTCCATCTCAGAGGCCCGCCAACAGGCGACCACCGCCCAGGCGTTGCTCAGCTTGTCGAGCGCACTGGGCGACCTGGCCTCGACCGAAGAGATGATCCTGCGGCTGGCACACGCCGTGCCCTCGGTGGTCGACTGTGATCGCGTGGCCATCTGGGTGACCGATGCGAACGGCCCAACGGCCAAGATGAGTGCCAGTTACGGCTACGGCGAAACCTTTTGCGCCGAGCTGTCCCGCTTTGAGCTCCCTCCCGACTATGTCAACCTGGACTCGGAGGTCTTCCGCCACGATCTGGGCGAACGCGGCGCCGGGCTCTCGGCGGCCCTTTCAGCGGCGGGTGCCGTGGCGGCGCTGTCCTTCCCGATCATCTATGACTCCGAGATGTACGGATGGATCACCATCGACGTCACCGACCACCCCGATCGACTCGACGACAACGGCGACGTCACCGAACGGCTCCGCGGCCTGGCTGGTCAGGCCGCCATCGCCGTGCGCAACGCCCGCCTGCTCGAAAAGATTCGCCACCAGGCCCTGCACGACAGCCTGACCGGCCTGCCCAACCGGGTCCTGGTCTTGGACCGGGTGAGTCAGACCCTGGCCCGGGCCCGGCGGGAGCACTTCGACGTGGCGGCCCTGTTCATCGACCTTGACGGCTTCAAGGACGTCAACGACACCTTGGGCCACGCCATGGGCGACAAGCTGTTACAGGCCGTGGCGGCCCGCTTCGCCGGCACGTTGCGAGAATCCGACACGGTCGCCCGCTTGGGCGGCGACGAGTTCGTCGTGGTGGCCGAGGGCATCTCCTTGGCCGCCGGGCCCGAATTGGTGGCCGAACGCCTCTTGGACGTCTTGGCCGAACCGTTCCACCTCGGCGACGACGCCGAGAAGAGGGTCAGCATCTCGGCCAGCATCGGCATCGCCGTCGGGCTGCGCGAGAGTGCGGAGGACCTGTTGCACGACGCCGACATCGCCCTCTACGCCGCCAAGGAGGCGGGCAAGGACCGCTACGTCGTCTTTCAGGCCGAAATGCAGACCGAACTGCGCAGCCGACACGAGCTCGAGATGGACCTGCAGGCGGCCATCGGCACCGACCAGTTCTTCTTGTTGTACCAACCGATCTTCGAGCTCTCCGACATGTCCGTCGTCGGCGTGGAAGCCCTCTTGCGCTGGCACCACCCCACGCGTGGCCTGCTCTCAGCCGATGAGTTCATCCCCTCCCTCGAAAGCTCGGGCCTGATCATCCCCGTGGGTCGCTGGGTCCTCCATGAGGCCTGCCGCCAGGCCATGGCGTGGCGGCAGGCGGGACAGGTCACCAAGATGTCGGTTAACGCCTCGGGCCGCCAGTTCGACGCCGACTCCTTGCTCGACGACGTCCGGAGCGCCCTGGCCGCTTCCGGGCTCCCCCCCGACGACCTGATCATCGAGATCACCGAGACCAGCCTCATGCGTAACACGAAGATGGCCCAGAAGCAGCTGGCCGCCCTCAAGGGCCTCGGCGTGCGCCTCGCCATCGACGACTTCGGCACCGGGTACTCCTCGTTGGCCTACCTCCAGCAGTTCCCGGTGGACTCGCTCAAGATCGACCGATCGTTCATCTCGGGGATGTCCAAGTCACCCGAGGGAGACGCCCTCATCCACACCCTGATTCAGCTGGGCAAGGCCATGCACCTCGAGACCCTGGCCGAAGGCATCGAAGAGTCCGGCCAGCTGACCCAGCTGCAGGCCGAGAGCTGCGACGTCGGGCAGGGCTTCCTCTTCGCCCGACCGCTGGCGCCCGAGGAGGTCGAGGCCTTCTTCAAGCCGGCTCCAGATCCGGCCGTCGTCTGAACATTCCTGGCGTGCAGCCGGACGGTGCATCCACTCCGGACCCGAGAGCTTGCCCGTGCACGGTGATGCCCCGTCGATATTCGCCAGCGGATTAGCTCGCGTTGGCCAGGACCGTGTCGCTGTCGTCAGCGCTCATGGGAGGCCCGATTGGCCTGAGGTCGTGGGACGCAGCGATGCGCGCCAGTTCGTCCATGGGCGGAAACGTTGGGCGGCTCGGCACGACACGCGCCGTGGCTGGAGTGCTGAGGGCGCGAATGAGGTCACGGAAGCTGGCGTTGTCGTGCACGAGCAGGATCCGCGCCTCGCGCTCACCGACCACTCGGAACGTGTGCGGTACGCCGCGGGGCATGGAGACCCAGTGCCCGGCTCCGACGACCAGCTCTTCGTCGCCGCAGCGCACGACCATCTGGCCCTCGAGGATGTACCAGGTGTCGTCGAGATCGTCGTGGACGTGCAGCGGGGGCGCCGAGCCCACCGGGAAGGTCATCTCGAGCACGACGGTGTCCATTTCGGGTGCGCAACGGTGCTCAACGACCAAGGTGTCGAGGAACCACCACGCCGGCGCTTGCTCGTTCTCGGGGGAGTCAACTACTGCTGTCGTCACTTCGGTAACCTCCTCGTAGAGACCTGTCCCGTACCCGTTAGTCAGGTACCCTTACGATTAGATGGTATGGTAGACTTACGACTATGTCAAGCAATTCCTCCGCTGGGGAATACCCCGATGGCGAGCTGCCCCGGTACGTCGGCGCCATGTTGCGCGTCGTCTGGCAGTGGGTCCGCGATGAGATGTATGCGGGCGTCGTTGCGGCTGGATACGACGATCTGAACGCCGCACATGTCGGGCTCTGGCGCTATCCAGGCCTCGACGGACTACGTCCAAGCCAGCTTGCGGACCGGGCCGGGATCACGAAACAGTCGGTCAACGACCTGCTCGGGCACCTGGAACGACACGGGTACCTTGGACGCGTCCCGGATTCGGCCGACGGAAGGGCCCGCGTGATCCGACTCACTTCCAAGGGACGGCGGCTCGAGCAGACAATCTACGCCGAGGCGGGAGCGGCCCAGTTGCGGATCGCAGAGATCCTGGGGCCGCGACGCTTCGCCCAGCTGCACGGCTCCCTTGAGCTTCTGACCGACCAGCTAGCAGCTTCACTGGCCGTTCCCATGCCGGGTCGATGAGGGGTTCGGCACTCATTAGCCGAATACTGCCCCCATGACGGAGGTCTCTACCGTCGGTCCTACTTCCCTCTCCGCCACGATCGCCACGACATTCCAACCAAGGCTGACCTGTCTCAGTACGCCGAGAGGGTGAGATACTTCGACGGATAGTCTTTCGTGTCGAGGCTTGCCCTGAAGCCGAGAGACCTCGGCTGATGAAACGGCATGCGAAGGAGCATCAGATGGCAAGGGTATTGATGGTTGTGCAGCATCCCGTCAAGGATTTCGACGCTTGGCGGATCGAGTATGACAAAGCGCAACCGATACGTGACAAACACGGGGTCACGGACGCCACCGTCTTCCGGAATGCCGATGATCCGAACGAGATTACGGGGCTGCACTGGTTCTCTTCGGTCGATGAAGCTCATGCCTTCGCCGCCGATCCCGATCTGAGAGACGCCATGGCTAGGGCGGGTGTGAGCGGGCCACCCCGGATCGAAATAAGTGTCGAGGTGTAATACCAACGCTGCGGCCATCCCGTCGCCCATGCGGAAGAGAGACCACCCCGCCATGGGAGGAGGTCGCCCCTTCCAGAAGTCAATTTGGTAAGTACTTTGTACGAGTTGTGTATAGTTGCTGCAAGCACCGCGTCTCCCGAGGGCACAGGCGGCGAATGGTGACCTAGCGTCTGGGTCCGATGAGGGTGGAGGCAGCGGGAGGGGACCGGCGCAGGTTGCGGGACCGGCTCCCGCTCGGGCAAAGGCGTTCGCCCACGTCGCCAAACCAGACCGCGTCGCCCAAGGGTCTGGCCACCCCGCCTCCAGCGACGTCGTCCCGAGCGATCAAGGCCTCGCCGTCCAATCACCTGCCGACCCCGAACCCGACAACATCGGCCCGACCCGAGCCGGGCCGGGCCGGGGCCGGCGTGTCGCGCCGGGTGGCCGTCGCCCTCGCGGTGCTCCTCCTCGCCGTCCTCGGTCTTTCCGCCGCCCTCATCGTCACCAACCTCCGGATCTCGGGTCGCCCGGACCTCACCAGCACGCAGGTCAACGCCATCTCCCGGAACCAGGCCAGCACCGCGGTCTCGCAGCTACAGTCCCAGCCGCCCGCGGCGGTTCCGGCGTACCGGGCGGTGGAGGCCGCGTTCGTGGTGGTCCAGTCCAAGGGGGGTGCCTCGGGCACCGGAGAGCTCGGCAGCGGGGTGATCATCGACTCGCAGGGTGACATCTTGACCGCGCTCCACGTCGTGCGGGGCGCGTCGACCATCGAAGTCACCTTCGCCGACGGGACGACGGCCGCGGCGTCCGTCGCCTCGTCGGACGCGAGCCACGACATCGCGGTGTTGACACCGTCGACCCTTCCGGCCGTCGTGTTGCCAGCCGTGTTGGGCAACGCGCCGGAGATCGGCGACGAGGTGTTCGTAGTGGGCAACCCCCTCGGCCTCGAAGCGTCCTTGTCGGCCGGGGTGGTCTCGGGGTTGAACCGAGCATTTACGCCTGCAGACGGGCCGTCGCTGTCTGGAATGATCCAGTTCGATGCGGCGGTGAATCCGGGGAGCTCCGGCGGCCCCCTCCTCAATGCGAAAGGTCAGGTGATTGGGATCGTGATCGGTCTTGCCAACCCAGCAGGGAACGACGAATTCGCCGGCATCGGCTTTGCCGTGCCTATCGCGACCGCCGGTGCAGCCGCAGGAGCTCCGGCGAAGTGAGCGAGTCGCACGACGGTAACGCCGCAGCGTCGGCCGAGGCGATCGAGGCGCTCGAAGAGGTACTGTACCGGGTCAAGCGGGTCATCGTGGGCCAGGACGTGTTGCTCGAGCGGATGGTCGTCGCATTGGCGGCCCGCGGTCATCTGCTCGTCGAGGGCGTGCCGGGTTTGGCGAAAACCCTCGCCGTCAAGACGTTCGCCGGCGCGCTGGGCGTCGAGTTCCAGCGGATCCAGTTCACGCCGGACCTCGTGCCGGCCGACATCGTCGGCACGAGGATCTACAACCAGAAGCAGGGCGAGTTCGAGGTGTCGCTTGGCCCGATCTTCGCCAATCTGGTGCTCGCAGACGAGGTCAACCGGGCGCCGGCCAAGGTCCAGAGCGCCCTCCTCGAGGCAATGCAAGAGCGCCAGGTGACCATCGGCCGCGAGACCCACGTGCTCCCTGACCCGTTCCTCGTGATGGCCACCCAGAACCCGATCGAGTCGGACGGGACCTACCCTCTGCCAGAGGCGCAGGTCGACCGGTTCATGCTCAAGGTGCTCGTCGACTACCCGAGCGCCACCGAGGAGTTCGTCATTGTGGAGCGGATGGTCGCCGGACTCGAGACGATGCGCCAGACCATGAGTGTCCAGCAGCTGCGCCACCTCCAGGAGTCGGTCCGGACCGTGTACGTCGATCCGTCGCTGATCGAGTACGCAGTCGCAGTGGCGTCGGCCACCCGTGACCCCGAGTCGGTGGGCTTGCCCGAGCTCTCGCCGTACATCACGTTTGGCGTGAGTCCCCGGGCATCGATCAACATGGTAATTGCGGCGCAGGCGCTGGCGCTCGTACGGGGCCGGCAGTACGTGTTACCCGAGGACCTGCGCACGATCGCGCCGGACGTTCTCCGGCACCGTTTGGTCTTGTCGTACGAGGCGTTGGCCGACGACATGACGGCGCAGCACGTCATCGACGCCGTGCTGAGCACGGTCCCGGTCCCCGACGTGATCCTGCGATCCGGCAGCAGCTAGTCCGGGGTGATGCCATGGATCCAGTTGAGCTCTTGACGCCTGAGGGGATGCTGCGCCGCCTGACTGGCAGGTCGTCCGACGGCTCGACGGACGCCTACAAGGCGACTACCGGACTCTTCTCCGTGGCGACGGCACCGACTTCCTCGACCTGCGGGCGTACGAGTGGGGCGACGATGTCCGACACATCGACTGGAACGCCACGGCCCGGATGGACGAGCTGCTCGTCCGGGATTTCATGGAGGACCGCGAGCTCACCGCGTGGCTCGTCATCGACCGCTCGCGGTCAATGACGTTCGGCCCAGCCGGACGGACCAAGGAACACGTGCTGTGCGAGCTCGCGGCGGTCTTCGGCCAGCTGCTCGTCCGGAACGGCAATCGGGTGGGAGCCATCATCTTCGACGGCGAGCGTCACTGGGTGCTCCCGCCACGGCAAGGCCGGAACCACGTCCTCGTGCTGTTGCATCACCTGCTCCGACCGGTCGAGGCCGCGGCGTCGACCGATCTCGCCAAGCTCTTCCGCACGGCCGAGCGACTCGTGCGTCGACGCTCGCTCGTGGTCGTGATCACCGATTTCGTCAGTGAGCCAGGCTGGGAACGACCGCTCCTCCGCCTCACCCGGCGACAT
This sequence comes from uncultured Acidimicrobiaceae bacterium, assembly GCA_963788125.1. Lineage (GTDB taxonomy): Bacteria > Actinomycetota > Acidimicrobiia > Acidimicrobiales > RAAP-2 > Bog-473. The sequence goes on along the minus strand of CAWBFN010000001.1, from coordinate 1,721,723 downwards.
GAGGTCGTCGCGGTCCGGATGGTGGATCCGCGCGAACGTGAACTCCCGTCTGCCGGCTTGCTGTACGTGCAGGACGCCGAATCAGGGGAGGTGCTGCTCGTCGACTCGAGCGATCCTGAGTTCCGCCGCCGCCTGCACGCGTTGGCTGACGATCGGGACGACACCATCCGCCAGTCGGTCGCTCGGGCCCGAATCGATCTCCACGTCGTGTCGACCGAGGACGATCTGCTGAGCGCGTTCGTGCGGATGGCGGCGAGTCGGCGCCAGAGGCGCAGATGACCTTCGCCACGCCGGAATGGCTCTGGGCGCTGCTGGTCGTGCCGGCCGTGGTGGCCGTCTACGTGGCAGCACGCCGCAGACGGGCCCGACGGAGTGAGGAGCTCGCGGCGCAAGGGCTCCTCGTCAGCGGCGCCGGTGGGCGACAGGGCTGGCGCCGGAACCTGCCGTTTACGTTCTTCGCAGCCGCGCTCGCCCTTCTGGCCGTGGCGGTCGCCCGACCGATGGCGACCGTCGAGACGCCGCGGCTGGAGTCCACGGTCATCCTCGCCATGGACGTCTCCAACAGCATGGGAGCCAAGGACGTAGAGCCCTCCCGCATCGGAGCGGCAGAGCAGGCTGCCCGCGACTTCGTCGGAGATCAGCCGTCGTCGGTCAAGATCGGCTTGGTGGCCTTCGGCCCCAGTGCGGTCATCGTGCGGACCCCCACCTTCGATCACCCTGCCGTCCTGCGGACTATCAACGACCTGTCCTTGGGCGGCGGCACCTCATTGGCGACTGGGATCCTCACCTCGCTCGACGCGCTCGCCGGCAAGACGCTGAAGGTGAACGGCACGGCGCTGAACGAGGACAACTCGAACGAGGTCAACATCGGCTACTTCGGGGGAGCGACCATCGTGTTGATCTCCGACGGCGAGGACACGAGTCAGATCAACCCGGTGACGATGGCCCGGCTGGCCTCGAGCGCGGGGGTGCGTATCCAGACGATTGGGGTCGGTACCGTCGCCGGCACCACGGTTCAAATCGGGGGATTCAGCGTCGCCACCGCGCTCGATCCGCAGACGCTCGAGGACGTCGCCAAGGTCGCGAACGGGACCTACCACCAAGTCGATGATAGGGCTGCGGTGCGTGACGTCTCAGAAACCATTGATCTGCATTTCACGGTGGTGAGCGAGTACATCCAGATCTCCGCCATCTTCGCCGTAGCGGCCATGCTCGTCCTCGTCGTCGGTGCGCTGCTCTCGGTGTTGTGGTTCGGGCGGGTGATGTGACGTGAGCTTTGCCTGGCCCTTCGCGCTCCTCCTTGTGCTCGCCGTTCCCCTCGTGCTGGGCATGTACGTGGCCGCACTGCGCCGGCGACGCCGCCAGGCGATCTCGTACTCGAGCGTCGCGCTGTTGCGCGCCGCCGTTCCCCCACGAACCCGCTGGCTCCGGCACGTGCCCGTGGCCGCGCTGCTCGCCGCCGTCGGTGTGTTGGCAATCGCGTCGAGCGCGACCCGAGCTCACCAGGGACGTGCCGGCCCAGAAGACATCGATCATCCTCGCGCTCGACGAGTCGGGCTCGATGTGCTCCACCGACCTGCTGCCCGACCGTCTGGCCGTGGCCCAACGGGGGGCGCTCCAGTTCGTCAACTCCGAGCCGAGCGGCACCCAGATCGGTCTGGTGCTGTTCAACGTGTTCGCCGAGCTCGCCGTCCCACCGACGACCGATCGCGGCACCCTGGATCACGCGCTCGACCACCTGACGACGGGCCCGGGCACTGCCATTGGCGCAGCAATCTTGCAATCGCTTGACGCCATCGCCCAGGTCGATCCCCAGGTCAAGCCGGTCGCCAACTCGGTGCTAGGCGCTGAGGCCACTCCGTCCCAGCTCAGGGGAGCGAGCGTATCCGGTGGCTCGACCACCGGCACGACGGGCACCGCAGCGAAGCGGGGATCCGAAGGCTATGTCCCAGACATCATCGTGCTGCTGACCGACGGGGCCAACAACCGGGGGATCACGCCGCTGCAGGCCGCCCCGTTCGCGGCCGCCCGACGGGTCCGCATCTACACCATCGGCTACGGCACGACGCACCCGGGCCCGCTCGAGTGCACTCCCCAGCAGCAGGGCGGCTTCGGTGGCGGTGGCGGTGGCGGCGGCGGAGGCTTCGGCGGCGGAGGCTTCGGGAGCCGCAGCTTCGGCGGCGGAGGCTTCGGCGGAGGTTCGGGTAACCCCCTCGTGGCCGACCTGCCGCCGCTGAAAGAGGTCTCGCACCTTACCGGCGGCAAGAGCTACACCGCCAGAACCGCCTCGCAGCTCTCGCAGGTGTTCGCCGACCTGTCCAAGGAGGTGAGCGTCCAAAAGGAGCACGACGAGGTAACGGCCGAGTTCGCCATCATCGGGGCGTTGCTGGCACTGGCGGCCTTCGCGGCGTCCATCCGCTGGGGCGCCCACCCCTAGTCTTGCAAACGCTGATCGAGACACGGCGAGGCCACCAAGCCCATCAAGAGACGGCTTGGTGCCGAGCACGACGCCGGGCGCACGGTTCCAGTCCAGGGGCCATCACCCGCGGGGCGCGGAGTCGCTGCATAGTCAACACGGTTCGGCACCGCAAAGCGGCCTTTGCGCCTCGACCATTGCAACCCCCCCCTCGTCGTTGACGAGAAGCGCCTCGCCCGGTCGTCGTCTAGGGTGCTCGCGGGTACTCGCCACCCGACCACCCGTGCAGCCCGCCAATGCACCCCGGGCACATCCATCGGTCTTCCTCGTCGTAACGCCATCCGACCCGGAGAGCCTCGACGTGAAGCTCGCAGGGTAAGGCGATCAGATCGCCGAGGCCCAAACCGCTGAGTCTGCAGACATGGCAGATGAGTAGGCCGGGGATGACCTCCCTGAGGATGGAGATCGCTCTCAGGCGTTCTTGATATTCGTCGCCTTCGCGTGCCCGCCAGAACATGTCCAAGAGATCGGCGTCGGCGGTCGCGGCACCATTGAACACTCCCTCCTGCAGCAAAATGTGTCGTCGTATCTGCTGCGCGGTTATCTCGTCTACGACAGCCATCGCTTCCTCTCTTGATTGTCCGGAGCGCGCCCGCTCGAAGAACCTTTTACCAGGCAATCCTGGATCGCGCGACACTAGAAAGGGAAAAACTCCCTCTTGTCATTCTGACGTAAGGTCCCGATTACCCTCCCGTCACATGGCCACGTACTCGATCTACAGGTGGGATCGACCAGCTCCGGATCGTGGGCACCGTGGCGCCGGGCATATTCGCCAAGAGGGCTGGTGCTGGCGGTTCGTATACGAGAACCCCTGGGCAGGCTGGGCATTGCATGGAGCCGGTGGCGTGGAAGGGTCGGTACAAGAGACGTGTTTGATCCAACAATGGAACCACCGTGCTGACATGGGTGAACCGATCACGATCGAGCGGGAAGGCGTTTGTATCAAGTTGACGTACGTTGAGGATTTCAACGGTGGACGGCGCGACACCGCGTCCCGCATGTGCGTCGGTACTCCGTACGAATCTCGGTACACCGACATCACTTGTCGACCACGTGGTCCACTAACCAAGCCAATCGCTCAACGAACTCAACACGGCAAGTGAGTCCCAGCGGTGTCGTCGAATAGAAGGACACCGCGGCAGGGTAACCGTCCGCTGTTAGCCTTTGGCGACTCTGCACCCTTGACCCGGCTTCCCTTGTGATCAAATTGCGGAATGGTCCTGGCGGTCATAAATCGGGGGTACAACGAGCGGGATCTCGCTCTCTACGATTGGAGACGGCCCATTGGACGGAAAGGGGAGTGTTGATTCCTTCGTCTATCCAGGGGAAGTGGGGGAGAGGGTGGGCGTGAAACCTCGACACCCCGAGGGTGATAATTGGCACTATGACCGACCCATTTCTACCACCGCCCAGCCCTCAGCCAAGTGGATCAACGGAGGGACCGCCAAGCAACGGCATAACTGAGGGAGTAGCTGGTCGTCCGGGCAGGATCGAATTAGTCATACGTCGGGCCGACAGATTCCAGCAGGATCATGGTGCTCTCGGTTTCCCCTTTGCGGTTATTCAAAAGTTCGGCAACGATCAGGCTGGTAGCAAAGCGGCGCTTGTCGCCTACTACGGTCTATTTGCGCTATTTCCGCTCCTGCTCGTGTTCACGACGATCCTCGGCTACGCCCTCCATGACAACAAGAAGTTGCAGGAGGACCTCGTCAACAGCGCCCTGGGAAACTTTCCGATCATCGGTCCTGAGCTGAAGTCGCACACCCATGCCCTCACTGGAAGCACAGCGGCAGTGGTCATCGGGAGCCTTCTTCTCCTGTATGGCGCAATTGGGCTCGGGCTCGCCGCCCAGAGCGCGATGAACGTGGTATGGAACATCCCCTATGTTCGCTGGCCCTCGATCTACCTGCGTTACCTTCGCGCGGTGGGGGTCCTCGTCCTGATCGCTCTCTCCACGATTGGTGCGACGGTACTCACCGGGTTCGCGACCCTGGTCTCCCATGGCTGGATAGCGACGGGGCTCCTGGTGGTCGGATCCCTGGCATTGAATTTCTGCCTCATCCTGCTGGCGTTCAACCTGATGACGGCCGACGCGCTCAGCTGGCGCGAGATCTCTTTCGGCGCCGCGCTGGCGGCCGTGTTCTGGCAAACATTGCAGCTCATCGGAAGTTGGTACATAGGTCGCGAGCTCCAGCACGCCACGAACACTTATGGCTTCTTTGCCATCGTGATCGTCTTGCTCAGTTGGATCTACTTGGGCGCGCAGCTATTCCTGCTGGCGGCTGAGATAAACGTTGTCAAGCGCTATCGGCTCTGGCCACGGTCAATGACCCAACCGCCGCTTATCGCGGCCGACAGAGTGGTCTTTGAACGTCTGGCGCAAATGGAGGTTCGTCGGCCCGAGGTCCAGCTCAAACTTGTCTTCCTGCCCAAGGCCGATTTCGATCCGCTCACTGCGACGCCCGCTTCGCAACCGACCAATGCCGCTGACTGAGGTGGCGCCTGGCCCTGTTGCGGTCGTTCAAGATCGTCGCGTCCACCGGGCTGCCTTCTTTGCTCACATCAGGCGACATATCAAAATCGCCGATCGAGACTGCCCGGCTCCCCCCGTGTCGAAGACGGGTGGATTCCTGTCTGTTCTTGGCCGCTAGTTGCAGGTGGCCCTCGGCCAGATTCGAGCGTCTCGACGTCTCTCCATCCGCCTCCGGGGTGACAATGCTTGTCGGTCAATCGTGTTGAGCGTGTCTCCGTTGCCGGACTGGGGCGCGGCTTGGGATATCGACCACGCCATATTCCGAAAAAAGCACCCTTCTACAAAAGGTCGCCTGAGCAGGGATTACGTCACCAGGCAGGTAACTGTGCTCCTGTAGTTGCGTCACAACCGGCCTGTCTGCCGTGTCCCTGCTACGAATGGCCCTTACCTGGGCCCTTTGGACGATTATCCGCCTTCGGTGATGCGGATGATCGTCTTGCCGGGGGTGCGCCAGTCGGGGGCGAACGCAGCAGGCGCCTCGGCGAGCGGCCGTACTGCCCCGACGATCGGCTTGAGCCGTCCGTCCCTCAGCCGCTGGGCCAGGTCTGCCAGGGCATACCCCTAAAGTCTCCCCACCCTATGCGCCTGGGGTGGGAGAGCAGGGGAGTGGCAGTGTGCCCTGGTTCCTCACCAGTTGCGCACACTGCTCTCCAGCCGGGAACGGTCGGCTTCGACGACGAAGAAGACCGCGCGCCCGTCCTTGGGCTGGACCGTGGGCACCCTGATGGTGGTGACGAGCGTACCGCCGACGCGCACCAGCGCTGCCGAGCGGTCGAGGATCTCGCCGCCGATCACGTCGAACACCACGTCGACCTCGCCGGCGTCCTCCAGTTTGTCGGCCTGCAGGTCCAAGAAGGCATCCACTCCCAAGCCGAGGGCTGTGGCGCGGTCCGCTGCTCGACCGGTGCCGATCACTCTGGCTCCGACCTCGCGAGCGAGCCGCACGGCGATTGAGCCGACACCGCCCGCGGCGCCGTGGATCAGAACGGTCTGGCCGGTCGTAAGGCGAGCGTGGTCGGCCAGCCCCTGCCATGCCGTCAGCCCCGAGATCGGCAGAGCAGCGGCGATGGTGTGGTCGATGTCGGCCGGAAGGGGAGCGAGGTTGCGGGCTTCCACCGCGGTGTACTCGGCCAAGGAGCCGTTGCGGGTCCAGTCGCTCAGGCCGAACACCCGCTGGCCGACGGTCAGGCCGGTGGTTCCGTACCCCAGCTCGACGACCACTCCCGACAGCTCATGGCCGGGCACGCTCGGCGTCCGGTCGCGCCCGGCGCGGTCGACCCAGGTCGACGACCAGTCCAGCTCGCCGGGGGTGAACCCAGCCGCATGCACCCGCACGATCACATCGTTCTCGGCGGCGTGGGGGTAAGGGAGGTCTGCCAAGGAGAGCCCGCCCACGCCGGCAGCGCGGTCTCGAACGGTGATGGCTTGCATGAAAGCTCCTTTCTGCAGCGGGAGTGTCGAATTGTGCCGCGGGGTCGAGGCCGAAGCCTGGGCCGTCAGGGTGATGCCTCCACGTCAATCACCATACCGGCGTGGGCTTTCGGCGGTGGGCGTAGTCCCAGCAGCGGGACAACCGACTACCGCTTGCCCCATATCTTCATGCCGGAAAGGTGTCGCCTTTTCAGCCTTCGAGTAGTCGTAGGGCGAGCCGCCTGCCGCGCCCTTGTTTGATCGCGAGCGCAATCCAGAGTTGGAATAAGGCATCGATGATCGCTTCTTGGTCATCTCCCACGTAAACCGGTCGTAGGCCCACCCCTTCAATGACAGTCTCAACCGTGGATCGGTCGCCGCCCGGAGAGGAAAAGAACATGTCGGCCCTTCCATCGGCGAATATTGGGTTAGCCATGTTCTCCCCACCGAGCGTGTTGAACGGGCATATCGGACAGACGGGGGGAGAGATGCCCTGGCGTTAGCGACATCTGCACCCATTTGATTGGTGGCATCAATCACCAGCCGGCCTGCCAACGCACTCCCGTGCTCCACAGTTAGATCCGCAACTGCCGCACCTGGCAGGGCAAGGATGACGACCTCTGCGTCAAGCAACGCTTGATCAATTGGTAAGACGTTCCCAGTCGTTCCAGCGGCCACCTCGTCGTCGGCGTGCCGGGACCCATAGGTGACTTGATGTCCCGCGCCGGAGAGAGCCCGTCCGAGGGTTGAGCCTATAAAACCAGTTCCAATAATGGTTATCTTCACGAAGGTCCTCTCATTCCAGCCACTGGGCCGTGCAGGTCCCCTTCTAGGCGGGGTGCCTTGTCCACCGTAAAGGATCGAAGCGGGGACTATGGCGACGTTCGGGTCTGGGCTAAAACGGTGGGACTGCCCCAGTCGCCGGATCGGCGGGACACAATCCTTGCCCACCGAACGTGTGGTGCTTACTGTCGCGAGCGTCGGAACCTCGCTCATTTCCGAAGTGCCAGCAAAGTCGCATCGAAGCCCGACCCGATGATGGGCTCGCCCGAGGGAGTGGCGCCGACCTCATGAGTGGGGACGTGGTGCGAGTACCACCTTCTAGATCGAACGCGCGGAGCCACCGGCTCCCCTTCTACATCCCGACAGTGACGTGCAGCCTCCAGAGCACGATGAACTGCGGGCACGCGCCCCCGGGCGGGCACAGGGCCGTGCCCATGGAGGTGACGATGGCCTGACCTGCGCCTGCCGCGATCAGGTTCGCATCGAGGCCGCCCGGGGACTGCCGCTGCACGTGCTCGACCACGACGGCGCTCGAATCGCTCATCGGGGTCGACCAGCGGAGCCCGGGATTGAGCACGACGTGGATGGTCTCGCCGACGCGTGTGGTGACGCTGCATAGGAAGGTGTTAAAGGTGATGACCACCTCGGGGCTGGGGACGACCCCGCACGGATAGGAGACGGGTGCGGTCGTCGTGCTGGTGGTCGAGGCGCTTGGCGGAGTGCTCGTCGAGGAGGTTGTCGTGGGTGGGGCGCCCGGGGCACCGCGCACTCCGGCGATGGCCGCTCCCAGGGAGAGCACGACGAGTGCCACCAGCACGATGAAGGGGACCATGCGGCGCGTCACGCGCGCAGTGTACGGGGGGTTCTCGCCAGCACCAGGTCGTCGTGCCCATGTGTCGGCGAGGACCCGTGGCGTTCAGTCGTGGCCCCGGGGCCCCAGGTGCGTCATGGAGGTCATGACGCCCGTCCCCCGACTGGCGGTTGTGCTGGCCTGCGCCCTGGCCGTCACCTCGACAATTAGGTCACGGCACCGTCCGCAAGTTGCCGATTCCAGGCAGTGGAGTTGACTCACTTCGGTAGACACGGGTGCCCCCGTTTGTTCATCGACCACGGTTTCCCATGAGCGCCCCGTACGCCGGCCTGAAGACCACTCGGGCCTTCCGACTCGTTTGCTCTCGTTTCACGTGATCGTGATGGACTGATCCATAGGCAGTTGACAGCAACGGGGGTAAGCAGTAGCTTACGGTTCGTGAGGACTTACGAACGGTCTCCTCTCGGTGTCCTGGCCGAGCCAACTCGATTGGCCATCTTCGAGTTACTCGCCGAGCAGCCCCTTCCAGTCGGAGAGCTGGCGGCTCGCCTACCGGTGTCTCGGCCTGCGGTGTCCCAGCATCTAAAGGTGCTCAAAGACGTCGGACTCGTGGTGGACCGACCCGTGGGAACCCGGCGCCTCTACCACGTCGACCCGACGGGCGTCGCCGAACTGCGCGCATACCTGGAGCGCTTTTGGAGCCTGGCCCTGACCTCATTCAAATCCGTTGTCGAAAGCACAGGAGGAGCCCGATGACATCGCACACCGCTGACACCGCCGTCCGCACCTCTGTGGTCGTCTCGGCCTCTCAAGAGCACGCCTTCTCAGTGTTCACCGAAGGCATTGGGAGCTGGTGGCCGCCCGAGCACCACATCCTGCAAGGCGAGCTGGCCGAGATGGTCTTCGAGCCGCACGTCGGCGGCGCCGTCTATGACCGGGCCACGAATGGGACCGAGTGCCGTTGGGGTCGGGTGCTCGCATACGAACCGCCACACCGGTTCGTGATCACCTGGAACATCAACCTGCAGTGGCAGCTCGAATCCGACCCCGCGAGGGTGAGTGAGATCGAAGTGAGCTTCCTTCCCGAGAGCGCCACCACGACACCGCGTCGAACTCACCCACCGCCATCTTGACCGCCACGGCCCCGGCTGGGAGCAGATGCGGGATGCCGTGGGATCGCCTGACGGCTGGCAGCGTGGGCTCGCTCGGTTTGCCGAGCGGGCAGCGGTGGCCCGCTCTGTCTAGGTGTGATCGGTGAGTACCTTTGTGTTTCGGCTGCAGGCTCCTCGTCCAACGTTCGCTCTCGACCTGACTGACGAAGAGCGGGAGATCATGCGACAGCACGCATTCGCTGCGAAGGATCCAGTCAATTGGTGAGGTGATCAGTTGGGTCGACCCGCATCTTCGGGGCTCGACGGTGTGCCGAGCAGCGTACGGTTCGCTCGCCCGGTCCAGTTAGGGGCGGATCTGGTAGAAGGCGTTAGCCGGGTGGTCGACCGCCAGGCGTCGGAATCGGGTGAACCCGGCCCGCTCAGCCATCATTCTGGCTGCGTCCTGGTGCATCCCGAGGGTGCCGAATCCTGCGCCGTCGGGCTCGCTCATGGCGGAACTGAGGCAGGTGAGTACGCTCGCTCCATACATTAAGGATGCCATCGGATTGAGCGCTGCGTTCTCGGCGAAGGTCGGCAGACCATTGATCTCGACCATCACCCATGTTCCGTTATCGGATAAAGAGCGACGGATGGCCGCTGCGACGTCGAACGGTCGGGTCATGTCGTGCATGCAATCGAACGTGCACACGAGATCGAGTGAACCGTCATCGGGAAGCGGGTCAACTCGGGGATCAGAGAAGGCGACGTTATCGAGTCCCTGTTCCGCGAGGCGGTCTTTGGCCCGGTCGATCGCGTGTCGGCTGATGTCGTATCCGACCACGCGGCTTTTGGGGAACGCCTTTGCGATCGTAAACACCACCGTACCGGTCCCGCAGCCGATATCGGCCACAGCCGCCCCTTCCGTCAGGCGTTCGACGACCCCATCGAGGGCCGGCAACACGACCGACACCACGTTCGCCTCGTTCCACGCCTTGAGGGACATCTCGATCCCCAGCGCCCCTGACTCGCCGAACACGTCGTAGGGGTGACCGACCCCAGTGCGGAATGACTCCACGAGTCGGGGTGCCACGGCCACGGTCGCTGGAAGGCTGTGGAACCACCCGAGACCGAACGCCGGATGGTTTTCGTCGGCGAGCACAGCAACCGCCTCGGGTCCCATCGAGAACTTCTCGCGCCCGGCAACCGACGTGTCGACATCGATAAGGTGAGCCGCCGCCTGGTTGTACAACCATTCCCGCACCCATCTCTCGTGGAGACCGGTACGTCCACCCAGTTCTTCGCTGGTAGCCGGTGCCGCGGCCAACGCCCGGTATAAGCCGAGCTGACCGCCAAGGTGAATCAACGTCGCAGTGACGGTGCCTTCCATCTTCGAGAACAGGGTAAGCGACAGTTCCTGCAACGCTTTCGTATCCAAGCCTGGCTGACTCACGATCCCTCGTCCCCCCTGCTGGATCCAGACCAGCGAGGCTTGTCCAATACTCGCACAACAGACAGCACCCGCCCAGCTTTTCAGCAGCCGCCGTACAACCGTTCCCTGTTGCGCGCACGGATTGCCGCCGCCGTCATTGTGGGTGGTGGGGCGTTCCGCGGTTTGGGTATCTAGGCGCGCGCCATTAGGCGGCGCGTTTGAGGTCAATCTTGACGCCGCGTGTTCAGCCGGTGGCCACGATTGGGCCTGAAGACGTGCGTTGGTCTCCGGCCACAACGGCGATCGATTCGGCTACCGAAGAAGTGAAGAAGGCTGAGTACTCCCGGTCGAGTTTCTGCTGCACGACAACGCCCTGACCGTCGTCGGCTCGCTGCTCGCAGAAGAGCAGCGCCATCCGGAACTACTGCGGCGGTTCAAGACGTGTCTCCTCGAAACCCGACGCGAATGGCTACGACGGGCACTGGCCGCAGGAGTCTCCGCCGGCCAATTACTCCCAGCAACAAACCTCGACGTGATCACAAGCCTGCTCTCGGCGCCCGTAGGCCGATCCTCCAGCGTGTTCCCAAGGGCTTCGGGTATTGTCCCTGGGCCGAGTTGACGCGTGGAGTGTATGGTCCGACGCGTTGAAATAGGTCAGCGACCTTCGGGCAGCCGGGTTCTCACGCGATACGAGTCGAGCGACACGCCGGCTGGGCTCTGCACGCTCGAAGGCGTAGAGACCCCGCTGAACTCCGCCACCCTCCACGCGCGGTATCCAAGCGTCAACGACTACATGGCGAAGTTCACCTCCGACCTTGATCGGACGATCAAGAACCGCTTCCTCCTCGAGTCCGACCGCGCCCTGATCCTGGCCGCTACCCGCATCAAGGCGACTGCGGCACTCGGTAGTCCCTGAGGCCGACGCCTGGGCGGCCGAGAACGCAAGCAAAAAGTGGTGCGGTCAGAACGACCCAGTGGCGCATCCCTGGGGGTCACCGCGATCGCCGGGTAGGTGAGACAGTTCCGACGAACCGGAGAGAATCGCAGAGTGAAGACTCTTTCGGCAAACGGACCGCGTGTCCTTTGAGTTCGGCCCGGTCTCGCCCTGATTACACAGGTGGAACTCTTAGCTCCATACCGAGGTACGGTTGACGCGGTCTGAAGACGTGCCGCTGGCTACGTGGTATTGGGGGGTATTGGATGACGCACTCTTTACGCGGGGCATGCCGAGCCGGCCTGACTGCGTTGGTTATGACATTTGGAGTAATGGGTGCGGGAGTGGCCGCTCAGATTTCGATCGTGTCGGCGCCAGCCTCTGCGGAGACCTCGACCCAAGGCGACGCACCCAACACTGATGGATCCGGGGGACCAGTACTCCTACGACATCTACACCCAGGCCGCCCGAGCCCTGCTCGTCGGTGGCCACGCGAACCCCCTGGCCCCACTGCACCCCAAGCGGCTGTTGGCGGTGGGTGAGTCCCAGTCGGCGCTCTACCTGACCACCTACATCGACGCCGTTCAGCCCCTCTACCATGTGTTCGACGGCTTCTTAGTGCACAGTAGGGCCGGGGGAGCAGTGGGGATCCCCGGTGCATCACCGAGCGGCAGCTTCGGTGGCGACGTCCACATCCGTACCGACATCGGCGTCCCGGTCCTCATGATGATCACCGAAACAGATGAGACTTTCGGGGGGTACTACCAGGCCCGTCAGCCCGACACGCGCTTCATCAGGCTCTGGGACGTCGCCGGCGCCTCTCACGCAGACTCCTACATCGTCACGCCTCAGTCGCTCAAATCTCTCGGCTGCGCCTCGGTCGACGAGGCACCAAGTCATTTCATCTTTGAAGCCGCCCTCTCCGCCATCAATTCCTGGATGGTCACCCGTTCGCCGCCGCCATCGGCGCCTCGTATGAAGATCCAGGTTGTCGACGGCACGCCTACGGTGCAGACCAACACCAGCGGAACGGTGATCGGTGGCATCCAGGGTCCGTGGGAACGGGTGCCGAGTGCGGCCTATTCGAACACCACACCCCCCGGATCGGCCGGGTTCTGCGTCCTGTTCGGGTCGACTCGTCCCTTCAGCGAAATGCAGCTCAAATCCCTCTATGGGACCAAGACTTCTTACCTGAAGGCATACACGACGGCGACGGACGAGGATATCAAGGCGGGATACATCCTTCCGGCCGACAAGACTCAAGTGCTCGCCTTCGCCAAAGAGGTCCAGTTCTAATGGCTGGGCGTTGGCTGATAGCCAGGCCATAACGGGGTATTCCTAGGCTTTCCGTACGCTGCTGACACTGCCCCCGAACGTCGGGAGGGTGGGACACCCACCAAGCCCCGATCGGACCATTACGCACCCCAAAGCGCCCGGCACAACGGAGAGTCTTTCCGTCAGACGTGCAGCTCTATCCGCCGAATCGCCACATCGAGAAGGGCACGGTCGAACTGGTCCACCTCTCTGCATCCCACACGAAGGCGGCTACTGCTTACCGAGACACTCGCACTGGGGGTGTAATGGCCCCACGTAGCCGCTAGGAGACGTCCCACAGTCCCGGCGTACGGGGCTGCCCAAGACCTCGCCCATCCCACTTCACCCGGTGGCGATTACCTCGCGCACTTCGATCTTCGACGCCAAGAGGAGCATCTGGCAAGGGCTGACAGTGGCGGCCGATGCTTCGGCTTGATCCTTTGTCTCGAAAACCGAAATGGCCAGCGATTCGCCTATTATCGCAAGCATTGGGTGAACGTAGTGACAACGTTGGGCTCACATAGTGTGGTCGTCCGTAGGGTTCTTCACAAGAGGGTGAATCCATGAGCAACGTAGGAACCCAAGAACCCGCGGAACGGATTGCTCAAATCGATTCGACTGTTCCAAGACCTCTCGCGGATCGGATCATCGCCTCAATCACCTTGATGAACATGTCCGCGCCGATGGCGATCGAGATCATTGCTCTGTTGACGGGCTTGTCGTGGGTCGGGGCTTACTTTCTCGGCGGCGGAACGAACGTGACACCGCTCTGGTTCTACATTCCGGTGTTCCTGGCTGGTCTCAGATTCGGGCCTTACGGCGCGCTGACGACAGCGGTAATATCGATGTTCGTGGCGGGGCCGCTCCTACCCGCAGACGTAGCCACCCACACCCCCCAGGCGCTGAGCGACTGGGTGAGTCGGGGCATCTTCTTTGTACTGATCGGCGAGTTCGTGACCGAGCTCTTTGGTGGAGTGCGGCGTATGTCACTGCGTGAGGTCCATCTGAACAAGAAAGTGGAGTTGGGCACGACGGAATTGCAGGCTCGTGAAGCCCGCTTCTCCGCGCTTGTTGAGAACTCTTCAGACCTTGTCACCATCGTCGACCGAGACGGGGTCATCTTGTTTCAGAGTCCCTCCGTTGCGCGAGTCCTCGGCTGGGATGTGGACAGCACCGATGGGTCTAGCTTTGTGGACGCTCTTCATGACTCTGATCAGCCACGGTGGCGCACCATTGTCGATTTCGTGATGGAGGACTCCGACGGTGAAATGGTCGCAGAGTGGCAGGTCCGTCATGCTGATGGCTCGTGGCGCTTCCTCCAGTCCATCATCACCAACCTGATCCACGAGCCAAGCGTCGGCGGGTTGGTACTCAACAGTCGAGACATCACGGATCAAAAGACACTCGAAGATCAACTCCGCCACCAGGCGTTCCACGACCAGCTCACCGGTCTGGCCAACCGTGCCCTCTTTTTAGAGCACCTCGACCAGGCCCTGCGCCGCCAAAGCCGGATGGGCGGTGAACTCGCCGTTCTCTTTATCGACCTAGACGAGTTCAAAAACGTCAATGACCTGCATGGCCACACGCTTGGCGACGAACTGCTACGACAGGCGGCTGAGCGGCTGAGAACCACCCTGCGTGATGCCGATGCCATTGCCCGCATAGGTGGCGACGAGTTCGCAGCGCTCTTCGAAGGAGTCGCCCTCGGTCTTGATGCCAGTGCAGCAGCCGAACGCATCATCGAGTCGTTCGCCCAGCCCTTCCTTATCGAATCCTCCGAGGTCCTCGTGACGGCCAGCATGGGGATGGCACTGAATGAAATTGGCACCGAGAGCGCCGAGGACCTCATTCGAAACGCCGATCTAGCCATGTACGCCGCCAAAACGACGAATAAAGGGCGCTACGAAGTCTTCTCCACCAACATGCATTCGACGATCCTCGATCGCATGCAAATGGAGCTTGACCTACGACATGCACTCGACCATAGTGAATTCGAGGCGTACTACCAACCAATCGTCACTCTCCCCTCGGGAACCATTGTGGGCGCTGAAGCGTTGATTCGATGGAATCATCCCCAGCGCGGCCTGGTCATGCCGAGCGAGTTCATCGGCGTAGCCGAGGCCTCGGGGATCATCGTCCAAATCGGTGCATGGATACTCCATCAAGCCTGTAAGGAGTTCGAGGTCTTGACACGAGGAGTTGCCGGTAGTCAGAGCCTCGGTCTAAGCGTCAATCTGTCTACTCGCCAGCTCAGCGATCCACTCCTCATCGACACCGTCCGCAGCTCACTCACCGACTCTGGGCTGGAGGCGAGGCGCCTCACACTCGAGATTACCGAAAGCGCCGTCATGGTGGATGTGCCGAGGACGTTCCGAGTTCTCACCGAACTGAGAAGCTTCGGGGTGAAAATCGCCATCGACGATTTTGGGACCGGTTACTCCTCATTGAGCCTGCTCAGCGAGATTCCTGTCGACACGATCAAGATCGATCAATCCTTCGTCACCAACGTCGCCAAACGCCCCGAACCAGGCCGATTGATTCGGGCGATCCAGTCGCTGGCTAGCGACTTTGGCCTTCGCACCGTGGCCGAAGGGGTGGAAGATCTTGATCAGCTGGAGGCATTAGAGGGGTTGGAATGCCAAGCAGCCCAGGGCTTCTACTTCGCTAGACCGCAGCCTGCAATGCAACTGGCCGAACTCCTCGGACGCGATTCATCCATCTCCGTGGTTGCAACCTGATCATCTGAGATCGGTCGAACGACAACCAGAGGCCAGACGATGACGGCCTTTACGCACCGTCGTTCAATGACCTGCGAGTGCCCCAAATATCCGACGGCAAATTCTACATCCCACGATCAGCACCCTGAGCAGGCGTTATGCGACCGGAGTGTAGCCAGTAGGCAACACAACCAGTCCGCTCAGCTTCGTCCTGCCACCGCCGCGACGTCATAGCGCCGGCAGGAACCGACGAGTAGTCAGCCTGACTTCCGTCAGGTGCGGGCCTTGCGTGGGAGACCGCAGGGACTGAATGCGACGGATGCCAGCGCACCCCGACTCAGTGATCGGTCGTAGACAAGTGATTGTGACCGGGGTCCCGTAGCGGGAACGGATCGCGGAACACCCCAGGGTCATTCTTCAGGTCAGTGTCCGAATGCCCGCATGGGATCCCTCCGTGGGACAGTTGGATTGAGCGTTGCTAGCTGCGCGCTAACCCGCTTCAACCGGCACGACTGGGACAGGCAAACCGGCGTGCTCGGCGCGTTATTGGGACGCGTCGCTCCGCTCGGATGGGGGAATCTCGGGGCAGCCCTACTCGATCCGTTCACTCGCCATCGCGCGTGCGTGTCGGGGAATCCTCCAAGGATTCCCCGACACGGTTCGGGCGATCAGTGCAAAGACACCGTTCGGGCGATCAGTGCAGGGCCGGCTCCAGGTGCTCCGTCTCTAGGTGCTTCGTCTCCGACAGATCCACCGCAGGCTCGCTCGGCGAGCTCGGGCGGCTTCCCCGGGGCGGTGCGGCCGTTCCCCGTGCGGCGGCCCGCTCGGTCCAGATGTCGAGCACGAGCAGGCTCAGGTTCGACACGACCGCCGCACCGATGATCGTCGTGATCAACGCCATGAGCCCGCTGGTCACGTGGAAACCGAGTGCGGCTCCGACCACCGCACCCACACCCGCGGCACCGATGCCCTTGGCCCGCATCGCCTTCGGCGTGTCGGTGCAGACCCAGCCCGCGTAGACCCCGAGCCAGATCGGCACCGCGACCGAGACCACTGACAGCAGCTGGTCGGGGAGCGCCCGGCTCGGCCAGAACCGCAGTACCAGCAGTTCGCCGAGGAACCATCCGCCGAGTCCGAACACGATCGGACCGGCCGAACGGATCCATGCGCCCGTCTTGCGGCCGGTACCGCCTCGGCGGCGGATCCGGATCGCCAACACCACGAGCCAGATCACTGCCAACAAGGCGAAGCCGACCATAAACCCAAGGATGTCCTTGGCAATCGCTGCCTGCGATTGCGGTGTGGCGAAGCTGACAACGTTCGGGGTGTAGCCGGACGTGTCGACCTGGCCGGTGGCGTAGAACGTGGTCAGCAGCTGCGTGCTGGCTTTCGGCTCGTAGGACGTCGAAGTCGTCCACGTGCCCGAGCCCGGACAAGATGACCTGATGCCCGTTGGAAAGGTGCGGCAGCAGCTCCTTCGTGGCGTTCTGGGCCGGCGTTTCGAAGTCGAGCGTCCCGCCGATGAGCAGCGTCGGGACGTTCGAGTTCTGCACGCTGGTGTACTGGTTCTCGCCCGGGTTGGCCGGCCAGGCGTGCACGAGGCCTCCGGCCCCCCACAAGAACTCCCCGAGGGGATTGCCGATGATCGAGCCCCGGTCCGCGCCGGAGCTGAAGTAGCGATCGACGGGCTGCGCGTCGGCCATCCCGATGCTTGCCAACTCGCCCCAGGTGAACGACTGGGGGAGGACGACACCGGACAGCCACGAGAGCAGCCACAGGCCGCTCGGGTCGCCCTGCGCGGCGGAAATCCACGAGTCGAGGGTCATCGGCCCGGACAGTGGCGAATCGCTATCCGAGTTCGCCTCCGTGAGCCCGAGGAACGTCCCGACCAGGGCGTTGCCCGGCTTGATCGGCAGGGATAACCAACTGCTCGGCATGTCTGCCGCCGTGTGCTTCACGCTCGCGGCGAGGTTGGCGGTGCGGGCACGGCAGGCAGGCTGCTGCGCGCACAGCGCCGAGTAGCGCTCGATCCCCTGATCGATCTCGGCTCCGCTGTAAATGAAGTTCCCGGGCGGGTTGACCCCGATCATCACCGAGCGGTCGACACTGTTCGGGTACCGCCACTGGTAGATCATGGCCAGACGGGTCCCGGCGCTCTCGCTGAGCAGGTCGATGCGCTTGTAGCCGAGCGCGACGCGAGCGGCCTCGATGTCGTCGGCCTGCTCGGCCAGCGTGTAGCCGGCGAGGTCAACGCCGCTCCGCTCAAGCCGCTTCGCGCACGAGGCGAAGGCCTGGGAGTACGCGCTCAGCGACGCTTTGCCGAGGTAATCAGCGGAGTTCTCCAGCGCCGCCGTCACCTCGGGACAGTTCAGCACCGAAGAGCCGTCGACGCCGCGGTAGCCGATCATGACGACATCGTGCTGGGCGGTCAGGCGGTTCGCTTGGGGAAACGTCATGTTGGTTATGCCCGGGCCGCCGTTGAGATGGAAGATTGGCGCCAGCGGGTGGGATGAGCGAGCCAGGATCCTGGTCACCGGCAGAGCGATCAGCCGCGACTTCGAGCTCGCTCGGTTCTCCGGCACGACCAACGTGCCGCAGTCCGCGGGCATCGCACCCTGCTCGGTCGCGTAGGTGCACTGGTGCATGGTCAGCTGGCCTGCGTGTGCCCCTTGCGGGACCGAGACCGCGGCGTCGCCGGGTGCGAACCCGATGTACGCCAGGCCGAACAACATTGCCCCGATGACCACCAGGGCAACGATCCGTGTCCAGGTGAATGCCCGTGGTCTTTGGGCCAGCGGTACTGGTTGATCGACTGCCACGGTCTTGCCGTGGCGTGTGTGGATGGCGTTTTTCATTGACTTCTCCAGTCTGGGTTGGCGTAAATGCGATGAAGACCTTGGATACGAATCTCAGTTGGCCGCCGCGTACTCAACGTGGCTGATCGAGGGGGCAACCTCGGAGGCGGTGATGCGCTGGTCACGCCACAGCGAGATGCCGAGGCCGATCAGGGCAACACCCGTGGGGACGGCCATCGGCCGATTGAACGACTCCGGCAGGACCTTGAGGGCCACGGTAGCGAGGGTTCCAACGGCCAGAAGGGCAGCCGCCCACCGGGCGAGGACTCGGGAGCGAAAGAGCGCGATGCCGAAGAGGAGGCCGCCAACGAGGTAGGTGACGCCGGAAAGGTCGAGCAGCGTCTGCATCCCGCCGATGCTGCTGGTCGGGTGGCCACCGAACGCCGCGACCACCACATTGTTGACGTATGTCGGCGAAGAGTGCGCCAGGCCGGGGAGAACGAACGCGGCGATGATCTCGGTGCTGAGCATGAGCAGGTAGCCGGCGCCGAAGACCACGTAGCCCACGCGTCCGAGCACGCCCATCTGGCGACGCTGGCGCAGATACATGCCGGTGATCCCTATGAGGGCAAGCGCCGCCATGACCGCCTTGGCTGTGCTGCGTACCAGCCAATCGGTTGTGGTGACGGTATGGACGTCCATGGGCGGGTGCTTGATCTGGACGGCGATGAAGATCAGGCCGGCGAGCGCGGCGCAGACGCCGGCGGCCTGGGTGAGGCGGGTAGCGGAAGCGGTCATGACTGGGCTCCTTGGTCTTGGCTGATCCGGGCGTTCCGGCGCTGCTCAGAACGGTAAGGAAGGACATGGTGAGCCGACATCACCAGGTGATGTGACCGAGGCGGTGATTTCGCATCGGACCTGGTCAAGGGGGGTGCTTCAGGCCCGCCTCGGTTCTGCGTCAGGCGATGTGGGTTCTCGACGACAGGCCCAGTTCCTGGGCCTGTCGAAGGGCCGCCCGACGGTTGTTCACGCCAAGCTTCATGTAGATGTTCTTCGTGTGGGTCCGCAAGGTGTTGAGGGACACCATCAGCTCGCGAGCGATGTCGGGGCCGCTCAGGTCGGACCCAAGGAGCCGAAGTACGTCCAGTTCCCTCTCGCTGAGCGGGTCGACGAGACCCTGAGTCTTCGCGAGACGGAGCGACGGCCGCTCCCCGCCCGCCAAAAGCTCTTCGATGTAACCAGGGGTGACGCCACGCCGGGATGCCTCTCGGAGCAGCGACGTCATGGCTTGGCCTTCATCGACGAATAGCCGGACGTAGCCCTCGGGCTCTGCTGCCGTCAACGCATGCTCGAGCGCAGCAAGGGCCGACGCTCCATCGCCTCGGTCTGCGGCGGCGAGCGCCTCGATGATCAGGATCTCGATGACGCTGCCCGTCCTGGTTCCCGTTTCGGCGTCCTCGCGGAGACGACCGAGGAGGCCAACGGCCTGCGCCCGGGTCTCCTCGGTCCCGGTGTTGGTTTTCGCAACCGCGAGGAGCAGCCTGGCCAGGGTGATGTGCTCGAATTCGCCCAGATAACTGAGTTCGCCCTCCGGTGACAGCCCGGCCTCACGAGCCCACCCACGGGCTTCCCGTAAACGGCCCATGGCGATCCACATGCGAGCTCGCATCGCCGCGAGCGGGCGGACATTGGGGAAGAAGTCGCTTACGTAGAAGCGCTCGGCCTCCTCCAGCAGAGCGAGCGCTTCGTCAGCACCTCCTTCGGCCTGACGCAGCCGTGCCATGGCGACCCGCCAGCGATAGGGATGCTGTGTCATCGTTGCTTGCTCACCGAGTCCCTGGCTCTCGAGGAGCTGGCGCCGGGCACCCTCCAGGTCGTTGCGCTCACGCAAGACGTCGCTCATCCCGACGTGCATGTCGGCTGGCCCGCGCACGAGGGCTCGGCTTTGCTCGGGCACCAGAAGAAGTGCGTGCTCGTAGGTGTGTAGGGCGTCGCCGAGGCGCCCCTGAATTATGCAGATGTCACCCAAGGCTTGGGTGGCCCCAAGTGCGTCGGAAACGTACCCCGCCTGCTCGAGTTGCGCCACGCACTCGCTCCATGCCCGATGGGCGGCTTCGAGGTCGCCGCCGGTCCACAAGGCGATGCCGAGGAAGCCGGCAGCTCCCGCCCGCACCACGTGGTCGTCTTCGAGAGCCAGCTCCATAGCCCGTTGTGCGTGCTCGACCGTGGCGGGCACATCCCCTCGAATCTGTGCCAGCGCCGCCCGGTGCACCTCGATGTCGCCCCGGAGCCGCCGCAGTTCACCCTCACCGCCGACTACGGATCCGGGCGATGCGTCGATCCGTCGCTCGGCGTCGTCCAGGCGGCCCTCAACTCCAGCAAGCTCTCCGCTCAGCAGTAACGCCCCGGCGAAAGTTACGGCGAGGACCGGACGACGACGGACCACCTCGTGGGGAAGCGGTTCCACCCACGCCCGCAGCTGCATCTCGTGCCTCGCCTTGCGCATCTCAGGGAGCGCAGATTCGACCAGCTCCGCGGTTCGCTCGACGTCTCCACCAGCGAGTGCGTGGCGGATGGCCTCGGAGCGTTCCTCTTGCTGCTGATACCACTCGCTCGCCCGACGGTGCAGGTCTGGGATGTGCTCCGTCTGCTCCTCTTCGAGGTGGGCGCGAAGGACGTCGGCGAAGAGGCGATGGTATCGGTACCACTGGCGCCGGTCATCGAGCGGGATGATCAAGAGGTTGGCTCGCTCGAGCCGCTCCAACATGGCCTTGCCACCAGCACACCCGGTGACAGCGTCGCACAGCGGCCCGCTGAGCTGGTCAAGGATGCTCGTGCACAGGAGAAAGCTTCGGATTTCGTCGGGCTGTCGGGCGAGTACCTCCTCCACCAGGTAATCGACGATGTAGCGGTCGTTGCCGGTGAAGCCGGCGATGAAGCCTGCAACGTCGTCGCGTCCCTGCATCGAAAGCGCCGCAAGCTGCAGGGCGGCGATCCAGCCCTCCGTACGGGTTTCGAGTGCGTCAACGGCCTCGGGCCGTAGGTCGAGACCCATGGCTTCGTTGAGGTACGTCGAGGCCTCCTCGGCTGTGAAGCGCAAATCAGCGGCGCGGATCTCCATCAGATCTCCCCGTGCGCGAAGCAGCGCCAGCGGCAGCGGCGGGTCGGCGCGGGTGGTGATGAGCAGGTGGGCGTGGGCCGGGAGGTGCTCCAGCAGAAAGATGACGCCCTCTTGGATGCCCTGGTCATCGATGAGGTGGTAATCGTCGAGCACCAGGTACAACTCGCCCGACAGCGCGTCAAGCTCATTGACCAGGGCGGTGAGCACCCCCTCGGTCGTGGACCCGCTTGCTTCGAGGAGCGGGAGAAGGCCGGCGCCGAACCCAGGCACGGCGGTCTTGACGGCGGCAACGAGATGAGGCCAGAACGTGTGGGCTCTGTTGTCGCTCTGGTCGAGGGCCAGCCAAGCGACGGTGTGGCCGCGGTCTGTAACCGCCGCGAGCCACTGGGTGAGCAGTGATGTCTTGCCGAACCCGGCCGGCGCCGAGACAAGGACCAGTCTCGATGCCAACCCACGCTCCAGGCGATCGATCAGCCTCGCCCGCCCGATGAGTCCCGACCGCGGTGCCGGCACGTGCACCTTGGTCGCAACCAGCGAGCTTTCCACGGGCGTCTCCCCTCTCGAGTCTGCCGGTGGATGATCCGGGCAACCAATCCTGTCAGACACGCCTGGTGATGAGGCCGGGCAGCCCTCGGACCTGGCGACTCGGCCCCCCCTGGCGCGACAGAGCCACCCCGTCATCAGAGGGCCTCGGTCGCCCGTCTGCACCCCCCAACGACCAATCCACCGAGGTTCACCAGGTGAATCACCTCATGTGGTGAGGACTGGTCACCACATTGGCTCATACCTTGCCATCAGCGATCGAGAGATTCGCAACGGCCTGAACAAGGGAGGAGCGCCATGAACCAGACACCCTCAGGGGCTGGGAGCCAGCAAGAGGTCGGGTTCTACGAGATCCGCCTGCGGGGTCATCTCGCTCCGCGCTGGGCGACCCGGCTCGAGGTCTTGAGCCTCACCAATGAAGGCGACGGAACCACCATCATCCGTGCTCGAGCGGTCGATCAGGCCGCCTTGCACGGCTTGCTCCACAAGATCGGCGACCTCGGCCTGACGCTGATCTCGGTCGCGGCACTGGACCGGACTGGCCCAGACGAGACACCCATCGTGGCCCAGTAGTCACGCATCACGCCCACATAGCTCATCAAGGAAAGGAAGCACCATGATCGAGGCAAAGTACCTGACCAAGCGCTACGGCAAGACCGTTGCGGTCAATGAGGTCTCCTTCACCGTCCGGCCCGGGCAGGTGACCGGCTTTCTCGGCCCCAACGGGGCCGGCAAATCGACCACCATGCGCATGATCCTGGGTCTGGACGCCCCAACGTCAGGGGAAGTCCTGGTGGACGGCAAACCCTACCGTCAGCTGGCCGACCCCCTCCGGTCGGTCGGGGCGCTCTTGGATGCCAAAGCCATTGTCGGCGGCCGCAGTGCCGCCCACCACCTCATGTGGATGGCCGACAGCAACGGCATCCCCCGCCGACGGGTGGCCGAAGTGCTCGACATCGTCGGACTCAGCGACGTGGCAGGAAGAAAGGTTGGCGCCTTCTCCCTCGGGATGAGCCAGCGGCTCGGCATCGCCGCCGCCCTGCTCGGCGACCCCGAGACGGTGATGTTCGACGAGCCGATCAACGGCCTCGACCCCGAGGGCATCCTGTGGATCCGCAACCTGATGAAGTCCCTGGCGTCACAAGGCCGCACGGTGTTCCTCTCGAGCCACCTCATGAGCGAGATGGCCCAGACCGCCGATCACCTGATCGTGATCGGTCGGGGCCGCATCATCGCCGACGCCGGCACAGATGAATTCATCAACCGGCACACGGCCTCGAGTGTCCGGGTCCGGGCCGTGGAGCAGGCCGACCTGGCCGAGACCCTGACCCAAAGAGGCGCGCTGATCGAGTGTGGATCTGACGGCGCCATGGTGGTGACCGGAATGGACTCCGCCACCATCGGCGCAGCCGCTCGTTCCCACGACATCACCCTCGTCGAGCTAGCCCCACTGGGATCGTCGCTCGAAGAGGCGTATTTCGATCTGACCAAGGACCACACCGACTACCACGCCGGCCAGCTGGCCGCCGCAACCAAAGGAGCCTGACATGAGCACTGCGACCTACACCATCGATGCCACTCACCTCACAGCCACGGCTTCTCCGGTGCGGACTCCCAAATTCCGCAGGATTGCCAAGGCGGAGTGGACCAAGCTGCGCACCCTTCCTTCCACCTGGCGGACGGTGGTCATGGCCACTGTCATCTCGGTTGCCCTGGGGGCGATTCTTTGTGTCTCCCAAGTCCAACAGTGGTCGAAGATGACAGCAGGGCAGCGCCAGACGTTCGACCCAACCGCCTGTTCCCTCTTCGGTGTCGTCTTCGTCGGGGCCGTGCTGCTTGCGGCACTTGGGGTACGGGCCATGACTGCCGAGTACGCGACCGGGATGATTCGGTCCACCTTTGCCGCCACGCCCACTCGCCGGCGGGTACTGGCAGCCAAGGCCGGGGTCACTGCGGCGTTCGTGTTCCCGGTGGCGCTGCTGACTGGCGTGGTCAGCTTCGAGGTCGGACAGCGGGTCTTTGCCGGCAAGCACCTCGAAGTGTCCTTCGCTCATCCCGGCGTCCTCCAAGCGGTGGTGTTCGGTGCCCTGGCGGTGAGCCTCATTGCCGTCATCGGGGTCGGGCTCGGCGGCCTCATCCGACACACTGCTGCAGCGACCACGGCACTGGTGCTGGTCATTGTGGGAGGCGTCACGTTCGGCCAGCTGCTTCCGGCCGGCCTCCGCCAGTACGTGCCCGGGACCGCACTCCAGGCCGCCGTCACTGTCAACCACTCGGCGGGACTCCTGAGGCCGGGCACTGCCGTTGTGGTCCTCGGCGTCTATGCCGCCATCGCCTTGGCGGCGGCATCGGTCCGGATGTCCCACCGAGACGCCTGACTCGCTGGTTTGCCCCAGTCATCCCACGAACTATCTCGGTGGGCACCGGGCACCACCGCCTCGACCGCCGCAACAGGTGCCCTCGACTGGTGCCGAAAGGCCCCCGTGGCCCGTCAGGCCGCATGAGAGGAGTTGACATGTCGAACCTGACCAACGCGGACGTGGCGGCGGCTATCTGTAACACGTCGTCGTGAGCCCATAGGGGGTCGTGAACACGCCCCCCTGGAGCCTCATCCAGAACCAACAGTCGACGGGATGCGCCGCGCCTTTCTCAAAGGTCAACGGCGGCGCCATACCGCCGAGAGTGTCTCCGTGGAGTGAATACAGTCCGGATTTGATCTCAGCAGACGTCACGGCTTCACTGGACCTTACTTGGGCGGCCTTGACAGCCGCAGCGAGGAGTTGACCCGATACCCACTGGAAAACGATCGTCTCGCCAAACGAAGGAGAGGTGAGGACCGACGGGGCGTATTTATGCAGAGCGACTCTCATTGCCTTCATTCCTGGGTTCGCCTTAACCGAGAATGGAATGTCCGACTGGATGGCGAGCAGGTTGCCTCTCAGACCCGGCGTCGAGGTATCGCTGAGAGCGACGGCGCTCCCATCCACCACGTCGATCGGGGTGTAGCCCTGTCTTGCGCAGTCCTCCACCGCGTGTTGAACGACCACAGCAGCCTCGACCACAATGAGGGCTTGTGCCCCACTTTGCTTGGCAGCAAGGCACTGCGCTACGTAGTTCGGTGCCGCGTAGGCGATTTGTGTGGTGTAGACCACGGGCGTCTTGAGTGTCGTCGCCAAGGTTCTTATGTAGGGTACGGCTTCGGCGCAGCCCGGCGTTTCGGCACAATAGAAGAAGGCGACGCTCTTAGCGCCTGCCTTTTTTGCCGCTACCACGACTGAAGCTTCTAGCGCATTGGGTGTCTGACCCTCAGGGAACCAATCGGGGTCCGTATTAAATATCGTCCCTCCTAGACCTCCGCCCACGACGGGAACATTGTGCTGATTGACGAAGGCCTCCCATGCAGTGTCAACACCGCTATCGTCCACGATGGCGACCACGTGATCCGCCGTGATCATCGTCTCAACCTCGCTGGATGACACGGCCGGGTTGCTAAGGTCATCGGAAAAGAACACATCGATCCTGTGCCCGTTGATTCCGCCTGCCGCGTTGGTGGCACTCGCCCAAGCCTTGTATGTCGCTTCGTCGCCAACCAAGCTCGAGGCATATGGTCCGATGCAACTGCAAATCAATCCCACGTTTATGGGCGATACAGTGGAGGCAGAGGCCGGTCCGGAGCCGGGAAGCAGGAAACTGACCACGGACACGCTTAGCATCGAGACTAAAAGCGAGACCTTACGAACCATGCCGTCGTCCCCCTTGAAACTCGATCTCTGAGTGGGGTTTGACTCTATCCCGAAGTAGCGCTCGAAGATCTAGTCCTCCTTGAGCTCATCGGCCGATCCCGTGAACACCCACCTCACAGCAGTTGAGAGGCAGGCCGAGTCGGCCACGGCTGAGGGTGCGGGCGAAGCACTGCTCCACCAGGAGAACCGACACCGCGGTGGCAGCGATCTCATTCAAGGACTCGAAGACGCGGTCCACGACGATGGGTGCGAGTCCGAGGGAGGGGTCGTCGGTGCCGGCATCGCCGGACGGGGAATCATTGTTGAGCTCCGTCGTCGTACGACGGCCGAGCTCCGGGACCTCCTGGGGGAGGGACACCTGCGCCAGCTGCGATCGGAGGGGGAGTCCATGGACGACGACCGGGTGGTTGCCAACGCTCTGGACGTCATCGACAAGGCCCGGCAAGAGGTTCGCTTTAGGGGGTAGGTGGATTCGAAGGTCGAGCAGGGTCGACCTTCTTGGCGCGCAACTGCCCCCACCGGTCTCGTAACACGTCTTCGCAGTTCTACGGCCGACAATACTGACCTTCGCGATCGAAGCCCGGTCCGCCCACCGTCTTCAAGCCTGGCAGGCTTTCCCCGCAAGACGAACCACATGCGGGAACGGGCCTTGTCGGCCAGGGTCGCTGCCCGGAGGCGTCCCGTATGCCCCGCCCGATGATGATTCTCGCTGGGGAACGTCAACTGGGACAGCCGGTATCCCCGAACTCGAGCAAAACGTCCCCGTTGGGGGTATCCCCGATCGCCGGCACGGTTGGCATGTCAGCGAGGCTAGTTGGCTGGCTTTTTCTCAAGTTGGCCGAGTTGGGTCAGGCTGATTGGGGAGAAAACTCTCTCCGTCAGCCGGGGCCGTCCCGTCTGCCGCGCTCGATCAGTGATAACCCAGCAGGCCGAGCTCGCGCGCGCGAGTTCGGTCGGGAACGTCCGATCGCCAGGAAGTAGCTAGGCGATCATCTCCTCGCCGACGAGGGTTGTCCGGTGCATCATCCGGCCGCTGTCCACGGTGTAGGGGATGACCCGGTGCATGGTCCCCGGGTTGTCCCAGATGACCAGATCGCCCACACTCCACTCGTGGTGATACACGTACTGGGGCTGCGTCGACCAGGCCTGCAGGCGGTCGAGCAGGGCGCGGCTGTCGTCGGGGTCCATGCCCTCTATGTGCGACACGGTGAAACCGAGGACGAGGGACTTGCGACCCGAGCGGTGCGTCCAGACCAGCGGGTGAGACTTCGGCGGGCGGGTGGCTCGTATCTCGGCCACGGCCTCCTCGGTGATATCGGCGTGGGCCAGGCGCTGCATGACCTGCTGGTCGTGCACGACCCGCAGCGTAGCCAGCGCCTCCTTCTCCGACTCTGGTAGGTCCTCGTAGGCCGCGTACGTGTTGGCCCACTCGGTCTGGCCGCCGATCGGCGCCAGACGTCGAGCGCTCAGCAGCGAGGCGCGGCTGGGAATGTCGTCGCACGTTCCATCAATGTGGAAGAAGAACGTCCCATGGAGGTAGTCCGCCGTGGCGGTCACCGTTGGATCGAGCGTGACCTTGTAGATGTTGCCGACGCCCAGTTCGAGGACCTGTCCGAGCGTCTTGGCGAAGGCCACCTGCTGCTGGTCTTCGAGACCGATCTTGCGGAACAGGAGAAGTCCCCGCTGCTCGAGAAGCTCCGAGATCTCCTCGGCGTGGGCGCCTCCCAACAGTGCCTCGGGGTCTATGTACACCTCACTTCCGATGCGCGGTGTCAGATCGCTGCTTTTGAGCATCCTTGGGCCCCCGTGCGTGCACGAGCCGCGAGACCGGCCGCTCCCATCCCTCGTTTCGTGCCAATCAGGCAGCGACGATCGGTACCGCAACTCTTCGCCGACGGCATCTTGTCCGAGCTTTACCCAACGCCGACGGCACCAAATAATCCAACTCGTGATATCAGGTCCACGCCGAGCACGTCAAGGCTCCTCCACGGTGGACATCGTTCACCATCTCTGCAGGCGCAATCGACTTCGTGAACGCTCATCAGTCTCCTATCTTCTCGAAGAGGTCGGTCCGGCCGGCGACTGGGGGTGGTCTCGAGGGTACATCGGTACAAACTCTGGGTATCCGGACCGGGCGAGCTGCGTCAAACGTCTCAGCCGTGGCCTCGCCCGAATTGGGTGCACTCGGGCTCTGTCGCGCTGCCCGGCCTCATAGGGACAGATGTCCCATCACTTCGCCGGTCCGATGGTGGCTCGCGGTAAGGTTCCTATTCAGATTGCCATCGACGATACAGATTGATGAGATCTTGCGTGGCTTCGGCACTCAGATCCTCCACCTCGACGGATCCAACTAACGCAATGGTTGCTTTGATCTGTTCCAGATAGGCACTGCAATTTGGACAAGCGCGAAGGTGCGCCTCGAATCGACGGCGATCTCGTCGCGAGAGCGCCCCTTCGAGGTAGTCGGTGACAAGTTCAACGGCTTGCTGACATACCAGATCCTTCCGTCGTAGCGCCAGCATCACTTAGCCCTTCTCAACTTTGGAATCGAGGATCTCCCGCAGCCGAGCGCGTCCTCGGTGGAGAAGGATTCGCTGATTGCCGCTCGTAATGCCCAAGGCCCCGCACACCTCATCGTTGGAGAGACCTTCGACATCTCGCAAGATGACCACTTGACGCTGACGGGGTGCCAGGTCGTTGAGGGCCGATGAAAGCAAGGGTGCCAAAGTAGCCGCGTCGAGACGGCTCTCGCTGTCGTCGCGCCAGCGGTCGAGAGGATCGGCCCACTGGCCCTGAGCGTCAAAACGAGTGGGATCAACGGAGTGGAGCGATTCGATCGCAGTTGTCAAAGGCTCGTTGGCACCGGCCGACCGCGCACGATTGACGAGAATGCTGTAGAGCCACGTCTTGAATGACGAGCGCCCCTCAAATCGATCAATCCCGCGCACGACCGCCATCCACGTGTCCTGGACGATCTCCTCGGCCACCTCCTCGTTGGAGACCAACGTGCGAGCAAGGCGAAGGAGCGGCTGGTGATAGCGCGCTACCAACATGACAAATGCCTTTTCATCGCCATCGCGTAGGTGTCCGAGCTGCTCGATGTCGGGCTCCACGATCCGCAGCATAAGGCCATGATCCCAAGATGGCAGCGCGCCCGACGCTCATCCCCGACGGGACCAAGAGATTCCTACGATTCAAAAGAGTGGCCACGACCTTTAGTCCTCAACGAACCGAAACCGTTACAGCCAGGCACAGAATCAGGTTTCTTTTGGAGCAGCGTAACGCTTCGATCCAAACCAGGGACTGTAGGGAGTAAGCGTTGTTCACTTCCAAAGGAGATGCAATGAAGAGACTTACTCGTCTAGCCGCGGGTGCCAGTATCGCAATGGGGTTATCGGCCTTCGCCGTACCCATCGCTGCTGGCGCCTCAGCCCCTGCCCCAGGTCCGAGCTTTGGCGAAGGATTCCAACACCCCGTCTTCGTCCAGACCGACAACGTCGCGGGAAACCAAGTGGTCACTTATGATCGAGCTGCCAACGGCACGCTCACGCTGGCCAACACGTACGCCACGGGCGGACTGGGCGGAGTGCTGAACGGCTCACAGGTCGACCATCTCGGCTCGGAGGGATCCCTGACCTACGACTCGGCTCATTCCTTGCTCTACGCCGTCAATGCCGGAAGTAACACCGTGTCGGTGTTCTCGGTCCGCGGCGACCAGCTGAGCCTGCGCCAGGTGGTTGGTTCCGGTGGGAGCTTCCCGGTTAGCGTAACCGCACATGGTGACCTTGTCTCGGTGCTGAACGCCCAAAATGGAGGGTCCGTCCAGGAGTTTTACTCGCTCTTTGGTCGCCTCATTCCCGTGCCCGGGTCCAATCGGAACCTCGGTTTGACCATCCCGACCGACACCACACAGTTCACCCACACACCAGGTCAAGTGCTGTACTCCCCCGATGGTTCCAAGCTGATCGTGACGACGAAGGCCACGACCAACGCCATCGAGGTCTTCAACGTCGGGTTCTTTGGGTTCTTGTCACCCTCACCGGTGATCACCACGGAGCCAGGAACGGTCCCCTTTGCCCTCGCCTTCGACCAAGCCGGTCATTTGGTGGTTGGGGAAGCGGGGCCGAGTGCACTGGCGACGTTTGACCTCAATCGCGACGGCACGCTCACGGCGATCAGCGCGCTCGCGAGCGGACAAAGTGGACTGTGCTGGGTGACCGCAACTGGGTCCTTGCTTTACACGGGCAACACCGGGGCCAACTCGACTAGCGGCTATGTGACAAGCGCCGCTGGACAGCTCAGCCTGCTGGGCGCTACCCCGACCGATCCAGGAACCGTTGACGGATCAGTTTCATCGGACGGTCACTACCTTTACGTGCAGACCGGTGGGAACGGGATTGTTGATGAGTTCCAAATCAACGCCAATGGCTCTCTCAGCGAAATCGGATCAGTGTTGGTGTCCGGTGCAGCCGGCGGTCAAGGAATCGCCGCCACCTAGCAATGGCCGCCAATGCGAGCGGCGGCGTCCTCGAATCAGATGGGCGCCGCCGCTCGTGGCGTGGCGCCAGCAGTTCGGGTCAGATCCGGAGCCAGATCCCATAGGACCGTGCACTCGTTCGGCGACGCGCCGTCTGAACATTTCGGCCGCCATTCACTCACTCGGACTCAATCGGCGGCCCGAAGAATGCCCCCTACCTCTGCCGGGAAGGTGACCGTCGAGGATGGCTTGGCGCTTCCCGGTCACACGTGGCCTAACAGCGAACCAGGTGGCACGATTAGGACGATGACAAAGGACATGGACGAGATTGCGGTGCTTGTCAGAAAGGCGCTGGCATCTGAGGACCTGTCAGCCTTAGTGAACTGCTAGACCCGGCCCTCACTTGGGGAGCGCCTGGCGCTCGTAATCCCAGCTGCACGAACCGCAACCAGGTGCTGGTCTGGTATCAGCGCGGTCGAGATACTGGCGTCAGGGGGAGCGTGTCTGACGTGGAGGTCCTCGGTGATTGACTTCTCCTCAGTATGAGTGTACGAGGTACAGAGAATGCTACATCTAGGGAGCGTGGTGGAGCAGCCCTTCGGTTTCAGGTGCTAACCATCCGTAGCGGCAAAGTCGTGGATATTGTCGGGTTCGACGACAAGACAGAGGCTCTTTCCTACGCTCGTTAGCGGCACTGAAATATTTCGTGCCTCAAGTGCTTGAGAGTGCCCGCTATTCGAACTTTCTGGGGCCCGCGGACACAATTGGATATGCCCGCACTCTCCGAAGCTGCCGACGGTGACCTCCTGGCGATGGCCGGGAGCGAACCGGAGGCGTTCGGCGAGCTGTTCAAGCGGCATTCGCGTTCCGTCTATGCCTTCTGCGCCCGGCGGACTGGCAACCTCGATCTCGCCGAAGATCTGACCAGCGTCGTGTTCATGGAGGCGTTCCGACGCCGCCGCACACTGAAGCTCTCGAACACGAGCGCACTGCCGTGGCTTTTCGGTGTGGCCAACAACGTCGTTCGAAACGCTGATCGCTCGCTCCGACGTTATCGATCGGCGCTGGATCGCATTCCGGTCCCGGCGAACGGCATGAGTTCCGAAGAGGACGCGATGGAACGCCTCAGGGCACAAGAGGCACTTGCCAGCGCGCTCGAAGCGATGTCGGCCCTCCGTCAAGGAGAACAGGACGTCGTCCTCCTCGTCCTGTGGAGCGAGTTCTCCTACGTAGACGCGGCAACGGCGCTCGGTATCCCGGTTGGCACCGTCCGCTCTCGTCTGGCTAGTGCCCGCGCCAAGTTCAAGGACTCCGCCCCCGTCACCTCGACGACCATCACTCAGTAAGAAAGGAAGCACCAATGAACATTCTCGACACCCCACCCGTCCCCACCCTGAGTGATTTCCGACTGTCAACTCGGCGGGAACACCTCGTGCAGGAGATCGCGGGACGTCGCCGAAATCGACGGAGAGGTGGCCTGGCGCTAGGCGGCGGTGCCCTCGTCGCGAGTGGCGTCACGACTGCCTTGCTCGTCCTGGCCGGTCCGGGCACCGCGAACGCGTTTGCGGACTGGACGGCAGCGCCGACGACGCCCGCGCCCGGCCAGGTGTCGAGCGCCGAGGCGACCTGCGAAGCCGCTGCGGCCACACCGCCGCCTGACAAGGCGGCGGGATTGGCCACGGGAGCGACGCAAGTGTCGCTGGTCGACACTCGCGGACCCTTCACAGTGGTCTTGTTCGGGGCAAACACATCTCCCACCCTCATGTGCGTGAGCGGCCCATCGATCAATTCCAGCGCCCAGGCCAACTCGCAAATGAGGTTAATCGGCGTCCCGCCGGTATTACCCGAGGCTGGCCAGGTTGTCGTCGACCGGCTCCTAGTCGAATCTGCCAGCGACGGCCAGACCTACACGATCGCCGAAGGCTCGGTCGGCCCCGGCGTAACGGCCGCGACGTTGGTGCTCAGCGATGGCTCGGATGTCGTCACCACAACTGGCAACAGCCTCTTCCTCGCCTGGTGGCCTGGTAGTGCGGTCGTCACGTCGGCGACAGTGACCACCGCTTCAGGAACGACTACTCAGCCGATGAACTCTTCGACGCCGGATACCGGCGGTTCTGGCAACACTGTCAAGCGATCCATCGACATTGGCCAGTGACAGGCGAGTGTCGCTCTCTTTTCAGCCGCTCGAACGACGGAGATCTCGCTTCAGAGCCTCCACCTCTAAGACCGCCGGGTCGCCATAACGTGCACGCAGAAGGTCGCCCCAAAGGTGCCCCTCGCTGCCGGCAGCAGCGGGACACTTCTTAGCTCGAAACGAGACCCGGCTGGTCGTGTGCGATCCAGCCCAACCGCGTCGATGGCCGCTGAGCACGGCATCGACCACCGAGTCGTGCGCCACGTCCGATTTGCCGTCTAATTTACATGCACTGGCTAAGTATCGCATGATCTATGGTTTTCGTCCACCGGCCTAACTGAACCAATGGGATGGTTACTTCGACTACGAGTGCGACGATCTCCAGCAATAACGTGAAGAGGGCGCAACGCGCTGATTCACGCCCGGCGAGGCAAACAATTGGTTCGATTTCGGTTTCGAGCAAGAGTCTGAGTTCGGGAGTCGACGAACTGGGAGTGGTCAGCCGGTTCGACGCGCTGCGAAGGCTCGGCGACCGAAAGGCCGCGATGGCAATCGAGTGGGCATCGTTATGACCGTTGGTGTCGGGGCGGCCCTTGGCCAGCACCCGGATGCGCGAGGCCAAGGTGGCCGGGACATCAAGAACCTCTTCGCCCCGAGCTCGACCCGCAGAAGCTCGTGTCCTTGCGATCCTTAGAACGAGGGCTTCGGCGCTTGTATCAAGAGAACGACGGAGAAGATCAAAATCGCTCCGCCTACGACGACCAGCCCGATCCGGGCCGATCGAACGCGGAAGTGAGTGCTAATGCCAATGAGGAATAGGACTGTGGCCAAGTAGACCACGATCCGTACGTAGCTGTCGGAGTTGTTGCCTGCTGCCTCGCCGATTGCGTAGTAGGCGTCCGCTTGGGCATCGAGACGGTTGACCGTTGTCCGCTCAGGTTGCACGTACTGCGGCATGTAGGTGGGACCGGGTGGAGCCTTGGCGTTCGTAAACGGATCGGTCGCCAACCAGGCGTTGAAGGCAACGCGGAACTGTGGTCGAAACCGCCTTTCGGCAACCGTCACGGCTGTCTGATTCCCCACCGTGTACGCGGTGAACCAGGCGTTGAACGTCAGGGCGTCGTAGTTCTTGGTCGTATCGGCGATTTCGGAGAACCGATTGGCCTCGGTGCGCGCTGTAGCCGCCTTGGCCAGCTTGAGCGACGAGTCGGTTCCCCATCGGGCTGACGCGTAGCCTGAGTACGCTGCCATGATGGCGACAACGGCGAGAAGGATGGCCTCGACGATGGTAAGGATGTGGGATTGGTCGTCATCTCGGTCCTCACCGTGACTGTCGGCGACCGAATGTTCCCTGTGCTCCTGGATCTCCTTGCCGATCTCGCTGGGTGAGAGACCCTCGGGCACGTGTTCCACCTTCCCTCAGATGATGTAGCTCACCCTGGCTCGGAGCCGACGGATCCGCAAGGCACGATCCTAAGCGAACACCGGGCGGCTGGGCGGGAATGGTTGACAGACCGTACGCCCACCGGTCGAAGACCCTCACCGATTGCAGTCGAACACTCTTTGAGCGTCCAGCATGTGCCGTCCCGGACCGGTTCTGGGTATCTCAGATCGCGGGTCGGGTCGGTCGGCCCGGATCCTGAGGTCCAGGCGATTCTGGGGGGCCTCACCGAAGCGCATAGGGCCAGCCTTCGTCGTCAGAAAGTCCGAGCCGACCGATGAGTAGATCGCTCGCGGACGCAGCGCTGAGAACGTCGACCGGGACGGCATCCAGCCAGAGCTCGAGCACCTTGATGCGCTTTGACAACTGAGCGGGCGAGCAGGTCGGAACGCCTCTGCGGATTTCGTCGAAACGTGAACTGCCCACAAGGGAGTTCCCGCAAGATCAGGGTGTCCAGCGCCAGCAGAGGATCTCGGTGGCCTCGGATACCGGGCAGAACTGACCGTACCCACTCATAGGGCGCAGGCTATCCGCGCTTCAGAAACTTCCGTTTGACGTGGCCAAAGAGGCGGTCCGTGTGACGCGAACGGGCGGTCGGATCGTGATGGGGAACTGGATTCCCGGCGACCCCACGCTGGTGGCCCAGATCCTGAGGATCAGTTCCGCCTACTCGCCACCACCTCCGGACGGCTTCGTCAGCCCGATGACCTGGGGAGTCGAGGAGAACGTGATCGAGCGCTTCGAGGCAGCGGGAGTGCCTTAGAGGCAGATCTCATTCGACCGGGCGACGTATACGTTCACGTATCCGGGAGCGCCGTCAGATCTCCTCGCCCAGTTCCGGACTTACTACGGACCCGCGATGAACGCCTTTGAGGCCGCCGGTGACGCCGGGCTGGAAGCGGAGCTCCAGTCCGAGCTCGAGACGCTGTTCAATGCCCAGAATGCAGGCTCAAGGAACGATGTCACCTCTATCCCAGCAACGTTCATACTCGTGACAGTCTCAAAGTGAATGGATAGCAAGACTTCCACCCGCACACTGAGTGCGAGTTGAACCCAATCACCATTCTGGCCCACGGGGCGTGGGCCACTCCACATTGCACGAAAGACATGACGTTCCTACAGCTCATTGAGTTCAATACTGGCGATATCGAAGCCTTCAAATCGCATCCTCGCTGGTGGCTTGCGAACAGAGGGCGCTTGAACGTCGGGCAGAACCACGCAGGGCAGCGATAGTGGTTTCGGGGGCCTTCCCGAAGAGGAAGCGTTCTTTGTCATGAAGGCGGACCCCCAGCCGGTGGGTCGCTTCCACCTCGCGTTCGCTGCTCCGGTCACTCGCCCCATCCGGGGCACCACGTTTCCAGGTATTGACCGATAATGCCCTTCCGGATAGGGACTGCGCTATGAGAGTCGAAAGCCCCGGAGCCATGCCGCCAGATCACCAACACGCGTGCTGGTGACTCGAATGACTGCGAATCAGCTACGTGTCAGACGGCGACTAGAGGCGTTGTGCCATGTGGTCAGCGGCGCCGGGCGCGTAGGACGACGTCGGCTATGTGCGGGGTGTCCGGCGGCGGGTCGATGCGCGCCTCGACCGCATGTAGCTCGACCGTGAATTGTTCGCCGAGCAGCTCGGCGAGGTCGTCAGCATCGACATAGTCCGCTGGGTCGACGCCCCGCGACTTCATGTGCTCGCGGTGCTCGTCGTCAAGGTCGTGATAGACGGCGATCAGCAGCCCGCCGGGCCGCACCGTGTCCAGCAATGCCCGTACGGCGACCTCGCCAGCCGCCTTGGGTAGTGCCGGATATTGCATCGACACGAGGGCGAACGAGTCCGACGGAAACGTCATCTGGAGGGCGTCCCCGCAGATCCACTCGACCTCAGCGCCAGCCAGTTCGGCTGCCGCCCGGGCCCGTCGCACAGCCACCTCTGAGATGTCGATCGCGGCGACCGTCCAGCCGTTCCGAGCAAGCCAGATCGCGTCGGCACCCTCGCCGCAACCAACGTCGAGCGCCCGGTCCGGTGTGAGGCCCGCGACCTCGGCGAGGAGCCGGCCGTTCGGGCGTCCGCTCCACATCGCATCATCTCGCTCGCTATACCTTGCGTCCCACTCGTCGGCCTGCGTCCCCGCGCCGAACGAATTCTTCTCGCGTTCGTCCTCGGGCATGTTCCGCATGGTAGATCAAGTCGAATAGGACGATGACCTAACGTCAAATCGGCGTGAGATGCAGATCTCGGACGAGCTAGGCCGGGGATTACGAGGAAGAACTCAGCACCGTAGAGTCACACAAAGACACTGGTTTCTGATTCAAGTCGAGCAGCTGCTCGAGAGGGATGTCGCCGTCCGCTATCACTGATCGGTCCGGACTTGTCGTGGACCCGATCTTGAAGTCGCTTATCTGGACGAGCGCGATCCGGTCGACGTTCTCGCACACGAGCTTCTTCAGTTTCCGCTCGTACCAGCGCATCACCACTACGCCTCGCTCAGTAGCCGCCGTCGGCGACGAATCAACCAGCGTAAGCTCGGGTCACCAGCACCTCTCGTGAAAGGGGACCGTACGTCCACCCTCCCTCCACCACCGCACGATGCGATCGCCGCTCTCAATGGCGTCTTGAGTGACGTTCTCGACGTGGTCCAGAACGTCAAGCAGGCCTACAGGAAGGTCGCGCGCGACCATGAGCTGCACGCGCAGCTCGACCGGCTGTTCGAGGACTTACGTAGCTGGGCGAGCCTTCTGATGCTGGAGGACGAAGAACTTGGCACATCGCCTCTTGGGAGCATACCGAGCGTGGCGGGGAGAACTCCACTTAACCTCTGGCCGGGAACGCCCACAGACGAAGATGTTCTCCGAACCATCCTTGATCATCTTGACCTACTTTCGGTTCACCTGGCGACTGCCCAGGAAGATCAAGAGGATGAGGGCGCACGGGCCCTATTGCGGAAGATTCAACAAGAGCTTATGCGCCATGTCCGAAGGTTGAGCGATCCCTGAGCGTCGCCACTCGCACTGTTCGGGATTATGAACCGTCCGACCTCCGCTGGCAGGGGCGAGCATATTTCTCTTGAGTGAGGACGCTGTGGTCGGCGTCAGAAGCGTCCGGCAGGGGAACCCATAAGTCTTGGGCCACGACGAAAGCCTTCCGTCGGAAGCTTTCGATGGTAGCGCCCTCGACCGTCCGGTCGGGGTGGGGCATCGCGAAACGCCCCCGGCGACCGTAGGTACGGTCCGGGGGCGTTCGGTCACCAACCCTCAGGGGGGAGAGGGGCGACTCACACCACAATATGTGTCCGCCATGAAGGCCAGAACGCGTTTGGGTTTGCGATCGTGTGAACTTCTGCCGACACCCGGACGGCACGTAGCCGCTGTTGCGCCAGCCACTCACCATGATGGGAAACAGCTTTTCATTTAGTTCGAGCCCATCGGGATGGCTGGCATTACCCCTTCCGACAAGTGCTCGGACATGTTCACCGGCGTTCACGATTGTCACCTTCCTGCCCTAATTGGTCGACGCAGCGAAAGACGCCCAAATCCGGGGTGTAGCCGGACCGCCCATCCGCCTCCTCTGGACAGGCGATCATCGTAGAACCGGGATCGGCCCACGTCGGGAGCGGTGTCGCAGTCCTGCGAAGGTTCTTTCGGTGTCACGCAGCATCTGGACGCGCTGTTCGGCGGTCTTGTCGGTAACGTTGGCGTAGTTGGTCCAGCGAAGGTTCTTGACGCCGATCTTGGAGAAGGTTCCCTTGAAGAGGATTTTAGTAAGTGGATCCCGGTACCACCAACGGTAGGCCTTGTCGGGCGTGGTCATGATCGACAACACCGTGACTCCATCGAGGTTGGTCATCAGATTGCGGAACGGGTTGCCCTTGGCGTCGGCTAACTCTTCGTACAGAGATTGCTCACTGATGATGAGTTCCAGGCACAGAAGGCGAAACTTCTGGGCTGATGACGATCGACGGGGGCATCGCGGTCCGGCACGGTGTCCCCGCCTGGGGGACTGTGCCGGACTGGGTCGCAGCCATTGGCACTATCGGGGCGTTCATCGCCGCTGTGATTCATCTACGGCGTGAACATCAGGCAGGGTCGAGCGGCGGAGCGCCGAAGTCAGGCGCGGCTGTTCGACGCGTGGGCGTCCAACGCCAGATGGGACGACTACCCGATCCCAGGCGGCGGCGCAATGAAGCGGATGTTGTACGTCACGATCGAACTGTCCAATGCCAGCGGGCAGAGCCTGCGCACCGTGGATGCCGACATCGCGTTTTGCCAACAAAGTGGGATCCAACCTGTGTACATGATCCATGTTGTTCCACCGACCACGCCGGGCAGTCTGGCTCACCGCTATGTCTGGCTCAACATCACGCCGACGACCGAGAATCAGAAGCTCACCCGAGAACATCTGATCGGCCTGTTGAAACTGAATGTGAGCTTCACTGATGCGAGTGGCAACCGTTGGCGTCGCACATGGTCAGGTGACCTTCAGTATCAGTACAACGTCGCGAAGCAAAGTGAGACTGTTACTTAACCTCGATCCACCGATGAACTGAGCGGAACGTAGGCCGCGTATCCGCGGAAAGTGCCCCCTGCGCTGGAAGAATTGCGGTGTTCGACGTCGCAGTTCCCCAGCACCAAGGAGGCACTTTCTGTGAGGCCAGTATCGCGCGGGATTGACCGGATTGGCGTGACCTTCGACGAGCCCAACCTGGTGGCCAATGCCGGCCTGCTCTTGGTCGCGACGTTGGTCGGTCGTCTCGGACTCGAGCGCCTCGTCAACGCCACCGTCCGTTTGTCGGGTCGTGTCAGCGCTGCACCCCCGACTGCCTGCCAGGTGACCGGGTCGGCGGCTCCCGCTCTTCGCCGTCGAGTTCCCGGAGACGCTCGAGAGCCGGGATAGCCGCGATCAGCGCGGCGACCTCGTCGTCGGTGAGCTTGTCGATCAGCTGCACGAACGCGTCGGCGCCCGCCCGCCACCTAGACCGGACGTAGGACACCCCGGCCTCGGTCACCGCCACCAGTGCGACCCGCTTGTCGGTTGGGTCTGCCCTCCGCTCGACCATCCCGGATTCCTCCAACACCCGAATCAGGACCGTCATGGCGGGCTGGGTTACCCCCTCGATCTCGGCCAGATCGGTGATCCGCCGAGGGCCGGTCCTCTCCAGGGTGGCCAGGGTCGAGGCGGACGTGAGGCTTAGCTCGCGTGGAATACGCCGCACCGCCCCGGTGACCAGTCCATAGAGAGCTGCTCCGGCGGCGCGACCAGCCTGTCGGTCACGGCTGCCAGTGGTGTCTTGACGGCCCATGGATAGAAGCATAACGTATTTATATGAAGTATCTATATACTTTCAATGAGGGGTCGCCAGCACCAACCGCCCTCGCCAGGCCTCCCGGCTCGACGAGCCAGATGAGGAGGAGAACGTCATGCCAGTTCAACGTGTGGAGCAGTGGGTCGAACCAGTAGTCGAAGGGCCAGCTGTGCTGAGCCGCCGTCGGCTGGTTGTGGTGGTGGGCTTCGATGGCTCACAATCCGCCTATCGAGCACTTGACGCAGCGACGCACCTGATCTCGGGCCGTGCTGGGAGAATTGTGGCCGTGTATGTTGCGCACCCGTCGGCGACCGCGGAGATCTCACCCGAGGGCCTGGCTGAGATGCTCAAGGGCTTCGATGCCCTCGAGCAACAGTTCACCGAAGCGATTCGAAGCCGGCTGAACCTCGTTGAGCAGCGTTGGAGACTCGAGCGCCGTGACGGCAATATCGCGCATGAACTCATCGCCGCCGCCGACCGGGTCAGCCGTGATTACGGTACTGACGCGACCGTCGTCATCGTTGTCGGTAGCGCCATGCACACCTATCATCACGTTGTCGGATCGGTACCGGTCGCGCTCGTGCGTAACGCGAAATATCCGATTGTTGTCGTTCCGTAGGGCCTGTACACCGCCAGTAGGCAACAACGCAGCCTTGGGCGTCCCTCTGTTCAGCGTCCTCGGCACTGTCCGTTACCGGCGAACGCTCCGCCAAGGTCTCGACTCAGAGACAAATCGTGCTCCTTCAACTGCGGTTCGATTCTGCCGCCGCCAACTTGAGAAGGTGATCGAGTCGGACTTCTCGATCAGGACCCCGGTTGGTACTCATGCGGTGCGCATTTTCCCATTCAAGTCGTTATGTCACGCACAGAGCGGCCTGGCAGTTCGTCACGACAATCCATCCCCAATCGAGACTACTTTGTCCGGGAGGGTGGGCGGATTCCATATCATTAGTCGTTGAATACTTACTTTCGCGGGCAACTAGGGTCTTCAGAAAATTGGGTCAAACTGATCAAGATCGCGAACAATGCGTCTTTGGGTCAGATGGATCGGCCAGGATCAGTCGGTATCTCGCAGTGTCGAAGTGCTCTGTGCAGCCATACGCCTTGGGGCAACGAGTTCGGATTCGAGG
This sequence comes from uncultured Acidimicrobiaceae bacterium, assembly GCA_963788125.1. Taxonomy (GTDB): domain Bacteria; phylum Actinomycetota; class Acidimicrobiia; order Acidimicrobiales; family RAAP-2; genus Bog-473. The sequence continues at coordinate 1,681,544 of CAWBFN010000001.1, read as the reverse complement.
ATTTCGGGATCCTGCGGTCGTGCAAATAGAAAGCCCTGGACCTCGTCAACATGATCGCCCCGGTCACGCAAGCGGACCGGCCGCCGAACTGGCCCTCGACGAGGTGCGTCGCAGCTTCGGATACATCGTCGGCAAGCGCGCTGCGATACCTGACGGATCCAGCGTGCTCATCGAGCTCCATGGACCGATCGAGGGACAACTCGCAGCTGTTGTCGACGGACGAGCCCGCATTGTGGACGAGCTCGACCACCCAGACGCCATCGTCCGGACCGACTCGCTCACCTTCATGCTCTTAGCCTGTGGAAGGATCGACCCCGAGTCCCGCCTGGCGTCCGGCGGCATCGAACTCGGAGGCAACAAAGAACTCGCCGGGCACCTCACCCGCAACCTCCGATTCACGATCTGAACGTACGGAGTACCTGCTCGACCGCGAGACCTGGAACGAAGACGGTCGTTCTCGACCACGCATCTCGCGCTCCAGTAAGTAGGTCAATGCACAGGGCGGTACTCACTCAGCGAGAGCGAGAACGGCACCACGGCGTCTGCGATTCTCCGTTCCTGTGTGCGACCGTTCCTTGGCATGCTCGCGTCCATCTCCGCCGCCACGCTGAACGGCGCCGTCGGTCGACCGGTCTCGGTCGAGGTTCACGTCTCCAACGGCGTGCCGGGCTTCACCATCGTCGGCCTGCCCGACGCCGCGGTGCGCGAGTCGCGCGACCGCGTCCGAGCCGCCCTGCTCTCGAGCGGTCTGGCCTGGCCACTGCGCAAGGTCACCGTTAATTTGGCGCCAGCCAGATACCAAAATGTAAGACCCACCATAAATATCGGTTTGCCAGGGCTTATGTAATCCGACCCACCGGCAAAATGGCGTTTTGCCCAAGCCACGGGCATATGAGTCGGAGTCGGGCAACACTGCTCCACCCTTGCGTCCAGCAGCAAGTCTGATCTCTAGACGCTGCGCCGTGAGGTTCCGTGAGCGCAGCGACAGACGGGGAGGTCGCGGCGGCGACCTTGGGCACTGGGCGAAACTGGTGGGCAGGGATCCGACGACCGAGCTGGAAGGACCACCAAGGCGCCCAGGCAGTCGAGATCTCCCACTGCACGATCAGGTCAGCTCGGCTGAGCGGAAGCGACGGGTCGTCGAACAGACGTCGGAAGATAGCAGTCGTCGTGCCGAAAGGTATACACCCGACCGCCCGAAATGGCCGGGCGGGGAGTCGCCAGGACAGGAAGTCGGCATGAATCACCTCGATCCGTCCCATGGTTTGTCGTGCCGCCGATTCTCGGAGCCGGGCAATCCAGGCCGGGTCGAGCTCGACTGCGAGAAAAACATGGGCGCCACGACGTGCGAGCGCTAGCGTCAGCGCACCCGTGCCGGCACCTATGTAGACGACGAGTTCGCTCGACTCGATGCCGATCTCGGCGACGAAGCGGTCTGCGAGTTCAGCTGGTAGGAAGTTCTGCCCGAGGAGACGACGTCGGTCGTCCCGGGGTGCCCGGCGACCGGCGGGCACGCTGCACCATCACGCAAGCGGACATGCGTTGCAGTCCAGCAGCTCTGAGGGTGCAGCGCAATTACGGCCGCTTCGAGGGAGCTATCCGCAGTCGCGACGATGCCGAGGCGGTGCCTGAGTCCGAGCAGCGGGTCGCTCTTGGCCTCGGGGCGGGTTGCCGGTTACAGAGACATCAGCGTAACTTTTCGGTCCTGACGTGCGGGCGGCGCTTCACCAGCGTGTTTGCCGAGGGCAAGCAAAGCGCACCACTCAAGAGCGCCCTGACCGGCCCGGACTTCGACATCAGAACTGCCGCCCCCGAAGCAGCCGCTTAGCCTTGCTCCGCTCTCGACTCGCTGCTACGTCGCGCTCGAACCGTGGTACTTCGAGACATCGTCAGGTCACCACGGTGGACATTCTTGGCGTTGTTGTAACACCGTGCCGGTGGTATGGGCTGCTCCGTCTAGCTCAATCGTGCGTGCCAGACCGTCTCTCAGGTTCTCCCCTCGATTCACAGCCAAGTCGCGGGAGCGGTGAGGGGATCCGCAGTTCCGTGCGACGCGCTGACGGGGTCCCGAGAAGTCCTCGGGGCGCCAGCACCCAAGGAGGACGAATGTCCGTCCAACGCAAGAAACCAAACAAGCTCCGTCATGCTCTGGTCACCGGGGCCATCGTCGCCGGAGCCAGCCTGGCCGCCGCCGGGATCGTCTCGGCGGCCACCGGTACGACTGGCAGCACCGGGACGACCGGAACGAGCGCCACGTCGGGGTCGAGTTCCGGATCCTCGACGACGACACCCGACAACAACGGCACCCCCGACACACCGCCGTCTGGTAGCGCCGCCGACCCGGCCACCCTCACCCACGGGCCGGGCGAGACGCTGCTGACCGGTACCGACCTGCAGAAGGCCACCGCGGCCGCCACCGCAGCCGTCCCGGGCGCCACCATCGTCCGGGCCGAGACCAACTCGTCGGGCGACTACCCCTACGAGGTCCACATGAAGAAGTCCGACGGCTCGTACGTCACGGTGGAGCTCGACTCGAACTTCTCCGTGATCACGACGATCTCGGGCTTCGGGGCAGGGCCGGCTGGAAGTCAGGCACCGTCCGGTGCTCCCGGAAAAAGCTCGTCGGGTGCACCGTCGGGACCGTCGGGCTCGAGCTCGACGCCGACGGCCTGATCAGCCGGTCCCAGGACCCCGCACGGTGCGGCCGGAGCCGCTGTGGGGTGGGGGCTACCGGCCGTCAGTAGTCCAAGCTGGAACTGCCCTTTCCCCGCCTGTCCAGATCGGTTGGGTCACGAACACACTTCTCTTGGCCCAGTCAATCGAGTGTTTGCTCACCGCGAGTGGTTGTCGGCGTTCTCCGTCGATGGACGCATCCTCGTCCGACTGAGGACAGGTACGGCACTGGCATTCTTGAAGACGCCACAGGTCGCGCCGAGAAGGCGGTCGGCACGATTGGAGCCAATTAAAGGTGGACAGGTTGCACTCAGCCCGCACTTGTCACTCTCCGACATCCTCAGCGTATGATTGAAAGGACGCAATTCCTCATGGACCAGCCGACGACTTCTGACGCCGATGCTGCCCCATGAGGTTTCGAGTGAGTCATCGGTGTCAAACCTCCATCGGTCGCGTCGAAAGTTGAGTGGAATATTCGATGAAGTTAGGTGCCAGGGAAGCCCAATTCGAGACCTATCGGCGAGGTGATGACGTCAGCTCATTTCTGACCGCACACATTGAGGCTTATCAACTCGGCTCAAGCACGCCTCGTCCGCTGCGTCCCGTATGGGCCAAAAGAAGATGAAGGCAGTTTTCGTGGCATCGATAATCCTGGCCTCTGTGATACTGGGCTTTGCAGTAGGCCGCATGGGAAGTGCCTCAGCGAACACAATTCACGAGAGCGAAATTCGCGTGAGGAGCGTGGCAGTTGTCGGTGATTCACTTTCCTGGCAGGCTAAGTCGTCGATCGAATCAGCGCTCACCGAAGCAGGGTATTTGACACGAGTATCGGTAAATCCTGGTCATGCTCTGTCGTCCTCATGGGCACAAGACACTCTGAATGCCGATGTGAAAGATGGGTCATACGGGGTCATCGTGGTAGAGACGGCGTCGAATGATGCCGTGCGACTAGCAAGTGGAGCTGTTTCGATTGCCCAGTATTCAGAATTGTCGGACCAATTGATCGCCAAGGCGCGGAACACTTATGTGGTGATTGTGAACGCGAAGGTTAACGCTCCGTTTTATTACAAACAGAGTGACGCCCTAGCCATCAACCGAGCAATTGACGAGGTGGCGGAGGAGCATGCAAACGTTCGAATTGTTGACTGGAATAGTGAAGCGAGCGATCATGCGTCGTGGTTCGGGCCGGATATGTTGCATCTGTCGCCTGGCCTGCCAGCCACGGTCTTGGCAAGTTACCCACCGAGTTCCGATGTGCAGGATTCGGCTGATAGAGCATTCGCACAAGCGATTGTCGAGGGCGTTAAGTCGTCCGCAACGTAGATGAAGTTGCAAATCGGATCGAACCACTGGCCCGGATAGCGCGGTCTCATCTTCGAGTACCGACTCGTTGCAGGACCCGGACGGGCGGATTTTCGGCACGCGCAGGCGGTGTAGACCTCAGATGTCTGTCCCTATGAGGCCGGGCAGCGCGACAGAGCCCGAGTGCACCCAATTCGGGCGAGGCCACGGCTGAGACGTTTGACGCAGCTCGCCCGGTCCGGATACCCAGAGTTTGTACCGATGTACCCTCGAGACCACCCCCAGTCGCCGGCCGGACCGACCTCTTCGAGAAGATAGGAGACTGATGAGCGTTCACGAAGTCGATTGCCTGCTCGAGAGCATTGACTCGGTCCTCGCCTTGTTGGGCGAACTCGACGAAGAGGACTGGCAAATGCAATCCCTTTGTCCAGCCTGGCGAGTTCGCCAGGTCGTCGCCCACCTCGACGGCATCGAAGAAGCGCTCATCGGCTGGCGACCCGCCGGCGACGCTCCGGCCCCCTTCGAGATCGTCGGGAAGGTCTTCGACGAAGTGGACCACTGGTCACCGGACCGGCTGCTCAGCCGGGTCCGTACCGTGCTGGCCGACCGCAGGACCGAGTTGCTCGCGGCGGACACGAACCTGTTCGAAGAGGTGTCGTGGACCCCAGTCGGGGTCCAGACCTACGGCCGGTTCATGGCTATCCGCAACTTCGACTTCTGGGTCCACGAGCAAGACATCCGGGTCCCGCTCGGACGCCCCGGTCACGCAAGCGGACCGGCCGCCGAACTGGCCCTCGACGAGGTGCGTCGCAGCTTCGGATACATCGTCGGCAAGCGCGCTGCGATACCTGACGGATCCAGCGTGCTCATCGAGCTCCATGGACCGATCGAGGGACAACTCGCAGCTGTTGTCGACGGACGAGCCCGCATTGTGGACGAGCTCGACCACCCAGACGCCATCGTCCGGACCGACTCGCTCACCTTCATGCTCTTAGCCTGTGGAAGGATCGACCCCGAGTCCCGCCTGGCGTCCGGCGGCATCGAACTCGGAGGCAACAAAGAACTCGCCGGGCACCTCACCCGCAACCTCCGATTCACGATCTGAACGTACGGAGTACCTGCTCGACCGCGCGAGACCTGGAACGAAGACGGTCGTTCTCGACCACGCATCTCGCGCTCCAGTAAGTAGGTCAATGCACAGGGCGGTACTCACTCAGCGAGAGCGAGAACGGCACCACGGCGTCTGCGATTCTCCGTTCCTGTGTGCGACCGTTCCTTGGCATGCTCGCGTCCATCTCCGCCGCCACGCTGAACGGCGCCGTCGGTCGACCGGTCTCGGTCGAGGTTCACGTCTCCAACGGCGTGCCGGGCTTCACCATCGTCGGCCTGCCCGACGCCGCGGTGCGCGAGTCGCGCGACCGCGTCCGAGCCGCCCTGCTCTCGAGCGGTCTGGCCTGGCCACTGCGCAAGGTCACCGTTAATTTGGCGCCAGCCAGATATCAGAATGTAAGATTGAATCATCGCAGACGGGCAGCGATCTCGAGAGGTACACGCACGTAGTAACGTCCCACGATCAGGGACCGGAACAGGCATTATGTGTTGTTGCCAGTAGGCAACACTCCAGCCGCACAGCGCTCCATGCGCCTGACGCTGACCCTATGCCCGCATATCAAACCGGACCAACCTGTCGTGGGTCAGCGGAGAACTTCGCCACAGCCAGTGATTTCAACCCCGTACCGCTCTACGCTCAGAGGATGACCAGCCAATCACCGCTCGTCCAGTGCTCGTTCTGTCTCAAGCCACAGGATCAAGTACGACGGATGCTCGGTGGGCGGAACGGTTTCATCTGCAACGAATGATCCGAGCACCCTGAGGCCCCGCCGCGCCCGAGAATCCACAGTGCATCTCACCCGCTGAGGTATCTGAAATCATGGCCCGTACGAGCGAATACCCCACCGCCAACTTTTACACCGACGAGTCGCTGGCGAGCGAACCCTACCCCTACTACGAGTGGATAAGAGAACAAGGGAACGTCTGGCGGGCCCCGTATGAGAACGTCGTCGTGGTGGTGGGCTACGACGAGCTGTGGGAGGTCGACCGGGATCCAGAGACGTTCTCGTCGGCTAACTCGACCACCGGCCCGTTCCCCGGGCTACCGTTCACCCCTGAGGGCGACGACATCCGAGAACAACTCGACGCCCACCGACACCTCCTGGCCATGCGGACCCTGCTCGAGACGTACGACCCGCCCGAGCATACGAAGCACCGCTCGTTGATCACGCGGCTGTTTTCGCCTGCGCGGCTACGCGATAACGAGGTGTTCATGTTGGAGCTGGCCGATCGCCTCCTCGACGAGGCCGCGACCGACTGCGGATACGAGTTCATCGGCCAGTTCTCACAGCCGTTCGGCCTGCTCGTCATCGCCGATCTGTTGGGTGTCCCCGACGCCGACCACCGCCAGTTCGTACACCGCCTGGCGTCGCAGAATCCGGGCGCCATCGAGGCCACCCGTCGAGCCGAGCACGCCGACGCCAACTCACTCGAGTGGCTGGAGGGATGGTTCGCGGCCTACGTCGAGGACCGCCGCCGGGCGCCACGCCAGGACGTGCTCACGTCGCTCGCCACAGCCCGGTTCCCCAGCGGCGAGCTTCCCTCCGTACTTGACGTTACCCACGCGGCAACGTTCCTGTTCACTGCCGGCCAAGAGACGACAGCCCGGCTGCTCGCTTCTGCGGTCCTGCTCCTCGGCGAGGACCAGGCCCTCCAGGAGCGGCTGCGGTCGGAGCCGGAACGAATCCCCGATTTCGTCGAGGAGGTCCTCCGACTTGAGACGCCGGCCAAGAGCATCCACCGCCTCGTGACCAAGACCACCACCCTGAGCGGCGTCGAGTTGAAGGCGGGGACCACGCTGCTTCTCCTGGCCGGGGCCGCCAACCGCGACCCCCGACGCTTCGACGATCCCCTACGACTCGACATCGACCGCCCCAACCTCCGCGAACACGTCGCGTTCGGGCGCGGGATTCACTCCTGCGTCGGCGCGCCCCTCGCCCGGGTCGAGTCCCGGATCGCTCTCGAACGTATCCTGGCCCGTCTGGGCGACATACGGCTCTCGGAGGATCATCACGGGCCGCCGGGCGAGCGCCGGTTGCACTGGGCACCCACACACCTCCTCCGGGGCCTGGTCGACCTGCACCTGACGTTCACGCTCCTGAGCCCACCGCAATGAACGAACCGTTGGACCAGGTCGAACGTGGCGAACTATGCGACCTGTTCCTTCGACTCGGCCCAGACGCCCCCACGTTGTGCGAAGGGTGGACCACCCTCGACCTGGCCGCCCATCTCGCGCTGCGCGAGCACTTCAAGCGTTGGAGTGACGAGCGACTCGCCGCCGAGAAGGCGAAAGGCATGCCAGACCTCGTGCAACGGCTGCGCCACGGCGCACCGTTGATCCCGTGGCGCGTCCCAGGACTGCGCGGGATGCTCAATGGCGTTGAGTACTTCATCCATCACGAGGACGTCCGCCGAGCCAACGGCATGGACCGGCGACCAAGCCGTTCCGATCTTGAGAAACTGTCGTGGCGGATGCTCAGCTTCCTCGGGCGCCGTCCCGCAACGAAACTGAGGCCAACCGCCATCCACCTCATAGGCGACGACGGGAAGCGGCGCTCGTTCGGCAGCGGCAACGGTGTCACATTGACGGGACCCCCGTCCGAACTGCTTCTCTACCTGAGCGGCCGCCGCACCGCCGTCGTTGACGTGCAGGGCGCTCCCGACGCCGTCGTGGCGCTCGAAGACGCCGTCACCGGACTGTGAGCCATCCTCAGCCCGCCAGCCTGGAACGGGCGCCATGAATCTCGATGGCGGCATGTCGAACTCGGCCTGGGGTGAATCCGCACGCCAACTCGGGTTGGCGCCGCCCAGTGGGAACGCAGAATCATCGGTCAGCGGACCAGGGATGCTCTCGCGGAGAAGCGGGCCAACGGAGTCACCCTTGGACGACCCACCGCCCTACCTTGGTCCGTTGTGGAACGCATGGTGGCAGCCCGGTCCGCCGGGGATGGCTGGTCAACTATTGCTCGGGCACTGAACGTCGACAAGCTGGAGGGCAAGAACTTTGACCTGGTTCCGGGGGCAGACCCCGTCTGTGGAGAGACCATTCCTGGTGTGACTGTCTCGCCGCCCAACGGGTAGTGGCTGGCGCTGACGCCCCTCAGAGTCCATCGGGTTGATAAGGCGCCGGGGAGTTCGACGTTAGGTCAATGCACAAGGCGGTACTCACTCAGCGAGAGCGAGAGCGAGAGCGAGAACGGACACGTGACTATTGCGAGTTCGGTCGGGAACGTCCGATCGCCAGGAAGTAGCTAGGCGATCATCTCCTCGCCGACGAGGGTTGTCCGGTGCATCATCCGGCCGCTGTCCACGGTGTAGGGGATGACCCGGTGCATGGTCCCCGGGTTGTCCCAGATGACCAGATCGCCCACACTCCACTCGTGGTGATACACGTACTGGGGCTGCGTCGACCAGGCCTGCAGGCGGTCGAGCAGGGCGCGGCTGTCGTCGGGGTCCATGCCCTCTATGTGCGACACGGTGAAACCGAGGACGAGGGACTTGCGACCCGAGCGGTGCGTCCAGACCAGCGGGTGAGACTTCGGCGGGCGGGTGGCTCGTATCTCGGCCACGGCCTCCTCGGTGATATCGGCGTGGGCCAGGCGCTGCATGACCTGCTGGTCGTGCACGACCCGCAGCGTAGCCAGCGCCTCCTTCTCCGACTCTGGTAGGTCCTCGTAGGCCGCGTACGTGTTGGCCCACTCGGTCTGGCCGCCGATCGGCGCCAGACGTCGAGCGCTCAGCAGCGAGGCGCGGCTGGGAATGTCGTCGCACGTTCCATCAATGTGGAAGAAGAACGTCCCATGGAGGTAGTCCGCCGTGGCGGTCACCGTTGGATCGAGCGTGACCTTGTAGATGTTGCCGACGCCCAGTTCGAGGACCTGTCCGAGCGTCTTGGCGAAGGCCACCTGCTGCTGGTCTTCGAGACCGATCTTGCGGAACAGGAGAAGTCCCCGCTGCTCGAGAAGCTCCGAGATCTCCTCGGCGTGGGCGCCTCCCAACAGTGCCTCGGGGTCTATGTACACCTCACTTCCGATGCGCGGTGTCAGATCGCTGCTTTTGAGCATCCTTGGGCCCCCGTGCGTGCACGAGCCGCGAGACCGGCCGCTCCCATCCCTCGTTTCGTGCCAATCAGGCAGCGACGATCGGTACCGCAACTCTTCGCCGACGGCATCTTGTCCGAGCTTTACCCAACGCCGACGGCACCAAATAATCCAACTCGTGATATCAGGTCCACGCCGAGCACGTCAAGGCTCCTCCACGGTGGACATCGTTCACCATCTCTGCAGGCCAGCCTGCGCCGCCCACCACCACCGTCGGTCGATCTCAGCTTGGGGTGCCAGCTCCGGTAAAGATTCGCCCAGAAGCGCGGAGACACTGTTGCGGGATACGACACAGAGGGGGGTCGCGCCTCTCCGGGTAGGCCCGGCGCTCGTCGGCCAGCGCCTTGTACAGCCGTACCCGGGCCCGGACTTCGAGGACGTGGTCGGGGGGTCGGGGGGGGGGATCCACGACTCGGGCAGCCGACCGATGGCGAGGAGCTCGCGAAACAAGTTTCCCGTCAGCGTGCACGAGGCCCTGCTGCACCAGCCCCTCGAAGAGGGTGTGATCCGGGTCAGCCCCGCGTACCTGCCGCATGCACGCGACCGTTCTTCCGCATGCTCGCCTCCATCTCCGCCGCCACGCTCGCCGGCGCCGTCGGCCGACCGGTCTCGGTCGAGGTTCACGTCTCCAACGGCCTGCCCGGCTTCACCATTGTGGGACTGCCCGACGCGGCGGTGCGCGAGTCGCGCGACCGAGTGCGGGCCGCCCTGCTCTCCAGCGGTCTGCCCTGGCCGCTCCGGAGGGTGACGGTGAACTTGGCTCCGTCGGGCGTGCGCAAGGCGGGAGCCGGACTCGACCTGGCTATCGCCGTGGGGGTGCTGGTCGCCACGGGCCAGCTCCCGCCGGGTTGCACCGAGGGGCTGACCTTCTGCGGCGAGCTCGGTCTGAACGGCTCTCTGCGCCATGTCCCGGGCATGATCGCCCTGGCCGACGCCACCGCTCCGCTGGGGCTCGTCGTGCCGTTGGGCGACGCCCGAGAGGCGGCCCTCGTTCGGGGCGCGGCCGTCCACGGGGTGTCCTCCCTGGGTGAGCTGGCGCAGGTCCTGCGCGGGCAGGGGGCGTGGCCGGCCACCCCGATCGTCGAGAACCCTCCCGCCCCGCCGCACGACCCGGATCTGGCCGACGTCAGGGGGCAGCCCTTCGGTCGCCACGCCCTCGAGGTGGCCGCGGCCGGCCGGCACCACCTCCTCATGGTGGGTCCGCCCGGCTCGGGGAAGACGATGCTGGCCGAGAGGCTGCCGGGGCTTCTGCCGGCGCTCACGCCGGAAGAGTCGCTCGTGGTGACCAGGGTGCACTCGGCGGCAGGTTGTCTCCCGGCGGACGGGGCGCTGATCAGCCGGCCGCCCTTTCGGGCGCCGCACCACAGTTCGTCGACCGTGGCCCTCGTGGGCGGGGGCAGCTGGTCCTTCCGCCCCGGGGAGATCAGCCTGGCCAGTCATGGTGTCCTCTTCCTCGACGAGCTGGGTGAGTTCCCCGTCGGCGTGCTCGAGGCCCTGCGCCAACCCCTCGAAGAGGGGGTGATCCGGGTCAGCCGGGCCGGCGGCACGGTGACCTTTCCCGCCCGGTTCCTCCTGGTCGCCGCCATGAACCCCTGCCCGTGCGGGGAGGGGGTCTTCGAGGGCGCGTGCACCTGCACGGTGGCCGATCGGGCCCGTTACACCCGCCGCCTGTCCGCCCCGCTGCTCGACCGCTTCGATCTGGTGGTGCCCCTGTCGCGCCCGGACCCCGACCAGTTGCTGGACGGGCCACCGGGTGAGGCGTCGGCCCTCGCCGGCGCCCGGGTGGCGGCCGCACGGTGCCGCGCCTCGGCCCGCACCTCCACGCCCGGTCGCTCCGGTGCCGGTCCCAGTGCCGATACGGACCCGCCCATGCACCCCGATGGCTCCCGCCTCTTGGCCTCCAAGCTCCGGGACGGCCAGCTGACGGCGCGCGGGCTGCACAAGGTGGCACGGGTGGCCCGCACGGTTGCTGATCTCGTGGGGTCCGAGCAGGTCCACGAGGAGCACGTCGCCGACGCCCTGTGCCTGCGCACCGCCCGAGCGAGGCTGGCTCCATGAGCGGGAGCCTGCCCGAGGAAGCCTTCGCCGCCGCGCTGGCCTCGGTGCCCCAGGTCGGGCCGAGTGCCCTGCGGGCGCTGCTGGCCCGTGACACCCCTTCGGCCGCCTGGGCGCGCTCGTCGTTCGCGGGCGACGTAGCCCGGATCTGGCAGCGGCACGAGGAGAAGGGGATCGAGGTGTGCTGGAGGGGTGGTCCGGGGTACCCCGACCGTCTCGGGGGGGATCGCGAAGCACCGGCCGTGCTGTTCTGTCGAGGCGACCCGTCGGTGGTGGACCGGCACCCCACGGTGGCCCTGGTGGGCACCCGCAGCCCCACTCGCTACGGCATCGGCGTGGCGGCGCAGTTCGGTGCGGATCTGGCCGCCGTCGGGGTGAGCGTCGTCTCGGGGTTGGCGTTGGGGATCGACGGCGCCGCCCACGAGGGGGCGACGGCGTCGGGTGCTCCTCCGGTCGCCGTGGTGGCCGGGGGATTGGACGACCCCTACCCTCGCCGTCACGAGCGGCTCTGGGCCCGGGTGGCCGAGCAGGGTGCGGTGTACTCGGAGTCCCCGGCGGGTGTGCGGACCGAGAGATGGCGCTTCCCGGTGCGCAACCGCCTCCTGGCCATGCTGAGCGACCTGGTGGTCGTCGTGGAGAGCCGCCATGGGGGAGGTTCGATGCATACCGTCGAGGCAGCGGCCGCACGCGGCATACCGGTCGGGGCCGTGCCGGGCTCCATCCGCAGCCCGACCTCGGAGGGGACCAACGCCCTGCTGGCCGAGGGATGTTTTCCGGTGTGCGCCGTGGCCGACATTCTCACCGCCCTCTCGCTGGCGGGGGTGGTGCTGCCGCCGCCGCCCCAGCCCGCCGCCGGTGGCGCCCCCGGCCCGGTGGACCTCGGCGCCGACCGTAGCCTGCTCGAGGCCCTTTCCTCGGACCCGGTCTCCCTCGATACGCTGGCACGCCGCACCGGGATGGCGATCCCCGCTCTCTGCGGTGGACTGGAGCGGCTCGCCCGTGCGGGGGTGGCCCGGGACGTCGGGGGGTGGTGGGAGAGGACGTAGTGTGCGTCGCCGTGGAGGGACTGTTCCTGGACGAGCCCGCCCTGCCGGCGCTCAGGGCCGCGGCTGTGCGATCCGACGGCGCGGGTGTCGATGCCCTCTTCCTGACCGACGGTCCTCTCGGCGACGCCGTGGTCCTGGCGGCCGCCCTGGGGGCGTGGACCATCCGGGTCCTCCTCGGCGTGCGGGTCAGTCTGGGCACCCGGCCGCACCGGCATCCGACCGTATTGGCCCGCGAGATGACCACCTTGGACATCGTGGTCGGCGCCCGGTCGGTGCTGGCCTTCACGGCGCCGTTCACCGGGGCCGTCTCCGAGGCGATCACCCTGTGCAAGGAGATGTGGAGCGAGGGCGTCGCCGCCGGCGAGGGCCCCCGCTACCCGGTCGCCGGAGCGATCAACCGCCCGCGCCCCCGGAGGCCGGGCGGGCCGCCGATCGCGTTGGACCTGACCGCGGGTGTCCTGCCTGCGGCCGCGCTCGTCGACCTGTGCGACCTGGTGCTGGTTCCCGCCGACCGACCGCTCCCCGCCGACCTGCCCCCGGGCATGGACGTGTGCCGGATTGTGGGAGGGTGAACGGACCCCGGTCCCCTCAGCCCTGCATGGCGATGTGGTCGGTGCGTACCCGCACCTTTATCCGAACCTCGCCCTCGCTCCGCATGGGGTAGGACTCCACCCCCAGGTACTTCTTGGCCAGCGCATCGATGTGGTCGTCGGCACCGTCGGTCGTGATATCGACGACCGTCCCGCGCAGGGCCACCACGTTGTAGGTGTCGTCCGGGTCGATCACCGAGACGGCCACCCGTGGGTCGCGCTCCATATGGCGCGCCTTCACCCGTCCCTTGGCCGTGTTGAAGAGGAGGTCGTCACCGTCCAGGTCGACCCAGAGCGGGGTGACCTGCGGAGTGCCGTCTCGGCCCAGGGTGGTCAACGAGGCGAGGACCGGTCGGGCGATGAGCTCGCGGGCCTTTGCGGAGAGTTTGTCGGCCATGGGACGTCCTTTCGGTGCTGCGTGGTGGGTGGATTGTCGGAGATTGTCAGAGGTTGTCAAGGTCGTCAGTGTGCGGCCCTGCCGGGTCGTGCCCGGCCCTGTGCCCGAACATAACCGGACGCCGCTACGTTCGTGCCCATGACCATCGGTGCGCATGTCCGGGCGGGCGGAAAGCTCATCCCCGCCCTCGAACGGGGATCGGAGATCGGGGCGGAGGTAATCCAGATCTTCACGCAGAGCCCCCGCGCCTGGAAGCCGACCCAGTACGCCGAGGAGGTCCTCCACGACTACCGGGTGGCCCAGGAGGACAGCCCGCTCGTGACCGAGACCTTCTGCCATGCGACCTATCTCATCAATCTGGCGACCGACCAGACCGATCTGCTCGAGCGCTCGAGGGACTGCCTGGCGGCCAACCTGGCCGCGGCCACCGGCATGGGTGCCTCGGGTCTGGTCCTGCATGTCGGGAGCCACAAGGGGAGCGGCCTGGCCGACTGCGTGCCCCAGGTGGTGGCCGCCCTGCTCGACGCCTTGGACCGCCAGCCCGGCTCCGGCTGCCCGATCCTGCTGGAGAACGCGGCGGGAGCGGGTGGCACGGTCGGGAGGAGCTTCGACGAGCTGGCGACGATCCTCGACGCCGCCGGGAGCTCGCACGCCTCCCAGCTGGGCGTCTGCCTCGATACGCAGCATCTTTGGGCCTCGGGTATCAGCTACACCTCGGTGGAGGAGGCCGACCGCGTGGTGGCGCAGTTCGATGCCGCCATCGGGCTGACCAGACTGCGCTGCCTGCACCTCAACGACTCCAAGGTCGGGTTGGGGGAGAACAGGGACCGCCATGCCAACGTCGGGGAGGGGACCATCGGGGCACCGGCGCTCGGCGCGCTGATCAGCCATCCGGCCCTGGTCGACCTGCCGGCCATCCTCGAGGTGCCCGGCGACGGGGATGGTCCCCGCTCATCGGACGTGGCGGCGGCCCGGGCGGCGCTCGAACTGGGTCTCGAGGCGCGGCGGCCGTAAGCTGATCGACGTGGAGAGCACTCGGGTGGAAAGCGACAGCATGGGGGAGATCGAGGTCCCCTCCGACCGGTACTGGGGAGCGCAGACGGCGCGCTCGTTGCACCACTTCGACATCGGTGGGGAGACCATGCCGGTGCCACTGATCCGGGCCTTCGGGATCCTGAAGGGCGCCTCGGCCAGGGTCAACCGTGATCTGGGCAAGCTCGAGCCGGAGCTGGCCGACCTCATCGAGCAGGCCTCGGCCGAGGTGGCGGCCGGGCTGCTCGACGACCACTTCCCCCTCCACATCTGGCAGACCGGGAGCGGTACGCAGACCAACATGAACGCCAACGAGGTCATCTCCAACCGGGCCATTGAGCTCGCCGGCGGCGTCATGGGCTCGAAGAAGCCGATCCACCCCAACGATCACGTCAACATGTCCCAGTCGTCGAACGACACGTTTCCCACCGCGATGCACATCGCGGCGTGCGAGGAGATCGTCCACCGCCTCATCCCCTCGGTGAGCGCACTGCGTGATGCGCTGCACGAAAAGGAGATCGCCTACGCCGAGGTGACCAAGATCGGCCGCACCCACCTGATGGACGCCGTCCCGCTCACCCTGGGCCAGGAGTTCTCCGGCTACGTCGCCCAGCTGACGGCGGACATCGAGCGGATTCGGCTGACGCTCCCGGGCCTCTACGAGCTGGCCGCCGGGGGGACGGCGGTGGGCACCGGTCTCAATACGCACCCCGAGTTCGGCCGGCTGGTCGCCGAGGCGATCGCCGAGATGACCGGCCTCCCCTTCGTCACCGCACCCAACAAGTTCGCCGCGCTGGCGGCCCACGATGCGCTGGTCTTCACCCACGGGGCACTGCGCACCCTCGCCGCCTCCCTGACGAAGATCGCCGACGACCTGCGCTGGCTCGGCTCGGGGCCCCGGAGCGGCCTGGGCGAACTGGCCCTGCCCGAGAACGAGCCGGGATCGTCCATCATGCCCGGCAAGGTCAACCCGACGCAGAGCGAGGCCATGATCATGGTGGCGATCCAGGTGCTGGGCAACGACGCCGCCGTCGCCCTGGCCGGTAGCCGCGGCAATCTGGAGCTCAACGTCTGCAAGCCGGTCATCATCTACAACGTCATGCAGTCCGTCGCCCTGATGACCGACGCCTGCCGGACGTTCCGGGAGTTCTGCGTCGAGGGGCTCGAGCCCGACCGGGCCCAGATCGCCCGGCACTTGGCCAACTCGCTCATGCTGGTCACCGCCCTCAACCCCATCATCGGCTACGACAAGGCGGCCCAGGTGGCCAAGAAGGCGCACAAGGAAGGCACCACGCTGCGCGAAGCCGCCCTCGAGCTGGGGCTGCTCACTGCGGAGCAGTTCGACGCCGCCGTGCGGCCCGAGGAGATGACACACCCGTGAGCGAGCAGGTCCTGACCGCGGCGGAGGTCGACGGCGCGCTGGCGGAGCAGGGCATCGCCTGGGAGCGCGTGGGCGACGAGCTGCGCACCACCGTCACACTGCACGACTTCGCGGCCGCCCTGGCGTTCGTCAACGCCGTCGGGGCGGCGGCGGAGGCGGCGAACCACCATCCCGACATCGACATCAGGTGGAACACCGTGCACCTGGTGCTGAGCACGCACAGCGCCGGCGGTCTCACGCTGCTCGATCTGGCCCTGGCGGCCGCCATCGACCGCCTACGACCGTCGCGCTAGCGGGCGTCCGCCTCCAACAGCGACTGGCGCAGCCGGGCGACCACGTCGTCGGGCAGACCCGCCGCCGCCAGATAGCGGGCCGGGGACCCGTAGCGCTCGTGCACGTGGGCGAACAGGGCGACCATGTTGGCCGGGTCGGCCGAGAACACGACGTCGGCGTCGGCGATGAGGGCCATGCTGTCGGGGTACTTCGCCGCGAGCTTGACCCGTAGGCGCGCCATGGCGGCCCCGCTGAGCGCGTAGTCGGCCACCACGGTCTCCTCGGGCACACCCAGGAGTGAGAGGACCAGCGCCGACAACAGGCCCGTGCGGTCCTTCCCGGCCGTGCAGTGGAAGACCGCCGGCAGGGCGTCCGGATCGGCCAGCGCGGTCAGCGCCGCCACGATCTGTGGGGCCGCCTCCTCGACCATCTGCACGTACTTGGCGGGGAAGAACCCGGGCGTCCGGGCGAACTCCTCTGCGTCGGGGAGGGTCTCGACGAAGGGGAAGTGATGGAAGGTCACCGGGTGCGCCCGGACATCGAAACGGCTCTGTTCGACCTCCTCGCCCGAGCGCAGATCGACGACCGTGCGGATGCCGATCTCCCTCAGGACGGTGAGATCGGGCTCGGTCAGCTCGCTCAGGCCATCGGCCCGGAACAGCACCCGCCACCGGGTGCGGCGTCCCTCGTCGGTGCGGTACCCGCCGAGGTCGCGGAAGTTCACCGCGCCCTCGAGCGCGATGTGGCGCTCGAGGGTCACTGCACGGGGAGGTCCCACATGGGGAACCAGCGGGAGAGGTCGGACTCGACGGGCAGGTCGTCCCCCAGCATGGTCCGGATGCGCAGCTCGAGCTCGGTGTCCCGACGTTCTTTCTGCGTGTCGACGGGAGCGAAGGGATAGAACGTGCCGCGCTTGTAGAGGTAGACGAGGAAGAAGGGCCGGGCGTCGGCTGCCGCCCCCGGCTCGGGTACGAACCCGAAGACCGAGACCAGGAGCTGCGCCCCCCACCCGGCCTCGGTGAGGGTGGTGTTGGCCATGTGGGCCTGGGTGACCAGGTCGTCGAGCTCGGGCTTGGCCAGGAGCAGCCACCCGTAGCCGAAGGAGTCCTGCGTCTGGGTGAACCCTTCCCCCACCAACTGGGCCACCTCGGTCTGGAGATCCTGCGCGCCCTGACCCGAGGGGGGCTTCCAGCACACGCCGGCGTGGCCCGACGAGACGAGGCCCCCGGCGCTCTGCAGCGTCAACGCCGCCGTGGGCAGGGCGAACAGCGCATCCAGGTTGGCCCGGACCGGCTTGGTGCGGCCGAGCAGCGTGTCGAAGAGGCCCACGTCAGAGGGGGCTGATCAGCGGGCCTGGCCGAGCTCGTGCTCGAGCTGGTCGAGCTGGGCCAGCCGGCGCTCGAGCGTGGGGTGGGTGCGGAACAGACCCGCGAAGCTGAAGTCGCCCCCGCCCTGGCCCCGGTGCTGGTCCTGGGCCGCCTGACCGGCGACCGCCGGCACGAAGAAGAAGGCGTTGAACGGCTCGGCGGCGCGCAGATCCTTGGTGGGGATGCGGCCCATCTCCCCGGAGATCTTGATCAGGGCCGAGGCCAGCCGGGAGGGCTGACCGATCAGGATGGCCCCGGACCGGTCGGCGGCGAGCTCACGGTAGCGCGAGAGCGCCATGGTGAGCAGGAAGCTCACGAAGTAGACGATGATCGAGACCAGCATGACGGCCATCTCGATCAGCACCAGCTGGCCGCCGCTGTTGTTGTTGTTCCCGCCGCGGCCGCCCCCGCCGAACAGCTCGGAGTAGAACATCACGCGGGTGAGCAGGCCGGCGATCATGCCCAGACCGCTGGCGATGGTCATCACGGCCACGTCGCGGTGCGCCACGTGGGAGATCTCATGGGCCAGGACGGCCTCCACCTCGGGCTCGTCGAGTCGACGGAGGAGGCCCGTGGTGGCGCACACCACCGCCGCCTTGGGGCTGCGCCCGGTGGCGAAGGCGTTCGGGACGTCGGTCTGGGCGATGGCCACCCGGGGCTTGGGCATGTCGGCCAGGGCGCACAGGCGGTCGACCACCCCGTGCAGCGCGGGGGCCTCTTGGGGGGTGACCTCCTTGGCGTGCATGGCGAACATGGCGATCTTGTCGCTGAAGTAGTACTGGCAGAACAAGAGCCCGAAGGCAATGACCAAGATGAGGAGCAGGCTCTTGAGGACGAGGAAGAGAAAGCCGATCAGGACGGCATAGAGGACGACGAGAAAGAACCCCGTCATCAGCATGCGCCGGGTCAGCCCCGGGTCGGGCTTTATGTTGCGCGAGATTGCCATCAGCCTGCGGTGCCTCCGTTGCCGTTTCCACTCTCTTCGGGGGCCGGCAGAGCCGGCGACGACCCGTCCGACCCGTCAGACCTGCCTGACGCGCCCGCCCCCAGCTCCAGCTTCAAGGCGGCCAGCTCGTTGTCCACCTGGGACGTCGCGGTCACCTTGTCGAGCTCCTTTTGGATGTCGTCGACCGGCGTGCTCAGGTCGTTGAGCGCCCCGGACGCCAGCAGCTCGTCGATCGCCCCGGCCCGGGCCTGCATGCTGGCGATCTTGTCCTGGGCGCGCTGCATGGCCTGGCCCGAATTGCCCATGGAGTCCGAGATCCCCGATACCGCCTCTCCGACCTTGGTCTGCGCCTCGGCGGCGGTGTAGCTCGCCTTGAGCGTCTCCTTCTTGGTGCGGAACTGCTCCACCCGGGTCTGGAGCTGCTGGGAGGTGTCGATCAGCCTCTGCTCCTGTTCGCTGATCTGGTCGTGCTGCGTCTTGAGCTCGGCCAGCTGCTCACCCAGAGCGGCCCGCCGGGACAGCGCCTCGCGGGCCAGATCCTCGTTACCCTGCTGCAGGGCCGCCTTGGCCTGGTTCTGCAGCTTGTCGGCCTGTTTCTGCAGTCCCTGGGCCTGCAGCTCGAGGCGCTTGCGGGCGGTGGCCACATCGGCCACGCCCCGCCGGACCTTCTGCAGCTGCTCCAGCTGCTTCTCGTAGGAGAGGTCCAGCGTGTCGCGGGGGTCTTCGGCCTTGTCCAACACCTTGTTGGCTTTGGCTTGGAAGATCGCGCCGATCCGCTTGAACGTGCCTGCCATAGGAGTGAGCATAAGGCCCAGCGGGCCCGAACGGGCGACGGCCGAGGCCCGTGGTGCCGCCGCTAACGTCGGGGCGGTGCCCGACGACGGTCTCTGCTTGCTCTCCGTGCACGCCCACCCCGATGACGAGTCCTCCAAGGGCGCGTCGACGGTGGCGCGCTACCACGCCGAGGGGGTGCACACGGTGCTGGTGTGCTGTACGGGAGGGGAGGAAGGGGAGGTCCTCAACCCGGCCATCGATACCCCCGAGGTGCGGGCGGACATCGGTCCGGTCAGGCTGGCCGAGCTCAAGGCGGCCGCCGACATCATCGGCTACGACCAGACGGTGATGCTCGGCTACCGGGACTCGGGCATGCCGGGGTCGGAGGCCAACGCCCGAGCGGACTCCTTCGCCCAGGCGCCGCTCGACGAGGCGGTGGCGCGCCTGGTGACGGTGATCAGGCGGGAGCGGCCCCAGGTCATGATCACCTACCCCGACGGGCAGGCCGACTACCCGCATCCGGACCACCTGCGGGTGCACGAGATCTCCCTGGTCGCCTTCGAGGCCGCCGGTGACCCCGAGCGCTACCCCGAGGCCGGGGTACCCCACGTACCGGCGAAGCTCTACTACTCGGTGTGGCCGGCGGAGCGGTTCCGACAGATCCACGCCAAATTCCTCGAGCTGGGCGTCGAGTCGCCGTTCGACGACGGGTGGCTCTCCCGCCTGGCCCACGACCAGCCGTTCACCACCGCCATCGACGTGCGGGGGTACCAGCGGGTGCGCAGCGACGCGTTGAAGGCGCACGCCACACAGGTGGACCCCAACTCCCCCTTCTGGTTCGGCCTGCCGCCCGAGGTCCTCGACGACATCTTCCCCGTCGACCTGTTCCGTTTGGCGCGGAGTCATGTGGGGCCGATCGACGTCACCGAGGACGATCTCTTCGCCGGGGTGCGCTGATCCCTCAGCCGCCGGCGCGGGCCAGCTGGCGCAGGGGGCGGTAGCCGATGAGGGTGGCCCCGGCGGCCTCGATCATCTCGGCGACCCAGCTCTCCGAGCAGATCATGCGGTGGTCGTCGACGCGGGCCTCCCAGCTGTCGGCGGCCAACGACCGCAGCTCCGCGCTCTCGACCGCCGGGTGGAGGCGCATCTCGGTGACGCCGGTCCGCAACGACGCCAGATCCTTCTCGAAGGTCTGGCGTGCCCCGATGCCCGGGACGTAGCGGGTGTGATCGGTGAAGACGGCGCCGGCCTCGGCGGCGACGGCCCGGCCGGGGAACCCGACGAACCGTTCCATGCCCGCGCTGATCATGCGCAGGGGGAGTCCGAACTCGATGGCCAGGTCCAGGTAGACGTCGAAGAACTCGGGCCGGAGCTGCAGGGTGCCCATGTGGGCGTCGAGGTGGCTGACGTCGAAGCCCCAAAGGATGGCCCGCTCGATCTGGGCGCGGCACTCCCGGCGCACCTCGTCGAGGTCGGCGTGGTCCCAGACGTCCTCCATGGTTCTGGGGAAGCCTCCGTCACCCCCGAGCAAGGAGGGCGCGTGGGTGATCGGGCCCCAGCGGTACAGCTCGTACTCCGCGTTGACGGTCAGGTGCACACCGATGTCCTGGCCCCGGTAGCGGCTGGACGCCTCCCGGGCCCACGGGCACGGCACCATCAGTGTGGCGCTGGTGACGACCCCCGTGGCCAGGCAGTCGAAGACGCCCACGTTGGCGGAGTGGCAGGACCCGAGGTCGTCGGCGTTGATGATGAGGAGCTTGGCCCTGGCGTCGTAGCCAAGTCGTTGCGCCAGTGTCGGTTCACTCATCGTCCCCCTTTCCTCCTTCGGCGACCTCGGCATCTTGAGCCCGTGCGGTGGCGGCGATCTCCCGCTGGAACTCCTCCATTGTTGCAGTCAGCGCGTCGTCACCGATCGCCAGGATGCGCACCGCCAGGAGCCCGGCGTTACGGGCCCCGTTGACCGAGACGGTGGCCACGGGCACGCCGCGGGGCATCTGCACGATGGACAGGAGCGAATCGAGGCCGTCGAGGTGTGAGAGGGCGACAGGGACGCCGATCACCGGCAAGGTGGTCACCGACGACAGCATCCCGGGGAGGTGGGCGGCGCCCCCGGCGCCGGCGATGATCACCCGGATCCCCCGTGACGCGGCGGCGTGGCCGAAGGAGATCATGTCGTCGGGTGTCCGATGGGCCGAGACCACCCGGACCTCGTGCGGCACCGCGAAGCGGCGCAAGACGTCGACGGCGTCGCGCATGACGCCGAGATCCGAAGAGCTGCCCATCACCACCGCCACCACCGGTCGGTCCGCCGGCGGGCGGCCGCCGGTGGGCGAGGTGGTCGTCATCAGCGCACCCCCTCGGGAAGATCGAGGCCGGCCGGGCGCGGAGTGCCCAGGGCCAGGGCGGCAGTCCAGGCGGCCGCCCGCACTTCGTCGGCGTCATCCCCGCATACGGTCACGTGCCCCAGTTTGCGCCCTGGCCTGGCCACCTTGCCATACAGGTGGACGTGGGCACCCGGAACGGCCAGGCCGTCGGGCAGGAGGGCCAGGGGATCTCTACCGTCACCGCCCCCGAAGACGTTCACGCTGGCCACCTCCGCGTGCTGGCGCGCCGTCGGCCCGAGGGGCAGGTCCAGGACGGCCCGCAGGTGGTTCTCGAACTGGGAGGTGACAGACCCCTCCATCGTCCAGTGGCCCGAGTTGTGGGGCCGGGCGGCGATCTCGTTGACCAGCAGCGACCCTCGGGCCCAGAAGAGCTCCACCGCCAGCACGCCCACCGCCCCCGAGATCTCCGCCACCTGCTGGCCCAGTGCGCGTGCCTCGGCGACCACCTCCGACGGCAGCCGCCCCGGGACGAGCACCTCCCGGCACACCCCGCCGACCTGAGCCGTCTCGACCGCCGGCCAGGTGGCCATCTCGCCGGTGGGACGCCGGGCCACCATGACGGCCAGCTCGGCCTGGAGCGGCACCATCTCTTCGACCAGGAGCGTGCCGTCGACCCCGGCCACCACGGCGGCGACGGCCTCCACGTCGCCCACCGGCCACACCCCCTTGCCGTCGTAGCCGCCACGAGCCGTCTTGAGGACGAGCGGCCACCCGTGTGCCGACCCGAACCGTTCGATGGTGTCGACGGCCGGTGACGCGGCGCCCGGGCGTAGATCCACCACCACGTGCGCCGGGCCGGGGATCCCGGCTTGGACCAGCGAGGCCCGCATGTGCGCCTTGTCCACCGCCATCTCCAGCGTCCTCAGGCCGGGTCGGATCACCACCCCGTCGTCGGCCAGGGCGCGCAACGCGATGAGATCCACCTGCTCGTGGTCGAAGGTGAGCACCTCGGACCGCTCGGCCAGCGAGCGCAGGTCGCCCTCGGACAGCGGCGAGCCGACCACCACCTCGGAGGCCACGGCACAGGCGGCATCACCCGTGCTCTCCGCCAGCACCGCCACCGAGAGCCCGAGGGCGCTGGCTGCTTCGGCCGTCATCCGGGCCAGCTGGCCCGCTCCGACCACTCCGAGGTGGTTGGTGCTCAGGTCGCTAGCCTCCGTAAGACGGGTGGTCGGGACACGACCGGCACACTAGGCGAGGAGACACCATGGCCAAGCCCCTGCGCATCGGCAGCCTCATCGACCTCGACCGGTCGTTGCCCGACACCGTGGCCCAGTTACGACGCTTCGCCGACGCCGGGCTCGATCACGCCTTCGCCGTCCAGATCTTCGGGCCGGACTCCCTGACCCTTCTGGCCGCCGCCGGTGCGCAGGTTCCGGGCATCGGGCTGGGCACCGGCGTCGTACCGGTTCACCCCCGGCACCCCATGATGCTGGCCCAGCAGGCCCTCACGGTGCAGTGGGCCACCGACAATCGCCTGATTCTCGGCATTGGCCTCTCGCACAGGGTGGTGGTGGAGGGGATGTGGGGTCTGAGCTTCGAGGCGCCGGCACGGTACATGCGTGAGTACCTGACCGTCCTGCTGCCACTTCTGCGCGGCGAGACGGTCAGCGAGGCCGGAGAGCGCATCACCGCCCGCACCTTCCAGCCGATTGAGATGCGCCTGGCGTCGCCTCCCCCGGTACTGGTGGCGGCGTTGGGCGACACCATGCTCACGCTGGCCGGCCGGATGGCCGACGGGACGGTCACCTGGATGACCGGCATCCGCACGGTGGCCTCGCACATCGCCCCGACCATCCGCAGCGCCGCACAGGAGGCGGGACGGCCGGCTCCCCGCATCGTCGTGGCCCTGCCCGTCTCGGTGACCGCCGACGTGGACGCGGCACGGGACAGGGTCAACGAGGAGTTCGCCGTGTACCCGGGCCTGCCGTCGTACCGGGCCATGCTGGACAAGGAGGGTGCACGTGGCCCGGCCGACGTCGCCATCCTGGGCGACGAGGACGACGTGGCCGCGTCGATCGAGCAACTGGCCGCCGCCGGTGCCACCGACTTCGTGGCCTCCATCGTCGGGACGGCCGAGGAGCGTGCCCGCACGTTCACCCTGCTGAGCGAGATGTCCAGCCCGGCCTAGCGACTCACCGAGGCGTGGACGGGCGCGTCATGCCTGCCGCGATCAGGGCGTCACAGTCGCGTGACGATGTCACAGTCGCGTGACGATGTCACAGTCGCGTGACGATAGAGCCCTCCGGCCCCAACCCTCGGGGCGATCGCCGGACCCGGCGCCGGGATCCCGGCGTCACCACGTTGACCACGGGGCGCAGTACCAGTCCCAGCATCGAACCTAGGACGGCCCCGCCCAGCACGTCACTGGGGTGATGGGCCCGCAGGTGCACGCGGCTGGCGGCAACGGCACCGGCGAATCCGACGAAGGCCGCCGTCTGGCTGCCCGTGTCGGAGAGGACGAAGGCGGTGCTAAAGGCGGCCAGGGTGTGCCCGCTCGGGAAGCTGCTGCTGGTCGGCGTACGGACGCGCGCTTCGAGGTGCTCCTCGGGGCGCTGGCGGGCCACGACGGTCTTACTGGCTCGCACCAGGGCCAGTGAGGCGACTCCGGCGGCACCGAGGGAGGTGATGGCGCGGCGACGGTCGGGTCCCCGCCGGCGGCCCTTCACCAGCGCCAGGAGGACCCAGACCATGCCGTAATCGGCCAGGTTGGACACCACGGCTGCGGCACGGTCGACCCGGGGCCGTCCCCGTAGGGGCTCGAACGCCGCGTCGATCGTCGCATCGAACCCGCTCACGACGCCGCCATCTCGTGGGCGCCGAAGGCGGGGCACGAGGGCTTGAAGTGGCAGAACTGGCACAAGGGCCCGACGCTGGGCCGGAAGTCCCCCGTCCCGCAGGCACGCTCGATCGCTCCCCAGATCGCCGCGGTGCGGCGCTGCTGCCCCCGCAGGGTCTGGGGCGTGGGGAAGGCGGAGATCACCAGGGGGTCGCGCAGGTGCAGCAGACGCACCTCCGTCGGCGCTCGACCGAGGATCCTCTCGCACAGCAGCGCATAGGTCTGGACGCCACCCAGACGGCCCTGCTCGTAGCGGGGAGCGGGCGCCCTCCCCGTCTTGTAGTCGATGACGGTCAATGCCCCGTCGGGGCCGATGTCGAGCCGGTCGATGATGCCGCGCAGGCGGATGCCGTCCGCCTCGAGCTCCACCCCGAGCTCCACCCCGATCGTCCGCACGGCGGTGGGATCCTCAATGCTGAAGTAGTTGCTCACCAGCTGGCGGGCGTCGGCCAGAAAGGCGTCGGCCTGGTCCACGGTGAGTTCGAGGGAGACGAATTCGGGGTCCGACGCCAGCTCGGCCCAGGCGCGCGCCAGCTCCCCGGCCGCGGCCGCCTCCGTGCGGTCTGCCGCGTCATGGTTCCAGAAGAGGCCTTCGAGGACGGCGTGTACGAGCGTGCCTTTGACCGCGTGGGGTGACGGGGGCTCGGGCCGATGCTCGATCACCGAGAAACGGAAGGCGAGCGGGCAGGCGGTGAAGGCCGCCACCTTGGACGGCGTCAAGGTACGAGGAAGATCGAACGCCACGGTGGCCAGGATAGGACGAGGGTCTGACACCGATGGTCCATGCACTAAAAAAGAGGTCCGATGGAACACCTCTTCGATGTCGCCGGCTGAGCTCCGACGGAGCACCCGTTGGGCCGGTTTGCAGCGTGGGGACCCGGTGCGAGTGGCCGGTACCCGCATCCGCAACGCCTCCTGGACCTTCGTGGCCCACGTGGCCAACGCCGAGACCGGTGAGGAGTGGGTCGAGGTCGTCGGCGGCCGGACAGGCGACCGGGCCGTGCGCTCCTTCCGGACCGATCAGCTGTACGCCCCCTCCGCGCGCCCGGGTCGGGACCCTTCGCTGGCGGACGCGCCCGGTCTTCCCCTCGACTGAGGACGGAGCGACGCCCTTTTACACCCGCTGAGCAGGGAATCCACGTGGAGAAGGCACCCCCTGTGGTACCGTGGACCCGCAGCTGAGTCAACGACCCACAAGAGGCTACGACGAGGTAGCGGGGGTGAATTGGGTTGATGTTGGGCTTCAGTCGATGGTCCGGAGTGTGTCGATTGCCACGATTGTCGGTATGGACCGGGTACCCCCCGCACCGCTTCCTGTGGGGCCGAAGTGACGATCAGGCACATGGTCGGCAGCAGCACTGACGCCGTTGCCGGCATCGATGCCGGCGAC
This sequence comes from uncultured Acidimicrobiaceae bacterium, assembly GCA_963788125.1. GTDB lineage: Bacteria > Actinomycetota > Acidimicrobiia > Acidimicrobiales > RAAP-2 > Bog-473. The sequence goes on along the minus strand of CAWBFN010000001.1, from coordinate 1,655,885 downwards.
GGGGGTGGGGAACACCTACCTTCGCAGCCACCTCGCCGACCAGCGCACCACGGCGCGGCCGACCACGCGGTAGGGGGTCCAATGCGCCGCTTCCTCTTTGCGCACACCATCGACGTCTACCCCCAGGGCGGGCGTCGCGCCGCCTATCTGGGCCTGGCCATCTTCGACACCATCGTCCTCTACTACGCCTACTTCACCCAATTCGGTGTGACGCCGAACATCCTGGCCGGCTACCACATGAGCTTTGCCTTCTTCATCTACATCATCGTGGCGTCCAATCTCCTCGGAGCGTTCGCCTCGTTGGCGGCCAGCCGGACGGATCGTATTGGCCGGACGAACGTCATCATCTACGGACTGCTGGTCATCGGACTGCTCACCGCCGTGGGCATCCCCTTGACCAACGGCAAGTGGTCCTTCCTCGTGCTCAACTGCCTGATCGGGGTCGTCGAGGGGGCCATCCTCGTGGCCACCCCCGCACTGGTGCGCGACTACAGCCCCCAACTGGGTCGCGCCTCGGCCATGGGTTTTTGGACCATCGGCCCGGTGGCGGGAAGCCTCGTTACCTCGCTGGTGGCGGTGCACACGATCAACCACTTCGGCCCGACCCACTGGAAGAGCCAGTTCGTCATTTCCGGGTGCGTTGCGCTGTTTGCGTTCCTTATCTCGCTTCTCTGGCTGAAGGACCTCTCCGAGAAGATCCGAGACCAGCTCATGGTCTCTGCTCGGGATCAGGCGCTGGTCGAAGCACGCGCCCGCGGCCTGACCGACCAAGAACTCGTGGCGGCCTCGCAGCACCCGTGGCGGCAGATCGTCCACTGGCAGTTGGTGGTGGCCTCGGGCGGCATCGCGGCCTTCCTCCTGGCCTACTACGCCGCGGCAAGCCTCTTCACCACCTACTACCCGGTGGTCTTCAAGAACCCCAATGGGACCAGCTTCACCCCGACGCAGTCCAACGGCCTCAATACGTGGTTCTGGGCGGCGGACATCATCGCCCTGATCGTCGCCGGAGTGCTCTCGGACGCCCTGAAGGTGCGCAAGCCGTTCATGCTCTTCGGAGCGATCGTCGCGGGGGTGATGTTGCTCGTCTTCTTGGGCGACGCCACGAACCCGCACACCGGCTACTACACGCTGGCCCTGCAGACGTCGATCCTGGCGGTCGGTACGGGGTTCGTCTTCGCACCCTGGATCGCCAGCTTCACCGAGATGGTGGAGGCAAAGAATCCCGCCCTGGTGGCCACGGGGTTGGCCCTGTGGGGATGGGTCCTGCGCCTGGTCATCGGGCTGTCCTTCCTCATCCTGCCCCTGGTCGTCACCAGCGTGAACCCGGTCGTCGACAACCTCCCGGTGGCCGACCACATCATCCACGGTCAGAGCATCTCCGACTTCGTGGCGGAGCACCCGGCGGTCATCGACTTCGCCCAAACCCATGGTTCGCTCCTCGCCCTGTTGGCCAAGGATCCGGCGGCGGCGGAAGCAGTGGCGACGGATCCGTCACCGGCCAACATCGCCGCGGCCGCCAAGGTCTTCGGGGTCAGCGGACTGTTGCAGTTGAACAGTTACAAGACGCAGCTCACCACCCTCGTCGTTCCGTACACCGCGCAACTGGCCTACATCAACGCCCACCAGGCCGCACTGGCGGACCTGGAGAAGGGGGTCGCCCAGGCGCCGCACCAGTGGCAGCACTGGTTCTACGTCGACTTTGCCGGCATGGTCATCTTCACGCCGGTGATCTGGTTGATGCGAGGCCGGTGGAGGCCGTCACTCGCCCGGCGTGACGCCGAGGATCACGATGCCGCGGTCTCCGCCGAGCTGGCCCGCCTCATCGGCGGCCAGACCGTCGCGACGTAGGTCCGTTGGGTCTGGGACTCCCTCGGCAGGCCGTTCGTACACGGCGGGCGGGTCCCATCTGCCCGGCGGGGGGGCTACGCTGGAGGGGTCCGTTGTTCAGGTCCTTTCGTACATGACGCTCATCTTCGACCAACAGGCCACCATTGGCGCTCCCGCCGTCGCCGACGCCGAGATCGATGCGTTCTTCGACGAGGAGGACCTCTGGGCCATCATCGTGTGGAACGACGATGTGACCACGTTCCAGACGGTGATCCAGGCCTTCGTGGAAATCTTCCACCACTCGGTGGAACGCGCCGACCAGCTCGCCTGGACCATTCACCGGACGGGCCGGGCGGTGGCAGCCGTGCGACCCAAGGAGGAGGCGGAGGCGGCCGTGCGCGACCTTCACCGTCGCAAGATCTCCGCCTCGCTGGCTCGGGCCTGAGCAGGGCGCAAGGTGGAGGAGAAGCCGACGCGGTAGGCGTCGAGGAGGTCGGCGGAGTGTATCGAGGGCATGGCGGCCCCCCGTACACTGTGATGTGATCGTCGGCTCTTCATTGACCATCGAAATCGGCGATCGAACGCTGGTGTCCGAGGCCTCGTTCGTCGTGGGCGCCGGAGAGAAGGTCGGGTTGGTCGGCCGCAACGGCACGGGCAAGTCGTCCTTCATCTCGGTTGTCGTCGGGGAGCCCACCCCTCAACTCCGCCACCGGGGCAATGTCCGCCTCCTGGGCTCCTTCGGCTTTCTGCCCCAAGCTCCCGTCCCCGCCGGCCTCGGCCTGGAGCCCACCGGTTTCTCCCACATCCTCTCGGCCCGCGGCCTCGATGTGCTGGACGACGCGTTGGGGGCGGCGCGTGCCGCCATGTCTGAGGACCCGTCGGAGGAGAACATCGAGCTCTTCGCCGATCTGCAGGAGAAGTTCCAGAGCAACGGGGGCTACGAGGCGGAGTCGGTGATGGCCCGGCTGGCCGATGGGCTCGGTCTGCGCCAAGAGCTCCTCCTCGAGGACATCGATTCCCTCTCCGGGGGCCAGCGCCGGCGGGTCGACCTGATGCGGGTGCTCTTCCAGGAGCCCGAGTTGATGATCCTCGACGAGCCGACCAACCACCTCGACAGGACGGCGAAGCGGTGGTTGCTCGATGAGCTCGAGCGTTTCCCCGGGGCGATCCTCGTCGTGAGCCACGACCTCAAGCTGTTGGACCGTTCCATCTCCAAGGTGCTGCATATCTCGAACCAACGGCTGACCGAATGGAAGGGGAACTACTCGCGATTCGAGGCCCAGCACGAAGCCGACCGGTCACAACGCGAGCGGGCCTCGTCGCTCGAACAGCGCGAGATCGCCCGCCTCACCACCCTGGCCGACTCCATGCGGGGGCAGACGGCCCGGCGTGCCAAGGTGGCCAAGGCCCTGGACAAGAGGGTCGAGCGCATTGAGGGCCAGCGGACCCGGGTCGACAAGCGGGAGAAGGCGAGCACGTTCCGCCTTCCGGCACCGCCGCGCTCGGGCGTGACGCCCCTGGCCGTTTCCAAGATGGCCGTGTCCTATGGGCGGAACGAGGTGATCTCCGACATCAGCTTCCAGGTCGGCCGGGGCGATCACATCGTCGTGATCGGCCGCAACGGCGCAGGGAAATCCAGCCTGCTGCGTTGCCTGGCCGGGGTTCAAGAGCCGAGCAACGGAACGATCGAGTTGGGTGCGAATGTCTCGCTGGGCTACTTCGCCCAGGAGCACGAGCAGATCGACCCGGCGCTGAGCACACTGGACAACGTCAGCGACTCCGTGCTGGCCACCGAGCGGGAGCGGCGCGCCCTACTGGGCTCGTTCGGGCTGCCCTCCAAGGCAGCCGAACAGATGCCGGCCACGCTCTCGGGCGGCGAGAGGGCCAAGCTGGGGCTGGCCATGTTGTCGGCCGGAGAGACCAACGTGCTCCTCCTCGATGAGCCGACGAACAATCTGGACCCCTCGTCGATAACGGCCGTCGGCACCATGCTCGGCTCGTGGCCAGGGACGATCATCGCCGTGAGCCACGAGAGGGGCTTCGTGGAGGCCCTGAGGCCGACACACTGCCTCCGCCTGCCCGAGGAGCGTTTCACCCACTGGCGCGACGAGTACCTCGACGATGTCGAGATGCGCTGAACGCCGATTACGAGTAGCGCGGAGCCATGTGGCAACCTTGCCGAGCAACCCCACCTGAGAGGAGATGACATGACGATCGCAGTTGGTGACCGGATCCCCGACGTGAAGGTGTTCACGTTTGCTGATGGCGCGCCGAAGGCCACCACGTCGGGCGAGGTACTGGGCACCGGCAAGGTCGTCCTCTTCGCCGTCCCGGGCGCCTTCACCCCGACGTGCTCGGACCACCACCTGCCCGGGTTCGTCATGCGGACCGAGGAGATCACGGCGAAGGGGGTCGACAAGATCGTCTGTGTGTCGGTGAACGACCCCTTCGTCATGGGTGCGTGGGGGGACGACCACAACGTGGGTGACTCGGTGCTCATGCTCTCCGACGGCAACGGCGAGTTCACGGCGGCGGTCGGTCTGGCCATGGACGGCAGCGGTGTCGGCCTCGGTGCCCGTTCCCAACGTTACGCCGCCATCATTGACGACGGGATCGTGACGTGGCTGGGAGTGGAGCCGGGACCCGGTCTTGCGGCTAGCTCGGCAGAGGAGGTCCTCGCCGCCCTCTGAGGTGGCCCACTCCCCTCGGATCGGGCCCTCAGGGCGACGCACCGGGATGGACGTGGCGCCGGAGGACCTGCTCGAACGCGTCCGGGTCGTCGGGAGTGAGGAAGGGGATGACGTGGCGCCCCAGGTCCACAAAGAACCCGACGGACTTTTTGGGACGCTGAGGGTCGAGATTCGCCCAGTGCCGCAGATCGCCCGAACCCCAGATTCGGCCCTTACCCCGCCCGGCGCTCATGGCGAATCGATCGACCGAGCGCACCGAGGCGTAGGGGATCCTCTTGGTGCCCCAGGGGAAGTAGTACCCGCGGACCAGCACGGCACTCTCGGTGCACTCGATCCGGCGATCTCGGTACTCGGCCATCGGTCCATTGGACCACACCGGCCCCCGGCCCGAACGTTGGCGTACGTCCCGCCCGTCGGCGGCCGGCCTCAGCTGGTGTCCTGCGAGAGCTCCTGTACCACGGCCGGGGGCGCGGGAGAAGTCTCGCTGACGGTGGTCGCCAGGGACGTGCCGGGGGTGGCGGTCAGATCGGTACAGGTGCGTGCGGCCGTCCAGTTCCCGGCGGCCGTCGTCGCCGCCGCTCCGCTCAGGGGCACGGGTAGCTCGTCTTCGATCAACGCCGGTCGCCAGGTCACGTCGTCGATGTGACGACCGGTCACGGTGATCACCAACGAACCGCTCTGGTCGGTCGGAGCCGGTGTGTTGTAGAAGGCGAAGTTGCCGAGGCCGTAGTCCACGTACGCCGAGCCGAGATAGCCGCCCCCCAGCAGCACATGGGCGTGGCTGCCGATGACGATGTCGGCTCCCGCCTGCACCAGCTCGTTGGCCAGCGGCTCCTGCAGCGGATCGGGGCAGGCGTCCAGCTCGACCCCCCAGTGGAGGAAGACGATGACGGTGTCGTCGACCTTGCGCGCCGCTTCAACCGCTGAGACCAGGTCGTTCACGTCGTAGGCGGAGGCCAGCCCGGGCTGGTCGGCAGTGGCCGTCCACGATGCCTGTAGGTCGGCGTCGATCACCTGTGTGGCCGCGATGATCCCGATGTGCTGGCCGTTGATGGTCGTCTGGAAGGGCGTGAACGCCTGGGCGGCGTTCTGGCCGATACCGAGAACCGTGTAGCCGGCTTGCGCACGTGCCGACAGCGCCATCTGGAGGCCGGGTGCGCCGCAGTCCTCGCCGTGGTTGTTGGCCTCGGTGACCAGGCTGACGCCGGCTGCGCGCAGCGCGGTGAGGGCGGTGGACGGCGCGTCGAAGACGTACGTCTTCGGTTGCGGGTCGGGGCAGTTGCCGTCGGTGAGCGCCGTCTCCAGATTCACCATGCTGAGGTCGACGCCTCCGAGGAGCACGGGCACCCCGCTGCCGAGAGCGGTGGTGGGATCGTCCGCCAGACGATCGCCCAAGGTGCTGCCTGAGGGGAAGTTGACGTCACCGCCGAAGGCGAGGGTGACCGGCCTCCCGTTGCCCTCCCAGTCCGAGTCGAGCCGGGGGTTGGTCTTGGCGGCCAAAGGTGCCGGATGGAACGGGTGGGGGTGGTGCGGGGGGGAGACGGTGGCGCCGTGCCCTCTCGTGCCCGCAAACCAGAAGCCGGCGGCGATCAGGGCCAGCAGAAGCAACAGCACGTAGCGGCTCCGGCGGACCCGCCGCGACGCCAGGTCGGGAGCGGGATGGGCGGGGTGCGGCATGTCGCCGGGCACCCTGGGCCGGGGATCCAATCGGACCAGCACGCCACTGCCATTGCCCATCTCCTCCCTCCTCTCGTGGATACCGTCCATGATGGCGCAGCCAGCGTCGTGCGCGTCGGTTCGCCGGCACGAAGGGTGCTCGGTGCTCGGGGCGTAGTGTCGTGCAAGGCCAACGAGGAGACGACCATGGCTATTGAGATGGCGCGCCGCTACGAGCAGCTGAGCGCCAAGGCCTACGAGCATCCAGCCGACCGGGCGGCCACGTCGGCGTTGCACTCCGTCCCGCTCCTCGACACCGTCATCAAACGACTCACCGACCTTGGGCCATGAGCGCCGCTTGCGTCAGATGGTCATGAGCAATGCGGTGCGGCTGAGCAGCGAACAGGTCCCCGAGGTGTGGAACGGCTATGTCCAGTGCGCCTCGATCCTCGACCTCGCCGCCATCCCCGATCTGTTCATGATCAACAACCCGATGGGGAACGCCATGGCCATCGGTGCCAAGACGCCGATGGTGGTCGTCAACTCGTCCCTGATCGGCTCCTACACGACCGAAGAGACCCAGACCGTGCTCGGGCACGAGCTGGGACACGTGCTCTCCGAGCACGTGTACTACACGACCGCCCTCCTGCTCCTCAAGCAGTTCATGGAGGGCGCCCTTCCGCGGTCACTGCTCCTCGGCCTTCCCGTCCGGGGGATGTACTACGCACTCCTCGAGTGGGCCCGGGCCGCAGAACTCTCGTCCGATCGTGCGGCAGCGCTCGTCATGGGTGACCCCCTGGCCCCGTGTCGGGTGCTGATGCGTTTGGCCGGAGGCGCCGTGCCCGGAATGAACTTTGACGCCTTTCTCAAGCAAGCCGCCGAGTACGACGCCGAGGACGATCTCTTCTCACGCCACACGCGGTTCTGGGCGGAACTCAGCCTGCAGCATCCCTTCGCGGCCCGCCGGGTCAAGGAGCTCACCCAATGGGTGCAGTCGGGCGAGTACGACCGCATTCGCCGTGGCGACTACCCGAGGCGCGGCCAGGAGCCACCTCCGACGGCCGAGTTCTCGGCGGCCGTCGCGCACTACGGCGAACGATTTTCGAGGTTCCTCGACCGCACGGCCGGCAACGTCCAGGACCTGGGCAAGCAGTTGGGGGGCTGGCTGAAGAGGTGGCAGTCGGACCAGGCGGCCGACGAGCCCGACGCTTCCGACGAGCCGGACTGATCAGGCGAGCCCGACGCCTCCGATGAGCCGGACTGACCAGGGCGGCGCCGGGGCGGCACCGGCGCGGCGCGCCAGGCGGGTGACGATTGCCTCGAGTTCAGGACCGGAGGACAGGGTGCGAGCCGAAGCGGTCCCACGCGGCGCGCACGATGATATCGATGCACGCGTCCACCGACAGGACGGTGCTGTCGAGAATGAGGTGGTACAGGCGGGGATCGTCCTGGCGAACGTTGAAGAAGACCCGGGCGAACGCATCGCGCGCCCTGTCCACCTCCCGCTGCGCCTTACGGGCGCTCTGCTCGTCCGCGCCCCGGGCGATCACTTGCGCGATGCGCGCCTCGACCGGACCGTCGAGGCGCACGCACAGGACGTCTGGCCGGCTGCCCAGCACGACCATTCCCGCCCGGCCGAGGATGACCGCCCCCGTGGTGTCGGCCAACTCTCTGAGCCTCTCCTCGTTCCCCTGACGGAACCGCTCGGGGGTCGGAATAGCCTCCGGGGGTACGTGGCTGGGTCCGACCGGCATGGCGGCGTTGGCGAACCCCATGGCCAGGCGCTCCCAGCGGCTGGGCACCGGCTCGTCGAGACTTTCGGCGATATCCGTCGACTGGGCCAGCTCGTGAGCGGCGGAGGGCGGAATGGCCCGATCCAAGAAGGGAAGGTCGAGGCGGTCGGCGACGGCCGGACCAATTTTGTCACCATAGGCACCGTACGTCGCTGACAGGGTCACCACGGGGGCCATCTCGACATTCCAGCACACGATGTGCGCGACCGCTCATGGCGCCGTTCTGGCCCATCGGTAGTGTGGCCCCCACCATGCCCGTCGCCAGCCGGCTCGACAACGTCGCAGAGGCCCGGCGCCTGGCCCGTCGCGTCCTGCCGCGAGCCCTCTTCGACTACATCGACGGCGGTGCCGAGGACGAGGTCACCATGGGGGAGAACGAGCGGGCGCTCCGCCAGATCGCCTTCCGCCCCCGCATGGGGACAAAGGTGCAACGTCCACGGCTCGACACGACGGTGCTCGGCCGGTCCGTGTCGCTGCCCGTGTTGCTGGCCCCGTGCGGGCTGGTCGAGATGGTGCACCCCGATGGGGCGATCGGGGTGGCCCGGGCGGCGAGGCGGGCGGGGACGGTGTCCGTGCTGAGCACCGTCGCCGGCACACCCCCAGCGGCGCTGTCCCACGAACCCGGACCGCGGTGGTTCCAGCTCTACGCCGCCGGGCGGGACGAGTCCGACGACCTGATGGGACAGGCGTCCTCGGCCGGGTTCGAGGGCCTCGTCGTCACCATCGACACGCCGGCGCTGGGCCTGCGCGACCGCGATGTGCGTAACGGGGTGGGCGGCCCGATCCGGCTCGGTGCACGCTTCGCCCTGCGTTTCGGGCCGCAGATCGTGGCGCGCCCGGGATGGAGCCTGCGGATGCTGCGGCGGATGCAGTGGACGGCTGGCGGCACGCGGCGGGTGGCCGCGGGCGCGGCGTCCGTGGGGTTCCCGACCGTGGCCATGTTGGCGTCACCGTTCGGTTGGGACGACATTGCCCGGATCCGCCGGCGCTGGTCCGGCTCCCTGGTGGTAAAAGGCGTGCTCTCGGGAGAGGACGCCCTCCGGGCGGCGGACGCCGGCGCGGACGCCGTGGTGGTCTCCAACCACGGTGGACGCCAACTCGAAGGCGCCCCCGCCACCGCGCGGGTACTGCCCGAGGTCGTCGACGCAGCCGGAGACCGCGTGGAGGTGCTCATGGACGGTGGCGTGCGGCGCGGTGGCGACGTCGTCAAGGCGCTGGCCATCGGCGCACGGGCCGTGCTGGTGGGCCGCCCGTACCTCTACGCGCTGGCCGTGGCGGGAGAGCCCGGAGTGGAGCGGCTGCTCGACATCTTCCGCAGTGAGATGTCGAGAACGCTCAGCCTGCTGGGTTGTCCCGACGTGGCGGAGCTGAACCGCAGCTGGCTCCAGCCGAACGCCTGACGCCCCGCACCGCCTCGTTTCACACGCCCGGTTCAGCGCGGGGCGATGTCGTCCACCTTGGCCAGGACCGCGGTGCCGGGCTTCCACCGGCCCGCGGCCACGTTGGCGGCGACCTGGGTGGCGTTGGAGGCCCCGGCGATGACCGAGGCCACGGGGGGGTGCGAGAGGAGCCAGGCGAAGGCGAGATCCAAGACGGTGTGCCCCTCGCCCTGCGCCAGGGCGTCCAGGGCGTCCACCGTGGCCAGCTTGCGCCGGCCGAAGCCCACCTTCCTCCTCTCATGCCTGGCGGCCAGCCGCGTGCCGCGGGGAGGCCTCTTTCCGGCCCGGTACTTGCCGCTGAGCAGCCCGCTGGCCAGGGGGAAGAAGGGCAAGAAGGCGGTCCGGGTGCGCTCGCAGAAGGCCAAGACGTCGTCCTCGGGCTCGCGGTGCAAGAGGCTGTACTGGTTCTGCACGCTGACGAAGCGGGGCGCACCGCCGGCCACGGCGGCGGCCGCCTCTTCGAGCATGGCCCCGGTGAAGTTCGAGCAGCCCAGCTCGCGCACCTTGCCCTCGGCCACCAGCGCCCCGAGGGCCCCGAGCGTGTCGGCGATGGGGATCTTGGGATCGGGCACGTGCAGCTGGTAGAGGTCGACGTGGTCGGTGCCGAGGCGGCGCAGGGAGTCCTCGAGGGCCCGGCGCACGTAGGCCGGCGCCGCCCCGCCCTCGTGGCCCTCGTAGGGGTAGCCGAACTTGGTGGCCAGCACCACCTGGTCGCGCCGGGCGCCGAGAGCGGCCCCGAGGTACCCCTCGCTTTTCGCCCCCCCGTAGATGTCGGCGGTGTCGAACAAGGTGATGCCGGCGTCGAGCGCCGCCCCGACGACGGCGTCGGTCTCCTTGGCGTCCATGCGCACGCCGAAGTTGTTGCACCCCAGGCCCACGACGCTGACCGTCAGCGAGCCGATCGTGCGTGTCTCCATAGGTCGAGTCTCCCCTGGCGTCGTGCGAAGCGGTGTCCGCGCCGTCTCAGCCGATCGGCGAGTACTCCAGGTGCAGCTCCTGCAGTCCCCGTAGAAGGAACGACGGCACGTACTCGAAGTGGCGGTTGCCGGCGGCCCCATGGTGGGTCTCGGAGATCGTGATGTCGCCGAGCCGGTCGAGCAACCGGTTGAGGCTGACCCTGGCCTCGGCGCGGGCCAGCGAGCCGCCCGGACAGGCGTGGATGCCGCGGCCGAAGGCCACGTGCTCCCGGAGGTTGGGCCGGTCGATCCGCAGCTCGTCGGGGTTCTCGAACCGGCGCCCGTCACGGTTGGCCGCACCGGGCATCACCATCAGCGTGGTCCCCGCGTCGATGTGGAGATCGCCGAGCTCATGGGAGCGACGTGCCAGCCGGAAGAGGGCCTTGACCGGCGTCTCGAGGCGCAACGTCTCCTCAATGAACGCCGGGACCTGATCCCGGTCCGCTCGCAGCAGATCCTGGAGGTCCGGGTATTCGGCGAGGTGCCCGAGCGCCATCCCCATGAGGTGGGCCGTCGTCCCCTGACCGGCGGCGAACAGGAAGACGGCGATGCGCACCACGTCGATGACCTCGGGCAACGAACCGTCCGGGTAGGTGGCCAGGGCGAGCTTGGTCATGACGTCGCGCTGCGGATCGCTCCGCCGGTCCTCCACGTAGTGGGCGAACACGTCGTCCATGAACGCAAACGGGTTGCCCTCCAGCCGAGAGCCCAGCTCGCCCGCCTGATAGGCGAGGAGCTGGTCGAGGAACTTCTGGTGGTCGCTCTCGGGGACGCCGAGCAGGTTGGCCACGCTGAGAAGGGCGAACGGGTAGGCGTAGTCAGCGATGAACTCGCATCGGCCTTGGGTGTGGAACCGGTCGATCAGCCGGTCGGCCAAGGCCCACAGGAAGGCTTCGTTCTCCTCAAGACGCTTCGGCGTCATGAGCCGCATGAGCAACGCTCGGTGGCGTGTGTGGAGCGGCGGGTCGAACGTCGTCATGTGCTCACTGAGCGGGTAGACGTCCCGGCAACGTGCGATGAGGTCACTGATGTCATCGGTGCCCGGCTCGACGGGGAGCCCCGGGAACGGCCCGCTCGTCGAGTTACACGACGAGTAGGTGTCGCTGTCACGCCACACCTTGACTGCTTCGTCGCACCCCGTCACGGCGGCGACGCCGTGAGGCGGCACGAGCCGCACTGGGCACTCCCGCAGGTACGCGTAGTACGACTGCGGGTTCTCGAGGATGGACGCGTCGGTCAGAAAGTCCAGCGTTTCGAAGTCTTCGTGCAGCGTCACCGCGGTCCCCCTCTCCTGCGAAACCTTGGGGCGGACGATACCAGGTGAGGCTCGGAGCCAGCTGAGCATTCGCTCAGCTCCACGAGGAGTCTGTGGATCACCGATGTGTGCCCAAGGGCGCGATGACCTCGGAACCGAAGGCGGCCAGCGTCTCGGGCGGGGCGAAGTCGCAGAACCACACGTAGACCCTCTCGATGCCGCGCTCCTCGAGTCGGGCGTAGTGCTCGAGGAGCTCGGGACCGGTGCCGATGACCGGGCGCGAGTGGCCGAACCGGCGCAGCGCCGCCTCGGTGACGGGCTGGCGGTCGGTCTCGTCGGGGACGTACGCCACCATCTGCTGGATCGAGACGTGGACGTCGCCGACCTGCGAACGGGCGTCCTCCAGCTTGTCGAGTACTCCCACATGGACGTTCCACCAGTCGGCGAACTCGCGCACCAGTTCCAGCGTTTTCGGTCCTGCTCCGCCGATGAGGATCGGGATGCGCGTGAGAGGCACCGGCGCCTGCATCGCGCCGCGAAGATGGTGGAACTCGCCGTCGTAGTCGACGGTCTCCCCGGCCCACAGCGCCCGGACGATCTCCAACGTCTCCCGCAGCCGCTGCACCCTCGCTCGTGGTTCGGAGGGTTCGAGCCCGAAGGTGGAGAAGTCGCCGGGCCAGGATCCCCAGCCGATGCCGAGTTCGTAGCGCCCACCCGAGGCGTGGTCGAGCGATACCGCCTCGCGGGCGAGGACAGCCGGATGTCGAAAGGCGTCGCACAGCACGAGCGACGAGACGGTAAGCCGCTCGGTATGCGCGGCGATCCAGGTGTTGGTGACCGTTGCCTCGTACATCGGCTGGGATTCGGCGGCCGGGGGGATCAGATGGTCCATACCGGCCATCCCGCCGAACCCCGCAGCCTCAGCGGCCCGTGCCGACGCGACGAGACGGTCGAGCGACAACCGCATCTGCGGCAAGAACAGGTGGAACTCCATGGGCCGCCCAAGGTATCCGTTCGGGGTGGCCGCCGCCGTTCTCCCCCTTCAGCGGTCGGGCGCGGCCACCCCGGACGGCTCTGAGCAGCACATACGCGCAGAGCGGCCGACCGGGATCGAACCGGCATGATCAGCTTGGAAGGCTGAGGTTCTACCATTGAACTACGGCCGCGAATCGGGCAGCAGTCTAAACGTCTACCGTCGTCCCCGTGGAGGCGCTCTTCGATCGGGTCGACGGAGAACAGTTCTTTGTCGATCTCGTCGACCGCTTCTATCAGGGGGTCGCCGGTGATCCTCTGCTCCGCCCGCTCTACCCCGACGATCTCAGCGAATCGCGTCGCCATCTGGCGCTCTTCTTGATGCAGTACTGGGGCGGTCCGTCGACCTACAGCGGTGAGCGGGGCCACCCCAGGCTTCGGATGCGCCACATGCCGTTCGTCATCGGTCCGGCGGAACGCGACGCATGGCTGCGTCACATGAACGGTGCGGTCGACCAGATGATGGAGACCAAGGATCTTGCGACGTCGGATGCCGAGGAGCTGCGAGCGTATTTCGCCATGGCGGCCCATTCACTGGTCAACGCCCCCTGAAGCTCCGGACGCGGGCTGCGCCGCGCATCGGGTACGGTCGACCCCGACGACTTCGAAACGGCTGGAGGATGGATGGAGGTTCAGCGTTACGAGAACGGGATCCCCTCATGGGTGGACATGGGCAGTGCCGACCTTGCCGGGGCCAAGGAGTTCTACCGGGGACTTTTCGGGTGGAACACACCTGACGGTCCGCCCGAGGCCGGTGGCTACACGGTGTGCGACATCGGCGGGAAGACCGTGGCCGGACTGGGGCCGACAATGAATCCATCGGCCCCGCCACACTGGTCCACCTATGTGAACGTCGACAGTGCCGACGACACGATCGCCCGGGTCGAGGCCAACGGGGGCACGGTCTACGTCGCGCCGATGGATGTCATGGAGGCGGGGAGGATGGCGGTCTTCGCGGATCCGGCGGGCGCGGTGATCGGACTCTGGCAGCCCAACCAGCACGTGGGGGCCCAGCTGGTCAACGAGCCCGGCACCTACTGCTGGAGCGAGCTCATGACGGAGGATCTGGCCGGCGCCGAGACCTTCTACGGCGCCGTCTTCGGCTGGGCAGCCGAGAGACAGGGCCCCGAGGGCCACGGCGGTTACACCGAGTGGAAGGTCGGTGGGAGGTCCGTCGGCGGCATGTTGGCCCTGCCGCCCCAGATGCCGGCCGGGGCCCCTCCCTTTTGGGGTGTCTACTTTGCCGTGGCCGACGCCGACGCCGTGGTCGCCACGGCGCAACAGCTTGGCGCATCGGTGATGGTGCCGCCCACCGACATCGAACCGGGGCGCTTCGCGGTGCTCATCGATCCGGTGGGAGCGGCGTTCAACGTCCTGGCCCTCAAGGCCGAGCTGCAGTCCTGACCCGGGGCCGGCTCAGGCGGGCGGTTGCCACTCCCGGCGTAACAGCGCGTAGGAGTAGGCATCGTGTTGACGATGATCGATCCGTTCCCATCCGCGCAGGAGTGCCTCGCGGGAGAATCCGGCAAAGATGGCGGTGCGTTGCGAGGCGACGTTCCACGGTTCAATGAAAAGGTGCAGTCGGGGGATGGCCAGCGCCTCGAAGGCGAAGGCGACCGCCCCTCGTAGTCCCCACCCGGCGAGGTGCCGACCTCGCGCCGAGGGAGCCACCCAGTAGCCGATGGACGCCCGCCCGTTCTCGATCTCGTGTAACCACAGCCCCAGTCCTCCCAGACCCAGCGCCGGGTTCGCCGCATCGGCGATGACGAATGAGTAGCCGTGTCCGCCGGCAGCCCCTTCCCGTTGCCGGTCGATGAAGGCGCGTCCCTCGTCGTCGTTGTAGACCGACGGCACCGACGTGACGGTGACGATGTAGGGGTCCATGGCCGCTTGGCGGATCAACGGGAGGTCCGAGAGGTTGAACGGCCGCAGCACAACGGGTCCACTCGGGAGCTCGGGCACGGTCAGGGGCGCCTCGAAGGCAGAGAGGTCGAACTCTGTCACCGCAGGGGAAAGTAGCCCGGCACAGTGTGGTGACGCGTATCGAGGTACCCCTTGGCTTCGGGGGGGCCTCCGAATCTCCCATGACTCCACCGGACCTCGACGTGGCCCGAGACCTCGTGGAGGTGGCCGGTCGCTCGTTCGCGCACCACGGCGAGCCAGCCGACCCTCGGTTGGCCCCCTTCTTGGGCGAAGACCTCGAAACGGACCAGCCCGAAGAGCTGCTTCCAGTCCCACGGCGTGGCGATCCGGAGTCGTAGTGACTGGGTCGCGCTGGAGCCGAGGACGAAGTACGGCGCGCTGCCGATCCGCAGGAGCCGCCACAGCATGGCCTCGCCCGCGCCCACTCCTCCGGCGAGACGGGCTCGCCATCGAGCGACCGAGGCACGGGCTACCTCATCGGAGAGGTCGCGGTACGCGTCCCTGGCGTCGCCGGGCCATCCTGACTTCAGGCGTTCCCGCAGGGCGGAGCGATGCCTCGAGGTGAGATCGGCGGCGCGAACCGGGAGTTCACGCAGGACCTCTGCGGAATGGCGAACGACGGTCCCTCCGTCGCCACGATCGGCGTGCGGGGCCGGCTCGAGCCCGGGTAGAGCCAGAGGTCCCCCCGCCATCGTTCGGGACGGTCCGGATAGGGTGCCCGCCCCCTGGTGGTCGGCTTCGTCGCGCACGGCCCGGCGGACGGAGTCGTAGAGACGCTGGTAGTGCGCGGGGGCGACCTCGGCATACCAGTCTCCGCCCACGCCCCGCCCGCGCCGCGCCGAGCCACCGGCCAAGAGGGAGTCGAAGACGTGCGCCGGGGAGGCGTTGAACAAGATGTTCGACATGTACTTGCAGCTCACCAGGTAGACGTGATCGATGCGCAGGTCTATGGGGGCGACCTCGTCGCCCCCAGCGCGCACGACGCCCTTCCACTCCACTACCTCGGGCCGTCGCCGACGCAGCCCGTCCCGGGCCGTGAAGAAGGCCTGCCCGTTCACCCAGGCGGCGTGGAACTCAGCGTCGAAGGCGCCGCCGGCCCGCAACGCGTTCAGCCGGTCCCAGTCGTCGGGCGAGAGGCTGCGCATCGCCGGCGACCGGACGGCGAGAACCTCATCGACGTCGTCGTAGCCGAGCATGCCCATGCCGGTGCCGAGCTCGGTCACCATGGTGCGCAGGTTTGGCACGCCAGCATCCTTCCACGGTGGCGGTCCGCCGCCGCCGGGACGCCAAAGGCCCCGAGCGCTCGGTGCCGGGCACGGGTCCTATCATCTCGCTCGAGCGGAGAAGGGAGGATGGATGAAGCTGGCGTCACGACCGACAGTTGGGTGGGTCTTCGTGCTGTTGGGGCTGTTCGGGGCCGCCTTCGCCGTCGCCGGACTCTTTGCCACCCTCCCCGCGCCCGCCGTCGGTGGCACGTGCGGCCCAGGGAAATCGTCCGAGTCGGCCATCGTGGCGTTCGTCGACCCCGTCTCGATAGGGGCGGGCGCAGAACCAGCAGCCGCGACCACCACCGCCACCGCCATCGCCCGCGCCGATTGGATGGCCTTCGTGGGCGAGTGCCAGGCGTCGGCGGACAGCCGGGTGCTGTCGACCTTCTTCCTTTTGGTCCTCTCGGTCGTGGTCGTCGTCGTGGGACTGTGGATGACGGTCAGGGGGACCCGTCCACCGGTGTCCTCGACGATCGGTGCGCCGACGACCTAGGACCGCTCTCGCCGTGCCGTGCTCATCTCCCGGCCCATCGCCGTCTCGGTGGGCGGTCGCTGCGACGCCCTTCGTAGGTCTTTCGGACCTGCGCCCTCCGGGCTTGGATCTCGCGATGCGTCAAGTGCTCAGCCGTGTCGTCCAGCCCGAATCCTGCTTTCACGCTGCTGAGGTCGGGCTTCCAGTCCGCCTCGCGCTGGAGGCCGAGTTGCTGCATGATCCGCTCCCCGTGCTTCTCGGCGAACATCAAGGAGATGGCCTCTATCTCTTCAAAGAGGTCGAGATCGGGGGCGAGTGTGGCGATGGCGCCGTCCAGGAAGACAAGATTCTTGACGAACAACATGAGCTCCTTGGGCATGCGAGCCCCGAGAGCCAGCAGGGTGCGGATCGACCGCTGGAGCTCGCCCACGAGCTCGTCGGCGCTGAGTTGTGTGGGATCCACGGGAGGTCGGTCCAAGCCAAGCTGGGCGATCACGGTCTCGATCTCCGTGTCCGGGGGCAGCGCGCCGAGGTCACGCAAGGCGGCCACCTGGGACCGGATGTCACCGTTGGTGGCGCCGACGAGGAGCGACAGGAGGGCCAACCGCTTCGACTCGGAGAGACGCGCCGTGATCCCGAAGTCGAGGAGCGCGATCTTTCCCGATGGCAGGACGAAGAGGTTTCCGGCGTGGAGGTCGCCGTGGAAGATGCCGTGGATCATCGCGCCCTCGAGGAACCCGACCATGCCACTGCGCACCACCTGGTCGGTATCGACGCCGGCCGCCCGCATCCCCTCCACGTCGGAGAAGTTGAATCCGGCGAGGCGTTCCATCACGAGCATCCGGCGCGTGACCAGCGTGGGGTGGGGTCGGGGAACGACGAAGTCACGCTGGCCGAGCTTGGCAAAGGTCGAGGCGATATCGAGCATGTTCTCCGCCTCGAGCCGGAAGTCGAGCTCCTCGACGATGGTCTCGGCGAACAGCTCGACAAGGGCCGGGGGATTGGCCAGCGCCGCAATGGGAATGCGGCCGACGAGGTGCGGGGCCAGCCAGGCCATGACGGCGAGGTCCTGGTGGACACGCCGGGCTACCGAGGGCCGTTGCACCTTGATCACCACTTCCGTCCCGCCGAGCAATCGAGCCCGGTGGACCTGGGCGATCGATGCCGCCGCGAGCGGTTCGCGATCGATGGAGGCGAAGACCTCGCGGACGGGACGCCCCAGCTCCTCGGCGATCACCGCGTGGACGACGGACCACGGTTCGGGCGGCACCTTGTCCCTGCACCACTTGAACTCCGCCACCAGTTCGGCCGGGAAGATCCCGTCACCCGATGCCACGATCTGCCCGAGCTTGATGTAGGTCGGGCCCAGTTGCTCCGCCGCGACGCGCAGGCGCCGTGAGATCCCGGCCGTCTTCGCCGAGCCCCCACGCCTGCGTTCGGTGAGGTACCAGTGGGCCAGGGCGCCACCGAGGTGGCGCACGGTGCTCCCCACCCTGGCCCAGGGAGGCAACGTGCGCGGCCGGATCAGACCGGGGAGCGAGGAGCGGAGCTCGGACCGGGTCCGAGCCAGGTCGGCTCGCCACACGGGACCGTGCTGGCTCAGATCCCAGGGGCCATCCTCGGTGAAGGTGCCGAACTCGGTGTCGGCAGATGCCACGGAGGGAGTGTACTGACGGATCGACGCCGTCAAGACGGGCGAAACGGCCCCTTCGGCCCGTCCCTCCACCATTGGGAGAAGGTGGGTGCAATCCCTATCGCCCTCGGCCGACTGCGCTGGTGAGATGCCAACACGTGCAGAAATCGCACTGGTAGACGTCCAGGGCGACGCCCGTTTCGAGTCGTCTCCCGCTCGAAGCCCGTAGTGCGTCTTGTCGAGAGCGGAAGACCGTTTTGGGGGCGCCGTCCGCCCGCCAATGCGATCCGAGCGTGCGCGGGCGATCGCTTTCTGTGGGATAGCGCCGGGAGCGAGGCGCCTTGTTTCGTCGGCTCATGGTCCTAATTTCGATCGTTTCTCATGGTCCACCCTATGGCGGTGGGAGGCCCGCCCGTTAGCTGGGAGCCCTAAGCGCCCGGACGTGCCCCGACGCACCAAGATCCGACGGAGGGGGAAAAGGGGTCGAATCTGGCGCGCCGAGGCGAGGAGAAGCCTACGAGAATCGCACCCAATTGACGAATGATGCAGTGGAATCGACCAGGTGACGCAGCAATTCCTGTAAGCGGGCCCCTAACCGACGATGGACAACCGCTAGTAGTTATTTGGCTAAATCTTGGGAACCGAGCGTTAGAACATTGGCTTCCATTGCATCGGCGATTCGACCAAGTCTCGGCAGTCTGCCATTATGGATTCATGGCAAAAACGGTAATAGTTAAGCTGACCGACGATATCGACGGAGGGGACGCCGTCGAGACCGTGCAGTTCGCCTTGGATGGAAAGTCCTATGAAATAGATGTCAACAAGACCAACGCCGACCGAGTACGAGCTGCTTTTGCGCCATTTATTGAGAAGGGACGCCCCAGTGGTAGCACGGGCCGCAGCCGTGTGGTCCGTTCAACTGCCGGGTCTAGCGATAAAACGCTGTTTTCCCAGTTGAGTAACGAGGAAAAGGCGCGCTTTCGGGTTTGGGCAAATATGGCCACGGCGCGCAGAATCAGTGATAGCCGCGTAAATAGCTGGGTGGCCGCCGGTAAGCCGTAGTCGCCCGTAGGGTTTAGCATTCCCAACCGCTGGGACAGGGCGCTGACTACTGCGCTCTTTGGCGCCCGACATGTCTAAACGACATGACCGCGAACACCCGAAACAGCCGCGCGCTACGGCTCGCAGCCACGGTCATTACGTCACCTGGCCTGCGGGAAAACAGGCCAGGTGACGCGTGGATCCTAACGACCTACTGTGGTGGCCCCGAGGTCAGTTGCACAGTGGCGGTGTGCGACTGGCCTGATGAGTCGGTCCACCCCACGGTCACCTTGTCGCCGGGGTGGTGCTGCACCATCAGGTTGGTGAGCGCACTCGGCGAGCTGACGGTCTGACCATCGAGCGAGGTGATGACGTCACCCGAGGCGAGTCCTGCCTCTTGCGCCGGCGAGCTGGTGATCACCTCGGATATGACCGCGCCCGAGGTGGAGGTGCCGCCGTCATTGCTGCCCCCCGTGCTGTTGCCACCGAAGAACCCGCCGCCGAAGTCCCCGCTGCCGCTCTGTGCCGAGCTCGATTCCACCGTAATGCCCAGGAACCCCGTGGCACCGATGTGGACGGTCGACGATGTGTCACCGTCTTCGATCTCGTTGGCGATGGAGGTCGCCTCGTTGATGGGGATGGCGTAGCCCTGGTTGCCGGACGTCTGTCCCGAGGACTGGAAGGAGTAGCCGGCAGAGCCCGCCGTGATCACGCCGAGGACCTGACCGGACGTGTCGACCAGTGCACCACCCGAATCGCCGGGCTGTATGTCCGCGTTCGTCTCGATGAGGCCGGTGAGTTGCTCGGAGCTCCCGTCACCCTCATCGCTCGCGGTGATGGACTGGTTGAGCGCCGTGACGGTTCCGCCCGCCGTGCTCGGCGTTCCACCGGTGCCCCCGGCGTTGCCGATACCCACGACGTCTTGACCCACGGAGACATTGGACGAGTTTCCAATGCTCGCGGTTTGCAGGCCCGAGGCACCATGGAGCTGCAGGACGGCGATGTCTTTCGTCCGGTTGTAGCCGACCACGCTGGCCGAGTAGGTCTTGCCGTTCCCGACATCGGTCACGCTGACGGTGGTGGCTCCATCGATCACGTGGTTGTTGGTCAGGATCTCTCCCGAGGAGGTGAGGACGATGCCCGTTCCAGCGGCCTGTTCCTGGGCGTAGCCGAGCGTCGTGTTGACGTCCACCAAGCCCGGGTCCACTTTGTCCGCGATGGACGAGACGTCGCTCGGGCCCGAGGAGCCCGACGACCCCGAGCCCGACGACCCCGAACCCGACGAACCCGAACCCGACGAACCCGAACCCGACGAACCCGAACCCGAGAAGCCCGGGAAACCCGACGAGCCCGAACCGCCCGACGGATTGGTGCCGGGTGAGGCCGACGAGGAGGCGGGCGTCGAACTGCCCGTCCAGGCGACGTGGCCGATACCGACGCCGGCAGCCAGCGCGACAACTGCAGCCGCTGCCCCGATCATCGCCCCGATGTGCTTCCGCCCGCCCTGCGAGGGCTGCGCCGGAGGTTCGGCCGAAGGCGTCCAGGCCGCATACGGCGGGTTGGACGGAGCACCGTAGCCGCCGCCTGCGGGTGCCCCCAGGTTGGGGTTGCCCGCCAGGGCGCCCAGTGCGTAGGAGCCGTACGGGGGCTCTTGGGGTGGCGGTGGTGGGACCGGCGGCGCGGGCGGGGGGGGCGCCCCCTGCACCCAGGGCATGGGGAAGGGGGGCGTCTGCGGATCCGGGGCGCTGTACGACCCCTGAGGCGGTGGTGGGACCGGCGGCGCGGACGGGGTCGGCGCCCCTTGCACCCACGGCACGGGGAATGGGGGCGTGTCCTGCTCGTGCGCGTTGTGGGCGCCTTCGGTCGGTTGCTGTCCTTCGTCCGTCATCATTCTCCTTCGGTGGAGTCCTGCTGTGAGAATTCCGTTATGAAGGGATTGAAGCGTGTGGATCTGTATGCCAGGTCAACGAAAGGTATGAGAATGATAAATCTTGGCTGTGGCTGAGTCTCCTCACCGCCAATGCCGGTTGCAGCGCCGCCCACGGCTATTCGCCCGCTGTGGTGTGCGCCCACTGTGGCGCGTTCGAACCAGCCACGCGACGAGATCTGGATCGCCACCCCACCCCCGGATCGGCGTGGTCGGCTACGCCGCCGCCCGGGCGAGGGAGGTGTGGACCACCTTGTCGGCCACCGAGGGTGCGATCTCCAACATCGACCGGAACTCATTCGCCGAGCTCACGAGGATCCCGAGATCTGAGGTCGCAGTGACCGTGGCGGTGCGACGAGAGCCCGTCAGCAAGGCGATCTCGCCCAGGAACTCACCACTTCCCACATCAGCGACCTTCGTGACCCCTTGGTGGGTCTGTCGCGAGACGAGAGCGGTACCGCTGTCGATGATGATGAACTCGTGCGCCGTACTTCCCTCCCGCATGAGCACCCGGTCCTTGGGTAGCTGGAGGTACGTCGTGAGGGAGCGGATCTTCTTCAACTGCGCCCTGGTGCAGTCGGCGAAGAGCTCAATGTCGGCGATTTCCAATGGCTTGGGTGCGCTCATGTCCTACACCTCGATCTCGTAAGGGACGGTTCCCCAAGTATAGGCCGCATATCTGCATAAGAAATCCAAAATGAGCTATCAATCTGATTAAATGATAGACCCGTATCGCAAATCCCGACGTGACGGTGGCCCTCAGAAGCCGAAAACGGAGCGGGCCAACAGGACGTGTACGGAACTCGTCTCATGGGGCGTGACCGCGTCGGGCCGGCGGGTACCCGCCCGCGTCGCATGGTCGGCCCGTCGGGGGGTGGAGGGTCCCGGGGAGGCGGCTCGATCGCGTCACTCCGGCGTACGTTTGGCCGCCCTCGACCGGCAACGTCGGGCGCGGACCGGGATCACCGCGGCTCGTTGACGGAAGCGGTGTGGCGCCGTCGATGTCCCGCGGCGAGCGCGCGCCCTCGTCTGCATGTTCGTCTGGCGCGTCCGACGCGTGACGCGGGCGCCGTCTATCGGGACAATCCACCGTATCGGCGGGCGCTGAAGATACCGTTTGGACATGGCCAATTACTCGCTCCAAGCCCCGCGGATCGCCGCCGTGCCCTTCGATCAAGACGCGTGCGAAGTGATGCCGGCAGGTGTGTGCCGGTACTGCCACGAGGGTCGATGCGGCCACTGCTCCAACCCCAATTGTCGCTGCCCGCACCCGTTTGCGGCCGTCGGCCGGGCCATCGTCGAGCTGAATGAGTCCGCCTACAGGGGCCGACGGCTCTTGGACCGGCTCGGAGGGGTCGGTCAAGCCGGTCCGGCCGGAGATCACGAAGCTGGAACGGGCCAACTCGACGCACTGTGGCTGTTCGAGACCCCGCCCGGGGTGACGGACCTGTTCGAGTGGGGCTTGATCGAACTGCCCGAAAGGGTGAGCGCGGAGCAGTTCGTCGACAAGCACCGGCAGGCTACTCCCGCTGAGATCTTCGCCAGTCTGGCCGCTCTGCGCGAGCGGAACGAAGGGCCCGATCTGCTCTATTCGTGGATTGAGGGCATGAAGTGGCCCGGCCCGACGGTCGAGGATCGCGACGCGTATCGGAGCGCCTTCCTCCGGGACGTGCTCGCCGCCGTGTGGTCGGCCGCCGACTTCCCGGAGAGCAACTTCCCTCGAAGATGGTGGATCCCCTTGTTTCGCGATGCCCACTACCCCCCGCCAGACCACTCGCTGGAGATCTACCGGGGAGCGGCATCGAATCGACGCCTCGGCATGTCATGGACGACGGATGCGGACCGCGCCCGGTGGTTTGTCGAACGGTACACGCAACGAGTCGCCGCCAGGAAGACGTACCTGTACAGCACAACGGCCGATCCGAGGGCGGTGCTGTGCCATTTGGCCGGATCCGACGCACGCGGCATGTCTCGTGACGGTGAGATCGTGGTCGACCCGCTCCGCTTGGGGGAGATCGCACGACACGATCTGTAGACCGCACCGTGCCCTCGGCGTGATCCACTGAGCCCGGGAACGACGGATGGGGATACGACGGATGGGGATGGCCGCGATGGGGATAGCCTCCCAGGATGGCCCCTTCGTTCTACGAATCGGTTGCGCACTACGTCGACCGGGCGTCGACGTTGTTGGGGGTCGAGGAGGACGTTCGGACTCTGCTGGCCGAGCCCTACCGCCAGATAGACGTGCAGGTCCCCATCCACGCCGACGACGGTTCAGTCCTCTCGTTCCGCGGGTACCGGGTTCAGCACAACGGTGCCCGGGGGCCGTTCAAGGGTGGCCTGCGGTTCCACCAGGACACCGACCTTGACGAGGTGCAAGCACTGGCTTCGCTGATGACCTGGAAGTCGGCGCTGCTCGATCTGCCTTTCGGTGGGGCAAAGGGGGGCATGACCCTTAATCCGGCGACGCTGTCACCCAGGGAACTCGAGGCGGCGACCCGGAGCTTCACCCACGCCATCTCGGGCGTCATCGGCCCGAATACCGACATTCTGGCGCCCGACGTCAACACCGATGCGCGGGTTATGGGCTGGGTCATGGACGCATATTCGTCGCGGGCAGGCTGGTCGCCGGCCGTGGCCACCGGTAAGCCGCTGGATCTGGGAGGGGTGCCCGGACGCGTTGAGGCGACGGGCCGGGGGGTCGTCGCCGTCACCAGGGCGGTGCTGGCCGCCCAGGGTCGTGCGTTCCCCGGCCAACGGGTCGTCGTTCAGGGTTTCGGCAATGTCGGTCGCCACGTTGCCCAGTTCGCGGCCGAGCAGGGTGCCGTCGTCGTCGCCCTGTCGGACGTGTCGGGCGGCCGCCACGTTCCCGACGGCATCGATGTCGACGCCCTGCTGGCCGAGACGAAGCCGGGCGTGCTGCTCAAGGAGGCCGGCGAGGGTGATTTCGTGACCAATGCGGAGTTGCTGGCCCTCGAGTGCGATGTGTTGGTGCCGGCGGCCTTGGAGAACGCCATCGACGCCGGAAATGTTGCGAGTGTGCGCGCGCCGTTCATCGTGGAGGCGGCCAACCACCCCGTCTCTCCCGAGGCGGACGCCATCCTGGCGGAGCGCGGAGTGATCGTGGTGCCCGACATCCTTGCCAATGCCGGAGGAGTCACGGGCAGCTACTTCGAATGGACATCGAATCTCACCGCCTTCCGTTGGTCCGAGGATCGGTTCAACGAGGAGCTCCTGCTCTTCTTGAACCGCGCCTTCCGCCAGGTCTGGGACTGTCATGTCCAGCGTGGGGTCGACCTCCGCACAGCGGCGTACATGGTCGGGATTGCCCGCGTGGCCGAGGCCACGCGCCTGCGTGGTCTGGCCTGAGCATGCCGTCTGATCCTGCATCTCCGGGTGCGTCCCGGTGAGCGACCCGTCGCCCGGCGGGCGCGAGTGGATCGACAAGCTCGAGATCCGCGATCTGATCGAGCGCTCCATGCGCTACATCGACGACAAGGCGGGCGCGCGCTTCGCCGCTCTCTTCGACGAGGATGCCGTTCTCCAGCTGGCGGGAACGGTCTTCTCGGGTCGGCTGGCCATTCAGGCGATGTTCAAGGAGCCCGACCCGTCCCACTGGTCCGAGGCGGGCAAGCTGCTCACGCAGCCCGGATCGTCCCATCGCAGCTCCAATCCGATCATCGACATTGACGGCGACAGGGCGACGGCCGAGACGGATCTCCTGGTTCTCGCGCGCGACGAGTCGGGCCGCGCCCGCATCACCCTCGTGGCGCGTTACCGAGACCGCCTTCGCCGAACCGAGGGGCACCGGTGGGTGATTACCAATCGCACCGGAGTCTCGATCGCACGAGCGGGTGAAGAAGGCACCGATGCCGAGTGGTCCCGAGCCTTCTCCCGGATGCCCCCGGAGACCCGGGCCAAGTTCCGCACCGACTAGACCTGCTTGACTGTGGCCACTCCGGACGTTAGACAACCGGGACGCGCCGGTCGCGACCATCTGGCCATGCAGGGCGACCTGCGCCAGGCGGAGAATCAAGAGGGAAGATCGACAGCATGGATCTGAGAGAAGCGCTGTACACAACCCGCGCAATGCGGCGGATCACCGACCAGTCGATCCCGCACGACGTCCAGGCGCGCATTCTCGATGCCGCCGTACGGGCGCCGAGCGCCGGGAACACGCAGTCGTGGCGGTTCTTGCTCGTCGACGACCCCGACGTGCGAAAGAGGCTTGGCGGGCTCTACAAAGAGGCGATGGAGAAGTTCGGCCGGGCCCACTACGGCGCCCGAACGGCGGCGGCCGAGTCCACACCCGAGGACCCTGGGAGTCGGACCCACCTGCGGGTCATGCGCTCCGCTGACTACCTGGCCGACAATTTCGAACGCTATCCACTGCTCCTCTTCGGGTTTGCCTCAGACGACGTGTATTCGGTCTTCCCGGCGCTTTGGAGTGCGATGCTGTCTGCCCGTGGCGAAGGCATCGGGAGCTGCTTCACCCGCATGCTCGCCGGGCGAGCGGCGGACACCTTCGAGGTGTTGGGCGTGCCAGCGGAAGAAGACTGGCAGATGGCAGGGTGCGTGACGTTCGGCTATCCCACTGGCCGGTGGGGTGTCGCCGAACGCCTGCCCGTAGAAGACGTGACCTTTCGCAACCGCTGGTCCGAGCCCCTGGGGTTCGAGGTGGGTGGTCCCCTCTACCCCTGACCTCTGCGGTCCCGCGAGAGTACGTCCACAGTACGTCCACATGGAGCTGACGAAAGGGAGTGGCACGTGGCAAAAGCGATCATGATGGTGTTCACCGACCCGGTCGAACCCTCCCGCGAGGAGGAGTACCGGGAGTGGTACGACGGGCACATCGCCGAGGCTCTCAAGGCGGCGCAGGGGATGCCCCGCGCCGTTCGGTACAAGCTCGCGAAGGAGCAGGGACACCCCGTTGACGTCCCGTTCGGGCACGTCACGATCTACGAGATTGAGGCCGACGACATTGACGCCGTGCACGCACGGCTGTTGGAGGCGTGGAACAAGGGTGAGCTGTCCGACAGCGACGTGATCCGGCAGGGGCCGATCATCTACTGGGACGTCGAAAGTGAGATCACATGAGCCCCGGAGGGGGCGTGGACGACGTGCAGGCCATCACCGAGGTCATCTACCGCTACTGCCGCGCCATCGACCGGCTCGACTCCGAGCTAGCCGGCACGATCTGGCATCCCGACGGCATCGCCGACTACGGCACCTCGTTTCAGGGCACGGGATCCGAGTTCCTCGACCACGTGTGGCGGACGCATGCGCCGTGGCTCGGTCACTCGCACCAGATCGCCAACGTGCTCGTCGAGGTGGACGGCGACCGCGCCGGCAGTGAGGCGTACGTGACCGCCGCGGTGTGGATGGATGCCGCCAACGACCAGATTGCCTACACCGTCAGCAAGGGCCGGTACGTCGACCGCTGGTCGCGGCGCGACGGTGCGTGGGCCATCGACCACCGGCAGTGGGTGGAGGACTTCACCGTCACCTCCCTGGTGCCGGGCCCGGCCAAGGCGACCGGGGCGCGCCGCGACCGGACCGACCCCTCGTACGGCGTTCTCAGAGCTCGAGGATGAGCGAGTCGGGGTCGTAGGCGGGGACCGAGCCCTCGGCGCTTCCCTGTACCCGACCGAGGCCACCGGTCTGGCGGTAGCCGAACATGGCGCGGTGGCGGTCGGAGAGTCGCTCGAAGACCGAGGGGTGAACCGTGAGGGCCCAGTTCTCGGTGGTCCGCATCCACGAGCGTACGAAGTACAGGAACACCCCCCGTCGCACCCGTGTCGTCCGGTTGGGTCCGGTTCCGTGCCACAGCCGACTGTCGAAGAGCAGTGCCGACCCTGCCGGCCCCTCGGCCGCGACCGTTCCGTCGACGCTGAAGATGTCGGCCGGGGCCACCCGGTTGCCATCGAGATGGCTGCCCGGGAACACCCGCGTCGCCCCGTTGGCGTCGGTGAAGTCGTCGAGGAAGAAGACCAGGTTGAGGCCCACCGCGAAGTCACGGATGACCGGCATCACGGGGATCTGGTCGGTATGGAGGGCCATCGGCGTCCCACCGGGCCCGGCGATGATGCAGAAGTAGGAGGCAATGACCGAGTGTTCTCCCAGCCGAGGGGGGAAGAACTCGTCGACCAAAGGGTGGTCGAGGAGCTCGGTGAAGACCTCCCCCTTGTTCACCAGGGCGTGCAGTCGCTGGTTCGGCCGGCCGTCACTGCCATCTGCTCTGGCGCCTTCGAAGAAGGCCCGCCCGGCCGTTCGCTCGCCGGCCGCCTGCTGGTCGACGCGCCGGCGGAGACGCTCGAGCAGTTCGGGGGAGAGCGCGTCCGTGACGATGCAGTAGCCGGCCTGGTCGAGGTCGCCCTGGGCGGTGCCGCGGTCGGCGGTGGGGCGAGGGAGGCGCGCCAGCGTCGGCTGGTGGGTCACGCCGTTGCCTGCCAGCGCGTCGAGGAGTTCTATCGCCGGTCGCATCGGTCCGGTCACCGTCGCCCTTTGGTACATGAACGCGGCGCGGGGGTCGAGGTCGCCGGCCAGGAGGGCGAACAGCTCGCGCCGCGGTACCGTGACGTCGCAGTCCGTGCAGTCCCCAACCCGGCGGGTGGTCACCGTACCGGCGGGGCAGTCGACGAGGAGCCGCTCCTCCGGGCCGAGGTCGAAGCCCACGCGCCAGGGCCCTTCGATCCGGCGCAGGTGGTCGGTCAGGACGGCGACCGGCTCACCAACCGTCATGGTGGACGACGAGTTCCAGCGGTTTGCGGGTCAGAGGCCCGAACGGTCGGGCCGGCCAGCCCACCGGGATGGTGACGGAGATGTGCTGGTCGGCTGGAATGGCGAGCAGCTCGCGCAACGGCGCCTCGACGAAACGGTGAAACATGGTGAACGCGGCGCCCAGCCCCACGGCGCGCGCGGCGACGATCAGGTTCTGGGCGGCGGCGAACACGGCCGAGTACATGTAGGAGATGTCCGGGCTGGCGGGCGGGTAGACGTCGGTTCCGCAGACGAAGACGATGGCCGGAACCTCACCGAAGTTCGCCATCAGGTTCATGGCGCCCTGGGCGGTGCGACGCACCGTCGGGTCGACGTCGGGTGGGGCCGGGGCCGGTGACGGGGCCGGTGACGGAGTCGTCGGGGGAAGCAACGTGGCGAACAGCGCACCGACCCGGCTGCGCACCTCGGCGTCCTGGACGACGACAAAGTCCCACGCCTGGACGTTGTTCGGGCTCGACGCCCGCGTCGCCGCCCAGAGCACCCGTTCCAGTAGAGGCCACGGCACCGGTTCGGGCCGAAACCACCGCATGGCGCGAGCGGTCCCCATGGCCTCGAAGACGTCGAGTGACTGCTCTTCCTGCTGCTCGTTGGTCATTGCCAATCGACCGTAGTGCATTGGCTCGGAGAAGGCGACCCCCGGCCGGGCACTCGCCCGGGCCCACGAGCGCGGGCGCCCCCGATGGTCATAAGATCGATCCGTCAGTCCCGATGGCATCAGGAGGTCGTGGTGAGTGAGTTTGGCCTGAACGTGGGCAACGCGGATGTTCGATCGGCTGGGCCGATCACCTTCGGGCCCGAGGGAATCTTGTTCCTGGCGGACAATGGCTCGGCGAAAGTGTTCGCCGTCGATGTCGGCGACCCGGATCCCGATGCCGGGTCGGAGCCGTTCGACCTGGAAGACGTCGACGCCCGGGTCGGTTCCTTTCTGGGTTGCCGGGCAACCGACATCGTCATCTCCGACCTAGCCGTCCATCCCCGGTCGCACAACGTCTACCTGTCCGTGCAGCGTGGCCGGGGCGACGCCGGCCAGGCGGTGCTGGTGCGGGTCGACCGTCTCGACGGCTCCATCACCGACGTCCCGCTGACCAACAGGCCGATGGCCGAGATCACGCTGGCGGACGCCCCCGACCAGGACGACGAGCGCCTCGACATCACCCTCCCTCAGAACGGCGAGGGCGAAGAGTTCACCTTCGGAGAGAGAACCATTCGTCTGCTGCGCCGCCCCATCCGTACCTCCACGGTTACCGATATGGCCTTCATCGACGGGTTTCTTCTCGTCGCCGGGCTGTCGAACGAGGAGTTCTCCTCCAAACTACGACGGATCCCGTTTCCCTTCGGCGAGGAGATCGCCGGCACCAACCTCGAGATCTTCCACGTCTCACACGGCAAATGGGAGACCGCCGCTCCCATCCGTACCTTCGTCCCCTACGACGACGGACGGAGCATCCTGGCCAGCTACACCTGCACGCCCGTCGTCCATTTCGACCTGACCGACTTGGAACCAGGCACCAAGACCGTGGGCCGCACCGTGGCCGAGCTCGGCGCCATGAATCAGCCCCTCGACATGGTCGCC
This sequence comes from uncultured Acidimicrobiaceae bacterium, assembly GCA_963788125.1. Lineage (GTDB taxonomy): Bacteria > Actinomycetota > Acidimicrobiia > Acidimicrobiales > RAAP-2 > Bog-473. The sequence goes on along the minus strand of CAWBFN010000001.1, from coordinate 1,626,620 downwards.
TTCGTGCAGGACGGCGAAGAGCACCTGCTCGTGGCCAACACCTCTCATGGCCTGATCAAGATCGCCTGCACCGACATCGACGCCCAGGCCCCGCTCACCGAACCCCAAGAGCCGGTCGGGGTGCCACGGGAGACCGAGGACCTCTTGGGCATCACCCGCCTCGCCAACCTCAACGGTGATTACGTGCTCGCCCTCCAGGTCGACGGCGGTGGACGCCAGCACCTGCGCTCACTCAAGACAGCAGCCCTGTAGTCCCCCCTGGGCCCCGTGACCAACGTCGTGTGGTCGCGCTGCGGCGACGAGGACTGCATCCGCATCGAGGGGCTGCCCGCGGCCGCTGACCTCCGCGTGCGACCTCGTACCGACGACGTGTTCGGTGAGCTGCCGGCCATGGCCGGGACGTTGGTCCGCGACGGCGTGGACGCGTGTTTCATTCCACGATTTCCCTTTGTTGAAGACATCACCTACACCATCGCGGTCGACGGCCTGGCTCTCGCCACCCTCCATCGCCACCGACCAGACCGCCCGACCACGACGGAGGTCCTCGACGTCCACCCCACCGCGATCGAATTGCCGCGGAACATGCTCCGGTTCTACGTGACGTTTTCGGCGCCGATGAGCGAAGGGTACGCCGGCGACCATGTCCGGCTCGTCGATGAGGACGGACTCGTGATCTCCGCAGCGTTTCTACCGAGCGACGCCGAGCTGTGGGACCGGACCCGACGCCGTCTCACGCTTCTCTTGGATCCCGCCCGTATCAAACGGGGCCTGGTGCCTCACCGCCAGGCCGGCTACCCGCTGCAGAAGGGCACGTCGTTTCGGCTGGTCGTCGACGGGGGCTTCCGCGATGCCTCGGGGACCCCGCTTCGAGCCGGGTCCGAGCGGTGGTACCGGGTCGGTGAGGATCAGCGTCGCCACGTGGACCCGACTAACTGGGTTCTGTGCGTTCCGCCCGGTCGCACCCTCGAGCCACTCGAGGTGAGATTCGACCGGTCGCTCGACCACGGCCTGCTCGTTCGGTGCCTCAGGGTGCTCGGACCGGACGGCCGACGCGTCGTCGGCAGCCCGGAGATCGGCCCCGAAGAGCGATCCTGGCGCCTCGCCCCGAGGGCGCCCTGGGCGCCCGGACCCCATCAGCTTGTCGTCGACCCCGTCCTGGAAGACCTCGCCGGGAATTCGGTCTCCCGCCTCTTCGACCGTGACCTCACCGAAACTAGCGAACAACCCCGGAGGGACCAACCGGTCAAGGTGGCCTTCTTGACACGGTGAGCCATCCTCCGGCCCCGCCTCTCGATGCTATGAAGGAGGTGTGGTGAAGAAGCCCGAGCAGCTGTTCGACCTCAGCGGGAAGGTGGCTGTCGTGACCGGCGGGAGCCGAGGCATTGGCCGGGCCGTAGCGGAAGGCCTGGCCTCTGCCGGGGCCGACGTGGTGATCGCCAGCCGGAAGCTGGAGAGCTGCCAGGTCGCCGCCCGGGAGATCGAAGCCGCAACCGGCCGCCGGGCGTTTCCCGTGGCGTGTCACGTCGGCAGGTGGGAGGAGTGTGACCGCATGGTGGACACCGTCTACGAGGAGTTCGGACGCTGTGACGTGCTGGTCAACAATGCGGGCATGTCACCCCTGTACGACGATCTCGGTTCTGTCACCCAGGAGCTCTACGACAAGGTCCACGCCGTCAACGCCAGGGGTCCCTTCCGTCTCAGCGTCTTGCTCGGATCCCGTATGGCCGAGGGTGACGGTGGGTCGATTATCAACGTCACCACTGCGGGTTCGCTTCGTCCGAACGCCGACGACCTACCCTACGCGATGGCCAAGGCCGCTCTGAACGCACTGACGCTGGGCCTGGCGGGTGCGTGGGCGCCCAAGGTCCGGGCGAACCTCGTGTTGCCCGGCGCGTTCGACACCGACATCACCAAGGCTTGGGCCCCGGGGGCGAAGAGCCGGGCGGCGGCCATCAACCCCATGAAGCGCATCGGGAAGCCCGAGGACATGGCAGGGGTCTGCGTGTTCCTGGCGAGTGACGCGGCAAGCTATGTCAACGGCGCCCAGCTGTTGGTGGACGGCGGACTGTTCCGAACGCTTTAGGGAAGGATTGCCATGAACGCTATCGAACACCGTGTTCTCCACATGGCCTCGGCGGGTCCTTCTCCCATCGGGGATGCCAGAGCGACCGCGTCAGGTGCTCTCGCTCAGGCCTGCTTCGAGATGGAAGTCTTCGGGTTCACCGTGCTCCCGTCGGTGCTCACGCTGGCAGAGGCGACGCGCTTCGCCGAGCTGCTGGACGCTGCCGACGAAGAGGTAGGTTCCGAGTACGTCCATGACGGAGCGTTCAGCCGCCATATCGCCAACATGCCCGCCCGCGCCGATGAGTTCCTCGCCCTCGTCGACAACCCCATCGTCTTGGAGGTAGTCGAGTCGGTGCTCGGCTCCGACATCGTGTTGGGCAGCATGAACGCACGGATCGTCCGCCCCGGCGATCCCCAGCAAGGATTTCACAGCGACATCCCGAAGGTCCACCGGCGGCTCGTCGGGCCGCCGATCATGCTGCAGGCCGTGTGGATGATCGACGGTTTCACGGCCGAAAACGGAGCGACCCGGGTAGTACCGGGCTCGCATCGGGCGGCGAGCTCTTCGCCACCTCCGAGCCGGTCGATTCCACACGTGGCAGTCCCGACGGGACCACCGGGAAGCGTGCTCGTCTTCGACGGTCAGTGCTGGCACGGAGGGGGCTCGAACCGCAGCCCGCATCGCCGCCGAGCCGTGTTCGCCCACTACCGGGTGGCGCCGTGGATGCGGTTCCAGACAGACCCTACGATCGACTTTCCCGTCGATCGATGGGAACGCATGAGCACCCGTCAGCGCGAGCTCCTCCGCATGGTGCTCGGGGTCGATCAGCGCAACGCGGCGGACTACTACGCCGATCAGTACCAGCCCAGATACGACTGATCACTTGTCGGAGAGGCTCTCTCCGGGTTCTTGATTCCGTCGGATGCGGGTCATGATCCGCCCCAGGGCCTCGAGATCGTCGGCCGGTAGCTCGAACAAGCCCACCGGCGGCGTCTCGAGTATGGGTTCGGCTCGCTGCGCAAGCGCCGTCCCGGCAGCGGTGGCCCTCACGAGCTTGACTCGCCGGTCGGTGGGATGGGCTGGCGTTCCACCAGGCCCGACGCTCGAGGTCGTCGACCACCGTGGTCAAGTTGGGCGGATCCACGCCGAGCAGGGCGGCCAACTCCCTCATGGGCATGGGCCGGCGCGGCGATCCGTCGCAACGCCCTGATCTTTCCGAAGCTCAAACCCACCTGATCACTGACCTCCCGTCGGCGTTCGTTGTCCAGCACCAGATCGGACATCGCCTGCCACGCCTCGCGGCGCCGGCACGCGTCGCGTCGCGGTCCGTTCGGCCGCCGTCACGCTGCGTGCCTCCTTCGAGAAACTCGGGGTTGATCGACTCGGCCGTGCGCTGGGCGGTGGTCCGGGCCCACGGAGAGGTCGCGATGCAGGCCGAGGACCAACACGACCACCCCGCATCCGGCCAGGACCCACCAGCCGGCCCGGCTGGCCTGGGCGAAGTCGAGGTGGTTCGCCTTCTGCAAGGAGGCGGACACCAGCGAGCCGACCACGGCCACGCCCAGGGTCTGGCCGATCTGGCGCGACGTGCGAGGCGATGGCCGCAGCCACGCCGGCCTGGGCCCGGGGCATGCCCGAGACAGCGGCATTGGTGATCGGCGCGTTCACGAAACCGAAGCCGATGCCGAAGACCACGTACGCGGTGAACAACCACGTGAACGGGGTCGTGGCGCTCAGCCCGACCAGCATGAGGCAGCGAGGCGACCAGCGCCGACGCCGGCGATGACCAGGGGAATCCTGGCCCCCCGTCGGCCGACGATTCGCCCCGAGATCGGCGGGAGGAGCATCGTCATGGCCGCCATGGGCAGGGTATCGATCCCGGCCTGCAGCGGGGAGAGCCCGCGCACGTCCTGGAGGTAGAGGGTGTTGAGGAAGAGGAACCCACCGAGGGCGGCGAAGGCGGCGACGGCGATGACCGCGGCCGAGGAGAACGGCACGGACCGGAAGAAGCGCAGGTCGATCGAGCGGCTCGCCGGCCCGGCGCTCCCAGATCAAGAGCGCCACGAGCGACACGCGCGGCGACCACGAAGGCTCCGACGATGAGGGTCGACGACCAGCCCCGGTCGGGGGCTTCGATGATGCCGTAGGTGAGCGAGGCCAGCAGCGCGATCACCAGCACCTGCCCGGGGACGTCGACCTTCCTCGCCACCGGTGCCTTGGACTCGGGGATGTAGCGCAGGGCGAGGACCACGGCGCGTCAACCCGATCGGGATGTTGATCCAGAAGATCGACCGCCAGCCGACCGAGGTCACCAGCAGCCCACCCACCACCGGTCCCAGAGCCATCGACACCCCGACCACCGCAGCCCAGACCCCGATGGCCTGAGCCCGCTCGCGGGGGATGGTGAAGGTGTTGGTGATGATCGACATGGCCACCGGATTCAGCATCGATCCGCCCACGGCCTGGACCATGCGGAAGACGATGAGCGTCGTCAGGTTGGTGTCCAAACGGTCGGCGTCGACCGTGTCGTCGAGCGGGCGGGGGTGGCCAAGGCTTCGCTGTACAACCTCTTGGGAGCAAGGAAGGGCTCGTTGCCGCCTACCTTGCATCACGCCACGACCGCACGGTTGCGCGTTTCACCGAGGCGATCAGTTCGGTCGATGATCCTCGCCGGCAGATCTTGGCCGTCTTCGATGCCCAAGCCCACCAGTTTCGGCAGCCTGACTTCAACGGTTGCGCCTTCATCGCCGCCTCCACCGAGGCGCCAACCGGAGGGCTGGTCGAACAGTCGTCCGACTCCTTCCGGGCCTCGATCCGCACCATGTTCACCGATCTGGCCGAGCAAGCCGGCGCCCCGGACCCAGTTCTCCTCGGTCGCCAGCTCCATCTCCTCTACGACGGCGCCGGGCTGGCTGCCCGCATGGACCATCGGGACCGGGCGATCGCGCCGTCGGCGCGTGACGCCGCAGAAAAACTGCTCGACGCCGCCGTGGACGCGGACCGCACCCACTGACCGCTCTTTTGCCGTAGCGCCGAGCAACAGGTGTCCTCGACGGTGGTGGCGCTGAACTCCGGGGTGTTACGGTACGGGCAGTCCGCGTGGTGTGACGTTTCCGTCGGGGGAGGGGGGAGGTGGTCGTGGCTCGAGGGTTTGCAGACCTCGACTCGCTGTCGCGTCCGCAGCTGCTGGCGGTTGCGCACGACTACATGCTCAGCGGTTTCCACGCCGTGAAGGCGTTGGGGGTGACGCTCGCCATGCGTGGCGGCCTGGACGAGGACGCCAGCACGGCGGTGAACATCGACCAGTGGATGGGCGTGAGCCCTGTCTATACCAATCGCATGCGTCAAGTGATGGGCATTGAGGGCGACGACGTGCCGGCGATCATGAAGGCGTTGCAGCTCGATGTGGGTTTCTGTCACGAGTACATGGACGTGGCCTACAGCGTGACGGATCCGCTGCATGGCGAGTTCCGGCTCCTTCACTGCGGTGCCCTCATCGACATCGAACCACTCGGCGAGGCGCAGGTGTTCAACATGTGCCACACCATTGAAGATCCCACGTTCGACGCGACGGCGCTGGCGACGAACCCGAGGGCGCAGATTCGACCGGTCCACCGTCCGCCGCGGGTGCCCGCCGACCGTCATCCACACTGCCACTGGACAATCGTCATCGATGAGGCCAATGACCCGGTGGGGCCGATTGCACTGACCCAGCGCATGTCGAACCTCCCCTTGGGCACGGTGCCGAACGCCATCGCCGACAGGGGCACCACCGCCGGCCGCAACGACTATCGGGGCGACTTCGATCCCAACTTCCGGCTGCGCGACTTCGCGGACCCGGCGCTGGCCGCGGCCGCCCGGGAGTTCCAGATGCAGGCCCACCTCCTCGCTGCCTCGTTACAGGCGACGGTGGCCGACCGCATCGGTGAGGACGCGACCCGCGCCATCGTCGACGAGGCCTGGTTGGGCGCGTCGTGGATCGTCGCCGAGCGCCTCCCGGCTGCGATCGAACTGGGGACCGGCGCTGAAGCGGTGGGCGCTGCGCTGGGCCTCACGCCGATGCTGCCGCCGGGCTTCGACCGGACCGTCACGGTGGACGGTGACCACGTGACGTGCGAACTGGTGGCGACCCACGACGGCCTGGTCGATCCCGACCATCCGGGCTGGTGCGGCTCGCTCACCCGCGGGGCGATCGGCCTGGCGGAAGGAACGGCCGGCGGGCTCGGCTACGAGGCGACCGAGGTGAGCGTGGCGGCCGGACACAACCGCGTCCGCATCGCATTCGGGGTGGCGCCGGCGGACGCCGGCCGCCGCGAGCCCGACGTCGTGGGGTTGAGCCGCTTCGGCCGCACCGCCAGCTGGACGTTCGACCTCTCCGAACCCATACGGTAAAGGAGCACAGTCATGGCACGAGCACGCGAAGCGAGAGAGTGGGCCCAGCTGCACCTGCGCGGCATCGCCGACTCCCTCATCACTCCCTTCAGCGGCGAGCACGGCGACGACATCGACTACGACGCCTACCGGGCGCTCGTCCGCTACTGCCTCGGCGACCTCGACCACGACGGCCTCTGGCTGACGAGTGGCCTCGCCGAGTGGTGGGCGCTCACGATGGACGAGAGGAAGAAGCTCGCCGAGGTCTCCGTGGATGAGGCCCGCCGGGTAAAGCCCTCGGCGTTCCTCCAGGTGTGTACCGTGGCGCTGAACGCCAAGGACACCGTCGAGCTGACGCTCCACGCGCAGGAGATCGGCGCCGACATCTGTTACCTGCAGAATCCGGTCATGGAAGCCCACGGTGGACCCGGCATGCTCGAGTTCTTCAAGTACGTCGCCGATCGCACGGACATCGCCCTGGGGATGTTCAACTCGCCGTCGTCCGGGTACCAGATGACGCCGGCCGAGGTCGCACTGGTCGCTGAGGAGATCCCGGCGATGTGCGCCATCAAGGACCCCGCCACGACGCCCGGCCACGGCATTGCCGTGTCCCAGATGATCCCGGGCAAGCTCGTCATGTGGGACGTCAGCGGCAACCCCAGCGCCCTGTACCTCGCCGGGTACGTACAGCAAGGTTTGCAGGGTCCCTGCATCCTCGGCGGGATGGCGTACCTCACGGAGACACCGAGCGACAAGCGGTACACGAACTGGTTCAACCTGGTCCTGGAGGGCAAGCTTGACGAGGCGCGCGAGTACTACTTCAACGCGAACGTCGACGGTCCCGGCGCCCACGGCTTGACCTACACCGAACTTCCGCAGCGCCCCGGCTACCTGACCCACTTCGGATCCGCCTTCAAGTACTGCGCACAGCTTCTCGGGCTCCCGGTCGGCGACTACCCTCACTCTCGCCCTCCCCAGGTCAAGCTGACCGACGAGCAAAAGGGCAGGATCAAGGCGGCGTACGTACACTCAGGCCTCCTCGACAGCTGACCGCGGCGCGAAACGCCCCCGCAACCGTCAAGGACGGCCCGGGGGCGTTGGTCACCAGCCCTCAGGGGGGAGGAGGGGCGACATAGGCACACTACGGGTAGGGCATGAGACCCCGCTGTGGAGGGCTTGGCAATCGTGTGAATTTCCGGCCGCCTGCGCGGCTCGCGGCGGTGTTTTCAGCCGAACAAGAGACCGGGTCCGTGGGAATGCGCCCCCCTGAGGCCCCCCCGCCCCCAAACCCCACGGACCCGGTGCCGAATGTAATGTAATCGTCATGGTTTCTTCATAACCGTCAGGTGAGGAAAATCTTATGAACCGCGACCCTGCGCAACACGGGTTGAACCTCAGGCGAATGCAGGTCGTATCTCCTCGACAAAGCGCTCGAGATCGCGGATGTCCGTTGAAGCAAAACGTAGGGTGACATGCTCGACTCCGGCGACCTCGAGAAGCCGGAGGTCGGCGATCACCTGGTCCGGGGTACCCACGAGACGGGGCCGGTCGTCGTCGTCGACCCACGGCTCGGGGGCATAACGGAACTCCGAGCCCCTGGGGGCCCGAGCCCGGGGCGGCGGCCACCCCTGTGGGCTCTCGAAAAGTATCTGCGTGGCGCTGCAGCTGTAGGAGAAGGTGAACGCCTCCGTGAGACCGGCCGCCTTCCGTGTCTCGAGGATCCGCGTGCGAGCCAGCGCGTACGTCCGGTCGGGCATCCACAGCGGGTGCCACCCGTCGCCGAGCAACGCTGCCCGCTGCACGGCGGCCGCGCTGTTGCCGCCGACCCAGAGCGGCACCGGTGACGTTGGCGCGACCACCGAGAGCCCCTCGGGGCTGGTGCGCTGAATCCGGAGAAACTCCTCTGTGACTCGTGCTCGGGACTCATAAGGCCCCACCCCCAGGGCGTCGAACTCGCCCCTCAGATAGCCGATGCCGACACCGAGGATGAGCCTGTCGACGGCCAGTCGCCCGAGGGTTCCAGTCATGGCGGCCACGACCAGGGGATGGCGATAGGGGGCGACCAGCACATCGGTGCCGAACCGCAGTCGATTGGTCAGACCCAGACCCCACGCACATGCGGCCAATGGCTCGAGAACAGGAGGGGGAAGCATGTCCGCCGCGTAGTCAGGGAGGGCGACGTGGTCGGGGAACCACGCGGAGTCCAACCCAAGCTCGTCGGCGGCGACGAGCAACTCCCGGATTCGTCCGCCGTCGGCGTTCTCGCCGTACGCGGGGATGGCGAATCCGAATCTCATTCGAGTGGCTCGCTGTGCAGTGCTCCAACCGCCGCCTCAGATTCCGGTACGTTCCGTTCGAACCGGGGCGGGATCGGGCACGTGCGGCATGAGGGCGTTGGGGGGGATGGTGCCGAGACGGCCGGCCTCGAAGTCCTCCAACGCTTGGCCGATCTCCGCTTTGGTGTTCATCACGAAGGGCCCGTAGTGCTCGACCGGCTCTTTGATGGGGCGCCCCCCCAACACGAGCAACTCGAGATCGGCAGTGCGCGAGTCCTGAGCGTCGTCGGCCCGGAGGGCCATCCAGTCACCGCTGGCGAACGACACCAGCTGCCCTTCGTGGATCGGTCGCCCGTCGCTGCCGGCCCGCCCCGATCCGGCGAGCACGTAGACGAGGGCGTTGAAGTCCGGCTCCCAGGAGAGCTCCAGGAGGGCACCGGGGGAGACGCTGGCGTGCAGCAGGGCCATCGGTGTGTGGGTCGAGCCGGGGCCCCGATATCCACCCACCTGGCCGGCGATGACCCGCAGAAGGCCTCCGCCATCGGGCGTGGACAGCAGGGTCACCTGGTCGGCTTCGAGCCCCTGGTAGGCGGGGGGGATCATCTTCTCCCGGGCCGGGAGGTTCACCCAGAGTTGGATGCCATGGAACAGGCCACCGGACACGACGAGCTCCTCGGGAGGTGTCTCGATGTGCAGGATGCCTCTGCCGGCGGTCATCCACTGCGTCGCTCCGTCGGTGATGAGACCGCCCCCTCCCTGGGAGTCCTGGTGGGCGAAGGTCCCCTCTATCATGTAGGTCACCGTCTCGAACCCGCGGTGGGGGTGCCAGGGGGTCCCCTTGGGCTCACCGGGGGCGTAGTCGACCTCTCCCATCTGATCCATGTGCACGAAGGGGTCGAGGTCGGCCAGGCTCACGCCGGCGAAGGCCCGGCGCACCGGGAACCCCTCGCCCTCGAGGCCGCCCGGTGCGGTCGTCACCGACCGCACCAGGCGTTCGTTGGTCACTGCCCGGTCGGGGGCAGGGAGTTTCGGCAGCGTCGACCGGTCGTCAACGGTCACAGCAGGCATGGGCACCTCCCGTCAGTCGGTTCGATTCCAAGGTCCACTATTCGTACCTCGATTCCACTCCGCTGTCATGGGGCAGTGCGGTCACGTGCAAGGTAACCCTTGCAAACCGGGGGAGTGCATGGGTAATCTTGCGCCCATTGGCAAGACGAGTATCACGGCACGCGAGGCCGGTAGGTAAAGGGGGTTCCGCATGCAGGTTGTGCCTTTGTCCGAGATGCTCGGGGCCGAGCTGGTCGACTTTGACGTCACCCGTCCACAGACCGAAGAGGACCAGGCGGAGCTGCGCCGGCTCTTCTGTGAGCACCACCTCTTGCTGGTGCGGGGTCAGGAGGTCACCGAGGAGGACCAGAACCGGTTCGTCGGCGCCTTCGGGCCGATCCACGTCTCCCAGGCGACGGGCACGCTGGCGGCGTACGTGACCAATGGGGAGGACCGGTTGGTCGGCGTGGGCACGACCGAGCTGCTGTGGCACAACGACGGGACCTACGGGGAGCACCCGGGCATCGGCACCTCGCTCTGGGCGCAGGACCTGGAGCTCGGCGCCGTCCCGACCATGTTCACCAGCGCCGTTCATGTCCTCGAGCACCTGCCCGAGGGTCTCCGGGCCCGGATAGAGCCACTGCACGCACTCCACATGAAGGACACCGCCGTCGAGCGGACCAATCAACGCTGGCGCGCCGTGGAGATGGAGCGGGACTCGGCTCCGGATCGCTATGTGACCTACGTCCACCCGATCGTGTACCAGCCGCCACACCTCGACGAGCAGACCATCCTGGTGAACGAGCTCCAGACCAGCCACATCGTCGAGCTTCCCGACGACGTGGGCGAGGAGCTGCTCCAGGAGCTGTTCGCTCGCCTCTACGCGTCCGAGGTCGTCTACCGCCACGAGTGGCAGCCCAACGACCTCATCATCTGGGACAACCTCGCGCTCCAGCACTGCCGCCCGACGGAGATGGGCACGCTCCGTCGCCATCTGCGCCGCCAGTCCCTCGACGGTTGGTACAGCGACGACGGCGTGCTGGAATGGCACGATACCGTCGTCTACGACGCCAAGATCGTGGCTGAAGCTGTCGACAGCTGATGAGGCGGCTGCACGGGGCGCCCGCGCGGCCGAGGAGGTGCCGATGAACAGACTGATTGTCGTGTCGGGGGACTCCCACGCCGTCCCTCCGCCCGAGACGTGGCCGGAGTACGTCGAGGCCGAGTACCACGACTACCTGCCCGGGCTGTACGAGGACAACGAGCGCTACAAGCAGCTGCTGGGCCTGTTCGCCAACTTCTCCCCCCAGACCCTGGAGGTCATCGACCCCGAAGGCATCTGGCAGTCGGGCGGTTACCTCGGGTGCTGGGACGCCGACCGGCGTCTGGCCGAGATGGATCGCGACGGCGTCGCCGCGGAGTTCGTGTACTCCGGCGATCCACGGGCGATCAGCCCGCTCAGCCCGCAGTTCCGCCCGTTGCCGCAGGACGTCGTGGCCGCCGGTGTGCGCGCCTACAACCGGTGGGCGGCCGACGCCTTCGGCGCCGCAAGGAGCCGGATTTTGCTCGTGGGTGACCCAGCGAGTCAGGTCGACATCGACGCCATGCTGACCGAACTGGACTGGATCACTGAGCACGGCTTCGCCGGTGCCTACGTGCCCGGGTACTTCTACCGTGACGATCTGCCGCCGCCGTACGATCCCTACTTCGATCCCTTCTGGTCGAAGCTGACCGACGTCGGGCTCCCGGCCGTCATCCACGCCGGATACGGCCAGAAGCAGTGCGAGTTCCTCAACGGCATAGAGGGCCTCCGCACGAACATGGAGGCCGAAGGTCGCACCGACCTGCTGGCCGAGATCATCAATAATGCCGAGCGCTTCTTCTCCAAGGATCTTCGCCCGCGGCGAGCCATGTGGCAGCTCATGCTCGGCGGGGTCTTCGACCGGCACCCCAAGCTGAAACTGCTCATGACCGAGGTGCGCGGGGACTGGTTGCCGCCAACGCTGCGACACCTCGATGCCGTCTTCGAGGAGCACCGCGCCGACCTGCCGGCCATGCGCACGCCCAGCGAGTACTGGCGCGAGCACTGCCTCACGTCGCTGTCGTTCGTGCACAAGGCCGAGGTGGCCATGCGCCATGACATCGGCATCGAGACGATCACGTTCGGCCGGGACTATCCCCACGCCGAGGGGACGTGGCCCAACACGGCGGACTGGCTGAGTGACGCGTTCGCCGGCGTTCCCGATGACGAGCTGCGGCTCATGCTCGGCGAGAACGCCATCCGGGTGCTCGGCCTGGACCGTGCCACGCTGGCCGTGATCGCCGAACGCATCGGCCCGCGCGTCGCCGACATCACCGGGCGCACGCCCGAACTGGGCGAGCCGCTCTTGGCCAACTGGGATGCCAGGGGTGGCTACCTCAAGCCTCCGGAGCCCCACGATCCAGCGGGGATCGACGAGCTCCTCAGCGATGACATCGCTGTAGCCGCACACCGCTGACCGGGCGCGCCGACGCCCGACGGGCGATCGCCTCCACGCGGCCGAGGGTCAGCTCATCGTGGCCCGCCACTCGGTCGCCGCCGCGGCCAATCGTGCTGCCGCCTGATGTGGCGGCAGGCTCTGTAGCTCTTCGTTGAGTACCTCAATGTCGACGGTGGCCTCCGGGCTGTTCTCCAGCGCTGCCTCCACGAGCTCTCGCAACGGGAGCTCGCCTTCTCCCGGTAGCAGCCGGCCTCCGAATGGGACGTGGGGTGTCCCGGGTGGCGGCGTTCGCCGGTCGCTGAGCTGGATCCCGGCGATCGCGCCGGGGGGAAGGCGGCGGATGTCGTCTACCGTGCCGCCGGAACGATCGAGGTGGAAGACGTCGAGCAGTAGCGACGCGTTCGGCTCGCCGCACGCTTCCACCACCGACTGGGCGAATGCGATGTCTGGCAACCCGCAGTCCGGGAAGAACTCCAGGCAGATCCGCAGGCTCAGGGACCTGGCGCGCTGGCACACGCCCGCTAGGGCCTCGGCCATGACATCTCGTGGCAGGGGCCGCCCCAGGTAATGGGTCACGTTGACGGTGGACGCACCGAGGGTGGTGGCGGCGCGAAAGCACTTCGCCTCGTCGGGGGGATCGATCACGTCTATGGGCAGGCGTGCGCGCAGTTCCGGGTCGAGGTCGGAGCCCGATGGCCGCCCGGGCAGCGCGGTGATGAGGGCGTCGATCATCGTCACCGCGATTCCGGCATCGGCGAGGCGCCCTTGGAGCGCGGACTGCGTCCAGCCGGCCTCCTGGGCCTGAACGAAGGCGAACGGCCGCACCGTGATCCGGCGAAATCCGGCACGCTCGGCCACCTCGATGAACTCTGGCAGCTCGGTGTGGAGCAGATTCGCACAACCCAGCCCGATCTCCGGAACGGCGATGGTCACTGCGACAGGGTACCTCTTCGGCCAAATGCTGAGCGACTGTCCAGCAAAGGAGAGTGACGGAAGAGATTGACGGGGAACAGCCGCAGCCGCGACCGTGGGGCTGGGAGTCTCACGGACGAAGGAGGAGATGTGAAGACCCGGAGGATCGGCAGGCTAGAAGTGGCGGTTGTCGGCCTCGGAACGAACAACTTCGGCTCGAGCATGTCGGCGGACGAGGTTGGTTCCGTGGTCGCCGCGGCCATGGAGGAGGGCATCAACCTCTTCGACACCTCGGACTCCTATGGCGAGAGTGAGGAGCGTCTGGCCCGGGCCCTGGGAAGTCGGCGGGACGAGGTCGTCATTGCCACCAAGTTCGGAGACCCCGTAGGTGGTGAGAAAGGCACGGGCGGTGCCAGTCCGGACTATGTCCGACGAGCGTTGGAGGCGAGCCTTCGGCGTTTAGCGACTGACCGGATCGACTTGTACCAGATCCACCGGCCAGACCCCCAGACGCCAATCGGTGACACCATGGCCGCGCTCGACGAGGCGGTGAGAGCGGGGAAGGTGAGAGAGATAGGTTGCTCGAACTTTTCAGCTACCCAACTACGCGAGGCGCATATCGCAGCGGGAGCCGGCGTCCGCCTGGTGAGCGTGCAGAACCACTACAACATGTTCCATCGCGCTCGACGAAGCCGAGGTGCTTCCCCTCTGCCTCGAGCTCGGTCTTGCGTACCTCCCGTACTTCCCGCTTGCGAGCGGGTTGCTGACTGGAAAGTATCGCCGAGGCGAAGCTCCTCCCGAAGGTACCCGGTTGCAACGCTGGGGTAATGACCGATACGACGCGCTCAGGGACTTGGCAAGAGGGCTCCAGAGCGAGGAGAACTTCCAAAAGGTCGATGCGCTCACGGCCTGGGCACGAGAGCGCGACCACACGATCTTGGATCTCGCCTTCGCGTGGCTTCTCTCGAACTCGGCCGTGGCGTCGGTCATTGCCGGCGCCACGAAGGTGGATCAGGTGAGAGCAAATGCCGGCGCCGGTAACTGGCGACTCACGCAGGAAGAGGTGGACGACGTCGCCTCGTTACTCGGCGACTGACCGAGGGAGCGCACCGACGGCGCTTCAGGGCTCGTAGATCAGCTCGATCTCGTGCCCATCGGGGTCGAAGACGTCGATGGAGAAGACACCGGGATTGAAGGGGTTCTCCTTGATATCGGTGTGCGGAGCACCGATGGCGTCGAGGTGTTCGACCCACGCGTGCAACACGTCCATGCTCTCGAGCGCGATCGCCAAGTGGCCGAACCCGCTGCTGGGGCCCGTCTGGTGCACCTCGGACAGACCCAGGCGAAAACCACCGGCTTCGGGCGCCAGCACGGCGTATCTACCGGGCGCAGCCTGAAGCTGCGTCAAGCCGACGACCGTCTTGTACCATTCCGTGCTGGCCGCGAGGTCCGTCACGTTCAACGCGATGTGCGAAACGCCGGTAATCGCCAAGAGCTCGGCGGTGCTCACGGAGTCCACAACTCCACGCTACTCAGTCGCCCAGCGTCTCGCAACAGCGAGCATGTGCTGAGCAATTGCCCAGCATGGGCGTTTTTCCGGCTAGACTCAGGAGGCAGACAGCCTTCGAGGGAGGGGAAATGGCCGACGATCCCGGACATGTGCCGGACCCAGTTGAGCTCGGCCTGCGATCCGCCGCCCAGCTCGTCGTTTTCGAGCTGAACGCCCGGATGGATGCCGGGGACATTGAAGGCGCACTGGAGCTCTACGCGGAGGATGCCGTCCTCCAGGCGGTGAGAGGCAAGGCGGCAATCCGCCAGACGATGCGGCACTCATCGGCCGCCGGTACCGGTCAGGCCGCCTGTCACGTGGTGTCCAATATGCGCTGCGTGACCGAGGGCGACTCGGTGCTCGTGCACTGCACGGTGGTCGCCTACCTGCTCGACAGTCCACGGCCGTACGGCGCGAATGCGATCCTCAACCTGCACTACGTCATGAAACCATTGTCAGACGGCAACCTTCGGATCGTCGAGCAGCGGGTCGATGACTACGAGTTGACGTACAGCTGACACGCCGTTGAAGAGCGGTGGGCGGGTCAGCACCCAGCTCTGACACACGCCGGGCGCGGCCGGGGAGTTGCAGAGAGCCCGATGTTGCCGTTGGATGGATGAAACTGAGGAGGGATGCATGCAGGGACAGAAGGTGCTCTTTGTCGGTGGCCAGGGCCCAGTCAGCGCACCCGCAGCACGACTGCTGGCCGCTGACAATCAGGTGTTCGCCATGGCACGTTTCTCCGATCCTAAGGCGCGCGAGAAGCTGGAGGCCTCGGGTGTCACCTGCCTGGTACATGATCTGCTCGACCCCTTTGACGACCTCCCTACGGACTTCGACTACGTGTATCACACCGCCATGCCGATGAGCTCGGTGTTCGAGCCGCTGGGCCGTTGGCCCGACTCGTTCGACACGTACGCTGACGCCACGGGGCGCCTGATGGCCCACCTCCCGGGCCTCAAGGGCTTCCTGCTGGCCTCGACTGCGTCGGTGTACGACCCGCCGGGCGGTGCCACGGCGGTGCCGGAAACACACTCCTTCGGCATTCACACCTCGGCTGCGTATGCCTTCACGAAGGTGGCGAATGAACAGATAGTCAGCTACCTGTCGCGGAGTCTGCGTACGCCTGCCACGATCATCCGAGTACATAACGCCTCGGGCGTTGACGGTGGCCCCATGAGGGACCGACTCGATCTGATCGTCCAAGGCAAGTCCATTCCCCTTCACAACGAGGGGCCCAACTATGCCCGCCCCATATTCGAACCGGACGCGGCGCGCCTCGGGGTGGCCGCGCTCGAGGCGGGCCGTATCCCGCCGCTCGTGGTCAACTGGTGCGGGGACGATCTCACGACGATCGAGGAGTACTGCACGTACATGGCTCGACTCATCGGGCGGGAGCCCGTCTTCGAGTACACATCCGCGGCGTGGCCACCACTGGTGCTCGACACCACGTTCAGGAACGAGGTGCTCGGCCCCTGCGAGGTCAGCTGGCAAGACGGGTGCCGGATGCTCGTCGAGCAGTGCTATCCGGATCTCGTGACGTAGGGGGCAGGCCGTCGGGCGCCGAAGCCCAGCGTCAAGATTCGATGAAGGCCAGCAGGTCGGCGTTGATCGTCTCGGCCTGGGTGGTCGGCATGCCGTGCGGGAACCCGTGGTAGGTCTTCAGCGTCCCGTTCTGCACGAGCGCCGCGGACAGCGGGCCAGAGTCAGCGTAGGGGACGATCTGATCGTCGTCTCCGTGCATCACCAGCACGGGCACAGTGATCTTCTTTAGGTCCTCGGTGAAATCGGTTTGAGAAAAGGCGACGATACCGTCGTAGTGTGCCTTCGCTCCCCCCATCATCCCCTGGCGCCACCAGTTGTCGATGATCGCTTTCGGAGGGCTCGACGCCAGGCCGGTTGAAGCCGTAGAAGG
This sequence comes from uncultured Acidimicrobiaceae bacterium, assembly GCA_963788125.1. GTDB lineage: Bacteria > Actinomycetota > Acidimicrobiia > Acidimicrobiales > RAAP-2 > Bog-473. The sequence continues at coordinate 1,610,005 of CAWBFN010000001.1, read as the reverse complement.
GTCCCGAGGGTAAAGCCCGGTAGAACTCGGACCGGTTGGCGGCCAGCTGGGCTTGCAAGTCGTCGAACACGCTCTTGGGCAAGCCGCCGGGGTTGGCGTCGGTTTGCACCATGAGCGGCGGCACCGAACTGATGAGTACCGCTTTGGCCACGCGGTCCTCGCCGTGCTGGGCGATGTAGTGGGTGACCTCGCCCCCGCCGGTCGAATGGCCGACGTGAACGGCATCGTGGAGATCGAGGTGTGCGGTCAGCGCCGCCAAGTCATCCGCGTAGTGATCCATGTCGTGACCATCGCTGGTCTGCGCAGAGCGGCCGTGCCCACGCCGATCGTGGGCAATGACCCGGTAGCCATGGTGCAGGAAGAACAGCATCTGTGTGTCCCAATCGTCGGCCGACAGCGGCCAGCCGTGACTGAAGACGATCGCCTGGCCCGAGCCCCAATCCTTGTAGAAGATCTCCGTGCCATCGCCAGTGGTCAATGAGCTCATCGCCGTGCCTCCTAGCTGAACGGGGTCCCGCTTCGGCCATTCTTCTGTGAGACGGAACCACAATCTCTCTGCCGTGACGTGGAGCGCCCGGCGAGTCAAGACTGCCAGGTTCTGGCTCGTCATGCGGAGTGACTCCGCAGTGATCGGTTTGCCGGGATCACTCCTGTTGCAGGACTGAGGATCTCCAGCGAATCTTGCCGGACCCGCGGGCTGCGAAGATCACGCAGGCGGATCGTTCAGAAAGGTCCGGACAGCTCGCCCAACGCGTCGGTGAGTCGGAGATTCTCGGAGTAGTCGACCGGACAGGTGATCACCGACACGGTGTCGGCGGCCAGGGCCTCGTTGAGCATGGGGAGAAGATCACCCGCGGCGCGCACTCGATAGCCACGGGCCCCGAAGCTCTCGGCATAGGCCACGTAGTCGGGGTTGGTGAATCCCACAGAGACGTGATGACCGAGCTCCAGATCCATCTTCCAGCCGATCAGCCCGTAGGCACTGTCCTCCCAGATCAACACGGCCAAGGGGATGCGCTCCCGGAGCGCCGTCTCGATCTCTTGGGAGTTCATGAGGAACGCCCCGTCCCCGACCGCCGCCAGCACCTTGGACTCGGGCACCGCCAGCTTGGCCCCGATGGCACCGGGCAGGGCGAAGGCCATGGTGGAGAGCCCGTTGGAGATCAGACAGGTGTTCGGCTCATACGTGGGGTATAGCCGGGCCATCCACATCTTCACGGCGCCCGTGTCGGCGAGGACGATGTCCGAGCGGCCCAGGGCGGCCCGGGTATCGGCAACGACTCGCTGAGGCTTGAGCGGGTAGCTGTCGTCGGCCGCCCCACGGGCGAGCTCGTCAGCCAGGAGCCGCCGGATCTTCTCTCCACTCGTGCCCCGCTCGAAATGGCGAGTGGTCGTCTCGGCGAGGGCAACGAGCGTCCGTGGGATGTCGGCCTGAATCCCCACCTCGACGTTGTAGTGCGTGTCCACCTCTGCCGGGACACGGCTCAGGTGAATGATCTGTTTGTCCGCGCCCGGGTTGATCCTGACCGGATCGAGCTCCTGGAGCTCATAGCCCACGCTGACGATCACGTCGGCCTCGTCAAACCCGAAGTTGACGTAGTCGTGGCTCATGAACCCGACCGCGCCGAGCGAGTGGGGGTGATCGTCGGGAAACACGCCCTTGCCGTGAAAGGTGGTGGCCACCGGGAGGCCGAGCAGCTCGGAGAAACGCCGGAGTGCATCGGCCGCCCCCGAGCGGGCCGCTCCGTGCCCAGCCAAGACGATGGGTCGCCGGCTCGCAGTGAGCACGGCGGCCGCCCGCTCGATCTGCGAGGGCGACGGCTCATCGGGTCGGGGCGAGTTGAGGTCCAGGGGCGTCAGCTCATCAGGCACGAAGGCCGCCTCGACGTCCTCTGGCACGCCGAGATACACCGATCCCGGGCGCTCGGTCTGGGCGAGCTTGAAGGCCTTGCGGACCATCTCGGGGATGGCCCCGGGGGTGAGAATCAGGTCCGCCCACTTGGTCACCGGCGAGAACATGGACACCAGGTCGACGCTCTGATGGGACTCCTTGTAGATCCGGTTCAGTCCCACCTGCGCCGAAAGGGCCAGTACGGGCGTGCTGTTGGTGTAGGCATCGGCCGTTCCCAACAGGAGGTTGATGGCGCCGGGCCCAAGGGTGGCCGAGCAGACACCGGCTCTGCCGGTGAGTCGGCCGAAGATCTCGGCCATGAACGAGGCCCCTTGCTCGTGGCGCACCAAGACGTAGCGAATGGAAGACCGGGAGAGGGCATCGGTGAGGTGGATGTTCTCCTCACCGGGAATACCGAACACGCAGGTCACTCCCTCGTGTTCGAGGCAGTGGACGAGGAGCTCCGCGGCACGCCGTCTTCCCTTAGCCACCGGACGAAGCGTACTGAACGCAGGCGGGGACACAAAGCGGACCATGGTGGTCTCGACCCCCGAGTTGCCCTTCGGCGGCATCAAACGATCCGGGTTCGGGCGCGAACTGTCCCAGCTCGGCCTCAAGTTCTGCAACGCCAAGACGGTGTGGATCGACTGAGCCGCCAGGAACTCTCTCGGCATCCGGCCGGTTCAGACGTCGTGTTGAGCCTCGGCAGTGGTCAGCTCCGCGGCGGGGTCGGCCTCAAGGCGGTCGTCTGGAATGGGTTGGCCGCTGCGGACCGAAAAGCCGTAGGTGCCGGCCTCGAGCCGCTGTTCAGCCCGGTCGATGCCGGCCAACCGTTCCTGTAGTCCCGCCCGGACCGATTCGTCGGTTCCCTCCCTCGTAAGGGGCTCGGCCGAGTCGTACATCTCTCCCGGCTGATTTGCTGCGGTTCGGTCGTCCCTCCCGGCCTGGTCCATGTCTGAGAGCAGATCCTCTACACGGAGTCGCTCCGCGCGCAGTAGCTCCTTTGCCGTGGCGTATTCCATGGGTGCTCCTCCGATGTCCTAGGCGTGAGTGTGGGCGGGCACCCGGAGAAGGCCCCGCTGCGGCCCCCGGATGAACCAGGCGGGACCGTAGTCCACATCCCGGAGGATGTAGTCGGGGGCGAGACGGAGCAGTCGTTGGAGGGCGATCCGGGTCTCGAGCCGGGCCAGCGGCGCTCCGATGCAGAGGTGAGGACCGTACCCGAAGCCGAGATGGGCCCGGGGCTCGCGCCGGATGTCGAAGCGCCAGGGGTCCGTCCAGCGGGCCGGGTCCCGGTTGGCGGCGGCGGGCAGGGTGCAGATGAACTGGCCCTGGGCGATCGCCGTGCCCGCTATCTGCGTATCCTGCTCGACCGTGCGCAGGACGCCCTGGAGCACCCCCGACCAGCGGAGCACCTCCTCGATGGCGGCCGGCAGCAGTGACGGATCCTCGGCGATGAGACGCCGCTGATCTGGGTGGCGCTCGAGTACCACCAGGGAATTGGACATCAACTTGGCGGTCGTGTCGTAGCCGGCGAGGAGCAGAACAGAGATGGCCGAGCGGATCTCGGCGTCGCTCATGCGCACGTCCTGTGGGAGATGCAGCAGATCGGTCAGGAGGTCCTCGGGTTCTTCGACCCGGTGGCGCTCGAACTCTTCGGACAGGTACGCCGACAACTCGTCGCTGGCAGCCCGCATGCGCACCAGGGCCTCCGGATTCTCGTTGCCGTAGGCGAGAGAGCCGGCGATGGTGCTCGACCATCGGCGAAAGTCCTCCCGGTGCTCGTCGGCCACTCCGATCATCTCGGCCAGGACGACGGTGGGGATCATGGTGAAGTCGCCGATGATGTCGAAATCCTCGCCCGAACCGATCAGCGGTTCGATCAGGTCGTCCACGATGCCGCCCACGAACTCCTCCAACCTGGCTACCGCCGAGCGGGTGAACATCGGCGCCAACGGGTTGCGCAGCCGATGGTGCTCGGGTGGCTCCACCATGACCATGTTCGGCGCTTCGAACCACCACACCTTGGCCGGGTCGCGGTAGTGGGCATTGGAGAACCGGACAGGATCACTGAGCACGGCCTTGCAGTCGTCGTAGCCTGGCAGCATCCACGCCTGGAGGACGTCGTTCCACACCACCCGGCCGGCAGAACGGACCTCTTCGTAGAGGGAGAACGGGTCCTCGATCACCGCCCGGTCGAAGAAGTTGATATCCAATCGATCGGTCCCCACAAGACCCCCTCCCTTGGTGCGACGGGTACCACCTAACCAGACCGGAGAGCCTGCGGCAAGGTGTGGGTGCGGGCCTGGTGGAGACCTCGGCGGTAGCATCGCTGCCGCCAGCACGTGTCCGCCCAGAAAGGTGGGAACCAACGAGTGACGGTGTCCGGCGCGTCCCGCTTCCCTCGTCTGATCCAGCGCTTCGATCCTTTCGACCCGGAGTTCGAGGAGCACTTCTTCGAAGTGGCCGACGAACTTCGTGAACAGTGCCCGGTCGCGCACAGCGACGCGCAAGGTGGGTTCTGGACCTTCAGTCGCTTTGCCGACGTGCTCAACGGGTTCGCCAACGACGACTGTTTCACTGACACCACGGCGCACGCGCTGGGCAACATGCTGGCCACGCTCACCGGCCGTCCCGAGCTGCTCCGGCGGCTGGTCGATCAGCCGCAGTTGCTGCCGCGGGCTATCGACGAGCTGTTGCGTTGGGAGCCGCCCGCCGGCGGGCTCGTCCGTACGGCCAGGCACGACATCGTCGTGGGCGGCCGGCAGCTGCGGGCCGGTGACCCGATCCTGCTCCTCGTGGCCGCGGCCAACCGCGACCCGGCCGAGTTCGACGCGGCCGACACCGTCGACTTCGAGCGCGACCGGGCGCGGAATCTCGCCTTCGGCTACGGGGCCCACTACTGCGTCGGCGTCCACCTCGCCCGCTTGGAGCTGCGGGTCGCCCTCGAGGAACTCCTCGCGCGGCTCTCGGACATCCGGATCGACGAGACCCGTATCACGTACGACTCCGGAAGCTCTAGGGGCCCCACCGAGCTCCACATTCAGTTCGCGCCTGGGCCCGTCGCGCGCTGAGCCCCTCCTCGGTCCAGTATCCGCAGGCGTCGGGTCATGTCCACGCCCTAGCTGCTGCTCACGTAACAACTGATCGGTGACCCGAATCCCTGGAGCAGGTGGGTCTGCAGAGTCCAGTCAGCCCCTGCGCCCACGTCGGTGTCGTTCTGGTAGGTACTCCCCAACAACTCGCCATGTGCCCCCACCACGTACAGGGCGATGTTGTTGCCCTGGGGGTTCGCCGGACCGGTGAATGTGCCGTACGCCAGCGCCTCGCCCTGAGAGGCGTTCACCTCACAGCGGGTCGGGCTCATCCCGCTTCCGCCATTTTTCGTGTACGTGATCGGAATCGAAGTCGGCTCGGTCGATCTGCCCCACTGGTACCAGCCGATAAATCCCGCAGCTGATAGCGCCGCACCGAGCAGAAGCAGTCCGATCACCTTTAACGAGCGCCGTGTCCACGAGCCTCTGGGCTGATGGTCTTGCTCGACGGCGGCGTGTCGTGGCGCCGGTGCATCAGTGGGCATAGCGTCATAGTAGGGCGCAGACACCCGAGGCTTGAGGTGTGACCGCAGCCCGAGGAGTCCAGACGAGTCAACCTAGGAGCGGTGGGTGATCGTCTCGCTCACGGGGAGTCCTCCCCTGACAGGAGGGCGTGCAGCCAGGCCCGTCCGGCCGCATCCACCAGCTCGATCCATACGTCTCCGGCTCGGGACAGGTAGGCGAAGGTCGATGGCATGCCCCGGTCGTCGTGGATCGCCACCTCGAGCGCCCAGCCCCGCCTTTGGAGAGCGGCGACGGCGCCTGGGATGTCGTCTGTCCAGTAGCCGACATGATGGAGGTGCGTACCCAGCTCGGGCGGATATACCGTGCCCGACTCCGCCTTCACGAGCTCAATGTGGAGCGGTCCCTCCGAGGACCAGACGACCTGACTCGACGGCCTGACCCTCCCGGTCGGCGTGTCGTGAAGGATCGGGGGACGGGGCAGGCTGACCCACCTGAGTCCGAGAACCGGGCCGAGCGACCTCATGAGGGCGTCCACGTCAGGACTGGCGATCCCGACGTGGAAAGGAGTCTCGACTGACGCTGTGCAGACCACCCCGGCCACCCCGATCCCGGTCGTCCCGATCTGGAAAATGAGCGTACACTCGCTCACCTGGAACCGTGGATCAGGCTCGTGACCGACCCGATTGGCGGAGGAGGGGTGCAGATGGTGGTTGGCGGGTCATGAACACGGCGTTGACCCTCGGTTTGGCCAAGCGGATGCTCGGGCTTCTCGATCGGAGGGAGACCGACCTTGCTCCGACCATCATGTACGAGCCCACCGAGGTCTACACCTCGGCCGAGCTGCAGCAGCGCGAGCGGGACACGATCTTCGGGCGGACGCCCATGTTCATGGGCCTGAGTGCCGACATCCCCGTCGCCGGCTCCTGGAGGGCGTTCGAGATCGCCGACACCCCACTTCTCCTGTGCCGGGATCGGGCCGGTGTGGCCCGGCTCTACCTCAACAGCTGCCGCCACCGCGGCGTCAAGATCGCCGAAGGTGCCGGCCGGACGAACTCCCTCGTCTGTAGGTTCCACGGCTGGCGGTACGGCCTCGACGGCGCCCTACTCGGTGTCCCGGAACCGGAAGGCTTCGAGGAGCTGTGTCGTGAGGACCATGGACTCGTCGAGCTCCCCTCGGCAGAGAAGTACGGGATGCTCTTCGGTCGCCCGACCCCGGGGCCGGAGATCGACGTCGACGAACTGCTCTGTGGGCTCGGTCCGGAGCTCTCGGACTGGGGATTCGATTCGTTCTTTCTCTACACCGAGCACCATCTCCATCCCTTCCGTGGCAACTGGAAGTTCGCCTGGGACACGTTCTGCGAGAACTACCACTTCGCCGTCTTGCACTCCGAGACCCTTTCCGACTACATCTACTCGCGCCGGCAAGCGGTGGATTTCTTCGGCCCCCACGTCCGCATGGTGTCCGCCCTGCGCTCGATCGACGCACTGCGTGAGCAGCCGGAGGACGAGTGGGAGCCGGCACAGCACATCAGTATCCAGTACCGCCTCTACCCATCGGTCAGCTTCTCCGTCTTCCCGGAAAAGATCGAGGTGTACTGGATCCTCCCCGGGCGCCACCCCGCGGAAGGATGCGGCATTCACGCCGTGTACGTGGCCCAGCAGCCCGAGACAGATGAGGAGCGCAAGAAGCTCGACGAGGCGGTGCGGTTCGGCTGCGAGAACGTCGTCAACGGCGAGGACCTCTGGATCACCGGGAAGTCGGAGCCGGGCCTACGGGCCGAGGCGGCGCCCGGGCACGTCGTGTTCGGGAGAAACGAGCCGGTCGTGCAGCACTTCCACACCCTCTACCGGGAGCAGACGGCCATGACCCGAGGGGATCCGGCGTGAACCCGGTCCTCCGATTCGTCGAGGCCGTCAACAACGGCGATATCGACGAGCTGGCCGCCAGCATCCATCCCGATTTCGAGATGGTCGTACCACAGCACCCGGCTCGCGGTTTCAAGGGCAAGGATCAGGAAGTCAAGAACATGCGGTACCTGATGACGAAGTTCCCGGAGGGGCGGATCGAAGTACAGCGAATGGTCGAGACCTCCTCCGAGGTGTGGATCGAGAACAGCTATGTCAGCAGTGAGCTCCAGATGGCCGCAGTGGTCATCTTCGCGATCGACCAGGAGACCAACACCATCCGGTCGGGGCGTTACTACTCCGAACCGGTGGACCGGGGCGGTCCTGCGATCGACGAGTGGATGGAGGGACTGGGTTGAGACGTGGGCGAGCGGTCAGCCGAGACCGAACATCCGAGCGCAGTTCTTCCAGAGGATCTTGTCCCGATCCTCTTCGGGGAAGGAACGGAACCATTCGTCCGTCAGCTTCTTCGAGTCGGGCCAGGTTGTCTCCGAATGCGGATAGTCGCTCGCCCACATGATGTTGTCGACGCCGATGTGCTGGTACTCGCGAAGGCCCACAGGGTCCTCCATGAACGTGGCTGCCACCTGCCGACGGAAGTAGAAGCTGGGTGGCTCCCGAAGCGGGGAGTCTGTCCAATAGCGGTGCTTCTCCCAGATGTGGTCTGAGTAGTACTCGAAGAACGAGATCCATCCGATCTGGCCTTCGACGGCGAGGAAACGCAGGTCCGGATAGCGCTGCATGACCAATCCGTGGATGAGCTCGGAGAGAGCTTCGGCCATGGTGAGCTTGCTCATCACCAGTCCGGTCATGAACCGTGGGGCGCTCTCGTAGAGGCTCGCGACCGCGGTCCCCGGACGTCGGCCACCCACGTGGAGACCGATCGGCAGGTCGGTCTCGAGGAACGCCTCCCACATCGGATCCCATTGCGTGTTGCCGTAGTCGCCCTGATCGGGGAAGAGCGGGATGTACCCTCCCGCCAGCGTGTGCTCCTGGGCGAAGCGAAGTTCCGCGACCGCCAGCTCGGGCGAGTCGATCGGAATCGCGGCCATCCCCAGCAGTCGATTCGGGGCATGCGAGCAGTAGTCAGCGAGCCACCGGTTGTAGCCACGGACGCTGTTCAACCGCAGTTGGACGTCCGCGGTCTGCAACGGACCCCCGACGTAGAGGACCTCGGCGTCGACCCCATCGTGATCCATGTCCTTGAGTCGCTCCACCGGGTCCCATGCGCCCCGGCGCTGGTCTTCGAGTTTGCGGACGTTCAGCGTGAACTGCTCGGGGCGCTTCCCGGCCAAGTTGTTCAACGTGTTGATGGGGGTACGTTGCCCCTCGAAGATGCGAAAGTCGCCCTCGTCGGTCCGCTCGATCCGTGGCGCTCGGTCACGGAACTGTGGGTCCAGGTACTCCTGCCATGCCTCGTCGGGAATCGTCACGTGTGAGTCCGATGAGATGAGGTGAAAACTGCTCATGTGTATGCCTCCTACTGGAAAGGATGGGGCTGGCTACCGCGGAGCGATCGCCGGCCAGTCGCTGCCCTGGGGTAGCGGGTGGCGAAACAGTTTGGCGGCGTTACCGCCGGCGATCAGTACGGCCTCGTGGTGGGGGATACCGCCCAAGCGCTTGCGCAGCAGCTCCTGCGAGTTCGGCCACGTCGAGTCGGCGTGCGGGTAGTCGGTTTCGAACAGGATGTGGTCGATGCCGATCATATGGCGCTGGTCGAGTGTGCCCGGGTCATCGAGCATGCAGAAGTAGAAGTTCCGGCGCAGCGACTCGCTGGGCGTGACGTCGTACGTCCACGGGGCGCCTCCGGCACCGGAGTGCTCGAGCACGTAGTCGAGGCGGTTGATGGCCATCGGCACCCAACCGATGCCGCCCTCGCTGAGGGCGATCTTGAGGTCGGGGTACCTCGCCGGGATTCCCGCCCATACCCAGTCCACCGCTGCGCAGAACGCAGTGGCGGGGAAGAGGGAGGTCTGCACGTTCAGGCCGCCACCGGGGGAACCCTGCAGGACGAAGCCACTGGCGCCGCAGTGCAGCGAGATGACCGTGTCGGTCTCCACGCACGCCGTGAAGAACGGTTCCCAGTGCGCGTGGTTGGTGATCGGCGGGAGCTTGAGCAGGTGCGGCGACTCGAGGAACGACACCGAGGTGAAGCCCAGTTCTGCGTTGCGACGGATCTCGTCCGCAGCGATCTTCGGATCCTTGAACCACGGGAGCTGCATCGGGATGAACCGCTCGGGGTATGCGCCGTACCACTCCTCGATCATCCAACTGTTCCAGGCCCTGATGGCGGCGAGCCCGACTTCCTCGTTGTTGTTCATCGACAGTGCGCGGCCGGTGAAGCCCCAGGCTCCGGACGGGAAGCACAGCGATGCCCAGATGCCGTCGAGGTCCATGTCCTTGACCCGCGCGTGGACATCCCACGCGGCCCGACGCATCTCGCTGAAGTTGAGGGGGTCGAGGGTCCATTGGCTCTGTGGCCGCCCGGCGACAACGCTCATGCCGTTGTCGCGGTAGAGCCGATCGCGGTAGACCCAGGACTCGGAGCCGTCAGGCGTCGTGATCACCTGTGGCGCCTGGTCGCGCAGTTTCGGGGGAAGCGCGTGACGAAGACGTCGGCCGGCTCGGTGAGGTGATCGTCCACCGAGACGATCGAGTAGCTCCGCTCCTGCGGTTCCGGATCCGGAAGCAGTTGCCAGTTCGGCCTCGACATGGTGCGCTCTCCTGTTGCTCGGCGATCGGCGGCGCGAACGCTCGGCTGCGACCGATCGTCAGTCGTCTGGGCGAGTGTAGTCCCTGGCGCCAGCTGTCATCAGTAAGCGCTCACTTCTCCTCACGCGCCGCGGCGAGCGGAGCGTGAGGAGCGATCAGGCGTCGTTCGAGGCCGGCGACTGCATGGAGCCGAGGAGGGTCCGGAGGTCGGCGGTCAACCGTTCGATGAAGGGCCGGTCGAGGCCGGAGAAGATGCGCTTCTCGGACTCGTTCTTGGTGGCGATCACGTGATGTGCCTGCTTCAAGCCTTCCGTGGTCAACGAGACGATTACCTGGCGTCGGTCGTGCGGGTCCACCTCTCGGCTTACCCACCCTCGGCTTTCGAGCCGTCCAACCCGGTTCGTGATGGCACCCGAGGTGACTTGGCTCTCACGTTGGAGCTCGCCCGCGCTCCGGCGGTGGTCAGGGGCCCGTAAGAGCGACATCAGCACCTCGATCTCCCAGTATTCATCGACTCCGCTGGCCGCCAGGTTGGACCGCACCGCCCGTTCGAGGTGCAGCGACGCCCGGCGAAGCCGCATGGCCAGGGTCTTGGCGGGGACGTCGAGGTCCGGGTTCTCCTTGTGCCAGAAGTCGACGATCTCGTCGACTTCATCGCGTGCTGGGTCGAGCTCCACGGAATAAATCGTACTTTCCTCAACGTTGAAAGAGTTGACAGAACCCTTAAGGTCCAATATCTTAATCTTAAGAGATTAGCACGCCGGTAAAGGAGGCACCTCATGGACGCGATCACCTCACGCCTTCGGTCCATACCGACGTGGGCCGTCCTCGCCATCTGCTGTGCGGCGCAGTTCATGGTGGTGCTGGACGTGGCCATCGTGAATGTGGCCCTCCCGCAGATGAGGGAGAGTCTCGGGCTGTCCGTGGCCGGAGAGCAGTGGGTGGTGAACGCCTACACCCTGACCTTCGCCGGCTTCTTGATGCTGGGAGGCCGGGCCGCCGACCTTTTCGGTCGCCGCCGCATCTTCATCATCGGGCTCACCCTCTTCACCGTCTGCAGTCTCATCGGGGGACTGGCCCAGAGCGGTGCCTGGTTGATCACGGCCCGCGCCGCCCAGGGAATCGGCGGAGCCATCCTCGCGCCGGCAACCCTCAGCATCCTGGTGACGACCTTCACCGACCCCGGCGATCGTCGGCGGGCCCTCGGCGCCTGGTCGGCCACGGCCGCCAGCGGGGCAGCGATCGGTGTTCTGGCCGGTGGCGTGCTGACCAGTCTGCTCGACTGGCGGTGGGTTCTCTTCGTGAACGTGCCCATCGGCATCGTGCTGCTGGGCGGAGCCTGGGTGGCCCTGCCGCGCGGCGGGCAGCGGGGTCCGCGCAAGACACTCGACCTGACCGGAGCGATAACCGTGACTGCCGGTCTGGCCGTCCTCGTCTACGGCATCGTCAGCACCGACGTGCACCCCTGGGGCTCGGCCCAGACCATCGTCTCGCTCGCCATCGGCCTTGCGCTGCTGGCGGTGTTCTTCGTCACCGAGGCCCGTTTTGCCAAGGACCCGCTGATCCCTCTGTCCATCTTCAAGCGGCGCTCCCTGTCGGTGGCCAACGGCATCGCCGTGACCATCGGCTCGGCCATCTTCGGTACCTACTTCTTCCTTTCCTTGTTCCTTCAGAACGTCGATGGGTATAGCGCCCTGCGCGCCGGCCTGGCCTTCCTGCCGGTGGGCCTGTGCACGTTGGCGGGAGCGTTGATCGCCTCTCGCATCGTGCAGTTCGTCGGAGCCCGCAATCAGCTGATGCTCGGACTGGGATTGGCCGCCGTCGGACTTCTCTGGCTATCCCGTGTGGGGGCCGGTGACCCCTACATGGTGCACGTCCTCGGGCCGATGATCCTGATTGGCTTCGGCCTCGGTCTGTCGTTCGTCCCCATGACCTTGTCCGCCACCGCTGGCGTTCCCGTCCACGAGGCGGGCCTCGCCTCGGGGCTGATCAACACCACCCGGCAGGTTGGCGGGGCGCTCGGCCTTGCCATCATGGCCACCGTGGCTTCGAGCATCGCCGCCAACCACGGGCCCGGACAGCACTCCGTCGATGCGGCACTGACCACCGGGTATCAGGCTGCGTTCGCCATCGCCGGATGCGGATTGATCATCGGGGTTCTCCTGGCCACCCTCCTGCCCAAGCTCTCGACACAGACCGCCACGGCCGGGACCGAACGTCCGTCCGTCGGGACGCTCGATAGGGAGCAGCACACAGAAGACCTCGTGGTCTCTCGTTCGGCCGTCCCTCAGTAGGCCGCTGCCGGCCCGACCTCGAGACCACCGGGCGGTCGCTCCGCCCGTTCAGTGGTTCGACAGGCGGCGGGCGGCGGCTGCGACCATGTGGCCGTACTCGTCCAGACGCCCTTGAGGGATACGGTCGGCCGGGGCGCTGATGGCGATGGAGGCGATGACTCGCTGGTGGGCGTCGAGGATGGCGGAGCCCACGGCCCTCGCATCGCGCGTGACGTCGCCGGCGTTGATGGCCCAGCCACGCGTGCGCACCTCCTCCAGCCGCGCCAACAACCGGGCGTCCGGTCGGCCGCCGACATAGAGGGCGACTTCTTCCACCGGGAGGTAGGCGAGGATGGCTTGACCGGCCGCGGTAGCGGTAGGGGGGACGGCCAGTCCAATTTGGGCTGCGGTCCGCACGAGTTCGTTGCTCTCGACCGCATCGAGGACCACTATCTGACCCTTCTCGGGCACGTTGAGAGCCACGGTTTCGTTGGTCTCGTCTTGCAGGGCCTCGAGTGTGGCTCGGGCCCGATCCCGCAGACCGGCGCGGCGCTGCAGTATCACGAGCACCCGGGGAGCGACCTGCCAGCGGGTGCCACCGGCCACCCGTTCTATCCAACCGGCGTCAGCGAGGGTCACCAGTGCTCGCTGGACAGCGCTCTTGTCGTCACCGAGGAGGCGCGCCACCTCGCTCACCCCGACGGGCTGGTGCTCGGCCAACGTCTCGAAGGTGGCCAGGACCCGAGCCGCGCTCTGTACCTGCTTGACAACCACGGCCCCTCCTCCTAGCATTTGTGTCATGAGTCAATCCATTGTATTGCGGAGTGACACAAATTGCGACTCGTTGTCGCAGGACAAGTTCGCAGGACAAGGAGTGAGATGCCACTGATCACCCTCGAGCCCACCAACGGGCCATTCGGATCGAACGCTCCGGCGATTCCTGTCGCCCCGCGTCCCGCGACCCTGGCGGGCCAGACGCTCGGCATCGTGGCCAACGGTCTGGGCGTGTCGGAGACCATGTTCGACGCGTTGGCCGAACAGCTGACCAAGTGGGACGACCTGGCCGGCATCGTGAAGGTCGTCAAGCCGAGCGTTGCCGTCCCGCCGTGGCCCGAGCAGTGGGCCGAAATCACTGGAAGGGCCACGGTAGCCGTGACCGGCTTCGGCGGCTGCGGTTCGTGCAGCACCCGCAGCATGCGTGATGCCCTGGACCTCGAGGCCGCCGGCATCCCGGCGGTCTGCATCGTCCACAGCGCGCTGGTGCCCGCCGTGCAAGCGCTGTGCAAGCTGGTCGGCGCCCCCGACTATCCGTTCGTGGTCGTCGAATACCCCTACAACCCGACCGGGGGCTGGTCGGTCGACGAGTGCAACGCCATGGCCGCCCAGGTGGTCGATCGGGTCCGTCTGCGGCTCACAGCATGACCCTGACGTCGGCCACGTTCACCTATGAGGACTACCCCCACGCGTTAGAGGCGTACTACGAAGCCGGATACACCGATGGCTTGCCCGTCGTGCCACCGACGGTCGAGGCCGTCGAGGCCATGCTCGCGGCCGCGGGCTTGCGGGGCCCCGAAGTGCTGGGAGAGGTGCCGACCCGCAACGTCTCGGTGACCGCCGAGAAGACCGCCGTGAACGCGGTGATGGCCGGATGCCTCCCGGAGTACTTCCCGGTTGTCGTGGCCTCGGTCCGGGCGTTGCTGCAACCGCTGGCCAACTGCCACTCAACCACCGCCACCCTGGCCGGAGCGGCCCACGCGCTCATCGTCAACGGACCGGTACGCGAGCAGCTCGGCATCGTCAGCGGCCAGGCTTGCATGGGCCCCGGCTTCCGGGCCAACGCCACCATAGGGCGGGCATTCCGCCTGGTGATCCGCAACGTATGCCGTACCGTCCCTGGAGTGCTCGACCGGGCCACCTTCAGCTGGCCGCTCCGCTACTCGTTCTGTTTCGGCGAGAACGAGGAGTCGAGTGACTGGACGCCGCTTCACGTGGTCCACGGCTATAGCCGTGACGACAGCGTTGTGACCGTCATGTCGGTGCACGAGTTGCTCAAAGCTGGCGAGCTCTCGCCCGAGCCCGAAGTAATTCTGGAGACTATTAGCCAGACGGCCCGCCTCCGCGGCTTGCCCGTGGACTCCTTCGTCGGCGATGCCCGCGGTGTCGTCGTGGTGATCGGGGTAGAGCACCAGCGCCGGTTGCTCGACGACAGATGGACGAAAGAGGCCGTGCAGCAACGGTTGTTCGAGCGGATGACCCGACCAACGGCCGGCAAGTACGACTCGCAGGTGGTGTTGGCCGCGCCGGCCAACGTACTGGTCGTGGCCGCTGGTGGTCCGGGAATCGCCGAGTCAGAGGTCATGTTGCCCCACCTGGCCGCGCCCACCCACGAGAAGTTGTGACGATCAGCGCACCCGCTGCGGCGGCGGTATCGGAGCTCAACGAGATCATGGCCTTCGACGGGGCCGAGCTCCTCGTCGCCGATGCCTCACCCGGCTCCATCCACTTGGAGTTGGACTTGAGCCGCTCGTCCTGCCCTGAGTGCGTGGTCCCCCGATCGTTGATGCTCGACATCCTCACGGCCAACCTGGCCGTGTCCGACCCCGATATCCGCCACATTGAGCTGCATGACCCTCGCGAGGACCCTGGCTCCCAGCTCGCGCCCCACTGACCAACCCCGGCAACCGCCGGTCGCGTCCGCACCTCCGAACACCGTCAGACCCTCACGGGGGTCGTTGGACGCGGTGATCCGCCCGATACCGGCCGATTTAGAATCGGGACGAACACATTGAGGCGCCTTCCGCTCGCGGAGGCCGGCTAGGAGCGTCGATGACAACCACGCAAAGCTCGGCAGTGAGATGCGAACTCGACGAGTCGACCGGTGTCGCGGTCGGTGGAATTCTCCCACCCCCCTTTTAACTACTTCGATGCCCAGCTCATCAGGGCGATCGGTGACACGTACGCTGACCTCGATGCGAATCATCGGTGCCGGGCGATCGTCCTGGCCTCCTCGGGAAAGCACTTCTGCGCCGGCGCCGATTTTTCCAAGGGAAGGCTTTCGGATGAGGCGACAGGCGACCTCTACGCGCAAGCCGCTCGCCTGTTCTCGTTCAGCATTCCAGTGGTCGCCGCAGTCCAGGGTCGGGCCATCGGCGGTGGCCTCGGAGTGGCGATGTCGGCGGACTTTCGAGTGGCGGCGCCAGCGACCCGTTTCGTGTGCAACTTCTCTCGTCTGGGGACGCATCACGGGTTCGGCCTGAGCGTGACGTTGCCAGCGGCACTCGGACAGCAACGTGCACTCGAACTGCTCTACACGGGCGCCGACATTGCCGGCGAGCGAGCGCTCGAGATCGGCCTGTGCGACCGACTGGCGACGACCCGGGACGTCCGGACCGAGGCCGTTGCTTTTGCCGAGACCATTGCCGAGGCCGCCCCGCTGGCGGTACGGGCGATTCGCCGCACCATGTGGGCGGAGAGGTATCCGGATCAGATCCGCGTGGCGACCGAGGTGGAACGACGCGAGCAGTCGGTCCTCTTTGACACCGAAGATTTCCGGGAGGGAGTTCGCGCGGTGGCCGAGCGTCGGGCACCGAGGTTCGGCGGTCGATAGATCCACATGCGCCTCCCGGTCGGGAAGGTCCGGCATCGGTCCATCTGGCTTCGAGGGAGCTCGGCGGCCGAGGAGGGCTCGGGCCGAACTGCTAGCCTGTGGCCGTGTCGCAGGAGAACGTCGACGTCGTCAAGCGCTTCGAGACGCTGATGGTGCCCGCACTCGACGAGAGCGACGCCCACGCCTCCGAGGGCCGCCTGGAAGAGATAAAGGCCATACTTGATCCCGACGTCGTCTTCTACGCGTCGCCGACGATCCCCCACGGTGGCACGTATCGTGGGTACGACGCGTTCTTCAAGATGGGCGAGCAGTTCCGTGACCTGTGGGACATCTCCGCTGGCGTCGAGCTCGCCTACATCGATGGCGGCGGCGACACCGTGATCACGCTGGCCAAGTGGACGGGCGTCTCCAAGGTCACCGGTAAGGCTGTTCCCGTCGACATGGTCGAGGTTCTCACGATCAAGGACGGTCGTATCAAGGAACTGCGCGCCTACTACGAGGACACCATCGCCCTCAGCGCGGCCGCAGACGGCGTGAAGGGCCCTTACAACCCCGGCCTCGGGTAACCCGATCTGCGGTTTGCGCCCTCCGGGGCGTCCGAGTTGTGAACGTATGGCCACCGTCCTCGCTGGACGATGCCCGCCCCACATCAAATAGATTGTAAGATGGATCAAAACAGGGATCCTAAAGGCACTTGCCAGGATCATCGTCGGGACCGAGCAAGCGTTTGAAGGCACCATCCCCGAGCACTACGGTGAGCGCTCTGGCATCGCCAGCCAGAAGGAGAGAGTCATGAAGCTGTGGACGCACTCTGGCGATTCTCACGCGATGGAACCGGACGATCTCTGGCAGAAGCGCCTTCCACCCGACCTTGCGGCGCGTATGCCCCGGAGCGAGGCGATCGACGATCGTACCGAGCTCGTGCACGTCGACGGCCGGACGATCGAGCGGCGCAAGCCCTTCAGCCCCACGGTCGACGAGGACTTCATTGAGACCATCGGACGGAAGGGCGTCACCGCAGGGATGAGTGCCGGCGCACTCAACCGCCCACCCGGGGCCTTCGATGTTCGACTGCGGCTGCAGGACCTCGACGAGGAGGGAGTCTGGGGCGAGCTCGTCTACCCTTCGATCGGGCTGTGGGCCGGGTTGATACAGGATCCCGTGCTCTACCGCGAAGGTGTTCGCGTCTTCAACGACTGGCTGAAGGAGGCGTTCTTGGACGTTACTCCTCGTGTCGTTCCCGCGGCGGAAGTTTCGATCCTCTCGGTTGAGGACGCGGTGGCCGAAACGGTCCGGGCCGCAGGGATGGGATTCAAGGCCATCAACCTTCCCAGCGCCGCTCGAGCGTGGTCGGCCCAACTGGAATGACGACAGTTGGGAGCCGTTGTGGGCCGCCGCAGAGGCGTTGGGTATGGTCCTGGCGGTGCACGTGGGATCGGACGCAAAAGCACCCGACCGCCCGGACAATCGTCCCTTCAAAGGTCCGGGTGGCGCGGTGATGAACTACGTGGAGTCGAGCTACAGCGGTCAGCGGATGGCCACCATGATGGTCGCGTGCGGGGCTCTCGATCGTCATCCCGACCTTCGGCTCATGATCTCCGAAGGCGGCGCGACGTGGGTACCCTTCATTGCCGATCGGATTGAAGAGGGGTACCGCCAGCACGGAGTGTGGGTGCGCCCCAAGCTTTCGCGCCCACCCCGCGAGATTGTCTACGAGCAGGTCTATGCCTCGTTCCAGCATGACAAGTCGGCCATCGCCGCCTGTACGGCAATGGGCTACCGCAATGTCATGTTCGGTAGTGACTACCCCCATCTCGAAGGAACGTTCGGCCATACCCAAAAGACGTTGCACGAACTCTTCGACGACGTGGATCAGGACACGACCTACCGGATCACCCGGGGAGCGTTTCTCGACTTGTTCCCCGGGGTGGGCGAACCCCCGGCGGAGAGCTCGGACGCAGTGGTCGATGTCTGACCCTCGTTGACGAGGTCGCGCTGATGAGGGCGGTGCGTGGAACGGTTCAGCGCGCCGAACATCCGGTCGGGCCACTGACCGGAACCCTGGTGTTGGACTTCGGGCAGACGGCCGTCGGGCCCGTGAGCACGATGTTCCTGGGCTACTTGGGCGCAACGGTCATCAAGGTCGAGCAGCCGCGAGGTGACCTCGGGCGTTTCGATGTAAGTCGCAAACACGATGCCGGCATGACGTTCTTGAGCACCAACGTGGGTAAGTACGCGCTCGTTCTGGACTGCAAGGATCCCGGCGAACGCGCCTACGCGCTGGCTTTGATCGCCCGGGCCGACGTCGTGGTCGACAACTCCCGGCAGCCAGACGTCATGCGCAAATTGGGCTTGGACTACTTCGACGTGCTCAAACCGGCGAACCCGAAGCTCGTGTATCTTCAGTCCTCGTCCTTCCAGGGGCGCGGACCGCTGCAGGGCCTTCCCAGTTTCGAGTGGGTGGCCCAGGCGGTGGGCGGATTCGCCGGGGTGACCGGTAACCCCGAGGGCAAGCCCGAGTTCTCGCGCGGCACCGCATACCTGGACTGGAGCGGGGCGATGATGAACACGATCGCCCTGCTTGCCGGGTTGTACCGGCGACGAACGCGAGGCGAGGGTTGCATGCTTTCGACCTCGCAGTTTGGGACGAGTGTGTTCACCGGTGCGTCCCGGTTGGCAACCCATTGGTCAGAACCGCGGGCTCCGGCGAGACTGGGTCACGACTTCGGAACTGACATGCTGGACCGAGCGTTCGCCGCAGCCGACGGCTATATAGCCGTCTGCGCCCCGACAGAGGCAGTCTGGCAACGGCTCATGGGCGCCGTTGGTCTCCCGCTCGACACACCGGTCGACCCGAGGGGTGCAGAGCTCGATGCCATCATGAAATCGGACACGATTGAGGAGTGGGTGGTGCGGCTCCGTGAGGCGAGGGTGCCCACCGGCGCGGTGCGCGTCGCCGCATCGCTCGTGGAGGCGGTGCGCGCCGAGCCCCAAGTGATCGCGGAGCGCCTTGTGCGCGAGTACGACCCCGGTCGCGGTGGGGTGCTCTACTCCGCTCCCCCCTGGGTGGTCGTCGATGCCGAGGAAGTTGAGCCGCGACCCGCACCGGAGCTGGGCGAACACGACGAGCTGGTGAAGCGCCTCCTCGAGCCCACTGCGACGTCACCGTCGGCCGATGTGACCGCCACGGCTGGCGCGTGGACGATGCGCCCGCTGAGTGGGACCACGCCGCTCCGTGGGCTGAGCGTGGTGGAGGTGGGCACCGGACTTGCCATCGGCACCGCCGGAATGATCTTGGTCCGGCTGGGGGCGTCTGTCACGAAGGTTCTGCCCCCATGGGGAGACTGCGCCGCAGTGCCCGGCAAGGAGGGATCGGAGGCCGTGGTCGAGCAGCTTCAGCACGGCAAGATCCTCGAACCTCTCGATCTGGCCCGACCAGCGGACAGAGCACGACTGGACGACCTTGTGCGTAGGGCCGACGCCGCCATCATCTCGGGCCCGATGCGGTTCCGCCGCACCTTCAGGCTCGAGGCCGATGACCTGCATGGACTGCGAGCGGGGCTCGTGTACTGCGGAATGACCGGCTATGGGGCGAGCGGCCCGCTGGCGGACGCACCGGCCACCGAGTTCGACGTGCAGGTCATGGCAGGGATGTCTCGGCAACTGGGCCGGGCCGGGGAGCTCCCGGTACGGCAGGGCTTTCACCTCGTCTCGGTCAACACCGGCTATGCGGCGGCGCAAGCGGTGCTCGCTGGTCTGCTGGTGGAGTCGAGTGAGCGGGCCGTCGGCCGCCAGTTCGAGGTGTCTCTTCTGCGGACGGCCATCTCGTTGAACGGCTGGAACATTACGGCGGAATCCGGGAACGATGGTGTCACGGGAAAGCAGGTGCAGGCCGCGGGTTGGCCAGCCGACCACGGGTACACCTGCCGAGACCGGCAGGTGCTGATCTCAATCCGCAACAACGAGGAGGGATGGGCGAGGTTCTTCGTGAGCCTCGATCGGGTCGATCTCCTCGTGGACGAGCGCTTCAGTGTGCTGGAGCAACTGCGGGCGAACGAATGGCAGCTTCCCGGAGAGCTCGAGGACTCTACGAGCCGGCTGACAAGTGAGGAGCTGGCGCTGATCGTCAGGGAGTGCGGTGGTGAGCTCGTGCCCGTCCTCGAACCCAGCGAAGTCCTCGACCACCCGCAGACCCTGGCTCAGCACCTGACACAACCCGGGTCCCGACTGATCGAACTGCCGATCGATCTGGTCATCCGATGAGCATGCTGCATCCGCACTCGACCCGAAGGGAGACCATTGCCATCTGAAGTGTTTCGCGGCCGAGTGGTGATCGGAGGCATCGGAGAGAGCACGTACTACCGGCACGGAAAATCGCCCGACCCGGAGTTCGTACTGCTCCTGCAGGCGGTGCGTGCGGCGTGCACCGACGCCGGCGTGGAGACTGCGGATATAGACGGGTTTTGTTCGTACGGCAACGACCGCAACGGGCCGATCCGACTGGCGAACTGCCTCGGCGTCCGCGACCTGCGCGTGTCGCTGATGCAATGGGAGGGCGGAGGTGGCGGCATGGCGGCGTCGATCCAGAACGCGGCGATGGCCGTCGCCACCGGGCATGCGCAGTGCGTCGTGGCGTTCCGAGCTCTGGCCCAAGGGCAGTTTGGGCGATTCGGAGTTGCCAGAGGCGGCGGTCAGGTGTCCGGTGCCGCTGCCTACCAGCAGCCCTACGGCGTGCTGACACCGGGCCAGATGTACGGACTCAAGTTCGTGCGCTGGATGCACGAGCACGGCGGCGCCGGTCTCGGTGCGCAGAAAGCGGTCGCACTCGCATCCTATGCGCACGCGCAGAACAATCCGAGAGCCACCATGTACGGAAGGCCGCTCACGCCCGAAACCTACGACGCTGCCCGCATGATCGTTGAACCCTGGCGCCTCTATGACTTCTGCCAGGAGAACGATGGGGCGGCTGCGGTCATCGTCATGCCCGCTGATCGTGCACCGGATCTGCCCACCCCGGCGATAACCGTTCTGGCGGCCGCGCAGGGTGCCTATCACTCCGCAGGAAGACTGGGCTTCAACGAGTCGCCGTATGCCTCGGCGGGTTTCTTGACTGTCGCTCGACGCCTATGGGCCGATGCCCGAGTGGGGCCGTCCGACGTCGACGTCGTGCAGAGCTACGAGAACTTCACCGGGGGTGTGGTCATGAGTCTCGTCGAGCACGGGCTCTGCGATCCCGAGGCCGTCGACGAGACCTTGACGTTGGAGAATCTGAGCGCACCCCACGGTCGGATCCCGTTGAACACCTCGGGGGGAAACCTGGCCGAGGCCTACATTCACGGCTTCAACCTCGCAATCGAGGGTGTACGCCAGTTGCGCGGGACCTCGACCAACCAGGTGCCTGACTGCAAGGTCGCGCTGGTGACGGCGGGCCCGCTGACGACGCCCGTGTCGAGTCTCGTGCTCGGCACGATGGAGTCGTTGTGACCGCCGCACGCCCACCCTTCCTACTGCCCGAGCGTGTCCAGCCGATCGCGCAGAGCGACGGGCTCGACGAACCGTTCTGGAGCGGACTGCGGACCGAGAAGATCGTCTTGCAGTACTGCCTGGCCTGTTCGGCGTACCAATGGGGTCCGGAGTACGTCTGCTACGCCTGCGGGACAGACGATCCTGCTTGGGCGGAGGTCCACACTGCCAGTGACGGTACGTGTCGAGGCATCATCTATTCGTGGGAACGGGTCTGGCATCCGGTTGATCCTTCGTTGGTCGACGCGGTTCCCTACGTCGTCGTGCTCGTGGAGCTGCCCGACGCCGACAACGTCCGTCTTGTCGGGAATCTCGTGGATCCACCCGACGGCCCACTCCGCATAGGAGCGGATGTCGAGCCGGTCTTCGAGCACCATGAGGACCACACCCTTCTACTCTGGCGGCTACGGGTGGGCTCGTAACTGATGGCTGCCGGGGGACAGCGGCAACGCGCCATCCGACGGATCTGATGTCGCACCGAGCGCTGTATCATGCTCGGGATGGCTTCCCGGGAAGAAAACCTCGCCGCCGTGCAGCGCTATTTCACGGCCGCCGCTGTCGCCGACGCCGATCAGATGCTCGAGCCGTGGACCGACGATCTCGTGTACGAGGAGCGCTTCTCCGATCCACCCCGACGGATTGAGGGCAAGGAGGCAGCACGCGTCTATTTCTCGAAGGCCGGCACGGTCTTTCGTATGACGCTCGAGCTCACAGAGGTGCACGACTGTCTCGACCCTGACAAGCTCGTCCTCGAGTACACCAGCCACGGCCATGTCGTCCCGACCGGTGACTCCTACGAGAACAGCTACATCGGGGTGTACCGCTTCCGAGACGGGCGGATCTGGCAGGCGAGAGAGTTCCACAATCCACTGATAACCCAGCGGGCGCGCCCGCCCGGGGTGGTGATCGAGCAGGCCACACTGCCCGACTAAGCACCGTCGCAGATCGTGCTTCCGCCGGGCCCGTTCAGGCACGTGTCAGGGAGAAGCCGGACCGGGCCTCTCCCGCAACCATAAGAGGGCAAAGCGACGGCGGGAATCGTCGATGATGCAGGCGACGAGGTAGTGCTCGGCGATATCGGATTCGTAGAATTCGACCCCGGCTATTTCTCGACGGCCTCTACGAGCTGGTCCCGCCTCGCTCCACTGCACCAGCGTATCGATAATCGTCGTCGTGACATCGGGGGGGAGCCCAACCAAATCGGACCGAGCTGTACTCGTAAAGTCGACACCCCACGTCACCCGCGGTGAACGTGAATGTCAGCAAAGAACTTTCGAAGTTCTCCTTCGCTGTCGCAGCGAACCACCTGGCCGAGCCTCTCGTCTTCCTGGGCTTGGAGGATTCGGACGGCCATCTCCGCCTCGGTCATCTCAGGGCTGGTCGGATAGTGGTCCACGCCGAGAATGCTACTGCGTGATGCTCGGTTTCGCGATCACCTGGTTAGAACGGACGCCTCCGTTGGCATACATTGTGCGTGCGGATGGAAGCTCGAAGGGAGGGGACAGCATGGCGACACAGACCGTGTTGGAGCTGGAGCAGATGACGCCCCAGCTTGGAGCGATCGTCGGGGGACTCGATCTGAGGGAGTCGTTGGATGACCGCACCGTGAGTGACCTGCGGCAAGCCGTGCTCGATCACGGGGTGCTGTACTTCCGCGACCAGGACCTGACCAGGGAGCAGTACCTGGAGTTCATGAGCCGGTTCGGGACTCCCTGCATAGACCCGTTCGCCGCCGTGGACCAACAGATCCCTCCTGAGTTCACGATCACCGACATGGTCACCAGGCCGTATGCGCCGGCGACGGCGGTGTGGCACACCGACTCGTCGCTGGTCCCTGCGCCAGCCAGCCTGATGGCCCTACGGGCCATTCAGGTGCCGCCGGTCGGGGGCGACACCTGCTGGGCGAGCATGTACGCAGCCTACGATGCCCTGTCCCAGCCACTACGCGACATGATCGACGGCCTGACCGCCGTCCACTCGGCCTACAAGACCATTCCTCTGATGGAAGGGGCGAACTACGGCGACCTGAAGGTGGAGATGCGCAACGTGCACCCAGTCGTCCGGGTGCACCCTGAGACCGGGCGAAAGGCCCTCTTCGTCAACGAGCTGTGGACCGAGAAGATCGAGGAGCTCGACCATCGGGAGAGCAACCACGTCCTGGCCCTGCTCTTCGAGCACATCAAGAACCCCGCCTTCATGGTTCGCTGGCACTGGCGTCCGCACGACCTGGCGTTCTGGGACAACCGCTGCCTCCAGCACTACGCGGTCAACGACTACTCCGACGAGCGGGTGATGCAGAAGTCGCTGCTCACCGGTGATCGGCCCTTCGGCCCCCGCTGAGGAGTGACCACCACCGCCGGCTCGGACGCCGAGGACCTGCACCAACTGGCGTATCGATACGCCGCTGCGGTCGACGCCTGTGACGTCGAAGGATTCCTCGCTGTGTTCGAGGAGAAGGGTCGGCTGCGCAGCTACCACCCGGCGAGCGACGAGCCCTTCGCCGATCTGATCGGCCACGACCAGCTGGCTTCGGTCCCCAACACCATGCGGGGGATGTTCCGGGCCACCGCCCACCTGATGACCAACCATCTGGTCGAGGTGGACGGGGACACCGCATCCGGATCGGTCATGTGTACCGCCCGCCATCTGCACCTCGACCAGCCTTCGGCGCTGGTGGTGGTGATCCGGTACGTCGACCGCTACAGCCGCGACGAGGGCGGGTGGAGGATCTCGGACCGACAGATCCGGTTCCTCTGGAGCGAGCGGCACGAGACCACAGAGAGCGGATTCTGATCAGGGAGAGCAGGACAAGTCCAGAACACGACTGCGCCTCTGGGCCCGGTCACGCTGGTCCATCTACTCTTCGTCGCTGACGTCTCCGACCGCCAGGGACGCCCGAGTGCCCGGTTGCACCCTTAGCTCGCCCAGGAGCATCTGACGCAACTCGTCGAAGCCACCCACGCCCATCTGGCGGGGGTGGGGGAGGTCGATCGGGACATCCCGGAGGATTCGACCCTCTCCCGCGACCGCGGCGCCGAGGGCGGTTGGTACGATACTTACGTGCTGAAAGCAACTACCGAGAAGGATGCCGAGTCAGGCCCGACGGCCCGTCAGGTCGACCGGTTCGACGAGGTGTTACAGACGGTCGCCCGGTCGATCACCCAGGTCCGCTTGCATGAGCGGCTCTTGCGATTGGCGGGACTTCGGCTCGACCGGGCCGGTGCCACCCTGCTGTACAAGCTCTCCGTGCAGGGCGACTCACTCCGGGTCACCGACCTCGCCGAGATTCTGGGAGTCGATACCCCGACGGTGACCCGTAAGGTTCAGCAGCTCGAGCGCGACGGGATGGTCGTTCGACAGAGCGACCCCGACGACCGCCGAGCCTCGAGGATCCGCCTCACCCCGGCCGGTCGCCGGACTATAGAACGTGTGCGGCGGGCCCGCCGGGCCTGGCTCGAGCAGCTGTTCCAAGAGTGGGACGACGACGACCTGTCCACCCTGGCCGACCTGCTCTGTCGTTTTGCGGAGAGCCTCGAGCGAAACCTCGACGATGCCCGTGACTGAGCTGACGACAGCCCCGGTCGATGAAGAGGCCGCCGGCGCGGAGCACCGCCGGATCCTCGTGATCCTCGGCGCTCTCATGACGGGTGTGGCGCTGTCCGCCCTCGACCAGACCATCGTGGCGACGGCGCTCCCGACCATTGCCGGCGACCTGCACGGGCTCAACCACCTGTCGTGGGTGGTGACGGCCTACCTCCTGACCACCTGTATCTCCACGCCGTTATGGGGAAAGTTGGGCGACCTCTACGGCCGCAAGGCGCTCTTCCAGCTTTCCATCGTGATCTTCCTGGTCGGCTCCATGTTGTCGGGACTGTCCCAGTCCATGGCCGAACTCATCGCGTTCCGAGCGATCCAAGGGATCGGGGCCGGCGGTCTGATGGTCGGGGCCCAGGCCATCATGGGCGACGTCATCTCGGCCCGGCAGCGGGGCAAGTACCTGGGCTACTTCGGCGTGGTCTTCGGCGTCACCAACGTGGCGGGTCCGCTGCTGGGCGGCTTTTTCACCGAGCACCTGTCATGGCGCTGGATCTTCTACATCAACCTGCCACTCGGCATCGTCGCCCTGTTCGTCGTGGCCTCTGCGCTTCACCTCCCGGTCAAG
Source organism: uncultured Acidimicrobiaceae bacterium (assembly GCA_963788125.1). GTDB lineage: Bacteria > Actinomycetota > Acidimicrobiia > Acidimicrobiales > RAAP-2 > Bog-473. The sequence goes on along the minus strand of CAWBFN010000001.1, from coordinate 1,584,372 downwards.
CGGGTACCGCACAAGATCGACTGGGCCGGAACCGCGTTTCTCTCCGTTTGCGTCACTTGCATCATCTTGCTCACCACCTGGGCTGGCTCCGAATATGCCTGGGGTTCGCCGGTCATCATCGGTGTCGGACTCGTCGCCCTGGCGTCGCTGGGGATCTTCTGCTTCATCGAGACAAGGGCCTCCGAGCCCATCATCCCGCTCTGGCTGTTCAAGAACCGGACCTTTACCGCCACCTCGGGCGTCGGGTTCATCATCGGCTTCGCCATGTTCGGGGCCATCATCTACCTGCCCCTGTATCTCCAGGTCGTCCACGGTGCCTCGCCGACCCTGTCGGGCCTCGAGCTCCTACCCATGATCGTCGGGATGCTGCTTACCTTCATCACGAGCGGGCGCATCGTGACCCGCACCGGTCGCTACAAAATTTTCCCGATCGTGGGTACGGGTGTCCTCTCCCTCGGTCTGCTCTCGCTCACCCAGCTTGGACCGCACACCGCCTACGGGGAAGTCGCGGTCTTCATGTTCATTACCGGGCTCGGTGTAGGTCTGGTGATGCAGGTGCTGGTCGTGGCCGTGCAGAACGCCGTGCCGTACTCCGCGCTGGGAGTGGCCACGGCCACTGCGTCGTTCTTCCGCACCATCGGGGGAGCGTTCGGGGTGGCCGTCCTCGGCGCCGTCTTCGCCAACCGCCTGCTCTCACAACTCAAGCTTCGCGCCACGTCGGCCGAGCTGAAGTTGGTCAGCGGCTCGAACCTGACAGCCAACCCTGCCCAGATCGACCATCTTCCACCCGCCCAGCGAACCTTCGTCGTCAGTGCCTTCAGCCACTCGGTCGAGGCCGCCTTCTTGGTCGCGGTGCCCTTTGTCGTCTTGGGCTTCATCTTGAGCTGGCTCATAAAGGAGATCCCTCTGCGCACGACGCAGTTCGTCGCCACTTCTCGGCCCGACGTTCAACAACCGCAAGGTAGCGATGCGCCCGCGGAGGCGGTCGACGAGTCCTCCGTCGCAACGCAGGTAGCCAGCTCCGGCTGGGAGAGCCTGTAGCAAGAGGCTCACCTATTGCCAGCCGACTCGATTGGGTCCAGGACGTGGCGACGCTCATCGTGCAGAGGCGGCCTCGGCTCGGTCGGTGCGGACGGCCCGCCGTCTGGCGGTCGACAGCGAGCGAGCGGTGGCGAGGGCGTCGTCGCCGAGGCCGATCGACAGCCTGGTGAGGATCTCGCCGTACGAGCGCACCGGGTCGCGGCCGACCGCGGCGAAGAACCCGGTGAGCTCCAGCGTGGTGTGGCCGTGCACTCCGGACCAGACAGCTTCGCCGGCGGTCGTGACGTCGTCGACTGCCCATCGGCCCGCGTTGACGCAGGCGTGGATGCGACGGAGGAGCGAGACGAAGGTGGACCTCGCCGCCTCGAGGTCGGCGGGATCACCAAGCCTGAACGCGGCCAGTCCGGGACCGAACATCACCGCGTACAGGTGGGGTTCGCGGAGCGCGAAGCGGCGGTAGCTCCAGAGGTAGGTCATCCAGTCGGCGACGGCATCGTCGGTGACCGCGCCGCGGTCTAGCTCGGTTCCGAAATCTTCGAAGCCGCGGCGCATCACCTGTCGGGCCAGCTCGTCCATCCCGCCGAAATGCGTATAGACGACCATCGTCGACGTGCCCAGCTCGCGGGCCAAGCGCCGCGCCGACACGGCGCCCTCGGTGGCCAGCAGCAGCGCGGCGGCGTTGATGATCCGTTCGCGCAGATGAGGGTCGACAGACCGGGGTGGCACGCCCGACAGCTTATCGATAACACCGTCATTGACATCAGTCCATCACCGTGTTATGCATAACACTGTGATGTAAGGAGCGGTCTGGCCGCTCGACATGAACGACATGACCCGACATCAACGAACCACAGGAGAAGAGCCCGATGGCAGTGTTCAATGGAGTGTTCCCGATCCTTCCGGGTAAAGAACAAGGAGGAAAGGACTTCGCGGCCGCGTGCATGGGGGAGCGCCGCAAGGGGTTCGAGGCTCAGGCGGCCAGGACGGAACTCATCCGAGAGACTTGGGCTCTCCAAGTGACCCCGATGGGGAGCTTCATGTTGGTGTGGTTCGAGGCTCCCGACATCGAGAAGACATTCACGGAAATCGCCACCTCCGGCGACGAGTTCACCATCTGGTTTCGTGGCCAAGTCAAGGATGTGACTGGCGTCGACCTGGGCGCTCCGCCCGAAAGCCCGCTCCCCGACGTACTGGTCGACTGGACCTCCTGAAGAAGGACCTCTCCCAGTAGGGACATCACCAGCAGCGAGGGGTCTCGGGGCAGGAGGCCCCGACCTGCCCATCGCGGCCCTGGCACGGGTGCTGGCTGGCATCCGGGATTGTTGTTGAGAGCCCAGGGTCGGAATCGTCACGATTGGCAAACTCTGACGAGCAACGAGGACAATCGAACCTCAACCGCAGAGTTCGTGGCTCGGGGGCGGCAGATCTTTCAGGTGTCTGACAGCCGTCGTCCCGATGTCGTCACCTACCTAGGGCCTTGATGATCATTTGCGCCATCACGCGGTGCCCGAGGGCCGTCGGGTGATGGGCGAAGCCGGTGACGCCGAACACGTACTTGGAGCCCTGTGTCCATTGTTGTGATGGCGATGCGCAAACGGTGTGGTCCCCCGGGACGGCGTAGGGGTCGACGAAGACGACGCCTAGTGGCTTGACGACCTGAACGAAGGCATTCTCGAGCATCTGGCCCATGGAACGCACTATCACTGCCCCCGTGTTGGTCAAGCCGAGCGCCGGGCAATTGATCCCGGCGGGTACCTCCCGCGGATATGTGACGAAGACGATCGTGGCTGACGGTGCCGCCGCCTTAATCTTCTCGATCATCGCTTTGAGTTCTGTGCGCATGTTCGCCACCAAGGCGGCGAGGTTCGCGGGTGCCGCGCACGTGGCTGGGTTGTCACATTCGACGGCTGTGGCGTTGTAGTCAATATCATTGCCACCGACAGCGATGGTGATGAGCTTGGTGGCCGGAGTGACGAAGGTCAGTTGCGGTGGGTTAATGCTCCCCTGTGGAGTATTAACAACATTCGGTATCGTGGCCGCGCCACAACTGGCGTCGATCAGATGAAGGTGAAAATGCTTGGCGACGATTTGCCCGTAGTCGTTGCTCGAGCGGCTACAGGGCGTCGACTGGACCGAGATCCCGTATCCCGAAGCGATCGAGCTTCCGAGCGACACATAAAGATCACCGGGCTTCAGCTTGTGCGTGGTGGTCGCGGCGGCTGGCTGCAGTCCGAATCCGGCGAGCAGGAGCACGGACAGTGCCAGGGCCGGCATCAGAGAGGCAAGGTTCCGCGTCCCCAGTAGCACAGACAGCAGCGTACTAGAGAAAGGGCAAGAATTCGGACGGCCCGGTGGAGGGCAACGGTGCGCGCATATGCGAGTTCCTGGAGGCTCGGAAGGGTGACGGGAGTGGTGCCGCTGGCCGTACCGGTACTGGGACTGAATCGGGCGGTTGCGTCCTTCAATGAGGCAACCGGGGTCAACTCGTCTACGGCAACAGGGATCGACGCTGCCATGCCGACAGACCCGTGACGGTCATAGACCCGTCGGGGTCCGGGATGACAGTCACGCCCGCATTGGTCACGGCGTCGGACAATTGATGTGGCGACGGCGTCCGCACTTTGACCGATTGACGCGAACTTCGGGCCACGAAGTCAGCCACCGAGGTCTCGGCGTCGTCATCGGGGTTTGTGGGCTGCGGGGAGCGTCGGACGGGGGGGGCAGTCTCATCGCAGTTGCAGGCCTTCACCGATGATCGCTTTGTCGCGCAAGCTTGCCAGTTGGTCGTCACCGAGACCGAGGAGTTCACACAGCACCTCCTCGTTATGTTCGCCCAGGAGGGGAGCGGGTCGTCGATACCATTTGTCCGGTCCTCCGGAGAGCCGCATGGGCCAGCCCGGGTACCGATACGTCCCAACGACGGGGTGGCACACATCCTCCCAGAAGCCCCTGGAGATCATCTGGGGCTCCTGGTCGATCTCGTAAGCCGAGACCACCGCTTCGGCGGGCACCCCTGCTCTTCGAAGCTCCGATAGTGCCTCGTCCCGGGTCTTGCGCCCCGACCATCCCGCCACCTCCTTGTCGATACGATCGTGGGCCGCTCGGCGCCCGGTGGCTCGGCCAAGCCCGACGTCCTCGGCCAACTCGGCGTTTCCGAGGACTTCGCACAATGCCTGCCATTCCTCGTCGGTGCCCACGGCGAGCGCCAGCCAGGCGTGATCGGCGGTCGGATACACGCCTTGAGGTGCGGCCGCCGGTCCTCGGTTGCCTTGGCGCTCCAACCGGTGCCCATAGGCGGCGAGCTCGAGCACCTGCTCCACCGAGACATTGACGGCCAGATCGAGCATGGCCAGCTCGACCTGCTGACCTTCCCCCGTCCGTCGCCGCTCCTCCAAGGCCGCCAAGACCGCAAAGGCGGCGTGGATCCCGGTGAGCGGATCGCAGATACCTGGGAGCTCGGGGGGACCGTCGGGGTGACCTGTCATCCAGGCTATGCCCGAGGCCTGTTCCATGGTGGAGGCGAAGGCCGGTCGGTCTCGCCACGGGCCACCGAGACCCCAGCCCGGCATCCGCAACATGATGAGATCGTTCCGCACCTCCCGCAGGTCCTCGTAGGCCAGGCCGAAGTTCTCCATCACTCGGGGGGTGAAGTTCTCCACCACCACATCGGCGGTGGCCACGAGCCGGAGGAACAGGTCTCGGCCTTCGCTGCGCGAGAGGTCCAACGTGATGCCCCGCTTGTTGAGGTTGATGGCGACGAAGAGTGAACCCTGCTCGTACCACTGCTCGGTCGTCGGCGGGACGGTCACGCTGAAGCGCATGGGGTCGGGTCGTTGGACCGACTCAACCTTGATCACATCGGCACCGAGCGTCGCCAGATATTGGGTGCCGAACGGTCCCGCCCAAAAGGCGGTGAGGTCCAGGATCCGCACACCTTCGAGCGGAAGCTCGCCGGCATCACGTTTCGAGAGCGGTTGCTTGCTGAGATTGCCCGCAATGTGCGCCTGATCGTGCTCCCCCAGTCGGGGGGCCGACACGGCCGGCCGAGGCGCCGATCGGGAGCTGCGAAATGGGGGACGCGGGTCAGGGAACGCTCCCCGAGGATTTGGCCGAAACAGCCCACGAGCGACGACGTGGGGAAGGCCGGCCACCGAGTCTCCGCTCGACACCGGTGCGGCAGGCACTCGGAATGCTGCTGCCCGTTCGAGGATCTCGGCTTGGGTGCGGCCGAGGAACCACGGGGCGATCTCGGCTTTGACCATCGCCAGCTCGCGCTGGCGGACCTTCTGATCGTTCCACTCGGGGCGGGTCGCCATGAGATCGGTCCGTTCGATCATGGCCAGTACGTCGTGCCACTGTTGCACGGTGATGGTGGCCAACCCCACATAGCCGTCCTTGCACGCCTCGATCCCCGGCACCATCAAGAAGCTGGCGGTCCGCGATCCCCCCGGGAAGCTGGCAAAGAGTGTCGGATAGCTGAGAAAGGTCACCGCCAGGCACTCGAGGGCAGAGACGTCCACCCACTCGCCCTGGCCGGTCCGCTGGGTGCGGGCCCGCGCCGCCAGCGCTCCCGCCGCGGCGTAGGTGCCGGTGGCCCACTCACCCAGCTGCCCGCCTACGGCCAGGGGAGCGACCCCTTCACCGTGCACGTCGAGCGCGCCCATGGCGGCTTGGAGAAGGAATTCGCTGCGTGCATCGTCGCGCCGCGGTCCCTCCTGCCCGAAGGGCGTAATCGAGACCACCGTCAGTTCTCGGTTGGCATTCCAGAGCCGTTCGGGGCCCAGGTCGAGGTCGGGGAGCCTGCCGGGAGCGAAGCTCTCGACCACGACGTTGGCGGAAGCCGCGAGCTCGAGGACCCGCTCCCGCCCGGCCTCGCGCTCGAGGTCGACCACGACACTGCGCTGACCGGCGGCCAGGTGCCGAAACAGCACCCCATCGGAGTCGCCGTCGGCGCCGACCGAGCCTGAGGACGACCATTGGCGCAGCGGATGGCCGCTCGGCGGTTCCACCTTGGTGACCGTCGCGCCGACGCCGGCCAAGAGCTTGGCGCAATAGGACCCAGCGATCCCATTGGAGAGATCGAGGACGTGGACGCCCGCCAAGGCGGCGAGCGGACCATTGCCTCGGCTAGGCGTTGAGGTACCGGTCAAGGATCTGCTCGTGGTGGATCATGTTCGCCTCCTGCACCGGGTTGAGGAGAGCCCGTCGGAAGCCACGAGACTTCATACCGGTGGTGATCTCGACGAGGTTGCCAAAGTCCTGGTTGTTGATCTCTCCCCAGTCCTTGGTCCGCCAGTCCTCGTAGAACTTGCGCTCGATCGGTGGTGCCTCGCCGCCCTTGGGAACCCATTCGAGGGCCCAGTAGTCGAGGATGCAACTGTCGGGATCGAGCCCGTTCGGGCGAGCACGATAGAGGGTGGCGTTGCCGTGCACGATCGGCCCCACGAAGTTCGGGAAGAGGTGGATCGTGCCGTTGCGCAGGATCTCGTTGTCGGTCAGCCCGTTGAAGTCATAACGGTCCCGCATGGCCTGCACCCTGATCTCGTTGAAGACCTGGACGGCCGTCTTTCCCTCGGGTGGCCCGCTCTTGAGCAGCTCATCGAGGCGCTGGCGGTCTTCACGGGTGAAGAGGCCACGCACGGCGTCGATCCGGTCCGAAAGGAGCTCGATCTCGTCGTAGTCCTCGGGGTCCAGCCCGAGCCGGGGGCTCGGTCGCAGCTCGTGGCGAAACTCCTTCTCGCCGTACCAGCTGTGGGGGCCGAACTGCTCGTAGGTGAAGCGAGTGTCGTCATACCAGTTCAGCATCTGGGGGTGCAGTCCCTGGGGGTGGTAGGCCTCGTTGAAGGCGTCCACGGCGGTCTTCCAGTTGCAGTCGAAGAGGATGGTCCGATACGAACGGAAGCGGAGGTCTTCGAAGCGGTAGGTGACCATTCGCTCGGGTACCTCACCGAGGAAGGACGCAAAGCTCTCGCAGTTCGGATCCATGTTGACGAACACGAAGCCGCCCCAGCGGCCTACCTGGACCTCGCCCAACCGGACGTCGTCGTCGGTGAGCGCGGCGGGGTAGTCGTGGCGATCGACCACCTCTTTGATCTCCCCGTCGAGGTTCCAACGCCAGGCGTGGTAGCGGCAACGGATCTCGGCGGTGGCGAAGTTCCCGGTCCCTGACGCCAGGCGGGTCCCGCGGTGGGCACACGCATTGAAGAACGCGGCGATCGTGTCGGGATGGCTCCGGACGATGAGAATCGACTGATCACCGATTGTGTACTCCACGAAGTCGCCCGGGTTCGGGATCTCCTCCTCCCGGCAGGCCATCTGCCACACCCGTGGCCAGAGCCGCTCCATCTCGAGGTCGAAGAACTCTTGTGAGGTGTAGCGGGACCCCGGAACCACGACCATGCCCCGGAACTCGCTCAATGCGGACTTCTCTGGTCGTGCGACGACACCGGCAGAATCCATCACAGCTCTCCTTTCCACCCGTTGATTATGCTCCTTGTGGTTTCCCCATCCCCACCCGTCGCCGGCACGGCAGACATCGGGTCGAGCGCCTCGCTCCATGAGCGTGGTTGTCCTTTGATCCACGACAGTGACCACATCAAGCCCCGCCCGGCACCCGGCACAGGGCGACGGCCACCGCTCCCATCCGAGGTTGACCGGAGATGGGATCGCATTTGACCTCTGTGTTGAACAGCCGGTTGGTGTTGGCTCCGTCCGTCTTTGGGTCCTCGGGCTCCCCCGGATTCGCCCCGAAGCCATGGCTCATCGAGACGACGCCGCGCCTGAGGTCGTCGTCGGTCTCGGCAACGCCGACGACGGCGGCGAAGTCGGACTCGATCTGCACGAGGTCACCCGAATCGAGACCGAGTTCGGCCATGTCCTCAGGATGGAGGAAAGCCGGGTTGTAGCGACGGTTCCCCATCAGGCCCGGAACCGTTCGCCCGAACGTGTTGATGACGCGGTTCTCTCGACGAGGAATGAGAAGGAATGGCCTGGTGGGGTTGGATTGTCTGGTAGGTGCCGGATCCGGCACGAGTTGGGCCAGGACGTCGTGGTTCCCGATGTCGAGCCGAGCGCCACCGTCCTCGTCCGCCGGCGCAACCCGCAGATCCTTCAGCTCTTCGAAGACCGTGCCGCCCGGGCGGCGTCGTACCTCATCGAGTGGGATGCGAGATCCCCGGCACATGAGGTCGTAGAGGTCGTCAGTGGTCGGCTCGGTCTTCATGTCGAGCGGCAGTATCTCGATCGGCGCTTCCAGATAGCCCCCCGCCGATCCGAAGAGGTTGACGATCTGCAGCTCGAGGCCGAGCCGCTGGGCGACCCGGTAGTAGAGCTGCCAATCCTCGATGACGTCGGCGCCTTCAGGGGGGTCGACGATCGCCGGTGAGTACTGGGCATACGGCAGGGCGAAGCCGTAACCGAAGTGGAGGTACTTGATGATCTCGGTGCCCTGCGTCACGCCCGGGGTCTCGAGGGCCAGCTTGGTGGCCACCACGTAATGGGCGAGCCGGGCGGTGGGTGAGTACTCGACGTCAGTCGTGACGAACAGGTCGAGATCTTCGAGGGCCCGTCGGGCCAGGCGTTGGTCGGGCCAGGCGGTAGCCGGGCTGCCACCGACGTTGAAGAGCGCCCGGATCTGCCCCGGTCCTGGCGTCAGGATCTCTTCGGCGAGAGCCCCCGTCGGCAGTCCGGCAACCGTCTGCTCCAGGTTCCGCACCCGCATCCGCCGCCCGGTGCTGACCGGATAGGGCGGGTAGGCTTGCGCCCGCGCCGGGTTGGGGGGCAGTAGGACGTTCGGCCGGCTCACCGGTTCGCCCTCGCGCGACCACCAGCCGCGCACGCTGGCGAGGCAGAGCAAGAGGTAGGGGACGAGGGGCCCGGGGTTCGACATCGCCGCACCGGTGCCGGGCGCGGCAATACCCCGACGAGCCGTCCCCAACAAGCGCGCTGCTTCGACCAGCTCGCCAGCCGAGATGTCGGCCTGTTGGGCGACAACGTCCGGCGTGAACGGTCGGAGGGCCCGCTCGAGCACCGCGAAGCCCTGGACGTGCTCGCGCACGAACTCGTGATCGACCCAACCCTCCCTCATAATGACATGCAGAAGGCCGGCGACCACGGCCCCGTCTTCACCGGGGCGCGGTTGGAGGTGCAAGGTGGCCCGACGGGCCGTCTCGGTGCGGCGCGGATCGACCACGACCACCTGCACTCCTCGATCGAGCGCCCGAGCCAGACGTCGGGCCGGGTTCTCTTCGAGGTACTGCTTGGAGATGATGGGGTTCGTCCCGACGAAGAGCCAGGCATCGGCGTCATCGAACGACGGGCGCCCTCCCATCCACACTCCATGGCAGGCCTCGGCGACGATCATGCCGGGTTGGTCGATCGTGCCCGCTGAGTAGACGTTCGGCGAACCGAGTGCCTTGAGCAGCGCGCTCGCCAGACGGCTGACCGTGGGATGCGGAATGACCGACGTCCCGATGTAGATGGCGACGGCTTCGGGGCCGTGCCGCTCGACGACGTCGTGCAGACGGTCGGCGATCTCTTTGATCGCCTGCTCGGAGCTGATCGGCTGGTGGGAACCATCGTCTCGGCGCCGAAGGCTCTGGAGCAGGCGTCCGGGAAGGGCGTGCATGGCGGGAAGGGCACGGCCCTTAGGGCAGGTGTATCCCTCGAAGACCGGAACGTCGCGGTCGCCGTGCACCTCTGCGACCACGCCATCGCGGACGGTCACGAGGATCGGGCAGTGCGCCGTGCACAGCCGGCAGATACTCGAAAGAACCTCTCTCACCGGTCCCACCGCAGGAGCAGACGGCTCGGACCGCGGATCTGCCCGGGCTTCCAGCTCACCGGGTCATCGCCGTCGAGCTCAAAGTCGGGAATGGCCCGAAGGAACTCTTCGAGACCGACCCGAAGCTCCATCCTGGCTAGGTGCGCCCCAATGCAGCGATGCACCCCGGCACCGAATGCGAGGTGTCGGTTCGGGGCCCGATCGAGCTGCAGGGTATGGGGTTCCGGGAACGCTTCCCCGTCGAGATTCCCCGCCGGGAAGGGGAGCAGCACGTGCTCGTCTTGGGGGATGACCTGGCCGTCGATCGAAACGTCCTTGGTCACGATCCGCACGACCGACACCGGGGCGAAACGCCGCAGCAGCTCCTCGACGGCGCTCGGCCACAGGGCCGGGTCGTCGATCAAACGCTGCCGAGCCTCGGGATGCTGCGCCAGCCACCACAGGGAAGTCCCGAGCATGCACCAGGTCGTGTCGATCCCCGCCACGAGGAGGAGCGAGGCCACTCCCAGCTGGTCCGCCGTGGACATGGCCTCTTCCTCGACCTCGGCGTCGACGAGGAAGGTCGCGAGATCGTCCTTGGGTTGTCGGCGCCGCTCCTCGATAAGCCGGGCGAAGTAGTCGCGGACTTCGCCGTTTGCGATCGCCGACACCTCGGGATCGGGTCCCCCTGAGACGATGAGATCGGTCCAGTTGCTAAAGAGGGCTTCATCGCGCGGTTCGACGCCGAGGACGTGGGAGAGGACGGCGATCGGCACGTGCTTGGCGAAGTCCTCCGAGACGTCGCAGTGACCCTGTTCGACGAAGCTCTTTACGAGCCCACCTGCCACCGCCCGGGTGATGGGCTCGAGCATTTGCGTGCGGCCGGGCGAGAAATAGGGCAGCAGTACCCGACGGAATGCGGTGTGTCGGGGTGGGTCGAGGTCAAGGGGTGGCGAACTCGGCATCACGCCCGGGTCGGGAACCGAGATCGATCGAGAAGAAAAGGTCTCATGGTCTCTCGCCGCCGCCTCGATGTCCGCGTAGCGGGACAGGACGAAGAAGCCTCCGTAGGCGTCGGAACGGGCAACGGGGCACTGCGCACGCAGGTCGTCGTAGACCGGGAAGGGGTCCTTGGCGAGCTCGGGATCCCAGTGGTCGAACTCGGCGACCAACCGAGCCGTGGAATGAGCTTGGCGTGCGCCTCGTTCGTCTGGGGTCATGGCTGCTCCCCTCGGTCGTCGTCGTGAACGAGAACGCCGCGCACGTTGCGTCCGGCGTGCATGTCGGCGTAGCCGTCGTTGATCTGGTCCAGTGAATACGTCTGGGTGACGAGCTCATCGAGGCGGAGTCGGCCCTGACGGTCGGCGGTTTCTCCCCACCCCGGTCACCACGCAGGTGCCGCCCTTGCGGATGGCGTCGACTCCTTGGGCCACGTGACCCCCGTCGGTCACACCGACGGCGATGATGCACGAGTCCGCTCCCTGGCCGTTGGTCAGCGGCGCGACGACGTCGCTTGCTTCAGCCATCGTGGCGACCGCATGCGTGGCCCCGAACGACAGCGCCGTCGTGCGCTTCAGCTCGACCGGGTCGACCGCCACGATGACCGATGCCCCGCAGTGGACCGCCCCTTGGACGGCGTTGACGCCGATGCCACCGACGCCCATCACGATGACGACGTCCCCCGGGCGGACCTCGGCGGAATTGACGGCCGATCCCCAGCCCGTCCCGACTCCGCATCCACACAGGCAAGCGGTCTCGAGCGGAACATCGTCGGGGCAGCGGATGGCAGAGAGCGTCGAGATCGTGGAGAACTGGCTGAACGTCGAGATGCCCGACATCTGGGCGATGGGCTTGCCGTCGAGCCGCAGACGCCAGCTGCCGTCGGAGCGTTGTCCGGTGAGGGTATGCATCCCCGAGTCACAGAGGTTTTGCCATCCCGACGCGCACCAGCGACAGCGACCGCAGGAGGGCAAGAACGCTGTAACGACCCGGTCACCGACCTCCCAACCGTCGGTGTCGGGCCCCACATCTTCGACGATGCCCGCGCCCTCGTGTCCACCGTCCATGGGGTACATGTGGGCGTGCATGTCGCCCGTGGCGAGGTGATCGTCGCTGTGGCAGAGACCGGAGGCAACCATGCGGATGAGCAGCTCACCACGCTGGGGACCGTCGAGGTCGAGCTCGACCACCTCCCACCTGCCGGGCGACTCCATGATCACCGCGCCCGTGGTCTTCATCGTTCGGGCTCCTTCCTCTGGTGGTCCTCGGCGACTCCGACTGCGGAGGGCCTCCATACCCATCCGGATGCCTCGCTCGATCATTTCGTCGTTGTTGGTCGAGATCATCCGGTGCACTGGACCCTCGAGGAACGGTCGAAGCAGCGCATTGGCGATCTCGTAGCGCTCGTAAAAGTGCACACGGGAGCGCCCATCGCCGAGATCTTCGAGCCGCTGGCGGCCTTCGGCCACGGCGAATGGCGGCTTGGTGATGGCCTGGTAGCGGTAGGACTCATTGACAACGACGTCGGAGACGAGCTCCCAGGACTCGGCGCCGCCGCCTGAGAGCAGGTACCGCGGCACCGGATAGTGGCAGTGGCGAACGAGGCCGTCGTGGACGCCGTCTCCCGGGTAAATGATCTCGATACGCACGTTGTCCATCTCGATGACGAAGGGGTCCGACGATCGCTCCGTCGGGATCGATCCGAACCAGAGGCTCCACACCTGCGCTGGTGAGCCCTCTACGACAAAGGAGTTCCGGTGTTCTTTCACGTCAGTTCCTAATTTCAGACGACACTGTGGCGCGCCCCGTAGATGGGCAGGTCGGTCGGCGTGATGACGCCCGGGTCGGCCTGGCACACAAATGGGATGGCATGGACCGCCGCCATGGCGGTACCTACCATGAGCACGCTCATGATGTCGGGCTCGTCGGACAGTCCCGGCGTGATCGGAAGCTCGAAGCGGACGGTGGCGTCGACGCGAGGTTCGCCTTCGATCTCTATTCGGAACCCCTCGGGTCCCGACCACTGCGGATCGAGCCCGTCATCGCTCATCGTCCAGCAAATGGAAAGAGTGACGATTGGACGACCCCTGGCGTGACCGCGATAGATGCGCCGCTGGCCGGCGACCGTTCCTTTCGGGAACCGCATCCAGCCGAGGTCGATAGCGCGGGTGGCCACCGCGCGTTCGACAAACCCGTCCTTTGAGTCCAGTTCAAGCTCGAGCATTCCAGCGATCAGATCGAGCGTGTCGAAGTAGGCGAGCCCGGGGAGATCCGGCGACGCCGCAATTGGCGACGAGCGTTCCTCGGCGACCTCGCCGAACCCCATGGCCTGCCAGGCTTCGGGCACAGGATAGGTGGTGCAATCAAGCGTCTCGGTCACGATGACGTCGCGAACAACGCGACACGCGCCGGTGAGAAATCCAGCCAAAAGATTAACGAATCCGGGCTCGAAGCCGGTCCCGAGGAACGTGGCGCCTCCCTGTTTGGCAGCATTCTCCAGCGACGTGACAGCGGCCGCCGATTGGTTGGTCCCCGTCAGGTAGTCGCCGGTCGTGACCACGTTGACGCCAGAGCGCAAGAAGCGCTCGACGATGCCGTAGTCGAGCTGTGTCGGCATGTAGCTCACGCAATCGGGATGATGGGCCAGGAGTACTTCGAGATCGTCGGTGGCCAGGACACCGATCGGCGCAGCGCCCGCGAGAGTCCCGGCATCCATCCCCTGCTTCTCACGGCTAAAGGCATGCAGCCCCACCAGTTCGAACTCGGGGTGGTCGAGAATCGACCGCAGGGCGCGTCGTCCGACGTTGCCCGTTCCCCACTGCACGATTCGGTACGGCCTATGAGGTTTCGTTACGGCCAACTCGTCCCCCCGCACTCCTCGCCCCCGATTACCCGGCACGCTCAACCGCAGATATGCCTGCACGCCGACCCGAGGTCGACTGATGCGACGATAACCGAACATTGACAACAAGTCAACAGAGATGTAGCGTTGTTCTGCTCTAGACTGACATACATGGAGGCAGCAACGTTGTGACACCGGCGCCCCGACGTGGGAGGTGGGGGCCAGCGTCCCCTTCCGACGACGAAGAATGCCGCCAACTCATCTTGCAGGCGGCCGTCAAATGCTTCGATGCCGCCGGCCCCATACGCGCGACCGTCGATGACATCGCCCAGGTGGCCTCGGTGCACCGGACGACCGTCTACAAGTATTTCCCCAACCGCCCGGCGATCATCTCCGCCGTGCTGCTCTTCGAAGCCCAGGACCTTATCGCCGAGGCGGCCACCTTCTACGACCGTCCCGCGCCTTTCGTAGAGCAGTTCGCCAACGCGTATGCGCACGTCGCCCACGGGGTGCGTGAGTCGCGGCTCTTGCGCCGGCTCTTCGACCCCGACGCCGTCGACGCCGTGGTCCATGCCACGGGGGCCTCTGATGAGTTTCGCAACCTCGTCGCGGGTTCGCTCGGCCCCTTCGTCGCGCTGGCGGCCAAACGAGGCGAGCTCCGGGCCGACCTCGACGTTGACGAAGTCATCGAGTGGCTCGGTTCGATCGCCCTACTCCTCCTCGGTGAGTCGTTCCGCGACGAGGGGTTCGATGCGACCGAGGCGATGCGGCGGTACGTCCTGCCCGGCATTTGCGGCTGATCAGATCCGGACGAAGGGGGGCCGATGCAGTCGCTCATCACCGAGAAGACCGCGACATTGGTGCGTAGCGCTGCTACTGACGGCATCGGCGGAGCCAGCAAGCAGGACGCCGCACCTACCTGCGGCCTCGCCCAACGAGATCACCTGTGAGCGGCTGTTGCGCCATGGTCTGTCTTCAGGCCGACAGTCAACGAGATGGAAAACGCTGCGTTCGAAGCGGTGAGAATTATCGGCGATTAATTACTTGGCAATCACGTCGTTGATGACCCTTACGGCTGGGCGTCATTGACGATGGGATCGACGTGACCTGCGAAGGGTCGGCGAGCGACGTCCTGGCTGTCCGGTTGGAGCCTGCCGGAGTGACCATCGGAGTGCGCAGAGGCGAGACGCTCATGTTGGCGGCTGAGCGGCAGGGCTACCGCTGGCCGACCGTATGTCACGGCCAGGCCCTATGCACGGCGTGCTCCATCATCCTCAATGAGGAGAACTGCGATGCCTTCGAGCCGCCTGGTGCTGTCGAGCAGGGCGGCTTAGCGCTGCTGAAAGGCCGCTCCTTCTATGAAGGCAAGGCAGTACGCCTGGCGTGTCAGGCGCGGCCGGTCGCCGACACTGTGGTGATCAAGCGTGGCGTGAAGAATCGAGACGACCCAACCTCGGCGGCGCGGTGATTGGCGGCGACGACTGCACGCAGCCAACAGCAGGGCACCAAGGGCCACCGCTGCCACCAGCAGCCGCATGGCGTCACCGGAGGTCGCAGGGGCTGGTGGGTCGTATGCTTAACGGCTGATCAGGCGAGTTGACGTCTCTCCAGGTAAAGGGGGATGGCATGGTCAATGACGACATCAACATCAAGGTCGTTCCGCATGCGACTGGCGCCGTACTGCAGAAGGTTGGCCGCGAATGGCTTCTCACCTTCACGGGTCCCGATGGCTTCGGCCTGGACGTTCAAGAGGTCACCGATGGCGAACTGATGGACGTGCTGTCCAGCAGCTACTCAGCCGCAGGTGTGATTCTGTATCTGGAACGCCGAATGGAAGTTGCCGGATACTTGATCCATCATCGCCACCCGCCGCGCTCTCCGGAAGACAGCGCCGAATGGGGGATCAGCTTCCCGTAGGTCAGCCTCAAGGCGCCCCGTCATTGCCTCCGGGTGACTTCGGTCCTTGGCCGACGTTTGCACCGTTGTTGTTGGGTTGGTGGGTCGGTGTCGGGTTGCTGCACGCGGCGAGGCTCAGGACGAGTCCTACGGCGGCGACCCCGATGGGAAGTCTCTTGACAGATCGTCTCACCTTGTCCGGTGTACCCGGATAGCGGTTGAGTAACCTCGATTCACGAGCCGGACTTCATGACTTCCGCCACCTCGGCGGCTGGCAGCTTCGACAGCCACTCGCTGGCGACGATCTCCGCCCGCCAGGTTGGTCGTTCCTCACGGACAGAGGTGCGAGGTATCAATAAGAGTTGCAATCGCTCTATTGCTGCACGATGAGAGTCGAGCTGTCCCACGAAGAGTTGGCGCTGATCGTTGAGGCGTTGGAAGGTAACGCCGGCATCTTCGACGTGGGAGCTGTGGACCCGACGCTCGAACCGGGCGACCGCGCAGACTTCGCCCTTGATGCCGAAAGATGCAGAGCGATCGCTGATCGGCTGCGCTCAGCGAGCTGACAACTTGTTGACGTTGTGGATCCGGTCCTTCTTCAGAAGCCGTCAAGCACTGATGTCGCCAGCAAGCATGTACAGCACGATCTTCGCTGCAAGCAGCAGGACAACCCGACGACCCTCGGGCACCGCGTGATGGCGCAAATGATCATCAAGGCCCTAGGTAGGTGACGACATCGGGGACTACGGCCGTCAGACACCTGAAAGATCTGCTGCCCCTGAGCCACGAACGCCGCGCCTGGGGTTCGATGTCCTCGTTGCTTGTCAGAGTTTGCGAATCGTGACGATTCCGACCCTGGGCTCTCAATGACGATCTCGGATGCCAACCAGCACCCTGTGCCACGGTCCCGATGGGCTGACGGCAGCAACCGCTCACGAGGTTACCGACCCGTCCGCCCAGTTTTCATCCCTGGGGTGCGCCCGCTCATTGTTGCGTTGACACAGGCGGTACGTCCTGCCCGGCATTTGCGGCTGATCAGATCCAGACGAAGGGGAGCCGACGCAGTCGCTCGTCACCGAGAAGGCCGCCTTGGAGACAAGAGGACGGGGTACTTCATGCCCTCTTTGCTGAACGGAATTTCCATTCTGCAAGCAGAAGAATCGCACCTACCGTCCCGGAGATCGCACCGAGCACGAACGGTGCCGCCGGCGACACGTCAACCCAGAGAATCCCGGCCAGCAAGCTGGCCCCTAGGGAACTTAAACCGGTTCCGAGACCGAATACCCCGTACGCGGTGCCGAGGAACCGCTGATCGACATGATCGCCGATCCAGGCTCTGGCGACACCCTCTGTCGCCGCTATGTAGGCACCGTACAGAACGAAAAGGGGGAACACCATCCATTCCGAGGGCGCCACGGCGAAGCCGAGGTAGACGAGGGCGAAGAGCGCCATCCCGCCGGAGAGGATGGCAGGTCGAGCGATCCGGTCCGAGAGGGAGCCGAGTGGCCACGAGAGCCGCGCTGTAACTGGCGTTGTAGATGGCGTAGGCGAGGACCATGAGGATCGAGCCCAATCCGAGCACCCTTGAGCGCAGCAGTAGAAAGACGTCGCTCGAGTTGCCGATCGAAAAGACCGTCCAGATCGCCGCAGCACGCAGAAGGCGGCCGGCAGCTGCCGGATAGGTCTTGGAAACGCAGCATGGGAGTGGGTTGGTCTCGGAGCCGCATTGTCCTGGGGCGGCATCTCCTTGATGAGGCGTGTTAAGGGAATGGTCACGACCCCCGGAATTACTGCAACGAAAAGCGCCGTCCTGATAGAGACACCCGCCGCCAAGAGCGCCGCCGCGGCGAGCGGCCCGATCACGGCGCCTACCGTGTCGAGGCTTCGGTGGTAACCGAAGCTGGCCCCAGATCTCTCTGGATGGCTCGACGCCTTGATTAGAGCGTCGCGCGGACTTCCTCGCGCTCCCTTCCCAACTCGGTCGATGGCCCTGGCGGTCAAGGCCACACCCCACGTAGGGGCGGCCGCCATCATCGCCCGAGCGCAACTCGATATCCCGTACCCCGCACTGATCCAACGCCGTCGCCGATGTGCCGAGCGATCAGAGATCCATCCGCTTCCGAGTCGGACGAAGCTTGCGACGAGGTCGGGAATACCGTCGACCATGCCAACCGCCAGTAAGGGTGCATTCAGCGTTAAGACCAAGAACAGCGGGAGCAGCGGGTACGCCAACTCGCTTCCCGCGTCGTTGGCCAGGGAGACCCAACCCAGGGTTCGGACATTTGCGGGAAGTTCAGCTTGCGCGGCGAGAATTCCGCGCAGCCGCCCGACGTGTACAGCTTGTTCAGAGGGCGATCGCGGTGGACCGGCTGAGTCGTGCTCTCCCGCGGAAGAAGATTGCGCCTCAGAGCGGGGAGTGGGATCCGGCAGCGGGGGACACTCAGACCCTCCCCAAGAGAAGCGAGATCCCGCTACGCGGCGGGCCGAAGATTGGCTCACCGCAAACGGTCAGGGCAAGGCCGTCAGGAACGAGCGGCTGCGGGTGCCCGCCGGCGAACTTCGAAGCGCGACAGAATGAAGAACGCGACGCTGATCACGAAAAGCCCGATGATGATCCAGATCTCAGCTGAACCGCTGTGATGATCCGGATCCCAGCCGGTGAGACCTTCGATCCAGTCACGCCAGAAAATCGTCACCACGCCTAGCACCGCCGTTACAGCAGCCAGCGCCCGCTCGATGAAAATCCGGACTCGTGCACTCATGACGCCCCCCTTTTCGAAGCTCCGGGTGAGCTAATCGCGTTGACACGATAAGCCCGGCTGGTTGTCAGGTCAACCGCGTTACTCGCTATGTTCGACTTCGGAAACTGCTGATCGGAACTCGAGCGAACCAGGAGTTCAACTCGCCTGATGGCGGTGACGATGCTGGCGCAACCGGGTTCTTCGCAGTTGCTCGCCAGTCACCCCACGCGCCGTAGACATACTGGGAGGTCACCGCCACCCAGGAGACATCATCCTCTGCTTCCTGTTTCGGATCTGGCGGAGGTGACAGCGCTGAGTTGAGCTTCAATGGAGCGCTGAAGGTCTGCCCATTGTTGAGGGAAATTGCGGCAAACACGTTCTGGTAGCCAGGCGTCAGGAACGATCCCGGGCTGTAGGGAGGGTACGCGTTGCGCCACAAGGCGGCTAGCACCCCTGTGGGGCCATAAGCAATCCAGGGTTTATTGGTGATGTGGGTCGTCGATTGGTCCCCCAGTACAGTCGGCTGTGTCCAGGTGCCTCCCGAGTCGGCGGTCGTCGTCACGTCGACTTCTTGGGGGACACTCTTCGACGGCGGGAGGTCGGGGAGACCACTGGGTGCGAGATAGCCCGGCAGAACCATCACTGCGTAGCGGCCCTTGTGGGCGGGGTCGGCGGCGACCCAGACATCCGACGAGGACGACAAGGAGTCGAAGACGACGTGGCGGTTCCAATGGGCTCCTTCGTCGGTGGTGGTCTCGAATACGGCGCACGGGCAGGTAGAGCCGGGGGCGGCGCCGGCGATGTACGCAGCCGCGAGGACGCCATGAGCGGCAGCAACGTTGCCGTCACCAATCTCGGGATACGTGTTACACGTGACATTGTGATTGGGATTGGGCGCCGGAGTCTCGTCGCAGTCGAGCGCCTCTACACGCCCCCATGTGCGTGCCTTGTCATGGGAAACGGCAACGTACCGCTCAGGATGACCGGTGGTCGATACGTACACGGCGCCGGTCGTCTGGTCCACGACCATCCACGGACGGTCGTACGGGTTGACCCCGAACACTCCGATGGGTTTGGGGTTCATCCCCCGACTGACCATCCCCCCCAGGTCTTGATCAGTCATGACAGCGCTCAACGGCCCGAAGCTCCGACCGCCATTGGTGGATCGGAAGATCGCGATCCCGCCCTGGGGAACGGTGAAGTTAAAGGGTGGAGGGCCCGGCGATGTAGTGTGCACAAACACGCCTCCTGCATAGATCGACCCGTCTGGCCCAGTCGCCTCGATCGGATCCCCGATACCGTTGGTGGTCAACGTAAACCCAGTAGCCCCAGGGAAGCCGTGAGCGATCGAATACGGGTTCGGTCCCTCCGAATAGCCGGCCGTGTGCAGTGGCTTGTCATCAGCCGACCACGTCTTGCCGCCGTTGAAGCTCACTTGAAGACCGCCCGCGACGGCTTCCATCGTGTCGGCAGTCGTGTTCTTGGTGTAGGTGTTCCCGACAACCGTATGGCCCATCACGATATCTTGAGGATTCTTCGGATTGATGGCGAGTTCTGGCTCCCCACCTCTGACCGCCTCGTTCATCACGTTGACTTCCAGGATTTTGGAATGGGTGTTCGCTGACGAGCCATTGGCCGTACCTGCCGACATGGCGAGCAGCGGTGTGGCAACGACCACAGAAGTGCACAACATGAGCAAGGCCCGACCACGACGCAGCCACATGACCATCAACCCCCCAATGCACGTTGCCCACGCCCGACTTGGCCGCGGCGACCCCGACATTTCTACATACCCATGCTGAGCGTCAAGGGGGAGTTCGTCCACGTCGACCTGCCACCTCGAGAATGCCATTCTCTCGCGCTCCACGTCGTAGAGTGACTCGGTACTAACGTTGCGCTGACCGATTATCCGGCCGTACGTTCGTAGAGCTGCAGGTTGATCGTGAAAGAGATGCCTTGACCATCGGATCTCGGGTGTGTGTGACCGATCCCCTTCGGGAAAATCGCTAGCCGGGGCTGGCAGGGTCCGCCGTGCCGAAAAATCTTCGAAGCACAAGCGGCTGCGTTCTGGCGCTGATTTGTCTCTTGACGTTGGCGACGGGCTGTAGTCGGCTCTTCGACGCCGAAGGCCAAATCGCTAGCTCCCTCGCCGATGTGGCGAAGTGTGGGAGCTCACTCGACGCTCAGAGCGCTCGACCGTTGCCGAGAGGGCTTCCCGTGCTACCGCACACGCGCGCGTACGCGTACATCGTCGACGGCTCGACCCAGTTCTGGTTCGCGACCGTTCCGGGGTCGAGCAATACGATCGTCGACGTCCGAGACGGGATCAAGAAGACCCTGGCGGGGACCGGATACGTGGAGATCGCTCAGGACCAGGAGCTCGGAGCAGAGGCCGACTACTACTTTGCCGGACGTTACATCGGCTCCGTCCAAGTCCGGCCGCTGTGCGACGGCCGCCTCAGGGTTCGCTACGGTTTTGGGGCCGGATCGCTCGGAGCGCCCACCCTCCGCCACAAAGGGCCGCCCATCGTGGTTGTTCACAGCACTCCTATGACCGTGCCCACGCCTGCCGGAGGAACCCAGTGCCTTGCTGTTCCGGCGGCGCTCGGTCAACCGCTGAGCTGGCTACCACCCAGCATGTCGCTGCCCCCGGGTAGCTACGCGGCGCAAGATTTTACTCCGAGTGGGAGTTCGACCCACGCCGTCTCATTCGTCTTTCCCGGCAACGTTGCGGACTTCTTCACGTACATCTCCAAGACCTGGCCTGGTGAAGGTGTGACCCTCACGTACGAGGAACAAGACCCGAATGACTCCGAGTTCGTTTTCGAGTACAACGGTCATCAAGGCTCGTTGGCGCTGACGCGGCCGTACTGCGACCCGAACGATTCGAGCCTAGTTGTGGCGTACGGGGGCTCATGACACCGACTAGCAGAGGGAATCGGTCCGCTTAATGGACGACCGGGCACTTGACCTACCGACCTGGGCGGACCCTACTTCTAAGATCCTGTTCGGAAAATTAGTGCACTTCATGGTGTAAATAGCCCCTCTCAGGGTCGGCGATCGCGTAGCGTTTGCCATGGAGTCCGACGCAGTTGCAGCGGCGCAGACCTGGCGAACGACGCACGGCGACATGACCGACGAGGAGTGGGAGCTCATCGCCGATCTCGTCTCTCCGTATTGGCGTCCGGGGTCGATGGGTCGACCGGTCAAAGTGGATCGGCGCCGCGTGGTCGACGCCATCTTCTACGTGGTGGCGACGGGCTGTCAGTGGCGAGCGCTTCCCAATAGCTATCCAAACTGGAACACGGTGCATCGCTACCACCTCGAGTGGTCCAGAGACGGCACCTGGGAACGGATCGCCGAACGTCTCGCTGCGGCGGTGCGCCAAAAAGAGGGACGTCAGGGCGCACCATCGGCGGGCATCGTCGATGCGCGCTCGGTACGCGCCGCCGCCACGGTGAGCAAGAAAACCAAGGGTTTTGACGCAGGAAAGAAGATCAACGGCCGCAAGACCTTCGGGATCGTCGACACCCTCGGACTCCTCATGGCCGTGGTGGTCGTCGCCGCGAGTATTTCGGACAACGTCGGCGGCATCACCGTGGCGGACAGGGCCCGCGACCGCTCCGCTCGCTTCGCCAAGCTGTGGTGCGACTCTGGGTTCAAGCGCACCTTCATCGAGCACTGCCGCAACCATCACGTCGGAGTCGAAGTCGTCAACCGCATCCACCCCAGTCGCTTCGAGGTGCTCCCCAAACGCTGGATCGTCGAGCGCACCTGGTCGTGGCTCATGAACAGCCGACGCCTTCAGGTCGACTACGAGCGCGATCCGATCGTGACCGAAGGGTTCATCTGGGCCGCCCATAGTCGCTACCTCCTGCGCCGACTCACCCAGCCGCCGATCGCGTGATCGCGCTGGGGAAATAATCGCGACAGTCATCTATGAAGGAGCGCAGTTTGTCAAGGGGGGCCGGAGGCTCCTTTGGAGGTTCGTCGTGCCAGATAGCGGCAGAGTTTCGACCGATGGGCGCGCCGAACTGGGTCCTCGGGAGAACCGAGAACCAAGAAGAGCGGTCAAGGCCGGCCGGAGGCCGCCCGGAGGGGAAGCCTTGACGGCTCGGTCAGTTGTTCCTCACATCATTGAATGCGAAGCCCAGGAGGCTTCATGGTCGTCCCCTTGTGATGCCGTGTCGGGAACGCGTTGCGGTCCATCTCCAGAACCAACGAACGTTGGCGGGGCACACCCGAGAACCGGGGGCCGGTCATCTATTCGTCGCGAGAAGCGACATGGAGTGGTTCGGCCGCAACCTGGTGGGCTCAATCACTTACTCGGTCTCGCCGTCAAACGGGGACCATGACTGTCGGCGAGCTCGCACCGGGCTGCGTCCGTCCCGGTTCTCACCCCGTCTCTGCCAGGCAACGGATCTCACCGTCGCGCAGGCCGTAGTAGACGAGGATGAGAAGTTTGCGCGCCGCCGCCACGCGGCCGACCTGGGTGCCCCGACGTTCGCCCACGTTGCGGTGGTGACGTCGGATGGGAGTGTCGGTGCGCTGGTGGGCCACGGCCTCGACGGCAGCCCAGCGCACGAGGCGAGAGCCTTGCTTGGTGATGTGGCCCCGGCGGACCGTGACGTCGGATTCTTTGTGGGTCGGGGTGAGCCCCGCCCAACTGCAGAGGTGCCGGGCCGAGGTGAACCTCGAGATGTCGCCGATCTCGGCCACGAAGATCGCGGCCAGCACCGGGCCGACGCCGGGAATGGCCTGGACGGCGTGGTAGCCGAGGTCGCCGGCAAAGTAAGGGGCGGTCTGCTCTTCGAGCATGGCCATCTCGCGGTTGACCGACTCGATCAGGTCGCGCAGCGATTCGACCCGTAGCCGGTAGGCGTCGGCCAGGTGGACCTTGTCGAGGAGGACCTGGCCGCCCATCCCGAACAGGTCGGTCATGGACACGGTCACGCCCTCCTTCGCCAACACGGCATGGATTTGAGACTTGAGGCTGGTGCGCAAGTGGACGAGCTTGCCCCTATAGCGGATGATCTCGCGCAGTTCGCGCAGCGGTGGTGGGGCGACCCAGGCTTCGGCCAAACGCCCCATGCGGAGCAGGTCGACCAGGTCCGTGGCATCGCGCTCGTCGTTCTTCACCCGCCGATGCCCCCAGTTGTTGCCCAGCGGATGGGCCAGATGCACGGTGCCACCACACTCTTGGATCACATCAGCCGCCCAGTACCAGCCATAGGTCGCCTCGAGGATTACTTCTGGATGCTCGCCGGCCTTGGCAAGCTCGGCCGCCAGGGCGACAGGGTGGTTGTCGATCCGGACCGTGTCGAGGGTCTGGCCTGCCTCGTTGCGCCGCACGATCACGCTGCGGCGCCGGTGCAGATCGATGCCGACATATTGTGTTTGCTGTTCCACGGGAGTCTCCTTCTGTCGTTTTCGGGTGGGTTTCGCAACCCCAAGTGTGCTCTGCACACTTGGTCCCGGGCGACGGGAGGACTCCCGCGGGCTCTTCGTCCTTGTTCGGTCGGTCTTCGCCACGCTCCTCGTTGTCACGAGATCGCTCCTCGTGCTGGGCGCTCGAGCCGGTGCGCTCACCGGAGCTCGTCACGCGGGAGCTGCGCTGCGCTCCTTCATTACATCACTAAGGTCAAAGTGAGCATTGTGCAGCCCCCGATGATGCGCAACGGTAACTGCCAGGAACAGGGTGCACCGTCAACCTTGTGGGATTACTGCAGCACCCGTGAATCCCAGGTTCAAACTCACTGCGACTCGGCGACCCCGACATTGCGCCGAACATGGTCGCCAGTGAGCACGGCGGACGAGTTGGGAGGGCACGGCCTTCACCCGATTAGGTTACGCCTGGCCGGCGGGGCCAAGAGTCCCTGTTCAGGGGACGTTCGTAACAAGTTGGTACTATCCCATAGCAGCGTCTATCTTGACGCAACGCTGACCAGCTTGGACGCGCTGGAGGAGCCGGCCGAACTTCGTTGCACCCCGCTGGTGTGGACGCTCCGGTCGGTCGCCAGTCCTCGGTACTTGGCGCACCCTGTCGGTGCCGAAAAACCTCATCCAAGGACCGCCGCCTGGACTTTCGTGGGCGCTCTAGGGCGTTTGACGCAATGTCACATCTCGAAACGTCGATGGGGCGGGGTTCATCGCTGTCCCACAGCTGATCGCAGGGTGCCTACTTTCTCAATCCGCCGGTGGGAGCTGAATCCTGTTCAGGGAACGTTCATAAAGAGTTGGTACTACAGCCCGGTACCGGAACAGCGTCCTAGAAGTGTCGAGTGCCTACCGGAACCACATGTTAAGGATGAACCGGTATCGCACATGACCGGATGTGTGTGCGTGTCCTGTTCGAGTCCTGCGGGTGATTTCGGCAAAACAAAGCTCCGACCTGGACTTACTCAGGTCAGAGCGTAGTGGGGTTTTCATGAAATGCTCTGGCCTGGGTGAACGGCGAAGGGGAGCGGAGCCTCCACAGGGTGAGGAGGCCAGTCTCCACAATCAGCACATGGGGGATGTGGCAGATGGTCAGGCCACGGCTTGATGGTCGCGACTGTCGCCGGCCCCTGGATTCGGATCCCGTCCACCTGCCCCCGCTGGTCAGAATTTCCCGAAATCTCGTATCAGCATCAGTCACCGCCGCTCGGAAGATAGCAAGGCGAGGTCTATAGGGACGGGTGACATTGATGACATGTGGGCCGCGTTCGGTGGTCGGCCAACCGGTCGCGGGTGTGGACGGGCAATCCTCTCGTTCCTCTGTCTCGATGGCGAGTCACGGGGCGACGTTCACACCGGGCCGGTGGATCTCTCACCAGTTCTTGCACGTGAGTCCTGCCGTGACCCGAACGTAGGAAAGGGACGGCCCGATGAGAACGCCCATTGAGAGGTTGCATTTGATCCGCGGGCTCTTCGTCAAGGCCCTCGTCGTCGGAGCACTCGTACTCGGAGCGCTGATCGTCCCCCTGTTCGCGGGGCCGCAGCGGGCATTCGCCGCCGGCTCCGTCTCGGACAACTTCAACCGGGCCAACGGAACCCTCGGGGCGGGCTGGACTGATATGTCCGACGGTGGGTTGGCGATCTCGTCCCAGGTGGTCGTGGGTACCAAGAGCACCTACTCGGGGGACATTCGCACCGGCGAGACCTATTCCAGCGACCAGTCCTCCCAGATCGCGGTCACCTCCACCCAGCTCAGCGGTGGACAGTGGATCGGCGCGGCGGTGCGAGCCCAAAGCGCCGGCCAGAGCCTCTATCTCGGTCTTTACTTCTGGAACAACGGCAACCCTGAGCTGATGCTCTACAAGCGGATCAGTGGCACCTGGACCCAGCTCGGCAGCTCCTCGTTCCAACCTGCCCTTGCGGCGGGCACCCAGTTGACCCTCAGCGTTGCCGGTTCGAAGCTCACATTCTCACAAAACGGTGTCGCTCGGATCACGGCCACCGACACCAGCTTGACCGGGGGCGCCCCGGGCATCATGGCCTACGGCACTCCCACAGGTGACAACTGGGTCGGATCGGGGACGACCGCGCCCACCTACACGGTCGGGGGCACCATCTCGGGGCTCACCGGCACCGCGGTCCTCGAGAACAACGCCGGCAACGACCTGAGCACCAGCACCAACGGGGCCTTCACCTTCAGCACCGCCTTGGCGGGGGGCTCCGCCTACAACGTCACCGTCAAGACCAACCCGTCGGGGCAGGTCTGCACGGTCACGAACCCTTCGGGCACCATCGCCGCGGCCAACGTCACCAACGTCTCGATCACCTGTGTGACCTCGGTCGCGCCCACCTACACGGTCGGGGGCACCATCTCGGGGCTCACCGGCACCGCGGTCCTCGAGAACAACGCCGGCAACGACCTGAGCACCAGCACCAACGGGGCCTTCACCTTCAGCACCGCCTTGGCGGGGGGCTCCGCCTACAACGTCACCGTCAAGACCAACCCGTCGGGGCAGGTCTGCACGGTCACGAACCCTTCGGGCACCATCGCCGCGGCCAACGTCACCAACGTCTCGATCACCTGTGTGACCTCGGTCGCGCCCACCTACACGGTCGGGGGCACCATCTCGGGGCTCACCGGCACCGCGGTCCTCGAGAACAACGCCGGCAACGACCTGAGCACCAGCACCAACGGGGCCTTCACCTTCAGCACCGCCTTGGCGGGGGGCTCCGCCTACAACGTCACCGTCAAGACCAACCCGTCGGGGCAGGTCTGCACGGTCACGAACCCTTCGGGCACCATCGCCGCGGCCAACGTCACCAACGTCTCGATCACCTGTGTGACCTCGGTCGCGCCCACCTACACGGTCGGGGGCACCATCTCGGGGCTCACCGGCACCGCGGTCCTCGAGAACAACGCCGGCAACGACCTGAGCACCAGCACCAACGGGGCCTTCACCTTCAGCACCGCCTTGGCGGGGGGCTCCGCCTACAACGTCACCGTCAAGACCAACCCGTCGGGGCAGGTCTGCACGGTCACGAACCCTTCGGGCACCATCGCCGCGGCCAACGTCACCAACGTCTCGATCACCTGTGTGACCTCGGTCGCGCCCACCTACACGGTCGGGGGCACCATCTCGGGGCTCACCGGCACCGCGGTCCTCGAGAACAACGCCGGCAACGACCTGAGCACCAGCACCAACGGGGCCTTCACCTTCAGCACCGCCTTGGCGGGGGGCTCCGCCTACAACGTCACCGTCAAGACCAACCCGTCGGGGCAGGTCTGCACGGTCACGAACCCTTCGGGCACCATCGCCGCGGCCAACGTCACCAACGTCTCGATCACCTGTGTGACCTCGGCGGCCGCCGGCTCCGTCTCGGACAACTTCAACCGGGCCAACGGAACCCTCGGGGCGGGCTGGACTGATATGTCCGACGGTGGGTTGGCGATCTCGTCCCAGGTGGTCGTGGGCACCAAGAGCACCTACTCGGGGGACATTCGCACCGGCGAGACCTATTCCAGCGACCAGTCCTCCCAGATCGCGGTCACCTCCACCCAGCTCAGCGGTGGACAGTGGATCGGCGCGGCGGTGCGAGCCCAAAGCGCCGGCCAGAGCCTCTATCTCGGTCTTTACTTCTGGAACAACGGCAACCCTGAGCTGATGCTCTACAAGCGGATCAGTGGCACCTGGACCCAGCTCGGCAGCTCCTCGTTCCAACCTGCCCTTGCGGCGGGCACCCAGTTGACCCTCAGCGTTGCCGGTTCGAAGCTCACATTCTCACAAAACGGTGTCGCTCGGATCACGGCCACCGACACCAGCTTGACCGGGGGCGCCCCGGGCATCATGGCCTACGGCACTCCCACAGGTGACAACTGGGTCGGATCGGGGACGACCGCGCCCACCTACACGGTCGGGGGCACCATCTCGGGGCTCACCGGCACCGCGGTCCTCGAGAACAACGCCGGCAACGACCTGAGCACCAGCACCAACGGGGCCTTCACCTTCAGCACCGCCTTGGCGGGGGGCTCCGCCTACAACGTCACCGTCAAGACCAACCCGTCGGGGCAGGTCTGCACGGTCACGAACCCTTCGGGCACCATCGCCGCGGCCAACGTCACCAACGTCTCGATCACCTGTGTGACCTCGGTCGCGCCCACCTACACGGTCGGGGGCACCATCTCGGGGCTCACCGGCACCGCGGTCCTCGAGAACAACGCCGGCAACGACCTGAGCACCAGCACCAACGGGGCCTTCACCTTCAGCACCGCCTTGGCGGGGGGCTCCGCCTACAACGTCACCGTCAAGACCAACCCGTCGGGGCAGGTCTGCACGGTCACGAACCCTTCGGGCACCATCGCCGCGGCCAACGTCACCAACGTCTCGATCACCTGTGTGACGTCGACGGCCGGTGGACTCTCGGTCCAATACCAGAGCACTGACGCCAACAACATCGAATACTTCTCGTACACCTCTCCGAACGACGGGGACGGCACCCAGACGTTACGCGTCCTTGTCCCGACACACCCGGCGGCAGGCGTCGCGCACAATTTCCTCTATGTGCTTCCCGTCGAGCCGGGAGTCGGAAGTACGTTCGGCGACGGCATGCAGACGATGCTCGCGCTCGATGCCCAGGACCAATATGACCTGACGATCATCGAACCGTCGTTCTCCATCGATCCCTGGTATGCGAACAACCCCAATGATGCCAACCTGCAATACGAGACCTTCATGACGACCGAGCTCGTGCCCTGGGTCAAGGCGAATCTCTCCACTACGGGCACTGAGCAGAATTGGCTGATCGGGTTCTCGAAGTCCGGAATCGGAGGACAGGACCTGATCTTGAAGCACCCGGATCTCTTCCAGCTGGCTGCATCCTGGGATTTCCCTGCAGACATGTCGGCGTACGACGAATACGGCTCGAGCTCTGCGGACAACTACGGGACCGATGCGAACTTCCAGGCCAACTACCGGCTCAGCAGTGCGTTCCTCGATGCCCACAAGGCGCCGTTCTTGACGAACAATCGGATCTGGATCGGCGGCTACTCCGCCTTTCAGACCGACGTGTCGGACTACGACGCACTGTTGACCTCAGAGGGAATTCTCCACACCTTGGGCCCGATGCAGCCGATCGCCCATAGTTGGGACAGCGGATGGGTCCCGGCAGCGTTGGCCGCCCTGTACCAGGACAGCACAAAGCTGAAGTGAGTTTTACGCCTGAGTGGATCGAGTGGGCGCGCACCATCTACGACCGATACGTGGGCGTTGGCGCACCTCCAACGGTGCTCACGGTTTCCCCTGAGCACCCTTGGAGGTGGCGGGAATCGAACCCGCGTCCTCCGGAGTATCAATAGGCCTTCTCCGAGCGCAGCCGGCATGGGATTGTCGGGGGCGGCATCACTGCCGGCGGCTGTGCCGCCCCGTAGCCAGCAAAGTTGTCCTCGGCGGTCAGCTGGTGTGAGCCGCTAAGTAAGCCCCACTAGATGGCGCCCACATTCCGATCCGTAGGGCTGAGACCGGGTGGACGTCGCTACCTAAGCAGCGAGCGCGAGCTGAGGCTCGGCGTTTGTTTTTGGTTCCGGCTCTTTAACGTGGCTCCGGAGACCACGGCTCGCTTCTCCTATATCAACGACCGAAGTCGAAGCCAATCACCCCCATGTGGGTTGTCCAGCTGACCGTTCGGCCAGTCATCCCAGTCTAGGGTGTTTTGTTCGGGGCCCCTCACGCCCCGTTATGCCCCTCCCCACCGGTTGATCTCCTTGGTCGCCCGGGCCACCTCCCTCTCGGCGTCGCGGGACATGATGAGGTTGCGCTTGTCGTAGAGCCGGCGCCCCTTGGCCAGGGCGAGCTGCACCTTGGCCCGGCCGTTCTTGAAGTAGAGCGAGGCGGGGATCAGGGTCAGGGACTGCTGCTGGGTCTTGCCCACCAGCTCGTCGATCTGGTCCCGGTGCAGGAGCAACTTGCGCCGGCGATCGGGGTCGTGGGCGCCGAACCCGGTGGCGAATTGCCAGGGGGGGATGTGCATCTGGAACAGCCACAGCTCGCCGTCGTCGACCCGGGCGTAGGCCTCACTCAGCTGGGCCTTGCCTTCGCGCAGCGACTTCACCTCCGAGCCCTGGAGGACGATGCCGGCCTCGAGCGTCTCGAGGAACTCGTACTCGCGCCGGGCGCGTCGGTTGGTGGCGACCGTACGGTCGCCACCACGCTCCTCGCGGGCCGCTGCCCGCTTGGCGATCTGTTTCTTCGCCCTGGCCATAGGGGTCGAGGGTAGCGTGACCACGTGCTGCGTCTGTCCCGGGAGATCTACATGGAGATGATCGGGCACTGCCTGAGCGGTCTGCCCGACGAAGCGTGCGGCCTCCTGGTGGGTTCCTACGGGGGGGAGGAGGCCGACCAGATCTTCCCCACGAAGAACGCGGCGGCGTCCGCCCTGATTTACGAGATCGACCCCAAGGAGATGCTGGCGGTGGACCGGCAGGCGCAGGCGTCGGGGTCCGACATCATGGGGGTGTTCCACTCGCACACCCACACCGACGCCTACCCCTCGCCGACCGACGTGGCCCAGGCGCAGGACCCCGGGTGGCACTACGTCCTGGTCTCGTTGCGAGACACCCATCCGGTCGTGCGCAGCTACGCCATCGTCGACGGCGCCATCACCGAGGAACCCGTCGTCGTACCCGGCCTCGGGGAGGAGCCCGGTGACGAGGGGCCCGGTGACGGAGGGCAGGCGCTGCGGGAGCCCCGAGTGGGGGAGCCCGGACACTCCCGTTAGAATCTGGACCAGATCAGTCAACAATCACCCGACCTGCCCCCGGGCCCCAGGTGATGACCTTACGAGGAGGCCCCGTGGCCGTCGAAGTCCGCCTACCCACCGTCCTGCGCACCTATGCCGGAGGGGCTCCCGTGGTGACCCTCGACGGTGCGACCGTCGGCGAGGTCCTGGGCAAACTGGTTGCCGAGTATCCAGGCATGGCGGGTCAGGTGGTCCAGGCCGATGGCTCCCTGCACAAGTTCGTCAACATCTACCTCGACGACGACGACGTGCGCTATCTGGACGGAGTGGACACCCCCGTCCCCGACGGGGCCGAGATGTCGATCCTGCCCGCCGTGGCCGGAGGC
Source organism: uncultured Acidimicrobiaceae bacterium (assembly GCA_963788125.1). Classification (GTDB taxonomy): domain Bacteria; phylum Actinomycetota; class Acidimicrobiia; order Acidimicrobiales; family RAAP-2; genus Bog-473. The sequence goes on along the minus strand of CAWBFN010000001.1, from coordinate 1,553,538 downwards.
TGAGTGCCGCTGTACCCGTCGGTACTCGAGCTGATCGGCAACACGCCCCTGGTCGAGATCAGCTCGTTGAGCCCCAACCCCTCGGCCCGACTGTTCATAAAGCTCGAGGGACAGAACCCCGGAGGATCGGTCAAGGACCGTGTCGCCCTTTCCATGGTCGAGCAGGCCGAGCGGGACGGTCTGCTCGTCCCGGGCAGGCCCTCGCAGGCCCTCATGGAGCCGTCATCGGGGAACACGGGCATCGGCCTGGCGATGGTGTGCCGGATCAAGGGCTACCACCTCAAGGTGGTGATGCCGACCAACGTCTCCATCGAGCGCCGCCAGCTCCTCGAACTGTGGGGCGCCGAGATCATTGAGTCCCCCGGCTCCGAAGGGTCCAACGGAGCCGTGCGGATGGCCCAGGGACTCGCCGCGCGAACACCCCGAGTGGGTCTTCTTGTACCAGTACGGCAATCCGGCCAACCCCATGGCGCACTACGCAGGGACCGGTCCCGAGATCCTGCGCGACTGCCCCGGCGTGACGCACTTCGTCGCCGGGCTCGGCACCTCGGGGACCCTCTTGGGGGTGGGACGGTTCTTGAAGGAGAAGCTGGGCGAGGCCGTCCAGGTCTGGGCGGTCGAACCACCATCGGGCGAGATGGTCGATGGCCTGCGCAATCTCGACGACGGCTACATCCCCCCGATCTTCGAGGAGTTGGGCGGCGCCGAGCTCCTGGACCGCAAGACGGTGGTACGGCCCCGCGAGTCGATCGAGTGGACCAGGCGGTTGACCGAGGTGGGGATCTTTGCCGGCATATCGACGGGCGCGGCCGTCGCGGGAGCGGTCAGATGTGCGACCTCGCTCGGACCGGGGGTCGAGGCGTCCATCGTGGTGGTGTCGGCCGACGGCGGGTGGAAGTACCTCTCCACGGGAGCCTGGACCGGCGATCTCGACGAGGTCACCGAGCGGGCCGGTTCGATCATCTACTTCTGATCGTCCCGGGGGCACTGACGCCGATCCGATCGGCGATCCACCTGGCCAGCTCCCCGATGAGCCGCTCGCTGAGAGGGGCCGCCGCCAGGTCGAGGAAGACGTTGGCGGTGGCCTCCCCCTCCTCGTCGCCCGGGGGCGGGGACCAGTGGAAGCCGTTCCGTTCGCAGAACTCAATGGTGGCCACGAGCGCCACCTGGACGTTGCCGTCGCGCAGCGGATGGTTCTTGACCAGGTGCGCGCCGAGCACAGCGGCCTTGGTCGGGAAGTCCGGATAGAAGTCCTCGCCGACGAAGCGCGCCCGGGGGGCGTGGAGGGCCGAATCGGCCAGATTGAGACTGGAGTCCCGGGCGATCTCCCGGGCCGGCGTCTGCAGGACCGCCTCGGCGATCAGGAGGAAGTCCGCCAGTTCGAGGTAGGCGATGCTCACGTGCCCAGTCGCTCCAGCGCCTTGTGGTTCTGCTGGATGGTGTCTCGCAGTCGGAGGAAGAACGCTTGATCGGTTCGCCGCCGCCGGACCGCCGTGGTGAGGCTCGGGCGCCCACCGTCTCCCTCCGCCGCCCCGGGTGCCGCTGCCCCGGGTGCCGCCGCCGCGCCCGCCGCCGTCGGCCCGTCGGGCGTCCCTTCTCCGCCGTCGATCACGGTGCGATTTTAGGGGGGCGCCACAGGTCGCCCTCAAGGTGGCCGACCGGGTCGGTGGCTCGTCGGAGCGCGGCCAGGTCGGCCCCGTGGTCGTGCATCACCAATGCCGAGATGGCGGCATCGAAGGCATCCTCCGAATCGATGATGGAGGCAGCGAACGGCGGGGCGACCGACCAGGGCGCGGCTGCCAGGTAGTCGGCCCGTCGGGCCCGGCTGCTCTTGTGCACCGGCCCCGTGAGCAGGCGGGGGTAGATCTCGATCACCATCCAGGGGGAGGGCTGATCGAAGGGCCAGATCGAGAACCCCGCGTCACGGAGCCGCGCCAGGTGGGGCATGCCGCGTACCGAGCCGGTCCCGACCGAGCCGGCGCCGCCGATCTGGAACACGCTCTTGGGGCTGATGCCCCCCACCGTGACCTGCCCCTCGGCCCGCCGCAGGTGGGCCGCCAGCTCGGGCCTCGGACGTCCCGGCCGCCCCCAGAAGGGGGTCCTGCATTCGGCCAGCCATCCCTCACCCTCTCGCCCGACCAACGACCAGAGCTCGCCGACGGTGGTGGAACCGAGGTCGCGCACGAACCACGCCGGGAAGGAGAACGAGAAGTCGAGCCCCACCACCAGCGCCCGGCGGCCGGCCCGCAAGGCGATGAGGTGATCGACCATCTCCTCCCGGCTGCGGCCGTTGGCCAGCGTGACGAGCTCGCCACTGGCGACGTGCGCCATCCAGATGTGCGCCGAGGCGCCTTGGGCCGCGCCCGACCAGTCGACCGCCACGACGTCCAGGGCGGCTCAGCCCCCGGCGAGCTCGTGGAGCTTCACGACCGTGTTCCAGTTCCTGGTCGTGCTCAGGACGCCGAGCCGGCGCTCCAACAGCGCACCGGTCAGCTTGGAACCGGCGTAGCCGTCCGGCGTGTGCACGTACAGCTCCAGGCCGTCCATGACCAGCTCGTCCCGTCCGCTCGGTGGGACGGTGAAGGCCGCCAGCCGTTCCTCGCTCGGGCGCTCGGCCAGAAACGTCACGTGATGTCTGGAGGGATCGGCCCCCCGCCGGGCGAAGGGGCTCGTGGCGACGGTGCGTGACAGATCGGCCGCGGTGCGCAGGATCACCGCCGGGCTGCTCCCGAAATCCCGCTCCAGTTGGCGCTCGATCTCCGTCGCCAGGGCGGCCATGCTCGTGCGCCGGGTGCGAAAGAGCACGTTGCCGGTCTGGATGTACGTCGACACGTCGGTGTGGCCGAGCGAGAGGAAGGAGCGTCGCACCTCGGCCATGGAGAGCCGCCCGTGGCCGGAGACGTTGACGCTGCGCAGGAGGGCGACGTACGTGGCCATGGCAACCGAGAGCATAGGAATCTCCGCCGCGACCGGTCGCCGGGGTGTGTCGCGGCCCTGCCTAGTGTGGGGGGTCGTGACGACGGGGCGCAGGCTGACCGTGCTCGGATGCGACGGAAGCTGGCCCGGCCCGGGCGGCGCGGGCAGCGGGTATCTCGTCGAGGCCGGGGACACGGCAGTCCTGCTCGACTCGGGATCGGGCACCTTCGCCCGGCTCCAGGCCTGGGGGGACCCGGGTCGTATCGCCGCGGTGATCCTGACCCACGCGCACCCCGACCACTGGACGGACCTCGAGGCCTTCGCCACCTGGGCCGGGTTCGGTCCCGGCCGGGAGCGATTTCGGGGGGAGGGGGGCAGCCGCTCGCGGTGTACGCCCCCCCGGGGCTGCGGGAGAGGTCGCACTACTCGTCGGCGGAGTGGGTCGACTGGCAGGAGCTGGCCCCCTCCATGGTGCTCACGATCGGATCGATGGAGGCCCGGTTCGGAGCGACCGACCACGGCACGCCGACCCTGGCCGTCGGCCTGGCTCACGGCGGTGCCACGCTGGCCTACTCGGCCGACTCCGGGCCGAGCTGGTCCGTCGAGGAGTTGGGCTCGGACATCGGCACGTTCCTCTGCGAGGCCACCTACACCAGCGAGCGCGAGGGGTCGTTTCTCCATCTGAGCGGGCGAGAGGCGGGCACCATGGCGCGCGCCGCCGGGGTCCGCCGCCTGATCCTCACCCACCGGTGGCCTACGGTGGCGGCCGACGACGTGCGCCAGGAAGCCGAGCTCGCCTTCGGGCAGCCGGTGGAGCAGGCCACCAGCGGCGCGGTCTTCGACTGGTAGTCACCACCGCGCCAGCGCGAGGAGAGGAGTGCGATGTCCGATCACGACCGAGCAAAGGAGACCCGCGGGGATCTTCGCACCGCCCGCGGCGACGGGCGCGCCCTCGACGAGCTGCGCCCGGTGAGCTTCGTGCGCGACTTCACCGTCATGGCCCCCGGCTCGGCGCTGGCCTCCTTCGGCCAGACCAAGGTGCTCTGTACGGCGTCGGTCGAGGAGCGCGTCCCCCCGTGGATGCGCGGCAGCGGCAAGGGCTGGGTCACGGCCGAGTACTCCATGCTGCCCGGATCGACACCCGAGCGGGCGTCCCGCGAGGCGGCCAAGGGGAAGCAGTCGGGCCGGACCCAGGAGATCCAGCGTCTCATCGCGCGCTCTCTGCGGGCCGTGTGTGACCTCGTGGCGCTGGGCGAGATCCAAGTGACGGTCGACTGCGACGTCCTGCAGGCGGACGGCGGCACCCGTACCGCGTCGATCTGCGGCGCCTATGTGGCACTGCACGACGCCTTCACCCGCCTGCAGCAGCGAGGCGTCCTGCGCGCCAACCCGCTGACCGACTCGGTGGCCGCTGTCTCGGTGGGGATCATCGACGGCGTGCCCATGCTCGACCTGCCCTACGCCGAGGACTCCCGCGCCGAGGTGGACATGAACGTCGTCATGACGGGCGCCGGCCGGTTCGTCGAGGTGCAGGGGACAGCCGAGGGCATGGCGTTCAGCCGCGGCGAGCTCGAGAGCCTGCTGGGTCTGGCCGAGGGCGGCATAAAGGAGCTGTCGACGCTGCAGGCGGCCGTCCTGGCCGAGCCACCGCCGGCGCGATGAGCGGCGGTGCCCGGTTGCGGCTCGTGCTGGCATCGGCCAATCCGGACAAGGTGGCGGAGATCACCGCCGTGCTGGACGACGTGCTCGACGTCGAGCTCGTGCCCCGCCCGGCCGCCGTGCCCGACGTCGTGGAAGACGGCGCGACGTTGCTCGACAACGCCCGGCTCAAGGCCCGGGCCCTGGTGGCGGCCACCGGTCTGGCCGCCGTCGCCGACGACACGGGGTTGGAGGTCGACGCGTTGGGGGGCGCCCCCGGCGTGTACTCGGCCCGCTACGCGGGCGAGGACGTCACCTACGCCGACAACGTGGCCAAGCTGCTCGTCGACCTCGACGCGCTGCTCGACGCCGGCGCAGCGCGGACGGCCCGGTTCCGCACGATTGCCCTGGCTGCATTCCCCGACGGGGCGGAGCTCTCAGCCGAAGGGGTGGTCGAGGGGACTATTTCGCCCCGGGCCCGCGGGAACGGCGGCTTCGGCTACGACCCGGTGTTCGTGCCCCTCGAAGGTGGCGGACGCACCTTCGCCGAGATGACCCCGACCGAGAAGCACGCCATCTCGCACCGTGGACGAGCCTTCCGATCCCTGGCGGCTGCCCTCGCTGAACGAGCCGACCGCTCCGAGGGTTGAGCGTGGTGAGCTCATCGCGCTCATGACGGGTCCGGCGATCCCGCCGCCCGCGCCGCCCGCATCATCTGCACCCCGTTGGTGAGCGACTCGCGGATCAGGCGATCGTTGTCCTTGGAGATGAAGTCGTGCACACGCTTCTCGAGCAGCAGGCGCATGATCGGATTGAAGGCGCGGTAGGTCTCGGAGAAGTGGACGCGGGTCTGACCGTCGCCCAGATCCTCCAGGCGGGTGCGGCCCTCGGCCTCCGACCAGAGCGGCTTGCCCACGGCGTTGTACTTCCACGACACCTGGGGCGTGACCTCGGTCAGCCACTCCCACGACTGGCCCCGGCCCCCCGAGAGCAGGTAGCGCGGCACACGGAAGGTGCAGTGGCGCACCAGGCCCTCGCCGATCGCATCCCCCCGGTGGAGGATCTCGATGGTCACGTCACCGGACTGCGTCAGGGCGCGCCGTAGCCAGAAGAGCTCCCACAGCTCGTCCGGCGTGGCGGCGATGTCGACGAAGAACTGGTGCTCTTGCATTCGATGCACCATATCGCCGCCCCCCGTGGGTGCGACGGAGCAGTCCGCCGGAGTGGGGCCGTTATCGTTTCGCCATGGTCACCGCCCCCCGGCCCGGCAGTGGGGCCCGTGTGAACCGCCGACCGGTGGCGACAGCCCTCGGGTCGTGAAGGTCGCCTATGTGGTGCCCCGCTACGGTCTCGAGATCCGCGGTGGAGCGGAGACCGGGGCCCGCATGCTGGCCGAGCACCTGGTCGCCGATCGCGGCGACCAGGTGGAGGTCTTCACCTCGGCGTCGCTGGACGCCCTGACGTGGCGCGACGAGCTGCCGCCGGGCACCGAGGAGATCAACGGGGTCACGGTGCACCGCATCGCCTCGGAGGCGGGACGCGGCGAGGCGTTCCACCCCCTGTCGCAGATGCTCCTGGCCGATCCCGAGCGCGCGGCCGTGGAGGACACCGAGCGCTGGGTCGACCTGCAGGGCCCCCTCTCTCCGGCACTCCTCGATGCGGTCGAGTCCAGCGACGCCGACGTGGTGGCCTTCTACCCCTACCTCTACTACCCGACGATCCGCGGCCTGCCCCGCGTCAGGGAGAGGGCCATCCTCCATCCGGCGGCCCACGAGGAGCCGGCCCTCCACCTGCCCATCTTTGACGCCGTGTTCGCCCAGTGCCGCGGATTCGCCTTCCACACACGCAGCGAGCGACGGCTGGTGGTCGGGCGCTTCGGCGTGGCGGCCACGCCGCAGGTGGTCATCGGCCTGGGGGTCGAGGAGGTCGACGGATCGGCCGAGCGCGCCCGGGCACTCTTCGGGCTGGGCGAGGCGCCCTACCTGCTGTGCATCGGGAGGGTGGACGACAAGAAGGGCACGGGGATCCTCTGGCGCTACTTCCGCTCCTACAAGGAGCGCCACCCGGGGGCGCTGCGGCTCGTCCTGGTGGGGCAGGTCGTCGATCCGCCCGACGAGGGACCCGACATCGTGGTGACCGGCCTGATCGACGATGCGTCGAAGTGGGGCTTGCTGCGCGGCGCGCACGCACTGGTGGCCCCGTCGCCCTTCGAGTCGTTCTCCCTCACGGTGGTCGAGGGCATGACGGCGGGCGCCCCGGCCGTCGTCAATGCGGTCTGCGGTGCGACCCGGGAGCACTGCGAGCAGTCCGGGGCCGGACTCTGGTTCGAGGGTTTCGCCGAGTTCGAGGCCGTGATCGGGCGATTGACCGGAGACACCGTGCTCCACGAGACCATGCGGCAGAACGGGTTCCGCTATGTGGAGCGCACCTATCGCTGGCCGGTGGTCATGGCGCGCTACGGCGCGTTTCTGGAGGAGTTCGTGGGTCGCCGCCGGCGTGAGCAGCGTCACGGCAACGAGGTTGAGGGGTAGGTTCGGGTCATGACAGTGATCAAGATCAACGCCATCACGGTGCCCGAGGAGGCCGGAGACGAGTTGGCCAAGCGCTTTGCCGCCCGTGCCGGTGCGGTGGACGACCAGGAGGGGTTCGAGGGGTTCGAGCTGCTGCGACCGACCGACGACCGACGACAGTGGCTCGTGGTCACCCGGTGGAGGGACGAAGCGTCGTTCGCCGGCTGGGTCAGCTCTCCGGCCTTCGCCCACGGGCATGCCGGCGCCGACCGCCCTTCGCCCCACGGCGGTCCGGTGTCGGTCTCCTCTGAGCTGTGGTCCTACGAGGTGGCCGGCGGTTCGACCCACGGGTGAGCGCCGGAGGCCGAGGAAGGCCGCACGCGCCGGACCCGTGACCAGGTTGTTTGCGAATGGCCAGTTCGCGTGGGGTTCACACGGGCCACGGGAGGGCAGATACTGGACCCAGTGAGGTAGCGGATCGCTCCGTTGCCCCGAGTGGAAAGGAGCTGCCGATGACGTCGACACGCTCGACCGAGGAAGGCGATCCACCGGGTTGAACCCGCGCCACTGACTTGGTGTCGGTGGCGCCGCAGAGCAGCTCGAGGGCGGGCAACCTTGCACAGAGCCAGGTCGAGCCCGAGCCGGTGCGTGTGCCGGCCGGCGGACGATGTGGCCCCCACCAACGTCGCAAACGGTTGGTCCCGAAGGCTGCGAACAGGACACTGAACGAGTACAGGACCGACCTAGCGTCGGTCCTGCTCGCGTCGGGGGACGGGAGTCCCGCCGAACCTCGACCGACTTCCGGGTCGAACCCCGGTGACCCCGGCGAACCCCCGCTGGCTTCGACCGCGTGAGGGTTTTCCCAGCTCATCTGTTTCGTGACAGTGTGGTGACGATGACAGCAGTGCCACCGGAAGCACCATCGGAGCAGTCGCCGCTCCGGCGCTTGGGGATGTTCCCCCTCTCGGCCGTCCTCTATCCCCACGCGCAGATCCCCCTTCACGTCTTCGAGCCCCGCTACCGCGAGCTCACCCGCGACTGCCTGGCGGGTGACTCCCGCTTCGGTGTGGTCCTCATCGAGCGGGGGAGGGAAGTCGGCGGCGGTGACCAACGCATGGCGGTCGGCACGTGTGCCGCCATCACCAAGGCGGCGGCACTCTCCGATGGGCGCTGGCTGCTGGTCGTCCAGGGGGAGGCGAGGATCCGGGTGGGCGAGTGGTTGGTGGACGACCCCTACCCGCTGGCCCTGGTGGAGGAGTGGTCGCCCCGCATCGACGCCGTGGCGCCCTCATTGGTGCGCCGGGCCGAACTGAGCGTGCGCCGCACCCGCGGCCTGCTGTCGGAGAGTGGAAGGTCCTCGGCGCTGCCCGCCGAGGCACGGTTCGACGACGACCCGGACGTGGCGTCGTGGCAGCTGTGCAGCGAGGCGCCACTCAACATGATGGATGCCCAACGCCTGCTCTCGGCCAGCGGCACCTCGGACCGCTTGGAACTCCTCGTTGAGCTCACCGATGCGATGGAGCGGGATCTGCACCGCATGCTGGCCTCGGGGTGAGCGCGGCCGGGCCGGGCGGCGACGTCACCCCCGCGTCGTCACCCGGCGTCGTCACCCAGCGTCGTCCACCGGCCCGTGCCGGGCCACGGCCTCCCTCACCACCTCGGCGATCAGGCCGGTGGTCTCCCGCCGCGACCGGGCCGCGCCGAACCGCGCCGTCAGGCTGACGATCTCCATACCGGGGGGCGGCGATCGGAGGAGCTCCCGGTCGGCGTCGCCGACGACGCAGAGCACGGGGCAGTGCCCGCGGGCCAGCCGGAGCACGCCGCCGGGCACCTTGCCCTCGAAGGACGGGGGGTCGAGGTGCCCCTCGCCGGTGACCACCAGATCGGCTGCGGCGATGCGCCGGGCCAGCCCGGTCACGCCGGCCACCAGGTCGAATCCGGGCACGATGCGCCCCCCCAGCGCGGCCAGCCCCCCGGCCAGGCCGCCGGCGGCTCCGGCGCCGGGCAGGGCGTCGACCGCTACGCCGAACTCTTGCCGGTAGCGGTCGGCCAGGAGGTGGAGGCGGTGCGTCAGCCGCTGCACCTGCTCGGCGGACGCCCCCTTCTGCGGTCCGAAGACGATGGCTGCCTGGCCGAAGGGCGTGGTGACGTCGCAGGCCACCTCCAGGTCGATGCCGGCCAGGGCCTGGGGGGATCCGAGGACCCGCACTGCACCCCACCCCCCGTCGGTGGTGGCCGAGCCTCCGCAGCCGACCACGATCCGGCTGGCCCCGGCGTCCCGGGCGCCGAGGAGGAGATGGCCTACCCCGGCGGTGTCGGCCACCATTGGGTCTTCGCCGAGGGGGCGGGGGAGCAGGGCCCGCCCGGCGGCGCGGGACATCTCGATGACCGCCGTCGGGCCCCCCGCGCCGCTCTCCGGCAGGAGGCGCCATTCGGCCAGCGTCGGCGTGCCGAGCGGACCGGGCACCGTGGTGAAGTGCGGCGTGCCGCCGACCGCCTCCAAGAGGCCCTCGCCGCCGTCGGACAGTGGGACCTCGTCGGCTGTCCACCCGGCCCTCCGGGCGGCGGCGGCCACGGCGGAGGCGACCTCGGCCGCCGACGCGATACCGCGGAACTTGTCGGGAGCGGCCGTCATGTGGGGCACGGGTGTCGAAGCTAACCGGCTGCGGCGGGTACCTTGAGGGGAATGCCAACGGTAAAGGGCGCACTGCGCCGCGTGCGCGGAGCACCCGCCCCGACGCCGGGGGGTCAGGGGTGGCGTGGCCTGTCGCCGCTCTCGGCCCAACAGGTGCTCGACGTGGTCTACGAGCTCATCCTGGGTCGGGAGCCGGACCCGACGGGGACGGCAAGCTACCTCTCGGGACTGGCGAACGGCTCGCTGACCCCCCAGCAGGTGGCCAACTGGGCCGTGGCCTCGGGCGAGTGGTGGTCGGTCACGCCCTTTCCCGGCCTGGGCCAGTCGCTGCACTTCAGCCGCATGATGTTCGTCCGCTCCCTGCCGGCGGGGAAACGGATCCTGGACCTCGGGGGCACGGCCCTGGGCAATCCCACCGGCGCCCTGGTGCTCATGGGCTACCCGTACCGCTTCGACGACCTGGTGGTGATCGACCTCCCCTCGGAGGAACGCAACGAGCTCTACCGGGAGGACACGGCCCACGCCGTGACCACGACCGCCCTGGGGCCGGTGCGCTACCGCTACCACTCCATGGTCGACCTGTCCGACTTCCCCGACGATTCGGTGGACCTCGTCTACAGCGGCCAGAGCATCGAGCACGTGCCCCTCGAGGTGGCCGACGTGGTGCTCTCCGAGGTGCACCGTGTGCTCAAGCCCGGGGGCCATCTGGGCCTCGACACCCCCAATGCCCGGGTCACCCGTCTGCAGCAGGCCGACTTCATCGACCCCGATCACGAGCACGAGTACACCCACACCGAGCTGAGCGGGAAGTTGGAGCGTGCCGGCTTCGAGATCGTCGAGGCCAAGGGCCTCAACTACGCCGGCCCGAGCGTGGCGGCCGGTCGCTTCGACGCCGAGGCCGTCGCCAGCGCCCGGGGCATCTTCAGCGACCTCGAAGACTGCTACCTGCTGGCCTACCTCTGCCGGGTGCCCCCCGAGCGCCGACCCTGATGCGGCGCTCGTGACGGCCCCGGTGACCCGCCGGATCCCGGCGATGTGGTGCGGGCGAGAGGATTCGAACCTCCACCCCCAGTGGGGACCGGGACCTAAACCCGGCGCGTCTGCCTGTTCCGCCACGCCCGCAGCGCCCCGCAGTGCGGGTGAACAGGGAGTGTACGGCCCCTTGACCATGGGCGCCCGGCGCGGGAAGTAGCCTCGTGCCATGGCTCTTTTATCCCGTATCCCCACGATCGTCGGCGCCGGAGGGGGACCCGACCCCACTCCGGACATCTACCAGCGACTGCTCAAGGAGCGGATCGTCTTCATCGGCAGCGCCATCGACCAGCTCACGGCCAATCTGGTCTGTGCCCAGCTGATCCTGCTGGAAGCCGAAGACCCCGACAAGGACATCTCGCTCTACATCAACTCACCGGGGGGCTCGGTGACCGACGGGCTGGCGATCTACGACACCATGCAGTACGTCCGTCCCGATGTGTCGACCATCTGCGTCGGCCTGGCGGCCAGCATGGGCCAGTTCCTGCTGTGCGCCGGATCCCCGGGCAAGCGGTTCGCCCTGCCCCACTCCCGGATCCTGATGCACCAGCCCTCGGGTGCCATGCAGGGGCAGGCGGCCGACATCGCCATCCAGGCCGAGCAGATCATCTACCTGAAGCGGATGATGGCCGAACGCATCGCCTTCCACACGGGGCAGCCACTGGAGCGGATCGAGCTGGACTCGGACCGTGACCGCTGGTTCACCGCTGAGGAGGCCCGCGAGTACGGGTTCATCGACCAGGTCATCGACCGTTCCGTGGCCGCGGCAGGGAACGTATAGACGTGGCATTGGACGTCCCGGCCTCGGCGTCGGGCGCCAATTCCCCGACAGATGGCGGCGGGCATGACGGGTTCGGGTTGCCGCGCCCGGTGGCCGACGACTCTCCGATGGCGGCCCAGGCCGCCGGGTTCAGCGCGCGAGAGGCCCGAGGCCACAAGGCCACCCGCGTCGTCTCGCCGAAGATAAGCCTGTGGCAACGCCTCCGCGAAATCTGGCTCTCGCGCGAGCTCCTGGTCTACCTGGTGCGTACCGAGATCAAGGTGAAGTACAAGAACTCGGTGCTCGGGCTGGTCTGGTCCATGATCGCGCCGGCCATGACGCTGGCCATCTACTTCATCGTCTTCCAGTTCATCGCCAAGAACGGCATCCCGCACTTCGTCATCTTCCTCTTCGCCGGGCTCCTTTTGTGGAACCTGTTCCAGGTGGGTGTCCAGACGGCCACCGGAGTGGTGGTGAACAACGCCGGCATCGTGAAGAAGGTGTCGTTCCCCCGCGAGATCCTGGCCCTGGCCTCCATCGGATCGGCCCTGGTCTTCTTCTTCTTCCAGGCGATCGTCATGGCGATCTTCCTGATCGCCTTCCGGGCGCCACCCGACTGGAGCTACTTCCCCCTCCTGCCGCTCGCCCTGCTCGCCGCCCTGGTGCTGGGATCGGGCCTGGCCATCTTCCTGTCGGCCATCAACGTCTACCTCCGCGACACGCAACACCTGATAGAGGTGGTGATGACGGCCTGGTTCTGGGCCTGCCCGATCGTCTACTCGTTCCAGAGCCAGGTCGCCCTCAGGCTGTCCCAGCACCATCTGACGTGGTTGTACTTCATGAACCCGATGACCCCGCTCGTGCTCAGCTTTCAGCGGGTCCTCTACGCTCAGGTCATCGTCCGCCAGACGGTCCCACCCCATCGCCTCGTGGCCGAGCTGCCCCCCCACGGCATCGGCTGGTACGCCGGGCTCGACCTGGGTGTGCTCGCTGCCGGCGTGGTGCTCTTCCTGTTCGCCCTGGTCGTGTTCGGGCGCCTCGAAGGCAACTTTGCCGAGGAGCTCTAGGCCGTGAGCGCGGTGGCCGTCGACGTCCAGGGCGTGTCCAAGCGGTTCCGGCTGTCCCATGGCAAGTACAACTCGCTCAAGGAGCGGGTCATCCATGGCGGGCGCACCCCGTACGAGGAGTTCTGGGCGCTGAAGAACGTCTCACTCCAGGTGAGCGAGGGGCAGACGGTCGGCATCCTGGGGCGTAACGGCTCGGGCAAGTCGACGCTGCTCAAGTGCATCTGCGGTGTGCTCCAGCCGACGGAGGGCCAGGTGGTGGTGAGAGGAAAGCTGGCCGGGCTGCTCGAGCTCGGGGCCGGCTTCCAGCAGGACCTGACCGGGCGGGAGAACATCTACCTCAACGGGTCGCTGCTGGGCATGTCCAAGAAGGAGGTCGACAAGGTCTTCGACGACATCGTGGACTTCTCGGAGCTCGAGGAGTTCATTGACGGGCAGGTGAAGTTCTACTCGTCGGGCATGTACGTCCGCCTGGGCTTCGCGGTGGCCGTCAACGTCGATCCCGACATCCTGGTGATCGACGAGGTGCTGGCTGTCGGCGACGAGCGGTTCCAGCGCAAGTGCATCGACCGGGTGAAGCTGTTCCAGCGCGAGGGCCGCACCATCCTCCTGGTCACCCACTCGCCCGACCAGGTGCGCTCCATCTGCGACAGTGCCCTGGTGTTGAGCCACGGTGACGTCGTGGCCGAGGGTGTACCCGGCGAGGCGGTGCGGATCTTCCGCGAGGGGCTCCTCGAAGAGGACGGCGTCCTGACGGTGCCCGACGACCAGCCCGAGGAGGTCCACCGGATCCGGGTGGACCTGGGGAAGCCGGACGCCGAGCACCCGGTCCGGATCACCTACACCGCCCACACCTACCCGAGATTCGAAGAGGTCCCCTACCTGTCCACGGGAGACAATCTCACCATCGGGGTCGGGTACCACGCCTCCATCGCCACCGAGGACGTCGTGTTCTCACTGGAGCTGCGGGACCGCGAGGACACCTGTTTCCTGCGCACCGACACCGAAATTCTCGGGCTGCGGTTCGACCTGCCCGTCGGACCCGGTCTGGTCAACTTCCTGGTGAAGGACATCCCCCTGCTCGACGGCGAGTTCACCTACTGCATCGGGATCCTGAGCAAGGGGGGTGTGCTCTACGACTGGCGCGAGCCGGCCGGGTCGTTCTCGGTGATGAGCCCGGGCAAGGCGACCGGCTTCATCACCTTGCCGGTCCAGGCCATCCTGGCGCCGCCCGAGCCCGACGCCATCGCCCGCATGGCCCCGGACGAGATGACCCACCTCGAGACGCCGGCGTGACCGAGATGGGAGAGGCCGACCAGGCGCAGAGGGCGCCTCGGGCCGTCGCCGAGCCGGCGGCCGAGGCCGACGCCGATGCCGTGGCCGATCCGGCGGCTGAGGCGGACGCCAGGGCCTACGTGGCCCGGGTCATGGCCGAGATCGAAGCGGAGGTCCGTCTCCATCGCTCCTCGGGTGATCTGCCGCCCAAACTCGAGCGCGAGCTCGACGAGCTGTTCCTGGCCCACTCCCCGGTGGCCGGGCGCGGGGGGGACCTCACCGAGGCCCTGCGAATGGTCGATGCCGCGACGTTCGTGGACCCGGTGGTCCCGATCGCATCCGAGAGGGCCGCCGGCATGGTGGTGAAGAAGGGGATGCGCAGCCTTTTGCTCTGGTACGTGGGATGGATCACCCACCAGGTGAGCCAGTTCGCCTCGGCGGTCAGCCGGACCTTGCACATCGTCGACGGTCGCCTCCAGGAGCTCGAGCGCCAGGTGGACGCCCAGCGTGTGGCGAGCGCCGGGGTGGTGGAGTTCCCCGGGGTGCACCAGGCGGACGCCTGGTGGGTCGGGCCGGCGGTCGAGGCGGTGAGGTCGGTCCCCGGTCGCATCGTGCACGCCGCCAGCGGCGACGGGTGGTTGGTGCGGAAGATCATCGCCGCCGGAGGCGACGCCTACGGCGTCGACCCGCGGAGCGAGCTGGTCGATCAGGGGGTGCTCACCGTCTCCGACCTGCGGGGCGAGGATCTGGCGGATCACCTGCGGGCCGTCGTCCCGGCCGGCCTGGGTGCCATCGTGCTCAGTGGGGTCGTCGACGGCATGTCCAGCGGAGAACGGGCACAGCTCCTCCGCCTGATCGGCACCACCCTGGCGCCGGACGGCGTCCTGGTGGTGCACTCGCTGTCCCGGTCGGCGTGGGAGTCGGCCGACGCCCCGCCCGAGGCCGATCTGGCTCCCGGCCGGCCCCTGCGGGCGGAGACCTGGCGGCACCTCCTCGCGCAGGGCGGCTACACGGCCACGGTGGCACACGGTCCCGAGGACACCGACTATCTGGTGAGCGCCGTCAGGGCCACCGTCTCCCCGGCCGATCCGACCCTGCCTCAGTGAGCGCCGCCGGGCCGCACGGCCCGTCGGCAGCCGTCCACCAGTTCATTCCCACCCTCAATCCGAGGGATGCCACCGGGACGCACGCCCTGCTGTTGCGCGACATCCTGCGCGCCGCGGGGTGGCGGTCGGAGATCTTCGCCGAGGCGATACACGACGATCTGGCGGCGGAGGCCCACAAACACTGGAGGTACCCCGAGTACGCCGCCCGAGGGGACGTGCACATCTACCAGTTCTCCACGTCCTCAGCGGTGGCCGGCTATCTGGCCGACCGGGCGGAACCGCTCATCGTCAACTTCCACAATTTCACCGGGCCCGAGCACTTCGCCGGCTGGGAGCCCCATACCGAGCAGCGGGCGCTCCGGGCCCGAGCCGAACTGGTCCGGCTTGCCCCCCGGACGTCGTTGGGTCTGGCCGACAGCCACTACAACGAGGGGGCCCTGCGCCAGGCGGGGTACCGGCGGACGGCGGTGGCGCCGGTGCTGGTCGACTACGCGAGGGTGAGGGCGGCGCCCGACCGCCGTGTGGTGGCCGAGCTCGCCCGCGCCAAGGGCCGGGGAGGGTCCGACATCCTCTTCGTCGGGCGGATCGTGCCCTCCAAGCGGCAGCACGACCTGGTCAAGGCCCTCTGGACCTACCGGCGACTGTACGATCCCGACGCCCGACTCCACCTCGTCGGGGGCACGTCGAGCTTTGCGTACCTCAAGGCACTCCGTGGTTTCGTCGGTGAGCTGGGGCTCACCGACTCGGTGCGGATCACCGGCGATGTGTCCGACGCCGCACTTTCCGCCTACTTCGCCGCGGCGGATGTCTACCTCTCGCTCTCGGCCCACGAAGGGTTCGGGGTGCCGCTGGTCGAATCGATGGTCGCCGGTGTGCCGGTGGTGACCCGCGCCGCGGGCGCGGTGGTGGAGACGGTCGGCGATGCGGCGCTGCGGTTGGCCGGGACCGATCCCCTCTACGTCGCCGCCACGCTCCGACGCGTGTGCACCGATGCCACGCTGCGCCGGTGGTTGGTCGAGGCGGGACGCCGTCGCGTGCCGGCGCTGTCCCTCGACGCCGTGGGCCCGCAGTTCGTGAGGGCGGTGGCGACGGTCGCCGGCGCGGCCCGATGAAGGTCATCTTCGTGACGCCGCGGTACGGCCCCCAGGTGATGGGCGGTGCCGAAACGGCGGCGCGCAAGCTGGCCGAGCATCTGGTGGCGGAGACCGGGTGGGAGGCCGAGGCGTACTCGACCTGCGCGCTCGACCCGCACACCTGGGCCGACGAACTCGATCCCGGCGACACGGAGATCAACGGCGTGCCGGTGCACCGGTTCGCCTCCGAGCACGGGCGGGTACCGGGCTTCTACGCCCTCGACGGCCGGCTCCGCCTGGCTCCGCAGAGGGCCACGCGGGCACAGGGGCGACAGTGGGTCGACTACAACGGTCCCGTCTCGCCCGATCTGATTGAGGCCGTCTGCACCACGGACGCCGATGTGGTGGCCTTCTATCCCTACCTCTACCACCCCACCGTGGCGGCGATCGGGCGCGTGCGCGTGCCGGCCGTCCTCCATCCGGCGGCGCACGACGAGCCGTGCCTGTACCTGCCGGTCTTCCGCGGGACCTTCGGCGACGCCGACGCTTTCTGCTTCCACACGGCGGCCGAGCGCGTGCTGGTGGAACGCACCTATCCGGTGGCCGAGAAGCCGCAGATCGTGCTGGGCCTGGGCGTGGGCGAGTCGGCAGGGGCCGGGCGGCCCGGAGGGGTCGTCCTGGGCCTCGGTGACCGCCCCTACCTGGTCAGCGTCGGTCGGGTGGACGAGCACAAGGGGTCGAAGATGCTGGCGTCCTACTTCGCCACCTACAAGGAGCGGCACCCCGGTCCCTTGGCTTTGGCACTGGTCGGCCCGGTCTCGTTCACCCTCGATCCGCACCCCGACATCGTCGTCACCGGGCCGGTCGACGAGGCGGACAAGTGGGACATCACCCGTGACGCGCTGGTGGCCGTGTCGCCCTCGGCACTCGAGTCCTTCTCGCTCGTCGTGCTCGAGGCGTGGGTGGACCGCGTGCCGGTCGTGGTCAACGGGACCTGCGGGCCGACGCGCGAGCACTGCGAACGATCGGGCGGGGGCCTGTGGTTCACCTCCTACCCGGAGTTCGAAGGCGCCCTGGACCGCCTCCTGGCCGACCCCTCCCTGCGGGCCACGCTTGGTGCCAACGGTCGGGCCTACGTCGATCGCCACTATCAGTGGCCGGTGCTCATAGAGCGCTACGCCGGGTTCCTGTCTACCGTCGTGGCGCGGGGCCGCGGCACGCCGGGACTGCTGTGATCCGCTCGGGCATGCTCGGGCATGGAGGCCGACGACGACCGCAGCGTCCGGCGCCGCCGACCGTGGGCGCGTTGTGGCGCGTCGACCTCTGAACCGGTGAAGGGCGCATCGCCGCAGGTGACGACATCTCGAAGGCGAGGGAGGGACCCCAGGTAGCATCGGCGGCGTGTCTGCCCCCTCTCCGCCTCAGAGCAGTCCCCACGATGACGACGACGGGTCGGACGACCGCGACGACGCCGTCGCCGCGCTGCGCGCCGCCTTCGCTCGCCTGCAGCCCCAGGGCAGTCACGCCTGGAACTTCCTTGCCGCCTTCACACACCTGAGCGATCGCTACGGTCAGTACCAGCCCGGCGCCTCGGAGCTCTCCAAACTGGTCGCCGGCCGCCAGACGGTGCCGGAACGCGCCGGCCCACGACAACGACGGTTACGCCACACGGCGGTCGACAGGGCCGCCAGCGGACCGGCCGCGCCGCCCGAGCTCGAGCAGGCCATGGCCCAGGTGGTCGAGGCCTTCCGGTTCCTCTCGGCCCGGGTGGGCATCCTGGAAGAGCGGGCCGCACTCGAGGACGTGCCCGTCGCCGGCGCGCCGTGGTTGATGCCGGCGCAAGAACTGGGGCGATGGGTCGAACCGGTGGCGGCCCACCTGGTGGCTGCGAATCCTCGGGGCGAGGTGCTGCACGGCGACTGCGGCGAGGGAGCGCTGCTCGACGCGCTCGAGCGGGCCGGGGTCGCGGCACATGGCGCCGAGCCCCGGGGCACTGTGGCACTGGGGGCGCTGGAGCGTGGGCACTCGGTGTCGGTCTGTGAGACGGCAGACGAGCTGTCGGCTCGACCACCGGCATCGCTGGGCGGCGTGGTGCTGAGCGGAGTGGTGGACCGCCTTCCTCTCCACGCTCTCATCACGCTGTTGGCCCGGGCACGGCGCACCATGACGCCGGGTGCGCCGCTGGTGGTGGCGGTGCGCACCCCGGAGGTGGCCGACGACGAAGCGCCCGGGGTGGCCGACGACGATCCGCCCGGGGTTGTCGCCCGCGACCTTCTCGCCCCACGCGCCCTGCACGCCCTGACGTGGGCTCTGCTTCTGGAGAGGGCCGGCTTCGTCAGTGGCGCACCGCTTGTCGCCGATCCCGCCGGCGACGACGGGCGTCTTGTCCTCTCCGCGTCGGTGCGCCGGTGAGCGGTGTCCATCAGTTCGTACCCATGCTGCATCGCGGGGACGCGGTCGGTCGTCACACGCTCCGACTGCGCGATCTCTTCGTGGCACGGGGGGTCCCTTCCCGGATTTATGTCGAACTCGTCGATCCCGAGACGGTGGGTGAGACCGAGCTGGCCACGGCGTACCCCGGGCACAGCGAGCCCGGCGACGTACTCCTCTACCAGTTCGCCACGGCGTCGGCCATGGCGTCGTGGTTGGCCGCCCGCCCCGAGACGCTGGTGGTCAACTACCACAACATCACGCCGCCCGAGCTCCTTGCGGCGTGGGACAACCAGCTGGCCCTTGGCCAACTGCGCGCCGGGGACGAGCTGCACATGTTGGCCCCGCGCACGGCCCTGGCCATCGCCGACTCGGCGTACAACAGCGAGCATCTCGTTGCCGCCGGGTTCGCCAACCGCGTGGTGGTGCCGCCCTCGGCCGCCCTCGGTTACGACATCCTCGGCGCAGCGGAACGGGTCGAACGAGAAGGTGCAGGGCGAGGCGCGCGCTGGCTCAGTGTGGGGCGGGTGGCACCGAACAAGGCCCTTCACGAGACGGTCATCGCCCTGATGGTGACCCGGGCCCACCGGGATCCCGAGGCGACCCTGCTGATCGTCGGCAAGCCGGCCATCGCATCGTACGACGACGCCCTGCGTCGTTACGTGGCCGAGATGGGTCTGGACGACGCCGTCACCTTTGCCGGCCATGCCAGCGATGCCACGGTGGCGGCCGCCTACGCGCAGGCCGATGTGCTGGTGGTGACCTCGCAGCACGAGGGGTTCTGCGTCCCCGTCACGGAGGCCATGGCCGTCGGCCTCCCCGTGGTGGCCTATGCCCAGGGTGCCCTCCCCGAGGTTCTTGGTGGGGCCGGGGTTCTGGTCGATGCCGTCGATCCCTACGGCTTGGCGTCCACCATCGCCGACCTGCTGGAGGACCCCGCCCGCTGCCGGGAGCTGGCGGCCGCCGGTCGCAAGCAGCTGGCCGCGCTCGACCTCGAGGGGGCCGGCGATCGGCTGGTCGACCTGGTGTGCGCGCTGCGCTGAGAAGGGCCCTCGTCCAGAGTCGGGGCGAGCCCCGGCGGCGAGCGCAGGGGGGTGGCGGGCGCAGGGGGCGGCGAGCGCAGGGGCGGCTAGCGCTGTGGGCCGGGGGAGCCGATGGCCTCTTGGAGCAGGGACACGAAGTGGCGTTGTGAGTCGGACAGGCTGAACCCGTCGGCCCGGGCGCGACCGGCGGAGGCGAGATGTCGGCGCAGCGCCTCGTCGGACAGGATCCGCCCCACCGCGGCGGCGAACGAGGCAGGTGACTTGTCGGGCAGCACCAGTCCCGCGCCCCCCACCGTCTCGGGGACCGCGGCCACCCCGTAGGCCACGATCGGGATCCCGTGACCCATGGCTTCGGCCAACGGCACGCAGAAGCCCTCGTGCTCGGAGGCGCAGACGAACACGTCCGCCGCCTGCAGGTAGGCCTCGAGCTCCGCCTCGCTGACCGATCCCGCCAGGTTGACGGCGTCGTCGAGACCGAGCTCGGAGATGAAGGCGCGCAGTGCGGGCTCGTAGGTCTCCCCCAGCGGCGATCCCACCAGGTGCAGGCGCGCCGAGGGGTCGTAGAGCCGGCGCAGCACGGCCAACATCTTGACCAGGTCGTGCGGCGCCTTGTGCGGGGAGATCTTGCCCACGAAGAGCAGGTCGGCTCCCCCGGCCGCCACCTTTTGCCGGGCCAGGCGCTCCGCCAGGGCCGGATCGGGGGCCTCGCCCTTGCGATGCATGTCGATCAGGAGGGGGACCACGGCCGTGTCCTCGTAGCCCAGGGCCCGTAGCTCCGACTCGTTGAACGCCGAGTCGGCCACGGCAAACCGGCTCTGGGGCGCCAGTCGCGCCAGCTGCGTGCGGCCGAGTGCGACCTCGTAGGCCACGTCGGGCTCCCAGTCGCGCAACAGGTGTGCGGGTGTGATGTTGTGATAGTTCACCAGCTTGGGCTCGGTGCGCGCCGCGAAGATGTCGTAGACCGGGCTGCCGATGGAGGACTGGTAGAGCAACCATCGATCACGCCCGGCACGACCGAGCTCGGTGACGGCCCGTCCCTCGTCTCGCACGTCGGGCGTGAAGCTCCCGTAGAAGATGTCCGAGTCGATACCGACCGCGCGCAGTCCGTCGCGCAGGTTGATGGTGTGCACACCGATGGCGTCACGGCTGGCCAGCGAGGGAATGACCTGGTCGACGCGCACGGGCGTGCAGTGTACCGGTGGCACCCGTTCGGCACCCGTTCGGCACCCGTCCGGCACCGTGCCGCCGGTAGCGTTTTTCCTTGTGAATCGGGTGATGCGTGGGCGGCGGGCACGGGCGGAGTGCCGAGAGCGTACCGGGGACACCGAGCGCACCAGGGGTTCCCGGGGCGTGCCGGGCCGTCGTCGCGTGACGGGTCATGGGGGGCGCGTCGCCGTCCTTAGCGCACTGATCGTCGTCCTGGCCGGGGGAGTGCCGCTCGCCCTCTCGCTGACGTCGGGACCCGCGGCGGCGTCCACGGGCACCAGCGTGGTCGTCGTGGGCCACGGGTACGGGCACGGCATCGGCATGGGACAGTGGGGTTCGTTGGGCTACGCGCTCGGCGACGACGGCGGCGCCGGCAACTTCACCTACGGCCAGATCCTCAGCCACTACTACGGCGGTACCGCGCTGGAGACGTTGGGCACGGCGCCCGCACCGCCGTCCATCCACGGTGGGGATGTGATCGTGGCCATGACGGAGAACAACGGCAGCGACCTGATCGCCACCGCCGCATCGGGACCTCTCAGCGTCGCCGGGGTGACCGGCTCGGCCACCGCCGTCCTCTTCCGGCTCGAACCGGGCTTGACGACCTACGACGTCTACACCAGCGGCGGCTGTGCCGGGCAGGGCGGGTGGCAGCAGATCGCCACGGGGGTCGGCAAACCGAGCGCCGCGGCGGTCAACGGGGGACCGGTCGAGCTCTGCCAGTCCGGGCCCAGCATTGAGCTGCACGGTTCGCTCACCGCCCTGGCCAACTCCGCCGGGCAGGCCCGGACGGTGAACACCCTCCCGCTGGAGCAGTACGTGGCCGACGTGGCGCCGTCGGAGTCCCCGTCGAGCTGGGCCGACCTCGGTGGGCCCGGGCCCCAGGGCCAGGACTGGGGGTTCCAGCAGTCGGAGGCCCAGACCGTGGCCGCCCGTTCGTACGTGGAGGCGGACCCGCTGGGCTACGGCGGGTACGCCGACACCTGTGACCAGACGTGCCAGTCCTACCCCGGGATGGCCAACGAGACGCCCACCTCCCTCCTGGCCGCCCAGGACACGGCCGGTCAGGTCATGGTGGTCAACGGCACCTCGACGGTGGCCACCACCGAGTACTCCGCCTCTTCGGGCGGCTACTCGGCCGGTGCCCAGTTCCCCGCCGTCGTCGACGCCGGCGACGCCGTCTGCATCGAGCGCGTCGGTGTGCAACCCGAACCACGACTGGACGGTGACGCTCTCGGGCTCCTCGATCGACGCGGCCTACCCGTCCATCGGCTCCTTCACCTCGTTGGACGTGACGTCGCGCAACGGCGACGGGGACGAAGGCGGTCGGGTGAACGAGATGACCGTGGCCGGGACCGCCGGTTCTGTGTCGGTCACCGGATCGCAGTTCACCGCGGCCATGGACCTGAACTCGGACTGGTTCGCTCCGGCTGGTCAGCCCGGCGGCGGTGGGCCGGGCTACTGGATGGCCGCCTCCAACGGCGGCGTCTTCAGCTTCGGGGGTGCACAGTTCTACGGCAGCGCCGGGAACATCGTGCTCAACAAGCCGATCGTGGGGATGGCGGCCACGCCCGATGGGGGCGGCTACTGGCTGGTGGCCTCCGACGGCGGCATCTTCACCTACGGCGACGCCCGGTTCTACGGCAGCGCCGGGAACATCGCGCTCAACAAGCCGATCGTGGGGATGGCGGCCACGCCCGATGGGGGCGGCTACTGGCTGGTGGCCTCCGACGGAGGGGTCTTCACCTACGGCGACGCCCGGTTCTTCGGCAGCACCGGCAGCCTCGTGCTCAACAAGCCGATCGTGGGGATGGCGGCCACGCCCGATGGGGGCGGCTACTGGCTGGTGGCCTCCGACGGCGGGATCTTCACCTTCGGCGACGCCCGGTTCGCCGGCTCTCTCGGCGGGTCGCCTCCGGCGTCCCCGGTGGTCGGCATGGCGTCCTCCGTCGACGGGAATGGCTACTGGCTGCTCGATGCGAACGGTACGGTCCAGGACTTCGGTGACGCGCCGGCGGTCGGGCCCACCGGGGGGTCCCCGGTGATCTCGTCGGCCAACAGCGCGGTGACGGCCATGGCACCGAGCACCGATCGCCGGGGCTACGTCGAGGTCGACGGCTCGGGGCAGGCGTTCTCCTATGGTGACGCGCCGTACGTCGGCGACATGGCCTCCGTCGTGGCGGGTTACTCCGGCCGGATCGTCGGCAGCGCCGCCAGTCCGGGCTGAGACGTGCCCGCCTCCCGGTTCACGTCGGCCAAGCGGGGAAACTTCCGCAGCCGCCCCAAGGGACCCAACAGGCTGGCGTCGACGCCGTGGTCCGCGGCGTTGAGGAGTCGCAGGTCGCCCCGGCTGTTGCCGTAGGCCCACAGCTCCACCTGGTCGCCGCCGCCGGCGAGAAGGCCATGGGTGCGCAGGTGGCTGAGCAGCCGGGCGTACTTCTCCGTCCCCCGGCAGTTCACGCCCTCGTAGCCGCCGGTGAGGATCCCTCCGCTCACCGCCAGCCGGGTGGCAACGACGCCGTCGAACCCCAGCAGCGCACCGGCGGGGCGCACGTAGCACTCCGGAGAGGCGGAGACGATGACCACGTAGTGCCCCTGGCGCCGGTGCCACTCCAGTCGGAGCCGCGCATCCTGGCGGAGATGGCGGGCCAGGTGCCGTCGGGCGAAGGTGGCCGCCCGGTCGTCCACCACCTCGACCGGCAGCCCACCGACGAGGCGGGTCAGGAGTCGCTCCTTGACGTCGTCCGCCGCCGGCCCGCCGGTCAGCGCCGCCAGCAGGAATCTGGGCCACAGCCTGCTCGTGGCGCGCAACACGGGCCAGATGCCCCGCAGGTCGATAAGGAAGGGGAGCATGCTCCCACCGCTGGTCAGCGTTCCGTCGAAGTCGAAGGCGGCCACTGTCGTCGGGCGCAGGGGGTCGGGGTGCCGCACCGGAGGGTCCATTACCGGGCCATTGTCGCACGGTCGTGGCCAGGCGAACCTAAAGGTGACCTACGGGGTCGACAATTGCCGGGCGAGCCGGTAAGGTCGTGCCTCTACAACCCCGCGCCACATCTACAGGAGGCTCACATGGCAGTTCGACTGGGGGACACCGCTCCCGACTTCACGGCCGACACCACCGATGGCACCATCAATTTCCACGAATGGCTGGGCGACAGCTGGGGGATTCTCTTCTCGCACCCCAAGGACTTCACCCCGGTGTGCACCACCGAGCTGGGAGCCTTTTCCAAGGCCAAGCCGGAGTTCGACAAGCGCAACACCAAGCTGATCGGCATCTCCGTCGACTCCGTCCAATCGCACAAGGGCTGGGCGGGCGATATCGAGGAGACCCAGGGCTCGGCCCTGGCCTTCCCCCTGATCGGTGACGAGGACAGGCAGGTTGCCGACCTCTACGACATGATCCACCCCAACGCCAGTGACACCCTCACTGTGCGCTCCGTCTTCATCATCGGGCCGGACAAGAAGGTCAAGCTCACCCTGACCTACCCGGCGTCGACCGGTCGCAACGTCGAGGAGATCCTCCGGGTGCTCGACTCGCTGCAGCTGACGGCCGACTACAAGGTGGCCACGCCGGTCAACTGGACGGACGGCGAGGACGTGATCATCGTCCCCGCGGTGAGCGACGACGAGGCGAAGGACCGGTTCCCCAAGGGCTGGAAGGCCGTGAAGCCGTACCTCCGGGTGACCCCGCAGCCCAACCGCTGAGCGGGCGGGGGCCGGCAGCCCCCTCAGGACGGCAACGCCCGAGGACGGAGAGGTGGAACGTGACGCTCCCGCTCAGCGGAGTCACGGTGGTGTCATTCGAGCAGGCCGTGGCGGCGCCGTTCTGTAGTCGGCACCTGGGCGATCTCGGTGCACGAGTCATCAAGGTAGAGCAGCGCGCCGGGGGTGACTTCACCCGGCACTACGACGACGCCGTGCGCGGCATGGCCTCCCATTTCGTGTGGCTCAACCGGAACAAGGAGTCTCTGACCCTCGACGCGAAGCATCCTGACGCGCAGCAGGTGCTCGAACGGCTCCTGGCCCGGGCCGACGTCGTGATGCAGAACCTGGCACCGGGAGCAGCGCACCGCATGGGAATCGGCGCCTCGGACATCGTCGCCCGATTCCCGAGAGCGATCGCCGTGGACATCTCCGGCTACGGCACGGGTGGTCCCTACGACGAGAAACGGGCCTACGACCTCCTCATTCAGGCCGAGGGCGGCGTGTGCTCCATCACCGGGCTTCCGGGCTCTCCGGCCAAGGCGGGGCCGCCGGTCGTCGACATCGGCTCAGGCCTCTACTCGTTGTCAGGAATACTGGCCGCCCTCTACGCACGCGAGCGGACCGGGCAAGGTGCGGCGATACAGATCAGCATGTTCGATGTCGTGGCCGAGTTCATGGGCTTCGCCCTGCAGTTCACCCGGCACACCGGAGAGGAGCGCCAACCCAATGGCATGAGCACTCCCATGGTTGCCCCCTATGGTGCGTACCCGACGAGCGACGGGCAGACGGTCGTGCTCGGGACGACCAACGATCGCGAGTGGCAACGGCTGGCCACCTCCATGCTCGATCGGCCCGACCTGGCCGCCGATCCCAGATTCGCCACCAACATGGCCCGCTGCGAAGAGAGGGCCGTCCTGGACGAGGTGATCGGCGAGTGGACGCGCCGGCACCCGCTCGCCACTATCCAGGCGGCCGCCGACGCCGCCGGGATCGGCAACGCGCGCTACAACACGGTGAAGGACGTCCTGGACCACCCTCAGCTCCAGGCCCGCCGTCGCTGGCACGATGTCGACTCGCCCGTCGGCTCGCTACCCACCTTGGTGGTCGCCGCGGAGTCCGAAGACTGGCCGCCGCGGCTCGATCCCATCCCCGCGTTGGGCGAGCATACGGATGCCATCCTGGCCGAGCTGGGCTACTCTTCGGATGAAATTGCGAAGCTGCGGGATGACGCCGCGGTCTGAGCAGTGACCTATCGGCCTGGCCCACTGCCGGAGCCGGGACCGATCACAGGGGTGCTGCACATGGGTTTGTTGGACGGCAAAGCCGCGGTCGTGACGGGAGGTGCGCAAGGAATCGGCCGAGCAATGGCCGAGACGTTCGGCCGTGAGGGAGCTGCCGTGGTGATCGCCGACGTGAACGAGCCCGCCGCCCGAACGACGGCCGACGAGCTGGCTGCCGGGGGATCGAGCGTGGTGGCGGTGCGCTGCGACGTCACATCGGAGGCCGACGTCGAGGCGGTGGTGGCCCGCTGCGTGACGGAGTTCGGCGCACTCGACATCATGGTCAACAATGCGGGCGTGACGCGCGACGCCACCCTGCGGCGCATGACCCTCGAAGAGTTCCGCACGGTCATTGACGTGCACCTCCAAGGTGCCTGGCTCGGGACCCGGGCGGCGGCCGCCGTCATGCGGGAGCAGAAGAGCGGGTCCATCATCAACATGTCGTCGATCTCGGGGAAGGTGGGCAACATCGGCCAGACGAACTACAGCACGGCCAAGGCGGGCCTGGTCGGCCTGACCAAGGCCTCGGCCAAGGAGCTGGCGCACCTCGGCGTGCGGGTCAACGCTATTCAGCCCGGTCTCATACGGACGGCGATGACCGAGGCCATGCGGGCCGACGTCTGGGAACAGAAACTGGCGGAGATCCCGATGGCCCGCGCCGGCGATGTCACCGATGTGGCCAACGCCGCCTTGTTCTTGGCCTCGGATCTCTCGGGGTACATGACCGGGACGGTTCTGGAGGTCACCGGGGGGCGGTATATGTGAGCGGGATAAGGAGAACGTCGTGAGGGACGCCGTCATCTGCGAGCCGGTGCGCACGCCCGTCGGACGCTACGGCGGGGTGTTCCGGGACGTGGCCGCCACCGAGCTGGCGGCGGCCGTCGTCACCGAGGTGTTGGCGCGCACCGGTGTGGCCCCCGAGCAGATCGACGATGTGCTCCTCGGCCAGTGCTACCCCAATGGAGAGGCGCCCGGGATCGGCCGGGTGGCCGCCCTGGACGCCGGACTGCCCGTCTCGGTGACCGGCTACCAGCTCGACCGGCGCTGCGGGTCGGGGCTGCAGAGCGTCATCAACGCCGCCATGCAGGTCCAGACCGGGGCCAGCGAGATCGTGCTCGCCGGAGGCGTGGAGTCCATGAGCCAGGCCGAGTACTACACGACGGCCATGCGGTGGGGCGCCCGCGCCGAGCACGTGACGATGTTCGACCGGCTCGCTCGGGGCCGGGTGACCGCCGGGGGCGTCCACCACCCTGTTCCCGGCGGCATGATCGAAACGGCGGAGAACCTGCGTCGCGAGTATCAGATCTCCCGTGCCGAGCAGGACGAGTTCGCCCTGCGTTCGCACCGGCGGGCCGTCGCCGCCCAGCAAAAAGGCACCTTCGACGACGAGATCGTCCCGGTCACCGTCCACGGCCGCCAGGGGGATGCGGTGGTGGACACCGATGAGCACCCACGCCCGGACACCACGCTCGAGTCGCTCGGCGCCCTCCGGGCGGTGATGGTCCGACAGGATCCCGAGGCCACGGTGACCGCGGGCAATTCGAGCGGCCAGAACGACGGTGCGTCCCTCTGCCTCGTCACGCACCCCGACAAGGCGGCCGAACTCGGCCTACGCCCCTTGGCCCGGCTACGGTCGTGGGCCGTGGCCGGAGTGGAGCCGTCGCGTATGGGGATCGGCCCGGTTCCGGCCACGGCCAAGGCGCTGCAGTTGGCCGGACTGTCCTTGGCGGACATCGCCGTGATCGAGCTCAACGAGGCCTTCGCCTCCCAGGTGCTGGCGTGCACGCGCGAGTGGGGCTTCGACGACGCCGATTTCGACCGGCTCAACGTGCACGGGTCGGGTATCTCGCTCGGCCATCCGGTGGGTGCCACCGGCGGACGGATCCTGGCCACCCTGCTCCGGGAGATGGACCGACGTGGCGCGTCGCTGGGTCTCGAGACGATGTGCATCGGCGGCGGTCAGGGACTCAGCGCCGTCTTCGAAGCGGTCGACTGAAGCCTCAGCCGTCAGCCGCGGCACCGATCACGTGGCGCGCGATGATCACCTGTTGGATCTGGCTCGTCCCTTCGTAAATGCGGAACAGCCGGGCGTCGCGGTAGAAGCGCTCGACGGCCACACCACGCATGTAGCCCGCGCCCCATGTATCTGGACGGCGCGATCGGCGACCCGGCCCACCATCTCGCTGCAGAAGTACTTGGCCGTCGACGGCCCGACCTTGCGGTCCGAGCCGTCGTCGAAGGCCCGGGCCGACTCGAGGACGAGGCTGCGACCGGCATGGAGCTCGGTGACCGAGTCGGCGATCAGGCCCTGAATGAGCTGGAAGCTGGCGATGGGTCGTCCCGACTGCGTGCGGTTGCGGGCGTAGTCGACCGACTCATCGACCAGTCGTTCGGCCATGCCGACGCAGAGGGCGGCGATGTGGATCCTCCCGTGGGCCAGGCAGCGCATGGCCGTGGCCCAGCCCGTATTCGTTCCCGCCGCCCCGCCCACCAGGGCCCCGGCGGGCACCCGGACGTCGTCGAGGTTGACATCGGCGGTCCAGGCGCCGAACTGGCCCATCTTGTGGTCGCGCGGTCCCACCGACAGGCCGGCCGTTCCCCGCGGGACCAGAAACGTCGAGATCCCCCTGGTGGCCTTGGCGGCCGGATCGGTGCGGGCGAAGACCATGAATACGTCGGCCAGCGGCGCGTTGGTGATGTAGCGCTTGGCGCCGTTCAGGATCCATCCCTCGCCGTCGGGGGTCCCGCGGGTCGTCATTCCCGAGGGGTCCGAGCCGGCCTCGGCCTCGGTGAGGGCGAAGGACGCCACGGCCTCACCCGAGGCGATCCGCGGCAGCCACTCCTCCTTCTGGGCCTCGGTGCCCCCTTCCATCAGCACATGTCCCGCAATGCCGTTGTTGGTGCCGAACATCGATCGCAGGGCCGGAGTGGTGTACCCGAGCTCGATGACGATCCGGCTCTCCTCCTCCATCGACAGCCCCAAGCCACCGTAGGCCTGGGGCAGGGCGAAGCCGAAGAGGCCCATGTTCTTGGCCGCCTCGCGGATTTCCGGCGGGATCTCGTCCTTCTCCTCGATGTCGATCTCGGCCGGGAGCACCGTAGTGCGGATGAACCCCCTGACCAGTGACTTGATCTCCTCGAACTCCTCGCTGTCCACGCCGCTCCTCCTTCGTGCCGGTGGTGACGTCAGTTCGGTACTTTGGGCGACCCGACGAGCTCGCCTCGCAGCTGGCGCTTGAGCACCTTCCCCGACGGATTGCGGGGGAGAGGCTGATCCTTGAACCAGATACGGGTGGGCGCCATGAAGCCGGCCAGGCGCTGGCGCACGTGCGCGGAGAGCTCCTCCGCCGTCACCTTGAAGCCGGGACGAAGGACGACGACCGCGCCGACCTCCTCGCCCAGGGTCTCCTCGGGCACGCCGATCACGGCACAGTCGGCCACGGCCGGGTGCTCGAACAGGGCGGCCTCCACCTGCACCGAGTAGACGTTCTCCCCGCCGCGGATGATCATGTCCTTGGCCCGGTCGACGATGTAGATGAAGTTGTCCGAATCGAGCTGGGCGATGTCGCCGGTGTGGAGCCAACCCCGCGTGAACACGAGCGACGTCTCCTCGGGGCGTTCCCAGTAGCCGCGGACCACCTGTGGTCCCTTGATCCACAGCTCGCCCCGCACGTCAGGACCTCGGGGGATGGTCTCGCCGGGCTCCTCGCCGTCGAACCCCTCGGGGACGACGGCCACGTCGCACACCGGGACGGGTGTCCCCACGCTGCTCGGTTTGGCGATGTAGTCGCTGCCCGAGTTCATGGAGATGAGTGACGAGGTCTCGGTCAGGCCGTAGCCGGTGGACGGGAGCCCGACCGGCCACGCCTCCCGGATCCGCCGGAGCAGGTCCGGAGGAGCGGGGGCACCCCCGTAGGACACGGTGCGGACGGACGAGGTGTCGTAGGCGGAGAAGCGGGGCGAGTCCATCACCTGCATGACCATGGAGGGCACACCGCCGAACGTCGTGACGTGCTCCCGCTCGATCAGCTCGAGGGCCCGCTCGGGTTCGAAGTGATGCATCATCACCATCTTCCCCCCGGCCGCGAGGTTGCCCAGCATCATGTTGTGACATCCGGTGGCGTGGAAGAGCGGCACCGAGAGCAGGACGGACGACTGCACCTTGGGCGTCGGATTGGTCATCGATCGTCCGAACCGGCGCTCACCCCTGGTGTTGATGAAGAAGAGGCTCATCAGGTTGGTGCAGATGTTGCGATGGGTGCCGACGGCCCCCTTGGGTCGCCCCGTGGTCCCCGAGGTGTAGAAGATGGTGGCGTCGTCCTCCGGCTCGAGGGAGACGTCGGGCGGCGAGGCGTGGGCGTCGACCACCCCGAGCACCTGGGCAAAAGGCCATTCGGAGGCCGGCGCCACCCCGCCCGACGGTGCACGCTCGGTGACGGCTAGGGACTCGCCGGCAGAGCGGTGCTCGTGGGTCGCACGCTCGTGGGTCACACGCTCGTGGGTCACGTCGGTCACACGGTGCTCGTCGGTCACGATGAGGGCGGTCAGGTGGGGAAGGTCGCGCCGGAAGGGGCGGAGCTGCTCGGCCCTTTGGGAATCGACGAAGGCCACCTTGGAGCCCGAGTCCTCCAGCCCGTAGGAGAGCTCCTCGCCCGTCCACCAGGCATTGAGGGGGACGACGATGGCGCCGGTCAGCGTGGCGGCCCAGAAGGCCATGACCCATTCGGGCAGATTACGCATGACGATGGCCACCCGGTCGCCCTTGGCGACGGCGAACCGGTCCCGCAACCTCTCGGCCAACGTACAGGCGATCCGGTAGTGCTCGGCAAAGGTCGTCCGCTCGTCCTCGTAGACCAGGAAGGTGGCATCGCCATGGGCCAGGGAGAGCTCGAGGACGGCCCGCAACGACGCCGGTGCGTTCTTCCATGTCCGGGTGGCGATGCCGCGGATGACGCGCTCCTGCATTTCGAACATCTGGCCCGGCGCCGTCAGTTGGGCGTCCGCCTCGCCGATGGTCAATGTGGGCGCGTCGCTCACTCGCCCTCCTCCCGAGCCGGGGTCGGGGTGGGCGTCGGGGCCGGGGTCGGGGTGAAGATGGCGGTGCGGTAGAAGGCGAGCTCGGCCACGCTCTCGCGGATGTCCTGCAGGGCGCGGTGCCCCCCCTTCTTCTCCGGCGCGGTCCGGTAGACCTCGGGGTGCCAGCGCCGACACAGCTCCTTGACCGTCGAGACGTCGACCGACCGGTAGTGCAGGTAGTCCTCAATCTCTGGAAGTTGCGTCGCCAGGAATCGCCGGTCGGTCCCGATCGAGTTGCCGGCCAGGGGGACCGTGCGAGGCTCGGGGATGTGGGCCTTGAGGAATTCGAGTGTCTGCGCTCCGGCCTGCTCCAGGGTCAGGGCCGATGCGGTGATCGCCGGGAGGAGACCCGATCGGGTGTGCATCGTGGTGACGAACTCGTCCATCTGGGACAACTGCTCGGGGCTGGCGTGCACGACGAGATCGGGGCCCTCGGCCATGATCTCGAGGTCGTCGTCGGTGATCAGGGTGGCGATCTCCACGATGACGTGGCGGGAAGGATCGAGTCCGGTCATCTCCAAATCGATCCAGGCCAGCATGGGCGGGCATGCTACCGGTCCTGCCCCGGCGGTGGTGATCTTCTTGTAGTGTCCGGCGATGCTGCGCGTGCCCCTGCATCAGCTCGATGCGGCGCTGGCCGTCCCCGCCTACGCCCGCCTCGGCGATGCCGGCGCCGACCTGGTGGCACGCCAGGACGCCCTCTTGGCGGCCCGCGGGGGTCGGGCGCTGATCCCGACTGGTGTCGCCGTGGCCATTCCGGTGGGGTTCGCCGGATTGGTGCTGCCACGGAGCGGTCTGGCGCTCCGTCACGGCGTCACCTGTCTCAACGCGCCGGGGCTGATCGATGCCGGCTACCGGGGAGAGCTCCAGGTCATCCTGGTCAATCACGACCCCTTGGAGGACTATGCCGTGAGCCGGGGGGACCGGATCGCCCAGTTGGTCATCGTTCGGGTCGAGGAGGCGGAGTTCGACCTTGTGGCGCTCGATGGCCTGGGTGAGGCGACCCGCGGAAGCGGCGGCTTCGGCCATACGGGGACCTGAAGTGGAGGACGTGGTTGCAGGGAGGACGTGGTG
The DNA here is from genome assembly GCA_963788125.1 of uncultured Acidimicrobiaceae bacterium. Lineage (GTDB taxonomy): Bacteria > Actinomycetota > Acidimicrobiia > Acidimicrobiales > RAAP-2 > Bog-473. The sequence continues at coordinate 1,521,715 of CAWBFN010000001.1, read as the reverse complement.
GTAGAGAGGATGTGGTGGTAAAGAGAGCGGGGGAGTGGTGATGGAACCGCTGGAGGGCTTGGATGCCGCGTTCCTGTCGCTCGAAACCCCGACCACCCCGCTGCACGTCGGAGTGGTCATGGTCCTCGACGCCCCCGAGGGCACTCGATCCCTCTTCTCGCCCTCCACCCGATACGCCCAGATCCGGCGCGTCATCGCCCAGCGGCTGCAGGTGGTCCCCCAGTTTCGACAGCGGGCGCTGCGGGTGCCTCTCGGGTTGCATCACCCGGTGTGGGTCGACGACCCGGACTTCGAGTTGGATGACCACCTCTCCCGCGCCAGCTTGCCGACACCGGGCGACAGGGAGGAGCTCGACGCCTTCGTGGCTGGCGCCATGGGCCGCCCGCTCGATCCCGACCGACCGCTGTGGGAGATGTACGTCGTCGAAGGCCTGGCCGGCGGTCGCACGGCGCTGATCGCCAAGGTCCACCATGCGATCCTCGACGGAGTCAGTGGTGCCTCGACGTTGGCGGCCTTCCTCGATCTCAACCCACGGGAGCGGGTAGTGGCCCTGCCCGATGGGACATGGGATCCCGAACCGATGCCGAGCGGCGTGCGGCTGCTGGGGTACGCGGCGTCGGCCATTTCGCATCATCCGGCTCGGGTGGTGAGCGCCATCAACGCGGGCGTCGAGGCCCTGGCTGATCTGGGCATGCACAACCGCGAGTTGCTGATCCGTGCTCAGTCGCCACCACCGGCTTTCTTCTCCGCGCCGCAGACCTCACTGAACGGGACCGTCTCCAACCGCAAGCGGTTCTCGTCTCTATCGGTCTCCCTCAACGACGCCAAGCTCGTCCGTCGCGCCTTCGGGTGCACGGTGAACGACGTGATCCTCGCCGGCGTGGCCGGCGGGTTGCGGCGCGTGATCGGAGAGCGCGGGGAGGAGTTGGCACGCTCGCTGGTGGCAATGGTGCCGGTCTCCACGCGGGGCGTCGGCGACGGCCACGCGCTGGGCAACCAGATCTCCGGAATGCTGGTCTCGCTGGCCACCGATGTGGACGATCCTGTGCAGCGGCTCCGTACCATCGCCGCAGCGACGCGGGTGGCCAAGGAACAGGAACAGCTTCACCGGGGACGGCTGCTCGGGGACCTGGCGCAGATCGCGGCCCCCGGCCTGGTCTCGCGGCTGGCGCGGGCCGTTGCCGGGACCAAGCTGTTCGACCGGGTGCGCCCCCCTTTCAACGTGACGGTGTCGGGACTGAAGGGCCCGGACTTCCCCCTCTTCTGTGCGGGGAGCCGCGTCGTCGCCATGTACCCGGTGGGCCCGATCGCCGAGGGCGTGGGACTGAACGTCACCGTTCTTTCGTATCTCGACCAGCTCCATTTCGGGCTGCTCGCCTGTCGCAAGCTCCTTCCCGAGCTGGAGGCCCTTTGCTCCGCGGTCGATGACGCACTGGGAGAGCTCGCCGGCTGCGCGCTCGAAGCACGGGGCGCGGCGGGGTAACGTCGAGCCGGTGTCTCCATGAAGGTTGCGATCACGGGATCGAAGGGCCTGATCGGGTCGGCACTGGTGCCGCACCTTCGGTCCGAGGGGCACGAGGTTGTCCGCGTCGTGCGCGGCGAACCTGACACCGGCGACGTTCTGTGGAACCCAGGGGAGGGAACCCTCGAGATCGACAAGCTGCGCGGCGTCGATGCCGTGGTGCATCTGGCCGGGGCCGGGGTTGGGGATCATCTCTGGTCCGCCCGCTATAAGGAGACGATCCTCTCGAGCCGCGTCGAGGGAACGTCGACGCTGGCCGAGGCGCTCTCCCGGATGTCGAATCCACCGTCCGTGTTGGTGAGCGCGTCGGCCGTCGGGTACTACGGCTCGAGAGGGGACGAACTGTTGACCGAGACGTCCGGGCCCGGATCGGGCTTTCTCGCCGACGTCTGCGGGAGGTGGGAGGCCGCCGCATCGGCTGTCTCCGAAGCCGGGATCCGACTGGTCGTCGTCCGGACGGGTGTCGTGTTGAGCGGCGGCGGCGGTGCCCTCAAGAAGCAACTCCCCGTGTTCCGGCTCGGAGCCGGGGCGCGACTTGGCCGGGGCTCCCAACAGCTCAGCTGGATCACGCGGCGCGACGTCGCCGGTGCCGTGTCGCACCTGCTGCGCGACGACGACCTGACCGGTCCGTTCAACGTGACCGCGCCGCGGCCTGTCTCGAACGCCATCTTCACCCGCGCCCTCGGCCATGCGCTGCACCGGCCGGCCGTTCTCGCCGTTCCCGAAATGGTCCTCCGTCTGGTGGTCGGTGCGGAGATGACCTCGGAGTTCCTGCTGGCATCCCAACGGGCGGTACCGGAGCGGCTCCTCAAGAGTGGTTTTGCATTCGCTGATGAGGAGCTCGCCGACGGGCTGGAGACCGCCTTGAGGGATTCGGCGCTGGTGCCGCCGGGCGGGTAGCCAGCGTCGAGCCCATCTTCGAAAAACCGCAGGTAGGACCCGTGGGGCCGCAGTGGGTCACGAGGTCGGGGGCACGCTAGTCTTTGTGTTCCACGCGGAAGTGGCGCAGCGGTAGCGCATCACCTTGCCAAGGTGAGGGTCGCGGGTTCGAATCCCGTCTTCCGCTCCATCGGAGCAGGTCAGAGGCATGTTGGCTCTTCGGACTCTGGCCGGGAGTCGTGCCGCCCAGGGTCACCCGGAGTTAGGCAAAGGTTTCGATGTGACACCATCTTCAGTTTTCCGGATCTGCTGGCCACGCGGTTGCGGTCTGCCGCGACAGCATGGTGCCGTTCACGGAAGAGCTCCCGGTCCGATCATCGCGTCGGTTCGAATTCGACATGCAGCGCTTCGACTCCCCTAAGGATATAGCTGGGGGTGTATTGGTAGCGACGGGTTTCGGGGGGCCCGTGTTCGGCGTCTGATATCTCGATGCCGGCGAGCCGATCGAGCACCCGTTCGAGGGTGATCCGGCCGTCGGCTCTCACGAGCGGTGCTCCGGGACACGAGTGAGGGCCGCGCCCGAAGGCGACGTGCTCGCGTACGTTTGGTCGGTCCATGTCGAACTCCGCCGAGCATGCGAACCGGCGTTCGTCACGATCTGCAGCCCCAGGAAGAAGTACGAGGCTGCTGCCGGCTGGGATCCTCATGCCTCCGAGTGTGGTGGAGTGTCGAGCCACGCGGTAGTTCGTCTTGACCGGGCTGAACAGTCGGAGGGTCTCTTCGATGAAGTCTGGGATGCGATCAGGTTCCGCGCGGCAGCAATCCTTGCAGTGCACTGTTCTCGGCGATGAGCTTCATCATGTTGCCCAAGAACCGAGCCGCCGTCCCCTGTCCCCCTGAAAAGAGAATCGTGGCCACTCGAGCGACCTCTATGACCTCAGGTCTCGACCCGTCGGCGAAGGCGGTCCTCGCCATCTTTCCAAGCACGTCGTCATTTGGTTCGCGCCGGCGGTCCTCGATATAGACGGTGAAGAACTCCTCGAGGTAGTCCAAGAAGTTACCTTCTACCGGCTTGCCGATCGTGCCCGCCGGGCCCTTGGCCACTATTCGTCGTCGTAGCTCGGAATGGTCGGACTCGGGGACTCCAAGAAGGTCGGCGACGACCAACAGAGCGAACGGTTGGGCATATTCGGACATGAAGTCACATCTGCCGTTGGCGGCAAAGCCGTCGATCAGCTGGTCGGCCAAGCGCCACATGAAGTCTTCGTTCTCCTTGAGGCGTTTGGGCGTCAGGAGCCGCATCATCAGACCGCGGTGATCAGCGTGCCGCGGTTGGTCGAAGGTGATCAGGGATTCGCTGCTGGGGAAGACGCCGCGGTACTTCTCTATGAGTTCACTTGCGTCGTCGCCGACCGGTTGCTCGGGCAAGCCGGGGAAGGGACCGCCGCCCGCGTTGCACGACGAAAAGGTGTCAGGGTCGCGATAGATAGCTTGCATTTCGTCGTAGCCGGTCACGACATAGGTACCGTGATACGGCTCCCGCCATACCGGACCCTGCTGACGAGCGTACTCGTAATAGGGATACGGGTCCTCCACAAGGGAGGCATCGCTGAAGAAATCGGCCACGCTCTCTTGACTCACGGATAGGCCCTCCCTCGAAAGTCAACTACGACCATCGGCATGCGTCGCGAGCCGTTGAGCGAGTGTATAGCATCGTGCAGACTCAGGGTCAACGATCGCTGGAGCGGGGTGGACACAAGACCATGGATTCGGAGTGCAACTAGTAACGGGGTAGAAGCACCCACACGATCTTCGTACTCGACGAAGATCGTGTGCAGCTATCGCCGAGTCTCGGTGGTGCTGATCGGTGGCCGTCATTCCTGTGACCAGCTCTTGAAATAGAGCGGGTCGCTTACCGATTTGGCTACTTCGCTGATCGCCAGTGACGAAAAGCAATCAATCATGACTGCGGTCTCTTCCGTGCGATCTTCGAAATCTGAGCTTTCACGGCTACCCGGATGCGGACCGTGCACGAATCCGGCTGGGTGCACGGTAAGAGAACCGGCACCGATACCAGCACCCCTTCGACTCATGAAGTCGCCACTGACGTAGAAGAGGATCTCGTCGGAATCTACGTTCGCATGGTGGTATGGAACTTTGACAGCCGAGGGATCGAAATCAAACGGACGCGGTACGAAGCTGCACACAACGAAACCTTGACCCACAAAGGTCTGGTGCACGGGAGGTGGTTGGTGGATCCGGCCAACGATGGGTTCAAAATCGGCGATTGAGAGAGCGAAAGGATAGAGACAACCATCCCATCCAACCACATCAAACGGATGATGTGAATGGTGATGTTCAGACCAACCATTGCGCGTACGCACGATCACGGGAACATCCTCACCCTCAAGGAGAATCAGGTCGCCTGGAGGACGGATGTCACGCTCGCAGAATGGAGCACCTTCACGCAGTTGACCGGTCTTGGTCAGATAGCGCTCTGGAAGGCCTATGTGACCTCTGGCTTCTAGAACGAGGGCTTGCACCGGCGCCGCTTGGGGCTCGATTATCCAGCGATGGGTGGTTGAACCGGGAACGACGACGTAGTCACCAGCGGAGGCCACTAGGCGACCAAAGGCGGACTCGAGAGTTGCCTTTCCGGTCTGGATGAAGAGAAGTTCGTCTCCGATCGCATTGCGATAGAGCTCGCTATTGGCATCTGCCGATGCGTAGCAGATCGTGACCGTCTCACAGCATAGAAGCGTGTGCCGTCCGGTGACGAGATCACCACCTGGCGGGATTTCCGAAGCACGCAGATGCCAGGGCAAGAGAGGTTGATTCGAATGCATTGGTGAGCGGGCAATCTCTACCGGCTCGACCCGATGGATCGCACTGGGCGAATTTAGGTGGTACAAGAGCGATGAGTCGCTGGAGAATCCCTCCTGGCCAATGAGTTCCTCGTTTAGGGGGCGTCCATCGACGTGACGACACAACGTGTGGCGTTTGCGGGGCACCGATCCGACACTGACGTAGTAGGGCACCGCCTATCGACCCCTCACTCCATCGATCATTCCAAGGACGGTTCCGAACGAGATCCACTCATTTCCCGTTCGATCTCCACACCAGCCTCGAATCTCCACACCGTCTCCGTCCTGTAGCCACGTCCTGCCGTCCCCGGAATCGAGGGTTATGGGATTTCTGCCGGCCGAAGTTAGCTCCATGAGACTGCCTGCGCTCTGCGGCCGCGAGCCTGAGATGGTGCCGGAGGCGAAAAGGTCCCCGGTGCGAACAGACGCACCATTCGACGTGAGGTGGGCCAACTGTTGGGCCATCGACCAGTACAGGCCACGTGCGTTCATCTCGCTGACCAGCGAGTCGTTAAGGCGTAGCTGGAGATGCAGGTCTAGTGCCCGAGGTTCCTTTTCTCGCAAGTGAGGCTCGGGTTCGGGTTGTTGGCAGGGTCCTTGAACCCAATAGTCGCTCAGCGCGCCAAGAGGCACGACCCAGGGGGAGACAGAGGTTGCAAACGACTTTCCCAAAAACGGGCCGAGGGGCTGATATTCGAAGGACTGTATGTCTCTGGCGCTCCAGTCATTGACGAGTACGGCACCGAAGACATGATGATTCGCCTCTGCTGTCGAAATTGGACATCCACGCCGGTTGCCCACGCCCACCACGAATCCCAATTCCACTTCGACGTCGAGCCTCTCGGAGGGCCCATAGGCGGGGCCGGAGCCGGTCGCACGAATTCCAGACGGTCGACCTATCGGGTCACCGCTCACTAGGACGGTCCCCGATCGCCCGTGATAACCGATCGGCAGGTACTTCCAGGCCGGCGGCAGGGGATCTGCATCAGGGCGGAGCAGACGGCCCATCGAAGCGGCGTGTTCCTCGCACGCGTAGAAGTCGACGTAGTCGGCGACCTTCCAGGGCAGCACCAGTTGCACCTCGTTCATCGGCCGCAGAGCGCTGCCCGGCAAGTCAGCGAGGAACTTCTGGATCTGCATCCGAGTCCTCCTCCAGGCGTCGGGCCCCAGTTCCATGAATGCATTGAGCGAGCCCGAGGTCCAACATTCGGGCCCGACATCTAACTGCGTGAGCCGAGACAAATCGATGACGTTCTGATGGTATGCGACGACAACGTGCCCAGCGTCGTCGACTCCATAAGGCAGGTTCCTCGAGCCGTAACCCCCCACCCAATCAATCATGGAGGCCGTCCAATAGCTCCCACGCACACGGGACCATTGAAGGAATCAGCTGGCGAAGGTAGTCAAGACAGGGTCCCAGGGCAGTTCGTTCGATGCCAGCTATTACAACGCTCGCAAGTCCGTGGTCATCCATCGCCTGCTGCGCCGATCGACCGGGTCGGTATGACGGCAGGGCCTCTACGGCGGCTCGTTGTTTTACGGGGTGCACCTCAGAGGTTGCCTCGGCGAGCTTGATCGCGCTCGATCGCCTCAAAGAGCGCCTTGAAGTTACCCTCGCCAAACCCGGTGGCACCCTCTCTCTGAATAACTTCCATAAAGAGCGTAGGGCGATCGGTAATCATCTCTGAGAAGATCTGCAATAGGTACCCGCCGGAATCCTTGTCGACCTCTATTCCGAGTTCCTCAAGTTGTCTCCACGGCAGATCGAACTCGCTGCAGCGCTCGCGGGCAACCTCGTAGTAGGTGTAAGGAAGGTGTAAGAACCGGACGCCTCGCTGCGACAGCGCATTTACGGAGGCAATCGCATCCCGAGTTCTCATTGCGATGTGCTGCACTCCAGGTCCACCGTAGGAGTCGAGAAACTCGGCGATCTGGCTCTTCTTGGGCCCTGGTGCCGGTTCATTGATTGGCATCACGATTCCGGAACAATTGCGTACTACCGTGGAACGAAGCGCTGAAAACTGCGTCGAGATCTGATCCGCATCGAAATGAAGCATCTGGCTAAAGCCCAGAACCTCCTCATACCAGGCAACCCATTCGTCGAGACGCCCCTCCTCGACGTTGACAACCACGTGGTCAATCGAGTTCAGGCCGGGTGTGGCCCCAGGGGGTGCTGGTGGAAGCCTCTCGTGTGAAAAGTACGGGGCCCATGAACCATTGTGCATTGAGCGATCCACGAAGACGAGTTGGATATTTCCATACGCGGTGATCGTCGCTGTAGTTACCGACCCACCCTCACATTCGACGGTCGACGGCTCGGCGAAGACGGCAGCTCCGCGTCCCTCGGCGATCGCGACCACCGATTCGGGGTCCTTGACCCGCCACGCCAGGCGACGCACCCCGTCCCCGTGCTCGAGAACGTAGCGGACGACGGCAGAGTCAGCTGCCAGCCCGGCCGTGATCAGAAACCGGATATTCCCCTGCTCCAACAAGTAGGAGACTTGGTCGCGGAGTCCGGTCTCTGGCCCGGCGTAGGCGGAGACATGAAATCCAAAGCCTGAGCACAACCATGCCGTGACGGCCCGTGCGTTTCCCACCCACCACTCAATGTGATCCCAGTCGAGTACCTGATCGGCCACGGTAGAGGTTGATCTCAGGTCGGACGTGGAAGTCATCCCTCCGGCTTACTCACCTGCCACAGATCGGTCAACAGGGCAGCTGAATGATGGGCAATATGACTATCCTAACGGCGATAGAATGATCATATGAGTCATTCTGAGGCCCTTGATGCGATCGATCGGCGTCTTTTGGTCGCCCTCACGGATGCGCCACGCGTCGGGATGCTCGCCCTCGCCCGTGCTGCCGGCGTGGCCCGAAACACGGCGCAAGCCCGGGTGAATCGAATGGTCGCCCTTGGGATCATCACCGGATTCGGACCGGAGCTCGACCTGCGTCGGCTGGGCTATACGGTGTCTGCCTTTGTAAGCGTCGAAATCGCGCAGGGCCGCGGCTCGATAGTTGACGAAGCTCTTATTGCGATCCCCGAAGTGGTAGGGGCATGGATGACGACAGGACCGGCCGATCTACTGTGCCATGTTGTCGCGCATGACAACGATCATCTGGGGGAGGTGATCAATCTGCTCCTCAATATACGCGGGGTTACCCGCACTACGACCTCCCTTTTGCTGACCACGCGGGTGCCTCCCCGAACGCTTCACCTGATCACAGATCCGACACAGAGCAGGTAGCAAATCGTAGAGACTCAGAATACGGATTGCGTTGCGGGCGTGGCCGCCGACTGTTTCACCGTTACGACCCGGCGGTCACGCCCGGCAGGACATCGCCGCACAGAGGTTCAGCGCCCTTGACCAACTTGAAGCCCTTACCGACGAGCTTGACCATCCATGTGCAGCGGATAGAGGTGAGCACTTGGGTGCGGTCGTTGATGTTGATGGTGCGCCCCCCCCACAGTCCCAGAGCGCCCCAGCTATGGATGCCCTGTAGGGCGCTCAAGATCGAAGCCGAGGTGGGTTTCGATCCGGCGGACTTGAGAGCTTGCAGCAGGAGGCCTACGGAGGTGTACCCGAAGTACTCGGCGTCGGTGGGCACGCCGGTCGTACCGGCCGCGGCCAGATCCGCCTGGAACTGCTTGGTCGCGGGAGTCCCCATCTCGACCGGTTCGAAGCCAAGAAGAAAGTAGGCATCCTGGGCCTGCTGGACCGCACCAGGGCCAGCTTGGAGGATGTCGGCGCCGTAGCCGTCCGGCAGTATCGCGGCCTTGAGGTTGACGTCCATCTGGCGCAGGGCAGTGATGAGGGCCAAGGCGGTGTTCGTCTCGACCGCGGGGTAGATCGAATCCACGTGTGCCGCCTTCAGCTCCAGGGCGACAGGCCCGACGTTTGTGCTGCCGAAGGGGAAGTTGGAGTTGACGTAGCCCGTTTTGAGACCGGCTGCCGCCGCCGACTTGGCGACGCCGATGGCGGAGTCGGCCGACGCCGGAGAGATGCCGTAGCCGAGCGTGGCGACGGTGGTGGCGCCCAGCAGCTTGAGCAGCTGCCCGAAGGTGGAGGTGACCGCGGTGATGTGGAGCGCCCCCTCGACCGAGAACATGTTGGTGTCGGTCCCCCATTCGCTGGAGTCAATGGGGGCCCCGATCACCGGTATGTGCTGGGACATCAGGTATGGCGCGGCGGCGAACGCGACGGCCGACTCGGCGAGGACCACGTTCACGTGATCCTCGGCCACGAGCCGCTGCGCGATCGACAGTGCCCCGCCCGGCGACGTCTGGGTGTCTCCCAATACGTACTTGATGGTGTAGCCCTCGTGCTTAGCCAGCACGATGCCGGCCTCGACCCCGTTGAGGTAGGCCTTGGTGCCCGAGGCACCCGGGCCGGTGTAGTCCTCGAGGACTCCGATGGTAATGGTCTTTCCGCTGCCCTCGCTAGCGCCGGAGTTGGACGAACCAAACGCTGTTGCCAGCAGCGCGACCACCGCCGCGGCCGCGATGGTCCTGACCGTGTTCTTGATCACTTAGGCCTCCTGGCTTATTTCTCGGGCGTGTGCGGAGCCGGAACCACGCGAGCGGCGAGAGGGATTTCAGCGCTTGCCGTCAATCTTGAGTTTGTAGAGTTGCTCGGCGTTACCGCAGACGGCTTTGGCCCTGACCGCAGGGGGGATGCCGACGAACGCCTCCTCAACCCATTCCGATGGCATCAGCGAGGTGCCACCGCAAGGACCTGGGGAAAGACTCGTCGGATGCGGGTAGTCGGTCGAGAACATGAAGTTGTCGGGGTAGGCGTCGAGCAGCCGCAGTGCGGTGCGGTCGAACCAGAACGTCGAGTAGCACTGCCGGGCGAAGTACTCGCTAGGCAGCAGGGGGAGAGTGGTGTTCCCGTAGGACCGCCACTGCCAATCGAGCGCCTCCAGGTAAAAGGGCAGATGCCCGAATCCGGCCTCGACCGAGACGAGTTTCAGCCGGGGAAAACGCTCACATAGGCCGCTGAGCAGCATCGATCCGATCAACGTGGCCTGATCCATCAACGCTCGTCCGAGTCCTTCGACCGCACCGACCCGCGCCGCTCCGGGATGTGCCTCCATGAGCGCCAGCGACTTGGCTTCGACCCCCTGGCTGGACTCCTTGGCGTAGAACCCGACATGGAAGTTCACCGGCACGTCGCACTCCTGGGCGAGGGCATAGAGTGGATCCCAATACGGATCCACGTAGCGGGGTAAGCCGATCTGTTCCAACCGATTCGAGAACAGGACGCCCCGGAACCCCAGATCGACACAGCGCTGCAGCTCTCGTATCGACGCGTCGAGATCCCAGAACGGCAGCATGGCCATGGGGACCAGCCGTTCAGGATCGGCGGACGCCCAGCCCAGTGCGAAGTCGTTGTAGGCGCGTACGCAGAGCTCAGAAAGTTCGAGCTCGAGCTTCATGAACTCGCCCGCGCCGGAGCCCACGAGGTTCGGATAGAGGATCTGGACGGCCACTCCGAACTCATCCATCCGCTTCAACCGGTCCCGCGAATCGAAGCTGGCAGGGTCGCAGTCCTCGTACTCCTTGGGACCAGACGGTGGGAACTCCTTCCACCCCGCCACAGAGCCGAACCCGACCGGCGCCAACCACCGAGATCCGATCCGCCAGTGATGCACACCCGTGTCGGGGTGCTTCGAGACTTGAGGGACCTGTTCGTGATATTTCGCCGGTATCCGAGCGGTCCAGATGTCGGCGGGCTCCGTGATGTGGCTGTCCGCGTCCACGATCACATCGGAACTGGTCACACCATCGTTCATTTCTGCCTCCTCGTCACCGGCTGGCGCCTACCCGGTGCACTCTTGGTATGGCCGGAACGGCCGCATCTCGCCACCCCAAGCCCGATCAGCCCGGCATGGGTCATTCGCGCTGGTCAGCCGTGGGCACGGATGGCTTGACCGGGTGAAAGTTGAACAATCGCTCGGCGTTGCCCCGCAGTACCTTGCGTCGTTGTTCTTCGGACACGTCGGCGAACCATTCCTTCGCCTTGTCGAAGGTGTACGGCCAGTAGGTGCCCTGGTGTGGGAAATCCGTTTCGATCATGATGTTGTCCTCGCCCATGAGATCGAGATGCCTCATGCCGACCGGGTCGTGCATGAAGCAGCCGTACACATGGTCCCGGAATATCGCGCTTGGAAACCGCACTTCGTTTGCGGTTGCGGCACGGGCTTCAATCGATTCCTTCGCCAGGTTGCGAGCTTCCTCGGTGAGGAGCACATTGTTCTCCGGGTCAAACGGATTGGTTATACGGTCGCGACTCATCTCATGCATTGCGTCGGCGGCTTGGAGAACCGGAGGCATCCATCCGATGTTGCCCTCCGAAAACGCCAGCTTCAGGTTTGGGAACCGCTCGAAGTTGCCGCTGTTGAGCCACTCGACGAGGGTTGTCTGGCCCGACAGCGCCGCGGTGACCATGCTGGCCGGGCGTGGGGAGCGCTTCTTCGTGTCGTCACCCAGGAACTGTCGGATTTTTTCGGAAACCGCACCCATGTTGTCGAGGAGCTTGGCGATGTCAGGGTCGGCGGTGAGCTCCTTCAGTCTGGTCGGATCGCCGGCCGCCTTCATGATCTGGTCGATCTTGGTGAAATCGACCTCGTGGGCCATCGTGTCACCTCCTTTGCTGGTCCCGGCGTGGGCGCACAGCGGAACGTTGGCCTCGCTGACGACTGAGTAGAGGGGATCCCAGGCTTCGTCGTGGATCGGCGGGAAGCCGAAATCGTGGGGCGACATGGCGATCGACACCGCATGTGCCCCCTTATCGATAGCGCGCTCGGCTTCCTTGGCGGCCAAGTGGCCGTCCCACATCGGTATGAGGGCCAAAGGGATGATCCGGCCCGGTATCGCGGCGGCGAACTCGTCGATGAGCCAGTCGTTGTACGCCTGGATGCACAGCAGAGCCAGGACTTTGTCACGCACGCCATAGAACATGCTGCCGGCGAACCCGGGTAGGTTGGCGAAAATCACGGCGGCCTCCACCTTGTCGGCGTCCATGGCCGCAGCTCGGGCCTTCGGGTCGTAGCAGGCTTCGGGAATGTCGCTCCAGCGCATTGGTGCGAAAGGGCTCGGACGGTTCTCGGGCGGCCACACGGCTCCCGCCGTAGCCGCACCGCCGATGGGCTGTCGAATGCGATCCTCGACAACCCACGCTTCACCTCGGTCGTCGCTGACCCAGCGCGGCCCGAGTTCGCGGTATTTAGCCGGCAGGCGATCGACCCACGTGTTGGGCGGCTCGATCACGTGGTCATCAACCGAGACAATCCAGTCGTCAGGCGAGGTGCTATTGAACATCGATTCCTCCTCGGACTCGCTCCGCCTCTAACGACCGACCAGTTGGTGGGATCGCCAGTGGATCGGGTCCTGCCGGCGCGGCGAACCTAAGGTCCCTGGGTGGGCTGGAAACTAGTGTGGTCGCGATCTCGCAGTCAGTCGTCACGGTCACCAGCCTTTGAAGACCCGGCCGACGGTCTCCGCCACCTCGGGATCGGCCTCGCCGGTCGGAGGTGTGAGGATCTGCTCGATGGTGAACCCGCAGGCGTCCACGACCGGAGCAAGCTTCTCCACGTCAAAGCGATAGACCTCAGCTGCGTTCTGGCCGAGAATTCGACGAGTGTCCTCTTCCGAGACGTTCCCGACACCAAAGAGGGCCTGGAGGTGGTCGATGGTCTTGTTCCAGGTGCCCTCTGGATGCGCGAAGTCGGTGCCGTACATCATGTTGGCGACACCAATGGACTCGCGCATTTCGAGCTCCGCCCGGGACATCAGCGACGCGCCGACATAGCACTGACGGGCCCAGTACTCGCGGGGCGAGCGGAGGACGACCTCGTGCTGGTTCGTGAGCACATTGATGTCGTGGCGCTCCGCGCCAGCGGTTCGGACCCACCCGTCGTGCATGTGATCGAGGGTTCCAGGGATCCAATCGGAATTCTGCTCGGTGAACACCAAGCGGAGGTTCGGGTGGCGCTCGAGGACCCCCCCGTAAATGAGGAACCACAGCGGGCGATGACTGAACCAGTTGACCTCCATCAGCATCATCTGGGTCGCGACCGGCGAGCCTCCGAACGCTATGAACTCCGGATCGTATCCGATGCCTCCGTGGAAGGTCGCCGCCAACTGTTCCTCTTCGAGCGCCGACCAGATCGGCTCGTAATAGTCATCGAACAGTGGCGGCAGGCCGCGGTACTGCCCGTCCAGCAGCACACCCCGCATGCCGGCCTGGGCCGCCCGGCGGATCTCGGCGACCGCCGCGTCGACATCCTCGTATGTAATCAGAGCGAGCGCCGCTTGGCGGTCGTGATCGAAGAACTCTGCGAGCCATCGGTTGTACGCCCTACATCCTGCGGCGAATTTCGCGGGATCGAATCCGGGAAGACTCCGAGTGCCGGGTATGGGATAGAAGGGGAAGATCGGAAAGTTGGGGATGAGAACCTCGGCGGCCACACCGTTCGCGTCGAGGCCCTTCAGCCGTACTTCGACGTCAGCAGGGCTGTGGAATGCCTTCCTGCCCGCCGCATCGGTAAACGAATTTTCGAAGCTGGCCATAAGCTCACCCGCTGCGGCGAACATCCCGAACCAGCCATCGAAGTCCTCGTGGTACTTGCTTTCCAGGAACTCCTTCGTCCGGGCGATCGGGAAATCGATATGGCAATCTGCCGAGATGATTAGTGCACGGTCGGTCATCGCAACTCCTGAGCTAAAAGCGTCGAATACGCGGGTGGATCAGAGATGCTTGCCGTTGGGGCACCGGGACCGAGTGACCCAACCGGACCAGTTGCATGAGGCGGTGGGAGCCAGGCTGAGCCAACCCGCCCTCCAAGGTCCGCAACTCGCATGAGCCCCCACCCCTCCTCCACCGTGCAGCGATGAATCGAACCACAGGGTCAGCTACTGCGCAAGCGATCCCTCAGCATCTGACCCAGATAGTCAATCTGGCCCGATCATTTCGTCGTCAGCTATACATACTGTATAGTTCATTTGACCTCAATGGAAGGATCCGGCGTTGGTCGCGAATAACTCTCTCGATGCCCTCGACGTGGCGCTCATCGATGCGCTTCACCAGCATCCGCGCATCGGGATGCTCGAATTGGCCCGCGTCACGGGCGTCGCACGCAATACCGTTACAGCGAGGCTTCAGCGTCTGGAGGACATCGGCATAATCAGCGGCCACGGCCCCGAACTCGATGTCTCTGCCGCCGGATTCGAAGTGCACGCATTCGTCATCCTCGAGATCGCCCAGGGCGCCATCGAGGACGTCGAGTCGGTTCTAAAGGAACAGCCGGCAGTGCTCGAAGCGTACGCGATCACTGGCAACGGCGACGTGCTCTGCCGGGTTGCCGCCAGGTCCCACGCCGCAATGCAAAAAACCCTGGTGGACCTGAACAAGGCCCCTTCTATCGTCCGTTCGACCAGCATGATGGTCCTTTCCGAGGTCGTCCCCTGGCGCACCCTTCCCCTGCTCGAGCGCCACGCGGCAGCGACCGCCGGTCGGTCGACTCTGCGTCTACCCAGACCGACACTTGGCCAACAGTGAGGGAAGCGAGACCACGTTCGAAAGCACGGGCGCGACGCCAGTGAAGGATGGTCTCGGGAGTTGCGAGGAACGCTCCCCAGCTGCTCGCGGCGGATCAACTTGGCCAAGGTGGCGATGATCGCCCGATCCGACCAGGCGAGGTCTGGTTGGGCGACCCGGAACACGACGAGAGGGTGCGGATAGATCCTTCAAGAGTCAGCGCTGTGATTAGTAGACCGCTCTACTACAGCGACGGATTAGGTAGACGGGTGGAAACTGGGTGGACGTCACCGCATGTCATCGGACTGACCCACACCTGAAGGACCAAATCCGACACCTTGCCAAGGTGAGGGTCGCGGGTTCGAATCCCGTCTTCCGCTCCAGGAAATCGCACACAAAAGAAGGCGGGAGGGCCCGAAGCGGCGGGAACCCGGACAAAGGGCCCAGAGCGAGCGAGCGACGGGCCCCACGCCCGAGAGCGAGCGGCGGCCCGGAAGGAAAGCCGGACTCGAGGGAAGCCGACCTCGAGGGAGGCCGACCGAGCACCTTGGGAAGGGACACCGAGAGGAGGGACATGAAGCGGCACACCTGAGTGGACGGGAACCCACCCTCGTAGCGACGATCGACCGAGCAG
Organism: uncultured Acidimicrobiaceae bacterium; assembly: GCA_963788125.1. GTDB lineage: Bacteria > Actinomycetota > Acidimicrobiia > Acidimicrobiales > RAAP-2 > Bog-473. The sequence goes on along the minus strand of CAWBFN010000001.1, from coordinate 1,506,274 downwards.
CTTTGGGAATGGACCAGCCTCAGATCCAGTTATTGAGTCCGCCACTCACGAGAATCACATCTAGAGCAAAGTCAATGGAGGGGCGGCTGGCATCCGCGACGTGCTCGGTCCACTGCATTGCGTCCAACAAACGAAGCACGTGATGGCCAGTCGGATCAGTCTGCCAAGAGGACGGCACAATCGGCCGCGACATTGGCGAGGTCTGAGGCCAAGGCTGACTACGTCATCTGATCCAGCCTGATCAAGGAAAAAGCGTGACGAGTACATCGGCGATCGCGGTTGAGTGATTGATGAATGGCGAGTGGTCAGAAGCGACTTGGACGACTTCGTCGGCGCGCGACGCCATCCAGCGCTGCGCCTCGAGGGGCAGCACTCTGTCGTTCGTGCACACCACGTGTGTCGACGGAATCGACTTCCAGCCTGGCTTCAGCTTCTGCACGGCGAGTTCGCGCGGCATCGGCCGAAGACGGGCAATCGACTCCGCGACTGTTTCGTCATCACTGTCGCCGTAGAACAGTTCACGCGCAGCATTCGGATCCACCGTTACGCCAGTGTCGGTGAAGACTACCGCTGAAGTGATAGGACTCCCGTAGTCCGAGAGGATCGCAGTGGAGTCCTCGCCAGCTTCAGTCAAGAAGGCCGTCACATAGACCAAACGGCGGACCGAATGAACATCGCTGGCCGCCTCCGAGATCACCATGCCACCGTAGGAGTGGCCGACGAGGACCGTATCCGGCCCATGGACTCGACTGCCTCCCTTGTCTCCCGCACGTCATCACCGAAGGCGGTGAGCGGCAGGTCAATGGCGTTGACAGTGATGCCGCGCCGTTGCAACTCCTCGACTACCGGCGTCCAGCACCAGGAACCGTGCCAAGCGCCATGTACCAACACGACTCCAGCCATTCCGCTCCCCTCGCCGCCGGCTCGGCCTCTAGTCGCCATAGGCTGTGGCAACGAAGGCTCTGACACAGGCAGGGTACCGACTGTCGTGATAGAGCGTCTGCTCTGCCGATGTGATCAGCGTTGCTCTGGCCGCGTCCTCGCCCGTTCCGAGGTTTCTCACGTAGAAAGGAAAGGCACCGCTTGATATTTGGACACGTATCCGATGGCCCTTACCGAACCTGTGGGCGCACCGGACCCAGGTCCATCTCCAATTTGAGCGGCTCTTCACCCGTGTGAAGGAGCGCATCGTGCTCGACCCGTCGCAGGGCATCGATCACATTGAGCGACGCGCCGTGCGGGTGGACGTCGGTCAGTCGCACGAAGAAGTCGGCACTTTCAGCCGAAGATTTCACCCACAGCGTGGCCGACACGGGTCCGAAGAGGGTCAGTGGTTCCTCGAGGAAGTCACTGGTGAAGCACACCACGTCGGACCGCTCCTCGAGTGCTCTGTTGTCGCACGGCAGATCTCGTTCGGGGTCGAAGCTCGTCAATCCCACCGAAGGAGTCGGATCCGTCGGATCGTATGTATACCTCGACGGAAGGGACCGGTCACTGGGTGTCGAAGCGAGGCCGTCAGGTGCGGCCAAGTACCAACGCTCGGACCTACTGTCTGAGTTTGCCCACCCTGCCACCTCCTTCCACTCGTCGCTCCCGGTGACATAGAAGGAGACGGTGGGTCTGTCGGCGTCGTCTCGATTTTGGACATGGGTGTCGAACCAGCGCAGGGCTTCCACGTTGCCCTCGGCCCATCCTCCTCCGTGCATCCACGGTCCCATGACGAGCCGGTGGGGGACGCCGGACCGTCGCAATCGGCAGTAGTCATCCCATGCCCTGCAGACCTAAGCGGCCGTCGAACCGGTCCTGACCTTGAATCCACTTGACGGCGGCCTCTCCATCGTCTGCCTCATCGAAGTACGACGAGGTTCCCCTGCAGTCCTGGAGCACCAGGCGGTAGCCGTGCGAGGCCCAGAAGATTCCGTCGTTGCGCCAGAACTCCTTCCCGTAGGGAGTACGGATTAATACGGTAGGAAAAGAGCCGACCGCATCGGGCCGGTAGAGGGCAGTGCCAAGCGCCAGGCTCTCGTCAACGGACACGTCCACCACATCGACTGAGACCCCGTGGGGTCCGAGCGGCCCAGCGGCCGCGGCAGCTTGGACACGCTCGTCCTCTGAACCTTGTCTGCGGCTAACACGTAACCACCCGCTCACGAACGAGAACGTCAATTTCTTCGGATGTGATCCCCAGTTCCTTCAATATCGCTGCGGTCTGTTCTCCTAGGCGTGGCGGCGGCCGTCGGTGGGTCGCTCGTTCTCCATCAAGGGTGAGTGGGATGTCGACAACCCGCAGGTCTGGGATGTCCGGGTGGGGCATGTCCACCAGCATCTCCAGCGCGTCGAGCTGTGGGTCATGGACGAGGTCTGCCACCGAGCGGACGCGGCTGCAGGGAACCGATTCGGCGCCGAGTAGATCCTCCCACTCCGCCGCCGTCTTCTCCTTGAAGCGCTGCTCTAAGACACTGTGGAGCGCGATGCGGTTGGCGACCCGGTCCGCATTGTGCGCGTAATGCGGATCCTCCGGCAGTCCTGGCAGCCCAAGCACTCGGCACAACGAGACGAACAGATGATCGTTTCCGGCCGTGACCATTAGATCTCCTTCGGCCGTCGCGAACACCTCGTAGGGGGCGACGAACGGAGTTCCATTTCCCTGCCGCTGGGGAACCTCGCCAGTGGCGAGATACCCCTCCACGTGGTAGGACAGCCACCAGGCTGACGTCTCGTAGAGGCTGACCTCCACGAGAGCCCCCACGCCGTTCTCGGAGCGATTCCGAAGTGCGGCTTGGATCCCGACGGCAGCCCACATGGCCGTACCCAAGTCGATCACGCCAATCCCCAACCGTGCCGGGGGCCCATCGGGATAGCCTGTCATGGACATGAGCCCGGTCTCCGCCTGGAGAACAGGATCGTAACCCGCAGCGCCCTTCTTGGGGCCTCTCGACCCGTACGCCGTGATGGAGCAGTAGACCAGTCCCTCATTGAGGCGATGGAGCGAGTCGTAGTCCAGGCCCCGCTTGGCGAGAGAACCGGGCCGAAAGCTCGACACCACGACATCAGCCCGAACAGCTAGGCGGCGCACCAGTTGTTGCCCAGCCTCGGTATCGAGGTCGATGGTGATGCTCCGCTTGTTCCGGTTGCATGCGAGGAATGTTGCACTGTGCCCATTCCAGTCAGGTGGACGCCAGTTACGTGTGTCGTCGCCGGACTCGGGAGACTCAACCTTGATAACATCTGCGCCCAAATCACCAAGCAGCATGGTGCAGTACGGACCGGCCAGGTTCCGCGACAGATCGAGAACGGTGATGCCGCGGAGGGCCTCGGACAGTAGTGAAATGGGCACCATCACTCCCTCGGACTGTGCTGGACTGTGCTGTACAAGGGAACGACCGTACTCGTAAAGCGAACCGTTGGGCGCATGGGCCGACTGCGGCTTTGGGATGTCTGCGGCAACTAGGCGGTCCACATCAGCTCGCAGACACCGTCTTTCCCGGAAGGGTGGTTCCGCAGATCGGGTCGGCTTGCGGGACCAGGTGAAATGTCCGACTTCTCTGAAAAGGGACGCTCTTGTCGACTAGGCGACCTCACATCGCTGGAGGAGTTCGGCGACGACTCCAGGCTGGTCGTGCTGTGGCCAGTGCCCAGCGTCTTGAACCACATGAACCGACGGGTCCCTAAATAGCCCTGCGATCTCGGCTCCAAGGGTCGGGCTCAAGTAGCGATCCTTCTCGCCGAAGATGATCGAAACAGGAACCTCGATGCGTCGGAGCGATCCGCTCTCGCTAAGAGCATCCTGCCTGTCCAAAGCGTCAAACAGCTCGGCCGTCCAGGCGCGGATGGCGGCGATGGCATCTGCCTGGCCTCCGTCGCCAAAGAACTGCGGGAGGATCGACTGCACGGCGATGCCCTCCGGGTCGAGGGCATCCATGTCCCACTGGGCGGCGGTGTACTGCAGCAGCCATAGGCGCTGGGCGTCGTCGTTGACCATGGCGTCGGCGAGCGCGGTTAGGGCCGGATCGGCAAGCAGCCGGATCATCTCGGGAAACTTGAGCGAAGGTTGGTGCCCAAAGACGGTGTTGAGTAGGACCAGGTGAGCTACCCGTTCGGGGTGCGCGACGGCGAACGCGATTGCGTCGGGACCGGACGCATCATGGCCAACCAGTACAGCGCGGGTGATGCCTAAACCATCGAGCACCGCCTTCAGTTCGGAACCGTGGTCGTCTGAGAACGAGCCAATTTCGTCGGTTCGATCGGAGCGCCCGTACCCGAGCCAATCGAAGGTCACGACCCGCCGTGGGGACAGAAGCGGTGTCAGTTTCTCGTAGATGCGGTGATCGTCCGGAAAACCGTGCATCAGGACGATCGCCGGTTCCTCGCCGGCATAGTCGAGGACGTAGAGGGATCCCCCTCCGTGATACACGTAGTGCTCGTTGACGTATGTGTCGATCTTGTTCATAAGTCTCCTTTCACGGCACCTCTCTCTAGAGGCGCGTCGATCTCAAGGCCGGGTTGCAGACTCGGCCGCAGGCAACGACATCTCACGCTCCTGCATCCATCCATCTGAAAGCAGGTGGGACGGTTGCGGCCTCGCCGGCAACAGCAGGGCGGCCATGGCGGCCCCGGCGAGGGCGACCCCTCCCGCGACTAGGCAGCCACCGCTCAGGCTGTAGAGAAACGCATTCGTGGCGGCATGGGCGAGCCCATCCGAGGCCTGGTTGAGGCCGAGCTTCGAGAGCTCGTGCGAGGCGATGATTGCTCCGCCGACAGAGCCCTTCGCTGCAGTGACGGCCCGGGCGGGCAAAGTAGGGGCGACGGTGGTTGCAAGCCGGTTCGAATACAGCGATGCCGCGACGCTGCCGATGATGGCTACGCCGAGCGTGCCGCCGAAGAGCCGCGTCGCGTCGTTCATCGCCGAGCCCACGCCCGACTTGGCCTTGGGAATTGCCCCCATGATCGCTTCGGTGGCCGGCGCGCTGGTAAGGCCCATACCTGTGCCGAGGAAGAGCATCTGAAGAACGATGATCGAGTACGAGGTCGACGCGGAGACCGTCGCCGTCCACAACAAGCCGATTGCGAACGAGACAAGTCCGGCTGTGACGATGACCTTGTTGCCAATGCGCACCGCCAGTTTCGTCCCAACGACCGAGGCGACGGCCACGGAACCCGCGACCGGCAAGAGCCGCACTCCGGTGCCCAAGGGGCTGAAGGTCCTTATGAACTGGAAATACTGGGTGACCAAGAAGATGAATCCCTGCAAGGCGAAGAAGGAGACGGCCACTGATCCGCTGGCCGCGGTGAAGCGTGGGTTACGGAATAGCGCCACATCGAGCATCGGGTGGTCACTTCGAGTCTCGTGGACTACGAAGAGGAAAAACAGTGCGATGCCTCCGCTCATGGTCACCACGGCCGCCGCCGAGCCCCAGCCCCAATCCGGTGCCTCGATGACCCCCAAGATGAGGGTCGCCATGGCGGCGCTTGATAGCGCCAGACCAGACCAGTCGATACGTGGTGTCAGCGGGTCCCGCGAGGTGGGGACCGCCACGGCGACGAGCACCGCGACCGCTACAGCGATGAGGGCCATGAAGGTAAAGATGCTTCCCCACCAGTAGTGCTCGAGCAGCCAGCCGCCGACGATGGGGCCGGTGGCGATCCCGACTCCGGTGGTTGCTCCCCATAGGCCGATGGCCTTGGCGCGTTCATCCCGCTCGGTGAAGACGTTCACAAGGAGCGAGAGCGTGGAAGGGAACATGAGCGCAGCTCCGAGTCCCATCACCGCCCGCGTGGCGATGAGCTCTGGTGTAGTGCTGACGAACGCGCCGGCCAGGCTCCCTGAGGCGAAGACCATCAGGCCGACGAGCAGTGTGCCTTTGCGACCCTGGCGATCGCTCAGGCTGCCCGCGGCCAGCACCAGGGCGGCGAACACGAGGCTGTACGCGTCGACGACCCACTGCAGCTGCGTCGTCGAGGCGCCCAGGCTCCGGACCAAAGTAGGCAGGGCGACGTTCACGATAGTGACGTCCACACTTATGATGAAGGCGGCGAGACACAGAGCCAGCACGATGGCCAGCCGGCTCCTTGTCGACGGTATGTGGATAGGCGTGATCAGCATGGGGCTCCTTTAATCTCCGTGATGCACCGAGATATTGCCGTCCAACCCAACTAGCTGGGTTGAGCCAGCGAGGCGTGTCGCAATATTCCTGCGGGTCTCTTCGAGAATCAGGCGGGTTGCCTGGTAACTAATGGTGGTCACATTCCTCCAGCGAGATCGTGTGCGAGCTGGTCCGAGCTGGCGGCCGGATGAATGCGTTCGTCAAGAGGGTGACTGCGAGCACCGTGGCCGTATCGAGATGCCGGGCCAACGCGGCCACCCGTATTGGACTGCCGACTGGGGCCTTGTTGGACACGCAACCGTTCTACCATGGAACTTGAGAAAGTCAAGTCTTTACTGTTGATTCTCAAGTCACGGTCTGGCATACTGAACGCATGAAGTCGTACAACCACTACTGCGCGGTGGCCAAGGCGCTCGACGCTGTGGGTGATCGTTGGACCCTGCTCATCATCAGAGAGCTCGTGAGCCAAGGTCCGTGTCGCTACACCGACCTGATGAGTGGGCTACCCGGAATTGCGACCAACCTCCTGGCCGACCGCTTGGCCTCTTTAGAGGAATCCGGCATCGTTTGGCGTGAGCCGGTTCCTCCACCCGTCGCTGCCACGCTGTACCACCTCACCGATACGGGAGCAGACCTCGAGCCGGTACTCGACGCGCTCGGGATATGGGGTGCTCGATTCATGTCTGAAAAAGGCGAAACAGATCAATTTCGTAGCCACTGGTTCAAGCGTCCGGTCTCGATGTTTCTAAAAGACCGCGCCCCAGATGGGCCTCCGGTCTCCATACAGCTCAGTCCGGAGGACTACCCGGCCGTCATCGAGGCTTCGCCAGACGGAATCCGGACGCGACCTGGCAGAGTTGAACGCCCTGATCTTGAACTTGCTGGGCCGCCACATCTCATCTTGGGAATCATCTCGGGTCGTTTGAGTGTCAAAGAAGCCAAGGCCGTTGGTCTGATCCTGACAGGAAGGGTCGCTGTGTTGACTCGGTTGCGCCGAGACCGCGCAGAGGCCTCTGTCGGTGTCCTGGAATCCGCGAGGTTGCGTGAAGCGGAGGTGGCGGCGAAGCCATGAGAACCAGTACTGGAGGCACAACGTGAAGCTCGATCCCGGTTGCCGCGATGGGATGGCACAAAGCGAAGGTAGCTTTTGGTCATGACCGGGCTCGCTATCGGTATTGCTGGACTCGCCCTGACGGTCGCTGGGGTCTCGCTGGGGTTGACCATCTATCAACTACGAAGTCAGCAAGAGCGTGACACTCGTGACTTGTGAGTGTCTGGACGATTAATGATTCTCGCGGGCAATATCAGACGACCGCTCGTCCACGGACTAGAGGCCAGAGGCGCAACATTCATTCTTGCGCGGGACCGCGACACGACTTCCGACGATTTGGCGACCTGTTCTAGCTGTGATCTTCGATCTTCTCCAACTCGCCCCACACCACCGGGCGTGGCTCCTCCACAACCGTCGAGACGGTCACCTCCACACCGCGGGACATCACCGGCGTCCCGCGGTGCGCTCCGTGCGGCTCTGCTCCACCGCCGCCAGCCGGCGAGCTTCGTCGAACCGTCGCAGTGCCTCGTGCCGCTCATGGGCGTGGTCGACGACCGGTTCGGGATGGCCCTCGAACGATGACGACTGCTCTCCGAGGCCGTGCTCGAGGGAGATCGGGGGCACCTCGAGGTAGCGGCGAACGTAGCTGCCGTCCGCATCGAAGCGCTCCTGTTGAACACGGGGGTTGAACACCCGGTGGAACGGGGCGGCGTCAGTGCCCACACCGGCCACCCACTGCCAGTTTTGCTGGTTGGAGGCCAGGTCCCCGTCGACCAGGTGCCACATGAACCAGCGTGCTCCGAGACGCCAGTCGAGGTGCAGATCCTTCACCAAGAAGCTCGCCGTCACCATCCGCACCCGATTATGCATCCACCCCTCGGCCAGTAACTGGCGCATCCCCGCATCGACCAACGGATAGCCGGTCCGGCCGGTGGCCCAGGCTCGGAACCGGTTCCGCGCCCCCTCCCCGGTATCCCAGCGCAGATGGTTGCCGAATGCTCGCAAGGGACGACGGGCCGAGTCCGGCCGGTGCCAGAGGAGGTCGGCGTAGAACTCTCTCCACGCCAACTCGTCGCGCATCCGGTCTGCACCGCTTCCCGTCCCGAGTCGCTCGAGCACGGTGCGGGGATGGATGCACCCGAAACGCAGGTAAGGCGAAAGTCCCGAGGTGCCGACGATCCCCGGACGGTCCCGGTCCGCGGCGTACGCCGTCAGCGGGCCAGCCGCGAACCGTTCCAGCCGAACCCTGGCCTCGGCGGGACCGGCCACCGGCAGCCGAGCGGCCGGTCCGAGCGGGAGGCCGTCCCACCACGCCGGCACGCCATAGTGGCCCGGATCTGTTACCCCAGTCTCGACGACCTTTGCGGTGGCGTCGCCGGGCGCCCCGGCGAACCGGGCCGACGGCACAGGTAACGGGCGGAGCCACACCTCGTTCGCCCAGGCTCGCCGAAAGGCGCTGAACACCCGCAGAGGCTGGCCTGACTTGGCACGCACGGTGCCCGGCGCCACGGCGTACGGCGAGTCAACGGCGAGCAGGGTTCGGCCGTCGGCGTGCAGGGCCTGAGCCACGGCGCGGTCGCGACGCACGCCGTAGGGGCCGAAATCGGCCGTAGCCATTACCGTCGAGGCGCGTGTCGCCGCAGCCACCTGTGGGACCACCTGGCGAGGATCGCCACGGCGCAGCACCAGGGTTCCGCCCAGCTCCTCATCGAGTGCACGGAGCGCACCGGCCAGGAAGTGCCGGCGGTTGGGTCCCGCAGCGCGCAGCACCATTGGGTCGATAACGAACAATGGGACGACGGCATCGGCGCTGGCACTGGCATGCAGGGCGGGCAGGTCGTCCAACCGCAGGTCCCGCCGGAACCACAGGATGGCCGGTGCGGACGTCACCGATCGTGAGCCCCGCGACCCACATACCTGCCGGCACCGAAGATCGCTATCTCTCCCGCCGCCAGCTCGCGCTCGGGACAGGGGTCTGCGCCGAACGGAGTGACCATCACGACACCTCCGCGACGATCGCCGTCGGGATGCCGGTACGAGCCTCGCACCAGTCGAGCAACGCGTCATCGTCCCCGGGGTGTGTCGGCCGTAGAAGGGGAGGTCGACGGTCGGTTCGACGTCGTCGGTCATGGAAGAAACCGGACATCGGAGCCGGTAGCCCGAGGGCGAGTGCATCGGCGGCGGGACCTCCGGAGGCCAGCCACACGGCGGTGTCGGCGCCCTCGGCGGGGTTCCGCAGCACGGGCCGCCCCAGTCTCTGGAACCGGGGGAGGCCGGCCTCGAGCCCCGGCGTGTCCACCCACCCGGGGTGCATGGCGAAGCTGGCCACACCGACGCGAGCGAAGCGACGAGCCCAGGCCTGCGCCAGCACCACTTGGGCCCGTTTGGCCCGGGCGTACGCCGTCACCCCGTCGTAGCCGCTCTGGCGCATCTCGAGGCGGTCGAGGTCGAAGCGCTGCGTGTACATCCCTCCTGAGCTGACCGTCACGATGGTGGCGGGCGGACTGCGCCACAGGAGCGGCGCCACCGCCGCGGTGAGCACATACGGGCCGAGCACCTGGGTCGCGACGGTCAGCTCCACCCCGCCGGGCGTCGCCCGGTAGGAAGGTGTGAGAGCCCCGGCGTTGTGGATGAGCGCAGCAAGGCGGTTGAGGCTCCCGGATAGTCGCAATCCGAACGCGGCCACGGCATCGGGGTCCGCCATGTCGACCAGGTGGACGTGAACCGGGCCAGGACCGGCCGAATCGACGGCGGCACGCGCCCGTTCAGCGCGACCGGCGTCGCGACCAACGAGGTGCACTGTGGCACCCAGGCCACTCAGGGCCGTGGCGGCCGCCAACCCGACTCCCGACGTCGCCCCGGTCACCACCACGTCCAGGCCGTCCATGCGGGGCGGCTCGTCCCACGCCTCGAGCCGGCGCCTCACCGCGATGCCGAACCGGCTGAAGCTGGGGGCGACCGTAGCCTCGGCGACGGCATCGACCGCCCGTGCGAGGGACCGGCGCGCCACGGATGGGGACGCGCTCATGCCGCCAGGGCAGCACGCAGCCCGGCGGCGGCCCGGTCGCCGATGCCCCGGAAAGCCGCACCCAGCAGCGGCTCGAGCAGCGTGGACACGTACTCGAAGACCTCTGCGGGATGTAGGGGGGAAGGGACGGACATGCGGTAGGTGGCCACCGCGTCAGTTTAGTGCTAAATTAACCACCCGTCGACTGGGGCCGCCGGCTCGCGGCAAAAGGAGCGACATGCGGATCGCCATCATCGGGAGCGGGGTGTCGGGGCTGGTGTGCGCCCACCTGCTGCGCCAGCGCCACGACGTGTTCCTCTATGAAGCGGACATCCGCCCCGGGGGCCACTCCCACACGCACCGGGTGGAGCTCTCCGACGCCACCGTGGACGTCGACACCGGGTTCCTCGTCTACAACGAGCGCACCTATCCGCTGTTCTGCCGGCTCCTTGACCAGCTTGGCGTCGCGACCCAGCCCAGCGACATGAGCTTCGGGGTCGCGGACGCGCGCACCGGGCTCGAATGGCGAGCCACCTCGCTGACGACGGTGTTCGCCCAACGGCGCAACGTCGCTCGACCCGCGTTCTGGAGGATGCTCGCCGACGTCGGCCGGTTCAACCGGCTTGCCCGGGGGCTCTTGGAGGACCCGCCACCCGACAGCGTGACCCTCGAGGAGGTTATGGCTCCGTACCGCTGGTCCAGGGGCTTCCGCGACTGGTACCTGATCCCGCTCGGATCATCGATCTGGTCGGCGGCCCCGACGACGTTCACCGGGATCCCGGCAGCCACCTTTGCCCGCTTCTTCGAGCGCCACGGTCTCTTGCGCCTTCGTGACCAGCCGCCCTGGCGCACCGTCACCGGCGGTTCGCAGACCTACGTCCAGGCCATCCTTCGCCCCTTGCAGGCGGAGGGCCGGGTGCGACTCGGGAACCCCATCGACAAGATCCGCAGGCAGCCGGGGGGCGTCGAGCTGGTAGGCGCCGGCGGGGTCGAGCCGTTCGATCACGCCGTGGTGGCCACGCACAGCGACCAGGCGCTCAATCTGTTGTCGGATCCCGACCGGTTGGAGCGAACCGTCCTCGGTGCCATCCGCTACCAACCCAACCGGGCCACCCTTCACACCGACACCAGGCTCTTGCCGCGCCATCGGCGGGCCTGGGCCAGCTGGAACTACCATCGGCTCCGGCCCGATGCGGATCAGGCAACGCTGACCTACCACCTGAACCAGCTCCAGGGCATCCCGTCGACCACGCCGGTGCTCGTAACCCTCAACCAGGACGAGGCCATCGACTCCGAGCGGGTGCTCGCCCGCATGGACTATGCCCACCCCATTCTCGACTCGTTGGCGGTCCGAGCTCAGCGGCGCCAGGGAGAGATCAACGGCGTTCGGCGCACCTGGTTCTGCGGTGCCTACTGGGGGTACGGGTTCCACGAGGACGGGGTACGCGCGGCGGTCGAGACCTGCCGTGCGCTGGGGGCCACGCTGTGACGGTGCTCCCGTCCGGCCTGCCGGAGACATCGGTTGGAGGCGGGCCCGAGTTGCGGAGCGCTCTTTACGAGGGGACGCTGCGCCACCGTCGTTTCGGGCCGGGGGTCAGCCACGAGTTCTCCTACCGCGTCGCCATGCCCCTCCTGCAGCTGGCGGAGATCGACGCCGTGACCGGGCTGCATCCGCTGTGGTCCGGCCGCCGGCTCGCGCCGGTGTGGTTCCGGCGTGCCGACTTCCTCGGGGATCCGACGGTGCCGTTGGACGAGGCAGTCCGCGACCTCGTCGAGCAGCGCACCGGTCGCCGCCCGATAGGGCGGGTCGGGCTGTTGACGAACCTGCGCACATGGGGCTGGCTCTTCAACCCCATCAGCTTGTACTTCTGCACCGGTGGTGACGGCACCACCATCGAGACGCTCGTCGCCGAGGTCGAGAACACCCCCTGGCACGAGCGGTGCTCCTACGTGGTGGGCGCACCGGGGCGCCATCGATTCGCAAAGACCATGCGTGTGTCGCCCTTCTTGCCGATGGACGTCGACTACGTGCTTCGGTACAGCGCTCCCGGCGAACACCTCGTCGTCCGTTTCGACGTGATGCGTGGCGACGAGCACCTCCTGGGGGCCACCTTGTCCCTGCGCCGCCGGACGCTCGATCGTCGAGCGCTCCAGCGGCTGCTCTGGACCTACCCGGCGCTCACCCACCGCGTCTCGACGGGCATCTACGCTCAGGCGGCGCGCCTGCGCCTACGCGGGGCGCCCTTCCACGGCCACCCGGTTCGGCCGGCCAAGCGTTCGACCCCGTACCGCGAGGCGCGTCCTCGTCCGGGCGCAAAGGAGTGATCGACGTGTCACAGTCGCAGCCATCGCCGGTGAACAACGGACCGGGGCGTCCCGTTTCCGCCAGCGGACTGTTAGGCCAGAGCGCGCCCCGCCGGTCCTCGACCAGGCTGAGGCCGGTCGCCCGGCGCGTGCTGCTTGCGACCGCGGCCCGCGGCCCAGGAGGCTCGATCGAGATCACCGAGGCCGGGCGGACACTCCAACTGGGTGCCGGGGAGCCCCTCGCGAGGGTCACGGTTCACGACCAGCGAGCCTACGGAGCGTTGCTGCGCTCCGGCTCGGTGGGCCTCGGGTCGTCGTATGTTGCCGGGTGGTGGGATGCCGACGACCTCACCACCTTGGTCCAGATCCTGTTCCGTCGGACTCGTTCTCTGCGCAGCCGGTTGGATGGCCTGGGCCACACCGCCAGCATGGTGCTCGACGTGCCGGCGCGCCTGAGGGCACCTGGTAAAGCCGACGACCGCCGCAACGTGCGGGCGCACTACGACCTGTCCAACGACTTCTTCGAGCTGATGCTCGACGAGACCATGACCTACTCCTGCGCGGTGTTCGAGCACCCCGGTGCCACTCTGGGTGAAGCCCAGCAGACCAAGATCGAGCGGCTCTGCGCCAAGCTTGACCTGCGGCCCGACGACCGTGTGGTCGAGATCGGGTCGGGTTGGGGTGGATTCGCCCTGCACGCAGCCGAGCGCTACGGATGCCGGGTGACCACTACCACCATCTCGGAGGCCCAAAGGACCTTCGTGGCCAAGCGGGTAGCCGAGGCCGGTCTGGCCGATCGTGTGACGGTGCTGGGCGACGACTGGCGTGACCTGCGGGGTCGGTTCGACAGGCTGATCTCCGTCGAGATGATTGAGGCCGTCGATTGGCGTCACCACGACGAATTCATGGCGGCATGCGCCGACTTGCTCGCCGACCACGGGCTGGCGGTCCTGCAGGCCATCGTCATCGACGATCGCAGTTTCGAACGAGCGAAACGACACCAGGACTTCGTCCGCCGCATGGTGTTCCCCGGGGGCTGTATCCCCTCGGTGAGCTCCATCAACGCGTCGCTCACCCGTTCCACGGATCTGCGGATCATCGACCTGGAGGACATCGGCCGGCACTACGCCGAAACACTGCGACGCTGGGCGGCGAACCTCGCGGAGCACGCGCCCGCGGTCGAGCGCCTGGGGGTCGAACCGGAGTTCGGGCGTCTGTGGGCCCTGTACCTCGCCTACTGCGAGGCGTCGTTCTTGGAGCGCCATGTGAGCGACGTGCAGCTCGTGTTGGCGAAGCCTGCCTGGCGCGGTGAGCTTCGGACCCGCGCCCGGTGATGACCCTGGCGGTGACGACAGGGCGCCTGTCCGGGTCGCGCCGAGGCCGTTCGTGGCGGCTCGGGATCCCATTCCTCCTCGTCCATGTCGCGGTGCTCGGTGTCGTGGTCGTCGGGTGGAGTCCAGTGGCTTTGGGTGTGGCTGTCGTGTCCTACGCCGCGCGTGCCTTCGGGATCACCGCCTTCTACCACCGGTGCTTCTCACATCGGGCCTTCCGGGTCCCCCGTGCCGTGCAGCTCGCTGGCGCGATTCTCGGCGCTGCGGCCGCACAGCGAGGACCACTGTGGTGGGTGGCGCACCATCGTGCCCACCACCGCAGCACGGACCGACGGGGCGACCCGCACTCGCCGGTGGTGAGCGGATTCTGGTACAGCCACGTCCTGTGGATCTTCGATCGGGAGAACGCCGACACCGATCTGAGCTCGGTCAAAGACCTGGCGACCTACCCCGAGCTTCGACTCTTGGACCGCTTCGAGCATGTGGCACCAGCTGCAGCCATCGCCGCGATGTTCGCCGCCGGTGTCGCGCTAGCTCACGTCGCCCCGCAATCGAGCACCTCGGGGCTCCAGTTGGTGGTGTGGGGATTCGTGATCCCCACCGTGCTCCTCTACCACTCCACGTTTGCCGTCAACTCGCTCGCACATCGGTTCGGGAGACGACGTTTCGACACGCCCGATGCCAGCCGCAACAACTGGTGGATCTCGGTCATGGTCCTGGGGGAGGGTTGGCACAACAATCACCACCGGTTCCCGCGCAGTGCCCGGCAGGGGATCGCGCCCCTCGAGTTCGATCCGACATGGTGGGGAATCCGAGCACTTTCCGCACTCGGACTGGCATCAGACCTGCGGCGGCCGTCCTCCTGGGTTGCGACCAGACGGCACGGGGTCACCAGGTCCGAAAGCGGACGTTGGTCAGCCTGGCTCGCCGACGATGGCCTCGACTGCCCGGACGACCGCATCGGCCCGGCTCCCCGTGAAAACGTCAGCGCCTAGTCGGCGGGCGTGATCCTCGTTGGCGATGGCGGCCCCGCCCAGAAGGAACGGTACGCCTGGGGCCACTCGACGGACCAGAGTGATGGCTCGACGAACGCGGTTGGCGCCGCTGGAGGTGCACGCCATGCCTATGGCCACGAGGTCCGGCTGGCCAGCCACCGCCTCGGCGAGCGCCTCGGCCGGAGTGTCGGCGCCGAGCTCCATTACGTCGAAGCCTCGCCAGCGCAGCAGATTGGCGGTAATGGCGACGGGCAGGGCGTGGAGCTCACCGGGGGGAGCGGCGAGGACTACGGTTCCTCGCTTCACGCCCCTGCGAGCAAACCGGGCGCCGAGTCGACTGATGAGGCGGGTGACGACAACGCTCGCCCTATGTTCGTCGGCGACCGAGAGCTCGCCTCGCTCCCAGCGACTCCCTACGGCGACCAGCGTCGGTCCTATCAGCTCGAGGAGTAGGTCCTCAGGGGTCATCCCCGAGGACAGCGCCGCCTCGAGGAGGGCCCATGCACCGCCTTCGTCGCCGACGATGAGACGGGCCTCCAGCCGCGCCCGAGACGGTTCCGGGCCGGTCGGCCGTCGGCGCCGACCACCAGCTTCGGGACGCCGCACGAGCTTGAGGTCGTCCGGGTCGATCTGCCAGCTGCCTCCGGTCCGTGTGGCCGGTAACCGGCCCGTTCGGACATAGCGGTAGACGGTCATGTAGTGCACGCCGAGCTCTTCAGCAGCCTGCGGTAGTGTCAGCGGCTGGCGTGCCATGTCCGTCCCTTCTGGGGCAAGCACCGTCCGCTCAGATTAGCACTAAATGTGGGTCCTGACCTCAATCATTCGTCCGACCTCAACGCGCGGCATCCAGCACTAAAAGGGCCTCGGACAACTGCGCTGCCGCCGTGACGACAGTGCCGGCCTCGCCACCCGCAGCCAGTTGGCGAGTGTGGTCGGCACCAGCCGCTTGTTTACATTGAAGGGTCCAAACATGGGGGGGCATCCTCGTCGCCGCCCGATCGCTTGGTGAGCAAGGTACTCGGGTTCGAATCCCGTCTTCCGCTCTGTTTGACCTTGATCCCAAAAAAGTGGACCACGTTTGTGAGAATTTGGCCATGTCTACCAGGAGGTAGTCATGCCCTTCCGCTACTCGAGCGAGTTTCGGCACCAAATCGGTGAGCGAATGCTGGCCGGTGAGCTGGTGAAGGAGTGACGGCAGAGTTGTCCGTCAGCGACGCCACGCTGAGGACCGGAAGCATCGGTCGCTCGGCTCCTTTATCTACCAACCCGTCCCGGCAATGATGCTGCCGTTCAGGTGCAGGCTATTGGCGCCGCCCTCGTAGGGTGCATCACCCGCGGTGATCACGGATCCGTTGGCTGCCACGATCCAATACCCCTTGCCATCAGCGGTGGTGAAGATGGCCGTGGCGGGGTTGTACCCTCCGACCACGCCTGTCGCATTGCCGTAGTTCACGGCATCTCCAGCGCTGTAGACCACGCCATTCGAGTAGAGGAGGTAGTACCCCTCGCCGTCGCTACTCCGCACGGCCGCAACAACTCCCGGTACGGCCGGTTCTCCAGGAGAGGGAGCGTCACCAAAGGGCTGCACATCGCCGCCGGCAGTGACCACCCAGTAGCCATTACCGGTGGCGTCAGGCATCACGGCTACGGCTGCGCCACCGGCGCACCCGCCGATGGATGGACACGACCCTTCAAACTTGGCGTCGCCAAAGGTGAACACCCCTCCGTCTGAAGCCACCATGAAGTAACCCCCGCCGTCGGCAGTGGGTACCATGCCCACGATCGGTGCGTTGAGGCTGTGGGGTGATCCTGATCCGGCAGGCGCAATGCCCAACCCCGGTATTGAGCCATAGAACCCGGCGTCACCGAAGGTGAAGATGCCGCCGTCGCTTGCCACGAGCCAATAGCCCCCGTCATTTGCGGTGGGGGTAATGCTTACCACTGGCCGCTGCAGATGGATATTACCCGTCGACCCATAGAACTGGGCATTACCGAACGTAAAGATTCCCCCATCGGAGCCGACCAGCCAGTAGCCGTGTTCGTCTTGGGGCGTCAGTGAGGGCGACGGCGCGGCCGACGGCGCGGCCGAGGGCGCGGCCGACGGCGCGGCCGACGGCGCGGCCGAGGGGGGTGGACTTGCTGCAACCGGAGTCACTGCGTTGGAGGGGCCTGATGCCGGTCCGTTACCCGCCGCGTTGATCGCGACCACCGTGAAAGTGTAGGAGTCGCCATCAGTGAGACCTGAGACCGTGAGGGGACTGACCGATCCGCTGGCCATCTGGCCGCCACGTGCCGCGTTTGTGAGGTCCGAGGCGTCTACCGCGAAACTTGTTATCGGGCTGCCGCCGTCGGAGACCGGGGCGGTGAACGACACCGTGGCTGATTCGTCTCCAGGCGTCGCGGTGCCGATCGTCGGCGCTGCGGGGGGAGTGACCGGTGTCACCGCGTTCGAAGGGCTCGATGCCGGTCCGGTGCCCACCGCATTGGTGGCCGTCACCGTGAAGGTGTACGAGTCCCCGGTGAGACCAGAGACCGTAAGGGGACTGTTTGATCCACTGACCACCTGCCCGCCGTTCGCCGGGTTGGTGAGGTCCGAAACGGTCACCGTGAAACTTGTTATCGGGCTGCCGCCGTCGGAGTCCGGAGCCGTGAACGACACCGTGGCTGAATCGTTGCCAGGCGTGGCCGAGTCGATCGTCGGCGCCGACGGCGTCGTCGGCGCGCCGAAGGCCACGAGTGTGTCGCTGGCTGGCACGACGAGCAGCCCATCGCCAGCGCCGAGACCGGTCAGCTCGTCGCTCAAATTTTGCTCATCGGGGGCCAAGATCGGGGACCCGGCATTGGCCGACCAGGTCTCAACACCGGTGTTCTCGTTGAACGAAGCCACCAGTCCGCTGCTGCCACCTACGTACACGCTGCCCCCGACGACTATGGGAGCCGAGTCGAGCGATCCGTCTCCCGTCTGGCTCCAGACCTCCGTCCCCGTCGAGGCCTGGATGGCCGCCAGAGTTCCTTGTTCCATCGTGAACTCAAGGCCATTGTCAAAGGCCGGAGCTGTCGCCGAGGAGAAACTCCCGAGCTGTGCACCCGTAGACGCTGACAGGACGACGGGACTCATGCCCGCGCTGTCTCGTACATAGAGATTTCCGTTGGACAGGACTGGAGTGCGGCCTCCGCCTCCTTCACAGTCCGTTGCGTGCTGCCAGATCAGATCTCCCGTCGTAGGCGCGAAGTCGTACGTTTGCTCACAGGCGTATGAGACGTAGACACCCGTGTCGCTGACCGCAGGTGAGCTTTGGTCGCCGTTTGCCACCGATCCCGTCCAAAGAAGCTTCCCGTTGGTTTCGTCGACTGCATACAACGTGCCGCCTATACCCGCACCGCCGACATAGACCACTCCTCCGCTTGCAGTGGGAGGCGAGGAGAACGCGTACTGCCCAGGAAGCGCAGTCGACCATTCTTCGTCGCCTGTCGCGGCCTCGAACGCGGTCAGTTCACCGCTGTAGTTGATGGCAAAAACGAATCCATTGTCGTACGCAATACCTGCTCGATCGCCGGTACCCCCAAGCTCAATCGGTCCCCAGAGCACATCGCCGCTCGAGGCATCGAGCGCATAGAGCTCTGACCCGTTGCCACCCTCTCCATCTCCAGAGACGGTCACAAAGACCTGATTGTCGACGATGAGCGGGTACGAAACGCTATTCCCGAAGTTGTGGCTCCACTTCACGACCGGAGAGGTCGGGAGTGTTTCGTTCGGCTGATCGCCATCGTGGGCTGCGTCCACCTGGTAACCCACTGAGACCGCCTCGGGAGAGGCAGCGCCTGCCCTCACAGGTGTGGCAACCATCAGGGTCGTCACGCTGGCGATAAGGACCGGGGCAGTCAATATCGCCACGGATCGACGAATGCCCAGCCGTCGTTCGCCAGATTGGCGGCTGGGCTTAAGGCGAAAGGAAGGGGTAAACCTGGTCAAACTCGAACTCCTCATGGCGCCATTGCGCGTGCGGTTGGTTGATGATCTCGCAGAGCATTTCCACCGTATGAAATCACCGGTAGCCAGCACCAGAGGAATAAGTCCTGTACCGCACCGGGCACAAAGACCTATTTCTCACCAGCGCTCCACACGCCTCACGGGTGAGTGGACGGGTGCATTGCGATGTGCGTTCGCCGGGTAGGCACCAAACGATGCACTCGGTCGGATTGGGCGCTTCGAGTGGATGCTTCGAACCAGCGGTGTACCGGTAGCGCATTCTCCAGGCGACCGGCTCCATGCAGGGCCCAGCCTTCGGCAGGCGTTCTCGTACACAAAGCGCCAGCATCAACCTTCCTCGGCGAAGATCCCGGCCCCACGGCGCCAACGATCCCGAGCTGGTCGACCCCGGCGTAGATGGAGTACACGGCCACTGGGGGGAGGGTAGCGGGCTGGTGTAGGGCGGGACCACCGATGGGGCCAGAGGTGGTGCGACGCTCCGCCAGCAACCCACACGGATGAGATTGTCGGCACCCACAAGCGCCTCGGTAGCACCAGTACTGACCTATTCCGACTTCGTGGACGGGACTGTCACACTGGTCGTCTCACCGGTATGGCCGCGTCCCGCCAGGCGGCGAATAACGTCTGATTGATGTAAGTCGACCACCCAACGCAGTGCAGGGCCGCACATCGACCGTGCGGGGCTGGGAGCGACTCCCTGTCTTTGTCAACTGAGCACGTGACATTCGTGCTGCGAAGCCAACTGGAGGCATCATGAGTCCTGGAGATCAATTCAAGCTCGACGGCAAGGTGGCCATTGTCACTGGTGGGGCCGGAGGGATTGGTCGAGTGGTGGCACGAGGTCTGGCGGAGGCCGGAGCAAGCGTTGTTCTCGCCTCACGGAACGCTGAATCGGCCGAGGAGGCCGCTCAGGAGCTGCGTGAGGACCGCTACGCCGCTCTCGCGATCGAGGTGGACGTATCGGTTCGAGCATCAACGATGGCGATGGCTGATGAGGCCGTGGCAGAGTTCGGTTCTGTCGATATCTTGATCAACAATGCAGGGCTCATGGTAGAGGTCCCGCAGCTCGACCTTCTGGACATGCCTCCTGAGTGGCTCGAGAAGGTCCTTGGGGTAAATCTCCTCGGAGCGATCCACTGCGCTGCCGCCGTCAAGCCCTACATGATCGAGCGCGGAGCGGGACGAATCGTAAACATAAGCTCGGCTGGGGCGTTCATGGCCGGCGGGATATACAGCATCAGCAAGTACGCACTTCACAGCGCAACGGTGTGCCTCGCCCGATCCCTCGGGCCCCACGGGGTGAACGTAAACACCATCGCGCCGGGCATGGTGGAGAACGGACCCGGTTTTGACTCGATGCCCGCAGACTCGCCTGTACGCGCGCATTTCGCGGCGCAGGTTCCCGGAAGGTCATCTGCTCCAGCCGAAGATCTGATGGGCACGATCTTGCTTCTCACTTCGGACGCGGGCTCATGGGTTAATGGTCAGCACATCAGTGTCGACGGGGGATGGATCGTGCGACTGTAATCGGTTTCGTCGACTTCACGAGCAGGTGCGATCTCAGATCATGGTCCCCACCCGAGTGGGCCCCGAAAGTCGCTGAGCTGGCCGTAGGCGATCCGGTCGGGGTCGAGGGCGGTGGGCAGGTCGGCGATGGCCAGCCCGGTCGAGGGCTCCATAGCCGTAGCGGTGTCCTCAGTGCTCCCCGCAGCAATCTGTAAGTGGGCAGCGTGGTCGTACTCGTGAAAGATGCCCCCGAAGATTTCACGACGAGTGATCACATCGCCGTCGGGACCCTTGATCAGGGACCCATGCCACCGCCCGCGCCGGCCACCACGATCACGTAGCGGCGAAATCAATTTGCTCATACACACCCCAAATCCGATGCCGCAACCGACTACGCACCGTTGGCACCCAGTGCAACGCCGCAGTAGCATCGCCGCTGTGATGGAGCTGGATGTGCACGCGGGTCCACTGTTGCACGACGGCTCCGGTATCGGCGCCGTCACCGTCGGAGGTCTGCTCACAGAGCCGTGCTCGAAGTTCCCGGACCACGAGGCCCTCATCGGAGGTTGCTCATGACGCTCGATGTAGGCCAGGTTCGCTCACCTCGCCAAGAACCTCTTGAGGTCGCGCCCGACACCTTCCTGATCCGGGCGGTCCAGTGTTCTCTCGGCGGCTCGCTGTCGACCAACTTCAACTCGCTCGTCATCCGCGCGGCGGAGCCGGTCATTGTTGATACCGGCATGGTCATCAACCGCGATATCTGGTTTGATGACTTGTTCTCGCTCGTCGAGCCGAACGAGGTGCGTTGGATCTTCGCCACGCACCTTGACGACGATCACATCGGCAATCTCACAGAGGCGATCGAGTTGTGTCCCAATGCCACCGTTGTCATTACCTGGGCCGCGTCCGGACGGCTGTGCTCCTCGTTCGATATACCGCGTGAGCGCATCCGGACGGTGGATGACGGCGAGACCCTTGATGTGGGCGATCGCACGCTTCGAGCTGTTCGTCCCCCCGTGTACGACAGTCCCCATACGCGCGGCCTTCTCGATACCAAAACGCGTGTCTACTACGCAGCCGATGCTTTCTGCGCGCCGATGCCGGCCGAGCCCGTTGACCGGGTCGACCAGATGCCAGCCCTCATGTGGGAAAGAGGGATGGCGATGGTCCACCACTACTCGCTGTGTCCGTGGATATCTATGGTTGACGAGGCCAAGTTTCAGACCGAGGTCAAGAAGCTGGCCGGGCTCGGCGTCGAGGTGATCGTCGGCGCGCACACACCACTTATCTCCGCGTCGTCGATCGAGCGGGCGTTCGACCAGCTGGCTGCGCTGCCCTCGACCATTCCTCCCCGCATGTCGGCTAGCGGAGTTGACCTCTTGGCTGACGGCCAGATCGAGATCGACCGCGGACGGCCCTGAGCGCCGTCTCGTGATCGAGCCTGGGGGGCCAACTCCCATCTTCGACGAGAAGCATCGACCTGGAGCGTCGGCGCGACGGTCTCGCGATCCGGAGGGTCATCGACCGCTACGCCACAAGCCGTCTACCGCATTCACGTCCGCCTGGGCGCCCCTTTGGCCCGGCTGGAAGGGCGCATCACGACGTCGCCGTACAGGCGACAGCATGGTCACCCTTGGGTCTGTCCCGCCAGCCGTGGCGGGCTGAGGCGATGAATATCGGGTTCATCGGTCTGGGCAGCATGGGTACCAGGATCGTCACTCTCATGCTCGACGCCGGCCACCATCTCACGGTGTGGGCGCGCCGCCCGGCGTCGCTCGAGCCGTTTGCGGGCAGGGTCGACGTCGCCACGTCGCCGGCCGGGGTGGCGGAGG
This sequence comes from uncultured Acidimicrobiaceae bacterium, assembly GCA_963788125.1. Lineage (GTDB taxonomy): Bacteria > Actinomycetota > Acidimicrobiia > Acidimicrobiales > RAAP-2 > Bog-473. Next base: position 1,484,153 of record CAWBFN010000001.1, on the reverse strand, counting down.
CGTCCGAGCTGGTCGGGATCTGTGTCTGGGACGAGAGCGGCGTCGATGAGGTGATCCTCGGGGACCGTGGCGTGCTCGCCGGCATGCGGGCCGGTGGGGTCGTCGCGGTCCACAGCACGATCTCCCCTGCTGCATGCCGTCGCCTGCACGCGGTGACGGTCGATCGGGGAGTCGGGCTGGTGGACGCCGCGGTGAGCGTCGGCGCCAATCTCCCGAAGTTGCTGGTGATGGTGGGTGGAGACCCAGCCGTTATTGAGCAATGCCGTGAGGCTTTCGAGTCTTTCGGCGATCCGGTCGTTCACCTTGGCCCGGTGGGCAGCGGCCAGATGGCCAAGATTGTCAACAACGCGTTGGTGGCGGCCACGGTCGGGCTCGCGGACGATGCCATCGCGCTGGGTCACGATCTCGGTCTGGACGAGTCGGCTTTGGCGGAGGCCCTGGCGGTCGGAGCGGCCGGCGGCACGTGGTCGGGGTTGATCGCAAGGCGGAGGTCCGGCGAGGTGCGCCCGAAATTTACCTACGAATGGGCCGCCAAGGATGTCGGACTCGCCCTGGAGCTCGCCGCGGAGGCGGCGATCGACACTACGCGGGAGGTCCTGCGGCTCGCGGTTCGAGGTGTCGAGGTCCTGGGCTGAACGCCGATTATCCCGCAGTTATCAACGAAGCAGCAGCTAGATGATGTGCCTATTTAATTGCCAAGGTGAGGGTCGCGGGTTCCGCTTCCCGTCTTGCGCTCCAAATTCTACGACCCCGCCGTGATCATACGAGAACGCCGCCGCCATCAAGAGTGAGGACCATTCCTGTCGCGTACGGCTGGGTCATGAGGAAGAGATAACCGCGGGCGATGTCGGAGACCTCCCCCACTCGGCCGGTCAACAAGCCGGCTCCGGCCGTCAGATAGAACTCGTCCCGTTCGGTGTCGCTCAGCGAGTTCCACAGGGGCGACCGGACGACACCCGGGCACACCGCATTAACCCGTAGGGGGGGCCAGCTCCACCGCCAACGCCCGGGTTAGTGCGTCGACGGCTCCGATGACGCTGGCCGCCACCGACCACCCGGGCCGAGGCCGGGGCAGCGCGGCGCCCGTGGTGAGGGTGAGCGAACCGCCCGGTCGAAGGTGGGGAGCGGCGGCCTGGGCCGCAGTGAGCGCCCCGAAGTAACGCAGCTCGAAGAACCGCCGAGCCTGGCCAAGGTCTAGATCTTCCGGACCGAGAGTTGAGGTGACAGATGGATCCTGTGGTTGATGGTTGTCATGCTGCCCTGTTTCGCTTGTGGTTGTCGAGGATCTCTTGAGGGGTGCGACCACGCATGTAGTCGCCGTGGTTGCGCCGGCGGTGGTTGTAGGTGATGAGCCAGGCGTCCGCTTCGGCTTGGAGCTGGCGGGTGGAGGTGAAGTGACGGCGATGAAAGGCCGGGCGCCAGCACTCTTGGAGCATGGTGCCCTGGAACCGCTCGCAGACCGCGTTGTGGTTAGGGGATCGGGCCGGGATTCGCACGTGGCGCAGTCCTTTGATGGCCAGGGCGTCGATGAAGGCGCCGGCTACGTATTCGGGACCGTTGTCGCTCAAGATCGCCCGGACGCGCACCCCCTGGCGGCGATAGAGACGCCAGGGCCTGGTGGATGAAGCGGGCCGTCATGATGCCGTTGGGCGTGCCCAGCACGATGGAGGTGACGGCGAAGCGGGTGAACAGCATCGAACAACTCCGTACGGATGGCATGACGGTATTGCTCGTGACCCACGAGCTCGCCGAGGCCGAGCAGCTCTGCGACCGAGTGGTGGCGATGCGGGCCGGTCGAGTCCTCGACTCGGGCACGCCGGCCGAGCTGGTGGACCGCTACGGCCGCTCCGCGACGGTCTCGTTTACCTTGTCGGTCGATCACAGTCTCGAGATGCTGCCACGCCTCGGGCTGCTGCCCGGCGTGAGCGACGTCCGGGAGCAGGCAGGCAAGGTGACGGTCAGTGGCACTCGCGCTGTGGTCGCACACGTCGGAGCCGAGCTTGTGGCGGCCGGGTGGGTCCCCCCGACCTGGCAGCACGGGTACCGAGCCTGGAGGACGCCCTCCTCAGCCTCTTGGAACGCGACCGTGACTCGATGTCCGACTTGGAGGAACCAGAGCTGATTGGAGCGACGCGATGAGTACCGCCGTTGAGACCACCGCTGTTCGAGTACTGCTGTTGGCCGCCTGGTGCGGATCGAGCTGAAGTTGATGGTTCGCGAACCGTTGACGTTGATCTTCGTCTTCGTGTTTCCTGTCGTCACCATGCTCATCATCGGTGGCTCGTTCGGCACCACGCCAACCGTCGCGTTCGACTGGGTGAACCCGTCGCAGTGGTATGTGGCCTCTTATCTCACCGTGGTCATCGCCGCCACGGGGCTGATCATGGTGCCGGTCCATCTCGCTTCCTACCGTGAGCGGGGAGTGTTGCGCCGTTTCGCGGCGGCGGGGTTCCCCCGTTGGTCGTTCGCTCTCGCCGAGGTGGTGACCGGGCTGGTGGCCATCATCGTCGGCTCGGTGACACTGCTCGCCGTCGCCGCTCCCGTCTATGGGCTGCCCTCGGCCCATCATCTGGTCCGAGTGGCCCTCGGATTCGGGCTCCGGTCGGTGGCCTTCGTCGCCATCGGCGTCCTACTCGGTACGGTTCTGCCGTCGGCTCGGAGCGCCCAAGCGGTCGGGATGGTCCTGTTCTTCCCCTCGTTCCTCCTCGGCTCGGGCGGCCCGCCTCCCCACGTTATGGGGCGGCGCTGCGGACCATCGCCAGCTACCTCCCGCTCACCCGGGTCACCGAGCGGTGCGCGACCCATGGCTCGGGACCGGCACCGCCACCGGCTCCCTCCTCGTCGTCGCGGGTCTCGCTGTTGCCGCCACTCTGCTTGCGGCACGTTGCTCGAGCTTTCGTGCCGTGAGCCGGTAGCACCCTTGACGCCCACGCCCTGTCCGGGAAGGCTGTCGCCGTAGGATCGGCTGGTGCTCGCCAGCCAGACGCCTCCCCGGGCCGGCTTCCCAGGCCCGAATGGCTGGCCGTCTGGTCTTGCGCGTTCGTGGCGCTGTGGCCGTCGGGATCGCCACCAGCCCGGTGGCCGACCGTACAAACCGTCGGCTGCGGCTGCCGAGGCCAGGCGCTGGGCCCGCTTGCCCAATCCGTCGGCCACGCAGGTGCTTGCTTGCAGCCGTGGACTTGGCGATGGAGATCCTGCTCGGCAACCCCGACTCGCACTCCATCACCTGGTTTGCCCTCGTCGTCCTCGCCGGCTGGTGTGTGCTGTCCGGGGGCGTCGCGGTCGGCATCGCCTACTGGTTCGGCACCGTGCTCCTCTTCGGCGCCGAATGGCTATGGGCGCTCCGCGACCCGGGTTGGGCGCCCTGGACCGCCGGGGTCACCGTTTCGGTCCTCGCAGCGCTGCTCATCCGCCACGAGTTCGTCCTCGTCGAACGGCTCCGGGCCGCCCAGCTCGATCTGGCCGAGCGCACCCGGGCCGAGGAACGCACCCGCATCGCCCGGGAGCTTCACGACGTCATTGCGCACAGCCTCACCGTGGCGCTGCTGCACGTGACCAGCGCCCGTCTTGGCCGTCGAGCACGATCCCGCGGACGCGGCCCGGGCGCTTGCCGAAGCAGAACGGCTCGCGCGGCAAAGCCTCACCGAGGTCCGCGCCACCATGGGGCTCCTGCGGGAGACGCCGTCCGATGCGCTAGCAGCCGGGGTGGCGCCACCCGTGCCCGGCTTCGACGACCTCCCGGCCCTCATCGACCAGCTCCGACGCGCCGGCGCGGATGTCTCTCTGACCGTCTGCGGCGACCTCAAGGCGCTACCCGAGACGGCAGGGCGACCGTGTACCGAATCGTCCAAGAGGCCCTCACCAACGCCACCAGGCACGCCCTCGGCTCTCCCGTCGCCGTGCGCGTCGCAGCGGCCGATCGGCGTATTGGCGACAGCCGATCTCGGCTGGAGTACGGCCAGGGTGGGTTTGGCCAACATGGCCGAACGGGCCAGAGCGCTCGGCGGAACGTGCACCGCCGGCGCCGGCCCCGCGGGAGCGGCTGGCTGGTGCACGCCAGCCTGCCCGCCCGACCCGAGCGGAGCCCTCTGCGATGATCCGGGTACTGCTCTCGATGACGTGGCGTGGGGGCGGCTTCGGGCATCTGAGGAGCCTTCGGCTTCGAGATCGCCGGGAGGCGCCGAGGGAGCCAGGCCCTCGAGCCCGTAGCGGACCAATCCCGACATCGTGCTCATGGACGTCCGCATGCGACGCCTCGACGGCGTTCTTCCACCTCGTAGTAGCGAGTTCAGAGAGGCCGAGCCTTCCCGTTCTCGCTCTCACCACCTTCGACGACGACGAAGCGCTCGCCGGCATGCTGCGCGCCGGGGCTGCCGGCTTCGTCCTCAAAGGCGTGCCCGCTGACGAGCTCCATCGAGCCGTACGAGCCGTTGCCGCCGGTGACGCCTGGCTCGACCCCACAGTGACCAGCAGAGTCCTCGCCGTCTACCGCAACACCCCAACCGCTTCCACACCCCGACCGCTACCTCGACCAGCTCACCGAGCGCGAACTCGACGTCCTCACTCTGATCGGTCAGGCAGCACCAACACCGAGATCGCCGAGCAGCTCTTCATCGGTGAAGGTACGGTGAAGACCCACATCAACCATGTCTTCGCCAAGCTGGACCTGCGAGATCCGACAGGCTTCGGCCACATTGCCTACGACCACCGCCTCGTCCCCAACCAACCATAAAGCTGCCAAGGCGCGACGGTCCGACCGAATCGCCGGGTCATCGTTCCCTTCGGGGCGCTGGGTGGCGCGTACGCCTATTCGCACCGAGAGGGCGCCACTCAAGCCGAAGCCCATCGTGCCGCTAACGCAGCCCAGCACGCCGCAGCCGTAGCTCCACCGCCCAGTAATGCCCGATTCAGTTTCTCTGCCAACGTGAGTTTGTTTTCGGATGATCGTGCTGACTGAGTACGTTGAGTTCGGAAGCTGCCCGACAGGCAGGCCTCATAAGGGCAACGCCCGATGGGTGACGGCCATGCCCACCGATGATGGCGCCCCCAGCCAAACCTCAGGTCACATCCGAGTCACACCACACGCCCCATCGGCGTCTGGACATTGAAGCGGAGTGCAGTCTCCGCATCGGCTAGTCTTCTCTATGCGGAGATTTGGCTCCGATTAGCGAGGAGCGATCATGGCGCGGGGCAATCGGAGGACGCACTATCAGGTGACCTTCGCTGTCCTGGTGATCGGTGTGTCAGCGTTCGCTCTGCTCCAGTCGCTCGTTCTACCGGTCCTTCCGACGATCCAGCACAATTTGCACACCTCGCAAGACGCGGTGACCTGGGTGCTTACCGCCTATCTCCTGTCGGCCTCCGTCTTCACTCCGATCTTCGGCCGTATCGGCGACATGGTGGGTAAGGAGCGCATGTTCGTGGTCGCTCTTGGTGGGTTGACCATCGGTTCGTTTCTCGGGGCGATCGCACCGTCAATTACGGTAATGATCATCGCGCGAGCCATTCAGGGCGTGGGTGGTGGGGTGTTGCCGTTGGCATTCGGCATCATCCGCGACGAATTTCCTCAAAGAAAGGTCGGAGGCGCCGTCGGTGCGATCGCCGCGCTCACAGCCGTCGGATCGGGTTTGGGCATTGTGCTTGCGGGGCCGATCATCGATGCACTCGGTTACCGCTGGTTGTTCTGGATCCCCATGATCATGACAGTTGGCGCCGGATTGGCCGCACACCTCTTGATCCCTGAGTCTCCTGTGCGAACTCCGGGCCGGATCAACTGGACTGCGGCTGCCTTGCTCTCGGGATGGCTCGTCGCGCTCTTGGTGGCGGTAAGTGAGGCTCCGCAATGGGGCTGGGCATCGGGACGAGTAATCGGATTGTTCGTAGTTACCATCGTTGTGATGCTTGCGTGGGTGCGCGTCGAACTGCACTCGAGTGTGCCGTTGATCGACATGTCGATGATGCGCCTCCGTGCCGTCTGGACAACGAATCTGGTCGCCTTCGTGTTCGGTATCGGCCTCTACTCGGCCTTCATTTTCGTGCCTGAGTTTGTGCAGACGCCATCGTCGACTGGATACGGATTCGGCGCATCCATCACCGAATCTGGCTTCTTTCTGCTTCCCCTCACTGTCTTGATGTTCATTTTCGGCCTACTCTCTGGCCGACTGGTCCGTCGATTTGGTTCTCGTGCGATCCTGATCATCGGATCAACCATCAGTATCGCTTCCTTTGTATTGCTGGCGGCTGCGCACAACCAGTCGTGGGAGATCTACGTCGCAATGGCATTGGTCGGCACCGGGTTCGGGATAGCGTTCTCGGCGATGTCTATCCTCATCGTCAATGCCGTTCCCCCCGAACAGACCGGCGTTGCCAGCGGAATGAATGCGAACATCCGCACTATCGGCGGCGCGATCGGTGCCGGGATCATGGCAAGCATTATCACCTCCGGCAAAACTATCCACGGCTTCCCCAAGGAATCCGGCTACACGCTCGGTTTCACGGTTCTTGCTGTTGTCAGCGTGCTTGCGGTGGTTGCGTCGATCCTTGTACCGCCAGATCGCCGAGGATCGATAGCAGCGCAAGCTACGGCAGACGGCCCGCATGCCGAACTCGCAGTCTTGGCGGCGGGCACGATCACGGGTAGCGACTCCGAATGACGACGCTCTCTACCTCTCAGGGTTCAGGGTCAGAGACAAAAGCGCTCCGCCGTGACGCGGCAGAACACCGCGAGCAGGTACTCGATGCTGCTGCAAGGGTGTTCGCTGCTCAGGGTCTTGCCGCGAGCGTTGAAGAGATAGCCCGGGTCGCAGGCGTCGGAATGGGCACCCTCTATCGTCGATTTCCGACCAAAGAGGCCCTCATAGAAGAACTCGTTCGCGAGCAGCTCTCCGACATCATGGCAGCCGCAACGGCCGCGCAACAACTTCCCGGCGGGGCGGGATTGGAGGTGTTTCTTTGGCGTACAGGTGAGCTATTTGCTGCTCGCTGTGGTTGTCTTTCTAGACTTTGGACCGAGGCCAACACCGCGAACCTCGTCGCTGAAATTCGACGCGTAATGGGCGAACTCCTCGCTGACAGCCAGAGACATGGGCTCATTCGTCGCGATGCCGCTGTTTCTGACATCTCGCTAGTCTTGTGGTCACTCATGGGAGTCATCGAGACCGCGCAGATGGCCGCTCCCCAGGCGTGGCGCCGGGCACTTGAGCTGTTTCTCAGTGCCCTTGGATCATCAAAGGGCATCCTTGTCGAACCGGCACTGACGCCACGGGAGATGCGCAAAGTCATCAAACAGCGCTCGTAGTCGAGGCCGACTACTGCGAGGTGATCAGGTGCCCGGGACAGCTCGCCGCGATCCCGGTGGTCTCAGGTTGACCGAGGGGACCATGATTTTGACCGAGACTCGACCCCGTTTCATTTATGCAGGTTCGACAGTGCCGACCTCTGACAGGTTCCCGATGTCGCCGGTGGCATGGACTCCGCTCATGCCAAAGAACGCTATGACCGCGCCGACTGCAGCAAACATTGCGCCAAACCAGAACGCGATGGAAAAGCCGTGGTTCAGTCCGGCAATTGCTTCCTGATGCCCCGGGCCGTGCGAAGTTGCAAATCTCGTTGTTGCCGAAATTGCGATTGTCGAGAGAACCGCCACCCCAAGGGCTCCCCCGATTTGTTGGGTCGTCGTTATGAGTCCTGATGCAACCCCCGCCTGGTCGGAGACGACCCCACTCATGGCGCCAATGGTCACCGGGACGAAGGAAAGCCCAAGCCCGACGCCGGCCAGCAAGAAGCCCGGAAGCAAGGTGCCTAGATACGTTCCTTGCGGCGATATCTGCGTGAAATAGACCAGTCCTCCGGATGCCAGCACCATTCCGATCGTCATGACGTTTCGAACACCGACTTTGGCCACGAGTGCCTGCGCGGCCCCAGCGGCGATAATGATTGCGCTGGCAATCGCCAGATAGCCGATCCCGGTCCGAAGTGCGGAGTAGCCGAGGACATCTTGCATATAGAGGGACAGGAAGTAGAACATCGAGAAGATCGACGCGCCCAGTGCAAGCGAGACCAAATTGGAGACGCTGAGGCTTCGATTGGTAAAGATGGTAAGTGGTACGAGCGGAAATGTGGTTCGGTGCTCGATCACGACGAACACGGCCAGAAGAAGGATTGCCGCAGCCATTGTGCCGATTGTGTTCACCGATGCCCAACCCCAGCTGGTGCTCTTGACCAATGCGAACCCCATCAGAACAAGACCAGCAGTCAAGGTGAGTGCCCCGGGAATATCAAACCCTCTTCGCTCGTCTTCAGAAAGAGAGGGAGTCAGAATGAAGAAGCTGGAGAGAACCACCAACGAGCCAATCGGAACATTGACATAAAAGATCCATCGCCACCCGAACTCCTGGGTGAGTATCCCCCCGAGCAGTACGCCGAACGCCCCTCCGGCACCCGCGATGGCACCCCATATGCTCAGTGCCTTGTTGCGCTCGGGACCCTCGTGGAATGTCACTGTCAGGATGGAAAGGGCGGCCGGCGAAAGGATTGCGGCTCCGAGGCCCTGCACGGCTCGTGCGGTCACGAGCCAGCCGGTGCTCGTCGCCAAGCCGCAGAAGAGTGACGCTACCGAAAAAAGAATCACACCGACGACAAAGACTCGTCGCCGCCCCATCTTGTCCGCCACGCGTCCACCCAGCATCAAGAATCCACCGAAGATGAGCGCATAGGCGTTCAACACCCACAACAGATTCCCCTCGGAAAAATGCAACCCCCGCTGGATCGAGGGCAGTGCCACATTCACAATCGAGACATCGAGGATCACCATGAACTGCGCGACGCAGACGACCGCCAAGGCGAACCACTTCCGAGAATCCGCTTTCATCGTTGTCTTTCCTCAACTCTCGTTCTGAGACCTGACCCGCTGGTCCATTTAACCGGGCGGCAGTCACAGATCATGACACCAGGAGTTGGCGGACCTGGGCCACCCGTAACCCGCTTTGCGGATAGTAATGTTTGGATGATCCGGTCATGACAGGCCTCAGTGCCGCTCGACGAGCGGTTGATGTGGTGCACTTGCGAGGGGAAATGAACCAGCAGACGACGACGTGGCCCCATCATGAGCTGGGCAAAGAGCTGAGCAACTGGGGACGGTGGGGCGACGACGACGAGATCGGCACGCTCAACTTTGTGTCAGCCGACAAGCGCGTCCGAGCCGCCCAGCTGGTCAAGACGGGTAAGAACTTCGACCTCGGGATGCCGTTCGACAAGGACGGACCATTCCCATCCGGTGGGTTCCGGATCAATCCGGTGCACGTGATGACCTTCATGCCCTCGGATACCGCGAGTTCGCCCGATGGCATGATCTCTGCCGACGACATGGTGACGATGGGGCTCCAGTCGGCGACACAGTGGGACAGCCTGGCACACGTCGGCTACGACGGGTTCTTTTACAACAACGTGCCGGCGAGGGCCTTGAACCACATGGCCGGTGCCACCCGCAACTCGTTCGCCAGGGCAGTCGAACACCTGATTTCGCGTGGGGTCCTGCTTGACATCGCCCGGCTGAAGGGGGTCGATCGACTGGAGGACTCGTACGAGATCACGCCAGATGATCTGTCAGCGGCCGAGGCGCGGCAAGGGGTGCGCGTCGAGTCGGGAGACATCCTGCTCGTTCGGACCGGCTTCTACCAGTGGTTCCTCGAAGGTGACCGGGGTCACTTCATGGGCGATGAGCCGGGTCCCGGGCTCGACTGCTGCCGCTGGCTGTACGAACGGGAAGTGGCGGCCCTGGCGCTGGACAACTGGGCGTGCGAGGTCTGGCCAAGCCAGATCAAGGGCGCCAATATCCCATTCCACCAGGTGGCCATCCGGGACATAGGGCTCACCCTTGGTGAAATGTTCAACCTCGAGGCGCTCGCAGCTGACTGCGAACGGGATGGTACCTGGGAGTTCTTCTTCTGCGCTCCCGGTCTGAAGGTCACGGGCTCTGTCGGCTCACCGATCACGCCCATGGCGCTCAAGTAAGACCGGCAACCGCAAGGCCGGGACCGGCGAGGGTCCCTCACGCCAGGTCGTCGCTGACCCGTCGAAATGCGGCGTCACTGACGGTTCGCCATATAATGCGCTGACCAGTCGTAGAGATCGGCGGGGATGTAGTAACCGGCTTCGTCGTTGATCGTCGTCCAGTGTTCCGCAACGTCCTCGATTGTCGGCTGTCCCGATCGGCGAGAAACGTAGCCTTGCGTCGCTGCTATGAAGATCCGAGCAAACCGCCCCGCTCCGGCCAAGTAGATCTCCCCACTGACGTCGCAGGATTCATGGGCCAGAAAGGCGACCATCGGCGAGGCGAGCTCCGGTTCCATCTGCTTCGGTGGGGGTCTTGTCCCCTGCGCCGTAGGGTCGGCTCCTCCCATCCGCGTCCACGCGTTGGGGGCAATCAGGTTGACCCCGATGCCGTGGGCGCGACCCGCCACCGAAAGGCTGCGCGTCATCCCGACGACGGCCGCCTTGGCGGTTGCGTAGCCAAGGTTGTCGACGTGGCCGAACATTCCGGTGGACGTGGTCATCACGATACGGCCATAGCCTTGGTCGACCAGGTGCGGCCACGCGGCGCTGGTCGTATTGAAGGAGCCGCCGACATGGACGGCGAGGTGGCTCGCGAGGTTGTCGGCGTCAGCCTCAGGCAGGCCACCCCATCGAATGTTGCCGGCGTTGTTGATAACGATATCGATGCGCCCGAACTCCTCGAGCGCCGCGTCGATCAGTGCCTTCCCACCGGCAACCCTGGACACGTCGCTTGTTTCGGGAATCGCCGCGCCACCCGCTTCCACGATCTCCTCGGCGACACGGCCAGCAGGTTCGGGGTCGGCTCCGTCTCCTTCTTTTGTCCCGCCGAGATCATTGACCACGACACTGGCTCCGCGCTCGGCGAGCAGGTGAGCGTAGGCCCGCCCGAGGCCACGACCGGCACCGGTGATGACGGCGACCCTCCCTTCGAAGCTGTAGTTGGTCATGTCCGAACCACGCTCGGTCGGCGAAGACTCGTTGCCATGACCCTCCCTCCGGTGCCGCTCAGTCGTACGACCGCGGATCGCCCGGCGTCAGCCTGGTCGTGAACCCCCACGGGATGCCGAGGCTCGTAACGGGATCGGTGACGATGGTATCCGCTGACCGCATCTGGATCCGCACCCCCTGCCTCTCGAGGTGCCTCTGGGTGGACTCGAGGTCCGCCACCTTCCACGTGATCGCGTGGTACGTGTCATTGGGGTCATTTCTTGCCCAGTCAACATGAGCCGCCGTGCCCGGGTCGGGCACGGCGTACTCGAAGATGGAATCGGCGAGTTGCACGTACGCACCCGTCGTGCCGCGCAACGAATCACGGCCCTCGTGGACGACCTTGCCACCAAGAATGTCCACGACGAGCCGCAACGCCCTATCGATTTGAGCGGTCAACACCGTGTGGTGGGAGCAGCATTCGATCCTTAGGGGGTCATCGTCCGACACCGGCGGCACCGACCAGCCCGGCGCAGTCCGGGGATCGAGGGAAAAGGGGATCTCGGGGAAGAATTCGTAGCGCAGGCCAGCGTCCTCGGGTAGCGAGAAGTAGAGCGGCATTGCCGAGCCGGCTGCAGTCGGGGGCTCGTCCCCCTCGGCGAGCTCGTCGAGTTGGCTGATGACCTGGAATCCGTACCGCCTGAGCTCACGGTAGACCTCGGCGGTCCCTTGGAGGTACCAACCGAATCCACTCAGGTGCGGCTGCTCGACAGTCGGGTAGCGCTGTATGCCGAGGAGCACATATCGCTTTGGGTCGATGGTGTCGAACAGCACGTCACTGATCGGCGTGAACGTCGAATAGTCCGTGGGGTACCCATGGCGAGGCGGCCTGTCACGGCTCATTGACGCCAGGCTTGTGCTCCGCCGTACGAAGACACGCTCGAACCAACGCTCTGCCTCCCCTATGTCAGGGACGTGATGACTCGGGTGGTATAGCATCTTCACACGAAAATCTCGTTTGACCGTCTCTTCGGGCCCGAGGCGGTTCGTGATGTTGGACATTGTGCCTCCCTTCCTCTCGTCCCTGGTGAGTGCATGACACGATTTCGCCAATGACAGGGGCCTTCGCGGTCATCACTCTCACCGATCTTTTTCCGGCTGTCACGACGCGGCGGGTACGAAGCCGATGGCCGCGTAGGCAGCTCGAATGGCGGCTCGCTGGGCTTGCGGTAATGGGGGCTGGGGCGGTCGGGAGCGGGCGTAGCTACCCACCGGAAGGCCGAGTTCCTGCGCCGCCGCTTTGAAGGCGGAGCCCCAGTGTGTGTACACGGCTTCGACATTGGACGCGCCGAAGGCGCCGTGCAGCCGCGCCACAAGGTCGTCGAGACCGGACTCGTACCAATGGTCGATGGCCTCTGAGAGCTTGTCGGAGACCAACAGGTCCCACTGGGTGCTGTAGATCCGGTTGTCGGGCAGCTCGTAGAGGTACCCCGAGCCGCCGAGGATCCCGGCGGCGGCGATGCCGCGCCGCAGGAAACCGCCGCGATAGGCCAGCATGTCGCACTCCCAGATCACCAGCTCGGGAATAAGTCGGTGGAGAGCGGCCGTGTGGCTCGGGCGGAACATCCCGTTCTTGACGGCGCAGATAGCGGGAAACTCATCGACCAGGCGGGCACATTCGTCGGGTGTCAGGATCCAGCCGGCGGCGTGAGTGTTGAAGAGCCCGAGGGCGATGTCTGTCCGGTCCGAGACGTAGCGCAGGACCTCCCTGGTCGACTCGTAGCCACGGGCTTCGAAGTACGGCGGGATCAAGAAGCAGATGTCGGCTCCCGTCGCGGCTGCGTGCTGAGCGAGTTCGACGGTTTCCAGGACGTTTGTGCTGGCCGGACAGGCCTCGACGAGTGCGCCGGGCTTGATCGCCCGGACCTCGTCGACCGCTACCTCCAGGATTCGCTTTCGTTCCGACATCGAAAGGGCCCAACACTCCCCGACGAGCCCACCCACCCAGATTCCATCGTGGTCCAGGGCACCGAGGCAGTGGTCCACGAGGGCCCGCAGCGCCTGTTCGTCAGTCTCCTCGCCGCCGGGACCGCTGAAGGGGGTGTAGAGCGAATCGATCATTCCTCGCAATGCTTCCGGCGCCCAGTCGCGGGCCTCTGCTGCGTGTGCCACCTCTTTCGGCCTCCCCCTGGCATCTGCGCCAGATTGACGGATGCAACATCGCGACATCGGCGCCGAGGGAGCGGCCGTCCTGGCGGCCACCCGTGCCGACTCCCACCATCATGACATGGAGTCCTCAATCCGATTCACCTCTCGGGGTTCCCCCGCCGGCGCTCAGCTGAAATCGGACCCCCCGTCCACGTTGAGATGGGCTCCGGTCATGTACGTGTTCGCCGCCGAGGCGCAGAACGCCACTACCTCGGCGACCTCGGCCGGTTCTCCGATCCTCCCCAGGTCGACCGCCGAGCCGTACTGCTCCGACATGACCCGGTACGCGTCGTGCGGGTCGTTGGGATCGCCCCGAGCCGCCTCGACCGCGGCCCGGATCGGGCCCGTCAAAATTGGGCCCGGCGCGACGGCGTTCACCAAGATCCCGTCGGCGGCCAAACTCCGGGCCAGGTTCTTCGTGATGCTGGTCAGCGCCGCTTTGGCCGCGGTATAGCCGATCAGACCAGTGCTCTGGTGCTGTACCGAGATCGCCGTGATGTTCACGATCCTGCCCCACTCCGCCTGACGCAGCAGCGGCAGGGCATGGCGGATGCAGCGGACAGCCGTGAGCACGCCCTGGTCGAATGCGCGCAGCCACGCCTCGTCTGAGAGGTCTTCGAAGCGACCGGCCACGGAAGGACCGGCGGCGTTGATCAACGCGTGCACCTGGCCCCATGTGGCTTTGATCTGACCGAAGGCGGCTGCAACCTGGTCGTCCTGTGTCACGTCCGCAGCGATGGCCAAGACGTCAGCCGCTCCGCGTGCCTCGATAGCCCCTTTGGCCCGCTCGAGGTGTTCACGTTGACGCCCGAGGATGGCAATCCGTCCACCGCCGATCGCGAGCCGCTCAGCTACCGCCAGGCCGATGCCTGCGGAACCGCCGCTGATCACGTTCACAGCCCCTTGAGCCATAGTCCTTTGCCGGTAGGGTAATTCCTCACTATAACGAATCCATGTTGTTCGGGGAGTGGGAGTGGGAGTGGGAGTAAGGGCAAGGTTTACCGAATTCGGCTTCATCCCGGGCCGCTCGCCCGAAACCTAGGGGTTATCGGATCGGCGCCGTACAACTGAGCCTGGCACCCACGCTTCCGCATCACGGGTAGTACCTGGGGCGCTTCAGCAACCGAAACGAACGCAAGGCAGCTCCCGTGTACTGTACGAAAAAGGCGTAACCTGCGCCCTTGTTTGCATGCGGAGGTGCCGAATAACGGAGACGGCGGCCGATCCTTTATTCGATTCCGAGGTGCTTGAGCCCCCAATATACGTACTATGCGCTGCTACGGAAATGTGACCCCGTGCACGTGGTCGAAGGCACGAATGCCTACCTCGTATCTCGATTGGACCTTATTCAAGAGGTTGTTGCGAATCCTCACATCTATTCCAGTCAAAGTAGCGAGTTCCTAACGCCCCAACAACTTCGTGCGACATGCGCGGATGTGATCCTCCATATAGTCATGACGGGGGCGAGGGACGGTAGGTGAGTAAAAGGTTACCGGAGTCGAACTGCCTTACGCCGAGCAAAGCGAGCGGGACGCGGTTCTTCAAATCCTCAAAGAGGGATCGCCCCTGGCCGAGCACGATCGGGAAGATCATGACTCGAAGTTCGTCGAGGGCACCGGCCTGCGCAAGGTTGGCGGTCAGATGCGCACTCCCGAGCAGCAGCACTTCCTTGCCCGGAGCAGCCTTTATCCTTGCTACGTGCTCAGTTGCCTCGCCGCGCATGACGGTGGTCTTTGACCAGTTTGCCTCGGTGAGCGTCGTGGAGAAGACGAGTTTCTCCTTGTCGTTCATTTGCGAGGTGATGGCCGGATCGTTCGCCACGGCCTGCTCGGTCGGCCAATACGCGGCCATGTGCTCATAGGTTGCACGACCGAAGCCGAGCGTGTCTGCCTCGTCGAGTTGCCGAACGGCGAAATCGTCGAACTCCGCGTCCACGTTCGGCCAGTCGAGTTCGCCGTTCGGGCCTTCGTAGAAGCCATCGAGGCTGATGAAGATGAACGATGCCATGGATCGCATTTGGATGACCTCCTCATCATGTGCGTACACACTTAAGGGTAAGGGTCCGCTTGTCAGCCTCACGACAACTGCTGAACATCGAAGAATCGCGCGAGTCAGTTCGGATCAACTGACGACCCGACCCCCATTGACGCCGATGGTCTGACCGGTGACGTAACTCGAGGCCTCATCGCATAGCCACGCGCAGGCGTTGGCGATGTCATCGGGCGCTCCGATTCGACGCACTGGGAGGGTCTTCGACAGGGACTCGGCCCGCTCGGGCGAGATATTCGCCTCGGACATGATCGTGCCCATTATGCTGCCAGGAGGAATGTTGTTCACCGTGATCCCGAGCGGCCCCAACTCCTGCGCCAGGGTGCGCGTCAGTGCGACGATGGCGCCCTTTGACGAGGAGTAGATCGCCATACCACTAGACCCGGTCTGCGCACTGGAGGAGGAGATGTTCACGACGCGACCCCATTTGGCGGCTTTCATGTCGGGCAGCACCTCTTGTGTGACGATGATCGACCCAAGAATATTGACATCGTAGATAAAACGGAAGCGCTCCTCGGTGACATCTTCGAATGGCGTAAAATCCGTGACGCCTGCATTGTTTACCACGATCGTGACGGGACCGAAGGTATTGTGCAGCTTCGCTACGGCGGCCCGGACCTGCTGGCGGTTCGACACATCCGCAGCCAACGCCACGGCGCGCCCGCCGGCGTCGGCGATGGCCTTCAGCGTGTCCGCGCAGCGCTCCTCGTCCAGGTCGAGGACACCGATCGCGATGCCCTTCCTCGCCAGCTGCACGGAGCACGCTGCGCCGATGCCCGCTGCCGCCCCGGTAACGATGGCGACCTTGTCAGTAGTCATTGCATTCCCCCTAGAGACGTCTTGATGGCAGTGGATTCGCCCATAGCGGCCACTCTACTTCTCGGTCCGCAGCTCGGTCGCCGGAGGCTCGTACGACCGAAAGGCTCCGATGTCCCGCGAGCGGCGATATCCAGGTTATTCTCCTCGCCTCGATGTTTTCTGGGATGATGAGGGGAGGGTCACACCGGCTCCCTCTATGGAGGTTAGAACCCAGCGCGTGCACCTCGTAGTGCGGCGACGGCAGCGGTGCTCCCGTCGAGGTTGACGTGGGCCGTATCGCGGCGGCCGCTCAGATACAGCAGCAGTTCAGTTGGTTCGCCGCTCAGAACGGCACCATCCATTGGCCCGAAATGTCGATGATCTCCTTCAGGACGACGCAACTCCAATCCGTACGGTCGAATCTGGCGGGTGGTACGCCGACCCATGAAGACCATTATTCGCCAGGCGACTTGCTCAAGGTCCGGACGATCGGTCCGGCGGTCCCAACCGTTAGCCCGCCGAACGTCTTCGTGGTGAATGAAGAACTCGAGGCCGTTCATGTAGGTCCGGATTCGGGGCAAGCGCCACGGCACGAATGGAGGGCCGCGGCGCAGCCGATCTATCAGAACAGGAAGACCTTTGGCCTTCTCCCTCGACATTCGCTCATCGGTCCAACGCTTGAAATGCTCGCGTAACACGAGATGCGCGGCGAGATCGAGAGTGGTCCACCCCTCGCACAGGGTCGGTGCGTCCGAGCCAAGCTTCGTCAGGAGATCGCACAACTCGCGGCGCTCGCGCACGTCTATCGGCTCGACCATAACCTGAGAGACTACTCCTGAAGGGTCCAAAATTCCGACTGGGAAGAATCCGTTGGCGCCGTCAATGTCGTCATCTGCGGTTCACCACCGTCATTCGAGACGCCAATCATCCGTCAGGTGTCTACGAAACTGCAGGTAGATAAAGCCCTCTTCCAAATATTGCCAAGGCGATGTCAGTTCGGTCCCTCGCTCGCGGCCCTTTCGAATGGCGGTTTCAAGCGGTGAGCGCAACGAGCTCGGCAAACTTCTCTGATGGTTTCATATATCCGAGCGTCTTGCGGGGACGGCCGTTGAGGCTTCGTTGGATTCGGGCCAGATCGGCAGCAGTATGTCGCGAGAGGTCAGTGCTCTTGGGCATGTATTGGCGCAGGAGTCCGTTCGTGTTCTCGTTGGAACCGCGTTGCCACGGCGAGTGGGGATCGCAGAAGTAGATCGGGATGCCGGTGGCCACGGTGAAGCTCACATGGCTGGCCATCTCCTTGCCCTGGTCCCAGGTGATGGAGAGCGCGAGCTCGTCGGGCAGCTTCTTGATGGCCCTGCGCATGGCCGCCTCGACGCTCGATGCTCCGTGCTCATTGGGGAGGTGCAAGAGCAGCACGAACCGTGTCGAACGTTCGACCAAGGTGCCGACAGCGGACTTGCCGCCGGCGCCGATGACCAAATCGCCCTCCCAGTGTCCGGGCACCGCCCTGTCCTCTACCTCGGCAGGGCGTTCGCTGATCATGACCATGTCTGGGTTCTTGCCTCGCGTCTCGACTCGTCCCTGGTGACGGCGGGCCGTACGCCCCGAGCGAAGGCAGCGGGCCAGCTCGCGGCGGAGTTCACCTCGGCCCTGGACGTAGAGGGACTGGTAGATGGTCTCGTGGCTCACCTGCATCATCGGATCGTCTGGGAAGTCCAGGCGCAAGCGCTCCGCGATCTCCTGGGGCGACCACAGCTCTTCGAGCCAGGTGCTCACCTGGCGGACCAGGGGCGGGTGCGCCAGCTTGGCGGGCTTGGGTCGCCGCGACGATGTCTCGGCCCGACAGTGCGCCCTCCAGGCCCCATAGCCGTGGATACCGCCGTTGGCGGCCACTTCACGAGTGATCGTGGACGGAGCACGCTCGACGCTGCGGGCAATGGCCGACATCGACTCACCCCGGGCCAGCCCCAACAAGATCTCCTCGCGCTCTTCAGCGCTCAGGCGGCCTGATGCCGGTGACCATCTGTCAGCCAAGCCCGAATCCTCGCGCTGCTTGTACACGATGGCCTTGACCAGGTCCATTGAACAGCTGACATCCCTCGCGATCTCCTTCAGCGGCAGACCCTTCGCCCTGAGGCGACGTGCCATCTTCTTTTGCTCACGGGTCATGTGGTGCGGGGCCATCGACAACCTCCTGGTTCAGGGCAACGAAGCGTTGCCTATTCACCAGCTCGTTGCAGTGATCCCTTGAATTCGCCAATAGATTCATGACGAGTGCCAAGACGGAGCAGCAGACATGACCAGCTATAACCCGGCCGAAGATCGTTACCGGTCCATGAACTACCGCCGTTGTGGTCGCAGCGGCCTTCTGTTACCCGCCGTGTCGCTCGGGCTGTGGCAGAACTTCGGTGAGGACCGGCCGCTCACCACTCAACGCGCCGTTGTGCGTCGAGCCTTCGACGTGGGCATCACCCACTTCGATCTGGCCAACAACTACGGACCCCCTTACGGCAGTGCTGAGGCCAACTTCGCCCGGATCCTTCACGACGACTTCCGGCACCACCGCGACGAACTCGTAATTTCCACCAAGGCTGGTTGGGACATGTGGCCGGGTCCCTACGGTGACCTGGGCTCTCGGAAATACCTCCTCGCCAGCCTCGACCAGAGCCTGCGGCGCCTAGGGCTTGAGTACGTCGACATCTTCTACCACCACCACTATGACCCCCAAACCCCACTCGAGGAATCCCTCGGCGCCCTCCACACCGCAGTCATCTCCGGTAGGGCGCTCTATGTCGGCATCTCCTCGTATTCCGACCAGCGGACCACCGAGGCTGTCACCATCCTCCGCCAGCTCGGCACCCCACTCCTCATCCACCAACCGTCGTACTCGATGTTCAACCGCTGGATTGAGGACCGACTGCTCGACGTCCTGGCGACCCAAGGAGTTGGATGCATCGCCTTCTCTGTGTTGGCGCAGGGTCTCCTCACCGATCGATACCTCAACGGCATCCCCCAAGGCTCACGGGCATCCCTGGGCGGGTCGCTCACTCATGACATGCTCAACGAAGAGAATCTCGCCCGTATCCGTGCCCTCAACGACATCGCCCACATGCGGGGCCAATCTCTCGCCCAGATGGCCATCGGCTGGGCCCTGCGGGACTCTCGGGTCACGTCAGTCCTGATCGGAGCCAGCAGTGTGGCTCAACTTGAACAGAACGTCGCCGCCCTCGACCACCTCGAATTCACCGCCGAGGAGCTCGCCGCCATTGATCGCTACGCCGTTGACGGTGACGTCGACTTGTGGCGCACTCCAGCCACCTCCTGATCAGAACGCAGTATCGCCTTGGCGTTGAGGAGCGAATTCAGTCGATTCGCTGGAGACTGGAGCCCCAGCCCAGGGGAGTGCAGACAACGCATAGACGGAATCCGCACAAGCTAAGGCTGGTTTCGAACGGGTGTGGGGTTGCGGAACAGGGACGGCAGGTAGCGCAACATCAACACCGACCAGGTCACGTGAGTCAGGATCGGTGCCTGGATACCGCCCGAGGCGCGACGCTGCACTGCGAACAAGAGACCCATGACGCCCGAGGCGAGCACCAATGCCGGATTGCGGGTGGCGCTAGTGGTCAGCATGTACAAAGCCGTCGACACCGGGACTGGATTGTGGGAACCGACAGCGGTGAACAAGGCGCCGCGGAAGAAGACCTCTTCAGCGACCCCGTTGGCGAGTGCGGACGCCAGTATCCACGGATCTGAGCCGCGGTCGGCGTAATTAAGGATTGAGGTGAGCGCCTCGTTCAGCACGGGCAGACGCCTGGCGACGAGTGCGGCACCGAAGAATGCACCGAACGCCGCGGTACCAGTGAGGATCGGCGTGATCACTGGATGCCGGAGGGAGTATTCGTCGTCGGTACGAACCGCACCCGAATGTTCGGGTTCGGAAACCAGTCCCCCGGCCAGCCATGTGCCAGCGACCGCGAAGGTGAGTACGTAGAACTCTGGTGAATCAGGTTCAGTGGACAGCGACAGGCCGAGCAGTCCTGCACCGGTCACCACCACCGCGGCGAGATTTCGGCGGCGCTGCTGAACCACTATGTTGTTCTCACCCCGATCACGAGGCACTCTCTTGGCCAGCAACGACGTCAGAGTTCGTTTCGGTGGATCATGGGGCGACGCCCACGACTGCGAGCTGGTCATACTCGCCCCCTCATCGTTGGCGCGCCTTTGCTCGTTCACCCAGCGCCGCCAGAACGGCGCTGTCGTAGTCCATCGGCTCGAAGGGGATGAGTGTGCGGATGCTGTCGTCGCTCACAATCACCTCATTGCTCATCGAGTCGACCAGCGCTCGCCCCGTCTTCAAATCGACGTTAGTCACAAGCGCCAACCATCGCGAGGACAAAGACGGAGTCAGGAACGGGACCGGTAAGATCAGCATGGGCCGGCCTTCGATGGCGGCGACACGGCGCAGCATCTGAACGTATTCCAACACCTCGGGCCCACCGATATCGAAGACGCGTCCAACCGTCTCTGGGACTTCGAGCACACCGACGAGGTAACGAATAACATCCGCGGCCGCAATGGGCTGAGTCTTGGTGTGTACCCAACGAGGAGTGATCATCGCCGGCAGATGCTCGACGAGCTGGCGGGTTATCTCCCAGGATATCCCCCCGTGACCGATGATGATTCCAGCCCGTAGCACCGTGACGGCGACATCCGCACTGCCCAGCAAGCCTTCGACCTCGCGGCGACTGCGCAAATGCGCAGAGAGGTCATCCGCACTGTTACCCAGGCCGCCGAGGTAGACGATACGGCTCAATCCGGCTTGTGCGGCAGCCTGGCCGAACGCCGTGGCAGCGGCCGCATCGGCCCTGGCGAAGTTCCTCTCGCCCAAGCGATGCACGAGGTAATACGCGGCGGCGCAGCCACGCATTGCCATGGCAAGCGACATCAGATCGCTTACGTCTCCCCGCACGGGTTCGCCTACACCGCGATAATCCTCCGGCCGGCGAGTCATCGCGACCACTTCATGACCGGCTGCGTGCAGCGCTGGGCAAAGTTGGCGCCCCACAAATCCCGATGACCCAGCCACAAGGACTTTCATGTCGACGTAGTCTCTATTCGTCTGCGCAGTCGGTCGAGATTGCCTCGCCAAAGTGCGGTGAGGACCGGCCGTGCCACCACCGCCCCCATCGTCGCTCCCATCCACCACGGGAACCGGAGCCGCTCCTGCCAGGTGATCGTCGTGGCCGCCCCGGGGCCGTCCGACAGGGTGAAGTCGCCGGAGCCGCCGATGAGACCCGAGTGCATGACCGACATGCGTGACCCGGGCTCCCAGCCGGTGATCTCCATGACGTCGGTCAGGCGGATGGGCCCCACGCGGGTCGCGCACTCGAAGGTGGTGCCCAGCCCTCGCCGGCGGTCCCCGACGAACGTGATGGCTGTTGCGTCGAGCATCCACTCGACGTGATCTTCGATCTTCTCCAACTCGCCCCACACCACCGAGCGCGGCTCCTCCACAACCGTCGAGACTGTCACCTCCACGCCGCGGGACGTCACCGGCGTCCCGCGGCGCGCTCCGTGCGGCTCTGCGGAACCGCCGCCAGCCGGCAGCACTGTCGGGCCCACTTCATGCGTAACCTGTTGTCGTGAGTGCCCAAATCGGCTAATCCATTGCGGGGACAACGCCCGACGTCGCTCCGTCATCGGCGACGAATTGGGCCCCAGTACAGAAGGACGACTCGTCGCACGTAAGGAACCAGATGAGGTTGGCGATCTCCGCCGCCTCCCCCCAACGGTCTCGACCGTCGATGCTGACGCCGTCCATGGTGCCGCCGCTCTCCTCGAACGCGTCGCCCATTGTGAGCGGCGTCCGCACGCCACCTGGGTGAACCGAGTTCACTCGGATCTTTAGCGGCCGCAGCTCCAACGCAGCGGTCTTTGTCATTCCGGTGACGGCGAACTTCGACGCCGTGTAGGCGATCGCGTAGGCGATGCCGGTGAGCCCCGCGCCGGACGACACATTGACGATCGTCCCGCCGCCGGCCGCCTCCATGGCCGGTATGACCGAGCGCATGCCGAGGAACACGCCTACCTGGTTGACCCGTACGACCTGCATGAAATTCTCGAGTGGGTAGTCCCGTAGCGGGAGCCACTCAAAGACGCCGGCGACGTTGGCGAGGCCATCGAGCTTCCCAAACCTCCCGACGGTGGCCTCGACTACTCGTGTCCAGTCTTGTTCCGATCCGACATCGAGGTGCTGGTAGTCGACGGCGCTTCCCAGCTCGGCGGCCAGCCGCGTGCCGTGCTCGTCGCGGATGTCGGCGATCACCACATTCGCCCCTTCAGCGACGAGGCGACGGACGGTCGCGCCGCCGATGCCTCGCGCCCCGCCTGTCACGAGCACAACGCGTCCCATCAAGCTGGTCATCGGCCTTTCCTCCCCCAGGCGTCCGAAGCGACGACATTTTTGGTCGACGCACTACGGGTTAGCGTACTACGAGGGCTCCGCCCCACCTCGGGCCGAGCAACTGGCGACGAGCTGGCGACCGCCACGGCGGCTCCTGAACGGGAGATGAGATAGAGGCGGGCTTGGATGCAACCGGCGTCCCGTTCGGGCCTGGAGAGAGTGGGGGCGTGCTGAGGGGACTGGTGGCGTAGGTGTCCACACCACGAGGAGCACGTCATCCGCCCCCTCGACGTCAGCCACCCCATCCACGCCTCTTTTGCCTCGACGACCACCAGCGTGCCGGTAGTCGGGGCGACGACCACGGTCTAGCGGCGGACGTCGGAGTCGGAGTGCCCGTCGAGCTTGGCTCGACTCCAGGCGCGTGCTCAGCGACCTAGCCCGTTGCTCACACGACGACGCCGTCGTCTCGCAGCCGAGCGATCTCTTCGCGCGTGCAGCCAAGCCCGGACAGCACCTGATCCGTGTGCTGGGCAAAGTCCGGCGCGACGGGAGGGTCACCGCCTTCCTCGTCGAAGAGGATCGGTGGGATGGGGAGCTTCACGCCACCACCGGGGTAGTCAACGTAACGGACGAAGCCGTTCGCCAGGGTTTGGGGGTCCTCGAGGATCTCCTCGGGGGTCAGGGCGGGACACCATGCACCCCGGGCGGTGGCGAGGATCTCCTTCCACTCGGCGAGCGTCCTCGACGCGAAGCACTCCTCGAGGATCGCCAGCAGCGTGTCACTGTTGGCGATTCGCTCGTTGATGTGGACGAACCGAGCGTCGCTGGTGAGGTCCGGACGTTCGAGATGCGTGCAGAGATCCACGAAGTCCCTGTCGGCGTCGCCGAGGAAGCACAGGCTCAAGAAGCGGTAGTCCTTGGTCTGATACGTCGACATCACCGCTCGGCTCACGCCGGGAAAGCCCCCGGTCACTTTGGGCCGCTCGACCGGTCCGAACTTCCGGGGCGGCGCTTCTCCCGCTTGGGCGCCCAGCAGCGCCATCCCCTGGAACCAGACCGCGGTTCCCATGAGCGACGAGTCGACGACCGAGGCAATGCCGGTCCGCTCGCGCTGCAAGAGGGCGGCGCAGATGCCGCCGGCCAAGACCAAGCCCGAGATCCCGTCTCCGTGCCCGGTCATATTCGGCGGCCAGCTCACATCGGCCGAGTCCATCGCCGACTGAGCCAGTGACCCGCGGTACCACCAGCTGAGGTGATCGTAGCCGGGCCGCTCTGCGTCGGGGCCCTTTGGCCCGTACCCGCTGCCACGCACGTAGATGATGTTGGGGTTGACTGCTCTGATGTCCTCAACGTCCATCTTCAGCTTGCGCCGGGTCGCCGGCAGGTAGCTCGTCACGAACACGTCGGCGTCGGCCGCCAGGCGGTAGATTAATTCCTGACCCGCCGGGGATGCCAGGTTGATCGCCACCGACTTCTTGCCGCGGCTGTAGTGCTTGAATCCCGGGGCGCTGCGACCCGGTTCGAGGTCGCCCCGCCGCATCGGATCGGGCGCGGTCGTGCTCTCGACCTTCACGACGTCGGCACCCCAGTGGGCGAGCACGCCAGTTGCCGATGGGACGAATGCCCATGCAGTCACGTCGACAACCTTGATGCCGTCCAATATCTTGACGAACATCCTCACCTCCCGATCGGCTGTAGTGCAACGGGAGGCGGATCTCGCTGACCGACAGCGCGAGACGGGTTTGCCCGAGTCGCCTCCTGGGCGTGATGGTAGTCGCCCTACGCGTCAACGCGCCGGGCCGGTATCCCGCTTGGCGTCCTCTCGGAGGAGCGGCCCAACGAGCCCCTCGAGACCGGTGAACACGAGGTGAACTGGCGCCGTGACGGGAGCGGATATTCGCGGAGGGGGCGGTGGCGCGCCAGTTGGCGGCCAGTGACACCGCCTCGTTCAATTTACAGACGAGAAATTGGCGCTCCGTGCAGTGCGGCAACAAGACTTCTCGGGACATCACGCAGATCCCAGTCTGAAAGGCGAGAGTTTGATAAGCGATCGTTCGAGAGAGCACTTCCCTCCGGAAACGCAGAGTGATCTCTCAGTCAACCTTGGAATGGGACGGGCATCATGGAGGGAGGGGGTAGGGGAGGCCAGCGCCACCCTTCGCTGCTCGCCCGATCAGACCGAGGCCGACGGCAGCGTGCCCTTCGGCTATCTGGCGACAATCGCCGACAACAACAACGCCATCGCCAATATCAATTCTGCCCTTTGGAGTGACAACTCGATCCTGATCGAGGTCGCCTACCAGGTCACCCGCGCGGCCGGAGGAACGGTGGAGGTCCGCAGCTACAACTCGGCATACAACGACGCGATGGGAGTAGCGCAGGGCATCATGCTCGACGACGAAGGCCCGTTCGGTCAGTCTCAGTGCACCAGTGTGACGGTACCCGGCCGACCCATGATCGAGGATCGCGGCGAGCTGCCACGGGTCGACCATCTCTCCTTCCCGTGGGAGAGTGACTTGGCTCCAGCGCCTATCGATCGGTACCTGAAGGGTGGTCTCAGGCTGACCGAGGGAGGAGCGATCTACACTTCGCAGCTCGATTCAGGATGGTCCTCCAACTACGGTTCCCTCCACGGGGGGACAGTCGGACTGCTGATTACCCGGGCGATGCACTACGCCGCCATCGCAATTTCACCGGCAACTGTCGAACAGGTCCCTATCTCGTTCAACATCAACTACTTGCGCCCCGTGATGGTGGTCCCCGAGCCGATGCGGGCAATCGCCCGGGTGATCGCCGTGACCACCCGATTCTGCACCCTCGAGGGCGAGCTCGTCCTCCCCTCGGGCAAGGCAGCCGCACGGTGCCGAGTCATCCACCGGCTGGTTCCGAGGGACTGATCGCTGCTTCCACCCCGGCTAGCGTGCCTGAGTCAACCCGGCCCGTCTCGCCTCATGCCTGAGGGCACACCGGTCGGCCCGGCGGCCTGTCCTCATCTTTGTACGTTCGCGTTCTCCACCGACCCGACCGAGAGCTACCCGGACTTCGACGTCACGCCAGCGAGACGGACGGGTCGTCGGGTATCGTGCTCAACAAGAAGAGTTCGTAGACCGCCGATGCAACTCCAAGACTGAGGGGCGCAGACTCGTACGCCTGGATTGTGATCAAGGTGTTCATGGACCGCGAGGAGGAGTGTAGATACATGTATGGTCAAAAGGTACTGTTTGTTGGTGGGCAGGGCCCGGTGAGTGCTCCGGCAGCCCGGTTACTCGCCCCGGACAACGAGGTCTCTGCGATGGCTCGCTTCTCGAATCCTGAGGCCCGCAAGAAGCTAGAAGCTCACGGAATTCGATGCATTACGCATGACCTCTTCGACTCGTTCGACGATCTCCCTACCGATTTCGACTACGTCTACTACACGGCGCTTCCAATGATCTCGATGGACCAGTACAGCGCTCTCTACGTCACTTCCTTGGGCCCATGGCCGAACTCCTACGACTCGTACGCCGATGCCACAGGCCGCCTCATGGCGCGCTTCGGCGGAGTGAAGGGGTTCCTTTTCGCCTCTTCGATCTCTGTCTACGAACCGCCGGGTCGTGACACACTTGTTCCCGAGACGCACCCATTCGGCTTTCATACCACCAGTTCCTATGCGTTCACCAAGGTGGCTAACGAGGCCGTGGTCAGCTACCTGGCACGGAGCCTGGGCATCCCTACGACCATCATCCGGGTCGGCAGTGCTTCTGGAGTGGACGGCGGGCCCTTGCGCGACCGACTCGATCTCATTGTGAAAGGCGAGCCCATTCGACTACACCCTGACAAGCCAACCTACTTGCGCCCGCTGTTCGAACCGGACGCGGCGAAACTCGGAGTGGCAGCCCTTGAAGCA
Source organism: uncultured Acidimicrobiaceae bacterium (assembly GCA_963788125.1). Lineage (GTDB taxonomy): Bacteria > Actinomycetota > Acidimicrobiia > Acidimicrobiales > RAAP-2 > Bog-473. The sequence goes on along the minus strand of CAWBFN010000001.1, from coordinate 1,457,826 downwards.
GGCCGCGTGCCCCCGCTGGTGGTCAACTGGTGTGGCGATGACATCGTCACCGTGGAGGAGTACTGCACATTCATGGGCGAGCTGATCGGCAGAGAGCCAATATTCGACTACACCCCCGAGGCATGGTGCTCTCTCGTCCCGGATACAACCCTCAGGAACGAGGTCCTCGGAGGATGCGAGACCAAGTGGCAGGATGGCTGTCGCATGCTCGTCGAACAGTGCTACCCCGAGCTCGTGCAGTAGGATCGAGACGAGGCGGTAGGTGCCTGAAGCGAAGACACGCGCAAGCCGACGCGTGAGTTAGGTGGTGATCCTCGCGTAGGCGGGTGCCAGTTCCGCGCTCGGCAAAGCGTTGGTGAATAGATGTGCAGCAAAGGTGTAACCGGGCTTGATGATTGCCGCGATTCGGGTGCCAACGAAGGACGCCGCAGGAAATGGGTGAGCCGGTCGCGTCCTTCGAGTTCAATGTGACGACGAAGCCGACGTGGGGGACAGGAAGGTTAAGTGATCAACTATGACTTTGTGGTTGTCGGAGGCGGCACAGCGGGATGTGTTCTGGCATCTCGACTTTCTGAAGACGACCGCGTCTCCGTCCTGCTTCTCGAGGCAGGACGTGATTACCACGACGTCCTCGCTTTACCAGAGCACCTAAGGGATCCGTACGGGCATACTGCCTGGGAGCAGTCGCAAATATGGCAGTACGCAGGTTATCCGATGAGCGATTCCGATCGCACGGTAGCGGTCGTGCGCGGCAAAGTGATCGGCGGCTCCGGTTCGATCAATGGATCGGTGTTTCAGCGAGGATGCCCAGCGGACTACGACTCGTGGGGAACCAAGCTGTGGTCATTCGAGTCGGTTCTGCCCTACTTCAAGAAGATGGAGACGGACTGGGACTTTCACGACTCCTATCACGGATCGGACGGTCCACTGGACGTTCGGCGATTTGCGGCAACGTCTCCGATGTCGCTTGCCTTCGGCGAAGCCGCCGGCCGTTTAGGACATCCGAACTGTGACGATCTGAATCATCCTGAGGCGACGGGGATCGGCACGCTCCCATGGAGCATAGGGCAGGACATCCGAGCGAGCGGATTCACCGCATATCTTGCCAGAGCTCGAAGGCGGACCAACCTCACGATCATCGGGGAAGCCACGGTTCACCACGTGCTGCTCCACGGAGAAACGGCTATCGGCGTTGCATTCAACGACGGCCGATCCGAGCGCACAGCACTCGGATCGGAGGTGATTCTGGCGGCAGGGGCTCTGAATTCCCCCCAGATCCTGATGCTCTCCGGGGTCGGGCCGGAACGAGAGTTATCGGACGCTGGGATCAGGGCCGTCGTCGGATTACCCGGCGTAGGGAAGAATCTCTCGGACCATGCCGCCGTCACGATCACCTTCCGCAGCACGCATACTCTGAGCGAAATGGAGCCCCAGCCTCCCCTGCGGCTGCTGTATACCTCAAGCGGTTCTGCTGATCGAAACGACGTACAGATATCACAGCCCCGACCACCGGGTGGCGATCTGAAGGTTTCAACAAACAGCCTCGTTCCGCTGGGTTGGTCGGTGGCCTGCTATCTGGCCCTCGAGAGCAGCAGGGGCGAGCTTGTGCCGGGCCGAGCGGCGCAACAGCAACCGACAGCAATTCGGTATCGGTACCTATCCGAAGGAGACGATGCCCTTCGATTTCGAGACGGCGTTCGCCATACTGTCGACCTCCTTCACCAAAGCCCGATCTCGACTCTGGTGTCGGACGTGAGGCCGTCAAGGAGGGTCGCCGCCTCGGACTCATCACTCGATGACTTCATAAGGGCCAACATTCGAAGTACGTTTCACAGTTGCGGCACATGCAAGATGGGCCGCGAAACAGATTCCCTCGCAGTGGTTGACGATGAGTGTCGGGTTTACGGCGTGCGCAACCTTCGGGTAGTCGACGCCTCGATCGTCCCCAGTGTCCCACGCGCCCCGCTCAATGCAACCATCTTCATGGTCGCCGAGAGAGCCTCGGACCTGGTGCTAAAAGGTTTAGGCTCCCAAAGATGATCAGCGAGCAGCCAGACTTACACCAACACCAAAGACTCTTGGTTGAAAAGGTGGGATGTTGATTACTTTGGTGGACATTCGCGAACAGCGTCAGCTGTGTCGGGTCACGTGTCGGGTCGGTCAGTGTAGATGCCTCCGAGTCCCGAGTGGATCTCGATCCACTCGGCTCCCTCATCCCCGGCCGTCCAAGAGTACAGAGCGTCGGGAGAGAAGTAACCCATTCCGGAAGTGACCCGCTGGTTGCCGAAGCGCAACTCGCCGCGGACGACGTAGTTGACCTGGTAGGTGCCGTGCCGGTGCGGCTTCACCCGCTCGCCCGGTTTGGCCGTCTCATGGTAGACGCAGAGCCGGTCCGTCTGGACAAGCGTGCGGGTGATGAGATCCCGGCCCAACACCTCGAAGAGCTCCTCAGCGCCTGGCGCGCCGGCAAGCATTTCTTCGTTGGTCAGGCCTGGGAGGGCGGCGACATCGAATACGAAGGGGTGCAGAGTGTTGTCCATCCGCTCAGTGTTTCACAATGGTGGGGAGAACGGCTGAAGGAGCGCCGGGTTGCTGGCGACGGACTGGTGCCGGGGGCCTTGGCCTGGGAAGGACGCTTGACAGGTGGACGGGGGCCGGAGGGTGATTCCACCCATCACTTTCGGTCGGGAACCTCCTGTCGTTCGAGCCAGCCGTTTCATGGTGACCAGGGATCGTGGTCGGCGGTCAAGAGAAGCACCACACACCCAGCTGGCGAGGCTCTCGGGACCTGGGTCGGAGCGAAATCCGCGGGCTCGGGCTCGGGCCCGAGGTTGAACCGGCCGGCCTCCCGGCGATCCTGACCGGACCCTCCGCCTTTTAGTTATGCTTCGAGCATGCGCCTGTCGGCCGATGACTGTAAGAGGAGCAGCATGGGTTTTTCCCAGCAGAAATCCGCCCACGAGAACCGCTGATTGGAGCCCACATGACCGGGATTGAGAGCGGTGTCAACTACGACCCGTACGACCTCGAGATCAACGCCGATCCCTACCCCGTCTATCGGCGCCTCCGGGAGGAGGCGCCGATCTACTACAACGAGAAGTACGACTTCTGGGCGCTCTCGCGCCACGCCGATGTGGAGGGAGCGGTCTCCAACCACGCGGCCTTCTCACACCGTTACGGAGCCATCCTCGAGATGATAAGGGCGCGCATGGTGAGCCCGCCGGGAAATGTCCTCGGCGAAGACCCTCCCATGCACCCGGTGCACCGAAAGCTCATGTCGCGAGTGTTCACTCCCAAGAAGATGAACACGTTGGAGGAGCAGACCCGCGCCTACTGCGCCTCGAGCCTCGACCCACTCGTAGGGGAGGAGAAGTTCGACTTCGTGAAGGACCTCGGCAACGAGATGCCGATGCGAGTCATCGGCATGCTGCTCGGCATTCCCGAATCCGATCAGAATGCCGTGCGTGACGTCGCCGACCGTCAGTTGCGCACCGAGCCCGGCAAGCCCATGGAAATAACTGAACGCACGACGATCCCCATGGCCAAAATGTTCAGTGAATACATCGACTATCGGGAGAAGCACCCGTCGGACGATCTGATGACTGCGCTCCTGACCATTGAGTTCGAGGACCATACGGGCGAGGTACGCAAGCTCACACGCGAGGAGGTCCTCGTCTACGTATCGGTGGTAGCGGGGGCGGGCAACGAGACTACCGGCCGGTTGATCGGCTGGCTGGGCAAGGTATTGGGCGAACATCCCGATGAGCGTCGCGACATCAACAAGAACCGAGAGCTTATCCCGAACGTCATCGACGAGATGCTGCGCTTCGAGCCCACCGGGCCGCATCTCGCCCGCTACGTTGCTCGAGACGTCGAGTATTACGGGACGAAGGTGCCCGAAGGGAGTGCGATGCTGTTGCTGGTCGGCTCGGCGAACCGTGACGCAGAGCGGTGGACGGACCCCGATCGATTCAACCCGCGGCGCAGCGAAGGGCAGCACCTCACCTTCGGCTTCGGTATCCACTTCTGCCTCGGTGCGTCACTTGCCCGGATGGAGGGCCGCGTTGCGTTGCAGGAGGTACTGAACCGGTTCCCAGACTGGGAGATCGACTACGACAACATCAGGATGGCTCCTACCTCCACCGTCCGCGGTTGGGAGACCCTTCCCGTATTCGTTCCCTGATGCAGTCACCGTGACCTTGTCGACGACAGCGGCATGTGTTGTGAGGTGGATATAGGCTGCCGTTTCGGGGTTTTCTGTTCTTCCGCCGGCGATGCCCAGCTGGTGGATGGGACTGCGGCTTGTGCTGGGCAGTTATACATGCAAGGAGCGTCAATGACCACCGCCCGAGTCGTTCAGTGGACCACGGGCCTTGTCGCCCGGCAAGCCATCCGGGCGATCGTTGAACGCTCGGACCTTGAACTGGTGGGCGTGTACGCGTTCAGCAAGGAAAAGGTCGGCCAGGATGCAGGCGACCTCGTGGGGCTCGGCCGGCCGCTTGGCATCAGGGCCACGGATGACATCGAGGCACTGGTCGCGCTTCGACCGGACTGCGTCGTGTACATGCCGCTACACCCCGAGATCGAGCACATGGCGCGTCTGCTCCGCGCCGGCGTCAACATCGTGACCACCGCTGGATTTGTCACCGGCCGCGCCCTCGGCGAGCCGGCGCGGGCCGCCCTCGACGAGGCGGCACGTGCGGGCAACGCGAGCCTTTTCGGAAGTGGTATCCACCCCGGACACAGCGACTATCTGGCGGCCGTCGCGTCCGGCATCTGCCGCGAGGTGCATTACGTGCGCGTCCTCGAGTCCGTCGACCTGAGTCTGTGGGCGGCCGAGCCCAACCAGGACGAGTTCGGATGGGGTCGCCCTGCCGGTGACGCGGGCCACGCCGAAGACATCGAGCGCGTCACAGCCGTTGACATCGACGCCCTGGACCTTCTCGCGGGGCTCTTGGACGTGCCCCTGGACGATGTGCGGTGTGTCGTCGAATTCGCGCATGCCACGGCCGACGTCGACATCCCCGGCAGGCCGGTCAAGCGCGGGCACGTCGCCGGCATTGACATCCGGTGGATCGGCGTCTCGGGAGGAGCGGATGTCGTCGAGGTCAACCTCCGATGGACACTCACCCCGAACCTCGAGCCGGCGTGGGTGGCCCCGGAGGGCTTCCTCTTGGAGATACGGGGCACCCCCTGCGTGACCTTGCGCATTGACTTCATGCCTGAGGACCTCGAGTCGCTCACCATCGAGGATATGGCGGGATTCGGTCATGTCATCACGGCCATGCCCGTGGTAAACGCGATCCACGCCGTGATCGCAGCACGGCCTGGTATCGTCACGTATGCCGACCTACCGCCGTTGACGGGACCATTGGTGCCGAAACCCCATACACGCTGAGCGCCTAGCCAATTTCTTGGTCGCGTTATCGGGTGAGGCCCGGAAGCGAGCGGGTAGCACGACACGCAGGCGACTCGTCTATGGAATGTTGATTACCCTTTGACCTTTGGGCGGATGCCACGAGTAGACGTAGATGCCGTGACCAATCGCCAACGGCTTCATCCCTGGCTGGATCCTCAAATAGTCAATGACGCCATCGGCAACGGGCTCAGGTAGCGGCTCATTTCCCGTCGATTGGTGCGGGATAACAATGAACTCGACCGTTGCGGCGTTGAGAGGGATGGTGCCAGGAATGGGATTGAGGTTATAGACCCAACGGCGAGCCGAGAATCGGCCGATGACCCCCCAATCAGCTACCACCTCTGCACTTGATGGAGTCTTGTCGAGTGCCTCCTTGAGGACAGTGGCCTGCACCGCTGAGACGGTGATCCATTGGGACGGCACCTTGGGCACGTGAACTATCCCATAGATGATCGACTGGGAGACGATGACGAGACCGAGACAGAGCGCCGCTAGTTGCTTGCGCCGATCGCGTGAACGGGCGAGCCAACTGAGCGCGAGAACGGTACCGCAGATCCCAACGATATAGGCCGGGAGATTTTGAAATCCTGACTGCAAGAACACGAGGGGAAAGATGAGCGCCGAGCTCACGATGACGACGAGCGTGGTTCCGACCGACCACGGCGAAACGACGGCGAGGACACCAGTTGGAATCAGGTTCTCATAGATTATGGCCTTTCGGTCCCAGAGCACTCGTAGCCACCGCTGAGGATGAGCCACCATGGCGCGTGCCAACGACGCAAACGTGACGTTGGCGCCAACCGCGGCGTTGCCGGTCTGAAGGTAGGCGTATCCGGTCATGAAGCTGTTATTGCCCACCCCCATGATGTCAGCCAGCCGGATCCACCCGAAGCCAACGACCAATCCGCCGACGCCCCACCACCAGCGCCGTGGCATGACGATGAGCAATGACACGCCGAGCCCACACAGATAGAGCCCGCCGAAATCGCCGCACGACAGTAGCAGAACGGTCCAAACGCCCGCCCAGGCAAAACGGTTGTGCCATGCGGCGCGAACGGTGAGCACCAAGAAGAGCGTCGCCAAGACATGGGTGTGAAAGTCAAAAAGCATCGCTTCGTAGAACCACGGATTGGCGAGCATTACCACCGAAGCTCCCACGACGATCGCGGGCCCGACCCAGTCTTTTCGGCTCAAGAGGAGTCGTTTCCGGCAAATCTCGAGTATCCAGCGAGCGGCCACGAGCTCGGCTGCGACGCCGGCGACATCCTGAAGCCACAAGAGAAGAGTGCCGTGCGGGTAGATCCAATAGAGCAGGGCTATGGGATAGATGATGAGAGCAAAATGGTCGTCGAGAAACCGATACCCGTGGAGCGTGGACCACGGATTGAAGTCGCCATGAGTTATGAGCCAGACCGCCTGATATGAGTTACCGAAGTCGATGCTGAGATCAAATCGTGCGTATTCGTGGGCACTGAAGACGGCGATCACGATGAACTGGATCGCGAAAGCTGTCGCCACGGTGAGCCATAGCCACCGGGGAAGCGCCCCTTTGTCCTGCCCGGACTCGACCATGCCCGTGACCGGCGACAGAATCGCACCTCGGGTTCCGGGGTCCGCCATGGTCACCCAGGGTAGAGGATCGAAGTCCCACCGGACGACGTATTCAGCGTCGGCTTTTGCGACTTCATGCCTGATGACTCGTTGCCGGGCGGGATGCGGCCGGACGACAGACGGGGTAGTCCTGAAGGACCCCCGGCCGTTCGTTGATCGAAGTCAGCATTGGCGCGTGACTGCTGTGTGGTGCTTGGGCGTCGGTGAGCCCCGTTTCCGCACCAGCCCCCCTTGTCATCGCGATCATGCCGCGGGCAAGCATTGGGGGGCTCAGGGGGGTGGAGTTCCGATGAAGATGGCGCTCAGCCGGCACCCATTGATGCCCGCTTTCCAGGCATGGTCTACACCGCCAACGATCGCTCCATCTCCAGTGTGCAGGACATGGATTCCGTCGTCGAGTATCAGTTCGATCGATCCTCGCAAAACGATGTCCAGGTCGACACTGTCGGTCTGATGCATTTCCTGCTCCTCGCCGGGCTCATAGTCCATGACCAGCCATCGGGCGCTGCTGGGCGGGATCTGTAGGTCCATGAAGGGTGAATGACCGAGAGGACGCGCCGGTGGGGGCACGGAGGGGGCTGTGTACGGAGTTCCATGCCAGATCCGCCTGCCCGGTGCCAGGTCCATTGCTATGGTCTCAGCGCCGATGACACAACTCCTGCCGTCATCGTCTACCCCGGTCATCAGCACCCGCATTTGATGTTGGTCCACTTGTGCCCTCGCAGATCACTGTGGCTGTCACTGCACGATATGTCATGGGTAGGTCCCGGACGGACCGCTCTTGAGGAAGCCAAAAGAAAGCCGCCCCAGGCCCATTGACTCAGTCCGGGAGGACGCCCCCGTCCCAGAGCAGGGGATCCGGGTGGATGGAAGTCATACCGAGGAGTTCCATGTTCTGTCCGAGTGCCAGGTCGTTGACGGCTGCTCGCTTGAGCTCCTGTACAAATATGCGGCGGGTATTCCGCAAGGTGACCGGGGAAAACCTCACTAGATAGTGTGCGATCTCCCACGCCCGATCAAGCAGCTTGTCGTTAGGTACCACCTCGTTGACCGCCCCCCAATCATAGGCCTGCTGTGCCGTGATCTTCTGGCCCATCAACTGCCAGTATCGGAATCGGTTCATGCCAATAGCCCGCGGCCAAATGTTCTGGACCCCGTCGCCGGGTGCCAGGTTGGAGACGAAATGGGCGAGGTCCTGAAAATAGGCTGTGTCGGAGGCTAGGACGATGTCACACATAAGTGGCAATTCGGAGTGGATCGTTACCGGACCGTTCACCGCCGCGATCATGATTGCGTCGATATCCAGCATATTGTTGTGTCGGTTCCTACCGGACCAGCCCGCCGCCTCGACGTCCTCCGCCGGGCGCTGAGGCGCCGCCTGCAATTGCGCCGCGTAGGCTTTCAGTTCCTCGCCCTTCGGGCGAAAGTCCGCGTTGAAGTTCTCGCCCGTGCCAGTGAAAATGATGACGCGCACATCGCGATCACCCGCGATATCGCCTAACAGGTTCGGAGTCGATGAGGCTGCTTTGTTCCAATTGACGGGGCCTCCATCGGTATGCATCCTCATCAGAAGGATCCCATCGTCGGTCTTCTCCAGTACGTAGCAGTCGGAATAGCGATTTTGATATTCTTCGAACTTCGTGACACGTGACATGTTTGTTTCTTGCCTTTCGTCCGATGTGCGGTCCAGGTCACATTACCCACAACCAAGCTAGCGAAGACTCATCGGAACATCAGGTTCCCGCGGTAGGGCACCCCGGCATTGCCCAGTCCTATCGCGTGGCTGACATACAGGGTCTGTGGTCGGAAGACTTCTCGTTGTGCCAAAGAGCGACCTTGATCCCGGCTACTACCTTGACGCCCTCTTTGATACCGGAAGCGAAAACCAGTGGCACACAGGGCTACGCCGGGTGGCCTCCAACGAGCTCAGTGGTTCTCGCGCGCGCTCTCCCTAAAACCACGGGCCTTCGCGAACGGTGCTCGGCACCGTGCACGCGTCAGCCTGGCAGCCATCGGTGCACGCGGGCTTGGGCAGCACCACGTGATTGTCCGGCTCGTGCCTCCGGCGCTATTCAGTTTCTGGGGCCTACCGGTTGTCAGGCTGCCTTGACAACTTTTTCAGTCGGGTCACACTGCATCAGCTTGGACAGGGTGCCGCCCATGATCTTCGCTTTGTCGTCCTCGGAGAGGGGTTCGATCTCATCGACGAACGAGAGAGGATCGCCGAGACCCTCCGGATGCGGGAAGTCCGAGCCGAACACGACATTGTCCGTTCCGACCAGCTCAACGATGTTGAGGACGTCCTCCTCGAAGAAGGGGTGGATCACGATCGACCGCTGGAACGCCTCCAACGGATTCTCGTCGAATGCACCCGGTGATCGCTCGTACACCTTGGCGAACTGCTTCAGAGCGGTCGGGACCCACTGGCTCCCGTTCTCCACGGGCATGAACCTCAGATCCGGGAAGCGGGTCGCCACGCCGTGACCGATGATCGAGTAGACGGTGTCGCGAATCGACCGGTACTCGCTGCTGACCAATAGTGAAAATGGGCTCGGCTTGGTGAAGGGCTGGTGCTCGGACGTGCGTCCGTCCCACTCGTTGAGGAACCGCTGATAGCCGTCGTCCGAGGCGTGCATACCGACGAGGATGCCGGCCTCTTGGACCAGCTTCCAGAACGGGTCGAACTCCGGCAGCGCCATCGACCGGCGCCGGAGGCCGTATCCGGGAACCGGGGCGGGGCGTATGAGAATCGCCCGGGCGCCGCGCTCTGCTACGTACTCCAGCTCCCGGATGGCCTCCTCGACGATCGAGAGGTTGATCACGGGGGTCGCGAAGATCCGGTTCTCGAAATTGAAGGTCCAGTGCTCGTGCATCCACTCATTGAGGGCGTGTACGACCACCGCCGTGGCCTTCGGATCGTCGGCGAGCCGCTCTTCGAGCAGGCTGGCCAGGGTGGGCCACATCATCGCCCGGTCTACTTGCTGCTCGTCCATTATGACGATCCGCTCCTCGGGATTGAAGAACCCAGGCGGCGACTCGATGTAGCGCGGTATCGAAGCCAGCCGGGGGTCTGCCTTCTCGGCGCTACCTATGTCGAAGCCACCGGTACCAACCGAGTGCTTCGACGACGGATTCTTGAGACGGAACTCCATCTCTTGGCGCCCGGGAGGTGCCACCTTGTTGAAGGTCGGGTTCGGGATGTACTCGCTGATCACACCTCGAAGAGCGATCTTCGTCCGACCATTCACTTGCACGTACTTGACGAGGCCTTCGTACTCCCTGGGCAAGTACTTGGTGAATGCGTCCGTCGTCTCGTACATGTGGTTGTCTGCGTCGAACACTGGATAGTTGAGAATGTGGGACACGCGGTCTCCTTACGGTCACATGACAGCAGCATTACAGGTCGCACCTATTCGCACCTGCTAATTCGCGAAACTACGTCCCATTGACAGTGGCGTCAAAACCCGAGATAGCTCCGACCGACCCGGCGTGACCTTTCGAGCCGCTCCCATCTGCCGAACTGGCCAAGCCTCGAGATGCGAGCACCGTGCAAGCAGCTGGCCGGGGTCAGAACAGGCCGATCGGAGTAGGGTCGGTGCCCGTGAGTGCGGGATGGGGAGGGGGTGCGGTTATGGGCGCATTGTCGGGGGAACCGGGGTGGCCGGCTTACACCGTCATGTTGTCGATGGTCGCGCCACGATGAGCCGGAGACCGGAGGTGGTCGTGGGCGGCCTTCTCTTCGCGGAAGGTCCGGTGTGGTGCGCGGATGGGACTGTCGTGTGCACGTCGGTCGCCGAGGGGGCGCTGTATCGCGTGTGGCCGAGGGAGAGCCGCAAGGAGAGGATTGCAGAGGTCGGGGGCGGAGCCAACGCGGCCGCCCCAGCAGACGATGGCGGATTCTTGGTGACCCAGAACGGCGGGATCGACTTCGGTGCGATCGGGCTCTTCGAGGACCCACCGCCGTATCGTCCGGCGACGCCGGGTGTGCAACGGGTCGAGAGTGACGGCTCGGTAAGTTACCTCCTCGAGGGCGGTTTCCTGGCGCCAAATGACCTGGTGGTTGCCACTGACGGAACGTTGTTTTTCACGGATCCCCCACATCATCCGCCGCCGCCCGAGCCGATGGGTCGGGTGCATGCCTACCGGGACGGGCAACTGCGCACGCTGGCCGACGGGTTTGCGTACTGCAACGGCATCGCGCTTGAGCCGGATTCCACGGTGGTGGTCGTGGAGGGAAACGGCCTGATGCGGGTGGGGCTGGACGGCTCGAAAGAATGGGTTTGCAAGCTCCCCGGTGCTTCCGGCGACGGGTTCTGCCTCGACGTGGACGGCAACTTCTACGTCGCGACGGCTGCAGACCACGGTGTCCTGATCCTCGACTCTGAAGGAGTCGTGATTGACTTTCTCCCCATCTCCGAAGGCGGCGCCGGCGGGGGGATCGTGACGAACTGCTGCTTTGGTGGCGAGGACGGCCGGACCCTGTTCGCCACGGACGGCATCCCGGGTCAGCTCGTTGCCTGGGAGGGTCTCCCCGTGCCCGGGCGAGAGATCTACCCATGGCCGACGGCCACACGATGATCTCCGGGACCAACCTGTCCGAACCAGTTGTGTCCCGATGAGGAGCCCGCTCCGATTCCGGGCTGCAGTCGCCCTCCCCGGCCGAGTGGACATCGTCGTCGAAGAGGTCGACGGACGGCCGCCCGAAAACGGCGAGGTGCTCGTCGAGGTCTGCGCCAGCGGAATCTGCGCCAGCGATCGCCACGTGATGGAGTCGGGGATTAACTTCGGTCCCGGCATCGGCGTGGTGGGTCCCCCGATCGTGCTGGGCCACGAATTGGCGGGAAGGGTGGTCGAGGCGGGGGCCGGGCGTTGGGTCCGTGCAGGTGGGGGACCGGGTGGTTGGAGCCTCCACCCCGGCATGCGGCCGTTGCGGCACGTGCGTCGCCGGGTTCACGAACATGTGCGAGACCTTTGCCGACGTCGTCGTCAAGCAGCGCTCAAGCCTGGTATCGAAGTTCGTCCCTCTCATGCCGGGACCGCTGTCCGCTGAGTTGCGCGCGCCCGATCCCGACGTCGTCCGCACCGTCATGCAGCCGAACTAGAACGTCTCCGTTCTCCGACCAAAAAGGCCAGAAGGCAACTTCGGACGGTCAGTCGGGATCCTTACGTAGGTTCCTCGAGCCGAAAGCCGACCTTCATCGTGACCTGGTAGTGACAGACCTGCTCCTTGTCTATGTGGCCGCGGATCTCGCTGACTGTGAACCAGTCAAGATTGCGCAATGTCTTGGACGCCCGAGCGACCGCCCCCCGGACAGCATCATCTACGCCTTCTTTGGACGTGCCGACGATCTCCGATATCGAGTAGACGTTGTCAGCCATGCGACCTCCTCTGAAAGTGTCGAGCGTAGCGTCGTGCATGCTTAGCCGCTATGCCCAGTTTTGGGTCGACCCATTCATGAGGCGCCAAAGGTCTGGGACCAACGCAAGGTGTCGGCAGGCCACCATTGCCAACCTCCTTGGTATCCTCGGCAATGCCGCGGAAGGAGGAAAGGAGCGACCCCGATGAGCCGGCCCCTTCAACTGGTCGACCCCGAAACCATCCCCGGCGCTCTCCGGACGGTTCGAGCCGGTACGTAGCGAGACCGAGGCCAAGGACCTCCCGGTCCAAGGCGAGCTGCCTGGGGACCTCGTCGGCGCCTATCTGCGCAACGGCCCGAACCCAAGGTTCACCCCCCTCGGCAGCTACACATACCCCCTCGAGGGTGACGGGATGGTCCACGGGCTCTGGCTCGAAAACGGGCATGCCCGCTACGCCAACCGATGGGTCCGTACTCGGGGAATGGCCGCCGAGGAGCGAGCTGGCCGGGCTCTCTATGGAGGTCTGCTCACCCCGGCCTTCGTCGAATTGGACCTGCTCGGCCCGGATCCCGACCCGGGCTGGCCGTTCCGGCTCGATCCCTTCATCAACGTCGTCTGTCACGCCGGGCGCTACCTGGCACTCGAAGAGGGCACCCCGCCCTATGAGATCACCTCCGAGCTGGCGACTGTCGGCCTCTACGACTTCGGCGGAGTGCTGCCGGGCATGTGCGCCCACCCCAAGCTCGACCCGGTCACCGGCGAGATGGTGCTCTTCCGCTACGACGTCGAAGTGCCCTTCCTCACTTGGGCGGTCGTCGGTCCGGACGGTGCCGTTACCTCGGGACCGACACCGGTGGTCGGGGTGGACCGGGGATTCATGATCCACGACTTCGCCATCACCGAGCGCTACGTGATCCTGGTCATCGGGCCCGGAGTCCTCGACGTTGAGGCGATGGTGTCGGGTGGCGCCGCGCTCCAGTGGCATCCCGAACTTGGCACCCGGGTGGCCGTGATCCGAAGGGACGGGTCCGGCGATCCCCGTTGGATCGATACCGACGCGTTCTGGGTGTGGCACTTCGCCAACGCATACGAAACCGGTGAGCCCGATGACGGGCGCATACTCATCGATTTCCCGTGGTGGAGTTCGCTCGGGTTCGCCGTCGATCAGTCCGAGCCGCTGCGAGGTTCACTGGCCCGGGCGACGATTGACCCGGGACGGGGAACGATCGATTTGGCCCACGTCGAGGAACGAGGCACGGAATTTCCTCGGATCGACGACCGTCTGGTGGGTCGTCCGCACCGGTACCTGACCGTGGTGGGGAGTTCGGGGCGGAACGGCCTGGTCCGCGGCGAGCACGACCAACTGGTCCGCTATGACATGGCGACCGGCCACTCGCGGACCTTCGAGTGCGATGCCGTCGTCGGCGAGGTGGTCTTCGCGCCTCGCAGAGGTGCTACCGAAGAACTGGACGGCTACTACCTGTCCTTCGCTTCCTCGCTCGGGACCGACCGCTCGGCTCGGTTCTTGGTCTGGGACGCGGCCGACTTCCCCGCGCCGCCGATCGCCGAGGTACTCATCCCCCAGCGAGTACCCAACGGGCTCCACGGGAACTGGTTCGCCGCTGGCTGAGCCGGCCATCGAGCCAGGTCAGTGCCGATTCCACGACCCTCATTCTTGCCGCTTTCTCCACGGGCACCTCATAGGCCGGCGTTGTCGGGCGCGGACGTGGCGATCTGCGCGTTGGTGGTGCTCATCTGGTTGGCTCCGTTCGCGGTGAACGCCACCTCGTCTGCTACGTCGCGGTGATCATCGTCGTCGAGGACCTCGGCCGGCTCAGCCGTCTCCCACGAAGAAGGCTCATGGGAGACGTCACGCCCGCCCCGTGTCCACGAGGCGGCGGCCGCCAACAAGCTGGCCACGATGGCGAAGTTGAGAGCGGCATCGAGGCCGGATCGAAACGGCTTGGCAATCAGCGATGGGAAGAAGCTCCGACCCGTCAGGGTCGCCTGCTGGGCGGTACTGAGGTGGGACAAGACGCTCGAGCCGACAAGATGCTGCACCGGGTTGTAGCCCAAAAAGGCGGCGAAGAGAGTGGAGACCGGGGGCAGGTGTGAGACCCGCGTGGCTGCGCTCTTCGACACGCCGTGGGCGACCAGGCCGTGGTAGAGACTGGCAGGCAACAAGGGAGAGAGCCCGACGATGAGCAGGGTGAAGAAGATCCCGATGGAGAGGACCTGGGCCGAGTTGATGAAGGTCGTGTTCATTCCCGACCCCGCCCCCCGGTGCTCAGGAGGAAGGCTGTTCATTACCGCGGCCCGGTTCGGTGAGCCGAACATGGACATGCTGAGCCCCAGGACAAAGAGCAGAACGGCGAAGGTTGGGTAGGAAAAGTCAATCGGCATGAACTCCAGCAACGCGAAGCAGACGGCGGTAGCGATCGGGCCGCCGCTGGTGAAGGGTCTGGCGCCGTAGTGGTCGGAGAGGACTCCCGAGATGGGGCCCGAGAGCAAAAAGCCCGCGGTGAGGGGGAGCATGGCGAGGCCGGCCCACAAGGGCGTGCGGGCGAAGTCGTAGCCGTGGAGAGGCAGCCAGATTCCCTGCAGCCAGATGATGAGCATGAACATGAGCCCGCCCTGGCTGAGCGCCATCAGGAAACTGGCGAAGACCCCGGCCGAAAAGGCGCGGATCTTGAACAACTGGAGGCGGAACATCGGTTGCGCGACCTTGGTCTCTATGATCCCGAAGGCGACCAGGAGCACGACGCCGAGCGCCAAACAGATGAGGACGAACGGATTCGTCCAGCCCATGGTGTTGTGTCGGTAGGGCTCGATCCCATACGTGATACCGATCATCACCAAAATGAGCCCGAGGGCAAAGGTGATGTTGCCCGGCCAGTCGATCTTGGCCGGTCGCCGTTCGCTCAGTTCCTCCAGCTTGAGGTAGCCCACGACGGTGGCAAACAGACCGATGGGTACCGTGACCAAGAAGATCAGCCGCCAGTTGATCGGGGCCAAGATGCCGCCGAGCACCAGCCCTATGAACGTCCCGCTCATCGCCGCCGCCTGGTTGACGCCCATGGCCATCCCACGCTGGTAGCGGGGGAAGGCGTCGGTCAAGATGGCGCTCGAGTTCGCCATCAGCATGGCGGCGCCGACTCCCTGGAAGACCCTCAGCACGATCAACCAGACTCCCGCCGCCTTACCCGACATCCAGGTCACGGTGAGGAGGAGCGAGAAGAAGGTGAAGATGGCAAAGCCCAGATTGTAGGTGCGGACCCGGCCGTAGATGTCGCCGAGACGCCCCAACGTGGTTACCAAGACGCTGGTGACCACCAAGAAACCCAGGATCATCCACAACAGGAAAAAGCTGTTGCCGGCCTCGAGGGGGTTGATGTCGATGCCCCGGAAGATGTCGGGGAGAGCGATCAGCGTGATGGTGCCGTCAATGGTCGCCATGAGCATTCCCAGGGTGGAAATGAAGAGGGCGACCCACTTGTAGTTGGGCGATATCGGAGTACCGACCTCGGGGCCGCCGAGACGAGGTTCCCTCGCGCTGGTCAGAGAACGCGTCACGGCGCTCATGTGGGCGGGCCAATCATCGCGAGGGGGCGTTCAACCTCAACAACACGATGCCGGCGACCCCGGCGGACTACTGCCAACTGTGGCGGCGCCAATGTATGAACCCATGTCATACACCGGCGGACTCTTGTTCTTGGAATCGTCCCGCCAGTTCTTCGAGTACAGCCACTGAATCGGCCAGGCACCTTCTGTCACTCGCTGTCATCTGTTCCATGGCAGAAACGAGCATGGCTACCCGCCGGTCCTGAAACGCGCTCACCTTCCGCCGCATGGCGGGGGTCAGGTCGAGGCGTGCCACCCGACGATCTTGTGGATCAATCCGGCGGGTCAAGAGATGCTCATCGGTCAGCTGACGAACCAACGTGCTCACGGTATTGGGTGCGAGCCGGAGTTCTTCGGCCGCATTGGTCACCGACACTCCGGGACGACGCAAAACGACGCGGATCAAGTCGAGCTGCGAGCTGGTCAGTGTGGAGAGTTCAATCGGTCGTTTTGCCAGGAGCCTTCCACTCCGTCGGATGGAGGCCATCACGCTTAGGAGTTCATCTGCGCGAGTCACCAGTTCATGGTGCTCGTCTCGGTCACCTGGTCGTTCCGCCCGTAGTGCAGTGTGAGCAAGAGGTGCCACCGGCATAGGTTCAGCATATCTCTGCTACAGAGGTATGCTGCACTCCCGCAGGTGACGGGCAGGGTCATACGTTCGAACCATCCGAACAGCCCCCAAGATTCAGGTAGTTCCACCCCACCGCCCGCGCCTTGCGTCAATCCGCCATATAGGCTTGAGGCTCTCGGTCCGACCAGGGCATGGCTTGCTCCAGCTCGGCGGCAACTGCCAACAAGAGGCTTTCGTCGAATGGCCGACCGGCTAGTTGTACGCCGATCGGCAGGGCCTGCGGACTCTGCCCCAACGGCAGACTCACGGCGGGCTGGCCCGAGATGTTGAATGGATGCGCAAAGTTGGGGAACGACGAGAATGCCTGCATGTGCTGTTCGGGGGTTTGGTTCCATGGAGCCCACGAAACCGAGGGTGGGAGGATTCCACACGTCGGAGTGACGAGGATGTCGAAGGACTCCCAAAAGGCGACGAACTCCGCCGTTGCGGCCCGGGCTATCTCGACAGATCGAAAGTGTTCCAGAACGGTCATGCCTGCGAGGCGAGACACCATCGGACGGTTCCTCGGCTCGACCAGATCGTACTGCTCCGGTGAAAGCAAGGTAGCGGCGCCCGGGACAGCCATCGGCGTAGCCGAGGCCGCCAGAATCGCAGCCCAGTTCGGTGTTGACATCTCGACCTTGTGTCCGAGGGATTCCAACACCCGACCCACCTCGAATGCCGCCGCCGCACAAACCTCGTCGACCTCGCCCAACGGTGGATCGGCACTGACGGCCACTCTCAACCTGGGAACGTCCTCGCCCACGCCTTGTGCGTAGGGCTCGGCGGGCCGAGGTGACCATGCAAGAGCAGTGGATCCGGATCCCACCATTACATCCAAGACCGCAGCGGCGTCACGCACGGTTCGCGTGAGCACGCCCGGTTCCGACGTACCGAAGTAGGGATGATCCTCTTGGGGGTTAAAGGCCACGAGCCGCCTCGAGGGCTTCAATCCCACGAGCCCGCAGAATGACGCTGGTACCCGCACTGAGCCCGCTCCGTCGGTGCCGTGTGATACGGCACAGAGCCCAGCAGACAGAGCAGCAGCTGCACCTCCGCTTGAGCCGCCAGGGGTGCGCGCCAGGTCCCAGGGATTGCGGCAGATACCATTTAGTTCGGACGATGTCATGCTTGTGCAGAACTCAGGGACATTCGTCTTGCCGATCACCACAAAACCGGCGTCACGGAACCTTCGGACAAGCGGCGCGTCGGCGGTCGCCACGTTGTGCGCCAATGCCTTGCACGAGTGCGTGGTGGGCATCCCCGCGACATCGATTACGTCTTTGATCGACAGCGGTATGCCGTGGAATGGAGGTACAGCTTCTGGCCCAACTCGTCGCAGTAGCTCATCCGCAGCCTGGGCGGCCGCAAGAGCACCACTCCGATCGACGCTCACGTACGATCGCAGCCGCGAGTCGACGGAGTCGATTCGATCCAGTATGCCATTGACAAGCTCTAGCGCCGATATCCCACCCTGTCGCACCTCCGTGGCTTGCCCTACGGCATCCCCATCCGAAACGGTCATCTTCGCTCCTTGGTCATCAGGTCAGCCGGCTTTTTCTCCGATCCTCGGATAAAGGCGCCTGGCCGCAGACAGCCTCAGCCGAGGCACGCAACAGATGTTTGCAATCGTTTGAGCAGGCGTCGGCCGGGCCAGAGTCCGCTCAACGCGGAGTTGGACGGGCGTCGGACCATCGCATGCGGCTCCCGCCTGATGCACAGTCGACGAAAGAGGATGGCCATGTGGTCCTCATTGTCCGGGATCGGTGAGCGCCGTGGTCTCTGCGAACTCGCTGATGGAGGTGGCGGCGGGCGACTGACGCGGGATGATCGTCACCGTCGGTATAGCCGCGCTTGCGCCCAAGCGCAGCACGGAATCGACGAGGTGTACCAGCTCGCCGGCGTCGAAGACCGTCCCCGCCAGCAGTCCTTTGCTCATCCAGGTCGGGAAGAGCTCGCCGAGCAATTCCATGTCGAAACCGTCCATGAAGTGCGAGGCCGCCTCGCCCTCGCCACCGGCGCAGTCGCCGACCGCGATCCGGGTGAATCCTACGTCGGGGTGTTCGACCCTCCACGCCTCGACCAGCTTGTCCATCGCGGCCTTCGTGACGATATAGGCGGCGAGCCCGGGCCAGGGCGGGGTGAACGAGGCGCTGATGGAGGACAGGTACGCCACCGAGCCGCCCGTCTCCTTGAGGTGGGGGAGGACGGCGGCGGTGAAGATCGAGGCACCGGCGACGTTGGTGTCGAAGGTCTTGTGCCAGTCCTCCAACTCCAGATCCTCGATCCGGCGGAGGACTCCCACACCCGGGCAGTAGACGACACCGTCGATGCCGCCCAGTACCTTGACCGCCTCCGCGACGGCCGCGGCGCACGACGTGGCATCTGTAACGTCGCAAGCGATGGGATGGGCCCCCGGACCGGCCTCAGACGCCGCGCCAGTGAGCACGTCGAGGCGGCGCGCCAGCATGGCGACCTGCGCTCCTCGCTGAGCGAGGCCGATGGCGATAACCCGCCCCAGCCCGCTCGAAGCCCCCACCACTACCGCTCGCATCCGACCACTCCCCGATCCCGACGTGCTCTCGACCTGTGAGGCTAACATAGCAATCTCGACGTCAAAATCGGATGGTGGCAAACGGTAGCGTCGGCTCCTATGGCCTTATAATTGACGTAACTGAAGCGCGTCGTGCGCAGCGCCGAGGAGTCCGCCGGTACACGACTGAGGTCGTCCGAGTATGAGTGTGATCATTGAGAAGAGTGTGGCAGTGTGGATGCGCGACGGGATCGCATTGGCCACCGACGTCTACCGCCCAGACGGCGGAAAGCACCCGGCGCTTGTCATGAGGCTCCCGTACAACAAGGAACTGCCGGCTCTGACGAATTTCGCGTTCGATGTCATGCGCGGAGTCCAAGCGGGCTATGCCGTGGTCGTTCAAGACACACGGGGTCGGTACGCCTCCGAAGGCACATTCACGCCGTACTTCGATGAAGCGGCGGACGGCGCCGACACGATCGCCTGGGCCGCCGGACAACCCTGGTCTTCTGGAAACGTCGGGATGGTGGGTGGTTCGTACTTCGGCGCGACGCAATGGAGGGCCGCCACGGAGGCTCCTTCGGCGCTACGGGCGATCGCACCAATGTTCACCGGCGATCAGTTCTACGAACATTGGGCATACCAAGGAGGTGCGTTCCAACTGGGATTCAGCCTTCTCTGGTCGATGCAGAGTTTGGCGATGGGCGAAGTGGTGCGGCGCATCGCAGCCGGCGAGTCGACGAGGGCAGAGTTTGCAGCACTGGTGACGGGCATAGACAACGCCGAAGAGCTGTATCGGCGATTGCCGTTGTTGGGCGTTGCAGAACTGGACGGCCTGGCGCCGTATTACTCCGAGTGGCTCCGCCATCCGTCCTACGATGAGTACTGGAAGTCGACAGCGGCGCGTGAGGCCCAGGGAAGCATCACCGTTCCGGCGCTCAATATCGGAGGTTGGTACGACCTGTTTCTGGGCGGCACGATCGCGAACTACATGGGTATGCGGGAACGGGGAGGATCCGAGGAAGCGCGGTCACGTCAGCGGTTGGTGCTCGGTCCATGGTCTCACGGACCTCGGACCGGGTTCTTCACTGAGCGCTCATTCGGTCTCATGTCGGGCACCGATGCGAACGACCTGACGGGTCTGCAGATCCGTTGGTTCGACTGGCTGCTCAAGGGGCACGACACCGCGATTGAAGCCGAGAAGCCAGTGAAAGTGTTCGTCATGGGTTCGGACGTCTGGCGGGAGTCGGACGACTGGCCTCTGTCGGATACAAGCTACGAGAATTTTTTTCTGCGCAGCGGTGGGCTGGCTAACACGAAAGTGGGAGATGGGGTGCTGTCGAGCGATCCTCCTGGAGACGAGCCGGCAGATGTCTACCTGTACGATCCTCGCGATCCGGTACCGACGGTGGGCGGGGGAAGCTACCTTCCCGGCTTGTTGGTCGGTGCGAATGCTGGACCACGGGACCAGGCCGCAGTGGAATGCCGCCGAGACGTGTTGTGCTACACCACCGCCCCGCTGGCGGTCCCTCTTGAGGTTGTTGGCCCGGTCAAGCTGATTCTTTACGTATCTTCCTCCGCTTCCGATACCGACTTCACGGGAAAGCTGGTGGACGTGTTCCCCGATGGACGGGCCTTCAATCTGACCGACGGGATCCTCCGCGCCCGTTACCGAGATGCGGTCTCCGAGGCGACACTGCTCCAACCGGGAGAGGTGTACGAGCTCGAAATCGACCTGGTAGCGACTGCGAATCTGTTTCGGCCCGGTCACCGTGTCCGGCTAGAGGTGTCGAGCAGCAACTTTCCGCGGTTCGATCGCAACACCAACACCGGCCGAACCATCGCAACCGACGGCTACGGCGACATCCGTCAAGCCGTGAACCGTATCCATCACAGGCCTTCCTTTCCGTCGCGGCTGGTCCTTCCGGTGATTCGGGCGACGTAATCACGGGCGTCCGGCACTTCTCGGGCGCCTCTTAGGCTGGCGATCGGCTGGGAGAGCCGTAGTTCGATATCAAGATCGAAATGGCTAGGATCGGCCTTCGGACGGAGACCTAGGGGGAGGCAGACGACATGACTGTGGACAGCGTAGGGTCGGAACGTACGGGTCCATGGTGGAGCCGCGCCGGCCAGGCGTCGACTACGAGCGGTTCGTGATCGATGGCTGAGGCGAATCAACAGCCGCGTCGACGGGCTAAGGCGGAGTTGATCAGCCACAACCAAAGCCGGCCCGCAGGCGCGCCAGCGCCTGGCCGCAGTCATCGCCTGGAAGGCCTGCTGAACCCGCGGTCGGTCGCGTTGGTGGGCGCATCGGAGCGCAACTACTTCTCGACGTTGTCGGTCAATCAGCTGCACTCAATGGGCTTCGACGGCGTGCTGCACGTGGTGAATCCCCGAGGTGGAATCATCTTCGGCCAAGAGGCGGTGTTCGACTGCAAGAGCATCGACGATCCGGTGGACGCGGCCTACCTGTGCGTGCCCCGCGAAGGGATCCTCACGGCGGCGCGAGACGCCATCGACGCGGGGATCCGGAATTTGGTGGTGATCACCGCTGGATTCGCCGAGGTCGGTGGTGAAGGAGCGCGGCTCGAGGCTGAACTGAAGGCCCTCTGCGAAAGCAACGGCGTACGCGCCCTGGGGCCGAACTGCCTGGGGTTCCGCAACATCCTGGACCGGGTAGGCCTGGGCTCGATTCCGTTCATCGAGCAACCCGCACCGGCCACCATCGCCCTCGTCACCGTGAGCGGTTCGGTGGCGAACGCGGTGGCGTCGTACGGGGTGCAGCAGGGCATTGGCTTCACGCACCTGATCTCCACCGGCAACGAGATGAACATTGGCGCCGCCGATCTGGTCGACTACTTGGTAGACATCCCCGAGGTGAAGGCCATCACTCTGTTTCTGGAAGCGGTCAAGGACCCGGCCACCCTCGCGGTCGCCGCCGAGCGGGCGCGCGCGGCGCGCAAACCAATCGTGGCGCTTAAGGCGGGCTCCGCGCCCGCCACCGCCTCCATCGCTGCGGCACATACCAGCGCCGTTCTGGGTGACGACCGGGTCTTCGACGCCGCCTGCGACCGGCTCGGGATCATCCGCGTGTCGACCTTCGAGGAGATGATCACCACCGCCGCTGCCATCGTCGAGACCGGCCCCATCAGGGTACCGGGCGTGGCGGTGATCTCCATGTCGGGCGGTGTCTGCGAGGTCGCCTCCGACTACGGCGCGGAGCTGGGCGTCGTCATGCCGCAGTTCTCGGAAGCGACGCGCTACGAGCTCGACAAGGTCCTCTCGGACCTCGGGCAGGCGAACAATCCGCTCGACCTCACCGGCGCGGCGGTCCGGGACGAATGGCTGTGGACCAGCGTCACAACAAGCGTCTCGCATGACCCGGCCATCGGCCTCATCCTTCTCAACTGGGAAGTGCCTGCGACCGCCGAGCCCCGGCTGCCGATCACCTTGGCCCACATCGGAAACGCGCGCAACGTGGCCGCCACGCCCACCGTCATCGTTGCCAGCTATGAACGCCCGGTCAACGAACACGGCCGGGCCTACCTGAGTGAGCACGGGCTCAGTTTTACGGTTCCGGGCCTACGCCACGGCATGACGGCCGCTGCGCATCTGGCCTGGTGGTCGGAGCGTGTGCTGCGGGCGCCGGCGCTCCCGGCGGCGGCTGCCCCAGTCACCGGTCCCCGCCCGCGGGACGAGCAGGAAGTGCTCGCGCATCTGGCCCGCTACGGAGTCCCGGTGATCCCCACCCGCGTCACAACCAGCGCAGCGGAAGCCGAACGCGCCGCCAGAGAGATCGGCGGGCGGCTGGCCATGAAGATCCTCTCGGCCGACATCGCCCATAAGACCGAGGTCGGTGGGGTGGTGCTGAACGTCGAGGGACCGGACGCGGCGGGCCGTGCCTTCGCCGACATCATGCGCTCGGTGGAAGAAAAGGCGCCGGGCGCGCGTGTGGAAGGCGTCATCATCGCCCCCATGCGCACCGGTGGATTGGAGATCCTGGCGGGGGTGGCCCTCGATCCACAGTGGGGTCTGGTGCTGGCTCTGGGACTCGGCGGGATCTGGGTGGAAGTGTTGAGCGATACCGTCCTTTGCCTGCTGCCGGCCGATTCGGCCGACATCACCCGCACACTGCGTTCGATGAAGTCCGCCAAGCTCCTCGAGGGCTCTCGAGGCGCGCCGCGTGTTGATCTCGAAGTGCTGGCCGACGCCGCGGTGCGCATCGGCGACGCGGCCGCCGGACTCGGTCCCGACCTCACGGCCCTGGAGGTCAATCCGCTCTATGTGCGGGGTGGTGAGGTTGAAGCACTCGATGCCCTGGCCACGTGGCGGGTACCGAACTAATGGGGACCTCAATGGACGATAAGCCGGGTAACGTAGTCCTCTACGAGGAGATCCCCGACCATATTGCTCTGGTGACCCTCAACCGGCCTGAAAAGCGCAACGCGGTCAACGCTGCGATCGCTCAGGGATTGGACGCCGCGGTCAAGCGCGCCGAGGCTGACACCAACATCCGGGTCGTCATCCTCACTTCCTCGCACGAGTCGGTGTTCTGCGCCGGAGCGGACCTGTCGGAAGTCGCCGGGGGCAATGCGCGCACGCTGCTGTATACGCCAGACGGGGGCTTTGCTGGCTTTGTCCATCAGAAGCGGCGCAAGCCCTGGATCGCGGCCGGCCGGGGGAGCATCCTGGCGGGTGGCCTGGAAATATGCCTCGCGTGCGACATGATCGTGGTGGCGGAAGGGTCGAAGCTCGGCCTGCCGGAAGTCAAGCGCAGCCTGATCGCCGGCGCCGGCGGTGTCGAGCGCTTGCCCAAGGTGATTCCGCGGCGATAGCGATCGAGATGATCGCCACCGGCAATCCCATCGACGCCGGCCGTGCCTACGAGATCGGCCTGGTCAACCGGGTGGTCCCCTCGGACCAGTTGATGGAAGCGGCAGTTGCTCTGGCCAAAGAGATCGCCGAGAACGCTCCTCTGGCTGTCTACGGCGCCATTGGCGTCGCCAAGGCGGCCCAAATCCTCCCCGACGAGGAGGCGCAGGACCTGGTCGAAGCGGCTCTCGAGCTCATTCGCGACAGCGACGACTTCAAAGAAGGACCCCGAGCCTTCGTGGAAAAACGCGCCCCCGTGTGGAAAGGACGCTAGGTGGCCAGCGTCCTGTGCAGGAAACGTCTCGAAGCACAAGGAGAAGGCCGGTGAACGCCGATCCGGCACGCATTCCCGTCATCGTCGGAGTCGGCCAGGTCAACGACCGGCCCGTCGCCGAACGCGAGGGAATGGACTCCATCGACCTGATGGTCACCGCGGCGCGTGCCGCCGACGAGGACGCCGGTGGTCGTTTCATCGCCATGTGCGACTGGCTGGCCTGCGTGCCGCAGATATCGTTCCGCGAGCTCAACCCGGAGACCCTGCTTCCGAAGGCGCTCGGCATCTCGCCCCACATCGACCACGTCGAGATTCCCTCCGGCGACACGCCGATCCGCCACCTCAACGAGGCGGCTAACTTGATTGCCAGGAGGGAGGCCAGAATCTGCCTCATCGCCGGTGGCGAGGCTGTGCGCACCTCCTCGCGCCGCAATCAAACGTCGGGACCCGGTGGCGGCACCTTCCAGGCCGCCCGCACGGCCTCGGAGATCCGGCGTCGCTACGGGCTGATCCATCCAGTCGATATCTATCCGCTCTACGAGAACGCCACCCGCGCCGCCTGGGGTCAGACCCTGGCCGAGGGCCAGGCCGAGACCGGTCTCATCTGGTCGTTGATGTCCAAGGTGGCCGCCGAGTCCGAAGGCGCCTGGATCACGTCGGCCAAGACACCGGCCGAGATCGTCGAGCCAAGCGTCGAGAATCGGCCAATCGCCTTTCCCTACAACAAGCTGATGGTGGCCAATTCCTCCGTGAACCAGGGCGCCGCGTTTATCGTCTGCAGCCTGGCGACCGCCCGAGCGCAGGGTGTTCCCGACGACAGACTGGTGTACGTCTGGGCCGGCGCGTCGGCCCACGAATCTGAAGAACCCTTGGAGCGCGTCGCCTGGAACAGGGCGCCGGACGGCATGCGGGTGGCGCTCGAACGGGTGCTGCAGGTCAACGGTATCAACGCCGGCGATCTCAGTTACGTGGAGTTGTATTCCTGCTTCCCCTGTGTACCCAAGATGTCCCGTCGGGTGCTGGGCTGGCCGGCGGAGAAACCCGCGTCGGTCCACGGCGGCCTGACCTTCGGCGGCGGACCGATCGGCAACTACATGAGCCACGCGGTGGTCGCCATGGTGCAGGCCCTGCGTAGGGAGGGACGCAACGGCCTCCTTTTCGGCAACGGCGGCCACTGCACCCACAACCACGCGATCGTAATCAGCCGAGCCCCACCGAATGAGGACCTGCTGGGTAAGGACTACCACTACCAAGCCGAAGCCGACGCGGCGCGCGGCGCGTTGCGGTCCATTGGCGACGACTACGAGGGGCTGGTCACCGTCGAGACCTACACCGTTTCTTACGACCGCTCTGGAAATCCGGGCTACGGTGTGGTCATATCCCTCGCGCCCGACGGGACACGGGTGGTCGCCAAGGTCGACCCCGAGGACGCCGCCGCCATCGCCTTCCTCACTGATGGAAACGTCGAGCCCGTGGCGTCGCCGGGAGTGACCAAGAAAGAAGGTGGCACGCTTCATTGGCGCCCGGCGCCGTGAGGGGACGAAGCACGCGAAGCCGCATGCACAGGCCCATAACCCAACGGGAGTGAACTGCTACCGTCTCATTTCGTGACGGGTAGTGGGGGCGACCTATGAAGATCGTGCGCAGCTTCCTGGCCGCCCGGACGGAGGGAGCACATTCAGCTGGCAGGCAGCGCCGACTCGACGTTCGGAACGTGGTCACGAGTGGACGCCATGTTCGTCCTGCGTGAGGTCTGGCCGTCAGGGCCGGGTACGTGAGGGCGCCGGAGTTCGATGGCCGACATGGACACTGGTAGCCGTCCGGCGAGGTGCCCTGGCCTCCGACTCACTTCTCGGAAGGGTCGCCCATGACCGATGAACCGGCAACCGGACGGGATCGCCGGCTGAGCCCCCGTGATGCGGCCCGTTTTTTGGCCGAGCGCGATCCGGTCATTGCTCGTCTGGTGGCGAACGCCGGACTGCCTTCCTTTCCCCGACCGACTGAGACCCACTTCGCTGCACTCGTTCGTTCGGTGACCCATCAACAGCTCGCCGGCGCCGCCGCCCAAGCGATCCATGGCCGAGTGGTACGCGCCCTCGAGGACGAGATAACTCCCGAACGTCTCCTCGCCACCCCCACAGAAGACCTGAGAGCCGCAGGGCTGTCGGGCAACAAGGTTCGCTCCTTGCAGGACCTGGCCACCAAGGTCCTCGACGGCACCGTGGTGCTCGAGCCACGCGGTCTGGCGCGCGAGAGCGACGAGGAAGTCGTTGCGCGCCTCACCACCGTCCGGGGGATCGGGAAATGGTCGGCGGAGATCTTCTTGATGTTCCAACTGCGGCGGCTCGACGTGTGGCCGACCGGCGACCTCGGCGTGCGCAAGGGTTTCGCATTGGCCTGGGGCATTCCCACTCCGACCCCCAAAGCGCTCGATGTGTTGGGCGAGCCCTACCACCCCTACCGCAGCATCGTCGCCTGGTACTGCTGGCGCGCCAACCAGCTCTACGCCGGCGCCGTCGCCACCGCTGTCACCGCCCAAGTGGGCACTAGTGGCAGCAATCCCACACCGACGAAACGACAACGACAGGCACGCACATGAGCCAGGTCGGAGGTGGCAGAGAACTGAAGGAGGGATCTCAGGGGGACGTCGATCCCTAGACGCGCAAAACCCTCTCGAACGCCCGCCTGTCCAAGAGTGCGCTCGAATTGAGCGGATGGCCGTTGAGCCACGCGGCAGGGGTTCCCTGCGGATCCTGCGCTTGGTACGCGGCCTCCCTGTTCAGTACCCACTTCTCATACCGGGCCGTCTGCACACCCGACACGAAGTTGGATCCGCTGAGTCCCACTCGTGCGCCGAGACCAACAAGGTCCTCGGTCGTGAACCCTCCAGTTCCCTCCGGTGGCTGTGCAGCAAAGAGCGCTTGGCGGAGCTGGTCAAAGCGACCGGCCTCTGCGGCGAGAGCGAGAGCGTTGTCCGCTCTCACCGACTCGGGTCCCAGGAAGCAACGCATCCGATATTCGACTGCGAGTTCACCAGCGTCCACACGTGCCGTAACCAGAGGTCCGTTCAGCTCTTCGAACTGTCGACAGTAAGGACACTGTGGATCTTCAAAGAGGACCATCTCCCGACTTGCACTGGCGTTGCCAAGGAGGACTCCACCTTCAGGGGTATGACCGGAGGGCGTGATCCCAGGATCAGTCACGTTCATTTCTGATTCCACCTCGTCCGAGACTCTTCCGTCGGGTTGCCGTGATGGCCGGCACCATCACGCAGTCTCTCTCAGGTGCGACCTCCTGATCAAAGCGGTCGGTTCGATCACTCGTCAAGTGGCCTCGATGGCTTTGATTTGAGGATAAGACCTGCCGCGACGACGGGCTGGGTGATGAATGCAGCGTGCGACCCTCCACTCACCGACTCGACGGTGGCGTTCTCGGTGAAGGCTGCCGCGCTCACTCGACGCTGACTCACCGCCATGGTCGCGGCGACCTCGGCACGGAGATAGACCGGGCTTTTCGTCCGCCTACTCGCCGATACCGTAGAGAAAGTCATCGAGTGTTCCCCAGCTGTCCTTGGTTATCCTTCCCCCACCGGGGTGCCAGGCCACGACTACAGCCACCCCGTCCGGATCACGGCCTACCACCGCAGTCCACTCGCTGTGATCGCGCCGGCTGACGAGGAGTTTCCGAGAGTCCAACTCGCTTGCGACCCGCTCCAGCTGATCGGCCGACTCGACTTCCAAGACGAAGCTTCGCAGCCCGGTATGGCGAGCTCCCCCTATACGATCGCTTCCAAACGCTCGGAACACGATGACCTGAGGGTGATCGCTCTCCGGAGCGGTCACCGCCGCCAATTGCTGCTCTTGGGACAGCAGCGTAAAGCCAAGCACCTCACGATAGAAGTCAATCGATCGATTGAGATCGGTCACGTTCATCACGACACCCTGAAAGTTCATCCTTGCTCCAAGTCTTCAGTAGCGCTGAGGCACCATACGAAGCCGCCATACACCCAAGCTGCACCTTCAATGCGGAGCTGCCCAGATCTGCCGATTCACGAGTCAAGCTCATGTGGGGGACGTGCGTCAACGGCGTACGTCGGTAACCTTCCACGATGGGCTGACGTCGTCGTCGCGCACGAGGCTCAGTATCTCGTCGCCGGTGGCACGGCGGCTTCGGTCACAAGCCAGAGACGAGCTCGGCAACGATCTCCGCTGCCGACTGGGTCTGCTTGGCGAGCGCAACGCTCTGTCCGGCCCACTGTGAGAGGGCTTCGATATCACCGGTGGTACCCACCATCGGCGGTGCCCCCTCGTACCGGACGATGGCTTCGCCGGACGCGAGGTGCGCGATGACGCCCTCTCCGGGTCGACTCCCCAGTGGGGGCCGGCCCGCCGCCTCCCACATCTCGGCCGTGGAGTTGCGGAGTGCGCGGTGGGGCGAATCGGGCCAGTCGACGTCGTACAGGTCGGCGTACCACTGCGCGTCGGTCTCGGCCGCGTTGATCAGACGCTGGCGGTACTGCTCGTGGATGGGCATCTCCTGGGCCAGCAGAAATCGGGTCCCCAGCCACGCCGCCTGAGCGCCCAGCGCGAGCACGGCGGCCACTCCGCGGGCGTCGCCGATCCCGCCGGCCGCGATCACTGGCACCGGCGACACGGCGTCCACGACGGCAGGCACCAAGGGAAGGGTCGCAATCTGACCCCCCACGTGTCCCCCGGCCTCCCAACCCTGCGCCACGATGACATCAACTCCGCCGGCGACTGCCCGCCGCGCCTCTTCGGCGCTGCCGACCGTGTGCAAAACGATTCCGCCCGCGTCGTGGACCTGCTCAACGTACCCGGCGGGATCCCCCAAGAACAGCGACACGATCCGCAATCCGGCGTCAAGCACCTCACCGAGGCGACGGTGCTGATCGGAGGTGAGTACCAGATTGCCGCAAAAGGGACGATCGGTGAGCGCCGCCGTCTCGCGCACCACCTCTCCGGCCGGAGTGGACCACGTCAGCGTCACCATGCCGAGCCCGCCGGCATTCGAGACCGCTGCTGCCAGTTGGGGCACCGCCACCATCGGCGCCAGGACGATCGGCTGTTCAATCCCAAGCAGTTCGCAGACCGGCGTTCGCACCACTACCACCTACCCGTTCGCTCTATCTCTCTCGGTTGGTGCAAGAGCCTCGACGTGGAGCCGTCTGGCCAGTGCGGGCAGTTCCACATTCGGCTATGACTGATACGACGTCGGCACCGACTGGGGAGCCCGCTTGTTCCAACCGTGAAAGTTCGAGTAGTCACCCGCCTCCCAGGCCTCGCGCAGTCCAGGCTTGCTCAGGTCCCAGTCGGGCCGGATCTCGCTCGACGCAGCGCACAAGTCGCGCCACAGGTCGTAGAACGACGGGCGTCCCCAGAACCAGTACCCGTTGTAGACACTGTGAACCACCAGTCCCGGCTTGAGCACCAACGTGTGGGGGATCATCGGGTCGTGCTCGGGATCGGTGTATTCCTTGATCTCGAGGTCCTTCTGAATCGTCCGAGCGGGATCGGAGAGGAAGGTCCATTGGGCCCCGACTGAGGCACGGAACTCCTGAGTCGAGTGGTGGTCGTCGGTCGAGATCGTGACGATCTGGGTGTAGGCCACGGCGACCTTCGGATAGTTCGCCGCGAGCTCCAGGTGCTGTTGGTGTTCCTTGGGGCAGTAATTGCCCCGCGCCAGGGTCAGGACCAGCGGGTCCTCGCCTTGGAGCTCGCTGAGGCTCCGCACCGTGTCGGTGTGGTCGGGCAACCTGTAGTCGGGGAATGTGCCGCCGGGCCTGATGTCGGATCGCATGGCTCACCGCCTCCTTCTCGTCTCGGCCCTCAACCCCCGCGGTGGAGTGGAGCCCGTCCCGCCCAGCGCCTGCTGAGCTTTCCCTCACATCATTATCCTTCGAGCCCGCCGCGTCACCTCCTGATCGCTCACATTGCCGTCATTATGGATGGCATCCTCAGGCTGCCCGGCGGGTCGTCCTCGGGTTCCAGGTGGTCGAGGCAGATCGGCCCGATAGCCCACACCTGGGTGACGTACGCTGAATATCCCCGGCTGATCACTCGGGTAACCGACCACAGTGGTCGGGACCCGACGCTTCACCCGAGCCGCCAGATACCGATCCCGCGATGTACGGGCGAAGGAGCCCACGTGAGCACGACCCCTATAGCCGACTATGCGCTCCTTTCGGATCGGCACAGCGCTGCGTTGGTGAGCCGGGACGGGTCGATCGATTGGTTGTGCTTCCCACGCTTCGACAGCCCGTCGATCTTCGGTCGCCTCCTCGGTGACGAAGCTGGCCACTGGTCGATCCGGGCTACGAGCGCCACACACGTGACTCGTCGCTACCTGGACCGCACCATGGTGTTGGAGACCACCTTCCGGACGCCGACCGGTACGGTCGCGATCACCGACGCCCTGGCCATGGGCGACGGCAACCGGGGGCATGAGCTCGGCAGGGGTGCACCGCATCTTCTCCTCAGGAGTGTGACGTGCGTTGAGGGTGAGGTCGAGGTGTTTCTGGAGTACGTCCCGCGCCCCGAGTACGGGCTGGTCCGACCCCTGTTCGATGCTGTCGACGGGGGAGTGACGGCTTTCGGGGGCGCCGACGTCCTCGTCCTCTCTTCTCCCATGACCCTGACCGTCGACCAGTCGACGGTCTCGGGCCAGCTCCAGCTCCGCCGCAGCGAGACCGCGGGCTTCGCCCTGCACCACAGGAAGCGGGCGGAGACGGATACGGCCAAGGTCTGGAGCCAATCCGAGATAGCCGCACGGTTGGAAGACACCGTGTCGGCCTGGGAATCGTGGTCGGAGCTCCACCAGGCCTACGAAGGTCCCTGGCGAGAGCTGGTGCACCACAGCGGACGGGTCCTCCAGTCGCTCTCCTTTGCCCCTACCGGCGCGATCTGCGCGGCGGCGACCACGTCGCTGCCGGAGGCGGTGGGCGGCGCCCGAAACTGGGACTACCGCTACGCCTGGGTCCGGGACGCTTCGTTCACGATCGAGGCCCTGTGGGTGGCGGCCTGCCCTGACGAAGCCAATGAGTTCTTTGGCTATGTGACCACCTCCGCGGCCGGTTCGCTCGACCGGGGCGGCGACCTGCAGATCATGTTTGGCATCGGCGGCGAACGGGACCTGACCGAGCGGGAGCTGCCGCACTTGGAGGGCTGGCGGCACTCTGCACCCGTTCGGGTCGGCAACGGTGCTTGGAACCAGCGCCAGCTCGACGTCTACGGCGAGTTGCTCAGCGCCGTGTACCGTCTCTCGGACCACGTCTTCGACAGCGCCTCCCGAGTCGGACCAATGGCCTCCCCCGACAAGTGGGGTGCGCCCCCCGATCTGGCACCAGTCACACGACGGTTCTTCGTCCAACTGGCCGACACCGCGGCCCGGCGCTGGCAGGAAAAGGACCAAGGGCTCTGGGAAATCCGCGGCGAGCCCCGCGACTTCTTGTACTCCAAGCTGATGTGCTGGGTGGCCCTCGACCGGGCGGTGGCCTTAGCTGACCCTCTCGACGCCTCCGATCGGGTCGAGGCATGGAAGCAGACCCAGGCCCAGATCCGTGAGGCGATCCTCACCAAAGGATGGAGCGACCGGGCCAACGCCTTCACCCAGTCCTTCGGCTCGGACGAACTCGACGCTTCCAACCTGATGCTGCCCCTGGTCGGGTTCCTTCCCGCCGACGAGCCCAAGGTGCTGGCCACGATCAACGCGACCGAAGAACGGCTTACCGATGAACGGGGACTTGTCTACCGCTACCGGTCCCATGACGGGCTCGAGGGCGAGGAAGGCACGTTCCTTCTGTGCACCTTCTGGCTGGCCCAAGCCCTGGCCCGGGCCGGACAGACGGCTCGGGCCCGCACCGTCTTCGAACGGGTGGTGGCCTTCGTCAACGACGTCGGACTGCTCGCTGAGGAGGTCGATCCCGCCAGTGGAGAGCTCTTGGGAAACTTCCCCCAAGCCTTCAGCCATATCGGGCTCGTCAACGCGGCCTGGGCCATTTCTGAGACCGAACGGGCACAGAAATCAGCCGTCGAGAATGCCCGCGGCACGCCGGCCGCGTCGGATCGGCCGGGCAGTTCCTCGGCCTGAAGAGGTCGTGGCCGACGCCGGCTCAGATACTGGGGCCTGGACTTCGACGACGAGCGGCGCGAATGTGTTGCGGGGGCCGGCTCCCGTGTGCAGGAACGTGGCTCCGGTCCCGACGGAGAGGAGCGGCGGTGGTGGACATGAAGCTCGAAGTGGTGGTGGTCCCGGTGTCCGACGTCGACCGGGCGAAGGGCTTCTATGCGTCACTGGGGTGGCGCCTGGACGCGGATTTTCCCGGTGATGGCGGCTTCCGGATCGTGCAGTTCACGCCGCCGGGCTCGGCGTGCTCAATCATCTTCGGCAGTGAGATCACCTCGACCGCGCCGGGCTCGGCTGAAGGTCTACAGCTCGTCGTCGCCGACATCGAGGCGGCCCGGGCCCAGCTGGTCGACCGCGGGATTGAGGTGAGTGACGTGTTCCATGACACCGGTGGGGTGTTCCACCACGCCGGCAACAAGGCACGGGCTCCCGGCCCGGCCCCAGACCACAAGAGCTATGGGTCGTTTGCTTCGTTCAGCGATCCGGACGGCAACGGCTGGTTTCTTCAAGAGGTGACGACGCGCCTTCCGGGGCGGTGATCGCAGGGAGAGCTGCTACTCGCCGGGTCAGCCACGCTTCACGAGCAGGAGGTATCACGATGCCAGCCACCTACGCTTCCGTCGCCGATCTGGCGGCCGCTCTGCGCCGGGCCGAGGATGCCCATGGCCGCCACGAAGAGGAGCTCGGTCATCCCGACCCGGACTGGCCGGATTGGTACGCGCAGTACATGGTGGACGAGCAGCCAGGGCTCACCGGTCAGGCCAGCCCCGGGGCACGCACATGAGCAGCTACGACGTCATCGTCTTGGGCGCCGGCTCGCCGGGCGAGCACTGTGCAGGCGAGTTGGCCGATGGGGGACTGCGGGTCGCCGTCGTCGAACGCCAGCTGGCCGGTGGCGAGTGCTCCTACTGGGCGTGCATCCCCTCCAAGACGCTGCTGCGCCCCGGGGAAGCGGCTCAAGAGGCACGCGAAGCGGCGGCCAGCGCCCAAGTCGATGTTGAGGCGGCCCTGGCATATCGCGACTTCATGGTCTCGAACTACTCCGATGCCAGCCAGGAGCACTGGCTGGCGGACAGGGGTATCGACCTGCTGCGCGGCACTGGCCGGCTGGCCGGGGTGGGGGTGGTCGAAGTGGACGGTGTGCCTCATACGGCGGGGCACATCGTCGTGGCGACCGGCTCGGATCCGGTCGTCCCGCCGGTGTCGGGCCTGGCTGACCTGGAGGGTGTCTGGACCAACCGCGAGGTGACCGGTATGAAGGCCGTGCCACGGCGCCTGCTGATACTCGGTGGCGGGCCGGTCGGCGCCGAAATGGCCCAGGCCGTGCGCCGTCTGGGTGGCGAGGTGGTCCTGGTCGAAGCGGCAGAACGTGTGCTCGCCCATGAGCCCGCGCCGCTGGGGGACGCGCTGGGTGAGGTGCTGCGTGGAGACGGAGTCGAACTGATGTTGGGCGTCCAGGCGACGGCGGCGCGCCGTGACGCCGAGGACTACGTGCTCGAACTGAATGACGGCCGCGAGGTGCGCGGCGACCACCTGCTTGTCGCCACCGGCCGCCGTCCCCGCGTGGACGGGATCGGCCTCGACACAGTCGGCGTCCACGCTGACAGGCACGGCATCCCGGTCGACACCCACCTGCGCGCCGGCAACGGTCTGTGGGCCATTGGCGACGTCACCGGTGTGCGGCTGCTGACCCACGTCGGGAAGTACCAGGGCGAGGTCGTGGCCGCCAACATCCTCGGCGAAACCCGCCAGGTCAACTACGAAGCCATTCCCTCCGTCGTCTACACGGACCCCCAAGCGGCGTCGGTGGGCGCCGCAGAAGCCACGTTTAGCGCCACCACCCCGCTCTCCGAGGTGGCCAAGACCGCGACGTACACCCACGACTACGCACAATCGAAGGGCTTTCTGACCCTCCTCAGCGACGGCGACCGGTTGACTGGCGCCTACGCCCTGGGACCCGAGGCCGGCGAGTGGCTACAGCAGGCCACGCTGGCCATCCGGGCCAAGGTGCCACTCGAGGTGCTGCGGGACACCATCCAGCCGTTCCCCACCTTCTCAGAGATCTACGTCGCGGCCCTCAAGGCGCTCCACAAGCTGGTGGGGGCGGCGCGCCAGCCCTCCGGGGAGCGACAGCCATGACGCAATCCCGGTGCCCAGCTTCGGGAGGAACCACCAACCGCCTCCCCGCCTTCGGCTGAGGAGGCGCTCTCATGGAGTATCTCGTCACTATGACCACCCACGTGCCGGATGGAACATCAGAGGAAGCCATCGGGGATATGCGCGCCCGCGAGGCGGCACATTCGGGCGAGCTGGCCACGCAGGGGCATCTCCTGCGCTTATGGCGCCCGCCGCTGCAACCGGGCGAATGGCGCACGCTCGGACTGTTCGCGGCCGACGACAGCGTCGAACTCGAGGAGGTGCTCGCTTCGATGCCGCTGCGGGTGTGGCGCACCGATGAGGTCGCTCCGCTCTCGCCTCACCCGAATGACCCGGCCGGGCAGACTGAAAAGTCCGGAACGCCCCCGCCCGAACCAGAAGGCCGCGAGTTCCTGACCACGTTCACCGTGGCCGTTCCGGCGGACGCCGCACCCCAGAACGTCGATGCCACCGCCCAGCGCGAAGCAGATCGGGCGTGGGAACTCGCCGGACAGGGCTACCTGGAGCGACTCTGGACGCTGCCCGGCCAGGGCCGCGCGCTCGGCCTGTGGCAGGCTCCCGACTCGGCCGGGATGAACGCGATCCTCGCGTCGCTGCCGTTGTCCCCCTGGATGAGCGTGCAGACGACGCCACTCACCCCCCACCCGAGTGACCCGGCGCTCACCAGCGGCTGACGATGGGGACGTCATGAGCGAGCAGGACCGCAAGGTCGCCATCATCACCGGAGGTTCGCAAGGCATCGGCGCCGGGCTTGTGGCTGAGTACCGTCGGCGGGGCTGGGCGGTCGTCGCCACATCCCGGACAATCAAGCCCGATGGGGACCCGGCTGTGCTCACCGTTGATGGGGACATCTCTGAAGCCGCCACCACCGACCGGATCATCAGCGGGGCACTCGGACGCTTCGGCCGCATCGACACCCTTATCAACAATGCCGGGGTCTACATCTCCAAGCCGTTCACCGACTACACCGCTGAGGATTACGCAGCTGTGGTGGGTGTCAATCTCACCGGATTCTTCACGCTGACTCAGCGCGCCATCGTCGAGATGCTCAAGCGAGAAAACGGCCACATTGTCAACATCAGCACCACTCTGGCCGACTACGCCAATTCGAGCACGCCCTCTGTCTTGACTTCGCTCACCAAAGGCGGCCTGGCCTCGGCCACCAAGTCATTGGCCATAGAGTACGCCTCCCGCGGCATCCGGGTGAACGCTGTCTCGCCAGGCATCATCCAGACGCCAGTGCATCCGGCAGAGAGTTACGCCGGACTCGGCGCGCAGCTCCCTCCGGTTGGACACGTGGGCCAGGTCCGCGACATCGTCGACGGCATCCTCTTCCTGGAGTCGTCGCCGTTCATTACCGGCGAAGTCCTGCACATAGACGGGGGCCAGATCGCTGGCCACTGACGGTCCACTACCGGTTGTCCCGCTCGCCGACCAGCCCGTTGGGACGTTGTTGTCGGTCAACGTCGGCGTGCCGAAGGATGTGACCTGGCAGGGGAGGACAGTGTTTACGGGGGTGTTCAAGGACCCCGTGCCTGGTTCCCGCCGGGTCCGGCGGCTCAACGTTGACGGCGATGGTCAAGGCGACCTGACCGGTCACGGTGGCGAGCAGCGTGCGGTGTTCGTGTACCAGATCGACTCGTACCGGTACTGGGAACGCGAGCTTGGACGACATGACTTCGTCTACGGACAGTTCGGCGAGAACTTCACTGTGGAGGGACTAGCCGACGACGAGGTGTGCATTGGCGATCGCTACCAGATCGGCAGTGCGACCTTCGAGGTAACGCAACCGCGCGTCACCTGCTATCGCGTCGGGATCCGCATGAATGATCCGCAGATTCCCTCGTTGCTCGTCTCCCACCACCGCCCAGGCTTCTACTTCCGGGTGCTCGAAGAGGGCGACGTACAGGCGGGAGACAACATCATAAAGCTCTCCTCGGGTCCCGAGCAGATGACCGTTGCCGACGTCGACGGACTGCTCTACCTGCCCGGGCACACGCGCCAAGGATTGCTGCGAGCGCTCCGGATTCCTGCCCTCAGCCCCGGCTGGCAGGGCTCGTTTCGCGCTCTGCTGAATGAGGAACCCGGCAGCGGCAACGCGGGCCTGGCGGTGACGAGCCCGCCTCCCGCCTGGCCCGGCTTTCGTCAGTTGACCGTCACCGCAGTCACGCACGAGACCGACTCGACGATCTCGATTCGCCTCGAGGATCCCGCGGGCACTCCACTACCGGCGGCCCGCCCGGGTCAATACCTCACTGTACGAGTCCAGCCCCACGCGCGGACGCGGGCGCTGTTGCGTAACTATTCGCTCTCCGGGCCACCCGGGGCGGATTACTACCGGATCACCGTCAAGCGCGAACGCGATGGCGCCGTCAGCGGCTATCTGCACACTCGTCTCGCCGTCGGCGACCAACTCGACATTGCCGCACCACGCGGCACGTTCATCCTTCATCAGACGCAGGCACCCGTGCTGCTGATCAGCGCCGGGATCGGTGCCACCCCCGTTCTCGCCATGCTGCATGCACTGGAGCAGGAGCACTCCGACCGGGAGATCTGGTGTCTGTACGGCGCCCGCAACGGTGGTGAGCACCCGTTCGCCGCCGAGGCCCGTGCCCTCGTCGCCTCGCTGCCGAACGCACGGGCCCACGTGTACTACAGCCGCCCCGGCCCGGCTGACCTCGAAGGCCGCGACTTCGACAGCGCGGGACGTTTGACCGCGTCATTGCTCGCCGAATTGAACCCACCTTCTGCGGCCGAGGTGTACATGTGTGGGCCGACCGTCTTCATGGACGACATCAGCGCGGGCCTGGCCGCCTTGGGGTTCGACGCCTCCCGCGTCCACACCGAGGTATTCGGGCCGGCAGCGGGCCAGACGCCGGGGATCGCAGCGACGCCGGCGCGGCAGCCCCACCCACCCCCCGGCCAGCCCGGAAACGGACCGACCGTCGCGTTCGCCCGCAGTGACCTCACGATCCCCTGGAGCAGCGACTACGGCACTGTGCTCGAACTTGCCGAGTCCTGCGACGTACCCGTCCGCTGGTCGTGCCGCACCGGCGTCTGCCATACCTGCGAGACCACGCTCATCGCCGGGAATGTCGAGTACAGCCCGGACCCGGTTGAACCTCCCGCTCAAGGGAGTGTGCTCATCTGCTGCTCACAGCCCCGCGACGACATAGTGCTCGATCTGTGACCAGCGCCACGGCGGCTTTTCTGACATAGGATTCAGCATGTGACTCCCCGTGGGAGCTGATTCGTTCACTCGACGCATCAGAGGGACGGCGGCGCACCGGGGGAGCACATTGTGGGAAGGTGTTTCCGCGTCTTCAGTGTGAAGGTATCGGTAACAAGAAAAGGGAGAAGGGACCATGGCTGGACGTCTCGAAGGAAAGGTTGCTTTCATCACCGGCGCTGCCCGAGGCCAGGGTCGGGCCCATGCGGTGAGAATGGCGCAGGAGGGTGCGGACATCATCGCCGTCGATATCTGTCGTCAGATCGATTCGAACCCCTACCCGCTCGCGTCGCCGGCTGATCTGAGCGAAACCGAGCGGTTGGTCAAAGAGTGCGGCCGCCAGATACTTGCCCGGCAGGCCGACGTGCGGGATCGATTCGAGTTGCGAGAGGCGCTCGAAGCCGGCGTGGCCGATTTGGGGCGTCTCGATATCGTGGTGGCCAACGCTGGGATCTGTCCCATGGCGCCGGCACCGGCCGACGCGCACGACTTTGTCGACGCGACCGACGTGGACCTCATCGGGGTGATGAACACCGTGGCCGTGTCGCTTCGCCATATCGCAGACCACGGTTCGATCGTGATCACCGGGTCGAACGCCGGTTTGATGCCCAACACCACCTCCACCCCGACAATGGGGCCCGGCGGTTCTGGGTACAGCTGGGCCAAACGCACCCTCGTGGAGTACACCGAGCAGATGGCCATCCACCTGGCGCCCCGTTTCATCCGGGTCAACGCCATGCACCCGACGAACTGCAACACCAGCCTGCTCAACAACGACCACATCTACAGCGTGTTCCGTCCCGACCTCGAGCACCCCACCCGAGAGGACGTCCTACCCGCCTTCGTCCACTTCCAGGCCATGCCCATTCCCTACGTCGAGCCGGAGGACATTGCCAACCTGGCCCTGTTCCTGGCGAGTGACGAGTCTCGTTACATCACCGGCCAGCAGATCAGAGTCGATGCAGGATCCCTCTTGAAATGGCCGAACGGGCCTACCGGCTGAGTTGCCCGCGGATTCGCGGCAAAGAGTCTGGCCGCGGAGTCTTCTGGAGCAACCCTGTCGCGGGCCTACGCTTCGCTCACAGTTCGCGCTGGTCTCCACGGCCCGGCCAGGTGCCCACCGTCCACCACCATCTGGGCGCCGGTGACGTAGCTCGCCTCATCGCTGGCAAGGAACAACACCAGCGCGGCCACCTCGTCCGGGCGTCCGAGCCTTGGGATCGGTTGCCACTCCACCAGCCGCTGGACGTGGTCGCGGGCCTCCGCAGAGATGTGAGGAGTATCGATCACCCCCGGGTACACGGCATTGACCCGGATACCAGCGGAGCCAAGCTCCACGGCCGCCGAGCGGGTCAAACCGGTGATGGCGAACTTGGAGGCGGAGTAGCTGGAAAGGCCCGCAATACCAACCAGGCCGTCGATGGAGGAGATATTGACAATCGACCCGGCGCCCTGTCGGCGCATCGGGCCGCTGACCGCGCGGGTGCCATAGAAGACACCGTTGACGTTGACGTCCATGACCTGACGGTGCTCGTCGAGATCCATCCCTTCGAATGTCCCGACTGCGGCTACACCGGCGTTGTTCACGAGGATGTCCAACCGATGCCATCGGTCGACCACCATCTGCACCACCGGATCCCACCCGGCGACGTCGGCCACGTCGAGGACCGCGAACACGGTTGACTCACCGAGCTCAGAGGCCAGCGACCGACCGGAGCCCTCGTCGACGTCCGCGATGAGCACTCGGGCGCCCTCCTCGACAAACCGTTCTGCCTGGGCCTTTCCCAGTCCACTGGCGGCCCCCGTGACGATGGCTGTCTTGCCGTGCAGCCGATCTCCCACTACAGCTCCTCTCATTAGGTGGTCCTGCTCTCGCATCCCGATTACGACCTGATCCCGACGGTCTCCGGCGAGAGCCTGTGGCTGGCGAACTCCGGTCGGCGGTTAACCGGTTTCGGACTGGATCTCGAATCGATCGATGTAGTCCCGGAACGCCTCTCGGATCTCCTTCCCGGTCAACCCGTACTCCTCCGGGCTGTAGGCATGCTTTCCACGGGCTCCGGGGGGATTAGCGACTGACCACTCGGCCATGGCCGCCCGGGTGGATCCGTCCAACTCCAAGCCGAGGAAGCGGTAGATCCGTTCTGCCACTCCGACCGCGTCAGTCTCGACCTCCTTCTGGGCGATGTCGATGAAGCGGTGCTCGCCTATCGATTGCCTGGCCCGCATGGCCCGGCCAATGCCGTCCACGAGGTGCTCCAGCAGGAATCTCCCGAGCTTTTCCGGGTCCGGTGGACTATTGGGGAGGGCATTGCGTTGCGCGGTCTCGACGGTGCTGCAGGTGGAGGGCAAGGCGAGGGCCGGGTCGCGATGGGCCATGACGAACATCGCTTCGGGGTACTGCCTGGCGAGATCGTCCAAGTGGAAGTTGTGGTACGGCGCTTTGACGAGCCAGTGATGGGGAGGCCGACGGGTATGGAGCATCCTGAGGATGCGTTCGTGGTAGGCGTAGGTCGTGGTCAGATCGGCCGATCGCCACCACCGGGTGTAGCTCGGCAGCGGGAGCCCGAGCTCCTGGTTGTGGAAACCGAGGCCGAGGAGCTGGCCGTCGTCCGCCGGTCCGTCAACGCTCGCGATGTGTTGGACCGACCCTCCCCCTCCGCTGTCCTTTGCCAGGGCCGCCAGCCGCCTCGGGTCATCGTCGTCAGATATCGATCCGGCGGGCGGGACTGGGCTGCTGATCTCCCATCGCCGCTGGAACCGGAAGGTCGGTCCTATGGCCAGGAGGAACTGCAGGGCGGTCGTGGCCGTCCGGGGAAGGCCGTGGATAACCACCAAGCCGGAGATAGGGGGCGGTTCCGCTTCCCGATCGGCGTACCAGTCTTCGGTGCGCAGACGGATGTCGAGGCGCGAGAGGATGTTCTGCTCCAGGCGGGCCTCTGAATCCGCGTCCGGGGGAAGATCCGAACGAGCCGCGTCCAGCAGGTGGACGAGACCGTCCTGCCACCCGTCTGTTCCTAGGTCGTCCAGCCGGGCCCGACTGCGGGCCTGGGCGACCAGTTCGTCGAGGCCGGAAATTGTCACCGGTCGCGACTCGGAACCACCGAGTCGGTCGAGTAGGACCACCGCGTCGTCACCGGAACCGACAGCCGCCGCGCCACCCCGTCCCGGCGACGACCGATGGTCGCCGAACGCTCGGCCGGTTCGACCCTCCTCGTTTGGGGATGGAGTGCCGAACCGATTTCGGCAAAGGGGACGACGCGGGTCACCGGCTGCGGTCGGCTGTCCACCATGACCCAACGGATGACGATCACGCCGCGTTCGTGTCCGACCGTGTCCAGCCAGTTGGGAACCCCCGGATCGTCGTGGGCGATGACAACCCGGCAGACCCCGTCGGGGTCGAGTTCGACCTGATGGCCGTTGAGGCTGGTCTGATGGTAGGAGAACTCGAAGGTCCGGTACCACATGTCGCCTACGGAGATACTCCAGAAGAAGCCCTCGGGGGGAGTGAACTCCACAAACAGGGCCTCCTCGGGCCGCAGGTCGAAGAAGCCCTTCACCGACGATCGAGACGAGTTCATGCCGGTGCCCGGCAGAGGTCTGGGAGCTGGAATCACATTGTCGCCCTCATTGCGAAACGAATGAACCATGTCGACCCAGTAGTCAGCGTTCTCTGCCACGAGCTGACCGAGCGCATCGAGCTGTTCGCCGATGTCGGCGGCGGTCGGGACCCTGAGACACTGAGGGACAGTCCCGGGGTCGGCGTCCAATCGCTCGATAGCCAGGCGGGGAACGTTTTCGGTATCCCAGTCGTAGACGGCCCTCCGCACGAGGACGTTGTGGGCGCCTTCCGGTAACTCGATCCAGTTGCCCGGCTGCGGCTCGCGGGACAAGGTGATGGACAGTTCGCCGGCAGGCCCCAATTCGAAGCTGTCGAGGTAGTGCATGGTGGGCCGGCCCCTAGCCGAGACAACGAACTCGAGCATACGTATCGCGCCGACCACTCCATAGATGCGGAAGACCCCGTCGTCGCTCAGGGGAGCGCTGATGAGGGAGGCATCGGGGTTATCCATGCCCACCTTCACCACGTCGGTCTGCGCCCTGAGAAATGCCGGATTGCTGGCATCAGTACGGTACAGCTCTCTCTCGACGAGGCTGGTCAAAAGGCCCAGCAGGTACTGGAATCCTTCGGCCAGATCGGTGTCGGACTCGGCGTCCTCCGATCGCAGGATTGATCTCCCCGCGGATCGCAGACCGTCGCAGAAGCGCTCCCACGCCTCGCCACTCACCAGGGCCGTCCTGAAGGACTCGGAGTCCCGGGCCAGTCGGCCCTCTCGGTCGAATCCGAGCC
This sequence comes from uncultured Acidimicrobiaceae bacterium, assembly GCA_963788125.1. Lineage (GTDB taxonomy): Bacteria > Actinomycetota > Acidimicrobiia > Acidimicrobiales > RAAP-2 > Bog-473. The sequence continues at coordinate 1,415,649 of CAWBFN010000001.1, read as the reverse complement.
CCGGCATTTGCGGGGTGCTGTCGTTGGTGAAGATGTATACGGCCAAGTGGTCCCCCTTTCCTTGCCTCCTTCTCGTTGACACGCTAGCAGCGCTGACGGTATATCGTCACTAGAGACCCGCGGCAGGCCCCGTCGACGACCGGTTTTCTTCGTCGGGTCCCGAAACCGGGGCCGGCTCTGGTCACGCTGCCGGTGCAGGCCCCGTTGGGCTCCGATCGCGGCGCGGAGAGGTGGGGCTTGCCCGATCAGGCGAAACCGACTAGTGACAAGGATCGACAGCGACGTGCTGTCGAACGAAAGGACAGGACCAGAAAAATGGGCGACCGCTTTGCAGGCAAGGTCATCGTCATTACGGGGGCGGGCTCGGGGCTCGGGCGAGAGTGCGCCCTGCAATGGAGTTCGGAAGGTGCAGCCGTCGTCGTGACCGATATCAACGAAGCTCGGGCTTTGGCGGTGAAGGAGGAGATTGAAAAGAACAACGGACGAGCCGTCAGCCTGAAGGTGGACGTCTGCGAAGAGTCTGAAGTCGAGCAAGCGGTACGCGAAGCTGTCGACCGCTATGGCCGAATCGACATCATGTTCGCCAATGCCGGTCGCTCTATTCCGGGTGGTCCCGCTTTTGAAGATGTCACCCAAGAGCAGTGGGACGACATCATCAACCTCGTCTTCCGAGGTGTGTTCCTCGCGGGCAAGCATGCGTGCCGGGCGATGAAGGAGCAAGGTGGTGGTGGCAACATTGTGGTGACGGCTTCGGCGGCAGGGCTCAACGCGTATCCCGTAGGTTTTGGCCCATATGCCGCGGGTAAGTCCGGCTTGGTTGGACTTGTAAAGAGCATGGCGGTGGAATGGGGCAAGTACGGAATTCGCGTCAACGCACTGGCTCCCACCCACGGGATGTCCATTAACTTCGCCCTCCCGCTTGACGCTCCGGTCCTCAACATGTCCTATGAGGAGTACGCCTTCAAGAATTCCGATGAGCCATGGGGACCCCATAAGTTCGTCGGGCCTCTCAAGGTAGGACGACCGCCCAGCATCCGGGACAATGCAGCCGTTGCGACATTCCTGGCCTCCGATGACTCTGCCTACATGTCGGGCCTCATCATTCCGTCCTGTGACGGCGGAAATTTTGCAATGACGTCGATTCCGTTCCCCGACAGGTGGACCATGGAGGAGATGGTCGCCCCCGCCCTGGACGAGACGTCCGTTCTCCGGCGGGTCGCTGGGCGGTAGAGCGTTCGATTGGCGAGCCGGGGCACCTGTCGTGCCGCTATTCCTCGGGCGTCTCCAGCCCTTTTTGACGTCTTCATGGGCACCCGTCTTCATGGGCACCGACGAGCAATCCCGGGACGGAGAACTTCACAAAGTCGAAGGGGAGTCAGCGGTCCTGCTCCAGGTTGACTATATGATAGCGGGGATGCTATTATATCAGCATGCAGGCTTGGGGGAGCGCGAGGTGCGAGCTGTGCGGACCGTAGGCGAACGGTCACTTCAGGTGGACCTACCTACGGGGCTCGAAGTGTGACATGCTCGCCCTTGCAGCGCACCCTGTGCCAACGTCGGGCAGTTCGCGCCTGCTGGTTGTAAAGAGGGGCTGCCTCAAAGGCGCCGGCAAGAAAAATACCTGAATGGCTATTAGGGGAGGGAAATGCCATGAGGCGAAGTCACCGCTTGGGGTTGCTGGTGGTACCGGCAATGACAATGGCTCTTTGTGTTCTCTACAGCAGCTCGACCGAATCATCGGCGAGTCAATCTGAGCAGACCTACACATTGGGCGTCCTGACCGACCTGACCGGGCCGGCCGCGAGCACGGAACTCTCCGTCCCTCTCGGAGTGAAGGCGGGCGTCGGATTGGCGAACAAGGAGGGCTACCACATCAAGTACGTGGTCGCTGACGGCGGGACATCTCCTACCGGGGAGCTGACAGCGGCCCAAAAACTGGTCGAGCAGGATCATGTCTTTGCCGTCGTTGCAGTGGATGCCCTGACCTTTGCGGCCGCCCCGTACTTCAACTCGAATGGGATACCGGTGATTGGGGCGGACGTTGACGGCAACGAGTGGATCACCGATTCAAACATGTTCCCCACGGACGATACGAACATCTACAAAAACGTGTACTCCGTATTTGGGAAGTTCCTGAAGAAGGAAGGGGTCACCAACATAGCCGTTCTCGGTTACGGAATAACTCCATCATCGGCGCTTTCGACCAAGTCGACAGCGGCGTCCGCGGCTGCCGAAGGCATAAAGGTCGGATACCTGAATGCAGACTTCCCCTTCGGCAGCACAAACGTGGCACCGATAGCCTTGGCAATCAAGAACGCTGGATCCAACGGCTTCTACACTGGTACCGAAACGAGTACCTCGTTTGCCATGATCGAAGCACTCAAGCAAGACGGCGTCAAAATGAAAGTTTCGCTCCTCCCCATTGGCTATGGTGGGGACCTGCTGCAAGGTGGTGCTGACGCCAAACAGGCGGCACAGGGGGTGTACTTCGAGGACGCGTACGAGCCCGTCGAGATGCACACTGCGGCGACGGAGCAGTTCCAGTCGGCCCTCAAGACCTATGCGGGCGTGACAGGTGATCCGACCTCCAACGAGTACTACGCCTACGTCGCCATCAATGAATTCATTACCGGGCTCAAGGCCGCAGGAGCCGATCCCACCCAGGCCTCGCTGATAAAGGCGATGCTCAAGATCACGAACTACAACGCGGATGGACTGCTGGGCGACCATGGGTTCGGCTTGAGCATGAGCCAGCGGGCGCAGGGCTTCGGTCCGGTGGAATGCGGTTGGGAGACGAAATTCGAAGGCGACAAGTTCCAACTCGTTCCAGGGGCGGACCCCATTTGCGGGCCTATTGACAAGGGAATAACCGTGTCATGAATCCACTGACCGGTCAACATCGGAGTCGAGTCGCCGACGGTGTCTCCCCGGACTGATGTGAACCTAGGAGGTGATGAGTCCATGGAGACGGTGCAATTGGCACCTTCGATGGGTGTAGAGGTAACAGACGTAGACCTGCGGCAAGTGTCAGATTCAGCCTCGCTTGGAGATCTGGAGCGCCTGTTCAATGAAGAGTCGCTGTTGCTCTTTCGTGATCAGGCGTTGTCCGCTGAAGAGGGCCGACGATTTGTGGGGCAGTTCGGACCGCTCGTGGAGGGAATCGGTACTGTTTCAAACGAAACGGCCACAGGTCGCGGTCAGTTGGAGTTTCATTCGGAGCGTTCGTTCCAAAAGGACGTGCCGCTCCGGGGGCTGGCCCTCCAGGCGAGGAGAGTCACCGACGTGGGTGGCGCGACGTTATTTGTAAACTGCGTTGCCGCGTGCCGTGACCTCCCCGATGACCTTCGTGCTGAGCTCGAGGGAGTAGATACGCTCCACCAGTTCGATCCTAGGGTGCGACTGGGGTCCGCATATGGAGAGGGCAGCGAAGTTCCCGAGGGTGGCTGGCAGACGACGCATCCTGCCATTTGGCAGCACCCAGTCACAAGCGTGCCGATTCTGTATGTGAGCCCGTGGTTTACGCGCGGCATTGTGGGAATGGACGACGACAAAGGGAGCGCACTCCTCTCCAGAGTGTTCGATCACCTGCTCCAGCCGATCTTTATGTACCGTCACGAATGGCATCAAGACGACTTCTTGCTGTGGGACAACTTTGCCCTGATTCACGCCCGGGAATCGTATATCGAGTCAAACCCGCGGGTACTGAGCAAGTACGAGTTTGGTTTGCGCGAATCGGTCCGGTAGGCGGCCGACAATGTCGCCGCTCAACTCGCGAATAGGTATTGTCATCAACCGGGTGGGCGGAGTGAACGCCGCAGTGAGCTCGGCTCAGACAGCGGAAGCCCTCGGCTTCGGCGCGGCGTGGCTCACTAACGGAGGGCCTGAGGATCCCATGCCGTTGCTTGCTGCTCTCGCGCTGAAAACTGACCGTATTCGGCTCGGGACTTCCGTCCTGCAGACATATCCGCGACATCCCTACGTGGTGGCCACTGAAGCCAACGTCATCGACCAGCTCTCGCCCGGGAGACTTCGCCTGGGTGTCGGGCCCAGCCACGATTTGGTCATGGAGAGTCTCGGCATTCATCGAGACGCTCCGTTACGTCACCTGAGCGAGTACGTCACCGTGTTGCGGTCCCTCGTCAGTACGGGATCTGCTCAATTCAGTGGCACCCACTACTCCGTCAATGTCCGCCTCGACCGCACCTTTGATCTACCGATAATGGTCGGAGCGTTGCAGCCAGCGGCGTTCCGCCTGGCTGGTCGCGCTGCTGACGGCGCAATAACGTGGCTCTGTCCACCGGCTTATCTCGCCGGCGTCGCCCTTCCTGCTATGACCCGAGCGGCCGCGGATTCGGACCGGGAGCGTCCCCCGTTGATTGCTCACGTCGCAGCGTGCGTGCACGATGTCCGTGACGAAGTTCACGATGCCGTGCGCCAGCAGATACCGAATATCGCCTTCCCGAGCTACCAGCGAATGTTGGTCGCCTCCGGATTCGACGATGCCGCCGAAGGCCGATGGAGCGATAACCTTATCGACCACGTCATCGCCTGGGGTACGGCTGAGGAAGTCGCAGTCCGCATTCAGGAGCTCTTCGATATCGGCGCCGACGAAGTACTCATCCGACCAATCGGAGCGGGTGCGAGCCCGACACACGTCATCGAAAGGACCATACGCTCCGTGGCCGCGGCCTTCGAGTAGTTGACGGCCAGCCATTGTGTGCCTGGGATTCGATACCGCTTCTTCCTATTCCCGCGTGAGGGGCTCCCATTTCGAAACGAAGCCGGCCTGCCTTGGTTGATCATATATCAGCATCTGCGCTACGATTTCAATATGACTGATCTAAAGTGGGAGCTTCTTGTTGAAGGTTTTGGGCGACTTGAGGCTCCTCGCCAGGACGCGGAGGGTCGGCTGTGTTTTGCGGACATGCGGCCGCCAGGCAAGGTGTTGCGACTCGAACCCGATGGGAGCGTCACGACCTTGGCTGACCGGGAGCACGTGGGCGGCCTTGCGCTTCATATCGACGGCGGGATTGTGGCCAGTGGGCCGACGGTATCGATCATCGGAGAGGGTGACGCCGAGCGCGTCCTACTTGAGCCGGGCTCGGGTTGGGGTTTCAACGACATGGCGACCGATCCCGCTGGAAATATTTTCGTGGGCAAGTTCGGCGAGCGTCCCACGGGGTCAGCGTCCGCGGTGGCGACGGGATCGCTGTGGCGAATAAGTTCAGGCGGACTCACCACTCACTGCTACGACGGGATCCAACTCACCAACGGTATTGGAGTGGCGCCCGACGGGGCACATCTCTACCACAATGACACGGGTCCCCGAGTCGTATGGGTCAGTGAGCTTGACAATGGGCTACCTGTGAATCGTCGGGTGCTCTATGAATTCCCCGACGCCCATCCCGACGGCATGGCGATTGACGAGTCGGGGTGTCTTTGGGTGGCCGCCATCGGATCAGGAAAGCTAATACGGGTGACGCCGAACGGCGAGGAGGACCAAGTTTCTGAGGGCCCCCAGGACTGGACGTCCTCGGTGTGCTTCGGAGGCACAGACCGACGTGACCTCTACGCGGTGACCTTCGGCGGTGAGCCCTACGACACTGACCGATCCGGCGGCGTGTACCGGGCCCGAGTCGACGTGGCTGGTGCCGTTGTACATCCAGCGAGGGTTTAACGATGACCGAGTACACCTTCAGCCGGCATCTGACGCCCGTGACGACATGGCGATCCGCCTTCGCCGGAGCGGTCTCAACCGAATTGCAGCGCTGATGCCGCTCCAGCCGGCACCGTCAACTCAGCGAGCCATCGCCATTGTGCGTTTGCTCGCTGAGCACCCCGGCGAGACATTCGCTGTGGCCGAACTGGCCCGCCGTGTCGGGCAGAGCAGAGCGACATGTCAAGCGGTACTTCTGGCTCTCGAAAGCGCTGACTGGGTTCGTCGCGCGGACACCGGCGGATACACACTCGGCGCCGGGCTGATAGCCGTCGGAGCTGCCGCTCAGCGCGGAACCGCAATCGTTGAGCTCCTCCGTTCGGCAGTCGACGAGCTACACGTCGCCTGCGGCCACGAGGTCATTGGGTACATCCCGGCGGGTAACCAGCTCGTCGCGGTTGCCCGATCCGGCCCGACCGACCCGTTCACGAACGCGATGACCGTTGGCCAGGCGTTCCGACTAGCTCCACCCTTCGGACTCGCATTCGCCGCGTGGAATAGGAACGAACTCGACCGTTGGATTGCGCGGGCCCCCGAACTCAGCGGTCGAGCGGAGACACGCCTTCGGAAGGCGGCCACCCTCGTATGCGAGCTTGGCTACAACGTGAGACTTGATCCGGCTACCCGCCGGGCGCTCCAAGAGTCGACCGGCAAACTCTCCGAGTCCGGGCAGGCCGAGCTGCTTCTTGCTGTCGCTCAGGACGGCCATCTGATTTCTGACGGCGATCACATGAGTTCCCCACGATTGTCACTCGTTTCTGCTCCTGTGTTCGGTCCGGACCGCCAGGTGGTTGCACTGATGGGCATCATCTTTGGCCCGACCCAGCACAATGACTTCTTACATCTCACTTCCTCGCTGCGGGAAGCTACCCAAGGGTTAGCTGCTGGGCTCGGTGTGACGCCTGATGGAGTTCATGAGTTGGCTCCGAGCTGAAGCCAGAGGAGGCGCACGATGGACCTCAGCGGTGGCATGGACCCGGCGGTCGACGAGGTCGCGGTCGAGCTACCGGGACCGCAGTTCATGGAGGGCACCAACGTCTGGCTGTGGGACCACGAGGGCCGGATCACGCTGCCCCGAATCGCGGTCGACGCCATGGGCGCCCGGTGGAACGAGGCGCACATGATCAGCGTCAACGCCGCCCTCCCCGGTGGCCGGGTGTTCGTGGTGCGAGGCTTCTCGCCCCCGCATCCGGCGAAGGATGAGCAGGGGCAGCCGCGGGTTCGGGGTGCCGGGCCCCTGCGGTTCGAGTGCCACGAACCGTTCCGCCGGTGGCGCGTGACATTCGACGGTCTGGCCGGTGAGACAACGACCGACGAACAGATCGCCCACCGATTCGGTGGCCCGTCCGCCGTCCCGGAGCCGACCGCCAGGCTCCGCTTCGACATTGGGTTCGAGATGACGGCCGCGCCGTGGGTCAAGGGCATCTATGAGCCGGACGGGGCCACGCTGGCAACCGAGCACCGGTTTGAGCAACTTTGCACCGCCGCCGGCGACGTCGAGATCGACGGCACGACGATCCCGCTCCGCGGTGGGGGACTGCGGATCCACCGCAAGGGAACCATACAACGCAGCGACTACTCCGACTGGATGGGACACGTCTGGATGTCCGCCCAGTTCGCCAGCGGCCGTGCCTTTGGCATCAACAACTTCCACCCGCGGCCCGATGGATCCGTTCGATTCCACGAGGGCTGGCTACTCGACGAAGGCGAGATCCTTCCGGCGAAGTTCGTCGAGGCGCCATGGAAGACGAGATGGTTGTCGAACGGCGAAGACGTCTCGTTCACCCTCCGCACCAAGCGCGGTGACGTGCGCATCAAAGGTGAGACATACGTCACGAGTGTGAATCCCACTGTCCAGCCGCCCACCGGCCGAGCGGCCTTCCCCTCCACCCAGCAAGGCATCGTCCGCTTCAGTTGGGACGCCGAGGACGCCTACGGCATGATCGAACGCTCCTCACCCCTCGAACAGGAGCCGACGCCGTAAGTTCTGGTTGCCGAGTCGGTAGGCAAGCGACCGACTCCCCGGCAGCCGGCATCTTCGATCCCAACCGCGTTCCGGAAATCCAGTCTGGTTCAACCGAGCCTGACCGAAGCCATTGACAGTCCTCGACCCCGGATGATAAAAGTTGATGAGTATTTCGACGTCGATATCAAATATTGGCAATGGGCCGGGGCACGACACAGGGGGGATCTTTGCGATGAGAATCAGTTCCACGCGACCAGGGAGCTGGCTCGGGATTCGGATCTTTTCGGTCATGTCCGTGGTTGCCGGCCTGAGCGTCGTCGGCGGGGGTGTCCTCAGCCAGACGGCCGGGGCGAGCACACCGGCCCCGTTGGTCGTCGGCTTCATCTGTAGTTGTACGGGTCCCGAGGCGTCGTCCATCTCCCAGACCGCGCCGACGGCGCAGGCCTGGGCATCGTGGACCAACGCACACGGCGGCATCGACGGTCACAAGGTGACGGTCATCGTGAAGGACGACGCCTACAACCCGGCCACCGGTTTGACCGACGCACAGACGCTGGTCCAGCAGGACCACGTAGTCGCCATAATGGACAACAGCGACGAGGACCAGGGGTGGGAGAGCTACGTCAAGCAGCAGAGGGTGCCGGTGCTCGGCGATACGGACACCGTGGCCGGCTACACCAACTCGGACTTCTTCACGCCCGGGCTCACTTTCAACAATAGTCCGGCCGCCACAGCAGAGGCGACGAAGAAGGCTGGCGTGAAGAAGGTGGCCGACCTCTACTGCGTCGAGGTGGCGATCTGCGCCCAGTCCGTTACCGACCTGAAGGGGGCCCTGGATAAGATCGGTTTGAGCCTCGTCTACCAGGGCGGCATCGGTTTCGCGGCCCCCAACTACGCGGCGCAATGCCTGGCCGCCAAGCAGGCCGGCGCCACAGGCATGGAAGTGGCCGACGCGTCGGCGATCGTGAACAAGGTGGCCTTGGACTGCGCCACACAGGGCTATGACCCGTTGGAGATCTCGGGAGATGGTTCGGTGTCGATCTCGTGGCTGGCCATTCCGGCCATGCAGGGGAATGTGGACGTGCAGCCGGACATCCCCTGGTTCGTGCACGACGCGGGGACCAAGCCGATGTACGAGGCTCTGGACAAGTACGCGCCAGCGGTGCCCGCAGGACCGAACTTCGGCGAGATCGTCGTGCAGGCCTGGGCGGAGGCGACCGAGTTCGAGCTTGCGGCCAAAGCGTCGCACCTGACCGCCACTCCGACGGCGGCGGAGATCACGGCAGGCCTCTACGCACTACCAAAGGGCACCACCCTCGATGGCATTGCTCCCCCGCTCGCCGGCTTCGTCAAGGGCAAGCCGGCGAACAACACGTGCTTCTTCCTAATGGGGATCAACCACGGAAAGTTCGTGACGCTCGACGGGGGAAAGGCGGTTTGCCCGAGCTAGAATTTTCGGTGCGCACGGCGAATACGTCTCGCTCGCCGTCGGCAGCACCTCCCAACCGACGGCATCGTGACCTCACCGCAAGCCCGCCTGAGCCTGAGAGTAGGCCGCTCAACGACGCGCGGGGACGCAGTGGACCGGGTGGAAACCGGGTAGACGGAGAGGCACGGTAGGGGAGTGAGGTGCGTCGCTCGGGCTCAGCGGGCAGCATGACGTTCTCGGTGCGCATAAGCTCACGCGCCGGAGCGTGCCGAGTCCGCAGCGTGTGCGCAGCGGCCACCGTCTTTGGCTGACAGAAGAAGGAGAATGATCGAGCCACAGCTGTCGAACATGCTGAGGTCCTTCTCTCAGAACGATCCGGGCGACTGGACGTCGCTTCTGGAGCACGCGGAGGCCCTTGACCAGGCCGGCTTTGACCGGCTGGTGTTGTCAGACCACATAGTGTTCGGAGAACGCCTGGAGGAGTACGGGCGTCCGGATATCGGTGGCCGAGCCGGTGGCCGGCAGCCGACGGGGCCGGACGGCCACTGGCTGGAACCGCTTTCCACTCTCGCGGTCATTACCGGGAGAACGTCCCGCATTCGTCTCGGGACCAACATCCTCATCGCCGCCCTGCGTCGCCCAGTTGTGCTGGCCAAGTCGGCCGCCACGATCGACGTACTTTCCGGCGGACGCCTGGACCTCGGCGTCGGGGTCGGTTGGCAGAGGGAAGAGTACGAGGCGGCCGGCTTGTCGTTTGAGCGCCGCGGAGAACTCCTCGACGAAACTCTCCGAGTCTGCCGGATCCTGTGGACTGAGCCGGTGGCGGCCTACGACCCGTCCGAGCTTCACTTTGACCGGATTCATATGATGCCCAAGCCCCGTCACAAGGATGGTGTCCCAATCTGGGTCAGCGGTACCGTGAATCGTCGGGTCGCCCGCCGGCTGGCCGAGTTCGGCACCGGATGGATCCCCTGGGGAGCGGCGGCTGATGACCCTGCACAAGGCATCCGACAGATGGGCCTTCTTCTCTCCCAGTTGGGCAAGGACATGAAGACGATTCAGGTGGTCGGCACTCTTCCAATCACGATGGTGGGCGCCCGGGTTGACGTGTCGACCACTATGGCCCCAGTGGGGGAGCTCCTCGAGGCGGGTGTCACGGATTTCCGGATGAGCCTTCGCATGCCTACTGGGCGATCGGAAGCCCTAGATCTTCTCTCGCCCATCGTGCAAGGCTTCCGGGCGGCGGTTGGCTAGCCGTGGAGTATTGGAACGATCAGTTGGCGATCAGAGACGTCATCGATCGTTACGCTACCGCGCTGGACCTGAGGGACTGGGAAAACGTTCGCAGCTGCTTCACCACGGATTGTCATGCCGACTACGAGCGTTTCGGAAGTTGGACAGAGCGTGATCGTTTTGTCACGTCGCTACAAGCAATCCATCGCGATGTCGGGCCAACGCTCCATCGCATCGCCAACCACCAGATAAGAATTCACTGTGACCGAGCCATAGGCACCTCGTACCTTGACGCTCTTTTGCACGTACCGCACGAGGACTACGACCTTATTCATGTGGTCGGCAAGTACCTCGACGAATTCATCCGCACCGAAGACGGGTGGAGGATCAGTCGTCGGCGCTTCGAGACCTTTCTGCGACGGAGGGAGAGGCTCAAGGCATGAGCCCTGTCTCGGGGAGTTAACCCGATTCGACTACGTCGCCGTCGAATTGAGCGATGGCTCAACCTTTCGCGCAGTCGCGGGAGCTCAACCCACTGGGCGCGCATCACTGGCTGCCCGGTCACCGCTGGGACTTTCACCGGGGCGAAACCTTTCCTGGAGTACGAACTTCTGCACCTTGCCGGACGCTGTCATCGGCATTTCCTCAGTGAAGACCCATTGCTTGGGAACCTTGTACGGGGCGAGCCGCTCGCGGCTGAACTGCTCGAGCACCTGTGCGTCCGCAGCGAGGCCGGGAGCAGACCGAACGACGGCGACGACCTCCTCGCCCCACCGGGCATGGGGGACAGCGATCACCGCGACTTCGGCGACGGTAGGGTGCTGGCCGATGACGGCCTCGACCTCGGCGGGATAGACGTTCACGCCGCCAGTAACGATCATATCCTTGAGCCTGCCACTGACCCGCACGTAGCCCCGCTCATCCATCGTTACGAGGTCTCCCGTGTGCAGCCAGCCGTCGGTGTCGATCGCCGCGGCCGTCTGTTCCGGCTCGTCGAAGTAGCCAGCCATCACCCCTGCACCGCGAACTTGGAGCTCGCCGACTTGCCCGACAGGAACGACGATGTCGCGCTCGGAATCGACGACCCGGCCCTCGAGATGAGGCAACAGCCGGCCTACGGTCGTGGACTTGTCGTCGGGATCGTCGTCGGGGAATGTCTGCGAGATCAGCCCGTGTGCTTCTGTCTGCCCGAACATGATCGTCGTCTGGACACCGAGGCTGCGCTCGAGCTGGCGAATGAGCTCTACGGGCACCAGCGAGCCACCCGAGCTGAGTGCGCGGAGTGCGGAGAGGTCTCGTTGACCGAATGTTGGATGAGCGATGACGTCCAAGAACATGGTCGGGACACCGACGGTGTGCGTCGCCCGCTCGCTCTCGAGCAGCTCCAGATGCACGCCGGCGTCGAACTGTGCGACGAGCACGTTTGTCGCCAGCGCCTGCACGGCCATGAACGTGACCGTTTGGCCACCAACGTGGTACAGCGGCATTGTGTTGACGTACACGTCGCCAGGGCCGATGCCGAACCGCGCACCGCCGAACCGCGCTGCGTTGGAGAACCCGCGGTGAGTGAGCATCGCCCCTTTCGGCGCACCGGTCGTTCCTGACGTGAAGACGAGTTGGGCCAGGTCGTCTGGAGCCGGCGGCGGCAGGGGTCGGTCGTCGGCCATGCCGGCCTCGACGAGTGCCGGCCACTCCTCGAACGGGATGATCTCACCGAGTGTCGGCAGGTTCCGTTCGAGCGAGACGAGAACGCTCGCCAAGTCATTGCCACGATGCTCGGTGATGCAGAATGCCGCGACCGTTCCGGATCGCGCGAGGATGTGCTCGATCTCGCCGGCGCGCAGCATTGGGTTCATCGGTACCAGCACGAGACGCGCCATTGCGGTGGCGAACGACAGCAGGTACGACTCCGGGGTGCTCGCCGCCAAGACAGCAATCCGGTCACCAGGCGAGAAGCGCGCCGCGAGCGTGCGAGCCACGGCTTCCGCCTCGGCAACTGCCTGCGCGTAGGTCCGCCGTATGCGTGTCGACGGTTCTGCGGTACCCGCCACGACGGCGGTGCGGTCAGGAGCTCGCGCCGCGGCGTCCCGCAGGATGCCGGCGATCGTCGAGTCGAGGATCGCCTCGCTCGCATCGGCCGGCCACCATGACTCCTTCAAGGTCGAGCCAGATAGACGTCGGGCGTCGCGTGGAAGTGGCAGCGTTCGGTCTCGGCCGCCACCGCCACTTTGGCAGTTGCTGCGGCGGCTCCGTTGACTACCGAGTGAGTGCAGCTGCCGGGTACCAAGATGACGACCGGCGTGTGGACGCTAGCGAGCAAGTCGACACCCCGAACGCGTCGTGTCCCGTTGTCGCCCCCGATGCATCTCCCGAACCTTGTCATGCATTCGAGAGGTAGGATAACTTGGCCGGCTACGTAGGACAACCACTTTTGTGGGCCTGAGCAGGGCTAGCTGGTGTCATGCCGCCCGAGTGGCCGAGTTCTTGACGTTCAGAGGAACGAGCAATGCAGATAGGCATCTTTCTCCCCACTACCGAGATCGACCCCAGTCCCCAGACCCTGAAGGCGTTCACCCAGGCCGTTGAGAATATGGGTTACGACTACATCACAACGGCAGATCATGTTCTTGGTGCACCGCACGCCGGTAGAACGCCACCTTTGTGGGGGCCGTACACGGAGAAGGACAACTTTCACGAGGCGTTCCTCGTCTTCGCGTTCTTGGCGGGCATCTCTGAACGTCTTGAGTTCGCCACCAGCGTCCTCGTTCTGCCGCAGCGCCAGACGGCGCTTGTTGCCAAGCAATCGGCGGATCTGGCGGTGCTCTCAGAGAATCGTTTCCGCCTGGGTGTCGGCGTGGGGTGGAACTATCTAGAGTTCGACGCACTGGCGCAGGATTTCACCACACGAGGTACTCGTATCGAGCAGCAGATCGCGTTGCTACGCGAACTGTGGGGCAAAGAACTCGTCACTGGACGCGCCGGGCCCGAATCGATCGAACGCGCCGGCATCGCCCCACGGCCGTCCAGGCCGGTGCCGGTGTGGCTCGGCGGATATGCCGACGTCGCGTTACGCCGGGCGGCCCGGCTGGCCGACGGGTTCTGCGTACCGGGTATCGCAGAGTCCGAATCCCGTTTGCGCCTGCTCCAAGGCTATCTAAGGGAGCACGGACGTGATCCGACCACCTTCCCTACGGAGCTGATCATGACTCCACCGAAGGGACCCGACCAAGGAGATTGGCCTCGAGATCGACCGAGCTTCATATCCGGCACGGCGGACACGGTCGCGCGATGGAAAGGGTTGGGCGGCACACATGCCGCAATTGCCACCTACTGGATGGGATTGGAGTCACTCTCCGAGCACCTGGCGTACGCGGAGAAGGCGATCAGCGTCGCCCGGCAATGAGGTGGATGTCCACCATGCTCTCTCATGGCCGGTACGACTGCTTGCCGCGTGCTCAATGGCTGGACTGTCATTCCTCACGCCTCGTGGAGGCTCGCGGCGACCTCGAGGAAACGGGTGGCCGCGCGGTCGAACTCCGCGAACGTGGGCGAGCCGCTCAGGAACGAGCACGCTGCTTGCACGCAGCCGACTTCGGCGAACCGATGTAGGAGGTCGACCTTCTCCTGAGGGTCGCCGTTACACCGCAGTCGTAGCGTTCGGGGGATCTTCCGGCCAGCCAGCTCGTCCAGCCGCTCGCCGGTCTCTTGAAATCTCTCGGGTGTCAGGTAGCGGCCCTCGGTGTCGGCTTCGCTCGGATGCCAGTAGTCGGCGTACTTCGCCACCCGTTGGATGGGCGCGCCCGTAGTGGAAAGGCTGCCGACCCAGAGGGGCACCCGCCCCCCAGATTGCAGTGGCGGTGGATCAAACACAACGGGTGGGACGTCGAACCACGTGCCCTTGAACCGGACCGTGCCACCCTTCCAACACGTCAGAATGACGTCGAGAACCTCATTTGCGTACGCCCCGCGCTCATCGAACACCTCACCGACGCCCAGTGCCTGGTACTCGCGGCTGAGCCAGCCGACGCCGACACCGAGATCGATTCGACCGCCCGAGAGGTGGTCCAAGCTGGCGACCATGCGGGCAGTCAGCACTGGATTGCGATACGGCAACACCAACACGCCTGATCCGACGCGGATTCGCCGTGTCTGGGCAGCGAGGTGCGCCATGGAAACCAGGATGTCGAGCCACTTCTGCTCGTGCAGGTGGTCCTCCGCTATGCCCAGCAGATGATCCGAAAGCCACAAGCCGTCCCAGCCCATTGCTTCGAAGTGGGGACCCGAGTTCATCGCTTCTACCATGTAGTCACCCTCGTTGGGCAGGACGAGATCAAGCCGCATCTCCAACCTTCCTTTCCTCGCGGTTACGTCTGCAGCACGTCTCCCTACCAATCAACGACCCGCTCACGACCTGCCGGATTCCGATTGAAAATATCAAATGAAAAGAGTACGTTACAGGTGGTCGAAATTGGAGGTGGAAACGATGCCCAGAATCGTGTTCGACCGCGCAAACCTGTTCGACGGTGCTGGTCCAGTGCAACCCGATATGACCGTGGTGGTGGAAGGCACGAAGATCACGAACGTTGTGGAAGGCCCGATCGCTCCTTCGAAAGACGATCGCGTCATTGAGATGAGTGGACGGACATTGATTCCTGGTCTCATTACCGCCCACCTTCACCCGGAGTTGGGTTTTGCGACTGACGCCAGCCGCGCAATGGGAATTCCCAACCGCGTCGAGTGGCCCGTGGGCGTCCTCTTTGCCCAAGCATTCCGGACCTGTTCGTTCCTTCTGCAATCTGGGTGGACGGGGTACGCCGGCGCGGGATGCGCGGACGCCATCGACGCACAACTCAAACTCGCGATCTCGCTCGGAGTGATGGATGGCCCTCGCATACTTGCGTCGAGCCGCAATATCAATACAACGGCGCACGACAACGACGTTGCCAATTGGTGGTACGAGTTGGGCAACCTGGGCGGTGACGTCTTCGCGGACGGGGCCGACGAAATGCGTAAGGCAGTTCGGACCGAAATCAAACGAGGTGCCGAGATCATCAAGATCTTTCCCACCGGCGGGCACGGAGTCGTCAACGGAAATACCCGAGGCTTCACGGATGATGAGTTTGCGGCGATCATCGAGTCCGCTCATGATCTCGGTGTACTGGTACGAGGACACTGCGTCGATCACGATCACATCATTCGGTGTATCGAGGGTGGCATTGACGTTATTGATCACGGCGATGAAATCGACGAAGAGATCATCGATCTAATGGTGAGCCACGGCACGTTCTGGGTTCCTTCCATGAAGTTTCTGAAGGTAGCCACCTCCGTCGGTCTGGATGGTAACGCGCTGTTCGCGAAATGGGACGCCAAGAAGGATTGGGACAACGTTGCCAAAATGCTTCCGATCGCCAACGAAGCTGGCGTGAAGATTCTTCCTGGGGACGACTATGGGTCCAGCTTCTTCCCTCACTCACTTGGTGTCTATGCCTCGGAACTGACGATCTACGCAGAGGAGGTGGGGATTCCCCGCCGCGATGTGCTGCGTTGGGCGACCCGGAACGGTGCAGAACTGTTGAAAATGGCAGGCGTACTCGGGACGGTAGAGCCGGGAGCGCTGGCCGATCTCGTGGTTGTCAACGCAGACCCGACACGGGACATTCGCGTGCTGGAAGACCCAACGGCCAACGTGGCTGCCGTCATGATTGATGGACACTTCGCCAAGGATCTCCTCCCCTAGAGCCGCCGGCCACCGGCCCATCACACGGCCCGCTACATCGCTTGCGATGTTGAGCTTTACGGGCAGAACGTGCCGAGGGGGAGCGTCATGATGTTCCTAAACGGCTCAGCCAACCGCGATGACCGCCGGTTCCCCGAAGGAGACAGTTTCGACATCGGCCGCCCGATAGGACCTCACCTGGGCTTTGGTTACGGGATCCACTATTGCCTCGGGGCCGCCCTTCCACATTCGTCGGCTGACCTGGGCCCCCGGCCACGGATGGGCCGGCCGGCTGTCTATTCGACTAATGTGCCTACCGTCGTCGGCAGGATCGAGGTGATGAGGCTATGAGCGTCGTGAAGGCCAGCGATGTCTACTACGACCCTTACGATTTCGAGATCGACAGGGATCCCTACCCGGTGTGGCGGCGCCTTCGGGAAGAGGCGCCGCTCTACTACAACGACGAGCACGATTTCTTCGCGTTGAGTCGCTTTGACGACGTCGAGAAGGGTCTGACGGACTGGAAGACCTACAGCTCGGCGAAGGGCATGCTGCTCGAGATCATTAAGGTTGTCATGGAACAGGGGATCGAGATTCCTCCCGGGAATACTCTGTTCGAAGACCCGCCGATCCACGACGTTCACCGCAGCATCCTGTCCCGGGTCTTCACACCGAAGAAGATGCTCACCGTTGAGCCCAACGCGAGGGAGTTCTGTGCCAGGGCACTGGATCCGCTGGTTGGCTCCGACGGATTCGACTTCATCCGAGACCTGGGTGCGCAGATGCCGATGCGGATGATCGGAATGCTCCTCGGCATCCCCGAGGAGGACCAGGAGGCGATCAGGGACGCCATCGACGAGGGTCTGACGCTCGACGAAGACGGTAAGCCGAAGCTCGACATGATGCAAGCTCTCTCCAAGGCCGAGGAGATGTTCGCCGACTACATCGACTGGCGGGCCGAGCACCCCTCGGACGATCTGATGACCCAGATGCTCAACGCCGAGTTCGAGGACGAGCGCGGCAACCGGCGCAAACTCACCCGCGCTGAGATCCTCGTGTACGTCAATAATGTGGCAGCCGCCGGCAACGAGACGGCGACCCGTCTGATCGGATGGACAGGAAAGGTGCTGGCCGAGCATCCCGACCAACTCCGGGAAGTTGCCGAGAACCGGGACCTCGTGCCGCAGGTCATAGAGGAGGTGCTCCGTTACGAGGCCCCCTCACCGGTACAGGCCCGCTACGTCACCCGTGACGTCGAGTGGTACGGCCAGGCCGTCCGCGAGGGGAGTGTGGTGCTGATGCTGAACGGTGCCGCCAACCGGGACGACCGCCGCTTCCCGGACGGGGATACGTTCGACATCCATCGCAAGGTCGACCACCACCTGAGTTTCGGCTACGGCCTGCACTTCTGCCTGGGGGCGTCTCTGGCCCGGCTAGAAGGCCGCGTCGCCCTCGATGAGGTGCTGAAACGCTGGCAACACTGGGAAGTCGACTACGACAAGGCGGTCCAGGCCCACACCTCGACAGTTCGTGGCTGGTATCGCTTACCCGTGGTGGCCTCGTAGCCCACGGCGGCGAAGCCTTCGCTTCAATGGGAGTTTCGGAGGTCGGATCAGATGCGCTGATGCTGTTCGCTGTCAGCCCGGAACCGTGCGACCCAGTCCCTGGAGCGGTCGTCCGCCTGGCGTCTCATTGGCCTCTTGCCTTCCGGCGCGGGTGGGTCGATACCGAGCGCATCAAGTACGCGGCCTATCGTGGCGGCTCGGCTAACGGTGAACTCCTCGTAAAAGACCCGTATCGGCTCCCGACCGGTGGCGTGGAACCACTCCTCCCAGCGGGCGTCCCACAGGTGCAGCTCGTTGAGCAGGTACTCGATAGCCCGGTAGTCGTACCCGATACCGGGTGCCTCGTCGGCTGCGACTTGCTCGGAATCCGATTCAGATTCGGTGCGCCACTGCTGGGTCTGAATGGCCTTCCACAGAGAGACGGCCTGCGCCACCTTGTCACGCCGCCGCATGAAGATGACCTTCAGTCGGGGAAAGACGGCGTCGAGCCTCTCGTTGAACGACAGATTGCCCAGGCCCGGCAGCTCCGCCATCCTCAGCTTGAAATCGTCGAGGTAGTTCCACATCATTTTGGCGCCGAAGACACCGTTCAGAGTGGTGCCCCGTTGCAGCACGTAACGGAACCACAGTTCGAATTCCCCGGGTTGCTCCAGGTGTCCCGGCACCGTTGGCGTCAATCGCTCAGCGATGTCCTGGACGGACGGGTCCTCGAAGTACTGCCGCGGTTGGCGGGGCTGGCCGGTTTCACGCAGCCCCTCGAAGTACTCGTCCGGCACTCCGGCCACGTCGGTCGCCCTCAGGAGCTCGCACAGCAGCGTGCTCCCGCTGCGCTGCGTGGCACAGACCAGGTAGGAGATGCCGTCGATGCGCCAGTCTGATGTCATCTGCATACTCTATCTTTCCGAGCGAAACAATCGAGATTGCTACGATAGCGAGGAATGAGACCAAACGTCCTCTATCTCCACTCGCACGACACCGGGCGCTATGTACAGCCCTACGGGTATCCGGTTCCGACACCGAACATCCAGCACTTGGCCGACCAGGGCGCGCTCTTCCGCCAGGCATTCTGTGCCGCCCCGGTTTGCTCGGGCTCGCGGGCCGCCTTGCTCACCGGCCAGTGCACCCATGCGACGGGAATGCTCGGTCTGGCGCACCGCGGCTATCACCTCTACCATCCGGAGCGGCACATCGTCAACGTCCTGCGCGATGCCGGCTACTGGACCGGCTTGGTGGGTGAACAGCACGTCTCGGCCGACCCGGGCGGTCTTGGGTATGACCATGTCGTCGATCTCGACTCGACGCGTGTGAGCGACGTCGCTCCGGCGGCCACGAAGCTTATCGGCATGCGGGCCCAAGGGTCCGCGCCGTTCTTCCTCTCGGTCGGCTTCTTCGAGACGCACCGCGAGTTTTTCGAGCCGTCCTCAATCCGCGACGTCCTGTACTCCCGACCACCCGAGAACGTCCCGGACAACGCGCAGACCCGCCGGGACATGGCGTCGTTCCGGGCCAGCGCAAGAGCGCTCGACCAGGGGGTCGGCACCGTGTTGAACGCTTTGGAGGAGAACGGACTGGCCGATGACACCCTGGTGTTCTTGACGACCGACCATGGTCTCGCATTCCCGGACGCCAAATGCACCATGTACGACCGGGGCATCGGCGTCATGCTGCTGGTGCGGGGGCCCGGGGGTTTCGCAGCGGGGTCGCGTCTACGACGCGCTGGTGAGCCATCTCGACCTGTACCCGACGATCTGTGACGTTGTGGGACTGGAGCATCCGTCGTGGCTGGAGGGAACATCACTGCTCCCGCTCGTGCGTGGCGACGTTACCGAGGTCCGCGAGGAGGTCTTCGCTGAGGTGACCTACCACGCCGCCTACGAGCCGCAGCGGGCCATCCGCACATCCAGATTCAAGTACATGCGCCGCTACGACGAGCAGCATCCCGGGAGGGTGGTGGCCAACCTGGACGACAGTATGACGAAAGACGTTTTGTTGGCGGCGGACTGGGCCGACGTGGACCCGCCGTGGGAGGCACTCTTTGACTTGTGGCTCGATCCCTCGGAGGGGAACAACCGCATAGATGACCCGAAGTTGGCCGGGGTCGCGGAGGACCTCCGCGAGCGGCTGCACGGCTGGATGCTGCAGACCGGGGACCCACTGATTGAGGGACCGGTACCTCCCGCGGAGGGCACGGTTGTCAACACCGTCGACCAGGTTTCGGCCAGCGACCCCACGACACCGCCGTCGATCCGCAGCCGTACCCATTCACGGCGGGCTCGGAATCTCCCTCCGACGTGACCCCTACTCTGTCCTCATCGGCCAGCGGGGGACGCAGTCGTCGAAGGGTTAGGAGAGCCGCACGCGAAGCGAATCGAGCGGGTACGCCACCGTCACGGACGTAGCTGTTCGGCGACGGCCGCAGGATCTCCTCGACCGCTACATCGAGCAGAACCAACACGTTGGTGGCGATCTCGGGGCGGCCCGGGGCGCAAATCCGGGCTTCCTTTTTTGAACTGTCGGTCTATAATGCAAAAAGCGCACCACGAAGTTCCGTTCATCTCGCGGAAGGGGGGCTCAGCCGTGACGAGACGCCAAAAGCGGACCCTTATTCCGACGCGCCGGGCACAACTGACGTTCTTGCCGCTGGTGAAGTACGCAGCTGCTCGATGCAGACCGGTGTCGGGTAGCACTCAGATGAGGAGCAATCAATGAAAACAAAGGCTGCGGTCGTGTTCGAAGGATCACGACAGTGGGACGTGGTGGAACTCGATCTTGACGGGCCGAGACAAGGCGAGCTCCTCGTCCGCATGGTGGCATCGGGACTGTGCCACTCCGACGATCACTTGACGACCGGCGATCTTCCGATGGCATCCTATCCGGCGGCCGGTGGGCACGAAGGGGCTGGAGTGGTCGAAGAGGTCGGTCCCAACACCGAAGGTTGGAAGGTTGGGGATCGGGTCGTTCTTTCGTTCCTCCCAGCGTGCGGTCGGTGCCGTTGGTGCGCCTCGGGAATGCAGAACCTGTGTAACTCGGGAGCTCGAACACTCGATGGGACGAGGGCTGACGGTAGCTACCGGATGACACTGAAGGGCAAGGGCGTTGGGCAGCTCTCCGGGCTCGCCACATTCAGCCAGTGGTCGACGGTCTCGGTGCTTTCCGCAGTGCGGTGCCCCGACGACGTGCCCCTCGAGGTCGCATGCCTTACGGGTTGTGGGGTGGGCACCGGGTGGGGCTCAGCCGTCAATTCGGCCGAGGTCAAACCGGGGGACGTCGTCGTTGTCATGGGTGTGGGTGGGATTGGCATCAACGCCGTCCAGGGCGCTGTCCATGCTGGGGCCTCCATGGTGGTGGCCGTCGACCCTGTCGAGCTCAAACGAGCGATGGCCCTCAAGCTCGGGGCTACGCACGCAGTTGCCGCAATGTCGGAGCTGAAGGAGATTGTCGACCCGCTCACGGACGGCCAAGGCGCGGATTCGTGCATCGTGTGTGTCGGCGTCACAAGTGGGCAACACGTTGCCGAAGGGATCGAAGCCATCCGGAAGGGTGGGACGTGCGTAGTGACGGGTATCGGCAAACGAGACGAGGTGGGGATTCCGGTTTCGCCGACCATGCTGACGTTATTCCACAAGCGCATCCAGGGGGCGTTGTTTGGCGGCTCGAACCCGACCAAGGACATTCCGCTCATGCTCGAGCTCTATCGTCAGGGCCGGCTCCGACTCGACGAATTGATCACTCGCAACTATCGACTCGAGGACATCAACCAGGGGTACTCCGACATGCACGCGGGAATCAACATCCGCGGCGTCATCCTGCACGAGCACTGAGGTCCCGGATCGCAAGGTCCTGAACCGGTACCAGCAAGGGGGGTTGGGATGAGGAATCCAGTTGTCCGCATGATTGTCGCCGCGGCCATAGTGGTAGCGCCGATTGCAGGTGTCACCAGCGTGGCGCTCAGCCAACCGGCGGCGGCGGCCACCCTGTCACCGGTCAACGTGGGCGACATCGCTAGCTTGACCGGTCCGGAGGCCTCCTCCATCGACCAGACGACCGAGGTGCTCGAAGCGTGGGCGAAGACGGTCAATGCCAAGGGCGGTCTCCAGGGCCATCACGTCAACCTCATCGTGAAGGACGACGGCTACAACCCGGCCACCTCCCTCGCCGACGTCGAGAGTCTCGTCACCGGGGACCACATCGTGGCCCTCATCGACAACTCTGACGTGGACACCGCCTGGTACAGCTACATCGAGCAGAACAAGGTGCCGGTCATCGGCGGCCAAACCGAGGACGGCCCCTACGAGAACGCCGACTTCTTCGACCCGGGCTCGACATTCAACGACTACAGCTACGGCGAGGCCTACATGACAAAGTTGGTGCACTCCAAGGCCACGGCCGACCTCTACTGCGCTGAGGTCGCCCTGTGCTCGGAAACCCTCGGCGCGCTCAGGGCCGAGTTCCCGAAGTACGGGTCCAAGCTCGTCTATACGTCCGCCATCAGCTTCGCCGCCCCGAGCTATGCCGCCCAGTGCCTCGCGGCCAAGCAGGCCGGCGCAACGTCGATGACCGTCGGTGACGCCACACAGGTAGTGAACAAGGTGGTGCAGGACTGCGCGGCGCAGGGCTACGACCCCATCCAGCTCAGCGCCGACGGTACGGTGGGCATCTCGTGGCTCACCATCCCCCAGTTCAACGGCAACGTGGATGCACAGCCCGACATCCCCTTCTTCGTCCACGACTCCGCCACGGACCCCATGTACACGGCTCTCAAGAAGTACTACCCCTCGCAGCTGACCAACCCCAACTTCGGCGAGATCGTGGTCGAGAACTGGGCGGATGCCATCTTGCTCCAAGACGCGATCGGCGAGGTCAAGCTGGCGTCGACCCCAACGCCGGCCGAGGTGACCGCCGGCATGTACGACCTCCCGCAGGGCACGACTCTGGGTGGTCTTACACCGCCGCTCCATTTCAAGAAGGGCGAGCCCACCTCCAACGCCTGCTTCTTCTACATGGGGATCAAGGACGCCAAGTTCGTCGAGCTAACGAGCACCCGACAGCCCACGTGCGCCAACACGGCAACCAAGTAACGCGGGAACGTGGGACATGTTTGTAGGAGACAGTCATTTGCCGACAATTGATCTGTCAGACCCCGACCTGTGGAGTCAGGGGTTCCCACACCAGCTCTTCGCCCAGCTCCGGGCAGACGCACCGATCTTCCGTCACGAGCCGACACTCGGCGCGCTCGAGCAGGTGGACCGGCCGTTCTGGATCTGCACCAAGCACGAGCATGCTCGGCGCATCCACCGCGACGTCGAGAGCTTCACGGCGACGGACGGTCCGCTGATCCAAAGCTCGGATGTGTTCACGTCGCAGCCAAGCATCATCGTCATGGACCCACCGGAGCTGACCAAGCGACGCAACATCCTGAGTAGGGCCTTCACGCCGAGAGCGGTGGCCAAGCTCGAATCTGCCATAAGGGAACGAGCCGAGGCCTACGTCGACGAACTACTCGAGGCGGGTGGTGGCGATTGGGTGACCGACGTCGCCCACCGCCTGCCGATGAATGTCATCGGCGACATCGTCGGCATACCCGATGAGGACCGCTCCCATGTCTTCGGTTTAGTGGATGAGGTCCTTCACAATCCGGGCATCGACGCCTCCTTCCTCGAGACGTACCAGTATGCGTCCGAGCTGACGAGACGCAAGCGGGAGCATCCGACCGATGACATCTGGAGCGAGCTTTGCACCACCGTGTACGCGGACAAGGACGGGTCCGACTTCCGCTTCGAGCAGGCCGAGCTAGAGGTCTTCTTCTTCATTCTGAGCCTGGCCGGCAGTGACACGACTCGCAACTCCCTGACGGTAGGACTCCAGGCCTTTGTCGAGCGCCCGGACCAGCTCCGTAGGTACCAGCAGGAGCCGGACGTCCGGGGGAGCGCCGTCGAGGAAGTAATCCGATGGGCCACTCCGCTCAACTACTGGGTCCGCGGTGCTCGTCGTGACCTTGAGCTGGACGGCGAGAAGATCAATGCCGGAGACCGTGTCGTCGCCGTGCTCGCTTCCGCCAACCGGGACGAGGAGGTCTTTGACGACCCTTTCAGATTCGACGTCAGCCGGTCACCGAACCCCCACGTGGGGTTCGGTGGCGGCGGGCCCCATCACTGTCTCGGGGCCATGCTGGCGCGCTCCGAAATGCGGGTGGCCTTCGACGAGTTCCTTCTCCGGGCGAAGCGCATCGAGATCGGTCCGTCCGTGACCACGTATCCCACGCTGTTCCACCCCATGGCGGTGAACCACACCCTGCCGCTCAGCGTCGAGGCGCTCTGAACCGTGGCGTCGTTGAACCTCGCGGGGCATCACGGACGTGCGACGCGTGGAGCTGCTCCCCCTACCCAGGTGCGAGGGACTGCCGCAGCATGAATCCGAGCTCGACGGACGCCTGGCTCAGCGGATGCGCAGCCCATCGCTGGGCGTAGTTGTCGACTGTGGAGAGCGATCGAGTCTCGACTCGGTCGAGGTAGAGTTGGCCGCCGAGGTGGCCGACCTCGTGCTGGACGATGCGGGCCGCCCAGCCGTCGAAGACTCGGTCGACAGGCCGGGCATGCTCGTCGAGCGCGTTGACCCGTACGGCCCTGTGGCGGGCCACGACGCCGGTAATACCGGGGACGCTCAGGCAGCCTTCGTAGAAGCTGACCTGACCGAGATCCTCGACCGGAGACATTGTGGGATTGACCAATACCAAGAAGGGAAGCGCGTCGCGCTCACGATCGGCGCGCTCGTCTTCGGTGAGGTGGCCCCAACGTTCGGGTCCATCCTGGAGAACCGCCAGCTGAAGTGGCACACCGACCTGCGGTGCGGCCAGCCCCACTCCGGGAGCGGCTTCCATGGTCGCCCGCATCCGCTCGATGAGTCGGTGTAGCTCCACCGTGTGAAGGGTTGACGGATCGACCGGTTCGGCACGATGGCGCAGGATCGGGTCACCGCATTCGACGATGGGGAGCAGCTCGTGATCGCTCATAGCTATCTATCTGTTGTGACACCCTGGCGGATTCCGCCCCGGATCGCATCGAACAACCAATCGTACCTGGCGGCTGCGGTCCAATCGTCTCTTTGAGTTGAAAGGTGGTCGCCTTGCGGGGGGTCTCCGCCCGAGATCCGCGGCACGGTACATGCGCTCTGCTCCCGACAATCCCGACCAGCCCGGGACACTCTTCCAGAACATTTGGTACCCTGGTGATCGAGCCAGTTAACGATGGAGTACGACATGACCAGCGAGAACGCGCCGACCGAGACCCAGGCCGCCGACATGCTCGCCCTCTTCGAAAAGGCCCGGATCGCGCCTCGCCGAGCCCTCGAGCGGGGCCACGCGGCCGGGTCGGCGCTGCGGACGACGTAGTCCCAGCCATCAGACAGGCCCGGTGCTGGAGAGTCCGTATGGACGTCCTCGTCGTCGTCGGCAACGAACCGCCGCCAACTCGGCTGGGGGACCGGTCCCGCTACATCCGGCGATTCTCATCGGGCGAGTCGACGGAGTCGCTCATTGGCGCGTTGCGTGCGCGAATACCTCGAAGGGTCGGTGTCTGCGGTCCGGTGGCCGAGGCGGCGCCGGTGGCAGTGAGCCTGCGTCAGGCTGGACTGCCGATCGAACTGTTCACCGATGAGCAGATTCCCGAGGAGACACTCCAGGTACTTGCCGGTGTCGACGTGCGGCAGGTCTCCGATCCGGGACCGCCCATGGATGTGGCCGATTCGCTCGTCGAGCTAATCGGCAACACGCCGATGGTGCGATTGGACCGGACGGCCAAAGATCTGGAATGCACGCTGGTCGCGAAGCTCGAACTCTTCAACCCAGGGGGCTCCTCGAAGGACCGCATCGCCCTGGCCATGATCGAAGCAGCCGAGCAGGGCGGGCAACTGCTCCCCGGCGGGACGATCGTGGAGCCGACCAGTGGGAATACCGGCGTCGGACTGGCGATCGTGGCGGCCCGGAAGGGCTACAAGTGTGTTTTTGTCTGCCCCGATAAGGTGGCGAGCGACAAGATCGCGTTGTTGCGCGCGTACGGCGCCGAAGTCGTCGTGTGCCCGACCTCGGTGCCGCCCGAGCACCCCGAATCGTACTATTCGGTCTCTGACCGTCTGGCCAGCGAGGTGCCTTTGGCCTGGAAACCCGACCAGTACCACAACCCCAACAATCCGCGCGCGCAGTACGAGACGGCCGGGGCGGAGATCTGGACCCAGACCCGCGGGCGCGTCACGCACTTCGTGGCCGGCATCGGAACAGGCGGCACCGTGACGGGCATCGGTCGGTACCTCAAGGAACGAAATGCCTCGGTCCAAGTCATCGGGGCCGACCCGGAAGGTTCGGTCTACTCGGGTGGTTCCGGACGCCCGTATCTGGTCGAAGGGATCGGCGAGGACTTCTGGCCCACGACCTACGACCCAACTGTCGTGGATCGCGTGGTGGCGATCTCGGACGCGGAGAGTTTTGCCACCGCCCGGCGTGTCACCCGAGAGGAGGGCCTCCTTCTTGGCGGGTCGGGGGGAACGGCGATTGCCGCCGCCCTGGTCGTGGGGCGAGACCTTCCTCCTGAGGCTGTCGTCGTCGTCCACATCCCCGATTCCGGACGCGGGTATCTGTCCAAGATCTACAACGACTCGTGGATGGCCGACTACGGATTCCTCCATGAGGCCGGCCCGACCGTTGGTGACATCTTGGCCGCCCGCGATGCATCGCTCCCGTCGCTCGTTCACACGCACCCCGACGAAACCGTCCGTCAAGCCATCGCCATCTTGCGCGAGTACGGCATCAGCCAAATGCCCGTGATCAAACACGAGCCACCGGTCGTTCTGGCCGAAGTCGTGGGTGGGGTCACCGAGCGCGACCTCATGGACTGCGTCTTCGGCGACTCCTCAATGCTGGATCGTGGAGTCAGCGATGTCATGGGCGAGCCCCTACCGACTATCGGGGCCGGAGAACAGGTCCAGGTCGCCGTCGGGCGGTTGGAGGGAGCGGCGGCCTTAGTTGTTCTTGATCGTGGCCATCCCGTGGGTGTCATCACTCGCTCCGACGTGCTCGCCACTCTGGCCACCGGTTCGCATCTGTGGGCAACGTGAACGACCGAGGCGATCTCGCGGGGAGCGGGTTCGAGACCAATGCGGTGCACGGTGGCGGCCGTGCCGACCCGATGACCGGAGCGGTCAACACACCCGTGTACCTGTCCTCGACCTTCGAGCAGGACGCCGTAGGTCAGAGTCGCGGTTTTGAGTACGCGCGGTCGGGAAATCCTACCCGGGCGAGTCTCGAGGCCCATCTGGCCCTCCTAGAGGGTGCGAACTTCGGGTTCGCATTCGCCAGTGGGCTGGCGGCAGAGGACGCCGTCATGCGCCTGCTGGACTCGGGCGATCACCTCGTCATGCAGACAGATAGTTATGGCGGAACGTTTCGCTTGGCAACCGCAGTTCACGGTCGGGCCGGGCTGGTTGTCGACACTGCCGATCTGGCTGAGTTGGAAGACGTTTTGATGCCGCAGACGCGCTTGATTTGGATCGAAACGCCGACGAACCCGTTGCTCCACATCATCGACATTGCTACCGTTTCGGCCATCGCGCACAGCCATGGCGCGCTCGTTGCGGTCGATAACACCTTCGCCACGCCGTGGATACAACAGCCCCTCCATCTGGGAGCTGACATCGTGGTGCACTCTACGACCAAGTACCTGGGCGGCCACTCCGACGTCGTCGGGGGATTCGCGGCAACCAACGATCGGGATATCGCCGAGCGGTTGGGATTCCTCCAGAATGCCGCCGGCGCCGTTCCCGGGCCATTCGACTGCTTTCTCGTGCAGCGCGGAGTGAAGACATTGGCAGTGCGGATGGAACGGCATTGCGTCAACGCTCTAGCCGTAGTCGAGCTGTTGCGTGATCATGGCGCAGTGGAGAGGGTCCTCCACCCTTCACTTCCTGAGCACCCGGGTCACGACATCGCTCGGCGACAGATGCGGGCCTTCGGCGGCATGGTCAGCTTCACCCTTAGAGGTGGCGAGGAGGCCGCGATTGAGCTCTGTTCTCGGACCCGCCTTTTCACATTGGCCGAGAGCCTCGGTGCCGTCGAAAGTCTCATCGAACACCCAGGAAGGATGACCCATGCAAGTACCGCCGGTACGAGCAATGAAGTCCCTGGCGATCTGGTCCGCCTCAGCGTTGGACTGGAGACGATCGATGACCTGTTGAGCGATTTGGATGCGGCGCTCGATCCCTTGGGGTGAAAGCTGATCGAAAAGGTTGGTGGCCCATGAGTGCGGCCGGCTTGTTGGGCCGCAAAGCCCTCCGGTCCACTCCAGAGACGCGAGGACCTGATGCTGTCTGGCCCTGCTGCCAGGCCGAGGGGGGGCGTCGGCCTGGCAGCAGGGCACACTAGCGACCAGAGTCACCGAGAGGCCCACCATCGCGTCGGAGAGATCATGGAGCTCGGTCCCGGGCCGAGGCCAGACCTCTGCCAGTCACCAGAGGAGTCGGACGTACGAGGTGAAGGTCACCGCCAGTGGCCCGGGGTAACCGCTCGGGTATGGCTATCGTCCGGCCGTGCCCGCTGATGCGGGGCTATGGCGGATTGGCCAGCTTTAAGAGATTGAAACGAAGAAATTGTTGCAGGCATGAAACCCTTCTCCAATGTCGAGACGCAAAGATGTAGCGCCGCCGTGGGCGGCGAGTGGGAAACTCCGCGGTCAACGACAGCGTTCGTCGAACGTCAGGCGGGTCTGCTCACCCCAGGTGTCATTGGCGTTCGGTATGAACTGCACCGGGTCATCGTATCCCCCAGCGAGTTGGTAAGCGAACCGGTCCAGCCCAAGCCGGCCGCATCGAGTGCGGCAGAACAACTATTGATTGCCAACGGCATGTCGTGCACTGCCGTCAGCGCGGGATGGAGGTGTGTTTGAACTCGTTGAGTTCGGTCCAGCCCCCCACCAGGTCGACGATGCGTTCGATGGTCGTTCGCGAGGCTGCGCCGTCCGCACCGATGGGCGAACGGTCCATGAGCCGGACGAACACCGCTTGGTCGCCGGCGATGAAGGTGGGGACCCCCCACACGTCATGGGAGGCGGCATAGCGCTCATGCTCGTCCCGTATCGTGGCCAGCGCCTCGCCGGAGTCGACGTGGGCGAACACCTCTTCGACGGGTACGCCGTGTTCGCGCAGCACCTCCTCAATCACGGTCCGGTCGTCCAGTTGCAGCGCCTTGTCGTGGCGCGGCAGCGAACAACGCCCTGTGGACGCTCGGGAACCGCTCGGCAAAATGGTCACGCACGGCCACTCCAGCCTGAAGCGCCAACACGCCGCGGTCTTGCTCCGGTTTGTCCCACACGCTCGGCTGGCCTTCCTCCACGTGGGTCTGGCCCAGGGAGAATGCCACGAAGGTGACATCCCAATCGGCACCAGCGGCCAAACCACTCAAGACGTGCTCATGGGCATTGCGAGCGAACGGGCAGCGGTAGTCCCAAGTCAGCGCAAACGAAGTCGTCATGACCCGGTACAACCGCCCGCGGGCCGGCCCTATTCCCCCAATCCGACAAGATACGTCGAATTGGATGCGATCCCCCCCTCGAGCGGGCTCTTCACGGTAGATGCCGAATAGGCTGATCACTCAGCTGTCGGGGAGGACATCGGCCTCGATGGAGTGCGACGAGATCCTGCTTTGTCTTGTCGTACAGAGGAGCCTTCCCCTGTCGCTCGGGTAAAGCGAGCCGCCCAATTACGTAAGTGCTCTACGAGTTCGGGGGGATGTCGAACGATGAAGTCGGCCTCGGTAG
This sequence comes from uncultured Acidimicrobiaceae bacterium, assembly GCA_963788125.1. GTDB lineage: Bacteria > Actinomycetota > Acidimicrobiia > Acidimicrobiales > RAAP-2 > Bog-473. The sequence goes on along the minus strand of CAWBFN010000001.1, from coordinate 1,386,226 downwards.
CGCCAAGCGCCAGTATGGCCCAATCGAGCGACTCCGTTCTGATTTGGACATGGCAGGTTTCTCCACCGTCATCGGAGACGCTGGCCCACTGGCCGATCCGACGTCTCACTTCGTCGGTCGAGGCTGAGACCACGGCATCGACGGTGAAAGGTCGCGGCGCCTGGGCGATCCCGGCGCGGACGAACGCCGTGGCATCGTCGGCGGGCAAGGCTCGCGGTTCGAACCGCGCCCCGGTCGTCCTCGGTTCCGTGAGCCGGTCGAGGCGGAACGTGCGCCAGTCGCTGCGCCCGAGGTCGTAGGCCACCAGGTACCAGTTCCGGCCCAGGGATACCAGACGGTGTGGTTCGACCCGCCGACCGGTGCGCTCCTGGTCCGCCGCGATGTACTCAAAGGCAAGAAGTTCGGCGTCACGGCAGGCCTGGGCCACCGTCGTGAGGATCCCTGCGTCGACGCTCTCGACCGGCGCAGCCCATGTCCCCGACTCGGTGGCGCTACGCAGCGCGTCGACCTGTCGCCGCAACCGCTTGGGCATCACCTGGACGATCTTGCCGAGCGCACGGACGGACGCCTCGGCGACCCCCTCCACCGCGCTCTGTGCCACGCCGAGTAGGCCAACTGCCAAGGCCACAGCCTCCTCGTCGTCGAGAACCAACGGAGGCAGGGCTGCACCGGGGGCCAACTGATAGCCGCCGTCGACGCCGCGCTGTGCATCGACCGGATAGCCGAGGTCGCGGAGTCGTTCGATATCGCGACGCAGCGTACGCAGGGACACGCCGAGCCGGTCGGCCAGATCGGTGCCCGCCCAGTACCGGTGCGCCTGGAGGAGGGACAGGAGTCGGAGCATCCGCGAGCTGGTGTTCGCCATTCCCCAAGTCTGGCGCACATTGAGGACAGAATCTGGCACTAGTGCGTCCTAGAGTCCGGCACGACACCTACCCGAACGAAGGGACCGAAATGACCAACACCAGCGCATTGACAACCGAGCAGTCCGACTTGCTCGAGACCCTGGCCACGCACCGCTCCTTCCTACGTTTCACCGCTCGCGGGCTCACCGATGCGCAGCTGAGGGAACCGGCCACGGTCAGCGAACTCTGCATCGGGGGCCTGCTCAAGCACGTCGCGGCGGTCGAGCAGAAATGGGCCGCATTCATCGTGGAAGGCCCGGGCGCTCCCAGGTCGTTCGACGAGGCCAGCCTGGCAGCGCACAGCGAAGGATTCCGGCTGCGAGACGACGACACGGCGGAGTCGCTTCTTGCGGTGTATGACTCGGTCGCCAAGACCACCGACCGGGTTGTTGCCGGTCTGGCCAACCTGGACATCTCCCATCCGCTGCCCGAGGCGCCGTGGTTCGAGCCTGGTGCACGTTGGTCAACCAGGAGGGTGGTGTTGCACATCATCGCTGAGACCGCGCAACATGCCGGCCACGCCGACATCATCCGCGAGGCCATCGACGGAGCGAAGACAATGGGATGACAAGCGCGGTACGGGTGTGGGCAGCGTACGGGTGCAACCCTACGACGGAGGTGAATCCGGGGGAATCGGTACACGCCGCACGGCTGATCGTTCGCGCCGCACGGCTGATCGTTTGTCCCCGGAACGACTATTGCTGCCGGAGGCTGAGTAGTCGCCGCACAGCTTCGTCAATGACTTCGAGCTTCTTGCAGAAAGCGAAGCGCACGAGGGACCGACCGGTCGCAGGATCTTCGTAGAACACCGACGCCGGTATGGCGACGACACCGCAGCGCTCGGGTAGCCGGCGGCAGAAATCTGCGCCGTCTTCGTCTCCGAGAGTTCGGATGTCGATCATGGCGAAGTAGGTCGCCATGGGTCGGAAAACCTCGAATCCGGCACCATTGAGTCCATCGCACAGCCGGTCGCGCCGTAGGGCGAGGTCAGAGGCCGCACCGGCGAAGAACTCATCGGGCAGGCCGAGACCGACGGCGACCGCTGGCTGGAATGGGGCGCCATTGACGTAGGTCAAGAACTGCTTGACGGTCCGCACCGCGTCCACCATCGGTGCGGGCCCGCAGATCCAACCGATCTTCCATCCGGTGAAGGAGAACGTCTTCCCGGCGCTCGAGACGGTCAAGGTCCGCTCACCCATACCGGGCAAGGAGGCCAATGGGATGTGGCGTCCCTCGAACACCAGGTGCTCGTACACCTCGTCGGTGACCACCAATAGATCGGCCTCGATGCACACCTTGGCGATGCACGCCAGTTCTGCGGCATCAAAAACCTTTCCAGTGGGATTGTGCGGGGAGTTGAGCAAGAGCAGGCGGGTGCGCGGCGTGATGGCCGCAGCAAGCTCCTCGACGTCAAAGCTCCATGACGGCGGCCTGAGCGGCACCACCCGGCGCGTCGCCCCGGCCATAGCCACCGCCGGGGCGTAGGAGTCGTAGGTGGGCTCAAACATCACGACCTCGTCGGTGGGCTCGCACAGCGCGAGCATGGCGGCGGCAATGGCCTCGGTGGCACCGGCCGTGACCAGCACTTCCCTGTCAGGGTCGTACTGCAATCCGTAGAAGCGCTTCTGATGAGCGGCGATCGCCCGGCGCAGGTCGGGAGTACCCAACCCCGGCGGGTACTGGTTGTACCCGCCGCGAATGGCCTCGACGGCGGCCTCGGCGACAACGGCAGGGCCGTCCGAATCGGGAAATCCCTGCCCGAGGTTGATCGACCCGGTGCGCTCGGCGAGCATGGACATCTCGGCGAAGATGGTGATCCCGAAGCCCTGGAATCTCGAGGCTAGGAGCGGCCTGGGGTGCCGGCGATGACCGGCCGCATCGTCCTTGCCGGTGCCTCCGGTCACCGGTACAGCTTACGAGACGCCACGCCATCGGTCAGGCACGGGGTCCCCGCCGGGGTGACTCACCACGGTCTGCCACGAAGACGACGGGAGGGTGAGTCGGCTCACCCGAACCGATGGCGCTTCGACGAGCGGGCATGACGCCTATCCGGTTAACCTGCCAGAGGTAGAAAGCTCACGAGGAGATCGGGGGAGAACGTGGTCTCGGATAGCGAGATGTTCGATTTGGTGATCGTTGGTAGCGGCGGTGGGGGAATTGTCGCCGCCCTTGCGGCTGCGGATGCCGGGCTCAAGCCGGTGATTATCGAAAAGCAAGGAGTGATCGGTGGTTCCACCGCAATGTCCGGCGGTATCATATGGATTCCTGACAATCCGCTTATGCGGGCGGAAGGGGTGCGTGATTCCTACGAGGACGGCCTGAAGTACTTCGAGTCGGTGGTGGGCCCACCCGATCAGGGGTCGTCGCTGGAGAGGCGCGAGGTCTTCCTGAGGTACGGGCCTGAGATGCTGTCGTTCATTGAGGGGAAGGGCGTCCGCCTCGTGAGGTGTGACGGTTACAGCGACTACTACGACATTCGCCCGGGCGGCAACCCCCGCGGCCGAGCGGTCGAGGGGATCCCCTGGGATGGTCACCAGCTCGGTACGTGGCACGACAAGATCAACCCAGGTATGGCCCGCAGCATCGGGATGGCGGTGATGACGAACGAAGTGCGGAACCTTCCGGTTTGGAACCGCTCGTGGAAGTCCTTCCTCACGACCCTTCGGGTGACGGCGCGGACGATCTTGTCGGCAAGGAGAGGCCAGGATCTGCTCACCAACGGAATGTCGCTGGTGGGGCAGTTGACCAAGATCCTCGTCGACGCTGGCATACCCCTGTGGCTGGACACCGGCGTGGAGGAGCTGATCGTGGAGGATGGCCGGGTCGTGGGTGTGCGGGCCAACCGCAACGGGCTCCCGGTGGTGGTACGCGGCGAGAAAGGCGTACTGCTGTCAGCGGGTGGCTTCGAGCGCAATCCGGAAATGCGAATGAAGTACAGCGCTGAAACGCAGCCGAGCGACGGTACCTGGACGATGGCCAACATGGGGAACACCGGCGAGGTACTGTCGGCGGCCATCGCGCTGGGGGCCAAGACCGACTACATGGATGAAGCGGTATGGAACCCCACCGCCCGCTGGGAGCTCGGATCGGGTCTTGCCGTGGCTCGGCAGTACGCACGGACGATGTACGTCAACAAGCACGGTCGGCGGTTCTGCAATGAATCGAATTCGTATGTGGAAGTAACCAAGGCCATGTACGCGAATGAGGCTGTGCCGGCCTGGCTCATCTTTGATGACAAGTATCGTCGCAACCATGTTTGGGCCCAAGGTCTGCCGAAGCTGGGACAGTTCACGTCGGTGTTGCCGGGCCGGATGCCCGCCGAGTTCGTCAGCAACGGCTGGATCAAGAAGGCCGACTCCATCGAGGGGTTGGCCGACCAAATGGACGTCGACCCGGCAACGCTCGCGACGACGGTGCAGCGCTTCAACAAGCATGCGGTCTACGGGCTCGATCCGGAGTTCCACCGCGGTGAGTCTCAGTACAACCGCGTGCTCGGGGACCCGGGCAGCAAGGAGAACCCGGCAGTCGGCCCGATCGACAAGCCGCCCTACTACGCGACAGAGATCTATGCCGGCGACGTGGGCACCTCCGGTGGCGTAGTTACCAATGAGTACGCCCAGGTTCTTGATCAGGCTGACGAACCGATCCCAGGCCTCTACGCGACCGGCAACATGACGGCGACGGTCATGAGCCGTTTCTACCTCGGTGCCGGAGCCAGTATCGCCAACACGACCGTGTTCGGGTATGTCGCCGCCCTCCATGTGGCGGGCCGGCTCGGGGTGACGAGTCCGATCTGACGTGGTGGCCTCGGGCGTCTCGAGGCTGGTAACTGATTGTCGGTGCTCACCTCACGACCCCGGAGGGCGAACCTTCTCGATGTAGCCGGAGGGCGAACCTTCTCGATGTAGGAGGACGTCGGGTGGTCTCCTTGCCAGCGTTGCGCATGAGTGGTAGACACATTGGGCAAGTGCTCAGCATTGACAAGGAGGGGCGATGGGAAAGCTCGATGGCAAGGTCGCGTTCATAACGGGTGCGGCCCGGGGTCAGGGCCGCGCCATGCCGTCCGGCTGGCTCAGGAAGGTGCGGACATCATCGCCGTGGACATCTGCGCGCAGCTCGAATCGGTGACCTACGCGATGTCCACTCCGGAGGACCTCGAGCAGACGGTGAAGGAGGTGGAGCGCTAGGACGGCGGATCGTCGCGCGGCAGGCTGATGTTCGGGACGTGACGGCGTTGCAGAAGGTATTCGACGAGGGTGCGACGGAGCTGGGACCGGTCAGCATCGTGTTGGCCAACGCGGGCATCGGAGCGGGTGGCAGCACGGTGTCCGCCGAGAGACAGTGGGAGGACGTCATCGCCGTCAACCTCACGGGTGTCTGGAACACCGGTCGGGTCGCTATCCCGGCGATGATCGAGCGGGGCCAAGGCGGGGCGATCGTTCTGACTAGCTCGACCGGCGGCCTGATAGGTGTCGGCATCCCGGCCGCGGGGTTCTTGGGCTATACCGCCGCCAAGCACGGCGTCATCGGATTGATGCGGTCGTGGGCCAACTACCTGGCGCCCCACTTCATCCGGGTCAACAGCGTCGCTCCGACAGCGGTTCGCACGCCCATGGCCGGGGACGGGGACCTGGCCCTCGTCCTCGAGCGGAACCCGAAGCTGGCGAATGCCTTGTCGAACGCAATGCCGGTCGACCTGGTGGAACCGGTCGACGTCTCCAACGCCATAGCGTGGCTTGTCTCCGATGACGCCCGTTACGTCACCGGCACTGTGGTTCCTGTCGACGCCGGCGCCCTCAACAAGAGGTAGGAGAGTTGGTCTTCCGGATTGTCCAACGTTCAGTTCGGAAGAAGGCGTATGTGGGACTGCTCTACCGCTCCTGACCGGTGAATCACGCTCTCATCGGTGAGGCGATTCTCCGACGTTGGGATCCGCGGCGTTCCAAGGGTCGTGGTCGGACGGCTGGCTGCCAGATAGCTGCGGACGCGTTCCGCCAGAGCCGACAGGCGTGCGGCATCCTCCGACGCCTCGCAAGCATCGCTTGCCATATCGAGCACCTGGACGACCTCTATGAGGAGGTCCATACCGGTGTCGTACCCCCCGACCACTACGGGGTGCCGAACAGTCTGTCATGGCATGTCGGACATGCCCACCACTTCGGCGGTAGGGACGCTGAGGGATCAGGAAAAAACTGCCTGCACCGGCCGCACTGACGGGTGGGCGTATCTTCTGACAAAGAAAGCAGTCCTGCCTTCTTCTGTTGTCCTTCGTCGTGGCTGGGTCCCATGGGGACTCTCGATCTTGTCTCCGTAAGCGGGGACGCTGGTGCTCTCAATGAGCCGTCACGACGGTACACCAAACAATGGCCCTCACCGGCAGCGGGGAGCTGACCTGGCCCACTGACTACCCATGGGCATGCACCCGGGACTCCCAGAGCTCCTTCCTCGACCGGAATCGCTCGGCCTGGGCCACAACCACGGGGAGATTGGTCAGCTCGACCTCTTGGCGTGCTTGGGCTGATTGACCGGCCATGAGCTGGTGAATACGCTCGAGCACGGATTCCTCCATGGCGAGGATTTCGCCGTAGATGTCCCGCCAGAACAGCGCTTCTTCAAGGGTGGCAGTCAGGGGGTCAGCCTCGTCTGCCATGCCCAGAGCATTGTTGCCACCCCTGATCGCCGCGACAATGTCAGGCCTGTCTTGGAAAGCGCTGCCGGAGTTCATGATCCTCGTCTTACACGGCACTGTGTAATAAGTTCAGCAACATCCTCCGTATAGATGGAAGCTAATGGTGCCACCCGACCCTAAGGATGTTGTACGGGGACCCCTCGAGGGAGAGGACATCGAAACCGAGCATTGGGAAGATGCTCGCCATTGGATGAGCATCTATGACGACTTGATTCGTTTCAAACTCGGACTCTTAGAACGAGTCGAGCGAGAGCTGCCCAAGCTCCATCCCGTGGCTCGGGATGCCGCTGATGTGGACGTACTTTTATTGAGAAGCAGATGGCTGGGTACTACGACCGGCTCGACCTGTGGTACCAGCGGGTCTGGAAACTCCAGGGCCCGTGGCTCGACCCGGATGGCCGGATCTTGCGCCACAAGGGGAAGGAGGTGGTACTGACCAATCGAGAGTTCGAGCTCTTGCAGTTTCTCCTCGACCATCCCCATCGCTACTACACCTCCTCGCAGATCATGGGCTATGCGTGGTCGGATTCCGCATTGTTCCCTGAGGAAGTCCGCAACTACGTCCTGCGGGTGCGGAAGATCCTGGCCCGGCTGGAAATTCCTTGTGACCTGGTCAACCGCCCTGGACGCGGCTATTCGGTCACCTTTCGGAACACGGATTAGGAGAGTCTGAGTTTTCAATCCCACTGACCGCGTTGCGGCGGGGGACCATTCTGACCCGAACGTCGAGAACACCGTGCGTGTTGCTGCATTTATTACATCTGTGGGTGCACACTGGGCTCAGCTCACTTTGGGCACAGTGCCCTCCGCTCTCGGAGGGAGACAGGCGGCCCCGATGGGACCCACCACAGAAGTTGACTCCTCTCCCACTGCCACCTCAGCCGAGGTTCCTCAACCGCTCCATGTGCCCACGACACCCCAGGGCAACGACACCCTTTTAGGGTCCGGCCACAACCTGCGCTTCGCCGACTGGCTGTACCGTTCCTCCGCCGCCAGCGTCATCTGGCTGGTCGTACGCGTGGTGCTCGGGTATTGGTGGCTGAACGTGGGCTACCAGAAGATCTGGGGCAGCGAGAAGGCGTTCTTTTGGTACGGGGGAGGAGCTGGGGTCAAGGGATTCGCCACGGCCGGGATCGCCGGATCGACCGCCGGTAAAGGTGGCGCCAGCTACGGCTGGTGGGCCGCGTTCTTGCACAACTTCGTCGTCCCGAACGCCTCGTGGATCGCCAAGTTCATCGCCCTCGGTGAGATGGCGATCGGCATCGCGCTGATCCTCGGACTGTTCACCGGCCTGGCCGCCCTGGCCGGGCTCACCCTCAATCTCGTCTACATGTTCACGGGCTCAGCCGGCGTCAACCCGGCCTACCTGATCCTCGAGGTTCCGCTCATTTTGGCCTGGCGCAACGCCGGGTACCTCGGCCTCGACCGCTTCGCGCTCAACGCCGAATGGAGAGGGAGGCACCTGCCCGGATTCACCGGTCGTGCGGCGCACCGAGCGAACCTCGTCCCGGCGCTCGTTCACTGAGCGAGTCCGCCCGCGGCCGCAAGAAGCCCATTCAGCCCCCGGCCAAGCCAGCTCATCGCCATCGACCTGGCCGATTCGAGGCTGGGGGCGGCTACGCAGCATCCGGCCGGGTGGGCACGTGACCAACATCGCTCTCCACGGCAGGCCGACGGCGCTGCAGCTAGAGACCAGGTGTCAGCCCTCTTGGTCTGGGGAACGTGATGAGTGCCACCGGACTCGTCGAGACGTACTCCGTATCCGCAGGCAGCCGGCCTATGGCGACCCATCACGACGACCTTGACCAGTTCATGGAGGCCTACAGGGTCTTTGCGGTCGTGGCGCAGACCAGGACCCTCAAGGGGGTGTTGGCCCGGTGGCGCGGTCGGCGCACATTGAGTCCTTCGGTGCACGGAGGAGTCGGGACCGAACCGGCACCCGAGCAGGGGATCTGAGGGATCCCCTGAGGACCTCAGACTTTTTGGAGGACCTCATCCGGAAGGACTGCATCAAGCGTCGGCGCGGTGTGGATCGGAAGCCTGCGCCGGTCGAGGGCCTCAGCAACGGGCCATTTCACGTCCCACGCAGCCCCGACGCTCTGAAGAACCCAGATGAGGCGAGCCGTGGAGTCGAGTTGGTGACGATCCACACCGTGCCGGGCCAGGGTCGGACAGGAGTGATGAAGGTTGTGCCAGTTCTCGCCCATGGCCAGCACCGCCAATGGAGCAAAGTTCGTCGCCCGGTCGTCGGCTCTTGTGATGAACGGTCGGCGTCCCCACAGATGGCAGACCGAGTTGACGGAGAAGGTGGCATGGTGCAGGAGGAAGACGCGGACCAGGCCACCCCAGATCAACCCGCCCAAGGCACCGACCCAGGTTCTTGTAATCGCCCACCCGATGAGCATCGGCAGTCCCAATGAAGCGAGGCCAATCAATGGGAACAGTCGACTGATCGCGACGAGATCTGGATCACGGACCAAGTCCGGGGCCCATCGCTCCTCCTCCGTCGCCTGGGCCTGGAAGAGCCATCCCATGTGAGCGTGCAGGGCACCACGGACCTGGTTCCATGTGCCGGTCCCGTACTCGTAGGGAGAATGCGGATCGCCTTTCTTGTCGGTGTAGGCGTGGTGTCGGCGGTGGTTGGCCACCCAGCTGATGACGCTCCCCTCCATTCCCAACGAACCAGCGACGGCCAGGGTGATCTTGACCCAGCGAGCGGCTTTGAAGGAGCGGTGCGTCAACATGCGGTGGAATCCGGCCGTCAACCCGTGACCGCTGACGATATAGAAGGAGACCGCCAAGATCACGTCCAAGAGGGTTACTCGAGGGTTGATCAATCCCAACGCCGCCGCCAGTACCCCCAACAGGGGCGCCACGATGAGGATCGTGGTCACGACCAGCTGTTTCCTCCGACCGTGGTCCACCGGGGTGGACTCAGAGCTCCGCAAGTCCGATGGTGTAGGGCCACTGTCACACCCATGGTCGCTGAAATCGAAAGGCGCGTGGAGCGTGCTTTCGCGCTCGGCACTTACTATGGTCACTAACTCTACCTCGGTGTTCTGAAGGAGGCACCGAGGTCTGAGGCCACCCGGGAGCACATTTCAAGCGTTCCGAAGCGATTGTACCACCCTGCATTTGAGTGCACTTGGCAGGGCGGGTTCACGCAGTGTCCGCAAGGTGCTCAGAGAGCGGAAAAGATTGAGCGGGTGCCCCAACCCGTGGTCGGGGGTCTTGCGTCTGGTTCAACCTGCCTGTGCGGCAAGTGGCTGTACCCGGTGAGACTTGCCGATTCGCATGTGGAGCACGATGGCTCCGCTTGTGATCGCCGCCCAACCGCACCAGACCGAGGCGAACCCATCGACCGTCAGCCAAGCGATGATCCCAACCGCAACCAGATTGACGATGCCGAATACGACGACGCGGCGGCGAGTGGACAAGAGAAGCGTTCCGCAGATGGCGGTCACGTAGAGAACGACGATCAGCCCTCCGTGGTTGAGGTCGATGGAGTAGGCGAGATGGTACGGACGTAGCCTCACGCCAACCGGACCGCGAACCATGACCGCAAACAGGATGATGGCCACCCCAGCTCCTAACGCGACGAGCGGTGCCATGATCTTTTTCCGCCGTCGTGACGGCTCGTTGATCAAGACCGCCAGGGGCACGAAAATCGGTAGAACGACGAAGGCGATTAACAGGTACGCCCAGAGGGCGATCTTCTCGAGCTCCTGCGGCTCATGACCTTGCAGTCCCAACCAGACGAACGCCTCGATGACCTGGTGGGCGCCCAGCAGCAGCGGCAACGCAGCCAACGCGAGGTGTTCATGCTGTCTTTGGGCATTACGGACCGCACCGACGCCTATAGCGCCAATGACGACCCCCCCGACCAAATCAGCTTGTGGAGAAAAGCACACTTCACGTGATTCTAGGGCATGTGCGCGCCTCGACTTGGCTCGCCAGAACCGCGAAGGAAGTGGACACAGCATGCAGTTCCTCTTGGCACTGAGGCACGTGGCGCGTAAAGTGCATCAAATGCCAATCAATCCGGACGCTGTCGGCATGACGGGCGAACCCACCGAACGTTCCTGGAGCTCCAAGGACTGTCTTCTGTACGCCTTGGGTGTAGGGGCAGGAACGATCGACCCAACCGGCTTCGAGCTCGAGTTCACAACCGAGAACAGCAACGGCGTCACCCAGAGGGTCCTGCCGACGTTCCCGGTGCTGACGTCTGGAGATGCGCCGTGGCAGAAGCTTGGCACCTATGACCCGGCCATGCTGGTCCATGGAGAGCAGTTCATTGAGCTTCACGGCCCGATACCGGCGGAAGGTGCCGTGACATCCGTGACGACGATCACCGGCGTGTACGACAAGGGGACCGCCGCAGTGGTGGTGACCGAAAGCGTCGCACGAGACGCGTCCAGTGGCAAGGCGATGTGGACCACCCGAAACGGGATCTTCATCCGCGGTGAAGGTGGCTGGGGAGGTGACCGCGGACCCTCCTCGAAGGTCGAGTTCCCTGACCGACATCCGGACCAGGTGGTCACCTACGCCACCCGACCGGACCAGGCGTTGCTCTACCGGCTATGTGGGGACCGGAACCCGCTCCACTCGGATCCCACCTTTGCGGCTTTGGGGGGATTCCCCAAGCCGATCCTGCACGGGCTGTGCACCTACGGCTTCACTGGCCGGGCCCTGATGCACACCCTGTGCGAATCCGATCCCGATCGGGTCCGGTCCCTCGGGGCTCGCTTCTCGAAACCGGTCTTCCCGGGCGAGGAGCTGGCCGTAGCGATGTGGATGACCGGCCGAGGGACGGCCATGTTCCGTACTTCCACTCCCTCGGGAGTGGTCATCGACGGAGGGACTTTCACGTTCCACGAGTAATTGGGCTTAAATTTAGATGTTCTTGTAGACCGGCACCCGCCGTTCCCGGAAGGCGGCCAACTGCTCCTTGCCGTCCTCGGTGCCCAGGGTGAGCACCTGGGTGCGGGCCTCGAGGTCAATTGCGGCGGTGAGGCTCGGGATCTCCAGGTTCGACCAGAGTGTGGCCTTGCCCATCCAGGTGCCGAACGGCGTGTTGGCAATGATCTGATCGGCCAGGGCCAGGGCGGCACCGACGACCGCTCCGTCGGGCACGAGATCGAGCACCAGGCCGATGCGAGCTGCTTCCTCGCCGTCCACCCGGCGACCGGTCAGGACCAGCTCGGCGGCCCGGGTGGCGCCGATGATGCGCTGTAAAAGCCAGCTCAGTCCCATCTCGGCGCCCGAAGCGCCGATCTTGACGAACGCGTCCACGAAGATGGCGGACCTGGAAGCGAGGCGCAAGTCGGCGCCGAGGGCGAGGGCGTATCCGGCCCCCGCCGTGGCACCGTTGACGGCGGCGATGACCGGCTGCGGTAGCGCGCGCATCCGGGGAACCAGCTCGGCTACGTACTTCTGCTGATACATGTTGGAGTGAAAGGGGCCCACGTCGGTGGGGACCCACGCTGGAGGGTGGTAGTCCACCAAGTCGTCGCCCGCACAGAAGCCCCGGCCGGCTCCGGTGATCACGATCACACGACAGTCGGCGTCGCGCCCGAGGTGCTCGAAGCAGTCGTACAACTCCTCCAGCATCTCGGAGGTGAGCGCGTTGAGGTGGTGGGGCCGGTTGAGCGTGACCAACGCCACACCCTGGTGGGATCGATCGATGAGAACGTCGCCCTCGGCGGTGCTCTGTGCCATGGTGCCCCCCTCTTTGCGCCACACCCTCAGGAGTGTCGTCACGCTAGCGCTGACGCTATCTTGGTGGGTAAGAAATGGGGGGCACGAATGGGTGAAGAGGAGTTCGCATTCGCCATACACGCCGAAGACGAGGGGCGCGTCCGGACATTGCGGCTCGATCGGCCGGAGAAGCTCAATGCCTTTACCGCCCGCGGCTACGGCGCGCTGACCGAACGGCTGGACCAGGCAGCGGACGACCCCGGAGTGTCGGTCTGCGTCATCACTGGCACCGGGCGCGCCTTCTCGGCCGGGGTGGACCTCAACGCGGTCGGCAGCCCCGAGGGGAGCGCCGAGCTCGGGGTCCATTTCAACCCGATGCTGCGCCGCCTGGCCACCTTCCCCAAACCGCTCATTGGCGCCGTCAACGGCCTGGCCGTCGGCCTCGGGGCCACGCTCCTCCTCCACTGCGACCTGGTAGTGGTCGACGAGGCCGCAGTGGTCCGCATGCCGTTCGTCGCCCTCGGCACCTGTGCTGAAGCGTCGAGCAGCTGGCTCCTGCCCAAGCGGGTCGGTCCGCAGCAGGCAATGTGGATGGTCCTGTCGGGCCGCGCATTCAGCGCCGATGAAGTGGTGGCCAACGGTTTCGCCCTGCGCAAGGCGCCGGCCGGTCAGGCCCACGCCGAGGCGATGGATCTGGCCCGCCAGCTGGCCGTCCACCAGGTAGCGGCTCTCGTATCCAACAAGGCCCTGTTGCGGGAAGGGTGGGCCCAGCAGATCACCGACGTCTGGGACCGCGAGCAGAATGCCATGAAGGCGATCGCCCTCGAGCTCGGTCCTATCGGCTGGTCCGCCGCCAGGTGAGCCGGTGAGTCCTACGCGAGGACGGGGTCGGCGCTCCGAGAGCTCGAAGCTCGGAGAACTAGAAGATCCGAGAGCTCGAAAAAAGGTCGATGGATCCGCCGAGCAACCGATTTCGACGTCAGAATAGGTTGGGCGTATCGTTGTCCTATGAACGAATCGTTGGTAGAGGACCTCCTCGCGCGTGTTGGTCGCCTCGAGGACGAGGCAGCCATTCGGCGGTTGATCCTGTTGTACGGGCCGGCCGCCGACGGGGGATTGACGTCGCTCGCATCGAGTGTGTGGCTCGAAGACGGCGTCTATGACTGGGATGCCGACGGCGTGCCCCATGTGGGCAGCGCTGCGGTGGACGAGATGCTCAAGGCTCCGGGTCACCAGGGACTCATTGCCCACGGGGTAGCTCATTTCGGGGGCCCGCTCCTGGTCGAGGTGGAGGGGGATCGGGCCACGGCACTCAACTATTCGCTGGTCATGCGGCGCGAGGGCGATCGCTTCTTCTTGTGGCGCGTGAGCGCGGTCCGCTGGGACGTGGAGAGGGTCGGCTCGGGCTGGAAGGTTCGGCGCCGGACCAACCGGATGCTCAACGAGTCCGGCGCCGGTCGAGAGCTGTTCGCCGCGACGTTGCCCGAGCTTTTTGCAGAGGGGCCCAAATGACCGAGCCTGACGTGGAGCGGGCTCGGCTCGCTGGGCCACGGGACGTCGGTGTCCCATCGAGCGGCGACGGCAAGCCGTAACGCCCGGAGGGGTCTCACCGCTCTCCCGCGGCTCGTCCACCGCTGGCGCCACCCCCATGGTGGCGACCCCGGGCTGGTCGTCGTGATGTCGCCGTCGGCGTGACCCGCTCCGCTGGCTGGCCAGGTGTTTTTGGGCCCGGCGGGCCACGCGGGCGCCCGGTGCCTGGACCCACTGGCGGCGCACGGCTCAGATGGGAATGGACGGAGGCGAGGCACCGCCCGGCGACGAAGGGTGAACGAGATCTTCAAGCGACGAAGACGTTCGTGACAGCTGCCATGCAGGTGGACTACGTTGAACCCACTCGTCATTGCTGTTGGTTGAAATGCGAAAAGGGGTTGGAAACATGGCCACACCACAAGGGGCAATTCTGACGTCGCTGGGCGAGCACCAGTGGTACGTCCATCTGAGCCGCACCGAAGGGGCAGACCTAGGAGTCATAAAGGGCGCCCTATCCGCCCTGAGAGAAGACACTGAGAGCCAGGGCGTGAACCTCTGTATCATGTTCGGGCCCACCCTGCTGGCGGACCTGACCGATGACATTCCCGCGGACTTCTTGCCGTACCCCGGTTACCAGTCCAGCGATGGGAAGGAGGCCAAGGCGACGCAGGAGGAACTGCTCATCTGGGTCCACTCCGATCACAAGGACCGTAACTGGGACACCCAGTTCAAGTTCCGCACGGCCGTTTCGGGCCACATGGCCGTCGCGCGGGAGACGATCGCCTGGGTGTACGGGGCCAGCCTGGACCTCACGGGATTCATCGATGGCACGGGCAACCCGGAACCCGAGGACCAGCACGATCGCGCCGTGGTGCCAGAAGGAGAGCCGGGTGCGGGGGGTTCGTTTGCCATCGCGCAACGCTGGGTCCATGACCTCACCTACTTCAACAGCCTGAGCCACGAGGACCAGGAGAATCTGTTCGGTAGGACGAAGGCCGACTCGACCCGCCTCGACAAGCAGGTGCCGACCTCGCACCTGTCCCACGTCGAGCTGCGCGAGGGGGAGACGGCCGACGCCACGAAGCCGAAGCGGGGCGAGATCGTGCGCCGCTCGACGCCGTACGCGCTCCATGACGGTACGGTCGGCCTCTATTTCCTCGGGTTCTGTCGGGAACAGGCGCCGCTGCGCGAGCGGATGGAAGCGATTTATGGCATGAACGGCCAGGTTCGTGACGCCCTCACCGACTACTCCACGCCCGCCTCGGGGTCCTTCTACTTTGCTCCATCAGGCGAGGTGCTCGACGCGGCGTTGCGCTGAGCGCGGCCGCTCAATTGGAACGCCATCGAACGGTTCCGAGCAACTAGGCAGCCTCCGGGCCCTCGGGTGACCTCCTGGGGTGTTGGTTCGAACAACGCGTACGACTCACCCCGATGACCCCACCATCGGTGGGCACCCAGCGCAGCGCATGACGTCAACCCTCGAACTGTGCCTGGCTCGTCGTGCCAGGGCACGGAACGGGCCGTTCCCACATAGGCCGCAGCTCACGCTGCCAGCCCGGCGGACGTTCGAGTGCGAATACATGACTAATCCCATAGAGTTTAAAGATATGGGCGCCTGGTGTAAAAGGGGTTGCGGCGGCAGGCCAGCACGTAGCGGTCGGCGAGTTTCGGACCGTGCTACTCAGAGCCCTCCGACTCTGGTTCACGACGTCGCCACGTTTCGAATCGATAGGTGACGCCTCCTTCGCTCCGGTCGTCGCTTCCGATCTCGAGCTCGAATTCAGCCCGATAGGGCGGAAAGAACTTGGTGCAGTGGAAGTCGCCCAGGACCTGAGTCAGGAGCAGCTCCTCGGCCTCGGCGATGGTCTCCGCGTACACGGCGGCTCCCCCTATCACCCAGACGTCATCGTGCGGAGACGCCGCGCGGAGTTGGTCGAGACCGGCGACGCCTCGGAAACCCGTACGCAAAGGTCCGGGCTCGGAGGTGAGCACGAAGTTCTCCCTGTCGTGCAGCGGTGCGGCGAACTCCTCGTACGTCGCCCGCCCCATCAGAATGACCCCCTTGGCTGTCTTGTCGTGGAAATAGGCGGTGTCACCGGGAAGTTTCCAGGGGATGCCAAGGTCGGTCGCGATGCCCCGTCGATCGTCGATCGCGGCGATGAGGCGGATCATGTCGTGCTTACATTCCGAAGTCGGCGACCAGGGTGCCGGATCGAACAGCCTTCTGGAGTGTCACGAAGTCCCGTTCAATCTGGTCGGCATAGTCGCGTGAGTACGTCACAATAGCTTGGTCGAATTTGTCAGACGCTCCGAGGTAGGCCGCGATGGCAATGCGATCACCCGTACGTGCGTGAGCTCGGGCCAGCGTCCACCCGCACATCTCCCCCCAGAGCTCCATACCTGAAGGTCTCATGCCGGCAATATCAGCGGAGCCCTTCCAGTCCCGGAGTTGGCGGATGTAGTAGTCGCGTGCCAGGCCATCCCGAGTATGGCGTACCCAACCAAGGAAGATATCGGTGGCCGCTTGTATCATGTGCTGTCCGCACACCACGCGCTCGCCGTGGTTCGAGAATCGACTCTTCGAGGTGAAGCGCTCCAACACGGAGGCTTCCGCCTGCTTGATTTGCAGGAACAACGGAGAGGCATGGCCATGGTCCAGAAGCAGAGTGATCCAGGCGTCGCTCCCGACGCTGCCGACGCCGACCACCTTGCGTGCCATATGCACAAACCGGTACTGCTCGAGGAGGTGCCGTCTATCGGGTTGGAGCGTGTGTTGATACGAGCGAACTGCCTCAAGCAGCCACCTTCCCCCGCGTCCGAATGGATGTCCTCGCCGAGTTGCTCAATAGGCACGATGAGCGGTGGGTCGCTGACGATCCTGGGTTCACCATTGACGAGTTCGACGAGTTTTTCGAAGGCCTGGTGGCTATCGTGTGCCCGCGCCTTTGAGATGGCCTTCCACACGTTTGGGGTCTTCTTCGGGTCGAGTAGGGCGTCGAAGCGCGGTAACAGGTTGTCGCAGTCGAGGTGGGCGTACCAGACATCGAGCATGGGTATTTCCGAGAACTCGGTCATGGCTTCCCTGTAGGTGCGGACTGCGTTGCCCACGATGTCTCTTCGCTGCTGGCTCGAGAAGTCATTCTCGCGTCCAGAGATTTCCAGGCTGGCCGCCAGTCGCTTGAGGTCCCACTCCCATGGTCCCGGAGCAGTTTCATCGAAGTCGTTCACGTCGAAGAAGAGGCGGCGCTCGGGGGAACCGAACATTCCGAAGTTGGAGAGATGAGCGTCTCCGCACAGCTGCACGGTGAGGCCCGTGATTGGTGTAGTGGCAAGATCGGCAGCCATCGGAAGAGCGGCACCCCGGAAGTAGGCAAACGGCGAAACGAGCATCCGTCCGTACCGGATAGGCACCAGCTCCGGCACTCGGGTGGTCGCCTGCTCCTCCAGGAGAGCTATCGGATCGCGCCGTTCGGAGGCTACCTTGCCGGCGGCGTGACTCGAACGGGGCGTCGCGATGCGTGCCGCTTTTCCGCAGGCGATCCGTTCGGCACGCGAACGCGAGGAAGTATGTGCCTGCTCCGGCCGGCCATCAGCCACGGCCTCTTGACCAGCGGTGAGGGGTTCGGCGTCGGATCGCACGAGAATCCCACTCTCGAATAGCCCGGGAGCACCTGTCACGTTTCGTCCACCCATCCCTCGAACCAAGGACGTTCGTTTGGCCGACAGCTCGGCCTGCGAGTGCCCAGGCTAACCGATTCTGGTCGGGAACCCGAGTCCGGACGCACTCAGGCCCTTCGGGCTCCCGTGCTGCCCGCATCGGCCGGGACCGCCGTGATGGGAGCTGCGCCCAGCCCCCGCAGTGCGAAGTCGGCGAGCCGCTGGGCGGCCTCTCGCGAGGGTCGCTCGTTGCGGGAGAGGTGGCGGCGCATACTGCTGAAGACGAAGTCATGAACGATGAGAGCGTCGGCGGCCGGGTTGCTGCTCTGCCAGGACCCATCGGCTGCGCCGACGGCGATGGCTTCCTCCAGCATCTGGGTCAGCAGTCGCTCGGTCTCTGCCGGGTCTTCGTTGCCGTCGACCATCTTGGGTGGTGCGACGATGAAGGGTCGGGTGCGCTCCGCGGCGGACGCTGCTTGGGCCTGTCGCATGACACCGGTCACCCAGGCTCGCACCTTTCCCTCCGGCGTCTGCGCCATGGCCATGCGCCCCATGAGGTAGTCGGCCAGGATCCGCCGACCCTCGGCGAGCACCGCGGCGATGAGATCGTCCTTGGACTGAAAACACCGGTAGAAGGCCTGTCTGGAGAGCCCCGCCTCGCGCAGGATGGAGCGGACCGACGGCTCGGCTTCACCGGTCGCCGCCGCCACCTGGAAGGCCGCCTCAATGAGCCGGCGGGCGTGCTCCTCGGTTTCCCCCTGACTCAGTCGAGGGCGGGGGCTCACGCCGGCTTGAGGGCTCGCTCGACGAGCAGACGACGTTGCACCTGTCGCGTTGCGCCCGTGCGTGGGATGGCGTCGACCACGATGAGACGACGAGGCACCTTGAAGGAGGCGATGTGCCCGTGGCAGTGCTGTTGCAGGTCATCGAGCGTGAGTGACGCGCCCGGGTGGAGCACGACGAAGGCGGCGATGACTTCGCCCCAGTCGTCGTGGGGAACACCCGCCACGGCGCCGTCGGCTATGGCGGTGTGCTCGAGAAGTATGGCGTCGACCTCGGCGGGCGCGACGCTCTCGCCCCCAGTGCGGATTATTTCGCTGGAGCGGCCGACGATCGTGACATATCCCTCGCCGTCAATCTCGGCGAGTTCTCCGGTGCGGTACCACCCGTCCACCAACGCAGCCGCGGTCGCATCCGGGTTACGGAAGTACCCGGTGAACAGGAATGGGCTCTTGGTCCACAGCTCACCGTCCTCGAGGCGGACAAACACGTACGGGCCCGGCGGCCCGACACTGCCGGGCTTGCGGTGCAGATCGTTGAAGGGGAGCTGGCAGACCCCTCCCGCCTCCGTCGAGCCGTAGGTGACCGTCGTGGTGGTCTGCGGAAGCGCGTCATGGATGGCGTCGAGCAACTGGAGTGTCGTCGCCGACGTGCCGGTGTCGGCCTGGCGGAGCGAGCCGAGGTCGAATCCGCTGAGGTCGAGCTCGAGAATGCGCCGCCAGACGGCCGGGATGGCGTAGAAGCGCTCGGCCCGACGGCGCTCGATCGCCTCCATCAGCCCGGCGGCGTCCGCTCCGTCGGCCAGTACGACCTCCTCACCCCGCAGCCAGGGCGACGTCGCGCTGGTCCATCCGGACATGTGGAACAGCGGGAACATCGACACCGTCGGCCCGTTGGGGAGGTTCGACATGCTCGACAGGGCGCGAAGCGTGTCCGTTCGGTGCGACAGCTCTATCGCTTTGGGCTTTCCTGTGGTGCCGCTCGTGAAAAACATGATGTGGCCGTCGGTCTCCTGGACGGGCTCGACGTCGATCCCGCTGGCCGCCGTCGACCGGTTCAGATCGGCGAGCCGGATGTCACCCTCGTGGCTCTCGTCGACGACGACGAGCCGCGGGTCGGCCAGGTCGAACACGGCCCGAGCCTCGCTGTCGCTGAACTTGGGGTTGGCAGGCGTGAACGTGGCGCCGACTGCGGCCGAGGCGAAGTACAGCGGGACGAGGTCGAGGTCGGTGTCGCACCAGCACCCGATCCGGTCGCCGCGGCGCACGCCGGCGTGGGCGAGCGCCTGCGCGTAGCGGGGCACTGCCTCGGCCAACTCGCCGAAGGTCCGGGAGTCCTTCCCGCGGGTCACCGCCACCCGGTTGGGGTACCGGGCGGCGGCCGCGAAGAACGCGTCGTGCAGCAGTAGTTGGTTCATGCAGCGGGGTGATCGGGGTCCTTCAACACGCCGAGCTCGTACGTTCCGGCCATCTTGTCCCCGAGGTAGTCGGGTGCCTCGCTGGTCTCGATGAACCAGCCCGTCGGGCACATTGTGAGCACCTCGACGAACGTGAAGCCGGCACCCGCCATCTGCAGCTCGAAGGCGCGGCGGAACATGCGCCGCGTGCGCGCCACGTTGCCTGCGTTGTTCACGGCCGACCGTCCCACGAACGCCGCGCCGTCCAGCTGGGCGATGAGGTTGGCGATCGGCACGGGGTAGCCGTGCAGCGCGGCGTCGCGGCCGTCCAATGTGTTCTTCGTGCGCTGCCCGAGCACGGTCGTCGCCGTCATATGTCCGCCCGTTTCGCCGAAGACGCCGTTGTTGAGCAGGATTGCGGTGACCGCCTCGCCCCGGGCGGCGGTGTGGATGATCTCCTGCAGTCCCTCGTTCACCATGTCGCCGTCACCTTGGAGTGAGAACACGAAGGAGTCGGGCCGCATGCGCTTGACGCCGGTGGCCAGCGACGGGGCCCGGCCGTGCAGCGCCTGTACGACGTCGACGTCGAGCGACGAGGCGAACCCGGTGTAGCAGCCGATGCCGACGACGCCGATGGCCCGAGTGGCGAGCTCCAGCTCACCCATCATTTCGGCGGCCGCCCGCATGGCGACAGGGTGGCCGCAGCCGGGGCAGAGGTGGTGCATCTCGTCGTTGAGCAGCGAAGGCGTGAAGTCTTCAACGAGCTGGGCCGGCACGGTGGGGGGACCATTCGTGGGCAGGATCGTGATACTCATGACACCTCACTCATTTGGGCGGTGAATGCGTTGCGGATTCGGACCAAGAGGCGTTCGACGTCGTAGTCCGGCGATATCCCGAAGCCCGACATGTCGAGCGTAAGGTCCCCGATGAACTCCACCGGGGCCCGGCCGTACACGGCGAGCCGTACGTCGTCGATCATCTGGCCGTTGTTGAGCTCGTAGACGGCAAGGGCCCGGGCGCGCTCGGCAACACGGGCGATCTCGTCGCTGGGGAACGGCCACAGCGTGATCGGGCGAACGAAGCCGATGGGCAACCCTTCCTCGCGTAGGAGGCCGACGACGTAGCGCACGTAGCGAGCGGCCGTGCCGAACGAGACGACGACGAAGTCGGCGTCGTCCACGAAGCCGGTCTCGACCATGGGCTCGATTCCCTCGGTCATCGTCGCCATCCGTTCGGCGACGAACTTCAGGTGGCCGCCGTAGCCGCTGCGGTCCTCGTGGTGCTTGGTGCTCGAGAGCGGCGAGACGAGCTTGGCATTGCCGGTCCCGCCGTTGAGGCCGTCGACGATCCAGTCCTTGGCCGGGAGGGGCCCGAACTCGTAGGGGTGGACGTCAGCCGACTCCTGCACGTGGGCCAGGTAGTAGTCGCCATAGAACAGCACGGGGTTGCGCCACTGGTCGGCGAGGTGGAAGGCGTACTGAACCAGCTCAACTGCTTCGGGCAGATCTACCGGGGCCAGCACCGGAGTGCGGTAGTCCCCATGACCACCACCACGTGTGCTCTGGTAGTAGTCGGTCTGACCGCGCGACATGTTGACCACAACCAGAGGCACTTGAGCCCGACAGAGCTCGGAGATTGACTCCTGCATGAGCGAAAGACCTTGGCCGACCGATCCGGTGGCGGCCCGAGCGCCGGTGGATGCCGCGCCCCACGCCATGCCGATCGCCTCGAGTTCGCTCTCGGCGTTGATGCAGGTCCCGCCCACACCCGGTAGCAGGCGGGCCATGTGCTCGAGGACCTCGGTGAACGGCGTCATCGGGTAACCGGCGAAGAATCGGCACCCGGCGGTGACCATCGCCTCGGCGATGGCCTCTGACCCTTCCATGAAGCGCGCCGGCATCAGCCGCTCCTCCGTTCGGTGACGATGGGTTCGTCGTACTTCCACACCTGGAACACGTAGTCGGGGCAGATCTGGGCACAGGCTCGGCACGCCGTGCATCCCTCGGTGACCAACTGGGGAAAGCGAAAACCGCGCATGTTCCGGTCGATCTCGGTCATGGCGAGCACTCCCGGGCGACAGGCGTCGATGCACAGGTCGCAACCTTTGCACCGCTCGATGTCGATCACCACGGTGCCCCTCGATACCACCGCCTTGGCGGTCATCGCCGTGCTCCGGCGACGCGCTCGGGCCACGCCTCTGAGACCCGTTCGGCTATGAGGGCGTGTCCGGCGCGTAGCGCCTCGGCGTTGGCCGCGGCGTGCTGCGCCCGGTAGGGCGGAAGCACCTCGGCAGTGGCCGTCTCGAGAGCGGCGAGGCTCACAATCCCTGTCGCGGCCGAAACGCGCCGAGCGCCACCATCGATGCTCCCCGAGGGTTGCCCATTTCAGCGGCCGTGGCCGTCGCTTCGATCTCGACGACCGTCAGATCGGATCGCCCGACCTCAGCGCGGAACACACTCCGGTCGATGACCACGACGCCGCCCGCCTGCAGTCTCGGCACGACCTCGGGCCAGTACTCCTGGTGCAAGGCGACCGCGCCCCACGCTCGCGAGACTGTGGGCGGCGTCAGCAGCCGTTCGGTGCCGAGCACGACGGTGGAGTCGGAGTTGCCCCCACGCATCATGCCGCCGTACTCGCCGAACACCATTGCCTGCAATCCGTCGGAAACCGCAGCCACCGCCAGCGTGCGGGCCGCCAGCTGGATCCCCTGCCCGCCGATGCCGGTGAGCAGCAACGCCCTTTCGGTCACTGTGTCCTTCCTCGCCTTTTACGGAACATCGTTCCGACAATATTCTGCCACTGCCCGGGAGCCGTGTCAATGGAACGGCGTTGCGCAGGGAGCGGACGAGCGCCCGGCGCGTCAGGGCCGTCCTCCCTTGTGCTCTCGGTTCCGGAATCATATTCTGACGGAGGAGAACATGATTCCGAGTGCGACAAGCCCGTACCCATCCGTGGGGCCCGTGCCTTCTCGCACGACGGGTGGACGAGGGAGGGCTTCATGGTTGATTTCGCGATAGAGCCGGAGTTCCAAGAGAAACTCGACTGGGTCAGGGAGTTCGTCGACAACAAGGTGCGCCCGATCGACTACCTCTATGACTACGACATCGACGCCCCGTTTGACATCGGCAATGCTCCGCTGCGCAAGATCGTCCGACACTTGCAGCAGGAGGTGAAGGACCAGGGTCTGTGGGCGGCGCACCTGCCACCTCACCTCGGTGGCCAGGGGTTCGGGGCCGTGAAGCTCACTTACCTGAACGAGATCTTTGGCGGATCGGGTTTCTCGTCGGTGGTCTTCGGTTGCCAGGGCCCCGACAGCGGGAACTCCGAGATCCTGGCCATGTTCGGGACTCCCGAGCAAAAGGAGCGCTATCTCGAGCCGTTGCTGGCCAACGACGTGTTCTCCTGCTTCGCCATGACCGAGCCGCAAGGTGGTTCGGATCCCACCAATCTCCACTGCCGGGCGATCCGCGACGGCGACGACTGGATCATCAGCGGGGAGAAGTTCTTCGCCTCGAACGCCAATCATGCGGCCTTCATGATCGTCATGTGTGCCACCGATCCCGATGCTCCGGTCTACAGCAGAGCGACGATGTTCATCGTCCCCACGGACGCTCCTGGGTTTCAGATCGTGCGGAACATCGGCCTGTGGACGGATGGACCCGGTAGCGGCGGCCATCCCTGGCTTCGCTTCAACGACGTCCGCGTCCCGGACTCGGCCCGCTTGGGGCCCGTAGGCGAGGGGTTCAAGGTGGCCCAGTCGAGGCTGGGCGGCGGTCGTCTGCATCATGCGCAGCGTACGATCGGTGTGGTCAAGCAGATGATCGACATGATGGCGGAGCGTGCATTGAGTCGGTCTTCCTATGGCCAGCTGCTGAGCGAGAAGCAGGCGGTGCAGGAGGCGATATCGCGGAGCTATATCGAGTACATGCAGTTCCGCCTGCTGGTTCTGTACACGGCGTGGATGTTCGACCAGCAACTCGAACACGGACGCGAGGGCCGCAAGATGATCGCGGCGGTCAAGGCGGCAATGGCGAAGCTCGCCCAGGACGTGACCATACGGACAGTCCACCTGCACGGGGCGATCGGGCTTTCAAACGTCATGCGCTTCGGGCAGAGAATGGCCACGGCACTGCACGAGGGTGTTGCCGACGGAGTCACCGAGCTTCACCACGCCACGGTCTCCAAGCAACTCCTCCGGGAATACGCGCCGGCACCGGGACACTTCCCGACGGAGGTCGTATGGGAGAGGAAAGTCTGGGCGCAGGACAAGCTGGCACCCCTCCTCGAGGAGCTGGGCGTGACGTTCGAGGAAAGCCGGGCCAACCTCGAGCTGGACCCACCGGTGCAGAAGTACTGAGTGACGAACGTGCAGGCATTGAGCCATGTCACCATCTGCGACCTGAGCGGCCAGCTCGCCGGCGCCGGAGCAACCCGCTACTTGGCGGCCTTGGGTGCCCGCGTGATTCGGGTCGAGGACCCGGTGCGCCAGGGCGCATGGGACATCGTCCGCGGTTCGCCGCCGTACGTCGACGACCGACGCGGGATGGAACTCGGCGGAGGATTCAACAACCACAACGTGGAGAAGCTGGGAGTGACTCTCAATCTGCGTCTCGAGTCGGGCCGTGACCTCTTGCGTCGCCTGATCGCAGTGTCCGACGTGGTCACCGAGAACTTCGCTGCCGGCGTGATGACCAAGCTCGGATTCTCCTATGACGAGATGCG
Organism: uncultured Acidimicrobiaceae bacterium; assembly: GCA_963788125.1. Lineage (GTDB taxonomy): Bacteria > Actinomycetota > Acidimicrobiia > Acidimicrobiales > RAAP-2 > Bog-473. Next base: position 1,361,850 of record CAWBFN010000001.1, on the reverse strand, counting down.
ATCCATCAGGCCCGACATCATTTACGTCTCGAATTCCGGATTCGGCCACAGCGGGCCCTACGCCAATTTCAAGACATTCGGTCCCGTCGTCCAGGCGGTATGCGGGTTGACCTTCGGGGTCGGGTTGCCCGACGCGCCTCCGGCCGGTTGGGGGTTCTCCTACATGGATCACATGGGCGCCAATCTGATGGCGGCCGCAGTCCTGGCCGCGCTCGCGCACCGCAACCGAAGTGGCGAAGGGCAGTCGGTGGACATGTCCTGTACCGAAGCAGGGCTCGGGCTTACCGGCCCAGATCTCCTGGACTACACGGTCAATGGGAGACCACTACGCCGGCCAGGGATGCCGGACTCGAATCACAGTGACAACCCCCCGATGGCGCCACATGGAATCTTTCCGACCGACGAAGAGGACCGGTGGGTGGCGTTGGCGTGCCGCGACGACGTCGACTGGGTCGCGTTCGGGACCGTGTGCCGCGAGTCGTGGGCCGACGACGCTCGTTTCGACACGCTCGCCGGTCGTCTGGAAGCCCAGGCGGAGTTGGACCGGTTGGTCTCGCAGTGGACGTCGAAACACAGCCGGTACCAGGTGGCGGACATGTTGCTCGCCGCCGGCGTGCCAGCGGCGCCGGTGGCCATGTCCGAGGATCGTATCGAGCGTGACCCGGACAATGCGGCGTGGGGCCTGTTTCCCACCGTGGTTCATCCCGTAATCGGCGACGTCCGGGTGGATGGCATCCCGGCACACTTCTCGCAGACGGACTGGCGCATCGAACGCGGGGCGCCACTGCTTGGTGAGCACAACCGCGAAGTCTTCTGCGAACTGCTCGGACTCACCAACGAGGAGTTCACCACCTTGCAAGGGGAGGGCGTGTTTTGAGCGGCTCCCTGCACGGTGTGCGTGTCATTGAGCTGGCCAGTCTTTGGGGCGCCTGGTCCGCCAAGCTGCTCGGTGACCTGGGGGCCGACGTGGTGGTGGTCGAGCCGCCGGGAGGACATTTCACCCGCAGTTTCGGTCCGTTCGTCAATGACGAGCCCCACCCCGATCGCAGCCTGTGGTGGTGGTACTACAACACGTCGAAGCGCAGCGTAGTGCTGGATCTGAGCTCCCCCCGTGGAGCCGAGCACCTCCGCCAGCTTGTCGCGGACGCCGACATCGTGATCGAGGGGGAAAAGCCCGGTAGGTTGGCCGCGCTTGGCCTCGACCACTCGGATCTCCGGGCGGCACATCCCGAGTTGGTCTGGACATCGGTGACCAGCCACGGCCGCCGGAGCGCCCGCTCGGCCGAACCATGGATCGATCTGACGCTCGCCGCGGTGTCGGGTCTGGCCTGGCTCAACGGCTATGACGACCACTCGCTCCCGCCCATGCGAGGGCGCGGCAGTCAGACGCTACAGATAGGCGGCGTCCATGCCGCCATGGCGACGCTCGGTGCCCTGATCCATCGAGATTCCACCGGCGCCGGCCAGCACGTCGACGTCAGTGTGTCGGCCGCCTGCAACGTGACCACGGAGAGCGGCACCTTCGTCTGGCTGGTGGCGGGGCAGACCGTCCAACGTCAGACCGGTCGCCATGCGTTCATCACTCCGACGATGGAGGTGCAAGGACAGGCAGCGGACGGCCGCTACATCACCACTGGGTTCCTGCCCCAGAGCGCGCAGGACTACGAAGCGCTGCTTGTATGGCTCGACGAGCTCGACCTGCGCGAGACATGTCCCGAGGTGTTCTTTCTGGAACTGGGCGTCGAACGCGGCGGCATCAATGTCAGCAAGGACTTCGGTGATCCCGAGGTCTTGGCCATCCTGGGGGCGGGCCGGACGGCACTGATGCACATCGCGGCCAATATCCCGGCCTTGGACTTCTTCGAGGGGGCTCAGGGTCGTGATCTGCAGTGCGGAATCATCTTCTCGCCCGAGGAAGCCTACGAAAACCGTCACTTCCGGGCACGCGGTTTCCAGGTTCGCGTGAAGCACGACGAGCTCGCCCGCGAGGTTGACTACCCGGGGGCCCCGTTCAAGATGGCTGCATCGCCCTGGGCGATCAGCCGACGTCCGCCTCTGGTCGGCGAGCACACCGAGGAGCTTCTTGGAATCCCGCGCACCACGGATGCGGGCGGGGAGTCACGCTCTTGATGTCGACGGTACTTCTTTCCGTGCGCTCTTGGGACGAAGGCCGTCGATGAGTAGGTTGGCGAGCCCTTCACCAACTGCCTCCGGACTCATCTTCCCATCGGGGCGGTACCAGTAATGGGACGACGACAGCGCGCCAAGAATTGTCGAGTTGACCATGTTGACGGGGAGTTCGCTGGCAAACACGCCAGAGCGGATACCTTCGACAATCACCTCTCGCCAGATGCTCGAACTCTCATAGGAGTGTCGAATGAGCCAGGCCTTGAGTTCAGGTGAAACTGGCAGCGCGTCCACGTCGTCTCGCGCCATCCGGACGTAGACGTAGAGATAGGGGTAGTGCTGTTCGAAGAGTTGCATTGTTGTCACAATCAGGCGGCGCAACTTTTCGTCCGGGCTTAGATCGTCCTCGGCAATGCGACGTAAGGTGGCCGTACTCTCGGCTAATGCGAATTGCAGTACTTCAGCCAGAATCGCTTCTTTGTTCTGAAAGTAATAGTAGAAACTTGCCCGGTCGAGCCCAGCCGCGCCGGCGATGTCGCTCAGCGACGTCTCCCGCAGGCCCCTGGCGTGAAAGAGCTCGGCTGCGTGGTGCACAAGAATGTTCTTGCGCTGCTGATAGTTGTCGTTCGTGACTCCTTGGGCCCCATGCTCGGCAACCGGCGCCTCGCGACGGGATGCGTGCGCCCGCGTACGAGCTGCCAGGGGTGAAGAGGTCGGGAGGCCGGTCGGCGGCGCAACCTTTTCCTTCGACACGGCCCTCCTCTCGGCGTGGTCGGCGGCGGGGTAGCTGATGAAGCGTAGCTCGACACGCTGGTTGGACTGCCGGGACGCCCAGCGTGCGACCCATATACCGCTGATGACCTGCCCCTCGGAAAAAGGGCAGTCCGGTTGTACCTTAAATGTTTGACGCGCGCGTTGAAACAATGTTACGTTGCCTCGCGCACACGGGAGAAGGCAACAAGGGGGGAATGCACCAGTGAGACAGGTCGACGTCAGTCCTTGGGGTTCGCGTGGGTCAGCCGCTCGAAAGAGGCGACCCATGTCATCACTGAGGCGGTCGCCGATCGCGTTGGGTGCCTTTTCCCTGTGCCTCTCCGCCTTTCTCTTTGCCGGTATCGGTTCGTCGGTCGCCGCGTCCGCGGCCACGAGGGCGGCCAGTGGGACGCCGATCGTGATCGGCACCCTGGGGAGCTACACGGGTAGCCAGGCATCTTCCTCCGAGCAGGCTCTCTGGGCCCTTCAGGCCTGGGTCTCCTCCGTCAACGCCGCCGGAGGGATCGATGGTCATCCGCTCAAGATGATCGTGAAGGAGGACAACGATTCGCCGTCACTCGGCGAGACGGACGCGCAGGAGCTCATCAACGATCACGTCGCCGCGATCGTGGGGGACTGGAGCGACGTGGACACCGACTGGGTTCCGACGGTCACCAAGGCCGGGATTCCCATCATCGGGAACGCCGCCGGACTGGGATTCGGTGAAGCAGACGTCTTCCCGCAGCAGACCACGATTCTGGCCGGCGCCTACGGGACGATGTACGCCCTCAAGCAGGCGGGCGTGACCAAGTTCGGCGTTCCCTACTGCGCGGAGATCGCTGCCTGCTCGGAGGGCGTGCCCCTGGACAAGCAGTTCGCCTCCAAGTTGGGCATGGATCTCGTCTGGAGCGGAGCGTTCTCGGCGTCCTCGCCCAACCTGACGCCCGAGTGCCTGGCCGCCAGCCAGGCGGGGGCCACCGGGTTGGAGCCGGCCGCACCCAGTGATTCGGACATCCACCTGGCCGAGGCCTGTGCACAGCAGGGCCTGAAATTCGTCTATGGAACATCGGACGGGACCATGACGAACCAGTGGCTGACGATTCCCGCCTTCAACGGGACAAGGGCCCAGGAGGGCGACGCCCCATGGTTCTCCGACTCCACGCCCGCCCTCAAGGCCTACAATGCAGCACTGAAGAAGTACGAGAAGGGCAAGCCGGTCAATGCCTCGTCCATCGAGGGCTGGGCGGCAGGGAAGCTTTTCCAGGCCGCGGTAGCGGCGTCGGGATCGAAGTCCGTGACGCCGGCGACTGTCCTCGACGGGTTGTACAGCCTCAAGGGCGACACGCTGGGGGGCATCGCCCCGCCACTGACCTTCACGAAGGGTTCCGCGGCCACGGTCCCCTGCTTCTTCATCGTCGGAATCACGAATGGAAAGTTCGTTACTCCGCAGGGGCTGAAGCTATCCTGTGCACCGGCGTCGTAGCACTGCTCGCATAGCGCGCACACCGTAGGGGTCGTCCGGTGAGCGACCTCCTGCCCTTTCTGATCATCGGCCTGGTCACGGGTTCCATCTATGGGCTGGCCGGCATTGGCCTCGTACTGACCTACAAGACCTCGGGCATTTTCAACTTCGCCCACGGTGCCCTGGCCACGATCGCGGCCTATACCTTCTATGAGCTGTGGGTCACCCCCCTCGGTCTCCCGTGGGGGGTGGCGCTCGTCGTGACGCTGGTCGTTCTGAGCGCCGTGCTCGGACTGTCACTCGAACGTCTGGGGGAGCGGCTGTCCCAAGTGTCGCTGGCGCTCAGGGTCGTCGCCACCGTCGGCCTGATTCTGGTGGTCGAGGCCACCTACTTCCTCATTTACGGACCGACCGCGCAGCTGTTCCCCGAGTACCTTCCGACCGAGACCTTCCGCCTCGGCGGGGTGAACGTCGGCTACGACCAGGCGATCATCTTCGGGGTGTCGGCCGCCCTGATGGCCGCCCTCTACCTGCTTTTTCGCACCACGCAGATCGGCCGACAGATGCGGGCCGTCGTCGACGACTCATCCCTGGTGGACCTGACGGGAGTCAGCGCGACGTCGGTGCGCCGCTGGGCCTGGGTGGCGGGGTGCTTCTTGGTCTCGCTGTCGGGAATACTCCTCGCCCCCTCGGTCGACCTCGATCCGGTGGTGCTGACGCTTCTCATCGTCCAGGCCTTCGGAGCGGCGGCCATCGGAGGATTCTCCAGCCTGCCGCTGACCTGGTTCGGCGGTCTCGCCATCGGGGTGGCCGCCTCCGTGGCCACGAAGTACGTCGGCTCCTCCACCATTTTGGCCGGGCTGCCGCCGAGCATCCCCTTCTTGGTCCTGTTCGTCGTGATCCTCTTCCGGCGTCGCGAGCGCGCCTACCAGGCGTTCAACATGGCCGTCGACAGTCCCTCGGCCGAACGGTGGCGGATGCCCATTCGGATTCAGGGCGTCGGTGGCGTCGCCGTCCTGGTCGTCCTGCTCCTCGTCCCGACCTTCGACACGCTGCATCTCCTGGCATGGACGACCGGGCTGATCACCGTGGTGCTCCTGTTGTCCCTAGGGTTGCTGGTCCGTCTGTCGGGACAGGTGTCGTTGTGCCAGATCAGCTTCGCCGCCATCGGCGTCGTCGCCTTCTCCCACATCGACCGAGCCGGAGTGCCCTGGGTTCTCGCTCTCGTGCTCGCGGGCCTGGTGGTGGTGCCGTTGGGGGCACTCCTGGCGATACCGGCCATTCGGCTGTCGGGGCTGTACCTGGCGCTCGCCACCTTCGGCTTCGGCCTGCTGCTGCAGGACATGTTCTACCAGTCAAATCTCATGTTCGGACCCAGCAACGTCGGGATACCCGTGCCCAGACCGAGCTTCGCCTCGGGCAACGAGGCCTTCTACTACGTGGTGCTGGCCGTGACGGTCGTCATTGCCGGGGTGGTGGTCGTCGTGTCTTTCACGCGGCTAGGTCGTCTCCTGCACGGCATGGCGGAGTCCGAGAGCGCCGTCGCCGTCTGTGGTACCAATGTGACGCTGGTCAAGATCGTGGTCTTCTGCCTCAGCGCCTTCATCGCCGCCATCGCCGGGGCCCTCAGTGGAATGTCGCTGGGGACGGTGACCGGCTCCAACTTCGACCCCACGCTTTCGCTCACCTACATCGCCCTCATCGTCATTTCGGTGGGAGGCGCACCCTGGTACGCCCTGCCGACGGGTATCGGGGTGGCCTTGGCGCCCGTGTTCATTACATCCTCGTCCGTCAACTACTACCTCGAGCTCGTCTTCGGCGTGTCCGCGATCTCGGTGGCGTGCGGGTTGAACTCCTCTATGCCCGAGTCCTGGCGCGCCTGGTTCTCCCGCGTTGGGGGGGCACGTTCTATTGGCAAACGAGCGACCAGACGTACGACTCTCAGACCGGCATACACCCCGGACGTGCGACCGCACACGCTGGAGGTCAAGGACCTGACGGTCCGCTTCGGCGGCCTGACAGCGGTCGACAAACTCTCCTTCTCCAACCGAACGGGAGTGATCACGGGGCTCATCGGGCCAAACGGAGCGGGAAAGACCACGACGTTCAACGCGTGCTCGGGGCTGGTGCCCATCACCAGTGGTCGAGTTCTCTTCGACGATGCCGACATCACCTCGCTGGCGATGCCCAGCCGAGCCAAGAGGGGCCTTGGGCGGACGTTCCAGACGGTCGACCTCTTGGACTCCTACTCTGCTGCGGACAACGTGCGGCTGGCCGCCGAGTCGGCGCTCACGACGGGGACCATGCGCGTCATGGTGGGGCGCCGCAGTGACAGCGAGGAGATCACGCAGAGGACCGACGATGCGCTCGAGGTATGCGGCCTCAGTGCGATCGCAGACGTCGCGGCAAGTCGGCTGACCAACCATCAGCGGCGGCTGCTCGGTGTGGCCCGGTGCCTGGCCGCCGGGTTCGGCATCGTCATGCTGGACGAGCCGTCGGCCGGACTCGACGCCCGGGAGACGGCCGAGTTCGGCAGCCTCTTGTCCTCGTTGGTGAGGGAGCGTGGAATCGGAATCGTGCTGGTCGAACACGATATGGCTCTCGTGATGAGCGTGTGTGACGAGATTTACGTGCTCGACTTCGGCAAGGAGATCATGCACGGCACACCGGCAGAAGTGCAGCGAGATCCAGCGGTCAGGGCGGCGTACCTCGGTGCGGACTCCGTGGACGCCGAGGCGGAAGAGCGGGTCGGCTAGGTGGGCGGAGGCGTGCACACCGAGGTGGAACGGGGTGGCCAGGACCAGACGAACACCGAGTGGGCGCTCGAGCTGCGCGAGATCGACGCGGGCTACGGCCGCGGCCTGGTTCTGGAGAAGGTCGGGCTCGCGGTGGCCCCGGGGGAGACGGTGGCACTGCTCGGGGCGAACGGGGCGGGCAAGTCCACCCTGATGCGGGTGGCGGCGGGAATGGTGAGGCCGTCGTCGGGCACCGTCAGCGTCTTCGGCCGGGACGCCGCAGAGTGGGACGTACACAGGCGAGTCAGGGAGGGCGTGTGCCTGTTGCCCGAGGGGGCCGGCATCTTCCGGTCGCTCTCCGTGCGGGAGAACCTGCTGGTGCAGATCCCCCGATGGCGCAAGGGCACCGGCATCGACACGGCGGTCGAGGCGTTTCCCATTCTCGGGGAGCGCCTTCATCAAACCGCGGGGAGCCTCTCGGGGGGCGAGCAGCGCATGCTGGCGCTCTCCCGGGCCTTTCTCTCCGAGCCACAGGTCGTACTCGCCGATGAGATGTCGCTCGGGCTGGCCCCGATGGTCGTCGACACCATCTTCAAGGCGATGGCGAGGCTCTCCAAGAGTGGTGTCGCTCTGGTCATCGTCGAGCAGTACGCCCAGAAGGTACTGGCGGTCTCCGACCGTGCCTACCTGCTGACACGCGGTGTCGTGCAGTGGAGCGGCCCGGCGGCCGAGATAGAGGCCGACGCGGTCAGCGCGGCGTATCTCGGCGAAGAGATAGACGTGCAGGGTTCTCCAGATGCAGGGAGCTGATCCGCACGTGTTCCAGCAGCGATGCGGCCGGGACAATACGGGTGGCTTCAATGGGCGAAGTGTCACATTGAACAGAAATCTCAACTTGAGAGGAAGGGAGCAACACTATGCCAGCGAAGATCGGGCGGCGGGTCGTCACCGGACTGAATAGCAGCGGGAAGTCCTGCGTACTCAGCGACGGTGGAGCCGAGCTGATACTCACCAACGCCGACGAACCCGGCTCACAGAGCAACTACTCACAGGTCAACTGGATGTGGTCGACCGATGAGACTCCCGAACTGCCGTACAAGGGCGACGGCACAAGCCCTCCACCCGACCTCTGGTTTCCGGGACCGGGAGGGACGCGGCTCATCGTCGAGACCCTTGGCCCCGAGTTCGGTGTGAGACCCGTTGCCGAAGAGGCGTGGGACAGCGGAGCGAGAACCATCGCTGACACCGGGGTGAATTTCAACGCCCGCTACATTGACGGCAATGGCGTGCACTCCTCGGACACAATCGACTACGCGATCGTCATCTCGGGACGACTTTGGCTGGAGACCGGCGATGGCAAGGAAACCGTGCTGGAAGCGGGGGACTGCGTCGTGCAGATGGGCGTCCGCCACACATGGCGCAATCGGGACAAGGAACCGTGCCAGGTCGCGTTCATCATGGTCGGCGCATCACGGACCGAAGACCCAGAGCAAGAATAGACCTCTTGCTGCATCAGCTCGAGGGCTAGGAGATCTCAATGTCGAGTAATTTACGTGAATGACTGAGGACCTAGGTCCACCTGCGTTTGCGGGAATCCGTGTGCTTGATCTGACGAGTTCGACGCCTGGAGCCATTGCTTCGATGTACCTTGCCGATTTCGGCGCGGACGTACTCCGTGTCGAAGCGGGCAACGCGCAGAGGCTGAGCGCTGCCTACATCTTCGCCAACAGAGGCAAGCGGATAATCGACAGTGACCCGGTGACACTGGAGGGACGGCGACTGGTCCAGGCGTTGATCGTCCGCGCAGACATCCTCGTCATCGACGGATCGGCGACACGATTGGCCGAGCTTTCGTGTGATGCGGAAACACTGTGTGCGGCCGATCCGCGCCTTGTCCATGTGTGGATGCCTCCCCACGCGCCACGAGGGGCTGTGTCGGCTCTTCCGTCCGATGAACTTCTTCTGGCGGCGTGGACGGGCATGGCGGACCAACAGCCCGGGGCGGCGCAGCAGCCTGTCGCACCCGTTGTTCCAATAATCGGCTATGAGCAGGGTGCTTTGGCCGCATCCGCGGCGGCAGCGGCCCTACTGAGGCGTGAAAGACGGGGTTCCGGTGGCGCGGTCACCGTCTCTGGGCTTCACGCCGTGTCGGCCTTGAATCTGCCGATCATGGTCGACCTTCCCGGAATGATCCGCCCGTTCAGCGGTCCGAAACAGGCTGCGTGGGGTCCCGCCAACTTTCGAATGTACCGCTGTCGTGACGGAGCCTGGCTATTCCTGGCGGCGCTGACGACTCCATTTTTCATCACCGCCCTCAATGTCATGGAGCTGATCGACGTGATGCTGCTTCCGGGAATTGAGGGAGAGTTCGCAAACATACGTAGACCTGAAATGAACGAAATGGTGAGCAGCAAAATCGCTGAGCGAATGATGGAGCGAGATCGATCGGAATGGCAGGAGGCGTTCAACACGGCTCGGGTCCCAAATGGGCCGATTCAAGTAAGGGAAGAGTGGGCTACAAGCGAGACAGTCATAGCCGAAGATATGCTGATTTCGCTGCCCCACAGCTACGTGGGTGAGGTACGACTCCCGGACGTATCAATTCATCTTCAGCGGACGCCGGGCAAGGTTGCGTGGCTCCCCGACGGTAGGGCGGTTGTTGATCGAGGCGAAGTGTGGAGCGAGCCATTCGCGGAGCGCGAAGCGGTGCGCGACATGTCACCGCCGGCGCTTCCACTCGAGGAGATCCGAGTGTTGGACCTCAGCTCCTATCTGTCGGGCCCGTTAGTCTCCACCCTTCTTCAAGATTTCGGCGCGACCGTGTACAAGGTCGAGGCGCCCACTGGTGACCCGTTCCGACTGGGCATTGCCTCGTACTCTGCGCTGAACAGGGACAAGAAGCTAGTGACGGCCGACCTGAAGACATCTACGGGCATGGAGGAGCTCTACGGATTGGTGCGAGATTCCGACGTGGTAGTCGCAAATATGCGGGATGGCGTGGCCGAGCGGCTAGGCATCGACCACGACTCGCTCGCCAGGATCAATCCCGCGATCATCAGCGGTAGCATCGGTGCGTGGGGTGCGGGACCGCTTCGAGACACCCCGGGATTCGATCCCTTGGTCCAGGCCCGGAGCGGCTTGATGGCCGCCCAAGGCGGCAACGGAGACCCGGTGATTCAGGCCCCTGGTGTACACGACGTCGGCAGTGGAACACTACTGGCACTCGGAGTGATAGCCGCCCTCTTTGCTCGAACGCGTATCGGAGTGGGTCAAAGCGTGAAGGTCTCATTGGCGCGGACCTCCCTTGCCTTTCAGGGAGCCGAATTCACAACCTTCTGCGGGAGCTCGGCGCCCATGGTGGGAGCGCCAGATTTCTTAGGTGAGTCGGCCTGGCACCGACTTTACCGGTGCAGTGACGGGTGGATCGCCGTGATCTCGTCGCGCGATCAGATGGAGAGGTTGACGCATACGGTCGCAGTTCGGGACGAGGATCTCGCTGTGGCCGGGCAACGACTCTTTGGCGAGTTGAGCATGGAGAAGGCGGTGACCCGTCTGACGGAGTTGGGTGCGTCCGCGGTGGCGGTGCTGGGGCGCGACGACGTCTTCACCGCCCCCCTGCTGATTGAGAACGAGTTCTTCTTCCGTGTGGAGGATGCCACGGTTGGACCGCTTCGCGCCATACGTTCCTTCGCCAAATGGGAGGGAGTTCCAAGGGCCGACGTGGCCTTTACTCCCGCAAGAAACTGACGACGCCCTTATCGGGTGGCTATGCCGCCCCCCTGCTCGTGACACAGATCGGCGGTCGCCGCGATCCACGCAGTATCGTCCATATGAGCCGTCCAGACGCCGCACGGTAGGGAGATCTGGTCGACGACGCCGCCCCATCGCTCGCGGATCTGCCCACACAGTTCGTCTGCGTCGCCGGAGATGCAGAAAAGGTCAAGGACCTCGTCGCTGATCTCCCCGGCCATACGTTCCCAGGCCCCATCCTTCGCCATGCGCTGCAGTCTGGGTTGAAGATCACCGACGCCATGGATCTCGAGCACCCGCCGGTAGTCGGGAGTTGAAGCGTAAAACGCCACTCCCCGGCGCATCTCCCGTCGTGCCTCGTCCACGTCAGCGGCTGTCGTGCCATGAGCAACGAAGGCGGAGTAGCACAGCTGGAAGTCCTTCCGCGTTTCGACCCGAGAGCGCCAACCCTTCTTCGACGGCGGGGAGGATGACGCGACGGACATAGGACGGCGTTGAAAACGCGTGAACGAACAGACCATCCGCCACCTCTCCGGCGAGACGGGCCATGGCGGGACCCACGGCCGCGAGATAGATCGGTGCCGTCGGGTACGGCGACGGCTCGGGCCGGAAGGCGGGAGGCATCAGCGAAAGCCGGTAAAACTCGCCGTCGAAGCGCAGATCGCTGTCGCTCTCCCAACAGTCCCAAATGGCGCGGATTGCGTGAACCACCTCACCCATCCGCTTCACCGGCTGCCCCCACTCGATGCCAAATCGGCGTTCCACGTGGGCTCTCACTTGGGGGCCGAGACCGAGTACGAACGCGCCACCAGTAGCCACGGTCAGGTCGTGGGCCGCGTAGGCAAGCGACGTCGGCCCACGCGGGAATGCCAGGGCAATTCCTGTACCGAGAGTCATCCGGGTCGCGCCCGCGCTGGCGGCGACGGCAAGGAACGGGTCGTGGGAGATCTCGGCAAAATAGGCCCCATGGCAGCCGGCCCGCTCCAGGTTGGCTACGAGCTCACGGAGCTCCAAGAGGGGAACGCCCTGCACGGCGGCGTTGAGCCTCATACATCGGCCCAGTGGGGGGCTCGCTTCTCCAGGAACGCCTTGGGCCCTTCGATCGCGTCATCACTGGCGAACACTGCGTCTCCATAGCTGTTCTCGATTGCATACGCGGTGTTCATGTCCACCTTCAGACCTTCAATAACGCTCATCTTTGTCGCAGATACCGCCGTCGGTGAGTGGGAGGCGATCAACTCGGCCGTAGCCATCGCCGTATCGAGGAGTTCGGACTTATCCACCACACGGTTGATCAGCCCCATCCGCTCCGCTTCATGCGCCGAAACGTAGCGGCCGGTCAGAAGGAAGTCCATCGCCGCCGCAAAGGAAACCTGACGCGGCAGTCTCACGGTGCTGCCTCCACGTGCCAGCAAGCCCCGACAAACTTCCGGCAGACCAAACACGGCGTCCGGGCTCGCAAAGCGGATATCGATTCCCAGTAACATCTCCATACCACTCGCGACACACGGACCGTTCACTGCGGCAATGATCGGCTTGGGGAAGTCGATACCCCGCAAGACCGCCAGGGACCCATCGGGAACCCCCTCAAAATCCGGTCCACGGTGATCCCCGATCTCTCCCTCACTGGCTGATTCGCCGCTGGCACTACGAGCCCGTACGGAATTCGCCACCTCTGGGATCAACTCCTTGAGGTCGGCGCCCGAGCAGTAGGAATCGCCCACTCCCGTGATAACGGCTACCCGCACCGTCTTTGTCTTTGCGACCTTGCGCCAGGCATCGGCGAGCTGCGTATAGGCCTCATTGTTCATCGCCCCCCTGCGCTCCGGGCGGTCGATGGTGACGAGCGCGACGTATCCGCGCTGTTCATAGTGAATAGTCATGTCATCTCACTCTCTCGGGCCCTGATGGGGGCGTGATGGTGTGCCTTGCCGGCTCGGGAACGACCGTTATTCTGGACGATCTCGAAGGTTCGCTGGTCAGGGAGGAAAGGACATGTCGGTTGCGACGTCGACCACCTACCTGGAACCTCCGTCATCATTCGAGGCGACTTCAATGAGAATGTCGGCGGCCGGATGAGCGGTTGCGATGTCTCCGTCGGCCAACACCACAGTGGTGAATGGACTTTGAATGAGTGCCGGTCCTGCGATGGTGGTGCCGAGCCCAATGGAATCTGCGATGTAGACGGGAACCTCGTCCATCCACTCCGATCCGGCGTACACCCTTCGATAGCTGGATGGGACCGGTTCGCCTCTTTCCTCGGAGGGCGCGAGCACGGGTTGGTCCACGAGCCCCGTGGCGATGAGGCGGATTCCGCGCACAACAGGTTCCTGCGAGCGGGTTTCGATGAGGCGGGCAGCTTCGTTTCGCCGATGCAGCTCCTCGGCTGCAGCGGCGACCGTGTCGCGCGTGATGGGGCGTGCATCGAGCTTTTCGATGGGAATTGGGACGTCAAAGGTCTGGCCCGGGTACACAAGATTGAGTCGCCATTCGTAGCGCCGGTTCTCTGTGGCAACGCCAGCGTGCTCGAGCTTTCTGGACGCGGCGTCTTGCAGTTCCTCGGCCAGGCGAGTGAGCACGTCGACGTCTATCTCGCGCCACCCATTGACGAGGCTTCGCGTGTCATCGATCACGTGGTCAGCGGTGAGAAGTCCGAGTGCCGAGAACGCAGGAGCCGCACCGGGTACCAGGACGCGCCGCATCCCGAGAATCGCACACTGTCTGGTCGCGTGCACTGCCCCCATACCCCCGAAGGCGACGAGATCGAGATCTCGAGCGTCGGCCCCGGCCAGCGACAGAACCCGTCGCACCGCGTCGGCCATGTGGGCATCGATGATGTCGACAGCGGCCACCGCGGTCTCCTCGGCGTCCCTTCCGATCCTCTGGCCTACCGCAGAAAGCGCACCTGTGGCCTTTTCGATGTCTAGTTCCAACCGCCCATTCCAGAACGACGCCGGGTCGAGTCGACCCAACACGAGGTCGGCATCGGTCACCGTCGGTTCGGTGCCGCCCCTGCCATAGCAAACGGGTCCGGGCGTGCTTCCAGCCGACTCCGGTCCCACGGTCATCCCGCCATGCGCAGCACGAATTAACGACCCGCCGCCCGCACCGATAGCGTGAATGTCCACCATGGGAAGGGCGATGCAGTAGCGGTGCCGCCAGTTCCAGTCGCTGGTGACCTCCGGCCGTCCATCGCGGATGAGACATACGTCGTAACTGGTTCCACCCATGTCGACACTGACGACATCGCCAAGCCCAGTTCTTGAGGCGGCCCGTGCCGCCGCGACCACACCACCCGTTGGACCGGAGCTCATCGTGACGATCGGTCTTGTCCGGACGTCCGCAGGCGTCGCCACCCCCCCAGAACATGTGGCGAGCAACAACTCCCGCCCGAACCCGGCAGATGAAAGAGAGTCCTCGAGCGTGTCCAGATAACGAACAATGGGAGGACCGACGTAGGCATTGACAAGGGTGGTCGAAGTTCGTTCGAACTCCGGAGGTTTCGGGTACACCTCGTGCGAAAGCGAGAGCAGCTCCAGATCGGGGAACTCTTCCAGGATGATGTCGCGAGCCCGGAGTTCATGTTCGGGATTCAGGTACGCGAACAAAAACACGACCGCGATTGAGGTAACGCCGAAGGAACGAAGTCGTGCCGTCGCCTTGCGGACGCCCTCTTCGTCGAGGGGGATGTCTACCCGCCCCTCGGCCGTGAGGCGCTCGGAAACCTCGAGGCGCAACCGTCGTCGGGCGATCGGTATTGGCGCGGGAAGGGCGGGGTCCCAGATATCTTCTTTGAAGCATCGCCTCAACTCGATCTCGTCCCGGAACCCCTCAGTGACGATCAGTCCGGTCACGGCACCGGACATCTGGATCATCGTGTTGTCAGCGGTCGTCGTGCCGTGCACGATTGACTCGCAGTTCTCCAGCAATTGCCGGGCGCTTTGGAGATTCTCCGCCTCGGCCAGTCGGGCGATTCCCGAGAGCACACCGATCGACTGATCCTCAGGGGTGGTCGGCGTCTTCTCAACGACGACCTCGCCGTTCGGGCGCAGCAACACGCAGTCGGTGAAGGTTCCGCCGACGTCAACCCCTATGCGGTAGCCGCGTCGAGTCACGAGTCGCCGCCGCGCTTTTCCCTGAGCTCCGAGCGCAGCGTGGCCGTGGCGGGTTCGTCAACCGCCAGGTTCATCTCTTCCAGGGAGCCGGTGACGACGACCCCGTACTCGAGCCGGGCGCCCTCGACCGAGACGTACTCGTCCCACACGTCGTCAAGGACGCGCCACGTCTCTCGCTCCAGTGGATCACCCCAACCGCCACCGCCACCGAAGTCGTAGACGAGCTGGTCGCCCGCCTCCAGCAGGTGTCCGGTCACGGCCGGCGAGACGATCACCTCCCGATCGCTCCCCGGGCTCAAGGTGCAAGAGTCCGGGCTCCCATGCTCGCCACCGGCGATGCCGGGGTGAATGTGCCGTTGGTTGACGATGTACTGGCTCACATAGGTGGGAGTACGGGCTTCTTTGACAAAATGGCTGCCGCATCCGCCTCGGAATTTTCCCGGGCCGCCCGAATCCGTTATGTAGTTGCGACTTCGCAGGAGGTGGGGAAAGAGCCCCTCGTTGAACTCTGCTTCGGCCTTAATCAGGTTACCCATTGCCGCGGCCATTGCGCCCCAACCGTCGACTCCGTTGACGCCATTGACCCAGCCAGCACTGACCTCGCCTCCATGGTCGAAGAAGGGGCCGCCGGACCGGAGATCGTGGTCTCCCCACATCTGACGGGGACTACCGAACTTGTACGTCTGTGGCGCACAGCGATCAGGAATGATCTGGGACATGGCCAGTGCGATGGCGTCGCCGACTTCGACACCGGGATGATGAGTGCCACTGCTGACCGGCTTGCCCTCGGTCGGATTGAGGCAACAGCCGAGCGGAACGCGAAGCTCGACGCAGTCGAAGAACCCCTCGTTCTTCGGGATGGTCGGATCGACCAGGCTGGCCAGCTGTGCGATCGCGTTCCCCCGTGTGTTGCCGAAGGTCGACCAACCCGAGATCTCGGGTCGTTCGTCGGACCCTGCGAAGTCGATGATCAGTCGGTCACCCTGCACGGTCACCGCGACGTGAACGTGCAGGTCTTGGTTGCCTTGCGGGTCGCTATCGACGTACACGTCGGCGACGTAGGTCCCATCGGGCCATCCGGCGATCTCCTCGGAGAACCGCCGGTGGGCGTCGGCGATCGTGTGGTCCACGGCCGCCTTTATCGTCTCCGTCCCGTAGCGGTGGACGAGCTCGCCCAGGCGCCTCGCTCCGAGTTGTGCGGCACCGATCTGCGATCGCAGGTCCCCAATGAAGCCGGGAAGGCGATTATTGGCTCGCATGGTGAGCACGACGTCACGGCGTTCTCTACCACCGTCGATGATCTTGAGCAGTGGGTATCGAGTGCCCTCGGCGTAGATATCTTTTGCCATCGTGTTGTAGCCGCCGGCGACGGCACCCCCGGTGTCGCCGTGGTGGCATTGGATGGAGGCGATGAGGAGCAGCTCCCCGTCGTCGGAGAAGACCGGGGAGAACACATTGAAGTCGGGCAGATGCCCGCCGCCGTGGTAGGGATCGTTGGCCACGATGACGTCTCCGGGCCTGAGGTCGTCGCCGAAGAACTCGATGCTGAACTGAATCGGAAGCGTCGAGCTCAGCATGAACTGCGGGATCCCGACGGAGAGGGCGGACAGGCGACCCCTCGCGTCCAGAATGGTCGCGTTACGCTCGTTGCTCTGGTTGAGGATGGGCGTGGTCGCCGTTCGCGACACGAACGTGGCCATCTCAAAGCAGACCGTCTCCATACCCGAGCGGATGACCTCCGCCGTGACGAGGTCGATCGTGCTCCCGCTATCTGCCATTGGGCGCTCCCTTGGTCAAGCCTGTGCCATCCTCGCAGCCCAGATGCGGCGTCCCCGATCCCGGGCCATTTTTCCAGGTTAACACCAGTGTTCCGTAGCGCGGCAACCGCCTTTTCGACCATGTTGCGACGGCCCGTCGCAGCGAAATACAGGAATCTCTGGGCGCGCGTGGAGGGCGCAGGGATGCCCGGTGCCGGTACCATGTCGTGGCGCAGGCCGGGATGGCCGGAGGTCGCCGGGAGGGAAGGGTCGGATGGGCATCTACAACCACACCGGACAGGTCGTCACAGACCTCGAACGTTCCAAGCGTTTCTACCAGGAGGTTCTCGGATTTAGCCTCTGGTACGAGGTCAACCCACCCGACGAGGCGACTGCCAAGCTCTGTTGTCTGAAACCACCTCTGAGAGTCACAGCGTCCTACCTGACGCTGGATGGCTTCGTCCTCGAGCTCATGCACTATTCGGTGCCGGGCGCGACGGCGCCGTTCGGGTCGCGCGCCATGAACGAGCCAGGCCTCACCCACCTTTCCATTTCGGTCGACGACGTCAGGGGGACAGCCGAGAGAGCCACCGAGTTCGGCGGTCAGATCATCGAAGAGAGCGACATCGGGGCCGCACTCTTCATACGGGATCCCGACGGCCAGTTGCTCGAGCTGCTGCCGACGAGCTTCCGTACTCGTCTGCCCCCGAAGCCGTAGTCCTGCGCACTGGGGCGGCCCGCGAGGTGGCCGTCGCCGCAGCGTCAGATGTTGGTGATCACGGACTCGGCGTAACGGTTGAGCGAGGTTTCGGGGTCGCCCGCGAACAAGGCAGCGGGGAGCAGCACCCGGTCGGCTCCGAGCGTCCGTAGTGAGTGCACTTCGGCCAGGGCCTCCCGACCGGTGGTGACGTAGCTGTCAACGGTCAGCTCAATGGATGATGGATCCCGCCCGGCATCTTTTGCGCTCCGCCGCATCACATCCAAGAGTGCGGGCACCTTGTCGTGATCGACTCCGAACGGGAAGAAGCCGTCGCCAATTCGACCGGCACGCCGCGCCGCCGCCTCGCTGTGACCGCCCACGTGTACGGGAATCGTCCCCGCTGGTGGCTGTGGCCGCAAGAAGCATTCGGGAAAGCTGATGGTGCTGCCTTCGTAGCTGGCTGTTTCCTGTGTCCACAGGGCCCGCATGGCCGCGATGGCCTCCTCGGTCCTCTGACCCCGTCCCTCGAAGGGGACGCCCAGGGCTTGAAACTCCTCCTTGAGCCAACCGACGCCCGCCCCAAGGATCATTCGGCCCCCGGAAAGGTAGTCGAGCGTGGCGAGCTCGCTGGCGAGTACGAGTGGATTGCGCTGCGGCACGATGAGAATTCCGGTTCCCAGCCGCAGCGTCGTCGTCGCGTGGGCGACGTACGCCAACCAGATCAGCGGATCAGGAAAGGCGGTGTCCTCACCCGAGGGAAGCCGCCCCGACGGGCTGTACGGGTACCGCGAGAGATAGCCGGCCGGAACAACCACGTGATCGACGGTCCAGATCGACTCGAAGCCGGCAGCTTCGGCGGTTTCGGCCAGAAAGGCTGCCTGACTCGGCGCAACGAACGGCCCGTTGTTGGCAAAAGCAATCCCGAATTTCATGTCTTCCACTCCAGTCGACAGCAGCCAGCGGACGCGCCGTCACAGATATCTCATGAACTCCAAAAGGTTGCCGTCCGGATCACGGACATAGGAGCTCAATGCGGGTGTCCGGCGGCCGCCCTCTCGCTCCACCGGGCCCTCGAGTACTTCGACACCTGCGAGATCGAGCACTGTCCGCAGTGACTCGGTCGATCCACCCCATACGAAGCAGATATCACCGCAGGGCGGCGTGGCCTCGGGCGCCCGTAGTGGGAAGTGCCCCTGCCACAGCTCGGGGCGATGGAAGTTGATCATCTGGTTGCCCAGATGGACCTGCACGACAGAGGGCTTCACGGTGACCTCGAAACCAAGGGACCGATAGAAGGAAACCATTGCCTCTGTATTTTGCATCGGGAGGGCGATGTGATCGAAACCCAGCACGGATCCGGTCCGTTCTACCTCACCGCGTTCAGACGACATGCTCAAATCGGTACAGTTCGGCGCAGTTAAGGGCGGTGATCTTGTGGCGGTCCTCGGCCGGGAGTGTGCCCAACGCCTCTTCGATGGCGCGCCGTGACTCGGGGAAGGTGCTGTCGGTGTGCGGGTAGTCCGACGCCCACATGCACGATTCGGCACCGAGATGCGGAATGAACTCTGCGGCCAGCTCCTCCTCTTCGAAGGTGGCGATGACCTGTCGATGGAAGAGCTCGCTTGGTGGAATGCTCGGGGCGTAGTCGATCTTGTCCCTGAGGGCGCGCCACTCCAAGTCCATGCGCGTCAGGTAGTACGGCAGCCAGCCAACGCCCGATTCCGCCAGCACGAGCTTGAAGGCCGGATGCCGTTCCAGCGCACCGGAGAAGACCATGATGGCAAGTGCCTCGTCCAGCTGTAGCGGGAGCAGCGTGGCGAACGCCGCCGACTGCCATTTGCCGATCTGATAGCTGAGCCTCGGGGAGGCGCCGGCCTTGATGTGGAAGCTGATCGGCAGTTCGGTGCTGGCGGCGGCGGCCCACAGCCGATCCCAGGATGGATCGCCCGGGTCGAACTCGAAGACGTCGATGATTGCCCCACGGTGCCCGATCTCCGCGCATCGCTCCAGTTCAAGGACCGCCGCCTCGGGGGAGTGGCTCGGCAGGAATGGGAGGACACACAACCTCTCAGGGGCCGCCGCGTTGAATTCCTCGACGGCCCAGTCGTTCCACGCCGCGTAGCACGCGTTCTGCAGTTCCGGCTCGGGGATCGAGAGAGTCAACGGGACGGGCCCGTAAATGACGGAGCCCCGAATGCCGTCGCGATCCATGTCCTCCAGCCGCAGCTTTGGGTTGCTGGCACGGAAGCCGTCGTCCTCTATCCCCGCGCGCCCGATGGCGCTGATGTCCCTGAGGGTGCTGGCGCCCTGGGGTAGTCCACTGCGGCCGAGCACGCGGTCGTTGCAGAGCCAGGTCGGCTCGCCGTCCCGCATGACCACCCGTGGCCCGGCTTGGTCCTTGGGGAGCCGGGAGTCCCACAGATCGGGCGGTACGGCGCGCAGATCCAAGTGGTCGTCACAGGAATAGATGCTTGACGGGGCCATCTGATCGGTCCTCCCTATGCCAGCCGGTAGCGGATCGGCAGGTGCTTGATCGCTCCGTTAATCGACGAATTGAGGCGCTCCAGCGGGCCGGCCTGCTCGAACCACTCCATCCGCTCGAGTAGCAGGCCGAACATCGACTGCAGCTCGGTTCGGCCGACGTGTGCGCCCATGCAGAGGTGCGGACCGAAGCCGAAGACCAGATTCTGGTTCGGGTCTCGATCTATGCGAAATTCGAATGGATCTTCGAAGACCTCCTCGTCCCGGTTCGCCGATGCCCAGTAGAGGGCGACCTTGTCCCCGGCGTGGATCACGGATCCGTGCAGTTCGTAGTCCTCGGTGGCCGTGCGTGCGAAGTAGCTGATGGGGGTTACCCAACGAAGGATCTCTTCAGCGGCGTGGGGGAGCAGCTCTGGGTCCGCCAGCAACTTCTCCCACTGATCTGGGTGTTCGCAGAATGCCTGCATGCCGCCGGCAATCGCGTCGCGGGTCGTCTCGTTGCCGGCCTCGACCAGGAGTTCGCAGTAGGAAACGAGTTGCGTCTCCGTCAGCGGCACGCCGTCGAGTTCGCTCTGCACCAATTCGGTGACCAGGTCGTCCCGAGGGCCCTTGCGACGTTGCTCGACCATCTCCTTGAAGTAGACATGCAGCTCACCGCGAGCACGCATGGAGGTTTGCTGAGCGTTCTCGCCAGGGCGCTGGTATTCGGGATCGTCCTTGCCGATGATCTCGTTGGTCCACCGGAAGAGCTGCTCCCAATCGGCCTGCGGGGCACCGAGGACCCAGGCGATCACGGCGACGGGAAGCGGTGCCGCGAATGTGTCGACGAAGTCACATTCGCCGACCTCGCCCTTGGTCGCTGCCTGATCGACGATACCGCGGGTGATCCGATCGATCTCCTCGCTCCGGGCGCGCACCGCCATCCGGCTGAACTTCCTGGTGGCCAGCTGTCGCACGGGCCCGTGTCGCGGGGGATCGAGGTAGACGACCATTTCGGCCGCTTGCTGCAACGTGCTGGCTTCCATGTCCAAGGTGATCCCGGACGCGCTCGAGAACCGCTGGGGCTGTGAGGCCACCTGCATGATGTCGGCGTGCCTGGTGATCGCCCAGAAGGGGGGGTACCCCGGTGGCTCGATGTAGGCGACCGGCGCTTCGGCCCGCAGCTGCGACCATACGTGGTGCGGGTACCCGTTGCGTGCAAATCTTGCGGGGTCGACGAGGTCGAGCGGGTCGATGTCAAGAGTCATGGGCCTACCTGGCTCCTCCGTGGACTGGACAACCATAGGTGTTCACGCAGGGCGGCATCGGGTGGTCTCCGATATCCGACCCAGGGACTTGGTGAGCACACGGTAGACCATGTTCCCCGAGGGCCACTGCGTGACGATCTTGCCCGTTGCCGACGTGAAGTAGTTGTTGCTCATCGTCCAGGAGGTGCCCTCCATCTTGGACTGCAGCCAGAGATACCATAAGCCCTCGAAGAGCGGCTTTACCTCAATGGCCGTCACGCGTTCGCGACGCATCCGATTCAGCGCGCGCACGGCATACTCCGCCTGAGCCTCGAGCATCGAGACGATTTCACCTCCGTTGGTTCCCGGTCCGTACAGCATGTAGAAGTTGGGGAACCGCGGAACCGTGATGCCGAGATACGCCCGTGGCTCGCCGGCCCACCTTTCGCGGAGGGTCTCGCCTCCCCGCCCCTTTACGCAGAGGCGCGCCAGGTAGTTCGCCGCGTGGAAACCGGTTGCCTCCACGATGACGTCGACAGCTCGCTCGACGCCCTCGGCGTCAACGATGCCTGTCGGCGTCACCCGAGACACCGCCTTGGGAACAAGCTCGACGTTCTCCTTCTTGAGGGTGGGGTAGTACGTGCTGGCAATGATGGGCCGCTTGCCGGGATAGGGATACGTCGGAGTGACGGCGTCGCGAAGGTCGGGATGGTCGGCGAATTCGCGTGCGATGTAGTCAAGGCAGGTCCGTTGGCGTTTCGCCTGAAGCTTGGAGCCAGGGCGAAATAGCCCTCCGCCCCAGAGGCCCTTTTCGATCACATACCGCAACCTCCAGCGGTCGAGTGCGCGCCGCCAGCGTTTTGCGAACACGGCACGCTCGGCTTCCGTGAGGTCACGCTCGCCCTTGGGCATGACCCAACCTGGCTCCCGCTGGAAGAGGTAGATCTTTTTTGCGATCGGCTGAATGGCCGGGACGACCTGCGTCGCCGTCGACCCGCTTCCGACCACCGCCACCACTTTTCCGGTCAGGTCGTGCTGGTGCTCCCATCTGGCGGTGTGGAAGGCAGGGCCCTGGAAGTCTTCCAGTCCGGGCCAGTCCGGAAGGCGTGGCACATTGAGAAAGCCCACCGCGCTGATCACCGCGTGGCACTCGTCGACAGAGCCCGTATCGAGGGTGACCGACCAGATGTGGCGGTCCTCGTCCCACGTGGCCGACTGGACCGTGACGTTCAGCTGCAGATGGGGTCGGAGGCCGAACGTGTCGACCGTATCCTCCAAGTATTTTTGTAACTCCGACTGCCGCGCATGGGTGCGGGTCCATTCGTGCGATTTGAAGGAGTAGCAGTAGAGGTTCGAGTTCACGTCGACCTCGGCGCCGGGGTAGGAGTTGTCCCACCACGTCCCACCGACGCCGAGCGATGACTCGTAAATGGTGAAGGAGTCGATACCCGCTCTCTTCAACTTGACCCCAGCCCCGATCCCACCGAAACCAGCACCGACCACCACGACGCGAGGTGTCCCCGAGGGACCGAACAGCTCTTCGGCCGTGGGGCGACTCGCCCGATTCCCCTGCTCGTTGTGCGGGTCAGAAACCATCTGCATCTCGCCGTCCCGCGTCTGGGCGATCAGTCGAAGGTGATGATGCCCCGGATGTTCACCCCGTCGAGCATGTCCTGGTAACCCTGGTTGATCTGGTCCAGTCGATACGTCCTGGTGATCAACTCGTCCAACTTGAGCTGCCCGGCCTTGTAGAGGGCCAACAGGTTTGGGATGTCGACGCGCGGGTTGCCCGCCCCGAAGATAACCCCGCGCACCTCCTTTTGCCACATCGCCAGCTCGAAGAGGTTGATGCTGCACTCCGTCTGCCATTGGGGAGCCACGGCGGTGACGACACAGGTCCCGCCCTTGCCGGTGAGCGACAGGGCTCCGGCCATGAGGTCCCCGTACATCACGCTCGGGACGAGGATCACCGCGTCGGCCATCTGGCCGCGTGTCAGCTCGGTGACCAGGGGGAGAGCTTCCTCTATCGATTTTGCCGTATGTGTGGCGCCGAAATCGAGGGCGGCCTTCTGTTTGAACTCGACGGGGTCCACGGCGACAACGTTCCTCGCCCCGACCATGTGGGCGCCCTGAACCGCGTTGATGCCAACGCCCCCGATGCCGACCACGACCACGGTTTCGCCGGGCTTGACCTCGGCACGGTACACCGCCGATCCCCATCCGGTCGTCACTCCGCAGGACACCAGCGCCACGACACCCAATGGGAGGTCAGGATCCACTTTCACAAGTGACGCCTCGTGGACGACGCTGTGCTCGGCAAAAGTGCCCAGTTTGGCCATGACGTTGAGGTCCTGGCCGTTGTGGTGGTATCGAACGGTGCCGTCCGTGATCTGACCGAGAGCAAAGGTTGCCGCACCAAGGTCGCAGAGATTGGAGTGGCCGGTGATGCACATCTTGCAGCGGCCACAGACCGGAACGAAGCTTGCCGCGACGTGGTCACCCGGAACGACGCTGCGCACGCCTGGGCCGACGTCGACGACGACGCCTCCGCCTTCGTGCCCTCCGACCATGGGAAAGAGCCGAGGCTCGGGCTGGTCGGGGGCGACCTTGCTCTTCCCCATGTCGCTCTCACGAACGTGCTGGTCCGAGTGGCACAGACCGGCAGCCGCCCACTTGACCAGGACTTCCTGCTCTCGCGGAGGATCCAGGTCGATCTCCTCGATCTCCCAGTCTTGTTGCCGTCCCCAAAGCACCGCCGCATGCGTCTTCATGCCCACGCCCCTCGAGCCATTGGCGGCCCTCCGATGGGTCGCGCACAGAGTCTGCCACTAAGGCCCGGACTGCCGCACGCCACGGCCGCCGACTCAGCCGACGTGACCCGACGGATCACCCTCCAGGTCGACCCTGATCAGCCGATCGGCAAAGCGCCACGTCCCGCCCACCTTCTCGAACTTGTCGACGTACTGGCCGGAGAGGATCACGTCAATGCGTTGGTGAGGAACCGAATTCTGCAGAACCGTCCAATAACAGTGTGACGATGCCGTCGTCCCGTCCGGCTCCAGTTGAACGGTCATGTTGGTGAGGAGATGCTTGGTGCGCAGGGTCCCGTCGTCGTAGACCCTCAACTTCTCGTAGATTGGCCGGATTTCGGCGATGCCGTGGGCCACTGTGCCGTGGGGCTCAGAACGCCACGTGGAATGCTCGAAGAGTTCGGCCACGGCGTCCAGGTCACCCGCGTCGAGGAGGAGGGCGTAGGAGTTGACGAGTGCCGTGATCTCCCCTTCATCCGACATGCCGCTCCTCCTTTGCGTGTGTGCCTCGAGATTGGATCATCGGCCGATGGACTACCCCTGGCGCACGGTTCGAAAGAAGTCTCGCAGATCGCTGGTGAACAGGGCGGGTTGCTCCATAGCGGCGAAATGGCCGCCGCGGGGCATGACGGTCCAATGGGTGACGTTGTACTGGCGCTCGACCCAGGAGCGAGGCCAGCGCAGGACCTCCTTGGGGTAACGAGCCACTCCGGTGGGTACGCCGATGAAGGGCAGGTCCTCCGTGAGCACATTGCTGTGCGTCGTCTCCCAGTACAGCCGGGCCGAGGACGAACTGGTCTGCGTCACCCAGTACAGCATCACATTGGTAATGAGCTGATCTTTACTGAAGCAGTTCTCCGGGTGGCCGTCGCAATCGCTCCACGTGCGAAACTTCTCCACGATCCACGCGAGGAGGCCGGCGGGGGAGTCGTTGAGCGAAACGCCCAACGTCTGGGGCTTGGTTCCCTGCACGGAAGCGTACCCGGACTCCTCGCGGCGGAACTGGTCCATCGCGGCCAGATCCGCTCTCTCGTCCTCGGTGAGCGGACCGGGGCTCTTCGGAGGTGATCCGAGCGGCATGTTGAGGTGAATGGCAGCGCAGTGCCCGGAGTCCAGCACGCCGATCCGGGTCGTCACCTGGGCGCCCCAGTCGCCGCCTTGCGCGCCGTAGCGCGGGTAGCCCAGACGACCCATGAGGACGGCGAAGGCCTGCGCGATGCGCCGGACATCCCAGCCAGGAGTTCGAGGAGGATCGGAAAACCCGTACCCGGGCAGTGAGGGCGCGATGACGTGAAAGGCGTCAGAGGCTCGGCCACCATGCGCCTCCGGATTCGTGAGGCGCGGGATCACGTCGAGGAACTCGAGGACCGAACCTGGCCAGCCGTGCGTGATGAGCAGTGGAAATGCGTCCTCATGGACTGATCGCGCATGGATGAAATGGATCGACTGTCCATCAATCGTGGTGCGGAAATGGGGGAACTCGTTCAGTCGAGCCTCTTGCCGGCGCCACTCGTACGTGTCGCGCCAGTAACCAACCATCTGGCGCAGGTAGTCGATGGGAATCCCGTACTCCCAGCCGGTGCCCTCGATCTGATCCGGGAAACGGGTGCGCGCCAGACGCCCGTGGAGATCCTCGAGAACGGAGTCCTCCACGCTGACCGTGAAGGTGTCTATTGCCTCACTCATCGCTCCCACGCCGGCTTCCTTGCGGAGGTCGTTCCAAGACGTGCTGCTCCTGCTGGATGATCGATCTAGCGGAGTGTAGGGTCCAGGCCGTTCGAGCGCAACGGGGGCAGATACTGCCCCGGAGGGTTCGTGATGGAGGGTCGACCGATCCCACCGAGTCGAACAGCGGTCGAAAGGAGCCTTTGAAAGTGGGTCAGGAGCTCTCAGGGAAGGTCGCGATCGTCACCGGGGGCGCCAGTGGCATCGGGCGAGCCACCGCCGCGCTGTTCGTGGAGGAGGGTGCCCGGGTGGTCATCGGGGACGTGGATGTCGAGCGGGGCGAGGAGCTGGCCTCGACCCTTGGCGACGCAGCTCTCTTCAAGCCGACGGACGTCGCGGATCCCGATCAGATTCAGGAGCTGGTCGAATCGGCCGTCGGACATTTCGGAGGGCTCCACGTCATGTTCAACAACGCCGGCATACCCAGCTCTTTCCATCGTTTCTTGCAGGACGACTTCTCGGACTTCGACCGTGTGATGGCGGTGAACCTGTTCGGGGTCATGATCGGGAGTCAGCGTGCGGGTCGGCACATGGCGAAGAACGGCGGTGGTTCGATCATCAACACGTCGTCCATCGGCGCCATTACCGGCGGCGCCTTCCCCGCCACCTACCGCACCTCCAAGGCGGCGGTCATTCACTTCAGCCGGTCGATAGCGATCGATCTGGCGGAGTACGGTATTCGCGTGAACTGCATCGCTCCCGGCCACATCCCGACGGGCATCACGAACTACGACATCGATTCGGTGATCCGGCTCACCCAGCCGCTACAGCGCCACGGCGAGCCGCAGGACGTCGCCAACGCCGTCCTCTTCTTGGCCAGCGAGCGATCGGCGCAGATTACGGGAATTGTGGTGCCGGTGGACGGTGGGACCGCGGCCGGGCCACCGGTCAACCCGCCCAAATTGCTCACCACGGGGGTTGAGGGAGGTTGAGGTGACGAGCGAACTCGTTATCCGCGGGGGGACGGTGTACGACGGAAGCGGCTCGCCCGGTCGCGTCGCCGACGTTGCCATCGTAGGCGGCGTGATCCGGGAAATCGGGCCGAACCTGCGTGCTGAGCGGGAGTTGGACGCCTCGGGTTGCGCCGTTGCGCCGGGCTTTATCGATATCCACACCCACTATGACGCACAGGTCTTCTGGGATCCGGCCTTGCGGCCCTCCTCATACCACGGCGTCACCACGGTGGTCGCCGGCAACTGCGGGTTCACGATCGCCCCCACCCGGCCGGAGCACCACGACGTGATCGTGCGCACGCTCGAGAACGTGGAGGACATGGATGCGGCGTCGCTGACGGCGGGCATTGTCTGGGACTTCCAGACCCACCCCGAATACATGCAACTGGTTCGTCGCCGCGGCACCGTACTCAACTTCACTTGCTATGTCGGTCACAGCGCCCTACGACTCTACGTGATGGGTGACGCGGCCTACGAGCGGAGCGCCACGCCCGGCGAGATCGACCGGATGTGCCACATCGTGGTGGAAGCAATCGATGCGGGGGCGGCGGGACTCTCCACCAGCTTCGCGTACACCCACCGTGGCATGGACGGGAAACCGGTCCCGAGCCGCTTCGCGCAGAAGGATGAGGTAGAGGCACTGTTCTTCGCTGCCGGTGAGACGGGTAAGGGCGTCGTACTCGCCACGGCGGGGGAGCAGTGCACCTATGCCGACATGTACGACCTGCAGCCCCGCGTCGGCCGGCCGTTCACCTATCCACTGTTCGCTCTGGCTGACGGACGCCACCAGCCGCAGCTCGACCTACACGACGAGGCGGTGGCACGCGGGCTCCAAGTCTGGCCGCAGGTAACCCCCCGCCCACTCGCCATGCAGTTCACGATGGCCAGCCCCTTCAGTCTCAATGTGAGCAAGGTCTTCGGGGAACTCATCGAGCAGAGTCGTGAGGCCCGCTTGGCGGCCTACCGCGACCCCGCCTGGCGGGTGCGGGCCGCTGCCGACCTGGAAGGGGTTCCCATGAAACCGCGTTGGGAAACGTGCGAGATCTCCGAGTCCGATCGGTTCCCCGAGCTGGAAGGTCGGCGGGTCGATGAGCTCGCCCGAGAGCGCGGTTGTGGTCCGCTTGACGTCATCTGTGAGGTTGCTCTCCGGGACGACCTCGCAACGAGGTTCCGCATCCACATCGCCAACGACGAGCCAGTGAGCGTGAGTCGACTACTCACCCACGAGCGGTCGGCCCTCGGCCTCTCCGACGCCGGTGCTCACGTCGGCCAACTGTGCGACGCGCCGATCGCCACAGACCTCCTCGGCAACTGGGTACGCGACCGTGAAATCATGCCGCTCGAGCGTGCCATACGCAAACTCAGCGGTGAGCCGGCCGATATGTTCGGGTTCGCACGGCGGGGCTACCTCCGGGAGGGCTACTGGGCGGATCTGTGTGTGTTCGACCCCGCGACCGTCGCGCCCGGGCCCACGAGGAGAGTGCGTGATTTCCCCGCAGACGGCGAGCGATTGACCGCCGAGGAACCGACCGGCGTCCGCCATGTGCTGGTCAACGGCACCCCCATCCGGCGTGACGAAGTCCAGCTCGACCTGCTCGAGCAGCGTCCCGGGATGCAGCCCGAAATCTCCTGAGGAGCGACTGCTGGTTCGCTGACGACGAAGATTCCTACCGGGTGGGATCCGGACATGCTTCTCTCGGCGTCACCTCGACGTCGAGTTGAGGCGAGCAAAACCTGCTCGCAGAGCTTGGACCTCTCGCTGGATCGCCGTGGCCACGTGGTCCGAATCGAAGTTCGGGATGCACCGCAGTGCCTCCAGAGCTGCGTCTGCAATCTCGTCGGCACACCGAGTGATCTGGTCGGTCTCTGCACGCGCCCCTTCCAGACTGTTCCCCGCCACGCTGGGGGTGAGAAAGGCGAGTTGACGATCCAGCTGGCGTGCCAGGTCTCCCAGTTGGCGAACCAGGCGCGGCAGCTCGCCCAGCGGCGCGTCAGCGGCCTGCGCATGGGATACAGCCGCGCTCGCCCGGTCGACGTGGTGCCAGAGTTCGCGGCGCAACACGAGCGCTTGGCGCGTGGATCCCGTACTCGAAATGACACGGGCGCCGAACCATCCCCTGCGAAGGTGGGCCCACGCCGTTGCCGCGGCCACGGGACCTGGAACGATCTCCAAGGTCGCAGGGATGGCCCGGCGAATTCGTGCGCGGAGCGTACGGACCCGGCGAACAACACGCCAGCTCACCACCGCGAGTGCCACCAGCGCGGCCACGCCGATCGCCCCCACAACCATCGCGATATCAGCACCTGTCATGACATGAGTGCGACGTTGACGTTGGTCCGGCTCGAGGCCTCACGGCCCCTGGCGGGCCTACAGCCGGTAGAGCTTGTCCGCATTACTACCCATCACTTTCCGCTGCGTCTCGGGGCGCAACGAGGCGATCTTCTCGCGCACCATCTCGAGCGGGTCGGGGTGCAGGCTGGTCGGGTGCGGGAAATCGGTCTCGAACATGATGTTGTCCTCGCCCACCGTGTCGATGAGATGCTGGAGATCGCCGCGTCCCTTTTCAAACCAGAAGGTGGCGTACCAGTTGTCCCGGAAGTACTCCGAGGGGAGTTTCTGCAGCTTGTGGAACCACTCCGGCGCGTTCTCCTCGAGCTCGTAGTCCATGGCTTCGAGCATGAACGGCACCCAGCCGATTCCGCTCTCGACGGAGACCATCTTGAGGTTCGGGTGGCGGTCGAACATCCCCGAGTACGCGCTGTTGAGCAGCACTCGTGAGTTGTTCTGGAACAGCGAGGCGCCGCCGATGGCCGGCTTCACGTAGTCGTCCTGGCTCGGCCAGTACGTGGTGCCGAAATACGCCATCGCCGAATCGCTCGCACCGATGTGGAAGTGCACGGGCAGATTGAGATCTGCGCAGACCTCCCAGAGCGGGTCCCATGCCGTGTGACCGAGGTCGGGCGACCCCGAGTCCTGCGGGTCGGCTGTCATGTTGATACCCCGGTAGCCCATGGCGGCGCAGCGCTGGGCCTCACGAACGCATTCCGGTATGTCCCACGCCGGCATGATCGGCATGGGCAGCAGCCGGTTGCCGGACTCTTCCTGTACCTCGGCCATGGCGTCGTTGTAGAGCTGGACGCAGAGCTGGAGGATCTTGGGGTCGTCGATCGACTTGCGCAGGTGCTGGCCACCGATGCCGATGGAGTTCGGGTAGAGCACCTGCGCGTCGATGCCGAGGCTGTCCATCAAGCGGAGGCGCTCCTTGGGGTCCCACGCCGCCGGGTGCACGTCGTCGATACCCCACCATCCGCCCTGGGAGTCCCGGAACGGGTGCTTGTTCCCGTCGTGGTCGATGGTGCCCCCGGATCCGGCTTTGCCGAAGGTCTTGCCGACGATGACCCACATCTCACGACCGTCGACCACCTCGACATGGGGCACCTTGTCCTCGTACCCTTTGGGCGCCCGCTCGGTGAACAGGTCGTGACGCTCCGTCATGTGCGAGTCGACATCAACCACTCGCAAACCTTCAGCCAACATCGTCACCCGGGGTCCTCCTCGTCGATCCGACGCCAACGGCCTCCCAGCCTTGGCGCACCCTCACTCTACCTGCCGCGAGATGCAGGCTCCACGCTGGGCGGTTGTAGATGGAGTGCTGCGTCGTCAAGACGGGATCTACGTCGCTCTGCACGAGCGGGAAACGGCGTGCAGGAAACCGCTGGCCAGGGGGTCGGGCGCTAGGACGACGTGCCCAGGCCCGCCGCCCACCGCCGCTCCGCGTCCGCCACCACGGCGTCCACGTCCTCGGGGAGTAGATGCCCCGCCGCGACCAACGCCTCCGCACCAGCCCCGACAGCGGCGAGGAAGGTGTCAACGTCGCCGTAGCGGCGCAGTATCTGCTCCGCGGGCAGGGCGACGCGCCCGCCGAGGAGGCTCCATGCCTCCACGGGGACTCCCTGCCTCGGCTGCTCTGGGTTCCAGCCGAACGAGACGTCGAGCGGGACCGATACGTGCGGGAGTCGCACCCCGGCCACTTCGTTGCCGTCGTCATCGAGGTCCGAAACGAGGCACGGCCTGGGCGGCCCGAGCACCACGGCCGGGTAGCGGCCGATGCCCCGTGGCGCCTCCGGTCCGAGGTCAATCGGCGGCATCCCCAACAGCGCCTCTGCGTCGGGCAATGCGACCCCGTGGAGCCAGGGAACCGAGTGCAGTTTCCTGAGCGCCTCTTCGCGGCCGATGCCGGTGCCGTCATCGGCGCGGGGCACGTTCGACGGCGGCGGCTCGACGCCTTCCCGTACCCAGGCTTCAAGGGCGGCCGTGTGGGCGCGGGTGAGAAAGGTGGTGTCGATCAGGTTGCCCTCGAGTTGGACGGGCACCATTTCGGCGTAGCCCGGCATGAGACCGATGTGGTGAGTCCCGGCGTAGAGGTACCAGCGGCAGTCGCCATCGTCGGGGTCGGGGTGTCCGAGCGACGCATCGCCGCGCCAGTACTCCGTCGCCGTGTTGGTGAACACCATCTTCGGCAGGGTCCCGCGCTCGCGAGCGCGGTCCAGAAGTCCATCGGCAGGAGAGAACGGCGGGAGGTGGCAAAAGCCGAGAGGGTTCATCGTCGATGGCTGCCCGTAGCGGTTGTTGAACTCACCGACTCGCCCACCGGCGATGTGGCAGTGAACGCCGTCGAAGACAGGCCCGCCGTTCTCGTCCGCGTTGCCCGTGTCGCGCACGAACTGGCGCAGCCACCTGCCGCTCTGCGACACCCCGAAGCCGAGGGTGTGCGTGAAGGTCCCACGAAGGTGGGACACGACGTCGCGTGTCGCGGCGAAGCCGGTGCCGGTGACAGGGCAGCGGTCGGTCGTGTAGGTGAGCTCGTAGTGGCGTCGCGCGACAAAGCCTCCGTCTAATTCGACGTGTTCGTGATCCGGGAAGCGCCACCGGTGACGGGGGATCGTGCGGGGTGGGCCGTTGAACCAGTCGCGCTCCGTGAGCTTGGCCGTCACGTCGTCGAGATCGGCGACGCTGAGTGCCTGGAACTGGCCCATGATCGCCAGGACCTCGTCGGCCAGCCGCCGCCGGGGCTGGTCGACGGCAGGCTGGAACCCGAGTCGGGCCTGGCCGCGCAGTGGCGTTCCGGAGTCGTCCAGCGCCTGGGGCGCGTCGAGCCCGACCGTGCCGGGACGGCGTTCGACGTCCCACTGCCATCCGACCCACAACACCGACAGCCCCCGGCGCAGCGGCCATCCATCGCCCGTGGCGATGCGACCGGTCGGCGCTGCCAAGGCTACGCCGGCACTATTCGGTAGCGCGCTGGCCAGCCCCCGGTTGGCGACGACATGCATGAGCCCACCCGGTCGCGGCGCCCGCAGCAGGACCACGTCCGTCTCGAACCGCACGAGGCCATCGCGATCGCGCCTGGCACGGTCGAGGTCGACGATGGTGGCATTCGCGGGATCGTCGGGGTGTAACGCCACCGTCGCTACCGCCACAACGTGCTCGTAGTCGTCTGCAAAGGGTTGGGACGAAACGGTGCGCAGCGCCTCTACGGCCATGCTGCCAGACACTATGCCTGCCACGAGATCAGCGCATCAGCTTCACGGCCATTAGGGTCGGGCATGACGTTCGACGAATGTGAGGAAACATGCGCGTTCTGATCACCGGTGTGGACGAGGAGGGACATTCGTGTGTGGTGGGCGAGTCCAACCCGGCCGCCAATCCCTTCGGATCGGGCGGCATTACCGTTGCGATTGTCGCCTCGAGCGAGTCATGCCCGCCGGCAGCCCGTCCTCCAGGCCGCGGCGATCTTCTTGGCGTCGCCTCGACGCCCGGTGTCGCACGGTGGTCGTTCACCGAGTTCCCCCCGGGAGTGACGACCCCGGTGCATCACACCGACAGCCTGGACTTCGACGTGGTTCTCCATGGCAGCGTGGACCTCATCTTGGACGATGGGGCCCACCAACTCGGTCCCGGTGACGGCGCGGTGATCAAGGGCATCGATCACGGCTGGGCAACCCACGACCAAGGGTGTCGGATGAGCGTTGTGGTGATCGCGACACCACCATTGGAGTAAGAGGATCTGCCGGCAGGCCGCTCACATGTTCTGTATCGACTCGAAGCTCTGCCGTAGTCCGGGGTGGCGGCTGTTGAAGACGGAGGTATTGAGAGCCGTAGAGATCTCCTCGGCGGTCCACCTCCGGTCACCGCCCGGAACGGTCACGGCGACGTTGGGACTCCACGGGTTGAAGTGGACTATTTTTGCACCCGACGTCATGAATATCTGGCCCGTCACGTGCGACGAAAGGTCCGACGCCAGCCAGACGACGAGGGGAGCGACGTTCCAAGGATTCATGGGGTCCCACTGTTCGTACTGCTCCGGCTCGAGCACCGTGGCATCGCGCCCCGGCATTGTCGAGATCAGGCGAGTGTTCCCACTCGGTGCCACCATGTTCGATCGAACCCCGTAGCGCTCCATGTCCTGGGCGAGCGCGATTGTGAACATGGCAATCCCCCCCTTGGCCGCGGCGTAGTTCGTCTGGCCCACGTTGCCCAAGAGGCCCACGCTGGAACCGGTGGTTATCACCGAGGCGTTGACGGGACCGCCGATTTCCTTGCTCAGCTGACGCCAATACTCGCAGGCGTGCCGTGCCGGGGCAAAGTGACCTTTGAGGTGGACCTTAATCACGGCGTCCCAGTCCGCCTCGTCCATATTGAAGATCATCTTGTCCCTGAGAATGCCGGCGTTGAGAACCAGCGAATCAAGGCGCCCAAAGGTATCGAGTGTCTGGCGGACCAAGGTCTTTGCCGCTTCGAAGTCCGAGACGTCATCGTAGTTGGCGAGCGCTTCACCTCCTCGTTCCTTGATGATCGCCACGACTTCATCCGCGACCCTCGAGTCAGCTCCGCCTCCGGAGGGACCTCCGCCCAGGTCGTTCACGACGACCTGGGCTCCGGCCTGTGCGAGGTCGAGTGCGTGTCCCCTCCCGACTCCGTGCCCTGCGCCCGTAACGATCACGACCTTTCCGTCCATGAGTGCCATGTGCATCGCCTTTCGGTTCAGTAGTTCAGCATCCTGCAGTCAGTGGGGACAGAGGACGCAAACCGCCACGATAGGGCCGGTTCTCCCTGAAAGCCACACTCTCCCGACCCGCCCATGCACTGCCACCCGCTGACGGGCAACCATATCGTCTCGTCCTCCTCCGCTACAGGCGCACGATCGAATCGACCGCCGAGGACGCATTACGTCTCGGTGACTCCTGACACGATTGGTGGTGCGAGCGTCCCGGGAGAGTCGGTTTGTTTAGTATGGGGAAGTGTGCACATAGAGGAGGGGGGTCCCACGTTGCCAGACTCCGTGGAGACGCTGTTGGCCAAGCAGGAAATTACCGAGGTCCTGTACCGGTACTGCCACGCGGTAGATCGGATGGACGCAGAATTGGGATCGAAAATCTGGCACCCGGATGGCCTGGCGCACTACGAAGGCATCTTCGACGGAACGGGCCACGCCTTCATGGATTGGTGTCTTGAAGGCATGACGCACATGGACGGCGTGTCCCACCAGCTGACCAACGTCCTAATCACTGTGGACGGGGAAACAGCGAGCAGCGAGAGCTATATCCATGCGTGTGAACGTACGGGTGGGAACGACATCATTGTGTACGGCCGATACTCCGATATCTGGTCGCGCCGTGCTGGCGAATGGCGGATCGATAGGCGTCTGTACCGTCACGATGTTGTGTCCGTACGACCCGTCGGAGAATTCCCTCCGACGGGAGGGCAGATCTAGCTCGGTGTCTGCGCAATGCATCCGTGATCTGATGCGCTTCCTCAGGGCCCAGGGTTGCCGACCCCGATATCGATGGGTCGTACGGGGCAGGTGATGCCGTCCCAGTCGGCGGCCGTCGCCGCCGTGAAGTCGTTGAAGGCCCGTGCGCCGTCGTTCAACTCGGACAGCTCGAGGTTCGTGCTCGTCACACCCCCGGCCTCGAAATAGGCGAACTTGACACTGCCTCCCCCCATTTGCACCTCGGACCAGCCAGCCGCTCGGGCCCGGGCCATCGCCCCGCCGAAGTCCTCCGCCCACCATGCGAGATGATGGAACCCTTCGAACCCGGCCGCAAGGAACTCGCGGTATGCGCTCGGCGCGTCGTTCAGCTGCTGGATCAACTCGATCTGCAGTGACCCCGTATTGCTGAAGGCAATCGAGAGCACCGGGCGGCTGGGACCGCATCGAGGTCACGTACGACGTAGCCGTTCTGACGGACGACACCGGGCAGTATCGAAGGCATTTGGTCGTCAGGTGACCCGGACCGGGACATGCGAGTAGCCGGCTACGTTCGCCATGTGCACCCGCCGGAGCCCGGACTCGTCAACGTCGAAGTGCGGCCACCGCAGGGCCATCTCCTCGAGGGCGATGCGGCTTTCCATGCGGGCCAGCGCGGCGCCGAGACAGCTGTGCACGCCGTGGCCCAGGCCGATGGCGGCGACGCTCGGAGCGCGCTCGATGTCGAACTCGTCCGGGTGGTCGTAGGCCCGCGGATCACGTGTCGCTGCGCCGGTGAGGAGCAGAACGGGATATCCGGGTGGGATCGTGCCGCCTTCGAACTCCAACTCCTCCACCGAGAACCGGCCCTGGATCTGCGACGGCGCCCAGAAGCGGAGCACTTCCTCAACGGCGCGCGGGATGCCCCCGGCGTTGTCGCAGACCTTCCGCCACTGGTCGGGGTGCTCGGCAAAGAGCACGAAGGCGTTGCCCACCAGTTTCGTCACCGTCTCGGCGCCGGCACCACCGAGCAGGGTGGCGAACCCGGCGATCTCCTGGTCATCGAGACCGGTCTGCGTGCCGTCACCCCGGTCGACAGTGACCTGGGTGAGGCGGGAGAGCATGTCATCATCGCGCCGACTCCGCTTCTCCATGACCAGGTTGTAGAAGTACATGCCCGAATCCATCATCGCCTGCTCACCTTCCGGCGTGGGATCCATCCGTCCGGGTTCCCGATGCAGGCCGAGGTCAAGCCAGTGGCGGATCTGCTGTCGGTCCTCGGCCGGTACGCCGAGCATGCGTGAGATGACCTCCACGGGGAATGGGGCGCCGAACTCCTCGACGGCGTCGAACTCGTCACGATCCTCGATCTCGCTGATGTACAGACGGATCACTTCACGAACCATTGGCTCGACCGCCTTGATGGCGCGTGGCGTAAAGACGCGACTGACCAGGGCACGGAACCGCTCGTGCTCGGGCGGGTCCATCGTGATGATGCTGCGGTAGGACCGGATGATCTCAGGATCCTTTGACATCATCCACAGGTCCAGGCCGTGGGCGCTCGACAGGCCCCCCCAGTTCTTGTGGCCGGCCATGACGTCGGCGAAGCGCGACAGGGCATAGAAGCCATACCCTTCGTTGAAGTAGACGGGCGCCTCGTCGCGGAGCCGTCGGTAGACGTCGTACGGATCGTCGAAGAACACCTCGGAGAACGGATCGAACTCTACGGCCGTCGTGGTCATCACAGCCTCTCCTCGTCTTCTCGGATACTCACCTCCGCCCCGCGGAGCTGAGTCTCACCTCAGCGGACGAGACGATGCCACTTCGTACACCGTTATTTCGAGGCCGAGAGGCGTTGGCCGAGCGCCCGCTTGCGGAGCCTGATCGTCCCGCTGGGCCGCCTGACCCTGGAGGTGCCGTTGCAGGTCCTCGGTGGACTCCCACCTCTCGGAGAGCACCACACGTCCGGGATCGAGGGGATCAGCAGCGATGACGTACTCGAGGCAGCCCTCTTCCTGTCGTGAGGATCGCATTCCCTCGACGCTCGCCTCCAGGAACGACGCCCGATCGTCCGGGTCAAACGAGAACACTCCTTGCACTATTACTGTGGTCATGGTCTATTCATAGCGCCACCGCGTCGGTTCCGCTCGTCCGATCGAGTTCGGCGAGCCCCACAGGTGCCAGGCCACCCCTGAGCCCCGTCCTGTGGGACTCAGACTTTGGCGACGTGATCGCGCAGGGCCGCCGCCATTGCCGGCATCGATCCTCGTTTTGGCGCGTGGTGGTAACCGGTGTAGACGTCGGTGGCCTCGGCTCTCAGCGCCTGGACCGTGCACTGCTCACGCGATCGCTGCGGGGAGGGGTCGAAGTGGAACACCCTCATTGCGTTCAGGTGGGTGATCTTGTCGATATCCTCGTCGGGGATGTGCCCGATGTCCTTCCACA
This sequence comes from uncultured Acidimicrobiaceae bacterium, assembly GCA_963788125.1. Taxonomy (GTDB): domain Bacteria; phylum Actinomycetota; class Acidimicrobiia; order Acidimicrobiales; family RAAP-2; genus Bog-473. The sequence goes on along the minus strand of CAWBFN010000001.1, from coordinate 1,325,060 downwards.
ACGTTTCGGGCGAGGTCGGCCAGGTCGAGTCGGAGTGTGGGTAGTCGCACTCCCAGGTGATCGTGTCGATGCCGATGTCATGGCGCAGTTTGATGCCCGTCGGGTCCTCAATGAAGCAGGTGACGATCCGCTCACGGAACACCTGACTCGGGAGCTTGTCGCCGAAGTCTTCGCCCGTCCATGCCCTGTGGTGGGCGTAGTGGTTGTCCATCTTGTCCATCAGGTACGGGATCCACCCGATCCCACCCTCGCTGAGAGCGACGGTGAAGGTCGGAAACTTACTGAAGACCGACGAGAACACCAAGTCGAGCGCGGCGCCCATCGTCCGCGTCGCCCCGTAGCTGTGACTTACGCCGAAGGGCGCCTCGTCGGAGGTCATCGCGATCTGCGAGGACGACCCGATGTGCATGCACACAACCGTCTGCTCCTCCTCGCAGGCGGCCCAGAACGGGTCCCAATGATCGGAGTGCAGACTGGGCAGCCCGAGCGGCGCCGGATTCTCCGCGAATGTCACGGCGCGGCAACCCTTCCCCGCCAATCGGTGGACCTCGCCGGCCATCAACTGCGGGTCCCACACCGGCACCAGCCCCAGTGGGATGAACCGGTCGGGATACTCGCCGCACCAGCCTTCGACGTGCCAGTCGTTGTAGGCCCGAAGGAGGGCAATCGCCAGGTCCTTGTCCGGCGTGCGCAGGAACTGGCCTGCCGCGAACCCGGCCCACGATGGGAAGTTGAGCGAGGCCAGCACACCGTTGGCGCTCATGTCCCTCACGCGCTGGTGGACTTCGTAACAGCCCGGGCGCATGTCGGCGAACGCCTGGGCATCGAGCCCGTAGTCTTCGGGTGGTCGCCCGGCGACGGCGTTAAGACCGGCGTTCGTCGACCGCCTGCCGAGGTACTCCCAGGCCTCGGTGCCGTTGTCCTGCACGACGATCTTCGGTACCTGGTCGGCGAACTTCTTCGGGACCCGACCTTCCCACATGTCCGGCGGCTCGACCACGTGGTCATCGACGCTTATCAGGATCATGTCCTCGAGTTCCATCGTTCCCTCCCTAGAACAGCTACACCCAGGATACCCACGATGACGTGGCAGGGCCTCGAGCCGTGGACGGCGGTGAACCGAGGGTTCGACCCGCGGGGGCGGCGGAGCGGCGCGAAGGGCCGGAGCCCTCGCCTGCAACTGGGGTGACAACGGGGCGACGCAGACGCGGTTGATCAGACGCAGACGCCGTTGATCAGAAGTCGATCTTGGGGGCGTCAGCGAGTGGGTGCCACTCGGCGTCCCAATTCTCGGAGCCCGCCACGCGCAGCTGACGCCTTGCGAAACGCCACCCCTCGGGGTTGCGCACGACGACGTCGTAGTAGGCGCCCCAGATGCGCGGGGTCGCCCCTTGTGACGTCTCGTGCCAGGCATAGCACGAGGTGCGCACGGAGGCCCGATCGTCACCCTCGAAGCTGACCAGCACATTGGCGTTGTGATGGCTGGTGACGACGAAGCCGCGACCGGCCCCGAACATGGCGCGGAACGCCGTGCGGCCCTGCACGGGCGGACCAACCCCTGGCCCGTAGTCCACCACGCAGTCCTCCGTGAACAGCTCGGCGATCTCGTCGTAGAACTTCTGGTCGACGTAGTAGGAGTAGCGGTGGACAAGGTCGACGATCTCGTCCTTGTCCACCAACCGCCGCACCGCACGTTCGATACCGTCCCCCACGGGACCTGATCCTACAACGTTCGCACCTACCTCCGATGTGCCCTCAACGCGGCTCGGGCAGGGTAGTCCAGGCGCGATCGAACCACCGCCGTATCCGGCTGGCGCCGAATTCGGCTTTCTCCGCCGCCAGCTCCTGTGACGGCCCCTTGTACGTTCCGGTGGGCGCGTGCCCCGCCGCGAACGTGACGTCGACCCGGGCGACCTGGTCATCGCCGAATTCGAGGTAACAAGTGCCGGCGCCGTCGTACTCCGAGGTGCCGGCGCCCCCTCGGAGTACCGAGACGATGCGATCCGCCGCCACCGCGGCTTGTCGCTCGGAGAAGACGCCCGCCTTCGGCGTGCCGACGCTGGTGACGTCTCCGACGGCGAATACCCCTGGGTACGAAGTCTCGAGCGTGAGGGGATTGACGGGGACCCATCCCTCGACGGTCATGCCCGACTCGAGGACTGCGGCAGGCACGCGGTGTGTCGGGACGCCGAGAAACAGGTCGTAGGGCATTTCGGTGCCGTCAGCGCACCGGGCCACCTTATCCACCGGATCGAGCTCCCGTATGAGTCGATTGGGATACCAGCGGATGTCGCGTTGGGCGAACGCCTCGAGCAGTGCCTCCGACGCCGCTGGCGACGGTGGGATCGGCACCGGCAGTGGCATCACAAGCGATATCTCCGACCGATCCCGCACACCACGAGCCGAAAGGTAGTCGTGCAGCAACAAGACCGTCTCGCTTGGGGCGGGCGGGCACTTGAACGGCGTGGACGTGACCCCGACGATGACCCGTCCGCCGCCGAAGGTCGCCAGTACGTCGCGTAGGGCGAACGCTCCTTCCACCGTGTAGAACTCGTTTCCCGCCTCGACGAGTCCCGGTGTGGCTCCGGGATCGAGGTCGGCGCCCAAGGCGACGACCATCACATCCGCTTCGAAGTGCCCGACGTCCGTCTCGACGCTTCGTGTTGTCGGATCGATGGAACTGACGGTCGCTCGCACAAAGCGCACACCGGGCTTCAGGATGTCAGCGTAAGGGTGGCGTACCTCGTGCACGGCACGCCCGAACATCACGTCGAGCTTGGAGAAGCCGAACACGAACCCATCGGCCTTGTCGATCAGCACGACCTCGACGTCGCCGCCGAACTCCTCGGAGAGTCTTGTCGTCAGCTCCAACCCGCCAAACCCGGCGCCCAACACCAAGACTCGCATGCGCAGACCCCCATGTAGCCGACGTGACCCTGGCGTACGACACTACAACGTGGTGGCCGATGTCCCTTTGTGTCACAGAGTTCTCGTTCTGTTCACCTTCCGGCTAGCTCCCCGCAACCCGGTAGATCTAGCTTCGTCGTATGGATACCGCAGTCGTACACGTCGAAATCGATCAAACCGGCGACGACAACCTGATCGTCCGGTGGGAGCTCGAGGGCCAACCGGTCGCGGTGGACGTGGCGATCGGAGCCTCGGCCGACCGTGTGGACCATCAACATGAGGCCACCGTTCCGGCCGGCGAGACGTCGCTGCGGGTGGCGCGACGGCCCGGCGGGCGTCAGTTCGCATCAGTGGGACCCCACGCGGGTGGCCCGGCGGTGGTCGCGGCCGAGCGCCGGATCCCCTTCGAGACCGTGACCAACTTCCGGGACCTGGGGGGATACCGTACGCGGTCGGGCCAACGGGTCCGGTGGGGCCAGGTGTTCCGTTCCGACAGCCTGCACGGGATGAACGAAGCCGACCTCGCCCTCTACGACCGGCTGGGCCTGGGGGCGGTCTATGACCTGAGGGGCGAAGTCGAGCGCGCGGAGCGGCCTGACCCGATGCCCTCTCGGCACCTTCCGATCCTCACGCGACCGACTGACGACACCACGCCGGTCGCGTTCGACGGGACGACGGGCGAGGACGGCGAACGAGTCCTGAGTGGAATTTACGTCGGGCATATTGAGCACGCCGCCGCCCGGATCGGGGAGCTTTTCTCCGCTCTGGCCGAGCCTGACGGCCTTCCCGCGGTGTTCCACTGCCACGCCGGCAAAGACCGCACCGGGCTGGTTGCCGCACTGCTGCTCGAGGCGCTCGGCGTCGAGCGCGAGGCCGTACTCGACGACTACGAGCTCACAGCGCGCTATCGGTTACGGGCACAGCAGGACCAGACCTTCGAGCGCCTGATCAAGCTGGGTCTGGCCCCGGAGGCTGCCGCCGGGGTGCTGACCGCACCACGTTGGGCCATGGCCACCGCCCTCGAGTATCTCGACAGCCAGTACGGGACGATTGAGCGCTACCTCACCGGCCCGGCGGCGATGAGCCTTCCGGATCTCACGCGGCTTTCGGATCAGCTCCTCGTGTCGTGACCCGAGCCCCCGGCCACTGCGCCGCCGTCGACGCCGTGCACGGGTGCTCCTCCTGCGGGGAAAGAGGATCGCCGGCGAGCGCCGACATGCAGCTGGGCCCCTGAGGGTCAGATTCGCTTGCCCGCGTCAGGCCAGTATCTGGCCCGGATGACACCCTTGCGAAGTTTTCCATTGGGGTCACGCTCCAGGGACTCGACGAAATCCACCCCTCTCGGGCACTTGAAACGGGCGACGTGCGACCGACAGAGCTCGATCAGCTCGGCCTCGAGGTCGGACGTGGTACCGGCCAGATCGTACGGCTCGACGACGGCGCGAACCTCCTCACCCCATTCGTCGTTGGGAACTCCAATCACCGCGACGTCCCTTACCGCTGGATGTTGCAGCAGGATCGCCTCCACCTCCGCCGGGTAGATGTTGACACCCCCGGAGATGATCGTGTCGGCCTTGCGGTCGCAGAGGAACAGGTAGCCGTCCTCGTCGAGATAGCCGATGTCGCCCACCGTGAACATGTTGTCGTGGCGGGCGGACAGCGTCTTGGCCGAGTCGTGGTGGTACTCGAACTCCCAGAGCGCAGGGGTCATGTAGACGAGTCCCTGCTCGCCAGAGGGGAGCTCGTTGCCGTCGTCGTCGAGGATCATTATTTCGACACCGGGGTTGGGCCGGCCGACCGTTCCCGGCTTGCGGAGCCACTCCTCGGACGTCGCCGTCGTCCCAGCTCCTTCCGTCGACGAATAGCTCTCGGTGATGATCGGCCCCCACCACTCGATCATGCGCCGCTTCACGTCGACCGGGCAGGGAGCACCGGCGTGGCTGACGAGACGCAGTGACGACACGTCGGCCTTCCGGCGTACCTCTTCGGGCAGAGCTAGGAGTCGATGGAACATCGTGGGTACGACGTTGGCGTACGTCACCCTGTGCTGCTGAACGAGGTCAAGGAAGCCCTCAGGCGTCCACTTGTCCATCACCACAAGCGAGCCGCCGCTGTCCAGGGAGCTGACGGCACTGGCGATCGGCATGCCGTGGTAAAAGGGCCCCGAGGCCAGGCAGACCAGATCGGTGTTCAGCGTGTCCCGAGAGTCGTCACTCTGCGCGACCCTGCCGATCGGACCGATGCCGCTGGTGAGGGTCAGTTCACCTGAGGCGACGGCGCGGAATGACTTACGTACACCTTTGGGTCGCCCGGTCGTCCCGGACGTATAGAACATGATTTGGCCCGCCGATCGGTCGGATGGAGCTTCCCTCGACTGCCCTTGGACGAACTCCGAGAGTGACCGGAATCCATCGGAGCCGTCGGCCACCAAGACCGCGGAACGGTCGATGTTCGCCTCACCTGCGGCACGGCCGACGACCTCGGCGAAGCGGCGTTCGGTGAAGACCGCCTTGGCGTTCGAGTCGGCGAGGATGTAGCTCAGCTCGCCCGGAGTGAGGTGCCAGTTCACCGCCACGAAGTAAAGGCCTGACTGGATCGCCGCGCCATAGCACTCGATGACTTCCCGGCGGTTGGACATCACCACGGCGATGGTCTCTCCGGGGCGTACTCCGAGGGTCCGCAGCCCGTGGGCCGTCCGGTTCATCATGGCCAAGAGCTCTCCCGCTGCGACACGGGCGCCCGACGGTTCGATCAAGACTTCACGATCCGGGAACGACTGGGCCGAGGCGAAGAACCCACCGGCCCTCACGATGCTTCACCGCGCATGCCGTCCAGCCAGGAATGTCGACCTGCCACGACGCCGAATCTAACCGCCCCGTTTCAACCATGTTGTCGTCCATATCAGGTGCGGCGTCTAACGTGAGAGACGGCCGCCATGGAGCCTCCTCCAGCAAGGGATTGACTTGGATACTCACGCGACGACAGATGAGCTGGTCCAGCGGCAACTGAACCCCGAGCGGCTGGCCTCCTGGTTGGACCGCCAGGGTCTTCCCGGGCAGGGTTCACCTCTTGCCATTGAGGTGATCAGCGGCGGCAACCAGAACATCGTCGCGGGTCTGAAACGGGCTGATCTCGATGTGGTGCTGCGCCGTCCACCGCGCGTCATCCCTGCGGGACGTGAAGCGGCCATGGGCCGCGAGTTCAGGGTGCTTACGGCGCTCGAGGGGACCGATGTGCCGCACGCGCGACCCGTGGCGTTCTGCACCGACGAGTCCGTGCTGGGCACGACGTTCTATCTGATGGAGCGTATCGACGGTTGGTCACCGGCCGCTTCCTACCGTTGGCCGGGAGTGTTCGGGTCCGACGAGAGGGCTCGACGCGGACTGGCGATCGAGCTGATCAGCGGCCTGGCCAAGGTCGCATGCGTGGACTGGCGCGCGCGGGGACTCGAGGGTTTTGGCAAGCCAGAGGGATTCCACGATCGACAGGTGGATCGTTGGCTGGCGCATTGGGCCCAGTTCCGATTCAGGGACATACCCGGACTCGATCAAGCCGCAGCGTGGTTGCGAACGCACAGGCCGGCGGAGTGGACGCCCGGGATAATGCACGGCGACTTCGCGTTCTTGAACGTCATGTTCCGGCATGGCGACCACCCCCGGCTTGCGGCCATTGTCGATTGGGAGATGGCCACCATCGGTGACCCGTTCCTCGATGTGGCCTGGCTACTGGGCCATTGGCCAGCCACCGACGACGACAAATTGCTCACCGAGTATGTCGACTACACGGGCATGCCGCTCAGAGACGAGATGCTGGCCGTCTATGAGGAGCAGTGTGGACGGCCGCTTCGGAACTTTGTCTACTATCAGATCCTGGCCAGCTTCAAGAGCGCGATCATCTTGGAAGGTGGGTACGCCCGCTTTCTGAAAGGGGAGACGGACAATCCGAAGCTGGAGAAGTACAACGATTCGATCCTGATGGCGGCACAGACGGCCGTGGAGCTCGTCCGAAGCGCTGACTGAGCTCGGCCACACAGGTTCTGGAGAGCGATGGTCTGCCGAGGAAGGTGGTTCGTGGATGCCAGTTTTTCGCAGCGATGACACGGGCGGGCGCTCGTGAAGGCGACGGATCTCTCGCCTGGGAAGCTCTTCGACCTGACGGCCAAGGTGGCGGTGGTCACCGGGGGAGCTCGGGGTCTGGGCCGGGCGCTCTCGGAGGGGTTGGCGCAGGCCGGCGCCGACGTGGTGGTGGCGTCCCGCAAACTCGAGAACTGTCGTGTCGCCGCAGACGAGATCGAACGTTCGACGGGACGGCGAGCGCTGCCGTTGGCCTGCCACGTCGGGAAGTGGGATGACTGTCGAGGGCTGATCGACAGTGTGATGGAGCACTTCGGGAGGATCGACGTGTTCGTGAACAACGCCGGGATGTCGCCGATGTACACCTCGCTGGTGGATCTGTCCGAGGAGCTCTACGACAAGACGTTCGCAGTGAACCTGAAGGGACCGTTCCGTCTGTCGTGCTTGGCTGCCGACCATATGGCCGCGGGCGGCGGGGGGTCCATCATCAACATCAGCAGCATCGGATCTCAAGGAGGCGGAGGAGGAGGCGGTGGTGCGGCGAGAGGAGCCGGTGTGGCCCTCCCGTATGCATGTGCCAAGGCCGGGTTGAATGTCCTCACAGTCGGCCTGTCCCAGGCCTACGCCCCGGAGGTCCGAGTCAACGCCGTGCTGGCCGGGTCCTTCTGGACTGATGCCTCGAAACATTGGCCCGAAGGGATGGTCGACGGCAACCGCATTCCGCTCGGAAGGGTCGCTGATCCGACAGAGATGGTCGGCACGGTCGCTTACCTGGCCAGCGACGCGTCGAGCTACACGACGGGCGCACTGTTACGGGTCGACGGTGGGGTGGCGGCGCGCGCCTGACGCTTCCGTGGACCCTCGACCGGTCCTTTTTCTCGTTGATTGACCGGTTTCGACCAGTACCATACGCTGTCCGCAGGCTCTCATGTCTGCGTATTTCGATACCCACGAAGTCCTCAATCAGGCATCCCCGCTTGAGGCCTATGACGTCTTTGGTGCCGACCGGGCACTCACCGAAGCGGTCGACCGCGAGGGAGCGCCGTGGGCCAGAGCAGAGCTGCAGGCCCTGGGCGAGCTGGCCGGTTCGGCTCGGTATCAGGAACTCGGACGCGTGGCCAACGAGTGCGGTCCGACGTTGCGCACCCACGACCGCTACGGACACCGGATCGACGTCGTCGACTACCATCCGGCGTACCACGACCTGATGCGTACGGCGATCGCCCACGGCCTGCATGCGGGACCGTGGTCCGATGCCCGTATGGGGGCTCACGTGGCCCGCGCTGCCAAGGTAATCGTCTGGTACCAGGTCGATGCGGGCCACATCTGTCCCATCTCCATGACCTACGCGGTTGTGCCCGCCCTTCGCCATGAACCAGAGGTGGCCGCCGTCTGGGAGCCGTTGATCCGCTCGACGACCTACGATCCGGCGAACCGGCCCATCTCGGAGAAGGCCGGGGTGACCTGCGGCATGGCGCTCACGGAGAAGCAGGGCGGTTCGGACGTCCGGGCCAACACCACTCGGGCGCAGCCGTCGGGCGATGGCACAGAGCGGAGCTACATCTTGACCGGGCACAAATGGTTCTGTTCGGCCCCCATGTCCGACGGGTTCTTGGTGCTGGCCCAGACGACCAACGGGATCAGCTGCTTTCTCACCCCACGGTGGCGCCCTGACGGCTCCCGCAATCCGATACGCATCCAACGCCTCAAGGACAAACTGGGTGATCGATCCAATGCCTCCAGCGAGATCGAGCTGCTCGGCGCGTGGGCCCAGCTGATCGGCGAGGAGGACCGGGGCATCCGCACCATCATTGAGATGGTGAACCACACCCGGCTCGACTGCGTCCTCGGTTCGGCGGCACTGATGCGCCAGGGGGTGAGCCAGGCCATTTGGCACGCCATGCACAGGAGGGCCTTCGGGAGGGTGCTGGCGGGACAGCCCCTGATGACGAATGTGCTGGCCGATCTCGCGATCGAGTCAGAGGCTGCCACGGCGTCGGCGCTTCGGCTCGCTCGCGCCTATGACGCTCCGGCCACCGACCTGTCGGAGAGCCTGCTCCGACGGCTCCTCACGCCGATCGTCAAGTACTGGACGTGCAAGCGGGCGCCCCAACACGCCGCCGAGGTGCTCGAGTGCCTCGGGGGTAACGGGTATGTCGAGGAGTCGGGGATTCCCCGCCTCTTTCGTCAGAGCCCGGTCAACGGCGTCTGGGAGGGCTCGGGGAACGTGATCTGCCTCGACGTGCTCCGGGCCATGACACGGGAGCCCGACGCCATCGCGGCCTATTGGTCTGAGGTCGCACTGGCAGGCACCGGCAATTCCGTACTGGCCCGGGCGATCGACGAGCTCCATGGTGACCTCTCGGAACCACAAACGCTTGAATGGCGGGCACGTTCGGTCGTCGGACGGATGGCGCGGGTCTTCCAGGCCTCACTACTTGTCCGGTTCGCACCCGATGCCGTCGCCGATGCGTTCTGTGCCGCCCGTCTCGGCGATCCTGCAGATGTGTTCGGCACTCTTCCCGCGGGAACGGACGCCGTCGCCATCGTGGCCCGGCACGCCCCGGCGTGACGGACTCCGCGACGGCGGCGTTGAACGCTCCGGAGACGAATCGACAACGGAGTCGCGTGGCCGCCGCGGGCACTCTCGTGGCCGTTGGCTCACATCACGCCGGCCCGTAGCATGTCCAAGATGTCGTATCGTCGGCGGGACTTCGATGTCGGGTCATGGAGACGGCGGGATGCGTCCGGTGGGGGATCGCCATGACCGAGGCGGCGATCCCAACTCTCCTCCTCATCGCCGCCGCTGCGGTGCTGGCGCCGATCATCTCCGAACAGACCAGGGGTCTTCGGGTCCCCTCGGTGGTGATCGAGCTCGGACTGGGCATCCTCATCGGGCCCTACGTGCTCAAGCTGGCGCACCCCAACGATGTGGTGAGCGCACTTTCGGACATGGGGTTGACCTTCCTCATGTTCCTGGCCGGATTCGAGCTCGACCTGAACCGGATAAAGGGGCCACCCCTTCGACTGGCGGCGCTGGGCTGGCTCATGTCCCTCGCCTTGGCACTCGGTCTGGCCTTCGCCCTGGTGTCGACCGGGCTGGCTCTCGATACCCTCATCATCGGCTTGTCCCTCACGACGACGGCACTCGGGACTCTGCTCCCCGTCCTCAGCGACGCGGGGGTGCTCACGACGTCGTTCGGTCCCTACATTCTCGGTATCGGTTCAGTCGGTGAGTTCGGACCCATCGTGGTCGTTGCGATTCTCCTCACGCACAAGGATCCCGTCGCAAGCAGCGTTCTGCTGGTCTCCTTTGTGGTGATCGCCGTGGCCACGGCACTGCTTGCCACACGCGCCCATCCCCCGAGGGTCGTCGCTCTGCTCCGGCGGCATCTCGACTCCAGCGCGCAGTTGCCGGTTCGTGTGGCGGTCCTCTTGGTGTTCGTCCTCGTCTACCTGGCATTCGAACTCGGGCTGGACGTGCTACTAGGAGCCTTCGCCGCCGGCATCGTGGTCCGGCTGTTGACCGTCGGGCCGGACAGCAAGGCGATCGAGAGCAAATTGTCCGCCATAGGGTTCGGATTTTTCATCCCCATCTTCTTCATCGTGAGTGGTATTCACTTCGACGTGCACGTCTTCATCTCGCGACCCAGTGCCCTCCTGCGCCTCCCGCTCTTCCTCGCCCTCATGTTGGTGGTCCGGGGTGCTCCCGCCCTTCTCCTGTATCGCCGGGAGCTGCGGGACGTCGAGCGTGTGCCCCTGGCCCTCTTCTCGGCCACGGGCCTGCCGCTCATAGTGGTCATCACCGCCATCGGCACCTCCGAGGGCCGTATCCTCCCGGAGAACGCTGCCGCCCTGGTGGGCGCCGGCATGCTGTCGGTGCTGCTCTTCCCGACGGTTGGACTACGGAGGTTGCGCGCCGCGCCAGGTCCTCGCTCACGAACCGATGTGAGTGTGCCGGAGACCGAGTTCGAACCACAACCTCCGCACGATGACGCCGGAACAAGCACCGCCACCGACGCCTGAGGCGACGATCCAGCGGAGGTTTGCCCGGGCCCGTCCAGCATCACAGGCGGTCAGCGAGCCATCTCACCCGCATCGACGAGGAGGGTGCTACCGGTCATGAACAGGGAGAGGTCGCTGGCGCAGAAGAGGACCACTCGAGCCACATCGTCGGGGCGGCCGGCGCGCCCCAGCAGGCTGGCGTGGGCCCGTTCGAGATCCACCTGGCCCCCTCGCGGCGAGGCCTCTATGCCGGGGGTGATCATCACGCTCGGCGCGATGGCGAGCACCCGGATCCCATCTTCGGCGAACTCCAGTGCGAGCTGCTGCGTGAGGCCGATGATTCCGTGCTTCGAGGCGACGTAGTGGCTGATGCGGGGCCCCCTGCCGCGGATGCCGGCCACCGATGAGAGGTTGACGATGACGCCCCCTCGGGTGCCCTGCACCATGCGTCGCGCCGCCTCCCGGCAACCGAAGAAGGTGCCGTTGAGATTGATGCGGACCACACGGTTCCACTCGTCATCGGACATCTCGAGTGTGGGGGTCGACGGGTAGATACCGGCGTTGTTCACCCAGATGTCGATTCCGCCCAGCTGGTTGACGGCGGTGTCGGCCAGCGCGGCGATCGACGCAGAATCGGCGACATCGAGTGGCATGGCCAGCGCCGTGACGCCGAAGGTGGCGGCGAGGTCGTCGGCCACACTCCGTGCACCCGCCTCAATGAGGTCACCGATCACCAGTGACGCACCTGCTTCAGCCAATCGGCGCGCGATGGCACGGCCGAGGCCCCGCGCGCCACCGGTGACGACCGCCGTCCTGCCCTGCAACGAGACCAGTTCCCCCAGAGATCGATCGGATACGTCGGGTATCGGCATCGCCGCTCGAATCTAGCCCGGAGGTGACCTCGCCGCCCCGGAACCCAAGGGTGGATCGACGCCGCACGGAGCGTGGGGCCTGGCCTACGATGACCCTTTCCGACAACGGGAGGAGACATGAAGTCACGAGCGGCACTGCTGTTCGAATCACCTGGTCGATGGGAGGTGTGCGACGTCGACGTAGACCCTCCCAAGGACCACGAGGTGCTGGTCCGAATGACGGCTTCCGGACTGTGCCACAGCGACGTCCACTACAACCTGGGTGACCAACCGTCGCACGTGCCGATGTGCGGAGGTCATGAGGGTGCCGGGATCATTGAGGAGGTCGGTAGGGACGTGACCGGCTTACGACCTGGCGATCACGTGGTCGCTTCCTTCGTTCCCAGCTGCGGGCGATGCCGGTACTGCGCCACAGGTCGCCAGAATCTCTGCGACCTCGGTGCCTACGTCCTGCGCGGCCCGCAGCTCGATGGAACGTATCGCATGCACTACGAGGGGCAGGACATCTGCCAGTTCTTGCTCGTCTCCACGTTCTCGGCCTGGAGCACCGTCCACGAACGCTCGGTCGTCAAGGTTCCCGATGACGTCCCTCTCGAGTCGATCTGCCTCTTGGGCTGCGCCGTCGGCACCGGATTCGGCTCGGCGATCAACGCGGCCGGCGTTCGGCCCGGCGACACCGTGATCGTGATGGGAGTCGGCGGGGTCGGCATCAACGCGGTACAGGGAGCGGCACTGGGGGGCGCAGCAGCCGTGATCGCCGTCGATCCCGTGCAGTTCAAGCTGGACATGGCCGCCAAGCTGGGCGCGACCGTGACGTTCCCCCATATCGACGAGGCCGCGGACTACGCCCGGTCGATCACCAACGGCCAGGGCGCCGACAGCGTGATCGTCACCGTGGACGTAACGACCGGCCAGCATGTCGCCCAGGCGTTTGAGGCCATCGGCAAGGGTGGCACGGTCGTGGTCACGGGGATGGCCAGTATCAAGGACCCTCCGGGCATCCCCGTCAGCCTGCTGGCGCTCGCCGGTTCTCAGAAGCGCATTCAGGGATGCATCTATGGCATGTGCAGCCCAGCCATCGACGTCCTGCGGGGAGTGGATCTCTACCGCGCCGGACACCTGAAGCTCGACGAGCTGGTCACCGCCCGCTACGGGATCGACGACATCAACGTCGCTGTCGACGACCTACTCCAGGGGCGCAACATCCGGGGTGTCATCGTGCATGAGCACTGACTGACGGAGCGGAACCCTCAGAACGGACGTTCGATGCCCATCGGCTCACCCGCCGTAAAGGTCACGGGCATCTTCACCACACCGTAGAGCGCCGGATTGCCCTGATAGAACTGTGTACTGTCGAGCTCCACCACGTAGTCGGGTATACGGGTGAGGATCTCTCGCATCATGACGAGGAACAGCATTCGAGCCACATGCAGACCGATACAGCGGTGGGTGCCGACACCGAAGGCGAGATGAGCGTTGGGGCTCCGATCGAGGTCGACCGTCTCCGGGTTGTCGAAGACGGCCGGGTCGAAGTTGGCGCCGAGCCAGCTCATCATGACGAAGTCGCCGCGTTTGATCGGCTGACCGGCGAGCTCGGTGTCTTTGGTGCAGGTGCGGGTGAGGGTCTCGTTGATGGAGGTCCATCGCAGGTACTCCTCGCAGGCTGGCCGCAGGAGGTCCAGGTCGTCCACGATCCGCTGGCGCAGTTGTGGGTGCTCAAAGAGGTGCACGAGAGCGAGCGAGGTCAGGGACGTCGTCGTGTCCAACCCGCCACCGATCAGGTTCCACAGGACCCCGATCATGTCGTCGGGCCCGAGCGGCTTGCCCTCCACCTCCAGCCCCACCAGACGGGACAGCAGGTCGTCTCCCGGGTCTTTTCGCCGCTCTTCGATGATGTCGAGGAGCTCGCCGATCATCTCCGGTGTCCGGGCGACGGCCGCCTGATACTCGGGCATCTCCTGGCCGTAGGCGGCCACCGCGTGGAAATACGCCGCGTAATGTTCCCATCTGGTCGGTGGCAGACCGAGGAGCTTCATCGTCCACAGCCCGGGCACGGGGTTGGTGAAGTCCAGCACCATGTCCATTCGACCCTCATCGATCTTTTGGTCCAGGAACCACGTGGCCGCCCGCTCCACGAACGGCAGGTCTCTGGCAACGGCGGGTGGCAGCATGAAGGGGTTGATGGCCCGCCGGAGCGCCGCATGGCGGTCGCCTTCGGCCTCGCCGATGCCGATGGCAGGTAGCCCCTCGGGCCGGGGAACGCCCACGATGCCGACGTAGGTCAATCCGTCCGGCCCGTCGTCCTCGAATCGGGTCGTGAAGGTCTCGCTGTCGCGCGCCACTGCCGCCACCTCGTCGTAGCCGGTGACGAACCAGAAGCCGCCGTAGCGCGCGTTCCATACCACGGGGCACCGCTGGCGCAGCTCGGCGTTGTGGGCATGGCGATCGGCCAACCACGACAGCGATTTGTGGTCGAAATCCACTTCGGCTCGAACGCTCTCCATGCCCACTCGCTCCTGTCGGTGATCGGGCGCTCCGGTAGTTCAAAGCTGCCTCGGTACCTGCACGATAGTTTCCGGGTGCGAACTCGGCATCGGCGTGGGTGGCCAACGGGTTGACGAGACTAACACTGTACGCCCATACTAGCTAACAACGTTAGCCTTCCACGACCGAGGCCCGTCAGAGAGGAGTGAACCGATGGAAGAGGAAGAGGTGGCGCACTACGCCAAGCCCGGCCTGATGGTGAGGAAATTCATGAACCCCGTTGTCATGGGCATGATGCGCGCCGGGATCAGCGTGTGGGGGAGTCGGACCCTCGAGGTCCGGGGGCGTGCGAGCGGCGCACTGCGGCGCACGCCGGTGAACCTGCTCGAGGTGGATGGCCGCCAGTATCTGGTGTCTCCCCGGGGCGAGGGGCAGTGGGTGAAGAACGTACGCGCCGATGGCGGTCGCGTGGCTCTGCTTCTCGGCCGTCGTCGCGACGAGCGCGTTGCCCACGAGATCCCGGACGGCGAGAAGTCACCGATCCTGCGCGCCTACCTTCGACGATGGAAGACGGAAGTGGGCATCTTCTTCGACGGCGTTACCGCCGAGTCGCACGAGGAGGACCTGCAGCGGATCGCCCCCGACCACCCGGTGTTCCTTCTGTCGACGTCACAGCACTGACGGCGCGCCCGAGGGTGCCCGACGCGGATCTCCTCCCTAATGAGTTGCAACGTCCCCTTGCCGCGATGACACGATCCACGCGCGTGGCCGAATCGGCGGCTGTGGCTCGCCACGTGCTGGAAGGGGAGGGTGCGGCCGCGCTCACCATGCGCCGGTTGGCGGAGGAAATGGGAATCCAAGCGCCGTCTCTCTACAAGCACTTTTCCGGCAAGGCAGACCTCGAGCTTCTCCTGGTGGAGGACGCGATGTTCGAGATCGGCGAGGTGACACATCAGGCATTGCGCAGTGGGGGACCCGGAGGCCCGTTGCTGGAGCTGCTCTTCACCTACCGCACGTACGGCCTCGCCCATCCGAACCTTTATCGGCTGGCAACGGGTGGGCGCCTTCCCAGAGAGCGACTGCCGGATGGGTTGGAGGCGTGGGCGGGCAACCCCTGGTTTGTCGTCACTGCCGATTCCTCTTTGGCCCAGGCGCTCTGGTCGTTTGCACACGGCATGGTGATCCTCGAGCTCGACGATCGCTACCCTCCGGGATCGGACCTGGGGAGCACGTGGCGGGCGGGCGCCGCCGCGTTCGACCACGCGGACGGCCGCACGCGGGATGGCTGACGGTTGCGGGGAGGTTCCTCAGCCCACGTTGATTTTCGTGAAATCCCAGCTGACGATCTTGTCGGGCACGAGGCGGACCCAGGCGTGGCGACCATCGGCCACGAACGTTCCCCCGGCGTACTTCTCCCCGAAGAGGCGCTCGGGTACCTCTACCGCCGGGTCAGGCTCGCTGCCCCGCGGCACCGTGCCGACCTGCTCGACTCGCCCCAGAAGCTCCACCCCACGTAGGTCGAGGAACTCCACGCCATCGTCCACGATCACGGCCACCCGCGGCTCGAACTGAAGGTCGGCCCAGCGTTGACTCTTGACAATGGTGTTGAGCCAGAGAGCGGTGCCGTCCCAGACGAACCAAAGGGCCGAGTTGTGCGGGCGGCCGTCGGCGCTCACCGTTGCCACACGGCACGTCCGCTGTGAGCGGAGGAACTCGTCACGCTCCTCAGTCGACAGCGCAATCTTCCGACCTCGACGCTGCTCCTTCACTCTCTCCTCCTGTCCGCGTCACTCATAGAGAGAACGCTTGGCTGGGTTTGGGAAGGCGGAGTGTCCCGGCCCGGCGTCCCCCGTTGGTGCACGGCCGACGTCGGGACCACGGAGGTGGAGTCGACGCTCCGCTTCCACACCATCTACCCGGCGATTCGAGCCGCAGCGTCCTCGGCCTGAGGAATTGCATGCTCCGTCACCAGGAATGCAAATCTCCCACCCACGTCCGGGCGGCGCAAATGACGGAACAGCCCGCCAGAAGAGGCGGCCGCTCACCGGGCGGTCCGCCCGGGATGCCGACCGACGCAGGCTCGACTTGACTCTTTTGTCGAAATTGCTAGTGTACAGCCGCTCCGTCTACGCGGGATGTTTTGAGAGTGTGCTCGGATTCGCAGAGGGGGGCTTTGAGCGTGAGACCGTGGTTTGATGTGAGCGACCGAGCCGGAGGGTGAGCGGATGCTGCCGTACGTACTAGCCGGTTTGGCGCTCGGTGCCATTTATGCCATCGCGGCGTCGAGCCTGGTCGTCACGTACGTTTCGGCAGGAGTCCTGAACTTCGCCTTCGGGTCGATGGCCTACTTCGTGGCCCGCTTTTACTACTGGCTCAACTCGCAACACAATTGGGGAACCGACACGGCCGGAGCCTTTTCCCTCTTGGTCGTGGCGCCGCTGCTAGGTGTTGTGCTCTACGCGCTCCTCTTCCGGCACATCCGGGGAAAGCCGACCTTGGTAAAGCTGGTCGCCACCATCGGTCTCTCGGTCGCACTGCCCCCCATCGCGGACATCACCTTCGGCACGCAGTCCATCACCTCCGCTCCCGGCCTGGCGGCGCTGTCGGACACCCCGTACGATTTCCTGGGCACGCCGCTCACCACCAACCAGATCATCATCTACGGGTTCTTGGCCTTGGTGGTCGTCCTCGGCACCGTCGTTCTCCGGCTCACGGATGTGGGACTGCGGATTCGGGCCTTGGTCGACTCGGAGGCCATGGCGTCGCTTTCAGGAACCAACCCCGGTCGGGTGGCGGTCGGGGTGTGGGCGTTCACCGCCACGCTGGCCGGTCTCGCCGGCATCCTGGTGGCCCCGTCGCAAGGGCTGACGACGGCCGGTATGACGCAACTGATGGCGGCCGCCTTCGCGGCGGTGGTGGTGGCGCGCCTGCACTCCTTGACCGGGGCGGTCGCAGCAGCACTGGCAATGGGCGTGGTGACCGATGTCATTCAGAAGTACCTGCCGCCCAACAGCCCCTTCACGGCCGCGATCATCCCGAGCATCCCGTTCGTCTTCATCGTGGTGGCCCTGATCTACTACCTCCTGCGGGAGGGCTCGCTCGACGAGAATGTCGGTCTCGCCGGGCCCTTGGATCAGGCGGTCAAACCGGCCAACCAGAAGGTCGGTATGACGGCGACGGGGAACCAGAGGGGCCCCGGGGCGTTGCTCGGCCTCATACCGATTGCGATCGTGGCGGCGGTCCCTCTGATCTTCCATGGATCCGCCTACTGGCTCGGGTTGGTCGCTCTGGGGATGTGCTACGCGGTCCTCTTCCTGACCTTCACGCTCGTCACCGGTGAGGGGGGCATGCTATGGCTCTCGCAGGTCATCTTCGCCGGGATCGGCGCGCTGTCCGCCGCCCAGTTCGTACAGGATTGGCACGTGCCCGTCCTGCTGGCGATCGTCATGGGGGGCGTCATCGCCGCGGCATTGGGTGCCATCATCGGTCTGCTCACCCTTCGACTCGGTGACCTGTATGTGGCCCTTGTGACATTGACCTTCGGCCTCTTGGTGGAGGGGTTGGTCTTCACCATGAACCGCTTCGCCGAGGGCGGGCTCGGTGTGACGATCAACCGGCCGCAGTTCGCCCAGGGCAATTTGGCGTTCTGCTATCTGACCTTTGCCGTGTTCCTGGTCTTCGGCATCCTCCTGCTCAACCTGCGTCGCTCGACGAGCGGTCTGGCGTTGCGAGCCGTGCGCGACAGCGAGCCCGCCTCTCGCACGTTGGGGCTCAGTGTGCTCCAGGTGAAGGTCATCGTCGGATCGTTGGGCGCCTTCGTCGCCGCAGTGGGCGGCGGCTTTCTCGCCCTCTATGCGGGGATAGCCCAGCCCCTGTCCTACGACACGTTCGCCGGTTTGATCTGGTTGGCCGTGGTGGTGACCTTGGGCGTCCGCTCAATCTCGGCCGCGGCGATTGCCGGGTTGTTGTTGCCGCTGTCCCAGGGACTGGTGGCGACGTACCTCCCGACCCGCTGGGGCGAGGTGCCCGCCATCTTCTTCGGTCTGGGTGCGATAGCCGTCGCCCAGCACCCGGAGGGCGCCGTCCTCCAGAATGGAGCCCAGATCCGGGGGTTCATAAACAGGAAGTTGTCCGGCGCGGGTACCCCGAGCATTGCCCCCGCCGTCGCAACGGAAGGGGCCGCCGATCCGGTTGTCAGCTCGGCGGTCGGATCGGGCCTGCCCGATGTGGATGCCAAGGCGGCACCATGACCGTGACCGGGCCTCCGGCCGATGTGAGTGTCAACGGAGCCGTGGGCACCGGCGATTCGCCGCGCGACAGCGGCCGTCTGGAGTGCCGCGGGGTGACCGTGCACTTCGGCGGCCTGGTCGCTCTACGCGACGTCGACCTTGCCGTGTCACCGGCGACGATCGTCGGGCTGGTCGGCCCCAACGGCGCCGGCAAGAGCACCCTCTTCGGGGTGCTGTCGGGGCTGCTCCGCCCCACGGCCGGAACGGTGCTGCTGGACGGCGAGGATCTCACGAGCACCCGCCCGCAGATTCGGGCGGACCGCGGGTTGGCCCGCACCTTCCAGCATCCGGAGCTGTTCACCGACCTGACCGTGCGTGAGCATGTGTTGATCGGGTATCGGGTGCGGCACGCCAAACGCCGCATCTGGTCGGACCTCTTGACCATGGGAAGTCTTCGTCCTATCGATCCGGAGGAGAGAGCGCAGGTCGACGAGTTGGTCGAGCTGCTCGGACTGAGCTCTGTGGCGGATCGCCAGGCCCTCGGGTTGCCGCTGGGTTTTGCGCGACTGATCGAGTTGGGCCGTGCGCTGGCGACCTCGCCGCGGATACTCCTCCTGGACGAGCCCTCTTCCGGGCTGGACTCGGCAGAGACGGAACTCTTCGAGAGCACCCTTCGCCGCGTGTCCGAGGAGCGTGGCATCTCCGTCTTGCTCGTCGAGCACGACGTGGAGCTGGTCATGCGCATGTGCAGCAAGATCTACGTCCTGGACTTCGGGGCCATGATCGCGAACGGGTCGCCCGAGGAGGTGCGTGCCAATCCCGACGTGCGGGCCGCCTACCTCGGTGAGGAGGTCTCGTCCGAGGGTGTGGAGCAGCCTGACGAGCTGATCCTGACCGACGCCTCGCCGGCCCGGCCGTCGGAGGAGAGCGCGGCCTCCTCGGAGCAGGTGTC
The DNA here is from genome assembly GCA_963788125.1 of uncultured Acidimicrobiaceae bacterium. Classification (GTDB taxonomy): domain Bacteria; phylum Actinomycetota; class Acidimicrobiia; order Acidimicrobiales; family RAAP-2; genus Bog-473. Next base: position 1,305,538 of record CAWBFN010000001.1, on the reverse strand, counting down.
CGGTGCACCGTCTCTGGTCGTCAGGGATCTCTCTGTGCGCTACGAGGACGCCATCGCCCTCACCGGAGTGTCGTTCACAGTGGGTGCCGGCAAGGTGCTCGCCGTGCTGGGCGCCAACGGTGCCGGCAAGAGCAGCCTGGCTCGAGCCGTGTCGGGGTTGGTGCGCCCGTACGGAGGCAGCGTCGTCTTCGCCGGCGAGGAGATCGCCAACTGGCCGGCCCACCGGATCAGACGGGCCGGCCTGGTGCACCTACCCGAGGGCCGGGGCATCTTCCGCGGACTCACCGTGCTCGACAATCTCCGCATGGCCGCGGCGAACGTGCACGGCCGCCACGGGCGGCGGGAGGCGGTGGAGCTGGCTCTCACGATCTTCCCCGCTCTGGCTACGCGTCGTCGCCAGGTAGCCAGCTCTCTCTCGGGCGGTGAGCAGCAGATGCTGTCGCTCGCCCGGGCGCTGGCTTCCGCGTCCAAGTTGGTGGTCGCCGACGAGCTGTCGCTCGGTCTGGCTCCCAAAATGGTGGATCTCGTCTTCGACGGCCTGGCCAGCGCGCGTGAGGCGGGAGTGACGGTGATCATGATTGAGCAGTACGTCCACCGGGCGTTGGCGTTCGCCGATGAGTGCCTGGTCCTCCAACGGGGTGAGCTGGCATGGGCGGGACCCGCCAAATCGGCCGGCAAAGAGGTGTTGAGCCACTACCTGGGCGACGCAATGGTGGCGACCTGAGCAACAGGACCCTGGCCGCCTCCTCGTGTTCGGGCCGGCGTGCTCAGTCCGGGCGAAGGCTACGGATGAAAAGCCGCACGGCGACCTCGGTGTGGTACTCCTGGGCAGCGGGGCTCCGACGTATGCCGAAGGACGCCAGCCTGGCGGGCATGCTCCCCACCATGGCGAGAAAGTGCTCGGCGAGTATGTCCGGGTCCTCCGCCACGATGGCCCCCAGTGCCGCGTGCCGCATGAGCAGATCGACCACGAGCTGCTGGCGGGGCCAGAATGCCGCGGCCTGTGTCCGGCGGGCGATGTCGGGAAAGCGCGACGCCTGCGCGATGGCGATCCGGCTGAGGCTCACCATGGCAGGATCGAGCGCCCGGCGCAGCGCCGAATTGGCGATCGCCGTCAACGCGACCTGCAGATCGTCCGGGTCGGGAGGATCCGGCTCGGGCGTCGGCCAATCCGCCCGTTGTATCGCCCATTCGAGGACGGAGCTGAAGAGGGTCTCCTTGCTGGCGAACCGGGCATAGAGCGACACCTTCGTCGTACCGGCAGCCTGAGCCACCGCATCCATCGTGGTGCCCTCGTAGCCGCGCTCGAGGAACAGCCGGAGCGCGCATTCGCGCACATCGTGGTCGAGCTGGGCGGCCTGCTGCGCCGTCGGCCGGCCACTGCCGAGGGGTCGGGTACGCCGAGGCTGTGTATGCGGGGGAGTCGTCATGGCGTGCGAAAGGGGGTGTGCCGAAGCGATGTGGACGCACCGCCGCCAAGAACTATACGTCAAGGTATAGTTTCGTCGGCTCCATCGCACAGGGGCGCGGCGACGGAGCTCACTCAGGGCAGGTAACGCCCCCAGTCGTGGCGCACCACGGTGTGGAACGGCGCGGCGAGGAGCGGGGTGACGGGCAGGCTGTCCCATCGACGCTGCAGGACCGGGCGGAGCCGCTCGGCTGTCTCGGCGGGTTCTCCGTCGAGAAAGAGGTAGGTGATCCGCAGTCCGGGGTTGTCGGAATTGGGGTGAGGGGCGTTGATCGGGATTCCCGTACCCCACCACGCTCCGGCTACTCCGTCGACGGCGATGAGCTGCGTCGGAAGTGCCTCCCCCCGCTCGAGAAGCACGTACACCGCCCGTGCCGGCCACCAGGGGAGCACGTCGGCACCCACCTTGATCCGCGGTGCCGCCGCGGTCCCGTCCAGGTGATACCCCGCCAGCTCCAGCAAGGGCATCTTGGGGATCGACGCATGGAAGGGTTGACCGAGGCGGTACGCGTTCCGTCCGGCATTGGTCAACGCCAGACTCAGAGTTTCGAACGCCTCGAGCCCGGCCACATCCGCGAAGAAGTACGTCATCAGATGATCGATCTCGTCGTACTGCCCTCGGCTGGCGGCGCGGGCGGCGCGGCACGCAGGAGTCGACACCAACCGCCGCGACGCCCGGAGGGCGGGGAGCCGGTGCTGCTCGGCCTCGTGATCGAGGCCGTGCCACTCTATGTACTCCGCGTCCCGACCCTCCGGGTTGCGGGCCGACATCGAAACGAAGATCGTCGTGACGTCCGTTCGGCCGGTGGCGAGGATTCCGGGCACGTCGTCGGAGGGGGTGCCCGTCAGGGCCGGCATGGATGTTCTACCTCGAGCGGTAGGCCGCGGCGAACGCCCGCAGCTCGCGTGCGATGTCGGGCCCGGCGGGGGTGTACATGGCCTCGCTGAAGCCGGCCTCCGAAAGCCGATCGAGCTCTCGGCCGATGTCGGCCGGGTCTGCGACCATGGTGTCGACGTCAATGTGCTCGAGGAGGGGAACGTCGCGCTCGGTCAGATGGGTGACGTGGCCCTGGAAGGTGAGCAGGTGACGTTCGGCTGCGGGTGCCAGTGCCTCGAGCGCGGCCCGCCACTGCGAGCCGCCCGGCCTGGCGTCGACGGACTCGGCGCCTCCTACGGCATAGGCGGTGTGCCAACCGACGACTCGCCAGGGCCCTATCGCCTCCCGCACCCGGCTCGACTTCGGACTCTCTCCGGGTTCGAGCACCGTGCCGGACACCATCGTTGCGGTCGGCAGTGTGGGGTGCGGCGGGCCGATCGTCCCGTCCGCCACCTCGGGTGCACGCTCGTTGCCGCGCGGGCCGAGCACACTGAGCCACAACGGCACGCTGATCGGGCGCGGCGCCGCCATGCCGGTCCACTGCTCCATGCGGGCAGCTTTCCCGTCGAGGTAGACAACCTCCCCGGCGAGCAGACGGCGGAGGGTCGCCACGTACTCGATCAGCGAATCGAGTGCCATGGGTCGCTGACCGATGGCCATGCGTGCCGTGTACCCGGTACCGAAGCAGGCCCGGAAGCGGGCGTCGGACAGCCGGGCGATCGTGGCGATGCCCGACGCCATCGTCATCAGGGAGCGTTGCGTCGGGATGAGTACCGCGGTGGCCAGACCGATGCGCCTCGTGCGTACCGCGGCCAGTGCCAGGTGAGCGAAGGCATCCTCCCAGAGTGGCGCCGAGTCGAAGATCCACACCCGCGTGTAGCCCAGCTCCTCGGCCAGCACCGTCAGGTCGGCGAAGTCGGGCCCCGGCGGGAGGCCGCACGACAGCTCGAGTTCACCCACTTCGCTCAGGGAGCGGGCTCAACAAGGCATTCCAGCGCTGCGGCGCCCGAGTCGGGGACGCGGGGCTGGCCCCAGCACTCCACCGGGAAGGACACCATGATCATGGAGTACAGGAGGTGCATGAGATTGAGGACGTCCTCGGGCATCGCGTCGAGCGGGTACTGGTTGCAGTACGCGATGGCAGCCGTCGCCACCGGTGTGATCGCGTTGTAGAACGCCCGCATGTCCTCCATGGAGCTCGAGATACGCCTGGCGTAGCGTTCGGTCTCGCTCGGCAAGCTCCATTCGGCGGCGAACGGCTCCAGCTCGGAGAACTCCGCCGGCAACATGGCGCTCATTCGGCGCCGACCCCGGCCTTCTTCTGGTAGTCCTCGACCCAGTCGGCCGTCACCTTGTGCAGGTGGCGGCAGAGGACCTCCTGGTCGTTCAGCGGGAATCTGTCGAGCACGCGCGACTCCAGCATGGTCTGGGTGGCTTCGAGGGTGTTGGCGTCCTGGAGGGCGTACTCCTTGAACGACACCGCGGCCATCTCGTGGGCGATCCGCTCCTCGGCCGTCTTGGCCGGTACGAAGTACAGCGTGCCTTCGAAGATGTGGCTTCTCTCCGACGTCGGCCAGTAGTGGTAGGTGAGGTACCAGCCCTGGGCCCAGAAGAGGATCACGAAGTTCGGGAAGAGCTGGAACGAGTCCAGGCCCCAGGGATCGCATCCCGCCGGGTTGAGACCTGCCGGCAACTTGTCGACCCCGAGATCGGGCGTCTCCCAGGCGCCGAACAGGCCGCTGCGGGTGATGTCCTCCATCGGCTTGCGCATGTCTTTGTCCATCTCCCAGACGCGGATGCCCGAGGTGCTGACCAGACGGTGCGGACCGTCGATCCGGTAGTAGGGCGCTTCGAATCCGCTCTCCCGGGCGGGCGCGGCGAACTTGGGTGGCGTCTGGTTCGCGTGAAGGACCGGTGCGTGGTAGAACTCCTGAAAGGCGTCCATGAAGAGCTTCCAGTTGGCGTTGACCTCCGTCTTGTAGTACCAGCGCTCCGACATCTGGTCGAAGGGGTAGCCCTCGAGGGCGGTGATCATCGGGCCGAGGAACTCCGTGAGGCTCTGCTCGGGCTCCTTCGCCAGGTTGATGAAGATGAAGCCCTCCCAGACGTCACAGTGGATGGGGACCAGCCCGTACTGCGACGTGTCGAGGTCAAAGAACTCGCCCTCTTGTTGGACGTAGGTCAGCGAGCCCTCCAGGTCGTAGCGCCAACCGTGGTACTTGCAGGTGAACTGCCGGCAGGTGCCCTTGGTCTCCTCCCGCGGGAAGTCGTTCCATACCAGCTTGTTGCCGCGATGGCGGCAGATGTTGTGAAAGGCCCGCACCTTGCCGTCGCTGCCACGCACGACGACCACCGAGGTGCTGGCCACGTCGAGCTCCTTGGTGAAGTAGCTGCCGTTGCGGGGCACCAGATCCACCCGGCCCACATTCAGCCAACTCCGCTTGAAGATCGCCTCTCGCTCGAGCGCGTAGAACTCGGGCGAGATCGAATCCTCGTAGGACACCGGTTCGGTGCCCAACTCGGGGTAATGCTTCGTCCAACTGCCCTCAGGCGGCTTGGGCCAACGAGACATTGCTGCTCCTCCAGATCTGACGTTCGGCGAAGGGTGGTGACGAAACGGGCCGTCCCGTCGGAGGACCGTTGCTGCCGTCGCCGATCCCCTCCAGGTCCCCGTGTCGTCGCACACCGACCTCCTCGAGCTTGTCCCAGCTGCGGGTTACTCGACTAGTGTTCATCGACTGCTTAACACATGCGGGCAGTGTGGATCAAGAAACCGAGCGAGGAGCGGCAGATGCCGAAAGGTTATGTGATCTTGACGGAAGCCGTTCACGATCCGGCGGGTATGGAGGAGTACAGCAAGGCGTCGGGAGCCTCTCTGGCCGAATACGGAGGAACCCCGCTGGTCGTCGACGAGCACGTCGAGGTGGTCGAGGGCGAGTGGCATGGCACCCGTACGGTGATCGTCGAGTACGAATCGGTGGAGAAGGCACGCGAGTGGTACGCATCGGAGTCGTATCAGGCGGCTGTGCCCTTGCGCCAGGCGGCGTCGGAGTGCAACGTGGTCATCGCCTCGGGATTCGTGCCCCGGCGTCCTTGACCCGTCGGCTACGGCCGAGGCGCCCGGCCGCCGTTCGCGGGTCCCACTATGCCGGGGTGAACTCTATGTACAGCTTGGTCAGTCCCCGGAGGATGAAGGTCGGCACGTAGGAGTAGCGGCGCTCACCGGCGGGCCCGTGATGGTCCTCGGAGATGCGGATCTCCGTGGTCCGATCGAGGAGGCGCTCGAGGCTGACCCGAGCCTCGGTGCGGGCGAGGGGCGCCCCGGGACACGTGTGGATGCCGCGTCCGAAGGACAGGTGCTGACGTGCATTGGCGCGCTCGGCGTCGAAGGTCGCCGGATCGTCGAATCGCCGTGGATCACGATTGGCCGCGGCGTTCAGCAGCATGACCGTGGTGCCGGCCGGAAGTGCTTGGCCCCCGAGCGTCGTCGGAACCCGCGACAGGCGGAAGTCGCCCTTGACCGGGCTCTCCATGCGGAGCATCTCTTCGACGAAATTCGGGATCCGATCGCGCTCCCTCCGGAGCAACTCTTGAAGTTCAGGCTCTTCGGCGAGCAACTGCACCGCGGAACTCAGGAGGCGCACGGTGGTCTCCTGGCCCGCCGCGAACAGGTTGGAGGCGACGCGGACGGCGTCGATGACCTCGGGCGTCGAGCCGTCGGGGAACAGCGCGGTGGCGAGACCGGTAAGCACGTCGTCGCGTGGGCGGAGGCGGCGGTCCTCGACGTACGTCGTGAACTGGTGATAGAGGTACTCGAGGGGCGAGTGCGACAGAGTGTCCTCGCCGAGGCTCCCCAGGCCTCCGGTGTTGAGGAGTGCCTGTTCGAATCGCGGGTGATCCTCCTCGGGTACTCCGAGGAGGTCTGCGATGACGAGCATGGCGAACGGGCTGGCGAACTCGGTGATGAACTCGCAGTTGCCGCGGGACAGGAATACGTCCAGTTGACGATCGGCGAGACGCCACATGAACTCTTCGTTTCCGCGCAGACGCTTCGGCGTGATCAACCGCATCAGTAAGGCCCGGTGGTCGGTGTGCTTCGGCGGATCGAACGTCGGGAGCTGGTCGCTCATGGGGAGCTCGTCACGGTGCCGCTCAATGAGCTCGGTCACGTCGTCACCCACCAGCGGAACCGGTAACCCGGGGAATGGCCCCGTCACCGAGGTACAGGACGAGAATGTGTCAGCGTCGTTGTACACGGCCAACGCCTCGTCGTACCCGGTCACCATCACGACGTCGTGATGAGGCTCGCGCCGTACGGGACATTGGGCGCGGAGGGCCTCGAAGTAGGGATACGGATCAACAAGCATGGTTTCGTCCCGGAAGAAGTCGATCGCCTCGACATCGTTCACGGCCGGTGGCGTCGTCACGGGCGTAGCCCTCCGCGATGTAGGTGTTGTGCCATCTGTGTCGCTCCTCCTCGGCGGACGCCGCTGCGTTGTGCCTTGTGCCGGGCCGTGTGCTGATGTTCTCGGTTCTGTTCTCGGTTCTTGACGGGTACGATAGCTCGACGGTTGCGCCAGGAGACTCTCCGGGTGACGAGGGAAAGGGTGCCGCGAGCCCACTCGCCACGCTAGGGAGAGATGCCCATGCCGTGGAGGATGAGCTCCCAGACCTCCTCTGCACTGTCGGCGCCATCGGTGCGAACGGGCTGACTGCTGATCGTCGACGCGAACGCGTTGAACGCGGCCACTTGGAGCAGGACTCCCCCGAGCCGGCGGCGATCGAGACCCGGGCGTAGCACGCCGGCTTCCGCAGTGGCGTCGATGAGCTCCTCGACCAGCGAGACCAGTGGCATGAAGGCCCTGGCCGCTTCGTGTGGGTAGGCGAGCAAGAGCTGCTGAGCGAACTCGGAGAGCACGGGGTCGGGGCCCCGTTGCCCCGATGCCACATCTCGTACCGGGCGGCACACCAGGTAGTACTCGACGGTGAAGCGATGGAGCCGTTCCAGAGGGTCCTGCTCGGTCGCAACGACGTCGCGCAGACTCCCGGCAGCCGAGTGCATCGACTCCTCGAAGAGCGCCAGCAAGAGCTCGTGCTTGCCGGCAAAGTGCTGGTAGAAGCTGCGCAGCGACTGGCCAGAGCGCTCGACCACGTCCTGGACCGTGAACTCCTTGCCCCTCGAGCCCCGTGTGAGCTCGAGGGCGGCGTCGAGGAACCGTTGGACCCGGAACTCGGCGCGGCGTACGGGCGGGATCGAGCGATCGGGCCACGGCCTGGGCCCGCCAGCTCGTCGTCGTCTCGTCGGGTGGACCGGTGACCGGTGGATCGTTCCGTGTCATGGGCAGGGCGTGAGCGGCGTCGGGAGCCGGGCTCATGCCGCGGCGGTTGCGGAGGTCGGGTCGGGGTTGTCGTCGTCGAAGACCGGGACTCGGGGCATCCGCTCTCCTTCTCTGGGCCGGTGAGAATCCCATTATCGCTGATGAGAGGTCTACTCGCAACACTGCAAACCTCATTCACCCGTGGCAACGGATCCGCGGTCAGGGCTCGACACGAAGCTCTGGGAAGAGTCTGATGTACCCGAGGACCGATGGTGCCTCGGGCGCGGGGTTACGCGAAAGCCGGCAGCACCTGCTCTTCGAAGAGGCGCAGGCTCGACCAGGCCAGATCGATCGGCATGCCACCACAGAGCGGGTGGAAGAAGGCGAACGGGAACGGTGCGGCCTTCTGCTCCTCCACCAGCTGCTCGGGAGTCAGCACCCGGTACTGGTCGGTGGCGCGCAGCTCGTCGGTGTCGGCCACGCTGTGATAGGGGCTGGCGACGTCGTCCTGGGCTTGCCAGACGCCGTAGGCGTTGGTCTCGTGAAGGAAGAACGGCGCCATCTGCTCCCACCCCTTCTCCGGATCTTCGGCCAGCGCCACCGTCTGGTTGGCCCCGATCGGGCTCGGACCGGGGTCGGGCCGGCCGAGCTTTTGAACCTCATCGCGGTAGAACTGCCAGACGTCCGCCGTCGTGGGGATGAATCCGTCGGCGATGCGGGCGGCCCGCTCCGCCGCCGGCTTGCTGCTCCCGCCGAGCGAGATGCTCGGACCCCCGGGCCGGAACGGTGCGGGCGTAATGTGCACGGTGCGGCCGCGGTACTCGAACGGCTCGCCGGAAAAGGCCGCCTTCAACACGGCGAAGGTCTCGGCCACCCGCCTGCCCCGCTCGTTCATGGGTACGCCGAACATCGAAAACTCCTCGTGCACATAGCCACCGGCGAGGACCATGTCGAGCCGCCCCCTGCTGAGGTTGTCGAGCACGATCAGGTCCTCGGCGAGGCGCAACGGGTCGTGGAAGGGGGCAATCAGGGCGGCCAGCATCAAGCGGGCGTTCGTGGTGCGGGCAGCCATGGCGGCGAGCATCGGGATCGGGCTCGGGAGGTAACCGTCCGAGGACCCATGATGCTCCGAGACCCCGATGGTCGTGCAGCCCAGCGTGTCGGCCCACTCCGCCATGTCGAGGGCCGCCGCATAACGGTCCGCGGTGGTCGTGGCTGCGAACTCGGGGTTACGGAAGTCGAAGCGGAGGCCGAAGTACATGGCCGGAGCCTAATCCCGGGCGACTGCGGCCGGCCTTCCCGTCCCGAAATTCGACGGCGTCAGCCCAGGAGGAAGGCGGATCCCTGGGTCATGATCTCGACGGCCTGGCGGCGAGGGAGGGAGCCGAATGGGGAGGGGTCGGGAGGGAACGTCGGCCCGTGGGCGAGGTTGTCGAGCATGTCGCGGGCGACGTCGTCGGGATCGGCCATGCCGTCGACCTCTCGGCCGTTGAGCACGCGGCGGAACGCTGGTGTGTCGGTCTGACCCAACACCATGGCCAGCACATCGACACCCTGCGGGCCCAGCTCGGCCCAGAGCGACTCGGCGAGCAGCAGATCGAATGCCTTTGTCGCCCCATAGACCGCGATGTTCGCCCCACCCGCCCAGGCTGCGCCCGATGTGACCAGGACGATGCCCCCCCTGCCCCGCTCCATCATCAACCCTCCGAAATGATGCGTGGCGCCCACCACCGTGGTGCAGTTGCGGGCGACCATTCCCTCCCACACCTCGACGGGCTTGTCGAGAAAGCGCGACATGTTCGGATCGGCCCCTGCGTTGTAGACGAGCAGACCCACGTCGACGTCGTCCACCGCCCGGGCGAGTGTGGCGGCGGCCCCGACCTCGCTGAGGTCGAGCACCACGGTTCTGGCTTTCCCGGCAACCGTCGCTGCCACCTCGTCGAGGGCCCCCTGACGGCGAGCCACCAGCACGACGTTCACGCCCCGCGCACCGAGAAGCCGGGCGACGGACGCCCCCACCCCCTCCGAGGCTCCCGCGACCACAGCCCACGGCCCATAGCGTTCGGCAAAGTCCATGGCCGGCATGCTAGGGCGCCGTGGAGCGGCCTGCCGAGGTTTCGAGACCGGGACTGCCCGCGCTGATTCTCCGGGTATCGCTCGAGAGCGACCTCAGGGGCAGATGTACTTGCCCCCGTTGAAGGTGACGAACTTCCCGTCCTTGATGCCCATCTCGTAGAAGCAGGCGATCTGATGGTCCTTGCCCTTGGCGAAGGTGAGCGGGGGAGTCAGACCCCCGAGGGTGTCGCCCTTCAGGGACTCCAGACCGGTGGTGAACTCGGCGGCGGTCGGCGTCGCGCTCAGGTGCCCGGCCTCACCCGCCGCCAGTGCCTCCTGGCCGCCGGCCCAGGCGGTGATGTAGGTCTCACCGAAGTCCACACTGCTCGGGATGGAGGGCTGGTACTTGTCGAAGGCGGCGAACATGTCCTTGGTTGCCGCATCGTGGACGAACCAGGGGAGGTCCTCTTGGACGTCGATGTTCTTGTCCATGGCCGGAACGGTCAACCAGGAGCTTGACACGGTGCCGCCGGCACCGAGCTCAATCGGGTCGTAGCCCTGCTGGGCGCAGTCTTCGGCCACCTTGGTCACGATCTCCGAGGCGTCCCCGACGGTGATCGCCTGGGCGCCGGCCTGCTTGGCGGCGAGGCACTGCGCCGCGTAGTTGGGGGAGGCGAAGGCGATACCCGCCTTGTAGACGATCTGGGTGCCGTAGCCCTCCTTCTTCAACGCGGCGGCCAACTGCGGTACGGCCTGGGCACAGACCGCCACCTCGACGCAGTACATGGAGGCCAACTTCTTGATGTGGTCCAGCTTCAGTGCGACTGCCTCGGAGGTCACCGCATAGTTGAAGGTGGTGCCCTGGGGGTAGAAGTCGGGATTGGACTGTCCGGCGTAGCTCTCGGGATTGCCGAAGACCGGGACCTTCTGCTGTTCGATGTAGGTGGCCCAGGAGGGATCCTCGTCGCTGTTGTCGAACAGTCCGACGATGTGGTTCTGGGTGACGAGTTCTTGCACATCGGAAAGCGAGGTGGCCGGGTTGAGGGCGTCGTCTTTAATGACGAGCTGGACCTGGTGGCCGGCGATGCCCCCATGGGCGTTGGTCCACGATGCCCATGCCTGCAGCACGTTCGACGTACCTGCGATGGCCGACGCCTCCGCGCCGGTGCAGCTGCAGATGTCGCCGAACACCACCGGCGACCCGGTGGACGCGCCGGCCGGTTGGCCGATGGCCCCCGTCGCCACGGTCAGGCCGGCCGCCATGGCCATCACCGTCAGCAGCCGCGCAACGAACCAGGTACGACGCGCCGGAGCTATTCCCATCATTGCTTACCCCCGTAACACTCAGGTCTACCCCGGCCGTCCTCGGCCGGGGTGAACACTACGCTTCCGCGGCGAATGTTGCAATAGCATGTCAGTTTGAGGAGGCCGCTCGGGCCACCGGGTCACGATGCCGGCGTCGTCCCCTCGGCCAGTGAGGCCTTGAACAGCACGTTCGCGGCGAGCCGCATGTGGGCCGCGTCGACGAGCTTCCCCTCCCTCCCGATCGCCCCCACGCCCTCGGCTTCCGACCTGCGGTACGCCTCCATGGACTCCCGCGCCTCTTCGATCTCGCTCTTGGTGGGGGCGAAGACCTCGTTGGCGATGGCGATCTGGTCGGGATGGATCGCCCACTTGCCATCGAAGCCGAGCAGACTGGCGTGTACGGCCGATCGCCGGTATCCGTCGCGGTCCTTGTAGGCCGGATAGGGCGCGTCAATGGCGTCGATGCCCGCGCCGCGCGCCGCAGTCAACACCTGGACGCGGGCAAAGTGCCAGAAGTCGCCCGGGTACTCACTGATCGGGTCGAAGTTCCCGTCGACCCGGGCCCGCAGGGAGGCGGAGAGATCGCCCGCACCGAAGATGATCGCTTCCAGCCGGTCGCTGGCGCCGGCGATCTCGGCGGCGTTCGAGAGGCCCTCCGCTTCCTCAATCAACACCTCGAGCCCGATGCGCTTCGAGAGGCCGAGCTCGGTCTCGAGCTGCGTGAGGAGCACGTCGACCCACCACACGTCGCGGGCGGAGCGCGCTTTGGGCACGATGAGAACGTCCAACGACTCGCGTGCTCCTGTGACGACCTCAATGATGTCACCGTGGCACCACTGCGTCTCGAGGCCGTTGATGCGGACCGCTCGGACGGTACGACCCCAGTCGAAGCTCGTCAGCGCACGAACCGCGATGCCCCGCGCCGCCTCCTTGACGACCGGTGCGCAGGCATCTTCGAGGTCCAGGAAGACGAGATCGGCGCCCGAGCCCGCTGCTTTCTCGCACATCCGTTCGCTGCTTGCGGGCGTCGCCAGTTCCGATCGCCGGGCACGAGGTTGTCGCATCGCCGCGTCAGGCCCTGGGCGCCGCATCGGGGCGGGCAAGGCCGAGGGTGTCACGCAGCGTCGTACCGGTGTAGTGGTCTCGAAACACGCCCCGGCGCTGGAGCTCGGGCACCACGAGCCGGACGACGTCCTCATAGGCGCCCGGTGAGTGCGTGGCGGCGATGACGAAGCCGTCACACGCCTCGGCCTCCATCCACTCCTCCATCTGGTCGGCGACCTGGGGGCCGGTGCCGACGAAACGGGGGCCCTGCAGCAGCGTGGCCCGATGTCCGGCCAGGTCGCCGAGGGTGACGGTGTCTCCACCGATGTGTGCACGAAGGTTCTTCACCAGGCCTCGCATCCCTGACACCGATTCGATGAGCTCGTCGGTGATGGGCGAGTCGAGTTCGAGCCCGGCGAAGTCGTAGTTCATCAGCTCGGACAGCAGCGTCAACGAGGCTTGCGGGTCAACGAGCGAGTTGAGAAAGAGCTGCTCGCGCTCCTCGGCGTGTGACTGGGACTCGCCAACGACCGTGTAGACCATGGGCAGCATCTTCACCGATTCAGGATCGCGCCCGAACGTGGCGACGATCTCCTTTTGGTCCTTGTAGTGCGCGCGGGCGATGTCGAGGTCGGGGTCACCCGAGAAGATGAGCTCGGCCCAGCGAGCGGCGAAGTCGCGTCCCCGACCCGACGAACCGGCCTGCAGCAGGACGGGTCTGCCCTGCGGCGACCTGGGCACGGTGAGCGGGCCGCGCACGCTGAACCACTTGCCCTCGTAGTCGAGCTCGTGGACCTTGTCCGGGTCGGCGAAGTAGCCGCTGGCCCGATCGAGCACCAGGGCATCGTCCTCCCATGTGTCCCACAGGCCCGTCGTCGCCTCGAGGAATTCGTCGGCCCTGTCGTACCGGGCGTCGTGGTCGAGATGCTCCTTGAACCCGTAGTTCTGGGCCTCGCTGTCGTTGACCGATGTGACCACGTTCCATGCCGCCCGACCGCCCGACAGGTGGTCCAGCGTGGCGAAGGTACGAGCGACGTGGAACGGCGCGTAGTAGGTGGTCGAGTAGGTCGCGCCGAGGCCGATCCTCTCGGTCGACGCGGCCAGGACACCGAGCACGATGCTCAGGTCCAGCTTCACCGGCCTGGCCCCCAGACGCACCGCATCGGCCACGGATCCACCGTAGATTCCGGGCATCGCCAGACGATCGTCGAAGAACATCATGTCGAAACAACCCTCTTCGAGCGTCCTCCCCAGCTTGGCGTAGTAGCTCGCCTTGAGGAATCCGTGCTCGGTGGCCGGGTGGCGCCAGGACCCGGCGTACACGGTCGTGCTCCCTGCTTGCATGAAGCCCACCAACGACATCTGCCGTTTCTGCATTGCTCTCGAAGCTCCTTTTGCTGGCGCTGGTCGCCGTCTGCAATATAATATGTGATATGTCAGATTTCAAGCCGATCGGAGGGACCGTCCGTGCCCGGGCCGCGAACGAACTACGCGACCGGATTCTCACCGGTCGTCTGCGACCCGGTGCCCGACTCGACCTCGACGAGATCACGCGTGAGTTCGGCACGAGCCGCACTCCCGTCCGCGAGGCGCTGCTCGAGCTCTCCTACGAAGGCCTCGTGAACGTCACGCCCCGCAGCGGGATCACCGTTGTCGGGATCAGTCCCGAGGATGCGGTCGACAACTTTGCCGTCCTGGCCACCCTCGCCGGCAAGGCGGCCGAGTGGGCGACGGTGCGGATCACCCCCGAGGAGCGGGAGAACCTGCACACCCTGGCGGACGACGTCGCCGGCGCCGACGACGTCGTGGCGGCCAACTGGCGGTTCCACCGCGCCGTCAACCTGGCTTCGGGATCCCGGCGGCTCTTGACCTACGTGCGCCAGGCGGTCCGGGTGGTGCCGACGAGCTACTTCGAGCTCTTCCCCGAGCAGCTGTGGCGCAGCCAGGCGGACCACGCGGTCCTCCTCGACGCCATGGACAGGGGCGACGGCGTCGCGGCGCGCACGCTCGCCGAGGCCCACGTCATCGACGCAGGTGCCGCGCTCGGCGACTGGCTCCGGACGAGGACGACCGAGCTCTCGACCCCCGCGCCTGATCAGCTCCATGCTCGGGCGGACTCCCTTGCCCGCCGGCGGGACAGCGCGTAGGGCCCGACGGTCAGAGGTCGAAGGCCGCGAGTTGCTGCTGCAACGGGCCTCGGACCCGGCGCTTGGTCGTGGCGAAGGCCCGCGCCGGCAGTGCTGCGGTCGATGCAGCGAACTCGCAGGCGCGGGGGAGGGGATCGTCCACGACCTCATCGAGATACCCCATGGCCATGGCGTCCTCGGGCGAGGCGAGCTGTGCGAACATCGTCGCCGCCGTCAGGTACCGGCTCTCCAGGCGGTGTGTTGCGATGGCCACGACGAGTGAGGGCAACGCCATTCCGAACGTCACCTCGTTGAAGCCGAGTCGATACGTCCCGGCCCGACCGATCCGGTAGTCCGCGCACAACAGGAGCAGTGCTCCACCGGCAATGGCATGACCGGTGCACGATGCCACGACAGGAACCGGTGCCTCGACGACTTCTCTGTACAGATGACCCCCATTGGACAGGAGGGCCGAGGCGAGGGCCTTGTCCTCACCGTGTATCACGGCGAGGTCGAAACCGGCGGAGTAGTAGCCGTCCCTTCCGGTGACGACCAGGGGCTGACCGCGCTCCGAGGCGAGGGCGAGCGCCGCCCTGAGACCGTCGATGACCTCGGTCGAGAGGGCGTTCACCTTTCCGTCGTCGATCGTCGCCACAAGAACCCCGTCGACGTCCGCGGTACGGACCGTCATGCAGTCGCCGCGCCGCGCCGCGCCCGTCGGAACGTCATCGGTCACACACGATACTTTGGAATCCCCGACGTGATCCTCATTGCGGCATTCCTGCGGGAGGATGAGGCAGAAGGAGTCGCTCAGGGCCGCGGCGATGCGCTGCGGGGGACGTCGCGGAACGCGACGTCCCGATCCAGCGCCCGCTCCCGGGGCATTCCGAGCACGCGCTCGCTGATGACGTTGCGTGCCATCTCGGTGGTGCCGCCGCCGATGCACGACACCTGCCGCATGAGGAGATCGCCGCCGCGCTGGGCCAACTCCCCGTCATCGTCGCTCCACGCCGCTCCGGCCGAACCGGAGATCTCGAACCCGATGGTGGTAATCCGCGCCGAGGTGATCCCGGAGAACAGCCGGCCGATCGCTGCCGACTGGTCCGGCATGGCACCGCTCGACGTCCCTTCGCCGATCCTGCGCCGGAGCTCGTTGCCGACGAGCCTCAGCATTCGCTCCTCGCCGATGAGGTCTCGGATGTAGGGATCGTGAAGCCGGCCCGAGTCACGGGCGATGCCATGCACAGAGGAAGCTCCGCCGCCGCCGCCGGAGTTCCCGGCGGGGAGCGTCACGAGGGGTGAGTTGGTCAACATGCGCTCGTGGAACATCCAGCGTGTTCCCACCGTCCAGCCCTCGTCCACCTGCCCGATCCGGTCGGTGTCGTGCACTCGTACGTCGGTCAAGAACTCCTGGCAGAACTCCTTTGATCCGTTCAGCATCTCGATGCGGTGGACCTCGATACCCTCTCGGCGGAGGGGCAGTATGAACACCGTCAGGCCACGGTGCTTGGGGACGTCCCAGTTGGTCCGGGCCAGACAGAGAGCCCAGTCGGACCACCAGGCGCCGGTCGTCCAGATCTTCGACCCGTTCAGGACCCACTCGTCACCATCGCGAACCGCACTGGTCAGCGCGCCGGCGACATCCGAGCCGCCTCCCGGTTCGGAAAGGAACTGCATCCAGATCTCGTCGCCCTTCAGAATCGCCGGGATGTGTCGCTGCTTCTGATCCTCAGTTCCAAAGTCGAGGAGGACGGCGGCACAGGGCGAGAACGTCGGGGCCTGGATGCGCGCCGGGTACTCGTAGCCCGACAGCTCTTCGTTCAGCACACGTTGATGCGCATGTGCGAGCCCCTGGCCGCCGTAGTCCCGAGGGAAGCAGATGCCGGCCAAGCCCGCGTCGAACAGCTTCCGCTGCACCTCTCGTTCACGGGCGACTGCAGCGAGCTCCTCCTGGTCGGTCAGGTCTGGCCGCAGAATGCCGCCCGACCCGTGGGGTGCCACGGGTCGGAGCTCGCTGCGGACGAAGGTCCGAGCCCGCTGCCGAAAGCTCTCGAGATCTTCCTCGTCGCTCATGCGGCCCCCTTGTCTCGGTCGCTGACGTCGGCCAGCCGCTGGCGATGCTCTGCCGGTGTGCCGTAGAGCGCACGGTTCACGGTCTGGCGCCGAAAGTACAGATGGAGATCGTGCTCGAAGGTCAACCCGATGCCACCGTGCAGCTGGACGCAATCCTGCATCAGCTCGGTGCCGTAGTCTCCGATGAAAGCTTTGGCGGCACTCAGGAGCTCTTCGGCATCGGGGGAGCGGGTTGCCGCGGCGATGGTGGCGGCGTCGCTGATCGCGTGACTCGCCTCGAGCCACGTCTTCATATCGGCAAAGCGGTGCTTGAGCGCCTGATACGACGCCAGGGGGCGCCCGAACGAATGACGGTCGAAGGCCCATTCGACGGTCATGTCGAACGCCGCCTGCATGGCTCCCACCGACTCCGCGCAGAGGATTGCCACGGCAATGTCGACTTGCCACTTCACCTGCCCGATCGCACCGCCGACCTCACCGATCACGGCGGAGGCGGGTAGCCGGACGTCGTCGAACGACACGATCGAGAACCGACGGGTCAGATCAACCGTGTGCAGTGCTGTGACGGACACGCCGGCCGTTCCTGCAGGTACGAGCACCTGCGTGTGACCTTCGCCGGTGCGCCCGGTGACGAGCAGGTAGTCGGCGCGCTGCCCCGACTCCACCGGGCGTTTGACGCCATTCAGCACCACGTCGTCACCGTCGACTCGAACGTCGAGGCTGACGCAGGCCAGCTGGTCATTGGGCGGCGGCTCGCCGAAGCACCACGTGGCGATCGACTCGCCCGACATCAGTTGATGGAGGACCGGCTCGTACTTCGGGTCGCCGTGGTCGCTGAGGGTGGCGGCGACCACGTTGCTCACGGCCAACGGCCCAGGTGCGGCGTGACGACCGAACTCATAGGCTACGAGAGAGAGATCGACGAGGCCCTGACCGCTGATGGAGCCGCCGCCGTGTGCGTCGCTGACGAGAAGCGAGGTCCACCCGAGGTCCGCTCCCCATCGCCAGTACTCGGTGTCGAAACCGAAGGGATCATCGCGCAGGCGACGAAGCTCCCCAACGGGGACGTGCTCGTTCAGGAGCTTCGCGGTCGTCTCTCGAAAGAGCTCCTGGTCGGAGTCCGGCGTCAGCAACATCAATCCCCCCCTCGCTCGTCGTCCACCGCTGGTCCGATCAGCCGGCGGGCCAGGCGAGTGACTTGGTCTCGAGGTACTGATCGAACCCTGCCGTGCCGTTCTGCCGCCCGATGCCGCTGTCCTTGTAACCGCCGAAGGGAACGTCGGGCCCGAACGCCGCGCCGCCATTTAAGCTCAGCGAGCCGGCCCGGACACGTCTGGCCACCGCGAGCGAGCGGTCGAGCGACCCGGAGAACACCATCCCGCCCAGCCCGTAGTTGCTGTCGTTGGCGATCATCACGGCATCATCGTCGTCGTCGAACGGGATGACGACGAGCACGGGGCCGAAGATCTCTTCTCGGGCGATCGTCATGGAGTTGTCGACATCGGTGAACAGGGTCGGCTCGACGTACCAGCCCTTGGTCATGTCCTTCGGGCGATGTCCGCCCAGTGCCAGCGTGGCGCCTTCGTCGATTCCCCGTTGGATGTAGCCCAGGACGCGGGTGCGCTGTTTTTCCGAGATCAGGGGTCCCATCATCACGTCGGGGCTCTGAGGGTCACCATAGGGCGCCGCCGCCAGATTCGCCCGCAGCAGTTCTACGCCTTCGTCGTAGCGGGATCGGGGAAGGAGCATGCGTGTCGGCACGGCGCAGCCCTGGCCGGCATGGGAGCAGACGGCGAGGCCTATCAGCATGGCCGAAGGGAAGTCCGCATCGTCAAGCACGATGGTGGCCGACTTGCCCCCGAGTTCGAGGAAGAGGCGCTTGAGCGTGGCCGCGCCCTTTTCCATGATCCGTTTTCCGACCGCCGTCGAGCCCGTGAAGGAGATGAGGTCGACCTCCGGGGAGAGCGTGAGTTGCTCGCCGACCAGGTGATCCGACGAGGTGATCACGTTCAAGACGCCGGGGGGGATGTCGGTGTGCTCGGCGGCGAGGCGGCCGATGAACGTGGCATTCCAGGGCGTGTCGGGCGCCGCCTTGAGCACCACCGTGTTCCCCGTGGCCAGGGCCTGGCCGAGTTTGTTGTAGGAGACCTCGAACGGATAGTTCCACGGCACGATCGCCCCGACCACTCCGATCGGTTCCTTGGCGATGCGTCGCGTGTTCATGATCCCCTGTAGCCCGGGGGCGTCGGGCAGCTCGGTCTCCCAGGCGTACTCGTCCATCAGCTGCAGGGGGTAGCGGACGGCACTGGCGAGCGGGCCCTCGAGCTGTGGCCCGTAGGTGAGGCTACGGGGGCAGCCGACCTCCAAGATGAGCTGTTCCCTCAGCTCTTCCTTCTCGGCCTCGACGGCCTCTTGCAGTTGCCCGAGGCAGCGCTGGCGGAACGAGCGGTCCGTCGACCAGTCCGTTTCGTCGAACGCGCGCCGAGCGGCGGAGATGGCACGCTGCATGTCCTCGCTCGATGCGTCGGCGACGTGGCCGAGCAACTCCTCGGTCGCGGGGTTCACGTTCGCGAAGGTCTCGCCGTCGGTCGCATCGACGAGCTTTCCGTCAATGAGCAGCCTCGACTCCGGGTTGACCTCTGGTATCGCCGTCACAGCCAGGACAATAGCGTTTCACCCGGAGACATGCGGCCGGCTGAGCCCCGAGAGAGTCATGTTGCGTCGGGAGGAGACTGTCGTTCTCTTTCCATCCGGAGCCTCCTCGTGGAGTCGATGATCCTGACGTCCTGACGTCCTGGCGCCGGTCCCGCACTGTGACATCGCGAAAACGAGGTATGTTCACCTCTCGCCATCCTCGGCGTCGGAAAGAACGTGTGGCATGCGCGTCGGCGTACTGATCATGGAAGGAGCTCATGGGAGGGAGCGTGACGGCGCAGAGCGTTGGGGTCGTCGGTCTCGGTCATATGGGCAGCGTCCTGGCGGCCAACCTCGTGCAGCGCGGGCTTCCCACCCTGACGCACGATGCCCTCGGCCCCGAGCGATCACCCGAGGGAGCCGCCTATGTGAGCGACGTGGCCGGGGTGGCACAGCGCGCCGACGTCGTCGTCTTCAGCCTTCCCGACGGCACCGCCTCGGAGCAGGTCGCGGGCCAGATTCTCGCCGCCGCGGATCGCCGCACCACACACGTGGTCGACACCTCGACCATCGGGCCGGCCGCGGCCTCGGCCGTCAACGAACTGCTGGCGCGCGGGGGCGTCGCCTATGTCGACGCCCCCGTCTCCGGTGGCGTCGCGGGAGCTCGAGCCCGCACGCTCGCTGTGATGTTCGCCGGATCGGAGGACGCCTGTGCCCACGTGCAGCCGGTGCTCGCCGGGCTGAGCGACCGGCGATACCGGGTGGGCGATCGTCCCGGCATGGGCCAGGCTCTGAAACTGGCCAACAACTTCCTGTCGGCCACGGCGCTCGCGGCGACCAGCGAGGCGATCGCATTCGGCCGTTCGCTCGGGCTCGACATGGCGACGATGCTCGAGGTGCTGAACGGGTCGAGTGGGCAGAGTGCCGCCACGAGTGACAAATTCCCCGTTCAGATACTGACCGAGCGCTACGCAGCGGGCTTCACCAACTCGCTGATGATGAAGGATGTGCGGCTCTACCTGAACGCCGTCGAGGATGAGGGCGGGACCGCGACCATCGGCAGGGTCACTGCTTCGGTGTGGGAGCGGTTCGCTGCGACCGAGCCGGGTGCGGATTTCACCCGTATCTTCCCTTTCGTCGAGGGGTCACAACCCTAGCGATCCGCTCCGAGGTCGAGAAGCCGGCGGGCGATGATATTCCGCTGAATCTCCGCAGTGCCGCCGTAGATCGTCGCGGCCCTCGAGTACAGGAACTGACGACGCCACCGATCGCTCGCAACGTCGTCAGCGGTCGCCAACTCGGCGCCCATGCCGTCGGAGACGAGGTCGAATATCGCCTGCTCGGTGGTGGCCACCAGGACCTTGTCGATGGAGGTCTCGGGCCCGAGGCGTTCGCCGGCGGCCATCCGGTGCTGCGTGGCTCTCGAGCGGGCCCGCAGTGCGTAGAGGAGCAGTGTCACGTCACCGACGTCGGCGGGGTCGAGCGTGTCGGCTGGGGCGTCGCGGAGGAGATCCTGGAAACGGCGGTGCAGGTAGGCGGCGCGATGCCAGAACGACGTGCTCCTCTCGTAGGGGAGGAGGTCCATCGCCACCGACCAGCCCTGGCCCTCCTCGCCGAGGGTGCGGTCGAACGGCACGGCGACGTCGTCGTAGAAGACCTCGGAGAACTCCGGCGCACCGTGCATCGTCTCGATCGGGCGCACGACGATGCCAGGGCTGTCCATGTCGACGAAGAGGGCGGTAATGCCCTTGTGGGCGGAGTCCGGCGAGCCGGTGCGGGTGAGGAGCACGCAGCGATCGGCGTACTGGGCAAAGCTGGTCCACACCTTTTGCCCGTTGACGAGCCAACCATCGTCGGTCCGGGTGGCGCGACATGACAGCGCAGCGAGGTTGCTCCCGGTGCCGGGCTCGGAGAACCCCTGGCACCAAGTCTCGTCGCCTCGCAAGAGTCGGGGCACCATGTCGGCGGCGAGCTCCGGTGACGCGAAGTTGATCATGGTGGGCGCGAGGACCTCGGTCATGGAGTAGACGCCGGGCTCGACGAGGCCACGGGTGGTCAGAGCCTCACCGAGATAGGCGCGCAGGAGCGGGGAGCCTCCGAGCCCGCCCACCCGCTCGGGCCAACCCCAGCGCATGTAGCCGGCTTCGTACGCGAGACGCTTGACCTTGGCCAGCTGTGCCATCTGGTCGTCCAGACTCTCGCTGTCCGGGTGATCGGGTGCCAGGACCCCTTCGTTCTGCTGGAGCCAGGCGTCCACTGACGCCTGGAACTCGTCGATCTCCATCAGGGAGTCGTTCCCTCACTCATAGACAACGTGCACCGTCGGGCTGGTCGGCAGGGCCTGGCAGGTGAGCACCCACCCTTCAGCCACCTCTTCGGGCGTGAGGGCGTTGTTGACATGCATGGACGCCGTGCCCTCGGTCAGTCTAGCCATGCAGGTGGCGCAACTCCCCGACTCGCAGGAGAACGGTGGGGACATGCCCATTTGGCGCGCTGTCTGGAGGATCGTCGTGCCCGGGTGATAGTCGGTCGTCTCGGTGCGAGCGCCTATCTGGATCGTCACGCGGGTGGGCGCATCGGTGACACCGGCCGGCTCCGGCTCCGGCAGCCACTCCTCGGGGGTGAACCGCTCTATGTGGATCCGCGCCTCCTCGACACCTCCCGCCAGCAACGTGTGCTCCACGACGTCCATGAAGGGGCCTGGACCGCACACGTAGAACTCGGCGCCCCCCGCCGGGGCCATGAAGGCGTCGATCGCGTCCCGATCGACGAATCCCTTTTGTATGTCCAGGTGGTGCGAGACCGTGAACCGTGGGTGAGCGGCAAGGGCGTCGATCTCGGATCGGAGGATGATGGCATCTTCATCCCGGTTGGCGTAGAGCAAGCGCACCCGCTGCGACGTCGTCGCCACCGCCGTCTTGACCAGCGACAGAACAGGCGTGATGCCGCTTCCCGCGCTGAACGCCACAATGTCGCCCTCGCCCTGGCCCTCGACGAGGCGGAAGAAGCCGGCGGGGCGGCTGACCTCGACGACGTCGCCCGGCGAAAGATGGTCGTTCATCCAGTTCGACACCACCCCGTCGGGTACCCGCTTGACCGTCACCCGAAGATCGGGGTCTACACCGGGCGCGGACGACATGGAGTAGCACCTGACGAACGGTTGGCCATCCACCCAGACCCTGAAGTTGCAGAACTGGCCCGACTCGTAGGCGAACGCCTCACGCATATCCGGCGGCACGTCGAGCACGAACGAGTTGGCCTCGGCTGTCTCACGCACCACATCCTTGATGCGCAGCGCGTGGAACCCGTGGTCGACGGGGGCGCTCGATGTCATGACCTCTGAGAGTGCCATATTGACATATGATAACGGAGTTCTCCTGTACCGGCAACGGGGTTGCCACACGTCCATGCAGCTGTACGTCGCAGCCGGGGGGCGTTCTCCGGGCGAACCTACACCAGAATACCCTGCTCAAGGGCGTCTCAACGCAGACAGCGCGAGAGAGATCGGCACCCCCGGTGTGCCTTCCGTTCTCGGGTACGCTTGCTGCAGTGAAGAAGGACGAACTGGCGGCCGACCCCCTCCAGGTCGGCGGGCTCAGTTGGCGGGAGCACGCGGTGGCGCGGTCACTCGATTCGGCTCGTCTGCGGGCCGAGAGTCGGGTGCAACGTTTCCTCGACGCCGCCAGTGAACTGTTCAATTCGGGCTCCGGCCGGGAGTTCACGGTCCAGGACGTGGTGGAGCGATCCGGGCAGTCCCTGCGTAGCTTCTACCAGTACTTCGGCGGCAAGCACGAACTCCTGTTGGCCCTGTTCGAGGAGTCGGTCCGCAGCACGGCGGAGGATCTCCGCCAGCGGATCGCACGGGAAGACGACGCGTTCGAGCGCCTCCACTGCTTCGTCGTGGAGTACTACCGCATCTGCCGGCCGAACGGGAAAGGCGAGGCGGATGGCAGAGCTCGAGCGCCCTTCATGGCGGAGTTCGCGCAGCAGCTGCTGATCGCACATCCCAAGGAGGCGGCACGGGTCTTCGCTCCCCTGGTGGCGCTGTTCGAGGAGGTCCTCGAGGAGGCCACGGAGGCGGGGGCCGTCCGGAGCGGACTCCGTCGCGGCCCCGTCGTCGGAGCGGTTCTCGAAGCGATCATGTTCAACACGTTCTCATCGACGATTGCCGGCGTGTCCGTTGGGCCCACCGACGACGGCTCCGCGGAGGAGCTGTGGGACCTGCTCCTGCACGGTCTGGGGGCTCGTTCCGCCTTCTAGCGCCGCCGGATCGTCACCTCGGTTCCGTCCTCGGGTACCGGCGCAGGTGGGCGTAAAGGGCTGTGCTCGAACTTGAGAATGTCAGTCTCGCGAAGCTAGAGTGAGCCGGCTTCACCAGCGTGCCCGACTCCGTGAGCCTGATCCGCTGGTCCGATGCAATTTTTCGGGGGGCCGCGGTGGTGCTGTGCCCTGCCGGACGGAGATCTGGGAGGTTTGGTGTGACGGCAATTCTGCGGGGCGTGCGGATCCTTGAGGTGGCCGAGCACACGTTCGTTCCGGCGGCGTCGGCCCTTCTCGCTGATTGGGGTGCCGAGGTCATCAAGATCGAGCACGTCGAACGTGGCGATGCCATGCGCGGCCTCGCGTCAACGGGTATCACCGCGGTGGCCGGCGACGTGCACGCGCTCATGGAGCACTCCAACCGGGGGAAGCAGAGCCTGGCCCTCGACCTCTCGTCGCCGGATGGTCTCGAGATTCTCTACAAGCTGGCGGCGACCTCCGACGTGTTCCTCACCAACAAACTCCCGGGGGTCCGCCGGAAGTTGAAGATCGGGGTGGAGGAGATCCGCGCCCACAGTCCCCGCATCATCTACGTGCGGGGCACCGGTCAGGGCGAGCGCGGTCCGGATGCAGACAAGGGTTCGTACGACTCTCTTGCTTTCTGGGCCCGTGCCGGGGTAGCGATGGGGGCGAAGCGTCCCGAGTACGACCTCATCCCGGTCCCCCCCGGTCCGGGGTTCGGGGACTCCATCGGAGCAATGACCATCGCGGGCGGGATCCTTGGAGCGCTGTTTTACCGCGAGAGGACCGGAGAGGCTTCGACTGTGGACGTGTCGCTGTTCGGCACGGGCCTGTGGGCCATGGGACAGGCCGTTGCGCTGTCGCTCGCACTGGGGATCCCCATGGCCCCCCCGCCGGCGGAACGCCTCACGTCGAACCCGATCTCGCGCAACTACGAGACAAAGGATGGTCATCTCTTGGCGTTCACCTGCCTTCAGGCGGGCAAGTACTGGCCCCTCCTCTGCCAGGCCGTCGGTCGTCCGGAGCTGGCGACGGATCCCCGCTTCGCGGACTTCGAGTCGCTCACGGCGAACACCGCGACCGCGGTGGAGATCCTGACAGAGGTGTTCGCCTCGGCGCCGCTCGACGAGTGGCGCGCGCGGTTGGCCACATTCACCGGACAGTGGGCGGTCGTGCAGGACACGCTCGAGGCGGCGTCCGACCCTCAGGCCCTCGCCAACGGCTACGTGCAGGAGTGCCACACCGCGACGGGGACGCCGTTCCGGCTCGTCGCGGCACCCGTCCAGTTCGACGAGGAGGCCGCCGTCCCGACGCGAGCTCCCGAGTTCAATGAGCACGGTGATACCATCCTTGCCGGCATCGGACTGGGGCAGGACGAGATCGTCGACCTCAAGGTTCGCGGCATCGTCGCCTGAGCACCGCCGGCACCGACTGGCCGGGAGCGCGCCTCAACCCGGGCGGCGAGGTGTCACCGCCACGGTGGGGATGCTGGCGCTGGCACCGCAACGCAGGACGGTGTCGATGACGCGCACCAGCTCGTCCACTTCCATGAGGGAGCCGGCGAGGAGGTTGCTCGCCTGCCAGACGGGAAAGAGCTCGGCGGCCAGCTCCATGTCCCAACCTGCGGAGAACTCCGTGGCGGAGGCCCCCTCGCCCCCGGCACAGTCGCCCACGACCACTCGAGTGAAGCCGATCCCCGGGTGTTCGACCTGCCAGGCCTGCACCAGGGTGTCGAGCGCCGCCTTGCTCGTGGCGTACGCCCCGAGACCGGGCCACGGAGGGGTCAACGACCCGGCCACGGACGAGAGGTACACCGCGACGCCGCTCGACTCGGTGAGAAACGGGACGGCCGCGGCGGTCGCCAGCGCCGCCCCGATGACGTTGGTGTCGAATGTCCGGCGCCACGTCTCGGCGTCGAGGTCGATCAGACGGCCGAGGGTTCCCACGCCGGGCGTGTACACGAAGGCGTCGATCCCACCGAGTCCGCGGGCCGCTTCTCCGATCGCCGCTCGGCACGAGGACGCATCTGTGACGTCGCACGCTATCGCCAGTGATCCCGGTCCCGCCTCCTTGGCCGCGTCGACCAGTCGGTCGTGCCGCCTCGCCAGCAGCGCGACGGTCGCGCCTCTCTGGCCCAGTCCTATCGCGATGGTTCGGCCGAGGCCGCTCGAGGCCCCGACGACGACTGTTTTCATGGAATCGACCTCCATCCGTGGGGTTTCGGCACAAGCGTCGCACACCCTTGGCTACGGCCTGGCGGAGCTCGAGGGGGTCGGCCGCAGGAACAGTACTCTCCTATACTCGGACGGCGCCTCTCATTCGTGGAGGCGCGGGAAAGGGACAGAAGGCATGTCGAACGGTGCCGGCGTAGCGGCTCCATGAGCGAGACCGGCGGCGAGTGGAGGAGCATCCCGGCGATGATCGCGGCCTCCGCCCAGCGGTTTGGTGATCACCTCGCCGTCGACGACGGCGAGCGACGGTTCTCGTATGCCGAGCTTCACCAAGCGGCCCGTTCGTTCGGTGCGGCTCTTGTGGCCTCAGGCATCGAACCAGGTGATCGGGTCGCCCTCTGGGCCTTCAACAGTGCCCAGTGGGTGGTGGCCCTACTCGGGCTCTTTCAGGCCGGAGCCGTCCTCGTTCCCATCAACACGCGCTTCAAAGGCGGAGAGGCCGCCGAGATCCTGGCGCGGAGTCGCGCTCGCGCCCTGGTGACCGTCACCGACTTCCTCGACACCGACTACGTCGAGATGCTGCGCTCCACCGGGGTGGAGCTTCCCGATCTGACGACAGTCGTCGTGGCCAGCGGCCCGGTGTCGGCAGGGGCCGAATCCTGGGATGCATTCATAGGACGGGCCACCGATGCCGACCGCAGACGTGTCGACGAGCGGTCTGCCACACTGGGCCCGGAGGACCCCTCGGACATCCTCTTCACCTCGGGGACGACCGGGACACCGAAGGGTGTCGTCATGACCCACGGACGGACACTGTGCACCGCGACCGATTGGGTGCGCATGACGGGGCTCAGCGCGGACGACCGCTACCTGATGGTCAATCCCTACTTCCACATGTTCGGGTTCAAGGGTGGCATCCTCGCCTGCGTGGCGGGCGGGGCGACCATGCTTCCTCAAGCCGTGTTTGACGTCGATCGAGTGCTCGCCCGTATCGATCGTGATCGGGTGACCGTCCTCCCCGGGCCGCCGACGATCTATCAGGCGATACTGGACCATCCCGCACGGGGCAGCCACCAATTGACAAGCCTGCGCGTGGCGGTGACCGGTGCCGCCGACATCCCGGTGGAGCTCATTCGCCGCGTCTTCGACGAACTTCCCTTCTCCGTCGTCATCGCCGGCTACGGGCTCACCGAAGGGGGCACCGCCGCAGGGACCTCTCCCGGGGATGCCGTCGAGACCATCGCGACCACGGTCGGTCGGGCGCGTCCCGGTTTCGAGCTCCGGATCGTCGACGAGCACGGCGTGGACGTCGCCACCGGTGAGGCGGGCGAGCTCCTCATCCGTGGGGGCAGCGTCATGAAGGGCTACCTTGACGACCCCGAGGCGACGCAGTACGCGCTCTCGCCCGATGGGTGGTTGCGAACGGGTGACATCGGAGTGCTCGACGATGCCGGCTACCTCCGGATTGTCGGGCGCATCAAGGACATGTTCATCGTGGGCGGATTCAACGCGTATCCCGCCGAGATCGAGAATGTCCTCCTCCGCCATCCCGACATCCGGCAGGCGGCCGTGATCGGAGTTCCCGATGAGCGTCTCGGTGAGGTCGGTATGGCGTTCGTCGTCACCGGATCGGGAACCGGCTCGGGCCCCGAGATCATCCAGTGGTGTCGTGACCAGATGGCGAACTACAAGGTCCCCAGGGTCGTGGAGATCGTGGACGAACTGCCCCTCAATGCAGCCGGGAAGGTGGTGAAGGACGCGCTGAGGGAGCAGGCTGGTCGCGGTCGTTCAGGCGTGGCACCGTGACCCCCGACGTCGGGCGTGGGGGGCTGTCGGCCCTCGCCAACCTGCGCGTGGTCGAGCTGGGTGTCTGGGTCGCCGCTCCGGCGGCGGCCGGACTGCTGGCGGATTGGGGCGCGGACGTGATCAAGGTCGAAGCGCCGGCCGGCGACCCCATGCGGAACGTGTTTGGATCACTCGGCATCGGCAGCGACATGCCCAACCCGGCCTTCGCGCTCGAGAACCGAGGGAAGCGCAGCGTCTCGCTCAACCTGCGCGAGCCGGCTGACCGAAAGCACTTCGAGGACCTCCTCGCCACTGCCGACGTTTTCATCAGCAATCTCCGGCCGGACGCCCTGGACGCCTTCGACCTGGAGCCCGCAGCCACCGTCGCCGCGCCATCCTCGACTCGTGTACTGCAGCATCAGTGGCTACGGGCTGCGCGGCGAGGAGCGCAACCGGCCCACCTACGACATCGGTGCCTTCTGGGCACGGTCAGGACTGTCGATGCAGATGGCCGACCAGGAAGGCAATCCACTGAATGCCCGAGGGGGAATCGGTGACCACATCACCGGTCTGGCGGCGCTGGCCGGCCTCCTCGGGGCCGTGCTGGAGCAGCGCGAGACCGGCCGGGGCCAGGTCGTCGAGGTGTCGCTCCTTCGAACCGGCACCTACATCCTCGGGTGGGACCTGGGGCTGCAGATGACGCTCGGCAAGGTCGCTCGGGCCGAATCGAGGCACCGGAATCAGGCCCCCCTCATGAATCCGTACCGCGCGGCCGACGGACGCTGGTTCTTCTTCACCGGCCTCGAAGCGGGTCGACATATTGGCGCGGTCTGTCGCGCCCTGGGTCGTCCTGATCTCCTCGAAGACCCCCGCTTCGCCGACGCCTCCGCCATTCGCCGCCACCGAATAGAGGTCATCGCCATTTTGGACGAGATCGTGGCCGAACGACCGCTGGCGGAGTGGGCGGAGCGGTTCGACCGCGAGGGAGTCTGGTGGGCGCCGGCGCAGACGCCGGCAGAGGTCGTCGACGATCCGCAGCTGTTGGTCAACGATGGCATCGTGGAGATCGACGGTGGGGGCGCGAACAGCGCGCAGCGTTCCGTGAACGGGCCGGTGAGCTTTTCCGATCTTGCCGGCACCCGCCGTGCGCCGGTCCCGGCGCTCGGCCAGCACAACGACGAGGTGCTCGGCGAGCTCGCCGGCGATGCCGATGACCCTCGGTCGGCGCGTCCCTAGTGCCGGGCGCGGGCCAGGAGACCCCGCGCGATCACCAGCCTCTGAATCTCGTTGGTCCCTTCCCCTATCACCATGAGCGGGGCGTCGCGGTAGTAGCGCTCCACGGGAAGATCGGTGGTGTACCCGATGCCGCCGTGGATCCGCATCGCCTCGGTGGCAAGCTCCAGAGCCGTCTCGCTCGCAAAGAGCTTGGCCATGCCGGCTTCCACGTCGCAACGTAGACCGGCCATCTTCCGCTCCGCTGCGTTGCGCGTCAACAAGCGCGCCGCCTCAAGGCGGGTCGCCATGTCGGCGAGCTTTAGCTGAATGGCCTGGTGCTCGGCAATGGGCTTGCCAAACGTGACTCGTTGCTGGGCGTAGGTGAGGGCGGCGTCGAACGCGGCGCGGGCCACGCCCACGGCCCGAGAGGCGATGTTGATCCGGCCAAGCTCGAGCACGCTAAGGATCTGTGCGAGGCCCCGTCCCGGCTCGCCGATGAGGTTGGCGACAGGCACGCGGTGGTCGGTGTAGGCCATCTCGACGGTCTCCACACCCTTATAGCCGAGCTTCCCCACATGCTTGCTGATGGAGATCCCCTCGAATCGCGGCCCAGGCTCTTTTTCCACGATGAAGGCCGAGATGCCCTCCTCGGTCCGCGCGGCCAAGGCGACTAACCCGGCACGTTCGCCGTTGGTGACCCACGCCTTGGTGCCGTTGAGGACGTACTCCTCCCCGTCGCGTTGCGCGCGGCAGGCGATATTGCGGGTGTCACTGCCGGCATCCGGCTCGGACAGAGACAGTGCGCCACGCCGCTCCCCGGCCGCGAGCAGGGGCAACCACCGTTCCTTCTGTTCCTCGTTTCCGTGGTGAAGGAGCAAAGTCGCGACCATGGTGTGCGTGTTGACAATGCCGGTCAGGCTCATCCACCCGTAGGCCAGCTCTTCGATGACGCCGATATAGGTCAACAGGTCGAGGCCCAACCCGCCGTAGGCTTCGGGAATCGTGACACCGAACAGGCCCAGCTCGCGCATCTGCTCGACGATGTCGGCCGGGAAGCGGTCTTCGCGCTCCAGCTGGGATGCGACCGGTACCACCTCGCGAGCGACGAACCGGCGGACGGTCTCGATGATCTCGCGACGTACCTCGTCCTGCTCGCTCTTGTCGTCGGCCGTCATCGGAGGGCGAAGTGGATCTGCATGAGGAGAAGTCTACATCTGTCTGTTGTTGACGCTCGATCTCATAAAAGAGAATAATGTTTCCGATGCCAGCGGTCCTCATGCACGAACGGCTCGAGCGGACCGCGGACCGGTATGGAGAGCACGATGCCATTCGGGCCGGCGACGATCGCTGGTCGTTCCGCGACCTCAATGAGCTGAGCAACGCGTTCGCGCGCCACCTGTTGGCACAGGATGTCGGGCCCGGTGATCGGGTGGCCGTCATGATGGCCAACCGTGTGGAGTTCGTCATCGCGGTCTATGGGATCAGCAAAATTGGAGCGGCAGCCGTACTGGTGAGCCCGGCGTGGAAGGCTGCTGAGGTCGGCCATGCCATCGACCTGACCGGACCGGTCCACGCCGTCGCCGACGGCGATGCCGCCCCGTTGCTCGCCGGGGCTCTCGACGGGGAGAACGTCACGGATCTCGACGATCGCTCGAAGGACCCCTACGCCTACAGCCGGGCCCGGCTGCCGCTGGACAGGGCCCACGGCCTGACCGACGCGGTCCTGGTCTTCAGTTCGGGCACGACCGGCCTCCCCAAGGCGGTGCGCCACACCCATCAGTCGATCGGCCACGCGACGGTGGACTGGTGCACGGTGCTCGGCCTCGGTCACACGGACCGGTTCCAGGTGACGACGCCTCCGTCGCACATCCTCGGCTTGCTCAACCTGCTGGCGGCAACGTCGTCGGGAGCGACCGTCCGTCTGCACAAGAGATTCGACCTCGACGAGGTCCTCCGTCGCATCGCGAGCGAACGGATGACGCTCGAGATGGCGGTCGCACCCATCGCGCTGGCCATGGCCAACCACCCTCGCCTCGAGGAGTACGACCTTTCCTCGCTCCGCTACATCATGTGGGGAGCGACACCCGTGAGCGAGAGCGTCGCCGAGGTCGTGACCGAACGCACGGGGGTGAGGTGGCTTGCGGGCTACGGCGCCAGCGAGGTACCGGTGATCGCCGTCAACCCGGTTGAACGCCCTGACCTGTGGCGCCTCGACTCGGCGGGATTGCCACCCCGGGGTGTCACGCTGCGGATCGCAGACCTTGACTCCGGGGAGGTCGTGACCGGAACGGACATCGGTGAGATCCAGGTCCTCAGCCCGTCGGTCATGGCCGGCTACCTGCCCGACGAGGCCACGGCGGACGCGTTCGTCGACGGGTGGTATCGCACGGGCGATGTAGGGTGGCTCGAGTCGGAGGGCTGGGTCCACCTGACCGACCGGTCGAAGGAGATGATCAAGGTGAACGGCTTCCAGGTGGCCCCGGCAGAGCTGGAGGGGGTGCTCCACGGTCATCCCGGCGTTCTCGACTGTGCCGTGTTCGGCGTCGCCGACGATCGAGCCGGCGAAGTGCCCGTGGCCGCCGTGAAGCTCGACCCGAACCACCCCGTTGCCGAAGGCGAACTTCAGCAGCTGGTCGCCGACTCGCTGGCGACCTACAAACGCCTGCACCATGTGGTGGTCGTCGACGAGATCCCACGTCTGCCATCCGGCAAGGTGCTGCGCCGGACGCTCCGCGACGAGTGGACGGCGTCACACCTTGCCGCGCAGAAGGCCAGTTGATGGACGTCCGCCCATCGCCCGAGCAGCAGGCCCTACGCGACTCCGCAGCCCAGGTCGTCGACCGGCTTGGTCCACAGGCCGTCGGCCAGCTCGACGACCAAGAGAGGGCGTCCAAGCTCGACGCTGCAGTCGCCGCCTCGGGGTGGCGCGAGTTACGGGTGGAGATGGAGGATGGCGCTCCCCTGGCATCCGGCGTGGAAACCATGATCGTCGCCGAGGAGCTCGGCAGGGGACTTGGTGACGTCTCCTTCCTCGGACCGACTCTGGCCGCTGAGCTCCGGAGATTGGCCGGCGCTCCGCCGAGCCCGACCGTCGAGACCGTCGCACTGGCGGTCGACCTCTCGTCGTTGGCGTGCAGCGTCAGTGGTGACCGGCAGCCGGCCGTGGCGATTGACGTGCAGGGCTCGTCCCGGGCGCTTCTCCTCGTGCCTGGTGCAGAAGGCCACGTCCTGGCTCAGACCGACCTGCACTCCGCCGGGGCGGGGCTGGATCTCACCCGTCCGTCAGCGATGCTCGGTCCGCCGCTGGCCGTCGCCCCCGTCGAGGCGGCGGTCCGGACTCTTGGGCCCGACGATCTCACTCGCTGGACAGCGCTTGGCCTCTCGTTGACGTGTGCCGATCTGGTCGGGACCATGCGCGGCGCCGTGGAATTGGGACGGACCTATGCCACACAACGCCGACAGTATGACGCGTCCATCGGTTCCTTCCAGGCCGTTCAGCACATGCTGGCGGACGCCTTGGTGCTGACGGAGGGAGCCCGCAGCGCCACCCTGCACGCAGCGTGGGCGGTGGACGCGCGTGCCCCGGGTGAGGCGCTGGCGGCAGCTGCGGCGGCCAAGGCGTACAGCGCCCGCGCGGCGCGCGACGTCTGCGAGACGGTGATTCAGGTGCACGGGGGCATCGGGAACACGTGGGAGTGCCTGGCGCATGTCTACCTCCGACGTGCGCTGCTGTCGTCGGGCATCCTCGGCGATGTGGGCGTCAACCTGGCCCGCGTGCTCAGCCATCGAGGCATCGGGGGTGATGATGGACTTCGGTGATTCACCCGAAGAGTCGGAGTTCCGGTCGCGACTACGGGCGTGGCTGCAAGAGAACAACCCCGGACTGCACTCATCGACGGGTGACGAGTACAGGGCAGGAGCGGCGGCCTGGCATCAGTCGCTCTACGACGCCGGCTTCTTCGGGATGTCGTGGTCGAAGGAGATAGGAGGCCAGGGACTGCCGACCGTCTACGAGGTGATCGTCGACGAGGAGCTCGCCGCCGCAGGTGCGCCGGCGCGGCCCAGTCTCGGCTACCTGGTGCAGGGAATCCTTGCCCACGGCAACGACGACATACAGAGGCGATTTCTCCCGGGCATCGTTAACGGGCGCGACCGGTGGTGTCAGGGCTTCAGCGAGCCCGACGCCGGCTCCGACCTCGCCTCGCTGCGCACGCGGGCCGACCGCCAGGGCGACGAGTACGTCATCACGGGACACAAGGTCTGGACGAGCTACTCCGACGACGCCGAGTGGTGCCTCGTTCTGGCCCGGACGGACCACGAGGTCGCCAAACACCGAGGGATTTCCGCGTTCGCGGTGCCTATGCATCAGCCAGGGATCGAGCAGCGGCCGCTGCGCATGATCAACGGAATGACCAAGGAGTTCGGTGAGGTTCTGTTCGACGGTGCCCGGGTACCGGTCAGCAACATGATCGGCGAGCCGGGGGAGGGATGGCGTTTGGCGATGACCGTCGTGAGTCACGAGCGGGAGCCGGGCGAGCTCGGCTTCGTCGCCCGTTACGGCAAGATTGTCAACGACCTGACCCGCAAGGTGAGGGACGATCCGGCCGCATTCGGGGCGGAGCAGGTTCGCGACCTCGGGTGGGCGATGGTGGAGGTCGAAATGCTACGTCTGCACGTGAGCCGTCGGTTGTCCGATCGGCTCAACGGGATCACGCACGGTCCCGAAGGCTCAATCGACAAGCTGCTGATGACATGGGTGGAGCAGGCCGTCGGGCACGCGGCCCTGGCCATCGGTGGGATCGACAACGTCGAGGGCGACGACACCTGGTTGAACACGTACCTCTACAGCCGGGCGCAGAGCGTCATGGGTGGGACGTCGCAGATCCAGAGGAATCTGGTGGCCAGTAGGATCTTGGGCCTGCCGTCCTCTTGATGGGTCAGTTGGGAGCGCGGTCGTCCATCAGCCGGTCGATGCACGCCGCCATGCGCTGAGCAAGGTCCACTCGCCTGGGACTCATACGACGCCCGCTGCGGCCGCCGTAACGGTGGCGACCACCTCCTCGTTCGATACACCCGGTCCGAGGACGGCGGCGATGCCTGCTGCCTTGAGACGGGGGATGTCAGCGGGGGGGATGATGCCCCCGACCACCACGGGCGTGTCGAGTCCGGCTGCGCGCAGAGAGTCGACCACGGCCGGGGCCAGCGTGAGGTGGGCCCCGTTGTGCATGGAGACTCCGACGATGTCCACATCCTCTTGGATGGTCATGGCGGTGATGGCGTCGGTGGTCTGGCGAAGTCCGGCGTAAATGACTTCGCACCCGGCATCGCGTAAGAGGCGAGCCACGACCCGCAGCCCCCGGTCATGCCCGTCGAGCCCTACCTTGGCCACCAGCACCCGCAGTGGCCGCTCCCCGCTCATGGTCTTAGACCACGCTCCGTTCGAACCAGATTCCGAAGACCGACTCGAGCGCCCGCATGGACTCGCCCACGGTGACATGGGCCGCCGCCGCTTCGATCAATGCCGGCATCAGATTGACGGTCGGATCGCCCGCTTCGGTCGTGAGCCGGGCCAACGCCGCCCGCACGGCCTCGTCGTCGCGGGACTGCTTCACGGCGGCCAGCGACGCCAACTGCTGGGTCTCCACGGCGGGGTCGATGTAGAGCGTCGGGGGGACGGCGTCGTCACCCTCCACGTAGCCGTTGACCCCCACTTGGATCCACTCGCCCTTGGCCAAGGTGGACTGGAAGCGGTACGAGGCCTCGGCGATCTCGGAGAGGAACCAGCCGTCTTCAATGCAGGCATACGCCCCCTCGAGCATGGAGCCCGATCCGGCCGCGTCAATGTGGGTGAAGATCTCCTCTGCCTGGCGCTCCATCTCGTCGGTCAGCTCTTCGACGAACCACGAACCGCCCAGGGGGTCGGCCACGTGGACCACCCCCGTCTCTTCGGCGATGACCTGCTGGGTGCGCAGTGCTAGGCGCACGGCGTGCTCGGTCGGAAGGGCCAGCGCCTCGTCGAAGGAGTCGGTGTGCAGGCTCTGCGTGCCCCCGAGCACTCCGGCCAGGGCTTCAATGGCGACACGCACCAAGTTGACCTCTGGTTGTTGGGCAGTGAGCGATACCCCGGCGGTCTGGGTGTGGAAGCGCAGCTGCAGGGATCGGCCGTCCGTTGCGCCGTAGCGATCACGCATCCAGCGGGCCCAGATGCGCCGGGCCGCCCGGTACTTGGCGATTTCCTCGAAGAAGTCCATGTGGGCGTTGAAGAAGAACGAGAGGCGGGGTGCGAACTGGTCCACCGCCATCCCCGCCGCCAGGGCGGCCTCCACGTAGGCGAACCCGTTGGCAAGGGTGAAGGCCAGCTCCTGGGCCGCCGTGGAACCTGCCTCTCTTATGTGGTACCCCGAGATCGACACCGGGTGCCAGCGGGGGAGCTCTGCCTCGGTGAAGCGCATGAGGTCGGTCACGAGTCGGACGCTCGGGCGGGGCGGAAAGACGAACTCCTTCTGGGCCTGGTACTCCTTCAAGATGTCGTTTTGGATCGTCCCGGACAGGTCGGCCCGGTCCACCCCGGTGGCATCGGCCACACCCACGTACATGGCCATGATCACGGCGGCGGGGGAGTTGATCGTCATCGACGTGCTGACCTTGCCCAGGTCGATGCCCGAAAAGAGCGTCTCCATGTCGGCCAAGGTGTCCACCGCGACTCCGGCCCGTCCCACTTCGCCCTTGGCCAGAGGATCGTCTGAGTCCCTGCCGAGCAGCGTCGGCATGTCGAAGGCGGTCGACAGGCCGTCGCCGCCGGAACGGAGCAGCTCCTTGAAGCGCTCGTTCGTGTCGGTGGCCGTTCCGAAGCCGGCGAACTGCCGCATGGTCCACAGGCGAGAGCGGTACATGGACGCATAGGGTCCACGGGTGTAGGGGAACTGACCCGGCAGCTCCGCCCCCTCGGGCCCGTACACCGGCTCGAGGGGCACGCCCGACATGGTCTCGAACGTCGCCCGTCGCTTGGGCGAGGCGTCAAAGGATTTCTGCCAGATTGCCCGGTCAGCCATCAACCCATCTTAGTTCAACATCAAAGTACATACAATCGCCTATTTGAAGTCGCCGGCAGCCGAGCGTAGCTTGGCCAGGGTCCCGAAGAGGGTGCGGACCTCGGGTTCTTCCAACCCCAGGTCGGAGAAGACCTGGTCGTTCATGACGACGGTCGCCCGGCGGGCCAGGCGGCGACCCGCGGCGGTGAGGGACGCCAGCGTTCCCCGGCCGTCATGCGGGTTGCGCCGCTTGGCCACCAGGCCCTGGGACTCGAGGCGGTCAACCGCGTTGGTAACGCTGGCCGGGTTGACCTGCAGACGCTCCCCGATCTTGCCGAGCGGCAACAGCCCCCTCTTCGAGAACGAGAGGAGCATCAGGACTTCGTAGCGCGCGAAGGTGAGGCCGAAGGGACGCAACACGGCGTCGGCTCTGGACAAGAAGATCTGATGGAGTCGCATGAACGAGGTCACCACGGCCATGTTCGGCGCTTCCGCGGTCCATGCGTGGGCTGCCCATTGGCGCTGGGCCTCCGCGATCGGGTCGAAGGACAACTGGTGTCGCTCGGGCATGTGGTCACGCTACCGTGGGGTGCAACCGCGGCGAGGTCCGCTCGGGCACCGGTGCCTCCCGTTCGCCGGCCCGAGACCAGGCCCAGGCATGAAGCTTCCGCCGCCCCCACGTGGCACACTTTGCGTGGCAGCACAATCGACACCGATCAGCACTGGAGATCCAGACATGGCAGACAGCGCCGTTGACCGAACCCCGCCACCCGTCACCTTGAGGATTGGCGACCAGCGACTCACCTCGGGCTCGGGGGGCGAGCACGGCCATGTGAACCCGTGCACCGGCAAGGTCGACGCGACGGTTCCCCTGGCCGGTAAGTCAGAGGTCGATCGCGCTGTCGACGTGGCCCATGAGGCGTTCCAGTCTTGGCGCAAGACACGCCCGGCGGCCCGTCGCCAGCTTCTCCTTCGCCTGGGGGAGTTGATCGAAGCCAATGCCGCGGAACTGGGTCGGCTCGGGACACTCGACAACGGCATGCCGAACGGCAGCGGGGCGATGCCGGCGTTCGCCGCAGAGTGGACTCGCTACTACGCCGGGTGGTGCGACAAGCTCTCCAGCGATGTGGTCGGCTCCCTGGCCGACGGCGGAGCGCTCAGCTACACGCTCGCCCAACCGTACGGGGTGATCGGCGCCGTCATCACGTGGAACGCCCCACTCCTCTCGATCGCCATGAAAGTGCCGGCGATCGTGGCGGCCGGCAATACGGTCGTCGTGAAGCCTTCCGAGCTGACTCCGTTCACCGGCGAGCTGTTCATGAACCTGGTGGACGAGGCGGGCTTTCCTCCCGGCGTCATCAACATGTTGCCCGGAGACTCCTCCGCCGGTGAGGCCCTCGTCACACATCCTCTCATCAAGAAGGTGAGCTTCACCGGTGGCCCCGTGACGGCCCGGCGCATCTTGCAGTCGTGTGCCGATTCGATGAAGCCGGTCGTGCTCGAACTTGGCGGGAAGTCAGCCAACCTCATCTTCGAGGACGCCGACCTGGACTCCGCCGCGACCATGGGAACCATCCTGTCGTGCGGCGTGATGTCCGGGCAGAGCTGCAACTTCGGGACCCGTATGCTCGTGCAGCGCAGCATCTACGACGAGGTCGTGGTCCGGGTGAAGGGCGTCGCGGAGTCGATGAAGTTCGGTGATCCGTTCGAGCCCGGCGTCGTGGCCGGTCCGGTCATAAACGAGGCGGCTCTGCAACGGATTCTGGGGCTGATCGAGCGAGCCGAAGCTGGCGGTGCCCGTCTGGTCACGGGCGGGCGTCGACTCGGAGGCGACCTGTCCGACGGGTACTTCATCGCACCGACGGTCTTCGCCGATGTGGATCCCGACTCCGAGCTGGCCCAGACGGAGGTCTTCGGCCCGGTCCTGGCGATCACCCCGTTCGACACGGAGCAAGACGCCATCGACATCGCCAACAACAGCCAGTTCGGACTGTCCGGGTACGTCCAGACTGCAGACCTGCGCCGAGCGCTGCGGGTGGTCGAGGAGATGGTCACTGGCGAAGTCATGGTCAACGGGGCGGCCAATCTGATGGTGAATCGCCCCTACGGGGGCATCGGCCTCAGCGGAGTCGGCAAAGAGGGCGGCCGCTACGGCATCGAGGAGTTCCTACGGGTGAAGGGCGTGGGCATCGCCGTCTGACGCTCACGGCCGGGACGCCCCTAACGGGGGATGCGGGTGTACTTGAACTCGTTGAGTTCCGACCACCCCTGCATCAGGTCGAGGACCCGGTCGATCGTCGGGATCGCCACATCGGCGTTACCGGCGGGGCGGTTCATGAGGCGCACGAACACGGCGCGGTCATCGGAGATGAACGTGGGGACGCCGAACACGTCGTAGGTAGCCACGGCGTCGGAATGCTCCGCTTTCAATATCTCCAGGGGCCATCCCTCCTCGACCTCCGAGAGGACGCCGGCCCCATCGACACCCGCCGAGTCGAGGACTTTGCCGACGACGGACGGGTCCCGCAGATCGAAGGCCTGGTCGTGCCGGGCGGCGAACAGCGCGGCATGGACGGCCAGAAATCTCTCCGGTGCGCGGTCGCGGACCACCACGCCGGCCAGGTTGGCCACGAGGCCGGGGTGACGGTCCGGCTCTTCCCAGACCGGTGTCCCTCCCTCTTCGACGTGCGTCTGCTCGAGTGAGAAGACGAGGAACCGCACGTCCCAGTCGGCGCCGTGTTGCAACCCGGTCACCAGATGTTCGTGGGCGTTGCGAGCGAACGGGCAGCGGTAGTCCCAGGTGACGCCGAATGAACTGCTCATGGTCGCAAAACCCCCTGGCGCCTGTCGAGCGGCTGTGTGGAGGGCCCACTGTACCTGCGCCGTGACTCCGTCCCGGGGCCGCGGGGAGAGGCCGATGGTTCGTCCCACGAGTCCACCGACTCGCCGGCCGGGGGCATTGGACACCGATCGGGGAACCACATAGTATCAAGTACTAGATAGAGGACCCGGCACCGACCTGGCCTGGACCAACGGTGGGTGAGTCCGCAGACTGAAGGGGAGGGTCGGTGATCGAGGTCATCAAGACCAAGCAGTTGGGTGAGACCGTGGGAGCGGAAGTGGTCGATGTCGACCGCGACCGGCTCCTCCACGACGAGGACTTTCCGGCGGCGTGCCTGGAGGCGTTGGACGCCAGCGGTGTCCTGCTCTTTCGCGAGCTGCACATGGACGACGACGCGCAGGTCGCGTTCTGCAGGAGACTCGGAGAGGTGGTGGCTGTGCCGGGCCACCCGATTCCCGAGATCACCGTGGTCAGCCTCAATCCCGAGAACAGTCTGGCCCAGTACCTCCAGGGCGCCTTCCTGTGGCATCTCGACGGCACCATGGACGCGATCCCTTCGAAGGCCTCGGTGATGACCGCCCACGCCACCGCCGAGAGTGGGGGGGACACCGAGTTCGCCAGCACCTATGCCGCCTACGACGACCTCTCCGCAGAGGAGAGGGAGCGGTACGGGGACCTCCGGGTGGTACACACCTTCGAGGCCACCCAGCGTCAGATCTACCCCGATCCGACGCCCGAGCAGTTGGCCGATTGGGCCACACGGCCGCCGAGGACGCACCCCCTGGTGTGGGAGCACCTGTCGAGGCGGCGATCGCTCGTCATCGGGGCAACGGCATCGCACGTCGACGGAATGGACCGCGAGGAGGGCGGCGCCTTGCTCGACCACCTCCTGGCGCGGGCGACCGCACCCGGACGGGTGTTCCGTCACTCCTGGTCGGTGGGTGACACCGTGATCTGGGACAACCGTGGCGTGATCCACCGTGCGTGCCTGTACGATTCGGACTCACCACGCGAGATGCACCGCACGACGCTGGTGGGGGAGGAGCCGATCAAGTGAGCGGGTCGGCCGGGGCGGGTTGAGCTCTCGGGTGCGTGTGGTTCAGACCCGTGGCGGGGAGGGCACGATAGTGTCGTCATCCCTACAGCCCAACCATTGAGGATATGCACGCTCTAGAAGGAATTCGCATTCTCGACCTCGGCACGTACATTGCCGGTCCCTACTGTGCCACCGTGCTGGGGGAGTTCGGCGCCGACGTCATCAAGGTCGAGCGTCCCGGGACGGGGGACAACCTCCGCCGCTTCGGAACCGACACCGAATGCGGTGACACGCTTGTCTGGCTCAGCGAGAGCCGCAACAAGCGCTCGGTGACCATCGATTTCGCCCAGCCAAAAGGTCGGCAGCTCCTCCTCGACCTGGTGGGCACCGCCGACGTGGTGGTTGAGAACTTCCGGCCCGGGGTCCTCGAGAGATGGGGCCTCGGGCCCGAGGACCTCAACGAGGTCAACCCGGGCATCATCCTTCTCCGGGTGTCGGCCTACGGCCAGTCCGGGCCGAACCGGGACCTGCCCGGGTTCGCCCGCATCGCCCATGCCTTCTCCGGTC
Source organism: uncultured Acidimicrobiaceae bacterium (assembly GCA_963788125.1). Lineage (GTDB taxonomy): Bacteria > Actinomycetota > Acidimicrobiia > Acidimicrobiales > RAAP-2 > Bog-473. The sequence continues at coordinate 1,265,710 of CAWBFN010000001.1, read as the reverse complement.
TGGCCTACCTCGCCGGCGAACCGGGAAGGACCCCGGTGACCCCCGGCTCCACCTCGCTGGCGGACTATGTGACGGGCCTGTACGGCGCCCTCGGGGTCATGCTGGCCCTCCGAGCCCGTGATGCCACGGGAACCGGCCAGTGCATCGACCTGGCGTTGTACGAGACCATCTTCCGGATGCTCGACGAGCTGGCGCCGGCCTACCAGCAGTTCGGCTTCGTCCGGGAGCGGATGGGTGCGGACACCGTCAACGTCATCCCGCACAGCCACTATCGGACCAAGGACGACCGGTTCATCGCCATCGCCTGCTCCAACGACGACATGTTCGCCCGCTTGGCCCAGGCCATGGGGCGCCCCGAGCTGGCCGCGGCGGACACGTTCGGCCCGAAGCTGGCTCGGCTCGCCGCCCGGGACGAGGTGAATGAGATCGTCACCGAGTGGGTCGGCTCTCTCACCTGCGAGGAGGCCCTGACCAAGTGTCGGGAGGAGAAGGTCCCGGCAGGGCCGCTCTACTCCATCGCCGAGATCTGGGAGGACGAGCAGTACGCCCACCGCCAGAACATCGTGATGAAGGAGTCGAGGATTGGGGAGTTGGCCGTGCCCGGCGCCCTACCGTCGCTCTCGGACACGCCCGGGGAGATCCGGTGGCTGGGGCCGTCGCTCGGCGCCCATACCGATGAGGTACTCGAGGAGCTCCTCGACCTCACGGCGGAGGAGATTGGGACCCTGCGCGCCGAGGGCGTGATCTAGCCGGTGCCGCCGTTCCGCTTCGCCGTCCAGGCGGTGAATGCCACGTCGGCCCGGGAGTGGTGCGAACTGGCCCGCAAGGTCGAGGACCTGGGTTACTCCACCCTCTTCGTGGCGGACCACTACCTCGGGCCCGGGCCGGCCGGGGAAGGATCGTTGATGCCGCCGCAGCAGCTGGCGCCGATAGCCGCGATGGCGACGGCCGCCGCGGTCACGCAGACGCTTCGGATCGGCTGTCGCGTGTTCTGCATCGACTACCACGTGCCCGCGGTGCTGGCCAAGGAGGCGGCGACCATCGACGTGCTCTCAGACGGCCGGTTGGAGTTCGGCATCGGAGCGGGATGGCACGCCGCCGAGTTCCGGGCGATGGGTCTCGTCTTCGAGGACGCCCCGCGGCGGGTAACCCGACTCGAAGAGGTGATCGCCTTGGTCAAGGCCCACTGGGCCGGAGACCAGCTGCACTACAACGGCGAGTTCGTGAGCGTGAACGGCTACGCCGGACTGCCCCGCCCGGTGCAGCAGCCGCATCCCCCGATCATGGTCGGGGGATCGCGCAAGCGTGTCCTCTCCCTCGCCGCACGGGAGGCCGACATCGTCAGCCTGGCAAATGTCCCCTGGATGCCGTTGAACGACGCCGGTCGCACGCCCCACGAAGAGGCGGTGCATCGGGTCGAACTCGTACGGGAGGCCGCCGGCGCTCGGTTCGGCGCTCTCGAGATCGAGAGCTCCCCCTACTTCTCCCGTGTCACCGAACGGCCCGATGAGGCCCTCGAGACCCTGGCCGTCGAGATGCGGGGGGCTGATCCGGAGGTCCTCCGCGATCACCCCAACGTGCTCGTGGGCACGGTCGAGCACGTCAGCGAGCGGCTCTGGGCTCGCCGTGAGACGATCGGGGTCAACTACATTACGATCCCTCAGGAGCTGATCGACAGCTTTGCGCCCGTCTGCGCCCGCCTCACCGGCACGTAGCACTGCGCCCGATCACCGGCGGTCAGAGCCGCCGACAGAGACTGGAATCTACATGGTGCACGTTCCGTCAGGAGACCAACACACGGTTGGGAGCGGCTCCTCGCTGAACGATGGGCGAATCCGGCATGAACCCTGTGGCTATATGGCCATAGCCCGATGGGGAGATCGGGTCGTCGCTGAATCGGTCAAGGCCGTGCGAGTCGACGAGCCGGGCCAGCCGCCCGCGCTCTACTTCCCGCTCGCCGACGTACGCCTCGAACTGTTCCACGACGAGGGACACCGACGCACCGTGCCCGGGAAGGGCACAGCCGGTCTGTGGAGCATCGATCCACTGCCAGACGATGCGTCGACTGCACCGGGACGGACATGGGGTGATGGCCATCCGTCCGGTGTCGACGGGAATGACGTGCTGTGGAGATTCGCGGACCCCTCGCCGGAGCTGAGCTGGCTGTCGGATCTTGCCACGTTCGACCAGGACCGCGTGCGGGTCGAGTTGGTGGATCGGGTGGACACCGACGACGACCGGGATGTCACGCGAAAGCGATTCCCGATATGGGGTGACGCCGACGATCTGCTCGACGTGCTGGACGTGAGGCCCGACGGTGCGGGTTCCTATACGAGCGTCGCCGTCGGCGACCACCGACGGCCGGTCGTCGAGGGCAGCCAGATGCTCGGGCAGGCCATCGTCGCTGCCGGACGGCACTATCCGGGTCGCCGCACGGTATCGGCGCATATGGTGTTCACCCGGGCCGCCGACGCGCACCTCCCGCTCCGCTTCGAGCTCGAGGAGCTGAGCGGTGGCCGGACATTTGCCTCGGTCGAGGTGACGGTGAGCCAAGGTGGCCGGCGCTGCGCAACGGGCATCCTGTTGCTCGACGTCGCCGCGCCCGACGTGATCCGCCATGCCGCACCTCCACCCGTGATCCCCGGACCCTACGAGAGCGAGCCGTGCGACATGTCCGTCATGGGCCGTGACATCCGGGTGGTCGATGGGGCCTACACCGACGACCCGGACGCCCCGGTTGGGCCGCCCGTGATCGACGCGTGGGTCCGTTTCCGCCACGTACCCGACGATCCGTATCTGCATGCCGCTCTGCTGGCACAGTTCACCGGCCACATGTCGATCGCCGCCGCTCTCCGGCCGCATGCCGGCATCGGCCAGTTTGCGGCACACCGCACGCTGTCGACGGCCATCAACGCCATCGGCATCTCGCTCCATGGTGATGTTCGTGCCGATAAATGGATGCTCTACCGTCACGAGTCGACCTTCGCCGGCGACGGCATGACGCACTCGTCCTGCCGTGTGCACGATCAGAACGGCCATGTGCTGGCCTCGTTCGTCGTCGATGCCATGGTCCGCAAGTTCCCGGACAACTCCGCTGCGGTCGACGACCGCACCGCCCTGTGAGCCTCACCACCGGCCGGGGGCCACTGAGCGCCAGGCCGGCCGGTCGGTTCAGCGCTCCCGTGCCACCCGAACTCGTCTATGTCGAGCCGTTCCGCCGCCGTGTCCGCGGGCTCCTCGGCGATCGGACCGTCGTCGACAGCGAGCGGGTTGTCCTGGTGCACCGGCAAGGCGAGCCGCCCCGTTTCGCCTTCCCGTCCGCGGACATCGAGGGCGTCGCCGCGGAAGCCGAACCGGCTGCCACGGGGTACGTGCGGATCCAATGGAACGACGTCGATGCGTGGTTCGAGGAGGACGAGCAGATTTTCCTGCACCCGCGTAATCCGTACCATCGAGTCGACTGCGTCCGGACGAACCGCCGTCTCCGTGTCGAGATCGGTGAGGTCGTGCTCGTCGATACCACCGAGACCATCGGGGTGTACGAGACATCGTTGGAACCGAGGCTCTATGTGGCGCGCGAGCACGTCCAATTCGATCTTCTCCACGCGAGCACGACGACCACCTACTGCCCGTACAAGGGAACCGCCTCGTACTGGAACGCCGTTATCGGCGATACGGTCGTTCACGATGTTGCCTGGTCCTATGAGGACCCCCTCCCCGAGAGCAGTGCGATTGCGGGACGGCTCGGCTTCGACCAGGAGCGGGCATCGGTGCGACAGGATCTGCCTCCGGCCGGCTGAGGCACTGACGAGAAGGGAGCATCATGGAGGAGACCGAAGAGCTGCGTGCTGCTCGCGCCATGCGCCGGGCCATGCTCGGCGACGCCTACGTCGACAGCATGACCGCCGACGCGGACCCGGTGGCCAATGAGTTCCAGGACTACCTCACGTCCATGGCCTGGGGAGTCTGGGCCCGCGGCGGAGCCCTCAGCCCGCGTGATCGAAGCCTCTTGGTCATGGCCATGACCGCGGCGCTCGGCCGGATGGAGGAGTTCGCCCTGCACGCAGGCAGCTCACCGCAGACGGGCGTCAGCGATGAGGAGATGGACGAGTTGCTGTTCCAGATCGCCGCGTACTGCGGGGCACCGGCGGCACTGTCGGCGCGCCGGGCCATCCGTGCCGTCCGGGCAGCGCGAACGACGCCATGAACGCGCGAACGACGCCATGAAAACGCGCCCCGAGTGGGAGTTGTCGACGATCCACCCGGACCCTGGACCAGACCAGTCCTTTACTCCGCGTGCGGTCGGGAGCCGCTGTTCGCCAGCCGCCGGAGCAACTCGATCAGCGTGTGCCGCTCTTCGGAATCGAGAACGCCCAGGAACTCGTCCTCCGCGTCGAGTGAGATGACCCGGCAAACCTCCCAGACCCGGCGACCTTCCTCCGTCAAGTGGGTTCGAACGATCCGTCCATGCTTCGCGTCCGGTGTGCGCTCGACGAGGCCCCTTTTCTCGAGGGCGGTCAGGGAGAGCTGCGCCGCCTGTGGGGTCACCAGCATTCTGCGAGCGAGCTCTGCACCGGAGAGCCCCGGCTCATCGACGAGCCGGTTGAGCGCGCCCATCTCGGTGGGAGTGACACCGTAGGGTCGCACGGCCTCGCTCACCGTTCGGTGGCCCTGATGGAAGACTCGCTTGAGTAGCCACAGGGCATGCTCGGGCACATCGTGCGTATGTGCCGCGTTGCTGTGAGCGTGGGCCGGGCTGAGGGCGATGCCGTGAACGATATCACCGAGGAGCTGCGGCATGTATCCTGCCCTGCTGGTCCTTGTCGAAGAGCGTGACGCGTGCTCGACTGGCGTCCCACCTGGGCGGCTTCGGCATGAATCTCGGTCATTCCAGGCGCTAGGGTGGGTGTTCAGTACCCACAATTGTTGGAGGACAGATGCGGATCGGCCTCATGATCGGCTCGGACACGGACAGGCAGAGAGCGGAGAGGCTGACCGGGCTCGTCGACGATGCTCGGGCCGCAGAGGAGCAAGGGTTCGTGTCCATGTGGATCCCGCAGATCCCGGGCTACATCGACGCGATGACGGCCATCTCTCTCATGGGCCAAGGTACTGAGCGCATCGAACTCGGTACGGCGGTTGTGCCGGTCCAGACGCGTCATCCCATCACCATGGCTCAGCAGGCGCTCACCACGGAGGTCGCCTGTCGGGGCCGTTTCACGCTCGGGCTCGGTGCGTCCCATCACTGGATCGTCGAGGACCAAATGGGTCTCGACTATGACCGGCCGGCGCGCCTCGTGCGCGACTACCTCCAGGTGATGAACGCCGCGTTGGCCGGCCCGGGTCCGATCGATGTGGAGAACGAGCTCTTTCGTGTGCACAGTCCCTTCGACGTGGCCGACGCCATACCGATGCCCATCCTCGTTGCTGCCCTTGCCCCGGTGATGCTGCGGATCGCCGGCGAGTGCGCGTCGGGAACCATCCTTTGGATGGCGGACGAGCGGGCCATCGGCGATCACGTCGTCCCCCGCATCACCAAGGCCGCCGCCGGCGCCGGACGACCATCCCCGAGGATCGTCGCAGGGGTACCGATCACGCTGTGCGCCAATAGTGAGGTCGGCGCGGCGCGCGAGTACGCCAGCAAGATGCTCGGCCACGCCGAGCTCTCCCCGAACTACCTGCGGCTCCTCGAGCACGGGGACGCCACCGATGTGGGCGACACTATGGCCGCGGGTGACGAGGCCGCGGTGGTGGAGCGCCTGCAGCGGTTCCGTGACGCTGGGGTCACCGACCTGGCGGCGCGCGTCGTCCCGTTCGGCCCGGACCGTGACGCACGCATTGCGTCGCGTCGGCGGACCCAGGCATTCCTCGCCACCCTCTGCCCGGAGCTGTAGAGTCCCAGCCCGGTCTCGGCGCACGCTCGCGACGTGGGCCGCCTCACCACACGAAGGAGAAGGCACTGACATGGGTATCTGTGACGGGCGGGTCGTCGTCATCACTGGCGCTGGCCGGGGTATCGGGCGGGAGCACGCCATCGAGTTCGCCAGGCAAGGCGCCAAGGTGGTCGTCAACGACCTGGGTGCCGAGATAGACGGATCCGGAAGCTCAGCGGGCCCGGCGGGCCAGGTCGTCGACGAAATCCGCGGCATGGGTGGGGAGGCCGTGGCCAACGGCGACGACGTGTCCGACTACGAAGGCGCCGGTCGGCTCATAGAGGCAGCGATCGAAACCTTTGGGACCATCGATGTCCTGGTCAACAACGCCGGCATCTTGCGTGACCGCATGTTGGTCAACATGAGCATCGAGGAGTGGGACGCCGTGATCCGCGTGCACCTGAGGGGCACGTTCGCTCCCACGCGCCACGCGGTGGAATACTGGCGCAATCGAGTCAAGGTGGGCGAGACCAATGACGCCCGCATCATCAACACGACATCGCCGTCGGGGATTTACGGCAACGTCGGCCAGACGAACTACGGGGCGGCCAAGGCCGGCATCGCCTCGTTCACCATCATCGCCGCCATGGAGCTCGCCCGCTACGGGGTCACCGTCAATGCTGTCGCGCCGGCTGCGTTGACCCGCATGACCGAGAACCTGGGTTTGGGCGACCCTTCGGTCGTCCGCAAGCCCGAGGAGTTCGACCCCCTCGACCCGGGCAACATCGCTCCCCTGGTCGTGTGGTTGGGGAGCTCCGAATCGGCGGAGATCACCGGTCGCGTCTTCAACGTTCAGGGCGACCACATCAGCGTGGCCGAGGGCTGGGTGGCGGGACCGGGTGCCGACAAGGGCGACCGCTGGGACCCTGCCGAGCTGGGCGGGATCGTGCCCGACCTGGTGGCCAAGGCGGCGCGGAACGCCAACATGGCGGGACGGAGGAAGTGAGCCGTCCATCTCGACCCGGACCAGGCCCACAACGTGTGTGTGAACGGCAAGTGAACTCGCCGGCATGACCCGCGGTCAACCTCCTGGTCACGACCGGAGCGGGCAGACCTCGAGGATTTTCGCCGCCCGCTGCTACGGCAGACTCAGACCGTGACCATCGCATACTTCTCCATGGAGATCGCCATCAGCGACCAGATCCCCGGTTTCAGCGGCGGTCTGGGCGTGCTGGCCGGCGACTTTCTCCGGGCTGCCTCGGACCTGTCGCTTCCCGTTGTGGGCGTGACCCTGGTGTACCACGAAGGGTTTTTTCGCCAGGAGATCGACCCTTCGGGCCGTCAGGTGGAGCAGGGCGTCGGCTGGGAGGTGAGTGAGCAACTCGAACGACTCGACGCCCATGTGGAGGTCCTTGTCGGCGGCCGTCCGGTGACCGTCGGAGTGTGGCGTCGCGACCTGGTCGGTGTGGACGGCGCCACGGTCCCGGTGTACTTCCTCGATACACGAGTTGCCGGCAACGATCCCGATGCGCGGGCGATTACCGACCGCCTCTACACCGGGGAGCCCCTCGAGCGGCTCTCTCAAGAAGCGGTCCTCGGGTTGGCCGGTCCGGCGATGTTGCGCCGACTCGGTCACGCAGACGTCGCCAAGTACCATCTCAACGAGGGTCACGCCTCGCTGGTGCCCGTGGCACTGCTGGCTGAACGGCTTGGCGGGTCCGTGGGCGACGCGTCGGAGGCCGATGTCGAGTCGGTGCGAGAGCGCTGTGTCTTCACCACGCACACACCAGTTCCCGCCGGGCACGATCGCTTCACCCCCCGGGTAGTGACCAAGGTCCTCGGCAAAGAACTGGCCGAGGGGTTGGCCGCGCTCGGGTGCCTCGAGAAAAAGGGCAGTCTCAACATGACGTTGCTCGGAATGTACTTCTCGGGGTTCATCAATGCGGTGTCCCGGCGCCATGGCGAGGTATCACAGGAAATGTTCCCCGAATTTCACATTGAGTCCATCACGAACGGCGTGCATGTTCCCACCTGGGTGGGACCCAGTACCGCCGCGATGTTCGACCGGCACCTGCCCCGATGGCGTCACGACAACGCCATGTTGCATTACGCCACGTCCATCCCGCTCGACGAGATCCGGGAGGCGCACGCCGAAGCGAAGCAGATCATGATGGATGAGGTGGCGCGCCGGACCGGGCTCACACTCCATGCGGGGTCTCTCACTTTCGGTGTCGTTCGAAGAGCAACGCCCTACAAGCGCAACGATCTTCTCCTCTCCCAGCCCGGGCGGCTGCGCGCCTTGGCCGAAAAGGTGGGGCCGCTGCAGGTGATCTACGCCGGCAAGGCCCATCCCCAAGACGAGTCCGGCAAGCTGCTCATACAGCGGATCAACACCGCCGCTCGCCAGGTGGCCGGCGCCGTGACCGTCGTGTACCTCGAAAACTACGGGATGGAGCTCGCGTCCATGTTGGTGGCTGGGGTCGACGTCTGGGTGAACACCCCGGTCGCACCCCATGAGGCGTCGGGAACGAGCGGCATGAAGGCGGCCCTCAACGGTGTCCCCAGCGTCAGCGTTCTCGACGGCTGGTGGCTGGAGGGACATGTCGAGGGGATTACCGGCTGGGCCATCGGCGCGGACCTCGGTGCTGGTGCCGTTCTGCCCATCGGGGATCCGGAGGTGGACGCGCAGGACGCAGGTTTCCTCTACGAGGTGCTGGAGGAGACGGTGGCACCGCTGTACTACCAGGATCCCGAGGGGTTCCTCGGCGTGCGACGCTTCGCCATCGCCCTCAACGGCCCCTTTTTCTCGGCCCAACGAATGGCTTCGGAGTACGCCGGGCGGGCCTACCGTGACGCCGGCGAGACCGAAGACCTCTTGTGGTGAGCCGGAATTAGCTCTTTGCCGCAGGAAGTATCAACTTCTCAACGGCGCGCGCGAAGCCCTCGTCTTCGTTGGTGGTGGTGACCGCACGGGCGGATCGTTGCACCTCGGTGGAGGCGTTCCCCATGGCGATGCTCAACCCGGAGTGGGCAAACATCAGTACGTCGTTCGGCATGTCGCCGATCGTGGCGATCTGTGCGGTCGGTATGCCGAAACGGGCCGAGAGGAACTTGACCACGCTGCCCTTGTTGGCGTCGGGGTGGGTGACGTCGAGGTAGTACGGCTGTGAGAGGGCGGCCGTGACGTGGTCACCGAACGTGTCCCGAGCGGCGTGGGCGGCACGACCCATCGTCTCGGGATCGTCGCACACGCCCACGATCTTGGCCACTCCGTCGGTGAGACCAGCATAGGTGGTGGTCAGCGTGGGCTGGAATTGAACCGTGGCTGCCTCCTGCGCCACGTGTGGTCCCGCAGGGTCCTGCACATACCACTCGGCTCCCCGGTAGATCCAAGCCGTCAGGCCGAACGACTCCATGAGCTCGACCATAGGATGCACGAGCTCCTCGGGTAGCACCCTCTGTTCGATCACGGTCATGTCGGGCTGGACGATAATTCCGCCATTGAAGGCGGCGATGGGGGTCGAGATCTTCAGCGGCTCTATCAGCATCGACATGCCACGGGGAGGTCGGCCGCTGGTCACCGCGAACAACACGCCGGCCGCAGCGAGTGCCTGTACCGCATGCACGGCTCGCTCCGTGAGGACCTTCTCCTGTGTGACCAGGGTGCCGTCGACGTCGGCGAGGACGAGCCGGATGGAGTACGGGGGCATTCGGCCATCTTGTCATGCCGCTCGGTCCCCCTGGGATCCGCCGGGGACCGCAACGTGGAGAGGTGCACGAAACGGGCGATGTCGCTCGGTGCTGCCGGCGGCCATACGATTCCTCTCGTGCACCACGCATTGGAGAAGCTCGCGGCCGACCTGCCCCCCGGCGCGCTCGTCACCGATCCCGACCTCGTGGAGAGCTATCGCTTCGACCGTTCCAACAGCCCTGATGCCGGTCACCCGGCGGCGGTTCTGCGAGCGACGTGCACCGCTGACGTGCAGACCACGATGCGCTGGGCGAGCGCCCATGGGGTGCCGGTTGTGACCCGCGGGGCGGGTACGGGACTCTCGGGAGGTTCGACTGCGGTCGAGGGATGCATCACCCTGTCGACCGAGCGCATGCGGAAGATCGACATCGACGTGCCCGCCCGGTTGGCCGTCGTCCAGCCAGGCGCCTTGAACGCCGAGGTCAAGGGGGCTGCTCGAGCGCACGGACTCTGGTATCCCCCCGACCCGTCGAGCTTCGAGATCTGTAGCATCGGCGGGAATGTGGCGACCAATGCCGGCGGTCTGTGCTGCGCCAAGTACGGCGTCACGACCGACTACGTCCTGGGTATGGAAGTGGTCCTGGCCGACGGACGGGCGCTCCGACTGGGTGGACGCACCATCAAGGATGTCGCCGGCTACGACTTGAAGCGTCTCTTCACCGGGAGCGAGGGCACCTTGGGGGTCATCACCGAGGTCATCCTGCGGCTGCGGCCACCACCACCCCCCTCGACCACCATGGTGGCGGTCTTCCCCGAAGCCGAAGGGGCGGGCCGTGCCATCTCGTCGATTGCCGCGAGAGGATGCCCCGCGGTGTTGGAGTTGATGGACCGTACGTCGGTCTCCGCCGTGGATCAACAGTTCCACCTGGGACTGGGCGACTGTCAGGCCCTCCTGCTGGGACAGTCCGATGCCGGGGGTGAGCAGGGACTGGCGGAGGTGAACGCCATGATCGGCGCCTGCCGGGCGGCCGGGGCCGACGAGGCGTACTCGACTGACGATGAGGACGAAGGCGCCCAGCTGATGGCGGCTCGCCGTATGGCTATTCCCGCCGTCGAGAGATTGGGAACCGTGCTCATCGAGGATGTAGGGGTACCACTTCCCCGTGTGGCCGAGCTGATCCTGGGTATTGAACGGGTGGCCGAGCGGCGTGGGACCCTCATCGCCACCATCGGCCATGCCGGTGACGGCAACTTCCACCCCCTCGTCGTCTTTGACCGCAACGACGCGGAGGCAGTGACCCGGGCCGAACTGGCATTCGGTGAGGTGATGGATCTGGCCATAGCCCTGGGCGGTACGATCACCGGCGAGCACGGCATCGGGACCTTGAAGCGACCGTGGCTGAAGGAGCAGGTGGGTGACGACGTGCTGGAGGCCATGCGGCGCGTGAAGCACGCCTTCGATCCTCTCGGCATCCTCAATCCGGGCAGGGCGATCTGAGTCCACGCAGATCAGAGCCGGCACGGTTTGGATATCGGGTCACGCCGGCTCGGGCGTGATTCCGGCGCCGCGCAGCATCCGGCGCAGGTCGACTATCTGCTGTTCGTCGAGATCATGATGCCGCGGTACGTCGAAGGTCTGGGTCTCGGGACCCAGGGTCACCTTGTACCTCCCGTCATGATCCTCGGTGACGGTCGCCACCTTGTTCAGAAGCGACAGGACGTCGTGCCACTGGATGTTGTGACTGGTCGGATGGTTGAAGATCTTCGCCACCGTTGCCCGGTGGTGCCCGTCGAGCTCCATGCTGTCGTCCTCTTTTCCGGCCTTCGCGGCGGCTGATCCCGCCGGGTGGACCCAGCGTAGGGGGTCGACGACGCCCCGTTCTCCTGGCCCGTGGGCCGGGGATCGTGGCGCCGGTCGATGGGGCCATGACCGTCAGCGCTGTCCGCTCCTCGGCGCCTGCAATGGCCATTGTCGAAGATGAGCTGCCGCCTTGCCGCGCCTCCTACCATTTTCCCGTACGAGTCGTTAGCCTTGTAGCCAGCCCAACGATGCTGGGGAGATTTTCGGTGGACCGCAGTCAGGCCGCCGCGACAGTGGCCACTCTCACTCCGACGGAACGGCACTTGTTCAAACAGTGCCGCCGAGCGTGGGATCTCGAGGCAGTGGGACGGCGCAACCTCGAGCCGATCGTGTCGTCCGACCCCTTCGACGTGGACCGCTGTGTGCGCGACGCGTTGGCCGTGTACTACTACCCGGGCATGTGGGACTGGACCCGCTCGGTGGTCATCCCGCTGGTGGGTCAGGCGCTCGAACGGGCCATCGCCCGGGAGAGTGATCGGCTGGGACCTGAACTGCCTCGGGGTTTCGATGCGCGCACCGCCGCCGCTCGGCGGCTACTCGAGCACTATGTCGAGTGGGCTCCCACCGTCGAACGCCTGGCCCCGGTTCTGGTCGAGGTGGACTTCTCGGCCGACCTTCCCGATCCGGCAGGTGCCGACTCGGCCTTGCCCACGGCGCGAGGCCAGCACATCCGTTATCAGGGTCGTCTGGACCTCTTGGGTGTGGACGAGCACGACGCCTACTGGGTCACACGCCACCGGGTGGTGCGGGAGTGGACACCACTCGACGCACTGGTGCGCGACGAAGAGACGGTTGCGGCCTGCTGGGCCTGGGAGCAGTACTACATCGGCATGGAGATCACCGGGACCATCTACAACGAGATGCGCCTACCCACCGGAGCCCAGCTGGTTGCGGACGCGGACCGACCTCCCGCCGGCGAAGCGAGACGGGAACGAGGCGGCGTGCCGCAGCACGAAGGCAGCGGCGGCGGACGCTCCATCCCCCAGCACCGCCGGCTCTATGCACGATCCACCGAGCCCGTCGACTCCTCGCGCGTGGTGCAGGACACCGCCCCACTGTTTCGTCGTACGTGGATCCGCCGCTCCCGGGACGAGATCGTTCAGGCAGGCGGTCAACTGGCTGCGGAGGCCCGGGAGATGTTCAACCCCGAGGTCTTCGTGTATCCGTCTCCCTCGGAGTCAGCGTGCCGTCGTTGCTCGTTTGCCGCCCCGTGCATGGCTCTCTACGAGGGGAGGGGAGCCGAAGCGGAGGCGATCCTGGACTCGAGCTATCGGTCACGCCCCCTCGAGGAGGTGGTCGAGGGGCGTCTCGGGGGGGTGACATGGAGCACGGGGAGGGGTGCGGCCCCTCCCCGCTTCGCCCGGTGAGCAGGGACGACCCGGCTCGTTCCCGGACGTCGATCACCCACAGGGCGATCGCTCCTAGTGCCGCGCCGAAGGCGAAGGTCACCACGACGGCAAGGAGGCTCCTCATGATGGACAGCGCTCCGCTCTTCCCACAGTGACCATTGTGGGCAGCTGGGTTGTAAACAGAGAGTGAACAGATCCTCGTTTCAGCACAAAAGAAGGTAAATACGCGACCCGGGCAGCCGTCGTGCGCGAGTCGTGCCCGGGCCGAAAGCCGAGGTATACGCCTATGTATGTTCGCGCGTCTCGGCGAGCGAGGCCGCCACCGAGTCGTCTCGCCTGGCGATGATGTGAACGTCGATGCCGAGCGGCGCGGCCAGCTGGGAGATCTTCCTTACGATGGAGCCGCCACTCCGCAACTCCTGCCACCGACTGCGGGCGCTCGAACCGACCACGATCTGGGTGATTTGATGAGTTCGGGCGAACTCAATGAGCGCGTGCGCCGGGTCATCGCCTCGCACCTCGTTCCAGCGCGCGCCCACGTCGATCGCCAACTGATGGAGAAGCGCCAGCTGGGTCTCGTGTGATCGGGCCGTACCCTCTCCGGAGACGACGTGGAGAACGTGTAACTCGGCCTTTATCCGAGCGGCCATTCTCGACGCTCTTCGGACAATGGTGTCGGTGCCGGGGGCCGCCGTGACGCCCACCAGAATGCGCTCGCCGGTCTCCCACACGACGTCGGGTTGACGGCTCCTCAGGTGTGCCAGGAGCTCCTCTTCGGTCTCGTCGGCCAGAAATCGAAGCGCCAACTCGCGTAGGGCCATCAGGTTATCCTCGCGGAAGAAGTGCGTCAGAGCCTGAGGGACCTTTTCAGGTGGATAGATGTTGCCATGGAGCATCCGCCGCCGAAGTTGCTCCGGAGAGGAATCGACCAGTTCGATCTGGTCCGCCTGGCGAAGCACCCAATCGGGAACCCGCTCGCGGATGGGCAATCTCGCAATCTGCTCGACGGCGTCGGCGATGCTCTCGAGATGCTGGATGTTCACCGTGGTGATGACGTCGATCCCCGCCGCCAGAATCTCCATGACATCCTGCCAACGCTTCTCGTTGTGGCTCGATCCCGGGACGTTGGTGTGAGCCAGCTCGTCGACGAGCGCCAGTTCAGGGTGCCGCTGGAGGACGGCGTCGAGATCCATCTCCTCGAAGTTGGTTCCCCTGTAGTCGACCGTCTTCCGCGGGACAACCTCAAGGTCAGCAATCAGGTCCTCGGTAAGGTGTCGCCCGTGACACTCGACGAAGGCGATGACGACATCGGTGCCGCGCCGCTTACGTCGGTGGCCCTCATTGAGCATGGCGTAGGTCTTCCCGACGCCGGCGGCGGCGCCGAGGTAGATGCGGAAGTGCCCGGTCGGCTCGACGCCCTCGGTGTGCCCCGTGGGAACGGCCGGCATGGCGTTCACTCTTGCACTGCTTCGCGGTTCTGTCATCTGCGGTCCTTCAGCTCCACGTCAAGGTAGTCCGAACGACCTCACGCTGGTGAGCGCCTACCCTTCGGCTCCATCGGGAGATTCCTGGAGCGCCATCAATCGGCGGTACCGGATGCGGATGTCGTCGCGGTCGCTTTCCTCCGGCACCGACTCCTCCGCGCTACGGAGGATCATCCCGGCCTGCCGTGTGAGGACGCGCAACTGCTCGGGAGAGGTGACGTCCGAGGCGATGGAGGTCAGTGCGTCAAGCAGGCGGATGATGACCGCCGGCATCCCGCGTGACGATTGGCGGATCTTGTCGAAGGCTCGGTTGACCATCCGTGAGTAGGAGGGATCGGTCCCGATGAGCCGCACCCGATGGAACCGGTCTCGATAGACGCCCTCCGCCAGGGTGCGGCCAGATACTCGGCTGAGACCCGCCGAGAGCCAGTCGATGCAGGTAAGGGCCGTGAAGGTGTCGTTCACGGCCGGGGAGAGGGCCCGGATGGCTATCTCGACGAGTTGATCGATGGCAAACACGGGGTCCTGCATGAGGGTCCGATGGGGACCGGTCACATGCGCCTTGGAGAGAGCCAGGGCAACTTGGCCGGCGGCCCCACCGGGCCAGACGGTGGCCAGCGGCCGGCCCGTGGCGATGAAGTGTCCAGGCCGGTGGTCGAGGCGAATCACCGAGTCGGTGCGCGAAGCGATGTCGATCAACTGGGCGTAGCCGACGAACTGCAGGTAGCCACTGGCGGTCGAGGTCACGACCACCCCGCGCTCGTCAATGAGCTTTAGGAGCTCGGGCACCGATCGACCGACAACCTCGAGCGGCGCCGCAACTTCACCGGCTTGGTCCGCGGGGAACTCGGCATCTATGGCGCGCGTGAGATCGCGGGCGATCCCCGCGATCACCTCCGGGAGCTGGATCGACTTGGCGATGTGATGGATGAAGTAGATGAGGACTCCGATGTCGACGACCAGCAGAGCTTCGGCGACCGTGATCGACAGGTGCGGCACGAAATCGCCATGGGGATTGCTGGTGATCGTCACGAGTGCGAGCACGGAGTAGACGAACGTGCCGACGAAGACCCCCAGCGTCAACTGATTTCCGATGTCACGAACGAAGTTCCGCATCATGCGGGGGCCGAACTGCTGTGATGCCAGGGTCAGGGCGAGGATGGTGATGGAGAACACGACGCCGACGACGGTGATCACGGCCGCTGCGATGGCGATGAGCACCTGACGACCGGCGTCGGCACTACCGGTGCGGATCCAGAAGGGCAGAGTCAGTCGATGGTGGTAGGCCGCGAGGTCGATCTCGAAGGTGACAAAGAACAGCAGTGCGGCCACCACAACCAGGACGGTTGGCATCATCCAGAAGGTCGTACGCAGCGCCTCCCAGCGCCAGCTGGGCAGCCTCTGCTGCTCAAGGCGTACGTGCCTGCTCGAGGTGCCCAGTTGGGTGCCCTCAGTCATGGGCCGAGTTCAGTCATGTGTGCCGAACCGTCCGGACCCCGGGCACACGGTCGTCTGGTGCTCGGCCAGCCAGATCGCGCTCTGGGAAAATGGGGTCGATCAGGGGCACGGTCCTCCGCTCGCCGACCAGACTTCCCGGCACGCCCCTTTTCCATAGGGTAGTCGATCGGCGACAGCGCCATGTCTGACCGGTGCAGCGGGTTCCGGGGCCGCGCCAGTTGACGATATGGCCGAACCTACCGCAGTGCCGGTGGTTCCCCTGCCGGCTCCTCTCCGCCGGGTGGGAGGGGGCCGGCAGCCGTGGCGAGCATGACGGAGTTGGGTATCTTGAGGATCCCATCCTCGGTGCGCACCGTCACGTACGTGAGACTGATGCCCAACACGGTCGCATCGAAGATGCCACCCAGAGCGCCAGATCGGATCCGTATCGTCTCACCCACCGTGAACGGCTTGGCGAGAAGGAGAACGAGGGAGGCGAACACGTTCCCGAGGCTCTGCTGCGCGGCGATGCCGAGAACGATTCCAGCCAGGCCGGCGCCCACGAGGAGGTGGTCGATCGGGACGTCGAGCAATCCGAGCTCGGCGCAGATGAGGATCAGGTACCCCACGCCCGTTGTCACCAGCCGAACGGCCGCACCGGCCGAGGGTATGGTGCGAGTCGTCATGAGCTGTCCGAGACCGGCGGCCGTTCGGCGAACGGCGATGACCCCGAAGACCAAGAGAACTAGCGCCGAACTCCACACGATGACCCTCGGGCGTATGGCCGGGCCATGGACGCTTCCGAGACTACTGCCGATGGCCAGCGCCGCTATGGCGATGGCTCCGGTCAGCACCGCAACGCTCCAGTCATGCTTGCGGGCGCGTGCGACGACTTCCATTGTTTTCTGTCGAGGTAGCAATGCCATCCTCCTCTTGGGCGAAGAGAGCCGAGCCGGACCACGAGAGGCGGCCGCCGCCACGGTCCATTCTGATGTAGCGCAAGAGGTTACCGCTCGGCTGGAGAGCCCAGCCCACGCAAGGAGGCGGACAAAGGCAGCGGCTGGGTCGTGCGTCTCAAACCGGTGCAGGGTGATGTGGTCGTCTAGCTGGGATCACGCGAGGCCGCGTGATTCCTCCAGCCGGTACTTCCACAGGAGCGCCAAGCCGAGCACGCCGGTGTACCCAGCAAGCACGAGCCAGTTGACCGCCCCGAGGGTCTGGCCCGAGAGGAACTCGAGTCCGAGGAAGGCGTGATGGAAACTCGGGAGCGCCTTGGCCGCAGACTGGAGCGCGTGGGGCATCTGGTTCACCGGATTGAAGAGGCCGCCGAAGTAGCCGAGCACGAACATGAGAGCCGTGACGACCGGGTAGGCGGTCTCGGCGTTGACCATGAACCCCACGAAGACGCCGAGCACGGCGAAGGGCAGCGCCGTCGTCCAGAGCAGTCCGGTCAGGGCGAACCACTCGATGACTCCGAGTCGCACCCCACCGAAGGTGAATCCCACCAATTCGACCAGCACCAGCACGGGGAGTACCACCAGCATGGAGGCGGTGACCTTGGTGACCACGTAGGACCACGCGGGCATCGGTGTGATGCGAAGTTGGCGGGCCCAACCGGTCGCGCGTTCGGTCGCCAGCCGACTCCCTCCGGCGTTGAGAGCGGCGACGAGAGCCCCGAAGGTGCACATCGAGACCATCAGGTAGACGCGCCAGGGCACCGTCCCGTCGATGATCGCGCCCGAGCGGCGCTCCCCGAGGAACAGCATGTAGAAGATGACCGGAAAGCCCACCGTTATGGCGAGGAATTTCCAACTGCGGAGCAGGCGAACCAGCTCGAAGCGGGCAAACGCGCTCAGGGCACTCACAGCGGCCGGCCGGCCTCGTCGTGGCATGCGCGCTCGGTGAGGGCAACGAAGGCGTCTTCCAGGCAGGCGCCGGTCACCTCCAGATCCTTGAAGGGAATGCCACTACGGACCAGGTCACGAGCAGTCGCGTCGGCGTCGAGCGAAATGCAGGGTCACCCCGGCGCCGCAGACCTCTACGTCGGTCACCCCCTCCAAGCGGTCGTAGCGATCCGGATCGGGATCCGCAGCGACGAATCGCACATGGCGGGCCGCCACGGCTGCCTTGAGCGTGGCGCCCGGGCCGTCCGCCACGACCCGGCCATGGTTGATCACGACGACCCGGTCGGCGGACTGGTCGGCCTCCTCGAGGTGGTGGGTGGCGAACACGATCGTCCGGCCCTCTTCTCCGAACTGGCGCATCATCCGCCAGAACGTCCTCCGCCCGTCGACGTCCATGGCGACTGTCGGCTCGTCGAGGAAGACCAGCTTGGGGTCGCCGGCGATGGCCAGGGCGAACCGGACCCGTTGGGCTTCTCCTCCCGAGAGTGCGTTGGTTCGGCTGCCGAGGAGCGGCCCGATGCCCGCCCGCTCGACCGTCGCCTCGAATGAGGCGGGCTGGCGATACAGCCGCCGGACCAAGGCCAGCGCCTCCGAGACCTTCACGCCGGGCGGAAGTCCGCTTCCTGACCCGGTCTGCAGCATGGCACCCACGCTGCCCTGAGCGACCGCCTGGCGGGCAGTCGTGCCCAGTACCTCAATAGTGCCTTCGTGAGGTCGCAGGAGCCCCAGCAACAAGGCGATGGCGGTCGACTTGCCGGCGCCGTTCGGCCCGAGGAGGGCCACCATCTCTCCCGTTCGGACCTCGAGGTCGAGATGGTCGAGGGCCAGATGCCGACCGTAGCGGCGCACGACCCCGCCGAAGCGCAGAGCCAGGTCTCCGCCGCGGGAGTCGGTGACGTCCCAGTCGGCATCGACCACGGGGACAGGGGAACCGTGCCGGACCGGCCTGAGCGCGTTTGTCAGCTGCGCGGTCGACAAGGTGGAGGGCCGGGGGATGGGAGTGGCCCGATCACTTCATCAGGTTACGTCAATCCCTCCAGCCGGGTATGGCGCCCTACGCCCGAGTCACGGCCGTTGGTGTGCCGTCCTGTGACGGGCCATAGTGCGCAACGGTCACCACCTGGGACTGTAGGGCGAAAAGCCCATTCTGGTCTCGTACGTCCGCCCGGAGTTGTCAGATCGTTGCGCGAGAGTTGACGGCCTGGCAGATCACATCCGTGGCTCGTTCATCCGCTGTTCAGAGAGCCGTGTGTGGGTGGCGGGGAGATTGGATGAGCTCGATGTTCGGGGGAAGCCCACTCACATCGACGACGCCATGATCTACCTGGACGTTGACCCTCGCACCGGCGAGCGGAATACCTTCGACCCGCAACGATCCGATCTCATCGGGGATCATCGGCGCGAGCCAGGTCTTGCCGTACGGAACCCGGGGATCGAGGCGCAGCAGGGTCCGCAGGCACAAGAGCGGTGATGCCGCTGCCCACGCCTGGGGCGAGCACGAGGTCGGATAGCCGACGGGGATGCCGACTATCTTTCGTTCGAGGCCGCTGAAGAGCTCAGGGAGTCGTCCGCCCTGGGCCATTGCGGCATCGATGAGCGAAAGCACCAGTCGTTGGGCGCCCTCCTCGAAGCCGTACCGAGCAAGCCCGGCGGCGACGATCGCCGTGTCATGCGGCCACACGGACCCGCAGTGGTAGCTGACCGGGTTGTACCCTCCCATCGACGCCGCCAGGGTGCGGGTACCCCAGCCACTGAACATCTCATCGCTGAGCAGGTGCCGCGCCACGGCCTGCGCCTTGTCGTCGTCGACAATGCCCGTCCACAGGCAGTGGCCCATGTTGGAGGTCAATGAGTCGATGGGCGCCTTGTCGCGGTCGAGGCCGATGGCAAACCACTGGCGGTCCTCCAGCCAGAAGTCGCGGTTGAACGCCACCTTGAGAGCCGCGGCCTTGGCCCGATACCTGTCGCACTGCGCGCTCTGCCCTGCTTCAAAGGCGAAGTGGGCCCGGGCCAGGTAGGCGGCGTAGACGTAACCCTGAACCTCACAGAGCGCAATTGGAGCCTGGGCGATCCGACCGTCGGCGTAGCGCACGCCGTCCCAGCTGTCCTTCCAGCCCTGATTGGCCAGGCCGCGGTCGGTGGTGCGGTGGTACTCGACATAGCCATCTCCGTCAATATCTCCAAAATCTTCGATCCACTCCATCGCCCGATCGGCGTTGGGCATCAACTCCTCCACCTGTTCTCCCCCGATGCCCCACCGGCGGAGCTCGCCCAGCAGCATCACGAACAAGGGCGTGGCATCGGCAGTGCCGTAGTAGATGCTGCCTCCGCCGAGGGAGAGCGACGGCGCGTCGCCGAACCGCATCTCGTGCAGGATGCGACCCGGTTCCTCCTCGTGGGCGGGGTCGATGTCCTCGCCCTGGAAGCGGGCCAGGGTCTGGAGCACCCCGAGAGCGAGGTCGGGGTCGACGATCAGCGCCGACCAGGCCGTGAGGAGCGAGTCGCGCCCGAACACCGTCATGAACCACGGCGCGCCTGCCGCCACGACCACGCGCTCGGGGAACTCGGGATCGAAGATTCGCAACGCACCGAGATCCTCGGCGCTCTGGGCGACGACCGTGCGCAATCCATCGTGTTCGGTCACGACGTGGGGCACCATTTGGCGCCAGTGGGCCAACCGCTCGGTCGGCGCAGCTTGCTCTACAGGCTGGCCGCAGCGAAAGCGCGGCACGATCGGGTGGGATTCGATCACCGGCATGACCTCCACGCAGCCCGACCACGCACCCCTGGCCGGAACCACCACCTCGACGCGCACGTGGTTCTCGGTCAACGTGAGTACCGCGGGGTTCCGGCCTCCCCGCCGTGCCCGATCGTTCGGTCCGCTCGGCGTCCACGTC
Organism: uncultured Acidimicrobiaceae bacterium; assembly: GCA_963788125.1. GTDB lineage: Bacteria > Actinomycetota > Acidimicrobiia > Acidimicrobiales > RAAP-2 > Bog-473. Next base: position 1,245,214 of record CAWBFN010000001.1, on the reverse strand, counting down.
TCGTCTCGATGCTCCCGGAACGCGAGCCGCACCCCTCGATTGACCGCGCCACGGTGGTAGGAGATGTCAAGCACGTTGGCGTTGACCGTCCGGGTGAAGTCGCCTTCCGGTGGACCGACCCTACCCTCCTTCACGGCGAAGAGGTCGGCGAAATCGGCCTCAATGAAACCCTCGAGCACGCACACCGTGGCCTCTTCGCCAAAGTTGTGGATGACCATGTCCTCGCGCATGCCTTGACCGACGTAGCGGCTCCGAAAGATCATCAAGTTAGAGTCGGCTCTGCCGGGAGAGGGTTTGGTCCGGGCAACGAAGGTTGCTGAATAGGGCTCGGCGTTGATGGCCGCCAGCGGTTCGAGCGGTGCGCCATCAATCATGAGCTCGAATCTCGAGATCACGCGCTTGTCTCGCACGAAAAGACCCTGGGCTGATCCCGCGAAGATGTCGCCGGTGCGATTCGATATGGCGAACGTGGACTCGTCGACGAGCGTGATGACACCGCCGGTAGTGTTCAATGTCGCGACCCTGCCCGCATATGTCCAAGGAGAAGTCACTGGCCGGAGCGTATAGGAAGTGCGGGCGCACCTGGTATTCCCCACACCGCGGGATGAGGACTCGCGCCGCTCCGGGCGGCGTCGGTACCACCTCCGCCGCTCGGAATGCGCCGATCTGGTAGTCTTGATCTCGTAACGAGACACCTCGGCCGGATGCGAGAGGTGCTCGGAGCCTCGGCACTTCCAGTCCTGCTGCTGCCGATCAGGCCTCTTGGGCCGTAGGGCACGGCGAGGGACCGATGGTCCTCTCGTCCTCCCGCCACCCGGACCATCGTGGTGCAACAGCCACGCGAAAGGCCGTAGAGATGGAAACGATGACCATGGCGCGCAACCACATTGTGCCGATACTCGCGCAGTCACCGCCCTCGAGAGGCGCACGGCTGCGCATCGGCATGGTGGCGCCGGCGTGGCTGGCCGTGCCTCCCAGCGGGTATGGCGGCATTGAGCGGGTGGTGTCGGTCCTCACGGAGGGTTTGGTGGCGGCAGGCCACGACGTGACCCTGTTCGCCGCCGCGGGGTCGCGGACAGACGCCCGGTTGGTCGTACCACTCCCGAACCCACCGCCGCTCGGCGATCTCGCGTCCATGACGGACGATCTCAATCACTGCACCGCTGCGTTCCTCCGTGCCGAAGAGTTCGACATCCTCCACGATCACACCGGAATGGGACCGGCGCTCGGGGCCCTCCTCAATGGTCGAACTCCCGTGGTCCACACCCTGCACGGCCCGTGGACGGAGCCCGGACGGCGCCTCCTGGCTCTGGTGGACGATCGGGTACGCCTCGTCGCCATCAGCCGAGCCCAGCGGGCCGCCAACCCTCGGTTGCGATATGCCGGCACGGTGCACAACGGCATCGACCTCGCCGCCCACCCATTTCGCCCGGTCAAAGAGGACTTTCTGGTCTTCGTGGGTCGAATCAGTCCGGAGAAGCGCCCGGAGGTCGCCGTCGAGGTGGCTCGCCAGGCGAAGCTGCCCCTCGTGATGCTGATCAAGCGGAGCGAGCCGGCCGAGCGTGCCTACTTCGATCAGTTCGTCGCCCCTCTCCTGGGTGACGATGTGGTGGTCATCGATCAGCCTCCGCACGAGGTGAAGGTCGATCTCATGGGCCGTGCCCGAGCACTCGTGTTTCCCATCGACTGGCCCGAGCCATTCGGTCTGGTCATGACCGAAGCCATGGCGTGCGGGACCCCGGTCATCACCCGCCCCCTCGGCGCCGCCCCGGAGATCGTGACCGATGGAGTTACCGGGTTCTTGTGCTCCACGCAGCGTCAGATGGTGGACGCCGTGGCGGCCGCGGCCGAGCTCAGGCCCGAGGACTGCCGCTCGCGCGTCGAGAAGCTCTTCTCGGCCCAGGCCATGGTGACCGGCTACGAGGCGGTGTACCGCGCGGGATTGGCGAGCACGGGCCCGATCGGTGACCACGCGGTGCGGCAACGTATCGCCGAGCCCGCCTGACCTCGAGCATCGTGACCGAACGTGTCATCGTCGGCGCGTCGGCAGACCAGACCCGACGACGACCACAGTGCACGCCGTTCGGCGGATGGCGAGCGAGCATGGCCCAGGTCATACTCTCGGGGTAGTGCTCGAGCAAGCGAGACAGGGAGACGTGCCATGGGCAACGGGGACGACTGGTCACCGGACGAGCCGCTGGGGACCGAGACGTTCGAGCAGGGTGACGACGCGCGTGACGAGTCGAGTCGTGTCGATCCGACCTTTGACGAGGAGGTCGAAGAGGACCCCTCATTGGACCCCGCACTCGAGGTGGACCATCGCGAGCTCGAGGAGGTTGGGGCCGAGCTCGACGATCCTGAGGTACTGGCGGTTCTCGACGGCGGTATCGATGACCCCGATGGGATTGGGGAGCCCGCCGGGCTCATGCGAGCTCGCCCTGCCGAGGACGGCGGCTGGGATCTCGATGCTCCCCTGATCAGTGAGGAGCGGCTACCCGCCGATCCCACCGAGTAGGGTACCGTCTTCCTTGGCAGGCGGTGCGGTGACAGGCGGTGCGGGTCTCCGTTCTAGACGCTGCTCTTGGGGTGAACGATCTCGCCCGCGACCGGTGTTGCCACTGCGCCCAGTTCGAGAACCAACCAGACGAGCAGGTCGTCGAAGGTGATGATCCCTGCAATTTCCCCTTCCTCGAGGACTGGGAGCCGACGGACGCCCGAGTCCCTCAGGAGCTTGACCGCTTCGAAGATGTCAGCCGACCCGTCGATCACAATGGGTTGCTCTGTCATGAGCGCTTTCACGTGGGTGTCCAACGATTGTCCAGCAGCCACCCCCCGGACCACGAGGTCCCGGTCGGTGATGATCCCCAGGAGCTCACCTCCACTGGCCACGAGTAGGGATCCGACGTCCTGGCTTCCCATGAGGGCCGCGGCCTCCTCGAGTGTGCATTCGGGTGGCACCGTGACCGGTGCCTTTCGTAGGCATTCCCTCACCATCATGACGGTCGTTCCTTTCTGAAGTGACCGGCGTTACGTCACCAATGTTCGAAGGGTCGCGTCGAGAGGTCGGGCGACTCAGTCCGGATCTGCCGTTGATTCGTGGATGATGACACGACCGGTAATCTCGTCGGGCTTGATCGCCACCAAGGAGTGGCGATCGCCCCCTGCCCACTCGACGAGGTCGAGTGACGCCAGGCGTTGACGGTCCTCGGGATCAGTGATCTGGCGTGCGTGACCGGTCACGATCACGCTCCACCCCTCGCACATGGCCTCGTCGACCCGATCTACCTCAAAGCCGACGACATTCCCCGCTTCTACTGTCGCCGCCTTGGCTTCGTCCGTGCTGAACACCACTTCGCCCTGCGTGTACTCGAAATTCACCGGCAGGGCCACGGGTCCGCGCCCGCTCGAGTACACGATGCGCCCTACCCCTCCGACCGCCAATTGGGTCTCGCACTGCTCCGTGGTCAGTGGTTGTAGCACGGGGTGACGCCCGGCGCGCCCATGTCCCGGAGGGCGATCCACCTCTCCGCCCAGGAGTACGAGAGGGGTCGTGTCGAGGGCGAGCGCGATCAACTGGAGGGTGCCGGCGCTCAGTGCCGCCTGGGGGTTTGCTTCGAAATATCGCAGATAGCCCGGATCGATCCCTGCCCGTTCGGCCAGCTCTTCGACGCTCAGTCCGAGCTCGGCTCGGCGATGAGCGACGCGGCGAGCCAAGTCGCCGGCGAGAGCTCCCGAGGTATGTTCGTGTGCACGTTCTGCCATGGTTTCCATTGTATTTCGCTCGCCCCTCTGATCGCAGGGCCGAAGGTCCCTAGTCAGCTTTCGGCGCCGACGGGTGGCGCGTCGAATCGGCGGCCCGTCCATGTCCACTCGGAGATCTCCGGGGGGTCCTCACCGTGCTGACGGGTGTAGAGCCGGGCGTTCAGTCGGGCGTCGACCATCTCCTGTCGCCACGAAGCACAGCGCTCGCCCAGTGCGGGCACCCGGTCCATGACGTCCATCACGAGGCGGAAGCGATCGAGGTCGTTGAGCATGACCATGTCGAAAGGCGTCGTTGTCGTTCCCTCCTCCCGGTATCCGTGGACGTGGAAGTTCCCATGATTGGTGCGTCTGTACGTAAGTCGGTGGATCAGGGCCGGGTAGCCGTGGAACGCGAAGATCACCGGCCGGTCGGTCGTGAAGATCGTGTCGAATTCGGGTTCGGTGAGACCGTGAGGATGCTCGGAAGATGACTCGAGCCGCATGAGATCGACGACGTTGACCACCCGGGTCTTGAGGCCGGGCAGACGCTCGGTCAGGATCTCCACCGCGGCCATGGTTTCGAGTGTGGGGATATCGCCGCAGCACGCCATCACGACGTCCGGCTCCTCGCCGTCGTCGGTCGACGCAAAGGTCCAGATGCCCAGCCCCCGTGTGCAGTGATCGATGGCGTCTTTCATGCTCAGCCAGTCGTGCTGAGGCTGCTTTCCCGCCACGATCACGTTGACGTAGTGGCGACTGGCCAGGCAGTGTGCGGCAACCGACAGCAGACAGTTGGTGTCCGGCGGCAGATAGACGCGCGCAACGGCGGCCTTCTTCGTCACGACGTGGTCGAGGAAGCCTGGGTCCTGATGGGAGAATCCGTTGTGGTCCTGGCGCCACACGTGGCTGGTGAGGAGGTAGTTCAAGGACGCGATGGGGGGGCGCCAGCTGACCTCTCGGGAGACCTTGAGCCACTTGGCATGCTGATTCAACATGGAGTCGACAATGTGGATGAACGCCTCGTAGCAGCTGAAGAGTCCGTGTCGACCGGTCAAGAGGTATCCCTCGAGCCATCCCTGGCACTGGTGCTCAGAGAGCATCTCGAGGACCCGCCCATCCGTCGCCAGATGATCGTCGCCCGGTGTGATCTCGGCCTCCCAGGCGCGGTCGGTTACCGCAAAGACATCCTGAAGCCGGTTGGAGGCGGTCTCGTCGGGGCCGAAAATCCGGAAATTGGCGGGATTCGCCGCGATGACGTCGCGTAGCCACGAGCCGAGGACCTTTGTGGCCTCTCGCAGCACCGTTCCCGGCCGGGGGACGTCGACTCCGTAGTCGGAGAAGTTCGGGAGGTCGAGATCGACGAGTTGGGATCCGCCGTTGGCGTGAGGGTTGGCCGTCACCCGCCGATCGCCCGCGGGAACGAAGTCGTCGATCTCGCTCACCGGGTGACCCTGATCGTCAAAGAGCTCACTGGGACGGTAGCTGTGCATCCACTCTTCGAGTTGGGCGAGGTGCTCAGGATTGGTGCGCACCTCGGCGAGAGGTAGCTGGTGGCAGCGGAACGTTCCCTCCATCTGCAGCCCGTCGACGGACTTGGGGCCGGTCCAGCCTTTGGGCGTTCGTAGGACCACCATCGGCCACTCGGGGCGATGGCCGTGGGGTCGCGCCCGCGCGGTCGCCTGAATCTCGGCGATCCGGTCGAAGGCGAAGTCGAGAGCGACCGCCATGCGCTGGTGGACTTCCATCGGATCCTCGCCGTCGAAACCGCCTTCGACGATGAGCGGGTGATAGCCGTACCCGGCGAACAACGACATCAGCTCATCGGTCGGAATCCGGGCCAGTATCGCTGGTGCCGAGATCTTGTACCCGTTCAGGTGCAGGAAAGGCAGCACCGCTCCGTCGTGGACCGGGTCCAAGAACTTGTTGGAGTGCCAGCCGGTGGCCGCCGGGCCGGTCTCGGCTTCCCCGTCGCCCACGACGCATGCCACGACGAGGTCGGGACTGTCGAAGGCCGCCCCGAAGGCGTGGGAGAGCGAATAGCCGAGCTCACCCCCCTCGTGGATGGACCCCGGGGTTTGGGGCGAGCAGTGGCTCGGGATGCCCCCCGGGAAGGAGAACTGTCGAAAGAGCCGGTTCATGCCCATGGCGTCCCTCGAGATGTGCGGATAGAGCTCGGAGTAGGTGCCCTCGAGCCACGCGTTGGCCACCACGGCGGGACCGCCGTGCCCGGGACCACACACGAAGAGCGTGTCGACGTCGCGTTCGGTGACCACTCGGGTCAGGTGGGCATGGACGAAGTTGAGGCCTGGACTCGTGCCCCAGTGGCCGAGGAGTCGGGGCTTGATGTGCTCCGGCCGGAGCGGCTCGCGGAGCAAGGCATTGTCGAGCAGATAGATCTGGCCGGCTGCGAGATAGTTGGCCGCCCTCCAGTAGGTGTTGAGCCGCGTCAGTTCGAGGTCCCGAGCCCCGGTTGGGCGGAAACTCGAGAATGGTGGCGGGAGTGGTGAGGACATGACCCTTACCCTTGGGTGTCCACCAGCACGGCGGCACCGGTGACCCGGTCGTGGGCCAGGTCGCTCAGTGCCTGGTCCGCCCGGTCGAGCGGGTACGGGGTGGCCGAGACGCGGAGACCGATGCGAGCGGCACGCTCGAGGAACTCCTCCCCATCGCGGCGGGTGTTCGCTGTCACGCTTTGCAACGCCCGTTCCTCGAACAGGTGCTCTTGGTAGTTCAGCGTCGGAATGTCGCTGAGGTAGATACCGGCAATGGCGAGGGTGCCCCCGCGATCGAGGGCAGCCAGGGCGGGTGGCACCAGGGTGCCGACGGGGGCGAAGAGGATGGCGGCGTCGAGCGGCTCGGGTGGTCCGGCATTGTCCCCGCCCACGCTGGCGACACCGAGCTCGAGAGCGAGGTCGCGAGCTTCGGGTGATCGGGTCAGCACGTGGACCCGGGCCCCTTCTGCGATAGCGATCTGGGCCGTCAGATGCGCCGATCCACCGAACCCGTAGATCCCGAGCCGACCACCGGGGGGCAGGTTCGCCCGCCGCAGCGCCCTGTATCCGATGATCCCAGCGCAGAGCAGGGGCGCCGATTCTTCGTCACTGAACTCCGGCGGGAGCCGATAGGCGTATGACTCGTCGACCACCGCGTAGGGGGCGTAGCCACCGTCGAGATCCCAGCCGGTGAACAGAGGAGCGAGGCACAGGTTCTCCCTTCCCGATACGCAGAACCGACAGGTCCCGCAGGTTCGGGCCAGCCAGGGCACACCGATCCGCTCCCCCTCGCTCAGTCGGGAGCAGCCCGTCCCCAGGCGATCGACGACGCCGACCACCTCGTGGCCCGGCACGACCCGAGGGCGCTTCGGGGTGAGGTCGCCTTCGGCGAGGTGCAGGTCGGTGCGGCAGACCCCGCAGACCGAGACCCTTACACGCACCTGACCGGGTCCGGGTAGCGGAACCTCCCTCTCGACACGCCGCAGCGGGCCGGCGTCGATCGGCCCAGGCTGATCGACGACCCACGCCTGCATCGCGTGCACCATCACCGTGTGCCCTCACCCATCGCTTCCGACCGTAGCGCGTCGGTGGGACCTTCGGCCCTACTCGTTGGTCGACGACGCCCGTACCGTGAGTCGCAGATGCGACGACAAGAGCAGTCGGGGAGACCACCATGGCACTGATCAGCGGATCCGGTGCGAGCACTACAGACGGGGCCGCCGTAGTGACGGCACCCCAGCCGCTCAACTACCCCCGCGACCTCGAGCGGGATGTCGTGAGCGACGCCGGCACGCGGTATCACGTCCGGCCGATACGCCCGGAGGATGCCCCCCGGTTGGTCGACTTTCATCACCATCTGTCGCCTGGCTCGATCTACCTACGGTTCTTCAGCTTTCATCCCGAGCTGTCGACCGCGGAAGTGGAGCGCTTCACCCGAGTGGACTATGTCCATCGGCTGGCATTGGTGGCCGAGGTCGACGACTGCCTCATCGCAGTAGGTCGCTTCGATCGCAAGCGCGGAGAGACCGAGGCGGAGGTGGCCTTCGTGGTGGCCGATGAGTATCAGCACCACGGCATCGGTACCCTCTTGCTCGACGAGCTGGTGAAGGCGGCCCGGGAGCGAGGGATGACGACGTTTCGGGCTGAGACCCTGTGCGAGAACCGCACAATGCTCGACGTCTTCCACCACGCCGGATTTCCGGTCACCTCGACGATCGAGTACGGGACGGTCATTCTCCGCTTTCCCATAGCAGAGAGCGACAGATACCGAACGGCGTTGGCCGAGCGCGAAGCCTCGCGTCGAGGAGACGGCGATGCGACGCCGGCGACGACGGCAAGGAGGCCACAGGCATGACCCTCATCGTCGCCGGCCCCACCGGAACGGTCGCGCATGACGGCGGGGCATTCCACCCCGAGCAACAGTCCCGCATGTTCGCCGTCATGGACGGGGTGCGGGACCTGGGTCTGGGGGACGAAATTGTGTGCCCGCCCACACCGAAGGCCGAGATGGACGACCTTGCTCGGGTCCACTCGCTCTCCTACCTGAACGAGCTGGAGGCATTTTGTGCCAAGGGCGGGGGCGATATCGACCCGGATACGTACGCCAGGGTGGACTCGTGGAACGCCGCTCGGCGTGCCGCGGGGGCCGGCTTGGCCGCGCTCGGCGCCCTCGACGAGCGGGGAGAGGGTGTGGCCTTCGTGCCCGTGCGCCCTCCCGGGCACCACGCGGAACGTGAGCGGGCGATGGGATTCTGTCTGATCAACAATGTCGCCGTGGCGGCGTCGTCGCTGACGGCGAGGGGGGAGCGGGTGCTGATCGTCGATTGGGATGTTCATCACGGCAACGGCACGCAGTCGATCTTCTGGGACGACCCCGATGTCCTCTACGTCTCCACGCACCAGTCTCCGCTGTTCCCCGGCACGGGCGAGGCGAGTGAGGTCGGAGGTCCTGGGGCGGTGGGGCTGACGGTGAACATACCGCTGCCCGCCGGGGCGACCGGGGACGTGGTTCGTTCGGCCATCGACCACGTCGCCCGCCCGACGATTGAGGAGTTCGCACCCGACTGGGTGCTGGTCTCGTGCGGGTTCGATGCCCATAGGGCTGATCCTCTGGGTGAGCTCGCGCTCTCCAGCGGCGACTTCGCTGAGCTGTCCCGTCTCGTCAGCGAGTTCGTTCCGCGTCCGGGGCGCTTGGCCCTGTTCCTCGAGGGCGGTTATGAACGGGCAGCCCTCCAGGAGTCGGTGGCCGCCACGCTCGGAGCACTCCTGGCAGTCCCTACCGATCTGGCTGCGCCCACCTACGGGGGTCCTGGCATGAGCGAGATCCGGAGCGCCGCGTCCGATCGGCACCGGGCCATGGAGCGCATGCGATCGCTGATCTCGAGCGAGGAGGACGGAGCGTGAGCAGATTTCGGACCATCGTTGTGGGGTTTGACGGTTCGCCGGACTCTCAAGCCGCGCTGCGCTGGGCCGCACAGATGTCCGGGGCGGTCGGAGCCCGACTGCGGATCATCCACGCCGTCGGACTCCTGGAACACGCCGGGCTACTTCACGAGCACGCTACGGTCCATCGGGAGGCTGCTCTGCGCGTCGCCCAGGCTGCCGGGGTCCCGGCGTCGGACGTCGAGTGGACCGTGGTCGACGGCGACCCCTGTTCGGCGCTGCTGCGCTCGATCGCCGCTCCCGATCCGGCCGATCTCTTGGTCGTGGGATCTCGAGGATCTGCCGCACATGGGGGGACCCTCCTCGGAAGCACGAGTCTCGAGGTCGCCGAGCACTCGAACGTGCCGGTGACCATCGTGCCGGCGTCCTACAGAGGTGCGTAGGCGTCGCCGTCAGTCGTCGCCACGATGCACCAAGACCGGGCAGTGGGCGTGGGCGGCGCAGTGCTCACCGACCGATCCCAAGAGCATCCCGACGAACTCGCCGTGCCCCCGGCTCCCGACAACCAGGAGTTTGGCCCCCTTGGAGGCCTCGACGAGTACCGGGGCAGGGTGGCCCTGCAACGCCCTGGTGGTGACCTCGATATCGGGATACCTGGCCCGGACGCCGTCGGCCGCCTCGTCGAGGGTCTTCTGCACACTCTCCTGGGGGTCGTACTCTTGGGGGAGGGGGACAGCCCAGCCATAGGTCATCGGCCAGTCCCACGTCGCGAGGATCTCCACGGGTGAGCTCGTGAGCGCGGCCTGCCCCGCCGCCCAGTCCAAGGCCGCGAGCGAAGCCTCGGAACCGTCGATACCAACCACGATCTTTGGCGGATTCCCTCCGTCCGTCGTTGCCGCGTCGTGTTCCGGTGTCATGGTGTCTCTCCTCTATGGTTTGACCGGTTGGGATCCATCGTCGGTGATCGTGGTGCCCTTCTTCCCAGCGAGCAGCTCGACGGCGTCTTCGAGCCGGCCGATTGCCGCCGTCTTGTCACTCTCGCGCACGAAGCGGCAGGCCGCGGTGACCTTGGGTCCCATGGAGCCCGCGGGGAACGTCATCTGCTCGAGGGCACGGGTGGTGATGCTCGAGATCGGTCGGGCGTTCGATGTGCCAAAGTCCAGCTCAAGGGCTGGCACGTCGGTGAGGAGGAGCAAGGCGTCGGCGTCGACGCTTCGCGCCAGGAGCGACGTGCTCAGATCCTTGTCCACCACGGCCTCCACGCCCCGAAGCGTGCCGTCGGCACCTCGGCAGACCGGGATGCCACCACCCCCGGCGCAGATGACGACGGCGCCGTCGGCGAGCAGCATCTCGATGGTCGCCAGCTCGACGACGGCCAGTGGTTCGGGTGACGCAACGACGCGTCGCCAGGCCGTGCCGTCCCGGCTCACCTGCCAACCCCATCGCCGGGCCAGCCGATGGCCTTCGCGCTCGTCGTAGACGGGACCGACGAACTTCGTGGGCACCGTGAATGCCGGGTCGTCCTCCGCCACCAGGGTCTGGGTGAGGAGGCCCACTACCTGTTGGCCCGGAAGAGCGTTCTCCAGAGCTTGCAGCAGGAAGTAACCGATCATGCCCTGTGTCTCGGCCACGAGAGCGTCGAAGGGGTAGGGGAGGGGGAGATCGGGGTCCCGTGCGCTCTCGAGTGCCAGCAGACCGACCTGGGGGCCATTGCCGTGGGTGATGACCAGGTCGTGATCGAGGGCGAGGGGGGCAAGGGCCTCGACGGCCGCGACGACGTTCGTTTGTTGCCGCGCCGCAAGAGGAACCTCACCTCGCTTCACGAGGGCGTTCCCACCCAGGGCGATGACCACCCTCATCGGTGCTCGCCCCCGGGCGGACCGAGCGTAGCCACGTCGAAATTCTCGTGCATCATCGACCGATATCCGACCTAGGGGGCGAGCGGCACCGTCCAGGTGAGCGACGTCCCGGCGCCTGTGCCCCCCTCGACGACCAGCGACCCACCCAGTTTCTCGGCACGGTGCCTCATGTTGGCCAAGCCCATACCGCCTTCGCGCACGTTCGAGTCGTCAAGACCACTGCCGTTGTCGACGACCACCAGCTGGCATTCACGGTCGCGCACGGAGAGCGTGACCGATGCGTCCGTGGCGTGGGCGTGGCGCCCGATGTTGGTCACCGCTTCGCGGGTGGTGGCCAAGAGGTGCTCGGCCACGTGAAGAGGGACCGCCGTGTCGACCGGACCGTCGAATGAAACCTGGACCTCGAAGCCGGTGATGGAGCTCAGCTCTCGGACGAGGGCCAGGACACTGTCGCGAACCCCGCGATCATCGCCTCCCATGCCGAGTTGGTAGATGGTGGAGCGGATCCGCTCAATGACTCGATCGACCTCGGCCACCGTCGACCCGAGCTCGCCTGCGACGTCCCCCGGAACCCGTCCCGCCATGCTCTGAAGCTTGAGCCCGACGCCGAAGAGCCGCTGAATCACGGTGTCGTGCAGGTCCCGCGCCAGCCGGTCCCGATCCTCGTAGACGGCGACGACCTGGACCTGTTGATGGAGCCGGACGTTCTCGATGGCGATGCCGGCCGCCAGGGCCAGTACCTCGACCAACGCCTGGTCGTCGTGGGTGAATTCGGACCACGCCGACCTTGTCGGTCAGGTAGAGGTTGCCGTAGACCTCGTCGCGCACCTTGATGGGCACCCCCAGGAACGAGGTCATGGGCGGGTGGCTGGGCGGGAATCCAAAGCTTTCGGCATGCGCACTCAGATCGGCCATTCGGAGGGGCCTGGGGTGGGAGATGAGAAGGCCGAGCATCCCTCGCCCCGTTGGGCGAGCGCCGATTCGCTTCTCGTCGTCGGCTGCCAGTCCCACCGTGATGAATTCGGACAAACCGGTACGGTCGTCGTCGAGCACGCCGAGAGCGGCGTAGCGGGCACCTGTCATGGACCGGGCCTCCTCGACAACGTGGCGTAGCAGCGCCGGTAGCTCCAGGTCCCTCTCGATGAGGAGCGTCGCCTCGAGGACGCGGCGAAGCTTGGAAGGGTCGTCGATGGAGCGGTACGGCACCAAACGTCACTGTATCCCCACTGGGGGGCGTACCCGACCGTGAACTTCGCGCGACGTGCCAGTACACAGGTGATTTCGCTGAAGGACCTCGGACGCCTCCCAGATGGCAGGATGTACGGGTGGCAATGAGGGTCTTCCTTCTCGACGATCATGAAGTGGTCCGATCAGGCCTGCGGGCGCTGCTCGAGACCGGTGACGACGTCCTTGTCGTCGGCGAGGCAGGAACCGTGGCCGAGGCGCTGGCCCGTATCCCACCGACCCGGCCCGACGTGGCCGTGCTCGATGTCCGACTGCCCGACGGGAGCGGAATAGAGGTCTGTCGTGAGATCCGGTCTCGCTGGCCAGAGGTCGCCTGCGTCATGCTCACCTCCTACGCCGACGATGAGGCGCTCTTCGCCGCAATCATGGCCGGAGCTGCCGGCTATCTCCTGAAGCGGGTCGGTGGCACGGACCTGGTGGACGCAGTGCGACGGGCCGGATCCGGGCAGTCACTGCTCGACCCCTCTCTCGTGGAGAGAGTGCTCCAGCGCTTGCGGTCAGGGCCCAATGAAGACCGCCGGTTGGCCAGCCTGACGCCGCAGGAGCGCCGGATTCTCGAGCTCATCACCGAGGGCAAAACGAATCGCCAGATCGCCGACGCCATGATCCTGGCCGAGAAGACGGTGAAGAACTACATCTCCAACGTGCTGGCCAAGCTCGGCGTCGAGCGTCGCACCCAGGCGGCCACCTTTGCGGCGCGTATCGAGGAACGCGCCGCGCAGGCATCGAGGATCGACGGTACGGGTACCTGACCGCCCGTCGAGGGGAAGATACCGATCAACTTGCGTGGTCCATGTCCATGCCGCGAGCCGTCAACTCCCGCGACAGCTCGAGGCGCCGCCGCTCCGGCTGGTCGAAGGCATCTACTCCACAGTCGATCCCCACACACCGGGCCAGCTCAATGAGAGCGATGTCGTAGGCCACCTGATCGGCCAGAGCCCCAGAGGTCCAGTCCGTCTCCTTGCCCCGTGAGCGCAGACGGTCGCGGCAACTGAGCAACGTGGAGAGCGTCTCGGCGGCCGTCGGCTCGGCGGCGGCGGGCAGTCGTTCCTTCAGCGCGGCGGTCAGGAGATGTGTATACATGGACATGACATACACCAGGATGCCTTGTCGCGAGGGGTGCCACTAGAGCCATTGGTCCCTCGACGCGGGCAGGCCCGGCACGTCGCTCGCGAATGCCCCGCCACTCGGGACGCTTCGCCCCTGCAGCATCACGCTGGCAAAACTGGCATAGAGAGCCGACGGCTCTTGTCCCTGGACCAGAGCAGCGACGAGCTCGACCATCGAGACGATCCCGGTTGGCCGGCCGGTCACGTCAAGAACGACGAGGTGTCGCACTCCCAGCTTGATCATTTCGGCGGCCGTCTCCACGACCGGTGTGGTGTCCGGGACCCAGCAGGGATCGGTCGTGGCGACGACACCCACTTCGTCGTCTGCCGATCGGCCGTCCGCCCAGGCCTCAGCCAGGTCCCGCTCGGTAACCACTCGCAAGGGTGGCTCTCGCAGCACGGCGCACGAGACCCTGCGATCGAGGAACGCCTGCGCCACCACCGCCAGGCTGTCCGATTCGGCGACGCAGCTCGGAAGTTCCAGGTGAAGATCTCGTAGCGTGGCGGTGGGAGCAGCGTGCGGGTCGAACATACCCTTATGGTGAGCGAGTGGCCCCATCGGGGATAGGGCCATTGGTCCCCCGGTCGGTCGCCGCTCAGCTCATTGAGCGAGCCGTCGTCCTCACCCGTTCGTCGAGCACTTCGGCGTCTCCCTGCACCTCGCCGTCCCGCATGCCGGGGAGGAAGAGGAAGCCCATGGTGACCGCCGCCCCCGCCGTTCCGGCCACGATGAGGGTGGTGCGGGCCCCCAGGAAGTGCTCAACCGGCACGGTCAATGCGTAACTGAGAGGCAGGAGGGCGGTGGAGATGCACCAGTCGATGCTCGACACCCGTCCAAGCATCGAGTTGGGCACACGGCGCTGCTTGAGCGTGGCCCAGACGACCGCGCCCACCGCCTCCGCGCCGTTGACCACCAGGGCAGCGAGGAGCAGGCCCCATGCTCTGGTGGCGAGCCCATATCCCGCAACGGCGATCGTGGCCACCGTCCACCAAGTGTAGATCCACGTCACCGGTCGACGCGGCTCGTGGGCTCGACCCATGAGCAGCCCGCCGAACAGGGCACCCACCCCGCCGGCTGCCAGGACGATGCCATAGGTCGACGGCCCCTGGTGAAGGGTGTTCCGCACGATGTACGGCAGGAGAACCTGTGTCGGTCCGATGAACAGCAGGTACGTGAAGGTCGCCGACAGGAACGTTCCCCACAGCCACACCTGGCCACGCACGTAGCGCAGCCCCTCGCGTATCTCGTGGCGATAGCTGTTGACCGGGCCGACCGTTCCGGTCGACGCAACGGGACTCATCCGCACGACGCACAAGGCGGAGAACAGGAACGTCAGGGCATCGAGTGCGAACGCTCCGGCCAGATGGACCGTGGCCACCGCGAGGCCGCCCAGCGCCGGGCCCGCCAGTTGCAGCGATACCGGCCGAACCACCTGGTCAACGGCGTTGGCCTGGGTCAGCTCGCCCAGGGGCACGAGCTGAGGCACCATCGCATCGAGTGCCGGCGAGGCAAACGCGGTCGCTATGCCGATCAGGCCGGCGAAGACGTAGAGCTCCCACATTTGGGCACTGCCGAAGGCGGTCACCACGGCGAGCGAGCCCACGACCATGCCCCGCACGAGGTCGGCGAGACACAGCACACTCTGGCGATTCATCCGGTCGGAGACGGCACCTCCGAAGAGCAGCAGGAAAATCTGTGGCAGGGAGGTGGCGAGGCCGATGTAGGCCAGGGACGCCGGGTGATTCGAAACGGCGTAGGCCTGCCACGCGATGGCGACAATGAAAATCCCGTCCCCGAGCAGCGACACGGACATGCCGGTCCAGAGCAAGCGGAAGTTTCGCCGCCGCAAAGGCGTCGTGAGCGACATGCGACGTCCTCTGGATTAGTTCGACGTCGGAATCCGCTGCATTTCAAAACGCTCGCAAAGCTCACCGAGCACCTCATTGAGCTGCTCGATCTCGTCATCGGAGTTGGCGGCAGACACCTGTATCCGAAAGCCGACCTGGGACTTGGGCACGAGTGGATATGCCGCGAGCGTCACGTAGATGCCTCGGTCGAAGAGAAATCGTCCCACGGCGTCGATGCTGTCTGTGGCGCCTAGCGGAAGCTCAATAATGGGAAACGCGGAGGTGTTCAACGTGGTGAGTCCGAGCTCGGTGATCCGGTCGAGAACGCGCGCGGTCTTGCGGTACAAACCTGCTCGGAGCTCGTCGCCCACGGTATCGTTCACCTTGAACCCGGCGAGCACGGTTGCCAGCGATGCCGTCGGTGATGGTCCCGAGTACAGATAGGGTGCCGCCTCGGTCTTCAGCCGATTCTTCAGCGCCGTCGGGAGTGCCATGAAGGCCAACAGCGAGGAGTATGCCTTCGAGAAGCCACCCACGAGCACGATGTTCTCGTAGGACTCGCCGAAGAAACGGACGATGCTGTTGCCGCGAAAACCATAGGGCATGGCCAACGTCGGCGACTCGCCGATGACGCCGAACCCGTGTGCGTCGTCAATGTACAGCAGCGCATCGTACGTGCGACAGAGCCGTGCGTACTCAGGGAGGTGGGGGGCGTTGCCGGACATGCTGTTCACTCCGTCAATGCAGAGCATCCGGGTCATGCCGGTCGGCAATGACCGCAGTACCTCCTCGAGGTGCTCGGGGTCGTTGGGGCGCACGCGATGAAGCGTCGCACCGGCGCCGCGGGCGATCGTGGCCCCGTCGTAGATCGTCTTGTGGGCATGGGAGTCGACCAGTACCGCTCCCTGACCAGCGAGGACGGGAATCACCGACGTGTGAATGAGGGTGATGGTGGGGAGCACAAGGGTGTCCGGCGCGCCTAGAAGAGCTGTGAGCTGGTCTTCGATGTCCACATAGAGTCGTGGACTCCCGAGGAGCCGGGACCAGCTGGGGTGGGTACCCCATCGTGCCAACTCGGGCGCGACCGACTCGATGATGGCCGGATGGAGGTCGAAGCCGAGATAGTTGCAGGAAGCGAAATCACTGAGCCATTGCTCGCCGACGCGGATGCGCCGGCCGCGCACTTCATCAATCACGGCATCCATCATCGGGTTGGAGGCGCGCAACCGTTCCAGATCGTCCCAGCGGCTGTCTCGTCGCGCGTGCTGTGAGACGGGGGCTCTCTTGCGGCCAGTGGTCGTGACCGAAGGAAGGGCGGATGTTATGGGGGCATTCATCTGACGGTTTCCTCTGCGGGTGTCGTGTCGCGGGCCGATAGGGAGTCATGTGGGGATTCCGAGTCGAACACCTTGTAAAGGGCGGTGTCGACCTCTTTCGACGTGAGCGGCTGCGCCAGGTAGAACCCCTGTCCGAACTGACATCCGAACGCCCGAAGGGCGTCGACCTGGCCGGTCTGTTCGATGCCCTCGGCGATCGTCTGAAGGTTCAGGTTCTTTCCGAGCATGACGATCGTTTCGGCGAGTGCCCCGTTCTCCGACGAGTTGCCGACGTCATCGACGAATGACTTGTCGAGCTTCAGGATGTCGATCGGGAAATTCTTGAGATAGCTGAGCGAGGAGTAGCCGGTGCCGAAGTCGTCGATTGCAAAAGCGACGCCGAGCTCTTTGAGCTCCCACATCCGCGCGATGATCACCTCTATGTTGTGCACGAGCATGCTTTCGGTGATCTCGAGAACCAGGCATTTTGGGTCAAGACCAGCTTCCTTGAGTGCCGCGGAGACGTCCTCCACCAGATCGACGTGCTGGAACTGCTTGGCCGCGATGTTCACGCTGATCCGCATGTTCTCAGCCTGGGGGTGCTGAAGCTGCCAAAAGCGAGCCTGTTGGCACGCTTGTTGGAGGACCCATCGCCCGAGGGCAACGATGAGGCCGGTCTCCTCGGCGAGCGGGATAAACTCGTTGGGGAGCAGGAGCCCGCGTTCTGGGTGATTCCACCGCACTAGTGCCTCATGGCCCACCAACAGATTCTCTTCGAGGTTGATGATCGGTTGGTAGTACAGCTCGAATTCTCGGGCGGCCATCGCCCGCTGCAGGTCAGCGGTCCGCTCCAGTCGGTCGAGTATCGCCGACTGCAGGGCCGGCTGGTAGACCTCGTAACGGGACTTGCCTCCGGCCTTGGCCGCGTACATCGCCACATCAGCGGCCTGCATCAGATCGGCCGGGTCCTCGGTTCCCGCCGGGCTGAGCACGATGCCGATGCTGGCGCGGGGGACGATCTCGTGGTCCTGGACCACCACGGGCACGTTCAATTCGGTGATGATGCGTTCGGCAACCTCGAAGGCTTCATCGGGGCTCGACGTTTGCTCGAGCAAGACGGCAAACTCGTCGCCGCCGAAGCGAGCCGCCGTGTCACCGGCACGCAAGGATGTGCTTATCCGTCCTGCGACGGCAATCAGGAGCTCGTCACCTGCGGCGTGACCCAAGCTGTCGTTGACCAGCTTGAAGTCGTCGAGGTCGATGAAGAGGACGGCGAGGGACGAACCGGAGCGAGCGGCCCGAAGCA
Organism: uncultured Acidimicrobiaceae bacterium; assembly: GCA_963788125.1. Lineage (GTDB taxonomy): Bacteria > Actinomycetota > Acidimicrobiia > Acidimicrobiales > RAAP-2 > Bog-473. Next base: position 1,227,415 of record CAWBFN010000001.1, on the reverse strand, counting down.
GTGCATGCTCCAGACGGTCGCGGAACAGGGCGCGGTTGGCAAGCCCGCTCAGGGCGTCGTGGAAAGCCTGATGCTTCAGCTCGTCTTCGAGACCCATCCGCTCGCTGACGTCCCGCATAGTGAGGACCATTCCCTCGACGGTGACATCACCCAACAGATTCGTCGTGATCACTTCGACGTGACGCCAGCTGCCGTCGACATGCCTGATGCGCCAGAGTGCGGTGACCGAGGCACCCGAGCCGACGGCCACGGATGTGTACCCGGCCAGCGCCTGCTCCACATCGTCAGGATGGACGAGCGAAGTGAACTGCTCTCCCTCGAGAGTGCCCGGGGCATATCCGAGTATCTTTTGGGTGGAGGGCGTCTGATAGATGATCGTGGTGTCAGGTCGCACGATGAATATCACATCGGAAGCGTTCTGCACCAGCGTCTGGAACCGTGCCTCGCTGCGACGGGTATGGATGATCTCCGTCATCGCTTCCCGGTCGAGGGCGAGTTCCACCTGTGCGGCCAGCACCTCTATCGAGTTCTTGAACTCGACGGGCACCCTGGTGGCGCTGGAGATGGTGATGAAACCCTGCAGCTTGTCCTGTGACACGAGGGGGCAGACGAGTTCTTGGTGCGGGGATTGGGGGGTCTGGAACGTCGTGGTCCGGGCGAACGTGGATCGATCGAGCGCGCGATGGACCTCGAGTGTCCCGTTGACGAAGGCCTCTCGCAGTTCGGTCCAAATGGCCTTCATACGCTTGTGCTCGGCGGGCGCCTCAACGCCCGATCGACCGACGACCAGCGTTTCACCGGCGGCGTTTCCAATCGTCAGGGTGACCCCGACGATATCGCTGTGCCCGGAGACCAGTGCATCGACGCCGGCGCTCGCCGCGGCGTAGATGCCGTTGCGGCCGGCGGCGGCCACGAGGTCGGCCGCGGACTTCCGTAAGATCCTTTCCCGGGCAACCGACTGCTCGTGTGCCTGGACCAGGCCGGCCATGCGCAGGAGCACCAGGAGGAAGGTGAGCCCGGCAACCACGGCAATGACCGGGGCGTCGACCGGTTTGCCGAGCGCCGCTTCAACGAGCAGGACGACCGGGGCGATGAGTGACACGCCCGCCAGCAGCAGCAGCCGGGACCGGCCGGTGCGTTCTGGCGCCGCCTTCGGTTCCGAGAGCTCGCGCATCGAAGGATGTAGAGCCGCCGCGCCCCAGCAGGCGTAGAAGAGGATCCACCCCAGGTCGATGACGTTGCCGTCGGACCAGTTGGCGTTCGTATGGAGGTTGGCCAACCCGTACAGGGAGTCCGAGACCAGCGTTCCCACGGTCCCGATGGCCAGCAGCCGTCCCGCGGTGTGCCGGAATCCGCCATTGCTCCACAGGTGCGCCAACATGGCCAGAACGAGCACGTCGCCCAACGGGTAGGCGGCGGCGGTCAGGCGGACGAGGACCGTGCCCGACGAGCGGACATTGGGGCCGATGAGAAAGATCCATGACAGGAGCCCGACGCCCAGGGTGATCGTGAGGGCGTCGAGAAGGCTGGCGCTGTCGTCCCCGGGCACCCGCTTGCGAGCCAGCAGGAGAAGGCCGATGGCGAGCGTCGGGTACATGGTGATGTAGATGGCGTCGATGAACGACGGGAACGGAATGTTCTGCTGACCCATGATCTGGTGCCAGAACTTGTAGGTGGTGTCGCCGGTGATGAAGAGGAAGACGCCGACACCGATGAACCACCATGCGACCGGTACATTCGGACGATTGCGGCGAACGCCGTAGATGATCGCCGCCACGGACGACAGGCCCAGCATGGCCCACGCGGCGACTTGTCCGGGCCACTCCATCCACGGGAGCACGCCGAAGATCAACGGTTTGCCCGGTGTCACCCCGAACGGGAAGTAGACAAAAGCGAAGACTGCCTCAAGAGCCAGGAACCATTTCCAGGTGTTGCGTGACGTGGTCCTCGTACCCGCCGCCGGAGGTTCAGTCATCAGAGATTCCACGTCATTCTCCTCGCACAGAGGCAGAAGACCTCCTTACCTAGCCATCTAAGTGCGGAAGCGTTCGTCCAATGATTGGCAGCCCGAAAACCAAGAACAGCGACTCCAGTGCGCAACAAAGCTGGACTTTTGTCCGGTTGTGAGAGTAGGAGCCGTAGGTGGTAGAACCGTCGCCATTTGGTGGCAATACCGTGGCATGAGGTATTCCTCGCGCCCGGAGCGGGCTACGCCAGCTGGTGCCGGGGTGCCAGTTCAGGATTCGCGGGCGACATCGCTGGCCCGCTTGTCGGTGCGCAAACCTCGCCACGACGGATGGCGCAGCCGTCCATCGGTGGTCCACTCCGCGAATCGAACCTCGCCCACCAGCTCGGGTCGGACGAAACGCGCCTGTGCCCGCTCGGCCGGACGCAGCCCCTCCCTGAACGGGCTCTCCTCGGCCGCCAGGGGGGCAAGGTCCGAGAGGAGCTGGCTGCGGGCAGAGTCGGAGAACCCCGTGCCGACCTTTCCGGCATATTCGAGCCCCTCCGGCGTCGGGATCCCCAGCAGGAGGGCACCGAGGCTTCCGGAGCGCTCGCCCCGGCCCGGGGTCCACCCACCAATCACCACTTCCTGGGTGTGGAAGATCTTCACCTTCACCCAGTCGCCCGTGCGCCTGCCCGGCGCGTACGTCGACGTGCGCCGTTTGACGACCACCCCCTCGAGGCCGCGCTCGGCGGCGACCGTAAGGATGGCGGCGCCCCGCGTACCTCGGATGGAGGGCGGCGTGCCGAACCTATCTCCGGAGAGCTCTAGCGATTCGAGGAGTTCGCGCCGCTCGTCGTAGGGGAGCCCCATGACGCTTCGGCCATCGAGATAGAGCACATCGAACGCCAGGTAACTGACGGGCGTGCTTTTCGACAGTCGGGTGATCGCGGCCTTCGAACCCAGATGAAGCCGGTGCGCGAGCTGTCCGAAGCTCGGCCTGCCCCCGGCGTCGAAGGACACGATCTCTCCGTCCATCACCACCGGTCGGGCTCCGAGAAAGTCGCCGATGTCGCGCAGCTCGGGAAACAAGGGTGTCACGTCTGTTCCGTTTCGCCCCAAGGCCCGCACACGACCACCCTCGACGTAGACGATCGCCCGCACGCCATCCCATTTGAACTCGTAGGCCCAATCCTTGTCGGACGTCGGCAGATCGCCGGGCTGAGCCAGCATGGGCCGGACTCCCTCGGGCATCGGCTCATAGCCGGCCGGAGGCGGATCCATTCGGTGGATCATCCAGTTCTTGCCCCGCGTGGGGAAGAGGACGTAGCGCCCCGAGGCCCGTGTGCCGTGCAGGACGACCATGACCTCGTCGTCCCGCCATTTCTCCAGGTCGTAGGTACCGCTGTCCCAGAGGCTCACGTGACCGCCGCCATACTCTCCTTTCGGGATGTCACCGGAGAACGTGGCGTACTCGAGCGGATGGTCCTCGGTGTGGACGGCCAAGTGGTCTGAGGACGGAGTCTCGGGGAGGCCCTTGGGCAGGGCCCACGAGACGAGAACGCCATCGTGCTCCAACCGGAAGTCCCAATGGAGCGATCGGGCGTGATGTTCTTGGATCACGAAGGTGGGGGTCGCCGACTCTCTGTCCCGCTGGGTCCGCCGGGACCTCGATCCCATGGGTTCGGGTGTCCTCCCCGGATCCCTCTTGTCCCGGTACGGCGACAGGTCCGCGGGCATGCTCGTAATGTATTCCCTTCACCGTGCGAGCGGCGAGGCGTGGGTCCGGTGCCAGGCGGAGTATCCACGCCCGATGCCGTACCATGCGGCGCTGAAGGCGCCGACGAAGAAGCCCACCGGCCAGTTCATCTCGTACGCACTGGCGATCGCCGCCCACACGGTGACGAGTGCGATGGCCACCGAGCCCAACAGGGCGAGGCCCGGGCGATCGCTGAAGCATCTGGCCGCGGCCGGGGGCCCGATCATCAAGGTGAAGATGAGAAGCGCCCCGACGACCGGCACGGTCATGGTGGTGGCGCACGCCAGAATCACCAGGAACGCCATCTCCATCCGGTATGGCCGGACCCCCCGGGCGGCTGCGATCTCGGGAACGAGGGAGGTGAGCATCAACTTCCGATAGAGGGCGGCGACGCCGAGCACGCAGGCCAGCCCGAGCAGGGCGACGGGCAGGATCTCACGTGAGCCGACACCCAGGATCTCACCGAACAGGAGCGAGAAGATCTGTGGCTCGTACTCGGTGCTCTGGCTGAGGAACGCGGCGCCCAGGGCGAGCATCATCACCAGGGCCAGGGCGGTCACCGCGTCGGGCCGCCCCCGCCGGCTGAGCGAACCTATGCCCAGCGCGGCGATGAGCGACATGACTCCCAGCCCGATGAGTGGATTGATGCCGATGAGATTCGCTCCGGCGGCACCGGCAAACGCCCCATTTGGGATGGCATGGGCCGGGAAGGCCGAACCTCGTAGGACCACGAAGAAGCCGACCACCCCGGCGGTGATCGCCACGATGGTGGCGACCTCCCACGCGTTGGCCATGAACCCCGAGAACATCAGGGGGCCTCGCGTCGACCGACGCGCCGACGGACGATCGGGAGCCCGGACGCCAGGTAGGAGAGAAATGACAGCGCGACGATGAAGAAGCTGACAGGGATCGGCGCCGACGAGTCCCAGTAGAAGCTGTCGTAGGCCAAGAGGATGCCCAGCAAGGTGGTGGCGATGCCGAGGGCGCAGGCGCCGAGCATCGCGTGACGAACGGTGCGGGTCATGCGCAGTGCCGTCGCGGGCGGACCGATCAGGAGGGCCGTCGAGAGTATGGAGCCGATGGCGATCGACGACAGGCCGACGGCGACGGCGAGAGCGAGCATGAAGAGGAGGCCGATGGTCCGCACGCTGATACCCCGCGCCGCGGCGAGCTCCGCGCTGACCGAGGTCAGGAGCAGTGGCCGGTGGATCACGCCGATTACGACGAGCGTCGCGAGGCTGAGGACGACGACGACAGGAACGGTGGACGGATCCATGGTGAAAAGAGACCCGAAGAGGATCTGTTGGGTCGCTCCCGTCGTCGCGCTGTTGGTGGTGTCCAGGTAGAGGAACAGGGCGGCCAAACCGGTCGCGGCGCCCAGGACGATGCCGGTGGCCAGGTCCCGACTCCGCACCCTCTGGACGCCGATCAGATCCATCGCCCCGGCCCCGATGACACCGCCTCCGAGGAACCCGACAAGGGGGCTCAACCCCAGGAAGAATGCCCCGGAACCACCGGCCGTGGCGACGTCGGTGAGCGCGTGGCCGGCGAAGGACTGGCTCCGCACCACGGTGAAGACGCCCACGACGGCGGAGACGATCGCGGTCACCGTGCCGATTGCTGCGGCCGTGTGGACGGGGCCGCTGGAGAAGAGGCCGGGCTCGAAGAGGAAGCCCATGCCGACTCAGGAGACGGTCAGGGTGGGGTGATCGGGGATGTCGTCGATTTCGGCACCGGGCTCGGCCACGACCAGTACCCGGCCATGGAGCTTCAGCACGTCGACGTGATGTCCGTACAGCTTGCTCAGGACATCCGACCTCACAACCTCCTCTGTCGTCCCGCTGGCGGCGCGCCCGGCCGTCACGTAGACGATCCGATCCATGACCGGCAGGAGTGCGTTCATCTCGTGCGCCGAGAGGAGGATGGCCACGTCATGTGCGCGGGCGACCCGATGGAGGAGGGCGACGATCTCCTGGACGCTCTTGGGATCGAGATTCGCCAGCGGCTCGTCCAAGAGGAGCAGGGTGGGCCGACTGATGAGGGCGTGCGCGATCAAGACGCGTTGTTGCTCCCCCCCCGAGAGGCTGCCGACACGGCTGTCGGCGAAGTGCTCCGCGTCGACATCGTGCAGCATCTTGTCGACGAGGTCCCGCTGTTCCTTGGAGCGCCGCCCGAAGCCCAGCCGGTGGGCATCGAGACCGAGGGCCACCAGGTCACGCGCCCGCATGGGCACGTCGGGGTCCAACACGACCTTCTGTGGGACGTAGCCGAAGGCATGACTGCGTCGTGACAGGGGTGCCCCCTGCACGCGGATCTCGCCGGAGTCGGGTCGTTGAAGGCCCAGGATGATCCGCAGGAGCGTGGTCTTGCCCACTCCGTTGGAGCCGATCAGTCCGGTGAACTCACCCTTTCGGACCTCGAATGAGACTCCGTCGAGCACCCGACGACCGGCGAAGGAGACCCCGATGTCGTCGACCTCCAGAACAGGGGTGCTCTTCACAGGTGCTCGGTCGAGGTTCTATGAGCCACGGCCGCTTGAATGGCGGCCACCTCGGCGAGCATCCAGGTCTGATAGTCGTAGCCAGGGGTCGGCATCGTCTCGTACACGCCCACGACCGGGATGCCGGCCGCCTGTGCCGTCTCTCGTATGGACGTCGTGAGCGAGTCGACGACCTGTTGGTTGTAGCAGAAGACCTTGACCTGGTGTTTGGTGAAGAACCCTTTCTCGAGGGTGATGTCCTCGGGGGCGGGGTCGACCCCGTTCATGATGTCGGCCTGGAAGACGAACGGTGTGAGGTTTTTCATGCCCATGGCGGTGAGCAGGTAGTCGGCCACCGGTTCGGTCGTGGCAACCGCCGTCCCGGCGTACTTGGCCTTGAACGCGGCGATGGCGGTGAACCAGGGCTTGAGCGAACTGTCGAAGGAGAGAAGCCTGGCCTGGAAGTACGCCCTCGCGTTCGGGTCGAGTTCGGAGAGATCCTGGGCCATCACCGCGGCGACAGCCGGCATGGTCTTCGGGTCGTACCACAGGTGGGGATTCGGCGTGTCATCGGGGAGTCCCAGGACGTGCTGGACGACGATGACCTTCCGCTTGGGATTCGGCGATGCGGATTCGATGTCGTTCATGAACCCGTCGTAGCCGACGCCGTTCTGCACGATCAGCTCGGCGTGGCTTACCTCCTCGGCGACACTCGTGCTCGCCTCGAACGTGTGGGGGTCGGTGTTGGGGTTGTTCAGGATGGAGGAGACCTTGACGTGCTCGCCCCCGATCTGAGAGAGCACGTTGGCGTACTCATTCTCCGCTCCGACGGCATTGATCACGACGGTCCGGGTGCCGCTCGCCGAGGCGGCAGAGGTCCCGCCCACGTAGAGAAGCGCAGCAGCGGCCAGGATCGTGCCGGTGACGGCACGCCTTCCCACATGGCTCCCGGCGGCGCATGCCCACGGCGTTCTGACGGGAGAGCCGATCACGGGGACAACATAGACTGAGACTGAGTCTCATTACAACTGAGACCGGGGACGGCTATCCTGGCGGGGACGCGCCACGCGCGCAGCCAACCGGACTGCCCAGGAACAAGAGGATCGGAGGCGGTTTTGTCTGCAGGGCACACAAAGGACGAGAGTCTGCACGAGCTCGTGGAGGTCCGGTTGCGCCGCATCGACCAGCGCTACACCCCCGGTCGACGTGCGATGGTCGAGCTCCTCGTCTCCCTGGGGCATCCGGTCAGCATCTCCGACATCTCCGTGAAGCTTCCAGACATTCCGAGGAGTTCGGCCTATCGCCACCTCGTCGATCTGCAGAGTGCGGGCGTCGTGCGCCGAATTGCCGCCAGCGACGAGTTCGCCCGATTCGAGCTCGCCGAGGACCTCACCGAGCACCATCATCATCTGCTCTGCACGATCTGTGGCCGGGTGAACGACGTGACGCCGACCCAGGCATTCGAGCGGATGGTCGACAAAATGGTGCGGGAGTTAGCGGCCCAGCAGGACTTTCAGGCGACTTCACACGCCCTCGATGTCATCGGTCACTGCACGAACTGCAAATGAGGCATACACGCGAACGCCCGCCACCATGACGCCTGGCGCCATTGAGCCCGGCGCCATGAATTGGGCGGAAGTTGTGTCGTGGTCGAGAGCATGTAGTGCGAGGGCTGACACCCTGAAATGGCTGAAAAAGCTGATCTCAAGGGCGACCCCAGGTCGGCGATTGGGACCCAGTCTGAGCGAAGCGGGGGAATTCGCCCCAGATTGAAGCCTTTTCGGGTGACATTCCCCAAAGGCCAGGTCAGCGAGGTGTTCTGTGGACAAGCCAGCACGACGAGAGCCGCCCTCTCCTCGCCAATTCAACGGACTGTTCGCCCAGACCCTCCTTCGGTACCTGGAGCTGTGTGCTCCCGAAGGAAGCGTCGAGCGAGTTCTTCAGTTGGCCGGTGAGGCGCGATCCGTGGCCGATCTCATCGACGCCACGAAGTGGAGCAGCTACGCGCAGTACCGGAGACTGCTCGAGGCAGCGGGCGAGGTGCTGGGCGGGCCGGCCAGCCTGTCGATGGTCGGGAAGCACATCCATGATTCGATTCAATCTCCCGAACTCTCCGAACATCTCTTTGCGTTTCGCACGCCCGCCGATGTCTACGCCGCCCTCCCGACACTTACCGGTTCGACAGCTCCGCTTCTCGAGCTGTGCACGGAGACCACCGGACCGAACGAGTGCAGGATTCGCTTCCGTTTCAAAGACGGTTACGAGCCATTCCCCGAAAACTGCGCGTTCCACACCGGTGTGTTCGCGGTAATGCCGAGGATGTGCGGGTACCGCGATGCCGAGATCCTCTTCGAGGCGTGTCAGCTCGACGGTGCTCCGTACTGCCAGGCGCGCATGCGGTGGGAGTTGGCCTACAGCGATGCCGTGAGGGCGTCTCGTGCCGAGTTGGCGGCACGGGTGTCGCAGGCCCGCCTCGAAGAGCTCCACCACACGGTGGCGCAGCTGGTTTCCGGCGACAGCCTCCAAACCGTCTTGACCCGGGTGATGGCCGCGGCCGGCCGAGCGGTCCCGGCGTTGTCCTACATTCTGGCCGTCACGCCGAGTGCCCGGGCCGATCGGTGGCTGTGCACCGAGGGGGTCGACGCCCCCGAGTGCGCCGCGATCTTGGAACTGGTCGAGTCACACAGGGAGACGGCTTCCTCGATGTGCGCCATCGAGGTCGTCTCGGACAGGAACCACTACGGCTACCTGATCGCGGTCCGCCCGGAGACCGCATCCTTCGAGCCTCTGGAGCGCTCGATCCTCCAGTCCTACGGTCGCTTGGCGGCCAGCGCCCTCGATTCGGAGGCCTCCATCTCGGAGGCCCGTCAGCAGGCCACCACGGCCCAGGCGCTGCTCACCTTGTCGAGTTCCCTGGCCGATCTGGCCTCGACCGAGGAGATGATCCTCCGGCTCGCCAATGCCGTGCCATCGGTGATCGACTGCGACCGGGTGGCCATCTGGGTGACCGACCCCGACGGCCCGACGGCCACGATGAGCGCCAGCTACGGCTACGGCGGTGCCTTTTGTGCCGAGCTGTCCCGCTTCGAGATCGCCCCCTTCTACGCCAACCTGCAGGATTCCGCGGTCTTCCGCCACGATCTGGGCGGCGCCGACATGCCCATCTTCACCTCGGCGCTGGTGGCGGCGGGTGCCGTGGCGGCGCTCTCCTTTCCGATCATTTACGACGGCGAGATGTACGGGTGGATCACCGTCGACGTCACCGAGCACCCCGGGCGGCTCGATGACAGTGGGGACATTACCGAGCGTCTCCGCGGCTTGGCCGGTCAGGCCGCGATAGCCGTTCGCAATGCCCGCCTGCTCGACGAGATCCGCCATCAGGCGCTGCACGACAGCCTGACGGGCTTACCCAACCGGATGCTGGTCCTCGACCGGGTGAACCAGACCATGGCGCGCGCCCGACGGGAGCATTTCGAAGTGGCGGCCTTGTTCATCGACCTGGACGGCTTCAAGGACATCAACGACAGCCTCGGGCACGGGGTGGGCGACAGGTTGCTCAGGGCGGTGGCGGCCCGCTTCGCCGGCACGATACGGGAGTCGGACACCGTGGCCCGCCTAGGGGGTGACGAGTTCGTCGTCATCGCCGAGGGCATCTCGCTGGCCGCTGGACCCGAGCTGGTGGCCGAGCGCCTCCTGGACGTGTTGGCCGCGCCGTTCCATCTCGACGACGAGGGAACGTCGTCGGTCACCGTCTCGGCCAGCATCGGCATCGCCGTCGGGCTGCGCGAGAGTGCAGAGGACCTGTTGCGAGACGCGGACATCGCCCTCTACGCCGCCAAGGACGCGGGCAAGAACTGCTTCGCGGTATTCGAGGCCCAGATGCAGACTGTGCTGCGCAGCCGCCATGAGCTCGAGATGGACCTACAGGCGGCGATCGGGACGGAGCAGTTCTTCCTGCTGTACCAACCGATCTTTGAGCTCGGCGACATGTCCGTGATGGGCGTGGAAGCCCTCTTGCGCTGGCGCCATCCCACCCGCGGCGCCCTGCGCCCTGATGAGTTCATCCCTGCACTCGAGGCGTCGGGCCTGATCATCCCGGTCGGCCGTTGGGTCCTGCACGAGGCGTGCCGCCAAGCCATGGAGTGGCGCCGGAGGGGCCAGGTCACCAAAATGTCGGTCAACGCCTCGGCCCGGCAGTTCGACGCCGATTCCTTCCTCGACGACGTCCGGGGTGCCCTGGCCGCTTCCGGGCTCCCACCCGACGACCTGATCATCGAGATCACCGAGACCAGCCTCATGCGCAACACCACGACGGCCCAAAAACAGTTGCTGGCCCTCAAGGGCCTCGGCGTGCGCCTCGCCATCGACGACTTCGGCACCGGGTACTCGTCGCTGGCCTACCTGCAGCAGTTCCCGGTGGACTCGCTCAAGATCGACCGGTCGTTCATTTCGGGAATGGCCAAGTCGCCCGAGGGAGACGCCCTCATCCACACCTTGATACAGCTGGGCAAGGCCATGCACCTCGAGACACTCGCCGAGGGGATCGAAGAGTCGAGCCAGCTGACCCAGCTCCAGGCCGAGAACTGCGACGTCGGGCAGGGCTTCCTCTTCGCCCGACCGCTGGCGCCCGACGAGGTTGAGGCGTTCTTCCATCCGGCCAACGATCCGGCCGTCGTCTGAACAGCCCCGGCGGGCATCGCAGCTGGGTACCGCCGCGGCGGCGTCCCCATCACGTGGTCATGGACGTCTCCAGTATTTTGTCTGTGTGTTGGCCGAAGCTCGGCGCCGGGCCTCTGGGTCGGACCATTCGATGATCGCTGTGCAACGGGGAGCCGGGTAGACGCAGGCTGCGCCCGTGGAAGGGCACGTCGGCGAAGAATCTCCGCTGGCCCAGATGGGGGTCGACGGCGAGCTCGGGCGGTCCAAGCACGGGGAAGGCCTCCAGCCCGGCCCCCTGGAGCTCACTCGTCACGTCGCCGGCGTCGCGCAGAGCGGTGTACGAACCGATCAGGCCCTCGATGGCGGCCTCGTCCATGGGCGAGGCCGACGCGAGCTGCGCAAGAGCGCGAAGGCCGGCCACCGCTGCGAATCGCTCGAGTTCAGAGCGGTCTTGGAGCCTGATGGCGACCCACGTGTCGGCGCCCCGGCAGGGGAAGACTCCCTGGGTGGCTCCGGATCTCGACCTGTTTCCCACGCGGCGCAGCGGCTGATCGGAGGTCGATGCCGCGAGCAGGTCTTCGCCGCTCATGGCGGTGTACACCTCCAGTTGGGAGATGTCGAACCAGCCTCCGGTCCCGGTCTCGGCGCGTTCGCGCAAGCCCCGGAGCGCGGCGAGCGCACCGGCCAGGCCAGCCGCTCCATCTGGGAGAGTGTGACCCAGTCGGAGCGGCTCTCCTCCGGCGTACCCGGTGCGCGCCTCGATGGATGAGGCTGCTTCGATTGTCGGCCCGTAGGACCTTCGTTCCGACCACGGTCCGCTGCTACCGAAGCCGGAAAGGGACACGTAGACGAGGCTCGGGTGTGATCGACAGAGGTCGGAGGGACCGAGCCCGAAGCGGTCCATCACCCCGGGGCGGGAGTTCTCGACCAGGACGTCGGCCACCCCGGCCAGTCGGCGCGCGGCGACTTGGTCGCGCGGGTCGGTCAGGTCGAGCACGACGCTCTGCTTGTTCCGATTCATCTTCAGATGGAACAGGTGCATCACGAGTGCCAAGGTGTCCGACGTCTGGGGGTCCACGTCCACCCTCGAATGTGGACGCTCTATCCATATGACATTCGCCCCGAGGTCCGCCAACCATCTCGTTGCGCTCGGACCGGCCCAGAACGCGGTGAAGTCGAGGACCACCAAACCGGCCAGCGGCAACCGATCCGAACGTGCCGGGGTCGTGGGTCGACCATCGTGGTGCTGCCGCTGGCTGGGCGAGAACCGCATCGCCTCCGGGACCGGATTGCCGGGCATTCGAGCCCGGGGCAGTCCCCCTTGGGGGTGGTCCCAGAAGCGACGGTAGTCGAGTTGGGGGTTGGAGAGAACGTCGGATGGTCCAGCGACCTTGGCGACAGCCACACCGTGTGCCCGGAGGATGTCGACGACCTCGTCCGCATCGTGGCTGCTGAGGAACGCATCGATCTCTGCATCGAATTCGTCTCGGTGGTCCCAACGTGCGTTCTTGTCGCAGTATCGCTCGTCCGTGATCAGGTCCGCCCGCTCTATCGCCATGGCAAATCGGTCGAACTCGGAGTCTGTCACCACGCCCAGCGACACATGCCCGTCGCGGCAGGGACGCACGACGAGCGGATACGTCTCGGTGTACCTGCCGGTGCGTTCGCGGACGATGCCGAGTGCCAGACGTGAGAACGTCGACTGGTGGACGCTCAGCATGGACTCCATGGTGCTGATATCGACGTGCTGGCCCTCCCCCGAGCGACGACGGAGGTGCAGGGCCGCCTCGGCGGCGATTGCGGCCGTGTACCCACCGATGTAGCCGCAGAGGTTCTCGGGTCCGATCAGTGGCTCTCGATCAGGTTCGCCGGTGATCGCCAGGTATCCGCCCGCCGCCCACGCGGCGAGGGGCCCGCCCCGAAAGCTCGCATAGGGGCCGGTTGTCCCGAACGTGCTCGTCGTGACGTGCACGCAGGTGCTCGGCAGCGCTTCCACCACGGAATCCGAGGCCAGTCCCGCGTACCCACCGTGGTCGAACGTGGAGAAGACCACGTCGTCCCCGGCGACGAGCGACACCAAGTCTTCGGCGCTGGAGCAGGCCACGAACTGCTTGTGCGCATTTAGATAGGTGTCGAGTGGTGCGGGACTTCCGGCAGGGGCGGGTGGTCCTGCGCGTTGGACCGGCCGCAGGACCGTCATCCCCGACATCGCCAAGAGCTTCGCCGCAAACCTCCCGTCGACGTCGCAGCTGATGTCGAGTACTTTCAACGATGACTCCTCGGAAGCGTCCCGTCGTCGGCAAGGACGCCAGGTGTCTCCCAGCCCGCCGCATGTCGTGCCTGCGCAACGAGAGGCAGGTTGAACTCACGTTTGATCGACGCGATTCCGGACGCGGGGAGAGCGACGAAGTCGCGGGCGATTCGCAGCGCTTCCGACAGGAGCTCGCCAGGGGCAATGACCCGATTGACGAGCCCGAGCCGCAGAGCCTCGTCGGCCTCGACGTGCCGGCCCGACATCAACAGTTCCTTCGCCACCGCTCGCGACATCAGGTGCGGCCACACGAGCTGGCACGCGGGTGAAGCGGGCAGCCCGTACTTGACGTGGGGCTCGGAGACGTAGGCTCCCTCGGCGATCACCACGATGTCGCTGAGGGCCAGCAGGGCGGCCCCGAAACCAACAGCCGGGCCGTTGACCGCGGCGATAACGGGAACACGCAGCTCGAGCATGCACCGCAGTAACTCCCGATTGATGTCCGACAGCTCCTCTTGGAGTACCTGGTTCCCTGCCGCTAGCTCTCGAAGCAGCGAGAGATCGCCGCCGGCGCAGAAGGCCCTCCCAGAGCCCGTGAGTACCACGGCGCGGGTGCTCTGATCGGCCTCAATTGAGGCGAAGCGCTCGAGCAGCAGTCGCTGCATGGCAAGGTCGGCGGCGTTCAACTTCGAGGGCCGGTTCAGCGTCACGATGCGAATATCGCCTCGCGCCTCCATGCATACGGGTTCGTCGGGCATCGTAGGGCTGACGATACGGGATTCGATGAGGGGGTGAGGCAGCCGGATGGCGTCGTTAGGAGATGCCGGCGATGGCGGGGACGACCACCTCGTCGCCGCCCCACGGTGTCACCAGTTCATTTCCCTGCCGAAACCGGTCAGGAAGCGCGTCGGTCACACGCCAGGTGGCGGCCAGCCGTCCCATGCCGACGTCCAGGGCACAGTTGAGCCCGATCTCGACGAGCTCGCCCTCGGTGAAGTACTGCCGCAGGTCGTCGTAGACCCCGTCGTCGATGGCAAGGTGGTTGGTGGCGAAGAGGTCGGCAAAGCGAAGAGCGGCGCGCTCGGCCGGCGAGAGGTCCTCGGACTCCTGCGGCTTCTCGAGCGAGCACACGAGGTCCTCATCCACACCGTCCTCGACCGCGTTCGCGTAACGGATGGCCATGCAGCTCCTGCACTGGTTGTGGAAGGCGATGCGCAGCCGGATCAGTTCAATCAGACGGGGCGACAGCGTGCCCGACGTGTTGATCGCACTCATCGCCATGCCTATCGCGGCCGAGATCTCCGGGCGGTGCGCCGTGATGCTGGCGAGCGTCTGCTGGGTGCGGGCACCACGATCGTCGGTTGGGGCGTCCCAACCCATGTCGACTCCACGTATACGCGCCACCGCACCCCCTCCTGCCCCCGGCTTGGACTACCTGATTTCAGACTAGCGGATCAACGTCGAGCGCCCATCGCCCGCCGCAACGCTTCGTTCGGCCGCTCGGGCAGTTGGTCGAGCGGCCGGCTGATTTCGTCGACCGTCGGCCCGACATGGCTCGCCAGAGGCCTCAGCGCCTCCAGGTCGAAGTTGAAGAGGCGTGCCGCATTCTCCGAGAGGACCCGGTGTAGTTCAGCGGGTTCGGTGCCGGCGAAGATCGCCCGGAGGTTCTCCCGGCTGAATGGGTAGGTGCCTTCGTCGTGGGGGTAGTCCGACCCCCACATGATCCGGTCGGTCCCCAGCCGGGCGATGGCCTGCCGATCGGCCTCACTGGGTATCGACAGTCCGAGCCAGCAGTTCTGCGAGAAGTACTCGGTTGCCGAACGAGGTAGGAGGTCCTCCTGGCTGAATCGCATCTCGCCGATGGCGCCCGTGCGGACCGTGGCCAGCGTTGCGTCGAGCCGGTCGAGCATGGGGGGGAGCCAGGCGCAGCCCATCTCTGTCATGACGAACTTGAGCCTTGGGTGTCGTTCGAAGACTCCAGAGAGCAGCAGGTGCACGAACGGCCGCTCCGAATAGAAGGAAACCTCGGCCATATACAGCAGTTGGGACACCGCTCGGCTGCCGTAGTCGGGGCAACCGATGCCGCCGTGGCTGTGCACGGGAACCTCGAGCTCTTCGCACAGATTCCAGAGCGGCTCATAGCACGGGTCGTGCAGTGGCTTCACCCACGTCACATCGGGCGGTATGTTGGGGAGGAGGATACCGCCGCGGAGCCCGTGCTCCTGTATCCACCGCACGTCGGCCATGGCGTCGTCCACATCGTTGAGGAAGATCTGGCCGATGCCAGCACGTCGCTGCGGGTACTCGTTGCACCAGTCCACCAGCCAGCGATTGTGCGCACGGATCCCGGCCAAGCGGTGCTCGTACGCGTCGGGCGGTGGCGGTGGTGCGAAGAGGACGAAGCTCGGGAAGAACGGAGGCACCGTGTTGGGGAACAGCACCTCGGCCACGATGCCGTCGGCCTCCTGCTGCGAGTTGCGCATGTCGCTGTCCCAGTTGCGCAGCCGGCGCTGGTCGCCGAGGTCGCGGAACGGGTTCTTGTACCGGCCCCGCCAGTCGTCGAAGTCTTGCAGGTATGCGGGGTCGAGGTACTCCCGGTACTGGGCGTGACTGCCCCCGGCATGGCAGTCGGCTGAGATGATCGTCAGGTGTTCGCTGCCCTCCGAGCGGTCACCGACGGGTGCGTCACGTGTCGCTGACATCGCAGAACCCTCCGTTCATCGCTCGACGAGGCTCGAGGACAATTCATCGAACGGGGCAATCTTAGAAACAAAATCCCGCCGTCGTCCCACTCGGCATCGGGCGGAAAGGGCCGGACTCCGTAAAATGGTGCAGTGGCCGGTGGCCGAGCCAGGGCGGTACGCTCCGTGAGGGCCCGGTATGCAGGGACGCGAGGGAGGGGGCAGAGGGTATGGCCGAGCCGTCGGGGGGTATCCTGCGCTGGCCGGACGGATCGCTGTCCGAGAGCCAGCTCCACGCGCTCGTCGGTCCGGGGGCCCCCTTCGAGCTCGTCCAGGAGATCGTTTTGGGCGCACCACTGTGCGTATTCGCCCAGCGGCCTCACACCCTCGGGGAGGTTCTCCGATCGGCCGCCGATCGATTCGGTGAACGGCCCTACGTCATCTTCCCCGATCGGGAGCTCAGCTTCTCCTCAACGGCGACGACGGTGGCGTTGGTAGCCCGCCAACTCGAGAGCCGCTACGGCGTGGGCAAAGGCGACCGGGTTGCGTTGGCCTCGGCCAGCTGCGCCGAGTATGTGATCACCCTCTGGGCGGCGATCTCACTCGGAGCGGTCGTCGTCGCCCTGAACGGCTGGTGGACCGGTTCTGAGATGGCGCACGCCGTGGAGCTGACCACGCCGCGGGTGGTCCTTGGCGACCGACGGCGTCTCGAGCGACTGGAGGGCCACCGCGTCGACGTCGCGACAACAGGTGTGTTCGAGGAAGGCGCCGTCAACCTCGACCTCGACCCGGGCGCCGACGAAGGCCTTCCCGACGTCGTCGTGGGTGAGGACGAGCCGTGCATGATGCTGTTCACCAGTGGGACCACCGGCCGATCGAAGGCGGCCGTGCTGTCCCACCGCAACAACATCCATTTCGGCCTGGCCTTGCTCCTCGGAGGCGCCGAGATGGCCATCAGGGCACCCAGCGAGGGACGACCACCCGTGGCGCCGCGTCCGGGATGCGTGATCTCCTCCATGCCCCTCTTCCACACGTCGGGGCTGAGCGGGCAGTTGATTGCCGGCATGTTCACCGGCATGACCACCGTCTTCCCCGAACCGGGAAGGTGGCGGGAGGACGTCCACCTCGAACTCACCCAGAAGTACCAGGCGACGATGTGGTCCGTCGTACCCACCCAGTTGTGGAGGCTTCTCGACTGGCCCGAGCTGGACCGCTACGACCTGTCGTCGCTGCAACGGGTCGGTGGCGGTGCATCGGTGTGGCCGCCCGAGCTGCTGCGAAAAGTGGAGGAGCGGCTACCGGGTGTGCAGCGGACCATCGGCTACGGCATGACGGAAACGACGTCGTGCGGGACGTCGTTGAGGGGCTCCGCCACCTTCGACCATCCCGACTCCATCGGCCAACCGGGCCCGACGGTGGAGATCCAGATTCGCGATCCGGCCGGGAACGGTGTGCTGAGCGGGGGCGAGGTCGGTGAGATCTGCCTGCGTTCCGCGGGGACGTTCCTCGGCTACTGGCAGGACACCGAGGCCACCAAGGCCGTGCTGGAAGCGGACGGCTGGTACCACACCGGCGATCACGGCTACATCCGGGAAGGGTTCGTCTATCTGGCCGGGCGGAGGACCGACCTCATCATCCGGGGTGGGGAGAACATCTATCCGGTCGAGATCGAGAGCCGGCTGGTCGAGCACCCCGACATTGTTGAGGCGGCGGTCGTCGGGGCTCCCCATCCCTCGTTGGGTCAAGAAGTCCATGCCTACGCCGTTCGCAGGCCGGGGAGCAACTTGGGCGAAGAGGACCTGCTGACCTGGGTGGCGCAGGGCCTGGCGGCGTTCAAGGTGCCGAGACGGGTCGACTTCGTGGAGTCGCTGCCGCTCAACGCGGCCGGCAAGGTGATGAAGCACCTGCTCGAGCAGCCCGAACAACCGAGTCGATTCGTTCCGGAGTAAGAACAACGCCGTACACGAGCGTGTTCACGAAATGAAAGGTGCCCGATGACAGAGCAGCTGGTCCTCGTTGACGATCCCGCCGACGGCGTGCGGCGGTTGACGCTGAACCGCCCCGAGAAGCGCAATGCCTTGAGCAATGCACTCAGGGGACAACTGTTCGAGGCGTTGCACGCAGCCGACGCCGACACGGCAGTCCACGTGACCATCATCCGGGGGGCCGGAAAGTGCTTTTCGGCCGGCTATGAGCTCGGCGGAGCCAACGAAGGGGTGCCGCTCCCCTTTTACACCGCGGCGGGCGAAGGGCAGTGGCCCCGTCACGTCACGGAAGGATGGATGAGCATCTGGGACCTGGCCAAGCCGGTGATCGCCCAGGTGCACGGCTACTGCCTCGCAGGAGGGAGCGAGCTGGCGACGGGCTGCGACCTCGTGTTCGTGGCCGAGGATGCTGAGATCGGCTATCCTGCGGTACGCTTCGGCGTCCCCGACATGCACTTCCATGCCTGGTTCATGGGCATGCGCACGGCAATGGCCATGATGCTGACGGGGGACTCCATCTCCGGAGTCGAGGCCGCCCGACTCGGGTGGGCCAATGAAGCATTCCCGGCAGACGAACTGGACGAGAGGGTCGTCGCCTACGCCGAGCGGATCGCCAAAATGCCCATGGACCTGATCCAGCTCAACAAGAGGCTGGTGCACCGGACCATGGAAGTCATGGGCCTCCGCACGGCCATCCGGGTCGGCACCGAGATCTGCGCTCTCGGCGTCCATCAAAAGACACTCGAGACGTTCCTCGCCGACATCAGGGCCAACGGGCTGACCGGTGCCTTGAACAATCGGGACTCGCCCTTCGGCGACTACCGGACGTCGACGTCAGAGTCGACGACAGAGTCGACGTCAGAGTAACGGCACCGCGGCAACGGTGGCTGCGGCGGTTCTGACGGACGGTCACGTGTCCCGGGGTGTCATGGCCACGAAGACGCAGGTGGCTTCGGCGGTGACGACTCCGTCTGCCAACGCGACGGCGGAGGTCAGGATCTTGCGACCATCGAGGCCGTCACAGCGACCTTCGAACCGCAGTTCCGTATGGAGTGGGGTGGGGGAGTGGTACTGGACGGTGAGTGTGCCAGTGAGGCCCATCCGGCCCGAGAGTGCCTGGACGACCCCGAGAATCTCATCGAACGCCGCGGCGATGTGCCCGCCGTGCACACACCCCGGTGGGCCTCCATAGCCTTCGCCGTACCTTCCGACACCGACGACGACCCCGTGTTCGACCCTCAGGTCGAGCGGCGGTGCCAGAGGGTTCGCCAAACCGGTCATGGGGGACCAGTAGAGGTGGTCGCTCCCGTAGCCCGGTTCTTCCGATGACGACGGCTGCCGCTGCCGGCTCCCCTGATGACCGCGGAGGGAGGCCGTGGCGCGCACCAGCAGCGCCTCGACATCAGCGAGGACATCCGCAGGCGCGGCGGTGGCGATCAGGTGATCGATGAGATCGCGGGCCGCCCCAGCCACGGCTTTCTGGCTGTCCATCCTCCCGTCCTGGTCCTGGGAGCGGAGTCGGTCCAGCCGAGCTCGCAGCTTCGCGAGGTGGTCGACACGGTCGTCGTCGGCTGCGCGCCCGGGGCCGGCGTCGTTCCCGGTGTGGCTCATGTCGCCGGCCCAGGGCGGGCCCGACCCGATTGGCTTGTCACCAACCGGGCGACGACCCTACGACCAGACAAGTGGGAGCTGATGCGGCGCCCGCGGACTGCCGTGGAAGACGAGATCGGTACCGGGTGCGAGCCGGTAGTCGGGGATGCGCTCGTGCCATGCCTCGAGCGCCACCCGTAGCTCCAGGCGAGCAAGGTGCGAGCCGAGGCACCGGTGGAAGCCGGTGGAGAAGGCGACGTGGCGGTTGGGAGTGCGTCGGAAGTCGACCGTGAGCGGCTCGGGGAACTGCTTCGGGTCGACGTTGGCCGACGATAGGAAGAGGATGGCCACCGAGCCGGCGGGGATCATGGTCCCACTGGGGAGCGTCACATCCTTGTTCACGAGTCGCGCCACGTGGGCCGCCGGGGTTGCCCAACGCATCAGCTCCTCGACGGCCGACGGGATCAACGCCGGATCGGCGACGATGGCGCCGAGCTGGTCGGGGTTCCTGGCGAGATACGAGAGGATGTTGGCGAGCGAGGAGGCCACCGTGTCGAGCCCGGCGATCATCAGGGCGCCGAGAATGTC
The DNA here is from genome assembly GCA_963788125.1 of uncultured Acidimicrobiaceae bacterium. Taxonomy (GTDB): domain Bacteria; phylum Actinomycetota; class Acidimicrobiia; order Acidimicrobiales; family RAAP-2; genus Bog-473. Next base: position 1,207,478 of record CAWBFN010000001.1, on the reverse strand, counting down.
CAGCAGATCGTCGTGCGTCAGGCGCTCGCCGTCGACCTCCGTCGAGAGGAGCCAGCCGATCATGTCGTCCCGGGGTGACGCTTCGGCCTCGCGGACGCGGAAGGCACGCGTGAAGTAGTCCTGGATCCACGCGGTCCCCTCGACGACCCGGCTGGCCCGCTCCTCCACCGTCATCCGATCCAACCGATCGTTGGCAAGGATGAGGCGCTTGTACTCGAAGAAGGCGCCGAGGTCTTCCATGGGCAGGCCCATGATGGACAGGAAGATCGACGCCGGCAGCGGCTCGCACCACTCCCGGTAGACGTCCGCGTGGCCGTCGCCGATGAAGCCGTCAATGATGCTGAGGGCGAGCTCGCGGACCCGGGGTGCCAGCGATTCGATCCGGCGAGGCGTGAAGACGGGATCGAGCAGCCGACGGTAGTCCCGGTGCTTTTCCCCGTCGAACCCGGCCGGGATGGAGGGACGGGTGGTGCCGAGGTACTTCCCTGCGTTCTCCACATCCGGATGCTTGGCAAGGAACTGGAGATCCTCCATCGTGTGGATGGCGTACACGCCGGGACTGGTCTCACGGACGGCGTGGTTCGCGGCCAGGTCTACGAGCAGCGGCTGCGCCGCGTCGCGCGCGCTGGCGTCCGCCAGCGGGTTGTTGGCGATCTCCACATACTCGCGGAGGCGGGCAAAGTCGCCGGCTGCTGCCTGGACGCTTTCGTTGAACGTGGTGTCAGCCATGGGAAAGAGCTCCTTTCGGGTTACGCGCGCGGGTCGCCAGGGGTGAGGACGGTGGTGAACCCCCAGGGGATGCCGAGGCTGTCGGTCGCATCGGTCACGATCTGGGTATCGGTGTACGCGCGCAGGGCGACACCCGATGCCTTCAGGTGGTCGGCGACCTGGCCGAGATCCCGGACCTGCCAGGTGAGCGAGTGGTACGCGTCCTGTGGGGCAGACCGTTGCCAGTCCTCCATGGCCGGAGAGCCGACCTCGAGCGGCTGCGCCAGCTCGTAGACGCCGCCGGCGAGCCAGACGTAGGCGCTGTCCGTCGCCAGCACATCGTTGCGCCCCTCGTGGATGACCCGCCCCCCGAGTACGTCGACGAGCAGGCGGCGGGCTCGGTCCGGTCGGTCGGTGAGGACCGTATGGTGCGAGCAACGCTCTATGCCGAGTGGGTCGGAGGGGCTCAGCGCCGGAGCGGGCGGGTCACCACGGGGATCGCGGGAGGGGAAGTACGGGCAGAACTCGTACGCCAGGCCTGTGTCGCTCGGGACCGTGAAGATGATCGGCGTCGAGGAGATGTCGAGCGGTGGACCGTCGTCCTCGGGTTCCTTCTTGGCCTGGTCGGTGCCACGGATGTTCAGCCGCCGCAGCTCTGTCCACAGGTCCTCGACACCATCGACGAACCAGGCGATGGCACCGAGGTGCGGATTGCTGACGCTCTCGTGTGGTTGAATCCCGTCGACGAGATGAAGCTCGGGATCGATGCTGTCGAAGAGGACCTCGGCGATCGGCGTGAACCTGCAGTAGTTGACCGGGTAGCTCGGGTCGAGCGTGCGCTCGTCGTAGCCGAGGAACTCCGGGAGGCTCTGGCTCTCGCGGCCGAAGACCTGCGAGAAGAACCTCGCAGCTTCGTCGAGGTCCGGAACCCAATGCGTCGTATGGTACAACCGTCTCACCGCATACGGCATAGCGATCCTGCCCCTCCCGTTCGTGTTGTGTGGTGCGGTGGCCTGCCCCAGACCGGGCCGTGGGTGCCCCCGACCCGACACTACGCGACCGACCCGGCCTCCGGCGTGCCCGTTGGTGACGTCCCAGTTCAAAGGTGGTGAACAGAGACGTCTTCGGGCTTACCGAGCCTTTACCTGTCCTCTTTAGGTTTGATCCACACCGACCACGACCGAAAGGGACGAACGTGATGCCTCAACCTACGGCAAGAGCCGCGCCGGAACCGCAGGCATGGGACCGCGGGGGTGCCGAATCGACGAACAAGATGGATGTATCCGAGCTGTGGCTGACGCAGGAGGAGCTGCAGGCGCTCTTGTCGCAGGTCGCCGCCTGGCCTTACGTCTCCTCGACGAACTCTCCGAGGAACAGCACGGTCCGACCATCCGGATCGGGTGGCAAAAGACCCCAGATACCACGGGCGGCTTCCTCGGGCGTGTCGCCTCGGCCCTCGGCGATGGCCTTGGCCACCGCGACACCCCCCGGGAAGCTGGTCGGGTCTGTGGCTTCCTCGGCGTAGCTGGCTCGCATCTCGTCCGTAACCACGAAACCGGGCCGTATGGCCGCCACCCATGGGTGGGTACCGCGTGCCGCGCGCTCGCGGCGAACCGTTCGGACCCACTGCTCCATTGCGGCCTTGCCTGCTCCGTAGACGGACATGCCCTGCATGGCGAACTTGGCGGTGGCCGACGAGATCATGACCAGGCCCGACTCGTAGCCCGGCCGACACGCTCGGACGAACGCCTCGCCCAGTACCAGGGGCGCTGCGACATTGGCGAGAACCCGGCGCCTGTACTCGAAGGGGTCGGTCTCACCCGCGAAGCCGACATTTCCTGCGTAGTTGGCATTGTGGATGAAGATTGCCCGCTCGCCTTCGAACGTGGCCAACTCGTGGGCAAAGTGCGCAGAGACGACGTCCCACGACGCCGGCTCAGAAAGGTCGGCCACGATCGTCTCGAGCTCGGGGTGACGCCGTCGGGAGATGTTGATCACCCGGGCGTCCGGGTAGGGAACGGAGCGCGCCAGGGCTGCGCCGATGCCCTGCGTAGCGCCGCTGATCCACACGATGGTTCGCGGCACTGCGCTCAGTCCTCTTCGGGCGATCCGTGCACGCGGGGCATGGAGATCCGGGTCGGGTGCACCGTGATGACGGTGCGTCCGACGTCCCGCGACTCGTAGGGGTATTCGTCGGCGCCCATGTACTCCCGGGCGATCCAGTCGATGAAACTCCGATCCACGTCCTCGGCGAGCTCGGCAGTACCGCGCACCTCGACGTAGTGCCGGGCGTCCTGCGGGTCGGCGACGCAGACAGCGACGTGTGGGTCCGCTCGGAGGTTGCGCACCTTGAAGGTGTCGCTCGGCGTGCTGATGCGGAGCACGTCGCCGTCCAGCATCACGCCGACCGGCACGACGGACAGCTGACCGTCGGGTCTCGTGGTGGCGACGAATCCGACGCGGAGTCCGGTCAAGATGGCGCGGGCACGCTCGGGGATCGGTGCTGTCTTCATCGGACCCATCATTCTCCTGGTCTTGTTCCGTGAACGCGGTGGCGCGCCGCTGGACACCGCACTATTTTCTGGACCGCGGTATTTTGTTGAACGTTAATTTAACGAGGGGGAGGGCGCATGGCGGCTGCATCCGGGGGTGATCGTCCCGTTCACCCGCCTCTATCCATTCCCGGAGCCGCCCATGCCTGAGCTCGATCCCACACGGGACCGCACCGTCGTGATCTCCGGCGGAGGTTCGGGCATCGGCCAGGCCACTGCCGTGAAGTTCGGGGAACTGGGATGGCGGGTCGGCGTGGGTGGCCGGCGCCCAGAACGCCTGACAGAGACCAAGTCGCTCGTGGAGGCAGCGGGCGGTACCTGCTTCGCGCATCAGCTCGACGTGTCGGACGCAGCTTCAGTCGAGGCATTCTTCAGCGCGACCGAGACCGCCCTCGGACCGGTGACCGCCGTGGTCAACAACGCGGCGCTCGGTCGCTACTACCCGCTGGCGGAGTTCCCACCCGAACAGATCGAGCGTGAGGTGGCGACCAAACTGCTCGGCTCGCTGTACATGGCCCGGCGGGGCATTCAGGGCATGCAGGCGGACGGTCGCGGTGGTGACATCCTCTTCGTCACGTCGTTGGCTGCGGTGCAGCCGTGGCCGCGGCACCTGCCGTATGCCGCAGCCAACGCCGGCGTGGAGCAGGCAGCCCGCACGCTCCGACTCGAGCTCGAAGGGTCTGGCATCCGGGTGACGACCATGCGATGCGGCGAGACGGCCGGTACGGAGTTCGGCCTGCCTGAGCAAGAGAGCGGCCGGGGGGCGGATGCCTCCGAGCTGTGGTTCCGTCGGGGGCTCCTCCGTCACACCGGACTGATGATGCCCGACATGGTGGCCGACGTGATCGTCACGGCGATCACGCTGCCGTTGGGGTTCCAATTCGACACCCTGTCGCCGATCCCAACGGCTCCGATCGGCGAGCTGCCCGTCACCTTCGCTGAGTGGGGCGAGACGATGATGCGCACCTACCTGCCACCCGAGGAGGGCTGAGAGCCGATGCCCGTCGGGACCGCCACCCTACGGCCGCGTGCCGCGGGCGTGGGTGCCTTCGCGCAGTGAGACTGAGGGGGGAGCGTGGTGGACATGGAAGACACGAGCGGGCCGAGTGGAGCGTCCATGCTGGCGAAGCTCGAGGAACGCGAAGGTCGCAGCCCGCTTGAGGGGAGTCCCCACCTGAGAACGTTCTTCGCGTGCTGGCTCGAGACCTTCCTACTCAAGGGAAAGGTCGACCCAGCCTTGCGGGAGCGAGCGGTGCTACGAGTGATGTGGCGCTGCAACCAGCCCTTCGAATGGGCCGACCACTACAGGCTGGCCCGCGACATCGGGCTTTCCGACGACGAGGTCCTCGCCGTTCGCACCCCCGCGCCCGCTCGTGACCTGTCGGGGGGCCCGGCCCTCGTCGTTCGTGCGGCCGACGAGGTGGTCGACCTTGGTCGCCTCACCTCGGCGACCTACGTGGAATGTGGGGAGCTGTTCGCGGATCCCTCCGTGCTGCTCGAGTTCCTCTACCTCGTTGCCGGCTACCGGATGTTCGCCACTGTCTCGGCGTCATCCGGTCGTAGGTACGATGGACCGCCGTGGCCGCCCGATGGCGTCGGGCCCTCACGCTGACCGGAGGAGGAGAGATGACTGACACGCTCGAGACGTTGGTGGCCAAGCAGGCGATCACCGAGGTGCTCCACCGGTACTGCTACGCCATGGATCGCATCGACCCGGAATTGGGTGCCCAGATCTGGCACGCTGATGGCATGGCCCACTACGGGCCGTCGATCTTCGAAGGCAGCGCCGAGGACTATCTGAAGCAGGTTTTCGAACAGCACGCCAAGACGGATGCCACCTCGCATCAGCTGACCAACGTCGTGATCCACCTCGACGGCGACCGAGCCACGAGCGAGAGCTACGTCACTGCGTGCGTCCGCGCCGCCGGGCAGGACGTTGTCGTCCGCGGGCGTTATCTCGACACCTGGTCCTGCCGCGCCGGGGTTTGGCGGATCGACGATCGCCACTACGAGAACGACGTTACTCAGGTGATGCCCACCAACGACACGATCGGGCTCTGAGTGGAGAGCGTCAACTACCCGAGGACACGTAGGCCCGCTTCAGGATCTCCTTTGAGGCGTCGCCGCCGTCGATGACCATCGCCTCGCGCGATGTGACCCTCCACCCGTCGGCCGTACGCCGGAACTTCCACTCGTTGGCCGAGACCCGCCAGACCTCGTAGCCAGGGTCCGTGTAGCGAAACACGCGCGAGTAGTTGATGGCCCGTGCCTCGTCGCCCTCGACGCTGATAAGCGGGACGCCTTGTACGTGCGCGCATCCCTGACGGATCAGATCCTGCTGCCCGTCGCTTTCCACCATGGCCAAGACGCCGAGGGGTCCCTCGAGTCGTGACATGTCGGACACGAGAAGCCCGTCGTCCGTCCAGATGGAGGCCGCCTCCTCGCTTAACCCCGTGTCACAGGCCGGACCCCAACTACAGATGAGACGACCGATGGCCTCCCGGTCCTCGAGTAGTTTGATCCGCGCCTCGAGTACGGCGAACCGCTCTTCGATCTCTTCCATCCTGCGTTCCCCCTGACCAAGCTCGGCCGTGGTGCCGGCTCCAGGATACTCAGGGATCCTTCGAACCACCGCCTACCGGCAAGGTGCCGTCGGCGTCCAAGAGATGGTGATGGGCCTCGTGGACGGCGTAGGAAGCGAGGCCGGCGAGGTTGTAGCGGACGACGCCGTCCTGTCCGCCGTCGCGGATGAACGTTCGGCGCCAGTCCTCGTCGTCCAGCCCGGCGAGGAGCTCCGCCAGTCGAGCCGCCTGGGCCTCCAGGTCATCGGCCAGCTCCTCGGCATCGAGGCGGTTGTAGGCCTCCCACTCCTCACTGTTCGGGTTGAGCTGCGGGACCGTCGGCTCATTTTCGGCCATCACCAGAATCACCCGGTCACCGTACGCCCGCAGGATGTCCCGCACGTGGGCGGCGTACTGGATCGGGGAGAAGACGCCGGGCTCGGGATTGGTGCGAAGGTAGGTGTCGTTGGCCGAGACCAAGAACTCCCGCCACCCCCGGGCGAGCTCGAACAGGCGTGGCCCCAGAGACGGCGGCGGCTCGGCGCCCGGGTGGAGCCCACACTGCGGGCAGGCGTCGGTCTGGCTGCGAGCCCACTGCCATCCCTCACCTCGCTGGCGCCGAAGATCCTCCAAACTTGGTTGAACGGTCACCGCACAAACCTACCTCGCGGCCCGCCGCGCTACTGCGGTTCGTCGGTCACCGTCGATTCGAAGCAGTCGACCTCACAGGACGTGGTCGTCGTGGTGAGCGCGCCGAACAACCCGACGAACAGGTTTGTGTCCGGCGCGCACGGCGGACCGGTGCCCGTCCAGTCGAAGTCACCCGCAGCATCCGTCTGCGTCGTGACCAGGAAGGCATCGCTCGCGATCAGCAGCTGAACCGTGACGCCAGCCTGGGCGGACGTCATCTGCCCTTGCACCGTGAGGACGTTGCCGCTGCAGGTGGCGTCCACGAACGCGGGTACGTTCGGCGCCGGCGCGACCGCGGTCGTCGCCGTCGTCGCAACGGGAGGCGCTGTCGTAGTGGTCGTGACCGGCGCCACGGTCAGCCGTGGGCGCACCGTGGTTGGTGTTGTGGTCACCGATTGACTGAGTGGCGCAGAAACAACCTCGCGTGGAGTGGGGGGCTCGGCGGGCGCTGTGGTGACCGACGTGGTGGTCGTGGTGGTCGGCGAGGGCGTGGAGTTGGCCGTTGTGCGGATGTGAACGGCCGACGCCGCGTGCGGAGCCGACCCACCGGTCTCAGCCAGGAGAGCCCCGACCCCGCCACCGACAACGGCAACCACCAGGACAACCAGCAACGGGACCTTGGCGGACCGGCGGTCGGTCTTCACACGTACCTTCACGACAGCAGTCCGCGCACAGCCCTGCGAGCCACCTGGAGGCCGGCCGACTGGGGACGGTGCCCCGACACGTCCGCACCGGCGGACTGCGCAGTTACCGGATCGAGAACGGCGAACCCTGCTCCCTCGTAGATCATGCGCCACACTCCTCCGCTGTCAGCCCAGTGTCGCCGCTCGGCGGGCGGAATGCGAGTAGGTCGAAAGTCCCTTTTTCCCGGCTCCGCCGTCAACCGAGGGGCAGGAGGTGGAGGGGAGGGCTCGAAGCAGAGCCGGCGTTTTTCCCCTTACGCGACTACCCCGCCTCGCCAGCCTTGGTCGCCTCGGGGACCTCGACGAGCTTCCCGGTGGTCACGTCGTAGATGTAGCCGTAAATGGGGATCGAACGGGGGACGAGGGGGTGGTTCCGAACTCTGGTGACGTCCTCGACGACGCTCCTGGGGTTGTCGGCGATCGTCAGCCAGTCGATGTACTTGGCCTCATCGGACCCTGGACCCGTTCCCACGTCGGTGAAGCCGTCAGCGCCGAGGGCCGCGGTCTCCAGACTGTTGGCCAGCAGGCCGCGGATCACCTCGTCGGTGAAGAACTCCATGCCGCAGTTCGAGTGGTGGATGATGAACCACTCCTTTGTGCCGAGGAGCTTGTAGGAGATGACGAGCGACCTGATGGCGTCATCGCTGGCGCGTCCGCCGGCATTGCGGATCACGTGGGCGTCGCCCTCGGCCAGCCCGGCGTACTTGGCGGGATCCAAGCGGGCATCCATGCAGGTGAGGATGGCGAAATGACGGGCGGGTGGCAGGGTAAGGGCGCTCCTCTGGCCGAACGAGGCTGCGTAGGCATCGTTCGCGGCAAGGACTTCGGGACGGACGCTCATCTGACCCTCCTCATGACGTGACTCCAGGGTTATACGTGACTTACCCCATCGAGTTAATAGACAAACTATCAATTGGCTGACGCACCCGCCACTGAGCCAGTCAACGCCACAACGCCGACTCGTTGCGTTGCAGCCGGGCCCTTCAGCGACGACGGTGTCGCTCGAGGAACCCGGCGAGCTCGCCAGCAAGCTCTTGGTCCTCGGGTGTCGTCCCGCCGAAGCCGCCGTGCGGCATGGCCTCGCCCACGTGGAGCTCGGCTTCCACGCCGGCGGCACGTAGCTTGCGGTGCATCCTCACCGTGTTCGACAGGAAGAGGTCGCGAGTCCCCGTCCAGAGGTAGGTCGGGGGAAAGCCGGCGAGGTCACCGAACAACGGGGACAGGTAGGGCTCGGTTAGGTCGTGCCCGTTGGCGTACAGGAGATTGACGTTCATCAGGGGAGACAGAACGTGGTCGAAGCCGAGGTTGGTATGAAAGGAATCCCCGGACTCGGTGAGGTCCACCTCGGGAGTGCCGAGCACCAAAGCGGCCGGCATGGGCAGGCCCTCGTCCTTGGCCCGCAGGATCAACGCGGCCGCCAGGTTCCCACCAGCCGACCCACCGCCCACGAAGAGGTCAGCCGGTGCACGTTCCTCGAGTGCCTTGCGGTAGACGGCGACACAGTCGTCGAGACCGGCCGGGAACGGATGCAACGGCGGCATGCGGTAATCGACCGCCCAGGTGATCATGGAGCGTCCAAGAGCGGCGCCAGAGGCCATGAGCCGGCACGCCTCGCCGCCGCCGATGATCAGGGCTCCTCCGTGAATGTCCAGATAGATCGGCGTGTCGGGACCGTCGGGCACGTGATTCGGGCGCAGCACATAGGTGGAGACCCCGTCGAGCTCGAACTCGCTGCGCTCCAGGGGCAGATCGGCCGGCAACAGCGACTCGAGGCGCTCGACGATCACGCGATCACGGGACTCGACCCAGCGGATCCACGCCTGGGTATCGGCCAAGTCGACCGGTTCTGGGCTGTCGCCGAAGGGGTTCTCGCTGGACAGGTACCGCTGAGCTTCGGGGCTGATACTCGACGGCACCGGCACCTTCGACGATGGAGCCGGTGGGTGTGTCGTGGTCATGTCCCCTCCTGCGAAGCCGGCGGCCGCATCGAATCGCCATCGGATCTTACATACGGCGTCGACCCGCACCCGAGACATTTGACACCGATATCGACCCACCTCGATAATGAGGGAGAGGGCTGCATGGCGCTCGTCCCCACGGCGGGGCCCCTCAGGGAATCGACGCGTCGGGATCTCCCGGCCCGATCAGCGGGAGCGCCGCGTACTCAGGGGAGGGGGCAGGGCGATGGTCAGCGCTGGAGAGAGGCTTTCGGGGACTCCTTCCGAGCAGTTGCCGGATGTCCTGGCAACGGGTTCGACCGATATCACGTTCGCCTTCATCTCCTTGTCGGCGCGCGAGCCGGGCGGTCGCGACGCGGAGTATCTCGCCTGGCACTCTCTGGACCACCGCCCCGAACAGTACCGACTCGCGGGGTTGCGTAACTCCCTGCGAATCGTTTCGACGCCGGCCTGTCGGGCTGCTCGGGCAGCGAGCGTCGAGCGTTTCGACTCCGTAGATCACGTGATGACCTATCTCTTCACCGACCCGGGGCCCATACCCCGCTTCAACGATCTCGGTGGTGCGCTCCACAACGGCGGCCGGATGCCGCTACGGCTCCCCACCGTGGAGTTCATGACCGCGGAGGTCGCCGGCAAGGCAGCATCCCCACTCGCCGTGGCGGGCGCCGACGTCATTCCGTGGCGACCGGCGCGGGGCGTCTATCTCATCATCGAGAGCGGACAGGCCTCTGCCGAGGACCTCACGGACGTACCCGGTGTGGCCGGCGTCTGGTGGTACCACGGCAACCTTGCCCCGGCGCCCTATGCGACCGATACCCGTGGCCTGCAGGTCACCTACTGCTATCTCGACGATGATCCGGTGGTCACCGCTGAGCGATTGGCCGACGCGGTGCGAGGGCGGTGGGCGTCCGGGGCCCTCGAGGGCCTCCTCGCCGCCCCCTTCCACACGCTGGTGCCGTTCGACTGGTCTCGGCATCTGCCTACAGGGGCCCCAGCAGATACCCGGTCATAGGGGGTCGGTCATGAGCGAACCGATCGTGGAGCAGCAGAAGAGGGAGACCTTCGGGGAGGCGGCGGAGTGACAGGACGACTGGACGGCAAGGTGGCGATCATCACGGGGGCGAGCACCGGGTTGGGACCGGTGATGGCCTCCATGTTCGTTCGAGAGGGTGCACGGGTGCTGCTCGCTGCGCGCCGGGAGGACCTCGTCCGGCAGGCCGCCACCGATGCCGGCGGGGGGACGATTGCCATGCGAGCGGACGTGACCGACGAGGACGATGTCGTCGCCATGGTGGCCCGTGCCGTCACTGAGTTCGGGCGCGTCGACATTCTCTGCAACAACGCAGCCGTCCCCGGGCAGGACAGATGGATCTGGGAGCAGACGCTGGAGAACTGGAATGCCACGATGGCCGTCGATATCACGGCGGCCATGCTCTGCACGAGGGAAGTCCTGAGGCAGTCCATGCTGGAGAACAGGTCGGGAGCGATCCTCAACTTCTCCTCGACGGCCGGCTATGCCGGCATGGTCCGAAAGTCGCACTACGTCACCTCCAAGGCATCGCTGCGCGCCTTCACCAAGGTGGTCGCCCTCGAGGTCGGCGAGTACGGCATCCGCTGCAACTGCATCGTGCCGGGCGCCATCGACACCGAGCTGTGGCGGAACTGGGTCGAGCGCACAGCCAACGAGCAGAACGTCGACTTCGACACGCACCGGGCGCGCCTGCTCAGCGGCGTGCCCCTGCGAGACATCTCGTCGACCGAGGACGTGGCCAACCTGGCCTTGTTCCTGGCCAGCGACGAAAGCCGGACGATCACCGGACAGTCCATCCCGGTCGACGCCGGCGGGTACATGCAAGGGTGAGATCATGGTCGTGAAACTGTCGATCGGCACGCCCGTGGTGACCATGCACCCCTCCTCGAAGGCGCCCTGGGAGAGCGGCGCATCGATCGAGGACCTCGCCCGCATCGCCCAGACCGCCGATCAACTGGGCTACGACCACCTGGCCTGCGCTGAGCACATAGCCGTTCCCAGCGCGGACACCGCGGTACGGGGATCGCGGTACTGGGATCCGCTGGCCACCTTCGGATACCTCGCCGCCATAACGCAGCAGATCCGGTTCGCCACCGGCGTTCTCGTCCTTCCCTACCATCACCCCCTGGACATCGCCAAGCGTTACGGAACCCTCGACCTGATCAGCCACGGACGAGTGATCCTCGGGGTGGGGGTCGGCACTCTCAAAGAGGAGTTCGACCTCATCGGTGCCCCCTACGACCAGCGCGGCCCGCGTTCGGACGACGCCCTACGGGCCCTGCGCGCCGCGCTCTCGCGTTCCGAGCCCGCCTACCACGGCGAATTTTACGACTTCGAGGGCTTCGTCGTCGACCCCTGCGCCGTCCAAGATCACGTTCCCCTCTGGGTCGGTGGTCGCACCCTGCGGTCGTTGCGGCGTGGCGCCACGCTGGCTGACGGCTGGTGCCCCTTCACCGTGAGCCCTGCCCAAGCAGCTGAATGGCTGCGCACGGTGGAGATCCCGGCCGGTTTCGACGTCGTCCTGCCTCCCACGGCAAGGTTGGACCCGATCAACGAACCGGGGCGCACCCAGGAGATCCTGGCCGAGACCGAAGCCTATGGCGCCACCATCGTCGTCTGTGCCTTCAGGAACCAAACGCTCAGCGAGTACCTCGAGACGCTCGAGGCGCTGGCCGCCGTTCAGACCGCGATGTCCACGCCCTGAGCGGGCGTAGCGCATGAGCAGTTGATCCGACGAACACGCCGGTGCTCAACCAGAGTTCAGGTCGGCCGGAGGGACCATCCGTTGGTCCTGGATTCGTCGAAACCACTTGCGGAACATGTCCTCCGTATCCATGCAGTCATGGAACCCAGCGAGCCGGAGCGCGATCGTACTGTTGAGGACAGGACCGCCGGGGGGATCTTGGCCGCTCAGCAGCCCGTCCGCGTAGACCAGGGAGTTGTAGCCGACGAAGTCGAGGATGTTCGTTGGTGATCGGAGCCCGAATCGGTCGACCAAGGCGCTCCATTGCGCGGCCCGCTCTGGCAGCTCTCGGAGCAACTCGGTGGGTCGATGGTCGCCGACGGGCATCCCCATGGCATCGGCGATCACCGGCCACACGTTCTGCCACAAGAAGACATCGCCATTCGTGAGGTTGTACGTCCCGCCTATCGCATCGGGAGAATGCGCGGCCCAGGCGAGCGCTCGCGCCACCAGGTCCGCGTCGACGGCCTCCCTGACCATTGTGGAGAGGTTCTGTCCTGGGAAGTCGAGCGGACGACCCTCATCGCGGAGGAGCGCAGCCCAGGCACCGAGCACGGGAATCAGATTCATGTTGTTGCCCGTCGCGTCGCCGTAAATGACCGTTGGGCGAAAGACGGTAAGACCCCATGAGCTCCCTCCCTGGCGATCCCGGAGGTAGTCCTCCTGCGCGAAGTAGAAATTGGGATGCGGCCGCCGGGGATCGCGCTCCCGTAGCGGGTTCTTGACGCCCGTCCACCCGATCGAGGGATGGTGCATCCCGTATGCCTTTGTCCCTTGCAGCAGCGAAACGTGTCGGATGTCGGCGGTCGCCAGGAGCGGCTCCACGAGGTTCTGCAGCATGTATTCGTTCCGACGGATGACGTCCGCGTCGAACCAGCCGGAAGAGAGACCGGGCGTCTCGAACAGCGCGGCGTACACCACATGGGTTACATCGCACAGTGACGAGAGCGCCCTGGTGCACTCGATCGGGTCGTTCAGGTCGAGGGGTAGCCAGTCCACCGGCTCGGCATGCTCCGGACGCCGACGCGACACAGCGACCACGTCCCAGTCCGGCAGCGATGCGAAGTGGCGCACCGCCGCTTGGCCTACCAGCCCAGATGCTCCGGCGATCAGAACTTTGAATCTTGCGTCCATCGGATGCTCTCTGGGCGACCGTCTCGTTGCCGAATCCGGTGATCCAGTCGTCGACTGCACACTCCGCCAGCCTACGATATCGTTATCCATGCAGCCTTTGCGCTGAGATTCGAGGGCTACGTTTCCACGAAGTGGGGCGATTTGTGCGGTAGGACCCTAAAAGTGACGTCTTGTATGGACAGGCGTCAGGGTTGCCGAGCATCTCAAATGGGCGCGCCAGGTGCGGAATGCTGCCCTTGGACCAAGGTCAACTAAGAAATTCCGAATTGGTTGTGGTAGAAGGCGAAGTCCTTCCGGATTGCGTCGATGTCCAATCCATAGATCGCTGGGTCCGGTCGTTTGCCTTGACGTCGATCTTTGGCGCTTTCCTCCCACCACTCTGCCATGCGGTTCTGTGTGTCGGGGGTGAGATCCTCGCCGAGTTGGTCATAAAGGTTCTCCATGCAGCCAATCGGGTCGCTCTGCAGGTCGCCAAAAGAGACATCAACAAAGCGATCCTCCCGACCGTCGTTGCGAAACTCCATGAGTCGTCGAATCGACTCCAACCAGAGCATGTGTTCGTGGCGACCGACCGCCAGGCAGTCGAACGAGTCGGTGAGTGGCGTCGAGAGCGCTTCTTTGACGGCGCACACTGAGGGGAGGACGCTCGCGATGTCTCGATGAGTCATCACAAAATGAGCGTCGGGGTACACGGCGTCGAGGCCTTGGATGGTCGTCATATGTGACGGTGTCTTTAGTGACCACCGGGTGGGCGGGCACCTCCACTGCAACAACTTGAGCACTCGCTTGTGATAGCGATACGTTGGCTCCATCTCGCAGGTCAGAAGAAATTCGGTGTAGCTCGGCAAAATGGCCATGCCCTGGAACAGTTGCGAGCGGAAATCGAGCCCCATGAGAAGCAGGCACTCTTGTGGGCCGGTGGGCGAGCTAGGCAACATGCCCACGAAATCCGGAAACATCTGGTGCGAGATCTCGATTCCCGCCCGACTTACGGCAATACGGGGATCCGTGTGTTCGGTCGCGGTCTCCGGGGGTGGGCAGGGTGACGAGGCCTCCCACGTCCTGAGTGAGCGCCGGGACTGGTCACAAGCCAGCAGAAAGCTCAGTGCTGTTGATCCCGTTCGCGGGAGGCCGATGCCGAAGAGCGGAGCAACGATCTCCTGGTGCTCGATCTCGGGGTATTCGGCGTACCACTTCTCGATCTCAAGCCGGCTGGACAAGAGCCCGACTATCTGGTCAACGTATACGGCCTCGCCCAGTTCGTTGAGGTTGCCCTCATCTCTCAGGGCTCTGACGAGTGCCTCCAGGCCCACCTGCCAGCTGTCAGGACCGAAATCATCTGCATGTGCTCGCTCGCATGCCTGCGCAATCAGCTGCTTCTCGTCGATCATCGATGCCCCCTTGTTCGTTTTCGATCATTCCGCCTGCCGAGCTTTAGCCTTCGAGTTGATCGACCGGAATCGACCGTTCCATCATGCCGAATGTTTCCTCTCCGTCCCAGCGGTAACGAACGCCGGCTTGCTGTAGAGCGGGGTGGAACTCCGGCGATCCGCCTGCCATACACGCAGACACGACTGTTTCCCCTTCAATGCGGACGTCACCCTCCTTTGTCCTCAAGGTCAAGGAGACATCTTCCCCGTTCGGCTGGAGTCGGCGCAGCCAAGGTGTGTCCACCAGGACGGCGGGAATCATCCGTTCACCGTCGAAGACGAAGGCCTCGTTATAGGTGGGCTCGTTCGGTCGTTCTGGAAAGGCGAGAGCGCCGAAGCCTTTACCGCTCGGAAAAAGCGCGCTCGGCCAACAGTGCCCCCAAAAGCCCCCGACATCTCGGAGTCCCTGGCGGTGGATCCGCAGGCCGGTACCCCCGAACGCCCACTCGTCGCCTCCGAAGTGCACACTGCCACGGGCCGTACAGAGCTGCTCGTAGCGGGGGCTGATGAATGCCCCGGCGAAACCCTCGTCGAAGAGTTCTTTGGATTCCTCGCTGAGTGTTCCCGATATCCATGGAGGAGCCGCGCACACAAGTTCCACCTCGACACGAAGCGGTACCTGAGAGCCGCTGTAATCGCCCTTGGCCAGGGCCGCCGCGGTCGTATCGATGGCGTTGCCGTCAAAGGTAAGAGCAAGGGTCTTAAATGGCTCCACGCAACGGAAAACCAACCCACCCGCCGCAAATGTCCGGCACACGCCGTCAGCATCAACCGGGGAGCGGCCCTCGCCAAGCCCGCGCACGATTGCTGTCCGGCCGTCGGGGAAACCGAGATTCACCTGCAAGCCGCGCTGATCCCATGATTCGGACACCGCCTCGATGCCTAATCGCGGCAGGCCGATCAGTCCCTTGTCGTCTGAGACCCAGAACGAGGCACTCTCGCGAAACTGTGGATCCTCCGGCCGCTCTGCCAAGAAATAGTCCTTCGATGGGCTCATGCCACCCGCTAGATCGATCGCCATGTCATCCTCCCGAAACCGATGTTCAGCACTGAATCACATCCAACGCGAGGCGGCTCTGAGAACTCTCGAGTCCCGTCAAGGGGGTCGATGATCCGGACCCGACGATTTGTCAATCGGTCACTATCGTCGGCAGCTTCCTCCGAAAGGACCGCATCGAAAGGATAACGATTGGCCAACTGCTCGCCGATGTAGGCTTGGGCTGCGGAGACCCCCATGGCTTTCATGAGCTTCGGGTCGCCGCCGCTGGCGCGGACCGAAAGAAGCATCCGTCCTGCTTCGGTGGCAATCTCACCAGCGGTAATGGCGTCGCCGCTCACCATGGACGGCCCTGACCGATGGCCGGGCGAATCGAGGTGCAGACGGCAGACGGGGCATTTGCACTAAGTGGCAAATCCGTAGTCCGTGAGGCCCCCATGGAGCACAGCGTTACACCTTTCTCGTAGCGTGTAAACCCAATGGATAACCACAGGGCCGGCTAAATGGAGTCAGCCTGCCGTCGAGTAGGCACTTCCGCCCTTTACGAAGTTGCGTAGTAACGTAGGGGGCCCGGCTCTCAGCATTCGCGCCGGCGTTCTCGGTAACCGCCATCCTTTGAGCGAGAGGCTGGTTGGCCCTCGGCATCTCCCGGTAGTGTCGTGCTGGTGGACATGGGTCAGCGGTCGACCACGGTCGAATCCATCCTCGAAGCGGCAAGAACGGCGATCGCCGAACGAGGCCCGGGCACCCTGACCATGTCTGCCGTCGCAAGCGCGGCCGGCATCTCCCGACCCACTCTGTACCGCTGGTTTCCCACCAAGGATGACCTCTTCGCCGCCATCACCGCCTACGAAATAGAGCATTTCGACGTCGGGCTGCGACAGGTCATCGACGCCCACCGTGCCCCGAAACGCCGTTTGGAAGCCGCTCTGCGGTATCTTTTGAACTACCTGGATGAATCGATGATGCCCGACCCGATCGGGGTCGATCCCGAGTTCGCCCTCAAATCGATCGCCGACGCCCTCGAGCCCCACATCGAGATTCTGGCCAGTCTCCTTGGGGACGCCCTGCTCGAGGTGCCCGCCGTTCGGGCCGGAGTCCTGACCCGAGAGCAGGCGTCAGAGCTGTTCCTCCGCATGGCCTATTCGCACTACCTGGTCCCCCACGCCGACTCGGAGTTGCTTCTGGCAATGCTGCGCGACTTCGCCGGGATATCTCGTCGGGCTGCCCGGCTGATGGCTGGGTGAACCGGCACGACACTGCAGGTTCGCTTCATCTACCCTTTTACATTTGTGAGCTTCACTGTAAGGTTGCAGGGCTGCCACCGGGCAACGAATCACCCGAGATCAGGGGGACGACGAGTAGTGGTTGCATCCGAGACAATCAGTCGCCAGGGCGTTGATGCAGAGATCAACTACGTCAGGAACCCGCCGCCGCCCGCAGGCGACGTGCTCCGGTTCGTCACCGAGGCTGAGGAACAGTCAACCATGGAGACCCTGCCGGGCCGCGCTGTCCGAATAACGAACGCTCGGACATTCGACTCGGACCTCGATCACGAAGGATTCGTCTTAGTGCCGCATAGGAGCTCCATTGTCGATTTCGATTTGATTCAGGACGATCCCGAAGTGGACCAGCGTTATATCGACGAGATGACGGAGTTGCTGACCCGAGTCACCGGCGCCTCGAAGGCCTTCATGTTGGGCCGGGGAAAAAGACGCTACGGCGAAGGGGCGAAGGAAAAACTCGCCAGGCTATCCAATGCCAAACCGGCACGATACCCCCATGCCGACAATACGGACGCCTCGGCGACCGGTCTCGTTGAGATGGTGGGCGCGTTTGTCGACGACATAGACCTCTCGGGGTATTCGCGTTATGCGATGTACAACATGTGGCGAGCCGTATCGGCGCCGCCGCAGGACTTTCCGCTGGCGGTGTGCGATGCACGGACGGTGACGCCAGCAGACGAAGTGACGGTGACCGCCATCACCGTTGAGAAAGATACCGGTGAGATCACACACGACACAACGGGCTATCTCTACAATCCGGGCCACCGTTGGCACTACTACCCGGACATGACCCCCGGAGAGGTCCTCGTGTTCAAGGCGCACGATACCGACCCGCAGCGGTCCATTCGGGTACCACACAGCGCGTTTACAGACCCAACGTGCCCCGCAGGGGTGACGACGAGGGCGAGCGTAGAGATGCGCGGGCTCGCCCTGTTCGTCTGAACCGGCCGGGCTTCTCAGCCGCTGTCATCGAAAGGTCAATCACCATGTCGCCACTCACAGTGGACTACGTTGCACAGCGCGCCAAGGCTCTCACGGACGTCCAAGATCCCGATCCCACCCACTTCGCAGACAACCTTGCTGCTGTCGTCGATTGCATGAATGGCGAGGCGGAACTCACTGAGGCAGCAGTGGAGGGGGCCGTCGGAATGCTCGCGGTCGCCCTGCGGAATCGTATGGAGGTCGACCGCTATATCGCTGACGAACCCGGCGTCGAGGAATCATCCATCGATCGTCCCATCTTTCTTACGGGGCTTCCCAGGTCGGGAACCACCTACTTCCAGTACCTCTTTGACCTGGACCCAGACCTTCGCATGATGCGGACATGGGAGGGCGAGCGTCCCGCCCCTCCACCAGCCGTCGACCCCGAGTCTGCCCGTAAACGACGGGAGGTCAGTCTCGAAAACGCCCGGCTGATGCGCGAACTGACGGGCGGGAAGATTGATGCCTTCCATCTCACGGATGTCGACGGTCCGCAGGAGTGCCTGGCAATTCTGGATCAGACCTTTGTCAATCCAGGGCTTCTCTGGCCGATGTCAGGGGAGAGTTATCTGAAATATCTATTGCACGAGGCAGACTTGCGGGAAGCCTACGAATACCACGCCCGGGTTCTGAAACTGCTGCAGTGGGGTACATCGCCGCGACGTTGGACCTTGAAGTGGCCCTGCCACCTTCTGGCGCTCGATGCCATTGCGGATGTCTACCCAGACGCCACCTTCGTCGTGACCCATAGAGATCCGATTCAAGCGCTTGCCTCCAATTGCAGTCTCGCCCACATGCTGCGAACGGGCACCGACCCGGATTACGATCCGAAAATTATTGGACGTGACATGCTCAATTTGGTACGTGAGCATGTCGAACACCTTGTCGCATTCGATGTCGCCCAGTCGCAGGCGGGACGCTCTTCGCTAGTACACGTCGACTACTACAGACTGGCGGATATCCCCCGAAACCGTCATGCCCGGCGTGTTCGAGGCGGTCGGACTTGCATGGACGCCCATGGTCGAGGACCGAATTCGCACGTGGCGAGCAGAGAACCCCAAGGGAAAACGCGGCACCCATGAGTACACACTCGACGACTATGGGCTTGACCGGGACATAGTGGCAGATGCGTTGGCGTCCTACGTCCAGCGATTCGACATCCCCACCGAGTACGCCGGGTCCTAGTGGATACTGAGGCCATCAGCTGGACCGATTGGATCGAAAGCTTGCGCAGCATGGCGACAACGATGTTCGCGGACGCCCGTGCGAGCGGCGCAGGGCGTGAAGCCGACCTCGCCATGAAGATGTTCGGCACCATGATGGGTGCGTACCTCTCACACCTGTCGTCCGATCCCGCACATCCGGTTTTTCTCCCCAGCGCCGGCTACTACACGATGTATGGGTCGCCAAATCCAGACACTGTCTACCGGAGCGCAGTCGTCGATGATACGGGCCGCTACTTGATAACTGGTCGGAGAGGCACCGCTCACGACGTGACGATCATGGCTTTCGGGGGTCCGACCCCAAAGGGCCTAGAAACGTTCGCACCGTTTGATCTCGCAGGACTCTCAGTTGATGATGACGGGAGATTTGAAGTTGTCTTGAGCCGTGAGCGTCCGGAGAACGCCCGGAACTGGTGGCAACTCGAGCCGGGCACACGTTCATTGATGTTGCGGAGCGTCAGCACCGATTGGGCGGGCCAGGCCGACCCGGCTCTGGCGATCGTGCTTTTGGACGGCAACCCACGGCGAGAACGCGTTGGATCCGAAGAGCTACGTCGAGCGCGTGAGCGCATTCGCCTACGTGGTAGAGGCGATGATCAAGTCTGGTATCAATCGGGTGAGCCAACTACGTTCCGAGGGGGTGGTGAACCGGGTCGTGACGGTCGATTACTCGGGTGGCGGTGGTCTGCAGGACCAGTGGTATCAAGAGGGATGTTTCGAACTGGAAGATGACGAAGCCCTACTGGTCGAGGTGGACGTCTTGGAGGAATGTCGAGGGTTCTCACTCTCGCTGACTGATGCCTTCTTCTCAACACTCGATTGGTCGAGCGCGCAGAGCAGTCTTAATGATCGTCAGGCCGAGTTGGACGCCGACGGTGTGCTGCGGACAGTTATTGCGTCATGGGATCCCGGTGTGAAGAACTGGCTTGACACGATTGGACACCAGTTCGGCGTTCTGCAGTTTCGGTGGTCCGGTGGGAGTGAAGCTCCCCGGATTGTCGCAAAGAAGATATCGTCGGAACTGACCAGTGGGGAGAATCTCCCAAGATCAATGGGACGCGTCACCGCCGACGAGCGCACCGCAGCAATCCGGGAACGGCAGATCGGTGCCCAACTCCGGTCACTCTGGTAGAAAAGCGTCGGTTTGGACAAGGTCAAGCCGGTGATCACATCGAGCTTCATGCACTCCACGAAGGACCGAGATATGGAGATTGCGGAGGGCATGGCGAACTTGGTCGACATACCCACGAACACCCGAACGAGCGATCAGCCGGAAGAGACTTCGCGTCCATACGCGCCCGAGGCTCCTGAGAGCAAGGGCAGATGCACCAGGAAACCGGCCCTGAACAGGGAAAACGTGCGCCCCTCGGGATTCGAACCCGAAACCTGCGGATTAAGAGTCCGTTGCTCTGCCGTTGAGCTAGAGGCGCGACCTAAGAGTGTAGGCGAACGCCCGCGTGGTCACCGGACTGTCCCAGATCGTGCACGTGGCGCGGGTAATGTGGCCCCCACGCAAGAACCAGACGAAATTTCAATGTGCCGCTTTGATCGGCCGCTGCGGATAGCCGCCCTGATCAAACAGATACCGGTGGGCGAGTCGATGGCTCTGGGCGACGACGGACGGCTGGTCCGTGAAGGCCTCGAGCTTGAGATGAACGCCTACTGCCGGCGCGCCGTCTCGAAGGGCGTGGAGTGGGCGCGGCAGAGCGGGGGTACCTGCACGGTCTACACGCTCGGGCCTGATTCGGCCGACGACGTGCTGCGTGAGGCGATCGCCTGGGGGGCCGACGGGGGCGTGCACCTCTGTGACCCGGCATTCGTCGGATCGGACACCCTGGCCAGCGCCCGGTCCCTGGCCGCTGCGTTGCAACAGGATGGCGGGTTCGACCTCGTTCTGGTCGGACGCAATTCGCTCGATGGTGATACCGGCCAAGTCGGCCCGGAGATCGCGCAGCTGACCGGGCTGCCGTTCGCCGGGAGCGTACGCACCATGGTGATTGAGGGAGAGCGGTTGTCGCTCAGCTTGGAGCACGACGACGGCTCCGAAGAGGTCGAGGTCTCGCTTCCCGCCCTCCTTGCAGTGGCCGAACGCCTGTGTGAGCCCTGCAAGGTCCCGCCGCCGCGCCGGGCCGAAGTGTCGCCCGAGAAGATACGGAGGGTGACCGCGGACGAGTTGGGCGCTGGACCATGGGGGCAGGAGGGGAGCCCGACCAGGGTGGGCCGGACACGGGCGATGCACCATGAACGCGTCCGGAAGGTCCTCAGCGGTACGGCCGAGGAACAAGTGGCCGAGGCTCTCGCCCTGCTGGAGGAGCGTGGTGCCCTCTCCGCCACCAGGTCTGGGCCGGCTGAGGGGGCGCACGGCCGGACGGGCCGCAGCGCGGACACCAGTGGCGGCACCATTGCCGCTCTCATTGAGCCCGATCGTCCCCGGTTGGGTGCGGAGATCCTCGGGACGGTATCTCGGCTCTCCTCGACCATCGGCGGCCGGGTCGAGGCGGTGGGCTTCGAGGGAGAGGACCCCCTGGCCCTGGGTGCGGCGGGAGCAGATGCCGTCACCTTGTTCGAGGGTGACCCCATTGCCGAAGACGTCGCCGCCGCGATGGCGGAGTGGTCGGAGCAGCAACCCCTGTGGGCGGTCGTCGGCCCGAGCACCGCGTTCGGGAGAGAGGTCTTGGGACGGCTGGCCGCCTTGCTCGGAGCGGGTTTGGTCGGGGATGCCATCGCCCTGAGTATCGTCGAGGGTGAGCTTGTCGCCGCCAAACCGGCTTTTTCCGGTGCCATGGTGGCCGACATCACGTGCACGTCGGGTGTTCGCTTGGTGTCGGTCCGACCCGGGGTACTGCCGCTGTTGCCGCCGAGAGCCCACACGCCGGACGTCGCATCGTGGACGATCACGCCTCGCAGCCGTGTGCGCCTCGTGTCTGGCCGACGTGACGATGACGTCGAGACGCTCGCCCGCGCCGACGTGGTGATCGGGCTGGGCGCGGGCATCCAACCGGACGAGTACGAAGAGCTTTCCACCTTGGCTGCACTGCTCGGCGCCGAATTGGCCGCCACCCGGAAAGTCACCGACAACGGCTGGGCTCCTCGATCCCGCCAGGTGGGGATCACCGGGAGAAGCATCTCCCCGCGGCTGTACGTGGCACTCGGTCTCAGCGGGAAGTTCAACCATATGGTTGGGGTGCGCTCGGCCGAGACGATCGTGGCCATCAACCACGATCCCGATGCTCCGGTGTTCACCCAGTGCGACATCGGCATCGTGGGTGACTGGCATGTCGTCGTTCCTGCACTCGCCTCGGCCCTACGTGACCAGGCGGGGTGGAGGTCCCGGGCCGGCGGCTGATTTCAGTCGGGAGAGGCGGTGAGGGTGACCGGGTGTCGCCGACCGGGGCGTCGATCCCCCGATGTCGCCGGCCCGCAACGTGCGCCGCGGGCCGGCGACCCCCCCCAGGGGCCACCCCTTGGGTGACGCATCTGTGTAGATGCGTCGATCAAGGTAGCACGAAGTTCGCTGCGGATCACGGTGTGCGCCCGGGCACAATCTCCAGCACGTCGAGAGTATCTATAGGAGTAGTGTGCAGCCCACTGCGGTGCAGAACCGGCACCATGGCAACTCCCTTCGGGTGAATCACAGTGCTGTGATTTAAGCGTCGACCACGTGAAGTGATCCGCCCCGTCGCACCGTGCCCACGAGATCAGCGCAGATCGCTCCCACAGCCTCCGACCGGCCTATAGTTACGGAACGGTTGCGAAGGTCTCGTCTCGCTCGAATCTACGGCGTGGCATCGTTCCGGCAGCGCTTTTGGGTGCTCTGTCCTCGCTTGCGTTCGTCGCCCCGGCCGCGTCGGCGAGCGGCAAGACTCTGTACGCCGCACCGAGCGCGAAGGGAAGTGCGAACTGCGCGCAATCGGCTGACGCCTGCACCCTCCCGACCGCTCTCTCCCATGCCACCAGTGGCGACACGGTCGACCTTGCCGCAGGCACCTACAAGGCGACGAGCTACACGTCCCTGACCATCTCGACCTCCCTCACCATAGAGCCGACGACAGCCAACTCGGCGGTCCTCTTGGAGGGCAATGGCGCAACGGTGCTCGTGGTGCACTCCTCGTCGAAGGTCACCATCTCAGGAATCACCATCGCGGACGGCACCAGCGCGGGTTCTGCCGGGGGCATTGTGAACAACGGGAACCTCGTCGTCACCGATAGCACCGTGGCCCACAACAGTGCCCTCGCAGATGGCGGCGGCATCTGGAACAGCGGAACCCTTGTCGTACACGACTCCACGTTCTTGGACAACAACGGATGGGACGGTGGCGGCATCGCCAACTACGGGGGATTGACGGTGTCCGACAGTACGTTCTCCGGTAATGAGGCAGGAGACGCCGGCGGGGGAATCTTCAACTACGGGAACCCGGCATCGGTCGTCGACAGCACGTTCTCAGGGAACACCACGGAGCCTGGCGCGGTCGGTGGCGGTATCTACAACGACGACGGCTCGTTGAATCTGACCGGCAGCACCGTGACCGGGAACAGTGCGACGCTCGCGGGAGGCGTCTACAACAACTCCACCCTGAACGCCATCGCCGACATTGTGGCCAATAGTTCGTCGGGAGGGGACTGTTCGGGGTGGAGCACCAGCGGCATATCTCACATCACGGACAGCGGTTACAACCTCAATGACGACGGCACGTGCGGCTTCACCGCCAGTACCAGCCTCTCCGACACCGCCCCCAAACTCAATCCCGCAGGGCCGGAGGACAACGGTGGTCCGACGCAGACCATCTCCTTGGAACCCGGTAGCCCGGCCATTGGTCACGTCACGAAAGCGGCTGACTGCCAACCGACAGACCAACGGGGTTACATCGAAACGGTCCCGTGCGACATCGGAGCATTCGACACCGGCGCAAAGCGGCCGTAGCGGGCATCGGCATCGGCGGCCGATCACAACGAGTACTGTTCAGGAGCAGCTGGAGGGAGGACGCGTGATCGGCATGGTCAAGTTCGCGGTGGCGCTGGGAATCGGCTGGGTCTGTGTGACGTCGCTACCCGATCTCGCCCGGTATCTCAGAATGCGGTCGATGTAGGCTGTTCCATCATTCGTCGGACGCGCGCCACGACGCTGTCGTTGGTGCCCGACCGGGGCGCCTCTTCCAGTAGATCGCCCAGCGCGTGCAGGGCCGCCGAGGCGTGGGCGCGCAGCGACATGAGCAACGAGTGGAACTCCTCGGACTCCGCAACCGCTCTGGCCGACTCTACGACCTCATCGAACTGCTTCTCTCCGGCCTTGGCTCCGACGAAATAGCCAATGAGAAACGAGAGCAGGATCTGCATGTTGATGGCCTCACTTTCATCGTGCCCCCCACCTCCGGCCCGTGCGTCTGGTTCGGCGATCTCGCTGACCGACGTTCGAGCGTCACCCCCCAAAGCATAGGCAGCAGCCGTCCGCGACGCCGCGGGCCCATGAAGGCCCTCTCCGTGGCCCTTCATGCGGAGTCGTCGGGGAAACGCAGACGGGCTAACTGCCATGCTTGCGCGACGACCTGGCCTTCGGCGTCCCACAGTGTGCACGACTCGTCGACCATTCCCGAGGCCACGTGGTGGGCGGTGAAGCGGATGCCCAGCCAACCCGGGGCGGGCAGTGCCCGCACATAGACGGACATCGAGAGCGTCGGGACCCACCCCGTCGACCCGATGAGCAAGGTGGCCGGAGGGATGGCGTCGACGAAGTAGAGGAGGGAGCGCGCATCGGGTTGCCTTCCGTCGGCGAACCGCACCCAGCCGCGTAGCTCGGCCACCTGGTCGCGTTGCAGGGCTTGTCCTGGTCCGGGCGGCAGGGTCGACGGGTCGAGGCGCAGCTCGGTCGTCTCGAGGATCGCCACCGGCGTTCCGTCGGCCATCTGCGGCGGAACCCGGACGCACTGTGCGGGTTCGGGGATACGGAGCGAGCCGACATCGCTGTAACGGGGGGTGGGCGCAGCAGCCAGGGCGCCCATGACGAACACGCCGTCGACCATCGGGCGGTCGGATTGGACCAGAACGGCGCGCACCTGGGCGGCCGTGCGTCCGCGCCGGAGGACGCTCGTCCGGACCTCGGCCCCGCCGAGCGCCGGGGGTGCCACGAAGGTGACCGTGGCCGACACCGCCTCGGGCAGGCCGCCGCCGTCGACCGGCACGGCGCGGGCGGCCGCATGCCCGAGCAGGGCGAGGAGAAAGCCGCCGTTCGGCTTGTCGCCCACCGTCCAGCGCTGCGGGATCTCCACCTCGAACATCGAGTGGCCGTCGCCGGGCCGTAGCTGCGTCGCCGTGTCGAAGGAGATGTCGTCCACGGGTGACGATGGGGGCACCACGCGACGATACCGGCGATGATGGGCCATGGAATTCGACGTCGACGCCACGTTCGGGGACGACTACCTCTACTTCTACGCCGAATCGATTGACGAGGGCCATTCCGACGACGACGCGGCCGAGATCCTGGGGCGCCTGGACCTCTCTCCGGGGTCACGCGTCCTCGATGCGCCGTGTGGCCACGGTCGGATCTCCCGTCGTCTGGCCACCGCCGGACTCTGTGTCACGGGGGTCGACCTCTCGGCGCGGTTCGTCGCCATGGCGCAGGCCGGAGCCGCCGGACCGGCGGGGCGCCAGAGTTTCGTCCGCGGCGACCTTCGCCACCTGCCGGTCCGGGGCCCCTTCGATGCCGTGGTGTGCTGGTTCACCTCCTTCGGCTACCACGACGACGACGACTGTCGACGGGTGCTGGCCGAGTTCCACCGCGTGCTGCGCCCAGGCGGCAGGTTGCTGATCGAGACCATGCAGCACGACGGTGTCGTGCGGCATTTCACGGCGGCGCCGGACGCCACCGTGGTCTGGAGAGACGGCAATGCGCAGGTCGACGTCTCACGGTTCGACCCTGTGACGGGTCGCATCGCCACGGATCGCACGGTGTACCGGGACGGCGCGGTGCGGCACAGTGCGCACTACATCCGCCTCCCCACACCTCCTGAGTGGGTGCAGTGGCTCGAAGGCGCCGGATTTTCCGACCCGCGCTTCTCGGCCGGAGGGGGTGGCCCGCTGGAGCTCGACAGCTGGGTCGTGGTGGTCGAGGCGACGGCCTGATGCTTCCTCGCCCGTCCTATCGCTGCAGCGACTTGGTCTCGAGGAACTCCTCCAGGCCGTACGTGCCGCGTTCGCGGCCGAAGCCCGACTGCTTGTAGCCGCCGAAGGGGGCGCTCGGGTTGAACTTTCCACCGTTTATGTCGACCTGACCCGTGCGCAGGAGCCGGGCGACCCTCTCGGCCCGGGCCGGATCGCCGCTCCACACCGCACCGGCCAAGCCGTAGGGCGTGCCGTTGGCGATCTCCACGGCGTCCTCCTCGGAGTCGTACGGCATGATGGAGAGGACCGGTCCGAAGATCTCCTCGTTGGCGATCGTCATGCCCGGGGTCACCTCGGAGAAGATGGTCGGTTGCACGAAGAACCCCGTTTCCAGGCCGTCCGGCGCCTCAGGCCCACCGGTGAGCAGCTTCGCCCCTTCCTCGATGCCCTTGTTGATGTAGGTGCGCACCCTCTCGCGCTGGACCGAGGAGACGAGCGGTCCCAGCAGACGACCTTCCTCGAAGGGATCACCGGGGGCGAATCCCGCCGCGGCTTCGACGGCCATCTGCTCGACCTCGGCCAGTCGGTCGCGCGGGACGAGCATGCGGGTCAGCGCCGAGCAGGTCTGACCGGAGTTCAAGAAGCAGGCGAACAACCCGGCCGGCACCGCTGTTGCCAGGTCGGCATCGTCGAGCAGGATGTTGGCCGACTTGCCGCCCAGCTCGAGCGAGACCCGCGTGATGTTGTGGGCGGCCAGTTCCATGACTCGCCTGCCGGCCCGGGTGGAGCCGGTGAAGGAGACCATGTCGACCTCGGGGTGTGCGGCGATGGCCTCGCCGACCACGGGCCCGACGCCGGTGACCAGGTTGAAGACACCGGCGGGCAGGCCGACCTCGTGAATGACCCTCGCCAGTGCGAGTGCGTTCAACGGGGCGACCTCGCTGGGCTTGAGCACCACGGTGCACCCGGCCGCCAGCGCCGGGGCGACCTTGAGAACGATCTGGTAGAGGGGGTAGTTCCAGGGGGTGATGGCCCCGACGACGCCCACGGGCTCGTGTACGACCAGGGAGTTCCCGATCACCTCTTCCCAGCGGAACGTCTGGGCCGCCTGAGCGGCGTCGGCAAACGCGCCTGCCGGCAGGCCCACCTGAATCGGTCCCGACAGCGTTCGGGGCATGCCCACCTCGTGCGAGATGATCGACGCGATCTCGTCGGTGCGGGAGGCCAGGGCCTCACCGATCCGGATCAGAGCCTTGGCCCGCTCCTCGTGGGAGGTCTTCGACCAGGCCGGGAAGCTGGCGGCGGCGGCCCGTACGGCCCGGTCGACGTCTTCGGGGGTGCCGGCTGGGATGGTGGCCATGACCTCCTCGCTGGTGGAGTCGACGACCTCGAGCGTGCCCCCTCCGCTGGACGCGACCCAGTCTCCGTCGATGTAGATCTTGTCGTGCACTTCCATGGCGCCCTCCCTCGTGGTGCTCTTCACGGGGACCCTACCTCCCGAGGTCGCCGGGCCGGCCTCGGACCGGAGACGGTGGCGGGCGCCATCGGCATCTGGTGTGCGGGCCCGCGGGGTGGTCCAATGTGGGACGTCCCCGTGGAGGGAGAGCGTGAACATGGAGAGCGTGAACATGGAGAGCCAGCAGGAGATCGCAGCTGCCCTGATCCGCCTCGGCGCGGCCACGCTCGGCGAGTCGGGTGGTCTGGTCACCGACCCCCGCCTGCGGCCCGCCTGGTCGGGTGCCGCACTGGCCGGTCCCGCCTATCCGGTCGGGTGCACCCCGGGCGACAACCTGGCCGTGCACGTGGCGATCACCGCGGCGCCCGCGGGCAGCGTCCTCGTCGTAGAGGTCGGTCCGGTGCCCGACCGCGGCTACTGGGGGGAGGTCCTGACGACGGCGGCGCAAGTGGCGGGGCTGATCGGCCTCGTCATCGACGGAGGGGTGCGCGACGTCGCTGCCCTCGAGGCGCATCGGTTCCCCGTATTCTCCTCGGCCATCGCCCTCGCCGGCGCGAGCAAGGACAAGCCGGGCACGGTTGGTGCCCCGGTGAGGGTCGGAGGCGTCGCGGTGGCCCAGGGCGACTGGGTCGTAGGTGACGTCGATGGCGTGACGGTGGTCCCCGGCCATCGGCTCACGGCGGTGCGAGAGGCTGGGGAGGCCCGCGCGTCGACGGAGGCCGCACTGTTCGAATCTTTGCGGGCGGGCCGCACGACGTTGGACCTTTTCGGCCTCGACGCCTCGCTGGTGGTCGTCGAGGGCCGGCCGTGAGCCCCTCTCAGCAGATGCGGGGGAGCGGGTCGCCCACCAACATGTCGACGATCCGCGTGCCTCCGAAGGCCGTGCGCAGGACCACGATGCCCGGGGGTTCCGTTCGGATCTCGCCGATACGGACGGCGTCGGCGCCCTGGGGGTGTGCTCTCATGGCGGCGAGGGCAGCGCCCGACTCTTCGGGTGCCACGACGGCGATGAGCTTGCCCTCGTTGGCCACGTAGAGCGGATCGATGCCGAGCAGCTCGCACGCCGCCGCCACCGCCGGCCGCACGGGCAGGGCCGATTCCTCCAAGACCACGGTCAGGTTGCAGTCACGGGCCAGCTCGTTGCAGACCGTGCCCACCCCGCCGCGCGTCGCATCGCGCAGCCACCGCGTGGATGGAGCCGCCTCGAGCAGGTGCTCCACCAGCCCGTTGAGAGGAGCGGTGTCCGACTCGATGTCGGCTTCGAGGGCGAGGTCGCCTCGGGCCAACATGACCGCGGTGCCGTGGTCACCGAGGGTGCCCGAGGCGAGCACCACGTCGCCGTCGCCCACCCGGGCCGCCGAGAGCCGGCGACCGGCCGGAATCAGGCCGACGCCGGCGGTCGAGATGTACATGCCGTCCGCCGCGCCCCGGTCGACCACCTTGGTGTCCCCCGTCACGATCGAAACCCCGGCCGCCGCCGCCGCCTCGGCCATGTCGGCGACGATCCCCCGCAGCGAGTCGATGGAGAAGCCTTCTTCGAGGACGAAGGCCGCCGACAGGGCGAGCGGGCGCGCTCCCAGCATGGCCAGATCGTTGACGGTGCCGTGCACGGCCAGGTGGCCGACGGAGCCACCGGGGAAACGGAGCGGCTGGACGACGTAGGAGTCCGTGCTGAACGCCAGTCGCTCCCCCGAGGGCAAGGTGACGGTGGCGGCGTCGGCCTGCTCGGCGCTCGGATCGTCGGCGAAGGCAGGCAGGAACACCGCCGCGAGCAGCGCGGCGGACGCCTTCCCGCCGGCGCCGTGGGCCAGCGTGACGACCTCTTCGAGCAGTCGGGGCCGGCGACGGCGGAACGCCTCGATCCGTTCGAAGACGACCGCCTCACGGCTGGCGGAGCCCGCGTCCTGCGTGGTGTGCGTCACGTCCCTGCACCCTCGCCGAGGTGAGCCTGCACGATCGACCACAGCTGGAACACCAGCGCATTCTGGGTTTCCTGTACGCGGTGGACACTCTCGGAGTGCACCACCAGGCAGTGGGCGATGGCGTCGCTGGCCGCCATCGCCCCCCCGTCGTACCCGCAGAGCCCGATCGTGAGCAGTCCCCGATGCGACGCCTCTTCGAGCCCCCGCAGTACGTTGCGCGAGTCACCGCTGGTCGAAAATCCCACGGCGACGTCGCCCGCCTGGGCATGGGCGATGACCTGTCGGGAGAAGACCAGGTCGAATCCGACGTCATTGGCCAGAGCGGTGAGCACGGCCCGATCGTCCACCAAGGAGATGGCCGGCAGGGGGCGCCCACTCGGAGGGCGCCGGAACAGATCGACCGCACCTTCGGCGTCGGTCGCACTGCCGCCATTGCCGAAGGCGAACAACCGCCCCCCCTGCCTGAAGTGTTGGGCGGTAGCCTCCCCCGCGTGGGCCAGTCGGCTGGCGCAGCGCTCGAGGGTGGTCGTCCGTAGTCTCCGGCTCTGGGCGACCTTCTCCTCGGCCGAGGCGGCCAGGTCGACGAGGAGGCTGGAGCTATCGCGCTCCTCCGACTCTATGAAGGGGTAGAGGAATCCGGTGAGTTCGCGTGCCATGTGCGTCATCGCCCCAGGGTGGTCAGCGCCACTCCGGCGTGGACCAGGAGGAGGTCGTCCACCGCGACGGGTTCCACCAGGGTGACGTCGATGGTCTCCGTGCCGCCGTCCATCACCACCGCAGCCGAACCGTCGCCGTGCACGGCCCGCACCTCGGCGACCCGCCCCTCGTCGGAGCAGGTGATGCAGGCCTCGCCCGTGCAGTCGGGCTCGGGGATGAGGAGACCGGGATGCTCGAACACCACCTGCGTCAGCTCCCACAACAGGTGGTAGAGGAGTACCAGGTCCCCAGCGCGCGCGCTCCGGGCGGCGTCCGTGCCTTCGAGCCACACGGTGTGCTCCGCCAGGCCGCTGGACGGCCGTGGCCCCGCGCCGAGCCAGACCCTCGTGAGTCCCCAGGCTTCGGCCCGGCGCAACAGGTCGGCCGTCGGCCGGTCGCTGGCCGAACTCACGGCCAGCACGACGTCACCGGGACGGGCCAACAGCCGCAGGGTAGAGGTGGTGTCGGCCCCCTCGATGTTGACCGCGGGCAACGACTTGGTGCCGACGATGACCGGGTGGACGAACTCGACGGCCACGTGACGACCGTGCGACGGCCATTCTCGGGCCACGCACCACATCGTCGCACCGGCCGCGAACCGCCGAGCCAGTGACAGGGCGGACGCGGCCAGGTCTTCGGCCGGTCGGTGGTCCACGGGCGCGAGGGTGGTGTCCACGACGGTCATTGAGCACACCCGCGCTTCGGTTCGCACCGGGCCCCCACCACCGCCTGTCCGAGGGCCAGCCCGCCGTCGTTGGGTGGGACCAGCCGGTGGGTCAGCACGTGGTGGTCGCGCGCCGCCAGCTCCCTCCGAGCCAGGCGGAGGAGCAACACGTTCTGGAAGACCCCGCCGCTCAGCGCGACGGGGTGGGCACCGGATTTCTGGCGCAACCGGTCGGCGGCATCACCGATCAGTCGGGCCACTGCCACATGGAAGCCCGCAGCGATGGGTCCACTCGGGCAGCCGTCCCGCAGATCATCGGTCAGCGCCGCCAGGACGGGCGCGGCGTCGATCTCCTCCCCATGGAGCCCGAAGCGGTAATGGCGTGCCACGGTCAGGTGGGCAGCCGCCAGCCACTCGAGCTCCAGGGCAGCCTGAGCTTCGTAGGTGGCGATATGGCGGACCCCGAGCAGCGAGCTGACCGCGTCGAAGAGCCGTCCCATGCTCGAGGTCGGAGTGCAACCGACACCTCGTTCGAGCTGACGTCGTAGGACAGTGAGCTCGCCCTCCGGGGCGTGGCCGACGGGAGGGAGATCGCTCTCCCAGGCAATCCCCGCCGCCCACAGGTGGGCCAACGCGGTGCGGTACGGCTTGCGGATGGCGGCGTCCCCCCCCGGCAGGGGGGCGTAGCGTACGTGGGCGCAGCGCTCGAACCCGTCGTATCCCGCGAGGAGGACCTCGCCCCCCCAGATGGCTCCGTCGGTCCCGTACCCCGTGCCGTCGAAGGCGAAGCCGATCACCCGCTCGCCGGCCGGAACCCCGTGCTCAGCCATCACGGCGGCGATGTGCGCGTGATGGTGCTGGACCAGCTCCACCGGCTGTTCCCCGTGCTCGTCCGCCCACCGTCGGGTCTGATAACCGGGATGCCGATCGGCGGCGAGCTTCCGGGGAGCGATCTGGTACATGTCGGTGAACTGCCCCGCCGATCGTTCGAACGCGGCCAGCGTCTCCACGCTGCCCATGTCGCCGACGTGCTGGCTCATGAAGGCGTCGCGGCCCGATGCGAGACAGAAGGTGTTCTTGAGCTCCCCTCCCATGGCCAGGACGGGATCCACGGGGAACGGAAGCCGGACCGGGAGGGGTGCGTACCCGCGGGAGCGCCGGATCGGTAGCTCCTCACCGTCGTCGACGCGCACCACCGAGTCGTCGCACGGGACGTGAATGGGGCGGTCGTGGGTCAACCACGCGTCGGCAATGCGGCCCAGCCGACTGCGGGCATCGGCATCGCCGTAGGCGATGGGCTCGTCGGTCAGGTTGCCGCTGGTCATCACGAGCAGACGTGGCGCACGAACATCCGACGTCGGCACCTGGTGGAACAACAGGTGGTGCAGCGGGGTGTAGGGGAGCAGCAGCCCGATCTGGGGGTTCTGGGGCGCCACCTGCTCGGCCAGCGGGCCACCCGGGCGCCGGTCCAGCAGAACGATCGGCCGTTCCCGACCGCTCAGGAGCAGGGCCTCGCGCCGGCCGATACGGGCCAGGGTGTGTGCCGTCAGCAGGTCGGGCACCATCACGGCGAGAGGTTTGTCGGCCCGCATCTTGCGTCGCCGCAGGCGGTCGACCGCCGCGGCCGAGGTGGCGTCACAGGCCAGGTGGTAGCCGCCGAGACCCTTGACGGCGACGATGGCGCCCCGGGCGAGCGCCTCCTGGGTGGCGAGGATGGCGGGGTCGGTCCCCTCGGTGACCCCACCCGGGCCCTCGAACCAGATCCGTGGACCGCAGCGGGCACAGGCCACCGGCTGCGCGTGGAATCGGCGGTCGGACGGGCTGTGGTACTCGCTGCTGCAGGCGGCGCACAGCTCGAACGTCCGCATGGTCGTGTTGGGCCGGTCGTAGGGGAGCCGGAGGGTGATCGTGAAGCGGGGACCACAGTTCGTGCAGTTGATGAACGGGTAGCGGAACCGGCGGTCCTCGGGGTCGAACAGCTCGGCCAGACAGTCGTCGCACACGGCGACATCGGGAGCGACGAATGTCCGCACCGCACTCTCCGAGCGGCTCTCGACGATCCGGAAGCCGCGCTCGTGGCGGATTTCGACGGGCTCGCCCTGGACGCCGAAGATCCGGGCCAGGGGCGGAGCGTCGGCCGTCAGGTGGGCGGTGAACGCATCGACGCTCCCCGCATCCCCCTCGACCTCGACGAAGACGCCCTCGGCGTCGTTGCCGACGTGGCCGGCCAGCCCGAGATCGGTCGCCACGCGGTGCACGAAGGGGCGGAAGCCGACGCCCTGGACCACCCCGACCACCCGGATCCGGTAGCGCACGACGGCGTCCGACGCGGCCAGGGAGGTCACGCGCTGAGCCCGCTCGTCCGCCCCAGTGTGACGGCCGCCTCACGGTGCATCCGCCCGAAGTTGTAGTAGGCCGCGCACGCCCCTTCAGAGGAGACCATGCAGGTCCCGATGGGGGTTTCGGGTGTGCAGGCGGTGCCGAACACCTTGCACTCCCACGGCTTGATGACGCCCTTGAGAACCTCGCCACACTGGCAGGCCTTGGGGTCGGCCACACGGACCCCCGGGATCTCATAGAGCAGCTCGGCGTCGAAGGCCCCGAACTCGGGTCGCAGTTTGAGCCCGCTCTGTGAGATGAAGCCCAGTCCCCGCCATTCGAAGTGGGGCCGCAACTCGAAGACCTCCTGCAGCACGGCGAGCGCCCGCGGGTTGCCCTCCTCGTGGACGACCCGCGCGTACTGGTTCTCCACCTCGCAGCGACCCTCCCGGAGCTGGGCGAGCAGCATGGAGATGGCCTGGAGGATGTCGAGTGGCTCGAAGCCCGCCGTGACGAGCGGCAGCCCGTAGTCGGCGGGGACGAAACGGTAGGGCCGTTGCCCGACGACGGTCGAGACGTGCCCCGGTCCGAGAAAGCCGTCGAGTCGGAGGTCGGGCGAGTCCAGGATGGCCCGCAAGGGCGGGACGATCGTGACGTGGTTGGAGAAGACGCTGAAGTTGGTGACGCCCTTGGCCCTCGCCTGCAGCAAGGTGAGCGCCGTGGAGGGCGCGGTCGTCTCGAAGCCGACGGCAAAGAAGACGACCTGACGGCCCGGGTTCTCCACCGCGGTCTTCAGTGCGTCCAGCGGGGAGTAGACGAAGCGGACATCGGCCCCGTTGGCCTTGGCCTTCAGCAGGTTCCCGTTGCTGCCCGGGACGCGCATCATGTCGCCGAACGAGGTGAAGATGACGCCGGGCGTCTGGGCGACGGCGATGGCGTCGTCCACCCGGCCCATGGGGATCACGCACACGGGGCACCCGGGCCCGTGCACCAACTCCACCGACGCCGGCAGGACGTGCTCAATGCCGTGCCGGTAGATGGTGTGGGTGTGGCCGCCGCACACCTCCATGAACTTGAACGTGTCGTCTCCGGCCAGGGCGGCGATCTGCGCCACCAGCGCCCTCGCCGCCGTGGGGTCGCGGTACTCGTCGACGAACCGCACGGAGATCCCTATGCCACCCGGCGCAGCTTCGCGTCCGGATCGGTGATGCCGAGCGCACCGGCCAGGAACTCGCCCCGCCGGCTCAACAGGTCCCGAGCGATGGAGACTCCACCAGAGATCAGGTCTCTGACCTCCTCCGACGCGATGATGGTCTTCCAGGCCTCTTCGAGCTCAGGCCACGCGTCAGCTCCGGCCTGGCTTCCCAGGGCGTACCCGACGATGACTCCGATCACCACTCCCATCTCATCCTCCTTGTGTACTGCTCTCGCTGTGTGTACTGCTCTCGCTGGCCATCGTCGATGACCAGAACGCTTCGAGCTCCTCGTCGTAGGCCCTACCCATGAGCTGGAGCGAGGCCAGCGCCAGCGCCGCCTCCTCCTCGTCGATCTTCGACATGGCGAAGCCCACATGGATGAGCACCCAATCGCCCGGCTTGAGATCCTCGTCCTCCAGCAGGCCGATATTGATGAGTCGCGTCACCCCAGAGACGTCCACCCGCGCCAGATGTTCGTGGACGTCGGAGAACTCCTTGAGTTGTCCCGGTATACCTAGGCACATCGCGGCTGGCTCCTCTCACTCTCGCACGGCGAAGATCTCGACCCTGACGTCCACCACCGGCTCCACCTTCAGCATCAACATCCGCGGCGGCTCCATCCCGTAGTCACGAATGTCGAAGCTGGACCTCCCGTCCAGTTGAATCGTCTGGTCGTCCACGCTGCCGATCTTCATCAGGTCCTCGTGGTGCCGGGAGACCCCGCGGAACGTGATGTCACCGCCGACCCGGTACCTCCCGTCGTCGTCGGACTTCTCTATCGTGTCCAGCGCCCCCGCAATGGTCGGGAAGCGCCGTGCGTCGATGCGCTTCTGGAGCTCCCTATCCTCCATGCGATTCCCCGAACTCAATCGATCAACCGTCAGCGACAGCTTCCCCGACATGGGTGCCGACAGGTCGACCTCGCCCTCGGGCGACAGCGCAAGGTCGACGAAGCCCTCCAGGCCGTCGGTGCTGGAGTGGATGGGGTGCACGTTGGAACGGGCATCTATCCACACGTGCGACCGTTCGGGAGCGATGACGTAGCGGGCCACGTGCTACGTCATCCTCATCCGGGAGTGGAGCGCGATGTCCGGGAGGGCGGTGCTGCCCATCTCCTTACATCTCCCGCATCTTGAGGTACCGGGCGATGTCCGGGAGGGACTTGATCACCAGCCCGGCGACGGCGGCGAGCAGGACAGAGGCGATGAAGCGACGGATCATGGGTGAGCCCCCTTTTCACGAGGTGCGAGTAGTTCGGATACGAGCTGACGACAGATCTCCGCCGCGTCATCGACGGCCGCAGCCACCGCCGGGGACAGCCCCATGCCGTCGTGCAGGTTGGCGGGCTGGCAACCGATGATGAAGATCCTCTCGACGGACCCACCCAGGTGACGCAGGGTCCCGAGCACCACATCGGGATTCATGGTGTGGGCGTCCAGGACCTCGAGCACCTCGTCGCCGCTCGTGCTCGAGCCGTCCAGTTCCGGCTCCATGATGGCGAGGGTCCCCGGAGGTTCTCCCATGGGGAGGGCGTCAACGATGACAAGGCCGTCGTACCCCCCCAGTAGCTCGTAGGCCAGATGCACCCCGCGGATCCCGAAGTCTTCGACCCGCGCCCCGCGGGGGAGGGGCCGCTCGGAGAGGCGATTGGCCACCTCCACGCCGAAGGCGTCGTCGGTCTGGAAGACGTTGCCGATGCCGGCCACCAATACGCCGTTGCTCATGGGTGCTGCCCTCCTGTCGGAGGCTCCACCTCGTCGGGATGGAAGAAGAGGTACCGGCCCTGCCACGCCAGCTCTTCGGTGGCGGGATCGTCATCGATGGTGACCGCGACGTGCTGGTCTCCGTCGACACTGGTGAACACCCCGGCGACGGTCGCGGTCAGGCCGGCCAGGAAGATGTCCTGCGCGTCCGCCCTGTGGGAAGGCCTCAGCCGGACGGTGCTGCCCTTGGTGACCGCGGTGCCGCCGATCCAGACGGTCTCGGTCCAGGGGTCGAACGAGGCGTCGACCTCGGGATCCCACCAGGGCACGGCCGACGGATCGCCGGAGGACGCGGTGCCGGACGGCTGTTCGACCGGCCGCATCTGCCCGTGCAGCACGCCCAACGTCTCGGCCGACATTTCGTCACACCGATCGATGATGGCAGCCGCCCGGGGGTCGGTGCCCCGAGCCTCGGACTTCTCCTCGTCGGTCAAGGTCATCACCCGCAGGGCGAGGATCTCGTCGATCTCCAGGGAGTCGTACAGATCCCCCGGGCTTTGCGCTGCCACTTCGGGGTGGTCGTAGAGGATGATGGGAGAGGACAGCACCACGTCGTCCTCCCCGATGAGCACCGGGTGGGTGCCGTCGCTGTGGCAGGAGGCCGCGGCCCGAGCGGCGCGATCGGGAGGATCGAGCAGTGACACGAACCTCCCGTCGTCGACGGCCAGCATCGTGTGCACCGCGATGAGGCTGTGCCCGAGGGCGTCGTCACGGTGCAGTCCGAGGGCCGTCACCGCCGTGGCGTTCTCGACGGTCACGGCGACCTTGAGGTAGGGCAGTGAGGCGATGGGTCGACCGGCGGCGATCCGCACCAGCCCGGTCACCGCCTCCCGTTGCCGCACGAACCGTCCGGCGACCGTGCCGTCGGCGGCACGGACCAGCTCGGAGTCCGCGCCAGCCGCAAAGGAGAACTCCTCGACGTGGTCGGATCCCTCGAGGGCCCCCAGCGCGAGAGGTGTGACGTCGACGACCCGGTCGACGGCCTCATCCCAATCGGCGTGGCGCACGCCCCCGACCTCGAGAAGCCCCGTGTGGGCGAATGCGGTCGCCCCCCCTGACCCGCGCCCGAGCTCGGTCGTCGCCTCGACGCGACGGCTCTGTGCCTGGAGGCAGCGGATCCGCACCGAGAGCGTCGGGGAAACGCCCGGGTCAACCAGGCACTCGGTGCGCATCGACCAGCGCTCGGACCCGTCCGTGTGGCTGAAGCTCCGCGGGGTGAGCACGCCCCACTGGAACCTCGCCTGGTTCTTACGGGACGAGGCCCGGTAGGGGTACAGGACGTACCCCTCGTAGAGCACCGCGTCGGCCACGGCGCGGGCGGTCTCGAAGCGGTCGGCGGTCCGGGTGCTCACGACCCGTCCCCGCCCGCTTCCTTCAGCAGGTGCTCGAGGGCCTGGTCCCAGGTGGGCAGGCCCCGGTGGGCCCGGAAGTGCTGCAGGTCGTCGAGCGTGTCGCGCCGGAGGCGGATCCAGCCGCTGTTGGGGTAGTAGAGGTCCATCATGGACCGCCACACGGCGACGGGCATCTTGTGAGAGGCCTCGAGGGACCACGAGAGCGGCTCGGCCGAGAATCCCGAGGCGCCCTGCGTGAAGACGGTGCCGGAGAACAGCAGGAGCAGGGGGACGTCCCCGTCCGCCAGGGCATGGAGGTACTTGGCGCCGGCGACGTCGAAGTCGTAGGTGCACTCCACGGGCAGGTCGAATTCGGTGGCGCCGTCGAATTTCCCGACCGTGGTCGAGACGTGGGTCCAGAGGAACGGCCGGAGAGAGTCGCCCCACTGCGGCGTCTCGCCGAACAGTTCGTAGAGGCGCGCTTCTTCGTCGCTCGTGTAGCGCCGGCGTTGGGGCTCGATCCGGATCTGGCAACGCAGCGCCAGGGCGTGGACGCTCCGACCGTCGGCCTCCTCGACCCTCAGGCGCAGCGCGAGGGTGGGCAAGGCGGCGTGGGGCTCCGCCCGGGAGCCCACCACCGCGAACGACAGCGTGGTCATCGCGCCCTGGCCCTGACGTCGTCGAAGAACTCGTCGAGCCTGGCGCGGGCTTCCGTTCCACCGTCAAAGCCGCGCCACAGACGGCGCAGGTGGCCCACCAGTTCGTAACAGGCGTCGATGGGCACGATGTAGCACTCGGTTCCCGTCCCATCGGCCTTGGTGCGGACGAGGAAGGCCTCCACGTCGGGTTGGAGGGTTGCGAGCTCGGGGTTGGCCGCGGTCACCTCGGCCCAGGTGTCGAGAGGCAGCTCCGATTCGGTGGCTCCGGCCGGGCCCGGGTAGAAGGCGGCGACCCGTCCCAACGAGGAGTTGATGAAGAAGAAGGCCACGCTCACCGGTATCTGCAGGCTGTCCCACTGCACCGCGGAGAGCTCGAAGTCGTGGAACGCCAGGAAGCGGTCGGGCACCGATCTGAAGTGGGTGCCGCCGGCGCCTTCCGAGGTGAAGAGCAGGTAGCAGCCCCGGCAGGCGCACATGAGCGTGCGCGCCTGCAGGTCCACGAGGTGCCCGTGGTCGTCGGAGATGGGCTCGGCGCACAGCTCACAGGCCTCCCCGGGGCGCGGCAGGTCGCGCGGTTGGCTCTCCCGTATCCGCTGCAGCACGGCCAGTGGATCGGTCACCCCGCCGCCACCTCGGCCGGACACTCGTCGTACATGGGCTTGGCCCCCAGCGAGACGGGGACGCTCACCGGCGGGGTCGTCGGCTCCTCCACGACGATCCGCAGGATTTCAGGGGCGGCCTCGACGATGGCCACCTCGACGGCACCCCGCAGCGTGCTGGCCGAGGAGGGGCAGCCGTCGCAGCTCCCGAGGAGGCGGAGCTTGACGGCGCCCAGCTCGTCGTCGATTCCGAGCAGCTCGACGTCGCCACCGTGTTGGGCCAGGAACGGCCGGACCGAGACCAGCGCTGCTTCCACCCGGTTGTCGAGGGACTCGGGGTGCAGTCCGTGCACCAGGAGGAGGCTGGCCAACAGCTCATCCTCGCAGAAGGCGGTGATCAGGCCAGGCGCCTGCTGGCCGGCCAGCTCTACGGCACGGGCGAATCCCGCGCCGTAGAGCTCGGAGACCAGGCGAAGGAGTTCCTCGGCCAGGTTGACGGTGCGGGCGTCGGCGACCGACTGCAGCTCGTCGAGTGCCTGTTCGATCCGATCGCCCACCGCTCGGAGGTTCTGTGGTTCAGGCATCTCGCCCCGCGCTCAGCAGGCCAGGTCGTCGGCGTTTGCCACCTGGGTGGGGGAGTGCATCTTCTTCAGCACCTTGCCCTTGCCGAGGTACATGTGCACCCCGCAGGGCAGGCACGGATCGAAGCTTCGCACCGCCCTCATGATGTCGATCCCCTTGAAGTTCTCGCGGCTGTTCTCTTCGAAGATCGGCGTGTCGATCACCGCGTCCTCGTAGGGGCCCGGCGTGCCGTAGACATCCCGCGGGTTGGCGTTCCACGGTGTCGGCGGGTACGGGTGGTAGTTGGCGATCTTCCCGCCCTTGACCACCATGTGGTGGGAGAGCACGCCGCGAACCGCTTCGGTGAACCCGCACCCGATCCCTTCGTCGGGTACCTCGAAGGGCTCCCACGTCTTGGTGTTCCCGGCTCGGACGTCCTGGATCGCCAGTTCGATGAAGTCAAGCGCGGCCGCCGCGGCATAGGCCTGGAAGTAGGTCCGTGCCCGGTCTCGCTCGATGGTGTTCGACCACTGGGGAACCTTCCACTCGAGGTCGACGGGACCCTTGAGGGCGGTCTTCGGCAGGTGGATCTGCACGCTGGTGCCCGTCGCCCTCAGGTGGTCGGTGTTCACCAGCCCCGAGAGCGCCGTCGACCAGAGCCGGGCCAGGGGCCCGCCCCCGGTGTCGAGCGCCAGGTGATCCGTGCCGTCGAACCAACGAGGCGACATCACCCAGCTGTAGTTGCCGTCGAAGTCACGCTTCTGGGGCTGGGGGTTGGTGTGCTGGTTCCACGGGTGGCGACGGTCGACCGGGTTGCCCAGCGGGTCCCGGGTGACGAACATCGGCTGGTCTTCCCAGTCGTCGTAGAAGGAGTGCCCGAGCAGTATCCGGATACCGAGGTTGATCTCCACGAGGTCGTTGGTGACCAGCTTGCCGTCGACGACCACGCCCGGCGTGACGCCCATAGCGCGGCCCCAGGTGGTCATGTCCCTGTAGTCGAAGTTGCAGACGTCGGGGTCCTGGAAGGCGCCCCAGCAGTTGAGAAGGATGCGTCGGCGGCCCACCTCTTCGTAGCCGGGCAGCGCCTCGTAGAAGAAGTCGAAGAGATCGTCGTGCATGGGCACGACCCGCTTCATGAACTCCACGTACCGCATCAACCGGGTGTAGTAGTCGGTGAACAGTTGGATGGTCGCCGTCGTTCCCACCCCGCCCGGGTACAGCGTCGAGGGGTGGACGTGGCGGCCCTCCATGAGGCAGAACATCTCCCTCGTGTACCGGCTGACCTGGAGCGCCTCGCGGTAGAACTCACCCGAGAACGGGTTGAGCGAGCGCATGATGTCGCCGATCGTCTTGTAGCCGTGTTCCGCGGCATGGGGTGCCTCGGTACGGTTGGCCTGCTCGAGCACACCCGGATTGGTCTCGGCCACCATCTTCTCGCAGAAGTCGACCCCGACCAGGTTCTCCTGGAAGATGTTGTGGTCGAACATGTACTCGGCCGCTTCACCCAGGTTGACGATCTGTTCTCCCAGTGCCGGAGGCTTCACGCCGTAGGTCATGTTCTGCGCGTAGCACGAGCAGGTGGCGTGATTGTCGCCGCAGATCCCGCAGATGCGGCTGGTGATGAAGTGGGCGTCGCGGGGATCCTTTCCCTTCATGAAGATGGAGTAGCCCCGGAAGATCGACGAGGTGCTGTGGCACTCCGCCACCTTGCCCTTGCCGAAGTCGATCTTGGTGTAGATCCCCAGGCTCCCCACGATCCGGGTGATCGGGTCCCACGCCATTTCGACCAATCCGTTCTCGTCCTCCGTGAAATTCTTGATCGCCATCGTCCTACCTCCAGATCTTCTTGTAGCCCGTCGACAGGTCGCTCCCCGGTGTCCGCCACCTGGGCTCGTCGTCGAGCGTGTGGGCGGTGATCTTGCGCAGCCCTCGGACGGCGTTGCCGTAGAGCCCGCTGGCCAGGGTCGACACCCGTGCTCCGGGCGGTTCGTCCATGAACGGCATGAACTTGTCGGGGAAGCCCGGCATCGTGCAGCCGATGCAGATGCCGCCGACGTTGGGGCAACCGCCGACGCCGTTGACCCACCCCCGTTTGGGGACGTTGCACTTGACCACCGGCCCCCAACAACCGAGTTTGACGATGCACTTGGGTGAGCCGTACTCGGTGGCGAAGTCCCCCTGCTCGTAGTAGCCGGCACGGTCGCAGCCCTCGTGGACCGTGGCGCCGAACAGCCACTGCGGACGGAGCGCGTCGTCCAGCGGGATCATCGGCGCCTGGCCCGTCGCCTGGTAGAGCAGGTAGAGGATCGTCTCGGAGAGGTTGTCAGGATGGGTGGGACAGCCCGGGACGCAGACGATCGGGATGCCCGCCTTCGACGTCCAGTTCCAGCCCAGGTAGTCGGGGACCCCCATGGCGCCAGTGGGGTTGCCGGCCATGGCGTGGATCCCGCCGTAGCAGGCACAGGTCCCGGCGCACAGCACGACCAAGGCCTTGGGGGCGAGTCGGTCGAGCCACTCACTGGTGGTCATCGGCTGGTCGGTGTCGGGGTTGTTGCCGAAGCCGCACCAGTACCCCTCCTTCTTGATCGCCTCGTTGGGAATCGACCCCTCGACGACCAGCACGAACGGGTCGAGCTCGCCCCGATCGGCCTTGAAGAACCACTCGAGGAAGTCATCGGCCCCGCCGACGGGACCGCACTCGAAGTCGATGAGAGGCCAGTGCACGGCGATCTTGGGGAGCCCGGGTAGCGCACCCAGCGCGATCTCCTCGATGCTCGGCTGGGTGGCTGCCGTGAGCGCAACAGAGTCGCCGTCACAGCTGAGCCCTGCATTGATCCACAGAACGTGGACCACCGCCTCGTCAGGCGAGGCTTCGGTTACCGTCACGGTACCCTCCCCCAATTCGTGGCCGCGCCGAGTTGTGCGGCTGCCTGCAGTGATACAAGAGAACACCCGGCATGTAAATGAGTGTCTTTTGCATCATCGAGGGCTTCCTACCCGGACGCTCGCTGTTGACACCTCCAATGGGCGGCGCAAGGATGAAATGGCTCATGGACGACCGCACCCCGATTGCCGCCGAAGAAGGGGCGTCACGGTTCGAACTGGCGCCCCCTCGCCGGTTCATCCTGCCGGCGATCCTGCTCCTGCTCTCGGAGCAGCCCGGCTACGGATACGGGCTGGTGCCCCGGCTCGAGGAATTCCGCTTCGGTCACGTCGATCGACCGGCGGTCTATCGCGCCCTGGCGCAGCTCGAGACCGACGGCCTCGTGCAGGCCTCGTCACAGAACCCCAGGGCGGGCCAGTCGCGCCGCGTCTATTCGGTGACCGCACTGGGCGAGCGGGTGTTGCGGGTGTGGATGGGGGTGATCAAGGAGGAGCACGACTACCTGGGCCTGGCGCTCCGCCGCTATCAGGCGACCGGGACGATCGACGCCGTGCTGGCCGAGGTCGAAGGGGGCTGGTCCACGGCCCTCGGTGCGGGGTGGTCCCCGGTGTGCTCCACCTCCGGTGGCCGGCGTCGGCCGGTTCCGGTGGACCCGGCCTGGGAGGGGAGGGCTCATCGGGCCGATGGAGCCGAAGCCGAGGTCGCCCGGATCGATGAGGCGCCGAGGACCCGGAGGTTCCGCCTCAATCCCGAGAGATCGGCCGTGCTCATCGACGTGCGGTCCACCGTAGGGCCCCTCAGTTTTGGCACCCTGGGCGTCTCGGGGACGGTTCACGCCGCCGTCGTGGGCGGCGTCCTGCGCACCGATGAGCCACCATCCGGCCGCATCACCATCGACGTCTCCTGTCTCAACTCCGGCAACCAGCTCTACGACGCCGAACTGCTGCGCCGGATAGACGCTCGACGGTTCCCGACGGCCACCGTCGACCTGCGCGAGTGCGCACCGACCGGGCCCGGGACCCGGTACCGGCTGGCGGGCGAGCTCACCTTTCACGGCGTGACCCGTTTGGCCGAGGGCACGGTCAGCATCGATGCGCTCTCGGATCGGCACCTGGTCATCGCCGGGGAGCAGGTCTTCGACATCCGGGACTTCGCTCTATCGTCTCCCACCGTGCTCATGTTGCGCATCTTCCCCGACGTGCGCGTGAGCCTCCACGCCGAGGCCGAACTCGAAGAGGAGGCGTGACCGAGCTTCAGCCGATGGGTGCCCCGCCTTCGGCGGGCGAGGTGGGCGATGCCGAGACGTCCCGTCCGATCCCCCTCAGCCCCACCGCCTTCCCCGTGGAGCCGAAGGTCGGCTGAGCCCGCACCTGCATCCGCCGGACGTGACGGTCCGGGCGTATCACCCGGTACTCGGCGTTGTAGGTGCGGCCCGACTCGACGGACTGCACCATGGCGGCCCGCACGACCTCACGATCGTCGGGATGGATCAGCCCGAGATGCGACTCGAAGGTCCCGTCGAAGTCGAGAGGGTCGACGCCGTGGATCCGGTGGAACTCCGTGCTCCACTGGACCACCCCGGTTCTCAGATCCCACAGCCAGCTTCCGATGTGCGCCAACGCCTCGCCCTCCTCCATTCGGGCATCGACTTCGGCCAGGGTCGCCTGCGCGAGGTACTGCTCGGTGACGTCCCGGGCGATGGCCACGACGCCGACCGCCGCCCCCCGCACGTCGAGGAGAGCGGACACGGACAGCGAGACAGGCACGGGCATCCCGTCAGGGCGCAGGATCTCTGTCTCGAAATGCCGGATGCGGTCACCCTTGAGGACGTTGGCGACGACCCCCTGCACCTCGTCACAGAGATGCCCGG
This sequence comes from uncultured Acidimicrobiaceae bacterium, assembly GCA_963788125.1. Classification (GTDB taxonomy): domain Bacteria; phylum Actinomycetota; class Acidimicrobiia; order Acidimicrobiales; family RAAP-2; genus Bog-473. The sequence continues at coordinate 1,163,486 of CAWBFN010000001.1, read as the reverse complement.
GGAACAACAGGTGAAGGGGCCCACCGCGTGCCTCGTCGGCCGGGCGACCGAAGAGGCGTTCCGCACTGGCGCTCCAGCTGATGACGGTTCCCGTGTCGTCGCAGGTGAAGATGGCATCGTCGGACAGCTCGATGATCGTCGCGAGCACCGCCGCCGCGGCCGAGTCGGCGGACGCCTCTTGTCGTGACCCTCCGCTTGCGTCCATCCCCGGCCCCCGGTCCCGATGGCAAGAGTGGTGACGACCTCTCTCGCACGCGCCAGCCCAGCGTAGGCTCCGGACCTCGACGCGCGCGCCGCCCTTTACCGGGGTGCCCGACGAGCAGTCAGGGCGGCACCTCGACAGGGCGGCGGTAGGCTCCGGGCGGAAGGGGCACGTGGTGCATGAGCTCTCACTTTGCGACGCCATTCTCGCGACGGCGATCAAGCGGGCCGACGGGCGCACCGCAACGCGGGTGACCGTCAGGGTCGGGCATCTCCGCCAGGTGGTTCCCGACGCGCTGCAGTTCAGCTGGGAGCTCCTGACCGACTCGAGCGATCTCAAGGGATGTGAGCTGGTGATTGAGCAGATCCCCGCTCGGGTCGAGTGTCGAGACTGTCAGGCGGAGACCACGTTGGCCATGCCGATACTCATGTGCGGGGCCTGCGACAGCTTCGAGGTGGATCTGCTGAGCGGTGACGAGCTCCTCGTGGTATCAATGGAGGTCACGGAGGCGTAGCGATGGGACGAGTTCACCTTCACGCGGACGGAACCGAGCATCGCCACGAGCACGGACACCAGGTCGGCGATCACAGCGGCTACACCGACACGGGGAGCGTTCGGATCGACGTTCTCGAGAACCTGCTCGCCGAAAACGATCGGGTCGCCGACGCCAACAGCCTGGCCTTGGCCAATGCCGGGGTACGCGCCGTAAACCTCATGTCGTCGCCGGGTGCCGGCAAGACGACACTGCTCAAACGCACGCTGACGGAGCTCGGGAGCACGATGAGGATCGGAGTCCTCGAAGGCGACATAGCCACCAGTCTCGACGCCGATGAGCTCGAAGGGGCGGGTGCGAGGGCCATGACCGTCGTGAACACCAGCGCCGGATTCGGTGGCGAGTGCCACCTCGACGCCGTGATGGTGCGCGCCGGCCTGAGCCGGCTCCCGCTCGACGACCTCGATCTGGTCGTCATCGAGAACGTCGGCAACCTCGTCTGCCCGGCCGAATTCCGGGTTGGAGAGCACGCCAAGGCGATGGTCTATGCCGTCACCGAAGGCGAAGAGAAGCCGTTCAAATACCCGATAATGTTCCGGGCCGCCGAGGTCGTCGTGGTCAACAAGATCGATCTTTTGCCCCATCTCGACTTTGACCTCGGGATCTTCCTCTCCAACCTCAAGGCGGTGAACCCACGTGCGCGGGTGATCCAGGCGAGCGCGCGCACGGGCGAGGGCGTCGACGAGTGGTGTTCCTGGCTGACCGGATGAGTCACACCAGGTTGGGGGGCGTCCTGCCCTCCAGCACATCGCAGACGCCCTGACTGGCCAGGCGAGCCATGCTCGTGCGTGTCCCCACCGTGGCGCTGCCGATATGGGGCAGCAGCGTGGCTCGTGGTGCGGCGAGCAGCCGTGGGTTGACCGAGGGCTCGCCGTCGAAGACATCGAGGCCGGCGCCGTAAATCCGGCCGTCGTCCAAGGCGTCGGCGAGTGCATTCTCGTCGATCACCGCCCCGCGTGCCGTGTTGACGATGACCCCGGTCGGCTTCATCCGCGCCAGCTCGGTCGCGCCGATCAGATGGCGGGTGGAGTCGGTGAGCGGCACATGGAGACTCACGATGTCCGAACGCGCCAGTAGCTCCCCCAGGTCGGGAATGAAGCCCGGGAGGCCGGTGTCCGAGCGCGTGGTATGGAGAACCTCCATGTCGAAGCCGACCGCTCGTCGCGCCACGGCCCTGCCGATACGCCCGTAGCCAACCAGTCCGAGGGTTGCCCCGTGCACGTCGTGAGCCAGATGCGACGTGAGCCCGAAGCCGCCCCAGCGACCGTGTCGGAGATCGTCCTCGGCTCCGGAACTGCCCCGGGTGGCCGCCAGGATGAGGAGGAAGGCGAGGTCGGCGGTCGTCGCATCGAGGACACCGGGGGTGTTGCAGACGGCGATACCCAACTCGTGAGCAGTGGTCACGTCAATGTTGTCGTACCCCACCGCCACGTTGGCGACCACGCGCAACCGGCCCGACCGCCCGGAGCGGAGCATCTCGGAGTCGATGCGATCGGTGAGATGGCAGACGATGCCGTCAAACTCGGGCGCCATGTGCACCAGTTCGTCCGGCGACAGCGGGACACCGTTGCCGCCGGTCACGATCTCGTGGCCGGCCGTCCGCAGCGGGTCGGTACCGCCGGGGAGCAGGCGAGCGGTGACCAGAACCCGTGCCACTCAGTGCGTGGTGTAGTTGACGGCGGCCGACCCCTTGACGCCGATGGCGAAGCAGAAGCAGTGGATGGGAGCGTGGTCACTCACCGGGCGCAGTGAGTGCACCTTGTCCGGTGGAATGTAGACGAGGTCGCCCTGGGCGACGTCGCGCTCCTCACCGTCGATGCTCATGATGCCGCGCCCGGTCATCACGTAGTAGAACTCATGCGTCGGATGGGAGTGCGGATCGACCAGCCCGCCGCCCGGCACCTCGAACTCGTTGACCAGCTCGAGGTAGCCCCCCTCGGTGGCGTCCTTGAACTCTCGGGATTCGATCATCCACCACACCGGGACGGTCCCGTTGTGCTCGACGACCGGAGCCTTCCCCTCAATGCTGCGCACGTCCATGCCGGATCCGTCCTTCCGTTCCTAGACTCCCTGCGGTGTCAGGTTAGGTCCGCCGCACCTGCGTCGCAGTCTGACCGGCGAACGGCCCGACCGGCGAACGGCCTGACGGGTGAACGGCCCGACGGGTGAACGAAAGGGGAACTCGTGTCCACAGCACGACGACAGGTCCGTCCCGAGCCTCTGTCAGCGGAGGCCTGGGCGCCGTTCGGCTGGTTGCCGGTGGCCGACACCGACCCCAGCGACGGAGACCACCGGCTCTCCTTCGCGTGGAACGACGTCCACCTCAACATCATCGGCCACTCCCGCGGCGAGGTCCCCGAGTCGGCGGCCGGACTTCGCTGCGAGATGCTCTTCCGCCACGACACCCATACACAGGCAGTGATGTCCCTCGACGTGCCCGCCGTCATCGTCGTCGCGCCCGGCCATGTGGGGTTCTCTGCGCCCGCCGACGTCGCGTCCGTCTGCGCCTTTCTGCTCGAACCCCTCGAGCCCCTGGTGCTCCACCGGGGGACGTGGCACTGGGGCCCCTATCCCGTCCGCGCCGCCGAGGTCCGGCTCTTGAACGTGCAGGGCCTCCGCTACGGCCACGACAACGCCCGCGTCGACCTGGCCGGCAAGGGACTCGAGATCGACGTGCCCCTTCTCTGAGCGAACCCGGGGCCCGGCGGGTGCCGGGGTTCTGCGTCCGGGAGTGACTAGCGTACAGCCACGACGCGCTGGGGTGACCGGCAGGGGGCAACGAGCCGGATGAGGGGAAGCACCATGCGGACGGACAATGGGGGAGTGAGAAGCCGAACGTGGTGTCGTTCCTCGGTCATCGTGGCCGCAGCGGCACTGGCCGCCGGAGTTCTGGGTGCAGCTGGGCCGGCCGGGGCGGCCACCGCCCCCACCGCCGGTGCACCGGGGGTGACGTCACACTCCATCACCGTGGGCACCATCTCCACCCAGAGCGGACCCATCGCGTCGAACTTCTCCTCGCTCATATACGGGGAGAAGGCCTACTTCGACTACATCAACTCCCGAGGGGGAGTCAACGGCCGGACGATCAACTACCGGTACGCCCTGGATGACGGCGGCAGCGGTCCTACGTTCAACCAGTTGGCCAGCACGCTGATCAATCAGGACCACGTGTTCGCGGTGACCGGTGTGGCCTCCGCGTTCTTCACGCCCAACTACTTCGTCGAGGCGGGGACCCCCACCTACGGCTATGACGTGACCGGGAACTGGGCCGGGCCGAAGAATCTCTTCGCCGCGGGCGGGTCGGTCATCTACTACCCCTCCGAGGCCGCCGACTCGGCCTACGTGGTCAAGCGCACCCACTCGAACTCGGTGGCCATCCTGGCCTACGGCGTCCCGTCTTCGGCCGACGCCTGCCGGGCCGCCTCGGCCGGCCTGACCTCCGCCGGGTACAAGGTCAGCTACGTCGACCTCAACATCGAATACCCGGGTTCGACCGTCGCCACCGACGTCCAGCGCATGAAGGAGGCCGGTTCCGATTTCGTCCTCAGTTGCCTCGACGTCGGGGGCAACATCAACCTGGCCCGGGCGATTCAGCAGTACGGACTGCACGTGACCCAGCTCTGGCTCAGCGGGAACGACCAGTCCACGCTCCGCCAGAACGAGAGCTTGATGCAAGGGGTGTACTTCGGCACCGCCCACGTGCCGTTCACCGCGCCGGTCTCGGAGTACCCGGGACTCAAGCTCTACCTCACCGAGATGCGCCGGTACGAGCCCAAGTACGTGGAGGACGAGGTGGCCATCCAAGGGTGGGAGTCCGCCGCCCTGTTCGTCGAGGGGGTGAAACTGGCCGGCCAGAACCTGACCCAGGCCAATGTCATCGCGCAGACCAACAAGCTGACCGCCTTCACGGCCAACGGGCTGATCGCGCCCGTGAATTGGGCCGTCGACCATACCGGAACCGGCCCTCCCTACTGCGTGGCCTACATTCGGGCCACGGGCAGCACGTTCGTGCCGGTCTTGAACGAGGGGGAGAACGTCTTCAACTGCTTCGAATCCCCCAGCGCCCGCAAAGGCCCCGTGTTCCCACTGCCGCCCGGGACCCCGAGCGCCTGACGTCGGCGACGTCGGGCGGGACACGTAGCGGTCGGGATGGAGCAGTTCTTCGGGTTCGCCCTCCCCGGAGTCCCCTATGGGTGCACCTATGCCATCGTGGCGGTCGGGCTCGTCCTGACCTATCAGGCCACCGGGGTCTTCAACTTCGCCTTCGGGGCCCAGGCGTTCGCCGCGGCGTTCGTCTTCACCGTCCTCACGCAGAACGACCACTGGTCCGGATTCCCGGCCTTCGTGCTCTCGGTGGTCCTGCTGTCGCCGCTGGTCGGCCTGGCCTTCGACCGGCTCCTCTTCCGGCACATTCCGAACTCGAACACCATGGCCAAGCTGGTGTGCAGTCTGTGCCTGTTCGTCGGCATCCCCTCGGTCATGACGGTCATCTTCGGTGCGCAGAATCTGGACGCCACTGCCACCATCTTCCCCTTCTTCAATCCGAATGTCGTGTACTTCAGGGTGGCCGGCACCCCGATCAACGGCATCTACCTGTCGACGGTCAGCGTCACCGTGGTCGTCCTGGCGGCCCTGACGATCCTGCTACGCGGCACGAGCCTCGGCCTGCAGATGCGCGGCGCGGTGGAGAGCCGCCGGCTGGTTCAGCTCGACGGGGTCAACGCCGGAGGTGTGGTGGCCGTGGCCTGGGCCATCTCCAGCTTCATGGCCGGGTTGGCCGGTGTGCTGCTGGCCCCCAATTTCGGGGTGTTCCAGTCCGACAACTACGCCACGCTGACGGTGGCCGCCATCGCCGCCGCCGCCTGGGGTCTCCTGCGGTCGATCCCCGTCGCCACCGGTGTGGCCGTGCTCATCGGTGTGGTGACCACCATCCTGCAGGGGTACCTGCCCCCGGCCAGCCTGCTCAACTCGGCGGTGGTCCCGGCGCTCCCGTTCTTGGCCCTGGTCGCCGCCCTCCTCATCCTGCCCGGCATGCGGTCGCTCGACCTCAGCCGGGACCCCCTGGCCACCATCGACCCCCCACCCCTGCCGACGGCGGCCGCATCGAGAGCGCCGCAGATGGACAGGATCATCCGGATCTCGTGGTGGGTGCTCCTCGCCGGCTTCTGCGTCTCCATGCTGACCTGGATGCCCAAGACCTGGGAGGTCGTCTTCAACAGCGGCCTCGCCCTCTCCACCGTGCTCCTGTCCATCACCCTGATCACCGGGATGGCCGGCCAGCTCTCGCTCTGCCAGGCGACGTTGGCCGGCGTGGGGGCGTTCACCGCGGCACAGCTCGCCATCCATCTGGGACTCAACCTGCTCGTGGGCGGTCTGGTGGGCGCCGGTTTGGCGGCCGGGGTGGCCGTCGTGCTCGCTCTGCTCTCCCTGCGGCTGCGTGGTCTGGGCCTGGCCCTGATGACACTGGCGGCCGCCCTTCTTTTTGACAGCAGCTTCTTCAATTCGGTGTCGCTCACCGGTGGTGCCCAGGGTCTGAGCGTGCCGGCCAAATGGCTCGGCACCGGTGCCTTCTTCAACTTCGACGGGCATGCGCTGTTCATCTTGTGCATCGTGGTGTTGACGGCCTGTGTCCTGGTGGTGCTCCAGGTGCGCAAGGGCACCGTCGGGAGGAACCTGGCCGCCATGCGCGGGAGTGAGGTGGCGGCCGCCGGGCTCGGTGTCAACATCACGTGGCAGCGCATCGTCGTCTTCGCGCTGGCCGGCGCCATCGCGGGAGTGGGCGGTGTGGTGGTGACCATTCAGGAGCAGGTGGCCAGTCCGACCGCGTGGAGCTACAACTACTCGCTCATCTTCGTCGTGTTGGTGGTGACGACGGGAGTGGGCACGGTCGAAGGGGCGATTCAGGCCGGGATCGGTTTCTTCGTGGTCACGCAGATCCTCACCTACCTGCCGTCCCGACTCGGAGGGAGCAGCCTGGTGATCGTCCTCTTCGCCTTCGGGGCGCTGCAGTACGCCAAGCACCCCGAGGGCGTGCTCGAGTTCCAGAAGCGTCGGTCCACCCTCTGGCTCGAGCGTCAGCTGTTCAGCCGGGATGCCGACGTTCCCGACGCACCCCTCTCGACGTCGCGTGCCCATGGCTGAGACGGCGCTGCTCTCCCTGCGTGGCGTGTCGAAGTCCTTCGGCGGGGTCGACGCGGTCCGCGACGTCAGCTTCGACGTCAACGCCGGCCAGAGCGTGGGACTGGTCGGGCCCAACGGAGCCGGCAAGACGACGCTCTTCAACTGCGTCTGTGGTCAGCTGCGTCATGATCGCGGTGAGATCTCGTTCGAGGGCCACTCGCTGCATGCGCTCCCCACCTACCGTCGGGCGCGCCTCGGCATCGGTCGCACGTACCAGCGGGTGGAGGTGTTCACCGATATGAGCGTGCGCGAGCACCTGCTGGTGGCCGAGCGGGCGCGTCGGGGCGAAGGGCGCCTCTGGAAGGATCTGCTCAACATGAGCGGCGTGTCCTCGTCCGAGAGGGAGAACGTCGACGCCCTACTGGAGCTCGTGGGGATCACCTCCCTGGCCGACACACCGGTGAACGCGCTCGGCCTGGGGCACTGCCGCCTGGTGGAACTGGCCCGGGCGCTGGCGGCCGAGCCGAAGATCCTGCTGGCGGACGAGCCGTCCTCGGGCCTGGACATCCACGAGACCGCGGAGATGGCGGCGGTGCTCCGAACCGTGCAGCGCGAGCGCGGCACGGCCGTACTGCTGGTCGAGCACGACCTCTCCATGGTCGGCGAGGTGGTCGACCGGACCGTCGTGATGGACCTGGGGGCCATGCTGGCCGAAGGAACGTTCGACCAGGTGATGGCCGACGCCTCCGTACGCGAGGCCTACCTCGGTCGGACGGGGTCCCCGTGAGCGCACCCACCCACGCCGGCGACGCCGGAGACGTCCTGGTCCTCGAGTGCGTCAGTGCCTCCTACGGGCCGTATCGCGCCCTCTTCGACGTGTCGTTCAGCGTTCCGGCGGGCGGGATCGTCGCACTGGTCGGCTCCAACGGGGCAGGCAAGTCCACCGTGGCGCGTACGGTCACCGGACTGGTGACCGCCGCCGCCGGCAAGGTGCTCCTGTCGGGCCAGGACATCACCACGCTGCCGGCCTACAAGATCGCCCGGCTGGGAATGGCGCACGTCGTGGAGGGGAGAGGTGTCTTCGCCAGCCTCACCGTCGAGGAGAACCTGACCTTGGCCTTCCGCCAGCGAGCCGGCCGACAACTGCTGGCGTCCAATCTCGAGCGGGCGTACACCGCCTTCCCGGTTCTGCGGGAACGGCGGCGCCAGCTGGCCGGCACGATGTCGGGTGGCGAGCAGCGGCTGCTGTCGTTGGCCAAGGTGTTGGTGGTGCCCCCCAAGGTGCTGGTCGCCGACGAGCTCTCCCTGGGCCTGGCGCCGGTGGTCGTCGATACGGTGTACGACGGGTTGACGCAGATCAATCAACGGGGCACGGCGCTGATCGTCGTGGAACAGCAGATCTCGCGCGTTCTGCGACTGGCCACCAAGGGCGTGGTGCTCGACCGGGGCCGGGTCGCCTATGAAGGTGGTCCCGCCGGGGCGGGTGAAGCGGTCGAGGCCTTGCTGGCCCGGCGGGAGGCGGCGACGGCCGTGGGCCACACGGGCGATCGGCCGTCGTGACCCACCGGCCGACCCTCTCAGCCCGCTACTGATGCGGCCTCGGCCCGCGCGGCCAGGAGGGGGTGGATCTTGCGGGTGACGACCCACCACTCCACCACGAAGGTCATCCCCGGGATGAGGCCGGCGCCGCACATGGCGAGGATCCACACCACGTTGAGGCGGGTCTGGAAGGCGAGGACGCCGACGGTGACCAGGTAGACGATGTAGAGGTAGCCGTGGGCGACCCCGAAGATCTCCACCTCGAGCTTGCCGCTCCCCGAGGCGATCTTGATGCCGGTGAGGATGAACAGCGGGATGATGAGCGTGCCCACGATGTTGGCCATCACCTGGTAGCGGAGAAGCGCCCCTTCGACTCCCCGCTGCGTCAGCCGCTTCACAGGGGCCTGTGGGCGAGGGTGGGCACGCCCAGCATGATATCGAGCACTCTCCGATGGAGGAGTTCGCCGCACCTGGTTCGACCCTGGCCGATCCCACCCGGGCAGGGCCTCGGTCCCCGGCTCGTCCGCCGCTGGCTTAGCCTGGACCGGTGCCCGCCCCGTACGATCTCCGGCCGGACGAGCTGGAGCTGCTCCTCGACGGCGAGCCGTCGTTCCGCTCCCGCCAGGTGTGGGAGGGCCTGCACCGTCGCGTCCTGCGCCCGGACGAAATGACCGACCTTCCGGTGATCCTGCGGGAGAGGCTGCGTGAGGCGCTGCCCCCGGCACTACGCGAGGTGACGCGGCGATCGGCCGACGCCGGCCGGACGACCAAGTGGCTCTGGTCGCTCGGCGATGGTGCCGAGGTGGAAACGGTGCTGATGCACTACCCCGACCGGGTCACGGTCTGCGTGTCCACCCAGGCCGGGTGCGCCATGGCCTGCCAGTTCTGTGCCACCGGCCAGGCGGGATTCCAACGCCACCTGAGCGGGGGCGAGATCGTCGAGCAGGTGGCCGAGGCCATGAGGACCGCCCGCCCGCGGCGCCTCTCCAACGTGGTGTTCATGGGCATGGGCGAGCCGCTGGCCAACTACGACAGGGTCTGGAACGCCGTCACCCGGCTCCACCGCGACATGGGATTCTCCGCCCGCCACCTGACGCTGTCGACCGTGGGCATCGTGCCCGGCATCCGACGTCTGGCCGGCGAGGCGCTGCCCGTCAATCTCGCCGTCTCCCTGCACGCCGCCAACGACGAGTTGCGGGACGTCCTGGTGCCCGTCAATCGGCGGTACCCGCTTTCCGTGCTGGCCGAGGCGTGCGCGGAGTACGTGGGCGCGACCGGCCGGCGGCTGTCGATCGAGTGGGCCATGATCCACGAGGTGAACGACCAGGATCGTGATGCGGCCGAACTGGCCCGGTTCGCGCGACCGCTCGCCGCGCACGTCAATCTCATTCCGCTCAACCCGACACCGGGGTTCGCGGTGCGAGGAAGCCCCGTGGAGAGGGTGCGGAGATTTCAGGAACTGCTCCTCGGTCTCGGGGTCAACGCCACCGTGCGCGCCACCCGAGGGGCCGAGATCGATGCCGCCTGCGGGCAGCTTGCCGCCCCCGCGACCCGTCGCCCGGCGGCGGCCCACTGAGGGGCACGTCGCAACCACCATCACTCGAAAGGAACAGGAACTGCCGATGGAGTCGTTTCCCGCCATTGTGGCGACCGAGAACGGACCAGCGTCCTTGGTCGAGGTTTCGGAGGCCTCGCTGCCCGAGGGCGACGTGACGGTGGACGTCCATTGGTCGTCGCTCAACTACAAGGACGGGCTGGCCGTCACCGGCAAGGGTCGCATCGTCCGGTCCTTCCCGATGGTGTGCGGCATCGACCTGGCGGGAACCGTCCGCACATCGGACTCCGCCGACTGGTCGCCCGGTGACGAGGTCCTCGTGACGGGATGGGGGCTCTCCGAGACGCACCCCGGCGGGTACACCACGCGGCAGCGGGTGCACTCGCGGTGGCTCCAACGCCGTCCCCCCGGTCTCTCGCTGCGCGACACCATGGCGATCGGTACCGGTGGGCTCACCGCCATGCTGTGCATCGTGGCACTCGAAGACGCCGGTATGGAGGCGCAGGGTGGGGGCGAGGTACTGGTCACAGGGGCCGGCGGCGGTGTCGGCAGCTTCGCCGTGATGTTGCTGGCCGCCCTGGGGTATCGCGTGGCCGCTGCGACCGGTCGACCCGAGATCGCCGACTACCTCAGGTCGCTCGGCGCAACGTCGATCATCGGGCGCGAAGAGCTGTCTGGCGAGTCGGGGAGGCCGCTCGAGAAGGAGCGGTGGGCCGCCGCCATCGACACCGTCGGCAGCCAGACACTGGCCACGGTGCTGGCGCAGACCGCCTATCGGGGCGCAGTGGCCGCGTGCGGTCTGGCCGGCGGTTCGGATCTTCCCACGACAGTGTTCCCGTTCATCCTGCGCAACGTCCGACTCTTGGGCGTGGACTCCGTCTCCGTCCCATCCGCCGTCCGGGCGGCGGCCTGGGCACGCCTGGACAGCGATGTGCCCCGCGACCTCCTCGCCCTGGCCACCACCGTGGAGCCCCTCGAGCACGTCCCGGCGTTGGCCGAACGGATCCTGGCCGGCTCGGTGCGGGGCCGGGTGGTGGTCAACGTCGACGGTGCCCGCTCGTAGCGCGGCAGCGCGCCCCCAGGTGTTGCATCGACGGCTCGAGCGGTCCGCCTGGTAGGTTCCGGCGCCGAGCCGCCGAGGAACTGTCCCGCGCACTTCGAGAAGGGGGAGCGATGCATGTAGGGGAGACGATCGACCGGGCACTGGCCGAGGCGCCGGCACGGACGGCCCTCGTGGTCGATGGCGAGCAGACGAGCTATGCCGAGCTCGATCTGCTGGCTCAACGGTGTGCGACGGCCCTCCGGGGCGCCGGGGTGGGAGCGGGGGACACCGTGGCCGTCGTCGATCAGGGCGGTCCACTGGCGGTGGCATCGATCCTGGCTGCGGCCCGCCTCGGCGCCGCCGCGGCCCAGATGAACCCCGATCTCAAGGTCGGCGAGATGGCGGCACTCTGCCAATTGGTCGGGTGCACGGTGGGCATCGCCGGCGCAGGCTACGGCGACAAGCTCCGCCAGGCCCTGGGAGGGCCGGTGCTGACCCGATCCGGCATGGCCCACGCTGACGCCGAAGGCCCGCCGCGGCACACACCGATTGAGGATGACTCCACCGGGCTGGTGCTGTTCTCGAGCGGGTCGACGGGCCTGCCCAAACCGGTGTACATCAGACATCGCAACGTCGGGGACCGACTGACGAACTATGGGACGGCGGCCGCGCTGGAGGTGGATCCGCGCGTCGACATGATCTCGGTGCCCCTCTTCCACATTGGCGGAGCGCTGGGTCTCCTGATCACCTTGTATTCGGGAAGGGCGACCGTCATCCTGCCGCGCTTCGATGCCGGGGCATGGCTGAGAGCCGTTGAGGAGTTCCGCGTGAACCAGACGTTCGTCGTGCCGACGATGTTGCGCAGGATCCTCGACCATCCGGATTTCGCCGTACGTGACATCACCAGCCTCAGGTCGCTGAGCTACGGGGCGGCGCCCGCCCCACCGGAGCTCATCAACAGGGCCATGGCGGCTCTCCCCGGCGTCGACTTCTCGAACACGTTCGGCCAGACGGAGACGCTCGGCGCCTACGCAGCGCTCTCGCCCGACGACCACCGCGCCGGCCGGAAGCTCGACTCCGTCGGGCGACCGTTCCCGGGCGTCGAGGTCCGGGTCGTCGACGTGCTCAGCCGCGAGGACCTGGGCGTCGGCCAGGTCGGGGAGGCGGTGGTCCGATCGGCGCAGAACATCACCTCGGAGTGGATGCCGACGGGAGATCTCGTCCAGTTCGACGAGGACGGCTACCTCTACGTGAGGGGCCGGCTCAAGGACACCATCAATCGGGGTGGGGAGAAGTTCGGCCCGATCGAGATCGAAACGGCGATCCGGGCCCTCCCGGGCGTGGTCGAGGTGGCGGTGGCCGGTGTGCCCGACGACGAGCTGGGGGAGCGGGTGGGCGCGCTCATCGTCGGGGACGGGAGCGTCGGAGCGGACGAGGTCCGTGCCCACTGCCGTGGCCTGGTGGCCCGCTACAAGGTCCCGGGGGTGATCGTCTTCGTCGACGAGCTGCCCTACAACCGCTACGGCAAGCTCCCGCGGGCCGCGGTCGTCGAGGCGATTCTCTCGAGAACGGGCACACGCGGCGGTCTCACCGGCTGAGGATGTGGGCGATGAACTCCGCCCTCTCGGTGAGCAGTGAGGTCATGTCCTGGCTCTCGTCGCCCCCGACCCCGGCGGCGTGCTGCACGAAGATCCCCACGAGCATGGCGCTCAGCAGGTGGGCCACCGCGGGGGCGCCCGAGCGTTGATCGAGGTCGGGTAGATGGGTGACGATCCATTCCGCCAGGGAGGACTCAAAGGTGGTGAACAGGTCGAGACCGACCGCGCGCGCCGTCTCCTCGCCCCGCATGGCCTCGCCCGCCATGAGGCGGACGAAGTCCTCGACCTCGAACATGGACACGAGAATGTCGGTGAGCACCGCCGCCAACCTCGCCTCGGCGGACGGTGCGACCGTGGCCAGATCGGCGGTCGGTTGCGGCCCGGCGTCCCAAACGGGGATGTACCCCCGCTCGACGAGGACGGCTTCCAACAGCTCGCGCTTGGACGGGAAGTAGTGGTACAGCGACGCCACGTTGAGCCCGGCCGCCGATGCCAGGTCACGCATGCTGGTGCCGTCGACGCCCTTCTGGGACATGAGGGAGAGCGCCACCTGCAGGATCCGGTGCCTCGTGGACGACCCTTCGGCCTGTTCTGCGTTCGCCATCTCCCCATTCTCGGTGTTGACCGGTGTCGCCGTCGAACGGAGGCGCTCGAGGGCGGCCACACAAACGTTGGTTGACCCGCTCGTCACCTTCCCCACCCCGGTTGCAGTTTGGTTGCACGTGGTCATTCCTCGGGCTGTGGCGGTGGATCTGCGGTCATACTTTGGGGCGACAAAGGCAAACCCCCCGCGAGGGGGCGACGCAAAGCTACGGGACTCTCTGAGTTAGCCGGGTTGCCGGAACGGTCCCCATCGGGGACCGCAGCATTCCGCCACGCCCCACTCCTCGGTGATCCGTGGAGGAGGTGGCAGGCAGGTGGCGACGAGGCGAGGCGCGCGACGGCTGGCGTCCGCGTGGGGGGTCCGGACCGCCGCGGCGGTCACGGCGGCACTGGTGACCTGTCTGTCCGTCCCCGCCGGCGCGGTGGGCATCCTCCCTCCCGACAGTCCCCCGGGGAACATCCCGATGAGCAGCTCGGACTACCTGGCCTCCATCGACACTGCCCGGGCGGACGAGGGGGTTGGCCCGATGAACGTCGCCGAGGACACCGTCGCGACGCTGCCCGTCTCCGAGCAGATGTTCATCGTTCTCAACGAGGAAAGAATCGATCGGGGTCTTCCCCCCATTGCCTACATGTCGGCGCAGCTCGACGCCGCGGCCCAGCTGGGCGGCGCCTCGGCGAGCGATCCGGCGATTCCCGCCACACTGAGCGGCGGCAGCCCGGTGAGCTGGGGTGGCTCCATTTGGGCCGGCGGATTGAGCTCGGTCTTCGGTGCCGACTACTACTGGATGTACTCCGACGGCTTGGGCGGTCCCCAGGACCCGTCCACCAACGAGGACTGCACCGCCCAGGACCCCTCGGGGTGCTGGGGTCACCGCGACATCATCCTGCACCAGTTCGCTTCGTGCGGACCGGCCGCTCCGACGCTCGTGATGGGGGCCGCATACTCGGCCACCGCCTCGCCCGGGGGATCCATCGCCGCCCTGGTGGTCGGCACATGCGGTGCTCCGCCCACCGACGTCACGCTCACCTGGCCGCAGGTCGTGGCGAGCGTGCTCGCTCCGCCGCACGTGATCGGCATCGCCACACTCCCCGACGGTGGCGGCTACTGGGAAGCCGAGTCCGACGGGACCGTCGCCGCGTTCGGCGCGGCGACCTACTACGGATCAGTGGCCGGCGTTTCGCTCAACTCGCCCATCGTGGGGATCACCGCCACCCCCGATGGCGGCGGGTACTGGCTGGTGGCATCGGACGGCGGCGTCTTCGCCTTCGGCGACGCGCCCTTCTATGGGAGTACGGGTTCACTCCACCTGACGGCGCCCATCGTCGGCATGGCCGCCACTCCTGACGGCGACGGGTACTGGCTGGTGGCGTCGGACGGCGGTGTGTTCACCTTCGGCGATGCGCCGTTCCGGGGCAGCATGGGTGGCCGCGTGCTCAATCGCCCGGTGGTGGGCATGGCCGCGGACCCTGCTACCCACGGGTACTGGCTGGTGGGGTCCGACGGTGGCGTGTTCAGCTTTGGCGCGCCCTTCTTCGGCAGTACCGGCTCCATCGAGCTGGCTCGGCCCATCGTTGGTATCGAACCTCTGTCCAACGGCCTGGGCTACCGGTTCGAGGCGTCGGACGGGGGCGTGTTCTGCTTCGGCCAAGCGGAGTTCGCGGGATCGATGGGGGGGCGTGTCCTGGCGGCACCGGTGGTGGGCATGGCGGCGGGAGGTACTGCCGACGCCTACTGGCTGGTGGCGGCCGACGGCGGGATCTTCAGCTTCGGCCAGGCCCAGTACTACGGGCGGATCACGAACTGAGCGATCGCCGTCTCCCGCGCCGGGGCGCCTCCGGCAGGCCGCTGATCCTCAGAGCAACCGGGTCGGCAAGGGGCTCTCGACGACCGAGTCCCCGCTCCGACGCAGGGAGTATGCCGACTTACCGGGCACCTCGGTGACGGCCTCCTGGAGCTCTGTGCCGAAAAAGACGAGTCCGGTCCCGTTCTCGGTGGCGTAGCCGTCCGGGAGGGTACCCTCCGCGATCAGACGATGGATCAGGGGACGCCGCTGGGCCTCGGCGTCGTGGTGGGGACTGTTGCTATAGGGAAGAAAGCCGAGGCCGTCGGTGACCGCGCGAAGGTCCGGACCGAACGAGTCCGTCGTCCCACCGACATGCCAGCACAGGGACCCGGCAGATACCCCGGCGAGCACTACGCCGGCCTCCCAGCACTCCCGCAGGGCGAGATGGAGGCCGTGCAGGCGCCACAACGCGAGCAGGTTGGCGGTGCTCCCACCCCCGACCCAGACGACGTCCTGCGCCAGGAGGTGCTCCCGGATGTCGGGCACGTTCGGCATCGGGAACAGGGCCAGATGCGAGCTCACCATGCCGAGCTTGGAGAAGGCGTTGTGCACGGCGGCCAGGCGCGCCGAGTCATCACCGGTGGCCGTGGCGATCGTGCAGATGCGTGGGTGCCGCCCGGACCGCGCCAGGTCGGTCGCCAGGTCGAACAACGGGCCGGGCCGCACGTTCTGAGGGTCGGGACCATCGGGCTGGAACCCGATGCTGGTGGCGATGATGGTCGGTTGCGAGGCGCTCACGTCAGCCGGGAAGGACTTCGGGATTGACCACGTGCAGGGGCCTCGCCCCCGCCAGGAGCCGGCACAGGTCCTCTGCGATCGTGCTGGTGTGATTGGACTCGGTGTTGTAGGTGGCGCCACCGATGTGCGGGGTCAGCACCACCGTGGGGAACTCGGTCAGCGGATGGTCGGCGGCCAGGAACTCACCCTCGAAGTGGTCGAGCCCGGCGGCCCCGATCTTGCCCGACCGCAGCGCCGCCACGAGGGCGTCGGTGTCGTGGATCCTGGCCCGGGCCGTGTTGAGGTAGACCACGCCGTCCCGCATCCGGGCGAACTCCTCCCGGCCGATCATGCCCGACGTCTCCTCGGTAACCGGAGCATGCACGGAGATCACGTCGGAGCGCTCCAGGAGCTCGTCCAGTGTGGAGGTGGCATCGGGAACGAAGGGATCGTAGGCCAACACGTCCATGCCCAGACCGCGAAGGCGCCAACGCAGAGCCCGTCCAACCGCGCCCAGGCCCACCAGGCCGACCGTCTTGCCGGCCAACTCCCAGGCTCGGTAGCGCTGGTAGGGGATTTTGCCGTCGCGGTAGATGTCACCGGCCCGCACGTCCCGGTCGGCCGGGATCAGTCCCCGTGTCGCGGCGAAGAGGAGGGCGACGGCGAGCTCTGCCACCGCGTCCGCATTGCGTCCCGGTGCTCGCAGCACGGGGACCCCGGCCGCCGTCGCCGCGGCGATGTCCACGTTGGTGGGATCGCCTCGACAGCTGGCCACGGCGATGATCGGGTGCTCGTAGAGCTCGGCGCCGCACACGTCGCTCTCGACCACGACGATGGTGGCGCCCTCGAGCGCCACCCGGTCGGCCAGCTGCTGGGCGTTGTAGATGCGGAGTTGGGGCTGCGCGAGCCACGAATCGAGCACGAGATCCGCCAGCTGGCCGAGCAGGTCGAGACCGGGACCGCTCACCGCCGCGGTGACCAGGGCTTTCGGCCGTCGGTCGCTCATCGTTCCCTACTCCGATCGCTGGGGGGAGGATCGTCAATAATGGCGGGCATCATGTCACGGATCCTCAGACGGTGAGCAGGGCACATGGGCCGATCTCCGTCGGCGTCGATATCGGGACCACCGCGGTGAAGGCATTGGCCGTGGACGAGGACGGTGGGGTCGTCGCCCGGAGCCGGGTGGCCCATCGGGTGCTGACGGCGGTGCCCGACGAGCTGCGCCACGATGCACGGCGGGCCTGGCGCATCGGCCCGCGTCGCGCCTACGCCGACCTGTCGGCGGCACTGGTCGACGGAGGGGGGGGCTCGCCCGCCGCGGTGGCTGTCGCCTCCATGGTCCCCTCGCTCACCGCGGTCGATCGCCGGGGCGTGCCGGTGCTGCCCGGGCTCCTCTACGGCGACCGGGAAGGTCGGTCCGCCGTCTCGCCCGCCTGTGCGGGCGCTTCCCCGGCCGGTCCCGACCCCACGGGCGCGATGGTCGACACGGAGGGCTTCCTGCGGTGGGCGCACGCCGCCGCGCCCGACGCGGCGGGCTACTGGCCGTGCCAGGCCGTCGCCACCCACGCACTGGCCGGTGTTCCCGCCGTCGACACCGGCGTGACAGCCTCCATGGGGCCAGTGCACTCGGGCGGCGGCTGGAACGACGAACTCCTCCATGCGATCGGAGTGGAGCGCCCGCAACTTCCCCTGGTCGTCCCGATGGGCCAGGCCGGGGGCACCCTGCCCGGCAGCGACACCGTGTTCGCCGGTGGGTCCATCGACGCGCTGTGCGATCAGGTGGTGGCCGGCGCCGACATGCCGGGCGACGTCCACGTCATCTTCGGCGCCACGCTGATCGTCTGGGTGGTCAGCGGGGAATGGACGGAGGTGCCGGGCCTGATCAGCTATCCCCATACCACCCCGGAGCGGTACCTCATCGGGGGGCCGAGCAATGCCGGCGCGCTCTTCGTCGACTGGGCCCGCGGGCTGATTCGCGGCGTCCCTCGCCCCGGCCCGGACCGCGAACACCTCGCGCCGCGCCTCGGGGTGCCGGACCGCGTGCCGGTGTGGCTGCCCTACCTGCGCGGCGAGCGCACGCCGTTCGACGACCACACCCTGCGTGCCGGCCTGCACGGGCTCGACATCTCCTCGGGTCCAGAGGCGCTCGAGCGAGCGGCATTCGAGGCCAGCGGCTTCGTCATTCGCCGCATCATTGACCTGTCGGGCGTCGCTCCGGGGCGGATCGTCGCCAGTGGCGGCGGCTCAATGACCACCGCCTGGATGGCAGCGGTGGCCGACGCCACCGGGCTGCCGGTCGATGCGGTGGCCGTCCCCGACGGAGCGGCGCTCGGTGCCGCCTTCTTCGCCCGGCTGGCGGCGGGCCTGGAGCGGTCGCTCGACGACTCGAGGCGGTGGGCCCGGGTGGGTCGCCGGATCGGACCCGATCCGGACTGGGTCCGCGCCACCGACTCCCGCTACCGTCGATTCTGCGAACTGGGCGCCGGCCCGTAGGCGGTCATGCGCCGTTGGGCGTAAAGGCCACTTTGAGCGCTCCGCTCTCACCCTGCCGGGCGATGACCTTGAGCGCGTCCCACCACTCGGTCAGCGCGAAGCGATGGGTCAACATCGGGGTGATGTCCAGCCGCCCATCGGAGAGCAGCTCGAGGTAGTGGGCAATGGCATGCTGGCGTACCCCGTCCAACTCCTCGAGGCCGAAGGCGTTGGAGCCGGTGACGATGAGCTCCTTGAAGTAGATGGGCGTCCACTCCCACCGTTGCGGCGTCGAGACTCCCGTGTAGACGAGGCGCCCTCGGTCCGCAAGCACCCGGACGCCGATCTCGAGGGTCTCGGCCTTGGCGATGGTGTCGTAGACCACATCGATGTGCCCGGGGTGGGTCATGGGTAGCCCGCCTACCGGCGCGTGGAGAACCGCCCCCGACCACTCCGCCAGTGCCTCGACCAGTGCCAGATGGGGCTCGTGGTCGAATACCCTGCTGGCACCGAATCGGAGGGCCATGTCGCGCTGTGCCTCGAAGCGCGCCACCACGCCGACCTCCACGCCGGGGTGGAGCATCCGCAGGATGGCCACGCTGGTGAGGCCCAATGCCCCCGCGCCAAAGACCACCACCCGCCCATCGATCGGGGGTGGGTTGCGCACGATGGCGTGGAGCGACACCGAGAAGGGATCGGCCAACACCGCCGCCTCATTCGAGATCCCGTCGGGGATGGGAATGAGCATGGAGTCGTGCGCGGCCAGGAGCTCGGCCCACGCCCCCGGAGCCCGGGTGGTCACGCCGACATGGACACCCGGGCCGAGATCGCCCATGGTGAAACTCCAGCACCGGCTGAGGTCTCCGGCGGTGCACGGCGGGCAGAGGGGGTCGATTCCTCGTGGAGCGCACGTGAGCCACGGGTTGAGGACGACGCGCTGACCGACCTCGAGCCCGGTGGCCTCGGGACCGAGCGCCACCACCTCGGCCACCACCTCGTGACCCGGGACGTGGGGGAGGGAGGAGAACGCCGCCATGGGATTGTCGATGTCACCCGTGCTGAAGTCGCCGAGCACCAACTTGGCGTCAGAGCCGCAGATCCCCGCCAAGATCGGGCGCGTGATCACCCAGTCCGGACGCACCAGCTGGGCGTCCTCGACGGTGTGCAGCCCGAAGGGGAGCCCGGCCAGCATGGTCTCCAACTCGTCGCCGGGCGTTGGCCGGATCTCGCCGGGATCGGGCGGGGAGCCGAACAGGAGGGCTTTCACGGCGTGTCTCGCGTGGTCGCGCCGTGGCTCATGGTGCGCATCGCGGCCATGAAGTCGTCGATGCCCGACGTCTTCATCTCCACCACGGCCTTCATGTCGGGTAGGTAGTGCTCGAAAGCGTCGCTGTCGATGGCGTCGGCGATCCCTTGGGAGATCTCCGACGGGGGGATCCTGGGCCCGTCGTACAGGGCGGGGTCGTTGCCGGGTTGGTCCCAGATCTCCGTGTCGATGGCGCCGGGAAGGATCAATTTCACGCGCACCCCGGAGCCGTCCAGATCGACGGCCAGGGCTTCGCTCCAGCCCGCGAGCGCGAACTTCGATCCGCAGTAGGCCGCCTCGGCGGCGATGCCCAGTCTGCCCCCGAGGCTCGAGATGTTGACGATCGTGCCCGAGCGGCGCGACAGCATCCGAGGCAGTACGGCCAGTGTGATGGCGACGGGGGAGAAGTAGTTGGTGGTCATGGTCCGCTGCACCTCGGCCATGGTCAATCGGCTGGCGTGGCGGCGCATCGGCACGCCAGCGTTGTTGATCACCACATCGATTCCGCCGAAGTGCTCCCAGATGGTCGACGCCAGGGCGGCCGCGACCGGAGGATCCGAGAGGTCGGCGACCCACCGCTCGGACTCGGGCGACGTCATCCGACAGTCGGCCAAGACCGCGTCGAGACGATCCGCCCGTCGCGCCACGAGGGCGACGACGTCGCCCCGCCCGGCCAGCAGCCGCGCCACGGCCGCACCGATGCCCGAGGAGGCCCCGGTGACAAGGATGGTCCGCTGACGCCCTATGCCCACTGAGGCCCACCCCCGTGCGTGGAAAAGCCGTCGGGTGCTTCTCGGGGTGAGCGAGGGGTCTCGAACCCCCGACCTCCAGGACCACAACCTGGCGCTCTAACCAACTGAGCTACGCCCACCAAGGGGCACAAGTGTGGCACACGGCACCGCCCCTCACGACCGGGCGGCCCGTCGCTGGCCCGTACCCGGCCGGCGGGCGCCGGGCCGGCCACGTTCTATGCCAGGCTGGACAGCACTGCCCCTGTAGCTCAACTGGATAGAGCAGGTGGTTTCTACCCATCAGGTTGCGCGTTCGAATCGTGCCGGGGGCGCTAGCAGGGATTATGCAAGAACTGGGGGGAGCGCAGCGCTCCTAGACCTGATAGAACCAGAATTATGAGCGACATCATCGAGCTACGCAGAAGCTTCGAAATCTCACTTCGCTCCCGCAACAGGGCGCCCGGCACGATCAAGAGCTACCTCCAAGCGCTGGACTTATTCCGGGAGTTCTCCGTCACGGCGGGCTACCCGACCGCAGTGGGCATGGTCATTCGGGAGCAGGTCGAGGCGTTCCAGGCTGACCAGTTGGTCCGGTGGAAACCGAAGACCGCCGCCATCCGTTACGGGGCACTGCTCCAGTTCTTCAAGTGGGCCGTCAGGGAAGGGGAGGTCAGCGATTCGCCCATGGCCGGGATGGGGCCACCCTCGCTGCCCGAGGTCAGCGTGCCGGTCGTGAGCGACGACGACCTCAAGAAGCTCTTGAAGGTGTGCAGCGGGATGAGCTTTGTCGACAGGCGCGACACGGCCATCTTGAGGCTGTTCATCGATTGTGGCCTTCGGCTCAGCGAAGTGGCCATGCTGGGCGTCGAGGACGTCAACTGGGACCACTCGACGGTCAGTGTCGTCGGCAAGGGCGCCCGGCCCAGGAGCGTTCCCTATGCGGCCAAGACGGCGCAGGCGCTCGACCGGTACGCCCGCATCCGCAAGACCCACATCTGTGCGTCATCACCCATGTTCTGGCTCGGCGGGCGCGGCCCATTCCTACCCAACGGGATTGCCCAGATGCTCCGTCGGCGATGCGCCGCGGCCGGTATCGCCCAATTGCACCCGCACATGTTTCGCCATACTGCGGCCCACGTCGCCGCTCGGGAGGGGTTCGCCGATAGCGACATGATGAGGATTTTCGGATGGAAGTCCCGGCAGATGCTCCAGAGATATGGGGCTTCGGCGGCAGATGAGCGTGCCCAGGCGGCGTACCGGAAGTTGGCACCGGGCGACCGGCTCTGACGCGTTTGCCAGGGGAGGCCCACAACGGGCCACCCGGCCTACGGCTATCGCTCATCCCCTGAGGGTTACGCCCATCGCTGCGCTCGCTCATGACGCTCGGGGGGCTCTGTCACTACCGCTGTGTCATGCGAGGATGACTAAGCAACGCCCGCCACACCATCCACCCTACGAACACCCGTTCGCACTAGAGTAACCCTCACCACATGACAGCGGTAGGTCCTGGCGCTATCCAGGACAGAACGGCTGAGCATGTGATGAGAACAGACCCGAGTATCCCGCCGCCGATCCTTCCGGCGCGGCTGCTGACAGTCCCCGACGTTTGCGCGCTGGTCCAGGCGAAGCAGTGGTTCGTCCACGCGGAGGTCAAGCGCGGGAGGTTGCGCGCCCTCAAGGTGGGCGGACTCGTCCGCTTCGATCCCAGTGACGTCGCCCGCTGGATCGAAGGTGACGTAGCCGAAGGGGCGTCGTGAGCGACCACCCGACGTACCTCGGCTCCGTACGCCGAGGTCGAGCCATGGTGAATGACGACCTCGCGCAGGTGCCAACCGATCTCAGGGCACTGCCGCCACTGCAGGTGCTATCACTTCGGAGCGTCGAGCGGTCCGACCTCGGGAACGCTCGCCGGTTGGTGGGCACCCACGGTGAGGATCTACACCACGTGCCCGAACACGGGCGCTGGCTGGTCTGGGACGGCTGTCGATGGAAGACCGACCTGACCGGTGAGGTCATGCGCCGGGCGAAGGCAGTCACGGATGACCTGCGCAACGATGCCCACGCCACCGGAGATGACAGGGCGTACTCCTTCGCCGTCCGGTCACAGTCGGTGGCCCGTGTGCGGGCAATGGTGGAGCTGGCCTCGACCGAGCCGGGCGTGCCCCTCGTGGTCGATGAACTCGACGCCGATCCGTTTCTGTTCACCGTCGCTAACGGGACGCTGAATCTACGCACCGGCCAGCTTCAGCCCCATCGCCGGGCGAATCTGACGACGAAGATGAGTGAGGTCAAATGGGACCCCGAAGCCGTCTGCCCGCGCGTCGACCGGTTCCTGGCGCAAATCCTCCCTGATCCCGAGGTGCGGGACTTCGTCCTGCGGGCCGTTGGCTACAGCTTGACCGGCGAGGTGTCCGAGCAGATCATCTTCATCGAGTACGGGACGGGGTCCAACGGGAAGTCGACCCTAAAGGAGTTGCTGCTCAAGGTCCTCGGCGACCACGCCATGCCAGCAGCGCCGAAGATGCTCCTTGCTAAGACCCACGATGGGCACCCGACCGCCATCGCCGATCTGCAGGGTCGACGCCTGGTCGTCGCTCACGAGGTCGAGGACGGCCTACGCCTCGACGAAACACTCGTAAAGGAGCTAACCGGTGGTGACCGCCTTAAAGCCCGATATATGCGCCAGGACTTCTTCGAATTTCCTCCGACGCACAAGTTGTGGCTGGCGTGTAACCACAAACCACAGATCCGCGGCACCGACCACGGAATCTGGCGCCGGATACGGCTGATCCCCTTCGATGTGACCATCTCCGACGAGGACAAGGACCCGCACTTGCTCAGCAAGCTGAGCGAGGAGCTGCCTGGCCTCCTACGCCGGGCGGTCGAGGGCTGCCTGGCCTGGCAGCGCGACGGGCTCATCGCACCCAGGGCCGTCACCGAGGCTACCGAGCGCTACCGGATCGAGTCCGACCTCGTCAGCCAGTTTCTGGACGAGCACTGCGTTGGCGAGGTCTGCGCACAGGTGCGCAGCACGGTCTTCTTCGCCGCCTATCAGAACTGGTGCGCGGAGAACGGCATCGCCCATCCGCTGTCGCAGAAGGCACTCGCCAAGCGGCTCACCGAGAAGGGCTACGACCGGGGCGAAAACCGCCAAGGTCAGGCTTTGTGGCGCGGACTCCGGATACTCAACCCCGAGGACCGAACAGACAAGGACACGCTGTGACCAGGACAGATATCAAAACCGCGGACCCTGCGGACCGATCTTCCCGTTGTACGTATAGGGCACACACATGGAGTTATACGGAGAATCACTCCACAGGGTCCGCGGTGGGTCGGTGGTGGCCCACAATCCCGCCCTCCCAGACAGTTCAAACTCCGCGGAGAAGGGGTGAGAGGTTGGTGTAGTTGGGACTGTTACACGTAGCGCTCGTCGCTGGCAAAGATGCTCCTCGCTCGCGGCCTGATTTCGCCCTGGGGATGTGTCTTGATAACCACTGCCCCGCGCTCCGGCCCGCCCGGTCGGCAGCGGTCTTGCGCGACTACCAGTTCGATGCTCTCACCGCGATGGAAGAGCGCGAGGCGGCTCGCGAGCGGGTTCAAGGCGGCTGCGACATGTGCGAAGCGGTGTTTGTCTGTGAGCCGACGACTAGTGGTCTCCAGATTCTCGCCCGTCACACCGACGAGTGCCCCGTCTTGCTCGCGTCTCGGTCGCCCGCGGGAGCAGGTCGGCGGCAAGGGCCCCTCGACGCGCCCGACGCGCACCCGAGGCTTTGGAAAGCCGCCTCGCCTGAAAAGTGCCGAACTGCCGTGCCCAGAACCGGCCGCATGCGCTACACGGAACGCGTCCGGTATCGGCAGGTTGAGAACAGGCTACCGATGACCAAGAGAGGCCACCGCTGTTCATCAACTGACGTAGGAAAGAGCCTCTGTCTTATCGTCGAACCCGACAACGTCCACGACTTTGCCACTCCGGACGGTGAGCACCTGAAACCGAAGGGCTGCTCCACCACGCTCCCTAGCATTCTCTGTACCTCGCACACTCATAGTGACGAGAAGTCGATCACCGAGGACCTCCACGTCATACACGCTCCCCCGGACGCCAGCATCTCGACCCCGCTGATACCAGGCCAGCACCTGGTTGCGGTTCTTGCAGCTGGGATTGCGAGCGCCAGGCGCTCCCCAAGTCACGGCCGGATCAAGCAGTTCAGTAAAGGCTGACAGGTCTTCTGCCGCCAGTGCCCTTCTGACAAGTACCGCCATCTCGTCCATGTCCTGTGTCATCGACTCAATGGTGCCACCTGATCCGCTGTAAGGCCACCTCTAACGCGGGAATCGCCAAGACATCGGAGCACCCCAGCCCGGCGAAGGGGGGCACCCCTGGCCTATTGGAGTCGTAAGAGATCTGAGATCGCCTCGTCCAGAGGAGCTTCCAAGTCGGCAGGCGCCTCAATTTCGACATATGTGCAAATCGGAGGTTTCGTCGGATCCGGCGGTACAACGGTGAGGTCCGCCCAGCCCCCCGCATAGACAATCAGCTCCATCCCGGCTTTGTGATCGGAGCGATACACACCCAAGGTCAGCGAGCGAGGTCGGCACACATCCGGACGGAGGGTCCGCGTGAACGGCCATCCTTCATCGTTGTCGGTCCAGGTCAGTGGCTCAGGATCGAGACCCTCGCTCACCCATTTCAGCCGTTTCCCCTCAATCGACAACGCAACCTCGTCCAAGTCGATGTTGCTCTTGTCGATCCTGCGCTCCACGCACCGGATGCTAATGCCCGACAAGGTCATTCGTCGTGGTGGTGCATCACACCGACCCGGCGTTCGGGGACAGGTCAACAATCACTCTTGCGTCCTGGATTCTCTGCGAGCGGCTGCCACGAACCCCAACATGAATCCGATTCCGAGCAATGAAAGCCCCACGACTCCCCAGATTCGCCCGTCTGACTCTTGGACACACTCCATCAAACGCCGTCCGCCAGTGCAGACGGTGCCGGGGCCGTGGATGTTGAGGTAGGCGAACCACAAGCATGGCAGGCCACACCCCGCCACTAGACCACCTGCCCAGCGAAACGCACTTCCCATAAGCAGCAGGACCACGGTACAGATGACAGCGAATAGAAAGAGCCATCCGGCGTTCAATCTCACCAAAGTGCCAATGTGCCATGACGCCAGGCGTTGGTGGTGCAACATGACCAGGACGCTCATGCAATATAGGCAGCCAACCAGCGCCCAGGCTGGAAACCACCACAGCTGGCGAATACCACTCGCGGAGGCGGCTTGCGGAGCCCGTGGGACCACAAGTCCCGGCGACGGAGACATGCCTCCATTGTCACGCAGGGACGAGGTGCACGCCATAGTCATTGGCGTTATGGGGCAGGTGCCATCGCCCGTCGAGAGCCGATTGCGGATGGAGCATTCGCTACCTGACTCGTTGCAGCCTTTTCTCCGGAGTGCCCCATCTATCCGGAGATGACCTCGCCGAGCCGAACGCCCGAGAGCTTTTTCCAAGCCGCAGTTCCTCTTGTATCGGGAAGCGCCATTCGGGAGGATATGCCGTAGTCCAAAATGGTTGCATCTTCAGGTATTTCCCGAGAGTGGGGTTCGTGCAAACGCAGCACACCCGGTCCGATCTCGACCCTTGCGATTTGTTCGATTGCAAGCCTCTTTCGGTGTGTCGGGCTGAGGGTTCCATAGGCGGACCAAGCCAGTTCAGGTTCAAGGCAATCGTCGAGCGAGGGCGGGTTGCTCCAGCTTGCGCCGAGCATCGACAACCGATACCAGGCGAGATATTCGAATGATCGGCCCGCTTCCAGGATGAGCGCCGCGCCAAAACCGTTTGGCCTGAATCGAGCCTCTTCCCAACTTGAGAAGTAGGGATTGCCTGTTTGTCCATCCTGCATAGGAAAGGAAAGGAGGTCCCCTGCGAGAAAGAGAAGCGGCTGCGGCTTTGCCAGAATTCGGCGGCGAGATGGCTTGGGGTTGGGTGCGGTTATTCGGGAGAGCAGAGCATCGAGCACCTTAGAGCGGCTGCGGAGGTCCGAATCCGACATTCCGAGTTCGGCCATCATTCTCAGATCCTTGCCGCTCGTCACATACTCTCGCACTCGGGCGACGATCGGTTCATGATCGATTCCATACCGGTGGAATCGGTCAGCTACGACAAACCAGCATCCGGTGTGATTTTCACTGGCGGGATCGCCGAGACTCGGCTCAGTCTCGACAAGCAGCTCAACCATGGAGTCAACATCGAGGGGTAGACGCATGATGGTCGCGATGAGACCCTTCATATCTAAAGCGGCATCATTCGCATAGAGGCCAGCTCCCCAGGCGCCCATATCAGCCATCCATCTCTTGAGAGTTCCCGATACCTCCGAACTGTGCAGAACGGATTCCCCACTCTATGTAACGCTGCGCCTCTAGCCCGAAAGTGCCGAACTGCCCCACGGAACCGGCATGGGGCTACGACCCGGTGCCTCCACCTCGGTGAGGCCAGATCACTTCAGCAGCAGGGTGTACGGCCTACCCATGCCCCGTCCCGGAGGCGCGTTGACTATGCCCAGCGCTCCACCCTCGGGCGACTCGCCAGGTGGATTCATTGAGATGATCAGGTACTTCCCGCTCGGTGGGACCACACCAGCGGGCGACCGATTTGACGAGAAGTGGCCCTTGAAGACCAGGACATAGCAGCGCTGGTTGGCAGGCGAGGGATCCATCCCCGTCCCGGCATCGAATGCCTTCTTACGTGTCGTCGAGTAGATCAGCGCCGTCTTCACCGGTGTGCGTGAGTAGACCCTGGCGATGTTGCTCGCGTAGCTCTTGATATCACTGAGGTGACCGGAGGCGAATCCCGATGGAGGCGCAGGTCGGAAGAGCCGTCGGAACTCCTTCTCGTTGCTCTCATCCCCGCCCACGCCGTTATCGTCGCACTCTCCGGCCTAGCCCGAAAGTGTCGAACTGCCCCACCGAACCGACGTATTGGGGCAAGGGGAAGTTCCCTGCAGGCGGAGCACCAGGAATGGGACTTGGGGCAAGCTGTCCGAATGGCCCAAACAACGAGAATCGACCAGCTCCGGCAGGTGTGCAATCTCCTGCTGGATCAAGTCGAGAGCCAGTTCAGCCCCGAGCTGGGAATGGAAGGTGATGCGGTTCCAGCCGACTACTGGAAGATAGAGCTGAATACGGCCTACACGCTTGCTCCTTCACCCACGTTGGTTGCGGGAGAGTTCCGAGAGGACGCCACCGAAGTAATGGAGGTGCTGGCAAGAGAGCCGGATTCGATCTTCCTCTGGAGATCACCTGGCAGGCCTTCTCAGGGGCATCGCCTTCATGGACTTGCCCGGACGGTAGTCCGAGACGTGCTCCCGCTCCCGGCGAAGTAGGACAGGTGCCATCAGTTCGCAAAGAGGACCCATTGAGATACGATTCCACCAACTTTCGGGTTGTCCAATGGTTGCGGTGGAGATGCGGTGTCACTAGAGCGGAGGGGATTGGCATGGTCCGTCGTCGAACATTCGGAGCACTGATCCTTGTGGGCTGTCTCGGGGTGGCCATCGTTAGTGGGAATTCTCCTCACGCTGGTTCCGTCACGACAGGTCCCGCATATAGCGCCACTGGAGTGTGCGTGGCAGGTGTTCCCGAGTTCGCCTTTTCGTTCACCGGCTTCCCAGTCGGGGAAAGCACAGCAGTGAGCCTTATTGTTGACGACGGCCCCGACGCGGGCGGGAGCCAGACGGCGACAGTTGGTCCGGGTGGTGCGGCAACCGTGCTATGGAACACTCACTCGGTCGACTTCGGACCTGGGCCACACGTCATTGCGGCCTACGTTGGCTCGACCGGGATCACGGCGCAGAACCTCACTCCCGTCTCACCCTGGCCCATTTCGGACGCCTACATGGTCACCCTTCCGCATTGCGGATCGGGAGTGTCGTCATTCGTTGGCCTTTCAAGTACGCCCGATGGTCTGGGTTATTGGCAGGCGACCTCCGATGGCCAGGTCCTCGGATTCGGGGACGCACGGTGGTTCGGCTCGATGAGTGGCACCCCTCTAAACCACCCCATTGTCGGGATCGCATCTACGCCGAGCGGCGGCGGATACTGGCTCGTTGCCTCCGATGGCGGTGTGTTCAGTTTCGGAGACGCACAGTTCTACGGATCGATGGGAGGAACGGCATTGAATAAGCCGGTCGTCGGCATGGCCAGCACTCCCGACGGAAACGGCTACTACTTGGTCGCATCCGACGGTGGGGTTTTTACGTTCGGTGACGCACGGTTCCTGGGGTCGATGGGGGGCACCCACATAAACCAGCCGGTTGTAGGAATGGCGGTCGATTCAAGTACCGGCGGATACTGGCTCGTCGCTGGTGATGGTGGGATCTTCTCGTTCGGTGCCCCATTCCTAGGATCCACGGGAGCCATCCATCTGAACCGTCCTGTTGTGGGGATCGAGACGGAGACGGGCACTGGCTACCGATTCATCGCCGATGATGGCGGTGTCTTTACCTTCGGGACTAGCAGTTTCTTCGGATCTCTCGGAAGCGTGCCTCCATCGCATCTCGTCGTGGGTATCGCCTCCTTTGCGGCTGATCAGGGGTACACGATCCTCGATTCAGCCGGAGGCATTTACCCGTTTGGGAATGCAAGCAACTTCGGATCCATCTCTGGGGCGGTCACCGTTCCCTGACCGGCGGATCACGGAAGCAGTCACTAGCCCAGTCGTGCCGTACGGTGGCACCCGCGGGCAGCCCGCCCCGGACGGCATCAGCTTAACCAATCGCTCTCCGTCTGGTCCGGCTCTGCCATCCGCACCAGGACCACGGAGCATCACCGATAGGCCATGGTCCAACGAACGACTATGGGTGCATGACTCCCGACACCCATGCCGCCGACCGGCGATGCACCGCACGAAGCAGCCGGACCGGCGAGCGCTGTCGGAAGTACGCCATCCACGGAGCGACCGTCTGCGGCTCGCACGGTGGCAGAGCACCTCAGGTAAAGCGCGCCGCGGCGCAGCGGGTCGTGGTCGAACAGGTGAGCAGACTCGGACTGTTGGACGCGCAGCCCATCGATGACCCTGTCGGTGCGCTCATGGAACTCGGAGGCGAGGCGGTCGCTCTGGTTGGTGCGCTCAAGGGACACGTCGCGGAGTTGGAGCGGGTGGGTACAGCTCCGGGCCGCTGGGGAGAGGCGGTGAAGCCCGAAATAGCTGCCTACCTGGCGGCGATTCACGAGGCCGAGCGCATCCTCACCTCGATCGTCAGACTCAACTTGACCGAGAGGCTCGTTCGCCTCGATGAGGCTCGCGCCGCGCTCGTGGTCGTCGTTATCGAGCGGGTGCTCGTCAATGCCGGACTTGACCCTAAGGACATCAACGTTCGGTCCTCTGTGGCACACGAGCTTGCCCTGGTCGCTGGATGAGTCTCGACTACCTTCAGCACGCCGCCGCGCACTTCCAACCTCCCGTCCGGCACGAGGCGAAGGCCCTCATGGTGAACGCGGGCATGACGCCTGACCCCTGGCAGGCCCGTCTGATGGAAGCGCACCCGGACCGAGCGTTGTTGTTGTGCTCGCGTCAAGCGGGCAAGTCTATGACCGTGGCGGCAATCGCCCTGGAACAGTCGTTGACCAACCCCGGCAGTACGTCACTTCTCGTGAGCGCCAGCCAGCGGCAGTCGGCGGAGTTGCTCGGCAAAGTCCGAGCCTTGGCAATGGCCCAGCCGACGCGGATTGGACTGGAGCAGTTGAGTGTTTTGTCAATGCGATTGGACAACGGAAGCCGCATCATCTCCTTGCCAGGTCGGGCGGAAGTCATCCGCGGCTACTCCGCCGACCTGCTCGTTTGCGATGAGGCAGCTTGGATTCCCGACAGCTTGTACGAGTCAGTCAGACCGATGCTGGCCGTGACAGGCGGTCGGCTCATCGCCCTGTCTACACCGTTCGGTAAAAGGGGTTGGTTCCATGAAGCGTGGACTGGGGCAGAAGACTGGCACCGTTCCATGGTCACTGCTCACGAGGTGCCTCGCATCAGCGCCGGATTCCTCGCAGAGGAGCGAAGGAGCCTCCCCGCCAACGTCTTCGCTGCTGAGTACGAGTGCGTCTTCGGTGACACACTGGAAAACGTTTTTGCCACCGTGGACGTACTCGGCGCCCTCAGCGATGACATCCGGCCCCTCTTCGGCCCTCATGACGGCGATGCCACCGCTGACGCCACAATCGTCCCACTGTTTGCCGGAGAAGTCGCCTCGTGATGCCGCGCTTCATATGCGGGGTGGACTTGGGCCAGGCCCACGATTTCAGTGCGCTGGTCGTGCTCAACGCGTCGGTACCGAACTGCATGCCCGGCATATTGAGCGCCTGCCCCTCGGCACCCCCTATCCGGTTCAGGTCGAGCGGATTGCCACCCTCATTAGTAGCTCTGAACTGGCCAAAGACGTCCTCGTGGCGGTCGATGGAACGGGAGTGGGACGAGCGGTCACAGACCTGCTCAGAGCGGCCCTCAGGCCCTTCAGGACGCCTCTGGTGGCCATCACGATCACGGGGGGAGCGGCGGCGTCACGTGGCGGCACCCGGTGGTCGGTCCCCAAGCGCGATTTGGTCGCCGCCGCCCAAGTTGCGCTCCAGAGCAAGCGGCTGAAGATCGCTGCATCCCTCCCCGCTGCGCAGCTCCTCGTCGACGAGTTGACGGCCTATCGGGTCACCATCAGCGACGCAGGCCGGGACTCGTATGGGAACGGTCGGGAGTCGGTGAATGACGACCTCGTGTTGGCACTGAGCCTCGCCGTTTACACCGCCGGGAGCACGCGTGGGAGAGGACGCGGATCACGCACACCGGATTGGACCCGTCACTCCAACGAGCGATGGCCGAAGCCCGTGATGGAACGATCGGGAGCGGACTCTTCCGATGAGCAACCCATGGAACCAACCGGAGGCTGAGCACCCATCGAAACGTCTTAGCGTTCTCGCTGTAGCCTTTGAGAGCGCCCTATGAACGGCCGCCGAAAGCAGCCAAGCCGCGACGACCTACGCGACGCAGCCGAGCAACTGCGGAACATGCTGAAGGCCATCCCGTCCGACGAGGACCGCCCACGTGACGCGATGGTACGGCGAAGGATCGAGGGTGCGATCGTCGCGGCCGAAATTGGCGGCTGGAGAGGACCCGCCTCGCATCTCCGATGACTCCTCGTAGCACTCGTCGGGTCAGAGCCGGTGTGGACGTCAAGGGGACCCGTCCGGTACCGTCGAGAACATCAGCGGCCTCGTGGAGTTGCTACGCCCCGTACGGCACATCGGAGTCATGTCCCATTTGGATATCAGTCCGTCAAAGTGGGACACCTGAGCCCGGCCCGATGGACCCTCCCAGATTCGTCTCGACGGGCGAGGTCAATTCATTAGTTGACCGCTACTACGACCCGGTGACGGGGGAGTTCGTGACGATTGATCCGGACGTGGCCAAGACGGGCGAGCCATACGTGTACACTGCAGGTAACCCGGTCAATCTTCGAGACCAGGCTGGCGACTCGTCGGTACAGACCTACTTTGGCCCGCCAATCAGAATTCCAGTATGCCGGGGGGTTCCATATGTTTGCCCACCCTTTGTTTTCGGGGTGTTAGGACGAGATTTTACTAGCTTTGAAATAGCCGGTGCTGTTCCTCTTCAGGTGTTTGTGACTGACGAGCAACCGTTTCCTGACACTACATTTTGGGTCTGTGCCTCGTCTTGTCAATACGCCACGCTTGTGTTTCAAGAGACAGCAGACTTTACGTTTACAGGAAGCAATCGGACCGCAATGGTGGGTGGTGGGTTGGAGCCCGCGAACTATGTGACCATTACCGCAGAGGTTGACCCCCTACCCTTTGCCCTATTTAGTGACGAGGACATTCCAGACCCCGACTTTGTAGTATCGCTGGGCTCCACTAACGGGCGGCCAGTTGTACTCTCCGCTGACACGTGATAAAATTCTTTGGATTCATTGGGAGTACGGTGCGCTCTAAATGTAAGACCACGGTGCGGCTAGTTGCATTGGTGTCGGTTTGTGTTGTGCCTTTGATCTCATTCAGTTCCATATCTGCGATTGCTAGTGGTTCACTAAATCCACCCAAATCAGAACCTTCACTATGTCGAGGGACTCCAGTAAGAAACCTACAGGAGTCGCTGCACGCACACGTTGGGATAAAAGCAACCGCAAAATCAACCGCCTCAACTCTTACTCGAAGCGATGTTATTGATACATTCGAGCTATTCTACGGTGGCTGTTATGCCTATATGGGAGTTGACCGGTCCAGTACGCATCTCAGCGTGTTCTTCGATAGTAAAAGTAAGACTGTACATTCGCAAATAATAGATACGATCCACTACCTATCAGGTTCGCATATTTTTCGCTCGATAAAAGTAGTGTGGAGTACCTCAAAGTCGAAGTGACAAGCTTGCAGAGATCGTCGCAGTCTCGATGTGTTCTGCCGACGTCGAAGGTCGGGACGTTGTCGGGGAGGTATGGGCCGATTCGTCTGACAGGCAAGCATCGGCGCTCAATGAGGACAATGGCGGGAGCACGGGGCTTCGAGTTCGGGCAGCTCGTAGAGCACTCTCTGCGCCCGGATTCACGACAAGATGGCTGAGGTGGGGCCAGGCGCAGGGACCCGAGATGAGGCGAGCGTGACCCTGATAGTTCTCCGGTCTGGCGGATCGAGTTCGAAATCGGCCGCGTGGCGCTGTCCCCAAGTTCGTTATCAACACACTCAAGTGCGCCATCGAAAGGACTCGACCGACGTCGCAGTAGCAGCCCCCTTGCTTTCGATTACGTGAACACACCGCGAGCACCTGAGCGGGGCGTGCGAAACGGTCCTAAAGTCTCCAGGGATGCCTGTGGCGCCCGAAAGGAGATCACGATATGGCTGATTGCTGCGTTTCATGCGTCAAGCGATGAGGATTGAGACAGGCCGCGTCTACCACAATCAAAGCGAGTGTGGTTATGGCAAAGAGATAGTGCGCAAAAGACCACAAGGTTGACAATGACACCGCTGGGCGTTCACTTTGTGAGCGATGCGCTGATATCGCCGCCCGAAAGTAGCGCCGCTTCCTTGGCAGACTGAACCGGCCACCGACGCCATTTTGATCGACAGGTGTGAGCGTTCAAGAGGTCGTAGTAGCCGCCAACTGAACATCGTCCGCACGCTCAGTTCTCCTTCGAAACGAACGATTTCCAGCCATTAGTTGGGCGTTACTACGACCCGGCCACCGGGCAGTTCCTGACCGTCGACCCCCTGCTCGACGAGACCGGGCAGCCCTACGCCTACACCGGGGACGACCCGGTGAACGGGGTGGATCCAAGTGGTTTGTTTTGTCTTGGTTGGTGCTCTGTTGTGGACATCTACCACAGCAGCGTTCAAGGCGGCCATTTGATTGCTTCATCACTGACTTGGGCGTACAATAGTGCATTAGTTCAAGGTGGAAAGACAGTCATTGAGTCATTCAAATCAACATTTGGAGAGATTAAAGAGACGCCGTCGGACTTGGAGAATTGGGCTGATCAGATACTCGGTGAGGCTGAATATTATGCGAATGAGTTGTGGATAGCTCTAGGCGACCTATTGACGGATGCCGGGGAGGCTGGCGCAGCGACTCCATCGTGCCCACATAATCCAAAGGGATAATCGACGATGACTATATTTAGGGGGCCAGCGACTTGTTAGCTGCCAAGATGTGATAGATCTTAACCAGCAGATTTCAATTGAGGCTCGTGGACCAAACTATTATCGCCTTTTGCGTGACCTGATCGTCAGCTTGTTTTTTAATACTTATGATATTACGACTGGGGGGCCGAGAATTGTGGCAATAAATCGCTACGGCGCCGAGTGTGTGGTGGAAGAATGCAAGTCTCTTCGAAAGGCGAAACAGACAGCATCAAGTATGCGTTCAGATCTAGCACGAATTGGGGATCTCGCTTGGTGCGAGAAGCACAACGTTCCGCTGAAATTCATTCAGAGGTATTGAATCGATCCACCTGATGGGGGAGATCTTTCTGGTTCTTCGTAACAAGGGTCGGTGGAGAACCTGAGGTCGTAGTAGCCGCCAACTGAGCAGAGCTGGATGACACGAGCGACGTGTGAACCATGTCGCGCATTAGTGGGCGTGATCAGGTAGCCATAGAAGCTCGAGACCGCTGCCAGTCGGCGCTTGATCGTCGCGGCCGAGAGCCCTGCAGAGCCATCGATGCGCACCACGTTCTCGGCTCCAGGCTTGGCCCGCCGCTGCGCCGTGACGAAGGACATCACGTCCTTGGGCCTCACCTCGATGGGGTCCTTGGCCACGACCGTGAAGAACACGCTCAGGTCATGGGCATAGGCCCGCACCGTATTTGGACGGGCCCGCCCCACCACGAACTCCAAGAACTGGTCGATCAGCTCGTGGCCGATCCTGTATACGTGTTCACCGTCGGGACGGACGTGACACTCAAAAGACGGACTCCACTCCACCGCACACCTCCTGCTCGCGTATGCACCCGAGACTCCCTCGGATGCCTATCCCAGGAGGTGGATCACCTGTATAACCGGCAGCGAACTGGGGCAGCTATCTATTGGGCTGTTCCCGCCGACGCTTGACCTCGTCGTCGTGCTCCTGTCGCCAATCGTGCCCTGTGGCGTCGAGGGCGTCGGTGATATCCGTTGAGTGGTATCCCCAGGCACTGAGGGTCGCTATCGCCACTCATCGGACCACCAGCTCTCGTACCGCTCCACCGGCACTGCGGCGACGGCCTCTACAAAGAATATCGAGGCGGCTCTGAACGGTGCGACCGAGGGGGTGTTCATGCAGACATTTCTACACTTCGTTCCTTGGCTGTTCGGCACACCCGGCCCGCTCCCGGCGATCGGGCTACCACGCGTCCCGTTCACAATCTGCAGTGCGAGGTTAGGCACGGGGTCATCAGGGTAAGAGGTCAATGTGTCGTTCGCCAAGAAATATGGTTGGAAGGCGGTTACCGTCGGCCTGGGAGCCCTGACCGGACTCGTCACGCAACGTGTCCTTGAGGTCATCTGGAAGGGGCTGCGAGGATCGACGCCGCCAAAGGTGGCAGGAGACCGCCGCTCCTCTTGGGCGGATGCCCTGAGCTGGGCAGTCGCCACCGGTGTCGGTGTCGGTGTGGCGCGGCTCCTAGCGATGCGATCTGCTGCGGCACTGTGGGAGGCTGCTGTGCACGAACCACCGCCCGAACTCGGGCTGGACGATTCCACAGCGGCGTAGCGACCCTCAGCGCGTCGGGACTCTCGCCCTCGCCCTCGTCGTGTCAGCCCCTCGGCGCCTCACAAAGGCAGCGCTCGCTTAAGGGTTTTGTCAGCGACGGGGCGGGCAGGAAGCTGGACAATGAGCGCCACATCTCAGCAGCCCTTCAGTGCCGGTGGCTCGGTTATGTTCCGGGGCGGTTGCTCCTGGACGCAGAGCGCCAATGGCTCGGCCGGTGAACAGAGCGGTACGTGTCCAGTCGTGCTGGTAACTCTTGCTGGCGATCCGACTAATCCCTACTCGGCGGGTGTCGCTCAATGGACCACCGGGGAACCAGAGCACCGATGACGAGTACTCCCTAGTTGGGGGGTCTTGTGCACGAAGAACGGTGACAATTTGTTCGGTCCTCGGGCGACGAAACCCCAGGACCACGGACACCTGTAAAACGCCGGAAGTGTCCACGAGAGCGGGTCAACTCCACGGTCGTTCTGGCAAGATTTAGGTCGTCGAAGGAGGGTGTTCGCCGTGAACCAGGGTGCCCAGAAATACCTAGCGGGGCGCCTCTGGATAGCTCGCGATCGTCCTGACGGAGTTGAGGTGATCGAGTGGCCCCGCCAAATGCTGGCGGGATTCGGCGGGGCCATGGAGGCGCTCGTTGCAGCAGGCGCCATGTCGTCGGAGGAGGTCTCGGATTGGAACACCCGGATGCACGTGGCGTTGGGGCTGGAACCCATTGAGCCGCTTGCGCCGCCGCCGCCGGGTCACCAACACGGTCGAGCCATCTACATCGGTGAAGGTGAACGTCCGCCTCGCCAACCAGCCCCTCCACTCAGCCGGTTCTTAGAACTCATCCCCGTGAAGGAAGCCGACCAACCTGTTCCATTCGGTGGCCGGGTGCAGATCCTGGGAATCGAGCGATATGACTCCAAGGTCGCTGTCGCGTGGCGGCTTGCTCCATTACCGGACCCTGAACTGCAGTTCGCCCAAGAGCTATCGGAGCACGAACGCGATACGGAAGGTCTGCCCGCACGAGCGCCAGATGATGCGCCACCAGTTCCTTCACCGACTCAACCAACCAGGGCGAGAGCTGGGACTCTCCGATGATGTGGACACCAAATACCACCGTATGGGTGGCGGTGCCGGTGGCAGCAGCGACGAATACACCGGGCGCGCTCAGTTCGCTCCGGCCATTCCCGAGGCTGCCTCGACCCTGACCGTGCACTGGGGGGATCTGACGTTTCCGGTACCGCTCCGCTAGCGAGGCCCTTGCCCTCGTGAGGCCGCCTGATCCGCTTTTATCCCCCGGTCAATAATCTGTGTTAGGGTGGGGGCAGTAAACAACCTTCAGGAGAGCCGATGAAGCCTGATAACGCCCAAGTTCGGGTCAAGACGCTGGTCGCCGAGTTCCATGCCTACAACGCAGAGATTTCCAACACTCAACGCCGGGCACGGGACATGGCGCGGGGAAGTCGTGGGTGGTCGGCCAACTGCGCCAGATGATGACAGTTTCAGAGGTGGCCCAGGTACTCGGCCTACGACCCCCCACTGTCTATGCGATCCTCAACGGCGCTCCGGACGATTTTGAGACCGAGGATCTGCCAGTGCTCATGGAGCGACTCACGGAGATCGCGATCCAGGCTCAGAACATCGCCGACGGGAAGACTCCGCTCATAAGCCCCAACCCCGTGGGAATGCAGCTCCTGGCTGACAACCTTCGGTGGGCACTTGAATGGCTCAGGACGTTGGAGGAACCCGCGCCAGATGTCGATATGGCTGGCATTCTCGGCAGCGGCCAACAGGGTGTTCGCCAACCATACTGACTCGGGCAAACGCCCATACCCAACGTGTCCTATGACAAGTCATGGACAGACATGGTCCCAAACCTGTACAGTTGGACACGTGAAAACGACCCCGGAGGCGGTCCGAGCCATCATCTATACCCGTGTCAGCACTGGTCAGCAGGCTGAAAGTGGTTTGGGGTTGACCGACCAGCTCGACAGAGCGACTGCCGCAGTCGCCGAGCGAGGGTGGACACTTGTCCATGTGGCTACCGACGCTGGCCACTCAGGAAAACGCCTCTCGGGTCGACCCGCACTCACGGAAGCTCTGGCCATGCTGGACCGTGGCGAGGCGGATGCCCTGGTGACACTCAAACTGGACCGACTCAGTCGTTCGGTGCAGGACTTCGCCTCCCTCCTGGGTCAGGCCCAGCGCAAGGGCTGGCAGGTCGTGGCCCTCGACGTGGGGGTGGATACCTCGACCCCCGCAGGAAAGATGGTGGCGAACGTCATGGCTGCTATCAGCCAGTGGGAGTCAGAAGTAATTGGCGAGAGGACTGCAGCCGCTCACCGTGTTCGGCGTGAGGCGGGTATGCGGATCGGCCAGGTCCCGATTCTCTCAACCGCCGTCCGCGAGCGGATCGCCCACGAGGTGGGCGAAGGCCGTTCACTCCGAGCGATCGCCTTGGACCTCAACACGGAAGGGGTGGCTACCGCCAAGGGCGGTATCTGGTACGCAAGCACCGTCGCCCACGTCAGCCGCTCGGTTGCCCGAGACGCCGAGCTTGCCGCCACGAGAGATGCCGTCGCATGACGAGCGAGCACGATGCGTTTTCTCCTCCTCAGGGCGGGGAGCTGACTATCACGCAGGCCGCTGCTGCAGCAGGCGTCCATCCACGGACCATACGACGTCACCTCCCCAGGTTTCCCGGAGCGCACCAGTCGGGACGATCCGGGGCAGGCCCATGGCTCATTCCAGTCGCGGACCTCCTTGCCGCTGGCTTTCAGGTGAACGCTGTCGAGGGGGAGACACCGGAGATACGAGGCATAGGTGCCCTGCCGATGGATGAGCTTGAAGCGCTCCGATCCGAGGTCGCCGACTTGCGACGCCGAGCAGAGGTGGCGGAGGCACGCGCCGAAGAACGGGAGCGTGTTATCGAAGCGCAAGCGGTCGCCCTGCGCGCACTAACCGGTTGACTTCGGTCGTGCCCCGCATGGTCGCCCGTTGGATAGTGGCAATCGGTGATGCTCGTGGCGCTCGTGCGAATGCAAAGCCGGACCAGACAGCGGGAATTTCGCGACCGCCACCCTGTCCAGGAGGGGCTGTCTCAGGGTGCCACCGTACGGCACTTTCGGGCTAGGCATCAGAGCCAGTTATCGCTGGCGATACACGAAAAGTTGTGGTGTGGATCCATCCTCAGGATCCCAGGTCTCGACGACAATATGGTCATTTGGAAACCGGGCGGTGACCGCTGCGATCCAACAGGATTGAAGTATCGATAAGACAGTGTCCAAGACCTGGCCATCAAGGTCGTCGTCGCGGCGAGCGTTCACAAAGAGATCCTCCAAGTGAACGTGGTTGATCATCTTCTCGATCGCCGTTAAATCACCATTGAAGTGCGAATACCAGTTCTGAAAGCCCTCCTCCGTATACATTTCAGCGAGAATTTAAAGCACCGTCGACTTCGACAAAATCAGGCCAAAACAGCGAGGCGAACCCATAAGCAAGCTGCATTGAGCCCTTGATATTCAAGTAAGCCCATATGTTCGTCGATTCGATACCAGGACCAGTCCAAGTCGACCGAATTTCGCGTAACATCCGGTAACAGCGTCGGGTCGTAGAGCGGCTCCATCCACCTATTTTTGCTCAGGGGTGCAACCCCCACAACCCCCACTGTGATCCTGCACGTATCCGTCCATCTGGTGAGATACCATCAATTTGGCGGCACTCGCCCCCTTGCTCTTTGCACCTGGCGCTACTTTCGATTATCCATGAATGAGTTCATCGTTGACCTGGCAAGGCGTATCGCATCTGACGTCTCCATGCTCGAAGGCGTATCGGTTGACCTCGTGGAGGTTAAGCAGGGTGACTTGCAGAATCCTCTTTTCGACTCTGTGGAAGACGACTACTTGCGTACCCAAATGAGTCCGAGTATCGCCGTCTCGATCGACGGGTCCCGATGCATCAACCTGCAGTTCTTCAAATCGCTGGAACTGGGGAGCCTTCTCGAACAGTTTCTCGAACAACTCAACCAGCTCCAGGATGTGATTGTCGAGCATCTTCTGAAGGCGTGGCCTGCTTGCCCCGAACACCCTCATGTGTTGGTACTGGAGATTGGTGGTCAGGACCTATGGTGGCGATGCCCCGTTGACAGCAAGATCGAGGTGCTCGTATCGGCGATATCTGACTCGACCGTTGGGGTAGCCCCAGTTCGCCGGGTCGGTGGCCTTATGTCCCACATTCCGGAGCACGTGTAAGGATTGTGTTGTGGCACCGAACAATCGTGAAGAGAGAGCCTTGCTCGCCCGGCTGGAGAAGATGGGCGTGACCGCCCCTACCTACCGCAACGGTGCCGGGCTTTCGTTGTGGATGGTTGACACCCTACCCAGTCTTCGACCCGACGATCCCGACCTTTCCGAGACCGTCGAGATGGCTCGTGCATTGCTTGCGCGAGACGGCTGGGTGAATATCACCTTGACCGAGAACATCGAACTGTTGTCCGTGTCGGATCAAGAGCAAATGCTTAGGGACCTTCTCCAAGAAATAGGCGTACTGAGGTCAGAACCTGTTCCCAAGATCACAGACCTCATGGATTGGACGATTAGCGAACTTCCGCGAGCGCCAAATGACGCGTTGACCCATGTGGCCGTCCGTTTGGCAAA
The DNA here is from genome assembly GCA_963788125.1 of uncultured Acidimicrobiaceae bacterium. Taxonomy (GTDB): domain Bacteria; phylum Actinomycetota; class Acidimicrobiia; order Acidimicrobiales; family RAAP-2; genus Bog-473. The sequence continues at coordinate 1,123,324 of CAWBFN010000001.1, read as the reverse complement.
GCTCCTCACGAGACGCCGCAGGCCTGCGACAAAGCGACACTCAAGAACTTAGTCTCCCGCACCCCTGGTGCCCACTACGCCGGGAGTGCGGCGCATATAGGCGACCAGCGCATTCAAAAGTCCGCCATGATGGTCTAATGGGCTGGTCCTATGACGAATGGCCGGAAGTTACGTCATCACCCGACTGGGGTCAGCGGGTGGTGAAAGCCCTGCGTAGGTACTTTGCGCAGGATAAATGGTTATTGGAACCAGCGTGGCTAGAGGACGCAAGCCTTGACGTGGATCCAGACGGAATGCCGGTCCTCCTTGCCCATCACCGCCATTCCCTTTCCACAAAACGGCTCGGTCTGCGCCATCGATCTGGACCGGCCCCCGTTGACGGGCGGCAGACCGGGCGGGTTGGCCGAAGAAGCGGTTGCCGCAGATATTGCGCTCTTTGATATCTCTGAACCCCTCGGCCGTATGTATGACCTTCTGGTCGAAGATGGGAATGGCGTGTGGTGGTGGGGCGATGGGTATCCCGGCTTGATGGAGCATCCAGACTTCAAGCGGTAAATCACTCCAATCGGGTGGGTGACCGGCAAGAGAGGCACCTGCCCCCATATCGCCGGGATCGTGTGGCAGTTCGGCACGGTTTGGCTAGCGAGACGCAAGGACTCGCGCCCAGGTCCATATAACATCATGAAGCGCTCCTGTGTGAGAGGGTCGGATGCACCGCAGAATCGGAATCGTGCCCATTTTCGCCACATGTGCTCTGTTAATGGCGGCATGTTCGGGCGAAACGCCAAAGGCAACGACCACCAGGATTGCGTCCCCAGCTACCACCGTTACGCAAGTACCGAACGTCGCCTCCAAAGTGAGTCGGGTTCAGGCAGCGATTCTCTGCTCCCGTTCACCGTTCCCTCTGGTGATAAAGGTTGGAAGCTGAACTGGACCTACAACTGCTCCAACGTTGGAAAAAGAAGCCAGTTTCAGGTCTACATCATTCAGGAAGCCCAAACTTCGGAACGTTCTACCCAGCTCAACATCAAGGACTTCCCCGTTTCGGTTTTTGGGGACAGCGGCAGTTCCACGAGCCATTTTCAAGGCACGGGAACCTTCAATCTTGACGTCAATTCGGAATGGCAGATGGACCGTGGCGGTCGTCGGTGTCGCCTAATCCAACGCCAAACCGGCACCCCCTTTGACCATAGCCAAAGGGATACGTCGAATCGGCCACCCTGCCCCCGTTCGCCGGACGTGGGACAGTCCTAGGCCAGTAGGAGGGCAGCATGAAACAGCGTTATCTCGTTTGCTACGACTACGGGCAGGGCGGCGTGTGGGCCTACATCGCCGCCACGAGTCCCGAGAAGATCACCGATAATACCCGCAACTGACCGTCGTCACGGAACGGCCCCCGTGGATGACCGACAAGGACGAACCCGGCGAGAGCATGACGTTCGACATTGACGATCCGGCATCGGGGTGGCTAACTCAGCTCTGACGCCTATTCGGGAAGCGCAATGCAGCGGAGATGACTCGGTCATCGCTGCTCAGGGTGCCCCAGTTCGTCGGGACGTCGGTGTGGTCTTACGGGAAGAGTAGGGCACCCGGAGATGCGACCGGCGTGCGTGAAAAGCTCTAGGGATGTGGGTTCTACTTGCGACCTGGATTGTTGGGGATGACGGGCTTGAACTCGGGGAAGGAGATCGCTGGACGACAGTATTGGAGGTGTCGCTTGACGGCGCCGAAGCTGTGGACGCAGACCCCCCACTGAGATTCGAACTTGCCGACAACCCCTTCTCGGTTGCGGGACCCAACTACGACATCGTGGCGAGGGTGCGCTCAGACGAAATCTCAGGATTGTTTCTGGATGCGGGAGGAATCACCTTGACGCCGAGCGCACTGGTTCGGTGGCCGTTAGGCACTGTCCTTGCTTTCAAATCAGAGTTGCGAGGTGGGTGGTATCCGCTTACTCCTCCACCGGTTCATTTGATATTCGATGGTGAGGTCCGGCGACTGTTCGTCAGGCAACGGACAGCAGTGCCAGACGGTGCTCCCGACAGCTTCCGACCCGACCCAGAGACCGTCCGATTTCATCCCATCCAACGGATCCAGATGTGGGAGACCGCGAGGGACCTCGACGGCCCGGACAAGGTGATCTCGGACTACCTCCTGGAACTCAAGTGAGGCGAGCGGCAGGATGTCCCAGTACTCCGGGACATGCGGACGGCCCCGTCCGACACTTCGAAATGGTTGAATGGATGCATGTCCGCTTAGCCGGTAGTTGGGAACCACCGAACGACCGGCCTACCTCGCAACGTTGAGTAGTCGGGCCGGTGGAATCACACCCTCCGTCCCCATGCGGCACTTCGTTGGCAGCCCCATGGGCCATGATGGTCCGGTGAGATGGAGGTGGTGCTCAGGGACCGGGGGTCGCCGTCGCCTACCCACAGGTAGACACGGCGCCCATCGAAGGTTGGCTCCTTGTCGCACCATTGGCTCACGATTCCACGTGTGGCCGGTCCAGTTAGGACTCGTCCAATCGGGTGTTCGATCTTCGACGAATGGTAGTAGGACACGACGGCAACCTACACCGACCCATTCTTTACTGCCGGTCCTGGGCCTGGCCGATCAGCACCTCAGGGGCTGAGGAACTTGTGGCAACCAGCCTCCCAGGTATTCGGCATTCTTGAGTGGGCGGTATCCAGGATCTACGATCCCGTTATGGGCGCATGGGGCGAGGGACCATTCGATAACGACACGGCCTCCGACTGGGTCTACGAGTTCGACGATGCAGATCAGCCTTCAGGTCTGCACCACATCCAGGCGGCACTTGTGAGAGCGGCAAGCGTGGGGGCCGACGACTACCTCGATTCGGACGCAGGAGTCGAGGCGGTAGCCGCAGCCGAGCTAGTGGCAGCAATCCGTGGCCTCGATGTCGAGCGGTCGCCCTACAACGAAAGCGCACTCGACTGGGTCGCCCGTACGACTCCGATAGCCGACCTAGCGTTGGTGGACCTCGCCGTCAGTGCCCTCGACCGGGTTGTCGCGGCCAACTCTGAACTTGCCCAACTGTGGGATGAGGCGCAGTTGACCTCGTGGCGGGGTTCGGTCGAATCACGGAAGACGAGCTTCGCCGGGTAGCCCCACGGACCGGGATGTGCCGCACCGAGAGGGAAGGGTGACCAACGCCACTGTCACTTGTACGGCTCCACCACAACGACGGCACCGTCGTGTGCAACGGCAAACCGAGAGTGTTGGATGTCCAGAGCGAATGGGGGGATCGGCCTCGTTCCGCGGAGGATGCTGCCTATCTGCTGGCCGCTGTCAATCTGTGGCCACTCGTCGACGACCTGTGCTGTCATGGGGTCGATCCGACGGGCTAGTCGTCAGACACAACACATGTGCCCCGAGTCCGTGTAACGTGCCGGTATGGCCTTGAACTGAGTTACGAGTCATCGCATCGCCGTCTCGGATTGACCACACTCCCAGTTGCCCCGGAAGTAGTCCTCCGCTCTCTTCGTCCATTAGATCCCGTCAGGATTGGTGCTGACCACCAGAGTCTCGGCGTCGAGCCAGCAGGCGCCGTCGACCTCGCCGTTGACTTCTGGTTGGGAGTCGAGGCTGCGACCCTCAAGGTACGTGTCGTCAGCGAGGGCGCGTTCCATGTCGTAGACCGTCACAATCTCAACTGGGTGCCAGACCCAACCAGCCGAAAGAAGATAGCGACCGCTCGGACTGAACTGCAGCCTGGAATGAAAGACGTCGGTGGCCTGGTTGCCTGCCGAACTCAGTCTTTCGCCGTCGGACAACGTTTCAATCGTCAGACGGTTGTAACCATCGGGACAATGTGCGAGAACTTCCGTGCCATCGGACAACAAGCCGATGGCGATCGGGTATTCATATGCGCCCGCATGGTAGTAGCTGCGGTTGAGTTCTCGGACCTGATGACGTGCGGTGGCGACCAGTCCCTTTGTGCCAAGGACCGCATACAGAATCCGGAGTCCGCTGGGCGCCAACAAGGCCCGATCGAAATCGAACGCCCAGCTGATGGTTCTGCTTGTTGTTGACCCATCCATACTGACCGATGCCTGGCCTCCAGCAACGTCAATAATGGCGTCACCCGACCACACCAAAGTCCGCACTTGGTGTCTGGCTTCGAATTGGAGTTGAGTCAGTCGGGCCATTTCAATACCGTAATCACGGTAGCGGGTTCGTCTCGCTGTCTGAGGCTCTACTCCGAGTCTCTCATGTCGGCTCGGAGACCAACGATTGCTATCCAGAGCCACATTGCGGCCAGAACTAGCCAGATTGCCAGCTGGACGGCCTCGTGCCAGATGAGCGTCCAGTTGGTGCCATTTGAGACCGGTGCGTAGGTGATGACACCGCTGTCGAACACACCCATGTGCAGATAGTTGCCAACTACCCAAAAAACGAAGCCAATGGCAGCCAGCACCGCCACCTTCTGGGATTTGTTGAGATTCCGCACCGGAGACAGTTTGCCAGATGGCGTGATCGGCCCAGTGCCGAATTGAGACTGCCCACGGGGCGTATCGACATCTCCGGCGGCGTGGACGACCCGTCGTACTTCATCGCCCGGTCCAGCGCGGCGGTCGGTGCTCCGCTGCGGCCTGACGACCTTCGATCGCGTCCTGGGTCCCCCAGCGACTTGCCGCATGGTCTCGCCGAAGCGGATGGCCTCCAGCGTCGCCATGTGTCGGGTCCGCATCGCCATCTCCTTCATCGCTCGCTGAGCCAGAGGCGCTCCGCTGAGAAGGCGTCGGGCCAGCGCATTGGCCTCGTCGAGCAGAGCGTCATGAGGGACGACCCTCCAGACGAGACCCATCGCGTGGGCTCGCTCGGCATCGATGCGCTCCCCCGTGAGCAACAGCTCCATCGCATCGGCCCAGTTGATGCGCTGCGGCAGGCGTATCGATGCCACGATTGCCGGGACTCCGAGACTCACCTCCGGAAGACCGAACTCGGCTCGGTCACTCGCCAGGACGAAATCGCACCAGGTGGCAAGCGTGAGCCCGTACCCCAGGCAGTACCCGTTGACGGCAGCAATGACCGGCTTGAAGATCTCCCATCCGCTCTCAAAGGAATTCAGGGTCGGCTTCTCCCAGAACGTGCCTGCGAACTCCCCCGCGGACCCGGCGCCGTCGCGCAGGTCTGCGCCGACGCAGAAGGCTCGTCCCGAACCGGTGACGATGGCCACCCATGCGTCCTCGTCATCACGAAACCGCGAGAAGGCGTCATTGAGGTCGCGCCTCATCTCGGCGTTGATGGCGTTGAGGGCGTCGGGTCGGTTGTAGGTGATGGTGGCCACATGGCCATCGAGTCGGAACGTGGCTGAATCACCCACAGGGCACCAGTCTGCCCGGTCGGGAATGCCGTCCCTGTCTAAGGGCCAGACCCGAACCGGCGGTGAACATCGGGACGATCTGAACGCGGCCGAGTTGGCTGCTCAGCGGGCAAAGCCGGGCTGACCCCATAAGCCGGTTCGGGCTGCAACTGAGACCACCACTGCCCGTCGGGTGTGGGTCTAATGTCGATTCGTGACACGAGACCTCCGCTTACCCTTCAGCATTGAAGAAATGACCAACAATGGTGCTCGTGCGCTTGAGCACGGTCTTGGCCCTCTGCCCGACGTCATTCTGCCCGCCACGACCTTCCCGTTGGCATATTGGAAATCGGCGACGTTCGCAGCGGTGGTATCTCTGTGCTACGCACCGGATCTCAACGACGGCATCAACTACCCACAGTCTTGGCATACCCGCTATGAGCGGGTCGACGGCGAATGGTGCAGTTTCGGCGGCGCTGATGGAACGGGCGGACCGAACGGGTGGCGCGGCGCAGTTGGTCCTCCGGGATCGATCCCCGCACCCGAAGGCAAGTGTATTTGGTTGGGAATGCACTCGACGACTTCTCAAACTGAGGGTCATCCGGCGCACATTGTCGCGGGCTGGCATACATCCGAGGTCGCTCATGTCTCTCTCGCGCAAAAGAGCGGAACTGAACAATGCGAGGCCAAGGGCCACTACGGGGCCTGGATCATCGGTACCGAACGCGATGAGCCGTGGACGGTTGAGGCGTACGACAGCTCGGGCCAACTCTTGGGGTCGATAGACGGCCCGCGTCCCCCAAGAGACGCCACTTGAAGTCATTCCCGTCTCACAGGTTGACCAGATCCACTCTTCCGGTGGCCAGATGCGAGTCCTCGCTGTCGATCGCTACGAGAACAAGGTGGCCGTCAATTGGGAGTTCACTTTTCATCCAGATTCCGCATTAACTCTGCCAGCCGATAACGAAGCGGAAGTTCAAGATAAGGTGCGAGCCAAGTCCTTCGAAAGTCTGGCAGCGCGAGATGAAAGTGGAGAGGAATGGCGACGCCGTATGTTTGTCCTCGGGCTGACTATTGCCGATGATCTCGGCACCGAGTATGAGCAGGTAGGCGGAGGTGGTTCATCTTCAGGCGTCACGGCCAAATGGACCAGCACATTCCGTCCAGCCCTACCTCAAGCAGCCTCACTTCTCTCCATCCACCACGGGGAGATGGTGGTTCACGTGCCACTTCAGTAGTGGTCCTGTGACGACGTGGGTAGGCCATAACGCGGGGTCGCTGGCATTTCGGTGCCTTCGGACTACCCGAAGAACCTCCTAGAGAGGTGCCTAAGGCTCCGCAGGTGGCGGCGCTTGGGGCTCCAGCCCGGCAGCTCTCTGCAATATCTTCGCGACCTCTTGCGCCTCGGTAGCCGTCATCTCCACGCCGAACCCCGCTCCCTTCTCGTCGGTCACGCTCAGCAGCACGACCGGCTCCTTATCCCACGAGTACACGACGATGCGGAACCCGTTTGATAGCTCCAACGTGTCGGGAGGATCTTCGTCGTCTCGCTCAAAGACCACGCTGCATGCTATCGAGGTGGCCGACCCCTTGTCGCCAGTCTCGGATGCGCTTATGGTTTGAGAGGACGTGGACGGAACCAGCCCATCCGGCCGCGGGCGATAAGCGGACCGAAATGGCCCCCCTCGCCCCCGTTTGCGATGCTTCGGCAGGCCGCACACAAGGGAGGTCGTCCACCGAAGTACCTGTCCGTTTGCGCTACGACGTCGGTGTCAGTGATCTCAAGCCAACGTCGGGGCCAACCGCAGAGGGTCGTCTTCGCGCCTGGCTTCCCAAGGTGAATCATGAAGGGCACGCGGTCCTGCATCCATGCGGACGAGCCCAGTCGATAGACCCGTTTTGAACGCATCGCATGGAATTCCATCAAACCCTCCAGGACCACATCATCGAAGGTCGAGCCAATGGAGAGGTACGGGGCGGAGGAGCTGCCGCCAGAGCGCGCCGCTTCTGCGTTGTCCGGCTTCAGATCACTCCATTCGCTCGACTCTGTGATGTGGTCGATGACGTCGTTACGGAGTTGCTCAAGGTCAACGCCTAGGCTGACCAGCACCTCTACCGCTACTCCATCTCCCACGCGAATGATGCCGAGCAGCAGATGCTCGGTGCCGATATAGCCGTGATTGAGATGAAGCGCCTCACGCGATGAGAGATCGAGCACCTTTTTGGCCTCGGGAGTGAACTGCAGGGACTTGTCAAAGACGGCCTTCCCTGGGACGACGCGCTTTTGGATTTCGTTATCCACCGCATCCAGAGAGACCCCGAATCGCTCAAGCGCACCGACGGCTACCCCGGTACCCTGCCGGAGTAGACCCAGCAAGAAATGCTCGGAACCGATGGCGTGGTGATTGAAGCGCCGCGCTTCCTCATCGGCCAGAACGATGATGCGCCTGGCCCGTCGAGAGAAGTGCTGGAGCACGGACCAAGGCTACCGGTCACCCGGATTCCAACGTCGGGAGGGCAACGTCTGGAACGAAGGAGGAGGAAGCGCCAGGGGTCGCCATTGCGGGGCACATGGGTCATCCTGGGGGTCTGGGGGACGTTGACAAGCGTTTTCACGCCACTACGGAATGGCGACGTCCTTCCGGACTAGCGATTCGCACGAGATGGGTGTCGGTTTTGCACCAGTCGCCACTGATGCTCTCGGGAATCCCATTGCAGACAAGGTGCGTTCGTTTCATCGGGAGGCGGAGGGCATGGTCCAACCAGTTCCAGCACTACCTTCGGATGCGTCACCGGCGACTCGGTCACCCCCAGGAAGGCACCGAGGCCGATGCCCAGGGTGAGCAAGGCGAGCAGTAGGTATGGGACGACCTTCACCCGGCCAGGCTATGTCGATCCGTCGGAACCATCGGTGGCACCTAGTACGGTGATCTCATGACCCGCGACGACGCCATCCGGGTTGGCATCTTCGCCCTCGCCCGATGGCACCATAGCGACCACGGTGACCGGTGCACCTGCGTCGAAGCCGAGCAGTTCGGCACCCAGGTCGCCTTAGTGGTGGACGCGTTGGCTGCTGGCGGTGTGGCGTTCGATGACTACTCCGGGGCCGACAGAGGGCCTCTGGGGCCTCCTGGGGCTAGCGAGGCGTAGGTAGTCGCGAGCAGTCAGCGAACCGACGAAGGATCGCTGCGACCTCGCGACCGGGCTTGAATGCGCACAGCTCCCATCCCTCCTTCATCGGGTCCGCTGCTGCCTTCTGAGCCGCCCAGCGGGTTCGTCCCTCGGCGATGAGCACCTCGACGGATCTACCGTAGACCTCTTCGATGCTCGGGAAAGTGCTCTCATCGTCGCTCATGCTGTCGCTCGGCGTCGTGATGCTGTCTTTTCCTCCAACGCCCGCTGGATGCCCTCTGCACGAGCACTGAACACGACCGCCGCGTCGAAGTCGCCCTTGGCGAGCGAAGTTTGGGTTATCCCGTCCAGGAACTTCTTCGTCATCCTCAGTTCCAAAGGGCTCCGACGCGAGGACTCCCTGCAGTCGCGGGCGACCCGCTTCTCGTAGTCAAAGCCCTCCGCCTTGGCTTGTGCGACCGCTTCATCGATTTTCATCTTCACGGCGGAGGAGGACGGAGGGGTGCTGCCGGTGCCCCGCCGTTCTTCCTCGGTCCCAGCTTTGGTGCCCTTCGCCTTTTGGGTGGCAACGCGCCGAATCATTTCTGTGCAGACGATGGTGTGCTTGTCGGTCTCACCTTTGGTTTCGTAATGGGCGCGGAGCCGGTCGAGCTGCAGATCCGTCAAATCGGCAACCTTTACCCACTTGGGTATGTCGTCGCCGACCTCTACGGTCGTCTTGTCTACGATGGAGCGCCGAGCAATCTCCGTGCGGACGATGGTGAGATTGCCGATCTCGCCCTTCGTTTCGTAGCGCCCGCGCAGTTTGTCGAGCTGAGCATCCGTCAATTCGGTGACCCAGACGTTCCGCGCTACGTCTTCGCGGATCTTTGGGGTCTTCACCGGGACGTTGCTAGAGGTGCCCTGTGACCCGGTACCAGCCGGAGCACTGGAGGGTTCTTCCTGCGGAGGAAGGGCCTCCGTAGTGCCAGTATCGCTGACCATCATTGGCGCGGGTACATCCCATACCGTCGCCGGGATGCCTAACTCCTTTTCCAGCGCGTTAATTCGAATCCGAGCGCGCTCACGGGCCTGCTCGGATTCACGTGGAGTCCGCGAGCGGAAACGACCGAGGAGTCTTGCCTTCATTCGGTCCTCCTGAGTGCCATCTCGCTCGACTCCCGTCCTTCTGCGAGCCAGGGAAACGGATCTGGATGCAGTCCCGCTGCCTTCGCCGCTTCGAACCTCGCCACGCCTTCGTCGTAAAGTTCGTGCTTGGCCTTCCCCCAAGGGGTAATCGCGTCGCCGTCGGGAATCCTCACATCAGAGCCCGAGGTCCCATTGCTCGTCCTCCTTAGGAGCGCCAACTGGCTTGGAGAACTCCGCGAGGGCTTGGGGTGTCGGGTGGTAGTCAGGCCCGAACCACCACGGCAGTCCTCGCTCATCGTGGGCACGGTCGCCCTCTGGCCGCACAAAGTCCGGTGGTGAATCGGCGGGGATCAGGCCAGCATCCACCTGCTGAATGTGGAGCATCATCCTCTCTATGCGGGCATGAGCTTCGGGTGTTGCTGCCATGGCCATCTCCCTTTTCGGCACTTCTAGCACTCAATTCACCGGTTTGCAGTATTCCGGAAGGAAACAGGCACGCGAGTTGGTAGGTTTCGGGGACCGGACGTCTAGTCCGGCATAGTTCCGTACATCCCCAGAAGGCCAGCCGATGTCGTACACCAGATGTCGATGCAATCGCGTGGCAGCGAGAATAGAACGGCGACCTTTAACTCAGGCCGTCGAGTTGAGCCAGCGCCATCTCGGGGTCCAATACGCACAGTCCGCACGCACTCCAAATCGCGTCACGTTTTCTTATGAGGTCGTGAAGATCCGTTGAGACGAGGGCGTCGGCCTTTGCCAGAACCGCCGCCGCAGCATGATGAAAGTCGATCTGATCCCGTCGCCAGTCATCGCCAGGAGTTCCGCTCGGTGCAGGCGTCCCGACGACCCTCCCGAGCTTGGTGATTAGCTCGGCATCCTCGTCCGACACAATAACGTCGCCCCAATCGAGGCGCGAAATGTCAAAGAGGACCGGCCCAGGCACCCGTCGTATGAAGGAGCGATCAGACAGCCATTCGCGTCGATCTTGAGCCCGCTCGATGCCTGCAGCTTCAAGATCGTATTCAACGCTTGTCGCGGTGATCAGATTCACGCGTCCCGCTTCACCTGCATCGACGAGCTGTGCTGCGGCGGAGTGGTATCGCTCCCCAGGTGTCTGCGCCGCGATTAGGCATCCGGTGTCTAGTAGATAGGTGAGCATGCCTTATTTTCGCCCTATCGTCCGCGCCTCGCTGGCGCTGAGCGTGCCAGCTGCGTTTTAGCGATCTGGCCGTCGTCTAACCCACGCTCTCCGCAGATCAGAAGGAGTCCCCACCGGGCAGTGCGAGCGAACCAAGATGTCACCCCTCCTCAAGGTGGAAGACACGGGCGAAGTCGCGCCGCTGACGCTCAATCTCATCCCAGTCAGGTTCAACGGTCTCCACTCGTTCAATGCGGCCACGTAGCATGTGCGGATTTACTACGATCTCCTGCTCGCGGGAATCGCCGAAAATGGCAAGCACCGCCCGGCTTGGGATGACCGCTCGGAAGATGCCCGCCCGTATTCCAACACTTGCGCGACCATCCTCGGCGAAACTCGCCGCACACTCGCGATATGAGGTCCAAGACATCCCGCGCCCACGAGATTCCAAGGAGTCGCCGCGGAACACGGTCAGTGAGCCGGGCGGCGCCTCTGTGTGGAACGTGTTCGCGTAAAGAGACTCGACAGGAGTGACCGAGCCGTCGACAAAACTATGGATGTGACTTTCCGTCGTCTGAGAGAGGAAACCGGCGGACTTGAACATAGCGGCCCACTTCCACTGTCCAATGCTTCGACATGGTGACTCGTTGAGTATCCAAACATCAGGAATCGCGTCGCGCAGTCGATCCCTGTTGATGCGCCCACCCTTCCAAAGGTCGTATAAGTGGCGGGGAACCTCGTTCGTGAGACCCGCACTGAGAGCGCGATTAGCTGCATCCGGGGGGTAGCCATACAAAAGGTCCTCACGAATCAGCTCTATATCCTTCGCGTCCTGCTGGGCCTCGCGGAGAGCGGCGTTCGGGTTGTCGTCGCCGTCATCCATCACCGTTATCCTCTTCTCGTGTTGCGTTGAGGCGCGGGGCGACCGTACACCGGCATCCGACCCGCAGCAAATGGACTTAAGACGTTACAACGCTGGGAGATTTGCGGTATTTGGCAAGTCCTACCTCTGATTCCCCTTGACCGCCGCACCGAACACCACGACCGCAGATTCGAAGGGCGCTGCATTCTTGTGTCCGCTGAACTTCAGCCGCCCAGGCAAGACTTCGTAATGCACGTCGTATTCCTCTGGAATTATCCACTGTTGCCACGCATTCGTGCCGGGGCTGAGGCGAAGCAACATCACGATTACCGTGTGCTCACGTTCTTGCCACGCCTTCTCGATCCACTTGCGAGCCTGACTATAGGGAGGGTTGCACCAGACGATCTCGCCCGACCAGCCTTGTGCCAGGCCGTCGTCCGCTCGCGTCCAGAACCGCGCGCAGAGGTGATTGGCGTCCGATGCTGCTGCGTCGACAGTGAACGGTCCATACCGCTCATCGAGGTGGTCGAAGAGGTCCCTGGGAGTGCCCCACTCGTCGTTGCCTGATCGGTGCTCCACACGAACACGCTGACGTGCCCGATATGCTGCCATCCGACATGCAGTAGAGCAGTACTTCCGTCGACGCCCCCTGGTCGCTATCACGAACCGGTTGGGGCAGCGGCTGCGTCGACACTTTTTCGTAACGACCTTCACGTTACGAAACGTCGTTCGTCGTGTGGTCTGGTCTCCCCCAGAATGGCGAGTCATTCGAACGGGTCGAATAGTCCAAGCGGTCCCAAGTACCCGAACGTGTTCTCAAAGTCGTCGCGGCGCTCACCCCAGTACGCAATGATGACGGCAGCGCCGCCCTGCTTTCCGATCGGGAACACGATGAAACAGGGTTCCAAGGTCACACCGACGAACCAATCGCTCGCCTGCGGTGCGGGGAGCCAGAAAAGGACTTCATTGACGTGACCATCACGCAGTTCGCTGAGGGCCTTGAGGATCCATCGTCCTAGAACATGAGGTTCAATCCTCGGGGGGTCGACGAACGCACGGCCCTTCCATCCGTGATCGAGTTCATCTTCGGTGTTGTAGGTGAAGTTGAGGTAGCCGTCGCGATGGAGGAAGTCCGCCACCGCCTCTTGAATGTTCCTGGGGCACGTGCTCCATCGGACTGGTTCGGTCGGCGTGTCGAGATTTCTGATGAGGCGCACAACGTTGCGGCGGCTGAGATTCCCGTCGAACCTGGCCTCCTTGAGGATCTCGTCGAACTGGTCCGATGGGATGTCAGCGAGAGCGTAGGTCTCGGTCTTCACCCTGGCGCCTGAGAAAAAATCGTCTGGTGAAACCTGCACCGCGGTGGAGGGTTTGCCGGGACCGCGTATATCGCCGCTCTCCTGGCCTTTCTTGACCAACTGACCGATCCTGCGCTCGCACCTTCTGACGATCTCCGTGGCGCTCAGCTGTGCGGCCTCCGCCACATCCATCTCTTGTACCACCGTCTGGAGGCCGAGTGCGATGGCCTTGAACTCGCGCACCCTTTCAAGTGCCACGGCGTCCTCCAGCCAGTCGGCGGCACGGTCGAGCAACGTCGCCATGTACTTCACCGGGTCCTCTTCGATTGCCTTTTGGTCAAGACGGAAGAGAGGTTTGCCAGACGGAGCGAGGAAAACACCTTCGCCAGCGGGCTCCTTGCAGTCGGCGCTCACCGCTCACGATCCGCGTCATCCATCATCTCGTACGCCGGTAGGACGGCACCGGCCAGGGGAGCGTTGATGCGGAACAGTGCGAGGTGGGATCGCTGCGGGTCGAGCACCAGAAGCCACCGACCCCCTTCGGGGATGAGCTTTGCGCTGACATCCTCGGAGAAGTAGGAAGTCCAGAAATCTCCTGGCTCGTGCACACCGAGCCCGTCCATGTAGTGGCCCGCAGTCATGACCCGACCTCTTCCTTTCGGTCTCTGGACGCCACACCAGGCACACACCAGTTTTGCGGTCATGTCCAGCGCGGCCAGCGATCGGACAAATAGAGCGCCCAGCGATCGGACAAATAGATGGCCTGGAACACCCCCGCGGGGATGAAGAAGTTGTACCCCCGGAATTCAGTGCCATCGTCCATCACGATGGGCACACCCCAGTCGTAGTGCCGTTCCTTGTCGGGATTGTGGTGGACGTCAATGCCGAATGTCTCCAGCATCTCCGCCGCAAAGCGCTCGGGGTTCTGCCCTTCGTAGAATACCCAAATGCCCATGTCCCGCCCGCGTACTGTGGTGTCCTCGGGGCCAAAACTGTCGTTCGTCATTGTCCTTCCCTTCTCTTCCTCTCATTCGGGGATCACCCCAATCCACAAGATGCTGTGAGAACGGGCGGCACGCTCCTGCCGCTGTTCGGTCCGGGCTGGCCCCGCGTTCCCCACAAGAATGAACTGGTCGGCTATGTCGAACCCGGCCTCAATCATGATCCGCATCACGTCAAGCGTGACCATGTGCAGCCGGTTGCTATAGCTCATATCCTGGGTTTTAACCATCACGCGCCCGCCTGAGCGCAAAACGCGATACGCCTCTCGTATGCCGTCTTCATAGAGCGAGAGCACATCGTTGATGGTGTCGATCTCGATGGTCAGTCCGTAGGCGTCGGAGAATCCATCCTCTGCCTTGCTGCCGTGGGAAGGGCGGTAGGGGGGATCGAACACGACTACGTCGACTGACGCGTCAGCCTCAGGCAGTTTGCGGAAGTCGATCCCGTCCGTCTTGAGGTCGTGGGCGATTAGCCCATCGGGGCTGCCAAGGCGCCAGAACGCCCCCTGGCCCCATGTGGGATCGAGTACGACGTCGCCGTCAACGATCCAGAGGGCCGACACCGCCGCGATCAAATCGGCGTTGGTCCCAATCACTACGCTTATCACACGGTGGTCTGGGACACCGGGGCACGCTGTCGCTGTTCCCCGGCAAACCGGATTGACCGGCGCATAATGACCTCGCTGCGGGCTTGTCATCACCACTTCGCCGCTCGGCTCATTCGGTCGACAGTCTCCTGCGCCCGTAACGCTGTGTTCCTCCACCTTGGTCTGGAGACGGTCGGCTACCCTCAGTAACCCGGCCTCGGTCGGGAGTTCTCCGAGCGCCTCGCGCTCCTCGCAGTACGTCCAGAATGCCGCTTCGGGCACGGTGGCAAGCCGTTGCCATTTGCTGCTCTGCTTGGCGCCGATTTCTTGCTCTGCGAGCGTGGGCGGCGAAACCACTTCCGCGGCGTCATGGGTTTTACGGGGTCGCCCACCTGCGTTCTTCTGCATCTTCGCCAGCAAAACGCCCGCTCTGCACTTGGCCTCTAGCACGAGGACAGCGCTGCGGAACTCCATCTCGCGTCCAGCATCGACAGTTTTTAAAAGCTCAGCGAGGCCCCGCGCTCTCCGGATAAACGCGGGTATCTCTCCTGGTGTGCCGAGCCGCTCCAGGCCCTCACGCAGGCGGTCGAGCAGAGCTACCGCGTTAGCTTGCGTAACCGTGCTCGCCGACTGTCCATCAAGCGAGTCGCTTTCTGGCGCTCTTGGCTGGCACCGGTCGCCCGAAGGCTCCACACCGCACTCGTTTGACTTACCCATGGGTGACGAAGTTCCTCTCCCACGCTCTCGCGTGCTTCGGTCCCCTTCGTCAGGCGTCGCGATGATATGCCCAACCGCGTTGGATGTCTAGCGGCAATGTTCGCTGGATGGAGCTGTCGGCATTGCGCTGACCGTGTCCGGGCGAGATCGCCTCAGCAAAAAACGCGTTTCTGCAAGTCGTACTCGGTTACTATTCGGGAAACCTTAAGAATCTGAAAGATCCGCTTCGCCGCCGCTCGGCCTTCATCGGACGTGAGGAAGAACTGCTCATCCTCTTCGACCGGGACTCCGTCGAGGACTCCATCAACGGTCCTCTGCACTCATCGCACACGGCTGCGAACTTGACTGTGAACTCGTCTTGGGTCGTTTCTTCCTCCATCACGAATCCGGCCCGAGGCCAAGGAGGATCGAGCCCAATTCCCGCGGCTGCCCGTCCCGGTCGTACGTCACAGCGGTGCCTTTGTACAAGAACCCGGTGAAGGCGCTCACGTAGGCGAAGTCGCAGTCGTCCACGGTCGCCATTTGGTCGGAATTCAATAGTTTGAAATTGTCGAGTCCACCATAAACCCTCTCAGTTGAACAGACTCGCCTCGCCTTGTCGCCATGCCCGCTCATGCCGGAAACAGATGCTACCCACCCCAGGTGGGAATGACCTCGGTCGTCCAGGTGGGCGACGATGGCGACGTGGGACGCCGTGGCTCCGCAGGTCACTTCCCGACCCACGCCGCAAGTGCGCCGGATCGGTTGCGGTATAGCGCCGGGTACCGCGGTCACCACGTCCGTGGCATGGTAGTCACAGAACCACAACCACAAGACCTCTTCATCCTCGTGGCGCGTGGCCGCGGTCACAGCGACAGCGGGGTCGCCGCACCCACTGACGCTGCAGGTGTCCTGGATGGCCGCCAGGCCGGGTGTCCGCTCGGGCTCCATGCGCTCAGACATCAAGCGGACTGGCAGTCAGCCGGTTCCGTTGCCGTTCCAGCTCCGCCATCCGCTCATCTATCTCGGCATCGACGCGGACCCGCTCCTTCCGTAGGTACTTGATGGCATTGTCGAAGTGCCTCGGCGTCAGCTCGGACCGCAGAACTTCGTCGCCGATGAGAAGATCGGAATACAGCGTGTGTCTGTTGGGGAGCCGGACGTGGTTCTCCTTATAATGCTCCCAATATTCACGGTTCTCAGCCTCGGCGCCGATCACACGATTGTCCTCAGCGGCGGGCGTGCGCGTCTGGTCGACCTCTTGACGCAGGGCTGCAACGGCCACCGGTTTGATCTCGGGCTCGGTTTTGGGTTTCGTTAAGGCAGCCACCGCTTCCCTCAACTCCGCTACGGTCGCAGCCGGGTGGATATCCCCGTTCTCTAGCAGCTTGTCTTGGTTCTCCTCCGACAGCCCGGCCAGAACCTCCAGGGCGCTGACACAGACGGGAAGATGCGCCACGTAGCGCACGAGCCACTCATTTCGCGCTATCCGCATGCACTTCTGTGAATGGCGGTGGTCGAGCTTGGCCTTCGTCAATGTCGTCAACCACTCTCCATCGTTCAGCACGACGCGGCCCGCGTTCAGCAGCTTGCCCCATTCGAAGATGTCTTCGCGGAAGCGATCTCGCCGGGCGCCGAACTTCGCCACCCACTTGTCCACCTTCCCAAGGTCCACTAACTCAGTCACAGGTGATCCTCCTGCCTTCGGGTTTGCACCGATTCGACGGCATATCGCTCGCCACTCCTTCCCATGACTTACGGGAAGCGGAGCGAGTGCATGCGCAAGCTCGTGCTTCAGCGTGTCCTCCACATCTTCGGGTCGGTGGTTCCGGGCGTGACGACGACTCACGCTGATCGTTCTCGTGCCGTGATCGCAGTGCCCCAACCGGCTTGGAGCGTTGTCGAATTTGAATGCCCATCCCGGTGGTCCGTGCTCCGCCAGCAACTCGTGGGCAAGCTGTACGACGGTCTCCTCTCTCATCGTGCGTGGTCCGCTCCAGCCATCATTTCCAACGCACGAGGAGCCACCGGTCCCCCTGCGGGATGAGTCGCGCACCGGTGTCCGCGTCGAAGTAGGTGGTCCAAAAGTCCCCTGGTTCGTGTACTGCTATGCCGCCAACGTTTGTGACGTTGGTCATGGCGATCACATCCTCATCCGGCGGATACGGGTATCCATCGCCTGGATCTGGGCGGCTTGCCGTGCAAGCACGGCCTTCAGCGGTTCGGGTAGCAGTACGTTGAGCCGGTCGATCACCAACGCGACGATCAGGCTTTGCCCGATGGCCTCAGTTTCGACTGCCGGGTGATACTCATGGAGGCGTTCGTCCCACTTCTGAATCGGCTCCAGTTCGTACTGGTCGACCTGCTCTTGCGTGATGGCCAGCCGCTCCCACGCCAGCTTGACCAGGATGTCCTCCAGGATTTTCCGGCTGTTCTGCTCGATCTGGCCTCCGGACAGGTCCAGGTCACCCAGGTATAAAACGACCTGTCGCGGACGCAGGATGGGGGCGACGTCGGTGCGCAGAAACCCCTGGCACATGCCATTGGTGGATGCTAACGGCACCGCGTAGTTGTGGGCGATCCCACGGAGAATCCCGCTGAGCGAGCGGCTCTCGCAGAGAAGCAACGGTGGGCGTCCGCCCCAAGGGTCAAGCCGCGCCTGGGGGACGGCTTGCATCGTCCAGTCCTTCACTGTGGGCCCGACGAACGGGGCGGTGATGTTCCGTGTCTCGTCAACCACCCAAGTCCACGGGATGATCTCCTCTTCGCGTAGCCATGTCAGCGCCTCGCCCAAGTTCTGGTCCGCTCGGCGCGCTCCCTTCTTCTCCTTGCTAACGACTTGAAGTCCTTCGCACTCGTAGAACAAGAATCTCCCTGAGCTGGGCAGCGCGAACGTTTCGAAGCCGCCCTGCTTGAGGTGATTGACGAACAGCGCGATCAGCGCCGCTCGCAGGCGAGCCGTTTCGTAGCCGGTGTTCTCGTATCTCTCCAGCTGGATCGCAAGATGGGCCTGCAGGCGTTCGATCCACACCTCGTTCTCACTCGTGGGACGCTTAGCCATCGGCAGCCTTCCGCGCAGCCTTGGTGCGGCGCGCCGCAACGGACTTCAAGCTGAGCCCTAGCATGTAGGCCGACCGAGCGTGCTTGGCGCGACGCTCGCGCTCGGCGGGCTCCAGTTCGCTGTTCGGGTCGACTTCGGCTTCGAAGCGGTCAAGGAACTTCCGTCTCGCAGGGGCGGTGATCTCCCTGGCATCGGACTTTGAGTGCAAGGCGTGAGCGGCCATGCGCGCTTGCAAGCTGCGTTGCTCCGGTGTCTGCATTTGAACTTGACCTCGCTGACACTAGTGGACTAGTATTTCAATGTGGGTGGCGTATAACCCAGTAAAGGGTGCTGCCACCGTAGGGCCGAGCGGTAGCGCGCACAAACGCCGAGGTGAGCGCCGATGTATGGGCCCTTACAGGTTGTACCTCTGCTGGCCACAAGGACCGCTCTGAAGGCCCCAGGAGGGCCGCAAAGGCCCGCCATGGGGGTTAAAAAGGGCTGGGAAAAGATTCTGAGGGCTAAAACTGAGGGTGGATTTGACCTGATAGTTGTGCCCACAGCGTTCCCCGGCGACGTGCATAAGTCCAGGTCGGCACACCGGTTGATCCTTGACGGTTTCTACCCATCAGGTTGCGCGTTCGAATCGTGCCGGGGGCGCGACGTGCCGGGCCACGGCACGATCAGTCCGGTGGTGGGGTGCCGGTCACCCAGCGTCAACCGATGTGGCCGCTGACGTAAGCCTCCGTTCGGGGGTCCTTCGGGCGGGCGAAGATCTCGGTGGTGGGCCCGGTCTCCACCAACGTCCCGACGTTCTCGTCGTCGAGCAGGAACACCGCGGTGCGGTCCGAGATCCTCGTCGCCTGGAAGAGATTGTGGGTCACCAACGCGATGGTGAGGTGGGAGGACAGCTGGACGATCAGCTCCTCAATGTGGGCCGACGACAGGGGGTCGAGGGCCGAGCACGGCTCGTCCAGCAGCAGCACCTCGGGCTCGACCGCCAGGGCGCGGGCGATACAGAGGCGTTGTTGCTGGCCGCCGGAGAGCCGTACCGCCGGCAGCCCGAGCCGGTCCTTGACCGAGTCCCACAGGGCCGCCTGGCGCAGTGCGGCCTCGGCCGCTTCGAGCAGGAATGCCCGTTTCTTCACGTGGTTCAGCCGGAGGCCGGCGACCACGTTGTCGAAGATGTTCAAGGTCGGGAACAGGTTGGGCCGTTGGAACACCATGCCCACCCGGGTGCGGACCAGCTCGGGCTGGGTGTCGCGGGCATAGATGTCGAGGCCGCCGACCCGGATCACCCCGCTCACCTGCCCGGTCGTGTGGTCGTGCATGCGGTTGATCGACCGCAGGATGGTGGTCTTGCCGCATCCGGAGGGGCCGAGCAGGGCGGTGACCTGGTTTCTGGGGAGCTCGAGGTTCACGTCCCGCACGGCGACCTGTTTGGCGTTCTCCTTCCTCCCGTAGGTGACGCTGACGTGCTCCAGGGTGACGGCGATCTCCCCTCCGTCGGAACGGGCGATCTCCTCCCGGTCGGCACCGGTGGTCCTCGTGAGCGGACTATCGAGCATGGCGGGTGGCGTAGGAGGCGATGGTCCGGGCGACGATGCTCAAGACGAGGACGAAGACCAGGAGGACGAGTGCGGTGGCCCAGGCGATCGACTGCAGGTGTGTATCGGCCTGGGTGCCGTCGGTGTAGATGGTGAGCGGCATGGCCTGCATGGGCTTGAACGGGTTGGTCTCGAGAAGCTGGCTCCCAAAGATCGTAAAGAGGAGGGGGGCCGTCTCCCCGACCGCTCGGGCCACCCCCAACAGGTTGCCCGTCACGATGCCGGGCAGGGCGTTGCGCAGCACCACCGATCGGGCGACGCGGGAGCGCGGTGCGCCCAGGGCCAGCGCGGCGTCCCACAGGTCGTCGGGCACGGCGCGCATCGCCACCTCGTCGGCGCGCACGATGATGGGCACCATCAGGACGGCCAGGGCGAAGCTTCCCGTGATGCCCGCGTAGCCCGACGTCCCGAGGGGCACGACAATGAGGGCATAGGCGTAAATACCGATGGCGATGGAGGGGATGCCGGACATCACGTCGGAGACGAACCGGATGGTGGCCGCAACCCGTCCCCGCCTCTCGACCAGGAAGAGCGCCACCGCCAGGCCCACAGGGATGGCCATGACGGCCGCCAGCCCGACGATGATCAGTGTGCCCACGATGGCGTTGGCGATGCCGCCCCCGGGGACCCCGTACGGGGTGGGGACCTCGGTGAAGAAGCCCCAGGAAAGGCCCTTGACTCCCCGGTCGACGGTGTAGCCGACCAGGGCCGCCAGGGGGACGAGCGCGATGCACAGGGCCACGTAGCAGGCGACCCGGGTGGCGTTGCCGAGCAACCGGCGCCGGCGCAGGGACGAACGGGAGGCTTCCCGCACCACCTCGCGCCGGCGCTCGACGGACGCAGGGGACAAGAGGTCCGGCGGGTCGAGGGTGGGCGGCTCCGAGGTGAGTGTCACGCCGGTGCTCCTTCGGCGGCGGGGGCGATCTCCTCGGGCTCGGCCCGCTCGTACCCTCGGGACCGGCGCGGCCGGAGCAGCAGCTGCCCCCCGATGTTGACGACGGCGGTGAAGGCGAGGAGGACGACCACCAGCCCGATGACCGCGCTCCGCTGTATCCCCGAGGATTCGGAGAAGAAGTTGACGACCGCCGAGCCCAGTGTGGTGCCATTGTCCAGCAGCGAGTGGGGGAGGCTCACCCCACCGCCGATCACCAGGGAGACGGCGATGGCCTCGCCGAGCGCCCGGCCCATGGCCAGGGTGATCGCCGCTTCGATCCCGGATCGGGCCCCCGGGATGACCGCCCGGCGTACCACCTGCCACTGCGTGCCGCCAAGGGCGAGCGCCGCTTCCCGGTCGGCGACCGACACCCCCCGCAGGGCAACGCGGGTCAGGGCCACCATGGTCGGCAGCATCATGACAGCCAGCACCACCGAGGCCAAGAGGATGCCCGTCCCGAGATCACCGCCGCTGAAGAGGTGCTTTACCACCGGGATCTTCTGCAGGAAGGGCTCCACGTCGCGTTCGAAGACGGGGACGAGGATGAGCAGCGCCCAGAGCCCGACCACAATGCTGGGCACGGCGGCGAGGAGGTCGATGGCGGTCGACAGGGGCCCGGCCAGACGCCGCGGCAGGAACTCCGAGAGGGCGGCGGCGGTGGCGATGCCCACCGGGACGGCCACGAGAAGGCCCAGCCCGGTGGTGAGCAGCGTGTCGACGATGAAGACGCCCGCCCCGAATTTCTCGGTGTCGAGATCCCATGTCCCGCTGAAGATGAAGCTGAAACCCGAATGGCGGAAGGCCGGGGCGGCCTGCCACACCAGGCTCACCACCAGCGAGACCACCACGGCCACGAAGATCAGGACGCCCCCCCAGCGCAGAGCCGCGTAGACCCGACCGCCCGGGCGGCGATGACGGTGGGCGATCAGCGCGGCGACATGCCCGCGGCGTTCGAACGGGGAGGACCCCGCCGGCCGCGTCCCGGCCTCAAGTTCGGCGTTCGGCCCGCTGGTCACGATCCTGACACCCTATGGACCATTCCCGGGCCGCGACTAATTGGTGAAGATCGGCTCAATTGGTGAAGATCGGCGATCCGCTCGAGGTCTGCAGTCCGAGAAGCGTCTGGTGGGCGACGGCCACGGCGCTGGCGGGCAGTGGCGCGTACCCCAGACCCGACGAGTACCCCTGCGCCGTCGTGATGATCCACTGGAAGAGCTTGCCCAACACGATCCCGGTGTTGGTATTCGCCTGCTTCTGGTAGACGAGGGCCCAGCTGAAGTTGGCCAGGGGATAGGTCTGGGCCCCGGCCGCGTTGATGATGTTGAAGTTGGTGGCGCTCAGGGCAGTGGCCTGGGCCCCCGCGTTGGCGATGGTGCCCACCGACGGCGTGACGTACGAGCCGGCCGCGTTCGCGACCGCTGCGTTGGTGAAGTTCGCTTGCAGGGCGTAGGAGTACTCCACGTAGCCGATAGCCCCCTCGGTCTCTTGAATGTAGGTGGCCACCCCGGCGTTGAGGTCCTCACCGGTGTCGCCGCTCGCCCTCCCGGCGGTGGGCCAGGTGGTGGACGGGGAGCTGGTGCCGATGGCGGAGGTCCACGCCGTGCTGGTGTCGATCAGGTACTGGTCGAGGTCGTAGCCGGGGCCCGACGTATCGGTCCGGAACACCGGGATGATGTTCTCGTTGGGCAGGTTCACCCCCGGGTTGAGGGCCGCGATGGCCGGGTCGTTCCAGGTGGTGATCTGACGCAGGTAGATCTGGGCCAGCACGGGTCCGTTCAGCTTGAGGCCCCCCGCGACGCCGCTGACGTGATACGAGAGCGAGACGCCCCCGAGATCCACCGGTACCTGGAGGACCGGGCCCTTGGAGGCGGCCAGCTGTGCGGCCGTCATCGGGGTCTCGCTCTGGCCGAAGCTGGCCGTGTTCTGCTCAATGGCGGTCACACCGGGACCGCTCCCGGTCCCCGAGTAGTTGACGGTGACGCCGGCATTGGCGGCGTGGTACTCGTAGAGGGCCTTGCCGTAGAAGGGCACGATCGAGCTCGATCCGATCCCGGTCAGTGACGCCGATGGGGTGGAGGTGAGACCGGTCGACAGCGAGCCGCCCGGGGTGGACGCCGCGGCGTTCGTCGGCGTCGCGGGCTTGGCGGTGGTGGGCGTCGCGGTGGCGGCCTTCACGGTCGTGGTGGTCGCGGTGGCGGCCTTGGCCGTGGGCGCGGTCGAGCTTGTCGTCGTGCTCGTCGGTGCGGTCGTGCTCGTCGTGGTGCTCGCCGCTGCGTCCTTGTTGGAGCTCTTCTTCGTCGCCGATGGGCTGGACGATCCGCACGCCGCGGTGATCAGGGCGGCAGCGGCGAGGACCGCCGCGACCTTGACCAACCCGAGGGCACGACGATGGCCCCGACTCCCGCCCGATGGATCGGATTCGGTGATGGTCTGCAAGGTGATCTGTCCTCTTCCTCTGTGAACGGGCGGCGCGGAGCGAAGGTGGTTCGATCGCCTCCGGCGCTGCCCCGTCGCCGCCCTGGCGGGCGGGGAGGATTCTTGACTAAAAACGTCAACTTTGTCAAGGGCATGCAATTCAGTGACAAGGTGTGCTGCCGGGCACCGAGCCCAGGCAGGTAGCCCCGGGGCGTCACCGGTCAACCCATCGGCCGGTCAACCGATCGGCGCATCCCCGGCGGTGGCCAGGGCATCGAGCAGCCCCGCCGGATCGTCGGACACGGCGATGTCGTCGACCAGGTCGGGGCGTATGAAGCCCCGCTCGACGCCGTGGGCCATGAAGCGCAGGAAGAGGTCGAAGAAACCGTCGACGTTGACGATCCCGGACCGCTTGGTGTGGATGCCCAGGTGACCCCAGGTGACGGACTCCATGAACTCCTCGCAGGTGCCGAAGCCGCCGGGCAGCATGATGACCGCATCGGACAGCTCGGCCATACGGGCCTTGCGCTCGTGCATGGTGCGGGTCACCTCGAGGCGATGGAGGCCGCCGTGGGCGATCTCGTGGTCGGCCAGCGACTCGGTGATGACGCCGACGACCCGCCCGCCGGCGGCCAGCGCGGCGTCCGCCACGACCCCCATGAGCCCGACGGAGGCGCCCCCGTACACCAGTCCCACCCCCCGACCGGCCAGCGCGGTGCCGAGTGTGGCCGCCGCCGCGGCGTAGGAGGGCCGATCACCGAGGTGCGAGCCGCAGAACACGGACACGTTGCTCGGGGTCGGCACGTCGGCAGTCTTCCGATCGCCGGAGAAGGACGCAAACAGGCCTGTGCGCCGCGGGCGGTCAGGCCACGTTCTCCGAAAGGGGGTGGCTCTGTTCGGTCTGGCGTGCCGCGGCGCGGCCACGCCGCACCATGGTCTCGGCGGCGTCGCTGTCGTGCATGGTGAGGGAGAATCCGGTCCCGGCCAGGGCGAAGAGTGCGGCGGTGGCGAACGCCCAGTGGTAGCCGGTCAGGCTCGGGCTGGTGACACCGCCGGCCGCCTGGGTCGACCCCACACCCACGAGCACCGTCGAGAGGACGGCCACGCCGAGGGCACTCCCTACCTGGCGTCCCATGTTGAAGAGCGTGGAGGCGCGGCCGGTGGCGGCGGGGGAGATCTGGGCAAAGGCGCTCGTCTGGCCCGGGATGAAGATCTGGGCGATGACCAGCCCCAGCATGAACAAGATCCCCCGCATGACCCACAGGCTCGTGGTCAGGGTGATCTGCGTCAGGACGAGCAGGACCAGCGGCCAGTCCGAGGAGACCGAAGGTCATGTGCCGGCGTGGCCCGAGTCTGGGGTAGATCACCCGGCTGGCCACTTGCGCCCCGAGCATCACCCCGAAGGCCTCGGGAAACGTGGAGAGCCCCGACTGCAGGGCGCTCAGGCCACGCGCGTCCTGGAAGTAGAGGGGGATCAGGTAGAGGGCCCCGAGGAACGCCCCGGACGTCATGAAGATGGTCCCGCTCGACGCCCGGAAGGCGCGTCCCGAGAGGAGGCGGAGATCCACCATGGGATGGGAGCTGCGCAGCTCCCAGGCGACCAGCAGGCCGAGCAGGAGAGCCCCGGCCCCACAGGCGCTGAGGACGTCGGGTGAAGACCAACCCTTGAGCGGCCCTTCCGAGACGCCGTACATCAGGAGGCCGAGGCCAGCACCCGCGAGCAGGAATCCGGGGACGTCGAAGACCCCGGCGTCCTGTGGCGCGGAACGCTCCAGGCACAGGGCACCGAACGTGACCGCGGCAATTCCGATCGGGACGTTGACGAAGAACACCCAACGCCAGGTGAGGCTGGTGACCAGGAGGCCGCCGAGTACGGGCCCGATGGCGGGAGCCAGGGTGGTCCCGATGGTCAGGATGCTGGCGGCGCGGATGCGCTCCGCCGGCGGAAAGACGCGGTAGAGCATGGCCATGCCCACCGGAGCCAACATCCCGCCCCCGGCGCCCTGGATCACCCGGAAGAACACCAGTTCGGGGAGGCTCTGGGCCAAGCCGCACAACGCCGAGCCGAGGGTGAACACGACGATGGCGGTCATCAGGACCCTCTTGCCACCGAACCGGTCACCCAACCACCCCGACGCCGGGATGAAGACGGCCAAGCTGACCAGGTAGGCGATCACGATCCCGTCCACTGCGGTGGGGGAGATGCCGAAGTCGCGCCCGATGGTGGGGAGGGCCACATTGACGATCGTGATGTCCATGATGTTCATGAACATCGCCGAGACGAAGACCACGCCGACCGCGACCTTCTGGCTCATGGTGACTGCGGGCACGATGTGACGTTCCTAACCTGTGGTCCTCGGGCGGGCCCCCGCAGCCCCCGAGCCGGACTGCGACGCCGCCGGCCACGACCCTATGCGCCCGACCTCCTGCCCCGTGTCCTCGCCGCTCCCCGTGGAATGGACTACACATGCGCTACGGCACGGACCGGCGGCTGGGGGCGGAGCGCGCCGAGCGCCGGGCGCAAGAGGGGAGGCAGGGGGTGAGTGCTCGACCAAGGGGGGTCCTTGGCCTCCGCACGCTGGTCCCGGTGGTCCTGGCGATGCTGGTCGTGTCGGGGAGCACCGTCGGCCTGACCAGCACGAGCGCCGCCCCTGCACCTGCTCCGGCGCCCTCGGGCACGGTCTGGCTGTGCCGGCCCGGTCAGGCCGATGACCCGTGTACGGCGGACCTGAACACCACCGAAGTGATGTCCAACGGTTCGACGAAGGTCGAGGACGTCGCGCCGGCCGCCTCCACGGAGTTCGACTGTTTCTACGTGTACCCGACGGTCTCCAAGGCGTCGGCGAACAACGCCAATCTGGTCGTCCATGCGGGCGAGATCGACGCCGCCGTGGCCCAAGCATCGCGGTTCTCCCAGGTCTGCCGGGTGTGGGCCCCGATGTACCGCCAGCGCACCTCGACGTCGGAGGCGCGGGGACTGGGGAGCGATCCCGCCGCAGACCAGGTGGCCTACGAGAGCCTCCTGTCGGGGTGGGACGACTACATCGCCCACGACAACGGTGGCCGCCCGATCATCTTCATCGGGCACTCCCAGGGCGCGGCCATGTTGATCCGTCTGCTGCACAACGTGATCGACCCCGATCGGGCCCTGCGGGCGCGCATGGTGTCCGCCATCATCGTCGGCGGCAACGTCCAGGTCCCGGTGGGCAAGGACGTCGGAGGCTCCTTCCGGCACATTCCGACCTGCGGATCGGCCGGACAGACCGGATGTGTGATCGCCTACTCGACCTTCGGGTCCCCTCCGCCGGCGTCGGCACTGTTCGGCCGGCCGGGCCAGGGGGTCAGCCTGCAGTCGGGGCAGACCACCTCATCGGGCCAGCAGGTGGCGTGCGTCAATCCGGCGGACTTCTCGTCACGGCCGGCCGCACTCGTACCGTATTTTCCGAGCGCGACCTCCCTCGTGCCCGGGGTGGACGTCACCACCCCCTGGGTCACCTACCCGGGCCTGTACACGGCGCAGTGCAAGAGCCGGGGCGGCGCCACCTGGCTCCAGGTCTCGGCGACCCCGGCCAAGGGGGACCCCCGGCCGACGGTCAGCGCGTCGCTCGGTCCCGACTGGGGTTACCACCAAGACGACGTGAACCTGGCCCTCGGCAACCTGGTCCTGGCTGTGGCCCGTCAGGAAGCGTCCTATCGAGGGTGAGCGCCCGGTGTCACGCTCCCGCGCACCCCGCGTCGGCCCGCTGCTCGGGCGAGGAGCGTCGACGGTTGCCGTCGTAGACTGCCGTCCGTGGTCAAGGTGATAGCCGTCGCGAATCAAAAGGGCGGCGTGGCCAAGACCACCACCGTCCATTCGCTCGGTGTCGCGCTGGCCCAGATGGGGAAACGGGTCCTGGTGGTCGACCTCGATCCCCAAGCGTGCCTGACCTTCTCGCTCGGGTTCGACCCCGACGACCCCGGTCCCTCGTTGCACGACGTACTCGTTCGACGGGCGATGGCAGCCGACGTCCGCCGTCCCGTTCCGGGAGTGGACGGCCTGAGCGTCATTCCGGCCACCATCGACCTGGCCGGGGCCGAGGTGCACCTGCTCGGGCGCACCGCTCGCGAGCACGTCCTGGCGCGGGCCCTGCAGCCGATCGTCGACGACTACGACGTCGTCATGATCGACTGCCCGCCTTCACTGGGGGTGCTGACCATTAACGGGCTGACCGCGGCCGAAGTGGTCCTGGTGCCCCTGCAGTGCGAGGCACTCAGTCATCGCGGTGTCGGGCAGCTGCTGGAGACCGTCGAGGACGTGCGGCAGTTTGCCAACGACAAGCTCAGCGTCCTGGGGGTGATCCCCACCATGTACGACGGCCGTACGACGCACGCTCGCAAGGTCCTGGGCCAGGTGGAGGAGAGCTACGGACTCCGGGTCTTCGATCCCCCGGTGCCCAAGTCCGTCCGGTTCGCCGAGGCCCCCGGGGTCGGTCGGTCGATCTTGCAGCATGCGCCCTCCTCGCCGGGCGCCGTCGCCTACCGGGCGTTGGCCGTGGAGGTTTTCGACTCCCTACAGGCGCGCTGAGGTGGCCACCCCGAAAGACGGCCGGCCTCCCGATCCATTGGGCAAGCGCGCGCTGTACGGGCGGCCCTCACCCGTGGGCGACCGGGGCGGGGAGTCGCCGGCGGAGGATCCTCCGGCGGCCGGGCCACCCGCCGGGAAGCGCGCGTTGTACTCCGACGCTCCCACCGAGGGGGATGGAACGCGGGGCGCGTTCACCGTTCGATGCCAGCGTTGCCAGCGGGTCTCGCGTGTGGGGCTGTTGGAGCTCCTCATCCTCCAGTTCCCCGTTGGGGTCTGGCTCCCTCGGGGTCGCTTCGATCGGCGCATGACCTGCCCGTCGTGTCGCAGACGCGCCTGGTGCAGCGTCTCCCTGCGACGCGCCTGAACGGTTCGAGCGGGCCGCAGCAGCCCGGGACCGCTCCGGACCCGAACGGCGCTAGTCGGCCAGGTAGAACTTCGCCGGGACGCTCGGCTCCCGTCGCACCCGACCTCGCCGCTCGAGCAGGACGAGGTGGGCGAGCGTCTCGCCGTTGGCGGCCCGTTGCATGTAGTCGTGGATCTCGTCAATGGGGCGGGACCATGTCAGGGAGAGCGTGACGTTCCAACAGGTGCTCCCGGGGTTCTTCTCGAGAACGCCCTCAATTTCGTCCAGGCGATCGGAGTGGTGTTGCAGGAGCGCGTCGACCCGATCCTCGAGCCCGGAGAAGCGGTACTCGTGCGCCGGGAGGACCTCGTCGGTCTCCAACACCCGAACCTTGGCCAGCGATTCGAGGTAGTCGCCCAATGGATTGCCCAGCTGTTGGGAGTGCAACGAAA
This sequence comes from uncultured Acidimicrobiaceae bacterium, assembly GCA_963788125.1. GTDB lineage: Bacteria > Actinomycetota > Acidimicrobiia > Acidimicrobiales > RAAP-2 > Bog-473. The sequence goes on along the minus strand of CAWBFN010000001.1, from coordinate 1,094,801 downwards.
TGTTGGGCGTGATGCGGGGAAGGACGTGGTCTCCGGAGAGCAGGAGCCGCTGGCGATCGGAGTAGAGGCAGATGTGACCCGGCGAGTGGCCCGGCGTCCACACCGCCCGGAAGTCCCAACCGGGGAGGTCGATGTGCTGGTCGTCGTCAATGAGGACGTCGGGCGGCGCCACGCTGATGGCGGACGACACGGCCATGGAGGCTAGGGCGAGGTCGCCCAGCTTGTCCGGGGGAACGCCCGACATGAGCATGAGCTCCCGCATGCGCGCCACGAGCTCATTGGGCTCCTGGTAGCGAGCCTCCAGAAGGTTGGCATCGGCCGGGTGCAGCCCGACCCATGCGCCCGAGGCGTCGCGCACCCGGCTGGCCAGGCCGTAGTGGTCGGGGTGGATGTGCGTCACGACCACGGCCCGCACATCGCTGATTGAGCCGCCGGCCTCCGTCAACCCGGCGTTCAGGGCGTCCCAGGCGTCGTCGGTGGGCCATCCGGCATCGACGAGCGCCACCCCGTTGTCCAGCTCGAGCACGTACACCGAGACGTAGCGCAGAGGGTTGTTCGGTATCGGCACCGGGACCGACCACATTCCGGGTCGCACCTTCTCCACCGGTGGCAGCACGTTGCGATCCCAGGCGTCCTTCTGCACAGTGCCGGTGACGGTGAACACGGTGGCACGGTAATCCAGCTGCTTTGGTGGGGGCCAACGCGCCGGATGGCCGGCCCCTCGGCCCCGATCGAACGGGGGGGTAGCGTTGCCGTGGACAGGCCGTGACGGAATCGCACCGCTGATCAAGGGGGCTCGTGTGGCTGGAGGGGACGGTCCGCAGATCGCCGGTTTCCCCGGCCCAGCCGGACCGCGGCACGGGGGCGGGCGGTCGTCGTGGTGGGCCAGGCACAGGCGATCGAGAGCACTCCGGCTCGGGCTGGCCCTCACGTTGTGCGCGGTCGTCGGCGCCTCGGTCGCCACCGCGCTGACCACCTCGGCGGGCACGCCCAACGTCGCGTTCTTGAATCTCCCGCTTCCCCGGTTCAGCCTGTCCAGCCTGGTGCCCGGAGGACCGAGGGTCTCTTCGGTCGGACTGAGCGACGGGTCGGCGGTCGTGCTGAATTTCTGGGGCTCGTGGTGTCCGCCGTGTCAGGCGGAGATGCCCGCCCTCCAGGCGGCGCACCGGGAGTTGGGGCGGAAGGTGACCTTTGTGGGAATCGACGTGCAGGACACCCGACACGCAGCGATCGCTCTTCTCCGCCGTGTCGGGGTCACCTACCCGAGCGGGTTTGACGCCAGCGGCGCAGTGGATGAGGAGTTCGACACGAATGGGACCCCCGCCACCTACTTCATCTCCCACGGGAGGATCATCGACCTGCACCCGGGCGGTCTCACCGAGGGCGCCCTCCTCACCGACGTCCGCCTGCTCTTCGGCATCACCTGATCCGGTCCACCCAACGGGGTCAACCACATTACGTCGGGCTGCCGGGATTTGAACCCGGGACCTCCTGCTCCCAAAGCAGGCGCGCTGCCAAGCTGCGCTACAGCCCGTTACCGCGGCACCGGAGCCTCGCTCAGCCTGCCACAGGCCGTGCAATCCTCAGATCCGGGCCAGTTCGGGAACGGTCCACCAGCGTAGCCACGACCCCCGTCTGGTGTCGCTCAGTCCACCTTCTTACCGAGGATGCGGTTCATCTTGGTGCCGCAGGTCGGGCACAGGCCCTGGGCAGCCCGGCGGCCGTTGGCCAACTCGACCTCCTGCCCATCGAACTCTCGCTTTTCGCGACACTTGACGCAGTAACCCTCGTAGTTTGCCATGACAACTCCTCTGATCGGTGAGCCCCCGGATTGCCCCGAAAGCTAGCGGGGGGGTTTGGCCAAGGGGGGGATGCTCACGCCGGCCCGGGCGGGCCGGCGGTAGGCCCGGCCCGGTGGCACGTCCGGTCCCGGAACGGTGAACTTCCTGCTCAGAAGGGGCTCGGAGATCGTCCGGTGCGGGGGGGTCGGGCACGGCCAGTAGAGTGGGCGGTTCGTGATGCGTGCCACCACTGAACCGCTGGAGGGAAACCTCGTCCGCCTGAGCGTGGAGATCGACGAGCCGGAGTTCGACAAGGCTCTGGTGGGTGTCGTCAAGAACCTGGCCTCGCAGGTCCGCGTGCCCGGGTTCCGACCCGGCAAGGTGCCCCGCAAGGTGCTCGAGGCGCGTATGGGTGGTGCGGGCGCGTTACGGGCGGAGGCCCTGCGTGAGTCTCTGCCCGACTTCTATGCCCAGGCCGTCGTGGACGCCGAGATCGACCCCATCGCCTCTCCCGAGATCGACATCACCTCGGGGGAGGACGGCGGCGCGGTCAGCTTCGACGCCGTGGTCCAGGTGCGACCGCTGGTCGCCATACCCGGGTACGTGGGGCTGCAGGTGACCCTGCCCGGCATCGGCGTCAGCGATGAGGACGTGGATCGCCAGGTCGACCGGTTGCGGGAGAACGATGCCGAGCTCGAGGTGGTGGGCCGGCCCGCCATCGACGGCGACCTGGTTACCATCGATCTGCACGGGAACGACGACAGTGGGGCAGAGGTGGTGGGAATCGACGACTACCTCTACGAGGTGGGCTCGGCAACGGTGACCCGCGAGCTCGACGAGGAGCTGCGCGGGGCCAAGAGCGGCGACATCGTCGCCTTCACCTCGCCCGCCCCGGGCGATGGTGACGAGGTCGTCTCGTTCCGGGTCCTCGTCAAGGAGGTCAAGGTCAAGAGGTTGCCCGAGCCCACCGACGAGTGGGCGGCCGAGAGCTCCGAGTTCGCCACGGTGGCCGAGCTGCGGGCCGACATCTCCGAGCGGGTCGCCCGGGTGAAGCTGATGCAGAGCCAGATCGCCCTCCGGGAGAAGACGGTCGAGGCGGTCGCCAATCTGGTCACCGACGACGAGGTCCCCGAGGTGCTGGTCGACGCCGAGGTCAACGAGCGCCTGCACGACCTGCAACACCGGTTGGAGGAGCGCAAGCTCGGCTTGGCGGAGTATCTCCAGGCCACCGGGCGCACGCCCGACGAGCTCCTGGCCGGGGTGCGGGTCGACGCGCAGCGGGCGGTCAAGGCTGACCTGGCGCTTCGCGCCCTGGCCGAGGCCGAGGAGCTCACGGTGAGCGACGAGGAGCTCGACGCCGAAATTGCCACCATGGCCGAGCGCATGGAGACGACGACCTCCGAGCTCCGTCGCCGACTCGACACGGCCGGTCGGACGGGCGCGGTACGCTCGGAACTGCGAAAGGGCAAGGCGTTGCAGTGGCTGCTTGACCATGTGGAGCTCTTCGACGAAGAGGGGAACCCGATGTCACGGGACGACCTGACGGCCGACGCCGCCCAGGAGAGCGAGGAGAGCGAGTGAAGATGCAGAGTGCAGGTGATCGGTACCGGGCGAACAGCTACCTCGTCCCCACTGTCATTGAGTCGTCCAATCGCGGCGAGCGGGCCTACGACCTCTACTCCCGTCTCTTGCGCGAGCGGATCATCTTTCTCGGGACCCCGGTCGACGACACGGTGGCCAACCTGGTCTGCGCCCAGATGCTCTTCTTGGAGTCAGAGGAGCCGGACAAGGAGATCCACCTCTACATCAACTCGCCCGGGGGCGACATCACGGCGCTGTTCGCCATTTACGACACGTTGAAGTTCATCAAGCCCGACGTGTCCACCTTCTGCTACGGCCAGGCCGCCTCGGCCGCGGCGGTGCTCCTGGCGGCCGGAGCGCCGGGCAAGCGGTTCGCTCTTCCCCACGCCCGCATCCTGCTGCACCAGCCCTGGGGTGGCGTCGAGGGTCAGGCCAGTGACATCGAGCTCCAGGCCAAGGAGATCCTGCGCATGCGCGATCTGTTGACCAGCATGCTGGCCGAGGACACGGGACAGACCCATGAGAAGGTGACCAAGGACACGGATCGGGACTTCATCATGACGGCTGAGGAGGCGGTGACCTACGGGGTGATCGACGAGATCATCACCTCCCGTACGCACGTCCCCCTTGAAGCCATCGGCGCAGCGTAGGCGTCCGAGAGCACACGAGAAGAGGGGTTACCGGTGGCGAAGTTCGGCGAGGGTGGGGATCTGGTCAAGTGCAGCTTCTGCGGCAAGACCCAGAAGCAGGTCAAGAAGCTGATCGCCGGTCCGGGCGTGTACATCTGCGACGAGTGCATCGACCTGTGCAACGACATCATCGCCGAAGAGCGCGACGAGAGCACGGAGCTGAGCTTCGAGGACCTTCCCAAGCCCAAGGAGATCTTCACCTTCCTCAACGACTACGTCGTCGGGCAGGAGTACGCCAAGAAGATTCTCTCGGTCGCCGTCTACAACCACTACAAGCGCGTGCAGGCCGGCCCGGTACAAGAGGACGGAGTCGAGCTGGCCAAGTCGAACATCTTGCTCTTGGGGCCGACGGGTTGTGGAAAGACACTGCTGGCGCAGACCTTGGCCCGCATGCTCAACGTGCCCTTCGCCATCGCCGACGCGACGGCGCTGACCGAGGCCGGCTACGTCGGCGAGGACGTCGAGAACATCCTCTTGAAATTGATACAGGCCGCCGACTACGACGTGAAGCGGGCCGAGACGGGCATCATCTACATCGACGAGATCGACAAGATCGCCCGTAAGAGCGAGAATCCGTCGATCACCCGCGACGTATCGGGCGAGGGCGTGCAGCAGGCCCTGCTCAAGATCCTGGAGGGCACGACCGCATCGGTGCCTCCCCAGGGAGGGCGGAAGCACCCCCACCAGGAGTTCATCCAGATCGACACGACGAACATCCTCTTCATCTGCGGAGGGGCGTTCGCCGGTCTGGACAAGCTGATCGAGGGTCGGATCGGCAAGCGAGGGATCGGCTTTCGGGCCGAGGTGCATCGGCGGGAGAGGGACGACGGGGAGATCCTGCGTCACGTGTTGCCCGAAGACCTGATCAAGTTCGGACTGATCCCGGAGTTCATCGGGCGGTTGCCCGTGGTCAGTGCCGTCTCGCCCTTGTTCAAAGACGCCCTCGTCCAGATCCTCGTCGAGCCCAAGAACGCGCTCTCCCGCCAGTACGAGCGAGTCTTTGCCCTCGACAACGTGGAGCTCGAGTTCACCCCCGACGCGTTGGAGGCCGTGGCCGAGCAGGCCATGCTGCGCGGCACGGGGGCCCGTGGCCTTCGGGCCATCCTCGAAGAGGTCTTGTTGGACGTGATGTACGACCTGCCGAGCCGTTCCGACGTCGGGAAGTGCGTGGTCGACCGGGCGGTGGTCCTGGACCGGGTGGCGCCGACGCTCGTCCCGGTCGGTGGCGCTCCGGTCAAGTCCACCCGCACCCGGCGCGCCGCTTCCTGATCCGGCCGCGGTAGGGCGGTGGGGGAGCGCAGCGGCGGTACCGAGTTCCCTGCGGTGAGGGCCGTTGGTGCGCCGATCGAGGGGTTGGCCGGCGCCCTGGAGTGGCTGGACAGCCATATCGACTTCGAGTCCAACATGCCGACCCGGCGCTCCCTCCCCACGTTGGAGCGGATGCACGCCCTGATGGGCCTGCTGGGAGATCCCCAGCATTCGATTCCCTCGGTGCACGTGACGGGCACGAACGGCAAGGGTTCGACCTCGGCCATGGTGACTGCCCTGATGATGGCGCAGGGCCTCAGCGTCGGCACCTACTCCAGCCCCAACCTGCACCGGGTCGCCGAGCGGCTGGCGCGCAACGCCGAGCCGATTGACGACGCATCCTTTCTCGGGGTGCTCTCCGAGCTGGCATCGCTCGAGACGATGCTGGACCAACGGCCTACCCGGTTCGAGCTTCTCACGGCGGCCGCATTCTCCTGGTTCGCCGATGAGGCTGTCGACGCCATGGTGGTCGAGGTGGGACTGGGTGGCAGCTGGGACTCCACCAACGTGGTGCACGGCGATGTGGCCGTGCTGACCAACTTCAGTTACGACCACACCGATGTGCTCGGGCCCACGCTGGAGGGTATCGCCGAGGACAAGTCGGGGATCATTGAACCGGGCAGCGTCGTCGTCGTGGGCGAAACGAGCCCCGACCTGGTGGCGATCGTACAGACGCGGGCCGCCGCGGTCGGTGCCGCGGCGGTGTGGGTGGCCGGACGGGACTTTGGCTGCGAGGAGAACCGCGTCGCGGTGGGTGGCCGCCTGGTCTCGCTGTGGACTCCGGGCGGCCGGTACGAGGACGTGCTCCTGCCCCTGCACGGCGCCCATCAGGGGTCGAACGCCGCCTGCGCGCTGGCCGCCGCCGAGGCGTTCTTCGGACGACCCCTCGACGCCGGCGTGGTGCAGGAGGGATTCGGCGCCGTGCGGGTCCCCGGTCGTCTGGAGGTCTTGGGCCGCCGGCCGCTCTTGCTGTTGGACGGGGCGCACAATGTGGCGGGGATGACCGCGCTCGGCGTCGCGCTGGCCGAGGAGTTCGCCACGGACGGCCTCGGCGTGGCGGTGGTGGGCATGCTCTCGGGCCGGGACCCGTCGGCCATGCTGGCCGCGCTGGCCCCCTCGGGCATCACGACGCTGGTGGCGTGCCAGCCGGACTCCCCCCGGGCGCTCCCCGCGACCGACCTCGCCGATGCCGCCCGGGCGCTGGGGATGACTGTGCACGTCGAGCCCTCTGTGCCGCGCGCCCTGGCGCTGGCCCGGGCCTTGGTCAGCGCCGACGGACTGGTCCTGGTGGCCGGTTCGCTGTACACCGTGGGCGCAGCTCGGGGTGAGATCCTTGCCGGCGCCGTGAGCTGGGAGGAGGCCGGCCGTTGACCGGTGCTGGGCCGGGGAGAATGGTCGTTCGGACCTACTCTCAACGGTTAGTTAACGGTGAGAGTCCAGGGTTATGGTTTGGGGCCAACCCTAAAGCTCAACGAGACGTTGGGTGTTGGCGACCTGAAGATCGTCGCGGCGCCGGGCCCTACGGAGCCGTGCGGCTGCTACTCTCCTCGGCTCGTGGATCGCACCCTTGTCATCGTGAAGCCCGATGCCGTCGAGCGTGGGTTGGTCGGAGAGATCGTGGGTCGCCTCGAGCGTAAGGGCCTGCGCATGGTGGCCGCCGAACTGCGAACGATCACGCCGGAGCTGGCGCGGTCCCACTACGCCGAGCACGTGGAGCAGCCCTTCTTCGCCGCCCTGGTGGAGTTCTTCACCCGTTCGCCCGTCCTGCTCCTGGTCATGGAGGGTCCGAAGGACACCTACGCCCTGGTGCGCACCATGATGGGGGCCACCAATCCGGCGCAGGCCGCCCCCGGGACCATTCGGGGCGACCTGGCCATCGCCACGACGGAGAATCTGGTGCACGGATCGGATTCGCCCGAGTCGGCCGCCCGGGAGATAGCGCTCTTCTTCCCCGACCTCGTCTAGGCGCGTCGCCAGGGCGGCATCGGCGCCGGCCGGGTCGCCCTTGTGGTAATCCCTGCCGTCCCCTAACCTAAGACCTCAACTACAGGTACCCGACACTGGTCTGGTGCCCGTCCCGCCCACACCGGAAGAAAGCCCTTTATGGCTGACAATCGCCTCTCCCTCCTCGGCCGTGACATGGCCGTAGATCTGGGAACCGCCAACACGCTCGTCTACGTGCGCGGTCGTGGCATCGTGTTGAACGAGCCCTCCGTCGTGGCGGTGGACGTCAAAGACGGGCGGCCGCTCGCCGTGGGAGCCGAAGCCAAGAGGATGATCGGCCGTACGCCGTCGAACATTCAGGCGATCCGTCCGCTCAAGGACGGAGTGATCGCCGACTTCGAGATCTGCGAGAAGATGTTGCGGTACTTCATCCACCGGGTGCATCAGCGACGGTTCGCCAAGCCGCGCATGGTCATCTGCGTCCCCTCGGGCATTACCGGGGTCGAGCGCCGCGCCGTCATGGAAGCCGCCGAGTACGCCGGGGCGCGCCGGGCCTACATCATCGAAGAGCCGATGGCCGCGGCCATCGGGGCCGGTCTACCGGTGCACGAGCCGACGGGCAACATGGTGGTGGACATCGGTGGTGGCACCACCGAGGTCGCGGTCATCTCCCTGGGCGGCATCGTCACCAGCCAGTCGGTGCGTATCGGGGGCGACGAGCTCGACGAGGCGATCGTGGCGTTCGTGAAGAAGGAGTTCAGCCTGGCGCTAGGGGAGCGGACCGCAGAGGAGATCAAGATCACCCTCGGATCGGCGTACGAATTGGAGCAGGAGCTGCACGCCGAGATCCGCGGGCGGGACCTGGTGAGCGGCCTCCCCAAGACGATTGTGGTCTCCACCGAGGAGATCCGCCGCGCCATTGAGGAGCCGGTCTCCGCCATTGTCGACGCCGTCAAGGTCACACTCGATCGCACGCCGCCCGAACTGGCGGCCGACATCATGGAGCAAGGAATTGTCCTGACCGGAGGGGGAGCATTGCTGCACGGTTTGGAGGCACGACTCCAGCATGAGACCGGGATGCCCATCGTGGTCGCCCGCGATCCGCTCAACTGCGTGGCCATAGGAAGTGGTCAGTGCCTCGAGGAGTTCGAAGCGCTCAAGCGGGTGCTGATCACCACGTCCACTCGCTGACGGATCGTCCGGTCGCCCCGGGATGCCGAGGTCTCGGCGGTCACGCCGCACGTTGACGCTGGTCGTTCTGGTCGTACTGTCGCTCTCCATCATTTCGCTCGATCTCAACGGGCGAACGCACAGCATCACCTCAGGGGTCAAGTCGGTGGCGAACGGGGTGTACTCGCCGTTGCGCAACGCCGTCGTCGACGTCCTCAGCCCGATCGGCGATTTCTTCGCCGGGGCGGTGCACTATCGATCGCTGCAGAGCGAGAACCAGCAGTTGCAGGCGATCGTCGGGCAGTTGCGGGAGAAGGCCGACGAGAAGCAGTTCGAGAACGTTGAGCTCCGGAACCTCATGGCGCTGCAGAACCTCCGCTTTCTCGACGCCCTGCCCACCGTCACCGCCGAGACGCAGGAGATCAACGCCTCGAACTTCACGCTCACCATCACCATCGACAAGGGAAGAGCCGACGGGGTCGACGTCGGCATGGCGGTGGTCGGTGCCGGTGGGCTGGTCGGACAGATCATCCAGTCGTTCCACCACACGGCGGTCGTGCGACTGATCACCGACGGGCAGTCCAAGGTGGGCGTCACCTTCGGCCCGGCCGACGACCTGACGGGAACCGTCGACGGCCAGGGCCCCGGCTCCCCCATGACGGCCGATCTGGTCCCCACCCATACGCCGTTGCACAAGGGCGAGCCCATGTACACGAGCAGCCTCGACGGCGCCGCGTTCCCCCGGGGCATCCCGGTGGCACGGGTCAAGGAGTTCCACGCCGCCGCCGGCGCGACCCAAGAGACGGTCACCGTCACGCCGATAGCCAATCTCACCCAGCTGGCCTACGTCGATGTCGTCATATGGGAGCCTCCGGCATGAGCACCCGCGCCGCACTGCGGGTCGCGCTGGTGACGCTCCTGCTGCTGCTGGCCCAGACGACGGTGATCCTGTGGATCCGCTTCGACGGACTGCACCCGGACATCGTGTGGCTCCTCCCCGTCACGGCGGCCCTGCTGGACGGCCCCGAGACGGGGGCGCTGGTCGGATTCGGGGCGGGACTGGCGTTTGATCTCGTGCTCCCGACACCGTTGGGTCTCGGCGCCCTGGTCGGTTGCCTGCTGGGCTACGCGGTCGGCATGAGCACCGCTGCGGTGGACAGGAGGGCGGCATGGCTCAAGCCGGTGGCCGCGCTCATCGGGTGCGTCGGTGCTGACATGCTCTTCGCCGTGCTCGGCGCAATCTTCGGACAGCAGCAGATGGTGCAGGTCGACTTCCTCTCCCTCTTCGTGGTCGTCGCCGTCTCCAGCGTGATCCTGGTGTTCCCGGTCAGCCGGTTGATGCGCTGGGCGCTGCAGACCGAGGGGGACCGTCGCGCGCTGGTGTCGGCCCACTCGCCCGAGGGCGGGCGCTGGTGAAGCGCACGCTTCGCCACCCCATCCGGGGCGACCGCCTCCACCCGAAGCCCTCGACACGGCTGAAACCCAGGCCGGCGTGGAGAGCCGAGGCCCGCCAGCCGCGCATGCGACCGCGCAAGAGCGTCAATGTCGCCTCGCTGGTGGGGTCCCCCGAGGACGAGCCGTCCCGTCCCAACGTCCGCATGCGAGTCGTCGGAGGCGTCGTCCTGGCGCTCTTCCTCGTCCTCGCCCTCCGGCTGTGGACCCTGCAGGTCGTGGACGGCAAGACGTACGCCGCTGCGGTGACCCGCAACCAGGTCCGGGTGGTCAGCGTGGCGGCGCCGCGCGGCGAGATCGTCGACCGCAACGACACCACACTGGCCGGTGACGTGTCCGAACAGGAGATCCTGCTCTCGCGCTCGACGGCCGCCCAGGACCCGCCCATCGTCGGGCAGGTGGCGGCCCTGGTGGGGGAGACCCCCAAGGAGGTCGAGGCGGCCATCGCCGACTCCCAGTACAGCCAGTACGAGCCGGTCCCGGTCCTCAACGACGCCCCGACCTCCATCGTCGAGTACCTCCAGGAGCACCCCTCTGAGTACCCCGGGGTCACCGTCCAAACGGTGACCCAGCGCAGCTACCCCCAGGAGCAGGACAGCGGCGACGCGGTGGCCACCCCCGTGCTGGGCTACGTGAGCCCGATCTCCCAGTCCGAGCTCAAGGACAACCCGAGCGAGGGCTACACCCAGGCCAGCCAGTTCGGCCAGTCGGGCCTGGAGAGCGAGTACGAGAAGTACCTGCGGGGTACCGCCGGTCAGCAGTCGCTCTCCGTCGACGCGCACGGGCAGGTGGTCGGTCTCCTCCACGAGACCGACCCCGTCCAGGGCGACACCGTGGTGACCAACATCGACCTGGGCCTCCAGGAGTACGTGCAGGGCGTGCTGCAGAACACCATCAACGCCGACAAGCACACGGTGGACACCACGACCGGCAAGTTACCGACCGCCAACGACGGGGCCGCCGTGGTGCTCGACGCCCAGACCGGGGCGGTCCTGGCCATGGCCTCGTCGCCCACCTACAGCCTGAGCGAGTGGGTGGGTGGGATCTCCGAGGCCAACTACCAGTCGCTCTCGGCCAACTGCGGCAACCTGGTCTCGGTCACCACCGGGTGCCCCCTCTTCAACTACGCCATCGACGGCGGCTACACCCCCGGATCGACCTTCAAGCTCAACACGGCCACGGCGGCATTGGACGACAACATCATCAACGCCGGCACCTATGTCAACGACACCGGCGTCTACCACGTTCCCCAGAAGTGCACCGAGGGCTGCACCTTCGACGACGACGAGGCGTCGGATGCCGGCGAGGTCGACCTGCAGGAGGCCCTCACCAAGTCGGACGACTACTACTTCTACAACCTGGGCGACCTGTTCTACTACTCGTCGGACCCGGACGGGATCCAGCAGATGGCGGCCGACTACGGCCTCGGTGAGCCGACCGGTATCGACCTCCCGGGGGCCTACGACGGGCAGGTCGACAGCGCCACCCTGCGGGCGACCCAACACCGGGAGAACCCGACGGCCTTCCCCTACCCCAGCTACTTCGTGGGTGACAACATCGAGACGGCCTTCGGCCAGGGCGAGACGCTGGTCACGCCGATCCAACAGGCAGTGGCCTATGCCACCTTCGCCAACGGGGGCACGCGCTACCAGCCCGAGGTGGCCGCCGCCGTCGTGAGCCCGTCGGGCAAGGTCGTCACCCAGTTCGCCCCCAAGGTCACCGGGCACGTCCCCCTTCCCGCGTCCACCTACGGGCCCATGTTGGCCGGATTCGAGGGTGTGGTGGCGAACCCGGCCGGCACGGCCTACGGGTCGTTCCAGCAGTACGCCAAGTTCCCCATGAGCACCTACCCGATCGCCGGCAAGACGGGAACGGCCGACGTGGGCCCGAACAAGGAGCCGAACTCGTGGTTCGTAGGCTTCGGGCCCACCAACCACGCAGCCGACCAGCCCGAGTACGTGGTGGTCGTCGTGATCGACCACGGGGGCTACGGTGCGCAGGCCGCCGCGCCGGCGGTGGCGCAGATCTACAACTACCTCTACACCAACCCGCTCCAGCCGGTGCAGCTCCCTACGGCGGTCACCTCGCCGACCGCCACGCCCCCGCCGGCCAATCCCCCCGCCGGGACACCCACGGCGACCACCACGACCACGACCGCCACGCAGCCGGGCGGGTAGCCGTCCCGTAGGGTTGGTGGTCGATGGAGTCCCTTTGGCCACAGATCGAACGACTGCTCCTCGGCGTCGCCAAGCCGGCGCGCTACATCGGGGGCGAGCAGGGGGCACAGTACCCCGAGCACCGTCCGGGCACGGTGGCCTGGATGCTCCTGTACCCCGACACCTACGAGATCGGCCTGCCCAACCAGGGGTTGCAGATCCTCTACGAGATCCTCAACGAGCGGCCGGACGCCGTGGCCGAACGGGCCTATGCGCCCTGGGTCGACATGGAGGCGGCGATGCGGTCGGCCGGCGTGCCGCTCTTCAGCGTGGAGCAGCACGTCGCCGCCCGGCACTTCGACGTGATGGCCTTCAACCTCTCCGCCGAGCTGGTCTACACCAACGTCCTCAACCTCCTCGACCTGGCCGGGGTGCCGCTGCACGCCGCCGAACGGCGTCCGGAGGACCCGTGGGTCGTCGCCGGAGGGCACTGCGCCTTCAACCCTGAACCGTTGGCCGACTTCATCGACGCCTTCGTCCTGGGCGACGGCGAAGAGGTGGTGGGGGAGATCAACGAGGTCCTGGCGGGGTGGGTGGCCGGGGGCGGAGCCGAGGTCGGGCGCGACCGCGAGCAGCTCCGGTTCGACCTGGCACAGATCGAAGGGGTGTACGTCCCGGCGCTCTACCGTTCGACCTACCGCGACGGCCGACTCGTCTCCACCGTGCCCACCAGGCCGGGCGTGCCCGCCGAGGTGGCCAAGCGGACGGTGGCCGACCTGGCCGAGTGGCCCTATCCGACCCGCCCCTTGGTACCCCTGACCGAGGTCGTGCACGACCGGCTGAACGTCGAGGTCTTCCGGGGTTGCACCCGCGGCTGCCGGTTCTGCCAGGCCGGCATGATCACCCGCCCGGTCCGCGAGCGCCCGGCCGAGCAGGTCTCCGACATGGTGCGCAAGGGACTGGCCTGGAGCGGCCACGACGAGGTGACCCTCACGTCGCTCTCGACGGCCGACTTCTCGGGCATCGAGGACACCGTGCGCGACATCATCGACGACCCGGCGCACGGGGGGCGGGTCTCGGTGAGCCTTCCCTCACTGCGGGTGGACGCCTTCACCGTGGGAACGGCGGCCCAGATCCAAAAGGTACGTCGGACCGGGTTGACCTTCGCCCCCGAGGGAGGGACGTGGCGGATGCGCCAGGTGATCAACAAGCTGATCACCGAGGAGGACCTCTACAGCGCCGTCGATGCCGCCTTCAGCCAGGGGTGGAGGCGGGTGAAGCTCTACTTCCTCATCGGCCTGCCGACCGAGCGGGACGAGGACGTGATCGGCATCGCCGAGCTGGGGCGACACTGCGTCGAGATCGGTCGTCGTCACTCCAAGTCGGTGACGGTGGTGGCCTCGGTCGGCGGGTTCGTGCCCAAGCCGCACACGCCGTTCCAGTGGTTCGGCCAGAACACGGTTGCCGAGCTCCAGCGCAAGGTCAACCTGCTGCGCGAGGAGGCCCGGACGACCAGGGGTCTGACCGTGCGCTGGCACGAGCCGGCCGCCTCGGCGGCCGAGGGGCTGGCCAGCCGGGGCGATCGCCGTATGGGCGCCGTCATCGAGCGGGTATGGCGGGCCGGAGGCACCTTCCAGGAGTGGTCCGAGCGCTTCGACCTCGCCCTGTGGGAGGACGCGCTGGCCGCCGAGGGGCTCGGACTGGACGACGTCGCCTACCGCCACCGTGACCAGCACGAGCCGCTGCCGTGGGATCACATCTCCGCCGGGTTGCACCGCGACTTTCTCTGGTCCGATTGGCAGGACGCCCTGGCGGAGGCGGCCGTCGAGGACTGCCGCTGGACGCCCTGCTACGACTGCGGGGCCTGCACGGGCTTCGGTCTGGAACATGTGGTGGCCTCGCCGGTCCCCCCGGCCGGTGGCAGCCAGGGGACGGGCCAGGACCTGCGGGTGGGCGGTCGCATTCCCGTCCGCCTCTTGAGCGGCGCGCGTCCGGGCGCCGGGGCGGGCTGAGTGGCCGAGCCGCAGCGGGTCCGCTTCCGGTTCACCAAGACCGGCAAGGTGCGCTTCACCAGTCACCGGGACGTGGCCCGGATGTGGGAACGGGCGTTGCGGCGGAGCCAGTTGCCGGTGGCGCTCTCGCAGGGGTTCTCGCCCCACCCCCTCTTGAGTTTCGGGCTGGCGCTCCCGACGGGGTGCGAGTCCAAGGGCGAGTACCTCGATGTCCGGCTCGACGAGCCGGGGCCCGGGGACCTCGTCTACGCCGAGCTGCCTGCGCTTTTGACCCCACTGCTGCCGGAGGGGATGGCCGTCCAGGCCGCCGCCGGCATCGGCATGGCGGAGGGGTCGCTGCAGCAGGAGGTAGCATCGTGTGATTGGGAGTTGGAGGTGTACGGACTAGTGGGTGAGGATCTGAGGGAGCGGATGGAGCTGGTGCTCGCCGCTCCGAGCCTCACCGTCCAGCGCGAGCGGAAGGGTCGTCAGACCGAAGACGACATCCGCCCGGCCATTCTGACCCTGGCCATGGCCCCCAGCGATGGGTCGGAGCAGGGAGGACCCCCGATTGGCCGCTTCCGGGCCGAACTGGCCACGCACCCGCGTGGCGTACGGCCCGGCGACCTGATTTCAGCGCTCGGCACCGGTTCGGTGCTGGCGCGAGCTTGTAGAACGCATCAATGGATCGAGCGCGACGGCGCACGGTTCGAGCCGCTCTCGGTAGGTGGACTCGTGACCGACCCCGTCGTGGAACACGCCGGACGGCGTGCCTCATGAACGACGCAAGGAGGGCTCTCCCTCATGTCCGAGTCGGAGATCGGCCAGGCCCAAGAGGTTCCGATGACCGAGACGCCGGGGGCCGATAGCCCGCCCCCGGTTCCCGCAGCACCCCAGCCACGAATGCCGCCCCGGCCGCAGATCGGGGACACCAGGCCGGCACGACCCACGCCGGCCACGCCGCTCGCTCCGGTGGTGCCCCTCGTGCCCGCCGCACCGACCGGGTCACGTTCCGTGACGCCGGCGGTCCCCGACGTCCATGACGAGTCCGATGGGGCGGGGGACGACGCCGGACCGTCGGGCGGGCGGCGCTCGCGCGGCCGCCGGCGTTCGGGACGAGATCGCAAGGGCAAGCAGGTCGGGCGGTACCTGGTCTGCGTGCACGTGCAGCCGGCGATGACCCAGATCGCCATGTTGGAGGGGCGATCGCTCGTCGAGCACTACGTCTCGCGGGCGGCCGATGATACCAATCAGATTGACGGCAACGTCTACCGGGGCCGGGTGCAGAACGTCCTCCCGGGCATGGAGGCCGCCTTCGTCGACATCGGCATCCCCAAGAACGCCGTCCTCTACCGGGGAGACGTCCGCTACGACCGAGACGACATAGAGGGTGGGGCCTCGTCGGCCCAGCCCCGGATCGAGGACGTGCTCAAGGCGGGCCAGACCATCCTGTGCCAGGTGACCAAGAACCCGATCGGCGCCAAAGGGGCGCGCCTGACCCAAGAGGTATCCCTTCCGGGACGGTTTGCCGTGCTCGTGCCCAACAGCAGCGCGTTCGGAATCTCCAAGCGCCTGGGCGACAACGAACGGCGGCGGCTCCGGAGGATCATCGACGAGGTCAAGCCCGCCGGGCACGGCATGATCGTGCGGACCGCAGCCGAGGGCGTGTCCGCCGACGAGTTGCAACGGGACGTCGAGACACTGCTCGAACAGTGGAACGCCATAGAGGTGGCCTCGAAGAGGTCGGACGGCCCGGGGCTGCTCTATCGGGAGCCCGAGCTGTCGGTGCGCATCCTGCGCGAAGAGCTCAACGCGGAGTACCGGGGTGTCGTCATTGACGACCGGGCGCTCTTCGAGCAGGTCCGTGACTATGTGCGGGCCGTGAGCCCCGAGCTCTCGGACCGCGTCGAGTACTACGACCCGGTGGAGGAGGGCCTGCCGATCTTCGAGCGGTACCACGTGCACGAGCAGCTCCACAAGGCCCTCGACCGCAAGGTCTGGCTACCCTCGGGCGGATCGCTCATCATCGAACGGACCGAGGCGCTCACGGTGATTGACGTCAACACGGGCAAGAACGTCGGCAAGACCAACCTCGAGGAGACCGTCTACCGCAACAATCTGGAGGCGGCCGAGGAGGTGGCCCGCCAGCTCCGGCTGCGGGACATCGGCGGCATCATCGTCATCGACTTCATCGACATGGAGATCCGGGAGAACCGCGACAAGGTGGCGGCTGCCCTGCGCAACGCCCTGGCCAGGGACAAGACGCGTACCCAGGTCTTCGACATCTCCGAGCTCGGGCTGGTGGAAATGACCCGCAAGCGGATCTCAGAGGGGCTTCTCGAGACGCTCTCCACCGAATGCGCCGTCTGCGGAGGCCGGGGCGTGACCTTGGACGATTCGGTTCTGCGCTAGGGTTGCCGCCTTATGTACGCGGTGATCAAGTCCGGTGGCAAGCAGGAGCGAGTGGCCGAGGGCCAGCGGCTCCGGGTCGAGTTGCTGGGCCAACCAGTGGGGACCGAGGTGTCGTTGCAGCCGGTGCTCGTCGTCGACGGCGCCACCGTTCTGGCCACCCCGGAACAGCTGGCGGGTGCGGCGGTCACCGCCAAGGTCGTCGGCGAGGAGAAGGGCCCCAAGATCAACGCCATGACCTACAAGAACAAGTCGAACCAGCGTCGCCGCTGGGGCCACCGCCAGCACTACGCCACGCTGGAGATCACCGCCATCACGGCGGCCGGCTGACGGCGCCGGACCGAGGGAGCGCACCATGTCAAAGACCAAAGGCGGCGGTTCGACCCGCAACGGCCGCGACTCACGGGCCCAACGGCTCGGGGTAAAGGAGTTCGACGGCACCACGGTGGTGGCCGGCTCCATCATCGTGCGCCAGCGCGGGACGAAGTTCTACCCCGGCCAGAACGTGGGCCGCGGTGGCGACGACACGCTGTTCGCCACGGCCGACGGTGTGGTGAAGTTCGGCGTCCGCCGGGGACGCAAGCACGTCGACGTCCTGACCGGATAGCGCCCCCGATCGCGGGGGTGGGGGCGGGGCGCCCGCGGCGGTTATGCGCGACGTTGGGCGGAACCTGGGGCGGGATACTGGTGCAGCTCGATCACGTTCCCCCACGGGTCCGTGACGAAGGCCTGGCGGTGATCGGGGCCGCTCGGCACCGGGTCGCCCACCTCGAGCCCCCGGGCCCGCAGGGCCCGGATCACAGCGTCGAGGTCCTCGTAGAGCAGGGCGAAATGCTGGCCCATGTTGGGGGGCGTCGCGCCTTCGATGAGGTGAACCTGCTGGTCCCCGGCGTCGAGCCAGGCACCACCGAAGCCGAAGGCGGGACGCCGGTGGTCCTGCCCCAACCCGAGGAGGTCGGAGTAGAACGCAATCCCGGCGGGCACGTCGGGGACGTTGATGGAAACGTGGTGGAGCCCGGTCGGGGTCACCGTCATGGCAGCGAGACTACGACGTGGCGGATGATCTCGGCCACCGCCGGTGCCGCCGCGGCGCCGGTGGCGGCGATGTCGGTGGTGGCGCCGGCGGCATCGTTGGTGACGACGGCCAGACCGAGGACGGCCGCTCCGGCCTGCCGGGCGGCGATCGTCTCGAACGCCATCGACATCCCCACCACGTCCGCCCCCAGGGCGCGCAGCATCCGCACCTCGGCGGGTGTCTCGAACTGCGGGCCGGGAACGTGGGCGTAGGTGCCGGTGGCCAGTTCCCCGACGCGGGGGGCGGACAGCGCCATGGCGCGTAGCTCGGGGGAGTAGGCGTCCACCATGTCGACGAACTCCGGTCCACTGAGCGGTGAGCGTCCGGTCAGGTTCAGGTGGTCGGAGATGGCCACGATCGAACCGGCGGCCAGGCCCTCCCTGATCCCGCCCACGGCGGCCGTGAGCACCACGGTCGAGCACCCGGCGGCGATCCCCGTCCGGAGGGGATGGACCACCTCCTCCAGCCCGATGCCTTCGTAGGCATGGCAGCGGCCGGCGAAGACCAGCACCGTCTTGTCGCCGAGGCGGACGGACCACCCCTGGGCGTGGTGGCCGGTGGCCGTGTAGCGGGGGAAGAAGGGGAGGGTGGCCAACGGTATGGAGGGTCCCGAGGCACCCAGTCGCTCGGCCACGGTGGACAGCCCGGTGCCCAGGATCACCAGGACGTCGTGGTGTTCGACGCCGATGCGCCTCGCCAGTTCCCGGGCCGTACGGGACGCGTTGTCCGAAGTTTCAGTCATAGGGGAAGGCTAGGAGGTCGCAGGCACGGGCCTGCGTATCATCGTGCGGGAATGACCACCGCCACCCGCCACCCGCTGAGCCCCCTCGACGGCGAAGAGATACGGGCGGCCCGCCAGATCGTGCTCGACAGTGGGCGGGTGGCGGTCCCGCCCGGCGACGTCCGCTTCGCCTATGTGGGGCTCTGGGACCCGCCCAAGGCGCTGGTGCACGCCCACGACCGGGGCGAGGCGGTGGCCATCGACCGACGCGTGCGCGTGGTGCTCGTGCAGGGGCCGGAGGCCGACGTGGTCGAGGCCACGCTGTCGCTGAGCCGTGCCACCGTGGTGGAGTGGGTCGAGGTGGCCGACGTCCGCCCGGCGCTGCAGATCGAAGAGGCCATGGCCGTGCTGGGCGCTCTCCAGGCCGATCCCGAGTGGAACGCCGCCCTGGCGCGACGGGGGATCGTCGACACATCGTTGGTCCAGGTCGACCCGTGGCCGGCGGGCCATTTCGGGCTGGGTCACGAGAACAACAGGCGCATCGCCCGCGCCCTGGCCTACCTGCGTGCGTCGCCCGCCGACAACGGGTACGCCCGCCCGCTCGAAGGCCTCATGGCCTACGTCGACATGGGGCGCGGCGCCGTGCTCGAAGTCGTCGATCTGGGCGTGGTGCCGATCCCGGAGCGGTCAGGGAGCTACTACCCCGAGGACAACGGCCCGCTTCGCCGCGATCTGCGTCCGCTCGACATCAGCCAACCCGAGGGCCCCAGCTTTCACGTCGAGGGCAATCTGGTGCGCTGGCAGAAGTGGTCGTTGCGGATCGGCATGGATCCGATCGAGGGGTTGGTCCTCTACACGGTGGGCTATGAGGACGGCGGCCGGGTGCGGCCGGTGCTCTTTCGCGCTGCGGTGAGCGAGATGGTGGTGCCCTACGGCGACCCGGGACCGATGCACGCCTGGAAGAGCGCGTTCGATGCCGGCGAGTGGGGTCTGGGGCGGATGGCCAACTCGCTCATGGTGGACTGCGACTGCATCGGCGAGATCACCTACTTCGACGACGTCTACGCCGACGAGCGCGGCAGGCCGCGCACCCGGCCGAACGCCATCTGCCTGCATGAAGAGGACTACGGGATCCTCTGGAAGCATGTCGACCTGGCGTCGGGGCGGACCGAGGTGCGCCGGTCGCGCCGCCTGGTGGTCAGCTCCATCGCCACGGTGGGCAACTACGAGTACGGCTTCTACTGGTACTTCTACCTCGACGGCACCCTGCAGCTCGAGGTCAAGCTGTCCGGCATCCTCTCGACGATGGCCGTCGGCGCGGGGGGTGCCCCGGCGCACGCCAGCATGGTGGCGCCCGGTCTGGCGGCGCCCTTCCATCAGCACCTCTTCAATGTCCGCCTGAACGTCGAGATCGACGGCGCCGACAACTGCGTGTTCGAGGTGGACACCGCACCCGCCCCCGCCGGCGCGGCCAACCCCTGGGGCAACGCCTTTGCGCCGACGGCCACCCTGTTGGAGAGCGAGCTGGCGGCCCGGCGCACGGTCGATCCCTCCCGCAGCCGCTCCTGGAGGATCGTCAACCGGGCCATGTCGAACGCCCTGGGCCAGCCCACCGCCTACAAGCTGGTGCCGGGCCCGGTGCCCACCCTCCTGGCCGACCCCTCCTCGAGCGTCGGACGGCGGGCGGCATTCGCCGCCTACAACCTGTGGGTGACGCCCTTTGCCGAAGACGAGCGCCACGCCGCCGGCGACTACCCGAACCAGCACGCCGGGGGGGCCGGCCTGCCGGCCTGGACGGCCCGGGACCGCCCCCTCGTCGACACCGACCTGGTGTTGTGGCATTCGTTCGGTCTCACCCACATCCCGCGGCCCGAGGACTGGCCCGTCATGCCCGTCGAGTACACCGGGTTCTCCCTGGTCCCGTTCGGCTTCTTCGACCGCAATCCCGCACTCGACGTGCCCCCGCGGACCGTCCCCGGGGGACCCGCCACCGACGGTCGCCCGTCAGAAGGGTCGTGCCATGACCGGTGAGGCGACCACCCGGTTGGTGGCCGACACCGTCTTCACCGTCGATGCCGCCGACGCCGTCTGGTCCCCGGGAGCGGTGGAGATCGAAGGGGGGCTGATCACCTGGGTGGGGGATCCCCGCCGGGCCCCGTCCGCGGCCCGCACCGACGTGCAGGAGCTCGGCGGGCTGCTCATGCCCGGCTTGGTCAACTGTCACGGCCACTCGCCGATGACCTTGGTGCGCAGCGCGGGGGACGGGCTCCCCCTCGACCGCTGGCTCAGTGAGGCGGTGTGGCCCCGGGAGGCGCTCCACGGCGACGAGGACGTCTTCTGGGGGATGACGCTGGGCGCCCACGAGCTGCTGTGCAACGGCATCACCACCACCTGTGAGCAGTACCTTCACCCCGGCGCGGTGGCCGAGGCCGCCTTGGCGTCGGGCATCCGCTGCGTGCTCACGCCCGGGGTGTTCGACGTGCCCGATATCGATCCCGAGGGCACGTGGCCGGCACACCTGGCCGAGGCGTGCCGGGTCTTCGACCAGATGGACGGGCTCGAGGATCGCCTGCACGTCGGTTTCGGTCCGCACGCCGCCTACAGCCTGCCTCCCGAGGGACTGGCGGCGGTGGCGCACGAGGCGCAACGGCGGGGCGCCCTCGTCCAGATCCACCTGGCCGAGACCGAGTCCGAGGGGCAGCTGGTGGAGGAGCGCTACGGCATGCGGGCACCGGCGCTGCTGGCCGATGCGGGCCTGTTCGACGGTCCGGTGCTGGCGGCCCACTGCGTGTGGCTGGACGACGCCGACATCGCCCTGCTGGCCGACTACGACGTGGCCGTGGCCCACTGCCCGGGCAGCAACGGGAAACTCGGTGCCGGGGTGGCCCGGCTGCCCGAGCTGCTCGCACGCGGGATCCGGGTGGGCCTCGGCACCGACGGGCCGGCGTCGAACGACGACCTCCACCTGTGGGACGAGATGCGCCTGGCCGCCATGCTGGCCCGGGCCACCGCCAGGGATCCGGCGATCGTGAGCTCCGCCGCCGCGCTCCGGCTGGCCACCCGGGGAGGGGGCGAGGCCCTGGGCCTCGCGGTGGGTGCCCTCGAGGCCGGCCGCCCGGCGGACATCATCCGCCTGCGCACCGACGACGCGCGGTTCGTGCCGGCGATCAACGAGGCCGAGCTCCTCGGCCATCTGGTCTGGGCCGGTGCCGGGTACCTGGTGACCGACGTCTGGGTCGGCGGGGCGGTGGCGGTGGCCGACGGCCGCTGCGTGCACATTGACGGGGAGCGGGCCCGGTCAGAGGTGGGGCAGCGGGCCCGTCGCCTTTTTGCCCCTTAAGCTGGACAGATATGCCGGGATTCGTCGATGAGGCCCAACTGCACGCGCGCGCCGGTGACGGGGGTGCGGGGGCCGTGTCGTGGCGAAGGGAGGCCCATGTCGATCGTGGGGGTCCCGACGGTGGGGACGGGGGCCACGGGGGCGACGTCTGGCTGGTGGCTTCGGTCAACCAGTCGTCGTTGCTGGCCTTCCGCGACCACCCCTTTCGCCGGGCCACCGACGGGGGGCACGGTTCGGGGCAGAAGAGGCACGGTGCCCGCGGCAAGGACATCGTGGTGCCCGTCCCGGTCGGGACCGTGGTGCGCGACAGCGGGGGCGTCGTCCAGTGTGATCTGTCGGTGGACGGCGACCGCTACCTGATCGCCGAGGGAGGCCAGGGCGGGCGGGGCAACGCACGGTTCCTGTCGAATCGGCGCCGGGCACCAGCGTTCGCCGAGCAGGGGGAGAAGGGCGAGGAACGCTGGCTGGACATGGAGCTCAAGCTGATGGCGGACGTCGCCCTGGTCGGCTTCCCCAACGCCGGGAAGTCGACGCTGATCTCCGCCGTCTCCGCCGCCCGTCCCAAGATCGCCGACTACCCGTTCACCACGCTCGAACCGCATCTCGGGGTGGTGCGCGTGGGGGGAGAGCGCGACGGTACCGAGTTCGTGATGGCCGACATCCCCGGACTGGTCGAGGGCGCGGCGGGAGGAAAGGGCCTGGGCGATCGCTTTCTGCGCCACATCGAGCGGGCCCGCGTCCTCGTCGTCTTGATCGATCTCGATCCGCTGGCCGTGCACCAGCCGGCGGACCAGCTGCGCATCCTGCTGGGCGAGCTCGGCGGCTACCAGCCCGAGCTGCTCAAACGCCCCCGCATCGTCGTCGGGAGCAAGCACGACCTGTCCGGCACCGGGGCCACCGGGGCCGAGCCCGGGGGCACCGGCACCGGGCCAGAGGGCACCGGGGCCGAGCCGGACCTCTGCATCTCGGCGGCGACCGGCCGCGGGGTGCGCCCGCTGATGGACAGGCTGGCCGCCCTGGTGCAGCAGGCCCGTGCCGCGACGCCGGCCGAGGGCACCAGGGAGGTCGTCGTCCACCGGCCCCAGCCCGAGGGTGTGGCCGTCCGCCGGGTCAGCCCCGGAATGTGGCGGGTCGAGGGCCGGGCGGCCGAGCGCGCCGTCGCCTTCTCGGACCTCAACGACCCCGGCGCGCTGGAGGAGGCGGTCCGTCGCCTGCGCCGCCACGGGGTGGACCGGGCACTGACCCGCGCCGGCGTGCGCGACGGCGACGAGGTCACGGTGGGCACCATGACCTTCACCTGGGGGGAGCCGTGAGCGCCGACCCGTCCCTCTCCGTGGTGGTCAAGGTGGGTTCGTCCTCGGTCACCCCGTCGACCGTGGACCGCCTGTGCGCCGAGATCGCCCAGATGCGGGTCGCCGGGTACACGGTGGTGGTCGTGACCTCCGGAGCGATCGCCGCGGGATGGAGCGCACTGGGACGCGGCGAGCGGCGCCCGGCCGACCCGGCCGTGCTCCAGGCCATTTCCGCCGTCGGCCAGCACCGGCTCATGCGCACGTGGCAGGAGGGACTCGATCCGCACGGAATCCTGGCCGGCCAGGTGCTCCTGGCCCCGTTGGACTTCGTGCACCGCACCCAGTACCTCCACGCCCGGGGCACCCTGCACCATCTCATCGAGCTCGGGGTGGTGCCCGTGGTCAACGAGAACGATGCGGTGGCCGACGAGGAGATCCGCTTCGGTGACAACGACCGGCTCGCCGCGCTGGTGGCCCACCTGGTCCGGGCCCGACTCCTGCTGCTCCTCACCGACGCTCCGGGCCTGCTGACCGCCGACCCCCGCCAGTTCGCCGAGGCCTCCCTGATCGAGGAGGTGCTGGAGATCGATCAGCAGCTGGAGAAGATGGCGGGGGGCGCCGGCAGCGCCGTCGGCAGCGGCGGCATGGCCTCGAAGGTGGCGGCGGCGAGAATTGCGACCTGGTCGGGGGTGGAGACGATCATCGCCGACGCCACCCGGCCCGGTGTGGTGGCCTCGGCGATCGCCGGAGAGCCCGGGGTGGGGACCGTGTTCCGGGCGCGGCCCTACCGCCTCCCGGCGCGCAAGCTGTGGATCGCCTTCGCCCGGGGAGCCTCGGGCCGCCTCATCGTCGACGGGGGAGCCCAACAGGCGCTGTCCGAGGGGGGCCGATCGTTGCTGCCGGCGGGCGTGGTGGCCGTCGAGGGCGACTTCGGGCTCGAGGACGCGGTGGAGATCGTCGGCCCGGACGGCAAGGTCTTCGCCAAGGGCCTGGTTCGGCTGCGGGCCGAGCGATCCTCCGAGTGGGTCGGTCGCCGCAGCGACCAGCTTCCCGAGGACATGTCCCACCTGGTCGTGCACCGCGACGACCTGGTGCTTGTACGCTGAACCGGTGACCACACCGCCACTGGAGCAGACGGCGCGCCGCGTCCGGGAGGCGGCGCGGCTGGTGGCACGGGCCCCGGGGCCGGTGCGGGACGACGCCGTGCGCATGGCCGCCGACCTCCTCGAGCAGGAGCGGGCGACGCTGGTGGAGGCCAACCGGGGCGATCTCGCCCGCGCCGAGTCCGGCGGGATGGCGGCGTCCGCCCTGGACCGCCTGCGGCTCACCGACGAGAGGGTGTCGGCCATGGCCGCCGGTCTCCGGGCGGTGGCCGCACTGGCCGACCCGGTGGGCGAGGTGGTCGACGGATGGACCCGGCCGAACGGGCTGCGGGTCTCACGCCAGCGGGTGCCGCTGGGGGTGATCGGCGTGATCTACGAGAACCGCCCCAACGTGACCAGCGATGTCGCCGGCCTGTGCCTCAAGGCGGGGAACGCCGCCTTCCTGCGCGGGTCGGCCTCGGCGCTGGCCTCGAACCAGGCCATCGTGTCGGTCCTGCGGCGTGCCGCGGCCAAGGCCGGCCTGCCCGAGGACGCGGTCGCCCTGGTGGAGGACACGTCGCACGAGACCGCCGTGGCCTTCATGCGGCTGCGCGGGTTCATCGACTGCCTCATCCCGCGTGGAGGTCCCGCGCTCATCGCCACCCTCTTGGAGCATGCCACCGTTCCGTACGTGCTCGACGGCGACGGCAACTGCCACGTCTACGTCGATGCGGCGGCCGACCTCCCCATGGCGCTGGACATCGTGGTGAACGCCAAGACCCACCGCTTCGGCGTGTGCAACGCGGCCGAGACGATCCTGGTCCATGCCGCCGTGGCCGCCGAGTTCCTGCCTCCGATGCACGCCGCCCTCGCCACGGCCGGCGTAGAGGTGCGGGGCGACGAACGGGTGCGGGCCGTCGTGCCCGGGGTCGGCGTGGCTCGGGAGAGCGACTTCGCCACCGAGTACCTGGGGCCGACGGTGGCCGTGGGCGTGGTGGGGGATCTCGACGCGGCCATGGCGCACATCGCCCGCTTCGGCTCGGGCCACTCCGAGGCGATCGTGACCACCGATGTGCGGACGGCGGACCGGTTCGTGGCCGAGGTCGACGCCGCCGCGGTGCTGGTCAACGCCTCCACCCGCTTCATCGACGGAGAGGAGCTGGGGCTGGGTGCCGAGGTCGGGATATCGACGCAGAAGCTGCACGCAAGGGGACCGATGGGAGTGAGAGAGTTGACCAGCGTCAAATGGGTAGTGCGGGGCGACGGGCAGGTGCGACGATGAGCAACGCCCAGACGGCTGCCGGTCTCGGCCTGCCCGATGTCGGCCCGCCGCGCTTTCCCTCACTCGACGCCGTGCGCGGCGGGCTGGCCGATGTCGGCTACCTGGCCGACGAGTCCATCAGCGGCGTCGTGTATCTCGCCGACCGCCTGTCCAAGCCCGTGCTCGTGGAGGGGCCGGCCGGAACCGGCAAGACGCAGTTGGCCAAGTCGGTGGCCGAGCTCACGGGTGCCCGCCTCATACGGCTGCAGTGCTACGAGGGCCTCGACGAGTCCAAGGCCCTCTACGAGTGGAACTACCGCAAACAGCTCCTGCGCATTCAGGCCGGCGGCCCCGGCGAGATCCTCAGCGGCGGGGATGACGGGCACCGGGGGCCCTCCTGGCACGAGCTCGAAGAGGACATCTTCTCCGAGGAGTTCCTGCTGGCCCGGCCCTTGTTGGAGGCCATCCGCTCCACCGATCCGGTCGTCCTGCTGGTCGACGAGGTGGACCGCGTCGAGCTCGAGACCGAGGCCCTGTTGCTGGAGGTCCTGAGCGAGTACCAGGTCTCCATCCCCGAGCTGGGCACGGTGCGCGCCACCCGTCTCCCCATGGTCTTCCTGACCTCGAACAACACCCGTGAGCTCTCCGAGGCGCTGAAGCGTCGCTGCCTCTACCTGCATATCGACTATCCCGATCTGGACAGGGAGCGCGCCATCGTGCGCGCCCGGGTGCCCGGAATCACCGAGGAGCTCGCCGATCAGGTGGCGCGCATCGTGCGCTCCCTGCGCACCTTGGACCTGCGCAAGGCCCCTTCCGTCTCCGAGACGCTCGACTGGGCGCGTACGCTGGTCATCCTCGGCATCGAGACCATCGGCGCGGCCGGAGCGAGGGACACCCTGCACATCTTGCTCAAGTACCAGGTGGACATCGAGCGGGCCCAGAAGGAACTGCTCTCGGTGAGCTGATGCTCGATCTCCTGTCGGACTTCGTCACCGAGCTCCGCCGGGCCGGACTGCCGGTGTCCATGACCGAACACCTGGACGCGGCGGAGGCCATCGGCCACATCCCCCTCGAGGACCGCGACGGCCTGAAGTACGCCTTGGCCGCCACGTTGGTCAAGTCCTCGTCGCACTGGCGCGCCTTCGAGACGGCGTTCGAGGTGTTCTTCGCCCTGCGTACGGCCCACCGGGGGATCGAGGGGCTCGGTGAGGACGGGGACGGGCTCCCTCCCGAGGGCGACGGCGAGCTCGGGGGGCGCGGCCGGGGCCACGGCTCGGGCGGGGGCGAGGCGATGACCCCCGAGGAGCTGGCCGAGATGCTCTTCAAGTCCCTGCTCTCGGCCGATGCCGCCCTCATGAACGCCGTGGCGCGCGGCGCCGTCGACCGCTACGCCGGCATGGAGCCGGGAAGGCCGGTCGGGGGCACGTACTACCTCTACCGGACGCTGCGCAATCTCGAGCTCGATGCCGTGCTGGCCCGGTTGATGGAGGAGCTCCGCGACCAGGCAGCCACGGGAGTGGGACTGACGGAGCTGGAGGAGCGGTTGGCCGCCGACGAGTACAAGGCCCGGATCGAGACGTTCCGCCGTGCCGTGGAGACCGAGATCCGGCGCCGGCTCGTCGAAGACCGGGGCGCCGAGGCCCTGGCCCGTTCCGTGCGCAAACCCCTGCCCGAGGACATCGACGTCATGCACGCAACCAGGGAGGAGCTGGCCGAGCTCCACAGGGTGCTGCACCCGCTGTCCCGCAAGTTGGCCGTGCGCCTGGCCCGCAAGCGGCGCGACGGCCGCAAGGGTCCTCTCGATTTTCGGGCCACCATGCGCCGGTCTCTGTCGACCGGAGGCGTACCCATCGAGCCCCGGTTCCGCCATCCCCGGCCGGCGAAGCCCGAGATCTTCGTCATCGCCGACATCTCCGGCTCGGTGGCGTCCTTCGCCCGCTTCACCTTGCACCTGGTCTACGCCATCAGCTCGCAGTTCTCCAAGGTGCGCAGCTTCGTGTTCGTCGACGGCATCGACGAGGTGACCCGGTTCTTCGAGGGGGTGGTCGATCCCGCCGAGGCGGTGGCCCGCATCAATCAGGAGGCCGACGTCATCTGGGTCGACGGCCACTCGGACTACGGGCACGCCCTGACCGAGTTCCACCGGCGATGGGGCACCGAGGTGACCGCACGCTCGAGCCTCTTGCTGCTCGGCGACGCGCGCAACAACTACCACGCCACGCAGACCTGGGTGGTCGAGGACCTGCGCCAGAGGGCCCGCCACGTCTACTGGCTCAACCCCGAACCGCGCCACTACTGGGACTCGGGCGACTCGGTGGTCGGCGAGTACGCCGCCCACTGCGACGAGGTGGTCGAGGTCCGCACGCTGCGCCAACTGGAGCACTTCGTCGGCAACCTGACATGAGCGTGGGCGACCCCGAGGCTCGCGGGGAGTCCTTGGGCGTTCCGAGTGGCGTGCGCCGGGTCTTCGCCCCGACCGCCGGCGCGACCCGGATCGTGCTCGTCCGGCACGGAGAGGCGGTGTGCAACCGGGAGGGCATCGTCGGCGGCCGGCGGGGGTGCACCGGGCTGACCGACCTGGGTCGCCGGCAGGTGGCGGCCGTGACGGCGCGGCTCACCGCGAGCGGGGAGTTGGGAACGACGTCGGCCCTCTACGCGTCGGATCTGCCCCGGGCGGTCGAGACGGCGGAGCTCCTCCGCCCGGCGTTGGGAGACGGCGCGGCCGAGATCGTGCAGGAAGCCGACCTGTCCGAGCTCCGCCCGGGCGAGGCCGACGGCCTGTGCTGGGAGGAGGTGGTCGAGCGTTTCGGGGTGCCCGAGTGGGACGTCGAACCCGACACGCTGATCGCCCCGGGCGGTGAGAGCTGGACCACGTTCGTCACGCGGGCGTCGGGAGCGGTGCGCCAGCTGGCCGAGCGCCATCCCGGTGAGCTGATCGTCGCCGCCGTGCACGCCGGCGTCATCGAGTCCACCGTGATCGCCTTTCTGCAGCTTCCGCCCAGTGTCACGCGCCGGGGCTGGGCCCGCATCGTGCACGGCTCGCTCACCGAGTGGGAGTGGGTGCCGACGGAGTCCCGCTGGGTGCTCATCCGTTTCAACGACGCCTGCGGGGTGCCGACGGCGTAACGGTCGGCGTTCAGCAGGCCCCGTTCAGCCGGCCCCGTTCAGCAGGCCCCGTTCAGCCGGCCCCGTTCAGCCCGTCCACCGGCGTACTCAGCAGGCGTAGTCACCGTCGGCACCGTTGACGTCGTCGCCGTACTGGACGATCTCGACGGGCCCCGTCGGGAGCTGTTTCGTGGCTTGCCAGGCGGGAACCGCGGCGCAGGTTGCCGGCCCACTCGGGGGGCTGAGCCAGTCGGCCATCCAGTAGGGGACCGATGGCTGGTAGTTCCCGACGATCGAGTTCCACACCCCGGGGCTGGCGTAGATCCCGACGTCGGCGATGCCTTCGGTGTTGTGCAGCGCGGCGATCGCGCCCGCCACGGTCTGCGCGTTGTCCTGGGTGGACGCCGTCCAGTACTGACCTGCCCCCTCGACATCGAGCCACCAGGCGACGTCGGTGTCCACCCCGGCCGCCTGGGCATCCTGGAAGGCCTGTATGCCGGCGTCGTAGCCGACGGTGAAGCAGCTGGGCTCGGTCCCCGTGGCGGTGGTGGTCGGGGTGGTGGGGCTCGAGCAGAGCCCGACATTGGTGAGGAAGGTGTACAGGTTCAGGCCGGCACCGGCCCACGCTCCCTCGGCCGCCAGGCAGGGATTGGCGGCTCCGGACGACTCCCCGTCCACCTCCACGACGCTGATGTCGTGCACGCCCGGGGGAAGCCCCGAGGTACAGGCCGGCGAGTTCATGTTGAACCGGCTGACGTCGTAGCCGTACGAACCGGAGGGAAACGCCGCGCCGACGAAGGTTCCGGTACCCGGGGCCTCGGCCATCCCCACGACGGGATCGCCCGGAGCCGAGGGGGCCGAGCCGTAGTAGGAGGCCTGGCCGAACGCCGAGACCTCCCCGGCGTTGTCACTGAACCAGTACCCCGTATCTCCGGGTGTCGTCGTCGCCGCGACGATCGGGTTCTTCAGCGGGATCCCGCCCAGCGATCCGTAGAAGGGGGCCGACCCGAAGGTGAACGTCCCCCCGTCGGCCGCCACCAGGACGTACCCGGCGCCGCTCGGGCCGGACACCATGCCCACGATGGGCTTGTTCAGCCTGAAGCTCCCCGTCGACCCGTAGAAGGCGGCGTCGCCGAAGGTGAAGATCCCGCCGTCGGAGGCCACCAGCCAGTAGCCCCTGCCGTCGGGGGTGGCGGCCATGCCGACGATGGGCTTGTTCAGCCTGAAGCCCCCCGTCGACCCGTAGAAGGCGGCGTCGCCGAAGGTGAAGATCCCGCCGTCGGAGGCCACCAGCCAGTAGCCCCTGCCGTCGGGGGTGGCGGCCATGCCGACGATGGGCTTGTTCAGCCTGAAGCCCCCCGTCGACCCGTAGAAGGCGGCGTCGCCGAAGGTGAAGATCCCGCCGTCGCCGGCCACCAGCCAGTACCCCCCGCCGTCGGCGGTCGCCGCCATGTTGACGATGGGCATGTTGAGCCGCAGCGCCCCGGCCGATCCGTAGAACGGCGCTCCGCCGAAGGTGAAGACGCCGCCGCCTGCGTTGGCCAGCCAGTAGGCCGCGACGGGGTTGGTCTGGGCGCTCGACGCCGTCAGGATCGCCGATGTCGTGCCCACCGGGGCCGTGCCTGCAGGGGCCGTGGTCGCCGAAACTGCGGCAGGGGCCATCACCGACACCACGAGCGCGAGCACGGACACGACGAGCGCCATCGGTGCGGCGCGCCCAGGTTGCCGTCGACGCATCAGGAGAGAAGGGACGCCTTTACCCTCCACGGGGAGGTACTCGCCGGGCTCGCCACCGCACCAGATTAACGCCGTAGGATCACCCGGCATGGCCACCCCCCGACTCGATCGTCGGGTCACGAACCCTGCATCCCCCGCTGCACGATCCACTGCACCCTCAAATGCACCCCCTACTGCACGACCGAGGAGGCGGCCCCGAGGGGCCGAGGTTCTGGGTCGTCCCACGCTCGACGCTCCGGCGCCGATGGGCCCACCTCCACTGCCGTGATGGCCGAGCTTGCCGACGACTGAGTCCCTGCCGCGGTCGGAGCGGATCGGTATGTTCGGGGGGACGTTCGATCCTCCCCACATCGGGCACGTTGCTGCGGCGCGTGCCGTGCAGGGCGCCCTGGCTCTCGATCGCCTCCTCCTCGTGGTGGCCAACGACCCGTGGCAGAAGTCGCCGACACGTGTCATCACTCCGGCCGAGGACCGCTTCGCCATGGCCCGAGCGCTCTCCGAGACGGTCCCGGGCAGCGAGGCCAGCCGTATGGAGATCGACCGAGGGGGACCGAGCTACTCGGTGATGACCGCCGAGGCGCTGGTGCGGGAGGCGAT
The DNA here is from genome assembly GCA_963788125.1 of uncultured Acidimicrobiaceae bacterium. Taxonomy (GTDB): domain Bacteria; phylum Actinomycetota; class Acidimicrobiia; order Acidimicrobiales; family RAAP-2; genus Bog-473. The sequence goes on along the minus strand of CAWBFN010000001.1, from coordinate 1,064,110 downwards.
CGACGCCGGTCGGTGCCCCCCCGAGCTCTACCTGGTCGTCGGCGCGGACCTGGTCGACGACCTGGGGACCTGGGAGCGGGTCGACGATCTGAAGGCGCTGGTCACGCTGGCCATCGTCTCTCGTCCGGCCGTCCCTGGCTCGGCTCCGGCGGCGGCGCCGTTGCCGCCCGTCGACCCGCCGGGTTGGCGTGTGGAGAGGGTCGATGGCCCGCAGGTGGATGTCTCCAGTTCAGCCGTACGCGGGGTCCTGCAGCGGGGCGGCTCCGTCGACGATCTGGTCCCGGCCGAGGTGGTCCGTTGCATTCGCCGGCGCAATCTGTACGCTGTCGGCAGATGAGCGCCCTTCCGGCCGAGACCACCGAGCTTTCCCCCGTGCGTGTCGCGTGGCGACCTGAGGTGGCCCGGGGGCCGCAGCGGGCGGTGCGCCGGGCGGCGGAGGCAACGGCCCGTCGCGCCCGCCGTCGGTGGGCGACCTTCAGCCTGACCGTGCTCGGACTCGCCTTCGCCCTCACCGTGGGGATCCTGGACGTGCTCCATTGAGCCCAGGGCTGGACGTCCACGTCCATCTCCCGAAGGCGGCCGCCACGGCGGCGGAGGCGGCCGACGCCAAGCTGGGGCAGGACACGGTCGTATTGGCGATGACAGAGCTCTTCGGCGTAGTCGACGCCTTCGTCATCACGAGCGCACCGAACATCCGCCACGTGCGGACGCTCGTCGAGGAGATCGAACGCAGCGTCAAGGACTCCCACCACCTGGCTCCGGTGCGCGTCGAAGGGCTTCAGGATGCCACGTGGGTGCTCATGGACTACGGCGACTTCATCGCCCACGTCTTCCTGCAGGAGACACGCGACTACTACGACCTCGAGCACCTCTGGTCGGGAGCGCCCCGCGTGGAGTGGAAGAGCACGGTCACGCACGCCGGCTGACGCACGCCGGGTGACGACCGCCGGCCCTAGATGAACTGCGCCAGGGTGACCGGTCCCTGCACCTGCTGACCGCTGGCAATCGGGACGCTGATCGGCTCGCCCTCGATCTCGAAGAGCACGCCGGTCTTCAGTCCGGCCAGACCGTTCTGTGCCGCAATGGTGGCGACCACCTGGGCCACCGCGAGTTCGGTGTTCGATCCGAAGATCTCTCCGAACGCCCCGTTGAAGTTGACGGTGACCACGGACCCGTGGGTCGTGGCCGACAGGACCTCGACGTTGTCGGGTATGGCGGTGGTGATCCCCTGGGCCACCTCACCACCGGTCGGCCCACCCAGCATGGCGGTGATGATGGAGGTCAAGGGGGCCGGGACCTGCACGACACGTTGCACCGACACCAGCTGCTGCGCCGATCCGAGGAGGTAGACCCTGACGGGCACCTCCGCCACGTGCGGCTGGGTGGTGGTGGTGGTGGGGCTGAGGAGCCCGCCGGGGACGTGGTTGGCCGGTATCGCGCTCGGGGAGCGCTGGGTCGGGATCGCGCAACCGGCGGCGGCGAGCCCCACCACCACCACGGCGCACAGCGCGGCCCGGCGGGCTACCACTCCGACACCTCGTCGTCGTCGAGCACGGGCAGGGTGATGACGAAGCGGGCTCCCCCCGACGGGGACGATTCGACCCAGGCCCGGCCGTGCATCAGGCGCATGTGCTCGGCCACCAGCGCCAGGCCGAGCCCGGTCCCCGTGCCGTCGCCGCGCCGTCCCGATGCGGATCCGCGGTAGAAGCGGTCGAAGACCTTCGTTCGCTCCGCCGGGTTGATGCCCGGCCCGGCGTCTTCGACGGCGATCTCGACGATCTCGTCGGCACCGTCGTGCCGCTCGCCGTCCGCTGCGCTCTTCCCGTTGGCGCCGACCGATATCCGGGTCGCCCCGCCACCGTAGTGCGCCGCGTTCTCCAGCAGGTTGGCCATCACCCGCTCGAACCGCCTCTTGTCCACACCGACGTGCAGCGGAGCCACCGCGGGATCGATCGCCAGGGCCGGCGTGGTCCCACCCTCCCCGAGGCTGCGCAGGCCGGCCTCGACCGACCGCTGCACCAGCTCGCCCACGTTCACCTCTTCGAGGAAGACGTCGGCCGAACCGGTGTCGGCCCGGGACATCTCGAGCAGGTCGCTGACCATGCGCTGGAACCGGCGGAGGTCGTCGCTCAGCAGCTGGAGGGCACGCTGAGCCCGTGGGGGCAGGTTGTCCCTGTCGGCCTCGAGCACCTCGAGCGACGCCGACAGCGTGGTCAGGGGGGAGCGAAGCTCGTGGCTGACGTCGGAGTTGAACCGCGCCTCGAGCTCGATGCGAGCCTGGAGCTGGTCGACCATCGTGTTGAACGAGGTCGTGAGGCCCTCCAGATCGGGATCGGTGGTCTCCGAACCCAGGCGGGTGTCGAGCCGGCCTCCGGCGATGGCCACCGCCGCCCGTGACACGCCGGCCAGCGGGCGCAGGAGGCGGCGGCTGGCGAACCGGCCCAACGCCGTGCCGAGCAGGGTGGTCGCCACGGCGGTGGCGACCAGCGTGATCCCGAGCACCCGCAGCGTGTGGCCGAGATCGGACAGTGAGAAGACCTCGAAGTAGGCGGCGTGGACCGAGGGGATGGGCACGCCCACCACGATCTGGGGTTGACCCTCGGCGCCCGCGACGTAGGTCTGGGTGGCCACCGTCCCGTGGAGGACCTCCTCGCGCAGCTGACGGGGGATGGAGGACTCGCTGATGGAGAGCGAGGAGGGGTAGGGCCTGGAGCCCTGGATGAGGATGGAGGTGGAGTTCGACCCGATATCGAGGGAAGCCAGCTCGACAGAGTATTGGGTGTGGTTGTTCTCCGACTGCAGGTAGCTGCGCACCACGAGTGCGTTGGCGAAGGTCTGGGTCTGCGCCGCCGACTCCCTCTCGGCCAGGAGGAAGTGACGGGTAGTGAAGTACGAGATGCCCCCCATGGTGAAGGAGAGCAGGAGCGCTCCCAGCCCGAAGATGGCGGTGATGCGGGCCCCGATCCCCACCTAGGGGACCAGCTTGTAGCCCATGCCCCTCACGGTGAGAATGTGGCGAGGCAGCGCGGGGTCGGCTTCCACCTTGGTCCGCAACCGGCGGATGTGCACGTCGACCAGTCGCCCGTCGCCGAAGTAGTCGTACCCCCATACCCGATCCAGCAGCTGCTCCCGGCTGAGCACCTTGTTCGGGCTGGCGGCCAGTTCGCAGAGCAGACGGAACTCGGTCCGGGTGCAGTGCACCTCACGCCCGTCGGCGTGCCGGAGCACCCCCTGCTCGGGCAGGAGCTGCAGAGAGCCGAACGAGAGAGCCCCGGGATCCCCCTCCGTGGGGCGTGCCCGTCGTAGATGCGCGCGGATGCGGGCAGCCAGTTCCTTGGCCACGAAGGGCTTGGTCACGTAGTCGTCCGCTCCCGCCTCCAGACCAGCCACGACGTCGTGGGTGTCCGCCCGGGCGGTCACGATGATGATCGGGACGGCGCTCTGACGGCGCAGCGCCCGGCAGCACTCGAAGCCGTCCATCCCGGGCAGCATGATGTCGATCAGGGCGACATCGATGGGAGAGTCGCCGAAATGCTCCAACGCCTCCTCGCCGCTGGCGACGTCGGTGACGTCGTATCCCTCGCCCTCAAGGGCCAAGCGCATGGACGAGCGGATCCGTACGTCGTCTTCGACGACCAGAACGCGGCCAGCCATGCAAGCTCAGCTCGGCCAGATCGGCGTGGGCCGTATCGGCGCGCCGATCCGGCCCACGCCCCCGTCGTCCCGAGGGGTCGCGGGTCGGTGGGCCGACCACGGCGCCGTTGCCGCGCTGGCGGCCGCCGTGGCCCCTGCGGGCACCGTATGGATCGAATCGTGGTGCACTGTTCCCTCCCTCCTTCCATCTTGCCCTACCGGAAGGCGCATCCGTGACCGACCCTGAGAGATGGTGGCGACGATAGTGCCCGGGCGGGCCCGGTGCTGCCCGGTACCCTGGCAGTCGTGGCGATCGACGGGAGTGGTCGGGAGCCGACGGATCCCCCGGCCGAGTGGGATCTGCCCGGCTTCGAAGACTGGCTGAGCGGCCGGGCCGATGCCACCCGCACGGCCTACGTCGGCGACCTCCGCGCCTTCGCACAGTGGATGGGTCGGAGCGGCGTCACCGGACCCGCGCAGGTCGATCGGCTGCATCTCCGGCGCTACCTCGCCTCGCTGGGCACCCGCCGGCTGGCCCGGGCCACGGTGGCCCGCAAGGCGGCCGCACTGCGGTGCTACTTCGCCTGGTCCGTCCGGCAGGGTCGCCTCGGCTCCGATCCGGCCCGAACGTTGCGCGCGCCCTCGGGCAAGGGGCGCCTCCCCCGCGTGCTCTCCAACGGGGAGGTGGCGTCCCTCCTCGCCGTGGCCTCGGCCACGGGGATCGACCAGCGCGACCTGGCCGTGCTCGAGCTCCTCTACGCGTCGGGGCTGCGAGTCTCCGAGCTCTGCGGGCTGGACCGCAGTGGTGTCGACCTCGACGCCCGCACCGTCACCGTGCTGGGCAAGGGCGGAAAGGAGCGCCGGGTCCCGGTCCACGACCGGGCCGTCCGGGCGCTGGGGGACTGGCTCGAAGGGGGTCGTACGGAAATGCCCGGACCGGCCGAGGCCGTCTTCGTGAACCGGCGGGGCGCCCGACTGGGTCCGCGCGATGTCCGCCGGATCCTCGACCGTCGGGCCGTCTCTCCCACCCACCCCCACGCCCTGCGCCACACCTTTGCCACCCACCTGCTCGACGGTGGCGCCGATCTGCGCGTCGTCCAAGAGCTGCTCGGTCACGCCAGCCTGGCCACGACGCAGATCTACACCCACGTGAGCAAGGAGCGCCTGCGCTCGGTCTACGAGGGCACGCATCCACGGGCCTGACCGCCCCGGCCCCGGAACGGCTAACATGGTCTGGCCCACTGAGCGGTGGGCGGCAGTGCCGACCATCACGCACCTTGGCGCGATCCACGGTCGCCTCTCTTCCTGAGGGGTGCTGCGCCCTGGGGAGCAACCGAACGGAGGAAAAATTTATGGCCGTCGTTTCCATGCGACAGCTCCTGGAGGCCGGGGTCCACTTCGGCCACCAGACGCGCCGATGGAACCCGAAGATGAAGCGCTTCATTCTGGGCGAGCGCAACGGGATCTATCTCATCGATCTGCGCAAGACGCTGACCGGGGTCGAGTCCGCCTACTCGTTCGTCCGCGACCTGGTCGCCGGCGGCGGGACCATCCTGTTCGTGGGGACGAAGAAGCAGACACAGGGGCCGGTGGCCGAGTACGCCGAGGCCTGCGGCATGCCCTACGTCAACCAGCGCTGGTTGGGCGGCATGCTGACGAACTTCTCCACCGTGTCGGGCCGGGTGAAGCGCATGCAGGAGCTGCGCGCCATGCAGGCCGCCGGTGACTTCGAGGGGATGCCCAAGCGCGAGGCCCTGTCGCACACCCGCGAGCTGGAGAAGCTGAGCCGCAACCTGAGCGGCATCGCCGACCTCGAACGTCTGCCCAACGCCGTGTTCGTGATCGACACCAAAAAGGAGCACATCGCCGTCACCGAGGCCCGGAAGCTGGGGCTCCCGGTCGTCGCCGTGGTCGACACGAACTGTGACCCCGACGTCATCGACTACGTGATCCCGGGCAACGACGACGCCATCCGTTCGGGCTCACTGATGTGCCGTGTCCTGGCCGACGCCGTCGTCGAGGGACGGTTCATTGCCGAGTACCGACGCAAGCACGCCCCGCCGGCGCCCGAAGAGGCGAGCTCGGGCCCGTCACCCCGGCAGCGCCGGATCCCGGCGCCTCCGACCGCTCCCGTTGAGGTGCCGGCGGTCGACGCACCCGTCGACGCAACGGCTGACGGTGCAGTCGACGGGGCGGGCGAGGGAGCAGCCGACGCAACGGTCGAGGACGCACCCGTCGACGCCGAGCTGGCCGATGTGACGACCGGCGCGGTGGAGGCCTGACCGTGGCGAACTTCACGACCAAGGACATCCAGCGACTGCGTCAGGCCACCGGCGCGGGCATGATGGAGTGCAAGATGGCACTCGAAGAGGCCGACGGCGACTACGAGGCGGCGCTGCAGGTTCTCCGCATCAAGGGGCTGGCCGGGGCGGCCAAGCGCTCGGACCGGGAGGCGACCGAGGGCGCGGTGACCGCCGTGCGTTCGGGCGATGCCGCCGCCGTGGTCGAGCTGCGCTGCGAGACCGACTTCGTGGCCAAGGCCGACGAGTTCGTGGCTCTCACCGACGAGCTGGGTGCACTGGTGGCGGCCAAGGGCGAGGGCGCGGTCGGCGAGCTCAGTGCCGAGGTCGACCGCCTGCGCACCACCCTCAAGGAGAACATCTCCGTCGGGCAGGTCCGTCAGCTGGTGGCGCAGCCTGGGCAGGTCGTCGACACGTACACCCATCAGCAGGCCGGCCGGGGCGTCAACGCCGTCGCCGTGGTCGTCGAGGGCGGCAGCGAGGATCTGGCGCACAACATCGCGGTGCACATCGCCTTCACCAAGCCGTCCTACCTGAGCCGGGACGAGGTCCCCGAAGCCGACATCGCCGCCGAGCGGGCAACCGTCGCCGAGATCAGCCGCCAGGAGGGAAAGCCCGAGGCCGCCCTGGACAAGATCGTCGAGGGTCGTATGAACGGGTGGTTCAAGGACCGGGTCCTCTTGGACCAGTCCTATGTGAAGGACGAGAAGCAGACGATCGCCGACATGCTCGGATCGGCGCGGATCGTGGCCTTTGCACAGGTTGTCATCGGCGCCTGAGGCCCGGCGCTCAAGGTGGGAGAACCGCGTCGGATCGTCCTCAAGATGTCGGGAGAGGCGCTGGCTTCGGCGGCCTCCGACGAGACGATAGACGCAGCCACGGTCGAGCGGATGGCTGCGGAGATGACGCGCGCCATGGACGGCGGGGGGCTCGAGTTGGCCGTGGTGGTCGGGGGCGGCAACATCTGGCGCGGCACGACCGGGGAGAGCGGTGGCATGGACCGGGCGACCTCGGACACCATGGGGATGCTCGGGACCGTGATCAACGCCCTGGCCCTCCAGGACGCCCTCGAACAGCAGGGCCAGCCCACGCGGGTCTTGAGCGCGCTCTCCATGGCCGAGGTGGCCGAGCCCTACATCCGCCGCCGGGCCATCCGCCACCTCGAAAAGGGCCGCATCGTCATCTTCGCTGCGGGCATGGGCAACCCCTTCTTCACCACCGACACCCCCGCCGCGTTGCGTGCGGCGGAGATCGGTGCCGAGCTCCTGTGCAAGGGGACCCACTCGGGTGTCGACGGGGTGTACTCGGCCGATCCCAAGGTGGATCCCCACGCCACCCGCTACGACGAGATCTCGTTCATGGACGTGATCAACCGTGATCTGCGGGTCATGGACCTCACGGCGATCACCTTCTGCAAGGACAACAACCTTCCCATCAGGGTTTTCAACCTCATGATCCCCGGCAACATCCCCCGTGCGCTCAGCGGTGAGCAGATCGGTACGCTTGTCCGCTGATGGACGACGACCTGGCCGGCTTGGTGGTGGACGACACCAGGGAAAAGATGCACAAGGCGGTGGAGCACGTGCGCTCGGAGATGGGCAATGTGCGCACGGGCCGGGCATCGTCGGCCCTCCTCGAGCCCCTGGTCGTCGACTACTACGGCAGCCCGACCGTCCTTCGCCAGCTGGCCGGTTTCAGCGTCCCGGACGCCATGTTGCTGGTCATCACCCCGTACGACAAGGGTTCCCTCGGCGCCATAGAGCGGGCGATCCAGACGTCGGACCTGGGTATCAACCCGACCAACGACGGCACGGTGATCCGTCTGGCCTTTCCACCGCTGACCGAGGAGCGGCGCAAGGAGTTGGTCAAGGTCGTGCGCCACAAGGCGGAAGAGGCCCGCGTGGCCGTACGCAACCTGCGGCGGAGCGGGCGCCACGAGCTCGATGCGTTGCAGAAGGACGGCTCACTCTCGTCCGACGAGCTGGAACGGGTAGAAAGGGAGCTGGACAAGATCACCCACGAGCAGGTGAGCGCCATCGACCAGCTGCTGGCGCACAAAGAGCGAGAGCTCCTGCAGGTTTGAGGATGGCATAGACCATGGCCGACTACACCGATGGCACAGACGATGATGGTGACGTGAACGAAGGGGGTCCCTCCGGAGTCGACGAGGATCTGCCGAGCTACCGCTCCGGGAGTGTCCGCATAATCGGGGCCGAGCCGGCCGGCAACGCGGTCCACGAGGTGACGGGCCCGGTCGAGGAGAACCCCGACATGCCCCACTGGAACGATGCGCCGACCGGGCAGGTCCCCGCCGTCCTGGACCGGGGCAACGGCGACGAGCAGAGCCTCGCTCCGCCCAGCTGGCGCGAGGAGGAGACCGACTGGGCGGCGCACGAGGAACTGTTCGAGCCCTCCATGCTCTCCGACGACGTCCCGGCGGTGGGCTCCATGATGAGCGACAGCGCCGACCTGATCGATGTGGAGCGTCAGCCCTGGAACTTCGATCCGGCCGCCCTGCCGGACGACGAGGACACGCTGGTGATCGAGGTCGATCTCAAGCCGGATCCCGTGCCCGCCCATGCGGCGCCCGTCCCGCCGCCCCCGTTGGTTCCCAGTCTGGCGCCCGATCCCGCCGTGGTGCCGACCACCGCCGCGGCCCCGACCACCGCCGCGGCCCCGACCACCGCCGCGGCCCCGACCACCGCCGCGGCCGAGAGCCGGTTGCGTCCGCCCGTCTCGCCGCCGCCCCGGGTCAGGGCGCCCCGGACGAGTCGCGTGAGTGACGAGGCGCCGAACACCAAGAGCGGGGGGACCACCGGCCGGGACATGCGGGTGGCGTGGGGGTCGGGCCTTCTTCTCGGTCTCGTCACGCTCCTGTGCGCGCACTTCGGCAGTGTGCCGTCCGCCATCCTCGTTTCCGCCGTGGTCCTGCTGGCGTCGGCCGAGGGGTTCGCCGCCTTCCGGCGGGCGACGTACCACCCCGCCACCCTCCTCGGGCTGGTCGCCATCCTGTCGCTGATGATCGAGACCTACAACAAGGGAGTGGCGGCCCTGCCGCTCGTCCTGGTCGTGTTGGTGGCGGCGACCTTCATCTGGTTCCTGGCCCGCGTAGAACCCGACGCCGACCCGGTGGCGGGGCTGGCCTCGACCACGTTCGTCTTCGCCTGGATCGGCGGGTTCGGCTCCTTCGGCGCCCTCCTGCTCGATCCCACCCTGTTCCCCGACCGCCACGGCGTGGCCTTCCTCCTCGCCGCCGTCATCACTACCGTGGCGGCCGACGTCGCCTCGCTCCTCGTGGGCTCGGCGTTCGGTCGGCATCCCTTGGCGCCGTCCGTCAGCCCCAACAAGAGCTGGGAGGGTTTCGTCGGGGGGGCAGTGGCCTCCATCCTGGTGGCGGTGATCGTCCTGCCCTTCATCCACCCCTGGACGATCGGCAAGGCACTCGTGCTCGGGATCGTGGTGGCGGTGGTGGCACCCCTGGGCGACCTCAGCCAGTCGATGATCAAACGCCATCTCGGCGTGAAGGACATGGGTCGGCTGATGCCGGGCCACGGCGGCATCTTGGATCGGGTGGACGGGCTGCTGTTCGTCCTCCCCGCCACGTACTTCGTGGTCAAGGCGTTTCACCTCGGGTGAGCTGATGCGCTCTGTCAGCCTGCTGGGTTCCACCGGCTCGATCGGCACCCAGGCCGTGGACGTGCTGCGGGCCACGCCCGAGCGGTTCCGCGTGGTGGCGCTCGCCGCCCACAGCTCAGCGGAGGTCCTCCTGGCGCAGGCGGAGGCGTTGCGACCGGAGATGGTGGTGATCGGCGACGAGGCCCTCTACGGCACCGTGCGGTCGGGGGTCCCCGCGGGTACCGAGGTACTGGTCGGCACCACGGGCCTGGAGGCGGCGGCCGCCGCGGCCGACGTGGTGCTCAATGCGGTCGTGGGATTCGCCGGGCTGCCGGTGACGATGGCCGCACTGGAGGCGGGCAAGCACCTCGCCCTGGCCAACAAGGAGTCGCTCATCGCCGGGGCACCGGTGGTGCAGAAGGCCCGTCGTACCCCGGGGGCCGAGATCGTCCCGGTTGACTCCGAGCACTGCGCCGTCCACCAGTGCCTTGCCACCACGGACGGGCCGACGACGGTAGCCCGGATCGTTCTCACCGCTTCGGGGGGCCCCTTCCGGGGCTGGAGCGCCGACCGGCTCGCGGCGGCGACCATCGCCGATGCGCTGGCCCACCCCACCTGGAGCATGGGTCCCAAGATCACCATCGACTCCTCCACGCTGATGAACAAGGGTCTCGAGGTGATAGAGGCGCACGAGCTCTTCGGGATCCCCTACGAGCGTATTGAGATCGTGGTGCACCCGCAGTCGATCGTCCACTCCATGGTGGAGCTGCGCGACGGCTCGACCCTGGCCCAGCTCTCGTTGCCCGACATGCGGCTGCCCATCGGCTACGCGCTGGGGTGGCCCGACCGCTCACCGGTGCCCTACGGCGCGCTCGACTGGACCAGCCCGACCGCACTGACCTTCGAGCCACCCGACCGGGCCGTCTTCCGGTGCATCGACCTGGCCTACCAGGCCGGGATCAGCGGTGGATCGGCCCCGGCATGGCTGAGTGCGGCCAACGAGGTCGCCGTGGAGGCGTTCCTGGGCGGGCGCCTCCCCTGGAGCGGCATCGCCGACGTGGTGGCCGAGACCCTCGAGAGCTGGCGCGACGAACCCGTCGAGGAGGTGGGATCCGTCCTGGCAGCCGACGAGGAGGCTCGGGCCCGGGCCCGCTCCGTGGTGGCCCGCCGTACTGGCGGGGGGGGTCCGGAGGTAGCGTTACCAGGGCTATGACGCTGATCGAGAAGGAGTCGGGCGCGGAGCCTCCTGCTCCGGCGGCGCCGACGGGTGCCGGCGCCGCGCCTCCTCCTTTGGACCGGGAGGCCAACTCCGGCCAGGTCGTACGGCTCCTCGTCGCCCTGGTCCTCATCACCGCCGTCTTCCTGGTCGCCGGGCTGGGCGACCTGCTGCTCTTCATCGTCATCCTCGTGGTCATCGTGATGCTCCACGAACTGGGGCACTTCCTCACGGCCAAATGGTCGGGGATGAAGGTCACCGAGTACTTCGTCGGCTTCGGCCCCCGTCTGTGGTCGGTGCGGCGGGGCGAGACCGAGTACGGGGTCAAGGCCATCCCGGCCGGGGGCTACGTCCGCATCACCGGGTTCACCGTGCTCGAGGACGTGGCCGCCGAGGACGAGCCGCGGGCCTACCGCCAGCAGGCCTTCTGGAAGCGGATCATCGTCGGCTCGGCCGGGTCGGCCATGCACTTTCTGATCGCCTTCGTCCTGGCCCTGATCAGCGTCCTCGCGTTCGGGGTGGCGACCAACAACGTCGAGGTGCAGGCCCTCGAGCACTGGAACGGCGTGGCCCAGACGCCGGCCCAGCAGGCCGGGCTGCGGCCGGGCGACGTGATCGTCTCGGTGAACGGCCAGCGGCTGACCGACTCGACGAAGTTGCACGACGTGCTCACCCACTCCGCCGGGACCCCGGTCACCCTGGGCGTCGAGCGCAACGGCCGGGTGCAGGACGTCGTGGTGACGCCGAGGGACGGGCGGGGCCTCTACGCCGGACAGACCGAGCTGGCGCCGACCAGCGACACGCAGCCCCAGGGGTTCATCGGGATCTTCGAGGAGTCGGCCCTGGCGCCGGTCAATCCGCTGCGCGCCGTGGGGGACGCGGCCGTCGCCCTGGGGCAGGCCACGACCGGGGAGTTCTCCGCCTTGGTCCACGTGTTCTCACCGAGCGGCGTGAGCTCCGTCTACCACCAGGTGACCAACTCCCGGATGGCGGCCCAGGCGGCCGACAACCCCACCAGCTCTGAGCGGCCCTCGTCCATCATCGGCGTGGGGGACCTCGGTGTGCAGGCGCTGCGCCAGGGGATCCAGACCCTGCTGGCCCTCCTCATCGTGATCAACGTCGCCTTCGGGTTGATCAACATGCTGCCGCTGATGCCCTTCGACGGCGGCCATGTGGCCGTGGCCGCCTACGAGTGGATCCGCACGAAGAAGGGGCAGGCCTACTATCGGGCCGACATCACCAAGCTCTTCCCCTTCCTCGCCCCCTTCCTCGCCTTCCTCGTCGTGTTCGCCGTCTCGCTGGTCTTCCTCGACATCACCCACCCCATCCAGTTGCCCTGATCGGAATCCATGGAACTCTCAGCCGCCCTGCTCTCGCCCCGCCGGCCCACCAGGCGCATCACGCTGGGGGGCGTCCCCATCGGTGACGGGGCCCCGGTCAGCGTGCAGTCCATGACCACCACCAAGACCGCCGACGTCGACGGCACCCTGGCGCAGATCTACGCGCTGGCCGCGGCGGGGGCGGACATCGTCCGCTGCACCTGCAACGAGGAGGCGGCGGCGGTGGGCCTGGCGCAGATCGTCCCCCGTTCCCCCGTGCCGATCGTGGCCGACATCCACTTCCACCACGAGATGGCCCTGGCCGCGCTGGAGGCCGGTGTGCAGGGTCTGCGCCTCAATCCGGGGAACTTGCGCAAGGAGGCCGAGATCAAGGAGGTGGCCGCCGAGGCCCGGGACCGGGGGGTGCCCATCCGCATCGGGGTCAACGCCGGGTCCCTGCACCCCGATCTCTACGCCAAGTACGGGGGCGCCACGCCCGAGGCGCTGGTGGAGTCGGCCCGCAACGAGCTGGCCTACTTCGAAGAGGTCGACTTCACCGACGTCAAGATCTCGGTCAAGGCCTCGTCGGTCGCCCTGATGATCGCCGCCTACCGGCTGGCCTCGGAGACCTTCGACCACCCCCTCCACCTCGGGGTCACCGAGGCGGGACCTCCCCCCGGCGGCCTGGTGAAGGGAACGGCCGGCATCGCCACGCTCCTGGCCGAGGGCATCGGGGACACCATCCGTTTCTCGCTCACCGCCGATCCGGTCGAGGAGGCCCGCGCCGGTCGTCAGCTGTTGGAGTCCCTCGGCCTGCGGGAGCGCAAGGGCCTCGATCTCATCGCCTGCCCTTCCTGTGGCCGGGCCCAGGTCGATGTGATCGCGGTGGCCAAGGAGGCCCAGGAGGCACTCGAGCGACTGAACCTGCCGATTCAGGTGGCCGTCATGGGCTGCGTGGTCAACGGCCCGGGCGAGGCGCGGGAAGCCGACATCGGCATCGCCGCCGGCAAGAACAAGGGTCATCTGTTCATCCGCGGCAAGATCATCCGCGTGGTCCCCGAGGAGGCGATGGTCCAGGCGCTGGTCGAGGAGGCCGAGCGCCTGGTGGCCGAGGGCGCGGAGGCCCGCATCGCCGCGGCCGACGCCGGGGCGGAGGCCGAGGCCGAGGCCGACCGCCTGGAGCTCCTCGAGACGACAGGGGTCGATCCCAACCACACGTCGGCGAAGATAGAGGTCATCCACCGCCGGGCCGCGCCCTCCTGAGCAGGGCCGCGCCCGGGCACCCCGCCGATCCGCTCGGCGGCCGGATCGCCGGATCGCCGGAACCCGCCTTGGCCCGGTCGAGGGACGCTCGGGACGCCAGTAACCTGCGCAGCCATGGCAAAGGGCGCGCTCACTCCTCGGGCCGAGGACTTTCCCCGCTGGTACCAGGAGGTGATCGCCCTGGCCGAAATGGGCGAGAACGGGCCGGCCGCCGGCACGATGGTCATCCGCCCCTGGGGCTACGGGATCTGGGAGCTGTTCCAGGCCGAGCTCGACCGCCGCATAAAGGATGCCGGTGCGGAGAACGCCTACTTCCCAATGCTCATCCCCGAGTCCTTCCTCCGCCTGGAGGCTGAGCACGTCGAGGGGTTCAGCCCCGAGCTGGCGGTGGTGACCCACGGGGGAGGGAAGGAGCTGGACGAGCCGTTGATCCTCCGGCCCACCAGCGAGACGGTGATCAACAGCTTCTTCGCCAAGTGGATCCAGAGCCACCGGGACCTCCCGCTGCTCGTCAACCAGTGGGCCAACGTCGTCCGCTGGGAACTCCGTCCCAGGCTGTTCCTGCGGACGCGCGAATTCCTGTGGCAGGAGGGCCATACGGCGCACGCCACCGCGGCCGACGCCCGGGCGTACTCCCTGCGCATACTGCGTAGCGTCTACGAGTCCACCATGACCGACGTGGCGTGCCTGCCCGTGCTCACCGGCCACAAGACCGCCCGGGAGCGATTCGCCGGGGCCACCCGGACATGGACCTGCGAGGGCATGATGGGCGACGGCAAGGCGCTGCAGATGGGGACCAGCCACGAGCTCGGTCAGAACTTCGCCAAGGCGTTCGGCATCACCTTCTCCAACACCGAAGGCACCACCGACTACGTCTGGCAGACCTCGTGGGGTGTCTCGACCCGTCTCATCGGGGCGTTGGTGATGGGCCACGGTGACGACTTCGGGCTCCGCCTGCCCCCGGCACTGGCCCCGGCCCAGGTGGTGGTGCTCGTCATCAAGGAGGACGAGGCCGTGCGGGCCGCGGCGGAGTCGGTCGTCCGAGAGCTGCGGGCTGCCGGTCACCGCGTCCGCCTGGACGATCGCAGCGAAACCAGCTTCGGTCGGCGCAGCGTGGACTGGGAGCTCAAGGGGGTGCCCGTCCGGGTGGAGATCGGGCCACGGGACCTCTCCGAGGGCACCGTGACCGTGGTCACCCGGCACCGGCGGACCAAGGAGAGGGTGCCGCTGGCGGGAGTGGTCCCGACCGTCTCGGCCGTCCTGGCCCGGGTGGGTTCCGAGCTGATGGAGGAGGCGACCACCGCCCGCCGCGACCGGACCACGGATGTCACCACGTTGGAAGAGGCCATCGAGGCCGGCGGCAGTGGTTTTGCCCGTATCCGCCTCGGTGCCCTGGGGGTCGACGGGGAGGATCGCCTGGCGGCGCACGCCCTTTCGGTCCGCTGCCTCCAGAGGCACGACGGGAGCTTGGCCGAGCCCGACGACACCGAGTCCGCTCTGACGGCGGTGGTGGGCCGGTCCTACTGATCGCCGACCGGTCGTGGACCCGATGAGGGGCGACCGACCCGACGAGCAAATTGCTATAATCTGTCGAGCTGTCCAGTTTGAGTATCAGTACCTCGTTGGAGCGTGGGCTGCGGCCCACGCTTTCTCTTTCCGGGGGCAGTGCTCAGGCAGTAAAAGGTGGTGGTGAACGTCGAGAGGAGGTGACGGTGAGGGTGAGAAGCACAACTGAGTTGGCCGACGCGCTTTCACCCCTACTCGAGGCGCAGGGGCTCGACCTGGTCGACGTCGAGTACCACGGAGCAGAGCTCACCGTGTTCGTCGACCGCCAGGGCGGGGTGGACCTCGACGCTCTGGGCGAGGCGACCCGCGTGGTTTCGGCCGCGCTCGACGAGATCGACCCGCTCCCCGGGCGGTACACCCTCACCGTCTCCAGCCCCGGACTCGAGCGGAGGCTGCGGACCCCCGACCACTTCGTCAGGGCCATCGGGGCGGTCGTGACCGTGCGGGTACATGGGGGAACGGCCGACGTCCGCCGCGTCAGCGGCACGCTGGAGGCAGCGGACGAGAACGGATTCACCCTGGTCGGGCCCGACCTTCCCGATGGCTCCATGCGCGTCGCCTACGGCGACGTCGAGCGGGCGCGCACCGTTTTTGAGTGGGGTCCCCAGCCCAAGAGAGTGAGAGGGTGAGCAGTTCATGAGCAAGACCAATTTCGAGTTCCTCGACGCACTCGGTCAGATCGCCCGGGACAAGGGGATCTCCGTCGAGACCTTGCTGGACGCCCTGGCCAACGCCCTGGTGGCGGCGTACAAGCGCCGCCCCGACGCGGCCGAGGAGGCGGTGGTGACCATCGACCCCGATTCGGGTGAGATCCGCGTCTACGGCCAGGAGCTCGACGAGGACGGGGAGGTCATCAGGGAGTGGGATGACACGCCCGACGACTTCGGCCGCATCGCCGCGCAAACGGCCAAGCAGGTCATTCTCCAGCGCATCCGCGAAGTCGAGCGCGACATGAAGTACGAGGAGTACGCCGGGCGCGAGGGTGACATCGTCACCGGCATCGTCCAGCAGACCGACAATCGCTACACGCTGCTCGATCTGGGGAAGGTCGAGGCGCTCCTCCCTCAGGCCGAACAGGTCTCCTACGAGCGCTACGAGCACGGCACGCGCCTCAAGGCCTACATCGTCGAGGTGCGCAAGACGAGCAAGGGTCCCCAGATCGTGGTCAGCCGCACGCACCCGGGTCTCATCAAGCGCCTCTTCGAGCTCGAGGTGCCCGAGATCTCCTCCGGCGTGGTCGAGATCAAGGCCGCCGCCCGTGAGCCGGGCCATCGGACGAAGATCGCCGTCTGGTCCAACGATCCCAACGTCGATCCCGTCGGCGCCTGTGTGGGCGCGCGAGGCTCGCGCGTGCGCATGGTCACCAACGAGCTGCGGGGCGAACGAGTCGATGTCGTACCGTTCTCCGACGACCCGGTCGACCTCATTCAGAACGCGCTGGCCCCGGCCCGCGTCCGTGAGGTCCGCCTGGACGAGGAGACCGGGACCGCCACCGTGGTGGTGAGCGACTTCCAGCTCTCCCTGGCCATCGGCAAGGAGGGGCAGAACGCCCGCCTGGCCGCCCGGCTGACCGGTTGGCGCATCGATATCAAGAGCGAGACGCAGCTGGCCGAGGAGGAAGCCGGCTACGGCGACCAGGAGTGGGCCGAGGGTGAGTGGGTGGAAGACGAGTCGGGCGAGATGATCTGGAAACCCGCCGAGGGCGGCGAGGCCATGTCGGCCGAGGAGTGGACCCACCAGGCCGACGTCACGCCGGGAGGCGAGCCGGCCGCGCCCACGCCAGCCGCGCCCACGCCGGCCGCTCCCACGCCGGCCGCGCCCACGCCGGCCGCTCCGGCCGACGCCGCTCAGGAGGCCGGGGCATAGCGCCGACACGGACCTGCGTCGGGTGTCGCGCCACCCGACCGGTGGACGCCTTGTTCCGGGTGGTCCGTCTGGCCGGTGGCCAGCTCGAGGCGGACCGGACCGGACCGGGCCGGGGAGCCTGGCTGTGCCGTGGGTCCACCGCCTGCCTGCAGGAAGCGGCACGCCGCCACGGCTTCGACCGGGCCTTCCGGGCACCGGTCGAGGCAGCCGCTGTCGAGCGGCTGCGCGCCAGCCTGGAGAGTGCGTCGAAGCAGGCCGCACCCGATGTGCGAGGATAGGGGGCTGCGGGTCACCCGGGGGCCCATGCAGTACGCCCACACAGTACGAAGGACAAAGAGAACCACTTGCCGAAGAAGATCCGCGTCTATGAACTGGCCAAAGAGCTAGGCCTCACGAATAAGGAAGGGCTCGACCTGGCCCTTTCCCTTGGTATTGGTGTCAAGAGCCACTCGTCGTCCATCGAGGACGCCCAGGCGGACCGCGTCCGTCGCAAGGCGGACGCCGAGGGGCTCCGTCGCGTGGTGACCCCCGAGGAGCCGCCGCCCGCCGCACCCCCCGAGAAGAGGGCGGGAGCCAGGACCGTGTCCTCGTCCTCCTCGAGCTCTTCGACGTCAGGCCCTTCCACCGCCACTACCCGCGACGTTCGGGCGCCGCGGCTCATCAGCAGCCGGCCGACGGGCACCCCGTCTGCGCCGGGCACCGCGCCGGGACAGGCGCCGGGCCGGGTGCCGCCGCGGCCCGTGAGGACCGACGCTCCGGCGGCGGCTCAGGCTCCGTCGGGCGCGACCACGACGGCTCCGCCCGCCCCGGCCACCGCCCCAGCGCCTCCATTGTCCGCCACCACCCCGACCGCACCGACCGCGCCCGCCCCCGCGGCCCCATCCGACCGCACGGTGGCAGCAGGTGCCGCACCGCCCGCGGCCGCGCCGGGCCCCTCGACGGCCACCCCTCCACCGCCGGCGGCCCCAACGTCGCCCGCCGCCCCTGCGTCGGAAGCGGCCTCGGCGTCACCGGCTCCCGCGGCGCCGCCCGAGCACCGGGCCCCCCGCCCGCCGTTGAGCCCCTCCGGAAGGCCTGTTCCGCCCCCGCCGCCCCCTCGCCCCCCTGTCGGGCCGAGTGGCCGTCCCATCCCGCCCCCGCCCGGCATGGGTGGCCGCCGCCCCCCGCCGCCCGCAGGGCGGCCCGGTGGTACCGGCACCGGCTACCCGGCGCGCACGGGAGGGCGCCCGGCGCCCGGCGCCGGTCGACCCACCGGTGGCCCCGGGGGTCCGAGCAGCAGCAGCTTCGGGAGCCGACCCAGCGGGGGCGGCTTCTCGGGCCGGCCGGGAGGAGGCGGAGCGACCGGTGCACCGCCCGCCGGTGGCCGCAGTGGGCTGCCCGGGCGCCGACCACCGCAACGTCGCGCCCGTCGTCGCCGGCGCAATCTCGAAGAGCTCGAGCCGACGCAGCTCACCAGCTACCAGCCGTCGACCGCGCCCGTGCCCGAAGGCGAGGTCATCGTCGAACGCGGATCGACGGCCCGCGACCTCGGACCCAAGCTCAACCGCAGTGCCGGTGACATCGTCCGCTTCCTGATGCTCCAGGGCGAGATGATCATGGCGACGCAGTCGCTGACCGACGACATGATCGAGCTCTTCGCCGCCGAGATCGGTGCCCAGGTCCGCCTGGTCGACCCCGGCGAGGAGCAAGAGGCCGAGCTGTTGGCGCGCTACTTCGAGGAAGAGGACGAAGAGGAGGACGCCGACCAGCGGCCCCGCCCGCCCGTGGTGACCGTGATGGGACACGTCGACCACGGTAAGACCCTGCTGCTGGACCGGATCCGCTCCACGGACGTGGTGGCCGGCGAGGCCGGTGGCATCACGCAGCACATCGGCGCGTACCAGGTGCTGTGGCACGACAAGCGGATCACGTTCATCGATACCCCGGGCCATGCCGCCTTCACCGCCATGCGCGCCCGCGGCGCCCAGGCGACCGACATCGTCGTCCTCGTCGTCGCCGCCGACGACGGGGTGATGCCCCAGACGGTCGAGGCCATCGACCACGCCACCGCGGCGGAGGTCCCGATCATCGTGGCCGTCAACAAGATGGACCGTCCCGACGCCGACGCCACCCGCGTCCTCCAGCAACTCTCCGAGCGTGGGCTGGTGCCCGAGGCGTGGGGTGGTGACACCATCGTGGTCGAGGTGTCCGCCCTGCAGGGCACCGGCATCGACGACCTGCTCGAACAGATCACCCTGGTGGCCGAGGTCGAGGAGCTGACGGCGCGCGTCGAAGGAGAGGCGCGCGGCGTGGTGCTCGAGGCGAACCTCGAAGCGGGGCGCGGGCCGGTGGCCACCGTCATCGTCCAGCAGGGCACGCTCCGGGTGGGTGACCCGGTGGTCGCCGGGGCGGCCTGGGGCAAGGTCAAGGCGCTGGTGGATGACCTGGGTGATCACGTCAAAGAGGCACTCCCTTCCACACCGGTACAGGTGCTGGGGTTCTCCGAGCCGCCGCATGCCGGCGACGAGATGCGTGCGGCCAAGGATCTGGCGCGTGCCCGGACGCTCGGCGAGGCGCGGGCACAGCGGTTCCGTCTCTCGGGGCACAAGCCCGTGGCCTCGGCCGCCACCGGGGCCAAGCTCGAGGACCTCTTCGAGCAGATTCAGCGGGGCGAGATGGCCACCCTCAACATCGTCCTCAAGGCCGATGTGCAGGGTTCGCTCGAGGCCGTGACCGAGAGCCTCAAGCGACTCGAGCGCGACGATGTGAAGTTGAGCTTCGTCCTGCGCGGCATCGGGGGCATCACCGAGAACGACGTGCAGCTGGCGGCGGCGTCGAGTGCCACCATCATCGGCTTCAACGTGCGCCCGGACCGGCGCTCGCGTGAGCTGGCCGAGTCCTCCGACGTGGAGATCCGGACCTACGAGATCATCTACAAGCTGCTCGAGGACATTGAGGCGGCCATGCTGGGCCTGCTCTCACCGCTGTACGAAGAGGTGGTGACCGGAGAGGCCGAGGTGCGCGAGATCTTCCGCGTTCCCCGCGTCGGCGCCATCGCCGGTTGCTACGTGCGTGAGGGCAAGATCACCCGCGGTTCGAAGGTGCGGTTCCTGAGGGATGGGACCGTCATCTGGAAGGGGTCCATCACCTCGCTGCGGCGGTTCAAGGACGACGCCCGGGAGGTTGCGGCCGGGTTCGAGTGCGGCATCGGCCTCTCGGACTTCCAGGATCTGCACTCGGGCGACATCATCGAGACCTTTGAGGAGCGCGAGATCGCGAGGACGTGACGTCATCGTGAAACGCCGGACGGCAACCTATCCCCGCTCGCTGCGGGTCAATCAGGTCCTGCGGCAGGTGATCGCCGAGGAGCTCGAGAGACTGGCCGACGCGGACGAGCGCTTCCGCATGCTCACCGTGACGTCGGTCGACACGGCGGCCGACATGCGGACCGCCGTCGTGTACCTGGCGACGCTCGACAGCCCTGCGGCGGCCGCGCTCGAGGAGCGTCGCGGCCATCTGCAGCGCCACATCGGAGTCCAGGTGACGATGAAGCGCACCCCCCGGCTGGCCTTCCGGGCCGATCCGGCCATCGCCGCCGGGTCGAGGGTCGAAGAGCTCCTGCGCGGCCTCGACAAGGACCACGAGCCCACTGACCCGTGAGCAGGCCAGGGCGGTGAGCGCCACCGGCCTGGTCGTGATCGACAAGGCGGCCGGTTGGACCTCCCACGACGTCGTCGCCCGCTGCCGCCGCCTCTTCGGCCAGCGCCGGGTCGGGCACGCCGGGACCCTCGATCCCGATGCGACCGGCGTACTGCTGGTCGGACTGGGGCGGGCCACCCGATTGCTGCGGTTCTTGACCGCACTGCCCAAGACCTACGAGGCCGACATCGTCCTCGGCACCGCGACCTCGACGCTCGATGCCTCCGGCGAGGTCACCGGGCGGTGGGACATGTCCGCCGTCACTCTCGAGCAGGTGCGCGGGGCGGCGGCCGCCCTCACCGGCACCATCGAGCAGGTGCCCCCGATGGTGTCGGCGGTCAAGGTGGGGGGGCGCCGGCTGCACGAACTGGCCCGCCAGGGGCTGCAGGTCGAGCGATCGGCCCGCCGGGTGACGGTGCACCGCTTCGACATTGCGCCCGACCCCGAACGCCCCGGTGTCTACCGGGCCGAGGTGGAGTGCTCCTCGGGAACGTACATCCGCGTGCTGGCCGAGGACGTGGGGACGGCCCTGGGCGGCGGGGCTCACATCGGCCGCCTGCGGCGCACCCGCATCGGATCGTTCGGGGAGGGCGACATGTGCCCACTGGACCTCCTCACGCCCGAGGCCCTCCTCACGCCCGCCCAGGCCATGCGCGACCTGCCCTCGGTCGTGGTGGAGCCGGAGATCGCCCTCCTGATCGGACGCGGGCTGGCGCTCGACCGCGTCCCGGTGGGCGCGGGTGGCGACGGTCCCTGGGCCATGGTGGACGGCGACGGTACGCTTCTGGCCGTGTACGAGGCGACGGGAAGCGACCGCATCAAACCCTCCGTCGTCGTGGCCGGCGACTGACGTCTCGCGATGTCCGGAACAGCCGTCACCATCGGCGCCTACGACGGCGTGCACCTGGGGCATCGAGCGCTGCTGCGCGACCTGTCGCAGCGCGCCGCCGACGCCGGCCTCTCCACCGTCGTGGTCACCTTCGATCGCCACCCGGCCGGTGTGGTGCGCCCCGCGTCGGCCCCCCTCCAGCTCACGGACCTCGAGCAGAAGCTCGAGCTCCTGGGCGCCTGTGGCGTCGATCGCACCCTGGTGATCGCCTTCGACCGGGCTCGGGCCGACGAGACCGCCGAGGACTTCGTCAAGGAGGTCCTGGTGGACACCCTCAATGCCCGGCTGGTCGTCGTCGGTGAGGACTTCCACTTCGGGCACGGTCGCAAGGGGAACGTGGCGCTCTTGCGAGAGCTCGGGGCCGAGCACGGCTTCGAGGTGGTCGGGGAGGCCCTGACCGACGATGGCCGCGACCCCGTCTCGTCCACCCGCATCAGGACGCTGGTGGCCGAGGGGGACGTCGCCGGCGCGGCCAGGCTTCTGGGGCGGCCCCACGAGGTCCGGGGTCCCGTGGTGCGCGGCGACGGCCGCGGCGGTCCCGAGCTCGGTTTCCCGACGGCAAACCTGCAGATCGGCAACGACATCGCCCTCCCGGCGGACGGGATCTACGCCGGCCACTTCACCCGGGCCGATGGGACCGCACATCCGGCCGCCATCTCGGTCGGGCGACGGCCCACCTTCTACGAGCCCGGCACCTCGCCGGTCCTGGTAGAGGCCTATCTCTTGCACTTCGACGGGGACCTCTACGGCGAGCCGGCCCGGGTGTCGTTCGTCAGCCGGCTGCGGGGCGACCGGCGGTTCGAGTCGGTCGACGCCCTCATCGCCCAGATGCACCGCGACGCCGCCGACGCCGAGAGGGCGCTCTCGGCCGGCCGCTGACCACCTGCTACGATGGATGGCGGTTGGGGATGGTCCCGACCGCACTCCATCAACGTCTCCGAGGTTTTTCGATTCATGCCCGACACGCAGGCCACGATCGCCGAGTACCGGTTGCACGACAGCGACACGGGCTCACCCGAAGTGCAGATCGCGCTGCTGTCGGGACGGATCAACCACCTCACGGAGCACTTGAAGGACCACAAGGGGGACCACCACACGCGGCGCGGCCTGATGAAGCTCATCGGCCAGCGCCGTCGGTTGCTCGACTACGTGCGCAAGAATGACGTAGAGCGCTACCGCACCATCATCGGCCGCCTCGGCATTCGGCGGTAACGAAGCACATCCGGGCGTCTCGGGACGCTGGCTGCCAGTCGCCGGTCACTTCCGCAAGGGAGGTGGTCGACCACTGGGAACCAGCCGAAGGATGCCCCTTAACACCACACGAGGAGCATCATGGCTGACGCCATTTCCGTGTCGGGCCCCATCAGTGGCACCGACCGCACCCTGACGTTCGAGTCCGGAAAGTTGGCCCAGCTGGCCGACGGCGCCGTGCTCGCCCGCATCGGCGACACCGTCCTGCTGGCCACGGCCACCGCAGCACGGTCCGTCCGGGAGGGGACCGACTTCTTCCCCCTGACGGTGGACATCGAGGAGCGGACGTACGCCGCCGGCAAGATCCCGGGCTCGTTCTTCCGCCGGGAGGGGAAGGCCTCCGATCAGGCCATCTTGACCTGCCGGCTCATCGACCGGCCGCTGCGCCCGTCGTTTCCCAGCGGCTTCCGCAACGAGGTGCACGTCGTCGGGACGATCTTCGGGGCCGACCAGGTCAACCCGCATGACGTGCTGGCCATCAACGCCGCCTCCGCCGCGCTGATGATCTCGGGCATCCCCTTCGACGGCCCCATCGGCGCCGTCCGGGTGGCCTACAGCGTCGAGGGCACCTGGGTGCCCCACCCGACCTTCCAGGAGGGCGAGGCCGCCACCTTCGAGCTCGTCGTGGCCGGCCGGGCGCTCACCGATTCGGCGGACAGCGACATCGCCATCATGATGGTGGAGGCCGGCGGCACCGAGCACTCCTGGGACTACTACGAAGAGGGAGCGCCCAAGGTCACCGAGGAGGTGCTGGCCGAGGGGCTGGAGGCGGCCAAGACCTGGATCCGCGAGTCCATCAACCTGCAGCGCCAACTGATGGCCGAGGTCGTCGCCACCCATGGACCGATCGAGACGATCGAGTTCTCCACGTTCTCCGACTACGCCGACGACGTGTGGGCCCGGGTCGAAGCGGTCGGCACCGACCTCATCGCCAAGGCCAACCTGGTCACCGCCAAGGCCGAGCGCAACGAGGCCCTCGACGCGGCCGGCAAGGAGATCCAGGCCGCCCTGGCCGACGAGTTCGAAGGGCGCGCCGGGGAGATCAAGGCCGCCATCCGTTCCCTGACCAAGAAGCTGGTGCGCAAGCGCATCGTCGAGGACGGCGTGCGGGTCGACGGTCGGGGCACGGCGGACATCCGCCCGCTGTCGGCCGAGATCGACCTCTTCCCCACGGCGCACGGCTCCGCCCTGTTCCAGCGGGGCGAGACCCAGGTGCTCAACGTCACCACGTTGGGCATGCCCCGCATGGCCCAGATGCTCGACACCATCACCCCGGTCGACTCCAAGCGCTACATGCACCACTACAACTTCCCGCCCTTCTCGACTGGCGAGACCGGTTTCATGCGGGGGCCCAAGCGTCGTGAGATCGGTCACGGCCTCCTGGCCGAGCGGGCCCTGCTTCCCGTGGTCCCAAGTGCCGAGGAGTTCCCCTACACCTTGCGCGTCGTGTCGGACGTCCTGGCTTCGAACGGCTCGACGTCCATGGCCTCGGTCTGCGGGTCGACCCTGTCATTGATGGCCGCCGGCGTACCTCTCAAGGCGGCAGTGGCCGGGATCGCCATGGGTCTGGTCTACGACGGCGGCACCTATGTCACGCTGACCGACATCTTGGGTTCCGAGGACGCCTTCGGGGACATGGACTTCAAGGTGGCCGGCACCGCTGATGCGGTGACCGCGCTCCAGCTCGACACGAAGATCGCCGGTCTGCCGGCCGACGTGCTGGCCAAGGCCCTCCTGCAGGCCAAGGAGGCCCGCCTCACCATTCTCGGTGTCATGGCCGGTGCCATCGCCGAGCCCCGCGACCACGTGGCCAACAGCGCCCCGAAGATCGTCTCCATGGAGATCCCGATCGACAAGATCGGCGAGGTCATCGGCCCCAAGGGCAAGGTCATCAACACCCTGCAGCAGGAGACGGGCGCCGACATCGCGGTCGACGACGACGGCATGGTCGGTACGGTCACCATCGGCGCCAAGGACGGCAACGCCGTCGAAGAGGCGCGTCGCCGTATCTCGCTGATCCTCGACCCTCCGACAGCGGATGTCGGCGCCGTCTACGCCGGCAAGGTGGTCAACATCACCAAGTTCGGTGCCTTCGTCAACGTCCTCCCCGGTCGGGACGGCCTGCTCCACATCTCCAAGCTCTCCCCGCTGGCCGGCGGCAAGAGGATCAACAACGTGGAGGACGTCCTGACCCTCGGGCAACCCATTGAGGTGCGCGTGGACGACATCGACCCACAGGGCAAGGTCTCCCTCTCGTTGGCCTCCGTGCCTGAAGGCAGCTCGGACGACGGTGGCAGCGCCTCGTCGGGCAATGGTGGCGGCCGGGGTTCGGGCGGCGGGAGTGCCCGTGGCGGCAACGGCGGCGGTGGCAGGAGCGGCAGCGATGCCGCACCGCGCCCGGCGCCGGCCGCCGGCAACGGGGTGCCCTCCTTCGAGGACGCCTTCGAGGCCGAGCTGGTGTCCGAGCTCGGCGACCTCGGTCCGGGCGCCGTCGAAGCCGAAGGCCGCAGCAGCAGTAGCGGCGGCGGTCGCCCACCTCGCGGTCGCTCGCGTCGCCGTTGATCGAAGCCTCTGTACTGCCGAGCGGCATCCGCTTGGTCACCGAGACCATGGAGGATGTCCGCTCGGTGGCGGTGGCGTACTGGGTCGGCTCGGGCTCGCGCGACGAGTCAAACGAGCTGGCCGGGGCGTCGCACTTCCTCGAGCATCTCTTGTTCAAGGGGACGCCGACGCTGTCGGCCGCCGCCATCGCCGAGTCGCTGGACGAGGTCGGTGGCGACTGCAACGCATTCACCACCAAGGAGTACACGACCTTCTACATCCGCCTGCTCTCCGAGCACCTGCCGCTGGGGCTCGACATCTTGAGCGAGATCATGTGGGATCCCGCTCTGCGCCCGGCCGACGTCGACGCCGAGCGCAGCGTGATCCTCGACGAGATCCTGATGCACGCCGACGAGCCGGCAGACCTGGTGGCCGAGCAGTGGCAGTCGTCGTTGTTCGCCGGCCACCCGCTCGGACGCGACACCCTGGGCACACAGGCGACCGTGGGCGCACTCGGTGCCGACGACATACGGCGCTTCTTCGCCCATCACTACCGCCCGGGCAACATGGTGGTCTCCGTGGCCGGCGACTGCACCCACGAGGGCGTGGCGGCGGACCTCGAACGACGTTTTGCCGGCCAGCCCGGAGGAGCGGCCCCGCCGCGCACCGCCCCGGGGCCCGAGGCCGATCGGTTGCACGTGGTCCGGCGACCAACGGAGCAGGCCCACCTCATTTACGGGGTGCGGTCGGTCTCCCGTTTCGACGAGCGGCGCTGGGCGCTGGCCGTCCTCAACCATGTCCTGGGCGGCGGGCTCTCGAGCCGGCTCTTCCAGAAGATCCGGGAAGAGCGCGGGCTGGCCTATTCGGTGTGGTCCGAGCGGGCCGCCTACCAGGATGCCGGGTCGATGGCGGTCGTCGTCGGCACCGCTCCCGACAACGTCGACGAGGTGCTGCGCATCGTCTCGGGTGAGCTCGAACTGCTGGCGCAGCACGGAATCACCGATCGCGAGCTGGCCGTGGCCAAGGGAAACCTCCGGGCCGAGATGCTGCTCTCGGGCGAGGACTCGGGGGCCCGCATGGGCCGCATCGGAGCCTCGATGCTGTTGCACGGCGAGGTGCAGACCATCGACGAGGTCCTGGCGCACGTCGAGGCGGTGGGGCGCGACGACGTCCTGGCCCAGGCGCTCGAGCTGGTCGAGGCCCCCCGCACGCTCAGCGCGGTGGGTCCCTTCGACGAAGGTGCCTTTGACGACCACCTCGCTTCACTGGCCGGCCGATAGGGTTCCCCCATGCGCAAGGTCGGTGTCGTCGGGGCCGGCGGCCGGATGGGCCGGGAGGTGTGCCGCGCCGTGACCACGTCGACCGACCTCGAACTGGTCGCCGCCGTTGACCCGGGTCACGTCGGGCAGCGTATCGAGGGAGTCGCCGTCGCCGGCGACGTGGGCGCCTTGGCTGAGCACGGCGCCGAGGTGGTGGTCGACTTCAGTGTGGCCGACGCGGCGCGGGACAACCTTGCCCTCTACGCCCGCGAGGGTTTGCATGCCGTCGTGGGCACGACCGGTCTCAGCGAGACGGAGCTCGGCGTGGCGGCGCGGCTGTTTGACGAGTCGGCGGCCAATGCCATCGTGGCGGCGAACTTCGCCATAGGCGCCGTGCTCCTGATGCGCTTCTGCGAGCTGGCCGCTCCGCACATGGACGGCGCTGAGGTGATAGAGCTCCACCACGACGCCAAGCGTGACGCGCCGTCGGGGACGGCCCTGCACACCGCAGCCCGGATCGCCGCCGCTCGGCAGGCCGCGGGCGTCGGGTCGCTGCCGGGCGATCTCACCACCGAGCACGTCCTCGTCGGGGCGAGGGGGGGCGAGGCTCCCGGCGGCGTACGCGTCCATTCCGTGCGCCTACCCGGGCTGATCGCCCACGAGGAGGTGATCTTCGGCACCGTGGGGCAAAGTCTGACCATACGCCACGACTCCTACGACCGCCGGTCCTTCATGCCCGGAGTCCTCCTCGCCGTGCGGGCCGTCTCCGACCGTCCTGGGTTGACCGTCGGGATCGAAGCGCTCCTCGGCCTGTGAGGGGGGGCCGGCGGTGAGCTCCGGCCGATCGGTGCGCTCCGGCCGATGACGTCGCCGACGTGCACCAACCACCCCGATCGGGTGGCCTCGGTGGTCTGCGCGCACTGCGATCGCCCCATCTGCACGGAGTGCATGCAGCAGGCGCCGGTGGGATGGCAGTGCCCGGACTGCATCTCTGCCGGCGCCAAGAGAACCAAGGTGATCCGGCCCTTCGCCGGGGCGAACGCCAACCGCACCGGGATCGTCGGCTCGACCAATCCCACCCCGGTGGTCATCACGCTGATCGTGGTGAACGTCGTCTGCTTCGTGGCCAGCGGGTTCGGGAAGGCCAGCGTCATCAACCGCTTCGGTGGGCTGTCCCACCAGGTCCGCCAGTCCGACGAGTACTACCGGTTCTTCACCTCCATGTTCTTGCATCTGAACTGGTTGCACGTCGCCTCGAACATGTTCACCCTTCTCATCGTCGGCCCGGCGGTGGAGGTGATGCTCGGCAAGGCGCGCTTCCTGGCCCTCTACCTCTTGGCCGGTCTGGGCGGCAGCGTCGCCTCGTACCTGTTCACGCCCGGGAACAGTGTCAGTGCCGGAGCCTCGGGCGCGATCTTCGGCGTCATGGGGGCGTACGTCGTGCTGGCGCACAACCGGCGACAACCATTGGCCCCGGTGCTCGCTCTGATCGTGATCAACCTCATCATCGG
The DNA here is from genome assembly GCA_963788125.1 of uncultured Acidimicrobiaceae bacterium. Taxonomy (GTDB): domain Bacteria; phylum Actinomycetota; class Acidimicrobiia; order Acidimicrobiales; family RAAP-2; genus Bog-473. Next base: position 1,036,203 of record CAWBFN010000001.1, on the reverse strand, counting down.
CTTTTCCGGCAACATCGACTGGCGTGACCACCTGGGCGGGTTGGTGGTGGGGGTGGTCCTGGCGACGGCCTACGACCGGGCCTTCACCCTGCGGCCGACGGCTCGGCAGCTCGCGCTGACCATCGGATCGAGCGTCGCCGTCCTCCTGGTGCTGGCCGTCCTGGTGAAGGCCGTTCCTCCTGGGCACATGTCGTTCCCGTTCGGTTGACTCGTTCTCGTTCGGTTGACGCAGACAAAAGTCGGCATACTGGTTCGACCCACGCAGCCAAGGGGGAAATGGCCATGACCGACGACTCCACCACCGACGACTCCACCGCCGACCACGATGCCACCGCCGACGGCTCCACCGCCGACCACGATGCCACCGCCGACGGCTCCACCGCCATGAGGAGCAACTTCGAGCTCATCGGCCGCCACAACATCAACGACCTGGAGGCCGCCATGAGCCTGGTGGGCCACGAGGAGGTCGAGGGGTTCCACCGGGTGGCGGACAGCTGTCCGGCCGAGTTCACCTGGGACTACGAGAAGGGGGCCCGCCGCCAGCTCGACACCCTCTACGAGAAGGCCAAGGCGGCGCAGTGGAACGCCCAGACCGACCTCGACTGGTCCATCGACGTCGACCAGGAGAAGGTGGCGGTGAACAACAGGGCGGCCAACCTCGAGTTGGCGCAGTGGGGTGCGCCCGACCTCTCGGGCACGGTGCTCGCGACGCTGGGGCGAAAAGGAGTGGTTGCGGTTCGCCGTGCAGAACCAGAACTGGACGCTCTCGCAGTTCATGCACGGCGAGCAGGGCGCCCTGCTGTGCACCGCCAAGATCGTCGAGACGGTCCCGTGGATCGACGCCAAGTACTACGCCGCCACCCAGGTGATGGACGAGGCACGCCACGTCGAGGTCTTCTCCAAGTACCTGGACACCAAGCTGTCCGGCCACTATCCGATGAACGCGCATCTGGGACTCCTGCTCGACGAGATCGTCGGCGATTCGCGCTGGGACATGACCTACCTGGGGATGCAGATCATGGTCGAGGGGCTGGCACTGGCTGCGTTCGGCTTCCTGCACTCGACGACCACCGAGCCGCTGCTGAAGAAGATGCTGCGCTACGTGATGGCCGACGAGGCGCGCCACGTCGCCTTCGGGGTCCTCAGCCTGCGGGAGTACTACCAGCAGCTCAGTGCGGCGGAGCTCCGTGAGCGGCAGGAGTTCGCCTTCGAGGCGGCCATCCGCATGAAGGACCGGATGATCATGCAAGAGGTCTGGGAGCGCCTGGAAGTGCCCCCGGCCGACGTCGTCCAGCTCTACTCCCAGTCGCCCGACCGCGACGGCTTCCAGATCATGTTGTTCTCGAAGATCGTGCCCAACCTGCGCAAGCTCGGCCTGCTCGACGCCGCCGGCGGCTGGCTGCGTGCGAGGTTCACCGAACTGGGGGCCATCGCGTTCGAGCACCTCACGGACTCGTCCGAGGACGAGGACGCCTTTGCCGACGGCTCGCCGGCCGACCGCCAGGTGGCCTAGCGACCCACCGTCGGCCCACCTCCTCGGGCGAAGGGGCCGGCTGGTAGCGTGAAGGTGATGAGCACGTCGTCCGGCTTGCCGCGCTTCGGCCGGTTGGTCACCGCCATGGTGACCCCCTTCGACGACGCCGGAGCGCTCGACGTCGACGCAGCGGTCGAGCTCGCTCGCTGGCTGGCCGACCACGGCAGCGACGGCCTCGTGCTCAGCGGATCGACGGGTGAGAGCTCGGTCCTCACCGACGAGGAGAAGGTCGAGCTGTGGCGCGCCGTGGCGGCTGCCGTGACCATCCCCGTCCTGGCCGGCACCGGATCGAACGACACCGACCATTCGGTCCGGATGACGGCTCTGGCCACCACGTGTGGAGTCGATGGCGTGCTGGTGGTGACGCCGTACTACAACCGACCGTCACAGTCCGGGCTCTACGAGCACTTCCGGGCCGTGGCCGAGGCAGCCGGCGGACTGCCGGTGGTCCTCTACGACATACCGGCGCGATCGGGACGCCGCATCGCCGCTTCCACCATCGTGCGCCTGGCCCACGATGTGTCGGCCATCGTGGCGCTGAAGGACGCCGCCGGTGATCCCGTCGGCACCGCCCACCTGGCGGCCCGGGTGCCGGCGGGCTTCGAGATCTACAGCGGGGACGACCTGCTGACGCTGCCGCTGCTCGCGGTCGGCGCCGTCGGCGCCATCAGCGTCGCCTCTCACTGGATCGGTCCCCAGTTCAGGGCCGTGATAGAGGCGTTTCTCGGGGGCGACCTCGCCGGCGCCATCGCCGGCAACGCCCAACTGCTCGACGCGTTCGACTTCCAGTCCAGTGAGGAGTACCCGAATCCCCTGCCCGCCAAGGCCATCTGCCGCGCCATGGGCCACCGCGTGGGGCAGTGCCGTCTCCCAATGGGGCGATCGACCAGCGAGCTCGACCTTCAGGCCGCCAAGATCCTTGCTTCCCTCGGCCCTACGACCGCAGCGGTCCAGCCGGTTGCCTGAGAATCGGAGACCAGGCTCTCACGCGTCGCCTGTCCGTGTCGTCTTCCTGGGCGGGCTGGGGGAGATCGGCCGCAACTGCGCCTGCATAGAGGTCGACGGCCGCATCATCGTCCTCGACTGCGGGATCATGTTCCCCGACCTCGACATGCCCGGCGTGGACCTGGTCCTGCCCGAGTTCACCTACCTCCGGGAGCGGGCCGACCGGGTCGACGGCATCGTCCTCACCCACGGCCACGAGGACCACACGGGGGGACTGGCCTACCTGCTGCGTGATCTGCAGGCCCCCATCTACGGATCCGAGCTCACCGTCGGCCTGGCCCGCCACCGGGTCGAGGAAGCCGGACTCAGCCACCGCACCGACTTCATCGCCGTGGGGGACGGAGAACGACGTCGCATCGGGCCCTGCGACGTGGAGTTCATCCCGGTGACCCATTCGGTGCCCAACGCGTTTGCCATCGCCTTCCACACCCCGCAGGGGGTCATCCTCCACTCCGGCGACTTCAAGCTGGACCTGCAGCCGGTGGACGGTCGCCGGACCGATCTCTCCCGGATGGGGGAGTTGGCCCGGACCGTCGGCATCCGGCTGCTGCTGTCGGACTCCACCAACGCCGAGGAGCCGGGATTCACCGAATCGGAGTCCTCGGTCGGTGTGACCCTCCGCCGGGTCTTCGCCACCGCGTCCGGCAAGCGCATCGTGGTGGCCTGCTTCGCCAGCCACATGCACCGGGTACAGCAGATCATTGACGCCGCCCTCGCCAATGGCCGCAAGGTGGCCACCCTGGGACGCTCCATGGGCAAGAACGTGGAGCTGGGCATCCGGCTGGGCATCATCACGGTGCCCAAGGGGAGCATGGTCGACATCGAGGACGTCGACTCGGTCCCCGCCGGCGAGATGTGCGTGATCTCCACCGGCTCGCAGGGCGAGCCGATGTCGGCCCTCTCGCTCATGGCCACGGGCGACAACAAGTGGCTGCGGGTGGGGGAGGGCGATGTGGTGGTGATCAGCGCGCACCCCATCCCGGGCAACGAGTGGTCGGTGGGGCGGGTGATCGACGAGCTCTACCGGCGTGGCGCCGAGGTGATCCACACCGGAGCCGAAGCGGTCCACGTCAGTGGCCACGCCCGCCAGGGCGAGCTGCGGACGCTGATGTCGGTGACCCGGCCCCAGTGTTTCGTGCCCGTGCACGGCGAGTACCGGCACCTGGTGCACCACGCCCGCATCGGCCTGTCCATGGGTATCGCACCGTCCAATGTGCTGTTGTGCGAGGACGGCGACGCAGTGGAGATCAACGCCAAGGGGATCACCCGCGACGGAAAGGTCCCGGCCGGCTACGTCTACGTCGACGGCACCGTCGGCGACATCGGCCACGGCGTCCTGCGCGACCGGCAGAAGCTGGCCGAGGAGGGGGTGGTGATGGTGGTGGTCACCGTCGACCCCCACGAGGGGACCCTGAGCGGCGATCCGGTGATCGAGACCCGCGGGTGGGTGCACGCCCCCGAAGCCGAGGAGCTCCTGGGTGAGGCCAGTGCCGCGGTCGCTGCGGCGGTCGTGCAGGCGCTGCGCGACGGCGCCCGCGACAGCGAGGTGCTGTGCCGCCACGCCCGCAAGGCGTTGGGCAGGTTCGTGGGGGACCGCACGCGGCGACGGCCGATGATCGTCCCCGTCGTGCTGATGGTGTAGCCGTCGTCACGGACGGTTCAAAGCAGCGTGAGCTGCTCGCCGTTGGCGGGCGCGACCGGCGCCGCCGGTGGGACCGGAGTGGTGGGGGATCGGCCCGTCATCCCGAGCCGTCGTGCCGCTCCCCGTACCACCTCGCTAATCCTGTCCCGCTCGTGCTGGTCCTGGTAGGCGCCCCGGCGAAACCGTTCCCGGTAGAGCGGTGCGAGGTCCGGCCGCGCCCCGTCGAGCCACCCGAGGTAGTGCTCGCGCACGCTGCCCCGTAGATGCAGCGCCACCCCGGTGACGGACACCGCACCGGCGTCGGCGACGGCCTCGACGACCGACCGCAGTTGGTCGTCGGCGTCGGAGAGACCGGGCAGCACCGGTGCCACCAGGACGCCGCAGGCGATGCCGGCCTCGGTGAGGCGTCGCAGGGCGGCAATGCGCTGATCGGGGGGCGGTGTGCCCGGTTCGGTCAGCCGCCAGACGGAGCGGTCGAGGGTCCCGATGGAGAAGCTGACTGAGACGTCGGTGCGGGCGGCGGCGGTGACCAGTGCGGCCGCATCGCGCAGGATGAGGGTCGACTTGGTCAAGATGCTGAAGGGGTTCCGCGCCGCCGAGAGGACCTCGACGATCCCCCGGGTGAGGTGGTACTTGCCCTCGGCGTGTTGGTAGGGGTCCGTGTTGGTGCCCATGGCGATGTGCTCGCCGCTCCACTTCGGTGAGCGCAGCTCGGCCCGCAGGCGCTCCACGGCGTTGATCTTGACCACGATCCGCTTCTCGAAGTCTTCGCCGATGTTCAGTCCCAGGTAGTCGTGGGTCGGGCGGGCGAAGCAGTTGTGGCTGATCACCCCGTCGGCCACGAAGTCGCCGGTGCCGGTCGTCATGTCGTACAGCGGAAGATCGAGAGCGAGTGGTTCGACGGAACGTACCTGCAAATTGCCGCGTTGACTTGAGAGCGGTTCCCTCGATCGAGCGCTTGCGGGTGATGGCCGGGTCAACCGTGTGGAAGAACCGCAGATGCTCGGCGAGGCCACCCCGGATTCGTATGTACGCCGAACGGTTCGGTTGCGTGGACATCTCGACCGCGAAGTTGAAGTCGAATCGGCGCAGCGACGTGGTGATCCGCGCCAGGATGTTCGGGTCGGTGGTGGCGAAGCGCAAGATCCCCTGGCTGTAGCTGCCCTCGGCGTCGAAGATCCCGGCCAGGAAGCCCTTGACCCATTCGTCGGAGCTAACCGGCGTCCAGCCGATGAGTTCACCAATGGCATCCACCCCGCTGCGGGTTTGGACGCTGATGGCGTCCACCTGTTTGGTGGTGGCGGTCACCTTTTGGAAGATCCGCTCCCTGGTCGGGATGCCGGCCAACCCCAGATACTCCTCGGTCCGGGAGAGACCCTGGTGATCGACCAGTGCCACTCGGAAGCGATGGTGCATCCGGCGGCGCTCTGATCCGTAGGCGTAGGAGTCGACAGTCCCGTCGCCCCGGATCATCCCGCACAGGTAACCCCGACGGTAGTCCGGTCCGTGGTCCGGCCCGGCGGCGAAGCGCCCGGTGCCGAGCAGCTTGTTGTTGATCGTCAGGTAGGGCCGCTGTCCCTCGCGGCAGTCGGTGCCGGTGACGTGCTTCCAGCCGCGGTCGGTGAGGAAGCGGTGGTCTCCGCTGGTTACCAACTGGGTGCCGTCCTCAAGCGTCGTCCGGTAGGCGCGACGGACGGTCGACCAGTGGTCGAGCACCTCGGTGATGACGTAACGCCGGTAGGCGCCTCGACGCACGGTGCCGTAGACCTGGTCGCCCGCCCGCACCTGCGCCATCGGTTTGGTTGTCCCGTCGCCCATCAGGATGGGGGTCTCGCCCCCCGTGCAGTACGAGCACGCATGACTGCAACCCCTGTAGGGGTTGATGGTGTAGCGGAAGGGCATGAGGCTCTGCGGCGGCACGGCGTTGATGATGGTGCGGGCATTGACGTGGAGGAACTCCAGTCCGGCGTAGGCGCCTCTCCCCACATGGCGGGTGGGCGTCCGCTCGTCGGGGAAGAGCGCGCCGGCCTCCTCGTCACCGGCGAGCGCCCAACGGAGTGCCATGGCCCTACGATAGCGAACATATGTTCGCTCCTCAAGTGGACAGACGTCCCCCGAACTCGCCGAGGACGGCGGTAGTGTCTTCGGCACTGTGGTGACCACCAAGCGCCGACCCGTCGCGCCACGCACCCCGGCCCGCAAGCCCGCCCAGCGCGGCAGGCACCAGGGCACCCGGAAGAGGGCGTCCGCCCAGCCGACCGACGGCCTCGGCCGGCACGGGACCGACCTGTGGGCCATAGGCCTGATCACTCTCGGGGTGCTGCTGGCGCTGGCGCTGTGGGGACGTGCGCTCGGCCCGGTCGGCCACGGCGTCGACGTGGGGCTGGCCGCCCTGGTGGGCTGGACACGGGTGGTCATCCCGATCCTCTGCGCCGGGGCCGGGGTGGTCCTGCTGGTCGAGCGGGATCGTCCGGAGCCCCTCCGGACCGGTCTGGGAGCGCTTCTCGGGGTCATCGGCTTCTGCGGTCTGGGGGAGCTGGCCGAGGGTGCCCCACCCCTCACCTTCCATCCGTCTCGAGCGCTGGAGGCTGCGGGTGGCTGGGTGGGCGCAGTGGTCGGCCACCCCCTTCACGCCGGGATCGGCACGGCCGGCGCCGCCGTGCTCTTTGCGGCACTGGTCTTCGTGGCCGCCCTGATCGCCACCGGCATCTCGCTGGCCACGTTCGGTCGCGCCGTCCGGTCGGGCGCGGGGGCGCTGGCCTCGACGCTGGCCTCGTGGTGGAATAGCGCGTCGCTCCTGCACGCCACCGAGGGGTCGGACGACGAGCCCGTCGCCCGGACCGCACCGCTCCGGGACCCGCCCGCCCCCGTGACCCTCTACGACGAGGAGGACGAGGAGACCGACGGCCTCGACGCCGCGCCGGAGTCGGAGGCCGAACCGCCGGGCGAGGCCGTCCGGGCACCCGCGGTGGTCTCCGCCGTTCCACGGGCCGGGGGGGACTGGGTGCTCCCAGACATCAACCTGCTGTCGGCCACCAAGCAGCTGAGCCACGATCTGCGCCAACTCGAGGTCGCCGGCCAGACGCTCGTCGCCGCCCTCGACGCGCACGGGGTGGCCACGACGCTGGTGGGAAAGACGGTGGGGCCGACGGTGACCCGCTTCGAGCTCGAGCTGGGAACCGGGGTGAAGGTGGCCCGCGTCCTCAGCCTCTCGAGGGACATCGCCTACGCCATGGCCTCCCCCGACGTACGGATCCTGGCCCCCATCCCCGGCAAGTCGGCCATCGGTGTCGAGGTGCCCAACCGGACCAGGCAGTTGGTGGCGCTACGGGACATACTCGAATCGCCCGAGGCCAAGGTGGCCGCCCACCCGCTCGAGGTGGCCATGGGGCGGGACATCGCCGGTCGAGCCGTCATGGCCAACCTGGCGGAGATGCCGCACATCCTCATTTCGGGCGCCACCGGCGCCGGCAAGTCGTCCTGCATCAACTCGATCATCACCTCGGTGCTCATGCGCAGCACCCCCGAGCAGGTGAGGCTGATGCTGATCGACCCCAAGCGGGTCGAGCTCGGTCAGTACAACGGGTTGCAACACCTGATCAGCCCGGTGGTGGTCGACCCCAAGAAGGCCGCCAACGCGCTCCAGTGGGCGGTCAAGGAGATGGAACGGCGGTACGACCTCCTGGCCGAGAACGGCATGCGGGACATCACCGGGTACAACCTGGCGCTGGCGGCCGGTGAGCTGGCGCCGATCGGTCCGGCATCGGACAAGAGGCGCATCGCCGAGTCGACCGCCAACGCGCTCGGGTCCGACCACCCGGCGGTCTACTCGGAAGAGGAGATCGACGATGACCCGCGGATGCCGGAGGTCCTGCCCTTCATCCTCATCGTGGTCGACGAGCTCAACGACCTGATGATGGTGGCGGCACGCGACGTCGAGGACTCGGTCGTGCGCATCGCCCAGATGGCCCGCGCCGTGGGCATCCACCTCGTGCTGGCCACCCAGCGTCCCTCCGTCGACGTCATCACCGGCGTCATAAAGGCCAACATCCCCAGTCGCATGGCCCTGTCCGTGTCGTCGCTGGCCGACAGCCGCGTCATCCTGGACCAGGCCGGTGCCGAGCGACTGGTGGGCAAGGGCGACATGCTGCTGCTCACCGCCTCATCGAACGTACCGCGCCGTCTGCAGGCACCGTGGGTCTCGGAGCGAGAGGTGCGCGACGTCGTCAAGCACTGGTTCGCCCAAGGTGGCGTCACCGAGCCGGTCGTCGGGATCGAGAACGTCACCGACGGGCCCTCGGGCGGCGTCGAGGGCGTCGACGACGATGACGATGAGCTCCTGGTGGCCGCGATGGACCTGGTCGTCCGTTCCCAGTTAGGGTCCACCTCCATGTTGCAGAGGAAGCTTCGGGTGGGCTTCGCCCGCGCCGGTCGGTTGATGGACCTTCTCGAACGCAGGGGAGTGGTCGGTCCGAGCGAGGGATCGAAGGCGCGTCAGGTCCTCATGACCATCGACGAGCTCGAAGCACTTTCCCACCGTTGAGCGGATCGAGCCCCCCACCGATCATGGTGGCACCGTTCCGGCTCCATTCGCTCGAGGAGACCGCCGTGGGGGTGGGAACCCGCGCCGGCCATACCAGGTCGCTCCGGCGGCGGAGGGCCCAGCGTCGCGGCCGGCTCCTGGCGGCCTTCGTCGTGCTCGTCCTGGTTGCCATGGCCGTGGTGGCCGCCTTCCGACTCGAGGCGGCGGCCCCGGTGGCTTCGGTCACGGCGACGATGGCTCCGTCCGTCCGGGTCGTGTCGTCCCCCGTCGTCCTTCCCTGGCCCGCGACGGGGCAGTCCGCCGTCGCCGTGCCCTCCATCGGCATCGACGTGACGTCGGGCCCCGAGCGACCGGTGCCCATCGCCAGCTTGACCAAGATGATGACGGCCTACGTCGTTCTCCACGATCATCCGCTGGCCCTGGGACAGAACGGCCCCTCGATCACCATGACGCAGACCGACGTGGGCTACTTCGACGACGACACGGTCGAGGACGAGGCCAACGCCCAGGTCACCGCCGGCGAGGTTCTGACCGAGCGCCAGCTCCTCGAGGGGCTGCTGGTGCACTCGGCCAACAACTACGCCGACACGCTGGCCCGATGGGATGCCGGTGGGATTCCGGCCTTCGTGGCCAAGATGAACCGCTTCGCCGCCCTGCTCGGGATGGACCATACCCACTACGCCGATCCCAGTGGCTTCGATCAGGCCTCGGCGTCGACCGCCGGCGACCTCTTGAAGGTGGCCGCATCCGACATGGAGGACCCGACGTTCGCCGGCATCGTGAAGATGACCTCCGTCACATTGCCGGTGGCCGGCACGATCTCCACCTACACCCCCCTGCTCGGCGTCGACGGGGTGATCGGCGTGAAGTCGGGCTTCACCAATGCCGCCGGAGGTTGTGACGTCGTGGCGGTCGTGCGGGAGGTGCACGGCCATTCCGTGCTCATCCTCGGTGCCGTGACCGGTCAGGAAGGTCCGAACGTGCTGGGGACGGCCGGGGCCATGGCGCTCAGCCTGGCCAATCAGGCCGGCACCTCCATCGGCTCGAGCCCGCTGGTCCGCGCCGGCGAGGTCGTGGCCCGCGTCAGCGTGGTCGGCAACACGGTTGTCGCACGGGCCGGTTCGACGGCCGACTTCTTGAGCTGGCCCGGAGTGACGGCCGAGCGACTGCTGGTCGACGACCGGACCATCCGGGCGGGCGCGGACAAGGGGACCAAGGTCGGATCCGTCGTGGTCGTTCTCGGCGAGCAACGAGAGGTGATACCGGTGGTCCTGAGCCGGCGCCTTCCCCAGCCGACCGTGCTCCAGCGCTTATTCTGACGACATGCGCGCCCGGGCACCTGCCTCGACGGCGAACCTCGGGCCGGGTTTCGACGTACTGGCCGTCGCCCTCGACCGTTACGTGCAGGTGGAGGTCGAGCCTGCCCCCTCGCTGCGCCTGCGCAGCGAGGGGGAGGGCGCTGGACTGGCGGACGATGCCTCGCACCTCGCTGCCCGGGTGGCCATCGGCGTCATCGGTCACGATCGCCTGGCGGTCACCGTGCGCTCGCAGATCCCGGTCTCGCGCGGCCTGGGATCGTCCGCCGCCCTGGCGGCTGCCGCCGCCGCGGCGGCGGGCGCCGACGACCCCCTCGGCGTCGCCGCGGCGTCGGACGGCCATCCCGAGAACGCGGCGGCCAGTGTCCTCGGGGGACTGGTCGTGGCGACCACGGTCGACGGGCGGGCCTGCGCCGCCCGACTCCCGCTCTCCGCTGACCTGGCCTTCGTGGTGATCGTGCCCGACCGGCCGCTCAAGACCGACGATGCCCGGGCGCTCCTACCCGTCACCGTGGCACGCACCGACGCCACCTTCAACTTGGGGCGGATGGGCCTCCTGCTGGCCGGTCTGGCCGAGCCGACGCTCCTCAGTCCGGCCGCCACGGCCGACCGGCTCCACCAAGCGGCGCGGGCGGCGCTGTTCCCCGAGGCCCCGTCGCTGCTCGACGCGCTGGTGGCCGCCGGTGCGCTGGCCTCGTGCTGGTCGGGCGCCGGCCCGTCGCTGATCGGGCTCACCACCGAGCACTCGGCCGAGGAGGTGCGTGGCGGCGCACTGGCGGCGCTGGTGGAGTCGGGGCTGTCCGGTCGGGTCCTGGTCCTCCGGGCTGACCGCCGAGGCCTCGTGACGGGCGAGGCGGCGGAGCTGCCGCCCGTTCCGTCCCCCGACGTCGTCCGCCCGGAGACCGCACCCGCCCCCTGAGGCCACGACCACGGCGCGGACCGTCGGCCGGAGAGGCGAGCCGTAGACTCGGCGGGATGTCGAAGACCTTCATCATCCGTACCTTCGGGTGCCAGATGAACGAGCACGACTCCGAGCGGCTGGCCGGCATGCTCGTGGCCGACGGCCTGCGCCAGACCGACGACATGCGGGAAGCCGATGTCGTGGTACTCAACACCTGCTGTATCCGGGAGAACGCCGACCAGAAGCTCTACGGCACGCTGGGGAGCCTCAAGGCCCTGGTCGACGCCAAGCCCGGCCTGCAGATCGCCGTCGGTGGATGCCTGGCCCAGAAGGACCGTGAACGCATTCAGCAGAAGGTCGGATGGGTCGACGTGGTCTTCGGCACACACAATCTGACCAGCGCGCCGGGTCTCCTGCGCCGGGCCGAGCGCGAGGGGCCGGTGATGGAGATCCTCGACGGGCCGACGCCCGAGGGCAGCTCCACCAACCACCTCACGGCGCCCGACGCGGTCCGCGAGCTCCCCTACGCCGCGTGGGTCACCATCCAGATGGGATGTGACAACTCCTGTGCCTTCTGCATCGTGCCCTCGGTGCGCGGTCCCGAGGTGAGCCGGCCCGTCGACGACATCGTTCGAGAGGTGGAGCAGCTGGCCCGTCGCGGTGTCACCGAGGTGACCCTGCTCGGGCAGAACGTCAACTCCTACGGGCGGGACATCACGCATCGCCGGCCCCTCTTCGCCGAACTGCTACGCGCCGTCGGGGCGGTCGAGGGGATCGGCCGCATCCGCTTCACCAGCCCCCACCCCAAGGACCTGCGGCCCGAGACCATCGAGGCCATGGCCACGGTTCCCGAGGTGTGCGAGCAGCTCCACCTGCCCCTGCAGTCGGGCAGCAACCGGGTGCTGTCGGCCATGCGCCGCGGGTACACGGCGGAGCGTTACCTCGACCGGTTGGCGGCGGCGCGGGCCGCCGTGGGCGATCTCGGCGTGACCACCGACCTCATCGTGGGATTTCCGGGCGAGACCGAGCGCGAGTTTGAGGACACCCTGTCCGTGGTGGCCGAGGCCGCGTACGACAGCGCCTACACCTTCATCTTCTCACCCCGACCGGGCACCCGGGCCGCCGCCATGGCGGATCTGTTCGTGGCCCCCGAGGTGATCGCGGCGCGCTTCGAGAGGCTCAAGGCCGTGGTCGACCGCTCCTCGCTCGCCCGCCACCAGGCCCGGGTCGGCCGGTCCGAAGAGGTGCTGGTCGAGGGGGTCAGCCGCCGTGACGAGTCGATGCTGACGGGGCGGACCCGCCAGGGGAAGCTGGTCCACTTCGCGCCGACGGAACCGGGAGTCGGCCCGTCACCCGGCGCGGGGGCACTGGCGCGGGTCACCATCACCTCCGGTCATCCCCACCACCTCACGGGAAGGCTCGACGAGGTCACGGCCGCGCCGCGGCACCGGGTACGGATCCCCCTGGCCAGCGCTTGACCGTCGTCGCCCTGGTGGGGGTCACCGCATCGGGGAAGTCCGACGCGGCGCTGACGGTCGCCCGCCGCCGGGGTGACGTGGAGATCGTCTCGGTGGACTCCATGTGCGTCTATCGCGGCATGGACATCGGCACGGCGAAGCCCAGCCGGGCCCAGCGGGCCGAGGTGCGGCACCACCTGGTGGACCTGGTGGACCCGGACGAGGAGTTCACCGTGCGCCAGTTCCAGCGGGCCGCCCACGACGCCCTCGGGGATATCGCCGATCGGGGCCGTCACGCGCTGCTGGTGGGGGGAACCGGCCTGTACCTGCGCGCCGTGGTCGACGGCCTGCAGTTCCCCGGTCGGTTCCCCGAGGTCAAGGAGGCCCTGGAGTCCGAGCTGGACGAGGGCCGGGCCGGGGTGCCCGATCTGCACGCGCGCCTGGCCGTGCTCGATCCGCTGGCGGCCGGTCGGATGGAGCGGACCAACCGTCGCCGGGTGGTGCGGGCCCTCGAGGTCACGCTCGGTTCGGGCCGTCCCTTCTCCTCCTTCGGTCCGGGGCTCGAGGCCTATCCGCCGTCGCCGGTGACCATGATCGGCCTGACCGTCCCGCCCGGGGAGGTCGACCGCCGCATCGACGCTCCGCATGGCCTGCTGGGTCGAGTCCGGACTGGTCGACGAGGTGCGGGCCCTGGCCGCCCGGCCGGCCGGCATGGCGCGCACGGCCCGTCAGGCCCTGGGCTATCGGGAGCTGCTGGCCCACGTGGAGCAGGGCGCCCCCCTACAGGCCTGCGTGGAAGAGGCCGTGCGCCGCACCCGGTCGTTCGCCCGCCGCCAGGCCGCATGGTTCCGACGGGATCCCCGGATCGTCTGGACCGACCCCGACGCGGGTATCGCCCTGGTCGACCGGGCCCTGGGAGCGCACGGCGCACGGCCGTGAACTGCGAGACTGAAGGGGTGCGCTGCACCAAACATGAAGGGGCGGGGAACGACTTCCTCGTCGTCCTCGATCCCGATGATGCCATCCGGCTCTCGAGGGGACAGGTCCGACTGCTCTGCGAGCGCCGGCGGGGTGTCGGCGCCGACGGCATCATCCGGGTGGGCCCGGGTCGCATGGGGTGCGACCTGTCCATGGAGCTGCACAACGCCGACGGCAGCGAGGCCGAGATGAGCGGCAACGGCATTCGTTGCCTGGCCCAGGCCGCCGTCGATGCCGGCCTGGTCGTTCCACCCCGCTTTACCGTCGCGACGGCCGCAGGCACACGGACGATCCACTTCGTGCCCGGCGAGGCGCCAGGGTGGGCCCGGGCCAGCGTCGACATGGGGCCGGTGACCTTGGGCCCCGATCAGCCCCAGGACGTGGCCGACCGCAGGGCTCGCACGGTCGATGTGGGAAACCCGCATCTCGTCCTCCTGGGACCCGATGTGGCCGGCGTCGACATCGCGGCGCTCGGGCCCCGGCTGCAGGCCGCCTTCGCCGGCGGGATCAATGTGGAGTGGATCAGCCTGGCGCACGACGGCGAGGGGGAGCTGCTCGACCTCCGGGTGTGGGAGCGAGGAGTGGGCGAGACGCTGGCCTGCGGGACGGGGAGCGTGGCCGCGGCCGCCGCCGCAACGGCCTGGGGCGTCGTCGGCGCGAGCGGAACGGTGCGCGTGCGCAACCCGGGCGGCACGCTCGAGGTGACGCTGCGCCCGGGGGCCGGCGACCCGGCCCTCCTGGCCGGGCCGGTGCGCAAGGTGGCGGACATCCACGTCCATCCGGGGATGCTCTCTTGAGCGACGTGGTGCCCGGCACACTGATCGATCGTTCCTTTCGTGAACGGATCATCCTGGTCGGCGTGGTCTTTCCCGGTGTCCCCTCCGAGGCCGTGGACGAGGCCCTCGACGAGCTGGCGCAGCTGGTGGACAGCGCCGGCGCCGACGTCGTGGCGCGCGTGGTGCAGCGGCGCGACTCGCCGGAACCGGCCACCTTCATCGGGCGGGGCAAGGCGGAGGAGATCGCCGCCCTGAGCCGCTCGCTCGATGCCGACACGGTGGTCTTCGATGAGGAGCTGAGCCCGGCCCAGCAGAGAAACCTGGAAAAGGTGTTCGGGCGCACCGCCATCGACCGCACGGCGGTGATCCTCGACATCTTCGCCCAGAACGCCCGCAGCCCCGAAGGCAAGGCCCAGGTCGAGCTGGCCCTGCTGCGCTACCGGCTCCCCCGGCTGCGCGGTCGCGGCGGCGGCCTGAGCCAACAGGCGGGCGGGATCGGCACGCGGGGACCGGGCGAGACCCAGCTCGAGGTGGACCGCCGCCGGTTGGTGCGGAGGATGCACCGCCTCGAGGCCGACCTGCGCGAGGTCGACCGCACCCGCTCCCTGCAACGCCGCAGCCGGGCCCGGGGCCGCCACCGCGAGCTGGCCCTGGTCGGGTACACCAACGCCGGCAAGTCGACCCTGCTCAACGCGCTGACCGACGCGGGCGTGCCGGCGGCGGACCGTCTCTTCGTCACCCTCGACCCGCGTACCCGGCAGTTCGCGCTGCCCGGTGGGGAGACCGTGCTGGTGACCGACACGGTGGGCTTCGTGCGCAAACTGCCGCACCAGCTCGTCGAGGCCTTCCGGACGACGCTGGCCTCGGTGCGGTTGGCCGATCTCCTCGTCCACGTGGTCGACGGGACGGTCGAGAACGCCGAGGGCCAGATGGCCGCCGTGCGCACCGTGCTCGAGGAGATCGGGGCCGCCGACGTGCCCGAGCTGATCGTGGTCAACAAGGCCGACCGGTCGCCCCTGGCGGCCAAGGCGCTGGCGCACCGGCTGGACGGATCCGTGCTGCTCTCGGCCCGCACCGGGGAGGGGGTCGACGAGTTCCTGCGGGTGGTGGGCGACCGCCTGCGCGGGGCCGACCGCGTCATCGAGCTTCAGGTGCCCTGGGCCCGGGGCGACGTCCTGGCCGCCGTGCACCGGGAGGGGGAGGTCGTGGGCCACGCCGATGGCGAGGAGTCCACCACGTTGCAGGTCGTCCTGGACGAGGTGGGCCGGGCACGGTTCGCCGAGTTCGTGGTCGGCGGCCAGTGACGAGGGCTGCGCCGGGATTCACGCTCCCGCCGTACCCCTACGACCGGGTGGCCGCCCTCGGCAAGCTGGCCGACGCCTTCCCCGAGGGGATCGTCGACTGTTCCGTCGGTGACCCCTGCGACCCGCCACCGCCCGGTGTGATCGAGGCGCTCTCCTCGTCGGGCAGTGAACGGGGCTACCCCATGTCCGCCGGGAGCCCCCTGCTGATCCACGCCGCCGCGGCCTGGCTGGAGCGGCGGTTCGGGCTCGGCGCCGTCGAGCCGTCGTCGGTGGCGGCCTGTGTCGGCACCAAGGAGCTCGTGGCCTCGGTGCCCCACCTGCTGCGCCTGCGCCGTCCGGATCGGGACACCGTGCTCTACCCGGCGGTGTCCTACCCGACGTATGCCATGGGTGCGGCGCTGGCCGGGTGCCGGGCCGTCCCGGTTCCGCCGCCGCCGGGGCGGGTCGGTGGGCTCGACCTCGGTGCCATCGCCGAGGCCGATGCGGCCCGCGCCCTCCTGCTCTGGTCGAACTCGCCCTCCAACCCCTCGGGGGGGCTGGGCGACCACGCCGCCGAGGCGGAGTGGGGCCGGGCGCGCGGGGTGCCCGTCTTCTCGGACGAGTGCTACGCGGAGTTCACCTGGGCCGGGCCACCCCGCTCGGTGCTGCAGGCCGGCTTCGAGGGGGTGGTGGCCGTCCACTCGCTCTCCAAGCGTTCGAACATGGCCGGCGTGAGGGCGGGCTTCTTTGCCGGCGACGCCGAGCTGGTGGACTACCTGCGCAGCGTCCGCCGCCACGCCGGCCTCATGGTGCCCGGCCCCTCCCAGGCCGCGGCGGCCGCGCGCGCTGGCCGACGACGGCCACGTCGAGGAGCAGCGGGAGCGCTACCTCGAGCGGCTGGCCTTCATGGCCGCGGTGTTCGCCGGGGCCGGCGCCCCGGTCGGCCTCCCCGAGGGAGGGTTCTACCTGTGGGTGCCGGTCCCGGGGGGCCGCTGGGGCGACGCCTGGGCCATGGCCGAGGACCTGGCCCGGCGCGCCGGGCTGCTGGTCAGTCCGGGCGATCTCTACGGCGCCGACGGCGCCGGGTTCGTGCGGGTCGCCGTGGTCCAGCCCAGGGAGCGCCTGGAGCTGGTGGCTGAGCGCCTTCTCGCTCCTCGGTAGTGTGAGCCAATGGCTGACCTCGAGGCGAACATCGACGAGCTGTGGGAGCGCAGGGCAGGGCTCTCGCCGAAGGACTCCGACGCCGTGCTGGTGGTCGAGGAGGCCATAGGCCTGCTCGACACCGGCCGGGCCAGGGTGGCCGAGGCCGGCCCGAGGGCCGGCGAGACGGTGGTGCACGAATGGCTGAAGAAGGCGATCCTGCTCTACTTCAGCCTGCGGGGCGTGGAGACCGTCGAGCACGGGCCCTTCGAGTACGCCGACAAGCTCCCGCTCAAGCACGACTTCGCCGCCGCCGGGGTTCGGGTGGTGCCCGGCGCGTCGGCCCGCTGGGGCTCGTTCCTCGCCCGCGGCGTGATACTGATGCCCAGCTACGTCAACATCGGCGCCCGGGTGGGCGAGGACACCATGGTCGACACCTGGGCCACCGTGGGCTCGTGTGCCCAGATCGGTGCCCGGGTCCACCTCTCGGGCGGGGTGGGGATCGGCGGCGTCCTCGAACCCCCCAATGCCGTGCCGGTCGTGGTGGGCGACGACGCGTTGATCGGTAGCCGCTGCATGGTGACCCAGGGAGCGCAGGTGGGCCAGGGTGCCGTGCTGGGGGAGGGGACGATCTTGAACCCCTCCATCCCGGTGATCGACGCCGACACCGGCGTCGAGATCAGCCGCGGCGTGGTGCCGGCCTGGTCGGTGGCCGTGTCGGCCAGTCGACGCCGCGAGTACCCCGGTGGGGAGTTCTTCATGCCGTGCGCGCTGGTCATCAAGCGACTGACCGAGGGCGAGCGGCACGACAAGGCACAGCTCAACGAGGTCTTGCGCGAGCACGGCGCCAGCGCCTGAGCCGGCGATGTCCACGGCGACGAGGGACGAGGTGAGCGACACGGACCTGCTGGCCGCCACGGCCGAGCTGGTGGCGATCCACTCGCTCAGCCATTGCGAGGGCGCCCTCGCCGACCTGGTGGAGCGGCGACTCCGACCCTGCCCCTGGCTCGAGGTGGAGCGCTCCGGCGACAACGTGGTGGCACGCACCTCTCTCGGCCGGGCGCACCGTCTCATCGTTGCCGGCCATCTCGACACCGTGCCGCCGAATCAGAACGCCGAGCCCAGGGTCGACGGGGACACGCTGTGGGGTGTCGGCGCCGCGGACATGAAGGGGGGCTTGGCGGTGATGCTGGACCTGGCCACAACCACCCCCGCCCCGGCCGTGGATCTGACCTGGTGCTTCTACGTCTGCGAGGAGGTCACGCGGGCCGACAGCGGCCTCCTGCACCTCTGGACTGAGCATCCCGATCTCTTGGCCGGGGACGCCGCCATCCTGGGCGAGCCGACCGGCGCCCTCGTCGAGGCCGGTTGTCAGGGCACCATGCGGGTCCTGGTGACGCTGCGCGGCGTGCGCGCCCACACGGCACGGCCGTTCACCGGTCGGAATGCCATCCACCGCCTCGGACCGCTCCTCGAGAGGGTGGCCACCTGGGGAGGCCGGAGCGTGGTGCTCGACGGGTGCACCTTCGTCGAGCAGCTCCAGGCGGTAGCGGTGGAGGGGGGAGTGGCCGGCAACGTGGTGCCCGATGCGGCCAGCGTCACGTTGAACTTCCGCTACGCACCCGATCGTGACCTCTCCGGGGCCGAGGAGTTCCTGCGCCAGCTGCTCGACGGCACCTTCGCCGAGACGGAGGGGGACCGATGGTCGGTCGTCGACGGTGCCGACGGCGCGCCGCCGTCGCTGGGGCACCCCCTCCTGGCCGCCCTGGTGGCCCGGACCGGCACCGCGCCGAACGCCAAGGTCGGGTGGACCGACGTGGCCTCCTTCTGGGAGCACGGGATCCCGGCGGCCAACTTCGGCCCGGGCGACCCTCTGCTGGCCCACCACCCCGAGGAGCACGTGACCAGAGCCCAGCTCGACAGGGCCCGCGCCGTGCTCGACGCGCTCATCGCCTGACCGCCCGGGCCACGGGCGGCCACGTCCGGGGGTCGGGGAGCGGGCGGGGCCTGCTATGGGGCCACGTCCGGGCGGAGCTGCTAGGCGGCGATCGGCGGGCGCGGGAGCTTGGCGGCGATCGGCGGGCGCGGGAGCTTGGCGACGGTGGTGGTGAGAAGGTGAAGGTCGCCCTGGCCGGGCAGACGATCGACCCTGCGGTCGATGCGCTCCGCCACCGCGCTGCCCTCGGGCCCGTCGAAGAGGTAGCCCACCATGAAGTCCACCTCCTGCTTGGGCATGAGACCCGAGCCGACGGGGCGCCATGAGTGCGCGAGGAAGAACCGGGTCACCCGCTGCGCCCGGGCGCTCTCCGAGAGCCTGCGGCCCGCCTCGGCGGCGTAGAAGTCGATGTGGCCACCCTCCTGCTTCATGATGCGCCCCAGCAGCTCACGCAGCGTCGGGTGACCGGTCGCCGCGGCGAGGCGCCCGTAGCCGGCCTGTGTCGTCCACTCGTTGATGGCGCCCCACGTCATCTGGAGGGCGATGAAGGTGCGACCGGCACAGGCGGCGGAGGCGATGGTGCCCCATGTGGTGAGGGCCTGCCGCCGGCGATGGTGCACCCGCAGCGCGGCGATGCGGGAGGCACCCGCTTGCTCCCCGTGGGCCTGGAGCACCTGGGCGATGGCCTCGCCGTGCCACATCTCCTCGAAGACCCAACACGAGAGGAACGAGGTGATCTCGGGATCCCGGTGGGCGGGGGTGAGCAGGAGGTCCCGCAGGTAGCACACCGTGTGGTGCTCCACGTCGTGCATGTAGCGCAGGCTGCGCAGCGCGGCCGCCGGCAGCGGCTGGTCCTTGAAGTCGTCGAAATTGATGCCTTCGAGACTCAGACGGCCGGCCCGCGCCTTGTAGGAATCGATGGTTGTCCTCATGGCACCTACTATTCGAACCAGGGGCCCTGCCCGGATGGGTCAGATTTCGGCCATCCGTCCACGGCGGTAGATCCGAATAGGGAGTGCATGCAGATCGGCGAAGCGAGTGATGCCCAGCTCGTCACCTCCATCGGCCGTTACAGCGAGGTCGCGCTGGCCGAGGTCTACCGCCGGCACGGGGGAGCGGTGTACGGCCTGGCCCGGCGGGTACTCAACAGCACGCCGGATGCCGAAGACGTCACCCAGGAGGTGTTCCTCCGTCTGTGGAACCAGCCCGACCGGTTCGATCCCACGCGGGGCTCCCTGCGCTCGTTCCTCCTGGCCCAGTCCCACGCCCGTGCCGTGGACGCCGTGCGCTCCCTCAACTCGCGGCGACTGCGAGAGGTGAAAGACGCGCGTCGCACCGCCCACGCGGACTACGACATGCAGCACGAGATCTGGGATCTCGCCCTGGCCGATCAGGTGTCGCGTGCGCTCGCCGCGCTCCCCGGCGAAGAGCGCCGGGCGATCGAGCTGGCGTACTACGAAGGACACACCTACGTCGAGGTGGCCCGGCTCCTGGGCCAGCCGGAAGGGACGATAAAGAGCCGGATACGCAACGGCATGCGGCGCATGCGGGCCGCGTTGGTCGAGAGCGGGGTCCAGGAGGCCGACGCATGATGACGCACGAGGAAGTCAGCGAGCTCCTGGCGGTCTTCGCCCTCGATGCCGTCGCCAGCCACGAGTACGACGAGATCGAGCAGCACCTTTCGAGTTGCCCCCGCTGCCGGGCCGAGCTCGATGCCCACCGCGAGGTGGCGGCGGCGCTGGGGAATTCGGTGGAGGCTCTCCCCGAAGGGCTGTGGTCCAGCATTTCGAGCCGTCTCCCCGCTCGAATCGACGAGGCGCCGCCGCCGATGCCGCGCCTGCCCGTGGACCCGGGTGGGAGGGTGATGGAGGCCGGGAGGCCCGGCCGGGCCGGCCCCTCACGCCCGCGGCGGGTCACGGCCATCGTCGGAACGATTGCGGCCGTTGCCGCGGTCATCGCCGCCGTGCTGGCCGTGAGCCTCGTCCACGACAGTCATCGGATCACGAACCTCCAACAGGCCGTGGGCGCGAGTGCCCACAACGCCGTTGCAGCGGCCCTCCATACGTCGGGTCACAAGGTGGTGACCCTCGAGAGCTCGGGCCATCAGCTGCTGGCCGAGTTCGTGGTCGTACCCGACGGACGCGGCTACCTGGTGAAGTCCAACCTGCCGGCGTTGCCCTCGACGGAGACCTATCAGCTGTGGGGACAGCTCGACGGCCGCTCCATCTCGCTGGGGCTGCTGGGCCGGTCCCCGAATCAGGCGACGTTCACGTCGGCCGGATCGCGCTCACCTTCCGTCCTGGCCATCACCATCGAACCAGCCGGCGGTTCGGTCACCCCCACGCCCCCCATGCTGGCGACGGGAACGGTCTGAGCCGTCGGCCCTCACCGACGGGCCAGGATCTCCACGTGTGGAACGATGAAGACGCCGTCGGGCGAGTCCGCCCAGTTGAGAAAGGCGCGGGCGATCACCTCCAGCTCTCCGGGGTCGCTCAGCCCGTAGGCGACGGCGTGCTCGGCGAACCGGGACGATCGGACGCGATCGGCCCACAGGCCGCCCCACCACCGGCGTGACTCGGGGTCGGCGAAGGTCCAGGTGCTGCTCGACACCTGGACGTTCTCGAAGCCGGCGGCCTGCGCCAGACCGAGCAGTGACGGCCCGATCCGCGCGTCGTGACCGTTGCGGGCGGTGACCGCCAGGTAGAGCTGGATCCAACGGTCGAGGGCCGGATAGTTCGGCGCCCACGTGAAGGCGCCGTAGTCGCTGTCGCGGACGGCCAGGATGCCACCGGCTCGGAGCACCCGGCGCAGCTCGGCCAGGGCGGCGCCCGGGTCGGCCACATGCTGGAGGACCTGGTGGGCGTGGACGACCTCGAACGTGGCCTCGCCGTAGTCGAGCGCGAGGAGGTCGCCCACCTCGAAACGCAGGTTGGTGAGCCCGGTACCGGCCACCAGGGCCTGGGCCTGCGACACGACCTCCGTCGACGCATCGAGGCCCACCACCTGACCCGGTGCGACGGAACGGGCCAGATCGATGGTGATCGTCCCCGGACCGCACCCGACATCGAGGAGCGAGGCGCCGGGGCGAAGGTGGGGAAGCAGGTACGCCGCGGAGTTCCCCGCCGTGCGCCAGAGATGGCTCCGCAGCACCGACTCGTGGTGCCCGTGCGTGTAGGTCATGAGTACATTGTGACCAGGTGCCGGAGCTACCCGAAATCCAAGCCTTGGCCGAACGACTGGACGACTTCGTGTCCGGCCGTGCGGTGGAGAGGACCGAGATTCTCGGCTTCTCCTCGCTCAAGACATGGAGCCCCCCGGTCGAGGAGCTCCACGGCCACGAGCTGTGCTCGGTCGGGCGCCGGGGGAAGTACCTGGTGTGGGAGTTCACCGGTGGGTTACGGATCGTGCTCCACCTCTCGCAGGCCGGCCGGGTGGACGTGGAGGTCCCGGCGAAGACGACACGGCCGCGGGGTGCGGTGGCACGGTTCGTCTTCTCGGACGCCGACCAGGGAACGCGTGCCGTTCTGGTCCGAGAGCACGGGACGCAGCGAAAAGCCGCCTGGTGGGTGTTGGCGCCGGGTGACGACGGGCCCATGGCCGGGCTGGGGCCCGAACCGGACTCGCCCGCCTGGGCCGAGCTGATCCGTACGAGCACCAGTTCGCGGCGTCTCCACACCGACCTGCGCGATCAGAGAGTGATGGCCGGCATCGGTCGAGGGTGGGGCGACGACATCCTGCACCGCGCCCGCCTGTCACCCTTCGGCTCCCTCGGCTCGCTCGGAGCGGAGGAACGGGAGCGACTGCTCGACGCCACGGCCACGGTGCTCGACGAGGCTCTCGTCCTCGAGCGGGCCCGAACCGGGGGACTGTCCGAGGCTAAGCTGGGTGGACGGTTCGCCGTGCACGGAAGGTTCGGGGAACCGTGCCCGACCCCGGGGTGCCCCGACGAGCTACGTCGGGTCTCGTTCGACTCCTACGAGATGACCTACTGCGCCACGTGTCAGACCGGTGGAAAGGTGTTGGCCGACCGGCGCCTGTCCCGGTTGCTCAAATGAGGAACCGGCGGCCGACGTTTTGCGGCGCCCGGCGCCCGTCAGACCCGGCGCCCGGCGCCCGGCGCCCGGCGCCCGTCAGACCTGGCGCACGATGGTGACGACCTTGCCGTAGATGGTGACGGCGTCGTCCTCGAGGACCATGGGCTCGTAGGAGGGGTTGGCCGGGGTCAGCACGATGTGCTGGCCGCGGCGGCTGAAGATCTTGACCGTCGCCTCGTCGTCGGGGATCCCGGCCACGACGATGTCGCCGTTGTGGGCCTCGGGCTGCTGACGGACGACCACGAAGTCGCCACTGAAGATGCCCGCGTCCACCATGGAGTCGCCGCGTACCCGCAACATGAAGGTCGGTCCCGTACCGGTGAACTGCTCCGGCATGGGGAGGAGCTCTTCGACGTTCTCCTGGGCCAGCACCCCCGTCCCCGCAGCCACCTCTCCGACGAGGGGCACGTTGCGGACGGGTGAGGTGGCCATGCTCGTGGTGGACGTCGGGTCGTAGTGCACCTGAATGGCGCGGGGCTTGGTGGGGTCGCGGGACAGGTACCCCTCGCGCTGGAGCACGGCCAGGTGGGTGTGGACGGTCGCCGACGACGCCAAGCCCACCGCCTCGCCGATCTCCCGCACCGAGGGGGGATAGCCCCGATCACGCTGGCTGTCGGCGATGAAGGTCAGGATCTTCTGCCGCTTCGCACTCAGGACCTCGGCCATCGCACCTCCTCCTCTGCACGCCGACCCCTCGGGTGGCGAACATCCGTTCGTGAGCGTTACAAGCTAGCTGGCGCGGGAGTCAGAAGCAAACACCTGTTCGTGATGGCGGCGGGAGGACCGTTGTCACACCCCCGGCCTACATTCGGCGCGTGCACGGCGAACAGGCGTTCGGGGAGTCGGTTGACATCGAACACCTGTTCGTGCTGGAATGCGGAGAAAGCGAACAGGTGTTCGAAGGAGGAACAGCGATGTCGGTCGCACTTGAGCTGGAGTACGACACCTTCTACCCCAGGTTGAAGGTGATTGGCGGGAACCCGGGGAAGGTGGCGCACGGGACACCCGTACGACGCCGACGGGCCGTCGTCCTGGCCGGCATGACGGCCGTGGCGCTCCTGGTGGTTCTCATGCTGCCCCTCCGGGCGCTGGGGGGCACCACGGTCACCCCCACGGCCGGCCGGGAGTACGTCGTCCGGAGCGGCGACACACTGGCGTCCATCGCGGCACGGGTGGGCGGCCGCAACGTGGCCGGGCTGGAGCGGCGACTGGCCGACGAGGTCGGATCCACGGTGCTCGTACCGGGAGAGCATCTCCTGATTCCCTGACTATGGTCGGCGGTGTGCGATGTCCATGGTGCGCTGTTGATGATGATCGCGTCGTCGATTCGCGGTTGGCCGAGGAGGGGGGCGCTATCCGGCGCCGGCGCGAGTGCCTCGGGTGCGGACGTCGGTTCACCACCTTCGAGCGTGTGGAAGAGGTGCCGCTCTGGGTGGTGAAGCGGACCGGCCTGCGGGAGCCGTTCGACCGGGCCAAGGTGGTGGCCGGCGTCCGGTCCGCCTGCAAGAACCGCCCCGTGAGCGACTCCCAAATGGAGGAACTGGCCCAGTCGGTCGAAGATGTCCTACGAAGCGACACCGCCGAGGTCAGCAGCCAGCAGGTGGGGGTGGCGGTCCTGGAACGGCTCCAGCAGCTGGACGATGTGGCCTATCTCCGTTTTGCCAGTGTCTACAAGGGTTTCGAGGACGCGGACGACTTCCAGCGGGAAGCCGGCCTTCTGACCAAGACGACGGAGCCCAAGCGGCGGTGATGGACGACGTACCCGAGGTGGCACTGGCCGTCTACGCCCATCCGGACGACGCCGATGTGGCCTGTGGGGGAACGCTCGCCCGCTGGGCGAAGGCGGGGACGTCCGTGCATCTCGTGGTGTGCACCGACGGGGGGAAGGGAACCACTGACCCGAAGACCAAGCCCGAGAAGCTGGTGGCCATCCGGGCCGCCGAGCTGGAGGAGTCGTCCGCTCTGATCGGCCTGGCGAGCGTGGACAACCTGGGCTATCCCGACGGCGAGTTGGTCGACTCCGAGGCATTCCGCGGCGTCCTGGTCGAGTGGGTGCGGCGGCTACGTCCCGACGTGGTGTGCGGTCACGACCCTACGGCGATCTTCTTCGGCCAGGAGTACTTCAACCATCGCGACCATCGCATCGCCGGCGCGGTGTTGCTCGATGCCGTGGTGCCGGCCGCGGCGCTTCCCCTGTACTTCCCCGCGGCCGGCCCGGCCCACCAGGTGACCACCGTGCTGTTGTCGGGAACGCTCGACCCCGACGTGTGGGTCGACGTGACCGACACCATCGAGTGCAAGGCCGCCGCCGTCGAGTGTCACCGCACGCAGTTCGCCGAGCCCGGGGGATGGGCGGGCGAGGCGGTGCGCCTGCGTGCCGAGGAGGAGGGGCGTCGCTCGGGTGCACGCTTCGCCGAGGGATTCCGCCGGCTGACGCTCCGTGGGTGATCTCACCTCCCAACCCACCATCCTGCACGTGGACATGGACGCCTTCTTTGCCTCGGTCGAGGTCCTCGACGACCCATCGCTGACGGGACTGCCGGTTGTCGTCGGCGGGGCGGGTGCCCGCGGCGTGGTGGCATCGTGCACCTACGAAGCCCGGGTCTTCGGCGTGCGTTCGGCCATGCCGTCGTTGCGAGCCCGCCAGCTGTGCCCGCACGCGGTGTTCCTGCCCGGTCGTCACGGGCGCTACGCCGAGATCAGCGGGCAGCTCCACCGGATCCTGTCCGACATCACCCCCATGGTCGAACCGATCGGACTCGACGAGGCCTTTTTGGATGTCGCCGGGGCGGTGCGCATGCTCGGACCGCCCGAGACGATCGCGCGCCGACTGAGGCAGCGGGTGCGCCACGACCTCTCCTTGGAGTGTGCCGTGGGCGTGGGGCGCTCCAAAATGGTCGCCAAACTGGCGTCCCGGGCGGCCAAGCCGCGGGTGAGCAGGTCCGGACTCGAACCCGGACGGGGCGTTGTCCTCGTTGCGCCCGATGTCGAGTTGGCGTTCTTGCACGGCCACCGCGTGGAGGCGCTGTGGGGGGTCGGACCGGCCACGGCCACCCGCCTTCACGAGCTCGGCATCCGCACCGTGGGCGAGCTGGCCGCCGCTCCGGTCGAGACACTGGTTCGCCGGGTGGGCAAGGCCAGCGGGCTCCATCTGGCGGCGCTGGCCCGAGGAGAGGACCCCAGCCCGGTCACCCCCGACCGACCCGCCAAGTCGATCGGACACGAGGAGACCTTCAGCCGCGATGTGGCGGACCCCGCCGAGCTCCAGCGTCACGTGTTGCGCATGGCCGAGTCGGTCGCCTCCATGTTGCGCGGCTCCGGTTGCGCGGCCCGGACGGTCACCGTCAAGGTCAAGTTCGGCGACCTGTCGTTACAGAGCCGTTCGCACACACTCGATCGGGCGATCACCACCGGCGGAGCGATCGGCCAGGTGGCTTCGGTCCTTCTCGCCGCCATCGATCCCGGCGAGGGGCTACGCCTCCTCGGTGTCAGCGCGTCAGGTCTGGTCGTGGGCGGGGCGGAACAGCTCTCCTTCGATCTCGGAGACGGCCACGCGGAGGGCACCCAGAGCGCGACATCGCTCGAGCAGGCGTGGCAGGACGCCACGGCCGCCGTCGACGCCGTCCGCGGGAGGTTCGGGCGGTCGGCCGTAGGGTCGGCGTCCATGGTCACGCCCGAGGGGGTTCAGGTCCCGGCCCGTCGAGACGCCCCCTGGGGCCCCTCGGACTAGGTTCCGTCAGGAGACGGTGACCAGCGTCCCCAGGGGAGTGAGGGGGAACACGATGGCGGCGTTGGCGAGGGGCATCTCGACACACCCGAGACTCTGCGGGAAGCCGTACGAGGCGCGCGGGAATGCATGGAGGGCGTCGCCGCCGTTGAAGTAGCTGACCCATTTGATCCCCGGGTCGACATAGTGGCTGCCGTCGGGGTTGGTCCCGCGCATGGTCGTGACCGTGTAGCGGGCGTAGACCGGGAAGGTCCCCTCGGCCGTGGGTGCCGCGCCGATGCCCGTGTTGACCACGGTCTGGTAGACGGCGGCGCCGTTCTCGTAGACGGTCGCGCTCTCCGGCAACGCCTGACTCACGAAGACGTAGTCGTAGGGGAGGGTGTTCCCCTGCGCGCTCTCGACGGCCTGCAGCACGGCGCTCCAGACCGCCGGTCCGGCCACGCCGTCGACCTTGAGAGCGTGCTGGGACTCGAAGTTCATGACCGCGCCCTTGGTGATCACGTTGTAGGTGCCCGGGGTCCACAGCGAGGTCAGCGAGGCGGGCAGGTTCGGCCAACGCCAGGTGAACGTGCCGATCTGGGCCGAGCTCTCCTGGGTCGGAGAGGTGAGGGGTGAGGCCGGAGTGAAGGTGAGGGGGAGATAGCCCAGATCGGCCAGCATCTGTTGCAGCCGGAGCGTCGAGCCCGGCGCGACCGTGAAGGAGCTGGTGACCGTGGCGGCCAGGTGCTGGCCGCGAGAGCCCACCATGCCGTCCACCCCGCCCGGGACGGTGATGGTCTCCACGGTCCCGGGGACGAGCGGTTCGCTGGCCTCGTACTGCACGAGCGAGGGGGACAGTGCGGCCCATCGGCCGGGTACGTCGGGGGACAAGGTCGGCATCGGGCTCCTCGGAGCCAGATCGGTGGAGAACTGCACGGAGATGGTGGACGCGCTGTCCACGTTGCTCCCCGTCGGAGCGGTGTGCACCACGGTCAGGTCCGGGGGCGGCTTGGCCACCGTGGCCGAGGCGACGGGGGAGGGAGGCCGGGAGACGAGGATCAAACCGACGGCCGCGAGGCCCAGGACCAGGGTCGAGGCTCCGATGACCCACAGGCGGGCACCGGTGCGGTCTCGTTTGGGCGCGTGCTTTCCCGAAGCCATGGAGACGGGAGTCTACCAGCGGGTCTGTGCGCTTATGCTGGTAGCGACCCCCATATGGCGGCGGTGATCTGGGACAGGCGGTCGGGGTCGGTTACCTTGGCGCCGACGGCGTCGCGCACGTAGAACGCGTCGACCACGAACTCGCCCAGCGTGGAGACACGGGCGGAGACCAGGTCGAGCTCGGCGTCGAAGAGGGCCGTGGTGATGCGGTGCAGGAGCCCGACCTCGTCGCGGGCCCTCACCTCGAGCACCGTGGCACTCTCGGACGCCTCGTTGTCCACGCGCACGTCGGCACCCGGCACATGGGCGGCCGAGCGCCGGCGGGCCGGGTAGACGCGCCCGCGTTCGGTCAGGCGTTCGCCGATGGCCATCGGGTCCGAGAGGACCGCCGCCAGATCCTCCCGGAGCCTGGCGGTGTCGGGCCAGGTCCCTCGCGCCACCTCCACGGTGAAGACCTCGACGGCCACGCCGTCCTCTCCGCTCACGTTGGCGGCGCGGACATCCATGCCGTGGAGGGCCAGGGCACCGGCGACGGCCGAGAGCAGGCCCGGGCGGTCCGGAGCGGCCACGACCACCTGTGGCGGGTCCAGCGACACGGACGGCAACCCACTGGCGCGAACCTCGTCCATCAGTGCGCGGTACGACGTGGCCATGGGCGCCGGCCCGGAGGGTCTCGCCTCGCCGGCGAGCTTGCGGTCGACTCGCTCGACCAGGTCGGCCACCAGCCCCGCCTTCCAGCTTCCCCAGGCCGAGGGGCCCGTGGCGCGGCTGTCAGCCTCGGTCAACGCGCCGAGCAGGTGCAGCGTCAGCCGGTTGCCGATGGCCCGGGCGACGTTGGCCACCGTCGCGGGGTCGTCGAGATCGCGCCGCGTGGCGGCTTCGGGCAGCAGGAGGTGAAGGCGCACGAGGTCGACGAGTATCTCGACGTCCTCGGGAGGGAAGCCCATACGCGTTGTCATCCGGCGCACGATCTCCATCCCGATCTTGGTGTGGTCGCCGGGATAGCCCTTGCCGATGTCGTGCAGCAGCGCGCCGATGAGCAGGAGGTCCGGCCGGGCGACCGAGTCGGTGAGCCCCGACGCCAACGCGGCGGCCTCGAGCAGGTGCCGGTCGACGGTGTAGGTGTGGTAGGCGTTGCGTTGCGGTTTGTTCCGTACGGCGGCCCACTCTGGCAGGATCCGCACCAGGAGGCCGTGCTGGTCCAGCGACTCGAGCTTGTCCACGGCCGGACGTCCAAGCGCCAGGAGCTGCACCAGGGCGTTGCGCAGGTCGTCGGGCCACGGAGTGGCCGGCGGTGGCATGCGGTCGGCCAGGCGGTGCAGGGAGCCCTTGGCGATGGGACGGTCGAGCGAGGCCGCCGTGGCCGCCAGTCGGAAGGCGAGCGACGTGTCGTCGGAGACCGCCGCCGTCGCGGCCAGGGCGACTTCTCCCCCGATGTCGACCATGTCGGGAGCCACCTCGACGATGACGCTGCGACCGGCCCGGTCTTGACCCGAGCGCCGCCGGCGACGCGGTGGAGGGGTCGGATCCCAGAGGCGACGCCGTCGCCAGGCGTCGTTGCTCACCCAGGCGATCTGCCGCCCGGCGGTCGAGACGGCGGCCATGAGGACGTCGGCATCGGCGTAACCGAGCGCGGCGGCGACCTGGTCCTGGTCCTGGAGGAGGAGCCGGTCCTGCTCGCGTCCGGCGTTGCGATGGAGCTCCACCCGGATCTCGGTCAGTGTGGTGGTGGCGGGCTCCAGGGCGGCCAGGTCCGCATAGTCGGCCAGGAGGGGGGCGTAGGCCGAGAGCGCCCGCAGAACGCTCACATCGCGCAGGCCTCCGTGGCTCTCCTTCAGATCCGGCTCGAGTAGGAACGCCACATCCCCCGCCGACTTCCGTCGCTCGGCCATCTGGGCCTCCAAGGCCGGGAGGTACTGCGTACCGAGCCGGTTCCGCCAGGCGGCGCGGGCCTTGGCCAGCAGCGGATCGGCCACCTTGGGCTCCCCCCACACCAGGCGGGCATCGAGCAGGCCCAGTGCGACCCGGAGATCCTTGGCGGCCGCCGAGAGCACCTCGGCCGGACGGCGCACGGAGTGGTCGAGGTGCACGCCCTCGTCCCAGACCGGATACCAGATGGCATCTGCGACGGCCTTGATGTCGCGGTGCCCGGCATGGACGAGCACCACGTCGAGGTCGCTGTAGGGGCAGAGCGAACTCCTCCCGTAACCCCCTACGGCAAGAAGCGCCAGGTGGGGGTTGGTTTCGCCGGCGGCCCGCTCGGCCACGCCCGAGAGCCATTCGTCCGCTTGGGCCGCGTAGGCCCGGCAGAATGCGTCACCTTTGAGCTCGCCGTCGGCGAGGAGCTCACGGCGCCGTTCGCGTAGTGACGTGTCGGCGGCCATGGCGGGAACGTAGCATTGAGACCGTGAGCAGAGAGGTACGTCCCCAAGAGGGCAAGAAGCCAGTCACACCGACGCACACCCTGGCGATGGTCTGTGTGGGCGTCGTCGCCGCGATCATCGCCTTTTGGGTCATCGGCGGCGTGCTCAGCTTCGTGTTCGTCATCGTGAAGATCGCCGTTATCCTGGCCCTGATCGCTGCGGCCTTTTGGCTGGTGAGCCGAGTCCGGAAGTAGGGACTCGGCCAACTAGGCTGACCGCCTTGCTGTCAAGGCGGCGTGGCCGAGTGGTTTAGGCAGGGGCCTGCAAAGCCCCGTACCCCGGTTCGAATCCGGGCGCCGCCTCCAACGATGTCCCCTCTTTGGTTTCCCCGGTGCGGGACGTCGCGTGGAGGGGGACGGTAGCCTCCACCACCAGGCTCTCGGCCGCCCGCACCTCGGCGTCGATCGCCAATTCGGGCAGCTCCGATTTGCGGAACGGCATCTCCACCACCGACTCGAATCCACACTCTTCGAGCAGCCGGGAGAGCGTCTCGAAGTCGTACGAGAAGCGGTGCTCCCCAGCTTGGCGAAAATGGAAATTGACCACTTCCATTCTGGTGCGGAACGGCACCACCTCCCGCACGATGCTGAGCGGTACGGCATTGCAGGTGCGATCCCACTTCATGAAGGGACTGATGGGCCGCATGGCCTCCAAATCCCCGGAGCAGTACGCGTCGAGATACTTGGCTCCATCAGGAACGATGACCCGGAGGGTCCCCCCCGGGCGAAGCAGGCGTCGGCACTCTTGGAGAAACTTCGGTGCCTCTTCGTAGTAGTCGAGGTGCTCGAGAAAGTGCTCCGTGAAGATTCCTCTTGCGGAGCCCGACGGCAGAGGAAGTGCCGTCCGGCAGTCCCGCACGCAGGTCACCCCCGGCGCGGCGGCACAGTCGATATTGACCCACCCGTCGAGGCCCCTCGGTCCGCATCCGACGTTGACGAGCAGGTCGCTGGCCGATTCGAATCGCGAATCGATGCCGCGTCGGGTCAACCTGAGCCAGGCGAGCCGTGCTTCAAATCGCAGCTCCACCATGGTGTGGATGGGAATAAGACTGAAGATCAACCGATACGGGAATCGTTGACTTTGCCCACGCCACCGCTCATTGGCTGTAGTAGCTGTAGTTGACATCGGCCAATTAGAAACACATATTCCACAATAGTTGACGTCAGTGGCCCCATATGGCCTCTGACCTGCAGTTTCTGGAACATAGGGCCACTCCACAGCCGCCGCTGTTCCACCCGCGAACGCCCCGGGATCACGGTTCGAATCTGGGCGCCGACTCCACGGAACACCTTGTCGGAGGGCATGATTGCCCGGAGGGCCGCCTACCGGCGGGACGCCTACCGGCGGGACGCTGACCCGCCCGGAGCTCGCGACGGCGGTGTCCGGGATCGTGCCATTTCGGGGTCATCTCGTCGAGTGCGATGCTCGCCCGCTACTGTCACCCGAACGGTTCCAACGGAAACGGTTTGTAAAACGGTTTCTGATGGAACAGATGGAACAACGAATGGACCCTCCGCCATCCGGCCACGTGGGGCCTCGCCGTCTTCGCGCTGTTCTCTGCCGTGAAGATCGCCATCGACTTGGGGGCATCCCACCCACGCCAAACGGCAGGCGCGGTGGTACGCCTATCAGTCGGCGAACCGGGCGACCAAGGGCTTTCTCCGCAAGCTCCTGGGGTAGGGGCCACGCCGGCCCATCAGCGATGGCCGGTGCACCGGGCCCGATGTCCCCGCCCCCTTCGTCGGAGAGGCGGGCCCCGATCCGGACAAGGGTCGGATCGTGGGAGATCTTGCCGGCGACGAGCGCCTCGGCCAGTTCGAAGTGACGTGCGGCGTCGAGCAGGCTGGGCGGCCGAAGGAGAACGACTCGGACAGGTGCGCCAGGTCCGCGGCGGAGTTCATCCGTTCATCCGCATGAGCATCACGTGAGGGAAGGGCCGCCCGTTAGGGATATTCAGGACTTATGCACCTAGTGGCTGAACCGGTAGCGGCTAAAATACTGGGTACCGGTGCAGAGAGGGTGTCGATGCGAATGAAACGACCTGCAGCACGTCCAGACGAAGCGCCGACAGGGACGGCGGGTACGGCGTCCACGGAGGGTGCGGCGGAGCTCAGCCTGCTCAGCCAGCCAGGCGTGTCGCCCGAGGGGACGGGCGTCTCATCATCGGTCGAGGATCTCGGAAGTCTGGAGGCGATGTTCCGCGAGATCTCGTTTGGCGATTTCAGCGGACCCCCCCCGGACCGTCTTCCGCAACTGATCGGGAGGTATGACGAACTGTGGCAGTTGGCGTTGGCCGACCCCTTGACCGGTCTGGCCAATCGCATGCTGCTCCTCGACCGGCTGAACCGGGAGCTGACCCGGAGTCAGCGGCACGGTGGCTGTGTGATCGTCTCCCACATCGACCTGCGGAACCTCAGGAACATCAACGACGAGCTCGGGTACACCTCGGGCAATGAAGTCCTCTGCCGGGTGACCCGGCGTCTGACGTCCATGCTGCGCAGCGAGGACACGGTCAGCCGGGTGGGGGAGAGCGAGCTGGTCGCCGTCATGACGATCGACAACGAGTTGGCTGCTGGTCCGTTGATGCGGCGTGTCCAGAATGTCCTCGACGATCCGATCGCGGTGACCGGGCGCGACGTGCGCCTCTCGGCCAGCTTGGGCACCGTGACGGCTCGGAATTCCGAGTCGGCCGAGGAGGTCCTGGCCAGAGCCGGTCAGTCGGCATAGGCCCCCGGATCCCGTCTCCACGAGAGGGGCTGGCGACGCCCTGGGGGATCTGCTCGTGCTCCGGCGAGTGGCGGATTTCCAAAAGTTTGGGGATTTCGGCCCTAGTCGTTCAGCCCCCATTTAGGTAAGCCTGAGGTGTGTCGATGTACAGCGAGCTCCTGAGCGACCTCTGCCTCAGCGCGGACCCCGACGAGATCCCCGCGTCAAAGGAAGAACTGGTCGCCGATCTTCAGCAGTGCCGCCTCCGGCTTCGTCGACGCGCCGCGGTGCACAAGCACGTTGTCGCCGAGGATCTGGCGCGCGAGCTCGACCACGACCGGATCTTGCTTTCCCTCTGTGCGGCCTTGTCCATCGAGCACGATCCGGCACGATTCGTCGACCCCATTTCGGAGCGTCGGCGCCTCGAGGAGATGCTCCGGAGGCGGGGGATCGAGATCGATCCGATCTGAGGGGGGCGTCGGGGCTCGCCCGTCAGGCGCTCCCGGCGGCTCGTGCCCTAGGGCCTGAGCGTCCGTCGTTCGGCCAGGATGGCCGCGTAGACCCCGGCTTCGGTCCGCCGCTGCATCCCCAGCTTGGACAGAAGGCTCGATACGTAGTTCTTGACCGTCTTCTCAGCCAGGAAGATCTCCTCGGCGATCTGGCGGTTGGAGCGGCCGAGGGCGATGAGGTCCAGGACCTTGCGCTCCTGCGGCGAGAGGCTCGACAGGCGTGCCTCGGTCGTCTGGTTCTTGCGCAGGCGGTCGAAGATCTCCTTGGAGAGGTTGGCGTCGATGAGGGACGAACCCTGGCTCACCCGGCGGATGTCCCCGACCAGGTCGCTTCCGCCGATCTCCTTCAAGACGTAACCAGCTGCGCCCGCCATGATCGCCGAGAAGAGGGCCTCATCGTCGGCGTACGACGTCAGCATCAGGCACGCGATGTCGGGACAACGAGAGCGGATCTCCCGGCACACCTCGATGCCGCTCCCATCGGGCAGGCGGACATCGAGTATCGCCACGTTGGGCAGGAGGGAGCAGATCTCCTCCAACCCCTGTTGAGCCGTGGCGGCCTGCCCCACGACCTCCATGTCCTCTTCGCACTCGAGCAACGTCTGCAGCCCGGTCCGGACCAACTCATGGTCATCGAGCACATAAATACGAATCGACATCGACATAATCTTGCCACGGTGTAGGCCTTCGGTATAGCCCGCCTCAATTGGCGGCTCAGCTTGGCCCTTTTCGGCTCTCCGTCCGACAACTACCCTAGAGGGGGTGCGGCCCCTCGACGAGATCGTTGATCCGGTCAAGCTGAGGCGGCTGGTTCAGGCGATGCTCATGATGGAGGGAGAGCTCAGCCTTCCCGTCGTGCTCCGCCACCTGGTTGCCGAGGCGTGCTCGCTGGTGGATGCCCGCTACGGGGCGCTCGGCGTCTTGAGTGAGAGCGGCACGACCCTCGATCAGTTCCTCACCGTCGGACTGGACCCGGACGAGGAGTTCGCCATCGGTCCTCGTCCGAGCGGTCGGGGTGTCCTGGGCACGCTGATCATCGATGCAAAGCCCCTGCGGCTCTCCAACATCTCCGAGAGCCCCGACAGCTACGGCTTCCCGACCGGTCATCCCGCCATGAAGTCGTTTCTCGGCGTCCCGGTTCGGGTGCGCGGCGAGGTGTACGGCAACCTCTACCTCACGGACAAGAAGGACGCTCCGGAGTTCTCGGCCGAGGACGAGGCCACCGCGGTGACGTTGGCGATGGCCGCGGGCATCGCCATCGAGAACGCCCGACTCCACGGAGTGGCGCGTGACCACACCTTGACCGAGGACAGGGACCGCATCGCGCGAGATCTCCACGACACGGTGATCCAGCGGCTCTTCGCCGTGGGGCTCTCCCTCCAGGGGACCGCCCGGCTGGTGGAGCGTCCCGAGGTGGCCCGCCGGATCGGCGACGCGATCGACAAATTGGACGAGACCATCCGCCATCTCCGCACGGCGATATTCAACCTCGAGATGACCATCAACCACGACGGCTTTCGTCGCATGGTCTTTGATCTCCTGCACGAGATGACCCCGGTGATCGGGGCGGTGCCCCACGTCACGTTCACCGGACTGGTCGATACCGCCGTGTCCGGCGTGGTCGCTGACCA
This sequence comes from uncultured Acidimicrobiaceae bacterium, assembly GCA_963788125.1. Taxonomy (GTDB): domain Bacteria; phylum Actinomycetota; class Acidimicrobiia; order Acidimicrobiales; family RAAP-2; genus Bog-473. The sequence continues at coordinate 1,001,462 of CAWBFN010000001.1, read as the reverse complement.
CGCGCTGGCGACCCTGCGGGAGGCGCTGACGAACGTCAGCAAGCACGCCGGCGCCTCCCATGTGGCCGTGACCGTCGCGGCGGGAGAGGAGTTACGCCTCGTCGTCGTCGACGACGGTCGGGGGATGGGTGGAGCCGGGGCCGATGGGCGCGGCCTGAGGAACATGCGCACCCGGGCGGAGCGGATGGGCGGGAGTCTCGAGCTGGGAACATCGAGAGAGGGCGGAACCCGACTGATCTGGCGCATCCCGCTCGGCAAGATCGGGGACGAGCCCGAGCCGGTGTAGCCCGTCCCGGGGCATCCCCCATTGGTGTCACACCCCCGTGAAAAGCTCGCAACATGGGCAATTGGGCGGTGGGCGAGGTGCTCGGGTTTGACTTTGAAACGACGGGTGTCGACCGCTTCAACGACGTTCCGGTCTCCTATGCACTGGTGAGGGTGGTAGCCGGGGATCTGGTCTCGACGTCCTCGGGTCTGGTGGATCCGGGACGGGAGATTCCGGCCGAAGCCATGGAGGTGCACGGAATATCCACCGAGCGGGCCCGGGCCGAGGGAATTCCCCTGAGGGAGGCGATCGAACTGGTGTCAGAGGCAGTGGTCTCGGCAGGCGAGAGCGGGGTACCCCTGGTCGGGATGAAGCTCGATTTTGACCTGACCATTCTCGATGCCCAGTCTCGAGGTCTGTGCGGCGCGGGTCTGGTCGAGAGGGGTTGGGGCGGGCCGGTACTGGACGCGGTCGTGTTGGACCGGCATCTCGATCGTTTTCGCAAGGGACGTCGCACGCTGGGTGCCCTTTGCGAGCACTACGGCATCGACATCGGACATGCGCATGACGCGTGTGCCGATGCCGTCGCATCGGCCAGGGTTCTGTGTGCGCTGGCCGCCCGGTTCAAGGAGCTGGACGAGGCCGAACCCCACGTCCTCCACCAGGCGCAGATCGGTTGGCACCGCGAGTGGGCGGAGTCGTACGACGAGTGGAGATCGGGCAACGGAGTAGCCCCCATGGATCGGCGCGACTTCGTGTGGCCGGTGGCGCCCGAGGTACTACCGGTGCCCTGACGGCTGATGGACGGGCCCCTGGCGCTGGTGTCGTCCCTCCGAACACGGAGCGTTCGTTGATCGGCGGATTTGTCCCGGTGGTATGGTGCCCCGGACGGGCCGTTAGCGCAGTTGGTAGCGCACTTGCATGACGCGCAAGGGGTCACAGGTTCGAGTCCTGTACGGCCCACAGCTCTAATCCAGGGAGAACGTACCAACCGCCGCTGGGGTGACCCACCACTGGAACAACGGCTGGAGCATTGAATTTGCGGCGCCCAGGGCGCTCGGCGCAGGTGTCGAGGATGTGCTCAGCCGGCCGGACACGCATCGGGTCATCTTGCGACAAGACTCAGGAACCGAAGTCGGGGCCGAACCCGAACCTCAAAGTGGTGGACGAGCCCAATGTTGTGCGCCTGTTGGGCTGCCGTTGATTTGTCCGGGCGATGATGGACCATGATCCCGGACGAGCCCGTGGCAGTAGTAACTGGGGCAAATGGCGGCATCGGCAGTGTCGTCTGCAACGTCCTCAGCGAACATTTCGCGGTCACTGCAATCAGTCGATCCGGCGGGCCGCCGCGTGATCACTGCGAGGTGGATCTCCTCGTGCACTGTGCCGGAGCCTTCGACCAGGGCAGTATCGGTGAAACGCCCGGGTCCGCGTGGCAGGAGATATTCGAGGCCAATCTCTTCGACGTTGTCCAAACCACTCGCCGCTTCCTACCCGCGCTGCGAAAGGCGCAGGGTCGAGTAATCATCCTCAACTCCACCGCTGTATCGGGTTCACCGGCGAATAAAGCGGCATATACGGCCAGCAAGGCCGCTCTGCAGACGTTTGCCGAGGCATTGCATCAAGAGGAGCTCGAAAACGGGGTCCGTCTCACGAGCTTGTACCTCGGTCGTGTTGCGACCCCAATGCAGGAGAAGGTGTGTGCCCTTGAGGGAAGACCCTATGACGCCTCTGAGTTCCTCCTGCCTGAGACGGTGGCCCGCCTTGTTCTCGGGATCGCCTTCTCGCCGCCCGACGCCCACATCACCGAATTGGAGATGAAGCCCGCTTGGCGCCCGTCTCGTGTCCCGCTCAGTGCTCGGCAGCTCTTCGACAAGCAACCCGAGAAGCCGCGCTCCGTTGACGAGACACCATTGGTAACCGCACTCCAGGGCTGATCTCAAGCGGCACCTGGGCTGGGACGTTCGACGCGCTCTCTGCGACTGCACGTGCGATGACGCCCACTCCCAGTCAGCCAACGGACCACCGTACGGCGATTGCAGCACCCCCTCGTCGAGCAGGTGATTCTTCCCCCCCTCCCCTCCCAGCGCCTACGATGACAGGGTGAGACTTCCTGGAGGACCGGCTTGAGCAGTCCAGGTCAAGCTTTTTGGGTTCGCTTGGGACTGACTGGGACACGATTGCAAGCTTGACCGGGGAGAACGTCAATAAGACCAGATGGCGTCACGTGGCTGAACCGCTTCTTTCGCAGGACGCGCAAGGGTTCACAGATTCGAGTCCCTGTACGGCCCACAGCTCTAATGCGAAGATTGTGACCAACCAGCCTCGGGCGACCGCACTCGGCGGCCGCACTCGGCGGCCGCATATCCGTCTTGCGGAGCTGGTTGCCGCATCGTGCCTCTACCCCTTCAGGCAGCGAGTTTCAGAAGAAGTGAGGGAGCTATGAACCAGATCACACATTGGATCGACGGGAAGCCCTGGGTCGGCGATGCCGAGCGGCGGGGACCGGTCTTCAATCCAGCCACGGGGCGTCAGAGCGGGGAGGTCGACTTCGCCACGGTCAAGGAGGTCGATGAGGCGGTCGCGGCCGCCCGCCGGGCGTTCGACGGTTGGCGGTCCACCTCTCTGGCCAAGCGCACCGCAACTCTGTTCTCGCTGCGCGCCCTGCTGGCCGATCACGTCGACGACCTGGCGGCCCTGGTGACGGCGGAGCATGGCAAGGTCCGGGCCGATGCCGCCGGCGAGGTCGCCCGTGGCCTGGAGGTTGTCGAATTCGCCTGCGGCATATCCCAACTGCTGAAGGGAGAGTTCAGCGAGGGGGCTTCTACCGGCGTCAACGTCCATTCGCTGCGCCAGCCACTGGGTGTGGTCGCCGGCATCACACCGTTCAACTTCCCGGCCATGGTCCCCATGTGGATGTTCCCCCTGGCGATCGCCTGTGGCAACACGTTCGTGCTCAAGCCCTCCGAGAAGGACCCGTCACCCTCGTTCTACCTGGCCGAGTTGGTGGCCGAGGCCGGAGTTCCCGACGGGGTGTTCAACGTGCTGCAGGGCGACAAGGTGGCGGTGGACCGGATCCTCACGCACCCCGAGATCGCCGCGGTGAGCTTCGTCGGTTCTACGCCGGTCGCACGGCACATCTATGAGACGGCGGCCCAGAGCGGTAAGCGTGTGCAAGCGCTCGGTGGCGCGAAGAACCACATGGTGGTGCTCCCCGACGCCGACATGGTCGAAGCTGCCGAGGCCGCGGTGAGCGCCGGCTACGGCTCGGCCGGAGAACGATGCATGGCAGCCTCAGTGCTCGTCGCCGTGGGTGGGTGTGGGGACAGTCTGGTCGAGGGCATCCGCCGGCGCGTCGACCGGCTGGAGGTCGGTCCGGGGACGGACCCCAGATCGGAGATGGGTCCGTTGATCACCGCCGAGCACCGGGACCGGGTGGCCTCGTATCTCGACATCGGGACGCACGAAGGGGCGAGCGTCGTCATTGACGGGCGCGAACACCCCAACAATGGGGAGGAGGAAGGGTACTGGCTCGGGCCGTGCCTCCTGGACGAGGTATCCCCAGCTATGCAGGTCTATCGCGACGAGATCTTCGGTCCCGTCCTGTCGATCGTACGAGTGGAGAGCCTCGACGAGGCGCTGGAACTGATCAGGACCAACGGGTACGGGAACGGTGCGGCCATCTTTACCGGCGACGGTGCGGCTGCCCAACGCTTCGAGACCGAGGTGGAGGCCGGGATGGTCGGTATCAACGTCGCCATCCCCGTACCTGTCTCGTACTACTCCTTCGGAGGATGGCAGGGTTCGCTCTTCGGTGACCTGCACGTCTACGGCCCCGACGGCGTGCGCTTCTATACCAGGGGAAAGGCGGTCACGAGCCGATGGAGTGGCATCAGGGCGCACCACGCCACCCTGGCCTTCCCCACGACCGCCACGAGCGAGTCCCGCTGAGCTCTCGTCGCATCATGCCCCCAGGGGGAGCTCGTGATCGGCAGCGTGGCCCCGGCCCGGGGTTTCAGCTCTGCATCTGGGATTACGAGAATTGTGTCGCCGTTGGGCGTGGGTGGACGCGCCATTGACAGGGTCTTGAGATCCTGGAATCGACGAAGAGACCAAATCGGATGTCGCCATCGTCTGGTGATCGGAGCCTCGGATGGTCGCGAGACCCGAAGGCCTCCGGACGTGCTGCGATCGGATGGGATTAGAGGTGTGGACGTGAGCGATACCAGCAGTCAGGGGTCCGAAGACTGGTTCGAGCAGCGGAGCGCGGCCGGGGAGGGAGCGCCGATCCGCTTCGTCGAGCGTCGCATGGGCGGCCGCCGCCGCAGTGACACTCGTCTCCACGCGGAGATGCCCCAGTCGCTCCTGCCCGCCCCATCCGTGAGTCTCGTCATCCCGACCCGGAACGAGGCGCGCAACGTGGCCGACGTCCTCGGTCGCCTTCCCAGCATGGTCACCGAGGTCGTGCTGGTGGATGCGAGCTCCGATGTGACGAAGCTGATGGCGCGCTCCAGCCGGTCCGACATCCGCATCATCAACGAGCCGGCTCCCGGGAAAGGGAACGCTCTTCGCGCCGGACTGGCGGCCGCACACGGAGACGTGCTCGTGGCAATGGACGCAGACGGCAGCATGTCACCCGAGGAGATTCCCCGGTTCGTGCATCCCCTCGAGCACGGCTTCGACTTCACCAAGGGCTCTCGGTTCATGGCCGGCGGTGGGTCGCTCGACATCACTCCGGTCCGGCGTGCGGGCAACCGAGCACTGGTCGAAGCGGCAAACCTTCTTCTCGGCGTCCGCTACACCGACCTTTGCTACGGTTTCTTCGCCCTGCGGCGGATATTTCTCGAGTCCCTCGACCTGCGATCGACGGGATTCGAGATCGAAACGGAGATCATCGTGCGGGCGCAGCTCATCGGGCTGCGGATCGCCGAGGTTCCGAGCGTCGAGCTGCCGCGACGAAACGGGGAATCGAGCCTCCGAGCTGTGCGCGACGGCACGCGCGTTCTTCGCACTCTGCTGATGGAGCGCCGGTTGCAGCGGGCCGCCGGTGGGGCAGGAGGGCCGCTGAGCGAGCACAGCGGCGAAGTGAGGCGCAACGGAGCGGCGCCGGGCACGAGTCTGCCCCGCCAGGGTGCCGGGGAGCGCCTGGTCCGACCGTCAGAGCGGTCACGCTCGAGGGACCGTTCGGTGACCGAGGGAGCCCGGGGCCGTCCAATGAACTCGTAGTTCGAGCAGCCGCGGCCACTGTCCGGATCGGACTCAGCCGGTGACCCAGCCTGCGCCGGGTGGTGCTAGGGTATCCTTGACTTGGGTGGTCAAACCGACCAATATATGAGGTTCATAGCAGTCGAAAGGGCAAACCTCTCGTGAGAGAGGGACGCAAAGCTACGGGACTCTGAGAGTCTGCCGGGCCGCCGAAATAGCGATCAGCGCATGGCTATGTTCCCGCGGCCAGGACTTATGGGGGCGAAAGGGAAATCTGCGTGCGATGCGGCGAGTCCAGATGCAGGTACTCCAGTTGCAGGTACTCCAGTTGCAGGTAGGTAGCCCGGGGGAGTGGGCGGCGGGGTGAGCGCTCTGTGGGGCAGAAAGACCAGTCGTCGACGCCTCCCTCACTATGGTGCGTGCCACCGCTGTGGGTGGAGCACGATGGTCAGGAAGGTGCGTCGGCGGGATCGACGGTCCATGCAGGGGGGGAGCCTCTATGGGCGTCTCTGCGACGAGTGCGTCGCCGACCTCACCCAGGGTCGTCTGCCCGTTCCCGTTCCCGTTCCCGTGGCGTCACTCCCTCACGACAAGCGTCCTGTTGCGGAAAGGCGAGCGATCGCTCGGGTGCCGTCATTTCACAGCCACTGAGCGCGAGCTAGCCCTGGGGTCGTCGTAACCTGAATCGGCCGTTCGTCTGAATCCGATCCCTTGCGGTTTGGGGTCCGATCGGGTTGGGTTGGCCACGTGACTCCACCGGCCACGTGACCTGTTTTGTGCAGAAGTCTTGTTCTGGCATGAGTCTTATCCTCCTGTAGGATCGTAACCCAGCTCCGGTTCGTGGTGGTTCGCGATCCTCCTGTGCCAACACGCTCGTCGACCACCGGGGGCCGGTGCCAATGAGGCCACCGAGCGGGAGAGCTGGCTGACCCCGCGGGGGAAGACGGGATCACCTCGGTCCGCGTACTCTCTACCCCCCCCTTCGTCGTTTGGCGCCACCGCTGCCTGCCTATGACGAGCCGGGCGGCCGCGCAGGGACCTCCTCAGGCTGGCATCCAACAGCAGTCGTACGGTCGGGCCCCAGTGGTAAATGCCCAGTCAGATCGGTGCGCAGCCGAATCCTTACCCATTCCGGAAGAGCCGGAAAAGTGACTTTTTGCCCTAGGCGGTCCAGACATCGGTCCGCCATAATGTCTGGGCGTCAAGGCTTGCCCGAAAGGTACAGCACTGCATCGGGAAAGTCGGTGATGACAAGGTGCCGAGAGTGGTCGACTCGGTATTCCACGGGTGGAGTAGTCGGGCAGCCTCATGGCCCCGGCCAACGACTCCTGGGGTGAAAACGGAGGGGTCCGTGAAGTGACGACTCACAGTGTCCGCGTCATGTGTGGTGCTTGCCACAGCATGCCTCGGTGCACTTGGAGATCGGCGCGCGACATACATGAAGGGCGGTCTATTTTGACTACGACCCACATCAAGAGTCCGTCCCGGCGCAGGCAGGGTTCCGACAAGGTGGAACCGACGGTCAGCGTCGTAATTCCAGCGAAAAATGAGGCGCTCAATCTGCCGCATGTTTTTGCCCGACTGCAGCCTGACGTGCACGAGGTGATCCTGGTCGACGGCGACTCGACCGACGACACGGTCGAGGTGGCCCGCCAGCTCAGGCCGGACATCATCGTGGTGCAGCAGACCCGCAAGGGGAAGGGCAACGCGCTGGCCTGCGGTTTTCAAGTGGCGAGCGGTGACTTCATCGTCATGCTCGACGCCGACGGGTCGACCGATCCCGCGGAGATCCCCCGCTTCGTCAACGCCCTCAAGGAGGGGGCCGACTTCGCCAAGGGTTCCCGCTTCATGCCCGGAGCGGGCAGCAGCGACATCAGCCGGCTCCGCCAGTTCGGCAACTACTTCTTGAACAAGATCGTCAACCTCCTCTACGGCACGCGCTATACGGACCTCTGCTACGGGTACAACGCCTTCCGGCGCGAGTGCCTCTTTGTGATCGATCTTGACGCGACTGAGATTGATGGGACAGATGAGCGGACCATGCTGTGGGGTGACGGCTTCGAGGTGGAGACGCTGATCAACGTGCGCATCGCCAAGGCCGGGCTGAAAGTGGCCGAGGTTCCCAGCTTCGAACAGAACCGGATCTTTGGTTCCAGCAACCTCCACGCCTTCTCCGACGGCCTGCGCGTGCTGAGGACCATCCGGGCCGAGCGCAAGCGGGATGTGCGCCAGGCTGCAACTGACCTAGGGTCCTCCGAGCGAGAGACCGGTGTTTCGTGGTCAGTAATGTCGGCATTGGCGGAGGAGGCCAGCTGAGCTTGCGGTGGTTTGAGCCTCCCCTTCAGGGCGATCCCGGAGGTCCACCTTCCTCCATCTTTGCTACAGCGTCACATGTCGAGTTCGATCCTCGACCTCGGTCTCTCTTTGTGTTCATCTCACACGGTGGTGGTCGTAGCGCTAGCTTTCCCACGTCCCGTGTCTTCCAGGCCCGGTCGAGCCGGTTCAGGTAGACGTTGCAGAGTAAACCGCCCCGGGATTTTGGACGCCTACAATGGCCGACCATGGAAGAGAGGTTCAAAGATCAAATTGAGCCACCTTCCCCAGTCGGGGCGTCATCGGGGTCCTCGCCGCGCGGCCCATTTCGTCGAGACGTCGCCCGCCATCCTCTCGTGTTGGTGATCGTCGCCCTTGTCGTCGGCGCCGCAGTCGGCCTGGCGAGCCAGCTGGGCAGCCACCCAGCGAAGGCTCCCGCCTCCGGGGCGGTGCCTTCAAGCCAACGATCGGCAGCGCCAGCTGGAACACTGTCGACATCACTCCCATCAGCCGCCATGCATCTGACGTTCGACCAGACATTCACCGGTTCGAGTCTCAACACGCAAGTATGGAACACCTGCTTCTACTTCGCCCCTAAGGGGTCGGGTTGCGGCGACTTCGCCGACAAGGAGGTGCAGTGGTATCTACCTTCTCAGGACCAGGTGTCGGGCGGCGCTCTGCATCTCGTGGCCAGCCCGGTTCCCGCCCTCGGTACGAACGCAAACTCGCAACCAGAGATTTATGCCTGCCGCTCGGGCATGGTCACTACCGATCCTTCCTTCGACTTCACGTACGGATACCTACAGATTGTTGCTCGCATACCGAAGGGCCAAAACACCTGGCCGACCCTGTGGATGCTCCCAGCAAATCATGCAACGGACGTGCCTAGCATCAGCATCATGGACGTAATTGGTACCGCAACCGATCGACCTTCAATGATATTTGCTCCGGCTGTCGGAACACCGAACACGCGATCGGCCACGACCGCCGACCTCTCATCTGGGTGGCACACGTTCGGACTCAATTGGGAACCCGGGGCATTGACCTGGTTTATTGACGGGAACGCGGTCTTCACCGTGACCACCCAGGTACCTAACCAACCAATGTACCTACTGGCGAACCTGGCAATCACTGACCAGTACTCCCCGCTGCGACTGCCTGCCTCATGCACGGGCTCACTGTCGATCCGCTCCGTGCAGGTATGGCAGAACAAGCCCGGATGACTCAGCCCAGGGGCGGCAATTCGAAGATCGTGATGTCGTGGTTGTGGAGAATGCGGATCCAACCGGGAGCGGCGTCGAAGGCTTTGGTCAATTCTTGAACCTTGTCGGGCAAGAACAGACCGTACGCCGTACCGTATTTCTGCATGGAATTCGAGAGTATGAGATAGGCCGGCTCGTTCAACCTGCCATTGTCCCTCTCATTTGCCTCAATCGCCTGCGTAATGGCGGCGGCGGTGGTGGGCGCAGGATTCACCTGCGTTAAGACGCCCCCCGGTCCGTACAGGGACTCGATCGAAAACAGGTTGTATCGACCGTTGAGCTGGCTGGGAAAGTTGCCGTCGGCGGCGTAGATCGTTCCAGGTGACGCGAACTGGTAGAAGGTGGAGACGCTTTGCACCTCTGCCTGCGACATGACGTACACGGCGTCGTCGCCAAAGAAGGCGGGAAAGAAGAGGCCGACCACGATGGCTAGGGCCACGGGTGCCCGAAACGCCCCCCATCTCGAGACGCCACCCGCCACCGGCTTGAGTGCCGACGCAACGAGGCACGCCGTCCAAGGGAGTGAGAAGAGGTACACGCGCAGTAAGCCCTCGGTGCCGTACGCTCCCGCAAAAAACACGAGCGCCGGAGAGTAGGCGAGTAACACGAGCGCAAGTGTTGGGCGCCGATCGCGCCAGCGCCGCCACGCGCCAACGGCACCCAGTGCCCACATCCCGACGGTAAGAATGCGGGCGGCCTCCGCCGAGAATGTGATCCCAGGTGAAACTTTGATCTGCCCGAGGCTGACAAGTGGAGGAGTTGCATTGCTGAAGAAATTCCCAATGGAAGCAAGAATCCCGAACTGGTTGTTCACATAGGTGAAGCGAGGCACAAAGTAACCAACGACGACCAACGTAAGGAGGAGCACCAGCCATCGGTGCCGTATACGTCCGATGGCCGCCAGGCATCCGAGTTGGATGAGTACGACATATGGCGACAGCTCGTGCTCGAAGACCAACACGAAATAGAGCAGAGAGATCGCCGCAACGATAGCGCCGTCGTGTCCGCTCGAACCCTCTGGCACCGGAATCAGAGCCGACTCCTCCACTTCCGGTCCTGCCCGCGCGGTCGAGTCGTTGGAATGTCTCAGGAAGCGCGATACCGGCTGGAGCCGATTACGCGTCCACGTCAGCCACTTTGCCTCATCGGTTCGAGAAAGGTAGTTGAGCGCCAATGCGAATATTCCAGCGGACAGCACTACTCCGAGCGCTTGTGCCGAGAGATAGTCCTGAGCGATCCAAATAGAGCCGGCGTATATGAACAGTGCGAGCCATCGTTCCCGGACCGTTAGCTGCAGCGCTCGGAAGGCGAAGTAGAGCATGAAGCAAATGAGTATTTCGAATACCAACTGTGCCCACTTCGCATAGGACAGGGGGCTCTGGATCCCGGCCACCCGGTCGAACCATGCAATAAGTGCGAAAAAGCCAGGCCAGTTCTGAAAAATGTCGATCTTCTGGTTGACACGACCATGCAGATTGATGTACTGAGTAACGCCGACGTACTTGTACACCCACGAATAGCGCGCCTGGTTGTAGATAAGGGGCGCCGTGCCGTAGAGCATCAGCAAAAACACTCCGAGGTGTGCGGATAGTCGGACGGGCGAGGGCCGAGCCATGGCCAGGGCCCAGCCCGTAGAGATCACGACCAACCCGATCCCGACGTAGAAAACAATGGGGAGTATGGCTGGGAGCCCATATGGGCCGAGGTGCGTTGTGTTGATCCGGCTTACTCCGAGTGCCCAAAATACAACCGCCGCGGGGAGAAGTATGTCCCATGGGTAGAACATTCGCCTTTTGGGGAGCGATGTCCCCACCGTGTCCTGCGGTGCCGGCGCGGCGACGACAAGATCCGTCTTCATGGCCAAAGAAGGGGACGGCCGCGGGGGCACGGCAGAGAAAGAAGGGCCGACGACGGGGCCACGATGCCGGACGCCGTCTTGTGGTCAGGAGACGGACCGACGGTTCGCGTGGTCATGGGTGTCGTCCATTTTTGCTCTCGGTGGCGTCCGGGCCTGGTGCCACTTGCCTCCGTCGCAAAATGGCAGTTGTGAGCGCCGCCGCCGAAATGGCGCACTCCACCTCTAGCAAGCCAATTGGGCGCCAGAGATCACTCCAGAGGGTGATCGTTGCGACGAAGGTGAGGATGGCGAGACTGAATAGAATAGAGGCCGTAATGGGCGATCGTGTCGACAAGATCGGCCAGTTGGTTATGACGGCTCGTCCCGGTACAAACAATGTAAAGGCGATTGCAGCCAGAACGCGAACGGCATTTCGCTCATCTACGAGAACCGCGACAAGCAGGACAGCGATCACACCGAGGCATGCAGCGTCGATTAAGTCCGAGCCCTCAAAACGAATTCGGGTGTCTGTTGCATCCGGTTGAGGCACGTCGTTCCCTTTCTTCTCTATCACCACATGCCCCTGTAGACGAACACCCCTAAGACGTAACTCCTCGCTAATAATCTACTAAACCGGGAGGTCCAGGGGGTCGCGAGGGAAAATCCGAGTTCACTGCCCAGGCCCCCGAGAGTGATCACTCCGGTCCCCAGTGTTTGCCGCCCTCCCGGCGGCGCTGGACCCCCGGATAGGCAGATTCGGGCCAGCCCGGGAGGGATCGGAGCCAGCACGGGAAAATCGCGCTCGGCCGGGCAGATTTCGGGCTCAGCGCGGGCGGAATCGGTCCGCACGAACCCGATTTCCGCCGCGGGCACCCCTTGGCCGATATCGGGGGTCACCACGTCGCACGGCCGCCTCTCGTGAGCAATACTCTCCGCACTCAGAGTCGCACTTCTGGACCTTCAGATGGCAACGGACTTCCCGACGCCTTGGCCGGCGGGACACCCAATTCTCGGATGCGTCGTAAAAACTACGAGTCTCTTATCGCTTTGATGTCGTGGTACTCGGAGTAGTGCTCGATGTTCTGGCCAACCCGCCTAAGGGCTGGTGTTCGCACTCCTCCGTGAAGGGCACAGCAGGCTCACGTGTGCCGAAGTTACTTTCGAGGGCTGGCAACAACGAGGTTCGACACTCCGAAATGACGAACTACTCGTACGTCATGCAATCGGTCGAGATGCCGTTGGTATATCCGCTTCAGAGGTCCTGGTAGCCATGGGTACTCCTCGAGGACCGGCATAACAAACTGCGTCGACTCAAGATCAAAGCCGGCACGTGCAACCATATTGCGCAAATCGGAGGGCCAGTAGTTGCGGGCTGTCGTCCACCTCCTTGACAACGCAACAGGCAACCACGGCACCACGGGTGAAGGATGATCAAAGGAATAGTCGCCGATTTGGATCATATGCCCTTCAAAGGGGAACCATCGATTGGGGGTCAAAATCACGAGGATCCCGCCGGGACGGATGACGCGGCGAAGTTCGGCGAGGGATCGCTCCTCATCAGCGACGTGCTCGAATACTTCGTTCATCCACACGCCGTCAAAGTAGTCGTCGGGGAAAGGCAGCTCCTCGGTAACTGCGACTTGAAAGGAGACAAGGGGCAACCTCTCCTTGGCGAATTCGATTCGTTCGGCGTCAGGATCGATGCCGAGCACCTCGTGCGCGCCTGCTGAGAGCAGCGCCTGGGTATAGCCCCCGTCCGCGCATCCGACGTCCAACCACCGCCCGCTGATGCGGCCAGAAAGGCGGCCGATTCTGTACGAAACGTTTAACGGTGAGGCCGTACTGTTACCGGGCCTAATTTCTTGCACCACGCACCCATACCCTCTTTCGTATGCCCATTTCCCCTGGATTTGAACGCTATGTCCCCAACGGGCCGCTAGTCAACAGAACAGGCGGTTAGTCAATAGAGAGGAACACGCTCTTGAGAACTGGCCCGATCTCTCCAACGACATACCCACGACCTCATAAAAGGGAATTCAACACCACATGTTAGCCCGGCTTGCGAAAAACCAAGATCAGCCTGTTGGTGTCGAGTTCCGACTGACTGATGGCCACCACCGACGCCCCCATGTAACGCAACATATCTACTCTCCGTTCGATGGAGGGCCAGGAACAGGTTGGCCGAATCGACGCAACGTGATTCCAAGGTCGTGCCAGACCTCTAGATTGGGCACCATGGGGGCAGGATTCGCAAGACCGACGAGCGAATCGGCACGAAATGGAAGGTCGATGCGTAGCGCCTCACATGCTCGAAGCCCCGCCAATACGAGTCGCCAGTCCAGGGGTACGGTGCGGCAGTGTCGCCCACTCAGCCGCGCCAAGCCGGCAATAAGATCTCTGAATGATACTGGAACTGGATTTGCGAGTCCGACTGGAACCCACCCCGTATCTTTTGCACTGATGAGTGCGGATATGGCTGCGGTGAAATCATCTTCGTGAAGCGTGAACTGATGCGACCGGGACGCGACAACCGGAACCACCGGTAGGCGGGTGAGCGCTGTCAGCGCGCCTGCCATTCCGCCCGCGTTGGGGCCATAGACAATGCCGGGTCGAATGGGAATGGCCTGATTTTTCAAGGCAATGCTCTCAATTGCTAACTTCGATCGGCCATAAAGCTGCTGGGTACCCTCGAATGCCGACATTGACGAAAGCACGATGGTCCGCCTAACTCCCGAGGAGAGTGCGTATTCGAGCAGGCGCCGAGACCCCTCAACGTTGACGGCCCAAATGTCCTGCTCGCGCCGGACCTTCATATCGTAGGCACAATGGACCAGGGCATCGACGTCCGAGAGCAGATCGGGAGATGGACTCTCCTCGATTACGTACCGGCGAGATTCCGATCCGGTACTGGTCCTACTGAGACTTATGACGCGCAGCCCGTCCTCTTTCAGACGACCTCGTAAGAGGCCTCCGAGATATCCAGAGGAACCCGTGATGGCAACGGTTCTGATGCCCAAGTCGGTCATGACGCATTGCGAAGGGAGTCGGTCGCAATCCGATGTGCATTTGCCATGATTGTGAGCGTGAAGGTCGTCGCGGGAACTGTAGGAAAGACGGACGCATCGACCATGTGAATATGTGACCACTGCCGGAGTCGGCCCTGCACGTCGGTGGTCAGGGGCCCATCCACCGGTGTGGAACGGTGAGGCAAACTTCCGCCGAAGTGGTAGCTCTTACCCGGCGCAGATAGGAACGCCAGCGGCAGTACGGGCCAGAGGTCAAGCTTGGGAGCGACCTTGAGCATGCGCAGCGCGACTTGACGAAACATTGAGTTGGCGAACGCCGACTGTTGATCTCCGGAGACAATGATTCCCGGCAAGTCGGTAGTCTTCGAGGGCTCGGTGATCCTGACTCGCATTGCAGGCGACTCCCAAGACGGCAGGTACCCAAGCCCAACGGTGAGTCGCCGCAAGAGATGCCCCGCTATCGGGCTCCCTAAACGAGATCTCAGCACCGAAGGCAGGGCATCTACAAGGGCGTCGTTGTGGGGATAAAAGTGAATCTGGGAGATGTCCAGTGCCTTATCGTCGAGAGACACCGTCATGTTGAACTGATTCAGGGTGAATTCGTGAGCCCCCCGAGGATCGGGCGTCGGGATCCGAGAAGCCATCGGGATAACGAATTGTGCTGACTCTCGCATTTCAACGTCCTGATTGAAGACATTCAGTGAACTCAAAACTAGCCGTGTGGTTCCAACAGCCCCACAGCCAATGTAGATTCTGTCGGCTTCGAATCTTTCGAAGGCACCTGTTGCCACATCTTTCGCGATGACGTAGGGAACATCCTTGCTCTGTCCGACCTCCACGGCAAGTAGACCTTCGTGATAACGAATCCGATGCTCTCTGCGTAGTCTGTCGAAGGTTTGACTAGCGGAGTAGATCAAGGAATATGGGCACCCCGTCATACAGAGACCGCATCGCACACAGGCCTGAGACTGAAAAGCGAGGCGTGCTCTTCCCACCGCGATCCCTAGGCGCCGTAATGAGGCCTCGTTTCCAGAGACATTCGCCAATACGGCTGCCGTTCTGGGAGCAAGGGGAGGAAGGGATTTTCCTTCAACCACCAGCGGAAAGTTCTCCGCCAGGCTGTCCTCTTCAGCTGCATAAGGAATGGATTCGAGGACGGCACGATAATGAGGTTCCATCGTTGCATAGTCAACGGGCCAGTCGGCGAACGTGGAGCGCGAAAATGGCATGACCTGAGCACCCCAGACATTGGTCAGACCGCCGTACGCTGCCGATATCACCGAGCCATTCGCGTGACCAGCGCCGATCACGTCGTGAAGTTGACCAACGTCAGCAAAAGGGTACGCTGATCCATAAGATCGCTTCTGGGGCAAGCCCTTGGTGCGCCGACCCACCGGCTGCGTGCGGATTGCGGAGAGATCGCTTTCATTCCACAGCGACGGGCTGGTAGCCGCCATCCGGTCAATAGCTTCTCTGCGAAAAGCGTCGAGACGATGGCCGATATCGATCACGGAGACCTCTTGCAAGGGATCAGCCAAAAGCGCCATGGCGGCACCGGCAGCAGACGCGCCCGAGCCCACGATAAGTGAGCGTGTCATCTCGCCATCGCGATGCGGAGTCGCTCCCAGACATATGCAATAGGACCGCACAAGACGCCCCAAAGCTCCAAGGCAAGGTGGGAGCGCGGCATGCCGTAGTCCACTTCCGCTCGTCTCTCCCTGGATAGATTGAGAGCCCCGCGAGCGCATACGCGAACCATGTCAATTTTGCCTGGATGCAGGAATTGGCTGAGCGCCACTGCCGAAACGCCTTTGCCGTATCCGTAGACGTGCTCGCGAAGCAGATCGTCCTCCCTGAGATGTACGTGCCACACAATCGCGCTTGGTTCATACGCGAGCTCGTAGCCGGCGCGAATGACCCGCACGAACATCTCGTTGTCCTCCCCCCCTTTGGTGCGAGTGCCCGCCCCGAGCGCCTCGTCAAAGCCACCTAGCTCAGAAATAACCTTCCGACGGACCGCGAAATTCGCACCTGCTCCGAAGTGACCTGCCGAATACGGAAACGGGAAGGAGTATTCGTCTCGTTTGGCCATTGAATAGGTCTCGGGCGAGAGTTTGGAGCTCCACTTTATTTTCTTGTCGAAGAGAGCCTGAGCAGGAGAATCGATCTGAGCGGGCGGTACGATTCCAGTGACCAGCGCCACATTGGTACCTGCCGAGAATCCAGGAAGGAGTGCCGTCGGCCACGCAATGTCAGGCAAGGTATCGTCATCGGTGAACGCCACAAACTCGGTTGTTGCTTCACGAAGCGCCCGATTCCGAGCTCTCGACAGGCCTGGTGTCTTCTCAACTACTCGACGTATGCGCATCCCGTCCCGAGCGAGTTCCTCGACCACGCGCTCCGTCTTATCTGATATCGGTGCATTGTCCACCACGAGCACCTCGTATCGATTGGCCACCCCTCGTCGAATTCGTTCAAGACAAGAACGGAGCGACTCTGGCCGCTCTCGAGTGCAGACTGCGACGGTCAGCTCACCATTCGGAGGATCTGGCAAGCTCGTCCGCCGCTGCTCGTTGCTGGGCAAAGTCGCGAGGTGGTCGATGACGCTTTTCTCATTGACATCGCTTGACTCGAGAACAAGCCAACCGATCGGGCCGAGCTCATTTACTAGGAGCAAACGCGCTTTATCGTGCGAGTCGGACCATGGCTCAATCGCCCCTTCGATGCGGACACCAGACTCGTCGCACCGGGCAAGGCCACACCACGTGCGGTCACTTATCAGTAATGAACCCTGCATGACTGACACGCTCGCTTCACGTTGGGGTAACTGTAGCAAATTTATCAGTACGGGAGGGTCAGAACCAATCATGGGCACCAGTAAGGGACGATCGCCACCCTCTTGCAACCGCAATTCACCGGACAGCGACCCTAAAGCCCATGGCCTGCGACCGATAACGGGTCAAGTTCCGAGTTGAGCCCGGTCTGCCCGGCATGCCACTTCGGCAAATTCGATCGACATGGGGTGACTGAGCACTGAGTGTGGCGATAGCCGTTGTCGCCCACACCCTTAGCATTCCGCCAGTAACTGCGCCTGGAGAACCTCGGCGAACTCTTCAACTGCGTTGAGAGGTTCGTCACGAAGCGTTTCCACTGAACGATTCGATGAATAATGTCTTCCACAGGCGGCCCGGCTCGATCGAAGGGTGTCCGACGTTGAGGACGAGTAACGGTCCCGCAACGCATTGGCGTTGAACTCAGGTACGTCGTCGGGGCCAAGAAGGCTCTACCTCCTGCTGTGGCGCCGTCACCGTTGAGTGACGAACACTTCGAGCGCTGCCGGAGTCACGAATAGATCAGAATTGCAAGAGGGGAATCGCCACACCGTCAACTGCGAGATTTTTTCTACTCTTGCCAGGATCTTGACGATGCAAGCCTCCCTTGAGACTGTGGGCAGCTGCATCTGCGCCGTCGTGTGTTCCGTGGTCATGTCGATCGGATTGCGTCGCGAAGGATTCAGATCGTTTGAACTGTTTCATCCGGGTTTCCCCAGCTCGTTGGCTCGATCCTGCTTGACAAAAGAGCGAAGCATCGTTGTCCATTGGAAAGACTCTGGCATCCGCATGCGGGGGCGGACACACGCACAAGGACGGAGTGACTCATCGTACGTGCGCGTGCGCCCAACGAGATTGCACGTCAGTTGCCACGTGGTTGCAAGCGGCGCCCAATTTGACGGTTGCATTGACAAGTGAGGTGAAAGAGACAAGCATTTCTTAGAGCAAACGAAAAAGGCATACCTCTCGCGAGGGGGGGACGCAAAGCCACGGGACTCTCTGAGTTAGCCGGGCCGCCGAAATAGCAGGCTTCGCAGTGGCTATTTTCCAGCGGCCTCCTTCTCAGGCCGAAGGGAAAGAATGCGAAAGATCCAGCTGCTCCGAGAAACGGTTCCGAAGCGGACGCGATGGCTCCTATGCCTTCTCGCCGCCATGAGCGCGGTTCTCGGAGTAACGGTCAGCTTCGGGGGCGGCAGTTCTGCACAAGCGTCGGTCAACTTGGCGCGTGGGTATCACTCTCCATCTCTATCGCCGAAGTCGGTCACACCCGCTCCCATCCCGGACTACGGCGGCGGACGTTATTTGGCTGCGGATCCGAATGGCGGGTACTGGACGGTGAACTGGGTTGGTGCGGTCACTGCGCACGGTGGCGCTCCGACATATGGGTCCCCGGCTCTTTCGGGACTTCACCTCAACAAGCCCATGGCCGGCATCGCCGCTACGCCCGACGGAGAGGGTTACTGGCTCGTCGGAACCGATGGCGGTGTCTTCTCCTACGGTGACGCGACGTTCTACGGCTCCACGGGGAACCTTCATCTGAACCTACCCATTGTGGGCATTGCCGCCACGTCCGACGGCGGGGGCTACTGGCTCGTCGGCAGTGATGGCGGCGTCTTCTCCTTCGGCGACGCGAAGTTCTACGGCTCCACAGGGAGCCTTCATCTGAACAAGCCCATTGTCGGCCTGGCGGTCACGTCCGACGGCGGGGGCTACTGGCTCGTGGCCAGTGATGGCGGGATCTTTACCTTTGGCGACGCCAAATTCTACGGCTCTACCGGTGCCGTCCCACTTGTCCAGCCCATCGTCGGCATGGCTCCCACGACCGACGGGGCGGGCTACTGGCTCGTGGCCAGTGATGGCGGCATCTTCACCTACGGGGACGCGAAGTTCTACGGCACCTTGGGCACCGACGCCGGCGGCGTCATCGGCATCGTACTCAACCCGCCGGTTGCTGGCTACACCTTGGTCCAGGCGGACGGTAATGCCGTCGTTCCTACACTTACACCTGCTCCTGCACCTGCGGTGAAGCCAACGCCGGCGGCTGCCCCTGCCACGACCACCACCGGTGCGCCGCAACAGGTCGCTCGCTCAATAACGCGGCCGACAGCGCCGCGGCCTCCGACGACGACCAAGCCGCCCACCACGACGACCAAGCCGCCCACCACGACGACCACGTCTGGGGGTGGCGGTACAACTGCCCAGTGTCCGTGCACGACGGCACCAGCCATGCCGGCGGCTGCCCCAAGTGGCTTTAGCCGTATCTTCACTGAGGACTTCAATACCCCGGCCCCTGGAGGGGACTTTGACAATGTCTACGGTAGCGAGTTCGGTGAATACAATGGCGGTCCAGCGGGTGACGGAAGCGAAGCGACCTATGTACCGAACGAGGTGCTCTCGGTGGCTAATGGTTCGATGTACTACGACCTGCACACCGACAGTAGCGGCACCCAGGTCACAGCCGCACCTCAACCGATGAATGAGCAGGGTTTCGAGTATGGCCAGGTGGGAATGGCGATCAGGTTGGATTCAGAATCCGGCCCGCAGAACTACAAGATTGCCTTCCTGATGTGGCCTACAACCGGAGCGTGGACCAACGAGGTCGACTTCGCAGAAACTCAGCCCGCCTTGGGTGACGATATAAGCGTGAACAGCCTTCTGAGCAACAACGCGCCGAACTTTGACATGACCGATGGCAACCAAGACACCGGCGTGAATCTCATGGATGGTAGGTACCATACCTTCTTGGTTACGTGGACCCCAACCTCATTGACCGTTTCAATCGACGGCGTCACGAAGGCAACATTCCCGGCTAGCAGCGGAGCTGATCCGGCTCAGGCGATGCGGGTATCCCTTCAAGCTACGGGTTGGATTCCGGGCGGTAACGCAGCCATCGACCCCTCCTCAACGGCGGTAGTCGAGGTACCGTACATCTACATCAATCAATGGAACTAACCACTCGTCCTCGGTCCATTGGCTAAATAAAGTGGCTGAGGATATAGGTCCAGTCGGGAGAAACCAGTTCGTATCTGCCTGGGATTGCGGGCAGAGCCGGGCTAGGGGAGATAAGACGAATCTGATTCCGATAGCCATCCTTACCGGGCGTTGTCGTAAGGTATGCTGATGGGCGGTACGAGGAGACTGGACGGGACGTCTGGATCCATGACGGCACATCCGTTGACTGTGTCAGTGGTCATTTGCGCTTACACGGAAAAGCGTTGGGACATGCTTACCCGTGCCGTGGATTCGGTGCTTGAGCAGTCGTATCCTGTTGCTGAAATTGATCGTATGCGTCGATCATAATTTGGAGCTGGCCGAGAGATGTAGGCGGAACTGGGACGATCCTGCGGCTGGCTCTTCCACACCCATTTTGATCCTTGAGAACAAGTACGCAGGTCGACTTGGTAGCGCGCGCAATACTGCAGTGGAATACGCCTCGGGAGAGATAGTTGCATTTTTGGATGATGATGCATCTGCACATCAGGACTGGTTGGCGTTGTTGATGGCTCCATACCAGCAAGCCGAAGTCGTCGCCGTTGGTGGGGCACCAATTCCAGTCTTTGAGACATCTCGGCCCGCTTGGTTCCCGCCCCAGCTCGATTGGGTGTTCGGTTGTTACTATGACGGCCTGCCTTCGTCATTGAGCTCTGTTGACCGACTCATCGGAGCCTCAATGTCAGCTCGTCGAGATGCACTCAACGCCATCGGTGGCTTCCACTCTGACAACCACGACGATATGGATATGTGTCTTCGGCTCGCCCATCAGCACGGTCACCAGGCAATTTTGATGGAACCTCGGGCAGTCGTGTACCACAATGTCGTCGCCGAGCGCGTTACGTGGAACTACCTCTGGCGTCGATGCTTTTTCGTCAACAAAGGAAAGGTCAAGGCATTTCGCGACATGGGATCGGCTGCCAGCATGAAGGCAGATGTGACATTCGTCACTGGGGCGATCACGAGGAGTGCGGTGCAGTGCGTGCGCGATCTGATGCGCGGAGACATCAATGGAGTGTCGCGCTTGACCGTCTTGGTGGTTGCGCTATTGCTCGCAGCTAGTGGAAATATTGCTGGCCAAATAAGCTATTTATCTACACGCGCAAGTGGCTTTCCGCGTCTGAGTAGGGAATAGTCCGTCGCGGAGACCGTTGCCTCGCATTCCGAATTCAACGCGAAGTGGCTATTTTGAGGTGAGGTTATTGACGAGGCCTCCCACGGAAGTAGTCCCGTATCAAATACCAGATGTTAAATAGGCTGTCCCTCGGAGGTCGTAGATTCATATACCAAGGATCTTGCGGCCGCTTAGGCGAGTAAAATATCCATTCCCTACGGTCCGAAGGTGCCGGATAATCCGTGTAGTAATAGGAGGCAAGCGAAATTCGGGCTCGTCCGGGAGGACATCGGACCGGATCGGGCACTCCATGGAATGCATACGGTGTGGTCTCGAAGAGCACGAGCTTTCCCGCGACCGGTGGAAATTGCTGGACGCAGGCGTGCTTGCCGGTACTCCACAGCTCAAGCTTGCCTCCGTATTCCTCTTTCCAGTCTGAATTCAGGTAGACGAGAACGTTTACCCGGTGAAACAGGCCATTCGTCGGATGTAGGCGGAAATCGCGGTGCAGAGCCTGAGAGGAGCCGGGCGGGCTCACATGGATTCCCGCCCAGGCATGAGAGGGATCCGGTATCAGTCCTGCGATGCCGGTTACCCCCTCCAAAAAGGAGACGAACTCGGGCGTGAGAAGAGAGTCGAGGATCTCCTGCGCCGCTTGCCCTGAAACCTCTGTCGACTGGGCTTTTACCATTCGATTCCCGGTAACAAGTTCGAGATTGAGAGCCCGCTGGAGCTCTTGAGCCTCCGCGGCTGCAATCACGCCAGGATCGATCAAGTCTTCTAGAACCAGGTGAGGCCATGGCCTGGCCCTCAGGTACCTCTCGTGGCAACGACTGGCGATAAGGGGAAGCTCTGACAGAGCAATGGGCGAGCGGTGTCCCTCCTTCACCGATTCAGGGTGAGAGGGATCGACCAGTGCCATTATGAACTTTGCTGAGGGACAAGAAAAATGTTCACCACAGCTCAACTATCCTTTCCCTGAAGAAGTAGGTCAAGGGCCAAAAGTCCTATTGTTACGGGGCCGAAGGTCGCTCGTTGTTACGGGGCCGAAGGTCACTCGGTGTAACTAGTTTATTGCCCGTAAAGGTGCCGGTCAACGCGGCCAAGTCGCTGCTTTCGCTTGTGGATTATTGGTTCGATCCTCTTTTTGCGTTTGTAACGCCTTCGTAAGCATCTGAGCGCCTTTTGACCCACCTGTGGGGGCTGACCCAGCCGAGCAATCTGCGCTAGCCGAGTTGCGGCGAGATCAAGGAGCTGCGCTAGGCCAACGAGGTCACGCGGGCGTTTTTGGGATCCTCCGGTTTCAATGGAGCTGCTTGGCTTCGCCCACACCGCCTCGGGCAGGTGCCGGCATCCCCCGGTTGCCGTGGGAGATCGCCGCGAGACCCCAAAGGGGCAGAGGATCTCCCCATTTCGTCCCTCTGTTCGTGGGTCACCGATTCTGCTTGCGCTCGCCTGCCCCACCCGCCCACCCCGCCCACCCCGGTCATCCTTAATATTCGGGGTCTTCTTCTCCGATTCCCGAGCGATCCGAAGCGGTCCGAAGCACTCCGAACACCACGGGTGCGTAGACCAAGGCCTCGAGCGAGAGGGCGAGGGTAATGCCGATCGCCACGCCCGTCAGACCGTGCAGCGCCCCACCGGCAGCCGCAAGCCCCACTTCGAAGCACGCGCCAGTCATCGTTCGGAGGACTGCTTGTTGCATTTTTCCCTGAACCCGGGCGATGGCCACGTAGTGGGACTTGATGGCGTACGGGTACGTACTCAATCCGAGGATTCCCATGGCGGTGCTGGCCACCAAGTAATTGGGGCCGAACAGACTCAAGATGAGGCCTGAGAAGATGAAGAAACACGGAGCCACCACAATTGATAGGACCAAAGAGATCCGCATGGTTCTGTGAACCTCTCGGCGTAGGGATTCCTCGTCACCAGGGGCTAAGGCGAATAGCACCGTTGAAAGCAAGTTGGGAATCATCTGGACAACCCCAACCACCAAGATCGCCGCGGTGAAGGCGGCATTGGCTGTCGGTCCGACAATGAGCGCCACGACCACGGGAAATATCAGTCGGGGTGACTGAATCGAGATGTTGAGCCAGTGATGCCGAAACATCAGGTGTCGTTTAAGAAAGAGGTTCTGGAAGTCCAGGCGCGAGGATTGGCCCTTGGTCAACCTTCCAAGTTCGAGAACCAGAACCACCATTGAAATGATCAGGCCTGCTGTCCAGGCAACTACGAGCTCGATGCCTGATTGCGCTGCCCATACAGTGACCAAGAGTGGGAGCAGGATCAATTTGCCAACCGCGAAGACGGCGTTTCGCCTCAGCTGCAGGTCTCCCCGTAAAAGACCGATACAGGCATCGTCCAGTACGAGCAGCACAGTGCTGAACACGGCGAGTATCACAAACACAATGACGCCGGTTGATCCGGCGACTCCATCACTGATGGAGGTCGAGAAGAATTGGAATATGACGCCAACTCCAGCAGAAATCAAAGCAGCCAAAAGACCCACTATGACGGTCGCCGTGAGCATCAACGAGCGTGCCTGCGTCTTGTCAATTGCGAGTTCGCTAATTACGAAGGTGCTGAGTCCGAGCACACAAAATATGGAGATGACCTGAGCAGCTGACTGGACGGCTGATGCGATACCGACGGCTTGCGCCGTCGCCATTCTGGCGGCGATGAACCAGTAGAAAAACCCGAGGAAGCTTGTAATTATCGTACTGCCGTAGAGGGATGCCGCATTGCGTATGAGTGGACCCTCTAAGGCGTCTCTCACCTCCGCCAGTGGTTTCTCCAGCCGGCGCAGGAGAGCGGATGACATGGAGTCGCCCTGCGTATCCTTCGCACCCTTCATTGCGCGTTATGTCCCACCTCTCGTCCAGCAAGAGACCGTACCTGTTGTGGGACACCACTTGACTCCAGGTCACAGGACCGAGAAGGGTCGATCTCTGCATCTACTCGCTCGCGCTTCGAGTGCCCACCGCGTGGATCGTCGACGATCCTGGTGGGCCGTGACGGTTGAATCGATTCCTGAGTCACATCGCCGTCGGGCAGAGGTGCAGTGCTCGGCGGTCAGGCCACACTATCGCAAGACCGCTGCCTCGTTCATCGAAGTGGCCGTCGCCTGTGACGTCCCTGAGAAGGAGGACCCGTGGCGACGCGCTCGATGGCGATCGGAGAGGATCCATAGTGCTGATCTTACGATGTGGACGACCTCCAGTCATGCCAATCTCGGAACGGCGTTGGTGGAGAATTCCACATTGTCAACCGTGGACCCCGTATGATGACGGGGGTTGCGGGGCCATTGGGCGGCACTAGCTCTGCTCCGGCTCAGGGCCCCCCATGGACGTAGAGAACTTCCTTGTTCACCACGAAGCCCTCGGCATATCGATTGCGGCATTCGATCCCACGGAGCCGGAGGAGGGCGCGAAAGGTCTCGTCATCCCACCATCCGCGATCGACCTGCGAGGGAAAGCAGCGGTTCAGGAGGTCGATCTTCTGGTTCGCAATTGTTTCGTCGAGAGCGACGTAGTGTGTCACACGCCCTAGGTCACCGTCCCACTTTGGGATCTCGTAATGGAGGATCAGCGCGTCGCGCCAGACAGTCGGGACCATTTGGGCAATGAGACGGTGGTCCTGATGCGCGTCGTCGACCCGAGGCGCAAGTACAAGGTCTGCATGACTGTTCCGCGCGACATCCTCCAACCGGAGTTTGACCTCTTCCCATCTCCCCGGAAGTCTTCCATCTGGCAGATCGTGCAGATGGAAGGTGATCTCTGCTCCCGCCAAGAAGTGGCCAGCAGCGGTACGGGCTTCTTGGTGCCGGTCTTCAGCGCCGGTCATCAGCAGGTAGTCGACGGTGAGTCGGCGAGACGACGCCAACGTCAAGAGCGTACCCCCGCACCCGATCTCAATGTCATCCGGATGTGCACCGAGACACACGACGGCTAGTGGTCCGCCCGGAAGGCTGACGCCCATCATGAGGGTTGGCGTTGCGCGCAAGTGGTGATTGTGGCCATCACCATAATTCCTTTCCTACCTAGGCCACATTCGCAAAGTTGCGTCAAGGCGAGACTTCAAGCGATGGTACCTCTAATGTCGGAATTGACCCATTTGTGTAGGGCCGATCCCGCCAAAGCATCCAAGGGCAGGTGTTGCTGTGGTACATCCGCTCCAAAACGGAGCGTTCCTTGAGGGTATCCATTGGCGCCCAAAAGCCATCGTAGATGTAGGCCTGGACCCTTCCCTCGGCGGCCGCGGCGGCGCAGGCGTTCGCCACGAGGTCCTCGCCCTCGTGAAGGTAGTCGAAGATCTCCGAGCGCAGCACGAAGTACCCCCCATTTATCCGAATGTCCATATCGGCGACCGGGACGAATCCTCCCACCCGAGAATCGCCGGTCAGGGTCACCACATGGAAGCTTTCCCTTGGCTTGATCGCCAGCATTGACGCCACGTCGTTGCTGTCGCGAACCTGCTTCACCATGTCATCGAGGGGCGCGTCGGTGAGCACGTCACCATAGTTCGCGAGAAACATCTGGTCATCATCGAGGTAGTGGCGCACTCGCCGAAGACGCTCTCCGATCGGGGTCTCAATTCCCGTGTCGACGAACGTGATTCGCCAATCGCTGATGTCCGTATCGAGCAATTCGATGTGCTCACCGCCTTTGGAGAGCACGAAATCGTTTGAGGCAGTCTCCTCGTAGTTGAGAAAATACTCCTTCACCGACTTCGCACCGTGCCCAAGACACAGAATGAATTCGTTGTGACCGAAATGAGCGTAGTACCGCATGACGTGCCACAGAACTGGACGGTGGCCAATTGGCATCATCGGCTTGGGGAGCGATCCCTCGCTTTCCCGCATCCGTAGCCCGAGTCCGCCACAGAACAATACGACCTTCACTAGAGCTCCACCTCCTTAGAAGACGTCCAGCTCCGGTAAGGCGACCACCAGCCGGGCACCCCATTCTCGAGCATAAGCAAGTTGCGCCGTAATCTCGCGCCGCAAGTTCCAAGGCATGATCACGATGTAATCAGGTTTTGTTTCGGCTAACTGCTCAACCGGATGGATCGGGATGTGAGTCCCCGGCAAGAACCTCCCGTGCTTGAACGGATTTCGGTCCACGGTGTACTCAATCAGGTCAGAGCGGACGCCACAATGGTTGAGGAGTGTGTTGCCCTTGCCGGGAGCACCGTAACCAACGACGTGTGCGCCCTTGCGAGAACAGTCGATGAGAAATTCGACGAAGTCGTTGCGGATCGCGGCTACGGCTGAATCGAATCCTTCGTGCCCTCTCAGGTCATGCAGACCCGCCGCCATTTCGTCGGCGAGCACCTTCGACACACTGTCGGAAGGTGGGCCAGCACTTTCCGCGGGAGTCGACCAGGTTCGTAGTGATCCACCGTGTGAAGGTAGCTCATCGACGTCCACTACAACTAGCCCGGCCTTAGCCAGCACTCGTTGGGTCGTGAGGAGCGACAGATAGGAGAAGTGCTCATGGTAGATGGTGTCGTACTCTCGCGATTCGACGAGACGCAGGAGGTGGGGGATCTCTATGCTCACGAAACCGGTGTCGCTGACCAGCGCGCGCAGCCCCAGGGCGAAGTCAACAATGTCGGGCACGTGAGCGAAGACGTTGTTGGCTACAACCAAATCGGCCTTTCCATGCTCCTTTGCGATCCGTTCACCCGACTCGGCACCCAAGAAGAGCACCTCGGAAGGAACACCGCGGGCGATCGCAGCGGCTGCCACGTTGGCCGCTGGCTCGATCCCAAGTGAACGGATGCCCCGAGCCACCGCATGCTGCAGGAGGTAACCGTCGTTGCTGGCTACCTCGACTACGAACGAACTGCTGTCGAGCTCAAGCCGCTCTGATGCTGCTTCGACAAAGAGGCGGGCATGCTCCACCCAGGAGTCGCTATAGGAGGAAAAGTAGGCGTAGTCACTGAAGATGTCTGCTGCATCGATGTATGCGGGGAGTTGCACGAGCAGACAGGACGAACAGACTCGCACATGAAGAGGGTAAAACGGCTCCATCGTGTCGAGCTGCTCCGCGGTAAGAAAGCTCTCGCAAGGCGGTGACATGCCCAAATCGACGAAGGTCTTGGTGAGGAGCGACCCGCAGAGTCGGCAGTTGGGGCCTGTCATCGGATCAGACTTTGGTCTGTCGTCATGCGTAGCTCGCCGTCGAGTCGGCCATCAGCAAGTAGGTCCCTGATGCGAGCCAATCTTACAAAGCGGGGACCCTCAAAGTCCTCAGCGGTGAGGCCAAAGCGAGACATATCTGCGACGAGCTCTTCAATGCCTTGGGGGACCGTCCACTTTGGTTGGAACGCCGGAAGCATCCGGCCAATCTTGGTGAAATCGACTCGGTAGTCTCGTTTGTCCGGACCAGCACTCTCCGCAAAGGTGATGGGGCAGTCCAATGCCTTCGACACCTGGAGGGCAATCTCTCGAATCTGAACGACGTCCTCGTCGCGCCCAACATTGAAGGCCTGGTCATGGATGACTTCGAGCGGTGCTTCAAGTACTGCCAGGAAGGCGCGGGAGATATCCTCAATGTGCACCAGCGGCCGCCATGGCGACCCATCTGATTCCAGCCGAACCTCGCCCCGAGTGAACGCGAGACCGGTGAGATTGTTCACGACGATATCTGCCCGAAGTCGAGGCGAGGAACCGTATGCCGTAGCGTTGCGCAAATAGACGGGGCTGAAATTCTCATCAGCCAGTTTGCTGATTCCCCGTTCCGCCAACACCTTGCTCTCGCCGTAGGGGGTGACCGGATTGAACGCTCCGTCCTCCGACACGGGGGCATCCCCGGCTGCTCCGTAGAGCGAGCACGACGAGGAGAACAAGAAGCGGGGGACTCCAGCCTGCTTGGCCATCGCGGCAACGTGGATCGCGCCATCGGCGTTGACCGAATAGGTCGCTCCGGGGTTGAGATGGCCGATCGGGTCGTTGGAGATCGCAGCCAGGTGCACGACAGCGTCAAACCCCACGAGCTCCGCAGGAGTCACATCACGGATGTCTCGAGGAGCCCACCCTGACTCAGGCATCGAGCCGAAGTCACACCCTTCGTACCACCCAGCGTCCAACCCGACCGTCTCGTGGCCATGGTCACGGAGAAACGGCATCAAGACCGCTCCGATATAGCCCCGGTCGCCGGTTACGAGAACTCGCTTTGGCATCCGGCAATCATACTCTGCATGAGTCAAAGGGGAGGCGCCTAAGCCGTCTTTCGCAAGATACAACCGGCTGGCAACCTATGGGCAACCAAATACGACGCACCTTGCGTGGGGTATTCGCCATTGCATCCCGATCCTTATAATGTGAATGCTGAGCGCGATTGCAAAAATGAAGACCATCTAAGCATTGCTATATCAAGGGATCTTTTGCGTATAAACCCAAATGGACCTTTGCATAAGGCCCACTAGCGTGCTGGGCGAGCGGCCTGCAGGTGCTGCGCCCGGCGCCAACCCATCACACCAGGTCCGTGAAGAGCAGCTCCGCCTGGTCGGTGAGGTGACCTGCAATGGCCATGCTCGCAGTGGCAGCGGGCGACGGCGCGTTCCGGACCTGCAAGAACGCACCATCCGTACCCAGACGAAAGTCGTCGACGAGCGAGCCATCGGGATCGACCGCCTGGGCGCGCACTCCCGAGGGACCCCACAGAAGATCGCTACTTTCGACCTCGGGGATGTACCGTTGCACTGCACGTAGGAAGGCACGTTTGTTCCAGTCTCGCCACATCTCGACCATGCCCATGCGCCAGTGACGCCTAGCCAGCCGGCGGAATCCCTTAGCGGTGACCACCGACCATATGTCCCCGGATCGAAAATCGCGGCGGCGATAGCCTTCGCGACGCAAGGCAAGAACGGCGTTTGGACCCGCCAGCACGCGGCCATCGGAGGTCCGTGTGAGGTGAATTCCGAGGAAGGGAAACCGGGGATCAGGGACCGGGTAGATGAGTCCGTGAATCATTTGAGCGGCCGAAGCAGTGAGGGTGTAGTAGTCCCCACGGAACGGGACGATCTGCTCCTCCGTTTCCGCGCCGGTCATTCTCGCCAGCCGGTCGGCGTGTAGGCCGGCGCACGCGATGAGGTGGCGAGCAGCCACGGTGTCGTGGCCCACGGTTAGCGCCAGGTGCTCTCCCTTTCGGGTAATACTGGTGACCTCAGCCCCCAGTTTGATCTCGCCTTCGGCGCCCCGTATGTCCTCTGCCATTGCCGCGGCCACTGATCGATAGTCGATAATTGATGTGGAGGGTGACCACAGGGCGCCGCTACCGACCGCGTGCCGCTCGATATCGCGTAGCCCGGCAGGACCGAGCATCTCCAGTCCGGGGACACCGTTCGCATCACCCCGTCGCCGGATCTCTTCGAGGGCGGGAAGTTCCGTCGAGTCCGCGGCAATGACCAGCTTGCCGCAGTGGCCGACGGTAATTCCCTTTTCTTCCGCATAGCGTTCGAGGGCCGCCTTGCCCGTCCGACAGAGACGCGCCTTCAATGATCCGGGCTGGTAGTAGATCCCGGCATGGAGAACCCCACTGTTGTGACCGGTCTGGTGAGCGGCGATGACTGTCTCCTTGTCCACCACGAGCAGGCGGACCTGCGGATGCCTGGACAGAATCTCACGAGCGGTGGCCAGCCCCAAGATACCGGCACCGACGACCACGATGTCGTAGAGATCCTGGGATTGACCTGAACCGGAGACGGGAGGTGTCAACGAACGGAAGCGTGTCGCCCAAACGGGGGCCGGGCGAGGTCAGTGTGCACGCGGGCTCCCTGACTGGGAAAGTTGGCGCACGTAGAGCGTCCACAACACACGTAAGACTGTATCCCACAGCGTGTCTTCCCCGTGGGCAATCCTCGGCGGTTTACTCCCCTGGCGGAGCGCCACCAGTTGGGTCCGGGAGGGCATAAAGGAGCAGAGCGATGAACAAATCCTTGCAGGGAGTGGGCTTAAAATGAGTTAGATTTGGCAGCCATGATGAAAGTGAGGATGGTATGACCCCGCCCCGGGTGGCGATTGGGTTGGTGGTTTACAACGGGCAAGGGCATCTGGCGGCCGCCATCGATTCGCTGCTGTCCCAAACCATGGACGATCTTGTCCTCGACATTTCAGACAATGGGTCGACTGACCAGACAGAGGAGATCTGCCGGTCGTACGCAGCGGCGGATTCCCGTGTCCGCTATGTGCGTCACGACGAGAATCGCGGTCCTACTTGGAATCACAACTACGTGGTGCGAGCGTCTCCCGATACGGAATTGTTCAAGTGGTGCGCCGACGACGATGTCTACGAACCGACGTACCTCGAGCGGTGCGTAGCCGAGCTCGACGAGCGGCCTGAGCTTGTGGCCTGCCACAGTCGGGTTGGTTACATCAATGAGCGCGGCGAGGAATTGATGCGCTCTTTCCGGCAGTTGCACTTCGACGACGATCGACCATGGGCCCGCTTCGAACAGGTCCTGGTGCGCCCACATGACTTCTCAATCGTGTTCGCCGTGATCCGCCGATCGGCTCTCGACCGTGTTCGTCCCTTCCAGCCGGTCTACAACTCCGATGCGATAAAGCTCGCCGAGCTCGCGTTCTTGGGTCCGTTCGGTGAGGTGCCCGAGCATCTCTTCTTGAACCGCGGGCACCCGGGGAGAGCTTCTGCGGTGATCCACCGAGGGCGTACGCGCCAGGTGTGGGCCAAATGGTTCGGAGGATCGAGCCGGTTTCCGCTGTGGCACACCTTAGCTTCGCTTCGCCGGAGCATCGCCCTGGCTCCGCTCGACCCGATGGCGAGGGTGCGCTGCTACGGCGTCTTGGCGAAGTGGATCAAGATGGAGTGGACGGGCCTAGGATTGGACGTCGTGATCGACGGGCACCAGGTAGTGAGCGAACGGATAGCCGCGAGCTTAGGTCGGACGCGGGGACAATGAAGATCACGGAACTCTCAATCTGGGAGGAGCTAGGGGGCTTGCAGGGCTGGAGCGAGCTCGCGGCGAGCTGCGACGCTTCGCCGTTCGCATGGCCCTCTTTTTGCCTACCGTGGTGGTGGGAACTCGGATGGGGGCGGCTGGCGTCAGTCGTGGTGGAAGATTCCGGCCTCCTGGTCGGACTTGCGCTCATTCATGACCGAGTGGGAGATGTGGGGCGCCATATGCTCCGCTTCGTCGGCGACGAGGTTGGTACGTACCACCAGCTGCTCGTCGCCGAGGATCGCGACGATGTGTGCGAGATCCTTTTGGAGCGAATTCTCTCATCGGGTCGGGAGATCGACTTCTCCTCCATTCCTCTAAAGCTCGCCCATTCATATCAGGCCGCCACGTCATGTCCGCTAGTTCTCACCGAACAAACTACGTTCGGCTTCGTCAGTGTCCCGGTCGAGAGCCCGGAACCGGTCTCCACAGACAGAATCGGCCCGGTCCGCAAGGTGACGGATCCAGCCGAGTGTCTGGCGCTTATCACCGGACCGACGGAGGCTGACCGGTGGGGGGAGGCGCGCCGGGATCCAAGATGGCGGCGTTTTTCGCGTCTGCGGTCGACGCGTCGGCACGTGCCGGTCGGATGACTCTGCATATAGCGGACCGTCACGACGGGCCGACCAGTGGACTGCTCATGGTGCACGGGTCAAGGACGTCGGTCGTGTGGCGACATGTCGGTGGGCTCCCTCTAAGCACCGATGCGCTGGTTCGGGCAGCGACCGAGGAGGCATTCGAACGCGGGTCGCAAAGGATTCTTTGGCCGGAGAGCTCACGTGTCTCGGGACAGCCGTTTCCCCTCGTGGACCTAAAGATGGCGCACACCGCGGGTCGGATTCGTGCGATTCCCGGACTCGCTCGCGGTGCCGTCCGAGGCATCCGAGACTACCTGTCCGCTTGAATTCCATCGCCAGCTATCCTGTTGACGCTCCAGTAGTGCGATCGTGTTAGCGAACCGAATTCGCTGGCGCAACTATGTTCCGGCGCGCTCGGCCCGTAGAGATCGAAGTGTATGGCGAACGGCGCACTTAATCCGTGTGGCATTGCCCAGGCCAGCGATCATCGCCACGACGTGCGTTGGTAGGGCCGATCCGGGCGGTGCCGACCTCAGTTGAAGGTCAGAAATCCATTTCAGCACTCGCTCGAAGTCGTTACGGTCACCACTCCGGAGAACATCCAACAGTTCCGCATATCGTGTGGCGATCGCGAGTTTCGTCGACGTCGCGATTGGTTCGTTGCCCTCACCGCCTACGAACGTTTCGGCCTCCCTGACTGATCGCAGTAGTTGCATTACAGCTTCGGGTTTCGCAGCGGAACGATGCCACAGGGATTCAGGGGTGTCACGGTAGAAGAACAGGGGACGCACGGATGCCACCAGCTCGAACCTATATCCGGACATGGCGATGCGAAGCATCAGATCGAGGTCTTCACCGAGTGTCATTCCCAGGGAGAACCCGCTCACAGCCTCCAATGCTCGACGCCGCACTAGCGCGGGTCCGACATATCCGAACTGCCGATCCTTCAGGATGCTCGACACCGTGTCCTGGTCGACGTCTGATCGAACAACAGGTCCAGTAGGTCTCCATTGGTTGTTAAGGAGCCCGATGTGCTGCCACGGCGAATAGAGAACGGCGACGTCCTCGGGAGCAGACTCGGCGCGGGCACACTGAACGTCGAACTTCTCGGGCGCGAGGAGGTCGTCTGCATCTAGGAATTGGATCCACTCCGACGTGGCACTTTTCCAGCCGAGATCGCGAGCATGACCGGGACCCTGGTTCTGATCTGTGGTGATCACCTTCCCGAGGAGCGAATTGCGGTCCAGAAATTCGCGAGCGATGTCGGCGGAACGGTCAGGTGAATGGTCGTCCACCACGATTACTTCTATGTTGTCGCCTTGTTCTGCGACGCTCTCGAGTGCCTCCGCGATCCATATCTCGGCGTTGTAGACGGGGATAACGACGCTGACGTTCATTGGACGTCTAAACTCCGACAGCCAGTTGCCACGGTTCGATGCCAGCGGCCTCAAGCTCCGTTCTCATGAAACGCGAGGCATTGAGCCCAGCTCGGCTAGGGGAGGCGCGGCAAGGTCTCGCTCGGACATCGCCGTCTTCGGGAGTGGCCAGGGGATCGCGAGCTCAGGATCATCCCACGCGATGGCGACGTCCTCGGCGGGATCGTGGACCCGGTCGATCCGGTACATGATATCTGCGGGATCGGTCAAGGCCTGAAAACCGTGAGCGCAACCCGCCGGGATGTAGACGGACGACTGTGACTCTCCCGTCAAATGAAACGACGTCCATCGCCGGTAGGTCGGGGATGGCGGCCGGAGGTCCACAACCACGTCGAAGATGGCGCCTGCCGAACACCGGACGATCTTTGCCTCGCCCTGCCCCGAGCGTAGATGCAGTCCTCGAACGACGCCCTTGGCCGATCGTGAGAGGCTGTCCTGCACAAAAGAGCATGGATCGATCCCGGCGGCGCGGACGACATCGGCTTCGAACGTGCGGGAGAACATCCCCCTCTCGTCCACGTGCGGCTCCGGGGTGAAGAGCAGCACGCCATGCAGTTCGGTTTCGTGAACGTCCATCGCCCTCCAGGCCACACCTGCGCCGACCTTCGGTTGTTCGGATATCACGCATCAAGTGGCCGACGAACGAGTAATACTACATGCATGACGACGGAGAGTGATGCATGGGTTGGGTTGATCTGTCGCGGGTGTACGTCCGAGAGGACAAGGGAGGTCGTCAATCTGGGCGTGGTCCCCGCATCGGACTGGTTTCCGCTGATCGATGACCCACAGGAAGATCCGCGCTGGCCCCTACGGGTCTTCTTCTGTGATGACTGTCTTCTGGTCCAGCTGGGCCCAGACGTTCATCCGACGCCGGAGCCACCTCGTGCCCTTGAGTCGAAGACGTCGCAACTTCACGCCAAGCGGTCGGCGATCGACGTGGTGCAGACGGAGAATCTCGCCCCCGGGGATACGATCATCGAATTGGACAGTCATCACGGCGGTTCGTGGTTGGGCGGGTTCGTCGAGGCGGGTTTGGCGCCCCGAGCTCCGGACCAGACGGCGGACTTGGTCGTCGACGTCCATTCGTTGGCGCACGAATCGGACCTGCAAGCTCCGCTGGCGGCGCATGCCGTCCGGCTGGCCGCGGGCGGCCGCCTCGTACTTGAGTTCCACCATCTCCTGCCCCTGGTAGAGGAGTCACAGGTCGACACCATTCGCCACGGACACTGGGTCTACCTATCGCTGCTGAGCGTGCAGCGACTTCTTGGTCTGCACGGTTTGATCGTCACGAGGGCGGTACAGGTTTCGGTGTTCGGCGGCAGTCTGCGAGTCACCGCCGGGCGGATTCAGGACGGCTGCACGGTCGATCCCAGCGTTGATCAGGTTCTTGCTGCGGAGCGGGCGAGTGGCCTCCAAGACGGGAGCGGCCTGGAGGAGTTCGGTCGTCGGGGCGTGGCAGTTGCAGCGACCGTTCGCGATCACTTGGAGCGTGCTCTCGACGAGGGAGTATCGATCGCCGGGTACGGTGCACCATCTAAGGCCCCAGTCCTCGTAGCCTTGGCCGGGATCGACGAGTCCCTGTTGCCCTATACCGTCGACCTCTCGCCGGAAAAGCACGGTCGACGGCTACCCGGCACCCGAATCGAAATCTTGTCGCCTGAGGAACTGCTCCGGCGGAGGCCACAGGAAGTGGTTGTCTTTACGTGGGACATCGTCGATGAAGTGACGCGACAGCTGCAAGATGCCGCCAGCGGAAGCGGCTGGACGCCGCGCTTCTATGTTCCCCTGCCGGTGCCCGGTACGTTGGATCCGGGCCCGCGAAATGACGTGCGGAGTCGCAGATAGGTGACTCCGCCCATACGTCGATGCCTTGCGCTCAGGTGCTTGCGGCGGCGTCGCGCTGCGGATCAATCGAGCGGGCCATCAGGCGGTAGCGCCTGATCGAGATCGGCAGGAAGAGAACGGTGAGGAGCAACGACAGCGCCAGGGAGGCTATGCCTATCGCCAAGATGCCGAAGTGGTCGATGCACGCGAGCAGGATGGCAAAGTAAACCCCCGCACTGAGAAGCTCACGCGTTGCCAACCACCAGACACGTCTGTCCAGCCATGCCAACGAATAGTAGAAGGCTGACACCGCGTAGCCCGGAAGTGACAGCAGCAGCATACGAAGCAGGGTGGTGCCGTGTATCGCGTATTCGGGTCCGAATATCCGCAAGATCAGCGGGGCGAATGCGACGCCGATGGTCACACTCGGTACGAGGACGACAATGGCCGCTCGTATCGTGATCCTAGCGTGCTCACGCAGCTCCTTCGGATCCGTGGATGCCTCCACCAGAAACGAAGTAACGAGGTTGTAAAGGAGTACGCCCACACCACCACTGGAGATCAGCGCCGGCAGGTAGTAGTAGGCCTCCTCTGCTGCCCCAAGTCGACTGATTACGATCAGGGCAACGATGTTCGCGGAGAACGTGGATACAAGCCCGGTTGCGTATTGACCGGCCGCAAGGGACACGAGCTCGCGACCTGAAGGGAAGTGTTCGCTCGAAGAGTGTGAAGCCTGATGGGTCGGGATGCGCTTGCGGAACAGGTACCAGTTCACCGCGCCGATTGCCACTATGACGGGCACCGTCCACGCCAGGAAGACGCCACAGCTCGCGGTGAGCGCGAGGAAGACGGGCAGAAGGGCGATTTTGGCGGCTGAAAAGGTGATGTTCTCGACCGGTACCCACCGCGTTGCCCGCAGGCCGGTTAGCACGCTGTCTTGGAGCACGAAGATGGTCCACAGGATGACTGATGCGACAAACAGCACCTTCCAACCGAATGGGGCCGGAATGTATCTGTGTCCGAAGCCTGCAATCACGTACACGATGCCGACTATGACCGCAACGACGGCACACATCGCGTACGCGCGTGTCACGAATTTGAATGTGCGGTCCCCCGCAACGGGGAGGAAGCGATCGAAGATCGTGGTGAAACTGAGCTGTGACAGGTTTGCCAGGAGCACCATGGCGGCGATCTCGGCAGAGGCTCGGCCGACGTTCTCGGCCGTCGTCAGGCGAGCAGCTGTGGCCCAGAAGACTACGCCGAGCACGGCACTTCCCCCGGAGGACACCATCAATGCCACAGCGTTTTGGATAAGATTCCCAGCCCACACGCGCCTCTTTGAGTGTAGGGCGTGTCGCGGCTTTGAGCGTGGAGTTGGGTCGGTCTGCTTTGCGCTGCTCATCATCGGGGACTGCGGACTCTGAACCTGAACACACCATCCGGCATAGTCGCCAGAGGGAACCTTGGCCCAAGGGGGAGGAACCCAGGGGGATGCGCCAGCGAGCGTCCCGAGTGGGATGTGGACTCAAAGCACCGTCTGACTTGGCCGGTCACCCGCGGAGGGGTCCATACGAAAGATCGGGCGATGCGTTCTCGCCCCACCCGATCTTTGCCCCCCGCACCAGCCATTGCGGTATACGGCTCGGTCACCGACAGATCTTCCTCGGAGTGGCTATCTCTTGGGGGTGCCAATTTCTGTCTGAGGATTCCATTCCCGATTGTTGATGGATTCTGGGTCTCGATGCTCTAGGATAAAGGGTAATCGAGCCAACTCTAAGCTTTACACATTGGTCGACCACGGGAGATGATCCCCACTCGCAATGCCTTACAAATGTGGCTCTTCCGGAATGACTGGGGATTTGTTATCCTCAATCGCCCTGGGTTTGATGGAGGCTCGGCGGTTAAGTTTTACCTGGCCTTGCCCAAGCGACGGTCGTAGTTCTCTTCGAACTCTGCTGGCGGCACGTAGGTGCATGTCTCGCGGAGCCGCCGTTCGTTCCACCAACTGACCCAGGCGGCGGTGGCCAGCTCGAGCTGTTCGAAGGTCCTCCAGGGTCCTTGTCGGTGGATCAGTTCGGTCGTGTAGAGCCCGTTGACCGTCTCGGCGAGGGAATTATCGAAGCTGTCACCCTTGGATCCGACCGAAGCGACGGCGTGCTCTTCGGCCAGCCGCTCGGTGTAGCGGATGGCGAGATATTGCACGCCGCGGTCGGAATGATGGACGAGATGGGAGAGGTCCTCGTTGCGCCGGGCGTAGATCGCCATCTCCAAGGCATCGAGAGCGAGGTCCGTCCGCAAGGACTTGGATACCCGCCAGCCCACGATGCGCCGGGCGAAGGCGTCGGTGATGAAGCTGGTGTAGCAAAAGCCTGACCAGGTCCATACATAGGTGATGTCGGCGAGCCACAGGCCGTTGGGGGCGCGGGCGAAGAAGTGGCGATCGACCAGGTCGGCCGGGCGCACCGCGACATCGGCCGCCACAGTGGTGCGCTTGGTCTTGCCCCGCCGGACGCCACAGATGCCAACGTCCCTCATGACGCGTCCGAACTGGTCCCGACCGGCCGTCTCGCCTTCACGGCCGAGCTGGCGCCAGACCTTGCGTACCCCGTAAACGGCGTAGTTCTGCTCGTGGACCCGCCCGATGTGTTCGCCCAGGAGGCCGTCGGAGAGGGCCCGTGGACACGGGGGGCCGGGATTCACCTCCCTGGTCGATCTGGACCGACGCATCGTGAACGACCTCTTCGAGGGCAAAAGCGCCGCCAAGCTGCGCCGATGGTGTGCCGGGCACTCCGAGCAGTGGCTCAAGGGTGTCCGGGTCGTGGCGCTCGACCTGACCGACACCTATCGCAGTGGACTGCACGCGCATCTCTCCCATGCCCGGCGCGTGGCCGATCCTTCCATGTGACCCGGGAGGCCAACCGCCCCCTCGACCAGTTGCGGCGGCGCATCCAAAAACGAGACCCTGGGGCACTGAGGGCGCAAGGTCGACCCGCTCTTTCGCATCCGCAAACTGTTACTCCGAGGCGACGAGCGCCTCGACGAGCGGGGCCGGCAGGGGTTTCACGAACTTCGACCACTACAGGCTGCGCATACTCCTCCATGCCGGCGGCGTCACCTGGCCGAGGCCGATCAAGCCCCCGGGGATGTCATCGACCGCTCCCCACTGAACCGGAAGACCCACAAATGTTCCCCGGTCTTGAGTTCCTCGGAGCGGGTTATGGCAGAGGACGTTCCGCCGAGCGATGGAGGAGCCGATCCTCGCTCCGACGTGAGGGTGGGTGCACCAGTGCGCCTTTCACGTTGAGGGATCAGTCCCAGAAGGCGCTGTCGGTCGCCGAAATGGAGTCCAGTTCCCGACCCGACCCCTTCGTAGCGGATCAGGGCGATGGACGTCTTCGTCCACTCGTCGGGCGCGCCCCTCCGACGGGTTAGGTATTCGTGGATGGAGGCGGACCTGTCCCGGCGCTTACCTCGAGGCGGACCTCGTCGGCCTCAGCGATGGCTGTGTCCTCGTTGCGGCGAAACTGGGCCATCGAGTTGTCCGATAGGTAGCGACGTTCGGACACCTGCCCATTGTCATGGGTCTCGACCCCTTGGGGTTTGACCGCCCTGCCGTTTTCGGTTCGCCGCGCGAATTCGCGATGGATGTGGTTGGAGAGAGTCCGACGACCGGACCCGCCTTCTTGTTTCACCGACCGCGCGCAGCTCGTGGTTCGCATCTCACGGCCGGGTCCACAGGGCCGGAATGCAGTTACGTTGGACGCTATCCAAATCGCCCTATCTCTGTCCAATCGACGGCGTACGGACCTGACGTTGGAGCATTTTTCGCGAATTTGGGCCTCGCGGTCTTGATTACGACACGGGAGAATTCAGGCCGAATTACCAGGTCGACGGTTACGAGTGCCGTCACATTGGACCGAGACGGAATGCCACGCTAAGTTCCACCCTCAAGTGCTCCGGCATTTCTGTGAATACAGATTATGCAACGGAAAAACTCAAAGCCAGGGAACCTTCTCATTCAACTTCGTCGTTTTGACAATCAGCATGTAGCTGCGCCCTCCAATAAGGACCCGCACAGGGTCGAATGGAGGATTCGCTGATATGCCGCGCCACCAAAAAAGACGCCACCAAAAGAGACGCCACCAAAGAAAAAGAACCGCACGGAGGCATCTCTCCGCCATTCTTGCTGTATTTGGCGTGTTCGCTGTCACCACGAGCGTCGTGGCGGACACGGCGACCCACGTCCGCCGGGTGGCGCATGGACGAATTACTGGTCGACCGTCATCGGTTGCGGCCGCCGCTCCGGCTCCGACAACGAGCACTACTGTGGCTCCCTCATCGACCACTGATCCTCCGCTCACGACCACCACAGGTGTGACGCAACGGATAGCTCGTGAGATAGCGCCCACAACGACTACCGGGGCCCCACGCGCCGTCGCTCATGTTGTTGCGCCGCCCACCACGACGACCAAGCCGCCCACCACGACGACCAAGCCAGCCACCAATGCGGGCATCGGTACAACTGCCCAGTGTCCGTGCACGACGGCACCAGCCATGCCGGCGGCTGCCCCAAGTGGCTTTAGCCGTATCTTCACTGAGGACTTCAATACCCCGGCCCCTGGAGGGGACTTTGACAATGTCTACGGTAGCGAGTTCGGTGAATACAATGGCGGTCCAGCGGGTGACGGAAGCGAAGCGACCTATGTACCGAACGAGGTGCTCTCGGTGGCTAATGGTTCGATGTACTACGACCTGCACACCGACAGTAGCGGCACCCAGGTCACAGCCGCACCTCAACCGATGAATGAGCAGGGTTTCGAGTATGGCCAGGTGGGAATGGCGATCAGGTTGGATTCAGAATCCGGCCCGCAGAACTACAAGATTGCCTTCCTGATGTGGCCTACAACCGGAGCGTGGACCAACGAGGTCGACTTCGCAGAAACTCAGCCCGCCTTGGGTGACGATATAAGCGTGAACAGCCTTCTGAGCAACAACGCGCCGAACTTTGACATGACCGATGGCAACCAAGACACCGGCGTGAATCTCATGGATGGTAGGTACCATACCTTCTTGGTTACGTGGACCCCAACCTCATTGACCGTTTCAATCGACGGCGTCACGAAGGCAACATTCCCGGCTAGCAGCGGAGCTGATCCGGCTCAGGCGATGCGGGTATCCCTTCAAGCTACGGGTTGGATTCCGGGCGGTAACGCAGCCATCGACCCCTCCTCAACGGCGGTAGTCGAGGTACCGTACATCTACATCAATCAATGGAACTAACCACTCGTCCTCGGTCCATTGGCTAAATAAAGTGGCTGAGGATATAGGTCCAGTCGGGAGAACGCTTACCACCTATTTGCCTTGGGTCCGAATCCCCTGGGGGAATCGACTGCGTCGCGGACTAGCCGACCCAGGCGGGGTGGTCCACGCGATCGAGCTGCCGGCTGGCGGAACCCCGAGGCAAGTAGATCTCTTTCCGGCGCCTCGGGTACCGGAAACCGTCGAGTCCCACAGTGCCTAGAGCTAATCCCTACTCAGATGCGGAGAGCCACTAAGCTGCAGCTGGTTCGGCTGGCCCAAGTTGAGGACCAAGATAAGGATGAGCATTCCCGATGTGAGTGTAGTGATCCCCAGCTTTCGTGGCGGACGTTATCTTCGTGAAAGCATTGCGTCCGTCCAGTCGCAAACGCTTGAGAATTGGGAGCTTATGGTTGTCTTGGATGGCTGTGAAGACGACCTTTCTGATGTCGAACGCCATGACGAGAGAGTGCGGGTCATCCGACAACGCCAACGCGGGGTATCCATTGCGCGCAATGTTGGCATTGGGCATGCGCGATCGGAGTTAGTAGCGTTCCTCGACGACGACGATCGCATGCTGCCCGATCGACTGCTCGCCCAATATGAAGCGATGCGAGATGAGGCAGTCGGCTTGTGCCATACGCAGTTTCGGTACATAGATGAGAACGGGGATCTGATCGGCCCCGGCTTTTCGAGGGAAGCCCAATACAGCGGCTTTCTCCGAGGTGACGGGAAGATATTTCTTTCGTCCGCGATGATCCGGAAGTCGCTTATCCAGGAGGTCGGTGGGTTCAACTCTCTCCTCAGTCTTGGTGAGGATCTCGATCTTGTATTTCGCATCGCTCGCGAGAGCGCGGTCAGTTTCCTGCCTGTAGTCATGGCCGAGTACCGTCGCCACGGAAGTAACGTATGGCTCGATTCGCAGTTGGGGGGACGAGAGATCAAAATGGTTCTGACGCAGCACATGTGGGCGGCAGAGGCGCGCGGGCAATCTGAGAATTTGAAGGCAGTCAGAGTTGGCCTCGCATCTGTATTGACCGGTCGTGCCAGTTCAGCAATGTTCCGTGCGAGCGAAGCACGGTCCCGTCACGATCGCCTAGGACAACTCCGCGGTCTCGCGGAGTCACTGTTCTTTTCACCGATTGTGACCATGCGGGTCGTCCGGGGGGCGGTCCGCAGGGAGAGAGCACAAAGGGCGTCGGTGAGGTAACAGCCCATCCGTCATGCTGTAGCGGGAAAGCGTATGCGGCTCGATCGATTGGCATTGACGTACCCGTGCCGAACGAACCAGCGAGCCGAGTCCGCAATGGCCTCTGATGCGGGACGGGGGGAGTGACCGAGTTCCTTGCGGGCCCTCGTATCGTCAAACATCATGTTGGTGGTTGACATGCGCGCTGCCTCGAGTGGAACGGTGGGTTCGCGGTGAAGCAACCTTCCCTCCACTAGCTGTGACAGGGCGCCAACGCCGAGTGCGAGTGTGCGAGGCATCTGCCGTTTCGGAGCCGGAAGGTTCGTGCACTCCGCCAGAGCTGCAAGAAAGGGGCCCATCCCCATGTTCTCTCCGCCAACTATGTAGCTCCTTCCTATGGTCCCACGCTCGAGTGCCAAGAGGTGGGCCAGGGCCAAGTCGTCGACATGAACCACGTTCAGAGTTGTGTCGACGAAAGCGGGGATGCGGCCATTGAGAAAATCGAGAACGACCTTGCCGGTCGGTGTCGGTTTTGTGTCGCCCGGACCGAGGGGAAAGGTTGGGAGCACGAGAGAGACCGGGACGCCCTGGGCTGCAGCGCGGAGCACTTCGTGTTCGGCCACATACTTGGTGCGCTTATAGATTCCGAAGAGGTGCGAGATGTCCGCGTAACACGTCTCATCTGCGGCCCGCCCTTGAGCGGCGCTGGCTAGACCGAGAACGCCTACGGTGCTCGTATAGACGACACGCTCGCAAGTTCCGCGACGAGCCGCGTCGAGAACATTGAGGACGCCACCGACGTTGACGTCGTAGAAGTCCTTTGGACGTCGGGCCCAGAATCGATAGAGCGCGGCCAGGTGGAAGATGAATCGGACGTCGGCGCAGGCAGCTCGCACGGCCTCGGCGTCACGCACGTCGAGGGGGATCCGCTCGACGTCGAGCCCTTGAAGATTCGGGTGATCGCCTTGGGGTTCGACGAGCGCCACAACATTTGCGCCGCGGGCGAGGAGTGCGCGCACCACTGCCGAACCGATGAACCCGGCGGCTCCCGAGACGGCGATACGGTCTCCCTGAGTGATTGTCGGACCATCAGATGTCGAGTTGGTAGAGGTCGAGGTGGGGCGAGGTGACCAAGGGCTCATGAAGGGCCACTCGGGACTGATACATCAGCGGACTCTCCGTGGTCCTGTCCGGGCACGGTTCCACCCCTTCCGTTAGAGGGCGGAACTTCGTACGGCGCGTCAGGTCGAGGCTTCCCGGACCGTCGCAGGGCGCCCTTGGCCATGGTCCCGCCGAACTCGAACAGGAGGCCTGAACCATGATGCGCGTCGTTGAGGACGTCGTCGAGGGCGCCAATGAAGTAATCGATCTCTTCCTGCCCGCAAATGAGAGACGGTAAGAGCTTGATGATATTGACGTTGTCGGCGGCCACCTGTGTCAATATTCGGTGCCGGTGGAAGAGGGGTACAACCAGCATTTGAGAGAGTATGGCCGGCCGAATCCGCTCGAGTGTGTTGTAGCGCCGACGCAGGGCCCTCGATGTCGGAGGACCAAACTCGAGACCGATCATCAGTCCCTTTCCCCTGACTTCGTGGAACATTTCGTAGCGCTCAAGGAGAGGTTGAACCGCCGTCTCAAATTCTTCACCTGCACGACGCGCTCGCTCAACGATGTTCTCGTCGTCGAATGTGGCAAGAGTAGCTAGCCCGGCCACCATCGCCAACTGATTGCGGCCGAAGGTCGATGAGTGCTTCAGTGCCTTCTCAATGGAGCTGTAGACCGAAGAGAAGACTTGGTCCGTGGTCAGCATGGCGCCGACCGGTACGTAACCCCCGGAGAGGGCTTTGGAGATGGTGATGATGTCGGGCTTGAGATCCCAGTGTTCGAAGCAGAAGAACTTGCCAGTGCGGCCGACACCGGTCTGGACCTCGTCGATCACCAGCAAGGACTTGTGCTGTCGGCAGAGTTCATTCACCTCTCTCCAGTAGTCGGGCGAGGCCATGTACACGCCCTTGCCCTGAATCGGCTCTACGACGAAGGCGGCAACATCACCGACTCGCAGTTCCCGGCGGAGGGCCGAGATGTCGCCGAAGGGGACCGCTGTGCAGCCCGGAAGCAGCTGTCCAAAGCCGTCTCGGAACTCGGCTCCGCCGTTCAATGAGAGTGCGCCCGTGCTCAAGCCGTGAAACGCGTGTTCAGCGAACAGAATTCTGGGACGGCGTGTGGCCTGTCTGGCGAACTTGATCGCCGATTCGATGGCCTCTGCACCAGAGTTGCAAAAGAACACACGGTTGATGTTCTCAGGACAGCGAGCAATCAGCTGTTCAGCGAGCAAACCGGGCAAGAGTGCGCAGTCCATCTGAACCATGTTCGGGAGGTCGAGGTCGATTGCCTGGTGGAGTGCCGCCTTGAGGGCGGGGTGGCTCCGGCCCAGCGCGTACACCCCGAATCCAGAAAGAAAATCGAGATACCGCGTACCTTCCGCGTCGAACAGGTAGGACCCCTCGCCCCGTACATAGAAGCGGTCGAACCCGATCGTCTTGAGGACGCGCGCCAGCTGGTGGTTCAGGTGCGCGTCATGCAGTGCGTAGTTTTCGCCGTGGCGAGCCCGTAGCGCCTCTGCAACATCAAATGGCATACATCTCCTTCGGCTCGCTGCGGAACGATCACACGGTAGTTGGGGGGACTCGGATCGCGGCGCAACTCACGATGCCTGCGTGCCCCAGTCTTTCCTGTCACACCCCCCTGATTCAATTCACCCGTGGAACTCCTCACTTCCTTGCACGAGGCCATCGACCAGTTGGCCGGGTGTGATCCGGGCGAGCTGGCCGATCCCCACTCCATGGTCGATCTCGAACGCCAGCTGGCCCGCCTCGAGTGCGTCGTGAGCCGGGCCGTGCGGGCCTTTGAGGTCTCGGGGGCCTGGGCGCCCGAGGGGGCCAAGAGCCCGACGGCCTGGCTGGCCACCCGCTGCTCCATGCCCAAGGCGGGGGCTCGGGCCCAGCTGCGCCGCGGCCGGGCGCTCGGACATTTGCCGGTGGCCGCCTCGGCCTGGGCGGAGGGGGAGATCGGCGGGGCCCACCTCGACGCCCTGGCCAAGGTGCGCACCGAGGCCAGCGCCGAGGCCCTGGCCCGTGACGAGGCCCTCTTGGTGCACCACGCCAAAGAGCTGCGCTTCGAGCCGTTCGTGGGGGTGCTGGCCTACTGGGGGCAGCTGGCGGACCCCGAGGGGGCCGAGGAGGCCGACCTGGCCCGCCGGACCCGGCGCGACGTCTATTTGACCGCGAGCATCTCGGGCATGTTCCTCGGCCAGATGGCCCTCGACCCCATCTCGGGGACGATCGTCTCCAGCGAGCACCGGCGCCTCGAAGCCGAGCTCTTCGAGGCCGACTGGGCCGAGGCCCGCGCCGCCCTCGGCCGAGAGCCCCACCTGAGCGAGCTCGCCCGGACCCCGGCCCAGCGCCGGGCCGACGCCCTCGTCGAGATGGCCACCCGCTCGCGCACCGCCCCGGAGAACGGGCGGCGCCCCGAGCCCCTCTTCAGCGTCCTGGTGGGCTACGAGGCG
This sequence comes from uncultured Acidimicrobiaceae bacterium, assembly GCA_963788125.1. Classification (GTDB taxonomy): domain Bacteria; phylum Actinomycetota; class Acidimicrobiia; order Acidimicrobiales; family RAAP-2; genus Bog-473. Next base: position 956,765 of record CAWBFN010000001.1, on the reverse strand, counting down.
CTCCATGGGCGCATCTGCCAGCTCTCGAACGGCGCCGTCGTCACCCCGGGCTCATTGTTGGCCTACCTCGAGGGCGCCGACTTCGAGCGGGCCGTCTTTGCCCCGGGTAAGCGGATCGAGGTCTCGGTCACCGCCCGCCTGTTCAGCGGGGCCACCCGCCGGGCCATCGAGCTACGCGACCGGACCTGCACCCACCCCTTTTGCGACGTGCCCGCCGAGCGGTGCCAGATCGACCACATCGTGCCCTACGCCTTCGGCGGGCCGACCACCCAGGAGAACGGCAGGGTGCTCTGCGGCTTCCACAACCGCCTGCGTAACCAACGGCCACCGCCCGCCGGCCCGGGCTAGGACGAAACGGGATGGTCCGAAACGGGCTAGGCAATACGGCTAGGAAGTAACGGGCAAGGCAAAAACTACCCGCAGGGTACCTGGGCAGGGCTGGGTGCGGCGGTCTCCAAGTTGAGGTTGCACTCTCACACCGGTCGTTCCCAGTAGACGACATCGTCGAGTTCTCCGCTTTCCACGTCGTAGATGAATCCAGCGATCACTTGCAAGGGGCTGAGGTACGGCTTTGTCGCGAGGATCGCTATATCTTCCCGCAGTGCAGCCGCGTGGTCATCGATCGGGAAGAATCCAAACTCGGCGCCGGTCAGTCTTCGCAGTTCGTCGTCGGATACGCCAGTGAGACCGCATTTGGTGTGCTGCATGACGACAACGGTGTCGACCCCGAGTATTTGGCTGGACAGAGCGAGGCTGCGAAGAACATCCTCCGTCACTCGCCCCCCGGCATTGCGAATGACGTGTGCCTCGCCCAGATGAAGGCCCAAGACGGCAAACACATCAATTCGGGCGTCCATGCAGGTGACGACCGCGAGGTGGCGGCCGGGACGCGGGTCGGCGACGTTGGCCCGGGCTGCGGCATAGCCCTTGTTGGCGGCAAGCAGGAGCTCGATCTGGGTCATTGGCCGAGACGGTAACAGCACAGCTGGACCGCGATCGAACCCGCGTCGCCCCGGCTGCCATCACCATGGGTTTTCAGATGAATCTGACGAGCTCGACGAAGACGACCACCCAGGTGCCGGCACAGACCAGCGCCCACGGCCAGATGGGGCCCCGTCGATACAGCAGCAGCAGCCAGCTCATGAGGTAGGCGTCGTCCAGGCTTCGAAATCCGACGTCACCCAACCAGATTCCCGTGGCCGTGGTCAGCACCAGGAGTACAGAGACAACCCACAGCGAACGGAACTCGACCGGAGCAGCGCGAAATGAGATGGCGCCGCCCACGACCACGAAGGTGAGGATCACGAGCTCGCCCAGCCACAGAGCTGAGCCCGTCGTCGGGAAGAGTGGCAAGTAGTGCGAGAGGCCGCGAACGACACCTACCAGTGGGATACCGAGATTTTCCCCCCCACTCCGGTAGATGGGTAGCTTGCCGGTGGCGTACAGCAGTACCAGCTGCCACACGATGAATCCGGCAATTGGAATGAGAAATGCCAGATCGGATCGACGAGGCGACAGTCGACCGAGGTACCCAGGCGCGGATGCCCCAGGCGCGGATGCCCCAGGCGCGGATGCCCCAGGCGGGGATGAACCCGCGGACGGTCCGTCGGACGACAGGACGGGCTCCAGCTGGGGCTCTGACAGGCGTAGGTACAACGCGGTCAAGGCCAAGGTCCCGACGAGTAGCACAGACGTCTCTTTGCTCACCGTTGCACAGAGGAGGGCAACTCCGCTGAGAATGGGCGCCTGGCGGACCATCGCGGCCAGGCCAAGCAAGAGGAAGGCAGCAGCGGTGAGCTCGGTGAGGTCTCTTCCGAGCGTCCAGAGGTAACCCCAATAGCCGGCGAACACGAGGCCCCACAAGGCATGGCGACCGGTCGACCGGGCCAGGAGGCCACCGGCCAGTGCGACGATGCCGCAGGCGATGACGTTGACGACGACGAGAGAGAGTGGCACCGATGCGTGCTGCCCCCGAGCCACCAGCCAGGCCAGGAACGGGTATCCCATTCGTTCGACCCGGGAGAACGAGTCCAATCGGATCCCGAAGGCGGTTCGTGCGAGGTCGAAGGGGTCCAAGGCGAGGCGGTAGTAGAACTGACCGTCGTAACCCGACCCGGTTCCCACCGGCAGGGCCGACGGGACGCGGGTGCTCGAGGCGTATTTTGAACCGGCCACCACGAAATTTCCCAGTTTCTCGTGGGCCGCGACCCGCCATCGGAGGAGGACGAACAGGGTGGCGGCAGGGATCGCCACCAGCATCGGGACAGCGGGTGAGTTGTATCGCTGTAGGCGGATCATGAAATCGTGTCGACACCGACGCCATTGGGAGCATGCATCGCCTGCATGGCAGAACAGGCAGAAGGGGTCAGAGAAGACATCGGTCCGGGTGCCGCGTCACGGCGGTCAACGGGACGCGCCGTGTCCATTGACCGGTCATTCTGTCATCTGGAGCGAGACGGTACGCGCTCCCCACGTTCCGACGGGGGATGGCTCCCCTAAGGGGCTAGAGAGCGCGGTTCACAGGGTGGAGAGGGGGGAACCTCACACGGCAATCAGGGGGGTGAGGATGGCTCGAGCGTGATGCGGCAACAGGGAGAGGTGACCTTCGCCGGGTACAACGGTGAGCTGGGCGCGGGGGAGACGGCGGAGCAGCAGCTCGCGGTAGTCCGAGGGGCCGGTGTGATCCTCCGATCCCTCCCAGATGTGAACCGGCGCGGTCACCTCGCCGAGGTCGAAGCCCCAGGGATCCCCAAAGATGCGATAGTCCTGCAGGCACCCCGCCGTCCCCTGCCGCACGGACTCCTTGACGAACGCCACGGCTTCGCTGATCGAACCCCGCTCATCCAATGCCGCCCGGTCGACGGCAGGAAACGACCGGCGAATTTCCCGGTAGAGGCGCGGTTCGCTGGCATCGGCGATCGAAATCCGCAGCAGGGCAGAGGCCAGCCAGGGTGCCCAGCGAACGAGGAAGAGCAGCACCCGGTCGTCACGAGCAAGGCCTTTGGTCGTGCCGACGAGCTCGAACGGCACGGCGCTCGACAGGAGGCCGACGGCCGTGACCCGGTCCCTCATGCGGGCCCCGCACACGGCGGCATACGGTCCACCCGACGACCAGCCCATGACGGAGAATCGATCGATGCCGAGGGCGTCGGTCAGGGCGCGCACGTCATCGGGCCAGTCGAGCAGCCGCCGACCCGGCTGATAGGTCGACAGCCCCATGCCCGGCCGGTCGGGGGAGACGATGCGTACGCCGAGCGTCAGGGCGGCCTGATGCGCAGGGGCGGCATCGAGGCGGGAGCTCAACCCACCATGAAAGCTCAGCACCGGGTGTCCGTCGGGATCGCCGTACTCTTCGTAGGCCAGCTTCCTCCCGTCAGGCAGGGTGACCGCTTGGGTCACGCCGGGCGCGCCTTGCGGGTCACGACAGGGCCTTGCGGGTCACAACAGGAAGGTGCACGAAGGAACGCTACTGGGCGCTCCGGTGAGCGCGCACAGGGGCGGGTGTGCTCACCGGGTGAGCGCGCGCGAATTGCGGATGGAGAGGGCGACGAGGGTCAACGTGGGGCCGTAGCCCGCTCCGGTCGGGAAGGGTGAGGAGTCGCAGATGACCACGTTCGGGACCTGATGGAGGCGCCCCCACTCATCGCAGGCGGAGGTGAGCGGATCGGTGCCCATGCGGACGGTACCGGTGACGTGGCGCGACGCAGGGATGCTGGAGCTCACCAAGGATCCGGCTCGGAACTCCGGCCCGATGCGGGGTGACGTGGACGTTCGGGTCCACAACGCTCCCGCCTCATGGAGGATCGCTTCGAGCTTCGGCCCGTAGTGGGCGGAGGCGGCCAGCTCGTGGCGGTGAGGTTGGTACGTGATCCGGGCGACGGGGAGCCCGTGGACGTCGCGGACGTCGGGATCGAGGTCGATGCGGTTGGTGGCTTGGGGCACGTCCTCACCCTGCATGGTGAGGCCGGCCAGTCGGTCGCGCAGGGGCGACTGGCGCATCATGTTCTTGTGCTCGGGTCCCCAGGGGTAGAGCTTCGACTCGAGTATCGGATGGGCGGCCCCGCCATGTTCGACGAGACCACCCTTGAGCCATGGAAGCCCCGCCGCGACGGCCGCCGCCCGGGCCTCGTCGTCGACCACGATGAAGTCGTCGTGAAGATGGGTGACAGAGCGTCCCTTGTGGGAGTGGAGCCGCATCGGGAGCTGCCCGAAGGTCAAGGTCTGGAAGTGGTACATGAGATTGCGCCCGATCTGAGGGTGATCGAGCCCCGAGAGGAGCAGTAGGCGGGGCGTCTCGGTGGCACCGGCCGCCACCACCACGTGGCGAGCGGCCTCGATATGGTGCTCTCCGTCGGCGTCTATCCATTCCACGCCGGTGGCTTTCCCGTTCGTCACTCGGATCTTCGACACCATCGACTCGGGGCGCAGCTCGGCTCGTCCGGTCATGAGCGCCCGCCGGAGAGATCCGACGGGGTCACCCTTGGCGTGTATCGGGCACCCGAAGAACGCGCAGAAACCGCAGTTGTTGCAGGCCGGTCGGCCATCGTAGGGGACCGAGTTGCACGCCGTGGGGCCGGGATAGGGGTGGTACCCCAGTCGCTCGGCGGCGGCGGTGGTGATCAGCGCGCAGTACATCGGGGCGCCGGGTGGCATCGGGTAGGGTCCGCTCCGCCAGGCGGCGAAGGGGTTGGCACCGGCCACCCCGGCCACCCCGACCAACTTCTCCGCTTCGGCGTAGTAGGGCTCCAGTTCGTCGTAGCCGAACGGCCAGTCGGCGACGGTGGCGCCCTCCATCGGCCCGAGCTCGGTGAGTACCCGGAAGTCCTCTTCACGAAAGCGCGGCACCTTGCCGTCGGCATGGACTCCGCCCCCGCCGACAGTTGCCGGAAGGTTGTTCACCTCCCCGACGTGACGGCGCTCGCCGTCGGCCGCGTTCATCCGGAATGTCCGTGGTTCCAGCCACGGGTCGGGTCCGAGGAAGTGACGGTTCCAGAACTTGATCTCGTCGTTGGAGAACTCGTGGAGTAGCTCCGACGGCCGCTGGAGATCGACGAGGTAGTTCTTGCCGCGTTCGAAGATGAGGACCGACCAGCCTGCCGCCGTCAGCGTGTCGGCGGCCGTGGAGCCCCCGGGTCCGGAGCCGACGATGATGGCGTCGAAGTCACCGCTCACGGCTTGCTCACCTCGTCGTCGGTGTAGCCGCGGGGTTGGACGTCTCCTTCGAACCCGATGTAGCGCCAGCCGGTCAGATCGCGATTGCCCAGGTATTCGGGTGCGCCGTACATCCCCTCGCACGCGTGCTCGCGTAGGAGCTCCAGGAACTCGGGGTCTTCCTTCAGCCGGCGATCCTGCTCCTCGGCGGAGAGGAGGACGAAGTCCGCCCCGAGCGCCTCGACTCCAGCGCGGTAGCGCTCCTGCAGACCGACCACCGGCCCTAGCCGCTCGCGCTCGGGGATGCCCTTCGAGCCTTCGATCCGGGTCCTCCAGGCGAGCTCGTCTCGTTGGCTCAGACGGTGAAAGACGGCGAAGCGCGGGTTCCCGCCGACGCGCCCGGAAAAGGGTCCCCCGGCCCAGATGAGGGGTGGATCGCTGGCGAACGCTCCGAGGAAGCCGTCGATGTAGTCGACCACTCCGGCCTCGGTGGCCCCGGGATCCTGATCGGTGGGGATCAACCGGGCGCACGCGGCCTGCACGATCGCGTACTGGCTGCTGTCGAAGAATCGGGCCATTTGCCAGTGTAGATCCACCTTTCGGGGGTCGGGCGGGTCGACATCGGGCCGGCGGTGCGCCCGAGTAGTCGTGCCCGTCGGGTTCGATGAAATGCCCGTTCGGTTCGATGTCGAGCTTCGCGCGAGGGTGTGGGGATGGACCATGACGACCACGACTACGAACGTGAGAAGCGCTCGGCCGCCGTTACCGCCGCCGCACTGGTCGAGGACGGGATGACCGTGGGGCTGGGGACCGGGTCCACGGTGGCCTATCTGCTCCCGGCGCTCGGCCGCCGCCGGCTCGACATCTCGTGCGTCGCCACCTCACCGGGGACCGAGTCGCTGGCCCGTGCCGAGGGGCTGCGGGTGGTTCCGTTCGAGGGGATCGGGCGGCTCGACCTGGCGATCGACGGCGCGGACCAGGTCGACCCGCACGGCTGGCTGATCAAGGGCGGCGGCGGCGCCCACACAAGGGAGAAGATCGTGGCCGGCGCCGCGGACCGTTTCGCGGTCATCGTCTCGTCGAACAAGGTGGTCCCACGTCTGCACCCACCGGTGCCGCTCGAGTTGATGGCCTTCGGTGCCGACGCGTTGCTCACGTCCCTACCGGGCGTCGTCCTCCGCGGGGCTCCCCGCAGTCCTGATGGCGGCCTTTTAGCCGACTACCACGGCGCGGTCGAGGACCCTGAGCAGCTCTCCGCCCGATTCTGCGCCACCCCGGGCGTCGTGGCGCACGGGCTCTTCCCCCCCACGATGGTGACTCTGGTACTGGTGGGGGACGGTGATCGAGTCGAGACGCTCGAGCCCCGACCGGACGGCTGAAGGAGCGGTGCAGGGCTCCGCCGCGCCTCCCGGGCGAGCTACCTGAGGAGCTCTGCCACCGCGTGGGTCACTGCCTTGCCCATGGGAATGTGCAGGAACTCGTTGGGACCGTGCGCGTTGGAGTGCGGACCGAGGACGCCCGTGGCCACGAACTGCGTGTCCGGAAAGCTGCGCCTGAGGTCGGCCAGGAACGGGATCGTGCCCCCCTCGCCGTGGTGGCCGATGGGTCGTTGGAAGATGTCGTGCGAGATCCGATCCAGCGCGGCGATGTAGTGGTCGTCGAGCGGCGGGGCGACCCAGCCATCGGCCGCAGCCTCCAGGTCGATCGTGAGGTGGGCTCCCTCGTCGGTGGTCAAGGCGGATATCAACGCGTCGGTCGCGATCTGGGCATCGACGTCGGGAGGCAGGCGCAGTGACATCTTGGCCGTGGTGAACGGCCTGAGCACGTTGCCCGCATCACGCACGGCGGGCAACCCGTCCATCCCGGTCACCTCGAGGGCGGGCGACCACGCCCTCGCGACGAACCGCCCGGCGGCATCCCCGCCGCCCAGATGGAGGCCGTCGACCGTCGGCAGGGGGTTGTCCGAGAACTCCAGCGCCGCGGCGCGGAGGTACTCCCTGTGGTCGGCCGGCACGCCCGATCCCCGCAGCTCGGGCAGCAGTATCTCCCCCGTGTCCTCGTCCTCGATCCGAGAGAGAATTTTCCGCAAGATGCGAAACGACGAGGGGACGATGCCACCCGCGGCGCCGCTGTGCACGCCTTCGGTCAGGACATCGACCCGCAGGCTGGCGACCAGAACGCCCCGCAGCGAGGAGGTCAGCCACAGGCGGTCGTAGCTCAGGCATCCAGAGTCGAGGCAGATCACCAGGGTCGGAGTCCCGATGCGGTTTCGCAAGTGCTCGACGTATGCCCCGAGGTCCGGGCTCCCACTCTCTTCGCTGGCCTCAATGAGGATCACCACGCGCCCCCGGCCCCCGTCCGCCGCCAGCAGGGCCGTCACGGCGGCGAACAGTGCGTAGCCGTCGTCTGCCGTGCCCCGGCCGTAGAGGAGGTCGCCCTGGCGGACCGGTTCGAACGGCGCGAGCCCGGCGCGCCAGTCTCCCAGCGGCGGCTGCTTGTCCATGTGCCCGTAAATGAGTATTGGGTCCCCCGATCCGCCGTTTTCGACCAGGAGGAGGGGGGTGCGGCCGGGCAGCTGCACGATCTCGGTGGCCAGTCCACGGTCCTGTTCGAGGGCCCAGTCCCGCAGGAGCTCGGCGGCCTCGGCGATCGCCCCGCGCTCGGCCCAGTCGGGGTCGAACGCGGGGGACAGGCACGGGATGCGCGTGTACTCGGAAAGGGCGGGGAGGATGCGTTCCTCCCAGGCGACATCGATCATCGCCCGGCGTTACCCCCGCCGCCGGGTTGGCCGGTGTCACCCTCGCGGCTCATCCGCGCGGTGGTGTCTCGGCGACCTTGGCCAGGTTCGCCAATGTCTTTGTCATGGCATCGGCGGTGGCCGACGGCATCTTGCCCAGCTTCAGCAGGGAGGCCTGCCTGTCCTGCGAGATGTCCCAGCTCTCCCGGACCAGGGTGCCGCCCTCCACCGGTTCGAACTCGTAGCGCCATATTCGCCCACCGACCACCCGGCCGAGGAATCCCGAGAACACTGTCTTCCAGGCGATGCGACGGTCCTGATCGAACTCGATGACCGTGTTGGACATGGAGTAGGGCACGCCCATCTTCATTGACATGCCGAACGTCGAGCCGAGGGTGAGCGCCTGGGGCGTCCCCGGCTTGGTCTTGACCACCGAGCCCGAGCCGTCGATCTCCGGGTGGCGGTTTGCGTCGGCGACGATCCGGAAGAGGTCGGAGGCTGGGGTCGCGATGACCCGTTCGACGCTGATCACGTTGCCTTCCACCGATGCGCCCTCCTCATTGTCCGATCTCCGAAGTCGGTTGCCGGATGTCCGAAGCCGGATGTTAGATGTCCGATCCCTCGCCGGATCCGGACCCTGCACTCGACGGGTCAGCTACTCCTTCACCGCGAACTGAGCAAGGTCGCTGAGCTGCACCCATTCCAATGTGGAGGCGTGCGTGGCGGCCAGCACGACCGGCGGAGCCACCCCGGCCTCGAACGCCTCCTGCCACCGGCTGGCGCACAGGCACCACTGATCACCGGGTTCCAGGCCGTCGAAGCCGTGTTCGGGATGTGGGGTCGAGAGGTCGTTGCCCACCGAGGCCGAGAACGCCAGGAACTCCTCGGTGGCACGGATGCAGACCGTGTGCACGCCGATGTCACCGGCGGCGGTGTTACAGCATCCGTCGCGGAAGAATCCGGTGAGTGGGTGGTAGCTGCAGGGTTGGAGATCGCCTCCGAGAACATTCTGGGCCATGCACTATTTCAGCACGGCTCGGAGACCTCAGGTTCCGCGGGCGGTTTGGGCCCCCTCCGGCGGACCTGAAGCCCCTTCGAGCGGTGCGCCCTCGAAGCGGTCGACCCAGGTGAACTGCTCGACCGGGCGCCGCCGCAGCCGGCGGGTGGGGGAGACGGGGCGGCCAAGCACGACCAGCGCCGCCACGGCGTAGGTCTCGGGGATGGAGAACAGCCGGCGCACCTCGTCCTCCCGTCGTGTCGCCACGGTCGTGATCACCCCGCCCAGCCCCTCGGCCCGGGCCGCCAGCAGGATGTTCCAGACGAAGGGGTAGATGGAGGCCCCCCCCACCATCGTGTAGCGGTCCAGGTCGCGGTCGATGGCGGCCAGTCCCGAGAGATCGGCGAGCACGAGCAGCAGGGCCGGAGCGGTGTGGAGCGCCTGGGGCAGGCTGGGCGCCCCACCGGCCGCCACGTCCGCCTCGGCCCGCTCGGCGTACTCATGGGCATGGGTGATCGCCGCCTCCTCGGTGCGACGATCCGTGACCGGCGCCCAGGGCACCAGCCCAGCGGCCGAGATGGCGAAGTACTCGTACATGCCGGCCGCGTACAGGTCGCGCAGGACCCGGCGTTTCGCGGGGTCTTTGACCACGATCACCCGCCACGCCTGCCGATTCCCACCACTGGGGGCGAACCGCGCGGTATCGAGGAGGCGGTGGAGCGTCGCCTCGTCGATGCTCTCAGGGAGGAACTCGCGCACGGCGCCCGTGGTCCGAAGGTTCTCGATCAGGTCCATGCCGGCACGGTAGTGGACGGCGCCGTGCTCGACACCGTCTGTTCCCGTGCGTCACTGTGGTGCGTGCCGAGCAGCCGCCGCGACGTCGATACGTTCGAGTTCACTCCACCGGCGTTCGAGCGCGTCGCCGGGTATCTCCACCACTTCACCGAGGCGGGCAAGGGTTGGATCAACCTCCTGCCCGGCGTCGACGCCGACGAACACGAGCGTCAGACCCTTTCTCCGGGGTTTTTCGCCCTGTTTAGCAATCGCCAGCCGCCCGTCACCATGTGCACCCTCATGCCGGCCAGCCCGACCAAGCGGGCCACCCAAGGAGTCACGATCGGCCTGTTGCACCCCACCGGGCCCAAGGCCGTCGCCCGCCTGGCCGACGCGGGCGTCGCGCTGCCACCGGGATGGTTCGTGCGCCAGGACCACGCCCGGCGGGGCTTGGTCCTGCGCTCCCCCCTCGGTGCCCCGGAGAACGAGATCATCGACTGGGCCCTGCGGGCCGGCGCCGCACTGTGCCGGGAGGAGATGACGGGCCAATGGCAGGCGGTGGTGTACCTGCCGTAACACCCCGACGGCCTCCCTCACCCGCAGGGTTCGCGCAACCCCCCTTGTGGGGGAGTGCGGACCGGCTGCAGGATGGAGGGATGCACCGCAGCCGCCTCACGGGCCTCCTCTTCGATGTGCCCGACGAGGTCTCTGCGGCCGAGACGTCCTTCTGGTCCGCTGCCCTCGGGAGATCACCCACGCCCAACGAGGACGGCGACGACTACGAGTTCTTCGAGGGGCTCTTCTCGGGCCTCCAGCTCATGACCCAGCGGATCGGTGGGGGCGCATCGGCTCGGGTCCACGTCGATATCGAGACCGACGATGTGGAGGCCGAGGTGCAGCGCCTCGAGCGTCTGGGAGCGGTGCGGGTGGAGGCCGTCGAGTCGTGGTGGATCATGCGCGACCCGGCCGGTCTTCTCTTCTGTGTGGTGCGAGTCCAGTCGCCGGAGGAGTTCGCCCGCTCGGCCATCACCTGGGACGATCATGTGATCTGAGGATGTGACGGCGCGCCCGTCCGGCCGAACAGGCCTAACGGCACGATGGCGATGGCGAGGATCGCCGCCACGAGAGTGAGGCCGGGAAAGATGCCCGCGCCGATGACCCCGGCGAGGAGGTTCTTGACCGATGAGGCGGCGATCAGCACCTCCACCGTGCTGATGGCGATGACGATACGCCGGAGCGCTCCGGTTGCGGCGGGCGCGAGGACGATGACTCCCCAGGTGAGGTACCAGCCCCACAGGATCGGCCCCAGGAGAGCGACGACCAACAACGTCAGGCCCAGGTTGCGGGGAATGGTGGATTCGGTGGATCCGACGAGCAGTCGTAGGCCGATGACCGCGGCACCTATCAGCCCGACCAGGCTGAAGACAGTGCGTGCTCCGAGCACGGATATGTGCAGGTCCACGAGGCGCGCCGCTCCGGAAACCGCCCTCGAAACGGCACCCACCGGTGTCACGAAGGTGAAGGACTTGTCGGCCGCCGTGCTGGTGTGCAGCCAGCCCCAACCGGTGCCCGACACCGCCGAGATCACCTCCAGCGTGCACAGCGCGATGAGGCCCGCAGCGAGGAGATGCATCAGCCGCCGGCGAATGGACGCGGCCGGACCGGCCCACGCCCACCCGAGGAAGACGACGCCTAGCGCGGCCGGGGACTTCACCCCGGCGGCGGCGGCACAGAGAATCACACCGGGCACGGTCCCCCACCGTTGCGCCACGGCGAGCCCGGCCATCAAGAGTCCGAGCATCAGTGCATCGTTGTGTGCCCCCCCGATGAACGTGGTCAACACGAGCGGGCATCCCGCCCCGAGGAGTATGGCTTCGGCCGGATCCCGACCGAGCCGGCGGGCCAGCGCAGGCGTCGCTCCGACGATGAGGGCGAGACCGGCAACCTCGAGCAACCTCAGCAGGACGATGTCCGGCAGGATCTTGTGTCCCGAGGCCGTGTTCAGCACACCGTCGATCGAAAGGAACGTCGGACCGTAGGGCGACGGGCTGTCCGTCCACACCGAATCGGGCATGGTGCTGAACGGAGTCGAACCGAGAACACCGGTCCCGTACAGATAGGGATCGATGTGATGGCTGACCATCTCGCCCTGTCCGGCATAGCTGTAGACGTCACGGCTGAAAAGAGGGGGTGCAAGCAGAAGGGGAACAGCCCAGACGACGACAACCAGCACGACCCTCTTCACCGGCACGCCCGGACGCGTCGAGACCTGGCGCAGGATCCCGAGCCAAACCCGGATCAGCAGGATCAAACCTCCGTAGACGGCGATGTCGGCATAGATCGGCGGGTGGGCGGCGGACGAGCCGATCGAACCGAGGAGCCCTCCCGGCATCCCAAAGAACCAGGCACCGGGGAGGTAAGTCTCGAACGACGATCCGCCCAGAAGCGCCCCAATGACGATCGACAGCGTGGCGACGAAGCCCAGCACGGCGGTGGGCACCAGCGCACGCGGGGCCAGCGGACGCGGTGAGAGGTGGCTCACCGAAGGCTCGACAGACCCAGACCCCTGGGAGGCCGGCCTGGGGGCCGTCAGGGAGTCTGCGAGCGCCATCTCTGCTCTACCTCACCTCAATCTCAGGCCATTCCCAGCGGAACGGGGGAGAATAGAACCGTTACAGGGGTGAAATGTAGCCGTCACAGATCCGGAAGGTACAGCGTGCGAATTCTTGTCCTCGGCGGAGACGGGTACCTCGGCTGGCCAACGGCTCTGCATCTGTCACGGGCCGGCTACGAGGTGGGCGTCGCCGATAACTTCGCCCGCAGGGGATACGACCTCGAGATGGGCGTCGACTCCCTCGTTCCCACCGCAGCTCTGCATCGGCGGGTGGAGTGCTGGGAGGAGGTCTCGGGATTTCAGATCGAGATGTTCGTCGGCGACCTTACCGAGGAGGCGTTCGTCTACGACATGCTGGGCCGTTTCCGCCCCGACGCGGTTGTGCACTTTGCTGAGCAACGCAGTGCGCCGTACTCCATGGTCGATCGCAAGCACGCCGTCTACACGCAGGTCAACAATGTGGTCGGCACCCTCAACCTGCTCTACGCCATCGCGGATACCGATCCGTCGATTCACCTGGTGAAACTGGGGACAATGGGGGAGTACGGCACCCCCAATATCGATATTGAGGAGGGCTACATCGAGATCACCCATCGTGGACGCACCGACGTGCTCCCGTTCCCGAAGCAGCCCGGCAGCTTCTACCACCTCTCGAAGGTGCACGACAGCCACAACATCGCCTTCTGCTGTCGCGCCTGGGGACTGCGTGCCACCGACCTGAACCAGGGGGTGGTCTACGGCCAGTCCACACCCGAGACGACCCTCCATCCCGACCTGGCCACCCGCTTCGACTACGACGCCATATTCGGCACCGTCCTGAACCGATTCGTGATCCAGGCGGCTGCCGGCCTGCCGCTTACTGTGTACGGCAAGGGTGGCCAGACGAGGGGGTTCCTCGACATCCGGGACACCCTGGCCTGCGTGGAGCTCGCCATCGACACTCCGGCGGCCGCCGGGGAGTTCCGGGTGTTCAACCAGTTCACCGAGTCCTTCTCGGTCAACGAGCTCGCCGGGAAGGTGTCCGCAGCGATCGGCGGGGCGGAAGTCGTCCATGTCGAGGACCCGAGGGTCGAGATGCAGGAGCACTACTACCGGGCCGCGCACACCAAGCTGCTGGATCTCGGCCTCCTCCCGCACCTCCTGGACGACGATCTCCTCTCGGGCCTCCTCGATATCGCCCGATCGAACGTGCATCGTATTGAACCGTCCGCGATGGAGCCGCAGGTGATGTGGCGAGCGACCTCGAGCCGGCTCTCCCGCACCAGTGGTGCGAGGATGTACGACCAGAAGCGAGATCGTCAGCATTGAGGTTCCCCGTCGGGGCTAGTCGGCTGGGTCCGCCGACCCTTACCGGGGCCTGACGCCGGGGCCTGTAGACGGTGCACCGATCGTACGTAGTCAGAGCGCGCAACGGCGTGGGGCCACTGTGGCCCTACGCCGTGCTGATCGGCATTCCCGCCGCGACCTTCATCCTTCCCGATCTCCTCGGTGGTCATCTCTTGATGACCGGCGACAACCTGCAGCAGAACTACCCCCTCCACGTACTGGTCGGCTCCATGCTGCGCCGCGGCGAGCTGCCGTTCTGGAACCAGTACATGTTCAGCGGGACGCCGCTGCTGGCGGGCTTCAACGCGGGGGCCTTCTACCCTCTCGTGGGGCTCTTCGTGATCCTGCCCGACCGTGTGGCGTGGATCGCCACGGAAGTGATCCTCTTCTCTCTCATCGCCGTCGGGATGTACCTGTTCCTGCGGGCGCTGGCGCTCTCCACGGCAGCCTGCGTGCTGGCCGCCGCCACGTTCTCTTTCTCCGGTGTGGTGCTCAGTCAGGTCAATCACGTCGACATGACCGAGGGATTCGTCTCCATCCCCTTCATGCTGCTGGCGGTGCTGCACATCGTGCGAGATGGACGCTGGCGCTGGTCCGTCCTCCTCGGCGTCGGCTTTGCCCTGGTGATCTTCGGGGGCGCGCCGGAGGCGATGCTCGACGAGGCGATCCTGGTGGTCGCCTACGCCGCCCTGTCGGCCGGGTTGGATCGGGCCCGTTGGTGGCGCGTACTGACCCGGTGTGGAGCCGGCGCGGCGCTGGCCTTGTGCCTCTCGGCCGTGCAGTGGCTGCCTGGAATGGCCGCCATCTCCAACTCCCAACGCACCGGCCTGGGTAGCGCGTTCGCCGCTTCCGGGAGCTATCCGCCCCAGGACGGCCTGCTGTCGCTGGTCCCCTATCTTTTCGGGGGGTACGGGCGGCTCGGCGAGCGCAGCTTCTTTTCCCACTACAACCTGCCGGAGGTCGGCATCTATATGGGGATTCTCCCCATCGTCGCCCTCCTGTCGCTCTGGCACCCCCGGTGGCCCTCGCGGCTGGCCCGCCGGGAGCGCCTGATCTGGTATGCCATCGGACTCGTCGGGCTCCTTCTGGCCCTCGGTGGCAACACCCCGCTCGAGCACCTGTTCAACTCCATCCCGCTCTACGGGGACCAGCGCCTCCAGAGTCGCAACATGATCACCGTCGCCGTGGCGGTATGCGTCTTGTTCGCCGGTTGGATCGATCGCTCGACGGACCGAGCCGACGGGGGAGTGAGCGCCCGAGCCGACGGGGGAGTGAGGGCCGAACGTTGGGTGGGGTTCATCCCGTTCGCGATCGTGGCCGGGCTGACCATCTGGGCGATTGTCGATCCCCGCAACCTGATCGACTCCCTCATCACGGCGTCGGCTTCGCCAGGAGAGGTTCACACGGTGCGGGAGGCCACGCTGACGGCGTTGGGATTCTGCCTGGCTGCGGGCGTCATCGTCTGGCTCCGGCCCGTGGTGCGCCTTCGGCCCTGGCTCATAGCGGTCTCCGTCTTCACGGCGGCCGACCTGGGGTTGATCGCGGGCACCAGCCAACTCGTCTTCCCTCCGTCGAATGCCGTCGTGGCTGGGGACACCGCGGTGGAGAACTACGTCGCGGCCCATCTGGCACCCGGGGGCCGCTTCGACGTCTACAACCCGCAGGGATATGCGGAAGGGCAGAACGACTACAACACCGGTCTTCCTGACGACAACGTGCTGGCGCGGCTTCCCTCCATCGCCGGGTACGCCTCCATCGTCAGCGGGAACTACAACGCCCGCACCTCGACACACGCCGCGGGGCAGCTGAGCGTGCCCCTCTTGGCCGATGGGGACGTCGACCAGCTCGACCTGCAGGACATCGTGACCGCGCCGGAGTACTTCCTCCTGCCCCTCCGGGCGACGCCGACGGCCCTGGACGACGAACAGCAGGTCTCCGAGCCTGCGGGCCGGGACCCCGTCCTTCCGATGGGGACCCAGATCAGTGTCGAAAACAGCGTCGGCTCCTACTATCCGGCACCGCGGGGCCCGCTCGTCGCGGGACAGGAGAGCACGTGGTTCTTCGGCGAGCCGCTCGCTCCCACCCGGGCGAGCGTGGTGCTGGCGCCCGCCGCCACGAGCGCGCTGATCCGCTTCGGCACGCTCGGTGCCACCGGGGTCACGCGCTGGGGCCCGCCCGTGGAACTGGCCCCTGGCGCGACCAGCGTCGGCGGCACCTTGCCACCCGTGGACGGCGTCGGCCTGGCGGTGCAGGTCATCTCGGGCCGTCTGCCGTCGCACCAGGCCGCCGTCGTCGTGGCCGGGCGGAACTACGAGTTGGACGGGTCCCTCTCCGGTGCGGTCAGATCCGGCGTATGGCACTACCAGGGGTCGGTCGACGACTACTCCCTCTTTGTGCGCAACCGCCCGCCGACGCCGCTGTACGTCGTCGCCGGCGCGCACCAGCAGACTCCGACCATCAGGGTGCTCTCCAGCGCCGCCAACTCGGAGACCATCCGGCTACGGGCGCCGACGCCCGTGACCGTCGTGCGCGATGTGGCATGGGACAGCGGCTGGCACGCATCGGTCTCTTCCGATGGGGGCCCCACCCGGGCGGTGGCGGTCAGCGAACGCGACCTGGTGCAGGAGGTCAGGCTGCCCCCCGGCAACGATGTCGTCACCTTCGCGTACCGCCCGCCCCATTGGCTGGTGGCCAGCACTCTGAGCGAGGCCTCGTCTCTCCTCCTGGCGATCTTGTTGGTCATCACACTCCGGCGCCGGGTCCGCTCACGGCGGAGCATGGCCTCGCGCCCTGCCCCACCGGCGCCGATGCCCAGTCAGCCTTCGGTATCCGTACCGCTACCCGCGCCGGATCCCGATCCGGTTACGGCTCCGGCTCCGGCTCCGGCTCCGGCTCCGGCCGGCTGAGAGAACCCGACCGCTCAGCAGTAGGGGTGGGCGAGGGTCAGGAGGAACTCCCCTTCGGCGGCACCCCACATGCCATCGACCACAAAACCGGCGGCCTCCAGCTCTGCCTCGATCTTCTCGGGCGTGAACTTGGCGCTGATCTCGGTCAGGAGATCCTCACCCTCGGCAAATCGGACCGAGATCCCGGCGTCCGCCAGCGTCACCTCCATCTCCTCCCGCGCCCGCAGGCGCATCTCTATCCACTGCTCGTCCTCGTTCCAGAGTGCGACGTGGCTGAACAGCTCGGGGTCGAAGTTCCCACCCAGCTGCTCGTTGAGCACGTGCAGCACGTTCTTGTTGAAGGCCGCCGTGATGCCGCTCGCGTCGTCGTACGCGGCCACCAACCGTCGACGGTCCTTGACCAGATCGGCACCGAGGAGGAGTGAGTCGTCGCTGGACATGGTGCAGTTGAGATCGAACAGGAATCTGGCGCGCTGCACCGGTTCGAGATTGCCGATCGTCCCGCCCAGGAAGGCGACCAGGCGCCGGCCGTCGGTGGGGATCTCGGCCAGATGCTCACTGAAATCGCCGATGACGAGGTGCACGGCGAGGCCCTCGTACTCGTCGGCGAGGATCGAGGCGGCCTCGCGCAGGAACTCGTCGCTCACGTCGAAGGGGACGTAGCGGGCCAGTGTGCCGAAGCGCTGCAGGGCGCTCAGGAGGACCCGGGTCTTGTCGCACGACCCGGCCCCGAGCTCGACCAAGGTATCGGCCTTGGACAGCTCCGCGATCGTCCGTGCGTGCAACTCCAAGAGGCGGCGTTCGGTGCGGGTCGGGTAGTACTCCGGCAGCCGGGTGATCTCCTCGAACAGCTGGCTGCCCCGTTCGTCGTAGAACCAGACGGGCGGTATCGACTTGAGGTCGGACCGCAGGCCGGCGATGGCGTCGGCGCGCATGCGCTGACGGGCGGCATCGGCCGAAATGCGCACATCGATGCTGTAGGCCATGACTCGGTCAGGGATCCCGTGCCAATCGAACGCCGCTGAACGCCCAGCGCGCTCCCGGAGGGAAGAAGTTCCGATAGGTGGCGCGCACATGCCCGGGTGGCGTGGCGCAGCATCCGCCGCGCAGGACGTACTGGCTGACCATGAACTTCCCGTTGTACTCGCCGACCGCTCCGGGCGCGGCTCGGAAGCCCGGATACGGGGTGTAGGCACTCGACGTCCACTCCCAGACGTCACCGAGGAGCGCGTTGGTCGAGACGGCAGGTCGTGGATGGGGGCTCTCGCTGCCGCCCAGGAAGTTGTCGCCCTCGGCCATCGGGGTAGCCACCGTCTCCCACTCCTCCTCGGTGGGCAGCCGCATCCCGGTCCAATGGGCAAAGGCGTCCGCCTCGTAGTAGCTGACATGGCACACGGGCTCATCGGGATCGATCGGGCGCGTGCCCGAGAGAGTGAACTGTTGCCACTGTCCGGGGTGCTCCGGCTCGCAGAACCAGTACAGCGGCGACTGCCAGCCCTGGTTCATCACCACCGACCATCCGTCGGAGAGCCAGAACTCCGGCCGGTTGTACCCGCCGTCCTCCATGAACGACATCCACTCCCCGCAGGTCACGGGCCGATCGGCCAGGGCGAACGGGCTCAGGAACACGCGATGGCGGGGGAATTCGTTGTCGAAGCCGAATTCTTGGCCGGCGTGGCCGATCTCCGCCACGCCGCCCTCATGCTCGATCCAGCCGGCTTTGGGCACCGCCGACCGGTCGTCGTTTCCCGCCAAGGCGCCGACGGGTGCCTTGTAGGCGGGTCGCAGTGGATTGCGCGAGAGGACGTTCTTTATGTCCATGAGCAACAGCTCCTGGTGCTGCTGCTCATGGTGGAGACCGAGGGTGATCAGCTCCGTCACACCCGCCTCGACCTCACCATGGAGGAGTGATCCCATGGCCTGGTCCACAAACTCGCGATAGCACGCCACCTCGGCGATGCCCGGACGCGAGATGAGCCCGCGCTCCGGTCGGGGATGCCGATCCCCCAGCGCCTCGTAGTACGAGTTGAAGATGTACGCGAAGGCATCGTTGTAGGGCCGGTAGCCGCGAAGGTGCGGCGCCAGCACGAAGGTCTCGAAGAACCAGGTCACGTGGGCCCGATGCCACTTGGTGGGGCTGACGTCGGGCATCGACTGCACGGTCTGGTCCTCGGCGCTCAGGGGTGCGGCCAGGCGTTCGGTGGTGGCGCGCACCGCGGCGTAGTCGCTCGAGAGACCCGATGTCGTGGCTGGCCAGCTCTCCTCGGACATCAGGATCCTTCCGTTGGCCGCGCTGCCCGGACCGGGAGGCGGGCATGTTCCGGAATTTCGTTGCGTTCACCCTACCCAGATATGCACGCGATACGCGCGGCGCCTCCCGGCATGGCCGTCAGATCGGGCAGCTGTGCTGCCCACGCGGCCGGCGGAACGCCGCTCCCCCTAGCATCCGGATCATGACCGTCACCGCTTCGTACCAGGGGACAGAGATAGCCCGCAGCGACCGCACCGTGGTCGTGGAGGGCAATCACTACTTCCCTGCCGACGACGTCCAGCAGGGAGTACTACAGCCCTCGGAGACGCACACCGTCTGCTCGTGGAAGGGCGAGGCCAGCTACTACGACGTCGTCGTGGGGGAGCACCGAAACCCGGATGCGGCCTGGTACTACCCGACGCCCAAGGAGGCCGCGGCGGAGATCGCCGACCGGGTGGCCTTCTGGAAAGGCGTCACGGTCAGCGAGAGCTAGCCGCGGGGTTCGTTGTCCCGGCTGCGGAGCCCCTCAGGGGTCCCGCCGGGATCCCTGGGTCAGGCGACCAGCGGTGCCTCCGAGTCGTCGGTGGAATGTATCGGCTCGTCGAACGTGGCGTCCACCTTCTTCCGGATGCGCCTGGCTTCCCACCTGTCGAGGAGCTTGGAGCCTATGAACACCGTGGCTGCGGCGTAGATCCAGCCCACGAGGATGTCGGTGACGAAGTGCTCGCCGGTGTAGACGAGTGAGAAGGCCATGCAGATCGGGTAGGCCGCCAACAGGATGCGCTTGCGCACGCTGGAGCCTTTCCAGAAGAAGAGACAGATGAGCATGGGGTACGCGCCGTGGAGCGAGGGCATGGCCGCGACGTTGTTGTCGAAGCTGTTGCCCCCGGCGAAGAGCGACACTCCCAACCCGAGATGGAGGTGCTTCCAGACCTGATCGATGATCCGGACCGAGTGCGGAAGATATCCGTACTGGCTCGCCATCCACGGTGGCATGGCCGGGTACAGGACGTAGGTCACGTATCCGATGAAGGTCAGGCCGACGAAGAGCGCCACGAAACGACGGAACTTGGCGTGGTTCGTCTTCCACAGCACCCCGGCGACGATGAAGGAGACGAAGAAGTGGCTCATGTAGCAGACCCATACCAGGTAGTCCCAGACGTGTAGACCGGGTGTGTACAGCCAGCGCTGCAGCTGCACGGTCGGGTCGACCCCGAACCCGATCACATGGGTGTCGAACCACACCTGCGGCGTGACGAACGGGCCCCACAGGGTGTGCGAGGCGTAGCCGCGCAGCCATCCGTAGACGAACAGCACGGCGACGAGGGGTATCCAGTCCAGCAGGAGCCGCTTCCACCGCACCCCGCTCCCGAGGCTGGAGACGACAAGAGCGGCCATGACGTAGATCAGCACCGAGTTGGTCGACCACGGGATGCCGGCGAGGACGTAGTAGACGGCGACGCTCAAGATCAGAACGGCCCATCCGATCATGACCCGGCGCCGGCCCGGGTCGGACCAACGATCGGACAGCGAGGCGATCGACGGACGAACTACCTTCGCCGGCGGCGCGACGGGAGCGAGAGTCGTTGCAACGTGGTCTTCGTCCTCAGTCGTCGTCATTGGGTAAAAATGGTGTCCTCTACCTGGTGGGCGTCCTACCTGGTGCGTGTCCAATGGGAGTGAGGCCGCGCCCGTTCGGCGTAAGGACGAGAACTCGCATGCGCTGCACCTTCCGATTCAATGACAGCTACATTTCACCCTTGTAACGGGTTATTCTCCTTCGTGAGGCTGGGATCTACCTGAGATTCGGGTGAGGTAGAGCAGAGAGAACGCCTGTAGACCTCGCAACGACCATCCGCCGCGACCCACCCAGGGCCTGTTCCGAGCCACCCCTCGACCCGTCGGGTGTCAGCGCTGCTGGGTCGCTCCCCCCTGGTTACAAATGTGTGAAGATCATAGCCTGATGATCACCGTCGGGCCGGGTGATACCGGGGACGTCACACGGGACGAGTGAGCCCAGCCGACAGTTCGACCGTGTCCCAGTCGCCGACCAGCAGCGGCGCGGCCAGGCAACTCGGCTGGGCGCTGGTGGCGGCTGCGATCGTCGGTTTCCTGCTTCTGGGGGGATTCGAGGCGTGGCACGACTCGGCCACCTTCGATGAACCCGTCTACGTGTCGTCGGGCGTCGTGGCGATCCTCCACCACGATCTGGCCGACAACGCCGAGCATCCACCACTGTTCAAGGTGCTCGCCGCACTGCCGGTGCTGGCGGTCCATCCGGTCGTGCCGGGCGACGGGCACTGGGATCGCAACAACGAACGCGTGTACAGCGCACGCTTCGTCGAGGCGCAGGTGCGCGCCGGCACGATGCACCGGGTCACATTCGCCTCCCGGCTCGTGCCGCTGTTGGAGTGCGCTCTGCTGGCGCTCTCGCTCTACGGACTGGCGACACTTCTCTTCGGTCCTGCGGCCGGGACGCTCGCGGCCCTTCTCTGGCTACTCGATCCGCTGGTACTGGGCATCGGCCACCTCAATGGGGTGGATCTGCCGTTCGCACTGACCACGGTGCTGCTCTCTTGGGCCATGGTGCGCTGGTTGCGGCGGCGCGATCGGCGGTCCCTGCTTTGGGTGGGGGCAGCCTGCGGGGCGGCGATCTCGGCCCAGTCCACCGGTCTCCTGCTCGGTGCTCTGGCGGTGGCTGTTGTGGTGGCGGCCGGGATCCGTGCGGGGGAGGGGGGTTGGCGCCTGTGGCGCCAACCGGTCGTGGTCGTGGTGACGGCCTGGGCGCTGGTGTGGGCCGTCTACATCGTGCTCGATCCGGCCGTCGTGGTGCACTCGCCGTTCCTCGTTCCCCAGCCCTACCTCGAGGGCCTGAAGTTCCTGGCAACCCACGACACGGGGGGCGCACCAGGCTTCCTGCTCGGGGTTTCGTGGACCGGAGCCAATGTCTGGTTCTGGCCCGCCACGCTGGTGGTCAAGGTGTCGACTCCGGTCCTCGTCCTGCTGGTGGCCGGCACGGTCGTGCTCATCGCCCTGGTTCGGACGGGAAGGGTCAGCCGGTCCACCTGGCGCCAGACCGTCGTCGCCGTGGCCGTGCCCGCCCTGGTGCTCTTTGTCTTCGAGCTCCCCAATCCACGCACGCTCGGCGTCCGGTACCTCCTCCCCACCCTCGCGCTGTGGACCGTCCTTGCATCGCCGCTCGCCCTGGTGATGGGCCGCCGTCTGGTGGCGCTGGCGCTGGGACTGATCCTGGCGGCGGCTGCGGCCGTCACGGTGTCCTCCTACCCGCATTCGATCGCCTACACCGCGCCTCCCTTCCAGCCGGGGTATCGCGTGGCGACGGACTCCAATGTGGACTGGGGGCAGGACTTCTCCCTCCTGGTCGCCTGGAGTCGGGGCCGGCATCCCTACGTGGCGTACTTCGGCCCGCGGGGGATCGGCGAAGGGGATATCGCCGGGGCCCGGCCACTGGTGGGCGTTTCGCCGGGAACCATCACCGGTTGGGTGGCTGCGTCGGCCAGCGACCTCACCAGCGCGGAGCGGGGACCCCTTGGCTGGTTGCGGGCGTACTGCCCGGTGGGCACGCTGGGCGGCTCCATCCTCCTGTACCACTTCGCCGTCGCGCCGACGGCGAAGCCGGGTCCGGCCGCTCCGGCTCCACTGTGCGCCGGGCGGGCGAGTCGCCGCGTGTCATAGATGCCGTTCCGTCAGTAGATGCAGATCCGTCGGGTGGTGCAGATCCGTCAGGCGAGAACCTTGTGGCGGAAGTTGCGCAGCCCGAGGGACAAGAAGATCGCGCTGAAGGCGATGAGCGCCGGGTAGATGACGTACAGGGGCATGTGAGCGGCATTGGTGAGCGCCGCCCGCATCCCGTCGTTGACGTAGATCAGGGGATTGATCAGGACGATCACCTGCAGCCAATGGAACCCCCCGACCTTGACCGGTGCCAGCCGGGTCCACTGGTAGTACGTCCCACCGAGGAACGTGATGGGCAGGACGATGAAGCCGAACATCAGCCCGAGATTGCGAGGCTCGAAGCTCGTTCCCAGCAGCAGGCCGAGAGAGCTCATGGCCAGGCAGGACAGCGGCACCAGGGTCACGATCAGCGGCCAGTGCAGGTTGATGTGGGCCTCTACCCCGGAGGCGTGGACGACCGAGGCGATGGGCAGGACGAGTATCGCTGAGATCAGTCCCTGTGCACCTCCGGAGAGGACCTTGGAGATGGCCACCAGCCAGATGGGGCACGGAGCCTGCACGCGGTCCTCGATCTCTCGGGTGAAGCCGAATTCCTGAGCCAGTTGCATGGCCACCGCCTGAATGCCCTGGAACATGATGGACAGTCCCACCACGCCCGGAACGAGCACCGTGGCGAACGCCGACTCCGCTCCGGGGACACTGGACGCTCCGATGCCCTGCCCGATCTTCGGAAAGACGTAGAGGAAGACGAAGCAGAGGAGGAACGGTTGGACCAGGGTACGTACCGTGAACTCGACCAGATGTTTCCGCAGGACGACCAGGTCGCGCAGGATGAGTGCCCCTAACGACGTCCAGCTGGCCGCGGTGGCGGAGCGGGTGGGTGCGGTCTCGACCCGGCGTGACGGGACAACGGCGCCCATGTCGCCCAGGGATTGGCCCGGAGAAGCGGTGGCGGTCATCAGTCGCGCAGATCCTTTCCGGTCAGTCCGATGAAGACGGTTTCGAGGGTCGGTTCGGCTACCGAGAGGTCGGCCAGCGCGAAGCCCTCGGCCTCGGCGGCCTCCACCACCCGCGGCACCAACCGATCGGCGCCCTTCACGTGTAGCTCGACGCCTCCAGGAACGGTACGGGCCCGGGTGACCTCCTCGATCCGACGGGTAAAGGCGGCGGCCATGGCCTCGGGGTCCCCGTCGGACTTGACCGTCACGATGGTGTCGGCTTCCACGCTGCGTTTGAGCTCATCGGGGGTGTCGAGGGCCAGGATCTTGCCGTGGTCCATGATGGCCACCCGGTTACAGAGCTTGTCCGCCTCTTCCATGTAGTGGGTGGTGAGCATGATCGTCTGCCCCTGGGAGTTGAGGTCCCGCAGGAGATCCCACAGCGCCAATCGCCCTTGGGGGTCGAGCCCCGCCGTGGGCTCGTCGAGGAAGAGGACGGCCGGGCGGTGGAAGATGGCCCGCGCCACCATGAGCCGTTGGGCCATGCCTCCGGAGAGGGCGTACACCGAAGCCTTGGCGAACCGCGAGAGCTGGAACTTCTCCAGCAGTTCGTCGGCCATCTGCTTCGATTCCCGGGTGCCCATGCCGAACAGCCGCCCGTGGAAGTAGAGGTTCTCCCAGCTGGTCAACTGACGATCGAGCGTGTTCTGCTGGGACACCACGCCGATCATCTGCTTGGCCAGCGTCGGATGGGCCACGACGTCGATGCCGCCCACGAACGCCTGGCCTTCCGAGGGGATGACCCGTGTCGTCAGCACGCCGACCGTCGTCGTCTTCCCCGCGCCGTTGGGGCCCAGGAGCCCGTAGACCTCCCCCATGCTCACCCGCAGGTTGAGACCGTCCACGGCCCGGAAGTCGGTGCCCGGATAGGTCTTCACGAGGTCGACCGTTTCGATGATGGGCTCCGCCTGGCCAGCCGGTCCGGAGACGACGTTGAGGTCGGTCGCGGTCATCTCTCACTCAGAGTACTGTCCCTCGCGCGGGTCTGGCGATCAGTCCTCGGCCAGGATCTGGTAGAGCTCCTTGCGGGCCCGCTGCACGACGGCAATCCCACGCTCCACCTGCTCGTTCTCGCCGGCGCCCGACAGTTGCTTGGCTGCGCTCATCAGCTGGGCGGCCGCCAGACGCAGGTTGCGGATCTGGTCGTCGCCCTCGCTGCTTGTGGCCCAGGGGAGTGACGTCTCCTTGGCGGCTTCGGCCATGCCGGCCTCGGTCAGATGGAACGTCCGGGTACCGTCCTGCTCGGAGGAACCGACCATTCCTTCGTCCTCGAGCATCTGGAGGTGCGGGTAGACCGAGCCCGGACTCGGGCGCCAGAGACCGCCGCTCATCTCTTCGAGCCTGCGCATCACCGTGTACCCGTGTGCCGGACCCTCCTTGAGCGCCGAGAGGATGGCCCTGCGGATGTCGCCGCGGCCCATGCGGCGGCCGCCGCCCCAGCCGCCTCTCTCACCGCCCCAACGTCCCCGACCGCCGCCCCATGGGCTGCCGGCTCGGCCGGGACCCCGGCGCGGGCCGCGCTGGCCCCTGGGTGCGTCGTGGTCGTGGTGATCGTGGTCGTGGTGGTCGTGGTCGTGGTGGTCGTGGTCGTGTCCCATGTGGAGACTCCTTCGGTTGGTGGTGGTGGTGCCGTGGTCGTGCCAGTGGCGGTCGCGCCAGCGGCGGGCGACCGGGTTGTCGTACTTCATCGGTCCTCTTTTCTGATCCGTATCTAGCAGTAACATCTCGTCTAACGTGAACACTAATGATATATCGTAACTGTCCGGCGATGTCACGTCAAGTTTTCATTCGTTTGCCCGTCCCGGCCACGGTGGCCGAGGCCGGCATGGGAATGACCAAGGAGTGTTCCGGTCGTGAGTTCCGGCCGTCACCTCCCGAGGGGTCACCTCCCGAGGGCGTCTCCCATGCTCACCCGGCGTTGTCGGTGGGCTGTGTGACCGTCGGATGGGTGGTCTTGGTCTTGGTTGTCGTCGACGTCTCAGTCGGTCGTGGTGCCGTCGTCGTGGTGGTCGTGTGCTCTCGTGGTGGTGGCGGTGGTGCTCGTCGTGCTGCTCGTCGACGTCCCGGTCGGAGCAGGTGCCGTGGTCGTGGTGGTGGTGGTCGGGGCGACGAAGGGTGAGGTTTCCCCCCTCTCGGACGCCTGGCTGCTGCTCGGGGTGGCGGACAGGTTCGTGCAGCTGCGTGCCGCATTCCAGCTCTGGAGAGCGGTCGCGGCGGCGGTGCCGCTGAGGGGTTGGGGGAGGCCGCCCACGATGATGGCTGGGCGGAACGTCGTCGAGACGATATGCCGGCCCACCGCCGTGATGAGCAATGAGCCGCTGTCGGTCTCGGGGACGGTGTCGTCGTAGAAGGCGAAGTTGCCGAGTCCGTAGTCGACGTAGGAGTCTCCCAGGTAGCCGCCGCCGAGGAGTACGTGCGCACCCGTGCCGACCACGATGTCGGCCCCGGCGTTGACCAGCTGTTCGGCCAGAGGCTCCTGTTGTGGGTCGGGGCACGCCTGTGTCTCGGTTCCCCAGTGCAGGTAGACGACGACCGTGTCCGCGGTGCGCCTGGCGGACTGGACGGCCCGTACCAGCTGGGTAGGGTCGAGCGCGGATGCCACCCCGGCCTGGCTCGAGGTGGCCGTCCAGGTGCTGACCAGGTTGGGGGCGATGATCTGCGTGGCCGCGATGACGGCGATGCGCTGGCCATTGATCGTGGTCCGGTAGGGAGCGAACGCCTGCGTGGCGTTGACTCCCACGCCGACCAGGGGGAATCCCGCCACCTTGGCCGCGCCGAGCCCTTGGGCCAGGCCGGTTTGGCCACAGTCCACGGCATGGTCGTTGGCCTGGGAGACCAGGGAGACCGTGGCCCCGCGCAGTGCGGTGATCGCCGTGGGCGGGGCGAAGAAGATGTACGGCTTGGCCTCGGGTTGGGGGCACGTGCCGTCGGTCAGCGCGGACTCCAGGTTGACCATGCGCAACTGGGCGCCCGAGAAGAGCGGGCCTACGGTGTTGCCCAGGGCCGTGGCGGGATCGTCCGTCAGCCGGACGCCGACGACCCCGGCGAAATGGACGTCCCCACCGAAGGCCAAGGTGACGGCCTTGCCATTCCCCTTCCAGTCCGGGTTGAGGGGTGAATGGGCCGGGAAGGTTTCGCGTACGGCGCCGACGTGCCCACGCGGCGGCGGGGCCTTTGTCGGCCCCCCACCGGAGAAGACGCACACGTAGAGAAGGAGAAGGACGAGGAGCACCCCCCCGGCGGCGAACTGACGGCGCCTCCGTCTGACTCTCCGCGAGACCACGTCGGCACTATGGCACACGCCCCTGGGACCTCTGTGGTGCAGGATCGGGAGGCCAACGGCAGCCGTGCTGATCGGACCGGCAATCGGGGCTATCTCGCGGTGTCTCGCACCGTTCCATAGCCTCGGGGTAGGGAAAAAGGACGGGAACCGCGTCCCAGACGTTCGAGGCTGGCCGTAAGCTGACAGCCGTGATAATGGAGAGGGACCCCAGGCGGCGGCGGGCGTCCGTTGTCTGCACTTCAAAGTCGTGCAAATATGAGGACCGCATGGACGGAGTTGCCGCATGGACGGAGTTGGTGGACGGAAGTGAAGGTTGGTCGGGGGTGGAGCCATGAGGGCGTGCCGGGGATCTGAGGTGGTGCGGGATGCCGCTGTCTGATCGCGAGCAGCGGATCCTGGCCGAGCTGGAAGAGTCGCTGGTTCGCCAGGACCCGGAGTTTGCCGAGCGTGTCCGCTCGGAGTCGGTGTACCGACACGCCGGCCGCTACTGCAAATGGGCCGCTGTGACCTTTGTCCTCGGGGTGGTCGTCCTCGTCGCCTTCTTCGCCAAGTCTCCCGTGCTCGGTTTCATCGGGGTCGTCATCATGTTCGGCTCTCTCGTGGTCTTCGAGCGCAACCTCCGCCGGATGGGCAAGGCGGGTTGGCACGACCTGACCCGGCCGAGGGACGGCGAGCAGTCAAAGGCAGCTTCCGCCTCGAACGGGTTCGAAGGAGCGGTCACCGAGGCCCGTGACTGGTTTCGCACCAGGTTCCACCGTCGCGAGAACTGAACTCACTGCGGCATCTCCCGCGGACCGCCCCTGCTCCACGGTGCGCTGGCTCAGGTGAATGACCTGGCGCTGGCCGTGGACATCGGCGGCACCAAAATGGCGGTTGGACTGGTGGACCGATCGGGGGTGCTCGCCCATCAGGTCCGCGTACCGACGCCCCGCACTCCCGGCACGACCGCTGCTGCGCGCCTGTGGCGCACGCTGGCCGACCTTGTGGGGCAGGTTCGTGCCGAGGTCGGTACCGACGATCGGATCGTGGTGTGTGGCGCAGGTTGCGGCGGCCCGATGAGCCCGCAGGGAGAGGCCGTCTCTCCCCTCAACATCCCGGGATGGCGCTGTTTCCCCCTGCGGTCCCGCCTGTCGGAGCTGACCGGCGTGCCGACCTTCGTGGACAACGATGCCAAGGCGTTGGCCCTCGGCGAGGGGTGGATCGGGGCCGCGGCCGGGCGGAGAGACTTCATCGCACTCGTCGTTTCGACCGGGGTCGGCGGCGGGTTGGTCCTCAATGGACGGCTGCTCGAGGGCCGGCTGGGCAACGCCGGCCATGTCGGTCACGTGGTCGTCGTGCCGGACGGGCGCGCCTGTCCGTGCGGCGGCCGCGGCTGCCTCGAGGCCGAGGCCTCGGGGACCGCGCTGGCCGCGATCACCGGGAGACCGGCCGAGATGGCGTCGACCGAAATGGTGGAGCGCACCGGGACGCTGGTCGGCCGCGCCGTGGCGTCGGTGGTCAATCTTCTCGACCTGCCCCTGGCGGTGGTCAGCGGTTCGGTGGCCCTGGGCTTCGGTGAACCGTTCTTCCGAGCCGCCCAGCGCGAGGTGGACCTCCGATGCCGGCTCGACTTCGCCCGGGGCGCACGTGTGGTGCCCGGGGGGTTGGGTGACCGGGGTCCCCTGGTCGGGGCGGCACGTGTCGGTTGGCGCGGTCTGGACACGCTGCGGTGAGCCCGACGTCGACCGGTGACCGGCCCGTCCCCGAACCGGGTCACCTGCGCCGTGACGTCGCCGTCGTACTGTCGGCCGTCGCCGCCCACCCATCCATCTGGTGGGCCGGCCTCGGCGCGCTGGTTCGGCTCACCCGGCGCGGCTGGTGGCATCGTCCGCCCTTTCTCCCCGTGCCGGGACCGTCGTACTGGAAGTTCCGCTTGGAGACAGCCTTCGGCGGGACGGGAGAGGACGGCGTGATGGAGGCGCACGACGTCGTGGACTACCTCCGATGGTGTCGGAGGACCCGCCCCCGCCGCGGGTAGCCTCTCTGCGTCGTGACTTCTGTGATGGTTGGAGCCAACGTCGACCATGGAACGGACCGGGCCCCGGTCCTGCCGCCGGTTGCGCCGGAACCGAGACGAGACCCCGCCGGAGTCGTGTGAACGTGGAGCGGGTGCTGCTGCTCAATGCGACCTATGAGCCGCTCGCCCTGGTGTCTGACCGTCGTGCCGTCGTCCTCGTCCTGGCGGGCCGGGCCGAGCCCGTTGCCTTCAAGGAGGGCTGCTCCGTCTTCCACTCGGCGTCGCTCAACGTCGATGTGCCCTCCATCGTCCGTTTGGCCCACATGGTCCGGATCCCTCGTTGGGCTCGAACGCCGCCGGTGACGCGACGCTCTGTGCTGCGACGGGACGGCGGCCTCTGTGTCTACTGTTCCGAGCCGGCCGACACCATCGACCACGTCATCCCCCGCAGCAGGGGGGGTACGCACGACTGGTCCAATGTGGTGGCCGCCTGTAAGCGCGACAACCTGACCAAGGCCGACCAGCTGCTGTCCGAGCTGGGTTGGACGCTCCGCGTGAAGCCTGCACCCCCCGACGGCTACCTGTGGCGGCTGCGGCATCTCTCCGACGTGGATCCCCTCTGGGAGCCGTATCTCGCCGCGGCCTCCTGACGACGCGGCCACCGTTGCCCGCGCCCGACCCCCCGACCCTTCCCGACCTCTTTGATGTAGAGCAGTTCCGGCGGCTGGAGAGCCGCTACGCCGTGTCCCGAGGGCTCGAGTTGCCGGCTGTCGTGCTCGGGAGCGCGCAGCCAGCCGGCATCGTCAGCGCGCCGAGGGCGAAGGCGTCGGGCACAGAGGTGGTCAGGCGGCGTGGCGGTGGGGGAGCGGTGCTGCTCCGACCGGGCGACCACCTGTGGGTCGATGTCTGGATCCCGCGCAACGATCCGCTGTGGGGTGCCGATGTGGCGGACGCCGCCGCCTGGGTCGGTGCCTGGTGGGCGGCGGCGCTGGGCGCGTTCGACGTCGGCGACCTGACGGTGCACCGGGGCCGGGCCGAGCCCGGCCGCCACGGTGGCCTGGTCTGTTTCTCGGGCCGAGGTCCGGGAGAGGTGCTGCAGGGGGATCGCAAGGTCATGGGTGTCTCCCAGTGGCGGTGTCGACAGGGAGCCCTGTTCCACACGTGTGCCTACACCGCCTGGGAGCCCGGCCCACTGGTGGAGCTGTTCGCTCTCGACCGGTCCACCCGGCGAGGGTTGGTGAGCGACCTGGCCCGGTCTGCCGTCGGCCTCGACGAGCTGGGCCTCGATGTGCCGCGGCACGAGGTCCCGGGGCACGAGGTCCCGGGGCACGAAGTCCCGGGGATCGCCGCGCTGCGCGGGGCGCTCCTGGCGTCCCTTCCCACCTGGGAGGGCGACGTCCCGCTCCGGCGCGACTGAACGACGAGCTCCCGCCGGTCGAATTCGGGCGGCTCCCCCGCGACGGGCCTCCGGCCCCTCCCCGACCGCGGCTGATCGCCCGTCGCGGCGGCACGGCCACCCCGGAAGGGTCGCCGCGCGGCCGCCCAACCCCTGCTGGGGGCCATCGGGAGCAAAGGGGTCGTCAGTTGTTGCTTGGTGGGGGGAAAGGGCGTAGAGTGGCGCGAAATGGAGTAAAGGGGCGTTCAAGGACGCATTTCAGGGAGCGTCGTGGGAGATCTGACTGGTGGCAGGATTCGTGGGGAGGTACGAGCATTCGCTCGATATCAAGGGCAGGGTGATCCTGCCCGCCAAATTCCGCGCCCAGTTCGAGCGGGGCGGGTACCTGGCCCAGCAGTCCGAAGGTTGTCTGGCGCTCTGGACGCCGGGAGAGTTCGACCGCCAGATGGCGGCGATGCAGGAGCGGGCCGAGTTGGGAAGGGCCAACCGGAACCGGGCCCGGCTGTGGGCGTCGAGCTCACACGAGGTGGAGATCGATCGCCAAGGCCGGATGGCGATACCGGCGCATCTCCGCGCCTTCGCCGGGCTGGAGAGCGAGGTGCTGGTGCACGGAGCCATCGATCGAGTGGAACTGTGGAATCCGACCTCCTGGGCGGAGCGCGTCCTTCCCGAGGAGAGCTGGCTGCTCAGCGACGACGACGATGCAATGGAAAGGGCGTGACCACCCAGAACCTCACTGACCAACCCTCAGCGGTGCGTATCCGCTGGACCATGTGCAGCTCCTCGACCGGCGCGGCGGAAGATCACTCCACCCTCTTCCCCGCAGGTCGAACGGGATCTCGCCCTTTGCTCTTCCAGTCGGTCGGGGAGCTGCAGATGGTCCAACCTTTCGAACACGTGCCCGTACTGCGCGATGAGGTCGTCTCCCTCTTTGCACCGGTGCCCGCCGGTGTCCTCGTGGACGCCACCGTCGGAGGGGGTGGGCACAGCGAGGCTCTTCTCGCCGCCCACCCCCGGCTGCGCATCATCGGGCTCGACCGTGATCCCGCCGCCCTGGAGGCTGCCGCCGAGCGACTCGCTCCGTTCGGCGACCGGGTGAGCCTGGTGCACGCCCCCTTCTCGACACTGGCCGACATCGGGCCGGGCCCGTTCTCGGGGGTGCTCTTCGATCTTGGCGTGAGCTCGCCCCAACTCGACCGTACCGAGAGGGGCTTCTCGTTTCGGGCCGACGCCGCCATCGACATGCGGATGGACCAGTCCGCCGGCGCCACCGCCGGCCAGTTGGTCAACGAGCTGCCCGAGGCAGCGCTGGCGGCGCTGTTCCGGGAGAACGGCGAGGGAAGGCTGTCCGGGAGGATCGCCCATGCGATCGTGAGCGCCCGACCCCTCACCTCGACCGTCCAGCTGGCCGATGTCGTCGCCGCCGCGGTCCCCGCCGCGGCGAGGCGCAAGGGTCACCCGGCCACTCGGGTCTTCCAGGCCCTGCGCATCGCGGTCAACGACGAGCTGGGGGAGTTGGCGACGGCACTTCCGGTGGCAGTGGAACGGCTCGCCGTGGGCGGCCGGTGCGCGGTCATCAGCTACCACTCGGGAGAGGACCGGCTCACCAAGCAGATCTTCGCCGGAGCGGACGCCGGCGGCTGTGTGTGTCCGCCGAACCTCCCCTGCGTCTGCGGTGCCGTGGTCCGTCATCGCCTGGTATTCCGCGGTGCCCGCCGGGCAGCGCCGGCGGAACTCGCGGCCAACCGCCGTGCCGCGAGCGCCAGGCTGCGCGCCATTGAGCGGACGGAGGCCGACTGATGGCGTCGACCGCCACCCGCCGCATCGCCGCTCCACGCCCCGATCGAGGTGTCGGACGCGCCACACCTCCACGCACGCCGCTGCGGATCGTCCCGACCCGCCGCGCCGGCCGCGGTCGTGGTCGGATCGTCAGGGCGCTCCCGGCCGCCATGGTGGTGGTGGCGCTCCTGATCGTCGTGGCCGGGCAGGCGATGCTCGCCGAGGGCCAGGTGCGGCTGTCCAGCCGGGAGCAGCAGCTGCAGACCGTACAGGCCGCCAACCGCCAAGAGGAGCTCGACGTGTTACAGCTGGAAACCCCGTCACGAATCGTGGCGGCGGCGACCGGACGTCTGCACATGGTGGCCTCCAGCCACGTCACCCAGCTCCCCTATGTCTCCTTGAGCACACCGCTCCCGACGCCGGTCGTCACCCCGGTGCACGGGGCGCGATGAGCGCCACGACGCGGCACACGTCCCCCGGCACCCGCGCCCTCCCGGCTCGGCCCAAGGGCGCAGCCACGCGGACCATCCCTCACCGGACACCTCGCCCGGCGGCGGTGCCCCCGACGCGCCCGGTCCGCCCGGCTCGCCCGGGTCGCTCGAGTCGCTCGACTCCCCGCCAGCCCGCCCGCACTCCGCCGCCGAAGAACCGGCCCGCCCGCGTTCGCAAGACCTCGCGGGCGCGGCCCACCGCATCGGCCGGCAGCACCCTGCAGCGGAGGATTCGCCTGGTCCGGGTGGTACTGGTCGGGGCCATGCTGCTCCTCGTGGCGCGTCTCATCGACGTCCAGGTGATCCATTCCGGGTCCTATCAGAAGGCCTCCCGGCTGGAGTCGGCGGCGCCGGTCACCCTGAACTCGCTGCGTGGCGGTATCTATGCCCGCGACGGGTCGCCCCTCGTGCTCTCCGTGCCCACCGACGATGTGATCGCCGACGACTTCCAGGTGGCCCACCCGATGAAGACGGCACTCGCGCTCTCGCCGCTTCTGCACGTGCCCGCCACGACGCTCGCCCGGGAGCTGCACCGACGCTCGGGGTACGTGGTGCTGGCCAGGCAGATCTCCCAGAGCCAAGGCCAGAGGATCGCCTCCGATGCCTTCCCGGGCATCACGTTGGCAACCGACTCCAAGCGGGTCGTGACCAACGGCAATCTCGCCGCACCCGTGCTGGGCACCACCAACTGGAAAGGCGCCGGAGCATCGGGGCTCGAGTACGCCTACAACCGGTTGCTCTCGGGAACCGCGGCGCAGGAGACCCTGGTGGAGTCGCCGTCGGGGATTGCGCTCCCGGCCTCGAGCGGTGATGGAGCGACCGGCCGGGCCGGCGAGGGGGTGGAGCTGACGCTCGACACGCAGCTCCAGTACGAGTCCGAGCAGGCGCTGGCCCAGGCGATCGAGACGTCCCACTCGGTGGGTGGTACGGCCATCGTCATGGATGTGAAGACGGGGCAGATCCTCTCCCTGGCCAGTCTGGCCTCCAACACCCCCAAGACGCCGGCGCCGGCCACCGCGCCCAAGGTCACCGCCACGACGGGCGGCGCGATCCCCATCGGGCCCGAGGA
The DNA here is from genome assembly GCA_963788125.1 of uncultured Acidimicrobiaceae bacterium. Classification (GTDB taxonomy): domain Bacteria; phylum Actinomycetota; class Acidimicrobiia; order Acidimicrobiales; family RAAP-2; genus Bog-473. Next base: position 923,301 of record CAWBFN010000001.1, on the reverse strand, counting down.
CGCCGTCAACGAGACCTCGACCAACAACGCCGTGACCCAGCTCTACGAGCCGGGATCGGTCTTCAAGCTGGTCACGTTCTCGGCTGCCCTGCAGGACGGTCTCATCAATCCGAACTCGGTCTTCACCGTGCCCGACGAACTCCAACTCGACGGCTCGACGTTCCATGACGCCGAACCGCACCCGACGGAACGCCTCACCGCGACGCAGATACTGGCGCAGTCCTCCAACATCGGGACATCGGAGATCGCCCGCGCGCTGGGAGAGAAGCGCCTCTTGTCTCAGGTCGGGAAGTTGGGATTCGGCAAGTCGAGCGGTCTCGACTTCCCCGGGGAGTCGGATGGACTGGTGGTCCGGGCCGGTCAATGGGAGCCGACCGACTACGTCTCGCTGCCCATAGGCCAGGTGGACGCCGTGAGTGCGCTCCAGGTTCTCGATGCGTACAACGCCGTGGCCAACGGCGGCACGTTCGTCCGGCCCCAGCTGGTCCAGGCCACGATCGATCAGGCAGGGGACGTGCAGAAGACCGCCCCGTCGCGGACCCGACGGGTGTTCTCACCCCAGGTGGATGGAGAGCTCACCTCCATGCTGGAGCAGGTGGTGTCGAGCGGCACGGGGACGAGCGCCGTCATACCGGGATACACCGTGGCGGGAAAGACGGGTACCGCCCAGATTCCGACGACCGGAAAGGACGCCTACACGGCCGGCGCCTACATGGCGTCGTTCGTCGGCTTCGCCCCGGCGACCAACCCCACGTTCTCGGTGATCGTCGTCCTCGATCGCCCGACGCCGATCTTCGGTGGAACGGTCGCCGCGCCGGTGTTTTCGCAGATCATGAGCTATGCGCTGCACCGCTACGACATCCCCACGACCCCGGGCGCCGCCACGCAGGGAGCGAAAGCATCCAACGCGCAGTCGTCGACCAGTCAAGCGCAAGACATCACGTGACCCGGTACCATCAGCGGGCCGATGGCGGGAGGCGCGGAACTCCCGCGCCTGCTTCGTTGCGGCGGCGACCGTACGACCAGTGCAGATGAACCTCCTCTTCGACGACATCCATGTCATTGAGACCGCGGGGGTTGCCACCGCCGTCGACGTCCGTGGGATCGCCCACGACAGCCGCCGCGTGGTGCCAGGAGACCTGTTCTGCTGCGTGCCGGGACAGCTGAGCGACGGCCATGCCTACGCCGCCGAAGCGGTCGAGCGGGGAGCGGTGGGGCTGCTGTGCGAGCACCTCATCCCCGAACTCCTCGATCGACCCGTGGTCCAGTCGCGGATTGCCGCCGGCACCATGCGTCCCGTGATGGCCCGTCTCGCCGCGGCGTTCTACAGCTACCCCGCCCGGGAACTCACGATGATCGGGGTCACCGGGACGAACGGCAAGACGACGATCACCCAGATCCTGGGGGACCTCCTAGAGGCCACCGGCCGACCAACCAACGTGATGGGCACCCTCTCGGGGTCGCGGACGACGCCCGAGGCCACCGAGGTGCAGCGCGTCCTGGCCCAGGTGCGGGACCGCCAGCGCTCCGATGGTCGGCATCACGCGGTCGCCATGGAGGTGTCCAGTCATGCGCTGGTCCAGTCGCGCGTGGAGGGCATCCACTTCGACGTGGCCGTCTTCACCAATCTGAGCCACGACCACCTCGACTACCACGGGACGATGGAGTCCTACTTCGAAGCCAAAAGCTCGCTGTTCACCCCGGACCACGCCCTGCGCGGTGTCGTCAACGCCGATGATCCCTGGGGCCAACGCCTGCTGGGGGAGGCGCAGATACCGATGGTGCCGGTGCATCACCGTGACGCCAGCGACATCGTCCTGCAGCCCGGGCGGACCGAGTTCCGCTGGCGGGGCCAGCGGGTCTCGGTGCCCTTGACCGGCTCCATCAACGTCGACAACGCCCTGCTGGCCGCCGAGGCGGCGTTGACGCTCGGTCTCGAGCCGTCGGAGGTCGCCGCCGCCCTCTCCGAGGTCTCGCCGGTGCCCGGAAGGCTCCAGGTCATCTCCGCACCCAGCGGCGCGGCCCCACCCGGCGCGGCCCCACCCGGCGCGGCCCCACCCGGCGCGGCCCCACCCGGCGCGGCCCCACCCGGCGCGGCCACCCCGCCGTTCACCGTGCTCGTCGATTACGCCCACACCCCGGCGGGACTCGAGGTGGTCCTGGGCGAGGCGCGCCAGCTGGCCGGGACCGAGGGACGTGTCCTGGTGGTGTTCGGCTGCGGGGGGAACAGGGACCGGGCCAAGCGTCCGAAGATGGGGAGCGCGGCGTCCCTCCTGAGCGAGGTGGCCGTCCTCACGTCGGACAACCCCCGGGACGAGGACCCGCTCTCCATCATTGACGAGGTGCGTGCCGGGATGGAGGCCGCTGCGAGTCGCCGGGCGACTCTCATCGTCGAGCCGGATCGGCGCCTGGCCATCCGGCGGGCGCTCTCGGAGGCCGGCGCCGGGGACGTGGTGGTCATCGCCGGCAAGGGCCACGAGACCTACCAGGAGGTCGGGGGCCACCGGCTGCCATTCAACGACGTCGTGGAGGCGCGCCGGTCGCTGGCGACGCGCTACCCCTCGGATCCGGCGACCTGGGTCGTGGAACCGCCCGCCGGATCCGCACCCAAGGGGAGGTAGTCCGTGCTCGGACTGGGGGACTCGGGAGGCATCTCGTTGTGGGTGAGCATTCTGGTCACCCCCATCCTTCTCCGGTGGCTGATCTCCCAGGGCATCGGCCAGCCGATCCGCACCGACGGCCCGGCCAGTCACAGCGTCAAAGCGGGCACGCCCACCATGGGGGGGCTGGCCATCGTCTGTGGGGTGGTGCTGGGCTACGTGGTGGCGCACTTCGGCACGCAGGTCCGGTTTTCACGGAGTGGCTACCTGGCCATACTGGCCGTGGTGTCGTTCGGCATCGTCGGCTTCCTCGACGACTGGATCAAGGTGCGCCACCAGCGGAGCCTCGGGCTGAACAAACGCGCCAAGTTCGCCGGGCAGGTGGGATGCGCGGTGCTCTTCGCCGAGCTGGCGGTCCACTGGGCGCACACCTCCACGGCGCTCTCCTTCACCCGCGTCACCGTGCCCGGCATCGACCTGGGGGAGATCGGGTGGGTCGTCTTCGCCGTGCTCGTCATGGTCGGCACGTCGAATGCGGTGAACATCACGGACGGGGTGGATGGGCTGGCGGCCGGCGCGTCGACGTTCTGCTTCGCCGTGCTGGCCATCATGGGCTACTGGATCTTCCGTCATGTGAGCATCTACCACGTGCTCCCTGCCTCGGCGATCGACCTGGCGCTGGTGGCGATGGCGCTGGCCGGGTCGTGCATCGGCTTCCTGTGGTGGAACGCCGCGCCGGCGAAGATCATCATGGGCGACACCGGCTCCCTGGCCATCGGCGCCGGGCTGGCCGCCCTGTGCCTCCTCCTCAACCTGGACCTGCTGCTTCCCATCATCGGCGGCCTGTTCGTGATGGAGACCCTCTCGGTCATCGCGCAGGTGGTGAGCTTCCGTGTCTTCCACCGCCGCATCTTCCGCATGGCGCCGATCCACCATCACTTCGAACTGCTGGGGTGGCCCGAGACCACGGTGATCGTGCGGTTCTGGGTGTTGGGTGGCCTGTTCGTCGCCGTGGGCTTGGGCATCTTCTACGCCGACTTTCTCTCGGTGGCGAAGATCACGTGACGATGCTCCACCACTGCCGCTTCGCCATGGTGAAAACTGGTCGCATGTGTCGGGTGCCGGGCCTCCGCTGTACGGTCGCGCCCACCCGTACCCCGGTGTCGGCCGGGAGCCTCCCGTGACGCCGAACCATGCTCGGGCGACCGCCCGCGCCCCGCACTCGACGGAGCGGGGCGCCGTGGCCCGCCCGACCCGGGCCCGTGCCGCCGCCGGTCTCGTGGCCATGGTCCACGAGCTCCCGACCGCGACGATTCTGACCGTGGCGGTGGCGCTCCTCTGTGTCATCGGACTGGTGATGGTGGGTTCGGCCTCGTCGGTGGTCTCCATCTCGCTCTACGGAAGCCCGTGGGCGATCCTCATCCGAGAGTGCATGTGGATGGCGGTCGGCGTGATCGCGTTCGTCGCGGCACTGCGCTTCGACCACCACGGGCTGCGCCGGCTGAGTCCGCTACTACTGCTCGTCACCTTCGGCCTCCTCGTGGTCGTCCTGGTGCCCGGCCTCGGGGTCCACGTCGAAGGTTCGAGCCGGTGGGTGGGGTTCGGCCAGTTCCGTCTCCAGCCATCGGAACTGATGAAGCTGTCCCTGACGGTGTTCACCGCCGATCTGGTCGCTCGCCGGCTCGACGACAGGTCGACGGACCGACGCATCATCGGCCCGGTTCTCATGGTGACCGCCTCTGCCGGCCTGCTCATCGTGGCCCAGCCCGACCTCGGGACGGCGATGGTGATCGGCTGCATCTCCCTCGCGCTTCTCTTCGTCTCGGGGGTCAGGCTCGGTCCCGTCCTCAAAATCCTCGCCTTTTTGGTCGCGGCGGCCGTGGTCGCGGCCCTGGTCTCCCCCTACCGGCGCGACCGACTCCTCTCCTTCGTCGATCCCTCGGCCCACGGCTCGGGCTCGGGCTACCAGGTGCTGCAGTCGCTCATCGGGCTCGGCTCGGGCCACCTCGTCGGGGCCGGCCTCGGCGGCGGCCAGGAGCAGTGGGGATTCCTGCCGAACGCCCAGACCGACTTCATCTTCTCGGTGATCGGGGAGGAGTTGGGCTTCATCGGCGCCGCGCTGGTGCTGGCGCTGTTGGGGGCCTTCATCTGGTTCGGCCTCCGGGCCGCCACCCGCTCGCCCGATCGCTTCAGCGGCCTCTTGGCCGTGGGCCTGGTGGCCTGGCTGGCCAGCGAGACGGTCATCAACATCGGTGCGGTGGTCGGCGTTCTGCCGGTGACCGGCATCCCCTTGCCGTTCATCTCCTACGGGGGATCGTCCCTGGTCATCACCATGGCGGCGGCCGGGATCCTGATCAACGTGGCCCGCAAGGAAGTGAGCGGTCCACCTGGGAGCATGATCCACCTGCCGCGGCGCGGCCGTGAACGGGCGACCGATCACCCCTCGCACCCGTCGCACCCGTCGCACCCTTCGAGCCCTTTGAGCGCCCGCGGCAGAGGTCGGTGAGGGAGGGACGGGGCACGGTGATCGCCGGCGGCGGGACCGGGGGTCACGTCGTGCCGTCCCTACAGATCGCGCGCGCCCTGGTCGCACGGGGGCACGAGGCCCGATTCATTGAGTTGTTCGGGTCACGCCGCGGGCAGGAGGCGACGGTCTGGCCCGGGCTCGAGTTCCCTTTCACCCTCCTCCCGGGCCGGGGCATACGCCGCAGCCTGCGACCCGGCGCGCTCTGGGCCAACGCTGGTGCCGTGCTCGGGCTGTCGTGGGCGTGTGCCGTGGCAATGGGATCGTTCCTCGCTCGCCGCCCCCGGGCCGTGGTCGTCGTCGGGGGCTACGCCAGCGTTCCCGCCGGGTTGGCCGCGGTGCTCACGCGTGTCCCCATGATCCTGGTGAACACCGACGCCGTGCCCGGAGCGGCCAACGCCCTCCTGGGACGATTCGCCGCGGTGAACGCGGTGGCGTTCGAGGGGACCGGCCTCCCGCGGGCTCGTCTGACCGGCACCCCGGTCCGCCCGGAGCTCGGCTCGCTCGATACGTCTCCGGAGGGACGCCGCCAGGCGAGGACCGCCCTGGGGCTCCCCCCCGGGCGGCACACCCTGGCCGCGTTCGGCGGCTCTCTGGGCGCCCGGCGCATCAACACCGCCGTCTCCGAACTCGCCCGTCGGTGGGCCGATCGGCAGGACCTCACGGTGTACCACGTGGCCGGGCGGCGCGACTACGCCCAGTTCGCCGTCCCGGCGGTGCGGGAGGAGGACGTCGGAGGCCTGCGCTACGTGGTGGTGCCCTACGAAGAGCGGATGTCCGAGGTCTACCGGGCGGCGGACCTCTGCGTGTGCCGGGCCGGCGCCATGACGGTGGCCGAGCTGCTGGCATCGGGGATGCCGGCGATCCTGGTGCCCTTGCCGGGCGCACCCCGCGACCATCAGACGCGCAATGCCCAGGCGCTGGTGGAGGCCGGCGCGGCAATTCTGGTCCCCGACGCCGAATGCAGCGCCGAGCGATTGGAGGCCGAGGTCGCGCCCCTGCTGTCCGACCCCGCCCGTCTGGCCACCATGGGGGCGGCGGCGCGGAGGCTCGGACATCCCGACGCAGCGTCCAACGTGGCCGAACTGGTCGACGCACATGCCCGCTGATCGGGCCGGACCGGTGGATCTGCGGACGCCCCAGCACATCCACATCGTCGGCATCGGGGGCGCCGGGATGAGTGCGATCGCCCTCGTCCTCCGGGCCATGGGTCACACCGTGTCGGGATCGGACCTCAAGGAGTCGCCGGTCGCCGCCCGCCTGCGCTCCCAGGGGATCACCGTCGCCGTCGGTCATCGCGCCGAGAACGTCGGACGGGTCGACTCGGTCACCTTCTCTCCCGCCGTGCCGCCGACCAACCCCGAGATCGTCGCCGCGGCCGAGGCTGGCGCCGGCGTCGTTCCCCGATCGGGCATGCTCGCCGCCATCTGCGCCACCCGCCGCTGCCTGGCCGTGGCCGGCACGAAGGGCAAGACCACCTGTGCGTCGATGCTGTCCCTCATCTTGATAGAGGCGGGGGTGCGGCCCTCGTTCCTCATCGGCGCCGATGTGAACGAGGTCGGCACCAACGCCGTATGGGACACGGGCCAGTGGCTGGTGGTGGAAGCCGACGAGAGTTTCGGAACCTTCCAGGAACTGCGGCCCGACTGGGCGGTCCTCACCAATGTCCAGCCGGACCACCTGGACCACTACGGGACGTTCGGACGCCTGCAGGCCGCATTCGACGACTTCCTCGCCCAAGCGCTCGAGGGGTCTGTGGTCTCGGCCGACGATACCGTGGCCGCCGCCATCGGACGGGCCCACGGGTCCCGCAGCGTCGGCACGGCCGCCGACGCCATGTTCACCATCACCGACGTGGACCTGAGGAGGAGCTCGGCGTCGTTTGCGCTCCACGGACCCGAAGGCCGGTTGGGCCAACTCACCCTCGGGGTTCCCGGTCTGCACAACGCCCGCAACGCCGCCCTGGCCGTGGTGACGGCGCTGCAGATCGGCGTGCCGTTCGAGCCGGCCGCGGCTGCGCTGGCTCGCTTCGTCGGTGTGACCCGGCGGTTCGAGTTCCGCGGCGAGGCCAACGGCGTCACCTTCGTCGATGACTACGCCCATCTGCCCTTCGCCGTCCGGGCGGCCCTCGCCACGGCCCGGGGCGGCGGGTGGTCCCGCGTGGTGGCGGTCTTCCAGCCCCACCGCTACTCGCGCACGGCGGAGTTGGCGGACCAGTTCGGCACCGCGTTCGAAGACGCCGACGCCCTCGTGGTGACCGACGTCTACGGTGCGGGCGAGGTGCCGGTGCCGGGCATCTCGGGGCGCCTCATCGCCGATGCCGTGCGCTCGCAGGATCAGAGGCTCCCCGTGACCTACGCACCGAGTTGGGACGATCTTCGCCGGGTCGTCTCGTCCATGCTCCGCCCCGGGGATCTGTGCCTCACCCTGGGTGCGGGGGATCTGACGGCTCTGCCCGACGAGTTGCTCGAGTCGCCACGGTGGTGATGTCGGCCACGAGGCGTGCCCGCCTGGAGGCACTGGCCGACGCGCTCGGACCGCGGGCGCTCCGGGACCATCCCCTCGGTCCCCTCACCACCTACGGAGTGGGGGGACCGGCCGCGCTCATGGTGGAGGTGGACGGACCCGACGACCTGGCTGCCCTCCGTCTCGCGCTGGCCGGGAGCGAGCTGCCGGTCTGCGTCCTGGGTCGAGGCTCGAACCTTCTGGTGGCCGACGCCGGGTTCGACGGGGTGGTGGTCCGGCTCGGCAACGGGTTCAACTGGGTGACGCTCCCGTCCCCCGACCCGACGGGCCCCCCGCCCTTCGTGCTGCGCACCGGTGCCGCCACGCCGCTTCCCGTGGTGGCGCGCCAGGCGGCCGACGCCGGGTGGGCCGGGCTCACGTGGGCCGTAGGGGTGCCGGGCTCGGTCGGGGGAGCGGTGCGCATGAACGCCGGGGGGCACGGGTCGGACATGGCGGGCTGTCTGCTCCGCTACTCCTGGGTCGACCTCGAAGGCGGGGAGGGCGGCACCGACGACGCGGCGCGACTGTGCTTCGGGTACCGCTCGTCGTCCATCGGGGCCGGGGAGGCGGTGGTGGAGGCCGAGCTCGAGGTCACCCCGGGGGATCGGGAGGTGGAACAGGCCGAGCTGGCGTCCATCGTCCGTTGGAGGCGGGTCCATCAACCGGGTGGCTCGAATGCCGGTTCGGTCTTCACCAATCCGCCCGACGCCCCGGCGGGAAGGCTGATCGAAGAGGCGGGCCTCAAGGGCGCACGGCTCGGCACGGCCCAGGTGTCGGCGAAGCATGCCAACTTCATCCAGGCGGACAGAAGAGGCAGGGCGGACGACGTGCGGGCCCTCATGGAGCACGTGCGGGCGCAGGTGCTCGAGCACAGCGGCGTTCTGCTCTCGGCCGAGGTCCGCCTCTTGGGCTTCGACGAAGGGAAGACTGGCGACATGGGTGACCGAGCGGCGGACGGCAGATGAGCTCCACCGACACCGACACCGACACCGACACCGACACCGACACCGACACCGACAGAACGACCGACCCGGCCACGGGCGAGCCCCGCGACCCCCGGTCCCAGAGGGAACCGTCGAGCGAGGCTGACGCCCCGACCGAGGTGGAGCCCGCGTCCGAGACCGACTCTCGGTCCGAGACCGACTCTCCGTCCGAGGCTGACGCCCCGACCGAGACTGACGCTCCGACCGAGACTGACGCTCCGACCGAGACTGACGCTCCGACCGACTCCGGTCCGACGACCCGACCGAGACTGAGCTCCGACCGAGACTGACGCTCCGACCGAGACTGACGCTCCGACCGAGATCGACCCTTCGTCCGACACTGACCCTCCCTTCGAGATCGAGCTCCCGTCCGACATCGACCCCCGCATCTCGGCTCGCCGGACCGAGGTCGCTCAGCAGCAAGAACGCCGCCGGCAACGACTGGGGGCCATCCTCCTGACCGCCGTGGCGGCGCTCACGGCCGGGTGGGCGGTCCTCCACTCCCCGCTGTTCGCGGCGCGGGCGGTGACCGTGGTGGGAGCCACGCACGAGACCGCGGCGCAGGTCCTCGCCGCGGCCGGTTTGGCCGGCCATCCTCCCCTGATGGACGTGAACTCCGGCGCCGCCGCGCTCGGTATCGAGCGGCTGCCGTGGGTCCGGTCGGCCTCGGTGGCCGTGCACTGGCCGGACAGTGTGCGCATTGTGGTCCACGATCGGGTGGCCCAGGTCGTCATGAGCGCCTCCGGGGGCCAGTGGGCCGAGCTGAGCCCCGGAGGGCGAGTGCTCAGCGACGTCGCCACCCAACCCGTCGGGCTGGTCGTGGTGGTGGGGCCGCAGCCGCCCGGACCTCCCGGGAGCATGCTGGGGGCCTCCGATCTGGTCGGGCTCCGCATCGCCTCCACCCTTCCCCCCTCGTTCCGTGCCCAGGTCACCGAGGTGCGCATCGAGCCGGGGGGGTGGGTGCAGCTGGAGATGACGACCCCCATTGTCGTCGACATCGGCTCGGCGAGCCAGCTCCCGGCCAAGTATGAGGACGTGAGTGCGATCCTGGCCGGCGCAACCCTCCACGTCGGCGACATCGTCGACGTGAGCGTCCCTGAAGCGCCAAGCGTGATGGAAGGGTGATTGGGCATGCTTGACCGCCAGGAACACCCCCCGTATGGTGGGTTACGTTGCCGCTCTGTGAACGTCAACCTTCCCAAGAGGATGAGGGATCCGAGGTAGGAGCGGCGTACGTGAGCGATGGTGGGTGTACGCGAATGGCAATTGGTCGGCGATCGACCCGAATACGAGGGAGTTCATGACGACCGTTCCGTCCCAAGGAAACTACCTGGCCGTCATAAAGGTGGTCGGGATCGGTGGCGGTGGCGTGAACGCCGTCAACCGGATGATCGACTCGGGACTGCGTAACGTCGAATTCATCGCCGCCAACACCGATGCCCAGGCGCTCCTCATGAGCGACGCCGACCTGAAGTTGGACATCGGCCGGCAGCTGACGAGGGGGCTGGGGGCGGGCAGCGATCCCGAGGTCGGCCGGCAGGCGGCCGAAGAGCACCGGGCCGATATCGAGGAGGCGTTGGCCGGCTCGGACATGGTGTTCATCACCGCCGGCAAGGGCGGGGGCACCGGAACGGGAGCCGCGCCCGTTGTGGCCGAGGTGGCCAAGGGGCTGGGGGCGTTGACCATCGGCGTGGTCACCCGCCCCTTCACGTTCGAGGGACGGCGCCGGGCCATGCAGGCCGAGAAGGGCATACAGATCCTCAAGGAGAAGGTCGACACCCTCATCGTCATTCCCAACGACCGGTTGCTCAGCGTCTCGAACGACAAGACCAGCATGGTCAACGCCTTCAAGATGGCGGACGAGGTGCTGCTCCAAGGTGTGCGTGGCATCACCGACCTGATCACGGTGCCCGGACTGATCAACACCGACTTCGCCGACGTGAAGATGGTGATGACCAACGCCGGGACGGCGATCATGGGGATCGGCGCCTCCATCGGCGAGGGGAGGGCCGCCAACGCGGCCCGCGCCGCCATCACCAGTCCGCTCCTCGAGGCATCCATCGAAGGTGCCCGGGGGATCCTTCTGAACATCGCGGGGGGGTCGGACCTCGGGCTCTTCGAGGTGAACGAGGCGGCCGAGATCATTCACGGGGTCGCCCACCCCGACGCCAACATCATCTTCGGAGCCGTGATCGACGACAACATGGGCGACGAGGTGCGGGTGACCGTCATCGCCGCCGGATTCGAGCGATGGGAGGAGGGCGGCCGACCCGCCGTCGCCGACCGGGGCCCGTCGTCGCTCTTCTCGGGGCCGCCCGAGACGGTGGACATCTTTGCCGAAACGACGAGAACGGACGACGAGTTCGACCTGGGTGACGACGATTTCGACGTGCCCTCCTTCCTCCGTTAGCGCCGACGTCGCCGAGCGGCTGGCGATCGTGCGCCGGCGCATCAGCGAGGCGGGCGGTGACCCGGGCGCGGTCCGGGTGATCGGCGTCACCAAGGGGTTCGGTCCGGACGCGGTGGCCGCGGCGCGCGCCGCCGGGCTGACGGAATTGGGCGAGAACTACGCGTCGGAGTTGCGGGCCAAGGCTCCGGGGCCCGCCGGCACGTCCTGGCACTTCCTCGGCACCGTGCAGCGCAACAAGGTGCGGGAACTGGCTCCCCTGGTCGACGTGTGGCAGGGGGTGGCGCGGCTGGCCGAGGGAGAGCGCATCGCCCACTACGCGCCCGGCGCCCGCGTGCTGGTCCAGGTCGACAGCAGCGGTCAGCCTGGACGCAACGGTTGTCGTCCCGGAGAGGTGGCGACGCTGGCGGGCGCGCTCTCGACGCTGGCCTTGCGGGTGGAGGGGCTCATGACGGTGGCTCCACGCGGCGAGCTCGAGGCGGCGTCGGCCTTCCGGTTGGTGGCGACGCTGGCGGATGACCTCGGCCTGCCGGAGCGTTCGATGGGGATGAGTGACGATCTCGAAGCGGCGGTGGCCGCCGGCGCCACGATGGTGCGGGTGGGCCGCGCCCTGTTCGGCGATCGACGGGGGAGTCACGCCGTGTAGTTGTCCCGAACGCACCGACGAGCACGCACTACGCTGTGCCTGGACAGGAGAAGGTATGTCACCCTCGTTCATGAAGAAAACAATGGTCTACCTCGGCCTACTCGACGACGAGTACGACGAGTACGACGACCTCGAAGACCGCGCCCCCGGGCGTTCACCGCCCCGCGTAGCGACGTCCGCCCCCAGGAGCAGGACCAACCGGAGGAGTACGGCGGAGGGACCACCCGGATCCGGACCATGGTGCCACGCGAGTCGGCCGTCCCGAGCCCGACGCGCACACAACAGCCCAGTCCGGTTCCCCGGACGTCGGGGATCCGACCCGTGCCGGTCGAGACGGGGCTCCCGGGCACCTCAGCCCGCGTGCACGTGGTGGCACCGTCGCGTTTCGGTGACGCCAAGGAGATCGCCGACCGGCTCAAGGACAATCGACCCGTGATCGTCAACCTGCAGGTGGCCGACCGCGACCTGCAGCGCCGCATGATCGACTTCTGCAGCGGGGTGACCTATGCCCTCAGCGGCGAGATGGAAAAGGTCGCCGACCAGGTCTTCCTTCTCGCACCGACCAACGTGAAGGTGTCCGACGAGGAGCGGCAACGCCTGGTGGAGCGCGGCTTCGGAAGGGATTGAACAGGCTATTCTCAGCCTGCAGTGCATCCCCTCCATTTCCTCGCCTGGCTGATCGAAGCCTACATCTGGCTCATCATGCTCCCGATGGCCCTCTTGAGTTGGTTCCGGATACAGCCGGGCACCACCTTGGCCCGCGTGCAGCTCTTCCTCTACCGAGCCACGGAACCCGTGTTGCGGCCGGTGCGCCGGATCATCAAGCCCATGGGCGGGCTCGACATATCGTTTCTGGTGGTCATTCTGGTGGCCCAGTTCATACTGATCCCGATTCTCGAGCGCTGAAAGGTGGTACTAGTACTGGACCAGGGGTAGGGGGGTAGACTCGTCCCTTATGGACAGCTCAACCTCAGCCTCTTCCATACTCGACACCCTCCGCACCGTCGAGTTCCGACTCGGTCTCAAGGGGTACAACGTCGACGAGGTCGACGAGTACCTCGACAAGGCCGCCCAGGAGGCGGAAGCGCTCCAGGAGAACCTCCGTCAGCTCAATGAGCGCCTTCGTCAGGCCGGCGATCGCATCGCCCAGTTGGAGAAGGAGAAGCGCACCCTTCCGGTCGAGGAGCCGGCGGCGGCGGTCGTGGCCACCGCGCCGGCCGACGTCGGGCCCTCCGACGAGACCTTGCAGCGGACGCTCATATTGGCGCAGAAATTCGTCGATCAGGTCAAGCGGGAGAGCGAGGCCGAAGCGGCCGCAACATTGGCCCGGGCCGAGGAGACGGCGCGCGCCGCAGTGGCGGCGGCGGAAGATGCCGCCTTGAAGCTGCAGAGCGAGTCGCAGCGCAAGGTGCGCGAGGACGTGGCACGGCTGGAGGCCACGCGCACCGAGCTGGCCGCCGACGTGGAGAGCATGGCCCGCCACCTCGAGTCCGAGCGCACCCGTCTTCGCGACGCGCTCTCCGAGATTCTCAGATGGGTCGATGAGAACGTGCAGCCGGCCAACTCGCTCATCGGCGGGTCGTCCGCGGCCAGCCCCGAGTCGAGACCGGCCCCGGCGGCCGAACCTCCCGCCCCGGTGGCCGCCAGCCCGGCGCCGTCCGGCGCGTCGGCGGATGACAACGGCCAACCGACACTGAATCTTCACGCGGTGACGGACAGCGCCGATGCGGAGGCGCCCCACCCCGCCTGACCCGACGCGCGGCGCTATTGCCCCCTGGGCCGGCGTCCGCTATGGTCACCCGCTCCCCGGATGTGACTGTCGTCGGGGGGCCGACCACCTCCAAGGTCGGGAAGGAGGACAGATGAGCCCAGCGAGCAAGGTCACCGCGGGAAAAACGAAGGTGCCTGTTTCGCGATCATCGTCTGCCAAGGAGACGGTGGCGACAAAGAAGAGCGTGCCCAAGAAAGCCGCTCCGGCGGAAAAGCAGGCCACATCCGCGACGAAGAAGGCTGCGGGTACACCGGCCGCGAAGAAAGCACCGGCCACCAAGGGTGTGGCCGTCGCAAAGAAGGAGACGACCATCGTAAAGAACGCGGCCGTAGCGGCCAAGAAGACCGCACCGGCATCTAAGAAGACCGCCCCACCGACCAAGAAGACGGCGCCGGCGGGCAAGACGGCGCCGGCGGGCAAGGACGTCGCGGAGACCAAGAAACCAGAGACACCGGCGACCGTGGCGGGCGAGCCGGAGGCGACCGATGTGGCGCCCGCGCCGGTGCGGACCACCTTCACGCCCAAGCCCAAGCCCCCGACGCCGGTCAGGCCCAAGACGGGACCCTACGCCAAGGACCTCAAGTTCCTCGAGGAGATTGAGGAGCTGCTGCTCGAGGAGCGGGCGATCTACCAGGAGCAGGCCACGTCGCTACGGGCCGAGGCGGACTCGCTGGCCCTCGAACGGGAGCCGGGTGACGTGCAGTTCGACGAGGAGTCCGGCGAGGGTGGCACCGTGACGGTCGACCGGGAGCGGAACTTGGCCCTGTCGGGTCAGGCGGCGCTCGCCGTCGAGGAGATCGACTATGCGACGCTGCGGGTCGCCGACAGGACCTACGGCTACTGCGAGCGCTGCTTTCAACCGATTCCCAAACCGCGTCTGCGGGCGCTTCCCTACGCCAGGCTCTGTGTGGCCTGCAAGAGCGGGGGGCTGTCGCGCCGCTGAGACGGGGCGCGAACGCCCGGGCGCGGGTGGTGGCCTACACGCTGGCCATCGTCGTCGTGGTGGCGGACCGCATCACCACGACGGTGGTCGAGGACCATCTCCACCGGGTTGTCCATCTGTGGGGGCCGTTCGGCCTGGCCCTGCAGTTCAACTCGGGGCTGGCCTTCAGCGTGTTCACCGGCCGGGCCACCCTGGTCACGGTCCTGCTCGGGGTCGGGGTGGCGATCCTGATCGTCCTGGTCGGGCGGGTGCACACGACCGCGCAGGCCATCGGCGCCGGACTGGTGCTCGGCGGGGGCCTGGGAAACCTGAGCGAGCGGGTGGTGAGCGGGCACCACGGGCTCGTGGCCGACTACTTCACCCTGAGCCACTGGCCCACCTTCAACGTGGCCGACGCGTGCATCACCGTGGGGGTGGTCGTCCTGGCCGTGCCGGTGCTCGTCGGCCGTCCGACGGGAGCACGGGCGTGAGCGCAGCCGGGGCGCTCGAGGTCGAGGTGCCGTCGTTGCTCGCCGGTGTCCGGGTCGATCGGGCGGTGGCCATGTTGGCCAACGTCTCCCGGATGGCCGCCGCCGAGCTCGTCGCCGCGGGAGGCGTATCGGTCGATGGGGTGGTGGTGAGCGCGGGGCGCCACACGCTGCGGGAGGGCGCCAGACTGACCATACGCCTGCCCGAGGCCCGGACGGAAGGCGTCGAGGCGGAAGCCGGAGTCGAGTTCGGGGTTGTCCATGCCGACTCCGAGGTGGTCGTGGTGGACAAGCCGGCGGGCCTGGTGGTGCACCCGGGCGCCGGGCACCGGCGAGGGACGTTGGTCGGTGGGCTGCTGTGGCGCTTCCCAGACCTGGCGGGGTTGGTGGCGTCCGGAGCCTGCCCGGCGGATCGGCCGGGCATCGTCCACCGGCTCGACAAGGGCACGTCGGGGCTGCTGGTGGTGGCCAGGACGGAGCCCGCCTTCCACGCCCTGGTGGCCCAATTGGCCGAGCGCACCATGGAACGTCGCTACCTCGCCCTGGTCAAAGGGGTGGTGGCCGACGTCCGGGGCGAGATCGACGCACCTATCGGACGATCGAGCCGTACACCGACCAAGATGGCCATCTCGGCCAGCGGCCGCTCGGCCCGGACCGCGTACACGGTGCTGGAACGGCATGGCGAGACGACTCTCGTCGAACTGAGCCTGCAGAGCGGGAGGACCCATCAGATCCGCGTCCACATGGCTGCCATCGGTCACCCTGTGGTCGGCGACGCCCGCTACGGGGTGGCCGACCGCCAGTTGGGACCGGGCCGGTTCTTCCTCCACGCCTTCCGGCTGGCCTTCCGCCATCCGGCCAGCGGCGAGCGTGTGGAGTTCTCCGCCCCGCTGGCCGCCGATCTCGAGTCGTACCTAGGCCGCCTCGTGGACGCCGAGAACGTCGATGTCGAAGGAGAGGGCGGCGAGGGCCTCCTCCTCGGCCCGGCGGACCCGGCGGACGCCGACCCCGAGCCGCTCGGCCGTGGACTGCAGTGAGGCCGGTAGGTCGCCTCCGAAGCCGAATCGCAGCCGCAGGACGTCCCGCTGGAGATCGGGGAGCTTTTCGACCGCGTCGCGTACCCGGTCGTAGACCATCGCCTGCTCCACGTCGGCCACGAAGTCGGAGTCGTCCGGGGCCACCAGCTCACCCAGCGTGGTGGCGGATTCGGACGCGGCGGGCTGGTCGAGCGACGCCGTCACGCGGGCCACGTCCTCAAGGGCGTAGCGCTCGTCGGCCGTCATGTCGGTGGCCTCGTCCAGCTCGGCCTGCGTCGGAGTGCGCCCCAGCGTGGTGGCCAGCTGGGACTTGGTCAGCTCCAGCCGCTGGATCTGCTCACCCACCTCGAGAGGGACGCGGATGGTGCGTCCGTGTTGCTGCACGGCCCGCTGCAGCGCCTGGCGTATCCACCACGTCGCGTAGGTCGAGAACCGGAATCCCCGCTCCCAGTCGAACTTGTCGACCGCCCGCATCAGCCCGAACGTCCCTTCTTGGACGAGGTCGGCCATATCGACCCCCCTGTCCTGATACCGCCGGGCCCAGTGCACCACCAACCTCAGGTTGGCCGCCACCATCTGCTTGCGGGCCAGCGCGTCACCCGCGGCGACCCGCTTGGCCAGCTCCACCTGCTGCTCGTGGTCGGGCATGGGGAACTGGTCCAGGTCCCGCAACATCAGTCCAAGGGTGTCGGATGTACTCACCGCGCTCTTCATCACTTCTCTCCCGACGATCTGTGCTCTCTCATTCCTCTTCGTACCCGGGGCAGCCCGCTATCAATCTGCGGGGTACAACACCGGTGGTTGCCCGAGCATTCCATGGGGGTGTTCGGACCCCGAGTTGCGGGTCGGGCCTGCCCGTGGTGTCCTTCCACGCATGACCTCTCGGATCGTGGTGCTCAGGCACGGCGCCACCGAATGGTCGCTCGACGGCAGGCACACGGGCCGGACGGACGTCCCGCTGACCGACCTGGGCCGCGAGCAGGCGAGAGCGGCCGGCGAGCTCCTGCGCGGGATGACGTTCGCCCAGGTGCTGACCAGTCCGTTGCGGCGGGCAGCGGACACCTGTGCGCTGGCGGGTTTCGACGGGGAGCCCGAGCCGGATCTCATGGAATGGGACTACGGCGACTACGAGGGGCGAACCTCGGCCGAGATCGCGGCCGAGCGTCCCGGGTGGAAGCTGTGGGCGGACGGTGTGGTCGGCGGCGAGAGGGCGGCCGACGTGGGCCGCCGGGTGGACCGGGTGATCGAGAGGGCCCGGCGGGCCCCAGGAGACACGCTCTGTGTGGCACACGGCCACGTCCTGCGGGTGCTGGCGGCCCGATGGCTGGGGCTGCCCCCGGCCGGAGGGCGCATGTTCGTGCTGGCCACGGGATCGGCGGGCGTCCTGGGGTGGGAGCGCAAGGACACGGTCGTGGTCCAGTGGAACGTCGGACCGTGGGGACTGCGCTGAGCCGTCGTTCAGGCGCGAGTGGCCACGCTGCCCTGGGCGCGGGCGACCATGTCCGCCAGGCTGAAGGACTGCAGGTGGGTGCGGATGGTCTCACCCACGTCGGCCCACACCGCCAGGAGGACGCACTGGCCCTCGTGGTCGCAGGCCCCGTCGGCATGGGGCTCGCCGAAGTCGCCGGCGGCGATGGGACCGTCGACGGCCGACACGATCTGGGCCAGGCTTATCTCCTCGGGGCTCCGGGCCAGGACGTAGCCACCCCCCACCCCCCGTTTCGAGCGCACCAGCCCCGCGCCCTTCAGGGCGAGCAGGATCTGCTCGAGGTAGGGCTGGGGGAGGGCCGTCCGCTCTGCGATGTCGCGCACCGAGGTGGGCGTCTCGGCGCCATGGAGGGCCAGGGACAACAGCGCCCTGCTGGCGTAGTCACCACGGGTCGAGACTCTCACATCTCGATGCTACCGGCCGCACGATCAGGGGCGGGGGTTTCTTGGTCGTAGTGTGGCGTGTGTGAGCGTTCTCGAGGTCGCCCGACCGCTGCTTCCCTCCTTCGGAGGCCCCTGCCTGACCGGCGTGGTGCCCGGACTTCTCGGCCACCTCTACGGGTCGGAGCCGCTGCCGTCGTGGATGCCGGCGCCGCTGGCCGAGGCATCGCAGGTGGTGCTCCTTGTCCTGGACGGCTTGGGCTCTGAGCAGCTCCGGGCCCGCGAGGCGCTGGCGCCGACCTTGGCGTCGGGCGTCGGGGGGACGATCACCTCGGTGGCTCCGAGCACCACGGCGAGCGCGCTGACATCGCTGGTGACGGGGCGGGCACCGGCGCAGCACGGGGTCGTGGGCTATCGCGTGGCGTACGACGGCGACATCCTGAACGTCCTGTTGTGGACGGTGGACGGGGTGGACGCGCGGATGCGCGTCCCCGCCGCCGTCTTCCAACCCTGCCCGCTGTTCCCCGGGTCACCCGGCCCCGTGACCGTGGTCACCCGCTACGACTACGGGGCCACCGGGTTCTCGGCCGCCCACCTGGGCGACTCCGACCTGCACGCCTGGTCCACCCCGGCCGGGCTGGTCACCGCGGTCCGCGCCCTGGTGAACTCCGGAGAGCGGTTCGTCTACGCCTACTACGAGGGGATCGACAAGGTGGCCCACGCCCGGGGGCTGGGCGAGCACTACGACGATGAGGTGCGCTATGTGGACCGGATGGTGGGCGACGTGCTCAGCGTGCTGCCGCCGGGGGCCGTCCTGGTGGTGACGGCCGACCACGGCCAGGTCGATGTCGGCGACGTCGAAGTGATGGGGGGCGACGTGATGGACGGCGTGGCGCTGATCTCGGGGGAGGGACGGTTCCGCTGGCTCCACACGCGGCCGGGTGCCCGCGCGGCCGTGGCCGATGCGGCGCAGGACGCCTTCGGCGACGTGGCCTGGGTACGGACCAAGGAGCAGATCATCGAGGAGGGCTGGCTCGGAGGCGTCCCTTCGGCCACCGTCTCCTCCCGACTGGGGGACGTGGTGGTGGTGCCGTTCACGGCCACGGCCTTCCTCGACCCGGCCGACACCGGCGAGCTCCGCTTGATGGCCCGCCATGGCTCGCTCACCCCCGACGAGATGCTGGTCCCCCTGCTCAGCTGGCCCTCCCACTGACGCGGGCCGTACCGGTGGCAGTATCGGGGGATGTCTGACGAGTCGATACCGATCGCACCTGATGAAGTGCTGGGTGCGCCGCACAGCTCCGAGGCCGACGGCGGAGGCGTGACTCCCGTCGAAGGCGCCCCCCCCAGGGAGTCCGTCTCCGAACCGGCAAAGGTCTTGCGCATCGGCTCCATGGTCAAGACCTTGCTGGACGAGGTGCGCCAGGCGCCGTTGGACGAGAAGAGCCGGACCCGCCTGCGGGAGATCTACGAGCAGTCGATCCACGACCTCTCCGAGGGACTTTCGCCCGATCTGGTGGCCGAGCTGGATCGCATGGCGCTGCCCTTCGATGACGAAGCCCCGAGCGAGTCGGAGCTGCGCATCGCCCAGGCCCAGCTGGTGGGCTGGCTCGAGGGTCTGTTCCACGGCATCCAGGCGACCCTCATGTCCCAGCAGATGGCGGCGCGGAGCCAACTCGAGGAGATCCGCCGGCGGGAGCTGCCGCAAGCGGGTGAGAGTTCGGGGACACGCCCGGGGGCGTATCTCTGAGATGATGTCGGCCGGGAGACAAGGAGATTCCATCGGTGTCTGACGAATCCACCGGATCATCGGGTGGAGGGCCGCCTTCGTTCCCCGGCAACGCTCCGGCGCCTGCCGGATCGCCCCCGGCTCCGCCGCCAGCTCCGCCCTCGGCTCCACCACCCTCAGCTCCGCCGCCCCCGGCCCCACCACCCCTGCCCCCGGCGGCGCTGCCTTCCTACCCGACCGGTCCCGGTGAGTCGTACGCGGGGGCACCCTACGGCGCCCAGGACGCCCCCTACGCGCCGTGGGGGACCCGTCTCGGCGGTTATGTGATCGACCTGGTCATCTTCATCCCGGTCCTTGTCGTGCTGGCCCTGCTGTTCAGGCACGCCCACGTGCTGGAACTTCACCTGGCGACGCGCCGGCACGGGACGACGCGGCGATCCATCTCGTTGCTGTCGTTCCTGCTGACCGGAGTCCTCTTCCTGGTGTACGCCACCGTCCTGGTCGGTGGCCCGCGGGGCCAGACGGTGGGGATGATGGCTGTCGGGGTGCGCGCCGTGCGGGACGGCACCCGCGACGTGGTGGGGTACGGCGCCGCCTTCGGAAGGTCCCTGATGGAGCAGATCCTGCGCCTGATCGGCGTCGTCAGCATCGTTCTCGGGCTTCCCTGGCTGCTCGACATGCTCTGGCCGCTGTGGGACGCCCGGAACCAGACCCTCCACGACAAGGTCGCCAAGACGGTCGTGATCCGCGCCCGCGCCACGGGGTAAGGTCCGGAGTCCGAGATCGAAATGACAGAGTTGTAAGTTCAACCGTTGAAAGGAGGCCGGTGTCGGAGCGGTCGTTTACGCATCTGCACACCCACACCGAGTTCTCCATGCTCGACGGGGCAGCCCGTATCGGCGAGCTCGTGGCCGCAGCCGCGGCCGACGGGCAGCCGGCCCTCGGCATCACCGATCACGGCAACATGTACGGGGTCCTCGACTTCTACAAGGCCTGTCGCGCCCAGGGCATCACGCCGATCATCGGGACCGAGGCCTACATGGCGGCCGACTCCCGCCACGAGCGCCCGGTGCGGCGTGGCAAGGTGGACGACACGGGGGGAGACGTCGAGGGCGGGCAGAAGCTCTACTACCACCTCACACTGCTCTCCGAGACCATCGAGGGCTATCGCAACCTCTTGAAGCTCTCGTCGGCCGCCTACCTCGAGGGGTACTACTACAAGCCCCGGCTCGACTGGGAACTGCTCGAGCGCTATCACGACGGGCTCATCGCCACCACCGGATGCCTGGGCGGGGTGGTGCTCCAGGCCCTCTTGGCCGGCAACGTGCAAGAGGCCGAGCGCCGGGCCGCCCGGCTGCAGGACATCTTCGGCAAGGAGAGCCTCTTCGTCGAGCTGCAGGACCACGGCATCGCCGACCAGCACCGCACCAACCCGCAACTGATAGAGATCGCTCGCCGGCTGGGCGCACCGCTGCTGGCCACCAACGACAGCCACTACACGCACCGCGAGGACGCGGTGGCCCATGACGCGTTGCTCTGCGTCCAGACCGGCGCGCTGCTGTCCGACACCAATCGCTTCAAGTTCGAGGGGACCGAGCATTACCTCAAGTCGGCGCGCGAGATGCGCCACCTCTTCTCCGAGGTGCCCGAGGCGTGTGACAACACGCTCCTGATCGCCGAGCGGGCCGACGTCCAGCTGGAACTGGGCAAGCCGAGCCTGCCCGAGTTCCCGGTCCCGCCGCAGTTCGCCGGGGAGGCCTACGAGGATCGCGCCCTGGCCTACCTGCGGGACCTGACCATGGAGGGTGCCCGACAGCGCTACGGCAGTGCGGTGCCGGCCAACGTGGTCGAACGGTTGGACTACGAGCTGGGCGTCATCGGGAACATGGGCTTCGCCGCATACTTCCTCGTCGTATGGGACCTGATCCGTTTCGCCCGTGAGTCGGGCATCCGGGTGGGCCCGGGCCGCGGGTCGGCGGCCGGCTGCTGCGTGGCCTACTGCCTGCGCATCGTCGATCTGGACCCCATCCGCTACGACCTGCTCTTCGAGCGGTTCCTCAATCCCGGTCGCAAGCAGATGCCCGACATCGACATGGACTTCGACGAGCGCTACCGCAGCGACGTCATGCGCTACGCCGCCGAGAAGTACGGCAGCGACCGGGTGGCGCAGGTCATCACCTTCTCGACGATCAAGGCGCGGGCGGCCGTGCGCGATGCGGCCCGGGTGCTGGGCAAGCCCTACATCGTCGGAGACCGGATCGCCAAGGCCATGCCGCCGCTCGTGATGGGCCGTGACACGCCGCTGCACGCCTGCCTGACCAAGACCGAGGGGCACGACGAGGGGTACGCGGCGGCCGCGGATCTGCGCAGCATGCACGAGTCGGACCCCGACGCCAAAGAGGTGATCGACGTGGCGTTGGGCCTCGAGGGGCTGCGGCGCCAGGACGGGATCCACGCCGCGGCGGTGGTCATCTCGCGCGATCCGCTGACCGAGTACCTGCCCATCCAGCGTAAGCCCGATGCCGGGGGCGCCCCCGAGGACGCCCCCATCGTCACCCAGTACGAGATGCACGGGGTGGAGGACCTCGGGCTGCTCAAGATGGACTTCCTCGGGCTGCGCAACCTCTCGGTGATCGAGCGCACCTTGGACCTGATCGAAGCGGCCGGCGCCGCCCGGCCGGACATCGACAACGTCGACCTGGCCGACGAGGTGACGCTCGAGATGCTCCGCCGCGGCGACTCCGTCGGGGTGTTCCAGCTGGAGGGGGCGCCGATGCGGGCGCTCATGCGGTCGCTCGCGCCGACGTCGTTCGACGATGTGGCGGCCCTGGTGGCGCTGTATCGACCCGGTCCCATGGCGGCCAACATGCACAACGACTACGCCGACCGCAAGAACGGCCGCAAGCCGATCACCTATGCGCATCCCGACCTGGAGCCCATCCTGGCCGACACGCAGGGTCTGATGATCTACCAGGAGTCGGTCATGCGGGTCGCCCAGAAGTTCGCCGGCTACTCGCTGGAGGAAGCGGACAACCTGCGCAAGGCGTGCGGCAAGAAGATCCGGGCGCTACTGGCCGCGGAGCGTGAGAAGTTCGTCGCCGGGTGTGTCACCCAGGGCTACGACGAGAAGCTCGGAACGGCGCTCTTCGACATCATCGAGCCCTTCGCCGACTACGCCTTCAACAAGTCCCACTCCTACGGGTACGGCCTGGTCGCCTACCAGACCGCCTGGCTCAAGGCCCACCACCCCGTCGAGTACATGGCGGCCCTGCTCACCTCGGTCAAGGACAACAAGGACAAGACGGCGGTCTACCTGGCCGAATGTCGCAACCGGGGCATCGCCGTCCTCCCGCCCGATGTCAACCGCTCCGTGTCGGAGTTCGCCCCCGACCTGTCGGGGGAGCGGGTCGGGAACGCCATCCTCTTCGGCCTGGCGGCGGTGCGCAACGTCGGCGAGAGCCTGGTGGAGCGGATCGTCTCCGAGCGCAACGCCAACGGTTCGTTTGCCGACATCTTCGACTTCTGCGAGCGCGTCGATCCCGCCGTCCTCAACAAGCGCACCATGGAGTCCCTGGTCAAGGGCGGTGCCTTCGACGCCATGGGCCACTCCCGCCAGGGACTGTGCCTGGTGTTGGAGGGCGTGGTGGATCGCACCCTGGAACGGCGCCGCGAACGCGATCTCGGGATCACCTCCCTGTTCGCCGCCTTCGAGACCGAGCAGGAGGACCCGGGATGGGGGACCGCCCGGATCGCCATTCCCGATTCCGAGTTCGACAAGGGGCAGCGGCTGGCTTTCGAGAAGGAGATGCTGGGGCTCTACGTCAGCGACCACCCCCTCATGGGGTTCGAGCAGGCGCTCTCCCGCCACACCGACTGCAGCCTCTCGGACATGCGCGAGGAGGACCCCTCGGGCGACCGCTCGCCCGTGCGGGCGGTGGGAGGGGTGGTGACCGACCTCCGGCGGACCTACACCAAAAAGGGCGACCTCATGGCCCGCTTCGTCCTGGAAGACCTCCAGGCGGCCATGGAGGTCTTCGTCTTTCCCAAGACCATGGCCGACTACGGCGCGCTGATCGAGAACGACGCCATCCTGGTGGTGCGGGGAAGGCTCGATACGCGGGAGGAGGAGCCGAAGATCGTCTGCATGGAGGTGAGCCGACCGCTGCTCGAGCGCGGTGAGGAGGACCTCCACATCGCGCTGCCCCTCGGTGTGCTGACCGACACGACGGTCGTGGGACTGAAGGAGATCTTGAGCGGGCACCCGGGGCCGTCCTCGGTGCTCCTCCACGTCGGCGCCAAGGTTCTGCGCCTGGCCCCGGAGTTCAACGTGGACTGCCGCAACGGTCTGGTCGGCGAGCTCAAGCGCCTCCTCGGGCCGAGTGCCGTCCTGTCGTAGAGGCCGTCGCGTCGTAAAGGATGCCCCACCAGGGAGGGGAGCGGGCGCCCCGCGGGGCGAGGTGGGCCGCCGTGTCGAGCCCGGTTGGGAATGCCTTGGGCGGAGCCGGTAGACTTAGAGCATGCCGATCGTAGTGAGCACCAAGGATTGCACTGCGCTTAGCGATGCTGAGCTAGTGGAAATGGCCGATCTCTGTGCGGAACGCCCTCCTGGTTTCGACATCGGGTTCCTCTCCAAGGAACGCGAAGCCTGGGTGCTCATCACGCTGGCTCGGGAGGGGAACAAGTTACGGGGCTACTCGTTCTGCACCCTGGAACGGATCGGGGGCACACCATCGCTCCTGGTGGGGCTGGCCCTGGTCGACCGGACCGCCCGGGCCGAGGCCGCGCTGAAGGGGATCATGGCCGACCAGTACCGGCGTGCCCTCCTGGCCTTTCCCGACGAGGACGTGCTGCTGGGGACCCGGTTGCTCTCGCCCGAGGGGTTCAGGGCCTTTTCGGGACTCCAGGATGTGGTGCCGTTCCCCGACCACAAGTCATCGGGCGAGGAGCGGGCGTGGGCCAGGCGCCTGTCCAAGCGGTTCGGCTGCGAGAGCCGGCTCGACGACCGCACCTTCGTGCTCCGGGGCGACGGCTCGGTGGCCGGGGGGCTGGACTTCTTCGCCCCCAAGGTGAAGATCCCCGAGGGTGTCCACAACCACTTCGGCGACTTCGACGCCCAGCGCGGCGATCGCCTCGTCACCTTCGGCTGGGCCATGGCCGAGGACCTGGCCGGCGGCAAGCTCGGCCGCTGATCGGGCCCCGCTCGGCAGCGGGAGAACCGAACGGTCAGCCAACCGAGCCGCTACCCGCGGGGGAGCACGGCGGCGCACACCTTGTAGCAGTGGCCCTCCCGGGGCGGGCTGACGGTCACCAGCAGGTACTGGGGGTCGAAACCGAGCGCCGCCGCGAGGCCCTTGCCGCTCAGGCGCTCCCGGCGGGCCGCATCGAGGGCGCGGGCGGCGTGGCGATCCTCGACCGGCAGCCACACGTCGTCGCGGTCCCATCCGAAGCGCACCCAGGTGGACCCGTCGGCGCGTCGGCGTATCAGCTGGGGACTGCGTGTCGGCTCAATGAGAGCCACCGAGGGCCGGAATCCCCGGAACTCCCAGTAGGGGGCCGAGGGCCCTGGGAATCCGAGTAACGGGCCGTCGGGTCCCGCCACCATGCGACGGAGGAGCTTGCGGAGCTGGCGGCCTCGCAGCGTTCCCACGTGACGGGGCAGGTCGGCCGCCGTGGTGGCCTCGGGCTGCGCCAGGTCGTCGCGTTCGGGGTCGTCGGCCAGGGTGACCTCCACCACGTCGAACGCCGTGATGTCCGGCTCGTAGCCCGGCGGCCAGGGCACCCGGACCCGCATGACCGTGCGCGTGGCCAGGTCGACCACGGTGGTGTCCTCCGTGGTCGAGGACAGGACCAGCAGATGCAGGGTCGACCCTCCCGACGTGGGGATCTTCTCCCGTCGCCGGGCCGACCGGCGGAGGAGGCGGGCCGGATTGGTGGGCGTGTGGGCGGGCCGCTTGGCGATGGGGTCCGCGGTGCCCTCGCTCATCGGGGTAGACCCTCGAGCTGCGTGGCCAGGGTCGGGGCGTCCTTGGCCGGGGCGCCGCACGAGAAGCCTCGGCAGACGAAGGCCGCGCCTTCCGGACGGCCGGCGAAGAGCGGCGAGCCATCCGGCTCGCCCCAGGCCAGGACGGCGTCGGGGAGCCAGTGCCGGCGCACCTCGGACAGCAGGTCCGCTCGGTCCCCACTGACCACGATCTCCTGACGCCGGGTCAGCAGCGGGAGGGCGGCCACCAGGTCCGCCACGGCTCCCGGATGGCGGCGCAGCAGCACCTGCGTCCGGTCCACCGCACGCTCGACGGCGTCGCGCACACGGCGGTCGTCGTCGAGCGCGTTGGCCCGGAGCAGCGCGTGGACGGCGATCGAGTTGGTGGCCGGCAGGGCCCCGTCGAGGTACTCCTTCGGTCGCACGATGAGCGCTTCGGCGTCGTCGCCGGTGGTGAAGAACCCGCCCGACCTCTCGTCGGAGAACCGGTCGAGCAGCTCGAGGGAGACCTGGTGGGCCCGTTCCCGCCACAGCCGACGCCCGGTGAGTTCGGAGAGCTGCACGCAGGCCGCGACGAGCCAGGCGTAGTCGGCGGCCACGGCCAGATGGCGTGCTCGGCCACCCTGCCAGCTGCGCATGAGCCGGCCGCCGTCGTACATGGCCGACATGATGAACTCACCGATCTCCTCGGCCCGCTGCCCGTAGCGGTCGGAACCGGTCACCGCGGCGGCCTCGGCCAGGGTGGTGGCGGCCATGGCGTTCCATTCGGTCAGCACCTTCTCGTCACGGGCCGGCTGCGGCCGGCCGGCCCGCACCGCGGCCAGGAGGGACCGGGCCTCCTCGATCTCGGGCGGTCGCCGGAGCGGTGCGCCGACCGGGCGGTGTGGGATGGAGCGGCCCTCCCAGTTGCCCTCCTCGGTGATCCCGTACCAGTCGGCAGCGGGTTGGACGAGCTCCGCGGGCAACGCGGCGCGCAACTCAGAAAGGGTGAAGGTGGCGTGGCTCCCCTCGACCCCGCCGGCGTCAGCGTCGAAGGAGGAGTAGAGGGCGCCCTGAGGGGTGGAGAGGTCCCGCAGGACGAAGTCGAGCGTCTCGGTGACGACGCCCAGGTAGTCCTCGTTGCCGGTCTCCTGCCACGCATGGAGGTAGGCACGGGCCAAGAGGGCCTGATCGGTCAGCATCTTCTCGAAGTGTGGGACGAGCCACCGGGCGTCCGTCGAGTAGCGGCAGAATCCCCCCACGAGGTGGTCGTACATGCCCCCGGCAGCCATGGCGTCGAGCGTGGTCAGGGCCATCTGGCGGGAGCGCTCCGATCCCGTGCGGCGGTGGTGCCGCAGGCACAGCTCCACGAGGGAGGGACGGGGGAACTTCGGGGCGGGCCCGAACCCTCCCCAAGTGGGGTCGAACCCCGGTGCCAGCCCGGCGACGACCTGGTCGATCAGTGCATCGGGGTCGAGTCCCGCCGAGGGAACCAGTTGATCCCGAGACTTGACGCTCGGCTCGGCCGGTGGCTCGGCCAACGACTCGTCGAGGCGGACCTCCCGGCGGACGGCGTCGACCAGGGTCTCGGCCTGGGCCAGCACCCGGTCCCGTTCCCGCTCCCACGACGTGCCGAGCGTCTCGACGACCCGGCGGAACGAGGGCATCCCGTGGCGCTCCACGGGTGGGAAGTAGGTGCCGGCGTAGAACGGCCTCCCGTCGGGGGTGCAGAACACGGACATGGGCCACCCGCCCGACCCGGTGAGGGCCTGGGTTGCGGCCATGTACAGCGAATCGATGTCGGGACGCTCCTCGCGGTCCACCTTGACCGAGATGAACCACCGTGAGAGGTCGGCCGCCACCGTGTCATCCTCGAAGCTCTCGTGGGCCATGACGTGGCACCAGTGGCACGAGGCGTACCCGATGGACAGGAAGATCGGCTTGTCCTCCCTGGCCGCCCTGTCCAGCGCCTCGTCACCCCAGGGATACCACTCGACCGGGTTGTCGGCGTGCTGGCGGAGGTAGGGGCTCGTCTCGTCCGCCAGATGGTTCACGGGTCCCGATGCTACGGCCAGCGGTGGGGGGTGGGCCCCCACGGCCCGAGAACGGCCTACGGTGAGGAGATGCACCCGGTCCGCGTCCAGCCGTGAGCAGTCCCGCCGAGCTGGTTCGCATCGCCCGGGCCGCCGAGACGCATTCGTGGAGCGTGAGTGTGGTCGCCTCGGGGGTGATGGCCACACGGGAGTCCGGACGGGTGGGCGAACCGTGGGTCGTCATGGCCGTGCCCGGTGGCCGCGGGCTCCGGGTGTCGTTCTTCCGACCGGGCGACGCGCTCGACGCCGCCGGTGAGGACCTCGGTGAGCTCTCCGGCAACCCCCGTGAGATGGGCCGTGGCCTGCGTGCCATCCTCGAGGACCTGGCCGATGGGACCGCCGCCTGAGGGAAGGCGGATCACGCCTCGAGCAGCTCGCTCCGGCGGACCTTGCCCGACGCCGTGCGGGGCAGCGCGGTGGTGAAGACGATCTCCTTCGGGGCGGCCCAGGGTGCGATGGCCCCGGCGACCAGCTCCTTCAGCTCCCTTACGTCGGGAGGTGGCTCGGCGGGCACCACCCAGGCCACGACCCGCTCGCCCCACTCGGGATCCGGTCGCTTCCAGACGGCGACCTCGGTCACCCCCCGATGGGTGGCCAAGACCCGTTCGACCTCGTCCGGCCAGACCTTCTCCCCGCCGGTGTTGATCATCTCGGCGATCCGGCCGGTGACGCTGAGCGCGCCGGCCGCCGTGAGGAACCCGGCGTCGCCGGTGGCGAACCACGTGGTCGAGCGGTCGGGGCCGGTCACCCTCCCCGTCGTCCCGTCGCGGTAGCACCGCATGAGCATCGGGGCCCGCAGGAGGATCTCGCCACCGTCTCCGTCTCCACCTCCGTCTCCGACTGCGCCACCAGCGCCCTCAGCGGCACCGCCACCACCGTCGAAGTGCGCGATGGCCACCTCGACCCCGTCGAGGGGGACCCCGTCGTAGATGACGCCGGACCCCGTCTCGGTCAGGCCGTAGGTGACGACCGCGTTGGGGGGGAGCTCACCGGGCGGCCGGCTGCCGCCGAGGAGGATGCGGGTGAAGCTGGAGGGGTCGACTCTCCGCAGGGCGGCCGCCACCAGGGAGACGTGCGTGGCCTCCCCCGACCGGCCGAGTGCCTCGACGCGCTCGGCGTCGAAGGCGGGGAGGACGTGGAGGCGGGTCCCGGTCAGGATCGCCCTCGTGACCACCGAGAGCCCGCCCACGTGGGCCAACGGAAGGCAGGCCAGCCAGGTGTGGCGGTCGCGCTCCACCCCGAGGCGCGCCGAGGTGGCGCGGGCGGACGCCGCCAGGGCGTCGTGGGTGAGCACCACGCCCTTGGCCCGGCCCGAGGATCCGCTCGTGGCGATGACCAGCGCGTCCCCTTCCTCCACCGGCAGCCCGCCCGCCACATGATGCTGCTCGCCGTCGGCGGCGACGACACGGGACGGTCGAAGGACGGTGAGGAGGGCCTCGTGCGCCCGGCGCGGCAGGCGGGGGTCGAGGGGCGCCACGGCATCGCCGCTGTCCCAGACGGCTCGGAGCGCATGGACGAAGCCCGCTCCGCCGGGGAGGTCCAGTGCGACGAGTTCAGGCACTGGCCGGTAGCGTAGGTCGCCGTGCACACCGTGGTCACCGGAAGCCCCCATGATCCGCTCGACGATCTCCGACCGCTGGAGGGGCCCGCGTGGGAGCGGTCCGGGTCGTTCTCCGACATCCGCTACGAGGTGGGGGAGGGGATCGCCAAGCTCACCATCTGCCGTCCGGAGCGCCGCAATGCCTTCCGGCCCCAGACGCTCTTCGAGCTGACGGAAGCCTTCACCATGGCCCGGGACGATCCGGACGTGGGGGTGATCATCCTCTGCGGCGAGGGGCCCGATGCGTTCTGCTCGGGCGGCGACCAGAAGATCCGCGGCGACGACGGCTACATCGGCGATGACAGCGTGGCCGAGCGCGGCATCGGCCGGCTCAACGTGCTCGACCTGCAGATCCTCATGCGACGGGTCCCCAAGCCGATCATCGCCATGATCGCCGGCTACGCCATCGGCGGCGGGCACATCCTGCACCTGGTCTGCGACCTGTCCATCGCGGCCGACAACGCGCGGTTCGGCCAGACGGGCCCCAAGGTCGGGAGCTTCGACGGAGGCTACGGGTCGTCGCTCCTGGCCCGGACGATCGGGTTGAAGCGGGCCAAGGAGGTGTGGTTCTTGTGCCGCCAGTACGACGCCGCCCAGGCCCTCGAGTGGGGCCTGGTGAACACGGTGGTCCCCCTCGAGGATCTCGAGCGGGAGACGGTGGCCTGGTGCCGGCAGATCCTGACCCTGTCGCCCATCGCCCTGCGCATGATCAAAGCGGGCATGAACGCGGCCGACGACGGCCTGGCCGGCGTGCAGCAGCTGGCCGGTGACGCCACCATGCTCTTCTACATGACCGAGGAGGGGCAGGAGGGTCGGAACGCCTTCGTCGAGCACCGGAGCCCCGACTTCTCCAAGTTTCCACGGCGTCCATGAAGACCCCGATGCGCCTGTGGGTGGCCGGCGCGCGCCCACGGACCTTGCCGGCGGCCGTCGTCCCGGTGGCGGTGGGAACGGCAGTGGGGTATGTGGCCAGCGGGCATGCGTTCGTCCTGACGGGCGTCACCAACGGCCGGCCGAGCGTCGAGGGCGTGACCGCCGGTCATCACTTCTCCGCCGTCAACGCACTGCTGGCGCTGGTGGTCGCCCTCGGGCTGCAGATCGGCACCAACTACGTCAACGACTACGCCGACGGGGAGCGAGGCACCGACGAGGTGCGCGTGGGCCCCGTGCGACTCGTCGCCGGCCGGCTGGCGTCCGTCCGGCAGGTCAAGACGGCGGCGCTCGTCGCCTTCGGCGTGTCGGGTGTGGCCGGCCTCATTCTGGCCGTACGGGTGACCCTGTGGTTCATCCCCATCGGCCTTTTGTGCGGCCTCGCCGGTTGGGCCTACACCGGGGGCAGGCACCCCTACGGCTATCTCGGGCTGGGCGAGCTCCTGGTCTTCGTCTTCTTCGGTCTGGTGGCCACGTCCGGATCGGCCTACGTGCAGCACGTGTCCGGCTACCGCTTCCCGTGGTCGTTCGCGCTGTGGGCGGGGGTTCCCGTCGGGCTGCTCGCCGCGGCCCTCCTACAGGCGAACAACCTGCGCGACATAGAGACCGACAGGGAGACCAACAAGATGACCCTGGCCGCTCGGCTCGGTCGCGCGCGCGCCGGCCTCCTCTACGTGACCACCCTCGTCGCGGTGGCGCTCTCGTTGGTCGTGCTGCAGCACTATCGCGGTTGGTCGCTGATCGCCTTGGCGGCGGCGCCGTTGGCCGTTCGGCCCGTGCGCCTGGCGCTGAGCGATGCCAAGGGGAGGGAGCTCCTCCCCATGCTGGCGGCCACGGCCCGGCTGCAACTCGTCACGGGTGGCCTCCTCACCATCGGGCTGCTCCTCGTCAGGCCGTAACGAGCCAGTGGCGAAGATGACGCCCGACGAGATCCGGTCGCGCCAGGTGCACGGCGTGGCCGCCACCGGGGATAAGCGTGGCGTAGCCGCGTGGCGCCAGACGGGCGAGGCGGAGCGCGTGCACGGCGAAGCGCGTGTCGTTGGAGCCGGCCAGTGCGAGCAGCGGCACGGACAGCCCGGGGATGTCGTCCCACAACGGCACCTGAGTGCCGGTCCCGGTCAGCCGCAGGCTCGACGCCAACCCGGCGGCGGTGTTGCGCCGCCGTTCGGGCGCGAGGGCCGCCTCGGCCAGTTGGGCGAAGAGCGGCCCCTTGAGCCACTGATCGATGAACCCGTCGACGTCCCCCGATGCCTCGAGCGCGGCCGCCGTGGCCTCGTCGGCCTGCCGCCGGCGCCGGCGCGCCTCGGGGTCCTCCATCCCGCCGGTCCCGCCGATCAGCACGAGGCGGCGGATCTCCAGATCGCTTCCCGTGGCAACGTGCAGGGCCACCCGGGCACCGAGCGAGTAGCCGAGCAGGTCGCACGGCGTCGCCCCGATCGCCGAGGTGACGGCCTCCCGCACCAGGGCGGCCGTCTCGGGCAGGTCGGCCCGTACCGTGTCCGACCCGGCGTGGCCCGGGAGGTCGACGCCGACCAGGGTGTGATCCTGCGACAGCCCGTCGCCCACCGGGCCCCACAGGCGCGCCGTCTGCGTGAACCCGTGCAGCAGGACCAGGGGTGGACCGGTGCCGCGCAGTTCGACGTGGAGTGGCACGGCGCGTGAGCGTACAGGCCACCTTCGCCGCGACCCTGGTCGACGAGTGGGTCAGGGGCGGTGTCACCGACGCCGTGATCTGCCCCGGGTCGAGGTCGACGCCGATGGCCCTGGCCCTGGCCGAACGGCTCCGTGCCCATGTGCGCCTCGATGAGCGGAGTGCCGGCTTCTACGCCCTCGGGCTGTCCCTGGCCACCGGGGCCCCGACCGTCATCTGCGTCACAAGCGGTACGGCGGCCGTCGAGCTCCACGCAGCGGTGGTGGAGGCGCACCAGGGGCGGGTGCCGCTCATCGTGTGCACGGCGGACCGCCCCCCGGAGCTCCACCACGTGGGCGCCCCGCAGACCATCGACCAGATCGGCCTCTTCACCACCTCGACCCGATGGTCCTGCGACCCGGGAGTGCCCGAGGCGTCACAGGCCGGATCGTGGAGGTCGCTGGCGCAGAGGGCGATGGCCGAGGCCCGGGGCGGACCACTCGGTCCCGGGCCGGTACACCTCAACCTCGCCTTCCGGGAGCCCCTCGTCGGCGAGGCCGCCCCGCTGCCCGAGGCGCGGGGCCCGGTCGTCGTCCCCCTCCCGGTCGTCGTGGCGCCGCCCGACCCGGGACTGGGTGGCCGCGGGCTGATCGTCGCCGGCGCGAGAGCATCGGGCGACCCGGGCCGGCTCCTGGCGTTGGGCGAGCGGTTGGGGTGGCCCGTCCTGGCCGATCCACGGTCGGGGTGCCGGGTGCCCGGGACCGTCGCCGCCGCCGACGCCATCGTGCGCACCCAGCCCGGGCTGCCCGAGACGGTGGTGTTGCTCGGGGGGACATGGCTCTCCAAAGCCCTCGGCGAGTACGTCGCCGCCGCGGCGGACCACGGTGCGCGGGTGATCGGGGTCGATCCGTGGTGGCAGTGGACCGACCCCGGCCGCGTGGTGACCGAGTTCCACCATGTGACCGGCGACAGCTGGATCGCCGCCGCCCTCGATTCGCCCCACGTCACCGATCCCGCATGGTTGGCCCAGTGGCGGTCCGACGAGGCGACGGCTCAAGCGGCCATAGAGCGGGCGCTCGGAGACGGCCTCAGCGAGCCACTGGCGGCCCGGATCGTTGCCCGGCACGCCGCCGGGTCCGGTGCCACCATCATGGTGTCGGCGTCCATGCCCATGCGCGATCTCGAGTGGTTCGCCCCGGCGTTGCCGTCCCCGCCGCCGGTGAAGGCCAACCGGGGCGCCAACGGGATAGACGGGGTGGTCTCGACCGCCACGGGCATCGCCGCGTCGGGTCGGCCAACGGTCGCGCTCCTCGGTGACCTGGCCTTCCTCCACGACGTGTCGGGGTTGGTCAACCTGCCCGACGTCCCCTGCACGTTTGTCGTGCTGGACAACGGAGGAGGCGGGATCTTCTCGTTCCTCCCCCAAGCCGAGGTGCTGGGGCGCGACCGGTTCGAGCTGCTGTTCGGTACACCCCCGTCATCGGACGTCGGCGACGTCGCCCGCGGCTTTGGGATCGAGACATGTGAGGTCGTGACGGCAGCGCAACTGCAGGCGGCTCTCGACGCCGCGTCGGGTCCGACGGTGATCCGGGTGAGGGTGCCGGACCGGGTGCAGAACGTCGCGCTGCACGACGCCGTCAACCAGGCGGTCCGGCTCGCGCTGGCGTGAAGGCCGGTCTCAGCGGTAGCGGTCGGCTCCCACCCAGGTCCCGTGGCTGCGGAACGGGAGGAGGGAGGGGAGATGGATGACCGCCTGCGGTCGCCGGCCGAACGAGGAGGCATCGAGCACGTAGATGTCGCTGGCATCCCTGGTGGCGTCGTGGACCACGCTGAGCAGCCACCCCTCGTCGTCGGCTCTCCCGTCGACGGCCCGCACGAAGAGCGGCTCGCTCGCCGTCCGGTACTGCCCGGGGCTCCACGCCGCCACCTCGTCGCGGGCGACGTCGACGCGCAGGAGGCCGAGGTGGTCGACCTCCCGGTCGAGGCCGGTGTCGGCGCTGGGGGCCACCTCCACGCCGTAGCCGTAGCGGAAGGGTCCTCCCTCACCGGCGGGGTCCGACGTCGGGTACTCGATCATCCGATCGTCGATCTGGGTCCGCTGCAGACGCTCGCCTTCGATCCGCCAGCGTTCGAGGACCGGGAGCCCGCGGCCGATCAGGCTCATCCCGATCCCGGCGGGGCCCACCACCGAGACGCCCAGGTCGACGGGCTGCCCCTCCTCGGGGACCTCGTAGCGGCAGACGTAGAGCACCACCGCGTCCCCGTCGTCATGGGCGTGGAGCACATGGGTGACCAGGCACGGATCGGCCCGCAGCCAGCGCACGCCCGAACCGTCGCCTTCCCGGTCGACCACTCCCACCCAGCAGGGCGAGCCCGGTGTCCAGCGGAACGGGACGGCCGGGTGGTGCCCCGGCGCCTCTTCGTCGTCGCCGTCGGTCCCGGCCACGAGGGCCTCGGAGAACTCGGTAGGCGACTCGATGAAGACGATATGGCGGGCCGTGACGCCGAGGTCGTGCTGCCACGTGGCCCGCTCCAGCTGGACTTCCATGCGCCGGATGAGTGCGCCGGACGCGTCCCACTCGCCGATGCGCAGGAACGGGGCGACGGTCTCGGTGGCGTGCTCCAACCCGAAGAGGACCCGGCCCCCGGTGGCGGCGTCCCGGTGGACGTGCGAGGCGATGGGGACCGTCAGGCCCCCGTCGAACTCCTCGGGCTCGAGCGCGCGGGAGAACTGTTGGGGGAGGCCGGACTCGGCCAGGGCCAGGACCTTGCCGGCGTGCCAGAACACGTTGGCGTCGGCGGAGGACGGTGCGCTGAGCCATCCGAGAGCCACCCCATCGCGGAGCTCTATCCCGTGCAGCGCGCCCGGGAGGCCGCCGGTGGCGGGGTCGCCCGGGCCGATACGGACCAGCGTCCCCTGGAGATCGGGAGGAAGCACACCGTCGATCGGCAACGGTGGGTTCATGCGGTCACCAGGCTAGTGGGGTATGGCAAGGTTTGGTCATGCCCACGCTCTCGGAGGACCTCGCCTTTCGGGGCCTGATCCACCAGGTGACCGACCCGGCGCTCCTCGGTCGCCTCGACTCGGGGGGCCTGACCCTCTACGCCGGATTCGACCCGAGTGCCGACAGTCTCGGGGTCGGCAACCTGCTGCAGCTCTGCACCCTGCGCCGGTTCCAGCTGGCCGGCCACCGGCCCATCGCGCTGGCCGGAGGGGGCACCGGGCTCATCGGCGACCCGGGGGGAAGCAGGACGAACGGGCACTGCTCACCCGTGAGGTGCTCGACGGCTATCTCGAGGGGATCCGCTCCCAGCTCGCGCTGTTCGTGGACCTGTCCGACGGGCTGCTCCTCGACAACAGCGCCTGGCTGGGCACGCTCAGCACGCTGGACTTCCTGCGCGACGTGGGAAAGCACTTCACCGTCAACCAGATGGTGGCCAAGGAGTCGGTGAAGAGCCGGTTCGACCGTCCCGACCAGGGGATCTCCTACACGGAGTTCAGCTACATGCTGCTGCAGGCCTACGACTTCCTCCGCCTCCACGTCGACTACGGCTGCGACCTGCAGATCGGGGGCAGCGACCAGTGGGGCAACATCACCATGGGGGTGGACCTCGTCCGCAGGGTCTGCGGCGACGTGGTGTGGGGACTGACCACCCCGCTGGTGGTCAAGGAAGACGGGACGAAGTTGGGCAAGACGGAGGCGGGCAACGTCTGGTTGAGCGCCGACCGCACCAGCCCGTTCGCCCTCTACCAGTTCTTCGTCAACACCCCCGACTCCATGGTCGGTACCTATCTGCGCTACTTCACCTTCCTGTCTCACGAGGAGATCGAGGCGCTCGACGCCGAGACGGCCGAGCATCCCGGGCGCCGGGCCGCCCAGCGGGCGCTGGCCGGCGCGGTCGTCGGTCTCGTCCACGGGGAGGCGGAAGCGGCTCGTTGCGTCGAGGCTTCCGAAGCGCTGTTCGGCGAGGAGATCGCCTCGCTCAGCGAGGAGATGCTCGTGGCCATCACCCGGGACGCGCCGACCACCGAGGTCTCCCGGCAGGCCGTCGCCGACGGGCTGCCCCTCGTCGACGCGCTGGAGCGCAGCGGTCTGGTCAGGTCGCGCAAGGAGGCGCGCCGGGCGATCGAGCAGGGAGGCGCCTACGTCAACAACCTGCGCGAGACCGACGCCGCTCGGGAGCTGGGTCCCCACGACCTCCTGCACGACCGCTACATCGTCGTGCGCAAGGGACCGCGTGAGATCCACGTCCTGCGCGCAGGCCCGGAGTGAAAAGGCGCATCCTGACCGCCGCCCTCGTCGTCCTCCTCGGCGCCGGCGCGGCCTCGTGCGCCGGCGAGGACCAGATGGGTTCCCCGGCACACCGGCTGTCGGTGTGGGTGCGCGGCACCGGCCTGGGCGAGGACATCGGCACCCTGGTGGCCGACAACGCGCGCATCCCCAAGGTCGTGCCGAACGGGACCAAGGCGGTCCACGCCGCCTGCGGCACGATGGAGGACGACGCCGACACGGCCAACGACGAGCTCCCCACCCCCGACCCGACCGTGACCGACTGGTTGTCGACCGCCTACGGGCTGGAGGGCACGGCGGCCACCGACTGTTACAACGCCGGGAGCACGAACAAGAAGCTGCTGGCCAAGGCCGAAGCGTCCGCCAAGCGGGCGGACCTGCTCTACGAACGTGCGCTCATACGGATCCAGTCGATCGACGGCGTGCTCCCCTCGACGACCACGACGACCAACAACGCCCCCACGAGCATCTTCGGATGACCGGCGAACACGAGCCCGAACGGGCGTCTGACGCTCCTGACGACACGGACGACACGGACGACACGGACGACGAGCGGGACCGCCATCGCCGCCGCGTGCTGTGGTCCTTGCCCACGGGCCTCTACCTCGTGGGCAGCCGCTTCGAGGACTCGGTCAACCTCATGACGGCCAACCTGGTGGTGCAGGTCTGTCTCGAGCCCAAACTGGTGGCGGTGGCGGTGGAGGCCGAGTCGGTGACCGCCGGCCTGGTGGACCGTTCGGGTGCCTTTACGGTGTGCCTCCTCTCGCGGCAGGACAAGGACGTGGTGCGCCGCTTCGTCAAGCCGGTGCACGAGGTGGTCCGTTCAGCCGAGGGGACCGTGACCGCTCTGTCCGGGCGTGAGGTGCGCGAGGTCGGCCCGGCTCGCCTCCCCGTACTGGCGACCTCGGCGGGCTACATCCGCTGCGCGGTGGTCCGACACGAGGAGCTGGGCAGCCACACCCTCTACATCGGAGAGGTGGAGGAGGTCGGGGGGGAACCGGCCGACGTGCTCCGCATGGAGGACACGAGGATGCACTACGGCGGCTAGCCCGCGGCTAGCCCGAGCCGCCCTCCGCGTCCTTCGGTCGCAGATCGATCCGCAGGGTGAGAATGCCGTCGACCAGTTCGACCTCGGCGTCGCCGATCATGGCGTAGTCCGCGTAGTCGCGCTGGGCCTGTTCGCGGAAGCGCTGGCGCTCGGGACCCTCGAGGGGCGGCATGCCGCGGGTGCGGACCGCCTCGGCCCGCTGCCGGAACCGGGCCACCATCTCTTCGGGATCGAACACGACCACAAGCGTAGGCGGATCCGCTGCGCCGCCCCCGGGGGGAGTGCCGGGTGGAGGGCCTCGGTGTCAGGTGACGGACAGAGGGTGCTCGCACGAAGCCCGCGGGTGCGGCTGAGAACCGCGTGAGAACCGTGGTTGCCCACCGGGAGGACGGACGGCGAGAACCGCGGCCGCCCACGGGGAGAACAGGGACAACGCCGCAGCCACTACACTGTATCGGCGGCCGGGATCGGTGTACGGCTGTACGGCTGCATCAAGGGGCGGGACGCGGTTGTCCGGTCCCCGCTTGACAAGGAGTTCTCGTGAAAAAGGGACGCCACCGCCGGTTTGAAGAGGCGCGAAGCTTGAAACGATCAGCGACGGAGTCCACCGCGCGGTGCGTGGAGTGCGGCGCCGAACCGGACGACGTCCACGCGTCGTGGTGTCTGGCCGAGGAGGATACGTACGACCGTATCCTGGGGTCGACGCCCGCGCCCTCCTACGCGGAGGATGATCCGCTCAACGACTGAGCGTTGCCCGGGCGCTTCTTGCGGACAGCCGGGTGGGGGAGCGCGACCCGTCGTTCCCGTAGCTCGTCCCGCTGGCGCAGGTAGGCCAGGAGGCGCTGGAAGACGGCGGCACCCACCATCTCGATGAGCTCGGCCCTCATCTCCTCGTAGACGGGCTTGGTGCCGACGAAGGCCTCGGGGTCCTCGGTGCACCACCAGTGGAATTCCAGACCACCCTTGCCCCAGTGCCGTCGGTCCCACTGGCGGATGGTGGAGATCACGTGACCGTCGTCCTCCACCTGGTCCTCGCGGCGCAGGGGAAGCTGCCAGCAGACTTCGGGCTTGTACTCGAGCGGAGCGACGCCGCGGCCGAGCGCGGCGAGATGGAGGGCGCAGCCCGGTCCCGCCTCGAACCCGGGGCGGTTGAGAAAGATGCAGGCGTCCTTGTACAGCGTGGTGACGAGCTCCCCGTGCTTGTTCGTGTGGATCACCGGCTTCTTGGTGCCGTGGTTCTGCCACTCGCGGGCGGTCAGCGTCTTGGCGATCTTCTCGACGCGCCGGGCGTCCTTCTTGTCGATCATGTGGGCGCCGTAGCTGCAGCACCCCTGCACCAGCTCGGGCGCGGGACCCGTGAGCACGCCCTGGCAGCCCTCCCCGAAGATGCACTTCCAATTACTGGTGAGAAAGGTGACGTCGAAGACCCAGGTCCGTTCCTCCCCCTCGTCTTCGAAGCTGACCCACTCGCGGGTGTCGTCGGGGGGTCGCGGCACGACAAGGACGATACAACCTCAGCCCATGGAGGTCAGCCGGATGGTGGTGTGGCCGGTCGGCGTCTCCCAGGCCGTAGACTGCTTTCCATGGCCACTACCGCCGAAACAACGACCACCACCACACCGATCGTGTCGCTGACCCCCGAGGCGCACCGCATCGTCCGCGAGGCGCGCGACGAGCAGTCCGAGTCGGGCGGCCTGGCCCTGTGGCTGGAGGTGCGCGGCGTCCAGGACGGGTCCTTCGTCTACGACCTCTTCTTCCAGGCCGCGTCCGACGCCGGCGAGGAGGACGAGGTGTATGCCGACGACGACGTGCAGGTGGTGGTGCCGGCCGGAAGCGTCGAGCGCCTGCGCGGCGCCCGCCTCGAGTGGTCCGACGAGGGGGACGGCGGGCTGGTGCTGGTCAACCCCAACACGCCGACCCCCGAGGAGCGCTCGCCCGGTGTTCCTCCCGAAGTCCTGGCCGCGGGCATCACCGGCCCCCTGGCCCAGCGGGTGGTCAGCGTCTTGGAGCAGCTGGTCAATCCCTCCATCGCCAGTCACGGCGGCCGCGCCGACCTGCTGGCGCTCGACACCGAGCAGGGTGTCGCCTACCTCCGCCTCTCGGGCGGCTGCCAGGGTTGCGCCATGTCGCAGATGACCCTGAAGCAGGGGATCGAGACCACCCTGCTCGAAGAGGTGACCGAGCTGACCCGCGTGGTCGACGTCACCGACCACGGCGGCGGGGAGAACCCGTACTACTGAGCTGATCGGGTGCCGGGCTGATCTACTCAGCCGGGTGCCAGGTCGAACGCCTCGAACGTGAACGGCGGCGCCACGGTGCAGCCGACGAGTGACCACGCCCCCAGGGTCCGGGCCCACTGCCAGGCGCCGGCGGGGACCACGGCCTGCGGTCGCTGAGCGGCGGCCAGATCGGGACCGAGCACGGTCGACGTCGCCCCCTCGTCGTCGGGCCTCCAACCGTTGATGCGCAGCTCGAGCGGCGCGCCGGCGTAGTGGTGCCAGATCTCGGCCCGACCCCTGACGCGGTGCCAGGCCGAGCGCTCCCCGTCCCGCAGCAGGTAGTAGATGGCCGAGCCGGCGGCGTCGATCCAGGTCTGGCGGTAGTGACCGCCCTCGGGGTGGGGTGCGAGGTCGAGCGCGGCGATCACGGCATCGGCGTCCACATCCTCGATGTTCGCGCCGGTCGAGACGTTGCGGGCAACCGACGGGACTAGGTTGGCCGCTGCCCCATCCTCGTTGCCGGCCAGGAGGTCGTTCGGGTGCGGGCCGGCTGAAAGGGTGTCTCCATGGCCAAGAAGAACCGTTCAGGGTCCAAGAAGAGCAGCTCGGGGAAGGCCGACGCGCAACCCACCGAGCACTGGACCGACCAGCCCCAGGAGCACGACTATCCGGCCGCCGCGTCCTACCTCGGCCTGGTCAGCGAGCAGCCGCAGGTGCTGAGGCTGGTGGCCGCTCTTCGGTCCGCGCCGGTCGAGCGGCACCTGGCCAAGGACCTCTTGCGGGCCTCGGGGCTGGACCTCCTCCCGGTGGACAACGCGCACGTGGCCGACGACCTGGCCACCATCC
Organism: uncultured Acidimicrobiaceae bacterium; assembly: GCA_963788125.1. GTDB lineage: Bacteria > Actinomycetota > Acidimicrobiia > Acidimicrobiales > RAAP-2 > Bog-473. The sequence continues at coordinate 883,203 of CAWBFN010000001.1, read as the reverse complement.
GGCGTGGCGAGAAGCTCTCTCCCGTGCTGTTGGTGCGCGGCGACATCGGGCGAGCCCTGCCGCTGACCATCGCCGACGGGTACCACCGCGTCTGCGCCAGCTACTACGTGGACGAGAGCGAGCCCATTCCGTGCCACCTCGTCGACGCCGTGCCGTCCGCTGCGCCACCCGGTCAGCGCGGCGGGAGATCGGCGTCGATCAGCAGCCCCGGAGGTTCCATAGCCGTCAACTAGCGGCCCATAGCCTTCAACTAGCGTGAGTGCGTGTTGCGCTATCTCACCGCCGGCGAGTCGCACGGTCGCGCCCTCGTGGTCACGATCGAGGGGCTCCCGGCCGGTCTCCCGGTGCAGGCGGCCGATATAGCCGGCGAGCTGGCGCGGCGTCGACTGGGCTACGGGCGGGGCCCCCGCATGCGCTTCGAGGCCGATGAGATCACCCTTCTCGGCGGGGTCCGCCACGGGAGGACGCTCGGTTCGCCCGTGGCCATCGTCATCGCCAACTCCGAGTGGCCCAAGTGGACCGAAGAGATGTCCGCCGAACCGGGTCGTCCGAGCTCGGTTCTCACCCAGCCCCGTCCAGGTCACGCCGACCTCCCGGGCATGTTGAAGTACGGGTTCGACGATGCGCGTGACGTCCTCGAGCGGGCGTCTGCTCGGGAGACGGCGGCGCGCGTCGCCGCGGGCACGCTGGCCAAGCTCCTCCTCTCCCACATCGGGGTGAGCGTGGTGAGCCACGTCGTCGGCCTGGGCGAGGCCACGACGCCGGCCGGGAGCCCTCGCCCGGGGCCGGGCGACCTGGACCGCGTTGATGCGAGCGCGGTCCGCTGCTTCGATCCCTCGGTCGAGACGGCGATGATCGCCGCCGTCAAGGCCGCCGCCAAGGTCGGCGACTCGCTGGGCGGCGTGGCCGAGGTTCTCGCCTACGGCGTCCCGGTCGGCCTGGGCAGCCACGTGCACTGGGACCGCAAGCTCGACGCCCTCCTGGCCCAGGCGCTCATGAGCATTCAGGCCGTCAAGGCCGTCGAGATCGGCGATGGGTGGGACAACGCGGCGCGGCGCGGCTCGGACGCGCACGACGCCATCACCTACGATCCGCAGGTGGGGTACGTGCGTCCCACCGACCGGGCCGGCGGGATAGAGGGCGGTATCTCCAACGGGGCCCTGATGGTGGCGCGCGTGGCCATGAAGCCGTTGGCCACCCTCAACCGCCCCGTCCTCGAGACGGTCGACGTGGTCACCAAGGAGTCCACGGTGAGCTTCCGAGAGCGCACCGACGTGACGGCGGTGCCCGCCATGGGCGTGGTCGCCGAGACGATGATGGCGCTGGTGCTGGCCTCGGAGGCCCTCCGCAAGTTCGGCGGCGACTCGTTGGCCGAGCTGATCCGCAACCGGGACGGGTTCGTCGCCTCCCTGGGCAGCACACCGTCGGCGGCGCCGGCTGCCGTGCCCCTCTCGCCATGACCGGATCGTCGGCGCCGGAGCGGATCCTGCTCGTGGGCATGATGGGTGCGGGGAAGACCACGGTGGGCCGGCTCCTGGCGGCGCGGCTCGGGTGGGACTACGTCGACTCGGACGCCGATGTGGAGGAACAGACGGGGCTCACGGTGCCCGAGTTGTTCGCCCGCCAGGGTGAGTCGGCGTTCCGCGGTGCCGAGGCCGCCTCCTTACTACGGGCGTGCACCAGCTCGCGGCCGGTCGTCGTCTCCGTGGCCGGTGGCGCTGTGTTGAACCCGGAGAACCGCGCCCTCCTGCGCTCCAGCGGACGCGTGGTCTGGCTGCGGGCCCGACCGGAGACGCTGGCCGCCCGCGTCGGCGACGGTGCCGGGCGCCCCCTCCTGGGCGACGATCCGGCCGGCGCGTTGATCGCACTGGACGCCGCCCGGCGTCCGTTCTACGCCGAGGTGGCGGACGACGCCGTGGACGTCGACGACCTCGGTCCCGACGAGGTGGTGGCCCTGATCGTCGACCGGGCCACCTGCGCCGCCCCCGGGACGGGACGGTGATGCGGGAGATCGTGGTCCCGCTCGGCTCGCGGTCCTACCCGGTGCTGATCGGGCCGGGGGCCCGTCATGAGCTGGTGCACCACCTTCCGGCGGGGGCCCGGCGGGCGGCCGTCGTCACCCAGGCCGCGGTGGAGCGGGCCGGGTGGCTCGACGGCCTCGACCCGGGCGTGCCCTTCGAGGTCTGTGCCATCGCCGAGGGCGAGGAGAGCAAGACGCCGGCCACGGTGGAGGATCTCTGCCGCCGGTTCGCCCGCATCGGGCTCTCCCGAGCGGACGTGGTGGTCGCCGTGGGCGGGGGCATGGTGACCGACGTCGCCGGGTTCGCCGCCGCCTCGTTCCACCGGGGAACGGCCTACGTCAACGTCGCCACCACCCTCCTCGGCCAGGTGGACGCCGCCATCGGCGGGAAGACGGGGGTCAACCTCCCCGAGGGGAAGAACCTCGTGGGCGCCTTCTGGCAGCCACGGGCCGTCCTGTGCGACACCGACACCCTGGCCACGCTGCCCCCCCGCGAATGGGCATCGGGGAGGGGAGAGATGGTCAAGTACGCCTTCCTCGGCGCGCCACTACGTCCGGAGGCCGACATGGTCGACCAGGTGGCGCCGTGCGTCGCCATCAAGGCCGCGGTGGTCGGCGCCGACGAGCGGGAGGGGGATCGCCGCATGGTCCTCAACTACGGGCACACGCTGGCCCACGCGCTCGAGGGCGTGGGCCTGACGGATCGCCCCGACTGGGACCTGCGACACGGAGAGGCCGTGGCCGTCGGCCTGATCTTCGCCGCGTTGCTGGCCCGGCGACTGGGCCGGATCGACGAGGATCGGGTGAAGGAGCATGTAGCCGTGGTCGGCAGCTACGACCTGCCCACCGCCCTGCCGCCCGGCGCGGAAGCCACCCAACTGGTGGCCTTCATGGATCGGGACAAGAAGGCGCACCAGGACCTGACCTTCGTCCTGGACGGTCCCGAGGGGGTCCAACCGGTGCGCGGCGTCGCACGGACCGAGGTGCTCGCTACCCTGGCGGAGATGGGAGCACTGTGATGAGGACCGAGCCGTGAGCCTCGTCGTCCTGCTCTCGGGACCGAACCTCAACCTGTTGGGGGAGCGCGAGCCGTCCATCTACGGCAGCGAGACCCTCTCGGCGCACGTCGCCCGGGCGGAGCTGGCGGCGTCGCGCCACGGCCTCGCCCTCGAGCATCTCCAGTCGAATCACGAGGGCGACCTGGTCGGCGCCGTGCATTCGGCTCGAGGAAGGGCCGATGCCCTCGTGATCAATGCCGGCGCGCTCAGCCACACGTCGTGGTCGCTCCACGACGCCGTGGCGGCCTTCGACGGGCCCACCGTCGAGCTCCATCTCTCGAATCCCGCCGCACGCGAGCCCTTCCGGCACACCTCGGTGTTGGCCCCGGTGGCGGCGGGTCTCATCGCCGGCTTCGGCGGGCTCGGCTACGAGCTCGCCATCGACGCGGTCGCACAGCTCCTGAAAGGAGAGTCATGAAGGTACTGCCCCCCATGTCCGTTGCCGGCAGGTTGGACGCCCTCCGGGCCGGCTTCGACGGCTTCGACGCCCTCGTGGTCACCACCCTGCCCAACGTGCGCTACCTCACCGGTTTCGCCGGTTCCGCCGGCGTGCTGATCGTCACCGAGAAGGGCGCGCTGTTGACCACGGACGGGCGCTACCGGACGCAGTCGGCCGAACAGGTTCAGGCGGCGGGAGCAGACGTCGAGATCACGATCGGCAACACCGCCGCTCAGCGCCAGGCAGCCGTGAGCTTCCTCTCCCGTCTGCCGCGGGTGGGACTCGAGGCGGACAACGTGAGCTGGTCCGGCCAGCGGGCGTGGTCCTCGCTGCTGGCCGCGGCGGAGCTGGTGCCCACCAGCAACGCGGTCGAGGCGCTGCGTGAGGTGAAGGACACGGCCGAGATCGCGCGCATGGAGCGGGCCGCCGCCATCGCCGACGCCGCCCTCTACGAGGTGCTCCCGATGCTGGGCGAGAAGGTCACCGAGGAGCGGTTCGCGCTGGAGCTCGACACGGCGATGCGTCGGGGCGGGGCGGAGAGCCCGGCCTTCGACACCATCGTGGCCGCCGGTGAGAACTCGGCCAAGCCCCACCACCGGCCGGGGGGCCGCAAGGTCTCCAAGGGGGACGCGGTCGTCGTCGACTTCGGTGCCACCTACGACGGGTACCGCTCCGACATGACACGCACCTTCTGCGTGGCCGCCGAACCCGAGGGCGACATGGCCCGGGTCTTCGCCGTGGTCGGGGCGTCCCAGGCGGCCGGTGCCGCGGCCGTGCGGCCCGGGATCGCCGCCAAGGACGTGGACGGCGTGTGTCGCGCCATCATCGCCGACGCCGGGTGGGCCGACTATTTCGAGCACGGGACGGGCCACGGGGTCGGCCTCGACATCCACGAGGCCCCGACGGTCAGCCAGCTCGGCACTGCTACGCTGGCTCCCGGTTTCGTCGTCACCGTGGAGCCCGGCGTCTATCTCCCGGGCCAGGGCGGTGTCCGCGTGGAGGACACCCTGGTGGTGACCGAAGAGGGAAGCCGAACCCTGACCCGCTTCACAAAGGACATTCATGGCAGTCTCGACTAACGACCTGAAGAACGGCATGAGCCTGAACCTGCCCGAGGGCCTGTTCAGCGTCGTGGAGTTCCAGCACGTCAAGCCGGGCAAGGGCGGTGCCTTCGTGCGGACCAAGCTGAAGAACCTGCGCAGCGGAGCCGTGATCGAGCGCACCTACCGGGCGGACGAGAAGCTGGACCAGGCCATCATCGACAAGCGGGACATGCAGTTCCTCTACCGGGACGGCTCGGACTACGTCTTCATGGACACCACCACCTACGAGCAGATGCAGGCGGCCCCCGACACCCTGGGCAGCGCCCCGGACTATTTGAAGGAGGGCGACGAGGCACACCTGGCCATGTACAACGGCGAGATCGTCGGCGTCGACCTTCCGGCCTCGGTGGAGCTGAAGGTGACCGACACCGAGCCCGGGCTGCAGGGAGATCGGGTGTCCGGTGCCCGCAAACCGGCCACGCTGCAGACGGGACTGGTGGTCCAGGTCCCCCTGTTCGTCACGCCCGGCGATGCGATCAAGGTGGACACCCGCACCGGCGAGTATCTGACCCGGGCTTGAGCCGGGCCGCAGTGGCCGAGGAGGGGGCGGGCACGGGCGGGGCACCCCGCCATCAGCAGCGGGAGCGGGCGCTCTCCTTGCTCTACGAGGCAGAGCTCAAGGGGGAGAGTCCGCTGGGCGTGATGGAGGGTCTGGCCGTTCGGCCCGACGCCTATGTGTGCACGCTGCTGGCGGGTGCGGTGGCCACCCGGACGGAGGCCGAGAGCCGCATCGCGGCCGCCGCCGTCGGCTGGCCCCTGGACCGCATGGCGGTCATCGATCGCCTCGTCCTGCGCCTGGCCGTCTCGGAGCTCCTCGACGCCCACGGTCCACCCACCGCAGTGGTCATCGACGAGGCGGTGGAGCTCGTCAAGACCTACTCCACGGACGACTCGGGCTCGTTCGTCAACGGCATCCTGTCGACCATCGCGGCCCAGGTTCGCCCGGGCTGACGCGTACTGCGGCGAGCGTGCGGTAAAGTCTCGGCCTGACCGTCAAGTGGGTCCCGTGAGGCCCATACGGACAGGAGGAGCTGTGGCCGAACGCGAACGTAGTCATACGCGACCTCTCGGCGGCGTCTTCGTGGCCCGCTCCCAGGTGCTCTCCCCGCCCGAGGTCCAGCGCGCCCTGACCCGCATGTCGCACGAGGTCGTCGAGCGCAACGGCGGGATCGACGACGTGGTGCTCGTCGGCCTGCAGACCGGCGGTGTCCCCCTGGCCCGGCGCATGGCGGAGATCCTGGGGCAGATCGAGGAGACCTCGCTGCGGGTCGGCTGTCTGGACGTCGCCTTCTACCGTGACGACATCGGCCTGCGTCCCGTGCTGCCCGAAGCCGTGACCGACGTCCCGTGGGATCTGACGGGCAAGGTCGTCGTGCTGGTGGACGACGTCCTGTTCACCGGGCGCACCATTCGCGCCGCGCTCAACGCCGTGAACGACTTCGGTCGTGCCCGCGCGGTGCAGCTGGCGGTCATGATCGACCGCGGGCACCGCGAGCTGCCGATCCGCCCCGACTACGTGGGGAAGAACCTGCCCACCCGTCGCGACGAGATGGTCGACGTGGGCGACGAGGGCGTGTGGATCGGCACCTTGGAGAGCCGGTGAAGCGGCCCCAACATCTCCTTTCGATCAGCGACCTCGGGACCGACGGCATCGCCGAGGTCCTGCGTGTGGCGGAGGCGTTCGCCGAAGTCGAGCGGCGTTCGGTGCGCAAGGTCCCCACCCTGCGCGGCAAGGCCGTCGCCACGCTCTTCTTCGAGGAGTCGACCCGCACCCGCCTCTCCTTCGAGACGGCGGCCAAGCGCCTCTCGGCCGACGTGCTCTCCCTGGCCGTGGCCGGTTCGTCGGTGAAGAAGGGCGAGTCGCTGCGGGACACCGTCGAGACGGTGGAGGCGATGGGCATCGATGCGATCATCATCCGCCACGGCTCGTCGGGCGCGCCGCACCGGGTGGCGCAGTGGGCGACGAGGGCCAGGGTGATCAACGCCGGCGACGGGTGGCACGAGCACCCGACGCAGGCCCTCCTCGACTGCTTCACCGTGCGCCAGGTCCTGGCCGAGCGCAAGGGTGCCGTACCCGAGGAGCTGGGCATCGACTGCTTCGCCGGGCTCCGGGTGCTCATCGTGGGCGATATCCGGCACAGCCGCGTCGCCCGATCCGAGGTGCTGGCCTACAGCGCGCTGGGGGCGAAGGTGACCCTGGTCGCACCGGGCAGCCTCCTTCCACCGTCGCTCGAGGGGTGGCCGGTCGCGGTGGCCCCCGACTTCGACGCCGCCCTCGGCGACGCCGATGTCGTCTCCCTGCTCCGGCTGCAGGCCGAGCGGGGCAGCGGCTCGTACGTGCCGAGCCTGCGCGAGTACACCGCCGGCTGGGGTCTCACGGCGCGCCGGGTGGAGCTCCTCGGAGAGGATGCCATCGTCACGCATCCGGGCCCTATGGTGCGCGGCGTCGAGATCGCCTCGGACGTGGCCGACCTGCCGCGCACCGTCGCCACCCAGCAGGTCACCAACGGGGTGGCCGTGCGGATGGCCATCCTCTTCCTCCTCCTCGGCGGAGAGTGGCCCGGAGCGGACCGGCATGACTGAGGTCACCCTGGTCCTGCGCGGGGGCTCGGTCGTTTCGCCCGAGGGCGTGCGGCGTGTCGACCTGGCGGTCGGGGGAGGGACCGTCGTCGCCCTGGCCGCGTCGATCGACCCGCCGCGTGGGGCGACCGTGCTCGATGCCCGTGGCTGCCTGATCGGTCCCGGCCTGGTGGACCTGCACACCCATCTGCGTCAGCCCGGACGCGAGGAAGCCGAGACGGTGGAGACCGGCGCCCGGGCGGCCGCGCTTGGTGGGTACACCGCGGTCCTGGCCATGCCCAACACCGAGCCGGCGATCGACTGCGCCGCCACCGCCCAGGAGGTGCTCGCCCTCGGCCGCTCCGCTCCCGCCGAGGTGGCGGTGGCGGGTGCCATCACGGTAGGCCGCGCCGGGAAGGCCCTGGCACCGATGGGGGAGCTGGCGGGGCTGGGCGTGCACATCTTCACCGACGACGGGTCGGGCGTGCAGGACGGGGGGCTGATGCGGCGTGCCCTCGACTACGCCAAGGGACTCGACGTCACCCTGGCCCAGCACTGCGAGGACGAGAGCCTGGCCGGCGGTGGTGCCATGCACGAGGGGAGCTGGTCGAGTCGGCTCGGCCTGCCGGGCATCCCCGCCGTGGCCGAGGAGGCCATGGTCGCCCGCGACATCGGGCTCGTGCGGCTCACCGGCGCCCCGGTGCACTTCCTGCACCTCTCGACCGCCGGATCGGTGGACCTCGTCCGGTCGGCCAAGGCGGAGGGGCTGCCGGTCACCGCCGAGGCGGCTCCCCACCACATGGTGCTGACCCACGCCGAAGTGGCGGGCTACGACCCGGTGTTCAAGGTGAACCCGCCGCTGCGCACCGACGACGACGTGGCGGCGGTCGTCGCCGGGCTGTGCGACGGCACCATCGACGCCGTGGCGACCGATCACGCCCCCCATGCGCCGGAGTCCAAGGACGTGCCGTTCGACCAGGCACCGCCCGGGATGCTCGGCCTCCAGACGTCGTTGCCGATCGCCTGGCAGGTCCTGTCGGCGAGGCTCGGCCCCGAGCGGCTGTTCGCGCTGATGAGCGCGCAGCCCGCCGTCATCGCCCGGCTGACGGCGACCGACGCCCGGCCGGCCGGACACAGCGCCCAGGGCGGTCCGATCGAGGTCGGCGCGGCGGCGAACCTGTGCGTCTTCGACCCCACGGCCTCCACCGTCGTGGATCCCCGGCGACTGGCGAGCCGCAGCAGGAACACGCCGTATGCCGGTCGGGCCTTCGTGGGAGCGGTGCGGCACACGGTCCTGCGGGGCGAGCCGGTCGTCGTGGACGCGGTGGCGCAGCGATGACGCGGCGCCAACGCCCGCCGGCGCTGTTGGTGACCGCCGACGGGACGGTCTTCGCCGGCGAAGCGGCCGGCGCCACGGCCGCGGTCGCCACGGGGGAACTGGTCTTCAACACCGCCATGAGCGGCTACCAGGAGGTCATATCGGATCCCTCCTATGCCGGACAGATCGTGACCTTCACGAGCACCCACATCGGCAACTACGGCGTCAACGTCGAGGACGACGAGGCGCCCGCCCCCCACTGCCGGGGGGTCGTCGTGCGGGACCTCACCGTCGTCCCCTCGAACTGGCGGGCGACCGAGGGACTCGAGTCCTTCCTGGTCCGCCACGGCGTCCCGGCCATCACCGGCGTCGACACCCGGCGACTCACCCGCCACCTTCGCCGGGTCGGCGCCGTTCCGGGCGCGTTCGGGACCGCCCCCGAGCGCGAGCTGCGCGCCGCGGCGGCCGCCGCGGCGAGCACCGACGGGAGGGACCTGGTCTCCGGCGTGACCACCTCCGCGTCGGCCACCTACGGGAACGGGCCGCTGCGCATCGTGGCCTTCGACTTCGGCGTGAAGGCGACCATGGTGCGGCAGTTGGCCACGCTGGGCACGGTCACCGTGGTGCCCGCGGCCACGTCCGCCGCCGAGGTGCTCTCGCTCGAGCCCGACGGGGTCTTTCTCTCCAACGGGCCGGGCGATCCGGCGGCCCTCACGGGACCGCGGGACGTCATCGCCGATCTTCTGGGCCGGACCCCCATCTTCGGGATCTGCCTGGGCCATCAGCTGTTGGCCGCGGCGTTGGGGTGCTCCACTTACAAACTGCCGTTCGGCCATCACGGGGCGAACCATCCCGTCCAGCGCGTGGAGACCGGCGTGGTGGAGATCACCAGCCAGAACCACAACTACGCGGTGGCCATGGAGTCGGTGCCCGACGTGGAGGTGACCCACGTCAACCTCAACGACGGCGTGATCGAGGGCATCCGCTCGCGCCGGGTGCCGGCGTTCTCGGTGCAGTACCACCCCGAAGCCGCCCCGGGCCCGCACGATGCGCGCTACCTCTTCGCCGAGTTCCGCGCCCTCATGCTGCGCGCCGGGGCCGGGGCGGGCGCCGGTTCGGGGCCCGGGCCCGGACAGCGCTGAGCGAGAGGGACAGGGAACGTCACCGTGCCGCGCCGCGACGATCTGAGGACGATCATGGTCATCGGGTCCGGACCCATCGTCATCGGTCAGGCCTGCGAGTTCGACTACTCAGGCACGCAGGCCTGCCGGGTGCTGATGGAAGAGGGGTACCGGGTCGTCCTGGCCAACTCCAATCCGGCCACCATCATGACCGACCCCGGTACGGCCGACCGCACGTACATCGAGCCGCTCGATGCCGCGGTCCTCACGGCGATCATCGAGAAGGAGCGGCCCGACGCCCTGCTCCCCACGCTGGGTGGCCAGACGGCGCTGAACCTCACCATGCAGCTGGTCGAGTCGGGCGTGCTCGAGCGCTACGGCGTGGAGGTCATCGGGGCCCGGCCCGACGCCATCTCGACGGCCGAGGACCGCGACCGCTTCAAGGCGGCGATGCAGGAGATCGGCCTGGAGGTGCCACCCTCGGGCTTCGCCCATACCTTGAGCGAGGCGGAGGAGATCGCCCAGGACATCGGCTTTCCGATCATGGTCCGTCCGAGTTTCATCCTCGGCGGGTCCGGCACGGGGATCGCCCGGGACGCGGCACACTTCACGCAGTTGGCGGTCGAGGGCCTGGCCGCCAGCCCCGTCGGCCAGATCCTGGTCGAGCGCTCCATCGCCGGCTGGAAGGAGTTCGAGCTGGAGGTCATGCGCGACGCCGCGGACAACTGCGTGGTGGTGTGCTCCATCGAGAACGTGGATCCGATGGGGGTGCACACCGGCGACTCCATCACGGTGGCCCCGGCCCAGACGCTGACCGACGTGGAGTACCAGGCCATGCGCGACGACGCGTTCGCCTGCCTGCGGCGCGTGGGTGTGGAGACCGGCGGGTCCAACGTGCAGTTCGCCGTCGATCCGCAGACGGGTCGCCGGGTGATCATTGAGATGAACCCGAGGGTCTCGCGCTCGTCGGCCCTGGCCTCGAAGGCCACCGGGTTCCCCATCGCCAAGATCGCCGCCCGCCTGGCCGTCGGGTACCACCTCGAAGAGATCCCCAACGACATCACCCGGGCCACACCCGCCTCGTTCGAACCGACGATCGACTACGTGGTGACCAAGGTGCCGCGCTGGGCCTTCGAGAAGCTGCCCGGGACGGACGGCCGCCTGGGCACCCGCATGCAGTCGGTCGGGGAGGTGATGGCCATCGGGCGCACGTTCTGCGAGTCGCTGCAGAAGGCGTTGCGCTCGCTCGAGCAGGGGCGCGCCGGCCTCAATGCCGACCCGGCCGAGGTGGCGCTGGACGGCCTCGACGACCGGCAGCTGCTCGATCGGGTATCGGTGGCCACACCCGATCGCATCTTCGAGGTCGAAGCGGCGTTGCGGCGGGGGGTGCCGGCGGCAGATGTCGTCGCGCGCACCGGCATCGATCCGTGGTTCGTCCAGCAGATGGCGCGCATCAGCGAGGAGCGCGGCCGGATCGTCGAGGCCGCCCAGCTCGGTCGCGCCGACTTCCTGCGGGCCAAGCGGCTGGGGTTCTCCGACGACCAGCTGGCCTACCTCCGGGGCTCCACCCCCGACATCGTCCGGCGAGAGCGGCTCGCCCTGGGCGTGCGGGCGACGTTCAAGACCGTGGACACCTGCGCGGCGGAGTTCGAGGCCTTCACCCCCTACCACTACTCGACCTACGAGGAAGAGGACGAGGTCCGGCCCTCCGCGCGGGACCGGGTCGTCATCCTCGGCTCGGGCCCCAACCGCATCGGTCAGGGCATCGAGTTCGACTACTGCTGCGTCCATGCGTCCCTGGCGTTGCGGGAGGCCGGCTACGAGACCGTCATGATCAACTGCAATCCCGAGACCGTGTCGACGGACTACGACACCTCGGACCGCCTCTACTTCGAACCGCTGACCAACGAGGACGTCTCGAACGTGCTCGACGCCGAGCAGCGGGCCGGGGGAAGGGTGGTGGGCGTCATCGTCTCGTTGGGTGGGCAGACGCCGCTCAAACTGGCGGGGACGCTGCCTCCCGAGCTCGTCCTGGGCACCAGTCCGGCGTCGATCGACCTGGCCGAGGACAGGGAGCGGTGGAACGCGCTGTGTGGCTCGCTGCAGATCCCGCAGCCTCCCGGGGGGACGGCCACCAGCACCTCGGAGGCGCTCGCCATCGCCGGCGAGGTCGGGTACCCGGTGCTCCTGCGCCCGAGCTACGTGCTGGGCGGGCGTGCCATGGAGATCGTGTACGACGACGACGCGCTCCGGCGGGTCATGCACAGCCTCACCTCGGGCGCGCTGGCCCGCGAGGGGGGCGTCACCGCCGAGCGGCCCGTGCTGGTCGACCGGTTCCTGGAGGACGCGGTGGAGGTCGACGTCGACGCCGTGCGCGATGCGACGGGGGAGATCCTGATCGCCGGCGTGATGGAGCACGTCGAGGAGGCGGGTGTGCATTCGGGCGACTCCGCCTGCGCGCTGCCCCCGCAGTCGCTCGGTCCCGATGTCCTGGCCGCACTGGAGCGGCACACCCGCTCGTTGGCCGACGCCCTCTCCGTCTGCGGCCTGATCAACGTCCAGTACGCGGTGAAGGACGGTCAGGTCCACGTGCTGGAGGCCAATCCCCGCGCCAGCCGCACCGTGCCCTTCGTGGCCAAGGCCACCGGCGTGCCCCTGGCGATGGCCGCGGCGAGGGTCATGGTGGGCCAGACCCTGGCCGAGCTCAGGGAGGAGGGCCTGCTTCCCCGGAACGCCATCGGCCAGGTGCCGGTGCTCGACCACGTCAGCGTGAAGGAGGCCGTGCTGCCGTTCGACCGCTTTCCCGGCGTCGACACGCTGCTGGGCCCCGAGATGCGCTCGACGGGCGAAGTCATGGGCGTCGACCTCACATTCGGCCTGGCCTTCGCCAAGAGCCAGATGGCCGCCGGTACCCGCCTGCCCGACTCGGGCACGGTCTTCATGTCCCTCGCCGATCGGGACAAGCCGGCCGGGCTGGAGGCCGCCCGCGCCTTCGGTGCCCTGGGGTTCTCGATCGCCGCCACACTGGGGACGGCCGGCTTCTTCCGCTCCCACGGCCTGGCCGTCGACACGTTGGTGTCCAAGGTGGGAGAGGAGGGCGTCGCGTCCGACGCGGTGGAGTTGATCGCCCAGGGCAAGGTGCAGCTGGTCGTCAACACGCCCCGGGGATTGGGGCCGCGGGCCGACGGGCAGCACATCCGCATGGCGTCGGTGACGTACCACGTCCCGTGCCTCACGACGCTCGCCGCGGCCCGGGCGGCGGCCGCCGGGATCGCCGACGCCCGCGCCCACCCCCTGGTGGTGCGGCCCCTGCAGGATCTGCACCCGCCGAGAGAGCCGATGGAGCAGCCACACCGGTGAGCAGGGACGCGGCCGACGTCACCACGGAGGTGGGATCGGTTGCGCTCCCGAACCCCATCATGACCGCGTCCGGCACCTCGGGCCACGGGACCGAGCTGGCCGACTACGGGGATCTGTCCGGGCTCGGCGCGGTCGTCGTGAAGTCGCTCTGCGCCCAACCGTGGGCCGGCAACCCGGCGCCGAGGGTGCACGAGGTCGGGACGGGCATGCTCAACAGCGTGGGGCTCCAGGGGCCCGGACTGGCCGCCTGGCTCGAACGGGACCTCCCCGCGCTGAGCGCGGCCGGGGCCCGGGTGGTCGTCAGCATCTGGGGCCAGTCCGTCGCCGACTACAGCCGCGCCGCGGCCCTGCTCGCCCAGGCCTCGGGACACGAATCGGCCCTGGTGGCCGTCGAGGTCAACGTGAGCTGCCCCAACGTCGAGGACCGCTCCCGGATGTTCGCCCACTCCGAGGAGGCGACGACCGAAGCCGTGGCCGCATCCGAGTGCGGCCTGCCCCGCTGGGCCAAGTTGAGCCCCAACGTGCCCGACGTCACCGCCATCGCCGGTGCCGCCCTCGCCGGGGGTGCGGAGGGGCTCACGCTGACCAACACCTTGTTGGGGTTGGCCCTGGACGTCGACACGGGCCGCCCCGTGCTCGGCGCCGGTGGGGGCGGCCTCTCCGGACCGGTGCTCCGTCCGGTGGCGGTGCGCGCCGTGTGGGAGTGCCGGGCGGCGTTCCCGGGCACGGCCATCATCGGTGTCGGGGGAGTGGCGTCGGGAGTGGACGCCGTGGAGTTCCTCCGGGCCGGGGCCGACGCGGTGCAGGTCGGAACCGCGACGTTCCGCGATCCGCGCGCGCCGTGGAAGGTGCTCCGCCAGCTCGGGCGGTGGTGTGCGGCGAGGGGCACGACGGTCGCTGCGCTCCGTCAACAGGCCCGTGACGGCCGCAGCGAGTGGCTACGAGCCAATGGCTGATGAGACGCGGGCCGAAGATGGCCGGGCGCTACGGCCGAACCAGATGGCCGGGCGCTACGGCCGAACCCTATGAAAAGGAGAGACCAGGTGCAGAAGACGGTGACGAGCTTCGGTGAGCGGGTGGTCGAGGCCGTCGGGCGACTGGGGCCTCTGTGCGCGGGGGTCGACCCCTCGGCGGAGCTCTTGGGCGCGTGGGGCCTGACCGACGACGCCAAGGGACTGCGCGAGTTCTGTCTGATCTGCGTCGAGGCGTTCGCCGGAGTCGTACCGGTCGTCAAGCCACAGGTCGCCTTCTTCGAACGGCACGGTTCGGCCGGCATGGCCGTGCTCGAAGGGTTCCTGTGCGACGCCGCCGCGGCCGGACTGCTCGTCGTGGCCGACGCCAAGCGGGGGGACATCGACACGACGGCGGCGGCCTACGCCGACGCCTGGCTGGGCCAGGGGAGCCCGCTGGCCGCCGACGCGGTGACCGTGCACCCCTACCTCGGCCTCGGCGCCCTGGCTCCCCTCATGCAGGTGGCCGCCCGCACCGGGCGCGGGGTCATCGTGGTGACACGCAGCTCGAATCCCGAGGGGAGGCTCATTCAGGAGGCGGTCACCCGCTCGGGCCAGTCGGTCGAAGAGTCACTGCTGGCCGAGATCGCCGAGTGGAACCGCTCCCCGGGGACTCCGACGGGCACGGTGGGCGCCGTCATCGGGGCGACGCTGGCCCGCTCTGCCTTCCCGTTGTCGCAGCTGGGGGGGGTTATTTTGGCTCCCGGCCTGGGAGCGCAGGGGGCCAGTCCCCGCGATGTGGCCGATCGTTTCGGCGGGTGCGCCCCCGGCAGCGTGCTGGCCAGCGCCTCGCGCTCGCTTCTCGCCGCCGGCCCGAAAACGGCCGATCTCCGCCGGGCGGCGGGCGACCTGGCCGAGGAATTGAGTTCCGTCCTGGGCTGATTAGGGCTTTTGGAGATGAACGGCCGCAACGGAGGAGCTATGGTCTCGCCATGCCGCAACCACCCGCCCTCACCTCCGAGCAGCGCGCTGCTGCACTTGAAAAAGCCGCCAGGGTCCGCCGCGAGCGGGCTGTGGTGAAAGAGAAACTCAAGATGGGCAGTCTCACGTTGGGTGAGCTCCTCACACAGGCCGACTCCGACGAGACGGTCGGGAAGATGAAGGTGGTCTCCGTGTTGGAGTCCCTTCCGGGCCTCGGCAAGGTGAAGGCGCGCCGGCTCATGGAGACCGTGGGCATCAGCGACAGCCGCCGCCTGCAGGGCCTGGGCGCCAAGCAGCGCGAGTCGCTGCTCAAAGAGACTGCGCGCTGAGCCACTGATCTTCGTGCTCATCGGTCCCGGCGGGGCCGGGAAGGGCACGCTCGCCGCCCAGCTGGTCGCCTCGGACCCTAACCTCTGGCTCAGCCGGAGTTGGACCACCCGCCCGCCCCGACCGGGCGAGCAGGAGCGCAGCGCGTACGAATTCGTCGACCGGGCCACCTTCGAGGACGCCGTCGACCGGGGCGAGTTCTTCGAGTGGGCCGAGTTCCTCGGCAATCTCATGGGCACTCCCGTTCCGCGACCCCCGGACGGGGCCGACGTTCTCCTCGAGATCGACGTGCAGGGCGCCGAGCAGGTCCTGGCCAAGCGGCCGGACGCGACGGTCATCCTCCTGCTCCCCCCTTCGGTCGAGGTCCAAGCCGCCCGACTGGCCGCCCGTGGGGACGACGAGGAGCACATCCGCCGCCGGGTGGAGAAGGGACGTCAGGAGGTGGAACGGGGGCGTCTCGTGGCCACCGCCACGGTGGTCAACGACGACATGCGCCAAGCTTTCCATGAGCTGACCGCTATAGTTGACCGGACCCGAACGGCTGCAGGACGCGCCGCGAACCCGGAGGACACCTAAATGGCCAAAGGCCGCAACACGCTCATGGATCCCCCCATCGAGGATCTGTTGGACAAGGTGGACTCCAAGTTCACGCTGGTTGCGCTGGGATCGGCCCGGGCCCGGCAGGTCAACTCGTACTACAACAGCCTGGGCGAAGGCCTGGGAAAGGTGGTGCCACCCCAGGTCGCATCGGTTTCGGGCAAGCCCGTTTCGATCGCCTTCGAGGAGATCGCCGCGGGGAAGGCGACGTACACCCGCCCGGATCCCGAAGAAGAGGCCGCATTGGCCGAGGCAGAGGCCGAGGTGGTCGCAGAGGCGGCCGCGGCCTCGGCCACACCCGACATATCGGCCACACCCGACATATCGGCCACACCCGACATAGAGGACGAGCCGTTCCTGAGCGAGGTGTTCGCCCGCGCGGAGCCCGACGTTGAGTCGTCGGAAGAGGGTGCCAACGCATTCGAACTGGACACTCTCGAAGTCGGGGACGGGGACCCGACGGCGAGTTAGTCGGATCGGGACGCGGCGGGCCCCGCCGATGGTCGACGAGCCGCACGTGCCGCCGAAGCTCGGTCCCCGTGTCGTCCTGGGCGTCTGCGGAGGTATCGCCGCCTACAAGGCGGTGGAGGTGTGCCGCGGCCTGGTTGACGCCGGGGTGCACGTGATCCCCGTCCTCACCAGCGAGGCCACCCGCTTCATCGGTGCCGTGACCTTTTCGGCGCTGGCCTCCGAACCGGCCCAGACGTCGCTGTGGGACGAGAGCTCGCCGATCCCCCACACCCGCCTCGGACAGGCCGCCGACCTCGTCGTCGTGGCGCCGGCCACGGCGCACCTGATCGCCCGCTACGCCGCCGGCCTCTCCGACGATCTGCTGACGGCGACGCTGCTGGCCACGCGGGCGCCGGTGCTGCTCTGCCCGGCCATGCACACCGAAATGTGGGAGCACGCAGCGGTGCGGGAGAACCTGGCTACGTTGGAGCGCCGTGGCGTCGCCATCGTGCCCCCGGCCGTGGGGCGATTGGCCGGCGGGGATTCGGGCGAGGGCCGTCTGGCCGATCCGGCCGCCATCGTCGGGCACGCCCTCGCCGCCCTGGGCTCCTTGGGTCTGGGGGTGGGGGTGCACGGCGACCTGGCCGGGATCCGGGTGGTCGTGACGGCGGGCGGCACCCGCGAGCCACTCGATCCGGTCCGCTATCTGACCAACCGGTCGTCGGGCAAGCAGGGGCACGCCCTGGCCGAAGCGGCCGCCCGGCGGGGTGCGTCGGTGACGCTGGTCACCGCGTCGGCGCTCGCCCTTGCCGGCGACGTGCGGCCGTCGGTGACCAGGATCGACGTGGAGAGTGCCGCCGACATGGAGGCGGCGCTGGAGGGCCCGTGCCGGGAGGCGGACATCGTCGTCATGGCGGCGGCCGTGGCCGATTTCCGGCCCAAGGCGGTGGCGGAGCGTAAGCTCTCCAGGGATGACGGGCTGCCCGAGCTGGTACTCGAGCCCACGCCGGACATCCTGGCCGGCCTGGTCTCCCGTCGCCGCCCCGGACAGGTGATGGTGGGTTTCGCGGCCGAGACCAACGACGCCGTCGAACACGGCCGAGCCAAACTCCGCCGCAAGGGGGTCGACCTGCTGGTGGTGAACGACGTCACTGCCCCCGGGGCGGGATTTGACCACGACACCAATGCGGTCTCTATCCTCGGTGCGGACGGCACCATCACCGAGATCGCCTTGACCTCCAAGGAAGCAGTGGCCGAAGCGGTACTCGACAGGGCGATAGCCCAAGAGCGTGAGAAGCGGAGCTCCCAGTGAAAACGACGTTCACCTCGGAATCAGTGACCGAGGGCCACCCAGACAAGATGGCGGACCAGATCTCCGACGCAGTGCTCGACGCCATGCTCGCCGGCGATCCGGCCAGCCGCGTCGCGTGCGAGACGCTCCTGACCACCGGGCTCATCGTGGTGGCCGGCGAGGTGACGACGTCGACGTACGTCGACATCGCCACCCTCGCCCGCGAGACGGTGTGCGAGATCGGCTACGACGACGACAGCTACGGCTTCAACGGGAACACGTGCGGCGTCTTGGTCTCCCTCGACTCGCAGTCGCCGGACATCGCCCAGGGGGTGGACTCCGCCTACGAGTTCCGCACGGGTGCCGGAGGCGAGGACACGCTCAACGCCCAGGGTGCGGGTGACCAGGGGATGATGTTCGGCTACGCCTGCGACGAGACGCCGGACCTCATGCCCTTGCCCATCTGGTTGTCCCATCGCCTCTCGGAGCGCCTGGCGCAGGTGCGGCGCACCGGCGCGTTGGCCTACCTCCGACCCGACGGCAAGACGCAGGTGTCGGTGGTCTACGAGGGCGGCCGTCCGGTACGTATCGACACCGTGCTCATCTCCACCCAGCACGCTCCCGGGGTCGATCTGACCGAGCAGCTGCTCCCCGACCTCATCGAGCACGTGATCAATCCGCTGCTCCCCACCCACCTCGACACCGAGGGCGTGCGGATCCTGGCCAATCCGACCGGCATCTTCGAGCTGGGAGGCCCCCATGCCGACACCGGTCTGACCGGCCGCAAGATCATCGTGGACACCTACGGGGGCATGGCCCGCCACGGTGGTGGTGCCTTCTCGGGCAAGGACCCGTCCAAGGTCGACCGCTCCGCGGCCTACGCCGCCCGATGGGTGGCCAAGCACGTGGTCGCGGCCGGGGCGGCGACACGATGTGAGGTGCAGGTGGCGTACGCCATCGGCGTGGCGCACCCCGTCTCGCTCCTGGTCGAGACGTTCGGTACCGAAGTGGTGGACCCCGAGAAGATCTCGGGGGCGGTGGGAGAGGTCTTCGACCTGCGCCCCGCGGCCATCGCCCGCGACCTCGACCTCCGGCGGCCGATCTACAAGAAGACGGCGGCCTACGGTCACTTCGGCCGCTCCGAGAAGGACTTCACGTGGGAAGCCACGCCCCGGGTCAAGGACCTGCGATCCGCGCTGGGTCTCTGATGTTCCTCGCGCCCCACTGAGCGGGGTCGCGACGCCCGCTCGGCGCTTCGTGCGCGTGCGCACCGACGTTCCGGCGGTGCCCAAGTTGTTCGACTACGCCGTGCCGGAGAGTTGGTCGGACGACCTGACCGTCGGCTCGCGCGTGCGCGTCGTGCTCCACGGGCGCCGGGTCGGGGGCTGGGTGGTCGACAACGACGTCACGCCGCCCCCGGGCGTCGAGCCGCTCCCGCTCAAGCAGTGGTCCGGGTGGGGTCCTCCGCCCCAAGTTCTCGAGCTCGCCGAGTGGGCGGCCTGGCGGTGGGCCGGCCCCGTCTCGTTCTTCCTCGGCGCGGCGTCCCCCCAGGGCCCGGTGCGGCGCCTGCCGCCGGCACCGGCCGACGCCCGGCCCGGCGGAGGGAGCGTGTCGGCCGCCGCCCCGACACCCGGACTCGACGCCCTGGTCGGCGGGGCCGTGCGGGCGAATGGATCGACCGTGCTACGCCTCCCACCGACCCTCGACCTCATCGACGTGGTGCTGGCGGTCGTCACCGACCCCGAGATCACGGCCCGCCCGGGGGGCGTGCTTATCCTGGTCCCCGCGCTCGGCTGGGCCGAGCGTCTCTGCGCCCGGCTGGTCCGGCGCGGCTATCGGGCCACGACGGAGTGGGACCGGGCCAGGGCGGGCTGGCCCATCGTGGTGGGCAGCCGTTCTGCGGCCTGGAGCCCCCTGCCGAGGCTGGCTGCCGCCATCGTCCTTGACGCCCACGATGAGTCGTACCACGAAGAGAGTGCGCCCACCTACGGCGCCGTCGATGTGGTGACCGAGCGCACCCGGAGGGAGGGGAGCCCCTGCATCGTCACCTCCCCCTGCCCGCCCGTCGTGGTGGCCGCCGGGCGATCGGTCATGGCCTTGCCGGCCGGCGTGGAGCGAGCCGGATGGCCGACCATCGAGTGCGTGGACCGGCGGGCGGCGGACCCGCGGAGCGGCATGTTCTCCGACGAGTTCGTGCGCGTGGCCCGTGCCGTGCTCGACGACCGTGAGCTGACGACGCGCCGGGGGCCTCTCGTCTGCTTCTACGACCGGACGGGTCGGGCACGCCTGCTCGCCTGCGCGCACTGCGGCGAGCTGGCGCAGTGCACCGCGTGCGGCGCGGCCGTCGCGCAGGGGGGTACAGGACTGCGCTGCCCCCGCTGCCACAGCGAGCGGCCGCTGGTGTGCGCGGCGTGCGGACGGTTGCGGATGAAGACGCTGCGGGCCGGGGTGACCCGTCTCGGAGAGGAGCTGTCGGCACTTCTCGGCGTCGAGGTGGGCGAGGTGTCTGGTCCTTCGCGGTCGGGGGGCATGACCGCGGTTCCCGACACGCGGGTCCTCATCGGCACCGAAGCGGTGTTGCACCGGGTCCGCCGCGCCGCCGCGGTGGCCTTCCTCGACATCGACCTCCACCTGTTGGCACCCCGGTTCAGCGCCACCGACGAAACCCTGGCGCTCTTGGTTCGCGCCGCTCGGATGGTCGGTCCGCGCCACGCCGGTTCGCCCTCGTCGCGCCTCCTCGTGCAGACGAGGGTGCCCGATCATCCGGTCCTCCTCGCCGTGCGGAGGGGCGAGCCGGCCGCCGTCGCGCTGGCCGAGGAGTCGATGCGCCGGAGCGCCGGGCTGCCCCCCTTCTCCGCGCTCGCCGCCCTCTCGGGACCTCTCGCCTCGGAGTACGCCGATGCGCTTCGCGCGGCCGGCTCGGCCGGTGGGATCAGTCTTTCCCAGCTTCCCGACGGTCGGACGCTCGTCCAGGCTCCGGACCACACGACCCTGTGCGACCTGCTCGCCGCCGTGCCCCGCCCGAGCGGGCGCGGGCTGAGGGTCGAGGTGGATCCGACCGCCATCTGAGGTCGGGGACGCCGGGCCCCTCGTTAGAATGTTGTGGTGCCCTCCCTGACCATCCGCCAATACGGGGATCCCGTGCTGAGGGAAGCGACCCGAGAGGTGCTCGAGATCGACGGCTCCGTCGCGGCTCTGGCCGAGTCCATGATCGAGACCATGTACGAGGCGCCCGGGGCCGGTTTGGCCGCCAATCAGGTCGGGGTCCAACGCCGGCTGTTCGTCTACGACATCGGTGAGGGCCCGCGCACGGTCATCAACCCCCGCATCATCGAGACCGACGGGGAGTGGACGTACGAGGAGGGCTGTCTGTCCATTCCGGGCTTGAGCTGGGATCTCGTGCGGCCGAACGCCGTCCACCTCGTCGGGCTGGACCTCGATGGCAACGAGCTCTCCATTGAGGCGACCGAGCTCGAGGGGCGGGTCTTCCAGCACGAATTGGACCATCTGGACGGGATCCTGCTGGTCGAGCGGTTGGACGCCGACCAGCGCAAGGAGGCGATGAAGATCCTCCGCGGCCGGGCGTTGCACCTTCCGACCGGGGATCCGGACGGACTCTCGAGCATCCTGGCGAAGTAGCGCACCACCGGCGCCGGTGGCACGACTCGCCTTTCTCGGCACGCCGGACCTCGCCGTCCGACCGTTGCGCGCCCTGGTCGCCGCCGGGCACGACGTCGCACTCTGCGTGACGCGTCCGGATCGGCGCCGAGGTCGTGGTGGGGCCGTCTCGCCCAGTCCCGTCAAGGTGGCCGCCGACGAGCTGGGCCTGCCTGTCTCCCACGCCATGGAGGACGTGGCCGGTGCCGATGTCGAATTGGCAGTGGTGGTGGCATTCGGCCGGATCATCCCCTCGTCGTTGCTCGATCGTGTGCCCATGGTCAACCTGCACTTCTCGCTCTTACCGCGCTGGCGCGGCGCGGCACCGGTCGAGCGGGCCATCCTCGCCGGGGACGAACAGACGGGCGTCTGCCTCATGAAGGTCGAGGAGGGGCTGGACACCGGTCCGGTGTACGGCTGCCGTTCGCTGCTCACCGACGATCTGTATCTGGACGCGCTGCGTGCCGAGCTGGTCGACGCGGGGACCGCCCTCCTGGTCGAATCGCTGGCCGGCGGGGCAGCGGGCCTCCCGGTTCCCGAGCCCCAGCGCGGCACCGTCACGATCGCGCCCAAGGTGATACCCGACGAACTCCGGCTCCGTTGGGACGAGCCCGCCGCGCAGCTCCATCGCGTGGTGCGCCTCGGCCGCGCGTGGACGACGTTCCGCGGACGGAGGCTGGGGATCTTGCGGGCGACGGCGGTCACCGAGAGTACCGGGGCCGGGCCGCCCGGGACCTTGGTCGGAACCGAGGTGACGACCGGTCTCGGGAGACTCCGGCTCGAAGAAGTGCAGCCCGAGAGCCGGACGCCCATGCCCGCCGCTGATTGGGCCCGCGGTGCCCGGCCGTCGGTTGGAGAGCGTCTCGGCAGCGACTAGACATGAGGCCGGTGACGGTGACTCCGATTGAGGGGTGGAACCCTGAGCAGTACGAGCGATTCCACGCCGAACGACGGAAGCCCTTCGACGATTTGCTGGCGCTGTGCGCGCCCGTGCCCCAGGGTCGGGTGGCCGACCTGGGCTGCGGCACGGGCAGCCTGACCGTTGAGCTGCACCGTCACATGCAGGCCGCCGAGACGGTGGGCATCGATTCGTCCGCATCCATGTTGGCGCGTGCCCACGCCGACCACGGAGACGTTGCGGGCCTCTCCTTTGCCCGGGGCGACATCGCAACGTGGCTCGGGGGCGGGTTCGACCTCGTCTTTGCCAATGCCTCGCTGCACTGGGTGGACGATCACCTGAACCTGTTGGCCCGGATGCGGACGGCCCTCGGTCCGGGAGGGCAGCTGGCGTTCCAGGTGCCCTCGAACTACCGGCACCCGTCGCACGTGCTGGCCCAGCGGGTGGCCAACGAGGCTCCCTTCATCGACGCCCTGGAAGACGACCCACCCCCCGACCGCGGGCGCTTCGTCCTGTCGCCCGAGATCTACGCCGACCTGCTCTACGAACTCGGGGCGCATCAGCAGGTCGTGCGCATGGAGGTCTACGGCCACGAGCTGTCGTCGACCGGCGATGTCGTCGAGTGGGTGATGGGAACGCTCCTTACGCCGTATCGGACCCGTCTCAGCCCGGAGCTCTTCACGGCGTTCGTGGAGCGATATCGCGAGCGGCTCCTCGAAGAGTTAGGGGAACGTGAGCCCTACTTCTACGGGTTCCGGCGCATCCTGTGCTGGGCCCGCTTCCCATGAGCGGCCCGCTTCCCATGAGCGGCCCATCCCCTGAGAGCGAACGGTCCCCGCTGAGCGGCCGGCCCGCTCGTGACCCCGGGCGTCCGGGCACTCTGCGGATCGCCCCCTCGGTCCTTTCCGCCGACTTCGGGGCGCTGGCCGAACAGGTGGGGGAGGTGACGGCCTCGTCGGACTGGCTCCACGTCGACGTGATGGACGGGCATTTCGTGCCGAACCTGACCATCGGGCCCCCGGTGGTGGCCTCGCTACGGCGCCATACCCCTCTGTTCTTCGACTGTCATCTCATGATGACCAACCCGGGGAAGTACCTGCAGGACTTCGCCGATGCCGGTGCCGATGGCTGTACCGTGCACGTGGAGATCGGCGGCACGTCCGAGTTGATCGAACAGATGCGGGCGCTCGGGCTCCGCGTCGGGGTAGCGCTGAACCCCGACACCGAATTCGAAGCCATTGAGCCCTACATCGACCAGGTGGATCTGGTGCTCTGCATGACGGTCTTCCCGGGCTTCGGCGGCCAGACGTTCATGGCGCACGTGATGGACAAGGTGCGCCAGGTCCGCCGGGCCGTCGATGCCGGCACGCGGGTCGTCGATATTGAGGTCGATGGCGGTATCGACGTGGCCACGGCACCACAAGCGGCTGCCGCGGGCGCCAACGTCTTCGTCGCCGGCAGTGCTGTCTTCGGCCATGCGCGGCCGTGGGAGGCTGCCGATGAGATCAGGGAGGCCGTCGTCCGCGCCGCGGGGTAGCGGATTCAACGGCATTTTTAAACCGCCTGGCGTGTCAGTTTCGTGACCCAGGCAAACTGTGTGAACAGTGGGCAACGCCGAGAAGAATTGTTCGCCCTTCTGCGTTACATCGGGGCGAGTGGGGCACATTCAATGTGATACTGCCACCGTGAAGCGAGCGGTGATCGCCGGCGGGGGAGTGCTCGGAACGTGGCACGCCCTCGAGCTCTGCTGGGCCGGATTCGCGGTGACGCATATCGAAGCCGAGGCCGCACCCCGGGGCGCATCGGTGCGTAATTTCGGTCTCATCTGGGTCAGCGGCCGGCGCACGGGAGAAGAGCTTCACGCGGCGCGGCGTTCGCGTCAGCGGTGGGAGGAGGTCGGCAGCATCGTCCCGGGCATCGGGTTCCGGCCGGCCGGTTCGTTGACACTGGCGTCCACCGACGGCGAGCGCAAGGTGATGGAGGAGTTCGCCGCCCACCCCGATGCAGCCGCACGATCGATCACCTTCGTCGACCCCCAAGAGGTGGTGTCCATCAACCCCGTCGTACGCGGCGACATCACTGGAGGGCTGCACTGTGGCGAGGATGCGGTCGTCGAGCCGCGCCGCGCCCTTGGCGCACTGCGCGACTACCTGTCGACGCTCAATTCGTACACGTACCACGCGGGGCGTCGCGTGGTTGCCGTGGAGGATCACGCCCTGGTCGACACCACGGGCACTCGCTGGGAGGCCGACCTCGTTGTGGTGGCAACCGGGGCCACCTTCGATCATCTGCCCGGCGCCGAGCGGGTCGCTGCACACGTGCGCAGGGTCCGTATCCAGATGTTGGAAACCGAGCCGCATCGCGAGGTACTCACCACGGCGCTGGCCGATTCCGACTCGCTCCGCTACTACCCGGCCTACGAGGTGGTGTCGCAGGATCTTTTGGGCCCGCAGAACCCGGTCGCCGCCGCGCACCATCTTCAGCTACTCCTGGTCCAACGGGCAGATGGGGGCCTGACCATCGGCGATACCCACGCCTATGACGAACCGTTCGACTTCGCGCTGGCTGAAGACGCGTCGCTCGAACTGTTGCACCGGGCCGAGAGATTGCTCGGTGCAACGCTGCCACCCGTCGCACGCCGGTGGGAGGGTATCTATGCGCAGTGCATCGATGGTGCCGTGTGCGCGCGAGAAGAGCTGAGCCCTGGTGTGTGGATGGTGACCGGACCTGGGGGGCGTGGCATGACGTGCTCGCCCGCCATCGCGGCGGACACCCTTCAGGCTGCCGGGGTGCGTTGACATGCTCGGCCCCTTCGAACTGGTCGTCCTCGATATGGCGGGGACGACCGTCCGTGACGACGGTGCCGTGGACGAGGCGTTCACCACGGCACTGTCCTCGGTCGGTATCGGGGGGGACGACCCCCGGTTCGCGTCGGCGAAGACCTATGTGCTCGACACCATGGGCCAGTCCAAGGCGGAGGTGTTCGCCGCTCTGCTCGAACCCGGCGATGCGGTGCGGGCCACGCAAGAGTTCGCACGGGCCTATGAGCGGATCGTGGGCGAGGGCCGGGTCTCGCCCATGGAGGGCGCCGCCGAGGTGTTCGCCCAGCTGCGCACGAGCGGGGTGAAGGTGTGCCTCACGACGGGGTTCGCGCCGAGCACGCGCGATGTGTTGCTCGCCGCACTGGGCTGGGAGGCGGCCGTGGACCTCGCGCTCTCCCCGGCCGACTGCGGCCGGGGGCGACCGGCGCCGGACATGATCCTCGGCGCCATGGCGCGCCTGGGCGTCTCCGACCCCGGCGCGGTGGCGGTGGTGGGCGATACGACCAGTGACCTCGAAGCGGGCACCAACGCCAGCGCCCGTGCCGTCATCGGGGTGCTCAGTGGCGCCCACGACCGCAAGGCCCTCTCGTCGGCGCCCCACACCGATCTCATCGACGACGTGACCGGACTCATCGGAGCACTGAGCCGTAGCTGATCGACGTACTCCTACCTGATCGACTTACCCGTGCCTGATCCCCATGCTCATGAAAGGAAACAACACATGAAGATACGCCTGCGTCCCGCGCTCACCAGCGTCGCCGCGCTCACCGTGGGCGCCGGCCTGACCACCGGCCTCGCGCCGTCCACTGCGGGAGCAGCCGTCAACCCGTCGACGGCGACGTCCGCTGCGGCGTTCGGGGGGATGTCCGGGCTGATAAAGGCGGCCCAGAAGGAGGGCACGCTCAACGTGATCACCCTTCCGGCCGACTGGGCCAACTACGGCAACATCATCAAGGACTTTACGAAGAAGTACGGGATCAAGGTCAATTCGGAGAACCCCGACGGCACCAGCGCTGACGAGCTGGAGGCGGTGACCACCGAGAAGGGACAGTCCCGTGCGCCCGACGTCCTCGATGTGGGACCTTCGTTCGCCTTGACGGCAGCATCGGAGGGGTTGCTGGCTCCCTACAAGGTACAGAGCTGGGACGACATCCCGAGTACGGCCAAGGCCTCCAACGGCGACTGGTTCTACGACTACGGCGGGTTCGTGGCCATCGGGTACAACTCCAAGGTTGTCAAGGACCCGCCGACCTCCTTCGCCGACCTGCTCAAGCCCGCGTACAAGAACGAGGTCGCCCTCAACGGGAACCCGACCCAGGCGGGTGCGGCCTTCGCCGCTGTCTACGCGGCGGCGCTGGCCAACGGCGGGTCGTTCAGCAACATCGAGCCGGGAGTCAAGTACTTTCAGAAGCTGGCCACAGCCGGTAACTTCGTTCCGGTGACCGGAGGTCCATCGACCGTGGAGAGCGGCCAGACGCCGATCCTCATCTGGTGGGACTACCTCGAGGAGTCAGAGGTGGCCAAGACGTTCCCCGGGTGGAAGGTGGTCATCCCCTCTGACGGTCACTATGCCTCCTACTACGCCCAAGCGATCAGTGCGGCGGCCCCGGACCCGGCGGCGGCCCGCCTCTGGGAGGAGTACCTCTACTCCACCACCGGCCAGAATCTGTGGCTCCAGGGCTCGGCACGCCCGATTGAGCTGGCCAGCCTGGTGAAGAACGGAACCGTGGACCACTCGGCCTACGCCGCGCTGCCCGCCGCCCCGAAAGGCACCGTCTCCTTCCCGACGCAGTCGGAGCTCACGGCGGCGCAGACCGTCGTGACGCAGAACTGGTCGTCGGTCACGGGGTGACCCTCGGGTCGGCCCCGGAGGCCACACCCCTCCCGCGGCGGCGGGTGCGTACTGCACTCGTCGCCGCGACGGGGATCCTTCCCTTCGGGATCTACATCACCCTCTTTCTGGTGGTGCCCACGCTGGCCGTGGCGATCGGGGCCTTCAAGACACCCACCGGGCAGTGGACATGGAGCAACATCTCGACCGCCACGCGCGGGACGTACGCCCATGGGTTCGTGATGAGCATCGAGCTGTCCCTGCTGACGGCCATCGTCCCCGGGATTTTGGGTCTGGTCGTGGCCTATGCGGTGCTCACCTCCAAAAGCGGAGCCCTGCGACGGATCGTCTCCACCGCCTCGGGCGTCTTCGCCCAGTTCGGCGGGGTGCCCCTGGCCTTCTTGTTCATCGCCACCTTGGGCACGACAGGCCTGGTCATCAACTGGATGAAGGCGCTCGGCTTCGACCCCTGGAGCCACGGCTTCGACCTCTACACGTTCTTCGGGGTGGCGATCGTCTACACCTACTTCCAGCTTCCCCTGATGGTGCTGGTCATCACGCCGGCGCTCGAGGGGTTACGCCCGGCCTGGCGGGAGGCAGCGTCGGGGTTGGGCGCCCGCGGCTGGCAGTACTGGCGCTACGTGGGGGGGCCCGTCATCTTCCCCTCGTTCCTCGGCGGAGTGCTGCTCCTGTTCGGCAGCGGCCTCTCCGCCTATGCCACGGCGGAGGCCCTCACGAGCGGCAGCATCCCGCTCACCTCCATTCAGATCGGCTCCTTCCTCAACGGCAACGTCATCTCCGGCCAGCAGAACGTCGGCAAGGCCCTTGGGCTCGGGTTGGTCGTGATCATCGCCGTGGCGATGGTGTTCTATAGCCTGCTGCAACGAAGGGCGTCCCGTTGGTTGCGATAGGCGAAGTCGACGCCCTGTTCGACACCCAGGAGGCCGTGGCCCGCTCACCCCGACCTTGGGACGGCCGACTGCGTACAATCGCCTGGTGGCGCGGGATCGTCCTGCTGTGTACGGCCGCCTTCTTCCTCATCCCGCTCTACGCCGCCCTGCGCTTCTCGCTCGAGGGCAACTCCGGCGGCTTCACGTTCTCGGCCTACACGGCCATACCGAGCCAGGCCGGGTTCACCGCCGCGCTCAGCCTCTCGATACGCCTGGCCGTGGTCACCACCTTCATCACCCTCTTTCTGATGGTCCCCACCACGGTCTATGTCCACCTCCGGCTTCCGGGGCTCCGCCGGCTGTTCGACAGCATCACCATCGTCCCCATCGTCATCCCCCCCATCGTCCTGATCATCGGGGTTCTCCAGGTCGCCCCGACCTCCTTGAAGAGCACGCCCTACCTCCTGGCGTTCGAGTACACCATCCTTGCCATGCCCTTCGTGTACCGCTCCCTCGACGCCGGCCTGCGGGCCATCGACCTGCAGACGCTCGTCGAGGCCTCCCGGTCGCTGGGAGGCAGATGGACGGCGACCCTGTGGCGTGTCATCGTGCCCAACCTCCGGACGGCGATGCTCTCGGCCACCGTCTTGACCGTGGCCCTGGTCCTGGGGGAGTTCACCATGGCCAGCCTGGCCCTCTTTCAGACCATCCCGGTGTGGATCTACCAGTTCGCCCAGGACGACGGGCACGTCTCCACGGCGGTCTCGCTGCTGGCGCTGGTGGTCACCTGGGGTGTGCTGATGGTGATCTCCTCGTTCGACCTGCGGCGCATCCGTCGCATGGCCCAGCAGCGCAAGGACGGCTGAGATGACCATGACGGCCCGCAAGGATCCGCGGGTGACCGGGCAGGCCGGAGCCTCGGTGGAGCTGTCGGGCCTGCGCCGCCGGTTCGGCGCCACCCAGGCCCTCGACGGCTTCACCCTGACCCTCGGCCCGGGTGAGCTGGTCGCTCTTCTCGGACCGTCCGGATGCGGGAAGACCACCGCCTTGCGGGTCTTGGCCGGCTTCGTGACCCTTGACTCGGGGAGAGTCCTGGTCGACGGCGTCGACCAGTCCCGCATTCCCCCCCAGCGGCGCGATATGGGAATGGTCTTCCAGAGCTACAGCCTCTTCCCCAACATGACGGCGCTGGACAACGTGGCCTTCGGCCTGCGCATGCGCAAGGTCGGGAGCCAGGAGCGCCGCACCCGGGCCCTCGAGCAGCTCGAGTTGGTGGGGTTGGCCCCCGAAGCCGCCAAGTTTCCCCACCAGATGTCCGGCGGCCAGCAGCAGAGGGTGGCCCTGGCCCGCGCCCTGGCCATAGAGCCGCGCGTGCTCCTCCTCGACGAGCCGCTGTCGGCGCTCGACGCCAAGGTGCGCGTGCAGTTGCGCGAGCAGATCCGTGTCCTGCAGACCCGTCTCAAGATCACCACGCTGTTCGTGACCCACGACCAGGAGGAGGCGCTGTCCATGGCCGACCGGGTCTGCGTCATGCGGGAAGGCCGGATCGAGCAGATCGACACCCCGTCCACGCTGTACTCCGCCCCGGCGACACCCTTCGTGGCCGAGTTCGTCGGCACCATGAACAGGATCCCCGGCGTGATCACCGGGGACCGGGTGCGCCTCCTCTCCACCGTGGCCGCCATCCGCCGGTCGGCCGGTGCTCCGAGGGATCCCTATCTCTCGGGCACCCCGGTCGAGGTCTTGGTCCGTCCCGAAGGCCTGGCCGTGACGCCGTCGGCCCAGGGAGGCGGCATCGTCATGACCACGACGTTCCTCGGGTCGATCACCCGCCTCGGGGTGCTGCTCGACGAGGACGTGATGGTCCACGTCGATCTCCCCACCACGGCGGATCCCGTTGCCGCGGGGTCGGCCGTCGAGGTCACCCTGACCGAGCGAGACGTCATGGTGACCGAGCGCGACGTCATGGCGGCCGAGCGCGCCGCCACCCCTGGTGCCGCCGGTAGTCTGACTCCCTGACCTGCACCTCCAGAGGACGGTGAGCGCGTGGACGACGGGGAGTGCATGCACCGGGCCATTGCCCTGGCCGACTCGGTGCGGGGGACGACGGCGCCCAACCCCTGGGTCGGTTGCGTCGTGGTCTCGACGCTCGACCCGTCCCGGACCTTCGAGGGGTCGACGGCTCCGCCCGGCGGCCGACACGCCGAGATCACCGCGTTGGCCCGGGCCGGCGAGCGGCACGCCCGCGGGGCCACCCTCTTCACCACCCTCGAGCCGTGCGCCCACCACGGGCGTACCCCTCCCTGCACCGACGCCATCGTGGCGGCCGGGGTGGCGCGGGTGGTCGTCGGGATAGAGGACCCCGACCCGCTGGTGGCCGGGCGGGGGGTCGCCGCGCTGCGGGCGGCGGGGATTTCGGTCACCGTCGGCCCGGCCGCAGCCGAGGTCACCGAGCAGCTCGCCCCCTACCTCAAGCACCGGACCACCGGCACACCCTGGGTCGTCCTCAAGATGGCGGCCACCCTCGATGGGCGTTCCGCCGCGCCCGACGGCACCAGCCGTTGGATCACCGGTCCCGA
Organism: uncultured Acidimicrobiaceae bacterium; assembly: GCA_963788125.1. Lineage (GTDB taxonomy): Bacteria > Actinomycetota > Acidimicrobiia > Acidimicrobiales > RAAP-2 > Bog-473. The sequence continues at coordinate 852,952 of CAWBFN010000001.1, read as the reverse complement.
GGCGCGCCACGACGTGCACGTCCTCCGGTCCCGTTCGGACGCCGTACTGGTGGGAGCGGGCACGGTCCGGGCGGACGATCCCGAGTTGACCGTCCGGTTGGGCGACGGGGGCGATGCGGCCACCCGCCAGCCGCTACGGGTCGTGCTCGGCGCCGCCCCCGCCGGGTCCCGGGTCCTCCCGGCCCTCGAGCTTTCGGGCCCGCTGGGCGACGTCCTGGCCGAGCTCGGCCGGCGCGGCGTGCTGCAGCTTCTGGTCGAGGGCGGGCCCTCGGTGGCGCACGACTTTCACGCGGCCGGTCTGGTCGACCGCTACGTGCTCTACCTGGCGCCGGCGTTCTTCGGGGGTGACGACGGTCGCCCGCTCTTCGCCGGCCCGGGAGCTGGCACAATTGGAGATGTGTGGAGAGGGAAGTTGGTCTCGGTGCGACAACTGGGAGAGGATCTTCGAGTGGAGGTGGCAGCCTGATGGGCTTTTCCGAGGTTCAGGAGGCCATCGATGCCGTCGGACGCCTCGGCATGGTCGTGGTGGTCGACGACGAGGACCGCGAGAACGAGGGTGACCTGGTGATGGCGGCGGAGGCGGCAACCCCCGAGCACATCGCCTTCTTCCTGGCCCACACCTCCGGGGTGATCTGCGTGCCGCTCCTTCCGGAGCGGGCCGACGCCCTCGACCTCCCCCTCATGGTCATCGCCAACACCGAGGTCCAGCGGACCGCCTTCACCGTGAGCGTCGACTTCCGCCACGGCACCACGACCGGGATCTCGGCCACCGACCGGGCGGCCACCATCGGCGCACTGATCGACAAGGCGACCCGGCCCAGCGATCTGAACCGGCCCGGTCATATCTTCCCCTTGCGCTACCGGCCGGGGGGCGTGCTGAAGAGGGCGGGGCACACCGAGGCCACGGTCGACCTCAGCCGGGCCGCGGGCCTCTCGCCGGCCGGCGTCCTGTGCGAGATCGTCACCGAGGACAAGTCGGAGATGGCCCGTCTTCCCGAACTGGAGCGCTTCGCCAAGAAGCACCATCTGCCCATCATCTCCATCGCCGACCTGATCCGCTACCGGCGCCGCAACGAGAAGTTGGTCCGGTTGGTGTCCGAGGCCCGGATTCCCGCCAAGGCCGGCGAGTTCCGGGCCTACGTGTACGAGTCGGTCCTCGACGGTGAGCAGCATCTGGCGCTGGTCATGGGCGAGGTGGCCGGCCAGGACGACGTGCTGGTCCGCGTGCACTCGGAGTGCCTGACGGGGGATGTCTTCGGATCGCTGCGCTGTGACTGCGGGCCGCAGCTGAGGGCCTCGCTCGACAAGATCGAGCTCGAGGGCCGGGGGGTGCTCATCTACCTGCGGGGCCACGAGGGCCGGGGCATCGGGCTCGGCCACAAGATCCGCGCCTACCAGCTCCAAGAAGAGGGGCACGACACCGTGGACGCCAACCTGCGCCAGGGGCTGCCGGTCGACAGCCGGGAGTACGGCATCGGCGCACAGATGCTGGTCGACCTCGGCGTGACCACGATGCGGCTGATGACCAACAACCCGGCCAAATACGGCGGGCTGGAGGGATTCGGCCTGGACATCACCGAGCGCGTCCCGCTCCAGCTGGCGTCCAACCCCGAGAACGTCGCCTACCTGCGGACCAAGCGCGAACGCATGGGTCACCTGCTGCACGGCCTCGACGACGCGTTGTGACGGTCGCTCCCACCTGATGGCCGGCGCGGACCTCATGGCGGTGCCCGAGGGCGCCCTCGACGCGGTGGCCGCCCGCGTCGGCACGTCGTTGCGGGGCGAGCACAACGGAACGGGGCTCCGCATCGGCATCGCCTGCGCGCTCTTCAACGGCGGTATCGCGGTACGCCTCCTCAACGGGGCGCTCGACGCCCTGGCCGAGGCCGGGACCGATCGCGACGATGTCACCGTCGCCTGGGCGCCCGGCGCCTTCGAGCTCCCCCTGGTCGCCCGCGCCTTCGCGTCGACGGGCAAGGTGGATGCCGTGCTCTGCTTCGGGGCCGTCGTCCGCGGCGAGACCGGCCACTACGACCTGGTGGCCGGCGAGTGCGCGGCGGGTATCCAACAGGTCCAGCTGTCCACCGGAGTTCCGGTCGTCTTCGGCGTGCTCACGACCGATACCCTCGAGCAGGCGCTGGCCCGCTCGGAGCCCGACGAGTCGAACAAGGGTCGCGAGGCGGCCCTGACCGGGATCGAGATGGTCCGGCTCCTTCGCATGCGCCCTCTCTCCTGAGCACGCCTGAGCGGCCTGCGCGGCTGACCACGGTTCGCCGCTCGGGTGGCCCCCGGTCTGCGATGATCTCGGCATGCTCCGTCTGGTCCTGCCCAAGGGCTCGCTCGAACGCGCCACCCTGCAGCTGTTCGAAGATGCCGATCTGGCCGTCTCCCGGGCCTCGGACGTGGCCTACCGAGCCAGCATCGACGACCCCCGCATCGGCGAGGTGAGGATCCTGCGCCCCCAGGAGATCCCGGTCTACGTGTCCGAGGGGCTGTTCGATCTGGGCATCACCGGGCGCGACTGCATCGAGGAGCAGGGCAGCGACGTGGTCTCCCTCGGCGAGCTCTCGTACTCCAAGGCGACCAATCAGCCCAGCCGGGTGGTGCTGGCGGTGGCGAGCGACTCACCGGTGAACAGCCTGGCCGAGCTGGCCGCCCGGACGGGGAGGGTGCGGATCAGCTCGGAGTACCCGGAGCTGACCCGCAAGGTCATGGCCAGCCACGGCGTTCAGGCCGACATCTCCTTCTCCTATGGGGCCACCGAAGCGAAGGTGCCCGACATCGCCGACGCGGTGGTGGACATGACCGAGACGGGCAGCGCGCTCCGCGCCGCCGGCCTGCGCATCATCGAGACCCTGCTGATCTCGCACACCGAGCTGATCGCCAACCCGACCGCCGCGGCCGATCCGGCGAAGCGCCACGCCATGGAGCAGATCCTGACGCTGCTGCAGGGCACCCTCGAGGCACGCGGCAAGGTGCTGGTCAAGCTCAACGTCTCCAGCGCGCAGCTCGAGGCGGTGCTGGCCGTGCTGCCCTCCCTGCGGGCCCCGACCATCTCGGAGCTCTCGGGCGGCGGCGCCTTTGCGCTGGAGGCCGTCGTCGCCAAGTCGGACATCAACATCCTGATCCCGGCCCTGCGCGACCAGGGAGCGACCGACATCCTGGAGATCCCCCTCTCCAAGATCGTCCATTGAGCACCGTCCGATTGAGCACCGCAACGGTCCACCGGCCGTCGTTGGGGCGCGTCGCCTCCTTCGATCCCCGGCGGGGGTGGGGCACGGTGGTTGACGCCGAGGGCACCGAGTTCGGATTCCACGCCACGGCCATCGGCGACGGGACGCGCCGTATCGATCCGGGCACCGACGTCGCCTTCGCCGTCCTACCCGGTCACCGGGGTCTGTACGAGGCCAGGGGCCTCACCCGGGTCTAATTCTGATCGGCGTTGGCGGCGCTCTCCGCCGCGGCGCGCTCGTAGCCCTCGACCTGCACATAGGCCAGCCGGACCTGGGAGAGGCCCTCCACGAGTGAGGGCTCGGCCTCGCCGAGCCGCCCCTTGAGCCCGTCGAGGATGGAGCCCAACCCGTCGATGGCCAACCGGGCCTCGAACAGCATCGGGGGCGTCTGCGAGAGGTAGATCGTGGCGAGCTCGAAGATCCCGTAGCAGTGGTTGGCCATCACGATTTCGGCCGGGGTGCTGGCCAGCTGGCGGCGTATCTCGTCGAGCTCGACCTGGGGTGCCGGGGGCGGTTGATCACCCCCGTCCCCCTCTTTCTCGGGAAAGTGTTCGCCTGAAGGTGTCCAAAGGCTGCTCATCCTGGTACTGTATGCATCTTGACTACATGGAAGCGGGGCCTGCCACGAGTGGGCTTCCACCTGGCCACACGTGCGCCCTCAGGTCGCCCTGCCGTGCGTCAGGTCGTTGGCATCTCGGCGCGGGCCCTGCCCGCAGGTCGGCCTCGCTCCACCGAATGGCTTGCGGAAAGACCGCGGGCCCAAGTGAGAGGTGTGGTGCCGCATCGTCGCTGAAACAACAACTGAGCACCGGATCAATGATCGCATCCGTGCCCGTGAAGTCCGACTCGTGGATCCCGATGGGGTGCAGCTAGGCATCAAGTCGCTGCCCGAAGCGCTCGCCATCGCCAAGGAGCTCGATCTGGACCTGGTGGAGGTGGCCCCCATGGCCAACCCCCCGGTCTGCCGGATCATGGACTTCGGGAAGTTCAAGTTCGACGAGGCACAGCGTGCCAAGGAGAGCCGTCGCAAGACGGTCCACGTCGGGATCAAGGAGATGAAGTATCGGCCCAAGATCGGTCCCGGGGACTTCGACACCAAGACCCGTCAGGTGGCGAAATTCCTGAACGAAGGGCACAAGGTCAAGATCACCATCATGTTCCGTGGTCGGGAGGTCTACCACCCCGAGCACGGCAAGCGGATTCTGGATCGCATCGCCGAGCAGATGGAGGGAGTGGCCAAAATTGAGGCCGAACCCAAGCTCGACAACCGCAACATGATCATGGTGCTCGCCCCGGACAAGCGGGCCCGCCAAGCCGCCGCGTCGAGGTCGGCCAATCAACACCGGGGCGAGAAGGCCGACCCGGTTCGGGCCGAGACCGGGACGAACGGCAGCACGCCGGCCACCGAGGCGACCGAGACGGCAACCACCGAAGAGGGATGACGCAATGCCAAAGATGAAGACGGACCGGGGTGCCGCCAAGCGGATCAAGGTGACGGCCACCGGCCGGCTGCGACGGCGCAAGGCCTTCCGCTCCCACATCTTGGAGAAGAAGAGCAGTGTGCGGACCCGCCGCCTCGGTCGCGAGACCGACGTGGCCCGGGCCGACGAGAGAGCGGTGCGGAGGATGCTCGGCATCTGATCTGCCGGCCCGCACCCCGACACCAGACGAGAGAGGAGGACCCCCCATGGCCAGAGTCAAGCGATCCGTTCACGGTCGCAAGCACCACCGCGCCGTTCTCGAACAGGCGAAGGGATACTACGGAAACAAGAGCCGCACCTACCGGTCCGCCAACGAGCAGCTCATGCACTCGATGCAGTACGCCTACCGGGACCGTCGTGCCCGCAAGGGCGACTTCCGCAAGCTGTGGATCCAGCGGATCAATGCGGGCGCCCGGCTGCACGGCATGAGCTACAGCCGGCTCATCAACGGCCTGCACCTGGCCGGCATCGAGGTCGACCGCAAGGTGCTGGCCGACCTGGCGGTCACCGATCCTGACGCCTTCGGTGCCCTGGTGGAGGCGGCGCAGTCGGCGCAGACGGTTGAGTCGGCGCAAACGGTTGAGTCGGCACAGACGGTTGAGTCGGCACAGACGGTTGAGTCGGCACAGACGGTTCTCTCCTCCTGAGCCAACCGCTGGCGTTCACGCACCGGCGCGTGCGCCGGGTGCGGGGGCTGCTGCAGAAACGATCGGCGCGCTGGTCCGAAGGCGTGTTCGTCGCCGAGGGGGCCGAGCTTCTGCGCACGGCACTCCGTGCCGGCACGCCCATCGAATCGGTCTACCTGGCCCCCGAGGGTGCCCGGGACCCCGCCACTGCGCAGTCGTGTGACGACGCCCTCCGGGCGGGAGCGCGCCTCTTCGATCTTGCTCCCGGCGTGCTGGAGCGGGTGGCCGACACGGTCACCCCCCAGCCGGTGTTGACCGTCCTTCCCATGCTCGCAGACGCCGCCCCGGCTCCGAGGGCGCACGACGAACCGCTCATCGTCGTCCTGGTCGACGTGCGCGATCCGGGCAATGCGGGCACGGTGCTCCGGACGGCCGACGCCGCCGGGGTGGGTGCCGTCGTCTTCTGCGGTGAGTCGGTGGACCCCTACAACCCCAAGACCGTGCGCGCCTCGGCCGGTTCCCTCTTCCACGTCCCGTTCAGCGTCCAGGACGACCCTGTGGCCCTGACCGCGTCGCTCGCCGGACGCGGCTATCGCACCATGGCCGCGGTGGTCCGCGACGGGGAGGACTACGCCGAGGTCGACTGGTCGGTGCCGACGGCGCTGTTCCTGGGAAACGAGGCGGCCGGTCTGCGACCGGCCGTGCGCGCCTCGTTGGGCGGTGCAGTGGCCATCCCGATGGACGGCCGGGCCGAGTCACTCAACGTCGGGATGGCCTGCGCGGTGCTGTGCTTCGAGGCCCTGCGCCAGCGTCGTCGACGCGATCGTCGGTCGACGGACTGACGGCATCTACGATCTCGATGGTGACCGCGAGCGAGAGCAGTATCGAGGGGATACGGGAGGAAGGAGAGGCGGCCATCGCGTCGGCCCGCACCCTCGAGGAGCTGGCGCAGATCGGGGTCGACCTGTTCGGGAAGCGCTCCGCGCTGGCCGGTGCCCACCGCTCGTTGGCCACGCTGCAGGCCGACCAGAGGAAAGAGGCGGGACGCCGGTTGCACGAGATTCGAGCGGCGCTCGAGGCGCAGCTGGCCGCCCGGCAGGGCGCGCTGGCCGAGAGTGAGCGGGCGGAGCTCCTGGCGGCGGACCGGCTGGACCTCACCGAGGTCATCCCCGAGCACGTGAGGTCCCCGCTGACCCGCGGCCATCTCCACCTGGTGTCCCAGGCCCGTGACGAGCTGGAGGACGTGTTCGTGGGGATGGGGTTCGAGGTGGCCGAGGGCCCGGAGGCGGAAACCGACTGGTACAACTTCGAGGCGCTGAACATGCCGCCGGCCCATCCGGCCCGCGGCATGTACGACACCATGTACCTGGACATCGGCGAGCCCGAGACCGTGCTGCTGCGCACCCACACCTCCCCGGTGCAGGTCCACCTGATGGAGGAGGCGGTGCGCAACGGCACGCTGCCGATCCATGCGGTCATGCCCGGGAAGTGCTTCCGGCTCGATACGCCCGACGCCCGCCATCTGCCCGTCTTCAACCAGATAGAGGGGCTGGTGGTCGACCGCGGCATCACCTTCGGTGATCTGGCCGGCACCATCCAGACCTTCACCACGGCCTACTTCGGAGAGGACATGCAGTCCCGCCTCCGCCCGGCGTACTTCCCGTTCACCGAGCCCTCGGCCGAGTTCGAGATCACCTGCGCCATCTGTCGCGGCGCCGGATGCCGCACGTGTTCGCACACCGGGTGGGTGGAGCTCGGCGGCTGCGGGATGGTCGACCCGGCCGTCTTCGCCGCGGTCGGGATCGACCCCGACGCCTGGTCCGGCTTCGCCTTCGGTTTCGGCATCGACCGGCTGGCGCTCATGCGGCACGAGATTCCCGACCTGCGCTCCTTCATGGAGAACGACATCCGATTCCTGTCGCAGTTCTAGATACATGCGCGCCCCACTCAGCTGGCTCCGTGACTTCGCCCCCTTCCCCGACGACACCGGGGCGCTGGTGGCCGCGCTCGACGACCTCGGGCTCGTCGTCGAGGAGGTCGACCAAGTGGGGGAGGGACTGGAGGGCGTCGTGGTCGCCCGGGTCTCCGAGATCCACGCCATAGAGGGAGCCGATCGGATCCGGCGGATCGTCGTTGAGGCCGGGGGGGCGCCCCTCGACATCGTGTGCGGCGCATTCAACTTCGAGGTGGGCGACCGGGTCCCGTTGGCTCCCGTCGGCGCGGTGCTGCCCGGGGGGTTCGAGATCGGCCGGCGCAAGATGCGCGGCGTGCTCTCCAACGGGATGCTGTGCTCGGGCCGCGAGCTGGGTCTCTCCGAGGACGGAGCGGGACTGCTCGTCCTCGGCGAGGAGATCGACGCGCCACCCGGCACGCCGCTGATAGAGGCGCTCGGCCTGCCGGTGGACACCGTGTTCGACATCACGGTCGAGGGCAACCGCCCCGACGCCTGGTGCATGGCGGGGGTTGCCCGTGACCTGGCGGCCCGGCTGGGCCTCCCCTTCGCCCTGCCCGAGCCGCCGGCGCCCGAACGGAGCGGCCGGCCCGTGGCCGACGCGGCGCGCGCCGCGGTCGAGGACCCCGATCTCTGCCCGCGCCTGACCGTGTCGGTTTTCACCGACGTCGCCGTCGGACCCTCCCCGGCGTGGATCGCCCAGCGCCTCGCCCTGGCCGGCATGCGTCCCATCAACAACGTGGTCGACGCATCGAACTACGTGATGCTCGAACGGGGGCAGCCCACCCACCCCTACGACCTGGCGCGGCTGGGCGGGCGTGGGCTGGTGGTCCGCCGGGCCCAGCCCGGTGAGAAGGTGGACACCCTCGACGGGGTCACCCGCACGCTGGGCCTTCCGGGGCGGAGCCTGGGCGACACCGGCGAGGACTGCCTGATCTGTGATGCCGACAACGTCGCGGTGGGGATCGCCGGCATCATGGGCGGCGCCTCGTCGGAGATCGCCGACTCGACCACCGAGGTGTTGCTCGAGGCGGCCTACTTCACGCCCATGGCCATCGCCCGGACCTCCAAGCGCCTGGGCCTGCGGACCGAGGCCTCGGCGCGTTTCGAGCGGGGCTGTGACCCCTGGGGGATCGACGCCTCCATCCGGCGCTTCGCCCAGCTCCTGGGCGAGAGCGTCCCGGCCCTCCGGGTCTGCGACGGCATCCTCGACGTCCGCGGATCGGTGCCCGAGCCGTTCGCGTTGGAGGTGCCCATCGCCCGCGTCCAGCGCCAGATCGGCGTCGCCCTCAGCCCGGGCGACATCGCCGCGCTCCTCGACCCCATCGGGTTCAGCACGCGGGCCGGTGCCGGGGACCGGGTCACTGTCGTGGTGCCGACCAACCGGCCCGACGTGCGGCCGGCTCCGTACGGGATCGACGACGTCATTGAAGAGATCGCCCGCATGTTCGGGTACGTCAACGTGCCCCGCCACACCCCGACCTGGCCCCAACCGGGGCACCTCACCTCGCTGCAGCGATCGCGCCGGCTGGCCAAGAGCGTGCTGTGCGGCGTGGGCGCCTCCGAGGGCTGGACCAACACCTTCGTCTCCGAGGACGCCCACCGCCGGGTCGGCCTGCGGGGTCCGGCCGTCCGGGTGTCCAACCCCCTCGTGGCCGAAGAGCCCTATCTCCGCCGCTCGCTCATGCCCGGCCTGCTCGGCGCGCTGGCCTACAACGCGGCGCGCCGCCAGGGGTCGATCCGCCTGTTCGAGGTCGGCGTGGTGTTCTCCCATCCCGAGCAGGGCGAGCCGCGGGTCGTGGAGCGGAGCGGCGCCGGCGGGTCGCAGACGGCGTTGCTCCCCGGAGAGCGCGAGCACCTCAGTGCGGTGTTCGCCTACGAGGACGACGACGCGCGCACGGCCACCGCGGCCTGGCACGTGGTGGGCGACGCCTTCCGGGTGCGCGGGGTCCGCCTGGTGGCGCCCGCCGGTGGCGAGGTGATCCCGGGCCTGCACCCGACCCGTTCGGCCCGACTGGTCGCCCATCCGAGCGGTCGGGAGATCGGCGCGGTGGGGGAGATCGATCCCGCCGTCGCCGTGGACTTCGGGCTCACCGAGGCCCACGGCCCACGCACGGTGGCACGGCGCATCGGATGGCTCGAGGTCGACCTGGGCCTGCTCTTCGACGAGGGCGTCGTCGCCCGGCGGGACACGCTGGCCGCAGCCGTGAGCCGCTTCCCCTCCTCGGACATCGACCTGGCCCTGGTGGTCGACGATGCCGTCGGGGCGGACGAGGTCGCCGACGTGCTCAGAGAGGCGGCGGGCGACCTGCTCGAGTCAGTGGTCCTCTTCGACGTGTACCGCGGTCCGGGCATCGGCGAAGGGATGCGCAGCCTGGCCTTCCGCCTGCGCTTCTGCGCACTCGACCACACGTTGACCGACGACGAGGTCGCCGCCGTGCGGGCGCGCTGCATCGAAGCCGCGGCGGTCCGCTGCGGTGCCGTCCTCAGGGGGTGACGGGGGCCCGCCCGGAATGCTCGGCCAGGAACGCCTCGACGGCGTCCCACTCGAGCGGGCGGGCCAGGAGGTACCCCTGCCCGCTGTCGCACTGCTCGCGTTCGAGCTGAAGGTACTGCCCGCTCTCCTCAATCCCCTCCGCCAGGGTCTCAAGGCCGAGGGACTTGCCCAGCTGCACCATGGTGCGGATGAGCGCTCGGGACTCGGGCGAGCCCGACATGGCGGAGATGAACGTGCGGTCGATCTTGAGCGTGTCGACCGGGAGCTGCTGGAGATAGGCCAGCGACGAGTAGCCGGTCCCGAAGTCGTCGATGGCGACCCGCACCCCGGTGGTCTTGAGCTCGGCCAGGCGGGGCACCACGGCGTTCACGTTGCCCATGATGGCCGTCTCGGTGATCTCGAGGATGAGCGAGCGGGGGTCGAACCCGGACCGGGTGACGGCCCGCCGGACGTCCTCTATCAACCGATCGGTCTCGAGTTGGCGCGCCGAGACGTTCACCGACACGTCGAGCTCGTGGCCGAGGATGTGCCAGCGCGTGCCCTGGCGGGTGGCCTCCTCGAGCACCCAACGTCCCACGTCGCTGATCATGCCGGAGTCCTCGAGGATGGGGATGAAGGCGTTCGGTTGCACGATGCCGCGTTCGGGATGGCGCCAGCGCAGCAGGGCCTCCACCCCGACGGTCTGCCCGCTCGCCAGGTTGAAGATCGGTTGATAGACGAGGAAGAACTGCCCGAGTCGGAGGGCGTCGCGCAGATCGGACTCGAGCAGGTGGCGGTCCTGGACCGCGGCGCGCATCTCGGGCCGGAAGGCGACCACGCAGTCCTTGCCGGCCGCCTTGGCCTCGTACAGGGCGATGTCGGCGTCGCGCAGCAGCTCGGTGGCCGACGGCCGGACCCCCGCGGCGATCCCGATGCTGGCGGTCAGCGTGAGCACGTTCCCGGCCGCACCCTCCACCACGAACGGCTCGCGCAAGACGGCGAGCAGCCGCCGCGAGACGATGTCGGGACCGTCCTCCATGGAGGTGCCGTCGAAGAGCACGACGAACTCGTCGCCCCCGAGACGGCCGACGCTGTCGCCCGCCCGCATGGTGGCGGTGAGACGGGCGGTGACGGCCCCGAGGAGCCGGTCCCCGACGTCGTGTCCGAGGGTGTCGTTGACGTCTTTGAAGCCGTCGAGGTCGATGAGGAGCACGGCGACGGGCAGGTCCCCGCGCCGCGCCCGGGCCAGCATCTGCCCGGCCCGGTCGAGGATCAAGGTCCGGTTCGGCAGACCGGTCAACGGGTCGTGCAGAGCCTGGAAGCGGATCTGGTCGACCAGGCGGGCGTTCGAGAGGGCGATGGAGGCCTGCGCGGCGAGACCCTTCAGGCGATCGGTCAGGTGGGGGGTGACGGCCAGTCGCTCGGGCCCGGTGGTCACGCTGGCCGTCACGTGGCCGATCGTGCCGCCGTTCACGGTGATCGCCGCGGCCACGGTGGCCACCGCGCCGAGGTCCGTCGTCCCGAAGACCTGCTTGATGCCGTTGTCCGTCGCCCACTCGACCGAGCTCTCGGTGAAGGTCCGCGCGTGCAGGTAGCGCAGCGCCTCCTCGTGGTAGCCCACCCAGCCCGCCACCCGGTACACCCCGTCGACCGCGCCGTGCCGGTCACCGGAGTCCAAGAAGACGGCGGCCCGGTCGCAGTCGATGATGTCGGGTACCGCCCGGGCGACCTTCGACGCCATCTCCTCGGCGCCCTCGAGGTCGGCCAGCGAGGTGGAGAGCTCCAGGAGCGCCCGGGCCGTGGCGGCCTCGTGCCGGGCGTCCTCCAGGGCGTCCGCGGCATCGAGCGTGGCCGCCGCCAGCTGCGAGTAGGTCTCGAGGGCCCCGTGCGACTGCGCCGGGAGCGCCCGGCCGTCCCCGCCGACGCACAGGAGGCCGTAGTGGCGGCGCGCCGAGGTTACCTCGACCACCACATGGTCGTCCCCGCCACCGTCCCCGTCGAGCAGGCGACCGGCGATGGCCGCCGCCTCCGACTCGGTCAGCCCGGCGGAGAAGATCGTCCGGGTACCGCCCGTCCGGGGTCGGAGCGCCAGCAGCGCGTCGCGAGACCCGCACGCCCGCATGGTGGAGGCCACGATCCCCTGGAGGACGTCCTCGTACCGTTCCGTTGATGCCAGATCCGTGTCCGCCGTCATAGGGAGTGCCTCCTCCACTACAACACAATTCCGGCTCCGGAGCGGTGATCCCGTCAGGAATCGAGGTAGCGCAGAACGGCCAGGACCCGCCGATGGTCGGACTGCGAGACCGGCAGGTCGAGTTTGGCGAAGATGTTGGCGACGTGCTTCTCCACCGCCCCCTCGGAGATCACCAGCTCCTTGGCGATCGCCGCATTGGAGCGGCCCTCGGCCATGCGCGAGAGCACCTCGCGCTCGCGCGCGCTCAACACGGAGATGGATGCCGTGCGCCGGGAGGTCCCCAGGAGCTGGGTGACCACCTCGGGGTCGAGCGCGGTGCCGCCGGCCGCCACCCGTTCGAGGGCTTCGACGAAGTCGCTCACGTCGGCCACCCTGTCCTTGAGGAGGTAGCCGATGCCGGCCGCATCGTCGGCCAGCAGTTCGGCGGCGTAGCGCGTCTCGATGTACTGGGAGAAGAGCAGGATGCCCAGTCCGGGGTGGTGCCGTCGCAGCTCCATGGCGGCCCGGAGCCCCTCGTCGGTGAACGTGGGCGGCATGCGGATGTCGACGACCGCCACGTCGGGTCGCTCGTACTCGACGGACCGTTGCAGTGACGCGGGGTCGGCCACGGCGCCGGTGATGGTGAAGCCCCGATCGACCAGGAGCTGGACCAGCCCGTCGCGCAGGATGGCCGAGTCCTCGGCGATGACGACCCGCAGCCCGGCTGCCATCAGGCGTGCAGCGGGAGGTCCACGGTGACGACGGTCGGCCCACCCGGCGGGCTCACGATGTCCAGCCGGCCGTCGACGGCGCGCACGCGGTCGGTCAGGCCGACCAGGCCGCTCGACGACGAGCCCTGTCGTGAGAGTTGGGCGCCGCCCGCCCCGTCGTCACGCACGACGATCCGTAGCCACCCTCCCTGCGCCGAGCAGACCACACCGGCCCGAGCCGCCCGGGCGTGCTGTGCCACGTTGGCCAGGAGCTCGGCCACGCAGAAGTAGGCGATGGCCTCCATGGCCGGCGTCGGCCGGTCGTCCAGCGACAGGGTGAGCTCGGTGGGGACCGTGCAGCGCGCCGCCAGCGTGGACAGCGCCCCGCCCAGCCCGATGTCGAGCGCCGGCGGATGGATGCCGCGGGCCAGGTCCCGAAGCTCGACGATGGCCTCCTTGGCACCCTGGTGGGCGTCGCCCACCAGGCGGCGGACCTGGTCGAGATCGACGTCTTCCCCCTCAGCCAGTTTCTCCTTGGCCATGCCCAGCCGCATGGCCAGCGCGACCAGCTGGGCCTGGGTGCCGTCGTGGAGGTCGCGCTCGATGCGTCGCAGTGTCGCGGCGGAGGAGTCCACCGTCTGGGCGCGCGCCTGCTCGAGCGTGCGCACGCGTGTCGTCAAGGCATCGGGGGCGAGCAGCACCCGCATCACCCGACGGTCGAGGTAGACGACGGCGCGCACGGCCCACGGGGCGGCGAAGAAGAACAGAACCCCGGCGCACAAGACGCCGAGCCAGTGGAGGAAGCCGCTCTGGCCGCTCGAGAAGAAGTACGACCCGAAGAGGACCTGGGGCAGCCCGAAGACAGGGACTCGGTGCCCCGAGCCGCCCCACACGACGTAGGTGAGGCAGAAGAAGGCGTCCCACCACATGGCGAAGCCGACGAGGATGCCCAGGACGGCCAGGGGGAGCTTGACCAGGACGTAGGCCATCGCCCGCCACCCGGTGCGGTCCCGCAGGGCGGACTGCAGCCAGCCCAAGAAGCCCGGCCGCGCCGTGAACGGCTCGGGATCTTCGATCTCCTCGTGCAGCAGTCCACGGGCCAGTTGCCTGTGGATGCCGCCCAGCCCCCTGGCCCCGCGCACGGAGAGGGCCACGATGGCCAGTCCGAAGAAGGTGATGGCCAAAATGACGCCGGCCCCGAGCGTGATCGCGACGAAGGCCACGCCGAGGGCCGCCAGCGGCGCGCCGACGGTGAGGAAGGTGAACTCCGACCACGTCCGCCTGGTGAAGGGCTCGCGCCCGAACCGCGCGACGACCTCCTTGAACCGATCGCCGTGATGCTCGACGGTCGCCGTCACCATCTCCTTGAGCAGCGCGGCGAACCTGAGTCTCCGTGCCGTCGACCTGTCCCTGTGTCACGCGTCACCTCGGATCAAGAGCACCATTGCTATCCCAAGGTGGTCGACCGTCGCCTCGTGGCCACCGCGCGTGGTCGGTCCCTGCACTCGGATCATCTGAGGCTCCTTTAACCCGGAGGCGCACCGCGCGCCAAGCCTCCCCCCAAGTTAGGGAGTTCCCGCCCGAAAGAGAATGCCGCTAGCGGGCGTCCGGCACTGGGGCCAGCCCCAGTCCGGCCCGACCGTCCCCTGCCCGACCGTCCCACCCCGACCGTCCCTGCATGAGTATGCGAATAGTTGTATACTGATGCGATGAAGGCGGGGATCGTCGGCGGCTCAGGGTATACGGGCGTGGAGCTCCTGCGGCTCCTCGCCGGCCACCCCGAGATCGAGGTGACGGCGGTCACCTCGCACTCCCACACCGGTCAGGTGGTGGGGGAGCACACGCCGTCGTTGGCCGCCGCCTACCCCGGGCTGCGCTACGGGGCGGCCGACCCGGACGACCTCGACGGCCTGGACCTCGTGTTCTGCGCGCTGCCCCACGGCGAGTCGCAGCGCATCGTGCCCGGGCTGCGGGACCGGGTCGGGGTCATCGTCGACCTGGCGGCCGACTTCCGGCTGCGGGAGCCGGGCCTGTACCCGGCGTGGTACGGCCGGGAGCACGACGCGCCGGCGCTCCTGGGCGAGGCCGTCTACGGGCTGCCCGAACTGTTCCGCGGCGAGCTGGCCGGCGCCCGCCTCGTCGCTTCCGCCGGCTGCTACCCGACCGCTGCCGGATTGGCCCTGGCCCCGCTGGTGCGGGCCGGGCTCGTGGAGACCGCCGGGATCGTGGTCGACGCCGCCTCGGGGGTCTCGGGGGCCGGGCGGGCGCCCTCGGCCGCGCTGCACTTCGGAACCGTCGACGAGGACTTCGTGGCCTACGGCCTCCTGACCCATCGCCACACTCCCGAGATCGAGCAGATCCTGGGCGACGGTGCCGAGGTGCTCTTCACGCCGCATCTCGCCCCCATGGTCCGGGGGATCCTGGCCACCTGCTACGCCCGACCCGCCGCGGCCCGCGGCCCGCTCTCGACGGCCGACGTCATGGAGGTCCTGCACGAGGCCTACGACGCCGAGCCGTTCGTCGTGGTGACCGAGAGCCCCCCCTCGACCAAGGCCACCGCCACTTCGAACTGCGCCCACGTCAGCGCCCGGGTGGACGGGCGCACGGGCTGGGTGCTGTCGCTGTGCGCCCTCGACAATCTGGTCAAGGGGGCGTCGGGCCAGGCGCTGCAGTGCGCCAACGTGGCCCTCGGCCTCCCCGAGGCGACCGGGCTGCCCCGGGCCGGCCTCTTCCCGTGAGTGCGCCATGAGCGTGACGGCGCCCCGGGGCTTCGTGGCGGCGGGAGGGTCCGCCGGGATCAAGGCGGGGGGCGTGCCCGACGTGGCGGTGGTGGTCACCGAGGACGGCCGGGCCGTTCCCGCCGCCGGTGTGTTCACCTCCAACCTGGCGGCCGCGGCTCCCGTGCAGGTCAGCCGGGCCCACCTGCGGTCGACGGCGGGACGGGCCGCCGGCGTGATCCTCACCTCGGGCAACGCCAACGCGGCGACGGGGGAGCCGGGGCGGGACGCGGCGACGCGCCTGTGCGCCGCCCTGGCCCGCGGGGTCGACGCCCGCCCCGAGGAGGTCCTGGTCTGCCAGACCGGGCTCATCGGGATCCCCTTCCCCATGGCCTCGGTCGAGCCGCACCTGGACCGGATCGTGGCCTCCCGCAGCGGCACGCCCGATGCGGGCGCGGCGGCGGCCCGGGCCATCATGACCACCGACACCGTCCCCAAGGTCGCGCTGGTGCGCGGCGAGGGGATCACCGTCGGCGCCATGGCCAAGGGGGCGGCCATGCTGGCCCCGCACATGGCCACCATGCTGGCCCTGTGCACCACCGATGCCGCCGTCGACCCGGACACGCTCGCCGCCGCGCTGCGGGCCGCCGTCGATCTCTCGTTCAACCGCATGACGGTGGACGGGTGCACCTCGACCAACGACACGGTGCTCGTCCTGGCCAGCGGGAGGGGAGGGACGCCCTCGCGGGCATCGCTCACCGCCGCGCTCGCCGAGGCCTGCACCTCGTTGGCCGAGCAGATGGTCGACGACGCCGAAGGGGCGAGCAAGGTGGCCCACGTGCGGGTGGCCGGGGCCGAGGACGACGCCTCGGCGCACACCGCGGCGCGCAAGGTGGCTGACTCGCTGCTGGTGCAGTGCTCCCTGAACGGCGAGGACCCCTACTGGGGTCGGGTGGTGAGCGAGCTCGGCTCGGCCGGGGTCGCCTTCGACATGGAGCGGGTGTCGGTGGCCTACGGGGGCGTGGAGGTGTGCGCCGGCGGGGTGGCGAGGGATCACGACCCCGCCGCCGTGGCGGCGCACATGGCCGGCCGGCACATAGAGATCCACTGCGACCTGGGGTTGGGGAGCGGCACGGCGGCGGTCCTGGGCACCGACCTCGGCTACGGGTACATCGACGAGAACCGGACGACATCGTGACGCCGGCGAAGAACACCCGGGCGCAGAAGGCCGCCGCCCACAACACGGCCTCGCTCCTCGTCGAGGCGTTGCCCTACATCCGGCGCTTCCGGGACAAGGTGGTGGTGGTCAAGTACGGCGGCAACGCGCTCAACGGCGCCGGAGTGGGCTCCGAGGGGGCACTGGCCTCGTTCGCCCAGGACGTCGTGCTCATGCGGTCGGTGGGCATCCTGCCCGTGGTGGTGCACGGCGGAGGGCCGCAGATCGGGGCCCTCATGGCCCGCCTGGGCAAGGAGACCGAGTTCCGCGACGGCCTGCGGGTGACCGACGCCGACACCCTCGACATCGCCCGCATGGTCCTGGTGGGCAAGGTGAACCGCGACATCGTCTCGGCCATCAACGTCCACGGGCCCCTGGCGGTGGGCATGTCGGGCGAGGACGCCAACCTCATCACCGCGGCGCAGAGCCACGTGGACCTGGGCTTCGTCGGGAGCGTGGCCGTCGTCGACCCGTCGATGCTGCAGCACCTGGTGGCCGAGGGGATCATCCCGGTCGTGGCCACCATCGGGGCGGACGCGGCGGGGCAGGCCTACAACATCAATGCGGACACCGTCGCCGGCGCGCTGGCCGAGGCCTTGCAGGCCGAGAAGCTCATCTTCCTCACCGACGTCGAGGGACTCCGGGTCGTCCCCGACGATCCCACCACCCTGATCTATCAGGCCAACCTGGACGTGGTCGACGAGATCCTGCGCGGCGGTGGCGCGGTGGGTGGGATGAAACCCAAGATCGAGGCGTGCGCCCAGGCCGTGCGGGGCGGTGTCGCCCGGGCGCACATCCTCGACGGGCGTGTCCCCCACGCGCTGTTGCTCGAGCTGTTCACCGACTCGGGCGTCGGAACGATGGTGCTGCCGTGAGCGCGGTGCTGCCGTGAGCGCGGTGCTGTCGTGAGCGCGCCGGCCGACCGCAGCGCGCTGATGCGCACCTACGCCGAGCCTCCGGTTACGTTCGTGCGGGGCGAGGGCACGATGCTCTTCGACGACGCCGGCCGGGGCTACCTGGACTTCATCACCGGTCTGGCCGTGGTGTCGCTCGGCCACGCCCACCCGGTTGTGGCCGAGGCGGTGGCCACCCAGGCCCGGACCCTCAGCCACGTCTCGAACCTCTACGGGAACACCCTGGCGCCCGAGGTGGCGCGCACCATCGACCGGCTCATCAACGGCGGCACGGGCCAGGCCGGGGGGCAGGTCTTCTTCGGCAACTCGGGGGCGGAGGCCAACGAGTGCGCGCTGAAGCTGGCCCGCCGGTGGGCCGGCGCGGGCTCCCACTCGGTCGACGGCCATCCGGTCGGCCGGCATGTGGTGGTCAGCGCCGACAACTCGTTCCACGGCCGCACCCTGGCCACCCTGACCGCCACCGGCCAGCCCGAGAAGCACGCGCCGTTCCTGCCCCTGCCCGAGGGTTTCGTCCACGTGCCCTACGACAGCGTCCCGGCGCTCGAGGCGGCCATGGACGCCGTCCCGGTGGCCGCCGTCCTGCTGGAGCCGCTGCAGGGCGAGGGGGGTGTCGTGGTGCCGAGCTCGGACTACCTGGGCGCCGTCCGCGCCCTGTGCACCGAACGCAACGCCCTCCTGATGCTCGATGAGGTGCAGACCGGCCTGGGACGCACCGGCCACTGGTTCGCCTTCCAGGCGCAGGGCTTGGAGCCTGACGTGGTGACCATGGCCAAGGCGCTGGGCAACGGCATGCCGGTCGGCGCCTGCTGGGCCCGCGCCGAGGTGGCCGCCGCCTTCGGGCCCGGCGACCACGGCTCGACCTTCGGTGGCCAGCCGCTGGCACTGTCGGCCGCCCGGGCCACCCTGGCCGTGATGGAGGCGGAGGACGTGTGCGGGCGGGCCCGGCGCGCCGGGGCCCGGCTGGCCGCCGGACTGGCCCTCCTCCCCGGCGTGACGTCGGTGCGCGGCGCGGGGTTGCTGCTGGCCGCCCAGCTCGACGCCCCCTCCGCGCCGCAGATCACCGCCGCCGCGCTGGCCCGGGGCCTGCTGGTCAACCCGGTGCGCCCCGATGCAGTGCGGGTGGCGCCCCCGCTGCTGGTCGCCGACGCGGAGATCGACGCCGCCCTGGCCATCCTGGCCTCGGTCATGGGCGGGGACTGACGCCGTGCCCAGCCTCTTCGACGTGGAGGACCTCTGGCCCGACAGCTTCGAGCGCGTCCTCGAGCTGGCCACCAGCGACTCGCTGGGCCAGGTGCTGCGCGGCCAGGGCGTGGCGCTGCTCTTCGAGAAGCCGTCGGCCCGCACCCGCAGCTCGACGGAGATGGCGGTGGTGGGCCTGGGCGGCCACCCGGTCTACATCGCCGGGTCCGACGTGGGCCTCGACCGGCGTGAGTCCGCCGAGGACGTCGCCCGCACGCTGGGCTGCTACCACCGCATCCTGTGTGCCCGTGTGTTCGACCACGACGTGCTGGCGCGCATGGCGTTCGCCCTCGAGACCGGCGGCTTCGACGTCCCGGTGGTCAACCTGCTGTCCGATGCGGCGCACCCCTGCCAGGCCGTCGCCGACGTGCTGACCCTGCGCGAGGCCCTGGGGCCGCTGGCCGGCGAGGTGCTGGGCTACGTCGGCGACGCCAACAACGTGTGCCGCTCCCTGGTCAAGGCGGCCTTGATGGAGGGGATGGACGTCCGCGTGGCCTCGCCCCCCGGCTACTCGTTCTCGGCCGAAGAGCTGGCCGACCTGGCCGCCCTCGCCGTCCGGGCCGGCCGCGGCGGGAGGCTACGGGCGACCGACGACCCCGAGGTCGCCGTGGGCGGAGCCGACGCCATCTACACCGACGTCTGGACCAGCATGGGACAGGAGGAGGAGCGGGCGGCCCGCCTGGCGGCGTTCGCCGGCTTCACCATCGACGACGCGCTCCTGAGCCTGGCCGAGCCCGACGCCGTCGTGCTGCACTGCCTCCCGGCCCACCGGGGCGAGGAGATCTCCGCCTCGGTCCTCGAGGGTCCCCACAGCGTGGTGTGGAGGCAGGTCGCCCACCGGCAGACCGCCATGCGGGGGATACTGGCCTGGGCGGTGGAGGGGTGACCACCAAGAACCAGCGCCAGCACCGCATCGCCAAGCTGCTCGAGGCGCAGGCGGTGACCAGCCAGAGCCAGCTGGTGGCCCTCCTGGCCGAGCAGGGCGTCGAGGCGACGCAGACCACGGTGTCGCGCGACCTCGAGGACCTGGGGGCGGTCAAGGTCCGGCTCCCGGCCGGCGAGTCGGCCTACGCCCTGCCCGAGCACCCCGTCCACCAGGTCGCGCCGGAGGTGCACCTGCGCCGGGTGCTCGGCGAGTGGGTGGTGGAGATCGCGCACTCGGGCAACCTGGTGGTGCTGCGCACGCCGCCCGGTTCGGCCCATGTCGTAGGCTCGGCGCTCGATCGCAGCGGGCTGGAGGGACTGGTCGGGACGGTGGCCGGTGACGACACCGTTCTCGTCGTCGTCGACGATGATCTGGGGGGCAGGGCGATGGCGGCCCGGCTCGGCGACGTGGCCGGTCTGGAGCCTCGTACACACTCAACGGCCCGACCACACACAACAGGAGGAACTGCACATGGCTGAGCGAGTCGTGTTGGCCTACAGCGGCGGCCTGGACACCTCGGTGGCGGTCCGCTGGCTGATCGAGAACGAGGGGGTCGAGGTCGTCGCCGTCGCCGTCGACGTCGGCCAGGCGGCCGAGCGGGGCGGCGAGGACTGGGACGCCGTCCGGGCCCGGGCCCTGGCCGCCGGCGCGGTGGAGGCCGTGGTGGTCGACGCCCGCCAGGAGATGGCCGAGCAGTTCTGCATGCCGGCCCTGCAGGCCAACGCGCGCTATGAGGGCAAGTACCCCCTCGTCTCCGCGCTGTCCCGTCCGGTGATCGTGCGCCACCTGGTGGCCGAGGCCCGCCGCCACGGCGCCACGGCCGTGGCGCACGGGTGCACCGGCAAGGGGAACGACCAGGTCCGCTTCGAGGTGGGCACGCGTTCGTTGGCCCCGGACCTGTCGATCTACGCGCCGGCGCGCGTCTGGGGGCTCACCCGCGAGGACTGCGTCGAGCTGGCCGCCAAGTGGGAGATCCCTATCACGGTGACCAAGGACCGGCTGTACTCCATTGACGACAACCTGTGGGGCAAGGCCATCGAGTGCGGTGCGATCGAGGATCCGTGGGCCCCCGCCCCCGACGACGTCTACACGCTGACCCGGCCCACCGAGACCGAGCCGGTCGAGGTCGTCGTGGGGTTCTCCTCGGGCATCCCCGTCTCGCTCGACGGCGACTCCCTGGACCCCGACGCGCTCATCGCCCGCATCGGGAGGATCGCCGGGAGCCGGGGCTTCGGCCGGCTGGACATGGTGGAGAACCGCCGGGTCGGGATCAAGAGCCGGGAGGTCTACGAGTGCCCGGCCGCCCTGTCCCTGCTGGTCGCCCACGCCGATCTGGAGGACCTCACCCTGGAGCGGGATCTGCACCACGAAAAGGCCCGGCTCGAGCCGCGCTGGTCCGAGCTGGTCTACGACGGCATGTGGTTCTCGCCGCTCAAGTCGGCGCTCGACGCGTTCATCGCCGAGTCCCAGCGCCATGTGACCGGCGAGGTGCGGATGCGCTTCGACCCGCCGGGCACTTGCACCGTGGTCGGCCGGCGCAGCCCGGTAGCGCTCTACGACCACGACCTGGCCACCTACGACGCATCGGACTCGTTCCGCCACGGCGACGCCGAGGGGTTCGTCCGCCTCTGGGGCCTGGGCGTCGCCACCTGGTCCGCCCGTCAGGGTCCGGGCAGCTCGTGACCTTGTGGAAGGGCCGCATCTCGACCGGCATGGCCGAGTCCGTGGCCGACTTCACGATCAGCCTCCCCTTCGATCGGGTGCTGGCCCCCGACGACCTCGCCGGCTCACGCGCCCACGTCAAGGGGCTGGGCAAGGTCGGCCTCCTGACCGAGGACGAGGTCTCGCAACTACTGGACACCCTCGACCGGGTGGCGGAGGAGTTCGAGACGGCAACGTTCGTCTTCGAGCCCGGGGACGAGGACATCCACACCGCGGTGGAGCGCCGGGTGACCGAGTTGGCCGGCGAGTCGGTCGGTGCCAAGTTGCACACCGGGAGGAGCCGCAACGACCAGGTCGCCACCGATCTCCGCCTGTGGTGCCGCCGTTCGCTGGTCGGGGTGGCGAGGGAGGTCATGGCCCTGCAGGACGTCCTGGCCGATCGGGCTCGGGACGCGGCGGACGTCTACCTGCCCGGTTACACCCACCTGCAGCGGGCCCAACCGGTCCTGCTGGCCCATCACCTGCTGGCCCATGGATGGGCCCTGGCTCGCGACGTTGACCGGATCCTGGTGACGGTGGACCGCCTCAACATCTCGCCCCTGGGTGCGGGCGCGCTCGCCGGTTCGTCCCTCCCGCTCGACCCCGACTTCGTGGCGGCGGAGCTCGGCTTCCACGGCCGCTTCGAGAACTCGCTCGATGCCGTCTCGGACCGTGACTTCGTGGCCGAGGCGCTGTTCGACATCGCCCTGTTGGGGGTGCACCTCTCGCGCCTGGGCGAGGAGCTGGTGCTGTGGTCGACCGAGGAGTTCGGCTTCTGCACGATGGACGACGCCTACGCCACGGGCAGCTCGATGCTGCCGCAGAAGAAGAACCCCGACGTCGCCGAGCTGTCGCGCGGCAAGACGGGGCGGCTGATCGGCAATTTGGGCGCCGTCCTGATCACCCTCAAAGGACTGCCGCTGGCCTACAACCGCGACCTCCAGGAGGACAAGGAGCCCCTGTTCGACGCCGTCACGCAGGTGACGCGCGAGCTCGTCGCCCTGCGGGGCGTCTATGCCACGGTCACCTGGAACGAGGACCGCATGCAGCGCGCCGCCGACGGCCCGGCCGCGGCCGCGGTCGATCTGGCCGAGTGGCTGGTCGAGCGGGGCATGGCGTTCCGCCAGGCGCACGCGCTGGTGGGCGGGTTGGTGCGCGACTCGCTCGAACGCCACGTGCCCCTGGTGGAGCTGGTGGCGGCGCACCCGGACCTGGGGGAGTCGGCGGTCGAGCTCCTCGAACCGGGCGTCGCGGTCACCCGCCGCCGCACGCCGGGCGGGGCGGGCGCGGGACCGGTGGCCGAGCAGAGCGAGCGCTTCGCCCGCCGCCGTGAGGTCGACCGTACCCGGCTGGCCCATTGGGGAACTTGAACTTCGCCGCCCCGTGGCGTACACCTGCAGTGTGGAGCGGATGAGCGGTATCGACCCCCTCTTCGTCTACTCCGAGACGGAGGTGACGCCGATGGAGGTGGCGTACGCCTGCATCTTCGATCCGGCGGCGTCTTTGGGCGGGTACTCCTTCGAGGCCGTGCGACGGGTGCTGGCCGAGCGGGTGCCGACCCTGGTGCCGCTCCGCCGCCGGCTCATGGCGGTTCCGCTCGGGCTCGATCATCCCCGCTGGGTCGACGATCCCAATTTCGATCTCGACAATCATCTGCACCGCGTCGCGCTGCCGGCTCCCGGCGGGGAGGCCGAGCTGTGCGGCATGGCGGCCGATGTCATGGGGCGGCCCCTCTCGCCGGACCAGCCCCCGTGGGAGATGCACATCGTCGAGGGCCTCGAGGGTGGCCTGGTCGCGCTGATCGCCAAGGTGCACCATGCGGTGACCGACGGCGTGGCGGGGGCGCAGCTCATGGCCCAGCTGCTCGACATCGGCGCCGAGGGGCGACCGGTGGCCACCATCTACCCGGCCTGGTTGCCCGCGGCCCTGCCGACGGGCGTGCAGCTGGTGACCGACGCCCTGCCCAACGTCTTCGCCAGCCCGCTCCGGGCCGTCCGGGCGTTGCGGGAGGTCGGCCGCACGGCGGTGCGCCTGGTGCGGTGCGCCATCGACGGCGCCACCGGGCCGTTGTCGATCCCGGCGGGGGCCCCGGCCGCCTTCGAGACCCCGGTCGGCGCCCGCCGGGCCGTGGCGTTCGCCCGGCTCAGCCTGGGCCAGGTGCAGTCCTTGCGAGAGCGCTTCGGCGTCACCGTCAACGACGTGGTGCTCGCCGTCTGCTCCGGGGCGCTGCGGACGCACCTGGCCGAGCACGACCAGGACACCGACGACCCCCTGGTGGCCGTCGTGCCGGTCTCGGTGCGGGGGATGCCCGACGACGAGCCACTGGGCAACCGGCTCTCGGTCATGTTCGTCCCGCTGAGCAACGACCGGGATCGGCCCCTGGACCGCCTGCGGGCGATCGTGTCCACCAGCGCGTCGGCCAAGGCGCAGGAGCGGGCCGTCGGGTACGGTCCGATGGCC
Organism: uncultured Acidimicrobiaceae bacterium; assembly: GCA_963788125.1. Taxonomy (GTDB): domain Bacteria; phylum Actinomycetota; class Acidimicrobiia; order Acidimicrobiales; family RAAP-2; genus Bog-473. The sequence continues at coordinate 829,130 of CAWBFN010000001.1, read as the reverse complement.
GCGGCGGTCTCCGAGGCGTTCCCGCCCGCCCTGGTCCGGCCGGTCATCCGCCTCGGGCTCCAGTGGGGGGCCCTGCGCCGGCTGCGGGCGGGCAACCTCATGATCTCCAACGTGCCCGGGCCCGACTTCCCCCTGTACTTCGCCGGCATGCGCATGGTGGCCGCCTACCCGCTCGGGCCGGTGATTGACGGCGTGGCCCTCAACATCACGGTGCAGAGCTACCGCGACTCGCTCTTCGTCGGGATCAACGCCGCTGCCACCGCCGTGCCCGACCTCCCGGCCCTGGCCCGTTCGATGGTCTACGAGCTCGATCACCTGACCATCGCCGCGGCGATGGACGTGTACGAGGCCAGCTGAACTGCGGCGGGCGGACTTCCTGGGCGACCCGGTGGATATCGCCCCCTGGTTGCTGAACAAGCTGCTGGTCCGGGGGGGCCGGGCCGGGCGGATCGTGGAGGTGGAGGCCTACAAGGGAGGGCAGGACGCCGCCTCCCACGCCTTTGGGGGGCTGACCCGGCGGACCGAGGTGATGTTTGGTCCGCCCGGCCATCTCTACGTGTACTTCACCTACGGCATGCACTGGTGCGCCAACGTGGTCTGCGGGCCCGAGGGCCGGGCGTCCGCGCTCCTCATCCGCGCCCTGGTCCCGCTGCGCGGCCTGGGGCAGATGCGGCGGGCGCGGGTGGCGGCGCGACGGGACTGCGACCTGTGCAACGGCCCGGCCAAGCTCTGCCAGGCCCTGGGCATCACGGGGGCGGACAACGGGGCCGACCTACTGGCCCGGACGGGGATCCGGTTGGCCGATGACGGGACCCCGCCGCCGGAGTTTCCGGCCCAGGGGAGGCGGATCGGCATCAGCGTGGCGAAGGAGGAGCCGTGGCGCTTCTGGGTGGCGGGGGAGAAGTGCGTCTCCCGTTGACGCCTCGGCGCGCGCCTGGTAAGGTGACTCTCCCGTCGGAGTGACCGCAAGGTCCTCCGACAGCCGAAGGAGACTCTCCAGCGGAGCAATCCGTCCGGAACAGTCCTTCGGGAGCCCGGCACCAACATCGGCAGTAGAGGTGTGTGCCCGGTCGCTCCTTGAAAACGGAATAGCGAGAGCCAAAAGCCAGTGCGGGCAATTCATTCGTGCTTCGGCACGTCTGGGTTGTACGTCAATTAGCAGTAAGGCAGGCCTCGACGGATCTAGGGACTCGTCCCTGGTGAAGTGACGGCCTGTTGTTACCATGGAAGAGTCATACATGGTGACTCTCTGATTTTTAGAAGGTCTTTTCTGTAGAGATTTGTTTCTGTAGAGAACGGATTAACTAGAAGTCTCGATGGAGAGTTTGATCCTGGCTCAGGACGAACGCTGGCGGCGTGCCTAACACATGCAAGTCGAACGCCCTCCATTCGGTAGCAATACCGATGAAGAGGGAGTGGCGAACGGGTGAGTAGCACGTGAGCAACCTGCCCCGAAGACTGGGACAACACCGGGAAACCGGTGCTAATACCGGATATCCCTATCGGACCGCATGATCTGATAAGGAAATGGATTCCGCTTCGGGAGGGGCTCGCGGCCTATCAGCTAGTTGGTGAGGTAATAGCTCACCAAGGCATCGACGGGTAGCTGGTCTGAGAGGACGATCAGCCA
>CAWBFN010000001.1:0-825000 GCA_963788125.1 uncultured Acidimicrobiaceae bacterium | reverse complement strand
GCTGGTTCTCCCCGAAATGCATTTAGGTGCAGCGTCGGGTGTTCAGCATCGGAGGTAGAGCACTGGATGGGCTAGGGGGCCTACAAGCTTACTGACCCCAACTAAACTCCGAATGCCGATGCTCAAGAACCCGGCAGTGAGACCACGAGGGATGAGCTTCGTTGGTCGAAAGGGAAACAGCCCAGACCGCCGGCTAAGGCCCCAAATTCTTGACTAAGTGGAAAACGATGTGGGAACGCAAAGACAGCCAGGAGGTTGGCTCAGAAGCAGCCATCCTTAAAAGAGTGCGTAATAGCTCACTGGTCGAGTGGTCCTGCGCGGATAATGTAACGGGGCTCAAGTCAAGAGCCGAAGCCGCGGATTTCCGTCATTAGACGGGAGTGGTAGGGGAGCGTCGATCTCGCAGAGAAGCGGTGGTGTGAACCGTCGTGGAGCGTGGTCGAGTGCGAATGCTGGTATGAGTAGCGAGAGAGGAGTGAGAAACTCCTCCGCCGTAAGCCCAAGGGTTCCTGGGGAAGGCTAATCCTCCCAGGGTAAGTCGGGAGCTAAGGCGAGGCCGAGAGGCGTAGTCGATGCACAACTGGTTGATATTCCAGTACTACCGTGTCCACGCCAATTCCAATCCAGAGGTACTAAGGGGATGACCTTCGGGTCGAGCCGACAAACTCCGGGGCGGACAGCAAAGGAGGGACGCAGGAAGATAGGTGAGCCCAGGCGTTGGTTGTCCTGGGGTAAGCGTGTAGGGAGGGATCTAGGCAAATCCGGGTCCCGTTAATCCTGAGACGCGATGCCGAGCCGTTCCAGGCGAAGTCACTGATTCTATGCTGCCTAGAAAAGCTTCTAGCGAGTTGGCACGGTACCCGTACCCCAAACCGACACAGGTGGGCGGGTAGAGAATACCAAGGCGATCGGGAGAACTGTGGTTAAGGAACTCGGCAAAATTCCTCCGTAACTTCGGGAGAAGGAGGGCCTCGATAGGGTGACGGACCTTGCGTCCTGATGCCTGAGGGGGCCGCAGTGAATTGGGGAAAGCGACTGTTTACTAAAAACACAGGAGCGTGCGAAGTCGTAAGACGATGTATACGCTCTGACGCCTGCCCGGTGCCGGAAGGTTACGGGGAACGGTTAGTCTTCGGACGAAGCTGTGAACCTAAGCCCCGGTAAACGGCGGCCGTAACTATAACGGTTAGTTTAATACCTGGCTGTTACAAAACCCCACTGTATGCTGGAACATCCGAGTATCCGGCGGTACTCATTCGTGTCACAACCATCCTTTTGGGTTTGGACACGAGTAGTGAAAATCCGTCCGGTGCGGACAATCAGCAGGAAACTGCAGAATGCAGGATCCTCAGAGACTGTACGTGAGGCGCCTTGAACGCATCAGTTCGGTGAAACGGCCGAACCGTTGCCGGAAAGGATGAAGATACAGTCCGACCCTCATGGCGACATGAGGAGCTAGGCAGAAATGACCTAGCCGCTTGTGAATCTGCAAGTAGTAACAAATGTGCCTAAGGTAGCGAAATTCCTTGTCGGGTAAGTTCCGACCTGCACGAATGGCGTAACGACTTTCCTACTGTCTCAACCACAGACCCGGCGAAATTGAAGTACGAGTAAAGATGCTCGTTAGCTGCATCAGGACGGAAAGACCCCGTGGACCTTTACTATAGCTTGATGTTGGGTTTTGGTACGATTTGTGTAGGATAGGTGGGAGACTTTGAAGCATTGGCGCTAGCCAGTGTGGAGTCGTCCTTGAAATACCACCCTTTTCGTGCCGGGACTCTAACTTCGGTCCGTTATCCGGATCAGGGACAGCGTCAGGTGGGTAGTTTGACTGGGGCGGTCGCCTCCTAAATTGTAACGGAGGCGCCCAAAGGTTCCCTCAGGCTGGTTGGCAATCAGCTGTCGAGTGCAATGGCAAAAGGGAGCTTGACTGCGAGACCTACAAGTCGAGCAGGTGCGAAAGCAGGGCATAGTGATCCAGCGGTTGCTTATGGAAGCGCCGTTGCTCAACGGATAAAAGGTACCCCGGGGATAACAGGCTCATCTTCCCCAAGAGTCCATATCGACGGGAAGGTTTGGCACCTCGATGTCGGCTCGTCGCATCCTGGGGCTGAAGCCGGTCCCAAGGGTTGGGCTGTTCGCCCATTAAAGCGGTACGCGAGCTGGGTTTAGAACGTCGTGAGACAGTGAGTGTAAACCGCGCTGTCTTTAAACTTGGCTATATGCTGGAAACACCGTAGGTATCCTGCGCTACTAGCTCTTAAAAGGTCGTGATACAACCGCTAAGTACGATGTGGTCGTGGACGTTAAGGGCAGTGAAAACGTGTCAGGTGCGGTCAATCAGCAGGAAAGGCTGGAGTCGTACATAGCAGGGTTTGTCGACGGAGAAGGTTGTTTCCACGTCGCGGTTCAACGAAATCGGAGTACGAGAGTCGGTTGGCAACTCGTGCCAGAGTTTCGAATAAGTCAAGATGTCAGTCGGGTCAAGGTTCTTGACTTGGCTAGGCAATCGATTGGCTGTGGACTGTTGCGTGAGAACCACAAGGGATCGAATGACCACACCTATGTGTTGGTCGTTCGGCGCCGAGAGGATCTCCTTGAAAAAGTAATTCCCTTCTTCGAACGGAACCCGCTACTGAGTTGCAAGCAGGAAGAGTTCTCCACATTCGCCCAGATAGTCCGGGCAATGGCAAACGGTGAACATTTGGTCGGAGCTGGTTTCGAGCGACTTGTTGCTCAAGCTCTCGACATGAATGGAGGCGGTCGGTATCGACGTCTACATCACAACTCGGATTCCAGAATCCTCAGAGACCATATGCCAGGCACCCTCACACAGTGATGTGAGCGTGAAGATATGGTCCGATCTGCATGGCGACATGCAGAGCCAGGCAGAAATGTCCTGGCCCCTGATCTGAAGTCGATCAGTGGTAACAAGAATGTCGGTCCCTATCCGATGCAGCCGTAGGAGATTTGAGAAAGGCTGTCCCTAGTACGAGAGGACCGGGACGGACGTAGCTCTCGTGTGCCAGTTGTCCTGCCAAGGGCACGGCTGGTTTGCGACCTACGGGTGGGATAAGCGCTGAAAGCATCTAAGTGCGAAGCCCGTTTCGAGATGAAATCTCCCACAGGGTTAACCTGGTAAGGCCCGTGGCTAGACGACCACGTTGATAGGCCGGAGGTGTACGTGCGGCAACGCATTCAGCCGACCGGTACTAATCGGCCGAGGGCTTGGGAACTTTGCTCGTGCTCGCTTTGGAACGCTCAGGGGTTGCGGCAACGCGATCCCCTGGCCTCGTCTGCCGTGCTTCAGTGCGCCGCAGACGAGGTCGAGCGCACGGTTTCCGGTGGCCATGGCGGCGGGGAAACACCCGTTCCCATTCCGAACACGGCAGTTAAGCCCGCCCGCGCCGATGGTACTTGGGGGGAGGCCCCCTGGGAGAGTAGGTCGCCGCCGGGATTTCTACGATGGAGAGCCCTCCGAGTTCGCTCGGGGGGCTCTTGTCGTTCACCCCTGCTCGCCTAAACTCGGCGCATGCCTGCTGATTCCTCCCGGCCTGATCGGCGCGCCTCGACGCCGCCGCGTGGTGCCGGTGCGGGTGGCGGGAAGGGTGCCCGGGCGGGGAGTGCGAAGGGCGGCGGGAAGGGCAGTGCGAAGGGTGGTCCGGCTGCGCCCCGGGCCCGCACGGGCGGCGCCGCCCCCAGGCGGACCGACGGCAGCGCACGACCCCCACGCCGGGCGGCCACCAGGCGCGACGAGGAAGAGGAGCCGACCCGGGGGGGACGGGCGACCACCGGCCGCCGTCCGGCCGGCGCCGGGTCGGGGGACCGCCGCCCAGCAGGTGACCGTCGCCCAGCAGGTGACCGCCGCGCCCGAGATGACGAGCCACTGCCTACGCAGGCCAAGAAGTGGGGGAACGTCGCTCGCCGGGGGGCGCGCCAGGTGAGCCCCCGGCCGGCAGACGGCCGGCAGCGGACGGCCCGGTTCTCCGACGACCAGGAGCAGGAGCGGCGCAGGACGGCGCCACCGCCACGGCCCGAGCCGTGGGTCAGGATCGACGGATCACTCGACGAGTGGGGCGACTCGGCCCGGACCCCGACCCGCTCGGCGCCCCGGGCGCCAGCCACCGGCACGGCCCTCGCCACCCTCTCCGCCCGCAAGGCGCTCCCGCCGGAGATCGCGGCGGAGATCCGCACTGCGGCCCACGACGCCACCGTGGCGCACCGGGAACGGTTGGTGGAGCGCGCCGAGTCGGCCTACGGCGCCTACGACCGAGGGCGCTATCAGGACGCGCTGCGGGCCATCAAGCCGGTGGCCGAAGAGGCGCCCGGTGTCGCCGCCGTGCGGGAGCTGGCCGGACTGGCCTCCTACCGGTCGGCCCGCTGGCGCGACGCGGTGCGGCACCTGCAGGCCCACGCCGCCCTGACCGACTCGGCCGAGCATCTCCCGATCCTCATGGACTGCCAGCGGGCCCTGGGCAAGCCGAAGAAGGTGGCGGACCTCTGGACCCAGCTGCGGCAAAGCTCGCCGGAGCCCGACGTGCTGGCCGAGGGCCGCATCGTCGCCGCGGCGTCGCTGGCCGACGGCGGCGACCTGCAGGGTGCCATCGCCATGCTGGCCACCGCGGGGGCGACCAAGGCGCTACGCAACCCGTCGAACCGGCACATCCGGCAGTGGTACCTCCTGGCCGACCTGTACGAGCGGGCCGGAGACGTTCCCCGGGCCCGCGAGCTGTTCGAGCGCGTGCTGCGGGCGGACCGCGAGGCCTACGACGTAGCGGACCGGCTGGCCGGACTGGGCCCGGTGCGCAGACCCCGCTCGAGCAGCACGCGGGCCAGCGGGGCCAACCGGCCGGGCCCGAAGGGCGTCAGGAGGCCGGACCCACCACGGTGACCAGGGTCCCGATCGGCGTCAGGGGCCAGAGCGTGCCGGCATTGGCCACGGTCATCTCGACGCAGCCGTTGCTCTGGGGGAAGCCGTACTGGGCGCGTACGAAGCCGTGCAGGGCGTCACCGCCGTTGAAGAAGCTGGCCCAGGGCACATCCGGATCGTCGTAGGTCGTCCCGTCGGGGTTCGTCCCCTTCATGACCGACGACGTCACGTGTTCGAAGACCGGATAGGTGCCGTCCGTCGTGTCGGCGCCCGGAGCGCCGGTGTTGACCGGGATGTTGGTGTACTGGGGGGCTCCGTCGTTGTAGAGGGTCAGGTTCTCGGGCAGCACCTTGGACACCAGCACGTAGGTGTAGGGGGCGGGGTCGTCCTTGGCGGCCGCCACGTCGGCCAGGAGGGCCGTCCACACCTCGGGGCCGGCCAGCCCGTCGACGGTCAGCCCGTTCTGGTTCTCGAACGTCATCACGGCCGCCTTGGTGATCACGTTCGTCTCTCCCTGGACCCACAAGGAGGTCAAGGTGGCCGGCAGGCTGGGCCAGCGCCAGGCGAAGCTCCCGAACTGGGGCTGCGTCTGGTCAACGGACGTCGGCGCGCTCCCGTTCGCGGTGAAGCTGACGGGCAGGTAGTCGAGCTCGGCCAGCAGCTCCTGGAGCCGGAGGACATCGCCGTCGGCGACGGTGAAGCCGAACGACGTGCTGGCGCGGCAGGGCGCGCCCGTCCGCCGCCTGCAGGCCCTCGGGCCCTCCGGGGACGGTCACCACCTCCTTCGAGGCCGGGATGAGCGGTGCGGCGAGGTCGTAGCGCAAGGTCGTCGGGCTGGGGTGCACCCACCTTCCGGCCACCGCCGGCGAGATGGTCGGTGTCACCGTCCCCAGGGCGACCGGCGTGGAGAACGTGATCTGGATGTCGGCGTTCGACGGTGCCGCATCCGCCCCCGATGCGGGGGAGGTCGAGACGATCGTGAGCGGGGTGGCGGGTACAACGGTGGTTGGAGGGCTCACCGTCTTGCTGCCGCCCGTGGAGGATCTCCCCAGCTCGTAGGCCACGGCGGCGGCGGCGACGACCAGGAGGCACGCCACGGCGGCGATCAGCCAGGGCCGCCAGCGGCGCGGCGGTTTCCCGTAGGCCTCGAGCACCTGCACCACTGCAGGGTATGTCCCCACGGCGGCGACGATGCCTCGGTGGACGTCGGATCAGGCCCGATCACCTCCGGTAGGATTGCCTGCCATGAGCCTCGATCTCCACGCCACGCTGGGCGACGAAGCCGACTCGCTTCTCGGGCACAGCGCCAAGGCCTTTCCCTCGGAAGGGCTGGTGCTGCCCGGCCCCGACTACCTGAGCCGGGTGTTCACCGAGAGCGACCGCTCGCCCACGGTGCTGCGCAACTTGGGGACGCTGTTCAACCATGGCCGTCTCGGCGGCACCGGCTACCTGTCCATCCTCCCGGTCGATCAGGGCATCGAGCACTCGGCGGCGGCCAGCTTCTCCAAGAACCCGGCCTACTTCGATCCCGTGAACCTGGTCGAGCTGGCGTTAGCCGGGGAGTGCAATGCCGTGGCCACGACGCTCGGCACCCTTGGACTGGTCTCGCGGCGCTTCGTGCACCGCATCCCGTTCATCGTGAAGCTCAACCACAACCAGTTCCTGCACTACCCCAACACCTACGACCAGATCATGTTCGCATCGGTGGGCCAGGCGTTCGACCTCGGTGCCTCGGGCGTGGGCGCCACCATCTACTTCGGATCCGACGACGCCGACCGGGAGCTGCAGGAGGTCTCCCGGGCCTTCGCCGAAGCGCACCGCCTGGGGATGTTCACCGTCCTGTGGTGCTACATGCGCAACTCGGCCTTCCAGAAGGACGGGGTGAACTACGAGGTGTCGGCGGACCTCACCGGGCAGGCCAACCACCTGGGCGTGACCATTGAGGCCGACATCATCAAGCAGAAGCAGCCGGAGAACAACGGTGGCTACAACGTGCTCGGGTTCGGGCGAACCGATCCGCTCGTCTACAGCGAGCTCACCTCCGACCACCCCATCGACCTGACCCGTTGGCAGGTGGTGAACTGCTACGCCGGGCGTATCGGTCTCATCAACTCGGGCGGAGAGTCCAAGGGTGACAACGACCTGGCCCAGGCGGTGCGCACCGCCGTCATCAACAAGCGCGCCGGTGGCATGGGGTTGATCGTCGGCCGCAAGGCATTCCAGCGCCCGCTGGCCGAGGGCGCGGCCCTGATCCACGCCGTGCAGGACGTCTTCCTGAGCGACGAGGTGACGATCGCCTGAATGCCCGACGCATTTGACGACGTCGTGGCGCAGTTCCTGCGCGAACTGTTCGAGGAGGAGCCGGTAGGGGCCAGCTTCTACGGGCTGACCGAGTGGGACGGGCGGCTGCCCGACGTCTCGGCCGACGGCTTCGTGCGGCGGGAGGGAGCGGCGCGCCGCTGGCTCGAGCACTTCTCGGGGTGCACGCCGTCGGAGCTAACGCCGGACCAGCAGGTGGATCGGGCCCTGCTCGAGGCGCACCTGGGACAGCAGGTGGCGACCGCCGACTTCGCCCACTGGCGCCGCTATCCGACGACCTACCTGGAGAACGGCGTCTTCGAGCTGTTCATCCACGGCACGCGTGACGAGTCCACAGCCGCCGTGGCGGCCGTGGAGCGGCTGGCCCAGGTGCCGGACGCACTCCGCTGCGGGCGGGAGAACCTCGATCCGACGCTCGTCGACGCCGAGCTGCTCCGCCAGTGGGCCATACCCAACGTGGCGGCGCGGGCGTCGTTCATGCGAGAGGGTTTGGCGGCGTTCGTGTCCGACCCCCAGCGGAGGGACCAGCTCGAACGCGCCGGAGCCGTCGCCGCATCGGCCTACGACCACTTCGGCGAGTTCCTCGGCGACCTGGCCGATCGCGCCACGGGGAGCTTCGTCTTCGGCGAGGCGCACTACGACGCGGTCCTCCAGGTCGGGGAGGGCTTTGCCTTCGGTGCCCGGACGCTGCGGGAGATGGGCCGCGAGCAGGTGGAGTCGCTCACGGCGCGGATGGCGGCCCTGTCCGAGGGGATCGGCGGGAGAGGCGGGACATCGGACTGGCGCGCCGTGGTCGATCGCCTGCGGGACGAACACCCCGCCACCATGGAGGAGCTGTTGCGCTGCTACCGCGACGAGACGGAGCGGGCACGCTCGTTCGTGCGGGCCAACGGCATCATGTCCATTCCCGAGGGCGAGGACTGCGCGGTCGAGCCGGCGCCACTCTTCCTGCGGGCCGCCGCGCCGGTGGCCTCGTACTTCCCGCCCCCCAGCTTCGGGCGGCGGGCTCGGGGCACGTTCAACGTCCCCTTCACCCCCGACGACGCCAGCCCAGAAGAGAGGGAGGCCCGCCTGCGCTCGAACTCGTACTTCGAGATCCCGGGCGTGACGGCGCACGAGGCGTATCCCGGACACCACCTCCACTACGTCGCCTCCCAGGGCACCAATGCCCTGCGCCAGGTCCTGCACTCGACCTACATGGTCGAGGGATGGGGGCTGTACGTCGAGAACATGATGGGGGAGCACGGTTTCTACCCGACGCCGGAGGCGAGGCTCGGGCAGCTCAGCATGCGGCTGTTCCGCGCCGGCCGCATCGTCGTGGACACCAGCCTGCACCTGGGGGAGATGGGCATCGACGAGGCAACCACGTTCATGGCCGAGCGCTGCGGGTTCCCCGTACCGACGGCCCACCGTGAGGTGCTCCGGTACTGCTCGTATCCCACCCAGGCGTCGTCCTACCTGACCGGCGCCCTGGAGATCGAGCGCATGGCCCGGTGGTGGACGGACGCCGGCAAAGGATCCCTGGCGGAGTTCCACGACGCCCTGACCGCGTCGGGCAAGCTACCTCTCGGGGTGGCGGCGCGGGCCATCGGGCTGGCTCCCGGTCGGGCCGGAGGCCCCGGAAGCGGCGGCCACCGGAGTAAGATGGACGCCCGAACGAAGGATTCGGCCGGACAGTGAGCCGCGCCTCGCGCCCGTGCAGGGCGCGAGAGACGAGATGAGGGAGCCCCGTGGCATCGGGAACGCACCAGGAAACAGCCCAACTTGACCAGGTGATTGTCCGGTTCGCCGGCGACTCCGGCGACGGCATGCAGCTGACGGGGGATCGCTTCACGACATCGAGCGCGCTGATGGGCAACGACCTGTCGACGTTCCCGGACTTCCCGGCGGAGATCCGGGCCCCGGCCGGGACGCTGAACGGCGTCTCCGCCTTCCAGGTCCACATCTCCGACCACGACATCCTGACCCCGGGCGATTCGCCCAATGTCCTGGTGGCGATGAACCCGGCCGCCCTGAGGGCCAACATCGACCTGATGGACAAGGGAACGATCATTTTGGTCAACAGCGACGCCTTCGAGGATCGGAACCTGGCCAAGGCGGGCTATGCCGAGAACCCCCTCACGGACGGCTCGCTCGGCGCGTACACCGTCTACGAGGTCCCGATGACCTCCATCACCCAGGAGGTGTGCAAGGAGGCCGGCGTAAAGCCGCGTGACGCCGAGCGCTCGAAGAACTTCTTCGCCCTGGGCCTGGTCAGTTGGCTCTACACCCGCCCGATCGAGCCGACACTGGAGTGGATCGCCACCCGGTTCGGCTCCCGACCCCAGGTGGCCGAGGCCAACACGCGGGCCTTCCGGGCCGGCTTCGACTTCGGCGAGACGGCCGAGCTCTTCGAGTCCAACTACGAGGTGCGTCCGGCGACCTTCGATCCCGGCGAGTACGTCCAGGTGACGGGCAACTCCGGCCTGGCCTGGGGCCTGATCACTGCGTCCCGCCTGGCGGGGTTGCCACTCTTCTTGGGCAGCTACCCGATCACACCGGCCTCCGACATCCTGCACGAGCTCAGCCGGCGCAAGGAGTTCGGCATCCGGACCTTCCAGGCCGAGGACGAGATCGCCGGTGTGGGCGCCGCGCTGGGCGCGGCGTTCGGGGGATCCCTCGGGGTGACCACCACCAGCGGGCCCGGGCTCGACCTCAAGTCGGAGACCATCGGGCTGGCCATCAACCTCGAGCTGCCCCTGGTGATCGTCGATGTGCAGCGAGGGGGGCCGTCCACCGGGTTGCCCACCAAGACCGAGCAGGCCGACCTGCTGCACGCCATGTACGGGCGGCACGGCGAGGCCCCGCTCCCGATCATCGCCCCCCAGACCCCGAGCGACTGCTTCGCCATCGCCATCGAGGCCGTCCGCCTGGCCGTCAAGTACCGCACGCCGGTCATCGTCCTCTCGGACGGCTACCTGGCGAACGGCGCCGAGCCCTGGCGGTTGCCCGACCTCGATGCCCTCCCCTCCATTGAACCGAATTTCGCCTCGGCGCCGAATCACGTCGACGAGGACGGAAACGAGTCGTTCTGGCCCTACATCCGCGATCCGGAGACCCTGGCCCGTCCCTGGGCCCCCCCGGGACTGCCCGGCCTGGAGCACCGCATCGGCGGCCTCGAAAAGGCCGACGGCAGCGGCAACGTGTCCTACGACGGGGTCAACCACGAGCGCATGGTCCACCTGCGCCGCGACAAGATCGCCGGTATCGCCTCCGACATCCCGCTCCTCGAGGTCAACGACGAGACGGGCGACGCCCAGCTCCTCCTGGTGAGCTGGGGCTCGACCTATGCGGCCGTCGCCGCCGGCGTCAAGCGGGTCCGGGCGCGCGGCATGAAGGCGGCCCACGCACACCTGCGCTACCTCAACCCCTTCCCGTCCAACCTGGGCGAGGTCCTGGGGCGCTACAGCCAGGTGCTGGTGCCCGAGATCAATCTGGGCCAACTCAGCCGCATCCTGAGGGCGGACTTCCTGGTCGACGCCCAGTCACTGACCAAGATGCAGGGCGTGCCGTTCCGCATCATCGAGATCGAGGCGGCCATCACCGCCATGCTCGGAGGGAGCACATGACGACGACCGCCATCCCGGTGACCACCCGCAAGGACTGGAGCAGCGACCAGGAGGTGCGCTGGTGCCCGGGCTGTGGCGACTACTCCATCCTGGCCGCGGTGCAGATGCTGATGCCCGATCTCGGCGTGCGGAGGGAGAGCACCGTCTTCCTCTCCGGGATCGGTTGCGCCGCCCGCTTCCCGTACTACATGAACACCTACGGGATGCACTCCATTCACGGCCGGGCCCCGGCCATCGCCACCGGCCTGGCCACGAGCCGTCCCGATCTCGACGTCTGGGTGGTCACGGGTGACGGTGACGCCCTCTCCATTGGCGGCAACCATCTGATCCACGCGCTGCGGCGTAACGTGCGGGTCACCATCCTGATGTTCAACAATCAGATCTACGGGCTCACCAAGGGGCAGTACTCGCCGACGTCGGAGGTGGCCAAGGTCACCAAGTCGACCCCGTTCGGCTCGCTGGACACGCCGTTCAACCCGGTCAGCCTGGCGTTGGGGGCGGAGGCCACCTTCGTCGCCCGCACCCACGACATGGACCGGGCCCACATGCAGGAGACCTTCCGCCGTGCGCACGAGCACAACGGCGCCGCCTTCGTCGAGGTGCTGCAGAACTGCAACGTCTTCAACGACGGCGCGTTCGAGAAGATCACCGGGAAGGAGGTGCGCTCCAACATGCTCATCCCCCTGGTGCACGGGCAGCCGATCGTCTTCGGTGCCGAGGGGGAGCAGCGCGGTGTGGCGCAACGACCCGACGGCGGGTTGGAGATCGTCTCGGTGGGCCAGGAGGGCTCGGCCACCCTGCTGGTGCACGACGAGAAGCGCGAGGATCCCGGGCTGGCGTTCGCTCTCTCCCGCCTGGCGCGTGGGCCGTACGAGCCGACACCGATCGGCGTCTTCCGGGCGGTCGACCGTCCCGAATACGGGGCGCAGATGTCCGAGCAGATCGTGCAGTCCCAGGAGAAGCGCGGCCCCGGCGACATCGCCGCGCTGCTGCGATCGGGATCGAGCTGGACGATCGACTGACGATCGACTGACGATCGACTGACGATCGAAACAGAGTCCGACCTGGTCCGCAGTTGATTGACGTGGGAACGGGGGTTCTGTAAGGTCCTGGTCGCTCGAGGCCCGGTGCCGAGGGCCCGACAAAGGGGTTGACAACTTGCTCGCATACACCTATCCGCTGTTGGACCTGTTCGGCACGATGCTGGGCTTGTTCGTCTTCATCATCTGGTTCTGGTTGCTGATCATCATCTTCACGGACATCTTCCGGAGCCGTGACATGGGCGGAGGCGCCAAGGCCCTGTGGACCATCTTCGTGATCATCCTGCCGTTCCTCGGGATCTTCGTGTACCTGATCGTCCGCGGAGGAAAGATGCACGAGCGGGCCGCCGAGGCCGCCCAGCAGCAGCAGGAGGCGATGGACCAGTACATCAAGCAGACGGCCGGAACATCCAATACCGGGGACGAGCTGGCCAAGCTGGCCGACCTGAAGGACAAGGGTGTCATCACCCAGGAGGAGTTCGACGCGCAGAAGGCGAAGCTCCTAGCCTGAGCCGGGTCGCTCAGGCGGCTGCCGCGAGGGTTGGTCCCGGAGTAGGGGTCCCGTAGCGCCGTCGGAAGAGCGCGTAGGCAACCGGCCCGGCCAACATCGGGAGCCAGTAGGAGGCGATCCGGTAGGTGAGGGTGGCCAGGAAGGCGTCGCCGCCGTTGACGCCCGCCAACACCAGCATGCCGGCCAGGCTTGCCTCGACGATGCCCAGGCCACCCGGCGTGATCGGCACGAGCGCGACCAGGCCGGCCACGGCGTAGGCCAAGAGCACCAGAGAGGGCCGCGGGTGGCTGCCCGTGGCCCTCAGGGCGGCGAGCAGGCAGAAGTAGTCGAAGGCGAGGCGCCCCGCGGAGAGCAGGACGGCCTCGCGCCATTTCTGACCGAGGACCGACCTGATCACGTCGCGCTGGCGCAGCAGGCGGCGATCCAGTCCCTCCACCGGGCGGCGGTGCCGGGCGACCGCGTTGTCGACGCGCTGGGCGACCCGCCCGCCCCACGCCAGGGGCTTGTCGGTGACCAAGATGGCGGCGCTGAACCCGGCGAAGACGAAGAACCCACCGATGCCGATGAACGCGGTGTGCGCCAGGCCGCTGCTGACCGGAGCGCCGAACACGATGGCCGGGAGGGCGAAGATCGGCAGCGCCAGGAGGCCGCCGATGCCCAACAGCGAAAAGGCCGTGAGTCCACCGACGGCGGTGTCGGGATCGATGCCGGCGGTGGCCAGCATGCGGTACTGGACCGCGGCGCCGGCCGCGTCGCCGGCCGGCAGGATGTTGGTGATGGCGTTGCCGGACAGCTGAGCGGTGATCACCGCGAACCAGCCGCGGGTCCTCAGTGCCAGCCGCTGGAGGCCGAAGGTGCAGGTGAAGTGGGCCACCTCGGCCACCACCGCCGCCGCGAACCAGACCGGGTCCAGCGTGGAGAGCCGCGGCCAGGCCGCGAACACCTCGGTGATGCTGGGAAGCACCAGGTAGATGGCCACCCCGGCCACGAGCACGACCACCACCCGCTTGACGACGCTCTTCCATCCGAGCGGACGCGACTGTTGGGAGTCGATGGATCGGGCCATCGCCTGGGTGGGCGTCGGGTCGCCGGCGTCCGACTGGTCCGACGGACCCGAGGTGGGGGAGCCGTTCACGGGCGACTTCCGTGCCACCCGTCGAGGGGCGCAGCCACCCCGGCGACTTCCATGGACCGCATGGTACGGCCTCGAAGAAGGCGCCGGCTAAGGGTCCAGGGCGCGGAACACCATACCGGTGCGGGGCTTGGGGCTGAAGTAGGTCGTCTTCGGCGGCATCTGCGTGCGTTTCTCCGCCCACGCCTCAATCTGGCTCACGGTGACCGGGCGGAGCAGGAACGCCGCCTGTGCCTCGCCCTCGGCGATGGCCGCCATGGCCTCGGCGACGCTGTGCCGATGGGTCGACTCGTGCGCCGGAAGGTGGGACAGCAGCACCGCGATGAGGCTGGAGTCGAGATCGTTGCCGGCGGCGTCGTACGTCACCTCGAGCGGCAGAAGGAGGTAGGCGTTGCCCCCGCTGACGAGGGCGAGCGAGCGCGAGTCGGCCAGTGCGCCGAGCGTGCGCTCGTCGGCGGCGCCGGCACGCACGACGTCGAACCAGGCCGCGCACGCCTCGACGAGGTCGAAGTCGGCAGGGAGGCCCGAGATGGTGCGATGGATGGCACCCACCGTCAGCTGCTCCTCGGCCAGCTCCACGATGAGGGCCAGCACCAGATCGTGTGGCCCGGCGGTGTTCTGGTTCTGCGCGCGACACTCGGCTTGATACGTCCGTGCCGTCTCGTAGCGGTGGTGGCCGTCGGCGATCACCACCGGCGAGGCCGCCACCGCCTCGGCGATGGCCGCCTGGGTGTCGCGATCGTCGAGGACCCAGAGTTGGTGGCGCACCCCGTCGTCGTCGTAGGCGTCCGCGCTGGGCTCGTCGTCGGTGGGGTCGAACGTGGCCGTCAACCCGCGGGTCATCGACAGCCCCCAGATGGGTGAGAGGTTGGCCCGGGTGGCCCGCAGCAGGTCGAGGCGGTCGCTCTTGGGTTTGGGAAGGGTCAGCTCGTGAGGGAGGATGTCGCCCTCGTGGCCCGGTTCGGGCAGGGCCAGCGCGCCGATGACCCCGGTGGTCGACCGCCCCGAGACGTCGGTCATCCGGTAGGGGTACAGGCACGGTTCGGGGTCGGCGCGCAGAGTGCCGTCGCCCCGCCAGCGGTCGAGGAGGTCGGCCGCCACCCGGTAGCGGTCCCGGCCCCCCTGCAGGTCGGGCTCGGGGAGCTCGACGAGGACGGAGTTCGCCGGATGGCGCGACGCCAGGTGCACCCGTTGGACCGAGCTGATGACGTCGTAGGGCGGCGCCATGACCTGGCCGATAGGCGCCACTGCGGGCGAGTAGCGCAGGCCCCGGAAGGGTTCGAATCGCGGCACGGCGCCACTCTGGCACACGGAGACTACGGCCGGGGAGACCCGCCCCGTAGACTTCGAGAGTGGACGAAGACGGGGCTCTGGGCCAGATACTCACCGCTCCGAACGTCATCACCCTGGTGAGGCTGCTGTGCATTCCCGTCTTCTTGTGGTTGTTGTTCGGGTTGGACGAGCAGACGGCGGCCGCTGTGCTCCTGGCCGTTCTCGGGGCGACCGACTGGGTCGACGGCTACGTGGCCCGGCGGTTCCATCAGGTCTCGACGTTGGGCAAGGTCCTCGACCCCACGGCCGACCGGATCCTGGTGGGTACGGCGGTCATCGCCGTGATCATCCACGGTGCGGTCCCGCTCTGGTTCGGCCTGGCCACGTTGGCCCGTGAGGTACTGGTGTCGGTCATGGTGGTGCTGCTCGCCGCCCTCGGCGCGGCGCGGATCGATGTGTTGTGGGTGGGCAAAGCGGGCACATTCGCACTCATGGCGTCCTATCCGGGCTTCCTGCTCTCCTACGGCACCGCGGCGTGGCAGGAACCCATCCGTGTGGCGGCGTGGGTCCTCGGGCTCGTCGGCCTGGCTCTGGCCTGGGTTGCCGCGGCGAGCTATGTCGCGCCGGCCCGGTTGGCCCTGCGCGAGGGACGCACCGCCCGTCGGAGCGCAGTATGAAGGCGGTCATCATGGCCGGCGGTGAAGGGACCCGCCTGCGCCCGCAGACGTCCAACATGCCCAAGCCCATGCTGCCGCTGGTCGGCCGGCCGATGATGGAACACATCGTGTCGTTGCTGCGACGGCACGGCGTGACCGACATCGTGGTGACGGTGGCGTTCCTCCCCAATGCGATCCGCAGCTACTTCGGGGACGGCTCGGAGCTCGGCGTCCGAATGGTGTACGCCACCGAGGAGTCGCCGCTGGGCACCGCCGGCTCGGTGCGCAACGCGCGCGACGAGCTGACCGAGCGCTTCTTGGTCATCTCCGGTGACGTCCTCACCGACATCGACCTCACGTCGATGATGGAGTTCCACGAGAAGAACGGCGCGCTGGCCACGCTGGCCCTCTGTGCGGTGGAAAACCCGCTGGAGTTCGGCATCGTCATCACGCGGGAGGACGGGAGTATCGAGCGGTTCCTCGAGAAACCGGGTTGGGGGCAGGTCTTCAGCGACACCATCAACACGGGGATCTACGTGCTGGAGCCCGAGATCTTCGATGCGATCCCCGAGGGTCGTGCCGTGGACTTCTCTGCGGAGGTCTTCCCCTCCGTGCTCGATGCGGGCCTGCCGTTGTTCGGGTACGTGGCCAACGGCTACTGGGAGGACGTGGGCACCACGGCGGCGTACCTCAAGGCGCACGAGGACATCCTCGACGGCAAGGTCGAGGTCGAGATATCGGGATTCGAGCTGCAGCCGGGCGTCTGGTTGGGCAAGGGGTCGTCGGTCGACCCCGCGGCGCGGCTCGGTGGTCCGGCGTTCATCGGCGAGAACTGCACCATCGACGAAGGGGCCGTCATCGGCGCGTACACCACCATCGGCGCCAACGCGCGGGTGGCCGAGAGGGCAGAGGTGCACCACTCGGTCGTCGGTGAGAACTCCTACATCGGGCCGGGGGCCCGGGTGGAGGGCACGGTGCTCGGACGGGCCTGCGACCTTCGCCGGGGAGCTCGTTGCGAGCCCGGCTCGGTGGTGGGGGAGGGCTGCTTCATCGGGTCCCACGCCGTCCTGCGTGGTGGCGTCAAGGTCTACCCCTACAAAGTCGTCGAGGCCGGCGCGCAGGTCCACTCCTCCATCGTCTGGGAGTCGGGCGGCCCCCGCACCCTCTTCGGGCGGGAAGGGGTACAGGGCATCGTCAACGTGGACGTCAGCCCGGAGTTGGCGGTCCGGCTGGCCAAGGCCTGGGCGTCGTCGTTCGAGAAGGGGTCGGTCATCACCACCTCCCGCGACACCAGCCGGGCGGCGCGGGTCATCAAGCGCGCCCTCATGGTCGGTTGCAACGCAGTCGGCGTGAACGTCACCGATCTGGAGGTGGCCACGATCCCGGTGACCCGCCACGACATCCGCACGAAGGGGAACCAGGGCGGCCTCACCGTGCGGCTGAGCCCCGGTGACCCGCAGTCGGTGGCCATCCGCTTCTTCGACTCGCAGGGCCTCGATCTCTCCGAAGGCGAACAACGTCGGATCGAACGGCTCTACCACCGAGAGGAATTCCGCCGGGTGACGGCCGGTGACATCGGTGACATCGACATCTCCCCACGCGCCCTGGAGCACTACACCGCCGACGTCGTGGAGGCATTCGATCTGTCGGCCGCGCCCCGGCGCGACCTGAAGCTGGTGCTGGACCTGTCCTACGGAGCGGCCAGTTTCGTCATGCCCAGCCTGCTGTCGAAGGTCAAGGCCGACGTCCTGAGCATCAATCCCTACGCGCACACGCCGGGAATGATCTCGGTCGATCCGGCTTCGAGTGCTCTGCGCGTGATCAGATCGGTCCGCGCCTCGGGGGCCGACCTGGGGGCCGTCATCGACGCCGGAGGAGAGCACCTGGCATTGGTGGACGGCACCGGGCGCGCGCTGACGAACGACGAAACGCTCATGGTCTTCGTGGATCTGCTGACCACCGGCGGCGGCCCGGTGCGCGTCGCCTTGCCGGCCACCGTCAGCCAGAAGGTCCTTCGGCTGTGCGAGTCGCGCGGTGTGGAGGTCCTCACCACCGCGCTGTCGCCCTCGAAGTTGATGGAGGCGGCCGCCTCCGGAGGCGTGAGCTTCGCCGCCGATCAGCAGGGCGGGTACATCTTCCCGGACTTCCTGCCCTCCTTCGACGGTGCGGCCGCGCTCGTCAAGCTCATCACCCTCCTCGGGCGTTCCCCCGAGTCATTGGCCGAACTGGCGAGCCGGCTCCCCGAACTGGTGATCCTGCACACCGAAATCGAGACGCCCTTCGAGCAGAAGGGCGTGGTGATGCGCACGTTGATGGAGCAACTCTCGGAGGAGGACGTCGATCTGGTCCTCCTCGATGGGATCAAGGTGGTCTCGCCGACGGGTTGGGTGTTGGTGGTGCCCGACCCCGAGGAGGCGACCACCCACCTGTGGGCCGAGGGCGCCGACAGGGCCGATTCGGAGCGACTCAGCGCCGAGTACGTCGAGCGGTTGCGCCAGATCCTCGCCGGCACGCCGGGCACCTCGACGGTCCAACTGTAAGTCGGGACCGGGCGTCAGCTAGCGTCGCCCCCCATGAACATTCCAGACGACCTTCGGTACTCGGTTGATCACGAGTGGGTACGGATAGACGGCAGGCGGGCGCGCGTGGGCATCACCGACTACGCCCAGGACGCGCTCGGCGACATCGTCTTCGTCGAGCTGCCCGAGGTCGGGGCGGAGGTGGCCGTCGGTGGACCGCTGGGCGAGGTGGAGTCGACCAAGTCGGTTTCGGAGATCTACGCGCCGGTCGCTGGGACCATCGCCGTGGTGAACGATGCGCTTCCCGATTCGCCCGAGCGGATCAACCAGGATCCCTACGGCGAGGGCTGGATCTGCGAGCTGGAACTGGGCGAGACCGGTGGCGCCGAGGCCCTGCTGGACCCGGCGGCCTACCGCGATCTGACAGAAGCTTGAGCGGAAAAGCAACCCTGGCTGTCCGGCTGGGAAACCGGACCGTTGCGTGGAGTACCGTGGTCGTCGTGTTCTGTAACAACTGCGGGCATCGGAACCCCGAAGGCGTCAATTTCTGCTCTTCGTGTGGGAATGCGCTGCTCGCCGAGGGCGACGACGCCACCATCACCCTCCACCCCGACGACATCGGCGAGAACTCCGTGGAGGATCCGACCGCGACCTTGGTCGAGATCCCCCACGGTTCGGGTGTCCTGGTGGTCACCCGGGGGTCGAACATGGGTACCCGCTACCTCTTGGGCCGCGGCGTCACGCGCGCCGGCCGCCATCCGGAGAGCGACATCTTCCTCGATGACATCACCGTCTCGCGCCGCCACGTGGAGATCACGCCCACCGGGGACGGCGCGTTCGTCATTCGCGACGTCGGCTCCTTGAACGGGACCTACGTCAATCGGGAACGTATCGAAGAGGTCACCCTGGCGCCGGGCGACGAGGTGCAGATCGGGAAATTCAAGTTGGTCTATCTCGTGGCGGGAAACGAGTGACGGCGCGCACGTACCTCTCGATCGGTGATGTGCTGACGCTGCTGCGCGAGGAGTTCCCCGACGTCACCATCTCCAAGATCCGCTTTCTGGAGGCTCAAGGTCTGGTGAACCCCGAACGGTCCCCATCCGGCTATCGCAAGTTCTTCGAGGCCGACGTGGAACGCCTCCGTTGGGTCCTGCGTCAACAGCGTGAGCACTTCTTGCCCCTCAAGGTGATCAGGGACCGGCTGGCCGACGGGGACCTGAGCGAGGGGGAACCCGAAGAGCTCTCCGAGACGGACCTCGGCAACGGGAGGGTGCCCGAGCCGGTGCACGCCACGGCCGGAGCGGCCGGAGCGGCCGGGACCGCGGGAGCAGCCGGCACGGTCGCCCTCGGGGGCCCGGTGACGGGATCCGGGCGCCCCCCCGAGCAGTCGACGACGGCAGACGATGAAGCGATGGCCCGTATCTTGGCCGACGCCTCCCGCCGTGCGGCACGAATTCCGGAGACAGCCGGCGACAAGATCGCGCTGCAGACGCCCGACGGGGTTGTGGCCCGGCAGAAGGGTGCGGGTGAGCAGCAGAACTCCGCCGCCAGCCGTCCCCGCCGGCCGGCAGCGGCCACCCCCCGCACCTCGGCGGCTCGGCCGGCGAACACGGGGCCGCAGGCCGATCCTGCGGTTCCCCCTGCGCCTGCGCCTCCGCCTCCGCCTTCTCCTTCCCCTGCTTCGCGCCAACCGGCCGGCGCCGCCACAGCCACGCCGCCGGCCGCACCCGTTCCGCCGCCACCGGCCGCCGCGGAACCCGCACCCGCCCCCGCGCAAAAGCCCGCTGCCGCCACCCCGCCTGCCGCCACCCCGCCTGCCGCCACCCCGCCGGCCGTCCCCGCCCCGTCTGGCCCACCGTCCCGCCCGGCGGCCGCCGCCGGCCCTCCCGCCGAACCGGCGTCGACGCAGATCGTCACCGGGGCGAGCCTGACGGCTGAGGAGCTCTGCGCCGCCTCGGGCCTGTCCGAGACGGAGCTGGCCGGGCTGCAGGGATTCGGCCTGCTCGAGCCGATCATGGTGGCCGGCATCCCCACCTACGACGAGGACGCGCTGACGGTGGCCAACCTGGCCGCCGAGTTCCGTAGGTTCGGCATCGAGGGTCGCCACCTGCGCCTCTACCGGATCGCGGTCGACCGCGAGGTCGGGCTGATCGAGCAGGTGATCATCCCGTTGCTACGCCAGCGGAACCCCGAGTCCCGCCAGCGGGCGATCGAGGGAGCGGACCAATTCGAGCGCGCTGGGCCAGACGATGCGAGCCACGTTGCTCAGAACCGCCCTCCGCCGCCACGTGGGGGGCTGACCGGAGTCCGCCGCCGGGCGCTACATTTCATGCATGGTCCGAGTGCTTCTCCGAGCTGTCAGAGTGGACCTTCAAACCAACACCCCCGTCCTACTCCTGCAGGAGACCGACGGCGAGGGAAGGACCCTACCTATCTTCATCGGCAATCCCGAGGCCACCGCCATCGCCTATGCCCTGCAGGGCGTGGAGATGCCACGGCCGTTGACCCACGACCTGGTGAAGGACATGCTCACCGCCCTGCAGATTCGGGTTGAGCAGGTCATCATCACCGAGCTCCGGTCGTCCACCTACTACGCCGAACTGCACCTGCGCCGGGGCGAGGAGCTCACGGTGGTGTCCAGCCGCCCCTCCGATGCGGTGGCGGTGGCCGTGAGGACTGAGACGCCGATGTTCGTGGCTGACGAGCTCATGGAGTCCGAAGGCATCATCCTGGCGCTCGACGGCGAAGAGGAGGGCGACGACGTCCCCGAGGAGCTCGTGGGCGAGTTCCGCCAATTCCTCGACTCCGTCCGCCCCGAAGACTTTGAGGGGTGAGCGCCGGCGGCTCGTCGTGGCCGGGGCACTCCTCGCGGGGTTGATGGCCGCCGCGTGCTCGACGCAGGGCGGGACGCACACCTCCTCGGACACGACCGCCACGACCGCCCCGACGAAGAGCACCACGACCACCGGCAATGTCACCCCGGCGCGGTCGTCCACGACCACATCGACGGCCGGGGTCGCCGCCTGCTCCCAGGTGACCGCCACGGCAGGGCAGTCACAGGGCGCTGCGGGGACCATCATCGGCACGATCACCTTGACCGAGGTCGGCGCGGCCACCTGCACCGCCCTCGGGTACCCGTCGCTGACTCGATTCACGGCCAGCGGTGCGCCGGTGCCGATCACCGTGGTGCACGGGCTCACCGTGAACCTGTCCGGTCCCGCCGTGCAACCGCCCTCCCCGGTCACCCTGACGTCGAGCCAGCAGGGTGAGTTCACCTACCAGTACTCCGACGTCCCGACGGGCTCGGAGACCACCTGTGCCAGCTCGGCGACCGTGTCGGTTACCGTGCCCGGGGGCACGAGCGGATCGCCCCCGGTCGCCCTGACGATGGCGCCCTGCAACAACGGCACGGTCGAGGTGTCGCCTATCTACACCGCCACCCCGACCACGGGCTGATCACTGGTCACCGTCGTACCGTTCGGACGTTGGCCCTCGCCGCTGGCTGCGGCGCAGGCCGCAGCGGGAAGGGTGTCGTTGTCCGACGTCTGTTCGGACGGCAGGTCCGTGTACTGGCTGGAGTCCCGTCCTCTCGAGGGAGGCCGCGTCGTCTTCGTGCGCGGCGACACCGACGGCGACCGCCAGGGCGTCGTGGACCTCTCGCCCGAGGGGGTGAGCATCCGCAGCCGGGTGCACGAGTACGGCGGGGGAGCGTGCTGCCTGGTGCCCGGCCACGGGCCGGGTGCGTTCGCCTACGTGGACCTGGCCGATCAGCGCGTGTGGTGGCAGTCCGGGGCGGGCGGCCCGCCGCGGCCACTCTCGGGCGAGCCGGTCGACGGGGAGCGGTGGGCCCACGGCGGTCTGGGCGCGAGCGCCGACGGCGCCTGGGTGGTGGCGGTCCGCGAGGTCCACGGCGCCGACGGCGGCTCCCCCCGGCGACTGGTGGTCGCCCTGGCCACGGGAGCGGACGACCTCGGGGAGTCGATCCTGGCCGCGGGCCACGACTTCTACGGCGCGCCGAGACTCGATCCACAGGGCCGTCGGTTGGCCACCGTGGTCTGGGACCACCCGGACATGCCCTGGGACCGCTCGTCGGTCGAGGTGGTCCCGCTCGGGACGGACCTGGTGGCCACCGGTCGGCCCTGGCTCGCCGAGGGTGGCGACGACGTGTCGGTCGGCCAGCCGGCGTGGCGGCACGACGGCACCCTGCGCTTCGTCTCCGACCGTCACGGATGGTGGCAGCCCCACTGCCACAGCGGTCTGCCCGAGGGGCCGCCCGCCGCGGCGCTGACCCGGGCGGCGGCGGAGTTCCACGGCGCGGACTGGGCTCTGGGCCAGTCGACCATGGTGGAGCTCGCCGACGGAAGGCTGGTCGCCCGCATGACCTCGGAAGGCCGTGACTCCCTGGTGCTGATCGCCGATCCCGAGCGGCCGCCACAGCCGGTGGCTCAGCCCTGTGTGGCCATCTCGGCCCTGTGCGGCCATGGGGAGGGCATCGCCTATATCGGCGCCCCGCCCGACGGCCCGGCCAACGTATGGGCGCTGGGACCGCTCTCACGGCCGGCCGCCTCACGGCCGGCCGCCCCGCCACCGATCGCCCTGCGCCCGATCGCCCGGGCCGTCCTGGCCCCCGAGGACGTCTCGGTGGGCGAGGCCTTCTCCTTCGTGGGCCGATCGGGGCGCGAGGTCCACGGCCTGGCCTACCGACCGGCGCTGAGGGCGACGGCCGGGCCCCCGGGCTCCCTGCCGCCCCTCGTGGTCGGCTGCCACGCCGGGCCCACCGGCTCCGTCTCGGCCGGCTACGACGCCATGGTCCAGTTCTTCACCAGTCGGGGCTTCGCCTTCGCCTCGGTGGACTACGCCGGCAGCACCGGCTACGGCCGGGAGTACCGCTGCTCGCTGTGGGGACTCTGGGGCGTCGCCGACGCCGAGGACTGCCTCGATGCGGCTCGGGCCCTGGCCGCCGAGGGGCGCGTAGACCCCACCCGGATGGCCGTCAGGGGGGCGAGCGCCGGTGGCCTGACAGCCCTCAACGCCCTGGCCTCGGGGGAGGGCTTCGCGGGGGCGGTCGCCTGGTACGGCGTGACGGATCTGCTCGGCCTGGCGGCGACCACCCACGACTTCGAGGCGCACTACAGCGACCGGCTGGTCGGCCCGCTGCCCGCTGCCCGGCGCACGTACGAGGCGCGCTCGCCCCTGCACCGGGCGGCGGAGATGAAGGGGTCGGTGCTCCTGCTCCAGGGGACCGAGGACCCGGTGGTCCCGCCCGCGCAGGCACAGTCCCTGCGTGACGCGTTGGTCGCCGAGGGACGACAGTGTGAGGTACGGCTCTTCGCAGGTGAGGGACACGGGTTTCGCCGGGCCGAGACCCTGGAGGCGGCGTTCGAGGCGGAGCTGGGCTTCTACCGCCGGGTCCTGGGGCTCTGAGCCGGATCCCGAGAGCGTGGCCCCCGGAGACCCGCTATGTCAGGCTGTGGGGAGTTCCATGTCGACCCCCCGTCCCCGGTTCAGCGCTGTCCGCAGTCTGCGAGACCGGACCCTGCTCCGCCTCGGGTCGGTCAGTCCCGAGGCGGGGGACGCCATGCTCTACGCCGCCGGTGCGGCGTTCGCGGGGCTCACCATCCTCACCTCCACGCTGGCCCTCTACCGTCAGTGGGCCGAGCTGGCCGTCGGGCCCTTCCTCTTCGGCACGGTGTGCTCCGTCCTCCTCGCCCTCGCGGCGCGCCGCCGCTCCCGGCCGGACCAGGCCAGGAGGGCCCGCCGTCACTGGACGGGGCGGATCGCCGTGGCTGTCTGCGTCTTCGCCGGCGCCACCGCCATCCCGCTGGGCCTCGAGATCGTCTGGCGCTCCGACGGCGACGCCGGTTCGCACGTCCAGCCCGAGGTCACGAACATCGAACGTGCCGGTCAGGCCGTGGTCAAGGGGAAGGACCCCTATCCCTACGTGACCAACCCCAACGGCAAGGTGGTGAGCCACCTGCCGGGGGTGTCGCCCGTGAACTCGTTCGTGCCCTACCTGCCCCTCATGACGGTGTTCGGCATGCCCAGCGAGAAGAAGCAC
Source organism: uncultured Acidimicrobiaceae bacterium (assembly GCA_963788125.1). Lineage (GTDB taxonomy): Bacteria > Actinomycetota > Acidimicrobiia > Acidimicrobiales > RAAP-2 > Bog-473. Next base: position 801,015 of record CAWBFN010000001.1, on the reverse strand, counting down.
GACATCGTCCTGACGGACGCCCGGATCTTCTTCAGCCTGGCCACGCTGCTGGTGGCCGGCGCCGCGCTCTTCCTCTGCCCGGCCGACGGGCGGCGCAAGATGCGCGCCCTCCAGGTCATCGCCATCCTCCCCACGGCGGCGCTGCCGCTGGCCACCGGTGGCGACGACATGCCGGTGGTCGCCTTCCTCCTCTTGGCCATGGTGCTGGCCCAACGGCGCCAGCCGTTCGCCTCCGGGCTGGTGCTGGGGATCGTGTCGGCCATGAAGTTCACGGCGTGGCCGCTGGCCGCGCTGGCCCTGTTCGCGGCGCGTGACCGCAAGGGGGAGAGGCGCCCTCTCCGCATGATCCTGGGCATGCTGGTGGTCGCCGGCCCGGTGGTCATCCCCTTCGCGCTCAGCGGGCCGTGGGCCTTCTTCGACAACGTCGTCCTCTTCCCTCTCGGCCTCTCCGGCGTCAACTCACCCGCGGCCAGCCCGCTCCCGGGCCATCTCCTGGTGAGCACGTTCCCCTTCCTGCACCGGATCCTGCCGCTGGCCGTCGGCCTGGTGGGTGGATCGCTCCTGGCCTGGTACCTCATCCGTCGGCCACCGCGCTCTGTCAGCCAGGTGTGCAAGGTCGGCGGCGTGGTCATGGCGGTGATCACCCTGCTGGCCCCGGCCACGCGTATCGGCTACCTGCTCTACCCGATCAACTTCTTGACCTGGTCCTACCTCTTCGCCGACACGGAGAGCGTCGAGCGGCACGCCGGGAGTGACGTGGTCGCCGGCACGGAGCTGCAGCTGAGCCTCAGCTAGTCCGGGTCGGGTTGCTGCAACAGCCTGAGGGTGAAGGTCGTGCTGCCGGTCGCCGGCGCCCCCGGACCGAACGTCGTGGCCGAGACCACGGCACCGATCTCCCAGTAGAAGCCGTCGGAGCCGGCCTGCTTGGCCAGCACCTCGATCGCCCCGGGGTCGTTGTCGGCCGGCCCGGTCCCGAAGATCTGCCAGCCCTGGAGCTTCAGGTCCTTGGCGTAGAAGTTCTCCACCGCGCCCTGCGAGGAGTCGATCGTGAGCTGGATCTGCGCGTCGTAGGCCTGGGCCGAAGTCGTGTTGTTCTGAAACGACACCCGCGTGGCGCCGACCGGGATGGAGGTGGCGTTGACGATGTTCCCCGGAGGTTGGCCCGCGGCGGTGATGACCGCCAGGGCCTTCACCGCCGGTTGGGCCCGCAGCGTGGTGCCGGGCACGGAGAAGGTGCGGGTCGAGGTCGCCGTCTGCTGCACCGGGTTGCTGGTGAAGAAGCCGGCTCCGATGAAGAGGGCCAGGATCAGGACCCCGATCCCGGGGACGATCATGGCGGCCTTCATGCTGAACCCGGCCCGGGGGGGCGGGCGCACCGGCGCCCGTACGCCTGCATCGTGGACGCTCATGGCACCGCGATCCTATGTCCCGCCGGACCACCCGAAATGGTCGATGGGGCCGTGCCCCGCTCCCAGTCGCCATCCGGCGCCGCCGGCCAGTCCCCGGGCGACGAAGGCCTTGGCGGAACGGACCGCATCGAGCACGCCATGGCCCATCGCCAGGTGGGCGGCGATGGCGGCGGACAGGGAGCACCCCGTGCCGTGGTCGTTGGCGGTGACCACGCGGGCCGCCCGGAGCACGGTCACGCCTTCGGGACCGGCCACGACGTCGTGGGCCGCATCGGTGAGGTGGCCCCCCTTCACCACCACGTAGCGAGGGCCCCCGGCCCGGATCTGCTCGGCTGCGGCGGTCATGGCCGTCACGTCCACCAGCTCGCCCACGTCCACGCCGGTGAGGGTGGCCGTCTCACGCAGGTTGGGTGTCACCACCAGCGCGTGGGGCAGGAGGCGGGCGAGATACGCCTCGAGCCCGTCGGGGGACAGCAGCGCCTGCCCGCTGGAGGAGACCAGCACCGGGTCGACGACCAGGAGGGGCAGCCGCCCGCCGGCGGCGAGGTCGGCCACCGTGTCGACGATGGCTCGGTTGGCGAGCATCCCCGTCTTGACACTCCGCACGTCGAAGTCGTCGAGGACGGCCTCCACCTGCAGCCGCACGAACTCCGGCGGCAGGGCGACGACCCCGCGCACCTCGGCCGTGTTCTGAGCGGTCACCGCCGTCAGGGCGCTCGTCCCGTGGACGCCGTGGGCGGCAAAGGTCTTGAGGTCGGCCTGGGCGCCGGCCCCGCCGCCCGAGTCCGATCCGGCGATGGTCAGGGCGCAGATCGGCGTGGCTGGCTCCGGCACCCGGCCACGATAGACCGGGGGTATCGTCGTTCGTGATGACGATCGACGCGCTCTGCATCGCCGGGGAGAGCCTCTCGTCGCGGCTCCTGCTCGGAACCGGCGGCATGACCAGCCTGCGCGCCCTCCGGGAGGCCCTGGTGGCGTCCGGCACGGCCATGGCGACGGTGGCCGTCCGCCGGATCGATCCGTCGGGGAAGGGCTCCCTGTTGGACCTGCTGGACGAGCTGGACGTGCGGATCCTGCCCAACACCGCCGGGTGCGCGACGGCCAGCGAGGCCGTGCTGACGGCCAAGATGGCCCGAGAGGCCTTCGGCACCGAGTGGATCAAGCTGGAGGTCATCGGCGACGACCGCACGCTGCTGCCCGACGGGGTCGAACTGCTCGCCGCGGCCGAGCAGCTGGCCGACGACGGGTTCACCGTCCTGCCGTACACCTCCGACGACCCCGTCCTCGCCTTCCGGCTCCAGCAGGTCGGCTGTGCGGCGGTCATGCCCCTGGGCGCCCCGATCGGCAGCGGCCTCGGCATTCGCAACCCCCACAACATCGCCCTGATCCGCGAGGCGGTCGAGGTGCCGGTGATCCTCGATGCCGGTATCGGCACCGCCTCGGACGCTGCACTGGCCATGGAGCTCGGCTGCGACGGCGTCCTGGTGGCCACGGCCGTCAACCGCTCCCACGACCCCGCCGCCATGGCGACCGCCATGCGGCTGGCCACCGAGGCCGGCTATCTGGCCCGTCGCGCCGGGCGGATCCCGGTGCGCTTCTACGCCGAGCCCTCGAGCCCGTCCGAGGGTCGGGCGGACCTCAGCTAGCGGCCACGACGAACAGCTTCCCGCACAGGTCGTGGCCCAGCGCCAGGCTTCCGCCCTCCAGGCCGAGGACCACGGTCCCGTCCGGCGCCCTGGTCGTCACCGAGGCGGTGATACCAGGGATGAAGCCGGCATCGTCGAGATAGCGCAGCGACGTCAGATCGAGCTCGACCGCCTCGGTCAGCCGCGCAAAGCGAATGTTGGTGCCCGGCGCGACGTCGGCCAGCGGCACCTGGCGCTCCCGCTCCGACGGCTGCTGCGCCGCCCCGGGGATGGGGTTGCCGTGGGGGCAGGTGCTGGGGTCGCCGAGCAGCGCGACCAGGCGCTCTTCGACGTCGTCGGAGATGACGTGTTCCCACCGTCCCGCCTCTTCGTGGACCTTGTACCAGGGCAGGCCGATCACGTCGACCAGCAGCCGCTCGGCCAGCCGGTGTTTGCGGATCACCCTGCGGGCGATCACCTGTCCCTTCTCGGTCAGGGAGATCTTGCGTCCGGCGCGATCGATGTAGCCGTCGCTGCTCAGCCGGTCGAGCATCTCGGAGACCGACGGGGCCGACTTGCCCAGTCGTTCGGCGATCCGGGCCTGTATGACCGGTTCGCCCTCCTCGTGGAGCGACTCGATGGTTTCCAGATACTCCTCTACGGGAGGGTGGTACTCGTCACGCACGGTCAGATCTTTCCGTTCTGCTCCAAGGACACCGGATGCGCCTCACCTGATGGTAGGCGCCCGCGGACATCTCCCGATCCCAGCCGAGTTGAGGTGGCCTTGACATAGTATATAAGGTGTACCTAACTAATGACGAGGGAGGGGCTTCGTATGGCTCGGACGCGGCTGGGACTGGCCGTAGCGGTACTGGCCGGGCTCCTGGCCGCCTGCGGAGGGTCCGGCGGTTCGGGCGCGGCGTCGACGCCGGCCGCCAAGAGCGCGTGCCAACAGGTGGGGGCGGCCGCCGCCGACGGGCCGGACTCCGGAGCCGACCCGGTCGGCTATGCCTTCGCCCAGATCCTCCCACTGCGGGCCATCAAGATCCCGTCGGACCCGACCCTGCAGGCCGCCATCGACAGTCTGGCCTCGGCCTACCAGACGTTCTACCGCGACAACGGGTCCGGCCATGGCGTCAAGAGCGCCGTCGACCAGGCCGCCAAGAACGTCAACGCCCTCTGTCCCGGGGCCGGAACGGGGGTAGAGCGATGACAGCTCGCGTACGGCGATGGGGGAGTGTGGCCCTGGCACTGGGGATGGCCGGCGGGCTCCTGGTGGCCGGCGCCGGCGCCGCCTCGGGGTCGGGCCAGTCCATCACCTTGTACAGCGGACAGCACGTGCAGACCACCGAGGCGCTGGTCGCTGCGTTCGAGAAGAAGACCGGGATCACGGTGAACACGCGCTACGACGACGAGGACGTCTTCGTCGATCAGATCCTGGCCGAGGGGACGCACTCGCCGGCCGATGTGTTCTACACCGAAAACTCGCCGCCGCTCGAGGAGCTGGCGGCCAAGGGGCTCCTCGCCCCGGTCGCGCCGTCGACCCTGGCCCATACGCCGGCGCGGTACAACTCCCCAGACGGCAAGTGGGTCGGCGTCTCGGCCCGAGTCAGCGTGATGGTGTACAACACCTCGCTGCTCAAACCGAGCCAGCTCCCCACCTCCGCCATGGACCTGGCGGAGCCCAAATGGCGAGGGAAGATCGCCCTGGCCGGAGCCGAGACCGACTTCCAACCCATCGTCACCACGGTTGCCCGCACCTACGGCGATGCTGCGGCGCTCAAGTGGCTCGAGGCGCTCAAGGCCAATGCGACCAGCCACATCTACCCGGACAACGAGACCACTGCCGACGAGGTCAACCGGGGACAGGTCGCCCTGGGCATCATCAACCAGTACTACTGGTACCGCGAGCGGGCAGAGGTGGGCGCGTCCAACATGCACAGCAAGATCGCCACCTTCGCCCCACGGGACGTGGGCTACGTGCTCGACGTGTCCGGGGCGGGGATACTCCGGTCTTCGACGCATCAGGCTGCGGCGCAGAGGTTCCTCGCCTTCCTCACCTCGGCCCAGGGACAGACGATCATCGCCCACAGCGAGAGCTACGAGTACCCGATCGCCTCGGGGGTGACCCGGACCGGAGAGACCCCGTTCAGCGAGCTCCAACCCAACCCTGTCACCATCGCCGAGCTGGGCACCGGCGCCGAGGCCATCAAGCTTCTGCAAGAGGCGCAGCTCTTGTGACCCGGCGATGACCTCCGTCGCCGACGCGCCGGCCGGTCACGTTCCGCCGGCGTCGTCGCGGCGCCACCCCAGGGCGGTGCGCCGCCACCCACCGCCGTTGCTGGTTCTCGGTGCCCTCGCCGTGTCCATCGCCGTGGTCCTCCCCCTCGTCTTTTTGGTGATCGAGGCGGTGCAGGTGGGATGGGCCACCTTGAGCTCGCTGCTCTTCCGGGGCCTCACCGCCCAGTTGCTCTGGAACACCGTCAGTCTCACGGTCGTGGTGACCTTCCTCTGCGCGGTGGTCGGGACCCTCACGGCCTGGTTCGTGGAGCGCACCAACGTACCTGGCCGCCGCATCTGGGCGGTGCTCGTCGTCATTCCGCTCGGCATTCCGGACTTCGTCGTCAGTTTCGGCTGGCGGGCGATCTTCCCCTCATTCGGCGGCTTCTGGGCGGCCACCCTCGTCATGACGGTAGCCGTCTACCCGCTCGTCTTCCTCCCGGTGGCGGCGAGCCTGCGAAACGCCGATCCGGCCCAGGAAGAGGTGGCCCGAAGCCTGGGGCTGGGCCGGTTGGAGACGTTCTGGCGGGTGACCGTGGGCCAGGCCAGGCTGGCCATCCTGGGTGGCGCGGTGCTCGTTGGCCTGGTGGTACTGGCCGAGTTCGGGGCCTTCGAGATCCTCGGCTTCCAGACGCTCACCACGGAGATCTACACGGAGTTCACCGTGGGATTCAACGACCCGGCGGCCTGTGCCTTCTCCTTGATCCTCGTGGTCCTCGGTGGGCTCCTTCTCCTCGGCGAGGGCTCGTTGCGCGGGGGTGGCCGGGGAGCCCGGGTCGGGGGGGAGTGGCGCGCCAGCTCCGACCGGTGCAGCTAGGTCGGGCCCGACTGGTGGTCCTGGCCGGGGTGGGACTCCTGGTCGCCGTGGCCCTGGGGGTCCCTGTGGGGGCCGTCGTCTACCTCATGGTCGACGGCGGAGCGTCGACGATGCCGCCGGCCTCGTTGATCGGCGCGGCGGGCAACACCTTCGTCTACTCGGCCAGCGCCGGGGTGCTGGCCACCGCCGCAGCGCTGCCGATCGCACTCCTTTCCATCCGCTACCCGCGCCGCGGGGTACGCCTTCTGGAACGGTCGAACATGCTTGTCCTGGGGGTGCCCGGCCTGGTGATCGCCCTGGCCTTCACCTACTTGACCGAGCACTTCCTCGCCGGCTTCCTCTATCAGACGCCATTGCTCCTGGCGGTGACCTACGCCGTCATGTTCTTCCCTTTGGCGGTCGTGTCGGTCCGGGCAGCCGTGGCCCGGTCGCCCGTCGGGCTCGAAGAGGTCGGGCGTTCGCTTGGCGTGACGCGTCGCAAGGTCTTCTGGCGTGTGACGCTCCCGCTGATCGGCCCGGGGCTGGCCGCCGCGTTCTGCCTCGTCTTCTTGGAGTCGGCCACAGAGCTCACCGCCACCCTGGTCCTGCACCCGACGGACGTCCAGACGCTGGCCACCCAGTTCTGGGCCTACCAGACCGACCTCGCCTACAGCCAGGCTGCACCGTACGCCGGAGTGATCATGCTCATCGCGGCAGTGCCCAGCTACGTGCTGGGCCGCTGGTTCGACCGCCTGCCCGCCCGTGCCGCCGCTGCGCAGGCACCCGGGCCGGCGCCGGGCACAATGGTGTCCCTGTGAAGAGCCTGTCCATCACCGGGGTGGCCAAGTCGTTCGGCGCCGTACCGGTGCTGTCCGGGGTCGACCTCGAGGTGCCCGGAGGGTCCTTCATCGCCATCTTGGGGCCGTCGGGCAGCGGGAAGACCACCCTGCTGCGTATCATCGCCGGATTCGAACGGCCGGACGCGGGCGAGGTCCGTCTGGGCGGCCGAGTGGTCGACGACGCCGGTCGCCTTTTCGTGCCCAGCGAGAGGCGCCGGATCGGCTACGTGCCCCAGGAGGGCGCACTCTTCCCGCATCTGAGCGTCGGGCGCAACGTGGCCTTCGGTCTGCCACGGGCGGACCGGCGCCGGGGCCGGGTGATGGAGCTCCTCGAGATGGTCGGGCTGGCCGACCAGGCCCGCCGCTACCCCCATCAGCTCTCGGGTGGCCAGCAGCAGCGTGTCGCCCTGGCGCGGGCGCTGGCCTCCGACCCCTACATCGTCCTCCTCGACGAGCCGTTCTCCTCGCTCGACGCGTCGCTACGGGCCGCGGTCCGCGCCGAGGTGCACGACGTGCTGTGCCAGTCGGGCACCACGTCCATCCTGGTCACCCACGACCAGGATGAGGCGCTTTCCATGGCCGACCGGGTCGCCGTGCTGCGTGGTGGCGTGATCGCCCAGATCAACACCCCAGCAGGTATCTACGGGCTGCCGAACGACCCCGAGCTCGCCCTGTTCTTCGGCGAGGCCAACCTCACGGACGGGGTGGCCGCCGGTGACTCGGTGACGACGGCGCTGGGCGTGCTGGACGTGGCGTCACCTTCCGGCGGGGCGGGGCGGGGCGGGCCGGAGGGCCGTGTCAGTGTCATGGTCCGGCCCGAGCAGCTGCGCCTGGGTGCGGTCGACTCGTCGACGATCGCCTGCGTCGTGCGGAGCTACGAGTACTTCGGCCACGATGCCGTGGTCCGGGTGCAGCCCGACAACGGCCGCCTGCCCGAGCTGGTGGTACGGGTGAGGGGAGGCACCCCGCTGACTCCCGGCATGCGGGTCGGGGTGTCGGCCAGTGGCCCGGTCGTGGTCTGGCCGCTGGCCGAGGGCGTCGCCGACGGCGTCGCCGACGGCCCGGAGAAAAAGCCCGAATGACGCGCCCGTAACTACCCCGCTGTCGTCCGGTCTGCACTAGCATGGGGGCCATCACGGGAACGCAGGAGGTGCGATGGCTGAGGTGCCCACAACCCACGTTGGGGGGTTTCACGGTCCGCAGGTGTGCGGCCTGGTGGGGATCTCCTACCGCCAGCTGGACTACTGGGCCCGTACCGGCCTGCTGCAGCCGTCGGTGGCGGCGGCGCGGGGGAGCGGGACCCGGCGGATCTACTCCTACTCGGACGTGCTCGAGCTCAAGGTGATCAAACAGCTGCTCGACGCCGGGGTCTCGTTGCAGTCCGCCCGCCGTGCCGTCGAGTGCCTGCGTGAGGACCTCGGTGCCGATCTGGGGTCGTCGAACCTGGTCCTGACCGGGACCAGCTCGGTGCTGGCCCGCTCCAACGGCGAGGTCGTCGACCTCCTGGCCGGGGGGCAGGGCGTGTTCAATATCGTCCCCCTCGCCGGCGTCGTCGACGAGCTCGAGGCCGACATCGTGCGCCTCGACCTGGCGGCGCAGACCCGGGTCGAGGCCGATGCGGTGGCCCGGGCCGCTGGCGAGTGAGCCAGGCCACCCCGGCCCTCCGCCGGCGCTCGCACCATCCTTCCGGCGCGCCCGCCGGTCAGGTGCGGTTCGCCCATCCCTCCGAGCGGCTCTTCGCCGCCCTGCTCGACCTCTACGAGGTGCGCTGGGAGTACGAGCCGGTCGAGTTCTCCCTGCGCTGGGACGCCGAGGGATCGCCGGTGGCGGGCTTCCGCCCCGACTTCTGGCTGCCCGAACCGGGCATCTTCATAGAGCTGACCACGGCCGAGCAGCGCCTGGTCACTCGCAAGAACGCCAAGGTGCGGCGGCTGCGGGAGCTCTACCCCGAGGTGACCGTCCTGGTCGTGTACCAGCGGGACTTCCTGGCCCTGCTCGAGGCCCACGGGCTGGAGCTGACCGCCCTCTCCGCCGCCTAGTCTGGCTGCGTGGCTGCCCAGGAACGTTGGTCGCCGCTCCATGCGGCGCACGAGGCCCTCGGGGCCAAGATGGTGCCGTTCGGCGGCTGGGAGATGCCGTTGGCGTACCCGGCGGGGACCATGGCCGAGCACCGGACCTGCCGGGAGGCCGCAGTGGCCTTCGACGTCAGCCATCTGGGCACCGTTCGGGTCGAAGGGGCGGCGGCCTTCGCCCACCTGCAGTACTCCCTCAGCAACGACCTGCGGAAGATCTCGCCCGGCCGGGCGCAGTACACCCACCTCCTGGACACGACCGGCTCCGTCCAGGACGACATCATCGTGTGGTGGGTGGACGAGGATCGGTTCGACGTCATGCCCAACGCCTCCAACACCAGCGGTGTGCTGGCGGCCATCGGCGGCGACGACGTGACCGAGGAGCGGGCGATCGTGGCCGTGCAGGGCCCCCAGGCCCGCGCCCTGCTCGCCACCGTCTCTCCCGAGGCGGCGTCCGTCCGGCGGTTCACCGTGAGCCGGTTCGACTGGGGCGGCTTCTCGTGCCTGGTGGCCGGCACGGGCTACACCGGCGAGGACGGGGTCGAGTGCGCCATCCCGGCGGCGGCCGCGACGAGTTTCTGGGACGCCGTCATGGACGCCGGCATCGCGCCGGCCGGGTTGGGGCGCGCGACACGCTGCGCCTCGAGGCGGGGCTGCCCCTGCACGGCCATGAGCTCGGGCCGGGCATCACCCCGCTGCAGGCCGAGCTGGGTTGGGTGGTGGGCTGGGCCAAGGGCGACTTCGTCGGGCGGGCCGCCCTCGAAGAGGAGAGGGCCGAGGGTCCGAGGCGACGGCTGCGCGGCCTGGTGGGGGAGGGTCGCCAACCCCTGCGTGACGGGGCCGAGGTGCAGGTGGGCGGGGAGAGGATCGGCTTCGTGACCAGCGGCAACTTCTCCCCGATGCGCCAGCGGGGGATCGGCTTGGCCCTCATCGACGCGGAAGCCCTGCTGCTGGACGGCGATCCCGTCGTCGTGGCGCAGCGGGAGCGAGAGCTCGCAGCCACGCTCGTCCGCCCCCCGCTGTGGCCGCCGAGGCCGGAGGAGGACTAAGTGCCCGACTACCTGCCCCACACCGACGACGAGCTCGCCCGCATGCTGGGCTTTCTCGGGCTCTCGTCGCTGGAAGAGCTCTTCGCCGTCGTCCCGGCGGCACTGCGCCTGAGCCGGGGTCTCCACCTCGACGCGGGCTCGCCCGAACCCGACGTCCTGGCGCGCCTGGGGTCGCTGGGGGAGGCCAACCGGGCCCGGGCCGATCGCCTGGTGTGCTTCGCCGGCGGTGGCGCCTACGACCACGAGGTGCCGCCGGTCGTGCGTGCCCTGGCCGGCCGCTCGGAGTTCGTGACCTCCTACACCCCCTACCAGCCCGAGGTGGCGCAGGGCGTTCTGCAGGCGGTCTTCGAGTTCCAGACCATGGTGGCCCGGCTGGCCGGGTTGCCCGTGGCCAACGCCTCGCTGTACGACGGGGCCAGCGCCCTCGTCGAGGGGGTCAATCTGGGCGTCGCCGGCTCCGGACGGCCGACCGTGTGGCTCTCGTCGGGGATCCAGCCCCATTGGCGCACGGTGCTCGGCACCTTCGCCGCCGGCACCGGGCACGTGCTGGTCGACGTTCCCCTGGAGAACGGCCTGACCCAGTGGCCCGAGCCGACCGAGGCCGATGCGCCCGGGGTGCTGGTGGTCGGCTACCCGAACTACCTGGGCTGCCTGGAAGACCTGGACCAGGCCCGCCGTCTCTGCGACACCACCGGGGCGCTGCTGGTGGTGGCCGCCGATCCGGTGGCGGCCGCCCTCCTGCGCTCGCCGGGGGAGTGTGGCGCCGACGTGGTCGTCGGCGAAGGGCAGCCCCTGGGGACCGCGCTCAGCTTCGGGGGCCCCTATCTCGGGCTCATGGCCGTGGCCCAACGCCACGTCCGCCGCCTTCCCGGACGCCTGGTGGGCGAGACGGTCGACCTGGAGGGGACACGGGCCTACGTCACCACACTGCGGGCGCGGGAGCAGGACATCCGGCGGGAGAAGGCCACCTCGAACGTCTGCACCAACCAGACGCTCATGGCCGTCTACGCCGCCGTGCAGCTCGGATGGCTGGGCACGTCGGGGCTGCGCGAGGTGGCGCTGCGCTGTGCCCGGGGGACCAGGTTCTGCCGGGAGTCGATGCTGGCCCTCGACGGGGTCGCCCCCATCACCGCCGCCACGCCCACCCTGCGCGAGTTCGCCGTGCGCATCCCGATCCCGGGTCGCCTGGCCATCGAGCGGCTGGCCGACGAGGGCTACCTGGGGGGGCTGGCCCTGGCCGATCTGGTCGGCGAGGAAGGTGACGGATCGATCGTCGCCCACGACGCCGTCCACGGCCTGCTGGTGGCCGTCACCGAACGGCGGACGCGGTCCGAGGTGGAGGGATTCGTGCGGACGCTGGACAAGGTGGTGCGGTGAGCGCGGCCGGTGGGAGGGCCACCAGCGCGCCGATCATGGGCCACGAGGCCGAGCCGACCCTGTTCGAGCTGTCCGAGCCGGGCCGGCGCAGCTGGCAGCTGCGGACGACCGGGATGCCCGAGTGGGACGCCGAGGAGCTGGTCCCGGCGGCCCACCTCCGCCCGGAGCCGGTTCCCCTGGCCGAGGTGTCCGAGCGGGACCTGGTGGCGCACTTCACCCGCTTGAGCCACCGGCAGTTCTCCGTCGATCTCGGTGCCTACCCGCTGGGCTCGTGCACCATGAAGTACAACCCCAAGATGTGCGACACGGTGGCGGCGCTGCCGGGCCTGGCCATGGTGCACCCGGGGGCACCGGCGTCGCTCGTCCAGGGCTGGCTGCAGATCTTCGTCGAGCTCGAAGAGGCACTGTGCGAGGTGACCGGCATGGCGGCGGCCACGTTGCAGCCGGCGGCCGGCGCGGCGGGGGAGCTCACCGGGCTGCTCTTGATGCGGGCGTACCACCGCTCCCGGGGGGAGTCCCGCCATCGCGTGATCATCCCGGACTCGGCCCACGGCACCAATCCGGCGTCGGTCACCCTGGGCGGCTACGAGACGGTCACCGTGCCCAGCGACGACCGTGGCTGCGTCGACCTGGCGGCGTTGCGCTCGGTCCTCGACACCGATGTGGCCGGGATCATGTTGACCAACCCGAACACGTTGGGACTGTTCGAGGAGGACATCGAGGCCATCGCCGGTGCCGTCCACGAGGTGGGCGGCCTGCTCTACTACGACGGCGCCAACCTCAACGCCATTCTCGGCGTGGTGCGCCCGGGCGACATGGGTTTCGACATCGTGCACATGAACCTGCACAAGACCTTCGCCACGCCCCACGGGGGTGGGGGACCGGGGGCCGGACCGGTCGCCGTCTCGCCCCGGCTGGTCGAGTTCCTGCCCGGCCCGCGCCCGGTGCGTCTGGAGAACCGCTACGGCACCATGACCCCGCCGCGCTCCATCGGTCGGGTGCACGGCTGGCACGGCAACGCCCTCGTGCTGGCCCGGGCCCTGGCCTACATGGAGGTGCACGGGGGGGACGGCCTGCGGCGGGTGGCCGAGCGGGCCGTCCTCAACGCCAACTGGATCAGGCGACGCCTCTCGGGCGCCTACGACGTCCCCTTCGACCGGCCCTGCATGCACGAGGTGGTGTTCTCGGCGGCGACCCTGCGCAAGCGGTACGGCACCAAGGCGCTCGATGTGGGGAAGCGGCTCTTGGAGCTCGGGTTCCACGCTCCCACGGTCTACTTTCCCCTCATCGTCGAGGAGGCGCTCATGGTCGAGCCCACCGAGACCGAGAGCCTCCAGACGCTGGAGGCCCTGGCCGAGGCGCTCGAGCAGATCGCCGCCGAGGCGGCGGCGGGGGAGCCGCTGGGTGAAGCCCCGCGCAGCACCCCGGTACGCCGGGTGGACGAAGCCCGGGCGGCCCGCACGCTGGTGCCGACGTTCGACGCCCGCACCCCGTGATCGTCCCGCGGGATCACGTCGAGCCGGTGCCCCGGCGCATCCGGGCCACGCTGGCCGGCCGGGTCGTTCTCGACACCACCAGGGCGCTCTACGTGTGGGAGTCGCCCAACTATCCGCAGTTCTACATCCCCCTGGGCGATGTCGACCACGACCTGCTGGTGGACGACCACCACGCCCAGCGCGTCCGCCGCGGGCACACCCAGCTCCACTCGCTGGCGGTCGGCGACGTGGTGCGCCCCGGCGCGGTGCGTGTCTACACCGACTCGGTGGTCGAGGGCCTGAGCGGCACCGCCCGCTTCGAGTGGGCCGCGCTGGACAGCTGGTTCGAGGAGGACGAGGAGGTCTACGTGCATCCCCGGAGCCCCTATGTCCGGGTCGACGCCCTGCGGTCCACGCGTCGGGTGCGGGTCGAGCTCGAGGGGGTGGCGCTGGCCGACTCCTCGTCGCCGGTCATGGTGTTCGAGACGGGTCTGCCCACCCGTTACTACCTCAACCGGACCGAGGTGGACTTCACCCACCTGGTGGCGACCCCGACGGTCACCTCCTGCCCCTACAAGGGCACGACGAGCGCCTACTGGTCGGTGAAGATCGGCGAGACGGTGCATGAGGATCTGGCGTGGTCCTACGGGTTCCCGACCCGTCAGTTGGAGCCCATCGCCGGGTTGATCTGCTTCTACAACGAGAAGGTGGACATCACCGTCGACGGTTCGTCAGACGACCGCGGCCAGCCCTAGGCCGGCGGCCGCCAGGGCGACGCCCAGGGTCAGCCCGCCCACGCTCTGCAGCACGGCCTGGGTGAAGAGGCGCAGGCGCAGCAGCTGGAGTGTCTCCCAGATGGAGGTGGACCAGGTCGTGAACCCTCCGCAGATCCCTGCGCCGGTGATGACGAGCGCATCGGCCGACAGCCCGTGGTAGGCGGCCATGCCGGTCAGCAGGCCCAGCGCGAACGACCCGAGCAGGTTGATGGTCAAGATGCCGAAGGGGAAGTCCGCCCTCACGCGATGGGCGATGGCGTCGTTCAACAGCTGGCGGGCCAGGGCGCCGAAGGCCCCGGCGACGAGCACGGCCAACCCGAGGGCGACGGTCATCGCCGCTCGTGCGCCGGGCTGAGGGTGAAGCCGGCGGCCACGAGCAGGAGGCCGCCGACCACGGTGACGCCGAGATCGCCGAGGGCCAGGGCCACGTGGCCGGACTTGAGCAGTTGGGCGGCGTCGGTGGTCAGGGCGGAGAAGGTGGTCCAGCCGCCGAGAACGCCGGTGATGAGAAAGGGGCGGAGAAGCGGACGGCGGGTGGCCTGGGCCAGTGCGAGGGGCAACAGCAGGCCGATGAGCAGGGAGCCGCTGAGGTTGACGACCAGCGTGGCGGTGGGGAAGTGGCCGGCGGCGGTCGGGACGGCGCGGTCCAGCGCGTAGCGGGCCAGCGTGCCGAGGCCACCGCCGAGGGCCACGGCGTAGGGGGTGCCGGGCGGGCGCGGCGTCGGGTGAAACGGTGCGTGTGGCTGGTGTGGTGCCTGGGCCATCGTCCTCCTGCCGCGGTGCTCTCGGTCAGGAGCCATCAGCCGAGAACGGCGGTTCGGAGCACCAGCTCCCCGGCGGGACCCATCGCCGGACTGCTTCGTCCAGATTACCGGGGTCGGGGGCCAGGTGCGTGTCGGAAGCGGAAGGGCTCGCTCTCCCGTCCGGCGATGACGTACCAGCACTCCCCGCTGGTCTCGGCATCGAGCAGGCGCTGGAAGGCGGCCACGACCTCGCTGACCTCGAGGATGGGGAACCCCATCTCTGCCAAGGTCTCCTCCGAGCCCTTGATGATGGCCGTGCGGGCGAACGACGGGCAGAGGGCATTGATCCTGATCCCCTCGGCGGCGAAGGCCTCGCCCAGCGAGCGCACCAGCCCCACGACGCCGTGCTTGTTGGCGGCGTAGATCGGATCGAAGGGGGCCGGCACCAGACCGGCCATGCTGGCCGTCGCCACGATGACGCCGCCTCCCGAGGCGATGATGGCCGGCCGGGCGGCGGCGATGCCGTAGACGACGCCATCGAGGTTGACCGCCATGGCCCGGCGGTAGGCCTCCGGATCGAAGTCGTCCCCCATGCTGCACCACGACGACACCCCGGCGTTGAGATGGGCCAGATGGAGGCCCCCGAACTCAGCCATCACCGCGGCCACCGCCCCGGTGCTGTCGCCGGGCAGGCTCACGTCGGTGTGCAGGAAGCGACCGCCGAGCTCGCGGGCCAGCTCGGCGCCGTGGCCGTCGTCGATATCGGCCAGCACGACGCGGGCTCCCTGGCCGGCCAGATGGCGTGCGACTCCCTCACCGATGCCGTTGCTGGCGCCGGTGATCAGCGCGACCTTCCCGTTCATGTCCACCGCCCCGATCGTAGGGGAGGCCGATCCGGGATCGCTTGGGAGACCCCCTCCCGGATTTCCCTGTCTGACTTAACATAATGATTATTATCGGCGGTTTGGGGGAGTGGGGGGCAGTAGGGGCCCCGCAGGCCGCTCTGGGCCCAGCCCAAGGCAGGGATTTGTCGGTGGACACCGGACACCGGACACCGGACACCGGAGATCGAGACGTCGGCTCGCCACATTCGATCGGCGAACGAGGGAACAATCGCTTCAGCAAGGGGGCCGCCCCTCCCCCGGCGGGAGACAGACGAGACAGACTGCGACCGGAGGCGCTCCCAGCCGGCGCGGGTTGGCGGCAACCCGGACGACCGGGGGCCTCGTGCCGTCGAGGGGAGACGGCGATATTGCTGTCCGCCCCTGGAGAGTCTGGGGGGTCGGACGGGAGCTCTGTGAGTCTTGGCGATGAGATCAGTGTCAGTGTGCCAGAGGGACCTAGGAAGGTGTCTTGAGTCAGCTGTGGGTTTTCTGGGATTCCTCTAGTTTCGAGGCGGACAACGGGCTGAGCAGGAGTTTCTTAGGTAGATCTTCAGTTTTCCAAGCGGGCTCACAGCCAGGCTACGGCTGGCTATGACATGGAAGCTCTCTACTGGTGAGATGGCGAACCCGGGTGAAGGCGAAGCGATCTCGAGCACTCCGTTCGACACCACCCAGGAGGTACCACTCGAGTTGGAGGGCGATGGCGGTGCCCCCGACGGCCGCCGCCGGAAGAAGCGGTTGCTGGTAGTCGGTGTCGTGGTCATCCTGGTGGCCGGATTGGCCACCGGTTTGACGCTCGGCCTCACCGGGGGATCGCCCGCCACCGGTTTGGTGGTGTCCTCCGAGGTCGTGAAGGTGACCACCGGCACGATCAAGCAGACGGTGGCGACCTCGGGGACGCTCGAGCCCGGGTCGGAGGCAGAGCTCAATTTCGGTGTCTCGGGAACGGTCACCGCGGTCGACGTCAAGGCCGGCCAGACCGTCACCGCGGGCCAGGTGGTGGCGACGCTGGGCACCACGGCACTGAAGGCCGATGTGGAGGCGGCCCAGGCGAACCTCGACGCCGCGCAAGCACGCTTGTCGAGCGACGAGGCGGCCAAGGGATCGACCACGGAGATCGATTCGGACGAGGCGTCGGTCACGTCGGCCGAGTCCTCGCTCACCACGGCGCAGACGAATCTGGCCGATGCGTCGCTGACCTCCACCATCTCTGGCACCGTGGCGTCCGTCGACCTCACCGTCGGCCAGTCGGTCACCGGGACGGGCAGCAGTGGATCCTCGGGGTTCAACTCATCGGCGGCCGCCGCCAGCAGCAGCACGAGCTCGTCCTCGAGCACGGGCCAAGTGGTCGTGATCGGGACCAACTCTTACATCGTCAACACCACCGTCAACGACACCGACATCGGCGAGATCGCCGAGGGTGACCAGGCGACCGTGACGCCGACCGGTGCGACCACCGTGGACTACGGGACGGTGGCCTCCATCGGACTGATCGCCACCGAGAGCTCCGACGTTGCGACATTCCCGGTGGTCATCGATGTGACCGGGGATCCGACCGGCCTCTACGCGGGCTCGACGGCCGACGTGGCGATCATCGTGAAGCAGCTGAACAACGTGGTGGAGGTCCCCACGGCCGCCATCAGCTACGGCACGGGCGGGCAGGCCACCGTCACCTTGGTGAAAAACGGGGCGCACGTCACCCAGGACGTGACCGTGGGCCAGGCAGCGGATGGCGAGACGCAGATCACGAGTGGTGTCTCCGCCGGTGAGAGCATCGTGGAGCGAGTCGTGAAGTTCACCGGAGTGCCCGGCGGTACTGGCACCGGCTTGGGCCGCTTCGGTGGCGGCGGCTTCACCCGGACCGGCGGCACCGGAGGCGGGGGCTTCACCGGGGGTGGGGGCTTCAGCGGAGGTGGGGGCTTCAGCGGAGGTGGGGGCTTCAGCGGGGCCGGCGGATGAGCGATCTCCAAGATGAGACGGACCCGGTCATCGAACTGCAACAGGTGACCAAGGTCTACCGCACCGGGACCATCGCCGTGGCGGCACTGCGAGGGATCGACCTCAAGATACGAACCGGAGAGTACGTGGCCATCGTGGGGCCCTCGGGTTCGGGGAAGTCGACCCTGATGCACATTCTCGGATGTCTCGACACACCGACGATGGGAACGTTCCGTCTGGCCGGCGAGAACGTCCATGGCATGAGCGAGGAGGCACTGGCCGAGGTGCGCAATCGCCGCATCGGATTCGTCTTTCAGCAGTTCAACCTGCTTCCGTCCATGTCGGCGTGGCAGAACGTGGAGCTGCCGCTGATCTACGCCGGGCTGCACCGCGCCGAGCGCAAGGAGCGGGCCATGGCCGCTCTGGCCAGGGTGGGGCTGGCGCAACGGGTCCAGCATCGTCCAGGGGAGCTCTCGGGCGGCCAGCAGCAGCGCGTGGCCGTGGCGCGGGCGCTGGTGACCGAGCCCGACCTGATTCTGGCCGACGAGCCGACCGGCAACCTCGACTCCGTCTCGGCCGCCGATGTCCTCGGCCTCATGAACGAGCTCCATCAAGCCGGTCGGACGCTCGTCTTGATCACCCACGACCAGGAGGTGGCTTCGGCCGCCAGCCGGGTCATCGCCATCCGCGACGGGCTGGTCCTCGAAGGCGACTCGCGCAACCTCGAGCACGTGCGATGAGCTGGCTGGAGTCCCTCCGCACCGGCCTGAACGGTGTCCGCACCCACCGCCTCCGTTCGGGGCTGACCGTCCTGGGCATCCTCATCGGCATCGCCGCCGTGATCCTCACCGTCGGCCTGGGCGAAGGTGCCCAGGGCCAGGTGGCTTCGGAGATCACGGCATTGGGGAGCAACCTGCTCACCATCACCCCGGGAAGCACGACGTCCGCCGCGGGCATCCGGGGCGGGTTCGGCACGGCGGGGACGCTGACCACCTTCGATGCGACCGCCCTGGGCTCGACGACGGTGGCACCGGATATTAAGGCGGTCGCCCCGACGACCGACTCGTCGGAGGCACTGACCGCGGGCACCACTAACTGGACGACGACGGTCGTAGGTTCGACGCCGTCGTGGATCACCGTGCGCGGCGAGACCATCGAGTCGGGGAGGTTTCTCGACAACCAGGACGTCACCGATCACGAGGCGGTGGTCGTGCTGGGTTCGGCGACGGCCTCGGAGCTCTTCAGTCGCGAGGACCCGGTGGGGCAGACGGTCGATGTGAACGGACTCCCCCTGACCGTCGTGGGCGTATTGAACTCGGTGGGCTCCTCGACATCGTCGTCGACGGTCTCTGATCCGGACGACACCGCGGTGGTGCCGATCACCACGGCGGCGGAAGAGATATTCGGGGGAACGTCGCGCAACTCGGTCAGTTCGATCATCGTCCAGGCCCGCTCCTCCGACGATCTCACGGCGGCGTACCAGGAGGTTGACCACCTGCTCTTGAACCTGCACGGCATCACGACGCCGGCGGATGCCGACTTCACCATCACGTCCTCGGCATCGCTGATCTCGACCGCCACCTCGGTCGACAGGACCCTGACCATCCTTCTCGGAGGCGTTGCCGGCATCTCGTTGCTCGTCGGGGGCATCGGCGTCATGAACATCATGCTCGTCTCGGTCACCGAGCGCATCCGGGAGATCGGGCTGCGCAAGGCGCTCGGCGCGACCCCCCGCCTCATCCGGCGGCAGTTCCTCGTCGAGGCGTCGGTGTTGGGACTGTCCGGAGGCGCGCTCGGAGCCGCCCTGGGGATCATCGGCGCCATCTTCTTACCCGGTGCCGTGGGCGATCCCATCGCCATCAGCCCGGTGGCGGTGGCGGGCGCCATCGTGGTGGCCATGGCCATCGGACTCGTGTTCGGGGTCTACCCGGCGAGCCGGGCCGCCAACCTGGCCCCCATTGACGCCCTGAGGAGCGAGTAAGTGGCTAAGGGGCACGGACACCAAGAAAGAAAACAAGGGAGACAACGGCAACTATGAAAAGCTCACCACGGAGCAGCCGCGGACTCGGGACCTGGATGGCCCCGGCGGCGATGGTCGCCCTCAGCGCGTCAGTCGTTCTGGGGATGTCCGCGGGAGCAGGTGCGGCGACGCCGACCAGATCGGGAGCCAGCGGCAGCGTGGCATCGATCTCCGGGACGACCATGGAGGTGCAGAGCGCCAGCGAGGGACAGACCTCGGTCACCTGGACCACGTCCACAACATTCAGCCAGACGGCTACCAAGACCCTGAGCGCCGTAGCAACTGGGGACTGCCTCATGGTGACGGGTACGCCTTCCAAGAAGTCCAAGACGACCATTGCCGCCCGGTCCATCACGATCAGCCAGCCCTCATCGTCCGGTTCGTGCGCGTCGGGCTTCGGCGGTGCCGGTGCGGGAGCGGGAGCGGGAGCGGGAGCGGGCGCGGGCGGATTCGGCGGGGGCTTCCGGCGATCGGGTTCGGGCTCGGGGTTCACTCCCCCGAGCGGGAGCTCTGGGGCTCGCCGATTCCCCGGTGCCGCTAACTTCGCCATCGCCACCGGCAAGGTCACGGCGGTCAAGGGCTCCACCGTTTCGCTGTCGGGAACCGTGCTGAGCCAGTTCACCCGCCCATCGACGAGCAAGTCGAAGTCCACCAAGAAGCCCACGGTCAAGACGCAGAAGCTCAAGGTCACGACCTCATCGACCACCACGTTGTCCGAAACCCAGTCCACCACGGCGACCGCACTCTCTGTCGGTGACTGTGTGAGCGCCTTCGGCACGGCGAGCAGCACCGGAGCCGTGACGGCCACAACCGTGCGCATCACATCGACCGGCGGACAGACCTGCTCGACCGGATTCGGCGGCGGTGGATTCGGCGGCGGCGGCTCCAGTGCGTGACCGCGCCCGGCGCCCTTGGATCATCGGCGCGATCGTTATCGTCGCGGTCCTGGTGATCGGCGGCGCCACGGCGTGGGCGGTCAGCAGTTCTGGCAACTCGGGCTACCGAACGACCAAGGTCGTGCGCGCTTCCATCGGGGTGAGTCAGGACGTGGTCGGGACCATAGAGCCCGCCGACGCCGCCACGGTGGCGTTCCAAGTAGCTGGTCAGGTGGCAACCGTCACGGCGACGGTCGGAGAGACGGTGTCCGCCGGCCAGGCACTCGGCACCCTCGACACGACCTCACTGAGCGAAGCCGTGTCTTCGGCCCAGTCGTCGTTGGCCTCCGACGAGGCGCAGCTCACCGAGGACGAGGACAGCCAGACGACGAGCGCGGCTACTACCACCACCACGACCACCACCACCCCCAGCTCCTCGCCCTCCTCGCCCTCTTCGTCGGGCGGCGCGGGTGGCTCGGGCGGCGCGGGTGCGGGCGGCACCAGCTCGATCAGCAAGGACCAGGCCACCCTCGTCGCCGACCAGGCGCAGGCGTCCAAGGATCAGCAACAGGAAGGGGCGGACCTCACTGAAGCGGAAGCCACCTGTGGGTTGACATCCACCACGACGCCCACCAGCACTCCCACCACCACCTCCCCCACGACCAGCGGCGGAAGCGCTTGTACCGTCGCACTCGATCAGGTCTCGACCGAGCAGGACGCAGTGGCCACCGACCAGCAGGTCGTGGCCACCCAGGAAAACACCTTGTCCAAGGCGCTCACCGCCGAAGAGGCGTCGTCGGGCACGTCGGGCACCTCGGGTACGTCGGGCACGTCGGGCAAGGGATCGACATCCTCCTCCTCCACCAGCTCCTCGACCGGGGCGGACAATGCCTCGTCGTTCAGCGGTTCGGGTGGCACCGGGTCCTCGTCGCCCTCCGATAGCGCCGCATCCATCGCCTCCGCCGAATCCGCCATCGACACCGCGCAGGCCAACCTCGTCAATGCCGAACAGTCGCTGGACGATGCCCAGCTCACCAGCCCCATCGCCGGCACCGTCGTCTCGGTCGGCATTACCGAGGGCGCTACGGTGAGCGCCGATTCGACCACCGACACCATCGAGATCATCGGGACCAAGTTGTACGAGGCAACGGCCACGCTGACCAGTACCCAGGTCACCTCGGTCAAGGTCGGCGACAGCGCCGATGTGCAGGTCGACGGGCTGGACACCACCATTACGGGGACCGTGACCCAGGTCGGACCGGTCCAATCGAGCGACGACGAGTACACCTACCCTGTCGTCGTTGCCCTCCCGGCCTCGGACACCGGACTGTTTGCGGGCTCGACGGCCAACATCTCCATCGTCACCGATCAGGTCAACGACGTCCTCGCCGTGCCGACGTCTGCGGTCATCCCCGACGGCACACGGAGCTATGTGCTCATGCTCTCGGCCGGGCAGCTGACTGAGAAGTTCGTCACGGTGGGCGTCGTCGGCTACACCTACACCCAGGTGACCTCCGGGTTGACCGAGGGTGACAGCGTGGTGCTGGCCGACTACTCCGAAGCGGTGCCTTCGTCCAACACGACCACCGTCGGCGGTTTCGGCGGCGGCTTCGGTGGAGGACTCGGAGGCACGGTTCGCTTTGGGGGAGGCGGAGCAGCGTCGTTCGCTAGATGACGGGCGCGGTACCGTTAGGCCCCTATGGACCAGGCGGAGTCGGTGATCGACGTGGTGATCGAAATCCCCACCGGTAGCCGGAACAAGTACGAGTACGACCACGAGAACCACGTCATCCGGCTGGATCGTCGGCTGTTCACCGCCACGACCTACCCGGCCGACTACGGCTTCGTTCCCGACACCCTCTCAAAGGACGGTGATCCGCTCGATGCCCTCGTGCTGGTGGCGGATCCGACCTTCCCCGGTTGCGTCGTGCGGGTGCGGATCGTGGGTGTCTTCTTCATGCGGGACGAGGCCGGGCTCGACGCCAAGCTCCTGACCGTGCTCGAGCATGATCCCCAGTGGGACGCCGCCGTCGACATCGGAGATCTCCCCACGCACCTGCTGAACGAGATCGGACACTTCTTCAGCATCTACAAGGACCTCGAGCCCGAGAAGCACTCCGAGGTCATGGGCTACGAAGGGCGGGCCGCGGCGCTGAAGGAGTTGGAGGCGTGCCGCGCCGCATTCCGCACCGCGTGATCACGATTGGCTCTGCTGCTGCTGCTCGGCCTGGCTGCCCAGGGTGGCCGTGGTGGTGCGCCTGTTGTCGCCGACGTAGTAGGTGATCTGGACCTGCTGACCGGCCTTGTCCTTCCCGATCGCGTTCTGTAGGCCGACGGCCGACGTGACGGGGGTCCCGTCGAGGGCCACGATCACGTCGCCCTGGACCAGTCCGGCCTTGTCGGCGGGCGAGCCTGAGACCACGTCGAGGATGACCACGCCCGAAGTGGGGGTGAGCCCGTACTGCTCTCGCAGGGCGGGGGTCAAGGTGGTGATGTCCACGCCGAGATACCCCCCGCTGTTGGCGGCCGGCCCACCCTTTTGGAGGAGGGGAAGCAGCGACTCGACCTCCTCGGTGGGTATGGCGAACCCGATGTTCTGGGTGTTGGTCCCGTCCTCAGTGGTTCCGGCCACGGCCGTGTTCATGCCGATGACCTCGCCCTCGGTATCGATGAGCGGGCCGCCCGAGTTTCCCGGATTGATGGCCGCGTCGGTCTGGATGAGGTTCTGCAGGTTCTCGGTGGCCGTTCCCTCACCACCGGCGCTGACCGACCGGCCGAGGGCCGAGACGATGCCCTGGGTGACCGTCGGGGTGCCTGCGGCCAGGCCCAGGGCGTTGCCGATCGCCACCACCGCATCGCCCACCACGGCCTTCGACGAGTTGCCGAAGGTGACGGTGGGCAGGTTCGAAGAAGCGTTGTTGATCTTGAGCAGCGCGACGTCCTGCTGCGTGTCGTAGCCGATGAGGCTGGCGGGGATCGGGTTCTTCTGTCCGTACTCGGTAACGGTGATGGAGCCGATGTCTCCCCCGTCGGTGTAGAGCTCGATGACGTGATTGTTGGTCACCACTTCACCGTCGGCAGTGATGATCATTCCGCTCCCCTGGTCCTCGTTGCCGTTCGACTTGACGTCGATGGACACAACCGCCGGGCTCACCTTCTTGACCAGTTCGGGAATGGTCACATTCCCGCTGAGCACGGCCGCGCCGGGGGCGGAGTTGCTCTCATGGATCGTGACGTTGCTGACGGTGTTGCCGTTGTCGGCCAGGGCGGTCACGCCCGCGCCGACCGCGGCCCCCACGAGAGCTGCGATGGCCGCCACCCCGATCCACGTGCGGGCCCGGACCGGAACGGCCGGAGCGGCCGCGGGGACGGGAGGAGCCGGAGCGGCGGTCGGGACCGGGACCGGGACACGAGGAGCCGGAGCGGCGACCGGGGGCAGGGGCCAGTCGGGAAGCGATGGTCCCCCCGCCTGCTCGGTGTCATCGGTCATCGAGATACTCCCAGGCGGCATTCAACGGAACGGTCATCGCAGTAGAGAGATGTTATGGGACCGACGTCGCCTCCCGTCCCCGCCTCGCGCGGCGCGCTGCACCAGATGGGGCCCCCAGCGCGGTAGCGTGTCCGCCGCATGTCTCGGCGAATTGATATTGAGCTGACGAGCAAGAGCGGCGACGGGTCGTGGACGTGGCGCGCCGCTGGTGCGCGCCAGCCCAAGGGCGTGGTCGACGCGGCGTTGGTGCCGGAGAGCCAGGCCGTCGGATCCGTGCTGCGGGCCGAGATCGAGACGGGACTCGAGGGGATCGAGATCCTGTCGCTCGCCGAGGTCAAGCCGTCGCGTTCACCGGAGAAGGCCCCGGGTCGAATCGAGGTCATGGGCACGCCCCGCCGTGCGCCCGACGTCTCGGTGATCCTTGCTCCGGGCTCGGGCAAGCGCACCCGCCGGCCCGACCGCGACCGCGACGGTGACGATCGGGGCGACCGGGGCGATCGGGGGGATCGCCCGAGTGGCAGCCGACGTGGAGCGCCCCGGCCCGACCGGCCCGACCGGTCCGACACGCCCGGAGGGAGCGGCGGCCCCCGTCGGCCCGGTAGCCGGCGCCCCGGTGAGGGCGAGCGGCCCGCCCGCGGCGAGCGGCCCGTGGCTCCGACCTCGACCGTGCACCGCAACGCCATGCTGGCCGCGCTCCGGCCCGAGCAGATCCCGGTGGCGGAGCAACTCCTGCGCGGCGGGCTTCCCGCCGTGCGTCAGGCCATCGATGCCCAGAACTCCGCCGCCAAGGCGTCCGGCCGACCGGCCGCGTCGACCGATGCGCTGCTGGCCATGGCCGACGAGCTCCTCCCCGTGGTCAAACTGGCGGACTGGAAGGACCGCGCCACGGCGGCGCAGGCGGCCGGCAAGGATTTCCGCCTACGCGAGCTGCGCACCGTCGTGGCCGCCTCGCGCACGGTGATCCTCGATGAAGAAGGTCGCGCCCTGGCCAAATCGCTCCAGGAGTCCCTCGACCGCCGCGTCACCGCCATGCGCGAGGAGTGGCTGGCCCGCATCACCAACGCCATCACCGAGGGACGGATCCTGCAGGCGGTCGAGGCGTCCATTCGTCCCCCTGAACCCGGGACCCGTTGCCCGGCCGACCTGGCGGTGCGCCTGGCCGCTGCCGCCGGCGAGGCCATGACGGCCGACACGCCACCCGAGGAGTGGATGAAACTGCTCGATGCCGTCGTCCTCTCACCCGTGCGTCGGACGGTCAAGCCGGCGGGAATCCCGGCCGACGAGGTGGCGCGCCAGGCGGCGCGGCACGCCGCCGGTTCGGTGCCCGCGCTGGCCAAGCTGCTGGGCCTGCGGATCCCTCCCCCTCCCCCACGGGGACTGGTCAGAGAGCACCGGCTCAGCTCAGCGGGCGGTTGAGCACCAAGAGTCGGGCCGAGAAGCCGGCTGCTTCGAGCCGCTGTTTGGTGAGCCGGTCGCCCGGCAGCGCCAGTGCGTCGATGTCGCGGCATCCCTGCGCTGTGCACCACGCCACCATCGACTCCATCAGGGCGGTGCCGACACCGACCCCGCGCGCCGCTTCTTCGACGTAGCAACATTCGATCCGCCCACTGGGCCCCGACGCGGTGGCCACCGCCAGGCCCACCACGACATCGTGGAACTCGCCGACGCACACGGTCGACGCCGGCCCGGCCGCCATCCACCGATCGAGCAGCTCGTCGACGTCCGCGGTCCCGGCCAGGGCCTCTCCCCCGCGGGC
This sequence comes from uncultured Acidimicrobiaceae bacterium, assembly GCA_963788125.1. GTDB lineage: Bacteria > Actinomycetota > Acidimicrobiia > Acidimicrobiales > RAAP-2 > Bog-473. Next base: position 775,611 of record CAWBFN010000001.1, on the reverse strand, counting down.
CGACCTTGCTGCACCGAGAGCCCGGGCCAGCAGCTCGCGGCACGCCGGCGTGTCGTCGGGCCGGGCCGGGCGCGCCCGTTCCATCACGAGTCGTCGAGAAGTTGGGTGGCCCGGTTGAGGATGGTCCGACGGTGGCGATGCGAAGCCTCGTAGCGGTGCACGGCCCGCAGTTCGTCCGGCCCGAGGCTCTCGAGCCGGCGAACCACCTGGGCGGCCGAGAGGGTGTCGTAGCCGGCCAGGGTCCGCTCGACGAGTGCCGTGTCCGCCGGGTCCGCCTCGGGTCGGGAGGAGGTCGGTGGCGGCACGGGCGTCGCCGGCCGATCGGGTGGACCGGGGCGCGCGGTGGTGGGCTCCGTGTGCATGAGGCTGCCCACGCGCCGGACGAACTCGCGTCGCCCGGTCTTCACCACCCACTCGCCGACGAAGCGAGCATTACGGATGTCGGTCTCGATGCGCTGGCGCCCCTTGGCGACGAACTCGGGAAGGTCCTCGACGACCGTCAACACCGCGCCCACCGGGGCGAACACCACGACGTCGAGCGCCCGACGAAGGGCAGGCGAATCGTCGCCGTCAGACACAGTCCCGGCAAAACATCTTCTTCTTGTCGGCCAGCTGGCTCGGGTGCTTGACGAGGAAGCACGAGCGACACACGAACTCGTCGGGCTGCTTGGGCAGCACGCGCTCGTTGCCCTCCGTACGGTCCTCCTGGTCGGTGGCCTCGTCGTCCTCGGGCTCGTCTTCGACAACGAGGCGCTCCTTGAGAATGACGTCGAGGCTGGCCTCGACGTCTTCATCTTCGGGCTCTTCGTCTTCCTCCTCGTCCTCAGCCTCGCCCGAGCGCTCGACGACCGCGGCGGGTGAGGCGGTCAGGATCTCCGCCACCTCCACACCGACCTCGTCGTCGTCCTCGTCGATGGCGACGATGTCATCATCGTCGTCGACGTCCAGGGGGTCGTCGTCCTCCAGCCCCACGAGGACGTCCTCGTCGAGGTCGGCCTCCAGGTCGTCGACCTCGGGTTCGTCGTCGATGACGTCTTCGTCCTCGATCGCGGGGGTCTCGGGATCGAGATCTTTGGGCATGTCCTTCTTCTTGGTGGCCATTTGCCGCCGGAGCATAGACGTTCGGCCGACGCGTCCGAACGCTTTTGTGGGCGAATGAGGCGGCTCGGCCCTGGGGTCTTTGGCGCCGTCTTGCCAGCCCGTTCAGTGAAGGCAGGCAAGGCAAGACGTTCTCTACTCAACCTCCAGGGCCAACCTCCGCCTCTCACAGACTCTCCCTATCAGGGTGAGTGGGACTGCGGAGACACTACGCGTCGGACGGGAGGTCGCGTCAAGAGTAACCCATGGCCTCTCACCAGGGACGATGGAGGTTGTTCCTGGTGAGAGGCCCGGAAACATTTTCAGGGTGCGGCAGATTTCTGGGCCCGGCGGCGTTCGGACCGGCGTTCGGATTCGAGCCGCTCCAGATCGGTCATGGTGTAGTCGACGAACTGCATGGCGCCGGCCAGCGCCCGATGGCCGGCGCGCTCGGCGATGGCGTGGTGCATCTGCTGCGCCACCCGGCGGTAGGCCGGATGGCCCTGCGAACCGGAGCGGAGCTCAATGAGGTGCATGGCCTCGCGCGCGTTGCACTGGATCACGTAGCGGATGCGGTGGGCCAGCGCCACGGCGTACGTGGCCTGCTCCTCGAAGTCCGGCGCCAACGTCCGGTAGAGATCCTCGGCTCGCTCGATGGAGTCGGTGTAGCGCTCCCCCAGCCCGGCCTCGGCCACCAGTTCGGGCATGTCGTAGCCCAGCTCGATGCCCAGCGGCTGCCACTCGATCGTCAGCATGCGGTGCCGCTGCAGATCGCGAAACGCCCCGTAGTCCGTCACCAGCTCGAAGCGGTAGTCGGTCCGCTCGAACGCGCGACCGGGGCGGTGCCGGCGGTTCCGCCGGTCCCCGACGTACGCCGCGAGGAGGGCCACGCGCTCGTCATGGTTGAGGTGTCGGACCCGCTGCACGGCCTGGTGCTCCGAGCATCGCAGATGCGCGAAGCATGCCGCCGCGAGGACCTTCTCCTCGCCCTCGGGATCGAAGTCCAGCAGCGTCACCTCCGGTTGGGGCGAACCGTCCGCGGCTCCCGGATCTCCATCGGGCCACAGCCGCTCGACGGCACGTGCCGTGGCGTCGCGGGTGGATGCCAGGTACGCCGTCCACTCCCCTCCCCGCTCGGGTACGTCGACGCGTTGGAGAAAGGAGGGGATCACCTTGCGTAGTTCGGTCAACATCATCTCCGCGTAGCTGCGCGCCTCGGGCAACGGATGGGCGCGCATGCGGAGCAGGAGCTGCTCGTAGGATTGGCCGGTGCCGTAGAGGCCGATGTTGGAGAGCGACGCGGCGGGGAGCAGGCCGCGCAGCGCGTCGAGCGACTTGGCCTTGACGGCCTGGCGGTAGACGAAGTCGCTGTCGTCCGAGTGTTGGGGATACTGGGCCGCCACCCACGAACGCATGAGGGGCAACAGCTCCCCGTAGGTGTCGAACATGCGGTCGAGGCCACCGACGTAGCGCGCCCCGTACGGCGATTCGAGGATCTCGGCGGGGCGGAAGTACCGGTAGTGGCCGCTCTCCAGTCGGTTGTCGTAGGCGACGTAGCGGGTCGACTGCTCGAGGTAGGACATCAGCCGGCCCCACTCGAGGACCTTGGAGAGCACGTTGGAGGACTGCTCGCACGCCAGGTGCACCCCGCCCAGTTGCGCCACGGAGTCGTCGCCGTACTCGACGAAGACCTTCTCGTAGAGCCGCTCGGCCCGTTCGAGCCCGATCGTGGCATCGAGGGAGATGTCACCGGAGATGTCGAGGTCGCCGACGAACTCGTCGAGAAAGAGCCGCCGGAGGCTCTTGGGCGAGCGCGAGTACCGGGCGAACAGGGCTCCCTTGACCACCTCGGGCAGGTTCACCAGGGCAAAGACGGGCAGGTCGAGGTTGGTGACGTACCGCCGGAGGATGGCCGCTTCGTCCGCCGTGAACTGCTCTTCTACGTAGGGGAACATGGCCGCCCCACCATAGGACTGGGGTGAGGCACGCGTGGCGGATGATCAGGGGGTGGGCAGGCCGGCGGCGATGACGCCCCGCAGGAGCATCCCGACGGCCGCCCGGGCCGATGCCGCCGTCGACGGGTCGGTGGCGACGTGCGCCAGCTGCTGGACGAGGTCGGCCACCGACTTGACGGTGCGTACGAAGTCCCCGGGGGCCAGGTCGCCCACGTCGCGGGCGGCGACCGCCAGGGCGGTCTCGAACGAGCTCCCACGGGCCCAGGACGCAACCGCAGTGGCCAGGCCCGAAGAGGGTTGGCGGGTGCGCGGTACGAGATGGACCTCCTCGACCGACCGGATGCGCTCGGCGACGTGCTCGAGGGCGGCGCTGCGCCACTGCAGCTCGGCCAGCCGCTTCTCCCCCAGCCGGTCGGCCAGCGGCCCCTTGCGGCGGCTGCGGCGGGGGGCCTCCGGAACCGGCCCGTCGGGCCCGGCGGGGCTCGAAGACCACGGCCGACACCACTCCGGCGAGGACCGAGGGATCCGCGTCGCTGAGCAGATCGGCGGCCAGCGCCTCGGCGATGAGGAGGTCGCACTCGTGGTAGATGCGCGCCAGGCGGTGGCCCGACGGCGTCAGCGACCAGCCGTCGAGGTATCCCAGCTCCTCCAGCACGGCCACCCGGTGACTGAGCTGGACGGTCAGGAGGTCCGGCCGCCTGGCCTGCCACTGGGCGAAGGAACGGCGCAGCACGTCGTCGGCCCTCTCCCGATCGAACCGGGAGGCCAGGTTGACGGCCAGGTTGTACGTCGGGCGGAAGGACGAGCGCAGGTCGGGCGGGGGCGCCGAGGCCACGCGGGCCGCCTCGGCGAACGCCGTCTCGCTCGACCACAGGACGACCGCGTGCCCCTCGTCGTCGTGGCCGCGGCGCCCGGCGCGGCCGGTGAGCTGGAGGTACTCGCCCGACGTCAGGGTGGCCCGGCCTGCCCCCCCGTACTTGGTGAAGCGCTCGATGACGACCGAACGGGCGGGCATGTTGATGCCCAGCGAGAGGGTCTCGGTGGCGAAGACCACCTTGAGGAGGCCGGCGGAGAAGCACTCTTCGACCGTCTCCCGGAAGACCGGGACCATGCCGGCGTGGTGGGCCGCCACCCCGCACTCGAGTCCCTCGAGCCACTCGTCGTAGCCCAGGACGCCGAGATCGTCGTCGCCGAGCGTCTCGACGCGCCGCTCGGTGATCCGGCGGATGATGGCCCGCTCGCCCCGGTCGGTCAGGCGAACGCCGTCCCGGACGACCTGCCGGACGGCCTCGTCGCACGCCGCCCGGCTGAAGATGAAGACGATGGCCGGCAGCATCTCCTCCGACGTGAGCTTCTCGATCAGCTCTGTGCGCAACGGCGTGCGGTAGGGCAGCCGCGGGCCCTTGCCCCGCGGCTGCCACTGCGGTGGCCGTCCCCGCAGCGAGCGGCGCACCGCCTGGTCGACCCGGAGCCCCTCGGTTCCCGGCTTCCCGTTCACGAGAAGCGGGAGCAAGAGCGTCTCGTCGTCCTCGCGCCGGTGGGCGGCGAAGTGGTGGCGCAGCACGATGGGTCGGTGGCGCTCGACGATGACCTCGGTCGTGCCGCGGACCGAGCGCAACCAGGCGCCGAGCTCGGTGGCGTTGTTGACCGTGGCCGAAAGACACACGAATCGGACGGCGGGGGGCGACAGGACCAGCACCTCCTCCCAGACGCCGCCGCGGTAGGGGTCCTGAATGAAGTGCACCTCGTCGAGGATCACGGTGTGCAGTCCTTCGAGCAGGTCCGAGCCGGCCAGGAGCATGTTGCGCAGGACCTCGGTGGTCATCACGACCATGGGCGCGTCGGGCTTGACGGCGGTGTCGCCCGTGAGGAGGCCGACGTGCTCCCGGCCGTAGGTGGCCACCAGTTCCTCGTACTTCTGGTTGGAGAGGGCCTTGAGCGGGGTGGTGTAGAAGGCCTTGCCGGAGGCACCGAGGGCCCTGTGGATGGCGTAGGCGGCCACCAGCGTCTTGCCCGATCCGGTCGGCGCCGAGACGAGCACCGAGTGATCGGCGTCTATGGCCGCGAAGGCGTCACGCTGGAAGCCGTCGGGGGGGAATGGGAGGCGGGAGGCGAAATCGCCGGCACCGGCACCGGCACCGTCCTCGTCCGTCGCGGTGACGGGCCAGGGGAAGGTGGTCAACGACCCATCAGCTTCCCGATGGCGATGGAGATGAAGAAGAAGACGACCAGGGGGACGGCCAGGGCCAGCATGGAGAAGGGGTCGGAGCTCGGGGTGAAGACGGCGGAGACCACGACGATCAGGATGACCGCCCAACGCCACGAGCGCAGCAGGCGGGCCGGGGTCACGACGCGGGCCAGTTCCAAGGAGACCAGGATCACGGGGAACTGGAACGTGATCCCGAACAACGCCATCAGTGCCAGGACCAGGCCGAGGTAGGGAATGGGGTCGTAAATCTGCCGCAGGTCCGGACCGCCGACCGCCCGCAGAAAGCCGAGGGCGTGGGACAGCGTGACGTAGGCCGTGGCGGCGCCGAGCAGGAAGAGGGTGACGGCCGCGGTGACGAAGGGGATGGCGTACTTCTTCTCCCGCGCCTTCAGTCCGGGCGTGATGAACTGCCAGATCTGGAAGAGGATCACCGGGGAGGCCAGGACCAGGCCGCCGTAGACGGCGATCTTCACCCGCAACGAGAGCCCGTCGAGTGGTGAGGTCACGTAGAGGTGGGCGCAGTTGGGGCCGAGCGTGACGCCGTGCCGCCCGGCCGCGTTGGTGTTGGCTTCGCACAGCGGCCGGACCAGGAAGTGCAGGATCGGTTCGTAGGCGATCACGGCGACCGTGCAGCCCAGGGCGAACGCGATGGCGCAGACGATCAGGCGACGGCGCAGCTCCCCCAGATGCTGCGTGAGGGTCATGTTGTCGGGCGAGGGCTTCTCCTTGCGCTCGCCGATGAAAGGGAAGGTCACAGTGGGACGGTCAGTTCAAGCTGGGGTCGCCCGGTGCCACGATCCCCGAAGAAGGGGGCTCACCAGATTCGTCGGCCGGCAGGTCGGCGGATGATGTCCCGTCCAGGCTGGAGAGGTGGTCGAGGAGCGCAGTGGGAGACCGGGCCAGCCGGGCCAGGTCGTTGGTCGAGGGCAGGTCGGGAATGGAGCTGCGCACCTCGTCCTCCATGCGCCGGCGGAAGTCGTTGAACGAGCGCCATGCCGCGCCGGCCTGGCGGGCCACCTGCGGGAGCTTGTCCGGCCCGAGCAGGATGACGGCCACCACGGCGATGATCAGCAGTTTGGCGGGGTCGAGATTGAACACCTGTCCCCACTCTAGGGCGGCTACAGCGAGGCGATCAGACGCTCGACCCGCTCGTCGTGTGACTTGAAGGGGTCCTTGAGCAGCACCGTCCGCTGGGCCTGGTCGTTCAGCTTGAGGTGCACCCAGTCGACCGTGAAGTCGCGCCGCCGTTCCTTGGCCCGCTTGACGAACGCCCCCCGCAGCCGGGCCCGTGTGGTCTCGGGGGGCAGCGTCATGGCGTCGGAGATCACATCGTCGGTGCACATCCGCTCGATCTGGTCCCGGTTCTGGAGCTTGTAGTACAGGCCCCTGGTCCGGTCGACGTCGTGGTACATGAGGTCGATCATGGCGACCTTGGGATGCGAGAGGGGGACGTCGTGCCGCGCCCTCATCTGTTCGACGAGCCGGTACTTGGCCACCCAGTCGCACTCACGCCACAGCGAGGTGGGATCGGCCTCCAGACCCTTGAGGCAGTGCTCCCACATGTCGAGGGCGGTGTCCTCCTCGGGGGAGAGCCCCTTGCGGTCGCGGAACTTGAGCGCCCGCTCGAGATACTCGGCCTGAATGTCGAGCGCGCGCATCTCGCGCCCGTTGGCCAGGCGGACGCGCCGCTGGCAGGTGATGTCGTGGCTGATCTCCCGTATGGCGCGGATGGGGTTCTCGAGGGAGAGGTCGCGCAGCACGGTCGACGAGTCCTCCAGCATGGCCAGGAGGATGCTGGTGGTGCCGACCTTGAGAAAGGTGGCGTACTCGCTCATGTTGGAGTCGCCCACGATCACGTGCAGCCGGCGGAACCGCTCGGCGTCGGCGTGCGGCTCGTCACGCGTGTTGATGATGGGGCGGCTGCGCGTCGTGGCCGAGGACACCCCCTCCCAGATGTGCTCCGCCCGTTGGCTGAGGCAGAACACGGAGCCGCGTGCGGTCTGGAGGACCTTGCCGGCGCCCGCGTAGATCTGGCGACTGACGAGGAACGGGATCAGCACCTCGGTGTAGCGGTTGAACTCGTCGTTGCGCTCGGTCAGATAGTTCTCGTGGCACCCGTACGAGTTGCCCACCGAGTCGGTGTTGTTCTTGAAGAGGTAGACGTCGCCGCGGATCCCCTCCTCCCGCAGGCGGGCCTGGGCCCCGGTGACCAGCCCGGCGAGGATCCACTCCCCCGCCTTGTCGTGCGTCACGACGTCGGAGATCTTGTCGCACTCGGGGGTGGCGTACTCGGGGTGGCTGCCCACATCGAGGTAGAGGCGGGCCCCGTTCTCGAGGAAGACGTTGGAGGAGCGGCCCCAGCTGACCACCCGACGGAAGAGGTACCGGGCCACCTCGTCGGGGCTCAGGCGCCGCTGGCCGCGCAGGGTGAAGGTCACGCCGTACTCGTTCTCGATCCCGAAGATGCGTTTCTCCACTAGGCCACCGTACAGCGGGTCACACCAAAAACTGCGCCAGCTCCTCGTCGGCGATGCGACGGAAGGCCCGTCGCCCGTTGCCACCACTCAGCGTGGCCACCTCCAGATCGGCCGGCGCCAGCACTCGGTCGGGTCCCGCCAGGGAGACGGTCGCTGCTTTCAGGGCGCTGGCCAGGTCCCATTCGGGCTGCCAGGCGGCCGCGACCCGCTCGTTGATGGTCTCGGCGTCCCCGCCGAGGACGGCAAAGCGCTCCTCGTCGGTGATCGTGCCCTCGTAGGCGATGTGGTAGAGCTGGTCGGGCCGCTCGTCCCCTCCCAGCTCGGCCACGAGGATCTCGACCTCCAGCGGCTTCATCTCGTGGGTGAACACGTTGCCCAGGTACTGGGCGTAGAGGTTGGCCAGCGAGCGGGCGTCGACGTCCTCACGGCTGTAGGCGTAGCCCTTGGTGTCGGCGTGCCGGACGCCCGCCACCCGGAGCTGGTCGTACTCGTTGTACTTGCCCACGCCGCCGAAGGCGATGCGGTCGTAGATCTCGCTGATCTTGTGGAGCGAGCGGGATGGGTTCTCCGCCACGATCACGATGCCCACGTCGTAGGTGGTAGCCACCAGGGACCGGCCGCGGGCGATGCCCTTCTGGGCGTACTCGGCCCGGTCCTTCATCACCTGTTCGGGGGCCACGTAGTAGGGCATGCTCATCGGGCACGCTCCGCCTGCATGCGGGCGATGAGGGCGGCGAACCGCTCGGCCACCTCTTCTTCGGGCACCAGCCGGTAGCCCTCGATGTCGACCACCGCGATGAGGGGATAGATGCCGCGCACCAGGTCGGGGCCCCCCGTGGCCGAGTCCTCGTCGGCCGCCTCGTAGAGGGACTGGATGGCCAGGTCGACCGCCTCGTCCCGGCTCAGCCCCTCACGGAAGCCGAGCTTGATGGTCGAGCGGGCGTCGCGCCCCCCGAACCGGTGGCCTGGAAGTCCGTGTCCTCGTAGTGGCCGCCGGTGGCGTCGTAGCTGAAGATGCGCCCGATGCCCCGCGCCGTGTCGTAGCCGGCGAAGAGCGGCACCACGGCGAGCCCCTGCATGGCCAGGGGCAGGTGCTGGCGCACCATCTGGGCCAGCTGGTTGGCCTTGCCCTCGAGGGAGAGGACGGTGCCTTCGACCTTCTCGTAGTGTTCGAGCTGCACCTGGAAGAGGCGGACCATCTCGACGGCCATTCCGGCCGAGCCGGCGATCGCCACCGCCGAATGACGGTCGGCCTGGAAGACCTTCTCCATGCCCCGGTGGGCGATGATGTTGCCCATGGTGGCGCGGCGGTCGCCGGCCATGATCACGCCGTCCGCGTAGCGCAGGGCCACCACGGTGGTGGCGTGGGGCGCCGCGGCCAGGGGGGTGCCGGAGCCGGTCTCGGCCCGTGGCGCGGCGCCACCGCCCGCCTGGCGCAGGAGACCGACGAAGTCCGGACCCGGATCGCTCTCCGGGGGAAAAAGTGGAAGAGCCACCGGTTACTACTGCCCGCCCTTCTGGACGTAGTTGCGCACGAACTCCTCGGCGTTGTCCTCCAGGACCTCGTCGATCTCGTCGAGCAGGTCGTCCAGCTCGGCCTTGAGCTTCTCTCCGCGCTCGGAGGTCGCCGGGGCCGCCTCGGTGGCTATCTCGGTCTCGGCCTCGGGTGTGGTGGTCTCCCGGGCCGGGGTCTTGCGCTTCTGTTCTTGCTCTGCCATTTTCGTCCTTCGTACGGTCAGGAGCTGAGCCGGTCCAACAGGTCTGCCGGTCCCGTGCTCTGGGCCAAAAGTTCGGCCGTGTGTTCGGCTGTTCCTTTCAGGGGATCCATCATAGGGACGCGCCGCAGTGGGTCGGTCCCCACGTCGAAGACGAGGGAGTCCCAGTTGGCGGTCACCACCGCCTCGGGCCAGCGCGCCAGGCACTTGCCGCGGAACCAGGCGCGGGTCCCCGGAGGCGGCTCGGAGACGGCCAGCTCGGCCTCGGCGGGCGTGATCAGCCGTCGCATGCCCAGCCGCTGGTAGACGGAGCGGTCCGAGCGGAGATCGTGGTACTGCAGCGCCAGGGCGGCCACCCGCGGGTCGCGCCAGCCGCACCCGTGCCGCTCCTGGTAGGCCAGGAGAAGGTCCTGCTTGGCCACCCAGTCCAGGGTGTCGGCCAGGCTGGAGGGATCCGACTCGAGCCCCTCGAGGACGGCCTCCCAGTGCTCGAGCACCAGGGCACCCACCGTCCCGTCGTCCCCGAGTGCCCGTAGGCCCTGCTCCTCGGCGTACTTGCGGGCGGCCCCGAAGAGCTCCCACTGCATCTCGAGGGCGGTAGCCGAGGTCCCGTCGTTCAGGGCGAGCGGCCGGGCCAGGGACAGATCGGCCGAGACCTGGTGCAGCGCCCGCACGGGGTCCACCAGGGAGAGGCTGCGGGTCGGGCCGGCGTCGTCCTCAATCATGGCCAGCACGATGGCGGTGGTCCCGACCTTGAGGAGGATGGCGATCTCGGACAGGTTGGCGTCGCCGATGATCACGTGCAGCCGGCGGAAGCGGGCCGGGTCGGCGTGCGGCTCGTCGCGGGTGTTGACGATCGGCCGCTTCAGCGTGGTCTCCAGCCCGACGATCTCCTCGAAGAACTCGGCCCGCTGCGAGATCTGGAAGTGGACCGTCTCCGCATCGAGGGCGGGCGTCTCCACCCCCACCTTGCCCGATCCGGTGAACAAGGTGCGCGAGACGAGATGCGGCACGGCGCCCTCGATCACCTTGGCGAAGGGGACGGCGCGGTCCATCATGTAGTTCTCGTGGCACCCGTAGGAGTTGCCCTTGCCGTCGGAGTTGTTCTTGTAGACGACGGGCGCCGGCTGGTCCGGGATGCGCAGCGCCGCCGCCGCCATGGCCCGGCGCAGCACCTCCTCGCCGGCCTTGTCGTGGACGAGGCACTCGAGCGGGGTGAGGCACTCGGGCGTGGAGTACTCGGGGTGGGCGTGGTCGACGTAGAAGCGGGCGCCGTTGGTGAGCACCGTGTTGGCCAGGTGGGTCTCGACCATGGGCGCCAGGGACCCCTCACGGGCGAACCCGCGGGCGTCGTTGCCCGGCGTCTCGTCCTCGAAGTCCCAGCCGATCTTCTGCTCGATGGCGGACGCGTAGGCGTTCACCAGGACCGACGAGGCGGCGATGGGGTTCTGCTCCGCGCCGGGTGAACGTATCCCGTACTCGGTCTCAATTCCGCACACCTTGGTGGTGGCCACTCACACGACCCTATCGGTCCTTAGAGGTACTGTCCGGTACCCACTCGCTCAATCGACCGACCACCGTGCACCTCGCGGTCCTCGGTGAGCAGGGTGCGGACGTAGACGATGCGCTCGCCCTTCTTGCCCGAGATGCGGGCCCAGTCGTCGGGGTTGGTCGTGTTGGGCAGGTCTTCGTTCTCCTTGTACTCCTGGCGGATCGACTCGTGGAGGTCCGAGGTGCGGATGCCGCCCGACTCGCCGGCGATGACGCGCTTGATGGCCAGCTTCTTGGCCCGGCGCACGATGTTCTCGATCATGGCCCCCGAGGCGAAGTCCCGGTAGTAGAGGATCTCCTTGTCGCCGTTCTGGTAGGTGACCTCCAAGAAGCGGTTCTCGTCGTCCTCCCGGTACATCTCGGTCACCGTCTTCTCGATGAGGGCCTGGACCGCCTTGTCGGCGTCCCCCCCACCGAGGCGGCCCACCTCGTCGGCGTCGAGCGGGAGGGCGGTGGTGAGGTAGCGGCTGAAGATCTGGGCGGCGGCCTCCTCGTTGGGCCGCTCGATCTTGATCTTCACATCGAGCCGGCCCGGGCGCAGGATGGCGGGATCGATGAGATCCTCCCGGTTCGACGCCCCGATCACGATGACGTCCTTGAGCGATTCGACGCCGTCGATCTCGGCCAGCAGCTGGGGCACGATGGTCGACTCCATGTCCGAGCTGATGCCGGTGCCCCGGGTGCGGAAGAGCGACTCCATCTCGTCGAAGAAGACGATCACCGGCATGCCCTCGTCGGCCTTCTCCCGGGCCCGCTGGAAGACCTGCCGGATCTGGCGCTCCGTCTCGCCCACGTACTTGTTGAGCAGCTCGGGGCCCTTGATGTTGAGGAAGAAGCTCCGCACGTTGGCGTTGCCCGTGCTCTCGGCCACCTTCTTGGCCAGGGAGTTGGCCACGGCCTTGGCGATGAGGGTCTTGCCGCACCCGGGCGGGCCGTAGAGGAGAATGCCCTTGGGGGCCGGCAGGTTGTACTCGGCGAAGAGCTGCTTGTGCAGGTAGGGCAGCTCGACGGCGTCGGTGATGGCCTCAATCTGGGCGTCGAGCCCGCCGACATCGGCGTAGGTGATGTCGGGCACCTCCTCGAGGACGAGCTGCTCGCTCTCGAGCTTGGGCAGCTTCTCGATGAGGAGCTGGGTGCGCAGGTCCATGAGGAGGGAGTCGCCGGCGCGCAGCTTGACGTCGAGCATGTCCTCGGACAGCTCGGCGACGCGCTCCTCGTCGGCCCGGGCGAACACCACGCAGCGGCGCTTGTCCTCCAGCCGCTCCTTGAGGGTGACCACCTCGCCGGAGAGCTCCCCGTCCCGGACGAGGACCACGTTGAGCGACTCGTTCAGCACCACCTCGTTGCCCTTGCGGACGAGGCCGGGGTCGATGTCGGGGTGGAGCGAGACCCTCATCTTGCGCCCGCTGGAGAAGACGTCCACCGTCCCGTCCTCGTTGACCCCGAGGAAGGTGCCGTAGGCGGCGGGTGGCTGGGTCAGCTTCTCGACCTCCTCGCGCAGCGCGGCCAGCTGCTCCTTGGCCTGCTGGAGGGTGAAGGTCAGCTTCTCGTTCTGGGAGGTGGCGTGGGCCAGCTGGCCCTTGCTCTCGAGCAGGCGCTCCTCGAGGGCCTGGACCCGCCCGGGGCTCTCCTGGAGGCGGCGCCGGAGCGCGTGGATCTCGTCTTCGGCGTCGGCCAGCTCTGACCGCAGTGCTTCGGCCAGGGCGGCCAGCTCGTTCGAGTCAGGTGGGATACTCACAGACGTTCACCCTACTCCTGGGGCCGGGTACCCCGGTCCTCATGCCCCAAAAAAGGCCGTGACGGAGGGAGGGGCCCGTTGGCGACTAATGTGGGAGGCCGGGCTACGACCGAGGAGAGAGACGACGACATGAAGGTCTGGATCGACCAGGATCTCTGCACGGGTGACGGCCTGTGCGAGGAGATCGCACCGGCCGTGTTCACTCTTCTCGACGACGGCCTGGCCTACGTGAAGGAAGACGGCTCGGTGCTGAACGAGCCGGGAGGCTCGGCCGGCATGGCCGCCGTCCCGACTGATCTGGAGGAGGCGGTCGTCGAAGCCTCCGAAGAGTGTCCCGGGGAGTGCATCTTCATCGAGCGGTAACCCGGCGGGCGGTGGTCAGGAACCCCGTGTGCCCCACCATGCGGTGATCGGGCCGTACCGAGCGCGCCTCGACGTGCCAGGTGCGGCGCATGATCTCCTGGGTCTCGGACATCCCGAACGGAGCGCTCGCGTCGTCGAGGGCCTGGCGCAGCAGCGCCGTCTGGTTGATGGTGGGCAGGTAGGCCAGGAGGATGCCGCCCGGCCGTAGTGCGTGGGCGGCCGCAGGGAGGACCTTGTGGGGCTCGGGCATATCCAGCAGGATGCGATCGAGGTCGCGCTCGTCGATGCCCTCGGTCACGTCGCGTATCTCCACTCGGTAGGGCGCGTCCGGCCCCAGGGTGGCGGCCACGTTGGCCTTGGCCCGATCGGCAAAGTCCTCGCGGAGCTCGTAGCCGACGACCGAGGCGCCGGCCCGCAACACCGTCATCGACAGTGCGCCCGACCCGACGCCCGCTTCGAGGACACGTTGGCCCGGTCCGAGGTCGGCGGCGATGAGGATGGCGCCGAGATCCTTGGGATAGATCACCTGTGCCCCGCGGGGCATCTTCAGGACGATGTCGCTCAGGGTGGGGCGCAGCACGAGGAACTGGCGGCCGGTCGACCCGTTGATCATCCGCCCCTCGTCGCCGCCGATGATGTCGTCGTGCGCCACCACCCCCGCATGGGTGTGGAAGATGGCGCCACCGACGAGGGTGACGAGGTAGCGCCGTTCCTTGGGATCGACCAGCAGGACGCGTTCGCCCGACTCGAGCGCGTGCCCCACGGCGCTCAGGGTTCGAACGGTTGGACGACGGTCTGCGGTGCACGGGGGTCGGTCACCGAGATCAACAGCCGCTCACCCGGAGAGACGCGCAGCGACGTGATGACGCCGTCCCGGTTCCACAGTGCCCGGCGAAGGACGATGGTGAACAGGGCGATGCCCAACCAGGTCAGGTTGCCGGCCAGCCCGCGCCGCAGCGCGGCGCGCACGAGGGCGCGAAGGAGAACGTCCACGGGCGGGCCTACAGCCGCCGGATCTCGACGACGGCCGAGCGGCTGCGCCCCTTGCGCCGGCCGGCCAGGAAGGCCACGGTGATGACGCCCAGGGCGACGGCGACGACGGCGGCGATGCCCTGGGGGGCCGAGCCGCGGGCCGTCGCCTCCCCCTCCCCGAACACCCGGGCGTAGGCGGTCTCCAGATCATCGCGGGTGATGCGCCGCCCGTCGGTCCCTGGCCTCGGCATCAGCTGCTCCCTTCCCTACTGTTCGTGTCCGTGACCCCTGGCGAGCCCTTGGCGGCGCTGGAGCCACGGGGGACCTTTGTGGTGGCCTGTCCGGGCCCGGCCGTGATGCGCCAGACGGCCACACCGGCGACGCCGATACCCAGCACGCTGACGGCGAAGTAGGGCACCCAGGACCAGTTCCCGGTGAGCGCCGTTCCGGTCTCGGTCTGCAGGAGCCGGAGTATGCCGAGAAGGAGGAGCAGGATGCCGATGGCGATGGCCAACGACCCGGCCACGCCCCAGGCCAGAAAGCGCCCGAGGCCGGTGAGGGGCTCGAGCGTCTCCTGCTTGAGGTAGTCGATGGTGAGGTTGACCGCGTCATCGCCGGCGCGCCGGATCCCCCGGGCCTTCCCCGGTTCCCCATCCGACTTGGCGCGCGCTGGTGTCATGTGGCCTGCCATCCTGGTCCGTCGTCCGGTCCGGTGCAAGCAGGCCGGCTCACTTCCGCTCCCCGAAGATGTAGGTCGAACTGGCCCGGGCCACCACCCGGCCGTCCCCCGAGACGATGCTCGCCTCGGCGAAGGCCACCCGGGATCCCCCGGAGACGATCTCGGCGGCGCAGGTGAGGGTGGTGCCCGGGGAGACCGGCGCGAGAAAGCTGATCTTCATCTCGGCGTTGCTGGCGAAGACCTTGCGCCCTTGTACGAAGGTGACGGCGGCGGCACCCATGGAGGAGTCGGCGAACGCGGCGAGGAACCCGCCTTGCACGATGCCGGCCGGGTTGGCGAAGCGCTCGTCGGCCGTCACGCGCCACGTGCAGCGGCCCGGGACGGACTTGTCGAGGCAGACCATCCCCAGGGTGAGGTCGCAATTGGGGGGAACCTGCACGCGGTCAGGCTAGGCCAGCACTGGATAGTGTGGGTCATGGCCCTCACGCATGCGCCCGTGGTCCAGGATCCGTCGCTGGTGGAGCTCGGGATCAACGTGGTCCGCGGTCTCGCCATGGATGCGCCCGAGCAGGCCAACTCGGGCCACTCGGGGACGGCCATGGCGCTGGCTCCGCTGGCTCATGTGCTCTGGACGCGCATCATGCGCTACGACCCCACGCGCCGGCGTGGCCCGACCGCGACCGATTCGTCCTGTCCAACGGACACGCCTCCATCCTCCTGTACTCCATGTTGTTCCTGACCGGGTACGACCTCACCCTCGAGGACATCCGCCAGTTCCGCCAGTGGGAGAGCCCGACCCCGGGCCATCCCGAGCGTCTCCACACCGACGGCGTCGAGGTGACGACCGGGCCGTTGGGCCAGGGCGTGGGGAACGCGGTGGGGATGGCCATCGCCGAGCGTGCGCTGCGGGCGCGCTTCGGGAGCGACGTCTGCGACCACCGGACCTTCGTGATCGCCGGCGACGGGTGCTTCATGGAAGGTGTCTCGCACGAGGCCGCGTCGTTGGCGGGCCATCTCCGGCTGGGCCGCCTGATGGCGTTCTACGACGACAACCACATCACGATCGACGGGCCCACCGAGCTGGCCTACAACGACAACGTGCCGGAGCGTTTCGCCGCCTACGGCTGGAATGTCCGCAACCTCGGCGAGATGGCCAACGACGTGGACGGCCTCGAAGCCGCCATCCGGGAGGCGATGGAGGCACCGGCCGACGGTCCCGAGGCCCGGCCGACCCTGCTCATCCTGCGCAGCCATATCGGGTGGCCGTCGCCGAAGTTGACCGACACCGCGGCGGCGCACGGGACGCCCTTCGGCGCCGAGGAGATCCGGGTGACCAAGGAGATCCTCGGGCTCCCGCCGGACGAGACGTTCTGGGTGCCCGACGAGATCCGGGCGTTCTACGCCCGGGAGGGGGCGCGAGGCGAGACCTACCGCCGTGAGTGGGAGGCCCGGTTCGAGGCCTGGGACGGTGACCGGGTGGCCTGGGAGGCGGCGCAGGCGGGTCGCGGCGTCCCGGGCTGGGCCGACGGGCTGCCCTCGTTCGAGGCGGGCACCACGCTGGCCACCCGACACGCCATCAACCAGTGCATCAACGCCACCGCCGGCTCGCTGCCCGGCCTGATCGCCGGCTCGGCCGATCTGACCGGCAACAACGGGGTCCTGATAAAGGGAGCCGAGGTACAGGCGGCGGCGACGCCCGGAGGCGCCCAGCTGCACTACGGGATCCGCGAGCACGGCATGGCGGCGGCGATGAACGGCATGGCGCTGCACGGCGGCATCCTCCCGGTCGGGGGGACCTTCTTCGTCTTCACCGACTACATGCGACCGGCCGTGCGGCTGGCCTCCCTGTCACAGGCCCACGTGATCTACTCGTGGACCCACGACTCCATCGGTCTGGGCGAGGACGGCCCGACCCACCAACCGGTGGAACACCTGGCCAGCCTGCGAGCCATGCCGGGGCTGACGCTGGTGCGCCCGGCCGACGCCAACGAGACGGCGCAGGCCTGGAGGCTCGCCGTGGAGTCGAACGGTCCGGTCGGTCTGGTGCTGACGCGCCAGGACGTTCCGGTGCTGGCCGAGACGGCGGCCCGGGCGGCCGCGGGGGTGGCGAGAGGCGGCTACGTGCTGGCCGAGGCCGACGGCGAGCCGAACATCGTGCTGATCGGCACCGGGAGCGAGGTGCAGCTGTGCCTGGGTGCGGCCACCCTGCTGGCCGCCGCCGGCGTGGCCGCTCAGGTGGTCTCGCTGCCGTGCTGGGAGTGGTTCGAGGCGCAGGACGAGGGGTACCGTGCCGAGGTCCTGCCGCCCGGCGTGCCGGCCCTCAGCGTGGAGGCGGGCTCGACGTTCGGCTGGAGCCGCTATGCCGACGCCTCGGTGGGGCTGGACCGCTTCGGGGCATCGGCACCCGGCGCAGTGGCCATGGAGCGATTGGGGTTCACGGTTGACCATGTGGCCGAACGGGCACAAGCACTTCTGGACAACGCAAGCAAGGAGCCTTCGACATGACCCGTCTCCAGGATCTCTACGACATCGCCGGCCAGAGCCCCTGGTTGGACAACCTCCGCCGCGACTGGCTCGACAACGGCCAGCTGGCCGAGCTGGTGTCGAACGGCGTGCGGGGGATCACCTCCAACCCCACCATCTTCGCCAACGCCATCAGCGGGCAGGACACGTACGACGCCCAGTTCAAGCAGCTCATCGCCGACCACACGGTGGAGAGCGCCTACTGGGAGCTGGCCATCACCGACATCCAGAGCGGGCTCGAGCTCCTGCGGCCCCTCTACGAGGAGAGCGACGGGGAGGACGGCTTCGTCTCCCTGGAGGTCTCCCCCGGGCTGGCGCACGACACCGAGGGCACGGTGCGCGACGCCCGCATGCTGCACACCCGGATCGCGCAGCCCAATCTGTTGGTCAAGGTCCCGGCGACCAAGGAGGGCGTGCCGGCCATCAATGCCCTGCTGAGCGAGGGACGGAGCATCAACGTCACCTTGATCTTCGGGCTCGACCGCTACGACGAGGTGATTGAGGCGTACATCAGCGGCCTGGAAGCGCTGGCGGCGGCCGGGCGGGCGGCGGAGTTCCCGCGGGTGGCCAGCGTCGCCTCGTTCTTCGTCAGCCGGGTCGACACCGAGGTGGACCGGCGCCTGGAGTCCCTGGCCGGGGGCGAGTCGGGCGATCCGGCCATCCTGGCCCTGCGGGGCACGGCGGCGGTGGCCCAGGCCCAGGTGGCCTACCAGCACTTCCACGCCGCCTTCTCGACGGATCGCTGGAAGGCGCTCGCCGCGCAAGGCGCACGGGTGCAGCGGCCCCTGTGGGCCTCGACCTCGACCAAGAACCCGGCCTACCCCGACCTGCTCTACGTCGACAATCTCATCGGCCCGGCGACCGTCAACACGATGCCCGAGGGCACGTTGGAGGCATTCCAGAACCACGGCACGGTGGCCCGGACGGTCGATGCCCATCCCCAGGACGCCGTCGACGCGCTGGCCCGCCTGGCCGACGCGGGCATCGACATGGAGGACGTCGAGCAGACGCTGGAGGACGAGGGGGTCCACTCGTTCGCCAAGTCCTTCGACGGGCTGCTGCAGTCGCTGAGCGACAAGGCGTCCACCCTCACGTGACGGTCGTCTCCGACGTGCCGGAGGCGTTCACCGGCGTGGTCGTCGAGGCGTTCGCGTCCCGTCCGGGCCCACGCTTCACCCTCGTGCTGTCGGGGGGACCGACGGCGCAGGCGTGCTATGAGCGGCTGGCGGCCACCACCACGATCACCTGGCCCCTGGTGGACATCTTCATGGGCGACGAGCGGGTCGTGCCGCCCGACGATCCCGACGCCAACCAGCGGCTGGTGCGCGAGACCCTGGTCGACCGGGTCGGACCCGTGGGATCGTTCTCGCCCATGCCGACCACGGTCCCGGTCGAGGAAGCGGTGGCCGAGTACCAGAAGACGATGGCGGCCGTCCTGGCGGGTCCGGGTATCGATCTCATCCACCTGGGCCTCGGGCCCGACGGCCACACCGCGTCGCTCTTCCCGAACGCCCCCACCCTCGATGCGGGACCGGACGAACTGGTGGTGGCGACCGCGGACCCCAACGGCCGCAATCCGCACCCCCGCTTGAGCGTGACCCTGCCGGTCATCAACGCCGCCCGCCGGGCGGTCTTCACGGTGGCGGGCGCCAGCAAACGTGACGCGATCGCCGCGCTCAAACGGGGTGACGACATTCCCGCTGCCCGCGTCAAGGCGGCGCAGGTGGTCTGGTTGGTCGACCCGGAGGCGGCGGGGACAGCTTGACCGCGGCTTTGGCCGCCGCCAGCTTGCGGGCGCCGGCGATATAGCGAGCGCTTTTTGGGTGGGCGGGAGCGATCCACCTCCAGTGTCCGGGACCGCCCTCGAGGCGCCAGCCGCCGTAGGTCTTGAGATCGTGATGCTCGGGGCACAGGCGAGCAAGATTGTCGAGGCTGGTCGGGCCGCCGGCGGAGAAGTCCACCGTGCAGTGGTCGGCTTCGAGCCCGTGGCGTTTGCCGCATCCTTCGACGCAGCAGGTGCGGTCCCGCACCATCAGCGCGGCGGCCATCCGCTGGGGCAGCGTCCGTGTGGTACCCGTCACCGTGCGGATGTCGATACCGTCGCGGACCAGGAGCTGCAGCCCGCCCTCGCCGAGTAGCTCGGTGGCCGCATCGACCGAGACGGGGCCGATGCCCTCGACCTCGCAGAGCTCACCGTTCCCGACCGAGCCCCGGCGGAGCGCCTCGGCGTCCACGATCACCAGGGTGTGGGGCCGGGCCCCGCCCCCGGCCCCGGACCCACCGGCGCCCCCGCCCCCACCGGAGCCGGCCAGGAGCTCGAGGAAGGCGTCGAGCCGGTGGGCGTCGAGGGGTTCTCGTTGCCCGGCCGCCTTCCAGCGCCGCCGGGCGTCGGCTTCGAGGCGAGGAGCGATCCGGGCCCAGGCCACCTCGTCGCAGAGGAACCCGCCTGCAATGCCGCCCTCGGGACGTTGGTGCCAACGAACGTGGCGGCACTGCTGGACACGGGCCCGCCGGGCGTGCTCGCTCTGCCGACTCCGGGCCGCGGCCCGCAGGCGGGCGGCGGCGTCGCTCAGCTCCTGGTGCGATGCACCGTTGCCGGCCAGCTCGAGCAGCGTGCCGGCCGCACCGTCGGCGACGGCCGCCGTCTCGCTCACCAGTTTGAGCTGGGGCGCCGAGAGGTCGGCCTCGTGGAGTGCCCCGGTGAGGGCCGGATCGGCGGCGGCCCGTCCGGCCGCCGCCAGACGGGCCTTGGCCACCGCAGCCGAGGAGCCCGAGACCGCCCCGAGCCAATCGGCCGCCGACCCGTGGCCGGCCTTGGCGTACGAACCCGTCTCGAGGACCACCGGGGAGAACAGGGCGATGCCCGATGCGGCCGCCCGCTCGGCCTGTGCGAAGAGCGCCACCACGCGCCGGGCCTGGTCACCCGAGGCCGACCTGGGCGCGGCGCCGTGCACCAGGCGCTGCAGGGTGCGCACGGCATGCTCCAGTTCGTGTTCGAAGTCGAGAGCCGGCGCCGCCGGCGGGGGTGTTGCGGCAAGAGATGAGACCACATGGGAAACGTAGTGAGGGGGTGTGACACCTCGATGGGGGTGTATCGGATCGCTCCGGCCCATGAGGTGTCTAGATTGGCCGCAATGCTTACCGACGCCGAACTCCTGCAGATGCCGCTGGCCGAGCTCATGACGCTGGCCGGGGCGGAGCGCGACCTGGCCTACGGGCGCCGTGTGACGTACTCGCCCAAGGTCTTCATCCCGCTCACCATGCTCTGCCGCGACCGGTGCGGCTACTGCACGTTCGCCAAGGCGCCGGCCCGCCTCACCTCCCCCTACCTCACACCCGAAGAGGTGCTGCAGATCGCCCGCGCCGGCAAGGAGGCCGGGTGCCACGAGGCGCTGTTCACCCTGGGCGAGCGGCCCGAGCTGCGCTATCCCCTGGCCCAGGAGTGGCTCGACTCCCAGGGGTTCGCCTCGACGGTGGACTACCTCGTGCACTGCTGCAGACTCGTCCTGGAGGAGACCGGCCTCCTCCCCCACGCCAATGCCGGCGCCCTCTTCCCCGACGAGCTCGCCGCGCTGCGCCCGTTCACCGCCAGCCAGGGGATGATGGTCGAGTCGCTGGTGGAGGGGCTGGACGCGCACCGGAACGCGCCGGACAAGGAGCCGGCACGGCGGTTGGCCACGCTGGATGCCGCCGGTGAGCTGCACATCCCCTTCACCACCGGGATCCTCGTCGGGATCGGCGACGACCGGTCGGGCCAGTTGGCGGCGTTGCGCGCCATCGCGCGCTCGCACGGGCGGTTCGGCCACGTCCAGGAGGTCATCGTGCAGAACTTCCTGCCCAAGCCCGGCACCGCCATGGCGCGTGTCGCACCCTGCGCACCCGAGGAGCTCCTGTGGGCCATCGCCGTCGCCCGTCTCGTGCTGCCACCCGAGGTGCACGTCCAGGCCCCCCCGAACCTCTCCGACGATCTGGCACCGTTGGTCGAGGCCGGTATCGACGACTGGGGCGGGGTCTCCCCGATCACCGCCGACCATGTGAACCCCGAGCGGGCCTGGCCGGCGCTGGAGACGCTGCGTCGGGCCACCGAGGAGGCCGGTCACGTGCTGGCGGCGCGGCTCACCGTCTATCCGGCCTTCGCCCATGACCCCGAGACGTGGCTCGATCCCGGCGTGCGGTTCGCCGTGCTCGACGTGTCCGACGCCGAGGGCCTCGCCCGCGACGCCCCATGGTGCTCGGGCGGCGAGGTGGATCCGCCCGTCCTCGTCGGCAGCGGGCTGCCGGTAGGCGGGACGAGCCGGGCGGCCCGGTCACACGGACCGGTGGCCGAGGTCCTCGACGGTGTGGCGCTGGGACAGGAGCTCGGCGAGGACGAGATCGTGACCCTGTTCTCGGCCCGTGGCCCCGAGGTGCGCATGGTGGCCGAGGTGGCCGACGATCTGCGGCGCGCCGTCGTCGGCGACGCGATCACCTTCGTCTACAACCGCAACATCAACTACACCAACGTCTGCACCTTCAAGTGCCGCTTCTGCGCGTTCTCCAAAGGACCGCTCTCGCTCAACCTCCGGGGCGCGCCGTACCTCCTGGAGCTGGACGAGATCACCCGCCGGGTGGCCGAGGCGGAGGCCGAGGGGGCCACCGAGGTCTGCCTGCAGGGCGGGATCCACCCCGACTTCGACGGGGACTACTACCTCCACGTGCTGGGCGCGGTGCGGGCGGCGTCGGAGCGCATCCACATCCACGGCTTCACGGCGCTGGAGGTGACCGAGGGGGCACGCCGTTCCGACGTGCCGCTGGCCGAGTACCTGACGCGGCTCAAGGAGGCGGGCCTCAAGACGCTGCCCGGCACGGCGGCCGAGATCCTCGACGACGACATCCGGGCTCTCATCTGCCCGGACAAGGTCAACACCGAGGAGTGGCTCGAGGCACACCGCACGGCCCACTCGGTCGGCCTGCGTTCGAACATCACGATCATGTTCGGCTCGGTGGAGCACCCGGTCAGCTGGGCCCGCCACATGCTGCGCACGCGTGCGCTGCAGCGGGAGACCGGAGGGTTCACCGAGTTCGTCCCCCTGCCCTTCGTCCACATGGCGACCCCGATCTATCTCCAGCGCAAGGCGCGCCGGGGACCGACCTTCCGCGAGACGCTCCTCATGCACTCGGTGGCCCGCATCGTCTACCACGGCGACATCGACAACATTCAGGTCAGCTGGGTCAAGATGGGGGTGGAGGGCGCGCGCCAGGTGCTCCAGGCGGGCGCCAACGACGTGGGGGGCACGCTGATGGACGAGAACATCTCGCGGGCGGCCGGAGCGCGGCACGGCCAGCGGATGGGGGTCGAGGAGCTCGAGTCACTGGTGGAGCCGTTGGGGCGCCCGCTGGTGCAACGCTCCACGCTGTACGCCCTGGCGGGCTCTTGAGCGGGAGTGACCAGCAGGAGGACGTCCTGCACCAGGCGTTCGCCGGCCTGGCCAAGGAGCACCTGCTCGGCCCGGCGCAGAGCAGGGAGCTGCAGGCGATGCTCGGGTCTCTGAGCGAGATGGCCAGGGAAGGCACGTCGGTGGGCGACCTCAAGATCGCCAATGCGGCGCTGGCCGAGATGGCCGAGGCGTTCCGGGTCTTCCGCCCGTACCGCAAGGTGCGCAAGATCACCATGTTCGGTTCGGCCCGGACTAAGCCGGAGGATCCCGTCTACATACTGGCGCGCGACCTGGCCAGTCACATGGCCGGGGCCGACTGGATGGTGGTCACCGGCGCCGGTCCCGGCATCATGGCGGCCGGCCTGGAGGGAGCCGGACGCGAGCACGCCTTCGGGGTCAACATCCGCCTCCCCAACGAGGAGGGAGCGAACGACTTCATCGCCCAAGATCCGAAACTGGTGGAGATGAGGTACTTCTTCACCCGCAAGTTGATGTTGATCAAGGAGTCACACGCCTACGCCATCCTCCCCGGGGGGTTCGGCACGCAGGACGAGTCGTTCGAGCTCCTCACCTTGTTGCAGACGGGCAAGGCCGAACCGGCGCCTGTGGTCATGATGGAGACGCCCGGCGGCACCTACTGGCGCGGGTGGCTGCGCTTCTTGGAGGAGGAAGCGATCGCGTCGGGGTGGGTCTCGCCCGAGGACGTGGCGCTCTTCAAGGTGGCCACCTCGGTGGAGGAGGCGACCGAGGAGATCCTCGGCTTCTACCGCAACTACCACTCGTGCCGCTGGGTGGGCGACGTACTGGTGCTGCGGGTGCAGACGGCCCCCAGCCGGGCCGAGCTGGCCGAGCTCAACCGGCGCTTCGCCGACATCGTCACCCGTGGCACCATCCGCAGCGCGACCGCCTTCCCGCCGGAGCGGTCCAGCAACGACCATCCCGAGCTGCCGCGGCTTGCCCTGCGCTTCGACAAGTGGCACTTCGCGCGCCTGCGCCAGCTGATCAACGCCGTCAACGAGTGCACGGGGGCCTAGAGCGAGCGGGTCTGCTCCTTGCCGCACCTCGGGCAGACGGTGGCGTACTGTCCCCCGCTCCACTTGAGCCACGCCCGGCACGACTCGCAGTGGTCGTGGCCCTTGAGCATCTCGCGGTACTTCCCCCCGGGGCGGAACCGCACCGTCATGATGACGACGGCCACCACGCCGAAGATGATCCAATAGATCACTCGAGCACCGCGACGGCCTTCTCGATCGCCCGCCGGGCCCGGACGATGCGCCGCTCTATGGCCAACGCCTCGCCGGCCTCGGCCGAGTCCGGGTCGCCCTGGGAGGCTCGGCGCAGCGCATCGAGCGCGATGTCCGTGAGCTCGTCGATCACTCCCTCGAGGCGGCCGGCCACATCGGCCATCGCGTCGGCCGCCCCTGTCACTTGGGGAGGTCCACGGTCTGGACCGTGTAGTCGCCCTCGGCGAAGGCGGCGCGCAGCAGCCTCTTGTTGAACTTGCCCACGCTCGTCTTGGGGATGTCCGGCACGAAGACCCACTGGTCGGGCAGCCACCAACGGGGGACCCGCCCGGCCAGGAATTCGACCAGATCCGACGGGGAGGGCGTCAGCCCCGGCTTGGGCACGACGACCACCAGCGGCCGCTCGGACCAGGTGCTGTCCGGGACGGCGATCACCGCCGCCTCGAAGACGTCGGGATGCGCCATCACCGCGTTCTCCAGATCGACCGAGGAGATCCACTCCCCGCCGGACTTGATCACATCCTTGGTGCGGTCGGAGATGGTCATGTAGCCCTGTTGGTCCAGCGTGCCGATGTCGCCGGTGCGGAGCCAGCCGTCGTGGAACCGGGAGGGATCCTCGTCCTTGTAGTACGAGCCGGTGACCCAGGGGCCACGGACCTCGAACTCCCCCACCGACTCGCCGTCGCGCGGCAGCACGGTGCCGTCCTCGGCGACCACGCGGACCTCGACGCCGGCGACCACCCGCCCGGCCTTGATCTTGTAGTACATGTCGTCGTGGCCATTCAGCCGGCGGGCGGGAGGCAGCCCGAAGGCCGCCATCGGGCTGGTCTCGGTCATGCCCCAGCCCTGAATGATCGTGACGCCGAAGCGCTCCTCGAACCCCTCGATCAGCGACTGGGGCACGGCGGCGCCCCCGGCGGTGATGGCCCGCACCGACGAGAAGTCGATCGGCGTGCTCAGGTGCAGCAGCCCGTTCCAGATGGTGGGAACTCCGCAGGCCAGCGTCGGGCGGTACTCGTTGATCACGCCGGCCAGATGGTCTCCCATGAGGAACATCTGGGGCATGATCATGGAGGTCCCGGCCAACCAGGCCCCGTAGGGCGTTCCCCAGGCGTTGGCGTGGAACATGGGGACGATGATCAGGATGCGGTCCCCCTCCGTCATCCCCACCGACGAGGCGGACTGCTGGGCCATGGTGTGCAACCAGGTGGAGCGGTGGGAGTAGACGACGCCCTTGGGATCGCCCGTGGTGCCGCTCGTGTAGCACATGGCCGCGGCGGAGCGTTCGTCGAGCACCGGCCAGTCGAAACCGGGCTCCTCGGCCGACAGGAGCTCCTCGTAGGGCAGCGTCGCGCCCAGGGAGGTGCTGTCCCCCTCCCCCACGACGATGATGGTCTCCACGGTCTTGAGCTCGTCCCTCACGGCGGCCAGCAGGGGGATCAGCGAGGCGTCCACGATGATGGCGCGGTCCTCGGCGTGATTGATCACGTAGGCCAGCTGATCGGCCGCCAGCCGGATGTTCAAGGTGTGCAGCACCGCCCCCATGGAGGGAACGGCCAGGTAGGCCTCCAGATGAACCTGGTTGTTCCAGCAGAACGTGCCGACTCGGTCCCCGCCGCGGATGCCCAGTCGCGTGAGGGCGGCGGCCAGTTTCTCGGCCCGGACGGCCACCTCGTCGAAGGTGGCCGTCCGGTGCCCCCCGGCCTCGACGGTGATGACCGTGCTGTCGCCGTGCTGCTGCTGGCCGTGGCGCAGCAGGTCGCTGATCAGGAGTGGTGCGTCCTGCATCGTGCTCTTCATGGCCCAAGTATGGCGACCTCGCGCTCTGTGCGCGCCGCGTCCGACCGTTCCTCCGTCGATGAGCGCTCCCCGCCTTCTCGGAGTCGGTGCCGTCGGACTTGTCCTGGCGGCCACCGTGATGGCCGGGGCGACCGGGGTGGTCGGTGCCACGCTCCTCGGGGAGGGGGGCACGGCCCCCGGTGCCACGGCCCCCGGTGCCGTCCGCGATGCTCGCGCTGTACCAGGAGGCGGCCGCCACCTGCCCGGGCCTTCCCTGGACCGTGCTGGCGGCGATCGGCACGGTGGAATCGGGCAACGGGACCTCCGACCTCCCCGGCGTCCACTCCGGCTCCAACGGGGCCGGCGCGGAGGGGCCGATGCAGTTCGAACCGGCCACCTTTGCCGCCTACGACCAGCCGGTGCCGCCCGGGGGCGCCACGCCGCCCTCCCCCTATGACCCCACCGACGCCGTGTACGCCGCGGCGAGGATGCTGTGCGCCAACGGAGCTGCGGGCGGCGCCGACCTGCCGGGGGCCGTCTTCGCCTACAACCACGATCCCGCCTACGTCACGCAGGTCCTCTCCCTGGCGCAGCGCTACGCCCAGGGTGGAACGGCGGGGCTGACCGCCGTCGAATGGGCCCTGGCCCAGGTCGGGACGCCGTACGTCTGGGGCGGTGAGACGCCCGGAGTCGGCTTCGACTGCTCCGGGTTGGCCCAGGCGGCCTACAAGGTGGCGGGGATCACCCTGCCCCGGGTGGCCCAGGACCAGTTCGACGCCGGGCCGCCGCTGCCACCGGGAGCGGCGCTCGCGCCGGGCGACCTGGTGTTCTTCGGCGCCGGGCCGATCGACGTCACCCACGTCGGGATCTACGTCGGGACCGAGGACGGACTGGCCGTCATGGTCGACGCACCGCACACCGGCGCCGACGTCCGGGTGGAGCGGTTCCCCTCCGCCCCCGGGGCCGAGTTCGGCGACGAGACCTACCTGGGGGCCACCCGGCCGAGCTAGGTCGGGCGCCCCCGCCAGGTGCGGTAGAGGCGGACCAGGCCGGCCGTCGAGGCGTCCTGCGCCGCCAGATCGGGTGCTTCGGCGGAGCTGAGCACGGGGGCGAGCTCGCTGGCCATGACCTTCCCCAGCTCCACCCCCCACTGGTCGAAGGAGTCGATCCCCCAGATGGTTCCCTCGACGAACACGGTGTGCTCGTAGAGAGCCACCAGCTGGCCCAGTACGGAGGGCGAGACCTTGGGGGCGAAGATCGTCGAGCTCGGTCGGTTGCCGGGCATCACCTTGTGGGGGACCAACTCGGGAGGGGTGCCCTCGGCGGCGATCTCCTCGGCCGTCTTGCCGAAGGCCAGCGCCTTGGACTGGGCCAAGCAGTTGGCCACCAGCAGATCCTGCTGGCCGCCGTGGTCGTGGGTGGCCTCGGCGAAGGCGATGAGGTCCGCGGGGATCAGCTTGGTCCCCTGGTGGATGAGCTGGTAGAAGGCGTGCTGGCCGTTGGTGCCCGGGGCGCCCCAGAAGATCTCACCGGTCTGGCCGTCGACGGCGGTGCCGTCCAGGTGCACCGACTTGCCGTTGGACTCCATGGTCAGCTGCTGGAGATAGGCGGGGAAGCGGGCCAGGCGGTGGCTGTAGGGCAGGACCGCATGCGTCTCGGCGCCGAAGAAGTTGTTGTACCAGACGTTGAGGAGGCCCATGATCACGGGCAGGTTCCGCTCCAGGGGCGCCGTGCGGAAGTGCTCGTCGATGGCGTGAAAGCCGGCCAGCATGTCGGCGAAGGCCTCCCGGCCGACGGCCACCATCAGCGAGAAGCCGATGGCCGAGTCGTAGGAGTACCGGCCACCGACCCAGTCCCAGAACTCGAGCATGTTCGCCGTGTCGATGCCGAACTCGGCGACCGCCGCCGTGTTGGTCGACACGGCGATGAAGTGCTTGGCCACCGCGCCGCTACTGTCCCTGCCCTCCTCACCCAGGCCATTGAGGAGCCACTCCCGGGCCGCCGCCGCGTTGGTGAGCGTCTCGAGGGTGGTGAAGGTCTTCGAGCTCACGACGAAGAGGGTGGTGGCCGGGTCCAGGTCGTGGGTCGCCGCGTAGAGGTCGACCGGATCGACGTTGGAGACGAACCGGCTCTGAAGCTCGGGCGAGGCATAGTCGGCCAGCGCCTCGGTGGCCATGGCCGGCCCCAGGTCCGACCCGCCGATCCCGATGTTGATCACGGTGCGGATGCGTTGCCCCGTCGCGCCGACCCACGTCCCGTTGCGGATGCGATCGGACAGATCGCCCATGCGGCGCAACACGGCGTGCACGTCGGACGTGACGTCCTGCCCGTCGACGACGAGGGGCTCGTCTTCGGGCATGCGCAGCGCCACATGGAGCACGGCGCGGTCCTCCGTGGTGTTGATGTGCGCACCCGAGAACATGGCGTCGCGCCGCGCCTCGACGCCGGCCGCCCGGGCCAGGCCGAACAGGAGGGACAGCGTCTCGTCGGTGACCCGGTGCTTGGAGTAGTCCAGGACCAGGTCCCCCCCGCCGGCCGTCAGACGCGCCGCCCGGGAGGGGTCGCGGGAGAAGAGCTGGCGCAGATGGAGGTGGCGGACCTCGTCGACGTGCGTGGCGAGGGCGGTCCACTCGGGGGTACTGGTGGCATCCATCGCCTCAGCGTAGGGCCGCCGGCCGGACCTGGCATGCTGCAAGGCGCATGACAGAGGAGCGGGAGTTCCACGGTCGGATCGGCCGGGATTGGCGCGATTCGGACCCATGGTGGCCACCGGTGGCGAGTCCCCCGCCGGGCGCGCCCAACGTGGTGCTCGTCGTCCTCGACGACGTGGGGTTCGCCCAGCTGGGCTGCTACGGCTCCCCCATCGCCACGCCGGTGATCGACGGCGTGGCCGATGGCGGGGTGCGACTGGCGAACTTCCACACCACCGCCCTGTGCTCCCCCTCACGGGCCTGCCTGCTGACCGGGCGGAACCATCACCGCAGCGGCATGGGCCGGGTGGCCGACCTGGCGGTCGGCTTTCCCGGCTACTGGGGCAGGCCGCCCCGGGAGGGGGGCTTTCTCTCGGAGATCCTGCGCCAGCAGGGCTACGCGACCTACGCCGTGGGGAAGTGGCACCTGAGCCCGGAGAACGAGACCGACATGGCCTCCTCCCGGGCCACGTGGCCCCTGGCCCGCGGCTTCGACCGCTGGTACGGCTTCCACGGCGGGGAGACCCACCAGTTCGTCCCTGCCCTCTACCACGACAACCACGCGGTCCGGCCACCGCGCCGCATGGAGGACGGCTACCACCTGAGCGCGGACCTGGCCGATCGGGCCATTGAGTTCGTGGCCGACCTGCGGGCCGTCGATACCGGGCGACCGTTCTTCCTCTACCTGTGCCCCGGTGCCTGCCACTCCCCCCACCACGCCCCGAGCGAGTGGATCGAGCGGTACCGGGGAGCCTTCGACTCGGGGTGGGACGAGTGGCGGGACCGCGTCTTCGCCCGCCAGCTCGAGCTGGGCATCGTCCCGGCGGGCACCAATCTCTCCCCGCGGCCTCCGTGGGTTCCGGCATGGGCCGACCTGGGCGACGTCGAGCGGGAGCTGGCCGCCCGGTTCATGGAGTGCTTCGCCGGTTTCCTCTCCTACACCGATGCGCAGCTCGGTCGGGTGCTCTCCTTCCTGGAAGACGTCGGCGACCGGGAGAACACCCTGGTCGTTCTGGTCTCGGACAACGGCGCCAGCTCCGAGGGAGGCTCGCAGGGGTCCATCAACGACATCCGGCTGGAGAACCTCGATCCGGCCTCGACGGCCGAGATGTACGAACGGATGGACGAGATCGGCGGCCCGACGAGCCACAACAACTATCCGTGGGGTTGGACGATGGCGGGCAACACTCCCTTCAAGCGCTGGAAGCGCGAGGTCCACGAGGGTGGGGTCGCAGACCCCTGCATCGTCAGCTGGCCGGCCCGTCTCGGCCCGGCGGCAGGCGGCATCCGCCACCAGTTCACCCACGCCGTCGACGTCCTGCCGAGCGTGCTCGAGCTCGTGGGGATCGCCGCGCCCTCGCACATTGAGGGCGTCGCCCAGTCCCGCATTGACGGCACCAGCTTCGCCTACGTGCTCGGTCCCGAAGGAGCGGACGCCCCGACCGCGCACGTGACCCAGTACTTCGAGATGTTCGGCTCCCGGGCCATCGTCCACGACGGATGGAAGGCGGTGACCTTCCACCCGGTCGGACCGGTGTACGACGACGGTCTCAATCCCAATGCCTCTTTCGACGACGACGTCTGGGAGCTCTACCACGTGGCGCAGGACTTCTCGGAGACCGACGACCTGGCCGCCGCGGAGCCCGAGCGCCTGGCGGAGCTGGTCGCCCTGTGGTGGGACGAAGCCGAGCGCAACGACGTGCTCCCCCTCGACAACCGTCCGCTGTGGGCGCTGATCAACAAGCCACCCGACCAGCGGCGGGACCGCTCGGTCTTTCGCTACTTTCCGGGTGGTGCACCGGTCCCCGAGTCGGTCGCCGTGCCGGTCCAGAACCGGTCGCACACGGTGAGGGCCGACGTCGTGGTCGGCGACGGGGCGGTCGCCGAGGGGGTGCTGTTGGCCACCGGCTCCGCGCTCGGCGGATGGTCGCTGCACTGCCTGCACGGATTTCCGCGCTACGTGCACAACCTCTACGGCAAGGGCCGCCACGTGCTCACCAGCCCCGTGCCGCTGCGCCCGGGCGCCCACCGGGTGGCCCTGGCGTTCACCAAGGACGGCGGCCTCGGCGGGTCGGCCCAGCTGCTGGTGGACGGCGACGTGGTCGCCGAGGGCGCGATCGAGCGTTTCACCCCGGCCGGCTTCAACGGGTTGGGGGTGGGGCTGACCTGCGGGTACGAGTGGGGGCCGGCCGTCGGCGAGGGCTACGAGGCCCCGTTCCCCTTCAACGGCGTCATCGAGAGGGCGGAGGTGGAGGTGACCGGACCGGTGGTGCGCAACCCCCTGGCCGAGATCGCCGCCATCCTGGCCGAGCAGTGACCTAGCGCAGGGCCAGCTGGCCCGGGACGAGCGGTGCGGGCAGGGACGTGGTCCCCATGAGCCATCGATCCACGGCGGAGGCCGCCGAGCGGCCCTCGGCGATGGCCCAGACGATCAGGCTCTGACCGCGGGTCTGGTCGCCGCAGACGAAGACGCCGTCGACGTTGGTGGCCCAGTTGCCGTCCGCCGCCACCGCGCCGCGGCTGTCCACGTCGATCCCGAGCTCTCCCACCGCCCCCCGGCGCTCCGTGCCGACGTACCCCATGGCCAGGAGTACCAGCTCGCACTCGATCTCGAACTCCGTGCCGGACAGCTTCTCGAACACCGGGCGCCCCTCCTCGAGCAGCATCTCCACCTCATGGCCGCGCAGGGCCCGCACGGCGCCCGTGCCGTCATCGACGAACTCGGTGGTGGTCACCGCGAAGACGCGCTCACCGCCCTCTTCGTGGGCGGCCGACGACCGCAGGATGAGCGGCCACAGCGGCCACGGGTTGGCGTCGGGTCTGCTGGCCGGTGGCTCGGGCAGGATCTCGAACTGGAGGACCGAGGCGGCGCCCTGTCGATGCGCCGTGCCGAGGCAGTCGGCGCCGGTGTCGCCGCCACCGATGATGACGACCCGCTTGCCGCTCGCGCTGATGGGCGACGCCCGCAGGGCTCCCTCCTGGACCAGGTTCGAGGGCTTGAGGTAGTCGAGCGCCAGATGTACCCCGTCGAGCGAGCGACCCGGGACGGGAAGATCCCGGGGCAGGGTGGCCCCCCCGGCCAGGACCATGGCGTCGAACGCGGCGCGCACGTCGTCCGCCGAACGCACGGTGACGTCCGGTGCGCAGGCCGTGCCCGGTCCCCGCAGCTCGCCGGGCTCGGGCACCTCGGCCGCCCCGGCCGCCTCGGCCGGCCCCTCCATTCGCCCGATGGACGTCGAGCAGATGAAGGTGACACCCTCGGCCTCCAACTGGGCCAGCCGACGGTCCAGCACGGCTTTCTCCATCTTGAACTCGGGAATGCCGTAGCGCAGGAGGCCGCCGGGCTTCTCGGCCCGCTCGAACACCGTCACGGCGTGCCCGGCGCGGGCCAGCTGCTGCGCGGCGGCCAGGCCGGCGGGCCCCGAGCCCACGACCGCCACCGAGCGGCCCGTGGGCGTGGTCGACAGCTGGGGATCCACCCACCCTTCGGACCAGGCGCGCTCGACGATCTCGTACTCGATCCGCTCGATGGTCACCGGATCGTCGTTGATCCCGAGGACGCACGCCGCCTCACAGGGGGCCGGGCAGAGGCGGCCGGTGAACTCGGGGAAGTTGTTGGTGGCGTGCAGGCGCTCGATGGCATCGGACCAGTCGTCCTTGTAGACCAGGTCGTTCCACTCGGGGATCAGATTGCCCAGCGGGCAGCCCTCGTGGCAGAAGGGTATGCCGCAGTCCATGCAGCGGGCGCCCTGTTCCTGGGTCTGCTCGGCGCTGAAGGGCTCGTACACCTCGCGCCAGTCGCGCAGGCGCACCGACACCGGCCGTCGCCGGGGCAGCGAGCGGTGGAACTCCATGAAGCCGGTCGGCTTACCCATGGGCGGCCTCCATCACGGCCTGCTCCACCGAGCGACCCTCGGCCTCGGCCAGCCGGGTGGCCTCGAGGATGCGGCGGTAGTCCCTCGGCATGACCTTGACGAACTCGCGCTGCTCGAGGTCCCAGTTGGCCAGGATGCCGCCCGCAACGGCGGAGTCGGTCTCCACCCCGTGACGTTCGATCAGCGTCCGCACCAAGAAGTTGTCCTCGCCGTCGAGTGGCTCGACGTCGACCTCGTCGAGGTTGACCCGCTGGCCGAACGTGCGCTGCGGATCGTAGACGTAGGCGACCCCGCCGGACATGCCGGCGCCGAAGTTCCGGCCGGTCGGGCCCAGCACGACCACCCGCCCCCCGGTCATGTACTCGCAGCCGTGGTCCCCCACTCCCTCGACCACGGCGACGGCGCCAGAGTTGCGCACGCAGAAACGCTCCCCCACCTGTCCGCGGATGAAGACCTCACCGGCCGTGGCGCCGTAGAGGATGACGTTGCCGGCGATGATCTCGTCCTCGGCGGCGAAGACCGACTCGACCGGCGGCCGGACGATGAGCCGCCCGCCCGAGAGCCCCTTGCCGAAGTAGTCGTTGGCGTCGCCGTACAGGCGCATGGTCACACCGTGGGGCACGAAGGCGCCGAAGCTCTGGCCCGCCGAGCCGGAGAAGGTCAGCGAGATGGTGTCGTCGGGCAACCCCACCGCGCCGTAACGCCGGCTGATCTCCGAGCCCAGCAGCGTCCCGACCGTGCGGTCGACGTTGGAGATGGGCAGGGCCACCGAGACCGGCGTGCCGTCCGCCAACGCGGCGGCGCAGGCGTCCATGAACCGGTGATCGAGGGCCTTCTCCAGCCCGTGGTCCTGCAGGCGCGTCTGGTGCCGCTCGGTGCCCTCGGGCACGTCGGGCTGGGCCAGCACGGCGCTGAGGTCGAGACCGGCGGCCTTCCAGTGCGTCACCGCCGCCTCGGTCTCGAGCAGGTCCACCCGTCCCACCGCCTCTTCGAGGGTGCGCAGCCCCAGGGAGGCCAGGTGCTCGCGCACCTCCTCGGCGACGTACTCGAAGAAGGTCTCGACGAACTCGGGCTTGCCGGCGAACTTGGCCCGGAGCGCCGGCGTCTGGGTGGCGATGCCGACGGGACACGTATCGAGGTGGCAGACGCGCATCATGATGCAGCCCGAGACCACGAGGGGCGCCGAGGCGAAGCCGAACTCCTCGGCTCCCAGCAGCGCGGCCACGATCACGTCGCGGCCGGTCTTGAGCTGACCGTCCACCTGCACGACGATGCGGTCCCGCAGGCCGTTGGCCAGCAGGGTCTGCTGGGTCTCGGCCAGGCCGATCTCCCAGGGGATGCCGGCGTGCTTGAGCGAGGTCAGCGGGGCCGCTCCCGTCCCACCGTCGTGGCCGGAGATGAGCACCACGTCGGAGTGGGCCTTGGCCACTCCCGCCGCCACGGTGCCCACCCCCACCTCGGCGACCAGCTTGACGTGCACCCGGGCCAACGGGTTGGCCGACTTGAGGTCGTGGATGAGCTGGGCGATGTCCTCAATGGAGTAAATGTCGTGGTGCGGCGGGGGCGAGATCAGGCCGACGCCGGCCGTCGAGTACCGGGTGCGGGCGATCCACGGGTACACCTTCTTGCCCGGCAGCTGGCCGCCCTCGCCCGGCTTGGCTCCCTGGGAGATCTTGATCTGGATGTCGTCGGCGTTGACCAGGTACTCGCCGGTCACCCCGAAGCGGCCGGAGGCCACCTGCTTGATGGCGCTGCGTCGCAGGTCGCCGTTGGCGTCGGGGGTGAAGCGATCGGCGTCCTCGCCGCCCTCGCCGGTGTTCGAGCGCCCGCCGATCCGGTTCATGGCGATGGCCAGGGTCTCGTGGGCCTCCTTGGAGATCGACCCGTAGGACATGGCGCCGGTGGAGAAGCGGGCCATGATCGCCTCGATCGGTTCGACCTCCTCAATGGGGATGGGGTCGTTCGCGCCCGGGAGGGCGCTGCCCGGGCCGGGTTTCTGACCGTCAAGCTCTAGCTCAGCTTGAGGATCGAAACTCTCAAGCTCAGTCTGAGAGTGAGAGTCTGCGGGGGGGCCGCCGGTCCCGGTGCGCAGCCGCAGCAGCCCGCGCAGGGTGCCCAGCTTCTCGGCCTGGTCGTCGACGGCGGCGGTGTACTCCTTGAAGATGGAGTAGCGCTTCGAACGGGTGGCGTGCTGGAGCTTGAAGACCGTCTTGGGATTGAAGAGGTGGTGCTCCCCCTCCCGCCGCCACTGGTACTCCCCGCCCACCTCGAGCTCCCGGTGCGCCCACTCGGTGGGCCGCTTCTCGTAGGCCATGCGGTGGCGTGTCGCCACCTCCGAGGCCAGCACCGAAAGGCCGATGCCGCCGATGCGGCTGGCCGTGCCGGTGAAGTACTCGTCGATCAGGGCGCGGTCGAGCCCGATGGCCTCGAAGACCTGCGCACCGGTGTACGAGGCGACGGTCGAGATGCCCATCTTCGACATCACCTTGAGCACGCCCTTGCACGCCGCCTTGGTGTAGTTGCGCCGGGCCTGGCGCGGGGAGACACCTTCGAGCAGCCCCTCGGCGATCATGTCGTCGATGGTGTCGAGCGCCAGGTACGGGTTGACCGCCGCCGCGCCGTAGCCGATGAGCAGCGCCATGTGATGGACCTCGCGGGCGTCGCCGGTCTCGATCACCAGGCCCACCTGGGTGCGGGTCTTCTCGCGCACCAGGTGGTGGTGGACGGCGGCGGTGAGTAGGAGCGACGGGATGGGTGCCCACTCCTCGGTGGAGTTGCGGTCGGAGAGCACGATGATGTTGGCCCCGTCGGCGATGGCCTCCGATACCCGCTGCCGGACGTCGGCGATGGCCCGGGCCAGGGCGGCCCCGCCGGCCTCGGTCGGCGCCCCGGCCTGTCCGGCCTGGCGCACCTCGAACAGGCCGTCGATGGCGAACGCCTTGAACCCGGGGGTCTCGCCGTGCTCGTTGACGTACATCAGCTTGGCCAGGTCGTCACGGTCGATGACGGGCAGGGGCAGCATGATCTGCCGGCACGAGCCCGGACCGGCGTCCAGCAGGTTGCCCTCCGGGCCGACCGTGGCCGAGAGGGAGGTCACCAGCTCCTCGCGGATGGCGTCGAGCGGCGGGTTGGTCACCTGGGCGAACAGTTGGGTGAAGTAGTCGTAGAGCAGCCGCGAGCGGTCCGAGAGCACGGCGATGGAGGCGTCCGAGCCCATCGACCCCAGCGGCTCCCCCCCGGTGCGGGCCATAGGGGCCAGGATGATCCGCAGCTCCTCGGTGGTGTAGCCGAAGAGGCGCTGCTGGGTCACCACCCGGCCGTGCTGGGGGGTGAGCATGGAGCGGGCCGGCAGCTCATCGAGCCTGATCTGGTCCTGGGCGAGCCAGGCATCGTAGGGGTGCTCGGAGGCCAACTCCGCCTTGATCTCGTCGTCGCCGACCATGCGACCCTTGGCCGTGTCCACCAGGAACATGCGTCCGGGCTGGAGCCTTCCCTTGCGTACGATCCGCTGCGGCTCGATGTCCAGGACGCCCACCTCGCTGGCCAGCACCACCAGATCGTCGTCGGTGACCCAGTAGCGTGCCGGGCGCAGCCCGTTGCGGTCCAGCACGGCGCCCACCACGGTGCCGTCGGTGAAGGTCACCGCCGCCGGTCCGTCCCACGGCTCCATGAGCGAGGCGTGGTAGCGGTAGAACGCCCGCCGGGCGTGGTCCATGGTGGTGTGGTTCTCCCAGGCCTCGGGGATCATCATGAGCACGGCGTGGGGAAGCGGGCGCCCGGCCAGGTGCAGGAGCTCGAGCACCTCGTCGAAGCTGGCCGAGTCGCTCGCCCCCGGGGTGCACACCGGGTAGATGCGCTCGAGGTCGCCCGGAATGAGGTCCGTCGAGAGGAGAGCCTCCCGGGCCCGCATCCAGTTGCGGTTGCCGGCCAGGGTGTTGATCTCCCCGTTGTGGGCCATGTAGCGGTACGGGTGGGCCAGGGGCCAGCTGGGGAAGGTGTTGGTCGAAAAGCGCGAGTGCACGAGCGCCAGTCCCGACTCGAACAAGGGGTCCTCGAGGTCGGTGAAGAACCAGCGCAGCTGCTCGGAGGTCAGCATGCCCTTGTAGACCAGGGTCCGCGAGGACAGCGAGGGGAAGTAGAGGCCGTCGACCGCGTGCTCGGCCCGCTTGCGCAACACGAAGGCCTGGCGCTCCAGCGCCAGCGGGTCGGCGCCCGGCCCGGCCGCCGTCTCCGAGGCCACGAAGAGCTGCTCCATGGCGGGCATGGCGCTGAGGGCCGTCTCCCCCAGGCCGTCGGGGCGGGTCGGCACGGCGCGCCACCACAGCACGGTGAGACCCTCCTCGGCGGCGAGCGCCCCGACCACCTTCTTCGCCTTGGCGGCGTCGTCGACATCGGTGGGCAGGAACGCCAGGCCCACGGCGTAGGCCCCGGGTGCCGGCAGGGAGAGCCCCGCCCGCTCGGCCGCCCCGGCCAGGAAACGGTGGGGCACCTGGGTCAGGATCCCGGCGCCGTCCCCCGTCGAGACCTCGGCCCCCGACGCCCCGCGGTGCGCCAGCCGCTCGAGAACGGTGAGCCCCTTGTCGACGATGTCGTGACTCGCCCGGCCGTGGAGGTCGGCCACCATGCCCACGCCGCAGGCGTCGTGCTCGTACGAGGCGTCGTAGAGGCCGGTGACCATCGTCGTCCTTTCGGAAATAGAGGGAACAGAAAGTCGACCGGGACGGCGCTGGCCCAGGAGCGAACCTACAGATTACACGATCCTCTTCCACGATCCTCTTCCACGATCCGCAGTCGAAGGGGCTCAGTAGGCTTGGCCCATGACGGAGCGCGTGCTCGTGGTCGGGGGCGGGGTCATCGGCCTGTCGTGCTCGTGGCGACTGGCCGGGGCGGGCCATCAGGTGACCCTGGTGGCCCCCACGCCCGGGCGCGACGGCGCCTCGTGGGTCGCCGCCGGGATGCTGGCCCCCGTCACCGAGGTCCAGTTCGGTGAGGCGCCCCTCACAGAGCTGCTCCTCGAAGCGGCCAGATACTGGAAGGAGTTCGCCGCCTCGCTGGAGGAGGCGTCGGGCTACGACATCGGCTACGACCAGTCCGGCACGTTGACGGTCGCCCTCGATACGTCCGATCGCGCCGCCCTCGACCACCTCCTGGCCTACCAGCACGCGCTGGGCTGCACCGCCACCCGGCGCACGGCCTCGGAGTGCCGGACGCTGGTGCCGGCGCTCACCCCGGTCCTGCGCGGGGGGATAGAGGTTCCCGGCGACCACCACGTGGACAACCGTGCCGTCCTGGCGGCCCTCGTCGCCGCCTGCCGGGCCGGCGGCGTGGAGCTCGTGCCCCGGGCGGCCGTCGCCCTCCTTCCCGGTTCGCCCGGCCCGACCGTCGCGCTCTCCGATGGCCGCCGCCTCGGCTCCGACGTCGTCCTCCTGGCGGCGGGCACCGGCACCGCGCACATCGGTGGCCTGGAGTCGGCCGGGCTTGCCCACGATCCGCCCGGTCAAGGGCCACATCCTGCGACTCGGCCCGGCGCCGGGCGCGCCGCTGCTCGGCCGCACGGTGCGCGCGCTGGTCCACGGCCGCTCCATCTACCTCGTCCCCCGCCCCGACGGGACCCTGGTGGTCGGGGCCACCATGGAGGAGCGCGGCGCCGACGCCGCGGTGCGGGCCGGGGCGGTGCACGAGCTGCTCAGCGACGCCCGGGCCGTGGTCCCGGGCATCGACGAGCTCGAGCTCCTGGCGGCAGAGACGGGCCTCCGCCCGGCCACGGCCGACAACACCCCGGTCATCGGGTGGACGCGGCAGCCCGGGGTGGCCGTGGCCACCGGCCACTTTCGCAACGGCTTCCTGTTGGCGCCGAGCACGGCGGCCGGCGTGGTGGACCTCTTCTCGGCCGAGGCGCGGCGGTGAGGGAGCTCACCCTGACGGTCAACGGCGACCCCCTGACCGTTCCCGCCGGGAGCACCGTCGCCGACGTGGTGGCCTGCCTCGTCGGGGGGGCGGAGCCCAAGGGGATCGCGGTGGCGGTCGACCGCTGCGTCATCCCCCGATCGCAGTGGTCGACCACCCCGGCCAGGCCCGGCGCCCCGATTGAGGTCGTCTCGGCCGCCGCCGGTGGCTAACCTCTGAGGGATGACCGAGCGAGCCCTGGCGGGGCCCACAGCATTCGTTCTGGCCGGCGGGGGGACCAAGGGCTCGTTCGAGGTGGGTGCCCTCCAGTACCTGGTGGGCACCGAGCGGATCATCCCCGACATCATCGCGGCCACCTCCGCCGGGGCCGTCGCCGCGGCCGTACTGGCCCAGGCCCGCACCTTCGAGGAGTTCGACCGCCGGGTCCAGGAGGTCGAGGAGGACATCCTGGCCATGACCCGCACCGAGCAGATCTTCGGCGAGCAGGCCTGGCTCCAGGCGCTCGAGGGGACGACGCTGGGCGGAGAGATCCGCACCGCGTTCACCAAGGGCACCCGGCCGCCGCTGCCGGCCCTGCGCTGCACGGTCTCCCTCGACCCGGACCCGGCGCCGAACGTGCCCCGCCGGGCCGCCAACAAGGCCCGCCGCCGCCGGCGCCGGTGGGTCCGCCGCCTGCTCGCCGGGGCTGCACTGCGCCTGCCGCGGGCCCGGCGCCGGTTCCGCACCAGCGGGAGCTCCATCTTGAACCTCAGGCCCCTGGCCCACGCCATGCGCCACGGAGGGCCCAGCGGGATCCACCCGGTCGATCAGGACCTGATCCGGCGGCCCGGGCTCCAGCTCCGCCTGGCGGTCACCGCGCTGCGCGCCGGTGCCCTGCGCTACGTCACCCAGGACGGCACCATCGTCGAAGAGGACGCGCGCACGCCGGCACCGGGCTCCAGCGCCGGACCGGTCGACCTGCTCGACGCCGTCATCGCCTCGGCCAGCGTGCCCATGGTGTTCCCTCCCCGCCCCCTGGCCGGCGACGACTACGTCGACGGCGGGGTCCTCCAGGTCGTGCCCGTGCGCGCCGCGGCGCAGCTGGGTGCCACGCGGATCATCGCCGTGCTGGCGGTGCCGCTCCGGATCGATCGCGACGAGCGCAGCTACTCCGAGGACAACGCCGTCAACGTGGGGCTGCGGGCCCTCGGTGTGATCGCCATGGCGGACCGCCAGCGCGAGAACCTGGCCGTCACCCTGCCGCCGGGCGGCACCCTCACCACGATCGACCCCGTCGTCGACGTGGTCGGCTACTTCGAGGTGGAGCCGGGCCTCCTGCGCATCAACAAGGACTACGGATGGCTGCGGGCGGCCGACGTCATGGCGGAGGGGGACGCCACCCTCCTCGACGAGGTGGCCGCCGACACGCACCGGCTGATCGCCGCCCGGCTCGAAGCCTGGCACCTGGAGGAGACGGTATGGGCCGGGGACCGAATGGACGCCGCCGCCGATCCCGGCACCCTCTCCCTGCTGCGCGAGCTCAAGCGAGAGGTGCACGAGCTGGTCGACCAGCGCAAGCAGCTCGGCTTCCCGGTCCCCGACGGTTGCGAGGAGTGGTGGACCCGCCACGAGACCCACGGGAGCTGACGAGGGCCCTCAGACCGTGGGTCCTCCCAGCCAGCCCCGCCGCCTGAAGAGCACGTAGAGCAGCGCGACGGCGATCACCTCGGTGCCCATCCCCAGCCACAAGAAGGTCCACCCACCCGTGATGTGAGTGACCAGATAGCTGAAATTCTGCCCGAAGAACCCGGTGAGGAAGGTCAACGGCAGGAAGATCGTGGCGATGACGGCCAGCTGCTTCATCACCACGTTGAGGCGGTTCGACACGGTGGAGAGGTGCGTGTCCATCACGCTGGTCAGGAGGTCACGGTAACTGTCGAGCAGGTCGGCCAGCCGGATCAGGTGGTCGTAGAGGTCGCGGAAGTACCGCGCTGCCTCGGTGGTCAAGCCGGGCACGGTGTCGATGCCGGCGTTGATGCTGGCCATCATGTCCCGCTGCGGGGCGACGACCTTGCGCATGTGGATGAGGCTGCGCTTCATGTCGAACAGCACGCCCAACTGGGACTCGGTGGGAGCCTTGAGGATGTCGTCCTCGAGCGCGTCGATCTTCTCGTCGAAGTCGTTGAGGACCGGGAAGAACCCGTCCACCAACGCATTCATGATGAGGTAGACGATGACGATCTGCGGCGAGGCGTTGGTGGCGGCGATGTGGTGCTGCGCCATCCGGTTGCGCACCGACTGCACGGCCGGGCAGTCACCCCGGTGCACGGTGACGACGTAGCGGTCACTCCAGAAGCAGTGCACCTCGGCGTGGCCCGAGTCCTCGGGATCGGCGCCCCGGGCGACCAGATAGACGAACCGGTCGTAGTCGTCGAAACGCGGCCGCTGACCGAACTTCTCGGCCGCCGCGACGGCCAGCGGGTGGAACCCGAAGTGGACGCCGAGGAGCTCGGCCACCGTGCCGTCGGTGGCGGCGTCATCGAGGTCCAACCAGAAGAAGCCCGTGCCGGCCAGGGCCGCCAGGACGTTCTCACTGGTCGCCTCGGTGGCGACGCCGTCCTGTGTCAGGGTGCCCTTCACGGCCCCTAGTCTCACCCGGCGCCGCGTCCGCCGGAGGGATGGGCTCGCTCAGGCGGACGCCGTCGGCGTGGCCTCCTCCGCGGCGGCCGGCAGGGCCTCGGGCGCAGGCGCAGCGCCCGTCCCCATTGACGCCTTGAGGGCGGCCAGCTCGTTGTCGACCGAGGCTGCCTGGCCCACCTGATCCAATTCCTTTTGGATGTCGTCCCCCCCGCCACCGACGTCCTCGAGGACGCCGGACTCGAGCAGCTCGTCCAGGGCCCCCGAGCGCGCCTGCATGGTGGCGATCTTGTCCTGGGCCCGCTGCAGGGAGGCGCCCGAGTCGCTGAACGACTTGGAGATCCCCGCCGCGCTCTCGTCGACCGTGGTGATCGCCTGGGCCGCGGTGTACTGCGCCTTGAGGGTCTCCTTCTGGGTGCGGAACTGGTTGACCCGTGTCTGGAGCGCAGCCAGCGTCTTGGTGAGCTTCTCCTCCTCCTCGGCCATCTGCGCCCGCTGGGGCTCCATGGTGTCGATCTGCTGCTGGGCGGCCGCCTTGCGGGAGAGCGCCTCTTTGGCCAGGTCCTCCCGGCCCTGCCCGAGGGCAGCCTTGGCCTGATCCTGGAGGTGGTCCATCGAGTGCTGGAGCTGCTGTTCCTGCAGCTCTATGTTCTTCTTGGAGCCCGCCAGGTCGACGAGAGCTCGGCGCACCTGGGTGATCTGCTCGAGCATCTTCTCGTAGGAGAGGTCGAGCATCTCATCGGGCTTCTCGGCCGCGTCCAGCGCCTTGTTGGCCTTGGCCTGCGCGATGTCGTGTGCACGCTGAAAGATGCCCATTCTCTGTTCCTCCTGGTGCTCGGCGAGTCTTTCTCAGGATAGACACCATTGCCGCACGGCGGGGTGGCGAGCCCGCCGCCGCTGGTTTTTCGGGCCCATGCCGCGGCCAAAAAAGGTACCGTTTCCCCTCGACCGGCGCAGGTCGTGATTGTACGCTGCGCTCGGTACGCGAGACGAGGTGGGCGCCAGATGGCCATGGAACCGGATGCCGATTGGCTGATCGTCGACGATCTCTTCCCCGTCGTCCCCCACTGCCTGTGGATCAAGATCACACAGCTGCTCGGGGAGGTGTCCTGCTACCTCCTACCCGTCCACGAGGGACCCCACTGCTCGGTGGACTGGATGGAGTGGACTTAGCCGTTCGAGCGGACCCGTCCGTCGAGTCCGGTAGGGTCCTCGGCGGCGCGGACCGACGCGGTGAACTCGGCTTGGGCGGCGCGCCAGGCGTCCTTGGCCCCGGCGTAGCGGGCGATCAGCCCCTCGTCGAGCTCGATCGGCCCGATGT
The DNA here is from genome assembly GCA_963788125.1 of uncultured Acidimicrobiaceae bacterium. GTDB lineage: Bacteria > Actinomycetota > Acidimicrobiia > Acidimicrobiales > RAAP-2 > Bog-473. The sequence goes on along the minus strand of CAWBFN010000001.1, from coordinate 733,503 downwards.
CGTACTGGCGCCGGCCGAACAGCGCCGGCGGCTCGGCACCGTAGATGGTGGCTTCACCGGTGGCGCGGTTGTAGTACACCCAGACCCTCACTGCCCTCTTCCTTTCGGACCCATCGGAAATTATGCCCCACGGCCGCCCCCTGGTTCGGGTCGGGCCGATGCTCGATCTCGTGGAGGAGCTGGCGCCCGAGCTCGTACGCCACATATCGCAGGCCGGCCCAGCGCACATAGGGGTAGGCGACGCGCAAGAACCCGGCGATGGCGCCCGGCCGGCCCACCTGTAACTCCTCCCGGTAGGCGGCGGGAAAGACCGTGATGCTCGAACCGTCCGTGGCGAGACAGGGGCCACGGCGAGAAGCATCGAAGAGCCAATTGAGGTACGCCCGCTGAAAGTCGACACCGACGCGTCGAAATGCCATGAAGGACCCGAATACCCGTGGGTTGACGTCGTGGATCCACTCGCGTCCGTCGGCGTCGCGGATCAGGTTGACATTCATGAATCCCGAGATGCCCAGGGCCTCGGCGACCGCCCGGCCCGTCTCCTCGAGGCCCGGATCGTCGATCACCCGAATGCGGCAGGCGGGCTGGTGTGCGCCCCTGCGTTGGAGCGTCTCGTAGGTCACGACGACGTTCTCGCGGCCACCGAAGACGCCACCGATCTGCAGCTCCGCGCCTTCGATGAACTGCTCGAAGAAGTAGCGGTCCGAGGGCGGTTCCTCCGCCAGCAGGGCGTCCAGCTCCTCGCGGGTGTCGACGATGGAGATGCCCTCGCCGCCGCTACCGACTCGGAGCTTTCGCACCACCGGCAGCCCGAGCTCTCGAACGATCCGGCCGGCGTCCGCGTCCAGACCGGAGAGAACACGCGGGACGTCGAGCCCCACCTCCCGCAACCTCTGCGACACCAGCAGTTTGTCCGTGCCGGCGGCACGCTGGTTCCATGCCTCGGTACGCCGGCTCGGCGGCAGCAAGGTGAATGCCTTGCCGGCGGCCACCGCCATGGCCTCGGTGGTCTGCACGTCAATGATGTGTTCGCCTTCGAGGATCCCGGGCAGGTCGATGGGGTCCGAGACATCCCCTCCCAGGTGGAGTGTCCGGTCGAAGAAGAGGCGGGAGGTGGCGCGGCTCTGGCTCGACCTGGTGATCCGAACCGTCCGGATTCCGGCCTTCTTGATTCCGGCAGCGAGCTGAAAGAAGCAGTCCCACCCGCTGTCGTCGATGAACAGGACGGCCGGCCGTCCCTTTCGTGTCGCCCGCACCGCCACGTACACCCTCCACGATCGTCGTCAACTCCAGTTGACCGGATGCGGTCACACTGGAATTGAATGGGCGTCACACTAAGCCAAATCTGGTGACGACGCCCACGGGCGGGCTTCCACCGTCAGATCGTAGGGTGTCGTCGCAGCGCACGCCGGTGCACATGGCGGGCCTGGACCTACTCGGGCAGCCCCAGGTCCCTCCTCAGAGACGCATAGAGCGCATGCTGATGGACCCTGAGCGCGTCGACGGCCAGGCTCATTGCTTCCACGTTCAATGAGAGATCGGCGTCGGTGGCGGCTCTGAGGTTGGCGATGGCCCGATGGCTCGCCAGGGCCAATTCGACCAACTCGTTCCAGAGCTCGACGGTCTCCGCCGATCCGAACACCGTCACCGAGGAGAAGCCTTTTCGGAACTCCGCCGGACTGTACGTCACCGCCAGCGGTGGTTGTCCGGCCTTCGCCCTGGCCGCCTCGTCACGCACGGTGTCGACGATCTGGAGCACGGTCTCCACAAAGGACGGGTACACGCGCTCCCGCATCGTCCGCGTGGCGCGCTCGTTGTCCAGCACGCGCTCTTCGGTCCGATCGAGCTCAGCCTCTTGCGCCCGACTCTCCCGGTCGATCGTGGCCAGCTGCGCGGCATGTCGATTGGCGAGGAGGGAAGCCGCCCCGCTCAGCGCAGCTCCGGCCACGACACCGTAGAGGACGAACGCCCCTGACGAATCCCACCACCCCACCACTCCACCTCCAGCTCATCTGGTCGCACGTTGGCCGTTTCTGACGACCGGGTCGGGCTGCCGGGAGTCGATCATACGGTGCGAGGGGTGCCATGACGGCGATCGTGCCGTGCCGCGCTACGTGACCGGTGCCGGACTTGCCGCGGCCGCCGGTGCCTCCAGCAACTCCGTCGCCTTACCGGCGTTGGCGGGCACGGGAGCGAAGTAGGCCGAGCCCACATAGGCCACGGTGGCCGCGACGATGATGAGGGGAATGGTGGAAGAGCCTGCGCTGGAGACCAGCAAGCTGGCCACCAGCACCGACGTCAGGGGAAGCTTGAGCATGACGGTGGACATGGCACCGATCCCCATGGCCATACCCGCCACCATCGGGAGTCCCCCAAGGTGCGAGAGGGCGATGCCCCCGGCGGCACCGATGAACAACGAGGGAAAGATCGGGCCGCCCCGGAAGCTGCTCAGCGAGATGCCGTAGGCCGCCCCCTTGCAGACGACCACCGCCACCAGGGCGCCCACCGACCAGCTGGCGGCGTGCGCGGTGAAGGGCGCCAACTCGTTCTGGCCGGAGAACAGCACGGCGGCGTACGACCGGCCGGTTCCCTCGGCGAAGGCAATGGCGATGCCCGCCACCACGGCCCCGGCGAGCGGGGTGAACAGCACCAGATTGCGCTCGACGAAAGGGCGCACGAACAACGCCGTCCAGCGGATCACGCCCCCGAGCACCGTGGCTCCCACCCCGATCACCACCGCCCAGCCCAGCTCGGCGATGGTCGGGGCGGGGAGGTGGGCCAGGTTGGGGATGCTGAGCGAGAAGGTGCCAAAGCCGGTCCAGGAGTTCAGCCCGGTGAAGACCATGTAGCCGATCCCCGAGGCGAGCAGTCCGGGCACGAGGACCATGCCCAAGAGGGGGCCGCCCAGTCCGGTGGCCTCCATGAGGAGGAAGGCTCCGGCCAGCGGGTTGCCGAGCAGTGTGCTGATGGCGGCGAAGCTGCCCGCGCCGGCGATGACCACGGTGGCCATGGGTGGCGCGTCGCTCTTTACGAGGTGGACGGTGAGCGCCCCCAGTCCGCCGCCGATGGCGATCAGCGGTGCCTCGGGGCCGAGCACGGCGCCGAGGGCGAGGGTGGCAATGGAAGCCAGGGCCACACCGGGGACGTCGATGGGTAGCGGTGGCCCGCCGCCCACCTTGAAGCCGTCGGCCGGCGAGTGCCCACCACGGCCGGGCAGGTACCGGACGACCAGGCCCACCACCAGTCCCGACACCACGAGCAGCGGCAGCGGCCACCACGCCGGGGTCCCGGCGAAGCCCAGTCCCGTGGGCAGCCGGTCGTAGAGCTCATGTTGGAGCCAGTTGATCAGTTCGAGGTAGAAGTAGGCGATGGCCGATATGGGCAGGCCGAGGAGGGCGGCCACGACGAGCAGGAACAGGTAGCCCTTGCTACGAAGGAGATCCAATGGATTAGGAGAGTCCGCCAAGGTCAGCCTTTCTCAACCTCGTTCTCAACCTGGAGCGCCGTGACCCCCGCCGCCTCGGGGCATCATAGGTGTTGCCCATCTTCGTTGCGCCGTTCCTCGGGCCCGGCCGGCGGGTACCCACGGTGATACCTGCCGGTTGGTATGGCCCGGTGATCCGGCCGGAAATGCGCGGTGTGCGATGCTGTGAGCCGGAAGGGAGGTGGTGGCGATGTCGGCAGACGTGTTCGGTGGGGACGGCTTCTTCTTCCTCCTCTACCTCGTCTCCTTCGTCGTGGTCATCTGGGCCGTGGCGGATATCGCCCGCCAGCCTCAGTGGAAGATGAGCACAGGCAGGAAGGTCGCGTGGATCTTGCCGTGCGTGCTCGGATGGCTGCTCTTCGGCGTGGTCGGGGCGGTCGTCGCCGCCATCTACCTCGGCGCCGTTCGACCGCGACTCAACTCCTGACCCGATCTGGAGGAGGTCCGGTGCCGCAGGACTAGCTTGTTACGGGCACAGAACGCGTTCCGATGAGGACCCTCACTCGGACCCGACGAAGAGGACCCTCCCGATGCCCTTGCACCACCACACCCTGCAACTCCGAGACGAGCTCCTCGAGTCGGCGTTCTCAGGGGACAGCTGCAGAACACCCCTCCCGGCCGGTCGGTTTCCCCAGGTGGAGATGCGGGCCGATGAGACGTTCCAGGCGATCTCCGACGAGTTGCTCCTCGACGGCAACGCCCGGCAGAACCTGGCGACGTTCTGCCAGACCTGGGAGGAGGACGAGGTCCATCGATTGATGGACCTGTCGATCAACAAGAACATGATCGACAAGGACGAGTATCCCCAGACGGCGGAGATAGAGCGACGTTGTGTCCAGATGCTCGCAGACCTCTGGAACGCCCCCGACGAGGGAGGGGCCGTCGGCTGCTCGGCCATAGGGTCGTCCGAGGCATGCATGCTCGGCGGCATGGCCGCCAAGTGGCGCTGGCGCGCCAGGCGCGAGGCGGCGGGCAAGCCCACGGACAAACCGAACATGGTGTGCGGTCCGGTGCAAGTCGTGTGGCACAAGTTCGCCAAGTACTGGGACATTGAGATGCGCGAGGTCCCGATGTCCCCGGGGAAGTACTACATGGACGTCGAGCAGATGCTTGCCCGGGTCGACGAGAACACGATCATGGTGGTGCCCACCTTCGGTGTGACCTACACCGGCGCGTACGAGCCCGTCGCCGAGCTCGCCGCCGCACTCGACACGCTCCAGGCGGAGACGGGCCTCGACATCGATATTCACGTCGACGGTGCGAGCGGCGCCTTCCTTGCACCGTTCTGTGCACCCGAGGTGGTGTGGGACTTCCGGCTCCCGAGGGTCAAGTCGATCAGCACGTCGGGCCACAAGTTCGGGCTCGCCCCGCTGGGTGTGGGTTGGGTGCTCTGGCGCCACGCCGAGGAGCTCCCCGATGACCTCATCTTCCACGTCACCTACCTGGGCGGCGACATGCCCGTGTTCCAGATCAACTTCTCCCGGCCGGCCGGCCAGATCGTGGCGCAGTACTACAACTTCGTCCGTCTGGGAAGGGTCGGCTACCGCGATGTCCACGACGCCTGCTACGAGATCGGCCAGTTCCTGGCCGCCGAGATCGTGCACCTGGGCCCCTTCGAGCTGCTCTGCGACTCCGATCCGCAGACAGGCATACCGTCGGTGGCGTGGAGGATCTCCGAGGGAGCCGACCCCGGCTACACCCTGTATGACGTCGCCGATCGACTCTCCGTCAGAGGGTGGCAGGTGCCGGCCTACCCCCTGACCGGCTCCGTGTCCGATGTGTCGGTGCAACGAATACTGGTCCGCCAGGGGGTCAGCCGCGATCTGGCGTCCCTCCTCCTCGTGGACCTCAAGGAGTCGATCGCGCACTTCGAGCGGCACCCGATCACCGTCGCCATGACCAAGGAGGAGTCAGGGGGCTTCAGCCACCTGTGATGCTTCACGCCCACTCCAGGACGTGAGATCTTCTACCGGCTGCTTATGAAAATGACGATGATGACGATGGCGGCGACGACCACCATCGGAATGACAAATGCAGGGCTCGTATACGCTCGCTCGGAGTTGGCAGCCGCGACCTTGTCCGAGTCGGGCCGGACTTCATCAGGTGATGTCGACGGCACTGTTCCGGGCGTGATGAGCATCGGTTCTGGCGGCGGGAGTACTTCAGAGAGAAATGAGACATGCCGAGGGGCAGACGGTAGCGAGCCGTTCTCTTCCGCCGCCCCTTCCCAGGGAGTGACGTACACAGGTGGGCCGGACGTCGGGAGCGGATCAAAAGTGGGAATCGGCGGCGCTGCGGGCTGCGCAACTGTTTCACTCATCTCGTCGTTGCGGTCAGGTGACCAGACTCCTCTGTGGTGCCTGCCCCTGGGTGGAACGCCAACGGGGACTGGAACGTCTGGAACGAGGGCGCCGGCTTCGGTTTCCTGCTGTTCAGCCAAGGGATCGGGCCCGGTGAACGCTACGGTCCACGGATCGCTTTGTGTCGCGAGCTCCTGACCGGTGGCGTCAGTCGGTGTGTCGACCACGCTCATTGAGACAGCCGGAACTTGGCCCGGGTCCTCGACGGTTGGTAGGTCGGTGGTCATCGGTGGGACGACAAGCGGGGCGGCTTCGTGCTGTTCAGCCGACGGATCGGTGTCCGCCGCGTGCTCTTGATCGGCGCCGTCGGTCGGTGGGTCGACCACGCTCGTTGGTAGGTCGGTGGTCATCGGTGGCAGCGGTAGCTGATCGGTGCTTTGCGCGGCGCTTTGCGCGGCGGCCTCCTTGATCAGAGACCGGCCGCACTCGCCACAGAACTTGGCCCTCTCCGCGGCCTGGGCCCCGCACTCCGGACAGAATCGATAGGTGTCCACATCGTCATGGTCATTCGGCATGGGGACCCCCGTACTGAGCCGGTGTCGGATTCATAGACGGACTGACGCGTCCTACGCGAAGTGACACAGACGCTCCTCTTGCACTCGGAAGGGTCGTCACGTCTGCACGGGCGGCAACGAAAGGCGGTAGTCCTGCCAACCCGGGCGTCCCTTCAGCCGGGAACTGTACCAGCACTGCGGCGAGCTCACCTAGTGACGGTGGTCAAAACACCTGTGTAAAGTGGGGTGCTGCCCCGAATGCACTCATTCGTGGGTGAGTTCGCTGCTCAGGGTCACACCGTGCGGGATGACGTGCATCCATCCTGAGATCTCGCAGTGTGGGCATTCTGGCTCCCCATCGTGGATCAGCACGTCCTTTAGCGGATACGCCCACCCGCAACTGCCACAGCCCCATCCGGGCGACACGTGCGGAACACTTATGTCAAACGCGGCGGCGCTTTCGGCGAGCTTGGGATGCCACGCGCGAGCTTCCGACAGAAACGCCTCCTTGTCCTCCGGCGTCAACTCTTCGAACCGCACGGCATCCGCCACGGGCCCAGGCTAGCCGTGATGCACGTCCGGATAACGTGGCCTATCGTCCGTACAGTGGAGATCGGCGTACTGCATCCCGGGGAGATGGGGGCAAGCATCGCCTCGACCCTCGTCCGCGCCGGGCACCACGTGTCGTGGTTTCCCGAGGGTCGCAGTGCCGAGACGACCCAGCGGGCCGCCGGCGCCGGTATGGAGGCGGTCGCCTCTCTCGATGAGATGGTCATTCGTTGCGAAATCATCGTTTCAATCTGCCCGCCTGATGCCGCGCTCGGCGTGGCGCGCCAAGTGGCGACCACAGCGAGACGCTTCGGTGGGATATACCTCGATGCCAACGCCATCTCTCCGGCTACGGCCGAGGCGGTGTCCTCCCTTCTTACCGCCGACGGTGCCCGTTACCTCGACGGCGGTGTAATTGGTGCCCCGCCCCGCCAGGGTCACCACTCCACCCGGTTGTATCTCTCGGGACCCGACGCGTCGGCCGTTGCGGAACAGTTCTCGTCTCCGGAGCTCGATGTCTTTGCCTTGGGCGGGTCACACACGGCTGCCTCGGCGTTGAAGATGGCCTACGCGGCGTGGACGAAAGGTACGGCCGCACTGATTCTGGCCGTCAGGGCCACGGCGGAGCACTACGGGGTCGGTGAGAATCTGGTGGGCGAATGGGCACGGTCAATCCCCGCGCTCATCGACCAATCAGACCGGGCCGCCGTATCGGCGATGACCAAGGGATGGCGATGGACCGGGGAGATGGAGGAGATCGCGGCCACATTTCGGGGGGCCGATATTCCTGAGGGCTTCGGGATGGCCGCCGCCGAAGTGTTCCGACGCGTGCCACGCCAAGACCCGCATGGTGACGCCACCGATCTGTACACGGTTCTCGGTGACCTCACCGGCGACGCGCCTTCGCGAAGGGTCGCGGCCGCGCCAGAATGCGGCTCGTGAGAGTCGACGTGTTGTTCGATCCCTTCGGTGCCACCTGGCACGAGGTGCGCGAGGGAGCCATCGTCGTCGAAGGCGAGGGGTTCGATGGTGTGTGGTTGTACGACCATCTGGCCGGGTCGGTCCACGGCCGGGCTCGGGTGCTCGAGTCCTGGACCACGCTGACGGCGATCGCCAGCGTGGTGCCTCGCATTGCCATCGGGCCGATGGTCCTCAATGTCGCCAATCGCCAGGCGGGTACCCTCGGCGTGATGGCCGCCACCCTTCAAGAGGTGAGCGAAGGCCGCCTCTTGTTGGGCCTCGGTGCCGGCGGTGGGCGCACCACGCCCTACGCGGCTGAACAGAGGGCCTTCGACAGGCCGGTGCCAGGCGACATCGTCCGTCGGGCCGCAATTGAGTCGACGGTGACGACGCTGCGCGCGGTGTGGTCAGGGAGCGTGGGCGGCGTCGCCGGGTTCCTCCAGCCCGACCCCGCGCCTCCTGTCATTGTCGGAGGCTTCGGAGCCAAGGTGGCCGAAGTGGCCGGGCGGGTGGCCGACGGCATCAACCTGCCCGACGGGCCGCGCCTCGCCCCACTTCTCGCGGTAGCCCGAGAGGCTCGCACTGCATCGGGACGGGATCCATCGACCTTTGTCGTCACCGTTTCCTCGGATCTGCGCCCGTCGACGCTGGAGAGGCTCGAAACGCTCGGCGTCGACCGAGTGGTGGTGTTCTCGGGCGCGCCCTTCGCCGAGAACGCTCGCCGGCTGGCCGGCACCAGGCCGTAGGTCGAGCCCTATCCGTAGGTCGGGCGCTGGGGCCAGCCTGGCGGGGAGTCCTCCCAGTCTTCCTGCCGGCCGTAGGGGCACAGGTCGAGGATGTTGTGGCGGAACACGAGCCGATCGACGCCGCGGCTGGTGGTCGAGTAGGTCCGGTAGACGTCGGTGCCGTCGCGACGGAAGATGCTCAGCATGAAGCCATCACCTGCTCCGCAGTCCTTGGAGAACGACGTGCCGTGAGAGGACACGAACGGCAGTGTCCAGCCCATGCGGGCCTTGTAGGCCTCGATCTGTGCCAGCGGCATGTCCGACACCGTCACCCAGGTAACCCCAGCCTCGGCCAGCCCTTCGAGGTCGGTGACGTTCTGGGTGAACTTGGTACATCCGGGGCAGTACTCATCCGGACCCAGGTCCATGAATTGGTACACGGCGAGCTGGTCGCGGTGGTCGAAGAGCTCGTCCAACGTCTTGGGGCCCGTGGGCGTGTCGAACTGATACGTCCCGAATTTGACCATCGGAAGCCGCCGACGGCGTGCCGCCAGCTCGTCCAGGGCCCGGGTCACTTCCTTCTCGGCTTTGAGCAGGTCGTCCCGGGGTTGCTGCCACTCCTCGGCCGACACGATGTTCGGATTCGCCATGGTCTTCATCCTTCCACTCAGGTCGGTAGGCGCTGCTCCCCCATATGCATTACCCAGTCAGTCCGGTGAGAAGCCCACGATCTCCCTGGGGGGACGGGGGTACGGGGGTACGGTGAAACGACGACTTGCGACGACCACAGCCAGCGGCCACAGCGCTTCTGTGCCCGCGGCGAAGCGCTCGGCCAGGCCACGATGGCCACCATGGATTTCGGCCACGAACCACAGGACAAGCGCGATCATGATCACGGTGGCGGTGAGGGACGCCGCGTACGTCAGCAACGGGTCGGAGGTCCCTCGCTGCGCTGCCAACACGGACCAGATGGCGAGGGAACTGAAGGCAATGCCAGCGGCATACGTGTGTGGCACGGAGTTTCCAAGAGCGGGCTGCGGGAATGCGGCGACCAACAGCGTCGCCAGGCCACCGATGACGAGCACTGCTCGACCTGTGCCACCCGCGGCGCGCAGACCGAATGCGGTGATGATGTAGCAGGCACCCAAGCCCGCCAGAGCCAACGTCATGATCCAGCGATCCGTTGCCCCACGGGCAGCGAGGGAACTGATCGTGTCGCGAACGGGGTTATACCCGTGGGGCTGTTGGGTGGCGGCCAGGGTCCAGCCTCCCATCAGCAGCAGGGGGCCAACCGCGGCGGAGATGAGAGCCCACCGCGGAGTCCGAATCACGTTCGAAGCCTACGAGAGCCACGGGCATCAAAGGCGGCAGCGGATCTCATTCCCCCCCCTCGAATGGCGACGAGCAGTCTGCGGCCCTAGTGGCGGGCACGTCTATCGTAGTGAAGGTGACCAAATTCCGCTATGCGATCGATACGCGGTACCTGCCGGTGTTGGTACCCTTCCTGTTACGGCCGAAAAGGGATGGAGTCACCGTCACTGATGAGGGCTTGTTGGTGGCGACCTTCGGACTCATCAAGGTCGCCACGCCGCTCGCAAACATCGCTGGTGCGCACATCACTCGGAACTACCGCTGGTGGACGGCGGTTGGGGTTCGCCTGTCACGTGCCGACGACGGGTTGACCTTTGGAACCAACCGCGACGCAGGTGTGTGTATTCACTTCGCGGAGAACGTGTCGTCGTCCCTTCGACGAAGCGGCCACTCGGCGCTGACCGTGACAGTGGCCGATGTGGAGGGACTGACAACGACGCTCGGCGGGGACACGGAAGGGCCCGCTCCACTCCCCGCGTGACCGGTCAGTGCTCCCTCCTGGGAGCGCCGCGTGACGGCCTTGAGGGTGCGGACGGTGGTCTCGACGTCGCGCAGGTCGAGGTGGTCGAGCAGGTCCACCGTCGCTCCGAGGACATGGTCCCGCAGGCTCTCGAACAAGGCGGCACCCTCGTCGGTCAGGTCGACGGCGTCGTCCCCGGCGATCAGTCCATCGGCCGTGAGCCGGGCCAGCAGCACACGGATGGAGTCGGCGTCCAGACCGCGTGAGCCTTCGAGGTCCCCGATGAGCGAAGTGCGGGCGACGTGCGGGCCTCCCCCGGCGACCAGTTTCAGGGCGTACCACGTTTCGGGCTCGACGTCTCGCTGGGCCAGATGGTCGCGAAGCACGGCGGTCATCGTTCGTTCGGTGAAGGCCAGGGTCTGACCGAACTCCGCATAGGCGGCTGGCACTGTAGTCATCAGCTACTCCCCTTCTCTCGCTATACTCGACAGGTGCCTGTCCACCATAGCAAGTCGACAGTACCCTGTCTATAGTCATGCCTGACAGTCTCGAGCACCCCACCATGGGCCTGCTGCTACGACTGCTCTACCAGCTCTATTCACTTGAGATTCAAGGTGCGCTGCGCGAGGCGGGCTTTGACGACATCAAACCGGCCGCCGCCAATGTGTTCACGTTCCTGACCTCGGATGGTGCCACCGTGTCGGAACTGGCGAACCTCTCACACGTTCGCAAGCAGACGATGGCGCAGACCGTCGAGCAGCTGGAGCGCTCCGGCTACGTCGAGCGGCGCCCGAACCCAAAGGACCGCCGCTCCCAGCTGGTCTTCCTCACCGGTCGGGGCAAGCGGGTTCCACGGATCACGCACAAGGCCGCCGCGGCCGTCGAGAAACGCTGGGCCCGGGCCAGTGATGCGGATGAGCTCGAGACCCTCCGTATGTCCCTCCTGGATCTGCTCACCCGACTGACCACGGAGTGACATTGACTGCCGTGGGAGCGGGCGCGACCATTCGACCAATGAAGAGCGATCAATGAGGAGAAAGGTGGTTGCGCCTGCGCTCTGGCTGTTCCCGGTCGCGTTGGGAGCTCGCCGAGCGTTCGTCCGAGGCGACGTCGTCGAGTGTGACAGTGTCGCTCACGTTGAGGTGGGTCCTGGCAGGTTCGTGGATCTCGACCGTCGACGCGAGTTGGAGTGCCTGCCAGTACGGTACGAGGCATGGAGTTCCAAGATGTAGTTGTGCGGCGGCGAATGGTGCGGGACTTCTCGGACGAGCCCGTCGCTCGCCCCGTTGTCGAACAGCTCATGGCCAACGCGACTCGCGCACCTTCGGCCGGGTACAGCCAGGGCTTCGCCTTCGTCGTCTTGACCGACCCGGGTCAGCGCCACCTGTTCTGGGAGACGACCAGCGGTCCAGACTGGCGAGGCGAGTCCGAGTCCACGCCGCTGACGAGAGCTCCGGTGGTGATCGTCCCGCTCGCCCACAAGCAGGCCTATCTCGACCGTTACGCGCTGCCCGACAAGGCCCATACCCCACTTTCCAACGAGGCGCAGTGGCCGGTGCCCTACTGGGATATCGACACGGGCTTCGGCGTCATGATGATCCTGCTCACCGCGGTCGACCTGGGCTTGGGCGCCCTGTTCTTTGGGATATTCGCTGGTGAGCAGGCTCTCATGGACATCCTCGGGGTGCCAGAGGGGTACCGACCCATCGGGGCCATCGCCGTCGGTCACCCAACGCCGGGCGAGCGCTCCCGGCCTGAGTTACGGACGGGTCGCCGCCGGCTCGGCGACGTGGTCAGGTGGGAGCGCTGGTAACAGCAGATGTGGTCGGACTGGTTCCCCCACTACCCCCCTGCCGATGGCGACGGATAAATTCGACAGATGATCGTCTTCGTACATGGAGTCCCGGAAACAGCCTCCCTGTGGGACAAGGTCCGGTCTCACATTGAGGCCGAATCGGCAGCCCTGACTCTTCCGGGATTCGGATGCCCTCGTCCCGATGGGTTCGGGGCCACGAAGGACGAGTATGTCGAGTGGTTGGTGGCCGAGCTCGACACGTTCGATGAACCAGTCGATCTCGTGGGTCATGACTGGGGTGCGACCCTTACCTATCGGGTGGCCACTACCTACGGTGACCGAGTGCGCTCTTGGGTCGCGGACAATCTCAACGGAATCATGCCTGACTACGAATGGCACGATTTCGCGAAAATCTGGCAGACCCCTGGTGACGGAGAGAAATTCTGGGCGGATCAGCTTGCCACGTCGACCGACGATCGAGCGGCAATCTTCGAGGCATTCGGAGTCGGGCACGAGGACGCGGTTGCCCTGGCGTCGGCCGGCGACGAGACCATGGCGGCCTGCATCCTCGACCTCTACCGCTCGGCCCTGCCAAACACCTATGCCGACTGGAACGACTCCCTGCACCACACAGCCGCACCAGGTCTGGTGCTCGTCCCCTCAGACGATCCCTTCGGGGACGCCACCGCCAGTCGGCAAGCCGCGGAGACGCTGGGGGCACGGATCCGGGTGCTCGAAGGTGCCGGACACTGGTGGGCCCTTCAGAAGCCGGCCGAAGCCGCGTCGATCCTGACGGATTTCATCTCTTCGGTGGACTAGGAAGCACTAGGGGTCCGAACCAGTCGAAGTAGATCTACGAGCCGGGAAGGGGGTCGAGACCCTCAATCCTGTCTTTCATGGCCTTGACCTGCGCAGGAGGGTGCCGTTGCCAATTCGTGCACTCGCCCGTGACGAGAAGGGGCTCCGGCGAGCGGTACGACTCCGTCGGGTTCACCCCGTCCTTGGTCAGATTGGGGTCTGCCACGATCGGGCCGATCGGCTCCACCGTGTAGATCCTGCCGGGACCTTCGCCGACCGCCAGCTCTGCTCCCCACGCAGCCGCATCGAGACTCTTGGTCAGATAGACGTAGCCGGCCTTCTTCCGCGTACCGAAGTTCGAGCGGTAGCCGGGCGCGATGAGATCTCCTGGCTTCAGGTCGGCGCGTGTGCCGTGGTAAAGCTGCTCCGTCACCGGAACAGAGGCAGTACTGTCTCGGCGCCCCACCGGAGGCGTTCGAGGTGCTCGGTGAGACTGGTCGCTTCGGGGCCGGGGTATGGGATCCCCGTCCATGTGACTCCCATGTCCCGCAGCCTGCCGATGGCGTCTATCACCTCTTGGGGGCTCGAGAAACTGTCTTGGGGTTTGTCGGCGGTCAGTTCGTGATTGTCCTCGCGGATCCTGATCGGTGACGGCGGGAACCAGATATCGACCTCGCCGTTCTTGCCGTAACCGGGGAGTTGGCGGAGCAGTCCAAGACGGTCCGGCAGCTCGTCGGGCGTGATGAGCCACGGCATCCATCCCGTTCCGTCGCGGGCGACCCGCCGCATCGCCGCGTGGGAGTTGCCGCCGAACCAAAGGGGTGGATGCGGCTTCTGCCGCGGCTTGGGCTCGAATTGCAACCCCTTGAAGCTGACGAACTCGCCCTGGAAGGACGGTTCGTCTGCGGTCCATAGCTCCTGCATCGCTTTGACGTACTCGTCGGTAATCTGGCCGCGCCGGTGGAAGGGAACTCCGAGGATTTCGAACTCGTGCTCTGCGTGGCCCACACCGAAGGTGAGTGTGACCCGTCCGCCCGACATCACGTCGAGGGTGGCGACCGCCTTTGCCAGCACGATCGGGTTGTGATACGGCAGCACGATCACACACGAGTTGACCCGGATGCGCGAGGTGGCCCCGGCGATGAAGGTCATGACCGTAAGGGCATGCGGCCAATGTGCACCCATTGCCCCGGCGAGGTTGTCGGGCATCACGACATGCTCGGGAATATTGATGGAGTCGTACCCGAGATCCTCCGCCGTCCGGGCAATCGTCTGGAAGTCTGCTGGCTTCATCGCCATCGCCCATTGGGGCGAGAAGCCGGGAGGATAGCGGTCGAGGCCGGGCATTCCCACGGAGAAGCGCATCGCTGCCTCAGCTCCGATCCGTGGAAGTTTCAGCCGTTTCTCCACGGCAACCGAACATGGCTCTCCCCCGCTTCTCGGCGATCCAGCCGTCGTACTTTAGCGGATTTGGGCCCCTGGCCCCGCCACTCGCTCCCGCGGGATCAGACGCCGAGCTCTCGTTCAAAGAACGCAGTGATCATTGAGGAGATCGTTGCGTCCGACGGGACTTCGCCGGGTGTCTCGAGACCGTGGTCACCCCGGTCCACCAGCACGAGCCGGACGGGGACCCCGGCCGATTGCAGCCGCTCGGCGAATCGCTCTGATTGGCTGACCGGGACGACTCGGTCGGCCGTACCCTGCACGATCAGAAACGGCGGGTCCCCCACGGAGACGTGGGAGAGCGGGCTGGCTGTTGCGAGGACCGAATCTGCACCCTCCGCTGCAGTGCCGAAGACCCGGCGGATGATGTCCGCGGTGGATGACGGCCAATCGGTTGCAGCGAGGTCGCTTGGTCCGAACTCGTCGACCACCGCGCCCACCTCGCTCGACACGTCCACGTACGGGCCCGTGTCCCACCGTGGCAAGGCCCCGGTGGTGCCGAGCAGGCTCACGAGCTGACCACCGGCGCTCGATCCCATGGCGCCGATTCGGTCTGGCTCTATCCCCAGATATGCCGCGTGCGACCGCAGATAGCGGACGGCGCACTTTGCATCGATGATCTGGTCGGGCCAGGGATTCTCCGGCGCGAGACGATAGTCAATAGAGGCCACCATGAAGCCTGCACCGACAAGGTCGGCTGCGGTGCCCGATTGAGGGAGGAACAGCAGTCGAGATCCTCTCTGCCAGCCCCCTCCGTGCACCTGGAGAATGACCGGAACCGGGTGCCCGGCTGTGCTCGGAGCGAAGAGGGTCATAGGCAGTGACTGGCCCCCCTCGACGCAGTAGTCGACCGTCCGGGCGCCTTGCCAGTCGGGACCGTGTGGCCGGGCAACGGGTGTCGCCGCCAGCCGGTGGGTGACCACTGCCCCTGCGACATCCGGGGCCGCGCCCCAGATCAACACCCAGCTGGTCACCGCGAGGCCCGCCGCGAGCACCGAGTGCCGTCGATGTCTCGGTCGTCTGCGCACCCCCCGCATCCGACCATACAAGCATGACCGGGCCACCTTGCAGCTTCACTACCTCATGGCCAAGACCCTCTCTCCGGATGGGACGCCCTCGGGTTCCGTCGGTGTGGCCGTCGTGAAGTGGTGCTTGTACCGGAGGGCGGGGAGCTCCACGAAGCGGTACGAGATCTCGGCGGCCAAGAATGAGAGGCCGATGACGAGGAATGACTCGAAGAAACCGGTGTCGCGCAGCCACGTGTTGAGCACGTAGGACCAGAGATAGATTGCGTAGGAGCGTTTGCCGATGGCCACGAGCGAAGGTGACGCGAGGAGCTGTCCGGCAGCCCCTTGCGGACGTTCGACGATGAAGACCACGCCGAGTGCGCACGCCAGGCTGCAGACGATGAGCCCGGTGTTCCACAGGCTACGGTCCCCCTCCTGGCGCAGGGCGTAGGCGGACCAGTAGATGGCGCCCAGGATGACGGCGCCCAGCAACGGCGCCCACAGGGACCTGCGCAGGAACCGCCATCCGTCGGTCGAACCGACGAATGCGCACAGGGCACCACAGAAGAGGGCGGCGCACCTGGTGTCGGTTCCGAAGTACACGCGGTTGAAGCCCGACGACGACAAGAAGATGGGATCGGCCAGGGCAATGACGGCGATGGCTGCAGCCAGGAGGGTGGCTGCGTACCGGCGCAGCCGGAGCAGCAAGAGCATCACCGGCGCCCAGATCACGTAGAACTGCTCTTCGACGGCCAGTGTCCACAGGTGACTGATCGGGCTGTAGCCGTACCACAATTGCCAGTGGGGCTCCACGTTGAGCCAGTTCGTGACATAGAGGAGCGCGGCGCCGACGGCTTCAAGACCGGTGAGCCAGGACACCGGGCTTCCAGGAGTGTGGGCACTCGGCACGGTAGCGAGGAACTGCCCGTTCTGGAAGAAAAGGTCGACGAGGAACCAGACACCTAGGAAGAAGCACAGTGCCGGAAGCAGCCGAAGGGCACGGCGCGCATAGAAGTACGCCATGTGCACGCGGCCCGTCGAGTCGTGTTCCTTAATGAGCAATCCCGTGATGAGGTATCCCGACAGGGCGAAGAAGCCCACCACGCCGACGCTGCCCGGATCGACGGTCCAGCGCTCCGCATCGGCCCACAGGTGAAAGGCGATGACGCCGAGGACGAAGACCGCTCGCATTCCATCGAGAGCGGGAGCCCTAGTGGACGTGAGGCCTGTCATCGAGGTCCGCTCCACGGTGAGCAGACTTACCCGATGGTCTGAGGCTGCACTGTGTCTGCCCTGGGAATCGCTGAGGAAATGATCCGTCGGCGGCTGATCAGGGATAAACCGTTGCGTCTTCGACGCGTTGCTTCGAATTTCGGGCCAACGTGGGAGGCAATGGTCGTTTCGACAGTCCGTTGGGGTCTGTGTACACGTCGCGGTGCGACGCTGCCACGCTCACGGGTCGGTGGTCCAACTCAGGAGGCGATGCCATTCAACTCAGCCACGTCGCCCTCGGACAAGGTCAGTTCGGCGCCGCTGACGTTGTCGCGCAGATGCTCGGCAGATGATGTTCCGGGGATAAGCAGGATATTCGATGAGCGCTGCAACAACCACGCCAGCGCGACCGCCATCGGAGTGGTGCCGAGGCGGGTGGCTACCGCATCCAGTGTGCCGGACTGCAGTGGCGTGAATCCGCCGAGCGGGAAGTAGGGCACGTAGGCGATGCCCTGTGCGGCGAGGGTGTCAATCAGTTCGTCATCGTCCCGATGGGCGACATTGTAAAAATTCTGCACGCAGACGATCGGGGCGATCGACTGTGCTTCGGAAATCTGCTCAGCTGAAACGGTACTCATGCCAAGATGCTTGATCACTCCCTCCTGCTGCAGTTGCGCGAGCGCGGTGAACGGCTCGACGACCGAGCCGGGGGTCGGGCCGTCGAGTCCCCCGAGGCGCAGGTTGACGACATCGAGCACGTCCAGTCCGAGGTGCTCGAGGTTGTCGTACACGGCCTGGCGCAGCTGCTCGGGAGCGCGTGCGTGAGGCCAGCCGCCTTCAGCGTCTCGCAACGCGCCGACCTTTGTGACGATGTGCAGGGACTCGGGGTAGGGGTGCAGAGCCTCCTTGATGATCTGGTTGGTGATGTAGGGGCCGTAGTAGTCACTGGTATCGATGTGAGTGATGCCCAGATCGATTACTTCGCGTAGCACGGCGACAGCGGCGTCCCGGTCCGGGGGAGGCCCGAAGACACCGGGACCGGCCAGCTGCATCGCGCCGTACCCCATACGAGTGACCGTCAAATCTGCAGCCATGGCGAACGTACCACCAGGAAGTGTCTTGTCTGCCATGAAGGATGTCCTTTGCTCGCAGTCGCACGTTGTGGGCCGACCAACCTGCCCTTAGGTGTGAGACGCTAGGAGTTCTCAACCTCTGACTTCAACCGCAAAAGCGTCTCTCGAATGCCTGTGTCAAAGGCCCGGTGCATGGTGGTGATTTGGTCATCGCTCACACGGTCGGCGGGGAAGGGCCGGAGAAGTCTCCATGACTCTGTCACTTCAGTCCCGAGGTCAGTCGGGGTGAAGCGGTAACGCCACTCGGCGACTCCCTTCTGCGCACCACCCTGCACCCACGCAATGGTCGTCGGGCGCTCGGCGGCGGTGATTTGACAATGCGTATCGTAGGAGCGACCGGCCATGAGATTGTGGCCCGTGAACCAGGCGTTCTCCGTCGCCATCGGACCGGATCCCTCGTCCCATGTCGCGCCGGTACACGCCCTGCTCCACGCACCCATCCGAGTGACGTCAGCCACCATGTCGTACAACGTCTCAGCTGAGGCGTTGATCACCAGCGAGTGGGAGATGGTCTCAGTTCCTACCGTCACTTACGGCAGGATAGCCTTCGTCGTTGGTCGCGGTGTACCCACAGACACGAAATTACCTATGCGGCTATGCCTGCAGTACCAACACCCAATCATCCGTTCCATCACTGTGGTCGGCTGGTGAGGTGAACTGGTATGTCCCCGTGTTGGGAAGAACGCCGATAGCGCTGAAGGCGCCGGTGGTGGGGTCGTACCAGCGCGCGGTGATTGGGCCGTGTAGTTCGGCCATATTGACCGTGACGGTTGTGGACTGCGGCAGGTAGGCGATACCCAAGGTGCCGTCGGCAGTTATGGCTGCCGTAACGTAGTTGTCAGAACTCTCGGTACCCTGATTTTGGAAGTTCCCGTAACCGGCCGTTACAAAGGTATGCCCCTGATCCGGCACCAAGTTATACCACGCCACGCTCTTGAACAGGCTACTCATGTACTGTAATTGCTGAACTCCCGGCGTATCCAAATGGCTCTGTTCATCGGCCCAACTTGGGTCGTTCCACGTGTAGTGGTTACCGTAGAGCAGACCCGTCGCCCCGCTCGTCATTGTCCAGTATTCCTGAAGTCGTAAGTTCTGGGTACTGCCAGGGTTGGTGCCAATATTATTCTCAAACTCATAGTCGTTTTCGGTACCGAAGACCGGCATCGTCGGCGAGCTGAAGTTATAGCCCGCGAGGACCTCGGCATACGGACTGTAGTAGTCGTATTCGGCGTTGAGGTTTGCAAAGGAAGCCCACTGCGGATCATCGGTGGAGAGGCTTGTGTTGTAATTTAGTTCCACTGTCTGCAACTGCTTGGGATCAACCGAGCGGATTCCCTGCGCAATGCTCAGTACATAGGCGTCATTTGCAGGACCCCATTGCTGGTAGTCATTGCCGCTCTGCCACACAATGTTCGGGAAACCTTTGAACGTGTTACCAAGATAGACGCCATAGTTGTAGTCATTGGCTGACCCGTCATCGGCCAAGAACGACGAAGTGTCCAATAGCTGCCCAGTGTCGGCAGGGTCCAGGAATAGCGTGATGCCATGACTCTCCGCTAGCTGGGCCATAGCTTGCATACGGCTGAAGTAGGCCGGGTTGGGCGTGGAAATGTCACCATCCGTGGTGAACGGGGTGATTCCGTCGTACGTGGCGAAGTTGGCGCTATTGGCGTTCTGATTGCCGGTGTACGGCCCGCAGATAAGTTGCACCAGAACCGAATTGAAGCCATGGGCCTGACGATCGGCGAAGTAGGCATTCATCTGGGTGGTCGACAGGTCGACGGACAACGAGTGTGCCGAGTCACCGACGATCATGTAGGGGTGACCGTTTTGGTCGAGGACGTAGCGGTGGTTGCTACTTATGAAGGTGGCGAATGGAAACGGCGAGGCGGCGGTCGTCGGCGTCGTCGTCCGTGGCTGAGGACGCGTCGTAGGTGTAGGTGCCGGATTCTTCTTGGCCGGGATGGGCGTTGAGGTCGTCGTCGAGGTCGTCGTCGAGGGTACTTGGGGTGGTGCGGCTACGGCAGTCGTCGTGGTCGAGCTCACATGACGATGCGGTCGCGCCGTCGTGTGTGATTTTTCGGGCGCGGTCTGTCCACATGCTGCGACGATGAGCGCAGGGCACAGCAGTGCACAGAACAGAATCGAGCGTTTCAGTTTCAGCATCGCGAAGTTGTTCGAGCCAGCCGGATACGTATTTGACGCCCCCTACCACGCGGTACGCGCGATGTGAGGGTCGTTGTGTTGCGCTCCAGCCTGGCTCCCTTCGTTGACGGTCAGCGTAAGGTTAGACCACGCGTCGCCGTAGCCGATGTCGCCATGCCTCCGCATCGCTCAGCCTGATGCTACGACACCAACTCTCCAAATTAGTATCGCCATACCTCGCATTGGTGGCGGGGTGACGTCCCAGCCGAAGCCCGCCAACGTAGTGAGCTACCGAAGAATCACCTAAGAATCGGCTGGACCCGAGTCGTCTGCGCCCTCAGCGATCCGGTCCTCGGACTCTTGCAAGATGGCGGTTGCCTGCGCCGTCGGATCATCGCTTGATTGTTCTTCTGGAGGCCTTCCTTCAGCGCGACTGCCTACGTCGTCAGGATCAGGAGCTCCACCTAGCGGTTCGTTCGCCTCGTCCATGAAACCTCGATCATTACTCATGGTGCAGTTCTCCCATGTTTCACATCGCTTGTATACCCAGAAGTCGATGAAGGAACCGCCCGGTCAATTCCGCGCGTCTCAGTATCGTCAAAGTGCGCGCCAGGAGGGCTGAGTCCGTCATCGTGGTGCACGAGGGATAGCCCCATGCGTGGGAGCGTAACGCGTGATTGTCCCGGCCACCTCATCAGGCCTGCCTAATGTGTCAGTGATGTACGCGGGACGGACGTGAAGATGCTGAGCGAAAATGCGCCGACGGCCGCTGATCGACGAACATTTCTTTCCCCACTTCTCACAGTCGCGGTTCTGGCGATTCTCCTTTCCTCCTGCTCCGAATCACACGTTCTTCGACCAAGCTCGCTTCTCGTCGTGGGTGACAGTGTCGCCGCGCAGTCGGCCGACGCACTGATCCACCTCGCACCCGAGGGAACCACCGTCAGCGTCGACGCCGTTCGACCTGGAACCGCCCCGTGCGATTGGAACCACGGATTCACGGATCCAACGGACGGGAAGTTCCAAAGCTTCGCGAAGGTCTTCGATGAGGTTCATCCGGCAGTGGTCGCCTTCGTGTTTACGGGGAACCCCGGTCTGTCAGGGCCCTCTGCGGGCTGCGTCGACGCGAACAAACCCTATGACCTCACCCAGCTGCTGGCGAGTTATGAACCCGCTCTTGTCGAGATGGCCAACAAAGCCACGAGCGCAGGCGCTACGGTGTACTTCGAAGCTTCACCTCCGAGGAACCCGGCCGTGCCCGTCGGTTACGACTCGCAGAAGCAGGAAAACCGAGGGTTCAACGGGTCTCCGGGTATCGCAACGTTCTATGAAAGTCTGGCCACGCAGGACTCTCGCCATTGGCGATACAGCGACCAAGCAGCAGTGGCGGTGTCGTCGGCCAGCCTGTCCTGGATGCTGACACTGCCCTGCGAGGCGTGGGACGTCACGCGCTGCATCGATGGACAGGTCCAAGTCAGGGTTGGCGATACCGACGCTGTCCATCTCGACGAACACGGATGCGGTGCGATTCGTTTCGCCCTTGGGCTCGAGGAGGGGGCATTGGCGACAGCACCGTCCAATCCGAAATCTGTGACCGCTGCCGTCTCCGAGTACGGCGGCTGTCAGTAGGCCGGGACCACAACCTCCCTTTGTGAGCCTTAGTGGCCGTCGTTGAACTCTCGAGCGTAAGGGCCGCCGATCAAATAGTGCGTGGCGGGATCGTCCCCTTGCCCTCGATCTTGTTGATGGCCTCGGTCACGAACGCTTGCAACTCGTCGGTGGCGGGAGTGCCGAGGTCTTCGTAGACCACGTCGCCAATAATCGACCCTGCTTGGAACAGAACCAGGTCCACCCCGACAGTGACGCCTTGAGTGGTCAATGACATGGCCCACGCGCCGGAGCGAGATCCAACCGGCGGGAAGGACATCGCCCCAATCGTCCCGCTGATGGTCTGACCGCCAGACGTGAGATTGATCTCCTTGCAGCCATCCAACTTTCGCTTGAACGCTGCGTAACGGGCGGCGATTCCCGGGCCTGACTCGAGCGTCTCCTGGAGGGAAGGTACGTTGCCGTCCGTATAAGCCGCCGTCACCTTCACTTCGTGCTTGAACGACGAATTGAATCCCTGGAGACATGCAGGTCGGGTCACCGCTCCGCCGCTGGTCGAGTTGTCCACTGACCAGCCCGTTGGGAAGTTGGACAACGACAGGGTCTTCGCTCTCAACTGGGCTTTCGAAACTGCGCCAGCGGGAACCGCACCAGCAATTGCGACCAGCAGCGCAAGCGAACCCGCCAGTCCGGTGATCTTCCTCACGATTCCTTCTCCACGATCGTTCCCCTGTTGCCCCGGTTCTCGCTTTGACCTCATGGGGCTACGCCTCAGAATTGTTATTCCTTTCCGGGGCGTTGTCCAACCGGCCGCCTGGTAAAACGCGAGCGGAAAGTGGGTCGTCATGCATGGCTCAGGTCTTGCGGGCCAGCCCCGAAGCGTGCCGACCGGTCGTTCCCCATGGACTGTGGCAACGGATTGTTGCACCTTGGGAGGGGTGATGTTGGTTCATTGGGTGACGGCAAACAACGAAAGGGGCGGAAGATGGGAGCAAAAGAGAACGCAGATTTGGTGCGCCGAGGCTATGAGGCATTTAGCGCCGGGGACATGGCGGCATTGACCGACCTTTTCGCGGAAGATGCCACTGGTTTGTACCCGGGAACGGATCCCTCTCGGGGACGAAGCAAGGCCGTGATGCCATTTTCGGATTTTTCGGCGACACGATGTCCCTCTCAGGTGGCACCTTCAAAATCGCTGTGCAGGACGTGGTCGGAGGTGATCAGCACACGACCGGGCTCCATCGTGCCCAAGCTCAACGGGAGGGCAAGGATCTCGACCGGAATTCGGTGCTTGTCTTCCACATTGAGGACGGACGCGTTCGTGAGGTTCGGGAGTTTCATGAGGACCCCGTCAACAGCGATGCGTCCTGGGCCTCGGGCAGGTCAGGCCACGATTCCCGCTCCCCGCTTTGTGGCCTCCCCGGGCGGTCTATTGCAGGGACACGTTGCGGAAATCCGTTGACGCTCCGAGGCGCCGACGGCGCCTCGGAGCCTGTTATGGCTCCTCGTCGAGGCACTCCGGACATATCCATCCATTGCGGAATGCCCACCCAGTTTTCAACGCCTCGGCCTCGACCTCATCATTGAAGGCGAACAGTTCAACGACGCTGGGGCCGGCGCGAAGGCAGACACGGCAGATGACAAGGCCGGGGAGCGCGTCGGGCATGGCGTGAGGGTAGTCATCGCAGCGCTTCCCTCATCGGCAAAACTCGCCAAAACGACAAGGGGCAACCGGACCGCAACCGATTCGTGACTCCAATCCGATCGGAGGACGTGCGACGACCGTCTACCCTCCCAATGGCCATTTGTACGATCTACTGCGGCGTCGACCAGCTCGGGATCGTGTGCACCGTGGCGCAGGGAATCTTCGCCCGGGAGGGCCGGTGCTAGCGGTTCATGTAGGAGAGCCCTTCAGGCCAGGCGCGGCACCGTATGGCTCCCGTGGAGTGGAGAGGGCGCTACTGGTAGGCCGCTGGCTGGAAACACGCGTGGAGCTGTGAGCCGCACGCAGCGGTGCTGGTGGGCGCAAAGCGGATTGTTGGCGGGGTAGCCCCAGATGCATGTATTCGCCCTGAGGTCTCTCCCTCTGTTAAAGGACCACCCTGTCGGGGATTTGGTGACCTGGTCGGGGGTCGGAAGGGGAGCGCTTCGGCGCTCCCCTTGCCGACATGCCGCTGGGACTATCCCCTCGGAGGGTGGTGACCGAACTGCCCCCGGACTCTTCTCTACGGTCTTGGGGGCGGTTCGCGTCACTCCTTCGCCGGGTTGCCTCGAGATATACCCGCAGCGATGCGATGGCACTGAGTGCCGCCCAGGGAATCGTTGCTTGGGTATGGCCCGCTCCGTCGCGCGACGGCTAAGGAACGCGCCTTACCTCCTCCAGGTCTCCACCGTGCTCCTCACAAGCCCAAACCATGTACGTCCTGTCCTTGACGGTGAAGAGGCCTTTCCAGACCGCAGGCTGCTCGCAGTGGCTGGCTCGTAGCTCGCCCGACCAGACAATCCGGAAGCAGCAGTCCGGTGCGATGAAGAACGTGTCGAGAATGTCGCCCGGTTGAGGCACCCCACGACAATACGCCTCGCGGCGCTCCGTCGCTACCGGGAGGTCACCTGATGGCACTCCGGCTGTAATACTCAACCTCAGTGGGGGTGTTGACGAAGGAAGGGCTCCGGCCCTTCCTTCGTCGCGTCAGAAGCTGTTTGGGGTCACTCAGGCTCGGGGCCTGACAGACGTCGAGGCACGCCGGCTTCCTCTCACGGCCTCTTGGAACACAGATGGAGGACTGAGCAGCGCTCAGGGTGTGGTGCTTGCGTATTAGGGGCAGCCACTCTCGCCCCCATGTCACGAGCACCCAGGTCGGATTCTCGTACGCGTGGTCCACCCAACTGGGTCAACCACAGCTAGTCGGGCTGCCGGGATTTGAACCCGGGACCTCTTGACCCCCAGGTATCGGACCGTAAGCGTTGTTCAACTGGCCATCCGACCAGGTCGAACGTCACCGAAGTGGAACAAGTTAAGCGCGGCTCAAATGCCCTGGTTTGGATGACTTCTCTGCTGGCGATTGGGAGTTGGTGGTTGACGAGGTAGCTCTTGGATCCGTTGGCAGTTTACCCCTGGGGGCGCCTTCTTGACATACACCGTCAGAATCCGAGACGCGAGACCGTTTGCCGAAACGTGGATGTCGTACGCCCCAAGCCCAGGCAGCGGAACCGGGGTCAAATGGAATGACGATCGAAAACGTCGCGGCCTCACCCTTTTCGAGTCCACCGACCCCGTTGGTTGAAGCGCCCCGACGGCCTGGCACATGAGCTCCTCAGTCGATTGCTGATTTAGCTTCACCCTTATCTCATGGACTATCTGATCCGGCCCAACCACGATGGCCAAAGCGAGATAGAGATTCATCGGCTGGGGCCAAGGAGCGCCCTCCGGATGGAAGATCCTGGTGATTCCCCCCGACGCAACGAAGAGCAAGTTCTCACGGACCTGTGCAAAATCGCACAGGATCGCGGACGTGATCTCCATTGGGCTAGACCGAAACCAATACCCGACGAGCTGGTCCGAAGGACCCGGAACGGGTGCTTCGCTGGCCCGATCCAGGCTATCGGCAACTTCAAGAGGCTCTTCTGCGTCTATTGCCAGGCGTTCGGAGACAACCACGATCGACTCTCCCACTTCACTCGAAATGTCGAGAATGGCCTGATCCAAAAGCTCCCGGAGTTCGGCCAAGGAGTCGGCGGCGCCAGGGAGCTCGTAAGATTCTGCCCACCAAGTGGTCGTCTGATCTGCCGCCACGAGGAGGATCTGCAATGTGATGTACGCCCGAGCCTGGCCCCCGCTCTGGGCCGTTTGCTGTGCTCCACCCAGTAGGATAACGAACTCATCGACGCCTGGCTCCTTCGGCTGCAGATTTGGCAGTTGTGGATTCGCCTGGGGAGTGCCTGACGGGCCGATCAACTAGGAAGCGCTGGCCAAGTACGCAGCGTCTTGTTGGGACTTGGCTTGTGCCACTTTCAGCAAACCGAGAATGATGTTCAACTGGAATTCATCGTTATTTGCTACGACCTGTCCCGCGGACCCTTGTCCCTGCGCCTGATTGATGGCACCTTGGAGTTTTTGCTGATCCGCCGTGTACGCCTGTATTGAGGATACGTCTTGCTTGACGGCAGCTTGGTCACTGGCCGCATTGGACTGACGACCCGCGGTTCCAGCTGGGGTGGTCGTCGGAGCTATAGGCGAGGGTTGCGTCTGACATGTCTAGTTGGGCAACCGTTGAGAATACGTTGCCCCAACGGTGATTTGGCTCGCCCATTCTTGTAGTGAACAGTCAAGTCGGCCCCTTCGCCGGGTTATCGCGCCCTCGTGAATAGGGGAACGCAGTGAAGAAACCAATGAAGATTCTGACTGTTGTGGTCGTCGGGGTCGGGACAGCAGGCCCACCATGAACCGACCTCACTACGTTTCACTCGGCACCGCCCTCATCCTCGCCGCGGCCATGCTCAGCATCGTGTCGCCCGCTGCCGCTGCCGGCCCACCTGCCAAGCTGGGCTTCGTCCAGGGCCCCTCCAACGCCGGCGCCGGTGCGGTCATCACCCCGGCGGTGACGGTGGCGGTCGAGGACGCCAACGGCAACGTCGAGACCTCTGACAACACCACCAAGGTGAGCCTGGCCATCGGGACCAACCCTGCCGGTGGGACGCTCAGTGGCGGCTCGGCCGTCACGGTGGCCTCGGGCATCGCCACCTTCTCGGGTCTCTCCATCAACACGGCTGGTACCGGCTACACGCTGACGGCCTCGAGCACGCCCACGTATGCCGCGGCCACCTCGGCCGCCTTCAACGTCACTGCGTCGTCGGACTGGACGACGTACTTGGGGGGCAATGACCACAGCGGCTTTGCCTCGAGTGAAAGCGGGTTCAATCCGACGTCCGTCCCGAATCTGGGACTTGCCTGGCAGACGTCTGATGCCGGGCCGTCCCACGGCGTGTTCTCCCAACCGATCGTGTCGAACGGATTGGTCTACTGGGGATCATTCGACGGCTACGAGCGAGCGACCACGACGTCGGGGAACCTCGTGTGGCAGCAGAACTTGGGAACTGATACCTCTTCGGGCTGCACCGACCCCTCTGAAGCAGGCGTCGCGAGCACGGCGACGGTCACGACGGACGTTCCGGTCGGGACGGCGACGTCGGTCCTCTATGTCGGCGGCGGCGACGCGAAGATGTACGCGTTGAACGCAGCGACCGGCGCGGTGCTCTGGTCGTACGCGGTCGGACCGAACTCGGAGTATTTCGTATGGTCGTCGCCGGCCGTGTTCGGCAACAGTGTCTATATCGGTGTCGCTTCGTTCGGTGGAGGCACTGACTCCGGCAGCAGCTGTCCGGAGATCCAGGGTCAACTCCTTCAGCTCAACCGGGTCACCGGTGCGCTGCAGAACACCTTTGACGTTGTTCCCAATGGATGCACGGGCGGCGGCGTATGGAGCTCGCCGACGGTTGACGCAGCCGCCGGCACCATCTACTTCGGCACCGGCAGCAAACCCCCCCCCGGCGGCTGCACCAGCGAACCCCTCGCCGCGGCAGTGGTCGAGGTGAACGCTTCGGACCTGAGCCTGGTGGGCTCGTGGGCGGTGCCCCCGGCACAGCAGTCAGACGACAGCGACTTCGGCGCCACGCCGACGCTGTTCAACGGCGTCATCGGAGGGCAATCGGAGCCTCTGGTCGGCGTGATCAATAAGAACGGCATCTTCTACGCGTTCGAGCGCGGCGCGCTCCCGTCCGGACCGGTCTGGAGCACCCAGATCGCGATTGGCGGCGGCGATCCAACGACTGGACAGGGTGACGTTGCCTCCGCGGCGTTCGATGGCACGACGCTGTACGTCGGCGGTGATGCCACGAACAGCTGTTCGGGTTCCCTGAATGCCTTGAATCCATCGACGGGCGCCTTCATCTGGCAGCACTGCTTCACAGACGGCGGCTACGTGCTCGGCGGAGTGACCAGCGCGTCCGGCGGCGTCGTCGCCGTGGGCGAAGGCAACAACATCGCGGTCCTCTCAGCGGCGACCGGAGCGTCACTGTTCACCTACGCTGGCACAGGCACATTCTGGGGTCCTCCGTCCATCGCCGACGGCACGCTGTACGAAGGCGACATGGCGGGCAACCTCTACGCGCTCACGGTGAACCAGAAGCCCGCAGCCAAGCTGGCCTTCGTCCAGGGCCCCTCCAACACGGTCGCCGGTGCGGTCATCACCCCGGCGGTGAAGGTGGCGGTCGAGGACGCCAACGGCGACATCGAGACCTTTGACAACACCACCCAGGTGAGCCTGGCCATCGGGACCAACCCTGCCGGTGGGACGCTCAGTGGCGGCTCGGCCGTCACGGTGGCCTCGGGCATCGCCACCTTCTCGGGTCTCTCCATCAACACGGCTGGTACCGGCTACACGCTGACGGCCTCGAGCACGCCCGCGTACAGCGCGGCCACCTCGGCCACCTTCAACACAGGTGGCAGCGGCGGAACTCCTCCGGTGGTCCCAGCCGCCAACGACGGCTACTGGCTGGTGGGGTCTGACGGGGGGATCTTCACCTTCGGTTCAGCGCAGTTCTACGGATCGACTGGCAACCTGCATCTCAACCGGCCGGTGGTCGCCATCACGCCGACGGCTGACCGCGATGGCTATTGGATGGTAGCCACCGACGGCGGCATCTTCTCCTTCGGCGACGCCCAGTTCTACGGCTCGACGGGCGCCATCCATCTGAACAAGCCCATTGTGGGGATGGCGGCCACACCCGATGGAAAGGGGTACTGGCTGGTAGCCACCGACGGCGGCATCTTCTCCTTCGGCGACGCCCAGTTCTACGGCTCGACCGGCGCCATCCATCTGAACAAGCCCATTGTGGGCATGGCGACCACACCCGATGGAAAGGGGTATTGGCTGGTGGCCTCTGACGGAGGCATCTTCACCTTCGGCGATGCCGCCTTCTACGGCTCGACCGGCGCCATCCATCTGAACAAGCCCATTGTGGGCATGGCGACCACACCCGATGGAAAGGGGTATTGGCTGGTGGCCTCTGACGGAGGCATCTTCACCTTCGGCGATGCGCCGTTCTTTGGCTCCACGGGGAACATACGTCTCAAGAGTCCCATCGTCGGCATGACCCCGACCCCCGACGGTCAGGGGTACTGGTTCACCGCGTCCGATGGTGGTGTCTTCTCCTATGGCGACGCCCCGTTCTTCGGGAGCTTGGGAGGGACCGGGACTGATGACGTGGTGGGCATGGCCCGCTGAGCAGTCATCGTTCTCGGCAGCCCTAGGGCCCTCATGGGCCTAGCCTCGCCTAGTCGGAACCAAGAAAACACCCAGATCGGCGGAGCCCCTCATTCCGCAAAAGGAGCCGTCGCCACAAGCTCTTGTATAGTAAATGATCGTGTTGATCGACAAGTCCTGGTCGGCTCATGGACTCCTCTTTCAGTGGGTGCTTGGACTGGGATCAATCGCAAGGTATGGACCTGGATTTATCGCCTGACGTAAGCGTGCAACCCTGTGACACCGAGAGGCTCCCGTACTCGAGTGCCCTCTCGATTGCCTCGATAGCTCCGCACTTAGCTCCCTCGAAGATTGTGTGCGCTCTGTCACGATTGAGGCACAGCCGCTGAATTGCACCTTTACGTCGGGCTGCCGGGATTTGAACCCGGGACCTCTTGACCCCCAGTCAAGCGCGCTAACCAAGCTGCGCCACAGCCCGCTTGCCGTCTCCCAGGTCAGAGAGTGTTCCGCTACTCCCCTACCCCACCCACCGATTTCACGTCGCTACCGCAGTAGCAACGCGGATTCGATTTCGAAATGACATGGTCATCGTAGCCGAGGCCAGATGTGGTCCCTGGAGGGAGTGAACGCCAGGAACTCTGGAATAAGGGAAACCCCAGGAGACTTGCGAAGAGCCAACATCGAACGTATGTTCGTAGCAATGGAACTTACCCCCAGTCGGTCACCATGGCGATCGGCAACCGCGATCATGGCTCCCCTGAGTACGTAGTGGCCGCCCGCTCCAACTCGACTGACCTTCATTTGGGACTTTGGACCTTAGTGATCCCGACCATGGGCAACAACTACAGTTGGCTATGAAGATGGGGACATCCGGTGGGGGGCCACATACCATGCGACGGTTAGGGCTAAGCGATCGACGGATGCCAACGACGCAGGAGACACGACGGCGCAGGATGGTGAGGGCGTTCGTGCCGCTCGGAGGGGTGATCGTCATCGTGGCCTCCGCTGCGCTGTTTGTCTCCCCGAGCGTGGTCGCTGCGGCAACGGTCTCGTGGAGTACACCTACCCAAATCCCGACTCCTAACGGTGGCCAGTTCACAGGCGTGAGTTGTGCCGATCCCACGGACTGCACAGCGGTGGGTGTAACGAACGAAACGTCGACGAGCGGCCCGACGCCCATCGCCGTCACCGAATCAAATGGGATTTGGGGTGACCTCTTCCTCTTTCCAGGTGGGGGAAGTCTCACCGAATCGAGGTTGATCTCCGTTAGTTGCGATGCCCCCGGAGACTGCACGGCCGTCGGGGACAGCGGGGAGGACCATGGAGCGGGAGCGCACGAACCGACGTATGCCACCGAAACGAGTGGGGTGTGGGGTCCGGTCACCACGTTCTCGGGCACAGTCGGGGATGGCAGTGACATGGACGATGTCAGCTGCCCCGCCCTGGGCTATTGCGTGGCGGTTGGCACGATCGGCTATGTCGAGGACACCGGTCCGAGTACCGCCGCCGCAGCCATCGAAACAGACGGAGTGTGGGGTCCGGACACCGTGCTCGCGCCTCCGCCAAATACAACTTCGTCGAACCTGACCAGCGTGAGCTGCCCCACCATCAACGTCTGTTATGCCCTGGGCACCGACAGCGGGGGCACGCCGTACGTCGTCGAGGAATCGTCCGGCGTGTGGGGCCAGCCCCAATTACTGGCGGCGAGCCCCGACTTGGTCGCCATCGACTGTCCCACGGCCGGCAGCTGCACGGCGGTTGGCAATAACGACTACAGCACCCTGAACGACGGAGCATGGAGCTCCTTTGGGCTGCCCGGTATCGACATGACCAGTGTGAGTTGCGTGGATGCGAGCGACTGCACCGCTCTCGGCTCCGGTTATGTGACCGAAACCGACGGCGTATGGGGTTCACCGACGACGATCAGCGGGTTCCCGCTCGGCGGCGAGGACCTCAGCAGTATCAGCTGCACGAGTTCCACGGCCTGCACGGCCGTGGGCTATGACGGCAACACGGACGGCGACAACAACCAGCCGTTCTACGTAACCAGCGCCGCTCCATCATCCACACCGACTCCGACTCCACCTCCGGTGATTACCTCTCCGAGCACCAGCAGTCACGGCTACTGGCTGGCGGGCTCGGACGGCGGGATATTCAGTTTCGGATCGGCACAGTTCTATGGGTCGACAGGCTCATTGGTGCTGCAGAGACCAGTTGTGGGAATTACCCCCACCGCAAATGATGCGGGCTACTGGCTGGTGGCTTCGGACGGGGGAATTTTTACTTTCGGCAATGCCGCCTACTACGGCTCCATCCCCGGACTTGGCTTTGCCCCGGCCGGGTCGTCGAGCCCGAAAAGATTGAACGCCCCGATCGTGGGCATGGTCCCGTCAGCCGGCGGCGGCGGTTACTTCATGGTCGCCTCTGACGGTGGGGTGTTCACCTTTGGGGATGCCAAGTTCGAGGGATCATGTCCCGGCATCGGAGGCTGTTCGGGCGCGGCCGTCGCCGTCATGCCCGATTCCACTGGAAATGGCTATTGGCTCGTCACCGCGACCGGACGCGTCTATACCTTCGGAGACGCTCCGTACTTTGGAGCACCCGGACCGCAAGGGTCTCCTGTCACCTCGGCGGTGCGCACCACCGACGGCGGTGGTTACTGGATCCTTTTGGCGAACGGTACGGTCTACGCCTACGGCGATGCCGCCGATCTCGGTGGACCGGTCGGCGCCGTCACCGGGGCTGACCCGGCGACAGCCATTTTCACGACCTCAGATGGCGGCGGCTACTGGGTGGCATCAGCGAATGGATCTGTCTTCACGTTCGGAGACGCGCCCTACGAAGGGGGCGAGGCTGGTGTGCACCTCAGCGGCTCGATCATCGCCGCAACCGGGTGGTAGTCCGTTCGCTCGCTCGGTAAGGGCAGAGCGAAGGTGCTCGAAGGTCGTCCGCTACCCGGCCGATTTGCCTGTGAATACGGTGTCCTTGGTCTGCAGGATCTGCCGGCACAGGGCGAGCGTGGATCGATCGCCCCCTCCAACCCGCACGTACTCGTTGATATACGCCTGAGCCTCCGCGACATCCCTCGGCACCCAGCCCTCGGGCCTTTCGATCGGCATATCGAGAACAAATAGTAGTCTCACTGCCAAAGTTGGATCAATCACCCGACACAGGGATCCGGGTACGAGCGTCGGGCCGGTCCGTGCACGCACTAGCCTCTTGGGCAAATTCATGCCAGTCGGACTCTCCATTGCAGCATTCGTGCTCGGAGCCGCCGCCAGCCTGGCCACGAGCTGGGTGCTGGTGGTCCGGCTCGAGCGGGTCGGAGGGCGGTTGGGACTCTCCGAGGCGCTGCTGGGGATGGTCGCCGCCCTGGCCGCCGATGCGCCCGAGATCACCGCGTCGGTCACGGCCCTCTCGCATCACCAGCAGACCATCGGTGCCGGAGTCGTTATCGGCTCGAACGTCTTCAACCTGGCTGCCCTCCTCGGATTGGGCGCGGTGGTTGCGGGGCGGATCGGCCTCCATCGCAGGGTCGTGCTGCTGGGAGGAGCGATTGCCGTCACGGTCTCGGTCGTCTGCTTCCTGTGCGTGGCCGGTGTCCTCTCTCCCGACCTGGCGCTCGCCGTGTCCCTCGCGGTCCTGATCTCCTACTTGGCACTTCTCGCAGCCCCTCGCCGGATCCTGCAGCAGCTTCACACCCCGCGCCGATGGATGTCGTGGCTACGCCTGGCCATCGCCGAAGAGGAGATCGAGTTGGAGGTGGCGATCCATCCGCGGCGCGGGACGCGAGGGGACGTGCTCACCGCGGCAGGCGCGTTGGTGGTGGTCGTGGTGGCCAGCGTCGGCATGGAGCGTGGCGCGTCATCGCTCGGTCAGCGGTTCGGGATAGCTGAAATCGTGATCGGTGGCCTCGTACTGGCCGCCGTGACGAGCCTGCCCAACGCGGTGGCTGCCGTCTACCTGGCCAGGAGAGGGCGAGGGGCCGCCGCACTGAGCACTGCTCTCAACTCCAACACCATAAACGTGGTGGCCGGACTGCTCATTCCCGCAACGGTCATCGGACTGGCCCGGCCGTCGGGCTCCGGGTACGTGATCGCCGGTTGGTATGTGGGGCTCACGGTTCTGACGCTCGCGCTCGCCTACGCCGGGCGGGGGCTGAGCCGCGCCTCGGGTTGGCTGATCATCGGGGGCTACGTGCTGTTCGTGGCGTCACTGCTCGCCACCGCCTAGGTTGCCGCGGGGTCAGACCAGGCGAAGCTGGGGTAGCACGGCACCGACCTGGTCGGCCAGGGTGACGGCGACGACTCGACGTTGAAACGACACCGGATGGCCCGGGGTCGGCGTGAGCACAAAGCGGCCCAGGGTCTGATCCCCCCGCTGGACCACTAGTTCGAGCTCGGGGCCGGGCAGCCCCAACTGGGGAACGTCCCACACGCCCCCGGCGACGATGACGTGCCCTTCGTGTTCGATCCGCACAGCGGGGCGAGGCGACGGTCCCGACTCATAGCGGCAACCTCGAAGATGGAGCAGGTCGATCAGCTCCACCCGCACCCGCTCGATGACCTCATTGGCGGGGACCCCGGAGGTCGCGAGCTCCGAAACACCGTAAATCCGCCCGAGGTAGTCCGACTCCTCGACTGCCACTTGCTGATGGTGGCGACGGCGGGCGGCCAACTCGGTCACGACGATCCCGACGACGAAGAGGCATACCGCGGTCTCTATGTCCGGGCGTTGGGTGATCGCCAGCCTCTCGTAGGGTTTGGTGAGAAAGAAGTCGAACCACAGTGCGGCGGAGACCGCGGCGAGGTAGCCGGCCGTCCTGTTGCCGAACACGGCGATGCCGACCACTGCGGCGATGAGCACGAGCGCCGACGCAGCGCTGGCAAAAGTCGCCCGGAAGGGAACCAGCGCGGCGGCGAGCCCCAGGGGTACGAGCAGTGCGGCCAGGTTGAACAGTGCGACCCGGTGACGGCGGAGACTTTCCATGACGACCTCGTTCTGATCGAATGCCGCCAGTCTTCCACTGCATCGTGGCTGTTGACCATCGACCCGTGCGGAGTGGACGGTCAGGGGAGCTCCACCGTGTCGGTGAGGTTGTCCCGTGGGAGTACCGAGCCCACGGTTGCCGTCACCTCGACGTCTTCGAGGGTGGCCACCCCGCTGTTGATGGAGGAAAAGGCGGTATCCGCCGCGTCCCGGCCGGTGACGATGCGAACGAGCGAGGACCGGGGGGCGAGACCCGTCGGATCGTGGACGGACCACCGTCCGTCCTGCAACGTCTCGAACACGGCATGAAAGTCCATCGGATACAGCCCCGGCGCGTAGACGGCAGTGAACCGAGCCGGGATCCCGGTGGCCCGGCACAGGGCAATGCCGAGATGGGCGAAGTCGCGGCACGTCCCCATGCCCGTCAAGAGGGTGTGCTCGGCCGAGTCGTGCACGTCACTCGATCCGGGCACGTAGTTGATCCGGTGCCTGATCCACTCCGTGATCGCCGCCGTCCGGCGGACGACATCGGTGTCCGTTCCGAATTCGGCGACGGCGAAGCCGACGAGGTGGTCGCTCGGACAGTACCGGCTCGGGCGGAGATGCAGCTCCCGCTCGTAGCCGAAGGCCTGCCCGGCACCGGTCGCCGACGCTGGAGGGAGCGGTCGGACGCGCAGCTCGGCTCGATAGTCGACGACGAGAAGCCCGGGGCGCGAGAGGACGACGTGGAGCCGTTCACCCTGGTCCGTGCGGAACTCCATCAGCGACAGCGGCCGCGAGCCATCCGTCGTCACCTCGAACCGCTCGTCCAGGACCTCACCGGCCCGACCCGCGGCGACAACCTGGATGGCGACCTCGGCCGGCTCGACGACCTGGAACGCCAGGTGGCATGCGATGACCCTCGTCATGTCGTCCGACGCCTCGGGTGACCCTTCGCCGTAGGCGCTACTCATGTCCCACCATCTCACAGTTGTCCCGCGCCGAATGTGGATCGCGCCGGTCTCGCGCTACTGCGTCATCGTCTGATCGCGCCGCAAGACGCTCAGGAGCTCTTCGTAGGGTCCGAGGAGGTAGGCCTCGTCCCCGCCGGCGAAGCGAGTGCCCCGGCGCGGGGGGTGCTCAAGCTGGCCCCCGTCCGCGGCGCGGCTGAGAGCGATCACGCGGGTGCGCGCCGAGAGGTCGGCCATGGCCAAGCCCTGCAGGCCACCCTGTGGAGCGACGGTGACCCGGCCGACGAGGAAGGGCTGCTGGTCGACGTAGAAGGTGCTGAGGACGTCCAGCCCGAGAGCCGCCCCGACGAACCAGGGGGCGGCGAGGGCCGAGGTCGATCGGACATGGCGGAATCCGAAGCTCTTCTCCATGAGGCGGGCCAGGTCGCGATCGAAGACCCGCAAGGCAACGGGAACCTCCTCCCAACGTTCACCGAGTGACTCCCGGATGGACAGGCCCGTCTCGATGTTGGTCAGGTCGGCGCTCGTGAGGACGGCCACCGCCGAGGCGTCCTGGAGGTTGACCATTCGGTGCGTCTGCAGCTGCGTGGCGTCGGCGATGATCACGGGCACCCCGAGCGCGCGTGCCTCGCCGAGGTAACGGTTGTTGCCGTCGCGCTCGATGACGACGACGCGCTGCCCCTCGGCGATCAGCCCCTGCACGACGGAGATGCCCACCGACCCGAGACCGATCACGACCACATGGTCCGCCATCCCGTGGACCTGACGACGGCCGAGGGAGCGCTCAATCCGTCGACTGACCAGGATGTTGGTGAAGAGGGCGAATGAGGTGGACACCAGGGCCACGCCGAGGACGATGAGGGCGATGGCGAAGACCCGCATCAGCGGACTCTGGGCGGCAAAGCTGTAGTCGCCGTAGCCCGTGGTGGACACGGTCTCGATGGTGAAGTACACCGCGGTGAGGAATCCCATGTGTCCCCGAGCACCGGGGAGCCGATAGGTGAACCGGAGGATGATGGCGGCAAGGACGAGGAGGGTGAAGAGGGCAGCGACGACGAACGTCAACCCCTTGTTTCCCTCCTCCAATGCGGCCGAAGTCCGTCGCTTGAGCCGTCTCGTCAGCGCGATCGTCCGAAGCGGCGACCGCCGATTCGGTTGCGCGTCGATCCCGGCGAGCTGCAGCTCATCCTCGCTTCCGAGCACGGCCACCCGGTCCCCCGGCTCCACCGGGTGGTCGCGGCCGGGACACTGGACCATCTCGCCCCCGTCGCGCGGCATGATCGCCACCGGGGCCAGGTTGCCGAAATGTCCCCGAAAGGTCGGGTTGTGGGCGCCCTCGGACACCTCCACGTCCAACTGGACCACGGCGAAATGCACACCCCCCAGTTCGATGCTGTGTGAGTTGCGGCGCCGACATATCTCGACGAAGGAGGGTCCGGCAAGCGCGGCCACATCGAGGACGCTGCCCTTCCCCGAGACCCTCTCGAGGGCTCGGGCGACGGAGGGGTTCGCCAGCTGGGTTACGATGCGGACGTCGGGGCGGAGCTCGCGGATGCGCAGGGCGGTCTCCAAGGCGTGAATCTCCTCGACCGCGGCGCACACGACGGCCACGGCATCGGCCAAGCCCGCCTCGACGAGGGCGTCACCGCGATAGGCGTTCTTCTGCAGGTGGGGCACTCCCCAGTCCGCCAGCATCCGGGCGAAGCTCGCGTCGGCCTCGTCGTCAACGACGACGACCGGAGTTCCACTGAAGTGAAACTGCTCCACAATGCGGAAGGCGACTCCCTGGAGCCCACAGACGATGACGTGGTTGCGCAGCTCCAACCCGGCGTGCGACTCCACGTCAGTATGTTGCCAAGTCGAATCCGACCTGAGGTTGCCAGACGATTAAATGTGCAAAATGCGCAAGAGGCCTCGGGGTCGGTACTATCGGTCGCAGTGAGCCTGCGCGAGGCCTCGTTGGCCCAATCTGACCTGGAGCCTTTCCGCCGGGCGCTCACGGGTTACTGCTACCGCATGCTCGGGTCGGGATTCGAGGCCGAGGATGCGGTTCAAGAGACCATGCTCCGGGCGTGGCGCAGCGGCGCGGGGTTCGAGGGCCGCTCCAGCGTACGCTCCTGGCTGTACCGCATCGCCACCAATGTGTGCATCGACATGCACCGTCAGGTGCAGCGACGGGCCCGTCCGATGGATTTTGGTCCCGCCTCGCCCCCCATCGAGTCGCGGCTGGGCCCATTGCTGCCCGAGGCGACCTGGGTGACTCCTGTGCCCGACGCCCGTGTGGCTCCGGAGGGATCTGACCCCTCGGAGATCGCGGCATACCGCGACTCGATCCGCCTGGCCTTCGTCGCTGCGCTGCAGCATCTTCCGCCTCGCCAACGCGCCGCCCTGATCCTCTGTGAGGTCCTCCGTTGGCAGGTGGCCGAGGTGGCGGAGCTCCTCGACTCGAGTGTGCCCGCCATCAACAGCGCCCTGCAAAGGGCCCGGGCCACACTGCGCGCGCTGCCGGCCGGTGCCCAGCTCGAGACGCTCGACGCCGCCGACCTCAGCCTCCTCGAGCGCTACGTGGACGCATTCGAACGCTACGACATCGAGCGCCTCGTAGGGATGTTGCGAGAAGATGCGGTGCAGTCGATGCCGCCCTTCGCCATGTGGATAGAGGGAGCAGCCAACATCGGCCGTTGGATGGTCGAGCCCGGACCGAGCGCCTGCCGGGGCTCCCGCCTGGTGCCGACCGTGGCCAACGGCTGCCCGGCCTTCGGGCAGTACCGGCCCGATCCGGCGGGCGGGTACGCGCCATGGGCGCTGCAGGTGTTGGAGATCTCCAGGGGGAAGATCAGCGGGATGACTCTCTTCCTGGACGTCTTGGACCCCGATCGCCTCTTCCCCATGTTCGGACTGCCCCGCCACCTCGGGCCGAAGCCACCGCTCCATTAGGCCCTATTCGGGACTTTTTTCGGACCACGCGATAGCTTTCGGCACCCGGGCCCGTCGTAGTTCTTGACGGCGACATCACCACAAAATTGCGAGATCACCACAAAGGAGCCCGTACCATGCCCACCCGTGACACTGCCCCCATCGGATCCCCGTGCTGGGCCGATCTGTGGACCTCCGACGTTGAGGGGAGCCGCCGTTTCTACAGCGAACTCTTCGGTTGGGAGGCCCAGGATCCGAGCCCGGAGTTCGGCGGTTACTTCATGTTCACCCGCGAGGGAGTGCCGGTGGCGGGCGCCATGGGCGACATGGGCGAGATGCGGGCCACGGACAGTTGGAAGATCTACCTGGCAACCGATGACATCGCCCGGACCCTCAAGGTGGCCGAGGCGGAAGGGGCCGCGGTGATCGCTCCGGCCATGCCAATCGCGGACCTCGGAGTACAGGCGGTGCTGTCCGATCCGACCGGCGCCGTCCTGGGTGCCTGGGAGCCAGGAACGTTCCCTGGGTTCACCGTCCTGGACGAGCCCGGTGCGCCGAGCTGGTTCGAGCTCCTCACACGCGACCATGGCGGCGCTCTCGCCTTCTACCGGTCGGTCTTCCGCTGGGAGACCTCGACGGTCGGTGACAGCGACGAGTTCCGCTACGCCGTCATGCGGAACCCACACGGCGAGGGTGAGCTGGCGGGGGTCATGGACGCCTCGGCCTTCCTACCCGAGAGCGAGGCGTCCAACTGGTCGATCTACTGGCGGGTCGACGACGCCGGAGCGGCCGTCGAGCGGGTGAAGGCGCTCGGTGGTTCCGTCCTCATCGACGTGCGGGACACCCCCTACGGCCGGCTGGCCGCCGTGGCCGATCCTGCCGGGGCCCCGTTCAAGCTGCGCACGCCCCCCACGTAGGGGCCGGGTCCGCTAGCCCGCCCGGTCCGGTCCGGCTGGTCCGGTTCGGTCCGGCTGGTCCGGCTCGGTCCGGTTCGCTCAGTCGCCGGGGGCGACGTGCTCGACGACCACGGTGGGAGCGGGGAGAGGGCTCGCATGGGGGTTGGGGACGACCACCGCCTTCTTCCCCTCATCGAGGCCCTTCTCGAACTCGTTCTTGGCCGACCCCAGATTGCGGGCCAACTTGGGAATGGCTGCCCCGCCAAAGAGGAGCACGACGACCACAATGAGGACGATGACCCCATCGACTCCGAATATCTCTGCCAGCATCTGACGCTCCTTTGCCTTCTCCGGCCGAACGCGTTGCCTGCGCCGCGCCATCTCCTATTCGGATCCGGCGCCCCATCGGGATGTCACATCCTTCTCCAACGGCCGTTGGGCGGCCACCAGGATCGGCGGTCGCTCGGCAGGCGCGCCGCACGGACAGACCCGCCGCCACCAGCACCGGGAGGGGCTGAAGTGAGTGACACCGCCGGAGCGGCGCCGGTTGTTACGCTCCGACGCCATGAATGGAGATCCCGGGCGTGGGTTACCGTCCGGCTCGTCGCCCCCTCCAGCCCGGCGCGGTTCGACGCCGAACGAAGAGGGCCTCCGCCAGCTTGGCGAGCAGATGCAGACGCCGCCGGCGGCGAGCGAGGACGTGGCGGGAGCGGGTGGGAGCGGCGATGCGGGCTCCGCCCGGGTGGCCAACGAGGCCGGGCTGGCCGCCCTCGGCGAGGACATGCATCGCTCGGTGGGGGGACGCGCCGGTCGGCGCCGCCGGTCGGCGACACGGAGTCGCCGCCAGCGCCTGCTCCGTCGGGGCGGCCTGATCGCGCTGGCGGTGGTGCTCATTGTGGTGGTGGCGGGTGCGGGGTTCGCCTACTACCTCACCCACGACCTCCACCGGGTCAAGGTGGAGGGCCTCAACTCCGCCCTCACGACCGGCCAGGAGGCCGGCACGGAAAACATCCTGATGGTCGGCTCAACCTCGCGGTGCGCGTTGACCGTGCAGAACGCGGCTTTCGGGCTGTGCTCGCAGGGCGTCAACGGGGTCAACAGCGACGTGATCATGATCCTCCATGCCGACCCGACCCATCACCGGCTGGCGTTGCTCTCCATCCCTCGCGACCTTTTCATCCCCAACGCGCGCACCACCGGGCCCAACAAGATCGATGCGGGGCTCTACCAGGGCCTGACCCAGCTTGTGGCGGCCATTGAGGAGGACTTCGGGATACCGATTCAGCACGCCGTCTCGCTGAACTTCGACCAGTTCGCCAACATTGTCAACGCCCTCGGCGGCATCAACATGGCGTTTCCGCAGTCGGTCTTCGACGCCGAATCCGGGCTGAACGTCCAAGCTGCGACCTGTGTGCACCTCGACGGCTTTCAGGCACTCGCCGTGGTCCGGGCCCGTCATCTCCAGTACAAGGGGGATTCGACGACGACCGACGCCCGGTACTGGCCGCAAGAGGCCCAGAGCGACCTGGCCCGTATCAACCGGGACCACGAGTTCCTACGTGTCCTGGCCGCCGCGGCGGCCAAGAAGGGGCTGGACAACCCCATCACCGACCTCAGCCTGATCAATTCCTTGAAGGCCGATCTCACGTTCGACCAGTCGTGGGGGGTGCACGACATGGTGGACCTCATCCTCGACTTCCACTCGATCAACATCAACTCGGCACCCCAACTCACCGTGCCCATCGCCGTCGTGACGGATCCCGAAGGATCGGGTGGAAGCTACGTCTACCAGGGAGGGTCCTACGGCGACGTGGAGTTCCCGGCCGAACCACAGGACCAGTCAGCCGTCGACCAGGTACTCGGTGTCTCGGCGACCACCGACACCATGACCGGTATGCCGCTGCCCGCCCCGTCGTCGGTCACCGTCTCGGTCATGAACGGCACGGGAGCCGCCAACCAGGCCGCGACCACGGCGGCCGCCCTGGGTGCGCTCGGCTTCCACACGGTCGGCGTGGGCGACGTCTCCCCGGTGGGCGACCTGGCCGAGACTGTCGTCTACTACGGGTCGCGCAGCTCGGCCACCGAGGCCGACGCCGAGGCCGTCGCCCGGTCCATGAGCGGTGCCGTCACCATGTCCTACGACCCGAGCCGGGTGGCGGACGGCGCAAAGGTGACGGTAGTCACCGGAACCCAGTTCAGCGTCAACGCCCCGGCCGCCCCGGCCACATCCACCACCGCGCCGGTGGCCACCACGACCCCGACGACCTCTCCGGCCTCGGGTGCGATCACCGCCCCCTCGGCGGTGAATCCCTCGCTCGCACCCTGGGATCCACGGGCCTGCCCGTCCGGGGTCACCCCCACACAGCCCGTACCGAACAAGACGTGACCCGCGCGGCGTGCTAGCGGAGGCTCCGAGGTCCAGGTGGCGATCGGTAGCCGTCCAGGTGGCAACGGCACTGGGGTGGCTGATCGTGGCCCTGCTGGCCACGGTGATCCTGGCTCGGGCGATCGCGTGGGACCGATGGCGGTGGTTTGCCAATCTGGACGCCGCCATTGAGGTGCTCTTCCTCCCGGCGTGGCTGGTGCTGGTCGCGGCCGCCCTCGGAAGGCGGCGGTGGCTGGCGGTCGCGGCGGCGTTGATCTGCATCGCACAGGTGATCTATGTGGCGCCCGAGGTCTTGGCCTCCACGCCCGTGCCGGCGGCGGCACGCTCCGAACCGACCCTGAGGCTCTTCGACGCCAACGTCGACGACAACAACCTCTCGATGGCCGGCTATGTGAAGCAGATCAAGTCCTACGACCCCCAGCTTCTGACCATTGAGGAGACGTACTACTACGACTATGCACACCTGCACGCCGCCGGGGTGTTTGCCAGGCTCCCCTACCAGTTCCAGGTCCCGTGCTGTGGCTCGAGAGGCTTCATCATCGCCAGCCGCTATCCGATCGAACATCCACGGGTGTCGTATGTCGACGGGCAGGCCTACATGGTCCGCTCGACGCTGCGGCTCCCCACCCGGACCATCAACCTGTGGGTCGTGCATACGACGGCGCCCGTCAACCCCGACTGGAACCGGTGGAACGAGG
This sequence comes from uncultured Acidimicrobiaceae bacterium, assembly GCA_963788125.1. Classification (GTDB taxonomy): domain Bacteria; phylum Actinomycetota; class Acidimicrobiia; order Acidimicrobiales; family RAAP-2; genus Bog-473. The sequence continues at coordinate 691,862 of CAWBFN010000001.1, read as the reverse complement.
AGCTCGACGGCATCGTGACGCAGCTCGACGCGGCGCACCCGCGACCACTGCTCATGGTGGGAGATTTCAACGCCACCTGGGGGAACCGCGGTTTTCGGGCGATCCTCTCCACCGGCCTGACCGATGCGGCGGCAGCCCGGGGGCAACCGTTCGCGTTTACCTACAACCAGCTTCTGTCCCCGTTGCCCCCCTTTATCCGCATCGACCACGTGCTCACCGGTGGCGATCTCACCGTCACCTCGATCCTCACCCACGACGGGCCCGGCAGCGACCACCGGGACATCACCGCGTCGGTGGCCATCGGCGGTCCGACGCATGGTTGAGGGGGTGCTGCTCGACATCGACGGGGTTCTGACCGTCTCATGGGAACCATTGACCGGCGCGGTGGAGACCGTCGAGTCGCTCACGGAACAGGGAATCGAGTTTCGCCTCGTCACCAACACCTCCTCACGGTCGCGACGTGAGATCGCCGCCTTGCTCGACCGGGCCGGGATGCCCATCGACGAAGACCGGATCCTGACCGCGGTGACGAGCGCCGCCCGCTACCTGGTCGAGAACCATCGGGGGGCGCGCTGCCTCGTGGTCAACCAGGGCGACCTGAGTGGGGATCTCCAAGGTGTGGAGCTGGCCGACGCCGGTTCGGCCGAGGTGGTCCTGCTCGGTGGCGCCGGCCCCGATATCGGCTACGACGCGCTCAACGCCGTGTTCCGACTGGCTCTCGACGGCGTTCCCACCGTCGCACTCCACCGCAACGCCCGGTACCAGACGGCCCAGGGCCCGGCCCTGGACATGGGGGCGTTCATTGTGGGGATTGAGGCCGCGGCCGGCGTGGAGATACCCGTCGTGGGCAAGCCGGCGGCTGCTTTCTTCCGGGCGGCCGCGGCGGACCTGGGGATCGAGACGTCCCACACGATCATGGTCGGGGACGACGTCGACGCCGACGTCCTGGGCGCCCAGCGTGTCGGGATGACCGGTGTGTTGGTGAGGACCGGCAAATTTCTTCCGGCGGATCTCGAGGGCGACGGGCCGGCCCCCGACCACGTGATCGACGACGTCGGTCGTTTCCCCGAACTGCTGCGGCAGCTGAATCCTCAGTGAGCGGGGGCCCTCCATCGGCGGTGTGCGGTCAGGGCGGCGAGCACGTCGGCGGCGGCGAAGGCGAATCCGAACCGGAGCTCGTTGGGCATCCCTTCCGGCGACTCTCGCTGGATCCGGCTGTGGAGTCGCCGAACAGAGGCCGGAAACGGGTTCAGACCGAAGAAGTAGAGGAACGGCTTGTCGATATCGAGCAAGACGGCTCCGGTCATGGCGGCGAGGGTGGCCACCCGTGCCGGCCGCTCGACGGCGAGCGTGGCCACCGCCATGGCGGCCAGCCCGAGCACGCCATCGCGCTTGGCGGCCGCCAGAAATCTCTCGTTCCCGCCCGGACGGTTGACGTCGCAGCCCCAGTGGGGCACGGCATCGAGGATCAGATGCGATCCCAGGCCCACCACAAAGGCCGTGGCCGGGCGGCGCGGCAGCAGACGACCGACCAGTGCACCGGAGAGAGCATGGTTGGTCACGAACACCGCTCCACTCTCGCAGAGTGCTCGGGCGTGCAGGCCGCGGTGGGCCGCGGCCGGGTGGCACAACGGTTGCGACTCGGTTGACGGTCCGGTCTATCCCGCCCGGGTCTTGACGCGGGCCGAAGATCAGGTCAATGTTTTCGTGCAGCCGAAAGGGCAAACCTCTCGTGAGGGAGGGACGCAAAGCCACGGGACTCCCTGAGTTCGCCGGGCCGCCGACCTAGCACTCCGTCGCTATGTTCCCAGCGGTCCGGTCCTCGGGGCGAAAGGGAAGAGTGCACGACGACGGGAGTAGCCGACAGAGGCACGGGGTGTGTCACCGTTGCGGTTGGAAGGGCGTCGTCGGCCGGGTCCGACGGCGCGACCGCAAGCACATGCAGTCCGACCGGGCCTACGGCCGTCTCTGCCAGGAGTGTGTTGCGGACCTCGTCCGGGCCGGATCGGCAGCCCGGACGCCGCAGGGGTCAGGGCCGGTGCGGCTGACGGTCGTGAGGGACCGCGACGTCGCCTGAGCGGATCGTGACTAGCCGGCCGACTCCTCGGCCAGCGGAGGGAGCACCGTCAAGGTGGAGCTCCCTTCTTCTTGTTCTTGCCGTGAGCTCTCCGCCAAGCGGGCGGCCTTGCGTGCCCCGCGCTTGCGCTCGGCGTGGATGGTCCTGAGCACCCGGACACCGTCGGAGAAGGCGTTGAGGTTGCTGGCTCCGAAGTGACGGCTGTGCTCGAAGCTCGGGACCTCGGCCACGCGGAGGCCGGCCTTGGCGATGCGCACGTTGATCAGCGTCTCCACCTCGAAGCCGTCACCCCACAGCATGGAGGTCACGTCGGTGCCCTCCACCTCACTGGCCTCGAGCTCCATCGCCGAGAGGCACTCGCGCCGGAAGGCGTTGTACCCGTAGCAGAGGTCCGTATAGCGCGTGCCGTAGAGGAGGTTGACGATCTTGTTCAAGAAGTAGTTGCCGAACTGGCGGAGCCGGCTGATGTCGCTGCTGCCCGCTCCGGGCATGAAGCGGGAACCCTTGGCGAAGTCGGCCCCCTCCTTGAGGGCGTTGACGAAGCGGGGGATCTCCGCGGGATCGGTCGACCCGTCGGCGTCGAGCATGACGATGAAGTCACCGCTCGCCTCTCGAAATCCGCAGGCCAGCGCGTTGCCCTTCCCCTTGCGGGTCTGCTGCACCACGATGATGTCCGGCCTGAGCTGGCGGGCCACCTCGACCGTGTCGTCGGTCGAGTCGCCGTCGACCAGGATCACCTCGTGCAGGTCGTAGTTGAGGCCGGCGAGGACATGGGGGAGGTTACGCGCCTCGTTCTTGGCCGGGATCACGACGCTGATCGTCGGTTCGGGCCTCTCTGATCCCAGTTTGAGCTGGGAGTACCTTTCGAAATCACTGAGGGTCATCTGCGCCTGCTCTTCGTTTGGGTGACAGCCGCTCTTTACTCACGCCAAGCGCCCGCCGTGGATACCGCTCTGGTCAATGACTATCGCAACCCTGAATCGGTAGCCACCGATGACCTTATTCTCTCCCGCCACCGCCCGCACGCATCTCCCTTGTCTCTCATCGCTCCTCCCCTCCAGAACGCCTGGCTAGCCACCACCAGTTTCACCGACCGGGCCCTGGGCGCATAGGGCACAAAGTCACTACTTTGGCCCCGGCGGTCCCGTCGGGCCCCCGCCGGGGCCCACCCGAGCGGTCAGCCCGGTCTCTCGTCGTGGCCGCCGAATCCCTTGCGCATGGCCGAGAGGACCTTGTTGGCGAAGTCGTCGAGACCCCTCGAGGCGAAGCGGGAGTAGAGCGAGGCGGTGAGCACCGGAGCGGGCACGCCCTCATCGATGGCGGCGATGGAGGTCCAGCGGCCCTCTCCCGAGTCCGATACCCGACCGGCGAAGCCACCCAGATCCGGCGACTCGAAAAGTGCGGTGGCGGTCAGGTCCAGGAGCCAGGACTCGACGACGCTCCCCCGCCGCCACACCTCGGCCACCTCCGTGGTGTCGATGTCGTACTGGTAGAACTCGGGCTCCTCCAAGGGAGCCGTCTCGGCATCGCTCGCGGCGGTCGACTTGCCGGCGTTGGCGTTGTGCAAGATGTTGAGGCCCTCGGCGAACGAGGCCATCATGCCGTACTCGATCCCGTTGTGGACCATCTTGACGAAATGGCCGGCCCCGTTCGGGCCGCAGTGCAAGAAGCCCAGTTCGGCGTCGTCGGGCTCTCCCGTTCGCCCCGGCGTGCGGGCCACGGAGCCCAGGCCCGGAGCAATGGTGGCGAAGATCGGTCGCAGATGCTCGACCGTGTCGGTCTGACCGCCGATCATCAGGCAGAACCCCCGATCGATCCCCCACACCCCGCCACTCGTCCCGCAGTCGATGTGGTGGATGCCGCGCTCGGCCAGCGCGCCGGCGCGCCGGATGTCATCGCGGTAGTAGGAGTTCCCGCCGTCAATGATGATGTCGCCGCTGTCCATGTGGGACGCCAGGTCGTCGATCGTCGAGCCGGTGATCTCGCCGGCGGGCACCATCACCCAGGCGGCCCGCGGCTGGGTCAGCTTCCCGACGAAGTCGGCCATCGATGTCGCCCCGGTCGCCCCCTCCTTCTCCAGCGCGCTGACGGCCTCCGGGTTCACGTCGAAGACCACGCAGGTGTGGCCGTCGCGCATGAGGCGGCGAACGATGCCCGCACCCATCCGGCCGAGCCCGACCATGCCCAGCTGCATCGGCTTGCTTGTCGGCATCGCCGCCTCCTCTGTCATTCTGGATACCGTGCGCTCCGGCCCTGCCCGCGGTGGGCGACCCGCACCGTCGCCGGGTCACGTCCGAGGATACTCACGGCGGCGCGCCCGATCGCCATCGCCACTCTGGGGCCGCACCCCGGCGCGGGTCGCCCTCGCCGGCCTCGCCGTCGGCGCCCTGCTCCTCGGCGCCACGGTGCCCGCCGGGGCCACGGTGCCCGCCGCGGCCACGGTGCCCGCCGCGACGACGACGCCCGTCCCCACGGTGCTGCGGGCCGCGCTTCCCCCGGGACGATCACGCACATCATCGTGATCGAGTTGGAGAACGAGGGCTTCGAGACGACGTTCGGGCCCGGCTCGGCGGCCACGTACCTGAACGGGACCCTGCGTCGTGAGGGCGAGCTCCTGGCCGACTACTTCGCCATCGGGCACAACAGCCTCGACAACTACATCGCCCAGGTATCGGGGCAGTCGCCGACCGAGGACACGCAGGCCGATTGCGCCGACAACGACTTCGCCTTCGCCAATGTGGAGCCGGGGACGCCCGATCCCGATCGGGCCGCCAACCCGGGCCAGGTCCTCGGGGAGGGCTGTGTCTACCCGCCTTCGGTCCAGACCATCGCCAACCAGCTCGACGCCCGGTACCCCCCCAACCCCCACACCCACGTGGCCGCCTGGCGCGGCTACGACCAGGACATGGGCGACAACCCGGCACGGGACGGCGGCGTGGCCGACCCGACGGGTGGGACGGACTGCGCCCACCCGGCCCTCGGGGCCACCGACACGGCGGAGTTCGCCACCGCCACCGACCAGTACACCACCCGCCACAACCCCTTCGTCTGGTTCCACTCCGTGATCGACGACACGGCGGAGTGCGACGCCAACGTGGTGCCCCTCGGCACCCTGGGGTTGGACGGGAGCCCGTTGCCCACCGGGCATCTGGCGACTGACCTGCGCAGTGAGCGGACCACCCCCCGCTTCGCCTTCATCACCCCCGACCTGTGCAGCGACGGCCACGACGGCACGTGTGCCGGGACGAACAGCGTCGGGACCCACGTGGGAGGTCTGGTCGGTGCCGACGAATTCCTTCGGGCCTGGATGCCCCTCATCTTGACCTCACCCGCCTACCGGCACGGCGACACGCTGGTCGTGATCACCTTCGACGAGGCCGACGTCGACACGTCCGGCCCCGCCTACGCGGCGTCGTGCTGCGGCGAGACCACGGGGCCGAACACGCACGTCCCGTGGAACGCCGGGCGGGCCACCGACACGGCGCCCGGTGGAGGACGTATCGGCGCGCTCCTGCTCAATCCCCGGTACATCACTCCGGGCACGACCGACACGGCGGGGTCCTACAACCACTACGCGGCGCTGTTGAGCTACGAGGACCTGCTCGGGCTGACTACCGGCGGGACCGACGGCGAGGGCCATCTGGGCTTTGCCGCCGCCAAGGGCCTGGTCCCCTTCGGGCCCGACGTCTTCAACGGTGCGGCGGCAGCCAAAGCGCGCCGGGCGGCGCACCCTAGACGTGATGGATGACCCAGGTCACGCCCTGGAAGGTGCGGTAGCCCAGGTAGATGACGGTCGCCACCAGCATGAACTTGAAGTACCAGGGGACGGGTCCCCGCTCCTGGTCGGCCAGGATGGTGCCGCAGGTGGGACACTCCCCTTCCTCGCCGAGGTCCTCGTCCTCCACGAGGGTGTCGCACTCCTCGCACCAGGCCACTACTTACCGCCGATACGTACCCGCAGCTTCATCGGGGTGGCGCCGAACTCGAACTTCTCGCGCAGTCCCCGTTCGATGTAGCGGATGTAGGTCTGGGGCAGCCGCCCGTTGGTGAAGAGGGTGAAGGTGGGCGGGTCGATCGCACCCTGGACGATGTAGCGGATGCGCGCCCGCGGGGCGGACTGGCGCAGCTGGATCTCCTGCAGGGCCCGGTTGAGCGATCCGGTGGGCACCCGCTGGTGGTAGTCCGCCACCGAGTCGCGCAACGCCGGCAGGATGCGATGCACGCCCTTGCCGGACTTGGCCGAGATCTTGAGCACCGGGGCCGAGCCCAGGAAGGCCAGACGGTCCCCCACCCCGGCCAACACGTCGTCCCGGTCGTCCACCCGGACCAGGTCCCATTTGTTGAGCACGACGATGGCCGGGCAACCCGAGACCCCGATGCGCTCGGCCAGGCGCTGATCCTGGTGTGAGGCGCCGACGGTGGCGTCGATCACGAGCACGGCTATGTCGGCACGCTCGAGCGCGCGCAGGGCCCGGAGCACGGAGTGGTGCTCGGTGCCGCGCTCGGTGCGGGCCGGCCGGCGCAGGCCGGCGGTGTCGATGAAGCAGACGGGTCCGTCGGCCGTCTCGACCACCGTGTCGATGGCGTCCCGGGTGGTGCCCGGCATGTCGTGGACGACCGAGCGCTCCTCACCGAGCAGTTTGTTGAAGAGGGTCGACTTGCCCACGTTGGGTCGGCCGATGATGGCCACCCGGGGCGTGCCTCCCGGCCCGGTGCGCGCCGCCTTGGCCGCATCCGCCTCCTCTTCCTCGGTCGGGAGCGGAGGGGGCAGGAGGTCGACCACCGCGTCGAGGAGGTCGCCGGTGCCCCGCCCGTGCAGGGCGCTGACCGGGAAGGGGTCACCGACGCCCAGGGACACGAACTCCCAGGCGGCGGCCTCCCGATTGGTGTCGTCCACCTTGTTGACCACCAGCCGGACCGGCGGGCCGGCCTTGCGGATGACCTTGGCGGCGGCCAGGTCCTCGTCGGTCACCCCGGTGGTGACGTCGACCACCAAGAGCACCACGTCGGCCTCGGCCAGTGCCCGTTCGGCCTGCTCGCTGACCTTGGCGCTGAGCGAGTCGCCACCGGCCAGCCAGCCTCCGGTGTCCATGATGGAGAACGGGACGCCGACCCATTCGGCGGTCAGCACCTTGCGGTCGCGCGTCACCCCCGCCTCTTCTTCGACCACCGCGGCCCGCTCGCCCACGATCCGGTTGACCAACGACGACTTGCCGACGTTGGGACGGCCGGCGACCACGACCATGGGCAGAGCGCTCATGCGGCGCAGGCCGATCGGAAGGAGGTGCCGTCGAGCGCGGCCCGCAGAGAACGGCCGTCGGTCGGCACGACCTCGACGGGGCGGGGCAGGTCGGCCAAGGTCAGGCCGTCGAGGAACCGGCCCTCGTTCAGGCAGGCGTCGGGCAGGAGGTAGCGGGTGCCCGGCGGGCCGTCGGCCAGGGCGCGGGCCAGGTCCTCGCCGGTGAGCAGTCCGGCCACCCCGATGTTGCCCCCGAAGAAGTCGTTGGAGATCGCGTGCACGGTGACGTCGTCCCGTTCGTGGTCGGCCACCAGCGGGGCGAGGATGCGGGCCCCGTAGGCCCCGGTCAGTACGGAGACCGGGCGGGAGTCGGCGATCGGCCCTGACCCGCCGATCGGCCCTGACCCGCCGATCGCCCCTGACCCGGTGGTCCCGGGAGCCAGGCGGGGGCGCGGTAGCCCTCGGCGGGCGCGGCATCGACGGAGGCGAAGAAGCCGTGGCGCACCCCGCCCGGGCCCGATCCCTGAGGGTGGGTGAAGGCGTCCACGAAGGCTCGGGCCATGCCGATGCCGTTCTCGTGCTGGGGGAACCCGTCGTAGGCCCGGGTGGCGGGGAAGGGCCGCCCGGCCAGCAGGTAGTACTCGTCGGCGGCATAGACCAGCCGGCGGCCCAGGGTCTTCTTGTAGATGCGCTGCCACTCGCCGACGGTGTCGAGCACCCCGGACGCCTCGGCGGTCGTGTGTGCACGCATGGCGGCCTCGTTGGAGAACTGGCTGATGCCCAGCGGCACGACGCCGACCGTGGCCAGGGTCGGGTACCGGTCGAGAATGCCGGCCATGGTGTCCTCGAGCGCCGGGCCGTCGTTGACACCCGGGCAGACGACCACCTGACCGTGCACCTCGATGCCCCCGTTGAGCAGGACCTCGAGCCAGCGCAGGCTGGTGGCCCCCTTGGGATTGCGCAGCATATGGGCCCGCAGCTCGGGGTCGGTGCTGTGGATGGAGACGAAGAGGGGCCCGAGGCGCTCGGTGAGGATGCGCTCGGCGTCCAGCTCGGTGAATCTGGTGAGGGTGGTGAAGTTGCCGTACAAGAACGAAAGCCGGTAGTCGTCGTCCTTGAGGTAGAGACTGCGCCGCATCCCCTTGGGCAGCTGGTAGATGAAGCAGAAGGCGCAGTGGTTGTCGCAGGTGCGGATGCGGTCGAAGACGGCCGAGGAGACCTCGATGCCCAGCGGCTCGCCGGGCTCCTTGTCGATGCGGACGAGGCGCGGGAGGAGCTGACCGGCGCGCTTGACCATGACGCTGAGGTCGTCGGTGTCGGTGAGCTGCTGGAATTCGATGACGTCGCGCGGCTCGAGCCCGTTGAGGGAGAGCAGCTCGTCGCCCACGGCGAGGCCGGCGCGAGCAGCCGGCGACGCCGCGGTGACCGAAGTCACCGTGGGAGCGGACATCGCCCCAGGCTAGTGCCGGGAGATGGTGACGCTGTCCCGCCCGTCGAGGGGCGAAGGGGCACGAGGTAAATGGGCGGCGGATCGCCGGTAGCGTGGTTGGCGTGTCCAACGTCGATCGCGTCCTGCTCGCCGAGCCCCGTGGGTTCTGCGCCGGGGTGGAAAAGGCCGTCAAGGCCCTGGCGTGGATGGTCCGGGTCTTCGAGCCGCCCGTCTACTGCTACCACGAGATCGTCCACAACCGGATCGTGGTGGACCGCTTCCGCGAGCAGGGGGTCGTCTTCGTCGACGACGTGGGCGAGGTGCCCCCTGGAGCCCCGGTGATGCTCAGCGCCCACGGATCCGCTCCCGAGGTCGTGGCCGCCGCCCGGGCTCACGGCGGGGTGGTGATCGATGCCGTCTGCCCGCTGGTCACCAAGGTCCACCACGAGCTCAAGGTCCGCAGTTCCAAGGGCTACACCGTCCTCTACATCGGCCATGCCGGCCACGAAGAGGCCGTGGGGACCATGGCGGTGGCTCCCGAGGCGGTGCGCCTGATCGAGAACGAGTCGGATCTCGACGCCGTGGAGAAGGAGGACGGCGAGCTCGGGCCGGTGGCGCTCCTCGCCCAGACGACGCTGAGCCACGACGAGTGGCGGGGGCTCATGGAGTCGGCCAAGCGACGCCACCCCGACATGTGGATGCCCACCCGCAGCGACCTGTGCTTCGCCACCACCAACCGTCAGGCTTCCCTGAAGGCCCTGGCCGGCGCGTCCGATGCCATCGTGGTGATCGGCTCGGCCAACTCGTCGAACACCGTCGCGCTCGAGGCGGTGGCCGTCGCCTCGGGCTGCCCGCGGGTGTTCCGGATCAACGACGCCAGCGAGCTCCCCGACGACCTGGAAGGGACCGTGGGGGTCACCGCCGGGGCGTCGGCGCCGGAGCACCTGGTGGAAGAGGTGATCGCCGTGCTGGCCCCTCGCCGTGGAGTGACCGAGCTGACGGTGACCACGGAGGACGAGTACTTCCCCCCTCCGCCCGAGCTGCGCGAGCTGCTGCGGGCCGTGGGGAACACCGTGGGCTTCCTGGCCGGTCGGCCCGGCACCCTCCGGGCCGATCCCGTGGCCGACGACCGTGGGGTCTCGGCCGCCGACGTGCTCGACCTATTGGTCTCCTGACGCCCCCCGGCGCGATGATGGCGCCGGTGAGCGGAGCCGGCCAGGGGGCTACCCGCACGGACCCCGAGAGGGCTCGGCGGGTCATCGCGGCGTCGCGCCAGGCGTTCGACGACCGCTACCCCGATCTGAAGCTCTCCCCCGTCGTGGGCCTCATCTGCGCCTACGAAGAAGAGGCCAACATCGGTGCCGTCCTGGCCGCCATGCCGCAGGCAGCCTGCGGGCTGCCCCTGTCGACCCTGGTCGTCGTCGATGGCGGCACCGACCGCACGGACCAGGTGTCGATGGACTCGGGCGCCATCACCTTCGTGCTCTCCGAGAACCTCGGCCACGGGTTCGCGCTCCGCGTGGGGTACGCCCTCTGCATGGAGCTGGGGTCCACCTATGTGGTGACGCTCGACGCCGACGGCCAGAACGACCCAGCCGAGATCCCGGTCATGCTGCAGCCCCTGGTGGACGACGAGGCCGACTTCGTGGTCGCCTCCCGCCGCCTGGGCCAGGACACCACCACCGATCGCGTCCGCAAGGTCGGTGTCCGGCTCTTCTCGTGGGTCATGAGCGCCCTGGGCGGTACCAGGCTGACCGACACCTCCAACGGCTACCGCGCCCTGCGGACCCTCATGCTCGACGACGTGGCCCACCGACTCAGGCAGTCGCAGTACCAGACGGCGGAGCTCCTCATGGTGTGCATGAAGCGGGGCTGGCGGATCACCGAGCGGCCGACGGTGTGGCTGCCGCGCGCCTCGGGGACGACCAAGAAGGGGAAGAATTACCTCTTCGGCTTCCGTTACGGGCGGGTGGTGCTCACCACCTGGTGGCGGGTGCGCAAGGGGCGCGTCCAGCCCTAGGCATCCACCGGCGGGCCCGCCCACCCCGACGGCGGATCGCTCGCCGGGAAGGTCTCCTCCAGCTCCTCGTCGATCTCGGCCCCGCGGTCGATCGGGTCGGGAGGACGGCCCGGCTCATCGGGGTCGGGTAGCACGGGCTCGGGCTCGATGGGCACCGGTTCGGGGACGGGAGGAATGGTCACGCTCTCCCCCTACCCAGGCGCGGCGGGGCGTAACGCCGGTTGTGGGGCGGGCCGTGCGTCGGGCAGCGTCGCCCGCCCGAGCGGCCCTCGCCCGGAGCGTCGGTCACCGGCTGCCGTTCCACTGCACCATGAGCAGGGTGGCGTCATCGTCGAGCTTCTCGTCGTGGTGCTCGACGATGGCCCGGTCGACGAGGCGCACGATCTCGTCGGCGGGCAGCTGATCGGAGGCCGACCGGCCGACCAGGTCCATGAGGCGCTCGAGCCCCAGACCGCCACCCAACTCACCCTTCCCCTCGATGGCCCCGTCGGTGTAGAAGAAGAGGCCGTCGCCCGGCTCCAGCGAGACGTCGGCCACGGTGGGGTGGTCCCCGTCCCTCCCGAGCCCCCAGGGGAGCGTCGGCCGGCAGTCGAGATGGCCGATCACTCGTTCGCCCCGGATGTGGAGGGGGAGCGGGTGGCCCGCATTGGTCCAGCGCAGCTGGCCTGTCTCCACATTGAGCTGGGCGAGTTGGCCGGTGACGAACCCCTTGCCCTCGTAGCGATCCCTGATCGTTGATTCAAGTGCCCGATGCATGTCGGACAGGGCGTGCCCGTGGCGGCGATCGTGGCGGTAGCAGCCCACGGCCAGGCCGGCCAGCATGGCCGAGTTCAAGCCGTGCCCCATGGAGTCCATGATCGCCACGTCGAGCACCGGCCAGTTGATCGCGTAGTCGAAGCAGTCCCCACCCACCTCGTAGGCCGGCTCGAGCTGGCCGGCCACGTCGACACTCGGCGATCTGAAGACGAGTGGCGGGAGGAGATCCCACTGCATGCTGGCGGCCAGCGTCATGGACTTGCGGCGCCGGTGCAGATTGAAGACGTCGCTCACCCGTGCGTTGACGGCGATGATGTACCCCGCGACGGAGCCCAGGTCCTCACACGCCTGGAGGCGATCCGGCTCGGCGTCCGGGATCGTGAGGGCCAGGACCCCCGTCCGGTCCGATCCCTCACGGATGGGGACCCAGACGCGCGTGCCCTCGGCCCGCTCCGCGGTCACCGGCCTCTGGGTGAGAAAGGCGCGTCCGGCCATGGTGCCGGAGACCTCCTCCCGCTGCGGCAGCTCGTGGTGGGCCGAGTCGTCGCCGAGCGGCTCGAGGAAGAGCTGGCCGAAGTCGACGAGGTAGATGACGATGTCGACTGCGCCGAACGCCGTGCCCAGGCTCTCGATCGCCGCCGGTACGGATTCGGGCCGCTGGCTCAGATTCGAGCGCAGGAGCGGTGTCAGGTTCAGGTCATACACGGGCGGACCCAGGTCCGCCCGAGCCGACCAACGGCCCGCGCCCTACCACCCGCGCCGTACCCATCCGCGCCCTACCAATCCGTGCCCTACCAACGGTCGAAGCGATGGCTACCGGCGCTCTCGCCGCGTCCGAGCGCCACACTGACGAGCCAGAACAGCGCGAAGATCACCGCGGCGATCCACAGAAGGTGGACGGCAGAGCTCGCTCCCACGAGAACCAGCACCATCAAGAGCAGCAGCAGAATCAGCACTCCCGACCTCCTTTGGGTCTGTCCAGGCTCTACCCGCCGATTCGGGCCGGAAACGAAGAAGTTCGCGGGGATCGCCACGGAGGCCTGGTCAGTAGCGCCCGGTTCTGGAACGGGCCTCGTCGTAGACGGCTTGCAGCTTCCCGGCCAGCTCCTCGGTGCTCGCATGGACGGCCGAGCGCGAGACGCGCCCGCCCCCGGTGCGGGCCGGCGGGGAGAGCGCCGGGCCGACGACCACCGCGATGGTGTACGGCTTGGGAATGACGCGGCCCTTGGGCATCGACAGATCGGATCCCCCGATACCGATGGGGACGATGGGCGCGCCGGTACGGGCCGAGAGAAAGGCGGCACCCTCCATGAGATTCTCGATGGCCGGGCCCTCCCGGCGGGTCCCCTCGGGGAAGAGCACCAGGCACTGGCCGCGGCGCAGGACCTCTTCGGCCCGCTGCAGCGCCTCGCGGTCCGCCGACTCGCGATGCACGGGAAAGGCGCCGACGTAGAGGAGCAGCTTGCCGAGCCACTTGTTCTCCCACAAGCTGTCCTTGGCCATGAAGAAGAGCTTGCGCCTGGTGCAGAAGGCCGTGAAGCCGAAGTCGGCGAAGGAGCGGTGCACCGGGGCCAGGATCACCGGGCCGCTGAGCGGGACGTGCTCGGAGCCCGCCACACGAGGGCGGAACCACAGGCCGAGCAGCGTGGTGAAGATGATGCGCATGGCGCGGTAGGGGAGCTTGCGGGTGGGCTCAATGGCGAACTCCTGGTGCCGCCCGGGCGCCGACGGCGGCCGGTGGTCGGGTCCGGGTGCGCTCAGAGCCACGACAACACCTCCTCGACTACATCCTGGGGCTCGCGGCCGGTCGTGTCGAGGAGGTGGGCGTCGTCGGCCCGGGCCAAGGGCGACGCCGCCCGGGTGGAGTCGATCCGGTCGCGACGGGCCAGCCCCGCCGGGGACTCGTCCTGTCGGCGTCGGGCCCGCTCCTCGGGTGAAGCCGTGAGGTACACCTTGAGCTGCGCGTCGGGGAAGACCACGCTGCCGATGTCGCGGCCCTCGACCACCCCGCCGCCGCGTGCCGCCGCCCAGTCCCGCTGGCGCCGCACCAGTTGGGCACGGACGTCGGGGTTGGCGGCCACCAGGGAGACGGCCTGTCCCACCTCGGGCGAGCGGATGACGTCGGTGACATCGAGGCCGTCGATCACCACCCGCGGGCCCACCTCGATCTCCGCATCGGCGGCCAGCGCGGCCACCGTGGGGTGATCGTCCGGCGCGATCTGCCGGACGAGTGCGAGGGCGGCAACGGCGCGGTACATCGCTCCCGTATCGAGCCGGTCGAGTCCCAGGCGTGCTGCCACCGCTTTCGAGACGGTGGACTTACCCGCTCCGGCGGGCCCGTCGATGGCGATGAGGAGACCCCGCGGGGCGGCCGGCCCGGTTCCGGTCAGACGGCGCAGATCGTCGGCGAACCCCGGGTAGCTGGTCTCGACCGCGTCGAACCCGGAGATGAGGCTGCGGTCGCCGGAGCCGGCGGCCAGGGCGGCGATGGCGGCGGCCATGGCCATGCGGTGATCGCCACCGCTGTCGAAGCGGGCCCCGCGGAGCGTGCCGCCGCCCCCGACACCGGTGATCGACAGGGTGTCCCCCTGCACCTCGGCGCTCGCCCCGAAGGCGGTCACCATCTCGGCCACCGCCCGCTGCCGGTCGACCTCCTTGACCCGCAGCTCGGCCACGTCGACGAAGACGGTGGTGCCCTCCGCCACCGCCGCCGCCACCGCAAGGGCGGGGATCTCGTCGAGGGAGGGGATCTCGGCGGCGGGGACGGTCGTGGCTCTGAGCGTCGCAGCGCTGTTGGTGGCCGTGATGCTGACCGTGCCGTCGCTCTCGGTCCGGAGTGCCACCTGCGCCCCCATCCGCTGGAGGACGCCGAGGTAGCCCAGTCGAGCGGGACCCTGGTAGACCCGTTGCACCTCGACGGCACTGCCGGGCACCACGCACCCGGCCACGACGAAGAACGCCGAGGCCGACGGATCGCCCGGCACCGTGCGCGGCGTGACCGGACGCAGCGGGGACGGGTGGAGCGTGATGATCCTCCCCTCGCCCCACGGCTCGACGGTCAGGTCGACCCCGGCCTCACGCAGCATCTCCTCGGTATGGGCCCGGGTCGTCACCCTCTCGCGCACCACGGTGGGGCCCTCCGCCGAGAGGCCGGCCAGCAGGATGGCCGATTTGACCTGTGCACTGGCCACCCTGGTCGTCCAGTCGATGCCGCGCAGCCCCCCACCTTTGACGCGCAGCGGCGGCCGGCACTCCACCCCCGACCCCGCCACGGTGGCCCCCATGAGCTCGAGGGGCTCGGCCACCCGATCCATCGGCCGCGACGAGAGGGAGTCGTCGCCGATCAGCTCGGTCTCCCAGGCGAACCCGGCCACCAGGCCGGCCAGGAGCCGCATGGAGGTCCCCGAATTGCCACAGTCGAGCGGTGCCCGGGGTTGGTGAAGTCGGCTCCGCCCCCCGTGCAGGGTCACGCTGCCATCTGCCGATCGCTCGACGCCGACCCCCATCGCCTCGACGGCGCGCAGGGAGGCCGCCACGTCGGCGCCATCGGAGAGCCCGTGGATCAGCGAGGCTCCTTCGGCCAGGGCGGCGAAGAGTACGGCCCGGTGCGAGATGGACTTCTCCCCGGGCGTGCGGACCGAGCCGCGGCACGGCACGTCGCCGGCCACCACCAGGATCTGCGGCGCGGTCATGCCAGGTTCTCGGCGTGCCAGCGGTAGCCCTTGGTCTCCACTGCGCGACCCAGTCGCTCGGCGTCGGCCCTGTCGACCACCAGGATCAAGATGCCCTGGGGGCCCTCGACCGAGTGGGCGATCTCGAAGTTCAAGATGCTGATGCCGGCGTCGGCGGCCAGGGAGGTGATCTCGGCCAGGACGCCCGGCCGGTCGTGCACCGGGATGCGCAGCTCGGAGAGGTAGTCGGGGCGGACGCTGCGGGCCGGCAGGTTGCGCCGGGCCAGGCTGGCCCGCTGGAGGACGTCGAGGATGGACTGCCGGTCCTGGCCGGCCACCCGGTCGCGCATGGCGGTGAGCTCTTCGATGAGCGCCCCCAGCGCCCGGACGATGGGGGCGGCGTTCTCGGCGCAGATGTCGGGCCAGATGCCCGGATGCCCGGCGGCGACCCGGGTCATGTCCCGGAACCCCCCGGCGGCCAGCCGCAGCAGCGCGCCGTCCTGCTCCGCCCCGAGCGCCGCGGCGTTCATCAGCGTGGCGGCCACCAGGTGGGGCACGTGGGAGACGACGGCCACCAGCCGGTCGTGGTCGGGCGGGGACAGAACGAGCACATCGGCACCCAGTGCGGTCACGACATCCTGCAGGCGGGTGAAGGCGGTTAGGTCCGTGGCGCTGGTCGGCGTCAGCACCCACAGCGCGCCCTGGAAGAGGTCGGGGTCGGCCCCACTGAGCCCGATCTGCTCCGAGCCGGCCATGGGGTGCCCGCCGATGAACCGTGGATGATCGGCCTCCTGGACGATGGCGGTCTTCACCCCGCTGACGTCGGTCAGCACGGCGTCCTCACGGCGACCCGGGGTGGCCAAGAGGCGACCCACCTCGGCCGCCGCCGTGGTGGCCGGCGTCGCCACGAAGACGATCTCGGCGTCCAGGTCGTCCCCGGCCCGGTCGATGACGCCGGCCCGCACGGCCTCCGCCAGCCGGTCGCCGTCGGCGTCGAGTCCCGAGACGTGCCAGCCGCGTCGGCGCAGGGAGAGGGCGATGGAGCCACCGATCAAGCCAGTTCCCACGACGAGCGCCCGCCGGCGCGCCCCTCCGTCAGATCGGGAGGTCATCGCGGAGCCCTTGGGCACCGTGGAGGTAGACGTGGTGGATCTCGTCCTTGCTCTTCGTCGTGTGGATGTGGAGCAGGACCCGGATGCACCGCGGCATGGCGCCCGGCACGGCGATCTCGGCGGCGCAGAGCAGCGGCACCGCACCGAAGCCGATCTCCCGGATGGCGGTGGCCGGAAAGATGCTGGTGACGTCGGCCGTCGCCGTGAAGAGCATGCTGACGATGTCGTCCTCCGCGAGCTCGTTGCGCTCCATGAGGGCCACGACGAGCTCCTGGGACCGCTCCGTCACCTGGTCCGGGCTGTCCGTGTCGACGGTGGTGGCGCCGCGCAGGCCACGGACCATGAGTGGTGCAGACATGGCCCGTCACTCTACCGGGGGTTTCGGATCTCATCTCGGTGGGGCCGGCGGTCGGTGTGTCCCTCACACACTCTTCATCTGTGCCGCACAGTTTGCTCACGATCCGGGCGCATACTGCGGGCATGCGACTGCCGGCGAGCTCGAGCGAGTTGAGAGACTCCTCCGATGCCTGGGGGGACCCCGCCGTCCTGCGGACGCGGCTGGCGGTCGACGGCTACCTCTTCATGCGCCAACTGCTCGACCCGATCGTGGTGGGCGAGATCGGCCGGACCGCGCTGCGGGTGCTCCAGCAGGCCGGGTGGACCGAGAACGGGCCGGATCCTCTGTCGGCGCCGCCGGCGCCTCCCGTCAGGGCGGTGCGGATGCGGGACGCGTTCGCCGACCCCGGCTACCGCCGGATCGTGGCCGACCCCGGCTTCAACAAGCTCGCCTTCGCCGGCCCGCTCCCCGATCTGATGGGCCAGCTGCTCGGGCCCGGCGGACTCTGCTACCCCCTCAAGTTCCCGAGGATCGTCTATCCGGCGTCGATGGTCCCTCGTCAGCCGGGCAATGTGGTCCACAAGGACTATCGGGCCGTCCAGGACATGTTCACCACCTGGGTCCCGCTCGGCGCCGTTCCTGTGTCGCTGGGAGGGCTGGCCGTCTTCCCGGGCAGCCAACGGACCAGCCGTGTGCGGTACCGGACACTCAACCGGCTCGAGCGGGGGTGGGTGACGTCCGACTACGAGGCCGGCGACGTCCTGGTCTTCCACTGCCTCACCACCCATGCGGCCCTACCCAACAGGGAGCACCGGCTGAGGATCTCCGCCGAGTACCGCTGGCAGTTGGCCGATCAACCGGTGCCCCGGAGAGTGGCCATCGGCCCGTTCGGTCAGGAGATCGGCTCCCGGCTGTTCTCCCGAACCAACTGGTGGCGGCCGGTGGTGGAGGGTCTGACCCTCTTCGACGACGGGGGAGAAGGCGCCCAGCCCAGGCTGCCGGCGCCGCCGTCGCGCTTCGTGTCGTTCACCAACTGAGACCGTTCCCCGGACCGATCGACCATGTCATGGGCGGTTCTCGGCCTCCCGCCGCACGGCCCACACCGCGTACAGCGGGTCGCCCCGGTGCTCGGGTGGCGTGCGGCGCGCCGTGATCGGCGGACCGAAGACCCCCGACCGGTCGAAGTACTCCCCCACGATCCGGCACCGCTCCTCGTCGGTGGCGTAGAGCCAGCCGCGGATGGCCTTGGTGGCGAACACGCGATTGCTGAACGTGCACACCAACCGCCCACCGGGACGCAACACCCGCGCCACGTCGCGGAAGACCGCCACGGGCCGGGTGAGGTAGTCGACGGACGCACAGCAGACGGCGTCGTCGACGCTCTCGGCCGGGAGCGGGATGCAGGGATCGGCGTTGAGGTCGTGCACGATGCGCTCACGGGCTGCGGCATTGGCCCTCAGCTCCGGCTCGTTCATGCCGAGCACCCGGAGGTGCCGGGGCGGGGTGTGCAAGTGCGAGACCCACGAGCTCATGAGATCGAGCACGTCGCCGTCGATGTGCAGCTCGTCGTACAGATCGCCGACGGCGACGATGGCGGCGTCGTCAATGTGGGTCACGAACCGGGGCACGGCATAGAAGGCGGCGTCGTCGACTTCGTCGAGGCGGGTGAAGAACCCGGGCGCGAAGCCGGAGCCGCCGTCGTCGACGGGATCCACGCCGCCTACCGTACCGCCGGCGCCCGGTACCGCGGGTCACCGTCAGGACCCCCTTTACCGCCCGCGACCTGCTCCTCCGCCGAGGAGTTGGGCGAGCGTTGAGATCACGTAGTTCCTCGGATGATCTGCGGTGACCATTGTGGTAGCGCACGCACCGGACGAACGGCGGAGCTGGCTGTCACCAGCACCGCAACCCGAACGGCGCCACCCAGCGGCCACGATCGAGCGAAGTGAGGGAACCTTGAGCTTTACCACCGAGCCCACCCAGGCCGAGCGCGACGCCGCCGTGCGGTTCTTCGACGCGGTCTCGCAGGGTATGGAGTGGGCCGGCCCCGACAGCGGTTCCGACACGGCGGCCAGCCCCGGAGCGGGCGTCGAGGCGGCCATGGCGCTGGGTCGGGCCATCGTGGAGAACCTCGGCCGGGTCCTGCTCGGTCGGGGGGACGCCCTGGTTGCCGCCGCCGCCGCCGCCCTTTCCGGCGGTCACCTGCTCATTGAGGACGTGCCCGGAGTGGGCAAGACGGTGCTGGCCCGCGCCCTGGCCACCTCCCTCGGGGTGGAGCTCACCCGGGTACAGGGCCACCCGGACCTCCTCCCCTCCGACGTCACCGGCGTCTCGGTGTTCTCGCCCGACACGGGGAGTTGGGAGTTCCGCAAGGGACCGGTCTTCGCCCACGTGGTCCTCCTCGACGAGTTGAACCGGACCCCGCCGCGCACGCAGTCCGCCCTGCTGGAGACCATGGAAGAGCATCAGGTCAGCGTCGACGGCGAGTCGTGGCCCCTGCCGAGCCCCCACATGGTGATCGCCACCCAGAACCCGCGGTCGCAGCGGGGCACCTTCCCCCTGGTCGAGAGCCAGCTGGACCGCTTCGCCATCGCCACGTCGGTCGGCTATCCCGATGCCGGGAGCGAGGCGCATCTGGCGCTCCACGAGGGCGGGAACTATGTGCTGGCCGGCCTGCAGGCCGTCTGCACGCCCGCGGCGTGGTTGGACGCCCAGCGGGCCACCGAGCTGGTGCCCGTGGCCCCGTCGGTCGCCCAGTACGCCGTCGAGATCTGCCGGGCGACCAGGAACGCACCGGGCGTGCGCCTCGGGGCCAGCCCACGCGCCTCCATCTGGCTCATCCGGTGTGCCCAGGCCCACGCCATCCTGTCGTCGAGGGGGTACGTGGTCCCCGACGACGTGCAGGCCGTCGCCGTCGGCTGTCTGGCCCACCGAGTGCTCATGGACGAGGGAGAAGAGAGCATCGCGCAGGCAACCCAGGTGATCCAAGAGATTCTTGAGGCGACGTCGACGCCGAGACCATGAGCCTGCGGGTGCGACCGACCCGTCCGTTGGCGCCGATCGCCGTCGCCGCCGGGGTCCTCGGCATCTGGTGGTTGGTGGCGCACTACGGAGGGGCGGGGTGGGTCCAGGCGCTCGGCGACTTGGCCTTCGGGGCGATCTGTGTGGGCATCGTCGGGCCGGGGGTGGTTCTGGCCCGCGCCAAGGTCACGATGGTCACCGCCCCGACGGACGGCATCGCGGGGCAAACGCTCGTGATCCATCTCGACGCCTCGACACGCCTACGCGCCCGGCCGGTGGAGCCCGGCGGGGAGGAGGCCTTCATCGGCCCGGTCGGGGGGAGGTGCCCTCCCGAGCGCCGGATCACGCTGCGACCCGAGCACCGGGGGGTGTGCGGCGCCGTGACCCTGGACATCGCTTCCGCGGCGCCGTTCGCCCTGCAGTGGTGGACCCGCCGGATCGTGCTCCCGCTGCCGGCGACCGTCCACATCGCTCCCCGCCGGGGAAGGCCGGACTCCCTGGCCCTGCGCGATCACGAGGACGCCGGCGAGGCGGCTGACTGGGTGCAGTCGGATGTGGGCCAGCCGAGGGGGGCGCGTCCGTACCGCTCCGGCGACTCCCGACGTCAGGTCCACTGGCGGGCGACGGCCCACGCCGGAGAGCTGATGGTGCGCGAGCTGGAACGGCCGTCGGCCGAGCCGGTCACGCTCACCGTCCGGCTCCCACGCGACCCCGACGCGGCCGAACGGGCCGCCGAGCGTGCGCTCGGCACGGTCGTGCGCTTGCTCGACGGCGGCGCCTCGGTGGTCCTGGCCACGGTCGAGGCATCAGGGCCGGTCGTCGCCGGTGTCGCCGATCGGCGCAGCGCCGGCCGTCGCCTGGCCCGGGCGGTGGCGCAGCCCGCCGGATCCGGTCGACCGGCGGGTGAGGCCCGCACCCGGTGAGGACGACGCTGGAGGCGTTCCGCCGAGCCAACCGGCCCGGTCCGCCGGAGCACTCGGTCCGACTCCGGGTGGCCTGCCTGGGGTCGGTCCTGGTGGCGATAGACGCCGCGGCGGCCATGGGGCAGGTGTCGCACTCCCTGGCCTACGTCGCCATGGGACTGGCCACGCTCGGCATGGTCTTCTCGTACGCCACCCGGACCCGCCCGCCCGGGTGGGTGAAGGGGCTGGTCGCCGTGGCGGCCATCGCCGTCTCCGTGTGGTTCGTCCATGCGGTGAGCGCCCCCGCCCTGGCCATCTCCTCGGTCGAGGACCCGCTGACGGTGCTCTTGGTGTCGGTCCTGGTGGTGCACTCCTTCCACGTGCCGTCCCGCCGCGACCTGCTGTTCTCGCTCGCCGCATCCGCCGGCCTCATGGCGGTCAGTGGCGCACAGGCCATCGACCTCGACTTCGGCCTCTACGTGGTGGCCTGGGCCTTCTTCAGCCTCTGGGGCCTGCTCGAGATGTGGACTTCGGCGAGCGGTGGCCGGCGGATCCCGGTGGCGAGGGTGGGATCGGCGGTGGCCGCTGTCCTCACCGCGACCGCAGCCATCTTTCTGGTCCTGCCCGCCCCGACCGTGGCGGCGCGGGTCAGCCTGCTGGCCGAGGCGGGGATCGGGGGCAGGGTCGGCGTCCCCGGGGCCCTCGCCGGCGATGCCGGATCACCCTCCCAGCTGGCCCGGGCGGGGAGCCCCGATGGCGCCACCCGCATCGGGGGGTACCTGGGGTTCGCCAACACCTTGGACACGGCGCTACGGGGATCGTTGAGCCATAGCCTGGTGATGTACGTCCGCACCGAGCGCCCGTCGTACTGGGTCGGCGAGACCTTCAGCACATGGAACGGCGAGAGCTGGAGCGCGCCGGGCACCTCCCATGAGCTCCGGGAGCAGTCGCCCTTCGTCCTGCCCGTGCCCGAGGGGGACGTTCCCGTCGGGCAGTCGGATCTGCAGACCTTCTATCTGGTCGGCTCCACGGCGGATCTCGTCTTCCACGCGGAGAGCGCCAGTGAGGTGTGGTTCCCCAAGTCGGAGCTGTTCGTCTCCGACGACGGGACCGTCGTGTCCCCGATCGGGCTGGGGAGCGGCGCCATCTACTCGGTCAACTCCGTGGTCTCGTCGCCCACCCCCACCCAGCTGCGGGACGCCTCGGGCGGCCCTCTGGCGCCCGGAGTGGAGAAGGCCTCCCTCGAGCTGCCCCTCCCCTACGCCCGGGTCCACGCGCTGGCGGAGTCCATCACGGCCGGCGACACGACGAACTACGACCGGGTGGAGTCCCTGATCGCCTGGATCGGTGCGCACACCCGCTATTCCACGGACATTCCGCCTCTGCGACCGGGCCAGGACACCGTCGACCAGTTCCTCTTCGGCAACCGGGTCGGGTTCTGCGAGCAGATCTCCACATCGCTGGCGGTCATGTTGCGATCGCTCGGCATACCGGCCCGCGAAGCCGTGGGCTACGTGCCCGGGTCCTACAACCCGGTCACCGATCTCTACGAGGTGCGCGCGGACGACGCCCACGCCTGGGTCCAGGTGTGGTTCCCCGGCTACGGGTGGCAGAGCTTCGATCCCACCGCGGTGGTCCCGTTGGCCAATCCCGCCCCCGGTGCGGCCGCGCTGGGCGATGTCGGAGCGGCGCTGCAGCGCGTCCCCCTCCTGCCGACCGCCGCCGTGGTGCTGACCGCCGCCCTCGCCGTCGCCCTGGTGCGCTGGCGCCGGACCCGTCCCCGGACGTGGACCGAGCGGATCGCCCGCAGTGCTGAGCGGGCCGGCCGGCGAGCGGGGCGTCCCCGTCAGCCTTCCGAGACCCTGGTGCACTACGCCGACGTTCTCGACGCCCTCGTGGGTCGCGGCTCGGCGCCCTGGGGCCGGTTGGCCACATCGGTGGAGGCGAGTGCCTACGGAGGACACGAGCCGCCACCCGATTCGCAACGCCAGATGGTCGGCGAGGCCCGGCGGCTCCGCCGCCGGCGGCGCCCCCGGCGCTGAGTGCCCTAGGAGGTCTCGAAGGCGATCATGGGGACGATCATCGGGGCCGCCGTTCAGCCGGGTCAGTTGGTGGTGGTCACGTTGAGAATGGTGACCACCACCCAGAATCCTATGACACAGAGTCCGACGATCACCCCCGCCAACGCCAGCCCGTCACCGGACTGCGTGCCGTTGGACCGCCTGATCTGGGATCGAGCCACAAAGCCGAAGATCACGCCGAGCACCGAGGGAATCGAGAGGAAGAGGATGCCGGCGATGGAGCAGACCAGTGACGCGATGGCCAACCCGTTGTTGCGCGGGCGTCTGGTCACGGGTGGCCCGGGTGCCCCGTATGCCCCGTACCCAGGCGCCGTCCCGTACCCAGGCGCCGTCCCGTACCCAGGCGGCGTCCCGTAGCCGGGCGGGGGCGGGGGCGGCGGAGGTGGAGGCACGACGTTCGCCGTCCAGGCCGAGCCGTCCCAGTAACGCTGCCCTCCCCCGCCGGCGGGGTCGGGAAACCAGCCGGCGGGCGGTGGTCCGGCGTCGGTCACTGTCGTCCCGCTACGCCGGGGTGGCCACGTCGTTGCACCCCACCATCATCGCGCTCGACCGCCGGGCCCCCGCAGCGTCGGCCGGAGTGCCTACGGGGAGGTGATTGCCCGGAGGACGCCCGCCCTAGTGCTGCAGGCGGCCGAGGCGCCCATAGACCTCGGGCCCGATACGCAGCCCCTCCTCGGCCGAGACGGCCGGCGATATGTCGATGTCGAAGACGTCGCTCCATTCGAACTCCAGCTCCAGGAGCGCGCCGATGTCGTCCGTGCGGACGATCGAGACCACCTGGACGTCGCCCGACAGGGGCCAGTACTCGGCGATGGGCTGGATCGTCTTCGGGTACTGCCAGTTCGTGCGCCGGACGAGCGCAGCGTCCCGTTCTGCGACGGGGACAGAGGAGCGATAGCGCAGCAGGGCCACGTAGTCCATCTTCATCTCCCTTCTCGACGGGCGCGGTGCCTGTCGGGGTCACAGTACCCCCTGCAACCGATGTGGTCAGGGGAGTCTTCGCCGTGGCCCCAGACCGGCGACGCGCCAGCGTCAGGCCGCCGGCGCCAGCTCGCTGGTGCAGTACTTGCAGCGGGAGGCGGCGAGTGGAACGTCCGACTTGCACTGCGGGCAGCTCCTGGTCGGTGGTGGGTCCCCGAAGACCGTCGTGCCGCGCTTCTTCATGTAGCTCCGGTAGGGGACGACCAGGACGAAGTAGATCACGGCCATGAAGATGACGAAGTAGACGATGGCGGCGATGAAGGCTCCCAGGTCGATCCGCTGGCCGTTGATGGTCCAGCCGAGCCCGCTCTTGCTCACTCCCCCGCCGCCGGCGGCGTTCACGAGCGGCGTGATGACGTTGTCGGTGAACGACTTGACCAGTGTGCTGAATCCCAGGGCGACGACCAGACCGACCGCGATGACGATCAGCTCACCCTGCATCAAAAAGTTCTTGAATCCCTTGAGCATCTACTCTCCCTTTCGCCGTCCACTCGAGGTGGATAGATCCAGATGGATCCCGGTGACTTTAGGAGGTCGGCACCGAGGCCCGGCGGACTCGGCTCCGGTGACTAGTCGGAGTCCCCCTTGTAGCCCTCCGGGGGCCCCTCTTGGGGGCCGAGGATCGGCTCGAACGCCTTCACGTAGATCTCGAAGCGCGGCTGCCACGCATCGCTGGACGGGGTGAGCCCGACCAGGCGATGGAGGCAGGTGTCCCACCCCGCGGCGTTGCGGGCGGCAGCCGCCGGCGGCAGTTCGTCGGTGAGGATCAGGCGGGTGCCACCGTCCGTGGCGGAGAGCTCGAAGCGGAGGACGTCCTCGCCCCAGCTGAAGGCGAGCTCGTTCGGCTCGTCGACCGTGATGACCTCGCCGCTGAGGGTCATCTCCATCACCTCGGGCGCGAAGTGGAAGGAGATGGCCGCCCCGACCTCCCACCGTCCACCCGCCACGACCACGTCGCACGGAAACCACGTACGCAGCTGCTCCCGATCGGTCAGCGCCTGCCACACCACCGGCGGCGGATCGGCGAGCCGCCGCTCGAGGCGCACGGCCGGCCGGTCTCCCCCGGTGACGACGGTCGCATCGGTCATGTTCTCCTCCTCCGGGAGAGATGGGACTCCAGTTGATCGAGATGACCGGTCCAGAACCGCCTGTAGGTCTGCAGCCAGTCGTCGAGGGCTTCCAACGGCGCGGGGTTGATCCGATAGAGGCGGCGCTGCGCGTCGGTGCGCGACTCGACGAGGCCGGCTTCTTTGAGCACCCGGAGGTGCTTGGACACGGCGGGCTGGCTCACCCCCAGGTGGTCGACCAGCTCCCCGACCGGCCTCTCCCCCTCCCTCAGCAGGTCCAGGATGGCGCGCCGATTGGGTTCCCCCAGGACCTCCAGGGCGACGAGCGTGTCCACCCCCACAGAATTCCCAATAAGTTATATATCTGTCAAGGAATGTGCTGGAGGGTGGGGGTCGCACTCTTCGTCGCGACTTTTCGATTTGGTGGTGACCGCTACCGTCTGGTGTACCTATGCCCCCAGAGCACTCGGAGCCCGGCGGTGATGCCGGCCTAACCCTGCTCCTGCCCGAGTACCCGACAGGGGAGCCGCAGGATCTTGCGGAGCTGCAGGATCTAGCGGAGCCGCCACGGACAGCCGAACCCTCGGCCGCCCGAGTCTCGGGGAGGACGGGCACCGAGGCTCGCATGACGCGGGTCGTTCGACGGACGCTCTTCCACCTGACATGCATCGCTACCTTCACGTTGCCGGCCGTCGTGCTGTGGTGGCACGTGTGGTCGGGGAGCCCGACCTCCACGCTGACCTGCGCCTGCGGGGACCCGGCCCAAGAGGTCTGGTTCATTGCCTGGCCGGCCTGGGCGTTGTGGCACGCCGCCAACCCGTTCTTCTCCAGCGCCGTCAACGTTCCGCACGGCGCCAATCTCTTGTCGAACACGTCGGGGACCCTGATCGGGTTGGTGCTCAGCCCCGTCACCCGTCTGTGGGGACCCGTGGCCGCCAGCAACCTGGCGTTGACCCTCGCTCCGGGGCTCAGCGCCTGGGGATGCTGGCTGGCGATACGCCGCGTGGTCGCCTGGAAGGCAGCCGCCATCCCTGCGGCACTGGTGTACGGCTACTCGCCGGCCATCGTCACCTCGATCATGTACGGACACGCGTCGGTCTCGGTGTTGGTCGTTCCGCCCTTGCTCTTCGCCCATCTCTACGAGATCTTCGTCCGCCAGGAGAGATCCGCACTGCACGACGGGCTGGTGCTCTTCGCTCTGGTCGTCGTGCAGTTCTGGATCTCGCCCGAGGTGCTGGTGACGTGCGCGCTCTTCGCCGCGCCGGCTCTGGTGGCGGTCGCCGTGGCGTGCTGGCGGCGGGTGGCACGGCACGTTCGACACGGTGCGGCGTCCCTCGGCATCGGCGTGGGCCTCTCGGCGGCCGTTCTGGCCTATCCGACCTGGTTCGGGCTGGCGGGGCCGCAGGCGGTGTCCGGCGTGCTCTTCCCGTTCGCGCCGAACGCCGGTGAGCTCCTCTGGCAGTTCTTCTCGACGGCCGGTGCCAGGCTTCCGGCCTACAGCCCGGTCCGCTCCGACGGCTACCTCGGGCACAACGGTCCCCAGTCGAACTTCATGGGCTGGGGCGAGGGCGCGCTTTTGGCGCTGTCCGTGGTCGCCGCCCGGCGTCGGCCACTGGCCTGGCTGTGGATCTACCTGGCTCTGGTGGGCGCAGTGCTGTCCCTGGGATCGATCTTTCTCGGGCCTCCGACCGTGCTGGCCCACATCTGGTTGCCCTGGAAAGAGCTGGCGAAGCTGCCCGTGCTCGACGAGATCCTCCCCGACCAGCTCTCGTGGTTCGTCACGCTGTCCGTGGCCGTTCTGCTGGCGCTCGGGCTCGACGCGGGGTACGCCTGGTTCGCCCGGTCGTTCGCCGTGAAGCGGCGGAGGTTGCGGGTGGCCCGCAGCCTCCTGGCGGTCGGGGTCGGACTCGTGGCACTGGTCCCGGTCTTCATGACCTACGACGTGCCCCTCACCGTGACCTCCGCGGCACTGCCGAGGTGGATGGCCCACGAGGCCCCCAAGCTGCCCGACGGGACCGTACTGCTGACCGTACCGTTCGCCGTCCCGGGATCAGCCGCCCCCATGTTGTGGCAGGCAGTCGACGACATGCACTTCCGCCTGGCCGGTGCCGCCCTCAAGACCCCTGACGCGCACGGTCACCCCGTGGCGCAGGGGTCAAAGGACTCGGCCCGGAGGATTCTCGCCGCTCTCTCCGGGGGGTCCGACGAGCCGGCCGGGACCACCGCCCAGTTGGCCACCGTGCGCAGCGCATTGCACACCTGGCAGGTCGATCGGGTCGTCGTCGACGGGCCCAGCCGGGACCCCGTCTACGCGTCGGGATTTCTCACCGCGGTGCTGGGAACGGCGCCCCGTGTCGTTCAGGGCGCGTGGGTGTGGAAGGTGCGCGCTCCGGCCGCCATGGCGCCGATGGTCACCGACGCCTCCCTCAGCGTCTGCCAGGCTGCGTCCAAGGGCTCGTCTGCACTGCACCGTCCGCTGGCGATGGCGCACTGCGTCCTGGCGGCAGGGACGTAGGGACACTCGCCCGCCGGGAGCGACCGGTTCAGCGCGACAGTTGGGTCGCCGCCGTACCGCACGAGGCACAGGCGGGCGCTCCCACCTCGAGCGGCGTGCCGCAATTCATGCAGAAGGCGGCGGGCCGCTCCATGGAGCCGCAGTGATGGATGGCCTGGGCGTTGCGGGCTCTCTGCTTCCCGCACCAACTGCAGTAGATGACGTCGGAAGCGCTCTCGGGTGGCGGCGCGGGAGCGCCGGCCGTGGTGCGCGGCGCCGGGGCGAGTGGCGCTGCTACGGCGGGGGGCGCGGATGCACCGGGTCCCGGACCCGGTCCCGGGCCACCGGCTCCCTCGGCCGGCGCCCCGACGGGCACCGGCACGGCTGACCGGTGCGGGAAGGGTGCGCCGGGCGCTCCGGGAGGGGGCACCGGGGGACCACCGCGGCCCGTGGAGACCGGCCAGGTCGAGAAGGCGAAAACGAGGAAGAACACCCAGGTGACGAACAGGCTCAGGAAGTCGAGTGCCTGGAGAATGAAGAAGTTCCCGAGGCCGACCGGCACGGACACGGTGGTTCCGTCGAAGATTGCGGTCCTGGCGTCGACGGCGAGGAGGATGACGCTGGCGCACCACAGGATGACCGGTGTCAGGGGCACATAGATCCACCGGTAGGAGTACCCGGCCTTGGTGATGACCTTGGTGACGGCGATGAAATTGAGGACGAGGAGGCCGAGCATCAGGGCGAGTACGGCCAGGCCACGGCCGGATCCGTTCAGTGTGACTGCGGTGATCGGTCCCATTCGTCCTCTGACTCCGGGCCCTCCCCCGGGTGTCCGCTCGCGTCGTGCCGCGCGCGAACACCCCGAGCCGTCGGCCCGTCATGTGCCGGCCGACCCGCACCTCGGGTCCGACCCTTCCCCGAACAGTACGGAAGGGGGAAAAACAGTGAGCGAACATCGTCACAACGCTTACCCAACGCTGGAGCGAGCGAGCGGGCCCGCCGACGCCGGCGCCCCGGCCGAGGCGCAGGTCAGGCGCGCTGGTCAGGCGAGTTGGTCAGGCGTGCCCGTCAGGCGGGGCGCCCCGCCGCGCCGGCCAGGGCCCGGACCTCGGACGCAGCCAAGGGGCGCCACTGACCGGGGGCGAGCCCGGTGTCGCGGAGCGGGCCGATCCGTGTGCGCACCAGCCGGCGCACGGGGTGGCCGATGACGTCGCACATCCGGCGGACCTGGCGGTTCTTTCCCTCATGGATCACGATGCGCAGCACCCCGGGGGCCAGGACGCCTACCGCGGCCGGGGCAGTACGCCCGTCGTGGAGCTCGACGCCCTGGCGGAGCTGTCGCAGGGCGCCGGGGGCCGGCGTACCGCCCTCCACCTCGGCCACGTACTCCTTGTCCACGCCGTGCGAGGGGTGGGCGAGCAGCTGGGCCAGGTCGCCGTCGTTGGTCAGGACCAAGAGGCCTTCGGTCTCCTGGTCGAGCCGGCCCACCGTAAAGACGCGCGGCTCGGCCGGCACCAGGTCCAGCACGGTCGGGCGCCCGTGAGGGTCGGCCGCCGTCGTGATGACCCCGGCGGGCTTGTTCAACAGGTAGTAGACGAGGTCGGGCGCCACGGGCAGCAAGATCCCGTCCACCTCGACCCGGGCCGTGGTCACGTCGACCCGGCGGCCCAGGATGGCGACCTCTCCGTTCACCGTGACGCGGCCCTCGGCGATCAGCTCCTCGCACACCCGACGGGATCCCTGCCCGGCCCGGGCCAGGACCTTCTGCAGGCGCTCGCCGCCGGGCGGCGCCGCGTCGGTCATCACCGGGACTCAGACGTGGTCGGGTCCGACCTCTCCCATCACCCCGAGGGCGGCCTGCAGGTCCAGTTCGAGCTCGGCGGCGACCTCGGGCCCGGGAAGGAAGTCCTCCACCGGAGGCAGCTCGTCCAGCGAGTCCATGCCCAGACGCTCGAGGAACAGGTCGGTGGTGCCGTAGAGCGCGGGCTGCCCCGGGCCCTCCGCCCGGCCCACGACCTCTATGTAGCCCCGCTGTTCGAGGAGCCGCGTCACCCCGTCGACGTTGACGCCCCGCAGCGAGGAGATCTGCGCCCGGGAGACGGGCTGGCGGTAGGCCACGATGGCCAGCGTCTCGAGCGCGGCCGTCGAGAGCCGGTGCGACACGTCGCGGTTGGCGAACCGCTCGACGTAGGGGGACAGGTCGGGATGCGTCTGCAGCCGGGCCCCGCCGGCGATCCGGGCCAGCACGAAGCCCCTGCGCTCGGCCTCGTAGCCGGCGCCCAGCGCCTCCAGAGCCCCCTCGACCTGCTCGACGGGCTCCTCCAGCAGCTCGGCCAGCAGGCCCGGGGGCACCGGCTCGACCGCAACCAACAAGATGGCCTCTATCGCCCGCCCGAGCTCGTCACGCTCCATCGTCCCTCAACCCTCGTAGTCGTCGATCTGGTGCCCGGCCAGCTCCCCCAGGCCGAGCCCGCTGGACACCCCGGCCAGGACGCCCTCGGTCTCGAGCCAGTCGATCTGCATGTCGCCGAACGTCTGCCCCTGCCCCAAGGTGACCCTGCCCATCTTGCACAGCTCGAGCAGGGCCAGGAACCGCACGATGACCTCAATGCGGGTGGTGCACTCCTCGACCAGCGAACGGAATGACGTGGCCCGGCGGTCCCTCGACATGGCGATCAGGGCCGAGACGGCCTCGGCCACCGAGACGGTGTCCACGGTGACGTGGGAGAGGTCGACCCGAGGGACGGGCCGCTCGGCCGCGCCACGTAGGTACGCCTGGGCCAGGTCGTCGGGCGTGACGCCGGCCAGCAGGTCGGGGGCGTGGACGGCGAAGCCCTCGGGAAGCCCGGCCTCGCGGGGCACGGACCGGGCGGCCTGCTCGGCCATGGCCACGAAGACGTCGGCGGCGGCGGCGTAGGCCCGGCACTCGAGCAGGCGGGCCAGCAGGAGGTCCCGTTCCTCCCATCCGATCAGCTCGTCCTCCTCCTCGGTGCTCTCGCGGCCCGGGAGCAGCTTCTGCGACTTGAGCTCGACGAGAATGGCCGCCACCAGTAAGAACTCCGACAGTTGGTTGAAGTCGATCCGGTCCCGCTGCTCGGTCAGGACCTGCACGAACCCGTCGACGATGGGCAGCAGCGGGATGTCGAGCACGTCGACTTCGTGGGAGGAGACCAGGTGCAGGAGGAGGTCGATGGGGCCCTCGAAGGTGGGCGTCGAGACCGCATATGTCACGCCCCGACGATACCGAACGTCCTCCCCTGTTCCGCGCACCCCCCGAAGGCGCAGCCCACAGGCGCGGGGCGGGGCAGCCGCCCGGCCTACCATGGCGAGCCATGAAGCGGGTCCTCTCCGGCATCGCCCCGTCGGGCGACTTCACCCTCGGGAACTACCTGGGTGCGCTCCGGCACTGGGTGACCTTCCAGGACGACCACGACGCCTTCTACTGCGTGGTCGACCTCCACGCGCTCACCGTCCAGATCGACCCGGCGGTGCTCCGCCGCAACACCCTCGATGCCGCGCTCAACCTCCTCTCGATCGGCCTCGACCCGCTGCGCTGCACGATCTTCGTGCAGAGCCACGTTCCCGAGCACACCCGGTTGACCTGGCTGCTCGAGTGCACCGCCACGGTGGGCGAGCTGCGGCGGATGACCCAGTTCAAGGAGAAGGGCCGCGGCCAGGAGACGGTGCGCGCCAGCCTCTTCACCTACCCGGTGCTCATGGCGGCCGACATCCTGCTCTACGACGCGGCGTTCGTGCCGGTCGGCGACGACCAGCGCCAGCATCTGGAGCTCGCCCGAGAGCTGGCCGTCCGCTTCAACGGCCGGTACGGGGAGACGTTCACCGTCCCCGAGGCGGCCATCCCCGGGGCGGCGGCGCGGGTGATGGACCTCCAGCATCCCGAGCGCAAGATGTCCAAGTCGGTCGAGTCGCCGCTCGGCACCATCGGGCTGCTCGACTCCACCGAGCAGATCACCCGCAAGGTCCGCAAGGCGGTGACCGACACCGATGGCGAGGTCCGCTACGACCGGGCCGCCAAACCCGGACTGGCCAACCTGCTCGACCTCCTCGCCGGGGCAACGGACCGGTCGCCCCAGGAGGTGGCAGCCGGTTACACCCGCTACGGCGACCTCAAGAAGGATGTGGCAGAGGCCCTCGACGAGCTGCTCCGCCCGGTGCGCCAACGCCGGACGGCGCTGGAGGCCGACCTCGCCTACGTCGACGCCGTGCTGGCCGAGGGGGCGGACGACGCGCACGGCATCGCCGCCCTCACCTACGCCCGGGCGTCCGACGCCATTGGCCTGCTGTCGTCCTCCCCGCCGGACTGAAGCGGCCGCCGCCCGCCGCGCCGACGCGGCCGACCCCTTGATTGTCGGCGACAATCGGCTCACAATTGTCGGTGCTCCAGGCGTGAGTGGAAGGGAAGCATGGCTGTCACCGATCAGTCGGGCCTGGTTCCACGCCGCCGAGCCGGTGACGAGGCGGCGCCAGCCCCCCAGGACCAAGCCGGAGAGGCCACCGGGCCCGTCGTCGAGGAGCGGGCGCGCACGCCCACCGGCCACTGTTGCGACGGCCGTCCCTGCGACCACCCCGACCACGGCCCCCCCGACGCGGACGGCGGCGTGATCCACTTCATCTTCTGAGGCGGCCATCTTCTGAGGCGGCCGGTACGGGGGCCGCTACTGGCCGATGAGGACCCCTTCCCACCAGTGGTAGAGGTGTTGGAAGGCGACGGTGATCGGCCCGTGGCTCCCCAGGTAGAAGTTGAGGATGACCACGACCATCACGATGGTCATGGTGTAGGGCCGGATCCGGAGATACGTGGGCCAGTAGCGGCGGGGCAGAAAGCGCTCCAAGACGGCCGAGCCGTCGAGAGGCGGGACGGGCACCAGGTTGAAGGCCATCAACCCGATGTTTCCCACGCTGAAGAGGAAGACGATCTGGGCCGGGAGCGACAGCGTGTTGGTGTCGAGCGCCGTGGTGCGGAACACGACGATGAAGACCACGGCGCCGATGGCGGCCAGGGCGGCGTTGGTGGCCGGGCCGGCCAGCGCCACCAACACGCCCTGATTGCGCGGGTGGCGCAGCCGCGCCGTGTTCACCGGCACCGGCTTGGCCCATCCGAAGACGCCGTAGCCGCCCAGGGCGAGCAGGGCCGGCACGATCAGCGTGCCGACCGGGTCGATATGGACGAAGGGGTTGAGGGAGAGACGGCCGGCCCGGGCGGCGGTGTCGTCGCCGAAGGCGCGGGCCACCCAACCGTGGGAGACCTCGTGGAGGGTGATGGACGGCACGATCACGCCGAAGAGGATGACGTCGACGCGCGAGATGTTGTGGTGGGCGACGAGGGCCACCACGACGACCACGCCGGCCACGATCCACAGCGCCCGCTTGGTGCTGCGATCGAGGGGACGACGTGCGGAGGCGGCCCCTGGCGGAGGCACCACCTACTGTCTGGCGGCGTCGTTGATGCAGAAGCGCGCCGCTGGCATGGCCTCGAGGCGGGCGGCGCCGATGGGCTTGCCGCAGGCCTGGCAGACGCCGTAGGTCCCGGCGCTGAGACGGGCCAGCGCGGCGTCGACCTCGTCCAGCGCGTCGCGGAGCTCGGCAGCCAGTCGCTCCGCCTCGCCCCGCTCGGCCGTCACCTGGCTGGAGTCGGCGAAGTTGGAGTCGTAGTTCAAGCCGGTGTCGCCCTGGTTGGCGAACCCGAGTTCTTTCAGCTCGGCCTGGAGCCCGGACTGCTCGGCGCGGAGCAGGGCGCCGTAGTCGACATCGGCTGATTCGGCCGTCGGGGCCTCGTTCGGCATCTCTTCATGCTACGTCTTCCTCGCCCGTCGTAGTGCCCGCCCGCGGATGGGCGTCCTCGTAGGCCCGGCGCAGGTGCTCGGGCGAGACCTTGGTGTAGCGCTGGGTGGTGGAGATGGAGGCGTGGCCGAGCAGCTCCTGGACGACGCGGATGTCCGCCCCCCGAGCCAGCATGTGCGTGGCGCAGGAGTGGCGCAGGACGTGGGGGCTCACCCGGTCGGCCAGGCCGACCCGCCTGGCATACTTCTTGACCACGCCGAACGCCCCCACCCGCGTGAGCCGACCCCCGCGGACGTTGAGGAAGACCGCCTCGGCGTCGCTGCGCCGGCTCCACTTCTTAGGCTCGAGGTGGGGGCGGCCCTCGCCCGAGAGCCACTGCTGCAGCGCCGCCAGCGCCAGGCGCCCCAGGGGGACGACCCGTTCCTTGCCCCCCTTGCCGAGGAGTCGGATCAGCGGGAGGTCACCACCGTCGACGGCCTCGGCCACGTCGCCTAGGTTGAGGCCGACCGCCTCGCTCACCCGCGCCCCGGTGCCGTAGAGCAGTTCGAGCAGGGCCCGGTCGCGCAAGACGGCCGGCCCGGTGCCCACGACCGCGCCGAGCAGCCGGCCCGTCTGGTCCTCGCTGAGCGCCTTGGGCAGCAGATCGGCCACGGCCACGCCCGGGATGTCGGCGGTGGGATCGGACGGGGCCTCCCCCTCTTCGACCAGGAAGCGGTGAAACCCCCGCAACGTCGAGAGCGCCCGGGCGACCGTCGCCCCACTCCGGCTGCGGCGCAAGGAGGCGACGTAGGCGGCCACGACGGCCGGCGTCGCCTCGTCAATGTGGGCGCACGCGCCGCCCCGGCCGACGAAGCCCTCGTAGGACGCCAGGTCACGGCGGTACGAGGCCAGGGTGCGCGGCGAGCGCCCGCGCTCGACGTCCAGCCACGAGAGATACTCCTCGGCGGCGCGGGGCAGCGGGGTGCTCACCGCCCCGGGGCCGGACCGATGCGGTCCAGGCGGGCCCGGGCCAGCAGGAGGCCGAGCACCGTCGTCTCGTCCACCAGGGTGCCGTCGGCCACCAGGGAGTCGACGTCGTCGAGGTCGATCGTCTCGACGGTCATGAACCCCTCCTCCACCCCTGCGGGCTCGGGCGGGCAGGGCGAGAGCTCTGTGGCCAAGAAGATCGTGGTGAACTGATCGGTGATCCCCGGCGAGTTGAAGGTGCCGATCAGGCGCTCCATCGAGCCGGCCCGAAGCCCGGCCTCCTCGGCCAGCTCCCGGTGCGCGGTGGCCTCGGGCGGCTCCCCGGCGACGTCGCGCGTCCCGGCCGGTGCCTCGAGCACCGTACGGTCGACCGAGGCCCGGTACTGGCGGACCAGCGTCACCCGTCGGTCGGCGTCCACGGGGACGATGGCGACGGCCCCCGGGTGGTGGATGATGAACCGCTCGAAGGGGTGGCCATCGGGATCGAGGACCTCGGTGCGTCCCAGGCTGAAGAGCCACCACCGGAACAGCTCGACCTCGGAGACCCGCCGGAACGCAGGCGTGGGGATCGCCGGCACCGGCGGCCTAGGTCACGCGATCGAGGTCGAGCAGGTGCGGTTCGCGCCCTTCGGCCCGGTCGAGCGCCGCGGCCACCAACTCGCGGAACAGCGGGTGGGGGCGGTCCGGCCGGCTCTTGAACTCCGGATGGGCCTGGGTACCGACCCAGAACGGGTGCTCGCTCAGCTCGACGAACTCCACCAGGCGCCCGTCGGGTGAGGTGCCCGAACAGACCAGGCCCACCGCTTCGAGCCGGTGGCGGTACCGGTTGTTGAATTCGAACCGGTGGCGGTGTCGCTCGGTGACCCCCAGGGTCCCGTACGCCCGGGCCACCTCCGAACCGGGCAGGAGGGCCGCCTGGTAGGAGCCGAGCCGCATGGTGCCGCCCTTGTCCGTCACGTACGCCTGGTCGGGCATCAGGTCGATGACCGGATGCGGCGTCAGGGAGTCGAACTCGCGCGAGTTGGCCCGCTCCAACCCGGCCCAGTCCCGGGCCACGGAGATGACCATGACCTGCAGGCCGAGGCAGAGACCGAGACAGGGGATGGCGTGGTCGCGGGCGTAGCCGGCCGCGGCCACCATGCCCTCGACGCCCCGCACGCCGAAGCCGCCGGGGATCACGATGGCGTCCAACCCCCGCAGACGGTCCGAGCCGAGCAAGTCCGGCACCTTCTCGGCGTCGATCCAGTCCAGCTCCACCTCGGTGCCGTAGTGGAACCCACCCGAGCGGAGCGCCTCGACCACCGACATGTAGGCGTCCGGCATGCTGACGTACTTGCCCACGATGCCGATCCGAACACGCCGCGCCAGCGACTCGATCCGGCTCACCAGATCCTCCCACTGGCTCAGCTCGATCGGGTGGGACGACTCGTCGATCCCGAGGACCCGGCAGACGAAGGAGTCGAGACCCTGGTCGCGCAGGACGAGCGGGATCTCGTAGATGCTCGGTGCGTCCACCGCGGAGATCACGGCCTCCATGGAGACGTCGCAGAGGTTGGAGATCTTCCGCTTGAGGTTCTCGGAAATGGGCTTGTCGCTCCGGCAGACGATCACGTCGGGCTGGATCCCGCGGCTGCGCAGCTCGGTCACCGAGTGCTGGGTGGGCTTGGTCTTCTGCTCGCCCGTCACCAGGTAGGGCACCAGGGTCAGGTGCATGTAGCAGACGTTCTCCCGGCCCACGTCCCGCCGGAACTGGCGGATGGCCTCAATGAAGGGGACGATCTCGATGTCGCCCACGGTGCCGCCGATCTCCACGATGACGATGTCCACGTCGTCGTCGGCCAGCTGGCGCACCCACTCCTTGATCTCGTCGGTGACGTGGGGGATGACCTGTACGGTCCGGCCGAGGAAGTCACCTCGCCGCTCCTTCTCGATCACCGAGCGGTAGATCCATCCGGTCGTCGTGTTGGAGCGCTGGTGCAGGTTCTCGTCGATGAACCGCTCGTAGTGCCCCAGGTCGAGGTCGGTCTCGCCGCCGTCCTCGGTGACGAAGACCTCGCCGTGCTCGCCCGGGTTCATGGTGCCCGGGTCGACGTTGATGTAGGGGTCCAGCTTGCACATGGTGACCCGCAGGCCACGACACTTGAGGAGTCGACCGAGAGAGGAGGCGGTGAGGCCTTTGCCGAGGGAGCTCGAGACTCCTCCGGTGACGAAGATGTACTTGCTCACGCCGCCCGCTGGGCGCCGACTATCCCGTCGACTGATCGGTGCACCCCTTCACGATAATCGACCGGGCGCGCCGATGTGGCGGATCACACCCCCAAGAGCTCTCGGGCGTGGGCGCGTGCCGCATCGCTGTCGGGATGGCCCGAGAGCATGCGGGAGAGCTCCACCACCCGCTCCTCGCCGGCCACCGGCGAGGCGGAGGTGAGGGTCCGGCCCCCCGTTTCGCCCTTGCGGACGGTGATCTGATGGTCGGCCTTCGCCGCCACCTGGGCCAGGTGGGTGACCACCAGCACCTGGCGAGAGCGGGACACCTCGTGCAGCGCCTCGCCGAGGGCGAGGGCGGCCGCGCCGCCCACCCCGGCATCGACCTCGTCGAAGACCATGGTCGGCGGCCCGCTCTCCTCGACGAGACGGATGGCCAGCATGGCGCGGGCCAGCTCGCCCCCCGAGGCCGCTTTGGCCAGGGGCAGCACCGCCTCCCCAAGGTTGGCGCCGAGTGCGATCTGGATCGGCTCGCCGGTGCCCTCGGCGCCGACCCGGATCTCCACGCGCGCCCCGGCCATGGCCAGCTCGGCCAGCCGCTCCCCCACCAGCGCACCGAAGCGCGCCGCGGCCAGCATGCGGGTGGACCGTACCTCCTCTTCGGCCGCGGCCAGCTCCTTCTCCGTCACGTCCCGCTCCGCCTGGAGCTGCGCCGCCCTCCCCTCGGCGTGGTCCAGCTCGTCGAGGCGGACGGCCGCGGCTCGGCCGAACGCCATCACCTCGTGGAGATCGGCCCCGTACTTGCGACGCAGGTCCGACAGGAGGCGCCGGCGTTCCTGCACCGCCGCCAGTCGATCCGGATCGTCCTCCCAGCTCTCCACCACGTCGCCCAGGCCGCGGGCCACGTCGGCCAGGTCGAGCGCCGACGTCCCGATCCGCTCCCGGTACTCGTCGAACGCCTCGCGCCCGGCCAGCAGGGCGGCCGCCTCGGCCAGCCGGTCGAGGACCCCGCCCTCCCCGGCGCCCGACGTCGGCTCGAGGAGC
Source organism: uncultured Acidimicrobiaceae bacterium (assembly GCA_963788125.1). Classification (GTDB taxonomy): domain Bacteria; phylum Actinomycetota; class Acidimicrobiia; order Acidimicrobiales; family RAAP-2; genus Bog-473. The sequence goes on along the minus strand of CAWBFN010000001.1, from coordinate 654,658 downwards.
TCGGCGGCCCGGGCGGCCGACTCGCGGTGCGCCCCCGCGTCGGCCAGTCGGACCTCCTGTTGTCGCAGGTCGTCCTCCTCGTCGGGATCGGACAGCTGGGCGGCGGCGATCTCGGCCACCTGGTAGCGCAGCACATCGGCTTCCCGGGCCCGAACCTGGGCGTCGCCCCCGAGGGCGGCCTCCGCCGCGGCGACGGCCCGCAGCCGGTCCCGCAGGTCGTGCACCGCCCCGAGATCCGTGCCGGCGTAGGCATCGAGCACGTCGCGCTGCGCCGCCGGCGTGACGAGCGACTGGTGGGCATGCTGGCCGTGGATCTCCACCAGTTCGGACACGGCGTCGGCCAGGGCGCCCGCCGTGGCCATCCGCCCGTCGATCCACGACCGCGAACGGCCGTCGGCCGGCACGGCGCGGGCCACGACGGTCTCGGTCTCGCCCCCGGGCGTGTCGACCACGAAGCGCGCCTCGACCACGGCTTCGGCCGCACCCGCCCGCACGATGGACGGGTCGGCCCGCCCCCCCAGCACCAACTGGAGCGCCTCGACCACCAGCGTCTTGCCCGCGCCGGTCTCGCCGGTCAGCACCGTCATCCCGTCGGTGAACGAGAGCGACAGGTCCTCGATCACGCCGAGGTCGCGCACCCTGAGCTCGGTGAGCATGAGGCCGCCGGCCTACTGCTCGCGGTCGGCCAGCAGGCGGAACCGCAGCAGCGCGCCGAAGCCCATGGCGTCGTTTCGCACGACCCGGACCGGTTGCGCCGGCACCCGGCAGGCCACGGTCGAGCCCGGCTCGAGGCGACCGATCTCCTGGCCGTCGACGACCAGGGCGGCGGAGCGGACCGGCGCGATCTGCACGGTCACGCACTGGGCGTCGGTCAGCACCAGGCTGCGGTCCAGCGAGAGGTGCGGGGCCACCGGGGTGACCACCATGGCCCGCAGGGCGGGCGAGAGGACGGGCCCCCGGGCCGAGAGGTTGTACGCCGTCGACCCGGTCGGCGTGGCGACGATGAGGCCGTCGGCCGAGTAGGTGAACACGTCCTCGCCGTCGATGGACGTGGCGAGGCGCACGGTGTGCCCGAAGTCGATCTTTTCGAGGACGACCTCGTTGAGCGCCAGGTACCTCGACACCGCATCACCGCGGGAACGGTCGGTGATGGTGACCTCGAGCGCGCAACGGGCCTCGATGACGGCCTCGCCCTCGAAGACCCGGGTCAGGGCCACGCGCACCTGATCGGGCACGACGTCGGGAAGGTACCCCAGCCGTCCGAAGTTGACCCCGAAGACGGGGATGTCCGCCGCCCAGGCCAGTCGCACGACCCGCAGGAACGTGCCGTCGCCGCCCAGGCTGACGGCGATCGTCGCCCCCGCCAGATCGACATCGTCGAGCGCCACCTCCGCCCCGGCCTCGGTGACCCGGTTGGGGGCGCTGAACTGGAGGATCCGCGCCGTGTGGCCGTGCTCGGTGAGCCACTCGGCCGTGTCGAGGGCCAGGGCCAGCGCGTCGGGGCGCTCGGGGTGGACGAGGAAGGCGGCGGTCGACATTCAGCGGGTGGTCGCCTCGTCGACGGCGCCGCTGAGGAGGCCGCCCACATCTGCCGGCGGCGCCCCGGCGGCGCCCTTGCGGCCATGGACGAGGAACTCGACGTTGCCGGCCGGACCGGTGAGGGGGGAAACCATGGCCCCCATGATGCCGGTTCCGGCGGCCCGAAGGGCGGACGACACGCGCTCGAGGCTGTGCCGCCAGACCTCGGGATCCCTGATCACCCCCTTGCCTCGGGACACGACCGCCCGGCCGGCCTCGAACTGGGGCTTCACCAGGAGGACCAGTTCTGCGTCGTCTGCGCCCAGCGGCCCGCAGAGCACCGGCACCACGGTCACCAGGGAGATGAACGACAGGTCGGCGGTGATCAGCGAGCAGGGCTCGAACGTCGGGTCCCGACTGCGCAGCGTCTCGGGCGTCAACGTCCGCACGTTGACCCGTTCGAGCACGACGACCCGCTGGTCCTCGCGCAGGCGCTGGTCCAGCTGTCCGTGGCCGACGTCGACGGCGTAGATCCGGGCCGCTCCGCGCTCGAGGAGGCAGTGGGTGAACCCACCGGTGGACGCCCCGGCATCGAGCACGCGCCGGCCGTGTGGATCGACGGCGAACCGCGTGAGGGCGGCGTCGAGCTTCTGCCCGCCGCGGCCGACGAAGGGCGCCGGCGGGCCCAGCACGGTGAGCGGCTCGTCCGGTGCCACCAGCCGTGCCGGCTTGTCGGCCTGGGCGCCCCCCACCAGCACGTTGCCGGCAGCGATGACCGCCTGGGCCTCGTGCCGGTTGGCGGCCAGGCCGCGGCGTACCAGCTCGGTATCGAGCCGCCGCCGGGACCCGGTGCTCAGCTGCTCGACCCGGGTGTGTCGGGTGGGGCGTCGGCCTCGGGTGGGGTGGCAGGCTCGGGTGGGGCGGCAGGCTCGGGTGGGGTGGCGGCCTCAGGAGGGGTGGCGGCCTCAGGAGGGGTGGCGGCCTCGGGGGTGGCGGCACCTGTGGCGCTTTGGTTGTCGGGGGTCTCGGGAGCGGAGCTCTTCTTGGCCGGCGCCTTCTTCGCCGCGCCCTTGGGCTGGGCGTTGGGTGCAACCTTCCTCGCCTGGGCGGCGACATCGGCCGTGGCGGCCCGGCCCGCGCTGGCCGTGCGCTTGAGGAGGTCGGCCACCTGCCCGGCCAACGCCTCCAACGAGGCGGAGTCGATCTTCTGGAGCTGCGCCGACACCTCGTGTCGCACCAGCTCGAGAATCTGCTCGGTCGTCTTGCGGCTTCGCTCTATCAAGTTGTCCACCCACTCCTGCGCCTGATCGCGCTGGATATCCCCGGCGTTCACCAGCTCCCGCACGATCTCTTCCGCCCGAGCCCGTGTGACCTGGCCCAACACCGTCCCGGCATCGAGGTACTTCTTGATCCGTTCGTTGCTCGCCATGTCACAGAGTATCTGCCCACGCGCTAGCTGACAGCAAGCACTACCTGGCCTGCCGGTCCAGGGCGGTGTGCACTAGCCCGGCCAGGTCGGGGGCGACGGCGTCGGGGGCGGGGTCCGAGGGCACGTCCGCGGCGTCGGTCACGCCGGAGAGCACAAGGGCGAAGGGCACTCCCAGCTGGCGGGCCAATGCCCCGTCCGTCGAGGGGCGGTCCCCCACGACCAGCGTGAGATCGGTCGCCCGGGCCCGTATGGCGTCGCATGTCGGGCGGTGCGGTTTGCCGGCGACTTCGGGGATGGTCTCCGCCGCCGTGGCCACCGCGGCCAACAGGGCACCGCTGCCGGGAAGCAACCCGTGGGGCGTCGGATGTGTGGGGTCCTCGTTGGTGCCGATCAGGCGGGCACCCTGGCGCACGGTTCGCGCCGCCAGAGCGATGCTGTCGAAGGTGAACGACCTGGTCCATCCCACCACCACCGCATCGACCGGTCCGGACTCGACGATGGTCACACCCCGCGCCGCCAGCGACTCGCGCACGCCACCCTCGGCCAGGACGAGGGCGGAGGAGCCGACCGGCAGCATCTCGGCGGCGACGTCAGCCGAGCTGAGCAGATCGGCGTCGTCCGCCACGATGCCGCAGTGGGCCAGTCGCGCATGGAGCTCGGCCCGGGTGGGTGCCGAGTTGTTCGTGGCGAACAGCACCCGCACGCCCGCCCGGTGCAGCGATGCGACGGCCCGGTCGACGCCTTCGATCGGCTCGCCGGTCAGCCAGATGACCCCATCGAGGTCGATGACCCAGGTGCCGCGCAGGGGCGCCGACCACGTGACGCCGGACAATACGCTCAGCGCCCCGAGCCGGCTCGGCTCCCCTTCTTCTCGCGCTTGGCCTCCCGCTTCTCTTTGAGCGACTTGCCGGGTTTCTTCCCGGCCGGCCGTTGCGGTGACTTCTCAGGCATGTCGCTCTCCCTACTGTTGGTCGATGAGGTTCAGCGGGCTGTTGGTCGATGAGGTTCAGCGAGCCGCGTCGCCGAGTCGGTACGACGTGGTCACTTCGTCGAGCTCATCCTTGAGCTCACGCGACATGATGAAGTCGGTTGCCGCCAGGCTCGCGTCGAGCTGTTCTGGCCTGCTGGCACCCACGATGGCGGAGGTGACGGCCGGGTTGGCCTGGACCCACGCCACCGAGAGGGTCACCAGCGAGGTGCGCTCGCGTTCGGCGATCTTGCGGAGCTCCTCGACCGTCGCGAATTCCCGTTCGTGCCAGTAGCGCTCTTGGTACACGGTGGCGGCGTTGCCCAAGCGGAAGCGCGTGCCGTCGGGCGGTGGCGCCGCCTGGTCGTGCTTCCCCGACAACAGGCCACCGGCGATCGGGTTGTAGGGGATGATCCCCAGGCCCTCTTCGGAGCAGAGTGGTATGAGCTCGCGCTCGATCTGGCGGAACAACAGGTTGTACCGGGGCTGGACCGAGTCGAAGCGCACCAGGCCGCGCACGTCGCTCCGCCCGAGCGCCCGCGCCAGCTGATAGGCCAGGAAGTTGGAGCAGCCGACGTAGCGGACCTTGCCCGAACGGACGAGGTCGTCAAGGGCCGCCAGTGTCTCGTCAATCGGAGTGGCCGGGTCCGGATGGTGGAGCTGGTAGAGGTCGATGTAGTCGGTGTCCAACCGCCGCAACGACTCCTCGACGGCCGCCATGACGTGCTTCCTCGATGCGCCCTGATCCCAGGCGGCAGGACCCGTGCGCCCCACACACTTGGTCGCCACCACGAATCGGCCCCTCTTGCCTTTCATCCAGCGGCCGACGATCTCCTCGGTGCGGCCCACCGTCGAGTGGCCGCCGCCGAGCGGGTAGACGTCGGCGGTGTCGACAAAGGTGATGCCGCCCTCGGCGGCCCGGTCCATGATGGCGAACGACGTCGTCTCGTCGCACTGGACCCCGAACGTCATGGTGCCCAGGCAGAGCGGGGAGACCAACAGGCCGGTGTTGCCGAGTCGCACGTGGTCCACCGACCCACGGTAACACCGGCGGTCGGTCTGGTCGGCCGGCTCCCGGTGGCCGTCGCGTCAGTCGATGCGGTCCGGCGAGCTGCTCACCGGCTGGGCCGGGCCGTCGCCCCCGACACCCTTGCGGGGCCGGTCGGGGTCCATCGAGATGTAGCGGTTCAGGGCATCGAGGGTCGCCTTGGCCGCGGAGACCAGGTCGCCGGCGGAGCGGGCGATGCCCATGCGGTCGTCGTCGTTGGAGAGCGATCGGAACGCCACGATCACCGAACATCCGATCACCGTGTCGACCTGGCTCACTCCCATGAGGTAGAAGGGGATGACGTGCCCGAGGTCGCGCAGCGCGGCCAGGGTCGCCTCGGCGCCGCCGATGAGGGGCCCGCTGCCCGAGCGCCCCGTCCCGATCCGACCGGCGAAGGTCAGCTGCACCTCGCTGATGCCGTCGTGCTCGTTGAACTCGGCCCGCAAGAGGACGATCCGGGCCGCACTGCCGCTGCGCACCGAGGGTTCGCCGGTGGCCTCCTCCAGCACGACGGCCGCATCGGGGTAGTACAAGCTGGCCACCTGCGCCGCGCTCTCGCGGACCGCCTCGGGATCCTGGTTGCGGATGAAGAGCACGACCGAATCGACCTCGCCGCTCTCCCGGTGGTTGATGCCGACGTTGAGCACGCCGGGGAGGGATCGGAGCTCGAGCTCGAAGTCCTCCTCGATGGTGGACGTCATCGGAGAATGATCCCCTTGTTCTCGTAGAGGCGGGCGTCGGCGATGCGGTACAGCTCGGCGGGGTCGGTCGAGTCCTGGGGGGACGAGGCGGTGCCGACGGAGAAGTCGAGTTCGGGGATGGTCACCAGTAGGGAACGTAGCCGCTCGGTGAAGGCCAGGACCTCGCTACCCTCTGCGTTGGCCAGAATGATGGCGAACTCGTCACCCCCCATCCGGGCCGTGGTGTCGCCGCTGCGCACGGAACGTCGCAACGCCCAGCCGAACGAGCGCAACATGTCGTCGCCGGCGGCGTGCCCGAGCCGGTCGTTGATGGCCTTGAACCCGTCCAGGTCGATCAGGACCAACGTGAACGCCCATCCGTACCGGGCGCTCTGCACCGATGCGGTGCGCAGGGCGGAATCGAAGTGCCTCCGGTTGGCGATGTTGGTGAGCGGATCGTGGTCGGCACTGTGGCGGGCGAGGTGTAGCGTCAGTGCGAGCTGGCACACATTGCGCACGACGTCGCGCACGACGTTGGGGACCACATCCGGCTCGGAGTAGACGCCCGGGCAGTTGGCCGAACTGGCCGGCGACTCCCCGTTCAGGCTCTTCTGGCCCAGGCGGAACGCCTGCGTCCCGAGGGACTCGTCACTGAGCACGACCACGGCGTCGGTGAGACGGTATCGGCGAGCCAAAAGGTCGAGGACGGAGTAGATGAAGCCGATGTTGACCTCGCTGGTCGACATCTGGTCGAGCATGGTCAAGAAGACCCACGGCTCGTGGACCTCACCGTTGGAGTCTGTCTCCCCGGGGACGAGATCGTCGAGCAAGGTCACTGAGACCTGCCCGACAGTGCGGAGTCCACCTTTCCACCTGCTCGCAACGCCGCAAGAGGCACGGACCCGGAGCGCAGCACCGGCGCCAGGTCCTCCGCCGACATCGGCACAGACATGAGGTACCCCTGGCCGCGGTGGCACCCCAATTCGAGGAGTTTGTCGATCGTTTCGAAGGACTCGATCCCTTCGGCGATGACACCGAGATCGAGCGCCCGCCCGAGTTGGATGATCGCCTCGACGATGGCCTTGTCACTGGCGTCCGAGTCGATGCCCGCCACGAACGTCTGGTCGAGCTTCAAGTAGTTGACCGGAAGGTGCTTCAACTCCGAGAACGACGCGTAGCCCGTCCCGAAGTCGTCGATGGCCACCTCGACGCCCAGCGCCTGGAACCCCCGCAGTATGCGGGCCGTCTGCTCGGGCTCCTGCAGGACGGCGTGCTCGGTGATCTCGATGCAGAGCCGCTCCCCTGATATGCGGTGCACGCGCAGACAGTTCTCCACGAACTCGACGAGGCCGCTGATCACGAACTGCGCCGGCGACATGTTGACCCGGACCACGAGGGGCAGTTGCGGGTACTCGCGCTGCCAGCAGGCGAGTTGGCGGCATGCCTCGGCGAAGACCCAGCGTCCCATGTCGACCACGAGGCCGGTCTCTTCCGCCACCGTGATGAAGGCCGAGGCCGGCAGCAGGCCGCGCGTCGGGTGCTGCCAGCGGACCAGTGCCTCGACGGCGATCAGCTTTCCGCTGCGCAGGTCGACTTCGGGTTGGTAGTGGAGCCGCAGCCCGTCGCCGTCTATGGCTTCACGAAGGGTCAGTTCGGTGCGCGACCGCTCGGAGACCGACTCCCGTAGGACCTCGTCGAAGACGACAGCCTGGTTGCGTCCCTGTCGCTTGGCGGCGTACAGCGCCACATCGGCCCAACCCAGCAGCTCGACCCCGTTCTTCGTGCCGGGCGTGGACAGCACGATGCCGATGCTCGCCGTGTGGCTCACTTCCTGCCCGGCGAAGTCGATCGGCTGACCGATGATGTCGAGGATCCGGTAGGCCGTCGCCGCCACCTCCATCTCGCTCTTGGCGTCGTCGACCAGGATCACGAACTCGTCACCGCCGAGGCGCGAGGCGAAGTCATGGGGCCTGATGCTCGTGCGGATCCGATCGGCGATCGTGGTGAGCACCCGGTCGCCGCTGGCGTGGCCCAGGAAGTCGTTCATCACCTTGAACCGGTCCAGGTCGAAGAAGAGGATGGCCGTAGGGCGTCTCGCGGCCAGACGGACTTCCAACTCTCGAAGGAGGGCCCGCCGGTTGGGCAGCCCGGTGAGGTCGTCGTGGAGCGCGATGTGCTCGGTGCGGGTCTCGGCGTCAATGCGCGCCTCGAGTTGCACGAGCATGGAGGCGATGGCCTGCAACGCCCCGAGCTCTTCGGGCGTCCAGGAGTGCAGAGCGAAGTGGAGGAAGCCCAGGACGCCCCAGGTGGACTCGGCCAAGAGGAGCGGCACACACGCACCGCCGACCCGCTGCACGCTCGTGTCCCCGGTGACGCCCTCCTGCACTCGATCGATGTACTCGTCGGGCTGATACTCCACGCCGGGAAGGAAGGGCTTGCGGAGGTCCTTCGTCGCAGCGAACACCGGGTCGGCATCGAAGGGCACCTCCCCGAGCGGATCCGGGTCGACGTCACGTGGCGGCCACTCCGCGACGAGAACGCTCAGACCCCGCTTGTGATCGTTTCGCCGAAGAAACGCAACATCTGCTCCGAGGAACTCTGCCAGCACGCGAGTGGTCCACGTCAGAACTTCCTGGCGTGTGCCAGCTGACGCAGACATGAGCTTCTCGGCCACATGACCGACGAGCTCGTCCAGCCGGCGCTGGTCCAGCAGGCTGTTCTCACGAGCGGCCAACGTCACGGTGTGGCTCAGGAGGCCGGCAAAGGCCTTGGTGAGGGAGCGTTCCCTGCTGGACCACGCTCGACCCTGTCGAGCGACAACGAGCGCGCCTATAAGCGTGCCGTTCTGCAACTGGATCGGCTCTACCAGGACACCCCACGCCACACTCGAGATGACGCAGGAAAAGGACGCGAGGCCAGACCCGGCACCGAGCTGTCCCACGACCCGCTTGCGGATGTGCGTCAGCGTGTGCCCGAACTCAGGCTGCGACCACGACTCGGCCGCGAAGCCGGGTATTGTCTCGTCCAGGCTCCCCACGATGTCGACGATCTCCGCTCCGGTGACAACCTGAGATATCGTCTCGACAACGAGGCGAGTCTGAAGGCCGGCCACGCCGGGAGCAATGTCGGGGAGACTTGTCATAGGGAACCCCCCCCTCGAGGGTTCTATGTGGCGATCTGCGCTGCTTACCTGGGAAAATGCCTCGTGTGAGTATCCCACACCGGTCGCCCGATTGGAAGTCGCCCCTGGGAAAGTCCAGCTGGAGCGCTATTTTCCGGAATTAGGCCATTTCCAGCTCGCGACTGAGGAGCGTGTTGAGCGGCAGCCGTGCGCTGCGGGCCGAAGGGGGCGGCGCATAGCTCAGGCGGAGGAGCAGGGCGACCTGCTCGCCGTCGTCCAGGTCCCAGAACTTGTTGAATCGTTGCGAGAGGTCGATGAGCGTGTCGACGTGACGCTCGCCGCCGAGGCGAAGGAAGTCCTTCTCGTCGACGGCGTAGAGGAACACCGGGGACACGGGCTGCACCGCCAGCCCCAGCACCTCTGCAGTCAGCCAGAGGCGCTCCACTGCGGCGCCGCCGCGGACGTACCAGGCCGGCTCGGCCCGAGGCAGGGTGACCACGGCCAGGGCCGAGCTCGAACCGACGAGCGCCCGTGTGTGCGCGCCGAGCGCCCGACCGGCCCGCCAGTCGCTGAGGTGGGCCATGACGTCGGAACGGCGCAGAAGCTCGAGCGCGGCGAGCTCGGGCGGGGAGAGCTCGAGGGTGCGGACGTCGAGGCCCTCTTCGAGGGTGTCCTGCCCGGGGAAGCGTAACTCCCCGAACATCTCGCGGTGCAAGGTCGGCAGGAGAAACCTGAGCCGGTCGGACTCCCCCAGCAGTTCCGCCATGTCGGCGATCCGATCACGAGAAGAGGTAAGGCGCAGCTGGGACCCCTCCCGTGACACGGCCCGGGTGAGCTGCGCAACGATCTCGTCGTCTATGGGCGAGGCGTCGCCCATCTGGCGGTTGGTCGACCGCGCCCGCACTCGGGGTTCCAGGGGTGCAATCTCGTAGTCGGTCGACGCACCCACCTGCAGCGTCGCCACATGATGGGAGGGCGACCCCTCGGGAAAGAGCTGGCACTCCCCCAGGTTCTTCAGCGACGCGGCGGCCACGCGCGCATTGAACAACGCCGCCCCGATGGACACGTAGCTTGCCCGGTGTCGCACATCCATGGTGGTCGTGCGCTCGGGAACCAGGTACATGCGGATCTCGTGCGCGTCGGCTTCGAATCGCCAGGGCTGGATGTTTCCGCCCGAGGGGGCTCGCCGCGCCGCGTCGACGATGATCTCGATCGGATCGGAGTCCGACGGGAGGGGTGGGTCGGACTTCTCGACGGGAACGTCGTGCTCGAACTCATCCTCCGGATCGGCCACGAGCGGAGCGATGCCGGCGAGCACCTCCTCCACATCGAAGCGCACGCGTCCCGACGCCAGCTCCCCGTTCTGGCCGAGCCGGCGTACGGCGGCCGCGGCCGTCGCCGCTCCGAGCGTGACCTCGCTGCCGAGCTGGGGCCAGCCGGTGACCGTCTCTCCGACCTCGAGGAGCGATGCGGCGCCACGGGGCGAGACGTCGGAAGCGCCCAGGATGCGCAGGACAAAGGGCGCCTTCTGCTGGAGCGACAGGCCGGCAAGGTCCGACGACCGCAGGCCCGGAAGGAGCCCGTGGAAGAGCGGTCGATCCGGTTCGAGATCGAAGCGCTCGACGTCGAGGACGCCCCGATCGCTGGTCTCCATGAGCACGGGGATCCGGCGCTCCCGAGCCACCTCGCGCAGGAGAAGTTTTATGTCGAGCGAGTCGCACTCCTCAATGACCACATCGAGCCCGTCGAGAAAGGAGCCGAGGTTGTCGGGACGAATCCCCTCGGGACTCATGGTGACCCGCAGATACGGATCGATCTCCCCGATCCGGCGGGCGGCCACCACCGCCTTGTTCACGCCGAGATCGAGGACGCTGGCCGGAATGCGGTTGAGATTGGACAGCTCGACGGTGTCGAAGTCGGTCAATCGAAGCTCGCCGGCCAGACCCTCCATGGCCAGGACATGGGCGATCGAGTGCCCGGCGCTGAGACCCACCACGCCGATGCGGAGGGTCCGCTGCCGGGCCTGCTCGGAGCGGGTCACCTTGTTGCGATTGCGATCGAGTCGCAACGTGTCGAACGAACGCGGGCCGAGCAGCCGCACCACGGCTCGACGCCAGGGGTAGTAGACCCATCGGGGTCCTTCCTCTTCGAGTGACGGCGCGGGTGGCGGCTTGACCTCCGCGAGCTGGGCGCGCTGCTCGGCCAGGCGATCGATCACCTGCAGCGAAGGATCCTCCCGCAGTACCCGCAGCACCTCGCGCTGGTCCCTCACCCTCGCGTCGAGGATCAATGGACGCCACGACCGTGTGCGCGTCGAGTCGGGCGCAAGGGGGCCCGGGCACCGCTGGTCAGGATTGCGCGAGAGCTGCTCGGCTTCTATCCGCATTGCCTGCCGTTGCTCGGGTGTGCTCAGCTCCTGGCTGCGTGAGCGGCGCCACTCGACGGCGATGGTCCGGTAGCGCTCGTCGGGAAACGGGACGGACGTCGTGCCGACCATGCGGGCCCCGTTGCCGATGCCGAACGGCAGCAGGGTGTCGGCCACGGCCGCGATGGCGTACTCCGCGCCCAGCCAGGTCAGCGCGTGATTGACCGAGCGTGAGATGGTCTCTATGAGCCGGTAACCGGTGGTCGCCTCGCCCTTCGACCACGCCCCCTTGATCTCGATGGCGCCGAGGTGGACCTCCTTGTCGATGGAGTGGGCCAGCATCTCGATCTCCGGCGAGGCCCCCATCTCCTGCAACAAGAAGGCCTGGTGGCTGGCCTCCAGCGGTCCGTGGCAGCGAACGCCGGCCACGGCCTCGCCCCGGTGGTCGAGACCGATAAAGAACAGTGAGACCCCGTTGCCATCTTCGAGGTCCCGCAGATGCATCTTGCCCTCGAAGCCGAAGGTGCGATATCGCCCTTCAGCCTCTTGGAGGTAGATCTTCCACAGATCGGGCCGCTCGTGGGGATGGTGTCCTTCGAAGCGAACCCCGGAAGCGCCATCGATGAAGCTCGCGCCGTAGCGGTATCGCCGACTGATCGTTTTCCCCACTGAAGAGCCTCGTCTGTCCTTTGTGTGTCGTCGGAATTGATACCTGCATCGGGTTCCACCGGCCCTTTTGGAAATCTAGTGCCCCGCGGGGGGGTCGACGTGGATGGAATCCGCGCACGAGCGCCGACCGGGGGCGGGTGTGCCTGTGCACGTGCAGGTACACAGGCATCAGAACCAGGAGCGCAGCGACTTCGACGACGCCGCCTGCCAGACGGCTGGCCACTTGGAGCGCAACTCTATCCGCCAGCGCTGTTCGGCGGCGATCAGCTCCACGGCGGCCGTTCGCTCGGCCGGGCTGGCGGGAACCACGCTGCGCAGCCAGAGCTCCGCCACGACGGTGTCCTGGTGGTCACCGAGGACGGTCTGCAAGTCGGCCACCGCCGCCGCGAAGGATGCTGCCTTGGGTCCGGCGAGCGGGGCCACCGCTTCCGCGGCGTACCGGCACCGCTTGGCCAAGATGCGTATCTTGTGCAGGTCGGTGTCGGAGGGATGGGGATCCAGCGCGTCCACGGCCTCGACGAGGCGGCGCCACGGCTTGCGGGCGATCTTGGCGGCGATCTTGCTGGGCGATCTGCCGGTGAACGGCCTCGGCTTGACGAACGGCGGTGCCGCGGCGAGGCCGACCAGCGTGTCGAGAAGCCCGAGATAGCGGGGGTCACGGAGGGCTTCGAGCATGGCATCGCGGGCCCCTGCCGCCTCGCACGCCAGGCGTGACATGAGCATGTCGAATCCCGGTGTGTCGACGTCGTGGAGCTCCCTGAGGCGAGCCCCGAGCACATCGGTGTCCCGCACCGCCCCCACCACGCCCCCCAGCCAGCTGAGCTCGGCGCGGACGGGGGCAAGCTGTTGCTTGTCCAGCAACGGCGAGAAGCTGTGCAGGTCCGACCGGAGCCGGCGAGCGGCCACCCTCAGCTTGTGGACGCTCTCGGGGTCGGTGCCCAGTCGGGCGCCCGGATCGTGCCGGATGATCTGGGCCACGGAGCGGGCGATGGCGTGTCGCACCACCTCGGCTGCGGTGGGACGTGGAGCCAGCGTGGGGACGACCACATCTGGTGGTCCGGTTGCGTGTTCTCCTAGGGCGCGCACCAGCTTGGGAACGGGAGCCTCTTCGGTGCAGCCGGCCTCCACCAGCCGGGCAACCGCGGCCGCCAGGAGGCGCCCGTCTTCGTCGGGTGCACGGAGCTCGACCTCGACCTCCCGGAACCGACCCGCCGGTAGCCCGTTCTGGGCGATGACCACGATGTCGTCGACGACCTCAGCGAGGAGATCCCCGTCGCCGCCTCGGATATCCACCGGGCGCCGGACCGTCGTCAGCCGAGCCACCGGCTCGAGCGCTCCGGTGCGGGCGGTGGCGAGCACCAGGTCCCTCGCTGCCCGGGGAATCTGGTCCGCCGGGCCTTCAAGGCGGATCTCGGTCCTCACCAGGTCCGAACCCTGGCTGTCCTTGGGAAACTTGACCGTCCACGCCGGGCCCGGCTCGCCGCCCCGGTGACGCAGCGTGATCCCGGACCGGGCCAGACGCAGATCCGTGGTGTCGTAGTAGGTGGCATCGAGCCGCATCACGGGCAACACGGCGGCCGTGGAGCCCGGGGCGAGAGCCGACAGATCCGGGAGCTCGAGCGCATCGGGAGCCAAGAGCTTGGCTTCCCGCTCGACGGCGACGTTGCCGTCGAGCGGCCGTCGATCCTCGGGCTCGACCACGGGGCCGGCCTCCGGAGAAGGCCCGGCGTCGGTGTCGGGCAGGTCGGCAGGACCGGGCAGGTCGGCAACGTCGGGCAGGTCGGTCAGGTCCACCAGGGAGTCGTCGCTGCCGTACCCGTTGGGCACGTAGGCGTCGGCCGCCCAGTCGTTCTCCCAGCGCGTTCCGTCGAGCAGGTAACGGAAGCGGTAGGACCGACCCGGCTCGAGCCTGATGGCGAGGGAGAATCCGTCCGCAGCCCGTTCCATGATGTCTCGGTCGGCCGCCCAGTCGTTCCACTCCCCGCAGATGGCCACGTGCCCGGCGCCTACCGCAGCGGGGAGGGTGAACGTGACCAACGCGTCCCCATTCCGATCACGGGTCTTGATCATTCCCCTGTTCCGCCTCCGCGGCTGGCCGACACGGGCCAACGATAGTCGGGCGGGCAGACCGGGGGAGCACCCGCCCGTTTCAGAGTTTGTCGAAGGGGGTATCGAGGATGCGTGACCGGCCGAACACGCCAGAGCGACTCTGTGCCTCGTCGGCACGATGTGCGGGGCAGCACAGGGTCACGAGGAGATGCCATGGTCGAAGAGATCGTCATGCCAGCGTCGGAACAGGGCGGCGAGCTGTCGAATCTGCCCACGGTCGCTGTCTCCGGGGAGTTGGATCTCGCGGTGGCGCCGTGGCTCCACGACCAGCTCGAGGCGCTCTTCGTGGGTGGAGCGGACTCCATCGCCGTCGACCTCACGGGGGCGACGTTTCTCGATTCGACGGCTCTGGGCGTTCTGGTCGGTGCGTTGAACCAATGTCAAGCGCGCGGTGGACGGCTCCATCTCATCGCGCCCCAGCGGCAGATTCTGCGGGTGTTGAAGATCACCGGACTGTTCGATGTATTCACGGTGCACGTGAGCCACGACGAGACGGGCGAAGTGGGGGAACCGTGAGCGCCATGACCACCCAAGAGTCGAGGACATCGGAACGCGAGCTGATTGAGATTGTGTTCCCGAGTTCGGTGGAGCTCATCGTGCTGGCCCGCTTCACTGCGGCCACCGTAGGGGCACGAGCGAACTTCGACCTCAACGAGATCGACGATCTGCGGCTGGCGGTCGACGAATTCGAGCGTCTCGTTCGGTCCGCTCGATGGCGATACGTGCTTGCGCTACGAATTCGTGCGCGACGACGACACGGTGAGTGTTCGCTGCACGCGCGAGCCGACGGCGGGTGAGAGCAGGGTCGATCGGCCCATGGTGGACCCTCTCGATTGGCAGCACGCCCGGGAGCTCTCCGAGCAGCTCCTCGACGAGCTCGTCACCGCGCACGGCCGGGAGATCAGTTACGGCCGCTCCGTTGCCTGGTTGACCAAGCAACGCGGCACGGGGACTGCGTGACGGCGCCAATGGCCATCGTCGACGCCGAGGTTCCCGAGCGAACCGCGCCCACCCGGCGCGACGGCGCGGTGCGCGACGGACTCGTCACGTCGCACCTCGGGCTGGCCCACCAACTCGCTCGCCGATTTTGCAACCGCGGCGAGTCCCTGGACGACCTCGTCCAGGTGGCGTCCCTGGCGCTCGTCAGAGCGGCCGATCGCTACGATCCCGAACGCGGCGTCATGTTCAGCACCTTCGCGTCGGCCAGCATCATCGGCGAGCTCAAGCGGCACTTCCGGGACCGTGGGTGGGCGGTGCGTGCTCCCCGACGGCTCCAAGAACTCCTGCTCGAGATCGGGAGCACGGTGGAGCGTCTCGGCCAGGAACTGGGGCGCTCCCCGACCGTGGCCGAGTTGGCCATCGCTGTGGGGACGGGTGAGGACGAGGTGCTCGAGGCCCTCGAGGCGGGCCAGAGCTACCGCACGTCGTCGATCGATGCGCGCGACAGCGAGGGGCAGAGCATGGCTGACGCTCTCGGCTCCGAGGACGGTGGATTCTCCCAAGTCGACAACCGTACCGCCCTGGCCAAGGCCATGAAGTCGCTCTCCCCGAGAGACCGCGCCATCGTGCAGCTGCGTTTCGTGGATGGTCTCAGCCAGTCCGAGATCGCCACGAAAATGGGTGTGAGCCAGATGCAGATCAGCCGCCTTCTTGCTGCCAGCCTGCGGCAGCTCCGGACGAGCATCGTCCGAGAGCTGCCCTCCCGGCACTAGCCGACTGCTGCACCGCGAGTTACTCCCGCCACCGCAACGGGTACGTAGGGGCTCGTGACCAGCGCAGAGAGACAGACCAGTGGGCAGCCGCACCCCGACGCGACACCCTCGGTCCTGGTGGTCCTCGAGAGCAGCGGGACGACCGACCGACTGACCGTACGGGGGGCACTGTGTGCCGGGTCGATTGCCGCCCTGGAGGCACAGGTCGATCAGTTGGGTTGCATGCCGTGCCGTGACGTCATCATCGACCTGCGCCATCTCAGTGAGCTGGACCCCATCGGAGCCAACGTGATCCTCGGGCTGTATCACTACGTCGTCGGACGTGGGGGTGAGCTCCGCGTGATCGTCCCGCCCGGCCGGGTGGCGGCGGTGCTTCGTTCCGTGACGGCTGGAGTGATTCCTCTCCGGGCCGGCTAGCGCGGCGGCATCCGAGGGGTTGCAGCGCCGGCTCGGTGCCGATGCAACGTGAGGGAGTGGGTCAGCTGGCCAACGCCGCGGAGCGGGGCTCGCGGCCGGCGGCGCGCCCAACAGGGTCGGGGAGCTCGAGTCGCCACTCGACCTGCGAAGGATGGCGATCACGACACGACGCCTCCATGAGCATGGTCAGCTCTTGCGGGCTTACGAGCAGTATCTCGACGTCGCTCGTGGCGACGGCCGAGGTGGTGAGCCAGGAGTGGCGCACCGCGGTCCGTCCGAAGTAGTCACCCGGCTCCAGTGAGACAACCACGCCGTCGTCGGCGCTCAGGAGCACGGATCCCGCCGTCAGGACGCAGAGGTTCTGACCGTGGAACTCGTCGGCGTCCAGCGTCTCGCCGGCGGGACACTCCACCTGCCTGACCCCGAGAGCGACAAACGCCTCGAGTACCCTTCTGCTGCAGGACGAGAACGCGGGAATGTCCTCCATCATGCCGACGTAGTCCTTGCTATCCGCCAAAGAGCGCACGGTGACCTCCTTCATGTCGGGCGCCGCTGCGCCCGTGCCGTGGTGAATGCGTCTCATGCCGGCAGCTTTCTTCACCGGAGTTGCGTTCCGGGTTCGCCGCGGTTGCAGTTCGGGAGTAGGCGTTGTCGGGACCGACGCGGCTCAGCCGCCGAGGCTCTCTCGCAGCGCCACCAGATCGCTGCGAAGGTCTGCGATCTCGGCGCGCAGGGTGGCAAGCTCCACGCGAAGCCCCTGCACGGTGTCGGTCATGCCCATTTGGACGGGAGGATCCGGACCAACTTCTTGCGACCGCGGCCGATCGGTTGGATCGGGGTTCGGGGTCGGGGTTCCCACAATCGGGGAGGCCCAGCGCTCCTCCTTCTGGCCGAGCCGTCGTCCAACGTTCGCGGCGAGGGGTTCTTCGCGCGAGCCCAGGAAGGCGAGCTCGTGCTCGACGTCGTCGAGGCCATCGAACTCCGCCATGCGGTCCGTGCGGAGCCGGAGCTCGCCCACGGTCTGGGGCCCGCGAAGGAGGAGCACGGCCAGGAGCGCACGTTGCCGGCGGTCGAGCGCCAATGCCTCGTCGACCACGTGCCGATAGCGCACGGCGGTCCGGCCATGGGAGGGGAGGACGAAACGAACGAGACGTTGCTCCTTCAGCTGGTCGAGGACCGACAGCACGGTGTGCTCGTCGTAGTCGGTCACCGGCTCCCGGTTGGATGCCTGGTTGCAGGCGGCGATGAGCGAGTTCAGGGTGAGAGGGTACTGCTGGGGAGTGGTGAGCTCCTTTTCCAGGAGCGAGCCGATCACGCGTGCCGCTTCTGCATCCAACTTCATCCGCCCGAGCTTACGGCCGGACAACCACCATCCGGCGACGCCTCGTGCCTACCTGACGTTGTCCTGCGAGGGCTGGACCGCGCCCCCAGGATCGACCTCGGAGGCGTGGGCGAATTCCTGGAGGAGTCGTTCCACCGCCGTCACTTCGAGCGGGCGGTAGAAGAGGAAGCCCTGTCCGATATCGACGTCCTCCGCCTGTAGGCGCGCGCGCTGCTCGTCATCCTCGACACCCTCGGCGATCGTCTCGAGTTTGAGGACCTTCCCCAACTGGACGAGCGTGTGGACGAGCGCGGAGGCCTCTGCCGAATCGGCGATGCCCGAGACAAAGGAGCGATCGATTTTCAGGATGTCGATCGGGAACCGGCGGAGATAGGCAAGGGACGAGTACCCGGTTCCGAAGTCGTCCACGGCGATCCGCACCCCGAGCTCCTTCAACTGTGCGAGGCGCCCGATCGTCTCATCCGTGTTGCTCATGAGGGTCGTCTCGGTGAGCTCGAGTATCAAGAGGCGAGGGTCGAATCTGCTGGCGGACAGGGCCTGGCCGACGTCGTCGACGATCCGGTCTCGTTCGAGCTGCCTGGCCGACATGTTGACCGAGACCGAGAAGTGATGTCCTTGCGCCAGCCAGGCTGCTCCTTGCCGGCACGCTTCTTGCAGCACCCACAGGCCGACAGGGACGATGAGGCCGCTCCTCTCGAGCGCCGGGATGATGGCATCGGGCCCGACGACGCCCTGCGTGGGATGGCGCCAACGGAGGAGCGCCTCGACTCCGGTGAACGCGTTCGTCTGAAGATCGATCGTCGGCTGATAGAGGAGAAAGAACTCGCCCGCTTCGAGTGCGTGATGAAGGTCCGTGTACAGGTGGCGCTGGTCTTCGACCGCTGTCTGCATCGACGGCGCAAAGACGGCGGCGCAGCCCTTTCCGGCCGCCTTGGCCCGGTACAGGGCGATGTCGGCGTCGCGTAGCAAGTCCTCGGGCGAGGATTGACTGCCTGCCGCGACGCCGATACTGGCCTGTACGGAGAGGGGGAGGTGGTACCCGGCGATCTCGAACGGCGTACGCAGGACCTCGAGGATGCGCTCGGCGACGACCTCCGCCCCCACGCTGAGGGAGGCGTCCTCAATGAGCAGGACGAACTCGTCCCCACCGAGACGCCCCACCGTGTCGCCGTCCCGCAACACCGTGGCCAGCCGTGCGGAGACCGCCACCAGGAGCTCGTCGCCCACCGAATGGCCCAGCGTGTCATTGATGTCCTTGAAGTCGTCGAGGTCGAGAAACATGATGGCGCAGGGGATCCCGGTGCGGCGCGAGCGGGCGATCATCTGTTCGGTCCGGTCGAGGATGAGCGCTCGGTTCGGCAGCTTGGTGAGCGGGTCGTGCAGAGCCAGGAACCGAAGCTCGCTCGTCCGTAGTTCCAGCTTCTCCCGGGCCCGTGCTCTTCCGGTGCCCAGCACCAGCGCCAGCGAGCTCAACAGCAAGGTCAGCGCGAACCCGGCGATCAGCGCGGCCCGCGAGCTCGGATTGCTGAACAGCCCGCCCCCTTGGACACTCTGGTACGTGTCGACGGTCCAGCCGTTGTGCAGATCGTTCACCACCAAGAGCGCCTGTTTGGGGGCAGTGCCCTCCGAGAAGCTGACGCTCGATGGGCCGTCGGCATAGTGGAACGACACCGATGTGTCTGGGTGGCCGGCCAGGGCCGCGGCGAGCAGCACGCGCGGGACGATCACCATGCCGGTCAAGCCGATGTACGCGGCACGGCGGCCCTGGACCGTCGTCGGCACCCCGTGGCCGGCGTAGGTGGGCCGAGCCAACGCCAGATCCTCGGTGGTGCCGATCTTGTAGGGGATGTAGCGGGACTGTCCGGTGTCCCGCGCCTTGAGAATGGCCGCCTTGGTGAAGGTGGCGCAGTAGTCGAAGCCGGCGGGGACGAGCGCCGTGGGGCTCCGCTGCACGGCGACGGACTCCAGGCAGTAGTACGGCCGCGCCCCCTGCGGCACCACCTGGTACGTGCCGTCGCCCGAGAGAGGTCCGGGGGGGTCGAGGGTCTCCCGGGCCACAAAGCCGCTCAGTTGGGAGGCAGGAACGATCGTGATTTCGCTCATTCCCGACAGTTCCGGGTAGCGGTGGAAGGCAGATATCGCCATGATCCACTGCCGAAACGCGGTCTCGGTGAGGTCCGGATCGCGGCTGATGGAGGCGCTGGTGTCCACGACCAGATCCTGTTCGTGCTGGATGGCCAACTGCAGCGTCGACGCGATCTCACGTGAGGAGGCGACTGCCTCCCTGCGGGAGTCCGCCGCCGCCTTGTGGCCGGCGCCGTTGGCGACGAGGATCGAGCCGACCACCCCGACGACGGCAAGTACCACGGCGATCGCCGCCCAGAGATTCTTCCGCAGTGCCGCTCTCACGACGTGGCGCGACGGGGAACTCCCGTCGTGGGCAAGATCTTGCATTCGTTCAAGTCCTTCGGCTCACATTCGGACTGTTGGCACAGGGCAGGTCGACCACTCAGGGATCTCTCTCACGGATCTGACGGCGACCGTTCGGCCCCGTTCTCTGCCCCTACACCTTATGACTCGTGAGCTGGGACAATGGGGTGTAGTCGAAACATTGGCGAGCTGTTGTGGTCGTGTTGTCCGCCCCGCGTCGGACTGCCGATCGTCGCCGCCTCAGCCCCCGTCGCGCTGCGCTGCGGCAACCTGCCCGCACCGCGCACACCAGGCCGCCGGCGACCGCTCGTCCGAGGGATGGACGAGGCCTCCGCAACGCGAGCACCGCCAGATCACAGGAGACGTCCGTTTGGTTTCCGACACTGCTCCCGTTCCTCTCCGCGAACATCCCGGACCATAGTCCTCTCCATGATCAGCGCGGTGGACTGTGTCTGTGTGCGAGCGGACCGGTGTGCTCGCGGACCGGTGTGCTCGCCGACCCATGTGCTCGCCGACCCATGTGCTCGACGACGTGGCGCTCCCCCGCCAGGACGCGTGCCGCGCCCGCCCTCAACTCGCCAGGCGGTTGACTCGGCGGCACTTGCCGCAGGCGAACGACGTCACGTCTCCATCCACTCCCGTGCCGACATAGGACTGTGTCCCGCACGAACTGCACGTGAGCAAGCGATGCCTGTTCTTACAACCTCCGCAGGAGAAGGACTGGGTGCCCGGCGAGACCCTGTTCCGGACCTTGCACTGACCGCACTCGATCATCCGCACGCTGCTCGAACCACCCGTGTCGGCAGCACGGGCCTTCTCCGCGATCTGCTTCTCCTTGGTCTCGATGAGCTTCTCGATCGCCGGGACGGCCTTCACCCCCTCGTCGGCCTTGGCGCGGAACCGAGCCGCTGCGTCGGCCTTTCCTTGCTCGCTGAGCTGGCGAAAGACCGCCATGTTCCAGGCGATCTGGGCCATCTGGTAGTCGAGCTGCACGCGGCACGCTTCGAGGCGGTCGCGGTCGGTCTTGGCCTCCGCCTGCAGTCGGACGAGCGTCTTGTTGAGCACCAACGCCCGGTCGGCGAGCATCTTCAGGTCATTTTCGAGGCCACCGTTTCCGTCGGCGCCGCCCGAGGGTCGCGCCGCGTCGGTCGCCCTGGCGCGGGAGCGGTCGTACTCCGCGCGGCGGTAGGAGTTCGACAGGGTCTCGTACGCCTCGCGGACCAGCCGAAAGAGGGCCTGCGATCCCCCCCGGTCGGGGTGCACCTTGACCGAGAGCTGCCGGTACGCCGCCTTGATCTCCTCCGGTGTCGCCGATGGCTCGAGCTCGAGAATTTCATAGAACGTGGTCTGCGCCATTTATCTGCTTTGCCATCGCATTGGAGAGATACCCCACCTCGGGTGATCAGGTACGGCTGTCCGTTGCCACAGTGGACAACCCACATCACTCGGCTGGCTACGCACTCTCAACATTTGCCCAACTCCGTACGGGGGCCCAGGTCAGGCCGCCAGGGGCACCCGCACCAGCGACACGTAGCGGGGGCCCCCGGCCGAAAGATCGGAGGACACCAGATCGAAGCTCTCGACGTCGAACGAGGCGCTGAACGGTATGCCGGCCAGTGCGCCCCGCGCCGCGGCAGGGAGGCGGCCGCCCCTGGCACGGCCGAGGGTCAGGTGCCCGGTGAACCGCCCGCGGTGATCGGGGGTGGGGACGAGGGAACGGGTGGCGTCTTGGACGGCGTCGGCCGCGTCCTCGAGGCCGGCGACGGGTATCTGCAGCACGTGGCCGCCGGAGAACCAGGCCGTGGCCGGTCCGGCCTCGCAGTGGATCGGGCCACTGATGCTCCCGGCCGCGTCCTCGAGGGCGGCGGCCAGATCCGGGAGGAGGTCGCCATCGACCTCGCCGAGGAATCGGAGAGTGACGTGCAACTGTCCGGGGGCCACGGGCCTGACTCCCGGGACGTGCCCGAGTTCCAACGAGGCGAGGCGCCTCGAGACCGAGACATCCGGCCAGACGGCCACGAAGAGGCGCACACCGCACAGTGTGGTGCGGACAGGGGCCGGGGGCACCCCCCCACGTTTGGGGAACTACGTTCTGGAAATTCGTCGGCGCCCAGAGGGTAGCGTCGCCCGGTGATGGATCTGTCCTGCCTCGAGGAGGATGCCGCCTCGAACCTCGACGCCACGACCTTCGGCTACGTGAGCGGAGGGGCGGGCGACTCCGTCGTCTCCAACGTTGCAGCATGGGAGCGCCTGCGGCTCCGGCCTCACATGCTCTGTGACGTCACGCAGGTCTCCACGGCGACGACGCTCCTCGGGACACCCACCGCGGCGCCGATCATGGTCGCACCGACGGCCATGCACCGGCTGTTCTGTCCGGACGGTGAGCTCGCCACCGCACGGGCCGCCGCCGACGCCGGCGTGATCTACGTGGTCTCCATGGCCGCCACGACCTCGGTCGAGGAGATCGCCGCCGCCGCCCCGGCCGGTGCACGCTGGATGCAGGCGTACGTACGCCGCGACCGCGGCCTCACCCGCGCCAGCCTCGAGCGCGCCGCCGCCGCCCGGTGCCGGGCCGTCGTCCTGACCGTCGACTCGCCCGGCCACCGGTCCATCCCACCTCCACTGGGCCGAACCCTGAACAACGGCCTTCCCCTTCCGAACCTCGCGCCCGACGAGGACAGCCCCGACGTGCTCAGCGTTGCGGCGGATTACGCCACGGATCTCACCTTCGACGATCTGGCCGACATACGTGCCTGGACCGGGCTGCCCCTGGTCGTCAAGGGCATCTTGCGCGGTGACGATGCCGCCCGGTGCATCGACGCCGGGGCCGACGCCGTTGCGGTCTCGAACCACGGCGGCCGC
Source organism: uncultured Acidimicrobiaceae bacterium (assembly GCA_963788125.1). Lineage (GTDB taxonomy): Bacteria > Actinomycetota > Acidimicrobiia > Acidimicrobiales > RAAP-2 > Bog-473. Next base: position 631,989 of record CAWBFN010000001.1, on the reverse strand, counting down.
CAGCTGCCCGGGTGCGTCCCCACGGCGACGGCCTTGCCCGAGGTGGTCGATGCGGTTGCCGGGAGAGGCGACGTGTACGTCGACGGTGGCGTCCGTTCCGGAATCGATGTCCTCAGGGCGCTCGCCCTCGGGGCGACGGCGGTCATGGTCGGGAGGCCGGTCCTGTGGGGACTCGCCATCGGTGGCGAGACGGTCGCCGGCGGCGTGTTGGAAGAGCTTCGAGCCAATCTCGAGCGCGCCATGGCGCTCTGCGGCGTGTGCGAGGTAGGCGCCGTGACCCGAGACCTCGTCCGCGCCGGCTGATGGGCGCCGGGCAGGCGGGCGGGCCGCTGGTCATCACCTTCATGTCCCCGCTGAACCTGACCGAGGGAGCCCGGGCACGCCTGGAGAGGGTCGCGCCGGAGGTGGAGATCCATGTGATCCCGTACCAGGAGGACGCCGCCTTGCGCAACGCCCGATCCACCGGGAAGATCACCGAGGACCTCCTGGCGCAGGCGCCGGTGCTCAGCGCCGACGACTGGGCCGTCCTCGAGCGCACCAACGTGGCCGTGGCCCTCGATCTTCCACCCGGGATGCTCGAGAGGGCCCGGTCGCTGGAGTGGGTGCAGACCATCAGCGCCGGCACCGAGCACCTCGATGTCGCGGGGCTGGCGGCGCGGCACGTGGTGCTCACGAGCGGTGCCGGGTTGTCCGCCGTGCCCATCGCCGAGTTCGTGATGGGGCGCCTTCTGCAGGTGTGGAAGCACTTCCGTGTGCTCGACGAGCGGCAGAGCGCTCTGCGCTGGGAGCCGTCGTACGGTCGGCGAATGGCCGGTCGCACGCTCGGTATCGTGGGTCTGGGCGCGATCGGTCGTGCGACGGCGCGACGCGCGCGCGCGTTCGGCATGCACGTGCTCGCCAACCGACGCAGCGCCGCGGTGGGCGACACGGATCCCGACGTGGACGAGCTGTTCACCGCCGAAGGGCTGGACGAGATGATCGGCCGTTGCGACGCGGTGGTGATCTCGGTCGCGGCGACGGCCCGGACGACGGGCATGTTCGACTCTCACCGGATCAACTCCATGAAGGCCGGAGCGGTCCTGTGCAACGTGGCGCGCGGTTCGATCGTCGATGAGGACGCCGTGGTTGACGGGCTCCGTTCGGGCCAGCTGTCCGCCGCCGTCCTGGACGTCACCGCCCAGGAGCCCACGCCCGTGGACAGCCCGCTGTGGACGGCACCCAACTGCTACCTTTCGGCCCACACCGCGGTGTCGCTCGAAGGCTACGAGGACGCCGCGCTCGATCTGATCATCGACAACCTCGGACGACTGACGCGCGGTGAGCCTCTCGAGAACCTGGTCGAACCGTCCACGAGCTAGCGGCCGCCGTTCGGGAAACGACAGGACTCGACCGCGTCTCGAGTCGATGCGGACGAAGGTAACGACGAAGGTAACGACGAAGGTAACGACGATGGTACGGACGAAGGTAAAAAGGTCGTAAAACGACGCCCGCGCCGCCGTCGGTCGTGGTTAATTAATGGCCCGTCCGGGCCGGGCCCGTGGGATGGTAAAGGGGGTGCCAGGGTGCCATCCATGGGCTGCCCGGGCGGACAGTCAGGGAGACAGGCGCTCTATCCCCCACCCTCCGAGCCGTGCCGTGTAGCGGAGCCGGTCGTGCAGGCGGTACGGCCCCTCCTCCCACAGCTCGACGACCTCGGGCCGGATGCGGTACCCACCCCATCGGGCCGGCCGCGGGGGCCCCGCCTCCTCGGGGAACGCCTCGGCCAATTCGGCCACCCTCTGGTGGAGCACCGCCCTGCTGGCGATCACCTCGCTCTGCCGGCTGGCCGCGGCGCTGCGTCGAGCACCGAGGGGCCGCGAGCGCCAGTAGGCGTCCGACTGCGCGTCCTCGACCTCTTCCACCGCTCCGGACAACCGGACCTGGCGGTGCAGGGGGAGCAGCCAATGGAAGAGCGCGGCGGCGAAGGGGTTCGACCCCAGCTCCCGGCCCTTGTCGCTCTCCCGGTCGGTGTAGAAGACGACACCCCGGTCATCGATCTCTCGGAGCAGCACCATTCGGCAGGACGGCCGCCCGTCCGGCGTCGCCGTGGCCACCGCCATCGCCTCGGCCATCGGCTCGCCCGCCGACCGGGCGATCTCGAGCCACCTCGACAGCTGGGTTATCGGATGGGGATCAACGGACGCCTCGTTCACACCCATAGTCTGCTCGGTGATCTGCTCGGTGAAGGCCGGTTCGCCGTCGGCGCTCGCAACGGCGCCGGACGCGAGGGCGCCGCCTACCTGCCCGAGGAGGCGGCGAAGGGCCCGTCCGACGGACGGCGGAACGCCATGGGTGACCGAAGCACATGCTCGATGTCCCGAGCTGACACGGTTCCGACGAGCCGCCCGCTGTCGAACACGAACGCGCAGTGACTCGGTGCCGACGAGATCTGACCCACCAGGGGGGCGAGTGCCTCGCCCGGTGTGGACTGCACGATGCTGGCGATAGGCCAGGCGACGTCGGATGCCCTCGTGGTGCTCCAGTGCTCCACGGGAACACCTCCCACCTGGTCCAGCCCCACGAGTCCGGCTATCGCGCCGCTGATCTCCATGAGTGGGCAGCTCTCGAGGCGGGACGGGCGCATGTAGCGCTCGACGAGGTTCTCGATTGTGGCGTAGGCCGGGGCGACGGCCACGATCGGACGCATGGCGTCGCCGACGTGCAGCCCGTCGAGCGCCGCCGCCACTCGCACGGCGTTTCGTTCCTGCCGGCTGGCGCTGTGCACAAACCAGCCGATCAGCGCGAGCCACAGGCCGTTGACCGGGAACGCCGGAATGAAGAGCAGTGCCATGACCCCGAGGACGATCATGGCGGTGCCGAAGAACCTTCCGACCTCGGCCGACACGTCGGTCGCCCGCAGGCGGTCGCCCCAGTGGCGCCACAGCCCGGCGCGCAGCACCCGTCCTCCATCGAGGGGATAGGCAGGGAGGAGATTGAACACCGCGAGCAAGCCGTTCATCTCGGCCAGCCACCACAGCGCCGTCACGACGAGCGCCGAGACGCCGAGCGCACCCAGGCCGAATGCGGCGAGACCGAACGCTCCGGCGAAGGCGATGCTGGCCGCCGGGCCGGCGATGGCGATGCGCAGTTCCGAGCGGGCGTCGGGGGCATCCCCGCTCAGCTTCGCCACCCCACCCAGCGCCCAGAGCACGATCCCCTCCGTGGCGACCCCCCTGGTTCGGGCCACGACCGCATGGGACAGTTCGTGGCCGAGGAGGCTGGCCAAGAACAGGACCGCCGTGAGCAGCGCCACGACCCAGTAGACGTCCGGGCTGAATCCCGGTGCGGCCGTGCCGAACACGCTCGTCGCCAGGAGGACGGCGATGAGCGCCACGATGACCGCGACACTCCAGTTCAGGCCCACCCGGATCCGGCTGATGGTGCCCAGGCGAATGCTCTCACGCATGGAACCAGGGTACGGCGGAGCGTTATGAGTCTGCTGCGTAATCCCTGTGAACCCCCTGTGCGTGCTGCCGGTCGGGTCAACGTGAGGCGGTGGCCTGCATGCAGATCTGGAGGGAACGAATGGCATCGTCGCCGACCTCGAAGACGTCAGCCACCCGGAGCACCGCGCCGTTGCTCGTCGAGACCCGCAACGACGCCACGACGAGGGGGAGGTTGACGAACAGGTCTTCGATGTCGGGCTGGACCCGTGCCGTGCGAAAGCGCTCTTCGTAGAACCCGGCGATCGCCCCCCGCCCCTGATAGAACCCGTCGGAGGATCTCAGCGTGGCATCTTGCGCATAGAGCTCACTCACCGTGGGGTCAGATGCCCGTACGCGGGCGAACACGGCCCGCACCAGATCTTCGGGCCCCATTGCCGGCCTCCCTGTCATGCACCGAGGTTGAAGACGCGCACGGCGTTGCCGGCGAGGATCGCCTGCTTGCGGTCGTCGTCGAGGCCCTCGGTGAGCTCGGCGATGTACTGCTGGGTCTTCGGGAAGAGCGTGGTGCTGTGCGGGTAGTCGGTCGAGAACATGGCAGCGGCGGCCACCATGGAGTCGTGCTTGGCGTCTTCGAAGCCGACGAAGTCGTCGAGCAGGCTGACGAACAGGTTCTGGCCCAGGAACTCATGGGGCGGGGTGTGCAGCGGCGGGTTGGCCCAGTGCCGCTGGCGTTCGAACTCCTGGTCCATCATCTGCGCCCAGAACCGGAGCCAGCCGGCGTTCACCTCGGCATCGACGAACTTCAGTCCCGGATGCCGCTCGAACACGCCGGCGAAGGTGAGCTGGGAGAACGGTGCCACGCCGGTGAAGAACCGCTGCACCACCCCGGCGATGTTCACCCCGGGAGCCGCCTCGGGCGTCGGCGTCGCCGACCCCGCCGGCTCACGTCCACCCATGGTGCGATGGATGCAGACGGCGACCGGAGCCTGCTCGGCGGCCGCCCAGAACGGCTCGTAGGAGCCGTCCCAGTAGGGCAGCACGCTGAAGTACGGGATGAACACGCCCTTGGCGCCCTTGGCCACCACCCGGCCGAGCTCCCCGAGGAGCGCGTCGATGCCGTCGTCGACCGGGAGCAACGGCAGGCCGATCAGTCGTCGTGGGTCGACGGCGCAGAACTCGTCCAACAGCCAGTCGTTGTAGGCGCGCAGGATGGCCAGGGCGAACGGCCGGTCGTCGAGCACGTACGACATCAGTGAGGACATGGGGTAGATGGTGGCGGCGTCCACCCCGTCGAGGTCCATGTCCTTCAGGTGGGCGGCCCCGTCGTAGTTCCCGGGGAGGATCTCATCGAGCGTCAGCCCGCCCGCCTTGTACTGTTCGACCGGACGACCGGCGACCGCGTTGAGGCCGAAGGTGTGCCGTGGCGCCTTGCCGTCGAAGCTCCACCCGTCGCCGCCGTCCTCGCCACGCAGGATGCGCGGCGCACGGTCGCGGTACTCGTCGGGAAGATAGGTCGTAAAGACGTGGGGTGGCTCGATGATGTGGTTGTCTGCCGAGACGACCGTGTACTCCACTGTTCCTCCTTGTCGGATGCCTCGAGAGCACGGATGGTTTCTAGAGCACGGCGCCCTGCTCCTTGAGCGCCGCGATGTCCTCCCAGGAGTAGCCGCATGCCAGCAGCACCTCTTCGGTGTGCTGACCGTGCTCGGGTGCGCGCGGCACAGAGGTCGGCGCCTGCCCGTCGAACTGAGCTGGGGAGGTGACGGCCCACAGCGGCGGCCCGGGCTCTGCGCCGGCGACCAGGTAGCCGTTGTCGCGTACCTGGGGGTCGCGCACCACCTCGGCGGGTGTCTGGTTCACGGCCCAGACGCCGCTGAAGCCCCGTAGTCGCTCACGCCACTCATCGATGGTGGCGGAGGCGAACACCTCGTCGAGGATGGCGATGAGCTCTGTGTTGTGCACCATGCGGGCCTCGAAGTCGGCAAAGCGTCGGTCACCGGCCAGCTCGGGACGACCGATGTGGGCGCAGAAGCTGGTCCAGTGCGGGTCCGGCTGGATCACCACCATGGAGAGCCAGCGGCCGTCCTTGGTCTTGTAGCCGTTCGAGAGCGGGTTGCGGACGTCTCGACGGTCGGGCCAGCGCATGGGGTTCCCCTCCGGGCCGGCATTGCCTTCGAGCATGAGGATGGTGGCGTTCATCCACATGCCGCTGGCCAGCAGTGAGATGTCCACCTCCGACGGGCGCCCCGTGGCCGCCCGCTTGTAGAGGGCGGCCGCCACGGCTCCCGCGCCCCCCAGGCCTCCGACGCAGTCGCCGATCCCACCCGGCTGTGGTGTCGGCTGTGGCGCGTCCGAGGGGGTCAGGAAGGCGGCGAATCCCGAGCGCGCCCACACCACGGCGGCGTCGTAGCCCGGGGTCTCCGCGTCGGCCCCACGAGGCCCGTAGCCGCTGGCCCGCACATAGATCACCGACGGGTTGGCTCCCCGGATGTCGTCCAGGTCGACACCGAGGCGGGACCTGCTTGCCGGCAAGAGGCTGGTCACGAAGACGTCGGCGTCGGCGACGAGCCGCAGCAGCACGTCGTGGCCGGCGGTGGTCGAAAGATCGACCGCCACGCTGCGCTTGCCCCGGTTGGCCAGCTCAATGGTCGGGCTCACCGCGCCGGTGTGGAAGAACCCGCGGTAGGGATCGCCTCCGTTGGTGGGCGTCTCGACCTTTATAACGTCGGCGCCCCAGTCGGCGAGCACGGCACCACACGACGGGGCGAACAGCCATGCCGCCACCTCGACGACCTTGACGCCCGCCAGGACGTCATACACGGGTGGTGGTACCCGCTCTCGTGCGTCTGATCCGTGTCCCCTCGGCCACCACCACGGCGATAGGTCCCCTCCCGTCGGCCGATTGCGGACACATGGTCCGCCCCCGCCGAGTGTATACGTCCGGTGGCAACGGGGACGGTGCCGCTCGGAGGCGCCGTCCCCGGGACGATCGCCGTTCCGGCGGGGAAATGCCATGATCTGAGCGCGGCGCGATCCGAACACCCGCAGAAGGAGTCACGATGAGTGCACCCGACGATTCGACGGAGGACGAACTCGATCTGGTGGAGGTCGAGACCGAGGAGGTAGACGACGACGGCAACGTGGTGGTCGATGACGTGGTCGCCGCCGTAGACGGTGACGGAAACATCGTCGCCATCGACGAGACGATCGCCGTGGTGACGAAGGACGGCGACGTTGTCGTGGACGAGATCGTCTCCGTGGTGGGCGAGGACGGCGAGCTGCACACCGTCGAGGAGGACGTCGTCGTCGTGGAGGCAGACGACGACGAATGATCCCTCAGGCGGAGAGCTTCGCGGTGGCCATGTCCAGCAGGTGGCCCAGGCTCGGGATAAACCTGGTCAACCTCTCGGCCAGCACGGGATCACTGCCCCTCTCGGCCCGCTTGACCAGCAGCGAGGTGAGCGACGCCTCCTTGAAGTAGGTCAGCGCGTAGAACCAGTCCAGGTCGGGATAGCCCTCGCCGCCCGCGTCCACGTAGGAGGCCCGCAGTTCGGCGCTGCTGGGCATTCCCGAGGGTGCGTCGCTGGCCTTGCTCGGGTGACCCGAGTCGTCGCAGAAGAAGGTCAGCCAGGTCAGGTCGACCCTCGGGTCGCCGACGGACCAGATCTCCCAGTCGATGATGGCGTTGAGGTGGCCGTCGAGGCAGAGGGTGTTGCCGAGGCGGTAGTCACCATGGTTGACGACCGGGCGTACCTCCTCGGGGATGGACGCGCGGAGGGCGTCGGCGACCTCCGCGTAGTTGAACTGGAGGTGGGGTGGCGATGTCTCGTAGGCGCGTACCCAACGGTCGATCTCGGCTTTGATGGAAACGACGGGTTGTTGGCCGAGGCCGATCGTGGCCGGCTCGAGGCGGTGCATAGCGGCGAGCATGCGGGCGGCATCGAAGGCCCGAGAGCGGAACTCGCCGAAGCGGGCCGGGTCCGGACTGGCCTGCAGGATCGGTTCGAGGCACTCGCCGGGCACCAGGTTCATGGCGAGGAAGGGCGAGATCTCGGGCGGGTCGCCGGCGTCCTCGAAGAGGACCTCGGGGACCGTGACGCCGTCGCGCCCGGCCAGGGCCCGCATCAACGTACCCTGATGCAGCACGTCGCGGTTACGCACCGGGGGGAGCCCGGGCGGTGCCACCTTCAGCACGACGACCTCGTCGGACTCGGGGACGCCCTCGAAGCGGATCGTGAAGGTGAGGCTCGAGGAGCCGCCCGTCAGCGGCTCCACTGAGGTCACCGTGGCCCCTGGTCGCCAGGACTGCGAGGCGCGTTGGGTTCGTTCCCGTAGCTCCTCAATGAGCGCTGATTCTTCGACCATCTCTCCCCATCCCCTAGAAAGGGCGCCAGCCTAGGCCAGCGATGGCGGGCGGCCCAACCCCACGCCGACACGGACGGCGAGCCAGCTTGTCCCCTCCGTGGTCCGCATCAGTCGATGAGGTGTCTGCCGGGGCAGCAGGACCCAGTCGCCCTGTTCCAACCGGAGAGTCTCGCCGTTCACTTCGAGCTCGGCCGCACCTTCGAGCAGCACGACCCACTCATCATGGTCCTGGTCGTAGTCGATCGGCTCGTCGACCACGCCGTCGAGAATCTGCTCAATGACCACGTTGCCTACCCGGGCGAGTCCCTCCACGTGCTCCCCGCGCACGGGGGCAGAGGAGCCAGGGAAGAGTCGGCCACGGATCATGAGCCACGCGACGCCGCGGTGCGCTCGGGCAGGAGAAGGATGGCGCCCGCTAAGAAGCAGAGTGCCCCCACAAAGGTGCCGAGGTTCGTCAGCTCCACGTTCCATAGCTGCCCCGTCGACGGCACGATGTAGGAGGCTACCGCCGAGATCCCGAAGGCCACCGAGCCGACCAGGTTCAGCAGGGTGAGCCACCATGAGAGATCCCGTGGCGACCACGATCCCCAGCCGTGGCACACCTCGAACCAGGCCAGGCCGCTCGCCACCAGGAAGCACGCCGAACCCAGCGCGTCGGGTCTCCAGATGTGATGCAGGGCCGTGGAGGTGCTGAGGTCGACACGCACCGCGTTGGCGGTGCTCACATTGAAGAACACCGTGCCGATCAGCTGGACACCACTGGCCCACCAGTCGATCTGGCGGGGCCGAACGACGAAGACTCGCCCCCATCCGCGAGCGCCCCCCGGCACTCCGGAGTCCACTGACTCGCGATATTGGAGAAAGCCGGCGGAGGTAAAGAAGAGAGAGCCCACGAAGAACGTCACGGAGTCGGCACGGTCGCCGACCATTCCGGCATACCCGGGGACGGCGCCGAGCGCGAACAGCGCCGAACCCACCGCGAAAAGGATCCCGATCCACCAGCCGCGGGCCCGTGGGCACCACCAGGTTCCACGCGGCGCGGCGCCGCGGCTGTCGCGCTTGCGGTGGCGACGCGACTCCCACCTCGCCACCACCCCGTCGGGCCGCTCCGTATCGATGAACGTCACGAATGGCCCGAGACCGCCACTCCGGAGGCGGCGCTCGGACGCGTCAGAGAGGCTCAGAGATTGCCGATCGTCGCGTCGAGGTACGCCTCCATCGCCTTGACCGCCTCGTCCCGGCCCTTGGAGTCCTCCAGCAGCTTGCCAAAGTCGTGGCGAATGTCGGGATCCGGCACGCGTTCGTCGAGCATCGACTCGAACCGGCGGCGGGCATTGACGATGACACGCGGCCTGAACTGCGTGGGCCACATGTCCGGAGAGGGCTGGTATGACTTGAGCACACGTCGGGCGATGGTGACCTTGTGCACCTCGGACACGCCGTCCACCAGACCCATCGTGGCACCCAGGCTCGACTGGCTCATGAGGTTCGATACGCCCAGGGCGCCGTGGATGTGTTGCGTGCGGGTGCCCACGTCGTGGAGCACCTCGGCGGCCCGGACCTTGCAGGCCGAGACGTACTGTCGCACCTCGGCTGTGCTCGACTGGTCGATCAGCCATGCCGTGTAGAGAACGAGCAGGCGGAACTCCTGGATCTGTATCCACGACTCGGCGATCATCTCCTGGACCATCTGCTTCTCTGCCAGCAGGCTCCCCTGGGTGAATCGGGACAGCGCCCGCTCGCACATCATGTCGAAGGCCTTCTGCGCCCCGGCCACCGAGCGCATGGCGTGATGGATGCGGCCACCTCCGAGACGTCGCTGCGCCACTGCGAAGCCCTCGCCCTCTCCACCGAGGAGGTTGTCAACCGGCACCCGCACGTTGTCGTAGCGAACGTGTGCGTGCATCCCTTCGCCGAAGTCCTCGTCGCCGAGGCCGATGTTGCACAACACCTGCAGGCCGGGCGTGTCCGAGGGGACGAGGAACATGGACATGCCGCGATACGGGCTCACGTCGGTGTTGGTCACGGCCATCACGATGAGGAACGAGGCGTCGCGCAGGTTAGAGGAGAAGAACTTCTCGCCGTTGATCACCCACTCGTCGCCGTCGCGCAGTGCCCGCGTCGTGAAGAGGGTGGGATCCGATCCTCCCTGGGGCTCGGTCATGGAGTAGCACGAGAACACCTCGCCGTTGAGCAGCGGCTGCAGCCACCGCTCCTTCTGCTCCGGAGTTCCGTAGGCCGCGATGATCTCGGCGTTGCCGGTATCGGGCGCTTGCGTTCCGAACACGATCGGTGCCCAGGGGGATCGCCCGAGGATCTCGTTGAGCAACGCCAGCTTGAGTTGCCCGTACCCCTTACCGCCCAGCTCCGGGTCGAGATGGGCAGCCCACAAATCCTGCGCTCGCACCTCGTCCTTGAGCTGATCGATGATCGTCTTCAGGGGCTCGTGAATCCTCTGATAGGTGAGGTGCCCGAACAGCACGTCGAGCGGCTCGATCTCGTTCCGGACGAACGAGTTCGTCCAGTCGAGCTTCTCTTGGAACTCGGGCTCGGTCCTGAAATCCCACACCATGGTGTCTCCTCGTCGATACGTCGAAGCCCGACAGAGCCCGGTGGCCGAGTCGTACGAGCCAGCGTAGAGCCCGTCCGCGGCCGGCGCTCTGGCGGCGGTGCGCCGCGTGCGCCGCGTGCGCCACATGTGCCGTGGACCTATGCTCGGAGCGTGGTCGCGATCGCATCGGGACAACGTTGACGGGAAGACCCTGTGCCGGGTAGCCAGTACTCGGGGTACGCCCAGCATCCCTGGCACCACTACCTCGCCGGTGGCCCCGCATCGTTGTGGGGGCTGGTCCTCCCGCTCCTGATCGTCACCGTTTTGGCCGTCGTTCTCGCGGCGGGACGTGAAGGTGCGAACAGAGCCAGGACCCTGCTGGCCGACCGCCAGGCACGGCCCGCGTCACCTCAGGCCATGCACCCTGCACGGCCGGTGCTCGCGTCCGACCGGGAGCGGGACGAGGCCGCCAGCCTGGTGTCGGACGCGATCGGAGAGGGTCGCCTGAGTATGGAGGAAGGCGTGCAGCGTATTGACGCGGTGCTCCGGAGTCGCCACCTCCACGAGCTCGGCACCCTGGTTGCGGATCTGCCCACCCGCACCCCGGCCACCAGCAGCCGGTGCGCCGCCACCACGCCGCCGCGCCTCGGACTCCTGGCCGTCGCCGCGGCCGTGATCTTCGCCGCCACGCTGGTCCAGGCCCTCGCCGGGCTTTGGGAACTGTGGCCGGTCGGCGTGGTCGCACTCGGCGGGGCGACACTGCTCCCCCGTCGCTCGACCCGGCTGCTCCGCGCGGCCTGACGCCCTCGGGATGCTCACACAGCTGCGTCGCGCGGCGCCGCGGCCACGGTGGGTGCCGCCGGACCGCGCGTCGCCAGAAGGCGCATGAGCAGGGCGACCGAGGGCATGGCGATCATCAAGAACACCATGGGATACGCGTCCGCCTCTCCGCCGATGCCCGCCAGCGGCGCGGCCAATCCACCCAACCCGAACTGTATGGCCCCGATGAGCGCAGCCGCCGTCCCCGCCGCGTCAGGGTACCGCTGCAGGGCCAGCGCCATGGCGTTCGGCCCGAGGAACCCCGAGCCGAACAAGAAGCACAGCATCGACGCGATGTAGCCCGTCAGGCCGCCGAAGCCGGTGGCGACGATGGCGAGGAGTGCCCCGGCGGACCCGATCATGATCGCGCAACCGGCAGTCAGGAGCGCCCCGGCGCGGAAGCGGCCCACCAGGCGGCCGTTGACTTGGGCGCCGAGGATCCAGCCGCACCCGCCGGCGGCGAACACGGCGGCGTAGACCTGTGGGGACAACCCGTAGACGTTCTGCAGCACGAACGACGATCCGGCGGCGTAGACGAAGACGCCGGCCATGCCGAACCCGTACGTCAGCGCCAGGCTCAAGAACACACGGTCGCGACCGATGCGGACGAACGAGCCAGGGGTGGACCACACGCTGCCGTGGGATCGGTACTGTTCGGGCAGTGTCTCGGGAACCCGTAGCCACGCCGACCAGAGGAGGACCGCGCCCAAGATGGCCAAGCCGATGAAGATGCCTCGCCAGGAGGTGAAGGTCAGGATGGCGCTGCCAATCTGAGGAGCGATGAGGGGACCCAGGCCCGTCACGACGGTCAGCGCCGAGAAGAATTTCACCAGAGCCAGGCCGGAGTGGAGGTCTCTGGCGATCGACCGCGACATCCCCATGCCGGCGGCACCACCGAGTCCCTGGACCATCCTGAACAGGGCCAGGAAGTAGACGTTCGGCGCGAAGGCGCATGCCACCGACGACAGCACGAATGCGGCGAGCCCGCCCAGAAGCGGTAGCCGCCTCCCCACGCGGTCGCTCACCGGTCCGAGCACCAGTTGGCCGACGGCGATCCCGATGATGCACGAGGTGAAGGTGAGCTGGACCGCTGATGCGCTGGCGTGCAGGTTGCGGCTGATGCTGGGCAGGGCCGGCACGTAAATGTCCAGGCAGAGTGGCCCGAAGATGGACAGGCTGCCCACCAGTGCCACCTGCCGCCAGCCCGTCGGGATACGCCGCTCTTTGAAGCGCGCCGCCGGAGCGATCGCCACCGGTTCTGCTCCGACCCCCGTCGCATCGACCGCAGCTGGGGTGAGCGGCGGCCCGTCAAGAGTCATTTGAGGGCCAGCCTATTCCAGCTCATCGCGCCGTCGGCTGGCCCCGGCCGCCTGGCGTGCCCCTCGCCCACGCCGTGCGTCGGAGGGGCGCACACACCCGACGAGGACGACCGCTACCATTCCCGAGCGATGAACCGGTCCCTCCGACTCCGATGACCAGCTTCATCAGCGCCGGTATGGCCGGAGCCGTGGGGCGTACGATCAGCCGCCGGAAGTCCTTCCCGGTGGCCGAGTCGGATATTCGCCGATGGGCGATCGCCGTGTACTGGCCCGATCCACCTCCCCGGCTCTTCTGGGATGCCGACTACGCCGCCGGTACCCGTCACGGGGGAATCGTCGCCCCCCAAGAGTTCAACCCCTTCGCCTGGATGCCCGCCGAGTCCGACGCCGTACCGGTGACCGATGACGCTGAACGGATAGAGCGGGTGCTCGGTGTCGAGGGCCCGGGGCTCACGTTCGAACTGAACGGGGGCCGAGCAGCCGAGTACGGGGCGCGCATCCGACCAGGGGATGTGATCACGGCGGTCAGCAGGCTCGCCGGGTACACCGAGAAGACGGGCCGGTTGGGCCCGATGTTGTTCACCGTGACCGAGGAGACCTGGACGAATCAGATCGGAGCCCTTGTCGTGCGCAGCCAAATGACCTCCATACGCTATTGACCGGATCCCCTCACGACGCGGCCGTCGGTGACGAGCTCCCGCACTTTCGCAGGGCCCCCGACTTGGATCACTGGAACCGTTACGCCGCGGTCAACTACGAGTTCGTGCCGATTCACATGGACGACGAAGCCGGACGGGCTGCCGGGTATGCGAGCGCCTTCGGCATGGGCAACCTCCAATTCTCCTACCTGCACAACCTTCTCCGGCAGTGGGTGGGTGACGAGGGGGAAGTGCTCGAACTCTCCTGCCAATTCCGTGCCGCGAACGTCAAGGGCCAGGTCGTGACGGCGCGCGGGACCGTCAGTGATGTGCGCAGCGATGGCGCCACGAGGGTGCTGACGCTCGAACTGTGGACCGAAGAGCAGACCGGCGTACGACTCGCCGTTGGTCAGGCCCGGGTTGCGCTCTTCGGCGAAACCGATTAGCGGTGGGAGAGGGTGGGCGGGAACCAGCGCAACCGGTGTCAGCCAGCGCACACAGTGGGTTCACCACGGTGGAACTGAATGTCACCGAAGCAGGGTCCGGAGACGTCCTGGTGGCATTCGTCCATGGCGTGCTGGACAGGGGCCGTTCGTTCGCCGGCGTCGCCGACGCGCTCGTTTCCGAGTGCACCATGCTGTGGTGGGACCGCCGGGGCTATGGGCCGGAGGCCAACGCCCCGGGTGCCACGGTCGGCATCGACTCCCACATCGCCGATGTCCTGACGGTCCTCGACGGACGGCGGGCCGTCGTGGTCGGGCACTCCTTCGGCGGCGTCATTGCCATGGGCGTCGCGGCACGAGCCCCCGAGTCGGTGAGGGCGGTGGTGGCCTACGAGTCCAGCGTGGCGTGGGCGCCGGGTTGGGACGACCGGGTGATGCTGGGCGTCTTTGCCAGCGAGGATCCAGAGGCTGCGGCGTTGCGTCTGATGTTCGGCGGGCGGTACGACGAGATGAGGGGCGACGAGCGCGAGCGCCGTCGTTCGGACGCGGCGGTCTTCCTCGCCGAGGAGCGGTCGGTTCGCCAGGGCGCACCGTACGAGCTCGCCGCCGTACGGTGTCCCGTCGTCTATGGCGTGAGCGACGCAGCCGTGATGCCCGCGGTGACCGGGTATCTCGCGCGCCGGCTGCCCTCGGTCGAGTTCGTCACGCTGCCCGGCGCCGGTCACCACGCCCACCGCTCCGATCCCGAGGGGTTCGCGATGCTCGTGCGGCGCGCCATGGAGCTCAGTCGTGCGTGACCGCGCCCTTCTGTCCGCCATCTGATCGGCGTGGGCCCTAGTAGGGGTTCCCGGCCGGATCGAGGTAGTCCTCGGTGGCGATCCGCTCGGCGACCAGTCGCTGGTACTCGTCGTCGCTCAGGCCGAGGATGTCCTTGAAGACGTACTCGTTGTCCTGACCGAGCAGCGGGGCACCGCGCTCCCATGCCAGGGGAATCCCCCGGAAGGCATGGCCGAGGTGGCCGAAGTCACCCACATCGGTGCTCGGTAGCGGACGGATCCACTCGCGGGCTTCGACCTGCGGGTCCGTGCTGAAGGAGGCTTCGTCGAGGTAGGGGGCGGCCGCGACGCCGGCCCGCTGGAGTGCCTCGAACGCCTCGTACGCCGTCACGGTGCCGGTCCAGGCGAGGATGGCTTCGTCGATCTCGTCGTGGGCCGCCCTGCGTCCGGCGGCCTCGCGCAACCGTTCGTCCCCCGCCAGGTCGCAGCGCCCGAGGACGTCGGTGAGTCTCCGCCAGGCCTCGTCGTCGACCACCGTGAGGGCGAGCAGGGACCCATCGCCACAGGCATAGAGACCCTGCGGCGCGCGATGACGGTCACGGTTGCCGACCCGCCTGGGCTCCTCGCCACGCTGGAGGTTCAAGAAGACGTCACCGAGCTCGGTGAGGACGTTCTCGCTCTGGGCCAGCTCAATGACCTGCCCGCGGCCGGTCGCAGCGCGGTAGTGCAGTGCGGAGAGGATGGCGAAGACCCCGGCCGGTCCCGTGACGCTGTCCATGTACTGGGTGGTCGGAGTCTCGGAAAGCTCTGTGTCACGGTGGCCGCAGAGCGACGCGAAGCTGGTGAGGCCGTCGAACTGCCCGCCGAACCCCGTGTAGTGCGCCCAGTCGCCGGAGAGGCCGGCCGGCGGAATGCGCACGACGACCATACGCGGGTTCACGTCGAGCAGCTGGTCCTCGGTGATACCCATCTTGTGGAGCGTGGTGGACTTGAGGTTCTCCACGAAGACGTCCGACTGGGCCACCAGACCGAAGAAGAGCTCCCGCTGCTTCGGGTCGCGCAGGTCGAGTGTGCACGACCGTTTGCCGCGCGACACCGAGTTGTTCATGGAGTGCCGGTTGTAGGGCCGATCCGGACGTCCCGGAGCGAGCGACCCGTACCCGCCAAGGAGGAGGCTGAGGAGCATCTGGGCGTCCGGACGGGGGGCGTAGCCCTTGGTGGTCGGCGGGAAGACGTGCGGGTTCTCCACCCTGATCACCTCGGCCCCGAGGTCGGCCAGGTGCATGGTCAGCAAGGGCCCCGACCACACGACGGTCAGGTCCAGGACACGAACTCCGGTGAGGGGCGGCACGTCCGGTTGGCGCGCCGCCGCCGGTGCGGCCGGCACCTGCCGGCCACCCGCTGCCCCCGTGGGCGAATCCGACTGCCCGAGCCTCGGGGCGACGCGGCGAAGCTTCCATCCGCCCTCGGTCAACCGGTAGGGCGCCCCGGCGAGCAGGAACGGTCCGTTGTCGGGATCGACCGCGTGAATCCAGAACCCCCGCTGGTGCAGATGATCGGCGGTGAGCATCTCGCCGGGGAGGTTCACCGGAGTGACCGGCCAGCCGGCAGCCTGCGCGGCGTCGGTGATCTCCTGCCGCGTGCGCTGCCAGCAGCCACGGGTAGAGCACCCCGTCGAGGACCTCCCGCGCCTCTGGCCGCACGAACGCGTCGGGCCGGGCGAAGAAGGCGCGCAGCTCGTCGTTGTCCAGTACCTCGAGCATCTCGCCGAGCTGCTGGGGGGTCATCATCATGGCCACGTTGCCGTCGGCGCAGGGCAAGACACCCAGCGGAAGCACGGTTGCGCTGCGCTCGGGCATCATCTGCGCGGAAAGTTCACGGTCCCGGTACTCCCATCCGAGATGAAGCGACATCTTGGTCGGGTTGGTCGCCAACGCCTCCGTGGCGGCACAGTCGACGAACGCACCGGCCCCCGTGGCACGGGCCCGCAGGACGGCAGCCAGGGCGCCCATGGCGGCGGTGTGGCCGATGGCGCACTCACCCACCGCCGTCGGCAGCTTCACGGGGCCGAGGGGGTCAGCGAGGAGCGCGCCGGTGAATGCCTGCACGACGAGGTCGCTCCAGGCGAAGCCGGCGTAGGGCCCGGTTGCGCCAAAACCGCTGAGAGAGGCGATACAGAGCCGTGGGCACTCCTCCAGCAGCTCTCGGCGCTCGATGCCCCAGTCGGCCAGCGCGCCCAGTCCAGGGGCCTCCACGACGAGGTCGGCGTCGTGGAGCACCCGCCGCAGCTCGCCGGAGGAGTCGCCGGAGCGCCCGAGCACGAGGCTGCCCTTGTTGGTGTTCAGGTTGGCGAAGGCCCCCCAATCGGCGCGCATGGGGTCGCCCTCCGGCGGCTCCAGCTTGACGACCTCTGCCCCGAGGTCCGCGAACACCTTGCCGCACCAGGTGGCTGCCACCCCGGTTCCGACCTCGACGACGGTGATATCGCTGAGGGCCTGACGCATCAACCCGGCCTCAGCGTCCTTGACCCGGCGCGGCGAGCGACGAGGTGACCTCGCTGACCGTTTGCTCCATTGCGCCTACCCCCTCCGGACAAGATGACGCAGCCTATCCGTCGACTGGGAGGGTGTCGCGGTGCGGTGCTCCCCCACAGCCGCCCCCGGCCCGCAATTGGTGTCAGAGGCTCCGCGGCCATCAGATCGGCGTGACCGACGGGCCCGGGGTGTGGCCCACACGTAAAGGAGCGGGCAGACTCGGACGATGGCCATCCTCGAGCACTCCGACTCGATCTTCATCGACCGCACCCCGGACGACCTCTACGACCTGGTTTCCGACATCACCCGCATGGGGGCGTGGAGTCCCGTCTGCAAGGAGTGCTGGTGGGACGAGGGAGCTGGGCCCGAGGTAGGTGCCTGGTTCACCGGGAGGAACGAGCTACCCGATCGAACCTGGGAGACGCGATCGGAGATCGTCGCCGCCGACCGAGGTCGCGAGTTCGCCTTCGTGGTCAATGGCTCCTGGACGCGCTGGGGGTACCGCTTCACCCCGCTGGCCGGGGGGACACGGCTGACCGAGTCCTGGGAGTTCCTGCCCGGTGGCGCGAAGATGTTCGAGGAGCGCTTCGGTGCGGACGCAGAGGCTCAGATCGCCAACCGGCTCGAACTCGCCCAGAAGGGCATCCCGGCGACGCTCGCCGCGATCAAAAGAGATGCGGAGGGCAGCAGGGAGTTCTTCGACGTCGTGTTGCACCAGCGCGCCTGCCGGGAGTTCAGCCCCGAACCGGTCGACGAGGCGCTGATCGAGCGCTGCCTCGAGGCCGCGACCCACGCTCCGAGCGCCGAGAACCTTCAGCCCTGGCGGTTCGTCGTGGTCCAGGAACCGGAGCTCCTGGCCAAAGTGGGCGAGCTGACACGTCGAGCCTGGACCACGGGCGGCCGCGCACACTCAGCGGGGCGACTGTCCGAAGCCATGCTGGCCGACGTCGATCGGGGGGCCACCGGCGGAACCCAGGCCGCACCGGTGACCATCGTGGTCTGCGGCCAGACGGGGCCGGCCCTCGAGGTCACGCTTCCCGCCTCCGTCTTCCCGGCCACCCAGAACCTGTTGCTGGCGGCAACCGCCTTGGGCCTGGGCTCGGCGATGACGACCCTGGCCACACTTTTCGCTGACGAGCTGGCCGCGCTGTTGGGCCTCCCCGAGTCGGTGCGCCCCATGGCCGTCGTCCCGATCGGGTGGCCACGTCGTCCCCTCGGACCGCCGCGTCGCCTACCGGTCTCCGAACGGGCCACCCGCGACGGGTACGCCCGACCATGGTGATGGCCGGTGACCACCGTCCCCGGGCCGTCACGGCGGTTGCGGGGGCGTTTCGCGCCGTTCCTTGACGTCTGCCGCACGGCGCAACCGCTTCGCACCTGTCCGTCGACCAGACTGCGATCCTGCCACCGTAGTTTTGGTACCGGTGGCTCCAGGGCGACCCGGTGAGGGAGGGGCCGAGGCCCCTCCCTCACCGCGTCCGGGGTGAGGGGTCGGCGAGGCCTGAGGAGTCGCCCGGGCGAAGTTGTCGGGCGCTACGACGGGTAGTAGTACTACTACCGCTTGTAGTAGCGACTCGAGACGCGAGGTGGAGTGAGCATCGCCGAGTTACCCGAACAAGATCAGGTGACGATGACGATGGCTCGCGCCGCCGGGGGGTGGGAGCGCGGGCCCGGTCGCCCGCCGAGGGACCTCCAGCGAACGTTCCAGCTGGCCCTGGCCACGGTGTGGCTCTTGGACGCGGTACTGCAGATCCAGCCCATCATGTTCACACACGGGTCCGACGGCTTCAGCGGAATGCTGCGCCGGGCGGCGAGCGGCAACCCCAGCTGGGTCGCCCACACGATCACCTGGAACGCCTCGATCGTCGACCACCATCCCGTGCTGACCAACACGTCCTTCGCCCTCATACAGTTCGTGATCGGCTTTGGAATCGTGTGGACGCGCACGCTGAAGCCGGCCCTCGGACTCTCCATCGTCTGGTCCATCGCCGTCTGGTGGTTCGGCGAAGCGCTTGGGGGCGTTCTCACCGGGCGGGCCACGCCGTTCGGCGGTGGCCCCGGTGGCGTGCTCTTCTACGCCCTGCTCGCCGTCCTGCTCTGGCCGAGCGAGGGCTCGGACCAGCCGTTCGTCGCCGCCCGTCGCGTCGGCGTGAGGGCGGCCAGGATCATCTGGGTCGTGGTATGGGTCGTCCTGGCGCTGTTGGCGGTCGTCGGTTCGGGACGCTCGCCGCAGGCCCTGCACGATCTGGTCGCCGCACTGAACAGCGGCCAACCAGGCTGGCTCGCGCATCTCGACCGGGCCAGCGAGTCGCTCTTCTTCCACGACGGCACGGCGATGGCGATCTTGCTGGCCGTCGTCTGCCTCGTCGTGGCCGCCGGCGTGTTCCTCCCCGCCCAATTCGCCCGGGCCACACTGGTCCTGGCCGTCGTGGTGTTCGCCGTGATCTTGGTCGCCGTCCAAGACGTCGGCGGAGTCCTGGCCGGTGGAGCAACCGATCCCAATGCGGCACCGCTGGTCATCGTCCTGGCCTTGTCCTACTGGCCCTTGACGAACGCTCAGGCGCCCGCCACTGGCCTGGCCCCACGCGGGGCGGTCTTGGTGGGGGGAGCCTGACACCTCATGGCGATGACGACGCCTTCGTGGCTGTACTACCTCTTCGGCGCCCTGATGCTCGTCGTCGCCGCGTACTCGCTGGTGCTGTTGGTCTCTTCCGTGGCGACACGCCGACCACTCGGTCTGGACGTCGATATCTCCCACTTCTTCATGGGACTGTCGATGGCCGGCATGTTCGTGGCTCGCTGGGTCTTCGGCCCCGACGCCGTGTGGGAGCTCATCTTCGCCGCCCTCTTGCTCTGGTTCCTGGTGCGCAGCGTCCAGTCGATGCGGCGATGGGGTCTCCACCGGTCGCATTTTCTGATCTACGCCGTGATGAACTTCTCCATGCTCGTGATGTACTGGTTCCCCGCACAGGCCGTCAGCGGATCGGGTGCGATGTCCATGTCGCGGGGATCGACGGCGGATCCCGGGCTTGGCGTTTCTCCTGGCGGTCACGCTCTTCGCCTCGGCCATCTTCACGCTTGCCTCGCCCGTCAAGGGCGCCTCCCACCATGGAACCCACGCTCCGGTGTACGCACTGAGTGGGACCGTTGGTTCTGGGACCCGGGCGAACGGCGCCTCCGGGGGCTCCCGTTCGAATGGGGACATCGGGGCACGCCTGGCGACACCGTGGCTCGAGGATCTCGGCCACGTCGTCATGTGTGTCGCCATGGGGTTCATGCTCCTGCTGATGCTCTAAGGCGATTGCGACTCGAGGGATCGGCGCAGGACGGCAGCCTCCGCGGGCGACAGAGTTTCGGTGAAGCGGACGAGCGCAGACTCGGGGTCGTCCCCCGCACTCAGCGCCTCATGCATGAGGACGGCGGTGTAGGCCCCCTGGGTTCCGATGGCGACGAACTGAATCGCGCCCCGGTCCATCCGGCGACGCACCAAACCCTTGCGGACCAGACGGTCGAGCACGGTGGCCACCGTCGTGTAGGCGCTCTCGGGCAGCACGTCGGCCACGTCGCGTCCGGTCAACTCCTGATCCGGCTCCTTCCAAAGGATCTCCATCACCCGACGTTCGAGGTCGCCCAGTCTCGCCACCCCACATTCGCAGGTGGTGCAGGTGCACGGATCGCACGAGCACATCGGGTTGTCGCACTTCGTGGACGAGCTCATCCATGAGCCCCCGACTCGACGTTCGCCGCTTCCATACTCAGAGTGTACGGTCCGATCCGGTCCGACGCCCACACCCGACCCGAGGAGGTCCGATGGCCGAGCCGTACTCCCATCCCGGATCGGCGCAGGTCTACGACGCCGTCTATGCCGAACACCACCCCTACGCCGGCGGAGCGGCCACGGTGCTCGAGTTCGTCCGGAAAGCCGGTGACGGTCGGGACCCGAAGTCGATGTCCTTGCTGGACGTGGGGTGCGGGACCGGCCGGCACCTCGAGCTGCTGGCCGGGGAGTTCGGGTCCGTCGCGGGCCTCGATCTGAGCGAGGTCCAACTCGCCGCCGCCGCCGAGCGCCTCGGCCCCGGTATCCCGCTGTACCACGGCGACATGCTCGCCCTCGGATCGGTCCTCGGAGCTCGCCCCGGCGCAGGACGGCCCGCATCGTTCGACGTCATGCTCTGCCTGCACAGCTCCATCGCCTACCTGGCGGGGGCCGAGGAGCTCACCACGGCGATCGGCGAGATGGCCGGGCTCCTGGCGCCCGGGGGGACGCTGATCGTCGAACCCTGGCTCCGCCCCGACGCCTATCGGTCCTTCGGGGTCATCACCTACTTCATCGACCGCCCCGACCTCAAAGTGGCCCGGATGTGCCTCTCGGACCGGGAGGGCGACGTGTCCGTGCTGGACATGCACCACCTGGTGGCCCGACCCGACGGGATCGAGCACTACGTGGAGGAGCATCGACTCCGCATGTTCACCGAAGCGGAGTTCGAGCGGGCGTTCCGCGCCGCAGGCCTAGGGGCGCGCTTTGATCCCGACGGAATCGATACGGTCGGCCGCGGCCTCTGGGTCGCCGGCAAGCCGGCCTGACCACCCTGCGGCCACTCCCCCACCGAACCTCATGACATAGGGTCTAGGTTGAACAGCAGCAGCACGTCGGACCGAGGGGATCAGTGGACGAGTGAGTGATGTTGCGGTGATCACCGGCGCAGCGTCCGGCTTCGGCCGCGCCCTTGCCGAGCGGTGCGCGGCGCGCGGGATGCGCGTGGTCCTGCTCGACCTCGACGGCGACCGCGCCGCCACGGAGGCTGCGGCGCTCGCCGCGGCCAACGGCGTCGAGGCGTTGGGGCTGAGGGTCGACGTGGCCGACGGTGCCAGCGTCGATGAGGCGGCTGCGACGGTGGGCGAACGTTTCGGCCTGGCCCACCTCGTGATCTCGAACGTCGGTGTCCAACTGTTCGCTTCCATCGATCGCGCCACCGACGACGAGTGGCGCTGGCTGCTCGACGTGAACGTGGTCGGCTCGGCACGTGTGGCGCGGGCGTTCCTTCCGTTGCTCCGGCGGGCCGACCATGGGCGACTCGCCTTCACGTCGTCGTCGTCGGTGCTCGACCCAGCGAGCCGGATGTCGATGTACCAGGCGAGCAAGTTCGCCGTGTGGGGCCTCGCCGAGACGCTCCGGGTCGAGCTCGCCGGGGACGGAATCGGCGTGTCGGTCATCTTCCCCTCCGGGATGCTGTCTCGACATCTGGAGACCAGCGAGGCGGCGCAACCGGCGCACGTGCGACGTCCGATCGCCGGCGACGGCGACTTCGCAGCCATGCACGAGAGCAACCCGACCATGGCCCAGTTCCTCGCCACACCCGAGGAGGCAGCCGCGGGTGTGATCGATGCCGTCCTCGGCGATCACCGCTACGTCGTGACCCACGGCGAGTTCCGCGAGGCGCTTGCGACACGGGAGCGCGAGCTGCGCGTCGCCGCCACCGAAGCAGCAAAGGAGAACAGATGAAAGTGCTCATGACCGTCGCGTTCGATGGCGACAGGGACGCGTTCACCACGGATGCCGTCAAGCGAGTGACCGAGCTGGTCGGCGCCGGCGCCGCCAGCCAGGCCACGGTCGACGTCCGCCTCCCCGACAGCGAGCTCGAGGCACTCGGCCCCGAGCTCCTGAAGCACCAGGAGGAGCGCGCGGTGATCGCCCTGTGGGACACCGACGCCGGCGCGGCGCTGTCGCTGCCCCTACCCGCCGGGAGCAGGCTGGTCGGCGGGTACCACGTCGAGGAGATCGTGAAGAAGGACTACGACCGCACGTGGCAGTCGGGGACCCAGTCACCCGGTTTCAAGATGATCGCCTTCCTGCACCGTCGTCCCGACCTCACCCAGGAGGCGTTCAGCGAGCACTGGCGCGAGCGCCACGGGCCGCTGGCGGTGGCCCGGCAGCCGGGCTTCTGGCACTACGTGCAGAACCACCTCGTCCGGCAGCTCACCGACGCCTCACCAGACTGGGACGGCTTCGGGGAGATCCACTACCGCACGGTCGAAGACGCTCTCACGAGGTCGTACGACTCCGATGAGGCGCAACAGCTCATCTGGGAAGACGTGGCGCGGTTCTTGGCCTACGACCGGTCGCCCACGCTCACGACGCACGAGTGGGTGGTGACGGGCAGCTAGCTGCCGTCCCCGTCCGGGCAAGCGACGCGTACGCCGTCCCGGACTGTCCGCCGCCATGGGGCGTGGTCACCACCGTCCCTGCGGCGGCCACGGCGACGAGAAGTAGGGAAACGGCCATGAGGAGTGCGCCGACGAAGGCCAGCACGCAACGCTTGCCCCGCCGCGCGCCCTTCACGGGAGGTGTGCGTGGGAGCGGCGATGTCCGCTCGACCACTCGGGCGGTGTCACGGGCACTCGGTGGCGCCCACCACTGAGCGGAGCGGGTCGAGCCGGAAATCAGGGCCGCTTTCATTTCGTGGGCCGTCGCAAAACGGTGGTCCGGGGACTTTCGTAGCGCCGTGTCGATCGCCGCCACGAGCCCGGGTGACAGATGTGGCCGTCGCTCGCCCAGTGGAGCCGGCTCGACGTGCTGGTGCTGATACATGATCGACACGGGAGTCTCCCCGCTGAACGGGGGATGGCCGGACAGGCACTGGTAGGCGAGACACCCGACGGCGTAGATATCAGAGCGCTCGGTCGCTGCACCCCCGGTGCACTGCTCGGGCGACAGATAGCCGACCGTCCCGACAGCCCCCGTTTCAGACCACACGGTGGATTCGCCGAGAGAGCGGGCGATGCCGAAGTCGGCGATCTTCACCAACCCTGCTCGGCTTATGAGGGTGTTCGAGGGCTTTATGTCCCGGTGGATGATGTGATGGGTGTGGGCTT
The DNA here is from genome assembly GCA_963788125.1 of uncultured Acidimicrobiaceae bacterium. GTDB lineage: Bacteria > Actinomycetota > Acidimicrobiia > Acidimicrobiales > RAAP-2 > Bog-473. The sequence continues at coordinate 608,246 of CAWBFN010000001.1, read as the reverse complement.
CCGCCAGTCCGCTCAGGACCGACTGACAGATATCGATCGTCCTCGCTTCGTCGATCCGCTGTTCACGCCGGAGCAGCTCGGCCAGAGACTCCCCGGCGACCAGCTCCATGACGAGGTACGAGTGGTCGCCATCGCTCCCGAGATCGAAGATGGTCACGATGTTGGGGTGATTGAGGTGAGCGGCGTGGCGGGCTTCTCGCTCGAACCGGGCCACAAAGGTCGGCTCGGCGCTCAGTGCGCGGTCCGGGAGCTTTACGGCAACGGCACGATCGAGGCGTACGTCCCAAGCCTCCCAGACCGTTCCCATCCCTCCAGCGCCGATCTGCCGCCGCATCTCGTAGCGCTGAGCGAGCAGCACCATCGCCAGAGGATAACTCCGGGCCCGCGCCGTCGGCTACAGGCTTCAGGGGTCGTCCTCACTGGTCGAGTCCCTTACGACGTCTCCCACTGGAGTTCGATGTGTTGGCCGAAGGCGAGGATGCCGCTGGCGATGACATCGGTGTACACAAAAGCTTGGGTTTGCGTGGCGCTCTGGGCACCGTCGTCGCCCGGGCGGAACACACCCGAGATGGAGACGCGTCCCGCCAGGGCCGGTGCGTGGTCCGCGACGTGCTCCACTCGGTCGAGCGACGCCTCGAACTCCGATTCGCCCGGATAGCGGATGGCAAAGTGACACGCATGTTGCGGGTCGGTCCGCAGGCGTCGGACATAGTCGTCGGCCGGTCCGGCAAGGGCGCCGCCCAGGCGTTCCGCCCGCAACGTCTCCTCGAGCCGCCACTGCTCGGGTGTGACCTCCGACGCGAACACCCAGCTCTCGGAGAGTCCCGGCCGCGCCGGTCCGATCCGCGCCAGCAGGAACGGGCTCCGGGAGTCGGTGACCTCGCAGCCGAGCACCTCGAAGAAGGCCCGGGCCGCCGGCCGGTCGCCGGGTGCGTACATGGCGGCGACGTGGTGCAGTGTCGTCAAGGTGGTCAACGTCGGCGTGGTCGTGGTGGTCATGCCCGCCATGCTAGAGAGTGCTGCCGCCCACGACCAGGCGAACGGTCGCTGGCTGCGGCTACATTCGGGACGAAGGAGACTGCAATGGGCTTGAAGCTGTCGATCCTGTCGCCGGTGGTGTCGATGGCCCGGGGCTCTCATGGCGATTGGGAGACCTCCGCTTCCATTGAGGACCTGGCGCGGATCGCGGAGACGGCCGACCGCCTCGACTACCACCACCTCACCTGCAGCGAGCACATCGCCCTGCCGGCACACGAGCTCGGCCGTCGCGGGGCGCGGTACTGGGACCCACTCGCCACCTTCGGGTACCTGGCGGCGCGCACCGAGCGGATCCGCTTCGCAACCCACGTTCTGGTTCTCCCCTACCATCATCCTCTCGAGATCGCCAAGCGCTACGGCACCTTGGACGTGGTCAGCGGCGGCCGGGTGATCCTCGGCGTGGGTGTCGGGACCCTCAAGGAGGAGTTCGGTCTCCTGGGGGCGCCCTACGACGACCGAGGCCCACGCGCCGACGACGCCCTGCGGGCGCTCAGGGCGTCACTCTCGCGGCGCGAGCCGGCCTATCACGGCCCCATCTACTCCTTCGAAGGCCTCGTCGTCGATCCCTGCGCCGTACAGGACCACGTCCCCCTCTGGGTGGGAGGGCGAACGCTCCGCTCGCTGCGCAGGGCGGCCGAGCTTGCCGACGGTTGGTTCCCCTTCGCGGTGACGCCGGATCAAGCCGCCCGATGGCTGGAACGGACAGAGCTTCCGCCGGAGTTCGAGGTCGTGCTCCCGCCCACGGCGCCCCTGGACCCGTTGAAGGAACCCAACGAGGTCCACGACATTCTCGCCGCCACCGCCGCAGCCGGCGCCACGATCGTCTCGGTCGGCCCCGCCCTCGACAGCCTGGGCGAGTACCTCGACTACCTGGAGGCCCTCGCCGGCCTGCACGCCGGCACGGGGGTATGAGAGATCCGGCCCTGACGGCCCCGGCGTGCCGGCACCGTCTCAGCCGCGGCCGGGCGTGGAGCGCGTCAGCGCCGAACCGGGCCTCGACGACGGCGGTGAAGTCAGGTCCCCTCCTCAGCCCGTGGCCTCCGTCGACGGCAATGGCGACGCCGGTGATCCAGCGCGACTCGTCGGAGAGGAGGAATCGGGCGAGCTGGGCGACGTCGACCGGCTCGCCGACTCCACCCATCGGTGTTTGGGTGATGTAGCTGTCCCATACCGGAGTGCCGGGCCGCACGCCGGCCATGACTTCGGTGGCGATGAATCCGGGACGGATGCTGTTGAAGCGGACGCCGACCGGTCCGTATTCGTCGGCGGCGTTGCGCATCAGCTCTTCGATGCCGGCCTTGGCCGCGGTGTACGCGCCGAACCAGAGGTGGGTGACGTAACCGGCGATGGACGACATGCCGACGAAGGAGCCACCTCCGGCCCGAGCCAGGTGCGGCACCGAATGCTTGACGCACAGCATGGTGCCCAGCACGTTCAGACGCAGTACGTCCAGATACGTCGCTGCATCCTGGAGATGCAAGGGTGCCGGTGCCGACCCTCCACCGGCGTTGGCCACCACTCCCTGGAGCGAGCCGGTCAACTCGAGGGCGGTCTGCATCAACCGCTCGACATCGCTCTCGTCGGTGACGTCGGCCACGACGTGCTGCACCGTGCCGCCAGAAGAGCGAATCCCTGTGGCGACGTCGACAAGCCGTTCCTCGGTGCGCCCGCAGATCGTCACCGCGGCGCCTTCGGCGGCGAGCAGTTGGGCGCACGCCGCACCGATGCCCGTGCCTCCCCCGGTGACGACGATGCTCTTGCCTTCGAGGCTCGCCGCCCTCATCGCTGACCGGCCATGCACCGGCTGCCGAGGTGTCGATTCACTGGGATCCTTCCACTCGTCGCCTACGCCGTGACTGTAGTGGGCCGGCTCTGCGTCGACACCGGGATCAACTCGCTTGCTAGCGTCGTGTGTCATGGAGGGGGCGAGCCGACACCGGCCGGGATCCTTCGGCGACGCGAACGCTCTTTTCCTGTGAGTCGCCAGCTGTCCGGCGACCGGCCCGTCGAAGAAGCGCCCACCGTCGTACTGGTTCACGGAGCGGGAGACTCCGCCGAAGTGTGGCGAGCTGTCCAGGACCGGTTGGCGACGCCCTCCTTGGCCCTCGACGTCCTGGGTCGCGGTGCGAATCCCTACGACCTCAGCCTGGTGACGCCTGACGCCGCCGCCGGGCAGGCCGTCAGGGATATCGAGGCCGCGCGTCAGGGTCCGGTCGTGCTCGTCGCCCACTCGATCGGAGGGGCGCTGTCACCTGGCATCATCGCCGGGTTGGGCTCCCGGGTTCGACACCTTGTCCACATTGCGGCGGTGGCGGCGGCCGACGGCCTCCTCCCGCTGGCCGTCGCGTCAGAGGAGTTTGCGGACGGGTTGCTCTCGGATGCCGACTCCCTATGGGCCGAGGTCCGTGGTGCCAGCTTTGCGGAGGACGACGACCTGTTGCCGGGGAACCTGCGTGCGCTCACCGACCCAACGGTCCTGGCAAAGGTCGATGCATTGAACCTCGGGTGCGTCCGGACCTCGTGGAGCGGCGTGGACCCGGGTCTTCCCCGCACCTTCGTCCAACCCCTTCGTGATCGACTGTACCCACCCCTCGCGCAGAAGCGGCTGGCGGCAGCGATGGGCGCCGACGAGGTCGTGGCGATCGAGTGCGGCCACAACGTCGCCCGCTCGGCGCCGGTCCAGCTGGCGGCGATCCTGGACGCCATTGCCCTGAGGTACGCCGCGCCGTGCCCGCGGGGTTCGTAGCGCGCCACCGCGGCCTGCCTAGCTTCGGACGGTCACCATCATCTGCTGGTGGAGGGCGGCGAGGATGGCGTCGTGCGCCAGCTCGGCGGCCGCCGGCCAGCGCTTCCCGACGTCGGTCATGACAGCCGCGGTGAAGTGCGCGCTGAGATGTGCGCCGACCGCGGCCGAGAGCGCGTCCGGCGTGTCTCCGGTGCCGCCGGCGGCTTCCCAGAGGGTGCGAGAGATACGAGACATGGCGTTGCGCCGGTCCTGACGCCGCTTGTGCTCGGTCTCTGCCAGGTCGGGCGGTAGGTCGGCGCGGGATGTGAGCTCCCAGTAGCCCGGACCGAAGGACGCGTTCATCCTGTGAGCCGCCTCGCATGTGGCACGCAGCCAGTGCTCGAGACCACCCTCGTAGGCGGGCAGGTCGTGTTCGTAGTTGGCCATCCCGGCCGCGAACGCCGCGCCGATGAGCCGTTCGCGGCTGTCGAACAGCCGGAACAGCGTGCGTCGGCTGACGCCGGCCGCCGCGGCGATCTGGTCCATGGTGATGTCGAGGCCTCTCGCCACGGCCAGCCGTCTCGTGGCCGTGAGCACATGGTCCATGGCGGCGTGGCGCTTGGCCTCGGCGAACGGACGCTCGGTCGTCTCCACACCCCGACTCGTCTCCACACCCCGACTCGTCTCCACACCCCGACTCGTCTCCACACCCCGACTCTAGCCCGTTGACATTCATAGATGCTATAAATGTCACTGTATGGTGCCAACTGAGAGGGGGCTATCGGTGGGCCTGTCGGCCCACATGGTTCGTGATCCGGATGCGGAGGCGCTGGTGGCGCAGGTGCGCTCCCTCGGTCAGCCGGCGATGTGGCAGCGTGGCGCCGACGGCGCCCGGGCGTACCTGGAGGAGCGCGCCGCCGCGGGACCGCCGGGACCGCCGGTCGAATCCGTGGAGGACCGCAGCATCCCGGCCGACGACCGATCGATCCCCGTCCGGGTCTACCGGCCGGCCTCCTCGGTGGCGTTGCCGGTGGTGGTGTACTTCCACGGCGGCGGTTGGGTCGTGGGCAGCATTGCGGCGTCCGACGCGTTCTGTCGGCGCCTCGTCGATGCCGTCCCGTGTGTCCTGGTCTCGGTGGCCTACCGCCTCGCCCCAGAGCATCCGTTCCCCGCTGCGGCCGAGGACGCCGTCGCGGCCGTCGAGTGGGCCTGGAGGCAGGCGGGCTCCCTCAACGCCGACGCCGGGCGCCTCGTCGTCTTGGGTGACTCGGCCGGCGGCAACCTGGCCACCGTGGCGGTACGGCGCCTGCTCGAATCCGGCATGGACATCGTGGCGCGCCAGATCCTCGCCTACCCGGGAGTCAGCCCCGAGCGGGGTGCGCAGCAGAGCCCACACGGCTCGGAATGGCCGCTCACGGAGGCCGACCGGCAGTGGTTCTTCGACCAGTACGTCCCCGATGCCTCGAGGCGTTCGGATCCCGATGTGGCGCCGCTGCTCGGTGGCGTGTCGGGCATGCCGCCGACGACGCTCCTGTTGGGCGGGTGCGACCCCATTCTCGACGAAGGGCTCGCCTATGCCGAGAAGCTGTGGACGGCTGGCGTCTCGGTCGACCTCCACCTCTACGCCGGGCAGATCCACGGTTTCTTGACCTTCGACGAGACGGTCCTGCCACGCAGCCGCGAGGCGCTCGGGGTCGTCGCCAACGCCGTCCGCAACCTATGACTGCCTCGGCTCGTCACCTCCAGACCCTCCCCATAGAGGAGGACGACGACACGATCGCCGCCGCACTGGCGGATCTGTCGGTGCCGGCGCTGATCGCCTCCGTGGTGCATATCACGGGCGACGTGTCGCTCCTCCGGGGACCGATACGCCCGAGAGAGTTCGTGTTGAACGAGTTCCAGGGCAAGATGCTCGACGAGGAGAAGGCGGAACTTCGACGCGACGCCCTCAAGGCCGTCGCCGCCTGGCGCGACGCCGGCTGCCCTCCCGTGGCGCCACTCGGCACCGAGGTCCTCCACGAGATCATGGACTGGATCGCCTGCGAGCCCATCCCCGACGACTACATGGCCTGGTACGTCGACGAGATGGACCTGGCCGGAGAGAACCCTCGGGCCCTTCCGCTCTCGGCCGTCGCGCCCGAGGCAAAGAAGGACTTCTCGGTCCTGATCATCGGTTGTGGTGAGTCGGGCCTGCTCGCCGGGATCCGGCTCAAGGAGGCCGGCATCAACTTCGAGATCCTCGAGAAGAACGAGGACGTCGGGGGAACGTGGTGGGAGAACACCTACCCGGGCTGCCGGGTCGACGTCGCCAGCCACTACTACTCCTTCTCCTTCGAACCGAACTACCTCTTCAGCGACTACTACGCCCGCCAACCGGAGCTCTACCGGTACTTCCGCGGGCTTCTCGATCAGCACGGGATCGGCGAGCACGTGCGCTGGCGTTGCGAAGTCGACCGCGCCGTGTGGGACGAGGAGTCCTCCCTCTGGCACGTGTCGTTCCGGGGCCCGGGCGGTGCCGTCGAGACCAGGTCGGCCAATGTCCTCATCTCGGGCGTGGGCATCCTCAACCGGCCTCTCATCCCGGACCTTCCCAACCTCGACAGGTTCCGGGGCCCGGTCTTCCACTCCGCCCAGTGGGACCACTCGGTGGACCTTCACGGCAAGCGGGTGGCGCTCGTCGGCGCCGGCGCGAGCGGGTTCCAGATCGGCCCCGCCATCGTCGACGATGTGGAGCACCTGGTGGTGTTCCAGCGGACCGCGCAGTGGATGGCACCGAATCCCCGCTACCACGCACCGGTCTCGGCGGGCGAGCAGTGGGCCATGCGGCATCTGCCGGGCTACTCACGGTGGTTCCGGTTCATCCTCATGTGGCAGTCGAGTGACCGGAACCTCGAACTGGTTCGTGCCGATCCGGACTGGCCCGACTTCCCGAGAACGGCCAACGCGCGGAGCGCAGCCCGTCGCGAGTACTTCGTCGACTGGATCGTCCAGCACGTCGGCGACGACCCCGAGCTGCTCGAGAAGGTCACTCCGAACTACCCGCCGATGGCCAAGAGGATGCTTCAGGACGACGGGAGCTGGCTCGACTGCCTCTCGCAACCGCACGTCGACCTGGTGAAGGACCCCATCGTGGACTTCGACAGTTCCTCTGTGAGCACTGCCGAGGAGCGTTTCGAGGTCGATGTGGTCGTTCTGGCCACGGGCTTTCGGGCCAGTGAGGTGCTGTGGCCGATGGAGATCGTCGGCCGCGACGGGACCTCGATCGCCGAGACGTGGGACGGCAAACCCTCCGGCTACCGGGGCGTCTCCGTGCCGGGCTTCCCGAACTTCTTCATCCTGGGCGGCCCCGGAACAGGTCTGGCGCACGGCGGCAGTGTGATCTTCACGACCGAGTGTCAGATGCGCTACATCGGTGACGCGCTGCGGACACTGCTCGAGGGAGGCCACCGGTCGATTGAGCCAACCAGCGCCGCCTACGAGCGTTACCGGGAGGAGCTGCAGGCGGAGGTCGCCACGCTGATGTGGGGGCATCCCCAGGTCGGGCATTCCTGGTACAAGGCCGCCGACGGCAACGTCTACGTCCTCTGCCCCTATCGCCTGGTGGACTACTGGCGGATGACGGCCCGCGCGCTACCGGAGGATCATCGTGTCCGCTGACCCCGGCGGCACGGCGCGTGACCGGGTTCGAAAGGGTCGTCGCCGGCGGCCAGTCGGCCGGCCCGAACCGGCCGGCCCGAAACGATAAGGAGCGCACATGCCCCACGACCTCGTTCTCAGGGGAGGGACCGTCGTCGACGGTTCCGGCGGGCCCGTCCGGACCGCCGACGTGGCCATCGCGGGCGGAGTGATCGTCGAGGTGGGCACGGTCGAGGACCGGGGCCGACGGGAGCTCGACGTGCACGGAGCGGTGGTCACGCCGGGATTCGTCGACATCCACACCCACTACGACGGCCAGGTCACCTGGGACGACCGTCTCCAGCCGTCATCGCAGCACGGTGTCACGACCGTCGTGATGGGGAACTGCGGCGTGGGTTTTGCTCCGGTCAGGCCGGCCGAGCACGACCAGCTGATTGAGCTCATGGAGGGCGTCGAGGACCTGCCCGGCACGGTGCTGCACGAGGGCCTTCCCTGGACCTGGGAGACCATTCCCGAGTATCTCGACGTGGCCGACAGCCGGCCCCATGACATCGACTTCGCCGCACAGGTCTGCCACGGCCCGCTGCGCCTCTATGTCATGGGCCAGCGAGGCGCCGCTGGCCAACCTCCCACCCCCGAGGAGATCGACGAGATGGGCCGGCTCGCAGCCATGGGAATCGCCGCCGGCGCCCTCGGGTTCAGCACCTCCCGAACGCTCAACCATCGCACCAGCAAGGGCGCGCCCACCCCCTCGCTCAACGCCGGTCGCAGCGAACTGGTAGGGATCGCACGGGCGGTCGGCGCCACCGGGACCGGTGTGCTGCAGGTCATCTCCGATCTGACCGACTTCGACGGCGAAATGGCGACCTTCTACGAGATGATGCGGGCGTCGGGCCGTCCTCTGTCGCTGTCGGTCGGCCAGCAGCAGCCGGGCGACGGATACCGCAGGACACTTCGGGCGATTGAGGAGGCGAACGCGCAGGGCCTGCAGATGACCGCCGTCGTGGCACCGCGCGCCATCGGCGTACTGATCGCCCTGAACGGATCGAAGAATCCGTGGGCGAAGTCATCCACCTTCCGTGCATCCCCGGACCTGGCAGACCCCGAGGTCAAGCGACGGATACTGGCCGAGACGGCCGAGCAGGGTGGTACCGGGCTCCCCCTCGATCTCGTCTTCGAGCTCGGTGACCCGCCCGACTACGAGCCGGCCGCAACCTCGTCGGTCGAGGCCAGGGCCCAACGGGAGGGTCGCCCGGCCGAAGAGGTCCTCTACGACCTCCTGCGGACCGGGCCGGCCTACCTGCCCGTGCTCAACTTCTTCGCCGGAGATCTCGATGCGGCCGGCGAAATGCTCGGCCACCCCAACGCCGTCCCCGGACTCGGTGACGGCGGGGCCCATGTCGCCACCATCTGCGACGCCAGCTTCCCGACCACCCTGTTGACGTACTGGGCCCGCGATCGCGACCGCAGCCGACCTCCGACCTTCGATCTGTCCTGGGCGATCGCGCGCCAGTGCCGGGCCACCGCGGAGACCGTCGGCCTTTACGACCGCGGGCTACTGGCTCCCGGCCTGAAGGCCGACGTGAACGTCATCGACTTCGAGCGGTTGACGGCGCGGGCACCACGGATCGTGGCCGACCTGCCGGCGGGGGGTCGGCGGGTGTTGCAACCGGCTGACGGCTATCGGCACACGTTCGTCAGCGGAGTCGAGGTCTACACCGACGGAGAGCCGACCGGTGAGCTGCCCGGGCGTCTGGTGCGCGGGTCGAGGAGTCCTGTGGTGCGCTGAGGGGTGGCGAGGACGGGTCGCTTGACGCACCGGGGGCCCCGTTGGAGACTGACCCGGCGAACAAGGAGGACGATGCCGACCGAGCCGAGCTCCGCCCACCGGTCGATCGGCGGCCCAGGCCCGCGGTCCCTGGAGGGAAAGGTCATCGTCGTCTCCGGGGCGAGCAGGCGCCTGGGCCGTTGCTATGCGCTCTCGCTGGCCAGGGCCGGGGCGAGGGTCGTCGCGCTGGCGAGGACCGTGGGCGACGATCCCGGAACGTTGGGCACGCTGGCCGAGGTGGAGGCGACGGCGCGCCATGCGGGGCATGACGTCACCGCCTCGTACTGCGATCTCTCGGATGAAGACGGGATCGAGCGGGTGGTCGACGAGGTCGTCCGTCGGTTCGGGGGCATCGACGGCCTGGTCAACAACGCGGTGTCGGCCGTCGACCGGATCGATCCCCTCGCGGTGCCACGGGAGGTGTGGGAGGAGAGTTTCCGGGTGAACGTGCGCGCGCCCTACGTCCTCATCGCCCGATCGGTCCCCCACATGATCGCTCGAGGCGGTGGTTCGATCATCAACGTCACCTCCCTGGCCGCCGGAACCACGGGCAAGGGCGCCGGCGCCCATGCGGGGCTGCTGCAGTACGGCGTGTCGAAGGCCGCGCTGAACCGCCTGACGAGCTACTTTGCCGCTGAGCTCGAGGAGGACAACATCGCGGTCAACGCCATCAGCCCGGGTGACGCGAGCGCCTACATGCGGGTGGTCAACGACCTCGGCCCCGAAGTACCCGAGCAGGATGTCGTCGCGGGAACACAGCTCGATATCGATTTCTGGGGCAGTCCGATCGTCTTCCTCGCCGGCGCCCGGCCCTCCGACCTGACCGGGCAGGTCTTGCACACCTACACCTTTGGCCAGTCCTGGGGGCCGCGCCCGGCCACCCCTCCCGAGTGGTCACCGGAGATCCGTAGCCTGCTGACGCGGGACAACCTGCGGCGCCGTTGAGGCGAAGGAGGGGTCGAACCGTTCGGGGAGGTCACGGTGTCACGGTGTACGTGTCGCGACCGGAATGCAGTTGGGTGCCCGGCGTGTCCCCGATGATGGCGCCGTTCTCCACGACGGGGACGCCGTTGACCAAGACGTGATGCATGCCGTTCGCCTCGGCATAGAGGCGGGCCGCGCCACCGGGAAGGTCGGCGCGCATGCGTTCGGGCTCGTAGCTCACCGCCACGGGGTCGAACACGAGCAGATCGGCGGCGTAGCCATCGGCGATCCGACCGCGACCGGCGAGCCCGTAGAGCTGGGCCGGAACATCGCTCAGCTGATGAACCGCTTCCTCCAAGGAGATGACCCCGAACTCCCGCACGCCGTGGGCCAGGAGCGCCGTCGAGTAGATGGCACCGCACATCATGTCGAGGTGGGCGCCGGCATCGGACCCACCCACGACGGTTCGAGGATCACGCCAGACATCGGCGCGCAACTTCCAATCGGCGGCGGTGGCCGACACCCCACCCGGACGTAGCCCGGTACGCAACTCGTCGGCGATCACGATGTCGCAGAGGACGTCGAAGGCGTCGGTCCCCCCTTGGGCGGCCATGATCTCCCCCACGGTGCGACCCTCGAACGGCTGGTTCTCCGGGGCGAAGACCTCGACGATCTCGACCTTCGGCCAGTCGGCGAGGCGACGTAGCACTCCGGCCTCGTCTGAGGCTGCCCCCTCCTTCAGCCGGCGCCGGATCTCGGGGTCGGCGAGCGCCTTCATTCGTTCGTCGGGCGGAAGGGCCATGGTCGGCCTCCATCCGGGGAGGCCGTCGAACACGAAGCCGGTGTGGAAGGAGAGGCGGACGCCGACCGCGTGCGGGAGTGTGAGGGCCACCACCCGCCCTCCCCGGCTGGCGGCGTAGTCCGAGGCCCCGAGCTGCCGATCGTGGTGGGACGGGTTCATCGCCGACACACCGAGGACGTTCCAGTTGATCGGTCGATTGCCGGCCACGGACATGCGGGTGAGGAGGTCCTTCTCATCCTCGGTGAACCCGTTGAGGCACCCGGCGAGGATGCATTCGAGGGTGGTCCCCGGAGCGTCACGCACGGCACCGGCCAGGGTCACCAGCTCGTCGACGTCCGCGCCGCGAGAGGGCACCGGGTTCCCGTCGCCGTCGTTGTGCGTCGGCGCCGTCGATGTGGAGAAACCGAGTGCCCCGGCCCGGCAGGCGTCCGCCAGCAGGCCGGCCATCGCCTCGATCTGCGCCCCCGTGGCCCTCTCATGGCAGTCCTCGCCCATGACGACCCGGCGGATGGCTGAGTGACCGACCAAGAAGCCGGCATTGATCCCCAGCCGCCCCTCGAGGTGGGAGACCCAGTCCTCGTAGGTGACCCAGTCCCAGGCCAGTCCGGCCTCGAGGGCGGGCAGGGGCATCCCCTCGACGCGCGCCATCATCTCCATCAGGTACTGCGCATGCTCCTCACCGGCGGGTGCCAGCGTGAAGCCGCAGTTGCCACCGATCGCCGTGGTCACCCCGTGGAGAGGAGAGGGGCTTGCCGACGGATCCCACGAGAGCTGGGCATCGTAGTGGGTGTGGACGTCGACGAAGCCCGGCGCCACGACGAGCCCGGCAGCATCGATCACCCGTGGACGGCCGTCCAGTTGGTCGACCGGGACGACGCGGCCTTCGCTGATGGCCACGTCCCGAACTTCACCCGGCGCTCCGGTCCCATCGACGACGCTGCCTCCGGAGATCAAGATACTGGCCATCGACAGTTCCTCCGTATCTCATGGGGCCCCCTGGGCCGATGGGCCAGGTCTGATAGTGGCACAAACGCGCGCCGGTTGCTCCGTTCGGCCATTGCCGCCGGCGGCGGGCACCGGGGTCGGGCGCCGCGGTGCCGGTACGTGAACGCACACACAAGTGGACGAGATCGGGGGATTCGGGCCCGCGTTGTTCACAACGGCGCGAGCCCACCGTAGGCTCGGCGCGTGCCGAGCGAGGAAGCGGAGTGGGTCAGAAGGTCCAACAACCCTCGATCCAAACCGCTGCGTGACGTCGCCCACGCCGTAGGTCGCGGTGCCCGGGCCGGTGCCAACGCGGCCGGCTCGCGACTTACGGTCGCCCTGGGCGGCCCCACCCGCACCCAGGTCGTCCTCGTGCTCGCCGGGGTGCTGGCGCTGAGCAGCGCAGACGCCGCCACCGTGGGCGCCTCGGCCATAGAGCTGCGCGCCCACCTCCACATCAACAACACCGATATCGGGCTCCTGGTGGCGGTCAGCTCGTTGGTGGGCGCGGTCGCCGCCGTCCCCTTCGGCGTGTTGGCCGACCGGGTGCGGCGAACCTCGACCTTGTCGATCGCCGTCGTGCTGTGGGGCGTGGCGATGCTGTGGAGCGCCATGGCCCGCTCCTTCGGCGAGCTGCTGCTCACGCGCCTGGCACTGGGGGTGGTCACTGCCGCGGCCGGTCCCATGGTGGCCTCCCTGGTCGGTGACTACTTCCCCGGTCGCGAACGGGGCCGGATCTACAGCTTCATCCTGACCGGCGAGCTGATCGGTGCCGGCATCGGGTTCGCCGTCACGGGCGACATCGCCGCGCTCTCGTGGCGCGCCGCCTTCGTGATCCTGGCCATCCCGGCCTTCATCCTGGCCTATCTGCTCTTCCGGTTGCCCGAGCCCCTGCGCGGCGGCCAGGGAGCGCTGTTCGCGGATCCGGCGTACCGTCCGTCGGGCACCGAGAGCACCGAGCCCGAGCCGGAAACCGATGGGGTCACCGACGCCCAGCGCCTGGCGCTGCTGCGGAACATCGCCCCCGACCCCCGATTGGTCCGTGAAGCGTCGGTAGGGCGCATGGGGTTCATGGCTGCTGCCCGCTACGTGCTGCACGTCCGGACGAACGTGGCCCTGATCGTCTCGGGTGCATGCGCCTACTACTTCTTGGCCGGGGTGCAGACCTTCGGCGTTGAGTTCGTGCACGCGCAGTACCACGTCAATCAGGTTCTGGCCAACGGGCTCATGTTGGTCGTGGGGGTGGGCGCAGCGGCCGGCGTCCTGATCTCGGGGCCGCTCAGCGACCGACTGCTCGCCAAAGGGCACCTGAAGGCCCGTATTCAGGTGGGCGCGTACGCCGCCTTCATCACCGTCGCCCTCTTCATCCCGGCCCTGGTCACCCACAGCTCCTTGACCGCCCTGCCCTACATGATCCTCGCGGGCGCCGCCCTCTCGGCTCAGAACCCCCCGATCGACGCGGCGCGCCTCGACATCATGCCGGCGTCCCTCTGGGGTCGGGCCGAGGGCATCCGCACCTTCGTCCGCACCGGCGCCCAGGCGCTGGCGCCCCTGCTGTTCGGAGGTTTATCCGATCTGTTGAGCGGGAGCCACCCCTATTCGGGTCTGCGCTGGACCTTCGTCATCATGCTCCTGCCCCTGGCTGCGAGCGTCGTCTTCCTGTTCCGGGCCATGCAGACGTATCCGACGGACGTCGTCACGGCTGCCGTGGTCACCCAGGCTGCCGGGCCCGGTGGGCCGCAGGGCGAGGTCGAACCGCACCCCGGGGAGGCGGGTCCAGCGGCACTCGAACCCTGAAGGCCCGGCTCCTTATGGCCGGTCCGTATCGTGGATCACGTCGCCCCCGAGACCCGGGGGACGGAGACCGCCGGCGGGCCGTTCCACCACGGATGCAGGGTCGGTCCATATCCACCCGCTCCACCATCCGCCTTTGGCCCGGCAATGCCGGCACATCCACCGATCCTCTTCGTCGTAACGCCAACCCGCCCGCAGGGCCTCTGCCTCGAGGTCATTGGGGAGCGCGATGAGTCTGTCGACCCCGGGGCCACTGCGACCGCATACGTGACAGTTGACGAGGCCGGGAATCCCCTCCACGGGGTAAGGATACCGAGGTCGGATTAGCTCGACCTGTGGAGCCCTTCGCGATGTCGAAATCCGCAAGAGGGCGTGGAGGCACACCATCCCTCTTGACGTAGGCCCGCCTAAATATTAGGCTTGCCATACATTCGAAAGAAGGACGGCCAATGCCAGCAGCGGTGGTGAGAACGAGCACGGGGGCAACCCTGGTTGGCCTGCGGCGGATCGACTGGGTCCGGCTCGTCGTGAGCGATGACCACGTCGGCGCCGAGGTGGTCGGCGTCGGCTATCGACTGCCGAGGAGTTGCCCGATCCCCATGTCGCTTGCCGCCACTCTGATCGCATCGGGCGTCCCCCACACGACCCGACATGTGGGCACAAGGCGGTAGCGCGATGTACGTCTGCCACTGCAAAGTCGTCTCGCAAGGGGCCATCGATGCCGCGATCAGCTCGGGTGCCCGCACTGTTGCTGACGTCACCGCTCGTTGCCGTGCCGGAGGTGGCTGCGGTGGCTGCCATGGTGCCCTCCAGAGGTTGATCAACGCATCCGCTGCCATGACGGATACTGCCAACGCCGCTGCAGCGTGAGAACGCCGGTCGGCGAATCCCAGTCGACCTACACTGACGTGCATGCAAACCGACGACGAGGTCATTGAGCTCCTCAACGAGGTGCTCACCGCGGAGCTGACCGCCGTCAACCAGTACTTCCTCGACGCCAAAATGTTCGACAACTGGGGCTACGTTCGCCTTGGCCATCGCTTCCGAGACGAGTCGATCGGAGAAATGAAGGATGCCGACGAGCTGATCGAGCGCGTCCTGTACCTCGGTGGTCATCCGAACGTGCAACGCTTGAGCAGTATCCGGACCGGCGAGAGTGCACTCGAGAAGTTCAACCTCGCACTCGAGCTCGAACGCGAGGCGATTGAACGGCTGAACCGGGGCATTGCCCTGTGCCTCGAGCGGGCGGACAACGGGAGCCGGGACCTTCTCGAGAAGATTCTCGAAGGCGAAGAGGACCATGCCGACTGGCTCGAGACCCAGTTGGAGTTGATCAATCAGCTCAGTGAAGTCCAGTACCTCGCCCAACAGATCCGCGACTGACGCGACCGATATCAGCAGCTTTCCCCGGTTGTTGCACGCAGTTGCTGCGCTTGACTGTCCGGCTACGTCGCGGCGGTGCTGCAGGCGGTCGCCGAGTAGTTGGCCGCTGTGCCGCTGCCGGGGGTGAACGTCCCACCAGACCAGGGGTTGCCCGTGGATTCGTTGAGAGCAACGAAAGATCGACTCCCCCAAGGCTCGGAATGCGGGCTCATGAGCCCGTTACTGACTGACCTATCGGAGAGGCAGCCCATACCGACATGGGTGCTCTTCTGTTGAACGGTCCCCTACCCCGTGGGGGGACGCTTGAGCATGGCTCCGGCATCGAGCCGGATGTTGAGACCGGTGATGTAACGCGAGTCGTCTGAAGCCAGGAACACGACGAGGTTGCTGACATCGAGCGGGTCGATGAACGGGATCGGCATGGCCTGCATCGCCGGAAGCGCCAGCATCGCCTCCTCGCGGGTGGGATGCTCGAGGTCGGGGCGAAAGGCCCTGTAGACGTCCTCGTTGTGGAGCAAATGCGTGTCGCAGTTGGTGGGATGGATCGCGTTGGCCCTGATCATGTGCGGGGCGAGTTGCAGCGCGATTGCCTCCACGTACTCGAAGATGATCTTCTTGGCAAACATGTAGCCGGATCCGCCCGAGACGCCGATGTTCTCGACGGTGCCCGACATGAGGCCGGCCGTGGAACCGGTGATGATGATCGAAGCGCCGCTCTGGAGATGCGGAACACTCACTGCCACCGTGTTCATGGAGCCGATGAGATCAACGTCGGTCGCGTCGATGAACCCCGACAGGACGGTCGTGTCCCGGGCGGGGCAGATGCCGGCGTTCGCCACCACCACGTCCAGCCTGCCGAACGCGCTCAGTCCCTCGTCGACAACCGCGGCCAGCTGCTCCCGTAGGCGGACGTCGGCCTTCTGGGCGATGATCCGCTGCCCGGTCGCCTCGACCTCCTTGACCGTCTGCGCCAGGTCCTCCGGTGTGGCGAGCGGGTAGTTCATCGTCGCAATCGGCTCGCAGATGTCGACCGCCACGATGTCGGCGCCCTCCTCCGCAAGACGGACCGCGTGGCTGCGGCCCTGGCCTCGGGCCGCCCCCGTGACGAATGCCACCTTGCCGTCAAGTTTCCCCATTCTTGGAGCCTCCTCGTAGTGATTGATGTCCAAACTCTATCGCTCACCACGAGCTACCAGCTCCTAGGGAACCGGACAGGCCTCCGATGTTCTCATCTTCTCCGAAACTTCGGCGTTCCTCGGAAGGGGCGGCGTCAGGGCGATCCTCCTGCCGTCGCGGTGCCGGAACGGGCCACCTCGATGGCCCAGGCGTAGTCGGGCTTTCCCGATGGTGACCGCGGTACCTTGTCGACCACGAAGAGCTGTCGTGGCACTTTGTGGCCGGCGAGGTGAGCTCGGCAGTAGTCCTGGACCTCTTCCAACGTCGGCACCGGACCGCCGGGTGCCGCTTCGATCACCGCGGCGACCTGTTGACCAAAGCGGGGCTCGGGAGTGCCCACGATCACGGCGTCCACGATCCCGTCGTAACTCATGAGCACCGCCTCGACCTCTTCGGGATAGACCTTCTCACCACCCGTGTTGATGCACATGCTGCCTCGCCCAAGCAGGCGGATACTGTGGTCGGCCTCGAGGACGGCCATGTCCCCGGGGAGCGCCCACCTGACGCCGTCGACCGTCACGAATGTCTGTGCCGACTTCTCCGCATCGTTGTAGTAGCCCATGGGCACCCGCCCGGTCGTGGCCAACCGACCCACCACGCCGGATCCGGGCTCCACCGGCCGCAGCTGGTCGTCGAAGATGGTGGTGCCTTCTTTGGCGCTGAATCGAAGGGTCTCACCCGGCTCGTGTCCGCGGGCGGTGACGGAGAGAGCCTGGGACGGCGACTCCGAGGAACCGATGGCTTCGATCAGAGCCATGACCGAGGGGAATCCGGCGAGGAGGCGCTCCTTTACGTCCGCTGACATGATGCTCCCACCCGAGCCGAGCATGAGCACCGATGACGTGTCGTACCGTCCCGGTTCGGTCTCGAGTGCCTCTACCAGCGGGCGGCCCATGGAGTCGCCGACGATGGTCAACATGGTCACGTGCTCTCGAGCCACCACGTCGAGGACCGTTCCGGCGTCCATCTGGCGGGTGGGGTGCAGCACCGTGCACCCCCCGCTCAGCATGGCACCCCACGCCGACCAGTGGCCGCTGGCGTGCATGAGCGGCCCGAGTGAGTACGAGACGAAGACAGCGGGCAACTCGACGTCCGCCTCGGCCAGGGCCTTCAGGCGCGGATGTACCGGGGAAGCGGCATTCGCGGCGACGTCCTCGGGCCGTTCCACCTGGACGCCCGGGGTCATGGTGGCGAAGAAGATGTCCTCTTGGCGCCAGACGACGCCCTTTGGATTACCCGTGGTTCCACCCGTGTACACGATGTACGCGTCCTCACCGGACCGGGTCGGGAAGTCCGAGGCCGGTGCGTGTGCCCCGACCAGATCCTCGTACGTGACGGCATCGGGCAGTGCGGACGCCCCGTCCGTGCCGTCGTCCACCACTATCACGTGGGCCAAACGAGGCAGCCGATCGCGCAGGGAGGCCACCACCGGGGCGAAGGTGGATTCGAGCACCAGCGCCACGAGATCGGCGTTGGCGAACAGGTAGGCCAGCTCGTCGGCCACATAGCGGTAGTTGACGTTGATGGGGACCGTCCGGATCTTGAAGGCCGCCAGCATGGTCTCGAGGTACTCCGGCCGGCTGTACGTCAGTATCCCCACATGGCTCGTCGGACCAACGCCCAGGGCCTGCAGACCGTGCGCCAGGCGCGTCGCCCGTTCGTCGAGCTGACGGAAGGTCAGTCGCGTGTCACCCCAGACGACCGCCTCGCGTTCGGGCACCCGGTCGGCCACCGACTCGTAGAGATCTGCCAGGTTGAATTCCACCGGTCCCCCGCGTGCGGTCTCGGCTCAGTGAACGAGGTCCCGGAAGGGCACGTTCTTGTCCACCCGAATGTCACCGGGAAGGCCAAGCACCCGTTCGCCGATGATGTTGCGCTGGATCTCGTCGCTTCCGGCGGCGATCCGGAAGGACGGTGCCGTCAGGAACTTCTGCTGCCAGGAGCCGTTGGCCGGAGCGTCCGCGCCGATCAGCATGCCCCGCGCACCCTGCAGCGACAGGGCCAACTCGGCGGTCTCCTTCGAAATCAGCGCGAAGAGCAACTTGGCGATGGACGTCTCGGGAGCCGACACCCCCTTGCTCAGCGCGGTGTGGATGCGAAAGCCGAGGTACCGCGAGATCTCATGGCGGACGAAGCACTGAGCCAGACGCTGGCGGATGATCGCATCGCCGGTCGCACCGCAGTCACGGGCCAGCTGGAGTACCTGGGGGAAATTGAGAGTCCCGCCGCCGGTGCTCCTCTCGTTGGCCAGCGTGGTCATCATGGCCCGCCAGCCGCCATTGACCTCCCCGACCACGTTGGTTACCGGCACCCGGACATCGGTGAAGAAGACCTCATTGAACGTCGCCCCACCGGTCATCTGCCGCAGCGGGCGGACCTCGATCCCGGGGCTCCGCATGTCGACGATGAAGAAGGTGATCCCACGGTGCTTGGGGAGGTCGGGATCGGTCCGGGCCAGCAGTATCCCCATGTCCGAATGGTGGGCGCCCGAGCTCCACACCTTCTGGCCGTTGACCACCCACTCCTCGCCGTCACGCACGGCCCGGGTGGCGAGGCTCGCCAGGTCCGAACCGGCACCGGGTTCGCTGAACAGTTGGCACCAGACCTCCTCCCCCCGGAGCATGGCCGGCAGGTAGCGACGGCGCTGCTCGTCGGTGCCATGCTCAATGATGGTGGGCCCCGCCATGCCGATACCGACGGCGAACAGTCCGGACGCGACATCGAATCGGGACTCCTCCTGACGAAAGATGATCGCCTCGACGAACGACCCTCCCCGACCGCCGTACTCGACGGGCCAGGTGATCCCGGCCCAACCCCCGTCGTACATGCGGCGTTGCCACGCCCTGCCCTCGGTGACGAAGATCTCGTCGAAGTCCGAGAAGGAATGGGAGGTCGAGAGCTGACCGGGCTCACGCTCCCGGGCGTTCTCCTTCAGCCAGGCGCGGACCTGCTCCCGGAATGCCGCCTCCTCCTTGGTGTCATCGAAGTCCATGATCTGTCCTCCCTCTGCGCCCCATTCGGTGCGGCACGCCGTCAAATCCCGGCCGGCTCAGCCGGTGACGGGTCGCCAGAACGGAAGCCCGACATCGTCCGCCGCCTTGAGGATCAGCACCTCGAGCGCCATGCCCACCTCGAGCTCCTCTACATCACACTCCACGATGTTGCTCATCATGCGGACGCCTTCTTCGAGCTCGACGATCCCCACGGCATAGGGGGAAAGTGCCGCGAAGGCCTCGGATCGGTTCTGGCGGATGACGGTAAAGGTGTACAAGGTGCCGCGTCCCGAGGCGTCAACCCATTCGGTCTCGCCGGCACAGGACGCGCACAGTGCCCGCGGGTAGAACTGGTAGACGTCGCAGCTCGTGCAGCGCTGGACCACCAGCCTGCCTTCCGCCGCGCTCTGCCAGTAGTGCCGGGACGCGTTGTCCGGGGCCGGGAGTGCCCGGAGCGACAGGGTCCGGCGGAGTGCGTCGATGCTCATGATCGACCATCCTTCCCCAACACGACGGTGGCGATACAGGAGAGCGAGCCACCCGAGCCGCAGGCAACGGCCACCTCGCAGTCGGGCACCTGCGCCTCGCCGCCATCGCCACGCAACTGGCGGACCGCCTCGTTGATCAGGAAGATCCCCCGCATCCCGGGGTGGCAGGCCGAGAGGCCTCCGCCGTCCGTATTGAGCGGTTGGCCTCCACCACGTCGCAGCACGCCGGTCTCGACGAACTGGCCGCCCTCTCCCTTCTTGCAGAACCCCAGGTCCTCCAGGAGCAGCAGTACCGTGATGGTGAAGCTGTCGTACATCTGAATGGTGTCGATATCCTCGGGCCGTACCCCGGCGCGACCCAGGGCCTCGGGCCCGCACTGGGCGGCGGCCGTGGTGGTGAAATCGGGCATCTGGCTGATGGTCCAGTGGGTCTGAGCCCCGGCGGCACCCAGGACGTAGACCGGTGGTTTGGCCAGATCGCGGGCTCGTTCCTTCGTGGCCATGATGAACGCCCCCCCTCCGTCGGAGATCACGCAGCAGTCCAGCTTGTGCAGCGGATCGGCGATCATGCGCGAGGTGAGGACGTCGTCGACCGTGATGGGATCGCGATACTGCGCGAACGGATTGAGGCCGGCGAACTCGCGCACGCCGACCGCGATCTCTGCCAGTTGCTCGGGCGTCGTGCCGAACTCGTGCATGTGCCGGCGGGCCGCCATGGCGTACCCCCCGGCCAACACGTTGCCCCAGCAGCTCTCGTACTGCGCTGGGCCCTGGACCCGGGTCGAACCGGTCGAGAACGTGCTGGTGCCGAGCAGGCGCCCCATCCGCGAGAGCATGTCCGAGCCGTAGGTGACCAGGACGACGTCGCACAGTCCCCCCTCAATGGCGGCCGCCGCGTGCTGGACATAGAACTCGAAGGTCGACCCGCCGACCGACGTCCCGTCAATCCACCGGTGATTGATGCTCAGGTACTCGGCCATGTTCGGGGCGTCGTCGACGTTACGGCTGAAGCCGGTCCCGGCGCACATGTAGCCGTCGATGTCCGACTTGTCCAGGCCGCAGTCGGCCAGCGCCCTCTGGAGAGCCAGGGCGTGGTGGTCCATGGCGTCGAGCTGCGGGGCCACGGGGTAGTCGCTCCAGCCGATGCCGACGATGACAGGCTCACGCGATCCCACAGAGTCTCCTTCGTCGTCCCCACGGGCACCGAGGCCCCCTGATCCACCCATTCACCTGATCCACCCATTCATGGGGCTCAGGCACCCGTCGACAGGGCACGGCGCAGCTCCACCGATGCCCCGCCCACCCATGCCGGCGCGGCGCCGATCGAACGAGCGGCGTCGGAACGCGCCGTTCCGGACACGCCGTAGACGCGCACGGCGTTGTGGCTGAGGATCTTCTCCTTCGTCTCGAACGAGAGAGCGGGGTAGCCAAACCGCTCCTGGAAGGACTCGGGAATCTGGAATGCACGGAAGGCGTCGATGAGCGGCTGGGGCGAGCCGTACCAGATGGAGTCGGTACCCCAGAGTATCCGATCTGGCCCGAGGGCAACCAGTAGCTTGCCCAGCACGTGTGCGGCCTCCGCCGGTCGCCGCAGCATCAGGAACCAGGTGCTCCCCAGCTCGGCGTAGACGTTGCCATGCGCTCCTATGCCAGCGGAGTGGACCGACTCCACCAGCCGGTCGACGCCGTCGTGGTGGGCGGTGGCCTTGTAGTGGCCCTCCTGGCCGTCGGGATTCCGCTCGTAGCCCGAGTGGTAGACCACGAAGTCGATGTCGGGGAAGGCGGCGGCCGCCGGTCCGATGTCGCGGGGAGAGGCGGCGGGCACCGAAACGTTGGGGATCGGACCGCCCAGTCCCTTGTGGGTGGCCACCACCTTCGGGCCGAGCGCCCGCACCTGCTCGAGGAAGGGCATCCCGATCTCCTCGTCGTCCAGGAACCACCCGCCGGTCGGCGACGACGCGGTGGGCGGCCCGTACGGGGTGTACACCTTCCATCCCGACGGCGAGAGCCGCGCGTGCCACTCCGGCATCTGGTCGAGTTCGGACGGGCCCAGATTCGGGTGCACGATGGTGTGCGTCAGCACCCGCCCAGAGGCCCCATAGCGCGCCACGATGTCGCGCGCCGCGGCAATCTGGGGATTCGTCAGCACGTTGTCCTCGGCTGATCCGGGTGTCGAGGTGAGCAGCGCCACCGCCGTCTCGCTGGTGCCGAACACGAGGGCGGCCCACTCGGCGGCATCGATCAGGTGGGGATCGACGCCACCGCCCCAGCGGCCTTCGTCCACCATCCGCAGGAAACTGGTAAGCGGTGCGGCGCTGGGCCGGTCCCACCTGGCGGGGTCGACGAAGTGCGTCTGGACGTCGACGACCGGGGCATGACCGGAGAATGCCGCCGCGGCGGCATCCTCGTCGGTCTCCGTCGCCTCGTCCAGGGCAAAGTACCCGCCCCCGTGTGCGGCATCGAGCGCGCGCAGCGCGGCGGCGGTGCCTCGGCGGTCGAACAGATGATCCGTCTGGGCGAGGCCGAGTTTGGGGGCGATGGTGGCCACCTTTTCCGCCAACCGCGCCGACGCCTCGCGGACCGCCGGTGACGCCGGCAACGGCGCATACTCGTCGGTCGACCTGGCCGCCAGTAAGGGGCTCGTCACCTCCGCGCTCATCGGGTTGGGCTCTCCAGGGCTCGCTCGGGCCTCACGATGTGTCCCCCATGGCGCTCCCTCAGGGCCGACCGACCCCGCTCGATCCGACGCCGACCTTAGCCGTTGCGTCGCCACCGCGCCCGGTTCCACCAGCAGGACGTGCGGTGATGAAGCCCGGCGTTGGCCCGGCCGTGCACCGGGACCATGGGTCGACGAGATGCGCTCGACCATGCTTATGATTGGAAAATCATGCCGATGATGCACAGTAGGTGCGGCGTCCTCGCCACGACCGCTGCGGGTTGGTTGAACCGATGGTGAAGGCGAACAGCGAGTTCTCGTTGCGCGAGTTCCGAGGGATGACCGTGGTGCCGGCAGCCCGGTACACCTCTCATGAATTCTTCGATCTGGAGATGGAGCGGCTATGGCCGCGGGTGTGGCAGGTGGCGTGTCGGGAGGAGGAGATCCCCAATCCGGGGGACTTCCTGGAGTACACGATCGGGGATCAATCGATCCTTGTGGTGCGCAGTGCGACCGAGACGATCACCGCGTTCTTCAACGCCTGCGCGCACCGGGGCACTCGCTTGGCGTCGGGGAGTGGAAACTTCGCCACCTCGGAGATCCGTTGCCGGTACCATGCCTGGCGTTGGAACCTCGACGGAGAGATCATCGAGGTGGTCGACCGGCACGAGTTCCCGCCGGCCCTGACCGATGATGACGTACGCCTCGGCCAGGTGCAGGTTGGCCGGTGGGGCGGGTTCGTCTTTGTCAACATGGACCCGGAATGCGAGCCGTTCGAGTCCTATCTCGGTGCGGTTCCGGAGATCTTCGCGTCGTACCGCTTCGAGGACCTGCGGTTCCGTTCGTACCGGACGATTCTCTTTCAGTGCAACTGGAAGACCGCCGTCGATTCCTTCAACGAGGGGTACCATGCCCAGGGGCTCCATCCGCAGATGTTGAGCTGGTACGACGACACGCGGTTCCTCTACGCCCCTGTGGGCCGGCACAGCCTCTACGGGGAGCAGCAGTATCGTCGTGAGTTGGGCCCCAGTCCCCGTTTGGGTCTCGATCCCGTGGACTTCGACGAGGCCGAGTTGCTCGCTGATCGGATCGACGCCGTCTCGGGACTGTTCTCCCGCTCGGACCGACGCCTCCTCGCAAAGTTACAGAACGAGGGGCCGCCCGAGGGCAAGACCGCGGTCGAGGTGTTCAACGAGCTACGGGTCAAGGCGATACGGGACCGGGGTGACCTTTCCGGATTGACCGACGACCAGATCCTCCGGAACGGCACGATTCATCTCTTCCCGAACCTTCTCGGCCCGATCGTCCACGGCAACGCCACCCTCTACCGGTCCCGACCCAACGGTCTCGATCCGGACAGTACCCTCTTGGACTATTGGGCGTTGGAGTGGACCCCTCGGGGCAGCGCTGCTCCATCGGTTGAACGCAAGTTCTACGAGGATTGGGCGACGAAGGACTGGGGCCTCATCAACAATCAGGACTTCGGTAACCTGGTCGAGATCGCCAAGGGCCTGAAGTCGCGTGGCTATCGCGGTGCCCTGCTCAATCCCGTCCAAGAGGCCAACATCATCCATCACCACCAGGTCATTGACCAGTACCTCTCCGAGTAGAGGTGCCGGGCAGGGATCCGAGGACCATCGGCGGCGCCCGCACTATGGGCCACTGGACGCCCTGGCCGCCGTACGAGTCCTCGACCTCTCGGATGGCATCGCCGGGTCCTACTGCGCCAAGCTGTTGGCCGACGCTGGCGCGCAGGTCGTAAAGCTAGAACCCCCAACCGGACACCCGCTCCGGAAGTGGTCGGTCTCTGGAGCGGTCGGTTCCGACGGCGAAACCGATGGGGCGCTGTTCCGTCATCTTTCTGCCGGTCAGCGAAGCGTTGTGGCTGACATCGACGATCCCGTGGGGGCCGCCCGGACGCTGGAGCTGGCCGCCGCCAGCGACATCGTGATCGAAAGCTTCGCTCCGCACTACCTCGAGGCCCGAGGCCTCGGCCGCGAGCGAATTCATGACGCCAACCCGTCGCTGACGATCGTGTCGATTACACCGTTCGGCCAGGAAGGTCCCCGCCACGCCGACGCACGCGATGACTTCCTCCTGCAAGCGCTGATCGGATCGTTGCATCTCCATGGCGGCGTCGGTCGTCCGCCACTGGCGGTTGGCGGCCGTTTGGGTCAATGGACGGCCGGGGCCTATGCCGCTACTGGAGCTCTGGCGGCCCGGGCACGGGTTTGGCGGACGGGAGTCGGGGAGCACGTCGACGTGTCCAGCCTGGAGTGCTTGGCGGTGACCTTCCTCTGCTATCCGACGCTGTTCGCGGCGCTGCCCGGG
This sequence comes from uncultured Acidimicrobiaceae bacterium, assembly GCA_963788125.1. Lineage (GTDB taxonomy): Bacteria > Actinomycetota > Acidimicrobiia > Acidimicrobiales > RAAP-2 > Bog-473. The sequence goes on along the minus strand of CAWBFN010000001.1, from coordinate 583,488 downwards.
GGAACGCGCACGCAGACCTTCACCATGGTGCCCGGCATCGAGCGTTGCCAAGACGGATTCGTCGGGTTTGCCACCATCACCGTGCAGCAGTGGCACGACTACCTCGCCATGATGGGGCGGACCGATCTCATCGAGCGCCAGGAATGGAACGACCAGAAGGTCCGTCAACGACACGTCGCGGATATCGTCGCTGAGACCGGCCCATGGCTGCTGCAACACACTGCGGACGAGCTGGTCGAGCTGGCGTCGTCGTTTCGAGTTCCGGCCGCCCCGGTCTCAACGGGCGCCACGGTCACCGCGTTGCCTCACCTGCTGGCGCGCGAACTCTTTCAACCCAATCCCCGTGGTGGGTTTCCAGATCCTCGGCCGCCGTTCCGAACGACGCGGACATCACCGCGACCTGCTGCGCCGGCCCCGCGTCTGGCCGAGCACAACGACCAGCCCTTCGGCGACGCGCCTCCCCGGCGGGAGGGCAGCGTCGACCGCTCACCGCCAGCGGGCCGCCCTCTGGAGGGTGTTCGGATCATCGATCTCACCGCCTTCTGGGCCGGTCCCTTCGGTACCCAGTACCTCGCCACCTTGGGGGCCGACGTCATCAAGGTCGAGTCCATCCAGCGACCCGACCCGATGCGCTTCAGCGTCACGGTCCCGCCGACGACCGATCGGTGGTACGAACGAGGCTCGCTCTTTCTCTCCATAAACTTGAACAAGCGTGGGATCACGCTCGATCTCTCGCGGCCCCAGGGGCGGGACCTCCTCCTTCGGCTCGTCGCCACCGCCGACGTGGTCGTCGAGAACTTCACGCCACGAGTCATGGAGCATTTCGGCCTGACCTACGACCAGCTCTGTGTCGCTCGACCGGACATCATTCTGGTCCGCATGCCCGGCTGGGGACTCGAAGGTCCCTGGAGCGACCGGGCGGCGTTCGCATCAACGATGGAACAGGTGTCGGGGATGGCGTGGGTTACCGGACGTGCCGATGGACCCCCGATGCTGCCGGGTATCTGCGACCCGCTGGCCGGCGTACATGGAGCGTTCGCCGTGCTGGCCGCGCTCGAGCAGCGGCGACACACCGGGTCGGGACAACAAGTCGAGCTTTCGATGCTCGATATGGCCGTCAACGTCGCGGTCGAGCAGGTCGTCGAATATGCCGCCTACGGCCACCTGATGGGGCGCGAGGGCAACAGGGGACACAACGCGGCCCCACAAGGGGCCTACCCCTGTGCCGACCCCGACACGTGGGTCGCCCTGGCCGTGAGCACAGACGGGGAGTGGAACGCCCTGTGCCGAGCGATGGCCACACCCGCGTTGGCGGCCGACGTGACACTGGCGCACGCCGACGGGCGGCGGGCGGCGCACGACCGGATCGACGAGGAGCTGGCGGCCTGGTCCGCCGGCCGATCACTCGACGAGGTTCTGCGTATCCTGCACTCGGCGGGAGTTCCGGCTGAGCCTGTCGCATCCGCCTATGACATCGATGCAAACAGCCAGCTCTTGGCGCGCCGGTTCTGGGAGGAGGTTGATCATCCCATCGTTGGCGCCCAGCGCTATCCGGGATGGCCGATGCGACTGTCAGGCGGACCCGACGCCTGGTACCGATCCCCTGCACCCCTCTTGGGTCAACACAACGAGGAGATCCTGTGTGAGGAGTTGGGGCTCAGCGCAGAAGACCTCGCCTCCCTGCGGGATGCCAAGATCATCGGCGACCGACCGCTGCACGGGTGATCAATCGGACGCGTCGCCGAGTTTCGGGCCCGTGACGAAGGACAACGAGCCCGAGGACGTGGTGGGCACCGGCGTCGCGATCGTGCGAGTGGAGCCCCTCGGCGTGCCGATCGAAGTGGCCAGGGGCGAGACGCTGATGGCGGCGGCCGAACGGCAGGGCTACCGCTGGCCGACCATCTGCCACGGTCAGGCACTGTGCACCGCGTGCTTCATCGAAGACTCCGGGGCGTTCGAGCCACCGGAACAGCTCGAGCTCACAGGACTCGAGAGCTTCGTAGGGCGCTCCCACTACAAAGGAAGGGCCTTGCGGCTGGCCTGCCAGGCGCGACCGGTCGCCGACACCGTCGTCTTCAAACGCGGCGTGCGACGAGTCGCACCGCACGAATGAGACAAGGGGCGGGCATATGCGCTCCGCAGATCAACGAGGTTAGTGTCGCTGAAGAACCGGATGAGGCGGAGGAGCGTGTATGGCCGAGGGAGAGATCGAGATCAACGGTGGCGTCGTCGTCTACGAGTTCGTCGGCCCCGACGACGGTGAGGTCGTGGTCTTGACGCCGGGGGGGCGCTTCAGCAAGGACTTCGGCGGTGTCCACGAACTGGCATACGCGCTGGCCGACGGGGGTAAACGTGTCCTGCTGTGGGACCGGCCGAACTGTGGCCGGTCGGACATCCAGCTGTTCGGGCGCTCTGAGTCCCACATGAGGGCCGAGACCCTGGGCGTGATGCTGAAGGAGCTCGGGGTCCAGCAGGTCATCGCTGCGGGCGGCTCCGGCGGGGCCCGGGACTCCATCATCTTCACCATCATGTGGCCCGAGCTGGTGCGCAAGCTGCTGGTCTGGGCGATCGTCGGTGGGAACTACAGCCGTATTGCCCTCGCCAACGTGTATGTGATGAACGAGCTGAGGACGGTGCGGTCCAAAGGGATGGAAGGCGTCATGGAGATGGAGGGCGGGGCGGGAAGCTGGCGTGATCTCGTCGCGGCCAACCCCCGCAACCGGGATCGTCTGCTGGCCGTCGGCGCCGAGGAGTTCGAGCGGGTGATGAACAGGTGGCTCGACGCCTTCGTCCCCAAGCCGAACGAGGCCATTCCCGGCGTACCGGACTACGAGTTCGAGACGATAAAGGTGCCCACACTGATCATCCGCGGCGGGGAAAAGGACTACGACCATCCGCCACGGACTTCGAGGGAGGTCTACAGCCTGATCAAAGGATCGCGGCTGATCGAGCCGCCGTGGCGAGAGGACGCGTGGGAGTTCCATTCCCGATCCTTCCACGAAGGAACGGGGGCCATGTTCGGCTTCTGGGTGGAGGGTGCATCCATCATGCTCGATTTCATCGACGAACCCTGATTCGGGAGGCGAGACGCGATGACCGATCGGATCGAGTACGACGAGTTCGGGCTGTTCTACCAAAACGCCGCCGAGTACGGCCTACCCTTTGATGCTCCTCCGGTGGTTCGACGCGAGTTCGTGGAGGTGGCGCCCGGCCGAGGGCTGAGCGCACTGGTATGGAAAGACGCCGAACCAGAGTTGGTGTTCGTACACGGCGGGTCTCAGAACGCCCATACCTGGGACACCGTGGCTATGGCCCTGGACCGTCCGTTGGTGGCCATCGACCTCCCCGGGCACGGCCACTCCGACGGTCCCGGCGACCTTCGTGAGGGACAGTTGAGTGCCCACGGCAACGCCGTTGACGTCGCGGTCGCCCTTCGCCGGCTGGCCCCGGCCGCTGAAGCCGTGGTCGGCATGTCCCTCGGCGGGGTCACCACGATCGCTCTCAGCGCAGAGGCGCCCGAACTGGTCCGCAAGGTGGTCCTCGTCGACATTCTGCCTGGCATCAAGTCCGAGAGAGCGAAACACATCGGCGATTTCGTCAACGGACCCCCCAGTTTCACCAGCCTCGATGAACTGTTGGAACGGACGGCCCGCTTCAATCCGACCCGATCACGGTCCTCACTTTTGCGGGGCATCCTGCACAACGCCGAACAGCAACCCGACGGGACCTGGGTCTGGCGGTGGGCCCGGCACCGGGCGCCGGCCTCTGATGCGGACTCACCGCCGTCGGAGGCGCCGGTCACCCGCCACGAGGAGCTCTGGGACGTGGTGTCGCAGCTCACCGTGCCGCTGCTGCTCGTGCGCGGCATGCGACCCGACTCGGTGCTGGGCGACGAAGACGAGGAAGAACTTCGGCGCCGGCTCCCTTCTGCCCAGATCGCCCACGTCGAGACCGCCGGTCACAGTGTCCAAGGCGACGCACCACTCGAATTGGCGGCGCTCATCGAGCAGTTCGTATTCGGCACCTGACGCATTGGGCGAAAGGCGCCATGAGAAAACGGGACGGGTAGCGTGCCGTCATGACCATTGCGACGCGCCCACTGGGACAGACGGGGACGGACGTGAGCATCCTCGGGTATGGGGCCATGGAGTTGAGGGGCCAGCCCCGGGGCCCGGCGATAGACGACGAGCAGGCCGGACTTCTGCTCAACGCCGTGCTCGACGGGGGGATCAATCTGATCGACACCTCAATTGACTACGGGCGCAGCGAAGAGCTGATCGGCGTCCACCTCGGCCACCGCCGCGAGGAGTACTTCCTGGCCTCCAAGTGCGGATGCCTCCTTGGCGACCCGCCGTCCGGTGCCACCCCGCCGTTTCCCCACGACTTTCGATCCGAGAATATTCGGGCCGGGATCGAGCAAAGTCTGCGCCGACTCCGTACCGACCGGCTCGATCTCCTGCAGGTCCACATCTCGCCCAGCCGCACGCAACTGGAGACCGACGGCACGGTCGAGACCATGCAGGCCCTACGCGACGAAGGCAAGGTCAGATTTCTCGGCATGTCGGGCACGCTTCCCCACTTACCCGACCACATCGCCATGGGCGTCTTCGAGGTCTTCCAGATCCCCTACTCGGCGGTCCAACGCGAGCACGAGAGCCTGATCGCCGCGGCGAAAGACGCCGGCGCGGGCACCCTCATCCGTGGTGGCGTCGCCCGTGGGGCTCCGGCCGAGGACAAGGAGTGGCGACAGGGCCCCATCGGGTTATCCGAGGGCGAAGGCCAGCGCCGCTGGGAGGCCTCGGGGGTCGAGGACCTCCTCGGAGATATGAGCCGCCTGGAGTTCGTCTTGCGGTTCACACTCAGCCACCCCGATCTGTCCAGCACCATCGTCGGGACTTCCAGCCTCGAACACCTGCGCTCCAACCTGGAGATCGCCGAGAAGGGGCCCCTCCCGGCAGAGCTCTACGAGGAGGCCCGACAACGGCTGGAGCCGAGCAGTCCGTGACGTCCCTTGTGGGTGTTCCGGTGATGTTGACTCTCCAATTGCGCTGAGATGTTGCGGTGGTGGTCCCCGTTCCACTCCGAAACCGCACCATCCCCGAATCCCAGACCTGCGGTGGATAGCTTCTGACAAAGAGATCCCTGTGATCCCGGATGGCTGGAGAGAACGCACGTGGGGGTTGAGGTCAATGGACAGTAGCAACGTCGCTGGTATCGCATCGGTTGCTGTGGTTGCAGGAATAGGTGTGCTCGGCCTCTTTGTGTTGCTTTTCGTCATTATTGTCGTGGCGAATCGAGCCGAACCGGACCCTCGGGGCCTGCGGCCTCTCAGCGTCTACCTGTTCTCCATGTCGTTCGTCATGCTGCAGATCACCTATGCAGGCGCAGCCCTTATCGCCGCCTCCCTCATTTCCTTGGTCGGGCCACACTTCTCACCACTTACGAACGGGATTGCCCGATCTGTGGTGATCGGAGGACTGCTGATCGTGATCGCCGGAAGCACACTGGTCTTTCATGTACGCAAGGGAATAGACGTCGCCGGAGGTGACGGAGGTGTGGACGGCCCAAATGTCCGGATACTGAACACGTACGTCTCAGTGGTGAGCTTTCTCTACCTGTTGACGATGCTCGTCGCCCTTGGGTTTTCGATCTACCTCATCTTCGAACTCGTCGGACCCGGAGTGTTCGGAGGTGGAAGCACTGGGCGCACCGTCATTGTCGAGAACTTGCTTGATACGGTGTATGTGTTGGTGGCCTCCGGAATAATCCTGATCATCCACTCAAGATTCGGCGCCCCTTCGATCTTCCGCTTCAAGGACCAAGGATCCCCGGGGATTTCGGCAAAGCACATCGCACCTGAGTAGTACCCGATCCCTCGGGGGAGTTGGCAACGCACAGCGGGTGCCCAGCTACGAGCCAGCACACTATGAGAACTCCGTGAGAGGGTGGTGGGTGTCCGTCAACCCGACGCCGAGCAGGCGACGACTACTCATCGTTGTCCCGGTAGTCCTTGTGGTTCTGCTGTCGGTCGGCGTGCTGGCGCGGAGCAGACTGACCCGGCTCACGAAGGGCGCGGTCGCCGGGCTGACCCACTCAGGCTCGGCTGCGGCCATCGACCCTTCGTACTTCGCCTCGGGCGCATGCATGAGCTACCCCCCGAGCAACGGTGACCGGCACATCACCGTATTCCTCGACGCTGGGCATGGTGGCCTCGATCCCGGCGGCGTCGGGGAGACCGAGTCGGGACAACAGATCGACGAGTCACACGTCAACCTCCCCATTGAGCTGGACACCATGGCGATGCTGCGAGCACAGGGATTTCGCGTCGTCGTCTCCAGAATCACGAATACGACCGTGCTAAAGCTCGGGCACGGAGATACCGACGGGCAACTACTCAGCCTGCAGGGTTCCCATGATGACGTCGTTGCTCGTGCTGTCTGTGCCAATTTGGCCCACGCCAAGCTCCTGGTCGGTATCTACATGGATGCCGGAGGAAGTCCGGCCAACGCCGGAAGCGTCACCACCTACGACACCGACCGACCCTTCTCAGCGGCGAACCTCACCTTCGCCACGCTGCTCCAGAATGACGTCCTTTCCGCCATGAACGCCGAGGGCTGGGACATTCCCGACGACGGAGTTGTCTCGGACGCCACCGAAGGCTCTTCTGTGGGCGATCCGGCCACGGGGGGTCTCGCCACGGAAGCCGCCAACTACGACCACCTGATGCTGCTCGGGCCGGCTTCGCCCGGCTACTTCTCCACGCCGAGCCAGATGCCGGGGGCCGTCATCGAACCGTTGTACGTGACCGACCCTTTCGAAGGATCGATCGCCGTCAGCACTCGCGGTCAAGAAGTCGTCGCGAAGGGGATCGACAGGGCTGTCGAGCAGTACTTCTCACCAACCCCGACGACTACCACCACCTCCGCCGGCTAGCCAACCGAGTCCCCTCGACGCTCCGGAGGCACCCGGCAGTTGGCAGCGCGTGGTGATTCGAGGGGGCTACTCCCCGGGCCGCACTGCCGGCGAAGCCGGTAACTCGCCGCGCCGTCCTTCGACGGGCCCTGAGGGGGCACCCGGGGTGTCACTCTCCGTGATCGTGTCGCCACTCCCCCGGTTACGCCGCCAGGCCCACTGCTTGGGGAGATCTCTCCTGTTGAGTTCGGCGAGGTAGCGGTTGTACGCATTGAGGTTTTCATCCACCGCGACCCTCACGTCGGTGACCCGTGCATCGATCATCGACCCGGAGCGGTCAAAGGGATCGTCCGGGTACTGATCGAGCGGTTGGCTGGGCATGAGACCCTCTTCGAACACTTCGCCGTGGCCACACTCAGGTAGTGCGAAAGCCTCGGTCCTTCCAATGGACGGGGCGGGAGCACCGATGGATGGGGCGGGAGCGTCGCCGGCCTCGATACTGGCGGCGACCACTGCTCGAGAGAGTGTCTTGTCCAAGGCCCAGCCCGGTATCTGATGCAGAGGCGTACCGAACGCGTCGGCGGCGGCATGTTGCTTGGCGGCCCACAGCCGGTCGAACGCGGTGCGTCGGTCGTGGATCAATTTCCACCACATGTACACAGCGTAAATGGCGAATGCAGGCCATTCGAAGGTATACGCCCAGCTCAGCCCGTTGCCGCTCCGGGCACACTCATACTGCCACCAGGCGGCCAGGAGGAACGACGAGACCAGGACCAGAGTGACCGCATGCAGTCCGATGCAGCGTCGGGTCATATATCTGCCCATGGCGAATTCGACCCTAATATGCCGCTCCCCCTGGGGCAACGCGGCTCGGCGCTCATGGCGACCGTCCGAGGGGAGTGCTGGTGGCGGCGACGGTTGCGCCCGGCCCTTGCCGCTCCAGTGTCGGCGAGGCGTTTGTCACCGCGTTGTTCGTCGAGCCACAACTGGGATTGCAGAAGGCTCCTTTCCGAGTAGGCTGACGCCAAGGAGAATGGCGAACGCCACGCCGATCTGCACGAGCGCCAGGATCGTGGCTTGCTGGTGGGAGCCGTAGAACACGGCGTTGTAGAGAGCGATCGGCATCGTTGTCGCCATTGGCACCGCTCCGCCAACGATCATGGTCGCTCCGAAGTCACCGAGGGCGCTCCTCTGCTTCCTCGGCATCGTGCGTCACCAGCACACCCTTCGAAACTGACGCCCGTCTGCCGAAGGCTCGGACGAGGCTGGTTTAAAGAGCGGGGGACATTCCGACAATTGGCGATGGAGCTTCCGTAAGGTCGAGTGCCACCAAGAAGGCCGGAAGTGAGCTGAAGAAGCCCGCATCGCCATATGTGAATATGCCGCCGTCGGTGCCCACCAGCCAGTAACCCTTACCATCTGGGGTAATGGCCGTCGCGGTTATGGGAGCAGCCAGGGCGTTGCCGGTCAACAGTGGGGATCCCATAAAGAACGCACCTCCGAGGGCGTAGACACCTCCGGCCGCCGTGGTGAGCAGGTACCCTGATCCGCCAGAGTTCGCGGCGATTCCGATCACCGCTGACGGGGAAGGGGTTCCCAATTTGTCAGCCAGATTGCCGGCGTACACTGCGTCTCCGAAGGCGTACACCGCGCCATCAGAGCCGACCAGGTAGTAGCCCGCCCCGGTCGTGGTAACTGCCATCCCGACTATAGGTGCGCTCAGTCTGAGGGCTGCCAGCGAGCCGAAGAACTGGGCGTCGCCAAAGGTGAACACGCCACCGTCACTCCCGACCAGGTAGTAGCCCTTCTGATTTGCGGTCGCCGTAATGCCCACGATCGGGGCGTTCAACGACTGTCCTCCCAATGAACCGTGGAAGGCGGCGTCGCCGTAGGAGAACACCCCGCCGTCGGCTGCGGCGATCCAGTAACCCCCGCCGTCCGAGGTTGACGCGACCCCGACGACCGGGGCGTTGGACAGGCCCCGTGGACCGCCGAACTGGGGGGCATTGCCGAACGCGTACAGTCCACCGTCGGCCGCCACCTCCCAGTAACCTGCAGGCTTCGGGGCAGCTGCCGTTGCGGGGCCGGCCAAGGTGGCGGTGAGAGTGACGCACAACGCGAATGCAGCCACGACCGTTGCTGCCCAGCGCGATACAGGTCGGGGCGGACGACCATCGCTCTCGGTCTTTCTTGGAGATCCCAGATTCGACACGTAGTAGTCCTCCGGTGCTTGATTACGGCTAGGCGTCGTCAAAGGCCCGACGAAGTTACCGTGGGTGGCAAAAACCCGGCGTTCTTGAGTGCCTGTTGGCCAGTGCCGGACACGATCTCGTTTACGAATGCCTTGTCGGCCGCCTGGTTCTTGGATGATTTCAAGATGGCGATAGGGTAAACGGCAATTATGTTCTGGCTAGCCGGAATTGGAACCCCCGTCACCGTCGAGCCGGCGGATACGACGTCACTCACATAGACCACGGCTGCATCGGCGTTGCCCGACGTCACCGTGGCGAGGGTCGATTTCACGTCTAGCGGCTCGGATACTGGATGCACAACGATGCCCAGATTGGCCAGCGCCTCTGCCGTGTACTTGCCCGCCGGTTGGGAGGGATCCTCAATCACCACTTTCAGGGCTGGATTGGCCAGGTCGGCCAGGCCCGTGATGTGCTTGGGATTGCCAGGGGCGACGGCGATCTCGAGCAGGTTGTTGGCGAACACCGTCGGCGTATCGACCAGCCCAGCGGACACGAGCTGCTGCATGCTGACCGGGTCGGCGGTGGCGATGACGTCCGCCGGTGCACCAGCGAGGATTTGCGTCACGAGTGTCGTCGACCCAGAGAAACTGTAGGTCAGTTGGAGAGAAGGGTACTTACCGACCAGGGTCTGTTGCTCATCTTGGAAGGCCTCGGTGAGGGAGGACGCCGCGAACACGGTCACCGACCCGCTTACCGCGGAGGTGGTTGTGGTGGTGGCCGCCGGCGCTTTAGTCGTGGTGGTTGTCGCGATCGCTGGCGCCTTGGTGGCAGCGGCCGAATTCGATCCTCCAGTATTGGAAGCCGCGGTTGTGCTGGGAGCCGCAGTGGTCGTGGATGACGGCGGGCTGGTCGTCGTGGTTGTCGACGCGACGGCGTTGGTGGAGCTCGTGTGCTTCTTTACGGAGCTGGCCGAATGCGTCGACGATCCGCAAGCGGCGGCGACAAGTGCGACGGCCACCACGAGCAAACTTGCATGGGATCTGCGGACCATGGTCCCCCTTTCACGGCCTGTCGAGCTTTCGGTCTATCTCTCGCTACAGCGGTCGACCTTCGGCCCCGCGAACCATAGTGGGTGTTTGCATAACTCACAACTCCCAATCGGGTAAGTCAGTGCTGTTGGCGCGTGTTTTCCTAAATCCAGCGCTTGGAACAGTGGAAGACCTTGTATTTGCAAGATAGCGTCGGGGACATGAACAGATACGGAGTTGGCGACGCGGCGTCGGTGTTGGGAGTGAGTCCGGACACGGTGCGTCGGTGGGTGGACACAGGGCGCCTAAAGGCCACACGGACTCCCGGAGGCAGACGTCAAATAGAGGGTGGGGTCCTGGCCCGGTTCGCCCAGGCGCTCTATACGACCCCCGATTCGAGGCAGTTGGGCCGCGATTCGGCCCGGAACCGCTTGGCAGGAATCGTGACCAGGGTTGTAAAGGACAAGGTCATGGCGCAAGTAGATATTCAATCCGGGCCGTTTCGGATCGTCGCACTTATCACTAGGGAGGCCGTCGACGATCTCAAACTCGCCCCCGGCGTCCTGGTTGACGCCGTCGTGAAATCCACGAATGTACAGGTCGAACTGTCGCGCCAATGAGATCCGATCGACCTCCCTTGGTTCTGGCCATCCCGGCGCTCCTCGCGGTTGCGTTCGTCCTCATTCCGCTGATCGCTCTGATCCAAAAATGTCCGTGGGGGGAGCTTGGATCTCAGCTCACCTCGGCCCCTGTTCGCCAAGCCCTGGTGCTGTCAATGGAATGCTCGCTTATGGCGCTGGGCCTGTCCTTTTTCTTCGGCGTACCCCTGGCGTGGGTTCTGGCACGCGTGCGATTCCCGGGTCGTTCGCTGGTCCGGGCCTTGGTCACCTTGCCGGTCGTGCTCCCACCAGTGGTCGGAGGTGTGGCGCTTCTTTATGCATTCGGCCGCACGGGATTTGCGGGAAGGGCGCTGGAGAGCATGACTGGACTCACACTGCCGTTCACCACTGCGGGCGTCGTGATGGCCGAGACTTTCGTCGCGATGCCCTTTCTCGTCATTGCTGCGGAGGCGGGCTTCCGCCAGATCGATGGTCGTTACGAAGAGGCGGCTGCAACCCTTGGTGCCGATACTTTCACTCGCTTTCGACGGGTCACGGTGCCTTTGGCTGCGCCCTCTTTGGTTGCAGGGGGTGCCCTCACCTGGGCCAGAGCCCTGGGGGAGTTTGGTGCGACCATTACCTTTGCTGGAAACCTTCAGGGTCGCACCCAGACCATGCCGCTCGCCGTCTACGTGGCGCTCGAATCAGAGCCGGCCGGAGCGATCACATTGTCGCTCGTTCTCTTGGCCATATCGCTTTTCGTGCTCATACTGCTGCGAGGGCGGTGGCTCGGCGGAGCCACGGCATGATGCTTTCGGGGCGTTTCTCGGGCCGCCTGGGTATCCTTGATCTTCAAGCGGACATAGAGGCCGACGCGGGAGAGGTCGTGGCCGTGGTGGGACCGAACGGTGCCGGCAAGACCACCCTGCTGCGATCACTGGCCGGGCTGGTCCGGATGGATGACGCGTTGGTGGTTGTCGATGGAGTCGTTCTCGACGATTCGAAGTCGGGTGTCTTCGTTCCCACTGAACGCCGGCCCATCGGCTTCGTCTTTCAGGACTACCTCCTCTTCCCGCACCTCAGTGCGGTCGAGAATGTCGCATTCGGACTGCGCAGTCGGGGCCTCCGCCGCGAACCGGCGCGGCGAGAGGCCCAGAAGTGGCTTGAGCGAATGGATCTCGGACAGGCAGCCAAGGCAAAGTCCGGGGCCCTGTCGGGTGGACAGCGCCAAAAGGTGGCGCTCGCCCGGGCGCTCGCCACACAGCCTCGCCTGCTGCTGCTCGATGAACCGTTGGCTGCCGTCGATGTGTCGGCTCGAACGGAGCTCCGGCGGAGTCTCCGCCAAGTCCTCGCGCAATTTGACGGGGTGGGCGTGATCGTGACGCATGATCCGATCGAAGCGTTCTCGTTGGCCAACCGGATCATTGTCATGGAGGACGGACAAATCGTTCAAGAAGGTTCGGTGGCCGAAGTAGCCTCGCACCCGCGATCAATCTGGGCTGCGGAACTGATGGGACTCAACCTCCTGAGCGGTTCGGCCTCTGAGGGGATCGTGACCGTTTCCTCGTCGACCTCCTTGCAGGTTGCAAGCAGAGTGGAGGGACCGGTGTTCGTCGCAATCGCGCCACGTTCGGTGGCCGTCCACGGCACCCGACCGGAGGGAAGTCCCCGCAACGTCTGGCGTGGCGAGGTCGACGGCATTGATCTGCAGGGCGATCGGGTTCGCGTGCACGTTTCAGGCATGCTGCCCATCGTGGCCGAGATCACGCCAGCGGCTGTTGCGGACCTCAGGCTTGGCGAAGGCACCCCAGTCTGGGTATCGGTGAAGGCCACCGAAACCATTGTCTACCCCACGTAAATTTAGGTTGTAGAGCTCCGGGTGAGGCGGCCGGGCTGCTGTGCGTCAGGCCGATACGGTGCGGCGCTGGATCGACACCGGCACTCTCGACGCCACCCGGTCAGTCAAAGGAAGACGCCGAATAGAGGGGGCGACCCTCGCTCGATTCGCCCAATCGCTCCATGACAGCTCGGATCCCGTCATGCCAACAGAGTCGACCTCGCAATCACTTCGGAATCGTGACCAAAGCGGAGAAGGACAAGGCCATGGCACAGGTCGAGTTGCAAGCGAGGCAGTCGCAGGAGCGACGATGCCAACGACGTCAGATCGCCTCCGCCGGCACCACCCTGGTCCGAGAGCGCAGCCTCACAACGCCCACGGCGTTCAGGACGGCCACCGCGCAGTAGAGGGGCAGCGCCTCCGCCACGTGGATGAAGGGCATGACCCAGCACAACGCCCCGACCACGAGGGCGGCCACGGCGGCGGCCACCCGGGCGGTGGCCAGGGGGCGCCATGGACGACGCCGGGTGCAGGCGCCCGCCACGGCCAGTGCCAGGAAGACCATGGCCAGGGGCACCATCAACTTCAGGATCTCGGTGTCAGGCAGCCGGGCCGACGCGTGTAGATCGACCAGCTTGGAGGCCCCGACCCCGGTACCAGCGATGCCCACCTGGGCCACCAAGTGGGCCACCGCCCAGGCGGCCAGGCGCCGCTGCTGGAGACCGGCGGCCGGTATGTCTTCGAAGTAGGCGGTGAAGAGGGCGAACACCAGTACGAACTCGAAGATGAGGGACACGATGTCGATCCCGGTAATCGTCTGGTGGCTGACCGTGATGGCCACCTCGATGAAGGCCTCCCCGAAAACGATGAGGGTAAAGAGGCCCATGCGCTCGACGAGGTGGTTCTCATCCGCGGCTGACAGAGGGGCCAGGTCGCGTAGGGAGAGCAGGGCCGCGGCCACCAGCGCGACCAGGGCCGCCCCGGCCACCCCCGGGCGCCAAGGCTCGGGCAGGGGCACAATGGCGAGGAACACGACTGCCCCGATCGTGCTCAGAGCCCCCAGGCGCCGGGCATAGAGACGGTCCCTCGTGTGGAGGCGGGCACCGCGTAGGTGCATGACGGCCAAGGTGGCGAGCAGCAGGCCGAACTCTCCACACAGGAGCGCCGTGTGCCCCTTCACCGAGGCCTTGGATTCCGTGGCCATGAGGACGATGACCAGCATCTGGAAGAGGAGGAGCAGACGGTGGGGCAGGTCGCTCATGGGGAAGCGGTTGGTGCAGACGCTGGTCGTGAACCACACCCACCAGGAGGCAGCGAACACCACCACGATCCACAAGAGCCCCGAGAACACTCCCAGGTGGGAGGCGGCCGAGCTGAAAATGAGGAGGGCGGCCACGTAGACGAGGTCGTAGAAGAGCTCGATCCACGTCGCCATGTGCGCGGAGCCGGGGCGGGCCCTCCACCCCGGCGTTTCCGCTCCGTCCATATCTCTCCTCACCGCATCCGGGTGTCCGGTGCCCCGCTCAGCCCCACTGACGCCTTCGTACTATGCGGTCTGCTCGGCCGACGTGGCATCGTCGGCCCGCATGGCCTCGTACTCGTCGACCGAGCGGTTGACGTACGCCAGGGTCTCGGGTGACATCCGGTGAAACTTCTTGCGGTCGTACCACGTGGTGATCAGCACGCCGACGATCAGCCAGAACACCAGCTCGACCACGATGACGGTCAACGACCTCCCCAACCCGGCATTTAGCTGGCCGTCGAAGTAGAGGAGCGCCCGGTTGCCATCGACGATCTGGCGCAACGGTTCGAAATGACTGACGAACCGGAAGAAGCCGGACAGGGCCTGAATCGGCACGGTCCCGCCCGATGAGGCCAGGGCGAGGTAGACGAAGATCAACAGGGCCACCAGTTGCCCGACCGTGCCGAGGGCGGCGAAGAGCACGAGCGTCCCCGCGGCCACTCCGATGGCCGCCAGGGAGGTGAAGAGCCACAGGAGGAAGGGATCGGGCGCGTCCATACCGAGGATCCCGACGGCGCCGAGCACCATGAGACCGGTGAGGACGGGCGCCAGGACGATGGCCATCACCCATTTGGCCAGTAGGGTCTGCCATCGGCTGATCGCCACGGGTCGGCGCTGGCTCCACTTGGGGCCGATCTCGGTCGTGGTGTACCCGAGGGCGGAGTCAACCGACGAGTGCACGATGGTGGCGCCGAGAAAGCCACACATCAGCGTCAGCAACGAGATGTAGAACGCGCTCAATCCCAGCGCCGAATGCGGGGGAAGCGGACGGTAGACAACCACCGACAGCGTCACCGGATTGACCAGCTGGGCCTTCAACGCCGGACTCGGGTTGCTCGCCGTGGCCGTCCGCAACAAGCCTTGGCCGATCTTCGCTGAGATGGCCGTGAGGGCGGGCTGGAGGACACCGCTGGCCAGACCAGTCCCGATAGATCCGAGGCGCTCGTTGGTGCGAATGGCGATCGCAGGAGTCCGGGGAACGGCTCCACTTGTCGGGCCGGGGTCAGCGAGCGCCAGAAGCGAGGAGGTGAAGTCGGGTGGGATCACCACGGCGGCGTAGTCACTTCCCTTGTTCATCTGTTCTCCGGCCTCGGCCCAGGTGACCGTGGACAGCTTCAGCCGAGTCGCGACGGCCGGGCTGCCGACGAGGCCGGCCACCACCTTCTCACCGAGATCGACGTGTTCTTGGGCGACCGTGGCGCCACGGTCCTGGTTCACGATGAGGACGGGAAGCCCGCTCAGGTGAGAGACCGGATCGACGACCGAACCGAAATAGATGAGGGTCATGAGGAAGACGACCGCCGACGCCAGGACAAGCGGAGTGGTCCAGACAGCACTGACCCGAAGGAGCTTGGAGGCGCGCATCTGGCCGGGTACGGGTGGTGCAGTCCCCTCGGACTTCACGGGATCGCCCGGCGGACCCTCCATGGGGTGCAGCTTCCCACGAAGGAGATATCCCGCGCGCTCGAGAAGCGAGACCCTTCAGCCGCCGGCCAGGACTAGCCCGCGGGCGTTGTCCCGCATGATCTTGCGCTGGTCCGCCAGGGAGAAGTCGGCGACCTTTTGGAAGAAGTCCCTGGGGTGAGGAACGCCTTCGGCGTGGGGCCAATCGGAGCCGAAGAGAATTCGCTCCACTGGCACGTACTTGGCCAACTCGACAACGCTGTCCTCGACGAACGGCGCGATCCACACGTTCTCGTGGAACTGATCGACCGGGTTCTTCTTGAACATTCCCGGATTCTGGCCCTGCAATCGCCGTAGAACCCTGACGAGACCCGGCACCCAGGTGGCCCCGTTCTCGATGCTGGCCAGGCGGAGGGTCGGGTGGCGCTCGAAGAGGCCGTGGACGATCAGGGCGGCGACGAAGTCGTGGATCAGGCGATGGTGCATCACTGCGTCGACGAACGGCTCGTAGAAGGACAGAGACGACACTGACCCCTCGCGTCGCCGGCTCGTGTAGCCCCAGGCTCGGGCGACGGCGTCCTCGACGTCGCGGTAGCCGTCGTCGAATCCGGCGTGGGCGGTCATGACCAGCCGCGCCTCGGCCACCCGCGCCCAGAAGGGATCGAAGACCGGGTCGGCCGGCGACTGCAAGCCGTTGGCGGTGAACACCGGGCCCGGCCGGAGTGCCACCACCTTCGCCCCGCGCGCGATCACCCACTCGAGCTCGGCGAGAGCGCTGTCGAGATCCGAGAGCGTGAGGTACGGGACGGCGAATATCCGGTCCTGGTACGCGAACCCCCACTCCTCGTCGAGCCAGCGGTTGAAGCCGCGGAAAATGTCGACGGCGGCCTCGATATCCGGCTGCATCAATCCCTCCATGCAGACCCCTTGGGACGGGAACAGCCACGCCGCCTCCACGCCCTGTTCGTCCATGACCTCGATCCGGGCGTCCCGGTTGAACCACTCGGGATGCTCGGAGGGCTCCTCGCAGGTCAGCATGCGGGCGACGTCGGTCTTCGCTCCCTTCCCGGTGAAATAGTCGAAGAGCGCGCCGGGGCGAGGCCGAGGGTTGACATCACCGGGACCGGGCACCCACGGGTGGAGCTCATCGTGGACGACGTACCGCATCCGCCCGTCGATCTCCTTGACCAGCACGCCCCGGTCGGCGTACTTGGGGTTGCGGTATCGGGTGAAGGCGTCGCTCGCCTCCCAGTAGTGGTTGTCGGCGTCGAAGATGGTGGGGATCTGCTCGTCGGCTCGCATCATGTCGATACCCTCTTCGTGTGAGTGATCCCCGCGTCGCCGGGTAGGACGCCCAGAGAGGGCTGGGCCGGGGGCATGGCCCGATGGCTCCCGTCATCCTCGGCGCGGGCGGGAGCCGCCAACGACGAGGTGATCCAGTCGGCGCACGTCCTGCGCACGCGCCGCATGTCGGTGATGGCCGAGTCGGTCAAGAGAAGCGCCGCGACGCCGCGCATCATGCCATGGAGGAGGACCGCGGAGGCCGTCGGGTCGACGTCGGTTCTGATCGACCCGTCCCGCTGGCCGGCAGCGATCACCTCCGAGAGTCCGTCGTAGCTTCGTCGTTCCGCCTCGATCATGCCCACCACCGAGGACGAAGAGGGGAAGGTCGAACCCCACATGACGAGGAGGGCCCGCTCGTCGGTGGAAGGACGCTCGAACAGTTCGAGGTAGGAGTCGACGCTCTGGTACACGAGATTGAGACCGGACAGCTCCTGGACCCGGAGCGAATGGCTCTCCAGGGTGGCCATCATCGCCGAAGCGATGCGCTCCTGGGACCGCTGGGCCAGCCGAGCCACCAAGGTGTCCTTGGAGCCGAAGTGGTGGGTGGGCAGGCCACGGCTGACCCCTGCCCGTCCCCCGATGCTGGCGAGCGACGCCCCGTCCACCCCCCGCTCGGCGACCAGCTCGGCGGCTGCATCGAGGAGGGCTTCCTCGGAGCGAGTTCGTCGCTCCGCCTGCGTCCGGCGTGCACTCTCCGACGGCATGTGCATCAACGTACTAGCTTGCTGGGCGGGCAACAAGTAAGTAGGCTACGTTGGCAGCGAGAGAGCAAGAGCGAGAGCACGCCCGACGAAAGGGGGAGGGATGTCGAAGCTGGACATCGTGATCAAAGGCGGAACCGTGGTGGACGGCCTTCAGACGCCACGCTACAAGGCGGACGTGGGGATCGCCGACGGCCGAGTCGTGCAGATCGGCCGGGTAGACGCCGCCGATGCCGCCGAGGTGGTCGACGGATCCGGCCGGGTGGTGGCCCCCGGCTTCGTGGACCTTCACACCCACTACGACAGCCAGTTGTTCTGGGATCCATGGTGCACCATGTCGGGCTGGCACGGTGTGACCTCCGTGGTCATCGGCAACTGCGGCTTCGGCTTCGCTCCCTGCAAACCCGAGGACCGCGATCGGACCATGCTGAGCCTTTCTCGAAACGAAGCCGTCCCCCTCAAGACGATGCAGGCCGGCATGCCGTGGGACTGGGTCACCTTCCCCGAGTTCCTCGACAGCGTCAACCGCACCGCCAAGGGCGTCAACGTCATGGCGTTCGTGCCTCTGGCCCCCCTGTACTCCTATGTCGCCGGGGTGGACAACGCCAAAGCTCACCGGGTCACCGACGCGCAGCTCGAGGAGATGTGCCGGCTGCTGGTGGAGGGTATGGAGGCCGGCGGCTGTGGGTTCAGCGCGCAGATCAGCGGAGAGATCGGCAACGTCCAGCTGGACTTCGATGGCACGCCGATGGTTACCGACTGCATGACAGACCGGGAAGTCATCGCCTTCTCGCGAGCTATGGGCTCGCTGGGCCGTGGGGCGGCCCAGCTGACCGGAACGCTGGAAGCGGCCGCCCTGATGGCCCGCGAGAGCGGCCGGCCGATCATCTGGAACGCCCTGCTGGCCGACGGCGCGCTGAACCAGCACGGCGGCGCTCGCTACACCCACCGCGATGCCCTCAAGCAGCTGGCCTACCTCAACGAGGAGGAGGGACTACGGGTCTTCGCCCAGGCGTTGACCACCAACTTCGTCTCGGAGTTCACCCTGGAGGACTACAACCTGGCCGACACGGTTCCGTGCTGGAAGGAGGCCTGCCTGGGGACGGTCGAAGAGAAGATCGTCAAGTTCGCCGACCCTGTTCGCCGGGCGGCCATGAAGGAGGTCCACGAGCAGCGCGGCGGCCTGTTCGGGGCCGGCTACGACCTGAGCGAGATCAAGATCAATTGGATCTCCAGCGATGTCCCCAACGCCCAGGAGCTCAAGGAGCGCTACGAGGGCTTCTTCATCGGCGAGGTGGCGGCGAGAGAAGGCAAGCACGAAATCGACGCCTTCCTCGACGTGGCGGTGGCTGGACAGCTGCGGGTCGGATTCGCCACGACCATGTTGATGACCCCCCCGGAGTCGATGAAGGAGATAGCGACCTCCCCCGTGGCCCTGCCCGGTGTCAGCGACGGTGGGGCCCACACCAAGTTCATTACGACAGCGCGCTACCCCACCGAACTCCTGGGGTACTGGGTGCGAGAGCATGAGATCATGTCGCTGGAGGAAGCCCACTGGCGACTCTCGTACTACCCTGCCGTGGCCGCCGGCCTCAAAGGTCGCGGGTTCCTCGCTGAGGGCGCGCCGGCCGATGTCATCGTCTACGACCCAGCGACCGTCGACAGCACCCCTCAAGAACGGGTGTGGGACTACCCGGGCGGCGAATGGCGCCTCATCCAAAAGGCAGTCGGCTACGACCGGATCATCGTTAATGGCCGCACCACGTTCATCGACGGCGAATGTACCGACGCGACACCCGGCAAGCTGCTGCTCCACGGCACCGACTGACAAGGAGGCGAGGAGATGACGGCGACAGCCGACGACCTAGGGAGTCTCTTCGACGCCGACAACCACTATTGGGAGCCCAGCGACGCGTTCACCCGTCATCGGGACCCGAAGTTCGCCGATCGAGGCGTGGTGCTGCGCGACGTCGACGGCAAGCCCCGCTACTTCTTCGGGGACCGGATCCATCCGATCATCCCAGGACCGGGCGACGTCCACATGCGACCGCGACCGGGGGCGCTGTACGACTACTTTCGGGGTAAGTCGGACAAGGCCCGGGCGGGCGACGAGCTGACCAGCGAAGAGCCTGCCGCTCATCCCGAATGGTTCGACCGCGACGCCCGGCTGGCCTGCATGGACGATCAGGGCGTGGAGGCGGCGTGGCTCTTCCCCTCCCAGGGGGTGTGCATGGAGGGACCCATGCAGCCCGACATCGAAGCCTCCATCGAGGTGCTGAGGGCCTTCAACCGCTGGCTGGAAGAGGACTGGGGCTTCGCATATCAGGACCGCATCTTCGGCGTTCCCTTCCTGACCCTGTCCGACCTCGACCGAGCCATCGCCGAGCTGGCCTGGTGCATCGATCACGGCGCCCGCATCGTCACCATTCGCAACGGGCCCGCCTTCACCCCCGAAGGCACCCGCTCCCCCGCCGACCCGATGTTCGACCCATTCTGGGCCCGGGTCCAAGAAGCAGGCGTCATCGTCACCGCCCACGCCGGCTTCGAGGACGGCTACGTCGACGTGACCAGGGCCGTGGCCCAGACCTGGGGCATTGGCGGCAGCCAATCGACGCTGCACGACGCGGCCGACGTGGCTGCCACCATCACCTCGCACCTCATGAAGCACCGGCTCATCCAGGACTTCGCCACGGTGCTCGTCACCCACAAACTCTTCGAGCGCTTTCCCCGCTTGCGAGTGGCCTACATCGAGAACGGCGCCGACTGGGTCCGGCCGCTGCTCCACACGCTCCAAATGGTCCACGGTCAGAATCCCGGCATGTTCGAGACCCACCCGGCCGAGCAGTTCATCGAGCACTGCTGGGTAGCGCCCTTCGTCGAGGACGACGTTGCGGACCTGGCCAGGTACCTGCCCGTCGAACGCATCCTCTTCGGCTCCGACTGGCCCCACGCCGAAGGCCTGCCCCACCCACGGGACTTCCTGGCCAAGGTGGCCTCGTTCTCGCCGAACGATCAGCGTCGCATCATGGTCGACAACGCACGAGAACTCACCTTCACGTAGCGAGCCACACCGGGCCTGGCGGGAGTCTCGAGCAACCGCGAGATCCCTCCGGCGCCGCCGTCGTGCTGAGGATATCGTAGTCAGGGAGAACGGCGATGGAGTACGGGGAGGGGGCTCATGAGAGCACGAGCTGGCTTGTTGTTGGAGTCGCCGGGTAAGTGGGAGTTCCGCGACGTCGAAGTGGACCCGCCGAAAGATCGTGAGGTGCTGGTCCGGATGGTGGCGTCCGGACTGTGCCACAGCGACGTGCACTACAACGTCGGGGACCTCGAGACTGGGGTGCCGTGTTGCGGCGGACATGAAGGCGCTGGCGTCGTCGAGGAGGTAGGGCCGGGGGTGACCAGCCTCCGGCCGGGGGACCATGTGGTGACGTCGTTCATCGCCAGCTGCGGCCGCTGCCGCTACTGCGCAGCGGGTCGCCAAAATCTGTGTGCCGACGGGGCGCTCCTCCAACGAGGCCCGCAGCTCGATGGCACCTACCGTATGCACCTTGACGGTGAGGGCGTCAACCAGTTCATGCTCCTCGGCACGTTCTCGCCGTGGGCCACGTTGTCGGAGCGATCGGTTGTGCGGGTGCCCCAGGAGCTACCCCTCGAGACCGCCTGCCTGTTGGGGTGCGGCGTCGGCACCGGGTTCGGCTCGGCCATCAACGCGGCCCACGTGCGACCCGGCGACGTCGTCATCGTGATGGGTGTGGGGGGCGTGGGGATCAATGCCGTGCAGGGCGCCGCCCTCGCCGGGGCGTCGGCGGTCATCGCAGTCGATCCGCTGCCCTTCAAGCGCGACGTGGCAGCCAAACTCGGTGCGACCCACGGCTTCGCCCACATAGACGAAGCGGCCGAATTCGCCCGTTCGATCACCGATGGCCAGGGCGCCAACAGCGCCATCGTCACCATCGACGTTGTCACGGGCGAGCACGTGTCGCAGGCCTTCGACGCCATCGGCAAGGGCGGCACCGTGGTGGTCACCGGTATGGCGAGCGGCAAGACCGCCCCTGGCATCCCGGTGAGCATTCTCTCCCTGGCTTCCTACGAGAAGCGCATCCAGGGCTGCCTCTACGGCATGGGTAGCCCGGCCGTCGAGATCCTTCGGGAGGTCGATCTGTACCAGGCGGGACTGCTCAAACTGGACGAACTCGTGACGACACGTTACAAACTCGGAGATTTGAACACGGCAGTCGACGACCTCCTCGCCGGTAAGAACATCCGCGGCGTCGTCGTCCATGAGCACTGAACATGAGCGCTGAGGCACGTCGGGGATACCGGCGATGCCCTGAGGACGCCAACCCTTCGAATCACACGGATGTAGTTCCGCCCGGGCCGCTTAGCGCCGGTTGACGTTGCCGGCGTCGACGGGGACCACGGTGCCGGTCACGTACCGGGCTTCGTCGGAGACAAGCCAGGCGATGGCGTTGGAGATGTCCAAGGGGTCGACCGCGTCGACGGGCATGGCGTTGAGCAGCGAGCCGGCCAGCTCGGGGGAGTGCTCGAGTATGCCCCGTATGTTGCCGCCACCGGCCATGGGCGTGCGAACCGTCGTCGGTGCCACGCTGTTGACCCGGATGAAATACGGGGCCAGATAGTTGGCCCAGGACCGCATCAGCCCTATGACGCCGTGCTTGGCGGCTATGTAGCCCAAGGTTCCCGACTGGTTTATCCCCGGCCCGATCAGCCCACCGGTGGAGCTGGTCAGGACGATCGCCCCTCCCTCGCCTTGTTCGATCATGGTCGGAATGGCGACACGGCCGGTGTTCCAGACACCCTTGAGGTTGACGTCGACGACCTCGTCCCACTGCTCGTCATCGGTCACGGCGCCGCCCGGGCCTATGCCGGCGTTGGCCAGGACGATATCGACCCGCCCGAGCTCTCTGACCCCGTCGTCGAGGACCTCCTGGAGCGCCGCGGCGTCCCGGACATCGGCCTGGCGGGCGACGATGCGCCGACCGAGCGACTCCACCTCCTTGACCGTCTGCTCGAGGTCCTCCGGCGTAGACATCTGGTACCGCACGGCCTTGAGCTGCTTGCAGACGTCGAACGCAATGATGTCGGCTCCCTCCTGCGCCAGACGAATGGCGTGGCTGCGGCCCTGACCGCGAGCCGCTCCGCTGATGAACGCAACCTTGCCATCAAGCTTTCCCATCATCCCTCCTCATATCTCTCTCGGGCCTCGCGCCGGACCGGTCGGTTGGGGCGCCAGCACTCTACGTATTAGAGCAGAACTCATGGCGCTTTGCCTCAGCCGGACCGCGTTGCCTCAGCCGGACCGCCGTTCAGCCTCCTCGGCCGGTTATGAGCTCGGCTGTGGCACAGTGCACGCCGAGATCTTCGGGTTCGCACCGACGTAGTTCAGCGGGCCGGCCAGGATGGTCACTGCGATGGTTCCCGCCTTGGCGCAGCTCGCCTCTGAGCCGCTGTAGTAGTGCCGTTGGAGGCCGGCAAGCGCCCCGATGATGAACCAGAGAACGAGCACCGTTGACAGAATTCGCATACGACGGGCCTACCCGATTGCCAGTGGGCGAAACCCCCGCTGCGGGGAGGTTCTTCAGAACGCGATCCGTACCGCGCGGTGACTAGATTTGGCCTCGAGGCAGCGGAGAAGTTCAACGGCGAGTTTCACCGTGCGTGTAGGCGCATGAGCTCACACGACTGGGAATGTGAGGTTTCACAATGGCCGAACCTTCGAACACCGTGCGACTACCACCGCTCGAAGAGGATGAATGGTCGCCGTCGACACGTGAGCGACTCCTGGCCAGCTGGCTTCCCGCCGGACAGGCCCCGGCCAAACCCTCCACGGTGCGCGTGACGCTCTCCCGCCACGAGAAGCTGTTCGAGGCCTGGGACCCATTCGGCTTCGCCATCTTCAACGGTGAGCTACCCGAACGCGATCGCGAAGTGCTCGTCTTGCGGACCGCCTGGCTCACCCGATGCAGGCTGCAGTGGGCATACCACGAGGCGCCTGCGGCGCGCGCCGGTCTCACCGGCGCCGACATCTCGGCCATCATCGAGGGTCCGAACTCGGCAGCGCTCGAGGGGTGGGACCGCGTACTTGTGAGTGTGGTGGACCAGTTGCACGAGAAGGGAACCATTGACGATGCGACATGGGAAGCCCTCGCCGATCGCTACACCACCGAGCAGCTCATTGAGGTCCCGATGATCGCCGGTCACTACATGATGATCGCCTATGCCGTGAACTCCTTCGGCACGCCGATCCCCGACGGTTTGGCCGCGCTCCCCGCACGCGACGACAGCTGAGCCGAACTCTGCAGAGCCGCGGCCCGCACCCCCATGGACGATACTTGGGGCGACGACGAGGTGTGGAGGGTCGGGGATGAGCCTGCCGAAGCTGGACAAACGAGTGGCGTTCGTGGCCGGGGCGAGCCGCGGTATCGGCCGGGACATCGCCAAGGCGCTCGCCGGTGCCGGGGCGTCGGTCGCAGTGGCGGCACGCACCGAGGAGCCGGGGAAGCTCGCCGGCACGATCTACTCGGTCGCCGACGCCATCGGCGCCGCGGGAGGGAACGCGGTCCCGGTGGTGTGCGACGTCACCGACGAGGCCTCGGTGCACGATGCGGTGGCCCGGGTCACCGATGAGCTCGGCCCGATCGACATTCTGGTGGCCAATGCCGGCGCGATCTGGATGGGTTCGACGCTGGACACGCCGTTGAAGCGGTGGGAGCTGTGCATGCGGGTCAACCTGACGGGGACCTTCTTGGTCACAAAAGCGGTCCTGCCCTCGGTCATGGCGCGCAACAGCGGCTCACTCATCGCCATCACCACGACCGGAGTGACAATGACGGACCTGGGATCGAACGCCTACTGGGTCTCCAAAGCGGGGATCGAGCGCTACTACGCCGGTCTCGCCACCGAACTTGCCCCCTTCGGCGTCGCCGTCAACTGCCTCGCCCCGCGGGGCGTCGTCCTGACCGAAGGCGCGGTGGCCGCAGGGATCGACGTCCCTCCCGATATGGTCGAGGAGCCCGAGTGCATGGGGAAGGCGGCGGTGTACCTGGCCGCACAGAACGCCGGCACCCTCACGGGGACGGTGCAGTACTCAATCGATCTCCTCGAGCGCATAGGAGAGCCGACCGGGGCACCGGTCGGGTTACGACCGCTTCAGCGCTAATCGGTGTTCTCGTTGTGCGAAAGCCCCATCTTTTCTTCGGCATCGTGCAGCGCACCCTCGTCATGCCCAGCGTCTGACGGGTCCTCACCCTCCTCGTGTGCATGTTCCGTGCCATCCGGACGCAACAGCATCTTTTCTTCGGCATCGCGCAGCGCACTCTCGTCATGCTCAGCGTCGGCAGCCGATGTATCTCCGCCGGCATTCTGGTCAGCCATAACCGAACTCCTTCACTTGGCAAAACGTAGCGTCATTCTACCCTCATATTCGATGATGAGACGCTCTGATTTGGGGGACCTGGGATGCTACGACTCTTGGGCCTGGGCGATGAGGGCATCCTCGTACGAGCCGGCGAGGGCCTGATCGGTGAGCCTCGCCGACCACTTCTCCTCGACGTGGCCGTACTTCCAGATCGTCAGGGCGACGACCCAGGTGACGACGAACATGCCGACGATGATGAAGCCGGCGGTGTTGATGTTGAAGTTGGCCATCACATTCCAAAAGCTGCCGTTGAGGTGGAGCTCCGTGGGCAACAAGCCGAGCACCTCAATGGTGCCGATCACAAAGCAGATGGCGACCGACAGGCCGGTGATGGCCAGGTTGTAATAGACCTTGCGGACCGGATTGAAGAAAGCCCAACCGTAGGCGCCGTTCATGAAGACCCCGTCGAGGGTGTCCATCAGGCTCATGCCGGCGGTGAAGAGGACGGGCAGGCACATGATGGCGTACCAGGGCAGTGTTTGGGACGCCAGCAACGCGGTCGTCGCCAGTAGTGCGACCTCAGTCGCCGTATCGAAGCCCATGCCGAAAACCACCCCGACCGGGTACATCTGCCATTCCTTGGTGATCGACTTCATCCACTTGCCGAAATACCGGTACATGAGCCCACGGTTCTCCAGCTGCCGTTCGAGCTCAGCCTCGTCGTAGTCGCCCCGCCGCATGGACCGGAACACCCGGATGATGCCGGCCAAGATGACGACGTTGAGAATCGCGATCAGGTACAAGAAGGCGGCCGAGACGATGGTGCCGAAGATCCCGCCGAACTGCTCGAGGCCCGAACCGTTGTTCGAGACCGCGGCGTAGACCGCCTTCTCGGCGATGACGATGGCCGCCCCGATGGCGATCACGATCGTCGAGTGACCCAGCGAGAAGAAGTAGCCCACGCTGAGCGGCTTCTTTCCCTCGTTCATCAGCTTGCGGGTGGTGTTGTCGATGGCCGAAATGTGGTCGGCGTCAAAGGCGTGGCGCAGCCCAAGCGTGTAGGCGGTCGCCGCCACCCCCAGGGCCAGGCCCTTGTAGTGATGGGGAACGACGAACGCGATGAAGACGCCGAACCCGATGACGTGGAGCACGACGATTGACGCGAACATCAGCTTGGTCTGCAACCACTGCGTCGGCGTCATGTCCTTCCTGAAGGCCTTGATGTGGCCCCAGATCCCCAACTTGGTTGATGCCTCGAAGGTTGCAACCACGACCATTTCCTCCGCTCATGCGTCGCTGTCGGTGGGTTACCGTGGATGGTAAAGCAGATGCGACGTGTTCGCAAGTACTTTTAGAAAGTAAGTGAGTGGCGTTCGCACGGACCCCCTGGCGCAGTCCCGGGCGGGGCATCAGCCCCGGAGCGGACGTCTTGACATGTACTTATGCGTATGTGAGCATGCTTGCATGGGTGAGCCCAACCACTCCGGCATCAGGAGTCCCCTCTCCCAGACAACCGCCCAGGAGGTGGCCCGGCTGATGGGCGCTCTGTCGACCGCTTCTCGGGTCCGGATCCTGGCGCGCCTGCGGGCCGGAGCGTGCCCGGTCGGCGAGCTCGAGCGCGGAGTTGGAGATGGAGCAGCCGGCCGTCTCGCATCAGCTGCGGGTGCTACGCGACCTCGGGCTCGTCATCGGAAATCGAAGTGGGCGCAATGTGGTGTACGGACTCTTCGACTCGCATGTTGCATCGCTCATTGACGAGGCACTGCGCCATATCGACCACGTGGCGACAGATGATGATCTCGGTCGCGCCCGAAGAGGGCTCACGTCTCACACACCACAGTTGAAGGAGGTCAGTACATGACGACAGAACATGAACACGATGGTCCACACGACCATGAGCACGCTCACGGCGAGAAGGTCCACGATCACCCCCACGCCAGCCACGAGCACGAGCACGTGACCCACGCACACGTCCATGGCGACGAGCACCACGCGCACGAACATGTCCATGAGGTGAATCTTGAAGACCGGCACGACCACGAGCACGTCTAGCACACAGAATCCCGGCGAACACGGGTCCGGGGACCCAGGTACCTTCGAAGGCGCCCTGTCCCTCCTGCGGCAGCACGGGGGTCGGATCACCTCATCGCGGCGCTTTCTTCTACGTGTGTTCTTCGAAGAACCCGGGCACCACACCGCCGAAGAGCTCGCCGCAGCGGTGCAGGCGCAGGCACCGGACATTCACATCTCAACCATCTATCGAAACCTCGATGAGCTGGAGCGCCTGGGCGTCATCGTCCACTCTCACCTTGGTCACGGAGCCGCTGCCTACCACTTGGCGGGAACGTCCCATGGACACCTCGTGTGTGAATCGTGCGGCAAAATGATCGAGGCCCCGGAGGGTCTCTTCCGTGGTTTGGCAAAAGCCGCCAGAGCCGAGTTCGATTTCGCCATCGATCCCCATCACTTCGCCGTGCTCGGTGTCTGCTCCGACTGCAGAGCGGCGAGCCCCCCTGATTTCGTGAGCGGGATGTAGCGGGACTCGGACCAAGCCACCACGGCTGAGGCGATGGCGTGGTGCCGCAAGGTCCTGGCCGGCCGTCGGGCAGGGTGATCAGACACCCCGGTCGAGGCCGACTGCGGCCACCAGTGTCGAAAGGGCGTTCGGCGCGGCCGCGGCCGACGCCGTCCCGTCGCTTTAGGTGCTAACCACCCCCATACGGTCCGGGTCGACCGGCCCGGCGCTGCTCATCGGGCGAGTACGGGCAGTGACGGCACCCGCTGGCGCAGCACTCACCTCGGTCTTTCAGCATGGTCGAGGTCAGAACCAGATACCCGGTCTCAGGGTCGACGTAGGTGCTCTCGCCCCGACGTACAGCCTCGTCATGTGCTCTCCGGGCCGCCTCGGGTATCTGCGTCTGGTTCGTGCCCTCAGCCTGGCCCATCGTGAGCGGGCCTCTGGTTGAGCTCGTCCAGTATCTGCTGAGCACCCTGGGCCGGGGTGATGGAACGGTCGCGCAGCTGACGCTCGATCTCGGGCGCCAACGTCCGTACCCCGGTATCGGCGCGCAGGCGTCCCAACAGGCGGTCCTCCACGATGGCCCACATCCACTGCGTCAGCTGCCGGTCCCGCTTCTCGGCGAACTCACCCGATGCCGTCAACGCCTCACGATGGTGCTGCACCTCGTGCCAGAGTCGTTCGATCCCCGTACCGTCCCGGGCGCTGCAGGTGAGGACCGGCGGTTCCCATGAAGGGCTGGCCGCCCCGAACATGTGCAGCGCATCGGCCAACTCACGTGCCACCTGTCGGGCTTCGTTGCCACGATCGCCGTCGGCCTTGTTCACCAGAATGATGTCGGCGAGTTCGAGCACACCCCGCTTGATTCCCTGCAGGGAGTCGCCCGTTCCGGGCACCATCAGCATCACGAAGGAGTCCACCATGCTGGCCACGGCTGCTTCAGACTGTCCTACTCCCACCGTCTCGACGATCACGACGTCGTAACCTGCGGCTTCGACGATGAGGAGCGCTTCACGGGTGGACCGCGTGACGCCGCCGAGTGAGCCCGAGGACGGCGATGGCCTGATGAACGCCGCCGGGTCGGCAGCCAGGGCATGCATGCGGGTCTTGTCGCCCAGGATGCTTCCGCCCCGCCGAGCGGACGAGGGGTCGACGGCCAGGACCGCCACTCGATGACCGGCCGTGGTGAGCTGGGTACCGAACTTGTCGATCAACGTCGACTTTCCCGCTCCGGGGACGCCGGTCATGCCGATCCGATGGGCCCCGCCCGTGTGCGGCAACAGTTGCACCAACAGCTCCTGGGCCAGTTGGGCGTGGTCGTCCCGGGTCGACTCCACCAAGGTGATCGCCTTGGCCATCTGCGAGCGATCTCCCCTCAGGACACCGGTGACACATTCGTTCAGTTCGATCGGCGGTCGTGTGAGGGAGATCATGGAAGGTCCTCCTCGCTCAGTTGGACATCAAGTTTGTGCACCAGGTCGACCGCGGCATCGGCAACCACCGTGCCGGGCGGGAAGATCGCGGTCGCGCCGCCGGCCAGAAGCTCCTCGAAGTCCTGCGGGGGGATGACACCACCGACGACGATCATGATGTCGTCCCGGCGGAGATCGGCCAGCTCCTGGCGCAACTCGGGCACCAAGGTGAGGTGCCCGGCAGCCAAGGAGGACACCCCGACCACGTGCACATCGGCCTCGACCGCTTGACGGGCTACTTCAGCCGGTGTTTGAAAGAGCGGGCCGACGTCCACATCGAAGCCAAGGTCGGCAAAGGCGGTGGCGATGACCTTTTGACCCCTGTCGTGTCCGTCCTGTCCCATTTTGGCCACCAGCATGCGCGGGCGGCGGCCGTGGCGTTCGGCGAACCCTTCGACCGCCGCGTGCGCCGCCAGGGCGGCCGGCGACTCACCAACTTCTGCTCGGTACACGCCAGAGATAGTACGGATCGATGCCGTGTGGCGACCATAGACCGCTTCGAGGGCGTCGCTGATCTCCCCCACCGAGGCCCGCGCCCGGGCCGCGTCGACCGCCAGTTTGAGCAGATTGTGCTCCAGTCCAGAGGGTCGAGTGCCGTCGGCCGCACCCTTGGCCGAGGCGGTCAGGCGGTCCAGTGCATGTCGGCACGCCTCCTCGTCACGCTCGGTACGCAACCGTACGAGCTTGGCGATCTGCTGCGATCGCACGCTCGAATTGTTCACCTTGAGCACGTCGATCTTCTCGTCGGCGTCAAGGCGGAATTTGTTGACACCGACCACGACCTGACGGCCGGAGTCGATACGCGCCTGCGTACGCGCCGCAACCTCTTCGATGCGGAGCTTGGGGATACCGGCCTCTATGGCCGCCGTCATGCCGCCAGCCGCTTCGACCTCTTCAATGTGCGTCCAGGCCTGGCGCGCCAGCTCATAGGTCAGCCGTTCGACGTAGTAGCTCCCGCCCCATGGATCGATGGTCCGGCACGTTCCCGATTCGTACTGCAAGAAGAGCTGCGTATTGCGGGCGATGCGGGCGCTGAAATCGGTGGGCAGGCCCAGGGCTTCGTCCAGGGCGTTGGTATGGAGGGACTGGGTGTGCCCCTGGGTGGCCGCCATGGCCTCGATACAGGTGCGCATGACGTTGTTGAAGACGTCTTGCGCGGTCAGCGACCAGCCCGAGGTCTGACAGTGGGTCCGCAGCGAGAGCGACTTGTCGCTGGTCGGCGAGAACTGCTTCACCAGCTTGGCCCACAGCAGGCGGGCGGCCCGCATTTTGGCCACCTCGGTGAAGAAGTTCATCCCGATGGCCCAGAAGAACGAGAGGCGCGGCGCGAAGGCGTCGATGGCCAGGCCCGCCTCCATCCCCGCCCGGATGTACTCCACCCCGTCGGCCAGGGTGTAGCCGAGCTCGAGGTCGGCGGAAGCCCCCGCTTCTTGCATGTGGTAGCCGGAAATGGAGATGGAGTTGAATTTCGGCATCTCGGTCGAGGTGTAGGCGAAGATATCCGAGATGATCCGCATGGAGGGGACGGGAGGGTAGATGTAGGTGTTGCGGACCATGAACTCCTTGAGCACATCGTTCTGGATGGTGCCGGCCAGCTTGGCCGGAGGAACCCCCTGCTCTTCAGCGGCCAGAATGTAGAGGGCCAGGACCGGCAACACAGCCCCGTTCATGGTCATCGACACCGACATCTGATCCAAGGGGATCCCGTCGAAGAGTTGGCGCATGTCCAAGATGGAGTCGATGGCGACCCCGGCCATTCCGACGTCCCCCGCCACGCGGGGGTGGTCACTGTCATAGCCCCGGTGGGTGGCCAGGTCGAACGCCACCGAGAGGCCCTTCTGGCCGGCGGCGAGGTTGCGGCGGTAAAAGGCGTTCGACTCTTCGGCCGTGGAGAATCCGGCGTACTGGCGGATGGTCCACGGCTGGTTGACGTACATCGTCGGGTACGGTCCTCGCAGGAAGGGAACCACGCCGGGAAATCCCTCGAGGAAGTCGAGGCCGTCGAGCGCGTTCCTGGTCAACACGGGCGGGAGGGTAATCCCTTCGGGGGTCTCCCACACCAGATCGGAGGGAGCCATCCCGGCGGACGACTCGACCGCGGCCTGCCACTCCTTTTCGGTAGCGACCCGACCCGATTGTCCCTGCAGAGGCAGATCCGAGAAGTCGGGAATGGCTGACGTGGCCACTACTCGACCCCCAGGACGGTCAGGACGCCCCGCAACGACTCGAGCACATCGCACCCCACGCCGATGAACTCATCGACCCCGGCCTCGACCAGCGGAGCCAGGTCGTCGGTCTGCCTCCCGGCCATGTACAGGTGGCTCAGATCGAGGGCGCGCAGGCGGCGAACCACGGTCGGGTCCATCTCGCCGTAGCGTGCGTCCGAGGAACACAGACACGCCACCTTGCTCTTTCCGGGCACCAGCGCATCGTCCACGTCCAGAGTGTCGGTGGCAAGGCCGGCGACCTCGAAGAAGCTCTTGGCGTATGTGGCGCGTGCCGTGTAGTCGGCCGCCGACCCGACGGTGACCAACAGAATGGACGGCCGCGCCCCGACGCGTCGGCTCTGGGCGTCCACCCGCTCCCGGAGCTCTTCGAACGGCGCGGCGTACCGGCGACGGGGCAGGCCTGCCGCGCTCATCGTCACTGCGGCGTGGACCGGGATCTCCTCATGTGCGTTGGGGAAGTCACTGACACCGGTGATCGTGTCTTTGCGACGCGCCAGATTGGCGAGCCGGCGCTGCCACGTGTGCTCTATCCGGTCCGCGACCAAGCCCGACTCGAGAGCCACCACCATCCCTCCGGCGGACTCGATGGACCGGAAGAAGGTCCAGCTCTCCCGGGCCAGCGACTCCGTCAGGTCCTCGACGTACCACGAACCCCCGGCGGGATCGATCACCTTGGCCGTATGGGACTCTTCCAGGAGGATGGTCTGGGTATTGCGGGCCATACGACGTCCAAGCTCGCTGACGAATCCGGGTTCCACCAAAAGGTCGTAAGGTTCGACGGTCACTGCGTCGGCGCCGCCCACTCCGGCCCCGAAGCACGCGATGGTCCCGCGCAAGAGGTTGACCCAGGGGTCATAGCGGCTGAGCATCGCCCGTGAGGTGACGACATGCTGTCGCTGGGCTCCGACCGCCTCATTGCCGCACGCCTGCGCCACGCGGGACCACAGGCGCCGGGCCGCCCGCAGCTTGGCCACCGTCAAGAACTGGTCGGCCGTGGCGGCGAAGCGGAACTCGATCTGCGCGAATGCCGCAGCAAGGTTCAGCCCGGCTTCGGTCAAACTGCGGAGGTAGGCCACCCCGGTGCCGATGGCGCAGGCCAACTCCTCAGAATCCGAACAGCCGGCTTCGTGATAGCGGGTGACGTCCACCACCACCGTCCGTACCCCGGGGTACGAACCACTACATCGCTGTGCTGTGCTGATCATCGCCCGTTGCGCCGCCGCCAGATCCGTTCCCGGGCCGCGGGAAGCACGCTCACCGATGGGATCCATGCCGAGGACGCCGCGGGCCTGGGAACTCTCAACTCCCCGTCGTTCCCACACTCCGAGGAGGGCCGCAGCCGCCCCGGGCCCCAACGATGCATCGAGAGAGACGGTGATGAGGTCGAGATAGACCCCTTCGAGGATCGCGTCGAGTAGGTCCACGTCGATCTTCGGGTACCCGTCGGCCCCGCCCAACGGAGTGCGGAGGATCAGCGAACTCGCTCCTCGTTCGAGCTGCTCGAGGACCTCGGACCCCGTTTTCGCCGGGTCGGAGGGAGTCAGGTCGACGGGTTGCCGGATGTCCCACCCCCCTAGGGTGCCTGCGAGCAGGGTCGCCCCTCTGATGAAGGGAGGCAGTCCGGGGAGCCCCTCGGCAACGTCGTCGTTCCCGACGTCCGCCGCCGTGTACAGCGGCGCAACCTCGAAACCGTCGTAGAGCGAGGTCACGAGCTCGCGTTCGAAGCGCCGGGCCAACTCCTCCTGACTGAGATCGCTCTTGCCCTTGGCCAGGACCCGATCGACTCCCCGACGCCACTCGTCGCGCGTCGACGGCGGGAACTCGGCCGCCAGCTGCAACGGTGACTCGGAGGTCAAAACTCCTCGTCGAAGGCAGAGCTCATGTGCGCACTCTCGTCGCGAAGGGACCAGTTGGCAACGGCCGCCAACCCATTGAGCGGGCTCTTTGAGCGAGGAAGGTACACATAGCCGAAGGTCAAGACTAGCGAACGCCTCCGCCCCCCTGGTCAATGAAGTCGACCTGAGGCTCGAAGACGGCCCGCCGCGAGGCGCGGCGCAGAGCCGTCAGTACCGGTCGACCCAGCACCAGGACCATGACGGCGCACGTCGCCGCGCGGGTGAGGTCGAAGCCCATGGACGTGGTCAGGTCGAAGAGGATGAACCGGTGCAGATTCTCAATGGTGCCCAGGCCAGGCACGAATGAGTAGGTCGTCGTGGTCCCGCCGACAAAGGGCCAGAACCAAAAGTTGGTAAGCAGCCCGTAGGCCAGTGCCGAGGCCACGCCGTAGCCGGCCAGCATGAGTCGCTCCGGAAAGCCGCGCAAGGGAGGCAGGCAACCGGCACCGAAACCGACCCACGCCGCGGCCAGCATCTGGAACGGCAGCCACGGCCCGACTCCTCCGGTGATCAGGGCCGAGGCGAAGAACGCCACGGCTCCCAACACAAACCCGAACCCTCGTCCGAAAACCCGCGCCGAGAGGATCAGGAGAAACCATTCGGGCTCGAAGCCGTTGATGCCCGGACTCGGCACCCGCAAGGCGGCAAAACAGGCGGCGAGGATTCCGAGCAGCGCCACCGCCTTTGCGTCGATGGCTCCTTCGGAGAGCTCGGCCATGACGATGGCCAACAGGAGCGGGATCAGGCCGACGAAGATCCACGGTGCGTCCCCGCTGTGGGCCGAATTCTGACCGGAGTGCTGATGGATCATCAGGGGCCATACAAAGGCAACGACGCCGAACAAGGTGGTCAGGAGGAGCAGGAACGAGGAGCGGGTCCCGATCCGGACGGCCGGGGCCAGCCGGCGCGCCGGCCGGCGAGCAGAAGGAGGGTCCGAGACGGTCATGCCGGAACCTGTCCGGCGAGCGCCTGGCGTACTTCGTCCACCGTGAGCCACTCGTCGGGAGCCAAGACCTTGCTCACCTGGGGGGCGAAGACGGGGGAATGGCACACCACCTGGCGGGCGGGACCATCGGAAATGATCTGGCCGTCGGCAAGAACAACGGCTCGGTCTGCCACGCGGGCTGCGAGCTCGACGTCGTGGGTTGCCAGAACGATGGCGTGGCCATCCCCGGCCAATTCCCGCAACACCTCGATGAGACGGTCCTTGCTGGGGTAGTCCAACCCCCTGGTCGGCTCGTCGAGCAACAAGAGTGTGGGAGCCGGAGCCAGAACGACGGCCAGCGCCAGAGCGAGCCGCTGGCCCTCGGAGAGGTCGCGGGGGTGTCGATCGGCGGGCACGCCGGGCAGTATCCGATCGAGCGTGGCGGAGGTCGTGCCTTCGGCCAGACCCGACACCTTGTCTGCGGTGTGGCACTCGTTCCGGACACTCTCGCCGTAGAGGAGGAGGCCCGGGTCCTGAGGCACGAGCCCAACTCGGCGGATCAGTTCAACCGGGCGGAACGACACGGGGTCACGTCCATCTACCGCCACGGTGCCCCGGGTCGGTCGGCGTCCCCCCGCGAGGGTGGCGAGCAGTGTCGACTTGCCGGAACCGTTCCTCCCCATGAGCACGAGGATCTCGCCTCGGAAGATCGAAAGATCCACACCATCGAGCGCGACCACGGGTCCATACGAGACGCTCAGCTTGCTGGCCGCGGCCACCTCGACGTCAGCCCCGGAGGCAGCAGGCAGTGTCCTCGGGCCGGGTGGCGTTCTCGACGCCAGACGCAGGCGCAACGAGGCGGCCTGCCGGCGGGCGTCGCGCACCGAGAGGGGCAGGGGATGCCAGCCGACCAGGCGCCCCAACTCGACCAGGGGCGGGGCGACCGAAGACGAGCGCATGATGACCTCGGGCGGGCCCTCCACGAGCGGCGCACCATCGCCGGTCACCAAGACGATCCGGTCGGCGAAGGGGACCACGCGCTCCAGCCGGTGCTCGGCCATGATCACGGTCAGCCCCAGATCGTGCACCAGGCGCGCCAGGGTGCTCAGGACCTCTTCAGCGGCAGCCGGATCGAGAGCCGAGGTGGGCTCGTCGAGCACCAGGATCCGGGGCGACGCCGTGAGGACGGCCCCGATGGCCACGCGTTGCTGTTGGCCCCCCGACAACGCCCGCAGGGATCGGTCACGCAGGTCGTGGAGCCCGAGCAGATCGAGGGCGTCCTCCACCCGGCGTCGCATCACATCGGAGGGCACACCCAGGTTCTCCATGGTGTAGGCCAATTCGTCCTCGACCGTTTCGGTCACAAAGCTGGCCAGCGGGTTCTGCCCGACGAAACCGACGACGTCGGCCAGATCGCGCGGCCGATTGTCCTTGGTCGTCCGCCCGTCCACCGTGACGGTACCGGCCAGCACCCCGCCGCTGAAGTGCGGAACCAGCCCGTTGATGGCCCGCAGCAAGGTCGACTTGCCTGTCCCCGTCTCCCCCACCACCACCCACAGCTCGCCCTCGGGGATGTCGAGGGCGACCCGGTGCAGTGTCGGACGGGGCGCATCGGTGTAGGTGAACGACACCTCGTCGAAATGGATCATGTCGTCGCCCTGGAGAGGTCCGACGACGACGGGCGGCCGGCGGCCCCCCTCACCTCGGGCTCGCTCGCCGCTGGACCCCTCACCGCTGGACCCCTCACCGTCGACGCAGTGGAGAGGCGGTAGGGGTTCGGCGCCACGATGGCCGGGGTCACGGCGATGAGGATTCCGAGGACCGGCAGCAGCGGGATGCTCGGAAACACCAAGGGCGTGAAGGAGATCGTGAGTCCCGGCACGTCGAGCGCATGGGCGACGGCCATGGCCACCAGGGCAACCAGCCCCGAACCGACCACCATCCACTCGGGCCCCCGCCACGGGTCGGGTCGGTAGCGCGAGCGGGCCGTGCGCCGCCCGCCGAGGGCAAGGCCCACTCCGCACAGGATGGCCGCTACCGCGATGACAGGAAGGCCGAGGCCGAAGAGCGAGCCCGAATCGATGACGCCATAGAGTCCGACGGCAGCCAGCAACAGCCCACCTACCGTGGCCCCGCTCGCCAGACGTCGTGAACCCTTTCCCACTGCGACGCGCCGTCCGTAGCCGCGCGCGTCCATGCTGGTGGCCAGCTGCAGGGACCGGTCCAGCGCACTCTCGAGCACCGGCACCGCCACGCCGCGCATGCCGCGGAATCCCTTGGTCGGGACACCGCGCTGGCGGCGGGCCTGATGCACGACGCCGATGGACTGGACCAGTTCGGGGGTGAAGGCGAGGGCCACCGTGACCGCCACGCCTGTCTCGTAGAGCACCGCCGGCAAGGAGCGCAGGAGTCGGTAGGGACTGGCCAACGAGTTGGCCGCGCCGAAGCAGAGCAGGATCACGGCGATCTGCAATCCCTCCACGAAGGCATTGAGCATGGACTCCAGCGTGACCGGACCTCCGATGCTCACCGCCACCGCCCACGAGGGCAACGGCACCCGCGGGAGGGTGAACAGCACGTGCCCCGGCACACCACGTTCGCCGAAGAGGATCTCTATCACCACCCGAATCACGATGACCAGCACCCCAAGGCGCAGGAAGAACGCGATCGACCGTGACCACGGCGCACTGCTGCGGCGGACCGACACCACGAAGCAGACCACGGCTCCGATCAGAGCCAAGAGGAACGGGTTGTTCGTCCTCATGGCACAGATCGCCAACCCGGCGGCCCACAACCACCACGCCACCGGGTGCAGGGACCGACGTCGGGGAGCGGCGGCCCGCGTCACTCGTCCGCCGGCCTGCGGCGCCACCGGACAACGGCGATGCCACCCAATGCGGCCGCCACGGCGGCGACCAGCACGACCGGGAGGAGGGTGCTGCCGGATCCACCGGGATTCTGGCGCGGCGTGGAGCCTGCGAGGGCATGATGGGTCGCACCCGGTGAGACCTCTCCGCTAGCACGGGTCTCACTCTGGCTGCCGGGCTGCGTGGTGCTGGTGGTGGTGACTCGCCGCCGCGGTCGGGGCGGCCGCGGTCGGGGCGGCCGCCGCCGACGTCGGCCGGGTGCTGGGCGTGGTCGTGGTGGAGGCGTGGTCGGGAGCGGTTGCCGTTCCGTCGGTGGTCGTCGTCGTCACCGCCGGCGGCAACGAGGTGGGAGTAGTGGTCGTGACCGCTGAAGACGGTGGCTGGGACGGTGCCATCTCGGTCGTCGCGTTGCAGATCTGCGCATACGACGCCGGAGTCGCCGGAGGTGGGTTACTCGGGTTGTCCGGTTCGTCGCTCTGGAACCTCCAGCCCTCCACGTCATCGGCCGGGCTCGCTACCGATTGTTCCGCCGGGCCGTTGTTGGCATAGACCCACGATCCCGATGTCCCGTGCCAATACGACCAGTAGTCGTAGTCGCCGGGTCCCACGTTCTGGCCGCAGTTTTGCACCCCGTTGGTTGGATAGTTGTCGATGGCGCAAAGGAGGCCCGAGTTGTTGTAGGACACGTTGCTTGCCCCCACGGCAGCCGCGAGCGCATCGGAGTCCCGATCTGTCGATGCCACGGGAACACACTTCGATATGGTCGACAGCGACGATCCGCTGCCGAAGTCGACGACAACTGCCACATAGACGTCGTTGCCCACCGAGTCGGCGGAGGCGATGGCCATCTTGAGCGGAAGCAGGGCTCCGGGGCCGGCCGGCGCCAGTACTGCGCCCGCCGCGCCTAGGAGGAGAGCTCCCGTGAGCACCCGACCCCGATGTTCCGGGCCGCGCACTGCTACGTCGAACTGGTTACGACGGCCACACCGTTGCTTATACCGTTGGAAGCGGCCGAACCGGAGAATCCCGCATCACCGAAGGTGAAGATGCCGCCATCGGATGCCACCAACCAGTAGCCGTCTCCGTCGGGCGTTGACGAAATGCCGACCACCGGCCTGTTCAGCGTGATGCCACCGGTCGAGCCGAAGAATCCCGCATCACCGAAGGTGAAGATGCCGCCATCGGATGCCACCAGCCAGTAGCCGGCGCCGTTCGGATCCGAAGCTATGCCCACGACAGGGCTGTTGAGCACCTTGCCGCCGAGCGAGCCGTAGAAGACGGCGTCGCCGAAGCTGAACACGCCGCCATCGGATGCCACCAACCAGTAGCCCCCGCCGTCGGGCGTTGACGAAATGCCCACGATGGGCTTGTTGAGCACCGTGTTGCCGAGCGAGCCGTAGAAGACGGCGTCGCCGAAGCTGAACACGCCGCCATCGGATGCCACCAACCAGTAGCCCCCGCCGTCGGGCGTGGGCGCCGTTCCGACGATGGGCTTGTTGAGCACCGTGTTGCCGAGCGAGCCGTAGAAGGCGGCGTCGCCGAAGCTGAACACGCCGCCATCGGATGCCACCAACCAGTAGCCCCCGCCGTCGGGCGTGGCCCCGCTGCCCACGATCGGCTCGTGGAGCGCAAGGGTGGCGGCTGAGCCGTGCGAGGCGGCGTTGCCAAAGGGATAGACGGCGCCGTTAGCCGTGAACACCCAGTAGGACGAACCCCCCGTGCTGCTGGGCGGATAGGGCAGGGTGAACCCGGCCAGGGCCGGTACCACCTGATTGGTGGCGACGACGTTCCCCGTCGTGGTGGAACCGATCCCGGGGAAATAGAAGGCACCGAGATCGGCGCCCGAAGTCACCTGAAAGGCCAAGAGCGCGGTCAGCGGCGTATTTGACCCCTGGTCGAAGGTCGGGCTACTGGGCGACAGCCCCAACGCCGAAATGGCCTGGATGACCAGGGATGTCGAGTTCGGGTCAGACGTTTCGGGGTTGGCCGCCGTATTTGGCGAGAAGTTCCATCCCCCATCGGTGTCTTGGGCCGCCGTCAAGAAGCTCAGCGCCTTCGTGGACACCATTGCGGTCAGCGTGCTCTGGGCAGCGAGACCCTGGATCGCATACGACATGGTGTTCGTGTCTTCATTGGGAAAGGCACTCCCAATGGGGACCAGATCACACGGAGTGCTCACCGTGTCGGGATCAGTCCAGCCTCCATTTGGACACTGCTGGTTCGTGAGCCACGAGATGGACGCGGCATCGGAGTGCACGCCCGCAGCGGCCAGGGCGGCCAGGGCGAGGCCCTGATCGAGGGTGCCGGCGTTGAAGTCGGCGTTTTGGGCGTCGGTGCCGAACCGACCGGCGTTGGGACCACTGGTCTGCTCCGTGGCGAGGAGTCGCTGCACGAGATTGGTGCCCCCGAAGTTATAGGGGCTCGCGCCCAGGGCATGAGCCGCCAGAATCAGGTTGGCCAATTGCCCGGGTCCGTCGCTGCCCTGCTGCGTGACGTACGTCGTCGAATTTGCCTTGAGATAGGACAGCCCGGCTCGGGCGCCGCGTAGATCGACGCCGGTGGCTCCGAGGGCGATCACCGTCTGCGCCGTGGCGGAGAGGTCGGCGGTACCGGGGGTCACATCGTCGATGGTGCCTTGCGGGGTGAGCTGAGTCCCGAGCCACCGGGCCGCGCCCAGGGCCACTGCAGTTTGCGGCAACGTCGGTGAGGCCGCGCCGGCCGGCGCGGCCAAGGAGATCATGGCGGCTGCCATCACGGTGGCAAGGCCGATGGCTGAAACACCCATCAGTGTGCGGCGAAGGATGTGCACGGTGTACTCGCTTCCCGGTCCTCGACCTCGGAAAACTCCGCGCGGAGACGGGGTTGCACCGAGCCCCGGACCTTGTGTCTCGACGGTGGGAACTCTTTCTGACCTCGAGGTATCCCGGCTCATGGTGTCGCCTCATCGGCGCACCCTTCACGGTTGCGGACCAGCGCCGGAGTTTCACCGGCTTCCCCTTGACGTCAGTACAGCTACAGCAATTGGCGTTGCTGGTGTTGCACCATCACGGTATCACGCGAGCCCCGCGTCGGCACCTGGGGTGAGCGGCCCGAGTCCCTGTCCGCTAACCGGCGAGGTCTGCTACGGGCGAGGTCCGCTACGGGCGAGCAAACTGCGTCAACGACAAGGTGTTGCCGTCGGGATCCACGAACCACGCGACGAGGTCGCCACGGGGCGACGCCCAGATGCCGTTGGCCCTCTGGTTCATGCCGTCGTAACGTGTGAAGCCGACGCCCCGGGCGACCAGGCCCTCGACCACCGCCTCAATATCGGCGACCTCCCACCCGAGGATCGTGAAGGGT
This sequence comes from uncultured Acidimicrobiaceae bacterium, assembly GCA_963788125.1. Taxonomy (GTDB): domain Bacteria; phylum Actinomycetota; class Acidimicrobiia; order Acidimicrobiales; family RAAP-2; genus Bog-473. The sequence goes on along the minus strand of CAWBFN010000001.1, from coordinate 543,321 downwards.
CGGGGCCGGAGTTCGGCCACCGGCGTGATGCGCACCTTGGTCCCGTTGGCGTCGACGACGAGGGCGAATGGGCTGTCGTCGACCACGGAGAGACCCAGCGTCGACTCGTAGAACGGGCGCGCCGTGGCGACGTCGGTCACAGGAATGAAGGCCATCACGGACATGCTCCCGAGCACACCGGCAGCGGAGGCGCTCGCCCCCTCGACCGGTGGACGGCTTCCCGGTGTCTTCATGAAGATGCTCACACCGCTCACCTTGCCGGTTGCGTCCACCTCAAACAGATCCGCCTGGGGATACTCCGTGCTGACGCCGTTGACGTCGAAGATTTCGCTCAGCTCGACCAGGAACCGCCCCGAGTCCATCTCCGAGATCCGGTCCACCCTCACCTCGTAGTTGATCAGCGTAGGCATGAGGTTGCTCAGGAACTCCACGTAGTCGTCTTTGGACTCGATGACGTCCAAGAACGGCCCCACCCGGAGCAGGCGCCCCTCCGTGAGCGTCGCCGCGAACCGGACCCAGTCCCGTGCGGCAAACGCGCTCAAATACTCCTCGACGATCGCACGATCAGACACGGAACACCCCCTCCCTCGGCGCACATGCTGAGCGGGTGTGATTGTAGAGCCATGCAAAGAAGTCCGCCGGACCACCCGTCCAACTCACCTCGCCGGGGTCTCTTGCTCGAGATCGAAGAACTGGCGGACCCGGCGGGACTTGGCGGGCAGGATCCGTAGCACCGGAAGAGAGAAGAAGGGACCCGACACACTGCCGTAGCGTTCGTAGACGACGGCGTTGATCTCGGTCGAAAGTGCTACCGCCCTGCCGAGGAAGAAGAACCACCCCAGGGTGGCGATGGTGGTTCCGATTACGCCATAGAGCTCTCCCGCCCGGCTCAACTTGTCCGGCAGGTAGAACTCGCTGAGAGCCTGCATGGCGGTGATGGTGACGGCCACCACCAGCGCTCCGGGGAGCAGGGCGCCCGGGTCGGGGGTGCCCCGTGGAAGATAGCTCGACACCCCGATCCAGGCGATGACGTAGATCACCAACGTCGGCAACAGCGCGGCGCTCGCCACGCTGAGGCCGAAGTCCTCCCGCACGCGGTTGACCATGATGGAGAGCAAACCCATCACGCAGATGAGGCCGGCCACCGAACCGACGGTCCGAAGCGACGCCCGCGTGGGGGTCGGAACCCGCCAGGCGATTGCGTTGGCAGAGATCAGCACCTTGCTGAGCGACCGGCCTGCGGTCAACATGCCGACCAGGCCGAGACCCGTGGCTAACCACCGCGATGCGCTGGGCTCGGCCAGGGCGGCCCGGATCTGCGCGGAGAGCTTGCCACCCACCCCGACTCCGTGCGCCACGTCCTGGGCGCTCAGGAACCCCGAGATGAGGCCGAGGATGCCAATCACGAAGAGCAACAGGGGCACGAAGAACAAAAACAGACGAAAGGCGATAGCACTGCCGGCGACGCCCCCGGCGGCTTCTTTGTCCCGCGCGGTTATTGCCAGCACCACAGCGGCCGGGGGGTAGGCCGCCAGTCGGGAGAACAAGGTGGAGAACCAGTTCTCGATCGGCGCCGGCCACAGGCGCCTCCTTCGATCGGCTCCTTCATTCGCTGGTTCGCCGGCCAGGTTCACCGAGGTCAGATCCGGGGCTGCAGGGGCCCCCGAGGACTCTGGACGCTGCGCAGTACGTCGATCACGAAACAAGACCTTCATCTTGCTAGAGCAGGCTGAGGCCGAACACTACGACGCGGGTTGGTGCCACCGATCACCCATCGCCATCCCCTATATACCCTGGTCAACCCGGGTGCAGGGGGACGTTCAGGTGGTCGGCCTCGCAGGGCGGCCAAGGAACGATTCGCACTCTTCGATGAGCTCGGGATCTCCACCCCGGTCCTGGTGGGCGTCGACGTAGTGCCGCGCTTCCTCGGCGTTGACGGGGTGCCAGCCTTCGGGCCATTCGCTCATCGGGCGGCCTTAGCCCACCCGAGCACCACCCTCCTTCGCGTGCGGTTCATGCACAGTTCAGTCTCCCGACCCGCCGACGTCACCGACCATTAAGCATGGTGCTTCAGATTGATACCCATGGCCCCTACACGAATGACCCGGGAGGTGGCGAAGACCCTGAGTCTCGCCGAGCAGAACGACTGGTTCCAGAAGCGGCGATCGCGGCGCGCCATCCTCAAAGGTGGTCTTGCCGGCGCCGGTACCGTCATCGGCGGAGCGGCACTACTCGGCCCGACCGCCGGTGCAGCCTCGGCGGCCTTGCGGCCGCAACGATCGTCATGGTCCCCCTCGCCGGTGCTGGTGTCGAGCACCACACCGTCGAACGGATCGGGCATCGTCCCGTTCGGCCGCCACATCTCGCACGGCAGTGACTCATCCTGGCCCAGGAGCCCGCATTTCACCTCCACGCCGGCGACGTGTCGTACGCCGAGAACGGCGGCGACGGACTGCTCACCGATGACTACGACCCACGGGCCTGGGACTCGTACTTCACCCAGACAGCGGCCACATCGGCCTTCATCCCCTGGATGATCTCGCTCGGCAACCATGAGATGGAGGCCTGGTACTCGCCTGATGGATACGAGGCCGAGGTCAACCGGTTCGACTTCCCGGGGCAACGGGCCGAGCGTCTGTCCCGGCACGTACTTCTTCACCTACGGCAACGTCGGTATCATCAGCCTCGACCCCAACGACGTGTCCTACGAGATCCCGGCCAACCTTGGCTACAGCGGCGGGAGCCAGACAACATGGCTGGGTCAGACGTTGCCGGGACTGCGCGCCAATCCGAGCGTGGATTTCATTGTCGTCTTCTTTCACCACTGCGCCGACTGCACCTGCACGACCCACGCATCGGAGGGTGGTGTCCGGCAGTTCTGGACGTCCCTGTTCGACCAGTACAGTGTCGACCTCGTCATCAACGGTCACAACCACATTTACGAACGGACCGATCCCATCAAGGCAGGTGCGCCAACGACGACGGCGCCCATCGGTGCGACGATTCAACCGGCGACCCAGGGGACGACCTACGTGACGTGCGGTAGTGCAGGCAAAAGCCTGTACGCCTTCGGTGCTCCCGACAGTTACGAGGGGGCCGTCGACAACGTGGCGTTGGTGGCCAGCTACATCAACGAGTCGGGCGGTACGGAAGTGACCGAGACGGTCGCCTGGTCACGTGTCCGCTACACCGGCTACGCCCTGGTGGTGGTGGACGTGACTCCTTCCGTTTTCGGAAGCGCGACCATGTTGGTCCGTGGCCTCAACGAGAGCGGCGCCGAAGTGGACAGCTTCACCCTGTCGCGTTAGTCCCGACTCCAGGGCCGCCGTCGCGACCATTTGGGCAACTCGTCGTCGGCGCATGGACTGCACCTGCGCCATTCATACGGACGACGGCCCTCATTGGGTAGGTTTTGACACGTGTCCAACGAACTTCCGTCCGGAGTGCCCGTAGGTGGGGTGCCAGGGCCCGGCCGTTCGATAGGGTGCGAACCTAATGGCTGATTGGACAACGATCGCCTCGTTCGCCACGGCTGGGGGCACACTCGTGCTCGCCGTGGCCACGTTCTCGGCGGTGCGCTCATCGAACCGATCGGCTCGCATCGCCGAGGAGTCGCTCCTCACCGCCATGCGTCCGTTGCTCGTACCATCTCTCTCCGACGACCCGGTGCACAAGGTCTTGTGGCACGACCGCCATACTGCCCGCGTCGGTGGCGGCCGTGCAATCCTCGAGGAGGATAACGGGGTCATCTATCTCGCAGTCGGGTTGCGAAATCTCGGCACGGGGATCGCCCTGCTCCACGGGTGGTACCCGATGCCCGACCAGGCGTTCGAAGATCCCCCGCACGTGCAGCCCGAGGACTTTCGTCGGCTCAGCATCGACCTCTACATTCCCGCAGGCGGCACCGGATATTGGGAGGCCGCCGTGCGGGACTCCGACGATACAGCTCGTCGGGGTCTTCTGAAAGATCTCGAGGAACGACATCCCTTCACGATCGATATCCTCTACGGTGATCAACAGGGCGGACAACGCACCATCAGTCGTTACACGGTCCTGCCGGCCGGCGATGATGGCTGGTACGCCCAGGTGGGCCGCCACTGGAACGTAGACCGGCCCGATCCCCGCTGAGTGAGACCGTCGCGTCACGCCGTCTCTGCTCAATCGAGATTCAACCGAGATCGAGCTGGGGTAGCGGCTGGCCAACGGCTTGGTCCAGCAAGTGTGCGCTGTTGTGACGTACATTGCCGACGTCTCGACTCACCGGGTAATGCTCGAGGGTCCCGGCCGGCGGGGGCCGCAGCATCGTCTCCAACACGTTGCGGTCATCAAGAGCCGGGTCCAACCAGCGGTCCCACATATCGGTCTCGAGAATGACTGGCATGCGGTCGTGGATCTCGTGCATGTCGAGGTTGTCGGATGTCGTGATAATGGTGGCCGACGCCAACCAGTGTCCGTCCGGGGCCTTCCAGTGATCACACAGACCGGCGAAGACCATGGGCTGGCCGTCGGTGCGACGGAAGGCGAAGGGCTCTTTGGCCTTCGCCGACTTCTTCCACTCGTAGAAGGCGTCAGCTGGAACGAGAACCCGCTTGCGCTCGAATGCCGACCTGTACATCGGTTTGCTCGCCACGGACTCCGCTCGTGCATTGAATGTGCCCTTGACGGACGCGGGATCCTTGGCCCATGGAGGAACCAGGCCCCACCGGTATGGTCGTAGGGTCCGGGAGAGATTGCCCTGGCGATCGACCTCGTCACGGGCGGCCAGTATGGGATCAGTCGGCGGAACATTCCAGCTTGGCTGCCAATCATCTGCGACGCCGACCAGTTGCGCCTGAAGCAGTCGGGCCACCTTGGCGGGCTCGGTGTAGAGAGCGAAGCGACCGCACACGCCTAGAGTTTACGGGCTCACGCTGAATGTCAGACCCGTCATAGGGAACGTCTCGGTACCGCTGGTGTAGGAGATCTCGACGCCGTACTCCAGCTGGGTAGGGACGTCGCTCGCACTGGCGTAACCGTTCGCTACCTCCCACTGCCAGGCAGCCAAGATCGCCACCGAGCCCGTCGATACCTGCGAGTCGCGGAAGAACATGTACTCGCACTTGCTCTCGTTGGCGGCGGTGCAAGGGATGGGAGTCCCGTTGGCATTGGTCGGCCCGTTGGCGAGGAAGTGGTACGGCACGCCGCCGAGGGTGAGCGCCACGCCAGGCTCGGTGCCGCAACCGCCGCTGACCTCGTTGTTGGCGCACTGTGCCCAATAGGCATTGTCTCCTGCCCACTGGTTCCAGATCATCGTCTCATTGGTCCAGTTGTCGGTCCACAGGTCATAGGCCGCATCCCAGCCACCAGCCGAGGGGTAGGCCTCGCTGAAGGTGGATGTGATGGACGAGAAGCCCGAGATGGGGGTCGTAGACGGATGGTTACGACCGCCGACGTCATACTCGGTGTCGGGGTAGGTCTCGATCTGACCCTGATTGTCGGTTTGGTCGGACACCGCGTTCCAACTCGACTGGCTGCACACGTTCATCGTCTGCGGACCGGCCGACCCGCTCCATGCGTCATTGTTGACCCACCAGTACTGATACCCGTCGTTTGGGTCAGTGTTGTCCAATCCCTGAGCATCACTGGTGGAGAACGACGGGTTCGTGCAGCTGTTGGCCGAAGCAGCCGCCGCGGCGGCGGTCGTGGTCGTCGTGGTGTGTGGCACCGTCGTCGTGGTGTGTGGCACCGTGGTTGCGGTGTGTGGCACCGCGGTCGCGCTGGTCGCGGGTGGCCGATTCGTCGTTGTCGGAGCCGGGGTGGTCGTTGCGGGCAGTGGCGGATTCGTCGTCGTCGAAGCGGGGGTGGTCGTTGACGACTCGGGGGGCTTTGCTTTCGATGCCGCCTTCTGTAGCGTCGCAGACCCGCAGCTCGTCACCAGCAATGCGGTAATGGACACGCCAATGCCAACGGTGATCGGCCTCATCGAGACACAACAGTAACAAAGGACGTTGGAACGGCGGGAGCGGCAGCGGGGCCTCGGACAGTCTCCTGGCACGGAGATCGGTCAAAAATGTCCCAAAATGTCCCACGTTGTCCTACGTCCTCAGACGAAGACCGCTGATTGTTGTCCCTGCTTCACACTTAGAGGATCAGCGGACTACGGCTGCACCACGGCGTGAAGGTGGAAGTACTCCGTCGACATGGCGTCCAAAAGCGCCGCCGGCAGGTGTGGGCGTACGTGTTCGTTGAACCATGTTTCTTGCTGTAGCTCGTTCTCCCAGATCTCGCTCACGGTGAATCCACCGGGCGTCGGATAGGCGACGTGGATGATGAAGCCTGGCTGCTTCTTCACCAACTCGTGCAGTCCGGGAGCCGACTGGTCGTAGGCCGCCTTGTCCATTCCGGTAGCGGTAATCCTCACAAGGACGGCCATTAGGTCTCCGTTCGCAGTGGGCTCGGCCGAACGCTACACCCATTCCCCTGATTCGGCCCTTGGTGCGCACCACAACACCATGTCGCCACCACGCGTGAAACAGCCGACGGTGAACCCAGACCTTCGGAGTCTCGAATGGCCGGCACGGGGCCGGTAGGTCGGGCTCAGCCGTCGTCGTCGGTACCGGCTCCCGCCTTCATCTTCTCGTCGATCATGTTGACGACGGTCGGGTCCAACAGGGTGGTCACGTCGCCTAGCTCGCGGTTCTCGGCCACATCACGCAGCAGGCGGCGCATGATCTTGCCGCTGCGGGTCTTCGGCAGTTCGGGTGTGAGGAGGATCTGACGGGGCTTGGCGATCGGCCCGATGGTCCGGGCTACCGTCGCCCGGAGCTCCTCGACCAGGATCTCTCCCTCTTCTGGAGTCTGGGCGGCGTCGCCCTTGATGGTTACGAAGGCCACGATGGCCTGGCCGGTCGTGGCGTCCGAGGCGCCGACGACGGCCGCCTCGGCCACCCGCGAGTCACCCACCAGGGCGTGCTCGATCTCGGTGGTCGAGATCCGGTGACCCGAGATGTTCATGACGTCGTCCACCCGACCGAGCAGCCACAGGTCACCGTCCTCGTCCTTTTTTGCCCCGTCGCCGGCGAAGTACCTACCGGGAAAGCGCGACCAGTACGTATCTCGGTAACGATCGGGGTCACCCCAGATGCCCCGCAGCATCCCGGGCCAGGGCGCGGTGATGACGAGGTAGCCGCCCTCGTCGTTGCCCACCGGGGCGCCCTCGTTGTCGATTACGTCGGCCGAGATCCCCGGGAAGGGAGTCATGGCTGCCCCGGGCTTGGTGGCGGTGATGCCCGGGAGGGGCGTGATGAGGATGCCCCCGGTCTCGGTCTGCCACCAGGTGTCCACGATGGGGCACCGCTCGCGACCCACGTTCTTGCGGTACCAGATCCAGGCCTCGGGGTTGATGGGCTCGCCCACCGAGCCGAGCAATCGCAGGCTCGAGAGGTCGTGGCCGGCAGGATGCTCTTCACCCCACTTCATAAGAGTGCGGATGGTGGTCGGGGCGGTATAGAGGATCGAGACCTTGTAGTCCTCCACGATCCGCCACCAACGGTCCCGGCCCCCGGAATCCGGGGTCCCTTCGTACATGACCGAGGTGGTGCCGTTGGCCAGGGGACCATAGACGATGTAACTGTGGCCGGTCACCCACCCGACGTCGGCTGCCGTCCAGAAGACGTCGGTCTCGGGTTTGATGTCGAAGATGTAGTGGTGAGTGGTGGCGCAGTGGACCAGATAGCCGCCGGTGGTGTGGAGGATGCCCTTCGGCTTGGCCGTTGTGCCGCTCGTGTACATGATGTAGAGCGGCTGCTCGGCATCGAAGAACTCGGGCTCGTGGGTGATCGCCTGGCGGTCGACGGTGTCGTGCCACCAGTGGTCCCGGCCCTCCTCCCAGGCCACGTCCTGTCCGGTGCGCCGCACCACCAGTACGCTGTGGACGTCGGGACACTGCCGCAGGGCTTCGTCAACGTTGACCTTCAAGGCGGCCGTCGCTCCTCGGCGGTAGCCGCCGTCGGCCGTGATCACCATCCGGGCGTCGGCATCGAGGATGCGGCCGGCCAGGGCCTCGGCCGAGAAGCCGCCGAAGATGACCGAGTGGGCTGCCCCGAGCCGGGCGCAGGCCAGCATGGCGACCACCGTCTCGGGGATCATCGGCATATAGATGGCGATCCGGTCGCCTGTCTTCACCCCGAGCTCGACCAGGGCGTTTGCCGCCTGGCAGACCATGGCGTGCAGCTGGCTGTAGGTGATGGTCCGGGTGTCCCCCTCCGGCTCGCCCACCCAGTGGTAGGCGACCTTGTCACCCCGCCCGGCCGCCACGTGGCGGTCGACACAGTTCACCGAGGCATTGAGCTTGCCCCCCACGAACCACTTGGCGAAGGGGAGGTCCCACTGGAGAACCTGCTCGAAGGGCGTGTCCCAGGTGATGCGCTCGGCCTGCGTGGCCCACCAAGCCACCGGATCCTTGGCCGCCTCCTCGTAGATACCGGGCTGGGCGTTGGCCTGGGCGGCGAATTCGGGGGGTGGGGGGAACCGCCGCGTTTCGTGGAGGAGGGCGGAGAGGCCCACCTCGCTGCCCGATGGGACTGGAACGCTCATGGTCTTCCTCTTCCTGCTCGACGCTGATGGACCCCCGACTCCTTTTCTATCTGGGTTCGCTCTATCTGGGCTGCCCGGCTGAGTTCACCTTGGGGGCCAACGGAAAGACCGGGAGGACGGTCTTCTTGAACGTCTCGTTCGTCACACCGGCAAAAGATGCATACCAGGCAGCAGCCGCCGTGGCAACGCCGAACCAGCCGGCGGCCTTGGTCATGCCCGGGTCGGGGAGATTGAAGTTGGCGATGGTCAGCAGGACGAAGGTAATCGTGAGCAGGATGAACACCAGTGCTACCGCGGCGGAAACCCGAAGTGAGGCGACCGTCATGTAGGCGGTGAAGATCGTCCAGCCAAGGGCAAACACCCCGAGCATCACCGGGATGCTCTTGATCGGCACACCGGGGACGACGAACTTGACGAGGACGTAGTAGGAGATCCAGAACGCCCCGTAGGAGGTGAAGGCTACGGCCCCGAAGGTGTTCTTGCGCACGAACTCCCACATGCCGGCGAGCAGCTGGGCAAAGCCGCCGTAGACGAGGGCGAGACCGAGTGCGGCGAATGCGCCCGCTCCCCAGACATTGGTGTTGGAGATGCTGAGCGCGAACGTCGTCATGGCGAAGGCCGCCAAGCCGAGCGGTGCGGGATCAGCAACCGGCTGGATGGTGATTGCGCGGACGTCGGCCCCCCCAAAGGGTTCGGCGCCCGCAGACGTGTCAATGGCCATTCTTTCCACCCCCGTGGTCGTACTGCTGTGATCTGGTCATCTTGCATGAACGAAACATGGATGTCACGCAATTTTCTTATGCTATTCATATGATCGCTCCGGTGGGCCGTGGCGCGCCGAAATCCGGCGCGGCCGGGCCAGGCACGGCGTGATGCCTGGGCCGCAGCACGGGCGACCCCGAAAAAACGCCATGGCGCACCGATTCGAACTCCTGTTCGGACGCTGTTTTGGTGGTCAGCGTGACCGCCTGTTGTGGCCCCCAGCCTGCGGTCCCAGCAAAAACCGCCGCCCTCCTCCAGCCCAAACGGAGGCGCGAGAGGGCACGAAACCAGGCCCGCAGGCCAGCTCGCCGCCCCCCGGAGGGGACGGGCCTGGATGGTGGGCCGGCGCCGACGACCCGGTGGCCGGGGCGTGAGGAGACCCCGAACGGATCGCCAGATCACCGGTCGGAGTGTCGCTCCCGATCTATCTCAGCAACGATGTGCCCGACGCCTCACGGAAACAGCACACCGATTGCAATGCAGATTGCACTTCAGATTGCAATTCAGATTGCACCCGGTCCTGTGGGCGCTCCCCCGCCGGCGGCCTGAGCCGGTTGGTCCCTTTTGGGGCGACCAGATTTGCTCCGTGGCCGAGTCCGCCTCGTTCAACCTACTGATGGCTCATACGACGCGCGGTGCTCCGTCCGTGTTGACGAGCTCTTCGATCAAGTACCAGTCAACGATCTCGTCGGCCACGCAGGCCTCGAAATCGTCACTCTCGACGACAAAGCGCAGCCAGGAAGGATTGACCAAGAGCGTTTTCGAAATCTCGGTGACGACGATGCCGATGTTATGGACTTGGGTCGTCAACTCGTAGCCCCATGGGGTGACGGCGCTCTCCGTATGGATCCGGTTGGTCTCGTCGATCAGGAGGGCGACACAACCTTCAGCGTTCTTGCATGTGGTGGTCATTGCGACCTCGGGGTCCGCGAGTACCCGGTTGAGTCACCCTCATCCTTGGAACTGTCCCTTGTGTGCATGCCACACCATCCCGACTTGTACCTACATCGCAGCGTGCGCCGCGAAGGTGGCGTTGGGGGTGCCCAGCGGTGGCCATCGGGGTGCGTATCCAACTGCCTAGGGAGAGGAGGTCATGGGAAGGTGTTCTTGGCCGGTGTCGGGGTCCTCTCCGGTGTCGATCAGGTTCTGGGCGACTTCTACGAGCCTGATGTGGAGGTGCTTGGAGGCACGACGCAGTATGTCGAATGCCTGGTCTGCGGTGATCCGCTCTCGCTCGATGAGAATCCCCAGGGCCTCGCCGATGATCTCTCGACTGGCCAAGGCGGAGTGGAACGCGGCGTCTCGGCGCTCCTGGTCTTCATGGGAGTGGGCAACGGAGAGGGCCAGGCTGGCCAACGCCGCCAGAATGGTTGCTTTGGCCCGGTCGACGACACCGAAGGCGACGGGGTAGCGAGCATAAAGGTTGAGAGCCCCTTGCTGTGCATCGACAGACAGAGGAAGGGCCAGAACGCTGCGTATCCCCGCTTCGGTCGCGTGTGGAGCGAATTTCGGCCAACGAAGGTCGCGGCCCAGATCGTCGGCGTAGAAGGTGAGCCGGTGGGTGATGGCGTCGAGGCACGGCCCCTCGTTGTATCGGCGCTGCAATGCGTCGATCTCTACGACAATGGGATCGGTGTGCACCGAGGTTGCGACTGCGTTTCCGTTGATGAGAAAAATTCCCGCAAAGTCACTGCTTTCGATAGTGGTGACGGCCATTTCGACAATGCTGGCCAAGGTGCCGCTGACACTGCCACCCGAGAATAGATTCTTCGCCGCTTCGGTAACGCTCAAGGTGACTTCCACGAGAGAGTCTCTGTCGACGGCGGACTGACTTGCGGCTCTTTCCATTGTCACCCCCTCTCCCGGTCGCGTGGTGGACGATGTAGCGAAACCGCACGACTCCGTGCCGAGCCAATCATCTGCGGGTCGCCGTGCGGCAAGCCTGTATCAGGATCCTCTCCGGTCTCGATCAGGTTCTCCGCCACCTCTCGGAGTTTGATATTGAGGTGCTGGGACGCCCGGCGCAGTATGTCGAACGCCTGGTGGCCGGTGATGCGCTCACGCTCCATGAGGATCCCCAACGCCTCGCCGATGGTTTCCCGACTGGCCAGTGCGGCGTGGAGATTGGCGGCGCGGCGTTCTTCGTCCTCGTGGGAGTGGGCAACGGAGAGGGCGAGGCTGGCCAAGGAGACCAAAATGGCCGCCCTGGCTCGGTCGACGACGCCGAAGGCCAGGGGGTAGCGGGCGTACAGGTTGAGGGCGCCCAGTTGTGCGTCGGCCGAGAGGGGAAGGGCCAGCACGCAGCGCACGCCTGCTTCGGTCGCTCGCGGAGCGAAGTGGAGCCAGCGCAGGTCCCGGCCGAGGTCGTCGGCGTAGAAGATCAGACGGTGTGCGATGGCGTCGAGGCAGGGACCCTCGCCGGTCGTGTGCTGGATACGGTCGATTTCGACGACGATCGGGTCCGTGTACACCGGGGTGGCCACCGTGTTTCCTTCAATCAGGAAGAGGCCGGCGTAGTCACAGCCCTCGATCGTCGCGACGGCCAGTTCGACCACACTGGTCAGAGTAGAGGTGACACCGCCGGCCGCGAACAGGGTCCGCGCTGTCTGAGTGAAGCTGAAGGCGAACTCGGAAAACGAGTCGCTGTCAACGGGCGGAGGCCCTCCGGCGCTTTCCATGGTGTCGCTCCCTACACAGGACTAACGAGGAGCGCCGACCCGCACCGTTAGTACAGTCATCGGTCCGGCGGAGATATGAGCATCTTCGAGTCCGGACCCGAAGACGAGCCTGCGCCGCCCACCACCACCACCTTCGGTCGACCCCGGCTCTGATCGGGGGGTCAACCGGCGGGGAGTCGCCCAAAAGCGCAACCTCAGAGTTCTGCGGGATGCGGCAAAGAGGCATATTCTCGCCCCTCTCGGGGGCAGTGGACGGCGCAAGTCGTCCTCCACACCCTCACTTTCGAAGGCCAGCGCGCGTGACCCTACCCCTCCGTGATCAAGAGTGCAATAGGAATCCCGGCCCACTGTCGCGCCTTTTCCCCGCGAGCTCAGCCGCTCTCGCTCGGCCACTGCGCCCCGTCTCTCGGGTGGAGAACCACTCAACCCGACAGAACGCGGACGAGGGTCTGTACCAGCAGCCTGTGGGGATCCTGGTCGTACGGCGTACCGGACACCGCGAGCCATTGCCCGAGTGACTCCGAATCCATACCGATCATGTGGATTATGAGGAACCCGGTGATCGCCACACGGTACACACGCTCCGATTCGGTCAGTTCAGGGGTGAGGGGTGTGAGCGAATCGACCATACGCTGCCCCCAGGATGTAGGCCGGCCTGTGGCGAGCGGACGGAGCCGGGGATTCGCAAGTAAAGCGGTAAGGAATCCCAGGTAATGCCGCCCCAAGCCCGGCTCGTCCGACATGTCAGTAGTGGCTGTCACCACCGCTCGGGCAAGTGTGGCGACCGACGCCGGTCGTCGGGAACCCTCGACCTCGGCCTCGGCCAACCGCCTGGCCAGGTGCTGGTCGACTCGGTCGATTCCTGCGTCGAGGATGGCCGCCACGAACCGGTCCTTCGTTCCGAAGTGGTAGTGGATGGCGTCCTGGTGGACACCGGCCTCTCGGCAGATCTGGCGAGTCGGGGTGGCATCGATGCCCGTTGTCGCGAACAGCCTCTCACCCACCTCCAGTAACCGCATGCGGGTAAGCGCTCCAGGTCGAGTGTCGGTCTCTGCATCGGAGCGCGCTGTCCCGGCCGTACTTGGCACTGCCGAGCAGCGTACACCGGGGTGTTATCTTTCTTGCGCTCGAAAGATGACAGCGGGATGGGGTGGTGCGGTGTCGGTAAATGGCGTTGGGCTACATGCCGTTCAGCGTGGACAGGGGCCACCCGTCGTGCTTCTCCACGGCTTCGCCGGCTCACATGCAGTATGGGCGGCCGTCGTCGAGCGCCTCGGGGACGCGTACCAGACGGTGGCGTTCGATCTACCGGGGTTCGGCGCTTCGAAAAGGATCGAGGGATCCTTTTCTCTCGCCGACTTGGCGACCGAGGTCGACGACACACTCGGGTCGTCGGGGATCGCTGAGGCCGTAGTGGTGGGCCATTCCATGGGTGGGATGGTGGCGCAGCATCTGTACGCCCAAGCGCCGGGGCGTGTCGGAGGGCTGGTCCTCTGTGGGACCACTAGCTCGGCAGGGACGTCGTACCAGCAGGCCACGCTGCAACTGAGAGAGCTCGTGAGGACCCAGGGACCGGGGGCCTTGGCTGCAGCCATGGGGCCGGGCCTCTTCGGTGCCGACTACCTGCGGACGCACGTCGCTCAGGTCGAGGAGTTCATCGCGGACGTCGCCGCGTGCGATGAGGCGGTGCTCATTGCAACCCTGAATGCGATCACGCATTTCGACCTCACCGAACGGTTGGTCCACGTCGCGGTGCCCTGCGCAGTCGTGGTCGGCGATGGTGACCCGTTTTTCGAGGACTGCCGTCTGCTGGCCGGCTCCATCGGCGGGGCGTCGTTGTCAGTACTTGAGGGAGTGGGCCATATGGAACCGATGGAGTCACCCGGCGAGGTCGCCGCAGCTATTGAGGAGATCGTTCGAATGGTCCGAGAGAAGCGGGCCGGACGATGAGAGTCGGCACATACCACACCTTCCAATGCCCCCCGTGGATGGACCCGCACCACGTGTTCCACGGTGAGATCGAGCGGGCCGTTCTGGCCGAAGAGCTCGGCTACGACAGCGTGTGGGTACCCGAACAGCACTTCTTCGACTACTGCCTCTGCGGTGACGCCCTGCAGATGGCGAGCTTCATCGCGGCGCAGACCAACCGGGTGCGGATCGGCACCGCCGTCGTCAATCTGACGTTCACCCACCCACTCCGGTTCGCCGAACGGGTCGCCATGCTCGACATCCTGAGCGGTGGTCGAGTGGATATCGCTGTGGGCCGCGGCTACCAATGGCCGCAATACCCGGTCATGCAGGTCGACATGGAGACCACTCGGGAACGCTTCGACGAATCACTCGACATCGTCCTCTCGGCTTGGAAGCCGCATGAATTCGAGCACCACGGTCAGTACTACGACATTCCCCCGGTACGCCTGTGGCCGGTTCCGGAGCGGCAACCGGAGGACGTTCTGCTCCACGCCGCTTCAAGTCCGACCAGCGTCGACAACGCCATCGCGCGTGGGATACCAGCCATCTTCTCGAGCTTCATCTCGATCGAGAGCGAAGCGGAGGCCTTCGCCGACTATCTCTCCAAGGTCGAGGCGGCGGGCGGCGACATTGCCAAGACCCGGCAGCGGGCGACCGTGATGCGCTACATCTTCGTGGCTGAAAGTCGCAAGGAGGCCCGGATGCTCGCTCGCGAGCCATTCGAATGGCACCTCGCCCGCGTCACCGCGCTGACCATTCCGCCGGACGGGAAGCTCCCTCGTTCGTACGTCATGCACGATCGGGAGGCGCTCGCCGCAGCGATGCCCGACCTGACCTATGACGAATGGAACGAGTCGATGCTGGTCTTCGACGACCCGGACGGCTGTTTCGAACGGTTGCGGTTGCTGAAAGAGGCCGGGGTGGAGAATCTCGTCGTTCTCATGGGTGTTGGTGGCATGGCCCACGAGCACGTCGAACGATCCATGCGCCTGTTCGCCGAGGAGGTGCTTCCTCGGTTGCACTGAGCGGCGCACGACAACGTCGGATGACGACACACTTCCCGATCAGTTCGGTGGACGTGCTTACACTCACGGTGCCATGCCTATAGGTTTCTTCAGCGGGAGGACGAATGGAACTGGACGGAAAAGTTGCCGTAGTAACGGGCGGCGCATCGGGTATCGGCCGGGGAACGGTGCTGGCGCTCGCTCGAGCAGGAGCGGACGTCGTACTAGGCGACATCCATGAGGAGCGGATGGAAAGAACGGCCGCCGAAGTGACTGAACTCGGCCAAAAGGGGATCGCCGTTCGGTGCGACGTCACTTCCGACGAAGACATGGAAGCGCTCGCTCAGAGAGTCCTCGCCGAGTTCGGACGCGTCGACGTGGTAATGAACAATGCCGGTGTGTCGTTGTTGGGGCCGCCGGACCGTATCCCAATTGACGACTGGCAATGGTTGTTCGACGTCAACCTATTCGGGGTAGTCCGAGGTATCCGCGCGTTCGTCCCCATTCTCATGGAGCAAGGCAATGGGTGGCTGGTCAACACCAGCTCGATCGCCGGTTTGTACGCGCACGGCTACGACAACATCCCCTACATTGGTGCCAAGTTCGCCGTGATGGGAATCACCGAGGGCCTCTACCTTTACCTCCGGCCAAAAGGCATCGGGGTTTCGGTTTTGTGTCCGGGGCTCGTGGCCACGAACATCAGTGAGAACATCCGCATGGTCGGCATCGATGACCCGCGTTGGACGAATTTTCCCGCCCATATGCAACGACAGATCTCTGCCGAAGAAGTAGGTGAGACCGTCGTCACCTCAATCCAAGAGGAGAAGTTCTTGATCCTCACGCACGACGAGGACAAGGAGTGGGTGATGAACCATGGAAGGGATCTCGACGGCTTTCTACGAAACTACGTTGAGCTGTTGTATGCCGGACGCAGCCCCTCGGGAATGCCGGATCCCTCCGCTCCCACGTGACGCTCCGGTAGGGAACTTGGCGCCCGCTCTGAGGTGACGATGTGCCGAACAGCTCCGATGGGCTTCTCCCTGCGGTCCGAGTTCCCTGCGGTCCGAGTTACCTGCGGTCCGAGTTACCTGAGCGGATCAGCGACTTGGTCGCCGGGATGCTGGCACGAAGATGTTCCGGGTGCTGCCCCCCTTGGCGGACGGCCGAACACCCACCACACTGTCCATGGTGGTGGAACAGGTGGTGAGGTCGACGAAGTTCTGATGTCGTGAGGACGACGTGCTAACTGTTGGCTGGTACCGCTTCCGTGCCACCTGGCGGCGCCGGTGGCCGGGCTACCTGGGTATCGTCCTTCTGGTCGGCCTGGTGGGCGGCCTGGCCATGGGGTCCATCGCCGGTGCTCGTCGCACCCAGTCCTCCTACCCGACCTTCCTGGCCCGGACCAATCCCTCCGACCTTCTGGTGGAGCCGAGCGGCTCGGTGGACTGTGCATCCGGCTTCATCGGCCAAATCGCCCGCCTGCCCCATGTGTCCCGGGTCGGGTGTCTCGACTCTTTCAACGCCGCCACCCTCACTCCGAGCGGTGGACTGGATACCGTCCTCCTGGCTCAGGTGGAGTTGATCGCCAGCGAGGACGGCGAGTACTCCCGACAGGATCGGGTCACCATCACCGCGGGACGGGCGGCCGATCAGTCCCGGGCGGACGAAATCGTCGCCACCCCGACCGCCGCCGCGTTCCTGGGACTCCACGTGGGCTCCCACGTTCGCATCGGGCTCTGGCCGGTCAATCGGACGAGCCTGACGCCCTACCGGACCATTGACGCGAGGGTGGTAGGGGTGGGGGTATTGAACACCCAGGTCGTGCAGGACGACATCGACCGGGGCAATACGGGCTTTCTCCTCGGCACGTCGGCCCTGGACCATGAGATCCAGGGCTGCTGCAATGCCGGCACGTACGACGGGATACAGATACGGGGAGGGAGCGGGCTCGATTCCGCGGTCGAGCGCGAGTACGCCCACCTGTCGAGTTCGTCCACATCGACCTCCGGCGCGCCCTCCCAGCTCCAGGTCTACGTCACGTCGGAGATCGAGGCCGAGGCGCAGCGGGCGATCCGGCCGGAGGCCATCGCCCTCGGGGTGTTCGGGATCATCGCCGCTCTGGCCGCGCTGCTCATCGGTATCCAGGCGGTCAGCCGTCAGCTGCGTGTCGAAGCGGAGGAGGGCGCGGTGCTACGGGCCATCGGTGCCGGACCGGCCGTCACCTCGACGGACGGGCTGCTCGGCATTGTGGGCGCGGTGGTCGTCGGTTCGTTGCTGGCCGGTGCGATCGCCGTCGGGCTGTCCCCGCTTGCGCCCTTCGGTCCGGTGCGTGCGGTCGACCCGTCTCCGGGCATCGACTTCGATTGGTTGGTCCTGGGCCTAGGGGTCCTGGTCCTTTCCCTCTTGGTCGGTGGGGCGGCCGTGGCGGTTGCCGTCCGCCAGGCGCCGCACCGCATCACGTCCGGCGGGCGGGCGGGCGAGCACGGATCGAGCATCGTCCAGTTCGGCCTCGCGGCCGGGATCCCGGTGTCGGGGATCGCCGGTCTCCGGTTTGCCCTCGAGAGCGGGCGCGGCCGCAGCACGGTGCCGGTGCGTTCGGTCATTTTGGGGGCGGTGCTGGCGATCACCGTGGTGACCGCCACTCTCACCTTCGGGGCCAGCCTGGACACGCTGATCTCGCATCCCGGCCTGTACGGATGGAACTTCGATTACGCCCTCTACTCGACGGACGGGTACGGGCCCGTGCCCACCAATGTGGTCCAGCCGCTGCTGGCCCGTGACCGTCTGGTGGCCAGCACGACGGGGGTCTACTTCGGGACGGCGGAGGTCGACAGCCAAGTGGTGCCCCTCCTGGCCGAACCGGCGCGTGCCGTGATCACGCCTCCGGTCCTGACCGGTCACCGGATGGACGGAAAGGGCCAGATCGTGCTCGGTGAGGCCACACTGGCCCAGCTGCACAAACGTCTCGGCGACACCGTCGTGCTGCAGGGCGATGGCATCCCCACGGTGCGCCTCCGGGTCGTCGGCACCGCCACCCTGCCGACGATCGGCACGGTGCTGGGCGTTCACCCGTCCATGAGTACCGGTGCGCTCATCCCCACTTCAGTTGTCCCGTCCGCTCTGCTCGACCAGTTCGGCCCAGATTCCGGTCCGAACGCCCTCTTCATCCGTCTGCGTCCCGGGGCGGACCCAGTGGCCGCGCGTCGATCTCTGGACACGATCGTGCACACGGCCTTGCAACTGTTCCGTTCGCCTCAAGCTGTGGCCGCGAACGGCCCCGAAGCCTACGGCGGCACGATCCAGCTGCTGGGCCCGCAGCGGCCGGCGGAGATCGTGAACTACCGGACTATGGGAACAACGCCGGCACTCCTGGCCGGTGGGTTGGCCGTGGGAGCGGTAGCGGCCTTGGGTCTGACCCTGGTGGCGTCGGTCAGGCGCCGCCGGCGCGAGATGGCCCTCTTGAAAACGTTCGGCTTCACCCAGCGCCAACTGGCGGCGGCCGTGGCCTGGCAGTCGACGATCGTGGCCCTGGTCGGCCTGTTCGTTGGTGTCCCCTTCGGGATCGCCTTCGGTCGTCTCCTTTGGGACCTCTTCGCCCATCAACTGTCCGCCGTTGCCGATCCGTCGATCCCCGCCGTCCCGATAGTGCTCGTCATCGTGGGGGCGCTCGTGCTGGCAAACCTCGTGGCGGCGTGGCCGGGTCGAAACGCCGCCCGGACTCCGACCGCACTTGTTCTGAGAGCTGAGTGATGAGCATGGGCCGATTTTGGGCAGCTTGACCTGGAGCTCCTCGGCAGAGGCCATCCCCTTAGGTCTCCCCCGCTCCCCCACCCAGGGCCGAACCGATTTGCGCGAACACGACACTGTGGCCGCCCCAATGGAGGCATTCTGAGGAGAGCGCCTTGACGAGAGCCGATGACATTTGCTGATGTGACGTGTCGTAATATGCGCGGGTCTACGCACAGCGACGTGGCTGGAGAACGACCAGATACGTGATCTCATATCGCACCTAAATAATCAAGGAGTGGTTCAGTGGCAGATCGTCATGCAGTGCCGGACATGCGGCTGGAACTCGTTCCAGTCCCCGTGTCGGACGTCGACCAGGCCAAGGCGTTCTACGAGCAGGTCGGATTCGGAAATGTGGTCGACGTCCAGGTTAATGAGACGATGCGAGTCGTCCAGCTCACCCCGCCGGGATCGAGCTGCGCCATTGTGTTCGGCACTGGGATGGGCCCGATCACCGACATGACCCCAGGATCGGTCAAAGGGCTCCATCTCGTCGTCAAGGACATCGAAGCGTCCCGGTCAGCTCTCACTGCGAATGGTATCGACGTAAGTGACGTCGAGGACATGGGAGGGGTTCTCTATTCCTACTTCACCGATCCGGATGGAAATATGTGGGCCTTGCAACAGTGGCCTGATGGATATCAGGCGTAGCGGTCGTCCTATCGGCAGACCGGCCACGACGCGGTCTCCGGGTATCTCCTCTCGCCGACCTGCCCCTACACGGAGGCGTCCTTATTCGGCAACCGCTCCGTGAGATGGACTGTGACGGTATCGCCCTCCTCCTTTCTGAGTTTCTTGCGGATATCCGCTCTA
Source organism: uncultured Acidimicrobiaceae bacterium (assembly GCA_963788125.1). Taxonomy (GTDB): domain Bacteria; phylum Actinomycetota; class Acidimicrobiia; order Acidimicrobiales; family RAAP-2; genus Bog-473. The sequence continues at coordinate 523,733 of CAWBFN010000001.1, read as the reverse complement.
ATCGGCAGCTTGTGGGTACCGTCGCCCAGAGCCATGAAGGAACTCTGGAAGGGTTGGCCATCGACCGTTCCCTTGACCTTCACCAAGCCCTTGGTGCCGAAGTATTCCGCTGATCCCGGCATCACAACGTAGGTCCAGCCACCCTGGCTGGGGCTTTTTTGCAACTCAGCTCTAAATGTCTTGTCCACCTTGTCCACCTTGTCCACCTTGTCCACCTTGTCCACCCTGTCCTCGCTGTCCTCCCTCACCTCCCTGTCCTCCCTCGGCAACCCTTGGTCTTCATTATGGACGGATCGGACCTCACGAAGTCATTGGTGAATCGCCCTGCGCCGGTCCGAGGCGCCGATGGAGCGCCGAGGTGAATCGCCCTGCGCCGGTCCGAGGCGCCGATGGAGCGCCGACTGGCCCAGGCGGTCTTAGCCCTCGGGGAACGCTTGGGCGATTCGCACCCTGATGAGCCGCTCGACGAGGGACTTTGGTAGCGGTGAGTCGACGGGGAACTGGAGTGCTCCTTTGGACGTCTTGTAGTCTGCGACCTCGTCTCGAAGCAACGGAAATACCGAACCGCTGTGGGGCAGGTAGCTCAGGTGGTTCTTGAAAGCAGCGAATCCGGCGATGACCTTCCCGTCGAGCTTGAACGCCGGGACTTGATAGGAGATCCCTTGGTCGGCCTCAGGTACTACCTCAAGGATCGTCTGGCGCAATCGCTGTAGCGTCGATCGTTTCGGCTCCTCGAGATCCGCCAGGTACTGATCGATCTCGTCACTGGACATGAATCCGATTCTCGTCACACCGCCACTCAAGGTCAAATGGCCGAGCAACCGAGCCCCTGTGCGTGGCAGCCTGCCCGATCTCTCGCCTTGCTGCGGTTGTCCGAGGGCTTCGCCTGACCTATGGGCGAAGAGACGTCAGGAGATGGCCCGCGACAGCCTGGAAGCGATTGATGTCGCCAAAGGACCGAGCGACGAGCATCGCCCCTTCGAGTGCGGAGACGATTGACCGTGCTTCTTCGAGCGGTGATCCAGCGAACCTCAAGGACCCTTGGTCCCGACCTTGCTGCAGTACCTCGGCGAGCCAGGCCTCATTCTCTTCGAAGAACTTGACGACCGCACTCTGCATTGCCGCAGAGAGCGTTTCGTGCTCGGCCGCCAACATGCCGCACAGGCACATCCTTTCGTGGCGCAGCACCCCGACATAAAGCTCGACGTAGGCAGCGAGCTTGCGAGGCTGATCTACAACGCCCTCGTCGATTTCGCCCAGTGCCGCCATGAAGCGGTTTGCGTAGCGGGCGATGAGGGCCTCGCCAAGCTCCGACTTACTGGGGAAGTGGTAGTGGAGTGAGGCCGTGGAGATGTGCACCTCTTTGGCGACGTCGGCGTAGCTGAAGGCGTTGAATCCTCGGACCTGGACCAGGCGCTCCGCCACGTCCAATATTTGGTTGGCTGTATCGGTCCGGTCCTGCTTCGCCTCCGCCGTCTTGGCCATTGCCACGCCGTAGACCCTATCCGAGATTCCCACTTGACGTCTATCTACTAATAAGTAAGCTTACCGTAACGGTCGAACCACGAGCGGGAGGCTGTCGATATGCACGAAGCTGAACACCGAGAGTTTGCACAACCCGATGAGGTCCGGGAGTTCCCCCACGGCAGAGCCGAGATCGTGAAGGTCGGCGGGGCTGAAGTAGGGCGCTATACCTTTGAGCCCGGGTGGCGTTGGTCAAACGACGTGAAGCCCATCGCCAATACGAAGAGTTGCGAGGCTCCCCATTTTCAGTACCACGTCAGTGGCCAGTTGGCGATCCTCATGGACGACGGAACGGAGTTCCTGGCCGGTCCCGGCGATGTGACGTCGTTGCCGAGCGGTCACGATGCCTGGGTGGTCGGCGAGGCGCCCGCGGTGACCGTGGACTGGTTCGGCGCCAGCAACTACGCCAAGTAGACCTGAAAAGAAAGGGAGGCTGAAATGGCCCGGAAGATGATCGACTGCCGCAAGGTGCCCAGCGAGATCAACTGCACGCTCACCATCGCGGGAACTGAAGATGAGGTTCTCGATGCCGCGGTGGCACACGCCGTGGCCAAACACGGCCACCCAGATAACGCCGACCTGCGGGAGATGCTCCGGTCGGGACTAGAGGACGTATCGCCTGCGATGGCCTAAGAGAGCACCACAGGCTCCGTGCGCCGGTCGAGCTCTGCGGGCATATCCCGGTGTCATCTACGGGATCTACCAGGTGGTCGAGGTCGGCGTTCGGCAATCCCCTGGTCGACGTCTGTCTGGTCCCGAGAGTGAAGAACTCCTCGCCAGATTGACCGCCAGATTGACCATAAGTGATGTGGGTATCTTGTCCGCCAATGCGGCATGAATCCTACTGGTACACGTGCGACGGCAGTACCGGCATCACAGCGTGCGATCAGGTGACGCCCCCAAAGGACACCCGCCAGGCGGCAAGAACGAGCGCGCTTATGGCTGGATGGTATATCGGCGACCATGTCCACATGTGCCCAGAGCACAGCTTCCCCTACAGAGGTCGGCAGCAGGATCCTTGACAGGGCGGGTGAGCCGTAGGCGGCCGAGATGATTCTCGACCTGTTCTGGATATGGCAATACGGGTAGGCCGCGCATGAGTCACCGACATCGGACGTCATCCGCCCGCCGCTGAGTCCGCTTTAATAAGTGGATGTCCAGCGTCGCCATCACCATCTACGGGGTTTGTGCCGTTTCATTCATGATGGCCATGTACGCCATGGAGAGAAGAGGCAGACAGTTCATCTTCCTCTTCGCCCTCGGATGCGTCCTGTCCAGCGCCTATGGGTTTCTCTCTGGGACGTGGCCGTTCGGGGTTGTCGAGTTGATCTGGTCTGGCATCGCGTTGCGTCGCTGGCACGCCACCACCAGTTTGGCTCACTGACCCGGTGGACGCCGCAGGGGCGGTATGCACATGCACTCAGCTAGCAAGAAAGCCACTTCTGGACGCCATGGTCGTCGATGTCCATAACGGCCACCCGCGTGCCGCGTGCGGCGAGCGCGTGGCAGATCGCCTCCCCCATGCCCGAGGCACCGCCGGTCACCACTGCCACCCGTTTCGGCGCCACATCGTCACCGCGTCGGATGGCTTCCATCTACTCGTAGACCACCGTGAGAGAAGAGCTCGTAGGTAGGGCCTGACATGTGAGCACCCATCCCTCCGCGACCTCTTCCGGTGTCAGGGCGCCGTTGTGGCGCATGATTGCGGACCCCTCGACAACCCTCGCCATACACGTCGCGCACTCACCGATCTCACATGACGCGGGCGCCTTGAGGCCGGCGCTGCGTGCCGTCCGGAGGAGCGTCGCCCCCGGATCGTGCTGGGCTAAGGTTCTGCGACCTTCGAGCTGGAAGGAGACTTCGGCCGACAGAGTCACCAGTTCCGGCGCTACATCTAACTCCTCCCACGGCGCGGCGGCGAACTGCTCAACATGTATTCGCTCCGACGGTACCCCGCATATTGTCAATGCCTGCTCGACCGTGTCCATGAAGGGTGTCGGGCCGCACACGTAGAAGTCCACGTCTCGCACGGCATCGAGGAAGTCAGCGATGTCCCGTGAGCCGACAAATCCCTGCTCGTCGTCGAGGTGATGGGCAATGACACAGCGGTCAGCGTGACGTGTTGCGAGCTGAGCGAGCGCGTCGGCGAAGATGACCGACTGGCGATCGCGGTTTGCATAGAGCAGCCGCACCCGACGGGTCGACGTGGCCAAAGCCGTCTTCACGATGGAGAAGACGGGCGTGATGCCGCTCCCGCCGGCAAAGGCTACGACATCGCGCTCGGTCTGGTCGAGCACGAAGGCACCGCCGGGGACGGTGACTTCTATCCCATCACCTTCGCGTACCGTGTCGTTGAGCCAGTTGGACACGATCCCGCCCGGGACACGCTTGACGGTGACCTGCAGGTCCTCGCCGACTGCCGGTGCGGACGACATCGAGTAGCAGCGCAGATGCTCCTCACCATTGACGACGACTCGCAGGGTGAGGAACTGGCCCGGCTTGTAGCGGAACTGCTCGGTCAGATACTCGGGCGTGTGGAACACAATTGAGACGGCATCCGGGGTCTCGCGAACGACCCGCTTCACGGCGAGCGCGTGGAAACCGCGTTCGGGCGGGCGATCGACGTCAACCGGCGACATGAGCGCGACGTTCACGGGCAGGCTGCGGGGACAAAGGCCGATGGAGTCGGACTCTCCTGCCTGTACATCAGATGTTTCCCCGCGGGTCGCATTGTCAGGACAGTCCTGCCCTTTCTCGGTTCATCTATCAAGCAGTCGCTTGACTTTGGCAATCGACTGTTTAGCATACAAGGTCAGAGCGACAAAGCGCCGATCGTCGCTGCGCGAGAATGATCGCCCTGGTCGGTGACGGCCGGACCGGAGGTACATCGTGAGAACGCCCCGCCGCAGTGCGGTTGATGAGTCCAGAACCCGCACTGCGCTCCTCGACGCGGCGCAGGAGCTGATGCTCGAGGAGGGCTACGCGGCGGTCAGCTCTCGTCGCGTCGGGGCGAAGGCCGACATGAACCCGGCGATGGTGCACTACTACTTCGGAACGATGGACGGCCTTTTCATCGAGCTGTTTCGTCGCGGGGCCGAACGAAGCTTCGAGCAACTCACTCGTGCGCTGTTGTCGGCGCAACCGCTGTGGGGATTTTGGGAGGCAACCCATGACCAGACAAGCAGTGCCATGACGATGGAGTTCATCGCCCTCGCAAACCACCGCAAGGCGATCCGCTCCGAAATCGCCGGCTACTCGAGACGATTCCGGCAGACGCAACTGGACGTCCTGTCGCGGGTTCTCGGTGGCTATGGCGTCGACCCCCAGGTATGGCCCCCCGTGACCATCATCCTCATGATGGCCGGCATCTCTCGGTTCCTCCTCATTGAGCAGGAGTTCGAACTGGACACGGGCCACGCCGAGATGATCGCAGTGATCGAGCGGCACATCCGGGAGCTCGAGGGGAACCGGGTGGACCCGGCGCCACTTGCATCCCGGGATGGTTGAGCCACGGCAACCGAAATATCGAGGTGGTCTGGGGAGACTCAAAGCAGCCTAAAAAGGGTCAACCAGTCCAGATCACAGCGCCGGATGTCGGGAAAAGGTGTAGAGAGACGCTCTGCGCGGCTTGGAGTGATAGACAACTGGGATGGTCGAGCTGGCTGGAACGCCGTCGGACGAGATCCCCGAGATCCTGGCGGAGGGTCGCTCCACAATCACCACGATCTTCGCATCCATGTCGGCCCGTCACCCGCAGGGACTGGATGCCGACTACCTGCAGTGGCACAGCTACGACTGCCGGCCCGAGCAGCACCGGCTTCCGACTTTGGAGCAATCGCTCCGGTTGGTGTCGACTCCGGCGTGTCGGTCAGCCCGAGCGGCGAGCGAGGAGAGCTACGACTCTGTCGACCATGTGATGACCTACTTCTTCGCCGGTCTCTCCGGGCTGCAGGGCTTCGCCAATCTCACCGAGGTCCTGCGCGCCAATGGCCGCAAGCCGTACATGGACGGACGCAGCGGCCCCGAAGAGGAACATCTACTCCCGCAGGTCGAGATGGGCCTGTACAACGTCGACGGGAGGGCGGCCGCTCCTCGGGTCAAGGTCGGAGCCGACGTGCTGCCCTGGTGGCCGCTTACGGGTGCCTACCTCCTTGTCGAGCGAGGTGACGCGCCGCGATCGGACCTGATCGAGGTCGACGGTGTCGCCGGTGCGTGGTGGGGCTCGACCGTCCGTGACGAGCCGTTCTCGCAGACCGCCGGGGAGATGGCCTACGCCCCCGTGACCGAGGACATGGGATTGCGAATCACGTACTGCTTCCTCGACGACGACCCCGTCGCCACAGCCGAGCGCCTCCGTCCGGTGCTCGAGAAGCGGTGGGTCGAAGGCATCGAGCCGCTCCTGGCGGCACCGTTTCATCCGGTCGCCGGCTTCGAGTACGACCGCTACCTACCCTAGGACCAACCTTGGCTTGCCGCGGCCTGACCAGGAAATGCATCGCCGAGTCATCTTGGACCTCCATACTCGGAGATAGCCCGAACCCCAGTCCAAGACGTCTGAACATCGCGCCAAATGCGCCGTAGAGGTAGTACGAGTAGTGGGCCGGGTGTCACTAGCATTGCCAGTTCGGGGGGGACCTGGCTTTAATTCACAAGTGCCAGCAGTCTGGGCGTGCGCACGGTCGAGCCTGAAGGCCCGGTTCCGTTCGACCATCGTCATGACCCTCGTTATCGCAATAGCCGGTGGGATCTCCCTCGCCGCGTTGGCGGGAGCTCGAAGAACCGACAGTGCCGTTGGTCGATTCGTTACCTACTTTCGGCCCGCTCAGGGTCAGATTGAGGCTCCGCCGAGAGATTTCACGGCCATTGCCAGGCTTCCTGAGGTTTCGGCAACTGAGGCGGGCGCTTTCATGCTTTTGGCTCCGATCGGTCCAACCGGTCGTCTCGATCGCTCCTACGAGATCAGCACCATCGCCTTGCTCGACCACCTTCACTTCAGCCGGCCTCTCGTCTTAGCCGGCCGGCTTCCTCGGGCGAACGAGGCAAACGACGTCGTGGTGAATCCCTCGGCCGCGCTCGACGGCCACCTCCGCGTCGGAAGCACGGTACAGCTGCGCGCTTTCACTCCGGCCAGTTCTCAGCGGGTACTGCAGGGATCGGACCAAGGTCCGACGGGTCCGAAAGTCACCGTTCGAGTGGTGGGCATCGTCAGGACTCCAAGTGACCTGAGCGTGGCTCCAGCGGCGCCAGGGGTCGTCTTCGAGGGTCAGGACGAAATGCTCTTCACCCCGGAGTTTTATCAGCACTACCAAGGGAAAGTCGCGATTGCCGGAGTGGGGCTCAGCTACCGACTAAAGCACGGGAACGCCGGCCTCAAGGAATTCCTCGGCTCGCTGAACCGGCAGTTCGGAAATGGGGTCCAGGTACAACCGGGATCTGACGATTTAGCCGCCGCCGCCAATGCCCAACACGCCACCCATCTCGAGGCGCTTGCCCTGTTGCTCTTCGGCATCCTGGCAGCCCTGCTAACCCTCACGATGGTCGCGCAGGCCATTGCCCGACAGGCGTACCTCGACGCGCGAGGTTTTCCGGCCCTGCGAGCCCTGGGAATGACGCGGACCCAGCTTGCCATCACCGGCGGACTGCGCGCCTTGTTCACCGTGGCCGCAGGTGCTCTCCTTGCGATTGGAGTAGCTGTTCTCTGCTCGCCTGCCATGCCCATCGGGTTGGCCCGTCAAGCTGAGATCAACCCAGGATTCTCCGCCGATTGGCTGGTGCTTCTCCTGGGATCGATCGGCATCATCGCACTTCTCACCGGGTGGGCGACGCTGGCGTCGTGGCGGGCCGCCCAGACCTCGGCCCATGCCTCCTATCCAACGGATACCGTCCGGCGGAGTGGCTCGCGTGACCGCTGGCTGCGGCGCTCTGGACTTCCCACAACGACCATTCTTGGGATCCACATGGCACTCGACTCGCGGCGGGGCTCAGTTCCGGTGCGTACCATGTTGATGAGCGCAGTGGTGGCCATTGCCGCCGTGTGCGCGACGCTGGTTTTCGGGTCGAACTTGGATCGCCTCGCCTCGCAGCCGCACCTCCAGGGGTGGAGTTGGGACGTCAGCGTCGGCAATCCGCACTCAGACGATGTGTCAGCTCGGGCAATCCCTCTTCTCTCAAGGAACTCGGACGTCGCAGGTTTTACAGCCGTATCCCTTTCCACCTCGAACGTCGTCTTCACCGGTCGACAAGCGAAGGAGGCCGACGGCTTGTTCGGGATCAGACAAGTGAAGGGTCAAGTGCTCCCGCCATTCACCAAAGGTCACGCACCTCGAACGTCAGATGAGGTCGCCTTTGGTGCCACAACACTCCGGGAGTTGGATCTCCGCGTAGGCGACCGGATTGAAGTCACCAATGGCAACACTCATCGCCGCATGTACATCAGCGGTCAGATGGTCCTTACGCCGAGCGTTGTCAACAACCAAGTCCCACTGGGACACGGAGCGCTCATGACGCTTGGCGGTCTGCGCAGCCTTGGCGCCGGCGCGCCCGTCAACGTCTTCTTGATCCGGTTCGCTGACGGCGTGAACCACAAGAGCGCACTCATCGAACTGAACCATGAGTTTCCGGGCACTGTCCTAAAACCAATTCTCCCTCCCGACATCGAGAACCTTCGTCGGGTTGACGGCCTCCCAGGATTGCTGGTGGCCCTTGTAGCCCTTGTCTCCCTGGTCACGATTGGGCACAGCATCTTCGTATCAGTCCGCTCGCGCCGCCGCGATCTTGCCGTCATGCGAACCATGGGATTCGTAGGTCGCCAGATCTCAGCAGTAGTGGCGTGGCAACTCACGACTGTTGTCGCCATCGGTCTGGTGATCGGCGTGCCGGTCGGAATCGTCACCGGTCGCTGGGCGTGGACGTTGGTCACGAACCAGCTCGGGCTGCCGTCGAGCGCGGTCGTTCCACCGCTCTTGGCACTTGTGGTGCCAGTGTCGCTTTTAGCCGCAAACTCTGTTGCGCTGATCCCTGGACACGTGGCCTCCCGTGCTCGCCTTTCCTCGGTCCTCCGGGCTGAGTAGTACTGCCACTGAGCGCTTCAACGAAGGCGAGTGGGGACTTTGCGGTGGCATCGCCACTAACCCCCCGTAGAAGCCTGCTCGACTAGGTACTGTTCGATGACCAAGAGACTCTGGGCTATGACGGCCATCTGCCCTGGGACCACTGCGGTCGGATGCTCCGCAAGCGTCCGGAGCTTGTCCGCCCCAGCGTTCTCGAAGGCTTCCCAAAGGTTTTGTGCTGGCGTAAGCGTCATGGGGTCACGGTAGGCGACGGGGGTTGGTGCTCCGTCCATCCGCTCGCGCACGTCGTACACCACACATGTCTGCTACCCCCGTTACGGTAGGTGCGGACGCGCACGCCGCTAGGCGGGTTGCGTGGGCGCCGAACTCCCCTCAGGGGGAACCGTGGCGCGGGCTCTCCTCGCCATGAAGCGTTGAAGGAGGTACATCAAGAACCGGAGAATCAGCCCGTCGACTGCTTCCCGCGGAATCGCCGTTCGGAAGGGGTGGGTTCTTCGCGAATGGTCCATGCATCCCAACTACCCGGCCTCGACCCGTCGAAACGAACATCATCTTTCCGGAGACTCGAAGGGGGTGGTCTCCGTCGCGTCTAGGCCTTAGCCGAGATCCCTCAAATCGTCGGGAACCTCAAAGTCCGGCGGCGGTTGATGAAAGGTACTGCTGGCTTCCCGGACTCCTTGCACGATGACCATCGCAGCCTTCGCCGCAACCTCGACACATTTCCCCGCGAAGTCTCCCAGCTGTTCGGGGGTCGGATCAAACTCTTTGAGCGAGTCCATCATGGCGGTAGGCGACGGCAGCCGATCGGCCTCTTCTTGCAGTGAGTGAATGAGGTTGCGAACGAACTCGCTTGCGGTTTCACCGAACTCTGGCATCGATCAGTCCTTTCGTCGAATAGGAATCCTAAGCCCTGGGCATGGCCGAGTGTTATCGCGTAGGGTGCCCCTCAGCGCTCTGGAGGTGCAATGGTTTTCGACATAGTTGTCGCCCTGCTGATCACGATCCTGGCTGTCGTGTTGGGCATCACGGTGCACCCGGTATTGCTGTTCATCATCGTGCTGGCCATCGTGTACCTGGTTGTGCGACATCGGGGTCGTAGCCGGGTCTAAGAAGCCGACCCCGCCACCACCACTCGACATTCGACGCGAATACCACAGCCGGCTACCTCGCCACACCCATGTCAGGGCCGGCAGAGGCTGTGGAGTCACTCCGGCTCGGTACCTGACAAGGCCGGACCGGCGGTACGGCCCACAAGCGATGCCACGTGGGCCGGGTCAGACCGGCCAATCGAGGCGCGGCGTGAACGGTCATGCGGATCCCGGTACTTCTCCCAGACGGACTGCTTGCTCCGGCCCAGTGCCTCAGCGATCTGGGCCCAGGACCTGCTCTCAGCACGAGCCTTGCGGACGACGTCGGATTCCCGATCCTCGAGGTACACCCGCAGCAAGGCAATTGAACTGAGGGCCCTAAGGGGATCGCTGCCTCCCACTCGGTGGAGCAAGTCTTCAATTGAAGTCATATTGTCAGTTTACCTGACAGGATCGTGTTCGCAGTGGCATGGTCGAATTGTCTGAGCCCCACAGCTTGGGAGCCACCCCCAACGCGTCCTACGCTGCCCGACAGAAAGGCCACGAGAAAGAGAGGTCGTCATGGACAGTGGGGAGCAACGAGGTCCAGATGGTGGGCCACCGCGCGGCCGCTTCACCATCGTCTATTTGATTCACGAGGCGTTCCGGCGCGACCTGGCTCGATTGAGCTCCGCCGTTCGTGGCCCGAGGGTCGACCAGCAAAGGGCGCGCCGGCTCAGTGCGCACTGGGAGTTCGTCAACGACCAGCTCCATCACCACCACGAGGTCGAAGATGCCTCCCTCTGGCCGCTGGTCCGGCCCAAGCTTTCCGGCAGAAACGATGAGCTGGCTGTGCTCTCCGAGATGGAGGCCCAACACGTAACTCTTGTGCCCCAGTGCGAGGCCATCGGCGTCGGCTTTTCGTCCTTCGCCACGAAGCCCGATGAGCACGCCGGTGCGGAGCTGGGGGACGAGCTCGATTCTCTGGCGAGTCAATTGGAATCACACCTAAATGACGAGGAAGTGCGCTGTTTTCCGGTCATCGACCAGGCGCTCAGCGTTGAAGAGTTCGAATCCTTCGGCAAGGCGACCGCCAAGGCAGTCGGCATCCGCGGCTCGGCCCGCTTTTTCCCGTGGATCTTCGACGGGGCCGATGCAGTTGAGCGCAATGCCGTACTCCGCATGCCCCCGCCTCCGGTAAGGGTGCTGTGCCGCTATGTGTGGGAGCCGCGCTACGACCGCACGGTCGCGACGCTGTGGGCCAGCTAGATGGTGTGGTGGCGGTGGCGTGCGAGTCACTCACCCTCACGCAGCATCTCGATTCGGCGAGCGAGATTGACGGCATGATCGCCAAGCCGCTCGTAGAACCGTGCCAATAACGTGACCTGGGCGCTGACGGCGGTGGGCATGGTTTCAGCGGCTATTGCGCCGGTCAACCGGTCGTGGAGAATGTCAATCTCCTCGTCGTCCTCGTGCAGGGACACCGATAGGGCAGATCGATCTGCATAGGCATCGGCGGCGTCACGCCACATTTCCAGGGCGACTTCGGCCATACGCTGCACGATGCCCCTGCTGAGCGGGCTCATGTCTGCGCCCAGATTGGCAACCGCCCGCTGGGCGATGTGTTCGGCCAGGTCTCCGCTGCGCTCCAATTCGGGCAGAATGAGGAGAAGGGCCACCAAGTGCCGTAGGGCCGTGTTTGGCGTGCTGTCGTCGTCAATCCGACGCCAGACCATCAGCTCGACTTCGGCCGTGAGGTCGTCCACCGCTTGGTCGCCGTCGACCACTGCCAGTCCCGCGGAAGCATCGTTGCCCAACAGCGCCTCCGTGGCTCCGGCGAGGGCTTCAGACACCAAGGCGAACAACTGCATCATTCCTGCTTCAATGGGGTCGAGTTCCGAAGGTATGAGATCCATGGCCAGCCCAGGCTAGCTGGAGAGATAACCAAGAATTTCGCGATTCGTTCGCGTAACGTTCATCTTCAGATGGCCCGTGGTTTACCCAGGTCAGCAAGAGTTGGCGTGTGCTCACATGGGGGGAAGATCGCTCGCCCGAGCAGGCAGCGGGCGAGAGCGACGTCGTCCTCCCCGTTCCGGGAGTTCAAACGGTTACCGACCTTTTGAACGAAGCTCCGGCGAGCAAGTTTCACCGCCGCACGGTGATCATTTCGGGGGTCGGGTTCTTCACCGATGCCTACGACCTCTTCGTCATTGGCACGGTGGCCGCCTTGGTGGCCGTGCAATGGCACCTGAGCACGCTTCAGACCAGTTGGGTCACCGGAGCGGCCATCTTGGGTGCCTTTGTCGGGGCCTTCACTTTCGGGCGCATTGCCGACGTCATCGGCCGAAAGAAAGTGTACGTCACCGTCGCTGTGATCATGATCTTCGGAGCAGTCGCCTCGGCCTTCGCCCCCAACTTCATACTTCTGGTCATCGCTCGTTTGGTACTCGGGCTCGGCATCGGTGGCGACTATCCCGTCTCGGCAGTATTCATGAGCGAGTACTCCAACCGCCAGGATCGGGGTCGCCTGGTCGGGCTGGTCTTTTCCATGCAGGCGCTCGGCCTGATCGTCGGCCCGCTCATCGCCCTCTTACTGTTGTCCTCGGGCATCGGAGACGGAGTGGTGTGGCGCATCCTGCTCGGCCTCGGAGCCATACCGGCCGCCGCCGTCGTCTACCTGCGCTCCAAAATGCCCGAATCTCCTCGCTACCTGGCCCAGGTACAGGGCGAGTCGGCGAGGGCCGCCCAGGATCTTGGACGTTTCTCCGACGGCGTCATTGCCCAGCCCACTGGTTCAAACACACCCTCGGGGCGCCTGCAGCTTCGCAGTTTCCTGTCCGACCCACGGATGCTCAAGCTCATCTTGGGCACCGCCGGAGCGTGGTTCCTCTTCGATTACGCCTACTACGGGAACACGCTGTCGCTGCCCGCCATCTTGAAAGAGGTCAATCCGACGGCGTCCCTCGAAACCAAGCTCCTGTGGTCGCTGGGCATGTTCGTGATCTTTGCTGTGCCGGGCTACCTGCTTGCCGTGGCCAAGATGGACCGTATCGGGCACCGGCGTCTGCAGTTCATTGGATTCTCCGTCATGGCGCTGTGCTTCGTGGTCTTGGCCATCGTCCCGGCCCTGACCGAGCACGTGGCACCATTTCTGGCCATCCTCGGCCTGAGCTACTTCTTTATTCAGTTCGGTCCGAACATGACGACCTTCGTGTTGCCTTCAGAGGTGTTTCCGGTGAGCATGCGGACAACCGGCCACGGAGTAGCGGCGGGCATCGGCAAACTGGGCGCCTTCGTCGGGGTCTTTCTCGTACCAGTCCTTCAAGACCACATCGGCTTACGTGGCCTATTGACGGTCGCTGGCGTATCCGCAGTCCTGGGTTTCCTGGTCACTTCAGTGCTCCCAGAACCAGCCGGACGGACGCTAGAAGACATCTCAGCCGACGAAGTTAGTGTTCTACCGGGTCGGCTTACCCCGGTAGAGGCAGTCACAAATCCCGCGGGCCCGGAACTGAAAACGGCATAGCGGGAGCTCCCGAATCGGGGACGGCTGTGCGACGGCTCAACCCGGTCTTTGAGTTCATTCGTCGGGGTGCCGTGCGCCGTCGGACCATGAGCGAACAAGGGTGCGTCGAGCTGCTTGGACCACCGCCCCGTGCCCACGCTGTTGTGCTGCTGGGAAGGGCAGTGGCGCTCCTACAGCCAGAGCAAGGCTGAGTCAGCCCATGGGGTGGCGGGGTGGCGTTACGCGCCGGTGATCGCGCGATCGAATGCGGACTCGGCATCGCGCAGCAGCGGCTCCACATCGCGATCCAGGATCACCGCGGCCTGGTGAGCCGCCCGAGTCGCCTGCTCGAATCGGGCCAAGTACTTCTCAGAGTCACCGTAGAGGGCGAGGATCTTCTCCGGCGCGAATGGTATGCAGGAGCCCCCGAGGAAGCCGAGGGGGTTGTTGGGTGCTGGGACCGCCGAATTGGTGGCCAGTGGCACCTCCACCTGTGGAAGCCGGATCCCTCCCCGAGCGATGCCGTTCTCGTCGCGAACCACGTCAGCCGGGTCACCCCCGAACTCGATGAGTGGCTGGGCCGGCGGGGCCGTCCCCGTTTCAAGCCACTCCTGGAGACGACGGTATGCGGCCTCCATCACCGGAGTGAGCGGCACTTCGTTAATGCCCCTCATCGCCGCTACGAACGCCACCCCTTGGTCCTGCCCCATCGCCGCAGCCCGACTCTGCATCGACTGAAGCGAGACATGGGCCGTGCCGGCGGCCTCCCAATACCGGTACCGCTCGGTGTCGGACTGGCGCACCGGGTAACAGGAAATGGCCTCTACCTCCGAGTTGACGACCATGACGAGTGCGTCGAGGTCGTCGCGGATCCGACACGGGATCATCGGCAAACTGGATCGCTGCAGGCGGTTGGTACCGGGGTTGAAGACCTCCTCCCCCACGTCCAGCGGTGACCCCCCTCCAAAATAGAGATACGGAAGGAAGGCATCGAAAAGGCCCTCGATCGGCTGGATGGCGTTGATGTAGGTACCCAGCCGGCTGGCCGATTGCGACCCTCCAAATGCCACCAAGTGGCGAATGTCGAGTCCCTCGAGAGGATCGATCGGCGACCGGGATCGCTCGGCGCTCACCGTTCGGGCGGCTTGGGTGAAGATGTCGAAGGAGTAGTCGTCACTCGATATCGATAAGGTCCCGTATCGTTCCGGGTCCCACTGGACCAGGCCCATGGGTTGCTCGCCCATCCCATGCACCCCAGCTCGTTGAGCGGTGACCGCCACGTACGCATAGCCGCTATGTAGGATCTCGGCACTGTCGACGGTGTAGCCGTCGAAGCCAGCCGTGACGTTGTTCCACGACACGAGAACCGTGCCATTGAACGCGTCGTCGGCCGGCCGGTACACGACGTATCGGGTTCGGTAAGGAGCGGTGCCGGCCGGCTCGACATCCCACCGGCCGTCTCGCCCGAGGTCGGTCCCGGCCCTCGGTCGGTATCTCGTGGCGGTCCCCTCGAGGAAGTACTCCTTTTCCTGGTAGCCGAGTCTCGCGAGGTCCAGATTCGGACGGCCGAACGGCATACCCTTTTCGCCGGTGGTCACCGGACCGGACAGAACGGCCATCGATCGATCCCCTCTATGTGCCTTTACCTCATCCTTTCGCGAGCACCTGGAGGCGGCAACCCATCACAGCACTCCTAATCGTGGAAATCACGAGCCTGTTCTTCGAATCCAGCGGTCATTATTGGGCACGGCATTCCTGCATCCAACTGTGAGATTGACTGTTACCATCACCAAACTCACCGATCAGGTAGCGGGTGCAGCGTGCACCCGGTCGCAGCCAGGAAGGAGTGCGGTCGCCCATGAGAGCGGTCAAATTGCGGGAGCTCCTCGTGGTCGAAATCCAGGTGCGCGCTCCTGTGGACCTCGGCGGCGGGCGTAGGTTCATTCCTTTCGACGGGGGCTCGTTCGAAGGATATGGGGGCCTGGAGGGGACGGCGGGCACCGTCCTCGAGGGAGGTATCGACTGGCAGAACGTACGCTCCGACGGCGTGCTCGACATCGATGCCCACTACACACTCCGCGTTCTCGCCGGCTGCATCCGGCGTCACCACGATGACATCGACCTGGCCCTGCGCCACTACGAATTGGCTCGCCGACCAGCCACGGCTGCAATCGTCCGTGCGAATCGCGGCCTCGGACCGGAACTGCCCATGAAGCTTGTCGAAGAGCGTGCGCCGGACGGATTTGCGGACATCGCTGACGTGATCACGCTCCAGGAGATCGCAGAGGCAACCGAAGAGTACCGGCGGACAGCGGGTTCCTCCTTGAAGCGAGGTCAGTCGCTACTGAACGATCCCTATTGACGAAGCTGGTCCTATCAGTGCCGCCTCAGGTATTGGTCGTTGACTCGCACCCCTACCCGGGTGTGGGCGACCACCTGACGCTGGGAAATCGCTGGGAACAGGCACCGTGAACATCCTTGCTCCGACACTTCAACAGCTAGGTCTTGCCTGACGACCTGACTCCTCGCGCAAATCTTTTCCAAGATCCTCGCAATTGACCGAATCGGAAGGTAGACATAGAGAGGTATCTCTGACGATCAGGAGGCTCGGGTGCTCGCATACAACTACCCATTCGGCGGCATATTCCTGTCAATGCTCTACTTTTTCCTTTTCTTTATTTGGATCTGGATACTTTTCACTGTCTTCTTCGACATCTTCCGTAGTCAGGACCTCAATGGATGGATCAAGGCGCTCTGGGTCATCTTCGTGATCATCCTCCCGTACCTAGGTGTCTTCGTCTACCTCATCGCTCGTGGTGGCAAGATGCAGGAGCGTAAGGTGCAGGAGGTTGCGCAGCAGAAGACCGCCTTCGACCAATATGTCAAGGAGGCCGCAGGAACGTCAGGAGGCGGCGTCGCCTCCGAACTGAGCAAGCTGGCCGAACTCAAGTCTCAGGGCGTTCTGACTGACGCCGAGTTCGAGGCGCAGAAGGCGAAGATCCTGTCAACCAGTTGAAAATACGCAGGGACCCATCGTCGATGCCGCTCGCGCGTGCCTCAAGGCGCAGCGCGACGAGCAGGCACCAACGCTACGTTTCCCAGCTCAGATACCCTCGACAGCTTCCAGGTATCCAGACTGGATCGCCTTCTCAAACGCTCGGTAGTCTCGCTCGTTCTGGTCGGCGTAGCGCTCAGAGAAGTCGGTGACCGACCGGTCGAACTTGTCGCTCTTACCCAGGTATGCGGCCAACTCGATGGCATCTCCCGACCGGGCGTGGGCGCGGGCTAAGGTCCAGCCGCAGATGCCGGCGTAGAAGGCGAGGGCGATCGGGGTCATCGTCTCCACGAGGGCGGAACCCTTCATGTCGCGCAGCTGGCGCCAGTAGAGGTGGCGGTTCGCCTCAGCGCCCGTCGTCCATCCGAGGTAGATGTCGCTGGCCGCCTGCATCAACCGCTGTCCTTGGACCACACGCTCTCCTGGCTCGGTGAACCGGCTCTTGGGGAGGTGGCCTTCGAGCACCGAGGCGGTCGCCTCCTTGACCTGGAGAAACAGCGGGTCTCGCTCGTCGCGGCCCTGGAGCAGGACGATGAACGCCCGAGTGCCGACACTTCCTACGCCGACCACCTTGCGGGCCATGTCGACGATCTCGAAGCGCTCGAGGAGCTGGCGCCGATCATCCTGCAACGTCTCGCGGTAGGCCCGGAACTGCTGGTGGACCATCTCTTGGATCTCGTCGGCGGAGTACCCGTACATTGCCTCGAGGTCGCGGGCCGGGATAACCACGGGCGGCTGGCTGACGATCCGATAACGACCGTCGACCACCTCGGCGAGCTTGGACAGCGCCTGCAGGCTGTCGCGGGTGTGCGCCTTCAGCGCGTTCTTCTTCGCTTGCTGAGCCCCCTGTTTGGCCTGGGCGGCCGCCTGCTTGGTCCCAGCCCCCTTGGTCAGGGTGTCGATCGCCTCCATGAGATCTTGCTCGGTCAGTCGGGCATACCAGATATCCATGTTGCGCATCTCGGCGAACCCGATCATGGCCTCGCGATACGCCCGCACCGCAGCGAGCGTGGTCGCACTTACATCCGGAGCACTGAACCCGTTGTTGCGGCCGGCGATGGTGAAGCTCGCAGCCATTCGCTTCACGTCGTACTCGAAGGGCCCGGGCAGGGTCTCGTCGAAGTCGTTGAGATCGAAGAGCAGTGTCCGCTCGGGGGAGGCGAACACCCCAAAGTTCGACAGATGCGCGTCGCCGCACAACTGGACGTTCAGGCCGGCCGTTGGCGTGTCCTTGAGGTCGGCCGCCATGATTCCCGCGGCACCCCGGTAGAAGGTGAAGGGAGACACCATCATCCGACCGTGGCGAACGGGAACCAGATCGGGTTCACGGGTCTTGTTCTGTGATTGGAGCACTGCGACCGGGTCGGGACGGTCCGGGGCAGTGGTCCATCCGCTGTGGCTGGCGAGCGGTGTCAGCTCACGGGCGCCCTTTCCCTTGGCTCGTCGCTCTTCCACACTGGGGTGTGCAACCTTCGTCAAGACCATGGGTACCTTCTCTCCTCTGACTTGTCTGTCGCGATCATCCTGGAAGAGCCGGAGTCCGGTCCCCGCTGCAGCTCACACTGGGTAAATCGATTCGGCGCCACGGCCCGAACCTAGTTCGTCTTTACCGACGCCCGGCGAACCGGCGCGCCACTCGGGTCGTGTCGACGCGACCGCGCCCAAACGCGTCGATCTTGCCCCATCGGCCCGGGATATCGAGCAGTTGGACCTGTCCGATGTTGTTCGGCATCGACGGATCGACGACGAGGTGATCGCCCATCGGCTCCAAACCCAGCATGGTGCGTAGCAGGAGGAGGGGTGCTCCTGTCGACCACGCCTGAGGGCTGCACGCCGTTGGGTACTGCACCGGATACCTGGTCAGCACCCGCTGGTAGCCACCGAAGGCCTCGGGCAGCCGACCCTCGAAGAACTCCGCGGCCGCCAGAATACCCTCGGCGATCTGGGCGGCCTCCTCCTTGAACCCATATCGACGTAGGCCCCAAGCGATGAACGAGTTGTCGAATGGCCACACCGTTCCCACGTGGTACCCGATCGGGTTGAAACGACTCTCGCCCTCCGCCATCGTCCGCACGCCCCAGCCCGAGAACAGCCTCGGCCCCATGAGATGACCGACCACCGCCTTGGCCTTGGACTTGTCGACGATGCCACTCCAGAGAAGATGCCCGTTGTTGGACGTCAGGGCGTCGACTTGGCGACCTGCGGGGTCGAGCGCGATGGCGAAGTACTCCCCGTCCTGGACCCAGAAATCGCGGTTGAACCGGCGCTTGAGCTCCGCCGCCTCCTTCTCGAGGCGGTCGGCCAACCCGGTGTCACGCCATACGAGCCGGGCCAAGCGCGCCCCGCGTACCTTGGCGTCGTAGGCGTAGCCCTGCAGCTCGCAGGTGGCGCGTGGAAAACCCGGCAACGTGCCGTCGGAAAACGAAATAGAGTCCCACGAGTCCTTCCAACACTGGTTCTCGAGGCCGGTCTGCTCGTTCCGGCGCTGGTAGGAGATGTAACCGTTGCCCAGGAGGTCAGCGTAGTCATCGATCCAGTCCAAAGCGGCTCGAGCCTCGAATTCGAGGTCTCGGACTAGCTTCGTGTCACCGGTCCAGCGCTCGTACTCGTCCATCAGGACGACGAAGAGGGGCGTGGCGTCGGCGCAGCCGTAATAGGCCGAGTGAGGGCGTTCCTCGAAGGCGGTGAGTTCGCCGTACCGCATCTCGTGGAGGATTCGCCCCGGATCCTCGTCCCGGAAGTCGTCGAAGCACGTGCCCTGACGGGCCGCGAGCGCACGCAGCGTGGTCGCGGCCAGGTCGGGGGCGAACGGAAGCGCCTGGAGGCTCGTGATGATGCTGTCCCGACCGAACACGGTCATGAACCACGGCAGGCCGGCCGCGGGAAGAAACTGACCCGGTAGAATCGGCAACTCGAATCGCAGGGCCGCGAGGTCGACCAGACTTCGATGATACGTGGCTCGGAGGGAGTCGGAGTCGCTCTCGAGTTTCGGGGCGTTTGAGAGCCAGGTCTGGAGGCTCTTCGCCATGTGATCTGCTCTCTTGGCTTGCGTTCGGACGCGGCTTCGGGGAACGAGCTCCATTCCCCCGCCGCTGACTTCGACCTGGATCTCGGTCGTCCACTTGCCGTGTGGCTCGAGGCCAACGGCGAGAGTCAGACCGCTCTCGTCGAAGCCGGCCTCTGCCGTTGTCGAAATACGTGTAGCTCGCCTGAAGGTTTCCCGCTCGTATCGCAGGACGAGGCAGTCGTCCTCGACCAATCGATGGTAGGAGCCCTTCTTCTGGAGGGCGTCCTTGACCTCAAACAGGTCGGCGAAGTCGCAGTCCGCGTCGAGGCGCAATTGCAGATCAACGTGCTTGGAAGTGTGATTCAGGACGATCAACTCCTCCTCGAAGCCGGCGGCAACCGTTCTCCGGCGAATCACCGAGAGGTCGGCGTCGACATACACGGTGCCGGTGCCGAGGACGAGGAAGAATTGCGCCTCGAAGTACTGCAGATCATCGGTCGAGAGCGCATTGAGCCGCTCCCCGTTGACCGTCAGCACCCACTTCGAGAGGAACCGGGTGTCGAAGGAGAACAGTCCCGTCGGGTCGGTGAGGGAAGCCTCAATGTCGCCACGGGCATCGCTCACCACGAAGGTGTTGCCGTCCAGGATCTTGACAAATCCGTCAGTCATTTGCCCGTACCCTCTGCCTCTCGTAGAAGGATCGCAGCGAATCAGGTGGTCCGGGAAACAGGCGGACGAACGACGCCGCAAGGCCAAGGTCTCCTTCGATGACCACCACGCCGCGCAACAGTGCCGCTATCGCATTGACCTCCCCCTCAACCATTCCGTTGAAGAGCGATCGCTCGGCCCTCAAGGTGGCGTCTGCCCGCGTCGTTCGCTTCGACACACTGATATCACCTTTGTCCACTGCTATCAGAAAGTGCTCGACCTCTTTCCCCTCCGTCACATCGATCCTGAGGACTCCCGAGGTCTGGTGAAGAAGCTGTTCGTGAGCCCGCGAAGCGAGTTCATTGAAGAAGGCGCGGGTCGCATCTCGGTGGGCGGTCGATTCCTTTGGACGTCGCGGCATTCTCAGCTCCTTGAATCACCTAAGCCACCACGGCGGCGGCGTCGATGAGAACCCTCGTCGTCCTACTTTGACTCCGACTTCGCTTCTTCTTCCATGGCCACCTGATCGGCCTTCAGCTCCTTAGCCTGGACCTTCTCGGCGCGCTTCATCGCCGCCTCGACCTTCGCCTGTATGTCCGAGACTGCGACGACCACCAGGCCCGCTTGACCCTTGTCCAGATCTTCACCCAGCTCCTTGAGATCGCTGCGGCTCATGCCGGCGGCAGCATGACCGGCCACAGCTCCGAGGACCGCCCCTCCACCACCGGTTGCGAGGAGGAGCCCACCTCCGATGGCGGCCGCGGGGAACAAGGCGATGACCAGTCCGGTCGCGAGACCTACGCCGCCACCGAGCACACCGCCCACCCTGGTGGGCGTCTCGTGCTTCTTCACAATCTTGACCTTGCCGTCAGGCTTGCGCTCGACGACGGCTGCGTCATAGGCGTCGATCAACCCCACCTCTGAGTGAAGGTCATGGATGGCGGCGTAGTCCGCCAGTGCGCCCTCCACGTCGGCGTAGACGCCGCAGTAGGCGAAAAACGTGTCAAATGCCATGATGGAATCTCCTCGCTGGTAAACGTGGCCTGCGATGCAACCCACGCCGCACCATTGTGCCCCACGCGGCAGCGGCCCGCGCTAGGTCTTCTTCGACGTACTGGCTCGTCGAAGGAGCCCGAACTATGGCACCGATGGTGCGACCTCGCCACTCCGCCCCTCCCCTCTCTCCCCTCCCCTCCCCTCTCTCCCCTCCCCTCCCCTCTCTCCCCTCCCCTCCTCCCTACTCTCGGCGTCCTTTTGCCATAGCCTGACTCGAAGTGCGCCCAGGGAGCCCTCATGAGTGAACTCGGCCAGACCGGAACGGAGCCATCGCTCCGTAAGATGCTCGTGCCCCTGGCACTGGCGCAGTTCATCTGCAGCTTCGCTGGCTCGAACATGAACGTGATGATCACCGACATAAGTCACGACCTGGACACCACAGTCCAGGGTGTTCAGGTCGCCATCACATTGTTCCTCCTGGTGATGGCCGCCCTCATGATTCCCGGCGGCAAGCTGACCGACCGCTGGGGCCGGAAGCGGTGTTTTACGTTGGGGCTCTGGATCTACGCCGTCGGGGCGGTGCTGAGTGCCCTCTCGCCCGGACTTGGGGTCCTCATCCTCGGAAATTCGATCCTCGAGGGGGTGGGCACCGCCCTGTTGATTCCTCCCGTTTACATCCTCACGACGATGCTCTTCACCGATCTCGGATCCCGTGCCAGGGCGTTCGGCGTGATCAGCGGGATGGGGGGGGTGGGTGCGGCCGCCGGACCCCTGATCGGCGGCCTGATCACGACGGCCATCAGCTGGCGAGCCGCCTTTGTTTTCCAGGCCCTCGTGGTCATGACCATCGTCTACCTGGCCCGGGGGATCCACGACCCGGTTCCAGCGGACCCCACCCGCCCCTTCGACACCGTTGGGGCCGTCCTCTCGGCCCTCGGCCTGGTCGTTTTCGTAATGGGAATCCTTGCCGCGGACAACAACATCACATTGATGGTGGTACTCCTCCTCCTAGGGGCGGCAATCCTCGGGGGTTTCTTCATGTGGATCCGTGCCCGCGAGCGCGCCGGCAAGGAAGCGTTGCTCTCCACAGCGCTCTTCCGCAATCGCATGTCGAATCTCGGGCTGGTGACCCAGAACGTGCAGTGGCTCATGCTGATGGGCACATCGTTCGTCGTCTCGGCCTACCTGCAGGTGGTCCGAGGCTACAATGCCATCCAGACCGGGGTGATCTTCACGGCGGCGACCCTGGGCATCCTGGTGTCATCGCTCGCCGCAGGCCGCCTCGCCCGACGATTCCAACAGCGGACCCTCATCGTCACCGGCTTCGTGACCACCATCGCCGGGGTCGGATTCTTGCTCGGGATCGTGAAGCACTCCCCCAGTCCATGGGCCTTTGCCCCCGGCCTCTTGCTCATCGGTTTGGGCCTTGGGATCATGCTCACCCCTTCGGTCAATATTGTGCAATCGGCGTTCCCTGAAGAGCGTCAGGGGGAGATTTCGGGGCTGTCGCGCAGCGTCTCCAATCTGGGCTCATCATTCGGCACCGCGATCGCCGGCACGATCCTCGTCTCGGGGCTGACCACACCAACCCACTCCTATGCCCTCGCCATGATCGTGGTTGGAGCCGTTGGCTTCATCGGCTTGGCGGCCACGGCATTCCTGCGCAATCCCGAGCCTGCGCAGCTGCCTGACGCGATGTCGTGACGTGACTGCCAATCAACCGGGTGGCGGACTGCTATGGGTTGTGTGTACCGGTCGTGTTCGACGGAGGCTCAGCGCCGGCAAGGAGGGCAATACCCCCTATGGCTATCGCCAGCCCGATATAGGCCGAGCCGACGTTGGCACCGCCGCTCTTTGAGAGGGTTTCCCCGAACAGCGCGATGCCGAGGACAACACTCGCGAACAACGAGACGGAGTTGCTCGAAGCCAGTGCGGGCGCCAGCACGCCGGTCTTCAGCGCCGACTGTTGGAGGACAAAGCCTGCGAGTGCGGAGACGATCAGCACGTAGACCGGCCAACTTGTGAGCAGGGCGAGCACTCCGCTTCCGATCTGGGAGACGAAAGTCTTGGTGACGGCGGCCTGAAGACCGAATGCCAGGCCGGCTGCCGAACCGAGAGTGAGTGCCTTGGCAGCGCCCTTGAACCGGACGCCAACCGCAGAGAGGGTGAGTGCAATGGCCAGAATCACCAGGCAGGATGTCCACCACGCCGCCGCGCTGGCGTAAGAGGTGCCGCCCTGTGGCTGACCTGCTGACAGGAAGAACACGATACCGGCCAGAGTCAGAAGAGCCCCGGTCAGTTCCCGTCGGCCGATGTTCTGGTGGGTGAGCCACATCCCGAGCGGAAGTGCCATCACCAGGCTGAGGGCACTGAGGGCCTGAACCACCATGAGCGAAGCTCGATCGAGAGCTGCTGCTTGCAGGACCCATCCCACGGCTTGCGAGATCGCACCCGCCAGCCAAATCGGTTTGTGGAGGATCTGGATCAGAAACCGTGGGTCTTCCTCGGTGGCCTCGGTTTCGACGGTGCCCTTCTGTTGGAGCACGCTTCCCAACGCAAACGCCATGGCTGCAACGATCGCCAGGGCCTCGCCCACAGGAGGATCCTAACGTGGGGCACTAGTCAGCTAGGTGGACGTGATGCCGAACGGCTATCCACGCCTGATGCCCTCGGCTCCGATGACATGCATCATGGGGCGATGCCAAGCTAAGTCATGGCAGACGGCACCGAAACTGGCTCAGGCTCATCAGAAGCCCACCTCGGGTCGGCTTCGACGAGCGGTGGTCGACGCCGAACGGCAAGTATCTACGGCACAATTGTGACAGCGGCCGTAATTGCTGCGGCCGGGAATCAGTTGAATAGCGCACAACTTGCGGCAACCGTCGTGGTGACGCTGATTGTGTATTGGCTTGCCGAACAGTACGCAGAACTGCTTGGTTCACACACTCACGACGGTCGACTGCCAAGCGCCGGCCATATCCGGTCCTCCCTGGCGGAGACGTGGCCCATGGTGACCGCGTCTTTCTTGCCCGTGGCATCGATCGGCGCCGCCGTCCTCTTTGGGGCGTCTTCGTCGGACGCGGCCCAAGCGGCCCTCATTGTGAGTGTGGTGCTCCTGATCATGCACGGCTATACCGTGGGGCGCGCTGCCGGCTTACGTGGCACGCGGCTGGTCGTCGTTACCGTCATTGCCGGGCTCTTGGGTGTAACGATGGTGATCCTGAAGTCCGTGCTTCAGCACCATCACTACTAGCCATCCAGGCAGCTCGACCCCCGCACCACGGCTTTGCGCGGGCCGCCCGCACGCGCTTTTGGGCGGGGCGTGTCAGAGGCTACCCCAAGGCCTTGCGCAGCAAGCCCCCGGTGGCGAAGTTGGCGGCCCGGTACACGTTCCGCCGCGCCTCCCGTTTGACGTGGGTGGTGTGCCCCCAAATTGTTGGCCGTTTCCAGGAGGAGGACCGTGACGTAGAGAACGAAGTGCCACGCCGCCGGATGGTGCGAAATCCATTCGTTCATACGTCGGACCATGTCCCATTATGTGCCCCTCGCTCCGCCCGCGCCAGGGGACATCTTTGGCAGGTCAACCTGGCTGTCGGTCCCCTCCGCCTTCGCGTTCGATGCTGACGGGGTCGAGGAGCTCGGTCAACTGCCTCCGGCGCGAGGAAAACTACGGCCCGCCGAGGCACTCCGAGCACATCCAGCGGTCCTCCTCGTCGTAACGCCACCCGGCTCGCAGCGCCCCCTCCTCGGTCTCGGGTAGGAGCATCGGCTCATCCATGCCAAGACGGCTGCGACCACAGATGTGGCACATGACCAGCCCGGAGGTGCCCTCCATACGTCTGGAGATCGCGACAAGGCGTTCTCCTTGGTCGTCGCTCTCGAGTGCCTGCAACGTCGCGGGAGCAGTGTCTGCGTTCGGCGCACCCTTGAACACTCCCTGTTCCAGCGAGACCTGTATCTTCGGCGCCGGCACGGTCACCATCGCTCGTCCCTCCAGATCGTCCGGAAGTGCTAAGTCAGAGGACGCTCCATCGCAAACATATGCCCAAGCCCGCGGAAAATCAACGGGATTACCCGAGATCGTCCAAGCCGGGAACGTTGTGAAATCGCGCACAAAAGCCACGCTTCCGAGCTTGGGCTGGGAGGCACACCGCGGTGTCCTCCGATGCGTCGACCATTGGGGCCGGAGGGTGACAATCGTGAACGCCGGGCGGCAATCGTGAACGCCGGACGGCAATCGTCAACGCCGGACATAAGGAGCAGAGCGTGCTTCCCCATGGCAAACGGTCAGGATGCGAGGATCTTCGCCTTCTGGGCGGCAAACTCGGCATCGGTGAGGATGCCTTGAGACTTAAGCTCGGCAAGTTCCTTCAGCTGTGCGATCGGATCTGGTGCGGGTGCCGCTGCTGGCGCCTGTGCGTACTGCGGTTGCTGTGCGTACTGCGGGCTGCGATTCTCTTGTTGCGCCCACCGATTTTGCTGCCGGCGCGAGACACGGTTCGACACAGCTGTGGCCGTTCCGGCGATTGCTGCGGTGCGTGCGATACCTCGGAGAAGCGGCATGCTCTGGTCCTTTCTTGCCTTGATCAGCCTTCGGTCGCGTCAAGCGCTGCGACGATGTCGTCCTGCGTGATGTAGCCGGCGGCCACCAGTTCGGCTTCGCCGCGACGCAGCGCCTCGATGAAGGGCGTCGCCCAGCGGTTCTCGAAGATCAAGATCCCTGCTGAGGACCCTGGCTCAATCACCGATGCCGCCTCAGGGAGATCGCTTTCGCCCAAGAGACCCGACGACGCACCGGCGAAGACGGCAAGGTCGAACTGTCCGTCGTGATCGATGTCCTGTAGGTCGAGCGCTTGCATCGAGCCATCGGAGTCCCGCCTTACGAACATGAGGTCGAGAATCCGGATTACCCCGCGGTCGACGAGGTCGAGCAGGGCAGCGAACCCCTCACCCGTCATCTTGTTGCCGGGGAATTCGACGATCAGATAACTGATCGGACCCAGGACGCCCGTCTCCTCTGCCATCGGGTAGCCACCTTTCGAGTCAGCGAACCGTCTGCCAACGAAAGCTAACCCATCGAAACGGTCACCGCCACCACGTTCGCGATCCGTTTACCAGCGGTTTCCCAGATTCACGACGGCCGACTTCCTGGGTATACGCAGGGCGACCGGTCGCACCAAAATCGACACCTGTCGGCGTATCCGGCGGGGGCACACGAGACCTTCTGATCGCCATTATCGGGACGGCAATGTGGTGTGCGCAGAAGTACCTCAGGACTCCCCGATTGCCGCGATGGCGGTATCGAGGGTGGGATAGAAGCGGTCACGATCGAGCGTCTCGAGCAGACCGTAGAGACGAACGAGATCTTGCAGTCGGGTGCGCATCTCTACGAACGCCATGTGAGTGCCCGTGGCGTTGAGCTCACGATCCAGCTGCTCGAGCATCCGGGCGGCCGACACGTCGACGTCGGTCATCGCCTCGCACTGGACAATTACCCACGACGGGTGACGTTCAGCGACGACATGGCGGATCTGTGTTCGGAAGGCCGAGCAGTTGGCGAAGAAGAGGGGGGCCTCCCAGCGGTAGACGATGATGCCCGGGAGTTCGCGCGCATCGGGGTACCGCTCGACGCTGTGCCACCCTTCGAGGCCCACCACCTGGCCCAGGACCGCACCGTGGGGCTGCCAGCTGCGGCGGAAGAACAGGAGCACGGCGAGAACCACGGCGATGACGATCCCTGGCAGGACCCCGAGCACGATCACGCCAAGGCTGGCGACTACCGAGAGGATCAGGGCGCTCCTTCGGACCCGGTAGTAGCGGATCAGGGCCTCGAGGTCCAGTAGGGAGAGTGCGGCGCCGATCAGCACGGCGGCCAGGGCGGACTGGGGAAGGTCGGCCAAGAGGGAGTTGAAGAACAGCAACAGCGATATGACGATGCCGGCGCCGACCAACGACGAGAGTTGGGACTTGGCACCCGCCTGCTCGACGACGGCAGTGCGGGACCCGCTGGTCGACACGGCGAAGCCCTGGAGGAAGCCCGCCGCGAGGTTGGCCGCTCCGATGCCGATCATCTCCTGGTTGGGATCCACCTCCTCACCGCGGCGGGCCCCGAAGCTCGCGGACGTGGCGACCGTGTCCGCCAGCGAGACAAGGGTGATCCCCACGGCCGCGACCATCAGAGGCCCGACATCGGCAAACTTCGTCCAGGGGAGCGACGGCCTAGGGACCCCCCTGGGGAGCGTTCCCACGGTCGACACCCCGTGCGCGTGGAGGCTGAAGATGGCGGAGACGAGGGTGGCGACCACGATGCCGACGAGGACCGCAGGGACGGCCTTGGTGAATCGTGGCAGCACCAACAAGATGGCCAGCACCCCCAGGCCGACCACGAGCGCCGCCCCGACCGTACCACCGAGCCCGAGCACGAAGGCCTTGAGCTCGGGACCGAAGCCTTCTGCGTCCGTCGAGAACCCGAAGAGCTTGGGCAGCTGGCCCACGATGATGATGAGGGCGAGGCCGTTCATGTACCCGACCTGCACCTCGCTCGAGAGGAGGTCGGCGACGAACCCCAGCCGCCCGATCCCCAACCCGATCTCGATGAGGGCGACGATCACGGCCAGCATTCCGGCCAGCGCGATGGCCCGGTGCACGTCGCCACCCGCCAGCAGTGGCATGAGGGCGGCGAAGATCATGGGTGAGATCGATGAGTCGGGCCCCAGGACGAGTATCCGGGACGGTCCGAAGACCGCATAGCCGACGAGACATCCGATGGTCGTGTACAAGCCGGTGACGGGGGGAAGTCCGGCCAGCTCGGCGTAGGCCAACCCCTGGGGTACGAGGATGGCGGCAAGCACGACGCCTGCGACCAGGTCGGACCCTAGCCAGCCCCGGTCGTAGGTCCGGGCGGCCCGGAGTCCCGGTATCCATCTCGTGACGCCAGAAGATCCTTCGTTCACCGTGCTCCCGATCCCTTGACCTTCGGCCATGGCGCAAGTGCCTCGCTGAACCTACAATGCGGCCACGCAGAAGACCAGGGAATGGTGCACGGTGATGACCACACCCAAGCCGCATCGGAGGCTCCGTCCTCCCGGTGACGCGAGCGCGAGAGGACCACGGGAAGTTCAGCCAGGCCGGTGGTTGGCGACACCACGTGTCTGACTCGAGTCTCGTCTCTACAGCTCGACAGCGAGCCCTCGCTGTCCTCTCACTCGTCGCGGTCCTCCTACTCGCTGTCGCCCTGATCGCCTTCTTGGTTCGCAACGGCGTCTACGTCATCGTCGGATTGGCCGGCTTGGGGATTGGCGTCGCCGGAGCGTGGTGGGCAATCACGAAACACGCCCCGCGCCGCGGGTATGGGGTCATCGGGCTGGTCGTCGGCGCGGCTCTCCTGGTCGCGGCCTTGCTCGGAGCCGGGAACGAGGACTGGCAGTCATTCGTCCGAGCGGTCATCTGCCTGGCACTCCTCGCTTTATCCGTTATGGCGGCTCGGGCGGCATTGGCCGCCAGTCTCCGTACCACTGCCGCCGGTCGGGCGCACCGCGTGAGACGGCCTTTGCACCCGGTCCTGCTGTGCAATCCGTGGTCGGGTGGTGGCAAGGTCAAAAAGTTCGGATTGGTCGAGTTGGCCACTTCGCTCGGAGTCGAGGCCGTCATGCTCGACCACGGGCTCGACCTCGCCGAGCTGGCCCGCAACGCCATCTCGGGGGGCGCCGACTGCCTGGGGATGGCGGGCGGAGATGGCTCACAGGCGCTCGTGGCCTCCATCGCCGTGGAGCACGATCTTCCCTTCGTGTGCGTGTCTGCGGGGACGCGAAACCATTTCGCCCTCGATCTCGGGCTGAACCGCCGCGACCCGCGGCAGAGCATGTACGCCTTCCGCGACGGCCTCGAGCGCCGGGTCGACTATGCGACGGTGAACGACCGGTTCTTCGTCAACAATGTCTCACTGGGCGTCTACGCCACGATCGTGCAGCAGGAGGGTTACCGGGAGGCCAAGGTGGAGACGACGAAACAGCTTCTCCCCGAGTTGTTGGGCGAGACGACAGAGCCCTTCGATCTGCAGTTCGAGACGCCCGACGGCACCGAGGTCGACGGGTCCTTTCTCGTCATGGTGTCGAACAACCCCTACGTGCTCGCCGCGTCCCCGAGCACGTCCCAGCGCCTCCGTCTCGACACGGGGCGACTCGGCGTGTTCGCCGTGACGGCGACGACCGGCGCACAGGCAGCCGAGGTGGTCACCCTGGCCCTGGCCGGCCAGGGGGCACGCAGCGGCCGCGCCTTCGAATTCAGCTGTGAGAGGTTCGAGATCAGGTCCCGGTCCGGCATTGCGTACGCCGGCGTCGACGGCGAGGCCCTCGAGCTGGAGACGCCGATGACCTTCCGAGCGCATCCACAGGGCCTACGCATGCTCGTACCGGAGGGCAACATCGAGACTGCGCTGAGGCGCCAGTCCCGTGGTGTGCATCTGCGCGATCTCGTCCTCCTGGCAAAGGGCGCGCAGCCCGGCTAGGTGCTTACTCGGACCTCGTGCCGCTCCGTGTGGAAAGCTGGCGGCTACATCAGGAGGTCGACCGCGATTGACGGGGACCCTTACGCAGGGAGGCGGGGGTGACGAGCGAGGCAGTAGCTTGCACGATCACTCAGGCCGTGCTCGGCGAAGGACTCAGATGGGATGCGCGCCGGGACGAGATACTGGCCGTGGACATCTTGGCCGGGCGGGTCTACCGCGGCCACGTCGCCGAGGACGGTGACCTCACCCTCATTCGGGGCTACAGCGTGCCGGGCACAGTCGGCGCGATCGCTCCGGTGGAGGGCGACGAGGGTTGGGTCCTGGCCGCAGGCCAAGGGTTCGTCCATCTCTCCCCGGATGGCTTGCTGCGGCCCATCGCCGAGGCCGCGCCGGTGGGGACGCGGATGAACGACGGCGCGTGCGATCCGCAGGGCCGGCTGTGGGCGGGAACGCTGGCTGACGATTTCCGCCCTGGAGGAGGGGCGCTTTACCGCCTCGACCCGGACGGACGCGTCGAGCTGATCCTGAACGATCTGACTATCTCCAACGGACTGAGCTGGAGTCCCGATGGCGCCACCATGTATCTGGCCGACAGCGGACCGCGCCTCGTGCACGCCTTCAAGTTTGACCAACGCACCGGCCAGATCTCGGAAGGCCGGGTACTGATCAGGGTAGCCGAACAGGTCGGCGCACCCGATGGCCTCACCGTCGACGCCGACGGCGACATCTGGGTGGCCATCTACGGCGGCGGACGGGTCCAGCGCTACTCGCCGGAAGGTGTGCTACGCGAGGAGCTGCTCGTGCCGGCGGCTCAGAGCACCTCCTGCGCGTTCGCGGGCCGGGAGCTCAATCGGCTCTACGTCACCACCGCGACCGAGGGTTGGAGCGACGAAGAGCGTCGCGCCCAGCCCGCTGCCGGGCTTGTGTACCGCTTCGACACACATGCCAAAGGCCGGCCGGCAGCGCCGTTCCGCCCTGAGCCGACCTGGTGGGCCGAGACGACCTCCCGCGTTTGAAACGATGGCCAAAAAAACGCCAGCTCAGTCGACGGGGGTGGTCGGGCCGCTGATCGCCCGATCGAATGCGGACTCGGGCCGAACCTACTCGAGGCCGAGTGCGGCAGCGAGGCGTTCCGCATGTTTGGTCTCTTCTGCGCCGCTGAGCCGCAGTAGCCGGGCCACCTCGACGTTACGCTCGGACTCCGCCCAGCGCTGATAGTCACCGTCGCCCGCACGTTCGCCTGCCACCATGGAGACGAGCATCTCCGGGGTCACACGTTCGGGCAATGCAGCAGAGTACCGATCCTCGATGTATGGCGGTGGCATGTAGTCGATTCCGGCCTTGATTACCATCGCTCTTCGGACACGCCGTGCGTGGCCAAGCTCCTCTCGGCCGTTTCGACGCAATACCTCTGCGACAGCCCGATCATCCAGTCGGTCGGCAAGATCGCCGTACACCGCGCCAGCAGTGAGTTCGAGCCTGTAGAGAACCTCGAGCTCAGCTATCCCGAGGTTGTTCAGTGCTGAAAGCGCTTGCGCTGCAGCGCTGAAGTCCATGTCGTGCATAGGGTGTTTCGTCATAGTGCCTCTTACAGGCTATACGTCGGCGAAGGGCCATTTCTCGAACGTGAGCCATCGCAACGCATGCCCCCATAGGCAGCCGGCCTCCTATCTTGCTGTTCCACGTAGGTTCAACGGCGCCGAGTTCGACCCGATCTGTGACTATCGGTTTGGCTACCTTCGATGCTGCGGCCCGCGCGGAGTAGCTGGCCGGGGCGGGCCTCCGTTGCCTTGCCGTCACAGGTGAGCACCTGGCCGTTCACGATCGTGGCCGCATAGCCCTGCGCGCGCTGCTCGATCCGGGCCGAGCCGCCAGGCAGGTCGTGGGCGACCTTGGGCATAAGGGGCGCTACCGTTGCGGGGTCGAAGATCGTGATGTCGGCGGCGTAGCCGGGTGCCAGCAGGCCCCGGTCGTGAAGGCCCCACATCTGGGCCGGTTTGCTGGTGATCATGCGGACTGCTTCTTCCAACGTCAAGGACTGACGCTCGCGTACCCAGTAGGCGAGGAGGTGGGTCTGGATCGAAGCGTCGAAGATCTGGCTGACATGGGCACCCGAGTCGGAGAAGGTCATTGCCGTCATCGGGTGGCGGAGCAGATCGATGAGGGCATCGTCGGGCTGTGGAGTGAGCGGCTGCAGGAAGAAGATGTCGAAGCCGCGCTCGAGAGCGACATCGATCATGACCTCCACTGGGTCGATCCCGAGCCGGCGAGCCTCGTCTGCCACCGTCGGGTTCGGGAGGTACGACGAGAACAGGATGGTCAAGCTCTCGTAGTCCGGCTTGCGGGCCTCGGTCCCGACGCTCTCCGGGTAGTGGCCGTGGTGGGCCTCGTACGTCAGACGGGCCCGCACGTCCGGGTCCTGCAGGAGCACCCGCTGCTCGGCCAGAGGACGGCGCCGGACCTCGCGCCAGGCCGGGAGGCCGTCGAAGGCGAGTCGAGTCAGGAAGGACTGTGCCGATTGCACGCCACGACAGTGGGTCAGCCCATACATGCGGCCGCCACGCGCCACGGTGTCTTCGATCATCGGCAGCTTTCCCGTCGAGTGCCGTGACGCGAACACGCCGAACAAAACGGGCACACCACTCGACAGTGCCAGTTCCTGCAGGCGTCGGTGCTGGTCGGAACGGGTCTCAGGGTCGAATGAGACCTCCGTCGCGAGCTGAAAAGCAGCCGTGCTACTGCGGCCCACGACGTCCACCAGCGCGACCACTTCTTCCCACGCGGCGAGGCGCGACGCGACCGGTCGACCGTCAGAAGTCTCGTGCGCCACGCTACGCGACGTGCTGAAACCCGCGGCTCCGGCCAGCAAAGCATTGCGCAGCTCCTCGGTCATGACCCGGAGATCATCCTCCGTGGCGGGACCCTCGAAGGCCCGCTCACCCATCGCCCATGTCCGCAGCGCCGAGTGTCCGATGGAGCCCGCGTAGTTGATCCCCTTGGGGAGAGCGTCGACGGCGTCCAAATACTCGGCGAACGTAGACCACGTCCAGGTGATCCCCTGCGCCATGGCCGAGGCTGAGATGTCTTCGGCCCGTTCGAGGTTGCGCACTACGAGGTCTCGTTCGTCCGGATGCGCGGGCGCCAGCGTGAACCCGCAGTTCCCCATCACGACGCTGGTGACGCCGTGCCAGCAGGACGAGGTGCCGAGGTCGTCCCAGAACACCTGGGCGTCCATGTGAGTGTGGCCGTCGACGAAGCCGGGCGCCACGACGTGGCCCTCGGCGTCGATTTCCTCGCGTCCGTTACCCTCCACCTCGCCCATCGCCACGATCCTGTCGCCAACTACCGCGACATCGCTCAGTGCACCCGGTGCACCCGAGCCGTCGATCACAAGCCCGTTCCTCACCACCACGTCGTACTCCATGATGCCTCCGTATTGCCCGGCCCTCGACCTTACTCTGTCCGTTTTCCACGGGGAGGGTAGGTGCCACGCTATCGGTCCGGATTTCCGACCTTCCTGACCAGGGCCTTGCGCTACATGGCGAACCGGTTACCCCAGCGGCGCGGAGCGGCGCTCAAGGAGCTCGAAGCGAAGGCCGTCCAGATCCTGGTAGGTGAACGTGCGGGGAACGTCGCCAGCCGCGCCGACCCCCTCGATCTCGATGGGGCACAGGCCGGCGATCGCCGCGCTATCGATTCCGAGATCGTCCACGAAATAGGCGACGTGGTGCAGCACCATCCGGTCCCCGGTAAGGGCCCACGGCGAGTCGGGGACCGCTTGGATCAGCTCAAGAAAGGGTTGCTGCGCCGTCACGGCAATTCGGTGCTGGATCACGTGTCGGCCAAGCTGCTCGGTACGCACGTGTAACTCGGGCGTGTGGACTCCGGCCCAGGTGACACCGAGATTGGCGGACAAAACCTCCATCGCCTTGTCGATATCCGGGACGACGATGCCAACGTGGTTGAGGTTCGTATCGATCATGGTCGGATCCTTCCTCTCGCTTCCCCCCGCAACACAACAGTTTTGACTCTGGCACCGACGGCAGGCGCATATTAGTTTCGCAACCCTAACGAGATATGCCAACAGTTATGTGTTGGGTGAGGACGGGAGTGCAGAGATGACGGCTACAACAACCCTGGACTTCACACCCGTAACGACCGTGGTTGGCTCTATCGTCGAGGGCGTGGACATTACCCAGCCTCTCGCGCTGGAGGTCGAGGAGCAGTTGCACGAAGCGCTCCGCGACCGCGGCGTGCTCTTCTTCCCGAATCAGGCGCTGAGCAACGAGCAGATGAACAACTTCGCCAGCTACTTCGGACACCCCATCCCCGAGCCGGCCATTCCCAACCCGGCATCGGACGCTGCCGCCGTTGGGCAGGCCGACCTCCAGCCAGCGAAACGGGCAACCTCCGTGTGGCACTCGGACACGACGTTTGTCCCGCAACCCCCTCAGGCGACGGTCCTGCGGGCAGTGAAGATCCCGCCGGTAGGCGGCGACACCCTGTGGGCGAGCATGTACGCGGCCTACGAAGCCTTATCGGCTCCGATGCGCGACTTCCTCGACGGCTTGACCGCCGTCCACACGAGCGAAGACCTGGTCCGTCGGAGCGGCATTTTTACAGCGGACCGGTCTTACGCGCTCGGTCAGCGCGACGGCGCCGCAGTCGTGCATCCGGTGGTGCGCGTCCACCCCGTCACGGGACGAAAGGCGCTCTTCGTGAACGAGTCGTCGTGCACCAACATCGTCGAGCTGACGAAAGCCGAGGGCTCCCACGTCCTCGCGATCCTCTTCGAGCACGTGAAGTCCCCGGATTTCATGGTGCGCTGGAAGTGGACACCGAACGACGTCGCGCTTTGGGACAACTGCGCCGTCCAGCATTACGCAGTGCCTGACTACACCACGACACGGATCATGCAACGTGTGGTCACCGCGGGCGAGCGCCCCCGAGGCCCACGGTGAGGGCATGAGCAGCGCGCGTCCGGTGTCGGGCACTCTCAGGTCAAAGACAACACGTATGCAAAGATTGTTGCCATGGGCGTAGAGGAACAAGAAGACGGCGCAACCATTGTGTGGCTCGTCGGTGAGGCGTTCCGGCTTTCCCGGCGCTGGATCGAAGAAGTCGTACGTGAGCTGGGGATCACCGCCACGCAGCTCTCAATCCTGAAGCGCCTGGATTTCTTCCCCGGTATTTCTCGTGCCGAACTCGCGAGGCAGACCTTCATAAGCTCGCAGGCGGCCCAGGTAGCGCTCGCGACCCTAGAAAAGAAGGGCCTCGTCTCCGGGCGGCCGACACGCAACAGCCGGGCCGTGCGAACGCAGCTGACGGCGAAGGGCAAGCGCCTTCTAAAACAGTGCAGCGAGGCGACGGGGCCCGCTCTTGAAAAGGTGGTGGCCCCGCTCGAACCGGCCGATCGGAAGGAGCTGATCGGTCTACTCAGGCGACTGGTCGAAGGATACGGCGTTCCTGTCCGTCCCTGAGCCGCGCGCTCTGCTTCTGTTCATCGCAGGATGGCCGCAGCCGTGCGGGCGAACTCGAGGAGGTGCGCGCCTTCCGGGCCTGCGACTGCGGCGGGGATTTTCGCGTCCGGCTCGACCAACAGCAGGTCGTCGATCCCCAACTTCTTGTCGCCCACCGTGAGCGACCCGTCGAGCACGAGAAAACCGCGCCAGTCCGCAACGGACGCTGCGGACACCTCAGCCCCCGAGCCCAGCTTGCGATCGAAGATCGCTCCCCGCTCTGGGTCATCCGGAACACCGAGGTCCCAGTACGCGCTGCCGTCGAGCCGGCCTTTGCTCAGGCCCGGAGTCCCTTCGACGGGCACGACCTGCCTGCCCCCGTTCTCCGGCAGGGCCGGCGGGCGGGAGACGAAGTTGGTGCCCGCCAGACCCTTCACGAACTGCAGCGTCGGGTGGTCCCGGTACTCCTCGCCGTACCCACCCGGCGACAGGACGTCGCGAGCAAACACCTCGAGCAGCTGGCAGCCCTGTGGTCCTACCAGGAGCAGCCCGTACTCGACACCCGGCTCGGCGATGAGGACGTCACCAGGGTGCATCTCCCAGTCCCCCATGAGGAGGCTGCCGTCCAACAGGACCACCGCGGTCCAGCAGTCGTGCCAGTGGAGGGGCCAGACCTGGTTAGCGGCCATGCGGATGTCCGGGATCAGATAATGCCAGGGGTCCTCGCGCCCGCCGAGGGTGAATATCTGACTCCAGCAGCCGCCGCCGATCTGCTGCGAATCGCGCACCTCGCCGCCGGGTCCCTCCTTACGGCCGGGCTCGAGGCGGGAGCGGACGACCCCGGGTGCGACGACCTCGGAGAGGTTGTCGGTGAAAACGGTTACGGGCATCGTGAGTGTCCTTTCGTTCGAGTTACGCGAGGCGAGCCGACCAGCCGCCGTCGACGGGCACCACGGCTCCGGTTACGAACGACGCGCGATCCGAAGCGAGAAACGCGATCACCTCTGCCTGCTCGCTGGACTCTCCCGCCCGACCCATCGCCGCCTTCTGCGACATCGCCAGCAGTTTCTCCGCAGGAATCTGCTCGGTCAGTTCCGTATGGTTGAAACCCGGGGCGACGACGTTCGCACGGATCCCCTGGGAGCCGTATTCAACGGCAACGGACTTCGTGAGACTGTTGACACCGGCCTTGGCTGCCGCGTAGACGGCCGGCGCAAGCTCCTCGGCGTTCAGGGAGCCGACAGATGACACGTTCACGATGGATCCGCCACCGTTTTCGAGCATGACCGGTACCACCTTCTGCATGCAGACGAGGACACCGAAGAAGGTGACCGGCGTGTGGATCAGGTACTGCTCGGTGCTGAGGAATCCCGCCTCCCCACCGCGTCCCGCGACGGTCGCCGCGTTGTTCACCAGGATGTCAACGCGGCCGAACTTCGAGACCACCTCGAAGACCATGTCCGTCACGTCGTCCTCGCAGCTCACGTCAGCGTGGATCGGGATGGCCTGCTCGCCCAGCTCGGACGCAACGTCCTTCTCGGCGCCGCTGATGTCCACGACCGCCACCCGTGCCCCCTCGCGCACGAAGACCGCGGCACACGCCCGGCCGATTCCGCGGCCGGCTCCCGTGATGATGGCGATCTTGCCATCGAGCAGTTTGGTCATGGAGTCAAACCCCCCGGCACCCCAGTGTGTTCAAGACGCTGTGAACGTAAGCTAGGCGGTGACAGAGTACATAGCAATAGTCTTGTCATCGTGCCGGGACAAGGCGGATTGGCGGGGTGGGCGAGTCTGCCCATAGCGTCTATGCTGGGGGAGTTCAGATGGAGTCGCCCTCGGCGCTGCGGCGGGCAGAGTCTGCAAGGGCGGATTGCAGGGGAGTGATGAAGTGACGACCCTCGACAAGCCTCAGTACGAGAAGCCTCAGTTCTCGAGGGCTCCGCTTGAGCTGCCGGCGCTGCCCGTACCGTATGCGATGAGCCGCACCGATCGCGTACCGGCCAAGCGCTACTACGACCCCGAGTTCTACGCAATGGAGAACGAGCTGCTTTGGCCACGGGTTTGGCAGATGGCGTGCTATCTCGCCGAAATCCCCAAGCCCGGTGACTACGCAACATACGAGATCTTGGACAAGTCGATCATCGTTGTACGCGTCGACGACACGACGGTACGCGCCTTTCACAATGCCTGCCGCCACCGCGGCGTCGAAGTCGTAAAAGAGGGCCATGGCAACGTAAAGAGTGGCTTCATCTGCCCGTTCCACGGTTGGTGCTACGGCCTCGACGGGGCGAACACCTTCTTGTACCAGCCGGACCTCTTCGACGAGTCGAACCGCCGTCCGGAGGACATTGCCCTCGTCCCCTGCCGGGTCGAGACCTGGGGCGGGTGCGCGTTCATCAACCTCGACGACAACGCCCCGCCGCTCCTCGAGTGTATCGGGGCTTACGCCGATTTCCATGACGTGTGGAAGGTCGAAGGGCTCTGGCCCGAGTGGTGGGCCTCGTGCCGCATGCCGGTGAACTGGAAGCTCGCCATGGAGGCCTTCATGGAGGGGTATCACGTCATGCAGACCCACCCCCAGCTCTATCCGAAGACGGGTAATCGGAACGTGTATATGGATCTGAACGCCGCAAGCGAGGACCCCGAGACGCGGATCCGCCAGAAGCTCGGTCTGGCGGGCCAGTTCGACCCGCGACAGTTCATTAAGGAGCAGATCCACGCGATGCGGACCCTCAGCATCGGAATGGCCGGGATGACCCACGAAAAGGACGTTCGTATCGCCGAGGGGCTGTCGAACCTCGAGCTCCCGGACAACGTGCCGGAGGCGGTGAGAGTCTGGAACAAGACGCTGAACGACGCCGTGATGGACTGGCACAGGAGCCAGGGCATCGACATGCCCGACCTGAACTTCATCACCAACAGCGGCATGGTCCTCGGCGTCGAATTCTGCTTCCCGCACTACTTTTTGCTGCCGACCTACTCGAGCTCGTCGGCCTACCGCATCCGTCCGCTCGGTCCCGAGGAGTGCCTCTTCGAGCTCTGGTCGCTCACCCGCTACCCGCCGGGCCAGCAGCCGCCGGCGCCGCCTCGTCCGGTTCCCATGCTCCCGGACGACCCACGTTGGCCACCGATACCGGCCCAGGACTACTCCAACCTGCCGATCCAGCAGAAAGGGTTGCACGCCGTAGGTTTTGAGTACATGCGACTGTCGAACCGAATCGAGGGGATGATCGCCAACTACCAGCGTCTGATCGATGGCTACCTCGCCGGCCTGCCTTACGAGAAGCTCGTCCCGGCGATGCAACAGGTTCACGGATGGATCAACGCTGAGCCCCACGACATCGGCATCTGAGCAACTGACCTCGCCATCGGTCGCACGCAGTCCCGTGGCGCCGCTCCCCGCTCCGCATCGGGCCGCGTTTCCCCAGCTCGCACCTGGTGTCGGGGAGGAGGGCGGATCGAGAGACTGCGATTACTCCGCCCGCAGCGCCGACGCCGTGCTGGGGCCCTGGGAGTAGAACCTCGGCAGCGCCGTGAGGAGCGCGCCCGCGGCCACCAACACCACCAACCCCACGACCAGAGAGACCACGGGCACGACGGTGACCGGCACCACGCCGAGCGACGTGGCGAAGCCGGTCCAGGTCCAGCGCCCGGCGACGATGCCGAGCGGCAACCCGACGACCACGGCGACCAGCAGCAGCGTGAGCGTCTGCCAGACGATAATGCTGCGCAGCTGACCTCGGGTGAAGCCCAGGGCCTGGAGGACGGCCAGCTCCCGGCGTCGTCGTCGGGCGCTCGCCGCCACCGCCGCTGAAAGGGAGACCAGGGCGGCGACACCCAGGACCAGGGCCAGAGCCAGCGGCTGCCCACTCATCTGGTTGGCATTGACGATGGATGCGCCCAAAACGCGTGGCACCTGGTACACGCCCCCGGGCGTGCCCCCGGGATCGGCCTGGAGGATGGGCTGCACCACAGATCGCGGCCGAACCCCGGGGGCCAGATCGATGGCCACGGTAGAGGGAAGGGCGGAGATGGCCTCGTTGGTGGACGTGTTGAAAGAGTGCAGGCCCTCGACGGAGAGCAGCGTGGCCTCGGAGAGCATGGCTCCGGTTCCCAGATCGACGTGATCGGTCAGACCCACTCCGATGGACGGAAGTGTCACGATCCCGACGACGGTCACTCGACGCGTCGTCCGACCGGTGCCCACCGTCACGCTGTCCCCCACACGCTTGCCTAGCTGGCGCAGGGTCACCGCTCCTAATTCGATCTGGTTGGACACCTTTTCCGGACGCGTCCCGAGTCGGTACCGCGTGGACGCGGCGAGGGGACTCCCGCTCACCGTGGGCGGCTCAACGGAACCGCGGAGGGTGGTCAGTCCGAGCACGGGCACGGTTCGACCATCGATGAGGAGCTGGGTGAAGCCGAATGTGGACCATCCCGTCACGCCGTGCTGAGAGTCGATCAGCCGATCGAGATCCCCGTCGCCGCCGTGGAATGTGGCCGGATTTGCGGAGGTCAAGAAGCTGCCGTAGCCCCCTTGGTTCTGGATGAGGACGTCCCAGTTCCATCCATAGCGATTTGGGTGGGAGATCAACCCGTCGAGGCTGGCCCCGAAGACGGCCGCCGTGACCACTGCGAGGACGGCGGTCACAGTCCCGACCAGGTTGGCCCGCACCGCTGACTTGCGGACGCCGGCCGGAGGCTCCAGGGCGAAGCGGATGCCGAGGGCGACCACCCGCGGCAGGCCGGCGGCGTCGGCGGCCTGGGCGACTCCCGAGGGGGATGGGATTCCCGCATCGACACGGGCCTGGGCCCGGCGCCAGGCCATCACGGCCAAGAGACCCAGGAGGATCAGTCCCAGGATCAATGCGCCCCCCACCAGAACCGTGGAGTCGAACTGGGCGCCCTGCTGAGGGTCGAACTGTCGTACCGGCTCGAGGGGGGCTAGCGGTGAGAGGGCGAACGCGCCCACCACGGCCAGCACCACCCCCATCCCGACGGCGAGGGCGGGGCCCAGGGCGCCGGTCGTCGCGGCATCGCGGCGGGAGAGGCCGAACGCCCGGAGGGTGCGCAGAGACCCGGCCGAGCGTTGGAGCCATTGGGCCAGGCTCTGAGTGACCAATATCAAGAGGGCCAAGGCCGCCAGTCCGCCGAACACCGCCAGGGCGACGGTCTGCGGACGGATGGCGTCCTGAACCTGGCGGTGCACTGTGTCCAGCCTTCGGACGTTGAATTCGTAACCTTGGCCGACCTTGGTGGCCAGGTGGGCGAGGGAGGTTTGGAGGGACTGCAGGCCCGCACTGCCCCCGTGCAGTCGGAGCCCCACCCATGAGAAGGAGATCTCCCGCCCGAACCGGGCTGTGGCCGCCCGGGACAAAAAGGCGCCGTCCTGCTCATCGAACTGGTCGACGAGGGCCGGCGGGGCCTCCACGATCCCTGTGATCCGGAACGAAGCCGAACCGATGACCTTCTGGGTCTCCGCCGTCGCGTCGTAGAGCTGATAGTGGACGGTGCCGCCCACACCGACGCCGAAGAGCCTGGCAATGCCCGGGCTCAGCGCCATCTCGTTGGGCGCGGCCGGACGGGGCAGCCGCCCGGAAAGTACGGTCAGAGTGTCTTGGCGGTAGAACGCACCGTCGACACTGCTTTCGACCGAGTTAGTGAGGAACGAGTCGTCGACGCGGCCGCGCACGACCGGGTTGGCGTCCAGTCCAACCAGTGGCCCGTGGCGCAGAGCACAACGACGATAACCGTGATCCAAACTGCCAGCAGCAGCCGGAGCACCAGCGAGGCAGAAACTCACAGAGCGCGCCGCATGACGGCCCAGTTGTTGTCGTCCCGCATGTTTTAGATTGAGGCGCCTCCGGCTCAGTGCAAGGTGGGCAGCTGTTGGTCGTGACGCAGGACGGTGGTGAACAGATCGCCCCGCTCGGCCACACGTGGCACCACCGAGCGGATGGTGAAGCCGTCCGGTGACAGCTTCGGGTCGTCGAGCTCGTCCCACTCGATCGGGGCCGAGACGGGGGCACCGGCAGCGGCACGGGGACTGTAGGGAGCGACGAGCGTCTTGTTGATGGCGTTCTGGGTGTAGTCGAGCCGGGCCAGGCCGCCCCGGTGGTGAACCTGCCATTTCCAGCTGACTAGTTCGGGTACGACGGCGCCGACGGCCTTGGACAGCTGCTCGACCCAGGCCCGAGTGTCATCGAAGGAGGGCCCGGGGGCGATCGGGATCCAGATCTGGATTCCCCGTTGGCCGGTGACCTTGATGCCGGCCCGGACGCCCAGGTGTTCGAGAGCAGTGCGGTGCAGGCGGGCCAGGACCAGCAGATCCTCCCAGCTGGTGTGCTCGCCGGGGTCAAGGTCGATCAGCGCATAGGTCGGCTGGTCAGGTTGGTCGACCAACGACGTCCAGGCGTGCCACTCCAACGCGCCGAAGTTTGCCGCCCATACGAGCGCAGCGGGCTCGTCCACCACCAGGTAGGTGCGGGTCTCGCCGGGGTCGGCCTCGGGGTTGTCCCAACGCGGCACCCAGTCAGGCGCGTGATGGGGAAGCTCTTTGTGCCAGAACCCCTTGGTCCTCGCCCCGCCCGGGTAGCGGTGCATGTTGAGAGCCCGGCCCCGCAGGTACGGCAGCACGGTCGGGGCGATGTGTGCGGTGTAGCGCAGGAGCTCACGCTTGGTCACCGGCTCCTCACCGGTCCGGGCGGGGAATAGCACCTTGTCCAGGTTGGTGACCCGCAGCTCGCGCCCGAATACCGACCACGAGCCCAACGAACCGAGCCCATCGAGGGCGGCCAGCTCTTCCGTACTGGCGGCCCTGACGCGGTCGGGCTTGAGGAGCACGGCGGCCCGGGTGGCGGGCAGATCGGAGCGCCACAGGCGGTCCGGGTCGGCCTTCACCTCGTCGTTCGTGCGTCCCGACAGCACCGAGTGCGGGTAATCCTCGGCGCTCCACCCGTCCACGGCGTCGTCGTCGTGCTTGTGCAACAGCAGCCACTCCTCCTTGCCCGAGGAGTCTGTCTTGGTGCGTACCAGCACGAAGCGCCCTTGAAGCTTCTCGCCGTGGAGGTCGATGTGCAACTCGCCGGTCGCTACCGCGGCCCGGGGGTCGCTCGTCTCGTGGGGTTCCCAGGTGCCGGCGTCCCACACGATCACGTCCCCGCCGCCGTACTGGCCGGCCGGGATCACGCCCTCGAAGTCGATGTAGTCCAGCGGATGGTCCTCGACGTGGAAGGCCGCCCGGCGCACCGAGGGATCCAAGGTCGGACCCTTCGGCACGGCCCAGCTGACGAGAACGCCGCCGATCTCCAGGCGGAAGTCGTAGTGCAGTCGCCGAGCGCGGTGGCGCTGCACCACGAACCGGGCCGACGAGGAACCGTCGTGTGAGTCCGCCGGCTTTGCCTTGGCGCCGCCTTTGGTTCGGCCAGCTGGCTCCCGGGTCTTCGAAAAGTCGCGCTTTGCGCGGTAGGGGGCGAGCCGGTCGGCCTTCGCCGTCCGAGAACCCCCCTTAGCCATGGTTGCTCCGCCATCGGGCATCCTCGCGTCCATCGCGGGCATTCGGCCACCGAGAAGACGGCGCGGTCATGAGGCCTTTCGGGCGCTTCGCTTGACGTTGGCGGTGGATTTCCTGGTGGTGGGCTTGCTGGCGCTGGTCTTTTTCGCCGCGACATTCTTGGCGGGAGCCCTATTGGCCGCCGTGGCAGTTTGGTTATTCGCCGGCGCCTTCTTGGCCAGGCGCTGCGACGCACGGCCTTGACCGGTCTGGCTGGCCTTGTTCGTGGCTCGACGGGGTTTCCGGGCCGAGTCGACCGATCGGCGCAGCGCTTCGAGCAGATCGATGACGTTGGTGGCCTCGGGCGGCTCGCCGGCTTGCTGGACCTCGTGGCCTCGGCGTTTCGCCTCGATCAGGTCATTGACCCGGTCGGTGTAGGTGTCGCGGTAGCGGTCGGGCTTCCAGGGTTCGGCCATGGACGTGATCAACTGGGTGGCCATGGCGAGCTCCCCGTTGCTGAAGCTGGTCTTGCCGGGCAGGTTTTGGAGC
Organism: uncultured Acidimicrobiaceae bacterium; assembly: GCA_963788125.1. GTDB lineage: Bacteria > Actinomycetota > Acidimicrobiia > Acidimicrobiales > RAAP-2 > Bog-473. The sequence continues at coordinate 480,855 of CAWBFN010000001.1, read as the reverse complement.
ATCTTCTTCGGGTCCCGGACCTCGTCGTCGAAGAAGAGCGTCTCCAACACGAGGGTGTTGCCCGAGGCGCGGATTGCAGCTAGATGCTGCTTGCCATGCATGACCAAGGTGGCGATGCCGGCTCGGTTGGCCTTGGCCATGGCGTCACGCAACAGGGCGTAGGTCTTCTTGGCCTCCGGCCCGGCGGGGGCCAAGAAGTAGGCCTTGTTGAAGTAGATGGGGTCGATGTCGTCGAGGTCGGCGAAACTAGTGATCTCCAGAGCCCGGGACCGGCCGGGCGCCACCTGGTCCAGCTCCTCATCGGTCACCATGACGTACGTTCCGCCACCCACGTCGACGCCCTTTACGATCTCGTCGTAGTCGACCTCGTCACCGGTCCGCTCGTTGACCCGCTTGTAGCGGATACGGTCCGTGCCGCCCTCGGCGAACTGGTGGAACGACGGCTCGTGCTCCTCAGTCGCCGTGAACAGCCCGACCGGTACGCTCACCAAACCGAAACTGACCACTCCGGACCACACTGCCCGTGCCACACATCACCAACCTTTCTCCTGGGTCACCATTACCCAGGTTGAAGATCATTCAGCGCCTCTCCTGATTGGAGATTCGGGGTCGACCTGGCGGTCGCGGCGCTCCTGAGCATCGGCCCGTCGACGTTCCGCCTCGCTGAGGGCACGTTCGGCCCGCTGCATCGTCTTGGCCAGCTCTCGGCGACGCCGGTCTGCCTCAGAAGCGGCGGCGCCGGCCTCATCGAGCTGCCGGCGCAGTTCTTCGAGATCTTCGTCTGCGGCCATGGCGGCCTGGTCGGCTTCAGCTGCTTGTGTCTGGGCCTCGTCCCGGGTCTTCGTGGCGTCGGTCAGGGCCTGTTCTGCGTCGGCAAGGTCTCGTTCGGCCCGGCGCAGTTCCTCGTCACGACGCGGCTCCCGTCGTTGCGATGCCGGTGCTGGGGTCACGTGGATTTGGGCTTGCGCATCGGTGGCAGGCCAGTCGCCGAATCCACTGCGCTCCAGAGGCTCGGTAAGCCGTCCGGCGAGGAGCTGCTCGGCGGCGTGCTCGTCAGCCAGAGCGGCGTACAGGGTGTCCTCCAGGCCCCGGGTCGTGGCTTCGCTCACCGGATGGCCGCTCGCCCGGGCCAGCTGCCTGGCCTGCTCTACCAGGGAGTAGACCAATTCGTGCTGCTGGCGGGACAGCTGGCGCAGCTCGTCGCCGGCCAGCCGCTCGGTGGCTTGGCGCAAGCCTGCGCCCAGCTCCGGCAGCGCCTGTAGCTCGTCTCGCCGTTCCCGGGCGAGCTGGTTGGCCAGCCATGCGGCAACCGTCGGCTTGGCCAGGTGGCTGATAGCCGCCGCCAATTCCCGGTCACCAACCTGGCGGGCTTCCTTCTGACGGGCCGTCCTGGCCGCCGTGAACTCCTCGGGCGCCAGTCCGTAGAGCTCGTCGGCAACCTGGTCGAGGGTGGCCGCTGAGGTAGTGTTTGCCGCCTTCGGCTGCGAGCGTGCAGGCATCGTGGCTCAGCTCTCCCGAAGGACTTCGTCGGGCGACCTGTCCGGCAGCGAGCCCCGCGAGGTGGGATGCCGGAGCCGACTGTCGTCCGTCCAATCGGTGAAGGCCACCTCGCCGACGAGGCCCGGGGCGGCCCACCACCGGGCGTCGCGGGCGTCGCGCCGTGGCACTTGAGGATTAAAGCGGCGGAGACGTCGTCTCGTCATTCATCGACGGTGCGCTAGGCGTGGTGTACATACAAGAGATGTTGTTCCTTTGCCGCTTCGGCCGTCTCATGGTCAGGATAGGTCCCTAAAAGGCCGTGGGGTGAGAATGTGCATCTAACCGTCCAAAGCATGCGCGTCACGTCTTGGGCGTCGGGAATCTCACCAACCACAACCTCTGCCCCCCTCGCATGCATGGACGCCGACTCTGTAGCGTCCGCCGCCATCCCGGTCTCGCCAGCGGAGGCGGTTGCCCCGCGGTCGCCAGACTCGCCATCAGTTTCGGCCATACGCCGTTCGTACCCACTTCTACGATGTTCATACTTCCAAACCGGAACCTTCGCCCTGGTTGCGGTGGGAACGCTCGTGTTGGCCGACCTCGTAGCCGCGATTCCCGGCCGCGATGCCGCCCGGACGCCGACGGCCCTGGGCGAACAGCCGAGTAACAACGATCTCAGGCGTGGTCCCGGTCAGGTTGTTCGCGAGCGCACTCTCGTTCGCGGCGGTGGTCGCACGCTGATAGCGATCCTCGTCTAGGTCAGCTCAAGGCGCCCCGTCATTACCTCCGGGCGACTTGGGGCCTTGGCCGACGTTCGCGCCATTGTTGTTCGGCTGGTGCGTCGGTGTCGGATTACTGCACGCGGCGAGGCTCAGTAGCGAGTCCTACGGCGGCGACCACGATGGGAGGTCTCTTGACAGATCGTCTCACCTTGTCCGGTGTACCCGGATCACGGTTGAGTAACCGGGATTCAGCACCAGGTGACCGCCAGTCAGGTGCGGGTCTCAGCGCCTGGCGTCAGCCGCGGGACACACCCAGTTTGTCAGCCCAGGCCGGGCGCGTGCCCGGGCGGCCCCCGAGCAGCGGGCAGTTTTCTTCGGCCAGACCATGGGCCTGCGCATCACGCACAACCCCGACGAGGCCTCCATCGACGTCGAGGCACGTCCCGCGTGCACTGAAATTCGCGTGTCGGAGGATTGATTGGTCCCTGAGTACACCGGCGCTGCTCCGAGGCCAGGTGACGCTCAAGGCTCCGCGCAAGCCTAAAGTCCAGGTCGTAGCGCCGGTGGCGAACCAGGAACGAAAAACGGTGACTGCGGAGCCCGGAGCGGCTCAGCAACTTCTGCCCCCAAGTCAGGGTGCTGGCACGAATATGTTCCGGATGCTGCCTCCCTTGGCGACTGCTCGAGCGTGCACGACACTTGGATGCGATGGCGCGGGCGGGAATGTCGAGAACTCGGGTCGTGTGAGCACGGTGTGACCCTTGCCTGGTACCGGTTCCGTGCCACTTTTCATCGCCGGTGGCCTGGATACCTCTCTCTCGTCCTCCTCATCGGCCTGGTGGGTGGCCTGGCCATGGCCTCGATCGCCGGCGCCCGGCGGACGCAGTCGTCGTATACGACCTTCCTGGCCGGGACCAACCCGTCGAATCTGAACCTGGCGGTGTACAACCCCGCCACCGACGGCGGTCCAGGTCCGCCGCTGAGAGCCAAGATCGCACATCTGCCCGGAGTGAAACGGGTGAAGAGCCTCCTCACACCGACGTTCGTACCCCTCACTGCCGATGGCGCCCCGAGGTTCAACACAATCCAACTTGTGGTCACGGTGAGCAGCCTCGATGGGGAGCTCTTCACGCAGGACCGGCTCACGGCCACCGATGGGCGGTTGGCCGACCCGCAGCGGGCGAATGAGATCATGATGACCGCCAGCGCCGCCCGTCTGCTCGGCGTCCATGTCGGCCATGTGGTTCCCCTGGGGTTCTACCTCCCCGCGCAGATGAACCTGCCGGGGTTCGGCACGCCCCGCGTACCCCCGGCCCTTCGGGTGAACGCCACGTTGGTGGGGATAGTCACCCTCGACAACCAAGTGGTCCAAGATGACATCGACCAGGCCTACGGCTTCACGGTGGTCACTCCAGCGCTCATTCGAGAGGCCGTCGCCCTCTCGCCGACAGCGGCTGCGTCCGAAGGATACGGAATCCAACTCGACCATGGCAGCCATGATGTTCCTGCGGTGGAGCAGGAGATCATCCGGATAGTCCCGCCACACATGACGTACAACTTCCACGTCACCTCCCGTGTCGTGACCGAGGTGGAACTGGCGATCAAGCCCGAGTCGGTCGCCCTGGGCGCATTCGGTGCCATCGCCGCCCTCGTCGCCTTGGTCTTGGGCGTACAGGCCATTTCCCGTCAGTTGCGGTGGGGCGACGAAGACCGGCGGGTGCTGCGGGCGCTCGGAGCGGCCCCGGTGGAATCCGCGGGCGATGGGCTGATCGGTGTACTGGGCGCCGTTGTCCTCGGCTCGTTCCTGGCCGCGGTGGTGGCGGTGGGACTCTCCCCCCTCGCTCCTCTCGGGCCGGTGCGCACGGTCTACCCCGACCCGGGCATTGCCTTCGACTGGACGGTGCTCGGCGTAGGGCTCGGGGTGCTCGTGGTCGGCCTCGGGTCCGCGTCGGTTGCGCTCGCCTATCGAGGAGCGCCCGGCCGCCTCTCTCAGATGCGGCAACCTGTCACTCGTCGCTCGGTAGCCGGCCGCGGCGCCGAAGCTACCGGTATGCCCGTCGCCGGTACGGTGGGAGTGCGGTTCGCCCTGGAGCCAGGGCGAGGCCGAACCGCAGTGCCCGTTCGCTCGGCATTGCTGGGAACCATCCTGGCCGTCGCCTTGCTGGTCGGCACGCTGACCTTCGCCAGCGGTTTGCACACCCTGGTATCGACTCCAGCGTTGTATGGGTGGAACTGGAACTACATGCTTAACCCGAGCGACGACGTCCCGCCCCAAGCCTTGGAGCTGCTCGACCATGACCCCGACATCGGCGCGTGGACCGGAGTGGCCTACACCAACGCCGAGATCGACAACCAGACCGTCCCCGTCTTGATCAGCAGCCTTCACCCCAAGGTGGCTCCGCCGATCCTGTCGGGGCACGATCTGGAGGCCAAGGACCAGATCGTGTTGGGAGCGGCCACGTTGGCCCTGCTCCACAAGCATGTAGGCGAGACAGTGATGGTGAGTGTCGGGACCCCCAAGGATGCCCCCATCTACATCCCTTCGATCGCGCTGCGGATCGTTGGCACCGCCACATTTCCCGCGGTGGGCTACTCCAGTTTCGTTGCCGACCACACCTCCATGGGCACCGGGGCCCTGATTTCCACGGCGATCATTCCGGCCGCGTTCAACCGGGCGATCAACAGCCCTGACCCGGTCCTCAATGGCCCTGCCCTGGTCTTCGTGCGGTTGCGCAGCGGTGTCAGCCCCGCGGCCGGCCGGGCCAGCGTGCAGCGGATCGCCGAGGCGGCGAACAAGGTGCTTGCCGCCGACCCCAATGCCACCGGCAACAACGTCACCGTGCTCGGCGTGCAGCGTCCGGTCCAGATCGTGAACTACCGCAGCATTGGCTCCACACCGGTAATCCTGGCGGTGGGGCTCGCAGTCGGGGCGATCGTGGCACTCGCGCTCACCTTGGTGGCATCAGTCCGGCACCGCCGGCGGGACCTGGCTCTGTTGAAAGCTCTCGGTTTCACCCCGCGACAGCTGGCCTCCGTGGTCGCGTGGCAATCGACGGTGACGGCCGTCGTCGGCGTCATCGTCGGCGTTCCGCTCGGGATTGTCATCGGGCGCCAGCTGTGGACGCTGTTCGCCCGCAACATCAACGCGGTACCCGACCCCACTGTGCCGGTCGTGTCCGTGGTTCTCGTCGCCCTCGGTGCTCTGATCTTCGCCAACGTCGTGGCGGCAATCCCGGGTCGAATCGCGGCACGGACCCCAACGGCCGCAGTGCTGAGAGCCGAGTAGGACCGAGCGCGGGGGGCTACGACATCCCAGCCCAACCCTGGTGTCGGAGGACCGCTTGTCATCAAGTGAATTGGGAGGCCCGGCCCATCGACTCAGGCCACCCAGGCACCGTTGCGCATGACGGTACGCCCGGCCAGGTCCTCGGCCTCCCGCCAGACCTGGATGCGCTCGGGTCCAAAGACCAGGTAGACGTAGTCGCCGCCGTCGGTCCGGGGATCCCAGCCCGCTTGGGCGGCATACCCCTCGGCCAGCGCTGCGGAGGCCTTGGATTTGGTGACGGTTTCGGCGAGGACGGCATCGATCATGACTACGTCTCGTGTGTCGCCCAAGGCGAGGCGGACTCGCGGGTTGGCGGTGACGTTGGTCACCGTCCGCGACTCCGGCTCCGTGGCCAGAACGATCTGCTTGCCGTTCCAGGTATGGCTAACCGGCACGAGGTGGACGGCACCTGTGGGTGAAGCGGACGCGACCCACACGTTGGCCTTGACGGCCGTCAACTTCGCCAGGGCATCCGTCTTACGCTCCTCGGGCGACCGGGTCACCATGCCTAAAGCATGGCACGATCGCAGCCGGGTCACGAACTGAAGCGAGGTCGGATCGCATCCGGCCTCGCTCAGGCGGTCCTCCATTGTTTCGCAGGTGGCCCTGTCATTGGGGTCCCGTTGGGAGCCCAATGACAGGGCCCCGCCGAGGAGGCCAAATACCGCGTCCAAATTCGTCGTTGGGCCCAACGGCGGGTGTGAACTATGGGACGGCTTCCGGCGGGTCGCGACGATCTGTACTGAGTCGCATCGGCCAACGGATCTGTGTTCACGCACGGTGCCGCACCCTACGGCGGCGGCATGTCTGACGAGCGCTCGATGAACTCCACCGGCACGCCGTCGGGGTCCGAAACGTAGAAGCTGCGGATGCCGGGCACGACAGACTCGACCTCGGAGGTGACCGTCAGGCCAGCGCCGAGGAGACGGTCCCGAAGCCCGTCCAGCCCTTCGACCCAGAACGAGAGGTGGGGTGCGCCGGCGTAGCGATGGTCCAGCCCCAACCGGGCACCCCCTCCCGATCGGTACTCCACCAGCTGGAGCTGGAACGAGCCGCCCGCCAGGAGCGACGTCCGCAAGGTGGCGTCGGGGTTGGCGGTGAGCCGACGGAAACCTTCGGAGTCCACATCCACCGTGCTCAGCACCTCCAGGCCGACGACGTCGCGGTAGAACGCCAGCGACTGGTCCAGTTCGGTCACGGTGAGCCCTACGTGAAACAACTCGGCCACGGTCTCATCCTTCCATAGGGCGGCGGCCACTCGGAGCGCCTACCGAGCCACATCGGTCAACCCTTGCCGTTTCTCACGCCTTGGCCCAAGGAGAGCTTTTGGGACGGCCGACGTTGGCGACCGTGCTCGTGGTGATCGTCACGTTCACCGGCGCCTGGTCCCAGTCCTCAGTGGCGGTCGGGTCGGTCGGGTCGGTCGGGTCGGTCGGGTTCACCAGACGGTGATCGTGGGCGCGCTACTCGAGCTGTCCGTATCGCTGTTATGTCAGAGGGGCCGGGCCCTCGAAAGCTGCTCGCGGCAATTCGATATGGATCTCGGCTTCTTCCGAAGGATCATCAGTGTGAGCGTCGATCCATTCCACTGGTATCTGGAGTTCTCGCTCCACTCGCCGAGGAAGGTCAAGGTGCATCCATCGTGAAACAGTCGAGGGATGGGTCGCGATAATTATGCCGTCGTAGTGTTGACGTCCTGCGGCGTCGCCTATTCCCTCATAGGGATCGGTTTGGACGACACTGCCACTTGCCGCGATTCCCTCCGCTCCTAGCTTCTGCAGCTCCATTTCGAGACGCCCCTGAGCTGCGTCGGTTTCGGATTGCTCGGCTGGGACGATAACATCCACCTGAATGTCGCCCTCTTCCTGGGCGTGCTCGCGAACTGCCCACGTCAATCCCGTTCCCCCGAGGGTGTGATCGACTACCACTAGGTATCGCCGCATAGAAAACTCCCTTTCTGTTGCGCGTCTTTGCTGTACCCGCTCCGTCGCCGAGGTCCCGGCTAAGCCGCTGGCGTCAACGGCGGCTCGTTTTCAGCGTCGGGCCGGTGCCGTTCGCAGGCCTCGACCATCCAGACCTCGCCCTTCACGTCACGCCACTGGCCCTTCCACGTCACCGGCCTTCCGCAATAGACGGTGCCGAACTGTTCCGACTTGACTATTCGCAAGCAGCGCCCTTTCGCCAAGAGGAACGAGTGCGGAGCGTTTGCCGGCTGCTCTGCATGAACACTGGGCGGAATGGTCTCCAAGGCCATGGCCATCCTCCTTCACCGTGACTCGGTGTGCCTATGCCGTGACCTCGCGCCCGCCGTAGACGGCAAGGCTGTAGATAACGAGGACGCCGATCCCGATGTAGGTGAGAGACCAGATCGGGTAGTAGGGCATCCACCAGATGGCGCTGATGGCCATGACCGCTCCGGCGAAGATCCCGATCCATCGGCTGATCTGTGACCGGACAAGGACGCCCCCAGCACACAAGATGACGACGATTCCCACCACTAGGTAGACCCAGCCATACGTCTTGAGGCTGTGGCCGAAGATCGCATCTTCAAGGTTCTGCGGCACTACCCCGTGATAGCGGAACGCCCAGATGGCGTCGAAGATGCGCATGATGCCAGCAACTCCAAGCGCGATGGCTGCAAAGATCAACCAGCCCCCACCTTTTTCTTCCACGTTTCCTCCCCTTTAGGTATCCTTTTCCTTCCCCCCTGGCTCACCGGAGATGATATCTGTCCGTACTTGGATTGAGCTGGGACGAGTTCGCCTAATCTTAATGGTGGACATCGCCCCGCTACCCTCCCCCGGTGTCCATCTACTCGATCTACTCCGGCGTCGACCAGCTCGGGATCGTGGGCACCGTGGCGCCGGGGGTCTTCGCCCAGGAGGGCCGGTGCTGGCGCTTCGTGTACGACAACCCTTCAGGCCAAGCAGGGCACTGCATGGAGCCCGTAGCCTGGAGAGGACGCCACCGGTACACGGCCGGCTGGAAGCCCGTCTGGAGCTGTGAGGCACACGCCGGGGCGCTAGTTGAGGCTAGGCGGCTTATTGCCTTAAGGGCGAAGTCCTGACTTTTCGCCATTCCCTACATTGTTCGTAACACGACGATTATTACGAATCCATGACGCATACATTCACCATCGGCACCGCGTCCGTAGGGGGTTGGTTTGGGTCAAGGACTGGTGTGTGAATTTGCCCCCGGTCCGTTCCGTGCCCGGCCCCAACTTCCTCATGCATCCGAACTGACCCGCGATATACGACACGGACCTCGACCGGGCTGAATCCGACGAGTACGTCTGACGGCCAGAACTTAACGCGATCGCAAAGCCAAAAGCGTCTGGGCCTTCATGGCCGGCCCATACGGTGGAGCGGGTCGCCCCTTCACCCCCCTGAAGGTTGGCGGGTGAACGCCCCCGGACTTTTCTCTACGGTCCGGGGGTGTTTCGCGTCACCAGTTCCGCCCTTCGAGCCAAACTGGCGGCTGGCTCCGGGAAGTCTGGGTCGGAGCGGCCAGACGCGCTGACGACTGACGCCCCGGAACTGACACGTCCTCCTAGTGCTGGTCTGCCCCCAGAGCAGCCAGCAGGCGATTCGCTGCTCGCTTACCACGGCCCAAATCGGTAATGGCAAACGTCTCCCCGGTCGTGATGGTGAGAGAGGTCGAGGAGGCAGATGTCGCGTCGAGGCTGACCTTCAACTGTGAGCCCCAGGAGAAGAAGGTGACACCCTTTTTGAACATAAGAACGCCCAGAACGCTCTCTCCTTCGGAGAGCAAGTACCCCTGTTGAGCCGCAACCTGGCGCGTCGCTATGGCGACGTCGTCGAGCGGTCGGGCAAGAGTCCCATGGACGATAGCCATTGGCGCATGGTATCTCTCCCGCATCAGCGAAGTGGTCCCGCAAATATTGATCCTGCGCGCAGTCGGGTCACCGAAAAACGCTCCCGGACCCGACATGGTGGTGGACCAGTCCGGGGGCGTATTTCGTATGTCCCCAACCCACCATGACGGGAACGGTCTCGGGATACAAGATCAGGATGCCCAATGTCACCGATCCGCGTCTGACCTGTAATAGGTAACCCTCGATGCGGGGAGGGGTGCTTGAGATAGAGCTCGGGACCCAACTACGGAGTCGCATCGGCGAGATGATCGCCCTAAGCTGGGTTGGAACGAGCCGGATTGTGTCATCGGGCGGGGAGGAGCGGGCGGCATGTGCTTTTGCCCACCCGCCGGCCACAAACAAACATCGTGTTGACTGAGAGACGAGGATCATCCAAGTGCAAGAACCGACTGCCGAGACACGAGGCCCGGGCCTACGGGTGGGCTCGACCAGCGAGTTCAGCCTGTTCTTCCGGGTGAAGCCGGGTCATCAGGACGATCTGCGCCAGGCGCTGCAGGCGTTGAACGACTCCCCGGGCTACCGGCCGGGTGACTACGACCTGCCTGTTGCAACCATCCATGAGGCCAGGTTCGTGATGTTCGATGGCGACACCCGGCTGCTCTTCGCCACGAGTTTCGACGGAACCTGGGATGCCTATATGGAGGACTTCGCCTCGAAGCCGCTGGCCCTCTTCGATGCCGTGTTCCGGCACGTAGAGGGATATGACGGGGCTCCCGATGTCGCGACCTTGAAGGGCTTCATCCTCGCTGCGCAGGTCACGGCGACCGCTTACGCCCGCAACTACCCCGGAACGGTGAAGGAGATCCGCAAGGCCGAGCGGGTTAATCGGGCGTTCCAGCAGGTGCTCGACAATCCTGACGCGGCGGAACCACTGCAACACCCGGCCTTGAAGCCACTGCTGGACGAAGCGGCGGACTAGAGACCCGGATCGGCGAGCCGGGAGCAAGGTAGAAAGCCAGCAACGTGTCGGATCACATATCTGGGCCACGGGCCTTGGCCGCGCCCGCAGCGGACATTACGGATCTCTACGCCTTCGCCAGCCCCGAGCGTCCCGGTCATTTGTCGCTGGTGCTGAACACGTTGCCTTTCACCCAGCCGAGCGACGCGTTCTCCGACGCGCTGATCTACCGGTTCAGGATCCGTCCATTGACCATCGTCGGTAGCGACGCTGTCGTTCCGTTTGCTCTCAGCGACGACGAGTTCGTGGTCGACTGCGAGTTTGCGGCGCCCACGCCGACTGGGGTCGGGGGACGGTTCGTCCAGGATGGGGCGTGTTGCCTCCCGACGGGCGAGACGGTCTCATTTCGGGTGGGCGAAGACGGTGAAGCCCTAGGGGTGCGGGCCTTCGCCGGGGCTCGCTGGGATCCGTTCATCATGGACGCCCCCGCTGCCATCAAGACCATCGAGACCGGTCTGCTCGCCTTCCAGGACCGAAGCTCGATTTTCCTGGACGGCAAGAACGTTCTCAGCATCGTTGTCGAGCTCGACTGCGCCAGGTTCCTCGGAGGCATTGGACTGGTAGGGGTGATAGGTGAAACGCTCACCCGGGGAAGGCTGACGGTTCGCATGGAGCGGACCGGCCGGCCTGAGGTGAAGAACTTGCTTCTGGCCCCCAAACAGTTCGATCTGGTGAATCGGGACTTGGAGATCCGTGACCTGTACAACTCCGAAGACGCCTTTAGCCTGGGCGAGACCTATCAGGGGGCTTACCGAGCCCGGCTGAACGCCAATCTGCGGTTCTGGGATGGCCTCGACGGGAAAGTGGACTGGCCGGATCAGGAGAACGGCGCCCATCCTTTGACAGAGCTGGTGTTGGCAGATTTCCTGGCTGTGGATCTGTCCCGACCCTACGTCGAAAGCGGCTCCTTTCTGGAGATCGAACTGGTCGGCCGAGAGGGCCGCGCACATCAGACCTGCGGGGGCAGAACCCTCAACGACGACGTGATGGACACGCTGTTTACGCTGTGGGTGAACGGGGGGAACGGTCCCCGAATCCGCGACGGCGTGGACCAGGCTTCTGCGCGTGCGACGGCCATCTTTCCCTACTTAGCCGCTCCGAATCGGGATCCTCCCGGACCTCCCGGACACCAGTGAGGGCGGAGGGATAGATGAGCGTTTCGAACGCAACCGTCGACCTCGAGCTCGACGATATCCAGTTCGGGGCGCTTCACCAGCGCCCGTCCCCGTATACGGCGACGTACCTGCTGGTCCGCATCGACGACCGGCAGGCCGGACGCGAGTTGTTGCGACGACTCCGTCCGCTGGTTGGCGCGGCTCGTCGCTCGCTTGACGCGGCACGGGACACGTCGGTCACGGTGGCGTTCACCTATCAGGGCCTCCGGGCCCTAGGCGTCCCACCGGCCTCGCTGGACAGCTTCGCTCCCGAGTTCCGCCAAGGCATGGCGGCCCGGGCCGCCGAGCTGGGTGACGTGGGAGAGAGCAGCCCGGCGGCCTGGGAGAGTCCCCTGGGAAGCCCTGATGTACACGTGGCTCTGGCTGTCCTCGCGCCCGACGCCGCCCGATTGTCGGCGTCCCTGGAGAGGGCCCGCGCCACCTATCAGGAGCTGCGAGGAGTTGAAGTGATTTGGCGGCAGGACTGCTACCAGCTCCCCACCGGTCGCACCTCGTTCGGGTTCAAGGACGGGATCGGGCAGCCGGCCATAGAGGGCAGCGGCATGCCTGGCACCAATCCGATGGAACCCCCCATCAAGGCCGGTGAGTTCATCCTCGGCTACTTGGACGAGACAGGAGCCCTCCCGCCGCAGCCGTCGCCGGAGATACTCGGCCGGAACGGGACGTACATGGCCTTTCGGAAACTCCACACGCGGGTGGCTGCCTATCGTCAATATCTGCGGGCCAATGCCGCGAACCGGCAAGAGGAGGCGTTGCTGGGGGCCAAGATGGTGGGCCGTTGGCAGAGCGGCGCCCCGCTGGCGCTCTGCCCAGATCGCGATGACCTCGATTTTGGGACCGACCCGAAACGAAACAACCGATTTCAGTACGCTGACGACCTGGGCGGATTCAGATGTCCGGCCGGCGCCCACGCGCGTCGCGCCAACCCGCGAGACTCGTTGGACGGGGACGGGAGCGTCAACGTGCGTCTCCATCGGATGATTCGGCGCGGCACCAGCTACGGACCGCCGCTACCCGAAGGGGTCCTGGAGGACGACGGGCTTGATCGTGGGATCGTCTTTGTCTTCGCCGGCACCCACCTGGACCGTCAGTTCGAGTTCGTGAAGACGCAGTGGCTCAACGATGGCGTCTTCATTGGCGCACCGGAGGAGAGGGACCCTCTGGTCGGCTCGGCCGGTGGCAGCGGCCGGTTCACCATTCCACAGAGGCCCATCCGCCGCCGGCTGCGGGGCATCCCGTCGTTTGTGGTCACACGTGGCGGTGAGTACTGCTTCGTTCCGGGGCTTCGGGCCCTCAACTGGCTCGCCGGGCTCCAGACGTAATCGACCCATTGCATGAGGAGGCAGTCAAAGTGACCGTACAGCCAACAGGCGCTGACCGATGGGCGGCTCTCGGTTTCGGACCCCCGGCTGCGGGCCTGCCGGAGCCGGATCAGCCTGTGGTCGTCGAGTACGTCCACGATGGGCGGATCGCGATTATCACGCTCAATCGCCCGGCGGCGGATAACGCCATCACAACCGAGATGGGGGCGCTGCTGACCGAGATCCTCGAGACGATCGCCGTTCGGATCGAGGTCCGGGTGGCGATCCTGACCGGAGCGGGCGGACGAGCCTTTTCGGTCGGCAGTGACCTGCGGCAACGCCGAACTATGACCAAGGAAGGCTGGTTGCGGCAGCGTCAAGACTTCGACCGAACCCTCTACACCGTGCGCCAGCTACGGAAACCGATCTTCGCTGCCGTGAACGGGGTTGCGTACGGGGGTGGCTCCGAGCTGGCCCAGAGCACCGACTTCATCATCGCCTCCGAGAATGCGACGTTCGGTCAACCGGAGGCAATGATCGGGCTCGCCGCGGGCGGCGGCTCGCCCGCGCTGCTGCCGCGGCTTCTGCCGCCCGGAAAGGCTATGCAGATGCTCTTGACCGGCGATCCGATCACAGCCCAAGAGGCTCACCGGTTGGGGATGGTCAACGAGATCCACCCCCAGGTCAGCCTCATGGACGCGGCCAGGCAGATCGCCGAGAAGATCGCGAGCAACTCACCAACTGCCGTGCAGGCGGTGAAGTGGTCGGCCAGGACGGGGCAGGGTGAGCCGTTGGAGCAGGCCATAGCGATCATGATGGCGGCCCACTGGCGCTCGGCTGTCCACCCCGACCGGGTGGAAGGCATTGGGGCCTTCAACGAAGGCCGCGAACCAAGCTTCCAGGATCCTGACTTTTGATCCGCGTCAGCGATCAAGGCCCGCCCGGTAAACACCGACGATATCCAGGGCCCTACGAGAGATGACCAACCCTAACGGGACCGACGCCCCGCCGACGACCGCCGCCAAGTCGGCGTCCATCATCAGCGGACCGCTCGTAGTTGACCATGGCCCGATCGTGGGCGTCCTTTCGGTTCTTGCTGGAGACTGGCCGGGGGCATGATCAACGAAGCGAGTCTGCTCGTGGTGGGTGGAGGGCCCGCCGGCGTCACCGCCGCGGTCCAGGCCCGCCACATGGGTGCCGCCGTCACCCTGCTCGAGGCCGATCAGGTCGGCGGAACCAACCTCAACCGAGGACCGGCACCCGTGCGCACGATGGCTCGGTCCGCACGGCTGGCCCGGGACTGGACCTCATGGTCCGCATTCGGCCTCGAAGGACCGCCTCCCAAACCCAACCTACAAGCCATCCTGGCCAACAGCGACCGTGTCGCCCGCCACGTCTTTGAGAAGAAACACCTGGCCGACCAGTTGCGGCGTCACGGGATCGACCTGGTCGAGCACCTCGGTCCCGTGACGTTCACCGATCGGTACACGCTGACCGCAGGCGACGGTCGCAGTTGGCGGGCCGATCGCATCATCTTGGCCGTCGGTGGGCACGCAGGCCGGCTGCCCATCCCCGGAAGCGAGCTGGCCCTCACCTATAGCGACATTCGAACCCTCAAGGTTCTGCCGGCGGCAACCGCCGTCGTCGGAGCGGCTGACACTGGATGCCAAATCGCTTCCATCCTCGCTGACCTTGGTAGCCGTGTCAGCCTGTTCGAGGCCGGATCGACGATCGTACCGAACGCCGACGTCAGCGTCTCGAGCGAACTCGATCGAGCGTTCCAACGTAAGGGCATTCGAACGCACACCAACACAGTGGTGACCGCTCTGCGACCACTCGAAGACCGGGTCATGGTCGAGCACGCGACGTCTGCTTCTACGGCAGAAACAGCCGTGGACGCCGTCTTTTTCGCCGTCGGTTGGCCTCCCAACATCGAGCAGCTAGCACTCGACGTCGCTGGCATCAGCGCGCAACGGCAGGGAATCCCGGTTGACGCCTACCTTCGCACAGAAGTCGACCACATTTTTGCGGCCGGCGACGTCAACGGACGCTCCATGTTGGTCCAAGTCGCCCGTCTCGAAGGGCGCATCGCCGCCCAGAACGCACTAATCGGACCGACACGAAAGGTCAGCTACGACATCGTGCCCAGCGCGAGCTTCACCGACCCTGAGTACGGCGGCGTCGGCCTCACCGAGACAGAGGCGGCCCGGGAGCACGAAATAGTGGTCGGGCTTGCCCGCTACGACGATTTGCTCCGTCCCGTCGCAGACGGCCACCAGGAGGGATTCTGCAAGCTCATCGCCGATCGACACCAGAGAACCATCCTCGGGGGTCACGTTTTGGGAGAGTATTCCGCCGAAATCATTCAAGTCATCGTCGCCTGCATGACGGCCGGCATGAGCATCAATCAAGTCGCCGAACTACCCTTCGCCTTTCCGACCTTCACCGAGGGCATCAGCATGGCAGCCCAGAAGATATGTTCCGAACTCGGTATCGGCGACTTTCCCCCCGTGTGGAGCTACCTCGGCCCCGACGATTAACCATCCGACAAACGCCCGTCGCCCGAAGAGGGTGACCCCGAACAGCTGGCTACCCGGGCGACGACCCATTGACGTTAACCATCGCGTACGGAACGCATGGCTCAATCGGCGACGTCGGTACGAGGGCGCTTGCCCACCAGGCCGTCGCCGATGAGGATTTGCAACCACCCCCAGGGACTGCGCATGCTCATCCCCGAGCGCAACATCGCTGAGGCGTCAGTCCGAGGGCGTGCACGTGCGCGACTGGTCCTGCTGGTCAAAGGAGCGCCGCTCGGCTCGTTGCGTAGTGGATATCGGGTCAGAACAGCGACGGCACCTCGTGTCGGAGTGTGTGCGGCTCTCGGTAGCCACCCTTGTTCTGGCGGGGCGGTAGGACGACGTGCGACTCTTTCTCGCGCTCGTAGGGAACCATCTCAAGGACGTGGCTGATGATGTTGAGGCGGGCCCGACGCTTGTCGTCGGAGTTCGCCACGTACCAGGGCGCAGCATCGGTATCGGTGGCGGCGAACATGACGTCGCGCGCCCTCGAATAGTCGTACCAGCGGCCGTACGAGTCGAGGTCCATCTGTGAGAGCTTCCAGGTCTTGCGGCCGTCATCGATGCGGGCCGTCAAGCGCCGCGTCTGCTCCTCTTGGCTGACCTCGAGCCAGTACTTGAGCAGGACCACGCCCGAGTCGATGATCGCCTGCTCGACGAAGGGGACGAGCTCGAGAAAACGGGCCGACTCCTCGGGGGTGCAAAATCCCATCACCGGCTCGACCCCAGCGCGGTTGTACCAGCTTCGATCGAAGATCACGACCTCGCCGCCGGCTGGGAGGTGAGGGATGTAGCGCTGGATGTACATCTGCGAGCGTTCACGGTCGTTGGGGGCAGGCAGAGCCACAACCCGGAAGACCCGGGGGCTGACCCGTTCGGTGAGCCGCTTGATGACGCCGCCCTTTCCCGCGGTGTCTCGGCCTTCGAACACGATGCACACCTTGGCGTGCTCTTGCACGATCCAGCGCTGCATTTGCACCAGTTCGACCTGGAGGCGCCGGAGCTCCTCCTCGTATTCCTTGCGTCGCATCTTGGTCATCGGCTCTCTCTCCGCCCTCTCACGTTACGCGATCGGTTGTCCTACATCCACATACGCTCGACGTAGGGCGAGTCGCAGCCCTGCCTCAGGGACAATTGCCACTTGTGCGCAACTTGGAACAAGGCATCTACCGGCGTACCGCCTGTCTGATCATCATCGGCCCATCTGTGCTGTCGCGTCATTCGCCGCGCCGAGAATCGCCCAAGGGAGGACCATGATGGCTCCCAAGATTTCTCGGAATCCCGGGTGACCTGGCCTCGCCCGATGACCTGAGTCCCCCAACCGGCAAACACCCGAACTTCGCGAGCGAGTTGCGCTGCAGAAGAACCACCAGCCAAAGCCTAGGGAAACGAGATCCACACTGCAGCGCCGCCGACGGAGCGCGGCCGGCTCCGCCGGAGTCGTGGGCTTGAGATCCCCCGCCGCTGGCCGCTGGTGCTCACCGATCCGGCCCATGGATCTTCGCCCCCGGCAACTCGAACCCGGCGTCCGTCGAGATTTTCTGTGAACATTTTCGACGACCGCCCTGGGGAGGCAAGTGCTTCATGGGCGCGTGCCACCAGGGATCACCGTTTGGAGGACAGGCGGTGCGGCGCGATCGTAGTGCCGGCGGGCCAAGAACTTGCCCAATTCCCAGAAGACGAAGAGGCCGACGGCGGGAACGAGTGCCCAGCCGAACTCGCGTACGTTGAGGTCGGTGGTGTCGAGCAGGCGCCGCAATGCGTCCATCTGTGTGATCAATACGGCCAGGATGACTTCCGCGACGATGGCCCGATTCATCTGCTTGGAGTCGAAGGTGGCGGTAGTGAGAATGGTTCCGGTCTCCGACCGGCACTCGAGAGCCGCTACGACAAGACAGAGAGCGAAAGTCGTGAACGCGATTGAGTTCCCTACCGACTCGGAGTGGAAGTGCTCGGTCCCGAGCTCGATCATTGTGAGCAGACCGATCGTGATCACCAGGCCGGCTGCCCCAACCGTGACCATCATGCGAGGGGTGAGGACCGACTCACCCCTCGGTTTGGGGACTCGGTCCATGAGTCCCGGGGTCTCGAGGTCGAACCCGAGCGCGAAACCGAAGGCGGCGTTCACGAAGAAGTGGATCCACAGCACTTGGGCCGGGTTGAAGGGCGCTCCGGCGGCGATGTTGAAGAGCGAGGCACCCAGGAACGTCAGCACGAAGACGACAAGGAGAACCAGCACGAAGCGGATGTACTTGGTGAGGTTGTCGAAGATCTTGCGGCCCTGCTCGACCGCATAGACGATCGTGGCGAAGTTGTCATCGGAGAGGATCATCCGCCCAGCGTTCTTCGCCACCTCGGTCCCGCTTCCCATGGCAATCCCGATGTCCGCCGCCTTGATCGCTGGCGCGTCGTTGACGCCGTCGCCGGTCATGGCCACGACGTCACCCTTCGCCTTGAGGGTCTCGACAAGCAGTACCTTGTGCTCGGGCGCCACCCGGCCCACGACACCGATGTCGTCGATTCGGGCCAGGCGCTCCGCGTCGGACATGGCGGCGAAGTCCGCTCCCAAGATGGCCTCGCCACCGATCCCGACCTGCTCGGCAATGGCGGCCCCGGTGGTGACGTCGTCGCCGGTGATCATCCGGACCCGGATGTGCGCAGCCTGGGCTTCGGCCACCGCAGCCTTGGACTCGGCCCGGGGCGGGTCGACCATTCCGACCAGGGCGGTCATCTGGAGATCTTGGATATGGGCCAGCAAGTCACCCTCGGGGTCGAAATCGACGAGGTCGAGGTCACGCTGGGCGGCGGCCATGACCCGCTGTCCTGCACCGGCCATGCGCTCGACGTTGGCCTGCGCCCGGCCGGCAAGGTCCCGATCCCACGGGATCGAAATCCCCGCCGAGAGCGCGGTGGTTGCCCTCTCCATGACGGCAGGCGCTGCGCCCTTGACGAAACAGCGCACGACAGACCGGCCATCGATGTCGACCTGATGAAAGGTCGCCATCAGCTTGTAGGTCGGGTCGAACGGCAGTGTGGTCCAGCGGGGCAGCGAAGTGCGGGTGCCTTCGATGTCGACCCCGGCCTTGTGGCCGAGCACGAGCAGCGCCCCCTCGGTCGGGTCTCCGACTACCTCTCCCTCGACCAGCGTGGCGTCGTTGGCAATGAGGAATGGCAAGATCGCCTCTTCAATGGTGTCGGTCTTTCCCGCCACGTGCTCCACATGACCCTCAAGGCTGTACCCCGAACCGGTGATGGTGTAGCGATCGGCCGGATCGAGCACCTCGACGGCCGTCATCTGATTCAAGGTCAACGTGCCTGTCTTGTCCGTGTTGATGGCCGAGGTGAAACCCAGCGTCTCGACCGCAGGGAGCTCTTTGACCAAGGCGTTGCGTTTGGACAGCTCGACGCTGCCGAGCGAGAGGATGACCTGGGTCACAGTCGGCAACGCCTCAGGGATGGCAGCGATGGCGAGCGAGATGGCAGCGACGAAGAGGACGTCCCATGCCTCATGGCGGGCTCGCCCCAAGATGAACATCACCACCATGGTCAAGCCGGCGGCGGCCACGATCCACAGGGTAAGGGTGTTCAGCTCTTTGGTGAGCGGCGACTGCTCGGCCTCGGTGGCCGAGAGCATCCCGGAGATCTTCCCCATCTCGGACTCCGCCGCGGTTGCGGTGACGATCATCACGCCGCTGCCGTGGGTCACCGGGGTGTTCATGAAGGCCATGTTCACTTGGTCTCCCGGTCCAAGATCATTTCCAGAGAGCGTCGAGGCTTCCTTTTGGGCCGGGACGCTCTCACCGGTGAGGGCGGACTCGTCGATCTGCAGCGCGGTCGCCGCAATGATGCGCCCGTCGGCGGGAACCTCGTCACCGGCGGCCAGGAGGACGACATCACCCACGACGACTTCTTGGGCGGGGATCTCGAGTTCCGACCCACCTCGGCGCACCCGAGCCGTGATTTTCATCATCGACTTGAGCGCGTTCATGGCGCTCTCTGCCTTGCCTTCCTGGCGCAAACCCACTACCGCGTTGAGGAGAGTGAGCGCAATGAGCAAGATGGCGGTGTTCCACTCGCCGACCGCCGCTGACACGATAGCCGCGCCGATCAAGATCAACTGCATGTACGTGCGGTATTGGTCGATGAAGCGCAGCCACCCAGGCTTGGCTTTCTCCTCCGGGAGCGCGTTGGGCCCGTGCGCCTCCAGCAACGCAGCGGCCCGCTCGGTGCTGTGGCCGACCGCTGGGTCCACACCGAGGGTCGATGCGACCTCGGTGGGGTCGAGCGCGTACCAGAGAACTCGGTCGTCCCCCGCCACCGGGCTCTGACCGGAGAAGGCCTGGGTCATGAGCTGAGCGTGGCCGCGAGGATGGGCTTGATGGTGTGAAGCCGGTTCTCCTCCGACGAGAAGACCTCGTCGGAGATCTCGAGCGCGCCCGTCATACCGGTGGCTTCTATGAACTCCGGAACCCCTTGGGCACAGGATTGCAATTGGAGTGTTCGAAGCATCGACACGGCTCGGGTGCTTTGACGGTCGCGATCCGTCCGAACTACTCGCCTACCGGTAATGACCGAGTAGGCGTCGCCGAGTGGGCCGTGCCCATGGCGCCCACCTACAGGCCAGAACCGAGCTCCAGCTGCGAGTCGATGCCCGCTGCTCTGGTCGAGAACGGACAGGTCGAGTTCTTCGGACCAAGCAGGACAACGGCGCATCGCGGGCACTCTGCCGGCTGGGCCCGTGCTCGATGACAGCTGCGTCATAAGCGTCGATCAGGTCGGCGTCGGTAGGAAGGTCCTTCCTTCAAACTGTGACCTCCTCTCGCGCACCGTGGGCCACGAGGGCGTAGATGACGAAGACGCCAATGGCGATGTAGGTGAGTGACCAGATCGGGTAGTAAGGCATCCACCAGATCGCACTGATGGCCATGATCGCACCGGCGACGACACCTACCCAGCGACCGATCTGCGAACGACTTATGATGATGCCGAGCGCCGACAGGATGAGGATGGCGGCGACGACGAGGTAGACCCAGCCGTACGTTTTGAGGCTATGGCCGAAGATGGCGTCCTCGAGATTTGAGGGCAAAACGCCGTGGTAGCGAAAGGCCCAGATTGCGTCGAAGACACGCATGATGCCAGCCACTCCAAGCACTATGGCCGCACAGAAACTCCAACCTTCACCGTGTTGTTCCATCGGTCCCCCCCAGTGTCGACGAGATCATGCCCTTCGCACCGAACATAGAAGATACGGAGATGGCTTGCAATCGCGGTTGTCAGCCAAGCTGGGGCTCGGCTGGGGCGAAATCATGATGGCGGCGAAGATGCGACCCTGACGGGCGACGTCTGTCAAACTCTGCGTGGATGTGTGAACGCCTCAGCGATCGAACCATGGTGGGCTGAGGGCCGGACCCGACCGACCATTTTCACTTGTACCGTTTCGACTGTCTGAGCTCCTAGGTCAAAGGCCGTCTGCAATGTAACGTTCGGTCTCGATGGCTCGGAGCACGGGAGTGGAGCGAGATCGATGGCACCTCGTCCCCATGGTCGGATGGCTCCGCACTTACGACCGCAGGTGGCTCCGCGGGGACCTGATCGCCGGAATTGCCGTGGCCGCGCTGATTGTTCCCAAGAACCTCGGCTATGCGGGCATAGCGGGAATCCCGTTGCAGAACGGTCTCTACGCCGCTGCTGCCGGAGCGATCCTCTATGCGGTCTTCGGGACCAGCCGTCAAATCTCGACGGGGCCGAGTTCGGGTTTGGCCGCAGTGGCGGCAAGCGCCGTCGTGGCCGCCAAGATTACGGGCACAACGGATGTGGCTTCATTCGTGGCGACCATCACCCTCGCCTCTGGTGTCTTGTTCCTGGTCCTCGCCGTGTTCAAGATGGGGTGGATCGCTCAGTTCCTCTCGCGTGCCGTGGTGACCGGGTTTCTCTTCGGTGCGGCCATCGACGTGGTCATCGGCGAGCTCCCCAAGCTGACGGGCACGAGTGCCTCCGGTTCGAATCCGTTCCAAGAACTGCGGTCGTGGTTCGGCTCCCTCGGAGAGACGAGTACGACTACGTTGGTCGTCGGCGTCGTGTCGCTGGCAGTCGTTTTCGGACTGCGGGCGGTGGCGCCGAGGATCCCTGGGGCCCTCGTCTTGGTGGTTGGGGGACTCCTCGCGACACGCATCTTCGACCTCGGCGCCCACGGGGTCGCCCTGGTCGGCGAGGTGCCCCGGGGGCTCCCAACCCCGGTGCTCCCGAAGTGGTCCCTGGTGAGCGATCACACGACCACGATCGCCATCGCGGCCGTGGCCTTGGTGCTCATCGGCTTCTCGCAGACGGCGGGCGACTCGCGGGCGTTCGCGGCCAAGCACCGCTACCGCATCGATATCGACCAGGAGTCCGTGGCGCAGGGAATGTCGAATGTCGGTGCCGGTCTGTTCCAAGGTATGCCCGTGTCCACCAGCCTGTCGGCCAGCTCGCTCAATGACCATTCCGGCGCACGCACTGGGCTGGCTTCTTTGACATCTGGCGTGATCGTCTTGCTCACCTTGCTGGTACTGGCGCCGCTGTTCTCCAAGCTGCCCAAGCCGGTGCTTGCCGCCTTGATCATCGAGGCGGTGGTCATGGGAATGATGGACGTTCCCGAGATGCGTCGACTATTCCGGGTACAGCGGTTCGACTTTTCGATCGCGGTGGTGGCCATCGCCGGGACGCTCGCGTTCGGGGTCCTCGCGGGAGTCATGATCGGAATCGGGCTGTCGCTGCTTTGGCTCATCTCTGTCGTAACCCGCCCCCCGATGCCCCTACTGGCCCGCGAGCGGGGGACGCAGGTGTACCGCGAACTCGACGAGTATCCGACCGACGAGCAGCTCCCCGGCGTCGTGATCCTGCGACTCGACGGGGGCTTGTTTTTCGCCACCTCGGATGCACTCGAGGACCGGGTGAGGGAGGTGGCACTATCGACGCCCGGCGTCGCCGGGATCGTCCTCGACTGCGAAGGAATCGACTTCATCGATTCCCAGGGATCGGCCAAGATGGGCGAGATTCTCGACTTGACCGACCAGGCTGAAGTGACCTTGCGACTCGCCCGGGTCAAGCCGGCAGTCGCGGAGGTTCTCCGGCGCGACGGTTTCCTCGATCGGTTGGGCAAGGCCCGGACTCACGGGAACGTTCACAGGGCAGTCGAGGCTCAGATGGGCGACATGGAGAATCCCGCGGAGGATTGAACTGGCTTGCCAAGCATACGGAGATCAAGTGTCATCACACTCCGGGTCCAACTGTGATGACGCCAGCTAGAGCGAGCCGCTGCCGCGTGGGGCTCAAGGTGCGGCGTGGGTTGCATCGCAGGCCACGTTTACCAGCGAGGAGATCCATCATGGCATTTGACACGTGTTTCGCCTACCGCGCCCTCTACGCCGACGTAGAGGGCGCACTGGCGGACTACGCCGCCATCCATGACCTTCACTCAGAGGTGGGGTTGATCGACGCCTATGACGCAGCCGTCGTCGAGCGCAACACTGACGGCAAGGTCAAGATTGTGAAGAAACTGCACTGACCGTCCCGACCCGGTGGCATGCTCCAATCACATTTAGGACCCGTGAGCCAGATCGAGCGACCAGCCTCGACGAACAACGACGCGCAACGGTACAGGCGCCCAACCCGAAGGTCGCACGTTGAAACGTTGAGCGCAGAAAATCAAGATAGAAATGCATACGAACGTCTGTTCGTAGTCGGCTATCCTTGTTGAAAAGCCGATGACAAAGGAGTTTCTATGGCTGATGAAGACCGCTATGAGGCAGCGCGGAATGCAATTCTCGATCGTGTTGTCAACATCGCCCCCAGCATCACTTCCTCCACGAGTCTCCTGGCTCTCGCTGAAGCGTTCGCGTGGGCTTCAATGCCAGGACAGCCTCACGGTACGAAAGCTGGCTCCCAGTAACAACTCTTTGTCCCACCAACCTGTCGGCTTCAGCCGAACTGTGGTGGTGGAGCCTTGTGCTCCTGACTCAGACGGCGCGCTTCCCGAGCGGTGTAACCCGCGCCTCTCCATAGCTGTGCCTCGTGAGGAGTGAACCCATCGGGACGCGCCCTGTGTGGAAGAGACCACTCGTTGGGACTTAACTTTGGGCCTCGTCGGGTATGTGCTCCTGATCCCGATACTCCGCAGCATGTCGAGGCTCGGAGCTCGGAGCTACGTCCCGCTGTTCCTCTTCGTGAACTGATGAATCGGGACCGAAGGATGCAGCTTGCTTTCTTGGGTCGGTGCTGGCAGTTGGTCTACGAGAATCCCGCGGGTCAAGCGATGCACGTATGGAGCCGGTGAAGTGGCGAGGGCGTTACCGCCACGGGAGGGGATGGAAGCCGGTCTGGAGCTGTGAGCAACTCATGGGCGCGCAACGGCTCGCTGGCGGGTAGCCCGATGTATGTATTCGCTCTGCGGCTCTCTCCCTCTGTTGGGCGACCACCTGTTCGGGGATTTGGTGACCTGGTCGGGGGTCCGCAAGGGGAGGGCCGACACCCTCCCCTTGCCGCGTGGCATGGAGTCGGTGGCGTGGAAGCGCCGGCACAAGTACGCCAATGGGTGGAAGCCGGTGTGGTCATGCGAAGGGCACGCGGACGGTCTAATCGGGTTAGGCGCGCCAACGATCAGTAACCGACTCAACCAGCGCCAGCCTTAGCCGCGGCGCGCTCATGGTCTCTCTTTGCTGGACGACGAACGGCTCTCGGAGCGGCTCGGTCACTCCACGATTGCCGTCACCCTTGACCGGTACTCGAGGTTTTGCCGGGCATGCAATCGCAGGCGGCCGAACAGGTGTCAGCGATGATTCTCAGGAGTGGTGCGTAGTCAGCCGGATTCAGCGTCCGACAACTCCTGCTGATCGCCGGAGAGCGCCGACTGAGCGCTCGTGAGAAATTGGGTATCTTGCGCGACTGCGTTCTCGTCGATCTCCAGCTGCGACGAGCACGGGAGCAGTCCGATTTCGCCACCGTCCAGCGGATCGTTGCAGCACTGCGTATCGCTGGAGAGCGTGTTCACGGCACCTTGAAGATTTGCGGTGTCGAGGCTAACCAGCGACTCCGCGCCAGAGACTTGGGATTGCAGCACCGCGATCTCTGGGTTCATCGTTGTGGTGCTGGGAGGTCGCAGCGGAGCCGTTTCCGAGGTCGTTTTGGGAACCGGAACGGTCGTGGCAATCGGAGCGGGCTGTTCGGCGCGGGCTGGCTCCGATGACCCGGACGTAGTCGTCGCTGGCAGGTCTGTTCCATTGCTGTCACACGCCGCTAGGCCAAGCGCGAGAGCCATCACGACCAGGGCGACGGCCATCCCTGCGGTAGTAAATGGTAGAAAATGAAATCCTCAGCACGGACGCCACCCCTTTTGACTAGGGATTTCTCTGGTGTCGGAGGGGCGTATGACCCCCTGAGTACACCGGCCGTGCTCCGCGGTCAGGTGACGCTCAGAGCCGCCTAACGAACCGAAAGTCCTGGTAGGAGCTCCGGTGCGGGGCTTGCGCCCCAAAGCGGCACGTCGCCTCCGTCCTGGAATCGGGGTGCTGGCACGAATATGTTCCGGATGCTGCCCTCCTTGGTCGCCGACTGAGCATCCATAAGACTGCCCACGTGATGGCGACCGCCGACGCGCCACTGGAGGTCTCAGCTCGACGGCGCGACCGCAATCGCTGGAGAAAGGGCGTGCTAACGGTTGCCCTGTACCGCCTCCAGCGCACGTTCCGGCAGCGCCGCGGCGCCTACTTGTCGCTCGTCTTGCTCATCGGACTCGTGGGCGGCCTCTCCATGGGCGCTCTCGCCGCAGCCCGGCGCACCGAGTCCTCCTTCCCCACCTTCCTGGCCAGCACCAACCCGTCCAACCTGAGCCTCGCCACGGCACTGTGGAATCCGGCGCTCGGGTACACCACCGGCTACAACGGCCCCCTCGTGGCCACTATCGCCCGCTTACCCCATGTCCGGCGGGCCGAGAGCTACTCGGGCATCTACAGCGAGCCGATCGGAGCGAACGGGCAACCGACGTCAGCGGCCCAGAAGGCCAACTTCGACGTCAATGGAAGCGTCAACGGGCTCTACTTCAACGAGGACCGGGTCACGGTCCTGCAGGGACGGATGGCCGACCCCACGCGGGCCAACGAGATCATGATGACCGTGGGTGCCGCCGACGCCCTGGGCCTCCACGTCGGGCAGACCGTCACCTGGGGCACCTACACCAGCTCCCAGTTCGAGTCGGCGACCGCACCTCCGGCGCTGCGCGAAAGACTGACCCTCGTGGGGACCGTCGTCCTCAACAACGCCGTCGTGCAGGACGAGACCGATGCCAACGGCCCCACGGCCGTCATCTTCACGCCGGCCCTCACGCGGCGGCTGGACAACTGCTGCGCCAACTACTCGTTCACCTTCCTGCAGCTCGACCAGGGGAGCCGCGACGTGCCGGCGATCGAAGCGGAGCTCGAGCGCGTCATCCCCTCCAAACTCCCCCACGACTTCTACGACACCTCCATCGACGTCACCAAGGCCCAGAATGCCATCAAGCCGGAGGCCATCGCCCTCGCCGTGTTCGGCCTCATCGCCGGGCTCGCTGCGATCCTCATCGCGGGTCAGGTGATCGGCCGGCAGTTGGGTTTCTGGGCTCCGGAGGAGCGCACCCTACGCGCCCTGGGTGCCAACCCGTTCATGACCGCGAGCGACGCGTTGCTCGGGATCATGGGCGGCGTCGTGGTGGGCGCGCTGGTGGCCGTCGCCGTCGCCGTCGCACTCTCCCCACTGGCCCCGCTGGGCCCTGTGCGCCCCTACTATCCCGACCCCGGAGTCGCCTTTGACTGGACGGTGCTCGGCCTCGGGGTGGCGGTGCTCGTCGTGGTCCTCGGGTCCGTGGCGATCGTGCTGGCCGTGCAGCGGGCGCCGCAGCGCACCGGGACGCGCCGCCGGCCCAGCGCACCTTCGCGCATTGAAGGTACCGCGTCCGCAGGTGGCCTGCCCGTCTCAGCGGTCACCGGCATCCGCTTCGCGCTCGAGCCGGGGGCGGAGACTGAGGCCGTGCCAGTGCGCTCCGCCATCCTCGGTGCGATCCTGGCCGTGATGGTCATCATTGCCACCGTGGTTTTCGGTACCAGCCTCAACTCCCTTGTATCGCACCCTCGCCTCTATGGATGGAACTGGAACTACGCCCTGAGCGCCGGAGGCGGGGTCGGCGACATTCCCGCCGCGCGGTCGGCGACGCTGCTCGACCACGATCCGAGCGTGGCGGCCTGGTCCGGGTACTGGTTCGGCAACCTGCAGATCGACGGCCTGACGGTGCCCGTCCTCGGTGGGTCACCAGGTGCATCTGTGGCGCCACCGATCCTGACCGGCCACGGCTTCGACAGGCCGGGTCAGATCGTGCTCGGTCCCGGCACGCTGGCCCAGATCCACAAGTCGGTCGGGGACTCCGTCACGGCGCGCTACGGGACGACCACCCCGCACCTCCTCCGCATCGTCGGCACGGCCACGATGCCCGCAGTGGGCGTCGGCGGCATCACGGGGCATGCGTCCATGGGGACGGGAGCGGTCGTTCCCTACCAGCTCCTCCCCGCATCGGTACGCAACCAGTTCAGCGTGTCCCCGGCCGGCCCCAACGCCGAATTCGTGCGCCTCAAGCCCGGGGCAAACGCCAAGACCGCACTCCGGTCGCTGAACCGCATCGCGGCGGAGGTGACGACCCCGGGGAACAATGGCAGCTACGTGCTGGGGGTCGAGAGGCCGGCCGAGATCGTCAATTACCGATCGATGGGTGCGACCCCGCTGATCCTCGGCCTCGGGTTGACGGCGGGCGCGGTGACCGCCCTCGGCCTGACCCTCGTCGCCTCGGTCCGGCGCCGGCGGCGTTCCATGGCGATGCTGCGGACGCTCGGCTTCACGGGCCGCCAGCTGAGAGCGAGCGTCGCCTGGCAATCCAGTGTCGCCGTGGTGATCGGGCTCGTGGTCGGGGTGCCGCTGGGAATCGTCGTCGGGAGGTTCCTGTGGGATCTCTTCGCCACCAACATCTACGTCGTGCCCAGCCCGACCGTACCCGCCCTGGCGATCGTGGCCATCGCGTTCGGTGCCCTGGTGCTCGCTAACTTGGTCGCCGCCATTCCGGGGCGTATCGCGGCCCGGACGCCGGCGGCGCTGCTGCTGCGGACCGAGTGAAGAGCCGATCTCATCTGGCGCCAGGGGCCGTGAACGCTACGGGAGAACGGCGGCGCGACCACGGTAGTCCTGTCCGCCGACGAGCTCGCCGAGCTCGAACGCATTGAAGCGCCAAAAATTGCATTTTACCAGTTCAACCGTGGTGTCGGAGGGGCGTATGACCCCCTGAGTACACGGGCACTTCTTCGAGGACAGCTTACGCTCGGGGCGGCCGAAAGGTTTCGAGTCCAGGTGGTGTGTCGTGCCTGAGGGGCGAACTCGACTCACGCGCCTGAAAACTGTATGCACCATCGCGTCGAGCGAGACGCAGATCTACGAGATAGCGGGGTGTGCCGCCGGCGGCGCTCGGTCATGCTCACGCGATGGCGAATATCTTGCTGCAGACGACCATCGTGGACATTACCGACGACTGGAACGTCGGGCGGTTCTCTCTCCTCGCCGACGAGCTGGCACGCGCTGGCCACGAGGTGACGGCCCGCAACCGCGACGAAGCGACCGACGACTCGGTGCTGAGCGTGCTCGACACGCTCGACTATGACCAGCTCTGGCTGATGGCCGTCGACACGGGCGACGGGCTCTCGCCCCGCGACTCGGCGGGGATCATGCGCTTCCGCGAGCGCGGTGGCGGGGTGCTGACCGCGCGCGACCACCAGGACCTCGGCTCCTGTCTCGTCTGCCTCGGTTCGATCGGCCAGCTCAACCACTTCCACAACCAGAATCCCGAGCCGTACGCCCGTCGTGACGATCAGGACAACCCGAACATTTCGTGGCCGAACTACCACTCGGGCGCGAACGGCGAGTACCAGCCGGTCATGGCCGACGAACCGGCGCACGAGCTGCTCAGGACCGAGCGGAACCCCAGCGGCCGCATCGAGTGGTTCCCGGGCCATCCCCACGAGGGTGCGGTGTCGGCGCCGCCGGAGTACGACTTCGCGCAGGTCGTCGGCTGGGGTCGCAGCACGGTCAGCGGCCGTACGTTCAACCTGGCGGTCGCCCTCGACGGCGAGACGATGGCCGACGACGTTCCCGCGGGCAGGGCAGTGGCGTGCTCGACCTTCCACCACTTCGCCGACATGAACTGGGACATCGACGCCGGCGCGCCGTCGTTCGTGACCGAGCCACCGAGCGACGAGATAAAGCGGGATCCCTCCCGTCTCCAAGTGTTCAAAGACTACGTGCGAAACATCGCCCGTTGGCTCGGTACACGTGCCGAGCACAACCGCAACGCCAGGGAGTACGGCGACGTTCGCACGCCTCGGTCGGCAGCCCTCGCGGAGGGCTGAACCGGCGCCAGGTTCGGGCCTGTCAGTTCTTTGTGTAAGTGGTCGTGATGGTCATTAGCGGTTGATGTTGGTGATGAACGCGGTCGCCGAGGACCAACATCCCAAGACCGTCTACCCAGTAACGACTGATCGACGTTGAACTGATGGCGCGAGCTGGCCGAAGCGGGCTGAGACGTCACCATCTTCTCTATCGGCTGGATATCGCTGTTCTGTCCATCTCGCCGGCGCTTCACCAACCCCACGTGCTCCGGACCGAGGTGTTGAACAAGGCGTATTCGGTCCCCGGCAGGACATTGATGAGAAGTTCAAGAAATACCTGGATGAGGGATTTTCAGATGGGTCCTCCGACACCAGTAAAACCTCTGCTCAGAGGGTGCGCCCCTGTGACTATTCAGAGGAAACATCCTGCTCAAGGCCGCTTAGTCGCGCGTAACCGATTACAACCGTGGTACGGGTTTACCGCTCGTCAGCGAGAGGATTGGGAGGCCCGGCGGTAACACGGTGTAACCACCGGCCGGTCGTGATGCACCCGTGACGGCGTCCCGATCCCCGTCCTCCGGTTCCGGCTGTCGACGGCCAGGCAGGTGGGTGGTGGTTGAGCGTCTTCCTCGATTCCCGCCGGAGATCAGTGGCCCCTTGTTTTTGCACAGAATCGGCCGATCCACGGCGCGTCGCGGGTGCTTTGTGGCATTATCGGACCTAGTCAGAGCGGGCCTGGGGGCCCCAGACGACGGGGGGCACTACGCCAATAGCGCAGGTAAGTACCGGAATGCCGGAAACGGATGTTCACTACAAGATCGTGTCGGTCGACGATCATCTCATCGAACCGCCCGATCTCTTCGAAGGTAGGATGCCGTCCTCACTGGCGGGCCGGGCACCCAAGGTCGTGACGTTTCCCAATGGGCGCCAAGTCTGGGAGTACGAAGGTGGCATCTATCCCAACATCGGTCTGAATGCAGTCATCGGCCGCCCCAAGGAGGAGTGGTCGATGGAACCGGCCAACTTCGACGAGATGCGACGGGGCTGCTGGGACATCGATGCGCGCATCACGGACATGGATCTGGCCGGCATCTCCGCGTCGGTCTGCTTCCCGTCCCTCATCGCCGGGTTCTCTGGTGCGGTCTTCTCTCGTTCGCAGAATGCAGATCTCGGTCTGGCCTGTGTTCGGGCGTGGAACGATTGGCATATTGAGGTGTGGGCTGGGACCCATGCGGGACGCATGATCGGCACCCAGATAACCTGGCTCAAGAACCCCGAGATCGCCGCTCAGATGGTCCGTGACAACGCCGAGCGCGGGTTCCGTGCATTGAGCTTCTCCGAGTTCCCTGCCATGCTCGGCCTGCCTTCACTGCATACCGGCTATTGGGATCCTCTTCTCGCGGCGTGCGAAGAGACAGAGACCGTCCTCTGTTTGCACACCGGGTCGTCGTCGTGGACGCCCACGCCGTGCACCGACCCGCCATTCGAGCTCTTGCCGACACTGTTCCCGGTCAACGCGTACCTGGCCTGTGCCGACTGGCTCTGGTCCGGTGTGTGCACCAGGTATCCCAATCTGAAGGTCGCACTTTCCGAGGGGGGCGTCGGCTGGGTCAACATGTTGGCGGACCGGGTGGACTACGTCCTCGACCACTCCGCTTCCGGAACCGAGAGCGCGAACTGGCACGATCAATTGAAGCCAAGCGAAGTGCTCGCGCGGAACTTCTGGTTCTGCACGATCGACGATCCGAACACTCTTGAAGGAGTCATCGAGCGCTTCGGACCCGACCACGTGATGCTGGAGGTCGACTACCCCCATGCCGACTCGACATGGCCTCATACTCAGGAACTGGTACACCAACGGATCGGGTCGCTCGATGCGGGTGTCATCGCCAAGGTGACTCATGAGAACGCGGAGGCACTGTTTCGATGGCCGATACCCACGTCGGCGGGTACGTCGACCCGGCGAGCGACGGCGCCGAAATGATGATGGCGATCTACGGGACGATGAGCGCGCAGGAGAGACGGCGCATCAATATCCGGGGCCGGGGTGCAATGGCCGAGCAGGTTCCACGCGGCTCCCGGTGAAGTTCGGGGTCTCGGCCTTGCTTCATCCGGTCATTGTTACCATCGTGGGTTGGGGACACGAAACGCGCTCCCCGACTTGTCCATCCCATGTCGGGTCCAGGGCGTATTTCGGTCAAGCGACGAAGCGCCCCGAAGGGGCGCCCGTCGTCATGAAACCCGCTAATACAGGCAGGCCCCCGCTATCGGGCCGCGTCCATTCGCCGTTTGCCAAAGTAGTCATCCATTTCCTGGCGGTATGAGTCCTGGAACTCGCGCGCCTCGTCGTAGTCTGGCGCGGTATTAACTTCGTCCTTGGACAATGCGACACGCAGACGCCGGTCATTGAGATCCACTGATTCAATCGCTCCAGCGGGGATCATTCGTTTTTTGCCAAAGATCCAAAAGCGCGTATCGACAACGATCCGTGAATTTCCAGGGGCTACTGGTTAGTGGCCAGCGACGGGGGCATCTTCTCTTTTGGTGACGCCGGGTTCTACGGTTCGATCCCCGGCCTGGGTCTCGCACCCGCTGGGTCAGGCTCGCCCCACAGCTTGAACGCTCCCATCGTGGGCATGGTGCCCTCGGCCGATGGTGGCGGGTACTTCATGGTCGGCGCTGATGGTGGGGTGTTTACGTTCGGGGACGCCAAGTACGAGGGATCATTGCCCCGGTATTGGAGGGTGTGCGGGGACGCTGCTGTCGCCGTGATGCCCGACAGCACGGGGAATGGTTACTGGGTCGTCACTGCGGGCGGCTACGTCACACCGTTCGGTGATGCGACCTCCCCTGGGGAGCCTGGTCCGCTCTCTGAACTAGTCGTCTCAGCAGTACGGAGCTACGACGGGAACGGGTGCTACCTTCTCTACCCCAATGGCGTGGTCTACAACTTCGGAGATGCCCTCAACTATGGCTCGGCCAATGGCGAGGTGGGAGGGTACAACCCCGCCACGACTATCTTCACCACCGCTAACGGTGACGGCTACTGGATCGTGTCAGCCAACGGATCCGTGATCACCGAAGGCGACGCCCCCTATGAAGTCGGCGCCAACAGCCTTCACCTGAACGGCGCCATCATCGCCGGGACGGGGTGGTAGGTAGAGGCTCAGAGCGACCGATTACCGTCGTTCGGGCTGAGTCTCGTGCCATGTCGTGTCACGGCGGGCATATTCAAAGATCTCCTCGACCCGTTGGGGCGTCATTACTGCAGGGCGCCTCGACAGCCATTGGGCAATGGTTTTTCGGCCCACGACACTCACATCAGGTGGCTGTCCTTTGCTGGTCAACAGGGCGGCCATCACCACGATTACCGGATGCACCGCTACGGTCTCATTACACGCAGCCGAAAGAAGACGGGTGGCCCGTTCGGCTTCAAACCTTGAGTTTCTGACGTAATAGGTATTCTGACCGTTCACAAAAACAGTCGACGCCGTAACCGACACGCTCTGTCCCGTGTGGTTTTTCGTATTGAGCGTGAACACACCGGCGGGACCAATGACAACGTGATCGATATCGCTGCCTCTATTGCCGACCGGCACCGAATGGAGTACATGCCAGCCTTTGCCTAGCTTCCTTAGGCGCCACGCCACCTCCTCTTCACCGTCTGCACCGACACGCCAATGACGCTCATCACCGTGAACCCCCAGTAATCGTGCGAGGATCGCTTTCATCGGGGTCACCCGATGTAACTCCACCGCCTTCTTTCGGGCACTCTGGCCGGGCCGGTTGGCAGCAAGGTCGATCCACTCTGGCTCGCTGCTGATTTCCGCATCCACGTCAAAGCTCACAGCGCCATATTGACTCACCCCAACTCGATCAGGGCCCTCTGGGTGGTTGTTTTGGGCGAACGTTGGGCCAGCGTTGGCCACAGGTCATTACCCCTTGGTGAGATCTCTGGCCGACGCCAGGCCACGCACGATTTGGGTCTGGTAATCCGGGCATGTGCCGGCGAGACTATTGGGATGCCACGCACGACCTGGAAGGGCTCGCTGAGCTTCGGGCTGGTCAACGTCCCCATCGGCCTATACCCGGCGACGCAGAACAAGAGCATTCATTTCAATCAGTTTGAGAAGGGCACGTCGGATCGCATCCGCTACAAGAAGGTGAACGAGCGCACCGGCCAAGAGGTGGAAGCCGCCAACATCGTCAAGGGCGTCGACCTCGGCGGTGGCGAATACGTAATGGTCTCGGACGCCGAGCTGGCCGCCGCCGAACCCGAGAAGTCCCGGTCCATTGAGATCACCGACTTTGTTGACCTCAAGGACATCGACCCCGTTTACTACAACACGACCTATTACCTGGCGCCCGAAGGTGACGCCGCCAAGAAGGCATACGGGTTATTACGGCAAGCGATGGCCGAGTCGGGCAAGGTGGCCATCGCCACCCTCGTCATGCATAACAAGGAATACCTGGTCGCGATCAGACCCGACGCCGACGTGCTGGCGCTCGAAACGATGTACTTCGCCGATGAGGTTCGCTCGCCGACCAACGAACTACCTAATCTGCCCGGTGCCGCAGATGTGACTGCGCAAGAGTTGAAGATGGCGAACCTTCTCATCGGCGCCATGGAGAGCGAGTGGGAGCCAGAGCGCTACCACGACACCCACCGTGCCAAGGTAGAGACCCTCATTGAGGAGAAAGCTCAGGGGAAGGTAATCGTCAACGCTGGCGTCAAGTCTGCGCCCGCCACCAAGGTCGTCGATCTTATGGAGGCACTGAGCGCCAGCATTGCGGCGCAGTCCCCAGGTGAGAAGCCGCCAACCCGGTCAAAGAAGCCCGCCCCGGCTAAAGCGCCCGCCAAACGGACGCCACCGAAGTTCACGGCGGCCAAGAAGTCGGCGAAGACGCCCGCTGCAAAGACGACCCGGCGAAAGGCTTCCTAGCCCAATATCACCGGGAAAGGCAGGGGGCTCGATGGACGAGGTCGAGCGCACAGCCAGCACCGAAGAGGACGAGGTCGAGCGCAAGCTGCGGCTCGGTCTGCACATGGATCTACTACCCGAACTGATGCGAGCAGTGGAGGCGGAGCCGCTCCGAGAACTCCGGCATAGACAGCTCATGGTGGCCCTATACCGCTGCGGAAGACGGGACGAAGCTGTGCAAACATCCTTCCGGCTCCGGGAGGCTCTGGGCGAAGTCGGGCTCGAACTCTCGGATGAGACGAGGGAACTACAGTACTGGATCGTGCTCGAAGCGCCGCATCTAGAGTGGACACACCCGGAGGCAGACCGCTGGTCAGCGTTGTGGTCTTGACTGTAGCGAACGAGCACTTAAGTGGATTATCCCATTACTCCAACTGCTGACCCTGTATGTCACCTGCCGGAGTCCCATTGTCACCTGGCGAGACGGTCAATCTTTGCCAATCATGACCTCGGTGGATTTTATGACGGCTTTGACGGCGTCCCCTTCGCTAAGAGCCAACTCGACCGCTGAATCCTTTGTAATCACCGAGACGACTTCTTGGCCTCCAGCAAGGCGAATGGCCACCGTCGTCATTACGGCACCGTGCTCAACTCGAATCACGGTACCATCCAGTTGATTTCTTGCGCTCAGTCTCATGGACACGACGCTACCTCCCTCAGACTCATATGATCGCTACCGTCGCCCTGCTCCGCTCAAGGCCCGGGGCTTGCGGGCGTTGGTATTATCCGATTACTCGATTATCCGCCCTCGTACGGCACCTGCCGGAGTCCCATCGGTAATCGGGATCGCCGATGATGGGGGTCATAGATGGCCAAACACGGATGGCGTTACCGCCCTGACTACATTCGTTCTCCAAACTATCACTGGATACAAAGACATCCGCCCTCGCCGGAGCGCAACTGGTAACGTCGGGCGCCGTTAGACAAATGGCGTATCCAAAGATATACCGACCTGAACGGGAGGCCACATGGACGAGAAGGGTGAAGGTTGGCTGTTCTTTGCAGCCATCGTGCTCGGCATTGCGGGCATCATGCGCATCTTCGACGCCATCTGGGCGTTCAGCTACCACGGGGCGCTGCCGGAGAATCTCGAAAATGCAATCTTCGGCCACAGCCTGAAGACCTACGGCTGGGTTTACCTTGTCGTCGGCATCGTGCTCATCATCTGTGCCGGGGGCGTCATTGCCCGCTCACAGATCAGTCGGTGGTTTGGGATCTTCGCCGGGGCAGTGATGGCCATCAGCGCCATATGGTGGATGCCCTACTACCCGGTCTGGTCGCTCACCTACATCGTGGTTGGCGTCTTCGTCATCTACGCCCTAGCGATCCACGGCGAACGTGAGGTCACGGCGTAGTCGCCGGTTCCTCGTAGTAGCTCAACCCGGCCCTCTGTGTGATCCCACTGACGATCCGACGGGCCGTGGATATGTTGTGACGAGAGCGACCGCCAACTTGAATGGACAGGCTGATTCGGTTGCCGTGGGAGGTATAGACGGGCCATTGCGGACGTTCGCAGTTTGACCTCGGAGGAGATGCGACGAGGGGTCTTGCTAGAGGAGGGAGTGTTCAGGGGTGTTGCGACGGCAAGTGTTGCTCTCTTGGACATGTTCTGGAAGGCCCGAGAAGGCGATGAGTATAGAGAACGCCTTCGAGCCATCTTGAGCCGCATGGAGGACCTCCCCAGTCTCATCGTCTGCCACAGGTGCGGGGGGAACGGTCCCGATGTTGACCAACTGGCCGACTCCCCGGACGATCCCGAGGTGGGCGCCCTGCGGGCTGGGTGGCGCTATGACGAGGAGTATCTGTGGATGTGCCTACAGTGCCTCGGTGAACCGTAACGGCTCGGCTACGGCCACTGCGTCCGGCTGCCCGATTGGCTCGGTGTGGGCTTCTTTGGCGACCTCACCGTGATCTGCACAGCGGCCCTACCGTTCTTGTGTTCTCCATCGAACGCTGCAGCGAGCAATCATGCTGATGCCAGATCAGCGCCCTTCATGCCCCGAGTTCATCGTCAATCTCCGCCTCGATGACAGCGATGGCCAGGCCCAAGGCCTCGGTGATCGCCAGGGACGCCGATAGCGTCTTGGCCGTGCCAATGATCGGCGCCACAGCCACCAGTACGTCCTGTACTTGGTCGAGTGTCACCCCGGCGTCCACTGCAGGCCCAACATGCAACAGGTAAGAAGCAGGCTTGGCATCCACCGCAGCCAAGGCAGCGATGCGGACCAAGAGCAAAGCGTCGGCATCAAAGCCACACCGCTCGACCGAATCTAGGGTCATGGCGGTAATCGTGTCGAGTACCGGAGTTTCGTTGGCCATGGTCGTCTCCTTATTCACCGCCACACCGGTTGGGTGGGTCGTCATCAGACTTACTATCAGATCAGAACCGACGCCGCTTCGCCCAGTTGGGGGGCAGATTACGGTCCGTGATTAGAGCCCGCCGATATAGGTCGGTTGCGTGACCTCTCGGCTCGAGTCGGGCAGTGAGAACACCTACTAGTGGGCCGTAATCCACCTGGTGTGCTTATCCGTTCTGTTGCGATCATGTCGACATTTACCTCCTGCCGCGCCATTACCCGCTGGGATTTCGTGAAGATGGTTGACCAGCAGCGGACTACACCGTCTATAGCTAGAGTGCGGAAATGAACGGGATGGACTCACCGGAGCGGCCCGTGCGCAGTGTCGCAGGCGCCCCCGAGGCGCTGGAGAGCCAGAACAAAGGTCCTCGGGCACCCCGAACGAGACGGATTGTTGCCTGGGTGTTGGTGGTCCTGGCATCGCTCCTGATCCCCATCTCGGTCATCTCAGTCTGGGCGATACGTACGGTAACCAACACGGACCAGTACGTCGCCACCATGGCACCACTCGCCCGGAATCCGGTCATCGTCGACCACCTGGCGACGAGGACTACGGACCTGCTCTTCTCGTCGCACGTCGTCCAGAACAAGGTCGAGGAGGCGCTGCCCGCCAAGGCCAAGACCATCGTCACACCGATCGTGAACGAGCTGCACAGCTATGTGTACGGGCTTGCACTCAAGGTTTTCGAGAGCCCGAAGTTCGGCCAACTGTGGGACTTGCTCAACCGGCACACCCACGAAGCAGTCCTCAACGTCCTCACGGGTAAACAGTCGGAACTCACAAAGAAGATCGAGAAGGGCGGGGCGATCGTCCTCAATCTCACGCCCACTATCGATCAGGTGATCGACAAGGCCAACTCACGGGGCATCACGGTGTTCAACCCCCTCAAGGCGGTGCTGGGCACGGGCGACAAGCTCGGCCTGACCGTCGTGTCGAAGGACCAGGTCGCCAAGTTCTCGGGCTGGTTCAACCTGATCGTGAAGCTCAAGTGGGTCATCCCGGTTGTCTCGTTGGTGTTAGCGGCGCTCGGCATCCTCCTCGCCGTCCAGCGACGTAAGACATTGCTCAGGATGGCGATCGGCGTCAGCCTGGTCACGGTGGTGATCCTGGCGGGCATCTCCCTGGGGCGTATCACGTTTTTGAATCAGGCGGCCAAGCACCACTTGGACAAGGGCGTGGCCGGCGCCCTCTGGGACACTCTGCTGGCGTACCTGAAGACCGACCTCCGCTGGACGGTTCTCGTCGCCGTCCTTGTCGCCTTCGTCGCCTGGGTGGTTGGCCCCGCCCGCTACGCCGTGTGGATCCGATCGACGTGCGCCAAAGGCGGCCGGTGGGTGGTCGCTCAGTGGGGGCAGCTCGGCGACCGCACCGGAAAGGCAGCCGCCGGCTCGCCGGGAGCACGGCGCACCGGAGGGTGGATCCTTGAGCATCTCAACGGCCTGCGAATCGTGGGTGTCGTCGTCACAGGGCTCATCGTGGTGTTCGGCGGGAACTTCACCGGCTGGGGCCTGCTGGTCATTGTGATCGTGCTCGCTGCATATCTCGGTTTGTTGCAGCTCGTAGCGGTCTGTGCACGCAAGATCTCGGGCGATGTCGTGAGCCCCACAACCTGACCCTCTGACCCCGAGGAACGGCACAACCGAGTGGGAGACAACCCCGACTTCCTTCTGGGAGAAGGTGACCTTCTCGGCGGACCAGTCGCCTGGTTTAGGTGAAGGGCTCCGACAAATGGATTCGGTAATCCTCAGTTGTACGGATCGATGCCCGGACCGCCGGCGGGTTTGCGAGCATGGGTATTAACCCATTACTCGATCATCCGACCCTGTACGTCACCTGGCGGAGTCCCAGCGGTAATGAGGGTCGTGAAGATGGGGGTGACTAATGGCCAAATAGTGCTCGATAAACAGGTTCACCCCGATGTCATTGAGGTATTCGTTTAGGCGATCGCAATCACGTTAACTTCGAAAGCGAAGGCCAAAGCCTGTTCTCGTTGACTCATGGCAATCTCATCCGCCGCCGCCACCGGACATTACGAAGTAAGTGAACAACCAGGGCGAAGACACTAGGACCAACAACTCGATCTGCGGGATAGTCGAAGCGGCCGGATCAATAACGACCTCGGTCCAGCCCCATCGGTCGAAATGCGGTTCGGGTTTGTACGAAGTGCGTCGGTACTGGATCAGCGAGTTCCCCGACTCATCAATGGCTGACATGAGGGCACGTGTTCTGGTTCGACCTCTTACCGGAAAGGTCAGTTCACCTCGACCTGTAAGGTAAACCCGAGCGCACGCTCGTCGGTCATGGTGACAACCGCCACTCCGAAGCACGGCGGTGCCGGTCGCAACGTTTACGAGGTCCCCGGAGCCGACCTCGACGAGGTTCTTGCCCCTTTCCGGGTTCCTTGCAACCATCTTCTTGGTAAGCCTCCGCCACTCATAGGTTCGACCTTGATAGCTGATCGCCGGATGTGGCATAAAACGCCTCTGCCTAGAGGTGACTACCACAGCGCCGTTGGCGTCGTTGACGAGTTCCCAAGTACCTCGACCCGCCTTTCTCACAGTTAAATGTAGGCCCGGCAGATTTGGAAAGTTTTGCCAGTCTCTCTCGACCTCCTTCTGCAGCTCAGCAGACATCCGTCTTCTGGCCGCCCCCTTTGACCGCCACCCAGAGAAATCACCACGAAGGGCGAGGGGGGTCTCCGTGCCATCGGCAGGTGGCTTCAGTTCCGTGGCATCGGCCATTCTGAAGGTCCTCCTTCTCTGGGAATGGTGGTGAATGTTGGGCAAGCACTCGGCAATGGTCAACTGTGCCTTTTCCGTGACCATGATTTGAACTCTGTTTCAGGAGAGACAACTTACGGAAAACTATTTCCCAACATTTGCCCAACGGAGATAGGTATTCCTGATGTTCGCATGAGCTTGCAGTCCGTGCTTCCCATCAGTAACCGGGCTCGTGAGTACGGGGGGGTACCGATGGCCGAACAACCGGCCGATTGTTGCCAAGCCTGTCATAGATGGTCACCGCCAAGTTGGCCATCTATCGGGTGTCGGCTGCCGGAGTGAGGTGCATGTCGACCCATAGATGGTCATCTCGAACTGACCTATGGCATGGTGGTCGTGCGCTTCGTTACGAGTCGACCACGAACGGGATGTGCAGTGATTTGGCAGCCCTCTTTTTGGCGTGCTCACCTCGGCGGTCGTAACGGGCCGTCGTAGTAACATTTGCGTGACCCACAAACTGTTGCACCACAGAGATATCGACCACGGCGTCAAGGAGGTCCGACACACACGACCGGCGTAGGTCGTGGGGAGAGAACGGCCGCACCTTCGCCATTACTGCGGGCGGCTCGACGACGGTGGACCGAGGTATCGGTGCCTGCTATCCCAAGATCAACCGTCCTCCCGTGTAGTCGAAGACGACCCATCCGTAGCGGATGAGCTGGTCTGACCCCAGAGTTCCATAGTCCCCACCCGTGGCAGCTGGGTCAAATGGAATCGATTCGATCAGTTGAGGATGGAGGGTCGCTCCAGGGATCGACCACTTGCCGCTGTGCACCAATGGCACGGTGGTGGTGGAACAGACAGAGCTAGTCACCTGGGCCAAGTTGGTGCCGACCAAGTGCTGCGACTTGGCCTCAGAGGTGCTCACCAGTGATTGCGTAGTGCCGGTGTCGACATCGAACGTCACGCTGGGACCCTTACCGAAGCGAAGTGGCACCGTCATTTCCGTTCCACCGGGCCCCAGCATCACGGTGACGGGCACCGTAGATCCGGTCTGGCCGTGAGTAACGGCGTACGGTGGGGGCGGACCCGTCGGTCCGTTCACCCCCGAGAAACTCGTCGGGGCTGGACCTTCAGGTCCGCCCAGGGTCAACGTCTTGGCGGCGAAGTCGAGGCGAACGGCACCAAAACGACTGAGCACGTCCGAGCCCACGAGCCCGTCCGGTTGCCCCTTGACGCCAAAGTAGGGCTGCGTAGTCGCCACCAGGTTCTGAGGAGTCAGAGGGACGCCTCCGACCGACCAGGAACTGATCGACACCGGCTGGGTGGAAAGAGTGCAACCGATCCCCCCTGCCCGCTCGGCCGGACCGATGTGCGGAAGGTCGAGTTGATTCGCCAGTTGGGTGGCGACTACGGAAAAGGCGGCGCCCGTGTCGATTATGAATGGGAATGGACCCTTCCCATTCAGGCAAACGTTGGTCGTTTCTTCGACCTGCCCCTTAACGACGCTCACCGTGATCGGAATACTCGATGCTCCTCCAGACAGTTGCGTGGCTCCTCCGCAACCAGCTGAGGTCGGCGGAAGGGCAAAGTTCACTACGTTAGGCAGAACACGCACGGTGGATTTGTGAACTGGGGAGCTAGCGAGCTGGATGTTCGTCAACGTGCTTTCGGGAGCTGCAGCAGCCGTATTCGTCCCGATTCCCACAATCGCTTCGCCGCCGAAGAGAAGAAACCCCACTAACGCCGCCACCACGAATGTCTTGAATCCATTTCGCCGCACCGCACCACGCCCAACTCGTACAACCCGCCCGCCGGGATGGCATGTGGCGAGCCCATTAGGTCGGGAGGTCCGTTTCACGCTCGCTCGACCGCCAAAGTGACGGAGGCGTCTGCGTTAGGGCTGAAGCCACCGATGGCGTCTGAGATCCTCGTCGACATGCCGAGCGCCCCCATCACATATACGTTGAAGTTCAACACTCATTTACGGGTTCGTCAATGTGTGAGTGAAATCAATGAGCAACGACCGACCTGTCTGCCGAGCGCACGACCGAGCGCACACTTGCCGCCTGCCATGCTACACCCGGCTTGGTGGCCCGCCTCTCGTCATTTAGCGCCCGAGCGACCTTGAGGTAGCCCAACCCTGATGCCCGAAGTTCGCCGATCCTGACCAATGTCTCTTGCTCGGCGGGATTTGCTTCTAATCTTCCGCCGACGGCATCCCACCCAAATGGGGCATGGTTCCACGCCCGCCCCTGAGCACGCAGCTCGGTGAGCGCCTCGGTCCTGCGTTTACAAGAAATCAGATCGCCAAGTTATCCACAAGCAAGGTCTTCTCACCGAGGACCGCCTCCAGGGCGACAAGCGCACCTTCCCAACGGCGGCGCAGGGGCTCTTTTCATGTCCCCATCGGGGTCGGCCAAGAGCGCACGGATTGACGCCGCCAGCTCCTCGATCTCGCTTCGCCGCATAGGCCGAGCCACCCTGTCATCTTGACCGGCGCACGACTCAAGACCAATCATCTTTCACCTGGCGATGACCCGTGACCCTGAACACGTTCGGCAAATGGAGCGTCGCTGTGCAAAGCAGTTCGGCATCGTTTTCACTATCCTTGGCTCGATGAGGATCGGGTCTGGGCACGGGCTCACGTCGCCGGAGAGCTGGCCCAAGGCTCCCGGTGGTCTGCGTGGAGACTGCGCCCTGAGCATTTCGACGGACTGACGTTGGGCGGGTGAGCCGTATGGACCCGAACCCAGTTGAGGTTAGGACCGCCATGTTGCGAAAGCGGGTCCGTGTCGCCAGACTTGCTTGTGCGATTGGCCTCGTGGCCCTGGTAGTAGGAGTTGCCCTCGTCGGGTCGAAGGTCGAGCACCAACACTGGCTGCGAGCACATGGCGTGCTGACCCATGCAACGGTAAGCGGCGAAGTCACCGGCTGTAGCTCGGACGGTAGTAACGCATATGTTCCTCTGATTTTTCTCGCCTCAGATGGACGGCGAATCCACCTCCACCTTCCTGCTCAGGGCTGCCCGAACCTCTCCGTTGGGTCACGAACCTTGATCTATTACAACCCAGCGCAACCGACCGATGCGATCCTCAAAAACGCACCCGACCTCGACCTCGCAGGCTGGTGGGAAATCATTCTCGCCACTGCCGGGTTGATCTCGCTGATCGTCGGTTGTTGGGTGTGGTACCACGCAAACAAGGTGCGTATCGCACAGGCGGAGACCCCCCAGCCGATCCAATCGGACTGACGGGCTACGGGCCAGAGATGCACCACTCCAGACGTTACGGCACTTTGATGCGCAATCAGAACATACTGTTGTTGTTGGCGGACGTCGTCGGGACGACCTGGAGGACATCCCAGTGCTCGACGATCTTGCCGTCGTCGTCGAGACGGAAGATGTCCATTCCGGCGTAGTCGTGGCCTCCGGGCCAGGTCTGGCGGCAGTGCAGGATTACGTGGTCGCCGTCAGCGAATGACCGGACGATTTCCACCTGCTTGCCGGGGTAGTCGGCTGCCATGCGCTCGAAGTAGTCAATAAACGCCTGTTGGCCGTCGCCGACGTCGGGGTTGTGCTGGATATAGACCTCTCCGCCGAAGCGCTCAATGGCCTCTCGTGGTTGGCACTTGTTGAACATAAGGTCGTAGAAGACGATGACATTTGCCTTATTACGTCGTCCCGTTTCGTCGTCGCTGGCCATTGTGCACTACTCCTTATTCGTGATGGACCGGTGCTTTGCGGGAGGGGCTCTCACTCAACGTACTCTCAGTAGATAATCCCGAACATTGATCTGAGCGAAATAGGAGCGGAGAGCAAGGTCGTTGCTCTCCGCTCCCGGCCCCACCAACCCATGTAGTCGCTCGCTCAGCAGCTTGTGGCGCTCGATATATTCATCGAGCCTGTGCATCCGGGGCCCCAGCTCTCCCGCTCGCACCTGCGTCTTGATTTCATTGAGCCGAGGTTCCTTAACCGCTAGTTCTCGAAACATGGCGTCCGTTGGCAGCCCTCGTAGGTGTTCCACCACCACGATGAGCTTTGCGTCGGCCTTAGTGGGCTGAGCAAGCCTCTTGGTTGTTATGGCGGCTTGCAGCAGGCGATGGGCCGGGTGAAGAGATGCTGCTCATGGTGATTGTTGTCATAGCGCAAGTCCAGAGCGGCAACTTCAGCGTCACGTCGATGCCATGCGATGAGGGCGACCAACTCGGCGACAGCGATGTCGTCCTCTCTCTCAAGTCTGGCCAGTTCGAGAGCGAGATTACGTATCAGAAGTGACCTGTATTTGAGGAAGACTCTACCCTCCGGTACCTCGGCGCCCTTTTTGATCTGGTTGCGATAGCGATACGAGCGTGTGACGTGGAAACCTTCACGGAAAAGCGAAAGCTGTCTCTTTGGGAAATGCACTGGACCCACCCTCGCCTCTCGATTCTCGGTTTGGATGGCCGCCATATTTCGCTGAGCACTGGAACACTGGCACTCCTTCAGCCAGACGCCCAGTGGCACCTCACCATGTCGATTTCGTTGTCGGGCCGAAGGACATGAGTCATGGCATGTGCACGGACACAGGGTCACTACGACTTTCTTCGACCGAAAAGGAAGGTGACCAATCTTCCGCCAGAAGTGGTGATTGCAGGACTCATGGCCGTCGGAGCCAGACCAGGGGGAGCTGGATGTATACAGACGGGAGATCGTCGAGTACTCCATCTTGAAAATGATATTAGATAGCCCGTATTTCTTGGCCTTATACCCTGCAATGTTGTCTCGTGAGAGGATTACCTCGTGAGACGAGCGCTGCCGTGGCTACCGGTCGGCCTCCTCATAGCAGGTGCCGCACTCGGCATGGGGATCGGGATTGCCAATCAGCCATCTGCGTCAGCTCAGGCACAAATCTCCCAGATCACCAGCACGACCGAGGGCGCCGGTTCGGCGCACTTCATCATCACGACCGTCACTACCAGCACGAATCCCGAACTTCGGTCAACGTCGGTGGAGTCGGGCGAGATCAGCTTCGAGACGGGCGATATGGAGTTCAGCGTGCACTATTCCTCGGCAAACTCGAAGGCAACAAACGGGAGCGGCTCTGGAGCCTCGGACACCAGAGTCATAGTGACCCATCGCTCCTTGTTCCTGTACCAGAGACTCACCATGCCTGGCTCGGGAGGTACGTTTTGGGCCAAGGACAGAATCTCGACCGGTTCACCAGAACGGGCGGAGGTCTTGAACTCGTTCGGACCCTTCAGTGATCTGCAGGTTCCTGGTGCCGTCAAGATCGTGCAGTTTGAAGATCTGGGTCAGCACATCGTTCACGGCGAAGGGGCAACCGAGTTTCACTTCAGCACATCGACGTGTCAATCCACAACGAACGGGATCACGCAGCGTGTTTCATCCGCACCAACGACATTTTGGGTAGATAGTCATGGCCACCTCATCCAGGCTGTAGCGACGCAAACAGTGGTAGTGCACAGCTCACCCAAGCATGGAGACCGCAACAACCGATTACACACCACGATTACCGTTCATCTCTCCGATTTAGGGGCCCCTGTTAAGGTTGCTGCGCCTACGGACGTACATGGAGCAATGTCCATTTTTTTTGCAACTAGTAAGTGCACAGGATGATGCTCACGATGTGCCGCTCTCGGACCAGCAACATGAACCCTCTGTTTGCCCGATGAAGCTGCGCCTTGGGATCACCTTGTGGATTCTGTCGTGGGTGCCCTACGGCGTGATTTTCGGCCTCTCAGGGGTGGCGCTCACGCTTGCTTGGACCGTGGAGATTCTTCTGGGCATTGCGGGCCTTGCGATCGCCGGTACCGAGTTTGCCCAGGCGGTCAAGGACAGAGGGTGGAAGGGCGCCCCCGCAGTCGCCTGGCGTGCCATGATCCACGGTCAGAGCATCGAAGCTGAGGGGTCAAGCAGGTAATCCCGACCCTTTCGTGGCCCGGCCGCCGTTCTTCGGCTCCGGCGCCTAAGCTAGGACCAGCCGATCGAGACGTGCGACCAGATCACGGCCACGTTGTTCGCCTGCCGGTTCAGTGCGTGGTCAGGTG
The DNA here is from genome assembly GCA_963788125.1 of uncultured Acidimicrobiaceae bacterium. Lineage (GTDB taxonomy): Bacteria > Actinomycetota > Acidimicrobiia > Acidimicrobiales > RAAP-2 > Bog-473. Next base: position 435,889 of record CAWBFN010000001.1, on the reverse strand, counting down.
TATGACGCCGGCGCTGTGGAGTCCGTCCAGAATGAGTTGAACGGCCAGGGCAGCCAGAAGGATCCCGAAGACCTTTTCGGTCACGAGCATGCGGCTCTCATCGAGATGGTCGCTGACTCGGTTGGCCCACCGGAATACGGCGACGTCCAAAGCGAGCACCACGCACAGCAGGACCAGCACCATGGCGAACACGCCCACCGAGTCTGCCTCGGCTGAGAGTGTCACCAGTGTCACGATGCCCGCAGGGTTGAGCAGATAGGGAACGGCGAGCGGGAAGGTGGCGACACGAAGCGGATCGCGTCCCTTTATGGCCTGACTGTCCTTTGGCTCGGTTGTGCCGAGCACCATGGTGGTTGCGATGATGACCAGGATGAGGCCGCCGGCGACCGAAAGCGATCCCGTCGAGAAGTGAAGTAGTCGTGCCAGCAGCTCGCCCAGTCCGACCAAAAGAAGCGAGACCACGCCAGCGGTGGTGAGCATTTTGCGGACGACGAGGGCCTTGGTTTTGTTATCGAGGGCTGCGGTGATCTCTAGGAAAGGTACCAGGGCGATCTTCGGTCCCACCCCGATCAACAAGAGCAAGAACGTGTCGATTACCCAGTAGATGTCAAGCGACTTGTAGTTCACTGGGGCGTCTTCTTAGCCCGCTCGGTTATCGCCGCGCCAAGGCCTGGCTTCACCACTGGTCTAGCAGGAACTGCCGGTAGCCCATATCTTTCATACTATGGCGACGCTACCGCGGGGGGTTGGAGTCGAGCACTCTGGCGTCCCTATAATCGGTGCGATGGCCTCCACGAGCCACGACAATCTCGATGTGGTGGTCGTCGGCGGGGGCCCGGCCGGTGTGATCGCGGCGCTGCGCGTGGCGCGACTGGGAGCTCGGACCGCGCTCATAACGGGAGATGGGCTGGGCGGAACGGCCGCCACCGACGGGCCGATCCCGGTGCGCACCCTGGCCCACGCGGCGCGCCTGATCCGCGAGGCCAGGCAACTACCGCGCTACGGCATCACCGCCGGTGAACCTGAGCTCGACTACCAGCGGTTGGTTGATCGCGTCCGAGAGGTCACCGAAGACGTGCGGGCCCACTCGGTAGTAAGAGAAGAGCTCCAGCAGTCTGGGATAGATATCTACGAGCACGCCGGAGCAGCCCGGTTCGTCGACCCGCACCTGATCGAAAGCGAGCATGCACCGCCGGTTCGCGCCGAGAAGTTCATCATTTGCACAGGTGGCATGTCACGGCGACTGGATCTGCCCGGCTTCGACTTGACTTGCACCCACAGCGACGCTTGGGGTTTCTCCTCGGTTCCGCCGTCGATGCTGGTGATCGGCGCCGGCGCGACCGGTGTGCAGGTCGCTTCTATCTTCAGCGCCTTCGGGTCACAAGTGGCGCTGTTCGAGGCGGCGCCACGGATCCTCAGGAGCGAAGACAGCGACGTCGCTGCGGCAGTTAGCAGTGCGTTGCAAGCGTCGGGGATCCGGGTGCTCGAGGAGGCAGGGACCATCGAGCGTTTCGAGTCCTGCCCCAGCGGCGTTCGGTTGGTCTACACCAAAAGTGACACCCGAGACCACATCGACGCAACGGTAGCCGTCGTGGCGGCCGGATGGGTCGCCAACACTGCCGGACTTGACCTCGCCGCCGCCGGGGTGCAGACCGACCAGCGTGGCTACGTGCGGGTGGACTCCCAGCTTCGCACCACCGCGCCACACATCTTCGCCGCTGGCGATATCACCGGGCATCTGATGGTGGTCCACGAGGCAGTGCGCGAAGGCTACCTGGCCGCCACCAACGCCGTGCTCGGGAGCACCAGCATCCTGCCCGCCGAAGTCAGCCCCATCGGCAGCTTCACCGACCCCGAGTACGCTTCGGTCGGGGTCACCGAGGCGAAAGCCCGCAACAGCCGCGATGTGATCGTCGCGACCGAGCGGTTCGACTCCCTCGCCCGACCGATAATCGACGACCGCCGCACCGGCTTCTGCAAACTGGTCGTCGACCGACAGCTCCACACCATTCTCGGCTGCCATATCGTGGGCGAGCGCGCCGTCGAACCACCCTTCCCGCTCTTGCATGTGCCCATGCCGCCTACAGCAAAGACATCAAGACCGGCGAGGCCGTCAGTCTCGCTCTCCGCCGTGCGCTCTTCGAAGAGGGGCTCGATATTTCGTGTCCCGAAGTGCTTTCGGATATTGCGACGTCTGCGGGCGTTGAATCATTCGGTGCTGCCGACGAACGAGCGGTTCTTGCCGATTGGCAAGAGGGCGCAGCACGAGGCGTTAAGGGTTCCCCACACTTTTATTGCGGAGACACTGATGCGTTTTGTCCCTCGCTCGAAATCTCCAAGGACGGGACAGGCCATCTCAAGGTGAGCCCCAACTTGGACGTTCTAGATGCCTTCCTCACCAACTGTTTCGAGAGGTGAGGGACCGTCCACACACTGGTGCCCGAAAGGGCAGAGAGGATTGAGCCGGACGCTGCGTGGTGTTCCTCCTCGTAAATGTCCACCTCGATCTTTTTTCGTCGTTCGACCAAAATGGGACCTCTGGCCCTAGTGGTCCGTAGCCAGCTCCGTAGGCTGTCCAAAACGGAGGGGCCCATGTTCCCAGATCAAACGAGGCGTGTCCTTCTTGGACTCTCAGAGGTGCTGCCGGAAGCGGGACACAATGTCCTCACGGGTGTCGACATGCGCACGGGGTGGGGCGAGACGATCTTCGTCACCGTGCGCTCCGGTATCCCACGTCATGAGAACAGGGAGGAGATCGGGTCCAGATACAAAATGGCCGTCGCTGCCGCTCTCGGGGCCGGTCGTCACCAGATTCAGGTCAAATGGGATGACTGATCTGGCTGATCTCCCACCTCTGGATATGGTTGACCGTGCGCCGAACCTTGAGAGGAGGACGGAGCACCACCAGCATCGTCTCGGCGAGCTGGTGACTGCCCAATGACGGCTGAGGAACTGGAGACCGTTGCCCTTTACGTAAAATCAGATCCCCTCATCGGGTGCTCGGTGCAACGTGCAGCTAGCCCAAGGTGCCACGTGCGCTCTCACACTGGCGTGTTCGGAAGCCCCAGTTACGGTGACGGTCCGGGTCCGACCGCTTCTTCGTGCCCGTCACCAGGAGCGACGGAAGTAGCCGACAGACCATCGTGCCACGGCCGTACGTAGGCGAGCCAGACGGCTGCACCAGCGAACAGGGCCACACACAGGACCCAGCCAAGAGCGGTCGACCCGAGCCCCACGTACTTGAGGCCAGAGGCGAAGATCACGAAGGTGATGGCTGGCCGGATGTACCTGTCCGGAGCCCTGGAGGAAATAAACGAACCTACGATCACGGCGGGAACACTCCCGATGATGATCGACGTGGTGACCGAGAACTCGATGTGACCGAAGGCCAAGGCGCCGAGTGCGGCGGCGGCTGTCAACGGAACAGCCTGGGTGAGGTCAGTGCCCACCAACTGATTGGCACCAAGCATGGGATAGAGGAAGAGGAGCATGACGATCATCAAGGACCCCGACCCGACCGACGTCATCCCGACGATCAGGCCGCCGACCATGCCGATTACAACTGTAGGGACTGGTCGGACCACGAGTCCGTGAACGACCGCCCTCCGCTCGTGGCCTCCCCGACGGTCGAGGAAGTATCGGATCACCATGGCCGCTGCCCCGACCAAAAGCGCAGCGCCCAATGCCTTTTCGATGTTGGTCTGTGACGTCTCGGTGTGCCCCATGAGATGGAGGAGATAGGCACCGAGGAAGGCCATCGGCACCGATCCAGCCACCATCCATCCGACCAAGCTGAAGTTCACCGTCCTCTTAGATATGTGAACGGCCGCCCCGAACGGGCGCATGAAGACGGCGGCAACGAGATCGCTGGAGATAGCCGTTGATGGCTTCACATTGAACAAGAGGATCAGCATTGGCGTCATGAGTGCCCCGCCGCCTGCTCCGGTCAGCCCGACCAGGAACCCAACGACGGCACTTCCGAGCACGATGTACGGATCGATATTCACGAATACCCCTCAGCGATAGTGATGCGGCTGCTGAGTCTAGGGTTCTCTCTAAATCGACCGCCAAGGTGTCCCGGTCACCTGGTCCATTAGGCCAGCCAAAGCCCACTCGGTCGGACATTTTGCGAGAGTTTGGAAGAAGCTGATCGGTGGCCCATCACCGAGTGCTCGGCCACAAGGAGCCCTCCCAATGCCAGAGAGATTGCGGGCATGGGTATTATCCCATTACTTGAACGACCGACCCTGAGCGGCACCTGCCGGAGTCCCATTGGTCATTAGCGGTCGTGAAGATGGGGGTGATGCATAATGAGCTGTTACATCCTGACAAGCTCTGGTCTAGAGCCGAGGTCTTGGCTCGGCCGAGCGCCCGTCAGACTCTTCTAAGTCCCCTAGCGCTGGATCCACTGATCAACATTGAGGCGACGATCCCTAGTGGGAGCATGCCCCAGTACCCCACGTGAAAGTGAAGGTTTCCGAAGAAAAGCATGAGCAACCACGTTGGCGGGGAACGTGGCCACGAGGAATATGAATGCGGCAAGTAAGACAGTTCGGATCATGATTACTCCCGTTTTTTTGTCGATGAGCCTGGGTCAAACCATAATCCCTCGGTCCGTGACCACCTCGGTTTTTGCCACGAGACATCCCCACCCTCACTGAAGCAACGACCAAAGGGGCCACCTGGCCGGTCACGGTGTGCGGTGGCACCCAACCGCCACACCGACCCCCGACCAAGTTTCCCGCCCCATCGTTTGCCAAGTGCGATCTCGTGAAGGCGGGAGGTAACGGATGGCCAACTACGGTGGGCACACTTGCCCGCCATGAATGGTGACTATTAAGCCATCAGTCCGCAGGTTTGGATTGCGTCAGCTGGGGGAATGCTCACGCCACATAGTTGTGACTGTGGGTCCGTCGTCTGGAAGATCGAACGATCCGCACGCTTTGAAACCTACCGACTCGTATCGCAAAAGATTTCCTGGGTTGGTGGATTCGAGGTAAGCAGGCATCTTGACGGCGTCGATGCGGGCGAGATTGGCGGCAAGTAGACCCATTCCAATCCCAGAGCCACGGTGGTCCGTGTGGGTCCCGAGCAGACTCAAGTAGAAATGGTCACGAGTACGAGGATGGGCAGCCTCGAAGCACTCAAACACATCCATGATCAGATCGAAGCGTTCACCAACCATGTTCTTGAGCATTGACCCGAGCCTGGCCTCATCAGCTGCGCTCAGCTCGGGGTATCCGGGTGGCACCCACACGGCCACGGCCTCGTAACTCGATGTCATCCATGTCCACTGGTGCTCGATCGCACTACCCACAAGGAGATGGAACCAAGCAAAATGCTGGGCCTTCCGGTTTAGCGGATCGGAAAACGCCCAGCTCCACACCGGATCCAGGTAGAAAGCTTCGGCAAGCGTGCCTGCGACCCCCGAGATGTCCGCAGGTCCTGCAATCCGAGCCTCCACGTTTGTGCCTCCACAGCCGACCTGGCTTGGAGCCTAGGCCGGTTTGTGCGGAATCGTTCGGCCATTCCATGAGTTAGTCACGAGTGGGTTATCCGATTACACGATCGCTTGTCCTTGTGCGGCACCTGCCGGAGTCCCATGAGTAATCAGGTTCATAAGGATGGGGGGTAATCGATGGCCAACGAATGTGGTCACGTGTTCGGCGGAGTGGGACGTCTGTCGGCAATGGATGGCCAAAATGACTGGCCACCTGTTGACGATTACGTCAGAGCCGTCCCTCTGAGCGTGACCAACTCGTTATCGATTTCGACGGAGCGGACCACGTGCGCCAAGGTGGATGCATACCAACGACCACAAGGGATTTGCCCTCGGCGTGCTCACAGGCGATTCGTAATCGGACAGCCTCAGGGAGCAAGGGAGCCTGGCCAGCTCGCTTGCCCTGCGAACGCCTCACGGCATGCACGGGCTTGGTCCTCTTGCCAATCCTCCGTGACTCAAATGAGTCGGCCGCACTCACCACGTCCCCGATCCGCTAGAACGAAGTCATGGCCACCGTCCGCACATTTGGGCACGGCACGCTCAGCGCCGAGGAGTTCGCCTCGTTGCTCGACGGGGCGAATGTCGATTGCGTGGTTGACGTGCGGTCCTTCCCTGGCAGCCGTTACAACCCTCAGTTCGGTCGTGAAGAGATGGAGCGGTGGGTGCCAAGGGCGGGAATGCGCTACGTCTGGATGCGGGAACTGGGCGGCCGCCGACGACCGGTACCTGGATCAAAGCACGTAGCGCTGCGCAATGACGCTTTCCGGGCCTATGCCGACTACATGGAAACTGGTGCCTTCTTGGCAGGTGTCGAGGAGTTGTTGGTACTCACCGGGAGCGATTCACCGACCGTGATGTGTAGTGAGTCCCTGTGGTGGCGTTGCCATCGTCGCTTGCTCGCCGATCATCTCGTGTTGGTGCGAGGGGTCGACGTAGCCCACCTGATGCACGACGGCCGCTCTACTCCCCATGTACCGACAGAAGGCGTGCGCCTGGCCGATGACAGACTCGTCTACGACGTCGGGGTAACACCGCCGTTGTCGGCTACGTAATCGGGCCACTTCGCTTTGTCGGTCCATGAGCGGTCCAGAGAGTCTGAGGCGGTGGATTATTCGATTACACATAGGTGTGAATCTGAATGGCACCCCGCTGGAGTTCCATCGTCACGATCAACCGTGAGAATGGGAGGGGTCATCGATGGCCACACTGCCATGTGGTAACCACGGAGTTGAGCAGGGCACGGAGTCGATCTCTGTTCTGAGCTCACTCTCCCGCACTCACCATCACGGCGCAGGAGGCAGGAGTTCAGCGAGAAGCGCCTCTACTTGGCGCCCAATCTCGTCTCGGATGGGCCGAATCTCCTCGAGCGTCATTCCCGACGGGTCCTCGAGCTCCCAATCCTCATAGCGTTTGCCGTGCAACAGTGGGCACGCATCACCGCATCCCATTGTCACGACCACGTCGGCCGCCTCGATGAACTCGTCGGCCATAGGCTTGGGGAACTCCTCGGAGATATCGATGCCGAGCTCCGCCATCGCTGCCACGGCGCTCGGGTTGATCTCGCTCCCCGGCTCGGAGCCCCCAGACCAGGCGATGGCCCGGTCTTTGGCCAGATGCGTGAACCAACCCAGGGCCATCTGGGACCGCCCGGCGTTGTGGACGCACAGGAACAGCACGGCTGGGGCCCGTGTCTGTGTCAGATCGGCCGACTGGACCAGGGCCTTGAGACGCTGAGTGGCGAACTTCTTGGCGCTCACGACTAGGTACTCCTTGATCCTGGCCGTGGCCGCCAGCTCGTCGAAACTCTCCTCCAAGAACCCCATGATGGTCTCTTGGCTGAACACCCCCTTGAACTTGCCGTGGAGCTCCTTGGCGACATGCTCAAGTGCCGTCCTCTGACTCGGTGTCATCAAGCTTGTATCACTCATGATTCCCTCCCCTGATTGATGGCATCGACCAACGTGATCCGATGCCGCTTCACCCACCCCCGGCGTTTCGAGAGCGCTGTGACTCGCTCGTTCTGACCCACGCTTGTGCCCCAACTTGGACCGCATCCCAGGGGCTACCGAGAGGTGGCGTGTAGGAGAGATAGAGGTCACTGATCTCCTCGACGCTCATCTCGTTGAAGATGGGCCGTGGCGGCGATGTCGATGCGCTTGGCCACCTCGGCGTGGCGATGGCCGAAGAGCTGAACGCCCAAGAGCCGACCGGTTGTGCGGTCACCTGTATAGCGCATGGTGATGCGGTGGCTGCCCGGGTAGTAGGCCTTGTGGTCGTCGGCCTCGGACTCGACGGTTACTGGGTCGAAACCCGCCGCCAGCGCCTCGTGGTCCCGCAGACCGGTCCGGGACGCCACCATGTCGAAGACCTTGACCACCTGTGTCCCGAGGCTCCCGGCGAACTCACGACTGCCCCCGAGGGCGTTCTCACCGGCCACCCGGCCCTGTTTGTGGGCCGTGGTCCCAAGCGGCAAGTAGGTCAGGCCCATCAGGCGGTGATGGGTGACGACGCAATCTCCGGCGGCGAAGACGCAATCGAGGTTGGTCCGCATCGTCGGGGTCACGCTGATTGCACCGCCGATGCCCAGCTCGGCCCCGGCCGACGCTGCCAGGGCGGTGTCGGGGCGCACGCCGACTACGACCAGGACTATGTCGGCGTATGTGCTCGTCCGCCCACCCGAGACGTTCGTCGCATCGACCTGGATGCGCCCATGGGACCCGTGAGGTGCCATTGCGATCCGCCTGACTGTGGTAGAGGTTCTCACCACGATGTCGTGGGAGGTGAGCTCAGATCTAACCCTGGCCCCCAGGCTCGGGTCCACAGTCGGGAGTACCTCGGGGAGCTGCTCGAACTGGGTGACCCGGAGGCCCCGTGCGCTGAGGCCTTCGGCCATCTCGAGGCCGATGTATCCGGCACCGACGATCACCGCACTCGCTGGTTGGAGATCTTCGATCGTGGGCATCAGCTCGAAGGTGTCGCCCATCGAGTGCAAGAGATGTACACCGTCGGCCGAACCCAGTGCGCCGTCTCCTTCGAGGCCCTTGATGGGCGGGCGGGCCGAGACCGCCCCGGTGCCCACGACGAGTTGGTCGTAGGCGATCTTGTCCACGCCCCCTGACGCATCGACGACGTGGAGCATGCGCCCCTGCACGTCGATCTCGGTGGCCATTGGTTGAGCCGGACCTGCATCCCCGTGGCCTTGAGGTCATCGAGGGTGCGATGCGCCAGATGCTGCCAGTGGGTGACCTCGCCTGAGACGTAGTACGGGATCCCGCAGATGGAGAAGTTGGGAAAGGCGTCGGCGACAACGACGGTGACCTCCGCCGTCGGGTCGAGCTCTCTGGCTCGGAGGGCGGCGCTGATCCCGGCGTCGCTGCCGCCGATGGCTACGAGGTGCATGGAGCGTTCCCTTCAGGCTAAATATTGCGAACCGGGATTGGTGCCAGTCTGATCAGTGGGTCTCAAGGTCGTTCTCGCTGCGCAGGTGCGGCTCGATGACGTCGGCGGCCTCTGCCCTGGTCATGCCGGGATACAGACCCTTGATCAGCCCAAAGGCCAGCACCCCGCCCACTATCTGGGCCGAGATGAAGTTCGGGACCGAGGAGGGAGCGATACCGGCGAAGGTGTTGGAGAACATGCGGCCCACCGTGATGGCCGGGTTGGCGAAGCTGGTCGAACTGGTGAAGAAGTAGGCGGCGCCGATGTAGGCCCCGACCGCCGCCGGTGCGAGGTGGGACCGTCCCGAGCGGGCCAGGGCGAAGATCACCAGGATCAGGCCGATCGTCGCCACGACCTCAGATAGCCAGTGAGGCCCTGATGCCCGGTGCTTGGTCGAGATGGAGATGGCGGCCTCGGAAAACATGACGTTGGCCAGGAACGCCCCGCAGATGCACCCAACGGCCTGGAAGGGGAGGTAGGCGGCGGCGTCCCTCCACGTGAGGCCCCCGAACCCAGCGTCGACAAACGACACAATCGGGTTGAAGTGGCCGCCCGAGATCGGGCCGAACATCAAGATGATGGCGAACAGTCCTGTGGCGGTGGCCGCAGCGTTCTCGAAGAGCTGCAGGCCCACGTTCCCCGGCGAAAGCGTCTGCGCTGCGATGCCCGAACCGATGACGATGGCGGCCAAGAAGGCACTGCCTAAAAACTCGGCGAGCAATCGCCGCCATAGGACGGTGTCCCTCATGGCCTGATCTCCGATCGCCTCCCTTTGCTCAGCAGCAGGAGGTAGCGGCCTGGGATGCGCCAACCGTCGCGGGAACACTCCCGACTTCCTCGGGGACGCAGCAGGACCCGTCACCGGCGATACCGCTCTCGGCTGGGGCATCAGCGAGGACGGTGTAGACCTCCCACGGCATACCGTCGGGGTCGTTGACCCAGACTTTGTCCTGGACGGCATAGCAACAGGTGGTCTGCTCCTCGACCTCGGTCTCGAGACCCGTGTCCCTCAGGCGCCCCGTCGTCTCCTTCACCTCGTCGGCAGTCTCGACCTCGACGCCCAGGTGGTTCAGTGCGCCCATCGTCCCATGAGCTCGGGCCGCATGGTCCTCCATCAGGACGAGCTTGAGCGGTGGGTCGGCGATGGCAAAGTTGGCGTATCCCGGCCGGCGCTTGGCGGGCTCGGTGCCAAAGAGCTTGGAGTAGAACTCGACGGCTTCGTCGATGTCGATGACGTTCAGTGCGAGTTGGACCCTCGACATGGTGACCTCCTGTAGTATCGACCTCAGTCGATGCATCGAGTATGGCTGATACATCGATATGTGTCAATATCTATTTGGAAGGGGTGACCCGTGAACAAGGCGGCCGCTACAAAGGTCCCATCGAGCGAATGCTGCCCGTCCGTTCTCGCCGCTCCTCTTAACGCCCACGAGGCGGACGAACTGGCCGTGGGGTTCAGTGCGCTCTCCGATCCCGTCCGATTGCGGGTGTTGAGCATGCTCGCTGCTTCTCCCGACGGCGAAGTCTGCGTCTGTGATTTCGTAGATCCTCTGGGCAAGAGTCAACCGACCATCTCTCACCACCTGAGAGTCCTTAGCGAGGCGGGATTGGCGCAAGGAGATCGGCGGGGCAAATGGGTTTGGTACTCACTCAACCGGGAGCGACTCGCTGCCCTTCGCTCGGCCATCGACGGTTAGGTTCTACGATGGACGGGAGTATCGCTACCACTCGTAGGGCTGTTCGGCACGAGGGTATTATCCGATTACAAAGTAATCCGAACCTTTACGGCACCTGGCGGAGTCCCATTGGTATCAGGTTCAATGAAGATGGGGGTGGGGTCGCCCACGGTGATCATCATCAGGAGGTGACCACCTCACTGCACGGTGGCTGCGCTCTCGCCGTTACTCGTCGACGACGAACGGGATGTGCAGCGACTTGGCCGCCCTCTTTTTGGCATGCTCACCCCGACGGTCATAACGAGCGGTCGTGGTTACATTGGCGTGACCGACGAACTGCTGGACCACAGAGATGTCGACCCCGGCATCGAGAAGGTCTGACACGCACGACCGGCGTAGATCGTGGGGAGAGAACGGCCGCACCTTGGCCTTGATGGCCCGGGTCTGGAGGATGGAGTAAACCGCTTGATCAGTAATCGGGCGGATGATCACCTTTCCCCGTTGAGTAATCGGGCAGAACAGTGGCCCAGGCTCCTCGCCTCGGGCGGTAATCCATGTCACCATGGCCTCGGCGGCACCGTCGTCGATGTATGCGATGCGCTCCTTATTGCCCTTGCCCCGGACGATGAGCGCTCCGGTCTCGAGGTCGTAATCCGAAAGTTTCAGCGACACGACTTCGGCACGTCGTAATCCGGCGCCGTACAGGACGCCCATGAGGGCGGCGTCACGCCGGTCGGCCGGACTTCCCTTGCGACAGGACTCGAACAGCGCCCGCAGCTCGCCCCGAGAGAGCGCCCGTCCCCGAGGGAGGCGCTCACCCCGCACGGTGGGGAGGTCGATGGCCCGTTGGAGATCCTCAGCCGACATCAGCCCGAGCCGCCACGCTTCTCGGAGGACCCCACGGAGGGCTGCCAGGTGCCGGTTGGCCGTGGCCGGGCTGAAACGATCGGCGAGGGCCGCTCGGAGGGCCTGGGTGTGCTGGTAACCGAGACGGTGCCAGGGCAGCTCGTCGATGCCGAGCTGGTCCGTGGTGAGGATCGACGCCATGGTCTCCAGAGCCGACCTCTGGGACCTACGGGAGCCCGGCGCCAGGCGGGCCAGATAGACGGCCACGGGGTGCCTGGTGAGGTCGACGACGGGGGTCGGGACCAGGTCCTCGGGTGCCGCCGGGAGGTGGGGATCGGACATTCGCACTACCTTCTAGAATATGTACATCGCCCATAATCGCTGGTCAACTTAGGAAATAAGGGCGCCCCGAGAGCGGAAAACTGGCCAACGAGAGGTCGGCCCGGAGACATCTCCGGGGTGGTCGAGACAGCTCGTTACGTGCCCGCCCAGAGGACTATCTAGCGTTACTGTTCGGACGCACCGTTGGTCTTGCGCCGTTCGCTCTTGCGCCGTTCGCTCTTGCGCCGTTCGCTCTTGCGCCTTCGCTCTTGCGCCGTTCGATGCCGTCAGGCGGAGGCGAACCTTGCGTGCGGCGCTCAGCACCGCTTCTACGCTCACCGCTTCTACGCTCGACCCCTCTGGCCGCTCGGAGGATTTGCCGGTCTCGTCATTACCCGCGGTGACCAGTATGGGCCAACTACGACGCTTGGAATAGGGCGAAACGACGCTGTCAGTCCGTTATGGGTTGCGAGGACGGGGTTGGTCGTGCAGGGCCAACGGTCCTCCAGGCAGTGCCAGCGTTGCCTGCCTCGACCGTGAGTCCCGCTCCGACGGGGGAGCCCCGCATCGGGAATGGGGCACAAGCAATCCGATTAAAACCGGATGGCAACCGCCGACCCTTCAATCGGCTCGCCACTTCTGCGTACTCTTCATTTGTGGAACAAGCGGATGTGATCGCCCGAGTGCAGCTGGGTTGTTCAGCCAACCGTCACTGGCTTTCTACGGACCGGTCTGGTCTCCGTGACTGAGTCGACGAGCGCATCTGGGACCTTCAAACCGGTCATCTCAAGACCGACATCCGATACTGAAGTTCGGCTCTTTACGCAGCCGCAAGCGGGTGGTGCTCCAGAAGGTCATTCAGGGCACGAACAGGTCTCGGGTGGGAGTCCTGCGGACTCTGGGACTCAGCCGGGAGCGGTGCTGAATCCAGAACCTTTGGACAATCAGCTCGTCTGGCTTCATGAAGGTTCACCCCGATCAAACACACCTCCAACCCTCTTCTATTGGCATCTCGGGAGTAGCAGCACACCTTCTGAAACGGTGTGCGGTGTAACCACACGCCACATGAGGGTAGTTTCCACCCCCTGGCCCAACGTTCTGCGGCCTTGCCGGGGGTGCCAAGATCAGGGGTCCAACAACTGACGGGAGCGTCACGGGGACCTACCCAACGGCGAGGGGGCTCATTGATGCCCGCATCGGGGTCGGCCAGGAGGGCCCGGATCGACGCCGCCAGGTCCTCGATCTCGCTTCGACGCATGGGCCGAGTCACGGACCCATATTGTCCGACGTGCGAGTGCAGATCGACCACCATCGGCTAGCGATTACCCGCACAACCCTGCCCCAATGCGGCACGAGGTGGGCACCCTCCGACGAAAATGAGACAAGTCGCCTAACGTTTTCTGGTGTGGGTGACGACGAGGCGATATCTGAACAGTATGAAACTATTCGTGAGGAGGATCGCATCTCCTCAGGCCTCGGTCTGTTGGAGCTACTGAGAACCCAGGAAGTACTCCGCCGCCACCTCCCGCCGCCACCTGCCCACGTCCTAGATGTGGGCGGTGGTACCGGCGTCCACGCCACTTGGCTTGCCCAAAGTGGATACACGGTTCACGTTGTGGACTTGATACCACGGCACGTTGAACGGGTAAATGATGACCTGGGTGCCGCAGGCGTCACGGCAGAAGTCGGGGATGCTCGACGGCTCAATGCCGCAGACGACAGTGCCGACGTCGTCCTCATGTTCGGTCCGCTATATCACCTCACTGATTACGACGACCGCCAGCAGGCGCTTCGGGAGGCGATTCGTGTCGCACGAGTGGGTGGCCTCATCGCTGTAGCGGCCATCAGCCGGTTTGCCTCACTCTTCGACGGACTCACCCGAGGATTCCTCTTCGACGCAGATTTCCGACGGATAGTCCAGCGAGACCTTGCTGAGGGTCAACATCGAAATCCCGATAACCGTCCGCATTGGTTCACGACAGCTTTTATGCACGACCCCCAACAGCTTCGTCAGGAACTGGAAGAGGCGGGACTCAACGTGATCGAACTTGTCGGACTCGAAGGCCTCGCCGGATGGCTTGGTCATCTTGGCGGCGAATGGGACACCGAAACAGGGAGAGAAACCATCCTCTATTCGTCTAGAGCTGTAGAAAGCGATCCATCAGTGCTCGGATTGAGTGCGCACTTGCTTGCCGTTACCCGAACAATGATTTGACATCAAGGGCTGACCGGGGCGGGCCGCAAAGATGTGACTGAAACAGGCTGGTGATGACCCTACCCTTGCCGCCGGGAAGGTGGGTCACGTCAGCACGATTGGGCTAGGCGTGGAGTCGTCCGACTCCTGCTAATTGCAGCCTTCACGTACACGGCTTCGTCCTAGAGTAAGCCGATGACCGCTGGCGAGCAGCTTGATCAGGAAATTGCCGCTTTAGTTCGATCCCGGCCAGTCCCAGACCTGGACGAGGACGTTCTGCGTGACATGCGGGCCTTCCCGTTTCCATGTCCCGAGCTGTCCGACCAGGTGAGACGGGTGGAGATGGAGGTCCCCGCTACCGCTACTGATGACCTCCCGGTTCCCGTGAGGGTGCACGCACCGGTCGAGCGGACCGTTCGGCTCCCTGGCGTCGTCGCCATTCACGGTGGTGGCTACGTCATGGGAGACAGGGGTATGTACGACGGGGTATTTGACCGCTGGTGTCTCGACCCAGGATTAGTGGGAGTCTCCGTTGGCTACCGACGTGCCCCCGAGACGGTCTATCCCGGTGCACTTGAAGACTGCTATCGAACTCTCCAGTGGACGATGGCAAATGTCGACGCCCTCGGGATCGATCCGTCACGTATCGGGGTCTATGGGGCGAGTGCTGGAGGGGGCCTGGCTGCAGCGTTGACCCTGTTGGCTCGGGACCTGGGCGAGATCGACATCGCCTTCCAGCTCCTGCAGTACCCCATGCTCGACGATCGGCAGATCACGGCTTCGAGTCAACTCGACGACCTGCATCTGTGGAGCCGCCGCTCCAACACGTACGGTTGGAAGGCATACCTCGGGGACCTTTATGGCAGTAATGACATCCCGGCTTACGCCGCTGCCGCCCGAGCGGAGAATCTGGAAAACCTCCCCCCTGCTTACATCTGCGTGGGAACCCTGGACGGATTCAGAGATGAGGACATCGCCTATGCCCAGCGCCTGCTTCATGCTGGCGTGCCGACCGAGCTTCATGTTCTTCCCGGTGTCCCCCATGGGTTCGACTCAATAGGTGACTCTGCAATCGCCCGTCAATCTGCCCACAACGCTGATGAATGGATTCGGCGTCAGTTGCGATAACGGGTTGGCGGGTACTCCTGTTGGATCCACTCGCTCTCTAACCGGGTGTCCAAATAATGTACGGCACAACAGCGTGGATCCGCCTGCTACAAGAGCGAGGCGAAAATGCAGTGGCGAATAGTCGCTAAAGGGTGAAAGGTTGAACTCTTCGTACGAAACATTCGCTCAGGTCGTTCCGGGCACCGTCCACTCAGTTGCGGAAGCCCACTCCTCGCCACGGCCAGTCATCTCGCCGATTAGAGATGGCTTTGCTTTGCTGGTGCTCGTGCGCTCGATCGGGCATTCTGAAGTGGTGCGCAAAGGGAAAGGCGAAGGGTCAAGCGGACTGAATGGGAACAAACCGCTAACGAAGAGGGCATGGCGTTCTCAACCGGTAAGCGCAACGAACTCTGCAAACTTCTCCAATGGTGTCATGTAGCCGAGGGTTGCGCGTGGTCGACCATTGAGACTGCGTTGGATCCGTCGCAGATCGGCAGCTGAGTGCTTGGAGAGATCGGTGCCTTTCGGCATGTATTGGCGAAGCAAGCCGTTCGTGTTTTCGTTCGATCCCCGCTGCCAGGGCGAGTGTGGATCGCAGAAGTAGATCGGCACACCGGTTGCGACGGTGAACGTTACGTGGTTCGACATCTCGCGTCCTTGGTCCCAGGTGATCGACTTCACGAGTTCTTCAGGCAGTGCGCGGATGGCTTTGCGCATGGCCACCTCGACACTGATCGCGGTCGCCCCGCCTTTCAGATGCAAGAGCAGCACCAGCCGGCTGGTGCGCTCCACCAGCGTGCCAACTGCGCTGGCATTTCTCGCTCTGATGATGCCCTCCCAGTGGCCAGGCACCGCCCTGTCCTCAACTTCAGCGGGACGATCCGAGATCATCACCATGTTCGAGATGTGACGCCGACCGTCCACCAGCAGCGGACTCTTTCGGGCCGCACGACCCGAGCGAAGGCAGCGCGAGAGCTCGCGACGCAGCTCACCCCTGCCCTGGACGAACAGCGACTGGTAGATGGTCTCGTGGCTCACGCGCATGTCGGGGTCATCTGGATAGTCCAACGGTAAGCGGCGAGCGATCGCTTGGGGGGACCAAAGTTGCTCGAGGCGCCTGGTGACCTCTCGCTGGAGGGGTCCACGGACAAGTTTGCATGGTTTGGGCCGCTGGGCGCACTCCCTGGCTCGCTGGTGGGCCCGCCAGGCCCGGTAGTCGCCCCGACCGCCGTTGGCATTCACCTCCCTGGTGACACTGGAGCGGTGGCGGCCCAATGCTGTGGCAATCCCGCTGATCGACTGCCCTGCCCGGAGGCCGAGCAGGATTGCTCACGGTCATCGATTGTCAGTCGACCCTCTCGGGGCGTCCACGGGGCCGGTGTGCCCACCGCCGACGCCTTGTCTCGGAACATGATGCTGATCAGTGCATGTGAGCAGCAGATCTGCCGAGCGATATCGACCTGGCTAAGTCCTTGCTTTTTCAGCCGAAAGGCCAACGACTTTTGCTCCTGGGTGAGCCGGGTTGCCCCGAATATCCTCCTGTGTCGGTTGTTCCACTCTCACAGGTTCGTTGCGCTCACCCCGTGAAGACGCCGTCCAACACCGTTCGCATGAGTGAACGCTGATCCGATGGGACGCCACTTTACGGACTCACTATTGCACGTAGGTTGCACGACGCCCTTCATCGCCTCTCCCCCGTCGACGACCCAAAAACCATTTTCCCAGCTCAACCCTGGTGTCGGAGGGGGGACTTGAACCCCCACGCCCTTGCGGGCACCAGCCCCTCAAGCTGGCGCGTCTGCCTATTCCGCCACTCCGACTGGCCTGCGTCTCCTAGGAGCGCGCAGAGATCGTAGCCCGCTCACGGATTCGGGAGTGTCGGGGTCGTGTTGCTCGTCGATTCGGGGACCCGGACCGCCCAGTACTGCGCGTACCACAGGAGGCTGTTGCTCGATGCAGGTTGCGACACTCCGCCCACCTTGCGGCTCCAGATGAGGACGCTCGGCTCGGTGAACAGTGGGAGCGCGACCACGTCGCTCCAGAGTTGGGTGTCCGCCACCACGTAGCCTTTCGCCGCGGTGACCGGGTTGAGCTGCTGCGACGCCGCGACCACCGTGCTGTTGAAGGTGCTGTTGTCGTAGTTGGTCCAGTTCTCCGAGCCGTTCTGACCGGGAGGACCCAGCAGATCGGTGTACCAGGCCACGGTCTGGCTCAGGAAGGGTGAGGTGGTCTGCGGTATGAGGGCCGCGTCGGCCGATCCGTCGGCCAGGGCCTGCCCGGCCGCAGCGGCACTGGGGGCGAGGGAGAGGGTGACGGCGAATCCGGCGTCTTCCAACTGTTCCTGCAGCTGGGGCGCCGTGTCGGCCGCCCAGGGATCTCCTTCGTCCACCACCAGGTGGATCGTCAGCGGTTGACCCAGCACGTTGAGCCAGTCACCGGGAGCGGTGCGCGCGAAGCCGGACACGCCCATGAGGTCGGCGACCTCCGTGGGGTCGGGCGTGATGGGGAAGTTGACGCTCCCGCCCTGGACGATGGCCGTGGTCGACGTCGAGGTGGGCGTGGTCGGGGCCGCGCCGGGCGTGGTGGTGGTGGTCGTCAGGGGGGCGGCGTGGTAGCCGGACTCCCCCTGCGCGTAGATGTTGCTGGACGCCACCTCCACGCTGGAGAGGGCCCAGGCCGCCTGCTGGTTCACCAGGGCCTGCCGGTCGACGGACAGGGCGATGGCGAAGCGGACGTTGGCGGAGAGCGTGCTCGTCGCGCCGCTCGCCATCTGGAGCTGCAAGAAGGTGGGCGACAGCTGGACGTTGCTCTCCACGCTGGGCAGCGATGTCATCTGGTCCAGGAAGGTCGGGGTGATGGCGGTGGGCAGGGCGACCTGCACGAAATTGGACGCCACCCACTGGGCCAGCTGTTGGGTGCCGGAGGCGATGTGCACCGTGATGGTCCGGACGTCCGGCTTGGTCCCCCACCAACGCGGATTCGTTCCGAGCACGATGGCCGTCGGCGTGACACTGGTTATCCGGAAGGGGCCCCCGGAGAGGTCGATGGAGGGGTCGACCGTGGTACAGGCGGGGTCCCAGCCCGCCTTCTCCATGACGTGGGCCGGCAGCAGGTTGGCGAAGAGCATCTGCCAGTCGGCGAACGGGGTCCGGAAGACGACGGTCACCGTCCGGCCCTTGTCGCTCCCGGTGATGGAGCCGATGTCGCGGTACCCGGCGATGCTGGCCGCGGCGTTCGGCTGCGACAACAGGCCGCCGCGCTGCTGCTGCCACGCGTAAATGAAGTCCTTGGCCGTGATCGGCACGCCGTCCGACCACACGGCGTCGGGGTTCAGGCTGTACACGATCTTCTCGGGAGCGGGCGCGGCACTGACCAGCTCGGCCTGCACGATCAGGTTGGGGTTCGCCGAGACGCCGCCGTTCAAGTTCACCACGTACGGGCTGGGGAGCACCGCGCCCAACACCTGCAGGGTGGCCGGCGTGTCACCCCCCGGCGTGTTCGGGTTGCACCCGGTCGGCCGCTGGGTCATCCCGTAGGAGATGGAACCACCGGTGACGCCGACGTAGGTGACCGTCGTCTGAGAACTCGATGCAGCCCCGCCGCAGCCGGCGGCGAGGAACGCCAGCGCCAGAACGCACCCGGGCCAACGGCCCCGGTGCGTCACTGCAGGCGTAGGCCGAGTGTGAGGGTCGCGAAGGTGAAGATGATGGCCACGGTGACCGTGATGCGGTCCAGGTTGCGCTCGACCACCGTGGAGCCCTGTGCCGCCGCGCCCACGCTGCCGCCGAACATGTCCGACAGGCCGCCGCCCTTGCCGCTGTGCATCAGGATGAGGAAGATCAGACCGAGGGCCGAGAGCACCTCAATGACGATGTAGATCCAGGTGACGAAGGACACTCAGGAACGGTAGCAGGCGCCGCCGGCCCGAATAACGTCAAGGAAGGTGCCCGCCTGCAGGCTCGCCCCGCCCACCAGGAGGCCGTCGACGTCCGGTTCCGACATGAAGTCTGCGGCGTTCTCCGCCTGGACCGAGCCCCCGTACTGGATGCGCACCGCGTCCGCGGCCGGCTGGCCCGCCACCTTGCCCACCAGGGCCCGGATGAAGACGCTGGCGTCTTCGGCGTCCATCGCCGACGCCGCCTGCCCGGTGCCGATGGCCCACAACGGCTCGTAGGCCACGACCAGGCCGCCGACCAGCTCGGGCGACAGGCCCTCGAGTGCGGAGAGCACCTGCTCTTCCAGCTTCGCCTCCGTGCGTCCTGCGGCCCGTTCCGCTTCGGTCTCCCCCACGCAGACGATGGGGACCATGGCGTGGCGCAGCACCGCCTTGAGCGTCGCCGCCACCGTGGCATCCGACATGCCGAACAGGGTGCGCCGTTCCGAGTGCCCCACAATCACGTACCGGGTCCCCAGCCGCGCCAACATGTGCGGGCTGACCTCCCCGGTGCGGGCGCCGGCGTCCTCGTCGGAGCAGTGCTGGGCGCCCAGCTGCACGGGGATGGCCTCCTTCTCGACCAACGTCTGGACGGTGCGCAGGTCGGTGAACGGAGGGTGGACCGAGACATCCACCGCCGCGACGTCCTCGGGCTTGAGGCGCAGTCCGAGATCGCGCACCATGTGCAGCGCCTCTATGTGATCGTGATGCATCTTCCAGTTCCCGCTGATCAGCGGGCGCCGACCGGCCACTACCGTGGGGCGTTCGATGCGTGACGCAACGCATCGAGGGCGGGCAGCTCTCCGCCGCGCTCGATGAAAGCCAGCGATGCTCCCCCGCCGGTGGACAGGAAGCTCACCTGGTCGCACAGCCGGAGCTCTTCGAGGGCACTGGCGCTGTCCCCGCCGCCTACGACGGAGAAGCCCTTGGACTCGGCGACCGCCTGGGCCACCACCCGCGTGCCGCCGGCGAAGCGAGCGTCCTCGAAGGCGCCCAACGGTCCGTTCCACAGAACGGTCCCCGCCTGTCGCACGACGTCTGCGAAGGCGGCGGCCGAATCGGGCCCGATGTCGAGCCCGGTCCATCCGTCGGGAAGATCGCCCTCTATGACCTTGACCCCTCCGCGGGACCCGATCCCCCCGGCGCCGAAGGTCCCACCCGGCTCGAGCGCGCGGATGTCGGTCGGCAGGAGGATCTCGAGCCCCGAGTCGAGAAGTGCACGGCAGTCCTCGAGGTGACCGGCGTCGAACAGTGAGCTCCCCACGCGGCGCCCCTGCGCGGCCAGGAAGGTGAAGGCCATGCCGCCACCGACCACCAGCGTGTCCACCTTGGTGGCCAGCGCGTTGAGGACCTCGATCTTGTCCGCCACCTTGGCCCCGCCGACCACGGCCACGAAGGGTCGGGCCGGGCATTCGAGGATGCGCCCCAGGACCTCGACCTCGCGGGCCAGGCGCAAGCCGGCGGCGCTGGGCAGGAACCGCGGCGGCCCGACGATAGAGGCGTGGGCGCGGTGCGCCACACCGAAGGCCTCGTTCACGTAGACGTCGAAACCCTCTATCAGTGAGGCCACGAAGGCCGGATCGTTGCGCTTCTCGCCCGGCTCGAAACGCAGGTTCTCGCCCAATTCGACCCCGGGGCAGAGCGCGTCGAGCCGCTCGCGTACCGGGTCCATCTCCCAGCGCGGGTCCCGTGTGTCGGCCGGTCGCCCGAGATGCGAGATGGCCACCACCTCGGCGCCCTGGTCCAGCAGCCAGCGCAGCGTCGGCAGCGCGGCCGTGATCCGGAAGTCGTCGGCCACGGTGGCCCGCCCGTCGATCCCGATGTGGAGGGGAACGTTGAAGTCGACCCGGACCAGGACCCGCTTTCCTTCGAGATCAGGAAGATCACCGAGGAGCGGGAGCCGGGCCGGGGTGGTCACCGGCTCAGGCCCCTACCAGCAGGGTCAGGTCGACAAGCCGGTTCGAGTACCCCCACTCGTTGTCGTACCAGCCCTCCACCTTCACCAGTGAGAGCGCGTGGTCGATCGGCTGCACGATGGTGAGGCCGGCGTCGAACGTGCACGACGCGGCGGTGCCCACGATGTCGCTGGAGACCAGTGGGTCTTCGGTGTAGTCGAGGACGCGGTCCAGTGGGGGCTTGGCCGCGGCCTCGGCGAAGGCGGCGTTGACCTCGGCCACCGTCGGGTTGCCCCGCACCACAGCGGTGAAGTCGGTGATGGAGCCGGCCGGCACCGGCACCCGCAGGGACATGCCGTCGAGCCGGCCCTTCATGGCCGACAGCACACGGCTGGTGGCCCGGGCGGCCCCGGTCGAGCTGGGGACGATGTTGACGGCACCGGCCCGCGCCCGGCGCAGGTCGGTGTGGGTCAGGTCGAGAAGGTTCTGGTCGTTGGTGTACGCGTGCACCGTCGTCATCAGGCCGCTGACGATCTCGAACCGGTCGTCGAGGACCTTGACCATCGGCACGAAGCAGTTGGTGGTGCACGACGCGTTGGAGACCACGATGTGCTTCTCCGGGTCGAACTCGTCGTCGTTGACTCCGATGACGAAGGTGGCATCAGCGTCCTTGGAGGGCGCCGAAATGATGACCCGGCGCACCGTGCCGTGCAGGTGGCCCGCCGCATCGGCCCGCGTCGTGAACTTGCCCGTCGACTCAATGACGACATCGGCGCCCAGCGCTCCCCAGGGCAGCTGCTCGGGCTCGCGCTCGGCCAGCACCCGGATGTGGTGCTCCCCGACCAACAGGTCGCCGCCCTCGACGTCCACCGGGACCGGCATGCGCCCCTGGGTCGAGTCGTAGCGCAGCAAATGGGCCAGGGTCTCGGGTGAGGTCAGGTCGTTGACCCCGACCACCTCGAGATCGGCTCCAGTCGCCAGGGCGGCGCGGAGGAAGTTCCGCCCGATGCGCCCGAAACCGTTGATGCCGACCCTCACTGTCATCCGGACCTTCTTCCTGTTCGACGACTATGCCAGCAGACTTTCGAGGGCTTGCGCCAGTTTGACGGGACTGTGTACAAGAGCATTCCCATCTGTGAGGGGGATATCCAGGGCCGAAATACCCAATTGGCCGAGTGGCATTCCACAACTCGTATCGCATACGACGACGTCCACGGATACATTATGCCTGCTCAGAGCTTCTACGTGTGCGGCAACGTCGAGCCCGGCCGTTTCGGGGAGCTGCGGGCGGAGGTTGCAGACATAGACGCGTTGCGCCCGTGAGCGGGCCACGGCCTCCGCGATCCCGCCCACGGCGGCGGCCGCCAGCACGCTGGTGAAGAGCGACCCGGGCCCGATGACGATCTGGTCGGCCCCCAGGATCCTCTCGACGGCCAGGGCCGGCGGCTGGGCGTCTCGGGGGACCAGCGACACCGTGCGGATGTTGCCGGCGCGGGAGACGGCCACCTGCCCGGCCACCTGACCGCTGTCCGACTCCGCCTTGAGCACGACGAGCTCGGTGGTGGCCGGGAGGACGTCGCCGGCGGCCCCCAGCAGGTCGGCCGCGGCCCGCACGCCGGACACCAGGTCGCCCGTGGCCTCGATCAGCCCGGCCAGGATCAGGTTGCCGAGGGCGTGGCCCGCCAGCTCCCCCTCGTCGAAGCGATGCTCGAACGCCGACGCCAGCGGGGAGCCCGGAGCGGCCAGGGCGATGAGGCATTTGCGGAGATCGCCCAGGGCCACCACGTTGAGGATCTCCCGCAGCCGCCCGCTCGATCCCCCGTCGTCGGCCACCGAGACCACCGCGGTGAGCAGGCCGGCGTAGCGGCGGGCGGCGTGCAGGGTCACCGCCGTGCCGTGGCCCCCTCCCAGTGCCACCACCGCCGGTCGCGTCACCGGTCCACGTCACGATGGAAGACGGACACCGGGTGGCCGCGCTCGCTGAACCGCTCGCCCAGCGCCTCGGCCAGCGTCACCGAGCGGTGCCGGCCTCCGGTGCAGCCCAGCGCGATCGTGAGGTAGGACTTGCCCTCCCGCACGAACGAGGGGAGGATCCCGGCCAGCAGCCCGTCGACCTTCTCCAGGAAGTCCGTGGCCTCGGGGTGGGAGAGCACGTAGTCGCGCACCGGGGCATCCAACCCGCTGAACGGCCGCAGCTCCTCGATCCAGAACGGATTGGGGAGGAAACGGCAGTCGAAGACCAGGTCGACATCGAGGGGGAGGCCGAACTTGTAGCCGAAGGACACCACCGTCGTCTGCATGGCCGAGGCGCCGCCCTCGTCGCCGAACGCCTCTATCACCCTCGTGCGCAGCTGGTTCGTGTTCAGCTCCCCGGTGTCGATGAGCAGATCGGCCTGGTCGCGCACGGGCGCCAGCAGCCGCCGCTCGTCGGCGATCGACTCCTCCACCCCACGGGCCGCCAGTGGATGGCGGCGGCGGGTGCCCTCGTAGCGCCTGATGAGGACGTCGTCGCTGGCATCGAGGAAGAGGACCCGTACCCGGTTCCCGTTGGACCGCAGCGCGGCCAGGACCTCGGGCAGCTCGTCGAAGTACTCCGACCCGCCCCGGCCTATGACCAGCGCCACCCGGTCCATCTCGGCACCCGGGAGGTTGATCATCTCGGCCATGTTGGTGATCAGGGCGGCCGGCAGGTTGTCGATGACGAACCACCCCAGGTCTTCGAGGGACGCCGCCGCGGTCGAACGACCCGCGCCCGACATCCCCGTCACTACGAGGAACTCGCTCACTGGGCCCTAGTCTGACCCACGGCGCGCACGCCGTCGTGGACGGCCACGGCCACCCGGTCGGGCAGCCACGGCAGCGCCAGGAGCTCCTCCAGCGTGGCGGAGCGGACGGCGTTGACCCCCCCGAGCTCCTTGACCAGCCGCGCCTTGCGGGCCGGTCCCAGCCCCGGTATCCCGTCCAGGACGCTCCTGGTCATGCGCTGCCCCCGCTTCTCGCGGTGAAAGGTGATGGCGAACCGGTGGGCCTCGTCACGGACGCGCTGGAGGAGGTAGAGGGCGTCGGACCCTCGCCGCAGGCGGACGGGTTCGGGCGAGCCGGGGCGGTAGACCTCCTCGAACTGCTTGGCCAGCGACGCCAGCTCCAGCTCGTCGGTGAGCCCGAGCTCGCGCACCACCCGCTCGGCCACACCGAGCTGGCCCTTGCCCCCGTCGACCAGCAGAAGGTTGGGCCGGTAGGCGAAGCGGCGGGAGCGCTCGGCCGGCTCCCTGAGCGCGGTGAGCCGCCTGGTGAGGACCTCCTCCATGGCGGCGTAGTCGTCGTTGCCCTTCACCGTCTTGACCTTGAAGCGCCGGTAGTCGGACCGCTTGGCCAGCCCGTCCTCGAGCACCACCATGGAGCCCACGTAGTCGGTCCCCTGCAGATGGCTCATGTCGAAGCACTCGATACGCAGCGGGGCCTCGCGCAGCCCGAGCGCCAGCTGGAGCTCGGTCAGCGCCTTGGAGCGGGCGTTGTGATCAGCCGCCCGGCGCAGGCGGTGACGGGCCAGGTCCTCGGCGGCCGATCGGGCCACCGTCTCCTGCAGGGCGCGCTTGGGCCCCCGCTTCGGCACGACCACGTCGACCGGGCCGTCGCGCACGGTGCGCAGCCAGCTCTGGAGGAGGTCGAGGTCGGCGGGCAGCTCCGGGACGAGGATCCGGCGGGGCACGTCGGCCGCCTCCGCACCGTAGATCTGGGCCACGACCAGGCGCACGAACTCGGGCGGGCTGAGATCCTCCACCTTCTCGGCCACGAAGCCGCGGTGGCCGACCACCCGACCCCGGCGGACATGGAAGATCTGCACCGAGGCCTCGAGCGGGTCGTCGGCGATGCCGATGACGTCGAAGTCCTCGGTCCGCTCGGAGACCATCTGCTGGGACTCGGCCGCCTTCTGCGCCACCGCGATGCGGTCGCGCAGGCGGGCCGCCCGCTCGAACTCCAGGTCCTCGGCCGCCGCCAGCATCTCGATCTCCAGCCGGGCCAGCACGGGCTCGGTGTCACCGGAGAGGAACCCCATCAGGTCCTCGACGTAGCCGTCGTAGGTGGGGTGGTCGACGGCGTCGATGCACGGCCCCGAACAGCGCTCGATGTCGAAGAGCAGGCAGGGCCGGCCCAGCCGCTGGTGCCGGGTGAACTTGGTGTCGCTGCACGTGCGGACGGGGAAGCTGCGCACCAGCAGGTCGAGGGTCGACCGTATGGCCGCGGCGTGGCCGTAGGGACCGAAGTAGCGGACGCCCTTGCGCTTGCGGCCCCGCACCACGGCCGGCCGGGGCCACTCGTCGTCCAGGGTCACGGCCAGCCACGGGTAGCTCTTGTCGTCCTTCAGCCTGACGTTGTACCGGGGCATGTGGGCCTGAATGAGCGAGTGCTCGAGGATCAGGGCGTCGACCTCGCTGTCCACCACCACCCACTCCACGTGGTCGGCCTGGGCCACCATCTGGGCCGTGCGGGGTGGCAACTTGGCGGGGTCCGCCCAGTAGTTGGGCAGCCGGTGGCGCAGGGACTTGGCCTTCCCCACGTACAGGACACGGCCCTCGGCGTCGTAGAACTGGTACGAGCCCGGGGCGTCGGGGATGGACCCTGTGGGGGGGCGATACTGCATCGGATCCACTTTCGCGCACCCGGCAGGTACACTGAGCGGGCCGGCCTGGTTTCCGGCACACAACCTCGCACCGAGGCCGACACACCCGCGGATGGGCGACCAGGCTGTCCCCGCCGGCCAATCGGTGCTCTCCCTCAAAGGGGGCATACAGATGCTCAGGCTCCAATCCCCGCTCCCCGAGCGCTATACCGGCGCGTCGGGCGAAGAGCTGGCGCAGATGATCGGCTCGGCCAAAGCGGAGCTGGGTCCCCGTCTCTTCGTCCTGGGCCACCACTACCAGCGCGACGACGTCATGCGCTGGGCCGACGCCCGGGGCGACTCCTTCGGGCTCTCCCGGACGGCGGCCGCGGTCACCGAGGCCGAGTTCATCGTCTTCTGCGGCGTCCACTTCATGGCCGAGTCGGCCGACGTCCTGACGGGGGACCACCAGCGGGTGCTCCTGCCCGATCTCAACGCCGGCTGCTCCATGGCCGACATGGCCGACATAGACCAGGTGGAGGAGGCCTGGGAGGAGCTGGCCCGGGTCACCGACGTCAACCGGATCGTGCCCATCACGTACATGAACTCTTCGGCCGCCCTGAAGGCGTTCGTCGGGCGCCATGAGGGTGCGGTGTGCACCTCGTCGAACGCCCGGGCCGTCCTGACCTGGGCTCTGGAGGCCGGGCGGGGCGAGAAGGTCCTCTTCTTCCCCGATCAGCACCTGGGCCGCAACACCGGCTACCAGCTGGGCTACGGGGCGGACGACATGCGGGTGTGGAACCCGCGCCTGGCCCTGGGCGGGCTGAGCGACGTCGAGGTGAAGGAGTCGACGCTGCTCTTGTGGAAGGGCCACTGCTCGGTGCATCAACGGTTCCGCCCCGAGCACGTGACGGCCTTCCGGGCCGAGCACCCCGACGGGATCGTCATGGTCCACCCCGAGTGTTCCCACGACGTCGTCGAAGTGGCGGACCTCGTGGGGTCGACGGACCACCTCATTCAGGGCGTCGCCGCCGCCCCGAGCGGGTCGGTGATCGGCGTGGCCACCGAGATCCACCTGGTCAAGCGGCTCGACGACGAGACACCGGACAAGACGATCGTCTGCCTCGACCCGCTCGTCTGCCCGTGCTCGACCATGTCCCGCATCGACCCGCCGCATCTGGCCTGGATCCTCGAAGGGTTGGTCGCCGGTGAGGTGCGGAACCAGATTCAGGTGGACGCCGACGTCGCCGAGTGGGCCCGCGTGGCCCTCGAGCGGATGCTGGCCATCACTTGACCGATCTGGCCAGGACGGGCTTGAGCACCTCGCCCGTGTAGCTCCCGGCCGTCTTGGCCACCTGCTCGGGCGTGCCCTCGGCCACCACCGTGCCGCCCCGGTTCCCTCCCTCGGGGCCCAGGTCGATGATCCAGTCGGCGGTCTTGATCACGTCGAGGTTGTGCTCGATCACCACCACCGAGTTGCCCTGGTCGACCAGCCGGCCCAGCACCTCGAGCAGGCGCCGGGTGTCCTCGAAGTGCAGCCCGGTCGTGGGCTCGTCCAGCACGTAGAAGGTGTGGCCGGTGGGCCGCCGGCTCAGCTCGCTGGCCAGCTTGACCCGCTGCGCCTCCCCGCCCGAGAGCGTCGGTGCCGGCTGGCCGAGCCGGACGTAGCCCAGGCCGACGTCGACCAGCGTCTGCATGTGGCGGGCGATCGGGCGGCTGCTTGGCGAAGAACCCCAGCGCCTCCTCACAGGACATGTCGAGCACGTCGGCGATGGTCTTGCCCCGGAAGGTGACCTCCAGCGTGTCGCGGTTGTAGCGGGCCCCGTGGCAGATCTCGCAGGGGACGTAGACGTCGGGCAGGAAGTGCATCTCGATCTTGATGGTGCCGTCGCCGGCGCAGGCCTCGCAGCGGCCGCCGCGCACGTTGAAGGAGAACCGCCCGGGCAGGTAACCCCGCACCTTCGCCTCGTTCGTCTGGGCGAAGAGCTTGCGGATGTGGTCGAACACCCCGGTATAGGTGGCCGGGTTCGAACGGGGCGTGCGCCCGATGGGCGCCTGGTCGACGTCGACCACCTTGTCCAGGTACTCGACGCCCTCGACCGTGCGGTGGCGCCCGGGCAGCGTCTTGGCCCGGTGCAGCTTCTGCGCCAGGACGCGGAGCAGGATGTCGTTGACGAGGGTCGACTTGCCCGATCCCGAGACCCCGGTGACCGCCACCAGGCAGCCCAGTGGGAACGACACGTCGATCCCCTGCAGGTTGTGCTCGCGGGCGCCGCGGACCGTGACCACCTCGCCGGTGCCCGGTCGGCGCCGGGCCGGGACCGGGATGGAGCGCTTGCCCGAGAGGTACTGGCCGGTGATGGAGCTCTTGTTGGCGAGCAGGCCCCCCCGGCCGGTGACCGGTCCGGCGTGGACCACCGTGCCGCCGTGCTCCCCCGCGCCCGGCCCGATGTCCACCACGTAGTCGGCCGCCCGGATCGTCTCCTCGTCGTGCTCCACCACGATGACCGTGTTGCCCAGGTTGCGCAGTCGCTCCAGCGTCCCGATCAGGCGCTGGTTGTCTCGCTGGTGCAGGCCGATGGAGGGCTCGTCGAGCACGTAGAGCACGCCCACCAGCCCGCTGCCGATCTGGCTGGCCAGCCGGATGCGCTGCGCCTCGCCGCCCGACAGGGTCCCGGCCGACCGGGCCAGGGAGAGATAGTCGAGGCCGACATCGAGCAGGAACTGCATCCGCTCGCGGACCTCCTTGAGGACGCGGTCGGCGATCATGTGCTCCCGGTCGCTGAGCTCGAGGTCCCCATGGCCTCCACGGCGCTGGCGATCGACAGGCTGGCCAGCTCGTAGATGTTGCGGCCGCCCACGGTGACCGCCAGCGACTCGGGCTTGAGCCGCGCCCCGTGGCAGTCGGGGCAGTCCACCTCGCGCATGTACTGCTCGATCTGCTCGCGGGACCAGTCCGACTCGGACTCGCCGTGGCGGCGCTGCAGCCACGGGACGATCCCCTCGAAGATCGCCTCGTACGAGCGCCTGCGACCGAAGCGGTTCTTGTAGCTGACGCGGACCGGCTTGGTCGCCGAGCCGTACAGCACGAGCTTCTTGTCCTTGGCCTTGAGCGACTTCCACGGGGCGTCGAAGGAGAACCCGCCCAGCTCGGCCACCCCGGCCGCCAGCCCGGTGAAGTACTCGCTGCGCGCGCCGGCCCACGGAGCCAGCGCCCCCTCGGCCAGCGACAGGGTCTCGTCGGGCACCACCAGCTCGGGGTCGACCTCGAACCGGGTGCCCAGCCCGACACAGGACGGGCAGGCCCCGTAGGGCGAGTTGAACGAGAAGCTGCGCGGCGCCGGCTCGTCGAAGCTGATGCCGCAGTGGGTGCAGGCCAGGTGCTGGGAGAAGGTGATCCCCTCCTCGCTCTCGCGCCTCGGCGCCGTCCGATGACCAGGACCTCGGCCGTGCCCCCGGTCAGCTCCAGCGCCGTCTCGATCGACTCGGTCAGCCGCTGGCGGATGCCGTTCCGCCGCACCAACCGGTCGACCACCACCTCGATCGTGTGCACCTCGTAGCGGGCCAGCGCCACCTCCGACCGTTCGGCGAGCTCGACGGGGACCCCGTCGACCCGGACCCGGGCGAAGCCCTGCTTGGCCAGGTCGTCGAGGAGCGTGCTGTACTCCCCCTTGCGGCCCCGCACCACCGGCGCCAGCACCTGGAACTTGGTGCCCTCGGGGAGCTCGAGCACCCGGTCGACGATCTGCTGGGGCGTCTGGCGGGCCACCGGCCGGCCGCAGATCGGGCAGTGCGGGATGCCCGATGCGGGCGTAGAGCAGGCGCAGGTAGTCGTAGACCTCGGTGATGGTGCCCACGGTCGAGCGCGGGTTGCGCGAGGCCGACTTCTGGTCGATGGAGATGGCCGGCGACAGCCCCTCGATGAAGTCGACGTCGGGCTTGTCCATCTGGCCCAGGAACTGGCGGGCGTAGGCGGAGAGGGACTCGACGTAGCGGCGCTGGCCCTCGGCGTAGATCGTGTCGAAGGCCAGCGACGACTTCCCCGATCCCGAGAGGCCGGTGAAGACGATCAGCCGGTCCCGGGGCAGGTCAAGGGAGACGTCCCGCAGGTTGTGCTCGCGGGCACCGCGAACGACGAGACGATCGGCCATTCGTGAGGAACCGGGAGGGTGCAGGCTAACCGGGGACCGCGGCGCGCAGCTCGGCGATCTCGTCGCGCAGCAGGGCGGCCTCCTCGAAGCGCAGCTCGGCCGCGGCCGCCTTCATCTCCGCCTCGAGCTGCGTCATCAGCTCCACCGCCTCGGCCGGTGTGGAGGCGTCGCCCTCGACCAGCATGGAACGCCGTGCCCCCCGTACGGCGGCGTTCCGCCGCACCTCGGCCCGGCTGCGGCCGGCGCTGGTCGATCGGCCGGCGGTCCCGCCCACGCCGCCGCTCCCGCCGCGCAGCCGTTCGAGGATGTCGGTCACCGTCTTGCGGATGGTCTGCGGGTCGATGCCGTGCTCGAGGTTGTACGCCGTCTGGATC
Organism: uncultured Acidimicrobiaceae bacterium; assembly: GCA_963788125.1. Lineage (GTDB taxonomy): Bacteria > Actinomycetota > Acidimicrobiia > Acidimicrobiales > RAAP-2 > Bog-473. The sequence goes on along the minus strand of CAWBFN010000001.1, from coordinate 405,850 downwards.
TCGCGGCGCCGCTGGGTCACCGCCACCGCCTCGCGCATGGAGTCGGTGATGGTGTCGGCGTAGAGCACCACCGTCCCGTCGACGTTGCGGGCGGCGCGGCCCATCGTCTGGATGAGCGAGGAGGCGGAGCGCAAGAACCCCTCCTTGTCCGCATCGAGGATGGCCACCAGGGACACCTCGGGCAGGTCGAGCCCCTCACGGAGCAGGTTGATGCCGACCAGCACGTCGATGGAGCCGAGGCGCAGCTCTCGCAGGATCTCAATCCGGGTGATGGTGTCGATGTCGGAGTGCAGGTACTGCACCCGCACCCCGGCGTCGGCCAGGTAGTCGGTCAGGTCCTCCGCCATCTTCTTGGTCAAGGTGGTGACCAGCACCCGCCCGCCGGCGCCGACCGTGGCCTCTATGCGGGCCAGGAGGTCGTCCACCTGCCCCTTGGTCGGCCGGATGGTCACCTCGGGATCGACCAGGCCGGTGGGCCGGATCACCTGCTCGACCATCTGGGTCGAGTGCTCCTTCTCGAACTGCCCCGGGGGTGGCAGAGACGAACACGGCCTGGGGCACCCGCTCGATGAACTCGTCGAAGCGCAGAGGGCGGTTGTCCCTCGCAGAGGGCAGGCGGAAGCCGTGCTCGATCAGCATGTCCTTGCGCGACCGGTCACCGGCGTGCTGGCCGTGCAGCTGGGGCACGGCGACGTGGCTCTCGTCGATCACGACCAGGTAGTCCTTGGGGAAGAAGTCGAGCAGGGTGTACGGCGTCTCCCCGGGCGCGCGGCCGTCGAGGTGCCGGCTGTAGTTCTCCACGCCCGAGCAGACGCCGGTCTCGGCCAGCATCTCGAGGTCGTGCTCCGTGCGGACCCTGAGGCGTTGCGCCTCGAGCAGCTTGCCCTCCTTCTCGAATTCCTGCAGGCGTTCCCGGAGCTCCACCTCGATCGTGCCCACCGCTCGTTGGATGATCTCGTCCCCGGTGACGTAGTGGGTGGCGGCGTAGACGGCGATGTCCTCCAGCTCGTCCCCCATCTCGCCCGTCAGCACGTCGAAGGGCACGATGCGCTCGATGGTGTCGCCGAACATCTCCACCCGCAGCGCCTGCTCCTCGTAGGCCGGGTGGACCTCGACGGTGTCCCCCCGGGCCCGGAAGGTCCCCCGGACCAGGTTGACGTCGTTGCGGGCGTACTGCAGGTCGACCAGCCGGCGCAGGATGTCCCGCTGGTCGTGCTGCGCGCCCACCGTCAGCGCGAGGATGCGGTCCCGGTACTCGGCGGGGGAACCAAGGCCGTAGATGCACGACACCGAGGCGACGACGATGACGTCCCGCCGCATAAGGAGCGACGACGTGGTGGCGTGCCGCAGCCGGTCGATCTCGTCGTTGATGGACGAGTCCTTCTCTATATAGGTGTCGGTGGTCGGCAGGTAAGCCTCGGGTTGGTAGTAGTCGTAGTAGGAGACGAAGAACTCGACCCGGTTCTTGGGGAACAGGTCCCGCAGCTCGGAGGAGAGCTGGGCGGCCAGCGACTTGTTCGGTTCGATGATGAGGGTGGGTCGCTGGACCTGCTCGATCATCCAGGCGATCGTGGCCGTCTTGCCCGATCCGGTGATGCCCTGCAGGGTCTGGTAGCGGTCTCCGCGCTCGACGCCCTCGACGAGCTGGGCGATGGCCCCGGGCTGGTCGCCCGAGGGCTGGAAGGGGGAGACCACCTTGAATTGGGTCATTGAGTGAGGATACCGGGAGGGTGCGACGGACTGGTCCGGGGGGTCGGCTCGGGGGGCGGCGGTCGGTCGGGCGGGCCCGGGGGGCGGCGGTCGGTCGGGGGGCGGTCGGGCGGGCCCGGTTCCGGGTACCTTGTCGCGCATCGGTCCCCGTATTCCCTCTCCGCTCTCCTCCCCGTGCTGTCACACCCCCTCTGTAGGTTTCCCATGTGGTCTCATCTCTCAGCGCAACGCCCCCGCCGGCGGCGCCGGCCCCGGACTTCGAACACGAGCTCGAGCAGACCGTGCGCACCCTGCAGCGCCTGGTGCACCGCGCCGCGCCCGCGTCGGCCTCGGGTGACCAGGCCCGGCGCCTGGTCGACCTGTTCGCCCGGGCCGAGCGGGCGGCGGCCTCGGGCATCGCCTTGTTCTCCCCGGTCGTCGTGGAGACGGGCTCGTACGCCAAGGCCGGCCACGGCTCGGCGGCCGACTGGCTCGGGGCGGTCTCGGGCTCCTCGGCGGCGGTGGCCAAGTCCCGCCTGGCCGCCGCCGGGCGGGCCGCCGCCGATCCGGCCCTCACCGGGGCGCTCCATGCGGCCGACCTCTCGGCGCCCCAGCTCAAATTGGTGAGCGAGACGGCGGCGGTCGCCGAGGGGGCATCGGGCACCTTGTTGGATCTGAGCGGGCAGGGGGCGTCCCACCACGAGCTGAGCGACGCCGCCGCCCGGCTACGGGCCGCCGCCCGGAGTCGACAGAGCGAGCACGCCCGGCGGGCCCGGGTGCACCAGTGCCGCCACCTCCGTTGGCACCAGCGCCCCGAGGGGGGCATCGGGGGGGCGTTCGTCTGCGACGAGGTGGCCTGGGCCCGGATCGCCCCCCGCCTCGAAGCCGAGGCCCGGCGGCGCTGGAAGGCGGCCGGGCAACGAGAACCCCTCGACGCCCACCGGCTCGACGCCTTCCTCGAGCTGCTGGCCGGCGGGGGCGGCTCAGGCGGGGGTGGGGGCGGGGCCCGGCCCCACATGGTGGTGATCGTGGACGCCGAGGCGCTGCGCCGCGGCTCGGTCCAGGGGGGCGAGCTCTGCGAGATAGAGGGGATCGGCCCGGTCTCGGTCGAGGCGGCCGGCGAGCTGGTGGGCGAGGGGGGCCTGCAGTTCTTGGTCCGTGACGGTATCGACATCCGCACGGTGACCGGCACCACGCGGACGCTGCCCCAGCGGATGGCCGCCGCCTTGATGGTGCGGGACCGCACCTGTGCCGTCCAAGGGTGCGGGAAACGCCACGGACTACAAGTCGACCACTGCCGGGTCGACTTCGCCGACGGTGGCCCGACCAGCCTCGACAATCTTGCTCGCCTGTGCCCCGAGCATCACGATCTCAAGACCTACGGCGGCTGGAGGCTGGAAGGCGGGCCCGGTCGATGGAGGTGGATCGCCCCCGCCCAGCCCAAGAGTGCGGGCTACATCGCCCGGGCGAGGAAGCTGGCGGCGGCGAAGGCGAAGGCGAAAGCGGAACCTGCGACCTTCAGGCGCGATCGTGAGCCAGTCCCAGAGGCGGGTCACCTGCGCATCGAGCGCCGACCGGTCACCCGAGTTGTCCAGCACGTAGTCGGCGTCCTTGGCCCGCTCTTCCCGGCTGATCTGGGCCCGGATGCGCGCCTCGGCGTCGGCGCGCTCCATGCCACGCTGGACTACCAGCCGGTCGAGAGCGATGTCGATCGGGCAGTCGACGACCACGACCTTGTCCAGATGGGCCGTCTCGCGGTGCGCGGCCGTGAGGAGCGGGATGGCCATGATCACGATGTGGTCGGTCCCGGCCTGCGCGGTCAGGGCGTCGGCCATGACGCGGCCGATGACCGGGTGCGTGATGCCGTTGAGGTCGGCCCGGGCCGCATCGTCGGCGAAGGCCACCGCGGCGAGGGCGGGCCGATCGATGGTGCCGTCGCTGGCGACGATCCCCGGGCCGAAGCGGTCGACCAGCGGTTGGTAGGCGGGCCCCTCGGGCGTCACGACGTCACGGGCCACCTGGTCGGCGTCGATCAGGATGGCGCCGCGCGCCACGAGCCGGTCGGCCACCGCCGACTTACCCGAGCCGATGCCCCCGGTAAGTCCGACAGCCAGCATGACGGCGAATGTTACCCGTGGGTGCCTACAATGCGCCGCTGCCGGACGACGAACGAGGAGCTGCGTGAACCCTGCGGGGGTGACCACCGAACGGGGTACGGCACAGGGCGCCGGGCGTTTCGGAGGTGGGCGATGGGAAACGTGGGCTGTCCATCTACTGCTGGCCGTGGTCGCCTACGTGCCCCAGCTGATGGCCCAACCCGGGGTCGTGAGCTCGGACACCAAGACCTACCTCTACCTCGACATCAACCGGTTCATCCCGGCGTCGGCGTCCATGTGGGACCCGACCGTCGGACTGGGGACGGTCACCCACCAGCAGATCGGCTACCTGTTCCCGATGGGCCCCTTCTTCTGGTTCTTCCATACCATCGGGGTCCCGGTGTGGGTGGCCCAGCGGCTGTGGGTCGGCACCATCCTGTTCGCCGCCGGGGCGGGCGTCCTGTTCCTCTGCCGGACCCTTGCACTGCGGGGTCTGGGGCCGCCTGTGGCCGCGTTCGCCTACATGTTCTCCCCGTACTTCCTGCAGTACGTGGGACGGATCTCGGTCCTGCTGCTCCCCTGGGCCGGGCTCCCGTGGCTGGTGGCGCTCGCCGCGCTGGCCGTCCGTAGGGGGGGTTGGCGGGACAGCGCCCGGTTCGCCGTCGTCGTGGCCCTGGTGAGCAGTATCAACGCGACCTCGCTGCTGTACGTCGGCCTCGGGCCGGGGCTCTGGCTCGTCTACTCGGTGGTCGGCCTGCGCGAGTCGACGTGGCGCCAGGCCGGCGCCGCGGCACTGAAGCTGATCGGGATGTCCCTGGTGGTCTCCTTCTGGTGGATCGCCGGGCTGGCCGTGGAGGGCGGCTTCGGCGTCGCCATCCTCCAGACCACCGAGACGGTCCAGACGGTCAGCCAGACCTCCACACCGATTGAGGTGCTCCGGGGGCTGGGGTACTGGTACTTCTACGGGACCGATCGCCTCGGCCCCTGGGTGTCGTCGTCGGTCCAGTTGACCCAGGAGCTCGTCCCCCTGGCGTTCGGCTTCGCCGTGCCCGCTCTCGCCTTCATCGCCGCGGTCTTCACCCGCTGGCGGTACCGGGCCTTCTTCGTCCTCGTCGCGGCGATGGGACTGGTGCTTGCGGTCGGCGTCTACCCGTACGCAGATCCCACTTGGCTCGGTCACGCCCTGAAGGCGTTCATGACGGAGACCTCGGCGGGCCTGGCGTTGCGCTCGACCGACCGGGCCACCCCGCTGCTCGCGCTGGGCATCGCCATGCTTCTCGGCGCCGGCGTCTCCGCGGTCGCCCAGCGGTCCCGCCCGCTCGCCCTGGGCCTCGCCGCCCTTTCGGTGGCCATGGTGGCCGCGGCCAATCCCCCCGCCTTCAACGGCTCGACCGTCGCCGACAAGTACACGCAGCCCGCCCAGCTCCCCGGCTACACCCTGGCCGCGGCGAAGGCCCTGAACCACGAGGGCGCCGGCACCAGGGTCCTGGGCATCCCGGGGTCCGACTTCGCCAACTACGACTACGGCGACACCACCGACCCGGTGTACCCGGCCATCTTGAACCGGGGGTACGTCAGTCGCGAGCAGGTGCCGCAGGGATCGACGGCGACCGAGGATCTCCTGTACGCCCTGGACAATCCGATGCAGGTGGGAGCGTCGAACCCCGACGCCCTCGCCCCGATCGCCCGCCTCATGAGCGTGGGCGACGTCCTGGTGCAGTCCGACCTCAACTACGAACACTACGACCAGCCGCCGCCGTCCCAGCTCTGGGCCCAGCTGCAACCCACCCCCTCCGGCCTGGGCACCCCGGCGTGTTACGGGACCCCCCGGCCCGACCATGGCCCGCTGCCCCAGGTGGACGAGGCGGCCCTGGCGAACCCCAACCCGGTCGAACCGTGCCCGCTGGAGGTGATGGCGGTCGCCAACCCACGGCCGATCGTGCGGGCCGAGCCCACCACCTCGCCCGTGGTGCTCGACGGCGATGGCGAAGGCCTGGTCGCCGCGGCCGGTGCCGGATTGCTGGCCGATAACCCCACCGTGCTGTCCGCCGGGACCCTCGACCAGCACCGGGCTCAGCTGACGGCCGCACTCGGGCACGGTGCGACGGTGGTGGTCACCGACACCAATCGCCGGCGGGCGTTCCGGTGGGACACGATCGTCGACGAGGCGGGCCAGACCCTCACCGCCACCCAGCCCCAGCAGACCGACCCGTCCAACTCCCCCGTCGTGCTCTTCAAAGGGGCGCCGATCACCTCCTACACGTTGGCCTCGTACCTCGGCGTCCGGTCGGTCACCGCCTCCGGCTACGGGGACACCGTTACCTACCTGCCCGAGGACCGGCCATCGCAGGCCGTCGACGGCAATCTCGACACCGCCTGGGAGGTGGGCGCCTTCGGACAACCGCTCGGCCAGTGGTGGCAGACGCAGTTCCTCCGGCCCACCACCACCACTGCGGTGAACCTGGTCCAGCCGCTCACGGGAGGCAACAACCGGTGGATCACCAAGGCCACGCTGACCTTCGACGGCACGCACCCGCTCACCGTCCGCCTCGGACCGGGATCGAGGACGGCGCAGGGTCAGACCATCACGTTCCCGTCCCGGACCTTCAGCACGCTGAGGATTCGGATCGATGCGACCAACCTGAAGGGGACCGACCTGAACGCCGGGCCGTCCTCGGTCGGCTTCGCCGAGGTCCGGGTGGCGAACACCACGGCGACCGAGCTGATCGACCTACCCAGCGACGTGCTGGGCGCCACCGGAACCGCCACGGCCGCCGACCGACTGGTCATCCTGCTCACCCGCCAGCGGGTCTCTCCCTACCCGCCGCGCCAGGACCCCGAGGTGAGCCTCGACCGGTCCTTCGTACTGCCCAATGCCCGTACCTTCACCCTCACCGGTACCGCCAGGATCAACGCGCTGATCCCCGACGACCAGATCGACCGTCTGGTCGGCCGGCAGCAGGCCTCGGGGATCGTGGCCTACTCCGAGGGGCGGCTTCCGGGGGACCTGAAGGCCGGGGCCTCCGCCGCACTCGACGGGAACCCGGCAACCGTGTGGAGCCCGGGCTTCGGCGCGGCGAGCCAGCTCGGCTCGTGGATCCACGTCGACCTCCCGAAGCCGATCACCTTCAACCATCTCAACCTGCAGATCGTCGACGACGGCCGGCACTCGGTCCCCACCCAGCTGACCGTGGCCACCGAGAACGGTTCGACGAAGGTCCCCATCCCACCGCTCAAGGCCGGCACCAAGCCCGGGTCGACGGTCACCGTCCCGGTCAGCTTTCCCGCGCTGCACGGGAGCCAGCTGCAGTTCACCGTGTCCGGCGTGCACCTCCGCACCACCCTGAGCTACACCTCGCGCCAGCGCATCGCTCTGCCCGTGGGCATCGCCGAGCTGGGCATACCCGGGGTTGTCGATCCCCCGCCGCCCGCGGTAATCCCGAGCTCGTGCCAGAGCGATCTCCTCACCATTGACGGGCAGCCGGTCTGGCTCAGGGTCAGCGGCTCGTCCTCCGCGGTGCTGGCCGGCGACGGGCTGCGCGTCTCGCTGTGCGGGCCCGACGCCGCTGGGCTGCATCTGGGGGCGGGCACCCATGTCCTGCAGGCGGCGAACGGCCACACGACCGGGTGGAACCTCGACGAGCTGGCCCTCGATTCGGCCGGCGGCGGCGCCACGGAGCCCGACGTGTCGCCCACCGCCCTGGTCGCCCCATCCGCTCCCTCGGGCGGGCCGACGGCTCGGGCCACCTCGCAGTCCGCCACCACCATCCACGTCCAGGTGAGCCACGTCACCGCCGCCGCCGGACCCTTCTATCTGGTACTGGGCGAGAGCATCAACCGGGGATGGACGGCGACCGTCGACGGGGGCCCGTCGCTCGGAGCGCCCGAGCTGATAGACGGGTTCGCCAACGGATGGATCGTGAACCCACGCCTGGTCGCCGGCCAGATCCGCAATGGGACGCTGACCGTCACCCTCCGGTGGGCCCCTCAACGGCTAATCTGGGTGGCCCTGATCGTCTCGGGGGCCGGCCTGGTCGCCGTCCTGGTGCTCGCCGTGCTCCCGGAGCGGACCTGGCGGCGGCGACGGGGCCGGCATGAGCTGGACCTGGCCGGCGAGGCCACCCTGGCCTCCCCGCTCGAGTACCCGCCGGCGCGTCCTCGACCGTTGGTTGCGGCGATCACCGCCCTGCTCCTCGGTGGTGTCCTGGCGGCGGTCACCCGGCCCTACATCGGGCTGGCCGTAGGGGTCGCAACCGGCGCCGTGCTGTTGGTGCCGCGCACCCGCGGCCTGCTGACCGCGGCCGCCGTGGGGCTGATGGTGGCGGCCGGCACGGTGGTCGTGGTGGACCAGGCCACCGCGCCCGCACAGGCGGGAGGGACCTGGCCACCGACCTTCTCGACGGCCGCACTCCTGGCGTGGGGAGCCGTGGCCTGCCTGGTCGCCGACGCAGTGGCGGAGCTCGTTACCCGGGAGGCGCCACCGCAGGAGCCGGACGACCCCGCCGCGTCCACCACCCAATTCGGTCCTTCAGCTTGAGGATCGGGCGCTCGAAGAACACGTAGCTGGCGGTCGCAGTCAGAATTGACAGCCCCAGGACGGCGAGGAACAGCTGCCACCAGGGCAGGCCGAAGGGGAAGTTCAAGTTGCGATGGGTCCACCGGAGGTAGACGAGGAGCCATCCCTGGTGCCAGAGGTAGATGCCGTACGAGATCAGGCCCAGGCCCAACATGGGCTTGCAGGCCAGGAAGCGGCGGATCAGCCCCCGTGGCTGGGGCCCGAAGACCGCCGGCAGCAGCAGAAAGAAGGCGAACGCCCCGTACAGGCTCTGGCGGGCCAGATTGGTGGTCAGGTGGTCGGTGTAGATGGGGACGATCGGGATGTGCAGGTTGGACACGGCCCAGAAGGCGACGCCGGCACAGGCCCAGCTCACCCAGGGCATGATCGGCGACCACAGCCAGCGCGGCTGGCGGTCGCGGTGGGCGAGCCAGCTGCTCATGACGGCGAGGAACATGCCCAGCCCGAACATATCGAGCCACGCGGGCAACCAGATGGGCATCACATGCGCCTCGAGGGTGTGCTGGTGGAAGAGCCAGGTGCGAAATCCCAGGCTGATGGCGATGAGTACCGCCACCCCCAGAAGCTCGTACAGCAGCTGACGCGCGTCCGAACGCCGGCTACGGCGCAGGGCCACCACCGCGGCGTACAACGGGAGGAAGATGTAGAAGCTGATCTCGGTGTTCAAGGACCAGGCCTGGGAGACGCCGGTCAGCACCACCTTCGGGAAGTAGATCTGGGCGAACCCGTAGTAGATGAGGTCGTTGTGCCAGCCGTGGAGAAGATGGACGTCGCCCTTCATGACGTAGCTCACCACGGTGAAGGCGAGCCAGTAGGCGGGCACGATCCGCAGGAACCGGCGGACCCAGAAATGCCCCGTGGCGGGTGCGGCCCGTCCGGCGATGTGCGACGCGGCGAAGGGACGGTACAGCAGGAAGCCCGAGATCAGGAAGAAGACGGTGACGCCGATCTCGAGCCGTCCGGTGTAGATGCCCTCAGGCGAGGAGGTGGTGAACCCGGAGACGAAGGCCGTGTGGACCGCCACGACGGTGATGGCGGCGATGGCCCGGAGACCGTCGAAACAGGGGAAGCGGCGTGGCTTGACCGGCTCGTCCCGCCCGGGGCGGCGGCGGAGGATCCCTCGTTTCTCGCGTACCTCGGGGGCCGCGACGTCGATCGCCTCGGGCGCGATGTCGACCGTCTCGGCGGCCTCCGTCGTCATCTGCCCCGAGCGACCTGCGCCACCAGGACCTCGAGGGCCATGGAGGCCGTCCGTTCCCAGGTCATGTCCTCGACTCGCCGCAGCGCGCCCTGGCTGAGCCTCCGGCGCAGCATCGGATTGGCCAGGATCGACCCGGTCGCCTCGACCAGGCCGGCGAGCGTCGAGACGAGGAACCCGGACTCGCCGTCGATGACGGCGTCCTCGTGGCCGGGGATCCGGGTGGCCACGGCAGGGGTGCCGCAGGCGGCGGCCTCGGTGAGCGTCATGCCCCACCCTTCATGGGAGGACGTGGAGCTCACCACCCAGGCCCGCCGGTAGGCGGCGATCAGGTCCTTGTCGGGCAGGCGCCCGGGCAGGGAGAACCACCGGCCGGCACCGGCCGCGGCGATCTGGGCCTCGAGCGCCGGCCGCTCGTACCCCTCCCCCACGATCATCGCCTCCAGTCCGGGCTGGATCTCCTTCAGACGGACCATGGCCTCAATGAAGAGGTCGAACCGCTTGACGGGGACCAGCCGTCCCACGGCGATCACCAGCGGGGTCGGGTGGCGGCGCCCACCCGGGGAGAACCGCGGATCGACCCCGGGGGGACGACGGACACCCGCTTGGCGGGATGCTTCAGCCGTACGACCAGATCGCGTCGGGCCGACTCCGACAGCGTGACGATCTGGCTCTTCCGGTAGAGGGGCGGGGCGATCCGGTGCTCCACCGTGCGGCCCAGACGGGCCAGGGTCGGCGAGAGGACCATGTCCCACATTTCGGCATGGACGTGGTGGAGGAGGACGATCCGCGGCACACGGCTCCACACGGGAGAGAAGAAGGGCATGCCGTTCCAGATCTCTACCAGCCCGTCGCCCGTCCCGATCTTCCCCCGGAACCCGGCGACCGCGGTGCGCGGGAACACGGCGTAGCGGCCGGCCCGACGGTTGACGGTGTAGCCGTTGCGGCGGATCTGCCGCGCCGCGCCGTCGACCCTCGACGTCCACAGCCGCACGTCGATCCCGCCCTCCGCCCACCGTCGCAGGATCTCGTCGGCGTGCAGCTCGGACCCCCCGGCCTCCACGTCGTCACGGTCTCTCCAGGCGACGACGTCGACCCGGCGGACTCCGGCCTCCTCCGCCATCCGACCGATCTGCGCCCGACCGTCGGCGTCGGGCACGATCTCGAGGACCGCCGCCTCGGGGCCGACCGACCCGCGCTTCACGCCATCGTTCACAGGTCCCCCCGAGCTCGCCTCGGCCGATACTACTTACCTACTTGCCCGTTTAACTACTTGTCCGTGGCGTGCGCCAGGCCGAGGCGCACCAATGAGGGAAGGATGAGCGGGCGCAGGAGCATCCCCCCGAGCTCCGAGATGTGCTCGTCGTCGGGGTTTCGAACCCGGACCCCGTCCAGGTACGACGTGTAGGTCCCGGCGGGATCGAGCAGGCGGTTCAGGTCGATGACCGACGCCCGTCCGCCGGAGCGGGCCACCACCTGGCGGACCAGGGCGTTGTAGTCGTTGGTGCGGACGGGTTGGTTGATGTCCCAGGGCTCCCCGTTGGGCGCCTCGGTCGTCTGCATGATGTAGGGCAGGGTGAAGATCACCACATGGGCCCCCCTCGACGAGAGGATCCGGATCGCCTGGGCCAGCTCCGCGGCGTAGAGGCGATCCCACGCCGGTTCCCCGATCTGCGTCCACTTGCCGTCGATGATGCGGTCGGAGACCTCCCAGCGGCCGAGCTCCACCGCCACGACATCGGGGTTCGATCGATCGACCAACTCCTGCCACGTCTTCGGCCAGTCCGCGCAGCCCTGGGCTGCCTGGGTGATCGACCCCTCGATGTTCACGACGCTCGAAGGGTCGAGATCACAGCCCACCTTGCCCTGGTTGTCGAGGGAGACGCCCCAACGCCCGGCGTCGGTCCGTAGCCCCATCCCCAGGGTCAGCGCCATGGAGTCGCCGAGGAGGAGGACCCGGACGTCCTGCCCACCCGGCAGGTCCGCCGGCCGGGTGGGGGGCACGGCGAACAGTCCGGCCTTCGTGGGCCTGACGGGTGCCGCCGCCGGGGCGATGGTCGAGAGCACCAGGGCGGTGACCACGACGACCACGCCGATCGGCAGCGCCGCCAGCAGGTGCCAGCCCCGCAGCGCCCGCCGCTGGCGGATGGGCATCTCGACCAGGTGGAACGAGAGCACGGCGACCGCGAACGTCGCCCCCAGCCGAGCCGCCAGCAGCCCGGCGCCCGAGAGCCCCGAGCGCTCGCCGTCGATCATGAGAAACAGCGGGTAGTGGTAGAGGTACAGCCCGTAGGAGATCCGCCCGACGTAGCCGAGCACCCCCCACGACAGGGCGCGGGCCATCGGCGTCTCGGGCACGACGACCACGACCAGGATGACGGCGGCGGTGGCGGCGGCCACCAGCAGGAAGCCGCCCTTGTAGAGGAAGCTCCCCTGCCCGCTCACCGTGTGGAGCGCCCAGAGGAGGAACAGGGCACCGAGGCCGCCGGGCACCACCACACCCCACGCGCCGCGCCCGCGCACCCGGCGGGCGATGACCGGGGCGGCCACGGCCAGCAGCGCGCCCACCATCACCTCCTGGGCGCGGGTGTCGGTGCCGTAGTAGAGGCGGGAGGTGCTGACGCCGGCGCTGTACAGGCAGGCGGTCAGGATGGCCGAGAGGACCATGACCGTCGCGGCCAGGACGGCCAGCCCCCGCCGGCCCCTGCGGCGCAGGGCGAACAGGGCTGCGGCCGGCCAGACCAGGTAGAACTGCTCCTCGACCGCCAACGACCACGTGTGCAGCAGCGGCGACGGCGGGCCGTAGTGCACGAAGTAGCTCTGTCCCGAGAAGATGAACCGCCAGTTGGCGACGTAGGCCAACGTGGACAGGGCATCGCCGCGCAGCGTGCTCAGCGTGTCGGGCTCGGCGAACCACTGGGCGTAGACGGCCACCAGCAGCAGGAGCAGGAAGAGGCCGGGGAGGAGGCGCCGGGCGCGCCGCTCGTAGAAGCGACGGAACGACACGGTCCCCGTCCTCGACCACTCGGCCACCAGCAGCGTGGTGATGAGGAAGCCGGAGAGCACGAAGAAGATGTCCACGCCGAGGAGCCCTCCGGCGAACCCGGCCGCCCCGGCATGGAATCCGAGCACGCCGATCACCGCGACGGCGCGTATGCCGTCGAGCCCCGCGATGTGGGGCCCCGACCTGCGAGCTTCGGTGGTCCCCTCGGCTGTCGGCACAGCCTCGTCCCCCCGGGCGCGCGTTCCATGGTCCCGGAACGTTCCAAGAGGGCAATCGTAGCGGTGACCAGGCTCTTCGCCCGCTCAGGGAAAGTAGGCTCACCGGTCATGCGTCAGGGGAGGAGGTCGCCGACCAGTTGGTGGGTGTGGCTCGGGGTGTGGATGGTGGTCGGCCTGGCCATCCGGCTGGTCAGCGTCTACGTCGAGCCGGGCAAGGTTGCCGGGGGGGACGCCTACTTCTACTTCAACGGCGCCAAGCTGCTCCTCGAGGGGCACGGCTTCATCAACCCCTACTACTACATCCCCCCCAAGATGCACCACCAGGTGGTGCAGTCCGCCGACTTCCCCCCACTGTTCATCCTGGTGGAGACCGTCCCCCGGTTGGTCGGCCTGACCAGCTTCCTGGCGGCGCGGGTGTGGTGCTGCATCCTCGGCACGGCGGCCATCGGCGTCTGCGCCTACACCGGGCGGGAGATCGCCGGCCGGCGGGTGGGCCTCATCACCGCCTTCCTGGTGGCCGTCTACCCCAACATCTGGATGAGCAACGAGCTGGCGCTGTCGGAGACCATCGCCCCCTTGCTGGTCGCCACGCTGCTGCTCTGCGCCTACCGGTTCTGGAAGGACCCGAGCGTCAAACGGGGCATCTGGCTCGGCGTGGCGATGGGCATCACCATGCTCGGGAGGGACGAGCTCACCCTTCTCGTCCTCTTCCTGGTCATCCCGCTGATCCTCCTGGCCCGGCCGCTCAGCTGGAAGCGCCGCTTCACCGTCCTCGGGATCGCCTTGCTGGCCACGGCGCTGGTCGTCGCGCCCTGGGTCGGGTACAACCTGAGCCGGTTCCAGAAGCCGGTCTTCATATCGGCCGGTCTCGGAGTGACCATGGCCTCGGCCGACTGTGCCACCACCTACTACGGGCAGTTCGAGGGCTACTGGTCGATGCCCTGCGCCCTGGCCTACTCGGACAACGCCGTGGTTCAAAGAGCACCCGAAGGCGGACGACGCCGCGCAGGGTGACGAGTTCGAGCATCTCGCCCTCGACTACGTGCGCAGCCACGAGAGCCGACTCGTCCCGGTGACCCTGGCCAAGATCGGCCGCACCTTCGCCTTCTTCCATCCCCTGCAACAGATCCAGTTCGACGCCGAGGTGGAGACCCGTCCCTATGCGTGGGCCGCCGTCGGTCTCGTCGATGTACTACGCCCTGCTACCGCTGGCCATCGCCGGTACCGTCGTTCTCCGGCGGCGGCGGGTGCCCTCCTTCCCGCTCTGGGCCATCGGCCTCAACGTGGTGTGCGCATCCGCCCTCACCTTCGGCCAGACGCGCTACCGGACCACCTTCGAGGTGTCACTGGTGCTCCTGTCCGCCGTCGCCCTCGACGCGCTCTGGTCGCGCCTGCGACGCCCGGCCCCTGCGGACCAGCTCCCGCTCCCCTCCGCCGACGCCGTTCCGGCGCTGACCGGATGAGGGTGATCGTGGTGCTCCCGGCGCTCAACGAGGAGAGCACCGTCGCCATCGTCGTGAAGGAGGTGCAGGCCGCGGTCCCGGACGCCACCGTCCTGGTCGTCGACGACGGCTCGGTCGACCGCACGGGTGAGGTGGCCCGGGAGGCGGGGGCCCAGGTGGTGACCAACCCCTTCAACCTCGGCGTCGGAGGCGCCATGCGGGTGGGTTTCCGGGTGGCCGAGGCCAACGGCGACGACATCCTGCTGCAAGTGGACGCCGACGGTCAGCACAACGCCCGTGACATCGGGCTGCTGCTGGCCGCCTTCGATCGACGAGCCCGGGCCCCAGGTGGTGATCGGTGCCCGCTTCGCCGGCCGGGGGGACATCGCCGTCCCCCGCGGCCCGCCGGGCGGCGATGTGGATTCTGGCCCGCTACCTCTCGCGGGTGGCCGGGACCCGCCTCACCGATGTGACGTCGGGGTTCCGCGCCCACAACCGCGCCGCCATCGAGCTGTTCGCCCGGAGCTACCCGGCCGACTACCTGGCCGACACCATCGAGTCGCTGATCATCGTGGCCGAGGCGGGCGGGCGGGTGCACCAGGTCCCGGTGTCCATGCGGCCCCGGCTCGCCGGACTCCCCAGCCAGTCCCCGGCACGCTCCGCCGTCTACCTCCTGCGGGTGATGGTGTTCCTGGCGCTGTCCGTCTTCCGGCGCCACTCGCAGACCACGTCCAACCGACCACCCAAGACGGAGGAACTATGACCGGAGTCCACATCATCGCCCTGATCAGCGCGCTCGTCACCCTCAGCGTGATCGTCGAGCTCTCACGGAGGCGCCATCTGCACGAGAAGTACGTCGTCATGTGGCTGAGCGTGGCCGTGGTCATCGCCGTGTTCGCCATCTTCCCCGGGCTGTTCAACTCCATCGCCCACGGCGTCGGAGTGAAGAACCCCCCGGACCTGCTCTCGGTGATGGCCGAGCTGTTCCTGCTCACCGTCTGCGTGAGGCTCAGCTGGGAGATAGGTCGCCTGGAAGACCGCTCGCGGACACTGGCTGAAGAGGTGGCGATACTGCGCAAGGACCTGGACGACCGGACGCTCGAGCGCATGTAAGCCGCCGCACATGCCGCTGAGAAGGTACGAGCCCCAGCTGGACGGCGTCCGCGCCATCGCCATCTCCCTGGTGGTGGCGTTCCACCTCGGCTACCTCAACGGGGGCTGGCTGGGAGTGGACGTCTTCTTCGTCTTGTCGGGGTACCTGATCACCAGCCTGTTGCTGGCCGGGGAACGGCCACCGGGGAACGTGCTGGCCTTCTGGGGACGCCGGGCCCGGCGTCTGCTGCCAGCCGTGCTGCTGCTGCTGGTCGTGCTGTCCGTCTACGCACTGGTGGGCGGTCCCGGGCTCGTCCCGGCCCAGCTGCGCTCGCCCGCCCTGGCCACCCTGTTCTACGTCGCCAACTGGCAGCAGATCGCCGCCGGCCACAGCTACTTCGCCCAGTTCACCGCCGTGAGCCCGCTCCAGCACACCTGGTCCCTGGCCATAGAGGAGCAGTACTACCTCATCTGGCCACTGCTGATCGCCGGCATCCTCTTCGTGGTGGGCCGTGGCCGGTGGTCGCGCCGAGTCCTGATCGGCGCCACCCTGACCCTGGCGACGGCGTCGGCCGTCTGGATGGGGGTGGCGGACCATCTCTACGGATCCAATCGGGCCTATCTCGGCACCGACACCCGCGCCTGGGAGCTGCTCGTGGGCGGGGCGATCGCCATGATCTGGAGACCGGGACGGGGCCCGGCGACGGGCGGCGGCCACGGCCGCCTGTGGTCGTGGCTCACGGTGGGCGGGCTGGTCGGGCTGACGGTGGGGGTGGCGACGGCCGGCGGCCCGCCCCGCTGGATCTGGGACGGCGGACTGGTGGCCATCGTCCTCTGCGCCGGGCTGGTCGTGTTGGGCAGCGTGCGTGCGCCCGACGGCCTCGTCGCCCGGGGGCTTGGCGCTGGCCCCCCTGCGCTGGTTGGGGATCATCTCCTACAGCCTGTACCTGTGGCACTGGCCGGCGATCGTCCTCATGACCACCGACACCACCGGGCTCTCGGGGTGGCCCCTGCTGGTGGCGCGGCTCGCGGCCATGATGGCCGCCTCCTGCACCAGCTTTTACCTGATCGAGCGTCCCCTCCGTCGGGCGGACTGGGGCGCGCTGGGGCGCCGGGTGCGGATCGGCGCGCCGGGTATCGCCGTCGTCGGGGTCATGGCCACGGCGGCGATCATCCTGTTCGGCACCGTGACCGGTCCCGGGGCGTCGACCGCCGCGGTGTCCACCACGGCCACGTCGGTCGCCGCCGGGCCGAAGCTCCACCTCGACATCGCGCCGACCACCACCGGAGACCCCTACCGGGTGTGGCTCTTCGGCGACAGCGTCATGCAGGACAGCTCACTCGGCATCATCGCCGCACTGGACGCCACCGGCGAGGTCTCGGTCCCGCTCAACTCCACCTTCCCCGGATGGGGGCTGTCCACCCTGGGGGGCACCTGGCCCTCCTGGGTGGCGCAGAACCTGGCCCAGTCCCATCCCCAGATCGCCATCGGAAGCTGGTCGTGGGACGATCCCGAGGCGCTGGCGGACCCCGTGGCCTACCGGGCCCTGCTCGAGCGCTTCATCGAGGCCATGCTGGCCCCCGGAGACGGCGTCAGCGTCGTCGTGCTCCTCCAGTTCCCCCAGACCGGCCCGATCGAGAGCACTGCCGATCCGGTGGTGCGCCAAGCAAACTGGGTGGAACAGACCCGCAAGCAAGACGCCTGGGATGCGGTCGCCCGCCAGGCGGTGACCGCCTTTCCGGGCCACGCCCTCTATCTGACCACCGAGCAGCTGTTCGCCCCCCACGGCCGCTTCCTCACCTGGATGCAGACCCCCCAGCACAAGTGGGTGCGGGCCCGGAAGCTCGACAACACCCATATGTGCCCCTACGGCGCCGCGGAGTTCGGCGCGCTGGTGACCGGCGAGCTCACCCCCTACCTCCATCTGCCCGCCATGAAGCCGGGGTGGGAGTTCGGGTCGTGGACCCTCGATCCGCGTTACAACGACCCGCCCGGTGCCTGTCCCGACGACCAGCCGCCGCCCGGCTATCGGGGCGTGCCGGTCCCCCCAACGTGACCCGCCCGCAGGTGCACGATCACGAAGGCCACCAGCACGGAGAGGGCCACGGTCCCCTGCACCAGCAGCTCCGCCCGCGCCGTGCCCATGATCCCGCCGTGCGCCACATGGATCAGTAGCAGCAGGAACACGACCCCGATGCCGAGAAAGGCGACGATCCAGCGCCGGGCCGCACCGAGGAGGTAGTTGGTGAGGACGACGGTGGCGCCGAGGCAGGCCATCCCGCCGACCAGGGTGGCGAAGGCGGGGGCGCCCCCGGCCAGACGCGCGCCGAAGAACAGGGTGAGGAACTGTTTGGGTACGGCAAGGGCGATGAGGAGGAGCAGCACGGTGGGAACGAGAAAGAAGACGAGGGTCACCCCGAGCTGGCGCAGCGCGTGGCCACCCCGGTGCCAACGGATCGACGCCTCGGGGAGGATGTAGCTCCCCAGCAGGATGGCCCCGAAGACCAGCGCCTTGGACGCCACCGAGATGGCGGCATACGACCCGGAGCTGGAGTGGTTCAGCCGACCCACCAGGATGATGTCGGCATTCTGCAGGACGCCGAGGAGGGCGAAGCCGGTCAGCGCCGCGGTCAGGTCGACCGACAGGGCCCGCAGATGGCTCGACTGATCGGAGGGCAGTGCCGCCTGCACGGCGTAGCCCCACGCCTGTCGAGCCACCACCCGCGCCTGGGCGGTGGCCACCACCTCACCGATCAGCAGGCCCAACGTGTAGCCCCAGATACCCCACCCCAGCTCGGCGAAGGTGAGAACGAGCACCGTGCGGACCCCGATCTCGACGATCAGGCTGAGGCCCAGACCGGCGTAGCGCCGGTGCGACTGGAGGACGGCCCGGTCCAGGCACAGGAGCAGCCAGAACCCGGCGGCGATCATGGTCATAGCCACGGCACCGTCGTCGGGCAGCCGCAGGGCGTGGGAGACCGGCCCCTCGACGGCGATGGAGACCACCGACCAGATGGCCACCCCGAACGCGGCCTTGCGGTACACGCGGGCGGTCCACGCCTGCGCCTCGGCCCCCTGGCCGAAGGTGGTCATGGCGGTGATCCGGCGCACCACGCTGACCAGGAGGGCCGAACCGGGCATGGACAGGACGAAGTACAGACCGAGCAGCTGGGCGATCCCGCCGTACTGGCTCGTCGTGAGCAACCGGGCCACCACCACGGTGGCCACCACGTTGAGGGCGTTGGCGACCAGCCCGCCCACGGCGAGCGGCCCCGCCTGGAAGATCCCGCTCAGGAAGGACTCCCGTGCTGGGTAGGGGTCGATGACCAGACCGGTGGACGGGGTCAGGGCAATGGTGTCGACCAAGGCCTTCTCAGACTTCTGCCACGACCACCGCACTAGTCGACGACACCCATCGCGCCCACGATACCTTGGGGGTTCACGGCGAAGCGGTGTGCGGCCAGAGGCGGTCGGCAACGCAGGTGGGCACTCCCATGGAGGCGGTCACCACACCGGCGGAGGTCGCCGTCTGGTGGTGGCGCACGCAGCCCTGCAGAAGTGCCCCGGTGACGGCTCCGGTCGCGGTGCCCGGCGTCGGGCCGGCGTGGACGTCGTCCCAGACCCACGCACCGGCCTGCAGCACGGGCAGCCGCCCCAACACCGCGGTCATGTAGGCGGCGGCATAGGCGGGATCGTGCCCCTGCTGGTCGGCCAGGCCCAACGGCTCCGGGGCGATCACCACGGTGCTCACCTCCCAGATGCGCAGCGCATGGCGCACGGCGGCCAGGTTGGCCGCCGTCGGGCTCGGCTCGATCATGGAGAACCCGAGCGACAGCACGTTGAGCACGTCGAATCCCGGCCCCGCCCGTCCGGCGCGGGCGCTCGTCCCCTCGGGGCCCGCCCCGCCGGCCTGGCTGTAGGCCATGCGGTTGACCGCCTGCCAGGCCAGGGCCACCTGGACCCCCGAGAACGGGACGGGGTACGACAGCAGCACCCGGCCCGCCGGCAGACGCGGCGCCACCGTGGTGTACCACCGTGGCAGTACCACCGCCTCCATGGTGAACGGCAGGTCGGGCACGAAGTTGACGGCCAGGGGGGCCAGGGCCACCACGCCCACGCCCAGCGCGCCCGAGATGCCGACCAGGTCGGGCAGGCCGACCAGGCCGGGCAGTCCGGAGCGCGCCCGGTCCACGATCAGGGTCACCATGACGGCGGCCGCCAGGAAGCCCACCGCCATGAAGCGCTGGGGGAGGATGTTCTCGACCAGCGGGACGTGGGCGAAGAACCGGGCCGGGACCCAGGGGCCCGTGCGCAGGTCGAAGGAGCAGACCACGCACGTGGCCAGGAGGAGCCCGTAGAACCACAGCCGGCGGTCACGAAACCACACGGCGGTGCCGGCGACCACCACGACGATGAGCCCCCAGCCGAGGTAGCTCCCGGAGGGAAGTGGGCTCCCTTCGTAGCCCCCGTAGGCGGCGACGACGGGGAGCGCGGCGTTCGGCACCGGGTTGACCAACAGCGAGCGGGTGGTGCCGTCGAGGGTGTCGATGTTGGGCCACAGGACGCCGGACAGGTGGGCGGGACCGGCCAGCGCGAAGAGGACCGGGTAGGCCAGGAGCACGGCGCTGACCACCAGCCCCACGCCCAGCGCCGTCCGGGCGTGGGGCACGAGCAGCCCCAGCCGCTCCCGGTCGCCCACGTATCCCGCCACGACCAGGACGACGATGGAGAAGACGGTGAGCAGGACCACCACCGCCAAGAGCTCTGAGCTGAGGAAGAACTGGGCGAACAGCAGCAGTCCCAGGGCCACCCCCGCCTTGCGCGCGCTGTGCTGCTGGCGCACGAGGATCTCGTCGAGGACGGCCAGGATCAACGGCAACAGCAGGAGGGCGGCCGTCATGAGGTGGCCGTACTCCAGGCTGGCCAGCACGAACGGCGAGAAGCCGTACAGCAGGCCTCCGATGTAGGCGGCGGGGAGCCAGCGCACCCAGCGGCGCAGCACCACGAACATGGTCAGGGCGGTGAGGGCCGGGACCACGGTGCAGGCCACGTTGAAGGAGGCGACGGGCCCGAACAGCCAGGTCACCGGGGTCAAGGGCAGCGTGATCCCCAGCACCGAGGTCTGGTCCAGCAGGTTGATCCCCGCGGGGTGGAACATCGCCGTGGAGTAGAAGGGGTTCTGGAGGTGCGCCAGAGAGGTCGCCGGCGATTGGAAGAACCACAAGAAGAGAGCCGGATCGCCGCAGCCGCACAGGGTGTGGGTGGCGCCACCACCGGTCCAGGCGTGCGCCCACAGGGCGAAACCCAGGGCGAGGTAGGAGGCAGCGACGAGGATGGTGCCCCGGATCACCTCCCAGGCTCTAGGGCGCGGCGGTGGGCGCGGCGCGGCGGGGCAGCACGGGGGCGTCGCGTCCCGTCCCCCCACCGCTGGAGCCGGCCTCGTGGTACTCCTCCTCCACGTTGACCGACCAGATGTCGTGGGACGCCCCGTAGATGTTCTCCACCGTGAGCATGGCGGTGTACATCGAGTGGTCCTGGTTGTTGTACTTGTGCATGCCGTTGCGCCCCACCGGGTGGATGTTCGGGGCATGCTCCTCGAGGTACCGCCGGATGATCTCCACGTTGGCCTTGTACGAGAAGTCGTAGTAGGGGTAGGCCTTGCGCACCCGCACCACGTAGCCCGCCTCCACGTCGCCGGGCTCGACCAGCCCGAGTAGGTCCAGCTCCTTGGCCCCCATGGCGATGAGCTCGTCGTCGGGGGCGTCCCACATCTCGTCGCCCTCGAAGACGAAGTACTCCAGCCCGAGACAGGTCCGTCCGTCCTTGACCAGGTAGGGCGACCAGGACCCGTAGTTCTGTATCCGTCCCACGTTGACCTCCGGCGCGTGGATGTAGATCCAGTTGTCGGGGAAGCTGCGCGACTCGGGGACCACCAGGGCCACCGTGAAGTAGTCCCGGTAATGCAGCTCGTCGGCGGCCGCCAGGACGGTGGCCGGGGGTGCCGGCCTGAGGGTGTGCACCAGCTCGCGCATGGGCATGGTGGAGATCACGTGGGAGGCCGCCAGCTCCTGCTCCGCCCCGTCCTGCTCGTAGACGACCGAGCGGGCCCGTCCGTCGGCCACCCGTATGGCGGTGAGCCGCGCCCCCAGGTGCAGCGTCCCCCCGGCGGCCTCCATCCTCTCCGCACAGACCTCCCACATCATCCCGGGGCCGTACTTGGGGTACTGGAACTCCTCGATGAGGCTGGTGATCTCCTTCTGGTTGCGCTTGGGCTTTATGGCGTTGAGGACGGCCTTGCCCAGGTCGAGGTTCTTGATGCGCTGGGCGGCCCAGTCGGCCGGCATCTGGGAGACCTCCACCCCCCAGACGCGCTCGGTGTACGTCTTGAAGAAGGTGCGGTACAGCCGCCAGCCGAACCGGGCCACCAGCCAGTTCTCGTAGTTGTCCTGGTTGGCGGGTGGCCGGATGCGGGCCCAGACATAGGAGAGGCCGCACAGGATGGACTCCCACAGGCCCAGGTTCCGGAGCGCGTTCATGGCCTTCAGCGGGTAGTCGTAGTACTTGCCCTGGTAGAAGATGCGGCTCATCCGGGGGCGGAGGAGGAAGTCGCCGTCGGGGAGGATCTCGTGCCACAGGGCCTCCACCTCGGGAACCTTGGTGAAGAAGCGGTGGCCGCCGAGGTCGAACCGCCAGCCGTCCCGCACGACCGTCCGGCTGATCCCACCCACCACGGGGTCGGCTTCGAGGACGACGGGGTGCGCCCCCCGCTTGGTCAGCTGGTAGGCCGCGGTCAGGCCCCCCGGCCCCGCGCCCGCAATCACCACCGGTGCGTCGTCAAGCATCGGGAGCAGGATACTGGTTCACCGGGGACAACACGGGTTATGAGCTCGCGTTCGACAATACTGTGGCCCGATGATCGTGGGGGAGGACGTTCTCGAATCACACCACGTCGCAAGCTCCACCTCGAGATCGGCCCGCGTCCGGCCGGGTGGAATGCTCGCGGCCATTGCCCGACGTCCCGCTCTGGTCGCCTTCAGCCTGGCGCTGCTGGGCGGTCTGGCAATCGCCGTGCTCACGCCGCCGATGACCGGCGGAGATGAGCGCGACCACTTCGCCCGGGCCTACCAGATATCGCAGGGCGACCTTCTCACCGCTCACCATGATGGGCAGTACGGCGCATACCTGCCGCGTACCTACACCAGCGAGGTCCAGACCCTCACGGTCGATGCATACCTGGACCGGGACCGGACCGCCTTCCTCCGTCATCTAGGCGACCCGGCGCCCCACGGACCTCCGACATTCGTGTCAGTCGGCAATGCGGCCTCCTACGGCCCGGGTGCGTATGCCGCGTACGCATTGGCCATTGCCCTCGGTCGCGCCTTCGGACTGTCCGTGCTCGCTCTTCTCTATGTGGCGCGACTGGCCGGCGTCGTGCTGTACGCAAGCCTGCTCGCCCTGGCGGTGCGGCGCCTACCGGTCCATAAATGGGTGCTGGTGGCCTGCGGCCTGATCCCGGCCGCGCTCAATCAGGCGTCGACGGTGTCCGCAGACGGCGTCACCATGGTCCTCTCGTTCCTGATCGTCGCCGAAGCGATCAAACTGGTCGTCGATCCGCAGCGTCCCACGCGACGTCTGCTCGTCGAGGCCGGTGTGGCCGCGGGATTCCTTGCCCTGGCCAAACCGCCCTATGTCGCCCTCGTCCTGTTGTTCCTCTGGCCGGCTTGGCGCCATCGCGGGACGGTCGGCCGGGCCCTCATGGCCATCGTCGTGGGCGCGTTGGCGCTCGCCGCCCTGTGGGGTGCCTATCAGGCCACACACTCGATCCCCCAGGACAATCCCAACGCCTGGCTCGGTGGCGTCCATCAGTCCCATGGCTACGCGTTCCGCAATCTGGCCGTGGGTCGTCAAACGCGCCACCTGCTGACGCACCCCTTCGGCTTCTTCGCCGCCATCGGGCGGACGTTCGCCTACCAGGGAATGACATTCCCCAGACAACTCTTCGGCCAGCTCGCGCTCTACCAGATGTCCGGGTGGCTCGTCCTTGCCAGCATCGCCCTGGTCGCCGCCGCCTGCGCCGCCCCCGACGAACCCCGCCAGCTCGCCATTCCGACACCCTTCCGGCTCCAACTCCTCGCGGTGTCGCTGGCCGCCATGTTGGCGATCTTCGCCATCGCCTATACGAACTGGAACGCCTATCTCGCACCTCGCATCGATGCCCTACCGCCCCGCTACTTCCTCCCCCTCATCCCTCCGCTGCTGCTCGGCGCGTTGCCCGCGCCCGTGCCGTCGGCGCGGCTGGTCCGGGCACCCGCCTATCGAGCGTGCATCGCCTTGGGCCTGGCCGTCGTGCTCACGTTCGCCGTGACGGGGCTGCAGCACTACCACTACCTCCGTCCCCCGCTGTGACCGGCGCCGCCCGGCGCCGGATCGTGACGGCGGCGACAGTGGTCCTACTGGCGGTTGGCCTCTGCCCGGCCGCAGGTTGGGCGGGAGCCCAAACCCCCTTGCATCGCCCCTTGCGGGTCCTGTTGATGGGTGATTCGGTGATGGCAGAGGCGGCTCCCTATGCCATTGCGGACCTCGAATCCCGGGGTGTGCAGGCGCATTCGGGCGCCTTCGACGGTACGAGCCTCCTTGGAGTCACCGATGTACGGGGGACCTTCCCCCACGTACTCGCCCAGGTGCACCCCGACGTGGTGGTGGCCGAGTATCTCGGCGCATACCGGGACAACCCGAGCACCACGGACGTCACCGAGAACGTGGCCAGCGGGAGCCCGGAGTGGTGGGCAGATTGGCGCGTCGCCGCAGAGGGCGCGACCAGGACGTTTCTTCGTGCCCACGCCCGCGTGTACTGGGTGCTGCTGCCGATCAGCCGATACGCGGCCCAAGTAGGCGCCGGCACTCCGATGGATGCACTGTACGAATCCCTCAAGCCAGAATTTCCACAGCTTCACTACGTCAACGCAATATCGTTGTTGAGCGGACCGAACGACCGGTATCTCAATTCCGTGATCGGACCCGACGGCAAACCGATACCGCTGCACCAGCTCGACGGACTGCATTTCATGCCCGTGGGGGCACGCATTCTCGGTCGGGCAGTCGCCAACGCGGTGCTGCGCGACTACCACCTACGGACCCTGCCGGTTCTCCGAGCGAGAGAGGCGTCCTAGCCGGCCGGCGGATGATCGTCGGGGCACGCCCCCGGCGGGCTGTTGAACTGGGGATTGGTCGTCCATGGCCCTTCGAACCACCGCGCGCTCGGGGGTGCCAACCCGATCAGCGTCCTGAGATCCTCGGTGATCGCCAGGCCCAGGCGGGCGCTTCCTTGGGGGCACAGGTGCGCATCATCGAGCTTGCGCACGCGTACCCATTGCGCCTTCGGGGCACTGAGGTCCCCCAGCGGCGGAAGCCATGTTGCGTAGTGACCGTCGAGCAGAATCGAGCCCGCCCAGGCCAGGTACATCACTCTTCCCGGAAAGACGGCTGGCATGTGCTCGGCGATAGCGTCCCAGGCAGCACTCCCCGCAGCCTCGGCCTTGTCGTGGGCCAGCACCTGCGGAGTGGCTCCGGCGACCACCCCGATCGGCGGGAACTCGAGGAGCAGCACTCCGTCGACGCCGTCGCCGGGAGCCAGCAGGGTACGAAGAAACCGCTCCAACAGAGCGGCATACTGCACCGGCTGTTGCAGTGCATTCGGCGTGGTCGGGCCGCCAAAGTCCCAACTCCACGTACCGGCGATGAGCTGAGGGTGCTGGGTTCGGATCAGATTGGGAAAGACAACCGGCCAATCGGGATGTGTGGACAACCCGAAGAGAACCATGGTGTCGTTGAACGACGTGGCCTCGCCGGTGGCGGACAGGGCCTGGGCGACACCGAGCTCCGCGTCGGACATGACCGAATCTCCGATGAACATCACCCGCAATGGGTGTGACGGTGAGATCGTGCCCACCGGGATGTCGATATGGCGTTGAGCGCCGAAGCCACCCACGCCGCCGATCGTGGTGTGGGTGGAACGGGACGAACGGGCCACCTTCGCCATGGAGGCGGCGGTCGCAACCGTGGAACCGAAGAGAACCATCCCGAGACTCAGGAGCAGACCCATGGCGGCCCGTCGGGCCTCAGCCGTGAACGACACCCGTCACATTGTAGGGATTCGTGGGTTATGGAACCGAGATGTTCACGAACGCCAGCAGGGCGTACCCCGCCAGGGCGGCGGGCAGGAGCACCAGGACCGTGCGCTCGAGCAGCGGCCGCCCGCAGACCATGGCGGCCGCCATGGTCAGGGCAAACGCGCTCAACGCGTAGCGCTCGAAGGAGTCGAGATTGGACCCGGCCACGGCCACAAGGAGGACGGCCCCCGCGAACAGGGTGTAGGAGGCCGGAAGACGTTGCCAGCAGACGACCAGCAGCAGCACGGCCAGGAGGACCCACGGAACGTGCAGGGCGGTGCCCACGTGGCCGTGGAACAGGCCCCGCGCGTCGTGCTCGAGGGTCACGAAGGGATCCGAGATGCCTCCGTGGTGGGACGACTCGAACTGCACCCGCAGCGGTGCCCAGAGGTCGCCCACCACGTGCTGCGCCCACAGACCGAAGCCGAGCAGGCCCACGAACGGCGCCGCCACCGCCCCCAACCCGACCAGCCGCCGCCGGCGGCCGATCCTGACCCACCAGCGCACCAGCTCCACGGCCACCGCGAGCGCCAGCAGCACGCCGATCGGCCGGGTGAGCGCCGCGGCGAGCGCCAGCACGCCCGCCAGGGCGAAGTTCGGCCGCGACCGTCCCGCGTCCCGCCCCGGCCGGAGCGCCAGGAAGCAGCCGATGGCCAGGCAGAGCAGGGTCGACTCGGCGTAGCCCATGACCAGCACGTAGGCGGCGGGGGACAGGCTGAGAAACCACACGGCGCGGCGGGCCACCTCGGGGCTGGCGGTCTCGCGGCGCACGAGCACGAAGAAGAGCGCCGTCGCCACGAAGGCGGCCACGTTGGCGACGACCAGCAGCGCCGCACCGTCCCCCACCCCCGGCAACCACGCCACGACGTGCGTCAGGATCGGGACGGCGGGAAAGAAGCGGAGCCCCTCCTTCCCCAGCGGGGCGTAGCCCACCCCGGCGATCGTCTTGTAGTAACCGGCATCCCAGCCGAGCAGCCCCTCATGCACACGGGCGGCCACCCCGGCGGTCGCCGGATGGGTGCGGTCGACGATGAAGTGGGCCAGGCCCAGGGCGCCCAGCACCACGACCCGGGCCAGGAGATAGGGCAGCACCGCCTCCCGGACGGACTGTCTCATCGGGGTGGCGGGCTCATCTGGGCGCCGGCGCGAACTCGGTCAGGTTCATGGGCTCGTAGTAGGTGGAGGGCTTGTTGATCACCCAGTTGTGGCCGCCCAGGTGGTCGTTGCCCAGCAGGGTGGCGGCGAGGACCTGGCACTTCGCCCCGTAGGTCTGGTACCCCGGCTGCCACACCAGCCAGATGCGATGGTCGGTCCCGGCGTCGGCCACCAGCTTGTTGGCGAAGACGACCGGGTGGGCCGCGTGCACGACGCTGGCGTAGTTGACCCAGTCCACGAACTGCGGGCCGGTCCCCCGGGGGAAGGTCACCAGGTCGTAGTCCGACGGGTGGTCGATGACCCGGTAGACGGCCGGCCCGAGCTGGTCGGGGCAGAAGGCGATGATGTCGCCCGGCTGGCCGTGCGCGTTGATCACGGCCGCCACCTGGGACGCCTGGGTGCGCTGGGTGTTCACGTTCTGGGCCGAGCCGACGAACCCGGCCACCACCGCCACGGCCACCAGGCCGAGACGGACCCGTGTGTCGAGGAACTTCGTCGTCCCGAGAGCCACCAGCAGCAGCAGCGGCAGGAACACCACGGCGGCGTAGCGCGGCGAGAAGGCGCTCTGGGTGAGGATGCCGCCGGCGATGGCGGCGAACAGCGTGCCCACCACGGCGACGGTGACCCCGCGGGCCACCGGTTGGGTGTGCAGGTCGATCTCGATGATGCGCCGGCTCCGGGCGATCCCGAAGAGGGCCAGGGCCGACATGGAGAAGTAGATCAGGGCCAGCAGGCGCCCCTGATCGGTCCCCGCCGAGGAGAGGGAGCCCTGATTGGCGGTGAACCCGGTGACGGCGTTGATCACCGCCGCGAAGTTGGGCGGCGCCGCCCACGGGGTCCCGGTGTAGCGGGACTGGTAGATGAAGATGGGCAGCCACGGGATGAAGAGGACGCATCCCCCGGCCACTGCGGCCAGGGCGGTCAGCGGCCGCTTCCACTGCCCGGGGTCGTTGCGATCGTGGCGCCGCGACCACCAGGCGGTGACGGCCAACCACAGCGCCACCACGCCCACCAGGTAGAGCGACCAGTACTGGGTGTAGAGGAGAGCGGCCGTCACCACCCCGACGGCGATCAGGTTGCCCGGACGGGGCGAGGCCAGGGCGCGGTCCAGCGCCAGGAAACCGCAGCCGGTCAACAGGATGATCAGGCCGTACATGCGCGCCTCGGTGGCGTAGAAGACGGCGAAGGGGGCGCTGGCCAGGAGGACGAGCGTCGTCCAGGCCACGGTGCGGCCCCCGAAGCGGTTGCCGGCCAGCCAGGCCACGGGGAGCGTGGCGACGCCGATCACCCCCTCGAGGGAGCGTGTGGCCAGGTTGGACTGGCCGAACAGCTCCATCCAGAAGTGGAGGAGGTAGTAGTAGAGCGGCGGCGCCCCGTCCTGCTTGACCGAGCCGGCGATCTGGGTGAGGGGGAGACGGGAGCGGTTGACGGTGAGCGCTTCATCGAGCCACAGCGCCGAATGGGTCACGAAGCGCAGCACCACACCGCCGGCCACCACCGCGACCACGCCGATGGCCGCGGCCGTACGCAGACGACCGGTCACGACGGGGGGCGCCTCAGACATGGGGGGGCATCGTAGGGCACTTACCCGGGGACAGTCCCGCCGTAGGCTCGGGCCATGCCGATCAAGAACGTCTCCCATATCGCCATCGGGGTCCGGAACGTGGACGTGTCCCTGCCCTTCTGGACCGAGGTGGTCGGGCTCCACGTCTCCCTCGACTCACGCGAGGAGTTCACCGTGGAGGGCACCGTGATGCGCCGCCGCGGGGTGTACCTGCGCGAGCGCGAGGGCGCCGACGAGCCGTTCGTCGTGCTCGACGAGGGCCTCACCGCTCCCTATGAGGGCGAGCCGAAGCCCCTCTTCCAGATCGGCGTGCACCACTTCGGGTTCTGGGTGGACGACATCGACGCCATTGCGGCGCGGGCGCGCGCCGCCGGCACCCCGATCGTGGTGGAGCCGAGCGAGAACGGCTCGGACACGACGCTGTACGGCGAGCCGCCCGGGGGCCGGGTCCGTTCCATGTTCGTGCGTGATCCGGACGGCAACACCGTCCAGTTCGACCAGCGGGTCAGCTGACCTCGGGCGCCTCGCCGGCCTCGGGCGCCTCGCCGGTCTCGGCCGGGCCCGAGCCCGCCAGCGACTCCGGCACGATCACCGGGGTGCCCAGCTCCTCGGCGAAGTCGGCCCATGCCGCCTGCGCCTCGGTCTCGGGCATGAACTCGCCTTCGGCGTAGTCGAACCCGATGTAGTTGCCCTCTGCGTCGTAGGCGTGCTCGCCGAAGGCCTCCCGGTACTCCTCGGAGACCTCGCCGCCCTCGGCGGCCTGCTTGATCGACAGCGAGATGCGCCGGCGCTGCAGGTCGATGTCGATGATCTTGACCCACAACTCCTCGCCGGGCGTCACGACCTGCTCGGGGAGGTCCACGTGGTGCACCGCCATCTCCGAGATGTGGACCAGACCTTCGATCCCGTCGCCCACCTGCACGAAGGCGCCGAAGGGCACCAGCTTGGTGATGCGGCCGTAGACGAGCTGCCCGACGGCGTGGCTGTCGGCGAACTCCTGCCAGGGGTCCGACTGGGTGGACTTGAGCGACAGGGAGATCCGCTCCTTGTCCAGGTCCACATCGAGGACTTCCACTTCGATCTCGTCGCCCACCTGCACCACCGAGGAGGGGTGGTCGACGTGCTTCCAGCTGAGCTCGGAGACGTGCACCAGGCCGTCCATCCCGCCGAGGTCGACGAAGGCGCCGAAGTTGACCACCGAGGAGACGGTGCCCTTGCGCCGCTCGCCCGGCTTGAGGTTGGCCAGGAAGTCGCCCCGCTGCTCCTTCTGCTCCTCCTCCAGGTAGGCCCGGCGGGAGAGGACCACGTTGTTGCGGTTGCGGTCGAGCTCGATGATCTTGGCCTCGATCACCCGGCCCACGTAGGGCTGCAGCTCGCGCACACGGCGCAGCTCCACCAGCGACGCCGGCAGGAAGCCGCGCAGGCCGATGTCGACGATGAGGCCGCCCTTGACGACCTCGATGACCGGGCCGGACACCATCTCGCCGTCGTTCTTCTTCTTCTCGATGGTCGCCCAGGCCCGCTCGTACTGGGCCCGCTTCTTGGAGAGGACCAGGCGCCCCTCCTTGTCCTCCTTCTGGAGCACCAGCGCCTCGATGTGCTCGCCGAGGGAGACGATCTCCTCGGGGTGGACGTCGTTGCGGATCGACAGCTCCCGGGCCGGGATGACACCCTCGGACTTGAAGCCGATGTCGAGGAGGACCTCGTCGCGGTCGATCTTCACGACCGTCCCCTCAATCACATCCCCATCCTCGAACTCGATGATGGAGTCCCCCATCGCCTGCTCGAGATCGGCGCCGTCCAGATCGTCGTCGACGATGGTGCGGGGGGTGTAGTTCCCCTCGGCGTCGAAGGTCCCCATGTCTTCGGGGCGGGAGAGGAGGGAGGTGCGTACGTCGGACATCGAGAAGCTCGCTTTGACCGCGCCGGGGTCGGTGTGAGTCCATTACGGGTGCCCGGCTGCCGGTGCCAGCTGGGACAACCAGATTACCAGGGCTCAGCCCTTGGCCGCCGCCCAGCTCGATCCGGTCGCCATGGAGATGGTCAGGGGGACCTGGAGGTCGGCCGCGCCGGTGAGCGCCTCCTCGGTGAGGCGGCCGGCCTCTTCCTCCTCCCCCGCCGCCACCTCGACGATCACCTCGTCGTGCACCTGGAGGACGAGCCGGCTGGCCAGCCCTCCCTGCTCGAGATACCGGTCGAGGCGCACCAGGGCAAGCTTGAAGATGTCGGCCGCCAGCCCCTGGATCCCGGCGTTCATGGCCTGGCGCTCGGCCGCCTGGCGCAGGCGGTAGTTGGAGGCGTCGAGGTCGGGCAGCGGGCGCAGGCGGCCGAACATGGTCCGGGTCGCCCCCCGTTCCCGGGCCTCGACCACGGTCTCGTCCATGTACTGCTTCACCCGGGGGAAGGCGCCGAAGTAGCGGTCGATGATGGCGGCCGCCTCCTCGACGGGGATGCCCAGGCGCTGGCTCAGCCCGTAGGCCTCCATGCCGTAGGCCAGGCCGTACGAGACCATTTTGCAGAACTCGCGCTGGGTGTGGGTGACCTCCTCGGCCGGCACCTGGTAGACGCTCGACGCCACCACCCGGTGCACGTCGGACCCCGACGACATGGCCTCTATCAGTCCCACATCCCCGGAGAGGTGGGCGATCACCCGCAACTCCACCTGGTCGTAGTCGGCCACCAGGAACGAGTAGCCCTCGGCGGGGACGAAGGCCCGGCGGAACTGCTTGCCCAGCTCGGTGCGGACCGGGATGTTGTGCAGGTTTGGCCGGTCGGAGGAGATGCGCCCGGTCCGGGCCACCGTCTGGCGGAAGGAGGCGTGGATCCGGCCGTCCGCGGCCACCTCGGCCAGCAGGTTCTCGCCGTAGGTCGAGCGCAGCTTCTCGACCTCGCGATAGGAGAGCAGCGCGTCGATGATCGGATGGACGCCGCGCAGGCTCTCGAGCGTCTGGGCATCGGTCGAGTAGCCGGTCTTGGTCTTCTTCCCGGGTTTCAGGCCGAGCTCGTCGTAGAGCACGGTGCGCAGCTGCTGGGTCGAGTTGACGTTGAACTCGTGCCCGGCCAGCTCCTGCACCCTGGACTGCAGCGTGGCCGCCGAGATCTTCAACTCGTCGCTGATCTTCCTCAGCTCGGTGCGGTCGATGCCGATGCCGGCGACCTCCATCTTCGCCAGGACCCGCACCAGCGGCGTCTCGATGCCGTCGTGGAGCGGTCCCATCTCCAAGGCGTCCAGCCGGGCCCGGTACCCCGCGGCCAGCTCGGCCACGTCGCGCCCCTCGGCCACCAGCGACTCGGCCTCGCTCAACAACTCCGGCGTCGGGTCCCCCATGCGCAGCTGCAGCTGGCCGTCGTCCGTGCCGCGGAGGTCGGAGAGCTCGTACTCCCCGCTCGACGCGTCCAACAGGTAGGCCGCCACGCCGGTGTCCATGACCAGCCCGGTGCAGTCGATGCCCAGCGGCAGCAGCGAGCGCATGACCTCCTTGACCTGATGGCCCAGTACGGGCTCGGCCAGTGTGGACGTGAGCTTCTGGGCCACGGCGGGCGACTCCAGCAGATCGGCGGGGAGCATGACCGCCCCCACCTCGCCGCCGCCCTCCGTCGCCACCACCGCCAGCGCGGCGAGCGGGCTGCGCCCGTGCGCCCCGGTCCAGCGCGCCACCAGGCTGCGCGGGCCTTTCGCCAGCGCGGCCAGGTCCTTGGTGGCCGGTGCCGGTTCGATGGGGACCCGCACCTCGCCGAAGTCCACCAACTCGGGCTCGGTCCGGGGCGCCAGGCCCCGCAGGACCGCCAGTTCCGCCTTGGCGCCCTTGGTCAGGACCGTTCCTGAGCCGGTGGGCGCCTCGCTCCCCTCTGCCGCATCGCCGAACGCCCCCGCCGACAAGAGCTCTTCCATGATCCGCCACTGGCTCTTCAGCTCGAACTTGGCGAAGACCGCCTCGGCGGTGCGCAGGTCCCAGCCGCCGAGTTGGAGCTGGGTGACGTGGACGCCGAGCGGCACGTCGCGCACCAGGGGGATCACGGTCGCATTGGAACGGGCCAGGCCTTCGTTGTTCGTCAGGTTCTGGCGCAGCTTGGGCGTCTGCTCGTCGAGGTGGGAGAAGATTCCATCGAGGTCGCCGTAGGCGTTCAACAGCTTGGCCGCCGTCTTCTCGCCGACGCCGGGGATGCCGGGCAGATTGTCCGACGGATCGCCCCGCAGCGAGGCCAGCAACACGTACTTCGACGGCGGCACGCCGCAGCGCGCCACGATGCCCGCCTCGTCGTAGAGGGAGTAGTCGCTCACCCCCCGGCGGTTGTAGAGGACGCGGACATGGGGGTCCTCTATCAGCTGGAAGCTGTCCCGGTCGCCGGTGACCACGACCACGTCGGTCCCCCGGTCGCGGGCCTCGGTGGCCAGCGTGGCCAAGACGTCGTCCGCCTCGAAGCCCGGAGCCTCGACAACGGGGATGGCCAGGGCATGCATGACCTCGCGGATCATCTCGAACTGCGGCGGCAGGTCGTTGGGCGCTTCGGCGCGGCCGGCCTTGTACTCCGCCACCATCTCGTCGCGGAAGGTCTGGCCCGGGAGATCGAAGGCGACCGCCAGCGAGCTCGGCTGATGCTCGCGGACGATGTAGGAGACCATCGACACGAAGCCGTGCACGGCGTTGGTCACCATGCCCGAGGTGGTCGTCAGGGTGTTGGGGAGCGCGAAATAGGCGCGGAAGGCGAGCGACATCCCATCGAGGAGGAAGAGGGGGCCGGAGCGTGCCTGCGTGGTCGGAGGCACTTACGGAGTCAGCGTGCCGTCGACGATCTGCCGGGCCACGTCACGCATGCGGGCCCGTCGGTGCATGGCCGTCTGCTGAATGAAGGTGAAGGCCTCGTCCTCGGCCAGGTCGTTGCGGTCCATGAGGGCGGCCTTGGCCTGGTCGACCAGGCGCCGGGTGGCGATCTTGTCCTCCGCTCCCCCTCCGCCCGATGCGTCCCGAGCCTCCTCGTCGGCGATGGCCCACTCCTGGCGGGCGCGTGAGAGCACGTCGGCCACCGCCGGCAGCAGCTCGCGGGGTTGGAAGGGCTTGACCAGGTAGGCCGACACCCCGGCGTCACGGGCCTCCTCTATGAGGTCGCGCTGGCTGAAGGCGGTCAGGAGGACCACCGCCACCTGGAAGCGCGAGGTGATCTCGCGCGCCGCCTGCAACCCGTCGAGGCCGGGCATCTTGATGTCCAAGATGGCCAGGTCGGGCCGGTGCTCCTCCACCAGCTGCACCGCCTCGTCGCCCCGCCCGCTCTCGCCGACCACCTCGTAGCCGGCCGAGGTCAGGATCTCCTTGAGGTCGAGGCGGATGATCGCCTCGTCCTCGGCGATGACCACCCGGGCCAGCGTCCCCGTCCCCGTGCCGGTCACGATCGTCCGGGCGCCACGTCGGCCAGGAGCTCGTCCTGGCGCCGCTCGAGGTCGCGGACCGTGCCGGCCAGGGCGTCGCGCGCCTTGGCCATGGCATCGGCGTGGCGAGCCGCCTCGCTGTGCTCGTGCGCGGCCAGCGGGGTCTCCGAGACGAGCGAGCGGACCCGCATCTCCTCGGCCGACTCCATCACCACGGCGAGCTGCTCGTCGAGCACCGCCAGGTCCTCCCGGGCGCGCACCAGGCGTGCGTGGACGTCTCGGATACGACGCTCGAGCAGGGCGCGATGCATTGGAGCGTCGAGTCTACGTTGCCGGGAACCAACGGCGGCGCGCATCGGGTCGGCCCAGGGATGCCTCGGTGGGCCCCGAGCCGACACCGGGCCCGGTGGGCACCCTCACCCATCCGTCGCGCACCTCGGGGTAGGCGGATGTCCCGCACGGGTCGGCAGAGAGGTAGGTCGCCGGGTGGCTCAGGTCACCGACCAGGCCGGCCGCGTCCTGGGCCAGCCGGGCGGCCAGGGCCAGGTTGGCGGCCCGCCCCAGTCCGGCCTCGAAGAAGCCACCCACGAAGACCGGCACACCGTCGGCCACGCAGGCGGCGTGGGCCACCCGCGTGGCCCGCAGGCCGCCCAGACGGCCCGGCTTGAGACAGGCCACCTGACAGGCCCGGTTGCGCAGGGCGTCGACCACCCGGCGGGGGGAGGTGAGCGACTCATCGAGGCAGACGGGGAGGGGGATGCGGTCGGCGAATTCGGCCATCGCCACCAGGTCGGCCGGCGGCAGGGGCTGCTCTATGCACAGCACCCCGAACTCGGCCAGCCGGCCCAGCCGCTCGGCGTCCCCGATGCCGTAGGACCCGTTGGCGTCAACCTGGAGCACGACGCGGGGATGGTCGTCCCGCAGCGCCGCCACCGGTTCGAGGTCCCATCCGGGCCCGATCTTGACCCGGACCCGAGCCGCACCGCCCGACACCGCCTCCGCCACCTGCTGGCGCAGGACCCCCACGTCGTGATCGGGCGGGATCCCCACCGCGACCCCCACGGGGAGCGTGTCGTAGCCCGCACCGACCTCCAGCGCCTGGGCCAGCGAACGCCCGGAGAGCCGGAGCTCGGCGTCCGCCACGGCCATCTCGAACACGGCGGCCATCATGCGGTCGGCCGCCGAGCTCCCGAAGAGCTGGGCGATCTCGCTCTCCCGGGGTAGCTGCCCGCCCCGTGCGGCCGAGGCGTCCACCAGCCGCGTGACCCCGCGCGCCACCACCGCCGCCTCGACCTCGTCCACGCTCGGGTCGACCGACGTCCCCTCGCCGAGTGCGGCGCACTCGCCCCAGCCCTCGGCCTGGTCGGCGACCACCCGCACGAAGAGCAGCGAGCGGCTCCGGTGCACACCCACCGCGGTGGCGACGTCCGAGCGAAAAGGGACAGCCAGGCGGACCAGTTCCACTCCCACCAGCCTCATGCGCTAGTGGGGCGTCCTCACCCGGCCCAGTCTACGGCCTCGCCGGTGCCAGGTCCCCTCGGCCGGCCACGATCATGTCGACCGGGATCGACGGCGCCGTCGACAGAGGATCCTCGTACAACCGTTCGCGACCGGCCCGAGAGGCCAGGTAGCGGGTGAGGATCCCGAGACACTCGCACCGCTCGGCGGTCGAGAGGGGGCTCGGCGGATGGCGTCCACATAGGCCCACACGTACTCGCCGTAGAGGCGGACGACCGGATGCCGCAGACGGTTGGCGCGCCGCGGGTCCAACGTCGTGCACCGCTCGCGCACATTCTTGGTCAGGGGTTCCGGATGTTCACGGCGGAAGTACAGCCACTCCTCGACCTGTCGAAAGCCTCCGTGCAAGACGAGCTCGGCACTCATCAATCGATCAGCGAGGTGGAAGCTGCCCTGGTGCCGCATGCGTCGCAGGGTTCGTGTGCGGATCACGGCGTACTCGTAGTCATGGCAGCCCTCGTAGAGGACGCTGCGGAACCGGTCGGCCGCCCGCGGTGCGTCGAGTGCGACGCCGGGGCCGAACGTGCCGACCACGCTGCCGGCGTTGTCGACCACGGCCGACCAGGCGTGTGCCAACACGGCGTGTGGATCCTCGTCGAGCGCGTGGACACAGCGGGCCAACAGATCCCGCGCGTAGAGATCGTCGTGCGCCGCGCTCTTGAACAGCTCTCCTCTGGCCTGCTCGAGGACGAAGGTGTGGTTCGGGACCAGGCCGATGTTCCGTTTCTGCCGGATGTAACGGATGCGGTGGTCCTGCCGCGCGTAGCGAAGACAGATCTCGGATGTGCCGTCGGTCGACGCGTTGTCCGACACGATGAGCTCGAAATCCTCGTAGGTCTGTCCCAACAGAGACTCGAGCGCTTCACCGATGTGGCGTTCCCCGTTGTAGACCGGCAGCGCGATGCTCAGTCTCGGCACCGCGCTGAGTCGCCTCGTATGCACCTCCTCGGCTCCTGACTGGTCACCCATGGAGCTCGGCACCCTCCCGTGCAGGCTTGGCGAAGACCAGCATCGACTCCGCCGGGGGCTTCCCGAACGACCGGACCACCCACTCTTCTTCGAAGGCAGCCTCGTCAGAGACCCGGCGGAAGTCCCGGATGGCAGTGCCCGTGCAGCTGACGTCGACCAACGGAGCGCCGCGCCCGGATTGGAGGTCCGTCACGTCGACCGTCCGGAAGTCGACACTGAATCGAGCTCTCCCCGAGGTGTTGGGGATGGAGGCGTGGAGCTGTGACCCGGAGAACAGCAACACGGTGCCGACATGTGGGAGAAGCACGAGCTCGTCGAGTGGCGCGTGGTCCAGGGCTGCCGGTCGCGACTGTTCTTCGGCGGTGACCTGGGACGCCGTGGTCAGCCGCGCCCGGTTGTTCTGGTAGTAGTCGAATCCACCCGAACTGTTCGCCACGGCTCGGCTGAAGGCTTGGAGGTCGAAACACATGGCGTTGTCCGCCCGGACGGGATAGACCGGGAGCCACCAGTTGATCTGCTGCGCCGGTGCGCTGTACCAGGTGTCGCGATGCCAGTCGAATGCGTAGGCGATGCCGGTGGTCAGGTGGCCCGCCGGAAAGGACGTGCGGGGCTTCGGGACGTCGTAGTGGGTCTCCCCCGTCGGGAAACCGGCCTCCCGGATGATGGCGCGGACCACCTCCTTCGACCGGGGTGAATGCATGAAGCGTGGCTTCCAGCCGTCCAGCAGCTTGGCCATCTCGGTCGTGTCGATGTGCTCGTGCGCGTACTCCGGTTCATAGGGCGCGAACAGGTCGAGGAGTTGTTCTCGTATGTAGTCGACGAACGAGCCGACGCTCCGCAGCGTCGTGAGGACGACCACGTTGCCGTCGTAGACGGACTGACGCAGCTCCGGTACCGACAGATCGGGGTCGACAAGGACGGACACGCGCCGAGTCCCTCGGTACCGGGGCGCTTCCCTCACGATCTGCTTCGACATGACCTCCCGATCCGACGCCAACGATCACGAATTGGGAGGTGCCGATCCCCTTCGTGATACGTCGTGCGGCGAACCTCAGCCCGGTCGGGGTCGGCAGACGAAGATGTACTCGACCGCCAGCCGGCTCGTGAGCATCGGCACGTTCACGTTCAGGTACATGTTGGGTGCCCGTACGAACCACCGTCCGGGCTCGCTGTGGTTCCAGTTGTGCGCCGTCGGAACCTGCCTCTCGACGACGAAATGCTCGCCCAGGCTCCTCCGGAATTCCGCAGAGGGCTGGATATTGCTGTAGGGCGCGTAGTGGTTGGGACGACGATGGTCGAAGTTGACGTAGGTGGCGACGAACCTGCCGTCCGGCGCCAGCAGGGCAGCGATCTCGGCGAACTTCTGGGCCTGCGCGTCGGCCATGTACTCGAAGAACCCTTCGGCCACGATCAGGTCGAAGGGCGCGTGGTCGGAGCGAATGGCCTCCCGCATGAGGTCACACTCGACGAGCTCGGGCGACGGTCGCTGAATGGCGATGTCGATGCCGTGATAGTCGATGTTCGGGTCGAGGACCGCACGAAGCGCGGCCGGGCCACATCCGATGTCGAGAAGCCGGGACGCCTTGCCGTCGGCCAGACGATTCACCACCCGTGCCACCTTGCGCATGCGGTAGTGCGGCCGCGCGTACTTCAGGTTCTCGTGAGACCAGAAGTCCCGGCTGTAGACCGAGGACGACGACGTGCTCATGCCACACCTGCCGGCACGCTCGACCGGGCCGGTGCACGGCCGAACAGGACATCGTCCAACTCGTCGAATTGGCATTCGAGCTCCTCGGCCAACGCCGCGTTGTGCGAGCACAGGGACCGCCGCAAGGTCTCCGCCCGACGTTCCATGTCATGGAGCTGTTCGACCAAGACGCCGAGGTCGAACGAGTCGACCGGGTGACTGAACTCGGCCAGGCCCGCGTCCGCCATCAGGTCGCTGTGTTTGACGGAGTAGCCGATGGCGATCGTCGGCTTGGCCAGTTTGAGCGCAGCGACGAGATTGTGGAACCGCGTCGCGATGATCGCCCCGAGGGGCTCCATCGACTCCATGATCTCGCCGAACGTCCTCACCGGTTCGGCGACGACCCAGGTGTCGTCCAGATCCGGGCGAAGCTCCCGAACGGCGGCGAGGATCTCGCGGGCCGTCGCCTCGTCAGACCCGTCGGTGTCCCCGATGAACAGACGGACCTTACGGGCGTCGTCGACCAGCCGGCACACGATCCCCAACATGGCGTCGACATAGTTGCGGTAGATGTCCGAGGCCCTTTCGCGGTCGTCGTTCGATCCGGTGTACGCCATGATGCCGACGCCGATGGTCGACCAGTCACCCCCGCCACGCCCATCCTCCCCCGGTGTGGGCAGGGAGAAGGCCAGGTCGGGGAAGACCGAGTCCCCGGCTTCGAGACCGCGGCGGCGCATGGCCTCACGGGAGTTGCGATCGCGGTAGGAGCGGTACCCGGCTAATCGGGCTGCCCAGTTCGAGAGGGTCCGGGTCGCCCGCTTCTGGATCGCCCCGGCCCCGACGCAGACCAGGGCGACCTTGGTCCCGAACAGCCTGCCCGAGGCGGTGAGTAGGAACAGTCCGTACGGCGTGTTCCACGGGCGCAGCGGGAGGCTCGCCTCCAGAACGCCGGCACCGGGGACAATCACCACGTCGTGCCGGCGTACCCAACGCGAGACGCGGAACACATCGAGGATCCGGCTCGGCACCCGTAGAAGGGTCCACGGTTTGGACGAGAGACGATCCTGGTGACGGTCGAACCAGAACATCTGGACGGCGTCGAGCCCGTACGCCACGGTCACTCTCTCCGGACCGGAGCACATCACGTCGAGCACCGCCGAAGGGTGACGGTCCTGCAGGTATCGGAGCACGGCCTCCATGGAGGCGTCGTTGCCGATGTTGCCCGATCCCAGCAGACCGAACAGCCCGATACGGGTTCCTTCGATCGGCTGCTCGCGGTGTGACCTCACTCGGCGCTCCTGACGTGCGGACTGGCCCCTTCTACAGAGGTGAGGGGCAATGGGCCTGCCGTAATACGCGGGCAAGCTCAGGCGGGGGTCTGGGTGAGCTCGGTCTGGGTAACCTCGGTCTTGGCCACCTCGGTCTCGGCGAGGATCTGGCGCAGGTGGTCCAGACAGCGGCCCCTGGTGGGCCCGATGCTCCCGATGGGCATGTTGAGCTGCGCGGCGATCTCCTTATAGGGAAGGTCGTCGTCGCCCATGAGCAGGCCGAGGAGGCGCTGGCAGCGGGGCGTGAGCCGTTGGGTCGCATCCCGGATCATGGCCAGTTGCTCGTCCCGCAGCAGGCGGGCATCGAGCGGATCGACCTCGTCGTCGACCATCAGGTACAGCGCATCGGTGGCAGAGACATCGGTTCGCCGCGTCGCGATCCTCAAGCTCTCGCGCCTCGATGTGGTGGCCAGCCACGCGCCGAGGCGCTCCGGCTGCTCAATCCGGTCGAGGTTCTCCACCAGGCGCAACCACGTCGTCTGGCACACCTCCGCCACGTCGGCATCGTTCAGCCGGCATCTCCTGGCGATAGCGACCACCAACCCTCCGAAGCGCTGGATGAGGATCTCCCAGGCCGCGCCGGCACCGGCGCTGGCCTCCGCCACGACCAGGGTCAGGTCCCCGTCGTCAAGAATCACCCTCGCCGCGTCTTTTGGCGCACCTTCGGTCCCGCTCACCGACTCTTTCACGGACACAAACCGAAACCTCCCGACACCGCCAAGAACCGGCGCCACCGCAGCCAGCCCGTCGTGTCACACCCATGGTCACCGAATTATTGGGATTCGTCATCCCCTGATTTGAGGATCCATGCTGACTTTCGAGGGCATCGCGTGGAAAATCGCCGTCGAGTGAGTCAAAACGATGGCTCCGGTGCCACTCAGACCGACCGGCGGAACCTCAACGCGTGCATGATCACCATCGGAACCGTCGCGACGAGAATCATCAGGTCGAGCCCGATCGACCAGTTGTCAACGTACAAGAGGTCGAGCCTCCGATAGGCGTGGAACGAGGGGCTGTCTCGCGCCTCGAGCTGCCACAGCCCGGTCACCCCCGGTTTGATGTCGTGACGACGCAGCAGCTCGGGGTCGAACTGCGCCACCTCGTCGGGGAGGGCGGGGCGCGGGCCCACGAGACTCATCTTCCCGGTCAGGACATTGAAGAGCTGGGGGATTTCGTCGACGCTGAGCGCGCGGAGGACGGCCCCGACCCTGGTCACACGTGGATCGACTGCTGCCTTGAACAGAGGGCCGTCGGTGCGCTCGTTGATGACCGCCAGGTCTTTGACGGAGCTCTCCGCGTCCAAGGTCATGCTCCGCATCTTGTAGACCACGAAGGGTTGCCGGTCCAGCCCGATCCTCGTCTGCCGGTAGAGCGCCGGTCCGTGGTCCTCGATCCGGATGGCGATCCACGCCAGCAGGAGAATCGGGGCGGCGATCAGCACTCCGACGCCGGCTCCGATCACGTCGATCGCCCGTTTTGCCCCCAATTGCCAGCTCGGACGCCCTCCCGGTTCGACGTACAAAAAGGCCTCGCCACTGACCGGAACATGGCGGACCCGGCGTGTTGCCAACCCCCGAAAGCCCGGACAGACCTGCACGTGCAGACCGTGTGCGGTGCTCAGGTCAATCACGTCGCGGATCTCCGCCACGGAGAGCGCGTTCGCCACCACCAGGACGCCGGTGGACTCCGTCGTCATGGCGAGGTCGGGGAGTCCGTCGATGGTCCGGCTGTTGGGCAGCGTGGCCCATTCAGGACAGAACTCGGGTTCGCCGATGATCCCCCTCACCTCGTAGCCGAGCTCCGGCTGCGAATGGAGCATCCTCCAGACGTCGACGGCGTCCTCGTCGGTCCCGACCATCACGATGCCGCGGCGGTAGCGACCGCGGGCGCGCTGGGCACTCAGCCATTGGCAGAAGGCCCAGCGCAGCACGATGAGCACCAGGGCGCAGGACCCAGCAGCCACGATCACCGCGTCATCGACGTGAAGGGCGTTGCCCGTGACCAGCCCGAACATCACGGCGCCGGCGACACAGGCAACGGCGATCCGCGATGTCTCGCGCCGGCGTTCGACGCAGAGCCGCGATCGGTAGAGCCCGAGAAGCGGCATGACCGCCAGGGTGACCAGGATCGCCACGCCGCCTGCCGCCAACCGGCGGCTCGCCGTCACGCCCGGAGCCCCGACGGTGCCCACGACGACCCACGTGGTGATCACGGCGGCGACGTCGAGGGCGAACAGCCGGGCCCGGAGCCCGCTGTTCCGCCTGCCTGGCGCCTCCGATGTGCCTTCAGGCGCGATCGGTCCAGCACGAGCATCGACCAGGCTCATCGGGGGCAGATCGGGGACCGGCGTCAGCGTGGCCTGCTCGGCCGACGCAGCCAGTGATCCCGTACTCAAATCCGATGACACGACGGCAGCTCCCCCGGGGGTGAGATCTCGATGCGAGTCTTTCCTTCCATCCGTCACATGCTCGGTAGCGTGCTCATTCGGAGGGCACGCGCACGGACCGTGATACGCGGCGCCTGGTACGCGCGCTGGTACGCAGCGCACGGACCTCGCCCCCAACTAGAGTCGCTCTCGACTCGACCATTGAGGGGGCTTCGCGTGCCGCAAGGGCTCAGTTCGCCAGAGCGCGAAGACCAGCAGTCCGACGACGCCGGGCCGTGCGAAGCCTGCGCCGTCGCAAGCTCCGGGGCGGCCCGCGGCGTCGGCCCCTGGCTCGCCGGCGCCACGGTGACGGTCGAATCGGACGTCGTCGTGATCAGCGGGCCGCTGATCCCCGGCCGGGTGGTCCTTCCCCATCAACACGTCGGAGGTCTCGAGGAGCTTCCCGTGCCCGGCCGCGCCCAGGTGCTGGCCGCCATCCGCCGTGCCGCCGGGGTGGTCGGCGGGGGGGATCCCGCGTCACCGGCCCGGGTGGTCCTGTCGACAGAATCGCCGGCGTCGGCCTCCCACGTGTGCTTCCACGTGCTGCCCCCGGATCCCGCGGCTCCTTGAGATCGCCCCCGGGACCCTGCCACCGGAGCCCGGCACCGGAGCCTGGCAAAAAGTGACTTTAGCCCCTAACGGAGCGAGCTTCTGGACTCCATAGTTAGGGGGCTGGCTCTATCTGTATCGGTGGCATGTTGAATAAGGGCATGTAAAGCCCGGTTTTTCAACTCCTCTCGAATCCGAAGGGCACGCGAATTGTCGGTGACGCGAGTCTCTTTAAAAGGATAGGGGTCGATATTGCGATGAAGCACGGACCGATTTGGCGCGGTCCACAGAGACGCGGGCTCTGTTTGCCCGCGCGGTTCGCCCGTTCGCCGGGGATCATCGCATGAGTCGTGCCGAGCAACGTTCGCCTGAACCGTCGGTACAGCCCGCTCGCGTGCTGGTCGCCGGCAGCAACCTTCTCGCCGGGACTCTGGCTCGCACGCTGGGAACGCACGGATTCGCCACCCTGCACACCGAAGGGAGCACCAAGGAGCTGGCGCGGGGGCTGGAGTGGAGGCCGGACCTTGTCCTGCTCGACCTGCGGCCGTTCAACATCCAGTCCGGCTCAGCCCTCGTCCGACGCGCGCAACGGCAAGGATGCCCCGTGTGCGTCATCGATTACGCCGGGGACGGTGACCGACCCTCGGCCTGGCTCCGAGCCGGGTCGTCGGCCGTCGTGGGCGAGGACGAACCGTTCGACCAGCTGTTCCAGACGGTCACCCGGCTGCTGCAGATACATCCTCCTCGCAGCGTCCCGCGCGCACCGCGCGCGTCGACGGCCGAGCCGCCTGACGCACGGCGGCGACGCTCCCGCCTCGAGCTGTTCGCCAGACTGACCGAGCGGGAAAAAGTCGTGCTGTCCGAGCTCATGGAAGGCCACGGCGCCGAGGACATCGCCAACGCGGCCTTCGTGTCGATTTCGACCGTTCGATCACAGATCAAGGCGATCCTGCTGAAACTCGGGGTGAACTCCCAGCTCGCTGCCGTTGCGATGGCGCGGCGTGCCGGGTGGTCCCTGGAGCGGCCGGCCGAAAGCCCTCCGAAACCATCGAACAGCCGGCGTCACCGAGCCTCCTGACCGAGGCCGCCATAGGTAGGACGGCGGCCGGCTGATCGCCGTAGTCCTGTGTATTTCAGCGGCGCCGCACGGCTCATGTTGTACATGACGCCATTACGCTGCGGGCTGCCTCTCGCGCCACGGGATCCGAGCACATGAAGGTCGC
Organism: uncultured Acidimicrobiaceae bacterium; assembly: GCA_963788125.1. Taxonomy (GTDB): domain Bacteria; phylum Actinomycetota; class Acidimicrobiia; order Acidimicrobiales; family RAAP-2; genus Bog-473. The sequence continues at coordinate 362,582 of CAWBFN010000001.1, read as the reverse complement.
TGTCTTCGGGCTCGGTTATGTCGGAACCGTCTCCGCCGCGTGCCTGGCCGCGAACGGTCACGACGTCTGGGGAGTCGATCCGGACGAAATGAAGGTGGCGGCCATCTCGGCCGGCCTCAGTCCGGTCGTCGAGCCGGGACTCCAACCCCTGATTGCGAAATCGGTCGCCGCCGGCACGCTCCATGCGTCGGTCCGGCCGGATGCCGCCCTTACGGACGCCGACGTCTCCCTCCTGTGCGTCGGCACGCCGTCCGCCAGCAGTGGCGAGGCCAACCTGGCCTACATCTACCGCGTCGTCGAGGACCTCGTCCAACCGCTGTCCGAGTCACCCCCGGCGCAGGGATCCCACACCATCGTCATCCGGAGCACGGTTCCGCCGGGCACCGTTGAGGACGTCACCGCAGTTGTGCAGGGCTCGTTCGGCGACGCAGGACTGGACGTGACCGTCGCCGTGTGCCCGGAGTTCCTCCGCGAAGGCACGGGTATCGCCGATTTCCTCTCTCCGCCCTATACGGTGATCGGAGCCTCAGATCTGCGGGCCATCGCCACCGTGTCGCGCATGTTCGCCTTCCTCGACGCACCACTGCGCGTCGTGCACCCCCGCACGGCCGAGGCTCTCAAGTACGCCTGCAACGCGTTCCATGCCACCAAGGTGTCGTTCGCCAACGAGCTCGGACGGATCTTGAGCAGGCTCGGCGTCGACAGCCGAGAGGTCATGGGGATCTTCTGCGAGGACACCGCGCTCAACATCTCACCCAAGTACCTGCGGCCAGGCTTCGCCTTCGGGGGGTCGTGCCTCCCGAAGGACCTTCGCTCACTTCTGTACCTGGCGCGGACCGAAAGCATCGATGTCCCGTTGCTCTCCGGTGCTCTGGCGAGCAACCGGTTGACAATTGACGAAGCCATCGACCGCGTCCTCGCCAGCGAGGGGCTCCGGGTCGCCCTGCTCGGTTTAAGCTTCAAACCGGATAGCGACGATCTCCGCGAGAGCCCGTACGTCGACCTGGCGGAGACCTTGCTCGGGAAGGGATACGAGGTGCGGATTTACGACCCCTCCCTCAACCCGTCGTCTCTGGTCGGGACGAATCGCCAGTACGTGGAGTCGAAGCTCCCACACCTCAAGCGGATCCTCACCGACGGACCCGAGGAGGCCATTGCGGGTGCCGACATCGCCGTCGTGGCCCACTCGACGCAGGAGGTGGTGGCGGCCCTCCTGACCTCTCCCCCTCAGAGAATCATCGATCTCGCCGGTCGCCTCGGACCCGAGATCGAGGCGTTGGAGTGCTACGAGGGATTCGCCTGGTGACCAAGCGCGGACTGAGGGCGCACAGACGGGAGGCCGGCCCTCCAAAGCGTGGGCGGGTCCTCATTCTGGTCCAGAACCTGTCGGTACCATTCGACCGGCGGGTCTGGCTCGAGTGCCAGTCACTGATCGCCGCCGGGTTCCAGGTGGCGGTGGTCTGCCCCAAGGCCCCCGGCGATCCGACCTACTACCGCTTACGCGGCGTCGATCTCTTCAAGTACCGACCGTATGCACCGGGTACGTCGAGCCTCTCCTTCGTCCTCGAATACGTGTACTCGTTCGTCATGACGCTGGGGCTCAGCCTCCGGGCCAGCCTCGGCGGTCGATTCGACGTCGTGCAGAGTTGCAATCCTCCGGACCTTTTCTGGCCCATTGGCGTGCTCTTTCGCCTCCTCCACCGGTCGTCCTTCGTGTTCGATCACCACGACCTGTGCCCGGAGCTCTTCCTCTCTCGCTTCCCGGACGGGAACCGGCTCGTGTACCGAGGGCTGCGGTTGATGGAGCGATGCACGGCCAGGACAGCTGACCACGTGATCGCCACCAACGACTCGTACCGACGGATCGTCCTCGAGCGGGACGGGGTATCCCCGACGAGTGTCACCGTCGTCCGCACGGGACCGGACCTGGCCTCGCTTCGTCGTTCGTCGGCCCCGCCGAGCGTCCGGCGGACCAAACCCCACCTGGCCGCCTATCTGGGTGTGATGGGGCCACAGGATGGGGTGGACCTCGTCCTGAAGGTGGCCGATCAGGTTGTACACCGACTCGGGCGACAGGACATCGGCTTCACCCTCATCGGTTCGGGGGACTGTTACGACGAACTGGTCACGCTGAGCCACGACCTCGGCCTCACCGACTACGTGACGTTCACGGGACGCATCCCCGACGCCGACGTGGCGGCGATACTCTCCTCGGCCGACGTGGGGATCTCGCCCGATCCGAAGAACCCGCTGAACGACGTCTCCACGATGAACAAGACCATGGAGTACATGGCGTTCGAGCTGCCGGTCGTCGCTTTCGACCTGCAAGAAACCCGAGTCTCGGCTTCCGACGCGGCCGTCTACGCCACCCCCAACGACACGGAAGAGTTGGCGAAGTTGCTGGTCGACCTGGTCGACGACGAACCCCGCCGGCGATCGATGGGACGGGCCGGCCGGGCACGGATTGAGCAGGAGCTCGCTTGGGAGCATCAAGCTCCTCGCTACGTCGGCGTCTACGAGAAGCTGGCGGCCGATTCGCAACAACCCGTCGCCGCGACTGTCGGACGCTGATATGTGTGGCATCGCCGGTGCATACCAGCAGGTCGACGGGCACGCGGCAACGGTAGCGATGGGGCGGTGCCTCGAACATCGAGGTCCGGACGAGGCGGGGGCGTTTTCCTACCGCGACGACCGCGTGGATGTGCATTTTGCCCACCGCCGGCTTTCGATCATCGACCTCCAACATGGCCAGCAGCCGCTGGAGAAATCGCCCTTCGTCCTTTGCTACAACGGTGAGCTGTACAACTACCGCGCCATCCGAGCCGAGCTGGCCGCCGGCGGTGCGGTCTTCACCACCAGCTCCGATACCGAGGTCGTGCTCGAGGCGTGGCGCCGATGGGGACCAGGGTGTCTGCAACGCTTCCGCGGCATGTTCGCCTTCGCCATTCTCGATCAGACCACGGGATCACTGTTCCTTGCTCGCGACCAGTTCGGGATCAAGCCCCTGCACTACATCCGCCGGAAGGACGGCGTGGTCTTCGCCTCCGAGATCAAGGCCCTCGTCTCGGTTTTCGGCAGTGAGCTCCATATCTCCACGTTGGGACTCGTCGCCTCAATGCTCTACTACTGGGTTCCCGACCAGATGTGCTCGCTGCAGGGTATCGACAAGCTCCCGCCCGGAACCTGGAGTGAGTCCCGGCCCGACGGCACGCACCACGTCGAGCGGTATTGGGACGTCGCCGAAGAGGCGGCGGCCGCCCAGGAGTGTCACTGGGACCTCCGGGAAGTCATCGAGGATTCGGTGAACGCACACCTCGTCGCCGACGTCCCGGTCTCGACCTTTCTCTCCGGTGGTCTCGACTCGAGCATCGTGACCGTGCTGGCGAAGCAGGCCAATCCGCAGATCGACGCCTACACCATCACCTTCAGGGCCCAGGACCGACGACTCGAGGCCATGCCGGACGATGCGGTCTACGCCCGGAAGATCGCGCAGCGCCACGGGATCGAGCTCCACGAGATCGAACTCAATCCCGACGTGGTCGAGCTCCTGCCCAAGATGGTGGGCGTCCTCGACGAGCCGATCGGCGATCCGGCAGCCATCAACACCCTGCTCATGTCGGAGGCGGCCCGGGCCGCGGGGGTCAAGGTCCTCTTGTCGGGGATGGGTGCGGACGAGCTCTTCGGGGGCTACCGCAAGCACCTGGCCTGCGTCCTGGCCGAGCGGTACCGCGGGCTGCCCGCATTCGTCCACCGATCCACCAACGGCGTCGTCGGGCGTCTGCCGGTGACCGCGGCGGGTCGTGGCCTTCGCTATGCCCGTTGGGCGAAGCGATTCGTCACCTTCGCCGAGCTCCCCGAGGAGGCGGCCTTTCGGAGGAGTTACAGCCTCTACGAGCCGACCGAGCTGGCCGCGCTGTTGGGTCCCGATCTCCACCGTGACGTCGGTGAGGTCATCGAACAACACCATGAGCTGTACCAGGACAACGACCTCGGCGACAGTGTCAACCGGATGTGCCTGGCGGACACCCGAATGTTTCTCCCCGGTCTCAACCTCGCCTACACCGACCGGGCCAGCATGGCCGCATCCACCGAGGTGCGGGTGCCGTTCGTGGATCCCATGGTCTTCCGGGCCGCGTTCTCACTGGGCGGCAAGGACAAGGTCTCCGGGAAGAGCGGCAAGGTGGCCCTCAAGCGCGCCGCCGAGGCATGGCTCCCGCACGAGATCGTCCACCGACCCAAGGCGTCGTTCTCCGCGCCGCTGAGAGCGTGGGTGACCCACGACCTGCGGACAACCATTGACGACACGTTGCTCGACGGCGAGCTGGTGGACACGGGCTTCCTCAACCGCTCCGGCGTCCGGGGTCTCGTCGAAGACCACCGGTCGGGACGAGAGGACCGGTCCAAGCAGATCTGGCAGCTCCTCACGCTCGAACTGTGGTATCGCCAAAACCGTGGCGCAGGAGTGGGTCTGTGAAGCAGGTGGTACAGAACTACCGCTCGGGGGAGCTCGCCGTGATCGATGCTCCTCCTCCGACGTGCCTCCCCGGCGGGGTGCTGGTGCGATCGCTCTACTCCCTGATCTCCACCGGCACCGAGATGATGAAGGTCGGAGAGTCCAAACTGTCCCTCGTCGGCAAGGCGCGAGCCAGGCCCGACCAGGTCAGGAAGGTGCTCGAGACCGTGCAGCAACAGGGCCCGATCACCGCCTACCAGAAAGCGATGCACCGCCTCGACTCCTACTCCCCGCTCGGCTACTCCCTGGCCGGTGTGGTCCTCGACGTCGGGAGGGGGGCTGAGGAGTTCTCGGTGGGTCAGTTCGTGGCGTGCGCCGGGAACGAACACGCGCTCCATGCCGAGATCAACTGGGTGCCGACCAATCTCTGCGTGGCGGTGCCCGACGGGGTCTCGCCCCAGCTGGCGGCATTCGCCACCGTGGGCTCCATCGCACTGCAAGGGGTCCGCCAGGCCAGCGCACAGATCGGGGACACCGCCTGCGTGATCGGACTTGGTCTGGTGGGTCAGCTGGTCGTGCAGCTCCTCGTGGCCTCGGGAGTGCGGGTGGTCGGACTCGACCCCGACGTGGACCGCTGCCGGCTGGCGGAGAAGGCCGGCGGTCTCCTGTGCGCCCCACCGACCGAGGAGGGCGTGGTCGCCGTGGAGCGGGCCCTGGCCAAGGCCTCGGACGGCCTGGGCGCCGATCGGATCTTCCTCGTCTCGGGTGGCTCCTCCAACCAGCCCGTGGAGCTGGCCGCACGTCTCGCACGCGACCGGGCGACGGTGGTCGACATCGGAAAGTGCAAGCTGGACCTGCCGTGGAACGACTACTACGAGAAGGAGCTCGACCTGCGGTTCTCACGCTCCTACGGGCCGGGTCGCTACGACCCGACCTACGAGGTCGACGGAATCGACTACCCCGCCGGCTACGTGCGCTGGACCGAGCGCCGCAACCTCCACTGCTTCGTCAATGCGCTGGCCACCAAGGAGGTCGACCCCCAACCGCTGATCGCCGGGATCTTCGGCCTCTCGGACGCCCCGAGCGTCTACGAGCAGCTGAACGACGGCTCGCTGCAGGGCGTGGGCTTCCTCTTCGAGTACGACGCTCCCGAGGAGGGCGAACCGGTCGCGGCCCTGCCGGCACCGGCCCGACCGCTGCCGGCACGCTCTCGTGGCCCGGTGGTGTCGATGGGCGTCCGGGACACGAATGCCCTGCGGGTCGGCTTCGTCGGCGCCGGGAACTACGCGTCGTCCATGCTGCTTCCGCATCTGGCCAAGCACCCAGGGGTGGACCTGGCGCGAGTGGCCACCCGCCGGTCGCTCTCGGCGGTCAACGCGCAGCGCAGGTTCGGGTTCGGGGCATCGGGCACCGATGCCGACGCGGTGATTGAAGACCCTTCCCTCGACGCCGTCTTCATCGTCACCCGACACAGCTCGCACGCAGAACTGGCCTGTCGCGCCCTCGAGGCGGGCAAGGCGGTCTTCGTCGAGAAGCCCTTGGCCCTCTCGGGTGAGGAGCTGGACCGGGTGCTGGCCACCGTGGAGGCGACGGACAACGACAGAATCCTGGTCGGCTTCAACCGCCGCTACGCCCCGCTCCTGGTGGAGATGCGGGCACGGTTCGGGGAGTCATCCGAGCCGACGAACGCCCGCTACCTGGTGAACGCCGGGCGACTCGCCCCGGACAGCTGGTATCGGGACAGCAACGTGCAGGGATCTCGGTTCGTCGGTGAAGGGGGCCACTTCGTGGACACGCTGAGCTGGTGGATCGGGAGCGATCCGGTGGAGGTCGTGACCATGCCGGCCGCTGGACCCGACGAGCTGCAGATGAGCCTCCGCTACGCCGACGGATCGTTGGCCACCATCACCTATCTCACCAACGCGCACCGCCGCTTCCCCAAGGAGACGTTCGAGGCCTCGAGGGGCGGGCGGACTGCCCGGCTCGACAATTTCAAGCGCACCACGGTGTGGTCGGGGGCGCGGGCGCGCGTCCGCCGGCCTCTGGGCTCGCCGGACAAGGGCCAGTCCGCTCAGATCGACGAATTTCTCCGCGCCGTCCGCAGTGGTGGGCCGATGCCCATCTCTTTGGAATCGCTGGCGACCACCACGCGTGCCACCCTGGCCGCTTCGTCGGCCGGCACGGGCTGTACGACCACGCGGCTGTGAACTCGGTCGGCCTCGAGTGGCGCATCCGGCGCCTGTCCAAGATGTCGGCGTCCGAAGTGAAATGGCGACTCTCTGACCAGGTACGACGGAGGCGGTGGGCGGCGCGCCAAGTCGTCCCCGAACCCTCGAGCGGGTCGTGGGCCCCGTCGGCGGGACGCTCCACCCCGCCCTGGGACTGGGCGCCGGAGGTGGGGTTCCACGAGGTACCGACCCGGGACGCGCTCGTGGACGTGCCGTCGGAGGCGCGCCGTGCGGTGATCGCCGCGGCCGACCAGATCATGGGCGGACGGTGGCACCTCCTGGGCTCCGTGCGCCGGGACATGGAGGACCCGGACTGGTTCTTCGATCCGGTCACGGGAAGGCGGGCGCCGCAACTCGACTACTGCTTCAAGGTCGACCATCGCGCCGAGGACGTGACCGGGAACGTGAAGCAGATCTGGGAACTGTCGCGCCTGCACCATGTGACGCTCCTCGCCGCCGCCTTCGCGCTCTCCGGCGACGAGCGCTACGCCGAGCGCGCCGCGTTGCACCTCCGCTCGTGGTGGAGACAGAACCCGTTCCTCTCCGGCGTGCACTGGACGAGTGGGATCGAGACCGGCCTGCGGCTGATCGCCTGGGTCTGGGCACGACGGTTGCTCGGCGGATGGGAGAAGGTAACGCAACTCTTCGAGTGTGACGAGGCGGCGCGGGCCCAGATCTGGTGGCACCAGCAGTATCTCGCATCCTTCCGGAGCCGAGGGTCCTCGGCCAACAATCACGTGATCGCCGAGGCCGCCGGGCTCTTGGTGGCGGCGCTGGCCTTCGACTGGTTCGCCGAGAGCGCCCGCTGGCGCGACGAGGCGACCCAGGTCCTGGAGGAGGAGCTGCGGCGGAATACCTTCCCGAGCGGCGTCAACCGCGAGATGGCCTTCGACTACCACGGTTTCGTGGTCGAACTGGCCGTCGTGGCCGCCGTGGAAGCGGAGTGGGCCGGCCGCCCCCTGTCCGACGAGCTTTGGGCCCTGCTGGCCCGCATGTTCGACGTGGTGGCGGCGACGGTGGACGTGAAGCTCCGCGCCCCCCGCCACGGTGATGGGGACAACGGCCGGGCTCTGGTCCTCGATGGCCCGACCGAAGAACGGTGGCCGGGGCTCCTTGCCGTCGGTGGAGCCCTGTTCGAGACGCCGGGGTGGTGGCCGGCCGTCGAACCGACGGTGGCGAGCTCGCTGGTGGCGTCGATGGCCGGCCGACACGCGGCCGTCCACCCGGAGCGCCGTCCGAGCCACTATGCGGATGCCGGCCTGACACTGCTGCGGAGCGCGCCCTCCGACGGCGACCAGATCTGGTGCCGCTGCGATGCAGGTCCCCACGGGTACCTGTCGATCGCGGCCCACGGCCACGCCGACGCGCTCGCCGTAGAAGTGCGCCACAACGGGACGGACGTGCTCGCCGACCCGGGGACGTACTGCTACCACGGCGAACCGGGTTGGCGCAGCTACTTCCGCTCCACCTTGGCCCACAACACCGTCGAGGTGGCCGGCCGGGATCAGTCCACCTCGGGAGGTCCGTTCCTCTGGACCCGCCACGCCCGGAGCACCCTGGTCGGGCTCGAGACGGACGCCGACGGGGAGGTCACGGCGTGGTCGGCCGAGCACGACGGCTACCTCGGACTGACACCGCCGCTTCGCCACCGTCGCTCGGTCCGGCTGGTGCGCCGGCTCCGTCGTCTGGAGATCGTCGACGACCTCGAGACCACGGGAGGACATCCATTCCGCCTCGCCTTCCTCCTGGGCCCCGCGGTCGATGCGCAGATGGCGGGGGACGAGGTCGGGCTCACGTGGACCGAGGGCGGGTCCGAGAGGTGCGCCACGCTGTCGCTGGCCGGGGACCTCGACTGGACGTTGGCGCGTGGTACCACCGACCCTCACCTCGGGTGGTACTCGCCGCGCTTCGGGGAGAAACAGGCGACGTGGGCCCTCGTGGGCGAGGGATCCTGCAGCCGGACCGGCTCGGACAGTGTGAGGACCGTGCTGCAGTTCGGGTATCACGCCCCCCGGGAGCTGCTCCCATGAGGGTGGCGAGGCGGGACACCCGGTAATGGCCCTTCACACCGGGACCTCCCGCTCCCCCGCCCCGGGCATGGCGCCCTCCTCCCCGACGACCGAGCGCCCCCGACTTCGCATGGCGCTCAACCTGCTCACGGAGGATCCCCGTCAACCGTCGGGGGCCCACTGGTGCTGGACCCGCATTGTGCCCGCGATGGCCGACCGACTCCTCCCCGGCGAGGAGCTCCACCTGATGGTGAGCCCGGCGATGCGGCACTACTTCCCCGACCATGGCGACAACGTCCGCTACCTCACCTTCCCGTGCTCCAACGAGCACCGGGTCCTGCGCACGGCCAGCGAGCACCTCCTCACGCCGTTCCTCCTCCCCCGGCACCACATCGATCTTCTCAGCACCGCCATCGCACCCGTGGTGAGTCCGACGAGATCCTTGGTCATCCACATGAAGACGATGCACGCGTTCAGTGCGGCGGAGTCGCTCGACTTCTGGCCCCGGACCTACCGGCGGCTCAACTACCAGCGATCGCTCCGACGCGCCGACCTCGTCATCGTGAACTCCAAGAGCCTGCTCGGCGAGATCGACGACCATCTGGAGGTGGATCAGCGGAAGGTCCGGCTGATTTACGAAGCGGTGGACCACGACATCTTTTCGCCGGGGGACCGCGACAGCGCCCGGGCACGGGTGGTCACGTTCGGCGTGCGGCGACCCTTCGTCCTGTTCGTCTCCTCCCTGTGGCGCTACAAGAACTGCGATGGCCTGCTGCACGCCTGGAGACTGGCCCGTGACCAGCTGGCGGGGCGCCAGCTGGTCATCGTCGGTGCCGAGCGCGACCAGCGCTATGCCTCGGAGCTACGCGAGCTGGTCGACGAGCTCGAGATAGGCGAGGACGTCGTCTTCGTCGGCGGCGTGCCGAACGAGGAGACCGTCCACTTCTACCGGGCCGCCGATCTCCTGGTCTATCCGTCCTTCAACGAGACCTTCGGCCTGCCGATACTCGAGGCGATGGCCAGCGTGTGCCCGGTCGTGACGTCCTCACTGAGCTCCATGCCCGAGGTGGCGGGGGGTGCGGCCATCCTCGCCGACCCCCATGACCCGAGCTCGATCGCCCGCGCCATGCTCGAGGGCTGCGGATCCGGAGCGAGCCGCCTCCGTACCGATGGCCTTCGTCGCGCCCAGCAGTTCACGTGGGCCGCCACCGCGCAGGCGACCCTCGATGCCTATCGCGAGGCCGCCGAGCGGCGGCACTGACAACCCCCGAGCCGGCTCACATCCCGTCCTCGGCCACCTCGAGCCGCACCCCTGGCGCGGGCCCGGGCGTGGCCTGCGTCCCCTCGACCGACCGGCGTGTCCTGGACTGAATGGCCCACATGGCGGCGAGCGCGACGACACAGGTCACGAGATTCACCGTCGCCACCCCGGTCACTCCGTAGGCCTCCGCCAAAAGACAGGTCAGCGCCACCGAGAAGACCAGCCGGGCGAGCTGGACGATGAACAGCGGGACGATCCGGCGAGTCGCGGTCAGGTTCAGGGTCGGACCGACGCCGAAGGACAAGACGACGATCGCCAGGGCGAAGATCCGAGCGCTCGGCGCGTACGTCACGAATTCGGGACCGTAGAGGACCCTCAGAAGCGTGGGCGCGGCAACCAGAACGGCGACGGCGCACGCCGTTGCCGCCGCGACCCCGGCCCCCGTCACGAACCGAGAGATGCGCACCATGCCCGGCCAGCCGCGTTCGGCGAGCTGCCGGGTGGCTTCGGGCAGGCCGAAGCTTCCCCCGGCGTTGATCACCACCATGGTGGGCCCGATCACCAGTCCCTGGGCCGCTTTGAGGCCCCCGAGCGCCGCCGGGCCCAGCATCGCCCCGGCCACGATCAGGTAGAGCTGGCTGCCCCCCAGCTGGCCGCTCGCTCACTGGCCAGCCACCGGCTCGTCGGCCAGCGGGACCAGAGGAATGCTCCTCCCCCTCTGATGGACGGACGCACCGAGAACTGCCGAAGCCCGTAGACCGCCGCGACGGCCGCCCCCGCGCCCCAGGCCGAGACGACGGCGAACACCGAGTGCAGGCCCAGCACGAAGACAGCCCCGAACGCCAGCGCCTGCACGGCGTTGAACAACAGGTCGTTCATCAGGGACTTCCTTGGCTTCCCCAGCATGAAACCGATCCACCGCCAGTAGTCCTGCAGATCGAGCACCACGACCCATGGGGCCACGGAGAGCAGGCCGATCCCGAAGGTGTGCTGTCCGACGGCGAGGAACACGGCACCCACGGCCGCGATGAGGCAGGCGGCCATCAGGCCGAGCGTGACATCCGCGGCGAACCCGCGTCGGATGAAGGCGTCACGCTCCTCGTGGCGCATGTCCCCCATGATCGCCATCGGGTCGGTGATCAACGAGCGGTGGAGCGAGGTCAGCAGGATCCACACCGTGTACGCCAGGGCAAATGCCCCGAAACCCGCAGGGCCGCTGATCCGGGCCACGACGATCCCCACGGAGAAGTTCGACGCCGACGCCACGCACTGGTCCACCATCGTCGTCGTGGCGCGCGACGCCGCGCCGCCTCGGAAACTCCATCGGGCCCTGAACCGGGTGACAGACATATCCATCTCCCTATCGGTCACGCCGGCGTGAGACACCCTGGCCCGAACAGAGGCGGTCGGCGCCCCGCAGATACAGCCAACCGCGATCGGCGACTCCCTTGGCAGCCCCATCCGGGTTGCAGCGCGGCCTCCCCCGCCGTGGGACAGTCCCAGGAATCGATGGGGAAGTCCCATCCGGGCGTATCTCCGGGCCCCCTGCGCCCTCTGTACGGGCATCGACATGCCAGAGGGCTGTCGTGCGGCACACGGCGTCACCGACCCGAGCCGCCGATTCGACCACCTATTGGGGGCTCGATGGTAGTACTCGACAGCGACCTCACCCACCATCCGGAAAGCCCGGGGTTGGCGGACAGCTCGTCGCTCGCCGACTCCAAGATCTCGGTCATCGTGGTCGCCGCCGAACAGCTCTTCCGCCTGGGATTGGCCCGGCTTCTCGGCGAGGACGTACGCCTCGACGTCATCGGGGTCTCTGAGGGCCAGCCCGAACTGGTCGACCTGTGCGTGGCCAGTTCCGTCGACGTGGTGCTGGTCGATCTGGATCTGACCAAGGCCGACAGCATCGAGCTGGTCCGCCTACTCGCCTCACGGTGCCCGGCCACCAAATCGCTCATCCTGACGTCGCAAGCCGACTGGCGTGTCCGCCCGGCCATGATCGCCGGCGCCGCCGGCATCCTCCTGAAGGACACTTCCCCAGAGTCGATCAGGGCCGCCGTCATCTCGGTCCACCTCGGTGACCAGGTGCTGTGCAACGAGGCGGCCCGCTGGGTTCTCGGAGAGGAGTACTCAACCCATCTGACCCAACGTGAGTCGGACGTCCTCCACATGGTGGCCCACGGGGCAAACAACGCCGAAATCGCCGTCCAGCTGCATCTGGGCCAGAAGACCGTGCGCAACTACGTCAGTCGCATCTATCGAAAACTCGAGTTGACCAACCGCGCCCAGATCGCCACATACCTGGCCCGCACCGAGGCGCGGGGTCCCGACCTGCCCCACTCGGTACCGGCCGGGAACGAGCCTCGAGTGGGCGGCGCATGAACGAACAGCCACTGAGTCTGCGGACATCACTTCGTGAGATCTGGCGACGCCGCGTCCTGATCCTCGTCGTCGCCGTGCTGTGCGCAGCGGCGGGGGCGGCCTACGGGTACCTCAGGCCGACCACCGCCACCGCCGGGGCACTGGTGATCCTCCCCCAGACCGCCAACTCGGGTTCGGGCGTGTCCGGCATCAGCACGGAGGTGGTGATCGCCAAGAGCACGCCGGTCCTGGCCGGCGCCGGCGCCAAGCTCTCGCCACGCCTGGGAGCACTCGCGGTCAAGAAACTGGTGACCGTCAGCCAGTTGAGCGGGCAGGTCCTGCAGATTGAGGCGCAGGGCCGGACGAGCTCCGACGCCCTCCGTCTGGCGAACGGCGTCGCCGCCAGCTTCATTCAGTACGTCACCCAGTTGGACGCGGGATACTCCGGACCCGCCGTGGCATCGCTGCAGCAACAGTCCACCCTGTTGACGCAGCAGATCAACAGCCTGCAGGCGCAGATCGACACCGTGTCGAGCAGCCTGAACTCAGAGGGGGCCGGATCGAGTGCCGGCCAGCAGGACGCCACGTTGCTCGCTCAGTTGCGCGCCGAGCAGGACCAGGTTTCCTTGCAACTCAATACCATCACGAGCCGCTTGGCAGCCGCGCAACTGGCCAGCGGCTCGGCAGCGGCGTCAACACTGGTGGTGCAGAAGGCCACGGCCCAGCCCGTCGCCAGATACAAGCTTCCCATCCAAGCCGGCATCATCGGCCTCGTCATCGGGTTGCTCGGTGGCATGGTGTTCGTGCTCATTCGGGCCCAACGCCGACGTCGCCTGCGCTTCCGCGACGAAATTGCCCGCGTCGCGGGTGCCCCGGTCATTGCCTCGCTCGAAGCACGGGGTTGCACCACTGCGTCCGCATGGCGCGCACTGCTGGAGGGAACGCCTCGAGCCACCGAAGAATGGGCGCTCCGCCACCTGCTCTACAGCGTCCAGAAGGGGGACGGTCGGCGGTCGGCCGTCCGGGTGATCTCGTTCGCCGGCGATTCGCCGGCCCTGACCACCGGTCCTCGACTGGCGCTGCACGCCGCCGTCAACGGGATCCGCACCTCCCTCGCACCAGGAGACCGGCCCGAGCTCGACCATGGGTCTCTCCTTGCGTTGCGGGCCGCCTTCACCGGCGACGAGGCGGTCGGTCAGGGTCTCCCACTCACCGTCGGCGCAGCCGGTGTCGCAGGCGGTCCGTTACAACTGCTGGTCACAGTGGTCGTGCTCGACCGAACCTCGTCGACGGTGACCCCTTCTGATGCACTGAACGTGATCTCGGTCTCGCCGAACGTCCTGACCGCCGATGAGCTGGCGCAGCTCGCCCTGGCCGCAACCGACCACGGGTCGGTCCTCGAGGGCGTGGTGGTGGTGAATCCCGATCCCGCCGATACCACCACTGGCCGGTGGAACGACGAGGTCCTCCGCCCGTTCTCCCCGGGCTCGCTTCGTGGCGCAGCCACTGAGGATCCCGTGCCCCTCGACACGCAGCCCGCAGCCAGCCCGCCGGGAGGACTCATGACCAAGGGTGCGAAGCGCTGATGGCGACGATCGTGGAGCAAGAGGCTCCCACCGTCGACCGGGTCATCCACCTTCGCTCCCTGGGGGCGGTGACCCGGCGCAGGTGGAGAGTATGGGTCACTGCCGGCGTCGTGGGTCTCGTGGTGGGAGCCAGCCTCCACGTGGTGATACCCCGAAAATATGCGGCCACCTCCGACCTCTATCTGGCGATACCCTCCGGCTCCAACCCGTCGGAGGTGATGGCGGACAACGTCGCGCTCCTCCAGACCGAAGCGGTCGCCAAGCAGGCCATCGTCAAGGGCCACCTGAATATGAGCCCGCACACGCTCCTCGCCCACTCGTCGGGGCTCGTCCTGAGCGACAACATCATGTCGATCAAGTTCAGCTCATCCTCCCCGTCGCAAGCAGTTGCCGGGGCCAGGGCCCTCGCCCGGGCATTTCTGGCCCAGCAGACTGGGGAGCTCCGCCGGCAGACCAACGGGCTCGTGCGCTCGCTTCGGTCACAGATCTCCTCACTGAACGCCTCGATCGGCGCGCTCAACACGCAGATCGACTCTCAGTCCGTCGCATCCGCCGCTACCACTGCGAGCAACACGCTCAACAACCTGATCAATGAGCGGAGCGACGACCAATCACAGGTCTCGCAGCTCCAGGGCCAGATCGGTCAGGAGCTGTCGGACGAGCAGTCCTCCGACAGCATCAGCCACGTACTGGACCCGGCAGCACTGGTCCCGGTGTCGGCGAGGAAGGTGCTCCTCCTCGACGGTCTCTCGGGACTGATCGCCGGTCTGGCCATCGGTCTCATCGTGGTCGTGTTCGGTGCACTGTTCTCCGAGGGAGCCCCCGACCGCGAAGCGGTGGCGGAAACGCTCGGTGCGCCCGTCGCCTTGAGCCTCGAGCGTTACCGAGGTCCACGGCTCATGCGCCGAACCCGGCTGGCCAGGCGACTGCGAGCACCGGATCCGGCGATCCGCATGATCGAACGGCGGCTGCGAGCGCAGCTCGAAACGGCACCAGGGAGGGCGCTGGCGGTCGTGGCGATGGGAGCCCCCGAACCGGCCGCGCTGGGGGTCGGCGCGCTGGCACTCGACCTCTACTCCGAGGGGCACCGGGTGGTCGTCGTCGACGCAGCGGACGGCCGGCTCCTCGCCACCATGTTCGGACTGTCCGCCACGTCCCACACGATGGAGATGTACCGGCTTCCGGCCGATGGGCACCCCACCCTGCGCCTGCTCGTGGCACCACCGGACCCGGTGCAGATGGCGGAGAAACCTCCTCCCGACGACACCGACGCTCTTCTGGTCCTGACCACGCTCGACCCCGCGTTCGGAGCCGAGCACCTCGCACCCTGGGTCTCCGACGCCGTCTTGGTCCTGTCCAAGAGGGGTGTCACCCTGGCGCGCATGGACGTCGGCCGGGAGATGCTGCGCCAGGCCGGCATCTCCCTGCGCTCCGTCATCCTCTTGGGTTCCGACCCCGAGGACGAGAGTTCGGGCGTGAGCAGCCCTGATGACCTCGGGCTCACTCCGGTCCACCCCGCCCCGTGCCCGAAGTAGGCGCACGGGTGGAGACCGTGCCCGCCACAAGGGGGCGGTCCCAGGCCGCGCTCGGCGACTCCCGGCTCAAACGGGTCTTCGCCATCTGGAGCCTCCTCTTCTTCAACGCACTCACCCCCACGCAGGGTGCGATCCTGCCGATCCCCCACAGGGTCGCCCAGCTCTTGACCCAGGCCGCGTTGGCGTTGGCGCTCGTCCTGGCGCTGACCATCAACCCCCGCCTACGAATCCGGCCCAACTGGTTCCTCGGGCTCTACACGTTGCTGGCGGTCACCTCGCTGACGATGAGTGTGCGACTGGTCGGGCTGGGCACCGCCTACCGGAGCGTGCGGCTCATCGCCTTCCTCGCCGTGTTGTGGCTCCTCACCCCGTGGTGGGGCAGGCGAGACCTCACGGTCCTGCGTTGCCAGATGCGCTTCCTCCTGATCATCTTGGCCACGGTCGTCCTGGGCCTTTTCATCTCGCCGGGCACGGCCCTGCCAGCCGGACGCCTGAGCGGCGCCATCTGGCCGATCTGGTCGACGCAGGTGGCCCACTACGCGGCCGAGGTCGCCGGACTGACCGTGGTGCTCTGGCTGTCTCGCCTTCTGAGCGGTCGACGCGCCGTCATGCTCGCCGTGCCGGCCATTCTCGTCCTGGTGCTCACCCACACGCGGACTGCGCTCATGGCCATGGTCATCGGCTTGCTGGTGGCGGGGGTCAGCCTGTTTTCGGCCCGACGTCGCGTTCGCCGGGCGTTCACGGTCGGGCTGATCGTCCTCGTGACCGCCGGCGTCCCGGCGGCGCCCTACCTGACGCACTGGTTGGCGCGCGGGGAGAACACCCAGCAGCTCCAGGACCTCACCGGTCGCACCAAGGCGTGGACGGCGGCACTCTCCGTGCAGCGACCGGCCACCAACGTGATCTTCGGGAGCGGCCTGTCCAACGACGCGGTGAGCGGATCAGCGGACACGGCAGAGAACGGCCTGCCCATCGACAGCAGCTGGATCTCGATCTACCAGGACCAGGGCATCGTCGGTGAGGTGCTGGTCGGCGCGATCTTCCTCCTCCTCTTGGTCCTCGCCTTCACCAGAGCTCGCGGGCCGACGCGGGCCCTGGCGCTCTACCTGATCGTGTACTGCCTGATCGCGGGTATCAGCGAGAGCGGACTCGGTGGTGCGTCGCAGTACCTCCTGGACCTGACCGTCGCGGCGTCGTTACTGACACTCCCGTCGGCCCCGGGGACCGACCTCTCCTTCGGGCTCAGGCTGCCCCGACGCCGGCGGACGACCACGATCGAGGCCGGACCGGGAGTGGCACTCAGCGAGACTTGACCTCACTATTGACCTCGCGCTCGACCACCGGGCGCCCGTCGCGTTCGTCTGGCGGGTCTCAGGTGGTCTCAGCTGGTCACCGGGACGTCCTCGTGCCACCCGGTAGCATCGGGGCCTCGCCCGGATGGCGGAATCGGCAGACGCGGCGGCCTCAAAAGCCGTTGTTCGAAAGGACGTGCGGGTTCAAGTCCCGCTCCGGGCACAAGATTTTCCCGAGCTCACTCCGACCTGAGGAGCGACGCCGACGGGGTGCGGGCGGCAACGATGGCAGGGCCGATGGCCAGCACGTTGGCCACCACAATGGTCGCGACAGCCACGGCCACGATGACCCAGGCAGTCACTTCCGTCACCGCCAGAACTCCGAGGCTGTGGGCGAAGAGCCCCCACACCGCTCGACCGACGGCGACGCCGGCTGGAACTCCGATGACGATGCCAACCAGCGCGACGGTGGTCGTCTGCCAAGAGACACATAAGGCCACCTGGCGTCGTACGAACCCGAGGGCCTTGAGCAGGCCCACCTCCCGGCGCCGCCTCGTCACACTGACGACCAGGACGTGGAGCAGGGTCGCAGCACCGAACAGGACGAGAATCGCCCCGAAAATAAGGGGGAAGTTCACCGCCTGCCCGAAGTTGACCAGGTTGGTCGGCGGCGTCGGAAAGTTCACATCCGAGGGATACTCCCGGTTCAGTCGCGCGAGGGCGATTTGTCCCTGCCGGCCGGGGTCGGCGCGCACGAGAAACGCACCACCGGCAGCGATCACCGATTTGATGACACACGCCTGCTGGTGCGGGCCCGCCGGGCATCGGCCGGCCAAAGACAGCATGCCCGGGAGGGTGAACACGGCCCCGTCACCCAGCCCCCCGGTGGTGAGCCCGGGCGAGAAGACGACCGTCCCCACCACGCGGAACAATCCCGGCTTCTTGTCGGCGGCCGCCGCCACCCTCACGCGGACGAGCGATCCGATACGGACCCCCAGCTGGTGCAGGGTCGTCGCTCCGAACGCAACCTCATCGGGACCTTGGGGAAGGTGGCCGCTGGTCGCCGTCGCCAGCATGGGGCCACGGAGGCTCTGCCCCGCGATGCCGGACTCGGCCACGCCATCGATGGTGGGGTTGCCGACAAGTCCGGCGGTGATGTCGGCGATGCCGCGTGCGTGTTCGAGGCTGGAGAGCATCTGGAGGTTCTGCGTCGAATAGCCGGTCTGGTTGACAGAGAACCACTCGTCGTACGGCTGGCCGTACAGGGTGGGCGTGCTGGTCAAATGGGTGAGGCTGGCGCCGAACACGGCGGTCGCACAGAGTGCGGTGACGGCCAGGACCGCCCCAAGCAAGGCCGAGCCGACGGGGACGGCGTTGCGCCCCCGGCCCCGTTCGAGCGTGTGCCGAACGCCGATCAACGCGCTGGGTGGGGCACCGGCGCCGACGAGCAACGAAACGATCCGCGAGGGCCGAGTCATCGGTGCTGTTGCGCCTGGCCGAGTTGACTCCGCGGTGCGGATGGCCGGCCATATGCCCAAGGCGAGGACGCTGGCGATCGCGGCCAACCCGCCTAGCAACAGCACCGGCGCGTCGAGGACGAACCCGGTGGAGGGATCGGCCAATCGGACCTCGCCCACGACGGTGAGCGGAGAAACCAAGAATGCAAGAACCACGCCGCCGACCGTTCCCGCGACAGCAACGAAAAGGGTCCTGGCCATGCTCACGAGCACGAGCTGACGCCGGGAAACTCCCAGAGCACTCAACGTGGCGTACGTCTCGGCTTCCACCGTGGCTTGTCGAGCCAGCGCCTGGATGACCACGACAATCCCGACCAGTGCGGTGAGACCGGCCAGGATCCACCATCCGACGCCCTGGGGGCGGATCGAGGATTCGATCTCGGCCGCTTCGTTGTCGATATCGGTGACCGAGAGGCCCCCCAACGCCTTCGCCTGAGTTTGGAACTGCGAGAAGCCGGCCGCGCCATGGCGAAGCTGGACGAAGTCGGCGTAGAGGACGACCGTCTTCGGGTTCAGCATTCGCGCCAAGGCCGAGGTGGTGTAGAGGTCGTAGGTGGGGCTGCCGCCGGACGGGAATTCGATCTCGGATGCTTCGATCCCCACCACGCGGAGCGAGACGGTCGGACCGGCCGGCCGTATGTTGGCGTTGTTCAAGACGGCGCTGCGCTGCGACGGGGCGACAAAGGGGATGCGAATCACGGTGCCGACGTGCACACCGTCGTCCTGCGCCAGTGTGAACGACGCAAGCACCTGGTAGGGGTCCGACTGGTCAGGCATTCGGCCCGACTCCAATTTGACCATATGGCTCAGTTGCCTCGGCGGCACCTCAAATACGCCGAAGTCATCGAAATTGATCGGACGGGAGCAGGCACAGGTCGGGGTCCCCGAAGTAGGGAGCCCTACTAGCGTGGATGTGGCGACAACGGGCAGGGTGGCGATCTTGGGGATCGGCTTGATGGCATAGAGAAAGGCGTCATACCCGTGCGCTGCCTCGTATCGGGTGAAGACCGAATCGCTCCGGCGCCCCGCCGCGGTGGCGGCGAGGACAAGGCCACTCGCCAGCGCGATGAGCAGGCAGAGGGAGACCCACGAGCGCCACCGCAGGCGGAACGAGGCTCGAAGCAACATTGTGAGAACGGCCACGACGACCTCCTGGCCTGAGTGTGATCCGGAGTACGGGAACCTACAAGGGGGTCAGCCAACCAGTCCGGCGTGGTGGTACCACCACCGAACCGACCGAAAGGGGTTTCTACCTGGACTGACCCGGACGGCGGGACCGGGCCGGATGGGCTGGGCGGGAGTTCACGTACGCTACCCGAGTGACCACGCCGACAGAAGCGGGCTCGCCCGCCCGGCTCCAAGAGCCCCAAGCGGTGCTCACCCCGCTCACCGCCGCGGCCGTCTTCCTCGTCGCCACAGTCGAGCCCGGGGCAGAAGAGGTTGTGCGCGACCTCCTTGCTGATCTCGCCGGCCTCGAACGCACCGTTGGGTTCCGGGTGCCGACAGCTGGCCTGACCCTCGTGACCGGCATCGGCTCGGATGCCTGGGACCGGCTGTTCGCCGGGCCCCGACCCGCCGAGCTCCACCCCTTCAAGGAACTTCGCGGCGAACACCACCACGCGGTGTCGACTCCTGGGGACCTGTTGTTCCACATCCGCTCCGCGCAGGCAGATCTCTGCTTCGAGCTGGCCTCGCTGATCATGGATTGCCTGAGGGGATCGGTCGTCGTCGTCGATGAAGTACACGGATTCAAATATTTCGACGATCGTGATCTGCTCGGATTCGTCGACGGGACGGAGAACCCAACCGGAAACGCGGCCGCCGCCGCGGTCACCATCGGTGCAGAAGACCCGGATTTCGAGGGCTCGAGCTACGTCATCGTCCAGAAGTACCTACACGACATGGCGTTGTGGAACGCTCTCAGCGTCGAGGCCCAGGAGCTTGTCGTTGGGCGCAGGAAGCTGTCGAACGTCGAGCTGGCCGACGAGGTCAAACCGAGCAACTCCCACGTGGCATTGAACACCATCGTCGGCCCGGACGGCATACAACGCCAGATCCTCCGCGACAACATGGCGTTCGGGGCGGTCGGTCGAGGCGAGTTTGGCACGTATTTCATCGGTTACGCGGCAACGCCGAGTGTGACCGAGCAGATGCTCGAGAATATGTTTCTCGGCGATCCCCCAGGGAACTACGACCGGATCCTCGACTTCTCGACGGCGGTCACCGGAAGCCTGTTCTTCGTGCCGACCGCTGACTTTCTCGATGACCTGCCACCTGCGCCCGGCGCGCTGGAGCAGTCGGCCCAGCCCAACGCGGGATCGAAGCCGGCGAGCGCGAGCAGCGCGACGACCGAGGGTGATGGCTCGCTTGGAATCGCCAGCCTGAGGGAAACGCCGTTGTCTCATCGAGCTTGACGTCGATCTGCAGATTCCAAGTGTACGGGTCCTGCTCCGACTACCCAATGCCCGAGGACAGGCCTGCGGGAAAGCTCTGCATTTGTCAGGGCAAACAAAGAGGGCGCAAATGACGACCAGTCACATGAGGAGATCATGGCGGCCTTCGATCCCTACGATCGTCGATGGGATTTTACGACCAGACCCCGTTTGCGAAGTAGGCACGCCCACTACTCGACTTCGGGGGGACGTGCGGGGGGCCTACCGGCACGATTGGGTCATGGGGTGACCGATAGCGAGCATCGACGTCCGATCACCACCATGCGGTGGTCTTGACGACGAAGGGATCCTCGACGGCGAGGCCGCCGTTGATAGAGATCAGGCCGTTCGGCCACCACCGACCCGGATCGTCCGTCATGTACTCGACTTCGAATAGCAACTTTCCATCCTTCACGCCGAGCATATCTAAATTTAGGTTGACCCAATCCCTTGTGGTAGCCGAAAGGATCATCTCCCATCGGCTTTCGAACTCGTTCATCGGTCGGAATCGTCCGTCCCAGACGAGGGCTCCTGGACCATGCCCACGCTCACCGAACAGTGCGACATCCCACGGCGGTAGTGGTCCGCGGACCTCCTCCGTAGTGATCAACCACTTGGGCGAGGCGAGTCAACGAGTTGTCCAAGTGGTCGGGGGAGAAAGGCGGGAACTGGACCTCTTGGCGCACGTCCTCGGGTACAGCCGACCAATCGTATGAGAGCCTGACCTCGGTCTCGGACGGACCGAGCGGAGCCAGGTCGTAGCGCCAGATCCAGCCACCGAAGCTGAGGTTGCCGTCGCCTGGGTCGTGCCCCGGCTTCCAGGAGATGGAATGCGGCGGATCGAACACCTCGACCCGATTAGCCATCTCGTAGTCCCCATTCGGATGGTCGGCGTGGTACATGGCCATGCGGAAGATCTGGCCCGACGCCGTCAGGGGTTGGCGGTCGAGGGAAGCGCGGACCCAGCCCGTGCCGTCAATCGCGGCGTGCATCGGGGGCCAGCAGAGCACCGCAAAGATCGCCTCGGCGGGGGCCTTGATGGTGATGGTCACACTGATGGTTGCACTCGCCACGGCTACTATCTCCGGTCTCACGGGTTGGAACCTTGATCGGCCCCTTCCTCGGGTTCGTACTGCACCACCTCAACCCGTCTTTTTCTTTCCCGGCCTTTTCTCAGACCGCCTGAAGTGAGATCCCAACGAGACCCAACAAGATAAAGCCGTGATGGAGAAGGTGCACGACTCAGCTCAGACAGTCCCGAGCGTGTTGCCGCAACGGCTGCAGTACACCACGCGCACCGACAGGACATCCTCATCGGCCTCGGGGTCATCGGCTGGTACGTCGATCACCCGGTATCGGGCTACCTCGGCAAGGCCGGTCCGACAGCCAGGGCAACGGGGTGGGTGGGCCCGTACCGCTATGTCCGTGAGGGCGGGGTCTGCATGCGCTCCACCTATGTCCTCGGCAGTCCCCGACATGAGGGCGATGACCGTTTGCCGAAGAACTCCCTGGTCCACGCCAAGGTTGTTAACCACCGTCGCCCACACCCCCTCGCCTTCACGAATCAAACCCAGCAGCAAGTGCTCAGTGCCGATGTATCCGTGGTTGCGATCCAGGGCCTCACGGAGGGACAGTTCAAGACATTTCTTTGCACGGGGAGTGAACGGCGGTGATCCGCTCGGTGCAGTGCCGGCCAATCCAATCGTCTCCTCAACCTGATACCGCGCCGCTTCCAGTGTGATGCCACAGCGCCCAAGGGCGACGGCAGCAAGCCCACCTTCCTCGCGGATGAGTCCGAGCAGCATGTGCTCCGTTCCAATGAAGCTGTGGTTGAGCAGCCGTGCTTCCTCCTGGGCCAACGTGAGGACGCGCCTAGCTCGGTCGGTGAAGCGTTCGAACATGAGCCAAGACTACCGAGTTGAAGCGGGTCCAATCAGCGGAGTCCGTGTGCCGGTCGCCGCGCTACCGAATGCGTTCTACGACACCTTCGTCGACCTAGTCGAGAGCGATGTGGGGTTCATGCCCGCCTGTAGGGTGGGCAAGATCGGCGCACTTCGATAGCAGACTCGCTAGGCGAAGACCTCGACTCGATTCTTCCCTTCATGCTTGGCCCGGTACATGGCGGCGTCGGCCTCTTCAATCACCTGGCGAGCCCTCGAGGCGTTGGCTCCGTCGAGGAGGCTGGGCGCCTGATAGGCGATCCCGATGCTGATCGTGATCACGTGGTCCACCCCCAGGATGCGGAAGGGCCGACGCATCGCGTCGATCACCCGATCAGCGAGCCGCTCCGTCACGCCGCGCAGTTCGATCGGCGCCCGGTCCGACGCCGTGCGTCCGCCGATGTCATTGCGCTTCCACGGATCGACGACGAGAACGAACTCGTCCCCGCCCACTCGGGCAACGGTATCGCTCTCGCGCAGCGCGCCGCGGAGTCGCTGCGCCGTCTCGACCAACACCGCATCACCTGCGCCGTGGCCTGCGGAGTCGTTGACCGCTTTGAAACCATCGAGGTCACAGAACAAGACGGCGATCTCGCGTCCATCTCGCGCCGAGCGATCCAACGCCTCCTGTAGCCGATCCAAGAGCAGGGCTCGGTTGGGCAGCCCGGTGAGCGTGTCGTGCAGTGCATCATGTGAGAGCTGTTCTTCGGCCCGTACGGCATCGGTGACGTCACGCAGCACACCGAGCACCTCGACGACCCGACCGGCTTTGTCGCGGCGAAACGGCACCACGTGACGGCTGAGCCAGTGCCACTGGCCGTCCGCATGGCGGCGCCGATAGCGAAACTGGAGTACCTCTCCGTCTTTGAGCCTGGCGGCCTCGGCGTTCATCGCACGCAATGCCGCTTGATCCTCAGGATGCACTAGAGCCTCCATGGCGTCGGAGCCGAGCACTTCCGTTTGCTCGTTGTCGCCGCCGAGTAGCTCCGATCCACGCGAGCCGTAGGTCATGGCGCCGGTCTGCACGTTGGTAATGAAGGTGTAGTCCGGCGACGCGGCGATGACCGCCTGCAAGAAGGCGTTCGCCTCAATGACCTCGGCTTCAGCGAGCACCTGTTCGGTGACATCGGCCACCGCGCCGCGGAGCCGCACCAGCTTGCCGTCCTCGAAGACGCCGCTGGCTCGCGAATCGAACCAACGCGTCGCCCCGTCCCTCGCCCGTGCGACACGGTAACGGAACTGGATTGCCGCCTCGTTGCGGCGGCACGACTCGAGGGCGGCGTCGACCCGTTCCCGGTCGTCGGGATGGACGCGCGAGGCCGCCTGCGCGTAGCCGCCATCGAAGGTCATCGGGTCGAGCCCGTGTAGTGCGAAGAGCCCATCGGACCACGTGATGACGTTCGTCACGGTGTCCCACTCCCATGAGCCGGAGTGTCCGACGGCCTCGGCTTCTCGAAGTTGATGACGCTCGCGGCGGAGTCGCTCTTCCGACGCGGCGAGCGCCGAGCGCGACTGGCGTTCCTCCGTCACGTCGAGGGCGAATCCGATGCCCGCGACGATGACGCCTGTGCTGTCGGTGAGCGGCCCGATGCGGTGCATGTAGGTACGTCCACCGAAGTCGATATCGAGGGTCACATCTTCGCCGGACAGGGCGCGATGGTACGACGGTTCGAGGACTGAGGACACCTGGTACGGGAATACCTCGTAGATGGTCTTGCCCTCGATCATCTCCCGCGTGAGCCCGACCAAGGACAGTCCATGTCCGCCGGCGCTCAGGTACTGCAGGTCACCATCGAACACCACGATGGCACCTTCAGGGAATCCACTCACCAAGGGGTGGACTCCGGCCGCCCGCAGCACCTCCATCGTCTCGCGACGGGTGGAAGGCACGGTCAGTGAGTGAGGTCGCGGCCGGGCGACCTGGTTCGTTCCGCTTCGCTTTTCGGCATGCCAACGCCTGTCTGTCGTAACGCTCGCAGAACACTTCATTGTGTGACCTTGCGCCCTACGGGCACTGGACTTCGTCCCAACACCGGCCCAACAATCCGCCGGGCTCTGCGCACGTGGCGTTCGACCGATTAGGCCAGAATCAGCCATTCAGCTGGACATTCGGGGAGGGGCGGGACGAAGCGGTCCGATCCGGGTTCGAGGGCCCAGCGTTGGGTCTACGGTGCTCCACATGGCACGCCACGCCTTGCTCTGCGGGGGACCTCCTCCACTCGTTGGTCAGCCGTGCTCGATCTCCACCTGAAATGACGGTCGGCCAGCCGGGACTCCTCGAGCCGACGCCGCGCTGGCACAAGGTGCTCGGTGTCGCCGCCAGCCTCGTCCTACTGCTCCTGATCCTCGTCGAGGTGGTCCCCAAGTTCGCCAGCTACTCCCACGCCTGGGCCGCCATGACCCACCTCGACGCCGGGTGGTGGGCGGCCATCGCCGGGGTTGCCCTCGTCAATCAGATCTCCGGCGTCTGGCCCTACCAGGCCGCGCTGCCCGGACTCCGGTTCTGGGACGGCTTCCTCGAAATAGAGACCACCGGCGCGATCGCGAATACGGTCCCTGCCGGGGGCGCCGTGGCGATCGGCATGACGTACAAGATGTTTTCCTCTTTCGGCTTTTCCGCCATCGACATCTCCACCGCCATCATCGCGACCGGCATCTGGAACTTCGCCGCGAAGCTCGGCCTACCCCTCGCGGCCGTCGCACTACTGGCGATCACGTCTCACCCGACGGCGCGGGTGCTCGACGCCGCCGTGGCCGGCGTGGTCGCCATGGTCGTCGCGGGGGTGGCAGCGTGGTTGGTCTTCCGCTTCGCCGCCTGGACCCACTGGCTCGGGCGGCTGGCCGACCGTGTGGTCAACTGGGTACTGCACTTCTTTGGAAAACCGGCAACGGATCGGATTGAGCGCTCCCTCTCCGAGTTCAAGAGTCAGACCGCCCACATCGTTCGCCGGCGAGGTTGGCCCCTCACGGCGACGACGCTGGCCAATCAGCTCGTGGGCTTCGTTCTGGTGCTCATCATCGTGCGGGCCGTGGGCATCACGGCGGGACAGGTCACCCTTGTCGCGGTGTTCACCTCCTACACGATCGCCCGGCTGGCGGGTGCGATTCCGATTACGCCGGGAGGTCTCGGGACACTCGATGCCGCGTTCATCAGCCTGATGACGGCGTTCGGCGCGAGTTCGTCTCGGGCCTTGGCCGCCGACCTCATCTGGCGGTTGATGGTGTACGTCCTCCCGATCATCCCGGGCATCGTGACCTACGTCATCTGGCTCCGCCGGCGCGAGCGCATTGCCCGCAACGCTGCTCCCGTAGACGTGGGCGTGGGCCAGGCGAGGGACGCTCCGCTCACTCCCTGACCAGCAGCTCGTCGAGCTGGGCGCGCGAGAGCGGGCGGTGGGGCAACGCGGAGTCCGTGGCGCGTAGCCCGTCGATCAGCAGCTGCAGATGGCGCTCGCCCTGCTGCCGGCCCAGCTTGGCATCCACCTCCCCCGCGTCCCACCGGTCCTCGACCCCTCGCACCGAGAGCAGGATGAGGGCGATGTCGCCGAAGGTGACGTCGGCCCGCAGGGAGCCGGCCGCCTGAGCGTCCTCGATCAGCGTGGTGACCGGCGCTTCGAGGGTCTCGACCATGGCCAGGTGGGCCTCCGCCAGACGCGGCGAACGGGCGACCAGGGCGCGCAGGCTCGAGGGCATGGCCACGCACTGCCGCAGGAATTCGAAGATGCCCTCGGCCGGCGAGGCGGTCCTCAGTACCTCGTCGACCAGTTGCCGGGTGCGCCCGCTGACCATCTCCATGATGGCGATGGCCAGGCCCTCCTTGTTGGGGAATCGGCGGTAGAGCGTTCCCACCCCGACCCCCGCCCGATGGGCGACCCGCTCCATGGAGGCCTCGAAGCCGCTCTCGGCAAAGACGTCGTGTGCCGCCGCGACGATGCGCTCCCGGTTCAACTCGGCATCCCGTCGCAGTGGACGGGGTGACGTCTGCGCCCCTGCCGCCGGCGTCATCACTCGACCCCCGAGGCGGCGCCGACGACGGCGGCCGCACCGGCCGAGATGGCGCTGGCCTGATCGGCGGGATCCACCACATGGAGGGGATGCCGGGGGATGAGCAGGGCGGTCACCGCGGCGATCAGGAGGCCGACGGCGGAGATAGCGAAGGCCACGATGTACCCGTGTTCGGAGGGCGTCCCGTCGGGGAGGAGGCTGCTCACCACCACACTGGTGGCCACGCCGGCCCCGACGGCGGCTCCGATGTTGCGGATGTTGGTGTTCATCCCGGTGGCCACCGCCGTCTGGGACTGCGGCACGGCCTGCACCACCAGGTTGGACATGGCGGCGTAGCCCAGGGCCATCCCCACACCCAGCAGCCCGGCGGCCAACATCACCTGCCAGGTGTGGGCATGCCACAGCGACAACGACAGGTAGGCGAACGCCGCGAACAGGCAGCCGCCCAACAGGACCCGGCGACCCCCGAGGGCGTTCGACAGCCAACCGGTGAGCGGGGCGATGAGGAGCATGGCCAGGGCGAAGGGCAGGAGGTCCAGCCCGGACTGGGTCACCGACGCGGCAAAGCCGTAGTGGTAGCGCGCCGGCGTCTCGACGAACTGCGGCACCGTCGTGAACATCACGAAGAGGCCGAATCCGAACAGCAGCGAACAGAGGTTGGTCGTCCACACCTCGGGGATCCGCATCATCTTCATGTCCACCAAGGGAGAGTCCGACCGGTTCTCCGAGCGGACCCACAACACGACGAACACGGCGGCCAGCGCGAAGAGAACGATCACCGCGGTGCTTCCCCAACCGATGGTGGGGCCCTCGGAGACGGCGACCAGGCCGGCCACCAACCAACCGGACATGAAGAGCGCCCCGGGGGCGTTGATGCCGCCGGGGGTCCGTATGGGGGATTCGGGCACGAAGAAGATGGTGGTGACGGTGGCCACCACGCACAGGATCATCGGGCCCCAAAAGAGCCAGTGGTAGTTCAGGTTGACGATGATCGGTCCGGCCAAGACGATGCCGAGGCCGGTGCCGATGCCGATGATCGACGAGAGGATGCCGATGGCACCCACCACCCGCTCCTTGGGGAACTCATCTCGGATGATGCCGAAGGCCAGCGGGAAGATGGCCCCGCCCGTGCCCTGAATGACCCGGGCCACCAGCATCACCGGCAACGTGGTGGCCAGGGCGCCGATCAGGGTGCCCACCGTGAGCGCCAACAGCACGGCCACCAGCACCCGCTCCTTGCCCAGCATGTCGCCCACCCGGCCCAGGATCGGCGTGCAGACCGAGGCGCTCAGCAGGTAGGCGGTGAGCAGCCAGGCCACGGCGTCGGCCGACGAGTGCAACGAGTGCTCCAGCGAGGGGATGGCCGGGATGATCAGGGACTGCAGGATGCAGAACGCCATGGCCGCCACCGCCAGGGCGGCGAACGTCAACTGATAGGGCGCCCGCGTTCCGGTCCTTGCCACCGTTGTGAGTGTAGGCCAGAAGCGGAATGGTTCATTCCGCTCGCTTCATCGCTCCTCCTGCAATGCCCGTTCCCGCTCCCGGCGCACCACGCGCAGCCGGTGGACGAAGAGGACGACCACGGCGACCACGAACAGTGCCGCGGCCACGTACCCGGCGTAGCTGAACGCCTTGAGCACATGTTCGTAGCTCGAGCCCAGGCTGTATCCGAGGCAGGTCAGGGCGGTGCACCAGATGGCACATCCGACCACGGTGAACAGGGCGAACTTGGCAAAGGCCATCTCGCCCAGCCCGGCGGCGAAGGAGACGAAGGAGCGGAGCAGCGGGATGAACCGCCCGAAGAGCACAAAGGGCTCCCCCCGACGGGCGAACCACCGTTCGGCCCGGTCGAGATCCTTGTGGGTCAACAGCACGTAGCGGCCCAGATGGTCCACCAGCGGGCGGCCCCCGAAGTAGCCGATCAGATAGCCGGCGATCGAGCCCAACACCTCGGCCAGCGTGGCCAGCAGGATCACCCCGGCCAGGTTGAGGTGGTGCGGTTCGTTGGCGACCTGGCCGCTGGCCAGCACCCCGCCGTAGATGATGGCCACCTCCGCGCCGACCGGCAGGCCCATGGACGAGATGAAACTCAGGACGAAGACCGCCAGGTAACCCCAGGTCTCGAGGAAGTGCTCCATGCTCAGATACAAGTCGATGCGCTGGCCACTGCCAAATCTTTGCCTGCCGTCGACGGGCAGCCAATCCGCCGTGCGGATGATTTCGTGAGGGGCGCAACTCTCGTGGCCTGCCACGATGCCCACAGGGCCTATCCTCGGGCGATGCCCGGTCGCCACCCCCGGGCGATCTCCTTGGCCAGGCAAACAGGCCTACGAGGAGGCGCTGACCGCGACCTCGACGCAGTGGGCACCCTGGTACGTCGTCCCGGCCGACCACAAACCGGCCATGCGCGCCCTCGTCAGCGGGATCATCGTCGATGCAATCGACGGCCTCGATCTCCACCTCGCGGCGGTCGACCAGTCCCCGGCCGCCGCCTACGACGAGGCCCGACAGAGCCTGCTGGCGGAGCAGGCATCGGAGACGGCGTCGGAGACGGCGAGCCGTTAGCCCGAGCGGGCGCGACAATGGGAGGGTGCATCACGAACTCGTTCGTTGCGAGAGCTGCGGCACGAAGAACCGTGTGCCTTCGGCCGCAGCCGGTGTGCCCAAATGCGGCAGCTGCGGCGCCTGGTTGCCATGGATCGTGGAGGCGACGGAGGAAGAGTTCAGCGAGGTGGTTGAGCAGGCCAAGATCCCCGTCGTCGTCGACTTCTGGGCCGAATGGTGCGGGCCCTGCCGTATGGTGAGCCCGGCACTCGAATCACTGGCCCGCCAGTTCGCCAACCGGATCAAGCTGGTAAAGGTGAACGTCGATCACGCTCCTGACCTCTCCCGTCGTTTCGAGGTCCAGAGCATCCCGACCCTCCTCGTGTTGCGGGGGAAGGAGGTAATCGGCCGCAAGATCGGCGCCGATTCGGAACCGTCCCTCAAGGCCTGGCTGGAGCGGAGCCTCGCCCAACCCGCCTGAGGCTGCGCCCGACCCTCACTCGGAGCGCAGGATCAGCGCCGTCGGGGTCCGTGCGGCGATCCGCCCGGGGATGGCGGCCACGGCGTTGGCCAGCACGAGGGCGACCACGGCGGTGAGCACGACGGTCAGGGCCGGAACGCTCGGTGCGGGCACGGCGTGGATGTCGCGCGGCGAACAGGTCCCACAGGATGCGGCCGACGACGATCCCCAGCGGCACCCCGACGATCGCCCCTACCCCCACCGCCACCGTCGACTGCCAGGCCACCGCCGCGGCCAGCTGGCGCTGGGTGAACCCGAGGGTCTTCAACAGGGCCAGGTCCCGGCGACGCCGACGCACCGAGGCCAGCAGGGTGAGGCCGAGGGCGACGACCGCCCCGACGGCCAGGGCGGCGCCGAGCACCGCCGGCGTACTCCCGATGGAGTGGTAGTTGGCGATCTCGGCGGGCCGCAGCACACCGACGACGCCGCCCGAGCCGTCCGACGAGGCGCTGAGCGTCGCGTTGATCCGGCGTAGCGAACGAGCGGCCAGGGTGGGGTTGGCCTCCGTGGCGGATGCGGATGAGGTAGGCGTTGGGGCCCGGCACGGTGCTCTCCTGGAGGTTGCGCGCCGTGGCCGGGATGATCCGGTAGTCGAGCAGGGCACCGGTCCCCATTTCGAGGTGCTCCTTCTGCGTGCCGATCGCCGGCATCGTGGCGGTTCCCACGATGGTGAGCCGCGTCTGCGTTTGGCCGCTGCTCACGGTGACGACGTCACCCACGTGCTTGTGCAGCTCGGCCAGGGTGGTCGCCCCGAGGAGCACCTGGTCCGACCGCTCGAAGCCGTTCCCCGAGAGGAGTGGCGGCTGCACCGGGGTGCCCGGGTCGGCCCCGAGGACGGGCACCGTGCGGCCGTCGAACTCCAGCGTGTCGAAGTACACCCCGGTGAAACTGGACACGTACGGATCGTGGCTGAGCAGGCGGTCCGTCTGGGCTTGGGGGAGGTCTTCGTCGCCCGAGAAGCCCGACAGCAGCATGTAGCTCCAGTGCCATCCGTAGAGCGCCGGTCGCGAGACGAGGGTGTCCAGGCTGGATCCGAAGGTAAAGGTGGCGGTCACCACGGCGATGGCCAGGACGGCACCGAGGATGGCCGAGCGCACGGGCACGGCGTTGCGCCCGGTACCGGGCTCCAGGGCGAAGCGGACCCCGGCCACCGCCGGCGCCGGCAGGCCCGACGAGGCCGCCGCCTGGACCACGGCCGACGAACGGTCGACGATCCCCCGGCTGCGGGCCGCCACCCGGTGGGGCGCGGCCCGGTAGGCCAGGACGGCCGACAGGGCGCCGAGAACGACGATGAGCACCAGGACACCGAGACCGAGCACCGTCCAGTCGTAGGCCACCCCGGGCGTCGGGTACACCGGCCGCACCGGGCCGATGGGGGCGAGCGGGGACAGTCCGACCGCCACCACCACCGCCAGGACCGAGCCCACCACCACCGAAGCCAGAATGCCGATCAACCCGTCGAGCACCGTCGTGGCCGGCCCGGCGCCGAGGGCGCGGAGCACGCCGAGCTCGTCGGCGCCCGAGCGCAGCTGGCGGCCGATCAACTGCAGGGCGATGAGGAGCGCGGCCAGTCCGGCGATCCCACCGAACACGCCGAGGGCGATGGCCTCGGGCCGTATGGATCGCTCGGCCGTGGCCACGGCGAGCGCGGGCCCTCCACTCCCCTCGTCGGCGCCGGCGGCGGTCAGCGCTTTCCCCGTGGCGCGGTCGACCTCGCTTGTGAGCAGGGCCAAGCCGCGCGCGCCGCCGTCGGCCTGCAGCGCACTGCCCGAATAGGTGGCGCAGCAATGCTCCACCTCCCGGGTCAACGCCGGGGTGAAGAACGCCGCCTGCGCGTTGAGCGCATCGACGTCGTCCTGCACCAGTGTGTTAGGGAACACGACGATCCCGACGAGACGGAGGTCCACCGTCGCCGCCAGCGGGGTGCTCGCCGTACAGCAGGTCGGCGAGAGCAGCTCGGCGTCGGAGTAGAAGCCGACGCGCGCCGTGGAGCCGATGTGCAGCCCCAGCTCCTCGGCGGCCTGGGCGTTCATCACCACCTCGTCGCGCCGGTTCGGGTTGGCCAGTCGCCCGGCGACGAGCGTGACGCGGTCCTGGCGGACCCACTCGCCATCGGTGGAGCCCTCGAAGACGACCGGCTTCTCACCGGGAGCTTGGTGCACGTGGAGCGTGGAGAGGGGCTGGAGATTGGCGTCGAAGCCCACGATGGTCGTGGCCGACTTCACGTGGGGGAGGTGGGCGATGGCCTCGGCCTGCGCCGGCGAGTAGCCGACGTTGTCGCCGATGTTCGGATCGAGGAAGGCGTCGAAGGCCTGCACCTGCGCCGGGTTGGTGCTGGCCACGTAGACGGGGAACGACGACTGCGTACGGCGGGCGGCAGCGACCGCACCCATGGCCAGGCCTCCCACCAGGCCGATCAGCAACACGATGGCCAGGTAGCCGCTCCACCGGCGGCGAAAGGTCGTGCGGAACCGGTACCAGGCAACCCGGAACGTGGGGCTCATTTCAAGGGGTGGGGCTCGTCTCGATGGAGCTCATCTCAACTGGAAGTCTGGCCTCCCGCCCACCCACCGTCGAGGTAGGTAGCCGCCCATCCCGGCGGGTGTTAGCACCCCCGGTTGGGCTCGATCAGGGCAACGTGGGAGGCAGGGTCACGCTGGGTGTGGTCACGGTGGTCTTGACCGTGGGCGTGGTGACCGTGGGGATGGTCACGGTGGGCGTGGTGACCGTGGGGATGGTCACGGTGGGCGTGGTGACCGTGGGGATGGTCACGGTGGGCACGGTCACGGTCGGGACGGTCACGGTTGGGACGGTCACGGTTGGGACGGTCACGGTTGGGACGGTCACGGTTGGCACGGTCACGGTAGGCGTGGTGACGGTGGGGGTAGTGACGGTAGGCGTGGTCACCGTGGGCGTGGTCACGGTGGGGGTGGTGACGCTCGGGGTGGTCACGGTGGCCTTGACCGTGGGCGTGGTCACGCTGGGTACGGTGATCGTCGTCGTGCCCGTGGTCTTGACCGTGGGCGTGGTGACCGTGGCACCGGAAGGGGCCACGCCTGTCGACGACGCGCCACCCGAGTGGGGCAACGGTACCGCAGCAGGGGGGACGGTACTCGAGGGGGTCGTGTCAATCGACGGTCCGGGTGCTGTCGCGACCCCACCGGCTGCCGGACGCGTCGACCGGTGGCGCAGGGCCTCACTCCCACCGGAGATCGTCGCCAGCTTGGGAGCCGTGGATGCGCCGGGTGGGACGGCTCCCCCACTCTGGGTCGGCGTGTTGTCCCAGTAGCTTCCCCCGGTTCCACCCTCGAGCGGTCGCGCAATCTCCTTGGGGACGAACTCAGAGGCGAACGCGGCCAGAGCCACGAGTCCGACTGCGGCCAAGGCGATGGCCTGGAGCCGGCGTTCGGGCCACCACCTCCTGACGGTTCGGGCGGTACGCAGGCTGAGGAGTGCAGCGATGAGGGCGATCCCGGCCGCGGGGATCGCCAGCAGGATCAACGACGTCACATCATCGAGGCCGCCGGCGACGTTGCCTCGGGTGAAGTCGCCGGCAATGTCCACGGCCCGTTGGTGAAAGGCCACGAGGTCCGTCGTCAGAAGGCGGGGGCCGGTCACGACGATGATGGCGGCGTTGATGCCGAGAATGGCCACGGTCAGGCCCACCCACACGGTGATCATCCGGCGGGCCCAGGGCCGGACATGGGCCAGACGAGCCAGGTGGCGCGGGTCCTTGTGGCGGCGAAGGGAAGCGAGAACGGGTGCGACGTAGGCGAAGAGATTCGGGACGCCGACGAGGTCGCTCAAGATCCAGTACCCGTCCATTCGCACGAAGGGAACGAACTGGTAGAGCGCCTGAAGTTGGGCGACGACGACGAAGACCAACAGCGGGAGATAGTGGGTGGCCAGGTAGATCCCAGAACAGGTGGCGATAACGAGGGCGTTGAAGTAGACACCGCCCAGGTCGACGCGCAGCCGGGACCTCCGGTCGAGACGGTACGCGTCCGACACGTCGGTGTAGAAGACGGGCCACACGAGGTAGACGCCGACGCCCATGACGCCCGGGGTGGCTCCGCCGTAGCGGGTGGCAGTGGCGTGCCCGAGTTCGTGGATGGCCGCCGAGGCGAACAAGAGGGCGGTGACGAGCAGGAGAAGGGCGGGGTGGCTGGCCAGATCCCGCGCGGCCGCACCGGGCCCGATCCCGCCCAGCGCAATGGCGATGTCGAAGGAGATCAGCGCGCAGAGGACAAGGACGACGACCGGCAGGCGAAACAGCGGGCGGAGTGTGGTCGACAGGTGCCGATGCACCCGTTCGGGCACGACCCGCGTCCGAAAACGCAGGGCGAGCAGCGCCCTCGACCGAGGCAGCTTCGCGCCCGGCGTGGCATCCGTGGCGCCGGTCCCGACCACCCCGAGCGGCACAAGCTTCTTCTCAATGAGGTACTCGACGTTCTCCCGGCTGATCGAACGCCCGGTTCGGGCACTGGCGGCCGCGGAGATCTCGTCCAGAGTTGCTGCCCCGCCGTCGAGGCAGGAGGCGATGGCGTACACCAAAGGGGAGAGCTGGATGACCTGGCCGTCCTGGCGCCTGACCAGACACGGCCGCTCTGCCAGTGCGGAACTTTCGAACTCCCCCACCAGCTCCAGCCCGGAGGCGAGGCGCCACTCTTGAGGGGGAGATGCCTCCGCTTCTGCTCCCGCAGCCCCCGCCACCCCTGCCGCCTTCGCCCCCCCCTCGGAGAGCGCAGGTCGTTGGTCCAATAACCCAGTCATTTCAATAACTCAGTCATTCCCCACGAGCACCAGCGGGGACCGGCAAAGCAATGCCAGCCGCCAGTCCCCGCGTGGCCTCGTGCAGACTCGCTGATTACCCTGTAGTTCGCCCACTATCGAGAGGGCCGAAAACTCGAAGTGCATCAGCGCTTGATTTACCAATTAACGATTACAAGTTAACCTGGATGCAGCCGTTGTTAGTGTCATCGCTCGGGCTGAAGGCGCCGTTGGCGAATCCGTTGCTGTCATTACCGGCACCAGGGTCATTGTCGAAACTCTGGTGGTTGTTGCTGTCGCTGTTGCTGTAGCTCGTGCCGCCGCAGCAGCCACCACACATGACCTCACGGGCAGGAACAAACTCGGCCAGCTCGCCTTCCATCTCTGCTATTGACAAGGACATACAATTACCTTTCTATTCGCTTCGCTATTTCCGTTTTGTGTTCACATAGCACGACATCACCATTGAAGACAAACACGAATAGTCTTTTCATCTCCTGCCGGCCTACACCTCAAACCTCTTTCATGGGACCGCAATAGCTTCTGTATATTGGTAATAAAAGCGACGCTTATGTAAATGCCGGGTTCCATAAGCAGAGAAAGACCGAGCGAGGGCCGCGTCGGGATCGCACCGCCGGGAATCTCCCGTGGTCGTACCCCAGGTAGGAAGACACCCCCCAAAAATCCGACCATCCGCGAGCGGGGCGTGCAACACTGTTGGCCCAGTGGGCTCGCACCCCCCGACGGGCTCGCACCCCCCGACGAACGGAGACGTCGTACGCAGTGTTGGTCTTCACCTTCCCAGGACAGGGATCGCAGCGGTCCGGAATGGGCGGGCCATGGGTCGACCACCCCTCGTGGGAGTTCGTCGGAGAGGCATCGGAGGCCGCCGGCCGCGACCTGGCCTACCTTCTGCTCGAGGCGCCGATTGAGGAGCTGACCAGGACCGACAACGCCCAGCTGGCGACCACCGTTTTGAGCCTGGTCGTCCTCGATGCGGTGGAGCGCCTCGGCCTCACTCCCGCCGCCTGCGCCGGCCACAGCCTGGGCGAGTACACCGCGCTGGTGGCCAGCGGAGGGCTGACCTTCGAGCACGGGATCCAGCTCGTCGTGGCCCGCGGCGAGGCCATGGCCCGGGCCGGCGAGGAGGCCCCCGGCACCATGGCCGCCCTCCTGGGCATCTCCGACGACGACGCCGAGGCGGCCTGTATGCGAGCCGAGGGCGACGTCTGGGTGGCCAACTACAACGCCCCGGGCCAGGTGGTCATCGCCGGGACCCACGAGGCCGTCGCCGTGGCGAGCGAGCTGGCCAAGCAGATGGGTGCCCGCCGGGTGATGCCCATCCCCGTCTCGGGCGCCTTCCATACGCCGCTCATGCAGGGAGCACGCGGCCCGCTGCGCAAGGCGCTGGCCGAGGTGACCTTCCTGACCCCCGAGGTCCGCGTCGTGGCCAACGTCGACGCCCGGGTGCACGACGACCCCGCCGACTGGCCCGGCCTGCTCTCGGCCCAGCTGTGCAGCCCGGTCCGCTGGCGCCAGACGCTCGAGACCTTTGCCGGGCTGGGCCTCACCTCCCTGATCGAGCTCGGACCCGGCGGTGTCCTGAGCGGGCTGGCCAAACGGAGCCTCCCCGAGATCCAGTCGCTGGCGGTGTCCAAGCCGGCCGACCTGGACACGCTGATGGACCAGGTGGCCGAGGCGGGCACCTGGAAGGCCGAGCCGGCGGTCCACCAGGGCGAGCACCTCTACGTCTCCGAGCGGGTGGTGGTGAGCCCGGGCAGCGGGGTCTTCACACCGGAGGAGTCGTTGCGGGCACCGGGGGCGGGCCTCCTCCCCGGCACCGAGGGCACCGAGGGGGGGCTCGAGGACGACGCCGTCTCGGTGCTCGCCGTGGGCGACCTGGTGGGCCGGGTGGGCGACACCGAGGTCCGGACACCCTTCTCCGGCCAGGTCGTCGGCTGGCTGGCCGCCGCCGGCGAGCGGGTCCAGGACGGTCAGCCGCTGGTCTGGATGCGCGTGCCGGACCACTCCTGATGGCCGTGGTCCTGGTCACCGGGGGGAACCGGGGCATCGGCGCCGCCTGTGTCCGCTGGTTCCTGGCCAACGGGGACCAGGTGGCCGCCACCTACCGCTCGGGCGGCCCACCTCCACCCCCTCCGGGGTGCGATCCCGCCCGCTTCCTCGCCGTGCCCTGCGACGTCACCGACGCCGAGCTGGTCGAGTCGGCCTTCCGCACCGTCGAGAGCACCTGGGGCCCCGTGGAGGTCCTGGTGGCCAACGCCGGCATCACCCGGGACGGCCTCATGCTGCGCATGAGCGAGGAGGCCTTCAGCACGGTGATAGAGGCCAACCTGACCGGGTCGTTCCGGGTGGCCAAACGGGCGGTGGCCAAGATGCTCCGCCTCCATTCCGGCCGCATCATCTTCCTCTCCTCGGTGGGCGCCTTCATCGGCCTGCCCGGCCAGGCCAACTACGCCGCCTCCAAGGCCGGGCTGGTCGGGATGGCGCGGGCCATCGCCCGCGAGGTGGGCAGCCGCCAGATCACGGTCAACGTGGTGGCGCCCGGCCTGATCGACACCGACATGACCGCCGCGCTGGGCGAGGAGCGGCTCGCCACCATGACCGAGCAGGTCCCGCTGGGGCGGACCGGCTCCGCCGAGGACGTGGCGGCCGTGGTGGGCTTCTTGGCCTCCGAGGCGGCGGCCTACCTCACGGGCGTCGTGCTGCCCGTCGACGGCGGCCTGGGCATGGGCTTGTAACCTGCACGTACATCACACAACACAAGGAGCCATCGTGGACAGCGACGCAGCGTTCGAGAAGTTTCGCGAGTGCGCCGTAGAGGTGCTGCAAGTGCCCTCGGACAAGATCACCAAGGAGGCCAGGTTCGCCGACGATCTCGACGCGGACAGTCTTGACCTGGTCGAACTGGTCATGGCACTCGAGGAGTCCTTCGACATCACGGTCGAGGAGACCGAGCTGGAGGACGTCACCACCATCGGACAGGCCTTCGACCTGATCTCCTCCAAGCTCTGATGCAGCTCGGGACGGGCCCCGACGGCCCGATCCGGGGCCGGCGGGTGGCCATCACCGGGTTGGGGGCGGTCACCTGTTGCGGCATCGGCGTGGACGCCCTGTGGGACGGCCTGCTCCACCCCCACGTGGTCGGGGGGCCGGTGACCGAGTTCGAGCCCGAACGGTGGTTCGGCCCCAAGGAGGTGCGCCAGGTCGACCGGTTCGCCCAGTTCAGCATCGCCGCGGCCGACCTGGCGGTGCAGGACGCCGGCGCCATCGACGCCAGCCCCGCCCGCTCGGGGGTCATCTTCGCCACGGGAGTGGGAGGGTTCGACACCCTGGCCGAGCAGGTCGGGGTGTACAACGAGCGGGGCGCCAGGCGGGTCTCGCCCCGCCTGGTCCCCATGATGATGGCCAACGCCGGGGCGGCGGGCATCTCCATGCGCCTCGGATGGCAGGGCCCCTCGGAGGTCATCGTGACGGCGTGCGCCGCCGGGACCCACGCCATCGCCGCGGCGGGGCGCCTGATCGCCTCGGGCCGGTGCGACGTGGTCGTGG
This sequence comes from uncultured Acidimicrobiaceae bacterium, assembly GCA_963788125.1. Classification (GTDB taxonomy): domain Bacteria; phylum Actinomycetota; class Acidimicrobiia; order Acidimicrobiales; family RAAP-2; genus Bog-473. The sequence continues at coordinate 324,556 of CAWBFN010000001.1, read as the reverse complement.
GCGGGGGCGCCGAGGCCAGCCTGCACCCGGTGGCGGTGGCGGCGTTCGCCAACATGACCGCCCTGTCCACCTCGGGCCACTCCCGCCCCTTCGACGCGCGCCGGGACGGCTTCGTCATGACCGAGGGATCCGCCGCCCTGGTCCTCGAGGACTGGGACCGCGCCGTGGCGCGTGGCGCCACCATCTACGCCGAACTGGCCGGATCGGCCAGCACGGCCGACGCCTACCACATCACCGCTCCCCACCCCGACGGTGCCGGCGCCGTGGCCTGCATGGAGCTGGCCCTCTCCGACGCCGGCATCCCCACCTCGGCGGTCGGGCACATCAACGCCCACGGGACGTCGACCCCGCTCAACGACCTGGCCGAGTCCCGGGCCATCAACAAGGTGTTCGGCGAGCCTGGCCCGCTGGTCACCTCGACCAAGGGGGTGACGGGACACGGGCTGGGCGCCGCCGGGGCCATCGAGGCCGTGGCCTCGGCCCTCACCATCCACCACGGGCTCATCCCCCCGACGGCCGGCTACGAGGAACCCGACCCCGAGATCAACCTGCGCGTGGTCCACGGCGAGCCGCTCCCCTGGGAGCCCTCGGCCGTCCTGTCGAACTCCTTCGGCTTTGGCGGCCACAACGGCTGCCTGATCCTGCTCCCCCCGACCTAACCCACGTGCACCGCGGGGAGGTCCTGCACCTCCTGCTTGGTCATGTTGAGGCGGATGCCGTACTCGATCCCGGTCACCGCCCCGATGGGGATCGCCACCTGCTTGCGGCCCCACAGATGACCCTCCTGGAGGAGCACGTGGGTCACGCGACGGCTGTCGTGCTCGATGAGGACCCCGCGCACCCGGCCGATCTCGCCGTCGGTGGCGTGCACCTGCTCGTTGCGACGCACCCCGACCTCGCCCAGCGGCAGGACGTCGGTGGTGATCGGGGGCGGCACGTTGGGGGTGCCCATCCCGAAGAGGGGGACGGCGTACACCTCACCCTGGGCCAGGTAGTTCGGGTCGTTGGGTAAGAAGGTCGTCTCCTCGGCCATCTCGAACTTCTCGAACTGCTCGGTCGTGCAGCCGAGGGTGACCTCGTCGGCGCGGGCCTCCACGAGGTCGAGGGGGACGAGCCGGCCGAACCCCTCGCGGTGCTTGGGTTCGACGACGACGTGGGTGACGGTCCGGGCGACCGGATCGACGACGACCCGGATCACCGTGCCACAGGGCCCGTCGCTGCAGCGGGTGTCGACCCCGAGCGTGATCTGCGTGGTCTGCGTGCTCCCTGTCCTCTCTGTGCTCTCTGCCATGGTCGCCTCGTGCTCAGCCGATGAAGGTGGTGAAGTCCTTGACCAACTTGTCCTCTATCTCGATGTTCCAGGCCGACTCAGCCACGTCCACCACGAGGAACAGCCCGGAGATGAGCAGGGTCTCGACGGCCGCCACCCCGAGGTTCTGGACCCACTTGCCGACGCCCACCCGGACGGTGAACTCCGCCGGCTGCCCGGTGATGGTGATGGTCAGCGCCCGATCGGCGTCGACAATCCCCCGCAGGAAGCCGCCCTTCTTGGCCTGCACCACGCTGCCCTGCCCGTTCGTCGCCGAGGTCTGGACGGTGAAGCCCTCCTTCTTGAGGTAGTCCTCGATGTGCGACTGCAGCGCGCCCAGATCGGTCCCCTTGCCGGTGAAGGTCTTCTCCTTGTCGCCGATCATGGCGCCCTCCTGGCTTCGGTGGCGGACGGCCTCGGTGGCCCAGGCAGCAACCTAGCCCTCCGGTGGACCGGGCGAAAGCGGAGCGCCGGCCCGCCGGCTCATCCGTGACGGCCACCAGTTCCAGCGGCCCAGAAGCTCGACGGTGGCAGGGACCAGCACCGTCCGCACGACGAACGTGTCGAGCAGTATCCCCACCGCCAGCCCCACCCCGATGACCCGGATCTCACTGTTGCCCGGACCGGACCCACCGACGACGGCCCGGACGACGAACGTTCCGGCGAGGACCACCCCCGGCCGAGGTGACCGTCGGTCCGGTGGCGCCGACGGAGCGCACGACCGCCCGGCGCACTGATTCGGGTCATGACCAGAATGTTGTAGTCCTCCCCGAGGGCCAGGAGGAAGATGAACATCAAGAACGGGAGGAGGAAGACGATGCCCTCCTGGCCGCCGATCTTCATGAAGATGACCACGGAGATGCCCAGCGACGCCAGGTACGAGAGGACCACGCTCAGGATCAGGTAGAGGGGGGCGACCAGGCTGCGCAGCACCAGGGCCAGGACGAGGCCGATGGCCACGATGGCGATGGGGACGATCTTGCCCACGTCGCCGTCGGAGATGTGGCTCACGTCGCAGAGGGCGGGCGCCTCACCGGCCAGTCCGCTCTTGTCGGCCCCTGCGTCGTGGGCCACCCGGGCGATCAGGGCGCGCAGGCCCGGCACCTCGTCGATGGCGGCGGTGCTCCCCGGCGTCCCGGCCCGCAACCCCACCTCCCACTGCACGGTGTGGCCGTCGGCGCTGACGAAGCGGGCGGTGGTGAGGTAGTCGAGGTAGGCCGCGGCCGGGATACCCGATCCCGACGGAGGCACCAGTCCCCGGGTGACCAGCGGACAACCCCGCGACCCAACGCGTCGTAGAAGCGGTTCACGTCGCGCGATTCTCTCCGCCTGCCCGGGGCCCAGTCGAATCGCCGGTCCGGTCGCCAGTTGAGAGGTCTAGTGTGCTGCGCATGGAGAACGGCGCGTACCTCAGTGCCATCCGGGACCGTTCCCGTGCGCTCCTCCAGGCGGCGCGCCTCGACCTCGACGCCCCCGTGCCGAGCTGCCCGGGGTGGAGGGTCGCCGACCTCGTCGGCCACGCCGGCGGGACATGGGGCTGGGCCGCGGCCATCGTCCGCACGGGGGCCCGGGCCGACTACCCGGGCGTCCCCGAGGGCTGCCACGGCGACCAGCTCCTGGCCTGGGCCGAGGAGCGGTCCCACCAGGTGATCGATGCACTGGAGGGCTGCGACCCCTCCTCCAACTGCTGGACCTTCGGCCTGCCCCGCACCCCGGTCTTCTGGTTCCGGCGCCAGGCTCTGGAGAGCGCCGTCCACGCCTGGGACGCCCAACGGGCGGTCGACCGCCCCGAACCCATCGATCAGGTGCTGGCCAGCGATGGCATCGACGAGTTCCTGACCGTCATGGTGCCGCGCCAGATAAAGGCGCACGCCGAGGACTGGTCCGGCCAGTCGTTCCACTTCCACTGCACGGATGCCGAGGGTGAGTGGATGGTCCAGCTGGGACCGGAGGGCGCCGTCTCCGTCGACCGGGCCCACGGCAAGGCGGACGTGGCGATCAGGGGGCCGGCCTCGCCGGTCTATCTCTGGTGCCTCAACCGGGTCCCGGCACAGGACGTCGAGGTCATCGGCGACGGCGCCCTCGCCGAGCGCTGGACCAAGGAGATCGTGTTCTAATCAATGGCGCGGCGGAGCGAGCCGATGAACTCGGCCGCCCCCTCGGGGCCGGCGCCCTCGAGCAGCCGCCGCACCAGGGCCGAGCCCACCACCACGCCGTCGGCCACCTCGCAGACCTCGGCCGCCTGCCCGGGGGTCGACACCCCCACACCGACGCAGACCGGCATGTCGGTGTGGCGGCGGATCCGTTCGACCAGCGGCCGCGCCTCGTCGCCCACGTCGGCCCGCTCCCCCGTCACCCCCATGCGGGCCACCGCGTAGACGAAACCGCGTGCCCGCGCGCAGATCCGCTCGACCCGCGCCTCGGGACTCGACGGCGCCACCAGCAGCACCGTCGCCACCCCGGCGGCGTCTGCCTCCTCGGCCCACGGGCCGACCTCCTCGAGCGACAGATCGGGGATGATCGCCCCGCTCACCCCGGCCTCGGCCAGGGAGTGCGCCATGCGCTTGTGCCCGGCCCGGTAGACGATGTTGTAGTACGTCATCATCGCCACCGGCACCGTGACCTCCGCCCGGGCGATCCCGTCGAGCACCTCGTCGGGCACCGTCCCCCGCTCCAACGACCGCAGCGCCGCCTCTTGGATCACCGGCCCGTCCATCATCGGATCGGAGAAGGGGATCCCCACCTCGACGGCGTCCGCACCGGCCGCCACGACCGCGGCCAGCGTCTGACCCCAGTCCTCCGTCATGCCCCCCATGAGGTAGGGGATCAAGAGCTTGCGGCCGCGCCCCCGCTGCGCCCGCAGCGACCTCTCAAGCACGGCCGGCCTGGTCGGCCCGAGCCGAAGATCTCGCGCACCTGGGCCACGTCCTTGTCACCCCGCCCGGAGAGCGTGATCAGCACGGTCGAGCCCTCGGGCAGCGCGGCGGTGCCCGCCACCCGGGCGACCCAGGCCACGGCGTGGGCCGACTCGAGGGCGGGGATGATGCCCTCGGTGTGGCTGAGGAGCCGGAACGCCTCGAGCACCTCGGCGTCGCCCGCCGTGGTGTACTCCGCCCGGCCGATGGCCGCCAGGTGGGCGTGCTCGGGCCCGAGGCCGGGGTAGTCGAGACCGGCCGAGATCGACTCCGCCTCCATGATCTGACCGACCTCGTCCTGCAGCAGGCGCGAGTGCATGCCGTGCAGCACGCCGGGGATCCCGTTGGTGACGGCGGCGCCACCTGCCGCCTCGACACCGACCAGGCGGGCCTCGGTATCGACGAAGCCGGCGAACGTGCCGGCGGCGTTCGAGCCCCCGCCGATGCAGGCCACGACCACATCGGGGTCGGCGCCGTCGAGGATCTCCCGGCTCTGCCGGTGCGCTTCGTCGCCCACCACCCGTTGCAGCTGGCGCACCATGTAGGGGAACGGGTGCGGCCCCATCACCGAGCCCAGGCAGTAGTGGGTGTGATCCACCGTGGCCACCCACTCGCGCATGGCCTCGTTCACCGCGTCCTTCAGGGTCCGGCTGCCCGAGCGCACCGGTCGGACCTCGGCCCCCAGCAGCTCCATGCGGAAGACATTCAGCTCCTGGCGCACGGTGTCCACCTCTCCCATGAAGACCGTGCACTCCAGGCCGAACAGGGCCGCCGCCGTGGCCGAGGCCACCCCGTGCTGGCCCGCTCCGGTCTCGGCGATGATCCGCCGCTTGCCCATGCGGCGGGTGAGGAGCGCCTGCCCCACCACGTTGTTCAGCTTGTGGGAGCCGGTGTGGGCCAGGTCCTCCCGCTTGAGCAGCACCCGCACCCCGAGCCGCTCCGACAGGCGCCGGCACTCGGTCACCGGGGTGGGGCGGCCGCCGTAGTGGCGCAGCAGGTCGTCGAGCTCGCGATGGAACTCCGGATCGGCCCAGGCCTCGGCGAAGGCCGCTTCGAGGTCGAGGCAGGCCGGCATCAGCGACTCGGGGACGAACCGGCCCCCGAACTCGCCGAACCGGCCGTCGGGCCCGGGCTCTGCCATCAGGCTCATGTCACGCGTCCCGCCAGTCGTAGGGCTCGTCGGGGCCCGGCCCCCCGGGCAGCGAGTCCCGCGCCTCGGCGTCGGTCTCCGCGGCGCGGGCGTTGACGATGAAGTCACGCACTTTGAGCGGGTCCTTGCGCCCCGGCGTCGACTCGACCCCCGAGGAGACGTCGACCCCCGCGGGCCGCAGGTGGGCCACGGCCTGGGCGACGTTGCCCGGGGTGAGCCCGCCCGAGACGATGAGCCGGCTGGGGTCGGCCACCCCCTCGGCCAGCCTCCAGTCGAAGACCTCCCCCGACCCGGGGTTGTCGCCGTCGATCAGCAGGAAGTCGGCGCCGAACTCGGCGAACCGGGTGACCGTGCGGTCCCCGGCGGGAAACGCCTTGATCACCATGGGCAGACGCGCCCGCACCCAGGCCGTCGTCTGCGCCGACTCGTGCCCGTGGAGCTGGGCGGCGCCGAGACCGGCGCGCTGGACCACCTGCACCACCCGCTGCGGCGCCTCGTCACGGAAGACCCCGACGGTGAGGATTTCCGGCGGCAGCCGCTTGGCGATGTCGCTGGCCGTCTGCGCCGTGATCTGGCGCACCGACGGGGCGAAGATGAAGCCGACGGCATCGGCGCCGAAGCTGACGCACAGCAGCGCGTCCGCCTCCGAGGTGATGCCGCAGATCTTGACGAAGAGGTCCTCGTTCACCGGTGCCCGTCCACCGAGCGGTGCCCGATCGAATAGCCGGTGAGGGCCCGCAGCGCGGCGGCCCGATCGGCCGCCCGCACCAGCGTCTCGCCCACCAAGATGGCGTCGTAGCCGGCGTCGGCCAACCGGCGGGCGTCGTCGCCATCCCGGATCCCCGACTCGGCCACCGCCACCACGCCGCGCGGGATGCGCGCCGCCAGCGCGGCGCCGCGGTCGTGGTCGACGGCGAAGGTGCGCAGATCCCGCTGATTGACCCCCACCAGGCGCGCGCCGGCGGCCAGGGCGCGGTCGAGCTCCTCCTCGTCGTGCACCTCGACCAGGGCGGCCAGGCCCAGTGCGCCGGCGCGGGCCCCGAACCGGCGCAGCTCGTCATCGTCGAGTGCGGCGGCGATCAGCAGCACGGCGTCGGCCCCCATGAGGCGGGCGTCGACCACGTCGACCTCCGCCACGGTGAAGTCCTTGCGCAGCACCGGGAGCCCGCACGCCTGGCGCGCCGTGCGCAGGTCGTCCACCGACCCACCGAAGAACTCCCGATCGGTGAGGACCGAGAGGCAGGACGCCCCCCCGGCGGCGTACTCCTTGGCCACCAGGTCGGCCAGGAGGCCCGGGTCGAGGTCCCCCGCCGAGGGCGAGCGGCGCTTGATCTCGGCGATGCACGAGAGTCCCTCTCCACCCCCCAGCGCGCCGGCGAAGTCGCGGGGCGGCGGCAGGGTCCCGGCCCGCTCGGCCTGCGTCGCCTGCGCCACCAGCTCGTCGGGGTCCCGGCGGTCGACACGGGCGCGGGCCCGGTGCGAGGCGAGGATGTCCACCAGGTAGGAGGGCATGACGACCCAGCGTAGCGGGGCCGTGTCGACCTGCTGGTCGACCGCCTACGCTCTGGCCATGAGCGAAATGCGCGACTTCAACCAGGCCATCATCGACGAGTTCCGGGCCAACGGCGGCAAGGTGGGCGGCGGTTTCGAGGGGGCTCCCATCGTCCTGCTGACCACCAAGGGCGCCAAGACGGGCAAGACCCGGATCAACCCGCTGGCCGGCCAGCCTCAGGACGACGGGACGATCTACGTCTTCGCCTCCAAGGCCGGCGCGCCCACCAATCCCGACTGGTACCACAACGTGGTGGCCAACCCCGAGGTGGAGGTCGAGTTCGGCTCCGATCGCTACGCCGCCCGGGCCACGCCGGTCACCGGGGCCGAGCGCGACCGGATCTGGGAGCGCCAGAAGGAGCTCATGCCGAACTTCGCCGAGTACGAGGAGAAGACGACGCGCACCATCCCGGTCGTGGCCCTCACCCGTACGTAACGCTCAGCGGGCGAAGGTGTGCCAGCCCAGCCACATGAAGCCGAGGACGAGCACCACCCGCGCCACGGGGTGCGTGGCCAGCTTCCCCACGACCTGCGAGGGATGGGCGACGGTTCTGGGCCGGAGATAGGAGAGTCCCCACAGGACCAGGGCGTAGGCGAGGATGAGCGTCCACACCACATAAGAGAGCGTGGAGCTGCTCATGGCTCCCCCCTCTGGCCGGCGTGCCGACCGGTCTCGCTGCGGCGAGCGGCGAACCGGCCGCGGCCCGCCCCCTGGCGCAGGATGCTCAAGCCGAAGACCAGCCACCCCAAGAAGAGGGCGGCTTTGAGCAGGTAGAAGCGGTTGACGGCGTCGGTGATGGAGCTGAAGGTCGGATGCGCCGCACGGGACCCGTGGGCGTAGTTGACCAGCTCCCACAGCGTGAAGACGGCGAACAGCACGATCCAGGGGCGGTAGGGGTGGGCGCCGCGGGCACCGGGGCTCGGCCGGGACCGGACCGTCCGGGTGCGCAGCGGCCAGCTGGCGATCACCAGCACGGCCATGGCCACGACGACCAAGCCCGTCAGGACGTCGGCGGCCAGGGTGAACGGCGTCGTGGCCGCGACAACCAGGGAGTAGGCGGTCCCCCCGGCGAGCAGCACGACGGGACGGGAGGGCACGATCCTCAGCCGGGGGGCACGAGATCGACCAGGGGCAGCGGGGCCACCTGCGCCGGCTGGGCCACGCCCACGCCGTCGCCCGACCTCACCCGCACCGGGCCCGGCGACGGCACGCTGCGATGCACATAGGCCAGGGCCGCCCACGCCTCCAGTTCGGGGCTCCAGGCGGCCGAGGTCACGGTGCCGACCACCTTGTCCGCCGCCACGTCGTCCGCTCCGGGCGCCGGGGCCCCGGCCGCCGAGGCGGCATGCAGGGTCATCCCGAACGCCAGCCTCTCCCCCTCGGGATCCGAGCCGCCGACCACGCCGACCAGGCGGCGCGGGACGTTGGTGCCCCGCGCCTCCAGGCGGGCCACGAGCTCCTGGCCGGTGTAACAGCCCTTGGTGAAGCTGACCGTCCGCTCCACCAACCCCGCCTCGGCGGCGATCGTCCGGTCGGTGAGCTCGCTCCCCATGGCCGGGATGCCCGATGCGATGCGACAGGCCTCGAAGGCCTCCGCGGTGCAGAAGACGACTCCCTCCGGGAGGGTCCCGCTGGCCGGATCGACGACGGCCTCCCGGGGCCCGAGCAGATCGATCCCGCTCCACCCGTTCCACTCGAACGGCAACAGCAGTATCCGCGGTCCCGGCCACGGCTCCGGCCAGCGCCCGGTCCACCCCGCTCCCCCGCAGCGCCAGGCACCGCCACTCCAGGCGCTCGACCTCCACCTTGGAGCGGAGGAGGAACTTCTTGAGCCGGGCCACCATGGCGTCGCCGAAGCCTGCGTCCGTATCGAGCACGAAGCCCTGCGGCTCCGAGCGGGTGACCCGCAGCAGGGTGCTCAGCTTCCCGTCGGGTTGCAGCAGGAGGGAGTCCGTGGTGTCCCCGACGGCCAGCCCCACGATGTCCTGGCTCAGCTGGCCCTGGAGGTAGGCCTCGGCGTCGTCCCCGCGCACGGCGAAGACGTCGCGCCCGAGGAGCCTGGCGCCGGCCCCCTGCCGGAGGGCCGCCACCTGGTCCGCCGCCCCCTGGTCCGCGCTCATGCCTGGCCCGCCGTTCGGGCCGAGGTCATGACCCGCGCCGCGGTCACGGCCACCAGCAGGGCCTGCGACTTTTGCTGGCACTCGCGGTCCTCGGCCGCCGGGTCGCTGTCGGCCACGATCCCCGCACCGGCCTGCACGCTGGCCCGGCCGTCGGGCGAGACCACCATGGTCCGGATGGCGATGGCGGTGTCGATGTTGCCCGAGAAGTCGATGTAGCCCACCACGCCCCCGTAGACCCCGCGCTTGGTGGGCTCCAGCTCGTCGATGATCTCCATGGCCCGCACCTTGGGCGCGCCCGAGAGCGTGCCGGCCGGGAGGGTGGCCCGCAGCACGTCGATCGGCCCCTTGTCCTCGGCCAGCTCCCCCGAGACCTGCGAGGTGATGTGCATGATGTGGCTGTAGCGCTCGATGGTCATCAGCTCGTCCACCTTCTCGGTGCCGAAGCGGACGACCCGGCCGACGTCGTTGCGGGCCAGGTCGACCAGCATGATGTGCTCGGCCAGCTCCTTGGGGTCCTCGGACAGCTCCCCCTCCAAGAAACGGTCGTGCTGCTCGGTCTCGCCCCGCGGGCGCGAGCCGGCGATCGGCCGCGAGGTGACGATGCCGTCGCGCAGGCGCACCATGGGCTCGGGCGACGCACCCACCACGGTCACCTCGGGGAAGCGCAGGAAGTAGAGGTACGGGCTGGGGTTGAGCAGCCGCAGGGCTCGATACACGTCGAACGGGTCCGCGCCCAGCTCGAGGTCGTAGCGCTGGGACAGCACGACCTGGAAGATGTCGCCCGCCGTGATGTACTCCTTGGCGATGTCGATGGCCGCCCGGTACTGCTCCGAGCTCATGGTGCGGCTGGCCTCGGCGGCCTCGATGCCCGGGCGGGGCGCCGGCACCATGGCGGCCGGCCGGGTGCGGGCGCAGTCGTCGGCCAGCTCCTCCAGCCGGGCGCAGGCGGCCTCGTAGGCCGCCCCGAGCTCGGTGGCGGTGGCCACCTCGGGGTCGGGGACCAGGACGTTGTCGATGAGGTCGATGCGCTGGCGCCAGTGGTCGAAGACGGCGAACTGGCCGATCACCACCAGCGCGGCGTCGGGATGGCCCAGGTCGTCGGGCGGCACGTCGGGCAGGCGCTCGATCTCGCGCACCACGTCGTAGCCGAGATAGCCCACCAGGCCGCCGTGCAGGGGCGGGACCCCCTCGAGGGTCGGCGACCGGAAACGGGAGAGCAGGGCGTCGACGGCCGCCAGGATCCCCTGATCCGACGAGCCCAGCTCCAGCCGGCCGGTGGCGGTCACCGAGTTCCCCCGCGCGGTGAGCGTGGCCAGCGGGCGCCGGCCCACGAAGGAGTAGCGGCCCCAGCGCTCGCCACCCTCGACCGACTCGAAGAGAAAGCCCTCCCCGTCGCCGACCACGTTGGCGAAGGCGGACACCGGGGTCAGGGTGTCGGCCACCACCTCGCACCACACCGGCACGATGGCGTGCTCCTTGGCCAGGGCGACGAACTCGACGGGATCGGGGCGGAAGGTCAGCAACGGATCACGGTGCCGGTACGCCGGGTCCCGATCCGATGGTGCGGTAGAAGCAGCTCCGCTCGCCGGTGTGGCACGCCCCGCGCCCGTGCTGGTCGACCAGGACCACGAGCGCGTCGCCGTCACAGTCGATGCGCACCTCGCGCACGTACTGGCGGTCCCCCGACGTCTCGCCCTTCTGCCAGTACTCCTTGCGGCTGCGGCTGTAGAACCACGACCGGCCCGAGTCCAGGGTCCGCCGCAGCGCCTCGGCGTCCATGTACGCCACGGTCAGCACCGTCCCGTCCGTGGCGTCCTGCACGATGGCCGGCACGAGGCCGTCCGCGCTCTTGGCGAAGTCCACCGCGCTGACGAGCTCCTCGTCCACCGCCAGGGGGATGCCAGGCTCGCTCATAGATACAGGCCGGTCCCGCTGTCGTTGCGCTTCGACGCGATGGCGTGGATGTCGCGCTCTCGCAAGATGACGTACTCCTCGCCGTGCAGCTCCACCTCGAAGCGGTCCTCGGGATTGAACAGGACGGTGTCGCCCACCTTGACCGTACGTACGTGGGGGCCGACGGCTACCGCCACCGCCCAGCTGAGGCGACGCGAGATCTGGGCCGTGGCCGGGATCAGGATGCCCGCCCGGGAGCGGCGCTCACCCTCGCTCTGGGCCATCTGGACCAGGACCCGATCGAAGAGGACCGAGATCGGCTGCATCTCGTCGATCGGGGGTGGCGGGTCCGCCGTTTTCGTCGTTGTGGGCACCCTCGCACGGTACCGCACGATGTCAGGCCGGGCGGACGATCACCCCGTGGGCCGCCATGTAGGCCTTGGCCTCGCCCACCGTGAACTCCCGGCGGTGGAAGATGGACGCAGCCAGCACGGCATCCGCCCCGCCCAGCGATGCCCCCTCCACGAGATGCTGCAGCGTTCCCACCCCGCCCGACGCCACCACGGGGATGTCCACCGAGCCGACCACCGCCCGGATCAGCTCGAGATCGAACCCGTCACGGGTCCCGTCCCGGTCCATGGAGGTCAGCAGGATCTCCCCGGCGCCCTGGGCGGCGCAGCTCACGGCCCAGGCCACGGCGTGGAGGCCGGTCGGTCGGCGGCCGCCGTGGGTGTAGACCTCCCAGCTCGACCCGCCGCTCACCGACCGGGCGTCGATGGCCACCACGGCGCACTGTGTCCCGAACTCGTCGGCGATCTCGCGCACCAGCGCCGGGCGCTCCACGGCGGCGCTGTTCACCGCCACCTTGTCGGCTCCCGCCCGCAGCAGGCGGCGGGCGTCCTCGGTCTCCCGCACGCCGCCGCCCACCGTGAGGGGGATGAACACCTGCTCAGCCGTGCGGGCGACCACCGACACCATGGTGTCGCGGCCGTCCGACGAGGCGGTGATGTCGAGGAAGGTGAGCTCGTCCGCCCCCTCCTCGTCGTAGCGGGCGGCCAGCTCCACCGGGTCGCCCTCGTCGGTGAGGTCGACGAACTGCACGCCCTTGACGACGCGGCCAGCGGTGACATCGAGGCAGGGGATCAGCCGGACGCTGCGCACGCGGCGACGGCCTCCTCCACCCCGAACCGACCCTCGACCAACGCCTTGCCCACGATGACCCCGGCGAGCCCGTCCAGCGCAGCCAGGTCCCGCAGATCGTGCAGCGACCCCACCCCGCCCGAGGCGATGACCGGCAGCGAGCTCACCGCGGCCAGCTCCAGCAGGGCCCGGAGGCCCACGAGGTCACTACCGCCGAGCATCCCGTCCCGGGCGATGGACGTGGCCACGACCGCCCCGAGGGGCTCGCCCGCCCAGCGCTCGAGCAGCGCCGGGATGGTGACGGGCGAGGTGACGGCCCAGCCCTGGCCCTTGAGCGGGCCGATGGCGGTGTCGCCGGCCGGCCCGGTGCCGGGCCCGTAGTCCAGGCCCACGGCCACCCGGCCGGGCCAGCGCCGGGCGCAGCGGGTGGCCAGCTCCGGGTCCGCCATGGCGGCGGTGCCCAGCACGACGCGGGCCACCCCGAGGTCCAGGACGGCCGCCACGTCGTCCTCGCTGCGGATGCCCCCACCGGCCTGCACCCGGACGCCGGCCGGCGTGACCAGGGCGACGATCTTGGCCAGCAGGGCGCGCTCGTGGGGCACACCGGTGCGTGCCGCGTTGAGGTCGACGACGTGGATCCACCGGGCCCCGCCCTCCATGAACCGCGCCGCCAGCTGCAGCGGGTCCCCGTAGCGCGCCTCGCGGTCGAAGTCGCCCTGGGTAAGCCGCACGGCTCCCCCGTCGCGCAGATCGATCGCCGGGTACAGGTCCATCACGCGGCCAGCGCCACGAAGTTCGAGAGCAGAGCCAGGCCGCTCCGCCCGGACTTCTCGGGGTGGAACTGCGCCCCCCACAGGTCGCCGCGGGCCACCAGGGCGGCCACCGGCCCGCCGTAGTCGCACACCGCCACCGTCTCGGCGCCCACCGGCGGGGCGTAGGAGTGGACGAAGTAGACCCAGGGGGCCTCCCCCAGCCCCCGCAGCGGATCGGGACCGAGACTGGTGTCGCCGGTGCGGAGCAGCTGGTTCCACTGCATCTGCGGGTGCTTGACGGTGGGCCCCAGCAGGCCGACCCGGCCGGCGAGGACACCCAACCCGGGCGCCTCGGGGCTCTCGTCGGAGCCCTCGTAGAGGAGCTGGAACCCGATGCACACGCCGAAGAAGGGCACGCCCGCCTCAATGGCGGCGCGGGCCACCGCCTCGAGCCCGCTGTCGCGCAGGGCCCTCGCACACGCTCCGAACGCGCCCACTCCGGGGAGGACCACCGCGTCGGCCGCTTCGACCTCGGCCGGATCGGAGACGAGGCGCGCCGCCGCGCCGACATGCTGCAGGGCCTTCTCGGCCGACCGGAGGTTCCCGATGCCATAGTCGAGGACGGCGATCCTCGGCCCGGATCCGCTCACCGCCTCACAGGCTCCCCTTGGTCGACGGGATCCCCCCGCCCTCGACCCGGACCGCGTCGCGCAGGCACCGCGCCACCCCCTTGAACCCGGCCTCGAGCATGTGGTGGGTGTTCTTGCCCTCCCGGCGCCGGATGTGCAGGGTCAGGTTGCCGGCGGTGGCGAAGGCCCGCCAGAACTCCTCGGCCAGCTGCGGGTCGAAGGGTGGCGTGCCCAGGCCGGCCGCGTCGGGCGCGAACTCGACGTCGTAGGCCAGGAAGGGACGCCCGGAGAGATCGAGGGCGACCTCAATCAGGGCCTCATCGAGGGGGAGCGCCATGGAGGCAAAACGGCGAATGCCCCGCTTGTCACCCAGCGCCTCGGCCAGGCAGGCGCCGAGCACGATGCCCACGTCCTCGACGGTGTGGTGTGCGTCCACCTGCAGGTCGCCCTGGGCGTGCACCATCAGGTCGAACGAGGCGTGGCGACCGAGCTGCTCGACCATGTGGTCGAAGAAGGGGAGCCCGGTGGAGACGTCGACGCTCCCCGACCCGTCCACCGCCAGCGTCGCCTCGATCGTGGTCTCCTTGGTCGTGCGCTCCCTGCTGGCACGTCGGGCGGGAAGTTCGCTGATGACATCGTTCATCGCAGGCACTCCTCCAGAGCGGTCAGGAAGCGGTCGTTCTCGTCCGGCCGCCCGATGGTGACCCGCAGGCAGCCATCGAGCCCGTCCCAGCTGGCGCAGTTGCGGACGAGGACCGAGCGGTCCAGCAGCCCGAGCCACACCTGATCGGCCGCCCGGCTCAGGGGACGGAAGAGGATGAAGTTGGCATCGGACGGCCAGCGTTCCACCGGCAGCTCCCCCAACGCGGCCTCCACCCTGCCCCGCTCCTCGGCGATGATCGCCACCCGGGCCTCCATCTCGTCGGTGAAGTCGAGCGCCAGGAGGCCGGCCAGCTGCGTCTGGGCCGAGAGGTGGTAGGGCAGGACCACCGCCTCGCAGGCCCGCACCACCTCGGGATCGGCGATCAGGTACCCGAGGCGCGCCCCGGCCATGGCCCAGGTCTTGGAGAAGGTGCGGGTCACGACCAGGCCGGGGTGGGCCGGCCCCCGCAGGCCCAGGGCGCTCCAGGACGAGAACTGACCGTAGGCCTCATCGACGACGACGAGCCCCGGCGCCGCCCGCAGGACGGAGAGGACCGTGCCCTGCGGCTCGGCCCGGCCGGTCGGGTTGTTGGGCGAGCACAGGAAGGTGATCTCGGGCTGCTCCGCGGCGAGGAACCGGGCGGCCTCCTCGACGTCGATGCGGAAGTCCTCGGTCCGGCCGCCCGCCACCACCCTCGTGCCGGTGAGCCGGCTGATGTGCGAGTGCAGGGCGTAGGTCGGCTCGAAGAGGGCGGCCGTGCGCCCCGGCCCGCCGTAGGCGAGGAGGAGGCACTGCAGCACCTCGTTGGAGCCGTTGGCGCAGAACACCTCGTCGGGGGAGACGCCGTGCAGGGCGGCGATGGCGGCGCGCAGCTCGGTGGCCGGTCGGTCGGGGTAGCGGTGGAACGACACCCCGGCCAGCGCGGCCAGCAGGCCCTCGCTCCACTTCTCGGGCGGGGGGAACGGCGACTCGTTCGTGTTGAGCCGCACCTCGGCCTCGACCTGGGGCGAGTGGTAGCCCTCGCCGAGGGCGAGGTCGGGCCGCATGGGGGGGAGGCCGCTCATGGGGCGTCCCGGGTGGCGGCGGCGGCGAGGGCGTCCAGGCGGCGGCGGACCGAGTCGGCGTGGGCGGGCAGGCCCTCGGTCCGGGCCAGGGTGATGACCGGCGGCCCGAGGGCCTCGAGCGCCGCGGGGCTCACGGTCACCGCGTGGATGTGCCGGCGGAAGTCGTCCGCCCGCAGCGCCGAGGAGAAACGGGCGGTCCGGTTGGTGGGCAGCACGTGGTTGGGCCCGGCCATGTAGTCCCCGAGGCTGGCCGGGGACCAGGGTCCGATGAACACTGCGCCGGCGTTGCGGACCTGGTCGAGGAGCTCGCCGGCCGGGTCGACCATCAGCTGGAGGTGCTCGGGTGCCACCGTGTTGGCCACCTCCATGGCGGCCGACGCCCCGTCCACCAGGCAGGCGATGCCCGAAGAGGCCAGGGTCGCTTCGAGGTCGGCCCGCCGAGGTGACGCCGCCACGATGCGGTCGACCTCCTCGATGACCGCGGCCAACAGCGGCTCGTCCCAGGTCACCAGCCAGGCCAGGCCGTCCGGGCCGTGCTCGGCCTGGACCACCAGGTCGATGGCCACGAACTCCGGGGGCGCCCCCGGCCCGGCGACCACGACGATCTCGGACGGCCCGGCGAACGACGATGCCACGCCGACGACGCCGCTGACTTGGCGCTTGGCCTCCGCCACATAGGAATTGCCGGGACCGGCGATGACGTCGACCCTCGGCAGGGACGCCGTGCCGAACGCCATGGCGGCCACGGCTTGCGCGCCGCCGATCCGGTACACCTCGGTGATGCCGGCGATGGCCGCGGCGGCCAGGGTGGCGTCGTCCACCCTCCCGTCGGCGGCGGGGGGCACGCACAGTGCGAGGTCGCGGACCCCGGCCACCCGGGCGGGTGCGGCACACATCAAGACGGTGGACGGGTAGCGGGCGCGCCCGCCCGGCGCGTACAGACCGGCCCGGTCCACCGGCCTGGTCAGGTGGGCCACCGTCACGCCGCCGGACTCGAACTCCCCCGGTGGCGTGCCCTCGTCGGAGTGGTAGGCCACGATGCGCTCGTAGGCCAGCTCCAGCGCGTGCCGTAGGTCGGGATCGATCCGGTCACGCGCCGCCGTGATCTCGGCGGGCGCCACACGCACCCCGCCGGCCTCCTCGGAGACGTCGACGCCGTCGAACTTCCCGGTGAACTCCACGACCGCCCGGTCGCCCTCCTCCCTGACGCGGCGCACCACCTCGGCCACCGCTCCGTGCACTTCGGCGCCGGGATCAACCGGGCGCGGGAGGAGGTGGTCGAAGGGGGGGTGGGTGCCGCGCAGATCGAGCACACGCAAGGACATAAGGGCTCCAGGCTACCGGAGGCGCTCCGGGCCACTGGCCGTGGCGGCGCCCTCTGGCCTGGTGGGGGCGGTGGTGATGGGTGGCGGGTGGCGGTGGCGGTGGCGGTGGTTGGCCGGTGGTTGGCGGTGGGCGGGTTCGCCTCGGGCCCCTCCGTGCTGTCACACCCCCTCTGTAGGTTTCCCATGTGGTCTCATCTCTCAGCGCAACGCCCCCGCCGGCGGCGCCGGCCCCGGACTTCGAACACGAGCTCGAGCAGACCGTGCGCACCCTGCAGCGCCTGGTGCGCCGCGCCGACCCTGCGTCGGCCTCGGGTGACCAGGCCCGGCGCCTGGTCGACCTGTTCGCCCGGGCCGAGCGGGCGGCGGCCTCGGGCATCGCCTTGTTCTCCCCGGTCGTCGTGGAGACGGGCTCGTACGCCAAGGCCGGCCACGGCTCGGCGGCCGACTGGCTCGGGGCGGTCTCGGGCTCCTCGGCGGCGGTGGCCAAGTCCCGCCTGGCCGCCGCCGGGCGGGCCGCCGCCGATCCGGCCCTCACCGGGGCGCTCCATGCGGCCGACCTCTCGGCGCCCCAGCTCAAATTGGTGAGCGAGACGGCGGCGGTCGCCGAGGGGGCATCGGGCACCTTGTTGGATCTGAGCGGGCAGGGGGCGTCCCACCACGAGCTGGCCGACGCCGCCGCCCGGCTACGGGCCGCCGCCCGCAGTCGACAGAGCGAGCACGCCCGGCGGGCCCGGGTGCACCAGTGCCGCCACCTCCGTTGGCACCAGCGCCCCGAGGGGGGCATCGGGGGGGCGTTCGTCTGCGACGAGGTGGCCTGGGCCCGGATCGCCCCCCGCCTCGAAGCCGAGGCCCGGCGGCGCTGGAAGGCGGCCGGGCAACGAGAACCCCTCGACGCCCACCGGCTCGACGCCTTCCTCGAGCTGCTGGCCGGCGGGGGCGGCTCAGGCGGGGGTGGGGGCGGGGCCCGGCCCCACATGGTGGTGATCGTGGACGCCGAGGCGCTGCGCCGCGGCTCGGTCCAGGGGGGCGAGCTCTGCGAGATAGAGGGGATCGGCCCGGTCTCGGTCGAGGCGGCCGGCGAGCTGGTGGGCGAGGGGGGCCTGCAGTTCTTGGTCCGTGACGGTATCGACATCCGCACGGTGACCGGCACCACGCGGACGCTGCCCCAGCGGATGGCCGCCGCCTTGATGGTGCGGGACCGCACCTGTGCCGTCCAAGGGTGCGGGAAACGCCACGGACTACAAGTCGACCACTGCCGGGTCGACTTCGCCGACGGTGGGCCGACGAGCCTGGACAATCTTGCTCGCCTGTGCCCCGAGCATCACGATCTCAAGACCTACGGCGGCTGGAGGCTGGAAGGCGGGCCCGGTCGATGGAGGTGGATCGCCCCCGCCCAGCCCAAGAGTGCGGGCTACATCGCCCGGGCGAGGAAGCTGGCGGCGGCGAAGGCCGACCGGAACAGGCCTCGGCGGACCTGATCGCCGTGACCAGGTCGGGTGGGCCATCATCAAGAGATGACTTCCGCGGCTGAGCTCTCATCGTTGTCCTCAACCCTCCAGGAACTCCACGAGCGCGTCACCGCTATGGCGGAGTCGGCCCAGTCCTACGGGAATGAGGACATGGCGCGGGAGCTGTTCGCGGTGGAGAGAGCGCTGGGCGGCGCCCTGCGTCGGCTGCGGCGATTTCAGACGGCGTAGAGCACGAGCTCGTGCCCGAGGAGAGCCGCCGCATTGCGCAGGACGGCCTGTCGCTGGGCGACGACCGCACAGTTGCGCCGATCGGCCAGCTCTATGACGGCGATGGCCGCCAGCTCGACGGTGTCGCATCGAGCGGCCAACTCGCCTGAGCGGCGGGCGGACTCGCCATCAAACGGCTCAATCTGTGTCCCGTCCAGCAGCTCGGCCAGACGATCGCCACGCGCCTCGGTGCGGTATCCCTCGGCCACCGCCACCGCCGGGATGAACGGCACGATCCCGTTGGACAGCGCCGCCCGGTGCAGGGCCCACATCATGCGATCACCGCGAGCCGCCGCGTGCAGCGCGCCCACCCCGTAGACCAGACCGTCTCGGCGGACCGGGCTCACGGTCGGGTCATCAGGTCATCGACGGCGGACACGGGAGGCCACTCCCGACACGCCGGAACGCAGGCGGGCCAGCAGCGCCTCGCCCGCGGCCAGCTCCTCGGCGCTCAGCGACCCGGTCTCTCCCTCCCAGGCGGCAACCCCGCGCAGGCCCTGGCGCACCCGGAGCTGGCGTTCCGCGGCGTTCGAGAGCCATGCGCTGAACGAGACTCCGTCCTGGTTGGCCGCCTCTTCGACGGCGGCCGCCACCGGATCGGCCAACGACACCGAGCGCTTGGTCACCATGGAAAAATGGTAACACCTTTAGTAGCACCTTCGAGGAGAATTCTTCCAAGCCGACCCCTGGATTCGGGATTTTGCCCAGATTTCGTTCGGACTTCGCCCGGATTTCACCAGCAATTCACACCGGCGTCGCCGGCGAGTGGTCCCGGATAGTACCGATGCCGGCCCATTGGGCCGGCATCGGTCGGATCGGGCGGGAGGCGGATCCCAGCGCCGACCCTTTTGGAACCAGGTGGCGGGAACCGGTTCCAGTCGATTATTGTACCCCGGATTTCCACAATTCGTGCATCGGCTTGGGGATACTTACCCAATTCCTAAATTCGGCCTTCCCAGAAGCTCGGCCGAGGGACACACGTCTGCCAGGACACAGCGGTCGCACGCCGGCCGCCGTGCGGTGCACGTGCTGCGCCCGTGGAGGATCATGCGCAGACTGAAGACGCCTCGCTCGGACGGCGGGATCATGGCGTTCAGGGCGCGCTCGACCCGCACCGGATCGCTCTCCTCGGTGAGTCCCAGCCGTCTGCTCAGCCGCAGGACGTGTGTGTCGACCGGAAGCCCGGGCAGATTGAAGGCGACGCTCCGCACCACGTTGCCCGTCTTTCGCCCCACTCCGGGCACGGTGACCAGGTCCTCGAGATCGTGCGGCACCTCACCGCCGTAGCGCTCTTCGAGGGCCGATGCCATCCCGATGAGGCTGCGGGCCTTGGCCCGGAAGAAGCCCGTCGAGCGGATGATCTCTTCCACCTTCTCCGGATCGGCCCTGGCCAGGGAGGCCGCCTCGGGATAGGCGGCGAACAGGACCGGCGTGACGAGATTGACCCGGACGTCGGTGCACTGGGCCGACAGGATGGTGGCGGCCAGAAGCTGAAACGGGGTGTCGTGCCGTAACGCGCACAGGTCGCGGGCGGTGCCGGGGTACTCCTCGGCCAGCCGTGCCGCGACGACGCGTGCCCGCCCCTTCGGCGTTCTGGGACGTCCCACCCCGCCACGGTACCGGGTTAACGTGCCCGCGTGAATGTGCTGGTCCTCCGCAATCTCGACGCCGGGCAGCTGTCGGATCTCACCGCCCTCCTGGCCCGATGCGAGCAGGCCGACGGTAGCCCGCCGCTGGCGGAACCCCAGCGCATGGCCCTGTCCGAGCCGGATGGGACCGCCGGTCTCGTGGTGCTGCTGGCCTATGACGGGCGCGCCCTGGTGGGCTGCGCCGTGCTCACCCCCGACCCGGACGGGGCCACGTCGCTGCATGTCGCCGTCGATCCGAGCCAGCGCGGCGCGACTCGGGGATGGCCGATCCAACGCGAACTGATACAGAACGCGCTGAGTTGGCGGGCCGGGGAGGGCCGGGAGGTCGGGCGACTCCGACTATGGATCATGGGGGCCACCGACGCCGATGACGCCGAGGCGCACACCCTGGGCTTTCGGCCCGAGCGCGACCTGCTGCAGATGCGCGTTCCGCTCCCCCTGGCGCCCGACGTGGTGGCCACCGCCCGGCCCCTACGGACACGGGCCTTCCGACCGGGCCAGGACGACGAGGCCTGGCTGGCCGTCAACAACCGAGCCTTCGAGGGCCACCCCGAACAGGGAGGGTGGACCCTCGAGGACCTTCGCGAACGGATGGCGGCCGACTGGTTCGACCCGGACGGGTTCCTCGTGGCCGACAGCGCGGACGGATCCATGATCGGCTCCTGCTGGACCAAGGTGCACCGCGAGAGCACGCCGGTCGTGGGCGAGATCTACGTGATCTCGGTCGACCCCTCGCACCACGGCGAGGGTTGGGGACGGGCGCTCACGGTGGCCGGTCTGCAGTGGATGTCCGGCAAGGGCATCCGGCTCGGCATGCTCTACACGACCTCTTCGAACACTACGGCGGTGAGCCTCTACCACTCGCTCGGGTTCACGATCAACCACGTCGACCGGTCGTATCTGATCTGATCAGCCGAGGCCGGTACCGATCCACCTCCCGATGCCGTAGGTCACCCCCGCCGCCACCGCCGTGATGACCAGTTGGCGCAGGGCGGAGCGCAGCTTGGGCCGCTCGGTGAAGACGGCCAGCACCGTGCCGATCGCCACGGCCGCCACCGCACTGAGCACCACCGACGCCACGATGGCCGCGGTGCCCGTGGCGAAGAGCCAGGGCAACAGCGGGATGAAGGCGCCGAGGGCGAAGGAGACGAACGACGCCAGGGCGGACTGAATCGGCGAGCCCAGGTTCCGCGGGTTGAAGCCGAGCTCCTCGAGGGCGTGCGTCTCGAGGGCCAGCTCGGGATCCTGCATGACCTCGTGCGCCATGTCCCGGGCCACCGTCGGATCGATACCCCGCCGTTCGTACAGGCCGCGCAGCTCGTTGGCCTCCCCGACGGGGCTCTGGGAGAGGGCGGTTCGCTCGATATCCAGCTCGCGCTGCATCAGCTCCCGCTGCGCCGTCATGGAGAGGTACTCCCCCGCCGCCATGGAGAACGACCCGGCGATGAGCCCGGCTACCCCCACCAGGCGGACGATCTGCCCACCCGGACTGGCGCCGGCCACGCCCAGGACCAGGGAGACGTTGGTGACCAGCCCGTCGCTCAGACCGAAGACGGCGGCCCGGACACCTCCCCCGCGGACGTCGCGGTGCTCATGGTGCGGCGGGGCATGATCGTGCACCTTGTCCAGCGTAGTAAGTACGCCCGCACGGATAGGGTGGGCACATGACCACCATCGTCGACGGCGTCGATGCGTTTCGGGAGCTCGTCGGACAGCACATCGGTTACTCCGAATGGCTGACCATCACCCAGGAGCAGGTCAACCTCTTCGCCGATGCGACGCTCGACCATCAGTGGATCCACACCGATCCCGAGCGCGCCAAGGAGAGCAGCCCGTTCGGCGGCCCCATCGCCCACGGCTACCTGACCCTGTCGCTCGCCCCGGCGCTCCTGAACGGGATGCTCGAGGTGCACAACGTCGCCATGGGGGTCAACTACGGAGCCAACAAGGTCCGCTTCCCCTCGCCCGTCCCGGTGGGGTCGGAGCTGCGCATGGGCGTCACGGTGGCCTCGGTCGACGACGTGGACGGCGGCGTGCAGGTGACCTACGACCTGGTGATGGAGGTGCGCGACGCGCCCAAGCCCTCCTGCGCCGCGCAGGTCATCTACCGCTACTTCCGCTGAGCCGCCCGTGAGCCCCGAGCCGCTGCCCGTGGGCGAGGAGAAGACGGTTGCCGTCCGCTCCATGTTCGACGCCATCGCCCCCCGCTACGACCTGGTCAACCGCCTCATGACCTTCGGGCTCGACCAGCTCTGGCGACGGGCCACCATCGCCGCCCTCGCCCTGCCCGCCGGGTCGCTCCTCCTCGACCTGGCCTGCGGCACCGGCGACCTCTCCCAGATGGCCCTCCGCCGGGGCTACCGCGTCGTCGGGGCCGACCTGAGCCTGGGCATGCTGGCGGCCAACCGCAGCGGTGTGCCGCTCGTGCAGGCCGACGGCGGTCGGCTGCCCTTTCCCGACGGCGCGTTCGACGGGCTCGTCTGCGGGTACGCCTTGCGCAACTTCACCGACCTGGCCACCACCCTGGCCGAGTCGGCGCGGGTCATCCGGCCGGGGGGACGCATCGCCCTGCTCGAGGTCGACGCCCCGTCCTCCGGCCCGCTCCGGGCGGGCTACGACGTCTGGTTCACGCGGATCGTCCCCATGATCGGCGGCGCCCTGTCCGACCGTGACGCCTACCGCTACCTGCCGCGCTCGGTGGCCTACCTGCCCCCCTCACCGGTTCTGCGCCGCATGCTGGGCGAGGCGGGATACTCCGGTGTCGGTGTCCGCCCCCTCGCGGGTGGACTCAGCCAACTCCTCTTTGCCACCCGGATCGGCTGTCCCGCGCCATGACCGTCCCGGACCTGCACGCCCGCACGGTGGCGCTGGACTACGGCCCCGACCCCCTGCAGTTCGACGGCAGCCCGACGGTGCTCTTCGACCGGCCCGGACTCACCCTGGTGGGATGGGGCACCGCCATCCTGGTGGAGGCCCGGGATGCCGCCGCCCTCCTCTCGGCCATCCCCTGCGATGACGCCGTGCGGCGTCCGGGCTCGGGGGTCGTGGCCCTGGGCGCCCTCCCCTTCCTCTCCGCCCTCGAGGGCCACCTCATCGTCCCCCGCTTCACCATGGGCATCGGGCGCGAGCCCGACGGCGTCACCCATCGATGGGCCACGGCCGTGGGGCCCCACGACCTGCCCCTGCCCTCGACCGACGAGCTGTTCGACGCGGTGATCTGGCAGTACGGCGACGCCGGCCCGTCGGCCGATGTGACAGTCACCGACCTGACCACGACCCTCCCAGGCGCCGGCTACCGCGAGCTGGTGGCCCGGGCGGTGGCCACCATGAACACGCCCGGCGCCGAGCTCGACAAGGTCGTCCTGGCCCGCAGCGTGACCGCCGAGCTGAGCGGGGGTCTCCCCCTCTCCACCGTCCTGCGCCGCCTGCGGTCGCACGAGCCCCACTGCACGATCTTCTCGTTCCCGGTGCCCAACGGCACCTTCTTCGGCGCCTCGCCGGAGCTCCTCATGGCGCGGCACGGCCGGCGGATCTCCTGCCACCCGCTGGCCGGGACGATCCGCCGCGGCGAGACGGCGAGGGCGGACGCCGACGCCCAGGGGCATCTCGCCGGCTCGGCCAAGGACCGGGCCGAACACCGCTTCGTGGTCGACGCCATCGCCGGCGCGCTGCGACCGCTGTGCACCGAGCTCACCGTGCCCGACGAGCCCTCGCTGGTCGCCTTCCGTTCGGTCGCCCACCTCGGCACCCGCATTGACGGTCGCCTCCGCGCCCCCACCCCCATCCTCGATCTCCTGGCGCTGGTCCACCCCACCCCGGCCGTGGGCGGCACGCCCCGCGACCTCGCCCTGGCCGTGATCGCCGAGGGGGAGCCGGTGCCGCGCGACCACTGGGCCGGGCCGGTCGGTTGGGTCGACGCCCAGGGCGACGGCGAGTGGATGGTCGGCATCCGCAGCGCCCTGCTCGACCCCGACGGCACCACCGTCACCCTCCACGCCGGCTCCGGCGTGGTGGCCGCCTCCGACCCCGGCGCCGAGGCGGCCGAGACCGACGTCAAGTTGGCTTCGGTGCTCGAGTCACTGGTGCCCGGTGGGTCGTCGCACCTGCGCTAGTGCTGCTCCGGCGGGGCAGGACGGGCCGGCCCTGCTGCACCGGCGCCAGGGGGATGCTCACCACCACCGACACCCCGCGTCCGGGCGACGACTCGATCTCGGCCGCGCCGCCGAGGGCCTCGGCGATGGCCCGCACGATGGCCAGGCCGAGCCCGGTCCCCGAGCCCGACCGGGCGGGGTCGCCGCGGTAGAAACGGTCGAAGACGCGGCGCACGACGGCCGGATCCATCCCCGGTCCGTCGTCGGTGACCCGGATCATGCCCATCTCCCCCCGGACCCCGGTGGCCACCTTGACCAACGACCCGGGCGGCGTGTGGGCCAGCGCGTTGCGCACCAGGTTGTGGGCCACCTGGGTCAGGCGCTCCGCATCGCCCAGGACCACCACCTCGCCCCCCCGGACCAACTCCAGGCGGTGGCCGTGCTCGAAGGCGTTGCTGTCGTCGACCACGTTGGCGCAGACCTGGTGGAGGTCGACCGGTTCCGCCCGTAGCGGCCGGCCACGATCCAGCTCGGCCAGCAAGAGGAGATCCTCGACCAGGCCCCCCATGCGGCTCGCCTCCTCCTCCACCCGCTGCAGCGCCTTGTTGATGCCGGCCTCGTCGGAGAACCCGCCCCGGCGCAGCAGCTCGGCATAGCCCCGGATGGAGGTGAGCGGGGTGCGCAGCTCGTGCGAGGCGTCGGCCACGAACTGGCGCAGGCGCTCTTCGGAGGCCGACTTCTCGGCGAACGCCCCCTCAATCTGGGTGAGCATCTCGTTGAGGGCGGTGCCGAGCCGGCCCACCTCGGTGGTGGCCGCCTCCTGGGGCACGCGCCGGCCGAGGTCGCCCGAGGCGATGGCGTCGGCCGTCTCGGCCATCTGGCGCAGCGGGCGCAGGTCCCGGCGGACGATCCACAGGGCGAACACCCCCATGATGACCACGACGGCCAGGCTGGCCAGGAGCTCGACCCGGCGGAGCGAGGCCAGCGTGTTGTTGGTGGGGTTCAGCGAGAGGGACAGGTACATGGTCCCCTGCGGCACGGCCACCGCCACCGTCCGGTACTGGCCGCCCGGATCACGCGTGCTCCCGACCACCACCGCATCGGGATTGGGGCGGAACGTGCCGGCGTAGCGGCCGAAGGAGTGCCCGGCCACGGTGGGCACCCGCTGGACGGGGATCGATCCGGTCAGGATCGGCGCCGGATCGGGGCGGGCCGGCGACCCCGAGGGGCGGCTGACCACCACCTTGCCCTTGGAGTTGGTGATGACCACGTAGACGTCGGGCGAGACGTGACGGGACAGGTCCGTCTGCCCCAGCGCCACATGGCGTTCGGCGGAGTACACGGCGTAGTTGAAGGCGAGCGTCTCCGAGGAGGACAGCGTGGCGTCGGCGCGCCCGTAGAGGAAGGAGCGGACCGAGACGTAGGTGACGACGTCGGCGACCAAGAGACCGACGACCAACAGGAAGGTCATGGCGGCGACGAGCCGCCGCTGCAGGCTCACGGCTCTTTGGGCAAGCGCAGCGTGTAGCCCACCCGCCGGATGGTGTGGATCAGGGGGGGATCGACCACGTCGACCTTCTTGCGCAGGTAGCTGATGTAGGTCTCGACGATGTTGGCGTCCCCGCTGAAGCCGTAGCCCCACACGTTGTCGATCAGCTCGGACTTGGAGATGACCCGCCGGGCGTTCTCGAGGAGATGGCGCAAGAGATTGAACTCGGTGGCGGTCAGCTCGATGGCGTGTTCCTGGCGCCACACCTCATGCGTATCGACGTGCATCGTCAGGTCGGCAAAGCGCAGGATCGACCCGTCGGACGCTTCCACCTCCCCGGCCCGGCGCAGGATGGCGGCCACCCGGGCCATCAGCTCCTCGACGCTGAACGGCTTGGTGACGTAGTCGTCGCCCAGGGCGAGGCCCTCCACCTTGTCGCTCACCGCGTCGCGCGCCGTGAGGAAGACGATGGGCACCAGGTCCCCCTGCTGGCGCAGGCGGCGGCCCACCTCGTTGCCGTCGAGGTCGGGCAGCATCACGTCGAGCATGACCAGGTTGGGCCGGAACGAGCGCGCCAGGTCGAGCGCCTCAATGCCGGTCGCCGCCGACTGGACGTCGTAGCCCTCGAACCGCAGCGCGGCCGAGAGGAGCTCGGCGATGTTCGGCTCGTCGTCCACCACCAAGATGCGGGGTGGCGGCAAATCGAGCGAGGGCATGATCCTCTACGCGGCGCGCAGCGGGTCGCCGGACCCCGCCGCGGAGTTGGCCGCCCTTGCCGGGAAGGACTGGCGCGGGTGGCGGACCCCGCGGGTGACCCGTCCCAACCCCCACCACGTGACGAGGGCGAGCGCCTCGACCACGATCCTCGAGGACATCTTGGAGTTCCCGGCCGCCCGGTCGACGAAGGTGATGGGGATCTCCACCATGGCCGCGCCATGCTGCTTGGAGCGGTAGGTCATCTCGATCTGGAAGCCGTAGCCCTCGGCCCGGATCAGGCCGAGGTCCAGCTTGCGCATGATCTCGGCGGAGTAGGCGCGGAAGCCCGACGTCGAATCGGCCACACCCAGGCCGAGCACCGCCGAGGCGTAGCGGTTGCCGCCCCGCGACAGGAGGTGGCGATGGCGGGCCCAGTTGGGCACCGAACCACCGGCCACGTAGCGCGAGCCGATGGAGACGTCGAACCCCTCGGCGAGCGGGGCCAGCAGCGTCGGCAGCGCGGCGGGGTCGTGGGAGAAGTCGGCGTCCATCTCGACCAGGGCGTCGTAGCCGTTGGCCAGCCCCCAGGCGAAGCCCGCCCGGTAGGCGCTCCCCAACCCGGCCTTCTCCTCGCGCACCATGAGGTGGACGTCGGGCAGATCGGCGAGCGCCGCCTTGACGAGATCGCCCGTGCCGTCGGGGCTCCCGTCGTCCACCACCAGCACGCCGCCGTCGGGCAGCGACTCGACGATGCGGCACAGAAGGCGTCCTATGTTCTCGGCCTCGTTATACGTCGGGATCACGACCAGGGGACGCACGGTCGCCATCCTAGGATACGGACCTGCTCAACCGGTATCGTGCGGCTCGGGCTCGGGGAGGGCGCCGGGCCCGCGGCGGATCTCGCGTACCACCACCTGGAGGGCGCCCCCCACCGGGATCCCGATGAGGGCCCCGACGAACGTGCCCAACCCCGAGGCCACCTTGCCCCCCAGCGTGGCGCCGATCAGGACGGCCAGCAGGACCCAGAACGGGTTGAGGCGGACCGTCCGGCTCATGATGATGGGGTTGAGCACGTGGTTCTCCACCTGCTGGTAGGCCAGAAAGACGACGAGCATCACGATCCCGGCCGTCACCGAGTGGATGGCGGCGATGACCACCACCGGGACACCGGCCAGGAGGCCTCCCACCAGGGGTAGCAGGTCGACCAGGGCGACGAAGGCGCCGAGGAGCAGGGCGAAGGGAACCCCGAGGATGCCCAGGGTGACCCCCACGACGACCCCGGCGATCAGCGAGGTCAAGAAGTTGCCCAGCATGTAGCCGGTCACCGAGCGGATCGACTCGTTGACCACCCGGTTCATCCGCAGGGAGGTCTCGGGGTGGAACAGGTTCAAGAACCCCCGCCAGAGGCGGGGCGCCTCCAGCATGCTGAAGAAGGTGAGGACCACGATGATGCCGATGGTGACGACGGTCGACACCGCCGCCGCCCCGACGGAGAAGGCCGTGGCCGGCTTGAGGACCTTGGTCAGCTGCTTGGTGAGCTGGGACGACCCCTCCGACAGGTACTTCTGGAGGTGGAGCCGGAAGACCAGGCGCCCCAGCGGGCCCCGGCCCTTGCGGGTGTTCTTGATCAGCGAGGGGATCTCGTGCCCGAAGTGCACGGCGCTGCTCACCAGGGGCGAGGCGAAGAGATAGACCAGGCCGGCGGCGATGACCACGCCGCCCAGGAAGACCACGGTGGTGGCGCCGCCATGGGACATCCCGTGCCGCTTGAGGAAACGTACGCCCGGGGTAAGGAGGAGGGTGAAGAAGAAGGCGACGACGACGTAGAGGACGATCTTGCGCATCACCCACAGCCCGACGATGAGAGCGGCGTTCAGGTCGATGAAGGCGATGGCCACCGCCGTGGCGACCACGATGGTGGTCAGCGGCACTCCCCGGCGCCCGGCGTCCTGCCCGAGCCGCGAGCGCCAGGTATCGGGATGCTCGTCGGCCACGGGGCCAGCATTGCAGCTCAGACCAGGTACGGCGTGCAAGCATGAAGGCAATGGACGCGGTCGGGCCTGAAGAGGCGCCCCCAGCGAGGCGACGCTGGATCCCCCGCAACGTGAAGATCACGTTGACGGTGCTACTCCTCTTCTTCGTCGGCGAGTACATCCTCCTGCCCGATCTGCACAGCGCCCGCAAGTACTTCCGCCAGCTCGGCCACCTCAACTTCCTCTGGCTGCTCCTCGGCGTCCTGCTGGAGGTGGCCTCCCTGGCCGCCTACGCCGAGCTGACCCACACCGTGCTCTCCCCCGGTGCGCCGAGCCGGTGGCGGCTCTTCCGCATCAACTGCTGGGCCCTGGCCATCAGCCACACCCTCCCGGGGGGCACCGTGCCGGGGACGGCCGCCAGCTACCGCCTCCTGACCGAGTCGAACGTGTCGGGCAGCACGGCGGCCTTCGGGCTGGCCAGCCAGGGCATCGGCTCGGCCCTCGTCCTCAACATCATCTTCTGGCTGGCCCTGCTGGTCTCCATCCCGCTGTCGGGGTTCAACCCGCTCTACGGCTACGCCGCCATTCTGGGTGTGCTCCTGCTGTCGATCTTCGGCGGTCTCGTCCTCCTCCTCCTCCGGGGGGAGAAGGGCGGCGACCGTCTCCTCAACCGGGTGGCGGCCCACATCCCCTTCGTCAAGCCCGAGACGGTGACCGCCCTGGTGAAGAAGGTGGCCGAGCGCATGCAGGTGCTCTCCCAGAACCCACCGCTGCTCTACCGGGCCAGCATCTGGGCGGCGGCCAACTGGCTCCTCGATGCGTCCTCGCTGTGGGTCTTCCTCTTCGCCTTCGGGGCCCACGTCGACCCCATCGACCTGCTGGTGGCCTACTCCCTGGCCAACATCTTGGCCGTCCTGCCCATCACCCCGGGGGGGCTGGGCGTGGTTGAGTTCATCACCATCTCGGTGCTCACCGGCTTCGGGGTGCGGGCCGGGGCGGCCACCGCCGGGGTGCTGTGCTGGCGCCTGGTCAACTTCTGGCTCCCCATCCCCTTCGGGGGCGGCTCCTACCTCTCACTGCGCCTGGGACACTCTCGCCAGGCGGCCCGGGGCGAGGCGGTGCCGCCCGGGCTGGCCAACGAGGGGCCGGCCCCGTCCTAGACGGGCTCGGGCTCGCCAATGCGGCGGCGGGCCCGCTCAATGGCCAGCTCCTTCAGCCGGGCCTGGGCGCTGATCCCGTGCACGTTGGCCACCCGGCGCCAGTGGCGGTCCGGGCCGAGCACCCAGGTGTTGGTCTCGTCGGCGAACACCAGGTCCAGCACCTCGAAGAGGCGCGCCTGCAACTCGGGGTGGCGCACGGGGATGAGCACCTCCACCCGGCGGTCCAGGTTGCGGCCCATCAGGTCCGCCGACCCGATGTAGAGCTGGAGCGGCAGGCCGGGCCCGGCCTCCATGTCCTTCGGCGCCCCACCGAAACGGTAGATGCGCGAGTGCTCGAGGAAGCTGCCCACGATGGAGCGCACCGAGATGTTCTCGGACAGCTCGGGGATGCCCGGGCGCAGGCGGCACAGGCCCCGCACGGCCAGGTCGATGGGCACCCCGGCGCCCGAGGCGCGGTAGAGGTGGTCGATCATTTCGGCATCGGTCAGCCCGTTGAGCTTGAGCACGATGCGCCCCTGGGGGCCGGCCTGGGTCTGCTCCTCGATCATGGCCATCATCCGCTTGCGCACGGTCACCGGCGACACGAGGATCTGGCGGTAGTCGGCGTGCCGCGAGAAGCCGGTCAGGTAGTTGAACAGCTCCCCCACATCGCTGCCGATGTCCTCGGCGGAGGTGAGGAGCCCGATGTCCTCGTAGATGCGCGCCGTCTTGGAGTTGTAGTTCCCGGTCCCCACGTGGCAGTAGTGGCGCACCCCGTCCTCCTCCCGGCGCAGGACGAGGGCCGTCTTGGAGTGGGTCTTCAGCCCGACGATCCCGTAGACGACGTGGACGCCCGCCTCTTCGAGGGCACGGGCCCAGCCGATGTTCGCCTCCTCGTCGAAGCGCGCCTTGAGCTCGACGATGGCGGCCACCTGCTTGCCGTTCCCCGCCGCCCGGATCAGGGAGGCCACGATCGGGCTGTCCCCGCCGGTGCGGTACAGCGTCTGCTTGATCCCCAGCACGGCCGGGTCCTCCGCCGCCTGGGCGATGAAGGCCTCGACCGAGGTGGCAAAGGAGTCGTAGGGATGGTGGACCAGCACGTCGTGCTCGCGCAGCAGGGCGAAGAACTCGGTGGGCTCGTGGGCGGCCGTGGCCATCAACGCCGGCGTCATCGGCGTCCAGGTCTCAATGTGCAGATCGGGCCGGTCCAGGGCGTAGACGCCCCACAGGCCGCTGAGGTCGAGGGGGGCGGCCACCCGGAACACCCCGTCGGGCGAGACGTCGAGCTCGGTGGCCAGCAGTTCGACGAGGTCCTCGCTCATGTCCGCCCCGACCTCGAGGCGCAGCGCCCGGCCGAAGCGGCGGCGGCGGAGCTCCATCTCGATCGCCACCAGGAGGTCGTCCGCCTCGTCCTCTTCGAGGGCCAGGTCGGCGTTGCGGGTCACGCGGAAGGCGTAGTGCTCCCCGACGCTCATCCCGGGGAACAACGTGTCGAGGTGGGCGGCGATCACCTGCTCCAGCGGGACGAACCGCTCCCCGTCGGGCATCACGACGAAGCGCGGCAGGACCGGCGGCACCTTGACGCGGGCGATGCGGCGCTCGCCCGTCGAGGGATCCTGGACCTCGACCACCAGGTTGAGCGAGAGGTTCGAAATGTAGGGGAACGGGTGGCCCGGGTCGACGGCCAGGGGCGTGAGGACGGGGAAGATCTGGCGCTGGAAGACCTCGACCAGATGGGCGCGATCGTCGTCATCGAGCGAGGCCCAGCCCGAGAGGACCACGCCGGCGTGGGCCAGCTCGGGAACGATCTCGTCGAGGAAGATACGGTCCTGACGCTGTACCAGCTCCTCGACCAGCGTCCGGATCATGGTGAGCTGCTCACCGGGTCGCAGGCCGTCCACCGATCGGGTGCGCACCCCGGCGGCCACCTGGTCCTCGAGCGCGGCCACCCGCACCTGGTAGAACTCGTCGAGGAGCTCGGAGAAGATGGCCATGAACTTGGCCCGCTCGAGCAGGGGCAGGCTGACATCCTCGGCCAGGTCGAGTAGCCGGGCACCGAAGTCCAGACGCGACTGCTCGCGGTTGGTGAACCGCTGGTACCCGAAAGCCTCGATCTGCTGCAAGGTGGGTGGCTCGCGTCGCTCGTCGGCCTCGGGCGGTTGGGTCAAGAAGGAAGGATCGAGGGCCATGGCGTCACCCACCATGCTACTTGGCACCGCTACGATCCGTATGGTGGCTTCACCGGAACGTCGTAGGTGGTTCCCCAGCTACGTGCGAGGTCCCAAGCCCAAGCGCCGCACCGAACTGGGCCTTCTCATCTTCGGTGCGCTGATCACCGTGGCGCTCTACGTGCTCGCCGAGCTGGGCACCAGCTCGAAGATCCCGCCGCACATCGGACCGTTCCTGGGCATCGTGCTCGGTCTCTCGCTCGTGGGCCACATGGCCAACCGCTGGCTGATCCCCCAGGCCAACGCCGTCATCCTCCCTGTGGCGGCCCTGCTCAACGGGATCGGCTACGTGGTGATCGCCCGGTGGAACCCGGTGCACGCCAAGGAGCAGGCGGCGTGGGCCGTTCTCGGCATCTTCCTCTACGTCCTGACACTTCTCGTCGTGCGCTTCTCCCGTGACCTCGAGCGCTACCGCTACATGCTCCTGTTGGTGGGCGGCATCCTGCTCGTCTCGCCCCTCTTCTTCACGCCCATCAACGGCGCCCGGCTGTGGGTCCACGTCGGTGGCGTGGAGTTCCAACCGATCGAATTCTCCAAGATCCTCCTCTGCATCTTCTTCGCCTCGTACTTCGCCGCCAACAAGGAGCTGCTCTCCATCCCGACGGCCCGCGTCGGCAACCGCCTGGTCCTCGATCCCCGGCCCCTGGTCCCCATCCTCGTCGCCTGGGGCGTGGCCATGGCGGTCATCGCGCTCGAGGACGACGTCGGCTTCGCCGCACTGCTGTTCGTGCTCTTCATCGGCATGCTCTGGGTCACCACCGGACGGGTCGGCTACCTGGTCCTGGGCTTCGTCCTGTTCGCCGGCGGCGCCATTCTGGCCGCCCACTACTTCAGCCAGGTCCACCTGCGCGTCGACGAGTGGCTCAACCCGTGGCCGACGGCGACCAACCCCAACACCAGCGGCGCGCAGCTCAGCCAGAGCTGGTACGGGTTGGGCACGGGTGGCATCGGGGGCACGGGCCTGGGCCACGACACGGCCGCCGGCCTGATCCCCGAGCTCACCTCGGACATGATCTTCTCCGCCATCGGCATCGAGATGGGGATGATCGGTGCGGTGGCCGTGGTCTTCGCCTTCGTGATGATGGTCGGGGCCGGCCTGCGCGTCGCCCAGACCGCCCGCTCGGACTTCTCCCGCCTGATGGCCACCGGCCTGACCATCATCATCGGGTTCCAGGCCTTCTTCATCATGGCCGGCGTGGTGCGCCTGCTGCCCTTCACCGGCATCACCCTCCCCTTCGTGGCCTACGGGGGCTCGTCGCTCCTGGCCAACTACGTCCTCATCGCGCTCCTCATGCGGATCTCCGACGAGGGTGCCCAGAAGACCCAGGAGGAGATCGCCTCGGGCATCGCCCAGCCGGGCGAACGCCCGATGGTGCCGACCTAACCGGGCACGGCGACCGGCAGCACGTCGCCGGCGCCGACGAGGAGCCGCTCGTCCACCAAGATGGGCGCCGCCACCGGCATGCGCAGGGCCAGCACCAGCCCGTCGGACGGGCGGCAGGCGATGCGCTCCCGGCCGCCGGGCGCCATGAGGTCCATCTCGGCCAGGTAGTTCCCGTGCTCCCGGCCGGTCAGGCGGACGGCGACCACCTCGATGCGCGCCCGTCCCAGCACCTGGCTGAACAGCTCGTGGGTCAGCGGCCGGGGCGACTCAACCCGGCGCAGCGCCAGGGCCAGCGCGGTCCCCTCGGCCAGCCCGACCGGGAACACCAGCGTCCGCTGGGGCGGCTCGGACTCACGCAGGGAGACCGACGGGTACTGCGCCGGGAGCTCGAGGGAGACGTCCGACACGTCCATGACGATGAACGCCGGCGGCGGCGGTACGGTCACACGGTCACACCCTTCTCCGCCGCGCCCCCACGCTGAGGCCCAGCCCGATGGCCATGAAGAAGGCGATCACCGCCGTCCCCCCGTAGCTCACGAGGGGGAGCGGGATGCCGGTGATGGGCATGATGCCCATGGTCATGCCCGCGTTCTGGAAGACGCTGAAGGCCACGAAGGTGAACAGGCCGGCGCAGACCAGGCGGCCGAAGACGTCGCGCGAGCGGCCCGCGGCGCGCAGGAGCCGCCAGGAGATGAGGCCCAAGAGGGACAGCAGGCCCACGGCGCCGATGAAGCCCAGCTGCTCCCCCACCGCCGTGAAGATGAAGTCGGTCCACTGCTCGGGCACATAGCCGAGGTTGGTCTGGGCGCCGTGCAGGAGCCCGGTGCCGAAGAGGCCGCCCGAGCCGATGGCGTCCTTGGCCTGGGTCGTGTTGTAGATGGTCGACTGCACGTACTGGTTGGTACTGCTGGCATGGGGATTCAAGAACGAGGTCAAGCGGGCGAGCTGGTAGGAGTGCAACACCCCCGATTCGACCGCCACCAGGAACACCAGGGCCACGCCGATCAGCAGCATCACCAGGATCCGGATGGGCAGTCCGGCCACCGCCAGCATCACCAGCAGGACGATGAGCATGATGATGGCCGTGCCCAGGTCGGGCTGGGCCAGGACCAGGGCCATGGGTATGGCGGCCAGGACGAGCAGCTTGAACACGTCGCGCCAGGCCAGCCCCTCTTCCTCCCGTCGGTCGCAGTAGGCGGCCACGGCCACGATCAGCCCCACCACGGCGAACTCGGACGGTTGGATCTGGAGGGGCCCGAGAGTGAACCAACGCTCCGAGCCCTGGACGTGGCTCCCCACGACGAACACCCCCAACAGCGCCAGAATGGTCAGGACGTACAGCGGCATGGCGAGCGGTTCGAGCCGCCGGTAGTCGAAGAGGGCGACGGCCACCATGACCAGGAAGCCGAGCACCACGTACAACGCCTGTTTCTTCACGTAGAGGTGCGGGTCGTCCCCGGCGGCGAGGAGGCTGCCACGGGTCGCCGTGTACACCATCACCACGCCGATGGCCGCCACCAGGACCGTGGCCAGGACCAGGACGAAATCGAACATCGGCCCGGTGCGCCTGGCGCCGGCCGTCCGTGTGATCATCGCCATACGGACGAGATCCTTACACGGCGGGAAACCGTACGAAGATCAGGTGGTGGTCGTGGTGGTCGTCGGGGGGGGCGGCGGCGCGGTGACGGTGATGTCGACCGTGGTGGTGACGTTGCTGTAGTCGGGGCTGGTCGGGTTGAAGGTGACCGACAAGGTGTCCGTCCCCGCGGTGGCCAGCACAAACAACGCCGCCGGGGTGTAGACGAAGGTGCCGGGCACCGACGCCGTGGCATCGAGCTGGGCGGCGCCCAGCGCGGTACCCGCGACGACCGACGCCGGTGTGGCCCAGGTGACGGTCGGCTTCGCCGGGTTGACGGTCAGGGTGGTGGTGCCGGGGGCATCGTTGTAGGCGGCGGTGTCGGTCGGGGTGAACGTGACCGACAGGGTCTGGTTCCCGGCGCCCAGCACCGTTCCGGACGGCGGGTTGTAGGCGAAGGTACCGCCTACCGAAGCTTTGGCGTCGAGCTGGGTGCCGCTCAGCGCCGTGCCGTAGGTGATGGCGTCCGGCTTGTCCCAGGTGATGGTCGGCGTGGTCTTGGCATTGACGGTCAGGGTGGTGGTGGCAGTGGCGGTGGTGTAGTCGGTGGCGTCAGTCGGGGTGAAGGTGACCGAGAGGGTATTGGTCGTCCCGGCGCCCAGGGTCGTGCCCGCCCCCGGGGTGTAGACGAAGGTGCCGCCCAGCGCGGCGCCGCCCACCCCCGAGGCCGAGGCGTCGAGCTGGGTACCGCTCAGCGCGGTCCCCGCGGCGACAGCCGCCGGCTTGGCCCAGGTGATGGTCGGCTTCGCCTGGTTGACGGTCAGGGTGGTCGTGCCGGTCGCCGCGTTGTAGTCGGCCGTGTCGGTCGGGGTGAACTTGACCGAGAGGGTATCGGTCCCGGCCTTCGGTACGTTGCCCGCCGCCGGGGTGTAGGTGTAGGTGCCGGGCACCGACGCGGTGGCGTCGAGCTGGGTGGCGCTCAGCTCGGTGCCGTAGGTGATGGCGGCCGGCTTAGCCCAGGTGACAGTGGGCACGAGCTTGGCATTGACGACGATGTTGACACTGTCGGTCGCCGTCTTGTAGTCGGCGGTGTCCGTCGGGGTGAACGTGACCGACAGGGTCTGGGAGGAGTTGAGCACGGTGCCCGCCGGCGGGTTGTAGACGAACTTGCCGGGCACCGTGGCGCCGCCCGCCGACGCGGTGGCGTCGAGCTGCGTACCGCTGAGCGCGGTCCCTATGGTGATCGGCGTCGGCGTGAGCCAGGTGATGGTCGGCGTGGTCGGACTCTTGGGCTTCGACGTGGTGGTGGTGGTCGACTTGGTGGTGGTGGTGGTCGACTTCACTGCGGTCGGCAGCGTCAGCGCCAACGCCGACGTCTTGACCGCCGCCGCTGTTTTCTTGGTCGTGGTGGTGGTCGAGCTACCGGCGGGCGGCGGCGCCGGGGGCGGGTCCGTCGTGGTGGTGGAGGGCGCGACCAGCCCAGGGGATCCGGGGTTCTTCACCGCCGTGGTCGTCGTCACCGCCGCAGCGTGAGTGTGCGACGACGACGGCTGTCCCCCGCCCCGGTAGAGGAAGATCACCACCGCCGTGACGACGACAACCGCCGCGACCGCGGAGAACTCCCATCGACTCCACTGGCCAGATCCTCGTTTCGCCATTTGCGCTGTGATTCTCCTCGTGCTCATCGTCACCGGCACCGGAACCACGGGTTGCCGGCACGGGGGCGAGTCGCCTAGCGGCAGGCGTGACCGCGAACACTACCGCTTGGCCCCCAAAGGAGCGCAAGGGCTCAGGGGCAAAAGGTGACTTTGTGCCCTAGTGAATGACGCTCTCCGCCGCCCAAAATAGTCAATCGGAAGCCCCAGGTTACCGTCGCGACCTGGGCGCCGTTCGCCCGCTGCGGCTCGGCTCTCCCCAGCGTCCCAACCTCATGTATCGGCCGCCGCGATCGCCGCCCGCCACATGAGATCGACCGGAACCGGCGAGCCCGTCCACAGCTCGAGCTGGGCGGCTGCTTGATGGACCAGCATCCCGAGGCCGTCGACCGTCGCCGCACCGGCGTCGGCGGCAGCGGCCAGCCAGGGCGTGGGACGGGGGGCGTAGATGAGGTCGACCACCACCTGCCCGCGGTGAAGCGACGACGGGGGGAGGACCCAGCCGCCGCCGGGCAGATCGGCCCCGGATCCGCTCATGCCAACGGGGGTGGCGTTGACCACCAGGTCGGCGAGGCCCGCCTCGTGTTCGGCTTCGGGGCCGACCTCGACCACCCGGCCCACGTCGCCGGCCAGCGCAGCCGCACCAACCGCTCGGGCCGCGGTCCGGTTCACGACGGCCACCGTGGCGGCGTGGGCACCGGCCAGAGCCAGAACCACCGCCCGGGCCGCCCCGCCGGCGCCGACGACCAGGCAGCGCCTGCCTTCCGGGCTGAGCCCGACGGCCCGATCGAGGGAGGCGAGAAACCCGGCGCCGTCGGTGTTGTCGCCCCGGAGCGTGCCGTCGCGGTTTGTCACGCAGTTGGCAGCACCCA
The DNA here is from genome assembly GCA_963788125.1 of uncultured Acidimicrobiaceae bacterium. GTDB lineage: Bacteria > Actinomycetota > Acidimicrobiia > Acidimicrobiales > RAAP-2 > Bog-473. Next base: position 287,576 of record CAWBFN010000001.1, on the reverse strand, counting down.
GCGTGGCGGCCACCTCGCTGCACTCGTCGACCAGGGCGGCCACCTCGGCCTTGTGGGGCATGGTCACCGACAGACCCGCCACGCCGAGGGCACGCATGCCGCCCAGCGCCGCCGCCACCTCTCCTGGTGCGACCTCGAACGCCAGGGACACCCAGTCGAGCCCCAGCGCAGCGAAGGCCGTGTTGTGGAGGAGCGGGGAGAGGGAGTGGCGCACCGGATGACCGATCACCCCGACCACCGTGGTCCGGGCGCCGGGCCATTCGCCGCCGGGCCGGGCAGCGCCGGGCCGGGCAGCGCCGGCCATCAGCCCACCCCCCGCGCCTTGGCCAGAGCCTCGTTGGCCAGCTGCTCGGCGTAGGTGTCGGCAAAGGCCTCGGTGCCGTTCTTCTTCACCAGCACGAAATAGAGCCACGATCCGGGTGGCGGATGCACCGCCGCGCTGAGCGCCTGCGGGGACGGTATGCAGATGGGCGTCGGGGTCAGCCCGACGTTGAGGTAGGTGTTGTAGGGCGTCTGCAGGGCGAGGTCCTTGGCCGTCACCGTGCCTCCGTCCTGCCCCAGGGAGTAGAGCACGGTGGAGTTCATCTGCAGCGGGGTGTTCGTGGCCAGCCGGTTGTAGATGACCCGAGCCACATCGGGCATGTTCTCGTAGATGTAGCCCTCCTTCTCCACGATGGAGGCGGCGATGATCACCTGGTAGGGAGTCAGGCCGAGCGCCGCGGCAGAGCTGGTGCTCAACCCGGCGGCGGTGGCCTGGGCGTCGAAGCGTTTCACCATGTCGGTGAGGATGGTGGTGTCGTTCTCACCCGGGTAGACCAGGTAGGTCCCGGTGCCGAGCATCCCCTCCAGGTTGTTCGATCCGGCCGGCGAGAAGACCGAGTGGACGACGCCGCTGTCCGCCACGCGGGTGAACGAGCTGCCGTCGTGGCCGGGTAGATCGTCCACCCGGGTTGCGACCTCCTCGAGGGTGAGGCCACGCAGGACGGTGACGGTGAAGATGTTGGGACCAGCGCCCAGGATGGCGTGCACCTGGGAGAAGCTCTGGTTCTGGTGCAGCAGGTAGACGCCGGGATCGATGGTCGGCGAGCCGTGCACCAGATCGTAGATACGGAAGGCCAACGAGCTCCCGATGACATGGTGGGCGGCCAGCTGGCCGGCCACCGCACTGACCGACTCCCCGCTCGAAACCTGCACGACCACGCGAGGTCCCTCCGAGCCGATGGCGTGCGACTCCAGCTCGTACCACAGGACGAAGGCCAGTACGAGCACGACCACGGCGCCGCCCACGATCCCGATGAGGCGGCGGTGGCGGTGGCGGATCCGGGCGCGCTGGCGCCGGCGCTCCTCGCGGGTGGCCGGGTCGGTGCCCGACACCTTGACCCTCTCGGGGTGCCCGCCCGGCTCGGCCGGACCGCCCTGCTCGACTGGCTCGACTGGCTCGAAGGGCTCGTCCGGCCCACCCGGATCGATCACGGCCGGTCCAGCCACGCTTGGAGGAGGACCATGGCGGCCGCGCTGTCGATGACCGACCGCGCCGCCGCGCCCTTGCGGCCGGCCCCGGTCAGCGACCGCTGGGCCTCGATAGTGGTGAAGCGCTCGTCGGCCGTCTCCACCGTCACGCCCATGGGCTCGAGGACCTGGCGCAGCGCGGCCACCTCGCGCAGCGCGGCCTGCGCCGCCGGTCCGCTCGCTCCCGAGAGGCTGAGGGGCAGGCCCACCACGACCGTGCCCGCCTCCACCTCGATGATCGCCTCGACCAGCGCGGCGCGGTCGCGCTCGGGGTCGCCACTGCGCTCGAGCGTGCCCCAGGGGGACGCCAGCGTGCGGCGGCTGTCGCTGTAGGCCACCCCGATCCGGCGCGTCCCGAGGTCGAGAGCGACGACCCGATCGGACCCGCTCACGCCGAGAGGAGTCGGCGCGCCTCCGCGAGCGCCTCCTCCAGCCGCGCGGGGTCCCGCCCGCCGGCCAGGGCCAACTCGGGCGACCCCCCGCCCCCTCCACCCACGATGGCGCCGAGCGCGCGCACCACGCCCGTGGCGTCCGGCGTGCCCCCGGTGGCCACGGCCAGCGCCACCTTGGCACCGTCGGGCGAGCCGCCCAGCGCCACCGCCCGCACGCCGTCACGGCGCAGCACCGACTGGGTCAGGGCGCGCAAGGGGTCGGGCTCCATCCCGTCCCGGCGCGCCACCACGACACCGTCGACCGCGCCGGCGGCCAGCTCGGCCGCCTCGGTCTCGCTCGACTGCTGGCGCAACCGGGCCAGCTCCTTCTCGCTCTCACGCTGGCGGGACAGCGAACGTTCGAGCGCCGGGAGCAGATCGTCGGGATCGCTGCGCAGCAGGTCGGCCGCCGAGCGCACCAGCTGTTCGCGGGCGGCGATGCGCTCGAGGGCGGCGAGGCCGGTGACGGCGAAGATGCGGCGCTTGTTCGAGCCGATGCTCTCCTCGGAGGTGACCATGATGGGGCCGATCTGGCCCAGCGAGTCGACGTGGGTGCCCCCGCAGAACTCGAGCGAAGAGCCGCCGGACTGGACCACGCGCACGGTCGAGCCGTATTTGTCCTCGAAGAAGGCGATCGCACCCATGCGTTCGGCCTCCTCCTTGGTGGTCTCGGTCGTGTCGACCGGCGCGTCGGTGAGCACGGCCTCGTTGGCCAGCTCGGCCACCCTGGCCAGCTCCTCGGCGCTCGGCGCCCCGTGGTGCGAGAAGTCGAAGCGCAGCCGGTCGGGCGCCACCAACGAGCCCTGCTGGCGCACGTGGTCCCCCAGCACGGCCCGCAGCGCGGCGTGCAGCAGGTGGGTCGCTGTGTGGTTCCGGCGGATGGCCTCCCGGCGCGCCCCGTCGATACGGGCCAGCGCATCCTGGCCCGCCACGATCTCCCCGGTCACCCGCGCCCGGTGGGCGATCAGGCCGGGCAGCGCGTACACCGTGTCGGTGACCTGCGCCGTGCCCGTCTCGGTGACGATGGTGCCGGTGTCGCCGACCTGTCCGCCGCCCTCGGCGTAGAAGGGCGTCTGGTCCAGGAAGATCTCGGCCTCCGACCCCTCGCCCAGCACGCCGACCACGCGCGCCGGCACCTCGTAGTGGTCCGCCGTCCGCCCCACGAACTGCGTCGCACCCTCGGACTCCACCAGGCGGCGGTAGGAGGACTCGTCGCCCGCCTTGGCCGCCTTGGCCGCGGCCCGCGCCCGCGCCCGCTGCTCGGCCATGGCGGCGTCGAACCCGGCCCGGTCGACCTCCACCCCGGCGTCACGGGCCAGCTCCTCGGTCAGCTCCACCGGGAAGCCGTGCGTGTCGTGCAGGGTGAAGGCCACGTCGCCTCCGAGCACCTTCTCGCCGGTGGCGAACGCCTCCTCCAGCCGGCTCAACCCGGCCCGCAGCGTCCGGTCGAACCCCGCCTCCTCGCGGTCGAGCACGGCGAGGATCACCGTCGCGGTTCTCCACCAGCGCCGGCCACGCCTCGCCGAGCACGGCGGTGGCGGCGTCGACCAGCACCGGGGTCACCGGCGCCTCGACCCCCAGCCGGCGCGCCGCCAGCACCGCCCGGCGAACGACGCGGCGCAGCACGTAGCCGCGGCCCTCGTTGGCCGGCAGCACGCCGTCGGCCACCAGCATCGACATGGCCCGCCCGTGGTCGGCCATCAGCCGCAGCGCGACGTCGGTGCGCTCCTCGGCCCCGTAGACCACGCCGCAGGCGGCGGCGGCCGCCGCGATGATCGGGGCGAACAGGTCGGTGTCGAAGACGGAGTCGTGCCCCTGGAGGATGGGGAGGATGCGCTCCAGCCCGGCCCCCGTGTCGATGTTCTTCTTGGGCAGCTCGGACAGGGTGCCGTCGGCGCCCCGGTTGTACTGCATGAAGACCAGGTTCCAGATCTCGACGTAGCGCTCCTCACCGCCGAACTTCGGGCCCCCCGTCCGCGCCGTACTCCTCCCCCTTGTCGAAGAAGATCTCCGAGTCGGGCCCGCAGGGGCCGGTGGAGTCCATGGCCCACCAGTTGCCCTCGTCGCCCATCCGCTGGATGCGCTCGGCCGGGAACCCGACCTTCTCGATCCAGATCGCTCGGCCTCGTCGTCGCTGTCGTGCACGGTAACCCACAGGCGCTCGGGGTCCAGGCCGAAGACGTCGGTCAGCAGCCCCCAGGCCATGGGGATGGCCTCTTCCTTGAAGTAGTCGCCGAAGCTGAAGTTGCCCAGCATCTCGAAGAAGGTGCAGTGGTAGGTGTCGGTGCCGACGATCTCGATGTCCACCGTGCGGAAGCACTTTTGCACGCTGGTGGCGCGGGGCCAGGGCGCCGGCTCGTCCCCCACGAAGTACGGCTTGAAGGGGACCATGCCGGCGATGGTGAAGAGCACCGACGGGTCGTGGGGGATCAGGCTGGCTGAGGGAACGGCGGTGTGGCCCCGCTCGGTGAAGTAACGCGTGAAGGCCGCCCGTAGTTCGTTGGCGTCCATAGGGCCAGCTTACCGGCGGCCACCAGGACCGACGCTCAGCCGGTCGCCAGGCCCACGATGGGCCGGTCGAGGCGGATGGCGCCCGTCGAGCCGAAGAACGGGGCGTCGCCGAAGGTGAAGATGCCCGCCGTCGGCGGCCACCAGCCAGTAGCCGGCGCCGTTGGGACGCCGCCGCCATGCCCACGATGGGCTTGTTCAGCGCGATGCCCCCCGTCGAGCCGTAGAACGGGGCGTCGCCGAAGGTGAAGATGCCGCCGTCGGAGGCCACCAGCCAGTAGCCGCTCGCCGTCGGGCGTGGCGGCCATGCCCACGATGGGCTTGTTCAGATGCGATGGCGCCGGTCGAGCCGTAGAACGGCGCGTCGCCGAAGGTGAAGATGCCGCCGTCGGACGCCACCAGCCAGTAGCCCTTGCCGTCGGGGGTGGCGGCCATGCCCACGATGGGCTTGTTCAGCGGCGATCGCCCCCGTCGAGCCGTAGAAGGGGGCGTCGCCGAAGGTGAAGATGCCGCCGTCGGACGCCACCAGCCAGTAGCCCCCGCCGTCGGGCGTGGCGGCCATGCCCACGATGGGCTTGTTCAGCGGCGTGCGCCCCCGTCGAGCCGTAGAAGGGGGCGTCGCCGAAGGTGAAGATGCCGCCGTCGGAGGCCACCAGCCAGTAGCCGTTCCCGCTCGGCGTGGTGGCCATGCCCACGATGGGCATGTTCAGCGCGATCCCCCCCGTCGCAGCCGTAGAACTGGGCGGAGCCGAAGTCGAAGATGCCGCCGTCGGAGGCGACGAAGCGGTACCCGTTGCACACGCTCGCACCGCCGAAGCCGTAGGAGCCGGCCGGGGTCAGCGCCGAGCGTCCCGTCGGGGTTGACCACCGTGACGTCCACGCAGAGGGAGCTGTGCCGGCGAGGGCGGCACGACGATCAGGGACGTCGCGCTCTCCGAGACGATCCGCCCGGCCCCGGCGGCGCCGAAGTCGACGACCTGCTGGCGTCGGCCAGCCCGCCACCGGCCAGGGTGAGGGCGCCGGCTCCGGTGACGGGGCCCGCTGCTTCGGCTCAGGCCGGCGACCGAGGGACAGCCGTCGCCACCCTGGAGGGCGAGGGCCAGGTTCTGCTCCTGCGGGGTGCCCAGGCCCGTCGCCAGGTTGTACCCGCTCTGGGCGGCGTAGTCCCCGTCGTTCGTCCCGGTGAAGTCGTTGCTCGCCCGCGGTCACCGCGGCTGAAGTCGGCGCCGCCGTCGTCGGCGTCGGCGGCGTAGAGCGCGGGGCCGACCAGACCGAGGGGCTGTTGCAGCCCTGATTCGGTGTCGGCCAGGAACCCGGCGAGGGACGGGGGCACCTCGCTGGTCCCGCCGAACAGCCCCCAGCCGCCGAAGTAGGCGACCACACCGTGCTGGGGATCGGCGCTCAGCGAGAGGTCGGGCACGCTGCGGTGGTCGAGGGCGGCCGTCCCGCGCCACCGTCGCCGGCTGCCAGGCGGGCCGCGGCCAGACCGATGGAGTAGCCCGCCGCCGCCGGCCCCGTTCGCCGAGCTCTCCTGGCACGGGCCCAGGGACTGGCCGGCGCAGTTGTTCCAGGCGCGTCTGGCTCGCCGCGGCGCCGCCGACCAACGTGGTCCCGCCGCCGCTCAGCACGTCGGGCTGGCTGCCCGGATCGTCGACCGCCAGTTCGGTTCCCAGATCGCCGGCGAAGCAGTCCTCCGATCCCGAGTCGCCGGACGCGGCGACCATGGTCTGCCCCTGCACGGCCATGCGCTGGAAGATCGCGCTCTCCTCGGCGGCCGCGCCGGGCTCGTTCTGCTGCCTCGCAGAAGCCCCAACTGGTGGTGACGACCTGGGCCAGGTCGTCGGTGGCGATGCGGTTGTAGAGGTCGAGCGCCGTCGAGTCGTCGGTCTCGTTCGGCGCCTCGTAGACGACGATGGAGGCGGACGGAGCGTTCGACCGCGGCCAGCTCGATGTCGAGCGCCGCCTCTCCGGACCCCGAGGTCGAGCCCGGCCGGCGTCCCGTCCGACGACGACCGTGCGCACCGGGACATTCAAGGCCGTAACAGGCCTCGAAGGCGGCGATGTCGGCCGGTCGAGAACTGCTCGAACTCGACGATGCCGATGGTCTCGCCGATGCCGGTGCGGCCCTGGGCGAGGAGCTGGCTCAGCCCGTAGTCGTCGGCCAACTCCGTCGAGGTGTAGTCCGTCGCACCGGCCGCACTCGACGCCCCGCTGCAGGCCTGCGGCGTACCGGCGGCGGGCGGCGATCGGCGTGGCCGACGGGGCCGTTCACAGTCGGGATGCGCTCAGTCGCCGCCGTTGGTGCGGAGCATGGAGTGCTCCTGGGAGAGGCCGCTGAGGCCGACGAGCCGGTGATGTCGCTCGGCCAACACGGCCGGGATCTGCGGCGCGGCCGTGTTCACCATGGAGGTGATGTCGCCCGGGAGGCGGACCGACTCGAGCGGGGTGTGGAAGGCGGCGGACACCGTGTCGCGCGCTCCCGCTCACCGGCAGCAGGGTGCTCCCCGGCGTGGGGTGCCCACCGTGCAGCCCCTCGGCGCGCAGGGTCGTGCTCACCTGCTGCACCTCGGCCGCGCTGGGGCCGTAGGCGGCGGCGAACTCGGCCGAGGTCAGGTAGTGGTGGTAGTCCGGCGAGCCGGGCGTGGAGACGGCGGCGACCTCGGCGGCCAGCCCGCCCGGATCCTGGCCGGCCAGGCCCACCGTGAGGTGGAGGTCCGGGAGCCCGGCTCCGCTCCCAGGCGTGGTCACGCCGGCCGGGAGGGCCGGCAGCTCCCCGCGCAGCGTCACGGTGGCGCCGGCGGGTGTCGCCGCACCGGCCGCGCTCGCACCGGCCGGACCGGCGAGGCCGGCGAGCCCGACAACCGCGACGAGAACGGTGAGAACGGTGCGCAGAGTGCGGAGCGGTGCTACGGCGACCACGGGCGGTCGGGGTCGGTGCAGTGCGACGCACGCCTTCCTCAAGGGTCCCGGTCCGCCTTTCTGCCCTCGGCGCCGTGGGCGGAGGGCTCGTAGTACACGTGCCCCTCCAGCGCCTCAGGACGATACTGCTGCGCCACGACCCCGGAGGGGTCGCCATGGGGATAGACGTACCCCTCGCCGTGGCCCGAGTGACGCCGCCGCCTTGTAGTGGCTGTCGCGCAGATGGTTCGGCACCTCCTGGGGCGCGCCGGAGCGGACGTCCTCCTGGGCCCGGCCCAGCGCCACGACCACCGAGTTCGACTTCGGGGCGCGGGCCAGATAGATCACCGCCTCGGCCAGGTTGAGCGCCGCCTCGGGCAGGCCCACGTACTCGACCGCCCGGGCCGCCGCCTCGGCCATCAGCAGCGCCTGGGGGTCGGCCAGGCCGATGTCCTCGCTGGCCAGGATCACCAAGCGCCGGGCCAAGAAGCGCGGGTCCTCACCCGCCTTCGATCATGCGGGACATCCAGTAGAGGCCGGCGTCCGGATCGGACCCGCGACGCTCTTGATCAGGGCGCTGATCTGGTCGTAGTGCTCGTCGGCACCCTGGTGGAACAGCCGGCCGTCGCGGGCCCGGGCCATGTCGGCGATGGTCAAGGACGACCGGCTCGGTCCCGGCGCCCGGCCCGGCACCGTCCGGCCGGGCCAGCGCCACCGCCACCTCGACGGTGGTCAGCGCCGCCCGGGCGTCCCCCTCGCAGGCGGCCACCACGGCGTCGACGGCGTCCTCGTCGGCCGAGGCGCCCTCCGCCTCGAGGCCGCGCCAGATCAGGGTGCGCAGGTTCTCGGCGCTGAGCGGGCCGCAGTCGCCACAGGGAGGAGCGGCTCAACAGGGGCGGGTTGACCTCGAAGAAGGGGTTCTCGGTGGTGGCCCCGACCAGCACCACCAGCCCGTCCTCGACGGCCGGCAGGAGCACGTCCTGCTGGGACTTGTTGAAGCGGTGCACCTCGTCGACGAAGAGCATGGTGCCCTGCCCGTGCTCGCCCAGCCGCCGCTCGGCCTCGGACAGCGCCTCGCGCACGTCCTTGACACCGGCCGCGGTGGCCGAGAGGGTGACCAGGTGCTTGGCCGTGCGTGGCCGCCAGGAGACGGGCCAGGGTGGTCTTGCCGGTGCCGGCCGGCCCCCACAGGATGGCGGACCCCACCCGGTCGGCTCTCGGCCAGGGTGCGCAGCGGAGCCCCGGGCCCGACCAGGTGCTCCTGGCCCACCATCTCGTCGAAGCGTGCGGGGCCGGAGCCGGGCGGCCAGCGGAGCCTGGCGCTCCAGGTTGCGGTGGGCGGCGTCGGCGAAGAGGCTCAAGGGGACGGGTTGACCGGGTTGAGAGGCGGGCGACGGTGCGGATGCCCAGCTCGGCCAAAGCGGCAGCGGGCAGCGGCGCCGGGGCACCGGTGAGGAGGTCGGCGCCCGACTGGGTCTTGGGGTAGGCGATCACCTCGCGGATGTTCTCCTCCCCGGCCAGCACGGCGGCCAGGCGGTCGATGCCGAAGGCGAAGCCGGCGTGCGGCGGCGCCCCGTAGCGGAAGGCGCTGAGGAGGAAGCCGAACCGGCTCTCGGCCTCCTGCGGCGCTGATGCCCAGGGTGTCGAAGATCCGCGACTGGATGTCCCGGCGGTGGATACGCACGCTGCCCGACCCGAGCTCCCACCCGTTGAGGACCAGGTCGTAGGCCTGGGAGCGCACGGCGAAGGGCACCGTGTCCAAGCAGGGCATGTCCTCGGGGTACGGCATGGTGAACGGGTGGTGCGCCGGCTGGGGGTTCCCCTCGGCGTCGACCCCGTCGAACATGGGGAAGTCCACCACCCAGACGTAGCGGTGCGGGCCCTGGCCCACCGGCGGCGAGCCGAGCGCGGACGCGCAGTGTGCCCGAGCGCCGTGCAGGCGATGCGGTGGGTGTCCGAGACGGCCAGGATGAGGTCCCCCTCCCTCGCACCGGTCTTCGCCAGGAGGGCCGCCCGCTCGGGCTCGGAGAGGAAGCGGTCCAGCGGCGAGTCGAGGGCGGGGCCGGCGGCGCCCTCACGCCGTGACCGAACCAGGCCAGGCCGGCGGCTCCGGCCCGCTTGGCCTGCTCGACCAGCGCGTCGAGGCGGGAACGGGGGAAGGTGGCGCCGCCGGGCACCAGCAGCGCCTTGACGTGCGAGCTCGAGAAGGCCCGCACCTCGGTGCTGGCGAACTCGGCGCTCAGGTCGACCAGCTCCATCTCGAAGCGCAGGTCGGGCTTGTCGGTGCCGAAGCGGTTCGAGGGCATCGGTCCACGTCATGCGCTCGATCGGGGGCGGGCGCTCCCCGGTGGCGGCCTCGGCGGCATCGAGGACGGCCTCCGAGACGTAGCCCATGATGTCGTCCTGGGTGGCGAACGAGGCCTCCATGTCCAGCTGGGAGAATTCGAACTGCCGGTCGGCCCGCAGGTCCTCGTCGCGCAGGCAGCGGGCGATCTGGTAGTAGCGGTCGACGCCGCCCACCATGAGGAGCTGCTTGGCCAGCTGTGGGCTCTGGGGCAGGGCGTAGAAGGAACCGTGGTGCAGCCGGCTGGGCACGGAGAACTCGCGGGAGCCCTCCGGGGTGGGTGCCCACAGCAGCGGGGTCTCGACCTCACAGAACCCCTGCCGGTCCATGGCGGCGCGGATGGCGGCGTTGACCCGGGCCCGCAGGCGCAGGTTGCGCTGGAGGCGGGGGCGGCGCAGGTCGACGTAGCGGTAGCGCAGACGGATCTGCTCGTCGGACTCGTCGCGCTCGTCGACCGAGAAGGGGGGCGGATCCGCCTCGTTGAGCACCACCACGGTGCACTCCCCCACCTCGACCTCGCCGGTGTCGATGGCCGGGTTCTCCATCCCGGCCGGGCGGCGGCGGACCGTCCCCTCAATGGCGATCACCCACTCGCTGCGCACGTCGACCTTGTTGTCGATCACGCACTGGATCACGCCCGAGTGGTCACGCAGGTCGACGAAGGCCAGGTGCTCGCCGTGCTCGCGGCGGTGGGCCACCCAGCCGCACACCCTGACGCTGGGCGCCCTCGTCGGCGGCGCGCAGCACCCCGCACAGGTGGGTACGCATCGCCGTGGTCCGGTTCGGGTGATCAGTCATGGAGTGGAGTCTTATCAGGCGAGCAGCGCGCCCACGGCGGCCACCACGTCGGCCCGGGGCACGGTGCGCTGCCCCTCTTCGCTGCGCAGCGGCCGGAGGCTGACCGTGCCCTCCTCGAGCTCGCGGTCCCCGATGACCAGGGCCACCAGGGCACCCGAGCGATCGGCCGACTTGATCTGCGACTTCATGGAGCGGTTGTCGAAGCCGCGGTCGACGCGCAGCCCGGCCTGGCGCAGCTCGTTGGTGAGCAGCACGGCCGACTCGCCCCCGGTGAGGTCGATCACGTAGGCGTCGAGCGGCGGCGGCTCGGTGGCGAACACCCCCTCGGCGTCGCAGGCGATGAGGATGCGCTCGACGCCCAGACCGAAGCCGATGCCCGGGGTCGGCGGACCGCCGAGCATCTCCACCAGGCCGTTGTAGCGGCCACCGCCGCCCAGGGCGTTCTGCGCGGCGTCGATGGCCCCCGAGGCGAACTCGAACGTGGTGCGGGTGTAGTAGTCGAAGCCGCGCACCAGACGATGGTCGATGGTGTAGGGGACGTCGAGCGCATCGAGGCCGGCCCGCACCCGGGCGAAGTGGGCCGTGCAGGGCTCGCACAGGTTGTCGACGAAGCGCGGCGCGCCCTCGGTGGCGTCCTCGCACTCGGGGGTCTTGCAGTCGAGGACGCGCAACGGGTTGCGATCGAAGCGGGCCTGGTGCGCGAGGCACAGCTCGGACCGCCGCTCGGCCAGGTACTGGCGCAGCAGCTCGGTGTAGCCCGGCCGGCAGGTGCCGTCCCCCATGGAGTGGATCTTGAGCGTGACCCGCTGCAGGCCGAGCGAGGCGATGAAGCCGAACGCCAGGGTGATGACCTCCACGTCGAGGTCCGCATCGGAGGGGCCCAGTGCCTCGACGCCCAGCTGGAAGTGTTGGCGGTAGCGGCCGTGCTGCGGGTTCTCGTGCCGGAACGACGGCGCGACGTACCAGGCCTTCCAGGGCGGGACGGGGTGGTGCTGCACGAAGGCGCGCACGATCGGCGCCGTCCCCTCGGGACGCAGGGCCATGATCTGCCCGTCGCGGTCGGCGAAGGTGTACATCTCCTTGCCCACCACGTCGCTCCCCTCCCCGATGCCCCGGTGGAAGATGCTCACGTGCTCGAGCACGGGCGTGACGGCCAGCCCGTAGGCGGCGCCCTCGGCCAGGGTGGCGAAGCGCGCCACGAGCCGCTCCCAGCGCGCCGACTCGGGCCACAGCACGTCGTGCATGCCTTTGGGCGTGCGCGCCGGCCCGTCGGCGGGCGCGCTCGAACCTGCAGTCGCCTGCTCCTCCCCCATGGTCAGCTCTTCTTGCCGGGCAGCAGGCGGTAGGCGTCGAAGACGCCGTCGAGATGCTTGAGGGCGTTGATGAGCGAGTGGAGGTGGGTCGGGTCGGCCAGCTCGACGTCGAAGGCCATGCGGCTGACCCGGTCGGGCGTGGTGGCCGTGCGGGCGGCGACGATGTTCAGGTGGTGCTCGGAGACCACCCGGCTGACGTCGGCCAGGAGCCGGGAGCGGTCGAACGCCTGCACCTCAATGGTGGCCACGAAGACGCCGTCGCTGCGCCGGTCCCACTCGACCTCGATGAGTCGCTCGTTGGAGAGGTCGGCCAACGACGCCGCGTTGGCGCAGTCGGCCCGGTGCACCGAGACGCCGCGACCCTGGGTCACGAAACCGATGATCTGGTCGCCCGGCACGGGCGTGCAGCAGCGGGCCAGGTGGATCATGATGTCGTCGAGGCCCTCGACGTAGACCCCGGCCGACGTCCGCCGGCCCTGGCGCGGGCCGCGCGCCCGCGCAGCGCCGTGGTCGGGAGCTGCTCGTCCTCGCCCCCCCGCAGGGCGCGGGCCAGGCGCTGGACGATGGACTGCGCCGACACCTGGGACTCCCCGATGGCGGCGTACAGCGCGTCCAGGTCGGCCAGGTGCATCGACTCGGCCACCTGCTGCATGGCGGTCGAACCCAGCAGCTTGTGCAGGGGCAGGCCGTCGCGGCGCAGGGCGCGGGCCAGCTCCTCCCGCCCGTTCTCAATGGCGTCCTCGCGCCGCTCGCGGCTGAACCACTGGCGGATCTTGTGCCGGGCGCGGGTGGAGGCCACGATCTGCAGCCAGTCGCGCGACGGGCCGGCGGTCGGCGACTTCGAGGTGAAGATCTCAACGGTGTCGGCCGAGTTCAGCGGGGTCTCGAGCGGCACCAGGCGGCCGTTGACCCGGGCTCCGATGCAGCGGTGCCCCACCTCGGTGTGGATGGCGTAGGCGAAGTCCACCGGCGTCGAGCGGGCCGGCAGCGCGATGACCTTGCCCTTGGGCGTGAAGACGTAGACCTCGTCCTGCTCGAGGTCGAGCTTGAGAGCCTCGAGGAACTCGATGGGGTCGTCGGTCTGGCGCTCGACGTCGGCGATCCGCTGCAGCCAGGCCATGTCCGAGGACGCGTCCTCCTTCTCCTTGTAGCCCCAGTGGGCGGCGATGCCGTACTCGGCCCGGTGGTGCATCTCGGTGGTGCGGATCTGCACCTCGACCGGGTTGCCGTCCAGGCCGATGACCGTGGTGTGCAGGGACTGGTACATGTTGAACTTGGGCGTGTTGATGTAGTCCTTGAAGCGGCCCTGCACCGGGGCCCAGATGGCGTGGATCGCCCCGAGGGCGGCCCAGCAGTCCTTCTCGCTGGTGACCACCACCCGGATCGCCACCAGGTCGTTGATGTCGTCGAACTCCTTGCCCCGCACGACCATCTTCTCGTAGATGCTCCACAGGTGCTTGGGTCGGCCCGTCACGTCGGCCTCGACGCCCATGGTCTTCAGCCGCTCGCGCACGTGGACCAGTACCCGGGCGAGGTACTCCTCGCGCTGGGGGGCCCGGGCGGCCACCATCTGCTCGATCTCGGCGTAGCGCTTGGGGTGGAGCGTGGCGAAGGCCAGGTCCTCGAGCTGCCAGCGCACCTGCTGCACGCCCAGGCGGTGGGCCAACGGCGCGTAGACGTCGAAGGTCTCCTGCGCCGTGCGGCGCTGCTTCCACTCGGGCATGACCGCCAACGTCCGCATGTTGTGCAGGCGGTCGGCCAGCTTGATCAGCAACACCCGCCAGTCGTCGGCCATGGCCACGAGCATCTTGCGGATGGTGGCGGCCTGCTGCGCCTCCTTGGAGTCGAACTGCAGCCGGTCGAGCTTGGTGACCCCGTCGACCACCTTGGCCACGGCGGGGCCGAACATCTCCTCAATCGAAGCGAGGGTGAGGCCGGTGTCCTCCACCGCGTCGTGCAGGAGCGCCGCGGCCACGGTCTGCGCGTCGAGGCCGAGCTCGGCCACGATGGTGGCCACGGCGATGGGGTGCGTGATGTACGGCTCGCCCGAGCGGCGGAACTGGCCGTCGTGGGCCGACAGCGCCACCCGGGCGGCGGCGGCGATGACCGCCGTGTCGTCGTCGGGCCGGTGGCCGGAGAACTCGGCGAGGAGAGGCGCCACCATGTCCTCGAACGCGCGCTCTCCGTCCTCTGTGACGGGAGTCACCCGAGCCAGGGTCACCATCCCTCTACGCTACCCGCGGCAGGAGGTCAACGCTTGCGCTTGCGCTTGCCCTTGCGCGGCCGCGGTGGTTGGCGGGCGCCGTCCCCGCTCCCCGGAGGCCGGTCGAGCACCGCGGTGCCGGTGGCCGACCCGGGACGGATCGGTCCGGTGCGCTTGGAGGGTTTCCCGCCGGTGGGCTGGCCGCCGGCCGCAATGCTCATCTGGGTGGTGAGGGCGGCCGCCGCCGCCGGGGACAGGTCGCCAGCCCGGTCGCTGCGGGTGGCCAGCCGGCGCTCGATGGCGATCCAGCGCGGCTCGCGGCTCTTCAACATGGCCAGGATCGGCGCGGCGATGAAGATGGACGAGTAGGCCCCGCTCAGCAGCCCGACGAAGAGGGCCAGCCCGTACTCCTGGAGGGTGGAGGCACCGAGGAACTGCGCGCCGATCAACAGCACCGAGAGCACAGGGATGATGGCCACCGCCGAGGTGTTGATGGAGCGGGCCAACGTCTGGTTCATCGACAGGTTGATGAGCTGGTCGTAGGTGATCCGCCCCGAAGAGCCGATGTTCTTGGTGTTGTCGCGCACGCGGTCGAACACCACCACCGTGTCGTAGAGGGAGTAGCCGAGGATGGTCAAGATGGCCACCACGGTGTCCGGCGTCACCTGGAAGTTGAACAGCGAGTAGATGCCGACCGCCACCAGCACGTCGTGCACCATGGCGATGAAGGCGGCCAGGGCCATTTTGGGCTCGAAGCGGATGCTGATGTAGATGCCCACCGCGATGAAGAAGGTGATGAGCGCCTCGATCGCTTTGTCGGTGATGGTCGAGCCCCAGGTCGGGCCCACGTTCTCCACGCCGTTCTGGATGTTCTCCACCGACGTGTTGGTCAGCTTGGCCAGCGCCTCTTCGACCCGCAGCGTCTCGGCCGCCCGGGCGGCGGGCGAAAGCTGGTTGAGGTCGGCCTGGACGTTGAGCTGCTGGTTGCTCCCGTGCCCGAGCAGCTGGACGATGGGTTGGTTGAGGCCGGCCCCCTGCACGGCGTTGACCACCTGGACCTGGGTGACGCCGGGGGCCTTGACGGTCCACTGGGTGCCGCCCTTGAACTCGATGCCCAGGTTCAACCCGCCGCGCAGGATGATGGAGATGATCCCGGCCACGATGATGACGGTGGAGATGGTGAACCAGGTGCGCCGGCGGCCCACGAAGTCGAAGTGGGTCTCGCCGCGGTAGAGGCGTTGGATCGGGCCGTTGCCCTGACGGGGTGCCCGGATGAGGGCGCGGGTGGCGTCATCGACGGTCAGCGGCTCGTCGTCCGCGACCGCGTCTTCGTCGTCTTCGTCGTACTCGTCGTCGCCCTCGTACTCGTCGTCGTCCTCGACCTCGTCGTCGTCCAGCTCGTCGTCGGCCAACTCGTCCTGCTCGCCGTCGAACTCGCCGTCGAGCTCGTCCACGCCGTCGTCCACCCCGTCGTCGCTCACGATGCCGGCACCCCTCCCGGCTTGATCAGGCGGCGACCGTCGGTGCCCTTGCCGTTGCCGGCACCCGTGCCCTTGCCGGTGCGGGTGCCCTTGCCGGTGCCCTTACCCTTGCCCGGGCCCGCTGCGTCCCCGTTGCCCGAGTCCGGCGCGGTCCGCCGCACCGCCAGCCCACGGGCGATGCCGAAGCGGCCGGCCTGGGTGAAGCGTTCGCTACGTCCGAGCAAGATGACCAGGGGCCGGGTGTAGAACCAGGTGACGGCCATGTCCATGATGGTGGACAGCCCGAGGAAGAAGGCGAAGCCCTTCACGTCGCCCACCGCCACCACGTAGAGGATGACGGCGGCCAGCAGTGAGACGAAGTCGGCCGCCCACACCGTGCGCCAGGCGCTCTTGAATCCCCGGTCGACCGAGGTCCGGATGGAACGTCCGGCCCGGGTCTCGTCCTTCAGCCGCTCGAAGTAGACGATGTACGAGTCGACGGTGATACCGATGGACACGATGAGGCCGGTGATGCCGGCCAGGTCGAAGCTCGGACTGAACGAGGTATGTCCGAGGGCGGAGATGATGGCCCAGAGCATGGCCGCCGTCAGCGCCAATCCCGAGATCACCACGACACCGAGCGCGCGGTAGTACAGCATCACGTAGAGGAGCACGAAGATCAGGCCGCCGAGGCCGGCGCCCAGCCCGGCCTTGAGCGCCGACTTGCCGAGCGTCGGCGAGACGGTCTGGGTGGTCAGCTGGTTGAGGCGCACGGGGAGGGAGCCGAACTCCATGGCCAGTGCCAGCGACTTGGCGTCGGCCTCGGTCATGTTGCCGCCGCTGATGGTGCCCTGGCCGCCGAAGGAGGTGAAGGTGGCCTGGCTCGGTTGGATGAGCGGGGCCGACTGCACGACGCCGTCGAGCTCAATGCCCAATAGCAGATGGAAGTTCTCCTCGGCCACCTTGTCCCACAGGGCGGAGTTCGCCGAGCCCTTCAGGGTGTAGTTGACCTCCCACGCTCCCGTCTGGTCCTGCTGGGCGACGGCCGAGCCGATGGCCTCACCGGTCATCTCGGCGGGGCCGAGCACGTAACGCAGCGTGTTGGACACGCTCGTGCCCTTGGCCGGCAGGCTGGGCAGCAGGACAGTCTTCTTGGCGTAGTTGTTCGTGCTGTAGTTCGTGCTCGTGTACGGGGCGAACGAGGGGTCCGGCGTCGGGTTGTTCGAGGTGTACCCCTGCACCGAGTTGTTCGGCGTGACGTCGAGGTTGGCGGCGTTGGTGGCGTACTGCGAACCGCATGCGGGCAGCGTGCCGTTGCCCGAGATCGGCTTCTGGGGCGGCACGGCCGCCGCCGTCTTGGTGGCCTTCGAACCCGGGTTGAGGGCGAAGGGATAGGCCGTGCAGTACACGGGGCGGAAGTAGAGCTGGGCCGTGTTGCCGATCTCCTTCAACAGCTCGGCCGGGTTCTTCACCCCGGGGATGGAGACCGCGATCTGGTTATGGCCCTGCGTGCTGACCTGGGCACCCGACACCCCGAGGCCGTTGACCCGGTTGTTGAGAATGTCCACCGTCTCGTTGAGCTCGGACGGCGAGACGTTGCGGGCCGTCTGGTAGACGACGGACAGTCCCCCGGCGAGGTCCAGGCCCAGTCGCGGCGTCCATTTGGCGGCGAAGACGGCGGCGAACGACCCCAGCGAGATGGCCACGACGGCCAGCACGCTGATCAGCAGATTCCGCCTCTGCCGCCTCTGCGCGAGACGACGCGGGGCTCACGCCTCTTCAGCCTCGTCGTGATCCTCGTTGACGTCCACAGTGGTATCCGCGGCCGGGTCGACGACGGGTTGGACCTTGCGGGCGATCGCCTGGCGCACGAAGACGATCCGGGTCGGCTGGGCCCCCTTCAGGCTGCCGTCGGCGCCGGTGCTCCCGGTGAGCAGCGTGTAGCGATCACCGTGGATCTCGAGGATGGTCCCCACCACGCCCCCGACCGTCTGCACCTCGTCGCCCACTTCGTAACCCCCACCCTGCGCCTGGCGGGCGGCCTTGGCCTTGGCCTGTTGCGGGCGGAGGAAGAAGAAGTACCCGGCCGCGGCGATCACCAAGATGATGAGGAGGGGGAGGGGAGAACTGGTTTTCTTGCTCGACGCGGCGAGCAGCTGCAGCAGGGCGGGGAACTGCGTCATGTGGGATCCTTCAACCAAGGGCGTACGCGAACGGACACCCTATCGCCTGCACCCCCACGCTTCGTGGCAGCCGCCCCGCCCGGCGCAACCGACCTGCAACCCGAATGCGCCCTCTCTGCACCATGCCTCGGGCACCATGACGCCACCAACCACGAAGCCACGCCGTCCGATACAGGTCGCCCGGAGGGGGGTGACCAGGTCAAGGGGCTCACTTGCGGGAGGAGGATCCTTGCGGGGGTGCTTCGGGAAGGCAATGGCAACACAGGACCGCCGCTCAAAAAGCGGGCCACCACCGCCCGGGATCACCCGGTCGGAGCCCATGGTGGCCCGCTGGCGGGCCTCGGCGCGGCATACTCAGGAGGCGGCGCGCCCAGCAACCACTAAATTGCCCGGTGACCCAGGTACAGTGGGTCGCTGCATGCACAATGGCCATATTTCAGTTCTCGTCATAGAGGACGAGGCGGACATCCGGCAGCTCCTGCGGACCATGCTCGAGCGTGAGGGGTTCACGGTCACCGAGGCCATGTTGGGCCGGGACGGCGTCCGGCTGTTCCATCAAAAACAGCCCAATCTGGTCATCCTCGACGTGGGCATGCCCGACCTCGACGGCTGGCAGGTGCTGGAACGCATCCGGGACATGAGCGACGTCCCGGTCCTCATGCTGACCGCGTTCTCCACCGAACGGGACAAGGTGCGGGGGCTGAACGCCGGGGCGGACGACTACCTGACCAAGCCATTCAACCGGGCCGAGCTCCTGGCCCGGATTCAGGCCATCAGCCGCCGCCAGGTGCAGCGCACGGAGCCGATCGTCAGCTTCGAGGACGGCTCCCTGCGTGTCGACTTCTCCGAATCGCAGGTGACCATGGACGGCACGCCCGTCGTGCTCACCCCGACCGAGTACCGGCTCCTGGCCACGCTGGTGCGCCACCCGGGCCAGGTGCTCTCGCAGGACCAGCTCATCGAGCTGGCCTGGGACGACCCCAGCGGGTTGGCCCCCGCCCGGGTGAAGTACGCCGTCCTGCGGCTGCGCCGCAAGCTGGGCTGGGGGGACCAGGGGGACAACGGCCCGATCGAGACGGTGCGGGGCTTCGGTTACAGATACCGGCGCGGGCCAGGTGAACGCAGTTAGGCAATGAGCATCGCCTCTCGTCCAACGTCCGACGGGCAGGCGGTGCCGGGCGCTTGGAGTTCGCAGCCCACGGTCGACCCGCACGCCACCCCGGCTCCCGGTACCGCGGGCGCGGCCCGTAGCGCCGGCGGTTCGCCCGCCACCCCGACGGCGCCGGGCGAACAGGACGAACAGGGCGAACGCCCCGAGCGCTCGGGCTTGGGCATTCCGGGGTTCACCGGCTCTTCCCGTGTCCGGCTGCCGCTCTTCGCCCTGGTGGCGCTGTGCACCGTCGTGTTGGGGGTCGTCCCCTTCCCCAACGGGGCCCGCATAGAGATCCTGGCCGCCCTCGCCATCTTCTTCATCCTGCTCTCGGCGGCGTTCATCCTGCCCTGGGAACGCCTGCCCAACTGGATGTGGCTGGTCATCCCCATCGGGTACATGGGGGTGATCGCCGCCATCCGCGACGCCCAAGGCGGCAAAGAGGCCGCGCTGGTGATCGTCTACATCCTGCCCATCGTCTGGATCTCCCTCTACGGGCGGCGCCTGCACCTGCTGGTGGGCCTGCTATGCATGGATCTCGCCCTCATGGTGCCGGTGCTGCTGGTGGGCTCGCCCAACTACCCCATTCAAGAGTGGCGCCAGGTGATCATCCTCATCGGGGTGACCACCCTGGTGGCCGGCACCATCGCCTCCATGGTCCACCGTGACCGGCTGTACGTGAGCGACCTGGCCCGCCAGTCGTTGCTGGCCCGCCGCAACGCCGAGGACGCCGACAACGCCCGCGACCGGCTGGAAACCCTCCTTCGGGCGGCCACCGGCAGCGCCATCATGGGGGTGGACCCCAGCGGCACGGTCACCTTCTTCTCCGCCGGTGCCGAGCTCATGTTGGGCTACAGCGCGGGCGAGGTGGTCGGCATCCGTTCCATCACCGACTTCATCGACCCGGCCCAGATCGACGAGCGCCGGCGGACGATCGACGCCATGCGCAACGCGCTCGACCCGGCCCGACCCGAGGCGGTCGCCGAGGTCCCCTGGACGGCCAGGCGCAAGAACGGCGAGTACCGCCGCTGCGTGGTGCGGGTACGCACCCTCCCCACACCGGGGGGCGCAGAACCACCGGCCGGCGGGCCTCCGAGTAACGGCTACGTGGTGGTGGCCATCGACGTCACCGAGCGCGAGGAGCTGGCCGCCGAGCGCGAGCGCCTCTACACCATTCAAAAGGAGGTGACGCAGTCGCTCATTGAGCAGAACAACCGCCTGCGCGAGCTGACCCAGATGAAGGACGACGTGGTGGCCACGGTCTCCCACGAGCTGCGCACCCCCATCACCTCCATCCGCGGCTTCATCGAGCTCCTCCTCGACGGCGAGGCGGAGCTCAGCGAGGATCAGGTCCGGATGCTGCACACCATCGAACGCAACTCGGCACAGCTGCAGCGGGTGGCCGAGGACCTCCTCGCCGACCCCGGCGGGGGCCACGGGCTCCGGGTCACCTTCGTAGAGCTCGACCTGCACAAGCTGGCGGAGGATGCCGTCCACGCCTGCCAGACGTCGGCCACCACTGCGGGGGTCTCGGTCACCCTCAAGGCCGGGCCCGGCGTCAGGGTGTTCGGTGATCCCACCCGCCTGCACCAGCTGTTGGGGAACCTCTTGTCCAACGCGATCAAGTTCGCTCCCCATGGCGGTCGGGTGCACGTGGTGGTCGACGCCGTGGACGACTTCGCCCGCATTCTGGTCCTCGACGACGGCCCGGGCATTCCCGAGTCCGAGCGCCCGCAGCTCTTCGAGCGGTTCTACCGTGTGGCGTCGTCCATGGAGATGGGCGTGCCGGGCACCGGCCTCGGTCTGGCCATCGCCAAATCGGTGGCCGAGGCCCACGATGGATCCATCGACATCATCGACACGCCCGGTTGGTCGACCACCTTCCGCGTCTTCCTGCCGATGCAGCGGGTCGAGCCGGCGGACTCTGCGGCCTGACCGGCGGTCGACGTGGCCCAGAAGCGGTACCTGCTCGACAACCAACAGGCCGAAGCCGGACAGCGCTTCGACGCACTGTCCGAACTGTTCAATCCCTCAACGTTCCGGCACATGCAGACGCTGGGGCTCACGCGGGGATGGAGGGTCTGGGAGGTGGGGGCCGGTGGTGCGAGCGTGCCGGACTGGGTGGCCGAGCAGACCGAGGGCTACGTGCTGGCCACCGACATCGACACCTCATGGCTCGAACGGGGCGATCACGACTACGAGGCCCGACGCCACGACATCGGCACCGAACCGGCCCCCGAGGGCGACTTCGACCTCGTCCACGCCCGCCTGGTCCTGGTCCATGTTCCCGAGCGGTTGGCCGCCCTCTCCCGCATGGTCGGCGCGCTTCGACCCGGAGGCTGGCTCCTGCTCGAAGAGGCCGACCCCGGCCTCCAACCCCTGGCCTGTCCCGACGAGAGCGGCGCCGAACAGCAGCTGGCCAACAAGCTCAAGGGTGCGTTCCGCTCCCTCATGGCCGCCCAAGGCGTCGACCTGGCCTTCGGACGCACGCTGCCCAGACTGCTGCGGGACGCCGGCTTGGTGGACGTGCGGTCCGACGCCTACTTCCCGATGGGGGGACCGGCATGCACCGAGCTCGAACGGGCAACCGTCGAGCAGATCAGAGAACGCCTCATCGCCGCCGGGCTGGCCACGGAAGATGAAATTGCACAGCATCTCGCCAGCGTCCGGTCCGGCCGACTCGACCTCGCCACGTCCCCGATGGTGTCCGCCTGGGCTCGCAAGCCCTAGCCTAAGAGGCGTGAAGAACGCCATCCAGCTGGCACTGAGCGGCGTCGTGGTGATCACGGTCGGCCGCATGTCGGCCGCGGGACATTTGCCACGCAACATGTTGGCCGGCATCCGTATCCCCTCGACGTTGCGCAGCGACGACGCATGGCGGGCCGGGCACGCGGCCGCCGCCACGGCACTGACCGTCGCCGGTCTGGGCCCGATCGCTGCCGCGGCCGTCGTCGGCGTGCGGGAGCCGGACGAAGAGTCCGAGAAGCTCATCTCACGGATCGGTACCGCCTGGCTGCTCGGGTTTGTCGTTCTGGCCACGGTGCAGGCGAGGAACGCGGCGCGGGCAGTGGGCGGCTAGAGCCTCACTTGGGTGGCAGCGAGCGACGCGTAGGTCACACCGCGTTCGACCCAGGCCGCCAAGTGGCGCCGGGTCCGCACATGCTCGCCATCGACGCGCAACCAGCCCGCCATCTCACGGCCGCGCATCTCCATCGGGCGGGCCTTCCACCTGGGGAGACCCAGACGGCCCTGATCCTGTCCCCGCTCTTCACCGTGGCCACCCTAAGTCGGGCCGACCGGCGCAGTGGCGCCTCAACCGTCGGGCACCCGGATCCGGGTTTTCCCGGCTCTTCGCGTTGAACTGGGAGCATGACATAGCGAGGCGATACGGCTCCCCGGATTTCCGCGGAGTCTGGCGGTTTGCCCCCTCAGCGCACGCGATGGTTGCCTGCTGCCGAACGATCTCAAGCAGGCACATCGGAGACACACGCGCGGCACACTGTCTGGCGCGCGTTATGGGCTACCCCAGCGAGACACCGGATGCCGTACGTCTGAGATCCACACTGAACCCCCAGCCACGATCAGGAGGACAAAAGAGCCGACGAACCTTCCTCCTTGGCCGATTGTGACGTTAGGTGAGACGATTCTGAAGTGACTGGGGCTAAATCATCCGAATCAGCCGCATACGGGACAGGTGACGTCGGCGAACCTCGGTGGCCGATGGCGGCCGCTGTTCTTGCGACAGGCGCTCTCCGGTTTCTTCTCCCGGTTCAACTGAGGGACGACTTCTCAAGCTTCGCCATCCTTGCCCTGCTGTCTGTCCTCCTTGTGGCCCTCATTGTTGGCGATCCCGGTCGAATCGATCGACAGCACCTGTGGCTCCGGATCCTGACCGACGTCATGATTGCGATCATTACCTTCGCGAACGCAACTGCAGCGGTTCGCCTGACCGTCGCGATCGTCAATACCGACCCCTTTACCAAGGACGCTAAGGTGCTTCTGGCGAGCGGCGTCGCTGTGTGGTTTACCAACGTGATCGTCTTCGCGCTCTGGTACTGGGATCTCGACAGCGGTGGTGCGGCTGCCAGAGCAAGCAAGACGGGTCGAAATCCGGCCTTCCTCTTTCCTGAGATGGTTAATGCCGGACGGGTGGAAGCGGAGTGGTATCCCATGTTCATCGACTATCTCTATCTCTCCTTCTCGACTGCGGCGGCCTTCAGCGCCACAGACGTTTCGCCTCTCAAGAAGTGGGCGAAGATGGTGATGATGTCGGAAGCTGCGATTTCCCTCGTCGTGGCCATTCTCGTGGTTGCGAGGGCCGTGAACATCCTCAAATAGAACTGAGGTTGGTACGGAGCTGAGTGCGTCGGGGATCCCCGTACACCGGCTGAAAAAGTGCCCAAAACGCCGCCGCCAGGATTCCGGGCTGAGGGTGCCACCTACCGCCGGTTATACAGGTGATCCACCTCCTGGGATAGGTATCCGAGGGATTCTCGGGTGCATACCCGAGCAGGAGGTGTGCGGTGGTCTGGAGTCCGTCATTCGAGTGTCAGCTCCGTCCCGACGGTGAGGTCGAGTACCGAATCGGCCACCCGCTGGTCGACGAGTTCTTGGAGTTCGTGGTCGGCCGGGCCCGTCCCAACACGGTGCGGGCCTATGCACACGACCTGAGCGTCTTCTACTCGGTGGTGAACAAGGACCCCATCGAGGTGAGACCCAAAGACGTCATGTCCTTCGTCACCTCGCAACGACGTCCACGCACCGGTGCCGAGAACGTGGTGCGCATCGCCGATGGGTCACCCGGACTCTCGGCGTCGACGATCAAGCGACGGCTGGCTGCGGTGTCGAGTTTCTATGGCTATCTCATCACCCGCGACGACGTGGACGTCAGTGCCAACCCGGTTCCTCGAGGCATTGCCACGCGTAAGAGCCGCTCTCGGGGTGGCCGGGGACTGCCGCTCGTGCGCGGGGTGCGCCGACTGCCCAGGATCCTCGATGCGGACGAAGTCGAGTCGCTCATGGGCGCGCTGCGCACCGAGCGGGACCGGGCCATGACCCACGCCATGGTGCTCGGTGGGCTCCGGCGCTGCGAGGTACTCGGACTGCGACTAGGAGATCTGCGACTGGGCGAGTGGCGGGTGCTCATCACCGAGGGCAAGGGCGGACACGAACGCCTTGTGCCGCTCTCGCCGACCTTCTTTGCCACTGTCGCCCGTTACATGGACTGCGAGCGACCCGAGGATGCGACGACGGACTCGCTTTTCGTCTCACTCAAAGGAGCGCGTCGAGGACAGCCGCTCTCGGTTCCGGGTCTGGATCAGATCATCAGTGCCGCCCGGGAGCGAGCCGGTCTCTCCCACGGCACCTGTCACGAACTGCGCCACACCTGCTTCACCCGTTTGCGCGAGGCGGGGATGGCCATAGAAGCCATCCAGGCCCAGGCCGGCCACCGCTCGATCACCTCCACGCGGATCTACTTGCACCTCGACATGCACTGGTTGGCCGACGAGTACCGCCGGGCCATTGAAGCCATCGAAGCCCAGGCAAGCGCTGGCGGCACCACGACCGGCTGCGCCACGGCGACCCGGCGGCGGCACGCCCGAGGTGACGTGGGGCGAGATTGGCGCCAGAGCGCCTCTGATGGTGGCCACTATGGCCTCCTACCTGGGCCAACTCGTGGTCTCGGCCCGTCCGAACACGGTGGCGGACGCCGAGCTGACGCTGCGGCTTTTCGCCCATCGGGTCACCGCCGCCGACCCCAGATGTGTCGCCGTCGCCGGCATCGCACGGGTGCATATCGAGGACTTCAAGCGATGGCTGGTCGCCCGTCCGGGCAAGAAGACCAAGGGGTTGTCCACCATGACGATCCGGCACCGCCTCAGCACCTTGCGCACCTTCTTCGAGCGAATCATGGAATGGGAGTACGACGACGCCCCGGCCCGCCTGCTCATCTACTCGAGTGACTTCCCGGCCCTCGACGAACCACTTCCAAGTTCTTGGACGACCCCACAGCGACCAAGTTCATGGCCGCCCTCGCGGTCGATCCCAACCCACGCCGCCGCCTCATGGTCGAACTACTGGCCCGCACCGGCATACGTGTCGGTGAGCTCTCCGGTCTCGAAGACGACGCCATGGTGCGTTATAACGGGGTCGATCGTCTCCGGATCCCTGTCGGCAAGCTGCACAACGACCGTCATGCCCCGTCGAACTGGACTGCCGGATGGAGTCAGTGTGTGAGACTTGTGCCTACTTCCGCACCGGTCCAGAGTTCGTGCCGGTCCTCCTGCGCCAACGAGACCACGCCCGCCAGCACGGTCAGACCGAGAGGGAAGAACTCTTCGAAGGCCTGGTCAACCGAGCGAGTGAGGCATCGGCTTGACACGGATTACATGTACAACGCCGGGTCCGTGGCATTACGAAGGGCTGCTTCCTAACTAGGCGGGCAGCGCGCAGACGACCCTCAGGCGACCTGCTGACGCTGGCGACCCCATGCAGCCATCGTGACCGGGGACAAAAGGCTTACTCGAGGATCGTTACAGAGGGTGATGGCAGTATCGATCTCCTCCGGAGTCATCCGTCCAGTTTCGATCATGCCCTGTCTCAACTGAGCGAGAGTGAGTTGCCACACGAGCCCGCCAGGTTGGCCGGCCTTCCACATCGAGACGCGACCAGCGCAACCGACATCCAGAAGGTTCGCATTCGCCATGTCGTTAGCGACCCGGCGCCCGTAGAAGGGATCAAAAGCATGCCGTTCGATCAATACGGCGTTGTGAACGTCGACGAGGCGAGCGAAGAGAGTGCGCTGGTGCTCGTCTAGCCCGGGGCCCCCAGATAGGGATTCAAAGTCCATCTCCTCGGCCACGAGCCACCCTCCTGGCTTCAACGATGCGATCAACCGTTGCATGGCATCCCGTGGCCTCTCGAGCCAGGCCAGTAACAGTCGACAGTGGACGAGATCAAATTGGCCCTTGGGAAGTTCGTCCTCAAGGACATTGTGGACACGGACATCCAGATTTGCATAAGCCAGTTGTTCGAGGGGCATGGTGTTGATGTCTGTGGCTACAACGACCCCGCCGGCCCCGACTCGTTCGCAAAGCCATGCCGCGATCGAGCCCCCGCCAGCACCGACTTCCAAGCAATGCCAGCCAGCCTCCACACCCCTCGCCTCGAGTACGTCGATCGTTCCCTCGTCGAGGATCGCCTCCAGGGCCCGTAACCGCTGGAGCTGGACAGGAAGCGCATTGTCAAAGGCATACGTCCCCTCGTGCGTGGTCACGTCGAGGCTCCCCCTTTTCCAGTGCAGCGCCAGCAGGAGGCTACCCGATGGCGTGCGCACGAGCCTCTAGACGAGGTAGATACGCCACGATGAGGGCCTCGGCTTTCGCTGGTCCCCGTTCGCGGCGTTCGCGATGCTCATCGCTGCTTGTCGATAACCCCTGTCCATGTGGTGCACCCTAAGCAAGCACCGCCCCCGTTCGCCGGCACGTGGGTGCGGCTACGGACCCGCAAACGCGCGTTTACAGCTCACTCGAACGTTGTCTTGTGGAGCGATGATTCCAGCCTTACGATGGCGGGACCCGACTAGCCATTCAGTCAATTCTCAAGACGGGCGATTCGAGAACCGCTGCACTGACCCACC
Source organism: uncultured Acidimicrobiaceae bacterium (assembly GCA_963788125.1). Taxonomy (GTDB): domain Bacteria; phylum Actinomycetota; class Acidimicrobiia; order Acidimicrobiales; family RAAP-2; genus Bog-473. The sequence goes on along the minus strand of CAWBFN010000001.1, from coordinate 261,140 downwards.
ACTTGTCCCAAGCGCTCGAGGAGGAAGGACTGAACATGAGCGATCATCCAAACATTGTCCTCGTGCACGGTGCATGGGCCGATGGGTCCTGCTGGAGTGCTGTCATAGAGCGACTCCAGGCCGACGGATACAAAGTGACGGCGCCACAGTTTCCGGAGAGCTCGCTAGCAGAAGACGTGGCTCGTCTACGAGAGGTCCTGAGTCGTCAGCAGGGTCCCACAATTGTGGTGGGCCACTCCTACGGCGGACAGATCATCACCTCTCTCGGTACGGATGCACCGAATGTCGTCGCTCTTGTCTACATTGCTGCCTTCGGTCTCGACGAGGGCGAATCGATTGGGGGGTTGTTGGCGCAAGGGACTCCCACTCCGGCCCTCGCGCACCTCGACATTGATGAACAGGGCTTTGCCTGGCTACCCGAGGAGGACTTTGTGAGCCACTTCGCAGCTGACGTCGATCCGGTCGAGGCAAAGGTCATGTTCGCCGTGCAGCAGCCATTGGCCGCATCCACTCTTGGCGACGTCATGGGAATTCCGGCTTGGAAATCGTTGCCCACGTGGTACATGGTTGCGACCAATGATGAGGCGATCCCGCCGGATGCAGAGCGTCAGTTCGCCGAGCGCATGGGTGCCACCACAGTTGAAGTTGCATCCAGCCATGTCGCAATGGTTTCGCATCCAGATGAGGTAGTTGCGCTTACAAAGCAGGCTGCCCAAGCCGTTTAGGTAGCTCCCAGATGGCCTGTTCAGGACCAGGTTCGAATTTCATTCCGAAACGTCTGTCAATGCCTCTTGTGCCGTCTCTCGAAACGGCTAACCCGTCATGGCTCTGCCCCAGTTGGCCGGATTAGTGAGGCACATTCCGGCAGCCGATGCGTCAGATGCTTGCTTTCGCGAGCAGGGCGTCCCGCTATTTCCGAAATACGGCTCCCCGGATTACTGGGGGAGTCTGGCGGTCTGCCCCCTCCGCGCTCGCGATAGTTGCCTGCTGCCGAACGGCACTTACATGGGTGATCCACCTTCAGGGGCAGGCGTCCGGGCTTCGCTCGGCGTTAGCGTCAACCACTTCATACGCAAACACCCAACGCTTCGGAGGCCGCCATGTCCCAGGTCCGTGTCCACAACTTCTCGATCTCCCTGGACGGGTTCGGGACCGGCGAGGGCTTGACCTTCGACGCCCCGTTCGGGCACGCCGGCCATCGTCTGCACGAGTGGGTGTTCCCCACCCGGTTCGGGCGCTCGATCATCATGGGTCAGTCAGGTGGCACGACCGGTGTCGACAACGCGTTCGCAGAACGCCTGAATGTCGGGTTCGGTGCCGAGATCATGGGCCGGGGCAAGTTCGGCCCGCAGACCGGCCCGTGGACCGATCTCGGCACCGACGACGCGTGGCGTGGCTGGTGGGGGCCGAACCCGCCGTTCCACACACCGGTGTTCGTGCTCACGCACCATCCGCGCCCATCGATCGAGATGGAAGGCGGCACCGTGTTCCACTTCGTCGACGCCTCTCCGCAGGACGCTCTCGACCTCGCGCAGCAGGCCGCCGGTGAACTCGACGTGCGCATCGGCGGTGGCCCGACGGTCGTCCGCGACTTCCTCGCCGCCGACCTCATCGACACCCTCCACGTCGTGCAGGTGCCGATCCTTCTCGGCCGCGGTGTTCGACTGTGGGACGGTCTCGAAGGCATCGAGGAGCGCTACAACAGCGAGGCAGTCTCGTCACCGAGCGGTGTCACGCATCTGACCTTCACACGCCGATGACCGATCCCTGCTGACGAGCTAACGACCTGCCCCCTATCGCCGGGAGGGTGGGACACATTCCGGCAGCCAATGCGTCAGATGCTTGCTTTCGCGAGCAGGGCGTCCCGCTATTTCCGAAATACGGCCGAGGATCAGAATCCGTTCTTTCCCCACTCCAACGGGTAGAGCTGGTAAAACCGCAGTTCAAGCATTGTGCCAGTTATGACACTGGACCCAACGAACGGGTGACCAGTGCCTCCGACTGCGCTGGATCGACACGGACCAACAACCCTCCCTGGCCGCTCGCCGCCACCGCCATGTGGCCCCCGATGAGGAACGCCAGGCCACCGAACATCTTCTTCTCGCGCAGCCCGGTCTCCCGGGCGATCAGCTCACGCACCCGCTTGGCCAGTGCCTCGTCGTAGGCCATGCCCAATGATGGCGGATGCCGCCGGTCAGGCCTCGAAGAGCGTCGGCGCGCCGGGCGCGCCGGGTGCGCCCGAGGCGGGGGGAACCTGACCCAGGTGGGCCCAGGCGCGCGGCGTCGGCACACGCCCACGCGACGTCCGCAGGATCAGGCCGCACTGCAAGAGAAAGGGCTCGTAGGCCTCCTCGATGGTGTCGGTCTCCTCGCCCACGCACTGGGCCAGCGTGGTCAGCCCGATCGGCTGACCCCCGAAACGCCCGCACAGCGTGGAGAGGATGGCGCGATCCACCTTGTCCAGTCCGAGCTCGTCCACACCGAAGAGGTCGAGACCCTCGGAGGCCGTCGCGCCATTGATGGAGCCGTCCCCCCGCACCTCGGAGAAGTCGCGTACGCGGCGCAGCAGACGGTTTGCCACTCGTGGTGTGCCGCGTGAGCGCTCGGCGATGCGCGTCGCCCCCTCCTCGTCGATCTCCACCTTGAGGATCTGCGCCGAACGCTCGACGATGGCGCGCAGGTCGGTCGGCGCGTACAGGTCCAGGCGGCCCACGAAGCCGAAACGGTCGCGCAGGGGGCCGGACACCAGTCCGGTACGCGTCGTGGCGCCGATGAGGGTGAACCGGGGGAGGTCCAGGCGGATGGAGCGGGCGGTGGGGCCCTTGCCGATGAGGATGTCGAGCTTGGCGTCCTCCATGGCCGAGTAGAGCATCTCCTCGACGGAGCGGTGCAGGCGATGGATCTCGTCGATGAACAGGACGTCACCGTCCTGGAGGTCGGTCAGCAGCGCGGCCAGGTCGCCGGCGCGGGTCAGGACAGGGCCCGACGTGACGCGCAGCCCGGCCCCCATTTCGGTGGCCACGATCCCGGCCAGGGACGTCTTCCCCAGGCCCGGCGGCCCGGCGAAGAGCAGGTGGTCCGATGGCTGCCGGCGCTGTCGGGCGGCCTGGATCACGATGCGCAGGTGCTCGACCAGCTGGGCCTGGCCGACGAACTCGGTCAACGAGCGGGGACGCAGACCGGCCTCGTCGACCTCCTCCGCCTCGCCGACCACGATCGGCGCCACCACCCGCTCATCGGCCGCGACTCCCGGTTCCCGCTCATCGCCCGTGGCCAACACCTCGCGGCGGGCCTTGGGGCTCACCGGCCGGCCAGCTCGCGCAGCGCCAGACGCAGCATCTCTTCCACCCCGACATCGTCGCGCACGCCGTCGAGCGCGCCACGGATCTCCTCGGGCGCGTAGCCCAGTTCGCTCAGAGCGGCGCGCGCCTCGGCCCGGGCGGTGCGGCTGGCGCCGTCGCCGCGCCCACCGGGGAGGTCGAGCGACAGGTCGGGCAGGTCGAGGCGGCTCTTGAGCTCTATGAGGAGTCGTGCCGCCGTCTTCCGTCCCACGCCGGGGACGGTGCACAGCGTCTCGAGGTCGTCCTCGAGCACGGCGGTGGAGAGGGAGGCCGGCGAGAGCACGGCCATGATGGACAGGGCCAGGGCGGGGCCGACGCCGTGGGACCCGAGGAGCACCTCGAAGCAGCGGCGCTCGTCGTCGTGGACGAATCCGTACAGGACGATGGCGTCCTCTCGCACGTGGGTGTGGATGAACAAGGTGGCCTCCGCGCCCCCGCCGCCCACCATGAGGGCGGCGGCCGTTGCCGGGGTCACGGCGACTCGATACCCGACTCCCGCCACATCGACGATCACCTCCCCATCGGCCGAGCGCACCACCACCTTGCCGCGCAACAGTCCGATCACGGCCGTCCCTCCTTCTCACTGACCATCTCGCTGGCCCCCTTGCTGGCCCCCATCACGCCAACCCTCGTCGGGCCGGCCTTCATGCCCGGCTCTTCTCCCGCACCAGCGCGGCGCCCAGGGCGCGCCGCAGCGGAACGGTGGTCAGGTGGCACACGGCCAGGGCGAGCGCATCGGCCGCATCGGGCGGGCTGGGGGGCACCGCCAGCCCCAGCACCTTGGCCACCATGCGCTGCACCTGGTCCTTGGTGGCGGCGCCGTACCCGACCAGGGCCTGCTTGACCTCGTTGGAGGTGTACTGGGCCACCTCGCTCCCCGCCTCGGCGGCCGCCACCAAGGCCAGCCCGCTGGCCTGCCCGACCGACATGGCGGTCTTGGCGTTGACCTGGAAGAAGACCCGCTCGACGGCCACCACGTCGGGGGCGAGCTCGGCCACCAGGGCACGCAGCTCAGTGTGCAGGATGAGCAGTCGCTCGGGCAGTTGGGCGCCGGGGTCGGTCTCGATCACGCCGGCGGCGCGGGCGGTCAGGGCGCTGTCGGTCTCCCCCCGCACGACGAGGCCGTAGCCACAGCGTGAGAGCCCGGGGTCGATCCCCAATACGAACATGCGTTCGCAGCGTAGTCGCCGAGGGCCGCCAGTGGGTGGACTCCGACGGAAGCCGGCCTGAGCCGCCCGCCTCGGCCGCCCGCCTGAACCGCCCGACCTACGCCGGCGACGTCAGCCCGCGCCCTCAGCCCTCGAAGGCGGCCAGCACGGCGTCGGGGATGTCGGCGTTGGCGTGCACCGCCTGCACGTCGTCGTGGTCGTCGATGGCCTCGAGCAGGCGGAGTACCCGTTTGGCATCGCCCTCGTCGGGCACCGGCACCAGGGTGGTGGGCTCGAGCGAGAGGTCGACGGAGTCGGGGGTTATCCCGGCCCCGTCGAGGGCCTGGCGGACGGACTCCAGATCGGCGGGCGCACTGGTGACGATCCAGTGCTCGCCGTTGTCCGTGAGGTCCTCCGCGCCGCCCTCCATGGCGATCTCCAGCACCTTGTCCTCGTCGTGCGAGCGCGGGACGCTGATGACGCCCTTGCGCTCGAACTGCCAGCTCACGGAGCCCGGCTCGGCCATGTTGCCGCCGTTCCGGTTGAAGAGGTTGCGCACCTCGGAGCCCGTGCGGTTGCGGTTGTCGCTCAACGTCTCGACGATGATGGCCACGCCGGCCGGACCGTAGCCCTCGTAGGTGATGGCCTCGTAGCGCACGCCCTCGAGCTCGCCCGTCCCCCGCTTGATCGCCTTCTCAATGGTGTCGAGGGGCACCGAGGAGCTGCGGGCCTTCTGGTAGGCGGTGCGCAGGGTGGCGTTGGCATCGAGGTCACCGCCGCCCTCGCGGGCGGCCACCTCGACCTGGCGGATGCACTTGGCGAATATTTTGGCGCGTGCCTTGTCCTGGGCGCCCTTGCGATACTTGGTGGTCGCCCATTTCGAGTGGCCCGACATGTTCCTCCCTCGGAGCCGTGACTGGGTGGTCGATTGTACCCGGCGACCGGCGGGCCCGAGCTGGAGAGCCCTCGTCGGAGCTGGCCGGAGGGTCGACCCCCGCGAAACCCCCGCTTCGTCATCCGTGGTCATTTACTATGCGGCGCATGTCGACATCGGCCTCGGCGCGGCGCCGTGACCCCGTACTCCCCCACCCCCTTCCCCCCCACGTGAGGATCGCCATCATCGGCTCCGGGTTCTCCGGGCTGGGCGCGGCGATCGCCCTGTCGGCGGAGGGGTACGGCGACGAGCTGATCGTCTTGGAGCGGCGGTCGGACGTCGGCGGCACATGGCACGACAACTCGTATCCCGGTTGCCGCTGCGATGTGCCCTCGAACCTCTACTCCTTCTCCTTCGCCCCCAACCCGCACTGGACCGAGACCTACTCGAGCCAGGCGGAGATCGAGCGCTACCTGCAGGAGGTGGGCCGGCGCTTCGGCGTCCGGGACAAGGTGGCCTTCGACACCACGCTCGACGAGGCCTCGTGGGACCCGGCCGGCGCGGTGTGGCGGCTGCAGACCTCCCGAGGCCCGCTCTCGGCCGACGTCCTCATCAACGGCGGGGGCGGCCTGTCCGAACCGTTCATCCCCGACTTCCCCGGCGCCGCCTCCTTCGCCGGGAGGGCGTTCCACTCGGCCGCCTGGGACCACTCCCACGATCTGACCGGGCGCAAGGTGGCCATCGTGGGCACCGGGGCGTCGACCATCCAGTTCCTGCCCGAAGTGCAGCGGTGGGCCGGGCAGGTCACCCTGTTCCAGCGCACGCCGCCCTGGGTCTTCCCGCACCGCAACCGTCCGACGCGCGGGGTCGAACGGGCCGCCTACCGGCTGCTGCCGTGGACGCAACGGGTCTCCCGGGCCCGCAATTACTGGATCACCGAGCTGGTGCTGGGCTCGCTGCTCATCCACAACAGCGCCCGACTGGACCGCCTGGAGCAGCTCGCCACCGGCTATCTGTCCCGCCAGGTGGCCGATCCGGAGCTGCGGGCCACGCTCACCCCGACCTATCGGCCCGGCTGCAAGCGCCTGCTCCAGTCCAACGACTACTACACGGCCCTGCAACGTCCCCACGTCGCGGTGGAGACCGAGAAGATCGTCGAACTGCGGCCCGAGGGTGTCGTCACGGCCGACGGGGCCCTGCACGAGGTGGACACCGTCATCTACGGGACCGGGTTCCGGCCCACCGACAACCCGATGGCGCACAAGGTCCGCGGGGTTGACGGCCGCACGCTCAAGGAGCATTGGGCCGGCACCGGCATGCGGGCCTACCGGGGGACGGCCATGCCGGGATTCCCCAACTACTTCATGCTCAACGGACCCAACACGGGGATCGGGCACACCTCTCTCCTGGTGATGATCGAGGCGCAGGTGGCCCACGTGGTCGGCGCGCTGCGTGCGCTGCGGGCGCGGGGCGAGCGGGTGATCGCCGTGCGCCCCGACGCGCTGGAGCGATGGAACACCGAGGTGCAGGCCAAGGTGGCGTCGACCGTGTGGAACTCGGGAGGGTGCTCCAGCTGGTATCTCGACGACGCCGGCCGCAACACCACCCTCTGGCCCGACTACACCTACCGCTTCACCCGCCGCACCCGCACCTTCGACCCCGACGACTACGTCCTCTCCGGCGGGGCTTCGGGCGTACCGGCACCATGAAGCGCCCTCCCATCTCCTTCGAGTCCGCCACGGCGCTGGTCACCGGCGCAGGCAGCGGGATCGGCCGGGCGGCCGCCCACGCCCTGGCCGAACGGGGCGCCACGGTGCTCTGCACCGATATCGACGAGAGGGCGGCCGAGACGACGGCCGCCGAGTGTGCCGAGCGCTCCCGCCCGGGCAGCGTCGTGGCGCACCGGTCCTACCGACTCGATGTGGCGGATCGCCAGGAGGTCGATGCGGTCGCCGCCGCCGTCCACACTGCGCACGGCGCACTGGCGGTCCTGGTGAACAATGCGGGGGTGGGCATGACCGGCTCCTTCTCCGACATGACGGCGGAGGAGTGGACCTTCATCCGCTCGATCAATCTCGACGGCGTCGTCAACTGCTGCTCGGCCTTCTCCCCTCCCATGCTCGCCGCGCGTCGCGGCCAGGTGGTCAACGTGTCGTCCGGTCTGGCCTTCGTCCCCACCGCCCACGAATCGGCCTACGCCGCGACCAAGGCGGCCGTCCTCCAACTCTCGCAGTGCCTGCGCGCCGACTGGGCCGCCGGCCGGCGTGGGGGTGACGGCCATCTGCCCCGGCTTCATCAACACCCCGATCGTCACGTCGGCCCGCTTCACCGGCGGCAAGGAGGACCCGCGGGCACGGGAGCGGCTGACCAAGGCCTACGCCCGCGCCCACCCGCCCGAGATGGTGGGGGCGGCCATCGTCGGGGCCATCGCCACCGATCGGGCCTTCGTCCCGGTGGGATTCGAATCGGTCCTCGGCTGGTACGCCCACCGGCTCACGCCGATCGCGCTCCAGCAACGTGTCGCCCGCCTGATCGGAGGTCGCTAGTGCCGCCACTGCACATCCCCCACAGCCGGCGCGGCCTGCTCACCTTCGGCGCAGCCGCGGCCCTGGTCGGCGGCGCGGCCGCCTACCGCAAGGTCGCCTCGACGCACGCGGGCCACGACCCGGCGGTGGAGCTCATCCCGGGCGAGGAGCTCGAGACGCTCGGATGGGGGATGCTCGAGACACCCGAGGAGCTCGGTGTCACCACCCCCGACGGCGCACGACTGGCCGTGTGGGATGTGGGCACCGGACCGGTGGTGGTGCTGGCCCACTGCTGGAGCGGGAGCCACGCCGTCTGGGTTCCCGTCGCCCGCCGATTGGTCGAATCCGGTCACCGCGTCGTGCTCTACGACCACCGGGGTCACGGCGCCAGCAGCCGGGGCACGGCGCCGTTGAGCATCGAGACGCTGTCCGACGATCTGGCGGCGGTGCTCCGGGCCCGCGACGTCACCGACGCCGTCCTGGCCGGGCACTCCATGGGAGGGATGTCCGTCATGGCCCTCGCCACCTACCACCCCGAGATCCTGGCCCAGCGGGCCCGGGCCATCGTGCTCGTCGCCACGGCGGCCGCCGACATGGGAACGGGGCCGGCCGTCCTGGGGCGCTTCGCCGCCGGATTCGTCGCATCGCCCGCCGTGTCCCTGGCACTGCGCTCCCCCGGCGGCCACCGCTTCGTGCGAGGCGTGTTCGGCGCGGATCCCGCGCGGGAGCACCTGGAGCTCACCCGGGGGTTGCTGGCGGGGTGCGCCCCGCTGGTGCGCGCCAGCTTCCTGGGCGCGGTCGGCACCGTGAACCTGCTGGAGGGCATCGCCACGATCGGCCTACCCACCACGGTGGTGGTCGGCTCGCGGGACCGGCTGACCGCTCCCGCTCGTTCGCATCAGATGGTGCAGGCCATTCCCGGCGCCCGCCTGGTCACCCTGCCCGATCGCGGCCACATGCTCCCGCTCGAGGACGCCGACGCGGTGGCCACGGAGATAGAGCGTTCCGTCAAAGGGAGCAACGCCGTCAAGGGCTGAGATGCCCGCAGTGGACCGGAGGATCCCAACCGGTCGACTCCCCCTGGGGCAGGATTGACGGATGGGACTGGACATCGATTTCGCCTTCGAGGTGGGCGAGCACGAAAAGCACACGGTGGCCTTCCACTGGGGTCAAATGTGGGGCAAGGTGCGGATCACCGTCGACGACCAAGAGGTCGTGCAGCAGAACAAAGCGCTCAGCCTGCGCTCGCCACGGACGCGCACGTTCGAGCTCTCGGTGGGTGAGCACGAGGTGCATCCGGTGGTCATCGAGAAGACGAAAAAGGCCATTCTGGGGGGCGCACGCAAGCAGACCTGCCGGGCCTTCGTCGACGGCGAGCTCATCGCGGAGTACTGATTTCGCTGGACTCGCGGAGTACCAAGTCGCGGAGCGCTGAAATCGCGGAGTGATTCCTTCGGGAGTACCGGCTGATCGGCAGCTACCGCTCCGGAAGACCCACGGTTGACATTCGTTTTGGCGCGGCCCATGCTGTCGAGATCCGTGCAGCAGATGGGAGGGATCGCCATGAGCGATGCACGCGTGAGCCGCTGGATGGGCCCGCTCGGACTCCTGACCGTGATCGCCCTCTTCGTCGGTTTCGGTCCATTGAGCGGCAAGACGCCCGGCGAGAACGCATCGGGGGCGACGGTCGCCGCCTTCTACAACTCTCACGTGGCCCGAAGCTGGGCCTCCATTTACGTGGTGGGGTTGGGGCTGGCGCTGTTCGTCCTCTTCGTGAGCCAGCTCCGGAAGGTGTTGCGCGACGCGTCAGGCGGGGAGACCTTCTGGCCCAATGTCGCCTTCGCCGCGGGGATCATCCTCGTCGCCGGGATGGTCGCCGCCGGCACGTTCCAGGTCGTCCTGATCCTCGCCGCCCACAATCACCAGTTGGGCATCGTCAAGACGGTGAACTTCGTCAGCTCCAACAACGAGCTCGGCTTTCTCTTCGGCATGGTGCTCGTCACCTTGGCCACCGGCGCATCCATCCTCACCAACCGATCGATCGACCCACTGCCCAAGACGCTGGGTTGGTGGTCGCTCCTCGTCGGAGTGGTCGGCTGCCTCGGACCGTTGGCGTTCTTCTCCCTGTTGTTCGGCTTACCGATCTGGCTCATCGCCACCGGCTTCGTCATCAGCACCAAGGCACGCCGGACGGTCGAGGGTAAGCCTCCGGCGCACGCCGCTGCCGGCTCAGGCAACGGCGGAGGTCCCGATCACGTCAGCGAGCCCCTGTCGCGGGAGTCCGCGTCCAGCTGACCGACCGACGTTCGCGTTGGATCGACGGCCCGGCGATGCATCGCGTGTGAACCTGCGCTCCTACGCGCGCGTCACGAACGCCGAACGCGCCACGCCGAACCGCCGAGCGCGCGACGCCGAACGTTCTGAACGCGCCGAACGCCGAACGCTGAACGCTGAACGCTGAACGCGCCGCCGGTTACTTTACGACGACGACCGGGTGAGTGTGGTGACCGTTGTCGGCTTGTGCCGATCCCACCGGCAGGCACATCACCAGGCCGCAGATAAGACCTCCGGTGGCCATCTTCACCGTCATGCTCACCAGTCGGGCCCTGCGTGACCGTCCGCCTGCCCTGCGGCGTAGCGCCGCCATTTGCTCCTTAGCCATTGGAATTCCCACCTTCCCTTGGACATTTCAGGTTGTCCGGACTCATTCGCCCGAGCACCTGACGATCACTGTAAGGAAGGAGCCACTATTTCCGCCGAACGTCGGATCAATACTCACCCAACATCGCCTGTGGGGGCGTAGCTCGCCCGGAAATACCTGGTAAACCGCACCTTTCCTGTCAAGCGCCTACGGCACCGCACCCCTGTTCTCCCTTCTGCAACGCGCCCGACGCGTCCCTACACGTCCTGCATTCTCGATGAAATGGGGCGGTAATCGGAGAATTCATGCTCTGTTCATCTACCTCGGCCCGATGGCCATTGCGATTGGAGGCATTTCATTTAAAACTGAGTGACGACTGAGTGCTGAACCCATGTGGGACTTCAGTGGAGCAGTCCGGACTAGGAGGAGACATGCAGAAGAGAAGCGCTGCCGAAGTTGTTCGACTCGCAGCGGACGAGGGAATCGAAGTCGTGGACCTCCGGTTCTGCGACCTCCCCGGTTTGATGCAGCACTTCTCCATACCGGCGCACGACCTCACTGAGGACGCCTTCGAGGAGGGATACGGGTTCGACGGATCGTCCATCCGGGGATTCCAGGCCATTCAGGAGTCCGACATGATCTTGCTGCCCGATCCGTCCACCGCGGTGATCGACGAATTTCAGGCAACACAAGACGCTCAACCTCAACTGCTTCGTCCACGACCCGATCACGTTGGAGAACTACAGCCGCGATCCACGCTACGTCGCTCTCAAGGCGGAGCAACACCTGGCGTCGACCGGGATCGCCGACACGGCGTACTTCGGACCGGAGGCGGAGTTCTTCATCTTCGACGACGTCCGATTCTCCCAGGACCAACACTCGGCGTTCTATCAGGTCGACTCGGTCGAGGGCATCTGGAACTCCGCTCGCGACGAGAAGCCGAACCTGGGCTACAAGCCGAGGTACAAGGAGGGCTACTTCCCCGTCCCACCCATGGACCACTTCCAGGACCTGCGTTCGGAGATGATCCTGTCCATGGAGCGGCTGGGAATCGAGATCGAGGTCCAGCATCACGAGGTGGGCACGGCGGGCCAGGCCGAGATCGACATGAGGTTCGACACGATGCTCGCCATGGCCGACAAGTTGATGCTCTACAAGTACGTGGTGAAGAGCGTGGCGTACAACGCCGGCTACTCGGCCACCTTCATGCCCAAGCCCCTGTTCCAGGACAACGGCTCCGGGATGCACGTCCACCAGTCGCTGTGGAACGAGGGGGAGCCCCTCTTCTACTCCGAGTCGGGCTACGGAGGCCTCTCGGACATCGGTCGCTGGTACGTCGGCGGCATACTCACCCACGCCCGTGCCATCCTGGCGTTCGCCGCGCCGACGACCAACTCCTACCGCCGCCTGGTGCCCGGCTACGAGGCGCCGGTCAACCTCGTCTACTCGCAGCGCAACCGCTCGGCGGCCTGTCGCATCCCCCTGTACTCCAAGAGCCCCAAGGCGAAGCGGATTGAGTTCCGGTGCCCCGACCCCTCCTGCAATCCGTACCTGGCCTTCTCCGCCATGCTGATGGCCGGGCTCGACGGGGTGTCCAAGAAGATCGAGCCCCCCGATCCGGTGGAAGAGGACCTCTTCGACCTACCGGCCGAGGAGCTGGCCAAGGTGGGCCAGGTGCCCGCCTCCCTCGAGGAGGCACTGGCCGCGCTCGAGGCGGATCAGGCCTTCCTCAAGGTGGGCGGGGTCTTCACCGACGATCTGATCGAGACGTGGATCGACTACAAGAGGCTGAACGAGATCGACGCAGTGCGACTTCGCCCGCATCCCTGGGAGTTCATGCTCTACTACGACATCTAGGCCCTGACGAGGACCTTGCCCTCTGGAAAACCTTCAGGCCGCAGCAGAGCGCCAGGGTGTCCGTGCTCAGTCCGTGCTCAGTCCGTGCTCAGTCCGTGCAGCGCTTGTTGAAGAAGTAGGACGCCAGCGGGGCGGCGACGGCGATGATGACCACCGACCAGATCAATGCCGCTTCCACCGGATGCTGCATCGGCCAGGCGTTGATCACGTGCGACGGGTTCGGGTTGTTCCAGAGGTCCCGCACCCCGGCACAGACCGCCGAGACGGGGTTCCAGTCGGCGATGGCCTGCATCCAGCCCGGCATGTGCGCCGTCGGCACCATGGCGTTGGAGACGAAGGCCAAGGGGAACAGCACGATGAAACCGAACGAGGCCGCCGCCTCCGGGCTCTTGGCGTTCAACCCCACACACTGGGCGATCCAGGTGAGGGAGTAGGCGAAGAACAGCACCAGCAAGAACCCCGACAGAATGGCCAGCATGCTGGCGTCCGAGCGCCACCCGACCACCAGGCCGGTCAGCCCTACGATCAGCGCGCACAGGCACGACGTCATGAGATCGGCCGCCGAACGGCCGATCAAAACGGCCGGCCGCCAGAGGGGCAGGGCCCGGAAACGGTCGATCATCCCCTCATGCAGGTCGGTCGACAGTCCCACCGCCGTCCCCATCACCGAGGTGACCAGGTTCAGGGCCAAGATGCCGGCCAGCAGGTAGTCCTTGTAGGAGCCACCGCCCGGGATCGGGATCGCCCCACCAAAGATGTACACGAACAAGAACGTGAACAACACCGGCTGGATGGTCACGTCCGAGAGCTGCATCGGCTCCCGCGAGATGTGCACCAGGTTGCGTCGGGCCATGGCCCAGATGTCCGCCAGAGGGCCGAGCACACCACCCGAGCGCGGGCGGTCCACCCGCACGGGCCGCGGCGTCAACGTCGTCGTCGTCATCAGGCGTTCGCTCCTTCCAGTTCAGCGGCCCGGCCGCTGCCGTCCAGGGACGGATTCACACCGGGCCCCCGGCTACCGCCTCCACCGCCGTCGTCATCATCGAGGCCGTCGTCGCCGGCCACGTCCTCTTCGATGTGGTCACCCGTCAAGGTGAAGAACACGTCGTCCAATGACGGCTGCCGCACCTCGATGTTGTCCACCAGCACGCCGGCGGCATCCAACGCCCGCACCAGGGTGGTTGCCAACCCGGGCGACGAGTCGACGCCGGCCGTCAGCTGACGCCCGTCCTCGCTCACGTGGACCTGTCCCGCCACCAACCCGGCGATGGCCGGTACGGCCGCCGCCGAAGGCGTGGCCAACGTCACCTCCACCCGGGCGCTCCGGGAGGCCTCCTTGAGCTCCAGCGGCGTCCCGTCAGCCACCACCAGCCCGTGGTTGACCACCACGATCCGGTTGGCCAGTTCGTCCGCCTCCTCGAGGTACTGCGTCGTCAGCAGCACCGTCACCCCCTCGTTCAGCAGCCCACGAATGGCCTCCCACACCCGCTGGCGTGACGTCGGGTCCAGCCCTGTCGTCGGCTCGTCGAGGAACAGCACCGGTGGCCGGGTCATGAGCGATGCCGCCAGGTCCAGCCGGCGCCGCATGCCGCCCGAGTAGCCCTTCAGCACCCGATCGGCCGCATGGGTCAGCTCGAACTGCTCGAGCAGCTCGACCGTCCGGGCCTTGGCCGCCCGACGGCCCATGTCGCACAGCTCCCCGACCAAGGTCAGGTTCTGGCGGCCGGTCAGCAGGCCGTCCAGGGTGGCGTCCTGGGCGGCCACGCCGATGTGGTGCCGCACCTCGTTGGGGTGCTTCACCACGTTGATCCCGGCCACCGTGGCCGATCCGGCATCGGGTACAGCCAGCGTGGTCAGGACCCGGACGGCCGTGGTCTTGCCGGCGCCGTTGGGCCCGAGCAGGCCGAGGATCGTCCCCGCCGGCACGTCGAAGGACACTCCGGCCAGGGCCTGGGTGTCGCCGTAGCGCTTCTGCAGCCCTTCGGCTCGAATCATCAGATCAGTGACCATGGACATCCTCACCCGCCGTTCAGTACACTACTTACCAACCGCATGGTAAGGGAATAACTTACCTTCCGTCAAGTAGGCTGAGCAAGAAACAAGTAGGCTGAGTAAGAAATGACCCAGACCGCACACCCAGGCACGAACGACCAGGACCCGGTGAAACCGGCGGATGACGACGTCAACGATGCCCTCCCCCCCGAGTTCGCCCAGGCCATCAAGGCCAAGCGCCGGGCCCTGGCCCACGACGCCAACTCCACCCGCGAGCGCATTCTCGATGTGGCCCTGGAGCTCTTCGGGACTCAGGGCTACGACGGCACCAGCCTGCGGCAGATCGCCGAGCAGCTGGGCGTCACCAAGGCGGCTCTCTACTACCACTTCGAGAGCAAGGAGGACATCCTCCGAGCCCTCCACATGCGGCTCCACGAGTTCGGCAAGGACGCCTTCGACACCATGGGCGACGAACCCATGACCCTCGAGGTCTGGGGTCAGCTACTCGACCAGGTGATCGGCCAGATGCTGGCCCAGCGCAAGCTGTTCCTCATGCACGAGCGCAACCAGGCCGCCCTCGAGAAGCTGCACAGCGAGGAGCACGACGCCAAGCACGACGACATCCAGAACCACTTCCGCAAGATCCTCCTCGACACCCGGGTGCCCGAGCGGGACCGGGTGCGCATGGCGGCGGCCTTCGGTGCGGCCTTCGCCGGGCTCTTCCTCGCCAGCGAGAGCTTCCCCGACTCCGACACCGCCAAACTGGGCGACATGCTCCGCGAGTGCGTCGGGGACGTCATCTCGGGATGACCGGTCGGCTCACTGGCGGCTGATGTACTCGATGGCCCGTCGGGCGATGCGCCACCTCCCGCCCTCCTTGACCAGAGTGTCGCGGTACCAGCCCGTCATGAACCGGCCACTGTCACCGGCGCGGAACATGAAGGACTGCTCGGCTTCGGCGGTGCCGCCGGTGTCCCCTGCTCGAATCACCGGGGCGGCGACGAGGTGCACGCCCCGCATCCCGTTCTCGACCATCCGTCGTCGGTCCGCCACCGTGCTGAAGGTCCCCAGCCCGGGCACGACGAACTCGCACTCCTCGGTGAACAGGGTGGACCATTCGTCGAGACGGCGTTGGTCGATCAGCAGCCCGTAGCGCGACAGCAGCTCGGTGATGGCCTGGCGGTCGTCGAGGTCCAGCGTCACTGCAACATCTCCGCGGCACGAAGCAGCACCTCGAGATGCCCGGTGGGCCACGTGGCGCCCGCTCGGAGGGGATTGATCGCCACGGCCTCGGCCCCGGCATCGCTCCAACGCGCCGCCCGATCCACCAGACGGTGCAGGTTGTCGGCGCGGACGGCAAGGTGACCTTCGAGGCCGATGCGCTCCGGATCGCGGCCCGCCGCGGCGGCGGCCGTGCGGAGGTCGTGCCAGGCCGCCTCCAACCCCGATCCGGGTTGCACCTGGGGCATGGGCAGCCAGCCGTCGGCGAACCGGCCGACGCGCGCCACGGCGCGACCGTCGGTCCCGCACCCGATCCAGATCGGCACCTCCTGCGGGGGAATCGGGGCGATCCCGGCTGCGTCGATCAGCTCCGATCCCACCGCGTGGGTGATGGCCGCTTCCGTCCACAACCGGCGCAACAACGGGATCTGCTCCTCCATGCGAGCCGCCCGGGAGCCGAAGTCGACGCCCAGGCCGTCGTATTCGACGGAGTTCCAGCCGATACCGACCCCCAGCCGGACCCGCCCGGGCGCCAGCAGCTGCAAGGTGGCCGCCTGCTTGGCCACCAGTGCGGTCTGGCGCTGCGGCAGGACCAGGATGTCGGTCACCAGTTCCATACGACACTCGCGGGCCAGGTAGGCAAAGAGCATGAACGGCTCCAAGAACGGATCGCGGTGGTCGTAGAAGCCGGTCCACCCGGGCCGGGCGCCGGCGTCGGCACCCAGGACATGGTCGTAGGCGAGGAGATGGTCGTAGCCGGCCTCCTCCAACCGGCGGACGAACTCGACGAGCTCGTCCCCCACCACCCGGTCGAACTCGGCCTGGGGGAACACCGCACCAAGGCGCATCGCCGCGCTCCTAGCTACCATCGCCGTCATCGACGGAGGCATAGGCATGGGCAGGGACATGGACATAGACATAGACGGTGGCATCACGACCTAGCGATACGCGAGGTGATCGACAGCTACGCCATCGGCATCGACCGTCGCGACTGGGACCTGGTACGCCGCTGCTTCACGGTGGACTGCGCGGCCGACTACGGCCCGACGAGCAGCTGGACCTCCAGGGAGCCGTTCATGGAGTGGCTCGAGCAGATCCACCGCCAGATGGGCCCGACCATGCATAGGATCACAAACTACAGCGTGCACGTCGACGGCTCCTCGGCCACCGCCACGTCGTACTTCGACGCCCTCCTCAAGGTGGACCACGCCGAACAGGATCTGCGCCACGTGGTCGGCACCTACAGCGACAGCCTGCGCCTGACCGAGACCGGCTGGAAGATCAGCGCCCGCCGCGCCGAGAACTTCCTCTGGCGACGGGGACGTCAAAAGGAGCTCTGACCGGCTGATCCGGACCTGGACCCCCGGCCCGGGGAACACAGAGCGGCGCCACGACGGATAACGTGACTCGCCCGAGCGATCGAGCCCGGCGTGAGAGGACGGCGCGGGTGTTTCCGGCGTCGAGAGGGGGGTGCCCGATGGCGTCAACGCACACAACCAGGATCCCGGACACCCTCGAGGAGCTCCTCACCCCCGAGTGGCTGAACGCCGCCCTGGGACGGACCTACCCCGGGCTACGGATCAGCGCGACGGTGCTCGGGCGCGTGGAGAGCCGCATCTCGACCAACGCCTGCTTCCACATGGAGGGCGAGGGCGAGCTGCCCAAGGGGCTCTCCGCCGACCTGTGCGCCAAGGGCTACTTCTCCGACACCGGAACGGCGTCGCACCGAATGGCCGGTGAGTCCGAGACGCGTTTCTACCGCGACCTGGCGGCCACCTCGGGTATCCGGACACTGCCCGGTGTCTTTGCCGAGTGGGACCCGGCCATCGAGAACGGCGTGGTGGTCACCGAGGACATCACCGTGTCGGGGGCGACGTTCCTCGACCCCCGGGACCGCTTCACGGCGTCGCACGTGGCCGCCAGCCTGGAGCAGTACGCCATCTTGCACGGCAGGACGTGGAACGGGCACGGGCTCGGCGGCATCGATTGGCTCTCCTCCCCCATGGCCCGGACGGCGGGTGCCCGGGGCATCCCCGAAATCCAGAGTCAGTTCGACGGTCCGATCAGCGCCGGCGTGCCGGAGGAGGCTCGGGACGCCGAGCGGCTGGTGCGGGCCTTCAAGACCCTGCCGGAGATCACCGCCTCCGCGTCGTCGTGGTGCCTATTGCACGGAGACGCCCACATCGGGAACGTGTTCAGGGACCAGGCCGGGCTGCCCTGCCTGTTGGACTGGCAGTTGGTGCAGCGCGGGCCGTGGTACGTGGACGTCGGCTACCAGATCGCTTCCTCTCTTGGTGTGGCGGATCGCCGCGCCTCGGAACGGGATCTGTTGGGCCACTATCTCGAGCGGTTGGCCGCGCACGGCGTGACCGTCCCGACGTGGGACGAGGTGTGGTTCGGCTACTGCTGCGGGATCGTCTACGGGCTGTTCCTGTGGTCGATCACCCAGAAGGTCAAGCCGGAGATCACCGCCGTCCTGCTCGAACGGATCGGCACGGCGGCGGCCGACCACGACGCCTACCGAGTGGTCCTCGGCGAGCGACCCTGACGCTGATGCGGGAGGTCTTCGGGCTCGAGGGTGAGCCGGCATTGGTGATCGGCGGGGGCTACGGAAGCGGGCGCCTAACCTCGCTCCTCCTGGCCCGAGCCGGCGCCTCGGTCGCCGTCGCCGACATCGACGGCGACCGGGCCCGCAGCGTCGCCGCCGAGGTCGGCGGTCACCCGATCGTGGCCGACGTCACCACGCCCGCCGGAGCCACCGCGGCGGTGGACGAGGCTCACCGGGTGCTCGGCGGCCTGACGCGCCTGGCCAACATCGTCGGGTTGGTGGACCAGCGGGCGTTTCTCGACAGCGACCCGGGGCAGTGGGACGCCCAGGTCAGGCTCAATCTGTACGCCCAGATGAACGTGTGCCATGCCGCCGGACGGCACATGGTCGGCGCCGGTCGGGGCGTCATCGCCATGGTCGCCTCGGTGAGCGGTATGTACGGGGCCCGCAACCAAGCCGCCTACGGTGTCGCCAAGGCGGGCGTGATGTCCCTCGCCCGCACGCTGGCCGACGAGTGGGGCCCCCACGGGGTGCGCATCAACTGCGTCGCTCCGGACATCACCGCCGTGCCGCGCCTCATGGCGCAACTGCCCGGATCCGAAGAGGAGATCCTGGCGCAGTTCGACGCCATGGCCGCCGCCGACGGCGTCCCGTTGCGACGGTTCGGCCGCACCCACGAGATCGCCGGACCGCTGCTGTTCTTGCTCTCCGACCTCTCGTCGTTCATGTCCGGTCAGACCCTCGTGGTCGACGGCGGCACCATGGTCCGCTTCCCGCACCGTACGGCGAGCGACCGGGCGTAACCGGCACCGAGGGCGCCCCCCGGGGCGCGGCGGGCGCATGGCGCGGCCCGGGGATGATCGACCGGCCGGGTAGTGTGGCAGGTCGGGCTGGGCAAACGTGGAGTGAGGGGCCAAGTGGAGGGGTGGGCATGACGACCGTCTCGGAGAACGAGCTGATGACCCGGGTCGAGGGTGATGCGCCCATGGGCCGGCTGATGCGGGAGAACTACTGGATCCCCTTCGCCCTGTCGGAGAACCTGGTGGTGGGCGACGCCCCGACGCCGGTGCGCCTCTTCGGCGAGAACTACATCGCCTTTCGGGCCGAGAACGGCCAGGTCGGCTTCTTCGACGAGCTCTGCCCCCACCGGCGGGCCTCCTTGGCCCTGGGTCGCCTCGAGGGCAACGGGGTGCGCTGCATCTACCACGGGTGGAAGATCGACGTGTCGGGCTGCGTGGTCGAGGCGCCCACCCAGGTGCAGCGGCCCGAGCAGTTCGCGGCCAACGTGCGGGTCGCCCACTTCCCGGTGCACGAGGCGGGGGGGATCGCCTGGGTGTGGCTGGGTGCCGCCGCCGAGCCGGCCTTCCCCGACCTGCCCTTCGACGCCGAGCACGGGGTCAACACCAACATGACCGTCTCCCTCCTGCCCTGCAACTGGCTCCAGGGCTTAGAAGGTGGGCTCGACTCGGCGCACGGCCCCATCCTGCACCAGAGCTGGATCCGCGAGGTCGCCAAGGAAATGAGTGCATCCATAGACTCCGGAGGAGTCCAGTTGACGTTCGCCGCCGTGCCGCGCTACGAGACGGAGGTGACGCCCTACGGCATGCGGGCGGCCTCGCTGCGCACCGTCGACGACGGCCAGACCTACACCCGGCTGTCGCACTACTTCTTCCCGCTGGTCATCGTGGTGCCCACCGGCTACGCCGACCATACCCAGATCTTCGCCTTCACTCCCATCGACGACACCCACCACCAGGTCTTCTTTGGCAACTACGGCGTGGTGCCGCAGATGGGGCAGCGGGAGTTCCGTTCAGTCCGACAGGACATCGAGACCGATCCGCGCAACTTCGCCGCCGCCGGCGGCGATCGATCGAACCGCTGGGGCCAGGACCGCGAGCTGATGGACGCCGGTCACTTCACCGGCGTGGCGCGCAGCGTGATTGACGAGGACGCCCTCGTCCAGGTGAGCATGGGCCCCATCGTCGACCGATCCAAGGAGAACCTCTCCTCCAGCGACGTCGCCGTCGCCCAGGCCCGCCGGCTGATCCTCGACACGCTCGCCGCGGCCGAGGAGGGCGAACTCCCCCCGGGCAGCGCGCTGGCCCCTCAGGTGGTCCATGTACCCCACCCCGTCGACGGGATGGTGGACGACGGTGCGTCGTGGCGCCAGCTCGAGAGCGCGCGCTGACAGGTTCGTTCGGTCCGCGTCAGACGGTGACCGCCCCCGACGGGTCGCTCCCGGGGGCGGGGTCATAGGCGAAGCGGGCCAGTCCCTGGTCGCGGGCGGCGCCGACCCAGATCTCGTCGCCCACCTGGAGTCCGGTGGTCGCCGCGCCGAACGTCTCGGGCCCGTAGGCCACGACGGTCTCGAAACCCAGGGTGTCGGGGTCCACCCGCAACACCCGGGAAGGAAATGCGAGCCGTGGCTCGGGACCGAAGTGGCCGGCGATGAACTCCTCGGCGGTGGTGTCGCACGCCCCCGCGGCCAGGATCCGGCCGTCGGCCGTCCACGTCAGGTTGTCGGTCAGTATGTCGGTGCCCACGACCGACGACTCGGCCGGCGCACCGCCGCGCCGGGCCTTCTTGATACAGCGCGAGTGCCAGCCGCCTATATAGACCCAGTGGCCGTCCTTGGAGACGGCGACGCCGTTGGCGCTGTTGATGGCGGTGCCCGGGAGATCGGCCCAGCCATGCTCGGGGGACCATTCGAAGACCCCGCCGGTCTCGTCGCCCGCCTCGGCGCGAGCGAGGCCGTGCTCCCGCCCATCGCCGTGGAGCACGTTGATGCTCACGACGAATCCACCCCTGTCGACGGCGGCCACATCGTTGCCCACCGCTGACGCGGGCAGCACGGCGGCGCCGATCCAGCGCAGTGTCGGCCGGGCGCCCGCCAGGTCGATCTCGAAGACCTCGACCGACTCGCGCCAGCCGTGATTGACGACGTACAGCTCGCTGACGCCGTCGGGGCGCGCCGCCACGTCGATGCCGTGCGGCTCGACGCGCAGAGGGTCGAGCGGCGCCATCCTCCCGAAGCGCTCCTCGTCGAGGGCGTACGACGCGAGATACGGGAAGATCTCGTTGCAGGAGTGATCGCGCCGGTCGACGGCGTAGAGCCGGCCCTGCGCCGCGCTCACCCCGGTCATACCGGACGTGACGACCCAGCTGGTGGCCGGAACGGGCGCCAGATCCTCGGCGTTGATCGGGCCCCACACGTAGCCCTTGGCCTCACTCACCAGCCCACCCCCTCGGCGCCCCGGCAGGCTCAGGCGCCCAGCCGGTCCAGCATGTCGCTCGCCCGCTCGAGGCTGCGCCGGGTGGCGGCGAGGTAGCCCTCGGCCTCAATCTTCGGGCCGATGAGCTCCAGGTCGAACATGCCCTCGTAGCCGGCGTCGAGGATGATGGCCAGCAGGCGCTCGAGGGGGATGTCCCCGTCGCCGATGGCCGCGCGGTCCGGCGACGACAGGGTCCCGATCTTGAAGTCGGCGATCTGGACCAGGGTGATCATCTCCATGTTCTTGCGCAGCAGCTCCTCGAAGCCGCGCTCATACCAACAGCAGGCCAGCTCGAGCACGACACCCGATCCGATGGCGCGCGCCAACTCCAGCGAGTCGCGCAAGGTGAAGATGAAGCTGATGTCGAGCCGCAACGAGTTCGTCGGCTCCACCGCGAAGGTGATACCCAGCTCCTTGGCCCTCGCCACCGTGGGCTCTATGAGGCGGCAGAAGTCCTCGGCCGCCTCCTCCCACAGGCGCGAGCCGATGGTGCCCGGGGTGATCCACACCGAGTCCGCGCCCACGGCCGCGCCGAACTCGAGGGCCTCGGGCAGCACACGCTGCTCGGTGCCGATGTTCGACACCTGCAGCCCGGTGTCGGCCACCAGTGCCGCGTCCCAGCCGATCGCCTCGATCTTGGGCGAGATGACGCCGATGTTGGTGACGCCGAGCTCCTTCCAGAACTCGACCTCCTCGAGGAAGGGGATGGCACCGGCGCACTCTTCGTCCACCGAGATGCGAGGGTGCCACGACATTGGCGGCAGGCTAACAGCCACCCGCCGGCTGAGCACCCCTCGACGGGGGTCAATGCCGGCGGTGTGCAACCGGCCGGCTCAGCCGGCGAAGCGCCTCTCGGGCACGCCTCGGACACCGAGGCCCCGGACGGCGAGTACACAGCCGCCCAACGGGCCCGGGGGGGCCAGCTCGGTGTCCAGCGTGGCACCGCCCATAGAGGTGACGAACAGGATGTCGAGGTCGGGACCCCCGAAGGCGACACTGGTGGGCATGCCGAGGGGCATGGGGAGCTGGCGATCGAGCGTCCCGTCGGGCGCATAGCGGCGGACGTCTCCGCCGTTGAAGGAGGCGAGCCAGACGAACCCCTCCTCGTCGACCGTCGCCCCGTCGGGCACCCCGACCGACTCTCCGAACGCCGCCACCACCCGTTGCTGCGAGGCCTCGCCGTTCGAGGTGTCGTAGTCGTAGGCGTACGTCCGACGGGCCCAGCTGTCGTTCCAGTAGAGCGTGGAGCCATCGGGGCTGAAGCAGGGACCGTTGCTGATCCCGATGCCCCCGGCCAAGAGGTGCACCTGCAGATCGGGGTCGACACGGTAGAGCTTGGAGGGGGGAGTCATGGTGTCGACGAGGTCGCGGGCGCTCGTATCCAGGAGACCCCGGTCGACCGTCCCGGTGACGAACCGGCCCTGACGGTCGACCTTGCCGTCGTTGAAACTCCAGCCCGGCCCGGCCTCGAGGTCGAAGATCGGTTCGGCCTCCCCCGTCTCCAGATCGAGGAGGGATATGGCCGTGCCCATGGTCACGATGGCCCCTCCCCCGGCCCGGAGGGCCAACGACGAGAGATGCCCGGGCGCCTCGAGCACCCGGACCTCCCGGCCGTCCGCCGTGCTGCGGAACACCAGTCCACCGAAGACATCGATCCAGTACAGGCGCTGCTCCTCGACGTCCCAGATCGGGTTCTCCCCGAGGGTCGTCAGCGCGGGCGTCACGACGTAGATCTCCATACCCCCCGTCCCTCCTCCACCTGGTTGGCCGCCACCTGGCTGGCCGCTGCCTGGTTGGCCGCCACCTGGCTGGCCGCTGACGTTACCCGACCTGATGGAACCGGGGCATCACCGGGGATCGGGCGCGGCCGGTCGAGTAAGGTCCAGGCCGCGGTCGTTGGTCCCGTACGGAACAGCGACCAGGGCCGGACAGCGACCCGGAGGGGGAGTCTGCATGACAGTCACCGTGGTAACCGGAGCCGCCAGCGGCATGGGCCGCAGCTGCGTCGACCGGCTGCGCGGCACCACCGAGCACCTGATCGCCGTCGACCTCGAGGCGCCGGAGATCGAGGGAGCCGAGGGGGTGGCATGCGATGTCTCGGATCCGGGCGCCATCGCCAGGCTGGTCGAGCGGGTGCAGGAGCTCGGTACGTTCCGAGCGCTGGCCCACGCCGCGGGCGTCTCCCCCACGATGGCGGATGCCCGCCGGGTGCTCGAGGTCGACCTGGTGGGCACGGCCCTCCTGCTCGAGGCCTTCGAGCCCCTGGTGGTGCCCGGATCGGCCGCCGTGTGCTGGTCCTCGAGCTCGGCGTACCAGATCGCACCCAGCGCGGGCGATCCCGAGCGTGACCCGGTCCTCGACGTGCCCCTGGCGCCGGACTTCCTCGACCGCATGGTGCAGCTGGTCTCCGACAGCGGCACGGCCTACGCCTGGGCCAAGCGGGGTGTAATCCGGGCGGCGGCGCGGGCGGCGGTCCCCTGGGGCCAACGCGGCGGACGGGTCAACTCGGTGGCGCCCGGCCTCATTGAGACGCCGATGGGCCTCCAGGAGTTCGAGGAGCACCCCATCATGAAGGTGATGCTGGACAAGACACCGCTCGGCCGGCTGGGCCGTTCCGAGGAGGTGGCCGCGCTGGCGGCGTACCTGCTCTCGGACGACGCGTCGTTCGTCTCGGGCGTCGACATCCTCGTCGACGGCGCCATGATGCCCGGGATCGCCGACCTCTTCGGATAGAACGGTCAGGAGGCACACATGCCCAAGTTCCACCACGCCAATCTGGGCGTCCCGCCCGAGCTGGCCGACGCCGAGGGCGAGTTCCTGGTCGACGTCCTCGGCTACCGGCGGCTGGAGCCCCCACCGGCGGCGCGCCGCTTCGGCGCCCTGTGGTTCGAGGCCGACGACGGCACGCAGATCCACCTCAGCCTCGACCCCGAGCACCGGCCCGCCGACATGGCCCACACGGCGATCGACATCAGTGGCGAGTGCGACGCCATTGAGGCGCGGCTCGGCGCCGCCGGTGTGCCGTTCACCGCCGGCGAGTTCGACGGACAGCGACTGGTGAACTGCAAGGACCCGGCCGGGAACGGCTGGGAGCTGCGCGGCTGATGGCCGCGGGGCGCAGGGGCTCGCGCCGGCGTCGGCGGATCGCTCCTCCCCCGCCCTAGGTACCCCGGTGAAGATCGGCTTTCTCGGTGCGGGCCGGATGGGCCGTCCCATGCTCGACCATCTGGTGCAGGCGGGCCACGAGGTCACCGTCCTCGACGCGTCGACCCGAGACCCGGGCAGCCGCCGAGGCCGACGGGCTGACGTGTGCCGACACCGTGGCGCAGACCGTGCGCGGCGCCGAGGTGGTCTTCGTCGTCGTCCTCGACGACCACCAGGTCCGGACGGTGTGCCTCGGCCCGGACGGAGCGATCGCCGCCATGGCGGCCGGGTCGACGCTCGTCCAGCACACGACCTCTGACCCCGCCACGGCGCAGCTGCTCGTCGATGCGGGTGCGGGCCGCGGGATCCGGGTGCTCGACGCCGCGCTCTCGGGCGGGCCCCACGACATCGTCGCCGGTCGCCTCACGCTGTGGGTCGGCGGTGACGAACTGGTACTCGAAGAGATGCGTCTCCTGCTCGAGACCTACGCCTCCCCCATCATGCTCGTCGGCCCTCCGGGCAACGGGCAGCGGGTAAAGCTGGTGAACAACTCCCTGTTCGTGGCCCAGGTGGGCCTCGCCGTCGACGCCGTGCGACTGGCCGGCGCGCTGGGGATCGACGAGCAGGTCATCCTGGCCGCCGTGCAGCACGGCAGTGGCGCCAGCCGCGGCCTCGCTGTCGTGGCCGGCATGGGGTCGGTCGACGCGGTGGGCGACCACCTCTCCGAGCTGATGCGCAAGGACGTCACCGTGGTCCGCGAGGTGGCGCGACGGGCCGGGGTGGACCTCGGGGTCATCGGGGAGGTGCTCTCCTCAGACGTGGTGGAGGACCAGGTGCTGCGCTCCTGAGGCGGGGCGAACGCTGGTCTGCCGAGATCGTCAACACGAAGTCCCACTTGCTCAATAGACGTCGGCGTTTGGGTCCTCACGCCATCGGGACCGCGTCCGAAACCCTACGGAGTCAGTAGAGTCTGGGTGGTGTCGGGCGAACGCGAGCGCCTCGTCGAGGCTGGGGGCCGAGAGGTCAGGGTCTCCAACCCCGACAAGGTCTACTTTCCCGAGCTCGGCGCCACCAAGTTCGACCTTGTCTCGTACTACCTCGAGGTGGCCGAGGCGTTGCTCAACACGGCGGGTGGCCGGCCGGCCATGCTGCAGCGGTTTCCCAACGGGGCCACCGGCAGCTCGTTCTTCCAAAAGCGGGTACCGCCCGGCGCGCCCGCGTGGCTGTGCACCACGACGGTGGCCACTCCCAACGGGACGACCTCCAACGCGCTCGTGGTGGCCGATATCGCCCATGTGGTGTGGGCGGTCAACCTGGGCTGCCTCGGGCTGCACCTGTGGCCCTACCTCGCCGCCCAGCCCGACGTCGCCGACGAGCTGCGGATCGACCTCGACCCCCAGCCGGGCGTCGGGTTCGACGAGGTGCGAGCGGCGGCCTTCCGCTGCCGCGAGCTGCTCGCCGAGCTGGGCGTGGTCGCCTACCCGAAGACGACCGGCAACCGGGGCCTCCACCTCTACATGCGCCTCGAGCCCCGCTGGGATGCCACCACGGTGCGCGCCGCGGCGGTGGCGCTGGCCCGGGAGCTGGCCCGCCGCCATCCCGACCTGATCACGGCCGACTGGTGGAAGGAGGAGCGGGGCGAGCGAGTCTTCGTCGATTTCAACCAGAACGCCCCGCACAAGACCGTCTTCGGGGCATGGTTCGCCCGGCCCCGCACCGGCGGCCAGGTGTCGACGCCCCTGTCGTGGGACGAGATCGCCGACGTCGTTCCCGACGACCTGACCATCCGGACCGTCCCGGACCTTCTGCGCCGCAGGGGTGATCCCTGGGCGGAGATCGGCCGGGTACCCCAGTCGCTCCAACCGCTCCTCGAGCTGGCCGAGCGCGACCGGGCGGCCGGACTCCACGACGCACCCTGGCCGCCCGAGTACCCCAAGGGCGCCGACGAGCCGACCCGGGTAGCCCCCAGCCGGGCGAAGAAGGCCTAGCGGTGGACCCCGTCACCGCCC
Source organism: uncultured Acidimicrobiaceae bacterium (assembly GCA_963788125.1). GTDB lineage: Bacteria > Actinomycetota > Acidimicrobiia > Acidimicrobiales > RAAP-2 > Bog-473. Next base: position 234,568 of record CAWBFN010000001.1, on the reverse strand, counting down.
TGCGCCGGATCTCGTACCTCTTAGAGCGCGACGGCGCCGACACCTACAAGGTCCGGGCCTTTCGCAACGCCGCCCGGGCCGTCGAACCGATGTCCGAGTCGGAGCTGGCCGAGCTGGCCGCCCGCGGGCGTCTCCAGAGCATTCCCGGCGTGGGCCGGTCGACCGCGCTGGCCATCACCGAGGCGCTGGCCGGGGAGGTCCCCGCCTACCTGGCCACGCTGGAGACGGAGCCTCCGTCCATCGCCCTCGACACGCCGGCCGAGGCGCTTCTCGGCCAGCTCCGGGGAGACTGCCATTCGCACTCGGACTGGTCGGACGGGGGGAGCACCATCTCGGAGATGGCCGAGGCGGCCAGAGAGCTCGGTCACAGCTACCTGGTCCTGACCGACCACAGCGCCCGGCTGACGGTGGCGCACGGTCTCGACGCGGCCCGGCTGCGCGAGCAGCTGGCGGCGGTCCAGGCGGTCAACGAGGAGATGGCCCCGTTCCGGATCCTGACCGGCATAGAGGTGGACATCCTGGAAGACGGCACCCTCGACCAGGACGAGGACCTGCTGGCCCAGCTCGACGTGGTGGTGGCCAGCGTGCACTCCAAGCTGCGGATGGACGCACGCGAGATGACGGCGCGCATGCTGGCCGCGGTGGAGAGCCCGCACACCGACATTCTCGGGCACTGCACCGGTCGGCTGATCAGCGGACGGGGGCGGCCGCCCTCCGCCTTCGACGCCGAGGCCGTCTTCGCCGCCTGCGGCCGCACGGGCACGGCGGTGGAGATCAACTCGCGTCCCGAGCGCCAGGATCCGCCCGAGGAGCTCCTGCGCCTGGCCATCGACCTGGGGTGCCTGGTCTCCATCGACAGCGACGCCCACGCGCCCGGCCAGCTCGAGTGGCTCGGGCGGGGCTGCGCCAACGCCGTCCGGGCCGAGGTGCCCGAGGACCGCGTCGTGAACCGCGGCTCGGCCGACGAGCTCCTGGCCTGGGCGGCCACCCACGCCGCCTGAGGCGGCCGGACCCCCTGGGTACGATCGCGCGGTGACCCTTCCCCTCAAACCGCCCGTCGCCCCGATGCTGGCCAAGCTCACCCGGGAGCTCCCCCGAGCCGAGGGCATGTTCTACGAACCCAAGTGGGACGGGTTCCGCTGCATCGTCTTCCGCGACGGCGACGAGGTTGAGCTGGGCAGCCGGAACGAGAAACCCCTGACCCGGTACTTCCCCGAGCTGATGGAGCCCCTCCGGCGCGCCCTGCCCGACCGGTGCGTGCTCGACGGCGAGATCGTGATCGCCGGACCCTCGGGCCTGGACTTCGACGCCCTCTCACAGAGGATCCATCCGGCCGAGTCCCGGATCACCCTGCTGGCGGCGACGACGCCGGCGTCCTTCGTGGCCTTTGACCTGCTCGCCGAAGGCGATCGCGACCTCTGCGACGCCCCCTACCACCAGCGCCGAGCGCTGCTCGAGGCGATGCTCTCCTCGGCCGCCCCGCCGGTGCACCTGACCCCGGTGACCACCGATCCCGACGTGGCCGCCGACTGGTTCTCCCGCTTCGAAGGGGCGGGACTCGACGGCGTGGTGGCCAAGCCCGGCGATCTGCACTACCTGCCCGACAAGCGGGCGATGCTCAAGGTCAAGCACGAACGGACCGCCGACTGCGTGGTGGGCGGCTTCCGCTGGCACAAGGAGGGCGGCGTCATCGGATCGCTCCTGCTCGGCCTGTACGACGAGGACGGAGCGTTGCACCACGTCGGCGTGGCCTCGGGCTTCACCGCGGCCCGGCGCCGGGAGCTCGTCGCCGAGCTGGAGCCGTTGCGAGCCGAGGCCGCCGAGGGCCACCCCTGGCTGGGGTCGGCCACCGGGTCCAGCCGGCTCCCGGGCGGGACCAGCCGCTGGAGTGCGGGGAAGGACATGAGCTGGGAGCCCCTCCGGCCCGAACTGGTCTGCGAGGTCGGCTACGACCACCTCCAAGACCAGCGCTTCCGTCACGGCACGTCGTTTCGTCGCTGGAGACCGGACCGGGAGCCCTCCTCGTGTACCTACACCCAGCTCGACACCCCGGTCCCGACGGAGCTGTCCTTGGTGTTCGACGCCCTCAGCTGACCGGGTCCGGCGTGGACCGGGGGCGTCCCCGCCGAGGCAGGGGTGCCGCCTGCGTAGGCATGCGACCCGCCTCGCGCAGCGCCCGGCGCAGGACCACCTCGATCTGGGCGTTGACGCTGCGCAGCTCGTCGTTGGCCCAGCGGCTGATGGCGTCGTGCACCGCCGGATCGACCCGCAGAAGGATCTGCCGCCGCTCGCTCACGTATAGAGGGAGCCGGCGTTCACCACCGGCGACGGCGGCTGGTCGCTGCAGAGCACCACCATCAGGTTGCTCACCATGCTGGCCGTTCGCTCCTCGTCGAGGGAGACGACGCCACCCTCGCTCAGCCGGTTCAGCGCCATCTCCACCATCCCCACGGCGCCCTCGACGATGCGCGAGCGGGCGGACACCACGGCGTTGGCCTGTTGGCGGCGGAGCATGGCCTGGGCGATCTCCTGGGCGTAGGCCAGATGGGAGATCCGGACCTCGACGATCTCGACGCCGGCCAGAGCGACGCGGGCGGCCACCTCGGTCGCCAACTGCGCCGAGACGACGTCGGTGGACCCCCGCAGCGACGTCCCGACACCGGTGGTGTCGTCGTAGGGGTGGCTCGTGGCGACATGGCGCAGGGCCGACTCGGACTGCACGGAGACGAAGTCCCGGTAGTTGTCCACGGCGTAGGTGGACTTGGCCGTGTCGGCCACCTGCCAGACCACGATCGCCGCGATCTCGACCGGGTTGCCGTCGGCGTCGTTGACCTTCAGGTGGCCGGTCTCGAAGTTGCCGACCCTGATGCTGACTCGGCGGCGTACCGTGAGCGGCGCGACCCACCAAAAGCCGGGGCGCCGGACGGTGCCGATGTAGCGGCCGAAGAACTGGACCACCGAGGTCTGGCCCGGGGGGACGATGACCAACGCCGTGGCCACCAGGACCGCGACCACGATCGGCAGCACGATCCACGGCGTGCTGTCCTTCCCTGCGACCACCGCGCCAGCGATGGCGCCGGCGAGCACGATCACCCCGAACCAACCGTTGGGGGCGAAGGCGGGGCGCTCGGTGATGTCGACCCGGGCGCCCTGGTGCCCGACGGGTGCGGCCTGTACGACGGGTGCCGCGGCGGTGGGGGGTTCGGTGCTGATCATGGCGTGCTCCTTCGGATAAAAGTGATATCAAATTAATATCACTTTTATCACCGATCGGCTAGCCCCCAAACGCGCCGATAGCGACCGAGCCGGAGACCTTCGCCCCAACCGGCACTGGCCAACCGGCACTGCCCGTGCACCCATGGAGCACGGGCAGTCTCCGGAGCCTTCCGTTCATGGTTATTAGACGAACACAATTGAGGTCGCACCAGCTAACGAGAGGCCAGGGCCGCGGCACGCGCCGCGAAGGCCGGGGCGCGCAGGCGGTGGCACGTGTCGTCGAAGGCCGGGGTGGGCCCGTGCCATTCGAGGTCGGCCACCTTGGCCAGCAGCGAGCGCTCGATCCGCAGCGTGGCCAGGACGCGGAACAGCTCCACCAGGTCGCGCTCGTCGCGCAGCGTGGCCGCCAGCCGTTCCGCGCCGCGGACCGCCTTGCGCACCGCCGGATCCCACTGCCCGGCCTCGTCGGGGATGGAGTCGAGATGCACGTAGTGCGCCAGGACCACCGCCGCCGAGCGCTTGCCCCACCCGCTCAGGCCCGGGAAGCCGTCGGCGGCATCCCCGACCAGCGCCAGCCAGTCGGGGATGGAGCTGGGCGACACCCCGAACTTGGCCCGCACGCCGTCCTCGTCGACGAGCAGGTCCTTGCGGCGATCGAGCTGCACGACCCGGCCTCCCACCACGCACTGGGCCAGGTCCTTGTCGGGCGTGCAGATGATCACCTGCTCGACGCTCTGATCCTCGGCGGCCACCGCGGCGGCCGACGCCAGGGCGTCGTCGGCCTCGAGGTCGACCATGGGCCAGACCACGAGCCCCAGTGCCCGTAGGGCATCCTCGAGCACCTCGAACTGAGAGCTCAGAACCTCGGGCACCTCGTCGCCGGTCTTGTAGCCGGGCCACAGCTCGTTGCGGAACGAGGGGATAACGTGGTCGGTAGCCACCCCCAGGTGGGTGGCGCCCCCTTCGAGCATGGTGAGCACCGTGGCCACCACGCCGTAGGTGGCACCGATCTCCGCCCCGTCCTCCCCCGGCCGCGGAGGCTGGCCGAAGTAGTGGCGAAAGAGCTCGTAGGTCCCATCGAGGAGGTGGACGCGCACGGTTCGGGTCCCGTCCCCCGACTCAGGAGGTCGCCCGCGGGGCGAGGGTGACCGACGCCCGGTCGGTGATGGCCCAGTGACCGCTCTCCGTCCGCCGGAGGCGGTCGCGGAACCTTCCGACGTAGGCGGGGAACGGCCGGGCCGACTCGTCCGCCATGAAGACGACGAAGTCCGACTCCGCCGTGGCGTGGTCACCGTCCACCTCGATCAACGGGTTCAGGCACAGATGGGCCGTCGTCGGTTGCCGACCGAGCTCGCCCGGAGCGGTCCAGTGCGGCGGATCAGGCCGCGGCGAGCGCGAGATGAACGCCCTGATGGCGGCGCGCCCGACGTGCTCCCCATCGCCGGCCCGGAAGACCGCCGCCTCGTCGAACAGCTCCATCATCTGGTCCATCGCCCGATCGTCGTCGCAGCGCATGAACCGCTCCAGCACCTCACGGATCGCCAGCTTGTCCAGCCAGAGCTCTTGTCCCAGGTCGTCCTGTGCTCGAACCACTCCCGGCCTCCTCATCATCGAACGGGCGCCCATCTTTCCACCGCGGTGCGTCGGACCTCATTTCCCCGGCATCTCCCCGGCCGACTGGCGCGGGCCCGGCTCCCGGCCCGATCGACGCCCGGTGGGCCCCGCCAGCTCCCCGAGGGAGTCAGCGCAGGTACGAGCGGCCGCCGTCCAGCATGAGGGTGGTCCCGGTGACGTAGCGGCTCTGGGGACCGCACAGGAACACGACACCCTCGCCGACGTCGTCGACCGGATCGCCCAGGCGACGCAACGGGGTGTTGGAGACGTAGGACGCCACTCGTTCGGGATCGTGCGCGATCCACTTGTCCAGCGACTCCGAGCCCGAGGCAACCGGACAGATGACGTTGACCCGTATGCCTTGCGGACCCAGCTCCATGGCCGCCGTGCGGGTGAGTGATCGGATGGCCTCCTGTGCGGCCGAGTAGGCCCCCATCCCGACCGGGGCCAGCAGACCGGCGCCGGAGGCGACGTTCACGACGGCGCCGTCGCCCCGGGCCAACATGTGCGGCACGCATGCCTGGGTGAAACGCAAGGTGCCCATGACGCCGGTCCGCCAGGAGGCGTCCATGACATCCTCGGTGAGCTCGAGGAACGGCACATCGACCCGGGGGTCGTCGGCCGCGTTCACCAGGATGTCGATCCCGCCGTAGGAGTCGAGCGTCCGCGCCACGCAGGCCTCGATGTGCTCGGGGAGTTTCACGTCGCACTCCACGGCTATCGCCTCACCGCCGGCGGCGTCGATCACCTTGACAACCGACTCGCACTTGGCCAACGTGCGGCTCGACACGGCCACCTGCGCGCCGGCGCGGGCCAGCGCGATCGCGATACCACGGCCCACACCCGAGCCTGCCCCGGTCACGATCGCCACCTTGCCGTCGAGCATCAACGTCCCCATGGGCCCTCCCTTCCCCCACCCCGGCGCGCGCCACACCATGTCCGCGCCACTTCGTGTCCGCGCCACTTCATGTCATCGAGCGCGTGTGCACGGTGACACTACCCCTTCGGTTGACGGGTCGTCCGGGGGGCAGTTAGGTTCGCCGCGGATGGCGAGGGCGAAGGTGGACGGGGCCCACGTGGTGCCCCAGCTGGCCGTAGGGGAGCACGACGCGCCCGGCGTGTCGGGGTCGAGTACCCGCCGTGCCTGACGCCGAGACCCTGGCGCCCGCGTCGCCCGACTCGACGCGTGTGGGCTGGGTGGGCACGGGTGTGATGGGCTCGCCCATGTGTGCGCACCTGCTGCGCCACGGCTACAAGGTCACGGTGACGACCAGGGCGCGCTCGCGCGCCGGGGACCTGCTCGAGCAGGGGGCCCGGTGGGCGGACACCCCCGAGGAGGTGGCGGCGGCCAGCGACGTGGTGTTCTCCATGGTCGGCTTCCCCAACGACGTCCGCGAGGTGGTGCTCGGGGAGACAGGAGCACTCGGCGGCGCCCGGCCGGGTGTCGTGTTGGTGGACATGACCACCAGCGAGCCCTCCTTGGCGGTGGAGATCGCCGAGGTCGCCGCGTCCCGCGGCGTGCACTCGCTCGACGCACCGGTCTCGGGTGGTGACGTGGGCGCTCGCAACGGATCGCTGTCGATCATGGTGGGCGGACCGGCCGAGGTGTTCGACGCGGTGCGGCCGTGCTTCGAGGCGATGGGCACCACCATCGTCCGCCAGGGGGATCACGGGGCGGGCCAGCACACCAAAATGGTCAATCAGATCCTGATCGCCGGCACGATGGTGGCGATGGCCGAGGGGCTCGTCTACGCCGTGCGTGCCGGCCTCGACCTTCAAGAGGTGCTTTCCTCGGTGTCCGGTGGCGCGGCGGGCAGCTGGTCGCTGTCGAATCTGGCGCCCCGGGTGGTGGCCGGCAACTTCGCCCCGGGCTTTCTCGTCGACCACCTGGTCAAGGACCTCGGCATCGCGCTGGCCGAAGCGAAGCGGGCTCGCCTCGCCCTACCCGGCCTGGCGCTGGCCGATCAGCTCTACGTCGCCCTGCAGGCACAGGGTCACGGTCGCGACGGCACCCAGGCGTTGGTGCACGTGCTGGCCTCCCTGTCGGCGATCGACTGGCCGACGTCGCCCGGGTGAGTCGCCGCGGTACGTCGCCACGGTACGTCGCCACGGTGAGCGGGCGGCAAAGCCCGGGTCGGCGCGTCGCCCGATGGCATAGTGGAGCGGGCGGGCCGGACCGTCGTGACGGGAGGGAGCCAGATGTCGGACGTGTCACAAGGCCCCGGTTGGTGGCTGGCGTCCGACGGCAGGTGGTATCCGCCCGAGTCACACCCGAGCTTCCAGCCTCCGCCTCCCACGCCCCCTCAGTCTCCGCCGTCCTTCGCGGCGCCACCGGGTCCCTATCCGGTCGGCTCCACGGCGTACCCCACCACGAGCGGACCGTACTCGGTGTCGCCCACCCTGGCCGACTACGGACAGCGCCTGGCGGGCTGGCTGATCGACTGGGTCCTCCTCCTGGTGGTCAGCGTGCCGATCTCCATCCTCACCCACTCGTACCACTACAGCCACGTCTCCGGCACCGTCAACTTCAGGGTGGGTACGCCCGGTGCCCTTCTCTCACCGCTCATCGTGATCGCCTACGGGACGCTGCTGTGCGGGAGCACCCGGGGGCAGACCCTCGGCATGATGATCATGGGAACCAAGGCCGTGAAGCTCTCCACGGGCGGCCCCATCGGCTATGGCCCGGCCCTCGGGCGCGCCGCCTTCGAGATGTTCTTGGCCATAGCGCTCTTCGTGCCGTGGGTGATCGACATGCTCTTCCCCATCTGGGACCGTCAGAATCAGACACTGCACGACAAGGTGTCCGGCACGGTCGTCGTGCGAGTCAACCGTTATTGATCATCCCTGAACCGCCGACTGAACCGACCCACCGGACCGACAAGGAGAGGCCGTGTCCAAGCTGCAGGTGATCGTCGGCAGCACGCGTCCCACGAGGGCCGCCGAGCGTGTCGTCCCCTGGGTCGTGCGGCGGGCGTCGGCCCACGGTGCCTTCGAGGTCGAACTGCTCGACCTGCGCGACTGGCCGCTACCGATGTTCGGCGAGCACGCCGGGACCATCGGCGACTTCAACGATCCGACCTACTCCGATCCGATCGTGAAGCGCTGGAACCAGAAGGTCAAGGGGGGTGACGCCTACCTGGTCGTCACCCCCGAGTACAACCACAGCGTCCCCGGCGTCCTGAAGAACGCCATCGACAGCGTCTTCATCTCCTTTGCCCTGCGGAACAAGCCCGTGTCGGTCGTCAGCTACAGCGGAGGCATCGCCGGCGGCACCCGGGCCATCGAGCACTTCGCCCACATCGCCATCGAGACCGAGATGGTGCCGCTGCGCAACAGCGTGATCATCCCCTACGTCACCGACGCCTTCCGCGAGGACGGCGAACCGACCAACCCCCTGACCGACGTCAGCCTCACCATCGTTCTCGAAGACCTGGCGTGGTGGTCGACGGCGCTCGAGCGGGCGCGGGCCGCCGGCGAGCTGACGCCCGGGGCGTTCCGCTTTCGGGCCCTCGCCGCCGCCGCCCGGCCGCCCGAGGACAACGCGTAGTTAGGCCGCTTCTTCGGGAGGGGCGATGGCCAGCAGCTCCCCGAGCAGCTTCTCCCAGGGAACCGCACCCCACCCCGATCGCTCCGCCTCGGCCCTGGCTACGGCGACGGCGTCGTCGACCCACTGAATCTCGGCGTCCTCGCCCGGAGCGAACTTCCCCCCGTCTTTGTGTAGTCCGAACTCGGCCCCGAAGACGCTGTCCTTCTCGAGTTTGCGGAGCTCCTTGAGATCCTTGACCAAGTGGTCGAGGTGTGAGGACGATGGCCCCTCGGCCATGTGGAGCGCCCACTCGGCGCAGTGCCAGGCCCGTCGAAAGTCCCCGTGGTGCGTCGTCTTGGCGATCTCCTCGCGGTAGCGGGCCAACCTCTCCTTTTCGGCTGGGGGAAGGCTCGGCTCGATCTCCCGGACGAAGTAGCTGATGATCGGCGATGGGGTCGTGGCGTCGGACATGGGGGCAATCTATCGGTGCCGCCCTCCACCGAACGATCGGGAGCGACCGACCGGATCCGAACCCTGCGCCCGATCCGGTGGTTGACCGCGCCGAGATATTGGTGCCAAAGTTGCTGGCATGAAAACCGGGGGCGCTCTGCCGCGAGGCCGGACGTGAGGTCGACCACGACCGCGGCCAGCGACGTGTACTACGACCCCTACGACCTCGAGATCTACGACGACCCCTACCCGGTGTTCCGGCGGCTACGCGAGGAGGCGCCGCTCTATTTCAACGAGGAGTACGGCTTCTACGCCCTCAGCCGTTTCGAGGACGTCGAGAAGGGCCTGGTCGACCACGCCACCTTCAGCTCGACCCGTGGGGTGATCCTCGAGATGATCAGGGCCAACCTCGAGTTTCCCCAGGGTGTGTTCATCATGGAAGACCCGCCCATGCACACCGCCCACCGCGGCGTCCTTTCGCGGGTGTTCACCCCGAAGAAGATGAACGCCCTCGAGCCACAGGTCAGGGAGTTCTGCGCCGGCGCCCTCGACCCGCTGATCGGCGGCGGAGGGTTCGACTTCGTCGCCGATCTGGGCGCGCAGATGCCCATCCGGGTGATCGGCATGCTGCTCGGGATCCCGGCGGACGATCTGCAGGCGATCCGGGCCCATGGCGACAAGCGGCTCCGTCGCGAGCCCGGACGGCCAAAGGAGTTCGGCGATCACAACCTGGCGGATCCCGCCTTCTTCGGCGACTACATCGAGTGGCGGTCCTCACACCCGGCGGACGACCTGATGACCGAACTGTTGCAGTCCGAGTTCACCGACGAGACCGGTACCGTGCGGCGCTTGACGCGCGGGGAGATCTTGACCTTCGTCAACGTCTTGGCCACCGCCGGCAACGAGACGACCAACCGGCTGATCGGATGGACGGGGAAGGTGTTGGCCGACCACCCCGACCAGCGACGGGAACTCGCCCAGGACCGCTCGCTCATCCCCAACGCCATTGAGGAGATCCTGCGCTTCGAGCCGCCGTCTCTCCAGAGCTGTCGCTACGTCACCCGCGACGTCGAGTACTACGGCCAGACCGTCCCGGCGGGCAGCACCATGATGTTCGTCACCGCCGCCGCCAATCGGGACCATCGGGTCTTTGCCCCCGACGGCGACGTCTTCGACATCCATCGCACCTTCGGTCACCACGTCGCCTTCGGCTACGGGATCCATTTCTGCCTGGGCGCCGCACTGGCCCGGCTCGAAGGACGCATCGCGCTCGACGAGGTGCTGAACCGGTTCCCCGAATGGCAGGTGGACACCGACAACGCCGAGCTCGACTCGAGCGCCGTCCGAGGTTGGGCCACGCTGCCGGTCTTCACCGACTGAGCACCCAACACCGGCTGAGCCCCAGCACCGCCTGAGCCCCTCAACACCAGAAGCGCCCAACGGAGGCCGCCCTGCCGAGGTGCATCACCGGCCGGCGGAACCCGAGAAGCTCCGCTGGCCGGGATGTCACCAACGTTGGCCGGTCAGGCGGGCGGCGAGACCGTCACTCCCGGAATGGTCTTCCCGCAGAGCGGCTCCGCCCCCGGCACCAGGTTGAAGCTCTTGCCCTCCAGCTTGCCGACCCAGAAGCAGCCACCCGAGTAGTTGGTCCGGTTGGCCAGGTCGATGGGGTGGCTGCCGAACAGGCCCAGCGCGTCCCAGGTGTGGATCTTGGTGAGCGCGGCGACGAGCTCGGCATTCGTCGGGCTCTTGCCCGCCGACTTCAGGGCCTGCACGAGCATCCCGACCGCGACGTAGGCGTTGTACATGGACTCGGTGGGCAGACCCTTGAGCCCCGCCGCCTTGATGTCGGCGGCGAACTGCTTGGTGGCCGGCGAGTTGACCTCCATGACCTCGTAGGGATCCTCGAAGGAGACGCCCTGGGCGGCCTGGGCCTCGGCCGGGCTGGCCTGGGCCGTCACGTCACTGCCGTAGCCGGTGGCCAGCAACACCGCCTTGAGCTTGACCCCGTCCAGCTTGAGCTGGTCGATGAGCGCGTAGGCCGTGTTGGGGTCGGTGGACATGCTCAGCCCGTTGATGCCGGCCGCCTTCATGGCCAGGGCGATGGGCGCCACGTTGGTGCTGCCGAAGGGGAAGGCCGCGTTGACGTAGCCGGCCTTGATCCCCGCGTGCTGTGCCGAGGCCGCTGCACCTTCGGCGGCCTCCGCCGACGACGGCGAGATGGCGTAGCCGATCGAGCCCAGGTTGGTGACCCCCTGGCTCTTGAAGTACTCCCCGCTGCCGGTGTTCACCAAGGTCGTCTTGGGGATGCCGTAGACCGAGAACATGTTGTTATCGGTCTGCCACTCCGACGCGTCCTCGGCCACGCCGACCACCGGGACGTCCTGCTGCTTGAGGAAGGGCGCCCCACCGAAGGCCACCGATGATACGGCGACGATCGCCGCGACGTGGTGCTCATCCACCAGGCTCTGCGCTGCGGTCAACGCCGTCGAGGGACTGGTGGCGGTGTCGCCGACCACGTACTTGAGGGCGTAGCCGTCCCGCTTGGCCAGCTGGACTCCGGCCTCCACGCCCTGCACGGTGGTGGCGTTGCCCGAGGAACCGGGTCCGGTGACATCGGTGAGCACACCGATGGTGATGGGCGTCAAGCTACCCGAGGCGCCCGCCGTCGCACCGCTCACCCCGATGCTCACGCTACCGGCGACGGTCGCCACGACGGCCGCGGCCGCCATGAGTCTGCTGATCCTATGGGCCATGTTGCTGTCCCCCCTTTGGCCGGCAACCGCCGGCCGTTTACGCGCGCCCCCCACGGGCCCCGTATCGATTGCGCAGCCTATCCCAAGTTCGGGCCGATGTGGGATGCAACCCTCACCGGTCGACCGACAGCGGGCGATCTGCGTCCGCACACCCTGTCCGGACGAATCTGGTCCGGGCGCGACACCGGCCGGCGGAACCTCGTGTTCCGCCGGCCGGGCTGTACGAACCTCGGTCGATCAAGTGGGTGGCGCGACCGTCTCGCCCGGGATGGTCTTCCCACAGATCGGCTCCGCCCCCGACACCAGGTTGAAGTTGCTGCCCACCAGCTTGCCGACCCAGAAGCAGCCACCGGAGTAGTTGGTCCGGTTGGTCAGGTCGATGGCGTGGCTTCCGAACAGGCCCAGCGCGTTCCAGGTGTGGATCTTGGACAGCTGGGTGATGATCTCGGCCTGCGTCGGGTTCTTTCCCGCCGCCTTCACGGCCTGCAGGAGCATCCCGACCGAGACGTAGGCGTTGTACTCGGATTGGGTGGGCAGACCCTTGATGCCCGCCGCCTTGAGGTCGGCGGCGAACTGCTTGGTGGCCGGCGTATTCAGCTCCATGACCTCGTAGGGGTTCTCGAAGGAGACGCCTTGGGCGGCCTGGGCCTCAGCCGGGCTGGCCTGGTTGGTGACGTCGCCGCCGTAGCCGGTGGCCAGAAGTACCGCCTTGAGCTTGACGCCGTCCTGCTTGAGCGCAGCGATCAGCGCGTACGCCGTGTTGGGGTCGGTCGCCGCGGTCAGTCCGTTCACCCCGGCCGCCTTCATGGCCAGCGCGATGGGTGCCACGTTGGTGCTACCGAAGGGGAAGGCCGCGTTGACGTAGCCGGCCTTGATCCCGGCGTGCTCGGCCGACTTCGCGGCTCCTTCGGCCGCCTCCGCCGACGACGGCGAGATGGCGTAGCCGATTGAGCCCAGGTTGGTGACGCCCTGGCTCTTCAGGTACAGGCCATCGCCTGTGTTGACCAAGCTGGTCTTCGGGATGCCGTAGACCGAGAACATGTTGGTATCGGTCTGCCACTCCGACGCGTCCTCGGCCACGCCCACGACCGGAGTGCCCTGGGCCTTGAAGAACGGCGCGGCAGAGAAGGTCAGCGACGACACTGCGATCACCGCCGACACGTGGTGCTGCTCCACCAGACTCTGGCCGGCGGAGAGCGCGGTGGTCGGACTGGTGGCCGTGTCGCCGACCACGTATTTGAGGTTGTAGCCGTCCCGCTTGGCCAGCTGCTGGGCGGCCTGCATGCCCTGCTGGCTGCTGGCGTTGCCCGAGGCGCCGAGTCCGGTGGCATCGGTGAGCAGACCGACGGTGATCGTCGGGTCACTGCTCGAGGCGCCCGCCGTTCCGCTGCTCAAGCCGAGGCTCAATCCGCTGACAACTGTTGCCATGACGGTCGCTGCCGCCAAAAGCCTGCTCTTTCTGTGGGCCATGTTGTGGTCCCTCCCTTGGCCGGTCCGTACCAGCCGCTCACATGCCCACCGAGGGCTCCTGTTTATGTAACGACATCTTAACCCAACTTGCATATAAGGTCTCAGTTTGCAATGCGCGGAAGCAGGCTCGAGCCGCAGTGCAATTCCGGGCTGAGAAAGCCCAACTGACCAGTTCACAGCGGTGAATCGCTGATGAAGGTGGCGCCTCGCCGACCCTCGGCCAACTATTCTTAGCCACTTTTTACGCCATTAGGGGGCCATATGGCACGATCGTTTGTGACGAAACGAGGTTGCCGCACAGATGCGAATGGGCCGACTTTCGGCGGGTGACACGACCCCGGTACTGCGTGGCGACGGTACCCGAGATGGTTGAATGACCGACATGACGCAGCAACCGGACCCCGACACCTTTGCCCGAGAGTGGGAGACATGGCACCGCCACCACGAGGGGATCATGGGCGACCGGCACGGTTTTCTGGCGATCACCAACATCCACTGGCTCGATCGTGAGCCTCGACGCTTCGACGACGTCCCCGGAGCCTGGTCCACCGGGACCGAGGGTGTGAGCGTCACGCTCGAGGGAGGCGAGGAGCTGCTCGTCGACGGCGAGACGCGCACCGGCGACCACACGTTCGGGGTGATTCCCGAGCGGGCCAGCGTGCGCGCCTCATGGGGGGACAACGTTGTCGAGGTCGCCAAGAGGGGCGGGTACGACCTCATCAGGCCCCGCCACCCGGACAACCCGCTGCGGCTCGCCTACACGGGCACCCCCGCCTACCCACCCGATCCCCGGTGGGCGCTGGCCGGCCGGTTCACTCCGTTCGCCGAGCCCAGGGCCACCACGGTCGGCGCAGCGGTCGAGGGCCTCGAGCACGTCTACCACGCCGTCGGGCAGGTCGAGGTCTCCGTGGACGGGGCCGATCTGGCGCTGACCGCCTTTCCCGGCCCGAGCCAGGGCCAGCTGTTGGTGCTGTTCACCGACGCCACGTCGGGCGTCACCACCTACGACGCCAATCGCTCGGTGGTGCTCGGACCGGTGGCCGACGACGGATCGCTGATCGTCGACTTCAACCGGGCCGTCAACCTGCCCTGCGCCTACACCGACCTCGCCACCTGTCCTCTGCCGCCCCCCGAGAACCGGATCCGGGTGGCCGTTGCGGCCGGAGAGACGATCCCGTACGAACGGCTCGACGCCGCGGTGGAGCAGACTCCCGTGCCCCGCCTCCCTCCCCTGCCGGTCCACTGAACACCGGCCACTATCTATTAGGAGACACTTCCGTTAATCGGCCTCAACAGCGCCCTACACGAACCCCTGACCGGGGTCGACCGAGGATCGGCGGCCGGTAGCGTGAGGACTGGGTTCAGATCGGAGGCGCACATGTCGAGTCACCCACGGACGACGGGATTCAACCACGTGGCCACCATGACCGCCGACCTGGACCGCTACCTGGCCTTCTACCAGGACATCTTCGGGGCCCAAGTGGTCTCGATCATGGAGCGACAGGGCGACCACCCCCGTATGGCCATCGTGAACATGGGCGGCCACAGCGCGCTGAACGTGTTCGAGGTTCCGGCGGACTCCATCCTCGGTGAGCGCACCAAGATGGGTGGTCGGGGACCGATCGACCACTACGCCCTGTCTGTGGACTCCGAGGAGGCACTGCTCGATCTCCGGGACCGTCTGGTGGCGGTGGGGGCCTCGCCGGGCGAGGTCACCAAGTTCGGGCCCGCCGTACTCTCGGTGTTCTTCCGGGATCCCGACGGCGCGGAGCTCGAGGTGGCCTACCTGAACACCGCCTTACTGCCCGCCGGCTGATCGGCTCGCCATCGGCCGCTGCACCACGGCCCGGCGGCCGGCGCCCGAACCCTCAGCCGGCGCCCGAATCGTTGGCCCCCGGCCCCGTCGCTCCGTTGGCCCCCGCCGTCGCTCCGTTGGCGGCCGGCGGTCCCAGCGCACCGTTCGACCCGATCGCACGGCTGGCCTGCTCGCTCGATACGGCCCCCTGCAGTCCACTGATCAGCCCGCCCAGCAGGTCCATCGGCACGACGATCTTTGTGGACGGCGACGTACCGACCTGCTTGAGCGTCTCGAGGTACTGGAGCTGCATGGTGTTGCGGTCCAGCCCCTGCCCGACGACGAGGATCTTCTCGAGTCCGGCGGCCAGCCCCTCGGCCCGGAGGATGGCCGACTGCCGCTCCCCTTCGGCGCCCAGGATGGCCGCCTCCTTGGTGCCCTCGGCCAGGGTGATGGCCGCCTGCTTCTGGCCTTCGGCCTCGGTGATCGCCGCCCGCCGGGTGCGCTCGGCCGACATCTGGCGGGTCATGGCCTCGAGGACGCCGGTGGGCGGGTTCACCTCGCGGACCTCGACGGTGGTCACCTTGACGCCCCAGCGCTCGGTCACCTCGTCGAGGCGGATGCGCAGTGAGGCGTTCATGTCCTCGCGCTGGGACAGTACGTCGTCGAGCAGCATGTCCCCCACGACGCTGCGCAGCGTGGTGGCGGCCACGTTCTGTGCAGCGGTGGCGAAGTTCTGGACCTGCAGGACGGACATGGACGGATCGATGACCTTGTAGAAGATGATGAAGTCGATGGAGATGGAGGCGTTGTCCTTGGTGATCGCCGTCTGGTGCGGGATCTCCAAAAAGCGCTCGCGCAGGTCGACCCACGCCGTCCGGTCGGTCACCGGGTTGATGAGCACCAGGCCGGGGCCCCGCAGCCCCACCGCCCGGCCCAGCCGGAACAGGACGATGCGCTGGTACTCCCGCACGATCCGCACGGAGAACCCGCAGGCCAGAATCAAGAGGAAGACGACAATGCCGGCTACGACCTCGAAGATCATCATAGATACCACTCCTCGAACCGCTCCCTGGGCCCAATCTCTCCGTTTTCGCCCCATACCTCGAGCCGCACGCCGCCGGCCCGCAGGACCTGCACCTTGGTGTCAGCCGGCACCGGCCCGTTGACCGACACGGCGGACCACTCCTCGCCGCGGACGCGCACGATGCCCTCGGGCGTGAGCGCGCTCACCGCCACACCTTCGGCCGCCTCCAACGAACCCAGCTGCCGCTCCTCAATATGGTGGTGCACCGGCTCGATGGCGTGGCGTCCGGACAGTCCCTTCCAGGCCAGGGCCACCACGGCGATCGACACGACGAGATCGACGAGCAGGAGGGCCCACAGCACGGGAGCGGACCGCCCGGACACGGCCATGAACACGAGCCAGGCGGCTCCGATCACACCGATCGCACCGGCGCCGATGTGCGCGTGCGGACCGGAGTGGAGGCCGATCAACAACCCCAGAACCACCAGTCCGAGCAGGACCTCAGCGACGATCCACATCCGCGCCTCCTCAGTCGGTCGCGCTCCTCTAATAGTACCGACTCGGGCAGCCGTATGGGATCGGGCACAGCTCCCTATGGCACCGAGTTATGGGACCGAGCACATCTCCACGAAGAGGCGGTGCACCCGGCGGTCGTCGGTCAGTTCGGGATGGAAGCAGGAGGCCAGCACGTCGCCCTGGCGGACCAGCGCCGGAGACGCCACGTCCACCCCACTGCCCACCTGGTGCCGCACGGTCGCCAACACGTCGACCCCGGCGCCGACGGAGACCACGTACGGCGCCCGGATGAAGACGGCCGGCAGCGGCGGGCCCTCCCCGAACTCCAGCCGGGTCTCGAACGAGGCCACCTGCCGCCCGAACCCGTTGCGTCGGACGACGGCGTCCACCGCGCCGAACGACCGCTGATCGGGCCGGCCGTCGAGCACCTCCGCGGCCAGCAGCACCAGCCCGGCGCAGGTCCCGAGCACGGGAAACCCCTCGTCGAGCAGGCCGGCCACCGCGTCGAACAGGCCGGTGGACGTCAACAGCATGGACAGGGTGGTGGACTCGCCGCCGGGGAGGATCAGGCCGGCCAGCCCGGCCAGGTCGGCGGGCCGCTTGACCAGCCGGCTCGCCGCGCCCACCTCGGCCAGCGCCGCCACGTGCTCACGCACGTCGCCCTGCAGGTCCAGCACACCGATCGTGGTCGGCGCAGAGGAAGCCGCTACCACCCTCTATCAGCCAGGCGCTCCGTCACGGCGGAGAGCTCGATACCCCGCATGGCCTCCCCCAGCCCGCGAGAGACCTTGGCCACGTGATCGGCGTCGTTGAAGTGCGCCGTCGCCTCGACCACGGCCGAAGCCATCCGGGAGGGGTCGGCGCTCTTGAAGATGCCCGAGCCGACGAAGACGGCCTCGGCGCCCAGCTGCATCACCAGCGCGGCGTCCGACGGCGTGGCGATCCCCCCGGCACAGAACAGGGGCACCGGCAGGCGGCCCGAAGTGGCGATCTCCTGCACCAGCCCGACCGGCGCGCGCAGCTCCTTGGCCCAGCCGTAGAGCTCGGCGCCGTCGGTGCAGGCGGCGATGGAGCGCAGCGAGGTGAGAATCGAGCGCAGGTGGCGCACGGCCTCGACGATGTTCCCGGTGCCCGCCTCGCCCTTCGAGCGGATCATGGCGGCACCCTCCGAGATACGCCGGAGCGCCTCGCCCAGGTTCGTGGCCCCGCAGACGAAGGGGACGGAGAAGCCCCACTTGTCGATGTGGTACTCCTCGTCGGCCGGCGAGAGGACCTCGGACTCGTCGATGAAGTCCACGCCCAGGCTCTGGAGGACCTGGGCCTCGGCGAAGTGCCCGATGCGCGCCTTGGCCATGACCGGGATGGTCACGGCCGCCTGGATCCCCTCGATCAGCTCGGGATCGCTCATCCGCGCCACCCCGCCGTCACGCCGGATGTCGGCGGGCACCCGCTCGAGGGCCATGACGGCGACGGCGCCGGCGTCCTCGGCCACCTTGGCCTGCTCGGCGTTGACCACGTCCATGATGACGCCGCCGCGCAGCATGTCGGCCAGCCCCCGCTTGACCGTGAACGTGCCCGTCAGTTCCCGGTCGGCGTTCGGCTCGGCGGCGTTGGGCACCTCGGCGCTACTCATGACTCCAGTCTACGGGGGTGGACCGCCCCTATCTCACCACTCGCACAGCGCGGCGGCCCTCACCGACGTGGCGTTGAGGTCCCCCACGGGCATGGGCTCGTCGTGATGACCGACGGACGGATCGATCCACACGTACCTGGTGGCGGCGAAGCGGGCCGGGCCGAACACCGAATTCCCCGCAGGCGCCGGCGCCTTCTCCATGAGGCGCAAAGCGTCGAGCAGGCCGCGCGGGTAGCGCACGGCGGACGCACCGACGACGTCCGCCCGGTACTCCCTGGCCTCCCCCACGCACCGCCGCAACAGCCCGGCCCCGGCGTAGCGCGCCAGCATCAGCCCGATCACCGACACGCCGTTGTCGTCGCGCTTGACATGGGCCAGCTCGTGGGCGATCACCCCCTCGAGCTCAATGGGGCTCATCGTCTCGAGCAGGCCCGAGGTCACGACCAGCACGGCCGAGGCGGCGTTGCGACCCAGCGCGCAGGCGTTGGGGACGGCGTCGTAGACCACGTAGATACACGGCATGCGCAACCCGAAGGTGGCGCACAGCCCCTCGGTCAGGTTGAAGACCAGTGGGTAGTCGTGCTCGTGCACCTGCACCGCTCCCACCTGGCGCAGGGCCACACCCGGTGCGGCCCGCCAGAGCCCGTAGCCGATCACCACCTCCGCCACGACCAGCGCCACCACCCCGAGCACCAGCGACGCCACCAGCGCCACGACGACGCCGACGACGAGGGCGGGCAGCACGGCGGCCAGCGCGCACAGCCAGACGGCGTGGCGCCGGTTGGCCGCCACCTCGCCGGGCAGTACCTCGGAGGCCCCGAGACCGGGCTCTATGACCCGGGGGGCCAGCGCCACCGGCGCCGTCGCGATGTCGCGCGATCCGCCCCTGTTCCTGTTCGACTGGCTGCCGGGCCGGGACCCGCCGCCGGAGCGGGAGTGGCCGTTGGACTTAGGTCGCTCGCCCGAGCGGGGCTGCCCGCCCGAGCCGGACGGCTGTCCCCCGGCGCCCCGGTTGCGGTTGCGACTGCGGTTCCGGTTGCGGTTGCGGTTCCGGTTCGGTCCCCCGCTCGACCCGGTTCCGCCGGCGGGGGCGCCGTCTGTGCGTTCGTCGGCCATCGGAAGGCTCAGCCTACCCCCAGTGCCCGCCGCCGCTCGGCGACCGCCGCCGCCACGAACTCGGACCCGGGCCCGCCCGACGTCGGCCGCTCGCGCTCACCCGACCCGGGCACCCCCGAACCCGGCCGCCCTGACTCCGGCGCTCCGGACAGGGCCCCCAGCGTGGCCCGCACCGAAGAGCGCAGGGCCGCCAGGTCGTAGCCCCCCTCGAGGAAGAGCACCAGGCGGCCGGGCGCCGGCGCGTAGGCGGCCACCGAGCGAGCCAGCACGGCGAAGTCCCCGCTGGAGAGGGCCAGCTCGGCCAGGGGGTCGGACCGGTGCGCGTCGAAGCCGGCCGAGACCAGCACCCAGGTCGGCCCGAACCCCTGAATCACCGGTGCCGCCACCTCGTCGAGGGCCCGCCGCAGCACGTCGCCGGTCGCCCCGGCGGGCACGGGGATGTTGACCGTCAGGCCCGGTGCCCCGCTCCCGCCCACCTCGGCGGCGGCCCCGGTGCCCGGGTAGAACGGGTACTGGTGGGTGGACACGTAGAGCACGGACGGGTCGTCCCAGAAGATCGCCTGCGTCCCGTTGCCGTGGTGCACGTCCCAGTCGACGACCAGCACCCGCTCACCCGACGCCGCCAGCGCGGCGGCGGCCACCGCCACGTTGTTCAGCAGGCAGAAGCCCATGGCGCGATCGGCCAGGGCATGATGGCCCGGAGGCCGGGTGGCCACGAATGCCGCCCCGTCGTTCCGCTGGCGCAGCAGGTCGATCGCCTGCAGCCCGGCCCCGGCCGAGAGCAGCGCGGCCGGCCACGAGTCGGGGTGGGCGAAGGTGTCGGGGTCGAGGTGTCCGCCACCCGATCGGCAGAACTGCTCGAGGCGTGTCAGGTACGCGGCGGAGTGCACCCGGGCCAGCGCCGCACCGTCGGCCGGCTCGGGGGCCACCAGCTCGAGATGGTCCCCGAGCTCGAGTGCCAGGTCGGCGACGCCGGCCATGACGGCGTCGATCCGGGCCGGCCGTTCGGGGTGCCCGGGGCCACCGTCATGGACCGTGCCGGTGCCCCCCGATGGCCCGATCACCGTCAACACCCACCGCAGTGTAGGGCTCGCCCTCAGCGATGGGTCGCAGTGCGACGGGGCCCGGACGGGCGAGGTCCTGGGCGTACTCGGCCCGCTGCTCGGCCCGCACCGGCCCTCCGAGCACCCAACGAAGCGGTGTGCGCAGCACGAGCGAGACGAAGGCGACCGAGACCACCACCGTGACGACGAAGAGGATGGTGACGATGGCCTCCCAGGGCAGCCGCCCCCACACCCCGATGGTCTCCAGCAGGGTCCGCAGTGAGGTGAGGAAGAGGTTGTGGCAGAACCACACCCCCCCGGTCAGTGCGGCCAGGCCGGCGCAGGTCGTCACGCCCAGAGGAGGTACCGAACCCGAGGGCACGCGCCGGCGCTGCTCCCACCACTGGCTCAGCGCGAACATGGCGGCGATGGCGGCGAAGAACCAGATCACCGCCGGAGCCTGCACGGGGTTCGACGCCGTCACGAGCGAGGTGCCCGTGTGGACCAGCACGGCGTACCACAGCACCGTCAGACCGCCGATCGCTGCACCGAGACCGAGGATCCGCCACTGGTGCCGGGAGACGAACGCGCTCACCTCGTCGAAGTGCACCGCCACCAGCGCGCCGGCGACGAAGAACTCTTGGTACGCCAGGAGGTCACGGCCCCAGGGCAGGACGGAGTTCATGGTCCTCTCCACACCGCTGAGCGCGGGGAACCAGGACGGGTAAAGGAGGGTGTAATCGAGGAAGAAGGCGAAGAGGAGGCTCGCGGCCATGATCGCCGCGTGGCGGCGGGTGGACCGCAGCAGCCAGAGGAGCGCCGGTGCGACGAGGTAGAACTGGAAGATCACGCTGGCGGCGTAGAGCTGTGAGTAGCCCAGCAGGATGTTGTGCCGCAGGAACCTCCCGACCTCGTCCCATGCGGCGCTGACGGTGATGAGCGCGAAGACGAGGTAGATGGCGGTCCAGGCCAGGTAGGGCACCCCCAGCTGGACGTAGCGACGCTTCCAGAACTCCCGCAGCGCGCGGGGATGGGCCAGCTGGGAGTAGACGACGACCAGGCCGGAGAGGAAGAAGAAGGTATAGCGGCTCAGGTGGAGGATGGTGATGAAGCCGGTGCCCACCACGTTGGTGCTCATGTTGGACCAGATGAAGGCGTGGTTCGCCACGACCGCGGCACAGGCCAGGACGCGATAGAGGTTCAGTGTCTCGAGGTAGGGACGGCGCCGCTCCCCGGGGCGCGGCCCGACCTGGTCGCTGCGGACCAGTAGATCGGAGCGACGCCGGGATCCCACCCGTGCATCCTGCCCGGTCAACCTGACAGTCACCTGTCGATGGTGTGGGACCCGACTGAACGCACGGTGTGAGTTCGGGGTTGCCATCACCTTCCGCCTCTCTTCCGGTAGCTAGCGTCAGGAAGGGTTCCCCGTCGATGGAAGAGGATCAGATGGGAGATGCGCGGTCGAAGGCCAACGCGAAGAAACGGGGCGGGGTCCGACTCCGGCTGTGCGTTTCGTGCGCGGGCGCTCTGCTCTCGACAATGTTCGTGCCGCTGATCACCAGCGTGGGAGGTGTGCCTGCCGGAGCCGACGTGGTTCCGGTGACTGCCTACGTCACCGGTGGGACCGGGGGAGGTGGGCCAGGGCCCGGTCCCGGGCCCACCGGGATCGTGATGCCCGTCAGTCTCGATACCGGCGCCGTGGAGGCCTCAATCGGAGTGGGAGTCTCCCCGAGCGGCATTGCCATCGCCCCGAACGGTCAGACGGCCTACGTCGACAGCGGTGGGTACAGCGGAGATTTGACGCCCATCAACCTCGCCACCGATACGGCGGGAGCGTCCATTCCGGTGGGAATCAGCCCCGGTGCCATCGCCATCACCCCGAACGGCCAGACCGCCTACGTCGTCAACGGCAATGCCATGGTGACGCCAGTGAACCTCGCCACCGACACGGCGGGGACCTCCATCGGGGTGGGAAGTGATCCCACTGCCATCGCCATCACTCCCAATGGGCAGACCGCCTATGTGACCAGTTACAGCGGCACGGTGACGCCTATCAATCTCGCCACCAACACGGCGGGCACTGCCATTTCCCTGAACAGCACCACCTATCCCGACACCTATCCAAGGGCCATCGCCATCACCCCGAACGGGAAGACCGCCTATGTGGCGAATGGAATCGGCACGGTGACCCCCATTGATATCTCCACCGATACGGCGCAGAGCCCGATCGTGTCGAACCCGATCAATGCCGGTCCCGACGCCATCGCCATCACTCCCAATGGGCAGACCGCCTATGTGACCAATCTCAACACGGACACGGTGATCCCCATCGACATCGCCACCGATACGCAGGGAGCCCCGATCGGAGTCGGATCGGGCCCTGACGCCATCGCCATCATCCCGAGCGGCCGGACCGCCTTCGTGGCCAACTACGGGGACGGCACACTGACCCCGATCAACCTCGCCACCGGCACGGCGGAGACTGCCATTCCCTTGGCCGCCAACAGCCAACCCAACACCATGGTTATCAACCCGGACCAGGCTCCCACGGCCTCGTTCGGGGTCGTTCCTGGGACCGCCGGCTCGGCGACCACCTTTGACGCCTCGGCCTCGAGCGCGCCCGTCGGTACCATCGCCAGCTACGCGTGGAGCTTCGGCGACGGCACTACCGCCACCACCTCCAGCCCGACCATCGTCCATTCGTACGCCAACCCGGGATCGGTCACCGCCACTCTGACGGTGACCGACTCGGCCGGCACGTCGACGGCCCAGACATTCACCGGCCAGACAGTCAGCAACAATGGGGGACCATCGGCCACGCTCTCTCGAGCCGTCTCGATACCGGCCGTCTCGATACCGACCGTTCCGGCGCAGACCGGCTATAGGCTGGCCGCCGCCGACGGTGGCGTGTTCACCTTCGGCGACGCCGGTTTCTACGGCTCCCACGCCAACTCAGCCCTCAACCGGCCTGTCGTGGGCATGGCCGCCACCCCCGACGGAAATGGCTACTGGCTGGCCGCCAGCGACGGTGGCGTCTTCTCTTACGGCGACGCGACGTTCCACGGCTCGGTGCCGGCCCTCGGGATCCACGTTCCCGACATCGTGGGCATGGCCGCCGACGCCGCCACCGGCGGCTACTGGCTGGTCGACGCGAACGGCGGGGTCTATGCCTTCGGAGCGCCGTTTGAGGGATCGGTGCCCGGACTAGGCCAGCATCTCTCCACCATCGTGGGCATTGCCGCCCCCCCGGACGGTGGTGGCTACTACCTGGTTTCTTCGACCGGAGCGGTCTATGCCTTCGGGGATGCCATCTACCAAGGCGGTGCCAACACCCTGGGTCACCTCAACGCCCCCATCGTCGGCATCAGCGTCGATTCCGCCACCCGTGGTTACTGGCTCGCCGGCTCGGACGGCGGGGTCTACGCCTACGGAGCACCATTCAACGGCTCGGCCGGGGGAACCACACTGCACGCACCAATCGTCGGCCTTGGCGCCACCCCCAGTGGAGCGGGCTACTACCTGGTGGCGTCCGACGGCGGGCTGTTCACCTACGACGCACCCTTCCTCGGCTCCATGGGCGGCACGCAACTGAACGCCCCGATGGTCGGGATCGCGTTGGCTGGGTAGAGCCCGAATCTGCTCTGATCAGCGCCGAGAGCTGTCTTTCGTGCCTCGTTCACGAGCCATGGGGTAACCGAACCCTGTGGAAGGCGGCGATGGCCCGCTGGTACACGTCGAGGTAGTGCTCGGCCAGGCTCTCCATCGACCAGCCCTGGGCGTAGGCCGCGGCCGCCTTCAACGCGTCCGCCGAGGACTGCCCACTGCCCTCGGCGGCGTCGGCCAGCGCCACGCCCAGCGCCCGCGCCAGCGCGGTGACGTCGCCCGGGGAGACCAGGGTGGCGTGCCCGCCGGCGGCGGAGCGGTACCCCTGCAGGTCCGAGGCGACGACGGAGCACCCGGCCGCCATGCCCTCCAGCACGACCACGCCGAACGACTCACCGTGCAGCGACGGCGCGCACAGCACGTCCGCCCCCAGCAGCCGGGCATCCCTCTCCTCGTCGCTCAGCAAGCCCAGCCACTTCACCCGGTCCGACTCGGGGTGGCGCCGCCGCTGGACCTCGCTCTGCGGCCCGTCGCCGGCCACCCACAGCACCGCCGGCCGGTCCACCTGTGCGAAGGCGTCGAGCAGGACGTTCAGCCCCTTGCGTGTCTCGTGGCGGGCCAGAAACAGGACCGTGGGACGGTCCGTCGGTGCGGGCTCGACCTCGCTGAACCGCTCCACGTCGACGCCGTTGTAGAGCACCTCGTAGGCACCCTTGCTCGACCGCTGGGCCGTCTCGCGGGCGGCCTCCGAGACGGCGACCCGCACCTGCATGCGGTATCCGACCAGCTTGACCAGCGGCTTGAGGACCGGCACCCAGCGGCTCACGCCCGCTCGGTGGTACGTCCCTACCATCGGGACCGGAGGGTTGACCATGAACGCGTAGGACAGCACCGGCGCCAGCGGCTCGTGCAGGTGCAGCACGTCGAAGTCGCCCCGGCGCACGAAGCGCTCGGCCCTGAGTGACGCCAGGGGCGAGAGGGTCACCGGGGCCACCGAGCCGTTGGACGCCACCTCCCGGGGCTCCCCCACCACGTAGAGGTCGGGACCCGCCCCACGGGGATGTTCGTCGTCGGGACCGATCACCGTGACCTCGTGCCCCAGTCGGACGAGCGCTCGGGAGAGGCCGTGCACCTGGCCCACCACGCCACCGGGGCGGGAGAGCGAGTAGGGCGACATCATGGCGATCTTCATGGGACCCGGCTTTCGGGGACCCGGTCGCTCGGCCAGTTGGGCTGGTAGACGTGCCACTGCTCGGGTTGGCGGAGGATGTCCCCCTCGAAGCAGGTCGCCAGCTCCTGGGTCAGCCGCTGGACGTCGGCTCGCAACGTGCCGCGGCGCGTCGTGTCGAGCGGCGGGTGCACCAGCGCGGTGTGCCAGCGCCCCGGACCGGAGTAGACCACGACGGGCAGGAGCACCGATCCCGTGCGCAGGGCCAGGGTGGCGGCGCCGCCGGGCAGGGTCGTCCGCTCGCCGAAGAACTCGACCTCAATCCCGTTGCCGACCAGGTCGCGGTCGCTGACCAGCCCGACCACCCCCCCGTCGCGCAGCACTCTCAGGACCACCGCGCTCGAGCCCTCGCCCAACGGCACCACGGTCAGCCCCATGCCGGTGCGCTGCTCGACGAACCACTCGAACAGCCGCTCGGGCTCCAGCCGTTCGACCACCGCAGTCATCGGCAGGTCCACCAGCGCCAACCAGGCGCCGCCCCACTCCCAGCTCCCGACGTGCGGCAGCGCCATGACGATGCCGCGCTCCTCGGCCGCCACCTTGCGCAGGATCTCCTCCCCGTCGCCGGTGACCATCATGCGCGCCACGATGGTCTCGGGCGTGGCGTAGGGCAGCCGGGCCCCTTCCATCCAGTAGCGGGCGTACGCGTGGTAGCTGCGGCGGCTCCACCGGCGCACCAGGGCCGGGTCGGGAACCACACCCTCGGCGCACTCGTAGGCCAGGATCCGGCGCAGGTGGCGCTCGTTCATGGCCAGTGACGGGCCGCCGAGCCAGGACATGACCCGCCCCACGCCGGCGGCCACGCCGCGGGCGACCGGCTCGGGGACAAGACCCATGGCCGTGCCCAGTCCCCGATAGGTCAGATAGGTCGCCGTGGCGCGCCAGGCCGGTCGGGGCCCGTTCTGCTCATCCACCTTGGGTACCTACGCCGGGCGCAGGCTCAGGCGAGCGGCCCGCGCTGCGATCGCGCACGGCTCGGTCCGCCACTCCCCTGTCCGCCGGCCCCCTGTCCGCCGTTCGTCGAACCGCCCTTCGTCGAACCGCCGCCCGTGCGGGGGTGCAGGCGCGTCTCGCGCCGCCGGGCCCGCAGCGTGCGGCCGGACCGGCTGCTCAGCGCCTCTTGGCGCCGGGCCCGCCAGCGTCCCACCGGGGCGCCGGCCCTCTGGTTCCCCGAACCGAGGGGAACGGCCACGCCCTCACGCCAGGTACGCCAGCGCGACTCCACCCGGCCCTCGCGCCATGCCACCACCCGCTTGCGGATGGCCACATCCCTTCCGGACGCCTCGTTCCACACCTTGACGAACCGGGCGATGGCGGTGATCGAGATCAGGACCAGCATCACCCACAGGACCGGGACGACGAAGGCGGCGCTGAGAAAGGCCACTCCGAGGAGGATCATGCGCTCGGCGCGTTCCATCAACCCGCCCTTGGCCGATAGGCCCAGCGACTCGGCCTTGGCCCGTTCGTAGGAGACCAGCGCGGTGACCCCCAACACGGCGAGGGGAAGGACGGCCAGGTGGCCCTCGTTCTTGTCGATCAGGTACCACGCCACGCCGCCCATGATCACGGCGTCGGCCACCCGGTCGGTGACCGAGTCGAAGAAGGCGCCGCGCACCGAGGCGGTCCCGGCGGCCTTGGCCACCGGCCCGTCGAGGAGGTCGTGCAGCCCGGTCAAAATGAGCAGGACGATGGCGATGTGCAGGTGTCCCGTGGCCACGGCGGCGGCCGTGCCCGCGGCGGAGACCAGCCCCGTCGCCGTCAGCACATCAGCGGTAATGCCTCGGCGGTGGAGTGCAACCCCGACTGGCCCGGTGGACCGGTCGACTGCATCGCGCCAGCGACCGTCGAACATAGATCTCCTCGTCCGGCGCCACCTACCAGGGGCGGCGCTCCTGAAACAGATAGTCAACTTTACCACCAGGCCCCTCTCCCCGACCACCGTTGCCGTGGACCGCGCCTCGATCTCACCGCTCGTCCAATCTCTCCGACGCCCCGCGCCGTACAGCCGTTGACGAGCAACCGAGAAGGGAAGGACCCCCCATCACACCCCGTTCCACCTGCGTGAAGATCGGCCTCATCCCCCTGGGCACGCTGGGCACACTGGCCCTGGCGAGCGGCGGCCCGGCCGGTGCGAGCTCCAAGGCGACCACAGCACGATCACCCACGCCCTGGCCATCACCGGCCCCGGGCTGCACAACGCCGCCACGGCCGACATCGCACCCGGCAAAAGTCTCAACCTCACGGTGACCTTTACGGATGGAAAGTACGACATCTTCTGCCCCGTCGCAGATCACAAGGCGATGGGCATGAACGTGAACATCGTCGTCACCGGCGGTGCGGCGCACGCCACCTCGTCCACCACGGCCGAGTCGCCGGCCAGCACGGCCACCAGCAGCGGCGGTGTCAGCTACTGAGGAAGGCCCCGATCACCTGTGCGGGGGCCCGACCGGACCCGGCCCCCGCACAGTTCTCAGGGTTACGCGCCACGGGGACGGGTAGCACTCAAGTCTCCAGAGCGCGATCCCGGCGCTCCCTACGTGAAGGTGGGCCATGAACGACGATCAGTTGCACGAACTGTTGTACCAGGCACTCGAGAGCGAGGAGGGCGGCGTGCAGGTCTACGAGACGGCACTCCGCTGCGTGAAAAACGATGACCTACGTGAAGAGTGGGAGCACTACCGCGAGCAGACCGCCCACCACGTCGACCTGGTCGAGAACGTCCTCGGCGTGTTCGGGCTCGATCCCACCGTCGAGACACCGGGCCGCAAGGTGGTGCGTCAGATCGGCGCGTCCTTGGTCAAGGCCATGGAGATGGCGCTCACGGAAGGCTCCCCCGAGTCGGCCGAACTGGTGGCCACCGAGTGCGTGACGCTGGCCGAGACCAAGGATCATCTCAACTGGGAGCTCTTGGGCGAGACGGCGTCGCGGATCAAGGGCAACAAGGGAACGGCGCTCCGTTCGGCCATAAAGGAAGTAGAGGAGCAGGAGGACGAGCACCTGTACCACACGACCGGCTGGAGCCGGGAGCTATGGCTCGAGTCACTGGGAGTCCCATCGGTCTTGCCGCCTCCCGAGGAGCAGAAGGACGTGAAGACCGCCATCGGCGCGGCGCGGGCGAAGAAGGCCCGTTCCGACATGACGTGATCTGCCGATGACGTGATCTGCCGATGACCTGATCGACGAGCCCCTACCATCGCGAGGCATGACCGACCAGACGCGCACCGCCTTCGTGCTGGGAGGCGGTGGTGTTCTCGGCGCGGCGGAGGTGGGGATGTTGCGGGCGCTCGTGGAACGGGACATCACACCCGACCTGATCGTGGGCTCGAGTGTGGGCGCGTTGAACGGCGCGTTCTTGGCCGCCGACCCCTCGAGGGCCGCGGTCGATCGCATGGTCGATCTGTGGACCGGTCTCTCCACTCGGGGCATCTTCGGCGAGTCGGTGCTGGGACAGCTCGGCACGCTGGCGCGCCACGGCACCCACCTGCACAGCAACGAGGGACTGCGGCGATTGCTCGACGAAGGGCTCGGAGCCGTCCAATTCGACGATCTCCCCGTTCGCTTCGAGTGCGTCGCCGCCTGCATAGAGCGAGCCGCATCGCGGTGGTTCGCCAGTGGCGCGGTCACCGATGCCGTCCTCGCCTCCTGCGCCGTGCCCGGCCTGCTGCCCCCGGTGCAGATCGGCGGCGAGCACTTTTTCGACGGCGGTCTGGTCCGCTCGGTCCCCATCGGTCGGGCGGCCGATCTGGGCGCTCGCCGCATCTTCGTCCTCCATGTGGGCCGGCTCGAGCAACCGCTGCGGCCACCGACCCGGCCATGGGAGGTGGCCCTCGTGGCCTTCGAGATCGCGCGCCGCCACCAGTTCGAAGAGGAGCTCGCCAACGTGCCCCCGGGCGTCGGCGTGCACCTTTTGCCGACCGGATCCACGGTCCCGGCGCTCACCGTGCGCTATCGCAGTGTCTCGGGCGTGCGTCAGCGGATTGAGGCGGCCCACGAGGCTTCCTCTCGATTCCTCGACGACCTCGGCGCCGGATAGCGGCAGCGGACCGCCCTGCCCATGCTGCCCTCCCGGCCCGTCCGGCGCTGCCTGATGCCGCTCGACGCCCTCGTCCTGGTGGCCCTGGCTCTGGTCTGCCTCGTGGTCGCCCTGATCGGGGCGGTCCTGGCCCCATTCACCTCCCGCCGCCGGGTCCTGCGCCTCGCCGCGTGGGCCCTGAGCTACTGCCTGGTCGAACTGGCGTCACTGGCGGCGGCCGGCCTTCTGTGGGTGCGCCGTGTCGTACCGGGCCGGCTCGGTCTGCACGCCGACGCCGAGTGGCGGGCCGCCAACCAGGCCCTCTTGGCCTGGGCACTCGGGCGGGTGCTGGCGGCGGGTCGGCGCTGGCTGGGCTTCCACGTGGTCGTGGCCGACACCTCGGATGCGACCGCACTGGGGCGAGACGAGCCTGTCCTCGTGCTGGCGCGCCACGGCGGACCGGGTGACTCCTTCGCCCTGGCCCACCTGCTCCTCACCCGCTACCACCGCCGGGTGCGCATCGTGCTCAAGGACGTCCTTCAGTTCGATCCGCTGATCGACCTGCTGCTGAATCGTCTCGGTTCGTGCTTCCTCGGACCCTCGAGGGGCGCCCGAGAGGACCCGACGGGCCGTCTCGGCGCTCTGGCCGGCGATCTGGGCCCGGGCGATGCGCTCCTCCTCTTCCCCGAGGGTGCCAACTGGACGCCACTCCGTCGGACGCGTGCCATCGGCCGGCTACGGCGAGAGCGCAAACCCGACGCAGCGCGGGTGGCGACGTTGATGACCAACGTCCTGCCGCCGCGTCCCGCAGGGGTGTTCGCCTGCGTGGACGCCCGTCCGGACCTCGGCGTCGTGGTGGTGGCCCACGCCGGGCTCGACCGACTGGTCGGCGCCCGCGATGTCTGGGAACGGCTCCCGTTGCGGACGCCGATGACGGTGCGGGCCTGGCCCACCGCGCCGGTCCCCCCGGGAGAGGACGAGCGGCTGGCGTGGCTGACGTTGGAGTGGGCGGTCGTCGACGAGTGGGTCGACGCCTTCCATGCCGGTCTGATCACCCGGTGAGGTCTGTCGCCTGCCCGGATTGGTCGCGACAGCTTTGGTGAGCTCCATTGTGGGTAGCTACTGGACGTGCCCGAGCTGCCTGACGTCGAGGGGTTTCGGCGCCTGCTCCAGTCCCATGTCGTCGACGAACAGATCACGTCGGTGGAGGTTCGTGATCGGGGGGTGCTGCGGGACCGATCGAGTGACGAATTCGTGCAGAAACTCGAGGGCCGGCGGTTCGGCGAGCCCGATCGCCAGGGAAAGTGGTTGCTGGCCCCGACGGACGGACCGACGCTCGTCTTTCACTTCGGGATGACCGGCAGCCTCATATGGGAAGGTGCCGATGGGGAGCTCCAGCGATTCGATCGGGTGTCGATTTCCGTCGGGAACGGAAGGCTCATCTTTCGGGACCAGAGGAAACTACGCGGCCTGTGGCTCGCTGACGACGAGGACGGCCTCGCAAAGATTCTCGGCGAGCAAGGTCCCGACGCGCTCGGGCTCAGTGGCCAGAGGTTGACGGAGCGGCTGGCAGGGCGAAACGGGGCGCTGAAGTCGGTGCTGATGGACCAGCGTGTTGTGGCCGGCCTGGGCAACATGCTTTCCGACGAGGTGCTGTGGCGGGCCCGGATCCACCCGACACGTCCCTTCCGCGATCTCCAGTCGCGCGAACGCCAGGACCTTGGTCGTTGCGTGCAGAGGGTACTCCGAGCCTCGGTGCAGGTCGGAGCGATCCCAAGGCGAGCCACCTGGCTCAGTTCGCAACGCTCACGACCGGACCCGCATTGTCCACGTTGCCGGAGTCGGTTGGAGACGAGCCGCGTCGGTGGCCGGACCTCCTACTGGTGCCCGGCCTGCCAGCCGATCTCCACCTGAACCTCCCCGAGGGAGCGGACCCGGAGGCGACTTTTTTTCATAGATGCGCTGGAAATGGGTATCGACAGTCCGGCAGAGCTGTGCCCACCCAGACCAAGACGGTGATCCTCCATGAACCCTATTGAGGAAACAATCCGGCGTATCGACGAGTTTCAGCAGCGTCATTTGGTAGCGCGCTTCATCTTCGCGGTCATAAAGAAATACGGTGACGACAACGCTGGCGCTCTTGGCGTTCAGCTCACCTATGCCATGTTCGTCACCGTCTTCCCGTTGCTCCTCCTCTTGGTGACCATCCTGGGCATCATCTTGGCGGACGACCCTGCGGATCGTACGCGAGTGCTCAACTCCGCCCTCGGCGAGTTCCCTATTATCGGCCAACAGCTCGGCCATAATATCCACGCCCTCAAACGCTCCACCGTCTTCGGTCTCGTCTTCGGAATCCTCGGGCTCATCTATGGCTCGACCCGCCTGGCCCAGACCGGGCTGTATTCGATGGAGCAGATCTGGAACATCCCCGGCGCGGTGCGACCGAACTACGTGACCCGAATGGCCCGCTCGGTGATCTTTCTCGTCGTGCTGGCCATCGGTTTGATCGTGACGACCGTTCTCGCCGGATTCGGCACCTTTGGGAAGCACAATGTCTGGCTCGGTGCGCTCGGAGACCTGCTGGCGGCAGTGGTCAACGTTGGGCTCTACCTCGCCGCCTTTCGGACGCTCACTCCCAAACAGGTCGCCACCCGTTCGTTGATCCCTGGGGTGATTGTCGGAGGCATTGCCTGGACGATGCTCCAGGCTCTGGGCGGCTATGTGGTCGGGCATGACCTCAAGGGAGCGAGTGCCCTCTATGGCCTTTTCGGATTGGTCCTCGGCCTCATCGCGTGGATCGCCCTCGGAGCACAGATCACCCTCTATGCAGCCGAGATCAATACCGTTCTTTTTCATCGCTTGTGGCCGAGGGGAATGGTGCAGCCTCCGCTCACCGGAGCTGACCAGCGTTCCCTTGCCATGCAGGCCACCCAGAATCAACGTCGCCCCGAGCAAGAGGTCGTCACCCGCTTTCGGGGAAGACCGATGAACCAGGACGAGTATCGCGAGCGGGGCTATACGGGCGACGAAGGAACGAAAGGGATCGAGCGGACGGTACCCGAGGATACTGACGAGATGACCTCCCCGAACAGGTAGCAGATCACTGTGTGTTGCGGTTCAATGGCAAAAGTTTGGACGGGCCCCTGAGGGGTAGGGCCTGCTCTATCCACCCAGCAGTTTGGATAGCCAGGAGACAGAGCCATGACAGACACAGAACAAGGCGTCCACGAACCGAAGCAGGACCGTATCGGCAATGACTTCCGGGAGGGGCCCAATCCGGATCCCGGCGGAGCGATCGACACCGGCGACGCCCTTGTGCCGCCCTATGAAGGCAGGGCCGGAGGGGCATCGGGGCCCGAATCGGATGTAACGACCGAAGCCGAATCACAAGAAGCCAGAGCCGAGAGTGTGCGTCGTCAGCAGTCCGGCGAAGACGCGCCTCAAGAGTCCAACCCCGAAAGCCTTGTCGGCCCAACCGGAGGTAGCCCCGGTGAGATGCCTCCAGAAGGCGTGGGGGAAAGCGTTGCCCGTCGAGGTGAGGACATGATTAAGAACGAGGGCAAAGAAGCCGGACGCCACGACACGGGCACCGATGGATCACCGGCTGGCCGCCCCACCGGCGGCTCAACACCGCGTGATGGCGCTGGTGTCGATCCCCAAGAAGGCCCTCAGACCTAAGTATGTCGTGACATGCGGCGTCACGACGATCCGCCGGGGACCGCGGGGTACTCGTCGTGCCGGTGGAACCATGACATGTCGCCTTCGTTGCGGCCGAGCGGCGCACGGTCCAGCCACTGCCACATCGTCCACAGCCCGTCGAAACCACGGGAGTACGCCGAGTACGTGTGGAACACCTCATCGCCCTCGCGTGCGAAGGCGCTCATGCCGGGCTGCTCGCCCGACCAGTCGCGCCAGGCGATGTTCTCCGCCTCGAGCTGGGCCTGGTCCTTGTAGTTGTACTCGACCGGTGCCACTGCGGGATCGATCGTCACATGGAAGTCGTAGTTGAAGCTGCTGCCGAACGACGAGACCCAACGGAACTCCCACCCCATGCGCCGCTTGTACGCCACGAGCTGGTCGAGCGGGGCGCGCGATACCGCCACGAACGCCACATCGTGGTGCTCAAAGTGCGGGACGCTTCCGGCGAAGCCGTCGGCGAGCGCCGAGCAGCTCGGACAACCTTCGTTCCAGTCCGGGTCGAACATGAAGTGATAGACGAGCAGCTGGGACCGTCCGCCAAACAGGTCGCCCAGCGATGCGTCACCGTCTTCGGTCGTGAACCGATAGTCCCGCTCGACCCGCACCCAGGGCAGCTCCCGCCGCCGACGGGCCAGTTCGTCGCTCCGGCGCGTCAGCTCCTTCTCGGCCTCGAGCAGCTCCAGCCGGGCCGCCAGCCACTCTTGGCGGGTTCCGGTATTGTGCGCGTGCGTCACGCCAATCACTCTACCGAGGCCCATACGGGTGTCGGTCTCTGCGGATCTCGGTGCCTACCCTGCGAGTCCCGATAGTTTGAGAAGGTGACACCGACTCAGCTCCGCGCCTTCTCAGCGGTGGTGCGGCTGGGTTCGGTGAAGGCGGCCGCAGCCGAACTCGGTGTGACCGAAGCCGCCGTGTCACTGCACGTTGGCCACTTGCGCAAGGAGCTTGAGGATCAGCTCTTCGCCCGGACCGGCAGTGGCCTAGCCTTTACTCCTGGCGGATTGCGGCTGGCCAGTCGAGCAGGTGAGATGTTGGGGCTGCAAGAGCGAACCATTCGCGAGGTGGGCCAGGCCGGGAGCGGCAAGCGCCTGATGCGGGTGGCCGCTTCCAGCCTGTTTGCCGAGCATGCTGCCCCGGGGCTCATCGAACTGTTTGTCAGCCGAGCAGCCGATCTCGACGTCGAGTTGAGCGTCCGCAATACCGATGAATTCGAGTCACTCCTGTCCACCCGCACGGTTGACGTGGCCATCGGGCCGAAGCCCCGCCACCTAGCCGAGACCTTGGTTGGTACGTCATTTTTGAATTATCAGATCATCGTGGTGGCAGGGCCCCGCCACCCCTTGGCACACGTGCAGACTCGACCGACCCAACTTCGAGAGCAGATCTGGCTTCTCGGACCCTCCGCCGCCGGAGACGACAGTGTCGTACGGGGCATGCTTCGTCGTTACGACGTGCCGGAGGAACACCAAAGGATCTTTCAGAGCCACGCTGCCGCCCTGGAAGAGACGACGCACAACAAGGGCATCTGCTTGGCGCTCTCGTTCGCCGTGGCCGACGACATCGCCAACGGGCGTCTGGTGCAGATATCCGGGCCGGGCGTGAAGGGGGACGGGGTGTGGAGCGCCATGACCCTGCCCGAGCACAGTCTGCTACCGGCCGCAGCCGAGCTCACTCGCTTTATCTCCACCCCGCGGGCGACCCGGGCCATGCTGCGCGGTTCGGGCATCAACATCGGTCACTTCCGCCCCTCCGTCTACGTCACCCTCTGGAGCTGACCACGTCCGATCGGCCGGAGCGCACAATGGCCTCGACCACGTCGCCCAGGGCCCGAACGTTGTGCGCCGGGAGCACGTCGTCGCAGTAGGGCAGCGCGGCAGCCATGGCCCCAACGAGGGGGGCGAAATCTGGAGCCGCGACCCGCGGGTTCAACCAGAGAACCTGGTACGCCCGCCTGTGTACCCTCGCCATGACTCTGGCCAGCTCATCAGGGGGGTCACTATCCCATCCGTCCGATGCCACGATGACGATCGCTCCTCGAATCGCTCCCCCGTGACGGGAGGCCAGCAACGCGCGGATGCTTGACGCTATCCGCGTGCCACCGAACCGGTCCGTCACCTTCTCGGTCGCCTGTTGCATCGCCAGCACGGGCGACTTGTAGGTCAGGACAGAAGTCAGTCTCGTCAACGTCGTGGCAAAGGCAAACACTTCGGCGTCGGTGGTCAACGCCACAGCTCTCATCAGGTGAAGGTACGCCGCGGCGTAGCTCTGCATCGATTGGCTGACGTCGCAGAGCATGACCACGCGACGACGCTTCCGCACCGGCCGCGTCCGCACGAGCTCAATAGGTTCCCATCCCGTCCGGCGGGCCCGAGCCAACGTGGGGCGCAGGGCGGTGCGACGTCCCGCACGGCGAGCAGTCTCTCGCCGTGTCCGCCGCGTGGGCCAGTCTGCCAGCGCTGACTCGATCCAACCGCTCAGCTGGGCCAGCTGTGCCGGGTCGAACTCGTCGAACGGGGTGTCCGCCAGGCCCTCGAGCCCGCTCGGCAGCCGCTCCGGAACCACCAACGCACTGGCTCCTCCATCCGGCGTCGATGTCATGCGGGGAAGCGTCGCCCAGGGCACGCCGCCGCCCTCGTCTTCGGAGGAGGGCTGACCCGAGATGGACGCCAGCATGTCCTCGTTGTCCGCGGACGGCAGACTCTGGCGGCGAGCGTGAGGGTCGAGGCGGACACCGATTTCGTCAAACACCGCGGCGAAGACCGCATCGAATGTGGCCAGGTCGCTTTGCCGGTGGACCAGACAGATGCGAGTCGCCCAGTACAGCGACGACCGCGAGTGGGGGGGGACGATGTCCATGGCACGTACCAATGCGCCCATACCGGTAAACCCGACCGGGACTCCCGCCTGCTGTAGCCGCACCGAGAGCGACACCGCGAAGGCGGCTCGGTCAACCCCCCGCAGCAGGGACCGTCACCTCCTCGAAGCCGAGGGCATCGAGCTCTCCGGTCACAGTGTCCCGATCATCGGGGGTCTTGGCGATCGCCCCCAACGTGAGCACG
This sequence comes from uncultured Acidimicrobiaceae bacterium, assembly GCA_963788125.1. GTDB lineage: Bacteria > Actinomycetota > Acidimicrobiia > Acidimicrobiales > RAAP-2 > Bog-473. The sequence continues at coordinate 198,805 of CAWBFN010000001.1, read as the reverse complement.
ATGTCGACCCGGGCTAGTTCGGACGCGCCGAGTACGGTCAACGCGGAGACCCAGTCGATGGTCTCGGCCATGCCCGGAGGCTTATCGAGGTCGAGGTTGCGAATGTGCCCGACGAAGTCGGTCGCCGTGAGGATCAATCCCTCGGTGGCGGATGGAACCGTCCGGCGCAGTATCTCGGCCGCCCGCGTGGGATCCGGGAAGTCGATCCAGTGGTACAAGCATCGGCGGCGCAGGGCGTCATGGAGTTCTCGGCTGCGATTCGAGGTCAGGATGACCATGGGTGGCCGTTCCGCGGTATACGTGCCGAGTTCGGGAATGGTGATCGACGCTTCCCCCAAAAACTCGAAGAGGAGAGCCTCGAACTCGTCATCGGCCCGGTCGATCTCGTCAATGAGGAGGACGGGGACCACCGGGCCCCGGTAGCGGATGGACTGCAGGATCGGCCTCTCCTGGAGAAACTCCTCGGCAAAGAGATCAGCATCGCTCAACCTCTCTTCACGTGACTCGGCCAGTCGGATAGCCAGCAGCTGGCGTTGATAGTTCCACTCGTAGAGTGCTTCGCTTGCCGTCAGCCCCTCATAGCACTGCAACCGGATCAGGGGAGCACCGAGCGCACGAGCCAAGGCCTTGGCCGCGGCCGTCTTACCCACGCCCGGTTCACCCTCGAGCAGCAGGGGTAGTCCCAGCTGCAAGGCAAGGTACAGCGCGGTCGACAAGCCCTCATCGACCAGGTAGTCGACCTGGTCGAGCTGCTCACGGAGAACTGCCGCGGAAGACGGGCCCGCTGTCACCCGCCAGGCTCCCCGCCCGCCGCCGTGAGCAACGCCTGATAGTCCTGCCAGGTGTCCACGTCGAGCGGGATGTTCCCGTCGATCACCACCTCACGCACCGGGTAGCGGTCGGACTCCAGAAGCTTCCACACCGCCTTGTCACCGTGGAGCCCGAGAAGATCGTCGAACACCTGGCGCCGGAACCAAAATGGGTGGCCCAGGCCGTCGCCGTACCGACACACTGCCAAAGGAGAGGTGCCGGCGCCCTCGATCAACCTCGCCACGGCGGCAGTCGCGACGTCTGGTTGGTCTCCCAAGAGGAGGACGATTCCCTCGGCGCGTTCATCGACGACCGCAATGGCCGCACCGATGGAGGAGGAACATCCACTGGCGTACTGCTCGTTCTCCACCACGTGGCAGTCCCGAAAGTCGACGCGGTGACCCACCTCGGCCCACGCACCCCCAACGGTGACCAGCAGCTGGTCGAATTTGCAGCTCCGGGCCATCTCCAAGGTGGCGCCGAGCACCGTCGTCCCCTTGTACGCCAGAAGCTGTTTGGGCTCGCCGAGCCGGCGCGATGCGCCCGCGGCGAGTACCAAACCGGTCACGAACACGTCAAGATTCACCCGCTTCACTCACGTCGTCCCGGCACTCTGTGCTGCAATACCAGCGTTCCACCCCGCCGACCGTGCGATGTGGTGTCTCGGGGCCCACCACGATCGTCATCCCGCATACGGGGTCAACGACCTGATGGGCGCGAGGTGGCCCCGGCGAAGAAGGAGCAACCAGACCTTCGGTTCGCATGGCTCTCACCACAGCAGCCATGATCGAGAGCGCAACCTCGGCCGGCGTCCGAGCCCCGATGTCAAGGCCGACCGGAGTATGCACCCGGTCCCTCTCCTTTTTGGTGAGCGTCATGACGTCGAGTACCGCCTCACCTCGCCGGCGACTGGCTACGAGGCCGATGAAGCGCACGTCGGCATTTAGTGCAGCCCTGATCGACTCTGGTTCGTCAATTCCGTGACTGGCGATGATCACCGCCACCGCGCCCTCGGGCTCCTGCCCCGCCAGCGTGCGCACGGCCGCGAAGGCGAAGCCCAGCGAATCGGCTTGGGCAGCGACTGCGTCCGATATGGGGGTCTCGCCCACGATGTAGAGCAGCGGCGGTGGCAAATGCGGCTCCAAAAATATCTCGAGCGCGCCACCAGAGAGACAAGGGTTCACGACCACCTTCGCACCCGGCCGCTCCGGAAAACCCTCTTCGCCATGGGGGAGCACCCGCAAGAGCAGAGCCTCGCCCTCGCCGAGCACATCGAGGGCGGCCACCCGCACCGTCTCCTCGGCGCACTGACCGCCGACGAAACCCTCGATCGTGCCGTCCGACAAGATGAGGGCATCGTCACCCGCCCGAGCCGAAGTGGGTGACTGAGCCCGGACCACCGTGGCGTAGACGAACGGCACCCGTTCCGCCAGTAACTCGGTCGCCCGAGCGTTCATCCGGTGCCCCACGTGGCCTCGGACTCACACCGAGGGTGTCGGGTGCCCCTGCATGGCATCCCACACCCGAGAGGGGGTGAGTGGCATGTCGGCGTGCCGTATACCAAAGGGTTTGAGCGCATCGACCACCGCATTCACTATCGCCGGGGGTGAGCCCACAGTAGCCGACTCCCCCACCCCCTTGGCCCCGATTGGGTGATGCGGCGAGGGGGTCACCGTGTGTCCGGTCTCCCAGTCGGGCACCTCGAGCGCGGTGGGGATGAGGTAGTCCATCAACGAAGCACCGAGGCAGTTGCCATCCTCGTCAAAGGCGATCATCTCCATGAGCGCCATGCCCACACCATCGGTCAGCCCGCCATGAATCTGGCCCTCAATGATCATCGGATTGATCCGGGTGCCGCAGTCATCGACAGCGACGAACCGACGGACCTTGACCTCTGCGGTTCCCGGATCGACATCGACCACGCAGATGTACGCCCCGAACGGATAGGTGAGATTCTCGGGGTTGTAACAGATCTGCGCCTCCAACCCCCCCTCCACCCCCTCGGGCAGGTCGCCGGCGCCATGGGCCTTCATGGCGATGTCCTGAATGGTGACGGACTTCGACGGGTCGCCCTTCACGTTGAACGATCCCTTCTGCCACTCGAGGTCGGTCACCGACACCTCGAGCATCCCCGACGCGATGATCTGCGCCTTGTCCCTCACCTTGCGCGCCACCAACGCAGCGGCCGCTCCCGAGACCGGAGTGGAACGACTCCCGTAGGTTCCCAGACCGAACGGAGTCTGATCGGTGTCGCCGTTGACAACTTGGATGTCGGCCGGCGGGATGCCGATCTCCTCGGCCACGATCTGGGCAAAGGTCGTCTCGTGTCCCTGCCCCTGTGACATCACCGACAACCTGACGACGGCCTTCCCCGTGGGATGGATGCGCAACTCGCACCCGTCGGCCATCCCGAGTCCCAGGATGTCCATGTTCTTGCGGGGACCCGCGCCCACGGCCTCGGTGAAGAAGGCGACGCCGATTCCCATGAGCTCGCCGCGGGCACGCTTCTCCACCTGCTCAGCTCGTAGCTCGTCGTAGCCCGCCATCTCCAGCGCCAATCGCATGGCCGTCTCATACTCGCCCGAGTCGTAGATCCAACCCGTCTTGGTCGTGTAGGGGAACTGCTCGGGTTTGATGAAGTTCTTCAGCCGCAGCTCGACCGGATCCATCTCCAGCTGATACGCCAGGCAGTCGACGATGCGCTCGACGAGATAGACCGCTTCGGTGATGCGGAATGAACAGGCGTAGGCCACCCCTCCCGGGGCCTTGTTCGTGTACACGGCGGTCATCTTGCAGTAGGCGGCCTCGAGGTCGTAACTGCCGGTGAACACACCGAAGAATCCGGCCGGGTACTTCACGGGAGCGGCCGTACCGTTGAAGGCCCCGTGGTCGGCCAGCACGTTGGTGCGGATGGCCAGGATCTTTCCCTCCTTGGTGGCAGCGATCTCACCACGCATGATGTAGTCGCGGGCGAACCCTGTGCTGGTGAGGTTCTCCGATCGGTCCTCCATCCACTTGACCGGCTTGCCCAAGACGAGTGACGCCACAATGGCGCAGACGTAACCCGGATAGATCGGTACCTTGTTGCCGAAACCACCGCCGATATCAGGGGAAATGACGCGGATCTTGTGTTCGGGCAGCCCCGACACCAGTGCGTACACCGTACGGTGCGCGTGAGGGGCTTGCGAGGTCGTCCACAGCGTCAGCTTGCCGGCGACCCGCTCGTAGTCGGCCACGCAACCACACGTCTCCATCGGTGCCGGGTGCACCCGTGGGTAGACGATGTCCTGGCTCACAACGACATCGGCCGATTCGAAGACCGCGTTGGTGGCAGCCTCATCGCCGGTCTCCCAGTCGAAGCAGTGGTTGTCGGTCTTCCCCTCCAGATCGTCACGGATGACGGGCATCTCGGGATCGAGAGCCCGGCGGGCGTCGACAACCGGGGCGAGGATGTCGTACTCGACCTCAATCAGCTCAAGCGCGTCGCGGGCGGAGTAACGGTCCTCGGCCACCACGAAGGCGACCTCTTGACCCTGGAAGCGGACCTTGTCGGTGGCCAGCACCGCCTGCACGTCATTTGACAGCGTCGGCATCCAGGCCAGGCCTTTTTCGGCCAGGGTGGCACCCGTCACGACCGCCTTGACCTTCGGATGGGCCTCGGCCGCGCTGGTATCCACCCTGACGATTCGGGCGTGCGCCACGGGAGAGCGGAGTATGGCCATGTGCAACATGCCGGGAAGCTGGATGTCGTCGCAGTAATGGCCGAGGCCCCGGATGAAGCGCGGGTCTTCTTTGCGCAGCATCCGGCCATGGCCAACCGGCTTCTGATCGTTGTCGACAAACTCCGTGAGACGTTCTTCGGTGGTGGTCATGGCCTGCTTCCAATGCTCACGGCTGACTCGTGGACCGCAGCCCAGCGGATGGAACGAACGATGGTGGCGTAGCCGGTACAGCGGCAGATCTGCCCCGAGATGGCCTCTCGGATCTCCTGTTCGGAGGGATCGGGATTGCGGTCGAGCAGCGCACGCGCCGTCATCATCATGCCCGGCGTGCAAAAACCACATTGAAGCCCGTGGCATTCCATGAATCCCTGCTGGACCGGGTCAAGCTCGCCGTTCTGCTCGAGGCCCTCCACGGTGCGCACCTCTCTACCACCCGCCATGGCCGCCAGTACCGTGCACGACTTGACGGGTTCACCATCCATCCACACCACGCAGGTCCCACAGTTGCTGGTGTCGCACCCCCAATGGGTGCCGGTCAAGCCGAGTTGATCCCGCAGAAAGTGGACCAACAGGAGACGCCCCTCGATCTCCTCGCTGACCTCTTCACCGTTCACCGTCAGTGATACCTGCACGTCAGACCCCCTGTCCGCTGATACGGGCGACAGATCGACGCAGGGCTCTCTGCGTCAACTCATTGGCCAAATGGCGCTTGTACTCAATGCTCCCGCGCATGTCGGCACTCGGATTGCAGCTCTCAGCTGCCAGGGCCCCGGCCTGTGCGAACAGTTCATCCGTGGGTGCCTTGCCCCGGAGAGCTTCGGAAATGGCGGGAATTCCGGCCGTGTTTGGTCCGACTGCGGCCAAACCGACCCGAGCATCGCCAATGAGGCCGTCCTCCAACCACACCGCGGCGCCGCTCGATACCACGGCCCAGTCCCCCGCTCTCCGCTCGACCTTCTCGTAGGCGCTGGAGCCCCCGGGCCGCAGTGGGATGCGGATCTCTATCAGCAACTCCGCCGCACCGACCGCGGTTTCATAGGGACCTTGGTAGAAGTCCTCCATGGACACCACCCGAGTACCGCCGCTGCCCTGGATCACGCAGCTGGCGTCAAGCGTGGTGCACACTGCCGAAAGATCCTCGGACGGATCTGCCTGACACAACGACCCGCCCAGCGTCCCGCGATTACGCACGACTGGGTCGGCAATCACCCTCTCGGCATCTCGAAAGATGGGAAAGGCCTCGACCAGAACATCGGACTCGAGCAGTTCGCGATGCCGGGTCATCGCACCCACTCGGACCTCGTTTCGTTCCGCCCGTATGTAGCCGAGCTCGGAATGGAGATCGTTGATGTCGATCAGATACTCGAAGTTCGCCAGCCGGAGCTTCAGCATGGGGAGAAGGCTGTGCCCTCCCGCAACGATCCGCGCCGAGTCCCCCAACCGTTCGAGTAGCCCTATGGCGTGATCCACGCTGGTGGCACGTTCATAGTCAAACGGCGCGGGTACTTGCATCAGACCCCCTCGTTAAACCTGGCCCCCAGTGAAACTTAACCCTTCCCTGCCCATTGTCAACACCAACCTAAGGGAATCCTTAGGTGGGGGACGATACGTGTCACACCCTGATCAGAGCGGTCACAGCTCAGGTGTCAATGGCATCGCGGAGCGCAGCGAGCCGTCCACGGTCAAGCGAGTAGTACACCCATTTGGTTCTCCGCTCGCCGTGAACCAGCCCGGCAGCGGACAGAATCTTCATGTGGTGTGAGACCGTCGGTTGGCTCTTGCCCACTGGCTTTACCAAGTCGCACACGCAGACTTCACCATCCGGCGCCGCGGCGAGGATGCTCAGTAGCTGTATGCGCACCGGATCGGCCAGGGCACTGAAGCCAAGGGCGAGCTGCCCTGCCTCGGTCACGTCAAGCGGCGCAGCAAGAACGGACGGGCAGCACTGCTCCACGACTGCAGCCTTCTTGTCCTGGGGCTCGGGTGTGGGGGTCGTGCTCATTTGGCTCCCATTGACATATGTGAATGTATCGAGCATGCTCTATGCATCGACAGACGTCAATACTAGTGGAGGTTTCTCGTGTCCCGTGTGCAACTCGCTCTCAACGTGTCGGACATCGACGCCGCCGTTGACTTCTATTCAATGCTCTTCGATACCGGGCCGGCAAAGCGTCAGCCTGGTTATGCCAACTTCGCCATCGCCGACCCACCACTCAAGCTCGTCCTCATGGAGGATGCGTCCGGACGGGGCCACGGCATCCATTTTGCCCTCAACCATCTTGGCGTGGAAGTGGAGACGCCCGACGATGTAACGGCGGCCACGAGCCGACTGAGCGAAGAGGGAGTCGAAACGAGGGGCGAGGACAACACGACGTGCTGCTACGCGGTCCAGGACAAGGTCTGGGTCAGCGACCCCGACGGTGCCCCATGGGAGGTCTACACCGTGCTGGCCGACGCATCGAGCGAGATGGGCCTGGGCGGCGACGGCTCGTGTTGCGGTCGTGCGGCGAAGGCGAGTGCGCCTGTGACGCTCGATGCGGCCCAGGGCACTTCGTCCTGCTGCTGAGGGACGAGGGCTCTATGAGGGATGGCGCCCTGTGGCGTCGACTGCTGGCTGAGGTCCTGGGGTCGTTCTTCTTGTGTGCGGTGGTGGTCGGCTCTGGGATTGCGGCGCAGAATCTGTCCCCTGGCAACGTCGGCCTGGAACTCTTCGAGAACGCAGCGGCGACGGCAACGGGCTTGTTTGCCGTCATCTTGATGTTCGGGCCAATCTCGGGAGGACACTTCAACCCGGTGGTCTCCTTCGTCGATGCTGCCTTTAGTGGCCTCAAGTGGAGGGATGCCGCGGCCTACCTGCCTGCTCAGATGATCGGGTGCGTGTGTGGGGCGATGGTGGCCAACGTGATGTTCTCACGCGCCGCTATTTCCATCTCTACCAAGCACCGGGCTACAGGTCCGCATTTCCTCTCTGAGGTACTCGCGACGGTGGGTTTGATCCTGGTGATCTTCGCCCTGGCCCGATCAGGGCGGTCCCACCTCGCGCCGGCCGCGGTTGGGGCCTACATCGGTGCGGCCTACTTCTTCACGAGTTCGACCAGCTTCGCCAACCCGGCCATCACGGTCGGCCGGATGTTCTCGAACAGCTTCGCTGGGATCGCTCCATCATCAGTCCTGAGCTTTATCTTTGCCCAGGTGCTCGGTGGCCTGGTCGCCGTCGGCATCATCTGGCTCCTCTATCCCGGGGTGACTCCTCGGCAGGCAGGAACCGTTGTCGTCCCGCATTCCTTGAACGACAGTTCTTTCGCCGAGCACCAAGGCGAGCGGTCGTGAGTGACGTGCCCGTCGTCCTGTTCCTCTGCACTCACAACGCCGGGAGGAGCCTTGCCGCCCGAGTCTTGCTCGACCACTACGCCCACGGCCGGATCGACGTCCGGTCTGCTGGCTCGGACCCGGCTGACGATCTCAATCCCTCCGTAGTGGCGCTGCTCCTCGAACGTGGGCTCGATCCGGGCAGGGAGTTCCCCAAGGCCCTCACCGACGAGACGGCCAGGGAAGCCGACGTCATCGTCACGATGGGTTGTGGGGACACTTGTCCGGTCTATCTCGGGAAACGCTATGTGGACTGGCAACTCGATGACCCCGCTGGGTCAACCAGTCGAGGTGGTACGGCCCATCGTGGATGAGCTCGATCGTAGGGTCCAGATGTTGCTCGAGGAGTTGATCCCGACCGCACGATAGGTGCCGTACGGCAACTGACGGCATCTCAATCCGTATCACCAACTCGCCGCGATGCCGGTCGTGCTGGTGCAATTCGGACGAGCGCGTTATATGTGACCAGAGCGATTGCCAGGTGCATCACCATCAGCACCCCAACGGCCTTGCCTGGTTGGCCCTGATGGAGGATGTAGACATCCGGGAGCAAGAGCACCAGTGTCACGACTATCGCGAGACGGAAGAAGAGCCAACGTGGATCATTAGAGATCCGGGTCACTACGGGCCACGCCGCACATGCGATGAGCACCCCGATCACCGTCAGTTTTCCGTAGTCGGAGAAGTGGAAGTGCACGTATCCCTTCGTCGACGGAAACACCCTCGTACCAACGGCGACGATGGCACCGTCGGCGATGAGAGACCCCAGCAGCGAGACGATGGTCGCGATGACAAGGCGTACGCCGGATGGCTGACGATGCGATGGTGTCCAATCGAGTCTGGCCAGCTTCATCAGGCGATCGACGAAATAGGTCTGGGACATCAACTGCGGTCTCCTTTTCTGAGAGTTCGCTTCGGATCGGTCGGTCATCGGGTTGGTGGAATCGCGCCTCGACACACGAGCACCGACCGCGGTTTCATCACTGCTTATTTTTTTCGGCCGTGCAGGACGCTTGCCAGTAAACTCACGCCGGCCATTACCGGTAACACGATGACTGCGAGAACATGGTCGTGCCGGAGCAGTAGCGCCACAACGATGATGAGGAGCGCGGCGATGAATAGCTCTGGGGTGTCACCGACGAGGAAGTCCCACCAGAAACTGCCGAACACGCGGGCAGCCCGACCGATGTTGTTCATTCGGCCGTCCGCTCCACGGCGACACCGGGGGCCGCTAGGCCGGACCGTGGGCCCACCCTTCGGAGCCAGGTCACCAGCCCCAGGGTGAACAGAGCGAATATCCCTATGATCACGACGATAGCCAGATCGCTTCCGGGCCAGTGCACTCCCGCACCCTCCCCCACCCAGAAGAGCCCGAAACTGGTGAGCATGACGCCCACCCCCAGCTTGATGGTGTTCTCCGGCACCGCGGACAGCTGCCGGGCCACCAGAGCGCCGACCAGCGCGACCAGCACGGCCGCGGCAGCCGCCGCTCCAGCGGCAAGACCGAGGCGGTGCTGGCTGGCGCCCAGGCTGACCACGATCAGCACGACCTCCGTCCCTTCGAGGAAGACCCCCTTGAACGCCACCGCGAACCCCATCCCGTCCCTGCGCCGCGTCGACGCGGCGCCTATAGCGCCTTGGCGAAGTTCCTCCGAGGTGGCTGCGAAGATGGCGTCCTCGTCATGCAGGGGTTTCAGACCGCCCGCCCGCAGGACGGCCTTGCGCAGCCACGACATACCAAGAACCAACAGCAGCCCGCCGACAACCACCCGGAGGGCGTCGATGGGTACGTAGTGGATGAGTGGCACCCCTACGGCGGCCACAAGAACCGCCAGGAGCCCGACGGCCGCGGCAGCACCTTCGAGCGCCGAACGCCACCCGCGGGAGACCCCGGCAGCCACCACGATGGTAAGTGCTTCGACCATCTCCACCGAACTGGCGCCGAACACCGCCAGCAGCAGAACCGTCGTCGACGTCGCGCTCACATCCGCGACTGGCGTTGATCCGATCGGATCACCTCGGTCTCGGCCGGCTGAATGTCGGGGCGAACGATCGCGAGGTAGAGGACGAGCACCGTGACAGCCAGGGTGAACACCACCGCGGTCGGTCCATCTCCGAATCCGATTCCACTCATGTGCGTTGGTTTACTGATGTAGTCGGCGAAGGACGCACCGAGGGGCCGCGTCACGACGTAGGCCATCCAGAAGGCGGCCACCCCGTTCAAGCCCAGCTTCCACCACGCCACAGCGGGAATCAGGATAACGATGCCGAAAAGGATGCCCGAGGCTAAATAGCCCAAGCCCAAGGCGACCGCCGTGAAGTCACCGAGCGCCGTCCCGAGTGCGAATGTGGCAAACACCGTCGCCCAGTAGAAGCACTCCCGCCGCCGGGTGGTAATGCTGTGGATGGACAGTGTTCGCTCGGAGTGGTACCACACCAAGAAGATCGCGATGAGCACCGCCGCCCACAAAAGGGTCGTGCCGGCATAGGGAATGCCGACATCGAGATGGAGGAAGTCGGACACCCCGGTGCCGGAGATGGCAATGGCATAGGCGAGGAACCAGTAGGCAACGGCCCGGTATCGTCGGGTCCCGAACTGGAGCAACAGTCCGATGACGAACAGGGCGACCTCGGTTCCGCCACCGCCGATGTTTCCCCATGTCCTCAGGTAGTCCGAGGTGGCTTCGCCACCGGCCGTCGTGAGGATCTTGACCACCCAGAACAAGAAGATGATCTCTGGGACCTTGGCCGCACTCGGCTCCGGGAACATCCGGTTGAAGACGGCTACCACGTATGGATCCTTTCTGCTTGAGGTCAGTGGAGTGGACGTCACACGGTCAGAAGTCGACGCCAGGTCGGACGAGACCGATCTCGTAGGCCAGGACGACCACCTGCACGCGATCTCGTAGTGCCAGCTTCGAAAGGATCCGACCGACGTGGGACTTGACCGTCGTCTCCGAGACATACAGTTGCGCGGCGATTTCAGCATTGGAGAGACCACGGGCCATGACCTCGAGGACCTCCCGCTCCCGATCGGTGAGTTCCGCCAATTCGGGACACCGATCTGGCCTGGCACCCCTGGGCGCGGCACTCGTGCGCGCATACTCGTCGAGCAGGCGCCGAGTCACCCGGGGCGACACCACAGCGTCTCCGGAAGCGACGACGCGGATGGCAGCCGTGAGTTCCGTCGGGCGAACATCTTTCAGGAGAAAGCCGCTGACACCGGCCCTCAAGGCACCGAAGGCGTACTCATCGAGGTCGAACGTGGTGAGGGCAAGCACGCGGATGTCAGGCTCCTCAGCAATGATGCGCCGGGTGGCCTCGATGCCGTCCGTGTTCGGCATACGAATGTCCATGAGCACGACGTCGGGTCCCAGGCGCAGGGCGAGTTCGACCGCCTCGTCGCCATCACCTGCTTCTCCGACGACGACAATATCCTCTTCGGCTTCGAGGATCATCCGAAAACCGCGGCGGAGCAGGGGCTGGTCGTCGACAAGGAGCACCGAGATTGTCACACTGGAACCTGGTGCGCAGTGACCGGGAACGAGGCATCCACCGCCCAACCGCCCTCAGCTACCGGGCCGGCGTGGAGCGTTCCTTGGTGGACGGCGACTCGCTCTCTCATGCCCCCTATGCCGTGTCCCAAAACCGGTCCTTGGAGCACCGCATCGCCGTTGTCGACCACCCGCACGTCCACCTTCGAGTGGCCATAGCGGATGGTGACCGAGGCCCGCCTGGCGTGGGCGTGCTTGAGGGTATTCGTCAACGCCTCTTGGATGACTCGGTAGATGGACAGCTCGACGGCGCCTCCGAGCGGGATCGCCGAGCCTTCGGTATGGAACTCGACTGCAAGTCCTGTCGCCCGGATCCGATCGATGAGCACGCTGAGTTGGGCGAGATCGGGCTGCGGCGCCAGGTCAGCTGCTGACTCGTTGGTGCGCAACACCCCAATCATTGCCCGCATGTCGGCCAGAGCCTGTCGACCGACGTCGGAGACCTGGGCCATGACCTTGGCGGCTCGGACCGGATCGGTCTCGCTCACGACCGATGCTCCATCGGCCAAAGTGATGACCACCGACAGGCTGTGCGAGACGATGTCATGCATCTCCCGCGCTATGCGCGTACGTTCAGCCGTGGCCGCGATGGTGGCCTGTTGATCCCTTTCAGTCTCCAGACGCTCGGCTCGCTCCGCCAACCATAGGAGGTACCTGCTGCCTGACGCCACCGTCAATCCAGCGAAGAGGGCGGCGACGACCGTGGCCGAGAGGAAGAGAAGGGAGCGGGGCAAAGTACCTGCCGGTTCCCACTTGATTGCCGCCATCACTGCGCCGACTTCGAGCACACCCACTGCACAGGCCGAACGGATCCGTGTTTCGTGCACCGCCACTGTGTAGAGGGCGACGAGGAGCGCTGCATCGCCGATCAACTGGTAGCCCAACAGGTACTGGACGAACGCAACCCCGCTGATGATGACGAAGATCCCCGAGGGTTGGACGCGTCGCCAGACGAGCGGGACGATGAGCGCTGTCTGCAGGACGGCTGCATTTCGCCCGACGAACGGTGAGTTCACAAGCCACAGCGTTGAGAAGATTAGGAGAGCCAGGGCGAACAGTGAGTCGACGAGGACGGGGTGGGTATGCGCCACCCGCCGACTCGTTCCGAAGAGACCTCCGTCCGGTTCCTGTCGCGGGCTGACCAGGCCAGAGAGCCGAGCGGTTCTGCCGACTCCGTTTCTCTCTTCGATCATGGTGCTCACGCCATCTCCTCCATGCTCGCTCCTGGCGAGCGTACCGCCCCGCTCCAAGCCCGTGGAAATGCAACATTGGGTCAGACGCCCTGGTGACGATCGAATTGTGCTCGTTCTGGTTCGACGAGAGGATGAGTCCGTCAATCCGAATTTCATCCTTAGGGAGGTCGTTTCGAGAGAGAGCACGTGCCTAACCTCGTTGGGAGATGGTTCACCTACGTGTACTCGAGAATGACACCCGCAGGAGGAGCCAGGACCCTGGAGCACACCGGTTCGATCTTGGGCTCGTGACGCTCATCGTGACCGGGCTTTGCACGCTTGCCGTGATCGTCCGCTGGTAGGTCTCTCTCGGTGATCGAGCACGGTGCAGAGAGCCAGTGGGCAGGCGAGAGCCACGGCTGATCAAGCGACCCGGCCCGGGCTCGCCCTCAAGCAGGTCGATCTGCTCGTTCCCCGCGGCCGCGGCTTCCGAAGAGGGGTGCTAGCACCAGTGGCAGGAGACCCGCCTGCCGCATTCTCATGGCGGCCGCCTGTCGTTACCATTGTCGTACCGGGTGTCGGCACTACTGGAACAACAGGGTGCAGTGAGGGCCGGTCATGAAAAGAGGGCAGCCACCATGACACGTGCACGAGTGCACCCTCGGGGGCTGGGCGGGAGAATCGTATGAGTACAGCACTATCGGACGCCGTGGACCGACGAGAGGCAGACAGCCAGTGGGCGGTCGAGACCCACGGGCTGACCAAGCGATTCGGCGAGAACACCGCCGTCAACGACGTCGAGCTCCTCGTTCCCCGCGGCTGCGCCTTCGGCTACCTCGGGCCGAACGGGGCCGGCAAGACCACGTTGATCAGAGTGCTGCTGGGCCTGACCCATGCCGACGCCGGCGCAATGTTCCTTCTCGGCCACGCCGTCCCTCGACACCGTGATGTCGCCCTGGCCCGGGTCGGGGCGATCGTGGACGAACCGCGGTTTCACGCCCATCTGAGCGGCCGGCAGAATCTAGCGATCCTCGCCGCGGCGCGTGAGCCGGCGGCCAAGGGCCGCATCGACCCGGCCCTCGAGCGCGTCGGCATCTTGCATCGGGCCGACGACAAGGTGTCCAAGTACTCCATGGGCATGCGCCAACGACTGGGCGTCGCCGCCTGCCTGCTCGGGGATCCCCAGCTGCTCATTCTCGACGAGCCCATGAACGGCCTGGACCCCGGGGGCATGCTCGACATGCGCGACATGATCACCTCGCTCGTCGCCGAAGGTCGCACGGTGGTGCTGTCGTCCCACCTCCTCGACGAGGTCGAGCGCACCTGCGATGCGGTGGCCATCGTCGATCGCGGCACGGTGATCCGGCAGGGACCGATCTCCGAGCTCCTCGCCGGGTCCTCCTTCGAGGTGCAGGTCGAGTGCTCCGACCCCGACCGGGCCCGCACCGTGCTCGACGGGACGGCGTTCGCCACGCACGTAGAGGTCGGCCCGGACGGGCTCGCCATCTCCCTACCCGAAGATACGCAACGTGATGCCATCGCGGAGATCAATCGCCTTTTGGTGGAGGGCGGGATCTCGGTCTACCGACTCCAGCACATGCAGGCCTCGCTCGAGCAGTGGTTCCTCTCGGTGACCAGCCGATTGGGGGACTCCGAATGACGACGGTCTCGAACATCGACCCACCTGCTCCCGGCCCGGCTCCCACCTCCGTTCCGGCACAGCTGCGCAGCGATCACCGCGGCTCGTGGATCCCCACGTGGGGCATGGTCACCACGCGCTTGATGGAGCTGCGCAAGCGCCGGGGACTGATGATCGCCCTGATCGCCGTCAACATCGGCATCCCGGTCGTCTTCCTCGCCGTGCGTCTCATCACCCACGCCGTCGACCCCAAATCCTACGGGCCGGCCGGGGGCTACTCCATCTTCACCTCGCTGGTGACCGGCTTCATGTACATCTTCGGCTTCATCGTGGCGGCCGTCGTCGGCTGCACGGCGGGGTCGGTCGACCTCACCGAGGGGATGTTCCGCCATCTGGTGATCACCGGCCGCTCCCGCCTGGCCCTCTATCTGGCCCGGATCCCCGCCGGCCTGGCCATCGTCATCGCCATGGTGGCCGTCGGCTACACGATCGTCTGCGCGGTCTGCGTCTTCGCCGCCCCGACGCAGCTCAACTACGACGGCGTGATCGTGCCCCAGGGGCTCTCGCGTCCCGCCTTGGACACCTGGGCCGCGGCCCACGCCGACGAGGTGATCTGCAACTTCAACTTCAACGGGGGACCGGGGCTGAACGGCCCGCCGCCGGACGTGCCCTGCGGACATGGTCAGACCAGCGGTCCCCCGGCCGGTGCCGTGATCAAGACGCCGAAGGGCACGACCACCGTCCCCGCCAGTGAATCGCCGGCCCAGATCCGGGCGTTCGCCGTCGCGGTGGCCACGCAGGACTACGCCGACTACCGCGCCACCTTCACGGTGCCCTCCACCTCGCTGATGGTCGACGTCGGCCTGTGGATCGCCCTCGAGGCGACCATCGGGTTCATCGTCGGCCTCGGGCTGGCCTCGTTACTGGGTCAACGGACGGTCCCGGTCATCCTCCTCATCGTGCTCGAGCTGATCCTGACGCCGCTCTTCAGCCGCCACATCATTACGCACCTGGTCAACCTCGAGCGGGGCATCGTCGGCGTCGCCATGGTCCACATTGAGCCGGGCGGCCTACCGTCGCCGTTCGGCGGCGGGGGCCCGGGCGGAGGCGGCGGACTGACGCTGATACCGGAGTCAACCCTGGCGGCGTCACTGGTGATCGTGGGCTGGCTGGTGTTCTGGACGGCCATTGGGGCCTGGCGGATGGTGACCAGGGACGCGTGAGCAGCCTTGAGTCCGGTAATCAGACGCTACGCCCAGGTGCGACGCCTCCGCTCAGTGGTTTCCTCGCACAAGAATCGGTAACTGATATCTGAAACCGATATTTGCTACGATGGGCGGATGCGGGAGTTCCTTCGAGGGGCTGTTCGACTGCACATCCTCCATCACGCCGCCCACGGAGAGGTGCACGGCGCATGGATGGCGAAGGAATTGGCCCATCACGGCTACCGGATCAGTCCAGGGTCCCTCTATCCCACCCTGCACAAGATGGAGACCGAGGGACTTCTCAGCTCGAACCATGAGGTCGTCAACGGTCGGGCTCGCCGCTCCTATGTGGCAACGGCCAAAGGTCGCAGAACCCTTGTGTCGACCAAGCGCCAGCTCCGAGAGCTTGCCAACGAGGTGCTCGGCGACGAGACCCCATGACCAGCGACGAAGGGGAGGTCGAGCACCGACCTGCGCCGCCGGTGCCTCTCGGCACCATCGGGAAGGAGTGGCTCCGTCTCGGATGCATCGGATTCGGGGGTCCTCCGACCCACATTGCCCTGCTCCGCCGCATGTGCGTCGAGGAGCGAGGGTGGATCGAGGGGAAAGAGTTCGAAGACGCCATCGCCACCACGAACCTCCTCCCCGGCCCGGCATCGACGCAGCTGGCCATCTACTGCGCGTGGCGCCTGCGGGGGGCAGCCGGCGCTCTCCTCGGCGGCCTGTGTTTCATCGTCCCCGGACTCGTGCTCATCCTGGCGCTCTCGGCGGTCTTCTTAGCCAGCCACCCACCCGATTGGATCCTCGGCGCGTCGGCCGGCGCAGGTGCGGCGGTTCCCGCGGTGGCGCTGAACGCGGCATGGGGGCTGGCCCCGGCCAGCTGGAAAAGGATCGGAACTGAACAGGCGCGACGGATCCGCTGGGTCGTGTACGCCCTTTTTGGAGGCGCCGCCGCGGCCACGGTCGGCCCCTACCTGGTGCTCGTGCTCGTCACCTGCGGGGTGACCGAGATCGTCATCCGCCGGCAGAGCGGGCCGTCGTCACGAGGCTCGGAACGGGCCTTCGTCCCTGCCCTGGTCCTCCATGGAGCTTCGGTCGGTGGTCTCGGGGCGTTGGCCTGGGTGGCATTCAAGGTCGGCGCCCTCTCCTACGGTGGTGGGTTCGTCATCATCCCGTTGATGCAGCACGACGTCGTCACTACCTATCACTGGATGACCAGCGCCCAGTTCCTCGACGCCGTGGCCCTGGGTCAAATCACCCCTGGTCCGGTGGTGCAGACCGTGGCCGTGGTCGGCTACGCGGCCGGTGGAGTGGGCGGTGGACTGCTGGCGGCGCTGATCGCCTTTGCCCCGTCGTTCATCTTCGTCCTGGCAGGTGGTCGGCGCTTCGACCAGATCCGAGCGAACTGCACCGTGCAGTGGTTCCTGGCCGGAGCCGGGCCAGCAGTGATCGGCGCCATCGCCGGTTCAGCGATCCCTCTCGGTCTTGCGTTCGATCATCGTTGGCAGATCCCGGTGCTGGCCGGGGCGCTCATGTGGCTCTTTGTCGCCCGGCGCGGTGTGGTGAGCGGGTTGCTCATTGCCGGGGCGATTGGTGCGGTCGTGTCGCTCGTCGGGGTTCCGGCCTGACGTGGCTTACGCCGACTGTCACTTCCCGAGGCGCGACGTCGGCGTCGTTGCGGACACGCTCGTCGACCCCGAAGGGGCGCGGAGGTGCCTCCGCGACCAGCCAAGCTGGGAACGTGGTTGATCCCCATCCTCTAGATCAGGCTTTGCCCGCAGAAGCCGGCCCCAACCAGCGACTCCTTGGCGCGGTCCTGGCCGTCGTCGGCCTTCTCGGGCTCGTGGTGGCGGCCGTGTTGTACCCGTCGGCGACCCGTTCGGCGGCTTCTCAGGACTGGCCGCCGTTCGTCCTCGTCGCCGGGCTGCTCCTCATCGGGCTCGTCGCAGGCGACGACGGCCTGTTTGCGTACGCCGGGCACCGACTGGCCCGCATGGCGCCGAACGGTGCCCTGCTTTTCGTCGGGGCCGTCGTCGTCGTGGGTGCGGTGACGGCGGTATTGAACCTCGACACCTCAGTGGCGTTTCTCACCCCGGTGCTCGTCTACACCGCCCGGAGTCGGGGGGAGGGAGAGGCGCCCCTGCTCTATGGATGCCTCCTTCTCTCCAACGCAAGCTCGCTCTTCCTGCCCGGCTCGAACCTGACCAACCTGATCGTGATCGGTCACCTCCACCTGACTGGCGGCCAATTCCTTGCCCACACCTGGCTGGCGGCGCTGGCCGCAGTGGTTGTGACTGCCGCCGTGGTCGCAGTGGCGGAGCGCCGGGCCCTTTCGGCTCGGGTGGAGGACCCGACTCCGGCCGACCGACCGGTCCTGGGGCTGGGTCTGGTCGCCGTCTTTGCGGCGGCTGTGCTCGTCGTCGCCCTCCACAACCCGGCCGTCCCAGTCTTCGCGATCGGTGTCACGGTGATGGGCATCCGCTTCGCCACCGGGGCGGAGCGGCCAAGGCGAGTGGTGGATGTTCTGGGTGTACCGGTGCTCGTCGGGCTCTTCGGGGTAGCGGTGGCCCTCGGGACCCTTGGCCGGGTGTGGTCGGGGCCGGCGACCTTGATGTCACACCTCGACCTCTGGGGTACGGCAGTTGTGGCGGCAGCCTCGTCGGTGCTGGTCAACAACCTCCCAGCCGCGTCGCTCCTCGCTGCTCGCGTTCCGGCGCATCCGTTCGCCATGCTGATCGGGCTCAACCTCGGACCGAACCTGTTCGCCACGGGCTCATTGGCCTGGTTCCTCTGGCTGCGGGCGGCACGAACGGCGGGCAGTCGACCTTCGATCGCCAAGGCCAGCCGTCTGGGGGCGATCGCCGTGCCCCTCTCGATGGCCGCCGCCCTCGGTGCATTAGTGCTGACTGGTGCCCACTGAGAAAACTCGAAGCGGCGACCGCCTGGAAGCGGCGACCGCCTGGAAATGCAAATCCGCTCGGGTTGGCTTGTTCTCCGAGGACTAGACACCCGTAGAATTATCTAGTAAGATACCCAGTATGCTAACGAAGTGGGAGAACTGATGAGTGTTCGGCACGCCTTGCTGGCGCTTCTGAGCGAGGGCCCTAAGTACGGCCTTCAGCTGCGACAGGAGTTCGAGGCCCGGACCGGGGAGGTCTGGCCACTGAATGTCGGCCAGGTGTACACCACGATCCAACGCCTCGAACGCGATGGGTTGGTCGAGGCGGACGACACAGCCGAGGAGGGCCCCCAGAAGGGGTTTCACATCACTGCCGAGGGACAGGCCGAGCTGAACAAGTGGCTGCGCACGCCGCCCGATCTCAGCTCTCCTCCTCGCGACGAACTGGTGATCAAGATCATGGTGGCAATTCGTATGCCGGGTGTCAACGTCCACGAGGTGATCCAGGTCCATCGCCGATACCTGGTCCAACTCATGCAGCAGTGGACGCACCTCAAGGAGGACGAGTCCCGCTTCGACTTGAATTTCGCTCTGGTCGTCGACGCCGAGTTGTTCCGCCTTGATTCTCTGATTCGGTGGCTCGACATGGCGGACGGCCGTTTGAAGAAAGCGGCGGCGGAGGGCGACGCACCGGCCCCCCAGCCGTTCCCCCTTCCCAAGGCTCGGCGCAAGGTGGGAGTGCGGCCATGAGCTACCTCGAATTGCGTGACATCACCAAGGTCTATGGAGGAGGGGCAGCAGAGGTTCACGCCCTTCAACGCATCGATCTCTCGGTTGAGGCCGGGTCCCTCGTGGCCGTCATGGGCGCCAGCGGCTCGGGCAAGAGCACGCTGTTGACCATCGCCGGCAGCCTCGAAGATCCCAGCAGTGGTGAGGTCTACGTCGAAGGTCGGGCCTTGTCGTCGCTCTCACGCAACGGCAAAGCTCAGTTGCGCCGGCAGTCCATCGGCTATGTCTTTCAGGACTACAACTTGCTCGCCGGGCTCAGTGCGGTGGAGAACGTCTCCCTACCCCTGGAACTCGACGGCATCGCGGCCCGCAAGGCCCAGGCGGCGGCGCTGGAGTCACTGGAGAATTTCGGGCTGAAGGACCGGGCGTCGCACTACCCCGACCAGCTGTCGGGTGGCGAGCGCCAGCGGGTCGCCATCGCCCGCGCCGTGGTGGGCAACCGCCGCCTGCTCCTGGCCGACGAGCCCTCCGGTGCCCTTGACTCCACCAACGCCGAGTCCGTCATGCGGCTGATCCTGGCGGCCTGCCGCAGCGGCATGGCCGCTGTCGTGGTGACCCACGACGCCCAACTCGCCTCGTGGGCCGACCGCGTGGTCTTCCTGCGCGACGGCAGAATCGTCGACCAGACTCTCCCGGTCGAGGGCCCCGAAGCGATCCTCGCCCACCTCCCGAACCAGTGAGCGTCGGCATCCTCGAGCGGCCGGTCACCGGGTCGGCCCCAGCACCGAGCACCGGCGGCGTCCCGGCTCGCCGGGCCATGATCCGATGGGCCTGGCGCCTCTTCAAGCGCGAGTGGCGTCAACAGCTGCTGATCCTGCTCCTCGTCATCGTCGCCGTGGCCGCCGTCGTGGTCGGATCGGCCGTCGCGGTCAATACCCCGCCACCGGTTAACGCCGGCTACGGCACGGCCGACGACCTGGCCACCTACACGAGCTCCTCGCACGCGACCAGCTCATCGAACGCGAAGCAGTCCCACACGCTCAATCTGCAGTCGGTGAATGCCCAGATCGCCGCGCTGACGCACCGTTTCGGGACGGTCCAGGTGATTGAGAACGAGGTATTCCATGTCCCCGGCAGCACCCAGACCTACGACCTTCGCTCCCAAGACCCGCACGGCCCCTACGGCGGCCCGATGCTGCAATTGCTCTCAGGGCACTACCCGTCCGGACCGGACCAGATCGCACTTACCCCTGGGCTGGCGTCCGAGCTCAACCTCAGAGTGGGCGACACCTGGTCCACAGACGGCAAACTCGTCGTCGGCATTGTGCAGAACCCTCAGAGTCTGCTCGACGAGTTCGCGCTTGTTCCTCCCGGACAGGTGACGCACCCGAGCACGATCGACGTCTTCTTCGACGCACCGGGCGTGGATCCGGGCAGAATCGGGACCAACGTTTCGACTCCGGGCTCGCTTACCAACAACACGATCAACCCCGACACCATCGTGCTGGCGTTGGCGACCGTCGGCATGTTGCTGATCGCCCTGGTATCGGTCGGTGGATTCACCGTGCTGGCGCAGCGCCGCCTGCGCGCCATCGGGATGTTGGAATCGATGGGTGCAACGGACCGCAACGTCCGGCTCGTGCTGGAGGCCAACGGCGTCATCGTCGGCGCTGTGGGCGCCGTGGTGGGTTTCGGGCTGGGCCTGGTCGCCTGGCTCGCCTACCGCCCACACAACGAGCAGAGCGCGCATCACCTCATCGCCGTGTTCGCCCTGCCGTGGACCGTGATCGTGGTGTCGATGGTGCTTGCCGTCGTCGCCACCTTCTTCGCCGCCGGCCACCCCGCCCGCGCCATGACTCGCGTCCCGGTGGTCAGCGCCCTGGCCGGGCGCCCCGCGCCGCCGCGCCAGATCCACCGCTCGTTCGTTCCTGGCGTGATCGCGCTGGTCATCGGATTCATCATGTTTTCCCTTTCGGGCGCGGCCGGGAACGGGGGCGGCGTGGTATGGCTGATTCCCGGCTTCGTCGCGCTGATCGCGGGGATCATCCTGGTCTCCCCCTTCTTCTTGGTGCTCCTGGCCCGCGTCGGGCGGAAAGCACCGATTGCCATCCGACTACCCCTGCGCGACCTCTCGAGGTACCGGGCCCGCTCCGGCTCGGCCCTCTCGGCCATCAGCGTCGGCGTGCTGATCGCGGTGGTCATCTGCGCCGTCGCCGTCGCCCGCTACAGCAACCCGTTCGACTACGTCGGGCCGAACCTGGCATCGAACGAGCTCGCCGTCTGGAGCCCGAACGGCCAGAACGGCACCAGCCCCAATCCCAGCGCGCCGACGCCGCAGGACATCGCGTCACAGGAGGCCGGCGCCCACGCCATCGCATCCGCTGTCGGCGCCAGCGACGTCGTAGAACTCGACAATCCCGCGTCCTCGGTCGGCCTGCAGAACCCCAGCGGCTCAGGCCGCCAGTGGGACGGACAGATCTACGTGGCGACACCGGCGCTCCTGCGAGCATACGGCATCAATCCGTCATCCGTTCCGTCCAACGTCGACGTCCTCAGCTCGCGCCCCGGCCTCTCGGGCTCAGGCGTGCAGCTGACCTACGGAGGCGGTGGAAAGGGCGGCGGCCAGTTGGTCAGCCCCGGCTCGAACGGCCCGGGCCCGGGTGGCGGGGGTCCCGGGCCAGACAACACGAACACCTGCTCGCCCGGCTCGTGCATCGCCCACCCGGTCGTCCAAGAAGAGAGCAAGCTGCCCATGGGCACGGATGCGCCGAACACACTGATCACCGAGAGCACGTTGCACCGGCTGCACCTTGCGGGCCAGAGCAGCCTCGACGGCTGGATCATCCAAGCGAACCGCCCGATCACCTCAGCCCAGATCACGAACGCCCAAGCGGTTGCGGCCACCAACAACTTGAGCCTCGAGTCGAAGAATGACGCCCCGACGTCGCACGAAATCGTGAACTGGGCCACCGTGTTCGCCATCGCACTCGCCCTCGGCATCCTGGGCATGAGCATCGGCCTCATCCGAAGCGAGACGGCAAGCGAACTGCGCACGCTTGCCGCCACCGGCGCCAGCTCCCGCACCCGGCGCACCCTGACGG
Organism: uncultured Acidimicrobiaceae bacterium; assembly: GCA_963788125.1. Lineage (GTDB taxonomy): Bacteria > Actinomycetota > Acidimicrobiia > Acidimicrobiales > RAAP-2 > Bog-473. The sequence goes on along the minus strand of CAWBFN010000001.1, from coordinate 176,605 downwards.
CGGTCACCGCCGGCGGCCTCGCCTTCCTCGGCGCTCTGCTCGGAACGGTGGCCGCCTACGTCGGGCTGGCCGGATGGTTCCACTCGAATGCGCTGGAAGGTGGACTGTCGGACATCATCGACCACATCCCCTGGGGCAACCTGTTCCTCATCGTGATCGCCATGCCGGCCGCCGCCGCCGTCGTCGGCTGGGTGCTGGCGGGACGGGACCCGACGGGGATCTCCAGCCGCCCCATGGAGTAGGAGCGCCCGGTGGCGCAGGTGGTGTGCGGCCGCAAACCTTCTGCCCGAACTACTCGGCGGTCTACGTCGCCTCGACAGGTGAACGACTACGCAACGTCGGAGTGAGGTCGGGTGATTGTGCCGCAGGCCAGAACATCGCTCGAGGAGTTGAACGACCGCCGGTCTGTATGGCGCGCCCGATCCCGGTGGGCAGTCCATCTGGGTCTGCTGTGCTCGGCCGCGGCCGCGCTCGGCACGCTGCAGCTTCTGCACGTCAAGGTCGACTATCACACTGTTGTCGGCCTCGTATTCGTCGGCCTGGTGGCCGTCCATCTGGTCCAGCGCCGCCGGGCCATTGCCCGCATGGCCACCCAGCTTGTCCGGGCCCGGACGTTCGTCGAACGCAGGATTCGACTTGCCGCCTCGGACCTCCTCCTGCTCTTCATCACCGTAAACGTCCTCGTGTCGGGGATCGTCGACTGGGAACGGGGCCAGCCAACACAACTTCCACTCCCCGTGCCATTTGACCGGTGGCACCTCGACTCTGGGCTCGCTCTCGTCGTCTACCTCGCGGTGCACGTGTGGCAGCGGAGGAAGCGTCTGCGGCGATCGACAATCCGGTAGTAATCGGAGTACGACTCCCCCGGTCCAGTCGTCTATGGGCAGCCGTCGTCTGTCCACGCCAATCGGTTGAACCCGGCCATGTTCGGGTAAACCCGGCCATGTTCGGGTAACTCACAGAGGACTCCCCGGAGGAGACGGCGGTGAACCCAATCGAAAAGATCTTCCCTGGACGCATGACATCTGATCCCGCAAGCTAGGTCCCAGAGGCCAGCAACCCAGCTTCCTCGCACAGAGTCAGGAGCACTGCACATGCCAACCGTCGCCGACAACATCGTTGCCACCCTGAAGGCTTCCGGAGTGCGTCGTATCTACGGGCTCCCGGGCGACTCGCTGAACGGCTTTACCGACGCGCTGCGCCGCGACGGCAGCTTCACGTGGGAGCACGTCCGCCATGAAGAAGCGGCGGCATTTGCTGCCGCGGGTGAGGCGGCGATCACCGGCGAGCTGGCCGTAGTGGCGGCGAGCTGCGGACCGGGAAATCTTCACCTCATCAACGGTCTGTTCGACGCCAATCGCAGCCGGGTGCCGGTGTTGGCGATCGCAGCTCATATCCCGCGTGAGGAAATCGGCGGCGACTACTTCCAAGAGACGCACCCCCAAGAGCTCTTCCGGGAATGCAGCGTCTACAGAGAGCTGGTGAGCATCCCCGAGCAGTTCCCGCGGGTGCTGGAAATGGCCATGCGCGCCGCCCTCGAGCAGCGCGGCGTCGCGGTGATCGTTATTCCCGGCGAGGTGTTCTTGAGCGACAGCCCATCGGGCTGGAAGTTGCGGCCCGTCCTCAAGACCGAGTCGGTTATCAGGCCTGATGAGAACTCGTTGGCTGCTGCCGCCGAGATTCTCAACCGATCAGGCCAAGTCACAATATTGGCTGGTGCCGGGTGTGCCGGCGCTCATGACCAGCTGATCTCGATCGCCGCCACCCTGAAGGCTCCCGTGCTGCATGCGCTGCGCGGGAAGGAGTTCGTGGAGTACGACAATCCCTACGACGTGGGCATGACCGGGCTGATCGGCTTCAGCTCGGGATACCGGGCGATGGAGCACTGCGACGCCCTGCTGATGCTCGGCACCGACTTTCCCTACCGGTCGTTCTATCCCGAGGGGGTCCCCGTAATTCAGGTCGACGTGCGGGGCGAACAAATCGGCCGGCGGGTCCCTGTCCATGTGCCCCTGGTCGGTACGGTCAAGGACACGGTCGCTGCCCTCCTTCCCCGCTTGACCGTCAAGTCCGATACGGAACACCTCGACCGGATGACGGCGCACTACGAGCGGGCCCGAGCGCACCTTGACCGGCTCGGCACCGAAGGACGCACCACGTCCCCGCTGCACCCGCAGTTCGTGGCCGCCACCATCGACCGACTGGCGGCCGACGACGCCATCTTCCTCGCCGATGTCGGTAACCCGACGATCTGGGCCGCCCGGTACCTCCACATGAACGGCAGGCGACGGCTGATCGGGTCGTTCAACCATGGCAGCATGGCCAACGCCCTCCCCCAGGGCCTCGGAGCCCAAGCCAGCCAGCCCGGACGCCAGGTGGTGACGTTGTCCGGTGACGGAGGCCTGGCCATGCTGCTCGGTGAGCTGATCACGCTCCGCCAGATGCACCTCCCGGTCAAGGTGATCGTGTTCAACAACGGCGCGTTGTCGTTCGTGGAGCTGGAGATGAAGGCGGCCGGCATCGTGAACTACGGGACCGATCTGGACAACCCGGACTTTGCCGGCATCGCCCAAGCAGTCGGTCTGTTCGCTACGAGCGTGGAAAAGGCCGACGAGCTCGAAGGAGCGCTGCAGGCCGCGTTCGACCACGACGGTCCCGCCCTGGTCGATGTCCGAGTCGCCCGCCAGGAGCTGTCCATACCGCCCAAGATCACCATGGAGCAGGCCAAGGGATTCAGCCTCTTCGCCCTGAGAACAATCCTCTCGGGCGGAACCGACGAGATCGTCGAGCTGGCCAAGACGAACCTGCGCCAGCTCGGCCGGGAATGAATCCGGAGGTCCTTCGCCCGACTCCTCCCGACACGGCTGTCTACACCATGGTCAGGCCGGTGGATCTTCCTCCCGGTTTTGCCTAGCCCTTCCTTCGCCCGTTTCATTTTCCCCTGAGGTATCGGCTGGTTCAGCCTTGCCACCGGCGCGAGGGTGACGGGCCGGTTCGTCGGGCAACTCGTTTTCGGTAACACCTTGTTCTGCGAGGTGGTCGACGATCTCCTGGTCTCGGCTGGCCGCTGCTCCAAAGGCTTTGTCCTGGGGATCTTGCCTTGGCTCTTGAGTACTCATTCCTTCTCCTTTGTATTCTTCGTTCGGCGCAACCTGCCATTGATCCCGCCAACGAGAACGTATTTAGCGAGCGCGCCACACTGAGATGTGGTCAGTACTGCGCGCGTCAAAGGGCCGACGATGCCAGTCACCCCAGCGATTCTCAAGCGTCATTCCATTGAGACGCGCCATGAGATCGAGTTCGGCGGGCCAGGCATAGCGATGCACGACGGGAAAGCTCCGTGTCTGGCCAGACTCGTTGATGACGATCTGAGTGGTCGCCAGTATCTGGCGGGCCGCGTCGTGATCCTCGATGACCAAGCCGGCGAAGCCCCGACCGAGCCGACGCGCCCGAAGGCCGAGGGCGTCACCCCGGGGCGGGTCGGGAACCCATGCCTCGACCACGAAACGCCCTCCTGGTGCGAGATGCCGGGCGGCATTGGCAAAGCAAGTGATCTGATCTTCCTGAGTCGGCATGGCGTAAATCGTGTTGACCAACAACAAGACGAGATCGAATTTTCCCTCAGCGCTGACGGAAGCAAAATCGCCGCACAACGTGGTGACTTTCTCGCCACCCGGCTTCTCTCGCAGGCGGTCGAGCATTCCAGGCGATCCGTCCACCCCCCACACCTCAAGGGATCGCTCGGCTAAGGGAAGGGCGATCCGACCAGTGCCCACCCCGAATTCGAGCACCCGTCCACCATCGGCCAGGTCGACCAGGAGGTCGACGGCACCTTCGGTATCGAAGACTCCCCCGTAAATGGCGTCATAGTCGTCGGCCAGACGGACACCGTACGCCGCGACGTCAGGGGATTCGTCGTTCACGCTGTCCACAGCGAACTTCGATCGCTCTTCCACGCGGACACGACATGTCCAGCGAAAGCCGATTCGACGAGCGCAGCGGCTCTCGCCCCGAACATCACCGCAGCTGCTTGATCGGGCTCATCCTCAAGCAGCCCGCCGACTAATTCGTTTACCGCAACGTACTGGTGCACCTCGTCAGCTTCGACGTGAACGTCATAGAATCGGCGGCCATCGATCGGCACGCCGAGCGATTCGAGCCACGAGCTGTAGCGGCCCATCGGGCCCACCGAATTCATCTCGAAGCTCGCCAAATGTCCGACCAGCGCACCTCGGAGACGACGGTGGAGGCCAAACATCGAGATCAGATTCGTCGTAGCCAGCGTGACGGCAGGGAGAAGGTCGATGTACGTGCCGTAGGTGGGGTCGAGCCCCAGAGCCGACATCGCATCTGCAAACAGCGATGAGTGCATCTCCCTGGGCTTGCCATTGCCGTACTCGTCCGACTGAATCATGACCATGGCGGCTTTCGCCCGCCCAGTGAGCCGGGGGATCCCCCAGCTGTGAGGATCAGCCTCCTTCAGCTGGTAGGCCGACCGATGGATGGCAAACTCCTCCGCATGGAAGCGATTTCCGTGCTCGGACAGCCACTCCGAAAGCGAGAATCCCCCTCCCTGGCTCAGATCCCACAGGGCTTCCGGTACCTCGCCTGCCGCGACATTCCAGTAGTCCGGCAGGCTCAACCGGAGCTGCCGCTCGAAGAGCTCCTCCAGTTCGGAGCGGAAGGCGATGAGTGAGGGCTCCCACTCCCAATCCCCCGTCACTCCGCTGAAGCCTCGATAGTGCAATTCGTAACAGCAATACAGCGCCAGTTGGAGATCTTCGTCTACGAGTGCGTCTCCGGAACGCACAGACGGCACGGACAATTGGTGACGGGCCAGCCGTAGGGAGGCAAAGAGATAGGTACTCACGGGACCCCGCGGGAGCGGAAGCTCAGGCATCACGATCGGATTACTCCCACGTGAGGATTACTCATAGCCTCGCGGCGGCATTTTGTTCCAGGCAGCGCTGCTGTACCCGTCCAAGCTCGACTCCGGTTCATCTTCGCCCTCTCGTTCCCGCTCAGCAAAACAGCTCCGGATCCTCGTTGGTTCGCCTCCAAGCTGTACCCTGCGCTGCGCGCGGCGAAACAGCCGGCCATGTGGGGCGAGGTGTACGAGGACCAATCGCCAGATCGGGTGGGTCGGCTTCGCTGACGCGTGGTGGTCCCTAGCCGACCGGCGGCACCACCGAGGCCATCGCCAGAGGGGCACGATCCCAAGCATGGTGCATTCCGACAGCCCAGATGAGCCCGTCGACGAAACTTTTCGTCAGCAATGCTCCACCAGAACGCCAGGCGGCGTCGGTCGCGATCTGAACGGACTCTAGATTGGCCTGTGGGGCACCCCTTCGAACGGTTATCCGTCTTCGGTGATCCGGATCAATGAGAGTACATCACTGCTCATGCCTTACGGGGTACACCTAATGGACTCGTCGTGACGGCCGCAGACTTATTGAGGGCGATCTCTCCATTCGCTATCTGTCCGACTCCCGACAGGGGGGTGCCAGGAGTCGGACAGATAGCGATGCACGGCATCGTAAATCGGAGCGCGAGTCCAGCCGCGGGTGGTTTCAATCGGAGCGCGTCATATTCCTCTACCGGATCGATCCCGCCGAGATCCGAGTCGCTAGATGCGACCATGTATGCAACTGCCCCTCGTCTGGTGTCCGCCACCTCGTGGCGGGGCTCTAGTCCCTCAAGATCCTTGGTCGCGACATCGACTCGGCCCAAATCACCCGATAGAAACGGGTAGTGACGACCAGCCTCTGACGTTCGTCGAGCCGAGTTCCGCATTGTCCAAATCGATGGACCAATCTGGGAAGCGGTTGAGCACTTCGTCGAGGGCGATCCGGGCTTCGAGTCTCGCCAACGCGGCACCCAAGCAGAAATGCGCCCCATAGCCGAAGGCTACGTGATGTCGTATTTTGCGACGGATGTCGAATCGATCGCCATCTGGAGGAAAGGCGCGGTGATCGCGGTTGGCTGCTCCGGCGAGCAGCATCATCACAGCTCCACCCGGGACCGTGTCTCCGTAGTACGACACGTCCCACGTCACGTAACGGCAAATCCTCTGCGCCGGCGACTCGTAGCGCAACACCTCCTCGACTGCATTGGGCAGAAGCGAACGGTCGGCGACCAAGTCCCGTCGTTGGTCAGGATGATCCGCGAGAACCCTTCCGCTCCAGCCGATCAGTCGGTTGGTTGTCTCGTTACCAGCCGTGGCAAGCAGATTCACAAAAATCAGGATCTCGTCTCGTGTCATCCGGCGAACCGTTCCCGTAGAGTCCTCAAACTCGGTGTTCAAGAGCTCCGTCATAAGGTCGTCGGCGGGATGCGTCGCGCGCCAGTCGACATACTCCACGAAGAACGCGTCGGCAAAGTTGCTATCGGAGAAGTCGCGAGGCTGGCCGGGTTCCTGGCGTACCTTCGTATCGGCATGTTCGCGGACCGCCTCCAGGTCGCCATCCGGGATCCCGAGCAGCATGCCAATCACTTGCATCGGCATGCGTGCACCGAGATCGCGCACAAAGTCAAAACGACCGTCGACAACGGAGTCGAGAGCCGAGACGCAAAGAAGACGAACGCTCTGCTCCAGAGCATTCATTCGCTTCGGCGTGAACACACGCGAAACAACCCCTCGATAGGCCGTGTGAATCGGTGGATCTTCGAAAATGAACAAGCCGTCAGGAATCTCGATGTCCGCCTGGATCATTTCCAGGATGGCTCCCCGCGCCGAACTGAAGGTGGCGTGGTCCAAAAGCGCATTTTGCACGTCGTCGAATCGGCTTAGAGCGTAAAAACGATACGTTTCGTTGTAGTAGAGGGGCACCTCATCCCGAAGTCGTCTGAACACCGGATAAGGGTCCGCATGGATCTCCGGGTCGTAGGGGTCATAGTAAACAGCGGCATTGGTCGCAGTCACCCGGTTCCCTCCTCGGCGAATGCAGGCGTGACCTCACAACAATAGCTCGAGATCACAGCAGAGAAGCCGGTGATGGCTCGGTGCTTCGTGGCTATCGACCGACCCACTTCGGTTTCCTCTTCTCGACAAAGGCCACTGCCCCTTCCCGTGCATCTTCCGTCGCGTAGACGCGATCGGACGCCGCGCGTAGAAGCACTGGTATCTCCTCTTGTTTCGCGTCCCGGGAAGCCAGAATCACTTGCTTGGAAGCCTGCACCGCGATGGGTCCGTTCTCGGCGATTTTCTCGGCTAGCGCGAGAGCACCGTCCAGAACCTCTGCAGCAGGAACGACAGCGTTGAGCATTCCCAGCGCCAGGGCACGGTGTGCGTCGATTGGCGCGCCAGTTAGCGCGATTTCCAGTGCCACCGCGCGGAACACGAGTTGCTACAAACGCCAGACCGTAGCCCCCAATGAGCCCCTGCCGAACCTCCGGGAGGCCGAACAGTGCGTGATCGGCGCCAACTGCGAGGTCGCAGCACAGCATCAGGCCAAGGCCACCGCCGAAGGCCAACCCGTTCACCGCCGCGATTACCGGCTTCGGGATGCTCTCCGCCTCGAAGCGTAGGTAGCTCTCGATCCCACCACGCCCGGCGTCGTGGAACTCAAGCGCCTTTCCGCCGGAAAAGGATTTGAGATCTATCCCGGCAGAGAACGCACGATCGCCCGCAGCGGTTAGTACGACGGCGCCGATTTCTGCGTCCTCAGATGCTTCGTCGAGCGCCGCTCCGATGCCCTGGATGACGGCGAGGTTGAGAGCGTTGCGGACCTCGGGCCGATTGATGGTGAGGATCAACACTGAACCGCGCCGTTCCTTCAGCAACTCCATGGATCTCCTCCTTTGAAAGGTCTGAGCGTGAGGGCTCGAACCGGCGCCCGTTTCGACTCCTATCAGCCAAACGATTGCCTAACTGGATACGGTCCCCCCACCTCGGCCTAGGGACTGACCGTGACGCCTGGGATTATGTAACCGCACAGTGGACTTGCTCCAGCCACGAGAAGGAATTTCTTGCCCACGTATTTGGTGAACCAGCTGCAGTTGTCCGCTCCGAACGCCGTTCCGCGATAGCTCATGTTGAAGCCGATGGAGTGGCCTCCCCACAAACCGAGCCCCGCGTAGTGAGTGATCTTCAGCTGGGCATTGATGAGAGATGCCTGAGTCGGGTTCGCACCCGCTTTTTTGAGCCCTTGAACGAAGGCATCCACCGAGAGATAACCGATGTACTCGCCAAAGGTCGGGTCGCCCTTGACTCCGGCGTACTTCTTGAGTGCGCCCTGCAGCGTAATGGTTGCTGCAGTGTGCATCTCGACGGGCTCCCATCCCGACACGAAGAACAGTCCCTGGGCCTGCTTCGAAGCGTCGGGCCCTCCCTGCACCAAGTCCCCGCCATAACCGCTGGGGGGAACACCCGCCTTGAGCTTCACGCCTTGCTGCTCAAGCCCGGCGATAATGGCGAAGGTGCTACTGGTGGCTATGCCGGTATAGAGCCCGTTGATTCCCGCCTGCTTCATCTGCAGCACTATCGGAGCGACGTTGGTGCTTCCTAACGGGAAATTGGTGTTGAGGTAGCCGGTTTTGATTCCTACGTGCGCGGCCGACGCGGCGTAAGCCTTGGCGGCTTGAGCAGAACTGGGCTCAATTCCGTATCCGACCGATGCGAGGTTGGTCACACCTTCCAGCTTGGCGAACGTTCCCCAAATGCTAGGGACCGTGCTGTAGTTCTGATAGCCAAGGACTGAGAACATGTTCCGGTCCGTTATCCACTCCGATCCATCGATGGCACCGCCATAGACCGGGATTCCTTGCGAAAGGAGGTATGGAGCCGCGGCGAAGCCGAGCACGGAGGTCAGGAACACAGCAAAGACGTGGTTTTGCTCGACCAGCTTCTGAGCTCCAGCTAGTGCCCCAGCGGGTGTGGTCGCAGTGTCCGCCACGACGTATTTGATGGTGTAGCCCGAATGCTTCGCCAATCCGATGCCTGCCTTGATACCAAGAGGAAAGGTCCCACCGATGGTCGACCCCGCGCCAGTTATGTCTGTAAGTATGCCAATCGTGTAGGTCTTCGAGCCCCCTGAACTGGACGCGGCGGAACTGGGGTTAGAGAAACCGATACTGCACGCTACGACCATTAGTAAGGCCGACGCGGCAGCCACCAACCTCGTCTTAAGTAGGGTCACTTTCGCCTTTTCCCTCCCATTTTCAGTGCTCCGGACTCTGATTCCGGTAGCTTATAGAACACAACTTACGGAAAAAACTGCGCGACTTACTCGCCACTACTCGGTGATTCACCCCGCTGAAAGCTTCGAACGTCAGAAGATGAGATCGCCATAGTCATCAGGTCAGTAGACATCTGCATGTGCATTCGTAGGCCCATGAGCTCCCAGGCTCGCTTGAGCATGGTCTTGGTCGCCATAAGTGTTGAGAGAGGTACGCGCGCGATTTCCGCGGCCAAGTCCTCCACGACATGCTCCAATTCGGAGCGCGGCACGACGCGGTTGACGAGCCCCATCTGAAGCGCCTGCTCGGCTGTAAGTCTTTGCGCCGTGTACAGGTACTCAGAGGCACGCTTCCAGTTCATGAATATCCACGGCTCGATCATCGTTTCTCCTCCCGGAAGGCCGTGGCCCTGAAGGAGTGGCATCTGGAAGTAGGCGTCGTCGGCGGCAACCGTGATATCGGTGAATAGACCGTAGTAGGTGCCGCTTCCTACGCAATATCCGTGCACCTGTGCGATCACGGGTTTTGGGAACTCCCACAGGTACAGGACTGGCCACAAATAGAGGTCGGAGTGCCCCTTCCACGGCACACCCGTGTTGGCCATGCTGGCTTCGAATTCTGGATTCGTGCCGGGACGCATACTCACATCGTGACCGGAGCAAAAACCATTGCCGTTAGCCTTTATGATGACGACCTTGACGTCGTAATCCCCGTCAGCAAGCTTCAAGGCTCTATCAAAATCCCACACCATCGCCGACGACTGTGCGTTTGCCTTGTCGGGCCGATTCATGATTATCCGTGCGACCGACCCATCCTTCTCGTAGATCACGTTCTCGAACGTCTGCGTCTCGCTCACTGTTCCCTCCTAGGGAGCACAATCGACTCACACCACTGGTGAACTAAGGGCGGGTGGCGCGAGTTTCCAGCCACGACGCCAAGACGAGCCAGCGCTGTGCTCGACGACGGGCCTCGTCGGCTACCTCGTAGATCCTGCTGACGGGAATCCCCTGTGCGAGATTCGCGCCACTCCTCGTCAATGCTGGTCCGTTCAAACCACTTCGCGAATGATGTGCCCTCACGGGTCGAAAGTAGCGCCGCGTCAGTTATCCGGCTGGAAGAGGACAACGATGGTGCACTAGCCGGTTCAACACTGGACTCCGAATCCGCTCGATCAGACTCGGCGAGGCGGGCCTTGACCGCTCGAACAGTCGCCGGAGATGTCCCGGTAGCTTGGGCAATGCTCCGCAGCGATCCTTCCGGCTTCTCGCGGATGGCCGTGCTGATCCGTTGCCGCAAGGCACCAAGGTCCGCATGGTAGCGCTTGCCATCTCTCCCCCATCGAGTGTTCAGGTGACCATTTTGGACAGGTGAATGCCCGAGGGAACTTCGCAGCTGTCCCACCGTTCCTGGCGACAAGCCACACGCTTCGCCAAGTCGGCGATCCGACCATTCTGGGTGAAAAGCCAAGACCGTTCGGGCCGCTGATTCACGCTCCTTAAGGGAGAGCGGAAGGCCATGATGAAGGTTTCGTCGCAGCGCCTCCATGAAGGCTTCGTCTGACCCACCGTCGTAGTAGATGCAGTCCATGTGAGTATGGCCCAGTCTTTGCGCCGCCAAATATCTGTAACACCCGTCGATGATGGTGTTGTCCTCACGGCGTACAACGATCGGCGGCCAATTCCCACCCGATTGCACAAGGACGTCCAGATGGTCAGGCTTGATACCACCTACTCGCAGTCTGGGACCAGGCCGTAAGTGATCAACTTCGACTTGGGTAATTGCCCCTAGGCGTTCCGGTACGGGCGACTCGATCTCGTAGAAGCCGACTAGTTGCGACATCACACCCCCCTAGGAGCCCCATCAGGGGCAGACACTGAAACATGACGCTCGTATGGTGCTCTTGTTATTCAGGCTTCCCGCCTGGCTCTGCGTCGGACATTTACTGTGATGCGATCGACGATCAGCAAAAGGTCGAAACAGATCGTGCCGTCCACCTCTGTGGTGCCCGTGCCTCACCAACTCCTCCTGTGAGTCATCACTCCCAGCCGAGTTTGGCCACACCGCCGCTTGCAGCTTCGAAGCATCTGCATTAGCCTACCAAGCGCTTGGCCGGTGCGCCACTCTCACGTTGGGACTGAGCCGGGTGTTAGCCCACTAGGTACAAAGAAGGAAAGGGGGTGTCATGCAGCCAGATGATCTGATCATCATCAGCGTCGATGATCACGTGGTCGAACCTCCGAACCTTTTCGAGAACCACCTGCCGGCCAGATACAAGGACATCGCGCCCAGAATCAAACACATGGACGACGGGAGCGATCAGTGGGAGTTCTGCGGTATCAACATCCCTAACGTGGGCCTCAATGCGGTGGCCGGCCGTCCCCCAGAGGAGTACGGCCGGGAGCCCACCTCGTTCGACGAGCTGCGGATGGGCTGTTATGACGTCCATGAGCGGGTCAAGGACATGAGTGCCGGCGGGGTGCTTGCTTCCCTGTGTTTCCCCTCCATGGTCGCCTTCGCCGGACGGATTTTCGCCCAGATGGACGACAAGGATGCGGCCCTCGCGCTTCTGCGTGCCTACAACGACTGGCACATCGAGGATTGGTGTGGGGCCTACCGGGCCGGTTCATCCCACTTTCGGTAACGGCCATCTGGGATCCTGAACTGGCAGCCCAAGAGATCCATCGGGTGGCAAGGAAAGGCTGTCACGCAGTGAGCTTCGTCGAGAACCCCGTGCCGCTGGGCTACCCGAGCCTGCATTCTGATCATTGGGACCCGTTCTGGCGGGCGTGCGCAGACGAGGCCATGACCGGTGTATGCACATCGGATCGTCATCAAAACTTCCGAGCACGGCTCCCGACGCGCCATCGATGTGGCTATCGCCCTGACCCCGATCAACAGCCTTCAGGCGGCCGCCGATATCGTGCATTCGCCGATCTTTCGAAAGTTCCCCGACCCTAAAGGTGGCGCTCTCCGAGGGTGGCATTGGTTGGGTTCCCTACTTCCTCGAACGGCTCGACCACACTTATAAGGTGCACCACGCCTGGACGGGTGCCGACTTCGGCGGCCGATTGCCTTTCGAGGTCTTTCTCGATCACGTGCTCCTCTGCTACATCTCTGATGGCGTCGGCGTGAAGCTACCGCGACATCGGTATCGGTAACATCACGGTGGAGGTCGACTACCCACACTCAGACACCAGTTGGCCCCACTCGCCCGAGGTGTTGTGGAAGGACTTCGCGAACTCCGACCTCACCGAGGCGAGATCCATCAGATCACGCACCGCAACGCGATGAAGTGGTTCCACTTCGACCCCTTCACGGTCCGCCCGCCGGAGAACGCTACGGCAGGAGCGCTTCGAGCTGAGGTTGAGGGACATGACGTGTCGATCCAGTCCCGGGGCAAGAGCGGACGAAACGCCCTGCGGATGGGCGATCTCGAATCCATAGCGGCAAGCGCTCGGGCCTGAGTTCGTGTTCGTCGGTCTTCACACGTGGCAGTTGCACCACAGAGGCCGCACCATCGTATGTTCAGTTGTGAAAAGAGCACGGATTAAGACCTTAGATTCGGCCATTGTGGGTCACGGAGGAAGAATTCATGACGGTCACAGATGGGTTGCGCTACATCGACTCGGACGGGCACATCCTCGAGCACCCGACGGCCATGCCCGACTACGCGCCGGCCGAGTACCGCGACCGGATCTGGCACATCGAGACCGACGAGGCCGGCGAGGAGTGGCTGGTCTACAACGGGCAACCGCACGCCGGCCAACGGCCTGTCGGCCGCCGGCGTCGCCGGAGTCGAGCGACGAGGACCGGGCACGCGCCTTCCGGGGCGAGATGCGCTACACCGAGACCCGGCCGGCGGCCTGGAACGCCAAGGCCCGGCTTGCAGGACATGGACCAGGACCACATCGACCTGGCGGTGCTGTATCCGACGATGCTGCTCGGCCTGCAGAGCGAGCGCGACATCGACTTCGCCGAGGCCCAGGCCCGGGCCTACAACGACTGGTGCTCCGACCACGTGCAGGAGGGCGAGGGCCGGCTGTTCGGTGCGGGCGCCGTGCCGCCGATGCACGAGCGCCGACGACGTGGCCCGGGTGGCGGCGGAGATCCGCCGGGTGGCCGAGCTGCCCGGCATGGTGTCGGTCTTCATGCGGCCCAACCCGGCGGTCGACTGGCGACCGTTCAACGACCCGGTCTACGACCCGATCTGGCAGGCGGCGGCCGACACCGGTCTGCCCATCGCGCTTGCACCCGTTCCTCGCCCCCGACCTGCCCGGGCGCGTGCATCGGGCTGCGCCTGGCCGGCCGCGCCGGCCCGACGGTCGCTACGTCGACGACTTCGACCCCGACCGGACGTCGACGTCCGAACAGCAGCTCGGCGCACCCCGACTGCCGGCCGAGCACGCTCTTCACCCAGGCGATCGCCAACCCCGTCGACGTGATGAGCTGCATCGCCTACCTGCTGGCCGGCGGGGTCTGCGAGCGCTTCCCCGAGGCCAAGTTCATCTTCCTCGAGGCCAACGGCGGCTGGCTCGTGCCCTGGCTCGAGCGCCTCGACCACCACTGCCGCAAGTTCCAGTGGGAGGTCACCGACCTGTCGATGCTCCCCTCGGAGTACTTGCGCCGGCAGTGCTGGATCAGCTTCGACCCCGACGAGGCGATGCTGCGCACCACCGCCGAGTCCCCGCTCGTCGGCGCCGACCGGATCATCTGGGCCAGTCGGACTACCCGCACCCCGACGCCAAGTTCCCCGGCGTGACCGAGGAGCTGACCGAGGCCCTGGACGGCCTGTCCTTCGAGCAGAAGCGCCAGATCACCTCGGAGAGCGCCATCGCCCTCTACGGGATCGGAAGGTAGAGCTTCGTCGCACCAAGAGCGAAAGACCCACCGGCACAGGTGGGTTACGCCCCACTAGCTGGGAGCACCGAGTTGAGGGACTCGCCGTTGCTGTTCGTTGCGATGCAGGAAAGGTAACAAACCGTTTGGCCAACAGGAGTTCGCTTGATGTCTGGCCTCTCGTCAACCCGCAATCCGGAGCGAAGAGGAGGAAGCGAAGTGGGCGTCACGAGGCCGTTGCCGCTACTAAAACCGGAGACCAAGTTTTTCTGGACAGCCGGTCGCGACGGCGGACTCGGTCCCAGAGATGCGGTGGATGCAGCGCTCTCTGCACCCTCCCGGCCGAATCTGTCCGTACTGTCGCTCACGTGACATCGACACTGCCTCGGTCTCGGGCAGAGGTGTCATTTGCGGGTTCACGATCAACCATCATCCCTGGCTGGCGAGCTTCCCGCCTCCCTACGTGGTGGCGATCGTCGCTATTGACGAAGACCCACGCGTCCGTCTGACAACGAACATCGTTGGCTGCGCGCCGGAGGACGTCTTCGTCGGCATGCGGGTAAAGACTCGCTTCGAGCGGCAAGGTGACGTCTGGTTCCCCCTCTTCGAACCAACGAGGGAAGCCGAGTCAGGGCCGCTTCCCGAACCCGAACCCGTGCAGCCCTTCGTGAGGCCAATGGCGTGCCCCGAGAAGTTCGAGGAGCGGTCGCGATCACCGGCATCGGCATGTCGCAGGTGGGGCGTCGCCTCATGGTTGATCCGCTCTCGCTCACCGTCGACGTGTGCCTCGAGGCGGTCGACGACGCCGGCCTTTGTCTCGAAGACATCGACGGACTCTCCACGTACCCGGGCGGCCAGAGCGGCCCCTATGGGGAGGGAGGCATCACTGCGGTCGAGGAGGCGCTACGCCTACGGCCGACGTGGTTCAACGGGGGCGTCGAGTCCGCCGGGCAGACGGGCTCGGTCGTAGCGGCCATGCTTGCCGTCGCCGCGGGCCTGTGCCGGCATGTCCTGTGCTTCCGCACAGTGTGGACGACCACCTATAAGGAGCTTGGGCGTGCCAGTCAGATCATGGACCCCCAAGACCGCATCACCGATGACATGATGGTGTGGCGGGTTCGTTTGGAGCATCCTCGGCGGCCAACTGGATCGCCATGCAGGCCTCCCATCACTTCCACAGGTACGGGACGACACGCGAGGCATTGGGGCGGATCGCCATCAATGCCCGTGCGAACGCAGCGCGCAACCCGGCCGCGATCTACCGCCAGCCGCTGACGATGGACGACTACATGTCGGGACGGATGATCACCACCCCATTCGGGCTCTACGACTGCGACGTGCCGTGTGACGGCTCGGTTGCGGTGATCGTTTCGGCGATCGATGCTCGCGCGACCTGCCGAAGCCGCCGGTTCTGGTGGAGGCGGTGGGGACCCAGATCATCGATCGAGTGTCCTGGGACCAGGGGACCCTCGAGTACGAACCACAGGTGCTCGGACCAGCTGCGCATCTGTGGAGCCGCACCTCACTCCGCCCGGCTGACGTCGACGTCGCCGAGCTCTATGACGGATTCACCTTCAACTGCTTGTCGTGGCTCGAGGCCCTCGGTTTCTGCGAGGTGGGCGAGGCCAAGGACTTCCTCGGTGACGGCAAGCGCATCGCTCTCGACGGCGATCTGCCTCTGAATACGCACGGCGGTCAACTCTCTGGCGGCCGGACCCACGGCTATGGCTTCCTCCACGAGGCGGTGGTGCAACTCCGCGGCGAGGGTGGCGGGCGTCAGGTTCGAGACGCAGAGGTCGCGGTGCTGAGTAGCGGTGGCGGGACGCCCGGGGGCTGCATGCTGCTCACTCGGGCTCGATGAGGCTGGTGGTAGTTGCACGCCACAGTCCCAAGCACCGAACCAGCCCTCACGGAGGCCATCCGCCTCCGACATCGATCATGGAATTTACTAACATCGTGGGCACCAACCAAGCGGTTGGTCGACAGCAGCGAGGGAGACAACCTTGAGCCAGCGGCCGAATCTGAACTTTGAATCCCGGATGCTGATCGACGGGAGGCTGGTCGAGCCCATCGAGGGCACGACGTTCGACAACGTAAATCCAGCGACCGAGGAGGTGATAGGCGCATGCTCCGACACGTCCAGGCGGGACATGGAGCAGGCCATCGCCGCAGCCCGCCGCGCCTTCGACGAGACGGACTGGGCGACCAATAAGGCGCTGCGCAAGCAATGCCTCGAAGAGCTGGCCGAGGCGCTCGAGTATGAGCGTGAGGAGTTCCGCCGGGAGCTGGTGGCCGAAGTGGGCTGCCCGGTTGCGACCACCAAGGCGGGCCAGCTCGACGGTCCCCTGCGAGAGGCTCTGAGGTGGCCGGCCAAGTACATCGAGGAGTTCGACTGGGAGCGGGACCTCGGGGTCGATGAGTCTTCGGGCGCGACGAACCGGCTTGTCGTGACCAAAGAGCCGGTCGGCGTGGTTGGAGCCATCGTGCCTTGGAACTACCCGCTGGGTGTCACCCTCGACAAGCTTGGCCCGGCCCTGGCCGCGGGCAATACGGTCGTGCTGAAGGCGGCGCCCGACACGCCGTTCAACGCGCTGCGACTAGGAAGATTGGCCATAGAGCGGACCAACCTGCCCCCGGGCGTGCTGAACGTGGTCACCTCGTCGGACCACTTGGTAGGCGAAGTGCTCACCCTCGACCCCCGAGTTGATCTGATCTCCTTCACGGGGTCGACGGTTACCGGTCGGCGCATCATGGAGAAGGGAGCGGCCAGCCTCAAGCGCCTCTTCCTTGAGCTTGGTGGGAAGTCGGCCCAGATCCTCCTGGACGGCGCCGATCTCGAAGCGATTGTGCCGAAAGCGGCGCTCCTATGCACGCACGCTGGGCAAGGCTGCACGATGACCACCCGGCTGCTGGTCCCCCGCTCGCGCTACGAGTGGACCCTTGAGACTCTAAAAGAGGCCTTCGAAAGCGTGCACTACGGTGACCCAACCGATCCGCAGAACATCATGGGTCCGGTTATAAACGCCCGCCAGCGCGATCGGATCCTTGGTTACATCGAGAAGGGCAAAGAGGAAGGCGCCGCGCTGGTTACGGGCGGCGGACGGCCCGCCCATCTGCCCAAGGGCTTCTACGTCGAGCCGACGGTGTTCGGCGTACCCGACAACCGGATCACCATTTCCCAGGAGGAGATCTTTGGGCCCGTGCTCTGCGTCATCCCCCACGACGGAGACGACGACGCCGTGCGGATCGCCAACCAATCGCAGTACGGCCTCGGAGGCGCCGTGAACTCTGGCTCGTTGGAGCGCTCCATGGCGGTGGCGAGGCGCATCCGAGCGGGCGTGATCGGCGTTAACGGGGGGCGATGGTACAGCCCAATGAGCCCGTTCGGGGGATTCAAACAAAGCGGCCTCGGACGCCAGTACGGCCGCGAGGGTTTTGAACAGTATCTCGAGACCAAGACCGTCGCCGCTCTGGTGGACTGACAGGCGTGATCGCGGCACACTCAAAAAGACCACGCTCGCGCCGGAGGATTCTTCGTCGTGATCGCGGCGAGATTTCACAAGCTTGGGGCCGTAACTGGCCGAGAGACAAGGAGAGCAAATCGATGAATGACGCACTCGGCTACGCCGGAAAAAATGTAGTTGTGACCGGCTCGGCATCGGGCATGGGTCATGCAGCCGCTAAAATCCTGCTTGATCTCGGCGCGAAGGTAACCGCGCTCGACATCAAGACGATCTCACTCCCCGTCCACCGAGCAATCGAGGTGGACTTGCGCGACCCGACTGCCATCGACGCCGCTGCAGCCTCTATCGATGGGCCGATCGACGCCCTCTTGAGCTGCGCCGGGTTACCGGGCCCTCCCGACAGCCAACTCGACACGATGCTGGTGAACTTCGTTGGGGCACGTCAATTCGTCGAGCAGCTCGTTCCGAAAATGGCCGACGGTTCAGCCATCGGGATCATCTCGTCATCAGCGGCAACCGGCTGGCAACAACACCTCGCAGTTCTCACCGAGCTACTCGAAACGAACGGATTCGATGGAGCGCTCACGTGGCTCCAGAAGAACGAGGAGCTGTGGTCGCGTAGCGGCTATGTGTGGTCAAAGTACGCCATAGATGCGTGGGTCAATTGGTCGTGTCGGGATCTCATCACGCGTGGCATCCGGATCAACTGCATCAACCCGGGACCAACCGAGACACCAATGATGGCCGCATTTCACGCCCGTGCCGGAAGGAGATCGTCGATCGGTCTGTCGGACCGATCGGCCGATACGCGCAACCTTCAGAACAGGGTTGGCCGCTGGTCCTTCTCTGCAGTCCGCGCATGAGCTACGTCACCGGCGAGGTGCTCTGGACGGACGGCGGCTTCGCCGGGGCCGTCGCGGTCGGACAGCAGACGCCGATGGGCCGTGCCTGACGCCTCGACGTCGCTGCTCACCCAAACCGGCCGCCGGACACATGGAGCACGTCGCCTGAGACGAACCCTGCCTCGGGAGATGCGAGGTACACGACTGCTGCCGCCACGTCGTCGGGAACCCCAAGCCGCCGAACAGCGTTCTCGGCAATGGCTCGCTCGGCAATGGCGTCGAACTTCGGGTGCGAACGAACCATCTCTGTCTCGATCAACCCAGGAGCGATCGCGTTGACGGTAATGCCGTGGCGTCCCAGTTCCTTGGCGATCGACTTGGTCAAGCCAATAACACCTGCCTTCGCGGCGGAATAGTTGGCCTGACCGGGATTTCCCAAGTATGCCCGAGACGAGAGGTTGATGATCCGTCCATATTGACGATCGATCATCCCTGGTGCGACCGCCCGACACATCGCGAACGTGCCGTACAGACAGACGTCGAGAACTTGGCGCCATGCGTCGTCATCCATCTTTACGAGTGGACGATCGATTGGGAAGCCGGCGCAGTTGATCAAGATATCAATGTGACCGTATCCAGCGATCGTGGAGGCAACGACCTCTTCGATGCTCGATGGCGAGGTGACGTCCAAAACGGCCGGTACGAGGTGGCTCCCACTGGATGTTTCGAGGTCGCTCGCCACGGCCTGGGCGCGATCCAACGCGTGTCAGCCACGACAACCGTGACGCCACGTCGTGCAAGCGACGCGCAGATTGCGGTACCAAGTCCACCGGCGCCGCCAGTCACGATGGCAACCTGTTCCTCAATGGGCACCATGTACGTTGCATCCCTCCGCACGGGTGTCGCCATTGGCAAGGCGACATATGGACTGAGTGTTCGTGGGCCCATTGTCTGGGAGCTTCGTCCTACAGGGGCCCAGCAATTCCTTCGAAGATCAAGACGTTATAGAGCTCGGCCAGTTCCGCGAGGGGCAATTTTGGAACTCGGTTGATGCCAGCTTGAAATCGAGTTGCGGATGAATCGGTAGAGCACCGACGAGTCTACGTCACTCCTCACCTGACCGGTCCGTTTCCCCTCGTCAATTATGCGCAACCACAGGCCATCGAGTTCTCGTCCTACTTCCTCTATGTATGCGAACCGGGGAAGCTGACGCAACTGGTCGTGGTCGTTCTTGAGGATGGTCGGCGCCGTCCAGTCATGGGCAATCACGCGGAAAATCGTACGAACCAGCCGTCGTAGAGCTTCTGACGGAGGAGCGTCCGCGACCGCTTCTTGGCACTCAGCAACCAACATCCGAAGATGGCTGGACAGTATCTCGTCGACCATCTCCTCCTTTGAATTTGAAGTAGTGGTAGAGACTTCCAGAAAGAATTCCCACTTCCTCTGCAATGTCACGAATGGTGGTCTTGAAGAAGCCGTTCTGTGCGAAGAGTTTCCCGGCGACTTCCAGAATGTGGGCGCGTCGATCAAATGTCGAATCTCCGTGTGCCTCTTTGTAGGTGACGGTGCGCCGGTGTTTGTCGAGCTTGGCCTCCAATGACGCTATGCGTGCATTGGCGGCCGCGAGATCGCTAGGCATTTTCTCTGTTCGCTCTGCCTTTGTACCCGACGAATTTCGCAATGGTCGATTTGGCTCGCCTGGTCGTCACCGGATCAATATCTTTACTCATTGGCAGGACCACATTCTTTTGGTACTTCGGCTACTCCTTGCCGGTGTTGAGCGTGTTGGAGCCCGAGGCTTCGAGCCAG
Source organism: uncultured Acidimicrobiaceae bacterium (assembly GCA_963788125.1). GTDB lineage: Bacteria > Actinomycetota > Acidimicrobiia > Acidimicrobiales > RAAP-2 > Bog-473. The sequence continues at coordinate 156,477 of CAWBFN010000001.1, read as the reverse complement.
GCACCATCGCTCGAATGCACCACTAGACAGGATAGGCAATAGGGGCTGTCGAGGTGCGACAACACGTGGTGGGGTCATGAGTCCGCTCACCTCACCCATGGACACATTCGCTCCCACGCTCGCTCACCAACGAACAAATTAGCGCACACTTTAAAAGCGTCGTTGGTGACATGCTAGCGGCCACGCGAGGGATGACACGAGGTCGCCAGGCTGGCACCATGACGGGCACCGTCCCTTCCGCGCTCACCCGAACAACCACAGCATCGGTCTAAGAAGGCGGGTACCCATCCTCAAAGTGATAGCGCCTCGAATGCAAGTGTGGCCCCCTCGCAAACCCAGGGGGTCTTATAGAGCAATCCGAGCCCGGATGAGGTCACATATGCCAGACGACGATCTGTCACATCGAAGCAGATGTTGCTAATCAATGGGTCATGTACGGGAGCCGGCAAGTATCCGACCAGTTTGCCGTCTTTGTCGATCCTCGAAACTCCGCCCTTCGCCACGGTGCCGACACACACGGCTCCCTCGCTGTCGATGGCCAGTGAATCGAGATAGGCGAAATGATCGAACACATAGAGAAGTGTGCCGCCTCCGGGGGCAAAATCCACGGTTCCACGGGCGAGCTGACCGGGTGCATCGATGTGCCAATACCAAATACGTGCCGTTCTGCTCTCGACGACGTACAGTCTCGTACCATCCGGTGAGAGGCCGATACCGTTGGGTCGATCAATCCCTGCAACGACTCGGGTGATGCTGTCGCCCTCAGGGCGGGCGTAGTAGACGCTTCCGATGTCCGACTTCCCGCCATAGGAAGTACCTGTATCTGTAAAGTAGAAGCCGCCGTCGCCGTCAAACACTAAGTCGTTCGGAGCGTTGAGCGGCTCCTCGGCACACGATGAATAAAGAGTTTCCACCTCGCCGGTTCGAGGGTTAACTCGCTGGATTTTACCGCCGATGTAGTCCTCTGCCCGGCCGGTTGCGGCAAGGAATTGTCCACGTCGGGCCCAGCCAAACCCTCCGTTGTTGCATACGTAGACGTGGTCGTCCGGGCCAATGGCGGCACCATTCGGTCCGCCCCCACAGTGAGCCAGGACCGATTTGCTCCCGCTTGGGGTGATACGGCTGAGGTTCCCCGATTGGATCTCGACAACCAAGACGCTTCCGTCGGCTAACGAGATCGGCCCTTCCGGGAACTGCAGGTCACCAGCGACTTCCTCCACGCCTACCCTCCATCTAAATGACGTCCAGATTGGATCTGGTATCCAGATCGCGCTCCAGACCGGTCAGCGCGCGGGTCGGCTTTCCAAACGTGTACGCCAAATGGGTTGTGACCCACACCCTTCGTGAATGCAGGCTTCTCGAGGCCGCTCGGATCGACCTCAGAATGCGTGAACGGTCAGTTCAAGTTGCTGGCCAAACGCCAAGGAACCGGACGCCAGGACGTCGGTCCAAATGAACGCCTGGTACACGGAGGACGACATCGCGCCTGGTTCGCCCGGTCGGTACACACCTCGGAGCGTCACCCGGTCGGCTAATACCGGTGCGTGTACCCCTACGTCACCGACACGTGCGACCGTCTCTTCCCACTCGTCGAGCGACTCGAACCGGATGCCAACGTGCATTCCCCATTGCGGATCCCGCTCGAGCAGTTTCTTGTACCCATCAAAGGCCGTAGCCAAAGGCTCTTGGCGCAGCGCCTCAGCGAGCGCTTGATCAAATTCCCACTGTTCGGGTTTCACTTCTGAGCCAGCGACAAAGTTGTCAGCGGGCTCGGTGGAGTCGATGAAGCCAAGGAGGAATACACCGCCGTGCTCATCGTGCTTCTGGAAACCAAGAAGATCGAAGAGGGCCAGCACGAGATCGCGCTCGCCGGGCCGATAGACGAACTCCATGTGGTTGAGCCGTCGAGCAGCGCGAACACCAGTCACACCTGGGGTCATGATTACCTCCAGCTTCTTTGCGCCGAGTCTACCAAGCGCTTGGCACCTTCGCCAGGCCCCCGGAATGTTGCTGTTCTGCCTCCCTGGCCAAGGCACCGAGTTCGAATCCATGGGCAAAGGCGCAGCACGGTTTCCTCCTAACGGCCCTTCCAGGTGGGCGCCCGCTTCTCGATAAATGCTGTGGCGCCTTCCTTTGCGTCCTCACTGGCAAACACGGAGTGATGTAGCTCGGTTCGTCGCTGCTCGGCCTGTTGAAAGTCCACAGGCCACAACCGGACTAGCTCCTTGGTTGCCGCGACGGCCAAAGGTCCATTGGCGGCGATCCGCTCAGCGAGCACGAGCGCCGCCTCCAGCACTCGGTCGGGCGGGACCACCTGGTTCACCAGACCCAGCTCGTAGGCGCGAGACGCGTCGATGCTATCGCCCGTCAAGGTCAGCTCCAGGGCGACGGCAAGCGGGAGGCGTATGGCCAGCTGTGTCCCATTGCCCGCTGCGAAGAGACCCCGCTTGACCTCGGGCAGGCCAAACTTCGCCTCCGAGGAAGCGACGATGACATCGCACCCGAGCAGCAGCTCAAAACCCCCGGCGAGGGCCGACGCGTTGGCTGCGCCGACGACCGGAACCGCCACCTCACCACGGGTGAGTCGCACCATGGCGTCCAAAAGGTCCGGGTCGATCGGCGTCTGGTCGCCACTGGCGAACGCTCGGAGGTCCATCCCGGCACTAAACGCCTTGTCTCCGGTGCCGATCAGCACCAATGCCCGGATCTCCGGATCAGCTTCCGCCTCTTTCACAGCGGCTCCAATGCCTGCCATCACCGGCCGGTTGTATGCATTACGAGCCTCGGGCCGGTTGAGGCGGGCGACCAGTACACTGCCTCGCCGTTCGATCACCACCTCATTGTTGGGGGCGCTCATCTCGCATGCTCCGCTGCCCGAGCAACGCACGGGGAGTTGTCCATGTGCATGTGCGCCGGCACGTGACGTTCGAAGACGTCCGAAGGGTCGAGTGCGCGTTCAGCGACCTTGACGGTTGTCAGCTCATATGGCTGCATGTCATTCCCTTTCTCGATACCCGGGCCCAGCGTGGGTCTGGCGCACGCCTAATCCATCGCGCCGGTGGCGAGACGGCCAAGCGCTTGGTAGGCTAGCAAGATGCTGCCGGGCGGCAATCGGCCCATGAACAATGTCAGCGTGGATCAGGACGCCGTAGAAGCTAAGGGGCACGGGCATGACCGTCAGATGTGATCTCGCCGGAAAGGTAGTAACGGTGACCGGGGCCTCTCGTGGCTTGGGCGCAGTCGCTGCCCGCGCGTTTGCCGAAGCGGGAGCTCAGGTTGCGTTGCTGGGTCGCACCGAGCAACACCTCGAGGAGCAAGCGGCCTACATTGGCTCCAGCGCGTTGCCCATCGTCGCCGACGTTGGACGCCCCGAAGACGTCCGGCGCGCCTTCGCATTGATCGATGAGAAGTTCGGGCGACTAGATGTCCTGGTCAACAACGCGGCGACAATGGCACACGCGCTCATCCAAGAGGCGACTGACGAGGACATTTCATCGATCGTTGGGTCCAACTTCCTTGGACCCATCTACACGACGCGAGCGGCTATCCCGGCAATGCGGCGGGTGGGAAGCGGACACATCCTCAACATCTCGACCGAGGGCACCATGTTTCCCGAAGCGCCCTACCTAGGGCTGTACGTAGCGACGAAGACCGGGCTCGACATGTTCAGCCGTGTCAGCTACGAGGAGCTCAAGCCGCTAGGGATCCGGGTAACGCTGATCGTTCCAGGCGCAATGCAGCCCCGAGATCCCGGGCCGGAGTTAGCGGCCCGACCTGGGACAGATCCCCAACGTGTGGCCAAAATCGTGAATGCGCTGGAGGTGAGTGGCCATCTCGCCCTACTTCGCGATGGAAATCGTGCCTACTGCGAAGACGTCGTCGATGCGATGTTATTTGCCATCTCTGCTCCGCACAGTTGCGCGATCGATGTGATCCGTGTTCGTCCATTCCCAGAGGTTCCTGTTGAGGAGCCTCTCGCCGACACGACCGCGCTGAGCGTCTCGTCTTGATCGGTTTTCGCCACATCTGGCGCTCTGGGCACCCGAAAGCCAACGAACTAGGCGGCGACAACGCGGAGAAACTCGGCTACTCGAAGCCGATCGAGAACGCGACGGCGGCGGCGTGAAGTTGGCGACGGGGATTCTCAGCTACGGCACCTATCTACCTTCATACCGGCTCCAGCGATCGGCCATCAACCATCAACTGGGGGCTGGCGGCGGCAACGGTACACGATCGATCGCTGGCAGCGACGAGGATGCGACCACCCTAGGCGTCGCTGCCGCCCGCCGTGCGCTCTATGGCATTTCGGACACAACCGTTGTCCGTTCGGTCTGGCTGGCTACGACTTCGGCACCGTACGCCGACAAGACAAACGCAGTTGCAATCCATGCCGCCCTCGGGCTCGGCGGCGACATCCCCGCTTACGACCTCTCTGGGTCGGTCCGGTGTGCTGCCGGCGCCCTCGCCGCAGCCACCGACGGTGCCCTCGTCGTCCTATCAGACCTTCGGGGCGGCCTGCCGGGGAGCGGTGACGAACGCGAAGGTGGAGATGGTGCAGCGGCGATTGTTCTCGGAAGTGGTCCGGTGCTCGCGGAACTCGTCGGCCGTGGCGCTTCGACCGCAGAGTTCTGGACCGCTGGCGGGTGCCCGGGGAGCTCGGATCACGAACGTGGGAGGAGCGTTTCGGCGAGCAAGTTTATGTGAGCCTTGGCAGCGCCGCAGCGCAATCGGCAGCGGACGACGCAAAGGTTGCTTTGACCGCTGTCGACCACATCGCCATCACGGGCGTCCACCCACGTGCGGCTAGAACACTTGCTCGTTCGCTGGACGTCAAACCCGACGTCCTCATAGATGACCTTGCCTCAACCGTGGGCAACTGTGGGACGGCTCATCTTGGACTGGTCTTGGCCCTCGCATTGGACCGAGCGTCTCCAGGCGACACCATCGCCCTCTTGGTACTGGCCGACGGTGCCGATGCGTTTGTCTTCCGCTGCACCGAGCGGCTCATCGAATGGCGAGCGGGTGCGACGCCCCAAGGCGGCGACCAAAACATCGCCAATGACGTGAGCTATACCACCTACCTCCGATGGCGTGGCCACCTACACACGGAACCACCGCGACGACCCCCACCCGATCTTCCCGTCGCGCCCGCCTCCTATAGGGGGCACGAGTGGAGTTCGCCTTCTGCGGATCACGCTGTGGTCAATGCGGCACATTGCACCTGCCGGCACAAAGGGTGTGCGCTGCGTGGGTGCCCTCGACGCAATGACCCCAGAGCCGCACACGACGCGAAGGGAACCATCGCCACCGTGACGGCGGACCACTTGGCCTATTCACCGGATCCTCCAATGGTGGTGGCGGTTGTCGACCTCGACAACGGTGGTCGTGTCCAGTGTGAGATGACCGACCTAGGGCTGCGCACTCCGACGAATGGCGACCGCGTCGAAATGACGTTCCGGCGGGCCTACACGGTCGACGGCGTGCACAATTACGTGTGGAAAGCCCGCCTAGCCGCTCCCCACCTGGGTGCCACCCATGGCTAGTCACGGCATATGCGATTGGGTGGCGATCGTTGGTATGGGTTGCACTCGATTCGGGGAGCGCTGGGATCGATCGGTCGAAGATCTGCTCATTGACGCAGTGCGAGACAGTGTCGAGGATACCCCCGGCCTCGCGGTGAACGAGGTCGATGCTTTCTGGCTCGGAACTGCGAGTTCTGGCGTCAGTGGACTGACACTGTCCCGGCCCTTAAAGCTCGACTACAAGCCCGTAACTCGCGTTGAGAATTACTGCGCCACAGGGTCAGAAGCGTTTCGCAACGCGGCATACGCCGTCGCATCCGGCGCCTACGACGTGGTCATGGCGGTTGGGGTCGAGAAGTTGAAAGAGTCAGGCTTCTCTGGGCTCGTCAGTCAGACCGTCCCAGGCGACGGCACGGCGGTCCCTATCACTGCGCCGGCGAGTTTCAGCTTCATCCCCGGCGCGTACGCCCAGAAACACGGCGTGACTCCAGAGCGCTTCAAAGACGCGATGACCCGCGTCGCCTGGAAGAACCATTTCAACGGGGCAAGGAACCGCGTGCGCAGTTCCGCTCCGAGGTGTCCATTGATGTAATACGAAAAAGCCCACTCATAGCCGGAGGCCTTGGCGTGTACGACTGTTCGGGCGTCAGCGACGGTGCTGCCGCTGCAATCCTCGTCCGGTCAGAGGATGCGTATCGATACACTGAAATGCCCCTGTACCTAAAGGCGCTCTCCTTTATCGCCGGGCCGGCCACGGGCAACATGACCTCTGACTATGACTACACCACATTCCCCGAGGTCGTTCGTGCCGCCGACGACGCATATCGCCAGGCATCGATCGACGATCCTCGAGCCGAGCTCGCTCTGGCCGAGGTCCACGACTGCTTCACTCCGACCGAAATCGTCCTCATGGAGGACCTCGGGTTTTCAGATCGTGGAGCCGCAGTACATGATGTTCTCAGCGGGAACTTCGACCTCGACGGCCGACTTTCTGTCAATCCGGATGGCGGGTTGAAAAGCTTTGGCCACCCGATTGGCGCCAGCGGTTTGCGAATGCTCTTTGAGTGTCGGCTCCAGCTTCGCAACGAGGCGCCGCCCGAGCGGCAGCTATCGGCCGTCACAGAAGGCCGGAAGCTCGGGATGACACACAACCTCGGCGGTCGGCCGGGCGCCTGCGTGAGCTTCGTAAGCATCGTCGGCTCCGAGCGCACTCTCTAACCACATGAGCTTTGCGCTGCGAGGGACGGGAAAATATACGACAGATTGCCCGATGGTCGGAAATACAAGCAATACAACTGGACGTGCACGATGGTGCACCATTTGATCGATCAAGGGGGTCAGCCTCAGTGCACCAACCAATGAAGGGCGTCAGGGTCATCGAGGTCGCCCAGTTCACTTTCACGCCATCCGCCGGAGCGGTCCTCGCCGACTGGGGCGCCGACGTCATCGAAATTGAGCATTCCGTGGCGGGAGATGCCCAACGGGGCCTACGCATTGGAACGAACGCGGCCGCATCCGGCTCGTTCCAGCCGCTCATGGAGCACCCAAATCGTGGAAAGAGCAGCATCGGTCTAAGCCTGGACACACCCGGCGGGCACGAAGTTCTCCTCGATCTGTGCCGCGACGCAGACGTGTTTCTCACGAACTTCTTGCCTGACGCTCGACGGCGAATCAACCTCGAAGTCGAAGACATCCGCAATGCCAACCCTAAGGTCATTTACGTGCGCGGCTCGGGCCACGGCCAACGTGGCCCAGACGCCGAAAAGGGTGGCTACGACACATGAACTTCTGGTGTCGATGGGCGCCGCTTGGGGGGCTACTCCCGTCGATAGTCCGCGAGTGATCTCTCAGCCGGCCGCCGCCTTCGGGGATTCGATAGGTGGCATGACAATCGCCGGCGGTATTGCTGCAGCCCTCTACGCCCGCGAACGTACCGGCGAACCATCCGTGATCGACGTGTCGCTCATGGGCGTTGGCGCCTGGGCTGTAGGCCTCGCGTTGGGCAACGCCGCCTTGTCGGGTGAGGAGCACTCACCACCGCCTCTGAATGCGCCTCTGGTCGCTCCCCACAACCCCTTATCGGGGATCTACCGAACATCGGACGGGCGTTGGCTTAACTTCGTCATGCTCCAACCCGGTCGTTACTTTGCCGATGCCTGCCGCCACCTGGACCTCGAGCACCTCATCGATGACGACCGGTTCAATACAGCGGAGAAACTCATGGATAATGCCCTGGAGGCGGGCGAATACGTGGCCGCTGCGATCGCCGCTAGGCCTTATTCATACTGGATCGAGCATCTACGGACTATTGATGGACCGTGGGCTCCCGTACAAAGCCCCCTCGAAATCCTTGCTGACCCCCAGATGGAAGCCAACGGTTATCTCCTGCCCGTCACCGACCTCGAGGGCAACGAACGCAAATTGGTGGCGAACCCCGTGCAGTTTGACGAGACGCCTCCGGTGCTGACGCGCGCGCCTCAGTTCGCCGAGCACACCGACAATATCTTGCGGAAACTTGGCCGTACTGAAGATGAAATCATTCAATTGAAAATCGATGGAGCGGTGACCTAAGTCCCTTGGTTCAAAGGTGACATGAACACCAAGGTTGTCTACGTCGGGCTCTGGGCCCTATGCATTCCGTCCAACTGGAATAGACGGACTGACGGCCCCACCGTGCCCGCCTGGTCCCTATTCGCCGGTAAAGCGAAACTCCGCCTGCCAGGGACCGTCGGAATGGACGACCTCCCAATAGCGCTTCGCGATGTTCTCGGGATCGAAGGCGGTGCCCGCAACGATCTGCCCGGCGATCGTCAATGTCGCCACGCGGATGCCATCCGGCTCCAAATCGGCTCCGAGCATGGTGGCGGCGGATCGGAGCGCTGCTTTGCCGAGGGAAATGGTCGCGAGGGCTGGGATCGGATAATCTGCGAAACCGCCACCCGTCACGATGATGGTGCCGGAGCCGGCCGCCCGCATGGCTGGGGCGGCGACCTGCGTCACGACGATGGCGCTGATGACGTCAACCGCATAGGCCGTCTGCAGGTGCTCGACGCTCGAGCTCAGGAGGTTGTCCGGAGCTCCCATGACTGCGTTGTAGATGATGAGCCCGGGCGCACCCTGCTCGTTGTAGAGCTCAGCCATCCGAGCTCCCAGACCTTCAGGGTCGCTGGCATCTGCCGCGATCGTGTCAATCTGGGCTCCGGTGTCAGCCAGGCTGTCAGCGAGATGGCCGAGTCCGTCCGTGCTGCGAGCCACCAAGGTCACTCGATAGCCGCCGTCGGCGAAGCGACGAGCCACGGCCATTCCAAGACCCGGCCCGGCACCGACCAGCAGAAGATGGCGGTTGTCGATCGAGGAGCCAGAGTCACCTACTGAGTCGTCGGGCATGGGCCTGCTTCCTTTCGCATCGAATGTCCTGGGAGGTGGCCTCCACATCTTTTGCCGGCCCGGACGGGCTCGCATCCAGGAAACCCCTAGTCGGCTGCTGGCCCGTACGTGTCCGAGCTGACCCTCCTGTCTCGCCGAGACTCACGGATGAACCCGCGACGCGTAGCCAAGGTCGAGGCGAATCGATTGCATGACGTGGAACGTGGTAACGGGAGTGAAGATCTCGACGGCCGCAAGAATGCCCGAGTACTTCTCGATGACCGGCGCCGCGGCGGCGGCTGTCATCGCGTGCAGATACTCCCTCATCGCGGCCCAGGTGTTCTCGCCGTGCTTGACGAAATAGGGTGTGGGATCGATGGTGTCCAGCGCCTTTCGTGAGCTGTCCCCGATGTCGGCCATGTACTGCCGGTGCGTTGCAACGTCGTCGCGCGTCCCAAGCCGGCCCATATGACCGCCAATGAAGTACTTCCACGGGTAGGTGAGCGCGTAGTCCGCGGCCCCGATGTAGCCCGGTACGTCGTCGGCCAGGTTGCTTTGGCAGACCGCCGCCCAACCTGGGTTCACGATGTCGACGAGCATGAGCGCAGCATGCCCCGGGCAGATGGATAAAGATGTTGTCCGGCGAATGATTGGAGCCGTGCCAGGCCAGCTCGATGCGCTCGCCCCCGATCTCGAGGGCGCAGCGGTCCTGGAAGGTTTCTTCTGGTGCGGGCCTTGCGGGGTCGTCGTCACGCAGCAGAAGCTTTCGCGTCTCCTCGTGCCCGATGCGAGTGATGTTCCGGTCAAACAGCGAGGATGCCCCGGCGTGATCGGCGTGGTGATGCGAGTAGATCAGGTGGGTCACCTTGTTGCTTACGCCATTGGCCATGGCAATCTCATCCATGGCACGCTGGATGTTGTGACCGATGGTGGCAGGCGCGTCGAATAAGACGACGCCGTCGGACGTCGTCATGAAGGCACACTGGTACGTTCCGTCCGTGATTCGGTAGAGGTTCCCCTCGACCCGCCCGACGTAGTAGCCCTGCTCGCTGACTCTGGGAGCGATCGGCGTCGGCTCCGGGCCGGCGCGCCGGCGAATGACCCCCCTGTCGTGCCCGGCCGCCGAGGACTCGCCCCTGTAGTCACTGTCCTTGAGACCGTAACGCCACTGCGGTGAGTTCGAATCCCGGAATCCCTAGTCATGGACATCCTTAGGCGTGCCCCGAACGCCGCTCTCAGCCATGATGTCGGTCGAAAAGCGGGTGTGAGGTATGTTTCGTCCGGTCTTCGTCAGGAGGACAGTTGTTCGGCCGTGAACGCGAGCGTGAGATCCTCGACCGGTTACTCACCGGGAGGCGCGGCGGCGTGTTGGTCGTGCACGGTGAAGCAGGTGTCGGCAAAACCGCTCTGCTCGAGTACGCAATTGAAGCGGGGCGGGAGTATCTGGTCGCCAGGACGGCCGGCGTCGAAGCGGAGATGGAGCTCCCGTTCGCGGCGCTTCTGCAGCTGTGTTCCCCGTTCCTCGACCTTTTGGACCGCCTCCCGCAACCCCAGCACGAAGCGCTCGGCGTCGCGTTTGGACTCAGTGGCGGGTCGGCGCCAGATCCGTTCTTGGTCGGTGTGGCGGTCCTCGGCCTCTTGTCCGAGGCGGCCGAGAAACGGCCTCTCCTCGCTGTTGTGGATGACGCACATTGGCTGGACCACGCGTCGGCGCGGGCTCTTGCGTTCGTGGCTCGCCGTCTGCTGGCGGAGCAGATCGTCCTCGTATTCGCGACGCGCCAGGTCGACGAGGCTCTACGCGGCCTACCGGAACTTTTCATCCCGCCCTTGGGGCATCGAGATGCGCGGGCGCTGTTGGAGTCGGTCTTGCCGGCTCCGCTCGATGAGCCCGTCTTGGAGAGGGTCGTTGCCGAGACGCGTGGAAACCCACTCGCGCTGCTGGAGTTGCCGAGGGGGCTCACGCCGACCGAGCTGGCGGGCGGATTTGGCCTGCCGGCCGAGCTGCCCCTGTCTGCCAGCATCGAGGAAAGCTTCAGGCGTCGGTTGACCACCCTTCCAGACGATGCCCGTCGCTTATTGCTCGTGGCGGCGGCCGATCCGGTCGGGGATCCGGCACTCGTATGGCGCGCGGTGCAGCGACTTGGAATCGCAGAGTCGGCTGCCGACACGATTGAGTCTGAGGACTTGTTGGTTCTTGACCCACGGGTGGTGTTCCGTCATCCGCTGGTTCGTTCGGCTGTCTACCGGGCAGCCACCCCGAACGAACGACGCGAGACACACCGCGCGCTGGCGGAGGCGACCGATCCGGGACTCGATCCGGATCGTCGAGCCTGGCACCGGGCGCAGGCGGCCCAGAAGCCCGATGAGGAGGTTGCCGCGGAGCTGGAGGAGTCGGCAGCCCGGGCGCAAGCGCGCGGTGGTTACGCGGCCGCCGCGGCGTTCCTGGAACGAGCCACGGCGTTGACGCCCCGGGAGTCACACCGGTCGGGGCGTGCGCTCGCGGCGGCCCAGGCAAAGGTACAAGCCGGTGCACTGGACGACGCGGTACGCTTGGTCGCAACGGCTGAGGCAGGAGTTCTCAGTGAGTCCGAGCAGGCGAGGGCGGGTCTGCTCCGCGGCCAGATTGCGTTCCTCGAGACGCGTGGCGGCGACGCCGCAACACTGCTGCTCAACGCCGCCGAACGACTCCGAAAGATCGATCCTGAGCTGGCCCGAGAGACGTATCTGGAATCGCTGACGGCGGCCATCTTCGCTGGGCCGTTAGCCGGGCCGGGCGCAACCCCGCACGAGATAGCAGAAGCTGCACGCTCTGCACCACGAGCGCGGAATCCACGCGGACCGGACCTGCTGCTCGACGGTTTGGTTGCGATTCTCTGCGACAACTATGGCGCTGCGGTGCCGACTCTGCGCCAGGCGCAGCGCGCCATTGAGAGCGATATGTCGCCGACTGAGCAGCTGCGCTGGCTGTGGGGAGCGACCGTCGCAACACAACACCTTTGGGACGACGAAGGTTGGGAGCGACTGGCAGACCTCCACCTTCGACTGGTCCGCGAGACCGGAGCGCTCAGCGAACAGCCGATCGCCCTTAGTCACCGGGGCCAGATGCATGTACTCGCAGGCGAGCTGGCACTGGCGGCATCTGACCAGGAGGCCCTCCGAGAGGCAACGGAGCTGACCGGAAGCCACCTCGCGCCCTACCACGAGGTGAGCCTCGCTGCGATGCGTGGCCGCGAGGTCGAAGCGAGACAACTGTTCGATTCGGCTCGCTCCGAGCTGATGGGGCGCGGAGAGGGGGCAGGTCTGTCGTTCATGGACCGGGCGGAGTCCGTTCTCTACAACGGGCTCGGACGGTACGCGGAGGCATTGGCGGCAGCGTGCCGGGTGGTTGGTCACACCGAGCTCGTCACGTCGAACTGGGCGATGCCTGAGTTGATTGAGGCGGCAGTGCGAGTTGGGGCTTTCGACCTTGCCGCCGAGACCGATCGACACCTGACGGACAGGAGCAGTGCAAGCGGGACCGAGTGGGCCTTGGGGATCGCCGCCCGCTCGCACGCACTCCTCGCGGATGATCTTCACGCCGAGGACCTCTACGTCGAAGCTATCGAACGGCTCGCGCGCACGCGAGTCGCTGTGGATCTGGCCCGTGCTCACCTCCTTTACGGCGAGTGGCTCCGACGTCAGCGTCGTCGCCTGGACGCTCGTCACGAGTTGCGGATCGCTCACGAAATGTTCACCGGCTTTGGAATGGAGGCATTCGCCGAGCGAGCAGGGGTTGAGCTGCTGGCAAGCGGCGAAACGGCGCGGAAACGAAATGTGCAGACGCTCAACCAACTCACCCCGCAAGAGTCACAAGTCGCCCGCCTCGCCGCGAAGGGAAATACCAACCGAGAGATCGCTGCTCAACTCTTCATCAGCCCCAGTACGGTCGAGTATCACCTCACCAAGGCTTTTCGGAAACTCGACGTCAAGTCGCGGACACAACTTGCACAACGTGAGCTGTAGCCTCTTCGCAACTGCCATTGCGGGTCGGAGGGATCGACCGCCGGCGGCGGCGGCCGTGACACGATGGGGCCGAGGAACCGGCGACCCTTCCATCCACGCCGATCGGTTGGACCCGGCCATGTTCGGGTAACTGACAGAGGACTCCCCGGAGGAGACCGCGGTGAACCCTATTGAAAAGATCTTTCGACGGATCGATGCCGCGCAGCAACGATTCGGTCCAGCCGCCTTGGTCTTCGGCGTCATGAAGAAGTTCGGCGACGACAACGCGGGCGTCCTCGTCGCCAACCTGGCCTTCACCGCCTTCCTCTGCGTCTTCCCCCTCCTCTTGTTGCTGGTCACGGTGCTCGACATCGTGCTGGCGCACGACACCTCGGCCCGCACCGCCGTGCTGCACTCGACGCTGCGCGAGTTCCCCGTGGTCGGCACCCAGCTCGGAAACAACATCCATGGGCTGCACCGCAGCTCGGTGATCGGACTCATCGTGGGGCTCCTCGGTCTTCTGTGGGGTTCGACGGGACTGGCGCAGTCCGGACTGTTCTCCATGTCCCAGATCTGGAATCTCGTGGGGCCCGATCGACCGAACTACCTCTCGCGCCTGGGCCGCGGCTTCGCCTTTCTCGTCGTGCTCGGGGTAGGCCTCATCGTGACGACCGGCCTCGCCAGTTTCGCCACCTTCGGGCGCCACAACGTCTGGCTCGGGGTGCTGAGCGTGGCGTTGGCGGTCCTGGTCAACATCGCCGTCTACCTCGGGGCGTTCAGGGTTCTGACGCCCAAGGTGGTGCCCACCCGTCAGCTGTGGGCGGGCGCGGTGCTCGGCGGCGTGGGGTGGACCGTCCTGCAAGCGGTAGGGGGCTACCTGATCGGTCACGACGTCAAGAACGACAGCGTCACCTACGGTGTGTTCGCCGCGGTGTTGGGGCTGGTGGCCTGGATCTACCTCAGCTGTGAGATCACCATCTACGCCGCCGAGCTCAATACCGTCCTGGCCGAACATCTCTGGCCCCGCGGCATGGTCCAACCGCCCCTCACCGAGGCCGATCAGCGATCGCTCGCTCGGCAGGCCACACAGAACCAGCGCCGTCCCGAGCAGCAGGTCTCGGTCGATTTCACCACGCCGGCCATGACCCAGAGCGAGTGGCTCTCGTCGCCGAAGCGTCAGTCGGACGACTCGAAAGAGGATCAAGAGGACTCGAAAGAGGATCAAGAGAAGGAAGACCAAGGGGTCCATTCGGCGTAGCGGAGCCCCAGCGGGCCGCGAGGGTGCAGCTGGGCGACGCGAACGGGCAGGACAGGGCGTGCCACACCACTGCGCACATCGGCACGCGAGAATCACCCGGTAATGGTCTCCGACCTGGACGCCACGACGACGAGAGCAGCCCGACGCCGGCCCCGTCCGGGACACGCACCGAGGCCCGGGTTCGCCGACGCCCTGGCCGGACTGGCCGGTCTCGGCCTGGGCGTCACCCTCGGTCTGGTCGTCACCGGCGAGACCCGTGGTTCGCTGGCCGCCCCGGGGGGTTGGCTCATCGCCGGGGGGCGTCTGGCCGGGTTCAGCGGCGCGTACCTGATCCTGGTCATGCTGGTGCTCATCGCCCGGCTGCCCTGGCTCGAGCGAGCGGTCGGGCAGGACCGGCTCCTCCGTTGGCACCGGCGGATCGCACCGTGGGCGCTGGCGCTGATCGCCACCCACGTCGTGCTCATCACGCTCGGCTACGCGCAGTCGGCGAAGGAGGGCGTGCTCCGCCAGCTCTGGCTCTTCATCACCTCCTATCCCGACCTCCTGGCCGCCACGGTCGGCTTCTGCCTCTTGGTGATGGCGGGGATCACCTCGGTCAAGTTGGCTCGCAAGCACCTCAAGTACGAGACCTGGTGGATCGTCCACCTCTACACCTACCTCGGGCTGGCACTGGCGTTCGCCCACCAGATCACCACCGGCGGGTCCTTCGTCGGCCACCCGCTCACCAAGGCGGTGTGGATCGCCGTCTGGGCCTCGACCGCAGGGGTCGTCATCCTGTTCCGGTTCGTCGGACCGGTCGTCCGCAGCCTGCGCCATCAGCTCCGGGTGGCGACGGTGCGCGAGGAGGCGCCGGGCATCTTCTCGGTCATCTGCTCGGGGCGGCGGCTCGATCGCCTCGCCGTCTCGGGCGGCCAGTTCTTCCGGTGGCGGTTCCTCACCAAGGAGCTGTGGTGGCACGCCCACCCCTACTCCCTCTCCGCCCTCCCCCAGCCGCCCTACCTCCGGATGACCATCAAGGGGGCGGGCGACCAGAGCCGGGCGATCCGGGCACTCAAGCCCGGGACCCGCGTGGCGATCGAAGGCCCCTACGGCGCCTTCACGCATCACGTGCGCACCTATGACCGGGTGGCGCTGATCGGGGCGGGCGTGGGCATCACCCCCCTGCGCGCCCTGCTCGAGGACCTGCCCGCATCGGTTGACGTCACGCTCATCGTCCGGGCATCGGCCGCAGAGGACATCGTGCACCGCGACGAACTCATGTCACTCGTGGAGCACCGTCACGGCCACTACCACGAGGTCATCGGCACGCGCCGCGAGGTGCAGCTCGACGATCGGCTGCTGCGATGGCTGGTGCCCGACCTCGCCGACCGGGACCTCTTCGTCTGCGGGCCGAACGGCTTCAGCGACGCCATCGTCGCCGCGGCGCGCCGGATCGGGCTGCCAGCGGGGCGGATCCATGAAGAAGCCTTCGCGTTCTAGGGTGCCGAGCGAGCCCACCTCCATGTCCGCCCCGACGACCAAGAGCCCATGAGACGGGCACCGATCGTGATCGGCGCCACGGTTGCCGGACTCGTCGGGGTGCTGACCTTCCACACCCGGTCGGCATCCCTCACGCTGGGCTCTGCGTCGGGGACCTCTACGACCGAGGGCTCCTCGCCGTCGAGCGTGGCCGGCGCGCCGCCGCCGGCGGGATCGACGACCATCCCTTCCCACACCGCCCCGGCCAGCCCCTCGTCGACCACGCCCCCGACGACCACCCCCGCGACGACCACCCCCGTGACGACACGCACCGCCACGGGCGACACCGTCAACTACACCTACGGATCCTTGTCCGTATCGGTCACCGCCTCGGGGAGAAGGATCACCAAGGTCGGGATCGCCTCCCTCGACGACGGGGGGGACTTCCGCTCCCAGTCGATCGACCAGCAGTCGATTCCGATCCTCGAGCAGCAGGCCCTTCAGGCACAGAGCGCCAACATCCAAGGGGTGTCGGGCGCCAGCTTCACCAGCGGCGCCTTCGAGAGCTCGCTGCAGTCCGCGCTCAAGAAGCTCGGCCTCTAGTGCCGGTGCCCGGCGGCCCTCGGGCTGGTACACGGCACCGGCACCACGAGGAGCACGTCATGGGCACCGTGGTGACCATCGACCTGTACGGCGGCGACGGTCGGCGGGACGACGAGGAAGACGACGCCATTGACCGGGCCCGGGCCATCCTCCACGAGGCCGACGAGATGTTCAGCACCTGGAAGGACGAGAGCCCCCTGAGTCGGCTGCGCCGGGGCGAGATCGCCCTCGGAGAGGCGCCCGACCAGGTGGCCGAGGTCCTGGCACTCTGCCGGACGGCCCGGGAGATCTCCCACGGGTGGTTCGATCCGTGGGCCATGCCGGGAGGAGTCGACCCGACGGGCCTGGTGAAGGGGTGGGCGGCGCAGCGGGCACTGGAGGCGCTGGCGTCGGACCGGATGTCGGGCGCACTGGTGAACGCCGCGGGCGATATCGCCGGCTTCGGCGGCCCCGAGGATGCCACCCCCTTCCGGATCGGCATCGTCGACCCATCGTCACCGGGGCGACTCGCCTGCGTGGTCGAGCTCACCGGAGCCATCGCCACGTCCGGCACCTACGAGCGTGGTGCACACCTCGTCGATCCGCACACCCGGCGGTCGGCGACGCGTCTGGCCTCGGCCAGCGTCACCGGCCCCGATCTCGGCCTGGCCGACGCCCTCGCCACCGCGCTGGCCGTGGCCGGAGACGACGCTCTGCCGATGGTCGCCGCGTTGGAGGACTACGAGGCGCTCGCCATCGGCTTCGATGCCACCTGGCGCTGGACGGCACGGTTCCCGTTCGCCCCGCCCACTCCCCCACCCCCGCGGGCCGCCTCCGTCGGCGCACCGGTGCCGTGGGGCTACGTGCACGTCTCCTCGGCACAGCCCTAGGAACCGAACGGGCATCAGCCGTCCCCGGATGCGCAGCCGAGAACTCACAGTGCGCGCTCGGGAGCACCTAGCCCGGATGTTTCACTAAGCACCGCTGATCACCTACAGGGGTGCGCGGAAATGCCCTTCCTGTTTGGAAAACTTGGAGCTGCGAACCACCAAGAGACCAAACTAGAAGGGCACTTCCAAGATGAAGCGTAGCAAGCGACTTCCGGCGTTGAAGGTAACCTCTGACGGCAAGGGAGTGGCAGCCCACGCCGGATCCCGACTGCTGGCGGAAATGGCCGAGGCCACCGGTCTTGCCGCGGCCATGAGCGAGGCCTTGGCTCCGACGGTGCGCCGAAGGCGCCGCCACGATCCGGGCCAGGTGCTCGTCGACCTGGCCGTGACAATCGCCGACGGTGGTGACTGTCTGTCGGATCTGGCCGTGTTGCGCAACCAGCCGTCGCTTTTCGGCGCCGTGGCGTCCACACCCACGGCCTCACGGGTGGTGGAGACCGTCGACGCGGAGCGACTCGACGCCATCCGGGGGGCCCGGGCCCAGGCCCGAGCGGCCGCCTGGGCGGCGGGGCTCGATCCCACCGCCGACGTGCATCCGCTCATCTTGGACTTCGACGCCACCTTGGTGGACTCGCACTCCGAGAAGGAGAGTGCAGCTCCCACCTACAAGCGAGGGTTCGGGTTCTCACCCCTTCTTTGTTACCTCGACGCCACTGGAGAGGCTCTGGCGGCCATCTTGCGCCCGGGCAATGCTGCCCCCCACAACCCGGCTGACCACGTCGCCCTGCTCGAGTTGGCCCTGGCCCAGCTGCCGGTGAATCCCGATGGGACAGATGGCGTGGCCATGCTCGTGCGGGCCGACTCGGCTGGGTCCAGCCATGCCTTTGTCGATGCCCTTCGGAACCACGGGATCGAGTTCTCAGTCGGCTTCCGGGTACGCGAGGAGGTGCGCCTCGCCATCTGCGAGCTGCCCGAATCAGCGTGGATGGAGGCCATGACCCAGGACATGGAGGTGCGCGAGGAGGCCCAGGTGGCCGAGCTGACCGAGGCGGTCGACCTCTCGACGTGGCCGGTGGGGACACGCATGATCGTGCGCCGCGAGCTACCGCACCCGGGCGCCACCTTCAACCTCTTCGACCCCCAGGGCTATCGCCACCAGGTGTTTTTGTGCGACTCGGCCGACCCTGACATCGTCTATCTGGAGGCCCGACACCGGGGCCATGCCCGGATCGAGGACCGGATTCGCAGCGCCAAGGACACCGGTCTGAGAAATCTCCCATTCCCCGCCTTCGCCAACAACGCCTGCTGGGTGGAACTCGTGCTCATGGCCCAGGATCTGATGGCCTTCGCTCAGGGCCTCGTCCTCGACGGGGACATCGCCACCGCCGAGCCCAAGCGCCTGCGCTACATGCTGCTGCACGCAGCGGGACGGATTACGACCACCGGACGCACGGCCACATTGCACATCCAAAGCGAGTGGCCGTGGGGACGACAACTGGCGGAAGCATTCGAGAAGTTGCACACGCTGTCCTTCGCCACCTGACTCGCTCGCACCGTCGCCGAGAAAACCAGGGCTGGCCTCAGTGTGATTCGTCACGCCTACGGAGGACAAACTCGCGAAGATTTCGACCTCCCACGCGTGCCAAATCCGTCAACACACAGACTCGCACTGCGGTCACGGACACGGAGTCGGTGATCCGGGCATCGATAAAAGCCAATCACCACTCCGGTGCGGTGCTTAGTGAAACATCCGGGCTAGGTGTGGTGACAGAACGGCGTCGCACACTGCACTCGGGAGCCGAACGACGGCTTCCGATGGAGGAGGCAGAGATGAAGGTGGCCACAGCGAGCGACAGAAGTCACGGGACGCCGACGGAGTGGGAGGCCGTTGCGACGCCACAGTTCGACGGGGAGATGTTCACGACCGCCTTCGGGGGTCTGCGCGGTGTCTACACCTGGGAGTGCGACCACCTCCCCTCGGAGGAGGAAGTGCGCGAGGGCATGTGCGTCCGTGTCGCGCGCGACTGCCGGAGGGTCCGTAGCCGTGATCGCCGCGCGCAGCTCTCCGAGTGGCACGGAGGATTCACCCCCGAGGGCATCGGGGTCTTCGCCACCGACATCTGGAGCACCTCACCGGGGCGCCGGACCCGGCACGTGGGCAGCGCCAGCGTCATCGTCCGTACGCCCTGGACGACCGGATCACGCTCGTGCACCGCGGTGGCGTGCTGAGGGCCCGGTCAGAGCGCCACCGCCACGCCCCGAGACTGACCCACGGCCCCTGACACCGCGCGTCAGAGGGGACCCGGCCGGCCACCGGGTCCCCCGAGCAGGGCGGCGCACGCCGTCGTACACTCGGTGCCACAGAACCACCACACCGCGCAGTAGCCCTACGGACGGAGGGATTAGGTGCCACAGAACCCGACCGCAATCCGAAATGTCGCTCTCGTCGGCCACCACGGCGCCGGGAAGACGACTCTGGCCGAGGCGCTGCTGGCGGCCACCGGCACCATCCCTCGCCGGGGTTCGGTGGAAAAAGGCACCACCACCTGCGACTTCGAGCCTGAGGAGATCTCCCGGCAGCTGTCCATCTCCACCGCCCTCGCCCCGTTCACCGTCAACGGCGTGAAGGTGAACCTGTTCGATACGCCCGGCTACGCCGACTTCGCCTCGGAGATGCTGGCCGCGCTGGCCCGCAGCGACCTGGCCGTGGTGGTGGTCAGCGCCACCGACGGCGTGCAGGCCCAGACCCAGGACGCCTGGCGAGCGGCGGCCAAGCAGGGCCTCCCCCGGGTGATCGTCATCAACAAGCTCGACCGCGATCGGTCCGACTTCGACCGCACCCTGGGCGAGATCCGCGCCGCCTTCGGAGCCGGCGTGGCGCCGATAGAGCTGCCCATCGGGTCCGATGCCGACTTTCACGGGGTGATCGATCTGTTGGGGGACACGGCCACCCACTACACCACCCCCGCCCCCAACACCCCCGTCGACGGGACCGTCCCGCCGGTCGGCCGCGAAGGCCCCATCCCCGACGATCTGGTGGACGAGGAGCACGCGGTCCACGAGCAGCTGGTCGAGGGCATCGTGGTGGGCGACGACGGGCTCATGGAACGCTACCTGGGCGGCGAGGAGATCGACTACGGGGAGCTGGAGAAGAGCCTGGCCGGCGGCGTCGCCTCGGGCGCCGTCTTCCCGGTGCTGTGCTGTTCGGGGCTGACCGGCGTCGGCGTGGACCGCTTGGCCCGCTTGATAGAGGAGCTGTGCCCCGAGCCCAGCTCCGTCCCGCCGATCACCGTGCAGGCGGGGTCGACGACCACCGAGATCCCCTGCGACGCCGATGCCGACGTGCTGCTCACAGTGACCAAGACCTTCACCGACAGCCACACGGGGAAGATGTCGCTGTGCAAGGTGGTCTCGGGGACCCTCACCCCGGACACCGTGCTCGTCAACACGCGCACCCGTGAGGAGGAGAGGCTCCACGCCCTGCAGGCCCTCTCGGGCCGGGCCACGACACCCGCCGGCGCGGTCGTGGCCGGCGACTTCGTCGCCATCCCCCGCTTGAACGGGACCCGTACCGGCGACACCCTGGCCCCCAAGGGCCAGCCGGTCGTCATCCCCCCGCCCGACCTCCCCACTCCCGCCCTGCGCGTGGCGGTCAAGCCGGCCACCCGCGCCGACGACGACAAGCTCATGTCGGCCCTCCAGCGGCTGTGCGACGAGGACCCGGCGCTCTCGGTGAGCCGTGACGACGAGACCCACCAGACCATCCTCGGTGTCAGCGGCGAGGTGCATCTGGCGGTCACCCTCGAGCGCCTGGAGCGCAAGTGCAACGTCCACGTCCAACGCGAGGACCTGCGGATCGCCTACCGCGAGACGATCACCGGCCCGGCCCAGGCGGAAGGGAAGCACAAGAAGCAGTCGGGAGGCCACGGCCAGTTCGGGGTCTGCCACCTCCGGTTGGAGCCCCTGCCGCGCGGTGAGGGGTTCGCCTTCCACGACGAGGTGGTCGGTGGCGCCATACCGCGCCAGTACATCCCGGCGGTCGAGAAGGGCGTGATCGAGACCATGTCCAGCGGAGGGGTGTTCGGCTACCCGGTCGTCGACATCGCCGTGACCGTGGACGACGGCAAGGCCCACTCCGTCGACTCCAACGAGGTGAGCTTCAAGATGGCGGCCGCCTTGGCCGTCCGCCAGGCCATGGCCGAGGCCGGGCCCATCCTGCTCGAACCGGTCTCGAGGGTGGAGGTGACGATCCCCGCCGACTGCCAAGGTGACGTGCTCGGCGACCTGCACTCCCGCCGGGCGCGCATCGTCGGCACCGACCAGGCGGAGAACGGGTTCCAGACGGTGATCGCCTTCGCCCCGGCGGCCGAGCTCACCCGCTACGCCGTTGACCTGCGTGCCCTCACCGGTGGACGGGGCTCGTTCAGCGTGGAGTACGATCACTACGACACCGTGCCGGACCATCTCGTGGCATCGATTGCCCATACCACCACCTGAGCTGGGCGCACGCCCGGCGGTCGGCGTCCCGTTTGATTCGTTCCACTCGGGGTAGGAATAGGGCACACATTGATCAGGCCGGAGGCATGAAAATGAAGAAGTTCTTGGTACTTTTCGGGTTGGGAGTCGGCTTCGTGCTGGGCTCGAGGGCCGGGCGCGAGCCCTATGAGCGTCTCCGCACCATGGTGCGGGACCTGGCCGACCGGCGCGAGTTCCAGCAGCTGGCCAGCACGGTGTCCGACAAGGCCGACGCGGTGAGCCAGGAGACCGTCGGCAAGGTGACCGACATCGCCGGGGGCACCCTGGACCGGATCTCCGACGCCACAGACTCTGTGGCCGACAAGGTGGCCGACAAGGTTGGAGTCAAGACGAACTCCGCCAAGACGAGCTCCAGCACGGCCAGCGACACGGCAACGCAGGACAAGGCGCGCGCCGCCAACGCCTGACCAATCGGTCGGGCAGCACAACGGAGCCGCGTGCGCGCCTTCACCTGCGACAACTGTGGTCAGATCGTCTTCTTCGAGAACGATCTGTGCCTGGCCTGCCAAGCACCCCTGGGCTACGTCCACGAGCGCCGTGAGCTCGTGGCCCTGGCCTCGTCCGGCCCGAGCGACCTCGTCGAGATCTCGAGGCCCGAGCGGTCGTGGCGGCGCTGCGCGACCGCCGCGCTGACGGGCTGTAACTGGCTGGTGGCGCCGGAGATCGGCGGTCTGTGCGAGTCCTGCGTGCTGACCCGTACACGTCCCCGTGACGGCGACGTCGAGGGGTTGGCCGAGTTGCTGCGCGCCGAGTCGGCCAAGCGGCGGCTCGTCTTTCAGCTGGCCGAAGTGGGCCTTCCCCTCTTCGCCCGCGACGATGCGACCGGCAGCGGCGTCGCCTTCGACCTGCTCTCCAGCGCCGAGGTGCGGGTGGTCACCGGGCACGACGATGGCGTGATCACGCTCGATCTGGCCGAAGCCGACAGCGAGCACCGCGAGCACCTCCGCCTGCAGATGAGCGAGCCCTATCGCACCGTGCTCGGCCACTTCCGCCACGAGATCGGGCACTTCTACTGGCCGATCCTGGTCAACCGGCCCGACCTGCTCGACGAGTGCCGGGACCTGTTCGGCGACGACCGAGCCGACTACGGCGAGGCCATGCAGCGGCACTACGAGAACTCGCACCGCAGTGACACGTCATGGCAGCCGGACCACATCAGCCGCTATGCCACGATGCACCCGTTCGAAGACTGGGCCGAGACGTTCGCGCACTATCTGCACATCCTCGACACGCTCCAGACGGCCGAGAGCTTCGGTCTCACGACAGACGCCGGGCCGGGCGTGCGGCACACGCAGAGGTCACCTGGCCGGGCGACCCGCCCCTACGGCAGCACGACGTTCGGCCAGGTCATCGACCTATGGCTCGAGCTGTCCTGCGCCCTCAACCAGGTCAACCGGTCCATGGGCCACAAGGACCTCTACCCGTTCGTCCTCAGCGCGACGGTCGTTCGCAAGCTGGCCTTCGTGGACCGCCTGGTCAGCGGGACAGACGACACCGGAGCTGAGCTCGGAGTCGGTTCGTGGACCGGCTCACCGATCGCCTCCCTGTCGTGAGGAGGGCGGTGAGGAGGCGGTCCGGATGCACCGGATGAGCTCCTCGGTGTGGGGCAGGGCGCCCAACAGGGCGCCGAGCAGCACCACACCGGCGACGTAGCGTCGGGGCAGCGGTTGGGCCTTGGACCGCAAGACCCAACGCGCATTGGCCGGCAGGTCTCTCATGCCGGGCTGCGCGTGAAGGGCCGAGAGCAGGACGAGCAGGAACGGGATCGTCTCCAAGAAGCTATGCACCTGCTGTTCCCCGGGCGTCACCCGGCGATCGCTCTCGGAAGCGATGGCCAGGTCCCGTGTGACCGTGGCCTCGTGGAGGATGGCCACGCCCGACATCAGGGTGAGGACGAGAGGGTTGATCTCGGCCCACAGCGCCAGGCCGAGGGAGGGTGCGCCTTCACCCAGCATGACGAGGTGAAGGAGTGACTCACGGACCCCACCGTTCTTCGGCTCTTGGATATCGGATCGGCGGTGAAACCACCAGTCCACGAGGCCGGGCAGGGCCCACAGCGGAAGAAGGACCCCGAAGAGCACCCGCCCCGCGGCATCGGGGACGAGCCCCGGTGGGCGACCCCTCACGCTGCGCCTGCGGGAGTTCATTGCAGGCGGGGACGGAGCTCTCGGGAGAAGAAGTCGAAGAAGCCTTCCTGATCCGGACCGATCTGGTTCACGTAGACCTCGTCGAAACCGGCATCGAGGTAGGCGGAGATCGCCTTGACGTGTCGCTCGGGATCGGGGCCGCAGGTGATGACGTCAGCCACCATGTCCTCGGTGACATTCGCCGTTGCCGCCTCGAAGTGTGAGGGCATGGGAAGCTCCTGGCTGAGCTGACCGTCGAGGCACTCCGTCGGCCACAGCGAGTGGGCGAGCCGGCGGGCCCGGTTCTCGTCCTCGTCCCAACAGACCTTGAGCGCGCCGATGGAGGGCCCAGCGCCACCGTGCTGCCGGTAGGTCGCCAGAAGATCCCTGTCCGGATGGACCGTGATGAATCCCTCCCCCACGCGGGCCGCCAGTCGAGCGGCCTTCGGCCCGAAGGCCGACACAGCGATGGGCGGGGGGCTGTCCGGCAGCGAGTACAGCCGGGCATTCTCCACCGTGTAGAAGGTGCCGTGATGGTTGACCAGCTCACCGCTCCACAGGGCTCGGATGACCTCCATGGCCTCTTCGAGCATCATGTGCCGCACCTCGACCGACGGCCAGCGATGACCGAGAATGTGCTCGTTGAGTGCCTCGCCGGAGCCCACTCCGAAGACGAACCTCCCGTTCAAGAGGCTCTGCGCCGTCGCCGCGGCCTGGGCGAGGATGGCCGGATGGATCCGGACCGTGGGACAGGTCACCCCCGTGGTCACCTTGTGACCGGTTGACGCGCTGATCGCCCCGATCACCCCCCAGACGAACGGACTCTGACCCTGGCGGTCGATCCACGGATGGAAATGGTCAGAGATGAAGACCGAGCGCATTCCCGCCTCTTCGGCCATCCTGGCCTGGGTGACCAGGGCCCGTGGATCGTGTTCCTCACTGGACAGAAACGCGCCAATTTCGGACATCCGGCCTCCTTTGCGCACCTTATCTACCCGGCCCGGATGGCCCGAAACAGCTCGAATGGGCTGAAACAGCTCGGACGTGGCGCCGGCCGCCGGACGAACCCTTCAACCCACGTGTGCAATGCCGTGTGGAAACGCCGCCGATGGGAAAGGTAACAACCGTGGATAGCGGTGACGATCTCCTGACCACCGACGAGCAGGCACCGCCTCCTGCCGGGCTGGTCCTCCCGATCTCAGCCCGGCAGGAGGTCGCCGACAACGACCGGTTCTTCGGCTTCGCCGGAAAGGCGTTCGATCGACGCAGCCCGTTCCTGATCGGACTGATGGGGGCGTTCGGCGTGGGGATCGCCTACGTGATCGGGCGAGGCGTCGTCGAGGTCTCGGGGGTCCTGCTCATCATCGGCGTGGCCCTGTTCATCGCCATCGGCTTGAATCCCATCATTGAGTTCTGCACCAAGCGGGGGCTCTCGCGTGGCGTGGCGGCCGGCTTGGTGACCCTCGGCTTTGCTCTCCTCCTTGCGCTCTTCATTGTGGTCGCCGTGCCGCCCACCTCCCATGAAGTACAGAGCCTGGTGTCGAACTATCCGCACTACAAGAAGGAGCTCATCGCCGGCAAGGGATGGGCGGGCAAGCTGGTCCTCAAGTTCCATCTCCAGAGCTACCTGAAGGGCACGTCGAAGCTCAAGCTCCCGAGTGGCGTGTTGGCGACCGCCGGAAAAGACCTGCTCTCGATCGGCGTCGGGACCGTCAGCCTCATCGCACTGACCATCTATTTTCTGATTGCGCTGCCCGGCGTCAAGCGACTCTGGCTCTCATTGATCCCGATGTCGCGCCGTCAACGGGTCGAGCTGTTGACCGATGAGGTGTTCGACCGTGTCGGCGGGTACATGCTCGGCAACCTGTTGACGTCGCTGGTTGCCGCGGCCGGCACCTACGTCTGGCTGGTGATCTTCGGGGTCCCCTACCCGTTGCTCCTGGCTCTTTTCGTCGGCCTCTTCGACCTCATCCCCATGGTCGGGTCGACGATCGCCGGTGCCGTGGTCACACTGGTCGCGCTCACCAAGGGACTTCCCGTGGCCATCGCCACGCTCGCCTTCTACGTGATCTACCGGTTCTTGGAGGACTACCTCCTCAATCCCCGTGTGATGAAGCACACGGTGCGCATCACCCCGGGCATCACCATCATCGCCACGCTGATCGGGGGCACGCTGCTCGGACTGGTGGGCGCACTCATCGCCATCCCGGTGGCCGCCACCATCAACCTGCTCCTGCAAGAGGTGGCGATCCCCCGTCAGAACAAGCGGTAGGGAGGGGCGACGACCTCGTCAGGAGCGTACAATCGGAACTGCTGACGGGCGGGCCTCAATCATTGGTTGGGCCATTGGTTGGGCGTCTTTGGACGGGCCCGCCGGTGTTTGGAGCTTTTTGGGCGCCAGTCGTAGATGACCACCGTCCGAAAGGCGACGTCTTCGAGACCTCGATTTCGGCGGTTCACCAAGGCCAGCAGAAGCACCGGGAAGAATGTTGCGCAGAGGAGCGGCTCGAAACAGCGCTCGCAAGAACCGAAGCGGACGCCCATCCGAACGGACGACTCGTAAGCCCATCATCTGCTTCCCAAGTGTGCGTCCGGTGGACGACCAACCGGCTGTCAAGTATACGACGAGAAGGATCCACACCAACAGTTCATTCAACCAATGCGGGGGAGCCGCAACCGAAATCGACTTCGAAAAACAGAGATCCCAGGCGATGCTCACGATGATGACTGCAACGACATAGACGCAGAGAACGAGAACAACATCAGTCCCGCTCGCCACTGCCCGAGAAACGAAGCCTGCCCGAAGGCCCTGGAGCTGTTCCCCTCGCTCACTGCGGATTTCGCGAACCTGACTCACGAGACGACCTCAGGCTTTGCACTCTCCGGTCGAGCAGTGCCATTCCACCGGACCGTCAAGTCACGCGGTTCCTTGCGCCGGAGGATCCTGTCGACCAGTCGGGCACTCCACAGATCCATGGCCATGAGCCCGGCACGGCTCGCGTCGAGTGTCTCTGCACCCAGACCGGTCGTGGACTCACGGATGATCCCCGCGAGGTCGATCTCATCGATTACTTCCGGGAGATCGACTCTGGCCACGACATGATCGATCAACTGCTGCATGTCCAGCATGTCGACCACCCCGACGACGACCCGATTGAGCACGGTCTCCGCTGCTTCGGCCACGTTGTCTCGATTCTCCCTTTCGCTCCGGTGGGCCTCGTCCTGACGCCGTTCGAGGTGTCGCTCAACTGCGTCAAGAGGGCCCTCGCCGACCGACGCGGGGACGACGGCTCTGGCGATCCTCACTGATCTGTTCGTGATCTCGACAGCCACGAGGGTCGCCGCGCCGACCCCCACCTTGGCTGTCCCTGCGATGAGGTCGACGATCCGCGAACCTCCGTCTTCAACGTAGACCCCTGCGGTGCTGACACGACTCGCCGCGTCGGCACTGGGAGAACTGCCCCATCCGGAGTCCGCGCACTCGGTCTCTGCCTTCGCTCAGCGGACTCAGGCACGAGGAAGTAATCCATGAGCAGGTGCGTGGCACCGCCACTGAGAGTGGGACGCCGGACGAACGTTGCCGGTGCGGGAGCGTTCCACGAACGTAGAAGAAAGGTAATGCACCGGTTTATGCTTTCTCACGTGACTGCTCCGACGAATGGTCTAGGTCTATCAAGATTCGTGCCAGGGCGCCGGGTAAGGCCCTGACCTCGGCAAACACGTCGGAGGAGGTGAGTGCCGTCGCGCTCACCCAGGCCCCGACGCATCGACCGCGACAAAGTCGGCGATGAGCAGACACGCGTCGTCTCCGTGCGATGGGGGAAGCATCTCACCGAGGATGGCGTCGCAGGTTTCTTTCAGGTCCGAGACGGCGCGTGTCTGCTCAGCAAGGATCATGAGATGCGCCAGGCCGATGTCGAGACCGATAGACCGTCGCTCAATCAGGCCATCGGTGAACAGGATCAACCGGTTTCCCGGTCGTATGGTGAATCGGTGCTCCATCTGGCGATCGCCAGGCACATCGTTCGCACTACCGATCGGCGGCATCGGACGGCCCTGGAGATAGGCCGACGTTCCATTGTTGCTCACCACTATGGGGGCCGGGTGACCGGCCGAGGCCCATGCCACGGCGCCGGTGGAGGTGTCGATCTCGACACAGATGATCGTGGCCATGGCATCGGGCTCCTGGGTGGCCACGAGTTGATTCAACTGGATCAACGACTCGAGGGGGCCGACGCCGGCAAAGAGATGGGCACGCAGAGAGTTCCGCATCTTGGCGGCCAGGGCGGCCGCGGCGATCCCGTGACCGGCCACGTCGCCGACCGAGAGCACGATCCTGGTCGATCCGAGCGCAATGGCGTCGTACCAGTCGCCGCCTACCTGCGCACCGTTGCTGGCCGCTCGATAGCCGGCGGCGAGCCGGAGGTTCTCCGATGATGGAAGAGAGCTCGGTAGCGCTGCGGCCTGGAGGGCGTGGGCCGTCATCCGTTGGTTGTAAGATCGTCGGCCGAATCGAGCGCGCTGGCCACCCGAGAGGCGACATCGGTCATGAGGGCCACATCGTCGTCGGTGAAGACGTCACCATCGCAACGGACCATGGTGATCACCGCCTGCACCTGTCCATCGGAGGACACCGGAACGATCAACCCGGGCCCGTCGCCGAGGAGTTGGAGCGTCCGTCCGTAGGCGGCACTGGCGAAGCTGTCATCGAGATCTTTGACGATGTCGTCGACCAGGTGGTCCAGGCGGAGCGGCTCGTTGTTCCGATACACGACGACCCCGGGTGAGGGCCCGGAGTAGGCGTGGGGGTACGCCCCGACGAGTCGCTGGGCCAGCTCGTCGAGCGCCGGGTCCACATGGCGCGCCGCTACCCGAACCAGGCCGTTCTCCTCGGGTGTGACAATGGTGCACCAGTCCGCCACGGCCGGCGCCACGATGTGCGTCACTCGTTGGAAGACCTCTGTGCGGCTGTCTGCACCGACCAATCGTTCGGCGACGTCGGTGAGCACACTCAGTCGGACATTGGCCGTCAGGGGATCCGGCAACGTCCGGTCCGGGTGGTGACGGTCACCGACGTCGCGCAACAGTACGTTGACTCCTTTGGTCGCCGTCCAGACGTGTACCTCGAACCAGGAGTGCATCCGTGCGTAGTACTCCTCGAAGACGACGGAGCTCTTCCGCTGCATCGACCGCCGGGACTGCAGTTCGAGTTCGGTTCCCTCCGCTTCAGGGAAGACGTCGAAGAGATGCCGGTGCCGCAGCGCTTCAGCGGTGGATCCGAGCAGTGTGGCGCCGTGGAGGTTGACATGGGTGACGTAGAAATCGGTGTCGATGGCGAGGTAGGCCTGGGGCATGGTCTCCAATGCTCTGCCCAGCTCTCGTTCATCGCTCGGGTCGGACCCATGCCGGAGTGCACGTTCCAAGGCGGGGGCGGCAAGCTGCGCCACGAGGTCGAGGCGCCGCAGTTGGGGGGTCTCGAAGGCTTGCCCGTCTTGCCATTCGATGTCCAGTGCACCCAGAGTCTCGCCATCCGACGCCTGCAGCGGCAGTGTCGCCCGGGCCGTCGTCCCGGCCGAGAGCATCTCTCGGAGGGCATCGGGGAATCGTTGGCGGACGTCGTCGAGCGATCCCAGCAGCACCGGCAGTCCACTGCGGAGAACGTCGCAGGGCGGGAGGGCCGAGCTCACATCGACACACCGTGAGACAAGACGACTGGAGCCGAGAGGCGAGCTGGTCACGACGCTGACCTCGTCGGAGCCGTGCACGTGTACCGCCAGGCTGGAGGAGACCCCTCCGGCTGCCGGAGCTGCAGCCTGGACGAGCGCGGCGGTGACGGCCGGCATGGTGAACGATCGGGACAGTGCGGTCGCCAACTGCCAGAGGATCTCGTCGCCGCTCTCGACCCGGGGACCGTCATCTGACATTCGGCAACCTCATCACCGTGACGTGGGCCATGACTTTCTGAGAGTACGTGGTCGTCGTAGAGACTAGAGGACGGTCGGGCGAGGCACACACTCGGCCCCTGATCGCCGCCGGCGCCAGCCCGGTGAAATGTTTGCCGGCCCTGGCGACGGGTAGAACCGCGGTCCGTGTCCCGCACCATCTGCACCTTGCAACGGATCGCCCGAACCGAGGCCGCGGCGCTACCCACGCCGGGGGGCGGACACACCTGGGCGCGCTTCGAAGCGCTCTCGGCGTGGGCTGCCACCGATCTGTCGCTCGGTCGACTCGCCGAGGGCCACGTCGATGCACTGGCCATACTCGCCGAGGCGGGCATGGAGGTGGCGGACCAGCGCGCCACCTACGGCGTATGGGCGGCCAGATCGCCGGGAGGAACCGTCGCCCGGCGGACGCCCGACGGCTGGCATCTCTCGGGACGCAAGGAGTTCTGCTCAGGCAGCCTGCACCTCGACCGTGCCCTGGTGACGGCCGACGCCGACGACGGCTACCGGCTCTTCGATATCGACGTCTCCGCGCAGGTCACCTCCAGCGAGCCCGACTCGTGGCCGGCGGTCGGGATGGCCGACTCGCTCAGTGAGACCCTCTCGTTCGGGGGACCCGCCGTACCGGCCACGAGGGCCGTCGGCGGACCCGAGTTCTACGTGGACCGCCCCGGGTTCTGGTTCGGGTCCGTCGGAGTGGCGGCATGCTGGTACGGAGGTGCGGTCGGGCTCGTGGAGCACACCGTGCGTGCCCTGGAGGCGACCTCTTCGGAACTGGTGCTGGCCCCGCTCGGAGAGGCGGTGGCGCACGTCGAAGCGATGCGGGCCATCCTGCGTGACGCCGCCAATGAAATCGACGCCGATCCCACCGACCGGCACAAACGAGCGCGCCGACGCGCCCTCGTCGTTCGCCAGGCCGTCCACCGTGGCTCGAGTGCCGTGCTCGAACGGGTCGTCGCGGCGACCGGCGCCCGGCCGCTCTGCCACGACCGCGACCAGGCCCGGCGCGCCGCGGACCTCGTCGTCTACCTCGCGCAACACCATGGTCTCCGCGACGCCGTCGAACTCGCTCGAATGGCGGTGGACGGCGGAGCATGGAACTAGTCGTCGACGAGACCCACCTCGGGACACCCGAGAGCGAATGGCAGGCGTCGCGGCGACTGCGCCAGCTCCCTCCGCTGGCCCTTCCGCGACCCGGCCGCGTCGTCGTGGTCTCCCCTCACCCCGACGACGAGATCTTCGGCGCCGGAGGGCTCATCGCGCAGATGCAGTCCTCCGGCATCCCCGTCGAGATCATCGCGGTCAGTGATGGAGAGGCCTCGCATCCGGCGGGGGCCGCCCGCCCGGGCGTCGATCTGCGATCGCTACGGGCGAACGAATCCACCATCGCCCTTGAGCGCCTGGGTTGGGCCACACCGGTGGTCAGGCGGCTGAGGCTTCCCGACGGTCAGGTCGGTAGCCACAGGCAGAGCCTGACCACCGTGTTGACCAGGGTGCTCTCCCCGGACGATCTCTGCCTCGCCCCGTGGTGGAACGACGGTCATCCCGATCACGACGCCTGCGGGGAGGCGGCCCTGGCGGCCACGCGGTCGGCGGGGGCGCTCCTCCTCGGCTACCTGGTCTGGGCCTGGCACTGGGCGGATCCACACGGCGCAGACCTTCCCTGGCAGGCGTGCCGACGGTTCGAATTCGATCGACGCGTGGCAGCACGAAAACGCTGGGCCACCGGTGCCTTCAGGTCGCAGACCCGGCCGCTGGACGGCGAACCGAACGCCCCGGTCCTTCCCGCGCCGTTGCTCCGGCGGTTTTGGCGCCGCTACGAGGTCTTCGTGCGCCCGTTCGCCGACGCGTCATGAGCTCCATGGGGCGAACCTACTTCCACGAACTGTACGAGGGTGCCGCCGACCCCTGGGAGTTCGCCACCAGTGGCTACGAGCAACGCAAGTACTCGCTGACCACGGCCAGCCTGCCCCACGCCCACTACACGTCGGTCTTCGAGCCGGGCTGTTCCATTGGCGTTCTGACCGAGAGGCTCGCCCCCCGCTGCGATCGAATTTTGGCCACCGATGTCGTGCCGGCTGCGCTCGAGGAGGCCCGGCGGCGCCTCAAGGATCAGCCGCAGGTGGTCGCCGAGGCACGCGCCATCCCAGAGGAGTGGCCGGAGGGGACGTTCGACCTGATCGTGCTGAGCGAGATCGCCTACTACTTCGACGAGCCGGACCTGGGCCGCATCCTCTCGCTCGCGGTCGGCTCGACGGAGCCCGGCGCCCACCTCGTCGGTGTCCATTGGCGAGGTGAGACGAACTATCCCCTGAGCGGTGACCGCGCCCACCGCATCATCGATGCGACGCCACAGCTCACGCGTCTGGTGCACCACCTTGAAGAGGACTTCATCCTCGAGGTATGGAAACGCACCGAGTGACGATATCAACCATTCCAAAGACGCGGACCGAGGCAATCGGCGTCGTCCTCCCGGTGCACAACGAAGAAGAGCTCCTCGGACGCGCCCTCGACGCCATTGAGGAGGCCTTCTCCCACGTCGCCCACATGGTGGCGCACTGCCGGACGGCGGTCGTGCTCGATCACTGCAGCGACGCCAGTTCCTCCATCACGCAAGAGTGGATCCGAAAGCTCCGGCGGCGCGGCGGTCCGCACCAGGCAACCGCTCGGACCTGCCGTTCTGCGTGCGTCGGTGACGCGCGGAGAACCGGGATGTCCGCTCTGCTGCGAGAGTGGGAGGACACCGATCCGGCGCGCATCTGGCTGGCCACCACCGATGCGGACTCTCGTGTTCCCGGCAGTTGGCTGGCCGCCCAGCGGGCCGCGCACGAAGCCGGGGCCGATCTTTGGGCGGGGCGCGTGGCGATCGACGACTGGTCGCTCTACCAGAGCACCACGTCCCTTCGGTGGACGGAGGCCTACGACGCTGAAGCCTCGCCGATTCACGGGGCCAACCTGGGGTTCAATGCCCAGCTGTACCTGGCCGCCGGCGGGTTCACCGCGCTCGCCACCAGTGAAGACCGGACCCTCTATGACGCCCTCGTGAAGCTGGGAGCTCGGCCCCATGAAGACCCGAACGTGAAGGTGATCACAAGCGGGCGGCGTCACGCCCGAGCACCGATGGGGTTTTCCCATCGGCTGAGCACCCTCGAAGAGGATGTGCTGGCCGCAATGTCGAGCGAGTACCCGATCTCCAGGGAACTGTCAGGCTGCGGCCACTGATCGGGCAGGTCGGAGGCGTGAAACGAGTCCGACGGGATCGGCTCTCGTGCGGTGGCGAGGTGGTACTACCTTCGACGGTCGATTGACGCGGGGCCAGATGGGTACAGGAGTGATCATGGCGACAGCGAAACAGAAGCAGGCGGCGCGCAAGAACCTCGAGCGGGCTCGAGAGGTGCAACACGAGCGAGCTCAGGGCAAACGAGTGCCGAAGAAGAGCCCGGGCATGAGCGCGGCCGAGGAGAACCGTCTCTCGGAGAGCGAGTTTGCCTTTCCCGATGAACGCAAGGAACCGTTGAGCGATGCCGCCCATGTCCGCAACGCCATCTCGCGGTTCGACCAGGTTGAAGGGGTGAGTGACGCCGAGCGAGACCGAGCCTGGAAGCGCATCTTGACGGCCGCCAAAAAGTTCGACGTCGAGGTGTCGGCCACCGACTGGCGCGAGCTCGGCAAGGGTGGCAGGGCCTCGACGCGCTAGACGATCGGCCCTTCTTCAGCCTTTCGCGGCAGCCTGCGAGAAGGCATCGGTGAACTCACGACAGAACGCCTTCAGGTCGTCGGGTTTGCGACTGGTGATCAACGTGTTGGGCCCTTCCGTACACACATGAACCTCCTCGTCCACCCAGCTGCCGCCGGCGTTCACGATGTCGGTCTCAAGGCTGGGCCACGAGGTCAAGGTGCGACCTCGCACGACGTTGGCTTCCACCAGGGTCCACGGTCCGTGGCAGATGGCGGCGACCGGCTTTCCCGCCACGAACATGGCGCGCACGAAGTTCACGGCCGGCTCGTCGAGGCGTAACTGATCCGGATTTGCCACGCCGCCGGGGAGTACCACCGCGTCGAAGTCGTCTACCTGTGCCTCGGCCGTCGTGCGATCGACGTGGAAACGATCCGCCTTGTCCAGATGGTTCATGGCCTGGGCTTCCCCGGGCTTGGGGGCAAGCAGCTCAGGCTGTCCGCCCGCCTCGCGTACCGCCTTCCACGGCTCGGTCAACTCGATCTGCTCAATTCCCTCGTTGGCCACCACAAACGCCACGCGGACCTCATTCAGCTCGTTCGTCATCGGTTACCTCCTCGTCGTCTCGATACCCTCCGCCGGGGCGACCAAACGCGAGAGCGCGTCCCATCCCTCGAGCACCTGTGTACAGGTTGCATAGACGGCGAGCGCTCCCGCTTCTTCGAGCAGCCGGCGTTCGATTCCACCGGTCTCGACCGCCACGCACGCGATGCCGGCCTTGGCGGCCGCCTTCACGTCCCACACGGCGTCGCCGAGAGCCAGGACGTGCTGCGGTTCGACGCCCACTCGTTCCAGCGCCAGGCAGAAGAGGTCCGGAGCCGGTTTGGCCCGCTCGGTCTCCTCGCCGTGGACGACCTCGTCAATGACGTCGTCGCACCCTAGTGGACCGAGGAGCGCGGGCAGGTCCCTCTCCTTGGCGGATGTGACGACCACGACCTTGCCTCCATCCGAGGCGACCCGGCGCACCACCTTGGCCGCATCGGGTAGAGGGCGAATGAGGGGATGCAGGTCGGCAAAGTACTTGCCATGAGCCTGACTGATCTCCTCGTCGTCATGATCCAACAAGGTGGTGAGGAGCTCGCTGCTTCCCATCCCGATCAACCGGTGGATCGCCGCCATCGGCTGGCGCTCACCCGCGTCATCGAGGGCTCGCCACCACGCCAGGGTGTGCAGGTAGGTGGTGTCCAACAGCGTCCCGTCGAGATCGAAGAATACGGTGTCAACCACGCGACCTCCGGTCGACGAGATCACGCGCTCCGCGCCGAGTCGCGCAGCCGGTCGAAGAACGCCGCGAACGGGCCCACGATCTTGTTGCCGGGCGGGGTGTTCGGCGCATGTGGATGCGGGTGGTTGGGCGCCTCCAACTTGGCGCCTTTGTATTTCTGTCCGAGCAGGAGGAGACGGCCGTTGTCCTCGTTGCCCACCAACAATGGGAACGCCTCGTACTCCTCCATCTCCGCATGGTTGAGGACGGCGGACTCCAGATCTCGCAGCGCACCCATGAACTCTTCGGTCGTGGGGTCGAGCTTCTCCATCCTGGCGAGCAGGCGCTCTGCCTCTTCCTCCTCCGCCAGCCGCGCCTCGATGATCGCCTCCCCGCCGGGCTCCTCTCGAATTACGGGATGTACCACCACTTCCTCCGCAACTTCGTGGCGTACGAGCTGATCCGTCAATTTCCAGAACAGCTCGGCGCGGGCCTCGGGAGGGACGCCGTCGAACTCCGCGAACCGCTGCTTGACCGCCTCATGGTCCTGCGTGAGCAGTGATACCACGTCGTCGGCGGGGCCAATGGTCATGTGACTTCCTTTCGCTCGTCGAGGGTTACGAAGAACGCACTTGTCGTAACCTTGTGTTACCCGTGAGGCAGGTGGGAAAAACGCCGAAGCTGCCCCGTCGCCGTCCGGGGCCGTTGTTTCCCACGGGTGCGATGGGGTACGACGCGTCCATGCCGGTGCACATCGGGACCTCGGGCTGGCAGTACGCCGACTGGCGAGGACGCTTCTACCCCGCCCAGGGACTGGCCCAGGCTCGCTGGCTCGAGTACTACGCCGCACGCTTCGAGACGGTTGAGGTGAACAACGCCTTCTACCGACTACCCGAGCCCAGCACGTTCGAACGCTGGCGGGATGCCACGCCTGATGACTTCGTGATCACCGTCAAGGCCAGCCGCTACCTGACCCACATCCGTCGGCTGAAGGAGCCGTCGGAGCCCGTTCACCGCCTGTTGGAGCGGGCACGGTGCCTCGGCCCCAAGCTGGGCCCGGTTCTCCTCCAGCTTCCGGCCAACTTCCATCTCGACCTGGGCGCGTTACGAGACACCCTGCAGGCCTTTCCGTCGACAGTGCGCGTGGCCTTCGAACCCCGCCATGAGTCGTGGTACCAAGAGTCTGTCGCCGAACTGTTGTCGCACCACGATGCCGCCTTCTGCCTGAGTGACACCCCTTCTCGGCGGGCGCCCCGCTGGCGGACGGCGAGTTGGGGCTACCTGCGCTTCCACGAGGGCCGGGCGCAGCCGCCGCCCTGCTACGGCCGAGCCGCGCTGCGGGCATGGGCCGACCGTCTGGCCGCTCGATGGGATGACGAGGCGGATCTCTTCGTGTACTTCAACAACGACCACGGGGGCTGCGCCGTGCGCGACGCCCATCGCTTCGCCAACGCGGTGAGGAACTCGGGGCTCACACCGACCAGAGTGCCCGACGCCCGCGAGGCATCGATCGCGCCCGGGAAACGGGTGGCATAGCGGTCGAGCTCGTCGGTCGTGGCCTCTCGACATCGTCACACCACGGTGTCGCCGCTCGACGTCAGGCAGCCCGTCCGCCTCAGCCGTCGCGCCGGCGGCGGCGGCGGCGGCGCGCCAAGAGCTTTCCGGCCGTCACACCCACGGAGGCGGCGGCGGCCGCGCTCACCACCCTGGCATGATGCGAGAACCACAGTTCGGGGCTCATGCGGTGGGCCCGGTCGTCGAATTGGCCGTGTGCGCCGTAGTCGCGGCCGCCGACGCCGTCCATCGGCTCCCACAGGTTGCCGGGACGGCCGGGCGCCACTTCCTGGTGTGTCTGTTGGGCCTGGTAGGCGGTCCGGGCGAGGTAGCGGTCCAGCAACGGGGCGGCGACCTTGTCGACCAGGAGTGTCGCTGCGGTGCTGTCGCCCACCCAGAACTGCTTGCGACCGGGGTGGTCGGCGGCGTAGAGCACGCCGCGGGCAGCCACCTCGGGTTGGTAGATGGGCGGCACCGGCATGGGGTGACGGGGCAGCCGGGACAGCACCCAGGAGAACTGGGGGGTGTTGACCGCAGGCATCTGCACCACGGTGACCCGTACGTTGCTTCCCTCGTGCAGGAGCTCCGTGCGCAGCGAGGAGGTGAAGCCGTTGATGGCGTGCTTGGCTCCGCAGTACGCGCTCTGCAGAGGGATGCTGCGGACTCCGAGCGCCGAGCCCACCTGCACGATGGTCCCCCGGTCCCGCGGTTTCATGAGGTCCAGGGCGGCGCGCGTGCCGTAGACAAACCCTAGGTAGCTCACCTCGGTGACCCGCTTGAACTCTTCGGGCGTGATGTCGGAGAAGGAAGCGAACACCGAGGCGAAGGCCACGTTGATCCATACGTCGATCGGGCCCAGGGTGTCCTCGGCGCGGCGGGCTGCCTGCTGCACCTGCTCGAAATCGGCCACGTCGACGGCCAGGGCGAGCGCCGTGCCCCCGGCGGATTCGACGTCGTTCACCGCCCCGCGGAGACCCGCCTGGCCACGGGCCAGCAGACCGATCCGGGCACCTCTCCTCCCGTAGTGCTGGGCGACGGCACGCCCGATGCCGGCACTGGCGCCGGTAATGACGACGGTCTGGGTCACGGCTTTTCGTCCTCCCAGGGCCGACTCAGCCTGGTCGCCGATTCCAGCAGGAGCGCGTGCACGAACGCCTGAGGGAGGTTGCCCCGCAGCTGGCGCTGCCGGACGTCGAACTCTTCGGACAAGAGTCCGGGTGGACCGCAGACGGCGCGGTGGCGCTCGAACCAGGCGTGGGCCTCGGCGGTCCGCCCCTGCTGGTGGAGGGCGAGGGCCATGACGAACCCGCAGAGTACGAAGGCCCCCTCGGCGTCTTCGAGGGGACGGTCATCCTGACGGAACCGGTACACGTAGCCCATTTCGCTCAGGGACTCCGCCACTGCCTCGAGGGTGGCCAGCGTGCGCGGATCGTGCCCGGAGAGCGCGCCCCGGATCGGGGGCATGAGGAGCGCGGCATCCACCCGTTGGTCATCGGGAGCCCGCTGCCATCGGCCGCTCGGGTGCACACAGTCCGAGGCGACATCGGCCAGGATGGCGTCGGCCAGCGAGGACCATGCCGCCGTCTGCGACCGCGGCGCGGCGCGGGACATCGCCCGCAGGCCGGCCACGCAGGTGAGCCGGGAGTGGGCCCAGCGGTGGTTGTCCAACTCCCAGAGCCCGGCGTCCGGCTCGCCCCAGCGCTCTTTGATGATGTCGACGGCCGCCTCGGCCGCCCGCCAGTGCTCGAGGTCGAGATGGTCGTGACGGGCGGCGGCCGCGAAGAGCAGGAGCGCCTCACCCACCACGTCGAGCTGGAACTGATGGTTCACCCAGTTGCCCACCTTGTCCGCACCCCCGGGGTACCCGTCGAGATGGGACAGTGTGCGCTCGTCGGGAACCGGACCACCGGTGACGGTGTAGGCCGGCCTCAGCTTGGACCCGTCGTCACGGACGCGATCGGCGACGAAGGACACTGCGGTGTCGAGGAGGGGGTGCGCCCCGTAGCAGGCGACGGCCTGCCCGACGTAGGCCTGGTCCCGCAGCCACGCGTAGCGGTAGTCGTAGCTGCGACCCGCGCCCGCCCGTTCGGGCAACGACATGGTGGCCGCTGCGACCATGCCGCCGGCCCCGCTCGTGAGGCCACGCAGGACGGCGTAGCCGTCGCGGACCTCACGGGGAGCCAACGTCCCGTGCAGTGGCGGCAGGGCGGCCGCCCAGGCCTCCTCGGTGGCGGCCCACGCCTCCGACGCCCGGACCGGCTCGCCCCGGAGCGTCGTGTCCGACAGCTCGAGCACCAGGTCGTGCCGAGCCCCCGGCTCGAGGTGGAGAACGAACTCGAGCCGGCCGTGGGCGTCGACCTCCGCCTCGGCCGCGCCCGACCAGCGCAGGCGCAGACCGCCGGTCCGTGCCGTCCACTCCCCGCCGTGGCGGCGCAGATGGCCCATCTTGTTGACGCCGAAGCCGGCGCGCGCGTCGAGCAGGACACGCACGTCCGCCGTCCCCTCACACGCCACCACCCGGCGCAGCACGACGGCGGTATGGGGGTCGCCGGGAAAGGCCAGCGCTTCGCGGCACTCGATCACGGCAGACGTCGTGACCCAACGGCTGCGCCAGATGAGCGTCCCCTCCTCGTAGTACCCGCCCCACACGTAGCGGGGCGCCGCCGGCGTGACGGCGTAGAGCCCGCCCCCTCCGATCAGGGAGGAGAACACGGCATCGGAGTCCCAGCGGGGAGCGCACATCCAGGCGTAGTCGCCCTTGGGCCCGACCAGGATGCCCCGCTCCCCATCGGCCAGGAGG
Source organism: uncultured Acidimicrobiaceae bacterium (assembly GCA_963788125.1). Classification (GTDB taxonomy): domain Bacteria; phylum Actinomycetota; class Acidimicrobiia; order Acidimicrobiales; family RAAP-2; genus Bog-473. The sequence goes on along the minus strand of CAWBFN010000001.1, from coordinate 117,522 downwards.
GCGTACTGCTGGAGCACATGAGGGTGGAACCCCTCGGCGCTGGCCACATCCTCCTGCGTGGTCACCGCATTCCCCTCATGCGACGCGTCGGGGCCCGTGTTCCTCGGAATTTCGACGCGAGACGAGAGAGTCCGCGGTGAACATGCCTTTGAGTTACCCATGGGCGACCGGGAGTATGCGCGGCGCGTCACGCCCGTTTAAGCGGGCACGCAGCAAGGTACATATGAACCACCACATACACAGGGGGTGGAGTGATGCTGGACACGCGAGTGGAAACCGGCCCGCAGTCGACACGTTCGTTGATCCCGGCCCGGGTGGACCGCCTGCGCTGGTCGCCCTTCCACACCCGCATGGTGCTGGCGCTGGGCGTGGCGTGGATCCTCGACGGACTGGAGATCACCATCGCCAGCGACGTGGCAGACATCCTCGAAAAAGGGAACACGCTGCACATGTCTGCCCGTGCGGTGGGCGACATCGCCTCGGTCTATCTCGTGGGGGAGGTCGTCGGCGCCCTGTTCTTCGGCCGGCTCTCCGACAAGCTCGGGCGGCGTCGCCTCTTCTTGGTCACCCTCGGCGTCTACCTTGTCGGCTCGGGGCTCACGGCGGCCACCTTCGGTCACGGAGCCGGATGGGTCCTCTGGCTCTACGCCACCCGCTTCATCGCCGGTATGGGCATCGGCGGCGAGTACGCCGCCATCAACTCGGCCATTGACGAAATGATCCCCTCGCACTACCGGGGTCGGGTCGACATCGCCGTCAACGGCACCTACTGGGGAGGGGCTCTGCTCGGCACGCTGGCGGAGATCGTGATCCTCAATCACATGTCGAGCACCGTGGCCTGGCGGGTCGGCTTCCTTCTCGGTCCGGTGTTGGCGATCGCGGTCATCTTCGTGCGGCGCCACTTGCCCGAGAGCCCCCGCTGGCTCGTCATGCACGGGCGCGAGCAAGAGGCCGAGGAAGCCATGCGGCAGATGGAGGTCGAATCGGGGGAACAGGACGACCTGCCCGAGCTCGACGACTCCAAGGCCATAGAGCTCAATCCGGGTGCCGACTACGGCTTCATCGCCCTCACCCTCGTGCTCTTCCGCGAGATGCCCCGGCGCAGCATCCTGAGCGCCAGCCTGATGATCACACAGTCCTTCCTCTACAACGCCATTTTCTTCACCTACGCCCTCGTCCTGGGGACGGTGTACCACGTGCCGAGCGGCTCCATTCCCTGGTATTTCATCGCCTTCGCCATTGGCAACCTGGCCGGGCCGCTCATCCTCGGGCATCTCTTCGACACCATCGGTCGACGTCCGATGATCAGCTTCACCTACCTGTTGTCGGGCGGTCTGCTCGCTGTCACCGCCTTGGCCTTCGACGCCCGGTTGCTCACCGCGTTCACCCAGACCATGGCGTGGTCGGTGATCTTCTTCTTTGCCTCGGCGGGGGCGAGCGCGGCGTATCTGACGGTGAGCGAGATCTTCCCCCTGGAAGTCCGGGCCAAGGCCATCGCCGTCTTCTTCGCTATTGCGCAGTCCTTCGGCGCACTGGGCCCCGATGTCTACGGCAGCCTGGTCAACAGCCATCGCGGGCTCTTCGTCGCCTACCTGATCGGGGCCGGCGTCATGGTCGTCGGCGGCATCACCGAGCTGATCCTCGGCGTGGCGGCCGAACGGCGCTCGCTCGAGGACATCGCCACTCCCCTCTCGGCGGTGAGCAACCCCTACGGGTCGATGTCGGCGGGCGCCCGCACCGGCTTCTCACACGGCACGCCTCCCGACTCTCTGTACCAACCGACTCACGATCGCTGACGAGATAGCCGAACCTCACTTTCCCGATCACATGCTCCACAGCGCGTGGGTGGGTGACATGCGGGCAGCTCCGACCAACAGCGCACCGACACCGAGCCCCAAGAAGAGGTCGTCCCAGGATGGACCGCAAGACGTAGTCTTTTCGCGTCAATTGCACCGCTTCAAAGCTCGCGGCGATAAGCCTTTCGCATGCTTCCTCAGGAACCGAGGGCCGGTCCAAGCTCCCGCTTCCACCACTCGATGAAGTCGGCTTGGCTGTCTCCGCCTATCTGGCACAGCGCGACATGGGTGAAGCCGGCATCGGCGAACTCGTTGACGGCACCTATGACGGTGTCGACGGAGTTGCCGCAGGGAATGGAGTCGGCGATGTCGTCCGGCCGCAGGTACCTGGAGGCAGCTTCGAACGCCGCCGTGCCCGGCAGCTCGGAGTTCACTTTCCAACCGCCGCTGAACCACCCGAACAGCTCCAAGGCCCGCTCGATGGCAGTGTCCCGGTCGCGGTCGTAGCTGATCGGCAGTTGTCCGATACGCGGCTTGCCTGTGCCGCCGGCGGCGTCGAAGCTGGCCACGATCGCCGGTGACGGTTCGACGGCGATGAGGCAGTCGGCTTTCTGTCCGGCCAGCTGACTCGACTGCTGCCCGGATGCGGCGACGCCTAACTTGAGGGGCGCGTCAGGCAGATCCCACAACTTCGCCGAGTCGACCTTGAAGTGTCGCCCGTCAAAGTTCACGTAGCCCCCGGCCCAAAGGAGGCGGATGATGTCGACCGCTTCGCTGAGCATTTGGTGACGCACATTGACTGGCGGCCACCCCCCGCCCGTGACGTGCTCGTTTAGGTTCTCTCCTGCTCCGAGCCCGAGCGTGAACCGACCGTCGGAGAGCAGACCCACGGTGGCGGCCTTTTGTGCGACGACCGCCGGGTGGTAACGCTTTATGGGGCAGGTGACGTAGGTCATGAGTTCGATCTGGGAAGTGGCTTGAGCGGCCGCTCCCAGGACCGACCAGGCATAGGGCGAGTGGCCCATGGCCTCCACCCACGGGAAATAGTGATCCGAGATCACCGCAAAGCCGAATCCGGCGGACTCCGCCATCTGGACGTCCCGCACCAACTCCTTAGGACCCCTCTGCTCGCACATCATCGTGTAGCCGATCTCTGCCATGCCGCGGCTTTACCCTCTGACGGCATCGTTAAAGCGTTCCTAGAACGCTTGGGCCTGCCAATAAACGGGTAGCTACCCGATCATGACACGCGACGCGAAGCCCCCTGCATCGAAGGAATCGAAGGGGAACATGCCAGACGAACACAACAATCCGAGTCTCGATGACGTCATGGACGCCCATGAACCGGCTACCCCACATCGACGAGAGCATGCAAAGGCATCGCGTCGCCCGGACGAGCTCGAGCTGGAGAGCAAGGTCGAGGTCGAATGGAACGAGGTCGGATCAGACGGTGGAGTGAGCAAGAAAGAGGAGCGCTGATGAGCAGCACATGGGAAGAGCCAGCCGAGGGCGCCCCGGCGGAAGCGCCTTCGCCGTCAGATGCGCCCACGGGCGATGAGGGTAAGGCCAAGAAAACGGGCGAGGGCCAAGCAGAGCGAAACCGGGAGACAGACCCGCCGGCCTAAGTCGGGGTGCGCCCCGTCCGCACCCGCCGTGCCACACGACCTGCAGCCCGGGCTGACCGGTTGCCTCACTCGTCTATCCCTCGGCCGGGGACCCGGCCTCTCCACGAAGCTCATCGAGCTCCAGTTGGAGTCGGTCGTTGGTCGCTTGGAGATCCAGCACCGCCTGGATCCCCGCCAGGTTGAGACCGTCCCCCAAGAGACGACTGATGTCTCGCAGACGTTCCAGATCGTTGTCGCTGTACAGGCGTGTACCCCCGTCGCTCCGGGCCGGGCTGAGCAGCCCCTTCGCCTCGTAGAGACGGAGATTCTGGGGGGCGCTCCCCACGAGACCGGCGGCAACTGAGATGCCGTACACCCCCCGTGCGGGATCAAGTCCATTCTCACGAACCATGTGGAATCTTCTCCAAGTTTGCTGTTGCAGCCGCCATCCGTGTGCCATAAAATCTATGTTGATGGTAGTAGGTAATTTAGCTACATACAAGTAAGTCACGATCACGAAGGAGGAACACCAATGCTGGTTCGCACCGATCCATTTCGAGAGCTCGACCGGGTTGCCTCACAAGTGTTCGGCACGGCCGCACGGCCCGCCGCCATGCCGATGGACGCCTGGCGAGATGGCGACCAGTTCGTCATCGAGTTCGACTTACCCGCCATTGACCCGGACCGGGTCGAGCTCGACGTCGAGCGCAATGTGCTGACCGTGCGTGCCGAGCGCCTCTCGCCTACTGGACCCGAGGTCGAATTGATCGCTTCTGAGCGGCCCCGAGGGGTGTTCAGCCGCCAGGTGATCTTGGGCGACACTCTTGACACCGAGAACATCCGGGCGTCGTACCGAGCGGGCGTCCTCCGGTTGACCATCCCAGTCGCGGAAAGGGCCAAGCCACGAAAGATCACCATCGACGTCCAGTCCGATGAGCGCCAGGCGATCGATGCCCGATCCGATGACGGCCAGGCGCAGTCCGAAGATCGCCAGTCGGTCAACGTGTAAGAGGTCCCGGACCCAGCAGCCGGGAAAACCGTTCGGCTGCTGGGTCCACCGGCCCGGGATCATGGAGGGTGTCAGCTTGTGAGTCTCAAGTCGCTTGTCACCACCGAGCCCAATGTTTGCTTTGGGGGCGAACGGGTACAGATCCGTCGACACATCCTGCTGCCGCAGGCGGGGCCGCGTGAGGGAGGCAAGAGGTATGTGCCGAGTCGCCAAAGTGCAACTCGATGCGGGAACGTCAGCGCCCCGCGCCGCACGAGCGTGGATGACCGGCCTTTTGGAGCGCTGGGAAGCGTCTCACCTCTCCGAGACGGCGAATCTTCTCGCGAGCGAGCTCGTCTCTAATGCGGTCCGTCATACTCAGAGCGGACCCTCGATCACAGCGGCGATCGTTGATGGATTCCTTGAAGTCGGAGTGAACGACGGTACGCGTGACAAAGTGCCACAGATCTACCGTACCGACGACCTGACGGCGGAACATGGACGAGGACTTCCCATCGTGGAAGCTCTCGCTGCTGAGTGGGGGACGACAATCCTTCCAAAGGGTAAGCAGGTGTGGTTTCGTCTCGACGCGAGCGGCTGGACGTACCTCACGGCGTGCCAATGCAGAGGTGACCGTCCGGACCAGGTGGTTCTCGACTCGGGCCGGCAGGTCTACGCGAACTCGGGACCCTGGGACGATGCCCGTTCCGGCTAAACTTGGTAGCGATCCATCTGGGACATAGGGGTTAATCCGTTCTTCCGCTCCAACCAGCGATAGGAGTCCAACAGCGTGGCTCTCGTGGAAGGAAATGACCAGTGATGCACGAGGGATTCTCCCGACAGGCGACCAAGGTGGGCGACGTCCATGTTGCGGTGCTCAGGGGCGAACTCGACCTGGACACGGCGGAAGGTCTATCTGACTGGTTGGTGGAAATGGCCAGTTCGCCAGTTGTCGTCGATATGTCCGAGCTGAGCTTCATGGACAGTTCAGGCATTACTGCCCTAGTTATCGCAAAAAATCGGCTGGCTGCCAACGGTGACGACCTGATTCTCGCCCGTCCTCACCCGTTTGTGAAACGGGTTCTGGAAACGGTAGGAATGGCTGACTGGGTGACCGACTGGGACCCCAAATGGGACGCGGTCTAACGCATCCGGTCCCACCCGAAGGCTTCAGGGAAAACAAGAGTCTCGGCCCCATTGCCGCGCTGTTCGACAAGGCCCGTGACGCGGCGAGGAGCGGCGTGTCGGGTGCATTCGGGTGCGGGTGCGCCTAATAGCAAACCGATTGGCGACTGATGCGGAGGGTAAGTAGGGAGCACCCAGGGTGACCGAGCGAGCAACGCCCAATGCGTCGGAGGGACACTGCCTATGGCCAACGAAATACCGGTCAGGCAACCGAGCGACGCCCGTCATATGGTGCGGGCTCGGCTCAAAGGTGCACCCGTCGACGTGGTCCAACTGGTCGAACTGCTCACCTCCGAGTTGGTCACCAATGCACTCGTACACGGAGCGGGCGATCCGGCCTTAGTGCTCGGAGTAGACGAGATACAGCGCAATATTCGTGTCGAGGTCCATGACACCGAGCCGACCCTTGATATCCATCCTCTCCACGGTGAGCCATCCCGCACGAAGGGCCGTGGACTCGCCATCGTCGATGCGCTGGCTACGAATTGGGGGGTGGAACCCCGCTGGGACGGTAAGGCCGTATGGTTCGAGCTCAGGTTCTAAGGGCGCAAGGGTAGGACGGGGTGAATCACCGCGTACGTTGGCGATGTCCACAAGGTGTGCGCAAAGTGTGGATCTGAGTGATCGCCCGTGTGCTTCGACAACGGGCGTTCCGCGGTTGGCGGCCCAGCACGACGAAGCCCCGTCCATTGAGAGTAGACGGGGCTTCGTATGCCCGGCTTGCCGGGTTCACCGACACTTTTTACCCCTCTTGCCGCGTACTAAACAGACGCTGACATGCACCGATGGTCAACTGGGCCGCCATGACGCCGATTACCAGGTACTCGGCCTACCCGACCCTGTCCCGTACGCCGCCGGTGTTGGGCACTTCGGACCTCGGGGATGGGCCTCCGACCTACGAGTTGCGCAGCGCCGGGATCAGTCGCTTCGCATCACGCTCCGCTTCTAAGACAGACTTCATGGTCGACATGGTGGCACGATCATCAGCGGCCTGATTGTCTCGCTCCTCAGGGTCCACCGTCAGGTTGTGCAGTTCCCATTGGGATTCGGCCGCAGGTCGAGAGAACGGGTTGGGAGCGACGCCTTGGGACGCGTACCAGTCATCGAGGCGTTCGTAGTAGTGGTTCAGCTTCCACAGCTCCTGCACGCCTCCTTCACCTGTCGGTAAGGTTGCGAGGACGGACTCGATGTTGACCGGCGGTGTCACCGGCTCGAACGGGGTCCCGTTGAGGACGTTCACTTGGGTTACCCCCCTGGTGACATCGTCCTCCGTCATGAAGTAGATCGGCGACTCACGCGACGGGCTTCCGCTCGTCCCGAGTACGATCCCGCTCAGATCACGACCCGGTAGAGGGTGCGCTTCGTCATGGTGGGTGGCCACACCTGCGGCAGCCCTTTCGATGTCGATTCCTGCGAGTCCGAGCAGCGACGGGATCAGGTCAACGTGACTGGTGGGGATGGTCACGCCGTCACCACCCGCAGCAATGCCAGGACCCGCCATGACCAAGGGCACGCGGGTGGCCTCGTCAAAGGCGTTGCACCACTTCTGGATGAGACCACCGTGCGCCCCGAGCAGGTCGCCGTGGTCCGACGTGAACACGACGATTGTGTCGTCGGCCATGCCGGAAGCCTGCAAGGCGGACAGGATCCTACCGATGGCCTGATCGACCAATTTCAGTAAGTAGTAGTAGAGCCTCCGATAGCCGAGGTCAGTGGCTGTCTCGAAGATCATCAGGGGCCAGATCGCCTTGAACGCCTCCTGGCAGGCGGGACGACCGGTGAACGGGTCGGACTGAGACGGTGGCTCGGGAATCTCGGGCACAGTGTCGTCTGGCGGTCCGAAGTGCAGTAGTTGCTCCCAACCGAATCCCGAGAAGGCGATGTCGTGAGGGTTGACGAATGAGGCCACCGTCAGCCATGGGCCTTCGGATCGGGCGGCTGCCAGCTCCCCGAACAGCTCCACAACCTGCTCGGCGAATACCCCGTCGCGCACCGTTCCGCAGTCGGACTTGTCAGCGCCGTGTGGTTCACGGCCGATCCACCCCGAGAAGCCGAAAGGGTCGAGTCGATTTGCCTTGCGGTAGGCGGCAACCGCGTCGGGCAGCAGTTTCCCCTCGTCGTCCGAGGCTTTTAGTCCCTCGTGGGTGCCGGGAATCACCAGGTCAGCGAACGAGACGTGCCACTTCCCCCGGTAGTGGGTCCGGTAGCCGCCGGCCCGAAACCAGTCACCTAGCGTCGGCACTGAGTCGGGGTCCAGCCAGTGCATCCCAGGATCGGAGTTCTGTTTGGCGGTGCCATCCGTGGAGTTCACCCCGTGAAGCGAGGGGTACTGCCCCGTGAACAGCGTCGCTCGGCTGGGCGTACAGGCCGTCGATCCGGCGTAGTGCCGGTGGAACTCCAAACCCCGGGATCTAATCGACTCTCGAGCAGTCAGTTGCTTCTTGCGGAAAGCCTTGACCGCGTCTGTCTCGTAGGGAGGCGGGTATCGCTCCTCATCGGTCATGATCAGCAGAATGTTGGGGGAGTCCATGATCGTGAGGTTAGGCCATCACCGGAGTTCGAAGTGTCGTTCGGTCCATTCTGCGGTGTCCTGTATCGGTCTTGTGCGTGACCCATAACACGAGGTGGCAATGGGCACAGCTACTATCCAGCGCACTGAGGAAGCGTCCCATTGGCGGTGGGTTATCGGTTCGAGCGCGGTCGTGAGGTTATGTACCTCCTGCCCCATCGGCCCGCTGAGATCTCGTGAAGCTAGGGCGTCGCCTGGCGGCGCCGTCCGTCTTGACAGGGCGGTACGTGGTCTGACGGCCGATCTCGGTCGCGATGGTTTCGGCGAGAACGTCGGGCTGGCATGTCCGAAATCCATGCGCCGCCCCGCGCGATAGCTGGTGAGCCGGTGGTGGACTTGAAAGTGTTGCGGTGCAGGTTGTCGGCGACTTCCTCGGGCGTCATCCCGGCGCGGTTGCGGTGATCCGCAGCTTGCGCAGGAATTGACGTCGCGATCGTCGATCTCGATCAGGGGGTCGGCGATACCGGCACGGCCGATCGACTCCAACTCGTTTTTGGAGCAGATCCCGGATGTACCGCGGCGGCGCGCCACACCCCTGCACCGACGAGCGTCGCGCATGTTCCCAAGTGGAGAACGACCGCCCGACGAGTGGACCGAGCCCAGGTCCTTACTCGGTAGGTATTGGGTTCAAGAAGGATGCCCACAATGCCCGCCACACCCAGCCCGGCACAGACCATGCCCGACCCGTTCCCTGCCCCATTTTGCGGCTTACGAGTGGCGGCCAGGAGTCCCAAGAGTGGCATGGACCATGGCGCAGCCACCGCAGACCCCCATCCCAGCAGGATTGCACTGGGGACCGAGAGCGGGACACCGATGCCGAGCGGCTCTCCAGGCAGGTTCTCCCGAATCGCTACGGCACTGTTGTATGCGGTCGCACAGGCGAACCCGATGGCCGCACATTGAAGGGCGCGGGTGCTGTGGAGTTCCCGTGTGCGACTCAAGATGGCATCTCCTTGTGCTTGGACCGGAACAGACACGAGTTCCTCTTCGAAGTGTGGTGAGCGATCCTTCGATCCACAAGGGGGATAACCCGACGGGAGGGCGTCGTGGTAGCACCACGCCCGGAAAGGAGCAGTGTCATCGCTAATCCGCATATGCCGGTCGACCCATTTGGCCACCAGGACCCACGGGGAAGTTACCCCCACCTCCGCTCACCGGTTAGCACCCTTGCAGGTAGTCGAAGAACCCTCCATCATCGTGATTGAGAAGGACGATCTGCCCGATGGGGTGAACCGGGGCTGGGAAGTCCTCACGTTGCCGGGCCGGGAGGACTAACCAACTAGAGGCGGCGCGCCCGACCCACAACGACGGGAAAGGATCCCGACGATGCAGAGGTGTGGTGAATCGATCAACAGCACTATCCCGGTGCACTGAGGCGGCATGAAGGCTGTCCTCTATTGGTGGCGAGCCGTTCGGCGACGCACCTGGCGGCCGACGGTAGTGGTGATCCTCCTCTGCGGCATTCTCGGTGCGGTGGCCCTGGGTGCCCTTGCCGGGGCCCGTCGGACCGAGTCCGCCTACGGGAGGTACCTGAGTTCCATCAACTCGAGCGACGTCCTGGTCAACGTCCCGCTGCCCGGTACATCGGTGATCGCCAAGGTCAGCGCCCTACCGGGCGTCCGCAGCAGTGCGGCTTGGTTGGGACTGAATGCCAACCCGGTGGTCCATGGTCGGATGGACGACGCCTTTTTGACCGACTCCCTCGCCGGGACCTATCACGGGGCGTTCTTCACTCAGGACACCATGACCGTTCTGCGTGGCCGGCTGCCCCGGCTGGATGCCACTGACGAGATCGCCCTGACCCCCGCCATCGCTCGGCTCTTCGGGGTGGGCCTTGGTGGCACCGTCACGTACCAGTTCTTGAACGGTGCCGACCAGTTTCCGGTGAGCACCGGGTACTCCTCGTATCGGGTCGTCGGGATCGTCGATATCCCGCCGGCGCTCGTCGACCAGTTCGACCAGACTCAAGGTGCCGTCCTGCCGCCGGCGGCAACGCTGGCGGCCGAGACCAAACACCTCAATGCCGTCGAGTTCTCCTGGGTCGGGATGCGCCTGGTGAAGGGGAGCGCCGGTATCCCCGCCCTCCAGTCATCCCTGGCGCATCTGGCCGCAGAGCTGGGTGGGCCTGGTGCGTCATTCGACATCCGCCGACTCGACACCGTGCACCAGCAGGTCCAAGATGCGATCCGACCTCAGGCCGTCGCCCTGGGCGTGTTTGGAGCACTGGTCGCGCTCGCCATGCTGATCCTCGTCGGCCAAAGCCTGAACCAGCTACTCGATCGATCGGCCAGTCAGCTCGAACTCCTCGGTGCTCTGGGCATGACCCGCGCCGAGGTGGCCTTGGCCGGCGGCTTGGAGGGAGCATTGGGAGTGATCGCCGGAATAGCCCTGGCGGTGGCCGGTGCCGTGGCCTTCTCGCCGTTGGCCCCGGTCGGACCTGTGCGTCAGTTCGACCCGGCGCGAGGCGTTCAGTTCGACGCCACCGTCCTTCTCGGCGGAGGGCTACTGCTGCTCGTGCTGTTGCTCGCCTTGCTGGCGTTACTCGCCTGGCGATCGGTCCGCCCGACGCACCGGATCCACGATGACCGGCCCTCGGTCATCTCCCGGGCGGCGGCCTCCCTGGGGGTGCCGACAGTGGCTGCTCTCGGAGTTCGCTACGCCCTCGAACCGCCACCGGGTCGTCGCCGAGGTGTAGTGCGGGCCAACCTGTTGGGATCGGTCGCCGCCGTCACAGCCGTGGTCGCCGCGGTGGTGTTCGGCACGAGTCTGAGCGGCCTGGTCTCACACCCGGTTCGTTACGGCTGGAACTGGAACGTGCTCATGCAGGCCCAAGGCGGTTACGGGAACTACTTGGGATACGACCTGGGCAAGCTCATGGCGGATCAGCCGGGTGTTCGGGGCTGGTCGACCTTCGCCTTCACTCAGCTGCCCATTGACGGCCAGTCTGTTCCTGTCCTTGGGCTGGCCACGCGCAAGGGGTCGGTTGAGCCACCGACGGTCAGCGGGAGGCCGCTGGACGGACGCGACCAGATCGAACTCGGAGAGAACAGCCTCAGCCAACTCGGCAAGCACATCGGCGACAGCGTCTTCGTGGGCAGCGGAACGACAAAGCGGCGGATGACCATCGTAGGCACTGTGACCCTGCCCTCCATCGGGCTGGAGTTGACCGATCACGTTTCGCTCGGACGTGGCGCCATGCTCCCGGAGGCCACGTTGTTGACCATCGAGCACCTCAGTTCGCACCAACAGTCCGAGGACGCCTCCTTGAGTGCCCTGCCCTCCACCATTGCTATCGACCTCGACACGGGCACAAAGGCGGGACCGCTGGTCAACCGGATTGTCACCGCCGACCCCGACAACCAACCAGGAGGTCTGTACCAGTTGGGCCGGGTGCTCGGGGCGCCGGTTGCCAATGACGCCCAGATGGGCAGTCAGCCCCTCACGCTGGCCGTGGTACTTGCGGTGGCGGTACTGCTTTCCTTGGCGGGGACCGTACTGGCAGGTGCCCGGCGGAGGCGGCGGGAGCTGGCGGTACTGAAGTCGCTCGGGCTGACGCGTGGGCAGGTACGGGCCATCGTCATCTGGCAGACCAGCACCATCTTGGTCATAGCCGCGGTCGTGGGATTGGCGCTCGGGTTGGCGGCCGGGCGTTGGGTCTGGGCCAGCTTTGCCACGTCGATCGGAGTGGTACCGGTGACGACGATTCCGCTGGGAGCGTTGGTCCTCGGTCTGTTCGGTCTGGTGGTAGCCGGTAACGCCTTGTCCGCGCTCCCCGCAGTGCTGGCCGCTCGAACTCCGACAGCTACGCTTTTACGCGCGGAGTAAGGCGTGCGGCTACGTGCGTTGCGTGCCTCGGCCAAGAGACGCCGCTGGTAACGTCGCAGATAAGCGTCATTGGCTCATCCGCTTTGCGGGCCGGGTCAAGGTTCGCCTTGAAGGACCTTCCCCCTCGACGAGTTGGCTCGGCCCATCCTTTTTGATGGCAAGCGAGTAGCGCGCCACGTGGAAGTCGGGATGTGCGCTGGCGAACACGACGACTCGGCGGTCCTGTGTTCCTTCGATATGGTGGACAGTCCTGAGAGCAAAGACCAGAAGAAGCTAGACCACCCTTTGGGACACTTTGTACTGATACCGACCAGAACGGAAGTGGGACCGTAGCCGACCTCATGCCTGGCGCTTCGGCGAGGTTCAGCGTCGGACTGTATGACCCGCCCTGCGCAACCTTCCTCGCCGGAACCTCGAGCCTTGCCCCGTCGTAGCATCGACATACCAGGAGACCCAATGACCTGACGGGTGCCGCCTGCCCCAACGGGGCGTGCATGGGCAGGCACCCAGCACTCAACCCGCAGCCCGGGCCACGAACGCTTCGGGATGAGCACCTTCATCGGGCTTGCTCCGGAGTGTCGACCAAAGCTTGGCAAATCGGTCTCGGTTTGAAGGGCGAACTCAAAGCTTCTTTGGCCCGGTGGAGGTGATGGGATTCGAACCGCCGACTTCTACATTGCGAAAGTATTGATTACGACGTTCTGACCAGGGTCTCTCGAAAGAAGATGCTGGTGGAAGCGATTTACCTCCCTCAAACCCCCCCACAAACCCTCTTGTCCATCTCGATAGAGACACTTAAAGACACTGCCTTCGATAGTGATGGCATCGCTTTGATTTGCCCGTTCCCGGGCATATCGTTGAGCACTGGACATAGTAGTTCGACGACGCCACGCGACGGGCTTCCAGCGATCATCACCACCACCACCATCAGAGGACGTGAACATGCCATCATCGGAGATCAGCTTCGACGCCGACATTAAACCTCTGTTCCGGGAAAAGGATCGCGATTCCATGCGCAGGGCATTCGACCTGTGGTCCTACGCCGATGTCCAGACCCACGCTGCGGCCATCGCCGAGCGCGTAAAGAATGGCTCCATGCCATGCGACGGTGCGTGGTCCCCGGAGCGGGTCGCGTTGTTCGAACGCTGGGTCGAGAAAGGCACGCCGGAGTAGGGAGCCGAGCGTGACTGGGACGCTCATGAGCGCGGACCCAGCGCACGAAGCACGGTTGACCGCCGTGGCGTTCGGTGTAGTCAATCGGGCACTAGCCGCCCCGGGGAGGGGGGCTGCAGTGCCGCCTGAGAATTCATGGCCAACATAATGGCATCGCCGGCTGCCCTCGCGGAGAAGCGGGCCGAAGGTGTCACCCTCGGGAGACCTTCGGTCCTACCGGAGGCGGTTGTGGGACGCATCGTGGCCGCTCGCGGAGCTGGGGAGGGCTGGTCAGCCATCGCTCGGGCCCTGAACGCAGACGCCGTGCCCACCGCACACGGAGGCGCTCAGTGCACCCGTCGACAGTGCGGGCCGTTGCCCTCGGACGTGGCACCCAGTAGGCAAACCTGACCGGGCCGTAACACTCGCACCCCATCACCGCGCCGTGGCCGCAAGAAGCTGCCCATGGCAATCCCCCGATTGGGAGTCGAAGGGCGAGCGCCTGCATACTCTTTCGCTGCCTCGCTCAACGGTGCGTCTCCCTCAAGAGGGAGACCATAGCGACGGAATATCACTAGTCTTTTGCTCCTCAGGACTCGACGCTGTTGGGTCAGCCTCGTTTGATCGGGTGTTCCGCAGGGTCCCGACGATGATCCGTGGACCAGAAGTCCAATTCAGATAGCGCCACGTCCAATTGACGAAGACCGTCACTTTGTTTCTGAACCCCATCAGGTAGACGAGGTGCAGTCCAAACCACGCCGCCCACCCGAGCGTGCCGCGTAGGACAAGCCCGCCACGGAGCTGAGCGATTGCCGCTCGCCGGCCGATCGTGGCCATGGTGCCCTTGTCTCTATAGCGGAAGGGTGTGATTGGTTCACCACGCGTCTGCGCAAGTATCTGGAGGGCGGCATGGTGCCCCGATTGGATAGCAACCTGTGCGAGCTGCGGGCATGTGTGGTCTGAGCCCGGCTTCGTTGGGATGGTAGCGGCATCCCCGATGGCGTAGACACCCCTGTGCAGAGGAACGGTGAGGTGGGAGTCCACCACCAGACGGCCGCCTCGAGTCGTGTGGGAATCGAGTGAAGAAGCCAGCGTCCCGCTTGCCGTGACGCCGCCGGCCCAAATCACCGTGCGGGTGGGGATGAGCGATCCGTCCTTGAGCTCGGCCTCGGTTGGTCCGACCCTCGACACCATCTGGCCCAGCTTGAGCTCGACGGTGCGGCCCCGCAGCGTATCTTCCGCGTATCGTTGCGCCGAGCGTTTGAAGGGGGTGAGCAGGTGGTCGAGACCATCGATCAACACGATGCGGGCCTTGGAACGATCGAAGCGAAAGCCGTCACGTGCTATCGACATGTCGAGCAGTTCTGCGATCGCACCCGAGACCTCGACACCGGTTGGGCCCCCGCCCACCACCACGAAGTTCAATGTGCCATCGGAGAAATGAGCACTCTCGCCGTCTGCTTCCTCCAGTCGGAGCAGGATGTGGTCGCGGAGATGACGAGCGTCCTCCAGCGTGTAGAGGGGATGGGCGTACTCGGCAGCGCCGGGCACACCGAAGAAGTTGACGACGGCACCGGTTGCGATGATCAGTGAGTCGAAAGGAATATCGTCAGCGCAACCGTCGCTGGCCGCGTCATGTTTCACGTTGATGCCTGCAAAACATGCCGTCCGTTCGTTCCAGTCGATCCCGGTGACCGTTCCGAGCCGGAAGTGGATGTTCGGGTCCCGTCCGATGACTGCACGGACCGGATACGCGACATCTCCAGGGTCAAGGCCAGCCGTCGCCACCTCGTAAAGGAGAGGCTGGAACGTATGGTAATTGCGTTGATCGACGAGAGTAACGTCGACCGATTTGTCGGCCAGGGTCCTCGCTGACGACAGACCGCCAAAGCCGGAACCGATGATCACTACCCGATGCATGGGTTCCTGCTGACGCCATCGAATCTTCTGGGACTCTTACCTTCATCAGAGGGTTGGTTCTGACATTGGTTGGCGGCGTTCGATTGGCTCCGAAATGTCAGCCATTGGGGGGGTACGATCCTCAGCGTTATCCGTAGTTGAGTCATCATCACTGATCCTTAGTCGTGTGATCCCATTCTTGAGTTGGAAAATGAATCGCCGACGACTACCCGTCGACCCTCACGTCGGAGCCTATCCACGACTCTCCGGTTGGTGCCGAACGCGAACACGTGGCTGCTGGGATCCACGCAGCAGTCCGATCAGCGGACATCAGAACCTAACCGGTTGGCCCGAATCGCTCGACCCGGATCCGCTCCACGGGTTGACCGAGGCCAAGCAGCAGCCCACTGGCGAAGTCGGCGAAGCTAGGCGAGCCGCAGACGAAGGCGGTCGCGTCAGCTAGCAACATGGGAGCAAGATCGCGCTCGGAGAGTCGCCCTGCGGACCGTGGATATGACGGGGGAACGCTCCGCGTGTAGGCAACAGTGGTCTCGGGTCCGGGAAGTTCCCCGGCGTAGTACATGTCATCGGGCGTTCGCACCGAAACTGCCATTCGAACCAGGTTGGATCGACCGGACTGCCGGGCCAATCGCAGCATGGCCATGAGGGGCACGATGCCAGATCCGCCGCCGATCAGGAGGGCCGGAGCATCCGCAGTCCAGACGAACCAGAGCCCGATGGGCCCTCGCACCTCAAGCTCGTCACCGACCACGACCTCGTCATGAAGGAACACCGAGACCTCGCCACCTTCGAGTCTTTCCACGGTGAGATCGATGTCACCAGAGTCGCTCGGTGCCGATGCCACCGAATACGACCGTGATGCCGTATAGCCGTCGGGTGCGGTCAACCGTACGACGTAGTGCTGACCCGCGAGGTGAATGGTCGGCGTCGCAAGGGCCAGGCGGAATGTCTTGGCTGTCGGGGTCTCTGGCCAGATGTCGGTGACCGTGGCGACCTGCCATGGGTCACCAGGCGCGTTGATCCGTGTTCACTCCCTAGTCACCCTGGTAGCGCTGTTCGAGCCAAGGGTCCCCCCGATCGTGGTAGCCGTTGCGCTCCCAGAACCCCGGTTCGTCGTGGTCGAGCACCCGTAACCCGGCCACCCACTTCGCACTCTTCCAAAAGTAGAGATGCGGGACAAGGAGGCGGGCCGGTCCCCCGTGTTCGATCGGCAGCGGTGCACTCTCGTACTCCCATACCACCCACGCTCGACCGCCGGTGACGTCGGCCAGCGGGAGATTGGTGGTATAGCCGGTATGGCAGAACGCCACCACGTAGCTGGCGCTCGCATCCAAACCCGCGATATCGAGGAGGGTGTCGACCGAGACACCGCTGAACTGCACTCCGAGCTTGGACCAGGTCGTGACGCAGTGAATGTCGCCGGAGTAGGCCGACCCTGGCAGACCGTGGATCTCATCCCAGGTCCAGGTCGTCGGGCGTGACACGAGGCCCTCTACGGAGAACGACCATGACGCAAGATCCAGCTGGGGGGTGACTTCTGCGTTGAGTACGGGCCACTGGTCTCCGGTGTCGTATTGACCGGGAGGTAGACGGGGATCGCGGGCTGCCTTCCCACGACCAAGGAATCCTCTGGTCAGTTTTGCCATGGCATCTCCTTATGGCACTAGTACACCAACATATTCTGTCCGATTCAACCAATTTCGCATTCATACAGCTGGGTGCTTGACGTCCTCGACGCTTCGCACCGACCCATGGGTCCTCATCCTCAGGGGCAATCCGTCGCCGACGCCCTCTGCGCCGCATTGGACGCGGCGCTGCACTCGGCGTGGCCCGCTTTCGACGTGTCCGCGGGACCGGTTGGCGTGGAAACCTGCCCGGGCTGCCCGATAGCGCTGCGACCGATCACCAATCGCGCGACCTACCAGCGGCCGAGGTCACGGTGCGCTACGACCCCTCGACCGTGGCGTGCAACCCTTGGTGTCGGAGGGGGGACGCGATCTGGCGGCTCGCAGGACGCGGTCGCCGACCGGTCAGGCCGGCTGCCCGGCCTCGAAGTCGCCTGCGTCGTGGAGCATGAACCGGCCCGGGTGGTTGCCAACACCTCCGTCGGTGACGCTCATTAGGAATGCCTCATGGTCACCGCTGCTCATGCGATTGATGATGGAGCCCTCCACCCACGCGGCACAGTCGGCCAGGACGGGAGCCCCTGTGACGCCCCTCGACCACTCCACCTTGGCGAACTTCTCCGCCTCGTGCCCACTGACCTCACCGAAGAGTGAGGCGACGTCGCCCTGATCCGAACCCAAGAGGTGCAGCGCCAGGCTCTTGCTCCGCTCGGCGATGCCATACGTGACGTTGGCCTTGGAGACGCAGACGATGAAGCGAAGCGGGCGAATACTGCACTGGGTGACAAACCCGGCTAGACACCCACTCACTCGGTCACTCACCGAGGTCGTGACCACGTAGAGAGGGTAGTCGGCCAACTCGGCGATGGCATCGATCGAATCCGGGCTCCGCTTGGCGCGCGTGGTCATGGGCTCCCTTTACCCCAAGCTGGACGCATGCACACCTGGGCCGTAGCTAGTCGCTGCGGGCGGCGTTGGGGAAGTCCCGGAAGTGGTCGTAGAGGGTCAGGAGCCGGGACACGAAGGGGGCGCGCTCGTACCAACGCGGTCCCCGAGGACTGAGGTTCGTCGGTGCGTGCTTGACGACGTAGTCTGCGCTATGAAGCTCCTCTAGGCTCCCATTCCCCCTCAGGACGGCCCGGATGCCGGGCAGCGCCTCGGCTTCCCACTGCATCTCGTTCTGCAGCAGCCCCTGCAACTCCAACAGCTCCGCGTCGAAATTCTGACCGGTGTTCAGATTGATGCCCTGCACACCGCGGGACATCTTTTCGACGCGGTCGATCACGGTTCGCCGCTGCTCGGTTCCCTGGCGCAGCCGCTCTGCCTTTGTCGGTAGTGACGGGAGGTGCTCTATGGCCAGGCCCACGTCGACCAGGGCCGCCTCGCGGATCGCCACATGGCGAATCAGCTTCTTGACCAGTTTGCCGTACTCCGCCCTGTCTTCGACCGACGCGCTCCGGTGCGCATCGAGTTCGGCGAAGATCCTTTGAAGCTCCCGGTTCTCTCGTTCGAGTTGATCCAAGGCTGTGGCGTTTTTGGACAAAGTTGCCATCTCCTCCCATCACCGCGCTCACTGCACGCGCTCGTCGTCGCGTCGCCTTCACTACGCAGGGCCGACGACGCTCCCTTACTTCACATGAGGTACCCGGCCGACACGCCGTGAAACGGGCGAGCCGTGCGGCCCGCCTCGCCCCGACGCCGGGCGGTTTGCCTCGTCACGACGTGGGGTACCTGCCCTCCACGACCGATGCCACGAAAAAAGGAGGCTGCACCATGGAGGACGAGACCCGGCCGGACGAGGCCACCCGACAGGCGGAACGCGCCGAAGCCACCAGCCCTCACGATGCCGACCGCCCTCCCACGGCCGACGAGGAGGCCGCAGCCGACCGTTCGCGCCAGGCGTTCGCCGATGACTGCAAGCGGGTGGAGGAGCTCTATGAGGAGATGAGCGACATCGGCGCCCACGTCAAGGGTGAGGGCAGCCTCGAATAAGCCCCTTCAGGGCGCGCCAAACGGCCCGGGCCGCATTACCTCCCGACAGCGTGCTCGAGCTGCGCCTTGTTCATCTTCGAGCGGCCCGTAATGCCCTTCTTGCGCGCTTCTTGGTACAGCTGGTCCCGTGTCCGCCCTCCGCTCCCCCGGTGCGAGCGCAGGCCGCCACGACGCCCCGAGGAGATGTCGTCGGTCGACGTCCTGCTCGCCTGCTGCGCCTCGCCGTGGCGCGCTCGCTCCTTGTTCACCGTGCGAGCGGCGATCTCCTCGGCGGTGTCCTCTGAGCGTCCTCGCTCCAACAGCCCGTCCTTGATGTGCTCGTACTGACGCTCTCGCTTGTCGCTCCATGCTTGTTGGGGCATTTGTCCTCCTCCCACAAAGGCGCACAGCGTCGCTGCGCGCGCCGCACCTCAGCGAGATACCCGCGGGCCCCGTCCCCAAACGGCACACAGCAGTAACGCGGGTGGCTTCTGGGTGCTCCAGCAGCACGGAGAGGTCAGTTGCCGACCGGCCGTCCAAGGGTGGCAGGTCGGGCCCGGAAGGTCAGTCGCCCAGCACCATCTGCAGGTCGCGCACATGCTCCTGGGTCTGCTCGAGCAGAGGTCGCAGGGCCTCAGCGACGTCGGGCAGGTTGAGCTCGATCGCCTGAGCGCAGCGCACGCGGTAGCGCTCGAGTTGGTCGGTCTCCAAGCGCAGGTCGGCCTTGAGGGCCACCCGGCTTTCCTGTGACCGCTCGACCGGCGGCACGGCCGTTGACGGCTCCCCGCCCAGGAACGACACCTGCTCGGCCAGCACCTGAGCGTGGTTCAGCTCCTGTCCCAGGTGCACCTTCAGCTCGTCGAGCACGGCCAGGTACTCGGCTCCGGTGATGGTGGCGATGTGGTTGGTGTATTGCACGATGGACTGGAACTCCGTGCCGAGGTCCTCATTGAGCAGCTCTATGAATTGCTCGACATCGACATCTGGCTTCTGGGTTTGTGTCATAGGAGATGTATACCCGCTGTACCCGGTCCCTACACCGCCGATGGGCAGGCGCAAAATCGCGGTGGGCGCTCTCCACGCTGGGTATCACATCCCTTATGACCGCTCCTACGGCATCCCTCGAACGCGAACTGAAGTTCGCCCTCGATCTCCATGCGACCCTGCCCGACCTCGAGCCGCTGGTCGGGGCGGTGATCCGTCTGCCTGATCAACTCCTGCACACGACCTACTTCGACACCTCTGACCTGAGACTGTGGCAGCGCCGGATCACCCTGCGTCACCGGAGCGGGGAGGACACCGAGGAGGGGACATGGACACTGAAACTTCCCGCCGACTCCGCCACAACGACGCTGGAGCGCACCGAGCTCTCCTGGCCGGGGCCGAAAAGGGACGTGCCGGCCGAAGTCCCTACCCTTCTCCGCGGGCTCCTGCGCCAGGGCCGGCTGCAGGAGGTGGTCCAGTTGGAGTCGATGAGGAGGCGTGTGCTCTTGTGCGACGGCCCCCCACTGGGGGAGCTCGACGACGATGTGGTCACCGTGCTGCGCGGGGCCCGCAAGGGGTTCACGTTCCGACAGGTCGAGCTGGAACTGGAGGACGGCGCCGAGCGGTCGCACGTGAAGTCCGACGCTCGGGTGATCACCTCCGTCCTGAAGGCACTGCGCAAGGCGGGCGCGCACCCCGACGACGAACCGAAGTTCGCCAAGTCGATCGGCCTCCGGTCCGAACGTGAAACGGAAGGGGCGGAATCCGTTGAGGACGTCGTCCACCGCTGCATCGTCAACGGTCTCGGTCGCCTGCTCGACCACGACACTCGGTTACGCCTTTCACCCTCGGAGCCCCCCCGGGAGGCCGTGCATCAGGCGCGGGTGGCCACCCGACGCCTGCGATCCGACCTGCGGACCTTCGCATCGATCCTCGACCCGGTCTGGCTACGCCACGTCACGAACGATCTGCAGTGGATCGGGACGGTGCTCGGGAGCGTCCGCGACGTTGACGTCCTCGAACAGCGGCTCCGCCTGCGTGACCCGTCCGAACCACTCGAACGAGTGGGGCGAGAGGAGCTCTCCGCCAGACTGAGCTGGCAGCGGCGCGACCTCAGCCGTCACCTCGGGGAGGCGCTCGACAGTGACCGCTACCTTCAGTTGCTCGGTCGGCTCCATGCCGCCGTCCACGCCCTGCCTGTGCGCCCTCCCCCGAAGAGCTCGCACTCGGGCTCCCGCCCTGCGGCGGAGCCGGCCGCCGCGGTGCTGCCCAGGCTGGTTCGCACCCCGTGGGTCGACCTCCAAAAAAAGGTCAAGAAGGCGGGACGCCACCCGAGCGACCGCCAGCTCCACCGCATCCGCATACGCGCCAAGCGGCTCCGCTACGCCGCCGAGGCGGCGCAGCCGACGGTGGGCCGGCGCGCCCGACGTACCGCCAAGGCCGCCGAGCGCCTCCAGACGATCCTCGGCGAGCATCACGACGCCGTCGAGGCCGAACGATGGCTTCGACGGGAGGGGCCCAACGCCAGCGCCGTAGGGGGCTTTGCCGCTGGTCTGCTGACGGCGCGCCAGCAGCGCGACCAACGACGCTTGCGGCGCCGGTGGCGGTCGGTGTGGAAGTCGCTCGGCGCCCACAAGAACACCGCCTGGCTCACGTAAGAGACCATGTAACCGGATGACAGGATGACCGGATGATCAGGTGCTCCCCGCACCGCGGCGCGCCACCCACCGCTCTCGGATGGGGATGGCGAACCACAGCGTGCCGAACAGACCGACCAGAACGGCGGTGAGTACGGGCACCACCCACCCGCTCTCGACGAAGGTCAACACCAAGAGGACGGACCCCGAAATGGCGAGGGCCGTCGCCCCGAGTCCCAGGATGGCCAGGACGTTGGCCACGCGGAGCAGCCGCTTTTTGTCGTGCAGTCGAAACACAAAGCGGTGGTAGGCGACCGGCGCGACCAGCAGCGAAATGGCCAGGGCGGCCAGCAGGAGGTCGGTCAGATAGAGGTATCGCTGCGCCCGGTCGAGACGCACGAAGCGCACGGTGAAGGGCAGGGAGAGCAAGAAGCCGAAGAGGACCTGGACTCCCAACCCGGCGATGCGCAGCTCCTGCAGCAGATCGCCCAGATTGCGATCGTGGCGCTCGGCTTCGGTCTCGTGGTGGCCGTCTGACGCCATGCCTCCCCCGACCGAGCTCATGGACAGCTGCGGCTCAGGCCAGTCCCATGTGCAGCCGCACCACGGTCCCCGCCCGGCCCGAACGGATCTGGACCAGATCGCACAGCTGGTTCGCCAACCAGAGTCCTCTGCCGCCACTGGACAGTTGGTCAGGGCGGACCCGGTCCACCATCGGGTCGGTGATCCGGCCCCCGTCGCGCACTTCGCAGAGCACCGACTCGTGGTCCCGCCAGACCAGCAGCGTGCCCCGCCCCCCGCCGTAGCGCAGGCTGTTAGTGGCGATCTCGTTGGCGGCGATGACCAGCTCGTCGGCCCGGTCGCCGATCAGCCCGGCGTCGCCCGCCCACTCCGAAACGGCGCGACGGAGTGCGGGAAGCGTCCGCTGGGTGAACTCCAGCGTGTGCGCCCCGTCGGCCGGTTCTGACAGCGGCTCGTCGAAGTGATCGACCAGCGCGTCGACCCCCGGATAGTGCGCGCTCGGACGCGAACGGCCGCCGTCATTGACGAAGGGGTGGTTGCGCTGCGCCTCGTGCAGCACCTCGTCGGAGAGAGTGGCCGTGTCGTAGGGGCAGAGCAGCCAGAATGCCGGATCGTCGAAGGCGGCGTTCAGCAACGCCTCGTGGCGCTCGCACTCGACGAGCTCGGCCGGCGTGCGTGCCGACCAGGTGGGCTCCCCGATACCGCGCAGGCGTCGACCGGGGGCGCCATGGGTGCGCAGGAACGACTCCCAGGCGGGAATGATCCGGGCCGGATTGGTCCCGACCTCGGCCATGTCGGCGAAGACGACGCGGTCGGCCTCGGCCCCCAGCGCCTGGCGCAGATCGGCGATCTTCGCCGCGCTCACCACGACCAGCGTCGGCTCTCGCTCGCTGATCGCCTCGTTCAGGAACGGAAGCGTCGCCTCGACGAACGCGGCCTGGCCGGAGTAGAAGAGGGCCTCATGGCGGTACTCCGACGCGTCGGGCGCGCTAAGCGATGCAGTACTCATGGCCTCCGGTGCTTCTTCTGGTCCCCTACCGAGCGAGATCCTCACTTCTCCCGCCTCACCGCAACACGCGACGCCAATGTCCCATACCCAGCGCCGACCAGCGGAAACATCATTCTCATCGTTCCGTGCGGCGAGGCCTACGCCGGCCAGGCTTCCGTCAGCTTCTTCCAGGCGATCGGCAACGTCTCGGGGATCACCCGGGTGCTGGCGACCGAGGTCATGAAGTTCGTGTCACCCGACCAGCGGGGCAGGACGTGCAGGTGGACGTGACCGGGGATGCCGGCGCCGGCCGCCCGGCCCAGATTGGCCCCCATGTTCAGCCCATCGGGGTCGTAGGCGGCCTCAATGGCGGCGATGGCCTTGAGCGATGCCGCCCACAGCTCCGCTGACTCGACCCCGGAGAGGTCGCCCAGCGCGCCGACGTGGCGCAACGGCAGCACCAGGAGGTGCCCGCTGGCGTAGGGGTAGGCGTTGAGCACGACGAACGACCACTCCCCGCGCCACACGATGAGGTTGTCGGCCGACGGCGGACCGCTCTCCGCCAGGTGGCAGAAGACGCAGGTGGCCGTGTCGTGGACGCCGCCGGCTCGTTCGCGCTCGGTGGCGTCCTGTATGTAGAAGTGGCGCCATCCCGCCCAGAGGATCTCCAGGCTCACCGCTCCGGTGTCCCGCCCTCTGCGTCCTCGGGTGAGCCGCGCCGCGCCACCTCGGCGGCGATGTCGTCGACGAACGTGGTGAGGTCCACGCCGCGCCGGGGCTTGCCGGTCGAGGACCGGGCATTCACCCCGACCGTCTGGTTGTCGACGTCGTCGTCCCCGACCACCAGGATGTAGGGGATTTTGGCCAGCTTCGCCTTGCGGATGCGGGCTCCCAGGTTCTCGGCCGCGTCGTCGACGCTCACCCGCAGCCCGACATCCGCGCACGCCGCCGCCACCGACCCCGCGTAGGCGGTGTGCATCTCGCTCACCGGGAGCACCCGCACCTGTTCGGGCGCCAGCCAGGTCGGCAGGGCGCCGGCGTAGTGCTCGAGCAGCACGGCCATGAACCGCTCGACCGACCCGAAGAGGGCGCGGTGGATCATGACGGGACGGTGGCGGGCGTTGTCGGCGCCCACGTACTCCAGTTCGAAGCGCCGGGGCAGGTTGAAGTCGAGCTGCACGGTCGACATCTGCCAGCTCCGGCCGATGGCGTCGCGGGCCTGCACGGAGATCTTGGGCCCGTAGAAGGCCCCTCCCCCTTCGTCCATGACCAGGTCCAACCCCATCGCCTCGGCCGTCGTGCGCAGCACCTCGGTCGCCTCGGCCCACTCCTCGTCCGAACCGATGGCCTTGCCCTCGGGGCGGGTGGACAGCTCGAGGTAGAACTCGTTGAGCCCGAAGTCGCGCAAGAGGTCCAGGACGAAATGGAGCGTCCGGACCAGCTCGACCTCCATCTCCTCGGGTGCGCAGAAGATGTGGGCGTCGTCCATGGTCAACCCGCGCACGCGGGTCAGGCCGTGCAGCACGCCGGACTTCTCGTAGCGGTAGACCGATCCGAACTCGAAGAAGCGCAGCGGCAGCTCCCGGTAGGAGCGCTGCCTGCTCTTGTAGACCAGGATGTGGAACGGGCAGTTCATCGGCTTGAGGTAGTACTGCGTCCCGCCGTCGAGCTCCATGGGGGGGTACATGCCCTCGGCGAACGATTCGAGGTGTCCCGAGACCTCGAACAGCTCGGCCTTGGTGATGTGGGGCGAGTTGACGAACTCGTAGCCGGCCGCCACGTGGCGCTGCCGCGAGTAGTCCTCGAGGAGCCGGCGGACCGTCCCACCCTTGGGATGGAAGATGGCCAGCCCGGGCCCGATCTCCTCGGGGAAGCTGAACAGGTCCAGCTCGGCGCCCAGCTTGCGGTGGTCACGCCGCTCGGCCTCCTCGAGCTGGTGCAGGTGCGCGGCCAGCGCCTTCTCGGACTCCCAGGCCGTCCCGTATATCCGCTGCAACTGGGCCCGCTTCTCGTCGCCCCGCCAGTAGGCACCGGCCACCCGCATCAGCTTGAAGTGGCCCAACCGGCTGGTCGACGGCACATGGGGGCCGCGGCACAGGTCGATGAAGGCGTCGGAGTTCCAGTAGGTGCTGACCACCGAGCCGCCGGCATCCACCTCGTCGGCCCCCGACTCCACCGCCTCGATGATCTCCCGCTTGAAGGGCTGGTCGGCGAAGAGGGCCAGGCCGTCGCCGAGCGCGTGCTCGTGGCGTACGAACGGCTGGTCCTCGGCCATGATGGCCCGCATCTCCTCTTCGATCCGCCCCAGGTCGTCGTCGCTGAAGCGGGCGCCGTCGGGCAGCTCGAAGTCGTAGTAGAAGCCGTTCTCGATCACCGGGCCGATGGCGTACTTGGCACCGGGCCACAGGCGCAGCACCGCCTGGGCCAGCACATGGGCGGTCGAGTGGCGCAGCACGGCCCGACCGGCCTCGGAGGAGTCGGTGACCACCGCCACCTCGGCCCCGTCAGGCAGCGGCGAGCTCAGGTCCACCTCGCGGCCGTCGACGGTGGCCACCACGGCCGCCTTGGCCAGGTTGCGCCCGATGGAGAGGGCGAACTCGGCCCCCGTCGTGCCCTCGGCGAGCTCCCGCATCGAACCGTCGGGAAGCCGTACCGAGATGACGCCAGCCATGTCCAGCCTTTCTTGCTCTGCCGGTGGATTTCTCCTCGCCGGACGCGGTGCCTCAAGGGTACTGGACGGCCGGCCCGGAACGGCGCGCCACTAGCCTGCGGGGAGTGGAGACCTGGGATGCAATTCGAGCCCGGCGCAACGTCCGCTCCTACAGCGATCGGACGATCGATCCGGAGCACCTCGACCGAGTACTCGAAGCCGGGCGGCGCTCGCCGTCCGCCTCCAATCGCCAGAAGTGGGACTTCATCCTGGTGACCGATCGGGCTCAGCTGCAGGAGCTGTCGAGGGTCTGGGTAGGTGCCGGCCACCTGGCGGCGGCGCAGGCGGCGATAGTCCTCGTCCTGCCCGAGCCCGAGGCCGAGCGCTACGTGACCATCGATCAGTATGACCTGGGGCAGGCGACCATGGCCATGCTGTTGGCCGCCACCGACCTCGGCATCGGCAGCGGCCACTCCGCCGTGGGCGACCAAGAGGCGTGCCGGCGCATCCTCGGCACGCCGGCGGACCGCACCTGCGCCTACATGATCGCCCTCGGCTTCCCGGCCGATCGACCACTGGCGCCCATCGCCAACCCCGACCGCCGACCCTTCGACGAGGTGGTGCACCGGGGCCGGTGGTGACGGCACGCCCTGCCCCCACTCCCGGCGAGGCCGGCATCACGTCGAAGCGCGCCCCGGGCTCGGTGGCCGACACGGTCGACCGGCTCATTGAACTCGTGGAGGCCCGCAACATGATGGTGTTCGCCATCGTCGACCACAGCGGTGAAGCCAAGCGCCACGGGCTCGAACTGCGCGAGACGAAGGTGGTGATCTTCGGGAGCCCGACAGCCGGCACACCGGTCATGCAGGCAGCACCGCTCGCCGCGCTCGATCTCCCGCTCAAGGTCCTCGTCTGGGACGACGAGGGTCAGACCATCGTCAGCTACACCGACCCCGAGGTGCTGGCGGAGCGCCACCACCTCGGCGCCGAACTGGCCACCCGGCTCGAAGGGATCGGCCCACTCACCGACGCGCTCACCGGGACCGGGTAGTTTCAGAACAACTGGGAGGCAACGTTCCTGCAACCCAGAACCCACCGGTGACTTCTAGAATTTCTGCGCCGGTTCGATGGCGCACCGGAGTGTGGCATCGGGAGGACGCGCACATGACCGAGTTGGCGACTACTTCATCGGGATCCATCTTTTATTTGGTTCTTGCCGTCGTCTTCGCGATGGTCGCCTACCGAACGTCGGAATCGTTCAAGAAGACCCACCAGGTGACACCATGGCGCATCCCGTCGTGGGCTTGGGCCATCATCGGATTCATCTCACTCCTTCTGTGGGTGATCCTCTACCTCATCGCCCGTTCGACCACGAATCCACCCGCTCCCGTGGCGCCCTCTGCCTCTGCGCCGAACGCGGCGCCGCCCGGATGGTACCCGGACCCGTGGAACGCCCACGAGATGCGGTTCTGGGACGGCAGCGGATGGACCAGTCGTGTCGAGAACGGCGGGATCGAACAGGTCGCCGACCTCTGAGCACGGCGCCACCGTTGGAGCCCGAACCAGTGTACGAAAACCTGGACGACAGCTCGCGGTTGACGTCCGGACTCGGCTCACCGCCTGCCGACGAAGGCGTCCCTACTGCGACCATGAGCCCGCCTCCCCCGGCGCCGGCCAACCGCCGGCCGGACCGTTCCGGGGCGCAGCCGATCACCGATGGCAAGCTTCGTCGGCTCTACGGCTGGGAGACCCTGGTCGTTCTTTCGATCTTTCCTCTCGGTGCGACCATCGTGGCCGTCGCCTACCTGCTGATGCGGGTGACGACCGGCACCGAATTCTCGAGTGGGAACATGTTCATCCCCGGGGAACCAGGCCTCTCACTCGCCGTGTTCATGGCGATCATCATCTCCGAATTCTCCGCGGCGGGGCTGGTTGTCTTCCTCCTCATCAGGAACGGGGAGGGTCTGATCTCCATCGGACTCACCGGACACCGCTTCCGCAAGGATCTTGCGTTGTTGCTTCCGGTCTGGATCTTCGTCGAAGTTGTTCCCCAGGCCGTGGGATCGGCGATCGTGACCGCCACGCACCTTCCGCGTTTTGACGTCGCCACTCCCCCCGTGCCGGCCGCCTTCGTCGCGGCAGCCCTCCTCATGAGTCTCAACGCCGGTGTCGTCGAAGAGATCGTGGTGCTCGGGTATCTCGTGCGACGACTGGAGCAACGCGGATGGTCCCCGACGACGGTCGTCATCGTCGCGGTGCTGGTTCGAGTCTCCTATCACCTCTACTACGGACCGGGTGTCCTACCCATCGTCTTGTGGGCGACCGCCTCGGTCCTGGTCTACCGAAAGGTTCGCCGGCTCCTGCCGTTCATCATCTGTCATTTCGTGTGGGACGCCAGCATCTCCATAAACGACTACTCGCGCAAGGCGGCCATCATCTTCAACGGTGTCTTCTTCGTCTCGGCGGTCGTCTTCCTCCTGTTGTGGAGCCGAGAGGACAAGCAGGCGGCGGCTCCTCTGTCGCTGCCCGTCCTCCTGCCCTGATCCGGATCAGTCGTCTCCGGGCCACGTCCAACGAGGGACCTCGCGCAGTGGGTGCAGGTCGTCGTCGGTCTCGGCATGCGAGTTCTGTGTGGCCACCTGCGAGCCGAACTCCACGTGTGACCGCACAGCCTCACAAACGCCTCGTCCTTGGGCATCTCCGCCGCGTCCAGCGCCTCCAGGTACAGCTCGACAAAACGGAACGGAGGATACTGAAGGGTGACCTCAGGAGAACTATTTACGAAGGAAAATGTGAGGAATCTTCCCGACTCGCCCGGTGGACTGGCGGTTCGCAGCCTGCGTCGGAGGAGCGGGAACAACGAAGGAATATCGCCCTTGAGAGACCCGAGTGCAATCCGAGTGTTAGGTGCACTCCTTCTGAGACCGACAGCCATCTCCCGACCTTTCGACCACAGCAGTTGCTTGTCCCGGCCGAGCTGAGTTGTCGGTGATGGGAGAGGCTATGACGGGGCGTAGGGAGACCCCGCCATAGCCTGGTCCCGCGCCGTTCCCGTGCGCGGGCCTGTGTACGCGGCTTCGGGATGAGGGAGGGGGTATTTCTCAAACCGAAGAGTCCGCCTGTTACCGCGCAACTCCACTACCACTTAGCATACGAGGCAAAGATGAACGCGCCGCGATGTAGTCGCGACTGGAACGTGGAACAGAGATGAACTTTTCGCTGTGGGCGCTCGTTCTATCAGCCGATACGATGACGTTGCAGCTGCCGCGAGATTCGCCATACTCAGTGTTCTTTCACGGGGCCAGTGCACGCTGTTCGATGTCCGGGCGTTGAGGATCACGGGTTCGAGGATCAGTCACCCTCAACCCCCGCCATCGTGGCTCGGACAAGACTTGTCAGATCTCCGCCACAGGTGGGAGAATGCTCGACGTGGGAACTTTGGCGAGTGACCCGTCGGAGACCAAAGGTGCGGAGTTCTCCTCTGGCTTCACCGACGAAGAGCTCACAGAGCTTGCCCTGGCCGCCGACTCGGATCTCCCGCTCGCCGAAGATGCTGTTCCCCTGTCCATCTACCTCGCCCAGCTGCCAATCAGGTTGCCAGATTGGTACATGTCCCCGGTAATGGTCCGAGGTTGTCGGCGGTGGCGGCTGCCCATCGTTCTGACAGTTGTCGCTGCCTTCTTGATCATCGAGGGCCTCGGCCTTTGCAACACCTTTGGTCAGCTCTCTATCCCCTGAGCGATTCTGGGACCGGACGATCGACCCTCTACCGGTAGGGCCATCCCTCGATCGACACGGGGTATGCCGACTTCGATATCGTGACCCCCTCGGGATCACTCGCTGCGCCACTTCTCACCAGCTCGCTTGTCGCGGCAGCGTCACCTAGGAGCGTCACCTTCTCGCCGCCCTCGGCGGCACAACGCAAGATGCCGACGTGAGATCTCACCCCCATAGCTTCTCTGAGTTGGACCTGGATATCACCCATTCCGTCCAGGTCAGCCCAGCAAAGCACCTGGTACTCGATGATGCGCGTTCCGACAGACATGGCCTGAGGCTAGTTGCAGTGACAAAGTCTCGTGATAGTCGGTTCACATGGCTACTCTGCTCCCCCGACCCGGCGGGCAGTGGGCGCCGATGATCGCCAGAACTCACGCCACGGGCGAAGGACCGCAAGCTCTACGCCACGTCAAGACCACCAAGGACCGCACCAGGTTCTTAGAGTTCTGCGGCTACATGCGCACGCATCCCGCAGTGGATGTCTCGGTGTGCGTCGGACGACACGCCTGGACGGCATCTGCGATGCTAAAGAGGTGGCGGCAGCAAAGTGGACTCCGCGCCGATTAGTGGTCTCAGCCTTCATTCTGTTCGCGGTGGCCCTCGTCGTCGCACCGGGCAGTCAGGCCGGAGCGGCTGCCACGACGAGATCGTCCAAGCCGACAAGTTCTTCCGAGCCGACGCGTTCGGCGCCGTTGTCGGCACCGAAGACCTCCGTCGCTCAGGACGAGCAGTTCCTGACGAAAGTCACGGAGGCCGATTCCGCGTTGGCCACCTATGAGCAGAAGCAGGGAAATGTGGCTCTACGTGCTCTTTTGACGGATGGATCGGCGTTCTGTGGCTTCCTGCAACGCGGCGCGGGAATCGACAACGCCCTGGCTGACGTGGCCATCGGGGCGAGAGGGGAAGAGGCAAAGACGCATCTTCCTTTGTCAGTGACGACCTTTAATTCGATTGAGGCGGTCGCGCTTCTGACTCTGTGCCCAGACGACCAGAAGTTGCTCCCGGCTTCGGACAGGTCCAAGATCCGCGAACTGGGTAACGCTCTGGCCAAACGGGCACGCTGAGGCGGCGAACGCACCAACTCCAATCCAAGGTGCGGAAGCGCATGCTTGTTCGACATTCCGTCACACAACGATAAGGGCCTCGTTGCACAACGTGTGTTGCGAGTTAACCGACCCGTCCTAGGGTTCCGCTTATGCGAATCTCACAAACGAAGCAGCGCGGTCGTCTACGGACCGGAGCGATGTTGGTCGCGGCCGCCACGGCCGCCGTGTCCGTTGTAGCGCTGTCTTCTTTGGCGGTTTCAGGCGCCTTCGCGAGTTCATCGCCGGCGGTACCGACGACCTGCCCGGTCGGAAGCGTCTTGAAGCAGCCGGCCGGAGGTACTAGTGCGCAGGCGCAGTGTGTCATCACGTCCACCGGTACACCCGTCGGTGGCGTCAAGCACGTGTGGCTGATCATTTTGGAGAACAAGTCCTACGACGAGGTGTTCAGCGGGCTCAACCAGAACAGCTACCTGTGGCAGACGCTCCCCCAGCAGGGCGCGCTGCTCACCAACTACTACGGCACCGGCCACTTCAGCATGGACAACTACATCTCGCTGGTGTCCGGCCAGTCCCCGTCGTACGCCGTGCAGGACGACTGCTCCACCACTGCGAATATGTCGAACAACAACAGCGGCATCATCACGAACGGGACGGTCGGCACTGGCACCGACACCGACGGGACGACCGACGGCTCGGGTACCAACACCAAAGCCCCCACTCCGACGGCCAGTGCAAACGGTAACTACGGCCAGCTCCTCGCGCACGGTGGCGTCGATGCGTCACTGGCCAACAATGGCTGCGTGTATCCAACCGACGTCACCACCCTGTTCAATCAGTACAACGCAGCCGGGGTCGCCTGGAAGGCCTACGCACAAGACCTCGGGGGGGCCCAACCCGTCGGCTCCACCACCTACGTGACGAGCACGACTCCAGGGGTGACCAACACAGTTCCGGGTCGCGATGACGGGGCCTGCGCATACCCCGGCTCCTCGACCGCCGACCCTGTCACCAACCCGACGAACCTGGTGGCCCCGAGCGGGGACGTCACGAGCTTCACGGGTGCTCAGCCGGCCAATGCCAACAGCAATGGCGACCCGGCCGATCAGTTCGTAGCCAAGCACTTCCCGACGGGCTGGTTCACGGCGCTGACCGGTGAATCTGCTGGCGCGCAGAGCGGTGTTGCCTATGCCGCGCAGCCGGCGCTCAACGAACCGACCACATCGGAGTACGACGGACCCGCCGCCCCGACCACCGGTGCGACGGACACCAACTGCGACGCCAACCACGTCGCCAACCTCGATGATCCCACCTATGGCCTGGAGCACGATCTGAGCCTCCCGGCCAACGAGGTCCCGGCGTTCAACTGGATCACGCCGGACAACTGCAGCGACGCACACGACGCAACCTGCCAGGGCAACAACCTTTCGGGAGCCTTCAGCGCCAACGGGACACCGAACTACACCCCGGCCGGTCTGCCCGCCTACGATCCCGAGGCGACCACCCCTCTCAACTACACCGGAGGGCTGTATGCGGCCGACCTGTTCCTGCGCTACTACATCCCGCTGATCGAGAAGTCGGCGGCCTTTGCCGATGGAGGGCTCATCGACATCACCTTTGACGAGGCCAATCCCCCGTTCACCATCGGGAACAGCTTCAACAACGTACCGGCCCCCGGCGACAGCACCACCTACTCCGCGCCGGCCGATGAGCCGACCTTTGGTAGCGCCGGGAGCACCGAACCGGGTGCCGACTCCCTGTACGGCGCCTACGGAGCCCTGGCCGACGCCGCCGGTGAGAACGTCAACGGCCACAATGTGGCTACCGAGCCGACCGGGCCGAACGACCCGGAGGTGACCAACAGCTCGGGTCAGCAGCTCCAGCCCGGCCCCGGGGCCTCCGCATTCATCGACCGACCGACCGGCCTCGCGGGCGAGAGCCCCAACCTCAGCGGATCACCCGGCACGGCAAGTGAACCTGCGCTCGTCGCCGCCAACTCCAGCATGGTCACGGACCCGCAGATCAACGCCGACGACACCGGCCGACTCGTCTCGGGTACCGATGCAAACGGTGACACGATCCCGCCCGACACCTTCGTCGGAGCAGTCAGTGACACCGGGCCGATCGCTTTGGGGTCCAACTCCAGTACCGCGACGGCCTCGAACAACTACGCCAAGCCATGGATCGGCACGTTCCAGCTGCTCAATGACAGCGGACAGCCCGTGACCCTCCCCACCGGCTTCAACGGTACCGTGACCCTCGGCGCAGAGGGCGCCACGTCGACCGTCGGGACCTCCACGTGCCCGAGCGGCGACGAGGCGGCGACGATCAGCGGGTGCGTCACCGCTGACCCGCTCTTCGATCCGACCGACTTCACTCCGGGCGGCGGCGACACCGGGACCGTGCTGATCAGCCCCCTCATCAAGCCGGGCACCGTATCGAGCACGTACTACAACCACTACAGCACCTTGCGAACGATGGAAGATCTGTTCCTGACCGGACGGACCTGCACCGAGCCCAGCAATGCCGACACCCCGTTGGCCACCGGCACGGTCTGCGGCGGACTCGACGGCCAAGGTCACATCGGCTACGCGGCGCAAGGCGGCCTGGCCGATTTCGGGCCGGACGTATTCACCGCGCAGTCGTTCACAACGGTGACCACCCCTCCGGGCTACGAACAGGTCAGCACGAACTCTGGGACGTTGTTCTGTCCCAACGGCGAGAACCTCGGTCACACCGGTCATGACGGCCAAAGCGGTGTCGGCGGCTTCGGTGGA
Source organism: uncultured Acidimicrobiaceae bacterium (assembly GCA_963788125.1). GTDB lineage: Bacteria > Actinomycetota > Acidimicrobiia > Acidimicrobiales > RAAP-2 > Bog-473. The sequence continues at coordinate 84,509 of CAWBFN010000001.1, read as the reverse complement.
GCTGGCGGCACGGGTGGCGCGGCCGGCTGCGGGAGCAGCGGTGGCGCGGGGGGCAACGGGGGCCACGGTGTCACCGCACTCGGCAGCGGTGGCCAGGGCGGCAACGGGGGGAATGGCGCGTGCGCGCCCGAGGAGTTTGTCAACGGAGTCTGGTTGACGGCCACCGGGGCCCCGACATCGCCCTACGACACTCCTCCGTGCAGTGGCAACGGGGGGAATGGCGGTAGCGGAGGCAAAGGCGGCAACGGTGTCAGCTCAAGTCCGGGCGGCAACGGCGGAAACGGCGGAAACGGCTCGCCCGGGATGCCCGGCCCGAACGGCGTAAAGGGTACGAAGGGGTAGTTTGATCCTTCGGCCACCGACAAACGCCGCCGCACTCTCGGCGAAGGCCTCATGGGGCCGGGCTCTGAAGCCCGGCCCCTGGCTCGCCCTCGCCCCCCTACTGTTCGTCGTCCTCCTCGCTGGTTGCGGCAACAGCCCTTCGTCCCCCGCCTACCTCCCGAAGAGCACGCTCCATCCCGAGGTCGACGCCGCTCTGGTCGGTACGGAGGTCAAGCCGGCACTCCAGAGCGAAGGACTCCCCATCGTGGCAAAGACCAAGGCTTTCGACGTCCACGTCACGGTAAGTGGGCCGGTCGTGCCCGGTGAGGGCCTGCCGGATCAGCCGGCTGCCACCACCTGCACCTGGACGGTCACCATGAAAGACGCCAGTGCAGACGTGCCGGTCTCGATCGCCGACTTCCACTCGGTCGACCACCTCGGTTCAGTGTTCCTCATGGGTCTCGTTCCGGGCGAACGCCCCCCGCCGCCCGTCTTGCATCCCGGCCAAACGCTCACGTTCAAGCTCCGGGCCTATGAGCTGGTGGGAGAAGGCATGATGCAGTGGGCGCCGGACCACACGCACGTTGTCGGCTACTGGGACTACACGGTTGAGAATGACTGAGATTGCGGAGCGGTTGTCGGTCGGCGTGGCTGTCGGTCGGCTCGTACGCCGCTGCCCGTCCTCCTGCCCTGATCCGGATCAGTCGTCGCCGGGCCACGTCCAACGAGGGACCTCGCGCAGTGGGTGCAGGTCGTCGTCGGTCTCGGCATGCGAGTTCTGTGTGGCCACCTGCGAGCCGAACTCCACGTGTGACCGCACAGCCTCACGAAACGCCTCGTCCTTGGGCATCTCCGCCGCGTCCAGCGCCTCCAGGTACAGCTCGACAAAACGGAGTCGTTGCTCCTCGGTGATGTTGAGGTGACGGTGGACATCGATCAGATGGGCGAATCCCAGTTCCTCGGTGAAACGGTCGGGACCACCGAACGATTCGGCGGTAAAGGCGGTCAGATGATCGACGTGCTGGGGCTGGCCGGCACCGAAGAGCGGCTGCAAGATCGGATCGGCCAGGACGCTCGCATAGAACGTGTCTTCGAGTCTGTGGAGTGCTCCCTCGCCACCGGCGAACTCATAGAGCGACGGCATGCCCCGAGTGTAACTTCGGGCGGCCGTCCTTCGACTCAGCGCCGGCCGCCACCCAGGATGCGCAACAGGCCGAGGTAGAGCATCACGACGGCGAGGAACACGGAGAAGGCGGCGAACCACTCGGCCTCGGCCGGCACTCCCGCCAGTGCCGCTCGACGGATGAGCTCGAAGTCGACGAAGAGGTCCATGATGGCCACCACCACGTAGATCACGCCGAAGACCACCAGGGTGGTGCCGTTGCTCCCGAAGCCGGGCACCGACAGTCCGAGCAGCACGGCCACCATGACGGCGAGGAGCGCGAAGCTGGCCACCACGGTCGTCGAAATGAAGCGATTCGAGATGCGCACCAACCCGGTGCGATAGGCGATCAGCACGCCGATGAACAGTGCTCCGGTCAGCACAATGGCCATGGGGACGATGCCGTGGCTGTCGGCGTTGAAGTAACGGGAGATGACGCCGAGGGCCACGCCTTCGACGACGGCGTAGACGCGTGCGGAGACCCGGGCGATGTGGGGCCGAAAACAGGTCCAGATGCCGATGCCGAAGGCGACGAACACGCAGACGAAGGCCAGGCCCAGCGACACGGGAAGGACGAAGGAGACCGCTCCGGCGCAGATGGCCAGAAAGGTCAGCAGCGCCACCTTGCCCAGCACGTCCACTTCGACGAGCGGCTTGACGTCCGAGACCGGCGGCAACGCACCGCCGTTGAGGCCCGATCCCGGGTGAGCGGCGACTGCCGTTCCGGGCACGCCCGTACCGAAGACCTGCTCCATGCGCGCGAAGTTTCCCAGGACCACCCTGCTCCCCGGTTGACCGCCACGGCGTTTGCGGGGGGCCGGCTGTGCGCCCACCCCGTTCGCCGACCCGACATCGCTCATGCCTTCCTCCGTGGTGAAGTGTGTGCCTCCAGCGGCCGTCGCGGGAGCCCAATGCCTAGCGGTGCTGCTGCCTCACCGTGCCGCCAGCCGCTCGGCATGCAGTCGAAGCGTGGTCCCGCAACCTCACGGAATCCCCTTTGGCGAGCGTCATACTACCGATCGCGTCACGCTGGCCGCGTGCGCCACCCCGCCCCGACCAGGCACGACAGCCTGCACGTTGGGAGAGCGTTGTGCGGAAGCCCAGCTCTCGTAGTGCCCACGGCGTCATGCTGCAGGTCGATCCCGATCAGTTGGGCTCTCCCGCGGTTGACATCGGGCTCACGACACAAAGGAGCGAAAGAGATGAAAGACCGCTCGAGAGCCGGGTGGCGACGGACGAGCACATGCATGGCCGTCGCCCTGGCCGGTACCGTCGGAATGTTCCTCGCCCAGTCCCAGGCGTCCGCAACCGACGGTCTGTCGTCCATCGTTGTTTCGAACGCCCTTCCGGGTATGGTGCAAGTCCCCGCCGGGGCACTGAACGGTCCGATCAACCAGTCCAACCTGCACTACTTCGGCGGCAGCAACGGGACCCTCGGAAAGCTGGTGACCAGCGGCGCGGTGACCGGCTATCTGAGGAGCTGGGCCCATGAGCCCGTGAACGGGGATGTCGCCGTCATCGGAGCGTTCCAGTTCCAGGACGCGACCGAGATGGGTTCCGTCCTGGCCGGGATGAACTCGGCGAACGGGCAACAGGGAAGCACCTTCGCCGTTCCAGGAATTACCGGCGGGTCGGGTTCTGTCTCGCACACGTCGGCCTCGGGCCTTCCGGTGACGGTGTACGTCGTGACATTCGCCAAGGGAGATATCGCCTACGACGTGACACTGGAGTCCACATCGGGTGATCTCACGAGCACAGACGCCCTGACCCTGGCCGACAGCCAGTTCGCCGCGGCCCCAGGCGCCACCGTCACCCCGAGCTCGAACTGGGCCACCCAGGCGGGCGAAGTTGTGGGCGTCGCGCTCGTCGCCATCTTCGTCATCGGCCTGATCGTGATCCTCGTGCAGCGAAGTCGCCGGCGGTCCACCCCCCTGGCGCCGTCACTCTCCTCCGCAACGTACCTGCCCCCACCGCCTCCCGGAGCCAGGCCGGGAGGCATGGCGTACCCCCCGCCGCCAACCGAGTCGCTCAGCCCGGGCTGGACAACGGTCGGAGAGACCAACTCGGTGCAGTGGCACTGGGATGGAACGGCGTGGACGGGCCGAAGGCAGTTGACGCCGGCCGGATGGGTCGAGGGCTAAGCCGAGCCGCTCAGCGGGCCATTCCCACCACGTCGTCGACGCCGGTCCCACCGAGGCTGCCGAAGAAGTGGGCGTCGCCGAAGGAGAAGACACCGCCGTCCGAGGCGGTGAACCAGTAGCCCTTTCCGTCAGCCGTGGGGGTCATACCGACGATGGGGCTGTTCAGTTTCAGATTCCCGGTCGAGCCGTAGAACTGGGCGTCACCGAAGGTGAAGATCCCACCGTCCGAAGCCACCAACCAGTAGCCCAAGCCGTCGGACGTCGAGGCCATGCCGACGATGGGCTTGTTGAGATGAATCGCTCCGGTCGAGCCGTAGAAGGCGGCATCGCCGAAGGTGAAGATGCCGCCGTCTGAAGCGACGAGCCAGTAGCCCTTGCCGTCGGGGGTGGAGGCCATGCCCACGATGGGCTGGTTGAGATGGATGGCCCCCGTCGAGCCGTAGAACTGGGCGTCACCGAAGGAGAAGATGCCGCCGTCGGAGGCCACCATCCAGTAGCCCTTGCCGTCGGGGGTGGCCGCGATGCCGACGATCGGCTTGTTCAAGTGGATGGCCCCGGTCGAGCCGTAGAACTGGGCGTCACCGAAGGAGAAGATGCCGCCGTCGGAGGCCACCATCCAGTAGCCGCCGCCCGAGGGAGTGGGCGCCATGCCCACGATGGGCTGATTGAGGTTCACCGTGGTGAGATCGCCCAGGTAGTTGAGGAACTCGTCATTGCCGAACCCGCCGAGCTCCCCTGCCGCCCCGTAGAGGTAGTAGCCCTGCCCCGGGGTGCTCGGAGAGGCGTTGTAGGCGATGGAGCCGGACAGTTCGGTTGATCCGTCCGCCGAGATGCAGTCGAACTGGAACGCCAGGGTCTGGACGGCCCCTCCGACGACGACGAGCTGGTCGACGACGAAGGCGGCGACGCTACCGGACCCATTGCAGGACGTGTTGCCCACTCCCACATTCGCACTGACACCACCTTCGCCGTTGACGATGGTGTAGCTGTCACCGGCGACGATCGGAGTGCTCGAGGTGAACTCGACGGTTCCCCCGTTCCAGTTGGACAGAAGAGAGTTCGTTCCCACGACCGGGTTGTAGAGGGGTTGCGACGGCGTCGCCTGAGTGACCACCGTGGGGGCATTGCCGATGGACGTCTCGGCATAGACCAGGTTGAGTGGGGCGTCACTGTCGGCCGGCACGTTCGGCGATGCCAGGCTGGACTTCGACGCGCCGCCGTAGACCGAGTGCGTCCGGTACGGCGCTGCGCTCGACGGGGCGACCGACACTAGTCCCAGGACCACCACGAAGGATGCCACCACTGACACCGCCGTGGCGAGCGAGAACAGCCCCGTGGTCTTTCTGCCAGAGCGCCGTACCGTCGACACGCGCGAACTCCGCCCGTCACTGTTCATCGTTCCCACCACCCGTTCTGGTCTCCCCAAGGACTGGGGCAGATTAAAGCACGGCACCCGCCAAGATGGGGATACTACGAACGCGCCCCGGGGGCGGTCACGGAGCAGGCGGCAGCCCCAGCAGAGTCCGGACGCGACTCGAGTCGGCGTGCATGTGCTCATTCCCGTCGACGAACACGTTCTCCAGTTCGGAGACGGTGGGGTGCCGAGCGTTGCTCAGTTCGAGCAACGCTCGTTGAAGGTTACGGACGTCTTGCCCCAGCCTCACCGTCGCGGCCCGATCCGCCGATGGCCAGTACTGCGCCTGAAGGTCACCGGCGAACCGTCCACAGGCCACGCTCCAGGTCCGCACGGCGGACGGAGCAACCACTCGACCACCGGGCGGCTGTTCGACCAGCAGCACACTGACGGGATAGAGAGCGGAATCGAGGCGCTCGGCGTCAACCAGATACTGGAGCGCGGCACCCTTGGCGGGAGCCAGGGAGAATGCGTCGTCGTGGACATGGGTTGGAGCCAGATCGATGCCACTGGTCGTCGAGAGCGCTTGCGCATCGGTGAACTCCAGACGCGGCACCTCATCGTTCACCCGCAACCGCTGAAAGGTGATGGTCGAGGTATCGGCGTAGGGAACGTCGCTCGAGGTGACGAGGGCGTCCGCCGGGTCTTCTTGCAACCATTCGCCCTGGGTGTACGCGTCGCCCGCGCCGTAGTGGACCTCGACGGATCGGGTCCAGCCGGCGGTGAGGTTCTTGACCCTGAGCTCCCATCCGGCCGCCTCGCGGATCATCTCGAACGAGATCAGATCGCCCGGGTGCTTGAGCCCCACGACGGGCACCGCGTGGAACTGCTGGGACGTATCGCTCCAGAACACGCCGTAGGACGGTTTGTCGGAGTTTTGCGGACCCACGAAGGCATAGGTGCCCAGTTGGATGAACGGACCGCTACCGTCGGCATTCTGAGCGCCGATCCAGGTGACCGAGGCGCTCGACGCCGCGCTGTTGACGACCGCGGGGACCCTCCACTCGGCGCTTATCTCCTTCACCTGTCCCGACCAGGTGTAACCACCGAACCCAGTGGGGGGTGCAAAAAGAGGCGGCATGTGCGCCGACCGCGGGGAGGACGACGCTCGCGATCCGACCAGAGCGGCGGCAGCGGTGAGCACCAGGAGCCCGACGACCATGGCCCTCGGTACCCACGCTCTCATTGCCAACCTCTCCGGTGTCCGACCCCGCACGTTGAACGGCTTCGAAGCACCCTACGAAGGCGAACGCAATCTCCCCTGAACTCCGGCCCAACGGCCTCCCAACGCGTGCCATGTGCAACTTGGGTGACAGGCGAGCAGATACCACCCCTACCAGGGATCATCCCCTCTCGAGGCGCCACGAAAACCTCGGGTATAGCGTTCGCTCGACCAGCCAGGGAAGGGGTCCGCAAAGGGAAACAGCAACACGAACGATGAGGGAGGAACAGCGATGCACACACGCCTGTCCACCTGGACGAACGCTACGAACATAGAGGGCGGCATCAACTACCTGCGGGACACCGCTGTCCCGCTCTTCCACCAACAGCGGGGCTACCGGGGTCTGAGCGCCAGCGTCGACCGCTCCTCGGGCACGGTCACCATCCTCTCGCTGTGGGACACCGAGGCCGACCGCGACGCGAGCGACAGCGTGTTGGGCAAGGCACGGGACGAGGCTTCCGAGATTCTCGGCGGTACCGTCAGCGTCGAGAAGCTCGAGGCGCTGGTCGTGGAGATCGACACGCCGCCCGCACCGGGGTCGGTGCTCAGTGTGACGCCGTTCAGCATGGACCCCGCAAGGGTCGACGAGAACCTCGCCTGGTTCATCGCCGAGGTCGTGCCCCAGATAAAGGCCGCCCCGGGCTTTTCCGCGCTACGCAACCTCGCTGACCGCAAGACCGGTCGTGGCTACGTGGGAACCATCTGGACCGACAGGGCGGCCATGGAGTACCAGGCCGAGGGAGCGCGGGCGCGACGGCAAATCGCCAGCGACTCGCGCGGCATCACCTTCGGCGAGGCCGCCTCGCGGGAGATCGTCTTCGTCGACACCCCGTAGAGGCCGGGGAAGGGCGCGCCCATAGCCGGGGAACACGCAGGCCTGCACCGTTGCCCAGCAGGGTGGCGTGGGAGACTTGGGCATCGACGTCCCGCGCGGTCGTGCCTCCGGCGACAACGGACCAGGGGGCAACGGATCAGGGGGCAACGGATCGGGCATCGGGCGGCCGGGCTACCGGGGGTACGGCTACGGCGGTGGTGGCAGCTTCGGCATGGGTAGGCGGGGCGGCTCGGCGTGGATCGGGATCCTCGTGGCGCTGTCCGCGCTGCGCTTCTTGCTCGTCGACTCTGTGGCCGGCGGCCATGCCGCCATCTACTGGGTACTGGGCATCGGCGGAATCATGCTGGTGGCCCGAGTTTTCCTCTACTCGTGGCTGCGCAACCGGCGCCGCAACCCCCGAAACCGGAACTGACGACCCGACTCGGTCGAGGTCCATGCTGCACGAAGCGCGGCACATTGCTTACTGCATAGCCCTTCTCGGGCCTTTACGCAGAAAGTCGTCGCGCGCGCAGGAGTTGGCCCGCTCGATATCACGTTCACAAGCTCTCCGTGCAGAGACCACCCCGTCGAGGGGGTGGTACCACCATTGACAGCGCTCGACGCCTGCAAGCGCTACGAATCGGCAGAGTCCCGCCAACGCTGACCGAGGAAGTCGGCAACGCGCCCGACGCGCCGCGCGGCCACAAACCGGCTTGCTCGTCGCGCGACGGGGCGATACGTTGCGGTCACCAACAGATCGGGGGCACTCATGAGCAATCGGACTCTTCGTTTCCGCGGCACCGCATCCACTCCGGGGACCGCGCGCCGTGGCCTTCGCCGCGTCGTCATGGTGACGGCTGCCATGTTCGGGAGCATCGGCCTCGGTGCCATCGGCGCCGCGGTTCTGGCGCAACCCGCCGGTGCGGTGACGGTGACCCTCTTCGTCGCCACCACCGGCAGTGACGCGGGCGGCAACGACTGTCTGACTGCCGCAACCCCCTGTGCCACCCTCGGGTACGCGCTGACCCAAGCCGCGGCGAGCGACACCATCACGCTGGCGCCCGGCACCTACGCTGCGTCGGCCGACCCGACGGGGACGTCGAACACCGTACCGGCGACCTTGAGCGGCCTGACCATTGAGTCCACCAGCGGAACTCCCGCCAATACCATCATCGCGGGCGCGGCGGCCAACGGACTCACGGTGAACGCCAACGGCGTGACCGTGAGCGGCCTCACCTTCAACGAATCCGGAGCGGCCGGTATCTTAGTGACGCCTCCGGGGACCACCCAGCCCGCCGCGGTAACCGGCGAGACCATTGAAAACGACGTAATCAACAACAGTGACCAGTGCGTCAACACGCCCTCGACGGCCGTCTGCACCGCCGCCGTCGGCGCCGGCGACTACGGGGAGTCGATCTGGCTGCGCAGCGTCACCGACTCCACCGTCAAGACCACGACGGTGGAGAACGGCCTGGGCGGCGGCATCCTCGTCTCCGACGAGGTGGGCCCCAGCGACGGGAACGCCATTGAGAACAACATGGTGGTGAACAACCAAGAGGGCTGTGGCCTCACCCTGGCCGCCCACAACATGGCCGCGATCAACTTCACCGGGCCCAACGCGGGCCAACCCAATCCAACGGCGGGTGGCGTCTACAACAACACCATCTTGGACAACACGTCGAACGGCAACGGCGCGACCGGCATCGGTCTGTTCAACGCCGCCTACAACAACATCATTCAGGGCAACACATTCGACAACAACGGTGAGCCCGGGGTGAAGCTGAACCCGACGTTCCCCGGTGGCGACACGAACGGGAACTCCATCATCAACAACACCGTCGGTGTGAACTCCCTCCTCGATGGCCCCGGCGGTGGTATCCCCGGTAGCCACAACTCCGGCTCGACGCAGACCACCGGAATCATGGTCGACGCCCCGGCAGGCCCGGTGACCGGCACCATCATTACTGGCAACACGGTCAGCGGGAACTACTTCGGCATCTACCTGCAAGCCGGCGCGGCCAGCTCGACGGTATCGGGCAACACCATCACGGTGACCACGGGCGGGGTGCCGGTCTTCACCGTGGCTGCCCCGGGGACCGCCTACTGGCTGACAAGCTCGGCGGGCGGCGTCTTCGCCTTCGGCAAGGCCCCGTTCGAGGGCTCGGCGGGCAACATCGCCCTCAGCCAGCCGATCGTGGCCCAGGCGCCGACCCCTGATGGTGCCGGCTACTGGCTGGCAGCCAAGGACGGGGGCATCTTCAGCTTCGGCTCGGCCACCTACTGGGGCTCGCTCCCGGGCCTCAAGGTCCACGTGTCGAACATCGTGGGCATCGCTCCCACGGCCGACGGTGGCGGCTACTGGCTCGTCGGGTCCGACGGAGGTGTCTTCGCCCTGGGTGACGCCACCTACGCCGGCTCGCTGCCGGGCGACAAGATCACCGTGTCGGACATCGTGGGCATCGCGCCCACGGCCGACGGTGGCGGCTACTACCTGGTGGGCAAGGACGGAGGCGTCTTCGCCTTCGGTGACGCCGTCTACGCCGGCTCGGTGCCGGGCGACAAGATCACCGTGTCGAACATCGTGGGCATCGCACCCACGGCCGACGGTGGCGGCTACTACCTCGTCGGGTCCGACGGAGGGGTCTTCGCCTTCGGTGACGCCGTCTACGCCGGCTCGGTGCCAGGCGACAACATCCACATATCGAACATCGTGGGTATCGCCGCCAACCCCGCCGGCGGCTACTGGCTGGTGGGCAAGGACGGAGGCGTCTTCGCCTTCGGCGCAGCCAGCTACCTGGGCTCGCTCCCGGGACTGAACATCCACGTCTCGAACGTCGTGGGCATCGCGACGCCGTGACCGTGACCGTGGTATTGAGCCTGGCCGGCTAGGAAGCGGCTTTTCGGACGCCGCTGTCGGGACCGCACGAGGTCCCGGCAGCGGCGTTTCCGTCTGGCATGCAGGCGGTCGAGAGCGCCGGCCTCTCGTGATGCGTCAGTATCGGCGTCGCGACATCATCCTGCGATACAGCGGGCCGGCCCCCAACAGGATCAGCACCACGACGCCCCCGACGACGAGATAGTGGTCGCGAGGTTCGGCCGACGCCACCGCCAAACCCGCGGCAATGATGGCGGCCACGACAACCAGGGTCACCAAGCCCGCCACCAACTCTGCCTTGGGTCGCTTCCCGTGGTCGAGGGCCGACCACGTTGCGACGGAGTCGCCGTCGCTCAAATGGCTCTGAGCCCGCGCGCTCTCCTCCTCGAAGCGACGGCGATATCGGTCCGAGGAGGCCACTCGCACCCCGACCCTTCGGGCCACGGGCTTGAGGGGAGTCGGCTTGCCGTACAGCCAGGTCAGTAGCCAACCTCGGGCGTACACAAAGAAGGGCGGGATGACGGCCAACGGCACAATCAAGACGGGGGCGTAGCGGGCCATGTAGAGGAAACCGAGTCTCGCGTTCACTGCACGGGGACTTCCGACGCCGAGGGGACGGAGGTGTTCCACCTCACCCACCAAAGCGGATCCAAAGCAGGCAGCGTCATCAGCCATCACAGACCGCCGCGACGTCTAAATAGTCGAGGATCCTCAGCCCCCGACGACACGCCGGTCAGTCGCGTTGTCACGCTTCGGCCACTGTGCAATGTCCCGCTGCCAGTGTCTCGCGCCGGACGCGGCTGTCGAGTGGGGACGCCCGTGATCGATTCGGGGATGGCGTGTCGAGCTGCCAGTGAGACAATGGCACGGGCGGTCTCGGGTCGGGCCGACCGCAACCGGCCAGTCGCACGGGAGGTGACAACCTTCCCGTCTTTTCCGATGATGGCCAATGCCCACATGGTTCCGGCTTCGCCACCGTTGCTGCGTCCGTCGGCGAAGCCCGCCACCTCACTCCAGGCGAAGTGGTAGGTGCGCAGCGAGTTGCGCACGACGACTCCCGCGTAGTCCGCCACCAGAGCGATGCGAGTGCAGCGCACGATTCCCCACATTCCGGCTGCCGCGCAGAGCGCAGCGACGACCGCCAGCACCGCATCGGAGGCTCCCCTGCTGGCGAGATCGGGGAGGCCGACTAAGGCAACCAGGCCGCAGATGCACATAGTGAGGAAGATGTCCGTGCCGCGCGGATCACGCTCGCAGATGGTCAGTGTGCCATCTGAGTCCCGGTGTACAGGGCTGTGGGTTTTCGGTTCTCTCCACATTCCCTCACCAAGCCTGTGGCGTTCCGCCCGTTGCCACCGACGCCAGCGCCACCCGATTGCCACGCAGAGAGCACCGACGGCCAGCACGATCAACGGGGTAGGGATCGGCACGGGGTTCGATCGCGCTGCTTCGTGGGCCAGAGACACCGCCAACAGGGCTACCCCAGCAAGGACAGCCAGGGCGCCGATGACCGCACAGCTCCAAGGCCAGAGGGGAATGAGATTCGTCCGTAGGCGCCGTCGGGGCGGCTCGTCTGGGAACCGCTCCGCCGGCGCCTCTGGCGTATCTACCATGCCCACGTTCGAAGGGCTCCCCGCAACGGCGCGCCCTCCCCCACGCTCGGCGGGCGTCGGAGGTGGGGTTATATCGATGCTGCTGGGCCGCAGGGCCCAGACCAATGCGACAATCCAGACCGGAGTCCAGCCGAGGAGAAAATTGAGAATCAGGATGGATTGGTACTGCGGATGGCGGCGCCTCTTCGCCAGGATCGAGGGCAGGAAGTACAGGGCCACTGCGACGAGCAGGATGGGAAGCAGAATCAGAACCAGGAGCAACTGCTCCCAACCGCTGATCATTGAGCCCCGCCTTTCGGCAGGACCCCGTGCCGTTCCATGGCTGCAGCCATCTCAGAGCAACGACGTTCAGGCAGGGATGGAGGCGAGCCCGACCGCCAGGCCGCTCGTAGCCAGTCCGAGTGAGACTCTCGCCAGTGGGTGCCCGAACCGGCGGAGAGCATGAACTCGGCTGCGACCCGTCGTCAAGGTCGGTGTCCCCATTCCTCCATCCCCTTCTCGCGGTTTTCCTCACGTGGATGCCTGCCCGAGGCCCGCTACGGAGGCCTTTCCTATGTCAGGTGGCTTGGAGGTGCAGACAGACGCCAACTGTACGAATGAGCTCTCAACCTCTGCCCAAGGGTCTCCCAACAGAATCCCAACACTCTCTCAACGCTCCCCCAACACGACACCGACCGAAGTGTCGTCGGCGCGATGGTTCCTACCCGTCACGACGACCGGCTCCAGAGGTAACGTCGCATGACGAACGACACGGGGGACAGCATGGAACGACTATCGATCGAGCCGCTGAGCGTGATGGGACTGCCGCCGGTCGAGTTCGTGGAACTGGCCGCCGACCTTGGGCTTCAGTTCGTCGCGCTCAGCCTCGAGCGCGATGCCCAACCCGTACGGCTATCCGTCCTTCTCTCTGCGAGACGACCTCGCCCTGCGGCGCGCCACGGTCGCCGCCCTGCGGGACCGGGGCGTGACGGTATCGCTGGGCGACGGATTCGTGCTCCGTCCCGGCATGGAGATGCGTGAGCTCGCCGGTGACGTCGCCGTCATGGCCGAGCTTGGTGCCCAGCGGGTCAACACCGTCACCTTCGATCCCGACCTGAGCCGCAGCGTCGACCAGTTCGGGGTGCTCGCCGAGATGGCCGCCGAGTCCGGGATGGAGACGACGCTGGAGTTCTCGACCGGGCTGGCCATCGCCGACCTGCCCACGGCGCTCGGGGCCGTCCGGGCGGTTGGACGGCCGGACTTCCGACTCCTCATCGACACGATGCACCTGGTGCGCTCGGGCTCCAGCCCGGCCGATGTCGCCGCCCTCGACCCCGACCTGATCGGCTACGTCCAGCTCAGCGACGCGCCGCTCGTGCCCACCATCCCCGACTACATGGAAGAGGCGTGCTTCGAACGGATGGTGCCGGGTACCGGCGAGCTACCCCTGCTCGAGCTCCTCGACGCGCTGCCGCGGCACGTGGTGATCGGACTGGAGGTGCCCCTGCGCTCGCAGGCCGACGCTGGTGTCGGTCCCCACGACCGGCTCCGCCGGTGCGTGGACGCCACTCGGGAGCTCCTGGCCCAACTGGACGAGCGGTGAACGACGGGACCCCGGAGCATTCGGCGTGAGGCGTCACCATATCGGCAGTCTGGAGGTCTCCATCGTCGGACTGGGCGGCAACAACTTCGGCACCGACTTCTTCGGCGCTCGCTGCGACGGGGGCGAGGTCAGCCGGATCGTCAACGCCGCGCTGGACGCTGGCATCAACCTCATCGACACCGCCGAGGAATACAGCATCACCTCGTTCCTGGGCGAGGGCCACTCCGAGGAGCTGATCGGCGCCGCGCTCGGCGCCCGACGCGACGAGGCGGTTATCGCCTCGAAGTTCCTCAGCCAGAGTGAGGCCGATCCGGATGAGCGCGGCGCAGCGCGCATCGTGGCTGCCGCCGAGGCCAGCCTGCGGCGGCTCGGGACGGACCGGATCGACCTCTACCAACAACACCAGCCCGATCCGTTCACTCCGCTGGAGGAGATCCTCGAAGCGCTCGACGGTTTGGTCCGCGCCGGCAAGGTGCGTGAGGTCGGGTGCAGCAACTTCACCGGCGAGATGCTCGACAGCGCCGCCGAGACGGCCGCCCGGTCGTCGTTCGCGCCCTACCGGTCCTGCCAGACGCAGTACAGCATTCTCGAGCGGCCCTCCGACGACGTGGTGGCGGCCGCCGAACGCCACGACATCGCGCTCATCGCCTACTTCCCGCTCGCCAGCGGGCTCCTCACCGGCAAGTACCGACGCGGCCAGGAGCCACCGCCCGACTCACGACTCGCCGCCGACGGCATGGTCAGTCGCATGCTGCGCGACGGCATCATGGCCGCTCGCCCGCCGCTCTCCGACGAGCGGCTGGCCACCGTCGAGCGGCTCGGGGCGTTCGCCGAGGAGCGGGGGCACTCGATGCTCGAGCTCGCCATGTCCTGGCTGGCGTCGCAGCCCTGCATCGGGGCGATCATCGCCGGTGTCACCAAGGCCGAGCAGGTGGTGGCGAACGCTGCGGCAGCTGACTGGCGTCTGAGCGCCGACGAGCTCGCGGCCGTCGAGGCAATCGTCGCCCAAGACGGCGAGGCACCATAGCGTGCCACCTCCGGCTGGGACTCGGGATCCGCTGGATTCCTTGCGGTCAAGCCCCGAGACGCTCGAGCATGTCGGTGGCGCGCTCGAGGCTGCGACGGGTGGCCGAAAGGTAACCCTCGGCGGCGATCTTTGGCCCGACGAGCTCGAGGTCGAACATGCCTTCGTAGCCAGCGTCGAGGATCAGGTCGAGCAGCCGCTCGAGAGGGATGTCGCCCTCCCCTATCACCGATCGGTCCGGAGACATCGTGGACCCGATCTTGAAGTCGCTTATCTGGACGAGCGCGATCCGGTCGACATTCTCGCGCACGAGCTTCTTCAGTTCCCGCTCGTACCAGCAGCACTCGAGTTCGAGGACCACATCCGTCCCCGCCCGTCGGGCCACCTCGAGGGTGTCGCGCAACGTGAAGATGAAGCTGTAGTCAAGCCGTAGCGAATTGGTCGGTTGGATGGCGAAGCGCACTCCGAGCTCGGCGGCGCGCGCCACGATCGGCGCGATTCGCTCGCAGAAGTCGTCGGCTGCCTCCTCCCACAGCCGTGACCCGATGCTGCCGGTGATGGCGAGCCACACCAGATCCGAATCCATGGCGGCACCGAACTCCAGCGCCTCGGACAACACCCGCCGCTCGCAGCACACGTTCGACGGGCGCAGTCCGCTGGAGGCGACCAGCTTCGTGTCCCACCCGATCGCCTCCAGCTTCGGCGAGATCATCCCGACGTTGGTGACGCCGAGCTCCTTCCAGAAGTCGATCTCCTCAATGAACGGAAGGGGCCCGGCGCACTCCTCGTCGACCGAGATGCGGGGATGTACCGAGAGGGCCACGAGGACTACCGCGTGCCGAACGCGACGTGCGTAGGGGTGATCGTCCTCACTGCCGCAGCATATTGGATGCTACCCTGCAGGGCGAGGTCTGGGCTCGCGTGCACAGGTGACGAGGAGGGACGCTGTGACCATCGATGCCGTCAACGACGTGCACTGGGACCCCTACGACATCGAGATATACCGGGACCCCTACCCGACCTTCCGCCGGCTGCGCGAAGAGGCGCCGCTCTACTACAACGAACAGTTCGACTTCTACGCGCTGAGCCACTACGAAGACGTCGAACGGGTGCTGGTGGACCGGGCGTCGTACAGCTCGGCCCGCGGCGCCTCGCTCGACCAGATCAAGTCCGGCATGTCGTTCCCCCCGGGCAGCTTGATCTTCGAGGACCCGCCGATCCACACGCACCGGAGACACATGCTGTCGAGGGTGTTCACGCCGAAGCGGATGAGCGGCCTCGAATCGAGCATCCGGGAGTTCTGCGTCCGGTGCCTCGACCCGCTCGTAGGCGCCGGGCGGTTCGACTTCATGGTGGACCTCGGCAACACGATGCCGATGCGGATGATCGGCATGCTCCTGGGAATCCCCGAGCAGGATCAGGACGCCATCAAGACGTGGGCGGACAGCACCCTCGAGTCCAAGCCCGGCGAGCCCTGGGACCCCCCGAAGGACCTGGTCGACGGCGAAGTCTTCGCCGAATACGTGGAATGGCGGGTCAAGCACCCCTCCGACGATCTGATGACGGAGCTGCTGCAGGCGGAGTTCGAGGATGGCACGGCGACGCGTCGCCGGCTCACCCGCGGGGAGGTCCTCACGTACATCAACGTGCTGGCCGTCGCCGGCAATGAGACCACGGGCCGGCTGATCGGATGGATCGGCAAGCTCCTCGGGGACCATCCCGATCAGCGACGCCTGCTTGTCAACGATCCCTCACTCATCCCGAGCGCCATCGAGGAGATCCTGCGCTACGAGCCCCCGGGGCTGGCGGCCGCCCGCTACGTCACCCGCGACGTGGAGTTCTGCGGGCAGACCGTGCCCGCTGGCAGTGCTCTCCTGCCACTCCTGGGGTCGGCAAACCGTGACCAACGGCGGTTCCCCAACGGCGACGCGTTCGACGTCACCCGCCCGATCACCCAGCACCTGACGTTTGGGCTGGGAATGCATTTCTGCCTGGGTGCGGCGCTGGCGCGGGCCGAAGGCCGCATCGCTCTGGAGGAGATCCTCGTGCGCTTCCCCGACTGGGAGATCGACGTCGAGAACGCCGCCATGGCGAGCACGACCACCGTCCGAGGTTGGGCCACCCTCCCGGCACTCACGTCCTGAGCGCGCGATCGCTCCGGCCGCATGAGCCCCGGCGCCACCATGCAGATGCAGAGCCGATCGACGCCGCTGTTTAGCGTGGGGGTGGACGAGGACAGCGTCCTCAGAGCTTGACCTCGTCCGCCGACGTTTCACTGGGTGGGGAGGAACTCCCGCAATGAGGTGAGGAACCATTCTGCGATCATCATCAACGGAGTTCCTTCGGCGTCCAGCCGATAGGTCCGAGCCAGCAAGTAGTCACCGACGGCAACGCCCTCCGGCGGGACCGGGGCGGACCCTGATGCTGATCCGCCGAGGGGTTGGCGTGTGGCAGTGATCCCCTCCTCCCCGAGAATCCGGCCGATCGGATCGCTGCTCGACTCGAGCCGCCGACGAACGTTGACGGGCAGGCGACTGGCGACAAGAACCGTCTCGGCATAGAGGTACACCCGGCCGGACGTCCGGCCCCCCAGAGCCGCGGTGCGAAAGATCAGTGGATCTCCTTCCGCCACTCGCAGCGAGTTCGAAGGTTCGGCCCTGACTAGCTTGTGCCGCCGTTCACGAGCATCGATGGGCTCGCCGACGAGCTGCTCCAAGAACGCGGTCACCGTCCCGCTCGCTCTGCTCAGTGCCGCCTCGAGACCCGGGCGCGTGGCCACACCCACCATTCAATCTCAACCAGCAGCCTGCGGGGCGACCTGAGTCTATTCCGGTTCCCCGCTGAGACCCCGATGGCCAGGTGGGTGACAAACTGTCTCGATGACGACAGATGAGAAGTGGTTCCTGGCCCAGGGCTTCCGGATCGAAGTTGAGGCGGAAGAATCCGGGCGCTTCTGGACTCATCTTATTCATCAGAACAACGAAGCCTCAATTGGCCGACTCCCAAGGTACGGTCATGGGACGACGCCCGAAGATTCGATCAGGAGTGCTCGGCTGCGATACGAAGTTGAGCAACTTGGCATTGAACCCTCCAGCTGGGAGTGACTACGCCGGGATCGGGCGTGGCCTACCGGCACTCGGGCTGGGACGTCCGTCCGGATCGTGCTGAATCAGTGGGGAGTGAACTCCGAGACGGTCACCCGTTGTGGCTTGCACAGGGCATCACCGTAGTCATTAGAAACCCGGACCAGGACGATCCAGTTGTCCCGGAAGGCAAAGTTACCTGGACGCCACTTGAATCCGAAGGATCACTGCTCAAGTGCTGCGTGCGCCAGCTCCAACTCCGTCTCGAGCCAGCGGACTTCATCCCAGGCATCGCCGGAGCGGTCGAGCAATGTTTCAAGCGCAGCGATCTGCACCTCCCGCGCGGTGCGATGACGTGGGTCGACCCCTCACGCGATGTCAGTGAAGTGCAGCGCTTCCACCGGCCGTCCCGCTTTCACGTGGGCCGCGGCGTGCCCGGCAAGCACGTCGGGTCCGCCCGCGAGTTCAGCGAACTCGCTCCAGACTGCCCGTTGCGGGACTGGGTAGAGTTCCGTAGTCGACTCGAATCGGAACCAACCGGCGTACTCCTCCCAGACGGCGCGCACATACCACGAGACGGGGCCGCGGCCCTGCGATAGGGGCTGGAGATTCGACGGAAGCGCAATTTCGGACATCAAGGTCCAGAGGTCCTTGCCGGCGTTCATCCCTCCTACGGTCTCGTCGTGGATGTACTGAGTGGCGTCGCGGACTCTCGTCAGGTCAGCACGAATCCGATCCGAGCCCACGATCGGTTCGTCGTGGGCCGTAATCAGCATTTCTGGCTCGAGATCGAGCACCCGATTCACGGATCTGCCGAACAACCGCGCGCTTCGTATCCGGTCACCCCGCAGCGTGTAGAGGTGCGGAAGTTGACCGTACAGAGCTCCCAACAAATTGCCGGTGAAAACGATGCGCTCCGATGGGAGCCACACTGCAAGGCCGTCGGTTATCTCCCCGCCCGGCACCGAGTACAGCTCGAACTGTCGTCCACCGATCTCGAACGAGTGGGAGTCGTCAAACGTCGTCGTCAAGACCGGCTCCACCGCCTGGGTCCTTTGCGCCTGGCGATCTTCCTCGCCGACCACGATGCTGAACAAGCGCCCAGCGCGGCGGCCCGCGAATTCCGCCAGCAACGTCCAGTCGAGTCGCCCATCAGCGAAGTTCCGCTCCGCGATTGTCTCCACGCCCGGACCATTGAATGCTGGCCACCCACCAATGTGATTGGAATGGCTCTGAGTAAACACGATCTTTCGCACATTGAGCGGCCGACCGAGCAACTCCTCAAAACGCTGGCGGTGCCTTGGACCCTGGGTAACGGTGCCGGTGGTCACAACGACATCGCCCAACTCGCTTGTCACCAGGTAACTGTTCCCGATGCCCCGCGACATGAGAATGTGGTCGTTGATGGCCTCGGCGCCCCGATCCGGCTCCCATGCATCCGATCTCATCATCCGATGCTCAGCACTCTTCGACAAGGACATGCCTCCCTCTTGCCTAGGAAACGGACACGGTCCAGTAGTTGATCACGCTGCCGATATACGGAATCACCGACAGGTTCTTGACGGCCTTGCTTGAAGCAGTGACATTGGGCGAAAAGTCGATGTATATCGAGAGTGCATTCTTGATAATGATCTCCTGCATCTGGTCCCAGAGAACCTTAAGCTTCGGACTATCCGGTCCCAGTTGTGATGCCTCAGTGGCTAGTCCCGTCAATGTCGGATTGCTGTAGTCGCAGGCATCGCCGACACCGCCCGGTACATACGTGTTGGTGATCTTCAACAGACCGGTTGCAGCAACCGGGTTGAGAGCAATTTGTGCGAGATGGCGCACGTAGAAGTCGTTTATATAGTCCGACGTCTGCACGATCTGAAGGGTCACGCCGATCTGCTTCCATTCGGCCTGAAGGACCGTCGCAATTTGATCCGTAATGGGCTCGGGCAACGGCATGATGGACGTTGAGAAACCATGCGGGTACCCGGCCTCTGCGAGTAGCTTCTTGGCTTTGGCGGGGTTGTAGGCGTAGTAGTCGGTGAGCGTCTTGTCGTAGTACGCGTCTGTCGACGGCCAAAGGGTCCATGCTGGCTCACCCTTGCCATAGAAGAGTGCGCTGTTGATCGCGTTTCGATTGACGGCGTAACTCAACGCCTGGCGAACCTTGACATTGGCCAGTGGGCCTGAGGACTTGCAGATGGGCGCGATGCTGAAACTGCCATCGAGGAACGCCGACTTGACATCTATGTCACTCTGGCCGTTCAAGGCGGGGATGTCGCTTGCCGGCAGGCCGTACTCCGTATTGACGAGCCCGGTCTCGAGAGCGTTGACCTGCTGGGGGCCTGTGGGCACCTCCACAAAGGTGATTCCAGAGAGGTGAATGCTCTTGGCGTCCCAGTATTTGGGGTTCTTCACCAGGACCATCTTCTCGTTCGGCGTGTAACTCTTCAGCATGAACGGACCCGCGCCCACCGGGTTGCTCTCGGCCGTTCCGGCATTGGCCGCCGTCGGAGACACGATGAAGGACTCCTCGTCGGCCAGATGGGGGTAGAACAGATTCGCCACCGGCTGCGAAAAGTTCAAGACGAGCGAGTCCGTTCCGGTTACGTCGATAGACGAGATGTCGAACAACGTCTGGTTGAACGCGCCCTTGTTCTTTGTGGCGATGTTTCGTTCGAGACCCGCCTTGACGGCTGCGGCGGCGAACGGAGTGCCGTCGGAGAACTCAAGACCCGGGCGGACCTGGACGTCGATGGTGGAGGTATTCGGAACGGTTACTTTCGAGGCCAGATCCGGCACATACGTGCCGGCCGTTGTCTCGCGCAGAAGGCCCGCGTAGATGGGCCAGTCATACGCAAAGTTGCCAGCCGAGACGGTGAACAGCGTCGGATCGAACTCAATCGCGCCGACGGTCGTGCCGGACAGGAGATCGGTTCCAACGGTAAGCACACCTCCGCCGCTCGTCGCAGCGCCTGCTGAGCCGGTGAAAGGCATCACCACTTGACCGGCGAGCACCACGCCGAGCGCCAGGGCTATCGGTGCAATCCCTCGAACCACCTGAACAGCCGTCTTCATCATCTGTCCCCCCTTTTCTTGCCCGAAGGCCATTCAACTCAGAGCGATGTGGAACATGGGTGTGCCAGCTGTATGCCCAACTGTCTTCTGGTGCCCTGCACCCATGGGATCAGTTGATCTCTTTCGCTCCGGCGCCCGTGAGATGGCTCGCCGGGGCCTCGAAATGGTGAGGCGCGTTGGGCGCCTCAGGCGGTTCCGACCGCCTTGTCGGAGTTTGCACAACGGAGTGACTCAGCGAGAAATAGAACGTGATCTCCTCGCCAAGGTCAGAGCGCCCACCGTTGGAAGCCCAGTGGTCGTAGGCAAGGTGAAGGACCGCTTGAGCCATGGTCGCTGCCAACGTTGCCGCCGCGTCAGCATAGGGAAGCCCACGGCGATAGGCCAGCGCAGCCGCGACAGCGTCGCGGAACGTGGATTGTCGCTGTTGATCGCGCCCTCGAAGAGTAGTGCCCGATTCGAGCGCCTTCTTCGCCAGAAGCGCGCGTCTTC
The DNA here is from genome assembly GCA_963788125.1 of uncultured Acidimicrobiaceae bacterium. GTDB lineage: Bacteria > Actinomycetota > Acidimicrobiia > Acidimicrobiales > RAAP-2 > Bog-473. The sequence continues at coordinate 63,703 of CAWBFN010000001.1, read as the reverse complement.
TGTCAAGCCGGGGCAGCGCGGCGAGCCAGGCGTCCCGGACGGCGTCGAAATCGCTGACAGAAAGCGGCTGCGCCCGGACCTCGCTCAAGATGGGTTCGACGTGGTAATCCACGAACAGCACATCTTCTTTTGAAGCAAAGTACCGAAAAAAGGTCCGCGGCGAGACGTCCACTTCCGCGGTGATCTGATCGATCGTTGTGTTGTCGTAGCCCTGTCCTGCGAAGAGCCGGAGCGCAGCGTCAACCAGGGCCTCTTCGGTCTGTAAGCGTTTTCGGCCGCGGAGGCCCTGCGGGGCAGCCTCCGACGGTCGAGCTACACCTGACAGCAACATGGCAATAGACTGCCACGCATGACTCACAGACGCAATACGCAGGGATATCAGACACAGTTACCTGTCATTCGATTGACAAACGACAGTCGCATGGTGCAATGTCAGCTGGGATCCCTTCATGACCTGAGTCACCCAGAGCGCTACCGGTCGTACCCGATGGCGGAATGGCGGCCCTCCGAACGTCCTGGGCACCCAACCGATCTTTGATACGAGCATCCGACACGAGCAGGAAAGGAGCCGGCCAAATGAAGGAGCCGCTCAACGCTCTCATCGTCAAGGAGGGGGAAGCGACACAAGACGCTGTCGCCCTCAATGATCACATCTACATGTCGCGAGGTATTTCCAACTGCTACCGCGTGACCACTTCGGATGGCGATGTGCTGATTAACACGGGCATGTACCACGAAGCGTCGCAAACCAGGGAAAGGTTTGGACGGGTCAGCAACAGTCCCGTGCGGGTGATCATTTTTACGCAGGGCCACGCCGATCACATTGGCGGTTGGTCTGAACTCAAGGACCCGGAGACCGAGACCATCGCGCAGGCCAACCATGCCGTCGTGCGCGAATATTGGCTGCGGCTGCAGCCTTTCTATTCGCCACGAACCGAGAAGCTGTGGAAACGTGACGTGACCAACGTCGACCGCACCTACCAGCCGCCCGAACCGGTCCTGACAACCACCTTCGTCGACAGCCACTCATTCACGCTGGGTGATCGCCGCTTCGAGCTGTACTCCACTCCAGGCGGCGAGACGACCGACTCGCTGATCGCCTGGCTTCCAGCCGAGCGCACCGTCTTCACGGGCAATCTGATGGGGCCGCTCTTTGGCCATGTCCCCAACCTCTATACAGTCCGGGGAGACAAGATTCGCAGCGCCCGCCTGTTCATCAATTCGGTCGACCGGGTGATCGGCCTCGGCCCTGACTTGCTGGTCACGGGCCATGGCGAACCGGTCCGGGGTGCCGAAGAGATCAGGAGCAAACTCACGCAGATCCGCGACGCGACGGAGTACCTCTTTGATCGCACCATCGAGGGGATGAATGCCGGCACTGATTTGTGGACGCTGATGGGGCAAATCACGCTGCCACCAGAGCTCGATATCCCTCAAGGACATGGCAAAGTCCCCTGGATCGTGCGAGCGATATGGGAGGAACATGTCGGTTGGTTCCGTTTCGAGTCCACCACTGAGCTGTACAACGTGCCACCATCGGCCATCTGGGCCGAACTTGCGGTGCTCGCCGGTGGCACCCCGGCGCTCGTACGAGCGGCCCAAACACACCTGAGCGTGGGCCGACCGCTGCACGCACTGAACTTCGTTGACATCATCCTGACGCGGGAGCCGACGGACCCAGATGCATTGGAAATCAAGATTGGGGCACTCGAGCAGCTCCTTGCGGCGAGTGGTCGAGAGAACTTCAGCGAGGTTCGTTGGCTGGAATCCGACATCCGCGACACTCAAGACCTTCTCAAATCACAATGACCCTGGAACTGGGGTGAGCCGCCGCTATCGCTTTGAGGGAACGATAGGTACCGTCATTAGTGACTCAGAGCCCTGGTGGCCAGACGCGCCGCGACCCCCTGCACGTGCGCCGAACATCGTCATGGTCGTGCTCGATGACGTCGGTTTCGCGCAACTCGGCTGCTACGGCGGGGATATCGATACCCCGGTCATCGATCGGCTGGCGGGGCGCGGTGCTCGGTACCGCAATTTTCACGTCACGGCCCTTTGCTCTCCGACGCGCGCCTGTTTGTTGACTGGACGCAATCATCACGCCGTCGGAATGGGGTTGGTCGCCAACATGGACAATGGCTTCCCCGGTTATCGCGGCTACGTCTCCCACGAGGCCACGACCATCGCGGAGCTACTGGGCGACGTCGGCTACGCCACCTACTGCGTCGGGAAATGGCATCTGGTCCCTCCTCGGGAGATGGGCCCGCTGGGCCCGTTCGACCACTGGCCGCTAGGTCGCGGGTTCGATCACTACTACGGGTTCCTGCACGGTATGACCGACCAGTGGACGCCGAACCTGTGGGAGGACAACCATTCGGTCGCACAACCCGAGGGTGCGGGCTATCACCTTTCCGCGGACCTGGTCGACCGCTCCCTCGAGTATCTGCGGGACTACCTCTCGGCCAATTCAGACCGCCCCTTCTTCATGTACCTCGCGTTCGGTGCGGGACACAATCCCCACCAGGTCCCTCGTCCCTACATCGAACGCTACGCCGGTCGCTTTGACGACGGCTGGGACGCGGCGCGTGATCGGATCTTGGCTCGGCAGATTGCAGCCGGCGTCGTACCGGGTGATACCCGTATGCCTCCACCCAATCCTGACGTTGCACCCTGGGATTCGCTCGGCGGCGATGAACGGCGTCTGTTCGCGCGCATGGAGGAGGTCTTTGCCGGATTTCTCACACATGCCGACGATCAGTTGGGGCGCTTGGTCGATTTCCTCGAAGCGCACAGTCTCATCGACGACACAATGCTGATCGTCCTTTCCGACAACGGGGCGAGCTCAGAAGGAGGTCGATTCGGTTACGTCAGCCCACCGCACCGCTCTGGTCGCTTTCCCACGTTGGCCGACAACCTCGGCCAGGTCGATCTTCTCGGGGGACCACTCACCGCCAACCACTACCCGAGCGGGTGGGCCCAAGCTGGTAACACACCATTGCGTTATTACAAGATGCACACTCACGGCGGTGGAATTCGCGCTCCCCTGATCATCCACTGGCCGGCACGGCTCACCCATCGGGCAGTGATCGGCGATCAGTACCACCACGCTGTCGATATTGTGCCCACCATTCTGGAGGAATTGGGCCTCTCCGTCCCGGACGAGTTTCGCGGCGTTCCGCAGTTACCTCTGCATGGAACGAGCATGGCTTACACCTTCGACGACCCTCAGGCCCCCACCCGCAAGGATCGCCAGTACTACGAGATCCACGGTCATCGCGGCCTCTGGCATGAAGGCTGGAAAGCTGTCACCTACCACCACCCAGGTACCCCCTTCGCCGATGACCGCTGGGAGCTGTACCACATCGAAGAGGATTTCTCCGAATCTACGGATCTCGCCGACATCCATCCTGACAAGTTGGGTGAGCTGGTTGCCCTCTGGTGGGTCGAAGCCGGTGCCAACGCCGTCTTGCCCCTCGAAGAGCGCACGGTGACGCTCTCGGGCGACCCGAATGCCGAACCCCGCGCCGACAAGTACACCTTTACCTATCTGCCCGGGGCCTTCCTGCCCGACACGGCAATGTGTCCTGACCTGTTCAACCGGAGCTTTCGGATCTCCGCCGTGGTCGACGCGTTTGAGGGAGCACACAACGGACTCCTGCTCGCCATCGGCGACCGTTTCGCCGGCTTCAGCTTCTTCGTGCAAGACGGGCACCTCGTCTTCGACTACAACGCCTCAAGGAACCACTCGATCATCACGACCTCCCAGCCGATTCCCCAGAGTGCGACGCTGCTCGACGTCGCCATCGAGGTTATCGACCCTCGCAACGCCGATGCGACGTTCTTCGTTGACGGTCGAGAAAGTGGAAACGCCGTTATCTCTCCGACCATTGTCACCGGAATCAGCATGGGCGGCATCCAATGCGGCCGGGGCTACCTCACCCCGGTCAGCGAGCGCTACGCCAACCCATTCGCATACACCGGGACGCTTCACTCCGTAACCGTCACGCTGCAACAAAAGCCACCCGATGCGGACGAGGAGGCTTTTGCCGTGATCATGCGCGAGCAGTGATGGACTGCTCTTGCCGACGGGTTGTCTGTTCAGGAAGCGAGACCGTTGGAACCATTTAGTCTTGAGAACCAGCGACTGCTGGTCGTTGGGGCATCATCGGGAATAGGTCGCGGCTTCGCTCTCGCTGCGGCGGACCTCGGCGCGCAGGTGGCCTGTGCGGCAAGAACGGGGTCGACGGTGGAGGCGGTGGCGGCCGCTGCCGGAGGGGGGCCAGCGATCATCGGTGACGTGTCGGTGCTCGCCGATTGCGATCGGATTGCTGATGAGGCAGCTCGAGCGTTCGGTGGCTTAGATGGGGTGTTCTACACTCCAGCTCCCGGTTACCACCTGCTGCTCCGGTCGCACGACCTGGAGAGCTGGGAGGCGCAGTTTCGGCCCATCGTCGTCGGGGCTTCCAACATCACTCGCGCTGTCTTACCGCATCTGTCGCCCAAAGGCGTCATCGCCTACTTGTCCTCGGTCAGCACCCGCTGGTCTCCGCATTCGCAATATGGGATGTCGAGCTACGCCGCTTGTAAGGCGGCCCTCGAGACGATGATCAAGGGATGGCAGACAGAGGAACCGGACTTTCGGTTCACCCCGGTCGTAATCGGATCGACGGTCGGCGTGAGTCGCCGGGTACAGCATGAGCAGGATCCTGAGCTCGAGGCTGAAATTCACCGGAGGCTCGCCGGTGGTGGAATTCTCCGTGAGGGCTATATGGAAGCCGAGGACCTGGGTCGATTCCTCGCTGAGCTTGTGATGATGTTACTCGCCCACCCCCAAATCGCGGCCCATGAAATCGTCCTGGAGCCGTCGGCGCCACCAATAGCCAGCTTGTAAGAGAGCCTCACCGAGGAGTTGGCGCTCCAGCGGGTGTGATGGTCGTCGAGGTCGTCGAGTCTTGTCTATTCAGCCCGCAACGCGTCGGTGACGTCCACGGGTCGTGGCAACGGAGGTGGTCCCAACGCCTCAATAGCCACATGCCGGATGGTACCGCTCCAGGAAAAGGGGGGTTCATAAAGGTCGACGACCGGAAACCCGTGGTCTTCGCCGATTCGCAGCCGGGCGCCACCATGTTGGAAGGCCAGTGGCATGGCCATGCTCTTCATGGAGCGACCGATGTCCTGCCCATCGCTGCCCAGCACGAACTCGACGCCGTCGGCTTGCGGTTGGCAGGTGACAGAGAGCACATGATCACCGGCCATGAGGGGCTGGTCTGCACTCGTCGACGCGAGCTCGCCCGCCGGGCGGAAGGCGAACGTCAGGCGGGAGCCAGACACATAAAGGGCAAAGCCGCCATTCCAGTCGCCGAGAGCGCACAACATGCCATTGACATCTCCCGGCGGCACTTCGGCATCGACGTGGATCGTAAATCCTCCGCCCAGCCAGGGCAACGCCTCGTCCGTGATCGGCGCACCGGGATAGAAGATCTGCCGTTGACCCGGCGGATACTCTGGACGGATCATCATCTGAAGTCGAGAGGCCAGACCCTCGCTGAGCGGCAGGACGTTGTTACGGCCCGCTTCGATCAGCCAGAGCTGCTCGAGTTGCCGCACCATCTCGGGATGGTCGTCAGCGACATCTCGCGCTTCGGAAAAGTCATCAGGACCAAAGAGCGCCCAGTGATCGTTGGCGAAATCGCGGCTGCCCGTCATCAGCACTTCCTCATCGACCACGCCTTGGGAGACGTGATCAGTCGTCGCCTTCCACCCGTTGTGCAGAATGGACCTTGAGCCAAGCATCTCGAAGTACTGCGTCTGGCGGGGAGCCGAGATGCCGGGATCATTGAAGATGGGAACGATGCTGGCGCCGTCGAAGGGGTCCTGTGGGACGCCGTCTACGCTGCCGGGCTTCTCGATGCCGCATGCCTCGAGCACGGTCGGCATGATGTCGACCGCGTGGCAAAACTGCTGGCGGACCTCGCCGCGGCCGTCAATGCCACGGGGCCAGCGAACAAGCAAGGGCGTGCGGGTGCCCCCCAGCCAGGTGTACCTCTTCCAGAGACGAAATGGTGCATTCCCGGCCCAGGCCCATCCCCATGAGTAGTGATTGTACGAACGGAATCCGCCCCATTCGGACAGCACGTCCAGGTTCCCCTCCACTGTCTCCTGGAGGCGGCCCGAAAAGCGATGCTCGTTGAAGGTTCCGAGCCGACCACCCTCGGCACTGGCCCCGTTATCGGAAACAAGCAACACCATGGTGTTATCCAGTTCCCCTATCTGCTCGAGAAAGCCGAGGAGCCGGCCCATCTGGGCGTCGGTGTGGGTGAGAAACCCCGCGAAGACTTCCTGGCCACGGGCATGCATGCGTCGCTCGTCGCCCGTCAGCTGATCCCAGGGTTCGACCCACGGCGGCCGTTCGGTAAGCACCGTTCCGGTGGGCACCACGCCAGCCGCCACTTGTCGTTCGAACGTTCGTTCTCTCCACCGATCCCATCCATCGTCGAAGCGTCCGATATAGGGCTCTACCCACTCTCCGGCCACGTGGTGGGGCGCGTGCATGGCGCCGAGGGCCCAGTACAAGAAGAAGGGTTTGTCCTTGGCCGAGTGCTTTTGTTCGAGGACCATGCGGATCGCTTGTTCGGCGAGGTCTTCCGTCAGGTGATAGCCGTCCTCGGGCCGCGACGGAGGATCAATGTAGTGGTTGTCGACCGCGAGGTTGGGCGTCCATTGGTTGGCGTCACCCTGAAGAAACCCGTAGTAGCGCTCGAAACCGAACCCAAGGGGCCAACGGTCGAATGGTCCCGCAGCGCTCCGCTCACCTCGTGGCAGGAGGTGCCACTTGCCAACGGCCAGGGTGTTGTACCCGCCGTCCTTCAGCACGCGTGGCAGCGGCGCAGACGACTTCGGGATCCGTCCCGAGTAGCCGGGCAGAGCCATCGGCGTATCGACCAGGAACCCCATTCCGACGGCGTGGTGATTCCGTCCGCTCAACAGGCTCGCCCGAGTCGGCGAACACAGGGCGGTCACGTGGAAGCGGTTGAACAGAAGCCCTTCTTGCGCCAGCCGATCGATGTGCGGAGTGGCGATATCAGAGCCAAACGCACCGAGCTGGGCGAAGCCGGCGTCGTCCAGGACGATCATCACCACATTCGGTGCGCCCGGGCCTGGCCGGGGGTTCGGTGTCCACGGTGCCTGGTGGTCTGGAGGTTCCCGCAGGAGGTCACTCATCTCTTGGTCCTCTCGGTGGCGCGACAGTTTGGGGGCCGCGGCGATAGCACATCTGAGTCTTTGCGTAAGGTGGACAAATCGCGGCTTCCTCTCGGGACGCTGCGACTCACGACACCGACATCGTCCAGTAACTGAGTAGACCGCCGATGTATGGAACGTTTTGGAGATCCTTTACCGACTTGCTGGCCGCCGCCACTGTCGGGGCGTAGTCCACGGGGATGATCAGTGCGTTCTTGGCGACGAACTCCTGTATCTGATCCCAGACCGCCTTCAGCTGGGGGCTGCCAGCGGGCGACACCGTGGCCTTGGCGATGAGGGCGGTCAAGGTCGGGTTGCTGTAGTTGCAATCATCGCCGATCTCACCAACGATGAACGGGTTGAGTTTGCCCAGACCCGTCGAAATGGTGGGGTTCACTGCCATCGCAGCGATGTGGCGCTCGTAAAAGTCGTTCACGAAGTTGGTCGACTGGAGAATCTGCACGGAGACACCGATCTGCTTCCACTCCGATTGAAGGACGGTCGCAATCTGATCGGTAGCCGGCTCGGGCAGCGGCAGGATCGTCGTGGAGAACCCGTGCGGATACCCCGCCTCTGCGAGCAGTTTCTTGGCCTTGGCCGGGTTGTAGGCGTAGTCGCCGGTGAGGCTCTTGTCGTAGAGCGCAAGGGTCGACGGGAACAGGGTCCAGGCCGGCTCACCCTTGCCGTAGAGGAGCGAACTGTTGATCGCCTCTCGGTTGATGGCGTAGTTCAACGCTTGGCGCACGTCGACGTTGGCCAAGGGCCCTGAGGATTTGCACATGGGGACCCAGTACATACCCCCGTCTTGGAACGAGGAAGTTACCTGTAGGGAGCTCTGGCCTTTCAGGACTGGGATGTCGCTGGGCGGAAGCGAATCCAAGGCGTTGACCTCGCCGGACTCGAGTGCGCTTACCTGTTGGGGTCCGGCGGGCACCGACACGAAGGTAATGCCAGCGAGATGGATGTTCTTGGCGTCCCAGTACTTGGGGTTTTTGACCAGGACGAGCTTCTCGGCCGTGGTGTAGCTCTTGAACATGAAGGGTCCCGCTCCGACCGGGTCGGTCCCGAGCGTTCCCGCCGCAGCCGCCGTCGGGGACACGATGAAGGACTCCTGATTAGCCAATAGCGGGTAGAAGGTGTTCGCTACCGGTTGGGAGAAGTTGAGGACGAGCGAGTCCGTCCCGGAGACGTCGATAGACGAGATGTCGTAGAGCGAGGTGTTGAAGCCAGACTTGTTGGTCGTCGTGATATTGCGCTCGAGTCCGGCCTTGACGGCCGCCGCCGTAAACGGGGTGCCGTCGGAGAAGACCTCCCCTGAGCGGACCGTTATGTCAATCGTCGACGGATTGACGACGGTTACCTCTGAGGCCAGGTCGGGCACAAAGGTACCGCTCGGCGTCTCTCGCAAGAGGCCTCCGTAGATGGGCAGGTCGTAGGCGAGGTTGCCCGAGGCGACGGTGAACTTCACCGGGTCGAACTCGACCGGGACGGTGCTCCCGGTGAGGTCGTAACCGACGGTGAGGACGCCCTCGTTTGACGCCGCTCCCGCTCGGCTCCCAGCCGCCACGAGCACTTGGGCACTCGCCAACAGGCCCAGCGCCATCACCAACGTCGTGATCCGCCGGGTGGCTTCCTTCGCCTTGCTTCTCATTGGGTCAGCTCATCTTTCTAATTGGGCGCGCTCGTGAGGTGGGCGACTAGGTGCGGTTGAGGATGTCGGTCTCTACCGTCTTCCGTGGATCGACCAGATGACAGCGCACGGTGAGCCCGTCGATGTGGGTGTCCGCCGGCTCGGTGGTGGCACAGACCTCCATGGCGTGGGGGCACCGGGTGCGGAAGCGACAGCCGCTGGGGGGTTGGAGGGGTGAGGGGATGTCCCCAACGAGCACGATGCGCCGCTGGCGCCGGGCCGGGTCCATGGACGGCGAGGCCGAGAGCAGCGCCTGGGTGTAGGGATGCCGGGGGGCGCGGTAGAGCGCGTCCACCGGTCCCTCTTCGACGATGCGCCCGAGGTACATCACCGCCACCTGGTGGCTGAGCGAGCGCACCAGGTTCAGGTCGTGGGAAATGAACAGGTAGGCGACGCCCAGGCGCTCTTGCAGCTCGGCCAGCAGTTCGACCATCTGGACCTGGGTGGCGACGTCGAGGGAGCTGAGCGGCTCGTCGAGGGCCAAGAGCTCGGGGTCGGCCGCCAGCGCCCGGGCGATGGCCGCCCGCTGGAGCTGGCCGCCCGAGAGCTCGCGCGGATGGCGCCGGGCGAAGGCCGCAGGCAGGCGCACCTGGTCGAGCAGCTCGCCGATGCGCCGGTCGCGCTCGGTTCGCGACATCTCGGTATGGACCCGGAGCGCCTCGCCCACGCTCGAGCCGATGGGGGCCAAGGGGTCGAAGGAGGAGTAGGGGTCCTGGAAGACCAGCTGCATGCGGCGGCGCAGCATGCGCAGGTGCGCGCCCTTGGCCTCGGTGATGTCGTCGCTCCCGAGGAGCACCCGGCCGGCCGTCGGTCGCAACAGGCGGAGCAGCAGGCGGGCGACCGTCGACTTGCCCGAGCCGCTCTCGCCGACCAGGCCGAGGGTCTGGCCCCGGGGCACGGCCAGATTCACGTCGTCCACGGCGTAGACGGTGCCCTTGCCCCGGCCCGGGAGGCGAACCGAGAAGTGGCACGAGACCGAGACGAGTGAGGCCACCGGCCCCTCCGTCGGCACCGCCGGCGCCGCCTCGGGCAGGGTGGCCGTCACGGCGTGCGCACCGGGCTGAAGGTGACCGGGCTGGCGTCTCCCACCCCGGGCAGGGCGAGCTCGCGCTGGCGCAGGCAGCGACACAGGCGATCGGGACCGAACGCTTCCATAGCCACCACCTGGCTCGAACAGCGCTCCTCGGCGAAGTCGCAGCGGGGGTGGAAGCGACAGCCCGAAGGGAACTGCCCGCCCTGGGGGACCCCGCCGGCCATGAGGGAGGGGCGCCCCTCAACCGCCCGCACCCCGGGGGTGGCGGCCAGGAGCGCGGCGGTGTAGGGGTGGGCCGGATGGGCGAACAGCTCGGCCGTCGGGGCGTGCTCGACCACCTGGCCGGCGTACATCACGGCGATCTCGTCGGAGAGCTCGGAGATGAGGGCGAGGTCGTGGGTGACGAAGAGCACGGCCAGGCCCTCCTGCTCGCGCAGCTCGTGGAGCAGCTCGACGATCTGGGCCTGAATCGTCACGTCGAGGGCGGTGGTCGGCTCGTCGGCGATGAGCAGGCTCGGATGGCAGCTGAGCGCCATGGCGATCATGACCCGCTGGCGCATACCGCCCGAGAGCTGGTGGGGGTAGGCGCCGAGCCGCTGCGCGGCATCGGGGATGTGCACGCTTTCCAACAGTGAGACGGCCCGGGCCGAAGCGGCCTTCTTGCTGACCCGCTCGTGCAAGGTGATGGCCTCGGTCAGCTGGTAGCCGATGGTGAAGACCGGGTCGAGGCTGGCCAGGGGATCCTGGAAGACCATGGCGATGTCGCGCCCGCGGACCTGGCGTAGCTGGGCGAAGTCGGCGTCGAGCAGGTCGACGCCGTTGAAGCGGATGGACCCGCCCACGATGCGCGCCGGCGGGGAGGGCAACAGGCGCAAGATGGAGAGGGAGCTGACCGTCTTACCGCACCCCGACTCGCCGACCAGGCCCACGATCCGACCCGCGCCGACGCTGAAGGAGACGTCGTCGACGACGCGCACCGGCCCGGTGGCCGTGTCGAACTCGATGCACAGGTCGCGGACCTCGAGCAGTGCCGGGGTGGTCACCGGCTCGGCGTCGGTGCCGGTGGTGACGGCGGGCTGGGTCGGGCGGTCCACCACGGTGAGGCCGCGCTGGCGCCGGGCCCCACGGCTGCGCTTGGCCGTGGCCGCGGTGCCGCTGAGCGTGTCGCGTAAGGCGTCGCCGATGGTGTTGAAGGCCAGCACGGTGAGCGCGATGGTCGCCCCCGCCGGCACGAGCGACCAGGGGTGGGTGAACAGGGAGTTGTCGTAGGCCTCGCGCAGCATGGAGCCCCAGTCGGCCGCCGGCGGCGGTGGGCCGAGACCCAAGAAGGCCAGACCCGACTCGGCCAGCAGCGCCGCCCCCAAGGCGATGGCGATCTGGACCACCAGGCCGGTCATCACGTTGGGCAGCACCCGGAAGACCACGATGCGCGCCGGCGGTGTGCCGATGGACTGCGAGGCCTCGACGAAGGACTCCTCTTTGACGGCCAGGGTCTGGCCCCGGATGAAGCGGGCGAAGCCCGGGGCGAAGACCAGCGCCAGGGCCAGGGCCACGTCGCCCACCCCGGTGCCGAGCACGGCGACCACGGCGAGGGCCAGGACGAGGGGTGGGAAGGCCAGACCGGCGTCGGCGCCGCGCATGAGCAGGTAGTCGATCCGCCCGCCCCGATAGCCGGCCACCAGCCCGATGACCAGGGCCAGCACCAGGGCCAGGCCCACGGTCATGAAGGGCACCTCCATGGAGATGCGCGCCCCGTAGATGAGCCGGGAGAGCACGTCGCGCCCCAGATCGTCGGTACCCAACAGGTGATTGGCGCTCGGCCCGGCGTTGGTGGCGAGAAGGTTCTGGGCGTCGGGGTCGTGGGGGGCGACGAGGGGGGCGAAGATGGCGGCCACGATGACCAGGGCCAACCACAAGATGGACAGGACCACGCCTGTGCGGGTGAGGAAGCGGCGCAGACGGGTGTGTTCGGCCCACCAGGCGTGCCAGGAGGCCAGGGGTCCCGATGGGTGGGCGGCCTCGACCAACGGGGTGGTCACGACACCCGCACCTTGGGGTTGAGGAAGCCGTAGCTGATGTCGACGGCCAGGCTGGTGGCCATCTGGAAGAGCACGAACACCAAGGTGACGCCCTGGACGATGGGCAGATCGTGATCGGTGATGCCGCTGAGCATGTAGCTGCCGAGCCCGGGGATGGAGAAGATCTGCTCGACGATGACCGCCCCGCCGAGCAGGTAGCCGATCTGGATGCCGAACACCGTGATCACCGGCATGGCGGCGTTCTTCAGCCCGTGACGCAGCAGCACGCTGCGCCGTGTCCCCCCCTTGGCCCAGGCCGTGCGGACGTAGGGGGTGTCGAGGGCGTCGATCAGAGCGGCGCGCAACTGTCGAGCGAGGGTGGCGCCGACCAAGAGGCCGAGGGTCAGCGCCGGCAACGTGATGTCCTTCAGCCATCCGGTGAAGCTGGCGGTGATGGCCGTGTAGCCGGTCGGGGGGAAGATCTTCCAGTGCACGGCGAAGATGGAGACCAAGATCACGCCCAGCCAGAAACTTGGTATGGCCAGTCCCAGGGTGGAAAAGGTGCGAGCCCCGGCGTCGAGGGTCCCGTTGGGGCGAACCCCCGAGAGGATGCCGAGCGGGATGCCCACCACCAAGGCCACGATGGCAGACGCCACGACCAGGCCGAAGGTCACCGGGAAGCGCTGGGCGATCTGCTGGCTGACCGACTGCCCGGTGGAGAGCGACGTTCCGAGGTTGCCGTGCAGTGCCGCGGTGAGCCAGTGCCAGTACTGGACGAGCAACGGTTCGTTGAGGTGGAGCTGGTTGCGCACGTGGGCGATGGCCGCGGGCGTGGCATTGAGCCCGCCGGCCAAGGTGACCGCCGGGTCACCGGGGACGAGGGCAAGCAGGAAGAAGACAGCGAAGGAGACGATGAGCAGGACGGGGATAATGCTCACCAGACGGCGTAGGACCAGTCTGCCCATTAAACCCCCCTCCTACAACCAGTATCCTACCGTCGTCCTATTGCAAGCTTGGAGGGAACTCGCCCCTCCTCACGCCGCTACGTCGAAGTAGGGCCGATCCCCCGCTATCTCGACACGACGAATGCAGCGTACCTGAGGGAAGTAGTCCCCGGCGCTCCGATGGTTGGTGCAACGCTCGTCCCAGATGGCCAGGTCTCCGGGTTGCCACCGCCACCGGCAGTGGAAGCGAGGGTCTTCGATGTGGTGAGCGAGGAGATCGAGGATCGCTCGGCTCTCATCCTGATGCATCCCGTCGATGTACCGCATGAAGCCGCCACTGATGAAGAGGGCTCGTCGTCCGGTATCGGGGTGAGTCCGTATGAGTGGATGGATGACGGGTGGGTATGCCTCGAGCATCTTGTTGCCGAGCGCGTCCATGTCGGATCCACCGTTTTTCGCACGCATGCCGGCAACGAAACTCTGGCAGTCGTGCACGACCTCCAAACCCGCCAGCAGCCGCTGCATCGTGGGCGAGAGAGCCTCGTAGGCCGCGGTCATCGACGCCCACAGGGTGTCGCCGCCACGCTCGGGTACCACCTCGGCGTGGAGCAGGGCGTACTTCGGCGGCGTCGCGATATACGTGACGTCGGTATGCCAGTGGTCAGCCTGAGAGGGACTCTCGGGGCCGTCAGTGATGACCGTGAAGGTCGGCTCTGTCGCACCGGTCAGCCGAGAAAGCGGGAAGATTGCTATCTCACCGAAACCCGCGGCAACATTCATGTGCTCTTCGGGGGTCAAATGTGCTCCACGAAAGAAGATGACCTCGTAGCGGTGAAGCGCGTCGCGGACCTCGGTGATCTGGTCGTTGCTCAGCGAGCGGAGGTCCACTCCCCGAATCTCAGCTCCCAGCGCTCCTGAAACGGGCACAGCCTCCACGTCCCCTCCTTTTTCCGTCTGGGAACTGGAAGGATGGCACCCCGGCACCAATACGTCCAATAACATTTGTCGACGCCGTGCATGCACGATATGAATAGTTTATGGAACTCCATCAACTACGATCAGTAGTGGCTATTGCCGATCACGGGACCTTCACCAATGCCGCGGCCGCCCTGCATATGAGCCAACCGGCACTCTCCCATGCCATCGCACGGCTCGAGCGTGAACTCGGTTTGCGGCTCTTCGACCGTTCCTCTCGTGTCGTGCAATTGACTCCAGCAGGCAAGGCGTTTCTCGGGCCGGCGCGTCGGGTGCTTGCGGAAGTGAGCAATAGCCGAGCAGCTGCGGAAGCCGTCGTCGGCGTGCTCAGCGGTGAGCTGCGGATCATGGGGGTCCGAACCGCGACGATTGAGACGGCACATCTCGTTGTCGAGTTCCATCGCCTCCACCCGGGTATACATCTTCTCATTGAGGAACCAACCGGCGATCAAGGCGTGATCGACGCCATTCACAGTGGGCGGTGCGACATCGGTGTCATCCACTCCACAGAGAAGCCGACCGACCTGCTGGGTGTGTCCGCCGGCTCGCAGGATATCGTCGCAATCTTCGCGGAATCCGTGGCACCGCGAACCAGAACAGTGACAATGGAGTTTCTTGGCGATTTCCCCCTCATCGCTCCGATAACCGGAACGCGCGCCCGCTTTGCCTATGACCGCATATTCCGCGACTTCGCACGGCGGCCGCCCGTTGCCGAGTGTTCCGATCACGGCACGTTGATCGAATTAGTGCGCGGCGGGTTGGGAGCCGCAACGATATCCGACTCCCGGGCGGCCGCGGTCAACACTGAGGGCATCGCCATCCGACATATTCGTCCTCGGATGAGTCCCCAGCTCATCGCCGTCCGAAGGCACGAAGCATCGCCATCCGCCCTGGCATTCACAGCAATGCTTCCCCTGTGAGGTCCGTTGGACCGGAGGTGTTGACAGCCTCAGCACAATGATGGCAGATTACTGCCGCTAACGCTCGAGCGAACGCCAGACGGCGGGAACGCGTTGGACCCAGGACGTGGTAGTGGCCATAAGAATCGATCCACCATTGCGACAGCTGAAGTTGTCGGAGTTTGAGGGGGGAACATGATGAACGCCCGCAGTGCCCGAGGATTCGCCGGAGCCCTCTCGATCATGCTCCTGACTGGCGTGCTCACGGTGGGCATCGGCGGAATTGGGCCGGGGCACGCGGCGCATCCGCAGCGGACTACAACCCAAATGGCACCCTGCGATACGCGATCGACATGAGCGAGAGCCCGATCACCTTCGACCCGGCGAAAGCCACGATTTACGACACCTCCGACGTCGTCGGCCAACTGCTCTACGACACCCTGCTCTACCAGCAGCCGAACGGCAGCTTGACCCCTGAGCTGGCCGCCAAGGCCACCATCGTCAACCCGGAGACGATCTCGGTCACTCTTCGCTCCGGTCTGAAATTCCAGGATGGCACGCCTCTCGACGCGGCGGCCGTCAAGTTCACCATTCTTCGGAACCTGACCGCCAAGAGCATTGCCTTCCCGGCGGAGTTCAGCGATATCAGCTCCGTCGACGTCGACGGTGACCTGGGGCTGACGATCAACCTTTCGGGACCCGACGCAGGCGCCGTCTATCCGGACCTCGCCGGTCTCGAAACAATGCCGCTATCACCCACGGCTGTGGCGCGCAACGATCCCAACCCGGTCACCAACCCGATGGGCGCAGGACCGTTCCGAGTGAAGCAGTACGTACCAGATCAGAGCCTTCTGTTCGTCAAGAACCCGGACTACTGGAACGCCAAGAACATAAAGCTCGGTGCCATCGAGTTCGTGCAGGCGACGGCGGGAACCCCGGCCGCCATCAATGAGCTCAAGGCGGGAACGGTCGATGTCATCACCTCTGACCCGACCCAGCTGGACGCACTCAAGGGGGGAGACATCGAGACCTCGACCGCGGCCAGCCCGGCGTCGAAGCTGTACTTCCCACTCTGTAGCACCCACTCCCCGCTGGACAACCTCAAGGTGCGCGAGGCGCTCAACTACGGTCTGAACAAGGTGGCCATCAACAAGGCCCTGGCCGGCGGTCATGGCCAGCCGGCGTGGGCGCTCGTCCCATCGACCAGCGCCCTGTACCCCGCGAACCTCACCAACTACTACGCCTACGACCCGGCCAAGGCGAAGCAGCTCCTGGCCCAGGCCGGCTACGCCAAGGGCTTGACGCTGACCATGATCCCCACGCCGCTCCCCGTCACCCAGAGCCTGGCCGCCATCGCACAGCAGGAGTGGAAGGAGATTGGCGTCAACCTGGAGATACAGACGAGCTCCAACTTCGTGCAGGACGTCTTTGTCAATCACATCGTCGACCTGACTGACTCGAACGTCGTGCGCACCGGTCTTGATGCGCTTTCCTTCCTCTACACCCCGGGGCATCTGGGAGACCTCTGCGACTACCAGAACCCCACTCTGACCTCACTCATCAACCAGCTCGGCGCCCTGGCCCCCACCAATCCCGAGTACGTCAAGCTCTGGCAACAGGCGCAAGACTTTGTGGTCAAGAACGCATTGGACGTCTGGGGAATCTGGCTCCCGACCGTCATCGCCTACGACAGCAATCGGGTCGGAGGGATCCAGACGGTGATCCCCGGCGTTACCGCCTACCCGGACTTCTTTACCGCCTACGTCAAGAAGTAGTCGGACCGGCACAGTCGTGAAGGGCTTTACTGCCTCACCAGAGGTTCGGGAGATCCGGAACCGGATCGGCTCGGCCTCTTAGACCAACCCGATTGCAGGTCATATTCGAGGTCGACCTCACACGAAATGGAAGGATTGGATGGTTGAATGCACGCCGGGTCATGGTCACACTGTCAGTACGCGACCCGAAACCCGCCGATGAAGTTGAGTGTGTTGCCATCGGGGTCCTCGATGGTCGAAATGCGCACGCCCTTGGTGGCGACCTGGATCTCGCCAAGGGCGAACCCGCGCCCTCGAAGCCCCTTAACGTGCTCATCGAGGTCGGAAACGGCGAGGTTGAAGAACGATCTACCGGCACGTTCGCCGTCCACGAACACCTGCACCCACCCGGTATCGGTAAGCCTCCATTCGGCGAGGTTTGGCATCGGTCGGTTCGTCGGTTCTGCGTCGAAAAGTCGCTCGTACCAGTCGGCGGAAACCGTCAGATCGGCGACCGGGATGACAGCAAGTACGTGGTCAATCGGCATAGAAAGACCTTACTTACTCAATCGTGGCGTCAGATCTCCCGACAGGCACCGAGGCAGGGCGTGTCCCGCCGAACCGGTCAGGAGATCGCTGGCATCCCAATCATTGCGCGGAACTCGTCAGTCGTATTCGTAAGTGGGAATGGCTCGCTTGGCACTTCGAGGCCCAGCCGGTCGCAGATGGGATCCCACCCGTCAGACGGGGACCATTCCAGCAGGCGGTCGCCGGGGACACTTTGCCGCACCGCTTCGTTGTGCCGCTCGTACGCGTCCATCATGACGATGGGGTCTTCAAACGCATCACTGAAGCGATCGCGTAGGAGCTGAACGACAGCAGCCATCCAGGGCGCCAACTCCGGCGGAACTTTGTCAAATGATTGAAAGATTGTGTTGGATGCGCTGCGGTACCAAGATTCCGGATCTCGCACAGAAAGCAACACGAGCGCGTCCGGGTTAGCGGCTGACAGCTCGGGCCAGAATGAACACCCGGGCCAGTCGACAAGAGAGACATAGCCAGCAGGCATCATTGCCCAGTCAACGGGTCGGCCTTCGATAGCGTCGATCCAGCCTGGAGCTTGGTTCGGATCCCCGAGGATCTCGACCATGTGATGGCACGGGCCGCCCAACAATTGTTCGAGGGCGATCTTCAATGAATGGGTACCCGTACGACCGACTCCGGCACCTACAACCTTTAGCGTCATTCCGTTCCGCCGATCATTCTCGATGGGTCAATGGTGCCGCGACGCTACTGCCCATCGGCTTCTGAAGTATTTATACAAATAAGGTAGGAAATCTGGAGAAATCAACAACGTGCGGGTGCAGCAGGTGACACCATGCGAAAGTCGATATTCGCTCTGAGGCCGAGCGGTATCCGGTGTGGGCAGTTTTGGACGGTTGCCTCGCGCTCACCGTCCTGGCTGGCGTCAGCCGGCCCTCCCACAGGGAGCAAACCAGGGCTGCGACGCAATGGATTCTCGGAGGCCAGGCCACTCCACATCGACATTGGCTCCGGTACCATGGCAACCGGTCCATGTACGCCATCGACTACGTCATCTACGGCCTGTGGGCCCTCTTCTGGTTGGTATGGCTGGCGGCCGCCCTGACGGCCAAGCGGACAGCTCGGTCACGAATGCGACAGTTCGTCGGCTTGAGGGTCGTCCTCGTCGTCATCGTGATCTTGGCCATTCACTCGGGAGCCGTCAAAGGTCACCACGCCATCGTGAGCAACCCGGTTCTCCAAGGCATCGGCATGGCCCTGTTCGTGACCGGGTTGGGACTGGCTCTGTGGGCACGGGTCTATCTGGGACGGAACTGGGGCACCCCGATGTCCGAGAAGGTGGACGCGGAGTTGGTCACCACCGGTCCCTATCGGTACGTCCGCAACCCCATCTACTCGGGCATCATCCTCGCCACCATCGGGACGGCGGTAGCCGTGAGTTGGTATTGGCTCGTCGCCGTGGTGTTCATTGGGGCGTACTTCATCTACAGCGCAACCGTCGAGGAACACAGGATGGAGCGCCTCTTTCCGAACGACTATCCGGCGTACAAGCGCTCGACCAAGATGCTGATTCCTTTTCTGTTCTGAGCCATCGGCTGGTCGAAGGTGTGCCCCCGAATCCCGACCGAAGGCATGGGGTCGGGGTCGCCCGGTTACGCCGAATCTGCGTCTATGACGACCTACCCGAGGGACACTTTATGGACAGGCGCAATGTCGAGCGGCTCGTCAGCCCGGTGGCGTGAACTCTGGCGCCACGAGCAAATTCGGGTTCGAAGTGATCGAGTGGCGAAGAGCTTTCGGGGCCGCGTAGTCAGGATCGTCGTACAAGGTACGGAACGTATCCTCCGACTCGGCACGGAGAATGATGACGCAGTTCGCGCTCCCCTCGATCGCACTTGCACCGAACTGAGCGGCCAGAACCTCGATGCCGTACTTCTCGAAAAGTTGCAACACCGGAGGTACGTATTCCCCGAGGTACTTGTCAACGTCTGCGACGTTCTGCGTCAGGGCAAGATATGCGGTCATTGGATTCATCCTTTCCCTCACAGCTTCGTTAGGGGAGTCTTTCACGGGTACACGGCCACCGCCCACCCCCGTAGATGCGGCGGACGATTGCCCCGCCCCAGTACATTGCTACTTATCTAAGGATCCACCGACGTTCCAGACCAGCGCGAGGTCCTACCCGAAGCATGGGATCTGGTCGAACATGGTTACATCTCCCGTGAGAATTTTGGTGATTTCACGTTTGGCAACCTGACGCGGATGCTGCATGACGTCAACCCTTCGTTCTTTGTCGGGACGGGCGATCGAGACGACTGAAACTCACGACACCGACATCGTCCAGTAGTCGAGGATCCCACCGATGGTGGGAACGATCTGGAGGTCCTTCACCGACTTGCTGGAGGCGGCGATCGTGGGGGAATTGACCACGAAGATGGAGAGGGCGTTGCCGATGATGAACTGCTGCATCTGGTCCCAGAGCGCCTTGAGCTGGGGGCTGCTGGCGGGCAGATTTGAGGCCTTGGTCACCAGCGCGTTCAACGTCGGGCTGCTGTAGTTGCAGGTGTCACCGATGGAGCCGGGCGTGAAGATGGCGCTGACGTCGGTGATCCCCCCGGGCCCCATGACCGGATTCACCGCCATGGCCGCGGTGTGCCGCACGTAGAAGTCGTTCACGTAGTCGCTGGACGATTCGATCTGCAGGGTGACGCCGATCTGTTTGAACTCCTGCTGCAGGATGGTCGCCAGTTGCTCGGTGGCGGGTTCTTGCAGCGGCAGGATCGTCGTGGAGAAGCCGTGGGGATACCCGGCCTGAGCCAGCAGCTCCTTGGCTTTGGTCGGGTTGTAGGCGTAGTGCCCGGTGAGGCTGTTGTCGTAGTTGGCGAAGCCGGAGGGGACAAGGCTCCAGGCCGGTTGACCCAGTCCATAGAGCAGGGCCTTGTTGATCTCGGGACGGTTGACCGCGTAACTCAACGCTTGGCGGACCTTCACGTTGGCCAGCGGACCCGAAGACGTGCAGATGGGAACGTAGTACACGCTCCCGTCTTGGAAGGCGGACTTGACCTGCACAGAGGAACTCAGTCCCTTGAGGGTCGGGATGTCAGTGGCGGGGAGCCCGTCCACCGCGTTGATGAGGCCGGACTCGAGCGCGTTGATCTGTTGCGGGCCGGCGGGCACCGATACGAAGGTGATCTGAGAGAGATGGATGCTCTTGGCGTCCCAGTATTTGGGGTTCTTCACCAGCACGAGCTTCTCGTTCGGGACGTAGCTCTTGAACATGAAGGCTCCCGCTCCCACCGGGTCGGTCCCGAGCGTTCCCGCGGCGGCCGCCTTCGGGGACACGATGAAGGACTCCTGGCTCGCCAGATTGGGATAGAAGATGCTCGCCACCGGCTGGGAGAAGTTGAGGACGAGCGAGTCCGGCCCGGTGACGTCAATGGAGGAGATCTGGTACAACGAGGGCAGGAAGCCCCCCTTGTTGGTGGTGTTGATATTGCGCTCGAGACCAGCCTTTACCGCCGCGGCGGTAAACGGAGTGCCGTCGGAGAAGACCTCGCCCGGCCGGATCTGGATATCGATGGTCGACGGGTTGGCGACGGTGACACTCGAGGCGAGGTCGGGGACAAAGGCACCACTCGATGTCTCCCGCAAAAGACCATCGTAGATGGGCAAGAGGTAGGTGAGGTAGCCGGCGGTCGTCGTGAAACTCGCGGGGTCGAATTCGACCGGCACGCTGCTCCCGGACAGGTCGTAGCCGACAATGAGATCCCCGGCGCCCGACGACGCGGCGGCCGCTGGGCCCGAACCCGCCACGACGAATGCGACGGCCATCGTGAGGAGACCCACGGCACTCCCCCACGTTGCGATCCGCCGAAGAGCTTTCTTCGCGCTGGTCTTCATTGCACACGCCGTCCTTCGTTCTCGTTGCTGCCTCTGAATGTGAGCACCAGGGCCGGCGGTCGAAAGGTGCCGAACTCTGCGCAGGCTGGTCGCAACACGTAGGTCGAATCGAGGGCTCGCGTCTCCCCCTCTCCAGCGCGCAGTGCACCGCTCACTCTTTGCAATTCCCCCCTCGCTCTTGCAGCCCTCCCCAGCGCGGCTAGGCCAAAGTGTAATCCGATTATAGGGATGACGCAAGAGGCGGAGAACCCGACCAGATAGCATCGAAACGTGACCCGCGCCTTGGTACTCGGTGGTGGTGGTGCGGTCGGTATCGGCTGGCAAGCGGGGCTCATCACCGGCCTGGCCGACGAGGGTGTGGTGCTCCGAGGGGCGGACGTGGTCGTCGGCACCTCGGCCGGTTCGGTGGTCGGCGCGCAGCTGACCTCGGAGCGGCCGTTGGCCGATGTCGTTGCGCACTTCTCCGAGCCGCCCCCGTGGCTGTCGGGCGGGCCGTCGGACCTGGGCGAGATGTTCGCCCGGAGCACCAGCGACACGGTGTCCGAAGAGGAGTACGTGGCTGAGTTCGCCTTCCTGCGTGGACGGTGGCCCGAGACCTTCCGCTGTACGGCGGTCGACGTCGATACGGGACGCTTCGCCGTGTGGGATCAGGCAGCCGGTGTCGACGTCCACCGGGCGGTGGCGTCGAGCTGCTCGTTGCCCGGCCTCGTGCCGGCGGTCACCATTGCCGGTGGGCACTACATCGACGGCGGTGCCCGGGACATGCTCAATGTCGACCTGGTGACCGGCCACGACGTGGTGGTCGCCGTCTCCTGTGTGGTCCTCGACCCGCCGGACGGCCTGGTGCCCGAGCTCCTCGCCGGCTTCCTCCCCGACATTCGCACGCGCATTGCCGAGGTTCGCTCCAACGGCAGCGCCGTCACGGTGATCGAACCATCTTCAGAGGTCCAGACCCTCAGCGGCTGGGGTCGCTACCTCATGGATCATTCGCGTACGGAGGCGGCCTTCGACGCCGGAGTCCGACAGGGCAAGGCCGAATCCGCCAGACTCGGGCCGTTCTGGTCCGTGTGACCCACCCCTAGAGGGCGACACCATCCAGGTGCGCCACCAGCCGATCGAATCTCCTCTCGTGCAATCGATCGTGGAACGTGTAGAGCCTGGCCTCCACCCGAACGTCGAACCCCTGGTAGAGGCGCTGCACGTTGGCATGCTCTTCGCACCAACGCTGTTCGGACAGGCTCGGCTCAATGAGCAGCCAGCCGGACGGCGTGGCGAAGCGCAGTCGCAACACGAGGTTCGGAGTGGCGGTCGCCAATGCGGACCGAGCAGCTTCGGACTGGGTGCCCGAGAGCCGGGGAAGGAAGGTGAGGCCGACCACATGATTTCTGAGCTGCTCCCCCGCTGCGGCTTCAGGAGCGGCGAGGCGATCCTCACTGGGTTTGGGCATCGAACGGAGCCGCTCCACCGCCGCTCTTCCCTCGTCGATATCGGCGAACGGATAGACCTCGCTCCTCACCACGCCAACTCCGTACACCTCGGTGATGAACTCGAGATCCTGGCGGTAGCCGTCCGCGTCGGGGTAGACGTCGAGCAACATGTAGCCGGTAGGTTCGCGCAGACCGAAGTGGAGCACCGTGGCCCGATAGCCCGGGTACTCCATGGAGGGTGCGTTGAGAACCCGCCCATGCGACCAGGGCATGTGGGTGATCGCCACCACCGGATGGCTGGGGTCGATCACCCTTCTACGACATCAGGTTGAAGGTCGATGCGGCATTTCCCCGCACCATCGCGTCTATTTCCTCCTCGGGGACACCCGAGAACTGCTTCTCGACCCAGGCCTGCGAATCGGGGAAGGAACCCTCTATGTGGGGGTAGTCGTTTCCCCACAGCAGGCAGTCCGTACCGGTGTAGTCACGGGCTGCGACCGCCACGGGATCCCACATGAACGTGGCCTTTGCCTGCCGTCGCAGGTAGTAGCTGGGCGGCGCGTCGAGCTTCGGCCTCGGGGTCCGGTCGAGGACGATGTCGCCCCATCGGCTGTCCCAGTGATGGTCGAACATCTGCATGGCGAAGGCCAGCCACCCGGCGTACCCCTCGGTCATGACGATGGTCAGATCGGGATACTTCTGCAGCAGCCCGGAAAAGGTGAACCAGCCGAGGGTCTCCGCCATGCCGGTGCACATCATGTACCACGCCGTCAACGAGAACCCGGGCAGGGTGGCCACGCGAGGGTCCGGGTGCTGGACGCGCGGGAACCGGGTACCCCCGACGTGCAGCGAGAAGGGAATCCCCAGGGCAGCCCCGGCCTCCCACAGCGGCTCCCACTCGGGGAGAGAGTACGGCGACGCCCACATCGCATCGGGAAGGACCGCCGGTCTGAGTCCCATGCCGGCGGCTCTCTCCAACTCCACCACGGCGGCCGGAATATCTCGCAGAGGAAGATGGATCCCGGGTGCGAAGCGGTCCATGTAGCCCTCGTAGGTCTCGGCCACCCAGTCGTTGACGATGCGGCACCAGGCGTTCTCGGCTTCGATCTCGAGGTACTCCAAGGTGACCACCGCATTGTCGATGAGAACGGCACCGACCACACCCTCGCGCTCCATCTCCACCAGTCGCTCGGCCGGCCCGAACCCGGGCGTGGCCTCCTCACAGACGTTGGCGTGATTGATCCGCACGAACTCCGCCTCGTCGGCGACCTTCACCCGTGAAGGACGCTGTCCCGAGGTGATCATCATCTGATCCGCCGCTTCTGGTGACGACGGATAGACGATGAAGCGACCATCGCCCTCGGTCTCCACTCGAGGAAACTGGTCACGCCACTTGGCCGGCAGGCGCTCCGTCAGCCAAAAAGGCGGAACAAGGTGTGAATCGGTAGTGATGAGTTGTCGCACGTCCCTGACCTCTCCCTTCGAGAATCTCGGTTCAACCGACGCTCGAGCTACGGACTCCGGAGGAAGTCCATGGCCCGCCCCTCGCCACCCGAGAACTCAATCAGCTCGACGGGCCGCTGCTCGGGGTCCAGGGCGAAGGCGATCGTGGCGTTGCCAACCTCTCGTGGGCCGTCGTAGACGACGACCCCCAGGCGCTCCAGTGCTGCCAACGCCTTGTCGATCCGGGTGACGGTGATACCCACGTGCGTTCTCCCGGCGCCGACACGCTCCCGTGCCGCCAGGAAGGGGTTCTCGGGTGCGCCGTGAATGAACTCGATCATCGTGTCGCCGAGGGCCACGCCGCCCAACTCGAGGCCGGTATCCATCTTCGCCTGGTACATCCGCGTGAAGCCCATGACGTCGGTGTAGAACCGCATGCAGGCGTCGATGTCGTCGACGACCATTCCCACGTGTGAGATCAGTCGGGGCTCTACTGCTCCGGACATTGTTGTCTCCTTCCTCACACGGCGATGCGAAACAGCTTGGCCGCGTTGCCCCGGACCATGGCGTCGATCTCTGACTCGGGCACGCCGGAGAACTGCTTGTCGACCCACTCTTCGGATTCGGGGAAGGAACCCTCCAGGTGTGGATAGTCGTTACCCCACAGCAGGCAGTCCACTCCGGTCACGTCGCGCGCACGGATGGCCACCGGATCCCACATGAAGGTGGCGTGCGCCTGCCGCTTCAGGTACACGCTCGGTGGCGCGTCGATCTTCGGCGCATCGCCACCCTGGCCGTACCCGAGGTCGTGCAGTCGGCTCCCGTTCCAGTGGTGATCAAAGAACTGGATGGCAAAGGGCAGCCAACCGGCGTACCCCTCCGTCATCACTGCGTGAAGGTCCGGATAGCGGTCGAACACCCCGCTGTAGACCAGCCAGCCCAGCGTCTCGCCCATCCCACAGCACAGGTTGTACCAGCTGATATCGGCCTGACCGGGGTGTATCCCACGGGTGGACGGAGGCATGCGGGTCCCGCCCACGTGCATGGTCAGAGGGATCTGCAGATCGTTCGCCGCCTCCCACAGCGGTTCCCACTCGCTCAAGTAGTAGGGACGGTCGTAGATCCCGTCGGGAAGCAGTGCCGGCCGCAGTCCCATTCCGGCCGCACGCTCGAGCTCCTTGACCGATGCGCCGACATCTTTGAAGGGCAGGTGGATGCCGGGTGCGACCCGGTCGAGGTACGGTCCCCATGTCTCGGCCAACCAGTCGTTCGCAACCTGGCAGTAGGCGGTGTCGACCTCCGCCGGTGCGCCGGTGTCGAACACCGCCACACGACCGATCAGTACGGCGCCGTACACGCCGTCGCGTTCGAGATCGGCCAGCTGCTCCGCCGGATCGAAACTGGGCTCCGCCTCTGGGCAGACGTTGTGGACCGCCACCCGGGCCAACGAGCGAGGGTCATCGACTCTCTCACCGGCGCTCTGCCCTCCGGCGCCCATCATCCCGGCCATCGCCCGGACGGTCGGATCGACGACGAAGTCGCCGTCGGGCCGCCGCTCAAGCCGAGGAAAGTACTGGCGATACGACTCGGGAAGCTCGTCCACCACCGAAGGCGGCACGGCGATATGGCAATCGGCCGTGATCATCCGACGCTGCATATGACCCCTCCCGTTTCCACGCGCTCGCCGCGCCAGGCAGACCGGAGCACTCCCGAGGATTGTAATCTGATTACAACCCGCTGTCAATCGGACGGCCCACTCCCCCTGTGGCCTGGTCATTTGGAGCGCACCGCGCTACAGTCACCGAGGGTTATCGCGGAACCAGCCGGGGTCCGCAACGCTCGATTCCTTCCGGTAATCCAGAGATCTCACGAGTCCAATGCGCGCATCTACATCCACAGTATGGGAAGAGCGTGCACGTGATCGTGCCCTCAGTGTGGTCTTGCCGCTCCTCGAGAGTGAGGGCTACGACAATATTCAGTTGGCCGACGTCGCCGAGAAGGCACGCATGTCCCTGGCCACCATCTACAAGTACTTCCCGTCGCGCGACGAGTTACTGGTGGCGGCCGTCGAACGGTGGATGGACGAGAACGCCTACCAATTCCCACCCCTTCGGGACGAGCCCATCTTCGACGCGCTCATGCGGGTCTACCGGAAGATCTTCGAGCCGTGGGAAGAACATCCACGCATGCTCGAGGCCTATGTGCGGGCGAGAGCTTCTGGACACGGGTCGCGCCTCTTAGCGCATGGGGAGGCCGCCGTCGTCCCCGTCCTCAATGCGATCCTGAGCGGGCTCGATCCGGCGTTCGCTGAGGACCTCAGCATGATCATTACGCACGTCAACTATTCGGTCTATACCCACGTCGCAGCGGGACAGATGAAAAGCAGCGAGATCCTTCCTACCTTCGAGCGCACGTTGTACCGACTACTGAACCCGGAAAGACCGGCGAACTCCAAGGTGCGCACCAGCTCCAAGGCGCGCACCGAGGCCACGACGGGCGCTGACGGCGGAGAACAGGCCCAGCAGCGGGTCCTCACCGGCACCCCAGAGGCCGCCAACGGCGCCGATGCGCGGTTCGATCGAGTTGCGAACGCGTTGTCGCCTGTCGCCCCTGTAGGGACACGGGCCCACGGCGAAACGTCGTGTCGTGCCTGGGTACCGAACGTGAGCCCTGCGTGAACGACAATGAACTGACTGTTAACGGACGATGTCCGACGGTTGCACCTCGGTTGCAGGTTGGTTGGAGTTTCCGACAAATGGCCGTAGCCATTGACTTGCGCCGAAAAGTCAATCAATGTTCGGCCCGGAAACATCGATAAGGGCAAACCTCTCGTGAGAGAGGGACGCAAAGCCACGGGACTCCTGAGTAAGCCGGGCCGCCGAAGTAGCTGACGTAGCCGTTCTCACGTTGCTGTTTCCCAGCGGCCCGCTCGCTCAGGCTTGAGAGGGAGAAGCACGTGAACGCCGACCATTCCAGTCGACCGCCGTCACCCCGGGACTTCCCACGGGGTGACCGCGCCCACTGCCCTTCTCCCCACATCCCCACGTAAGGGACGCGCGTGCCCGGTCGTGGCAGCCGGTCGTTCGCACTCTCCGCTGACGACTGGGGAAAGAAGCCGGCATCGCCGCGCTCGCGGTTCACCGTTATTCCGTTGGGGTCGCATCGACTGTGGGTCATGGCACAAGTGAGAAACAAGTGAGAAAGAGGCGCCGTACATGAAGAGCAGGACTGGGAGCACGCGCATCGCCGTCATCGGTAGCGGGTACGTCGGGTCGGTGGTGGCGGCCTGCCTGGCCCATGTGGGGCACGCGGTGGTCGGGGTGGAGTCGGACCCGGCGAAGCTGGCGCAGCTCCGCGCCGGGAGCGCCCCCTTCCACGAGCCCGGACTCGACCCGCTGATCGCCAGCGGCCTGGCCGACAAGACGCTGCGCTTCACCGACGACTTCGCCGAGGCCATGGCCGACTCGACCGTCGTGTTCGTCTGCGTGGGAACGCCGCCCGGTCCCGACGGGGAGGCCGACACCACCGCCATCCGGGGTGTCGCCGTCTCCATCGCCCACAACCTCGACCACTACCACGTGATCGTCACCAAGAGCACGGTCCCCATCGGCACCGGGTACTGGATGGGCTCGCTCATGGAGGACATCCTCGGCCCCGGCGGGCGTGAGCAGTTCGGCATCGTCTCCAACCCCGAGTTCCTGCGCGAGGGAAGCGCCGTGCAGGACTTCCTCCACCCCGACCGGGTGGTGCTCGGGAGCGACGACCCCAAGGCGGGCCAGATCGCCGCCGAGGTCTACCGGCCCATTCTGGACCAGGAGATCCCGGGCGACGTCGGCGGGCGGGAGGTCGTACCCCTGCTGCAGACCAAGCTGACCACGGCGGAGATGATCAAGTACGCCTCCAACGCCTTCTTGGCCACCAAGATCAGCTTCGCCAACGAGGTCGCCCGCCTGTGCGACTTCGTCGGCGCGGACGTTACCGAGGTCACGGCGGGGATGGGGCTCGATACGCGCATCGGCGGCCGCTTCCTCGACGCCGGACTGGGTTGGGGTGGCTCCTGCTTCGGCAAGGACCTCTCCGCCCTGGTCAGCACGGCCAACGAGTACGGCTACCGCCCCAAGCTCTTGGAAGGCGCCATCTCGGTCAACGAGTCGCAGCGCAAGTACGTCGTCGACGAGCTGCTCCGCCACCTCAAGACCCTGCGGGGAGCCAAGGTTGCCATCCTCGGCCTGTCGTTCAAGCCCGACACCGACGATCTGCGGGACTCGCCCGCCGTCGACGTCGCCGGACGGCTCATCGGCAAGGGGGCGTTCGTGGCGGCCTACGACCCCATGGTCGTGGCCGTGCCCGACATCCCCGACATCCGCTTGATGCCCACCGCCTTGCGGGCGGCGGCCAATGCCGACGCCGTCGTGCTGGCCACCGACTGGCCGCAGTTCCTGAGCCTGCACCTGAGCGATCTGCGGGAGGTGATGCGGGGCGACCTCTTCTTCGACGGCCGCAACAACTTCGATCCCGACCTGGTCGCCCAGGCCGGCTTCCGCTACGTCGGCATCGGACGGGGTGGCGCCACCACGCCGCCCCGTGTCATCGCCCACCGCTTGCAGCCGCGCGTCGCCGACCAGGCGCTCAGCACTCGATGAACCTCGTCGGCATCCACCCCCTACAGAAAGAAATAGTCATGGCCCTCGCACAGACCGAGACGTCGCTTCCCGTGATGGACCTGGGTGCGGGTGCGCCCGTCGCCCTCCAGCCGGGCGTGGAGCTCAGTGTGGTCATCCCCCTCTACAACGAGGAGGACAGCATCGACCTCGCGGTCGAAGAGGTGCTCGGTGTGTTGACCACCCTCCCACTCTCCTTCGAGCTGATTTTGGTGAACGACGGGAGCACCGACAGCACCGGCGCCAAGGCGTTGGCCTGGCACGAGTTCGACGCCCGGGTGAAGGTCATCGAGTTCCGCCGGAACTTCGGCCAGACCGCCGGGATCAGCGCCGGATTCGACTACGCCTCGGGCCGGGTCGTGGTGGTGATGGACGGGGACCAGCAGAACGACCCGGCCGACATCCCCGTCCTGCTGGACGCGCTCGAGCAGGGCTACGACGTGGCGTCGGGATGGCGCGCCGACCGCAAGGACAAGTATCTCAGCCGGCGCCTCCCCTCCATGGTGGCCAACGCCCTCATCTCCCGGGTCACCGGCCTGGCGCTGCACGACTACGGCTGCACGCTCAAGGCCTACGACAAAGAGGTCATTGAGCACCTGGAGCTCTTCGGGGAGCTGCACCGCTTCATACCGGCGCTCGCCCTGATTTCCGGGGCCAGGGTGATCGAAATCCCGGTGAACCACCGTGCCCGCGAGCACGGGTCGTCGAAGTACGGGATCTCCCGCATGCCCCGGGTGGTGCTCGATCTGCTGACCGTGAAGTTCCTCATCGGCTACCGGCAGAAGCCGATGCAGTTCTTCGGCCGCCTGGCGCTGGTCTGCATCGGCGCCGCCTCGCTGTCGACGCTGTGGTCGCTCTCCCGCCTGGTGCGCGGACGGCCCCTGCGCAGCGGCGTCTCGACCATCTTCGGCCTGGCGGGGCTGCAGTTCGCCTCGTTCGGGTTGATCGGCGAGATGCTCACCCGGCTCTACTTCAAGGACTCGGCCCACCGCCCGTACGTGGTGCGCAGCGCCACCGAGGACGCCGAGTGCTCACCGCGGTGAAACACCCGAAGCACGCCGCGCCCCGGCGACAGCGCCGCGTCCCGACCATGACCG
This sequence comes from uncultured Acidimicrobiaceae bacterium, assembly GCA_963788125.1. Classification (GTDB taxonomy): domain Bacteria; phylum Actinomycetota; class Acidimicrobiia; order Acidimicrobiales; family RAAP-2; genus Bog-473. The sequence goes on along the minus strand of CAWBFN010000001.1, from coordinate 34,080 downwards.
TCGTGCGGATCGTGGTCACCGTGGGCGCCTTCGCACTGATCGCCCGCAAGGTGGGGTTCGGCGCCGTCCTCGGCGCGCTGGCCCACGCCGACCCGTGGTGGCTGGCCGCCGGGTACGCCACCGCGGTCATCACCATCCTGATCACCGTCCGGCAGTGGCACGGCCTGGCCAACGCCAACGGCGTCACCCGCAGCTACGGGCGCTGCCTCCACCTCGAACTGGGCGGGGACGTCTTCGACGCCGCCCTCCCCAGCTCCATCGGCGGCGACTTCGTCCGGGCCACCTCGCTGGCCGAGACCACCGAGGAACGGGTCCCGGCGGCGGCATCGGTCGTGCTGCGCCGGCTGTGCAACTTCCCCGGGATGATCGTGCTCACCGCCGTCGGGCTGGTGGCCACCGTCACCCTGGGCTACGCCGCCCGCATCCGCCCCTTCTCGGTGGCCGTCGTGGCCGGCGGCCTGGTCCTGGTGGCGCTCACCCTCAGCTCGGCCATGGGGCACGTCGGCCGGTGGCGCCTGCTCCGGCGGGGCCCCGGTCTGGCGGTGGCCAAGCTGCTCACCGCCCTGCACGAGTTCCGCGGCCAGCGCAGCTCCCTGCTCCAGGCCACCGTGCGCGGCCTGGGCTTCTGGATGGTCGTGGTGGCCAGCCAGTCCATGTTCATCCGGGCCGTCGGGATCCACATCCCCCTGGCCTACAGCGCCCTGGTCGTCACCACGACCACCGCGGTCACCATGCTCCCCATCTCCCTCGGCGGCTACGGCCTGCGCGAGGGGGTCTTCGCCGCCTTCCTGGCGGCCGGGGGGCACGCCACCGGCGCCCAGGGCGCCGCCGTCGGTGTGTGCATCACGGTGCAGACCTTGGCGCTCGGCGTCATCGGCATCCCCTTCTACCTGACGGTCCGGGCCGGGCGAGGGCGCACGGCACGCCCCCGCCCGGCTCCGGCCGAGAGACTCATGGAGGCAGCGTGATGCGCGTACTCATGGTGGCACCCCATCCGGTGTACTCGCCCCGGGGCACGCCGATCAGCGTCTTCAACCGGTGCCTGGCCCTGTGTGCCCTGGGTCACGAGGTCGACCTGGTCACCTACCCGGTCGGCGAGGACCGCCCGGTCGCCGGCCTGCGCTACCTGCGGGCCGCCGTGCCCGGTGTCCGCTCGGTCGCCGGTCGGGCCGTCGGTGCGCAAGCTGGTGCTCAACGGGGCGGTGACCCTGCGGTCGGTGAAGGAGGCGGTCCGGGGACGGGGCCGCTACGACGTGGTGCACACCCACGAGGAAGCGGGCCTCTTCGGGCCCGCCCTGGCCGCCATGGCCGGCGTCCCTCACGTCTACGACATGGGCAACGACTGGTCCGACGTGCTCTGCAACTACGGGCTGCGTCCGGCCAACCCCATCACCCGCTTGGCCGGCGCCCTCGAGCGCTCGGTGATCCGCCACTCCGACGCGGTCATCACCCACTTCCCGCTCATCGCCGACCGGGTGGCCGCCACCACCGGCATTCCGGTGGAGACGGTCTTCAACATCTCGCTCGACGCCGACCCGGACCCCGAGGTGGCTTCGGCCATCCGGCGCAGCTGGGCCCCGGAGGGTTCCAAGGTCATCCTCTACTCGGGCACGCTCGAGCCGTACCAGGGTGTGCAGCTCCTGCTGGAGTCGATGACCGACGTCGCCCGCACCCACCCTCACGCCGTGCTGGTGGTGGTGGGCGGTCAGGAGGAGCAGGTCGAGGCGCTGGGGCACCGGGCCGAGGAGCTCGGGATCTCCGACACCGTCCGCCTGGTGGGCATGCTGCCGGCGACGCTGGTCCCGGCCTGCATGATGGCGGCCGACGTCCTGGTGTCCCCCCGCGAACGGGGGCGCAACACGCCGCTCAAGCTCTTCTCCTACCTGCGCTCGGGTCGTCCCATCGTGGCCACCGACATTGTCAGCCACACCCAGGTGCTCACCACCCACTCCGCCGCGCTGGTGCCACCGAGCGCCGCTGGCCTGGCCCGGGGCATCTCGTCCCTCTTGGACGACGGCCCGATCCGTACCCGGGCGGCCGAGGGGGCGCGCCGACTCCAGGGCGAGTTCGGCATTGAGCGCTACGTGGGCGGGGTGGCCCGGGCCTACTACCACGTCGGTGCCCGCGGCACCGATCCCGTCTCGATCGCCCAGGCCGCGGCGCGCATCCGGGCGACGGTGGCCGGACACCACTCCGATGTCGCCGGACAGCGCTCGCTCCGCCAGCTGCTCGAGCGGGTCGAGCGGGTGGAGCGCCGAAGCGAAGTGAGGACCCTCGTCGCGGATGGCGCGACCGAACAAGGAAGGGAGGCCGTATGAAGGTCGTCGTCACCGGTGCTGCCGGCTTCATCGGCAGTCATCTCACCGAGTCTCTGTGCGCTTCGGGCATGGAGGTCCTCGGGATCGACTGCCTGACCGACTACTACGACCGGGCGGAGAAGCAGCGCAACCTCCTCGCCCTGTCGAGGCTGCCGGGGTTCTCCTTCGCCGAGGTGGACCTGCGCACCTTCGATCTGCGCCCCCTGCTTGACGGGGCGGCGGTGATCTTCCATCAGGCCGGTCAGCCCGGGGTGCGCATGTCGTGGGGGGCGGGCTTCGCCGACTACTGCGAGCACAACATCAAGGCCACCCAGCGCCTGCTCGAGGCGGCCAAGGCGGTCGCCGCCCCTCGCGTGGTCTACGCCTCGAGCTCGTCGGTGTACGGCAACGCCGCGTCCTACCCCACGCACGAGTCCGACCTGCCCGGGCCCAACAGCCCCTACGGCGTCACCAAGCTGGCGGCGGAGCACCTCTGTGCCCTGTATGCCGCCAACTGGGGTCTGCACACCGTGTCCCTGCGCTACTTCACCGTCTACGGACCGCGCCAGCGGCCCGACATGGCCATCCGCCGGTTGGCCGACGCCGTGGTGACCGGGGCACCGTTCGACCTCTTCGGGGACGGTCGCCAGGTGCGCGACTTCACCTTCATCGCCGACGTGGTCGACGCCAACATCGCCGCCGGCGTCGGAGGACATCCCACCGGGCACGGTGGTCAACATCGCCGGCGGGTCGCACGTCTCCATGAACGAGCTGATCGAAATGGTGGAGGACGTCGCCGGCGCCCCGGTGGACTGGCACCGGATGGCCGCCGAAGCCGGGGACGTGCACCAGACCGGGGGGTCCATCGACTCGGCCTACGAGCTCTTGGGGTGGGAGCCGCGCGTCGAGCTCCCCGAGGGTCTGACGGCGCAGATCGAATGGTCCCGGTCGTTGCTCCTGCCCACCGCACAGGCTGTATGACCGTAGTGTCGGCCGCACGGCCCGAACATGAGCGCGACGCGGGCCCGCTCACACTGCCGCCGCCACCGGGCCACGAACCGGTAGAGGCAACGGTGCTCGACGCCCCGGCGCTTGACGCGCCGGCGCAACGGATCGCGCCGGCGCCAGCCCTGCCCGCGGCGGCCAGGTCCCGGCGCCTTCCAGCCGAGGAACGACCCTGGCCCGCCTGGCGGGTCCGCCTCACCTTTCTCGTCTCCTTCGCCCTGGTAGGCGCTCCGATCTTCGCCGTCATGCTGTGGTTCTGGGGGAACTCCCGCCCGGGCCATGGCGTGGCGGCGAGGGTCGTGGACGCGTTCAGCTACCTCTGGGTCCTCCTGGCCATCCCCGTGCTGCTCAACGTCATCGGCGTGCTGTCCTTTCGCAACGTCAACAAGGAGAAGGCCGATGCCTTCCCGGTGGGCGTGGCGGTGTGTTTTCGCATCGTCACCCGGGGAACGAACGTGGAAGCGGTCCTCAAATCGACCCAGGCCGTCCAGGCGGCGATGGCCCACACTCCCCTGTTCCCCTACAGCGTCGAGGTGGTGACCGACAACGGGCTGCCCTACATGCACAACGTGAGGACCATCCTGGTGCCGAAGCACTTCCGGACCGCCTCGCGGGCCCGCTTCAAGGCGCGTGCGTTGCACTACGCACTGGAGATCTCGCCGATCTCGGACCGCACGTGGCTCTTCCACCTCGACGAGGAGACCCACATCACCCCCTCGGTCATCCGGGGGATCCACAGCGCGGTCTACGAGGAGGAGACGTCGGGTGAGCTGCGCATCGGCCAGGGGGTGGTGCTCTACCACCGCGACCTGTCCGAGCATCCCTTTCTCACGTTGGCCGACTCGGTCCGTACCGGCGACGATCTGGGCCGGTTCCGCCTGCAGCACCGGTTCGGGCAGAGCGCCTTCGGCATGCACGGGTCGTTCATCCTGGTGCGCAACGACGTCGAAAAGGAAGTCGGGTTCGACCTCGGCCCGGCCGGGTCGGTCACCGAAGACGCCTGGTGGTCCCTGGTGGAGATGGCCCAAGGGCGCCGGTCGCGCTGGGTCGACGGATACTGCCTCGAGCAGTCGACCCAGTCGGTCATGGACTTTCTCAAACAGCGTCGCCGATGGTTTGTCGGTCTGGTCCTGGTCTGCCTGCGCGCCCCGGCCCACGTCTTTCACCGCCTCACCCTGGTCTCGTCGGTCATCTTGTGGGGCGTCGGCTGGCTCGGGTGGTGGAGCGTGAGCATCGCCGCCGTCCTCGTCGACGCCCGCATCCCCCGCGTCGTCCTCTTCATCGGGACGTCGTCGCTGGCCGCCTACTCCGCGCTCTACCTCTTGGGGTTGGAGCTCAACCTCGACCAGCGCGGCGTCCCGTGGTACCGGCGGATCCCCTGGCAGCTGGCCCAGATCCTGCTCCTGCCCATCTACTCGCTCCTCGAGAGCTACGCCGTCATCTATGGCGTGGTCCGACCGACCGTCGGCTTTCACATAGTGAAGAAGTGATCCGAACATGATGAATCGACACCGAATGAAGAAGCCCCGCCACGCGGCCAATGGCACCACGCCCACCGCCCACGGGCCGCCGCCTCCCGACGAAAGCAGCCCGGTCTCCGCTCGGCACGCCGCCTACCAGGTCCCGATCTACGATCCCGGCGCCGACGACACGGCCGTGCGCGGTCGGCATGCCGCCGTCCACTCCCCCACCAACGGGCACTCGGGCGAGAGCGTCGTGACCGTGGGAGGCACGGCCAACGGCACGGCGACCATCGGCGCCAACGGCAACGGGCACGCGGGTGAGGGCGTCGTGACCGTGGACGGCGCGGCCAACGGCACGGCGACCATCGGAGCCAACGGCAACGGGCACGCGGGTGAGGGCGTCGTGATCGTGGACGGCGCGGCCAACGGAGCCCCGACCGTCGGAGTCAATGGCAACGGCAACGGGCACGCCGGCGAGGGCGCGACGGGCACACTCTCAGACGGTGACGGCGGCTCACACGCGGTGAGTGACGGGGCCCCCGGCCGGATCCCGGCGCCGACGACACGGCCGTGCGCGGTCGGCATGCCGCCGTCCACTCCCCCACCAACGGGCACTCGGGCGAGGGCGTCGTGACCGTGGACGGCCCGGCCAACGGCGCCCCGACCATCGGCGCCAACGGCAACGGGCACGCCGGCGAGGGCGTCGTGATCGTGGACGGCCCGGCCGACGGCGCCCCGACCATCGGCGCCAACGGCAACGGGCACGCCGGCGAGGGCGCGACGGGCACACTCTCTGACGGTGACGGCGACTCACACGCGGTGAGTGACGGGGCCCCCGCGCCGAACGACCCAGGGAGGCACTCGAGCGCGGTCCGGACCGCAACGATGGCGACGAGTGCACCGACGTGACCAACGGGGCGTGGCCCTCCTGCGCCGTCGTATCCCGAGGATCGTCCTCGCTCTCGTTGTCGTCGTGGCCCTTGCGGGCGCGGCCGTTGTGGCGCGTACCGTGCTGATGGGATCACCAAAGGTCGTTGTCACGACGGCCGGACCCTCCACCATCACCAACCAACCAGGTGGCGTCGGGGCCCTGACCGAAGCGCCCGATAACAGCTTCACCGTCAGCGTCAACCTCGCTGGCGTCCAAGATGCCATCTTCTCCATCACGCAAGTCGACGTGGTCAACGGTGCGCAAGTCAGCGCAGGCGCCCCGCTGGTGCAGATCGAACCGACGCTGCTCGCGCAGAACGCTCCCCAGTTCGAATCTCAATTGACGAGTTCTGAGCAGGCACTTTCCGCCGCACAGCACGCTCCGCCGTCAACGACACTTCTCGGAACACAAACCCAGGCCCAACAGATCGCCGCTCTGAGCGTGCAGGTCGCGTTCGCGCAAAACCTCGTGGCGATCGCCCAGGGAAAGACGGCGACCATTTCCGCACCGACGAGCGGTTCGGTGAGCGGTCTGATCGTGCAGCCTGGCCAAGTCGTCGGCGCGGGCGTGCCGATCCTCCAAATCGTCAACCCTTCTCTCGTGGACGTGTCTGCCAGCCTGCTGCTCACCGACCTCCAGACCGTCACACCCGGCAACGCCGCGGACGTGGTACCCACCGGTCTCCCCGGAGTACACCTCCAAGGCACTGTGCTTGCGGTGAGCGCGGTCTCCACCACCGGTGGGCTGGACGGGTCGGTCGTCATCCAGTGCCAGAACACGTCACCTGATCCAGTGCCCGTTGGTGCTCAGGTCTTCGTGCACATCAACGCGACGCAATCAGCCGCGGTGACGGTGCCTTCGGTCGCGGTTCTCAACAGTGATCTCACGCCAGCGGTGTTCGTCCTCCGTGACGGCCGCGTCTACTTCCAGCCCGTGACTCTCGGCGCGACGGACGCGAACCGAGACCAGATTCTCTCCGGGCTCAGCGCCGGCCAGGAAGTGGTCGAGTCGAACATGCAGTCCCTGACCGATGGCCAAACGGTGCGCGTCGTCGGTACCGGTTGACCTCCCCCATGATCCCCCTGTCCCTGCACCCGAGCACATGACGGTCCAGACCATAGAGACCACCGAGGTCGCACCGCGTCCGGCGAGCGCTCCAGCACTCGACCGGATGACGGTTCAGACCAGAGAGAGCACGGAGGTCGCAGCGCGTCCGGCAGATTCCCCCCCGTCGGCACTGGCACTGGGAAGACGGCGCCTCCCCACGTGGTGGCGGACAGCCATCGGCCTCGCCCTGGCGGTAGGCGCGCTCGGCGTTCCGTGGATCGGCCTGAACCTGAGCCCGAACCTCACGGCCTGGCACATCAACCTCGCTCTTGCCGACGTCCCGATGGTCGGACATGTCAGTTATGGGGAGATCTTGCTTGTGGTGGTGTTGGCGGCGGCCGTTTCGGTCATCCGGTCGCGTGGCCGGCCCACGAACGTCACGCGGCTGTGTGGATGGGCGCTCGTTCTCATCGCCCTCATCTTTGTCGCTGCCACTCGGACCATGGGCGGAGAGCTTCTCTTCCGGCTCTCGACGGATATGACCCAGACCCAGATTGTCGACCGACAGGCCGCGTTCCGCTACGGACCACCCACCAGCTTCCTCGGGTTCACGCTTGACCCGACCACCATGATGGTGACCAACGGCCTGCAAGTGGGTTGGTACTTGACGTTGCTCGCCGGTGGGTTGATGGCGGGGCGCCCCGTACGCGCCCTGCGTCACCGTCGTGAGATCGTCATCGCCATGGTGGTGATCGGCGCCGTGCTCATGTGGGGGTTCACCAGCGGCCTGTTGGCCCAAACGGCAAGGTCCGACGGCCTCGCGGCAGAGCAAGCCGGGCACTCGAGCGTGGCCGAGCGCGATTTCCACCGAGCTCTGTCGCTCAACCCCCAGCTTCGCTACGACAATGCGCTCGAGACAGACCTCGGCCACGCTGAGGCAGACCAGGGACAAAAGGGCGCGCTCACGTGGCTGGCCGCCGCGGCAAGCCCACCAACATTGGCATCGGCGGTACAGATTGCCCAGCAAGTGTTCGACTACTCCGAGGCACTTGCCTTGGCCCCGCACAACCCCGTCATACAGAGCGACTTTGCGGTGGCACTGTCCAACGACATGGTACGGGCCGGTGTACCGCTTGCCCCCGGCGCCGTCGCCGACCTGGGTCCATTCGCCTTTCTCTCGTTCACCTACGGCCACTTCGCCTACGTGGTAGGTGACAGCTCCACGGCCATTGCGTACCTGCAGCGTTCGATGTCCGAGAGCGGTAACGGCGAGCTGCAGTCGATCGCCTTGACGTATATGGCCCTGTCCGAACAGAGACTGGGCGATCCTGCCGCGTTCCGCCAAGACATCGTGAGAGCTGTCGATCTGGACACGCAGGAAATCAACGGGCTGGGGCGCGAAGTGGCCGCCGGTCTCTATACGCCTGGGGGCCCCCCGTGAGCCCGCAACACCCTCGGCCGGCGGCTCCGTGACCGACGTCCTCGACCGTGTGGTCACCCGGGACCACGAGCTCTTCGACCAACTCGCGACCAGCAACGTCGCCACCACTGAGCGCGTCATCTCGAAAAAGCGACGCTGGGTCGTCGTGCCCCTCGCGCTCATCGTGATAACCGCGTGGTTCATTGCCAGCTTTTGGACGTCGGTGGACGTACGATCGCCGCGACAGCCGTACCTTGCTCCGACCGCCGGGCAGCGGTGGATACGATCGCCCGAGGCTGGTCCTCATGCCTTCTTTCGCTTGGAGCTCTCCGTCGGATCGCTACCCCAGAGCGCTACACTGTCGTTCGACGCGGACCAGGCTGCGATCCCGTACGTGAACGGGATACAGCTGGCGTCGACTCCCCGAATCGGAACGTTCACCGGCTCGTACATTCCCCGCATCGTCGAGACCTTGGACATCGGTCCTGCACTTACGTCAGGGCCCAACGTCATTGGCCTCGAAGTGACCAACTACGACAACCGGGCTCCGGCCTTCCAAGCCAACATCCGATTGCAGACGGGCGGCCTCGTGCAGACGTACGGCACCACACCTTCTGACTGGTCCTCGACGACCAACGTCGGGCTGACTGAGCAGCCCCTTCCGAGATCAGGGACCTGGGCCACAACGGCCCTTGCGCCCGCGGACTGGGTGACCGCGTCGTCTGCCGGACACCGGACCGGCGCCACGACCGTCTCCATCCCGCCCAACGCGTATTCGTCGCCCGCTGACGGAGAAGCCATCGTCGGGAGCCAAAACGCGCCACAGCTGACCGCGTCGACTGTGGTGACATTCCCATCTGATTGCACCAGCGGGTGGCTGCGCGCCGCAGCAAATGGCCCCTACACCCTAGCCCTCGATGGTCAGGTCATTGCTTCGGGCACGGGAGGGGTGCTGCCGATCGGCGTGCAACCTTCTTACCTCCCGTTGCGTGATCTTCCCACCTCCTTCCCGTTGACGATCTACGACCTGTGCCCCGTTGCGAGCACGGGGGCCCACACACTTTCGATCACGGTGGACGCCACCTCGGCACCAGTCGCCTACGTCGACGGCCAGGTGGCCGACGGCACGTCCGTGACTCCCATTCAGATGGGGCCCGGATGGACCGCGTCGGGGTTCGCTCAGCCAAACCTTGATGCCAACCCGAAGCAACTGCTCGGCGCACCGTTCCAGATCACGGCCGGGACGACCACCGTGCCGGCCGGGCCGCTCTTCGTACACACGCTTGGCATTTTCCTCTTCTTGTGCGCCATAGCCGGCTCCATCACGTACCTACTCGTGCTCCTCGGAGCACGCCGTCGACGGGCGCTCCGCGCCGTCGCGGCCGGATCTCTGCCCGCCCTTGGCCTGGTCCTCGTGCTCGTCGAGTTTCGCCACTTCATCGGCGTGACACCACCATTTCCCACCACCCCCTTTCTCTTGCGCATCGTGCTCCTCGTCGCCGCGGCGGGGATCGTCGTATCCGCGGCTCTGACCACATCGTCGGCGCCAGCTCGTCCCGCCCCGGCTGATGTCGGACCACGCGGGCCGCAATCCCCTCCCGCCCAGCCGCGACCACGCACGCGCGCAGAACCTCGAGGCAAACTCCTGTCCTGGTTTCGAGCGCACACCTACGGGACCGGCGTGTGCGCCATCGCCCTCTTCTGGGTACTCGCCCTGAGCTACCGGATCGACTACCAGCCACTTTGGCAAGACGAGCTCTCCTCCATCGCCGCCGCCCAAGGAATGGGAGCGCACCTCATCCCGCGATGGCCGTCCGGGTTCATCTACTGGAAGTCTGAGCTCTACTCGCTACTTCTCGCCATCGTGGGAACACTGACGCACTATCGAACATCGTGGCTTCGAGAGACTGCCGTGTTGTGTTTTGGCGCCACGGTCATCCTCTTCGGGACCAAACTGATCCCTCTCATCGTCCGCCGCCGTTCATTCCAGTTTGCGGGAACGTTGATCTTTGCATCCACTGCCATTGAACAGTCACACGCGCAAGAAGTACGGATGTACCAGATGGTGCAATTGTTCGTCATCCTGTTGGCCGTCGTCTTGTTAAAGGCGATACGCGAGCCGACCTCGCGACGTATCGCTGTCGTCATGGTTGTGGCCGTCTGCATGTACCTGACTCACGAGGAGTCTTTCGGTGTCCTCCCCCTCATCCCGATCACCCTCTTCGGATTCCTCGGGCTTCGTTGGTGCAGAAACTGGCGCTGGTGGGTTTTCGGCGGCCTGGCGACGATGTGCATCGCCACGCAGGTATCCCTGGCCCTTTTCACGCATCCTCCGAGCTTCGGCGTCGACCTCAGCGGTGGTCCCCTCGTGCAGTGGTCGCCGCGACCCCTCTTCTACCTGGTCCATGTGTTTTTCACCCCCGGAGGTCGAGGAGGGGTCTTAACCATCATCAGCATCCTCGCCGTCGTGGGCATTGCTATTGGCTGGAAGCGGAAGGACGCGACGGTCATCTACCTCGCTGCCTTCTGGGTGGTACCACTGATTGTTGTTTCCTTGTTTTTGCCAGCCAAGAACACCCGTTATGTGTTCATCACTCTGCCGTTCGTCTTCGCGCTCGCCACCCGTGCCGCGGCCGATATCTATGGGCTCGTGCGGAACGCGGTGACAACCGGCGAGCGTGGGAGGTCCCGGTCGTTACGACTCGGGTTCGCCGTCATTCTGGCGTTGGCCTGCGGTCTTGCCGCCACGATGAGCACGGTCGGGAGCCTCATTGACTATGGTCCACTCAGCGGCGTCCTCTTCGGCGCGAACGTGCAACATAACAGTATCAACCTTGACTACCCCGATGCGGTCGATTATGTGAAGGCACATGAGGAACGGGGTGACGCGGTCATCGCGGTCGGTCCAGCGAACCTCACGGGGAACACGCTCGGCCACGCGCCAACGTATTGGGTCTCGGCCAACCGCACGCAAACACTCCTCTACGTCTTCGAGAAGGACAATCACGTCGTCGACACCGAGTACGGCATACCCGTCCTCCTCAACGGGGCGGAGTTCGAAGCGGCAATTGATGCGCATCGCCGTCTTTGGCTTGTCGTCTCAGACGAGAACTCCTGGCGCTTTCAGCCGGCGGTCAGATCAATTGTGAAATCTCGTTTCAAGCTGGTGTACGAGGGGGAGTCGGTATCCGTCTTCTTGTGCACGAACTGATGCAACACCACGTTCGCCGTCAACGGCACTGGACACTCGCCGCAGCCGCTCTCGTCGTCGGCACGGTGGCCATCGTGGTAGCCACCGCAGGCCAAGGTTCTCGGCCCTCGTCTTCTCGGTCGGCCGGGGGCGACCACACCACGACAGGACGCCACCACGACACCGCGTCGACCACGACCACCTCTTCGACGTCGAAGAGATCCGCGAAACCACCGGCAGCCGCGTCGGCTGCTCCGGGCTCCACGACCAAGGCTCCCGTGAGTTTCCGCCCCGACACGGTCAGCGCCCGAGGGATCTACGAGTTCGCGGGGGGCAACTCCGGCGCCGATGCCCACAACCCGGACCTGGCCGGAACCACCCTCTCCTTCGAATGGGCTCGCCTCGAGCCGGCGCCCGGGCAGTTCTCATGGACGGCCGTCAACCAGGCCATCGCGCCGTGGGCCGCAGCTGGGAAGCGGGTCATCCTGCGGGTGAGCACCGGCGGACAGGCGGCATGGGGAGCCGCCGCGGCGGACGCCACGCCAGCGTGGGTCTACGCCCAGGGCGTGCCTGCGGTCCACGACGACGGGTCGACCCTCCCGGTCTACTGGAACCTCACCTACCTCGCCGACTATGACGCGTTCATCGCCGCCTATGCCGCTCGGTACGACGGTGACCCAGCCGTCAGCCTCATTGAGATGGGAATCGGCGACGGAGGGGAGACCCTCCCGGATACCCAAGAAGGCACGACCGACCACCTGGCGCAGTGGACTGCCTATGGGTACAGCGACGCCGTGTGGTTGACCACGATCGAGAAGATCGCGACCACGTTCCGAGAGGACTTCCGGCGGACCCCCGTGGTACCCCTGGTCGACTCGTCGTTCTACGGACCGGCCAAATCCGACGACTACCTGGCGCTCACCGGCTGGTTCGCGACGAAAGGGTTTCCAATGCAGTACGACGGGCTCACCTCTACCACGACGCCGCACAACTCGTCCTGGCGAGAGACCACGACCATCGTGGAGCAACGTGGAGCGACCTCGACCAGTGGCGACACGCTGACCGGCGACTGCGCCGATGCCACCGGCCCGATGGACAGCAAGGTGATCCTCATCTACCAGTCCGACGTCGTCGACCCTGCCAACCAGGGGGACCTCAATGCCTGCGCCACGTCGGTCGGGTCGTAGGTGGCGACCACTTGCTAACCCACTTCTGCTGCGGCTTGACGCAGATATGCCGCGTTGGCGGGGTTGTCGATGTCGCTCTGATAGAGCAGCAGGTAGGTGCCGTGCAGATTCTGGAGGCCATTGGAGATGTCGGCACACAGGCAGTCCCCCGAAACCTGCGTCTGGTCACGCTCCTCGAGTGCGACGGGGCGGCCCGACCACAGCGGACCGAGGGTTTTGGTAGCTGTCAGGCCGTCGTCCTGTAGACCCCAATTCGGTATGGCATTGAACCACGCCGTCAGCGCATTGAGGTCGGTGTCGTCACCACCGAAGAACGTTTCGTCCAACAGCGGGTAGACCGGGGTCTCGGTGAACGACGCCTTGAAGAACGAGGCGATCTGTTCAATGGTCGACAACCAAAGCGCATCCGAATAGCCGTCTGCTGCCCAGGCGGCGGCGGCTGACGCCGATCCGTTGGTCTCAGGGAGGGTCTCGCCACCCATGCCGACACCAGCCTCTACGAACGCAACGTTCGGGTTGCCGTCGAACTGCTGGCCGAAGGCCTGGACGAAGGACTGGTAGTCGCTCAGATACGCCTGATCCCAATAGACGGGAATGGTCACTCCACTATCAGAGATAGCGCGTGCGCCGTCGTCGAACACCCACTGCGGGGTGGCATCTCCCGAATAGGGCGGGTCCCAGTCAGCTTGACCGGACGTGGAGACACGTAGAATGACCTTCTTCCCGGCGGCGACCCACGGCGCCATGTCCTTGTCGATCACGCTCCAATCGAACACCCCCTTCTGCGGCTCAATCTGGCTCCAGTAGTAGATAAGGTCGACCCCGGCGAGGTCCGGATCGGTGGCGTCCGCCGAGGAGTTGCCACCGGCAAAATCGTAAATGCCCTTGAAATTCGGATCAGTCGGCGTGCGGACCGGTGCGGTCGTCGGCACGGTCGAAGTCGACCGAGGGACTGGAGATTTGGAAACAGGCACTTTGGCCGGGAAGGTCGTCGTGGTTGACGTTGTCGCTGTCGTTGAAGTGGTCGTCGTGGTCGTCGTCGCCACCTTCGGTGCGCGTGACGTCACCCGACGATGATGGGAACCAGCCGCCTCGGGGGTGGGCCCACCGCACGCAGCGGCGATCAGCGACAGAGCGAGGCCGATGCACAGGTACACCCCGGGCGTCGTCCACTTTCTGTTCTGCTGCTCCCCCCTCAAGGCCTGATCCACAGGGTCTCCCTCGGAAGCATGTAGCTCGAATTCTAGAGCCGTCGGGAATCCCAAAATCGTCGGGTAAACCATCGGAAAACCCGCAAAAAGAAGACCCGGCAGAACGACCGGGTGCGGCTGCTACCTCATCGGAGCGGACTCACCGCGATGGTTGAGCTGCCCCAACTACTCCGCAGTCCACAGCTCTCGACAGTGCCGCACAGAGGGCTGTCATAGTGGCCAGTCGAGCTCGTCCCACACGCCGGTGGAAACGGCTGCGAGCCACGAGCTGGACGTTGTCGAGGTTCGCGACCGAAGAGCGCCGGATGCCGTCCTCCCTCCCGACGGTGACCTCGGTGGACGTCCCACGAACAGTGGACGTGACAGGAGCGACGATCACCGCGCCCAGGAGCGCGCCCAGCGGATCACGCGTCAACACGATGACCGGTCGTATCTTGTCCACCTCGGCAAGCCAGACCTCGCCGCGACGCGGCACCGGCATCACGCGGACTCGTCATCGTATAGAGCGACCCAGTCGGTATCGTCGGCCAAGCCGTTGGTGTCGGCGAGCAGCGCCAGATCGAGCTCGACCTCATTCGGCGGTTCTCGGCGATACGCCTCGACGTCGGCCCGAATGCGCTCGGTTCGGATGAAGCGGTCCAGGGCCAGGTCAATGACCTCCGAGGTTGACTTCGCACCGCCTAGAGCCCGGGCCTCTTCCGCTTTTGACCGGTCTAACGTAATCGTCACCTTCTCTTTTGCCATACTAGAGATACTACCGACATGTGATATACGGTCGTGCGATCGCGCGAGGTTCTGGTCGATGATCCCGGTGGGACTACGCCTCAGCAGTTTGTGATTTCGGGTCAGGGCGCGCTCCGAGGATGATCTTTCCTGGCTCTGCGGGCTCGACCTTTATGAAAAGCGATTCCCTGAAGCCAACCTTGCCGTCGGCACAATCTCCCTTTCCTTCACCTCGAACGGATGCGACCTGGCCTCAGCGTCGACCGGAGACGAACGCTGAGCGAACCAGGTCGCATCCATCACATCCCCCCTCCCAATGGAGAACGTAAGTGTCGTCGGTGAGCCGGGTGCCCGGCTAGAGGACAAGGTCCCAATTGCGGCCAATGGGCCACAACGTCGTTCATCAGCCTCGAGTTCTCGACGCCCGCCTACCACACATCGTCGGACAGACAGACGCGGCCATGAGTGGATACGGCCAATTCAGGCCGGAAAGTGACTCTGACCGTTGACCTGTATGGACGTTCAGGCGGTCAAACTAGGGCTATCCAAGCCGGGGCGCACCCACTGCAGGCCACCACGCAGTTGGAGTTCGTCGAGGAGTACCTCAAGACTGGCGTGCCGGTTTGCGGTTCCCGAGATCCAGTCGTGAATGGTCAATGAGAACCATTCGTCCGATCGATCAAACCGTTCGGTGAGCGCCCAACGAGCGTAGGCCAACAGCTCTGGATCGCTGTCGAGAAGAGGGTTCGGCAGGCCGATGAGGTCGCAGTCCAAGGGAGAAAGTTCGGGGAGCTCCATGAGCGCGCCACGGCGAAATGGTGCTGCCCCACGAAGCAACCAGGTGACCGGACGGTCGATATGACCCCACCTTGTCTCCCGATAGACCAACCCCGGGTTGAGGGCGACGGTGGCCAGGCGGCTTGCCGGTAACCCAGTTCTCGCCGCCAGGCGCCACAAGCTTCCAGTCCGAATTCTGTCCGGTCGCAGTAGTTCTTCGGGGTATCGGATCGACCGGTTCCCCACCCAGGTGAACCCTAGGTCGCCGAGGAGGGCGTACACCTGAGGTGAGTAGAACTCCGGGGCCATCAGATACGGGGCGCGAAACCCCCGTGGTCGCTGCCCGCATATCCGGTCGACCTGCTCGGATGCCCGGTCGAGCACCTTGGCGAACTGCGACAGCTGTCCCTCGTTGGCGGCCGCCAGATTCTCATGGTCGACGCCATGGAGAGCCACCTCGTGACCTGCTTCGGCGAGCTGTTCGATGAGGGCTGGGTGCTCGTCGATCAAGCGCCCCACGACGAAGAACACGCCGTGGATCTCTCGACGGGCGAGCGTCCCCAGCAGACGACGGGTCGTCGCCTCCAAGTCGTAGGTGCCGTTGGGATCGGGCATGCCATGGATTCCTTCATAGTCAACCGTGAAGACCACGCGGCGACTGACCGGCCTTCCTTGGGCGCGTCTCGGCGTCCCGGGCGAGGAGCTACCCATCATGCCCACTGACCCGATCCGCGGCGGGTGACCCAGGCGGGAATGCTGGACCATGGGAAGAATTCGTCTGGCACGATGGAGGTGGGATACGAATATCGTAGCTGGTGCGCTCCGTCTCTATGTTCTGATCGGGACTCCAAAATCAGCACTCTTTGCGTCGTTTGGCCCGGAGGCGTCTCGAATTTCGCCTCACCCTCCGACGGCGTTGCGACCCAATCGCAACCCGCACTTCCTCACTTCGCAACCCGACGGGCCTACGGTCAGACGACGCCGATCACCCACCGCGACGTGGGGCGCAAAGTCGTTGGACTCCTCGAGTACGCCGGACCGCCAAATTGATCACCGAGCCGGGAGTGTGATACAAAACGCGTTCGCGGCTCGAAGGGCACAAAGGACGCCTCACCCATGCCTCAGTCTCCTCAGGGTCAGCCCAAGGATGCCCGCACGCAGGGGCTGCCCACGGTTTGGGCGCTGCTGCCGACGTTTCTGGTGATCGTGATCGCCATCTACTCTTTGGCCGCCATCACAAATTCGCGTCCCGTGACCCGTGGGGCAGCAGTCCCTTCCACCGCGGCATCCGCCACGGGCTCCGGTGCGACGAGCTCCACGCTGGGCAATGGTGCGCCATTTGGTTTTGCGACATCCGCCACGGGCTCTGGCGCGACGAACACCGCCCTCGACGCTGGCGCATCGACACCACCTTCGACACCATCGACGACAAGCTCCGGCGTCGTGAACGCCACCGCCCATCAAGCTGCATCGCCAACACCGACCACCACAACGACTCCACCGACCACCACAACGACGACTCCAGCAAGTAGCACCACAACTCCGGTCAGCTCCAACCCGGCTCCCGCCACGGGTATGTCCCTGGCCTTTACGGCAGGGTTTACGGGCTCGAGTCTCGCCTCATCGGTCTGGGATACCTGCTTTGCGTCGTTTGTCGCCGCGACGGGGTGCACGAACTACGGCAACACCCAGGAGACGGAGTGGTACCTGCCTACTCAGGACCAGGTCTCCGGTGGAGCCCTTCACCTCGTCGCCACCGAGACTCCGACCCAGGGAACCGATGTCAACGAAGCACCCAAGACCTACCCCTACGCGTCGGGATTGGTGACGACCTTCTCTTCCTTCAATTTCACCTACGGCTATGTGCAAGTCGTGGCGCGGATCCCCGGCGGGACGGGTACCTGGCCGGCACTGTGGTTGCTACCAGAGAACGGGTCTTGGCCCCCTGAAATCGACATCATGGAGAACTACGGCACCTCGACTCTCATGGAGGCAACGTTGCACTGGGGAGCGGCGGCTGGGCAGGAGGCGTACCGAGACGTGACCTCGTCGTCTGACCTCACCAGCGGCTGGCACACCTACGGTCTCCTTTGGGAGCCAGGATCACTCACCTGGTATCTCGACGGACAGGTTGTCTACACCTTCACGGGAAGCGAAGTTCCCAGTCAACCGATGTATTTCTTGGCGAATCTCGCTATTGAAGGGCCGGCCGCCCCCAGCAGCTCCTTCGATATTCAGTCGGTCCAGATCTACCACTGAGCAACGACGGCCCCTTCCCGTCGGGTCTCCGCGGACGGGGACTAGTGGGAGCCGCCGGAGGTTTCGGGGCTAGGACGACCGCCCAACAGCACCGTCTCACCCGTCCACGGTGAACCGGGGGGGCGCTGCGCAAGCCCACCGGGCCCGCCAGGACCGTGGTGGACCCGCCGGCGGGGGCCGGTGCGGCGCCACAGGGCGGCCACCGCCGCACGACCGTCAGGGAAGGACTACGACAGTCTGGCTAGCGCGTCCGTCAATCAACCACGGATGGATTGGCCCAAACACACAGTGGGAGGTTTTCGGAAACAACGTGGAAACACCTAGGACCCGGCGGGCTAAAATTTGGGACTTTCTGCCCTAGCCCGCGCAAAATAGACTCCCTAATTGTAATAGTCTGCCGTTGTAGTCTGTACGGCATCGACCGAGGTAACTGGGGCTTCGGCTGCTTAGATCCTTGAGGGCGACAAAGCGTGCTGAACGGAGACGATGGGAAACCCGAAATGTAACCGACCCGGCACTTGCTCGGTTGCGTCGATCACGAATTTCACTTCAACTCTTCCAACCGATCGGTGTCCCGGTTTTAGCCGGGGTTTGCCTAAGAATGCCATCGTGTGGCAAAAGGTGGCTATCCCATGAGGGGATCGGCGGCTGTCCCTGATGTGTCGTTCGTCGTGATCACGTACAACGAAGACGCCAATATCGTCAATTGCCTCTCCTCAATTACCTCCCAGATCGGAGCAGGTTCCATTGAGGTGTTGGTCGTTGACGACGGCTCGAGTGACCGTACGGCGGACGTCGTCGCAGAGTTCGCCATGGACCGGCCCGAAATCTTGCTGCTGCAGCACCCGTTCAACAGAGGTCGGGGGGCGGCACGGGAGACCGGAATCAAAGCGGCGCGGGGTGAACTCATTGCGATGGTTGATGCCGACATTGTGCTGCCGCCAAACTGGCTGCAGTGCTGCGGGGCCGCGCTGAAGGACAATGTCGACGCCGTTGGAGGGATCCCCGTTCCGGACGGCGACGTCTCCTTTCTCTACAAGCGATTCGGAATGCACCCTCGGCCCGTTCCGCCGACCGTGCCGGTGACAGGCGCCAATGGCCTCTACCGACGCCGGGTGTTCGAGCTGGTCAGCGTGGATCCATCCCTGTCTGAAGGTGAGGACATCGCCTTGAATCACGCCATGGCGCGGGCGGGGCTGATTGCGCGCAACCTGCCGGATGTACTCGTCGAGCATCGCGAAGACAAAACCTTCCTCCGTTCGCTCCGTTGGTTGTATCAGAGCGGGATTGGCGCCTCACGACAGTGGGCTCGCTACGGTGAGGTGAGGGTCCCCGATCTCGCCTTCGTAGGTCAGCTCACGACGATTGGCGTCGCGGTGGTTGCATCTCGACGTATCGATCGACGTCTCGCATGGGCCATCCCGTCTGCCTATCTCTTCGCATCCTCTCTTGCGCACGTGAATCGGAAGTTCGAGGTCCGAGGTGCCGCTGGACGCCTCGCGCTGGCAACGTTGACCGACGCGGTCTTTCTGGGTAGCTACTTCGCCGGGCGCGTCGTGGGCGTCGCGGCCCATGTGGGGCACCAAGCTGAAAAGCAGGACGGCGACCCGCACTTCGCAACCGGTGGCAGCTCATGACGGCGCTACGTCCTGATCTGACCATCGTCGTCTGTAGCTATAACCGCGCCCTCCAACTCACTGCCGCGCTTGACACATTGAACCAGCAGACCATCCGGGAGCGCCTCGAGGTGGTGGTGGTCGACGACGGTTCCACCCCTCCGATCGAAGAGCACGAGGTAACCAGTCGAGGGGCCAGGCTCATTCGGCATCCTGCAAATTTGGGCCCCGCCGCGGCGCGCAACACCGGACTTTCCGCGAGCGGAGCTCCCATTGTGGCCTTTACCGATGATGACTGCAGACCCTCCCCCGAGTGGGCCGACGCATTACTCACCGCCTACCTCGACCCAAGGGTGGCCGCCGCTGGTGGGCCGGTGGTTGGAGCGTCCCGTGCCGGACTGTTGGCCCGCTACTACCTTCACAACCCGCCCGTCACCCACCTCGAAGCAGAATTGGGAAGCAGCACATCGGTGGCCTACCGGCTGTGGCTCTACGCTCGGCGCAACGTCTCGCCTCCCACCTTCGAAGGCGAGAGAGATGTCTACTCACTGGCCAGCGCCAACATCTCATTCCGACGGGACGTCCTCGAAGCTCTGGGTGGCTTCGACGCCAGCATCGGCTTCGCTGGAGAGGACGAGGACATCTGCCTTCGGTTGCGTCGCGCCTTCCCCGACCACGTGCTCCGCCTGGTTCCGGCCGCCGCCGTGGAGCACGAGTATGACCTGCACCTGCGAGATGCCCTCCGTCGGGCCAGCATCTACGGGAACGGCAACGCCCGAAACCTTCGTCGGCACGACGGATGGGGTCCGGCGACCGTCTATCCGATACCCGTACTCTGTGGCATTGCCCTCTTGGCCAGTGTCGCCAATCGCCGTTGGTTGCTGTTGGCGTTGTCTCTTCCGTTACTTTTGGCGCCTCGGTGGATACTGAACGCGTTCCGTTCTCGATCACCCGAGTCGCTGGCCTACGCCTACATCCAGCTCCTTCAGGAGACCTTCAACAATGTGGGCTTCGTCGGCGGGTATCTGTCCCGCGACGCCAATCTCCCAGGCGTCCAGTACATCATGACGGCGCATACGTCCTGATCTCACCATCGTCGTCTGTAGCTATAACCGCGCCCTTCAACTCACTGCCGCGCTCGACACATTGAATCGGCAGACCATCCGGGAGCGCCTCGACGTGGTGGTGGTCGACGATGGTTCCACCCCTCCGATCGAAGAGCGCGAGGTAACCAGTCGTGGGGCCAGGCTGATTCGGCATCCTGTGAATTTGGGCGCCGCCGCGGCCGCAACACCGGATTTTCCGCCAGCCGAGCTCCCATCGTGGCCTTTACCGACGATGACTGCCGGCCGTCCCCCGAGTGGGCCGAGTCATTGCTCTCCGCCTACCTCGACCCGAGGGTGGCCGCAGCCGGTGGGCCGGTGGTGGGAGCGTCCCGTGCCGGCTGTTGGCTCGCTACTACCTTCACAACCCGCCCGTCACCCACCTCGAAGCAGAATTGGGACACAGCACATCGGTGGCCTACCGGCTGTGGCTCTACGCTCGGCGCAACGTCTCGCCTCCCACCTACGAAGGCGAGAGGGATGTGTACTCACTGGCCAGCGCCAACATCTCCTTCCGACGGGACGTCCTCGAAGCTCTGGGTGGCTTCGACGCCAGTATCGGCTTCGCGGCGAGGACGACGACATCTGCCTTCGGTTGCGTCGCGCCTTCCCCGATCACGTGCTCCGCCTGGTTCCGGCCGCCGCCATGGAGCACGAGTACGACCCGCACCTACGAGATGCCCTCCGTCGGGCCAGCATCTACGGGAACGGCAACGCCCGAAACCTTCGTCGGCACGACGGATGGGGTCCGGCGACCGTCTATCCGATACCCGTACTCTGTGGCATTGCCCTCTTGGCCAGTGTCGCCAATCGCCGTTGGTTGCTGTTGGCGTTGTCCCTTCCGTTACTTTTGGCGCCTCGGTGGATACTGAACGCGTTCCGTTCTCGATCACCCGAGTCGCTGGCCTACGCCTACATCCAGCTCCTCCAGGAGACCTTCAACAATGTGGGCTTCGTCGGCGGGTATCTCTCCCGCGAGCCGTTATGACCATCGCTCATCACCACAGCGGTAAGACAACTGCGGGTCTCCAGCGGCTTGCCCTGATCGCAGTCTTGGCCGGATTGCTGGTTATCGGTGTGGCTATTCAAGCTGGTGGAACACTTCTGCGAGACGCCGGCGTCCTCGCCGCGCCTCAGCAGTACCTCGCGTTGTCGCTGGACAACCTCACCTCCCTACCCAGCCAAGTTGCGCCCGGCGACCCCGTACAGTTTCGGTTCACCATATCGAGCACCCGAACCAGCACGGTCGACCAGAAGTGGACCGTTGTGCTGTCCTCGGCGAACACCAAACAGCTGGTTGCGCAAGGTGTGGCCAAGGTGGGTGCGGGCGCCACTGTGACCATCCCGGTCTCCTTTGCCATGCCCCAGCAGGCCAGCGGTGATGTGACCGTGTCCATAGGCGCGCCCGGTGGGGGCATGGCACCACTGCAGTTCCACATGACGACGGGCGCATCATGACGGCAACGCTGACCATGCCGATCGAGAGTCGGGTGGAGAGGGGTCGGCATGCGAAGCAGCCCAGCGCCATCTCGCGTCTGTGGACACAGTCATCGACGACCGTCACCTTGCTCATACTTTTCGACTTGGCCGTTGCCACTCGCCATGCACTGCTCGGCAGTCGACTGTGCGCACTGGCGTTGATGATCCTGCTGCCCGGACTGACGGTCGTGGGAGCGACCAGGGTGAGGCTGGAGAACCGCTTCTCCCAGTTGGCCTTTGTCGTTGGGACAGGGGCATTTGTACTCATGCTCTGGGCCGCAGTATCCAGCGCGCTCCTGCCTCCGCTCGGTGTTCCCCGCCCACTGGAGATGTGGCCGCTGACACTCGCCGTGAACGCGATCAGTTTGCTGGCGGTGCTGGCCTGCCCTTCGGGTGTCGATCCGATCCTGAGCGTGTTCGAGGGCCGGCGATCACGGTCGACGATCCTCATTGCAACCGGCGCGGTCCTCCTCCCGCTGGCCGGTTTGGCCGGCGCCGAACGCCTCAACAACGGTCGAGGTGCCCTCCTTGACCTCATCGTGTGGCTTGTCGTTCTGCTGGTTCTCGTCGGGATCTTATGGCGAACATCGAGATGGACTGACACCCAGATAAAACTCGCGCTGTTCGGTGCAAGCCTCACGCTCATCTACCTCTATTCCTACAGAAGCAACAACCTCTTCGGATTCGACATCCAACAAGAGTTTCAGCGATTCTCGGACACGTTCAGAGCCGGGCGTTGGACGCCACCATCCAACGGCGACCCCTATGCCGCCATGCTGAGCATCACGGCGCTGCCGACCGCCCTGGCAAAGGTGAGCGGCATCTCCGGTATCTACGTATTCAAGGGCGTCTTTCCGTTATTTCTGGCGTGGATACCGCCGCTCACCTACGGTTTCGCACGTCGATGGTTCTCTCCGCTGGCCTCGGCTGTCTCGGCCATCTATCTCATCGTCCTGGCCCAATTCGCCGGGGAGTTGAGCGGCATCAGCCGTCAGGAGGTCGGCCTTTTCTACTTCGCACTTCTGCTCGTGGTGCTGTTCGATGTCGGCCTTACGGGCTACCGGCGGACGCTGGTGGCGATTGGTGTCCTTGCCGCGCTGACCGTGTCCCACTACTCGAGCTCCTACGTGGCTGTCGCCCTACTCGTCGTGACCTGGCTCGGCTTCAGCGCCGTTCGGGTGGTGTCCACGTGGCGCAACCGCCGCTCCACCCATAGAGTCCGCCGCCCCATTCAGAAGGTGTACGTGAGTTTCGTCATCGCCTTCAGTGGCCTTGCCATGGTCCTGATCTGGGATCTCGGAGTGACCTCGTCCGCCCATAACTTGACGTCGTTTGTGAGTTCCATGGTCGACCAGGGCCCCAACCTCCTCCCCCACGCCAAGGGTTCCATTTTTACCCGTTGGCTCAGTGGAAATGTGAATCAAACGATCAGTCCGTCCAAGTACTACCGGCTGGCGTTGCAGGCGAGCAAACACGAATCATGGCTCAATCCCTACCCACGATCGATTACGTCGCACTTTCCGGCGGCGGCAGCACCGAAAGCAACGAATACCGGTCTCGGCTACAACGGCCTCGCGTCGGCATTGGAGTCGATCGGTACCGTTGTGGGCGAGCTGTTCCTGGCGCTCGTGGTATTGGGGACACTGGTGATGGTCTTCCGCAATCGCATCACGTCCGTGCCCCGCGAGGTCGCGGTGCTCTGCGCCGCCACGCTCGCTTTCGCGGCGGTCATTCGGGTCAGCGGAACGTTCGGTGAGGTGTACAACCAGGACAGAGCACAGATTCAGGCGGGAATGGTGCTATGCGTGAGCCTGGCGCTCGGTATCAGTTGGTTCGCAACACGATCTCGTCAACTCACGGCGGCCGGCTCCATAGTGGGTCTGATCGTCCTTGGGGTCACCGTGCCCGCCGGCGGGACCGGCCTGATCGCACAAGTCGGCCCCGGAGGTAGCCCCCTCCTGCAAAATAGTGGAACCTCGTACAACTACAGTGACATGACAGACCAGGAAGTGGCGGCCGCCAAGTGGCTGGTGCAGGAGGCGGGTCCCCACCCTCTCATCTGGACCGACGAGTTCGGGGAACTTCGCATATGGGCCGGCACAACGTATGCGGCGGCAACGCATACCGACCTGACGCCGGCCACCATCGATCAAGGTTCTTGGGTTCTGGCGACCGGGTACAACATCGGCGGCACGGCCTACGGCGAGGTCGACAATGAGGTGTCCACCTACCTGTTCCCGAGTGCCTTCCTTGGCCGGGTGAAAGCGCTGGTGTATTCGAGTCCCGGGGCGCGGGTCTACCGGTGAAGATCTCCATTGTCATCGTCAGCAAGGACGACCCGCTGCTGGCCGAGACCTTGGCAGCACTGAGATCGTTGGTTGACCCATCTCGCCATGAAGTGCTCGTCGTCGATGCATCGAATGGGAGACTGACCCACATACAGCAGGATCACCCCTGGGTGCGGTGGTTTGACTACGAGCAGCCGCACGGCGTAGGCGTGACGATCGCTCATCAACGCAATCTTGGCGTGAAGTATGCCGAAGGCGAGATCATCGTCTTCATCGACTGCGGGTGCCTACCCGGCGACGGCTGGCTCGAGCAACTGATCCAGCCGATCCTGAAGGAAGGAGAAGCAGTCAGTTGTGGTCCGGCAACCTCGCGTGAGCGGAGCATCTACTCGGGCGCCAAGTTCTGGGGAAATGCCACTGAAAAGTACGTGTCGATGTCCGCCACCATCAATATGGCGTTCCTCCGTGAGGCGTTCGACGCCGTAGGAGGGTTCGACGAGTCCTTCGCTGCGGGGGAGGATCTCGACTTCAGTTGGCGCCTCACGGACAGTGGGTACCGTCTCCGTTGGGTACCAGACGCCGTCGTCAGCCACGAATGGGGCTCGCCACGACGCGCCCTCCGCCGATCCGTTTTCTACGGCAGAGGTTGGACCCGACTGCTGAAGAAACATCCACATCGGATCGGTTTTATGCTGAGGGAGAACCCCGTACCGATCCTCTATGCCATCTTTCTTCTTGGACTACCGATCACCCTGAAGTGGCGATGGTATCCGCTCTTGTTGCTCTGGCCGATCTGGCGCCAGCGGGACGAGGAGCTCCCCGCACTCGTACTCCTCGACCATCTGGCGGTGGGTGCCGGCGTGTTGGATGGATTTGTGAGGCCGAACCGTTGAGTAAACCATTTTCGGTGCTGGCCGCACCAAGAGACGATAATCCGTATCAGTCACTTCTCTATAGCGAGGTGATCGCCGCCGGTATCGACGTTCGTTACGACGAGGGACCGACAGGGTCGCAGACCGTCAATCTGCTCCTCGCTCCGGCGTTGTTGGCGCGCTTTCGCCTGAAGGGATTCAAGATCCTTCATCTCCACTGGGTCTTCCAGTTCTCTCTGCCGTGGGCACCGAACCAACCGTGGGCACTCCGTCTGATGGAGTGGTGGTTCGGCGTCTACTTGCGGACCGCCACCGTTCTCGGTTACCGCATTATCTGGACCTCTCACGATCTTCTCCCCCACGAACAGGTCTTCGCTGACGATACGCGGGCGAGAGACTTTCTCCTGTCAAAGGCCGCGGCCGTCATCGCCCTCTCCGAGGTGACCGCCGCGCAGCTCACGTCCCTCGGAGCCAAGCAATGTACGCGTCATTCCCGAGGGCCCACGCGCCGACCTGTACTCGATTTCACAGACGACCCAAGAGGCACGGGCCAGCTTCGGATTCGAGCCCGACGACAAGGTCGCACTCTTCATCGGAAAGCTGTCTTCCTACAAAGGGGTGGATCAGTTGCTGTCTGCCGCGCAGCTCCTTCCCCCCACCTCGCGGATCAAGCTCTTGATAGCCGGAACGTGCTTGAGCGATGCGTACCGAGACGAGGTCCTGCGCCTGGCCCGGTTGGTGGCGGAGAGGGTGGTGGTGAACCTCGAATGGGTGCCCGAGGAGGACGTTGCCCGGTACCATCAGGCCGCCGATTTTGCGGTCTTTCCGTTTCGCGAGGTGTCGAATAGCGCATCCGTTCTGCTCGCTCGTTCCTTCGGCCTACCGGTCATCATTCCCGACTTGGCAAATCTTTGCGATGTTCCCAGTGAGTCGGCCATTCGATTCGAACCCGGAAACATTCAGCAATTGGCGGCCGCACTGGAGAGAGCAGAACACATGTCCGAAGATGAGTATCAAGGTATGCGCACTGCCGCGGCATCGAAAGTGGTCCAGACCGACTGGAGAACAGCTGGACTCCTTACTATCGATACCTACCGGGCCGCGCTAAACGCCAACCGTCGAGATCGTTAACCGACTCCACCGTAATGCACGACCCATAACCGCACTACCGAAGGAATAGGACCGAATCGCGCACCGACTCCGACAGGCGTTACAGGTTCCCGTACTCAATCCTGTTCACCTTTCGAGTGAGGCGACCAGTCGAGTCAAGGGTCTCGTCATCGTCGGCGGCAAATGGCCCCGCTTTTCCGGCCTCGGTGACGTGCAGATCGGCAGGGGTTTGGTGGTCGATAGCCGCCAAGTCCCCACAGAATTCGGTGCCGGAACGACACGGACGCCTAGTAATCGGAGATCATGTCTATCTCAATGGTTGTTCCATCGTGGCGACGAAGAGCATCACGATCGGCGACAATTGCTTGATCGGGGATTTCACGTCGATCATGGATACTGACTATCACGCCCTGTCGAGCGAGGTGCTCCACCAAATCGGAACCGGTCACGATCGGGAACAATGTCTGGATCGGGCGCTGCTGCAGCATTCTTCCCGGGGTCTCGATTGGTGACAATGCGGTCGTCGCCGCCGGATCCGTCGTTACCAAGGACGTTCCACCCAGCACGCTGGTGGGCGGAGTACCAGCACGAACCATTAAGGCCTCTTGCCATCGATGAGGGATGGGTCCGAGGGTAGCGAGCATTCATGTGAACGGGGCATGACGGCCACCACCAGCTTCCCTCGCCAAAACGTGTTTTCTATCCTCTAAACACCGCAAGCGATCGCATTTGCGTTACCGGCGAACCCACCGATTCCAGTAAGCTAGGAGGGATGGGCAGAGTCCAGACCTACTCCGATAGCGTCCAACGTTATTTCGTGCAGGATAGTTTACGGAGAAACTCCTCGTTTCTCATTCTCAGTCAGGCGATTAATGCCGGGGCAGCGTTTCTATTCTGGATCATATGCGCCCGCCTATTTACGACGACCGAGGTGGGGATTGGCAGTCGCCATTGTTGCCTTCAGTTCGCTTATTTCAACGTTCACAAATCTCGGACTCCCGAACACCGTTATCCGGTTCCTCCCAACAAGCAAGAGACCGGGAGGCCTTTTTACTTGCTCGCTCTACCTTGCTACTTTCTGCTCGATCGTAGGCTCGCTTCTATCGCACTACTGCTCATCAAGTTCCTCGTGCCAAAGCTCGGCATCGTTCAGTCATCGGAATTTCTGTCTCTGATGCTTGTGCTGCTTATTGTGGGAACTAGCCTGAGCGGCATATTGGACAGCGTTCTCATGTCGTTTCGCAAAGGTCAATACATTCTATGGAAGGCACTGATCATCAACATCCCGAGATTAGTGCTACCTATTTTCGTCGTTTCCTTTGGGCTACGAGGCATCGTCAGTATCTATGTCGTCATGCTGCTGCTTGGGCCTTGTCCTACAATCTCTATGTCATTTTGAGGAAACTGCTGAAGAACCAGTCCCTGGCTCCCGGTGCTCGGCGAAGTCCTCGAGCACAGGAGCTATTCAGTGGCGAATTATTTCGGGATCATCTTCGCGATTCTTCCATCCTCCCTCTTGCCCATCATTGTTCTCGACCGCCTAGGAGCCACCGATGCGGCGTACTTTTACATGCCAATGCAGATAGCGGTGTTCCTTAACTACATTCCTAGCTCTACTTCGCAGGCCCTGATCTCTGAGTCATCGCAATCCGATGATCCATCAACCTATAAAGTCTCATTTTCTAAATGCACTTCTGCATAGCTACCGACTACTTCTGCCGGCGATGCTGGTACTGATCGCTCTGGGTTGGCCGATACTACATCTTTACGGTCCTGACTACGCCAATGCAGGCTATAGGGTCCTCATCCTCTTGAGCGTCTCGATGGTATTTGTGACGATCAACTTTCTCGGTGATACCTGGCTGAATATTCAAAGACGTTCCATGGCATATTTCCTCATGAACGCCTTCAATGCCATAGCGGTGGTCGGACTCGCTTTCGCACTCTCGGACTATGGATTGACCGGTATCGGCTTTGGTTATCTGGCGGGACAGGCCATCTCCGCGGTTGTCTATCTAGCGATCTTCGGGCGCAATAGTCTACTGCCAGCGCCGTTTAGCAGGCCTAAGCATACGTCCAGAAACTTACGACGCGCTGGCCACACGTTGCCAAGAAAATCGCTGCCCATCTATCGGTCTGAAGGCGCTTCTCGACCGCTGCAGAACGAGACTATTCAACCGGGCTCGGAGGGACTCTCGTAGACGCGAATCGAACTGCGACTCGATACACCGCTTCCAATGAGCGAACACTCTCGGTCCAGGCAAAGCGCCGCCGCGCCCGTTCGGGAAGAACTGGCCTTTCGGCACTCCCCAGCACCGAGGTAAGCGCGGCCGCCAGAGCTTCTGCCGTCGGTTCGCAGATCCGGCCTGTGACGCCGTCCTCGACGAGTTCGCGGGCTTCGTTCTCCGGATGATCGACGGTGATGACCGGCAGACCGGAGCACAGCGCTTCGGCGACCACCATTCCATAGCCCTCGCGGACAGAAGGCAGAACGAAAACCGACGCGGCCTTCATGAGGCCGAAAACCGACGAATGGTCTCCGACCTTCCCGAAGAACGTGATGGCATCGACCAGATCGTATTTTTTGCTGAGATCCTCTAGACGCTCCCGCTCGGGACCCGTTCCGACGATGCCGCACGTGCGAAGAGTTCCCTCGTCTCGAAGGAGAGCGATCGCCTCAATCAGCAGGTCCACATTTTTGTGGGCGAGAAGCCTCCCGACGAAGAGAATGTCAAATGACTGCACCGGAGTAGGGGCCTGGGCGATCGCCTCGGCATCGACGCCGTTGGGCACGATCGTCACCTTGTCCGGTCGGGCACCGTTCTCAACGATTTTGGTGGCCGTACCCCTCATGGGAGTCACGATGTGATCGGGCAGTCGCACCGTCAGTTTCTCGAGGACCGCCGCGAGAGAACCCAGAGGGCCAAGATAGGTGCGCCAGTACTGCGGCCCCCAGAACTCATGGCAGGTGATGACGAGCGGCGTCCGCCGCACCTTGGCGACCAGCCAGATGGAGAGCACCGGCAGATGCGGTATCTGGTCCGCCTCGATGAGGTCGAAGCGATACCAGAGAAGCCGAAAACACGCCAAGGCGAACAACACCGCCTCAACCATGGAACGGCGATTGTCGGTGTACAACGCATGTTCACGGCACACTGCGTGATAGGTGACACCATCTTCGACCCGAGTTCGGTCCCCGTGCCACCAGTTCATCGTGAAGACGTGCACGTCGTAGCCGTCTGCCGCGATGCCCGCCACGAGGTTGTGCGTGCGCGACTCCTTTCCCCCCATGTGATACGGGTAGATGGCGTCCGTCACGACGGCGACTCGTGGCCGGCGCGTCGAAGCTCTGGCCAGGTCTCGGGCCGACGTTCCGTGGAGGGTCACTCGATCAAAACGGCGAGCGCGGCATAGCGTGCGTTCGACGAGCACTGCCATCTCCAACGCCGGCGAGCGGGGCAACGACCACAGGCCTCATGACTTGGCCTGCTCTGAAAACTGCACGTTGCGCACCCCGACGGAACGGCTGACCATCCGTCGTCGATGACGGCTGCGTTGGGCCTTGAAGCGCACCCTCATGAGGATGGCGATACACGCCACGCCGTCTCGCCATTGGAGCTTCTTCCCTTGGGCATGGGTGCGTGAGTGATAGGTGACCGGAACCTCAAAGGGTCGATACCCGAGCTTGAGCACATTGGCCGTAATTTCGGTGTCCAGGCCGAATCCCTGCTCCTGCAGTTTCAGGTCGCGCAGAAGCCTGCTCGGCAGGAGCTTGAGGCAGGTGTGCAGATCGCTGAGGTAGGAGTCGAACAAAACGTTCGCCAAGAGCGTCGTCAGTTTGTTGCCCATGGCGTAGCGATAGGACTGAAAGACGGTGTTGGCGCCGAAAATCCTCGAGCCGTAGACGATGTCAGAGCGCCCGTCGAGTACCGGCTGCAGTAACGACACGAGATCCTGCGGCGCATACTCGAGGTCGGCGTCGAACGGCACGATATGGGCACCCTGGGCCAGGGAGAAACCGGTGAGCAGCGCGGCCCCCTTGCCGCGATTCGTGTCGTGTCCGCCGACGACCACGCGCGGATCACCGATTGTCTTGAGCACATCGGCGGTGCCGTCCGTGCTGCCGTCGTTGACCACAATGAGCTCGAACGAACACGGAAACGGTACGTTGAGCACTTGGTCGATGGCGTGCGCGATCGTTCTTCCTTCGTTGTACACCGGCATGACAACGGACAACATCACGGTCGAGGACCCGTCAGTTGACCCGGGCGGGGCGGGTCCTCGCGGGACGTGACCAACGGGGGCCGAGCGAAGGTCCGGTGCCTCAGGTTTTCGCCAGTGGCCACCGTCGTCGGGGCGGTGCCCGTCGAGACAAAGATCAGTGGATTCTTCATCTCGTCCATGCCCTCACCCTCGAAATCGATTTAGGACTTTTAGGTTCTTGTCGACCCACTGAACTCCCGACACTCCTTCACGTTGATCGCCTCAGCAACCACTCTCTGGCCAGCACAGCAATACTTCGAAACCTCCCGAGCGGGATCTGGCCTTGAGAACAGCCCTGCCGCGTCGCGCGACGACCGTTTCTCGAGTGCTTTTCAAGCGAGACCCGTAAGGGCCCGTCCTGGATCGCCGAAGTGCTCCTCGCCGATAGTTTCTCTGATTGAGCACGGGTTGCATAGGGGAAAAAGTCACTTTATTTAGCCAATGACCAGGGAATATTTCAAGACGGTTTCGCGATCGTTACCAGAATGTCACTGGATCGCTTCGTATTGCGAACTGGCGACATTTTGGAGTCTGTCGACAACCAGCATTCACGACGTGGCGAATCTCACGGAGAGCCATCGTTAAATGAGCGCCGATGGTCCCCGTCTGATACGAGATCGGAGCCTACGAAAAGCGACGGTAATGGACTCGTCCCAGATGCTTTATGAGAGCAGCCTGAGTATGTGAGTGCCGGCTAACTCTGCTTGTACTACTGAGTGGTCAGCTACGTTCTAGGGTTTCCCCGCGCTCTACCGGAAACTCTGACGCTCAGAGCGCCACGCCCAGCAGGGTGGCCCCGTCAATCACCGACCGGCCGGCCCTGGCCTCCCAGTCGAGAAAGTCCAACGCCGCCGCGGTGTCCAGGTCGTCGTCCAGCGCCGCGCGCACGGCGGAGAGCCCGTCCGTGCCGTCCCCCTCCACGGCGGACCGCCACAGGTTCAGGCGAGCCATGGCTTGGGGCATGTCCACCTCGGTGACCCAGTCCCAGTCCTCGCGGTAGTGGTGAGCCAGGAGCGCCAGGCGCACGGCGGCGGGATCCCACTCCTTGCACAGGTCACCGACAAAGACCAGGTTGCCGAGCGACTTGGACATCTTGGTCCCGCCCAGTCCCACCAGTCCGACATGGAACCACAGCCGGACGAAGGGCTTCCCGGTGACCGCCTCGGACTGGGCCGTCTCGCACTCATGGTGGGGAAAGACGAGATCGCGTCCCCCGCCGTGAATGTCGATCGTCTCCCCCAGCTCGCGCAGGGCCAGGGCCGAGCATTCGATGTGCCAGCCCGGCCGGCCCCGACCCCACCGTGACTCCCAGGCCGGTTCATCGGGCAGCGACGGCTGCCACAACACGAAGTCCAGCGGGTCCCTCTTGTTGGGATCGTCGGGGTTACCACCGTTCTCCGCCGCCAGCAGGAGCATCTCCGGGCGCCCGTAGTGGCTGAGCCGACCGAAGCGGGGAAAGCTGCCCACGTCGAAGTAGACGGCCCCGCCCGCCTCATAGGCGTTGCCCAGGCTGAGTGCCTCCCCGATCAGCGAAAGGATCTCGGAGATGGCCGAGGTCGCCCGCGGCTCGCGGTACACCGGCAGCAGGTTCAGCATCCCCATCTCTTCGTCGAAGCGGGCCATCTCCTCGGCCGCCAGGTCGAGGTAGTGAACACCCAGCTCACGGGATTTGCGCAGGATGTCGTCGTCGACGTCGGTGACGTTGCGCACGCACCGGGTCTCGTGTCCCAGGTCCTGCAGCCGGCGTTGCAACATGTCGAAGTACAGGTAGACGGCGGCGTGGCCGAGGTGAGCCGAGTCGTAGGGGGTGATGCCACAGGAGTACATGGTCACCAGGGGGCCGGGCTCGAAGGTCACGATCTCCCTCCTGGCCGTGTCGTAGAGCCGCATCGTCAGATCCCGGCGATCCGCAGCGTCGAGTGCGTCTTGTGCCGCAGGTTGAGCGTGATGCAGACGGCGGTGAAGGCCTCAATGGCCGCCGCCTGGCTCAGGCTGCCGGCATTGATGGGCCGCAGGCCCCGCATGGCGTCCACCAGGGACTCCGTCACCACCGTGGCCTCCGGGTGGTCCGAGCACACCAGCACGTCCGCTTCCAACCCCGATTCCAGATTCTCCATTTCCGCCGCCGGTAGGTGATGGAAGGCGGCCGCCACCAGGGACTTGGGCAGGGTGGCCTGCAGGGCTGCGGCCACCGACCCCCGGGGTGGGATCAGGGCCAGCATCTCTCGACCCTCCTTGACCAGGGCATTGGCCATGGAGATGACCACCTTTCCGGCCAGGAGCTCCCGCAACGGCTTCACCGTGGCGGTGGCGCTGTCCCAGGGTGTGGCCACCACAATCACCTCGGCCCGAGCGGCGCCCTCGTTGTCGGCTCCCCCGATGGGCAGGCTCAGCGTGGGCCAGGCGTCCACGACCTCCTCGGCCACGCTTTGGGCCCTCTCGGCCTGCCGCGACCCCAAGGTGACCTGCACACCGGCCTCGGCCAGCCGGACCGCCACTCCCCGACCGGCGGGACCCGTCCCTCCCAGAATGCCAACGTGCATGTCCCTACTGTCGCATATCGTTGCGGTCCTGATGGGACTGCTCGACGGTAAACGCCTCATGGTCACCGGAGTCCTGACCGACGACTCCCTGGCCTTCGCCGTGGCCAGGCTGGCCCAGCAAGAGGGGGCCGAGATCGTCCTGTCCGGGGCGGGCCGGGCCCTGTCCCTCACCAAGCGCACGGCCCGCAAGCTCCCGAGCGAGCCCGAGGTGCTGGAGATCGACGTCACCTCGACCGAGCAGCTGGCTGCCGCCGGTCAGGCGCTGGCCGAGCGCTGGGACCGCCTGGACGGGGTCCTGCACGCCATCGGCTTCGCCCCGGCCACCTGCTTGGGCAACGGCATGTTCGCCGCCGACTGGGAGGACGTCTCGGTCGCCCTGCACGTCTCGGCCTACTCGCTCAAGGCCCTGGTGGAAGCCTTCCGGCCGCTGCTCACCAAGGCGGGCCACGACGGGGGCGCCTCGGTCGTCGGCCTCGACTTCGACGCCACGGTGGCCTGGCCGCTCTACGACTGGATGGGGGTGGCCAAGGCGGCCCTCGAGTCCCTCACCCGCTACCTGGCCAAAGAGCTCGGCCCCGACGGCATCCGGGTCAACCTGGTGGCCGCCGGCCCGGTGCGCACCATGGCCGCCAAGTCGATCCCGGGCTTCTCCGCCTTCGAGGACACCTGGGCCGCCCGGGCACCCCTGGGCTGGGACGTCCACAACGCCGACGCCGTCGCCCGGGCCTGCGTCGCCCTGTTCAGCGACCTGTTCCCCATGACCACCGGCGAGATCCTCCACGTCGACGGGGGTGTCCACGCCGTTCAATGAGGTCGGCCCGGCACCGGGGGCGACGCATCATCTTCCTTGCCATCGCCGCGCTGGTCGCGTTGTTCCTGGTGCTGACCGCCGTCCTCTTCGTCTGGCCGGCCACCAACGCCCCGCGGCGCTCGGACGCCATCGTCGTCCTCGGTGGCTCGGGACCGCGCATCCCCAAGGGGCTCGCCCTGGCCCGGGCCGGCTACGCGCCCTACCTGGTCATCTCCGATCCCGGTAACGAGCCCTGCCATTGGGCGGTACCCAACGTGAAGGTGATCTGCTTCGTTCCCGATCCAAGCACGACGCAGGGCGAAGCTCGAGCCACCGCAAAACTGGCCCGCGCGCACAATTGGCACCAGATCATTGTGGTTTCGGGCATTCCCCAGACCACCCGCGCCCGCATCCTCTTCGACCGCTGCACTGACCGCACCCTGCTCTTCGACCCCGCCAGCCCGGGCGGTCTGGGCGAGTGGATCAAGAACATCGTCCACGAGTGG